>NZ_CP192068.1:0-772500 GCF_050942385.1 Streptomyces sp. CA-146814
CTCCGGGCTGCGCCCGTCACAGCGAGCCGGGTCGCTGCGCTCCCCGGCCGCTCACGCTCCGCGTGAGCGGATGCGGCTCGCTCCGCTCACCGCCGGGCGGCACGCGCTCCGCGCCCGCCACCCAACCGCAGGGCATCCGGCCCGCGTTGCGGGCCGGGGCCGGCCTCCGGCCGACCCGTGGCCTCCGCTGCGCTCCAGCCACTCGGGGCGCGGGTCCCGCTCCCCTACCAGCCAGGCGTGCCAAGCTCCGCGCGGCCCACCCACGGGCCTTACGGCCCGAGCGGCAGCAAGAGGAGGGAGGGGTGACAGGTAGTCGGGCGAGTGACGGAGGTTCGGGGGCCGGCCACCCGCGAAAAGGGGTGAGGCTGAGGGGGCGTCAAGGTCCCGGATTGGCTGGCGATAAGGCAAGGCTAACAGCTTTCAGCCACGTTCGGAGGAATCTCGGCATTCTTTGTGCTTCATTTCTGCAAGCGAGATAGACTCTGGACTCAGAGCACACCACACCGGACCGCTCCGGAGGGTTATCGAGATCCACCCGGCCGCCTTACCGGTGTTCCGGTGGGGCGGATCAACCAGCCGATCGCGTCAGTCCAACCGTAGCCCTTGTGGCTCCTCTACGTGCAGGTTTCCCGTTTCCCGCCGCTCGCATCGACCGGACGGCACCCCAGGAGAAGGCAGGCGATATGTCGAGCACAGACCGCGCTGATCAGCGCGAGGCAGCCCAGCGAGAAGCCATTGACGCGGTCGTGCGCGCCCTCGAATTGCCTGCAAGATCACTTGTGCCCGAACGGGGGCTTCGAACGCAGGTGATCATGGCGACCGGGTCCGGGAAGACCCGGGTGGCGGTCCGCAGCGCGGAGGAGCTCCACGCGGGCCGTGTGCTGGTGCTCGTGCCCTCGCTGGATCTGCTCGCCCAGACCGAGGCCGCGTGGCGCGAGGGGGGCCGCCGGGGCCCGATGATCGGTGTGTCCTCGCTTCGGGGTGAGGAGGTGTCCTTCCCTAACACCACGGACGTGGACGAGCTGGTGGAGTGGGCGCGGGGCCTGGAGAAGGTGACCGTGTACGCCACGTACGCCAGCCTCGGTCTGGGCACGCTGGAGCGGGCGCACGCCGGGGGCCTCGCGGCCTGGGACCTGATCGTGGTGGACGAGGCCCACCGCGTTTCGGGCCGGATCGGGAAGCCGTGGGCGGTCGTCCACGACAACCAGAAGATCCCGTCCCTGCGCCGCCTGTACATGACGGCCACGCCCCGGCTGTGGCAGCTCGGGGACGAGGACGAGGCCGGCGCCCCGGGCGAGCTGGTGGCGAGCATGGAAGACGACCCCGAGGGCCCCTTTGGCAGCCGCTGCTTCACCCTGACCCTCTCGGAGGCGATCGACCGGGGAATCTGTGCCCCCTACCAGGTCGTATGCGTGGACGTCACCGACACCGCCCTTCAGGCCGCGCAGCTCCTGGGCGCCGAAGGCCGCTCGGCAGAGGTCCGCGGGGCCCGACTCGCCGCCCTGCAGACCGCCCTGGTGAAGGCTTCGGCCGAGGAGGGCTTCCGCCGCACGCTCGTGTTCCACCACCAGGTCCGCGAGGCCGAAGCGTTCGCGGCCGGCCTCCCCGACGTCGCCGCGCAGCTGCACGCCAGCGACCCGGAGCTGTATCCGAAGACGATCTGGGCGGACTGGCTGTGCGGCGACCACAAGCCGCTCCACCGCCGTCGGCTCCTCGGGGAGTTCGCGGCCGGGATCGCCACGGACGGCACCGTGGTGGAGAAGTGCTTCCTCTGCTCGGTGAAGGTCCTGGGCGAGGGCGTCGACACCAAGCACTGCGACTCCGTCTACTGGGCCGACGTACGCGGCTCGATGCCGGACCTGGTCCAGGCCGTCGGCCGGGCGCTGCGGATGCAGCCGGGCGAAGGCAAGGTGGCCTCGCTCGTGGTGCCGGTGCTGCTCGGGCCGGGCGAGACGGCGGACAACATGCTGACGAGCCGGGCGTTCGGCGGGCTGGCCAAGCTGCTGGAGGCGCTGCGGGCGCACGACGCGCGGATCGTGGAGACCCTCGCGGAGCAGCAGGCCCCGAGCCGCTACAAGCCCGTCAGCAAGGACGACAGCGGGAAGAGCACGGGCGGGAGCGGCGAGGGCTCCGGAGGCGTCAGCGCCCCCGCCAAGGCCCTGCTGAAGTTCTCTACGCCCCGCGACCCGGCCGCCCTCGCCGCGTTCATCAACCTGCGCGTCCTCAACCCCGAACACGAGCACTGGCGGCGTGGCGTTGAGGCCGCCGTCATCTACGTCCGCGAGCACGGCGACTTGAAGGTGCCGTTCACATTCCGCGTGCCCGCCGTCGACCACCAGGAGGCGGAAGGCGAGGGGTGGCCGGCCTCGCTCGCCGGGTTCCCGCTGGGGCAGTGGACCGCCGACACGCGCCGGTTCTACGCCCGCGACGACATGGACGAGGACCGCGTCACGCAGCTGGAGAAGCTCGGCATGATCTGGAGCCACTACGACGTCGCGTGGGAGGAGGGCCTGTCCGCTGCGCGCGGGTGGGCAGCCGAACACGGCCACCTCCTGGCCCCGCTCGACGCCACCTACCAGGGGTACCGGGTGGGCACCTTTCTGAAGAACGCGCGGGCCGCCGCCCGCAAGGCGCAGGAGAACGAGCTGCGGCGTGCCGAGGGGCTGCCCGTGGAGTCGTCGGCCGGTGCGCTGTCGGACGAGCGGCGCGAGCAGCTGGAGGAGATCGACGCGTCCTGGTGTCCGTCGTGGCCGGTGACGTGGCAGCGGTGCTTTCACCTGGTGCGGATGCACCTGGACGCCGGTGAGGCGCTGCCCACCGAGGCGGGCGACGTTGTGCGCCAGGGCGAGGATCTCGGGCGGTGGGTGCAGTCGGTCCGGCTCGGCTGGGACCAGCTCACCACCGTGCAGCAGTGGATGTGCGAGCAGGTCCTCGGCATCGAACCCGCGACCGAGGACGAGAAGCCGCCGCCGCGCCGTACGCAGGCCGACAAGTGGGCGATGAACTACGCGGCCGCCAAGCAGTTCTACGAGCGCGAGGGGCACCTCCAGGTCCCCAGGAAGTGGGTCGAGCGGATCGTCGGCGAGGACCAGGAGGAGCGGGAGCACAAGCTGGGTGCCTGGATCGGGAACCAGCGCTCCCGGGCGGCGACGCTGACGCCGGAGCGGATGGAGCTGCTGTCCGCGATCGGGATGCGGTGGTCCTGATGGTGGGCATCGTCGTCACCGCGGCCGCCACGCTCACGGCCGGCTACCTGCTCGGGCGGCTGCGCCCGTGGCAGCGGCTGGGCGACTGGGCGGCCGATCAGGTCCGCTTCACCGGAACGTGGGTCCGGGGCGGCGCTGCCCGCCAGGCCGTCGTCGTTCTGACCCACGCCGTCACCGCACCGCGCACCAGCTGGCGCATCATGCGCGCCCCAACCACCGAGACCCGAGCGCCGACGCCCGTACGCGATCCGGACTGGGTCGCCAACCGCCGCCAAGGAGAGCACGAGTAGACGCAAGGTCACTGACTGCCTTATGGGCAGTCGACCCCCTAGACCCCCATCGACAGCGCAAGGCCCGGACCAGGTGTCCGGGCCTTCGTCATGCCCTGGGATCTCTTCTCCCGGTCACTGCTGTCCGGGCCCCGGCTTCCGGCCCTACGGGGTGAAAGAGCCGTGCCCGCCAGGACGAGACGCAAGCACCTGCGCCCTGCCACTGTCCCGCCCGCCATGTCGAACTCACGCCGGAGGCAGTACCGATGACCACCCGCCAGACACCCGGGGCAACACCCGCGCCGATCGCCGCTACGCTGAACACGCCCACCCTGGGCCGGGCCGAAGCCCCACAGGGACGCTCTCCTGAGAGCCGCAGCAGGACCGCCGACCGCGAGGCGCGCGTCACCCCCACGCGGACGACACCACCACAGGTGTCCGCCGTCTCTGTTCCTCCGCCTCGTAGGAGACTCCCGATGCCTCGGGACCCGCACCCGCGCTCCCCCATACCCGCCCGCCCCGAACCGCCCGCCCCGGCCGGCGCAGGGACGCCGTCGGAGACACCGCTGCTGTCGGTGCACGCCGCCGTGGTGTTCCTGGCGGCCGTCATCATCGGCCTCGTCATGGGCGGCCTCATGTTCCTCCACGACAAGTCCGTGCCCACAGCCGTCGCCGCGGGCTTGGGTTCCTTCGGGCTCAGCGTCCCCGTGCTGCACAAGCTGATCGGCTGACCGGCGGCGGGCCGGGCGCAGCATGTGCGCCCGGCCCGCCGCCTCCGTCAAGCAGCGTGGAACTCGTGGGCCTGGCCGCCGCGCCACTCCACCCACTGCGGGTCGTCCCAGATGGCCTCGGTCGGTGACGCCGACGCCCTCGAGGAACACGACCAGGTCGTGGTCGCTGTAGGCGGTACCGAGGATCTCGTCCTGGCCGCCGCTGTGCACGGTGACCCTCCGGCCGCCCGAGCTGGAGGGCCGGTGCACGACGATCGGTGCGCTGCTCACGCCTCCCAGCGTGCCCCGGGCCGATCGGCTGGGCGAGTCGGCCCGGCTCAGCGGCGCAGGCGCGACAGCCAGCCGCTTGCCTTCTGCTCGGGCACGGCCGGCTCCTGCTCCTGGTCGTGCTCCTCCTGCCGGGGGCTCACGCCCCAGGTCCGGTCCAAGTCGGCCTCGTACTGCTGGTCGCAGTCCCCGCACAGCGACGGGTGCTTCGCTGGGGAAGCAGTCCAGCCGACGGGCTTGGTCGCCTTCCATCGTTCGTCGGTGAACGCGGCACCGCACTCGGTGCAGACGGGGCGCTCGGGGGCGGGCCAGAAGTCGCCCGACCCGGCCTCGCCGCGTGCCGGCTCCTGGCGCTCCTGCGTGCCAGCCGCTGGGCTGACGGCGGCGGTCTTCTGCTTGCAGTCGTCGCACAGGTTCGGGTGGGTCTCGCGCGGGGCGCCCCATCCGGAGGGCTCGACGGCTTTCCACCGTTCGTCGGTGAACCGGGTACCGCAGTCGGCGCACACGGGACGACGGGCCTCTTTCTCCGCCCTGTGCTGTGCGGCGATGCGGCGCAGCTCCTCCTTGTGCTCCCGCTGGCGAGCTGCGTACTCGGCCTGCTTGCGGGCGTCATGGGCTTCACGGCGCGGATTGCCGATCGCCTCCAGGAGGGTCTGGTTCTGCCGTCGGCCGAAGCGCCGGAAGACCGCCCCGGCCGGGCCGTGCTCCTGGAGCTGCTTCATGCCGGTGACCACGATGGGCAGCTTGCCGTCGTACATGTGGAAGCCGGCGTCGTACCAGGTGCCCTTCCAGTGCCGCTCGGTCAGCTCGGCCAACTGCGCGATGACGGTGTTGGGGTTGCGCGGGCCGATCCGGTTGAAGACGAGCAGCAGCGGCGGGTGCGGCTGGTCGCTGTGGCGGCCGTCGGGTACCCACCAGCGGGTGCGCCACATCGGCCGCTCCTTGCCGCCGGTGTCCTTCACCTTCCGCTGGCAGAACCGCATGTACTTGTCGATCTTCGCGGCGAGGACCTGCGCGGACTCGAAGCAGTTGTCGATCTCCACGAACAGCAGCGGCACCCCGTCCTCGGGCGCGGTGATGACGATGTCCGCCTGGGCGCCGCCCTTGCCCGGGTTGGCCCATGTGCCCGTCGCGGGCAGCGCCACCTCGGTCGCGTACGAGGCGATGGTGCCCAACCCGGCGGGCGCGTCGAAGGCGGCCTGCGCGGCGGCGAAGACGTCGGCCGGCTCGCTGGCGAGCTCGGACAGGTCCGGCTTCGGGCGCAGCAGAGCGAGCACAGCTTCGTTGACCGCCATCGGGTGGGAGGCGCCCGTGCGCCCGGCGCCCCGGGCCGGGTCGCCCATCTCCCCCACCGGCCGCCCCAGCTCGCGCGCGGCGGCCTTCAATCCCATCGGGGTGAGGTTGCGCAGCCTGTCCCCGCCCGGGAGCTGCCCGCCGTTCTCCGCCAGGCCGTGCTTGCGCAGATCGGACAGCGCGCCCGTGTGGGAGGCGGTGCGGGCCTGCTTCCGCTTCGACGGGGTCGGCTTGTCGGTGTGACGGTAGCTCAGGTGCGGGGCTGAGATCTGCTGGATCTGTTCGACCGTGGCGACCTTCAGCACTCCGAGCACGCGCAGCGCGTCGCCGCGCAGGTTGTTCGATGACCCCGCCGGGTTCTCCTCACGCTTGACCGCCATCAGCTGCGCTCCTTCCCCGTCGTCTGGCACGCGCGGCCACTTGCCGAGCGTCGGCCGCGCCCGGCCGCCAAGGGCCCCCGGCCCCGGAACCCGATGATCTCCTCCTCTACGGACATCACTTCAGAGTTCAGGAGTAGATAAGAGGGTTGTGACAACGCGGCGCGCGGCCGAATTTGCGCGCTGACCTGGGCTTTCTCCGTCCAGCTCGGTGCCGGGCACCAAAGTGGGTTCCACAGTGGCCTCCCAAGTGCGCACCGTAGGAGGCCGGGACGGCTTGCCCGCTGCTGGTCGGGCCCGTGGTCGGGGCGGGCGCGCCGGGCGCCTGCCGGGGGTCGGTGCGTGGTCATCGCAGTGGCTCCTTCGCTTCGGGCCGCCCTGGTGGGCGGGGATCGAGGGAGCAGCGTGCAGGGGACCCCCTTGTCCGCGGTCTAACCGTGGCCAGGTCAAGGAGAAACACGACGGTGGGCGGGGCGGTAGCAGAGGTGGACAAGGGGGTGCGGTCGGGTTCGTGGTCGGCCCGACCACTCTGGACAAGGGAGCCCGGTTTGGCCCTTGCAGACCCGATTCGCCGGGTTCGGCTCGGGGGGAGAAATCTCTGGTCTCTGTCCACAGGCTGGCGGGCCGACCCTGCTGGGACGACGCCGTGAGTCGCACGGCGGTCATCGTGAGGAGAGGTTCATGCCGTACCTGATCCCGACCCGTACGCCGCTGACGCCCGAGCAGGTGGAGCAGGGCTTCGACTACCTCCTGGCGCTGCAGACGGGCGGCGGTACCTACGCCGCTGGTCGGGTGGAGGCGACCCCGGAGCTGGCGTTCATCCTGCTGCGGCTCGCCGAGGACATCATCTGGCCCGTCACGGCCGTGGACGGGGAGGCCGTCGACCTGTGCGCGGACTCCTTCGTGCTGGACGAGGTCGGGTGCGTCCTGCTGTCCGCGCTGCGGGACTGGGCGCGGGACTCCCCCACCACGGCGGTGCTCGGCATCGCCCGCAGCATCATCCGCTTCGTCCAGAACGTGATCCCCGACCCCGACGACCACGGAGACACCTGCGCCACCCTGGAGGCGATGCGCGACGAGCACCTGACGCTGGCGCACGCGGTGCACTCCGCACCGGGTGCGCACCTCTAACCGCACCTCCGCACCTCAGCACCGGGTGGGAGCGCACCGGTGTGGTGGAGCGCACCCACCCGGTGCGCACTGGTGCGGTGGTACGCCCATCCGGTGCGCACCACGATGCGCACCACCGTCCATCCGGTGCGCTCCACTCTGTGGGCGGTGCGCGCACCGGTGCGGCCGGCGCGCGGGAGTGGTGCGTACCGAGTGGACGGTGGTGCGGTGGAGTGGGCCCGGGTGGAGACGGTGGAGGCGGTGCGTTTCTCCTTGACCTGAGCCGAGGTCAAGGAGAAACGCACCGGGTGGAGGCGCGGCCCTGCTCCCGTCGATGGCGTCCACTTCCACCCGGTGGGCTCCACTCGGTGAGGTGGCTGCCGAGCACGGTGGCGTCCACTCCCGGACGGTGGACTCCACTCGGTGGAGTGGGGGCGGGGCGTCGTCGGTGCGCACCACCGCACCGGGTGCGCGCCATCGGGTCCACTCAGTGGCCGGCCTCCCGGCCGCGGTGCGGTCCGGGTTGTTGTGGGCGGTGCGCCTGCTGGTCGTGCGGGCGCACCGCGTCGGCGTCGGCCTGTGCGGCGGTGCGGTCCGCGAGGACGCGGTCGGCGCGGGCGTCGTCGGCCATCGTGGTGGCCACCTCCTGGAGGCGGCGCAGTCGGTCGGCGGTGAGATCGAGGGCTTCCACGTCCGTGCGGGAGTCTCGCAGGGCCCGCAGCGCCGTCAGGTCGATCGCTTCCTCGCGACCGGCCTTCGGCTCCTGGTCGTCGTGCTCGGGGTCGGCCGGCTCGGGTGCGAGCAGCTGCTCGGGCATCGCCGCCTGCTGGTGGGCGACGACGTCGTACGCCCGGCCCCGCACGGCAGTGGCGGTGGTGGCGCGCATCTGCTCGCGGAGCACCGCGCCAGCGAGGACGGCGCGCTCGTACTGAAGCGGGACGCGGGGGATCTCCCACTCCCCCGCGTCCTGCCCCCTAGGCCGGGGTGCAGCCGGCTCACCGGGATCGGCCGGGGGTTGCCGGTCCGGGTGGGGCGCGGGGCCGGGTGGGTGGCGGCGGGCGGGGAGGTCGGACAGGGCCCACCGGGCGGTGTAGAGGCGGTAGCCGGCCTCCAGGCCGCGGATCGTCTTCGGCTCGCTGATGTCCAGGCAGTGGGTGGAGATGGCGGCGGCCACCACCTGGTCGTCCAGGCCGGGGTCGCGGCGGCGGCCGCGCAGGACAAGGGCGAGGTGGCGGCGGGCTTCGGCGAGCAGGTGCCGACGGTGGAAGCGCCCGCCCTCGTTCATCACGAACACCGTCGCGGCGACGTCGACGGCCGCCAGGGCGACGTCGACCACAGCGGCGACCCGGGCCCGAATCGCCGCAGCCCCGGCACGGGCGTACTCGAGGAGGGAGGTGATGACGTCGGCAGCGACACCCGAGGTGAGGATCGCGCTCGCCTTCCACCACGCGCGCAGTTGCGCGAGCGGCCGGGCCGACTGCTTGGGCGGGCGGGTCTTGCGGGCGGCGATGGTGTTCAGCTTGGCGCGGGCGCGTTCGGAGACCACGGGCAGGAACCGCGGCTCGCCGTCGTCGTCGACGGCGGTGACGTACTCGTGCTCCAGCTCGGTCAGGCAGGCGGCGATCTGGTCGCTACGCCGGGAGGTCCAGCGGATCAGTTCGTGCGGCACCCCGGCGATCTCCATCACCGGCCGACGCCCCGGGGTGACGATGCGCGGCTCGGTCGCCAGCCCCAACGCCTCGCAGACCTCCGCGGCCACCAGCTCGTTGTAGAGCGCGGAGGCGGCCACGGTGTTCTCGTGCAGGGCCGTGGTGTGGATCGAGCCCCACTTCCCGTCCAGACGCTGCCCCTTCACCGACAGCAGCAGATGGTCATGGAGCAGCGGCCGTCCGGAGCGCGCCTCGTAGTGGCGGAAGCGCGCGGCGACCAGACCGCCGGGCGGCCGGACCCGGTAGATGCCGTCCTTGCCGTACCGGATCACCGCGACCTCGTCCTCGATCCACTCCAGCACCCGCTCGATCGCGTACTCGTGCGCGGCCTCGATCACCCGCCGCGTCTCCTCGTCCCCGAAGGCCCACAGGAGGTAGATCGTCGGCTGCGGCCGGAACACGAAGTCCACGCCCGTGACCGTCACCCGGCGTCCGAGGGCGCCGGCCTTGAACGCCTGCTTCTCCGAGTCACCCGCGGCGAGCCGGTCGGCCTCGATCCGGTCCGCGTCCGGGTGGCGGCCGCGCTCGCCGAACAGGTTCCGCAGCTGCGCCTCGGTGACCTCCTCACCCGGCGCAAGTCCGAGGGCGGCAAGTCCCCGGCCCGTCCAGCGCCCGACCGGGACCCCGGCTTGCTCCTGGGCGGCGCGCAGCGGCGTGCGGGCCGGGCGGCGGCCGTCGCCGACGACGGTCTCGCGCAGGTAGTAGCGGTACATCTGACCGGCCCGGACGATCCTGATATCGACTGTCATGCAGACCACGCCACACGGCACTGACCTGCAAGAAAAGGCCGATCAGCCCGGCTTCCCGCCAGGCGGGAGCAGCGGCCTGACTTTCTTCTCAGGTGCCCGCCGGACGGGAAGCGGCTCCGGGCCGGACGTGAATGTCATCGCTCTCCGGCAGCACGCACAGAACGACCCGAACGACACCAGCAAGCACCGCTGAGCATCACCATGCGCCAAGGACGAGCACCGCCAAGGAAGCACCGCCTACCCAGCCCCCGGCAACCGACGGGGGCTTCGTCGTGCTGCCCGGAGGAGACCACCGTGCCCACCTTCGAGACCCTCCCCCGCTTCACCGCCGACCTCCAGCACCTCACCCCCGCCCAGCGCCGGCGCTTCCGCCGCGTCGTCCTGGACGCCTTCGTGCCCGACCTGCGCACCGGCCGCCAGTTCCGCCCCGGCTTACCAGCACGCCGCACCATGTCACCGCGTCGCTCCGCCGTCCGCACGGCGGCCGTGGCGGCCCTGTCCGCCGCCGCGCTCCTCGGCGGCGGTCTCACGGCCCAGGCCGCCGCGCCCGCCCGCGCGACGGGCGCGGTCGTGGAGCTCGCGCCGGCCGGTGCGCTCGCCACCCGGTGCTACTACAAGGTCAACGCCAACGGCGGTCTGCAGATCCGCAGCGGTCCCGGCACCGGTTACTCGGTCGTCTGGTCCTACGCCAACGGCGCCACGATCCTCGCGGAGGTGTCCACCACCAACGGCTTCCGCAAGGTGGGCACCAACCGCTGGGTCTCCGCGGCGTACACCGCCCGTATCGGCGGTCTTCCCTGCGAGTCCTGACAGGGACCTGCAGGGAAGGGTGCCGCCGTTGTCCAGCCCTTCGACGGGCCGTCGGCCGCCGGAAGGTCTTTCCGGCGGCCGGCGGCCTGTCCGCTGCCTGCGACCGGTCTGCGAACTTCGTCACTGAGGTTCTTCAGCGTTGCAGCTCCGGTGTGAGGACGGCCCTTGGCGAGTGACGTCATGCGGTTGGGACTGCACCGGGATCTGCGGAAGATCCGTCGGGACTTCAGGCGGACGGTCGGCGCGCTGGGCACGCCTTCCCGCGTGGTCCGGCTCCCGCCCGGGAAGCGGGTCGGGCCGAGTTCTTCGGGCGACGCGTGCCATGAGGGCGGTGGCGTTGTCCGCGTACGGGGCCGGCGCGGCGTGCGCCGACGGGACGCGGTGTGTGGCGTGGTGTCGGTGCTCGGCGGTGCGGCCGGGCCGCCTGCGTGCTCTGGTTGTGTGGCGGTCAGAGGCCGAACTCGATGTGCTGGAGGTCGAAGAGGCGTACTTCCTCCAGGGTTCCGGCTCGGGCGCCGTGGTTTTGGAAGTAGGTTTCCTTGAGTCCTTCGGCGGCGATCTGCTGGAGTTGGCACTCGGTGGCGCCCTGGTCCTGTGCGGTGAACAGGCGGTGGGCGTAGGGCGGTGGCAGTGCCACGGTGAGGTGGCGTTCGCGGGCTTCGTCCGTGGTGCCGATGGGTGCGCTGTAGCCGAGGCGGCCTTGGATGTCGATGACAAGGCCGGTGCTGGTGCCGGCGGTTTTTTTCGCCTGCGCTTTTACTCGGGGTTGCCATCGTTTTTTCACTTCGCCGGTCAGCCGGGCGGCGAGGTGGGGGCGCGGTTTTTTGAGCTGGTTCCTGACGTACCGCTCGACGGTGCGCTGGGAGATGCCGAGGGCCTGGGCGGTGGCCTTGGTTCCTTTGAGCTGTTTGACCAGGTAGCGCATCTGTGCGCCGGCGCTTTTGGGTGCTGGGCGTGTGATGGCCTGTTCCAGTGCGTTGTCGAGTCCCTCGCCGACCGAGTTGGTCATCTTCGGTGCCCTATTCCCTGGTGTCGGCGGTGGTGAGGTCGCCGGTCTTGATGTAGCGGGCCAGGTTGAGTTCCGGGGTGTGGGTTCGTTCGCGGAGCTCTTCGGCCCACAGGGTGGTCTGGGTGCCTTCGTGTTTGACCATGCCGGGAGACAGTCCGAGCCGGAACGAGCCGGGGACCGTCTTTCCTGCGTCGTCGTAGGGCAGGACGTCCAGGGGTGAGGGTCCGTCGGCGGCGTAGACGGCGCAGTCGGAGAGGACGGCGACCGGGTAGCGGCCGGTGGCGGCGGCCAGTGCCACCATCTTGCGGTGCATGCCTACCCGGGCGCGGGAGATCACGGTGGCGCGGATGTCCGGGCGCCAGGTCGGGCGGGTGAGGGCCGGCCAGGGCTGCCCGGGCCGCCAGCCCTGGCCGCGTGCCTTTTCCTGGAACTTCCCGATGCCGTTCTTCACCGTGGACTTGATCGCGTCCAGGACGATCGCCGCCTGCGGGTCGCGCTGCTTGTAGCCGTGCATCGCGGTGGGCAGTTGTTGTGGTGTCAGGTTGTCGGTGACGCCGAGGTCGGCCATCGTCGACACGTAGGCGTCGCGCAGTCGTTTGTACCAGCTGTCGAGGTAGCGGCCCGGTTCGGTGCGGATGAAGGCTTCGGTGGGGGCGACGTCGTAGCCGATTTCGGTGGCGTAGGCGAGGGTCGGGGTCGCGTACCAGGCGGGTCCCTCGGGGCGCTGTCCGGTCGGGGTGAAGGGGCTGGGCAGCAGGTCGCCGTCGAGAGTGTGCCACTGCTTGCCGACCTTCACACGGGACAGGTCGACGTGGGAGAGGTCGACCAGCCAGGAGCCCGGCGTCTTCGCGTCGAAGGTGGGGTGGGTGACGTGGACGGGCGGGGTGGCGAGGCCGACGACCGCGCCGTTGGCGGCGGCGGCGAAGGCCATGTTCACGTCGATGCCGACGAGATGGCGTCGCATGCATTCGTCATCGGTGAGCGGGCGCGCCCAGTCGTAGGCCTCCTCGAAGAGTTTCTCGGCCGGGGTCCGGATGTGGAAGCGGGGCAGGTGGGCGAGGACGGGGTGGCCGTCGGTCGCCTCGCACGGCGGTGGGTCCATCGGTTCCCTGCCCAGGGAGCCGGGGTTGTGTTCGCTGTGCCGTGTTCCTGTCCCGTCCGGGGCGGAGGCGCGGGTGGGCGGGTGGAGGGCGGTCATCAGCTCCAGGCCGGTCACCGCGGTCGATCCTCGTGGGGTGATGACCCGGGTGGCGTACGTGCCGAGGACGGTGGCGAGTTCGGCGGGAGGGAGGTGGGCGGCGTGGCCCCAGCTGCGGGCATCGAGCGCGTTCCAGGACGGGATGCAGAGTTGGACGCAGGAGCGGCGGCCGCCCTGGGCGGGGCGGTAGATCCGTGCCCAGGGGCCGAGACCGCGCCTGGTGAGCTGCCACCGGGCCCGGGTCAGTTGGGTGATCGTCTTGTGGGTGTTCGGCAGGCGCCCGGCCAGGCGTTCCTCGTCACTGAGCTCGGCGGGCAGGCCGAAGCGTTCGAGCGCGGGCCGGGTGAGGACGAGCAGCGGGTCGGCGTCCCTGCCCGGGCCGGTCAGGCGTGGTGCACCGAGTCTGGCCTCTGCCAGTGTCCATTCCACCAGTGAGGGCAGCGTCCTGGCGGGCACGTCCAGGATCAGACCGCCGACACCGTAAGCGAGGGCCTGGCCGTGGTCGTCGACGTCGATGACGGCCAGCGGCCCGTTCTCGAACCGGGGGTCAGTGGCGGCCGTGGGCGGGGGGGCCGTCCGGGTGGCGTTGTGTGGGTGGAGGCGCGGCGGTGCGGCGGCCGGGCGAGCCGTGGCCGGCGGGCCGGGTACGGACGTGCGTGGCGGGGGCTTCTCGGCCGGCTCGGCGCCGGCCGCCGGAGGCGGAACCGAGGCTGTGTCCGGGGGCGTGGCCGTGTCCGAGGCACGGGCCGGGGCAGTGTCCGGGGCCGTGTCCGGGGCCGGGGACGGGGCTGGGGACGGGGCTGGGGACGGGGACGGGGACGGGGCTGGGTACTTCTGTGCCCATCCCTCCAGCAGGCGCTGGTAGGCGGCGCGGCGCGGAGGCCGCGGTTCGCTACGGCCCGCCTCCCAGTTCTTCACCGTCTGCGTGCTCGTCTCCAAGACCTGCGCGAGGCGCGCCTGCGTGATCCCGGCCGCCTCACGCAACCGCGCCCGCTCCGACGGAGACGGCATCACCGGCTCCCCCGCCAGCAACGCATCCACCGCATCGAACAGCTCATCCTGCGTCGGCATACCTCAGAACCTAACAGACCCACCTACAGATTTATCCCCTGTTTTAACCCCCTGCGGTCTGCCGGATGTCCAGGAGCGGAGTTGGGCGGCGACGGCAGGTACGGAGACTCCGCCGAGCAGCGTGGAGGCCGCGGCGGCCGGTATGCGGGGTGTCGCGCAGCGGCAGGTGTGCGGAAGAGCCGAGCCGGGGCCAGGGCGGTGACCCGTGCAGCGAGTCCGGCAGGCTCAGGGGCACCGCTCCAGCAACAAGACCGAACCCGATCCGCCCCGCGCAACGCCGCCCCCACG
The DNA here is from genome assembly GCF_050942385.1 of Streptomyces sp. CA-146814. Classification (NCBI taxonomy): domain Bacteria; kingdom Bacillati; phylum Actinomycetota; class Actinomycetes; order Kitasatosporales; family Streptomycetaceae; genus Streptomyces; species Streptomyces sp. CA-146814. The sequence goes on from NZ_CP192068.1 coordinate 14,088, forward strand.
CCTTCAGGGCGCGATCACGAAACGTCCGCCGACCGGTCACCAAGAAGGCCGAGCAGCACGGCGAGTGATGCGTCGGGGCCCTCCCCCGCCGTGTCGAGGACGATCTGGACGCCGTCTGCGTACCGGCCGAGGCGGCACGCAGACGGCATGGTGGTCCGGAGCCCGAGAGCCGGGAGCTGGTCAGCTGAAACGGTCCAGGGTGATCCGGGCCTCCTGCGGGTTGCCGTCGTGGACGAGCGACTCGTGGGCGCCCACGTCGTCGAAGGCGAAGCCGTACGCCCTGCCGTCCACCATCTGCGCGTGGATGAAGCGGGAGTAGTGGTTGGTCACGGCGTCCTTGTAGAAGTTCGCCGCGTTGTTGTCGGGGTGGTTCGTGCCGTTCAGCAGGGTGGAGCGGTTGAAGCCCGCGCACAGGGTGCGCGAGATCGGGCCCCGTACCAGATCGTTCGGGGCGTCCAGGTGCTTGTAGCAGCCGAAGACGCTGTCCGAGTCCGGCTTCTGGAACGACGTCACGACCGCGCCCGCACTGTTGGTGAAGTTCATGACGTTCCCCGAGACCCGGCCGTAATACCTGGTGCTCGGCTCGTGCGCGAACGGGGCCACCGTCAGCGTGGAGGTGCTGTAGCGGCTCCAGACCCGGTTGACGTAGTCGTTCAGGATGCCCGTCGGCAGCACACCCGCGCCGACGCCGTGGCCCGGAGACAGCGCGCGCAGGACCGTTCCGTCAGGCCTGGTCTGGATGAGGCCGGCCCAGCCGCCGGGCTGGTTCCTGAGCGAGGTGAAGACCGCGTTGTAGCCGCCCGGCTTGAGGCGGCCGGTGGACTTGACGGCGCCGCCGGGCGCCTTGACGCCGACGGAGTACGGAGCGGAGAACATGTCGACCTGCGTGCTGTTGATCCACAGGCCCGCGTCGTTGAGCGTGTACTCGGTCCAGTTGAACAGGATGTTCCTGTTCGGGTCGCTCGGGTTCTGGACCGCCGGCTGGACCAGACCACCGGTGGTGACCTTGAAGACCAGCTTCTGACCGTACGAGAAGTAGACCCGGCCGGAGAACTTCGGCATCCGGATCGTCATCGACTGCCCATTGCGCGGCCCGGCGATCGACGCGTCCGGCGCAGGGGTGGGCGGGTTGCCTCCGGCCGGCCACGGATGGAACCTGCCGCTCGCGTCGGCCCAGCCCTGACGGCCCGTCGACAGCTCCGTTCCCAGGTTGTAGACGTAGACCTGATCACCGCGGCCCGAATCGTTCGTGAGCGTCAGCGGGATGGTCGCGGGCACCGCCGCCTCCGCGGCCCTCTGGCCGACGGCGGTGGTCAGACCGGCGGCCAGCGCCAGCGCGGCGGTCAGTGAAGCGAGGCTTCTCCAGGGAACGGGCATGCTCGTCCTCCTCATCGGGTTGGATCCGCAAGTGGAACAGTGGGGGCCCCAGACCAATTCTGAGAGCGCTCTCAGAATCCTGCCGGGACGAGACACTGTCAACGAGCCCGGCTCAACTCCTTTCCCTCACAAGGCAGATGGAGGCCTGCACGAGATGGGCCCCGGTTCACCCCGATGACCCGATGACCCGATGCCCCGGCGCGGCTTGCAGGCCGAAGCCCCGCCGGACCGGACAGCCCGACCCGCACCCCCCGGCACGCGAAGGACGGCGGCGGGCGCGTTCGGCGCTGCGCCCCGCCGCCGCCACCGGCCCCGCGAGGCGGCCGGTCCCGGAGCCACCGCCTCCCGCAGTGACCCCGGAGCCAAAAGGACCACTCAGCCCGGCAGCACCCACCTCTGATTGGCACCGCCATGGCAGGACCACAAGTGCAGCCTCGTACCGTCCGCCGACGAAACCCCCGAAGCGTCCAGGCACTTGCCGGAGGACGGGTTCTTCAACGTGCCGTCCGGCTGCGGCACCCACCTCTGCGCGCCCGTGCCGTTGCACCCGTACAGCTGGATCCTCGTACCGTCCGCCGTACCCGCACCGCTCACGTCCAGGCACTTGCCCAGCGCCCGCAGCGTGTCATCCGCACCGGCCGTCCACCTCTGCGCAGCCGACCCGTTGCACGTCCACAGCCGGACCTGCGTACCGTCCGCACCCGACCCGTCCGCCACATCGACACACTTGCCGCCGATGCCGGTGACAGCCCCCTCTTTGGGCCCGGTCGTACCGCCGAGCTCCTTGACGCGGATGTTACGGAAGGACACCTCGTCGCCCTCACCGTGGTTCTGCAGGCCGACGTGACCCTGCCGGAGGCTGCGGGCAGGGTCGGTATTGGTGAAGTCGTTGATCTTACGGCCGTTGAGGAAAAGCTGCAGACGCTCACCCTCGACCCTGACCTCATACGTGTTCCACTCCCCCGGCGGGTTCAGAGCCGCGTCCCGTACGGCCAGGTCAGCGGACTTGAAACCGTAAACCGCACCCGTCGTACGGTCAGGAGCATCGGTAGCGTCGATCTGGATCTCATAACCATTGCTCACCGCAGACCACGGGTCCTCAGAGGCCGGAAACCCCACAAAAACACCGGAATTGCCGTCACCCGCCAGACGCCAATCGAGCTTGAGGGAATAAGACCCGTACTCCCTCGCCTGATACCACAACAACCCCAGACCACCCCGCGAAGTCAGCGTGTGATCACTGTCGGCGAAGAACCCCGGACCCGCCTGCTTCCAGCCCGCGGCCCCCGAGCTGCCGAACAAGGTGGTGTAACCCGCCTCCGGGCGGCAGTCGGCCTCGGTCATCTCCGCGGCCCAGCGGATCCCACCGAGCAGGTGCCGGCGGAAGGCGGGTTCGGCGTACGACTCCGCGGTGTGACCACCACCGGTGTAGAAGGCGCGCCCGCCCCGGTAGTCCTTGCACCAGGCGATCGGATGGTCGCCGCCCATCGTGCCGCCGCTGTAGGTGGACTCGTCGAGCGAGGCCAGGACGTGGGCCGAGGTCCTGGGGTTGGTGCGGTAGTCGTACCACTCGTCGGTCCGCTGCCAGGTCGGGCCGAGGTGCGCGGTGGCGTCATGAGCACGGTCCTCCACCTTGACCGTGGCCGGCTGGATGTGCGGGTGGGACTTGAACAGAGCACCGGCCAGACCGCCGTACCAGGCCCAGTCGTACTCGGTGTCGGCCGCAGCGTGGATGCCGACGTAGCCGCCGCCCGCCTCGATGTACCCCTCGAAGGCGGTCTGCTGAGCGGCGTTGAGGACGTCGCCGGTGGTGGAGAGGAAGACCACCGCCTCGTAGCCGGCAAGATTCGCAGAGGTAAACGCAGCGGCGTCCTCGGTCGCCGTGACGGTGAAGTTGTTGGCGGCGCCCAGCTGGCGCAGGGCCGTGACGCCCGCCGGGATGGAATCGTGCCGGAAACCGGCGGTCTTGGAGAAGACCAGCACGTCGTACGCGGGGTCGGCGGCGGCTGCCGACGTAACGACGGGCGCCTCCTGGCCCGGTGCAGAGGCCGCCGACGTGACGACGGGTGCCTCCTGGCCCGGTGCGGCGGCCGTGGAGACCGCCGCGGGCAGAGTGGCGGCGGCGAGCAGCCCGCAGGCGGCCCAGCTGGCGAGACGGGTGAGTCGTCGGCTCATGACAGGCTCCACTTCTGGTTGGCGCCGGTGTGGCAGGTCCACAGATGGAGCTTCGTGCCGTCCGCCGAGGAGACCCCGGCAGCGTCCAGGCACTTGCCGGAGGAGGGGTTCTTCAACGTGCCGTCGGCCTGGGCCACCCACTTCTGGGCGCCCGTGCCGTTGCATCCGTACAGCTGGATCTTCGTACCGTCCGCCGTACCGGCACCGCTCACGTCCAGGCACTTGCCGAGTGCCCGGTACGTGTCGTCCGCACCGGCCGTCCACTTCTGCGCGGCCGTCTGGTTGCACGTCCACAGCTGGATCTGCGTGCCGTCCGCGCTCGCCCCGCCCGCGGCCTCCGCGCACTTGCCGCCGATGCCCTTCAGGTCACGGCCGGCCGGGGTGGTCTGGCCAGTGGTGAAGGTGAAGTCGTCCAGGTCGAAGAGCGAGCCGCTGCCACCCTTGAAGACGAGGTAGAGCGTGGTGGTGGCGGCCGGACGGCTGGTCAGGTCGGCGCTCACGTCGCGGAAGGTGTCCCAGCCGCCGGTGACCGGGACCGCGGCCGAGCCGAGCAGCGTGCCGGTGGGTGAGCCGGCCCGTACCTCCAGCGTGCCTCCCGATCCGCCGGAGGAGACCCGGGCGGTCAGTTTGGTGGCGTTGGAGAGGAGGTACGGCGTGAAGGAGATCCAGTCGTTGTTGTCGATGTAGCCGACGGTCTTGCCGCCGTTGGCCGAGGCCTTGTCGACGATCTGGATGCCGGAGGAGCCGCCGAAGTGCTCGGCCTGGCGCTTGCTGCCCTGGCTGATGTTCTGGTCGTGCGTGGTCAGGGCGGGCTGCCCGTTCGCTCCCTTGTCGGTGTACTCGGCGTCCCAGACGCCGAAGATGTTGGCGTTCGGGTCGTGTTCACCGTCGGCGATGGTCTGTACGGTGCCGGAGCAGCCGGTGGCGGAGGTCTGCGGGTGACCGTGGCTGTCGTGGCCGATGATGAAGGTGACCTTCACCTTGGAACAGTCGATCGTGCCGTCCTCGGGGTCGGTGACGGTGACCTTGAAGGGGACGGCCGCGCCCGGATCGATGATCGAACCGTCGGCGGGCAGCTCGAGGGTGACGGTGGGTGCGGTGTTGCCGACGGTGATGAGGACGGAGGCGGTGGCGGTGTTGCCGGTACCGTCGGAGACGGTCAGTTCGGCGGTATAGCGGCCGTTGGCGGTGTAGGTGTGGGAGGGGTTCGCGGCCGTGGAGGTGGCGCCGTCGCCGAACTTCCAGGCGTACGTCAGCGGGTCGCCGTCAGGGTCGGAGGTGCCGGCCGAGGAGAACGCGACCGCCAGCGGGGCCTGGCCCGATGTGCGGTTGGCGGTGGCCTTGGCGAGCGGGGCGCGGCCTCCGGTGACGTACTCGATGCGGTAGACCGCGCTGTTGGCGTCCCCGTTGAAGTAGCCGGTGCCGTAGTCGAGGACGTACAGCGCGCCGTCCGGGCCGAAGGCCATGTCCATGACCTGGGTGCCCTGCCAGGGGAAGGCGTTGATCGACTGTACGGTGCCGTCGGAGCCCTGCTCGATGCGCTTGATCCACTTGCGGCCGAACTCGCCCGCGAAGTAGTCGCCGTCGAAGCTCTGCGGGAACTTGACCGTGGAGGTCGAGGCCGCGTCGTACCGGTAGACCGGACCGCCCATCGGTGACTCGGAACCGCCGCCGAACTCGGGCACGGAGCCGCCGTCGTACGGGATCCAGGCGGGCTGGGCCGACGGGAGGTCGGTCAGGCCGGTGTTGTTCGGTGAGGTGTTCTTCGGCGCGGCGCAGGAGAAGGTGGCGCCCGAGGTGGACGTGGCGAAGTTGTAGTCCACGTACGGGCTGTTGGTGCCGACGCAGTAGGGCCAGCCGTAGTTGCCGGCCTTGGTGATCCGGTTGAACTCGACCTGCCCGGCCGGTCCGCGTCCCGCGTTCGCCGTGCCCGCGTCGGGGCCGTAGTCGCCGAGGTAGACGATGCCGGTGGGCTTGTCGACACTCATCCGGAAGGGGTTGCGGAAGCCCATGGCGTAGATCTCCGGCCTGGTCCGCGCGGTTCCGGGCGCGAAGAGGTTGCCGGACGGGATGGTGTAGCTGCCGTCGGCGGCGACCTTGATCCGCAGCACCTTGCCGCGCAGGTCGTTGGTGTTGCCGGAGGAGCGCTGCGCGTCGTACGCGGGGTTGCGGTTCGCCCGCTCGTCGATGGGGGTGTAGCCGTCGGAGGCGAAGGGGTTGCTGTCGTCACCGGTGGAGAGGTACAGGTTCCCCTGGGCGTCGAAGTCGATGTCACCGCCGACATGGCAGCACAGGCCGCGGCTCGCGGGGACGTCGAGGACCTTCTTCTCGCTGGCGGTGTCGAGGGTTCCGTCGGTCCTGAGGACGAAACGCGAGAGCCGGTTCACGCCGTCGAAGGGGGCGAAGTCGGCCGCCGACCCGTTGGCGGGCGCGTCGCCTGCCGGGGTGGTCAGCTTCGGCGCGTAGTAGAGGTAGACGAAGCGGTTGGCCGTGAACGCCGGGTCCACGCCCACACCTTGCAGGCCCTCCTCGTCGTGCGAGTAGACGTCCAGTTTTCCGGCGGTCTTCGTGGTGCCGGCGGCGTCGGTGAGGCGGAGGGTGCCGTCCCGTGAGGTGTGCAGGACGGACCGGTCGGGCAGCACCGCGAGCGTCATGGGCTCGCCGGTCTCGGCCACGCCTTTGGCGAGGGTGACCTGCTGGAACTCGTCGGCAGCGACGCTTGCCACGGGGTCGGGTGCCGCTAGGGCGGGTCTCTGCTGGACGGTGAGGGCACCCGCGGCGGCGAGCAAGGCGCAGGCCAGTGCCGCGACGGGTCGGGTGAGTCTCCTGTGCACGCGCGTCCTCCGTGTGGTGACGGGGTGGGGTCTGGAGCACAGGCGCGCGCCGTCGCGCCGGAGACCTGGGTGCTCCCGGGGGGAGGGAGGAGCGCTCAGGTCCTGTCGTTCGGTACAGAGCAGGAAGGTAATGGCTTTTTCGCGGACCAGAAAGCCCTTTGACGTAGTCAGCCTCAACTTTCTCTACTGGCGGGACAAAGCGGCTGGTCGAACTCTCCGCCGAGGTGCGCGTACGGAGGTGGTGTGCCGGCCCTCGCGAGGGCGCGGCGGCGCCCGGAGGCCGCGCCGTTCGGGCCTGTTGTTCCGTCACTTCGCGTACGCCATAGGGGAATTGGTCCAGACGAACGCCTTGACGGGCCTGCGGTGCGCTCCTTAAATCGATAGCGCCAACTGTTGAACACTGCCGCCCCGGCAATCCCCACATCACTGCACTTCGTGTCCGCTCAAGGGCTGTCGGCACCCAGGAACAGCCGTCAATCTGTCATGGACACGTCTTATCTGCCGGTCCCCGCCTGTCTCCGCACGCCCCCACGAAAGCGATGTGATGCCCCATGCGCACGTCCTGGCGCCACAGATCCCTCACCTGGCTGGCGGCGGCCGCCTGCCTCGGCCTCGCGGCCCTCACCCCCACCGCCGTGCAGGCAGCCCCGGCCCCGGCCGCCGGTGCCGTCACCCCCGCCGCCGTGACCTTCGACGAGAACTTCGACGGCCCGGCCGGTTCCGGCGTCAACACCTCCAGGTGGCAGCTGGAGACCGGCGACAACGTCAACAACCACGAGCGGCAGTACTACACCTCGGGCACGAACAACGCCGCGCTCGACGGGCAGGGCAACCTCGTCATCACAGCGAAGAGAGAGAATCCGGCCAACTACAACTGTTGGTACGGGCGGTGCGAGTACACCTCGGCCCGGCTCAACACGGCCGGCAAGTTCACCGCCCAGTACGGACGCGTCGAAGCCCGTATGAAGCTCCCGCGCGGTCAGGGCATCTGGCCCGCCTTCTGGATGCTCGGCAACAACATGGGCAGCGTGGGCTGGCCGGCCGCGGGCGAGATCGACATCATGGAGAACGTCGGTTTCGAGCCGGGCACCGTCCACGGCACGCTCCACGGACCGGGCTACTCCGGCTCCGGCGGCATCGGCGCCGGCTACACCCTGCCGGGTGGCGCCGCCTTCGCGGACAACTTCCACACCTTCGCCATCGACTGGAGCCCCAACTCCATCAGGTGGTCGGTGAACGGGAACGTCTACCAGACCCGCACCCCGGCGGACCTCGGCGGCCGGGAGTGGGTGTTCAACAAGCCCTTCTTCATGATCCTGAACCTCGCGGTCGGCGGCTACTGGCCCGGCGACCCCGACAGCTCCACCCGGTTCCCGCAGCAACTCGTCGTGGACTACGTGCGCGTGACCACCGACACGCCGCCCGCCGGCGCCAAGACCATCCGGGGCATCGGCGGAAAGTGCCTCGACGTGGCGGGAGCATCCTCGGCCAACGGCACCGCCGTCCAGCTCTACGACTGCAACGGCACCGCCGCTCAGCAGTGGGACGTCCGCTCCGACGGCACCATCCGCGCCCTAGGCAAGTGCCTCGACGCCAAGGACGGATCCACCGCCAACGGCACGCTCGTCCAGCTGTGGGACTGCAACGGGACCGGCGCCCAGCGCTGGGCGGTCCCCGCCGCCCGCGACATCGTCTCCATCCCGGCCGACAAGTGCCTCGACGCCATCGGCAACTCCTCGGCCAACGGCACCCGCACCCAGCTGTGGACCTGCTCCGGCACCCCCAACCAGAAGTGGACCGTAGCGTGATGCCAGAAGTGGACCGTCGCGTGATGAACGCCCGGCCCACCGCCTGCTGAGTCGGTGTGGCGCGGGCCGGGGAACTTCCCCGGCCCGCGCCACCACCGCCGTCACCTCGGGTCGCGGTTGAACTTCGCGGCCGACCAGAAGTAGCCGAGCGCCGCGAGTCCCAGGCACCAGGCGAGGGCGAGCCACCCGTGGTGGCCGATCTCGCTGCCGAGCAGCAGGCCCCGCAGGGTCTCGATGGCCGGCGTGAACGGCTGATACTCGGCGATCGGCCGGAACCAGCCGGGCATGGAGCCGACCGGGGTGAAGGCGCTGGAGAGGAGCGGCAGCAGGATCAGCGGCATCGCGTTGTTGCTCGCGGCCTCGGCGTTCGGGCTGACCAGCCCCATGCCGACCGCGATCCAGGTGAGCGCCGTGGCGAAGAGGACGAGCAGCCCGAACGCCGCCAGCCATTCCACGGCGGTCGCGTCCGTGGAGCGGAAGCCGATGGCGAAGGCGACGACGCCCACGAGGACCACGCTGAGGACCGACTGCAGCACGCTGCCGACGACATGGCCGATGAGCACCGAGGGCCGGTGGATCGCCATCGTGCGGAAGCGGGCGATGATGCCCTCGGTCATGTCGTTGGAGACGGAGACGGCGGTGCCGACCACGGTGCTGCCGATCGTCATCAGCAGCAGGCCCGGGACGACGTACGCGATGTACGCGGAGCGGTCGGGGCCGCCGCTGCCGATGACCGAGCTCATCGCGTCGCCGAAGATGTAGACGAAGAGCAGGAGCAGCACGATCGGTGTGAGCAGCAGGTTCAGGGTGAGGGACGGATAGCGCCGCGCGTGCAGGAGGTTGCGGCGGAGCATCGTGGACGAATCGCGTACGGCGAGGGTGAGCGAGCTCATCGGGCGGTCTCCTCGGGCTGGTCGGTCCGGACGGTCTGCTCGGTCTCATCGGTCACGCCGGCCTGCTCGGTCACGCCGACCTCACCGGCCTCACCGGTCACGGTGGCGCCGGTCAGGGCGAAGAACACGTCGTCGAGGTCGGGCGTGTGCAGGGTCAGTTCGTCCGCCTCGGCACCGGCCGACTCCAGTCGGCCGAGGACGGCGCGCAGTTCCCGCTGGCTGCCGTCGCTGGGAACCCGCAGGACGAGCGCGTCATCGTCCCGGCTGACGTCGGGAAGCGCGGCGGCCGCGGTCCCGTACGCGGCCGGGTCGAGGAAGCGCAGTCGTACATGTCCGCCGGGGACGAGCCGTTTCAGCTCGTCCGCGGTGCCCTCGGCGACGATCCTGCCGCCGTCGAGCACGGCGATACGGTCGGCGAGCTGGTCGGCCTCCTCCAGGTACTGGGTGGTGAGGAAGACGGTGGTGCCTGCCGCCACGAGGTCGCGGATGATCTGCCACAGCGTGCGGCGGGAGCGCGGGTCGAGGCCGGTGGTCGGCTCGTCGAGGAAGATGATCTTCGGGTCGCCGACGAGGGTCATGGCGATGTCGAGGCGGCGCTTCATCCCGCCGGAGTAGCTCTGCGCGGGCTTCTCGGCGGCGTCGGTGAGGCCGAACCGTTCCAGCAGCTCCGCGGCGACCCGTCGGCCCTCGCGCCGGGGCAGGTGGTGCAGGTCCGCCATGAGGAGCATGTTCTCCTCGCCGGTGATCAGCCCGTCGACGGCGGAGAACTGCCCGGTGACGCCGATCGCGGCCCGTACACCGTCCGGGGATGCGGCGAGGTCGTGACCCGCGACCTGGGCCTGTCCCCCGTCGGCGGTGATGAGCGTGGAGAGGATCTTGACGACGGTGGTCTTGCCGGCGCCGTTCGGCCCGAGCAGTGCGAACACCGATCCGGCCGGGATGTGCAGGTCGATGCCGTCGAGGACGGTGTTGCCGCCGTACGCCTTGCGCAGACCGACGGCGGAGACCGCGGCCGGCGGCGCGTGACCAGCAGCCAGACTGGGCGTGGGCATGACAGACATGGGCACGAGGCCCTCCCTTGTGAAGGTGGATGACGTCGAACGTGGCGGCCAGGAGAGAGCCGGTGAGCCTGGGACGGTTCCTGCCAGGTCAGGGCTTGGCGCGGCGGATGTCGATGTTGCCGTACCGGGTGCGGGCTCGGATCCTGACGGTGTCCTCACCCTCCTCCGGGGCCTTCGACGCGGTCAGCGCGTTGCGCACCTGGCCGGAGCCCGAGCTGACGTCGAGCCAGGCGGCGGTGGACTCGCGGACGCCGACCTCGATGGCACCGAAGGAGGTCTCCAGCTGCACTGTTCCTCGGGCCACCTCGGCGAGACGCAGAGTGCCGTGTGCGGTGGTTGCGGTGACCGAGCCCTCGGCGCGCGCGATGAGGATGTCACCGTTGGCGCCTCTCACCCGCAGGTCGCCGCCTGCCGCGTCGACGCTCGTGGTGCCGTGGGAGTTCTTGAGGACGGCGGGGCCGTCCACGAGGCCGACGCGCACACTGCCGGAGCTGGTGGTGATCTCGGCCGGGCCGTCGACCCGGTCCACGGTGATCGAGCCGTGTGACGCGGTCAGCTTCAGCGGGCCGGTCGCGTCGAGGCGTACGTCGCCGGACGAGGTCTTCACGCCGACCTCGCCGAGCCGCCCCTCGCCGAGCACCTGGAGCCAGGCACCGGTCACGTCGACGCGCGAGCCTGCGGGCAGTTCGACCGTCACGTCCACGGTGCCGATGCGGCCGAGCAGCCCGGGCTTGGGCGTCCGCACGGCGAGTGCGCCGCCCGCGTACGTGACCCCGGTCTGCCCGGCCGTCCGCACGTCCTGGTCCCGCTGCGGGTCCCGGGGCCGTACGTCGACGACGGTCCGAGGGCCGTCGCCCGCGGTGAACTGGATGGAGCCGGCCTCCACATGCGCGGTGACCGAGATGGGTTCGGTGGTGTCGAAAGAAGGCATGGCTGTTCCGTCCTCGTGGGTCTGGGAGACGTCCCGGCTGACGGGACGTGATGGAGGTGAAGTGGTACGGAGCGGAGTGTTACGGGAGCGAAGTGGTACGGGCCCGGGAGCCGTCAGCGCACCCAGCCCGTGAAGCTCTGCCCGACGGTCCGGGTTTTCACCGTCGTACGCGACCGGGTGCCGCCGTCGACCGCGGCCGACACCGCCCGCACCAGCCACGCGTTGACCGAGAGCCCTTCCCCGGCCGCAGCCTCCTCGGCGCGGGCTTTGAGGTGGGCCGGCAGGCGCAGATTGACCCGGGCGGCGGCGCCCTCGTCACCGTCGGCCGGGGCCTTGAGCGGCTCGGCGGGTCCGGCCGGTTCCGTGGCGGGCCCGTCGCCGGTCTGCGGCAGCGTCACCACGAAGTCGGGGTCGAGCCCACGCAGCCGTACGTCCACCGAACCGGGAGCGAGCTCGCGCGTGACCTCGTCCATCGCGGCGGAGAGCACGTGAAGCATGGTCAGCCGGGTCGCGGACTCCAGAGGGGCGGTGAGCCTCTCCGCCAGCGCGCGGGCTTCATCGCCACCGGCTTCGGCGGCCACCGCGAGTTCGCGGCGGAGGGAGTCGACGTACGGGGTGAGGTCCATGACGCCATGATGGCACCACCATGGCGCCACGTGCAAGCACTTATGGCGCCCTCCCGAGCGCGATTGCGCGGTACAACCGACTGAACTGCGAAAACGGGGACAAGGAGACTCTGCGATTCGGCCGCAGCCAGCCTTCCCGTACCCCCTGAGAGGACAGCGGATGGCGCCACATGGCACCACCTGGCGCCATGTGGCACCACGTGGCATCGCGGGCGAACCAGCCTCCCTCCGCACTGCCGCCGAACGACGGACGACGAGCGCGGAAGCGTGTGCTTCTCCGCGTGGCGGGGCAGCCGACCGTCATGACTGTTCTGCGCAGAGTCGCCCGGCCCCTCCTGGCCTCGATGTTCGTCAGCGGCGGATACAACGCGGTGCGCGATCCCGCGCCCCTGGTTCCGGTCGCCGAGCCCGTGACCGACCGCGTCTCCCCGGCCATCGCCCGGCGAACGCCCCTGTTGCCGGAAGATCCCGAGAGCCTCGTCCGCCTCAACGGCGCCGTCCAGCTCGGCGCCGGCCTCCTGCTCGCGCTGGGACGCGCACCGCGCCTGGCCTCGGCGGCTCTCGCCGTGACCCTGGTGCCGACGACCCTGGCGGCCCACCGTTTCTGGACGATCGAGGACCCGGAGCAGCGCGCGGCCCAGCGGATCCACTTCTTCAAGAACGCGTCCCTGCTCGGCGGACTCCTCATCGCCGCCGCCGACACCCATGGCAAGCCCTCGGTCGCCTATCGCACCCGCCACGCCGCCGGTCACGCCTCCGACGCGGTCAGCCACCAGGCGCATGCCGCCGTCGGCCGGGTCGGCGATGTGACGGGCAGTGCCGCGGCGAGCGTCACGGACGCCGTCGGAGCGGTCCGCAAGCATCTCCCCTGATCCTTGATCACTGATCCCTGATCCCTGATCTCTGCCCCCTGGCCCCTGACCCTCGGCTCCCGTAGGCACCGCGTTTCGGCGGGCCGCAAGAAGACTCAGGGGCCGGAGAAGGGGTTCAGACAGCTCGCAGCCGGCCGGAGGAGCGCCCGATGAGTCCGTCGACGGCCCGAGCCGTCGCCTCGTCCGCCGGGAGGAGGACGACCAGCTGTTGGGCGTCGTCGGGGAGTTCGAGGGTCTCGCGGATCAGCTCCAGTTCGCACCCGGACGGGTGGTGGAGCCGCCACGGCCCACGCCGTGGCACAACGTGCCCGTTCAGACGGCGGGTGAACTCGGAGCCCGCGGCCGGCGCGAGCTCCGCGGTGAACGACGCGAAGCCCGCCGCCGAAGGACCGCACCACAGCTCGAAGGCCCGTTCGTCCGCGACCTCGTCCCAGTCGGTAAAGGACGTACGGGCCCGGGGGTCGGTGAACACGTAACGGGTGAGGTTCGGCGAGGGGGCGTCGAGCAGGCCGGTGCCCCGCGCCACCGCCTCGAAGCCGCCGGTCCGGGCGAGGACGTCGCCCAGCCGGTTGGTCACCATGGCGATCCCCGGCTCCAGGAGGGCGAGAGTCCGCAGGACGGCGGGACGGACGTCGCGGCGAGGCGGCGCGGGCTCCGTCTGGGCGACGCATTCGCCGCCGGTGATCTTCGACAGGTGGCGCAGGTGATCGCGCTCCGGCGGGTCCAGGGCCAGCGCGTCGGCGAGGGCGTTCACCACGGCGACCGACGGGTTGCGGTCGCGGCCCTGCTCCAGGCGGGTCAGGTACTCGACGCTGACGCCCGCCCGCGCGGCGAGATCGGAGCGCCGCAGTCCGGGCGCCCGGCGGCGCTCCCGGTCCGGCAACCCCAGTGACTGCGGCTGGACGCTGTCGCGCCTGGCCCGGATGAAATCCCCCAGCGGCGTACCCATGCTCCGGAGGATACGGCGCGCTCCCCCGGCCTCGGGAGCGCCCAGGGTGGCCCTGCGGGGGCCAGCCTGATCACGGTCTGGCGGGAGCCCCGCCGGGTGCGGAGGGTGGTGGCCATGGACAACAAGCCCAAGCTCGTGATCATCGTCGGAAGCGTCCGTGAGGGGCGGTTCGGCCCGGCCGTGGCCTCATGGGTCGCCGAACAGGCAGGTACGTACGGCGCTTTCGATGTGACCGTCGTCGATCTGGCCGACTTCGACATCCCGCTGGCCCTGCCGGCCGCGTCACCGAAGGACGCCGGTGACGAGTACCCCCGGCCCGCCGGGATGGCTCCACTGACCTCCGCACTGGAAGGCGCCGACGCGTTCGTCGTCGTCACGCCGGAGTACAACCACAGCTATCCCGCATCGCTCAAGGCCGCCATCGACTGGCACTTCACCCAGTGGACCGCCAAGGCCGTCGCGTTCGTCAGCTACGGCGGCGCGGCAGGCGGCCGCCACGCGGTCCTGCACCTGGAGAACGTCCTCACCGAGCTTCACGCGGTGACCATCCGCGAAGGCCTCTCCTTCCCGAACTACTTCACCGCCTGGGAGGACGGCCGGCCCCTCGCGCCCGAGGTCACCGGCTACGCCAAGGCGCTGCTGGACCAGCTGGAGTGGTGGGCCACCGCGCTCCGCTCGGCACGCCACGCGGCCCCCTTCCCTGCCTGACCCCGGCCTCCGTACGCGGGGTGGCGGACCCGTCCGGACCGGGCCGGCGGCCATGGGGTCACGCGGTCACCTTGGCGATGAACGCGGCGAGGTTCGTCACGGTCCGCTGGATCTTCTCCTCCAGGGTGAGCGACTCATGGAGCCGTGAACCGACTCCGGCGTCCTTCTTCCCGCGTACGTAGAGCGAGCAGGCCAGGTCGCTGCACATGTAGGCGCCGACGGAGTTTCCCTGCTGGCCGGCCTTCCCCGACCTCGGGGCCACCAGCAGGGAGACGCCTCCGGTGTGGACGGTGACGCACAGCGAGCACATGCTGCGGCGGGTCTGCCAGGAGCCGGCGTCCGAGGAGCGCAGCTGGACGCCGACCGGGCGGTCGTCCCAGGCGGCCACAAGGTAGGCGCGGTCGGGAGCCTGCGGGTCGCGCCAGCCCAGGAAGTCCAGGTCGTCCCAGGGCTGTTCGGTCAGGCCACGGGGGATGTTCAGGCGCTTGGCCTCGCCCTTGGTGCAGTTCACGAACGCGGTACGGATCTCTTGCTCGGTCAGCGGCTTCATGACGGCCACGCTAATTTGCCTAAAGATCTTAGGCAAACGTATATTTCCTTAGGTAATCACGGGGAAGTGTTCGGAGGTGGCATGGCGAAGGCAGGACCGGCCGCGGAGCGCGTGGTACGGGCAGGGGCCGAGCTGGCGGACGAGATCGGCTTCGACCAGGTGACCCCTTCCGAGCTCGCCCGGCGGCTGGACGTCAGGACCGCGAGCCTGTATTCGCACGTCAAGAACGCTCACGACCTCAAGACGAAGATGGCGCTGCTCGCCCTGGAGGAGCTCGCCGACCGGGCCTCCGCCGCTCTCGCGGGCCGGGCCGGGAAGGACGCGCTCACCGCCTTCGCCGACACGTACCGCGACTACGCCGTCCAGCACCCGGGGCGCTTCGCCGCAGCCGGGTTCCGGCTCGACGCGGAGGCGGCCGCCGCCAGTGCCGGCGTACGGCATTCGCAGATGATGCGGGCCATCCTGCGCGGCTACGACCTGGACGAGACCCAGCAGACGCATGCCGTACGGCTGCTGGGCAGCGTCTTCAGCGGGTACGTCGGCCTGGAGGCGGCCGGCGGCTTCAGCCACAGCGCACCCGACTCCCAGGAGAGCTGGACCGAGATCCTGGGCGCGCTCGACGCCCTGCTGCGCAACTGGCCCACCCCTTCCTGACCCAGGGCACGCGAGCTCCTCGTCGACGGCCACCACGCCGGCGGGGCCGGTGCGCGCGACGGCGGTACGCCTACGGGCCGGTGTCCCGCTCTCGCACGCTCCGCCGGCAGGAGACGACCACCAGGAAGGGCCACAGCGCCTGGGCGAACGTCACCACCCGCTCGGCGATACCGGGCGCCCCCGCGCTCTGCAGCTCGGCCAGGAACCAGAACGCGGTCGCTCCCATGAACGCGCTCGCGCCGAGCGCCACATCCGGCCGCAGCCCCCACGGCACCGGCCCCCTTCCGCGTACGGCGGCCAGCGGAGGCCAGACCGCCAGCAGGACGAGGCCCAGCGTGGCCACGGCCCCGTGCTCCAGGGCTCCGCCGCTGCTCGGCGCCGGCACCAACGTCAGGGCCAGGGCGCACAGTCCGCCGCCGGCCAGAGCGACACGCCCGGCGAGCGCCGCCTCCCGGAGCGCGTGCGCCGTGACCACGTAACAGGTGCCCAGCACCAGCAGCATGCCCGTCATCAGCCAGTAGCTGCCCGCCCCGTAGGACGCCAGCACACTCAGGGTCTGCTTCGCAGGGTCGTAGGCCGGGCCCTGCCGCGCCTGCGCGATCGTCCAGGAACCGACCAGCAGCACCGGGGCACACCCGGAGGAGAGCAGAGCCCACCAAGGAGCAGATCGCATCAAAGCATCATAAATGCCGCGAGATTGCTTATCGTCGACCTCGGTGCCGAGCCGCGAGGACCGAACGACCGGGCCACGCTCTGCGTGTAGCCGTCCACCCCGCCTCGTCGCCACCCGCCGCTCGCCGTCGTCACGTTCGCCCTCCTCGTCCGGGGGCAGCCGGTAGCGGGGCGGCCGAACGTACGCAGGAGCGGCAACGCTGTGAGGGAGGGCAGGGGTGGCGCGGAAGGTGGGTTGGACGACCGTACGGCAGTGGTTCGGGCGGGAGTGGGCTCAGGTGCGGCGGGCCGTCCACAACGCGTTCGAGGAGTCCGGGCCGGAGCGGGACACGCTGGTCCAGTCCCTCAAGGCCGCGGCGGCGGCGATCGCGGCGTGGGCTCTGAGCGGGTGGTGGCTCCAGGCCCCGATGGCCTTGCTGGCACCGTGGACGGCTCTCGCCATGGTCTCCGGAACCGTGTACCAGTCGGTCCGTACGGGGGCCCAGCAGTTCGCCGTCATCGCTCTCGGTACGGTCTGGGCATCCGCCGCGATGGCCCTCACCCGCGACCAGACCATGGCCGCGATGCTGCTGACCCTGCCGTTCATGATGCTGCTCGGGAACTACCGCCGCTTCGGAACTCAGGGCATCTACGGTGCCACCACGGCGCTCTTCGTGATCACCGCCGGGTCGTCCAGCACCTCCACGGTGGGGCACCGGCTGCTGGAGACCTTGACCGGCGCGGTGGTCGGCATCCTGGTCAACGCCCTCATCCTGCCTCCGGTCCACCTCCGCTCCGTCCGCGACCGTCTCGGCCGCCTCGCGCAGGAGACCGCCGAACTGCTCGACGAGATGGCGTGCGGGCTCCGCGAGGAGGACGGCCCGGAGAAGGCCGAGCACTGGCACCTCATGGCCACCCGCCTCACGGTGTCGCTCCAGAACGTGAGCGACGCCCGCCGCTGGGCGCTGGAGGGGGCGCGCTGGAACCCGGGCGGCCGCCTGCGCCGCACCGGCCCGAAGCCGCCGCCGTTCGCAGAGGACATGCGGTGGGGCCGTGTCTGCACCCGCGTCCTGGCCGTCACCCGCACCCTCAGCGGTACGGGCGACGACCCGGGGCTCGCGAAACCGTCACCGGGCTTCTTCCGCGGGCTGTCCGACGTACTGGAGCAGGCCGCGCACATGTGTGCGGTGGAATCGGAGCTGCTGGCTCCGGCCGGGGCCGACACCTCGCGGGACGGCCGGGACGCGGCGTACCGGAGGGCGTGGGACGGCCTTGGCGCGCTCACCGGCACCTTCCATCAGGAGGAGGGGACGGCGGCTGCCATCGCGGGTGAACTGATGCTGGAGACCAGGCAGTTGCTGACGGAGCTGGCCCCGCCTGAATGACCGGCCCCGGGGCCGGGTCGGAGTCGACGGAGGAGAGGGTCACCGCCCCCACCGGGCAGGCCCGTACGGCCTCCCCACCGGCGGATGGCCTCCGGTCGTCGCCTCCACTCGCCCGGCTGTCTCGCCGAGCAGGTGCAGGCGCTGTCGCGTCCCGGCCCGCACACCGGCCCCGTGTTGTGCCCGGGTCCGGGCCGGCACGTACGGTACGGCAGGTGAACGAACTGCCCGAAGCCGCCGCCGAGCCCGCCGTGGACGCCCGTGAACAGACCACGACGATCCGTGTGTTCCTGGCGCTCGCCCCGCCCGACGACGCCAAGGACGAGTTGGCGCGGGCGCTGGCTCCGGCCTACGAGGAGTACCCGCGCCTGCGGTGGAACCGGATCGAGGACTGGCACATCACCCTGGCGTTCCTCGGTGAACTCCCGCTCGCCACCGTCCCGCTCCTGATGCCCCCGCTCGCCGAACTCGCCGCCGGGCACCGGCCCCTGCGGCTGGCGTTGCGCGGTGGTGGGCACTTCGACGAGCGGGTCCTGTGGAGCGGGATCGCGGGGGAGCTCGAAGGGCTGCACCGGCTGGCCACCGACGTACGCGATGTCGTCAAGGCGTGCGGTGTCTCCTTCCCGGACCGGCCGTTGCGGCCCCATCTGACCCTGGCCCGTTCCCGCCGCGGCGATCACTCCGCCGCGGTGGAGGTCGCCGCGAGCCTCGCCGGGTTCTCCGGCCGTGTCTGGGCGGCCGAGCGGCTCCATCTGGTCGGCAGCAACTTCGGCCGTGGCCCGGGGCCGATCCGCTACCGCGATGTCGAGGCGTGGACCTTCGGCCACGGAACCTGATCCAAGGCACGTCACAGCGGTGCGGTGCGTCGTCAACGCGCCGCTTCACAGCACCAGTCGGGCACGCGTGTCGGCGCGCGGTGCGCCCGTCCCGGGCCGGTATATGTATGCGAGCACTCGCAAAGAGATCATGGTTTCCGTCGAGTGCCCATGCCGTCGCCGGGGTGCGTCCGTCACCACCCGTGGTTCACGGCCGCACCCAAGGAGAGAGACATGCGCTACGGAAGCGCGCTGCGCGAGCAGATCCGCACGCCCGGGACCACCCCGCTCATCGGCATCTACGACATGTACTCGGCGTCGGTCGCCGCCCGGCACTACGACGGCTTCTTCGTCTCCGGCTTCGGCTTCGCCGCCTCCCACTACGGGTTGCCCGACATCGGCTTCATCGCGTGGCCGGACATGGTGGCGTTCGTGGAGCGGCTCCGGCTCGCCTTTCCCTCGCACCATCTGCTGGTCGACATCGACGACGGTTACGTGGACCCGGAGGTGGCCTGCCACGTGGTGCAGCGGCTGGAGCGGGCCGGGGCCTCCGGCGTCATCCTGGAGGACCAGCAGCGCCCGCGCCGGTGCGGTCACGCGGACGGCAAGAGGGTGCTGCCGCTGGCCGAGTACCTGGAGAAGCTGCATCTGGTCCTGGAGAGCCGGCAGGACCTGGTGGTCGTGGCCCGTACCGACGCCACCGAGGACGAGGACATCCTGCGCCGCGCGCAGGCGCTCGCGGAGACCGATGCGGATGTGGTGCTGGTCGACGGCGTGCGGGACGTCGAGTGGATCCGCCGCATCCGCAAGGTCATCGACGACAAGCCGCTGCTCTTCAACCAGATCGCGGGCGGCAGGTCGCCGAGGCTCTCGCTCTCCGAACTCACCGAGCTGGAGTGCCAGGTGGCCATCTACAGCACGCCCTGCCTGTTCGCCGCGCACGCCGCCATCGACACCGCTCTCGGCGAGCTGAAGCAGGCCGACGGCCGGCTCCCGGAGTTCTCGCCCGGTACGTCGGTCGGCGTACGGGCCTCGACCGCCCTGCTGGAGAAGAACATCAGCCGCCACCACTCGCCCGGCCTCCGGACCGTCTGATGCGAGGGCGTCAACGCCGGTGCGACACCGCCAGCTCGAAGAGGTAGCGCTTGGTCACGCTGCCTCCGTACCGGCCGTCGATCAGCTCGGCGACGCACCCGAGCAGCCCGTTCCTGGCCGCCTCCGGCAGCGCCCGGTGGCCGGAGAAGGTCCGCAGCAGTTCCAGATAGCCGGACGTGGTGAAGGTGAGGTCCTGCTCGTAGCGGCGCAGGACCGTGGGGCCGAACCGGCCGCTCAGCGCCACCTCCCGTACGTGGTCCGACGCGTCGACGTCAGCCGTGGCGGGAGGCCGCAGACCGGGTGGTGTCTCCGGGTCGAAACGCTCGTAGCAGCGCTGGACGTCGGCGAAGAACTCCTCGGTGCCGCCCCTCACATGCTGCCCCCGCACCACGGCGAGCGCCCCGCCGGGCCGCAGCGCCTCGGCGGCCTTCGTCACGCGCACCGCCGGGTCGATCCAGTGGAACGCGGTCGCCGAGACCACCACGTCGTACGGTTCCGAGGGCAGCGGCCAGCTCTCGAACCGTGCCGTCACCACCTCCGCCTCCGTGGCAGCGGCCAGATTGCGGCGGGCGATCGCGGCCATGTGCGGGCCCGCCTCGACCGCGGTGATCCGGCAGCCGCGGGCGGCCAGCACCACCGTCGCCTGGCCGGTTCCGCAGCCCACCTCCAGGACGTGGCTGCCGGGCCGGACACCGGCGAGCCCGGCGAGGCCGTCGTACAGCTCCGGCGGATATCCGGGCCGGGCCCGGTCGTACAGCTCGGCGTCCTCGTCGAAGGTGCGGGCCAGGCGCTCCCGGCGGGGTTCGTCGGGGCTGTCGTCGCGTCGGACGCCCGCCGCGCCGGTCATACGGATTCCGGGCGGGCGGGCCGGGCATGGGTCAGGAGGAACTCGGTCGCCCGGGCGACGGCCTCGGCCGAGGTGCCGTGGACGGCCTCGGACTCCTCCTCCTGCCGG
Organism: Streptomyces sp. CA-146814; assembly: GCF_050942385.1. NCBI lineage: Bacteria > Bacillati > Actinomycetota > Actinomycetes > Kitasatosporales > Streptomycetaceae > Streptomyces > Streptomyces sp. CA-146814. The sequence continues at coordinate 34,424 of NZ_CP192068.1, forward strand.
TCGGCCGCCGTGGCGGTGTACCACCAGGCGTCCAGGCCCGGGTCGTGGTGGATGACGGCCGAGCCGCCCGCGTACGAGAGGGGGACGGACTCGCCGGCCGACCTCTTGACCACCGCGTGGGGCCACTTGAGGCGGGCGGACTGGCGCTTGATGCCGCCCCAGGCCGAACCCAGCTGGGAGTAGCTGGCGCCGCTGCGGCCGGCCGCGGTGGCCGCGCTCTCGGCCAGCCGGTCGACGGACCGCTTGGCCTCGTACAGCGCGCGGAGCGTGGCCAGTTGCATGTCGGGAGCGGCCATGAGCGCGGGGTCGAACGGCTCGCCCGCGGTGCGGTAGGCGAGCGCACGGGTCGAGATCCGCTCGGCCAGCGCGCGGACCGCGTCGAGCACCTTCTCGTCCATGGTGAACGTGGCGTCATCGGCCGGCTCGCTCCAGGCGGGCTCCACCGGTGTCATGACCGCGGTCCAGAAGTTCGCGTCGTTCTTGGCCGGGGTGGGGATGGTCGTCATTTCGTCCATGCGACAAGCTTAACTGTCACACTCCATGGATGACAAGACAAACTGTCAGACGCGGGCTTCTCCCAAGGTTGCGGTGAGGCGGCCGAGAACCTCCTGCAGCCCGAGAACCTCCTCCACCGACAGACCCGTCGCGGCGAGCACCCCCCTGGGGACGGACAGCGCGCGTTCGCGCAGCCGTACGCCGTCGTCGGTCAGCTCGACGAGGACGGAACGCTCGTCCTCGCGACTGCGCTCACGCCGGACCAGCCCGGCCACCTCCAGCCGCTTCAGGAGCGGCGAGAGGGTCCCGGAATCCAGGTGGAGCCGCTCGCCGAGGGCCTTGACCGAGCGCGGACCGTCCTCCCACAGCACCAGCATGACCAGGTACTGCGGATAGGTGAGGCCGAGATCCTTGAGCGCCTGCCGGTAGAAGCCGCCGAACGCGCGCGACGCGGCGTGCAGCGAGAAGCAGACCTGGTGGTCTAGTCGCAGCAGTTCCGCGTCGGGCACTGCGGTGAGGTCGGGTGAGGCGTTCGGAGCAGGCGTCATGGAGCCAGCGTACCGTCGGCCACGCCATTGAGTTGTGCACAACTCAATTGCGTGCCATATTCAAGTCAGTCACCGCGACCGCTCCGGTCGCGGTCCCGACGAGGAGGGTCATTCCCATGGACGCGCTGTACACCGCCGCCGCAACCGCCAACGGCCGCGAGGGCCGTGCCGTGAGCACGGACGGGCAGATCGATCTGCCGCTCGCGCTGCCCCCGGCCCTCGGCGGCAACGGCAAGGGCACCAACCCCGAGCAGCTCTTCGCGGCCGGGTACGCGGCCTGCTTCGCCAGCGCGATGGCCTCGGTCTCCCGCGAGATGAAGCTCGACACCAAGGACGTCTCCGTGACCGCCGAGGTCTCCATCGGCAAGGACGGCGACGGCTTCGGTCTCGCGGTCGTCATGCGCGTGGAGCTGCCGGACTCCCTCAGCGGCGAGGTCGGGCAGCGGCTGGTCGAGGCGACCCACGCCTACTGCCCGTACTCCAAGGCGACCCGGGGCAACATCGACGTGGAGCTGGTCATCGAGTAATCCCGCGATCCAGGCGGTCAGAGGATCAGGCGGTCAGAGATTGAGGCGGGCCAGCACCGCCTCGACCGCCCGGCGTACGGCGTCGCGTGCCTCGTCCGTCGGGCCGAGGGTCTCGAAACCGTGGCGCCCTTCCGGTACGTCGACCACCTCGACGTCGGCCCCGCAGCGCCTCGCCGCGGTCAGGAACTCCTCCACGGTCGCGGCGATCTCGGCCATCTCGCGGCCCGCCCGGACCAGCACGACCGGAAGCGTCCCCGCCCGGGCGACCGCCCGCACCGGGTGGAAGCGGGCGTCCTCCACCCCCCAGCTCGGCAGCGGGGCCAGGATCGGGTAGTTGGCGGCCAGGCAGCGCAGCCAGGCCGGGGGCGCGGCCAGCCAGTCCGCGGCGAGGGGGCCGCCGCCGGAGAAGAACCACAGGGCGATCCGGTCCGCGTCGACCCGGGGGTCGGCCCGTACCCGTTCCACCGCCGCGGCCACGTCCTCGGCGGCCCGCTCGTAGTCGGTCAGGGCGTGCAGCCGGTGGTCCACGGTCGCGGCCACGGCTCCGTGCCCGGCGACGTACCGCGCGTACCCCGTGAAAGTCGGCCAGTCCCGGGGCGTCGGCCGCACCCCGGCGGGTACGGGGCCGCCGTGGACGAACACCACGGCCGGGTGCGGCCCCGGTCCCTCGGGCAGGTACAGGTCGGTGTTACCGGTCCGTTCGCGGGGGCGTTCGGGTACGTCGAGGAGGAACGGGCGCAGATGCGGGGGCGGTTCGGCGGCGTCGGCGGGCTTCAGCCGGTGGCCCCGGCCGGCCGCCGCCTCGGCCAGGACCTCGGCCAGTTCGAGGGGGCAGGACAGCATCGGCCAGTGGCCCGTGGGCAGTTCGAAGAAGGTCACCCGGGGGTCGGCGAGGGCCTGGATCGCGGGTTCGCCGAGGTCGACCATCAGCTGGACCAGCTCGATGCCCGGCCCGTTGCCCGTGCACAGCACCCCGGTCACGGGGACCGTCGCCACGGCGCCGGTGAGCCGCAGCGGCTGGAGGAGTGTGCCCAGGGGCTGCGGTGCCGCGAGGGCGGTGAGACCGTCGAGGGCCGCCTCGGAGAGTCCGGCGGTGCTTCCCCAGCGGGACCAGGCGTCCCGGGCGGGCGGCGGGAGTTCACCGGCCTGCGCGCCCCCTCCCGCTCCCCCTCCCCCGTCCTCGGTGAGCTCCTCGCGCAGGCGCTGGTCGGGCACCGCGGCCAGGGCCGGGACACCGTCCTGCGGCAGCCCGGAGTCCAGGTGGACGATCCGGGCGATCGACCGCGCCCGCCGGTCCGCCGCGCCCAGCGCCGGGTGGATGCCGTAATCGTGGCCGACGAGCACGATGTCGCCGCCGCTCCCCACCCCCACCGAGTCGATCACCGCGAGCACGTCCGCGATGTGCGTCTCCAGGTCGACGGCCTCGCCGGGAGCGGCGGGGCGCCCGCCGAGTCCGGTGAGCGCCACCGTACGCACCTCGGCGCCCTGCGCGGTCAGTCGCGCGGCCGTGTCCCGCCATACGTACGGGCCGGTGAACGCCCCCGCCACCAGGATGAATACGGTCATGGTTCCTCCTCGTCACACGCTCTCCCGCGCACCGGCCCGATCCGCCGGCAGCGCTCGCCGGTACCGTAGGAACTCCCCCTGAGGGAGGTTCAAGTGTTCTCGTCGCACGACGGTCTCCGCACGATCGGTGAGCTGGCCGAGTACGCGGGCGTCACCGTCAAGACCGTCCGCTTCTACTCGGACGGCGGGCTGCTGCCGGAGGCGTCCCGCAGTGCGGGCGGGCACCGCAGGTACGCCCCGGAGGCCGTGGAGCGGCTGGGCCTGATCCGCTCGCTGCGCGGTCTCGGCCTGCCGGTCGCCGACGTACGGCGGGTCCTCGACGAGCAGGACGCCGGGGACGCGGCCGATGCGCTGGAGGCGGCGGTCGACGGCCGGTTGCGCGCGCTGGGGTCCGAGCTCAGGGCCCTGCGCTGGCGGGAGGCCGCGCTCCAGCTCGTACGGGACTGCCCGCCGGAGGAGCGGCCCGCCCGGCTGCGCCTGGTGGGTGCGGTGGCCGCTCCGCCGAGCACCGCCGCTCTGGTCCGGTTCTGGCGTGCGTGGCTGCCCGCCCGGATGCCCGCCCGGTCCGTCGGGGCGTTCCTGGAGGTGGCGGTGGTGCAGCCGCCCGACGCCCCCCGCCCGGATCAGGTGCTCGCCTTCGCCCGGCTGTACGCCTTCGTGACCCGGCCGTGCGGAGGGAGCGCGGGCGGCCCGTGCCAGCCCAGGGCGCACAGCGCTGCCGGGGCGCGTGAGTCGGCCGTGCTGTACGCGGGTCTCGCGACGGCGTACGACCTGGCGGGCGTAGAGATGCGGCGGGGCGGCGGGCCGCGCCCGGGTGAGGCCCTGGACGGGTTCGTGGACGCGTACGCGAGCACGTACGGCACCCGCGACACTCCCGGATTCCGCCGCCGGCTCGCCGCTCAGCTGGCGGCCGATCCGCGCATCGACCGGTACTGGGAGCTGACGGCCGAGGTGCTCGGCGCTCCCGACGGCAACCGGGAGCCGACGCCCGGGACGGCCCATGACTGGCTCCTGGAGGCGCTGGACACCCAGCTGTCGACGGGCCCGGGCCTGGTTCGGCCCGGGCCCGAGTGCCCTAGAAGGCGGTCCAGGTGAACGCGACCTTGTCCCCGGCGTTCAGCTTGAACTGGCAGCCGCCGACCGGGATCGAGGTGCCGTTGACGGCGATGTTCCAGTAGGCCGCTCCCCCGCCGCTGACGTTCTTTATCGTGTCGACGGAGAAGTCGTCGAACGACGCGTACCAGGTGCCGTCCCAGGTGAAGTGTCTCTTCCGCGCGGCGTCGTCGAGGGCGGCGGTCGGCGTGGGAACGGCGGTCGGGTTGGCCCCGCCGTTGGTGCCGTCGCAGCGGTGCGTGCCACCGGTGGCGGTGGTCACGTCATGCCCCTTGGTCTTGATCTTTCCCTTGAACAGGCGCCCGTCCGGCCCCTTCACCGTCAGCGTGACCTTCACCGGGGCGTTCGTGGAAGCGGCCGGGGCCTGCGGCTGGGCGACAGCGGGTGCGGAGGCGAGAGCGAGGCCGAGGGCGGCCGTGACGACGAGGGCGCGGCGGGCGGATGTCAGATGCACGGGTGTGCCTTTCCGGTACGGACGGCCTGCCGTGCCGCACCGGGACCCGACCGCCGGCACCGCGTCCGTCCGCGTGTCTCGGCGGCGTACGCGCAGCCGGTCGGAGCCGCGGGGCTTCGCACTGCAGACCATGACAGGGGAAGCGGTACACGTAACGCGCCGGGCTGTCCGACTCGCGGCCCGGCGGGCCGCACACGGTTGCAGGTCAGCGCCGGATTCCCACCGGCTTCCCCCAGTCGCGCACGCATTCAGTTGTCGCTCCGGATCCACCGAAGCTCTCGCATCGTACGGCCAGTTGGCCGTGCGCGGCCGGGAAACGGGTGACAACGCCGACAGGCGTGAGCGTACGGAACGGTCAGCGGCGGGCGGCCGGGCCGAAGCGCTCGGGCGCCAGCGTGGCGAGGAGGGACGTGACCACGAGGTCCGTCGAGGCGGCCATGTCCACGGAGTCCGGTGACAGCAGCCACTGCACCTGGAGACCGTCCATGACCGCGATGACGGCGTTGGCCGCGTTCGCGGTCGTCTCCGCGCGGTCGGCCGGGAGTTCGCACGCCTCGCGCAAGGCGTCGGCGACGAAGACGCGGAGGCCGTCGTAGCGGTCGCGGAAGTACTCCTGGGCCGGGTGGTCGTCGGTGACGGACTCGGCCGAGAGGACCGCGTACAGCCGGACGATCCCTTCGCGCTCGGCGTTGCGGAGCGCGGTGTTCACCAGGTGGCGCAGGAACTCCAGTCCCTGCGGGCGGTCCGGGCCGAGCTGTTCGATGTCGGCCCGGTCGCGCAGCTCCAGGACGCTGGTGAGGAGCAGCGCCTTGGAGCGGAAGTAGTGCAGGACGCCCGCCTGCGTGACACCGACCCGGTCGGCGATCTCGGCCAGTGAGGCGTTGTTGTAGCCGCGGGCGGCGAAGGTGTCCATGGCGATGGACAGGATGTCCTGCTGCCGCTGCTGGGCTTCCGGACTGCGTGGCGTACGGGGCTTGGCCGGGCGGCGCGCCGGCCTGCCCGACGACGGGCCCGCCGGCCTGCCCACTGACTGGTTCCCCGCTGACTGGTTGCTCACCGGGCCAGCTTAAGCCTGCCCGGGACGGCGGCCCGGCCCGGATCTCCGGTCGTCCCGGAGGCGCGGCAGAACACCATGACCGACTACTTACTAACCACTTAGTGAGTGTGGTTTCATGCCGTTGCCCCTCCGCTCCATGTCGTCGCCCCCCATGCGTTCACGTACCGACCGAAGGAGAGCCGCACATGCCTCATCCCCGCCCCCTGCGCCTCAGAGCACGCGCGGCAGGCGCCGCGCTCGTCATGGCCGTCGCCGGACTCGGCGTCAACGCCACCGTCACCACCGCGCAGGCCGCCGACCCGGTCGCCCAGGTCTGGGTCACCACCACCGACGGCGGCAAGAAGCTCACCGCCGACGGAAGCGTTCCGTTCACCGGCACGCCGCAAGGCGTCGACATCCGGATCGACGCGAACAGCAAGGGCCAGAAGTTCACCGGCGCGGGCGCCTCGGTGACCGGCGCCTCCGCCCACCTCATCCAGAGCCTCCCGCAGGCGCAGCGCACCACGCTGCTCAGGTCGCTGTTCTCCACGGACGGGGACGGCATCGGGCTCAACTACCTGCGCCAGCCGCTCGGCAGCACCGACTTCGACGCGAACTCCAACCCGTACACCTACGAGGACAACCGGGGCTCCTTCTCCATCGACCGGGACCGGGCGCAGATCATCCCGGTCCTGAAGCAGGCCACCGCGATCAACCCGTCCATCCGGTTCATGGGCTCGCCCTGGTCTCCGCCGGCCTGGATGAAGACCAACAACTCCCTCAACGGCGGCAGCCTGAGGACCGAGCACTACCAGGCGTACGCCGACTACCTCGTCAAGGCGATCCGGGCGTACGGGCAGGAGGGCATCACGCTCACCGACCTCACCGCGCAGAACGAGCCGGAGTTCGCGACCAGTTACCCGTCCATGAGCATGACCGCCACGCAGCAGGCGGACTTCTTCCAGGTCCTGGACCGCACGCTGACCGCCGCCGGCCTCCCCACCAACCTGCTGGCCTACGACCACAACTGGGACCACCCGAACTACCCGCTCGACGTCTTCGCGCGCACGGGCAACATCCAGCGCATCATCGGCGCGGCCTTCCACTGCTACGGCGGAGCCCCGGCGGCGCAGCAGCAGATCGTCAACGCCGGGAAGCGGGTCTTCTTCACCGAGTGCTCCGGCACCGACAGCGCCAACCCCGCCACGACGTTCGGCGACACCCTCAAGTGGCACGCCGAGAACCTCGTCGTACAGAACATGCGCAACGGCGGCGAGACGGTCGTCAACTGGAACCTGGCCCTGGACCAGAACGGCGGCCCGCACCAGGGGCACTGCACCAACCGCTGCAACGGGATCGTCGAGATCGCCGGCGGCCAGGTCACCCGGAACGCCGAGTTCTACGTCCTGGGCCATGTCACCAAGTTCATCAAGCCGGGCGCGACCCGTATCGGCTCCACCAGCCAAGGCGCCGGGGGCGTGCAGAACGTCGCCTTCCAGAACCCGGACGGCACCCGCGCGGCCGTCGTCGTCAACACCGCCTCCGGTGCGCAGCGGTTCTCGCTGACGGACAACGGCAGGTCCCTCGCGTACACCCTGCCCGCCGGTGCCGTCGCCACCTTCACCTGGAACGGCGACGGCGGTACGACGGAGCCTCCGGCCGGTTCCATCGACCCGGCCGCCTGGTACCGGGTGCAGAACACCAACAGCGGGGCCTGCCTGGACGCCGCCGACTGGGGCACCGGTGACGGGACCGCGCTGCAGCAGTGGGCGTGCGGGACCGGGGCCAACCAGGGCTGGCAGTTCCGGCCGACCAGCGGCGGCCACTACCAGGTGGTGAACCGCCACAACGGGAAGGTGTGGGACGTGGCCGGCGGGGCCGGTGCGACGGCCGACGGCACCAAGGTCCACCTCTGGTCCTACGTGGGCTCGACGAACCAGCAGTGGCGGCCCGAACCGCTGGCCGCCAACGGCCGCTACCGCTTCGTCGCCCGCCACAGCGGCAAGTGCCTCACCGTCGACAGCTCCTCGACGGCCAACGGGGCTCGGCTCTCGCAGCAGCCGTGCAGCGGGTCTGCCGCCCAGTCGTTCGCGCTGACCGGCTGACCTGTCGACCGCACGCTCATGTCGGGCCCCGTCGTCCTTTCGGCGGGGCCCGATCGCGTACTCAGGAAGCTCTCAGCCCCGGATCGCCGTCAGCAGCCGGGCGCAGCGCGCCGCCATGTCGTGCGCCGACTGGTCGGGGTGGTGGGTCCACCAGCCGACGAGCGCGCCGACCGTGCCGGTCCACACGTACTTCAGCGCGTCGGCGTCCAGCGGGTCCTCGTTGCCGTGTCCGCGCAGCAGGTCCGCCGTTCCGGACGCGGCGAGGTCGTCGATGGTCCGCCGGTGCCGGTCCGCGGCGGCGTGCAGGTCGGTTCCGGGCTTCAGCGTCCGGTCGTACAGCACGGACCAGGCACCCCGCTGCTCCTCCAGGACACCGAAGACGGCGCTCAGCACGCGGTGAGGCGTCTCCGCCCCGGGCCGCCCGTCCGCCATGGCCTCCTCGATCGCGGCGACGAGCCGGGGCGCGACGCGCTCCAGGCAGGCGAGGTAGAGGCCGTCCTTGGAACCGAAGTAGGTGTAGAGCATCGGCTTGGTCACGCCCACGCGCCGGGCGATCTCGGCCATCGAGGCCGCCGCGTGGCCGTGGCGGCCGAACTCGTCCATGGCCGCGGCGAGGATCTGCTCCTCGCGTCGCGCGCGCGGAATGCCCTTGGTCCCGGCGCCGGGACGGGCCTTGCTCACGGGTCGGGCGGAAGGTGACGAACCTCTTGCCGTGTTCATGGTCATGACTATACGTTCCAGTAAATTACCCAGAGGTAAATTACTGGAAGGTCATATCCCGTGACGGACCACTCCTCCTCCCCTCCTCCGCAGCCCGACAGCACCGGCGCCCGGTCCTGGTGGGGCTGGGGCACCATCGACCAGGCCCTCCCCGACGCGGAGTGCGCCTCGCTCGCCGCGCTGGTCCCGGGCGCGGCCCGGTCGCCGCTGCCCGTTCCGTCGATCGCCTCGCTGGAGCTGCCGGCGCCCCGGGTGAGCGCGCCCGCCGCACTGGCCCCGCTCCTCTCCGCCGACCCGGCCGACCGTGCGGCCCACACCTACGGCAAGGCCTTCCGGGACGTGGTCCGCGCGCTGTACGGGGACATGGCGGCCGCTCCGGACCTGGTGGGCCGTCCTCGGGACGAGCGCGATGTGGTGGAGCTGCTCGACTGGGCCGCCGGAGCGGACGTCGCCGTGGTGCCGTACGGGGCGGGGAGTTCGGTCGTCGGTGGCGTCGAGTACCGGGCCGGGGACCATTCCGGCGTCCTCTCGCTGGACCTGTCCGGGCTGGACCGGGTCCTGGAGATCGACCGGGTCAGCCGCGCCGCCCGGATCCAGGCCGGTGTCCTCGGCCCCGGCCTGGAGGCGCAACTGCGGCCGCACGGGCTGACGTTGCGCCACTTCCCGCAGAGCTTCGCGTTCTCGACCCTCGGCGGCTGGCTCGCCACCCGCGCCGGCGGCCATTACGCCACCCTCCACACGCACATCGACGACCTCACGGAATCCCTGCGCGTCGTCACGCCCTCGGGGGTGAGCCAGTCGCTACGGGTGCCGGGTTCCGGGGCCGGACCCTCGCCCGACCGGCTGTTCCTCGGCTCGGAGGGGACGCTCGGGATCATCACGGAGGCGTGGATGCGGCTCCAGGACCGCCCGTCCCACAAAGCCTCGGCCTCGGTGGTGTTCGAGCGGTTCCCCGACGCCGTGGAGGCCGTCCGGGCCATCGCGCAGTCGGGCCTGCACCCGGCCAACTGCCGTCTGCTCGACCCGGGCGAGGCGGCCCTGTCGGGTGTGGCGGCGGGCGGCGGAAGCGTGCTGGTGCTGGGCGTGGAGTCGGCGCACGGCCCGGTGGACGGCCGGCTCGCCGAACTCGTCGACCTGGCCCGGAGCCACGGCGGCTCACCGGTGGAGGAGGCGTCCGCCGACGGCGACTCGGCGGCCGGCACCTGGCGTTCGGCGTTCCTGCGCATGCCGTACCTCCGCGACGGTATGGCCCGGATGAGCGTGATCAGCGAGACGTTCGAGACGGCCTGCACCTGGGACCGGTTCCCGGAGCTGTACGAGGCGGTGCACCGGGACGTCGGGGCGGCCGTACGGAAGGTGACCGGTGCGTCCGGCCTGATCAACTGCCGCTTCACGCACGTCTACCCGGACGGTCCCGCGCCCTATTTCACGGTGATCGCACCCGGCCGGCGCGGCGCGGAGGTGGCGATGTGGGACGAGATCAAGGCCGCCGCCATGGAGACGCTCGGCGAGCAAGGGGCGACCGTCACGCACCACCACGCGGTCGGCCGCGACCACCGGCCCGGCTACGACCGGCAGCGGCCGGAGCCGTTCGCGCTCGCGCTGCGGGCCGCCAAGCAGGCCCTCGATCCGGCCGGGATCCTCAATCCGGGCGTGCTGTTCGATGCGGCGACGCCGTGACCGGACCGTCCGGGCCGGGCGGGCCGCCGGAGCCGGGCGGGCCGGTCACGAGCCGCGCGGCGAGGTCAGCGAGGACTCGGCCTGGACGGCGGCGGGGTCAGTGACGCGTCGATCCGGGTGAGCTGCTCGGCCAGGCTCGTCATCCACACCTCCAGGTCGACCGAGAGCGGCGTCGGCGGACAGCCGTCCGGTCCGGCCCGTCGCCGTACGGGCTCCGGGTCGCCGCCGGTCAGCCGGGCGGCGATCCGGTCCGTCTCCGTGACCAGCTCCCGCGCGGTGGTCCGGGCTTGGGCGGCGGCCGGGGCGCTCGTGTCGGGTCCGGGGCGGAGGCCGAAGCGGGGCAGCCAGTGGGCGCCGAGGAGCATGTGGTTGGCCGCGATGAGCATCGCGTGCCAGTCGGTACGGGTGTCCTCTCCGGGTGCCTCGGTGCGGTACTGCGCGTACGCCGCCTCGGCGAGGCGCAGCCGGTGGACGCCCGGCAGGGTCTGCGGCGAGGCCCGCGAACCGCCCGGCGGCGCCAGCAGCGCGTCCACCGTCACCGGCACCAGCGGGGCGCACGTCCGCAGCAGCTCCGCCATGGCCCGGTGGACCTCCCGCCGGGCCCCGGCCGGCCAGGCGAGGAGCCCGCACAGCAGGCCGATCACGCTGCCGGTGACGACGTCGACCATCCGCGCCTCGGAGAGCCGCCAGGTGACCGGTTCGATCTGGGCGAACGCGGTGGCGACGACCAGCGTGAACAGCCCTTGCGCGTACGGGATGCCCAGCAGCGGTCCCAGGGCGAACGCCGCCAGCATCACCGGAGCGAGCAGAACGGCGTACGCGTCGGTGTGCGGGCCCAGTCCGATCAGGAGCGCTCCCGCCGCGAGCGCCCCGGCCGCGTTCCCGGCCACCGCCAGCCGGACCGCCCGCCAGGTCGCGCCGGCCGTCGTCCGCCCCAGGGTCAGGACGGCGAGCAGCACCCAGAAGCCGTGGGACAGGTCCAGGGCGCCGGCGACCGCGCGGGCCGCCGCGAGTCCGAGCGCGGTCCGCAGGGCGTTCTGGAACAGCACCGACCGGAACGTCACGTTGCCGGTGACCCGCCGGGCCCAGAGTCTCGGCGTGGACAGCTCCGCGTACCAGAACAGCCGGCGCGGGACGGCGGGCTCGGTGGGGTGGCCGTGGACGGCGATGTCGGCGGTGATCTCGACCATCCGCGCCGACTCGGCCAGCGCCAGCACCCGCGACTGCCGGCGCAGGACCGCGACCGGCGGCCGCTCGCCGGGCGGCCCGGAGGCCAGCCGTACGCGCCCCGCCTGGAAGCGGCGCATCGCCTCCTCCAGCGCACCGGCCTCCGGTGGACCGGTCCCGGTGCGCAGGAAGCGGGCGCAATCGGTGCACAGCGCGGAGACCCGGTCCAGAAGATCGGCGGAGGCGGGGTCGGCGGCCGTCGGTGGTGTCTCGGCGAGCGTGGCCAGCTGGTCCAGGAGTCGGCGGACCGCGCGGCCGCCCTGCTCCAGCGCGCGGTCCGTCCGTCCCGCGCCGGCCGGGCGCTCGGCCGGTGGTACGGACGCCAGCCGCAGCCGCGCGCCCGCTTCGCGGAGCTCGTGAGGGGGTACGCCGCCGGGCGCGGCCGCGCGGGCCGCCTCGCCGAGCGCGCGGGCGAGGCGTTCCCGGTAGGAGGCGGCGGGCGGGTCGGCCAGCAGGAGTTCGCAGGCCGCGAGTGCCAGGACGCCGATGGCCAGCCCGGCCAGACGCTGGCCGAGGGTGTCGGGGGCGTACGGCGGGAAGCAGGCGAGGATGTAGAAGAGGTGGAGGCCCGGCGCGACGCCCGCCGGGCGCGGGCCGCCCACCGCCGCGAACGCCAGCAGGAACCCGACCGTGAGCATGCCGCCGACGGCAGCCCAGGTGTCCACCGCGAGCAGTGTGCCCAGGGTCGCCAGGGCCAGGGCCCACGGCAGCGCCCGCAGCATCACGGAGACCCGCTGGCGGCCGGAGCCGGGGATCGGTGAGAGCAGGCCGACGGCGATGGGGGCGAAGAGGGCGTACAGCGCCATGACCGGGAGCCCGGCGCCGTACAGCAGCGGGTAGAACCCGGCGCTCGCCGCGACGGCGACCCGGACGGCCCGGCGGAGGATGGTCGCCCTCTCCTGCCCGGTGGGGGTCACATCCGCCATTGTCGGCCCGGACCGGGCCGCCCGCTCGGGATGGCGGACGGGCCCGGGCGGTCGGTCAGGCCTTGGCCGGCTCCTTCTCGGCGGTGCGGCGGCGCACCACGGCGTAGCCGTACGAGTCGGGCCAGCGGGGCTCGGCGCCGAGGGCGTCGGCGGCGCGGTGGGCCCAGTACGGGTCGCGCAGCAGCTCACGGCCGAGCATGACGGCGTCGGCCTGGCCCGAGGCGACGATCTCCTCGGCCTGGGCGGGCTCCAGGATCAGGCCGACCGCGGAGGTGGGTATGCCGGTGGCCTGCCGTACCTGTGCGGCGAAGGGCACCTGGTAGCCGGGGCGGGCGGAGATCTGTGCGTCGCGGACGAGACCCCCGGTGGAGACGTCGAGCAGGTCGACGCCGTGGGCGGTGAGCTCCTTGGCGAGGCGGACGGTGTCGTCGCCGGTCCAGCCCTCGCGCGGGTCCCCGTCGTTCTCGGTCAGCCAGTCGGTGGCCGAGGTGCGGAAGAGGACGGGCAGGTCGTCGGGCCAGACCGCGCGGACGGCGTCGACCACCTGGAGCGGGAAGCGCAGCCGGTTCTCCCAGCTGCCGCCGTAGGCGTCGGTGCGGTGGTTGGCGGCCGGGGAGAGGAAGGAGTTGATCAGGTAGCCGTGGGCGCCGTGGATCTCGACGACCCGGAATCCGGCGGCGAGCGCGCGCTCGGCGGCCGCGGCGAAGTCGCGTACCAGCTGCTGGATCTCGTCCTCGGTCAGCTCGTGCGGGACGGGCAGGCCGTCGAACGCGACGGCGCTGGGGGCCACGGGCTGCCAGCCGCCGTCGCTCTCGGCGACCGGGCCGCCGCCGTTCCAGGGCTGCTGGGTGGAGGCCTTGCGGCCGGCGTGGGCGAGCTGGATGGCGGGGACCGAGCCGTGGGAGGTGATCGTCGCGGCGATGCGGGTGAAGGCCTCCTGCTGGCGGTCGTTCCACAGGCCGAGGTCCCACGGGCTGATCCGGCCGTCCGGGCGGACGCCGGTGGCCTCGGCCATCACGAGCCCGGCGCCTCCGGCGGCGCGGGAGGCCAGGTGGGTGAGGTGGAAGTCCGTCGGCACCCCGGCCTCGGGGCCGTGCGAGGCGGCGATGTACATGCACATCGGGGACATCCACACGCGGTTGGGGATCTCCAGGGACCGCAGGGTCAGGGGCGTGAACAGAGCACTCACCGGAACGTCTCCTCGATGGGTCGGGGCACGGAGTGGCCGTCCCGCCGCCGCTGGAGGGCGGGACCGCCATGACCAGTACGATAGCCCTCGTAGTACGGCAGTTGTCAAACTACGAGGATGTTCGTACTTTAGAGGTGCGAGACCTGAGGAGGCCGCCCATGCCCACCACCGAGCCCGATGCCGCCGCCCCGTCCGGGCGCCGGCTCGCCCATCCCTCCGCGGAAGAGATCCGCCTGGAAGGCGTGCTGCACGCGCTGGCCGACCCCATCCGGCTGACCATCGTGCGCGAACTGGCGGACGGGCACGCGGACATGGCCTGCATCGCCTTCGACCTCCCGGTCAGCAAGTCCACCACCACCCACCACTTCAAGGTGCTGCGCGAGGCGGGCGTCATCCGCCAGCACTACGAGGGCACCTCCCGCATGAGCAGGCTGCGCGAGGACGACCTGGAAACCCGCTTCCCGGGGCTCCTGACGGCCGTCCTGGAAGCGGCACGGCGCTCGGTCGTGCCTTCCGCATGAGCCCTGTACGCCGTGTGCCCCGGACCCTTGAAAGGGTCCGGGGCACACGGCGTACAACTGCTGGACAGATCGCTCAGATGGTCGCGGTGTCGATCACGAAGCGGTAGCGGACGTCGCTTGCGAGGACCCGCTCGTACGCCTCGTTGACCTGGTCCGCCGCGATGACCTCGATCTCCGCGCCGAGGCCGTGCACGGCGCAGAAGTCCAGCATCTCCTGGGTCTCCGCGATCCCGCCGATCGCCGAGCCCGCCAGCGACTTGTTGCCGCCGATCAGCGAGAAGAGGTTGAGCGAGATCGGCTCCTCGGGCGCGCCCACGTTGACCAGGGTGCCGTCCGTCCGCAGCAGCGCGAGGTAGGCGCCGAAGTCCAGCGGGGCCGAGACCGTGGAGAGGATGATGTCGAAGGTTCCGGCCAGCTCCTCGAAGGTCTTCGGGTCACTGGTCGCGTAGTAGTGGTCCGCGCCCAGCTTGAGCCCGTCGTCCTTCTTGCGCAGCGACTGCGAGAGGACCGTGACCTCGGCGCCGAGGGTGTGCGCGATCTTGACGGCCATGTGGCCGAGGCCGCCGAGACCGATGACCGCGACCTTCTTGCCCGGGCCCGCGCCCCAGCGGCGGAGCGGCGAGTACGTGGTGATGCCGGCGCAGAGCAGCGGCGCGGCCTCGTCCAGCGCGATGCCCTCGGGGATACCGACGACGAAGCCCTCGGTCACGACGACGTGCGTCGAGTAGCCGCCGTACGTGGGTTCGCCGCTGCGGTCGATGGCGTTGTACGTCTGGGTGTTCCCTTCGGCGCAGTGCTGCTCGCGGCCCATCCGGCAGGCGTCGCACTGTCCGCAGGAGTCGACCATGCAGCCGACGCCGACACGGTCGCCGACCGTGAACTTGGTGACGCCGGGTCCGGTCTCGGTGACGATCCCGGCGATCTCGTGGCCGGGGACCATGGGGAAGATGCCCTCGCCCCAGCCGTCGCGGGCCTGGTGGATGTCGGAGTGGCAGATACCGGCGAACTTGATGTCGATCAGGACGTCGAACTCGCCCACCGGGCGGCGCTCGATCGTGGTGCGCTCCAGCGGGGCCTTGGCACGGGGAGCGGCGTAAGCGGCAACGGTGGTCATGCCGGAGGTTCTCCTCTGGGTGATGCGGTAGGAACGTCTCCCAGCATCACCGTCTCGGCAGCGTTTACCCAGGTCACCGCTTTGCCTACGTCCAGTGGTCCTACCACCGGCAGGGACAGGCTCGTCGGCGTACGACCAGGAATAATGGGAGCCATGGACGTTTCACCCGACCCCTCCGCCCCCGAGCCGCTCGACCGGCGCGCCGAGCTCAGCGAGTTCCTGCGCACCCGGCGGGCCCGGCTCCAGCCGCAGGACGTGGGGCTGCCGGAGTTCGGGCGGGCCCGCCGGGTGCCGGGGCTGCGGCGGGAGGAGCTGGCGCAGCTGGCCGGGGTCTCGGTGGCGTACTACACGCGGCTGGAACAGGGCAACGGGCGCAATGTGTCGGCCGAGGTGCTCGACGCGATCGCCCGTGCGCTGCGGCTCAGCGACGCGGAGCACGCGCATCTGACGCACATGGCCAAGCCGGCGCAGCACAAGAAGAAGCGCCGGCCGGCCCGGGTGCAGCGGGTGCGGACCGGACTGCTGCATCTGCTGGACAGCCTGGACGGCATTCCCGCGTACGTCTCCGGCGCCCGCTCCGACATCCTCGCCTGGAACCCGATGGCCGCGGCGGTCTTCGGCGACTGGGGCGCGCTGCCGCCCGAGGAGCGCAACTGGGCGCGGCTCGTGTTCCTCTCCCCCGCCTACCGGGACCTGTTCGTGGAGTGGGACTCCAAGGCCTCGGACATGGTCAGCTATCTGCGCCTGTACGCGGGCTGCCACCCGGACGATCCGCAGCTCTCCGCGCTGGTGGGTGAACTCTCCGTCAAGAACGACGAGTTCAGGCGGCTGTGGGCCACGCACAACGTGAAGGAGAAGGGCCACGGCACCAAGCTGATCCGGCATCCGCTGGTCGGGGAGATGGCCCTGTCGTACGAGACGCTGCACCTGCCGGACGATCCGGAGCAGTACGTGGTCACCTACCACGCGGAACCGGGCTCGGCGTCGGCCGACGCCTTGCGGCTGCTGGCGAGCTGGGGTGCGGACGCCCGGCGGGCGGATGTGGGCGGCAGGGCGGGGCGGGGCCAGTCCGGATAGGCCCGGCCGTTGCTCTATCGTGTAATGCATGGAGCACACTGCTGACCCTTACGAGCTCCGGGTGGGTGTACCGTCCGTCGAGCTGTTCCGCCGTCTGCGCACCGACGCCGGGCTCTCCGACAAGGCGCCCGAGGCGGTCGCGATCGCCCTGCCCAACACGTGGCACGGCGTGGTCCTCCACCACGAGGGCGAACCGATCGGCATGGGGCGGATCATCGGCGACGGCGGCACCGCGTTCCAGGTGGTCGACATCTGCGTGCACCCCGCGCACCAAGGCCGGGGCCTCGGCAGGCGCATCATGGCCGCGCTCACCGAGGAGCTGGAACGCCGGGCGCCCGCCACCGCATACGTCTCACTGATCGCGGACGGGCCCGCGCGCTTCCTGTACGAGAAGTTCGGCTTCACCGACACCGCCGCGCACGACTCGATCGGCATGTACCGCTCGATGGGCGCGGGCTGAGCCGCGCGGTCAGATCGGCGCGGCTGTATCCACGCCGTACGTCTCGCGTCCGGCCCGGCCCGCGGTGACGGCCTCCGTCGCCGCGGTGGTGCCCGACGGGTCGAGCAGGGGCAGGGTCTCCGGGGCGGCGAGGCAGGGCAGCAGGAGGTGCCAGAAGCCGGTGAGTGTCCGTGCGGAGAGCCACTGGGACTCGCAGCGTCCGAGCACCTCGAACCCGGTGGTCGCGGCCACCGTCGCGGCGGTGACGTCCGTACGGGAGACGCCGTCCGCGAGGGTGCCGGCGGCGGCCGCCTCGTCCAGCAACTCGCCCACGCACCGCTGCCATTGTGCGGGCAGGCCCGGTTCGCCGCCTCGCTCTCCGTCGTAGCTGAGCCGGAATCCGGCGCGGGTCACCGGATCGCGGCCGAGCAGGTCCACCAGGGCGTGCGCGATGTCGATCAGGGTCTGCAGTGCCGTGCCCGTGCTGCGGCGGATGGTGCCGGACACCGCCAGCAGGTTGTGCGACGCCTCCGCGACCACGGCCTGGGCGACCGCGGCCTTGTTCTCGAAGTGGAAGTGGAGGGCGCCCGTGCTGACGCCCGCGCCGGAGCTGATCAGGGCCAGCCGCGCCTGCCCGTACCCGTGCTGCTCGAACACGATCGCCGCCGAGCGGATGAGGGCCTGGCGGGTGCGCGCGGCGCGCAGCTGCTTGGTCACCGGGGCCTCCGCCGGAGGGAGAGACGGACGGGAAAGGGCCGTGGGCCGTGGGCCACGGAGGCCGGGGGCTCTCCGCCGGAGCGGTGAAGCAGCGTCATGGGGAATATGAAACCAACTTACCGGTTTGATTTCCAGGGGAACGTATGCGCGGAACGGCCTCCGTGACCGCGCGACGGCCGCTATCCGGTGGGGCCGGCCGTGCCGAAAGAGTCCGCGTGGTCCGCCGCCCAGGTACGGAACGTCCTGGCGGGGCGGCCCGTCAACTTCTCGACGGTGGGCAGCACGGCCGCCTTGGCCCCGGCCCGCTGGCGCTCCGCGCTCTCCATGAACGCCTCGGCCACCGGCTGCGGATACCGCGCGAGCAGCGCCTCGCGCGCCTGGTCCAGGGTGAGTTCCTCGAAGCGCAGCGGCCGGCCGAGCACGTCGGAGAGCTGAGCCGTCTGCTCGTACGCGGTGATCGCCTCCGGGCCCGACACCGCGTACGCCTGCCCCTCGTGGCCCTGACCGGTGAGGACGGCGGCGGCCACCGCCGCGATGTCCCGTGGGTCCACGCACGCGACCGGCGAGCGCCCGTAGAGGGCGCGCACCACACCGTCCGACGCGATGACCTTGGCCCAGGAGAGCGTGTTGGACATGAAGGTCCTGGGCCGGATGAACGTCCAGGGCACTCCGGACTCCCTGATGACCTGTTCGTTGCCCCGCTGGAGCCGGGTGATGAAGTCGTCCGCGTCCGGCTCCTCCACCGCCATCATCGACAGCTTCACGAGGTGGCGGACGCCCGCCGCCGCGGACGCGGCGGCGACCCTCTCGTCATCGGGCTCCGTGGGGCTGTTCGTCACGAGGAACACCGAGTCGATCCCGCGCAGCGCCCGGTCGAGCGAGTCGCGGTCCCCGTACTCCCCCGCCACGACTTCGACTTCGGGCCCGCGCACCATCACCCGCTCCGGCCGCCTCGCCAGGATCCGTACCGGACCGTCGGCCGCCAGCAGACGGGCGACCTCGCCGCCCACCGTCCCGGTCGCACCTGTCACCAGAATCACGCCACGCACTCCTCACACACCGTCATGAAGTTGCCGTCCAA
Source organism: Streptomyces sp. CA-146814 (assembly GCF_050942385.1). Lineage (NCBI taxonomy): Bacteria > Bacillati > Actinomycetota > Actinomycetes > Kitasatosporales > Streptomycetaceae > Streptomyces > Streptomyces sp. CA-146814. Next base: position 52,959 of record NZ_CP192068.1, read on the forward strand.
CCGCAACAACGCTCCCGCGCAGGCGACTTCAGCCCGCGCCGACCGGGCCCGCCAGCACCGTCTCGAAGACCGGCTCGCCGTCCTGGCGGCCCGTCACCTGGATCCTCGCCTCGCCCGGCGACACGCTCCGCACGACCTCCGCGGCGATCGAGCACGGGCTGCCGAACTCCGCGTACCGGTGGAAGTGCGTACGCCCCTCGGCCGGGACGAACCCCCGGTCCCCGGCGGCCAGGCACGCCGCCTGCCGGGCCGCCTCCAGCAACAGCATCCCCGGCACATGGTCGTTGGGCCGCTGGAAGAGCGTCGGATGCCGGGTGTCCACGCGCAGCTCCCACAGGCCGGCGCGGGAGCCCTCCGAGAGGACCACGTCCTCGGCCCGGTCACGGCCCGCCCGGGCGGCGTCGACCGGCGCGGTACGCGGTATCGCCACGCCCGGCTCCGCCGATCCGCCGCGCATCCGCCGGTAGACCCGCGGACTGGTGAACCTCGTCACGCCCACGCCCGTCGCGACCAGCCGGCCCGCGCGGAGCACCACCCAGTCCACGCGGCCCTGAACCGGCCTCCCACCGCGCCACTTGAGATCGGAGCAGGTCACCTCCACGTCGATGATGGTGGGCAGGCCCCCCACGACCAGGTACTCGGGGCGGGTCGCGTAGTCCAGATCCGCCATCAGGAAGTGGTGGCCGACGGGGACTCCGTACCCGGCGTGGAAGGCCAGCATCGCCGCCTGCCGCATCGCCTCCGTCACCAGCAGCGGGTCATGGCGGTCGGCGCCCACCGGAGCGAAGAACGGATGGTCGTGCGGGAGCACCGCCTCCACGTGGAACCGATCCGGCCCCAGCCGCTGCCAGTTGCGCGGAAAGGCGTCCTCGGCCCTGCTCCTGTGGACCAGCTCCATTCCCACCGGATGCACCACTCGGACCTCCGAGCCCACGGCCGACGCCGCTGCAGGACCGGTCAACACTGCTGCTTCTGGCATAACTCCCCCCAGGGGTCATGTGTTGGGCGAGCCGTTCCTGCGGTGCACACGCGCTGATAAGATACAGACTAAGCGGTTTTTTTTCTATGCCCACAGATCGCCTGACGCCCCGCCGGTCCGGCCGCACGACCGGCACAGCCCGACGAAGGAGACAGGGATGGCCAAGCAGGACCGGGCGATCCGTACCCGCCAGGCAATCCTGATGGCAGCGGCCGAGATTTTCGAGAAGTACGGTTACCAAGCGGCCACCATCACCGAAATTCTCAAGATCGCCGGGGTCACGAAAGGCGCGCTCTACTTCCACTTCCCGTCGAAGGAGGAGCTCGCGCTCGGTGTGATCGAGGCGCAGGAGCCCCCGCCGCCGGCTCCCGACCAACTCCTCAAGCTCCAGGAGCTGGTGGACATGGGGATGCTGTTCAGTCATCGCCTCCACACCAGTCTCCTCACCCGCGCCGGAGTCCGTCTCTCCATGGACCAGCAGGCCCAGGGCCTGGACCGCACCGGCCCGTTCCTTCGCTGGCACCGGACCACCCACGACCTCCTCGCCCAAGCCAAACAGAACGGCGAACTCCTGCCGCACGTCAACCCCGCGGAGACCGCCGATGTCTATGTCGCGGCCTTCACCGGCATCCAGGCCGTCTCCCAGACGCTCACCAACTACCGCGATCTGGAACAGCGTTACATCACGCTCCAGCGGCACATCCTGCCCAGCATCGCCGCCCCCTCCATCCTCACCGCCCTGGACCTCAGCCCCCAGCGCACCACTCACCTCGCCCGGCTGGCGCCCGCGTACTGACTCCCTCAAGGCGGTCAGGCGGTCAGGCGGTCAGGCGGTCAGGGCCAGTCGAGCACCGAGGCCGATCATCATCGCGGCGACCAGTCCGTCCAGCACGCGCCACGACGACGGACGGCCGAGCACCCCGCTGAGCAGCCGGGCGCCGAAGCCGAGGGCGGCGAACCAGCAGACGCTGGCGATGACCGCGCCGAGTCCGAAGGTCCAGCGCTGCGGACCCTGGTCGGCGGCGACGGAGCCCAGGAGGAAGACCGTGTCGAGATAGACGTGCGGGTTGAGCCAGGTCATCGCGAGGCAGGCGAGCACCACGCCCCGCTTCGCCCCCGAAGGCGCGTCCTGGGCGAGGAGGGCCGACGGGCGGAAGGCCCGGCGCGCGGCGAGGAGGCCGTAGCCGATCAGGAAGACGCCGCCGAGCAGGGAGACCACGGTCAGGGCGGACGGCCAGGCCACGACGACGGCGCCGACGCCGGCGACCCCGAGGGTGATGAGGACCGCGTCGGAGAGGGCGCAGATGGCGACCACAGCGAGGACGGCCTCCCGGCGGACGCCCTGGCGCAGGACCAGGGCGTTCTGGGCGCCGATGGCGACGATGAGGGAGAGGCCGGTACCGAACCCGGCGGCCGCGGTGGTCAGGGCGTTGGTCATGACGCAGACGCTAGGGAGGTCCGGCCTCTGTGTACAGCTAATGATTCTTACGTATCATTAGCTGCTGTGATGTCGGAACTACCGCTCGATCAGGTGCGGACCCTGCTGGCCGTCGTCGACGAAGGCACCTTCGACGCGGCGGCCCACGCCCTGCACGTGACGCCGTCGGCGGTCAGCCAGCGCGTGAAGGCCCTCGAGCAGCGCACCGGCCGGGTGCTGCTGATGCGGACGAAGCCGGTACGGCCCACCGAGTCCGGCGAGGTCGTGGTCCGCTTCGCCCGGCAGCTGGCCCGGCTGGAGCAGGACGCGCAGGCGGCGCTCGGGATGTCCGGACCCGGCGAGCCGACGCGGCTGACGGTCGCGGTGAACTCCGACTCGCTGGCGACCTGGTTCCTGCCGGCTCTCGGCCGCGTACCGGAGGAGCTGGGCATCTGTTACGAGCTGCGCCGGGAGGACCAGGACCATACGGCCGCGCTGCTCCGCGAGGGGCTGGTGATGGCGGCGGTGACCTCCTCGCCCGAGGCCGTGTCCGGCTGTTCGGTGCGGAGCCTGGGCCGGATGCGCTATCTGCCGGTGGCGACGGCGGCCTTCGCCGGGCGGTGGCTCGGGCTCGGTACGGCGACTCCGTTGCGCGAGCTGATCGCGGACGCGCCGGTGGTGGACTTCGACCGGCGCGACGACATCCAGGACTCCTTCGTCCGCGCGCTCGGGTGCGGTCGGCGGGCGGGTGCGCGGCGCCACTTCGTACCGACGTCGGAGGGGTTCGTGGACGCCGTGGCCGCGGGGATGGGCTGGGGCATGCTGCCCGATGTCCATGCCCGTCCGCTGCTGGACACCGGCCGCCTGGTCGTCCTCGCACCGGACCGGCACATCGACGTCCCGCTGTACTGGCAGCAGTGGAAACTCGACTCACCGGCGCTCGCCACCGTGGCCGAGGCGGTCGTGGCGGAGGCGGCCGAGGCGCTCGACGGGGACGCTTAGGATGACGGGTCCCTCCCCCAGGCCCGGAGCGCCCGGGGGCCACCCCGAGTGACCCGGAGGCGTCTCCTTGCGCGTGCTGCTGGTGGAGGACGACGACGACCTGCGGGCCGTGATCGCGGCGGGGCTGCGCGAGGCGGGGTTCGCCGTCGACGGTGCGGACGACTGGCCGGAGGCGGACGTGATGCTGTACGTCACCGCGTACGACTGTGTGGTCCTGGACCGGATGCTGCCCTCCGGCGACTCCCTCACGCGGCTGGAGAGCAGGCGCCGAGCGGGCTGGTCGGTGCCCGTGCTCTGCCTCACCGCCCTGGACGCCCTGGACGACCGGGTGCGCGGGCTGGAGAGCGGGGCGGACGACTATCTGGCCAAGCCGTTCGCGATGCGTGAGCTGGTCCTGCGGGTGCGCAGCCTGACCCGGCGGGCGGCCGAGCGGCTCCCCGCCTTCCTGAGCTGCGCCGATGTGGTGATGGACCTGGCGCGGCGTGAGGTGCGGCGGGGCGGGGTGCTGCTCTCGCTGAGCCCGAAGGAGTACGCCGTGCTCCAGCAGCTCCTGGTCCACCAGGGCAGCGTCGTCACGCGGACGGCGCTGCTGGAGCACTGCTGGGACGAGATGGCCGACCCGGTCTCCAATGTGGTGGACGCGGTGATCGCCGGAGTGCGGCGCAAGCTCGGCAGTCCGTCTCTCGTGCGGACCGTGCGCGGCCAGGGGTTCCTGATGGGCCCGGCGTGAGGCGCACGAGAGGCTCCGGCTCCGCGCGGCGCGGCTCTCCGGCCCGGAGGCGGCTGCGCCGGCTCCAGCTGCGGCTGACCGCCGCGTACACGTTGATCACCGTCGCCGGGCTGAGCTGCCTCTCCTGGCTGGTGATCCGCACCGACGACCGGTCCCGGGAGGCCGCCGAGTACGACGAGATGCGCCGCCGGGCCGCCGTCGCCGCCTCGCTCGTCTACTACCAGGACGACCGCATCCGCCTCGACGGCCTGGCCGACGACGAGGCGACCGCCGGCACACCGCAGATCGTGGTCCTGGAGGAACGGCCCGGTGGCGGTCCGGCCGTGGTGTTCCGGGGCAGCGTCCAGCAGTTCGACGTACCGGCCTCGGCGTTCGCCCAGGCGGCGGGTTCGGCGATGCGTACGGAGGAGACCGTGCGTCAGGAGGCCCGCGACCGAACGGGCGGTTCTGTCCGGCTGCTGGCCGTGCCCTTCTGGCACGACGCGACCGACGAGGTGGCGGGCGCGGCGGTCGCGGTCGGGGACCCGGCGTACGGGTCGGCCGAGCACCGCAGTCTGGTCCTCTCGCTCGTCGTCGGGTGCGCCGCGCTCAGTGCGCTGGCCGCGCTCACCGGCCACCTGCTCTCCGGGCGGTCCATGCGGCCCGCCTGGCAGGCGCTGGAGCAGCAGGAGCGGCTGCTCGCCGACGCGGCACACGAGCTGCGGACTCCGGTGGCGGTGATGCGCGGTTCGGTGGAGATGGCCGAGCGCGGGACCGGCGGGCCGGAGGCCCATCTGCCGAGGATCCGGCGGGCGGCGGACCGGATGGACCAGGTGGTGGAGAACCTGCTGACGCGGGGCCGGCTGGAGGCCGCCGTGGACTCCGTACGGGCGGAGCCGCTGCGGCTGGACCAGCTCGTGGAGGAGGTGTGCGCCGAGCTGCCGGAGGGCGGGCACCGGGTGGAGCTGCGGCTGGAGGAGTCGGTGGTCGCGGCGGACGCGGCGCTGGTACGGGTGGCCGTGCGCAACCTGCTCGACAACGCCGTACGCCATGGCCGTACGCCCGGGGAGGCGGGCGGGGCCGAGGTGCTCGTGGCCGTGCGCGGACCGGAGGTCTCGGTCGCCGACCGGGGTGTGGGGGTGGAGCCCGGGCGGCTGCCGGAGTTGATGGAGCGGTTCCGCTCGCCGGGCGGCGGTACGGGCATCGGCCTCTCCCTGGTGGGCCGGGTGGCCCGCGCTCATCGGGGCGGCCTGACCGTGCGTGCCCGGCCGGGCGGGGGTGCGGTGTTCGTGCTGCGGCTCGCGCCGGTCCGGTCGCGGCGGAGGCGGAAGGGCGACAGGTGACGCTCACGATTCGCTCATGATCGGCCGTCCATGATGCGGGGGCAGGTACACAGACCACGCACAGGAGCCTCCCCATGCCCCAGCACGCCGCCACCCCGTTCCTCCGCCGCCGCTCCACGCTCGCGGCCCTGGCCGGCGGGGTCGCCGTGACGGCCGGCGCGGGCTTCCTGCTCTCCAGCGCCTTCGCGGCCAAGCCCGCGCCGAAGGTCGTCCTCCCGACGGCGAACGCCACCTTCGACTACCAGATCGGCGGGGCCTACACCCCGCCCGCCGGGGTCAGGGCGCTCTCGCGCGACCGGGGCGCCAAGCCCGTACGCGGTCTGTACAACGTCTGTTACGTCAACGCCTTCCAGACCCAGCCGGACGCGATGGACTGGTGGCAGAAGCAGAACCCGGACCTGCTGCTGCGCGACGGCAGCGGCAAGCCGGTCAACGACGAGGCGTGGGGCGAGGCGCTGCTGGACACCTCGACGGCCGCCAAGCGGACCCGGCTCGCGAAGATCGTCGGCGGCTGGATCGACGGCTGCGCGAAGTCCGGGTTCCAGGCGGTGGAGCCGGACAACCTGGACTCGTACGAGCGCTCCGGAGGCCGGCTCACGCGGGCGCACAACGCGGCGTTCGCCAAGCTGCTGGCCACGCGGGCGCACGCGGCGGGGCTGGCGATCGGCCAGAAGAACACCACGGACCTGCTGGGACAGCGCAAGAGCATCGGCTTCGACTTCGCGGTCGCCGAGGAGTGCGGCCGCTACGACGAGTGCGCCGACTACGCCACCGCGTACGGCAACAAGGTCTTCGTCATCGAGTACACCGCCCGCGACTTCTCCAAGGCCTGCTCGGCCGTCGGCGCGAAGCTCTCCGTGGTCCAGCGGGACCTCGACGTCCGGCCCGCGGGGCGGCAGGGGTACGTCTTCCGCGCCTGCTGATACGCGCGTGCCCCCTCACTCGCGGGGTTCGGGTTTCCGGCGGGAGCTGACCGTGAAGAGGGCGCCTTCCAGGTCGGCGATCATCGATTCGGGTCCGTCGTCCGGGGAGACGGTCGGCGGCGCGACCTCGCCGCCCGCCTTCCGGGCGGCCTCGGTGGCCGCCGTCAGGTCGTCGACCTGGAAGCGGACGTGCCACCGGGGGCGCAGCCGGGGGTCGGGGGACGCCCCGTCGCCGCCGCCGCGCAGGGTGGCGACGGTGAGGCCGCCCTGGCGGACGACGACGGTGTCCTGCTGGTACACATAGCCGACCTCGCAGCCGCCGGGGTCGTGCGGGTCCCAGCCGAAGACCTCGGAGTAGAAGATCGCGGCGTCGAAGGCGTGGCTCGTGCGCAGTTCGAGGGCGGCGGGTGCGCTGCCGCGTCCGATGGACCAGGGCGGTGTGCGGCCCTCCCAGAAGCCGAACCCCGCCCCTTCGCGGTCGGCGGCGACGGCTCCTCTGCCGGGGCCGAGCCGGATCGGTCCGACGGCGATGGTGCCGCCGCGTTCCCGTACGCGGGCGGCGGTGGCGTCCACGTCGGCGACGGCGAAGTACGGGGTCCAGGTGGTGGCGGTCGGCAGACCGGGCCCGATCCGGCCGATCCCGGCGACGGGCAGGCCGTCGGCGTGCGCGACGGTGAACCCCTCGCCCAGGGTGCCGGAGCGGAAGTTCCAGCCGAGGACGGCCGTGTAGAAGTCCTGTGCGGCGCGCGGGTCCCGGGTCATGAGACTGACCCAGCAGGGAACGCCGTGCACAGGGGTGGTCCGCTCGGCCTCCATCATCGGGATCCGTCTCCTCGCCGGAACAACATGCCTTCCATACCTACGCTGCCGGGGTCGGCGGCGCCACCCGGGCGGGTACCCGTCTCACCGTGCGGCCGCGGCCGGTTTCACCGTACGGCGAGCGCAGCAGCCGGTTCGCCGAGGTGCCGGGCGGCCGTGCGCCAGGCGGCGGTGACGGCTTCGCGGGCGGTGGCGGTCGCGGCGTCGACGCCTGGCGGCAGGTGCAGCGGGGCGCCCAGGTGGACGTGGAGCCGGGGGCGGCGAGCCGGGGCGGTGAGGAGCCCGGCGATCTGCTTGGCGCCCGAACCGGAGGTCACCCGGCGGGCACCGGCCTGCCCGAGCGGGACGACGGGCGCGCCGGACGCGTGGGCCAGCCGGGCGAGGCCGCTGCGGAAGTTCTCCGGCGGCGCCTCGGCGGCGTCCGTGCGCAGCGGAATCCGGCCCTCGCCGTAGATGAGGACGTGCCGTCCCGCCCGCAGCGCGGCGGCCGCCGTGTCGAGGGCGTCGGCCGCGCGGTGGGTGTTGCGGTGTACCGGGACGTGGCCGCCGCGCTCCAGGAGCCGGCCGAGGACCGGGACGCGCCAGAGGCCGGCGGTGGCGAGGACGACCGGTTCGACGTCCAGGCGGAGCAGGGCGGCGAGGACGACGCCGGGGTCGGCGAGGGAGGTGTGGTTGGCGACGATGATGGAGCCGGGCGCCGGGGCGGCGGTGTGGTCGGAGGTGACCGTCAGGCGGCCGAGGCAAGGGATGACGGCGGCTGCGACGCTGCTGAGCACGGTTCTCCTGAGGTCCTGGTGGGGTGGCCCGGGCGGTCGTGATCATCGTCGCGGCGGCGTGCTCCTCGGACCTGAGTTCGGATACTCAGCCGGGGTGAGGTGGGGTGCTCGGCTTGTGGGGCCCTGGTGGGGACGAGAACAGTGCGCGTGGGGCGCGGCTCCGGCGGCAGCTGGACGCGGGGCGCCCGCTGTCGGCGGAGCCGGACGGGGGCGGCGGGTGACGGAGGTGCCGGCCGGACCCTGGACATCCGCTGGGCGAGCCTGGTGGAGGGCGGGGTGACGGGCCCGGTGCCGTACCGGTTCGAGCTGGCCACGACGCTGCTGGAGCACCGGGCCTCATGATCCGGTACGCGGCTACGACGGCCCGTCGGCTACCTTGTTGCACATAGGTTGCAATTACTGATCGATGGCAAGGAGGCGGCCGTGGGCTCTCCCGTGGTGCTCGGGATCGAGTCGTCGTGCGACGAGACCGGAGCCGGTCTGGTCCGGGACGGACGCCTGCTCGGGCACGCGCTCGCGTCGAGCATGGACGAGCACGCGCGCTTCGGCGGTGTGGTGCCCGAGATCGCCGCGCGGGCCCATGTGCACGCCTTCGCCCCGGTCGTACGGCAGGCCTTGGACAGCGCCGGGCTGCGGATGTCGGACATCGGTGCGGTCGCCGTCACCACCGGGCCCGGGCTCTCCGGAGCGCTCCAGGTGGGGCTGGCCGGAGCGAAGGGGCTGGCGTACGCGCTGGATGTGCCGCTGTACGGGGTCCACCACCTGGCCGGGCACGTGGCCGCCGACACCCTGGAGCACGGGCCGCTGCCCGATCCGTGCGTGGTGCTGATCGTCTCCGGCGGCCACACCTCGCTGCTCCTCGTCCGCGACCTGGCCCGCGACCCGATCGTGCATCTCGGGGACACCGTGGACGACGCGGCCGGTGAGTGCTTCGACAAGGTGGCCCGGGTGTTCGGGCTGCCGTATCCGGGCGGTCCGGCGATCGACCGGGTGGCGCGGGAGGGTGATCCGGGTGCGGTGGCGTTCCCGCGCCCGATGACCGGTGCGCGGGACGCCCCGTACGCCTTCTCCTTCTCCGGGCTGAAGACCGCCGCTGCCCGCTGGGCCGAGCAGCGGCGCGTGGAGGGCGGGGAGCTGCCGCTGGCCGACGGTGCCGCGTCGCTCCAGGAGGCGGTGGCCGATGTGCTGACCCGTAAGGCGGTGGCGGCCTGCCGCGATCACGGGGTGTCCACCCTGGTGGTGGTCGGCGGGGTGGCCGCCAATTCGCGGGTACGGGAGCTGGCCGAGCAGCGGTGCCGGGCGGCCGGGATCACCCTGCGGGTACCGCCGCTGCGGCTGTGCACGGACAACGGCGCGATGATCGCGGCCGTCGGCGACCTGCTCGTACGGGCGGGGGCTCGGCCCGCTCCGCTGGACGTGTCGATCGACCCGTCGGCGCCGCTGGAGTACGCGGCGCTGCATCCGGTGGGGCGGGGCGCGGTCGCGGCGGCCTGAAGGGCCCGGCCCCGGACGCCGTTGCGGGGTCCGGGGCCGAGGCGGTCCGCCGTACGAGAGGTCGGACCGCTTGCCTCTGTGAGGTCAGACCTTTCACTGCCTCTCTGAGGTGGGATCGCCGCCTCTACGAGGTCGGACCATCCCCTCCGGAGTGGTCCGACCATTCAACGTACGGAGGTCAGACGGCCAGCCACACCGCCGTGTCCTTCGGCAGCCGGCCGTCCTCGTCCAGGGGGTTGCTGGCCAGCAGTACGCCGGTGTGCGCGGGGAGTTCGGCGGGGCTCTCGGCCAGGTTGACCACGCAGACCAGGGTGGCGCCGCGGGCGAAGACGAGGACGTCCCGCTCCTCGCTCAGCCAGCGCAGCTGTCCGGTGTGGAGTTCGGGCAGCGAGCGCCGCTGCCGCAGGGCCTCGCGGTAGAGGGCCAGTATGGAGTCGGGGTCGGTGGCCTGGAGGTCGGCGGCGCGGGAGGCCCAGTCCGCCGGGAGCGGCAGCCAGGGTTCCACCGCCGAGCCGAAGCCCGCGTACGGTTCGTCCGCCGCCCAGGGCAGCGGGGTGCGGCAGCCGTCGCGGCCGGGGGCGCGGCCCTGGGCGCGGAAGTACATCGGGTCCTGGATGCGGTCCAGCGGTACGTCGGCCTCCGGCAGGCCCAGCTCCTCGCCTTGGTAGAGGTAGACGGAGCCGGGCAGGGCGAGCGAGAGGAGGGCTGCCGCACGGGCGCGGCGGGTGCCGAGTTCCGGGTCGCTGGGGACGCCGAACGCCTTGGCGGTGAAGGCGAAGCTGGTGTCCTCGCGGCCGTAGCGGGTGACGGTGCGGGTGATGTCGTGGTTGCAGAGGACCCAGGTGGCGGGGGCGCCGACGGGGGCGTGTTCGGCAAGGGTCTCGTCGATGGACCGGCGCAGCCGTTCACCGTCCCAGGGGCAGCTGAGGAAGCTGAAGTTGAAGGCGGTGTGCAGCTCGTCGGGGCGGAGGTAGCGGGCGAAGCGCTCGGAGTCCGGGAGCCAGACCTCGCCGACGAAGATGCCGTCGAACTCGTCCGCGATGGCCCGCCAGCCCCGGTAGATGTCGTGGAGCTCGTCGCGGTCGACGTACGGGTGCGGTCCCGGGTGTCCGGCGAGGTCGGGGAGCGCCGGGTCCTTGGCGACGAGGGCGGCGGAGTCGATGCGGACCCCGGCGACACCGCGTTCGAACCAGAAGCGGAGGACGTCCTCGTGCTCCTGGCGTACGGCCGGATGGGCCCAGTTGAGGTCGGGCTGTTCGGTGGCGAAGAGGTGCAGGTACCACTCGCCGTCCTCGGTGCGGGTCCAGGGCACTCCCCCGAACTCGCTCTCCCAGTCGTTGGGCGGGAGTTCGCCGTCCTCGCCGCGGCCGGGGCGGAAGTGGAAGAGTTCGCGTTCCGGGCTGCCGGGGCCCGCCGCCAGCGCCGCCTGGAACCAGACGTGCTGGTCGGAGACGTGGTTCGGGACGATGTCGATGATGGTCCGGATCCCCGCCTGCCGGGCCTCGGCGATGAGCTTCTCGGCCTCGGCCAGCGTGCCGAAGGCCGGGTCGATGACCCGGTAGTCCGCGACGTCGTAGCCGCCGTCCGCCATCGGCGAGAGGTACCAGGGCGTGAACCAGAGGGCGTCGACGCCGAGTTCGGCCAGGTAGGGCAGCCGGGTCCGCACGCCCGTCAGATCGCCGGTGCCGTCGCCGTCGCCGTCGGCGAAGCTGCGGACGTAGACCTGGTAAATGACGGCCGAGCGCCACCAGTCGTCGGCGGCAAGCTGGCTGCCTTCCATAAGGCGGGTTCCTTTCGGACGGGGCGCGGTCGCCGGCGGGGTGTGCCGGTCCGCGCAACAGGGAGGAGCTGGAGGTTCTGACGCCGCCGCCCCGGAGCGGGGCGGGAAGGCCGGGGGCGGCGGCGGGTCGGAGGGGCCCTTGGTGCGGCCGGTCGGCCGTCCCTCGGTGCGGCCGGTCGGTCAGCCCTTGGTGCTGCCCGCGCTGATCCCGGCGATGATGTGCCGCTGGAAGACCAGGAACATCAGGACCATCGGGATGCTCGCGATGACCATGGCGCCGATCAGCACGGTCAGGGGCACGTTCTGGGAGAGCTGGACCAGGGCGACGCTGATCGGCTGTTTCTCGGTGTCGGAGAAGACCATCAGGGGCCAGAGGAAGTCCTGCCACACGGCGACGAGCGCGAAGATCGAGACGACGCCGAGCACCGGCCGGGACAGGGGCAGCACGATGGACCAGAGCGTACGGAGCTTTCCCGCGCCGTCGATCTCGGCGGCCTCCAGGACGTCCCGCGGGATCTGGTCGAAGAACCGTTTGAGCAGGTAGAGGTTGAAAGCGTTGGCGACGGCCGGCAGCCAGATGGCCAGCGGGTCGTTCAGCAGGTTGACATGGATCAGCGGCATGTCCGCGATGGTCAGGTACTTCGGTACGACGAGAGCCTGGACCGGGACCATCAGGGTGGCGAGGATGCCGCCCAGGATCACCTTGCCGAAGGCGGGCTTCAGCTTGGACAGGGCGTAGGCGGCGGCCGTGCAGAAGACGATCTGGAGCACCCAGGCGCCGGTCGCCTGGACCACCGTGTTCCACAGGTGGGTCGGCAGCCGCATCAGGTCCCAGGCGTCGGTGTAGCCGGTCACCTGCCACTGCTCGGGGACCAGGGTGGGCGGGGTGCGGACCGCTTCCTCGGGCGGCTTCATCGCGCCCGTGACCATCCAGTAGACGGGGAAGAGGAACGCGAAGGCGAAGAGGACGACGACGAGGGCGAACACCGACCAGTACGTGACCTTGCCGCGCCGGCCGGCGAGGGCGAGCGGGGAGACGAGGGTGCGTACGGAGCGCTCGGCGGGTGCGTCCGCCGGCCGCCCGGCGAGGGCGGCGACGGGCTGCTGTACCGGGGGCGGAGCTGTCCGGGTCATGGTGGGCGACCGCTCCTCTCAGTCGGTGCGGGTGAGTCGCAGATACAGGGCGGAGAAGGCGGTGAGCACCAGCAGGAGCATCACGCTGAGGGCGGACGCGCCGCCGAAGTCGTTGTAGAGGAACGCGTACTTGTAGATCAGGTAGAGCACGGTGACGGTGGAGTTCTCCGGCCCGCCGCCGGTGATGACGAAGGGTTCGGTGAACACCTGCATCGTCGCGATGACCTGGAGCAGCATCAGCATCAGGATGATGAAGCGGGTCTGCGGGATGGTGACGTGCCGGATGCGCTGCCAGAGCGAGGCGCCGTCCAGCTCGGCCGCCTCGTACAGCTCGCCGGGGATGCCCTGGAGCGCGGCGAGGTAGATGAGGACGGTGCCGCCCATGTTGGCCCAGGTGGCGACGATGACGAGGGAGACCAGCGCGGTGTCGGCGCCGTTGGTCCAGTTCGACGTCGGCAGGTGGAGGAAGCCGAGCACCTCGTTGGCGAGGCCCGCGCCCGGATCGTAGAACCACTTCCACAGCAGGGCGCTGACCACCGGCGGGATCATCACCGGCAGGTAGACGACGACCCGGAAGAACGCCTTGGCGTGGCGGAGTTCGTTGAGGACGAGGGCCATGACGAACGGGATGGCGAAGCCGATGACCAGGGCGAGCACGGTGAAGGTCAGCGTGTTGCGCCAGGCCGCCGCGAACTCCGGGTCCTGGAAGACCCGGGTGAAGTTGGCGGTGCCCACCCACTGCGGGTCGGAGCCGGGCGTGTACTTCTGGAACGCGATGATCACCGACCGGACGGCCGGGTACCAGGAGAAGAGGATGAAGCAGAGGAGGCCGCCGGTCAGGAACGCGTAGGCGGTGGCCTGGTCGGCGATCTTCCGGCGGAGCGGGGTAAGGGGCCCGCGGCCCGCCGGGCGGGCGCCCCCCGGAGGGGGCGTCGCGCCGGCGGGCCGCGTCACCGCGGGTGGAGCGGGCTGGGACGTGGTCTTCATGGATCAGCCCCGGGTCAGGATTCCGTCGATCTTGGACTGGGCGTCCTTGAGGAGCTGGTCGATGTCGGTGTCCTTCTTGGTGAGGACCGCGGAGACGGCGCCGTCGAGGACGGCGTAGATCTGCTGGCCGTGCTTGGGCTCCAGCTTCATGTCGAGCTGCTGGCCGCCGTCGATGAACGCCTGGTAGTTCTCCACCGGCACGTTGGCGGAGGCCTTCTTCAGCTCCTGGTCTTTGGCGTCGGTGGCGCCGGTGAACAGGCGCGGCTCGGGCAGGCCGACCGGCGACTTGTCCTCGGCGGCGCGGGCGTAGTTGTTCATGTAGCCCTGGCCGGGGGTGAGGAAGGTCCATTCCAGCCACTTGAGGCCGGCCTTGATCTGCTCGGGGGTGGCCTTCTTGTTGAACATGTAGCCGTCGCCGCCCATGAGGGTGCCCTGGCCGCCGGGCATCGGGGCGAACGCGAGGTCCTCGTACTTCCCGCCGGCCTCCTTCACGATGCGCGGCACGTTGTCGGGGGCGGCGAGGTACATGCCGAGCTTGCCGGAGCCCATCATCTGGAGGGTGTCGTTGATGATGAGGAGCTGCTTGCTGCCCATGGAGTTGTCGCGCCAGCGCATGTCCTTGAGGTTCTGCAGGACCGCCTTGCCCTCGGGGGTGTCGACGGTGGCCTTCTTGCCGTCCTCGCTGACGACCGAGCCGCCCTGCGAGTAGATGTGGGCGGTGAAGTGCCAGCCGCCCTGGTTCTGGGCGCTGTACTCGGCGAAGCCGACGGTGCCGTTGCCCAGGCCCGCGATCTTCTTGGCGGCGGCCTGGACCTCGGGCCAGGTGGCCGGCGGCTTCTCCGGGTCGAGGCCGGCCTTGGTGAAGAGGGCCTTGCTGTAGAGCAGGCCCATGGAGTAGTTGGTGCGCGGGACGCCGTAGATCTTCCCGTCGACCGTGTACGCGTCACGCAGGGGCTGGGCTATGTCCTTGTACGCCTTGAGGTCCTTGACGTACTCGGTGATGTCGGCGGCCTGGTTGATGGAGACGACCCGCTCGGTGTCGGTGAAGTACGTGTAGAACACGTCCTCCATCTGACCGCCGGCCAGCTTCGCGTCGAACGTCTTGGGGTCCTGGCACGGGAAGGCGTCGCGCGCGGTGATGTCGATGTCCGGGTTCTGCTTCTCGAACGTCTTGACGTCCTCGTCGAACCGCTGGTGGTCGATCTTCGCACTCGGCTGGGGCCAGCAGTTGACCGTGATGCGCGTCTTGCCGTCCGCGGCGCTCTCGCCCTCGGAGTTGCAGGCGGCCAGGCCGGTGACGGCCAGTGCGGTGGCGACGGCGACGGTGCAGGTACGACGAAGAACAGAACTTCTCATCGGTGGACCCCTTTAGGGCAGGAGTGCGGGAAGCCCACAGCCCCGAGCTGTGCGGCGGACCACACTCAACCACCGCCGACGAATGTCCGCAAGATGTCACGTTGATTTCGTAAATCATTGACAGCTCTCGGCCGTTGCGCACGACAAGCGCCTGCAGAAGTGCGGTCATGAGGCTGTACACGGAGGGGTGGATCCGACTATTACGGGCACGACGGCTGCGCAACGTTCGCAAGTGGCGGCGGGCGCGGGGGCACTCGGCGGTACGGGAACCACGGAGAGATACGGGGGGCGCGAGGAGGAGCGGAGAGGCGCGGGGAGCTCGGGGAATGCCCCCGGGATGCTTCCGGAGTGGTTTCGGAAGGGTTACGAGGGCCGGATCGGCGGCGATTACGCGCTCGGCCGTTGTCCGTCACCGGCGGGTTGGGAGCGCTCTCCGCACAGATGTGCGGGCGGCTCACCGGGGCGGGGGCGCGTCTTTCAGCGCCTGGCGCCGGGTGGCCGCGGTGACACCGGTGCCCCATCAGGCACTCGGCCGTACCGCGGCCTCACCCACTCTCGCCGGCGACGGTTCTTCAGTAAGCCGTCGCTTCGGATACGCAAGAACATGGCAATAGTTGCAAGACGTTTATCGTCTCGTGATGGACGCGCCGCGTGATGGCGGTGTCCATCTCCTGGCGGTCTGCTCTGTCTGCGCCTGCTCTAGCGGAAGGCGGCGGCCGACCGGGCGCCGCCGAAGTCGACCGCGCGGTCCGCGTCGCGCAGGACCTCCTCGGCCACGCGCCGTACCTCGGCGAGCACGTCTCCCTGCTCCTCCACGAGGCCGGCGTAGATCGGTGCTTCGGTGCTGTCTGCGGAACTCATGCGGATTTCCCTGTCAGGTCTGGTGCGAAAAGCCCCGCCGGTCGGCGGAGCGGGGGCGAGTGTACGTGGTGGGCGGCGGACGCCGCGATTCCCGGTCCGGGGACCGAGACGGCCCCGGACCTGCCGGAACGACGACCGGACCACGGTCCCGGCGGCTGCCGACAGCGGCCCGTCACCGCCTGCCACCGCCGACTCGGAGGTGGTTCAGGGCTGTTGCGGGCGCGGGGCGGGCGTCCCCTGGGTGCGGCGGCGCCGGGCTGCGGGCAGGGGCCGGTGGCCCTCGGTCCACTCGTTCACCCAGCCGCAGCCCGAGCAGGCGTACCGGCCGTCGAGCCCGGCGATCTGGGTGCCGCACCGGGCACATCCGATGAACGTGATCTCCGGGTGTGCCGTCACCGGCTGGGCGCGGGGCTGCTTGCCGGGCTCCGGAGCGCCGTCCGCCGTCATCGCCCGGCCGTGCGCAGGTCAGGCAGCACATCGCTCCACGCCCACGAGCCGAGCCGCACGCCTGCTACGAGTACGAAGTTCGTCATGGCAGCAACGTAACGCAGGGGTCTGACAGCGCCCCCGGGCTCCTGGCGGCCGGGGCCACGGATCCAGGGTTCGCTAGGTTCTCCGTACACCCTTGATCCGTACGCTCCGGCCTTGATCTGTACGCCGTCGGCCTGATCCGTATGCCGAGACCCCGAGGAGAACACCTGTGCCTTCCCCGACCCCCTCCCCCACCGTCGGCGTCCTGCTGCCGCGTGATCTGCCCACCGACCTGATCCTGCCGTTCGCCCGCCGGGCCGAGGAGCTGGGGTTCGGCTCGGTGTGGGTGGTGGAGGACCTCGGGTTCCGCGGCGGGGTCGCCCAGGCTGCCGCCGTGCTGGCCTCCACCTCCCGGATCAGGGTCGGCATCGGGCTGCTGCCCGCCGGAGCCCGCAACGTGGGGTTCGCGGCGATGGAGATCGCCTCGCTGGCCCAGCTCTTCCCCGGCCGGACCGACATCGGCGTGGGACACGGCATGCCGGGCTGGATGCGGAGCGTCGGACAGTGGCCCCGGAGCCCGCTCACCTTCCTGCACGAGTACGTCGACGCCCTGCGCGCGCTGCTGCGCGGCGAGACCCTGGAGAGGCAGGGTCGGTACGTGCACCTCGACGGCGTCCGGCTGGAGAGCAGTGCGCTGCCCGACGTGGTGCCGGACATCCTGGCGGGCGTCCGGGGCCCCAAGTCCCTCGCGGTCTCCGGTGAGGTGGCCGACGGGACGATCCTCGCCGAGCCCGTCGCTCCCGAGTACGCGCAGGCGGCCCTCGGGCACATCGCCGCGACCCGCCCGCACCGTCTGGTCGCCTACAACGTCGCCTCGGTCGGCGCCGATCCCGAGGCGGCTCTCGCCGCGGCGCGGCCCGGTCTCGAATGGATCGGCGAGCCGGACTGGCACGCCCACATCGCCCCGCTCCCGATCGCCCGGGAGCTGGTGGAGCTGCGGGCGGCGTGCTCGAACCGGGAGGAGTTCACCCGTCGCCTGCCCGACGCCTGGGTCGCGCGGCTCACGGTCACGGGAACGCCGGAGACGGCCCGTGCCCGGCTGCGGGAGCTGGGTGGAGCGGGCGTCACCGATGCCGTGCTCGCCCCCGTCGGACCGGACCCGCTCAAGGCCCTGGAGTCGCTCGCCGGCGTGCTCTGACGGGACCTTTCATCTGTGTCGACTTTCGATCGGACAGGAGACATTGTCAGCCGTTTCTGACTGTTTTTCGCTATGGACGGAGGCCGTGCGGCTCGGCGAGGCAGGATGGCCTCCGTGATGGGCAACCTCCCTGTCGTGACGACCAGCTTCGTCGGCCGCGACAGCGAACTGGACAGCATCGACCGGGCACTTCGGGATCACCGACTGGTCACTCTCAGCGGGAGCGGCGGGGTCGGCAAGAGCCGCCTTGCCCTGCGGACCGCCGAGCAGGTCCGGGACCGGTACCCGGACGGCGTGTGGTGGGCCGACCTCTCCCATCTGGACGACGACCAGCTGCTCACCACGACGGTGTGCGACGGCGTCGGGCTGCTGGACCACAGTCCCCGCCGTCCGGTGGCCGCACTCTGCGAGTGGCTCTCCGACCGGAATCTGCTGCTCGTCCTCGACTGCTGCGAGCGCGTCGTCGACTCCTGCCGGCAGCTCGTCACCGAACTGCTCTCCGCCGCACCGGGGCTGACCGTCCTGGCCACCAGCCGGCAGCCGATCGGTGCGGAAGGCGAGCACGCCGTGGAAGTTCCGCCGCTCTCGGCGGGCGAGGACGGCGACGAGGCCGTCCGGCTGTTCCGCGACCGCGCCGCCACCGTCGTCCCGGGTCTGACGCTCGACTCGCCGGGCGACACGGCCGCCGTGGCCGAGATCTGCCGCCGCCTCGAAGGGATACCGCTCGCCGTCGAGCTGGCCTGCGCGCAGCTCCGGGAGAGCAGCGCGCAGGAGATCACCGGGCGGCTGGCCTCCCGGCTGGACGCGCTGAGCGACGACACGCTCTGGCCCCGCCGCCACCGCGCGCTGCGCACCACGATCGGCTGGAGCCACGAGCTCTGCGCCCCGCTGGAGCGCCTGCTCTGGGCGCGGCTCTCCGTCTTCCGGGGCGTCATCATGGCGGCCGACGCCGAGGCGGTCTGCGCGGGCGGGCCGCTCGGCGCCGCGGAGGTCGCACCGGCGCTGGAGAGCCTCGCCGAGCAGTCCGTGCTCCGGCGCACCGGCGACGGCTACCGGATGCTGGACACGCTGCGCGAGTACGGAGCGATGTGGCTCGCCGAACTGGCGGAGGACGCGCTCCTCACCGACCGGCACGCCCGGCACTTCGCGCAGACGGCCGTGCAGGCGCACACCGGCTGGCTGGGCCCCCAGCAGGTCGAGTGGTACCGCAGGGTCGCCTCCACCCACGCGGACCTCTGCGCGGCTCTGGAACACCTGCTGGCCGAGGATCCCGAGCGGGCGATGGAGATGGCCGGGTGCGCCGGTCTGTTCTGGAGCTGCTGCGGCCATCTGCACCAGGCCCGCGCCTATCTGGAACGGGTGCTGGCCCTGCCCCTCTCGGCCGGTCCGCACCGCACCCGCGCGCTCTGGGCCCTCGGCATCACGCTGACCCTCCAGGGCGACCACGAGGCGGCCCGCCGCGTCGGTAAGGAGTGCGAGGAGGCGGCGCGGCTCGGCCAGGACGCCGAAGGGGCTCTTCTGGCGGCCCACTCCATGAGCTTCACCTACCTGATGATGGGCCGGCCGCAGACGGCGCACCTGGTCAGCGACCATGCTCTGCGGCAGCACCCCGGCGACCCCGCCGACGCCCCCTCCCAGATGCGGTGCCGGGTGATACGCCTCTTCGCCCTGTCGGCGCTGGGCCGCCTGGACGAGGCGTACGAGGAGGCGACGCGGCTCCAGCGGATAAGCCTGCGTTTCGGCGAGCACTGGGCGCGGGCCTACGCCGATCACCAGCTCGCCCTCATCCACCTGCTCCAGGGCCGCCCCCGCCACGCCGAGAACCACGCCCGCGCGATGCTGGCCAGCAAGCACGAGCTCCACGACAGCCTCGGCATCGCCCTCGGCCTCGACCTCCTCGCCGGTGCCATCGCCGCCCAGGGGGACGGGGTCGCTGCGGCCCGCACCTCCGGCACGGGACACACGTACTGGCGGATCATCGGCCACCCGCACCGCGGCACGCCCGAGCTCGGGGCGATCCGGGAGCAGTGGGAGCTCCGGGCGCGGCAGGCGGCCGGCAACACGGCGTACGAGAGCGCCTACCGCCGCGCCTCGGCCGACGACGCCGAACGCGGCCTGGCACACGCCTTGGAGCGACAGCTCCCTTCGTGACCGGGGACCGGCGGGTTCCACAGCGCCCCTCAACCGAGCCCTTTTCCTAAGCCCCCACCACCACGGCGTGGCACTGATCCGCCGGACGGCCCACCCTCGCGGGCAGGCACCCCGCGACCGCCTGATGCTGAGCTCGCGGCAGCCGGTGGCCAGGGAGCTGTCGGGCGAATCGGGCCCGGGACGCGGAAGCGGTGCCCGGCCCCCTTCCGTACGACCTCCCAAAGGCCCGGCCCGCCGTCCCGATCCCACCTTCAGGAGGTACGCCCGTGCCCACTCGTCCCCTTCTGCGCGCCCCTTCCCGGCCGCTGCGGCGAAGAGCCGTCGTCGCTGCCGTGGCCGCCGCCTCGCTCGCCGGGCTGATGACCGGTCCGGCCCGGGCGGGCGGTGACGGGGGCGGCGGCCCGCACGGGCCGGTCGACCGCGAACTGCAGCGCAGGCTCCAGGCGCTGGTCGAGACGCCCGGCGGACCGCCCGGGGCCATCGCCGTACTGACCACCGGCGGCCGCAGCGAGGTGTACCGGGCCGGTACGTCGGAGGTGGGCACCGGCCGCCCGCCGCAGCCCACCGACCACATGCGGATCGCCAGCGTGGCGAAGGCCTTCAGCGGCGCGGTCGCGCTGCACCTGGCCGATCAGCGGCGCCTCTCGCTCGACGACACCCTCGGCCGGTGGCTGCCCCGGCTGCCCGCCGCCTGGCACCGGGTCACCGTCGGCCAGCTCCTCGACCACACCAGCGGGCTGCCGGACTACACCGAGTCGCCGGCGTTCATCGCCGAGTTCGCGGCCGATCCGCGGCGGCACTTCGACTCGCGGAAGCTGCTGCGGTACGTCTCCGGGGAGCCGCTGCGGTTCCGGCCGGGTTCGGCGTACCGCTACTCCAACTCCGACAACATCGCCGTGGCCCTGGTCGCCGAGGCCGCGACGGGCACGCCGTACGAGCGGCTGCTGGCAGAGATCGTCTACCAGCCGCTGGGGCTGCGCGCCACCTCGCTCCCCCAGGGATACCGGCTGCCGAAGCCGTATCTGCACGGCTACGACGTGGACCCACCGAATCCGCCGGAGGACATCTCCACCGCGATCAGTGCCTCCGGGGTGTGGGCGTCGGGCGGCATCGTCTCCACGCCCGAGGACCTCGGCGCGTTCATCCGCACCTGGGCCGGCGGCCGGGACCTGAGCCCGCGGATCCGACGTGAGCAGCTCACGTTCGTCGCGGGCGCTTCCGAACCGGCGGGCCCCGGGCGCAACGAGGCCGGGCTCGGCCTCTTCGCGTACCGGACGAAGTGCGGAACGGTGTACGGCCACACCGGCAACTTCCCCGGCTACACCCAGCTCGCGGCGGCCACCAAGGACGGCAAGCGGTCGCTGACCGTCTCGCTCACCTCGCAGGTCAACAGCGCGACGAACCCGCGGCTGCTGGCCACCCTGCGCGGCCTCCAGGAGGATTTCGTCTGCCGGCTGCTGGAGCGGCGGAAGCCGCACGGAGCATAGGAGAAGGGGTACGCCGGATGTCCGGCGTACCCCTTTCCCGCGTGTCGGTGACCCATCCGGGGGAGGTACGCCGGGTGTCCGGCGTACCCCTTTCCCGCGTGTCGGTGACCCGTCCGGGGACGGTCAGTCGTTGTCGGTCTCCTCGCGGACGATGGTGTCGTTCTTGGCGTCCACGTCGAACGTGGTCTTCTTCCAGTCGGAGCCGACCACGTCGACCGACCAGACGACGCTGCTGCCGTCGTTGCCGTCGGCCTCGTCCAGGCTGACGGAGGTGACGGTCCCCTTCTTCTTCTCCGTGGCTACCTTGGCCGCCTGCTCGGGCGTCTGCGTGGCCTGGGCCAGCCGGTCGGCCGTCTGCTTCTTGTCCTCGGCGTCCTGGTCGGCGTCGACGCGGGCCTCGATCACCTTGCCGTCGACCGCGTTGATCCGCACGGTGTGGACCGTGCCGTCCTTCTCGGCGACCTCCGCGACCCAGACCGGCGCGTCGGCACCGGGGCTCGCGGTCGGCGAACCGGTCGTGGCAGGGCTGCCGGTCGGGCTCGCGGTGCCGCCCGTCGGGCTGGGGCTGCCGGTCGGGCTGGGGCTACCGGTCGGGCTGCCGGCCGGGCTGGGGCTCTCGTCGCGGTCGTCGTCGTCCACACCTTCCAGGTCCAGATCGACGAGCTTGCCGCCGGCCACTTCGCCGACCGCGGTCGTCGCGGCGTCGTCGAAGGTGACCTCGGTGGCGTCCAGCACCCTCTTGCGTTCCTGCTGGTCCTCGGTCAGGTCCGCGGTGGCCGACGGGGAAGCCGTCGTCTTCTGCGGAACGACCTTCGCGGCTTCGGTGGCCGCGGACGTCGCACTGTCCGAGCTCTGACCACAGGCCGTGAGCAGGAGAGCGGCGGCCGCCAGGCAGGCGGCGGCACCGGTCGCCCGGAGGTTGCGGGAACGTGGGGAAAGACGGTTTTTTCGTCGGGGCTCAAGTCTCATGTACGCATGCCTAGCCCTCGCGGCGATCAGTCATGTTGTCCTACCGGCCGGAGTCACCCGATCGACCGGCCACCTCCGCCCGTTGGCCGCCGCCCTCTCCCCGGGCGGCGCGCACCCGGGTGGGAAACAATGGGAGCAGGGCCCGGATGTCGTCGAGGCCCTGCCGGGAGGCCGTCATGGAGCACACGGAGCGTTACGAACTCATCTTCCAGATGTCCGGCGCCGAGGACGACGTGGTCGCCGTCGGCCTGACGGACCGGACCGGGGCGGGCGGATCTCCGGTGTACGAGGACGAGACGGGCATCGTCCGCGCCGAGATCAGCGACCGTGGCGAGGTCCGGATGCTCGCCAGCGGAGGACACCAGCTCCCCGGCACCCCACTCCTCGCCCGACCGCTGACCGAGGGCGTTCCCGGGAGGCGTTGAGACGGCGGACACCCGCGTTACGGCGGGGCGCACCGGCGCATCGGTGCGCCCCGCCGACGCGTGCGCCCGCACCAGCACCCACCTCGTGTCCACCCCTGCCCACTCATCGCCCGAATGTGTTTACTTTCCCGAACCTCGGACGTAACCTGAGCGCGAAACCACAGACTCGGGCATGAAACGGATACGAAACCACATGTACGCACCGGAGCGTCAGCAGGAGATCCTCCGCCTCGCCCAGGAAAGCGGCCGGGTCGACGTGCTCTCGCTGGCCGAGGAGTTCCAGGTGACCGCCGAGACCGTGCGGCGGGATCTCAAGGCCCTGGACCGGGCCGGGCTGCTGCGCCGGGTGCACGGCGGGGCCATCCCGGTCGGGCGGCTCGACTTCGAGCCGGATCTCGCCGAGCGGGACGCGGTGGCCGCCGACGAGAAGGACCGGATCGCACAGGCGGCGCTCGCCGAGCTGCCGGCGGACGGCAACGTGATCATCGATGCCGGGACCACGACGGCCCGCCTCGCCACCGCCGTCCCCGTCGACGCGGCTCTGACCGTGGTGACGCACGCGCTGCCGGTGGCCGCCCGTCTCGCCGACCACCCGGGCATCGCGCTGCACCTGGTCGGCGGCCGGGTCCGGCACCGGACGCGGGCGGCGGTCGACGCCTGGGCGCTCGGCGCGTACGCCGAGATCAGCGCCGATGTCGTCTTCCTCGCCACCAACGGATTCGCGCCCGACAGCGGCCTCACCACACCCGACCTCGCGGAGGCCGCCGTGAAGCGGGCCGTGATCAAGGCCGCCCGCCGGGTCGTCCTGCTCGCCGACTCGGCCAAGTTCGGTCAGCGGCACTTCGCCCGCTTCGGTGACCTCACCGACGTGGACCTCCTCATCACCGACACGGGCCTCAGCCCCGACGACGCCCGCTCCATCGAGAGCCGGGGCACGGAAGTGGTACGCGCATGATCCTCACCGTCACCCCCAACCCGAGCCTGGACCGCACCTACGAGCTGCCGGGCCTGGTCCGCGGCACGGTCCTGCGGGCCACGGCCGACCGCGTCGACCCGGGCGGCAAGGGCGTCAACGTCTCCCGCGCGGTCGCGGCGGCCGGCCACCGCACGGTCGCCGTCGCTCCGATGGGCGGGCCGGAGGGCGCGCTGCTGGCGCGGCTGCTCGGCGAGCACGGCATCGAGGCCGCCGGGGTGCCGGTCGCCGGATCCACCCGGATCAACATCACGCTCGTCGAACCCGACTCCACGCTCACCAAGATCAACGCGGCCGGGCCCGAGCTCAGCGCCGCCGAGGCCGAGGACGTGCTGGAGGCCGTGCGGACCCGTTCCGCCTCCGCCGACTGGATCGCGTGCTGCGGAAGCCTGCCGCGCGGGCTGTCGCCGCAGTGGTACGCGGAGCTGGTCGCGCGGAGCCACCGGGCCGGTACGCGGATCGCGCTGGACACCTCCGGTGCGGCGCTCACCGCCGCCCTGAAGGAGGGGCCCGACGTGATCAAGCCCAACGCCCAGGAACTGGCCGAGGCCGTCGGCCGCCCGCTCACCACGGTCGGCGACGCGCTGAAGGCGGCCGAGGAGCTGCGCGAGCGCGGCGCCCGGGCGGTGCTGGCCAGCCTGGGGGCCGACGGCCAGCTGCTGGTGGAGGAGGCCGGGTCGTACTTCGCGACCGCCCGCGTGGCGACCGTACGCAGCAACGTCGGCGCCGGGGACGCCTCCCTCGCCGGGTTCCTGACGGCGGGCGGTCAGGGGCCCCGGGCGCTCGCCTCGGCCGTCGCCCACGGGGCGGCGGCGGTACAGCTGGCCGGGAGCCTCATGCCGACACCGGCCGATCTCGACCTGTCGGCGGTCACGTCGAGCGCCGACGTCCCTCTGGACCGCCCGCTGACGGAGCCCGCCCCATGACCGCCGTACCCACCCCCGCAAGCCCGCCGCCTTCCGTCCCCCGCACCGCCGCCCGGCGGTCCCCGAGCAAGGAGCACCGCGATGAGTGAGCTGATCACCGCGGATCTGGTCGACCTCGATCTGTCCGCCGCAACGAAGGACGCCGCCGCGCAGTCGCTCGCCGAGCGGATGGTGGCCGCGCACCGCGTCACCGACCTCGACGGCTTCCTGGCCGATGTCGCCGCCCGCGAGGCGCAGATGCCGACGGGTCTCGACGGCGGGATCGGCATCCCGCACTGCCGGAGCGAGCATGTGAGTGCTCCGACGCTGGCCTTCGGACGCAGTGCGCAAGGCATCGACTTCGGCGCGGCCGACGGCCCGGCGGACCTCGTCTTCCTCATCGCCGCGCCTGCGGGGGCCGACGACGACCATCTGACCATCCTGTCGGGTCTGGCCCGCAGGCTGATGGACCCGGAGTTCACCGCCGCACTGCGCGCCGGAGACGATCCGGGCACGGTCGCCGCGCTGATCCGGGGCGAGGAGCCGGCGCCGGCGCCGATACCGGCAGCCGAAGAGGCCGAAGCCACAGCCGACGTTCCCTTCCGGATCGTCGCCGTCACCTCCTGCCCCACCGGCATCGCGCACACCTACATGGCCGCCGAGGCCCTCACCGCCGCCGGCCAGGCCGAAGGCGTCGAGGTGACCGTGGAGACCCAGGGGTCGGCCGGGTTCAGCAAACTGGACCCCGCCGTCATCTCCGCCGCCGACGCGGTCATCTGGGCGCACGACGTCGAGGTGCGGGAGAAGGGCCGCTTCGGTGGCAAGCCGCTCGTGGACGTCGGGGTGAAGGCGGGCATCAACCGGCCCGCCGAGCTGATCGCGGAGGCCCGCCGCAAGGCGGAGCGCGGTGAGATCGCCGCCGTACCGCAGGGCGGGGACGGGCCGGAGGCCGGTGCGGACGGCGGACCGGGGGCGGACGGTGCGCACTTCGGGGTCCGGTTGCGTACGTATCTGATGTCCGGCGTGAGCTACATGGTGCCGTTCGTCGCGGCGGGCGGCCTGCTGATCGCGCTGTCGTTCGCCATCGGCGGCTACGAGATCGCGGACGCCAAGTCGGTCGCCGACCACTTCGTCTGGGGCCAGGCGGACAGCTGGGCCGCGCTGCTCAACCAGATCGGCTCCGCCGCCTTCGGCTTCCTGGTGCCGGTGCTGGCCGGGTACATCGCGTACGGGATGGCCGACCGGCCCGCGCTGGTGCCCGGGTTCGTCGGCGGTGCGATCGCGCTCACCGTGGACGCCGGGTTCCTCGGCGGTCTGGTCGCCGGTCTGCTGGCCGGTGCGGTGGTGATGGCCATCCAGCGGGTCCCGGTCCATCCGACGCTGCGCGGGATCATGCCGGTGCTGGTGATTCCGCTGATCGCCTCGGCGGTGGTCGGGTTCCTGATGTTCATCGTGGTCGGCAAGCCGATCGCCGCGCTGCAGAGCGCCCTCACGGACTGGCTGAACGGTCTGTCCGGCTCCAACGCGGTCATCCTCGGCGTCGTCCTCGGCCTGATGATGTGCTTCGACATGGGCGGCCCGCTGAACAAGGTGGCGTACGCCTTCGCGGTCGGCGGTCTCGCCGATCCGACCGACGGCAGCCTCAAGGTGATGGCGGCGGTCATGGCCGCCGGGATGGTCCCGCCGCTGGCGATGGCGCTGGCCACCACCGTACGGAAGAAGCTGTTCACCAAGACCGAACGGGAGAACGGGCGGGCGGCCTGGGTGCTGGGCGCCTCGTTCATCACCGAGGGCGCGATCCCGCTCGCCGCCGCCGACCCGCTGCGGGTGATCCCGTCCGTGATGGCGGGCGGCGCGGTGACCGGTGCGCTGTCGATGGCCTTCGGATGCACCCTGCGCGCTCCGCACGGCGGCATCTTCGTCGTCCCGCTGATCGGTGAACCGTTCCTGTACCTGCTGGCGATCGCCGCCGGAACCCTCGTGGCGACCGCGCTGGTCGTCCTGCTCAAGGGCGCCCGCCGGACGGCCGCGGTGCCGGCCGAAGAGGCGGCGGCCGTCGATTCGCGGGTGGGTGTGCCCGCCTGATCCGAAGCGCTCACGGTAGGGGGGCACAGGATCTCCGGTCTTGTGCCCCCCTACCGCTGCCGGTGGCTAGATTGACCGGCATGAG
This sequence comes from Streptomyces sp. CA-146814, assembly GCF_050942385.1. Taxonomy (NCBI): domain Bacteria; kingdom Bacillati; phylum Actinomycetota; class Actinomycetes; order Kitasatosporales; family Streptomycetaceae; genus Streptomyces; species Streptomyces sp. CA-146814. Next base: position 79,288 of record NZ_CP192068.1, read on the forward strand.
CGAGAGCTGGGACGCGGCCGACCGGGCCGTACTGACACTGCCCTCGGGGCGCCTGATCCGCGGCCGGGGCCTGCGCAATCCGCTGCCCGAAGGCCCCGAGCCGGAGTTCGCGGTGTATCTGCTGGGGCGTACGCCTCCGCCGGCCGGCTGGGAGTCGCGGTGGCTGCGGTGGCCGGACTTCCTGCTTCCGGCCGATCCGCACCAGGCCCGGGAGCTGCTGGAGGAGGTGTGGCGGCGGGCGCCCGGCGAGCGGGTCGAGGTCGCCTGCGGGGGCGGGATGGGGCGGACCGGGACGGCGCTGGCGTGCCTGGCCGTGCTGGACGGGGTCCCCGCCGAGGACGCGGTGGCGTTCGTCCGACGCGGGTACCACCCGCGCGCAGTGGAGACCCCGTGGCAGCGGCGGTACGTACGCAAGTTCGGCCGGGCCAAGTAACCAAAACACGGACCCGGACCTGGACCCGGCCGGCCGCCGTCAGCGTGCGGAGAAGGTGGCGGGGACGGGCAGGGTGTTCCAGCGGCCGGCCGGCCAGGCGATGACGACGGCCCGGCCGACGACCTCGTCGACCGGGACCATGCCCTTGTTGCGGTCGTCGGTGTGGTAGCGGGAGTCCGCCGACGCCTGCCGGTGGTCGCCCATCACCCAGAGCTTGCCCTGCGGGACCGTGACCTTGAAGGTGCCCTTGTCGTCGTTGCTGCACGGGGTGTTGCCGGGGAACACGTACGGTTCGTCCAGGGCTTTGCCGTTGACCTTCACCGGTCCGTCGCCCGCGCACTCCACGGTGTCGCCGCCGACGCCGATCACCCGCTTGATGAGGTCCTTCTCCTCGGCCGACGGCATCAGGCCGACGAAACTCAGCGCCTTCTGCACGGTGTTGGGCGGCTCGACGGCCACCTCGTCCAGCCAGCCGTCCGGGTCGTGGAAGACGATCACCTCACCGCGTTCCGGCTCGGATCCGAACCACGGGGTCAGCTTGTCGACGAGGACCCGGTCGCCCTTCTGCAGCGTGTTCTGCATGGAATCCGACGGGATGGAGAAGGCCTGGACGAGGAACGTCTTGATCAGCAGGGCCAGGATCAAGGCGATCCCGATGAGGAGCGGGAGCTCCACCCAGAACGGCCGCTTCTTTCTCGTTCCCGCCCGCCGTGCACCCGCACGCACCATATCGCCGCTCCTCGCCCCGTGTCCCGCGCACCCGCCCCGGTGGGGAACGGATCTTGTCGGGTCACTCTATGGGGCGCGGCGGACGCGCCGGGTGGCGGCCTCCGGCAGGCCACGCACAGGCCTCAGGCGGGGGCGGGCGGTGCGGCGGGGGTGGTGTCGTCCGGCGGGACCGTGGCCCCGTCGCCGCCGCGCACCGCCTCGACCACGCTCTGGTGGAAGGCGCGGCTCTCCTCCTCCGATCCGCACGGCACGGGGCTGCCCGCCAGGGTGAACCAGTCAGAGGAGCCGCTGTACTGCACGGCCACCGACGCCTGGCCGTCGGACCACGTCGTATGCACCGTGAGGTCTCCGCTCAGGATGCCGGCTTCTTCGGTGCGGACTCCGCCTGTTCCCGCGAAGACACCGCTGGTCGTCCACGATGCCCAGCTCATGACGTGTCGCCTTTCGGACGATGACAAGCCTCTGCGGCGGACTTCTTCCGAGTATGGCACCGCTGTTGGGAGGGTGCACGGGGTGCGGAGGCGCTTGTTCCGCACCCCGGTCTCAGGCCCGTTCCCGTACGCCCCGGACGAAGGCGGCCTGGCCCGCGTGCTGGAGGTCCTCGGCGATGACGCTGATCAGCCGGGCACCCAGCGTCACCGGAGGTGACCAGGCCTCGTCGACGATGCGGTCGAGGGCCCGGCCGTCCAGTCCGCGGACGAAGGCGAGGGTCTGTTCGTGGACGGCGTCGTAGTAGCCGAGGAGCAGGTCGGCGGAGTCGACGCGGACGGCGCCGACCTCTTCGCTGCTGTGTCCGTACCCGGTCGCCGCCTCGTCGAACGGGAGCTTGAAGCGCTCGGCCCAGCCCTTGGTGAGCCAGACCTGGCCGGTGGAGGCGGCGTCGGCGATGTGGTCGTCCTGGACCCGGGTGAGGTGCCAGATCAGCCAGGAGATCGAGTTCGCCCCGTCGTCGATCCTGGCATTGAGGTCGTCGGCCGAGAGCCCTTCGACGGCCCCGTGGACCGCTTCCCCGACCCGGTCGAACGCCTCCGCGAGCATGTTCGCACTGTTCATCCGTTCACCTTCGCCTCCCGTCCCGCCCGAACCGCGCTCCGACACACGCGCGCCGCCCGCCTTAGGATCGGCGCATGGTCCAGAGCCGTGCGGAAGACGTCGATCAGTACCTCGCCGAGCTGCCGGAGGAGCGCCGGGCCGCACTCACCGAGCTGCGCGCGCTCTGCCGGGCGGAGCTGCCGGGGTTCCGGGAGGTGATGGCGTACGGCATGCCCGTCTACGAGCGGGACGGGACCGGCGAGGTCGCCTTCGCGAGCCAGAAGCAGTACATCTCGGTCTACCTTCTGCGCACCGATGTGCGCGACGCGTTCGCGGACCGGCTGGCCGGCCACGACATGGGCAAGGGCTGCCTCCGCTTCCGCACCCCGGAGAAGATCGACTTCACTCTCGTACGGGATCTGCTCCGGGCCACGGCGACGACGCGGGGCCCTGCCGGCTGAGGCTGCCTACCGCAGCCCGTCCAGCCACTCGGTCAGCAGCCGGTTGACCTCGTCGGGGCGTTCCTGCTGGATCCAGTGGCCGCAGCCGTCGAGGATGTGCGCGGCGGAGAGGCCGGGCAGGGTGGCCGGGTAGGCGTCGATGGCGTCGGCCATCCATGTGGTGGAGGCGTCGAGCGCACCGCCGATGAAGAGGGAGGGCTGGGTGATGGGCGCGCCGTGCCAGGCGGCGAGGTCCTCCCAGTCGCGGTCGATGGTGCGGTAGCGGTTGAGGGCGCCGGTGAGGCCGGTACGTTCGAACTCGCCGCTGTAGACGTCGAGGTCGGCCTCGGTGAGCCAGGCGGGGAGCGGGCCGGTGGGGAAACGGTCGGCGAGGCGCGCTCCCGGCGGTACGAAGAAGAGCTTGCCGTGCTCCTCGGGGGAGAGGGTGGAGCCGGTCAGGCCGGTGTAGAAGCCGGCGAGCCAGCCGCGTACGTCCTGCTCGATCTCCGCCTCGGCCCGGCCGGGGGTCTGGAAGTAGCTGACGTAGAACTCCTCGTCCCCGCCGATCCGGGCGAAGCCGTCGGTGGGGCGGAGGTCGCCCCGGGGTGCGTAGGGGACGCTGAGCAGGCCGACGGCGGTGAAGACGTCCGGCCGGAGCAGGGCGCTGTTGGCGGCGATGGGCGAGCCCCAGTCGTGGCCGACGACCGTGGCGGTCTCCTCGCCGAGGGCGTGGACGACGGCGGTGTTGTCGGCGACGTGGGCGAGCATGCGGTACGCGTCGGTGGCGGCGGGTTTCGCGGAGCGCCCGTAGCCGCGTACGTCGATGGCGGCGGCCCGGTATCCGGCGGCGGCGAGCGCGGGGAGCTGGTGGCGCCAGGAGTACCAGGACTCGGGGAAGCCGTGGACGAGGAGGACGAGGGGGCCGGTGCCCTGCTCGACGAGGTGGATCCGGCCGCCGGGGGTGTCCACGAGGCGGTGGACCGCGCCCTTGTCGGCGGGGGTGGCGGGGTCCGTCAAGGGCTGCGGCACGGTTCCTCCTTGGACGCTCCAGGGGTACGGAGCGTTCGTGACGGGTGCGGTGGGGCGGCCGGGCCTCAGGTCCGGCCCGGCCGCCCGGTCACGATCATTCGCGGGCGTCCGCCGCCCGTACAAGGATCTTTGCCGTACCGGCAAAGGGAGGAGGGTCAGACGAGCAGCCGCAGCAGGTGCGCGCAGGCGGTGGCCTCGTCCGGGTGGCGGGCGAGGATCTCGTCCCGGCCGCGTTCGTATGCGCCGGTCTCCCAGCCGCCGTCCGCCGCCCGTCGCAGGAAGAGGAAGTCGGTCGGGGTGGGGGCCGGCTCGTGGACGCCTTCGATCCGGTAGTAACCGCCGGGGATTCCGGCCTCCACGAGTGCGGCGTGCAGTGCCTGACGGTCCACGAGGTGTTACGCGGCCGAGGTGAGGTAGCCGTGGTCCAGCAGCCACTTCACGTTCAGCCGCTGGCCCTCGCCCGGGTTGAGGAAGACCGGGTCGAGCTTGATCTGCCGGCCGCCGCCGGGCTGCTCGAACCACGGGGCGATGCTGCCCTCCCAGACCCAGAAGGGCTTCGCCACCTTGTAGACGCGGTAGTCGCAAGGGGTCGCCGCTTCGCGGGTGTTGAGGTTCTGCGGAGGCAGCGCACGCTCGGCGTAGGCGTCGCCGGCCGGGGCCAGGTAACCGCCGTACTCCGAGCCGAAACGGTCCAGGCGCTGGCCGGTGCGGAGCTTGGCGGGCTCCTTGTCGATCTCGCCGTTCACCTCGCCGAAGCCGTCGTTGGGCGGGTACTTCCAGCTTCCGGTGTCCGCGGGCCCCTCCCAGTACTTCTTGAGGAAGGCCTGCGGAGAGAGGTCGCCGGTGCGCTGGTAGCCCTTGAGGAGCGGGCCGACCGGGGCCAGGCGGTTGTTCGGCAGCCACTTCGGGCCGAGCCGGGCGTCGCCGCGGTACTCGCCGGTGCACGGTTCGTGCCGCTCGGCGGCGACCGGGGCGCCGGGCTGCGGCGCGGCGTTCGCGGCGGGTGCGGTGATCAGTCCGGCGGTGATGCCGAGCGCGGCAAGTACGGTACGCATGCGGTTCATTCAGGGATCCCCTCGAACGCTGATGATCAATCAGACAGCTGACGAAGGGTAACCGCTCGGCTACCTGGTGCGTTCGCGCCATGCCGGATTCCGCTGCTCCCCGCCGGGACAGCATCGCGCCCCGGCCGGGTGGAGCTGGGGCCCGGCCGGGGCGCGACGGGTGGAACAGGGCCTGCGGCTAGCCGACGTTGACGTCGATGCAGGCGTAGAAGGCGTTGACGGTGTCCGCGATGTTCCACACCGCGAGCACCTTCTGCTGACCGGTCTTGTCGCCGAAGTCGACCTGGTGGGTGACGGTGGCGCCGGGCTGAGCGCCGCCGTCGTCGAACTCGGCGATCTTCTCGCCGCCGACGAAGTACTGCCAGGTGCTGGTGGAGTGGCGGGCGGTGATCTTCCACTCGAACTCCTGCGAGCGGTTCACCGGGGTGACCGCCCAGCCCTTGGAGTCGTCGTCGAGCTCGGCGAATCCGCTGTTGCCGCCGCTGCAGCTGGTCAGCCCCTTCGGGCCCTCGACGCTCTGCGGTTCGTAGCTGATCGAGCCGCAGCTGACCGTGCCGGCCGCGCACTGGGCCTGCCTGCTGGGCGGGTTGGAGATGTAGCCGTGGGCGCTGGCGGAGCTCGCCGGGAGGCTCAGGGCGAGGACCGGGGCGAGAACGGCACCGACGGCGAGTGCGGTCTTCCTCTTCGTGTGCATGCTTCTCCTTCACTTGAGACCGCACCGCGCGGTGGCGGGCCGTGGGGGGCCCGGGGTCGGCGGCAAGGCCTCGTGAGTGTGGGGCCTACGAGGCGCGAAGGGCCACAAGTCCCTTGCCGGACAGGCCTGATGACCGGTGCCGGAAAGGCCTTGCACTTGGCCTAGACCATACTCATCGTCGCGGACGCGTCAAGGGAGCTGCACGAGGGACGGGTGGGACAGCGACCGGGCACGGGTCGTGACGGACGGTCACCGCGCCGGGTCGCCGAAGCCCATCAGCCCTGGTCGTCGCCGTAGCGGACGGTGACACGCTCGAAGCCGAGGGAGCCGAGCAGACCCTTCAGCATGTCCGCGGTGTTCTTCTCGGCGCGGGCGGTCAGCCCGCTCTCCTTCGCCGCCTCGCCGATGTGCCGGACGGCCAGCTGGTTGACCGCCTGTTCGCTGCTCGGGTTGTCGGAGAAGAGGTCGCCGAGCCGGTCGAGGAGTCCGCGCTGCTTGGAGACGGCGTAGGAGCGGTCCGGGTCCAGGGCCGGCTTGCCGAGCACCGCGTGCGGCAGCCGGATCTCGGCGGTGGTGCGGTCCTCGTTGACGACGACGCCGTCCTCGGTGACCTTGCCCAGGTCGACGGAGGCGCCGACGGTGCCCGCGCCGACGAACAGGGTGCGGGTGCCGCGTACCGCGTCGGGCAGGAACTTGGCGTCCTTCTCCAGGTCGACGACGACCTGGAAGTTGCCCGAGGCCGCCTCGTACGCGCTCATGTCCTGGATCGACTTGAGGACCGCGGGGCCGGACCGGTCATGGGTCTCCTCGCCGAAGAGGCTGTCAAGGCCCGGCAGCAGGCTGAGCTTGCCGGCGGCGAAGATCAGGGCCAGGACGGCGGCGAGGACGCCGACGACCTTCAGCACCCCCCGCAGAGCGGGCCGGGACGTGCGCTTCTGCCCGCTCTGCGGGGCCGGATCCGTGGTTGCGTCGCTGGACGTCATGGAGTGCATGTGACCCGCTGCCGGGCTTTCAACCCATCTGCCTTACGGAATGGGCCAGTTCGGGTACGGGGATGTGGACGGGCCCGCGACCGCACACACAGGCCCGCCGGAGCGCCCAGGGCCGCGAGGACCGGCTCCGGTGATCCTTTGCGGCCCCGTTCCGGTGAGCCTCGGCGCGGTCAGCGCCCGCGGAGCCGGTTCAGCAGGGCGCGGCCGGAGGCGGGGCGTGTGGTGTCGCCGGTGGGGCGTCCGCCCGGCTCTCCGCCCTTCCCGAGGCGCGTGCCGCCGGTCCGCGCCCCGGCCTTGGACGGCTCCTTCGCCTCGGTCGTGGCCCGGGTCTTCGTTCCGGGCGTGGTCCGGGCCTTTGTCCCGAGCGTGGTCCGGGCCTTCGTTCCGTTCTTCGACTTGGTCCGGGAGGCCGTCGCCTTCTCCTCGGCCTTCGGCTCCGGCGCGGGCTTCGCCGCCGGAGTCCGGGGGGCGTGCGCGTGTGCGTGGTAGTGGTGGCTGATCCGGCGGCCGACCAGCAGATAGGCGATCAGCGCGCCCGCCGTGTTGAGGATGACGTCGTCGATGTCGAAGGCGCGGCCGGTGACCAGGGCGCCCTGGACCAGCTCCACGATGACCATCACGGCGGCGGTGAGCAGCGTCATGCTGATCATCCGCAGGCGGCGCGGCACGAGGAACGGCAGCAGCAGTCCGAAGGGCACGCCGAGCAGCAGATTGCCGCCCGCCTGCTTGCACGCGGCGAGGAAGGTGTAGTTCTCGGCGTACTGGCGCAGCGACCGGCCCGGTTGGAGGTTCGAGGTCACGATGTCCTCGGAGGCCGGTGAGGGGGTCAGCGTCACCTTGGCCAGGAAGACGGAGAAGGCCACCAGCCCCAGTAGCACCACCGTCAGGACGGTCACCCTCAGCAACACGCGTGCCCATGCCCCCTGTCGCGTACGGGGGTTCGTCTCTGCAGTCATGGCGGACAGATGCCCCCACCGGAACGGAAAACACACCGGTGGGCGTCCGCACCTCAAAAACGCCCGGCCCTCCCGCACCGCCTGCGACGATGGGCCCATGAGCGCACGTGAGAAGAAGGATCTGCTGGCCGAGACCGACCGGCTGCGTGAGGAGGGCCGGGCCGGGGAGGCGCGGGAGCGGCTGCTCGCCCTGACCGCCGAGTTCCCCGACGACGCGGAGGTGGCGTACCGGACCGCGTGGATCCACGACGTCCTGGGTCTGGAGAGCGAGGCGGTGGCGTACTACGAACGCAGCCTGGCGGGCACCGGGCTGAGCGCGGAGGACCGGCGCGGGGCGCTGCTGGGTCTGGGCAGTACCTACCGGGTGCTGGGGAGGTACGGGCAGGCCGTGGAGACGCTCCGCCGGGGCATCGAGGAGTTCCCGGACGACGGGGCGCTGCAGACGTTCCTGGCGATGGCACTGTTCAACACGGAGGAGCACCACGAGGCGATGCAGCTGCTGCTGCGGCTGGTGGCGTCGACCAGTGACGACCGGCACGTCCAGCAGTACCGGCCGGCCATCGAGCACTACGCGAAGGACCTCCACGAGACGATGTGAACCGGGGACCACGGCCTGCGTGAGCGGTGAGGCTCCGGCCGCCCGGCCGACGGCGTCGAGCGCCGGCCCGGTGGAGCGGCGCGGCGCGCGGGCCGGGCGGGTGCGTGTACCGAGAATGCTCGCGTGCACTCCCCTCTCCCGCCTCCGTCCTCCTCGCCCGCCGCGCCACGGGCCGGGAGTCCCTGCCGGCGCGGCGCGTGGGCGCTGCTGCTCCTGTCCGCGGCCTCCGGGGCGGCGGACGCGTTCGCCTTCCTCTGTGTGGGCCAGGTCTTCGCGGGGGTGATGACCGGGAATCTGGTTCTGCTCGGGGCCTCGGCCGCCGGGGCCGGTGAGGACGGGGTGGCGCTTCGGGTGGTGACCGCCTTGGCCGCGTACGCCTGCGGGGTGGCGTGCGGTGCGCTGATGGCCGGGTTTCCGCTGCGGGCGCTGCTCCTGGGCGAGGTCGTCCTGCTCGGAGTGGCGGCCGCGCTGTGGGGGTTCGGTCTGGTCGCGTCGTACGGTGAACGGCTCGGGCTGCTGGCCCTGGTGGCGCTGGCGATGGGCGTCCAGGGGCGCGTACGGGGGACACCGACGAACTACTTCACCGGGACCCTCACCTCCCTCGTCGGCCGTGCGGCGGCACGGGAGCCGGCGCCTGGGGACGTCTGGGTGCTGGGGCGGCTGGGGGCGGTGGTGGCCGGGGCCGCGCTCGCGGCGTCGGCCGAACGGTGGTGGAGCCCCGGGGCCGCGCTGGGGGCGGTCGTGCTGGTGGCCGGGGCGACGGCCCTCGAACCCGGGTGGCGCGAGGGCTCGGATACGGGGAAGCCCCGGCCGGATCGGGGGAATCCAGCCGGGGCGGCTTGAGTGCGGGCGCGAAGGGCGGTCGCCTCTCGGCGAGGGGCTCCATGGGGCTTCGGCGGTGCGAGCTTCCCCATGGGCTGGTGGTGAGGCCCGGGGACACGGTCCCCCTCACACCCACGTATAGATGAACGATAAACCATCTAGGACTGTTCCCGGGAACCCGCCCCTGTGGATGTGATCCATGGCACGGAATCCCCGGTTCCGCCGCCGGCCGGAGCCGGCGCCGGTCAGCTCCTGGACGCCTCACCGGTGCCGTAACGGCGACGGAACCGCTCCACGCGGCCTTCCGTGTCGAGCACCTGGCGGCCACCGGTGTAGAACGGGTGGCTCGCCGACGAGGTCTCCACGTCGATGACGGGGTAGGTGTTGCCGTCCTCCCAGGCCACGCGCTCGCCGGAGTCGGCGGTCGAGCGGGTCAGGAAGGCGACGTCCGCGGCGCGGTCACGGAAGACCACGGGGCGGGAGACGGGGTGGATACGGGGCTTCATCGATGCGTTCCTTCCTCACCGCCGGTGGCGGCGGTGGTGACGTGTGAGGGCTTCCTCCGTGCGGCAGGCTCCGTGCGGTCAGCGGGTCTCGCGGAAGAGGACGTGCTGACCGGCGGCGGCGTCGAACTTGCGCAGTTCCAGCCGGTCGGGGGTGTTGCGGCGGTTCTTCCGGGTCACGTAGCTGCTGCCCGTTCCGGCGGTGGACCGGAGGGTCACGACGGGCCTGAGTTCGTTGCGGGCCATGGGCGCCTCCCGTGGTGCTCGACGACTCCACCCCCGTAACGGGAATGGGATTCGTTTTCGTTCTGGTGGAGTAACGCGGCCCGTCCCGTCGGCATTCCCGGGCCGGGCCGCCCGGTTCCCGGCGGCCGTCAGGGCCGCCGTGCCCGACCCTCGTACGTTCCGCGCTCCACGGCCTCCGTGGCCGCCAGGAACCGAGCCGCCTCCTTCTCCCCGGCGCGCCAGGACGGGTCGACCAGCCCGCTCAGCGCGACGAGCCGGAAGATCAGGGCGCGGATCAGCATCTGCCGCCAGCGGGGGTCGCCGCCGCCGCCGGTGAGGAGGTCAGGGGCGGGCTCGTACCAGAGGAGGCCATCCGCGATGATCACGGCCTCCGCGTAGAGAGACGGGCGCCAGTAGGGGGAGAAGTCGATGACGACGGGGTCCCGTCCTGGCGCGAAGAGCACATTGCCGGTGAGGTCGCCGTGGACGAGCTGCGCCACCGCCTCCACGGGCCGGCGCAGGGACAGCAGGCGCTCGAACGGCTCGGCCAGCTCCGGGACCACGTCGCCCTCCTCCTCGCCCCACGCGACCCGGTCGGCCACCGCCCAGGGGTGCGTCCGACGGTCGAGGAAGTCCGGGCGCGGCTGATCGCGTACGGCGGCGTGGAAGGCGCGGCCGACGGCGACGACGCCAGGCCACCGCCCGCCGGGGCCGGAGCGGCCCTCCATGAACTCGGCGGCCGTCCAGCCGTCGACCACACCGGCCCCCGTCGCCGACCGCAGCGGCCGCGGCACGCGGAAACCGGCACCCCTCGGCAGCCCTTCGAGGAGGGACGCGGCCCATTCCGATTCGCCCTCGGTCCCCTCCGCCGGCTTCAGGACGGCTCCACCGACCCGCACGCTGCGTCCCTGACCTCCGGCCAGCGGCTCGGGAGTGCCGTGTAGACCGAAGGCGTCGAGAACGGCGGGCGGGGGAAGGATGGCGTACGGCTGCTCGGGCATGGGATGCATCCTGCCGGGCTGTCCTGCCGCGCGCACGCGCATTGATCGCTGGGCCGTTCAGTCCGGAGCGCCTATGCCACCGGGTCAGGCCAACACCCCTCATCCGTACGCCCGTTCGGAGGTTTCCCCCTCTCGCGCAGCCGCTGGCATATGCCAGAAGCAACAACGCATCGAGTGTCGTCGAATCCCTTACGGGCTGCCGCGGCCTGTGCGACAGTCGATAGCGGTCGACCCCGGAAACCCGGCCGCACCGCGCCTGTATCGGAGTACGAGATGCCGTCCCATCTGTTCGCGGACCGCCCCGCACCACAGCCTCCCGCGCACGATGCCGTCGACGCCTTGATCCATCGCGCGCGGCGGCTGCGCGGAGACGTGGACGCCGTGGGACGGAACACGGCGGTGGCGGACGAGGACGACCCTCAGGCGCGCTGGCAGCGCGCGCTGTGCGACCTGGCCGTCCAGCATCTCGACAACCTCGACCAGCACCTCGGTCAGCTCAAGGCCGGTCTGCCCGCCCAGCGCCCCGCCGTCCGGGACGACCACGCGGCCGAGGACGGCCCGGCGGCCGGCTCCACGCCGCACCGGGTCGGCAGCGCCGAATGGAACCTGCTCACCGATGAGGTCAGCTGGTCCGACGAGCTGTACGAGATCTTCGGCCGGCCGCCCGGTTCGCCACCCCTCTCCCTGGACGACCTCCCCTCCGTCCTGCTCCCCGGAGACCAGCCGAAGCTGACCTCCATGGTGACGGGCTGCCTCGTGGACGGGCAGCCGATGGACGGGGAGTTCCGCATCGTCCTCCCCGACAGCCAGGTGCGCACGCTGCACATGACGGGCGAACCGGTCCTCGACTCCGAGGGGTGCACGGCCGCCATGTGGGCCGTGCTCCGGGACGTCGGCGAGCTGCGCCGCAGCGAGGAGACCGTCGACCGGAACCGGGATTCGACGCGGCGCGAGGAGCACGTCGGAGGCGCGGAAAGCCGGACCGTCGTGGCTCAGGAGACCGCCGTGCCGTCGTGGCGCGGTTCGCTACGGCTTCCGCGACAGCGCGTCGGCGCCCTGGACATCGCCGCTCACCACCTCCCCTCCGTGGACGGCAGCCTGACCGGCGGCGACTGGTACGACGCGATGGAGCTGCCGGACGGCCGGACCCTGCTGGCCGTCGGCGATCTGACCGGGCACGGTCTTCCCGCCACCTCGGCCCTGGCCATGGTGCTGGGCGCGCTGCGCGGCATGGCCGTCGCCGGCATCGAGCCGGGCGCCCTGATGGGTCACCTCGACCACCTCCTCGAAACATCGATGCGGCCCGCTCTGGGCAGCGCCTTGTGCTGCCGCGTCGACACGGCGACGGGCATGCTCTCGTGGGCGCAGGCGGGACACCCCGCGCCCCTGCTCTTCCGCGACGGAACGGGGCGTCGGCTGCCGCCCCCGGACGGCGTGCTGCTCGGTGCCGCCTCCCAGGTCGCCTATGAGCAGGACGAGGTGCGCCTGCTCCCCGGTGACGTGCTGATGCTGCACACGGACGGCCTGACGCGGCGCGGCGACCGGGGTGCGGGCCCGGAGCGACTGCTGGCCCTGGCCCCTCTGTTCGCACGGGCCCGGGACGCGCAGGAGTGCGTACGGGGTGTGGCCGAGGAGTTCGGCGGGGCCGAGCGCCTGGACGACGCGTGTGTGCTGGTCGCCCGCATCGGGGCGTGAGGGAGCGCGGGACCGGTCTTCAGGACTGCAGCCCTCAGGACCCTCAGGACTGCCGGTGCGTCATGTCGGTGGGCACGCGCGACGGTTACGGCCTCCGTCGGCGTTCGCGTACGGGGATCAGGCCTGCGTACCCCTGGCCTTCTTGGCGACCGGGCTCTGCGGCAAGGAGAGCTCGATCTGCTCCCGGAGGTCCTGGATCTTGGCGTACCCCGCGAACTGGCCGGTGAGCCGGTACATTTCGCGCAGCCGGTCCCAGGTGCGGTGCGAGGAGGTCTCCCCCATCGACACCAGGGCGAGCCGGGCGTACCGGTCCGCCTGCTCGGGGTCGTTGGCGATGAAGAGGGCCGAGGCGAGCGAGATGTAGTCGAAGATCTTGGAGCGCTGGCGGCCGTTGATCCGCAGATCCAGGGCCTGTTTGGCGTGGCGCTGGGCGATCGACGCGGCCGCCGGGTCGTGCTCGGCCAGGGTGCGGAACGCCAGGGCCTGCATGCCGTGCAGGTCGGCCTCGTCGAACATCTGCATCCAGCTCGGCGCCGGTACGTCGCCCTTGTCCGAGACGAAGAGCTCCTCGGCCTCGCCGAGGGTGCGCCGCATGGCCTGGCCCTTGCCCATCGCCGCCTGCGCCCAGGCCTCGATGGTGCGCAGCATCGCCTGCGTACGGGGCAGGGTCTCGTCGCCCGAGCCGGTTTTCGCCAGCTTCATCAGGTCGAGGGCGTCGTCGGGGCGGCCCAGGTGGACCATCTGGCGTGCGGCGCGGGAGAGCGCTTCACCGGCGCGCGGCCGGTCGCCGCCCTCTCTGGCCGCGTGGGCGGCGATGACGAAGTACTTCTGGGCGGTGGGTTCGAGGCCGACATCGTGGGACATCCAGCCCGCGAGTACGGCGAGGTTGGCGGCGACGCCCCACAGGCGGCGCTGGAGATGGTCGGGGTGGCGGTAGGCGAGCATGCCGCCCACCTCGTTGAGCTGGCCCACGACGGCCTTGCGCTGGAGGCCGCCGCCGCGGGAGGCGTCCCAGGCGCGGAACACCTCGACCGAGTGCTCCAGGGCCTCGATCTCCTCGGAGCCCACGGGCGCGGCCTCGTACCGGTCGAATCCGGCGGGGTCGGCGTGCTGGGGATCGTTGGCGCGTGGCGCGTCGGTGGCGGAGGCGGGGCTGCTGCGCAGCCAGTCGTACATGGGGCCGGCGATGGTTGAGCCGGCGGCGAGCGCGGCGCCCGCGCCCACCATGCCGCGTCGGTTGAGCATGAGGTCCATTCCCGTGAATTCGGTGAGGACCGCTGCCGTCCGTTCGGGCGCCCACGGCAGTTGATCGGGGTCGTGTTCCTTCCCCGCGTCACGCCGTTTCCCCACACGCCCGCGCCGGCCGAACCCGAGGTCCTCGATGGTCACGACACGGCCGAGCCGCTCGGTGAACAGGGCTGCCAGCACTTCGGGCACGGGATCACGGGGCGATTCCCCCATGTCGATCCAGCGCCTGACCCGCGAGGTGTCGGTGGCCAGCTGCGGGTGGCCCATGGCCGCCGCCTGCCGGTTCACCATTCTCGCGAGTTCGCCCTTGGACCAGCCGGCCAGGCCGAACAGGTCAGAAAGGCGGGTGTTGGGTTCTCCGGTCACGTCAAGCCCCCAGGTTCTCGGCTGACTTGACACTAACCCCCTGTCAGATGCGCTGTGACTATTCGCCAGGGTTCGCCAGGGTCCGCCAGATGGTCTGCCACCCGTGACTCGTTGTCAGGTAGGAAAGCGCCACCCCGCCCGGCAGCCCTAGGTACTCCCCAGGGTGCCGAACGGCCGTCGGCCGGGTTGGCGCACGTAACTTGTCGGCGCACGAAGGGATCTGTATCGCCCATGTACACAGCATCGTCCTCCGTGTCCGCCCCGCCCCGGCCGATCCGTCCCATGGGGGCGGGCGGCGGGCCGTATCTCGCCCCCCACGCCGGTGCGCCGGCGCAGGGTCTGGGCCGGACCCGGCGGGCGGCGGGACCGGGTGCCGGACCTCTCAGCGGAAGGATCGACCTCTCCGGGCCGCAGGGCGCGCAGGTGCGGATGGCCATCGCCTCCGTGCAGCGCATCTGCCCCGAGTTCAACCCGGTCCAGGTCCTGCGGCGCAGCGGCCGTTCGGTCCTGATCGTGGGCGCCACCGGGCGGGCGACCGCCGTGGCGAAGTGTTTACTGGACCACTCCCCCGCCTGGACCGAGCGGTTCCAGCACGAAATAGCGGCGTACCGCGCGTTCGTCCGGCACCGCCCCCCGGTTCGGGTGCCCCGGCTGATCGCGGCGGACCCGGAGAACTGCACGCTGGTGATCGAGCGGATGCCCGGCCGGGTGGCCGCGCTGACCCGGCACCCGGCGGAGGCGCCGCCGCGGGCCGACATCCGTGCCGCGCTCGGTGCGATCGCCCGGGTGAACGCCTGGCGGCCGCCGCCCGGGCTGTTCGAGGCGCCGCTGGACTACGGCTCACGGATCGCGCGCTACCACGAGCTCGGCCTGTTCACCGACCGTGACCTGGGCGACCTGCAGAAGCTGCTGCACGGCCTGGCCCAGGCGGGCGGCCGCCAGGGCATGGGCCAGTTCTGCCACGGGGACGCGCTGCTCTCCAACATCCTGCTCTCCCCGACCGGCCCGGTGCTGGTCGACTGGGAGCACGCGGGCTGGTATCTGCCGGGCTACGACCTGGCGACCCTGTGGGCGGTGCTCGGTGACGCCCCGGTGGCGCGACGCCAGATCAGCCAGCTGGCACAGGCGAGGGGGCCGGCGGCGCGGGACGCGTTCCTGGTGAACCTGATGCTGGTGCTGACCCGGGAGATCCGTAACTACGAGACGGCCGTGCAGCGCACCATGCGCGAGGCGCCCGCGGTGGGCGCGGGCCAGGACCGGCCGGGCGTGCTCTCCTCCGGCGAGGAGCAGCGACTGCTGCTGCGCCGGCTGCACGACGACTGCGCGATGGCGCGGCGGGCGGTGCGGGCGGCGGTCGGGACGCGCTGAGCCGGCGCGGCCGCGTGGGTCTTCGGAGGAAGGCGGGTGTGCCGCCTTCCTCCGAAGACCCACGGCGGAGAAGCCACTGTGTAAGGGAAGCGCGCTGCGCGACCGGTGCCGACACACCGGTCCGCAGCGCGCTGTTCTGCGTGCTGCCCGCCGGCCGGGCAGATGGGCGCGCCGGTCTGCGTTCCGCCCGCCGGCCGAGCCGTTCGGCTCGTCAGCCGAGCGAATGCGGCGGCCTCACCGCCCCCGTAGGCCACGCCCCCGCGTGACCGGGCCCTGACTCTGCGGCGCCCGGACGTCCTCCCCGGGTGAGGCGCGCCACGAGACCCACGTCACCTACGAGGTTCGGTAGTGGGTGCGGGCCCACCCCTGCGGCGTCATGGAACACCTGAAGCGGGTATTCCCCGCCACCTCCTACCGCACGTAGTAAACAGGGTCATTGCGTCCTGTTCCGGTGGCCGTTAACCATGGATTCCGGCAAGCACCGAGACCGAGCCTGCGACGAGCGCCCACCGGCGGTCGGCAGCCGAATCCCCCTCGGTCTCTGCTCACGCGGCCACAGGCCGCAGATCCCGTCCCCAACAGGAAGAGCTCACGCATGCCCCGCACCATCCGCATCACCCGCTCCCACAAGCTCGCCACCGCCGTGCTCGTCGCGGCCGGTTCCGTCACGGCCATCGCCGCGACCGGCGGGCAGAGCGACGCACAGCCCGCCGCGGCCAAGACCTCCATCGCCGCGGAGAAGGTCGCCGGTGTCTCCACGGCGAAGGAAGCCGCGGCCAAGAAGGCCGCCCAGGAGACCGCCGCGAAGAAGGCAGCCGCCGACGCCGCTGCGAAGAAGGCGGCCGCGGACCGCAAGGCCGTCGCCGAGCGCAAGGCGGCTGCGGAGAAGGCCGTGGCCGACCGCAAGGCCGAGGCGAAGAAGGCCGCCGAGAAGGCGCGCTCCGAGAAGCAGGCCGCCAACCGCTCCACCGAGCGCAAGGCCGTCGCCGCTCCCAAGCAGTACAAGAACAACCTCGACGGCTGGATCCGCGAGTCGCTCGACATCATGAAGAAGAAGAACATCCCCGGCTCCTACGAGGGGCTGCACCGCAACATCATGCGCGAGTCCAGCGGCAACCCGAACGCCGTCAACGACTGGGACATCAACGCGCAGAACGGCATTCCCTCCAAGGGCCTGCTCCAGGTGATCCAGCCGACCTTCGACGCCTACCACGTCAACGGCACCGAGAAGAAGCTCACCGACCCGGTCGCCAACATCACCGCCGCCGCCAACTACGCCGCGGACAAGTACGGCTCGATCGACAACGTCGACTCCGCGTACTGAGAACTCGTGCGCCGAGAACTCGTGCGCCGAGTCCACTCCGCCCGCCGGGCGGACCGCCGCCGAACGGGCACAGACCAGACCGCGATCATCCGACTAATCGCCCTGGTGCGTGCCCCGGTTGGCCGAAGGGTAGAGCTGGCGCGGACACCACTGGTCCGCGCGCTCACCGCGCGGAGGCTTCTGGAAAGGCCTGACGCACATGGCACAGCCCTTCTCACTGCCGGACTTCTATGTTCCGTATCCGGCACGGCTCAACCCTCATGTGGAGGCGGCACGGACGCACACGCGTCAGTGGGCGCGCTCCATGGGGATGCTGGAGGGATCCGGCGTCTGGGAGGAGAAGGACCTGGAGGCGCACGACTACGCCCTGCTCTGCGCCTACACCCACCCCGACTGCTCGGCCGAGGCGCTGTCCCTGGTCACCGACTGGTACGTGTGGGTCTTCTTCTTCGACGACCACTTCCTGGAGCTGTTCAAGCGCACCCCCGACCGTGAGGGTGCCAAGCGGTATCTGGACCGGCTGCCCGCCTTCATGCCGATGGAGCGCGGGGCCGCGACCCCCGAGCCGGAGAACCCCGTCGAGGCGGGCCTCGCCGATCTGTGGACGCGTACGGTCCCCGCGATGTCGGACGCCTGGCGGACCCGGTTCGCGGAGTCGACGGAGAACCTCCTCAACGAGTCGATGTGGGAGCTCTCCAACATCAACGAGGGCCGCATCGCCAACCCCGTCGAGTACATCGAGATGCGCCGCAAGGTCGGCGGCGCCCCCTGGTCGGCCGGTCTGGTGGAGTACGCGGCCGACGCCGAGGTGCCCGCCGAAGTGGCCGGCGCACGCCCGCTGCGCGTCCTGCGCGACGCCTTCTCCGACGGGGTGCACCTGCGCAACGACCTCTTCTCGTACCAGCGCGAGGTCGAGGAGGAGGGCGAGAACAGCAACGGGGTCCTCGTCCTGGAGAAGTTCCTCGGCTGCTCCACGCAGGAGGCCGCCGATGCCGTCAACGACCTGTTGACCTCACGGCTCCAGCAGTTCGAGAACACCGCCCTCACCGAGCTGGGCCCGCTCTGCGCCGAGAAAGGCCTCGACCCGGCGCAGACCGCGTCCGTCCTCGCGTACGTCAAAGGGCTCCAGGACTGGCAGTCCGGCGGCCATGAATGGCACATGCGCTCCAGTCGGTACATGAACGGTGGCGGGGCCGGCGAGGCGGTGCCGGGATTCGGCATGTCAGCCGCCTCGATCACGTTCACGCCGCGTTCGGAGACGGCGCGGGCGCGCAGCCACAGCCATCTGCCGTTCCAGCACGTGGGCCCCTCGATCGTCCCCGACCTGGAGCTGCCGTTCGGGACGACACTGAGCCCGCATCTGGAAGGCGCCCGGGTCCGGCTCGTCGACTGGGCGCGGCGGATGGGCATCCTGGAGGCGCAGCCGGGCGTTCCGGGTTCGCACATCTGGGACGAGGAGCGGATCATCGCGATCGACCTCCCGCTGTGTGCGGCGGGCATCCATCCGGACGCCTCACCGGAGGAGCTGGACATCTCCTCGGCATGGCTGGCCTGGGGGACGTACGGGGACGACTGGTTCCCGGTGGTGCACGGCCGGGCCAGGGACCTGGCCGGGGCCCGGGCGGCCAACGAGCGGCTCTCGCTCTTCATGCCGCTGGACGGTGAAGGCACCCCGGAGCCGGTGAACGCGCTGGAGCGGTCGCTCGGCGATCTGTGGCGCAGGACCGCGGCGCCGATGGACCTGGACGCGCGGCGCACGTTCCGGGACGCGATCGAGTCGATGACCGAGAGCTGGCTGTGGGAGCTGGCCAATCAGGCGCAGAACCGCATCCCCGATCCGGTCGACTACGTCGAGATGCGGCGGGACACCTTCGGCTCGAACCTGACGATGAGCCTGTGCCGGCTCGCCCACGGCAGGAAGGTGCCGAAGGCGATCTACCGGAGCGGCCCGATGCAGTCGCTGGAGAACGCCGCCGCCGACTACGCGTGCCTGCTGAACGACCTGTTCTCGTACCAGAAGGAGATCGAGTACGAGGGTGAGGTGCACAACGGCGTCCTGGTCGTGCAGAACTTCTTCGGGGTCGACTACCCGACGGGTGTGGCGATCGTGCACGACCTGATGAAGTCGCGGCTACGGCAGTTCCTGCACGTGGCGGAGGTCGAACTGCCGGTGCTGTACGACGACTTCGACCTGGACGCCGAGGCCCGGGAGGTGCTGGCCGGCTATGTGCTGGAGCTCAAGCACTGGATCGCGGGCATCCTGATCTGGCACCGGGGTTGCCGCCGGTACCGCGAGGAGGACCTGCGGCGCGGCCACGGCGCCCCCTGGCACCTCAGCGGCCCCACGGGGCTCGGCACGTCGGCGGCGCAGGTGACGCGGCTGTTCACCGAGCCGGCGGGCAGCAGGGCCTAGACGCGAGTCGCTCCCGGCCCGTGGCGAGGTTGTCGTGACGGGCCGGGAGCGACCATGAAAATAGCCCTCCCGCATATGCGGGAGGCCTATGCAGTGACGTTTCAGCCCTGCTGGAACAGCTCTGCGGGGAGGGGCTTGAGAAGGGTGTACAGATCGTCGGTGATGGGCCGGTCCCAGCTGGCGATGGTGACGAGCACCCCGTCGCTGCGGTCGAACTGGACGCAGGCGATCCGGCTCTCCGAGAGCTTGACCCGGCGGACGATCAGCAGGTTGTCGCCCTGCATCACGGGGACGTCCTCGCTGCTGACGACCTCGATCGGCTCGTCGTTCTCCAGGGCCAGCAGCAGCTGCGCGACCTCGAAGGGAACCTGGCCGTCCTCGGTCTCGCGGGCGGGCGAGCCGGCCGGGAGATTACCGATGATCATGGCCGGGCCGCGGCCGCCGTACAGGTCGTAACGGAGGAAGACGCCCTGACAGCTGCCGTCGGGCGCGGGGAGCAGACCGGCGCCGAGGTTGCCGGGCCAGTCCCCCGGGTCCATGGCCAGGACGTCGAAGTCCGGGCCCGCGGGTGTTGCGGCGCTACGGCGGCGGAGGAAGGACATGCAGCCATGGTACGTGGCCCGGCTCACCCCGCGGAGCCGGGCCCGAAGCGGAACACGGCCCTTCGCCGAGGCGCTTCCATGGCGAGGCCGAGGCTCCTCCATGGTGCGTACGAGGCTCCTCCGGGTGCGTACGAGACTCCTCCGTGGTGCGTACGAGACTCTTCCGCGTGGAATAGGCGCAAGTTCGCCCGCGGCGAGGCCATGTGCCGCATACCGTTGGATCACCGCCGTGCGCCGCCCGTCGCGGCAGCGGCGCGCACAGGGGCGGCGGCAGGCAGCAGGACGGGTACGGCGATACGCCGGAGGAGAGGACAGGATGACGGTGGAGGGCACAGTGAGCGGGCTGGAAGAGCGGGTGGTGGGACGCGCGTGGATGGTGCGTCTGGACCCGGCCGACCGGGGAGGCGCCGCGGTACGCGTCTCGTGCGACCGTCCGGCCTGCGCCCCCCAGGTCCTGCCCTCCGCCGCCGTCGGCCGGACGACGGCCGTCGCGCACCTCGCGTCGCATCTGCGCGCCGCGTCGGGGCCCCGGCCCGGGGCGTACTGCGCCTGCCGGGCCGAGGAGTGCCACACGCACGTCCGGGACGACGGCCCCCGCGACCGTGTGCCGGCCTCGCGGTGCGGAGGCCCGATGGTCCTGGCCGTCATCAACGACCGGCAGGGCCGCTGGTGGCGGGCGCTGGAGTGCTGCGCCCGCTGCGCGGCCGCCCACCCCTCGGCCAAGATCGTCGCCACCGCTCCGGCCGCCGCTCCGCCGGCGCCCGCGGCGGGAGCACGCGCGGCGGCGGGCCGTCCGCCCGTCCCGGCCGGCCCGCAGTTCTCCCACGCCGCCTCGTCCGAGCCCCCCGTGCCCGAGTCGGTGCCCGCTCCGCGCACGCCCCGCGCGAAGCCCCGGCGCAACCGCAGGACCGGGAAGATCGCGCAGCGCTTCGTCCCGTACGACCTGCACCCGATCGCCCTGCGCGACGAGCTGATCGAGCTGGGCGACCTCTTCCGGGCCTACCAGGAGCGCCCCGAACCCGACCTGGAGCAGCTCGCCGAGCTCCACGCCCGTAAGGCGAAGGCGTTCATCACCTGGGCAGAGGTCACCGGCGAGACCGAGCTGCGGCTGGAGGCCCGGCGCGCCGAGCAGGCAGCCGCCGCCGCTCTCCTCCAGCACCAGCAGCGCACGGGGCAGAGCCCGGTCGGCGAGGGAGAGGTAACCAACCGCCTGCTACCCGGGCTCACGCAGTGGGAGCACGCGCGGACGGTCCTCGCCCACGTCGCCGAGCACACCCCGCTGCCCGGCCCGGAGGCCCGTCTGATGGCGCTGATGCTGACCCTGCGCTCGGCGCTCACCGGCACCGGCAACCTGGTGGGGCAGGACGTCAAGGGCTGGCCCCTGACCGAGCCCGAGGAGCTGATCGGCCGGCTCGTGGACTCCGGCTGGCTCTCCATCCCCGGCACCGCCGACGACCTGCTCGACTCCCGTCCGGAGAGCCCGACCCCGATCACCATCCCGTCGCTGATGCCCGGCGAGGACGGGCAGGGTCCGTTCGACTTCGGCCGGAAGACGCGCCCCAAGCTCAGCGGATGGGCCCAGCGGGTCGTCGGGGACAAGAAGCTCCGCAAGAAGAAGACCGGCGCCGCCACCCGGCTCCTGGCCCTGGCCCTGGCGGTCCGGACCACGAACGACGGCCGGCTGGGCCAGGACGGCGAAGGCGTCGACCTGGCGGTCCTCACCTCCTGGTGTGCCGTCGAACCCGGTGAACTGGAGCCCTTGGTCGAGCAGTTGACCGTGGCGGACTGGCTGGAGGAAGCCGCCGTCACCGACAGCCGCCTCACGGGCCGGCTGACCGAACGGGTGATGCAGGTCAGCTGCCCGCTGCCGTGAGACCCGCGCACCGGCCCGGCATGCGTGCCAGACCTCGCCCGGCGGGCCCCGGGGCCGTCACCCCGGCGGAGGCTGCGATCCGACGAGCCACATGGCGAAGAACTGCGCCCCGCCGCCGTAGGCATGGCCGACCGCCCGGGCGGCCCCGTCGATCTGGTGCTCGCCGGCCCGTCCCCGTACCTGGAGGGCAGCCTCGGCGAAGCGGATCATGCCGGACGCACCGATGGGGTTGGTCGACAGCACTCCGCCCGACGGGTTGACCGGGAGGTCGCCGTCGAGTTCGGTGACGCCCGCCTCGGTGAGCTTCCAGCCCTCGCCCTCGTCGGCGAAGCCCAGGTTCTCCAGCCACATCGGCTCGTACCAGGAGAACGGGACGTAGATCTCGGCGGCGTCGATCTCCCGGCGCGGGTCGGTGATCCGGGCCTGCCGGTAGACGTCGGCGGCGCAGTCCTTCCCGGCCTGTGGTGAGACGAAGTCCTTGCCGGCGAAGAGCGTCGGTTCGCTGCGCATCGCGCCGCCGTGCACCCAGGCGGGCGGGTGGGGCGCGCGGGCGGCGCCGGCGCGGTCGGTGAGGACCATCGCGCAGGCCCCGTCGGAGGAGGGGCAGGTCTCGGAGTAGCGGATCGGGTCCCAGAGCATGGGCGACCCCTGGACCTTCTCCAGCGTGATGTCCGTGTCGTGGAGGTGCGCGTACGGGTTCTTGAGCGCGTTGCGGCGGTCCTTGTACGCGACGAGGGAGCCGACCGTGTCCGGTGCTCCCGTCCGGCGCATGTACGCGCGCACGTGCGGCGCGAAGAAGCCGCCGGCCCCGGCCAGCAGCGGCTGCTGGAAGGGGACCGGCAGGGAGAGGCCCCACATGGCGTTGGACTCGGACTGCTTCTCGAAGGCGAGGGTCAGGACGGTCCGGTGGACACGGGCGGCGACCAGGTTGGCGGCGACGAGCGCGGTCGAGCCGCCGACCGAGCCCGCCGTGTGGACGCGGAGCATCGGCTTGCCGACGGCTCCGAGCGCGTCGGCGAGATACAGCTCCGGCATCATGACGCCTTCGAAGAAGTCGGGCGCCTTGCCGATGACGACGGCGTCGATGTCGCTCCAGGTCAGTCCGGCGTCCTCCAGGGCCCGGACGGCCGCCTCGCGGACCAGTCCGGCGATCGAGACGTCGTGCCGGGCCGCGACGTGCTTGGTCTGGCCGATGCCGACGACGGCGACGGGCTCCTTAGCCATGAGCGCTCTCCCCTTCCAGGACGGCGACCAGGTTCTGTTGCAGGCAGGGCCCGGAGGTGGCGTGGGCGAGGGCCCGGTCGGACGCGCCGCGGTGGATGCGGGCGGCGGCCTCGCCGAGCCGGATGAGGCCCGCGGCCATGATCGGGTTGGCGGCGAGTGCGCCTCCGGACGGGTTGACGCGGGTGTCGTCGCCGAGTTCGAGGGCCTTGCGCAGGACGACCTCCTGCGAGGTGAACGGGGCGTGCAACTCGGCGGTGTCCACGGGGCGTTCGAAGGCTCCGGCGTGCTGGGCGGCGAGCCGGGTGGAGGGTGAGTCGGTCAGGTCGCGGACGCCGAGGCTGTGGGCCTCGATGCGGTGGTCGATGCCCCGGATCCAGGCGGGCCGCGCGCACAGGGAGCGGGCGGTGTCCCCGGCGGCGAGGACCACGGCGGCGGCGCCGTCGCCGATGGGCGGGCAGTCCCCGGTGCGCAGCGGGTGTACGAGGTGATCGCCCGCGGGGACGTCGCCGGTGAGCTGGGCGTACGGGTTGGTGGTGGCGTCGGCGCGGCTGCGGGCGGCTATGGAGGCGAGGGCCGCCTCATCGGTGTGGCCCGCGTCGATGAGCGCCTGCGCCTGGAGAGCGGCGAGCGCCACGCAGTCCGGCCAGAGCGGCGCGAGGTAGTACGGGTCGAGCTGGCGGGTCAGGACGTCGCGGACCTGGCCGGGCGAGGACTTGCCGTACGAGTAGACCAGCGCGGTGTCCGCCTCGCCGGTCATGATCTTCACCCAGGCCTCGTACAGCGCCCAGGCCCCGTCCATCTCGACGTGCGACTCGGAGATCGGCGGGTGCGCGCCGACGCCGTCGAGCGCCATGGTGAAGGAGAAGGCCCGCCCGGCGAGGTAGTCGGCGGAGCCGGAGCAGGTGAACCCGATCTCGTTGGCCCTCAGGCCCGTCGCCTCCAGGACCTCGTGGAGGACGGGCATCAGCAGGTCGACCTCGGAGAGTTCGTCCGTACGCCGCCGGTGCGGGCTCTGGGCGAAGGCGACGATCGCCACGTCTCGCATCTACACCAGCTCCTTGTACGTGTCGTAGTCGGCGTCGGGCTCCCCGGTGGGCCGGTAGTGGTCGGGGTGGCGGGCGCCCTCGGTCCAGACGGGCTCGACGCGCAGGCCCATGCGGACCTGGTCGTACGGGATGCCGGCGATGCGGCCGTGGAGGGCGAGGTCGGCGCCGTCGAGGGCGATGTGGGCGTAGACGTAGGGAACTTCGATGTCCAGATTCTTCGCTTTGATGTTGACGATGCAGAAGGTGGTGACGGTGCCGCGCGGGCCGACCTCCACCTGTTCGGCGGTGGCGATGCCGCAGGTGGGGCAGGCTCCGCGCGGCGGTACGTAGACCTTGCGGCAGGCGGGGCAGCGTTCGCCGACGGTGCGGTGGCCCTCCAGGGCCTTGAGGTAGGCGCTCTGGGCGCGGCCGGGGGTGTGGGTGTAGTCGAGGCGGGCCGGGACGGTGATACCGGTGATCGGGTCGGTGAACTCCCCCTCGTGCAAGGGAGGTTCGGTCGGGCCGGGGTCACCGTCGTACGGCTCGAAGCAGGCGATGTCGGAGATGGCGCCGGTGCGTGTGGCGGCCCAGCGGATCCGGACGCGCATCCCGGTGTGTACGGCGTCGGGTCCGGGCGCGTCCAGCGCGTGCAGGAGCGCGGTGCCCGCGCCGTCGAGGCGGACGAGCACCCAGGCGAACGGGGTCTCCAGCGGCTGGGCGCGGCGCGGCGACGGGTTCCAGGCCCAGGTGGTGACGGTGCCGGTGGCGGCGACCTCCACCAGCTCGCGGAGTTCGTTCGCGGTGACGGGGTCGTACTCGACGGGCGGGACGAGCACCGTGCCGTCGTCCGTACGGACACCGAGGACGGTGCGCTCGCGCAGTCCGGTGAGGAAGGCGCTCTGGACGGGGCCGAGGGAGCGGGTGAAGGGGAATTCGACCACCAGCGGGGCGCTGAGGATCTCGGTCATGGCTCTCTCCAAGGACTCAGGGTTCAGGCGCGGCGGTAGACGGGCGGGCGCTTCTCGGCGAAGGCGCGGGCGCCCTCCTTGGCGTCCTCGGTCGCGAACACGGGCCAGCCGCGCTTGAGTTCGGCGGCCAGCGCCTCGCTCTCGGTCAGCTCGGCGCCCTCGTAGACCGAGGCCTTCACCGCCTCCACGGCGAGCGGCCCGCAGGCGTTGACCCGCTCGGCGACGGCGAGGGCCTCGTCCAGCGCGGTGCCGTCGGGGACGACGCGGCCGACGAGCCCGATGGCGGAAGCCTCATCGGCGGTGTACGGGCGGCCGGTGAGGAGCATTTCCAGGGCGTGGGTACGCGGGATCTGGCGCGGCAGCCGGACGGTGGAGCCGCCGATCGGGAAGAGGCCGCGCCGGACCTCGAAGAGGCCGAAGGTGGCGCCCGCACCGGCGATTCGGATGTCCGTTCCCTGGAGGATCTCGGTGCCGCCGGCGACACACGGCCCCTCCACGGCGGCGATCACCGGCTTGCGCGGCCGGTGGTGGCGCAGCATCGCCTTCCAGTGCAGGTCCGGGTCGGCGGCCATCCGCTCCCGGTACTCCTGGCCTTCCATCCCGTCGCCCGCCAGCGCCTTGAGGTCCATGCCGGAACAGAACGCGCCGCCCGCACCGGTCAGGACGACCGAGCGCACCTCGTCGTCGGCGTCGGCCGCGAGCCATCCGTCGTACAGGCCGACGAGCATCGGCAGCGACAACGCGTTCCTGGCCCGCGGCCTGTTCAAGGTGAGCACCATGGTGGCGCCCCGGCGCTCCACGGTGAGGTGTTCCGTACCGAGGCCTTCCGTACCGACGTGTTCCGTACCGCCCATGACGAACTCCCGTCTGCAGACCTGGAACAGGTTGCAGTAGGCGGGGTCGCAGTTCAATAGTTTTCTGACAGTCAGTCAGATTCTTTCGACGCAGCCCCTTCCCACTTGTGCCGACCGGCGCTCTAATGACGGCCGAGTCGCCAGTCATCCGGGGTCAGGAGGAACGGTGGAGTACAACCTTGCCGACCTGTTCGAGTCGATCGTCGACGTGGTCCCCGACCGCGAGGCGCTCCTGTACGTGGACCATCCCGGTACGGGTGCCGAGCGGCGCCTCACGTACGCCGAACTCGACGCCGCCGCCAACCGGATCGCCCACCACCTCATCGACGCGGGCCTCCGCCCGGGCGAGCACCTGGGGCTGCACCTCTACAACGGCATCGAGTATCTCCAGGCGGTGCTGGGAGCGTTGAAGGCGCGGCTGGTGCCGGTGAACGTCAACTACCGGTACGTGGAGGAGGAGCTGGTCTACCTCTACCGGGACGCGGACCTGGCGGCGCTGGTCTTCGACGGCGAGTTCGACGAGCGGGTGGCGGCGGCCTCCGGGCAGGCTCCGGCCCTGCGCCATCTGGTCCGGGTGGGGTCCGCAGCCGCGCCCCCGGGCCTGGAGGCGGTCCCCTTCACCGAGGCCGAAGCGTCCGGCTCCCCCTCGCGCGGCTTCGAACCACGTTCCGCCGACGACCAGTTCATCATCTACACCGGCGGCACGACGGGCATGCCGAAGGGGGTGATGTGGCGTCAGGAGGACCTGTTCTTCTCCGGACTCGGTGGCGGTGCGCCGACCGGTGAGCCGGTGAAGAGCCCGCAGGAGCTGGCGGAGCGGGTGGCGGCGGGCGGCGACGGCATCAGCTTCTTCCCCACTCCCCCGCTGATGCACGGCACCTCGACGCTGACCGCGTTCATCGGGTTCAACTTCGGCCAACGGGTGATCGTGCACCGGAAGTTCGCCCCCGAAGAGGTGCTGCGGACGATCGAGAAGGAGAAGGTCACCAGTGTGTCGCTGGTGGGTGACGCGATGCTGCGGCCGCTGATCGACGCCCTCGACGGGCCGCTGCGCGGGACGGACTGCTCGTCGCTGTTCTCCGTCTCCAGCTCCGGTGCGATCATGTCGGACTCGGTGCGGGCGGAGTTCCAGGCGCTCGTGCCGACCGTGATGCTGCTCAACAACTTCGGCTCCTCCGAGTCCGGCTTCAACGGGACGGCCACCGCCGACTCCGGCCCTGAGCGCGGCTTCCGGGTCCAGGTCAACTCCCGTACGGCGGTGGTCGATCCGGCGACGTACGAGCCGGTGGCACCGGGCGAGGTGGGCCGGATCGCGCAGCGCGGCCATGTGCCGCTCGGCTACTACAACGACCCGGCCAAGACCGCCGACACCTTCTTCCGCAAGGGCGACGAGCGGTGGGTGCTGCTCGGCGACATGGCGACCGTCGACGCGGACGGCATCGTCACCGTGCTCGGCCGGGGCTCGCAGTGCATCAACACCGGTGGTGAGAAGGTCTATCCGGAGGAGGTCGAGCAGGCGCTGAAGGCCCATCCGGACGTGTACGACGCGCTGGTGGCGGGTGTTCCCGACGCGCGCTGGGGCAGCAGGGTCGCCGCTGTCCTCGAACTGCGCGAGGGCGCTCCTGCGTTGGGCCTGGAGGCGGTGCAGAGCCACTGCCGGACCCGGCTCGCCGGCTACAAGATCCCGCGCGCGCTGGTCCTCGCCGACCGGATCCAGCGCTCGCCGAGCGGCAAGGCGGACTACCGCTGGGCGAAGGCGGTGGCGGCGGCCGCGGTGGAGAGCTGAGCCGGCAGGTGGGGAGCCCAGTCGCGGCAGATGGGGAGCTGAGCCGGCGGGAGGTTCAGCGCCCGCCGAGAGCGTTCGCCACCAGTTCGCGCGCGTACGCGGCGTCCGGCGGGCCGGGGCGGAAGAGGATGCGGTACATGACCGGTGCCACGACTCGGTCGATGACCAGCTCCGTATCGGGCACCGGTTCACCGCGGTGCGCGGCCCGGGTCAGCATGGTGTCGATCTGCTCCGCGGCGTACCCGGAGCAGCGGCCGGCGTTGGAGCCGTCCGGGGCACCGAGGAGCGCGTCCCTGACGTAGGCGCGCCCCGAGGGGGAGGCCATCTCGTCGGCGAACTGCTCGGCCCACGCGTCGAGGTCGGCCCGGAGGCTGCCGAGATCGGCGGGGTCGGCCTCCGGGCGCAGCCGTTCGACCGCGACATCGGAGAGCAGCTCCTGGAGATCGCCCCAGCGGCGGTAGACGGTGGACGGCGTGACGCCGGCCCGGGCAGCCACCACGGGGACGGTGAGCGCGTCCCGGCCGACTTCGCCGACGAGCTCACGGACGGCGCTGTGGACGGCCTCCTGCACACGTGCGCTGCGCCCGCCGGGGCGGGCCATCGGCTTGGGGCTCATGCGCTCCACCGTAACGCTCGATGCACCTAAAAGCGAAGTGTTTGCTTTAACTGGCCGCAAGCCCTACGGTCGACTAAAGCAAACGCGTTGCTTTTAGCTCGGGAAGGAAGAACCTCCTGTGACCAGGCCACTCCGAACAAACCCGTCCGCCGCGCACACCGTCCCCTCGTGGTCCGTGGGCGACCACACCGTCCGCCGCATCGACGAGTCGGCGTTGCCGCCGGAGACCGGACCGTGGCTGCTGCCCGGAGCGACGGCCGATGTCGTAACTCGAACGCCCTGGCTGCGGCCCGACTTCGCCGACGAGGAGAGCGTCCTCCGCCTGGCGAGCCACAGCTTCGCCGTCGAGGTGGACGGCGTACGGATCCTGGTGGACACGGGCATCGGCAACGGCAAGCAGCGGGCCAATCCCGCCTGGCACGAGCTGCAGAGCGATTACGAGGAGCGGCTGCGGGCGGCGGGCTTCGCCCCGGAGAGCGTCGACCTCGTCGTCCTGACCCATCTGCACACCGACCACGTGGGGTGGAACACGCGGGCCGAGGGCGACGACTGGGTGCCGATGTTCCCCAACGCGCGCTATCTCACCGACCGTACCGAGTGGGACCACTGGGCCGGCACCGAGATGGACGAGCCGCGGCGGCAGATGTTCCGGGACTCCGTGCACCCGGTCCGGGAGGCGGGGCTCCTGGACCTCGTCGACGTCGCGGAGGAGGGTACGGACATCGCTCCGGGCGTACGCCTGCTGCCGACGCCCGGCCATACGCCGGGACAGGTGGCGGTGGAGCTGAGCAGCCGGGGCGAGAAGGCGCTCATCACCGGCGACAGCATCCACCACCCGGTCCAGCTGGCCCATCCGGACATCTGCAGCTGCGCGGACCTCGCACCCGACCTCGCCGCCAGGACCCGGCACCGCCTGCTCGACTCCCTCGCCGACACCCCGGCCCTGCTGCTCGGCACCCACTTCCCGCCGCCCACCGCCGGATACGTGCGGCGCGCGGGCGACGCGTACCGGCTGGTCCCGGTCCCGCCGCAGCACTGACGGTCAGCCCAGGCCGAACGACCGGAGCGCGGCGAGGAACTCCTCCGGCCGGGTGGTGTGGACGAGGTGGCCCGCCTCGATGGTGACGAACGTGCCTCCGGGAATGGTGTCCGCCATCCGGGCGAGCTGCTTCTGGTCGATGTGGCTGGTGGGGCCGCCGCCGATGACGAGGGTCGGCGCGGTGATCTCCGCCAGCCGCTCCCGGCCCGCCGGGTCGGGGTCGTTGAGCTGGGCGTCGGTGTCCGGGACGACGGACCAATCGAAGTCCAGCTCGCCTTCGGGCCGTTCGGCCGGCGGGCGGGGCTGGTCGAGCGGGAGGAGCGGCGGGGCGTCCTCGATGACGAGCCGGCCGATGAGTCCCGGTTCGCGCTGGGCGAGGAGGTAGGCCGCCACTCCCCCCATGGAGTGCCCGATCACGGTGGCGCCGGCCAGGTTGCGGGCCTCCAGGAAGGCGTGCAGGTCGTCGCGGAAGAGCTCGAAGGAGTAGCGGCCGGGCCAGTCGCTGAGCCCGTGGCCCCGGAAGTCCGGTGCGTACACGCGGTGTTCGGCGGCGAGCGCCTCGGCGATGCGGGTCCAGGTGAGGGAGGAGCCGGCCCGGCCGTGGAGGAGGACGACCGGCGGCGCGGCGGGCTCGCCCCACACCCGGTAGGCGAGCCGGACCCCGCCCGCACGCACGGTGAGGAGGCCGGGATCGAGGAAGGCCGCCACGGTACGGGAGAAGCCGCCCGGGTCGTCGAGCCACGGGAAGTGCCCCGCGCCCCGCTGGACGGTGAACTCGCCGTACGGGAAGAGCGCGGCCAGCTCCGTCGCCCGGTCCGGGCTCGGGACGCCGTCGTACTCACCGGCGAGCACGAGCACCGGCACGGGCAGCTCGCGCAGGGCGGGGACGGTGGCGGCGGGGTCGTACGCGCCGTCGTCGAAGCGGCCGCGCGCCTCGGCGTTGGTCTGCCCGGCGGAGGCGGCGGCGTGGGCCCGGGCCGCGTCGTCCCAGCGGCCGTAGGTGAGCGGCCGGACGGCGGGCCACAGCTCGGCGAAGGGCCCGCCGGCGAACAGCGCCTCCTGGGCGGCCCGGGCCTCGGCGTACCAGGGTTCACCGCTGCGCAGCTCGGCGGCCTCGCGGAGGTCCTGGTCGGTGACGGGGATGCCGACGGCCCGGGTGGCCGGGGTGATGAGGGTGAGGGTGCGCAGGCGGTCCGGGTGGCGGGCGGCGTACAGCAGGGCCAGGCTCGCGCCGGCGGAGTGGGCCAGCAGGTCGATCCGGTCCAGGCCGAGGTGTTCGCGCAGCGCCTCCACGTCGTCGACGAGCCGGTCGCAGCGGTAGGTCGCGGGGTCCTCGGGTGCGGCGGATCCGCCCGTTCCGCGCAGTTCGAGCAGGACCAGCTGCCGTACGGCGGAGAGCCCGCCGAGATCGCCGAGGTACGCGCTCGCCCGCATGGGCCCGCCGGGCAGCACGATCAGCGGCTCGCCCTCCCCGACCAGGTGGTAGGCGAGCGGAGTGGTGTCGTACGCGGAGAAGATCGGCATGCCGTCCATCCAACAGGAACGCCTGCCGGGCCGGTACCGGCCTTCGCCGTCAGCCGATCCGGGGGTTCACCCCCTTGCCAGCTCCCCCGGTCTCCTGAATTACTGGTCCTGGAGAGATCGACCGAATGGTCGGTCGTCCGCTTCGGGAGAGGAAGGGCCCTGATGACAGCCATGCTGGACGCGGCGGAACAGCTGAGCCGCACCGACCTGGAGGCCCTCCAGCTCGAACGGCTCCGCACCACGCTCCGCCACGCCTACGAGAACGTGCCGTTCTACCGGTCGGCGTTCGACGCCGCCGGGCTGCGGCCCGAGGACTGTCGTACGCTCGCCGACCTCTCCCGCTTCCCGTTCACGGCGAAGGCCGACCTTCGCGACCACTATCCCTTCGGCATGTTCGCCGTGCCGGAGCGGGACGTCCGCCGCATCCACGCCTCCAGCGGCACGACCGGCCGGCCGACCGTCGTCGGCTACACCGAACGGGACCTGGACACCTGGGCGGACGTGGTCGCCCGGTCGATCCGCGCGGCGGGCGGAAGGCCCGGCCACAAGGTCCATGTGGCGTACGGGTACGGGCTGTTCACCGGTGGCCTCGGCGCGCACTACGGGGCCGAGCGGCTCGGCTGCACGGTGATTCCCGCGTCCGGCGGGATGACCGCGCGCCATGTGCAGCTGATCCAGGACTTCCGGCCCGAGATCATCATGATCACGCCGTCGTACATGCTGACCCTGCTCGACGAGTTCGAACGGCAGGGCGTCGACCCGCGCACGACCTCCCTCAAGGTCGGGATCTTCGGTGCGGAGCCGTGGACCGAGGCGATGCGCCGGGAGATCGAGGAGCGGTTCGCGATCGACGCCGTCGACATATACGGGCTCTCCGAGGTGATGGGCCCCGGGGTGGCGCAGGAGTGCGTGGAGACGAAGGACGGGCTGCACATCTGGGAGGACCACTTCTACCCGGAGGTCGTGGACCCGTTCACCGGTGAGGTGCTGCCGGACGGGGAGGAGGGCGAGCTGGTCTTCACCTCGCTCACCAAGGAGGCGATGCCGGTGATCCGCTACCGCACCCGCGACCTGACACGGCTGCTGCCGGGCACGGCCCGCACGTTCCGCCGGATGGAGAAGGTCACCGGCCGCAGCGACGACATGGTGATCCTGCGCGGGGTCAACCTGTTCCCGACGCAGATCGAGGAGATCGTGCTCCGTACGCCCGCCGTCGCCCCGCACTTCCAGCTCCTGCTGACCCGGCAGGGCCGATTGGACGCGCTGACGGTACGGGCGGAGGCGCGGGCGGACGCGACGGCGGCCGAGCGGGAGAAGGCGGCGTTCGCGATCGCGGCAGCGGTGAAGGACGGGGTCGGGGTGTCGGTGGGCGTCGAGATCGTGGAGCCGGAGTCGCTGGAGCGCTCGGTGGGCAAGATCCGGCGGATCGTGGACCTGCGGGAGTCCGGGACGGGGTGACCGCCCACGTGACCGGTGGGTTCACGGCGAGGTGACCCCCAGGTGACCGGTGTGTTCACGGCGAGGTGAGCAGCGCTGGTGACCGGTGTGTTCACATCACCGCAACACCCGTTCCCACTATGCGGACACCTGCTCGAAAATCTCGACAGCGAGGGCCGCGCACTGCCAGTCTCCCGCTATGCATCTCGCCAACCGTTCCCTGGTCACCACGGTCACCGCCGCCTGCTCCGCCGTCGTCCTCTGCGCCGCGCTGACCAGCTGCGCGCCGCAAGCGGAGGAGAAGCCGAAGGCCTCGGGTCAGGCCGGTGCGACGACCGAGGCGTGCGCGCCGGGCGGGCTCGCCACCGAGGTCGAGGGGAAGCTGACCGTCGGCACGGACAAGCCCGCGTACGCGCCCTGGTTCTCCGACGACGAGCCGTCCAACGGCAAGGGGTTCGAGTCGGCGGTGGCGTACGCCGTGGCGAAGCAGCTCGGTTACGGCCGCGATGCGGTGGTCTGGCAGCACGTGCCGTTCAACAGCGCGTTCGCGCCCGGCGCCAAGAAGTTCGACTTCGACATCAACCAGGTCTCCATCAGCGAGTCCCGGAAGAAGGCCGTGGCGTTCTCCTCCGGCTACTACGACGTCCGTCAGGCGGTCGTCGCGCTCAAGTCGTCGAAGGCGGCCGGAGCGAAGAGCGTGGCGGATCTCAAGGACGTCAAGCTGGGCGCCCAAGTGGGCACCACCAGCCTGGAGTTCATCGACGACCTGGTGAAGCCGGACACCAAGCCGGCCGTCTACCAGCGCAACGACTTCGCCAAGTCGGCCCTGAAGACCGGCCAGGTGGACGCCATCGTGGTGGACCTGCCGACCGCCTTCTACATCACCGGGGCCGAGGTGCCGGAGGCGAAGGTCGTCGGCCAGTTCCCGAACTCGGCTGAGACGCCTGAGCAGTTCGGCCTGGTCCTGGACAAGGAGTCCCCGCTGACCTCCTGCGTGAGCGGCGCGGTGGACGCCCTGCGGAAGGACGGCACGCTCGCCGCCCTGGAGAAGGAGTGGCTCTCCGACGCCGTCGACGCGCCGGTGCTCAAGTGACCCTGCACAAGGCGCTGCCCGGCGAGGACAGCTACGTCCCGTCCGAGCGCCGGATCGCCCGCGAGCGCCACCGGCGGGCCCGTACCCGGCGGGCGACGGCGATCGCCGCGACCAGCACGCTGGTGGTGGGCGCGGTGCTGTTCCTGCTGATCACAGGCTCGCCGGGCTGGGACCGTACGCAGGAGACGTTCTTCAGCCCGCACTACGCGCGCGTCGCCCTGCCGCAGGTCCTGGAGGGCCTGTGGCTGAACCTCCGGCTGCTGGCGGTGTGCGGCAGCGCCGTGCTGGCGTTCGGCCTGCTGCTGGCCGTGGCCCGTACGCTGCGCGGGCCGGTCTTCTTCCCGATCCGGGCGCTGGCCACCGCCTACACCGACTTCTTCCGTGGACTGCCGCTGATCATCTGCCTGTTGATGGTGGTCTTCGACGTGCCGGCGCTGCGCCTGGAGGGCGTGACGAACGATCCGGTGCTGCTGGGCGGGGCCGCGCTGGTCCTGACGTACTCGGCGTACGTGGCGGAGGTCTTCCGGGCCGGCATCGAGTCCGTGCACCCCTCGCAGCGGGCCGCCGCGCGGTCGCTGGGGCTCGGCAGCGGCCAGACGCTCCGGTTCGTCGTGCTGCCGCAGGCGGTGCGCCGGGTGGTGCCGCCGCTCCTCAACGACCTGGTCTCCCTCCAGAAGGACACCGGGCTCGTCTCGATCGCCGGGGCGGTCGACGCCGTGTACGCGGCGCAGATCATCGCCAGCAAGGACTTCAACTACACGCCGTACGTCGTGGCGGGCCTGGTGTTCGTCGCGCTGACCATCCCGATGACCCGGCTCACCGACTGGGTGACGGCCCGGATGGACCGGCGGCGGGCCCAGGGAGGACTGGTATGAGCACCGCGCCCGTGCTGCGGATGGAGGCGGTCCGCAAGTCGTTCGGTACGTCGCTGGTGCTGCGGGACGTGGACCTGGAGGTCGCCCCGCACACCGTGACCGCGCTGATCGGCGCCTCCGGCTCCGGGAAGTCGACCCTGCTGCGGTGCGCCAACCTCCTGGAGGAGATCGACGACGGGGCGATCTGGCTGGAGGGCGAGGAGATCACCGACCCCCGGACGGACGCGGACGCGGTGCGCCGGCGGATCGGGGTGGTCTTCCAGGCGTACAACCTCTTCCCGCACCTCACCGTCCTGCAGAACATCACGCTCGCCCCGCAGCGCGTCCACGGCCTCTCCCGCGCCGAGGCGGAGGCGCGGGCGCGCGAGCTGCTGGAGCGGCTGGGGCTCGGGGCGAAGGCGGACGAGTACCCGGACCGGCTCAGCGGCGGCCAGCAGCAGCGTACGGCGATCGTCAGGGCGTTGGCGGTACGGCCCCGGCTGCTGCTCCTGGACGAGATCACCGCCGCCCTGGACCCTGAGCTGGTGGGCGAGGTGCTGGGCCTGGTCCGTGAGGTGAAGGACGAGGGCATGACGATGGTGATCGCCACCCACGAGATGGCCTTCGCCCGCGAGGTCGCCGACCAGGTCTGCTTCCTGGACGCGGGGGTGGTGCTGGAACGCGGGACACCGGGCGAGGTGTTCGGCGCGCCGCGCGAGGAACGTACGCGGAAGTTCCTGCGGCGGATCGTGGAGGCGGGACGGCTGTGAGAGGTGCCGCGCTCCGGGCCTCCCACCGGCGCGCCGGCCTCCGCCCGGCGGGACGCGGGTGAGATCGGAGGCGACGCCGTGCCCGGGAGCCGGTCCAGGACTCGTACGCTTGCGCGGTGTCCCAGGATTCCGGCCCGAACGGCCCCTCAGAACCGCTGACCACCGACGCGGTCACGCGCATCGTGCTCCGACCGATCGCCAGCCCGCTGCCGCTGGGCTTCTTCGCCCTCGGCATGGGCAGCACGGTCCTGTCCTCGCTCCAGCTCGGCTGGGTACCGGCCGCGCAGAGCAGCATCCTTCTGCTCCTCGTCCTCATCTTCGTCGTGCCGCTCCAGCTCGTCGGCGGGATCTTCGCCTTCCTGGCCCGCGACGCGGGCGCCGGTACGGCGCTGCTGCTGCTCGGTGCCGCCTGGGCGGGGACGAGCGTGACGTCCCTGGACTCGCCGCCCGGCAAGCCGGTTATGGCCCAGGCCGTCTTCCTCCTGGCCCTCGTCCCGTTCGTGCTCGCGCTCGCCGGGGCGGCCGCGCAGTCCAAGCCGC
The DNA here is from genome assembly GCF_050942385.1 of Streptomyces sp. CA-146814. Lineage (NCBI taxonomy): Bacteria > Bacillati > Actinomycetota > Actinomycetes > Kitasatosporales > Streptomycetaceae > Streptomyces > Streptomyces sp. CA-146814. Next base: position 114,425 of record NZ_CP192068.1, read on the forward strand.
TGTTCGCCGTCCTGCTCACCCTGACCGCGGTGCGCTTCGCCCTCACCGGCCTCTACGAGGCGGGCCTCGGGAACACGCTCCAGGTCGCGGCGGGCTGGACCGGTCTCGGCATCGGCGTCTTCGCGCTCTACGGCGGGCTCGCCCTGCTCGTCGAGGACGGCAAACAGCGCACCGTGCTGCCGCTCTTCCGCCGCGGGAAGGCCCGCGAGTCCATCGAGGGTGACCTGCGCGAACAGCTCACCGAGGCCCAGCAGGAGGCCGGGGTCCGCCACCAGCTGTGAGGCCCTCCGGAGGGCGGACGCCCGCCGGAGGCTGTGCCGGGCTCAGCAGCGGTCCGCGCTCCAGCTCAGCTCGGCGTAGACGGCGTTGTGGTCGGACCGCCGGCGGTGGACCTCCGCCCACCTGGCGTCCTCCTCGGCCTGGCTGGTGACCTGCGCGGGCTCTCCCCGGTCCTTGTAGACCTCTCCGGCACCGACGACGCAGCGCAGGCCCGTGCCGTGGAAAAGGTGGTCGATGGGGAGGTTCCGGTGACCCCGTCCGGGCTCCGCCGACGGCCCCAGGACCGGGCTGTAGGCGGTGGTGAACTCCGTCCGGTGGAGCGTGCTCGTCCGGCGGTCCACCGGGACGGCGTCGGTGAGGCCGCCGGTGTACCGCTCGAAGACCTGGTTCAGATGGGTTCCGGCCGTGTCGTCGTTCCTGGTGGAGTTGAAGTCCCCCGCGAGGACGGTGCGGGTGCCCAGCGGCAGCTGCCGGGTGATCCCCTCGGCCAGCCGGTCCACCTCCCGCCGCTGCCGGGGGCCGTCACCGTGCGCCAGATGCACGTTGACGACCGTGACCCGGTGGCCGGTCTCCTTCCGCGCGAACTGGGCCCAGGGAAAGACCTTCGTGTCACGCTGCGGTTCCCCGACCCCGACCCCGCCGCCGTCGGTCCTCGTCAGGGTCGCGGTGTTGTACAGAATCCAGCGCTGGTCCTGCTTCTGGGCGATCCGATACCCCGGGAAGGCCCTTTCCAGCTTCTCGCCGTTCCCCTCCGGTCCCGTACTGACCTCCTTGTAGTACGCCTCCTGGAGCGCGAGCACATCGGGGCGCTTCGTGCCGGCGTCCCGTCCGATGACCCACTCGCCGATCTGGGCGAGGCGCGCGTCGGTGCCGGAAAGTCCGTACGCCTGGGCGCACTTGGTGTTCATGCAGACGTTGTACGTGAGCAGGCGGACGGTTTCCGGGTCCGGATTGTCCGCGACGACCGCGTGCGCGGGCGCCCCGGCACCCGAGCAGATCAGCAGCGACGCCAGCGCTACGGCGACCACGCGGGCCCGACGACCACGCGACGACTCGACGGCCATGTCCCGCTCCTCCCGACGGCCAGGACAGTCTCGCAGAAGGAGAACGCGACCACCGGTCGACCGCCGGCTTTCGACGCTCAACGATCTTTTGGTCCAGACCTCTTGACGATTGGTCTAGGCCTTCTTAGGGTCACGGCAACACTGCAGAGGTGCCGAGAAGAGACATCACGTGCTCGAGGCCACGCAGGGTTGTCAGGCCAGGGACCCCCCATGGCCTCCGGAGTTCACCCGAGGAGCCTTCCTTGAGCACCGACGCACGATGGCGCAGAGCCAGACCCACCCGGAGCACCAGCCCGAACAAGCGGTCCAAAGCCCTCGCGGGCGCCACCGCACTGCTCCTCCCGCTGGCCGCCATGGTCGGCCTCGCCAGCCCCGCGGAAGCCGCGACCTCGGCCACCGCCACGTACACGAAGGCGTCCGACTGGGGCTCCGGCTTCGAGGGCAAGTGGACGGTGAAGAACACCGGCACTACCACGCTCACCTCCTGGACCATCGAGTGGGACTTCCCCGCGAACACCAAGGTCACCTCGGCCTGGGACGCGACCGTCACCAACTCCGCGAACCGCTGGACGGCGAAGAGCCTCGGCTGGAACGGCACCCTGGCCCCCGGCGCGTCCGCCTCCTTCGGGTTCAACGGCTCCGGCTCCGGCGCGCCCTCCGGCTGCAAGCTCAACGGCAACCCCTGCGACGGCGGACCCACCGTCCCCGGTGACAACGCCCCCTCCGCCCCGGGCAAGCCCACCGCGAGCGACATCACCAACACCTCGGTGAAGCTCTCCTGGGCGGCCGCCACGGACGACAAGGGCGTCAAGAACTACGACGTCAAGCGCGACGGCGCCACCGTCGCCACGGTCACCGGCACCAGCTGGACCAACACCGGCCTGACCGCCGGCACCGACTACAGCTACACCGTGGTCGCCCGCGACACCGCCGACCAGACCGGCCCGGCCTCGGCCGCCACCACGGTCCGCACCACCGGCGGCGGAGGCGGTGAGAACCCCGGCGGCGGCAAGATCAACCTGGGCTACTTCACCAACTGGGGCTCGTACACGGTGAAGAACCTCGTGACCTCCGGCTCCGCCGAGAAGATCACGCACATCAACTACGCGTTCGGCAACGTGCAGAACGGCAAGTGCACCATCGGCGACGCGTACGAGGACTACGAGAAGTCCTACACCGCCGCCAACTCCGTCGACGGCAAGGCCGACGTCTGGGACCAGCCGCTGCGCGGCCACTTCAACCAGCTCCGCAAGCTGAAGGCGCAGTACCCGCACATCAAGATCCTGTGGTCGTTCGGCGGCTGGACCTGGTCCGGCGGCTTCGGCCAGGCCGTCCAGAACCCGACCGCGTTCGCGCAGTCCTGCTACGACCTGGTCGAGGACCCGCGCTGGGCCGATGTCTTCGACGGCATCGACCTGGACTGGGAGTACCCCAACGCCTGTGGTCTGACCTGTGACAGCAGCGGCCCGGCGTCGATCAAGAACATGATGCAGGCCATGCGCGCCAAGTTCGGCCCGAACAACCTGCTCACCGCCGCCATCACCGCGGACGGCTCCAACGGCGGCAAGCTGGACGCCGCCGACTACGGCGGCGCCGCGCAGTACATCGACTGGTACGACGTGATGACGTACGACTACTTCGGCAGCTGGTCCGCGCAGGGTCCGACGGCCCCGCACTCCCCGCTGACGTCGTACCCCGGCATTCCGGCTCAGGGCTTCAACTCGGCGGACGCGATCGCCAAGCTGCGGGCCAAGGGCGTCCCGGCCTCCAAGCTGCTGCTCGGCATCGGCTTCTACGGCCGCGGCTGGACCGGAGTCACCCAGTCCGCTCCCGGTGGCTCCGCCTCCGGCCCGGCGGCCGGCATCGAGCCCGGCAACCAGTACTACAAGGTCCTGAAGACCACCTGCCCGGCCACCGGCACCGTCGGCGGCACGGCGTACGCCCACTGCGGCAACAACTGGTGGAGCTATGACACCCCGGCGACCGTCGGCACCAAGATGGCCTGGGCGAAGAGCCAGGGCCTGGGTGGCGCGTTCTTCTGGGAGTTCAACGGCGACACCGCCAACGGCGAACTCGTGACCGCGATCAGCAACGGTCTGAAGTAAGCACCGGTACGACGTCGAGCCCGCCCTCCCCCGCACGTGGGGAGGGCGGGCTCGACGTCTTTTACGGGGCCTGTCAGACCAGCCGGTCCCGCAACTCCCGCTTGAGGATCTTCCCGCTGGCGTTGCGCGGGAGTTCGTCCACGAAGACGATCCGCTTCGGCGCCTTGAAGTGGGCCAGCTTCTCGCGGGCGTGGTCGATGAGTTCGGTGTCGGTCGCCTCCTCGCGCAGGACCACGACGGCGGTGACGGCCTCGACCCAGCGTTCGTCGGGCAGGCCGATGACGGCTGTCTCGGCGACGGCGGGATGGGTGTAGAGGGCGTCCTCCACCTGGCGGGAGGCGACCAGGACGCCGCCGGAGTTGATGACGTCCTTCACCCGGTCGACCACGGTGAAGTAGCCCTCGGCGTCGCGGATCGCGAGGTCGCCGGAGCGGAACCAGCCGTCGCGGAAGGCGTCCGCCGTCTCCTCGGGCTTGTCCCAGTAGCCGGTGCAGAGTTGCGGCGAGCGGTAGACCACCTCGCCCGGGGTTCCGTCCGGGACCTCGCGGCCCTCCTCGTCGACCACACGGGCTTCCACGAAGAGGACGGGCCGGCCGCAGGACTCCATCCGGCCCTCGTGCTCGTCGGGGCCGAGGACGGTGGCGAGCGGGCCGATCTCGCTCTGGCCGAAGCAGTTGTGGAAGGCCAGGTGCGGCAGGCGGGCGCGGAGCCGTTCCAGGACGGGTACGGGCATGATCGACGCCCCGTAGTACGCCTTGCGGAGCGCGGAAAGGTCCCGGACGGCGAAGTCCGGGTGGTTGGCGAGGCCGATCCAGACGGTGGGCGGGGCGAACAGGCTGTCGGCGAGGCCCGCTTCGACCAGGTCGAAGATCCGGCCGGCGTCCGGCCCGTCCAGGATGATGTTCTCCGCGCCGACCGCCAGATACGGCAGCAGGAACACATGCATCTGGGCCGAGTGGTAGAGCGGCAGCGAGTGCACGGGCCGGTCGCCCGCCGCCAGGCCGAGCGCGGTGATCGCACTGACGTACTCGTGGACCAGGGCCCCGTGCGTCATCATCGCGCCCTTGGGGAGGGCGGTGGTCCCGGAGGTGTAGAGCAGTTGCACCAGGTCGCCGGAGCCGGGCGCGCGCTCCGAGGTGAAGGGCCTCTCGGTGTCCAGGGCGTCGAGGAGCGATCCCGGGGCGTCGCGCAGGGCGCGTACGGGACGGCCGGCCGGGACGCGGTCCGCCAGGTCCGGGTCGGTGAGGACGAGGGCGGAGCCGGACTGGTCCAGGAGGTACGCCAGGTCGTCGCCGGTCAGGTTCTGGTTGACCGGGACGTGGACGAGGCCGGCCCGGGCGCAGGCGAGGAAGGCGATCAGGTAGGCGTCGGAGTTGTGCGCGTACGAGGCCACCCGGTCGCCGGGGTGCAGCGCGTGTTCGGCCGTCAGGACGGCGGCCGCGGTGGAGACCGCCGCGTCCAGGGCGCCGTAGCTCCAGGCCCGGTCGCCGTACCGCACGGCGATCCGTTCCGGGGTGCGGCGGGCGCTGCGGGTGAGGACGCCGTCGACGGTACTGCTGCGTACACCGGTCATGGGCGTGATCCTGTGCCGCAGGACGCGGCGGGTCAAGGGGCCGTCGGGGAGTGCCGGGGAGTGATCGGGGCCGCCTGAGCGGCCGGATACCGACCAGACGGTTGACAGAGGGACGAGTGCCCTGGCTGAGTGGCGCGTGGCTGCCCGGCGGGTTCGGGCAACCTCCTTGGCCACCCGCCTTGTTGGGAGGAACACCCTTGACCTTCCGTAACCGTCTGAGACTGTTCGCGGTCTCGTCCCTCGCCCTGTTCACCGTGTCGGCGTCGCTGCCGCCGGCCATCGCCTCCGGAGGAGCTGAGGCCCGGCACCTGTCCGGCGGCGGGCGCTCCGCCACCATCCGGTACACGGAGTACGGCATTCCGCACATCGTGGCGAAGGACTACGCCGCCCTGGGCTTCGGCACCGGCTGGGCGCAGGCCGCCGACCAGGTGTGCACGCTGGCCGACGGGTTCGTGACCGTGCGCGGCGAGCGGTCGAAGTTCTTCGGGCCGGACGCGGCACCGGGCGGCTCGCTCTCCTCGGCGACGAAGAACCTCTCCAGCGATCTGTTCTTCCGGGGCGTCCGGGACAGCGGGACGGTGGAGCGGCTGCTGAAGGTGCCGACTCCGGCGGGCCCGAGCCGGGACGTCAAGGAGTCGATGCGCGGGTTCGCCGCCGGGTACAACGCGTGGCTCGCGCAGAACCGCACCCGCATCACCGATCCCGCCTGCCGCGGCGCCGCCTGGGTACGGCCGGTGAGCGCACTGGACGTGGCGGCCCATGGCGCCGCGCTCTCCGTGCTCGGCGGCCAGGGGCGCGGCATCGACGGCATCACGGCCGCGCAGCCGCCGACGGTCGCACCGCCCGCCGCCGGAGTCACGCCGAAGGAGGCGGCGGCGGCCGCCGAGCGCCTGCTGTCGACGCAGGACGCGGACATGGGCTCCAACGCGGTCGCCTTCCGGGGCTCGGCCACGGCGAACGGGCGCGGCCTGCTCCTCGGCAACCCGCACTACCCGTGGGACGGCGGCCGCCGCTTCTGGCAGTCGCAGCAGACGATCCCCGGCGAGCTGAACGTGGCGGGCGGCTCGCTCCTCGGCTCGACGACCATCTCGATCGGCCACAACGCGGACGTGGCCTGGAGCCACACCGTAGCGACGGGCGTGCCGCTGAACCTGCACCAGCTGACGCTGGATCCGGCCGACCCCACGGTCTATCTGGTGGACGGGGTGCCGGAGCGGATGACGCAGCGTACGGTCACCGTGCCGGTGAAGGGCGGCGCGCCGGTGACGCGGAGCCAGTGGTGGACCCGGTACGGCCCGGTCGTCACCGCGTTCGGTGCGGCGCTGCCGCTGCCCTGGACGGCGTCCACCGCCTACGCGCTGAACGACCCGAACGCCGCGAACCTGCGCGCCGCCGACACCGCGCTCGGTTTCAGCAAGGCCCGCTCCACCGCCGGGATCGAGCGGTCGCTCCGCCGCTCGCAGGGGCTGCCGTGGGTGAACACGATCGCCGCCGACCGGTCGGGAAGCTCCTTCTTCTCGCAGTCGCAGGTGCTGCCGAGGATCACGGACGAGCTGACGGTCCGCTGCTCGACGCCGCTGGGCCAGGCCACCTATCCGTCGGCCGGTCTCGCGGTGCTGGACGGCTCGACGTCGGCGTGCGCGCTCGGCCGCGACCGGGACGCGGTGCAGCCCGGGATCTTCGGGCCGGGCCGGATGCCGACGCTCAGAGACGCCCCGTACGTCGAGAACTCCAACGACAGCGCCTGGCTCACCAACGCCGACCGGCCGCTGACCGGCTACGAGCGGGTCTTCGGCACGGTCGCCACGCAGCGGTCCATCCGGACCCGGGGCGCGATCGAGGATGTCGCGGCGATGGCGGAGCGCGGGCGGCTGCGCGTCGGTGATCTGGAGCGCCAGCAGTTCGCGAACCGGGCGCCGACCGGCGATCTGGTCGCGGCCGACGTGGCGCGGTGGTGTGCGGCGCTGCCCGGCGGGACCGCTGTCGGCGGCGACGGTACGGCGGTCGATGTGTCGGCGGCCTGCCCGGTGCTGCGGCGGTGGGACCGGACCGTGGACAGCGACAGCCGGGGCGCGCTGCTCTTCGACCGGTTCTGGCGCAAGGCGGCTTCCTCGGTGCCCGCGGCAGCGCTGTGGAAGGTGCCGTTCGACCCGGCCGATCCGGTACGTACGCCGCGCGGCATCGACACCGCCGCGCCCGGCCTGCCCAGGGCTCTGGCCGACACGGTGACGGAGCTGCGGGCGTCGGGCATCGCGCTGGACGCGCCGCTGGGCAGGCACCAGTTCGTCGTACGGAACGGGAAGCGCATCCCGGTCGGCGGCGGTACGGAGTCGCTCGGCATCTGGAACAAGATCGAGCCGGTGTGGAACCCGGCGGCGGGCGGCTACACGGAGGTGTCGGCCGGTTCCAGCTACATCCAGGCGGTCGGCTGGAACGCCGGCCGGTGCCCGGTGGCCCGGACGCTGCTCACGTACTCCCAGTCGTCCAACCCGAACTCGCCGCACTACAGCGACCAGACGCGGCTGTTCTCCGGTGAGCGGTGGGTGACGTCCCGGTTCTGCGAGAAGGACATCGCGCGCTCGCCGCAGCTGAAGGTGGTGCGGGTGCACGAGCGGCGGTAGCCGGCCGGCGGGGTCTGTGAGGGGTTCCCTTCTCGCAGACCCCGCTCCAGGGGCCGTTCTCCCACAGATCCCGCTACAGGGGCCGTTCGTGGCCCTCCCAGTACGGTTCGCGCAGCCGCCGTTTGTAGAGCTTGCCGTTGGGGTCGCGGGGCATGGCGGCGATGAAGTCGAGGGAGCGCGGCCGTTTGTAGCCGGCGAGCCGTTCCTCGCAGTGCGTGAGGATCTCGGCGGCGAGCGCGTCCCCGGCTTCGTACCCTTCGGCCGGTTCGACGACCGCCTTGACCTCCTCGCCCCGGTCGGCGTGCGGGATGCCGAAGGCGGCGGCGTCCGCGACGGCGGGGTGGGTGAGCAGGGCGGATTCGATCTCCGCGGGGTAGATGTTCACGCCACCGGCGATGATCATGTCGATCTTGCGGTCGCGGAGGAAGAGGTAGCCGTCCGCGTCCAGCACACCGAGGTCGCCGACGGTGAAGAAGTCGCCGATGCGGTTCTTCCGGGTCTTGGTCTCGTCCTTGTGGTAGCTGAAGCCACCGGTGCTCATCTTCATGTAGACCGTGCCGAGTCGACCGGCCGGCAGCCGGTTTCCGTCGTCGTCGAAGACGGCGAGTTCGCTGATCGGCCAGGCCTTGCCGACGGTCCCGGGCTTCTTCAGCCACTCCTCGGCCGTGGCGAACGCGCCGCCGCCCTCGCTGGCCGCGTAGTACTCCTCGACACAGCTCCCCCACCAGTCGATCATGGCGCGTTTCACATGGTCGGGACAGGGCGCGGCCCCGTGGATGGCGTGGCGCATGGAGGAGACGTCGTAACGGGTCCTGACCTCGTCGGGCAGCGCGAGGAGTCGGTGGAACTGCGTCGGGACCATGTGCGTGTGGGTGCAGCGGTGGGCGTCGATGAGACGGAGCATCTCCTCGGGCGACCAGCCGTCCATGAGGACGAGCGGGTGTCCTATATGGAGAGCGGCGCTCGCGAATTGGAGCACTGCTGTGTGGTAGAGCGGCGAGCAGACCAGGTGGACGTTGTCGTCGAACGGCCGGATGCCGAAGATGCCGAGGAAGCCGCCGAGGTACGTCTCCTCCGGGAGCTTGCCGGGCAGCGGTCGGCGGATGCCGCGCGGGCGGCCGGTGGTGCCCGAGGTGTAGTTCATGACCCAGCCGAGGGTGCGGCCCTCGGGCCGGGTGGCGGGGTGGCCGTCGAGCAGGTCGGCGTACGGGCGGCAGCCGGGGACCGTGCCGACGGCGTAGCGGTGGCTCTCCGGGAGACCGGCCTCGTCGGCGGCTGCGGTCGCGGCGGCGGCGAAGCGTTCGTGGGTGATGAGGACGCGGGCACCGGAGTCGGTGACGATCCAGGCCATCTCGGGGCCGACGAGGTGGTGGTTGACCGGGACCAGGTAGAAACCGGCCTGGGAGGCGGCGAGGTGGGCGGTGAGGAGTGCGGTGCCGTTGGGCAGGACGACGGCGAACGCGTCGCCCTCGCTCATCCCGGCCGCGCGCAGTCCGTGGACCATGCGGTTGACGTCGGCGTGCAGCCTCCCCGCGCTCCACTCCTCGCCGTCGGGCGCGACGAGGACGGTGCGGTCGGGGTCGGCGGCGGCCTGGGCCCAGAAACCGTTGGGCGGCTGGTTCACGTGGCGCTCCTTCCGGCGATGCGGTTGATGCGGGTGACGGCCCGTTCGAAGCCGCGCGTCAGGTCGTCGACGACCGCCTGCACACTGCGTACGGTCTCCATCCGGCCGACGATCTGGCCGACGGGCGTGCCGAGCAGCTCGCCGACCTCGTACTTCTGGATCCGGGAGACGGCGTCGGCCACCAGCAGGCCCTGGAGCGGCATGGGCAGGGTGCCGGGTCCGGCCGGGTCGTCCCAGGCGTCGGTCCACGCGGTACGGAGCTGGCGTGCGGGTTTCCCGGTGAGGGCGCGGGAGCGGACGGTGTCGCCGGAGCCGGCGGCGAGGAGCTTGCGGGTGAGGGCCTCGGAGTGGAGATCGGCCTCCTCGGTGGTGAGCCAGACGGAGCCGAGCCAGACGCCCTGGGCGCCGAGGGCGAGTCCGGCGGCGGCCTGTTCGCCGCTGCCGATGCCTCCGGCGGCGAGTACGGGCAGCGGGGCGACGGCCTCGACGACCTCGGGGACGAGCACCATGGAGCCGATCTCGCCGGTGTGGCCGCCCGCTTCGTAGCCCTGTGCCACGACGACGTCGATGCCCGCGGCCGCGTGCCTGCGGGCGTGTTCGGCGCTTCCGGCGAGGGCGGCGACGAGGACGCCGTGGTCGTGGGCGCGGGCGATGACGTCGGCGGGCGGGGAGCCGAGGGCGTTGGCGAGGAGCTTGATGGGGTGGTCGAAGGCCACGTCGAGCTGGCCTCGGGCGACCTCCTCCATCCAGCCGGTGATCCGCCAGCCGCTCGCCTCGCCTTCGGGGAGTTCCGGGACGCCGTGGCGGGCCAGCAGATCCTGGACGAACCCCCGGTGCGCGTCCGGGATCATCGCCTCGACGTCCGCCTCGGTGACCCCTTCGACCTTCTTGGCCGGCATGACGACATCGAGTCCGTACGGCCTGCCGTCGGCCAGCTTGTCCAGCCGGTCCAGGTCGCGGGCCAGCTCGCGCGGATCGGTGTAGCGGACCGCGCCGAGCACACCGAAACCGCCGGCTCTGCTGATGGCCGCCGCGACGGCGGGGAACGGCGTGAAGCCGAAGATGGCGTGCTCGATGCCCAGTTCTCTGCTCAGCTCCGTCTCCATGGGCGGCAGGATGCCGCAGCCGTTCGGCCGAGGGAAGAGATTTTCTGATGCCGTGTCAGATTCTTTGCGTGCCCGGAGGCGTACGGGACGGCGGAGGCGACAGTAACCTCTGCGGCGGCAGGAACTTTCACTGCTCGGCGAAATTTCGGAAGTTACTTTCGCGCCGGAGCGGTCGTGCGGGGATCGGCCCCGGCGGCCCTTCCGGGCATGGGAAGGGGTTGCGGATGACCGGGTACGCGGCGGAGAACGGGGACACGGCGGGCGGCGGGGAGCCGGGAGGAGCCGGGCACACGGCGGGTGACGAGAAGCCGCGGGGAAGCGGGAGCGGCATCGGCCGGCGGAGGCTGGGCGGCGGGATACTGGCACTCGGCGGCGCGCTCGTGCTGGCGCCGATCCCTCTGGCGGGGGCGGCCGAGCGGAGCGCGCCGGGCACGGTGGCGGCGGAGACGGGAGCGGGCATGGGATCGGAGGCCCGCCGGCCCAGGCCCACGTTGCGGCGGGGCAGCGCCACACGCGCCGGGCTGCTCCAGGGGCCGCTGGACCAGCTCGTCCGGGAGGCGGAGGCGTACCTCGCCGACTCGCCCAAGCACCCCTGGTACGCGGGCGCGGTGCTGCTCGCCGGACGGGGCGGCACGGTCGCGTTGCACCGGCCGATCGGCCATGCCGTGCGCTACGCGGCGTACGACGAGAACACGGACACCGGGGTGGAGTTCCCGGTGGAGCAGCAGATTCCGATGGCCGAGGACACCGTCTTCGACCTGGCGTCGATCTCCAAGCTGTTCACGTCGATCCTGGCGGTGCAGCAGATCGAGCGCGGCGCGCTGGAGCTGGAGGCCACCGTGGCCTCGTACCTTCCCGACTTCGCGGGCGGCGGCAAGCAGTCCGTCACGGTCCGTCAGCTGCTCACCCACACCACGGGTTTCCGGTCCTGGATCCCGCTCTACCAGGAGCCGACCCGGGAGGGAAAGCTCCGGATGCTCTGGAACGAGGTCCCGGCGAGCACACCCGGCAGCGCCTACCTCTACTCCGACCTCAACCTGATCTCGCTGCAACTGATCCTGGAAGAGATCACCGGTCGCACTCTGGATGGCCTGCTCCACGACGAGATCACTGCTCCGCTTTCGATGCACCGCACGCGCTACAACCCGCCCGCCTCCTGGAAGCCGAAGATCGCGGCCACCGAGGACGCCCGGCTCCCGTGGTCCGGCCTGGAACGCGGCCTGGTCTGGGGCGAGGTGCACGACGAGAACGCCTACGGTTTCGACGGCGTGGCCGGTCACGCCGGGGTCTTCTCCTGCGCCTGGGACCTGGCCGTCCTGGCCCGGACCCTGCTCAACGGCGGTGTCTACGGCCGCGCCCGCATCCTCTCCGAGGACTCCGTCGACCTCCTCTTCACCGACTTCAACACCGCCTTCCCCGGCGACGAACACGGCCTCGGCTTCGAGCTCTACCAGCACTGGTACATGGGCGCGATGGCCACGCCGCGCTCGGCGGGCCACACCGGCTTCACCGGGACCAGCCTGGTGCTCGACCCGTCCACCGACACGTTCCTGATCGTGCTGGGCAACTCGGTCCACCCCGTTCGGAGCTGGCGCTCGGGCAGCGCGCCCCGAGTCGCGACCGCCAACCAGCTGGCCCGGGCAGTGCCGGTCCGGCCGGAGCGAGGACGTACGGCCTGGTTCTCCGGCATGGCGAGCGCCTCCACCGCCACGCTCACCCTGCCCGCACTCCGCCTGGACTCGGCGCGCTCCCGGCTGGAGTGCGCCCTGTGGTGGGACACCGAGCCCGGCTCCGACCGGCTGGTGCTGGAGGCGTCGGCCGACGGGGCGTGGCAGCCGGTGCCGTTCACCACCGTGGGGCCGGGCCGCCACCGCCCGGAACCTCAGCCGCGCCCGGAGGGCTGGGTCTCCGGCTGGTCCGGGCGGGTGTGGCACCGGCTGGAGGCGGACCTGTCGGCCTGGCGCGGCAAGAGCGTCCAACTGCGGTGGCGGTACGCGACGGACCAGCTGTACGTGGGGCGCGGCGCGTACGTGGACTCGCTGCGGGTACGGGACGGCGCCGCCACGGTCTTCGACTCCGGCCGCCCCCGGGACGCGGGCCGGATCGCGGCGGCGGGCTGGGTGCTGTCGGCCGACTGAGCGGCGGGGCGGGCGGCGCGCTGCGCAATGGGCTGTCGCGCGCCGCCGGCTGCCGCCAGAATGGCAGCACCGTTCCGTCCAGGGGCTGTTGGACGTCACCGAGCCCCGTCAAGGTCGGTCCGCGTGCGCGTTCCCCGGGACCGATCCCAGGAGGCCCGACCCCATGAGCAGCGTCCCGCACACCGCAGCCCTCCCCGTGACCGGCCGGGTTCCCGCGACGGCGAGACGGGGTCTGCTGTACGCGGCGGCCACCGGCATGGTGGCGGCTCTCACCGCCCCGGACGCGCGGGCGGCCGGTCACCGCGAGGCCGCCCGCCCGCACCCCGCCACGCCCTGGACCACCTCCTGGGCCACCGCGCAGACCGCGCCCACGGCGGACGACCCGCTCGCGGCCGCCGGACTCACCGACGGGCTCTACACCACCCGGCTGCGGCTCTCGGCGGGCGGGCAGGTCAGACTGCGGTACGCGCACGCCTTCGGGACCGCGCCGGTACTGGTGGGCCCGGTGACCGCCGACGGCCGCCCGGTCACCTTCGCCGGGCAGCCGCAAGGATGGCTGGCCGCCGGCGCGACCCTCACCAGCGACCCGGTGGAGGGCCTCCGCGTGCCGGACGGCTCCCTGCTGACGGTCGAGACGCGGCTCCCGGGCCCCACCGGCCCGCTCTCCTTCCACCGCAACACCCACGCCTGGCACACCGTCGACGGCGTCCGCACCCGGTCCGTCCTCCTCCTGACCGGCGTCGAGACGACCGGCGCGCGCGGCCCGGTCGTCGCCGTGCTGGGCGACTCCATCGCCGAGGGCTCCGGCACACCCGACGACGCGGACCTGCGCTGGCCCGACCAGCTGGCGCGCCGGTTGCCCGGCTCCGCCGTCGCCAACCTCGGCATCAGCGGCAACCGGCTGCTGCTCGACAGCGCCCCGTACGGACCCGGTGGCCAGGCCCGCTTCGACCGGGACGTGCTGTCGCTGCCGGGGCTGCGGACGGTCCTGGTGCACCTGGGCGTCAACGACCTCTTCCATGTGCCCGCCGAACGCGACCCGTCGCGGATGGTGGCCGCGTACCGCCAACTGGCCCTGCGCGCCCGGTCCGCCGGGCTGCGGGTGGTGGGCTCCACCATCACCCCGTTCGAAGGGTGGCCGCGGTGGACGCCGGAGCAGGACGCGGTACGCCGACGGGTCAACGAGGCCGTGCGGACCGGGCGGATCTTCGACGCCGTCACCGATGTCGACGCCGCGCTCCGGGACCCGGACCGTCCGTCCCGGCTGCTGCCGGAGTACGCCAGCGGCGACGGCCTCCATCCGGGACCCGCGGGCCACACGGCCATCGCCGCCGCCGTCGAACAGCGGCACCTGCGGTAGGGGCTGGGGGTGTCCGGCGGATCAGGGCCGGACACCCCCTAACCCAGCGCCGCCATCGCCGCGTTGTGGCCGGGCACCCCGCTGACCCCGCCGCCGCGCACCGCGCCCGCTCCGCAGAGCAGGACGTTGGCGTGGGCGGTCTCGACGCCCCACTTCCCGGTGGCCTCGGCCGCGTACGGGAAGGAGAGGTCGCGGTGGAAGATGTGGCCGCCGGGCAGGCGGAGGTCCCGTTCGAGGTCGAGCGGGGTCTTGGCCTCGATGCAGGGTTCGCCGTTCTCGTCGCGGGCCAGGCAGTCGGTGATCGGCTCCTCCTGGTGGGCGTCGAGTTCGGCGAGGGTGGCCTTGAGCAGGGCGGCGCGGGTGGCGTCGTTGTCGGCGGCGAAGAGGCGGGCCGGGGTGTGGAGGCCGAAGAGGGTGAGGGTCTGGTAGCCGCGCGCGGCGAGGTCGGGGCCGAGGATCGAGGGGTCGGTCAGCGAGTGGCAGTAGATCTCGGACGGGGGTGCGGCGGGCAGCCGTCCGGCCGCCGCGTCCCGGTAGGCGTCGGCCAGCTGCCCGTACCCCTCGGCGATGTGGAACGTACCGGCGAAGGCCTGCCGGGGGTCGACGGACCGGTCGCGGAGGCGCGGGAGCCGGGTGAGCAGCATGTTCACCTTGAGCTGGGCGCCTTCGGCGGGCGGTGGCGGGGTCTCGCCGAGGAGGGCGGCGAGCGCCTGCGGGGAGGCGTTGACCAGCACCCGGCGGGCGGCGACGGTGTGTTCGCCGTCCGGGGTGCGGACGGTGACCTCGGCGTGGGTGCCGTCGGTCTCGATCCGGGTCGCCTCGTGCCGTACGCGGATCTCGGCGCCCGCCGCACGGGCGGCCCCGGCCAGCGCGTCGGTGAGGGCGCCCATGCCGCCGACGGGGACGTCCCAGTCGCCGGTTCCGCCGCCGATCACGTGGTAGAGGAAGCACCGGTTCTGGAGGAGCGAGGCGTCGTGGGCGTCGGCGAAGGTGCCGATCAGGGCGTCGGTCAGCACCACGCCGCGTACCAGGTCGTCGCTGAAGTTCCGTTCGACGGCCACGCCGATCGGCTCCTCGAACAGCGTCCGCCAGGCTTCCGGGTCGTCGATCCGGGCCCGTAGCGCCTCCCGTTCGGGCAGCGGTTCGGTGAGGGTCGGGAAGGCCCGTTCGGCGACGCGCCGCGTCATGGCGTAGAAGCGCTGCCACGCCTCGTACTCGCGCTCGCCGCCGGTCAGCGCGGCGAACGACTCCCGCGTCCGGTCGCCGCCGACGAGGAGTCCGGTGGGGCGTCCGTCGCGGACGGCCGGGGTGTACGAGGACACGGTCCGCTTCCGTACGGCGAAGGCGAGGCCGAGATCCCGGACGATCTTCCGCGGCAGCAGCGAGACCAGATAGGAGTAGCGCGAGAGGCGGGCGTCGACGCCGGCGAAGGGGCGGGTCGAGACGGCCGCTCCCCCGGTGGTGTCCAGGCGTTCCAGGACGAGGACGGACTGTCCGGCGCGGGCGAGGTAGGCGGCGGCGACCAGACCGTTGTGGCCGCCGCCCACGATCACGGCGTCGTAGCGGCCCCGGGCGGGTGCGCCGGGGTGGGGAGCGGACGGTTCAGGTTCAGGTGCGGGCATGCACCTTCGTAACATGGAGGGCTGTCCTCCGGCCAGAGGTCTTGGGGCCGTTTCCGCAGGCGGGGACCTGTTCGGAGGGGCGGCTTCCGCAGGCGGGGGCCTGATCGCGGGGGCGGCTTCCGCAGGCGAGGGCCTGTTCGCGAGGGCGGCTTCCGCAGGCGGGGGCTTCAGTTCGGCGGCAGCGCGTTCTGGGCCCGGTGGGCGGCGAGCGTGCGGAACAGCTCGGCGGACTCCTCCTTCCGCCCCAGCCGGTCCAGGCAGTGCGCCTCGTCGTGGCGGGCGGCCAGGGTCTCCGGATGGTCGGGGCCGAGGGATCGGCGGCGTGCCTCGGCGACCTTCCGGTACGCGGTGAGGGCGTCGGTCCACCGGCCGAGCCAGCCGAGCGCGACGGCGACCTCGCGGCAGCTGGTCACGGTGTCCGGGTGGTCGGCGCCGAGCGTGCGCTCGCGGATCGCGCACACGTCGCGCGCCTCGGCGAGCGCCTCCTCCCAGCGGCCCATCCGCCCCAGGTTGACGCCCAGACCGTGGCGGGCGCGGAGTGTCTCGGGGTCGGACGGTCCGCCCACCCGCGTACGGTCGGCGACCAGGCCCCGGTACAGCTCCAGGGCCTCGGCGCTGCGGCCGAGCCGGCCGAGGCTGATACCGGCCTCGTAGCGGGCGGCGAGGGTGTCGGGATGGTCGGCGCCGAGCGTGGCCGCACGGGCCCGGGCGACCTCCTGGTAGGTCTCCAGCGCTTCCGCCCAGCGCCCCAACCGGCCCAGCGTGTAGGCGACTTCGTACCGGGTGGCGAGCGTGTCGGGGTGGGTCGCGCCGAGCAGCCGGGCCCGGTCGTCGGCGACCTGGGTGGCCAGCTGCCACGACTCCTCGGGCCGTCCGAGGCGGCTGAGGTTGAACGCCAGATTGTGGCGGCAGCGCAAGGTCTCGGGGTGGTCGGGGCCCATGGAGCGGGTCCGGGCGGCGAGGACCGCCGCGTACACCTGATGGGCCTCGAAGTGGCGGCCGAGCTGGCCGAGGACGTGGGCGGTCTGCTGCCGGGCGGCGAGGGTCTGCGGGTGGTCGGGGCCCAGGGCGCGTTCGCGGCCCGCGGCGACCTGGCCGAACTCGCGCAGCGCGTCGGCGGCCCGGCCGGTGCGGCTGAGGGTGAGGCCGACCTCGTACCGGCTGGCCAGCGTGTCCGGATGGTCGGGGCCGAGCACGCTCTCGCGCTCCGCCGCCACCGCGCGGTGCACCTCGCCCGCCTCCTCCCACCGGCCCAGCCGCCCCAGGTCGACGCCCGAGCTGTGGCGGCCGGCGAGGTCGGCGAGCAGCTCGGGGGTGGGTGCGATGGGCCTCAGCCCGGTGGAACCGTCGGTGTCGGAGGGTGCGGTGGTGGGTTTCGCGGTGGTCCAGCGGCCGGTGAGTCCCGCGGCGGGGTCGGGCAGGGCGGCCCCCGGGACGAGGGAGGCGGTGGCCTTGTGTCCGGGGGTCATGTCGCGGGCCCAGGACGGCAGTTCGGAGTCCGGACGGAGGACGGCGGGCGGAGTGGCGTGGGGCGGCCCGGTCAGCGGGGCCGACGGGTAGGCGAGGCCGGTCACCGCCTGACCGCCGGTGCGGCCGAGCACGATCCGGCGGCGCAGGTCACCCGCGTCGGCGGGCCGCTCGTCGGGGGCCTTGGCCAGCAGGTCCAGGACGACACGGTCGAAGAAGCCCGGGAGTTCGGCGCGGTGGGTGCGCGGCGGTTCGGGCGGGGTGTCGCGGTGTCCCACGAGTACGGCCCAGGCGTCGTCCAGGTCGAACGGCGGTACGCCGGTGGCGATCTCGTACAGCACACAGCCGAGCGAGTAGAGGTCGCTGCGGTGGTCGACCTCCTTCCCGCCGATCTGCTCGGGCGACATGTAGTGCGGGGTGCCCATGGCGATGCCGGTGGTGGTGAGCCGGGAGGTGACGCCGATGTCGTGGCCGAGACGCGCTATGCCGAAGTCGCAGATCTTCACCGTGCCGTCCGTCAGCCGCATGATGTTGGCGGGCTTCAGATCACGGTGGACGATGCCTTGCCGGTGCGTGTAGCCGAGCGCGTCGGCGACCTGCTCGGCGATGTCGACGACATGGTCGACGGGGAGCGGGCGCTGCTGGTTCTCCTCCAGGAGCTGGCTCAGGTTGTGCCCCTCCAGCAGCTCCATGACGAGGTAGAGGACGCCTTCGTGCTCGCCGAAGTCATGGACGACGGTGACGCCCCGGTGCTGGAGGGAGGCGGCGACCCGGGCCTCGCGGCGGAAGCGCTCGCGCAGGATGCGGGTGGAGGCCTGGTCGTGCTGGGGGACCATGGGCTTGAGGCACTTGACGGCGACCAGACGGCCCAGCGACTCGTCCCGCGCCCGCCACACCTCGCCCATGCCGCCGCGCCCGATCAGATCGAGCAGCCGGTACCGGCTCTGGATCAGCCTGGTGTCCGCCATCTCCCGTTTCTCGCCCCCGTCGTTCCCCGCCACTGCCCGCGCGCCCTCCCCGGCCCGTCCAGTATGGCGGCCTCCCGGCGGAGCCGGTACGCGGCGGGGCGCACTGCCGGACGACGCCTGGGCGTACGGGCGGTGCCAGGACGCGTAACAAGATCAGGAACAATGGTACGACGCGGGGCCTGCGGGGACGGAGAGCCGTCGCGGCACGGCGGAACGATCGACGAGCGGGGGAATCATGCCCAGGTGGGGGCTGTTGGTGGAGCAGAACCTCGGGCTCGGCGGTCAGCGCCGGGTCTGGTCGGCCGGTGTCATGGACCATGTGGACGGTACGCGCGAGGAGGCGCTGGAGGTTCTGCGGCAGCGGGCCGAGACGTACCGGCCGGTGCATCCGGCCAGCCCGAAGCGCCGGAGGCTCTACCGGGAGTCCGACGGGTTCGTGCTGGTCCTGGACGGGGCCTGGCAGAGCTTCCACTGCCGGTTCACGGTGATCGAGGAGCTGTACGACAGCGCGGCGCCGAAGCCCGTACCTCCGGCCGCCCCCGAACCGGAGCCGGAACCGGAACCGGTGCTCCCGCCACCGCCGAAGCCGCGGCCGCGGCCGGAACCGGAGCCCGAGCCTGAACAGCCGCGGGCGTGGGACGCGGATGTTCCCGAGGTTCCGTCGTGGCTCCGCCGCGACCGGCCGTCCTGAGCCGCGAGGACCGGTTCGGGGCCGGAGGGCGTCCCCCGGCCCCGTAGAGGACTTCCGTCAGCCTCCGACGTACGCCGCGAGGTGCTCGCCCGTGAGGGTGGAGCGGTCGGCGACCAGGTCGGCCGGGGTGCCCTCGAAGACGATCCGGCCGCCGTCGTGTCCGGCGCCGGGGCCGAGGTCGATGATCCAGTCGGCGTGCGCCATGACCGCCTGGTGGTGCTCGATGACGATCACCGACTTTCCGGACTCGACCAGCCGGTCGAGCAGCCCGAGCAGCTGCTCCACGTCGGCCAGGTGCAGACCGGTGGTCGGCTCGTCGAGGACGTACACACCGCCCTTCTCGCCCATGTGGGTGGCGAGCTTCAGCCGCTGGCGCTCGCCGCCGGAGAGCGTGGTGAGCGGCTGGCCGAGGCGGAGGTAGCCGAGGCGGACGTCGGAGAGGCGGGTGAGGATCTTGTGTGCGGCGGGGACGCGGGCCTCCCCCTCGGCGAAGAACGTCTCCGCCTCGTCCACCGACATCGCGAGGACCTCGCTGATGTCGCGGCCGCCGAGGTGGTGGTCGAGCACCGAGGCCTCGAACCGCTTGCCCTCGCACTCCTCGCAGACGGTGGCGATGCCCGCCATCATCGCCAGGTCGGTGTAGATGACCCCGGCGCCCTTGCAGGTGGGGCAGGCGCCTTCGGAGTTGGCGCTGAACAGGGCGGGCTTCACGCCGTTGGCCTTGGCGAACGCCTTGCGGATCGGTTCGAGGAGCCCGGTGTAGGTGGCCGGGTTGCTGCGGCGGGAGCCGCGGATCGCGGTCTGGTCGACGGAGACGACGTCCTCGCCGGCCGGGATCGATCCGTGGATGAGCGAGCTCTTGCCGGAACCGGCGACGCCGGTGACCACGCAGAGGACGCCGAGCGGGATGTCGACGTCGACGTCCTGGAGGCTGTGGGCCGAGGCGCCGCGGATCTCCAGCGTGCCGGAGGGCGTGCGCACCTTCTCCTTGAGGACGGCCCGGTCGTCGAGGTGGCGGCCGGTGAGGGTCCCGCCGGCCCGCAGTCCTTCCACCGTGCCTTCGAAGCAGACGGTGCCGCCCGCGCTGCCGGCGCCGGGTCCGAGGTCGACGACGTGGTCGGCGATGGCGATGGCCTCCGGCTTGTGCTCCACGACGAGCACGGTGTTGCCCTTGTCGCGCAGCCGCAGCAGCAGGTCGTTCATGCGCTGGATGTCGTGCGGGTGGAGGCCGATGGTGGGCTCGTCGAAGACGTACGTGACGTCCGTGAGCGAGGAGCCGAGGTGGCGGATCATCTTGACGCGCTGCGCCTCACCGCCGGACAGCGTGCCCGAGGGCCGGTCGAGCGAGAGGTAGCCGAGGCCGATCTCGACGAACGATTCGAGCGTGCCGAGCAGCGCGCTGAGCAGCGGCGCCACCGAGGGCTCGTCGAGTTCGCGCACCCACTCGGCCAGGTCGCTGATCTGCATCGCGCAGGCGTCGGCGATGGAGATCTTCTTGATCTTCGAGGAGCGGGCGCCCTCGCTGAGCCGGGTGCCCTCGCACTCGGGACAGGTGGTGAAGGTGACGGCGCGTTCCACGAAGGCGCGGATGTGGGGCTGCATCGCCTCCTTGTCCTTGGAGAGGAACGACTTCTGGATCTTGGGGATCAGCCCTTCGAAGGTGAGGTTGGCGCCTTCGACCTTGACCTTGGTGGGCTCCCGGTAGAGGAAGTCCTGCATCTCCTTCTTGGTGAATTTACGGATCGGCTTGTCCGGGTCGAGGAAGCCCGACTCGGCGTAGGTCCGCACGGTCCACCAGCTGTCCGACTTCCAGCCGGGGATGGTGAACGCGCCTTCGGAGATCGACTTGGTGTCGTCGTACAGCTGGGTGAGGTCGATGTCGGAGACCGTGCCCCGGCCCTCGCAGCGGACGCACATGCCGCCGGTACGGGTGAAGGTCTGCTTCTCCGTCCTGGTCCCGGCGCCGCGCTCCACCGTGATCGCGCCGCTGGCCTTGACCGAGGCCACGTTGAAGGAGAACGCGTTGGGCGAGCCGATGTGGGGCTTGCCGAGCCGGCTGAAGAGGATGCGCAGCATCGCGTTGGCGTCGGTGGCGGTGCCGACGGTGGAGCGGGGGTCGGCGCCCAGCCGCTGCTGGTCGACGATGATGGCCGTGGTCAGCCCTTCGAGCACGTCGACCTCGGGGCGGGCCTGCGTCGGCATGAAGCCCTGGACGAAGGCGCTGTAGGTCTCGTTGATCAGCCGCTGCGACTCCGCGGCGATCGTGTTGAACACCAGCGAACTCTTGCCGGAGCCGGAGACCCCGGTGAACACCGTCAGCCGGCGCTTCGGGATCTCGATGTCGACGTCCTTGAGGTTGTTCTCGCGCGCCCCGTGCACCCGGATCACTTCGTGGCTGTCCGCGACCGGCTGCGCTGCCGACTGCGATCCGGTCTTTGCGGCCTTGCTCATCGTCTCTCCATCTGTCGCGCGGGGCCGCCGCCGCTCACGTCCGTCTCCGGCGGCCCCGGCCCGGTCTCACCAGGTTCGAACGTCACGTTCTATTCTCGTCCGCCCCGGTCCCGCACCGCAGCGGAACCGGTCCATCGGCGGGGGGGCTTCAGCCCTTGCGCGGCTGGTTGAAGCGCAGCATGTTGCCGGCCGGGTCGCGGAAGGCGCAGTCGCGGACGCCGTAGGGCTGGTCGATCGGCTCCTGGAGCACCTCGCCGCCCGCGGCGCGGATGCGCTCGAAGGTCGCGTCGACGTCGTCGGTGGAGAAGATGACACCGCGCAGCAGGCCCTTGGCGAGCAGCTCGGCCATGGCCTGCTTGTCGGCGGCCGGGGCGTTGGGGTCGGCGAGCGGCGGTTCGAGGACGATCTCCACGTCCGGCTGCGCCGGGGAGCCGACCGTGACCCAGCGCATCCCCTCGAACCCGACGTCGTTGCGTACCTCCAGGCCGAGAACGTCCCGGTAGAAGGTGAGCGCCTTGTCGTGGTCGTCGACGGCGATGAAGGTCTGTGCGAGCTTGATTTCCATGGGGTTCACGCTACGGACGGGGTGGCGCTTTCGCTTCTCCATTCCTGACTGGTCGCGTGTGGATCTTGGCGACACAGGCCGGGATGGCAGCGCCTTCCTCGTGCGGCCGCGCCCGGTAGGCGCTGGGGCTCTCGCCGACCAGCTCGGTGAAGCGGGAGCTGAACGACCCGAGCGAGGTACACCCGACGGCGAAGCAGACCTCGGTCACCGACAGGTCCCCGCGGCGCAGCAGCGCCTTGGCCCGCTCGATCCGGCGGGTCATGAGGTAGCTGTACGGACTCTCGCCGTACGCGGAACGGAAGCTGCGGGAGAAGTGCCCCGGCGACATGAGCGCACCACGGGCGAGCGCCGGCACGTCGAGCGGCTCCGCGTACTCACGGTCCATGCGGTCACGGGCCCGGCGCAGCCGGACGAGGTCCTCCAGCGTCACTCAGCCATCTTCCCATGGGAGCGGAGTGAGCGAGAGGTCGTGCCCCCGCTCGCCGTCGTGCGCCTCCCCGACGGCAGAACGAAGTAATGCCGCAACCGGCGCTCGTCACACGAGGGCGCGGATCGCCTCGATGGTCCGGTCCACGGTGAGGGTCCCGTTCGCGCAGTCGCGCAGCAGGGCCGTCACCCGTTCGTCCTGGTATGCGCGCAGAGGCGCGGGTGGGGCCTCCGGCGCTGCGGCGGGGGCGACGGCCGGGGTGCCGCCGGCTGGGGCACCGGCGTGGGCGATGGCTGGGGCGATGTCGTCGCGGGTCAGGAGGTGGTCCGCCAGGGCCGCGCAGGAACGGTGCTGGAAGATGACGTCCGGCTTGAGCGGAATGCCGAGGGCCGTCCCGGCCCGGCGGGCCAGGCGTACGTAGATGATGGAGTTCAGGCCGAGCTGCCGGAACGACGCGTCCTCGTCGAAGCTCAGCGCCTCGTCGCCGATCTCCGGCTGGAGGATCTCGCGCCTGATGCGCTCGATCAGGTCGCGGCGTGGATCGGGCGCGGGCTCTGGCGCGGTGGTGATCGCGGGCTCTGGCGCGGTGGTGATCGCGGGCTCCTGCGCGGTGGTGGTCGCGGGCTCCCGCGCGGTGGTGATCCGGTCGATGAGCGAGGTGAGCACCTTCGATTCGCCCAGTTCCGTGAAGACCGACACGCCCGCGTCTTGCAGATACCGGATGCAGTCGGTCCAGCGGACGGGCTGGGCGATCTGCTCGGCGAGCAGTGCGCGGACTTCCTGCGTGTCGGGGCCGAACGGCCGGCCGGTCACGTTGGAGATGACCGGGGTCCGCAGTTCGGCCAGGTCGACCGAGGCCAGTAGGTCGCCGAAACGCGCGGCGGCCGGGGCCATGGCCGGCGAGTGGAAGGGTCCGCTGACCCGGACGGGGATGAAGCCCCGGACACCCTCCACCTTCTCGAAGACCGGCTTGATCCGCGCCAGTTCCTCGTGGCTGCCGGAGAGCACGATCTGTTCGGGCGCGTTGTAGTTGGCGATGACGACGCCGGTGGCGCCGTGCTGCTTCAGGGTCTCCTCGGCGATCTGTTCGGAGACACCGACGACCGCGGCCATCGCACCGCCGCTGACCTGGCCCATCAGTTCCGCACGGCGTTGCACCAGCGTCAGGCCGCCTTCGAAGTCGAAGGCGCCGGCCGCGAACAGGGCGCTGTACTCGCCGAGACTGTGGCCCGCGAAGAAGTCCGCGGGTGGCAGGTCCTCCCGCGCCGCCGACCAGTGCAGCGCGTTGACGACGTAGATCGCCGGCTGCGCGTACGCCGTCTCGGACAGCCGTCGTTCCGGGTTCTCCAGACAGAGCTCCTCGACCGAGTATCCGAGCACCCGGTCGGCGCGCCGAAGGAGGTCGGGGAACCTTCCGAACAGGCTGCGTCCCATCCCCTTCTTCTGGGTGCCCTGTCCCGGGAACACGTAGCAGCGCATCAGATCCGCCCGGCCCCGAGGTCGAATCCGGCCGGCCGCGTCGGCCACGCGGGAAGCTCGGTGATCCGGACCACTGCGCACGTCCAGGTGAAGCCGGCGCCGACGCCGAGCAGCATGCAGAGGTCGCCGACGTCCACGGCGCGCTCCCGCACGAGGTGGTCGAGTCCGGCGATCTGGTCGCCCGCGCCGAGGTGGCCGACGGTGCGGCCCCAGGACCAGGTCGTGAGATCGAGGTCGATGTCGAGTGCGGCGAGGACCTCGCGCTGCAGCACGGTGCGTCCGAAGTGCGGGACGACGAACCGGGCGATGTCGCCCAGGCGTATGTCGGCGTCCTGCAGGGCTCCGTCGACGCAGTCGCTGAGGCCGGCCCGGAACCGGCGGGTGAACTCGTCGAGCTCGACGTCTCCCAGGTACTGCAGCTTGCGCAACCGCAGGTCGATGGGGAGCGTCGGGTCGTGGTGGGGCGTGAAGGGCGCGTCGCCGCGGTGCAGGCGCTCCAGGGTGGGATCCGACACCGTGGAGGTGCTCAGCACCTGGGCGAACCCGGACCTCGTGCTGAGCACCATCGCCGACGCGCCGTCACCGGGGACGATGCCGATGTCGCTGTTCCAGCGGTCGATCGCGGGCAGGCTGACCTTGTCGGCGGTGGTCACCAGCGCCGCCACGTCGTCGGTGGCCGAGAGGGAACGCGCCGCGATGTCCAGCGCGGTCATACAGCCGTTGGAAGCGTTCTTGACCTCGAAGGCGAGCGCCGGATGGTCCCCGAGCACTTCGCGGTGGATGTAGGAAGCCGTCGGATAGAGCTCAAGTCCTTGGAAGTACACGCAGGCGTGCAGCAGCAGCGCGATGTCGTCGGCCCGGTGACCCGACCTTTCCAGGGCATCTCTGGCAGCGGCCACCGCCATCTCGGGCGGGGCTTCGTCCGTGGCTTCGCAGACCGATTCGAGTTGCGTGTCCTCGGCGTCCTGGGCGTCGAACCGGCCGTCGGCGACGGCCTGTTCGACCTTGGTCGCCGGAGGCAGGTAGGTCGCGGTGCCCGCGATGAACAGGGCCTCTGTCTTCACTTCCCGTTCCCTCTCAGGTGGTGGCGTCGTGGAGCAGGAGCCCGGCGATGGCTTCGGCGGTCGGGTAGTCGAACACCAGGGTGGCGGGCAGCGTGGTGTTCAGCCGTTTGGCGAGGCGCTTGCGCAGCTGGACCATGGTGAGCGAGTCGATCCCGAGGGAACGCAGTGCCCGGTCGGCCGGCACGCTGTCGGGTCCGGGCAGGCCGAGCACGTCGGCGACTTCGCTGCGGACGAGGTCCAGCAGCAGGGCCGGCCGTTCGGCCTCCGAGGCGTCCGCCATCCGCGTATCGAGCGACTGTACGGTCCCGGAGGCTTCGGCCTCGCGCCCCTCGGTGGTGCGCCGCAGCATGGCGCGCAGCAAGGGAGGCGCTTCCGCGTCGCCGAGCGCGTGGCGCAGCGATGCCAGTTCCAGGCGTACGGGCATCAGCTGGGTCTCGGGCCGAGCGAGTGCGACGTCCAGGGCGTTCAGGCCCTCGGCCAAGGTCAGGGCACCGATCCCCTGACGTCGCAGGCGTCCCAGTTCGGCCTTGCCGAGGTGGGCGGTCATGCCCACTCCGGCCTGTTCCCAGAGCCCGAAGGCGAGGCTGAGTCCGGCAAGGCCCCGCTTGCGCCGGTTCGCCGCCAGGGCGTCCAGCGTCGCGTTGGCCGCCGCGTACCCGCTCTGGCCTGCGGTGCCCAGCGTTCCGGCCGCCGAGGAGAAGAGGACGAACGCGGCCAGGTCCAGCCGCTCGGTCAACTCGTCCAGCAGGCGCGCGCCCTGGACCTTGGGTGCCATCACCCGGTGCAGCCGCTCCGCGGTGAAGCCCTCCACCAGGCCGTCGTCGAGCACGCCGGCGAGGTGGAACACGGCCGTGAGGGGATGGCCCGGGTCGATCCCTTCCAGTACGGCGGCCACCGCGGCCCGGTCCGCGACGTCGCCCGCGGCCAGGTCCACCCGCTCGGCGCCAGCGGCTTCGAGCTCCCGCACGAACGCGCCGGCTTCGGGCGCGTTGCCACCGCGCCGCGACAGCAGTACGAGCCGCCGCGCTCCGTGCGCGCGGACCAGGTGGGCGGCGAGCGCGCTGCCGAGCTCACCGAGACCGCCGGTGATCAGCACCGTGCCGTCCGGATCGAGGGCCCGTGGCAGGGTCAGCACGGCCTGGTGTGCTGCGTCCTGCCGCGCGTGGCGCAGGGCGTACGGCGCTTCGCGTACGTCGAAGGCGGTGAACGCCCCCTTGTCCTGGCTCGCGTCGGGGGCGGACGGATCAGCGGCCGCCTGGGCGAAGGTGAGGTGCGCGGGCAGCGGCCTGAGGGTGGCAGCGTCCACGCGGATCTCATCGCCGAGCGCGGCTGCCGCACGGCCCATGACCCGGTCACCCGCGCGGACGGAGGTGACGCCGCTGCCGACCTCCCTGACGATCCCCGCGAACTCCAGGACCTGTGGTGCCCGCTCCGGGCTCATCCCGGCGGCTCGTACTTCGACGCGGACTTCCGACGGCACGACCGGCCCCGGCGCGACCTCGTCGTGCGGCGCGGCGATGACGTCCAACCGACCGTCGTCCCGCCGGTCCACGTGCCAGCCGCCTCCGTCCGGCAGGACGAGCGCGTCGACCTCCGCGACGGTCGGCCTTGCCCGTGGTACGTGGGCGCTCGCGCCGCGCAGTACGCACTCCGGCTCACCGCCGGTCTCGATCACGCGCGCCAGAAGCCGGAAGTCCGGGGTACCGGGACCGAGGTCGATCAGGC
The DNA here is from genome assembly GCF_050942385.1 of Streptomyces sp. CA-146814. Lineage (NCBI taxonomy): Bacteria > Bacillati > Actinomycetota > Actinomycetes > Kitasatosporales > Streptomycetaceae > Streptomyces > Streptomyces sp. CA-146814. The sequence goes on from NZ_CP192068.1 coordinate 140,754, forward strand.
GCAGGACGCGCTCAGCTTGTTCCGTGCGGGCCGTGCGTACCATGCCCCACACGGCGGCCTGGGCCCAGTTCCCCACCTGGTCATCAGGGCGCGACGACACCGCGTCACGGCTGATCCACACGAGCTCCGCGCCCTGAAGCCGGGCGTCGCCGAGGCACACCTGAAGCGTCCGCAGCGTTTCGGCGGCGCTGCGTTCCGCGTCGTCCGACTGGGCGGACGCGTCGTTAGGGAGCGCGAACAGCAGCCGCCGAGGCGTACCCGCCCGGGCATCGAGCCGCTTCACGAGCGCGTCCAGGTCGGGTACGACGTCAGCGCCGAGCCCCGCGCCCAGCTCCGTGCCACCGACCACGAGAGTGCCCGCGGGGTCGAAGGTTTCGGCCACGAGGTGTACGGGTTCGAAGCCGACGCGGTAGAGGTGCTCGTCGAACGGGTGTCCGCGGCGTCGGCCGGGCTGGAACTTCAGCCCGCCGATCCGGGCCACCGGCTGGCCTGCCGGGTCGGCCAGCCATACGGTGGCCGGCGCGAGGTCCTCGTCCCCGCCGGACTCGTACGACACGCGCACGGTCAGTTCTCTGCCTGCGGTACGGAACAGCTCGACGTCCGACCAGATGAACGGGACGAGCGGCCCGGGAGCCGCACCCGCCTCCATCAGACCGGCGACGACGACCTGCAAGGCCGCGTCGAACAGCGACGGATGCAGGCCGTGGCCGGCCGTATCCAGCGCGCCCGGAAGGGACACCCGCGCGTAGTGGACTCCGTCGCGGCAGGCGAGTTCGCGCAGTCCCCGGAACGCCGGGCCGTAGTCGAGCCCGTTGGCGAGGGCGCGTCCGTAGAAGGCTTCGATGTCCAGGGCCTGGGCGTCGGGCACCGGCCAGTTGTCGAGATCCGGCGGCATGGTGGCGTCGGCGCCCGCACGGGTCACGCACTCTCCGGTCACGTGCTGCTGCCAGACCAGCGGCTCATCCGTGTCCTCGGGCTGGCTGTGGAGCGCGAGGGGGCGTCGTCCGTGCGCGTCCGGATCGCCGACGGTGGCCTGGATCCGCAGCGTACGGCCCGGAAGGAGGACGACCGGCTCCAGCAGCGTCAGGTCTGCCAGAGCGTCGGCACCTGCGGTCCGGGCGGCGAACAGCGCGGCGTCGATCAAGCCCGCGCCGGGTACGTAGACCTGCCCGCCGACGACGTGATCGGCCAGCCACGGGTCGTCGTCGAGCGACAGCCGGCCCGTGAAGAGGTGACCGCCGCTGCCCGCGAGCGTCGTGATCGCGTCGAACCACGGGTGGCTGTCCGTAGCCTGACCGGCCGTCACCGCGACGGGCCCGGACGGAAGCTCGCCGAGCCAGAAGCGTTGGCGTTGGAACGCGTACGTCGGGACGTCGACCTTGCCGACGCCATGGGACCCGAGGACTCGCTCCCAGTCCAGAGGGAAGCCCCGCTCGAACAACGTGGCGGCCGCTCGCCAGAGCTGGTCCACGCCGCCCGAGCCGCCGTCGGAGGACGGGCCGAGCTCGACGAACGCTCCGATCCCCTCGCCGCGCAGCCGCTCCAGCGCACGGTCGAGTCCCATGGGCTCCGGCTCTTGCTCTTGCTTTTGCTCTTGCAGATCGCGGAGCCAGTAGTCGCCGCCGAGCTGCGAGCCCGGCACGACCTCGCCCGTCAGACCCGAATGGAAGGGGACGGAAGTCCGGGCAGGGACCATCCCTGGCATCGCACCGCCGACCGCGTCCCCCGAGCGCGCGCCGGCTCGAAGGGCGATGACGCGGGCACCGTCCTCCAAGCTCAGCGCCCCGCTCACCACCGCGGCGGCGACCTCGCCCTGCGCGTCGCCCACCACCGCCGCCGGCTCCACACCCCAGCTACGCCACAGCGCCGCGCGTCCGAGGCAGGTTGCGAACAGCGTGCACGGCAGCACATCCGGACCGCTCACGTCCTCCTCGCCGCGCAGCACCTTCAGCACGGACCAGCCGGTCAACGGCGAGAGGACCGCGTCGCACTCCGCCAGGGTGTCGCGGAACACCGCGCTCTGCTCCAGCAGTTGACGGCTCGTCCCCGGCGGCTGCGCGTCCTGGCCGCGGAACACGAAGGCGATCTTCCCCAGCGCCGTGCCGGAGCCGGGCTCGACCGCCCGCAGGGCTTCGGCAGCATCCACGGTGTTGCCCGCGAAGACCACGGCGCGCGCGTCGAAGTGCGTACGGCCGACGGCGGAGGTGTAGGCGATGTCCCGCATCGACGCGGCGGGCCGCGCGTCGAGCCACTCGGCCCAGTTCCGGGCCTGCGCGCGCAGGGCGGCCGTGTCGGTGCCCGAGATCACCAGCGGATGGACGGGATCGTCGCCGGGCCGGTCCGCGACGACGGCCTGCGGTGTCTCCGGTGCTTCTTCAATGATGACGTGGGTGTTCGTGCCGCTGATGCCGAAGGAGCTGATGCCGGCGCGACGGACCCGCCGGGTTCGCGGCCACTTCCTCGGCTCCCGCAGAAGCTCCAGTTCGCCGCCGGTCCAGTCGATCCGGGTGTTCGGCTTCTCCGCGTGGAGCGTGCGGGGCAGCGACTCGTGCTGGAGCGCCAGCACCATCTTGATGACGCCGATGACGCCGGAGGCCGCCTGGGCGTGGCCGATGTTGGACTTGGCCGATCCCAGGTGCAGGGGTCGTACGCGGCCCGAGAACACCGAGGCAAGGGCGCCGGCTTCGATGGGGTCGCCGAGCACGGTGCCCGTGGCGTGCGCTTCGACGGCGTCGATGTCGGCCGGGGTCAGTCCTCCGTCGGCCAGGGCACTGCGGACCACGCGCTGCTGCGCGAGGCCGTTCGGCGCGGTGAGGCCCTGGCTGCGGCCGTCCTGGTTCATGGCGGTGCCCCGTACGACGGCCAGCACCCGGTCACCGTCGCGCCTCGCGTCCGAGAGCCGCTTGAGCACCAGGACGCCGCAGCCCTCCGCCCAGCTCGTCCCGTCGGCGTCGTCGGCGAAGCTCTTGCAACGGCCGTCGGCCGCGAGCCCGTTGAGGCGGCTGAACTCGACGAAGATCTGCGGGGTGCTCATCACGGTCACTCCGCCGGCGAGCGCCAGGTCGCATTCACCGCTGCGCAGCGCCTCGCAGGCCAGGCGCAGGGCCACGAGCGAGGAGCTGCATGCGGTGTCGACGGTGAGCGCCGGCCCGGACAGGCCGAGGGTGTAGGACACCCGCCCGGAGATCAGGCTCGACCCGTTGCCGGTGATCTTGTAGCCGTCGCTGCTCCCGACGTCCCAGCGCCGGGCGACGTCGTAGTCCGAACTCATCGCGCCGAGGTAGACGCCTGTGTTGCTGCCTTCGAGGGACGCGGTGCGCAGATTGGCCCGCTCGATCGCCTCCCACACGACTTCCAGGACGAGCCGCTGCTGCGGGTCCAGGGACAGCGCCTCACGCGGGCTGAGCCCGAAGAACGCCGCGTCGAAGTCCTCGACGTCGCGTACGAAGCCGCCCTTGCGCTCGAAGCGCCTGCCGGTGGCGGCGCGCTCCGTCTCCTCGATCGTGTCGAGATCCCATCCGTCCCAGCGCTGCGGGAACGGGGAGGAGGCTTCGCGGCCGTCGGCGAGCAGATCCCAGAACGCTTCGGGCGTGTCGATTCCGTCGGGAAGCCGGCAGGCCATGGACACGATCACGACGGGGTCGTCATCATCGGGCCGTACGGGCGCTGCGGCGACGGCGGGCGCGGCTTCCGGGGCCTCGTACTGCGCGTCCTGCGCGTCGGCGTGCGTCAGCAGCAGCGTCGCGATGGCTTGCGGTGTGGGGTAGTCGAAGGCGAGCACAGTGGGCAGCGAGACCCGGGTCCGTGCGCTGAGCCGGTTGCGCAGCTCGACCACCATGAGGGAGTCGAAGCCCTGTTCGCGCAGCGTCAGGTCGGGGCGCACGCCTGCCGCGGGCCGGCCGAGCAAGGCCGCGGCCTCCTGCGTGACGAGTGCGACCACTGATCCCGGACGCTCGGCTTCGGGCAGGGCCATCACGTCCTCGCGCCACGAGCCGTTGTCGACGGCCGGGACCGCGTCGTCGTGTTCGTCCAGCCAGTAGCGGCGGTGTTCGAACGCGTACGTCGGAAGGTCCGCCCGGCGCGTATCCGGGGCCGAGAACGGGATCGGGACCCCTTGGACGTGCAGCTCCGCCAGCGCCCGCAGCGGCTGTTCGATCCCGCCGCGCTCGCGGCGCAGGCTGCCCACCACGACGGCCGCCGCGTCGGCTTCGGTTCCCTGCGCCAGGGCTATCTGGAGCACCGGATGCGGACTCACCTCGACGAAGACCCCGAACCCGTCCGCCCGCAGGCGTTCCAGCGCGCGATCGAAGCGGACCGGCTCGCGCAGGTTGCGGCACCAGTAGTCCGCGCCGAGCTCCGGACCGGCTGCCCGCTCCCCCGTCACGCTCGAGTAGAAGGCGATCCCCGCATCCGCCGGGGCCAGGCCCGTGAGCTGCTCGCGCAGCCCGGGCAGCAGCACGTCCATGTGCGGGCTGTGCGACGCGTAGTCCACGTCCACGCGCTGGCAGTACGCGCCGGTGGCCTCCATCTGGGCGAGGAAGCGGTCCACCGCCTCGGCGTCTCCGGCCACGACGGTCGATCGCGCGGTGTTCACCACCGCGACGGACAGCGCCTCGCCGTAGGCCGCCAGCTGCTCGGTGACTTCGCCGACCGGGCGCTCCACGAGTCCCATCGCCCCGTCCGGCGCATGGTCGTGCACGGCCCGGGCGCGCAACGCCACGATGCGAGCGCCGTCCGCCAGGCTCAGCGCCCCGCTGACGACCGCCGCGGCCACCTCCCCCTGGCTGTGGCCGACGACCGCCGAGGGCTCGACGCCCCAGGCGCGCCACATCGCGGCGAGCCCGACGTACATCGCGAACAACGCCGGCTGCACCACGTCCGTACGCGTGAAAGGCGGCGCGATCCCGTCCTGCCCACGCACGACCGCGGCGACCGAGAACCCGGTGTGCGGGGCGAGGGCCTCGTCGCAGGCCGTCACGGCCTCGCGGAACGCGTCGTTCTGCTCCCACAGCGCCCGGCCCATCCCCCACCACTGGGCGCCCTGGCCGGGGAAGACGAACGCGACGCGGCCGCGCTCGGCGGCCGCGCCCGTCACCACAGCGTCGTGGCTCTCGTCCGCGGCGAGCGCCCGCAGACCGGCGACCGCCTCGTCCGTCGTGCCGGCGATCACCACGCCGCGCGCGGGGTGCTGCGTACGGGTCGTCGCCAGCGAGTGGGCGACGTCGGACAGCCTCGTCCCGGGCGACTGCCCGAGGTGGCTCGCCAGCCGTGCGGCGTTGCGCGTGAGCGCGTTCGGGTTCGTGCCGGACACCGCCAGGCAGACCGGACCGCCCGCATCCGGTGCGGCCGGTACCGCCGCGCCCTCGGGCGCCTCGCCGAGGGCGACATGCGCGTTGGTGCCGCCGTATCCGAAGCTGCTCACCCCCGCGAACCGTGGCCCGTCCGGCCACGCGACTGCTTCGGTGGCCACTTCCAGACGTGCGGCGGAGAAGTCGATGCGCGGGTTCGGTGTGCGGAAGTGCAGGCTCGGCGGAATGACGCCGTGGTGCACCGCCAGCGCGGCCTTGACGAGCCCGAGCACGCCGGCCGCCGGTTCGAGATGGCCGAAGTTCGTCTTCGCCGAGCCGATGCGCAGCGGCTCGGGCCGGTCGGGCCCGAACACGGCGCCGAGCGCGCCCGCCTCCGTCACGTCGCCCAGCGGCGTACCCGTGCCGTGCGCCTCGACGTACGACACCGCACGCGGCGCGACGCCGGCGTTCTCCCACGCCGACCGCAGCACCTCCGTCTGCGCCTCGCGGCCGGGGGCGGTCAGTCCGTCCGTCGCGCCGTCGTTGTTGACGGCGCTGCCGTGCACCAGGGCGTAGACGCGGTCGCCGTCGGCGAGCGCGTCGGACAGCCGGCGCAGCACGACCACCGCGCAGCCCTCGCCTCGTGCGTAGCCGTCGCCGTCGCCGTCGAAGGCTCGGCTCAGGCCGGCAGCGCTCTGCGTGCCGAGTTTCGTCATGGCCACCGAGGTGTTCGGATGCAGCATCAGGTTGACGCCGCCGGCGAGGGCGAAGTCCGACTCGCCGGAGCGCAGACTCTGCACGGCGAGGTGCACCGCGACCAGGGAGGAGCTGGACGCGGTCGCCACGCCCATCGCAGGGCCGCGCAACCCCAGCGCGTACGCGATGCGGGACGGGATCACCGAGGTGTCCCAGCCGATGGCCGAGTGGGCGTGGATCGCCTCGGCGGCGCCCTGCGTGAACAGCGGGTACTCCTGCCACATCGCGCCCATGAAGACGCCGGTGCGCGTGCCCGCGAGACTCGTCGTGGAACGCCGTGCGTCCTCGACGGCGGCGCACGCCACCTCCAGGGCGATCCGCTGCTGCGGGTCCATCTGCCGGGCCTCGGCCGGTGGGATGGAGAAGTACTCCGCGTCGAATCCCGTGACGTCGTCGAGGAATCCACCGCGACGGTTCGCCGCCCCGCCGGACGCCTCCGCGTCGGCCCAGGCGGTGGCGTTCCACCGGTCGGCCGGCACCTGACGCACGGCGTCGACACCGTCGAGCAGCGCCTGCCAGAGTGCGGTCGGGTCATCGATCCGGGCCGGCAGTCGGCAGCCGATGCCGACGATCGCCACCGGCTCCTGGCGGCCGTACGTCCGGGTGGCGGTCAGATCAGACACGGGTGGCCCCGATCTCGTCGGGCGCGTAGAGCGCCAGGCAGGTCTCCTCGATCGCGGCGAGCGGCCCCGCGTCGTTCAGGATCGTCATGTGGTTCGCGGCGTCGATCTCCACCAGGCGAAGGCCCGGCAGCTCGCGCTCCCAGTCCTGGCGGTAGTTCACGTCGTCGAGGGAGAAGGTCTCGCCGACGACCTGGAAGTAGGGTTCGACCTCGCCCAGGAAGAGCCCGCGCCGGTTGCGGAAGTAGGTGCACACCACGGCTTCCGGCCGCGGCAGCGGCCTGATGGTGTGCTCGCCGAGCCGGTAGGCGAGCTGGATCGCCATGTTGCGCCTGACGAACCGCGCGGTCCGGTCAGGTCTCATGGCAAGGCCGCGCTCGGCCGCCAACTCCGCGAGCCGCAGGACGAACGCGTCCTCGTCCAGGTCCTCCGCGACCTCGTCCCGGTGGACGAGACGGGCACGCAGGACCGCCGGGTTCTTCTCCCCCGCCGGCCAGAGCAGGGAGTTGACGACCTGGAGCGCCGCGCTCCGCGCCGACTGGAACCCGTTCGCGTTCGACTTCGCCAGACCGGTCCCGTCCGGCGAGTCCACCATCGTCAGCGAGGCCACGTCCTGCCCCTGCTCCTGCAGCCGCCGGGTCACCTCATAGGCGACGATGCCACCGAGGCAGAACCCGCCGATGTCGTACGGCCCTTCGGGCTGCACCGAGCGGATGACCTCGGTGTAGTACGCGGCCACGGCCGTGACGCCCTCGATCGGCGCGTCCTCGGTCAGCAGGCCGCGGGCCTGGATGCCGTAGAACGGGCGGTCGATCCGCTCGGCGATCGTACGGTAGGACTCGACGCCGGCGAGGGCGCCGTGGATCCAGAACACCGGCCTGCCCTCGGTCGCGCCGTTGAGACGGACCAGCTCCGGTGCCGACCCGCGCGAGGAGCGGGCCTCCGCCTCGGACAGCCTCGCGACCACGTCGTCCAACGTGTCGTGCGGCTGCCACCATTCGGGCCGGAAGCCCGGAAACGCGCTGCTGATCCGGCCGAGCATCGCGACCAGGAGCAGGGAGTTGAGACCGTAGTCGGCGAGCGACCTCGTGCCGTCGATCTCGTGCCGTGGCAGGCCCAGCACCGAGGCGACGAGATCGGCGACGAAGGCTTCGCGGTCCTCGCCGTCCACTCCGTCCGCACCGCCAGGAGAGCCGTCGCCGGTGTGCACGGCCTGATCCGACCTCGGCACCTGATCGGCGAAACACGTCAGACGGGCGAAGGGATAACCCGGCAGCGGGATTCGCCTGCGTCGAGCGCCGCGATGCATCAGGTCCCAGTCGATGGACGTGCCCGCGACCCAGTGTTCCGCCACCTCGTCGCGGTGGGTCGGCTTCCCGTCGTACACGACGCCGGCAGCGGGATCGACGCCGTCGGCGAACGCCACGCGGGCGAGTGTGTCCGGGTCGCCGTCGAGCCAGGCGTCCAGAACGCGAGCGGCCTCGTCGGTGCCCTGCGCCACGAACGCCAGCCGGCAGCTCATCGCCTCCCGGCCGACCTGCAACGTGTACGCGATGTCCGCCCAGGAGTGCGGATCCGCTCCGGCCAGCCGGTGCGTCAGCCGGCGTGCCCGCTCGCGCAGAGCGTCGACGCTCTGCGCCGAGAGCACAAGGACCTGCTCACCCGGGTCGTCGTCCGGGTGCGCGGGGGCGATGTGCTGCTCCAGCACGACATGCGCGTTCACGCCGCCGATCCCGAAGCTGTGCATGCCCGCGCGGCGCGGCAGCGGCCGGCCGGCGTCGTCGGTGCGCTCGGGCCACGGCAGGTTCTGCTCGGCGATGCGCAGCCAAGTCCCCTTGAGGGAGAGGTCGGGGTGCAGCTGCCCGAAGCCCGGGATCGCCGGAATCACACCGTGCCGTATCGCCTGCGCCGTCTTCACCAGCGCGGCCAGGCCGGAGACCACCTCCGTGTGCCCGATGCAGGGCTTCACGTTGCCCAGATACGTCACGTCTCCGCTGTTGTTCTCGGTGCGGAGTCCGGCGCCGAGCGCCGCCAGCTCCGCGCTGTCCGCCAGCATCGAGCTCATGCCGTGGGTCTCGATGTACTCCACGGCGCCCGGCTCGATCGCGGCGTCGGCGTAGGCGTGCGCGACGGCTGTCTTCATGCCCTTGATGTTCGGTGCCGTGAAAGACACACCCTTGCCGCCGTGGGACACTCCGGTGCCGCGTACGACGCAGTACACGAAGTCCCCGTCCTCCACGGCCCGGCGCAGGGGTTTGACCAGTACGGCGGCGACGCCCTCACTGCGCGCCGTACCGTCGGCGCCCTCCTGGAACGGCCGTACGTCACCGCTCGGGCTGAGCATCCCGGCGGCCCGCATCCCGCCGAAACCCGCAGGCGACATCACAAGGTTCACCCCGCCGACGATCGCCTGCTCGCACTCGCCGTCGCGGATGGACCGGACTGCCCGGTGCAGGGCCACGAACGAGGACGAACACGTCGTGTCGTACTGCTCGCTGGGGCCGTTGAGGTCGAGCAGGTAGGAGATCCGGTTGGGCACCATCGCGGGCGACGGCAGGCTCATCAGGTCGCTGACCGCGGGCCGGTACTCGCTCTGCGTCGTGGCGACGAACACCCCCGTGGGCCGGTTCCGCAGCTCGGCCGGCCGGTAGCCCGCGTCCTCGACGGCGTTCCACGACGCCATCAGCAGCAGGCGCAGCTCCGGCGTCACCTGGCGCGCCTCGGTCATCGACATACGGAAGAAGAGCGGATCGAACGCATGCACCCCGTCGAGGAATCCGCCCCGCAGCGCGGCCGCCTCGTCGCCGTCGTACGACGCCCAGTCCGCACGTTTCTCCGGCGGTGCGGTGATGCACCGTCCGCCCTGCTCGACGATCCGCCAGAACTCGTCGATGTCGTCGGCCCCGGGGAAGCGTGCGGACATGCCGACGATCGCCATGCCGTCGAGCGCGGCCTCGTCGACCTCAGCCTGAGGTCGAGGTTGAGGTTGAGGGTCAGGCTGTACGGGATCGGGTACCCCGTCCGGCGGTGCGGGCTCCGGCGGACGTGCGTCCCGCAGCTCCTCGGCGTACTCGGAGACGATGAACTCGCCCAGCTCGGCCAGGGTGTTGTGCTCGAACAGCACCGTGATGTCGAGGTCGATACCGAGCGTCCCGCCGAGGGTCCGGGCCACGTTCACCGCGAAGATGGAATCGAGCCCGTAGTTCGAGAAGGACTCGTCCCGCCCGATCCTCGTTCGCGGGATGTCCAGCGCCTCGGCCAGCACATCGAGCGCGACTGCCTCGATGTGGACGCGCAGCCGGTCTCCGGGCTCGCTCGCGTCGCTGTGATCGGCCACGGCTCGCGCCGGATTCTCGCGCACCGGCGCCACGTGCGGCGCGGACGGGCGCGGTACGGCCGTCGGCTGCCGTATGACGCCGTCGCTCTCGGCCACGATGATCTGCTGTCCCAGATCCTCGGCATCCCGCGCGGGCAGAGCGATCGCGCGGAATCCTTCCTGCGTCAGGGCGTGCCGCCAGTGCTCCGTGGAGAGCAGCGGGCTGCCCTGGATCCGCAGGTGCGGGTCCTCGTAGCGCCACCATCCGTCGAGGAGACCGAACGAGAACTGGCTGAGCAGGTTGTTCGCGGTCAGCTCGTTCAGGACAAGGAGTCCGCCGGGCCGAAGCAGCGCCTTGGCGTTGCGCAGGGTGTGGCGGATGTCCAGGGTGGCGTGCAGGACGTTGGCGGCGACCACGGCGTCGTACTCGCCGAGGATGCGGCCTTGATCCGCCACCGGGCGCTCGATGTCCAGGATTTCGCAGGTCAGCCAAGGGTTCTCCGCACCGAAGAGACGCTCCGCGTGGTTCAGGAAGACCCTGGATATGTCGGTGTAGCAGTACTCGCGCACGTCCAGCCGCGCCGACCGCAGCGCCTCCAGGACGACAGCGCTCGTGGCTCCCGTACCGGCGCCGATCTCCAGGATCCGCGCGCCGTCCGCCGTCCGGGCCTCTGCCCGCCGTCGCAGCCGCGCCACCAGGTCGGCGGCCAGCACCTGGTTGAAGAACGCCGACGCCGGGTTGGTCGCGTAGGCGTTCTGCACCAGCTCCAGCGATCCGCCGGGGAAGATGACCTCGGTGGCCGGCCGCCGTCCGGTGAGGATGTCGGGAAAGGCACGCAGGGTGGTCTCCACCAGGAGGTGGGTGGCCGCGAGGTCGGAATTCTCCCGCCACGTGGGCTGTTCCGTCTCCCACGCGCGCCACAGCTGCTCGATCGGCCGGTGCGGCCTGGCCTCGTCGAGCAGGATCCTGCCGTCCCGCCGCTCGATGTAGCCGGTCCCTTCGAAGATGCGCAGGCACTCGTCGAACCAGGCGCCGTACCCCGGCGCGAGGCCTGCCGACCCCCGTGCGGCCTCCGGAGTCTGCCCGGAGACACGGAACGCGCCGAGCGTGCGCAGATGGGACCAGAGGAAGTCGAGCAGCAGCTGTTTCATGATCAGTCCCTTCGAAGGCCGCGATCAGATGGCGAGCGCGGTCAGCTCGGCGATGCGGGCGCGCAGTTGGTCCAGGTCGCCGGTCGGCGCCGCCGCCGGTTCCTGGACGTCGGCGGGCACAGCGTCCGGCTCCACGGCCGTGGGGAGGATGACGTCGTCGTCGCCCAGGACGATGCCCCGGTCGTTGAGCGCGGGGCTGAACTTCATCAGCGTCAGCCTGCTGACCGGCGCCGCGCACAGTCGTTCGATCGCCGCGGTCAGCTCGTCCGGTTGGATGAGAGGCGCCTGGGCTCCGACCACCGCGCCCCGCTCTCCCTCGGTGGGTGCGTTGTTGAAGCAGTAGCCCAGGTTCAGCACCTTGCCGGCAGCGCCGTACCCGCGTTGCACCGTCAGCGCGAACGCATCGAGGAACGTGCAGGCGGCCGCGTAGTTCGCCTGCTTGATGGCCTTGAGGTAGGAGTTGATCGAGGACAGGAACAGGGCGAAGTCGAGCGAGTCACCGCCGAACACCTGCATGCACCGGACGCTCGCGTCGACCTTGGAGCGCAGCACGTCTTCGAACTGTGCCTCGCTCATCCGGGCCAGGCTCGCCCCCGAGAACACCAGGCCCGAGTGGATGACGCCGTGCACCGCGCCGAACCGTCGGGCGATCTCGTCCTTCGCCTCGCGCAGGGCCGCGAGGTCGGTGGCGTCGCACCGCAGGTACAGCGGCGCGGGTCCCTCCGCGCCGGTCGCCTGAGCGATGGCGGCTTCGACGCGCGCGTCCTGCGGCCTGCGTCCGAGCCACACCACCTGGGCGCGGTACCGGCGGATCAGGTACGCGCTGATGACCGTGCCGAGGGCGCCCGCGCCGCCGACGATGACGTACGTGCCGCCCTGCCGCAGCCGGGACGACGTCGGTGGGGCCGACTGAACCGTCATCAGCCGCTGCCCGTGCCACCGACCGTCGCGGTGGATGCGCAGGTTGCCGTCCGGGTCCGCGGCCAGGCCGAGCACCGCGTCGAGAGAAGGCGCGTCGTAGTCCTCGACGTCTGCCACCCGCACCCGCCAGTTCGGGTACTCCTTCGCGGTCGACCCCGCCAGGCCGGCGACACCGGCGTGCGCCGGGTCCACGGCCTCGGCCTCATGGACGGCGTGCGCCCGTTCGGTGATCAGGGTCAGGCCCAAGGAGCGGTCGCCGTACCCTGCGGCCAGGAGTGCTTTCACCGTACGGAAGGCATGCAGCGAGCCGCCGGCCTGGCCCTCGACGACGCTCTCACCGGACCGGTCGTCCACGGCGCCGGGCGCCACCCAGATGAGATGGTCGAGTTCCGGGACCGACCGGAGAGACGTCTCCAGGTCGTCGTACGTACTCGGCGACGGGTCCGCGAGCACGTGCGCGCCTGGCAGGCGCGCGAGGAGAGCGTCCCGCGCCTGCCCTGGGGCCGCGATGATGCCCACGGATGCGGAACTCTGCGGCCAGGTCGCGGACTCCGTCCGCTGAAGGGGATCCCACACCGGCACCAGCGTGGTGACACCGTCCACCGGATCCGACGCCCGCTCGGCACGCACCCGGTCCGGCGTCCGCTCAGCGCGCGCCGGGTCCGGCGTCCGCTCGGCACGCGCCGGGTCCGGCGTCCGCTCGGTTCGACGGCCTGCGATGCCTCGCAGCCGCAGGCACACGGTGCCGTCGTCGGTCGCGAGGTCGATGTCGATCCGGTCCGCGCCGCGCGTGTCCTCGGCACGGCGTACCAGGGCCCACATCGTGGTCGCGCCGGGGGCGAGGACTTCGGCCGACTTGATGGTGAACACCAGCCCGACCCGATCGTCGTCGCCGCCGTCGCCGTCGCCGTCGAGCAGTCGCATGCACTGCATCGCCGAGTCCACCAGCGCGGGATGCGGGACGGGGCCGTCCGTGGCCCCTGACGCCGCGCCGGGCAGCCGCAGTTCGGCGAGCACCGCGTTGTCGCTACGGTGCACCGCCACGACCCCCTGGAAGGTGGGGCCGTAGGCGATGTCGCGCTCCCGCCATTCGGCGTAGAACCGCTGGGGGTCGAATGCTGTGGACCGGAACTCCCGGAGCAGTGCGGGCAGATCGAGAGCCCGCACGGCCGTCGGCTCGGTGCCGGACACCTCGCCCTGACAGTGGAGTACGGGTTCGTCTCCGGCGGACTCCGTGGACGACACCGTGAACCGGGTGGCGTCGCCGTCCGCGCGAAGATCCACCCGCAGTGCGCGCGGCACGCCCGACACCGCGAGGGGCCGCAGGAAGACGATGTCGTTCAAGCGGACCGGGTCGCTCGCGGTCCGCCTCGCCGCTGCTGCGGCCCAGTGCAGATACATGGCTCCCGGGGCGATCCCGGTTCCCTGCACCTGATGTTCCCGCAGGTAGAACTCGTCGCCGGTGAGGACTTCGTCATCGCGCTGCGGCCCGTCGTCCACCGGCGCGCGGTTCGGCAGCGCATAGCGTTCCCGCTCGAAGGGGTAGCCGGGAAGCGGAACGCGGCGGTAGCGGCTGTCGCGGAACAATTCGGCGAAATCCGGTGCCTCGCCGTCGAGGAACTGCTGGGCGACTGCCCGCAACCTGGAGTCCGGGCTCTGCGCCGGGATGTCCTGCCCGGAGAGCCAGGCGGTGCACCGGCTCTCCAGTTCCGCGATGTCCCGGACCACCATCACCCATCGATGCCGCAGGTGCCTACGGCCGAGCAGAAGGGTGTGGCTCATGTCGCCGAGATCGAGGTCCGGGTGCTCGCGGCAGTGGCGCGCGAGCCGGGCCACCTGTTCGCGCAGGGCGTCCTCCGTGGCCGCCGACAGCGCGATCATTCGGGCCCCGTCCTGCCTGCTGCGCGGCGGCGTGGGCGGCTTGGACGGCTTGCGCGGCTTGGACGGCTGCTCGATGACGGCGTGGGCGTTGGTTCCGCTCGCGCCGAGCGACGTGACCGCGGCGCGCCGCCTGCCGCCTTCCGGCACGGCCCACCGCCTCGGCTCCGTGTGCACGAAGAACGGGCTGCCGGCCAACGTGACGCTGGAGTTCGTCTCCGTGTGGTGGGGCAGACCGGGGATCACCTCGTGCCTCATCGCCAGCAGTGTCTTGATGACGCCGATCACGCCGGCCGCAGCCTGCGCATGACCGATGGAGGCCTTGGTCGAGCCGAGCGAGCAGAACCCCTCGGCGTCCGTGAAGCCACGGAACGCGCGGTCGAGCGCCCGGAATTCCACCGGATCGCCGAGCTTGGTTCCGGTGCCGTGCGCCTCGACCAGCCCGATCCCCGCCGGGTCGATGGCGAAGTCCTGGTAGATCTGCCGGATCAGCCGTTCCTGCGAGGTCCCGTTCGGCGCGGCGATCCCGTTGGTCGTGCCGTTGTGGTTGATCCCGATGCCACGGATGACGCCATGGATGTGGTCGCCGTCCGCCTCGGCGTCCGAGAGCCGTTTGAGGACCAGCGCACCGACCCCCTCGGCGGGCACGAATCCGTCGGCCGCCTGGTCGAACGCACGGCTCCGGCCGGTCGGGGAGAGCATTCCGGCCCGCGAGGCCGCCAGGTACAGCCGCGGCGAGTTCTGTACGTAGACACCGCCCGCGATCGCCGTGGTGACCTCGCCCGCCCACAGCGCCTGACAGGCCAGGTAGAGGGAGACCAGCGAGCTGGAGCATGCGGTGTCGACCGCGATCGCCGGCCCGTGCAGGTCCAGGTAGTACGCGATGCGGGACGGCACGAGCGAGTTCATGTTGCCCCACAGCGCCTGGCCCGGGTAGTCGGACGGCCCCGTCAGATCCAGGTAGTCGCCCGCGGCGCAGCCCACGTAGATACCGCACCGGTCCCGGTCGAGCGACTCGCCCGCGTGGCCCGCGTCCTCCAGCGCCCGCCACGCTTCCTGGAGGAACAGCCGCTGCTGCGGCTCCATGTAGACGGCCTCCGCACCGGAGATCCCGAAGAAGAGCGGGTCGAACTCGTCGACGCCGTCCAGGAGACCGCCGTCCAGGCAGACGCTGCCCAGCGCCGCGAGGTCCCAGCGGTCCACCTTCGAGACGGCGTCCCGGCCGGAGGCCAGCAGGTCCCAGAACTCATCGGTGTCCCGGGCCCCCGGGAACCGGCCGCTCATGCCGACGATCGCGACGGGCTCCCGGCCTCCGCCGGACGGCTCGGCTACGGCGGACAGCCCGGGTACGGCGGGCGCCTCGGGTGTGGCGGACGCCTCACGTACGGCAGGCGCCTCGGGTGTGGCGGACGCCTCACGTACCGCTGACGCCTCGGATACGGCAGACACCTCACGTACCACCGCCGGCTCGGACACCGCGGCCGCGACGGCGGCGCCCTCCTCGTCGACGATGTAACTCGTCAGCCGCCTGATCGACGGGTTCTCGAACAGCACGCTCGGATCCAGGTCGGTGCTGAGCGACTCGTTGAGCCGCTGCACCAGGGAGACGCCGGTGAGCGAATCCAGTCCGTAGTCGGCGAAGGGCTTCTCGGGCGCGAGCTCGTCCGCCGTCAGCTTCAACGTTTCGGCGAGGATCCGCTCGACGTTCGCGCGGACGTGCTGCTCGACCGAACCGGACGCGGCAGGCCGCGAACCCCGGCGCGGGACAGGCGAACCAGCGCGCGCCAGCAGTACCTGCTGGCCCAGATCCCGGGCGGGCTCCGCCAGCAGGTCGACCGTGCCGAACCCGCACTCCCGCAACACCTCGCGCCACGCGTCCGAGGACAGCGCCGGTCCGCCCTGGATGCGCCTTCCGTCCGTGAACCGCCACCATCCGTCGAGGAGCCCGAAGGTCAGGTGCGACCACCAGTCGTTCCGGGCGAGTTCGTTGAGTACGAGGACCCCGCCGGGCCGCAGCAGTGCTCGGGCATGACGCACGACCCGCACGATGTCCTGGGTGGCGTGCAGGACGTTGTTGGCGATGACGATGTCGTACCCACCCGTGGCAAGTCCCTGTGCGCCGGGCTCCCGCTCCACGTCGAAGGTCGAGAAGGACACGTACGGTACGCGGCCGGCGAACCGCCGCTCCGCGTCGATCAGGAACGCCTTCGAGATGTCCGTGTAGCGGTACTCGGCGACGTCGCGGCCCGTCAGCCGGGCGAAGACGCGCTCGCTGCTGCTGCCGGTGCCCGCTCCGATCTCCAGCAGCCGGATGCCGTCGCCCCGGGCGTCCACCTCCGCACGCACCGCGTCGGCCGTCACGTCGTTGAAGTAGTCGGCCGTCGCATTCCCCCGGTACACCGGTTCGACCAGCTCGAACGAGCCACCCGGGAACATGACCGCCGTGGCCTTCGTCCGCCCGGACAGGATCGCGGGCAAGGCCTCGGTCATGCGCTCGGTCAGGCCGGTCTTGGCCGCCAGCTCCGGATCGTCGGCACGGGCGTCCTTCCACGCACTCCAGGCGCGCCACGCCTGTTCGAAGCTCGGCGCACTCTTCCTGGGCGCCACGAAATCGCCCTCACGCACGAGTTCTCCGTGGCTCAGCAGCACGGTCACCGTGTGGTCGAGCCACGGGGCGAGGGACGGCGTGATCCTCTGCCCGCTCAGGCCGATCAGGTCGCGGCGAACGGGCGCGTCGAAGAGTCCCGCCGCCACGAGCTGGGCGAGCACGAGCGGGCGCGAGAGGCTGTCCAGCTCTTCCGTGGCGGACGTGCGACCGGACAGGAACGTCTCGACGCTCTCCGGCTCGGCCGCGGCCGCGAGCAACGAGGCCGCGTCGAGCGGGTCGGCGGCCCGAGGAACCGACACGGCATCGAGCGGATCGGTCGCCCGGTGAACCGGCACGGCGTCGAGCGGGTCGGTGGCCCGGGTAACCGGCACCGCCTCGGCAGCCGGCCAGTACCGTTTCGCGGCGAACGGATACGTCGGCAGGCTCACCCGCGCCGACGGATGCGCGCGGTGGTAGGCGTGCCAGTCGACATCGATGCCGTTCACCCACAGGGGCGCGATCTTGTCCCACTCCCCGCGTTCGAGCCACCCGGCGACCAGGTCCCGCAGCTCCCCGGGGCGGTCGAACATGGCCCGCAGCTCGTCCTCAGGCCGTCGGGCCGTCCCTTCGAACACCGTTCCGCGCGCCCCGCGCTCGACGTAGTCCTGAAGGGTGGCGATCAGCCCGTCGACGTCGTTCGCGACGAAGACCACGCGTTCGGCCATCGCCCGCCGACCGACCTGCAGCGTGTACGCGAGCGGCGCCAAATCACCGTGCGCGTCCCGGTATCCCGGCAGGAACTCCAGAAGCTGCCGCGCGAGGACGCCGAGCCGCTCCCCGTGGCGGGCCGAGAGGACCACCGCCTGGGGGCCGGGGCGTCCGGCGGCCCGCGCACAGGTCGGCGCCTGTTCCAGTACGGCGTGCACGTTGGTGCCGCCGATCCCGAAGGAGCTCAGTCCCGCCCGTGCGGGCCCGTCGCCGTCCAGCGGCAGATTCCGGTCGGCCACGAAGAACGGCGACTCGTCCCAGTCGATCTCCGAGCTCGGCACGTCACTGTGCAGGGTCCGCGGAACCTCGCCGTGCTGCAGGGCCAGGGCCACCTTGATGAGGCCGGCGATCCCCGCGGCCGCGTCCAGGTGGCCGATGTTGCTCTTGACCGAGCCGATGCCGCAGTACTGGCTGCGTTCCGTGTAGTGGCGGTACGCCTCGGTCAGCGCCGCGACCTCGATGGGATCGCCGAGCCTCGTACCTGTGCCGTGCGCTTCGACGTAGCTGATGGTCGACGGGTCCGTGCCCGCCTTGTCCAGCGCCTTGCGGATCACCTCGGCCTGGCCGCGCACGCTGGGCGCGTAGAACCCCGCTTTGTCGCCGCCGTCGTTGTTCACCGCGATGCCACGGATCAGGCAGTAGATGTGATCGCCGGCGGCGATCGCCTCACCGGCGCGTTTGAGGACGACCACGCCGACACCTTCGCCGCCGGACATGCCGTCGGCGCCGTCGGCGAACGCACGACTGCGTCCGTCGCTGGAGAAGTTCAGGCCCGGCTGGTGCACGTATCCCAGTTCCCCGGCGGAGAACAGGCTGGCCGCGCCGACGACCGCCTGGTCCACGTCGCCGGCCAGGAGTCCCTGACAGGCGACGTGCACCGCGCTCAGAGCGGAGGAGCAGTTGGTGCTCACCGCCATGCTGGGGCCGCGCAGGCCCAGCTTCGTGGAAATCATCGTGGGCACCGTGCCGCCTTGGGCGAACAGCCACGCGGCGTACGTCTCGGAACTGGCCAGAACTCGCGGGCCCGACGCGTTCGCCATCAGAGCCGGGAGCAGGGCTTGGTAGAAGTTCGTGCTCGTGGACGTGGTGACGCTGGTCCGGGGAACATCCTCCGGGCGGTAGCCGGCGTCCTCCAGCGCCTGCCACGCGTGCTGCAACAGCAAGCGCGCCTGCGGGTCCATGAACTCGGCGTCACGCGGGGAGATGTCGAAGAACGCCGCGTCGAACTCCGCCCTGCCGTCCACGACCGACCGCTGCGGCACGTAGCCGCTTCGGGTGATCAGTTCCTCCGGCACTCCGAGCGTACGGAGTTCCTCGGCCGACCAGGACGTGGAGCCGCTGCGTCCTTCCACGAGCGCGGACCAGAAGGCGCGGTGGTCCACGGCGCCCGGGAACCGGCAGGAGATGCCGATCACCGCGATCGAACCATCGAGCGAGGCGTCGTCGGCCGCCGGAGTGGCAGGGTGCGGATCAGGGTGCTGCTCGGGCCCGACCGGCTGCGCCGCAGATGCCTGTTCAGCAGCTGCCCGGCCGGCAGGCAGCAGCCCCGTCAGGTGTCGGGCCATCGCCGCGACGGACGGGTGCGCGAAAACACTGGTGGGCCGCAGCGAGCAGCCGAACTCGCGGTTGATCCGCTCCACCGCCTCGATGGCCGCGAACGAGTCTCCGCCGATGTCGAAGAAGCCTGCGGCACGGTCGATGTCACGCGAGCCGAGCACCTCTTCGAAGATCCCGCGCACGGTCCGCTCGATGTCGAGCGCGGCCACCGGGCTGTCGGCGGCCGGGCTGTCGGCGGCTGGGCTGTCGGCGGCCGGGAGCGGCACCGTCCGGGTGGCCTCGGTCAGCTTCGCCCGGTCGACCTTGCCGTGGGCAGTGAGCGGAAGGGCGTCCAGGGCCACGAATGCGGCGGGCAGCATGTAGGCGGGGAGGGTCTTGGCGAGTTCCGTACGCAGCAACGCGGCGTCGACCGGCGCATCCCCCTTCCCGTTCTCGTTCCCGGCGGTGTAATAGGCCGTGAGCCTGTCCGACAGGCCGGCATGTTCGAGCAGGACGACGCTTCGGCCGATCTCCGGCCGGGCATCCAGCACCGCCTCGATCTCACCGAGTTCGACGCGGTGGCCGCGCAGTTTGACCTGGTGGTCCATCCGGCCCAGCACGACGATCTCGCCGTTGGGCAGTCGGCGCGCGCGGTCGCCGGTCCGGTACAGCCGTCCGGGCGCGAACGGGTTGTCCAGGAAGCGCTCGGCCGTCAGCTCCGGCCTCCGGTGGTAGCCCAGGGCGACCCCGTCGCCCCCGATGTGCAGCTCGCCGGTCACGCCGACCGGCAGGGGACTCAGCTGCTGGTCGAGGACGTACAGCTGGGTGTTGGCGATGGGGCTGCCGATGGTCACCGGTTCCTCACGGCTCAGCCGCTTGGCCGCCGACCAGATGGTCGTCTCCGTGGGCCCGTACAGGTTCCAGGCCTCGCCGCGCGCCACGAGCTGGTCCTTGAGGCCGTCCGGTAACGCCTCGCCGCCGCACAGCACCTTGACGCCCTCGGTGTTCCGCCACCCGACGCGCACCAGCATGGCCCAGGTCGCCGGAGTGGCCTGCATGATGGTGGGCCGCCATTCGGCGACCTTCTCGGCCAGCAACGTGGCATCGGCGGCCGTGGCCGAGTCAGCGACGCAGACCTGCCCGCCGGTGATCAGCGGGAGGTAGAGCTCCAGGGCGGCGATGTCGAAGCTGTGCGTGGTGATGGCCAACAGCCGGTCGTCGGAGGCCACTTGGAGCGTGTCCGCCATGGCCAGCAGGAAATTGGTCAGCGCCGCGTGCGGAACGACGACGCCCTTGGGCTTCCCGGTGCTGCCCGAGGTGTAGATGATGTAGGCGGCTCGCGGGCCCGGCGCATCGGAGGCCGTCTCCCCCGACGCTGCCGCTGCCGACCCCTGGACGACCTGATCGTCCTGGCGATCGGTCGCGTACAGCCTCACCCCCGGCGTCCCCACGGCGGCCAGCCTGTCCATCACCGCCTCATGGCAGATGACGAGGTGCGCGCCGCTGTCCTCGACCATGTAGGAGAGACGTTCGGCCGGCAGTCGGCTGTCCAGAGGCAGGTACACCGCGCCGAGCCTCATGACGGCGAGGAGGGCCACGACCAGGTCGAGCGACCGTTCGTAACAGACCCCTACGACGTCCCCGGGGCCGACGCCTCGACGCGTCAGCGCCTGCGCCAACGCCGAACTCTGGTCGGCGAGTTCGCCATAGGTGAGCGTCCGCTCTCCGCAGCTGACCGCCGGGGCGTCCGGTTTCGCCTCCGCCTGTTCGGCGAAGAGATCCCAGCACGTCCGATGCGCGGGAAAGTCGGCCTCGGTGCGGTTCCCTGCCTCGATGGCGAGGCGCCGCTCCTCGTCGTCGAGCAGGTTAAGCGCGCCGATCGGCGACTGCCCGTCCGAGGCGAGGATGCTGTCCACCAGGGTGGCGAAGTGGTCTGCCATGCGCGCGACGGCGTCGGCCGAGAAGGCGTCAGGGTGGTACTTCCAGTTGACCAGGAACCCGTCACCGGGAGCCACGTCCACCGTCAGGTCGTACTCACCCAACTGGTACAGCCCGTCGACGAGTTCGAAGTCGTTCTCGCCGGTGGCGCGGGCCCGCTCGCCCAGGTATCCGGAGAGAGCGGAATCCTGGTAGTTGTAGACGATCTGGTAGAGAGGCGACCGCGGATTCACGCCCCGGGCACCGAGATCGTCCACGATCCGGTGGAACGGGTAGGTCCCGTGCTCCAGCACGTCGAGCACCGTGGAGCGGACGCGCCGGGCGAACGACGTGAACTCCTCGGAGGCGTCCGGCCTGCTCCGGACGGGCAGCGTGTTGACGAAGCAGCCGACGACCGGGTCGAAGTGTTCCGTCGGGCGCCCGGCCACCGGCATCCCGATGACGAGGTCCTCGCTCCCGGTGTACCGGTGCAGCAGCGTCAGGAAGGCCGCCAGGAAGAAGATCCCCGGGCTGATCCCGTGGGAGGCGGTGAAGACCGCGATGGCGGCGGCCCGCTCCTCCGACAGCCGGCTGGTGTGCACCTCGCCCACATGAGGCGCGTCCGGCGGTAGGGCCACCTGTGAAGGCAACCCGGTGAGGACGTCCGCGCCGGCGAGCTCCCGTACCCAGAACTCGCGGTCCTCCTCGGCGCGTTCACCGGCGAGTGCGTCCCGCTCCCACGCGACGAACTCACCGAACGAGGCGGAGCCCACCTCACTCGGCACGTCGCGCCCCTCGCCCCGCGCCCGGTACGAACGGAACAGCGTGTCGACGACGAGACGCCCCGACACCCCATCGATCACGAGGTGATGGACGACCAGCAGAACGTACGCCTCGGACGCGGAGCGACGCAGGACAGCCAGCCGGGTCAGGGGACCACCGGCCAGGTCGAACGGCCGCCTCGCCCTCTCCTTCAAAAGGTCCGGCACCCGATCGGACGGCATATCGGAGATGTCCACGTACTCGACGGAGAAACCGTCCGCGTCTCCGTGGGACAGACGCGGCCCGTCGTCCGTCTCGCGCACCGTGGCCGAGAGCAGCGGATGCCGGGAGAGCGTGTCGCGGAAGGCGGCCTGAAGCGCCTCGGTGTCCACGTCCGCGGCCGAAAAGCACACGGGAACGTTGTACGCGTACGTCTCCGGCTCCATCTTGGCGAGCGCCCACAGGCCGCGCTGCCCTTCGGACAGCGGGATGTCCACGCGTCTGCCCAGCTCTGCCAGTGCCTCCCTGGTCGATATCTCGCCGTCGGCGTACATGCGGGCGAGCGCGCGAAGGCTCATGACGCAATCCTTCCTGCCACGCCACCCAGGCATGACGCGGCAGCAGAAGAGCGAAGCCTGACCCGACGCGGCATCTCGGCCGGGCGTTCGAGGCCTGCGCGCAGCGGCGAACAGCAGCAGGCGCCCACGGATGTGGCCGTCGGTGTCATGACCATCAGTATGGCCCGCAGACCGTTGCGTGTTCGTACGTCTGTTCCGCTGTGGGCTACATCACTTATACGTTTCGGCCGGCGCGGAGTACGTGGTGCACGCTGCCGCCGCGCGTCGGATCACCGCCGCACCCGAGGCATCCCCAGCCCGATCCAGGAGATGATCTCGCGCTGGATCTCGTTGTTGCCGCCGCCGAAGGTGAAGATGACCGCGGACCGGTAGCCGCGTTCCAGTTCGCCGTGGAGGACCGCTCCGGCCGAACCCTCCTTCAGCGGGCCCACCGAGCCGATGATCTCCATCAGCCAGGCGTAGGCGTCGCGGCGGGCCTCGGAGCCGTAGACCTTGACCGCCGAGGCGTCCTGCGGGGTGAGGGTGGCGTCCTGGAGGGCCGAGACCATCTGCCAGTTGAGCAGTTTCATGGCGTCCAGGCGGGTGTGGGTGCGGGCGAGACGGGTGCGGACCCAGGGGAGGTCGATGACGCGGCGGCCGTCGGTGAGCTTGGTGTCGGCGGCCCAGCGCTGGACGTTGTGCAGGGCGCGGACCGCCATCGTGCCGTGGGCGGCGAGGGTGACGCGTTCGTGGTTGAGCTGGTTGGTGATGAGCCGCCAGCCCTTGTTCTCCTCGCCGACACGGTGGGTGAGCGGGACACGGACGTTCTCGTAGTAGCTGGCCGTGGTGTCGTGCGAGGCGAGCGTGTTGATCAGGGTGCAGGAGTAGCCGGGGTCGCTGGTGGGGACCAGGAGCATGGTGATGCCCTTGTGCGGCGGGGCCTCGGGGTCGGTGCGCACCGCGAGCCAGACCCAGTCGGCGGTGTCGCCGTTGGTGGTCCAGATCTTCTGGCCGTTCACGAGGTACGTGTCCCCGTCGCGGACCGCGCGGGTCTTGAGTGCGGCGAGGTCGGTGCCGGCGTCCGGTTCGCTGTAGCCGATCGCGAAGTCGATCTCTCCGGCGAGGATCTTCGGCAGGAAGTACGCCTTCTGCTCGTCGGTGCCGAACTGCATGATCGTGGGCCCGACGGTGTTCAGGGCCATCAGCGGCAGCGGCACGCCCGCCTGGGCCGCCTCGTCGAAGAAGATGAACTGTTCCATCGGGGTGAGCCCGCGGCCTCCGTACTCCTTCGGCCAGCCCACGCCCAGCCAGCCGTCGGTACCGAGTCGGCGGACCGTCTCGCGGTAGAAGCGCTTCTGGGCGGCGGGTTCCGCGTAGCGCGCGTAGGCGTTGTCGGGGACCAGGGCGGCGAAGTAGTGACGTAGTTCGGTGCGCAACTGCTCTTGCTCAGGCGTGTATTCGAGGTGCACGGCCCCTCCGGAGTCTCGCGTCCGCGTCGCCGGTGTGCGGCGGCGCACACAGTAGAACGTGTTGCAAGAATCTGGAAGGGCCGTGACAACGCTGCTCCGCGTCAGCGCTTGACGGCTCGCAGGACCACGAACTTCGGGTCGCCCGCGACGGTCGTGCAGTTGCCGAAGATCCGGCGCAGGTGCGTGTGGTACGAGAGGTGCCGGTTGC
This sequence comes from Streptomyces sp. CA-146814, assembly GCF_050942385.1. Taxonomy (NCBI): domain Bacteria; kingdom Bacillati; phylum Actinomycetota; class Actinomycetes; order Kitasatosporales; family Streptomycetaceae; genus Streptomyces; species Streptomyces sp. CA-146814. Next base: position 164,489 of record NZ_CP192068.1, read on the forward strand.
CGACCACCCAGAGTTCGCCGCCCTGCCGCAGGGCGGTGCGCGCGCTGACGAACATCGTGCGGGCGGTGGCGTCGGTGGTCGCCATGTGGGAGTGGAACGGCGGGTTGTTGAGCACCAGGTCCAGGCTGCCCGGCGCGAGGTCCGCGAGTCCGTCGCCCACCAGGAAGTCCGCCTTCGCACCGTCCGGCGCACCCAGGCGGAACGTCTCTTCGGCGGAGGCGACGGCCCCGTACGACTCGTCGACGAACGTGACGTGCGCGTCGGGGTCGGCGAGCGCCGCGGAGAGGCCGAGGACACCGTTGCCGCAGCCCAGGTCCGCGACCTTGACCGATCCGCCGCGGGTCGGCAGGTGCTTCAGGAAGAAGCGGGTGCCGACGTCCAGGCGCTCGGCGCAGAAGATCCCGGCGTGGTTGACGGCGGTACGGCCGGAGACCGGGCCGACGTCGGCGGGCAGCTCGTAGCGGTACGGCCACGGGCTCGGCGTACGCGGCAGCTCAAGGTCCGGCGTGGCGAAGATGAGCCGCGCCTTGCGGACGGCGAGCGAGGTGCGGGTCGGCCCGACGATCCGCTCGAAGAGCTTGAGGGTGGAGGTGTGGATCTCCTTGACCATGCCGGTGCCGATGACCACCGTGCCGGCGTGGAGCGCGGGGGCGATCCGGTGCAGCTGGTCCTCCAGGAACGCCAGCGACTTCGGCACCCGGACCAGCAGCACGTCGATCCGGTCCGGCGGGGTATCGCGCGAGGACAGCAGCGTCACGGCGTCCGGGTCCAGACCGTTGCGCTCCAGGTTGGCCAGCGTGGCGCGCCGGGCCAGGTAGGAGTCGCTGATCTGTACGGGCCGGTGGGCGGCCAGCGCGGTGGCCAGGGCACCCCACCGGTCCCCCACGACGGCGACCGTGCCCGAGAGGTCGACGGGACCCGTCTCGGAGTCCGTCAGCTGCCGGAGCAGGTATTCGTCGGCGGAATCCCAGGCCCGGAAGGGGTCGCTCGGGTGCTCGGGGAAGCGGGCAAGCTCGAAAGCGCCCTGTGAGGTCGTCAAACGGTTCATATGTCACTCAGGCTAACCGAGGAACCAGGCCGGACCGACCGAGGAACCAAGCCGGGCCGACCGAGGAACCAGGCCGGACCGACCGAGGAACCAAGCCGGGCCGACCGATGAACCGGGACGGGCTGACCGAGGAGCCGGGGGCGCCCCACACGCCCCCCGGCCCCTCGGTCGTATCGCCCCGCCGCCCGGCGCGCCGAGCACACTCCCCCGGCCTCCGGGCGGGCGGCCGGTCCGGTCAGGGCAGCTGTCTGTCGAGCGCGGAGCGCCCCTCGTCGGCCAGCTTGCGCCGCGCCCACTCCAGGGTCTCGGGCGTCAGGTCCCGCCCGGAGGCGAGCACCACGTCCTCCGGGCTCGGCCGCTCGCTCGCACCCGTGTGCAGGAGCCGGTCGGGGGTGACGCCCGACGCCTGGGGCACGGCCACGGATACGGATTCGGGATCTTCGCTCATGCCGCCTCCTCCTCGTCCTTGCGGTAATTCTCGCGCCGCACGGGCCCGGCCGCATCCGAGAGCGCCGGGGCCGGTGGGCCACCCGGGAGACTGAACCGGTCATTGGGCCGTACGAGGCGTGGGCAGAAACCGGAATGTCGGTTCTCATCTCTTGAGGCGGTGCCCATGCTCCACGGCGTCGACGTCAGCGCCTACCAGCCCTCCTACGACACGGACGGCCTCGACTTCGTCTTCATCAAGTCGACCGAGGGCCGCAGCTATGTCAATCCACGTCTCGACGCCCAGGTGCAACAGGCCCGGGACGCCGAGTGCGTCGTCGGCTTCTACCACTTCCTCTGGCCGGGCGACGTGGCGGACCAGGTGGCGTACTTCCTGAGCGGGACCCCGGAGAGGGAAGGCGATCTGCTCGCCGTCGACTGGGAGCAGACCGGCGGCGGAACGCGTGCGAGCAGCGCCGAGAAGGACCGCTTCATCCGTGCGGTGAAGCGCGAGCGGCCCGGTCACCGGGTCCTCCTCTACTGCAACCGGGCCTTCTGGCGCACCCACGACACCACCGGCTACGCGGGCGACGGGCTGTGGATCGCCGACTACGTCTCCGCCGCCAGGCCCTGGATCGAGGCGTCCTGGCGGATCCACCAGTACACCGACGACCCGCTCGACAAGAACGTGGCCGACTTCGACTCGGTCCAGGCCCTGCGCGACAGGCCCTAGCGGCCCTACCCGACCCCTGGAGCGACCGCACCCAGGGGCCGGGCCGAGCTCATTCTTGACCTGCACATGATAGGTACACAGCGTTCACACGCGGGCCACGGTGCGTGTGGAAGGCTCCCGCGTACCACCCACCGCCCGGCCGCCCCGACCGGCGCCCCCACCCAGGGCCGGCGTCGCGGTGACCGCGTTCGAGAGGACACCCCACATGTCCCGTCTCCATCCGTTCTACGCGCGTCCGCTCCTGGCCACCGCGGCCGCCGTCGCCGTCCTCGCGGGCACCGCGGCAGCCGCACCCGCCGCCGACACCCCGCCCGACCGTCCCGCCACCCTCGCCGCCGCGCTCGACGACACGTACTACCAGGACGCCCTCGGCAAGACCGGCACCGAGCTCAAGGCGGCTCTGCACACGATCATCAGCGATCAGACCAAGCTCTCCTACAGCCAGGGGTGGGACGCGCTCAAGGCCACCGACGAGGACCCGGCCAACTCCTCCAACGTGGTCCTCCTCTACACCGGGCGCTCCCAGTCCAAGAACGACAACGGCGGCAACGCCGACCAGTGGAACCGTGAGCACGTCTGGGCCAAGTCGCACGGCGACTTCGGTACGGCCACGGGCCCGGGCACCGACATCCACCATCTGCGGCCCGAGGACGTCTCGGTCAACTCCGCCCGCGGCAACAAGGACTTCGACAACGGCGGCAGCCAGCTGAGCGAGGCGCCCGGCAACTACACCGACGGCGACTCCTTCGAACCGCGCGACGCGGTCAAGGGCGACGTGGCCCGCATGATCCTGTACATGGCCGTGCGCTACGAGGGCAACGACTCCTTCGCCGACCTCGAACCCAACGACCAGGTGAACAACGGCTCCGCGCCGAAGATGGGCAAGCTCTCCGTGCTGAAGCAGTGGAGCCAGGAGGACCCGCCGGACGCCTTCGAGAAGCGCCGTAACGACGTCATATTCGAGCAGTTCCAGCACAACCGGAACCCGTTCATCGACCACCCGGAGTGGCTCGACGCCATCTGGTAGGCCCGGTTCCGGGTCACTCCTCCCCGGCCAGGACCTTCGCGCTGCCCTCCACCGCCGCCTCGCGGGTGGCATAGCGCGGCAGGTCCTGGCCGATGTCCTCCCGTACGACGTCCGGTGGGCCCAGCAGATCGCGCGGGTCGACGACCGCGGCGCGCCGGCCGTCGGCGGAGAGCCGGCCGAGACCGATGTGCAGCATCCCCAGGGCCACCGAGTCGACGGCGGTGACGTCGTGCAGGTCCAGCACGACCGACCCGTTGCCGTCGGCCGCCGTCTCGTCCAGCGCGTACAGCACCCGCTCGGCCGCCGTGAAGTCGATGGCCCCCTGCGCGACGACCACGCCGACCTTCTCGTGCAGGACCCGCTCGTGCTCCGCCGAGGGCGCGGACGGCAGGTCGTCGGCGGTGGTGACGAGGCTGACCGTGGAGCCGGGCAGCGCCGGGTTGAGCATCAGGTGGAGTCCGTACCGCTCCGAGAGCGCCCTGAGCGCCGCCTGGCCGCGTACCGAGTTGCCGGCGGTGTCCAGCGGCGGGCTGTAGGTGGCGAGGCCGAAGCGGGCCGGGCCGACCGCGATGAGGCCGCCGGAGACGCCGCTCTTGGCGGGCAGCCCGATCCGCAGCAGCCACTCCCCCGAGCCGTCGTACATGCCGCAGGTCGCCATCACGGCGAGCACCCGGGCCGCCACCTCCGCCGAGACGACCTGCTCGCGGGTGACCGGGTTGACTCCGCCGTACGCGAGGGTCGCGGCCATCGTCGCGAGGTCGAGCGCGGTGACGCGTACCGCGCACTGCCGGAAGTACCGGTCCACCGCGGCCACCGGGTCCACGGGCATGGTGCCGGTGGCGCGGATCAGATAGGCGAGCGCGCGGTTGCGGTCGCCGGTCGTCGACTCGGAGGTGAACACCTCCTCGTCCACGTCCAGTTCGCGCCCGGCGAAGCGGCCGAGGCAGCGCAGGATGCGTTCGAAGGCGGGTTCGCCGGGACCGTCGGGGATCAGCGCGGTGGTGACGATGGCTCCGGCGTTGACCATCGCGTTGGCCGGGCGGCCGGTGCCGGGTTCGAGGCTGATCGCGTTGAACGCGTCGCCGCTCGGCTCGGCGCCCACCCACCGGCTCACCTCGTCGAGGCCGAGGAGGGAGAGCGCGAGGGCGTAGATGAACGGTTTGGAGACCGACTGGAGGGTGAAGGGGGTCTCGGCCTCGCCCGCGCTGTAGCGGTGGCCGTCCATGCTGACCAGGGCCAGACCGAAGGCGTCGGGGTCGGCCAGGCCCAGTTGCGGGATGTAGTCGGCGGGCCGGCCGCCGGGCAGGTCGCCGAATTCGGCGCGCATCCTCTTGAGCGAGTCGGTCACCGCGTCGGCGGCACTCATCCGCGCCGCCCCTCGGTCACGGTGGGGACCAGGAGCCGGGCCCGGCGGCGCGGCGAGGGGTTCGCTTTCACGGACGGTCCGTCCAATCGGGGATGAGGAGAAGACGAGCGGGAAGGAGGAGGCCGCGAGCGTGGACATCGCGCGCGCCTCTCCGCAGCCGATGATCACCAACTCGCTCATACTAGGATCAAACGGTATGAATTGACTCGTCGAAGCATCCGCTTCATACGGGAGCGGGTTCGATCCCCGGGAGGGAACGATGGACACGGACGCCCTGACCGCCGGCCTGTTGCGGGAGCTGCGGGCGACCCGGCCCTATCCGGCCCTGTCCCTGACGATGCCGACCCACCGCACGGCCCCGGACAACGCCCAGGACCCCGTGCGGCTGCGCAACCTGGTGGCGGAGGCGGTCCACCGTCTGGACGCCGATCCGCAGGTGAGCCGGGAGACGGCCGCCGCGATCAGGGCCGAGCTGGACCGGGCGGTGGACGAGGTGGACCCGCGCCGGGCGCTGGACTCGCTGGTCGTGCTGGCCACGGCCGACGAGCACCGGATCTGGCAGCTGCCGCGCACCGCGCCTGAACGGGTGGTGCTCAGCGACACCTACCTCACCCGCAACCTCGTCGCCGCGAAGGCCCAGGCCCGTCCGTACTGGGCGCTCACCGTCGCCGCCGACCACGCCACCCTGTGGCACGGCACGGACGGCTCCATCGATGTGCGGGAGACCGGCGGCTTCCCGCTGACCGCGCCGAAGGAGCCGCCCAACCCGCAGCGGGAGGAGCGGATCGGCGACACCCCGAGCACGTTCACCGACGAGGACACGCGGAACTTCTTCCGTACCGTCGACGAGAAGCTGCGGGCCCTGCTGGCCGCCGACCCGCGCCCGCTGTACGTGATGGGCCTGCCGCCCGCCCTCTCGCTCCTGGACGACGTCGGCGAGAGCGCGAAGGCGGCCGTCGGACGCGTCGCCAAGGGTGCGCCGGCCGACCTGCCGCCGGCCGAGGTTCTCAAGGAGCTGCGGCCCGCGCTGGAGGAAGGCGCCCGGCAGGCCACGGCCGACGTCGAGCGGCGCCTGGACAACGCGCGCAGCGCCCACACGTTCGCCGGCGGGCTGGACGAGGTGTGGGCCGCGGTCCGGGAGGGCCGGGTGGGCCTGATCGCGGTGGAGGAGCATTTCCAGACCACGGTGCGGGTGACCGACGAGCACCTGGAGCCGGTCGCCGAAGGGACCACGCCGACGGAGGATCCGGAGGTCCGCGAGGACATCGTGGACGAGCTGATCGAAGCCGCGCTGGACGGCGGGGCCGACGTGGTGTTCGTCGCGGACGACTCGCTGGCCGAGCACGGCCGGATCGCGGCGGCGCTGCGGTTCTGAGTCCTTCGAGCGGAGCTGTACGAGGGCGCCCCGGCACACCCCCGCCGAGGCGCCCTCAGCCGATCCGCCGCACCGGCTCACCATCGAGGAACGCCCGGATGTTCTCGACCGCCTGGCCGTAGTACGTCGCGTAGTTGGCGCGCGAGACATATCCGAGGTGCGGGGTGGCGAGCAGGCGCGGGGCGGTGCGCATCGGGTGGCCGGCCGGGAGGGGCTCGGTGTCGAACACGTCGATCCCGGCGCCCGCGATGGTCCCGGCGCGCAGGGCCGCGAGCAGGGCGTCCTGGTCGACGACGGCGGCCCGCGAGGTGTTCACCAGGTAGGCGGTGGGGCGCATCCGGGCGAGCTCTGCGGCGCCGATCAGGCCCCGGGTGCGCTCGCTCAGGGCCAGGTGTACGGAGACGAAGTCGGCGCTCTCCAGCAGCTCTTCCCTGGACCCGGCGAGGGCGGTGCCGACCTCGCGCGTACGTTCCTCCGTGAGGTTCTGGCTCCAGGCGACCACCTCCATGCCGAAGGCCCGGCCCACCTGTGCGACCCGGCTGCCGATCTTGCCCAGGCCCAGCAGTCCGAGCGTCCGGCCGTGCAGGTCGGCACCGACGGTGGACTGCCAAGGCCCGTCCGTACGCAGGCCATTCACCTCGGGGACGATGGAGCGGGCGAGGCCGAGGAGCAGGGCCCAGGTGAGCTCGACGGGCGGGGTGGAGGAGCTGGCGGTTCCGCAGACGGTGACGCCGTGGAGCTCGGCGGCGGCGAAGTCGATCACCGAGTTGCGCATGCCGGAGGCGATCAGCAGCCGGAGCCGGGGCAGCCGCGCGAACACCTCGGCCGGGAACGGGACGCGTTCGCGCAGGGTGACGACGATGTCGAACTCCGCGAGTGCGGCGGCCACTTCCTCCGTCGAGCCCAGGTGCTCGGTGAACGTGACGACCTCCACCTCCGCCGTGACGGGCGACCAGTCGGCGACGGTGGTGGCGGCGGACTGGAAGTCCTCGATCACGGCGCAACGCAGCTTCATGAAGGGCTCTCTCCGGCGGGCGGGGCGGGCGGGCACCGACCATGATCGCCCGAAACGCCTCAGCCGCTCCAGCTCCAATCCGCGACCTCGGGCAGGTCGACGCCGTGCTCGCGGATCCAGGCGTGGTGGCGGGTGCGCGCGTCGGCCATCGCCTGGCGTACGGCGACCGCGCGGACGCCGAGCCCCGGCACCCGGTCGATGACGTCCATGACCAGCCGGTAGCGGTCCAGGTCGTTGCGGACCACCATGTCGAAGGGCGTGGTCGTGGTGCCCTCCTCCTTGTAGCCGCGCACATGCAGGTGGGCGTGGCCGGTACGGCGGTAGGCGAGCCGGTGGATCAGCCACGGATAGCCGTGGTACGCGAAGATGACCGGCTTGTCGCGGGTGAACAGCGCGTCGTACTCGGCGTCCGTCATCCCGTGCGGGTGCTCCTCGTGCGGCATCATGCGGGCGATGTCGACGACGTTGACCACGCGGACGGCCAGCTCCGGCAGATGGCGGCGGAGCAGACCGGCGGCGGCCAGCACCTCCTGGGTCGGCACGTCCCCGGCGCAGCCGAGCACCACGTCCGGCTCGCGGGTGCCGTCCTCGGTCCCGGCCCACTCCCACGCACCGGCGCCACGGGCGCAGTGGGCGCGGGCCTCCTCCATCGTGAGCCAGTCGAAGGTCGGCTGCTTGCCGGCCACGATCACGTTGACGTAGTCCCGGCTGCGGAGCGCGTGGTCGGCCACGGAGAGCAGGGTGTTGGCGTCCGGCGGCAGGTAGACGCGGACGACCTCGGGGCTCTTGTTCAGGATGTGGTCGACGAATCCGGGGTCCTGGTGCGAGAAGCCGTTGTGGTCCTGGCGCCAGACGTGCGAGGTGAGCAGGTAGTTGAGGGAGGCGATCGGGCGCCGCCAGGGCAGCCGGCGTGAGGTGCGCAGCCACTTGATGTGCTGGTTGACCATCGAGTCGACGATGTGGGCGAACGCCTCGTAGCTGGAGAAGAGCCCGTGCCGCCCGGTGAGGAGGTAGCCCTCCAGCCAGCCCTGGCAGAGGTGTTCGGAGAGCACCTCCATCACCCGGCCGTCGCGGGCGAGGTGTTCGTCGGTGGGCAGGGTCCGCGCCTGCCAGGCCTTGCCGGTCGCGTGGTAGAGGTCCTGGAGCCGATTGGAGGCGGTCTCGTCCGGGCCGACCACCCGGAAGTCCCGGCGCTCGGCCGTCGCCGCCATCACCGCCTCCAGGAGCCCGCCGAGCACCTGGGTGGGCGAGTGGGAGGCGGAGCCCGGCTTGTCGACGCGTACGGCGTGGTCCTCCAGGGCGGGCAGGAGCAGCGCGCGCAGGAGCAGACCGCCGTTGGCGTACGGGGTCGAGCCGAGGCGGGCCGTGCCTTCGGGGACGCAGGCGAGGACCTGTTCGGTGGGGCGGCCTTCGGCGTCGAAGAGCTCCTCGGGCCGGTAGGAGCGCAGCCAGGCCTCCAGCTGCCGCAGGTGCTCCGGGTTGTCGCGGACGCCGGAGAGCGGGACCTGGTGGGAGCGCCAGGTGTTCTCGACGGGCAGCCCGTCGACCTCCTTCGGGCCGGTCCAGCCCTTGGGGGTGCGCAGCACGATCACGGGCCAGTGGGGGCGCTCGGTGGCTCCGTGCTCGCGGGCGGCGCGCTGGAAGGCGTCGATCCGCTCCACGGCGGTGTCCATCGCGGCGGCCATGGCCCGGTGGACGGCGGCCGGGTCGTCGCCGGTGACGTACAGCGGGTCGTGGCCGTAGCCGCGCAGGAGCTGGTCGAGTTCGTCCTCCGGGAGCCGGGCCAGGAGCGTCGGGTTGGCGATCTTGTAGCCGTTGAGGTGGAGGACCGGCAGGACCGCACCGTCGTGGACCGGGTCCAGGAACTTGTTCGCGTGCCAGGAGGCGGCGAGCGGTCCGGTCTCCGCCTCGCCGTCACCGATCACGCAGGTGACCAGCAGGCCGGGGTGGTCGAAGGCGGCGCCGTAGGCGTGAGTGAGCGCGTAGCCGAGTTCGCCGCCCTCGTGGATGGAGCCGGGCGTCTCCGGTGCGACATGGCTCGGCACGCCGCCGGGGAACGAGAACTGCTTGAAGAGCGCGCCCATGCCCTCGGTGGTGCGGGGCACGTCGGGATAGGTCTCGGAGTAGCTGCCCTCCAGCCAGGCGTTGGCGAGGACGGCCGGGCCGCCGTGGCCGGGTCCCCAGACGCAGAGCGCGTCGAGGGACCGGTCCTTGACGACCCGGTTGAGGTGGGTGTGGACGAGGTTGAGCCCCGGTGAGGTGCCCCAGTGGCCGAGCAGCCGAGGTTTGATGTCCTCAGGAGTGAGCGGCCGGGTGAGCAGCGGGTTGGCCATCAGGTAGATCTGGCCGACGGCGAGGTAGTTGGCCGCGCGCCAATGCGCGTCGAGCGCGGCGAGTTCCTCGTCGGAGAGCGCGGACGGGGTCGGGGTGTCGCTCGCATCGCGGGTGTCGCTCGCATCGTGGATGTCGCTCACGGAGCGGGTCTCCTCGTGGGGTGGAAGGAACAGGGAGGGCTGCGTCAGGACTTCTCGGGGCCGTACCAGAGCGTGGTCGCGTTGCAGAACTCGCGGATGCCGTGCCCGGCCAGCTCGCGCCCGTAACCGGAGCGCTTGATCCCGCCGAAGGGCAGCGCCGGGTGCGAGGCGGTCATCCCGTTGAAGAAGACCCCGCCCGCCTCCAGGTCGCGGGCGCACCGCTCCTGCTCCCCCGCGTCCCGCGTCCAGACGTTGGAACTCAGCCCGAACGGCGTGTCGTTGGCCAGGTGGACCGCCTCGTCGAGGTCGGCGACCCGGTAGAGGGTGGCGACCGGGCCGAAGGTCTCCTCGCGGTGGATGCGCATGGCGGGGGTGATCCCGGCGAGCACGGTCGGCTGGTAGAACCAGCCGTTCTCCAGGCCGCCGTCCAGCTTGTCGGGCCGGCCGCCGCCGCACAGGACGGTGGCGCCGCGCTCGACGGCGTCGTCGACCAGCTCCTCCAGGTCGGTGCGGCCCTGTTCGCTGGAGAGCGGCCCGATGTCGGTGTCCTCCTCCAGCGGGTCGCCGACGGTGAGGGCCCGCATCCCGGCGGTGAAGTGCTCGGCGAACGTGTCGTACACCTCGGCGTGGACGATGAACCGCTTGGCCGCGATACAGGACTGGCCGTTGTTCTGGACGCGCGCGGTGACCGCCGTGGCCGCGGCCTTCTCGACGTCGGCCGAGGGCAGCACGACGTACGGGTCGCTGCCGCCCAACTCCAGCACCGTCTTCTTGATCTCGTCACCGGCGGTGGCGGCGACGGCCCGGCCGGCCGGTTCGCTGCCGGTGAGGGTGGCCGCGGCGACCCGGGGGTCGCGCAGGACGGCGTCGACGGCGCCCGAGCCGATCAGCAGCGTACGGAAACAGCCGGCCGGGAATCCGGCGCGGTGGAAGAGGTCCTCCAGGTAGAGCGCGGTCTGCGGCACGTTCGACGCGTGCTTCAGGAGGCCGGTGTTGCCCGCCATCAAGGCGGGGGCGGCGAAGCGGACCACCTGCCAGAGCGGGAAGTTCCACGGCATCACGGCGAGGACGACACCGAGCGGCCGGTAGCGGACCAGGGCCCGGGAGGCACCGGAGTCCGTCACGTCGTCGGGGTCCGGGTGCTCGTCGGCGAGCAGGCGCTCGGCGTTGGCCGCGTACCAGCGCATCGCCTTGGCGCACTTGGCCGCCTCGGCGCGGGCCGCCGTGACCGGCTTGCCCATTTCGAGCGTCATCGTACGGGCGATGGTGTCGCGGTCCTCGTCCAGCAGGTCGGCGGCCCGGTTCAGCCAGGCGGCGCGCTGCTCGAAGGAGGTGGTGCGGTACTGCTGGAAGGTGGTGTGGGCGGCGGCGATCCTGCGCTCGGTCTCCTCCTCGCCCAAGGCGTCGTAGGACCTGATCAGTTCGCCGTTCGCGGGGTTGACCGTCGCGATGGGCATGGCAGTGGCCTCCTTGCATCGGTACTTCGACGGTGCCGCGCCCCGTCGTCGGACGCAACGCGGCCCCTCCTCCCGCACGTACCCGGCCGACGCGGATCATGCGTGCCGGGTGGGGCACGTTCCGCGTCGGCCGGGTGGGCGAGCTGTCGGGGACCTATACGAGCGCCGCCAGCGGGGTGCGGCGGGATTCGCGGACGCCCGGCAGCGGCGGGTACGGGAGCAGTCCCGCGGTCTGCTGCGCCTGGGCGTAGCGGGTGAACCAGACCACCTTGCCGTCCGTGGTCCGGCAGGTGCCCCAGCTGTCGCTGAGCGCCATCACCCGGCTCAGCCCACCGCCGGCCGGCAGCAGCCGCGGCATCCGCGCGCTGTTGTCGGCGACGGAGACGGTGACGTGCCGTCCGGTCCAGCGGAGTTCGACGACACACTGGTTGGTGTCGCCGACATGCCGGTGGACATTGGTCAGGAGTTCGTCCATGGCCCGGCACACCGGCCGGACCTGGAGTTCGAGACTCCAGTGACGAAGGTGCGCGGCGACGATGCGCCGCACCTGGGAAACGCGCTCTGCCGACACCTGCAGTTCGACCGAATAGTGCCGGTCGAGTGGAACGGTCATCGTCGAGGCTCCTCACCACGAGGCCCACATGCTTCACCCCGTCGTACCAACGACCCCCGAACACGAAGCGTGAGCACCAATCACTTCTGGGTCACTCAACAGGGTGACTCGGATGCGCCGTCCGCGCAACAGATGAGCTATCGGCGCTGGTGAGGACCGTCCGGCCGGCATCGGAGCGGTCAGACGAGGTACGGCAGCAGTCGGTCCGGGGTGAGCGGCAGTTCGCGGATCCGGGCGCCGGTGGCGTGGCGGACCGCGTTGCCGATGGCGGCCGCCGTGCCGACGATGCCGATCTCGCCGATGCCCTTGGAGCCCATGGGGTTGAGGTGGCGGTCGTCCTCGTCGATCCAGTGCGCCTGGATGTCCAGGGCGTCGGCGTGGACGGGCACGTGGTAGGCGGCGAGGTCCTTGGCCGTGAAGTCGCCGAAGACCGGGTCGATGGCGGAGCCCTCGGTGAGCGCCATGCCGATCCCCATGACCATGCCGCCGGTGAACTGGGAGCGGGCGGTGCGGGCGTTGAGGATCTTCCCGGCGGCGTAGACGCCGAGGAGCCGGCGGACCCGGACCTCGCCGGTGACGGAGTCGACGGCCGTCTCGGCGAAGTGGGCGCCGAAGGCGTGCCGGGCGTACGGGGAGTCGGCGGCGGTCTCCTCCTCGGTGTCGCCGGTGGTGGTGAACCCCTCGGCCGGCAGCGGGCCCCGGTGCTCGGCGAGGCGGGCGGCGAGCGCGGTGGCCGCCTTGTGCACGGCCCAGCCCCAGGAGGCGGTGCCGGAGGAGCCGCCGGCCAGCGGCGCGGTGGGCAGGTCGGTGGAGCCGATGGCCACGTCGACGGCCGCCACGTCCACGGAGAGCGCCGAGGCGGCGATCTGGGCGAGGACGGTCCGGGCGCCGGTGCCGATGTCGGTGGCGTTGACCTCGATCCGGAAGGTGGCGTCGGCCGCCGCGTGGGCGCGTGCGGAGGACCGGGAGACGAGGACGGGGTACGTCGCGGAGGCCACGCCCGTACCGAGGAGCCAGCGGCCCTCCTGGCGGGCGGCGGGGCGGGGGTCGCGGCCCTGCCAGCCGAACCGCTGGGCGCCCTCGCGCAGGCAGGCGGCCAGGCCCCGGCTGCTGAAGGGGCGGTCGCTGTCCGGTTCGGTGGCCGGGTCGTTGCGCAGCCGCAGTTCGACCGGGTCCATACCGAGCGCGGAGGCCAGTTCGTCCATGGCCGACTCCAGCGCGTACATCCCGGAGGCCTCGCCGGGTGCGCGCATCCAGGAGGGGCTGGGGACGTCGAGGGCGGTCACCTGGTGGGTGGTCGTGCTGTCCGGCGATCCGTACATCGTGCGGGCGGGTACGGCGGCCTGCTCGACGAACTCCTTGAGGGTGGAGGTGTGGGTGACGACCTCCTGCGAGAGGGCCTGGAGGGCGCCGTCGAGGTCGGCGCCGAGGCGCACCCGCTGGATCGTCGGGGCGCGGTGGCCGACGACCTCCGCGAGCTGGGCGCGCGGGAAGACCATCTTCACCGGGTGGCCGGTGTGGCGGGCGGCCATGGCGGCCAGGACCGGCTGCGGCCGGGTCGTGCCCTTGGAGCCGAAGCCGCCGCCGACGTGCTCGGAGACGACGGTGATGTGCTCGGAGCCGAGGTCGAAGGCCTGGGCGAGGCTCTTGCGTACGGCGTCGGAGCCCTGGCTGGAGTCGTGGACGGTGAGGTGTCCGTCCGTCCACCACGCGGTGGCGGCGTGCGGCTCCATCGGGTGGTTGTGGAGCGAGGTCAGGTGGTAGGTGGCGTCCACCTGGACGGGGGCGGCGGCGAAGGACCGCTCGAAGTCGCCGCGCCTGCGGACGGCCGGGAAGCCGCCGTTGGCCTCCTCGGGTGTGTAGAGGCCCGGGTGGTCCTCGGTGAGCGTCACGTCGTGCTCGGTGGACTCGTACTCGACGAGCAGCCGCCCGGCGCCCGTCCGGGCCGCTTCCGGGGAGTCGGCGACGACGAGGGCGATGGGCCAGCCGTGGTGCGGTACCCGGTCGCTCTGGAGGACGGCGAGGATCGGGTCGTCGGGTTCGGCGAGCCGGGGCGCGTTGTCGTGGGTGAGGACGGTGTGCACGCCGGGGACGGCGAGCGCGTCGACGGCGCGTACGGCGGTGACCCTGCCGGCGGCAATGGTGGCCGGGACCGGCCAGGCGTACAGACATCCGGGCGGGGTGTGCTCGGCCGCGTACCGGGCGGCGCCGGTGACCTTGTCCCGGGCCTCCCTGCGGACGACGGGCGCACCAGTGAGCTGCGGGGCGTGGGACATGGCGGCGGGGCCTCCGGTCGGTGGGGGGTCAGGTGGTCGGGTCGGCCTCGGGGCTCTGCGGCCCGGTGAGCTCGCCGAGGACGTCGAGGGCGACGCGGCGGACGAGGTCCACCTTGAAGGCGTTGTCGCGCAGGGGCTGGGCCTCGGCGAGTTCGGCGATCAGGGCGTGCTGGAAGGCGGCGGGCGTGGCGGGGGCGCCGAGCAGTTCGGCCTCGGCGCGGCGGGCGCGCCACGGGCGGTGGGCGACGCCGCCGAACGCGAGCGTGGCCCGCTCGACGCGGCCGTTGTCGACCTGGAGGGTGGCGGCGACGGAGACCAGGGCGAAGGCGTACGACGCGCGGTCGCGGGCCTTGCGGTAGCGGGAGACCGTGCCGGGGGCCGGCGGCGGGAGCACCACCTCGGTGATCAGCTCGCCGGGCCTGATCACGGTGTCCTGGTCGGGGTTCTCGCCGGGCAGCCGGTGGAACTCGGTGACCGGGACGGCCCGTTCGCCCTCGGGTCCGAGCAGCAGCACGGTCGCGTCGAGCGCGGCGAGGGCCACGGCCATGTCGGAGGGGTTGGTGGCCACGCACTCCTGCGAGTGGCCGAGGATCGCGAGGTCACGGTGGTGGCCTTCGCGGGCGGGGCAGCCGGAGCCGGGGAGCCGTTTGTTGCAGGGCTTGGAGACGTCCTGGAAGTAGGTGCAGCGGGTGCGCTGGAGGAGGTTGCCGCCGGTGGTGGCTGTGTTGCGGAGCTGTCCGGAGGCTCCGGCGAGCAGCGCCTGCGAGAGCGCCGGATAGGTACGGCGTACGTCGGGATGCGCGGCGAGGTCGCTGTTGCGGACGGTGGCGCCGATGCGCAGGCCGCCGTCCGGGGTCGGGGCCACCCGGTCCAGCGGGAGCTTGGTGACGTCGATGAGGAGGCCGGGTTCCTCGACGCCGAGTTTCATGAGGTCGACGAGGTTGGTGCCGCCGCCCAGGAAGCGGGCTCCTGATCCTTCCGCGCAGAGCCGTACGGCTTCGGCGGTGGTGGTGGGTCGCTGGTAGCCGAACGGTTTCACGGGGTCACGTCCTCGATGGCTTCGACGATCCGGGGGTAGGCCCCGCACCGGCACAGGTTGCCGCTCATCCGCTCGCGGATCTCGTCCGTGTCGAGAGGGGCGGGGCCGGCGGTCAGGGCGTCGGGCGGGGTGGCGTGGGACGGGTGGCCGTCGGCGGCCTCCTGGAGCATGCCGACGGCCGAACAGATCTGCCCGGGGGTGCAGTAGCCGCACTGCAGGGCGTCGCGCTCGACGAACGCCTGTTGCAGAGGGTGCAGGGTGTCGCCGTCGGCGAGGCCCTCCACCGTGGTGATCGCGGAGCCGTCCTGGGCGACGGCGAGCAGCAGGCAGCTGTTGGCGCGGCGGCCGTCCACGAGGACCGTGCAGGCGCCGCACTGGCCGTGGTCGCAGCCCTTCTTGGCACCGGTCAGGCCGAGCTGTTCGCGTAGCAGGTCCAGGACCGTGGTGCGGTGGTCGAGGGTCACCTCGGTCTCCTCCCCGTTGATGTGGAGGGTCACGGTGGACCGTTCGACGGTGACCGGTTCCGGTGCGGTGACCGTCTCCAGGGCGAGGGAATCCATGCGTGAACACCTTTCACTTCGGGCTGCTGTCGGGGCGGCGAGGGCGCGTCAGCGGTTCTCCAGGCGCAGCCGTACCTCCTGCTCCTGGTCCCCGGCCGCCGTACCGACGACGCGTACGGCGAACGCGCCGGTGAGGTGGGTACGCAGCCGGTCGACGGCCCAGTAGCCGCCCTGGGCGTCCACCGTGACCGGCGCGGAGAGCGTGACGGGCTCGGCGGCGGCCTTCGGCTCGGAGACGTCGACCGTGGTGACCCAGACGGTCGGACGGGGGCCGCTCGTGGCCTCGGGCTCGTCGTCCGCGTCGCGGTCGGAGTCGAAGGCGCTGCCGAGCACGCCGAACACGCTCCGCGCGTCCGCGAGGTCGCATCGGCTCAGCGACACCAGGACCTCCTCGCCGTGGCCGGCCGTGGTCGCGTCGCCGTTTCGTTCCGGGGTGCTGTTCACGAAGGTTCCTTCCGTGGGGTGCCGGCCTCCTGGTCAACTCCAGGCTCACCCCGCGCCGGGCCGACGGCGACACGGGAGGGCCGAAGAGGGCTACAGCTCGCGCAGAGCGGGCAGGAGGGACTTCTCCGCCCACGAGATGAAGGACTGCTGGTGTTCCCCGCCGATCTGGACGAGTGCGATCTCGGTGAATCCCGCGTCGCTGTAGGCGCGCACCGCGTCGACGAACGTGTCGACGTCCTGTCCGCACGGGATGGCCGACGCGATGTCCTCCTCGCGGACGAGTTCGGTCGCCTGGGCGAAGCTCGCCGGTCCGGGGAGTTCGGAGTTGACCTTCCAGCCGCCGACCGACCAGCGGAACTGCTCGTGGGCGCGGGCGACGGCGGCGTCGCGGTCGGGGTCGTAGCAGACGGGCAGCTGGCCGACCCGGGGCTTTCCGGCGCCTCCGTGCCGGTCGAAGTCGTCCAGCAGCTCGCTCTTGGCCTCGGTCGCGATCACCAGGTCGGCGCCGCGGCCGGCGAGCGCGCAGGAGGCCGGTCCGGAGACCGCGACGCCGATCGGCACCCGGGTCTCGGGCAGGTCCCACAGCCGGGCGTTCTCCACGTCGAAGTGGGTGCCGTGGTGGTTGACGTTCCCGCCGTCGAAGAGGGCGCCGATGATCTCCACGGCCTCTTCGAGCATCTCCAGCCGTACGTGGGCCGCGGGCCAGCCGCCCCCGACGACGTGTTCGTTGAGGTTCTCGCCGGAGCCGAGGCCGAGCCGGAACCGGCCCTCGGCGAGGATCTGCAGCGTCGCGGCCTTCTGGGCGACGACGGCCGGGTGGTAGCGGGTGGTCGGACAGGTCACGTACGTCATCAGCCCGATGCGCTCGGTGGCCTGCGCCGCCGCACCGAGCACGGCCCAGGCGTACGGGGCGTGACCCTGCTCCTGGAGCCAGGGGAAGTAGTGGTCGGAGGTGACGGAGAAGTCGAAGCCCGCCCTCTCGGCGGCCACCACATCCCGTACGAGCTCTCGCGGTCCGGTCTGTTCGGTCATCATCGTGTAGCCGATTCGCACCATGCGAAACGCTTTTCCCGTGACATACTCATAAAACATGAATTGATGTGACTGGCCGACTGACAGCCTTCCCCTGGGGTATGCGGCAACCATGGACGTATCGAACGGAGCCACGCAGTCACTGGCCGCCCCACTCGCCGACGGGACGGGCGCGCTGGCGGCCGTCCTCTTCCCCATCGCCGCGCTCGCCGTGGTGGGTCTGCTGATCGGCGGTTTCCTGCTCGGCAAGCGGAAGAGGGACGCCGAGCTGCCGCCGCCGCTCCCCCACGAGCAGCCCGCGAAGCCGGCGGGGCGCACGCACATCGACGCGCACGACCCGCACGCCAGCGACCGCTTCCCCGAGGACGGCAGCGCCCTCAACCCCCACCAGCTGGACGACCACGGCAACGCGCCGCTCCCGCCCCACCAGGACGATCCGCGCACCGATACGGATCCTCCCCGCAGCTGATCCGTTCCCCTACGGGGGACGGATCCGCCGGCCCCCTCGTCACCGGAGGTAGTGATGAGCCGGTCGGCCGCCGACCGACAGACCCGCCTCACCGTTCTGGTCGCCCTCGCGGCCAATCTGGTGATCGCGGCAGCCAAGACCGTGGGCGGGCTCATCTCGGGCTCGCCCGCGCTGCTGTCCGAGGCGGCCCACTCGGTCGCCGACAGCCTCAACGAGATCTTCCTGCTCGCCGCCCTCCGGCGCAGCCGCCGCCCCGCCGACGCCCGTCACCCGTTCGGCTACGGCAAGGAGCGCTACTTCTGGGCGCTCCTCGCGGCGGTCGGCATCTTCGTGATGGGCGGCTGCTTCTCGTTCTACCAGGGGCTCCACGCGCTGCGGCGCGACGACGACGAGTCCCCCACCGGCTACACCGCCGGGCTGATCGTGCTCGGCGTCGCCCTCGTCGCCGAGAGCACCTCGCTGGCCCGGGCGCTGCACCAGGCGCGCGGCAAGAAGGGCGCGGCCATCGACCCGGCCCTGCGCACGGTCATCGCGGAGGACAGCACGGCGGTGCTCGGCGTCAGCCTGGCCATCGCCGGCATGTCGCTGCACCTGGCCACCGGCAGCGTGGTCTGGGAGGCGGCCGCCTCGCTGGGCATCGGGCTGCTCCTGGTCTACGTCGCCTTCCGGCTCGGCCGGAACGCCCGGGACCAGCTGATCGGTGAGTCCGCCGACCCGGAGCTCCAGCTCGAACTCGTGGGCTTCCTGATGCGCCAGCGGGAGATCGACAACGTGGCCGAACTCCTCACCATGCGCATGGGCATGCACTCCGTCCTGGTGGCGGCCCGCATCGACCTGGCCCCCGGTATCGACAGCGAGCAGGTGGAGGAGGTCTCGATGCGCATCCGCCGCGCGATGTCGCAGCGGTGGCCGCAGGCGGACCAGGTCTTCCTGGACATCACGAACGCGCCGCCGCGCATCGGGCTGTGAGCGGGGCCCGCGTTGCGCCGCCGCACGGGCCGCCCGAAGGTGGGTGCTGGACCGCAAGCGGCCGCCCCCGTGCCGCCCACCCGTGAGAAGGCAGTGGACCATGACCGGAAGCGAGCCCCGTACGGCACCCTCGGCGGCGCCCCTGACCGGCCCCGCCGCGCCGTGCTGGGTCAACCTGATGACCCGGGACCTCCAGGCCGCCCAGCGGTTCTACGGCGGGGTCCTGGGCTGGTCGTTCCGCCCCGGACACCTCGGCGCGGAGTTCTCCGTGGCCCGGCGCGGTGACGTCCCGGTGGCGGGCGTCTTCGCCGTGTCGACCGCGTACCAGGTGGCGGTGGCCTGGACGCCGTACTTCTCGGTGGCCGACGCGGACGTGGCCGCCGCCCGGGTGCGGGAGCGCAGCGGCACGGTGGCGGTGGGGCCGCTGACGCTCGGCAAGGGGCGCGGCGTCCTGGCATCGGACCGGGACGGTGCCGCGTTCGGCCTCTGGGAGCGCACCGAGCCCGCCACCTCGCTGCCGGCTCCTGACGGCCACGCGCACGCCTGGCTGCGGCTGCGGACCCGCAACGCCTTCGACGCGGCGATCTTCTACGGCGAGGTACTCGACTGGGCGAGCGGGCGTCCCGGATGCTGCGACGTCGCGTACGAGGGTGACGAGGTCATCGTGCGGTGCGAGGGGCGGCCGCTGGCCCGGATCAGCTCCGGTGCGGTGGAGGCCGCCGTCGATCCGCTGGTGCGCCCGCACTGGCAGGTGCAGTTCCCGGTGGAGGACGTCCCCGTGACGGTCGCGGCGGCCGAGCGGGAGGGCGGCTCCCTGGTCGAGGAGCGGTCCGTCCTCGGCGGCAGGGAGGCCACCCTGCGGGACCCCGACGGCGCCCTGTTCACGGTGACCGACGTGCGGGGTCCGGAGAGCTGAGCCGCTCAGCTTTCGGGGCGGACTCGCGGCTCGTCCTCGCGCGGTCCGGAGCGGCCGCGGGCCAGGGCCCAGACGGGGAAGATGAACCAGCAGGCCAGGAACCACAGCGCTATCCCGCCGACCAGCCAGAGGGCGAACGTGTTGTGGAGCGCGACCCGCATGATCAGCAGCAGGGTCGAGCACATCGTGAAGAAGAGCAGCACGAGACCGAGGACGGTCATGCGTGACGCCCAGATCACCGTCTCCGGCTTCATCCGGCGGCCGGTGAGCAGCCGGTGGTAGGTGACGGGGCCGATGAGCGCGGCGACGGTCGCGGAGCCGAGCACCACGGTGACGACGTAGATGTCGCGGTCCACTTCCGAGAGGTCGCCGAACCTCGGCTGGAACACCACGGCGAGGAGAAAGCCGAAGAGGATCTGTACGCCGGTCTGGGCGACGCGCAGCTCCTGGAGCAGCTCGGACCACTGCCGGTCCGCTCTCTCGTCCTCGGTCTCCTCGCGGCCTCTGCCGTTGCCCTCCGACACGCGGATCCCCTCTGTTCGACATGACCGGGCGCTGACACACCCGTTCGATCCGGGACTACAGATGCCCCGGTCGCCCAGAACCAATCCACCGGGAACGGCGCCCACTTCCCACTCGACCCGGTCGCGCCGACCCACTAAGATCTCTTCCACGGCATCGCGCGTCGGTCACCGTCCGGGTGAGGCGTGGAGGTGGCCCGTGAGTGCCCGTTGGAGGCATTCCACCGTGTCGGTCGAGTTGAACCACACCATCATTCATTCCCGCGACAACCGCGAGTCCGCCGCGTTCCTGGCGGATCTGCTGGGCTTGGAAGTCGGAGAGGAATGGGGCCCGTTCGTCCCCGTCGTCCTCGCGAACGGCGTCACCCTGGATTTCGCGACGATCCCCGAGGAATCGATCGTTCCGCAGCACTACGCCTTCCTCATCTCGGAGGCGGAGTTCGACGCGGCGTTCGGCAGGATCCAGGAACTGGGCATCGCGTACTACGCGGATCCCCATATGAAGCTTCCGGGCCGGATCAACCACAACGACGGCGGCCGGGGCGTCTACTTCCCCGATCCGAGCGGCCACGGCATGGAGATCATCACCCGCCCCTACGGCGGCTGAGCGCGGGCCTTCAGCGCCCCACGGGGAGCAGGAGTTCGGGGCGGTCCCACATCACCGCGGGCGGGTTCGCCCGGACGGTGCCGGTGGTCTCGGCGCCGACGCTCCGGTAGAAGCCCTCGGCGGGCGGGTGCGCCACGATCCGTACACCGCTCAGGCCCGCCTGCCGTGCCTCCTCGCGCAGATGGCCGATGAGCAGCCGCCCGATGCCGAGCCCCTGCGCCTCGTCGGCGACGAACATCAGGTCCAGCTCGGGCGGCTGGAGGACCAGCGCGTAGAAGCCGAGGACCCGGTCGTCGCCGGGGTCGGCGGCGACGAAGACCCGGTGCGCCTCGATGTAGTCCGGTCCGACGCGGTAGCCGGCGACCATCGGGGCGTACGGGCCCTCGTAGGCGCGTGACGTCCGCACCAGCCGGGTGAGCCTGCGGGCGTCACGGGCGGTGGCCCGGCGGACCAGGGGGTCCGGGCGGTGCGGGCCGCGGCCGGAGTTCGTAACACCTGGTCTCATGCGTCGAGTATTACGTACGACAGCGTCAGTACGCCATGTGCACGGTACACGGAGCACTCCGTGAGGCCGCCACGCATGAACGGCTGTTCGGGGGTACACGGACCCTGCACGTCGCCCGGTGGTTGCTCCGCCGGGCCGGACGAGAGGGGTTGACCACCGTGCGACAACGAAGCTGCGGACCGGCCGATGAGCGGCGGGGGCGGTAGCCGTGACAACAGTGATCATCATCATCGCCGTGGCCCTCGTCGTGGCCGCCGGCGTCTACTTCTTCCTGGTCCGCGGCGGTGCGGGCGGCGGCCGGAGCCTGCGCGGCCGCTTCGGCCCCGAGTACGACCGCGTGGTCGAACGGCACGGCGGCGACACCAAGGCGGCCGAGCACGAGCTCGAAGAGCGGGTGAAGCGCCACGGCGACCTGGAGAAGCGGCCGCTGACGGAGGCGGCCCGCGCGGACTACACCGCACGCTGGGCCCGTACGCAGGAGCAGTTCGTCGAGTCGCCGCAGCAGGCGCTCCACGAGGCCGACGCGCTGCTGGCCGACCTCGCCCGCGACCGGGGCTTCCCCGGCGAGAGCTTCGAGGACCGCACCGACGCGCTCTCCGTCCACCACGCCGACCATGTCCACGGCTACCGCAGGATGCACACCGCACGGAACGACTCCACCGGCACCGAGGAGATGCGCGAGGCCTTCGTCGAGGCCCGCGGTCTCTTCGACGCGCTCATCGCGGACGGCCCGGCGCCTCGCGACCACGGCAACCGACAGCTCACGAAGGGGCACGGCACATCATGACGCAGACTCCGAACAGCACCGGCGACACCGGCTCCACGCCGAACCGGCCCACCCCGTCGACCGGGGCCGAACGCGTCCCGCCGGTGACGCCTCCCGGCGACCCGCTCGGCACGCCCGTACCGCCGACGGCCGCCAAGCCGTCCGGCTCCCCGCCGACGACCACCCGCACGGACGGCACGACCACGCCGGCGGCCGACCCCGCGCACACCGACAAGACGCACGCGGACCCGGCGCACGCCGACAAGACGCACGCCGACCCCGTGCACGCCGACAAGGCCCATGCCGGTCCGGCCCGTACGGACAAGGCGCGGGAGACCGGTCGTACGACGGCCTCCTCCGGGCGGACGGACACGGCCGGCGAGAACGGCCGCCCGCTCTTCGCGGCCGAGGCGCGGGAGAAGTTCGACGCCCGCATCCACCAGGCCGTGGCCGGCTTCGTGGAGAACCCGCGCCAGGCGGTGCAGGAGGCCGACGCCACCTTCGACGAGGTCGTCGCCGAGCTCACGAAGGCTCTGGCCGACCGGTCCCGCCTGCTGCGCGCGGACCGGGACGGCGAGCGGTCGGAGGCGGGAACGGAGGATCTGCGGATCGCCCTCCAGCACTACCGCGACCTGACGGAACGCCTCGTACGCCTCTGAGCGGTGACGAACAAGGGCCGGCCCCACCTCGGTGGGACCGGCCCTCGCTTGCGTGCGGCCGCGCGCTCACCCGCCGTGGCTCTCCCCCTGATGGGTGGCGGGCCGGCTGGTGCCGGGCCCGGGCGTGGGTTCCGGGTCCGGCCCCGCCACCCGGCCGACACCGAAGGCGATGGCGAAGACGGCGGCGACCGCGGCGGCGAAGGCCGCGACCCTCAGTCCGGTGTTCATGGCAGTCCCCCAGCGGACGACGACGGTTTCCGACGCCGCCCAACATACCCCCTGGGGGTATGAGTGTCACGCCGGAGCCCGCGCCGGCGCTCACCCGGTGACCACCAGCCCTTCGCGCAGCCGGTCCAGCACGGGTTCGGGGATCCGCAGCCCGGTGCGTACGTATCCGTCGAGGCCGCCCCACCGCTCGTCCATCGCGTCGAGCGCCACCTCCAGGTAGCGCGGGCGCACTTCGACGATGGCCGCCGCGACGGCCGGATCACCGCCGCCGTCCAGGAACTTCTGGACGTACGGAGCGAAGGCGGCCCGGACCGCGGGGTTGACCGCGAGGAAGTCCTGCCGCACGGTCTCGCGGGAGGCGCCCAGGATCATCAGCAGAACGGCCGCGCCCCACCCCGTGCGGTCCTTGCCCGCCGTGCAGTGGAAGAGGACCGGCCGAGCGCCGGGGTCGGACGCGGTCTCCAGAAAGGCCCGGTAGGCGGCCGCCGCGCCGGGCGAGAGCACCATTTTGCGGTAGGTCTCGGCGAACAGCTCCTCGGCCCGGCCACCGCCCAGCGCGCGTTCCGCCTCGTCCGGATCGGCGAGCAGCGCCTTGAGCCGGGCCGGTGCGACGCCCGGGTGGTCGCCGAGGACGTCGGCGACGAAGAGCCGGGCCCGGTCGGGGAGCCGGTCCGGTGCCCACTGGCGCTCGTCGGCGGTGCGCAGGTCGACGACCGTACGGATGCCGAGCGCGGCCACCGCGCGGTCGCGGTCCGGCTGCAGGTCGCTCAGCTGGCCCGAGCGGAAGACGACGCCTTGCCGCACCCGGCGGTCGCGGCCCAGGGCGATGCCGCCCAGGTCGCGCAGATTGACAACGGTGGCGGCCGGAACGGTCCGGGCGGTCTGCACGATGAACTGCCTCTTTCCTGATGAGAACGCCTGGGGCTCCATCGGCCCAACGACCCACCCGGCCCACCGGCCGGAACTCAGTCCGCCAGCAGATTCGCCTTCTGCTCCGCGAACTCGGCGTCCGTGAGCACATCCCGCCCCCAGAGATCGGCGAGCCGCTCCAGCCGGGTGATGATGTCGTCGCCCTCGCCGTCCCCGGCCTCGTCCGTCTCCGCCGCGGCCGCACCGAAGCGCTCATGGGCGACGAAGGCGCCGCCTGCCTCCCGGAAGGTGCGGGCGAGCTGCGAGGTCCAGAGGTCCTCCCGGACGACGAGAGCGACCACCTCACCCTGCGGCACGCTCCGCTCCAGCACCCCGATCTCCCCGGCGCCCAGCGCCACGGCCGCCCCGCCCTCCGCCGCAGCCGGCAAAACCGTGCCCTCCGGGTCCAGCACCCCCAGCTCCACCGGCGTCAGCGCACCGCCTTCGGCGCGGCGGACGAAGGCCAGGTCTGCGGCGCGCACAGCACCGGAGGCCACGGCATCGGCGAGGACGGGCACGACGGCCCCGGTGAAGCCGCTGCCGGGGAAGGCGATGACGAGGTGTTCCACAGGTCCGACGGCCACGGTCGCGTCCTCTCCGCATCCCGGCGGCCGCGAGGGCTCCGGGGTGGATACGGGCATTCCAGGGATTGCATAAGAAACCGGAAAACTTCGCACATAATATGCATCAACAGTCGAATTCACCCCGTTGTCGAGCATGGCCGTGTTGCGCCCGGAACGCACGGACTCCGAGCGCGCGAAAACGTCGTGGCCAGTAACGCGACGGTAAGTAAACGTTCAAGCGCGGACCGGAGAGGGCAAGGTCACAGCACGTGCCCCTGCTGCTCGTTCCCCGCGCTGGCCTAGCATCTGAGCATGACGGTCCAGCCTGCTGACGGGCTCTCTCCGGCCGCCGCGTTCCCCGACCCCTCCCATGACCAGTGGCAGAGCCTCGTCGAAGGCGTACTGCGCAAGTCGGGCAAGGAAGTCTCGGGCTCGGCCGCCGAGGAAGCGCTGTCCACCACAGTGGAGGACGGGCTCACCACCCGGCCTCTCTACACCGCGCACGACACCTCGCCGGACACCGGTTTTCCCGGCTTCGCGCCCTTCACCCGGGGCAGCCGGGCCGAAGGGAACGCGGCGGGCGGCTGGGACGTGCGCCAACGCCACGCCCTGAGCGACCCCGCCGAGCTCAACCAGGCGGTGCTCGGCGATCTGGAGAACGGGGTCACCTCGCTCTGGCTCACCGTGGGCGGCCCGGCCGGCGTCCCCGTGGGCTCGCTCGGCCGCGCGCTGGAAGGCGTCTACCTCGACCTCGCACCCGTCGCGCTCGACGCTCCGGCCGATCTGGACGCCGCCGCCACCGAGCTGCTGGGTCTCTACGAGGAGCGGGGCGTCGCCCGGAGCGAGGCGCGCGGCACGCTGGGCGCCGACCCGCTGGGCCACGAGGCCCGGACCGGCATCGCGGCGGACCTCACCGCCGCCGTCCACTGGGCGAAGGTCTGCGGCGCGGAGTATCCGGGGCTGCGCGCGGTCGCCGTGGACGCGCTCCCGTACCACGAGGCCGGCGGTTCGGCCGCCGAGGAGCTGGGACTCTCGCTGGCGACCGGCGTCGCCTATCTGCGGGCGCTGACGGCGGCCGGGCTCGGTGTCGAGGAGGCCTGCGCGCAGCTGGAGTTCCGTTACGCGGCCACGGCCGACCAGTTCCTGACGATCGCGAAGCTGCGGGCGGCGCGCCGGCTCTGGTCGCGGGTCGCCGAGGCGTCGGGAGCACCCGGGGCCGGAGCGCAGCGCCAGCACGCCGTGACGTCGCCGGTGATGATGACGCGCCGCGACCCGTGGGTGAACATGCTCCGCACCACGCTCGCCACCCTGGGCGCGGGGGTCGGCGGCGCCGACTCCGTCACCGTCCTGCCGTTCGATCACGCGCTGGGCCTGCCCGACGCGTTCGCCCGGCGCATCGCCCGTAACACCTCCACGATCCTGATGGAGGAGTCGCATCTGGCCCGGGTCATCGACCCGGCGGGCGGCTCCTGGTACGTGGAGCGGCTGACCGACGAACTGGCCGCGGCCGCTTGGGCGTTCTTCCAGGAGACCGAGCGGGCGGGCGGACTGCCCACCGCTCTGCGCTCCGGAACGGTCGCGGAGCGGCTCGCCGCCACCTGGGCGGCCCGCAGTGCGAAGCTGGCGCGCCGCAAGGAGCCGGTGACGGGGGTCAGCGAGTTCCCGATGCCGTCCGAGCGGCCGGTGGAGCGCGAGCCGGCGCCCGATCCGTACGCCGGTGCTCCGGGCGGTCTGCCCCGGGTGCGGCGCGACGAGGCGTTCGAGGTACTGCGGGCCCGGTCGGACGCGCACCTCGCGGCGACGGGCGCGCGGCCCAAGGTGTTCATCGCCGCGCTGGGTCCGGCCGCCGCGCACACCGCACGGGTCTCGTTCGCCGTCAACCTCTTCGGGGCGGGCGGGATCGAGGCGGTGCACGAGCCGGTGTCGGTGGACGCGGCGAGCGCCGCCGACGCGCTGACCGCCTCGGGTGCGAGCGTCGCCTGTCTGTGTTCCTCTGACACCCTGTACGCCGAGCAGGCGGCTGACGTGGCCGGGGCGCTCAAGTCGGCGGGCGCGGCCCAGGTGTTCCTGGCGGGACGTCCCGGCGAGTACGCCGGTGTCGACTCCTACGTCTTCGCGGGCTGCGACACGGTCGCCGTTCTCACCTCCGTACTCGACCGCATGGGAGTGGCGTGATGCAGACATCGCCCACGGAACAGAAATCCGCCGGGGAGTCCTCCGGGAAATCCACCGTTCCCGACTTCTCCGAGGTCGCGCTGGAGTCCTCCGCTCCCCCGGCCGCCTCCGCCCAGGAGTGGCAGGCGGCCGTGGCCAAGGCGGCCGACGGGGCCGAGGCCCCGCTCTGGGAGACGCCCGAGGGAATCACGGTCAAGCCGCTCTACACCGGCGAGGACCTGGAGGGCCTGGACGCGCTGCACAGCTACCCGGGCATCGCCCCGTATCTGCGCGGTCCGTACCCGACGATGTACGTCAACCAGCCCTGGACGATCCGTCAGTACGCCGGTTTCTCCACGGCCGAGGAGTCCAACGCCTTCTACCGGCGCAACCTCGCGGCGGGGCAGAAGGGTCTGTCGGTCGCTTTCGACCTGCCGACCCACCGGGGGTACGACAGCGACCATCCGCGCGTCACCGGTGACGTCGGTATGGCCGGTGTGGCGATCGACTCCATCTACGACATGCGCCAGCTGTTCGACGGCATTCCGCTGGACCGGATGTCGGTGTCGATGACGATGAACGGCGCGGTGCTCCCCGTACTGGCGCTGTACATCGTGGCCGCCGAGGAGCAGGGCGTACCGCCTTCGATGCTGGCCGGGACCATTCAGAACGACATTCTGAAGGAGTTCATGGTCCGCAACACCTACATCTATCCGCCGACCCCGTCGATGCGGATCATCTCCGACATCTTCGCGTTCACCTCGCAGAAGATGCCGCGCTACAACTCCATCTCGATCTCCGGGTATCACATCCAGGAAGCCGGCGCGACGGCCGATCTGGAGCTGGCGTACACGCTGGCCGACGGGGTGGAGTATCTGCGCGCCGGGCAGGAAGCCGGCCTGGACGTCGACGCGTTCGCGCCGCGCCTGTCGTTCTTCTGGGCGATCGGGATGAACTTCTTCATGGAGGTCGCCAAGTTGCGGGCGGCCCGGCTGCTCTGGGCGCGCCTGGTCAAGCAGTTCGACCCGAGGAACCCCAAGTCCCTTTCGCTGCGCACCCATTCGCAGACCTCGGGCTGGTCGCTGACCGCGCAGGACGTGTTCAACAACGTGACGCGCACGTGTGTGGAGGCGATGGCCGCGACGCAGGGGCACACCCAGTCGCTGCACACCAACGCGCTGGACGAGGCGCTGGCGCTGCCGACGGACTTCTCGGCGCGGATCGCCCGTAACACCCAGCTCCTGCTCCAGCAGGAGTCCGGTACCTGCCGGGTCATCGACCCGTGGGGCGGCAGCGCGTACGTCGAGAAGCTGACGCGCGACCTGGCGGAGCGGGCCTGGCAGCACATCGAGGAGGTGGAGTCGGCCGGCGGGATGGCGAAGGCCATCGACGCGGGCATTCCGAAGCTCCGGGTGGAGGAGGCGGCCGCCCGTACGCAGGCGCGGATCGACTCCGGGCGGCAGCCGGTGATCGGCGTGAACAAGTACCGGGTGGAGACCGACGAGAAGATCGACGTGCTCAAGGTCGACAACTCCTCGGTGCGCACCCAGCAGATCGAGAAGCTGCGCCGGCTGCGCGAGGAGCGCGATGAGGTGGCGTGCCAGGAGGCGCTGCGGGCGCTGACGGCGGCCGCCGAGCGGGCGCCGGGTCCGGGGCTTGAGGGCAATCTGCTGGCGCTGGCGGTCGACGCGGCGCGGGCGATGGCCACGGTCGGCGAGATCTCGGACGCGTTGGAGAAGGTGTACGGGCGGCACGCCGGGCAGATCCGTACGATCTCCGGTGTGTACCGCAAAGAGGCAGGAGACTCCCCGTCGGTGGACCGCACCCGCGCGCTGGTCGACGCGTTCGAGGAGGCGGAGGGGCGGCGTCCGCGCATCCTGGTCGCCAAGATGGGCCAGGACGGCCATGACCGGGGCCAGAAGGTGATCGCCACGGCCTTCGCCGACCTGGGCTTCGACGTGGACGTCGGCCCGCTGTTCCAGACGCCGGGCGAGGTGGCGCGGCAGGCGGTCGAGGCGGACGTGCACATCGTGGGCGTCTCCTCGCTGGCGGCGGGGCACCTGACGCTGGTGCCGGCGCTCCGCGAGGAGCTGGCGGCGGAGGGCCGGGAGGACATCATGATCGTGGTGGGCGGGGTGATTCCGCCGCAGGACATCGAGGCGCTGCACGAGGCGGGGGCGGCCTCGGTCTTCCCGCCGGGGACGGTGATCCCGGACGCGGCCCACGACCTGGTGACGCGGCTCGGTGCCGCGCTCGGCCACGAGCTGTGAGCCGCTGACCGGATGGCTGCCAAGATCGACATCGACAGTTATGTACAGGGAGTGCTCGACGGGAAGCGGGCGTTCATCGCCCGTGCGATCACGCTCGTCGAGTCGACGCGGGCCGAACACCGGTTGCTGGCGCAGGAGTTGCTGAGCCAGTTGCTGCCGCACGCCGGGAAGGCCCGGCGGATCGGGATCAGTGGTGTGCCGGGCGTGGGCAAGTCCACGTTCATCGACGCGCTCGGCACGATGCTCACCGGGCTCGGCCACCGGGTGGCGGTGCTGGCCGTCGACCCGTCCTCCAGCCGTACCGGCGGCTCCATCCTGGGCGACAAGACCCGGATGGAGCGGCTGGCGGTGGACCCGGCCGCCTTCGTGCGTCCCTCCCCCACGGCGGGCACGCTGGGCGGGGTGGCGAAGGCGACCCGCGAGTCCATCGTGGTGATGGAGGCGGCGGGGTACGACGTGGTGCTCGTGGAGACGGTGGGGGTCGGGCAGTCGGAGACGGCCGTGGCCAACATGGTCGACACGTTCCTGCTGCTGACGCTGGCGCGCACCGGCGACCAGTTGCAGGGCATCAAGAAGGGTGTCCTGGAGCTGGCGGACGCCATCGCGGTGAACAAGGCGGACGGCCCG
Organism: Streptomyces sp. CA-146814; assembly: GCF_050942385.1. NCBI lineage: Bacteria > Bacillati > Actinomycetota > Actinomycetes > Kitasatosporales > Streptomycetaceae > Streptomyces > Streptomyces sp. CA-146814. The sequence goes on from NZ_CP192068.1 coordinate 193,537, forward strand.
CACGAGCGCGACGCCCGGTCGGCGGCGCGTGAACTGGCGGGCGCACTGCGGCTGATGCACCCGGTGGACGCGGCCTGGACGCCTCCGGTGCTCACCTGCAGCGCCCGCGAGTCGACCGGGCTCGACACGCTGTGGGACCGCCTGGAGCAGCACCGTACGGCCCTGGAGTCCACCGGCCGGCTGGCGGCCAAGCGCCGTGACCAGCAGGTGGACTGGACCTGGTCCATGGTCCGCGACGAGCTGCTGGACAGCCTGCGCGACCACCCTGCCGTACGGAAGCTGGCACCGGAGCTCGAACAGCGCGTGCGCGAGGGGTCGTTGACGGCGACGCTGGCCGCCGAGGAGATCCTGCACGCGTTCCGGGGCGACGAGCCCGCCTGAGCCGTATCCACATCCGAACAGACCGATGGGCCCCTGGACGGAGGGGCCCATCGGCGTTTCAGGGGGCGTCGGACGACCGGGGGTCAGGCGGCGACCAGGGGTGCGCTCACCGTCGGTACGACGACGGGGGTGCCGTCGGAGGTGGCGGTGAGGATCTCGGCCTCGATGCCGTACAACTCCCGTACGAGGTCGGCGTCGACGATCTCGCGCGGCGGGCCGGAGGCGACGATCCGCCCGGCGCGCATGGCGACCAGGGTGTCGGCGTACCGGGCGGCGCCGGCCAGGTCGTGGACGACCATGACGATGGTCCGGCCCTGCGCCGCGACCTCGCGCACCAGGTCGAGAACCTCCACCGCGTGGCCGATGTCCAGGGCGCTGGTGGGCTCGTCGAGCAGGACGATCGGAGTCTCCTGGGCGAGGGCCATGGCGAGCCAGCACCGCTGACGCTGGCCGCCGGAGAGCTGGTCGAGCCGGCGGTCGGCGAGGCCGGTCGTGCCGGTCGCCTCCAGGGCACGGGTCACGGCCTCCTCGTCCTCGTGCGACCACTGGCGGAACAGCCCCTGGTGCGGGTGGCGTCCGTACCGTACGAGTCCGGCGACGGTCACCGCCTCGGGGGCCTGCGGGGCCTGGGGCAGCAGGGCGATGCGGTGGGCGGCGTCCCGCTGGCGCAGCTCCCAGATGTCGGACCCGCCGGCGAACACCTTCCCCGAGCGCGGCTGGTGGAGCCGGGCCACACAGCGCAGCAGGGTCGACTTGCCGCAGCCGTTGGGCCCGACGATCGCCACCACCTGGCCGGATCCGACGGTCAGATCGACATGGTCCACGGCGGTATGACCGGCGTATCCAGCGGTGAGCTGTTCAACACGGATGTCCACGAGGACCGGCCTTTCCGAAGAAATGGGGCATCATCTTGCCTGACGCCAGTAAAGTAAGGCTAACCTTAGCCCGCCGAGAGGTCGTCGGTAGCCCCCGTGCTGCCGGAAGACCCTCGTCGACTCATGTCCCGTTGATCCCGGAGCCCTTGATGATCCTGCACCACCGCCCCGTCCGCACCGCCTCCCGAAGAGCGGCCCAGGCCGTCGCCACGCTGGGAGCGGCGGTACTCCTCCTGACGGCCTGCGGAGGCGGCTCCGACTCCGGCAGCAGCAAGCCGTCCGGCGACAAGAGCACCGCGGCGGACTCCGCCTCGGCCAAGACGCGCACCGTCAAGGACGCCACGGGGACGGCGGTGGAGATACCCGCCGAGCCGAAGCGCATCGTGACGCTCACCCAGGAGGACCTGGACGCGGTGCTCGCGCTGGACATCAAGCCGGTCGGCATCACCAACGGGCAGGGTCTGGACAAGCCGCCGGCCTACCTGGCGGACAAGGTCGAGGGCATCAACGTCGTCGGCAACCTGCTCCAGCCGGTCATGGACAAGGTCGTCGCCGCCAAGCCCGACCTCATCCTCGCCGGTGACATGCAGGACGAGCAGGTGCTCAAGCAGCTCCGCGAGATCACCCCGGCCACGCTGGTGACGATGGCGCCGACCGACGACTGGAAGCTGTTCTTCCGGGGTGTCGGCAACGCCGTCAACAAGCTGGACGCGGCCAACAAGTTCATCACCGACCACGAGGCCGCCGCGAAGGCCGCCGGTGAGAAGCTCGGCAAGAACAAGGGCGCCGAGGTCTCCATCGTCCGCTGGAACCCGGACGGGCCGAGCTGGATGGAGAACAAGCAGTTCGCCAGCGGTGTCGCGCTGGAGATGGGGCTGAAGCGGCCCGCGTCCCAGAACAAGGACGGCAACGCGCACACGCCGTCGCTGAGCCTGGAGAAGATCAACGAGATCGACGGCGACTGGCTGTTCCTGTCGACGCTGACCTCGGACGGCGCGAAGGCGCTCAAGGACGTCCAGGACAAGCCGGCCTACAAGGAGCTCGGCGCCGTCAAGAACAAGCAGGTCGTGACCGTCGACGGCTCGGTGTGGTCGACGCGCGGCGGACCGCTGGCGGCCGACGTCGTGATGGCGGACTACGTCAAGGCGCTCTCCGCCAAGTAGCCCTGTGCCGCTGTGCCGTTCGGCCCGGCCCGGGTCCCCGGGCCGGGCCGGGGACCCGGGTCTCCGGGTCGGGTTGCGCTTCCGGCGGGTCAGGCGGGCGGAGTGGCTTGAGCACCTGCCGTACGGGTAGCCGCGAAGTCCGCCGCCGTCCACGCCATGCCCACCGCGCCGTCCAGCAGGGCCTGTTCGGCCTTCGGCGAGACCGCCGCGGCGACGAACTCGGGCTCGTGCGGTCCGCAGGCGCCGCCGCTGATGTCGAGCACCGGATGGATGGACGGCACCACGTGCGACACGTTGCCCATGTCCGTGCAGGCGAAGGCCGGGCGCTCGACGGATTCGGCGCGGCCCAGCTCGCGGGCGTTGGCGGTCCAGAGCCGGAGCAGTTCGGCGTCGCCGCGGAAGTCCAGGTAGTCGGGTTCGGGCTGTTCCAGGGTCACTTCGCATCCCGTGGCGAGCGCACCGGCCCGGAAGCAGTCCTCGACGCGCTGCCGGAGCTCGCGCAGGTCCTCCGCGGCGAGCGCGCGGATCTCGTACGTGGCGGTGGCCCGGTCGGGTATCGCGTTGGGCGAGGTTCCGGCCGCCGTCGTGATGCCGTGCACCCGCCACTGGGGCGGCAGTTGCTGACGCAGAAGGCCCAGGGCGACCTGGGCGACGGTGAGCGCGTCGGCGGCGTTGCGGCCCTCGTGCGGGTTGAGGCTGGGGTGCGCGGTGCGGCCGGTGTAGGTGACGTCGAGGGTGCCGAGGGCGAACGACCGGAAGTCGGCCAGCTCGAAGGGGCAGGGGTGGACCATCATCGCGGCGTCCACGCCGTCGAACGCACCGGCCTCCAGGAGCAGCGCCTTGCCCGCCCCGCGCTCTTCGGCCGGAGTGCCGATCACCCGTACGGTCAGGCCGAGTTCGTCCGCGTACAGGGCGAGGCCGAGCGCCGCGCCGACCCCGGCGGCGGCGATCAGGTTGTGGCCGCAGGCGTGGCCGAGGCCGGGCAGCGCGTCGTACTCGCAGGCGATGGCGACGGTGACGGGGCCCGAGCCGATCGTGGCCCGGAAGGCCGTCTCCAGGCCGTGGGCGGGTGCGGTGACGTCGAAGCCGTGGGCGGCGAGGAGTTCGGCGCAGAGTGCGGCGGAGCGGTGCTCCTGGAAGGCGGTCTCGGGGTCGGCGTGGATGCGCCGGCTGAGGTCGAGCAGGGCGTCGGCGTGTTTGGTGACCGTGTCCCGGACGGCCGCTTTCAGGGCGCCGAGCCGTTCGTCGGCGCCTTCGTCGGAGGGGGACGGCGGACGGTCGGTTCCGGGGGCGGTCATGGGCTCTCCTGGCGTTCCGGACCGCCCGGGGACGGTCGCCTGCACTGTCGGGAATAGGTTAACTTAGCCTTACCTAAGTGCGTGCCGGGGAGCCTGGTGGCCCGGTGTCCGTTGTCCTTCAGGGGAGTCGTCACACACATGCATGAGCGTCCGAACCGCCCGACCAGCTCTTCGGCAGCGCACCCCGGCGGCCCTCCCTCCCGAGCGCTTCCTCTTCTGACCGCGCAGGCGGGCATCTACTACGCGCACCAACTGGCGCCGCTCGGCACGGAGCTGAACACGGCCGACTGCGTGGAGATCGAAGGGCCGCTCGACGGGGACCTGTTCACCGAGGCCCTCGCGCGGGCCGTGGGCGAGGCGGACACGCTGGCCGTACGGGTCTCCGAGGCCGACGGCACGCCGGTGCAGCACGTCGCGCGGGGCGAAGTCGTCGTGCGGCGACTGGAAATGATGCCTAATCAGGCTGAGGCGTGGATGCGGGAGGACCTGGCCCGGCCCGTGGATCTCGCCTCCGCCGAGGGGCTGATGACGCAGGCGCTGATCCGTGTCGGCGCGGACCGCCACTGGTGGTACCAGCGGGTCCACCACATAGCCGTCGACGCCTACGCGCTCTCGCTGACCGGCCGCCGGGTCGCCGAGCTGTACTCGGCGGCCGTGGCCGAGGAGCCCGCGCCCGAGGGCCGGTTCGCCCCACTGAGCGAGCTGACCGACGACGAGACGGCATATCTGTCCGGTGAGGAGTACGCGGCGGACCGGGCCTTCTGGGCGGAGCGGATGGCCGGGTACGCCCCCGAGGCAGCGCCCGTGAACGCCGGCGCCTCGGCCGGCGGCGACCTCCTCCACCGGATCACCGACCTTCCCGCGAGCACGCTGGACCGGCTCTCCCGGGCGGCGCGCGCCGCGAAGGCGACCTGGGCGGAGCTGGTCGTGGCCGCGACCGCCGGTCATCTGCACCGGCTCACCGGCACCGAGGACGTGGTGCTCGGCCTGCCGCTGACCAACCGGCGCGGCCCGGCCGCCCTGCGCACCCCCGCCATGACGGTGAACGTGCTGCCGCTGCGGATCTCGGTGCGGCCGCAGGACACCGGGGCCGAGCTGCTGCGCCGGGTGGTGCTGGAGATCCGCGCGGTCCGCCGCCACCAGCGCTACCCGCAGGCCGACCTCCGCCGTGATCTGGCCCTGGAGTCGGCCGACGCACCCCTGACGGGTCCGATGGTCAACATCAAGCCTTTCGACAGCGCCCTGGACTTCGCCGGTCTCCCCGGCACCGTACGCAACCTCGCCGCCGGTCCCGTGGAGAGCCTGGCGGTCGGTGCGGCCCCGGGCCCGGACGGCGGCCTGCGGCTCACGCTGGACGCCAGCCCGGCCGCGTACGGGGAGGTGGACCTCGCCGCGCACGAGGCGACCTGGCTGCGCTATCTCGACAGCCTGACCGAACTGCTGCTCACGGCCCCGGACCGGCCGGTCGCCACGCTGGACCTGCTCACGGACGACGAGATACGGGAGGCCACGGCGGGCCGCACCGAGCCGGCCGTCGCCTTGACCGTCCCGCAGACGTTCACCGCTCAGGCCGCACTGACGCCCGAAGCCGTCGCCGTACGCTCCACCCTCGCGGGGACGTTCCGGGGGGCGGGGCAGGCTGAGGGCGCCGAGCAGACGGTAGGTGCCGAGCCGACGGAAGGCGCCGAGCAGGCGGAAGGTGCCGAGCAGGCGGAAGGCGCCACCCTCACCTTCGCCGAGCTGGACGCCGCGTCCGACCGGCTGGCCCACCTGGTGGCCGGGCTCGGGGCCCCTGCGCGGACCGGTGCCACCGTGGCGCTGGCCCTGCCCCGGACCGCCGACATGGTGGTCGCCCTGCTCGCCGTGCTCAAGGCGGGCCTCGTCTGCCAGCCGTTGGACCTCGGCTATCCTGCCGCCCGGACGCTGGCCGTCCTGGAGGACGCCGGTCCCGTCTGCGTCATCGGCACGGCCGCGACCCTGGCCGCGCTCCCGCCGCACGGCGTGACGGCACTCGCGCTCGACGAACCCGAGACGGCCGCCGCCCTCGCCGCCTGCCCCGACGGGCCGCTGCCCGCCGGGCCCGCGCTCGGTGACCCCGCCTATCTCATCCACACCTCCGGTTCCACCGGGCGTCCCAAGGGCGTCCTCGTCAGCCACGCCTCACTCGCCAATCTCGGCGCCGGTCACCTCACCGACCACATCGCCCCGGCCGTCGCCCGCACCGGCCGGGAGCGGCTCCGGGTCGCGCACAGCGCCTCGTTCGCCTTCGACGCGTCCTGGGACCCGCTGCTATGGATGGTCCACGGCCATGAGCTGCACCTGCTGGACGACGCCGCCTACCGGGACCCCGCCGCCCTCACTGCGTATGTCTCCACCCACCACGTCGACTATCTCGATGTCACCCCTTCCTACGCCGAAGCGCTGATCGCCGAAGGCCTGCTGGACGAGGGCCGCCACCACCCCGCCCACCTCGTCGTCGGCGGCGAGTCCGTGCCCCCGGCCCTCTGGGAGCGGCTCACCGACGCCGAGGCCGTACACCCGGTCAACCTCTACGGGCCGACCGAGACCACCGTCGACGCCTACTACTGGCTGCCCGGCGACTCCGCCGACCGGCCCGAGGGCAGACCCGTGCGGGGATCGCGGGTCTACGTCCTGGACTCCTCCCTGCGTCCCGTGCCCGCCGGGGTCACCGGTGAGCTGTACGTCGCCGGGCCCTGCCTGGCCCTCGGCTACCTCGGCCGCCCCGACCTGACCGCCGAGCGGTTCGTCGCCGACCCGTTCGGCGATCTGCACGGCACTCCCGGCGGCCGGATGTACCGCACCGGCGACCTGGTGCGCCGCCGCGAGGACCACACCCTGGAGTTCCTCGGCCGCAGCGACGACCAGGTGAAGATCCGCGGCTTCCGCATCGAACTCGGCGAGATCCAGGCCCGGCTGGCGGCCCACCCGCAGCTCGCGGCGGCCGCCGTCATCGCCCGGGAGACCGGCCACGGCAAGCGCCTCCTCGCCTACGCGGTCCCGTCGAAGGACGGCGAGGCACCGCCCACCCCCAACGCCCTCCGCGACCACCTGGCCGCCGCCCTGCCCGAGCACATGGTCCCCGCGACCGTGACGCTGCTCGACGCCCTCCCCCGTACGGCCAACGACAAGCTGGACCACCGCGCGCTGCCCGACCCCGAACCGCTCGCCCCCGCCATCGGGGCCGAGGTCGTCGGCGAGAGCGGCCCGCACACCGAGATCGTGCGCGGCCTCTACGCCGACGTGCTCGGTATCGCGGAGCCCCCGGCCGCCGATGCGGGCTTCCTCGACCTCGGCGGGCACTCCCTGCTCGCCGCCCGGCTGGCCGCCCGCGTCCGCGAGCACTTCGGCGCCCCGTTCTCCATCGCCGACGTCTTCCGCCACTCCACCGCGGCCGCCGTCGCCGCCCAGGTCCGCACCCGCAGCGGCGCGGCCACCGCCTCCGTACCGCTCTCCCCGCTCCCCCGCACCGGTCCCCTCCCGCTCTCTCCGGCCCAGCAGCGGCTCTGGTTCCTCAACCGCCTCGAAGGCCCCAGCCCGACCTACAACATCCCGCTCGTCCTCAGCGTCAACGGCCCCCTCGACCGGGACGCACTCCAGCTCGCCCTGCACGATCTGGTGGATCGTCACGAGACACTCAGAACCGTATATCCGTCCACTGACAACGGCCTCGGAGCGGACGCGGACGGCGCCCCCCACCAGGTGATTCTTCCTCCGGGCCACGAAGCGGCCCGTCCCGTGCTGCGCCTCGCGGAGCCCGGCAGCGACCTCACCGAGGCCGTGCGGTACTGCTTCGACCTGGCCACCGAGCCACCCTTGCGCACGGTCCTGTTCAGCGACTCCCCGGACCACCACACCCTGCTGCTCCTGCTCCACCACATCGCGGGCGACGGCGCCTCCACCACACCCCTGGCCCGCGACCTCACCACGGCCTACACCGCCCGCCTCGCGGGCCGCGCGCCCGACTTCACGCCGCTGACCGGCCAGTACGTCGACCACGCCGCCCGGCTCCAACAGCTCCTGGGCACCCCCGCCGAGCCGACTCCACTCGCCGAGGCGCAGCTCGCCCACTGGCGCGGGGCGCTGGCCGGGCTGCCGGACCAGCTGGAGCTGCCCACCGACCGGCCCCGCCCGCCCGTCGCCACCTCCGCCGGCGACACCGTGCCGTTCGCGCTGGACGCGGCGACGCACGAGGCGCTGCGCCGGCTGGCCAGGGCGCACGGCGCGACGGTCTTCATGACCGTGCAGGCGGGTCTCGCCGCCCTGCTGACCCGGCATGGCTGCGGGACCGACATCCCGCTCGGCACCCCCGTGGCGGGCCGCGACGACGACACCACGGCCGGGCTCGTCGGCTTCTTCACCAACACCGTCGTCCTGCGCACCGACACCTCCGGCGACCCCGGCTTCGGGGCGCTGCTCGACCGGGTGCGGACGACGACGCTCGCCGCCTACGAGCACGACGCGCTGCCCTTCGACCACCTGGTGGAGGCGCTCAACCCACCGCGCTCGCTGGCCCGCCACCCGCTCTTCCAGGTCATGCTGGCCTGGCAGTCGATCGCGGACGGGCCCGCCGCCTTCGGTACGGAGGCCACCGCGCGGCTCGCCGCCGTGCCGTCGGGCACCGCGAAGTTCGATCTGACCCTCAACGCGGGCGAGTTGGCCGACGGCGGGATCGCCGGGTTCCTGGAGTTCCGTACGGACCTCTTCGACCGGACGACCGCCCAGGCGCTCGCGGACCGGCTGGCCCGGCTGCTCACCGCAGCGGCCACGGAGCCGGAGACCCCGGTCGGGCTGCTGCCCGTGCTCGGTGAGGACGAGGTGCGCCGCGCGCTGGTCGAGGCCAACGGCGTGCCCGCCGACCGGCCGGTGCCGCTCACGCTCGCGGAGGTGTACGAGGTGGCGGCGCGCCTCCACCCGGAGCGCGTGGCCGTGAGCTGCGCGGGCGAGTCGCTCACGTACGCGCAACTCTCCTCCCGCGCACAGTCGTTGGCTCGGCTGCTCGCGGCCCGCGACATCGGCCCCGGTTCCATCGTGGCCCTCGCGCTGCCGCGCTCGCTGGACCTGGTGGCCGGACTGCTGGCGGTGTCGCTGTCGGGTGCCGCGTATCTGCCGATGGACCCGGACTACCCGGCGGACCGGCTGGCGTACATGCTGGAGGACGCCCGGCCGGCCGCGCTGATCACCGACGCGGCGACGGGCGACCGGCTGCCCGCGCACGCGCTGCCGCTGATCACGGTGGACGAGGCGGCGGGCTTCCCCGACGGGCCGCTGAGCCAGGCCGACCGGACGCGGCCGCTGAGCCCGCAGGACCCGGCGTACGTCATCTACACCTCGGGATCCACCGGGCGCCCCAAGGGAGTTGTGGTCACACAGCACAATGTGACGCGACTGATGACGGCGACCGAGCACTGGTTCGCGTTCGGTCCGGACGATGTGTGGACGCTGTTCCACTCCTACGCCTTCGACTTCTCGGTCTGGGAGCTGTGGGGCGCGCTGCTCTACGGCGGCCGGGTCGTCGTCGTCCCGCATCTGACGAGCCGTGACCCGCAGGCGTTCCTCCGGCTATTGGCCGATGAGCAGGTGACCGTCCTCAATCAGACGCCGTCCGCGTTCTACCAGCTGGCCGCCGCCGACCGGGAAGCTCCCGGGCACAACTTGGCGCTGCGGTACGTGGTGTTCGGTGGTGAGGCGCTGGAGTTGGGCCGGCTCGCGGACTGGTACACCCGCCACCAGGAGAACGCGCCGACGCTGGTCAACATGTACGGCATCACCGAGACCACGGTCCACGTCTCCTACCTGGCGCTCGACCGGGAGACGGCCGCCTCCGCCGTCTCCAGCACCATCGGGGTCAACATCCCCGACCTGCGCGTCTATGTGCTGGACGACCGGCTCCAGCCGGTGCCGCCCGGGGTGACCGGTGAGATGTACGTCGCCGGCCAGGGTGTGGCTCTCGGCTATCTGGGGCGGCCCGACCTGACGGCGGGGCGTTTCGTCGCGGACCCGTTCGCGCATCTCTTCGGGGAGAGCGGGACCCGGATGTACCGCTCGGGCGACCTGGCCCGACGGCGTACCGACGGTACGCTGGAGTACTTCGGGCGCGGCGACCAGCAGGTGAAGATCCGTGGGTTCCGGATCGAACTGGGCGAGATCGAAGCCGTGTTGGCCGCACACCCGGAGGTCGCGGATGTGGCCGTCGTGGTGCGCGAGGACGTGCCGGGCGACAAGCGGCTGGTCGGATACGTCGTTCCGGCGCCGGGTGCCGACCCCGTTCCGGGTGAGCTGCGCGAGCACGCGGCGGCCACGCTGCCGGTGCACATGGTGCCGTCGGCCGTGGTGGTGCTGGAGCGGCTGCCGCTGACCGGCAACGGCAAGCTGGACCGCAAGGCGCTGCCCGCGCCCGGGGTGCCGGTGGGCGGTGGCGGCCGGGCGCCGCGCACCGTGCGCGAGGAGCAGCTCTGCTCGATCTTCGCGGAGGTGCTGGGGCTGCCGGCGGCCGGGGTGGAGGACAACTTCTTCGACCTGGGCGGCCATTCACTGCTCGCGGTCCGTCTCGCGGGGCGGATCAAGTCCGCGTTCGGCATCGAGGTGTCGATCGGCACGGTCTTCCAGGCGCCGACTCCGGCCGCGCTGGACGCGGCGCTGGACGTCTCGCGCGAGGAGGACCCGCTGGATGTGCTGCTGCCGCTGCGGCCCGCCCGCCCCGGCGACCGCTCCCCCGTCCACTGTGTGCACCCGGCGGGCGGTCTGAGCTGGTGCTACGCGGGACTGATCCGCCATCTCCCCGCAGATGTGCCGATCTACGGGCTCCAGGCCCAGGGCGTCGGCGAGGCGACGGCGGAGGCACCGCTGCCGACCACACTGGAGGAGCTGGCCGCCCACTACGCGTCCCGCATCCGCGAGGTCCAGCCCGAGGGGCCCTACCGGCTGCTCGGCTGGTCCACCGGCGGCATCATCGCGCATGCCATCGCCGCGGTCCTCCAAGAGGCGGGCCATGAGGTCGAGTTGCTGGCGATCCTGGACGCCTACCCGGCCGAGGGCTTCCGTGGCCTGCCGGTGCCCGACCGGGCCGAGGCGCTCGAATCGCTGCTCACCATGGGCGGTTACGGCCCCGACAGCCTCGGGGACAAGGAGCTGACCACGGCCAACGTGGTGGAGGTGCTGCGCCGCGAAGGGTCTCCGCTGGCCGCGCTCTCCGCCGCGAAGATCGAGGCCCTCGGCGAGGTCTACCTCAACACCAACGACCTCGTACGCGCCTACGACCACCGGGTGTTCCAGGGCGATGTGCTGTTCTTCCGGGCCACGGTGGACACCATCGACGACACCCTGACGCCGGAGACCTGGACCCCGTACGTGAGCGGGCGCATCGACAACACGAACGTCGCCTGCTCGCACAAGGACATGACCCTGCCCGAACCGATCGCGCACATCGCGCGCGTGGTCGCCGACCGACTCACCGAGCTGGAGAAGTGACACCGATGAGTGACGCACCCGCCAACCCCTTCGATGCGGACGGGGAGTTCCTCGTCCTGACCAACGAAGAGGGTCAGCACTCGCTGTGGCCGCTCTTCGCGGCGGTGCCCGCCGGCTGGTCGACGGCTCATGGTCCGTGCGCCCGTCAGAAGGCGCTGGACTGGATCGGCGCCCACTGGTCCGGCCCCCTCGCCGCCCGGTGAGCGGGCTGCTGATCCGGCCCCGGATACGTCCCCGGCTCGCCGTCGTCCTCGTCTACACGGCCGCCATGTGCATGAACGGCCTGGACTCGACGATCGTGAACCCGGCCCTCTTCACGATCGCGGGCGACTTCGACCGCCCGCTGTCCGCCGCCAACACCGTCGAGACGGCCTTCCTGGTCGCGCTCGCGGTGGGGCTGCCGGTGGCGGGGTGGCTGGGCGACCGGTTCGGGACGAAGCGGGTGTTCCTCGGTGCGCTCACCGCGTTCACGATCGCCTCGGCGGTCTGCGGTCTGGCACCCGACCTCGACACGCTCGTCGTGGCCCGGGCCGTACAGGGCCTGGCCGGTGGGCTGTTGACGCCGGTCGGGATGACGCTGCTGTTCCGGGCGTTCCCGCCGCACGAGCGGATGAAGCTGGCCAAGGTGCTGATCGTGCCGACGGCCCTGATGCCCGCGCTCGGCCCGCCGCTGGGCGGGCTGCTGACCGAACACCTCTCCTGGCACTGGCTGTTCTTCGTGAACGTGCCGATCGGCGCGGCGGCGGTGCTGCTCGGCGTCTTCGGTCTGCGCGAGCATGTCGAGGGCCCCGAAGGGAAGTTCGACACGGTCGGCTTCTGGCTGGCCACTCCGGCGCTGGGGCTGCTGACGTACGCGCTCGGCTTCGGCCCCTCCCAGGGCTGGACCCGGCCCGCCGTCGCCGTCAGCGCGGCGCTGGGCTCCGTCCTGCTGGTCGCGGCGGTACTGCACCAGGTGCGGGCGAAGACGCCGTTGCTGAAGCTGCGGCTGCTCGCCGACCGGGTGTACGGGTCGGCCTCGGCGCTCGCCGGGGTCACCGCGGCCGGGCTGATGGGCGTGCTGTTCGTCTTCCCGCTGCTCTACCAGGCGAGCCTGGGTGCCTCGGCGCTGGACGCCGGGCTGAGCGTCTTCCCGGAGGCGGTCGGGCTGATGCTGGCCTCGCAGGTGGTGGACCGGCTGCTGCCGAAGCTCGGCCCCCGGCTGCTGACCGTACCGGCGCTGCTGGTCGCGGCGGCGGTCTTCGCGACGCTCGCGATCCCGGGCGTGGCGGAGAACGCGTGGAGCGTGCGCGGGCTGATGTTCCTGATCGGTCTGGTGCTCGGTACGGCGGTGCTCACCGTGCAGATCTCCGGCTTCGAGTCGATCGGGCCCGCCGACATGGGCCAGGCGATGGGCCTGTTCCAGATCGTCCGCACGCTCGGCGGTGCGCTGGGCATCGCCGCCTGCGCGGCGGTGATCGGGGGCGGCCACGTGACGGAGGCCGCCGCCGACCCGGGCCCGTACCGCACGGCGGTCTGGGTGACGGCGGGGCTCGTCGCGGTCGGGGCGGTCATCGCGCTGCGGCTGCCGCGCGAGGCCCCGCAGCCGCCGCCGTTCGACGACGAGGACGCGCCGCCGCCGGGCGAGGGCCTGGCGGTGGACGAGGCTCCGGCCGTCAAGGGCTGAGAGCGCACAGGAGAGGGGCGGGGCGGCATCCGGAGGGGGGATGCCGTCCCGCCCCTTTGGTGTTCTCGTGGGGAGGGTGCTGTGACTGCTATGAGCCGAGTAGCCCCACCAGTCCGTCCGCCAGACCGCCACGCCAACAGGCGTAGTCGTGGCCGCCGTTGAACTCCCGGTAGCGCACGTCGTAGCCACGCGCCCGCAGGATGTTGCGGAAGCGGCGGTTCTCCGCCAGCAGCATCCACTCCTGGTGGCCGACCTCCACGTGGAGGGTGACGGGCCGGCGCTCGCCCCAGGCGTACTGCCTGGTGAGCCACTCGCCGTCGCGGTCGTCGTCGGGCCACCAGAAGGAGCCGGACTGGGAGAGCGCGAGGCCGAAGCGGTCGGGGCGTCGGAAGGCGGCGAAGGCGGCGGTCAGGCCGCCCGCGCTCTGGCCGGCGACGACGGTACGGGCCGCGTCCGCCCCGGCCCCGTACTCCTGCTCCACCCAGGGCAGCAGGGTGTCCGCGAGCCAGTCGACGAACGGGGCACTGCACGCCAGGTCCTCCATGCGGCGGCCCATGGTGTCGACCAACACCGCGACGGTGGGCGGAAGCTCGCCGTCTGCGTGCAGGTTGTCGAAGATGTCGCCGACGCCGAGGACCGGCCCCCACATCTCGCCGTCCAGGAGCACGGCGAGCGCGTACGGGCCGCCGTCCGGGTGGTGTCCCGGCGGGAGGTGGACCGTGATCCGGCGGCCGTCCACCTCGGTGTCGAGTGTCCGGCCCCGGTCCACGTCGTCGCGGCGGTGGGTGCGCGACTGGTCGGGTGCTGCGGGGAGTTCGAGCACGGAGGCGGGGTTGCGGCCGTCGCGGGAGGGCAGCGGGGCGCCGGTGTTGAGTGGGTCGGGCTCGGCCTGGTCGAGGACCCGGCGCCAGGAGGGGCGGTCGGCGCGCAGGGCGTCCTCGCGGGTGCCGCGGGTGGCGTGGAACTGGTACGAGGCGCGGTGGTCGGTGCGCAGCCGGTGGCTGATGGCCCAGACCCCCGTGCCCTCGACCCGTTCCATCAGGTGCGGGGCGAGGTCGCCGGCGTGCCGGTCCTTGTCGGTGACCGTGTGGACCAGGGCCAGGACGTGGGTGGCGGGGCGCGCGGGGTCCTCGCGGCGGACGAAAGTGACCAGCCGGTGGTCGGCCTCGCCCTCGGGGTCGGGTTCCACGAGGGGGGCGCCGGTTTCGGAGACGTACCGCCAGAACGCCTCCTCGGCGTCCGGCTTGCCCGCGCGTACGTCCTCACGGAGCGTACGCAGCAAGGGGCTTCGCACGGTGGACACCTCGGATCGGTTCGGTCCCGTGGACACGGGCGGGGCGGGCGGGTTGCGGCGCGGTGGGTAGGTCATGTGCGGGCCGCCTTTCAGACGCGGGTGGCGGCGGAGCGGCCGAGGAGCACCCAGAGCAGGAACGGGCCGCCGAGGACGGTCGTGACGATGCCGACGGGGAGTTCGACGCCGTCGAAGACGATCCGGCCGAGGGTGTCGGCGGCGACGACGAGGACGGCCCCGGTGAGCATCGAGCCGACCAGCGGGACCCGCAGCGGGCCGGCGAGCCGGGAGGCGATGACCGGTGAGGCGAGCGCCACGAAGCCGACCGGTCCGCAGATGCCGACCGCGAGGCCCGCGAGGCCGACGGCCAGCAGCAGCGCGAGGGCGCGGACCCGGCCGGGCGCCGAGCCGAGCGAGGAGGCGGTGGCGTCGTCGAAGCGCAGGACGCCGAGGTGGCGGGCGACGGCGAGGCTGATGGGGACCAGGATCGCGAGGCCGATGAGGACGGGTACGGCGACGGAGTAGCTGCGTCCGTTGAGGCTGCCCGAGGTCCATACGTACAGGGAGCTGGCGGAGCTCAAGGACCTTCGGGAGAGGACGACTTGGGTGATCGCGGAGGCCAGGGCCGACATGGCGAGGCCGACGACGAGGACGCGGTAGCCGCGCTGGCCGAGGCCGCCGGAGACGGTGGTGACGACGATGACGGCGACCAGGGCGCCGATCGGCCCGGCCCACCAGGCGCCGAACGTTCCGGTGGCGCTGAGGGTCACGGAGAGCAGCACGGCGGCGGTGGCGCCGTCGTTGACGCCGAGGAGTTCGGGTGTGGCGAGGCGGTTGCGGGCCAGGGTCTGTGTGAGGCAGCCCGCGAGGCCGAGTGCGGCGCCCGCGGTGAGGCCGGCGACGATGCGGCCGAGGCGGAAGTTCTGGACGAGCAGCACGTCGAAGCGGTCGCCCTGGCCGAAGACCGCGCGGAAGGTGCGGGCCACGCCCATCTCGCTCTGGCCCGCGTAGGCGGAGAGGACGACGGCGAGCAGCAGGGCCGTGGCGAGCGCGACGGCGGCGAGGGCTGCGCGGCGGGTGATCAGCAGGGAGAGAGGGCCGCGGCGGACGACGACGGTGTCCGGCGGACGGACCCGAACGGCTTTCGGCTTACGGGACTTGGGGCGCGGCAGGGCCAGTTTGAAGCGGCGCGGGCGGTCCGGGGCGCGCTCCTCGGTGGCGGGTTCCGTCATGCCCATCGAGGCCAGCTGCCTGGAGCGGACGATGGCGATGAGGACCGGGGCGCCGATGAGGGCGACGATCACGGAGACGGGCGCTTCGAAGGGCCGCGAGACCACGCGGGCGACGACGTCCGAGACGGCCAGGACGCAGGCGCCGATGAGCCCGGCGAGCAGGAGGCGGGCGGCCAGCCGGGTGCCGGCGATGGCACGGGCCAGGAATCCGGCGAGCAGGCCGAGGAAGGAGATGGGTCCGGCGAGCGCGACGGCGGAGGCGGTGAGGAGCGTGACGCCGATGGCGACGACCGTACGGATGACGGGCGGCCGGTGGCCGAGGCTGCGGGCCAGATCGTCGCCGAGCGCGAGGGCCGAGAGCGGTCGGGCGACGAGCAGCGCGACGAGGAAGCCGATGGCGAGGACGGGGGCCAGGCGGCCGAGCTCGCCGAAGCCCTCGACGCCGGCGAGGGAGCCGAGGACCCAGAAGCGGAATCGGTCGTAGGTCTCGGCGGAGTTGACGACGATGACGCTGGTGAGCCCGCCGAAGGTGGCGCCGAGCGCCGCACCGGCGAGCACCAGGCGCATGGGAGAGCCGCCGCCGCGTCGTCCGGAGATGAGGAGGACCAGGCCGCTGGCGACCACGGCGCCGACGAACGCACAGACCAGGTAGGCGTAACCGGAATCGAAGCCGAGGAGCGCGATGCCCGCGACGACGCCGAGCGAGGCGCCCGCGTTGACGCCGAGCAGACCGGTCTCGGCGAGCGGGTTGCGGGTGACCGCCTGGAGCAGGCAGCCGGCCACACCGAGGGCCGCCCCGACGAGCAGCGCGGTGAGGGTGCGCGGGAGGCGGAGGTCACCGACGACGAGGGAGAGGCGGGCGTTGTCGCGGGCCCCGTCCCGGTTGAGCAGGTAGTCGAGCACGCCGCCGACGCCGACCTCGCCCGCGCCGATGGAGAGCGAGAGACCGCTCAGCAGAAGGACGGCCGCGGTGAGACCGGCGACGGCGAGCGCCACGGTCCGGCGGCCGGCCGACGGCTTGGCCCCAACTGCGGCTGGGGCTGCGGCTGCACCCCTGGCCGGTGCCGGGACGCCCGAAGCCGTCTCCGCGCCCGGCGATATCTCCGCACCGGGTACGGAACCGGATTCCGGAGCAGGTTCCTCCGGTCCGGCGGGCGATGTCTTCGCCTCTCGTTCGCTCCCCCCTCCGTCCAACTGGGCGGCTGAGGAGTCATGTTCGGGAGCCGAGGCCGTGGCCCCCGCGTGCGGCGTTTGCATAAGGTGAGGCTAACCTAACCGTATATCGACGGCTCGACACCCTTCTGGGCGGTCGATTCAATTTAGGTTACCCTTACCTAACACCCAGGGGGAGGTTGTTCATGCCTGAGGACATACCGGGCAGAAGTGGCGAGTTCGAGGGCCGCACGGCCCTGGTGACCGGCGCCGGACAAGGCATCGGAGCCGCTGTCGCCGAACTGCTCGCCGACCTCGGCGCCCAGGTGGCCGCCACCGACCGGGCCGGCCACACCATCGAGGCGCTGGCCGCCGACTGGCCCCGGCGGCAGGAGAAACTGCCCGCGGGCGAACGGTCGGCGGGCTGTCTGGAACCGTATGTGATGGACGTCACGGACCGCGTCGCGGTGGAGAACACCGTGGCCCGCGTCGAGGACGAACTCGGCCCGGTGGACGTCCTGGTGAACGTCGCGGGCATCCTGCGCACCGGCCCGGTGACCGCGCTCTCCGCTCAGGACTGGGCGGACACCTTCGCGGTGAACACCACCGGCGTCTTCCAGGTCTCGCAGAGCGTCGCTCCCCTGATGGCGGCCCGGAGGACCGGCGTCATCGTCACCGTCGGCTCCAACGCCGCCGGGATCCCGCGCACCGGCATGGCCGCCTACGCCGCCTCCAAGGCCGCCGCCGCCGTGTTCACCAGGTGTCTCGGCCTCGAACTCGCCGGCAGCGGCGTACGCTGCAACGTCGTCGCCCCCGGCTCCACCGACACCGCCATGCAGCGGGCCCTGTGGACCGACCCGGGCGCCGAACAGCGGGTGATCGACGGGGACCCGTCGACGTACCGCACCGGCATTCCGCTCGGCCGGATCGCCGAACCCGCCGACATCGCCGACGCGGTGGCGTTCCTCGCCTCGGACCGCGCCCGCCACATCACGCTCCAGGAGCTGTACGTCGACGGCGGCGCGACCCTGCGCTGACCGGCGGCCCCCGCACGACCCTCCGCACCACTTCACCCTCCCAGCCAGCCCCCCGCACCCGCTGACGGGACCATCGAGAATGGAGTCCCCGTGTCGACGGCATCCCAGGTCGCCACGCACATCCCCCCGGCCGATCCGGCCCACCCCGCCGTAGGAGCGGCCACCTCTCTCCTGGACGCCTACGCACCGGGCGACACGTTCCTCGCCACGCCCGGACGCACGCTGCTCGCACGCGGAGCGGGACGCCACGTCCCGCACGACGAGAGACCCTTGGCCGAACGGGTGGAGGCCACGCTGGCCGAGGCCGTCGCCGCCGGACAGGAAGCGCCGGTCGTGATCGGCGCCATCCCGTTCGACCACACGGCACCGGCCGCGCTCACCGTGCCGGTGTCGGTGCGCACCGCCGCGCCGCTCGCCTCCGACCCGCTCATCGCCCTGCCCGCCGGCCCCTCCGCCACCGCGGACTGGCAGATCCGCCCGGTGCCCGAGCCCGAGGTCTACGGCGAGGGTGTCGCCGCCGCCGTGGCCCGCATGTGGCGCGGCGAGTTCAGCAAGGTGGTGCTCGCCCGCACCCTGGAACTCACCTCCGGCGCCCCGCTCGACCTGCCCGCGATGCTCCAGCGGCTGGCCCGCCGCGACCCCTCCGGCTACACCTTCGCCCTGCCGACCGGCCCCGCCCGCACCCTCATCGGCGCCAGCCCCGAGCTGCTCGTCTCCCGCCACGGCAACCAGGTCGTCGCCAACCCGCTCGCCGGGTCCACCCCGCGCAGCGACGACCTCGCCGAGGACGTCCGCCGCGCCGCGACGCTGCTGGAGTCCGTCAAGGACCTCCACGAGCACGCCGTCGTCGTGGACGCCGTCCACCAGGCACTGGCCCCGCACTGCACCGGGATGACCGTCCCGGCCCGGCCGACCCTGATCCGTACCGCGACCATGTGGCACCTGTCGACCACGGTCACCGGCACCCTCTCCTCCGCCTCCGCCTCCGCCTCGGCGCTGGACCTGGCGATGGCGCTGCACCCGACGCCCGCCGTCTGCGGCACGCCGACCATGACGGCTCGTCAGGTCATCGCGGAGACCGAGCCGTTCGACCGCGGCTTCTTCACCGGTGTCGTCGGCTGGGGGAAGGCCGACGGTGACGGTGAATGGGTCGTCACGATCCGCTGCGCCGAGGCCGAGGAGCGCACGCTGCGCCTCTACGCCGGCGCGGGCATCGTCGCCGCCTCCGAGCCCGAGGCGGAGACCGCCGAGACCGGCGCCAAGTTCCGTACGTTCCTGAGCGCCGTGGGAGCCGAGCTGTGAGTACGCAAGCCGCTCCCACCTGGCCGGCCGAGTTCGCCGAGAAGTACCGGGCGGCCGGCTGGTGGCGCGGGGAGACCTTCGGCGAGATGCTGCGGCAGCGCGCCGAGGAACACCCGGACCGGATCGCGATCGTCGACCCGGTGGCCGGGAGCCGGTGGACGTACGCCGATCTCGACCGGCGCGCCGACCGGCTGGCCGCGGGCTTCCTCGCCCGCGGTATCGGCAAGGGCGACCATGTGGTGGTCCAACTCCCCAACATCGCCGAGTTCTTCGAGGTCATCTTCGCGCTGTTCCGGATCGGCGCGCTGCCCGTCTTCGCGCTGCCCGCCCACCGCGAGAGTGAGATCGCCTACTTCTGCGAGTTCACCGAGGCGGCCGCCTACATCGTCGCGGCCGAGCACGGCGGTTACGACTACCGGGAGCTGGCAGCGAAGACCCGCGCCCAAGTCCCGACGCTGAAGCACGTGTTCGTCGCACAAGGCGATCCCGGCGCGTTCGAGGCGCTGGCCGAGGTGGCCGAGGAGCCGGTCGGCTACGGCGGGCCGCGCCCGGACGATCTGGCCTTCCTCCAGCTCTCCGGCGGCAGCACCGGCGTACCGAAACTGATCCCGCGCACCCACGACGACTACATCTACTCGCTGTGGGGCTCCAACGAGATCTGCGGGGTCGACGAGAGCAGCGTCTACCTGGTCGCGCTGCCCGCCGCCCACAACTTCCCGCTCTCCTCCCCCGGTTCGCTCGGTGTGCTGTACGCCGGGGGGCGTGTGGTGCTCTGCCCGCAGCCCTCGCCCGAGGTGGCCTTCCCGCTGATCGAGCGCGAGGGCGTGACCATCACCGGCCTGGTGCCGCCGCTGGCCCTGCTGTGGACCGAGGCCGCCCCCGGCAGTGCGCATGACCTCAGCAGCCTGGACGTACTGCTGGTGGGCGGCGCCAAGTTCAGCGAGGAGGCGGCCCGCAGGGTGCGTCCCGCGCTCGGCTGCACGCTCCAGCAGGTCTTCGGGATGGCGGAGGGCCTGGTCAACTACACGCGCCTGGACGACCCGGTGGAGACCATCGTCACCACACAGGGGCGGCCCATCTCACCGGACGACGAGATCCTGGTCGTCGACGACGAGGACCGGGAGGTGGAGCCGGGTGGGACGGGGCATCTGCTCACCCGGGGTCCGTACACGATCCGCGGCTACTGGAACGCGCCCGAGCACAACGCCCGTTCCTTCACCGAGGACGGCTTCTACCGCACCGGCGACGTCGTCCGGGTCACGGAGTCCGGCCACATCGTCGTGGAGGGGCGCGCCAAGGACCAGATCAACCGGGGCGGCGAGAAGGTCGCCGCCGAGGAGGTGGAGAACCACATCCTCGCCCACCCGGCCGTGCACGACGCCAACGTGGTGGCGGAACCGGACCCGTATCTGGGTGAGCGCGTCTGCGCGTACGTGATCCTGCGCTCAGGCGCCGGTCCGCTGAAGGCGGTGGCGGTCAAACGCTTCGTACGGGAACGGGGCCTGGCCGCCTACAAGGTGCCGGACCGGGTCGAGTTCGTGGACGCGTTCCCGCAGACCGGCGTCGGCAAGGTCTCCAAGAAGGACCTGCGCAACGCCGCCGCCCGCACCGCCGTCCCCGCTCCCTGACGTTTCCGCCGCACCTCCCCGCACCTCCTCGAACGGAACCCTCACCACCATGGCTCTCCCCGCCATCACCCCGTACCCCATGCCGGCCGCCGACGGACTGCCCGCCAACCGGGTCGACTGGACCGTCGACCCGGCGCGCGCCGTGCTCCTCGTCCACGACCTGCAGAACTACTTCCTGTCGGCGTACGACCGGCAGGCCGCGCCCGTGCCCGAACTCCTGGCGCATGTGGCCGAGTTGAAGAAGGAGGCGGCGCGCCTGGGCGTGCCGGTCCTCTACACCGCGCAGCCCGGCGGCCAGAGCGCCGAGGAGCGCGGGCTCCAGCAGGACTTCTGGGGCCCCGGCCTGCCGGCCGACGAGCAGGCGGCGGCCATCGCGGACGAGGTCGCGCCCGAGGACGGCGACACCGTCATCACCAAGTGGAAGTACAGCGGCTTCGTCCGCACCGATCTGCTGGAGCGGCTGCGCGAGCAGGGCCGCGACCAGATCGTCCTCACCGGCGTCTACGCCCACATCGGCGTCCTGATGACCGCGTGCGACGCCTGGATGCAGGACATCCAGGCGTTCGTGGTCGCCGACGCGGTGGCGGACTTCTCCGCCGACGACCACGCGATGGCGCTGCGCTGGGCGGCCGGCAAGTGCGCCGTCGTCACCACCACCCGAGCCGCCTTCGAAGGGAAGTGACCGCCGTGGCGCTGACGTTGGAGCAGCTGCGCGCCGATGTCGCCGACATCCTCGGTGAGGAGCCGGAGGAGATCCCGCTCGACGAGAACCTCGTCGACTACGGGCTCGACTCCGTCCGTCTGATGTCCCTGGCGGCGGCCTGGCGCCGCGACCACGGGATCGAGGTGGCCTTCGCCGACCTGGCCGAGAAGCCGGCCCTGGAGGCCTGGGCGCCGCTGCTCGGCGTGGCCGCCTGAGCGGACGGCGGCGGTAGGCAGTCCTTCCGAGGGCGGTGCGGACCCGGCAGTACCGGGTCCGCACCGCCCTCGGCGCGTTTTCCGGAGGGCCCGTGCTACAGTCCGATGAGCATACGTGGATGCCCCTTCGTCGGGCACCGGTGCTGATTTTCTCTCTCCATCGCTGTTGCGCCCGTCCTCGTACGACCGGCGATCCAGCTTCTCCCGCAGCGATCTCGCTGTCTCTCCTTCCGGCTGCCGGGCTTCCGTGCCCCGGAGCGGGTGTGACGATGCCGCCCCTCCGTACGCCGGTCCCTCCTGCGCCATGTCCGCGAAAGGACCCCTCCCATGACCACCACACTCGAACGCCCCGCCGTCCACGAGCCGCGCCCGGTGCGGACCGCAGGGCTCCTGGACACCGCCCCCGGCGGCCACGGCCTCCTCCGCGTCCGTGGCGGCCACCCCTCCCCCGACGACATCAAGGTCTCCCCCGCGCTGATGCGCCGGTACGGCCTGCGCAAGGGCGACGCCGTCGAAGGAGGCTGCGAGCGGCCGCGCGTCCTCGCCTCCGTCGACCGGGTCAACGGCCTCGCGCCGCAGGCCCCGGGCGGCCGTGCCCACTTCCGCGACCTGACCCCGGTCCACCCCGCCGAACGGCTGCGGCTGGAGACGGAGAAGGGCGGTCCGGCGCTCCGGATCGTCGACCTGGTCTCTCCTGTCGGCAAGGGCCAGCGCGGTCTGCTCGTCGCGCCGCCGAAGACCGGAAAGACGGTCCTGCTCCAGCAGTTGGCCGCCGGCGTCGCCACCAACCACCCCGAGTGCCACCTGATGGTGGTCCTCCTGGACGAACGCCCCGAGGAGGTCACCGACATGCGGCGCTCGGTACGCGGCGAGGTGTACGCCTCCACCTTCGACCGGCCCGCCAAGGAGCACATCGCCCTCGCCGACCTGGCCGTGGAGCGCGCCAAGCGCCTCGTCGAGCAGGGCCGGGACGTGGTGGTCCTGCTGGACTCCCTCACCCGGCTGTGCCGCGCCCACAACAACGCGGCCGGACCGGGCGGCCGCACGCTGAGCGGCGGTGTGGACGCGGCGGCCCTCGCCGGTCCCAAGAAGCTGTTCGGTGCGGCGCGCAACGCCGAGGAGGGCGGCTCGCTCACCATCCTGGCGACCGCGCTGGTGGAGACGGGCTCCCGCGCCGACGACTTCTTCTACGAGGAGTTGAAGGGGACCGGCAACATGGAGCTGCACCTGGACCGCTCGCTCGCGGACCGGCGCGTCTTCCCGGCCGTCGACATCGCCCGCTCCGGGACCCGCCGCGAGGAGCTGCTGATGGGCGCCGCCGAGCTGTCCACCGTACGGGCGCTGCGCCGCGCCCTGCACGCCCGGGACGGTCACGGCGGCCTGGAGGCGCTGCTGGACAAGGTGCGCCGCACCCCGGACAACGCCACGTTCCTGCGTCAGGTGCAGCCCACCGTGCCGGGCGCCTGAGCACACCGCTCAGCTCCGCGCGGACAGCTCCGCCGCCTCCCTGCGCCGCCGCTGCTCCCGTACGTCGGCGACCGGTGCGGCGAGCATCAGCGCCCGGGTGTAGGGGTGGCGGGGCTCCGAGGTGACCTGGACCGCGTCACCGGTCTCGACGAGTTCGCCGCCCTGGATGACCGCCACCCGGTGGCTCATGAACCGGACGACCCCCAGGTCGTGCGTGACGAAGAGGTAGGCGACCTGCGTCTCCTCCTGGAACTCCAGGAGGAGTTCGAGGACCGTGCGCTGGGTGGTCAGGTCCAGCGCGGAGACCGGTTCGTCGCAGATGACCAGCCGGGGCCGCAGGGCCAGGGCGCGGGCGATGGCGACCCGCTGGCGCTGCCCGCCGGAGAACTCCCGGGGCAGCCGGTCGGCGGCGTCGGCGGGCAGGCGTACCCGGTCGAGCAGTTCCGCGATCCGGGCCCGTGCCTCCTTGGTCCCGGTGCCCTGGCCGAGCAGGGGTTCGCCGAGCGTGTCGCCGACCGTACGGGAGGGGTTGAGCGAGGTGTACGGGTCCTGGAACACGACCTGGAGGTCGCGGGCCAGGGCCCGTCGGCGCGCCCGCCCGGCCTGCTCGATGCGGCTGCCCGCGAAGGTGATGGTGCCCGACTCCACGGGTGCGAGGCCGAGGACCGCCCGGCCGATCGTCGTCTTGCCCGAGCCGGACTCACCGACCAGGCCGAGGGTCTCCCCGGGGCGGATGTCGAGGTTCACCCCCTTGAGGATCTCGGCGCGCGGTGCGCGGCGGCCCTTGCCGGGATAGGAGACCCGCAGGTCGCGGAGGGAGAGCAGGGCGTCCGGGAACTCCTCGCCGGGCCCGCCGGTGGCGTCGCTGGTCATACGGTGGTGCTCCTCGCCTCTCATGGCTGCCACGGCTCCCGCGGCGGCGCGTCGTCCAGGACCGCGTCGAGCAGGGACCGGGTATAGGGGTCGCGCGGCTCGTGGACGACCTGTTCGGCGGTGCCGGTCTCCACGATCCGGCCGGCGCTCATCACCGCCACCCGGTCGCAGAGGTCCGCGACGACACCGAGGTTGTGGGTGACCAGGAGCACCCCGAGCCCGCGGTCCCGCTGGAGGCGGCGCAGCAGGTCCAGGATCTCCGCCTGGACGACGACGTCGAGTGCGGTGGTGGGTTCGTCGGCGATGAGGAGTTCCGGGTCGCAGGACATCGCGCCGGCGATCAGGACGCGCTGGGCCATGCCGCCGGAGATCTCGTGCGGGTACAGCCGCATCGCGCGTTCGGGCGCCGGGATCTCCACGAGGCGCAGCAGGTCCAGCGCACGGGTCTCGGCCTCCTTGCGGCTGATACCGAGGACGTGGCGCATCGGCTCCATGAGCTGGCTGCCGACGGTGAACGCCGGGTCGAGGTTGCTCATCGGCTCCTGGGGGACGTACGCGACGGTCCCGCCGCGCAGGGTGCGGTGGTCGCGCTCCGGCAGTCCGACGGTCTCCCGCCCGTTGACGGTGATGCTGCCCGACCCGATCCTGCCCCCCTCCGGCAGGATGCCGAGGACCGAGAACGCCGTCTGTGACTTGCCGGACCCCGATTCGCCGACCAGGCCGACGGTCTCGCCGGGCCGGACGTCCAGGTCCACGCCGTGCACGACGTGCTTGGGCGGGCCGTCGGGCCGGTCGTAGGCCACGGTGAGGCCGCGCACCGAGAGCAGCGGGCTGCGCGGGCCGGACTCCGCCGGGGCCGCGGAGGCCGGTGCGGGGCGTGGCCGGCGCGTGGTGCGTCCGCCGTCCGCCGGTCCGCCGCGCTCCTCCAGCGCGTCGCGCAGGGCGCCCGCGAGGAGGACCAGTGCGCCGTTGGTGATCCCGAGGGCGAGACCGGGCCAGAGCATGAGGAGCGGGGCCCGCTGGATGTTCTGGAACGCCTCGTTGAGCATCGCGCCCCAGGTGGCCGAGGAGCCGCTGCCGACGCCGAGGAACTCCAGCCCTGCCTGGAGGCCGATGGCGATCCCCGCGACGAGGGCGACCTGGATGATGACGGGGCCGCGTACGACGATGAGGATGTGCCGCCCGACGATGCGCGCGTCGGAGAGTCCGGACACCTTGGCGGCGTCCACGTACAGCTCCTTGCGGACGTTGGCGACGATGCCCCGCACCAGGCGGAAGAAGCTGGGGGCGGCGAGCACACCGAGCACGATCATCAGGACCCAGACGTTGGGGCCGAGGATGGCGCGGGAGGCGAGCAGGACCACCATGGCGGGCAGGGCCATGACGAGGTTGACGGCCCAGTTGGCCGCCGAGTCGAACCAGCCGGCGCGGTACCCGGCGTACAGCCCGGTGGGCACGCCGAGCGCGAGGGCGACCCCCAGGGCGATCAGCGCGCCGCCGAGGGTGTTGCGGCCGCCGTACAGGATGCGGGAGAGGATGTCGCGGCCGGCCGAGTCCATACCGAGCGGGTGCGCCGCGCTCGGTCCCTCGAACGCGGCGCCTAGCGCGGAGGCGTCGGGGGCCTGCGGGGCGATGAGCGGCGCCAGGAGCACGGCGGCGACCAGGAGCAGCAGGACTCCGGCGGAGGCGGCGCCGAGCGGGTTGCGCAGCAGGCGCCGGGGCAGTCCGCCGTGCACGGCGGCCCGGGTGTCGGAGGCGGTCGCGGAGTCGGTTGCCGGGCGGGGCGGGGGCGCCGGGTCGGCGGGGAGGTTGTCGCTCATGCGACCCTCGCCTTCGGGTTGAGCCAGCCGATCATGACATCGACCAGGAGGTTGATCAGGACGACCCCGATGACCGTGAGCATGACCAGGGCCATGATCACGGGGATGTCGCCGCGGGTGGTGTAGGTGACGGTCATGCTGCCGATGCCGGGGAGCCCGAAGATCTGCTCCACGATGACCGCGCCGCCCAGCAGTCCGACGAACTGCATGCCGAGCACCGACAGGGCGGGCGCGGAGGCGTTGCGCAGGACGTGCCGGAGGACGATCCGCGAGGTGGGCAGTCCGCGGGCGCGCAGCGTACGGATGTAGTCCTGGCGCAGCACGTCGATGACCGCGCCCCGGACCTGCTGGGAGACGCCGGCCACGGAGGCGACCGACAGCGCGAGGACCGGCAGGGTGATGGTGGAGAGCCAGCCGGACGGCGACACGGAGAAGGCGGTGTAGCCGATGGCCGGGAACCAGTTGAGGTTGACCGCGAAGACCAGCACGATGATCAAGGTCACGAAGAAGCCGGGGAGCGCGTAGCCGATCACGCCGAGCACCTGGACGAAGCGGTCGGCGGCGCCGCGCCGCACTCCGGCCCAGACGCCGAGCAGGAACGACACGACGGTGGCGACCAGGGTCACCCCCGCCATCAGGCTCGCGGTGACCGGGAGCCGGGCGGTGACCGCGGTGGTGACGTCCTCGCTGGTGAACCAGGAGGTGCCGAGGTCGCCGCGGACCGCGTGGGCGAGCCAGTCGGTGTACTGCGCGAGGACCGGCCGGTCGAGTCCGAGCGCGGTGTTCTTCGCGTCGACGGCGGCCTGGTCGGCGCCCTGGCCGAGCAGCGTACGGCCGACGTCGGTGTCCGGGACGGACAGCAGCAGGTAGGAGAGGAAGGAGATGACGAGGAGGAGCAGGGCTCCCGCCGCGATCCTGCGGGCGATGAAGTTCAGCATGGCACTCGGTATCTGTCGGGCGCTTCAGGGGAGGCCGTCGTGGTCTCAGCCGGCGGGGGCGTAGTTGTAGATCGACGGGACGGCCATGCCGGACTGCGGGGTGATCTTCACCGTGCCGTCGGAGACGTGCAGATACGTCATCCGGTAGAAGGGCACGAACCAGCCCTGCTCGACGAGATGGCGGTTCAGCTGCCGGGCCGCCTCCTTCTGCTTCGCGCCGCCGCTCTGGATCTGCGGCAGGAGCTTGCCGACGGTCGCGTCGGTGGTGCCGAACATGTTGAACGTGCCCGGGGTGACCAGTTCGTTGACGACGATCCAGTCGTCGGCGGCCTGGCCCATGTTCATGACCATGCCGGAGTAGGCGCGGTCGGTGAAGATCTTGCGGAGCGCGGTGGATCCGTCGAGCTCCTCCCACTTCAGCGTGATGCCGACGGTTTTGAGGTCGGTCGCGAGGGAGGAGGCGAGGGCGTCGTTGACGATCGCGCTCATCCGGGGAAGCTTGAGGGTGAACCCCTTGGCGTACCCGGCGGACTTGAGCAGGGACTTGGCCTTGGCCGGGTCGTGCGCGTAGGAGGTGTCCAGCGCCTTGTCGTAGCCGGCGGAGTCCGGGCCGAAGACCTGTCCGGTGGCCTCGCCGCGGTTCTGCCGGATGGTGGCGAGCATGGTCTTCCGGTCGACGGCGTGGTTGAGGGCCTGGCGCACCCGGGCGTCCTTGAGCGCCGGGGTGATGGCGCCGCCCCGGTCGAACAGCAGCAGCCCCTGGAAGTCGAACTCCTGCTCCGTCGTCTTCACCCGGGGGTCGGACTCGATGCTGATCTGCTGGTCGGCGTTCTGGAGGAGGGCCGCGTTCACCTGGCCGGTCCGCAGGCCGTTGACGATCGCCGTCTCGTTGTCGAAGAAGCTGATCGCCAGCTCCTTGTACGGGAGTTCCTCGCCCCAGTAGTCGGCGTTGCGCTCGTAGACCCACTTGGTGCCGATGGTCGTCCTCGCCTTGGCCAGGCGGTACGGGCCGGTACCGTCCGGGGTCGTCTTCAGGGCGTCGCCCTTGGCGAAGGCCGCGGGGTTGGCCATCAGCCCGGCGGCGTCGCTGAGGTAGAAGAGCATCGCGGGGTCGGGCTGGGAGAGCTTCAGGGTGACGTGCGTGGCGTCGGTGACCTCGACGGACGTGAGGTCCTTCAGCCACTTGGCCGCCGCGCCGCCGCCCTTCTTGAAGCGCTCCAGGTTGGCCTTGACGGCGGCGCCGTCGAAGGCGGTGCCGTCGGCGAACTTCACGTCGTCGCGCAGGGTGAGGGTGAGGGCGGTCCTGGTGTCGTCGTAGGTCCACCCGGTGGCGAGCATCGGGCTGTAGTCGCCGTCGGCCTCGCGCTTGACCAGGGTGTCGTAGACGGCCTGGAAGAACGGCAGGGCGCTGCCGATCGCCTGGGAGGGGTCCAGGCTCTGCGGGGAGGTCAGCGTGGCGAGGTTCAGCTGCGATCCCGGGCTGCCCTGCGGGCCGCTGTCCGCGCAGCCGGCGAGGGTGAGGACGGCCGCCAGGCAGCCGGCCAGGGCCGCGTTTCGGGTGGTTCTGCTCATGGGTTCGCTCCGTCTGGAGAGCCCGGGAAAGACGTCCCGGGAAGGAGTGGCGGTGAGCCTACCTGCGGAATTAACCACTTGGTAGGTTTTTTGAGCGGGAAATTGACCAGCTGGTAAATTCCGTGGGGTGGAGTCAGGGGTACCGGGCGGCGACGCCGTGTCCGACGAGCACAGGGGGCCGCCGCGATGAGCACAGGGACCGGGCGCGCCCCGCACCGGCCGGGGGCCGAGGGAGCCCGTCCGTCGAAGGGGGAACGCACCCGCGCCCGCATCCTCGACGCGGCGGCCGAGCTGTTCTCCCGCTCCGGCTTCAACGCGGTCTCGCTGCGCGACATCGCCGCCCACGCGGGGCTGACCCACGCCGGGCTGCTGCACCACTTCCCGGGCAAGGACCGCCTGCTCATGGAGGTGCTGGAGCGACGCGACCTGATCGACGCCCGCGAACTCTTCCCGGGTCTGCTGCGGCCGGGCTCGCCCGCTCCGGAACCGGCCCGACGGCTGCGGCTGCTGCTGGATCTGGTGGCGCGCAACAGCCGGACGCCGGGCCTGGTCGCGCTCTACGCGAAGCTGTCCGCCGAGGCGACCGATCCGGACCACCCGGCGCACAGCTACTTCACCCGGCGCTACCGGTACCTGCGCACCGAGCTGACCGGCGTCGTGGCCGGCCTCCAGCGGGCCGCCGGCACGGACGGCGCCGTGGACCCGGGTGTGGTGGCCGGTCAGCTGCTGGCGCTGATGGACGGCTTGCAGACGCAGTGGCTGCTGGAGCCGGAGGCCGTACCGATGGAGGCGCTCGTACGCGACTTCCTGGACCGCCTGGGACTGCTGCCCGAGGACGGTGCGGAGGCCACGCAGAGGGCGAGGGACGGCGCGGAGGCCGGTGGCGTCAGCCGTTGAGGGTTGCGAGGGCCGCATCGGCCGTGCTCCGGTGTCCGGCTGCGTTGGGGTGGAACCCGGTCGCCTCCGCGGTCTCCTCGGGCTCGATCCAGCGCACGCCCTGCGGCTTGCACGCGTCGTGCCCGACCGAGGGCGTGCAGGCGTCGACATAGGCCCCGCCCCGCCCGGCCGCCTGCTGCGCGAGCATCGCGTTGAGCTGCTTCTGCTTGTCCCGGAACCAGGCGAAGTCGCCGTCGGCGAAGGGGACGACCGGACGACAGGAGGTGCCGTCGTCCGGGACGATCGCCGGATACCCCACCACCAGGACGCGGGCCTGCGGCGAGCGGGCCTGGATCGCGGCGAGGACGGCGGCCACCTTCGGCGCGGTGGCGCCGATGCGGGTGCCGATCTCGTCGGTGCCGAGCAGGGTGTAGCTCCGCTTGCACGGTGCGCCCAGCGGGGCGAGCTTGCCGAGCAGGACGCAGCGGGTGAGGACGCCGGGGAGATCGAGGTCGTTGCCCCCGATGCCGAGGGTGACCAGGGTCGTGTCGGGCCGCAGGGCGTCCAGTTGGGGCGGCGCCGATCCTTGCGGGACGGTCATGTGACGGGTGTCGGCGCCGGCGCAGGTGACATCGGTGAACGACGCCACCGGGAGGGCGGCGGCCACCAGGGCCGGGTAGTTGCGCGAGGAGCGGCCGCAGGCGGCGTCCGTCTGCTCGGGGATGCCGGGGCTCGAGCTGAAGGAGTCGCCGAGCGCCACGTAGCGGACCGGGGCGCTCTGCGCGGCACCGCCGGACGTTCCCGGTGCCGGTGCCGGGGCGGCCGTGGCCGAGGTGCCGGCCGTGGCCAGGAGAGCCGTGGCGGCGGTGACGGCCAGGGCGGCGGCAGTGGTACGGCGTCGATGTACGGCGGGGGCGGGGTGCCTGGCGGCAGGGTGCATGGCCAATCCTCGTCTCTTCGGCACGGAGGCGCCGTCGGAAGGTGGGAAGCAGAGGCGGACGCGGGTGCGGAGCGGTGGGCACCGGCTGACGCGGGGTCGGACGAGGGTCACTCGGAGACCGGACGGACCGGAGAGCAAAAACCGTACGATGAACGGTTTCCAGCCGTCAAGGGTGCGCGCGGCACCGTTCCGCCACCGCCGGCACCCCCGGGCGCACGGCTCGGAGCCGGGCGGCGCGCACCCTTGACACCCAAAACCGATCAACTTACGGTTTTTGCGCGATGGCGGCCGTACGTCCGGCCTCACCCCCTCCGAGCCGCCCCGGGGCGGACCCGCCGCCGAGAGCCGGCCGCTCCCCCGCCGCCCGCATCCACACCCACGCCCCCACTCGACCCGACAGGTGCGCCGTATGACGACCGACCAGACCTCACCGCCCCCGGCGGCAGACCCCTCCGCCGATCCGCTCACCCTGGCCGAGAAGGCCTCACTGACCAGCGGCGGCGGGGACTTCGTCACCTCGGCCGTGGACCGGGCCGGCGTACCGGCCGTCACCCTCTCCGACGGGCCGCACGGGCTGCGCCTGCCCAAGAAGGCGGGCGACGGAGGCCAGCTCGACCTGCACAGCGCCGCCCCCGCCACCTGCTATCCCCCCGCCGTGGCGCTCGGCAGCAGCTGGGACCCGGAGCTCGCCCGGCGCGTCGCCGGAGCGCTCGCGGACGAGGCGACCGCCCACGGTGTCCGGGTGCTCCTCGGTCCGGGCATCAACATCAAGCGCTCACCGCTCTGCGGGCGCAACTTCGAGTACTTCTCCGAGGACCCGCTGCTCACCGCCGAGCTGGGCGGGGCCATGGTGCGCGGGCTCCAGGAGTCCGGTGTGGGCGCGGCACTCAAGCACTACGCGGCCAACAACCAGGAGACCGACCGGATGCGGGTCAGCGCCGACATCGACGAGCGCCCGCTGCGGGAGATCTACCTCCGGGCCTTCGAGCGCATCGTCCGCCGCGACCGCCCCTGGTCCGTGATGTCCTCCTACAACGCGGTCAACGGGGTGACCCTCTCGGAGAACGCCCGGCTGCTGACCGACATCCTGCGCACCGAGTGGGGCTTCGACGGCATCGTGATGTCCGACTGGGGTGCCGTACGCGACCGGGTCGCCGCCCTCCGCGCGGGTCTGGACCTCCAGATGCCCGGCACCCAGGGGCGTACCGACGCGCAGGTCATGGCCGCCGTGCGCGACGGCTCCCTGGACGAGGCGGTGCTGGACACCGCCGTGGAGCGCCTGGTCCGCTTCGCCCGGCGCGCCGCGACCGGCGACGGCCGCCCCGAGCCGCGGATGACCGTGGACGACCACCACCGCCTCGCCGGGGAGGCGGCGGAGCGGTGCGTGGTGCTGCTCAGGAACGAGGACGGGCTGCTGCCGCTGAGCCCGGACGCCGGAAGCGTCGCCGTCATCGGTGAGCTGGCCCGCACCCCCCGCTACCAGGGGGCCGGCAGCTCCCAGGTCACCCCCACCCGGCTGGACGTGCCGCTCGACGCGCTGCGCGACCGCGCCGAGGGAGCACGGGTCGCCTTCGCCCCCGGGTACGCCCTGGCGGTCGGCGGCACCGTGCGGGCCCCGGCCGACGAGAACGCGCTCACGGAGGAGGCGGTCCGGCTCGCCGCCGGGTCCGACACCGTGCTGCTGTTCCTCGGCCTCTCCTCCCAGGACGAGTCCGAAGGGTTCGACCGGGACCACATCGATCTGCCGGAGGACCAACTGCGCCTCCTGGAAGCCGTCGTGGCCGCCAACCCGCGTACCGCCGTCGTCCTCTCCAACGGCGGCGCCGTCCGCACCGACCCGTGGCACCGCACGGTCCCCGCACTCGTCGAGGGCTGGCTGCTCGGCCAGGCGGGCGGCGGGGCGCTGGCCCGTGTCCTGTTCGGCGACGTCAGCCCTTCCGGCAGACTCGCCGAGACGCTGCCGCTGCGACTGGAGCACTCCCCGAGCCACCTCTCCTTCCCCGGCGAGGAAGGGCATGTCCGGTACGGCGAGGGCGTCTTCGTCGGCTACCGGGGGTACGACGCGGCCGACCGCGAGGTGGCCTTCCCCTTCGGCCACGGGCTGTCGTACACGACCTTCGCCTACAACGGGCTGCGGGTCACGGCGGAGGACGACGGCAGCCGTTTCGCGGTGGCCGTCACCGTCACCAACACCGGTTCCCGTACCGGGCGCGAGACCGTCCAGATCTACAGCGGCGGCCCGGCCGGGTCGTCCGTCGCCCGCGCGCCGAGGGAGTTGCGCGCCTTCACCTCGGTGACGCTCGCTCCGGGCGAGAGCCGTGAGCTGGTCGTCCACGTCTCCCGCGACGACCTCGCGTACTACAGCGAGCGGGAGGGCGGATGGCGGGTCGAGGGCGGTGACTACGTCATCGCGGCGGGCGCGTCCTCACGCGACCTCCGGCTCAGCGCGGAGGTCACCGTGGCGGGAGACCCCTCGCGGCTCGCGCTCACCGGCCGCAACTCCCTCGCCGAGTGGCTGGAGCACCCGGCCGGCGGCCCGCTGCTGATGAAGGCGTTCGCCGAGGGCCGGGCCGCCGCCGGTGCCGAGGCGGGGCCGAGCGCCCTGGAGAACCCGGTGCTCTGGCGATTCCTCGCCGGCATGCCGCTGGAGGTGATCGCCGACTTCCCGCAGAGCCCGGTGGGCCCCGAGGGCGTGGCCGCGCTGGTGACGGCCGCGTCGGCGGCCCCACCCGGCGCTTCCGGCACCTCCAGCACGTCCGGCGCGGACGTTGCCGTGTCGGACGGGGCGGGCGAAGGCGCGGCGCCGCTCGGCGTTCGCGGGACCGGGGCCGGGGCCGGGGCCGGGGCCGGGGCCGGGGGCTAGGTCGCCTGACAGAGGGGTGGCGGCGGGCGGGGATGGCCGGAAAGCCGTCCCCGCCCGCCGTCGTCGTCTCACTCCCGCTCGGGCTCCGAGGCCTCGCGTCCGCCGTCCCGGTCCACGGCCAGCAGCCGGAAGACGTCGTCGATCGGCTGCTCCATGTCCGTCGAACGGTCGATGAGCCACTGCAACTGGATGCCGTCCGCCACCGCGAGGAGCAGCACGGCGAGCCGTTCCGCCGGAATCTCGGTGGTCAGCCGCCCCTCGTCCATCCGCTGCCGCACGTATCCCGCCACCCGCTCGCGCAGCACCGGATAGCGCTCGGCGAAGTGCGCGTGCGCCGGGTGCTCCGGGTCACTGGCGGCGGCGGCCATGGAGACGAACAGCTCCACCAGTCCGGGGGTCTGCGCCCCCTCACGGATGATGTCGCGATAGCTCGGCTCCCCGGGCCGCTCGGTCTGGCGCACCCGGGCGGTCTCGTCACGCATCCTCAGGACCTGGGTGAGCAGGTCCTCCTTCGAGCTGAAGTAGTGCATCAGGCCGGGCAGGCTGAGGTTGCATCGGGCAGCCACCTTCCGCAGCGAGGTGCCCCGATAGCCCTCGGCGGCGAAGATCTCCAGTGCCGCGTGCAGGATCTCCGTGCGCTTCGCCTCGCCCTTTTCGTACGGGCCCCGTTTCGCCATGCCCGGAAGCCTAACCGGCGTGCCGGCCACCGGCGGGCACGGCCGCGGGCTCCGGGTGCGGCTCGGGGTTCGGCTCCGGCTCCGGGCCCGGGAGGCGTCCGGCGCGGGCCAGGGCGCCGAGCCAGTGGGCCGACGGCTTCGGGGTCCGGGCGAAGGTCTTCCGGTCGACCGCGATGAGCCCGAAGGTGGGCCGGTAGGAGCCCCATTCGTAGTTGTCCAGCGCGGTCCAGTGCAGATAGCCGCGTACGTCGATCCCGTCCCGCAGCGCGTCGGCCACCCCGGCCAGCGCCCGGGTGGTGTAGGCGATGCGGCGTTCGTCGTCGTCGGTGGCGATGCCGTTCTCGGTGACCAGGACCGCGACGTGCGGGCCGACCACGTCGGCGGTGTGGCGGATCGCCTCGCCGAGGGCTTCGGGGTGGAACTCCCAGCCGGTCAGCGTCGTCTCCACGCCCGGCTCCACCGGCAGCGGCCCGTCCGGGCCGATCCGGTGGCGGGTGTAGGCCTGCACGCCGACCCAGTCGTCCTCACGGGAGGCGTGGAGGAAGATGTCCTCGCGGGGCCAGGCGTACGCGGCGGCGACCTCGGCCGCTCCGGGTTCGGCCTGGTAGACCTGGTTGGCGACCGTCCAGCCGACCTGGAGCCCGGGATCGGCCGCTTTGAGGACCTCGCGGGCCGCCCGGTGGGCACGGATGAGGGCCTGGGTGACCTCGGGGTCGGGGTCGACCGTGGCCGGGTCGAAGGCGGCCGCACCGGACCGCTCCGCCCCCTCCCGCGCCGGGACTTCCCCCTGTCCGAGCCCCATGCGGCGGACGACCGTGTGCATCAGCGCGACCATGTTCGGTTCGTTGATGGTCGCCACATGGCGGACGCCCGCGGCGAGGATCTCGGTGGCGACCTCGGCGTAGGCGGCGAAGAGGTCGGTCGCCTCCGGGGCGCTCCAGCCGCCGAGCGCGCTGAACCAGTGCGGCGAGGTGAAGTGGTGGAGGGTCACCACCGGGGTGAGACCACGCTCCAGCGCGCCCAGGACCATGGCCCGGTAGTGGGCGACCGCCGCCCGGGAGACGTGTCCGCGCTCGGGTTCGATCCGGGCCCACTCGATGGAGAACCGGTAGGCGTTGAAGCCGAGTCCGCTGAGCAGGTCCATGTCCTCCGGCCAGCGGTGGAAGCTGTCGACCGCGTCACCGCTGCGTTCCGCGACGAAGGTGCCCGGACGGTTCTCGACGGCCCACCAGTCGCTGGACACATTGTTCCCCTCGACCTGATGGGCAGCGGTGGACGCCCCCATGAGGAAGCCCTCGGGCAGGGCGGGTCCGGGGGTGTTCGGCAGCACCACGAGGCGGCTCCTTCCATCGCGAAGTACGCGCCGACGAGGGGGCGTCGACTCCGTCCGCGAAAAGCGTTCATTGATCGGTTTTCGTGTTAGCGTACAGGCGCACCCGGCCCGGCAGGAAGAGCCGCAGCCCATCCCGGCCCCCGGGAGCCACCTGCTCCGGGAGGCCCGGCCCGACCTGACACGGACGCCCGGCCTCCCGGTCCACCACGCCCCGCGACCGGCCCGGCACACAGGCCGGACACCCGGCCCCGTTCCGGCCCTGCCAGTGGAGGAGCCCCATGAACGCCGTCATTCCCGAGCCCCGGACCACCGCCCCGGCCACCGGCCACGCCCCGGGCCCCCGTACCGCCGGACCCTGGCGCGTCCACGCCGCCCACCCGGGCCTGGCCGGCGTCGCCGCCATGGTCCACGCCCTGCTGGAACCCCACTTGGGAAGCCGCCTGCTGCCCCTGGGCGCCGAACAGCACCAGCCGGAAGCCTCGGCACTGACGCTCGCCCTCGTCGACGAGATCCCCGCGGCTTCCGACACCCCCGGCACCATCGGGGTCCCGCCGGACGGAGCGGCCCGGCCGGTGGACGAGTCCTACCGCCTGACCGTCGAGGCCGACGGCATCCTCTGCCGTGCCGCCACACCCGTCGGCGTGTTCCGCGCCGCGACCACGGCGCTCCAGCTGCTCGCCACATCCGGCGGCCGCCTCCCCCGCCAGGAGCTGGCCGACGCTCCCCGACACGCCTGGCGCGGCCTGCTCCTGGACCCGGCGCGCGGCTACCTCACCCCCGACGAGGTCCGGCAGGTGATCGACCTCGCCGCGCTCTACAAGCTGAACGTGCTCCACCTGCACCTCACGGACAACGAGGGCTGGCGGCTGGAGCTCCCCGGCACCCCTCAGCTGACCGCACCCGCGCCCGACGGCACACCTCGCGCCTTCTACACCACCGACGACTACCGCCTGCTCCAGGCGTATGCGGCGCAGCGGTTCGTGACCGTGGTGCCCGAGATCGATCTGCCCGGCCACTGCGCCACCCTGCGCGAGGCGCTGCCCGGTCTGCCCGACGCCCCCGCGCCCGCCTGGCTGGCGGGCCGTTTCCCGTACGTCGCGCCGCTGGACCTCACCGACCCGGCGACCCAGGAGGCCGTCGCCGCGATCCTCGCCGAGGTGTGCCGGCTGACGGACGGCCCCTTCGTCCATGTCGGCGGCGACGAGGCCGTGGGCGCCACCGAGGAGAGCTTCGCCCACTCCATCCGCGAACTGCGCGCGCTGGTAAGGGAGTCGGGCAAGCGGCCGATCGGCTGGCAGGAGTCGTCCCGGGCGGGTGTCGACCCTGACGACATCCTCCAGTTCTGGGTCGACGTCCCGATGATGGACCTGCCCGACACCGCCGACGAGATCGCCGCCCGCCCCGAACTCGTGGCTGCGGGGACCACGTTGGAGTTCGTCCAGGCCCTCAAGTCGTTCTTCGCCCCGACCGATCAGGATCTGACCCGCATTCTCGACGGCGGCGGCCGTGTGCTGCTCTCCCCGCAGTCGCACCTCTATCTGGACCGCGCCTACGCCCCGGAGGTCGTCCCGGCCGGTCGGCAGGCGGATGCCGCCCGCCTCGGCTTCCCGACCTACCGCCCGCTCGGCGTCGAGCACACGGCCGCCTGGGACCCGATGTCCTACGGGATTCCGGAGGACCGGGTCGCCGGGGTGGAGGCGACGGTCTTCGCCGAGTCGGTGGAGTCGCTCGACGATGTGACGACCCTTCTGCTGCCCCGCCTCGCCTCCGTCGCGGCGGCGGCCTGGACCGGGCGCGCCCCCGACTGGACCGGCCACCGGGCCCGCCTGGCCCACCACGGCCGGCTCTGGGAGCAGCGCGGACTCGCCTACCTGCCCTCCACGGAGATCCCCTGGGCGGCGGCGCCGGAGAGCTGAGGCGCGGGTGGCGGTGCGTCCGCCGTGCCGGGCCCGGCACGGCGGTGGCACCGGCGCGTCGGCGGTGGGCGGGTCGTCGGGGTGGCACGATCTCGGGGACGAGAGGACGACCGGGCATGTGTCACTACTGCGGGTGTCGTGAGATCCCGTTGATCAGGGAGTTCATCGCGGAGCACGAGTCCGTCACCGATCTGGCCGGGGCGGCTGTGCGGGCCCTGGCATCCGGTGACCGCGAACGCGCGCGAGCCCTCGTGGAGCGCGTCGCCGTCGAACTGCGGGCCCACTGGGCCGGGGAGGAGCGCGGGCTGTTCGCCGTGATGCGCGAGAACGAGGAGTACACGGCGTACGTCGACGCGCTCGCCGCTGAGCACCGGGAGCTGGCGGCCTTCCTCGACGCCCTCGACCTGGACTCGGCCGGGGAGCGGGCCGCGTTCGTCCGGGCCGTGGACGAGTTGCACGCCCATATCGCGAAGGAGGAGGACGGCCTCTTCCCGGCCTCCCTCACCGAACTGACCGGCGACCAGTGGGACCGGTCCATGGAGGCCTGGCGCGCGGCCCATCCCCGCTGAGCCCGGACCGGCCGGACGCGGGGACGCCCCTGCCGCCCATGAGCCGACCGCCCGGAGGCCGTGAGCGCCCCCGCCGCACCCGGACCGCCCGCCCGCCCGGGAACCCGGGCCGTCCACGCCGGACCGGTACGCGCCGGGTGCGGGAGACTCTCCCTCCCACACCCGGCGCGGCGCGCAGGACCTGTCCGGGGCACAGAGCCTCCAGCGGCCCGGCTCAGGCGCTGCCCAGCGCCTCCGAGACCAGGGCGCGCGCCTCCTCCTGGACCTGGCCGAGGTGTTCGGGCCCCTGGAAGCTCTCCGCGTACACCTTGTAGACGTCCTCCGTGCCGGAGGGCCGGGCGGCGAACCAGGCGCTGTCGGTGCAGACCTTGAGGCCGCCGATCGCCGCTCCGTTGCCGGGTGCCTCGGTGAGGACGGCGGTGATGCGCTCGCCGGCCAGGGTGTCGGCCTTGACCTGCTGCGGGGAGAGCTTGGCCAGGACCGCCTTCTCCTCGCGGGTGGCGGGCGCGTCCACGCGGGCGTACGCCGGGTCGCCGAAGCGGGCGGTGAGCTGGGCGTACCGCTGGGAGGGGGTGGAGCCGGTGACGGCGGTGATCTCGGAGGCGAGCAGGGCCAGCAGGATGCCGTCCTTGTCCGTGGTCCAGACGCGGCCGTCGCGGCGCAGGAACGAGGCGCCGGCCGACTCCTCGCCGCCGAAGCCGAGGCTGCCGTCGTAGAGCCCGTCCACGAACCACTTGAAGCCGACCGGGACCTCCACCAGCGTGCGGCCGAGGTCATGGGCCACGCGGTCGATCATCGAGGAGGAGACCAGCGTCTTGCCGATACCGGTCCCGGCGGGCCAGGCCTCGCGGTGGGTGTAGAGGTAGTCGATGGCGGTGGCCAGATAGTGGTTGGGGTTCATCAGGCCGCCGTCGGGCGTGACGATGCCATGCCGGTCGGCGTCGGCGTCGTTGCCGGTGGAGATGGCGTACGCGTCGCGCTGCTGGATCAGCGAGGCCATGGCGTGCGGCGACGAGCAGTCCATCCGGATCTTGCCGTCCCAGTCCAGCGTCATGAACCGCCAGGTCGGGTCGGCCAGCGGGTTGACCACCGTGAGGTCGATCCGGTGCCGCTCCGCGATGCGCCCCCAGTACGCGACGGAGGCGCCGCCGAGCGGGTCGGCGCCGATCCGGAGCCCCGCGTCCCGTACGGCGTCCAGGTCCAGGACAGAGGGCAGGTCGTCGACGTACGCGGTCAGGAAGTCGTGCCGGTGCGTGGTGTCGGCGGCCAGCGCGCGGGCGTACGGGATGCGGCGGACCTCACCGAGGCCCGCCTCGATCAGCGCGTTGGCCCGGTCCTGGATCCAGGAGGTGGCGTCGGACGCGGCCGGTCCGCCGTTCGGCGGGTTGTACTTGAAGCCGCCGTCGGCGGGCGGGTTGTGCGACGGCGTGACCACGATGCCGTCGGCCAGGTGGTCGGTGCGGCCCTGGTTGTACGTGAGGATGGCGTGCGAGACGGCGGGCGTCGGGGTGTAGCCGTCGTCGCTGTCGATGAGGGCGGTGACGCCGTTGGCGGCGAGCACCTCCAGCGCGGTGGTCCGGGCCGGTTCGGAGAGTGCGTGGGTGTCGGCGCCGAGGAAGAGCGGCCCGTCGGTGCCCTGGCGGGCGCGGTAGTCGCAGATCGCCTGGGTGGTGGCGGCGATGTGGTCGTCGTTGAACGCGGCCGCGAGCGCGGAGCCGCGGTGGCCCGAGGTGCCGAAGGCGACCCGCTGGGCGGGGTCGGCCGGATCGGGGTGGAGGGCGTAATAGGCCGTCACCAGCCGTGCCACGTCGACCAGGTCTGCGGGCTGCGCCGGCTGCCCGGCCCGTGCGTGCGCCATCGGGTCTCCTCTTGCGTCTGCTTCGTCGGCGTCGGCCCTGGTGGGCGGGCCGGCGTCCCGGGGTGGGCGATCAATGCGATCCGTACCCGATTCTGTCCCGTTGCCCCGCCTCGGCGCGTGACGGGTTCGCGCCATCGCGACCCCGCGTCCCGGCCGGGCAGCACCGCGCCCCCGGTCCGGGGCGGGGGCCGGGGGCGCGGTGGGTCTCGAAGGTCAGCGGCCCTGGAGGCGCTTCACGTTGTCGCCGAAGGTCCAGCCCTTGGAGCCGTCCCAGTTCAGGGACCAGGTCATCAGGCCCTTCAGGGAGCCGTTGTAGTGGTTCCAGGCCTGGGAGACGAGCGACGGGGACATGTGGCCGCCGCCGGCGCCGGGTTGTGCGGGCAGGCCCGGGACCTGCTTGTCGTACGGGACCTTGATGGTGGTGCCCTGGATGACGAGCCCCCGGTTCAGGCAGTCCGTCTGCGCGGTGAAGCCGGCGACCGTGCCGGCGGAGTACGAGTCACCGGAGCAGCCGTACATACTGCCGTTGTAGTACTGCATGTTCAGCCACCAGAGCCGGCCGTTGTCCGCGTACTTCTTGATGACCGGCAGGTACGCGCCCCAGATCGAGCCGTAGACCACGCTGCCGCCGGTGACGTACGCCGTCTCCGGAGCCATGGTGAGACCGAAGTTCGACGGCATGGCGGCGAGGACGCCGTCGATGATGCGGATGAGGTTGGCCTGCGACGGCGAGAGCTGGTTGATGGTGCCGGTGCCGACGAGGCCGGTCTCGATGTCGATGTCGATGCCGTCGAAGTTGTACTTCTTGAGGATCGGGACCACGGTCGCGACGAACCGGTCGGCGACCGTGCTGGAGCTGAGGTCGATCCCGGCGGTCGCTCCGCCGATCGACATGAGGAGGGTGAGCCCGGAGGCCTTCGCCTGACACATCTCCGCGGGGGTGGCCACCTTGACGGTGTTGTCCATGCCGTCCTCCCACAGCACGGTGCCGTCGGAGCGGATGACGGGGAAGGCCGCGTTGACGACGTTGTAGCCGTGCTGGGTGATACGGGAGTCGGTGATGGGGATCCAGCCGAGCGGCGGGTGGACGCCGTTGGCGGCGCCGTCCCAGTTCTCCCAGTAGCCCTGGAGCACCTTGCCGGTGGGCTTCGACTTGACCGCGCAGGTCTCGGCGGCCGTGGCCCTGAGGGGATCGGCGGCCTTCGGCGGTACGGCTCCGATCAGCATCGGTACGGCGAGCGCCGCGGCCAGGCCGAGGCTCAGCAGGCGTGCGGTACGGCTCATGATCCGTAGGTCCTTCCTGCCCGGGTCGACCGCCGACGGCGCGAAGGGTTCGCCCCGACCCGTCCAGTGTCGTGACCCTGCCAAAACCGTAGAATGGTCCAGACCTTCGGTCAAGAGGTCTGGACCAGCCACCCGGGGGGTCGGCAGGAGGGTGGGAACACCGCGGCGGGGTGGGAAGCAGCACAGTCAACTGCTCCGCACCCCGCTCGGCACCGGCCGCGGTCCCTCAACCGCGGCCCACCCGGGCCCCTCAGCCCCGGTCGTACGTGTGGAACCCGCGGCCGGTCTTCCGGCCGAGCAGCCCCGCCTCCACCATCCGCTGGAGCAGCGGCGGCGGGGCGTAGAGCGGTTCCTTGAACTCCTCGTAGAGCGATACGGCGATGGAGGCCACCGTGTCCAGGCCGATCAGGTCAGCCAGCTTCAGCGGGCCCATCGGGTGGGCGCAGCCCAGCTCCATCCCGGCGTCCACGTCGGCGGCGGTCGCGTAGCCGGACTCGGCCATCCGGATCGCGGAGAGGAGGTACGGGATCAGCAGCGCGTTGACGACGAAGCCGGAGCGGTCCTGGGAGCGGACCACGGTCTTGCCGAGCACGTCGGTCACGAACGCCTCGGCCGCGGCGACCGTGGCGGGCACGGTGTGCAGGGAAGGGACGACCTCGACCAGCGGCAGTACCGGGACCGGGTTGAAGAAGTGCAGGCCGAGGACGTGGTCGGCGCGGTGGGTGGCCATGCCGAGGCGCATGACCGGGATGGCGGAGGTGTTGGTGGCCAGAATGGCCCCCGGGTCCTCGACGATCTTGTCGAGGGCGGTGAAGACCTCGGTCTTGGCCTCGGCGTTCTCCACGACGGCCTCGACCACGAGCCGGCGGTCGGCCAAGGCGTCGAGATCGCCGGTGAAGACCAGCCGGCCGAGCGCGTCCTCGGCGCTCAGACGGTCCAGCTTGCCGCGCTGGACGGCTCGTTCCAGCGAGATCGCGACCCGTTCGCGGGCCCGGTCGGCGGCGGTGGCGTCGGCCTCGCAGACGACGGTGTGCACCCCGGCCCGGGCGCAGACCTCGGCGATCCCGGCGCCCATCTGGCCGCCGCCGACGACACCGACCTTGGTGATGGGCGCGCTCATGCCTGCACCGCCGGGCGGCCGACGAGGTGGCGTGCGTACGCCTCCGTGGTGAAGAAGGCGGGCAGCTCCTTGGCGAGGGCGGTGCGTTCGAAGAGGTCGCGGACCTGGTCAAGCCGGGCCCAGGGGTAGGTGGCGC
This sequence comes from Streptomyces sp. CA-146814, assembly GCF_050942385.1. Classification (NCBI taxonomy): domain Bacteria; kingdom Bacillati; phylum Actinomycetota; class Actinomycetes; order Kitasatosporales; family Streptomycetaceae; genus Streptomyces; species Streptomyces sp. CA-146814. The sequence continues at coordinate 235,207 of NZ_CP192068.1, forward strand.
CGAGCGTGGCCAGCTCCTCCTCGAAAAGGCGCTCCACGCTCTCGCGGTCGACCGTACGGTGCTTGAGCCACTGCCAGATCTGGACCCGGGCGATCTCGGCGGTCGCCGCGTCCTCCATCAGGCCGTTGAGCGCGACGGCTCCTTGTCCGTTGAGCCAGGCGTCGTAGTACCGCAGGGTGATGGCGATGTTGTCGCGCACGCCCTCCGGGGTCGGGCGTCCTGCGGTACGGCGGACGGCGACGAGCTCCTCGGCGGTGACGTGGACGTCGTCGCGGGTACGTTCCAGCTGGTGCGGGCGGTCGCCGAGCACCCCGTCGAAGACGGACCGGCAGACCGGGACCAGGCCCGGGTGGGCGACCCAGGAGCCGTCGAAGCCGTCCTCGGCCTCGCGCTCCTTGTCCAGCCGGACCTTGGCCAGGGCCGCTTCCTGCGCCTCGGGTCCGCCGCCGGGGATCTGGGCGGCCATGCCGCCGATGGCGTGGGCTCCGCGCTTGTGGCAGGTGCGGACGAGGAGTTCGGTGTAGGCGCGCAGGAAGGGGGCCGTCATGGTGACGGTCGACCGGTCGGGGAGGACGAAGTCGGGGCGGTGCGCGAAGTTCTTGATGAGACTGAAGAGGTAGTCCCAGCGGCCCGCGTTGAGGCCGGCGCTGTGCTCGCGCAGTTCGTAGAGGATCTCCTCCATCTCGAACGCGGCGGTGATCGTCTCGATGAGGACGGTGGCGCGGATCGTGCCCCGGGGGATGTCCAGCAGGTCCTGGGCCAGGAGGAAGACGTCGTTCCAGAGGCGGGCCTCGTACCGGTTCTCCAGCTTGGGGAGGTAGAAGTACGGCCCGCTGCCCGCGTTGATCTGCCGCTGTGCGCAGTGGAAGAAGTAGAGGCCGAAGTCGACCAGGGCGGCGGGGACGGGCCGGTCGTCGATGACGAGGTGCTTCTCGGTGAGGTGCCAGCCGCGCGGCCGGACCATGATGGTGGCGGGCCGGTCGGTGAGCCGGTACTCCTTGCCGCTCGTGGTGGTGAAGTCGATGCGGCGGTCGATGGCGTCGATCAGGGTCAGCTGGCCCTGGACGATGTTCTCCCAGGTGGGCGAGGTGGCGTCCTCGAAGTCGGCCATCCACACCTGGGCGCCGGAGTTGAGGGCGTTGACCGCCATGGAGCGCTGGGGCGGCCCGGTGATCTCCACCCGCCGGTCGGTGAGGCCCGGGGCGGGGCGGGCGACGCGCCAGTCGGGGTCCGTACGGATGGACTTGGTGGCGCGGGAGAAGTCGAGCGGGGTGCCGCCGCGCAGCAGGGCGGAGCGGCGGCGACGCTCGGTGAGCAGGTCGAAGCGGCGGGCGGCGAAGGCCGCGTCGAGGCGGGCGATGAAGTCGAGGGCCTCGGGGGTGAGGACCTCCTCGTGCCGGTCGCCCGGTACGCCGAGGACCTGGACGCGGCCGGTCGTGGCAAGGGTGGTCATGCGGGTCTCCTCAGCGGGGTGTGGGCGATGGCGGACCCCGGGCGCGGGGGATCTGGGTGTCCCCCGCGCCCGGCCGGGCCTTCTAGTGGAACTGCTCCTCCTCCGTCGACCCGGTCAGCGCCGTGGTCGAGGAGGCGGGGTTGATGGCGGTGGAGACCTGGTCGAAGTAGCCGGTGCCGACCTCGCGCTGGTGCTTGACGGCGGTGAAGCCCTGCGCCTGGGCGGCGAACTCCCGCTCCTGGAGGTCGACATAGGCGGTCATGCCCTGCTCGGCGTAGCCGCGCGCCAGGTCGAACATGGCGTGGTTGAGGGAGTGGAATCCGGCCAGGGTGATGAACTGGAAGCGGTAGCCCATCGCGCCCAGCTCGCGCTGGAACTTGGCGATCTGGTCGTCGTCGAGCGCGGCCCGCCAGTTGAAGGAGGGCGAGCAGTTGTACGCGAGCATCTGGTCCGGGTGCTCGGCGTGGATGGCCTCGGCGAACTCGCGGGCCTGGGCGAGGTCCGGGGTGCCGGTCTCGACCCAGATGAGGTCGGCGTACGGAGCGTAGGCGAGGCCGCGCGAGATGACCGGCGCCATGCCGTTCTGCACCCGGTAGAAGCCCTCGGCGGTCCGCTCCCCCGTGATGAACTGGGCGTCGCGCTCATCCACGTCGCTGGTGATGAGGTTGGCGGCGAGCGCGTCGGTGCGGGCCACGATCAGGGTCGGGACGTCCGCGATGTCGGCGGCGAGGCGGGCCGCGTTGAGGGTGCGGACGTGCTGGGCGGTGGGGACGAGGACCTTGCCGCCGAGGTGGCCGCACTTCTTCTCGGAGGCGAGCTGGTCCTCGTAGTGGATCCCGGCCGCACCGGCCTCGATCATCGCCTTGGTCAGCTCGAAGGCGTTGAGCGGTCCGCCGAAGCCGGCCTCGGCGTCGGCGACGATCGGGGCCAGGTAGTCGGTGGTGTCGCCGGCGTCCTCGGCGGTGGCGATCTGGTCGGCGCGCAGCAGGGCGTTGTTGATCCTGCGGACCACGCTGGGAACGGAGTTGGCCGGGTAGAGGCTCTGGTCGGGGTAGGTGTGGCCGGCCAGGTTGGCGTCGGCGGCGACCTGCCAGCCGGAGAGGTAGATGGCCTGGAGGCCGGCCTTGACCTGCTGGACGGCCTGGCCGCCGGTCAGGGCGCCGAGCGCGTGGATGTAGTCCTGCTCGTGCAGCTGGCGCCAGAGCCGCTCGGCGCCGCGCCGGGCGAGGGTGTGCTCCTCGCGGACGCTGCCGGAGAGCCGGACCACGTCCTCGGCGCTGTAGGTGCGCTCGATGCCCTTCCAGCGGGGGTCGCTCTCCCACCGCCGCGCCAGCTCTTCCGCCGTCGTCCTTGCCTGCGCCATGGCGTTACTCCCGAAGTCGTGTGGGTCGATCGTGTGGACGGTGCATCGTGTGAACGGTGCGAAGCCTGCGTCACCGAGTGACGCGACTCCTGGACGCGGCCCACCGGACCTCCGAGGTGGAACGGTAAGCAATGCGCCCGGCGAACCGGTCCGAGGATCCGAGGAGTACGACGTCAGGGCTTGAAATCGTGCTCGGAGCCCCGGTCCGGAGCCGGTGTCCGGTGGGCCGCAGGAACAACTCTGGCAGTGGCACTGAGTGCCATCAACCGAGGACGCATGCCAAGTTCTGCGAATCTTTCCGCGCACTTTGCCAAGGTTGCGAAGGCTCCGGGAGGCCGTATCGCGGCTAGGGTTGTCGATATGTTGACCATGGTGCGAGGGGTCCCGGCATGAGCAAGACCTATGCGGGCGCGCGGCTGCGCAGGCTGCGTGAGGAGCGCGGGCTGAGCCAGGCGGAGCTGGCGCGGGTGCTGGCGATCTCGCCGAGCTATCTGAACCAGATGGAGCACGATTCGCGCCCGCTGACGGTGCCGGTGCTGCTGCGGCTGACCGAGGCGTTCGGCGTGGATCCCGGCTTCTTCTCGGAGCGGGACACCACCCGGGTGCTGGCGGATCTGCGCGAGGCGCTGGCCGACGAGGTCGGCGCGGCGCGGGTCTCGGCCGCCGAGCTGTCGGAGCTGGCCTCGCGGCTGCCGGGCGTCGCGAACGTGCTGCTGGACCTGGGCCGCCGCAACCAGGCACTGGCCGGCCGGCTCGCGGAGGCGGCCGAGCTGCGGGGCGGCGGCGGGCCGGAGCTACCGCGCTCGCCGCACGAGGAGATCCGCGAGTTCTTCTACCGGCGGCAGAACTACCTGCACGAGGCGGACCTGGCGGCGGAGGAGCTGGCGGCGGAGATCGGCGTGCGTCCCGGTGAGGTCGTACGGGCGCTGTCGGCCCGGCTCACCGAGCGGCACGGCATCCGGCTCGCCACGGCCGACGACCGGCAGCAGCGCAGCGGGCGCCCGTCGGGAGGCCGCCGTACGGCGCTCCACGGCAGCAACGAAGGCAACAGGAAGGCGGACACCGGCCGGCTGCACCACTACGATCCGGACGAGCGGGTGCTGTACCTCTCCAGCCGGCTCCGGCCCGGCCAGCAGGCGTTCCGGATGGCGACCCAGCTGGCGCTGCTCGAGTACGGCGGAGAGGTCGCGCGGCTGGCCTCCGAGGACTACGACGAGGGCTCGGCGGTCTGGCCGCTGGCGAGGATCGGGGTCGCCAACTACGTCGCGGGCGCGCTGATCCTCCCGTACCGCGCCTTCCACACGGCGGCGGAGGAGGTCCGGTACGACATCGAGCGGCTCACCGACCACTTCGGGCTCGGCTACGAGACGGTCTGCCACCGCCTCTCCACGCTCCAGCGGCCCCGGCTGCGCGGCGTCCCGTTCTCCTTCGTCCGGGTCGACCGGGCCGGGAACATGTCGAAGCGGCAGTCCGCGACCGGGTTCCACTTCTCGCGCGCGGGCGGCACCTGCCCGCTCTGGAACGTGTACGAGGCGTTCGCCGCTCCCGGACGCATCCACGTACAGATCGCGGCCATGCCCGACGGGCAGCGCTACCTCTGGACCGCGCGCGCCGTGACGCGCCACCGGGGCGGCTGGGGCGAGCCCGGCAAGACGTTCGCGATCGGGCTCGGCTGCGAGATCCGGCACGCGGGGCGGCTCGTCTACTCCGACGGGCTCGACCTGGACAACGCCTCGGCCGCGACACCGATCGGCATGGGCTGCCGGATCTGCGAGCGGCTGGACTGCCCGCAGCGCGCGGTGCCGCCGCTGGGTCAGCCGCTGGCCATCGACGAGAACAGCAGCACGTTCGTGCCGTACCCGGTGCAGGGGGCGCCCCGGTAGCCGGTGCGCCCCCTCCACCGGACCGGGTCAGGAGTAGCGCAGCGCGATCGTGTCGCCGACGTTGATCACCTTGTTACGGGTGGCCCCGGCGAACGCCGAGCCGTCGGTGGACACCTTCCAGGTCGCCGAACCGGCGTTGGCCTTGCCGTTGACGGAGGTGATGGTGCCCGTCCCGGAGGCGGGGACCACGGAGGTGACGCAGCCGGCCGGGGTGGAAGCGGTCGACGCGGCGGCCAGGACGGTGCCGAGGTCGGTCGTCGCGCCGGTGGGCGTGAAGGCGACGTTGCAGACCTTCAGGGTGCCGGTCCCGTCGTCGACGGTGAGCGCCAGCTTCGTCGCCGTACCGGAGGTGAAGCCGCTCGCCGCGACCCACTTCGGCGCGCCGGCGGTGACCGGGGTGGGCGGGGCCGCGGTGAAGCCGCCGCCGGCGACCGCGCGCAGGGCGTCGGTGGAGGAGTAGGCGGACGGGCTGGTGTCCGAGGGCTGGTACTTGAAGCCGCCGGCCGGGTTGTACTGGTTGGCGATCAGGAAGTCGATGGGGGTCTTGCCGGCCGGGGTGAGGAAGTCGCCGGTCTGCGGGTTGATGCCGCAGGCGTTGAGGCCGGAGACGGCCCAGCCGTTGGAGCTGGTGTTGATCCCGTACAGGGCGTTGAACGCGCCGGAGCCGTTGACCAGCTTGCTCTTGAGGAACGCCTTGGCCTGGACGATGTCGGCGTCGGTGTTCGGGACGCCGGAGGCGCAGAGCGCGGCCATGGAGGCGCCGGTCATGTCGATGTCGCCCGGCTTGGCCAGCTCGGTCGCGTTGCCCTCGGCCTTGGCGTAGGTCCAGCCGCCGTCGTTGTGCTGGTTGGCCCGGATGCGGGTGACGATCTTGTCGACGAGCGCCTGCGGTACGCGCTGGACGCCCGCCTGGGTTCTGGCACCGCCGAGCGCGAGTGCGGCGAAGACCGTGCCGTTGTAGTTGGCGGACGGGCCGAAGTAGCCGGCCTCGGCGTTCTGCCAGTAGCCGTAGATGTCGGCGATGAGGTTGCGCGAGGCGGAGACCCGGGCCGGGTCGATCCCGGCGGCGTACGCGTTGAGCGTGCCGCGCTGGTAGTCGGTGACCACCGGGGTGGCGGAGGGCCAGCCGGAGGTGGAGAGCAGATTGCGGTAGACGGTACGGGCGTTCTTCGTGGCGTCGCCGCCGGGCGTCACGTCCACGGCGGCCGTCCCGGCGGCGGCGAACGCGCTGAACGCCCACTCGTTGGAGAGCCCGGAACCGGCGTACGAACCGTCGGCGGCCTGGAGGGTCTTGAGGTACGCCACACCGTTGGTCTTGGAGGTGGCGATCTGGGCGGGGGTGGAGGTCGCGGCGGCGGGAAGCGCCGTGAGGACGAAGGCCCCCACGACGGCGGGCATCACGACGGCGAGACGACGGGACGTGTGAGAACGGGGCATGTGCCTGCTCCTGGAATGAGGGGCGCACGGCACCGCACGCCGCCCGGTCAGGCACCGGGCGGAGGTGGGTGGCCGACGCCCGGACGCGTGGGTACGGCTTCGCTGGTACGGCTGCCACCAGGGCATTCGGGCTCGGGAACGGCCCCCTGCCGTCCCACACCGCTGCGCGTCAGCCCCGGATTCGCACCGGGTTCCCCCTCATGGCAGGCCAGGACGCTACCCGAGCCGGCAGGGGCGCGCCAGGCACGGCCGGGGCGCACGGGGGCGCGAAGGCGAGGAGACATACACCACCTTGACGGTCTCTTCGAGAGCGTGTTCCAATCCGGCTGATAAGCACTCAGCCCCAGGGGAAGCCGGTCGGAATCCGGCGCTGACCCGCAACCGTAGGCCCGCCACCGCGCGGGCGAGCCGGAATGCCTGGGGCCTGGAATGTCAGCGAGAAGCGCCGTCGCGGACTACGGCGTGGTTCGAACAGCTCCCCCTGCGGGCGGCCTTTCACGGCCGCGTCCCGGGGAGCCGTCTGCCACGCACGCCCGCCCGGACGAACACGAGGGGCCGTGGTGGGGACCGCACAGCAACAGGACCGGCGCACGGCCGGCAGAAGACTCCTCTCGCTGTTCTCGGCGGCAGCGGTGACCTTTGCCGCGGGTCTGGCCTTCGTCACCGGCGCCGCTCCGGCGGCCGCCGACCCGATCGAGCAGTGCACGCCCACCGTCGGCGCCGTCGTGGCCGTGGACTTCGGCCCGTTCGGCGGCGGTGTGGTGCGCGGCTGCGACACCACGCCGACCAGCGGGTACGAGCTGCTGCGCGACGGCGGGTTCACCACCGAGGGCACCCGGCACGACGGGCCCGGCTTCATCTGCCGCATCGGGACCGGCTCCTTCAACTCCGGTACGCAGTACCCGACTCCGGCCACCGAGGACTGCGTTCTCACGCCGCAGGCCACCGCCTACTGGTCGTACTGGATCGCCTCGCCCGGCCAGACGAACTGGTCCTACAGCCCGCTCGGCGCCATGGACCGCAAGCCGAAGGCGGGCGACGTGGACGCCTGGGTGTTCGGCGGCACCGACGTCGGCGGCACCACCGGCCGGCCCGCCTTCACCCCGGACGACGTCCGCGCGCGCGGCACCACGCCGGACCCGTCGGACACACCGACGGACGGCCCGAGCGTGCCGGTCGGGAAGATCGACGTCCCGGCCGCCGCCCGCTGGGTGTCGGAGCGGCTGCACGACGGCTCCCATGTGGTGGACGAAGGCTCCGAGACCCCGAACTACTTCCTGACCACCGAGGCCGCGTACGCGCTGGCCGCCGCCGGAGGGAAGAGCCCGGCCCTGGACAAGGTGGTGGCCGGGCTCGCCTCCGGCGCCACCGGGTACGCCTACGCGGCGGGCCCGGAGGAGGCGCCCGACGCCACCGCCGCGGCCCGGCTGGCGCTGGTCGCGGCGGTCACCGAGGGCGACGCGCGCGACTTCGGCGGGCACGACCTGCTCGGTGACCTGGAGAAGAACGTCTGCGCGGCGGGCGGTGCGCCGGGGTGCACGGCCAAGGGCGACTTCCGGGGTGCCTCGTACGGCGACGGGCAGGCGCTGGCCGTCCTGGCGCTGCTGCGCGGCGGGGTGGTGCCGCCTGCCGACACCGTGACCCGGCTGACCCAACTGGTCTGCGACGACGGCTCGGTGACCAGCATCCTCATCGGCCCCGGGGAGCACTGCGACGGCGACCCGATGACCACCGGCCTGGTGGCCCTGGTGCTGGACGAGGCGGGCGGCCATGACGCCGTCGTCGCCAAGAACGTCGCGTACCTGAAGAAGGCGCAGCTCAGGAGCGGTGCGTTCGCCGCGTACAACGGTTCCACCACCGGCTCCGTCCCGGCCACCGCCTACGCGGCGCAGGCGCTGCGCGCGCTCGGTGCCACCCGGGCCGCCGACACGGCGGTCTGGTGGCTGTCGCGCGAGCAACTCGCCGACGGGGGCTTCGGGTTCGACGAGGGTGCCGAGGACGGCGCGCTCTACGCGACGGCCCCGGCCGTGCTGGCGGGCAGTGGCACCGACCTGGTCACCCTGACCACGAAGGTGCCCGAGCCCACCAAGCCTCCGACCACTCCCCCGACGACGACACCGCCGCCCACCACGACGCCCCCGCCGTCAGGTGACGGCCCGGACCTCAAGAAGGGCGTCGCCTACCTCACCAGCCCCGCCAACCTCCAGCAGGGCCGCTACTACGCGGCGGGCGGGTCCACCACCCGGGCCGACTTCGGCCTCACCATCGACGGCGCCTTCGCACTGGCCGCGACCGGCCACGACAACGACGCGCTCCGTACGGTCGTGGACTTCCTGGACCGGGGCGACAAGGACGGCGAAGCCCGTACGGTGCACGACTGGACCAACGCCGGCTCCGCGCACGCGCTGGGCGGCTCGATGGGCAAGGCGGCGGTGCTCGCCCAGGTCGTCGAACGCGACCCGCGCGACTTCGGCGGCAAGGACCTGATCGCCGGTCTCGCCGACGCGGTCTGCACCGCCAAGAGCCCGCAGCCGGACCGCAGCTGCGCCGACCAGGGCGCCTACGCCTACGCGATGTCCGTCTTCGGCCAGTCCCTCGGCGTCATCGCCCAGGTGCGGGCGGGCGAGACGGAGGCCGCCGAGGCGCCGATCGGCTATCTGGCCGGTCTCCAGCACACCTCCACGGGCGCCTGGCCGAGCCTGGTCCCGCCGACGGGTGACGCGGACGTCGACTCCACGGCGATGGCGGCGATGGCCCTGGACCTGGTCCCCGGTGACCCGCACGCGGCGGCCGTGAAGAAGGCCCTGGCCTGGATCGCCGCGAAGCAGCTGCCGGACGGCGGCTTCCCGGGCGCGGCCGGCAACTCGGTCAACTCGGCGGCGCTCGCCGTGCAGGGCCTCTCCCTGGACGCCGAGAAGTACGGGAAGCAGATCGCGAAGGCGCGGAAGTTCCTGGCCTCGCAGCAGAACGCGGACGGCGGCTTCAACGTGGCCAAGGAGGGCCAGCGCGGCTCCGACCTGCGCGCCTCGACGCAGGCGGTGGGGGGTTCGACGGGTATCTCGTTCGGCGTGCTGACCCGCTCCCTGGACGGTACGACCCCGAATCCGCTGCCGTCCTCCTCCACTCCGGTGATCGTCACGCCCGGCGACAGCGCGGGCTCCGCCGGTGGGCCGGGGATCGTGAACGCGGACGGTCCGGGCGGCGGAAGCGGAGGCGGTCTCGCGTCGACCGGCGGGCAGGCGCTCGGCCTGGCGGCAGCGGCCGCCGTGCTGATCCTGGCGGGCTGGGGCTCGGTCGTGGCCGCACGCAACCGGCGTACGACCGTGGGCGGTGAGCTGTGAGGACATCCACTCACGCTGTGGCCGTGCTAGGGCTGGTGGGCGCGGCGCTCCTCGCGCCCGCCGCTCCGGCGGCAGCGGCCCCACAGCCGATCGGGAAGTGCACGACCTCGTCGGGTGCGGTGCTGGCCGTGGACTTCAGCCACTGGGGCGGTCCCGTCTACCGCTCCTGCGGTACGACGCCGACGACCGGTTACGAGCTGCTCAACCAGGGCGGCTGGCGGACCACCGGCACCGGGCACGACGGACCGGCGTTCATCTGCCGGATCGGCTACAGCGGCCACCAGGGCGGCAAGCAGTATCCGACGCCTCAGCAGGAGGACTGCGTCCTCACCCCGCCCGCCTCCGCCTACTGGTCGTACTGGCACGCCGACCCCGGGCAGAACACCTGGGAGTACAGCCAGTTGGGCGCCATGAGCTACCGGCCGAAGCCCGGCAGCGTGGACCTGTGGATCTTCGGCGGGACGGACATCGGCGGCACGAAGGGCCGCCCGACGCTCACACCGAACCAGCTGCGGGCGCACAACTCCCGTCCCACGGGCGGCGATCCGGCCCCGCAGCCCCCGCCGAAGCCGCAGCCCGATCCGGTACGGACGACGGAGCAGCCGGGCGGTGGCGCTCCGGCCGCACCGCCGCCGCCATCTGCTGCGCCCCCTTCACCGACCGCCTCCGCCGGCACATCCCCGTCCGCGTCCGCGTCTCCCTCCGCCTCGCCGTCCCCCTCCCCCAGCGCTTCCGCCTCCTCCACACCCCCGGGTGAGGTCGTCGCGGCGCCGGGCGAGGAGACGAAGGTGGTGGACGCCGCTCCGGCGCCGGACGCGGAGCACGACTCAGGCTCGATGGTGCCGCTCGCGGCGACGGCCTGCCTGATGGCGGTGATCGGCGGCGCGGCCGTCTTCGCCGCGAAGCGCCGCCGCCGTGCGGAGTAGCGCCGGCGTGACCCGTGCCGCTCCGGTGAAACCCGGTACGCCGGTGCCGGACACCGGCGGGAGGCGGCTTCCGCGCACCCTGCATCCACTCGCCTGGTGGATCTGGGCGCTCGCCTTGGCCACCGCCGTCAGCCGGACCAACAACCCGCTGCTGCTCTTCCTGGTCCTCGCGGTGCTCGGTTACGTCATCACCGTGCGCCGCACCGAGGCTCCGTGGGCGCGGGGCTTCAAGTACTACCTCTATCTGGCGCTGACGGTCGTCGCGATCCGCGTGATCTTCCGGGCGGTCTTCGCCACCGGAATGCGCCCGACCGACCACCACCTCTTCTCACTCCCTCACATTCCCACTCCGGACTGGTACGCGGGCATCCAACTCGGCGGTCCTGTCTCGCTGGAGGCGCTGCTGTCGGCCGCCACGGACGGGCTCCGGCTCGCCTGCATGCTCTGCTGCATCGGCGCGGCGAACACGCTGGCCAACCCGAAGCGGGCGCTGCGCGTACTGCCGGGCGCGCTGTACGAGTTGGGGGTCGCCGTCACCGTATCGATCAGCGTGGCACCGCAGTTGGTGCAGAGCGTGCAACGGGTCTCGCGCGCCCGCCGTCTGCGGGCCGGCCGCAACAAGGGGCTCAAGGCGTTGCGGGGCATCGTCGTGCCGGTCCTGGAGGACGCGTTGGAGCGGTCGCTGCGGCTGGCCGCGGCGATGGACTCGCGCGGCTACGGGCGGGCCGGCTCGGCCACCCGCGGATCGCGCCGGCTGACCGGGGTGCTGATGCTGGCGGGCATGTGCGGACTCTGCGCCGGAGCGTACGGGCTCCTCGATCCGACCGCGCCGAAGCTGCTCGGGCTGCCCGCGCTGGCGGCCGGTTCGGCGCTCTGCGTGGCCGGGCTGCGGCTCGGCGGGCGCCGGGTGACGCGGACGACGTACCGGCCCGATCCGTGGCGGTTCGCGGAGTGGGCGGTGGCGTCGTGCGGGGTGCTCTCGGCGGTGCTGCTGTTCACCGACGTCGGTTACGACCCGGCCGCGTTGAACCCGTCCTTCTATCCGCTCAGCTGGCCGACGCTGCCGCCCGTCCCGGCCGCCGCCATCCTGCTGGCCGGAGCCGCCGGGTTCCTGGCTCCGCCGCCGAGCAAGCCCGTCCCGTACGTCTCCGTACCGCGCACCGAGGAAGCCGCATGATCACCTTCGACCAGGTCACCGTGGAGTACGACGGGGCCGACGAGCCGGTCCTGCGGGAGGTGAACCTGGAGGTCGAGGAGGGCGAACTCTGCCTGGTGGTGGGCCATACGGGGGTCGGCAAGTCGACGCTGCTGGGCGCGGTGAACGGGCTGGTGCCGCACTTCACGGGCGGCACGCTGTACGGCACGGTCACCGTCGACGGCCGCACCACCGCCGACCATCCGCCGCGCGAGCTGGCCGATGTGGTCGGCGTGGTCGGGCAGGACCCGCTGGACGGTTTCGTCACGGACACGGTGGAGGAGGAACTCGCCTACGCCATGGAGCAGTTGGCGATCTCCCCGGCGGTGATGCGGAAGCGGGTGGAGGAGACCCTCGATCTGCTCGGGCTGGCGGATCTACGCCACCGGGCGCTGTACGAGCTCTCCGGCGGCCAGCAACAGCGCGTCGCCATCGGCTCGGTCCTCACCGCGCACCCGCGCGTCCTGGTCCTCGACGAGCCGACCTCCGCGCTCGACCCGACAGCGGCGGAGGAGGTGCTGGCCGCGGTGACCCGCCTGGTCCACGACCTGGGCGTCACGGTGCTGCTGGCCGAACACCGGCTGGAGCGGGTGGTGCAGTACGCGGACCGGGTCATCCATCTCCCCGGCAACGGCCGCGTGGTGTCGGGCGCACCGGCGGACATCTTCACCACGTCGTCCATCGCGCCGCCGATCGTGGAGCTGGGCCGCGCCGCGCACTGGTCACCGCTCCCGCTCTCGGTCCGGGACGCCCGCCGGGCCGCCGCCCCGCTGCGCACCGCCCTCGCGACCACCGCACCCCCGCCCGTACGCCTGCTGCCGGAAGAGCCGGGCCCGGCGCTGCTCACGGCGCGCGGGGTAACGGTGGCGTACCGGGGCGTGGCGGCGGTGCGCGAGGTGGACCTCGATCTGCGGGCCGGCGAGATCACCGCTCTGATGGGCCGCAACGGCTCGGGCAAGTCGTCGCTGCTGTGGGCGCTCCAGGGCTCGGGACCGCGCAAGTCCGGTACGGTACGCGTCGACCGAGGAGACGCGCAGGGCTCGCGGGACCCCAAGTCGCTCTCCGCCGCCGAGGCCCGGCAGCTCGTCGGCCTCGTCCCGCAGACCCCGACCGACCTCCTCTACCTGGAGAGCGTCAAGCAGGAACTCGACCAGGCGGACACCGAATCGGCGGTACGGGAGGGCCACGGCCTGTCCGCCCGCGCGATCCTGGACCGGCTGGCGCCCGGCATCGACGGCGCGACCCACCCGCGCGACCTCTCCGAGGGCCAGAAGCTCGCACTGGTCCTGGCCATCCAGCTGACAGCGGCGCCCGGAGTCCTGCTGCTGGACGAGCCCACCCGCGGCCTGGACTACCGGGCCAAGACCCAGCTCATCGCGATGGTCGACGAACTGGCCGCCGAGGGGCGGTCGGTGGTGATCTCGACCCATGACGTCGAGTTCGCCGCGCGGGCGGCCGACCGGGTGGTCGTGATGGCCGAGGGCGACATCGTCGCGGACGGCCCGACCACCGAAGTGATCGTCGCATCACCGGTCTTCGCCCCGCAGGTGGCGAAGATCCTGTCGCCACTGCCGTACCTGACGGTCGATCAAGTCGCCGCCGCACTCCGGGCCGGGGAGGCGGGCGCATGACGGAACTTCCGCCGCTCACCGACCGCCCGGCCGACGCCATCCGGATCGGCCCGCGCGCCGGGATCGTCATCGCGCTGGCCGCGTTCCTCGGCCTGGTCGCCTTCTTCTGGCCGTTCCTGGTCGCTCCCGGCCGGCTGGGCGCCAACTACGCCCCGCCGCTGATCTTCGGCGTCCTGCTGGTCCTCGTCCTGTGCGTGGTGATCTCCGAGATCTCCGAGGGCGGCATCAACTCCAAGGCGCTGGCGATGCTCGGGGTGCTCTCCGCGGTCAACGCGGCGCTGCGGCCGCTCGGCGCCGGCACGGCGGGGATCGAGACGGTGTTCTTCGTCCTGGTCCTGGCGGGCCGCGTCTACGGTCCCGGCTTCGGCTTCACGCTGGGCTGCACGTCCCTCTTCGCCTCCGCGCTGATCACCGGCGGGGTCGGGCCGTGGATGCCGTACCAGATGTTCGGCTGCGCGTTCGTCGGCATGCTCGCGGGCCTGCTGCCGCGCGCCACGGGCCGCCGCGAGGTGATGATGCTCGCGGTCTACGGCTCGCTCTCCGGCTACCTCTTCGGCTTTCTGCTGAACCTGTCCTTCTGGCCGTTCTCGGTGGACCCGAACAGCTCCATCGCCTACCTGCCCGGCCTCCCCTTCACCGAGCAGTGGCAGCGCTACCTCGCCTTCGACGTGGCGACCTCGCTGGGCTGGGACACCGGACGGGCCGTCACGAACTTCCTCTGCATCACCCTGGCCGGCCCCGCGGTCCTCACCACGTTCCGCCGGGCGGCCCGCAAGGCCCGCTTCCGGGCTCCGGTGCGGTTCACGGGGCCGAAGGCGGAGGGCCCACGGTAGATTCGGGGACACCGCAGGAACGGGGATCACTTCTTTGGGGGAAGTCGTGGACTGGGGAACGCTCGTCGCGACGGTCAGCGGTGGCTTCATCGCCATCTCGGGGACCGTACTGGCCGACCATCTGCGTCGGCGCCACGAGAACGACCGCGAGGCGGCGGAACGGCGGCGCGCGGTGTACATCGAGTTCATCTCGGCCGTCGGGGACTGCCACTCCCGGCTGCGGCAGATCGCCCAGGACCAGGACACCGCGACCGACCCGGACCGGGCCGCCCGCGCGGCCCTGAGCGAGGCGGCCGTCCACGAGGTACGGGAGCGGTTCTTCATCGACGCGTCGGCCGATGTGGCCGGCGCGGGCCAGGCGATGTTCGCGCAACTGCGTGCGGTCCAGCGTGTGGTGGGCGCGGGCGCCGGGCCCACGTCCGCGGCCTTCCACGATGCCTACCACCCCTACCTGGACCGGGTCTGGACCTACCGGGTCCAGGTGCGCAAGGAGCTGCGGGACCGGACGTTCTCGCCCGCGTCCTTCGGGTGGGACGACTGGGACGGCAAGGACCGCTGCCCGATCTGCCGGGATGAGCTGACCGTGGGGGCATGAGGGGCGATGAACGTACAATACGATCATCGTTTTCCATACTTTCCATCCGACCTCGAAACGGTTGTAGCACCGCTTGAGATGCGATAGGCCGACAATAGCCGCGAGCCGCGAGCCGCGAGCCGCGAGCCGCGAGCCGCGAGCCGCGAGCCGCGAGCCGCGAGCCGCGAGCCGCGAGCCGCGAGTGGGCGGGCGTACCCGTAGCCTTTCGGGGTGGCCATGCACGCTAGCCAGCCTCTCCGCGTCCCCGTCGGGACCGACGCCGGGCGGTGGAGCACCTTTCACGGTGAGAAGACCCTGGTCGTAGCGGCCCGTACGGTGACCTCCACCGTCCGGGTCCTCGAATGCCTGCCCGCCCTCCTCCGCGGGGACCGCCGCGTCACCGTCGTCTTCGCCCACGACCCCACCTCCGCGTTCAACGACGGGGTGCTCGACCTGCTGCACGACGCGGGCTGCCGGGTCATCCCCTGGGAGCAGGTGGGCCACGCGGAGCCCGATCTGATCCTCACCGCCAGCGAGAACATCGACGTACCCGAGGGCCACTGTCCCGTGCTCGTGCTGCCGCACGGCATCGGCTTCCAGAAGCAGGTGCCGGACTCCCGCGCGTCCGGTGACCGGCTGTCCGGGGTCGTACCGGACGGCCTGCTGGAGTCCGGCCGGGCCTGGCTGGCCATTTCGCACCCGGGTCAGGAGGAGCAGCTGCTCTCCTCGCACCCCAAGGCGGCCGGGCGGACGCTGCTCGTGGGTGACCCGTGCTACGACGAGCTGCTGGGCAGCGTGGACCGGGCGGACGTCTACCGCCGGGCACTCGGCGTGCCCGATGCGCACCGGCTGGTGGTGCTCAGCTCCACCTGGGGGCCGACGTCGCTGATCGGGCACCACCCTGAACTGGCGGCCCGCGTGCTCGCCGCGCTGCCGTACGACGAGTTCCGGGTGGCGGCGATCGTCCACCCCAATGTCTGGTCGGGCCACGGCGCCTGGCAGATCCGCAATCTCCTCGCGCCGGCGCTGGACGCGGGGCTGATGCTCGTCCCGCACATCCACGCGTGGCGGCCGGCGCTGATCGCGGCGGACCTGGTCGTGGGCGACCACGGGTCGGTGACGCTGTACGGTGCCGCGCTCGGCAAACCCGTTCTGCTGGGCGCCTTCGGCAGCGAGGCCGTGCCCGGGACGGCGGTGACCGCGCTCGGGCGTGCGGCCCCCCGGCTCGACGTACACGGTGACCTGCACGAACAGATCGCGTCCGCCCTCACCGCTCAGCGCCCGGACCGCTTCGCCACCGTCGCCGAGGGCGCCTTCGACCAGCCGGGCCAGGCGCTGCCCCTGCTGCGTACGGCGCTCTACGACCTGCTCGGCCTGGCCGAGCCCGTACCCGCTCCCCCGCCCCGGTGGTTCCTGGCCGAGCCCGAGGAGACGGGCGCGCGGGTCACCGCCTGGACGGTCACCACGACGGCCGCGCCCGGGGGCGGGCCTGGTGCCGTCACCGTACGGAGGCTTCCTGCGGCGGTGTCGCGGGAGGAGGCGGACGAGGACGCGGCGGCCGGGCGTTTCCGGCATCTCGCCTGCGACGAGCGGGAGCCGGACCGGCGGGTGGTGGAGAGCGCGTCGGTGCTCCTGGGCGGCGCTCCCGCCCGTACCGCGGCGGCGGGCCTCCGGTGGGTCGCGGAGACCTTGGACCGCCTTCCGGGCTGCCGGCTGGCGGCGACCGCGCTGGCCGGAGGCGGGTTTCTCGTGGGGCTGCGGGACGGCCGGGTCGTGGAGGCGGCCATGACCGGGACGGCGACGGATCCCGGTGTGCCGGCCGCCGCCGTCTACGCCCTGCTGCGAGCGGCCGCCCCGCTGGACGACGTCCTGGTCACCCTGCGGATCGGGACGCGCGAGGAGGACGTGGCGCTCCGGCTGCGTACATCGCCGTCGCCCGGCTCCGCACCCCGCTAGGCGGTGTCCGGCTCACCCCGCCGCGCCGCCTCCCGCCAGCCGCTGTCGCAGCTCTTCCGCGCGCGGGCTGCCGCCGGCCTCGTAGATCTCCAGGGCACGTTCCAGACGGGTGCGCACCTCCTGGGCGTCGCCTTGCGTGCGCTCCTGGATGTCGGCCAGCGCGACGAGCGCCTGGGCCTCGTAGTGGGTGGCCTCCTGCTCGCGGAGGGCGGCCGCCGCTTCCCGCAGGGCCCGTACCGCCTGGTCCGTCTCGTCGAGGTGGTCGTGGGCGATGCCGATGGCCACCTGGGCCCGGGCCGCCATCCGCAGGTCCTTGCGGGCGAGGAGCCGGTCGTGGGCGCCGCGCAGGGTGTCCAGGGCCTCGCGGGTGTTCCCGGCCGTCTCCTGGGCGCAGCCGAGGAAGTAGGCCGCTATGGCGGCGCCCCGGTCTTCGTCCGCCGCCGTGTTGAGGTCGAGGGCGCTGCGGTAGGCCTCCATGGCCCGGACCGGGTCGTGGCGGTCCCAGTAGCGGCCGGAGAACTCCTGCACGGAGGCGCGGACGACCAGATGGCCGGAGACCTCGGCGCAGGCCTGGGCGGTGTCCAGCTCGCGCCGGGCCGCCTCGTCCTCACCGAGGTCCATCAGCGGGCGGGACAGGAGGCTGCGCAGTCGCGCCTCGGCCGCGGGCACCAGGGCCTCGGCGGCGGCGGCCGCACCGAGTTCGAGCGATTCCCGCCAGTCGCCGAGGTGCCGGTGGTGGAGGAAGAGGACCGTGAAGGCCTCCGCCAGCTGCCACACCTCCGTCCGCAGCGTCTCCTCGCGCGCGGCGGCCCGCAGCACGCCGAGGATGTTGCGGTGCTCGGCCTCCAGCCAGTCCACGGGCCGGGGTGCGTCCGGCGCGGTGAAGGGGTCGGGGACGGTGGCGAGCAGGTGGTCGAGGTCGGCGATCCGCAGCCGGTCCAGCCGGATCGCCCGGTCGGCCAGGGCGGTGAGGGCCAGGTAGTGGAGGGTCACCCGGCGCAGGAGGGCGGGCCGCTCGGCCGGTGCCTCCTCCTCCGCCGCGCGGTCACCGGCGTGCAGCCGTACGAGGTCGTGGAAGCGGAAGCGGCCGTCCGGCGTCTCCTCCAGCAGGCTGGCACCGGTCAGTGCTTCCAGGGCTTCGGCGGTGCGCCGCGGGTCCAGGCCCGCCGCCACCGCGGCGGCTCCGGCGTCGAAGGTGGCTCCCGGGTACCAGCCCATCAGGCGGTAGAGGCGGGCCGGTTCCGGGGCGAGTTCGCGGTAGACGAGGTCGAATGCGGCGGCCACGGACCGTTCCTTTCCGAGGGACATTCCTGCCAGTCGGCGCTCCTCCGCGGCCAGCTCCGCCGTGAGCGCCGCCAGGGTGAGGCGCGGCCGGGCCACCAGCCGCCCGGCGACCACGTGCAGCGCCACCGGCAGCCCTTCGCAGAGCTCCACCAGGCGCTCCGCCGAGGCCGGGTCGGCGGCGACCTTCTCCGCGCCGCACCGGTCGGCGAGCAACTCCAGGGCGCTGTACCGGTCGAGCGGCTCCACGGCCATCAGCCGGGCGCCGTCGTGGACGAGTTCCCCGAGCCCGCTGCCGCCGGCCACCACGAGGAAGCTGCCCTTCCCCTTCGGGATCAGCGCGGCGGCCTGGCCGGGCTGGGAGACGTTGTCCAGGAAGATCAGCAGCCTCCGGTCCGCGGACAGACTTCGCAGGAGCCGGACCCGGTCCGCGAACGAGGCCGGAATGTAGGCGTCGTCGACGCCGAGGGACCTCAGGCAGCAGCGGGCCGCCTCGGAGACGTCGGCTCCCGCCGTCTCTCCGCGCAGGGCCGCGAAGTCCACGTAGATCTGTCCGCCCGGGAACCGCTCCCGGCCCTGTTCCGCCCACCGGGTCACCAGCGCGGTCTTGCCCACGCCGGGCGGTCCGTGCAGCACGGCGAAACCGACGCCTGCGCCGTGCTCCCCGGTCGTCGGCCGGCCGTCGAGGCCGGCGAGGTTCTCGGTCCGGTTGATGAACCGCACCATCAGTGGCGGGATCTCGTCGGGTGTGACGCGAGGACCGGTCGGAGGCGCCTGCTGGACGGCGTACGTGATGCCGCCGTGGATCGTGGCGGCCTGCACGACCGGGCCGTGGACGGTGCCGGAGAGATCGTTCCGCGCGGCGGTGTGGTGGGACCCGTCACCGGCGCCCGGGGCGCTCACCTGGTGCCCGGTTCCGGCCGGGGAGCCGCCGCACCCCCGCCGTTGAAGGTCAGCCCGGAGATGTCGTGCCCCTGGATCACCTGGCCGTAATACGTCCCGCCGTTGGTGCTGTTGTTGACCGTGACGGTGGGTGCGGGCGGCTGGTGCGGGGCCAGTTCGTCGAGCAGGCTCAGCAGCTCCCGCTCGGCCTCCGGGTTGTCGCGCAGGGCCCGGCGGAGCCTGACGCGCCACTCCGCGGCGATGTCCGCGGCCCCGTCCTCGTCGCCGCTGCGGCGCGCCGCCAGCAGCTCCGCGCGGGACTCCTCCAGCTCGGCGTCCACGTCCTCGCCGTCCTCGCCGCGCGCCAGGAACCGGGCCACCCGGCCGCGCACCTGGTTCCACGCCTCGGTCGCCATCAGCCCCACGAAGGCCGTCGCACCTGATGCCGCCAGCGCCGTCAACTCGGCTTCCACCGGACCCCCCTCCGCCTCACCCGTCACCGTACGGACACGTAACCCGTCGCTGGTGCAACCGTAGAGAGCGAACGGTCCCATCGGAAGCGGAATCGAGGGCGCGGCGCCGTGCAGTTCCAGCCATGTCGGCTGGTGGGCTGTGCACCCGGGGCGTGTGGCGGGCGCGTACGCAACCGTGAGCAGGCCCGGTGCGTGATGATGGAGGAAGGGCCCGACGCGGCAGCGCTCCGCCGGGACGGCCGGCCGGTGCCCCGGAAGGACGGTCGTCGCCATGTCCGCACCCCTCCGCAGGGCCGCAGCCCCCCGGACGCCCATGGCCCCCCGGTCGAAGGCCCCGGCCGCCGCGCTCGTCATGGCGCTCCTCCTCGTCCTCCTCGCGGCCGGCTGCACGGGCGGCGGCGGTTCGGCGCCCGAGAGCCGGAGCAGCACTCCGTCCGGTACGGGGGCGGACGCCAAGGTGCTCGCGGTGAAGATCGACAACGTGGTGCCGGCCCGGCCGCAGACCGGTCTCCAGCAGGCGGACGTCGTCTACGTCGAGCAGGTGGAGGCCGGGCTCAGTCGGCTCCTCGCGGTCTACTCCTCCGAGGTACCGCCGGTGATCGGGCCGGTCCGCAGCGCCCGGGAGACCGATCTGGAGCTGCTGCGCCAGTTCGACCGGCCGGTGCTCGCCTTCTCGGGGGCGCAGAGCAGGCTGCTGCCGGCCATCGAGCGAGCGCCGCTCGACGCCGTACCGCCGTCGGCCGCGCCGGGGGCGTACTTCCGGGACTCCGAGCGGCCGGCGCCGCACAACCTCTACCTGCGGCCGGAGCGGATTCCGTACACCGCTTCGGGGACCGGGGCCGTGGAGGCACTGGGGCTGCGGTTCGGGCCGGCGCCGTCCGGCGGGAGCACCGAGGAGAGCCGTACGGTCCGCTTCCCGTCCGCGCGCACCACCTTCACCTGGTCCGCCGAGCGCGAGCGGTGGCTGATCGCCATGGACGGCTCGCCGGCCCGTGGGAGCGAGGGTGGGCAGCTCGGGGCCGCCACGGTGATCGTGCAGGAGGTGACCGTACGTCCGTCGTCCTTCGGCGACCGGTCCGGGAACAACACGCCGTTCACCGAGACCGTGGGGTCGGGTGGAGCGCAGGTGCTGCGGGACGGCAGGGCGTACGAGGCCCGGTGGACGCGGCCCGTGGCGGACGCGGACACGCGGTTCACCACACCGGACGGCGAGCGGATCGATCTGGCCGAAGGGCCGCTCTGGATCGTGTACGAAGCCCGCTGAGGCTCCGGCGGAGGGCGGCCCGGGCCGCCCTCCGCCGGAGTGGGGCTACTGCCAGACCTTGATGTAGTCGACGCTCAGCTTCTGCGGGAAGCGGCTGGTGGTGTCCGGCGGACCCGGCCAGTCACCGCCGACCGCGTTGTTGAGGATCAGGAAGAAGTCGTGGTCGAACACCCACGGTCCGCGGGTGCGCTCCAGCTCCTCCCGGTCGACCCGGAACGACACCTGGCCGTCGACCCGGAACGTCATGCCCGTGCTGTTCCAGTCCACCGAGAAGGTGTGGAAGTCGTCGGCGTAGTTCGCGCCGCCGGGCAGTGAGTGCGGGCCTCCGTAGCCGGCCGCACCGTTGTAGGCGGGTGCGTGCAGCGTGGAGTAGGTGGTCTTCGGCTCCTTGCCGACGTGTTCCATGATGTCGATCTCACCGGTGTAGGGCCACGGACGCCCCTTGTCGAAGTAGTCCGCGCCCAGCATCCAGAACGCGGGCCAGAGCCCCTGCGTGCCGGAGACCTTGATGCGCGCCTCGACCCGGCCGTAGGTGAACTGGAACTTCCCGTAGGTGTTGAGCCGCGCCGAGGTGTACTGGCAGGTGGTGCTGGAACTCAGCGGGTCGCGCGGGCAGGACGAGCCGGGGGTGACTTCGCGGCGGGCCTCCAGGACGAGGTTGCCGTTGCCGTCCTGGGCGGCGTTCTTGTTGTTCGTGTAGTACTCCAGCTCGTTGTTCGGGCCGGTTCCGGTCTCCGGGACCCACTTGGCCGGGTCGGGTGCGGCACCGGCGGGGCCGTTGAACTCGTCGCTGAAGACCAGCCGGTCGTAGGTGGGTTCCGGCGGCAGCGGCGGTGCGGGGATCGGCGCGCCGCCGGTGCCCCAGACCTGGAACTCCCAGAGCGAGTAGCCGTACTGGCCGCTGCGCTGGGTGGCGTACAGGCGTACGTGGCGGCCGGTGCCGGTGACGTTCAGGGTCTCCTTGAAGCCGGCGCCGGTGGTGGTCTGGTGGATCGTCCGCCAGTCGGTTCCGTTGTCGGAGACCTCGATGCGGTAGGCGCGGGCGTACGCCGGGTCCCACTGGAGGACCACGCGGTGGATCTCGGCGCGGGCGCCGAGGTCGACCGCGATCCAGCCGGGGTCGGTCCAGCCGCCCTCGGGGCTGGTGGCCCAGCGGCTCGCCGGGTCACGGTCGAAGGCCTTGTCCGGGCCGCACTGCCAGCAGGTGCCGTCGTGCTGGGAGGTGGAGGCGGAGCCGGTCTTGCCGTACGAGAGCAGGACGTCGCCGCCGGGGCCGGTACCGCCGGTGGTCGAGTAGACCTGGAACTCGTGGAGGGAGTAGCCCCACGGGGTGGCGCGCTGGGTGCCGACGAGCCGGATGTAGCGGCCGGTTCCCGAGACGGTGAGCGTCTCGACGCCTCCGGTGCCGGTGGTGGTGGAGTGGATCGTCGTCCAGTCGGTGCCGTTGGCGGAGAGTTCGATCCGGTAGCCCTTGGCGTACGCGGCCTCCCAGTCCAGGACGACCTGTCCGACGGCCGTGGCCGTACCGAGGTCGATGCGGATCCACTGGTTGTCGCTGAACTCGCTGGACCAGCGGGTGCCGCGGTTGCCGTCCACTGCGTTGGGCGCGGTGAACGGGCCTTCGGCGCTGGAGGCGGTGGCCGGCTTGCCCTGCGAGACGAGGGCGGGGGCGGCGACGGCCCGTTCCGGGGCGAGGGCCACCGCGAGGGTGAACAGGAGGGCCACCGCGGCCATGACGGCCACGGTGCCTCGAAGCCGTGGTGTTCCACGGGCATTCATGTGGACTCCTTGCTCTGTAGCGGGATGGAGGCCGAGAGAGCGCTCCCCGCAGTGGGGAGCGTGGCGGGAGCGACGCCAACCGTCAAGGGGTTACGGGGCAGTTGGCCCGGACACCTGAAGGGCCTCGCCCGACTTGTCCCGCCAGTCCACCGCCAACTCCCCTTGCGCTTTCAGGAGATGAAACATCAGGCACCCTCGGAGGCCGATCCCGGTGATCCTGTGCACAACTCTTGACGCGGCCGAAACCCGGGAGAATCATTCGGCTACCGAGAGAGCGCTCTCTTTCTTCACCGGGAGCGCGTGCCACCCCCGCCTCCCGCCCCCCGCACAGCTGACACCTCAGGAGATCAGGACATGCCTGTTGCCCTCGTCAGACCCTCGAGGCCCCCGGTGGCCGCACTCCACCGACGGCGCGGAATCGGCTTCGCGCTGGTGACCACCCTGGTCGCCACCCTGCTCGGCGTCATGCAGACCGCTCCGGCACAGGCCGCGCCCGTCCTGCTCTCCCAGGGCAGTCCGGTGACCGCCTCCAGCCAGGAGAACGGCGGTACGGCCGCCGGCAACGCGGTCGACGGCAACCCCGGCACCCGCTGGTCCAGCGCGTTCTCCGACCCGCAGTGGATACGGATCGACCTCGGCTCCCCGGCCGCGCTCAGCCGGGTGGAGCTCTCCTGGGAGACCGCGTACGCGAGGAGCTACCGCATCGAGACCTCCACCAACGGCACCACCTGGACGAACGCCTACTCCACCACCACCGGCCAGGGCGGCAACGAGACGCTCACCGTCTCCGGCGAGGCCCGTTACGTACGCCTCACCGGCACCCAGCGCGCCACCGGATACGGCTACTCCCTCTGGGAGTTCAAGGTCTTCGGTACGCGGGACGGAGGCGGCGGCCCGCAGATTCCGGGCGGCGGCGACCTCGGCCCGAACGTCCATGTCTTCGACCCTTCCACGCCGAACATCCAGGGCAGGGTCGACGAGATCTTCCGGCAGCAGGAGTCCGCGCAGTTCGGCAACGGCCGGCACGCGCTGCTGTTCAAGCCCGGTACGTACAACAACATCAACGCGCAGATCGGGTTCTACACCCAGATCGCGGGCCTCGGCCTCCACCCCAACTCCACCACCTTCAACGGTGATGTGACCGTGGACGCGGGCTGGTTCAACGGCAACGCCACGCAGAACTTCTGGCGCGCGGCGGAGAACCTCACCCTCAATCCGGTCAACGGCACCAACCGCTGGGCCGTCTCGCAGGCCGCGCCGTTCCGCCGTATGCACGTCAAGGGCGGCCTCAACCTGGCCCCGAACGGCTACGGTTGGGCCAGCGGCGGCTACATCGCGGACAGCAAGATCGACGGCACCGTGGGCCCGTACTCCCAGCAGCAGTGGTACACCCGCGACAGCTCGGTCGGCGGCTGGACCAACGCGGTCTGGAACATGACCTTCTCCGGGGTGCAGGGCGCGCCCGCGACCAGCTATCCGAGCCCGCCGTACACCACGCTGGACACCACTCCGATCTCGCGCGAGAAGCCGTTCCTCTACCTGGACGGCAACGAGTACAAGGTGTTCGTGCCCGCGAAGCGTGTCAACGCGCGCGGCGTCTCGTGGGACGGCGGGAACCAGCAGGGTGAGTCCATCCCGCTGAACCGCTTCTACGTCGTCAAGCAGGGCGCCACCGCGGCCACGATCAACGCGGCGCTCGCGCAGGGCCTCAACCTGCTGTTCACGCCCGGGGTTTACCACATCGACCAGACGATCAACGTGAACCGCGCCAACACCGTCGTGCTCGGTCTCGGCCTCGCGACGATCATCCCGGACAACGGCATCACGGCGATGAAGGTCGCCGACGTCGACGGCGTCAAGCTGGCCGGCTTCCTCATCGACGCCGGTCCCGTCAACTCGCCCACGCTGCTGGAGGTCGGTCCGCAGGGCGCCTCCGCCGACCACGCGGTCAACCCCACCACCGTGCAGGACGTGTTCATCCGCATCGGCGGCGCGGGTCCCGGCAAGGCGACCACCAGCCTGGTGGTCAACAGCGACGACGTGATCATCGACCACACCTGGATCTGGCGCGCGGACCACGGCGAGGGCTGGGGCTGGGAGACCAACCGGGCCGACTACGGCGTCCGGGTCAACGGCGACGACGTGCTCGCCACCGGGCTGTTCGTCGAGCACTTCAACAAGTACGACGTCGAGTGGTACGGCGAACGCGGCCGCACGATCTTCTTCCAGAACGAGAAGGCGTACGACGCCCCCAACCAGGCGGCCATCCAGAACGGCGCCACCAAGGGGTACGCGGCCTACCGGGTCGACGACTCGGTGAACCAGCACGAGGGCTGGGGCATGGGCAGCTACTGCTACTACAACGTCGACCCGACGATCATCCAGGAACACGGCTTCAAGGCACCGGTCAAGCCGGGCGTGAAGTTCCACAACCTCCTGGTCGTCTCGCTCGGCGGCAACGGGCAGTACCAGCACGTGATCAACAACATCGGCTCACCCACCTCGGGGACGTCGACGATCCCTTCGACGGTCGTCAACTTCCCCTGATCCGAACCTGCTCGCAGCGCAGAGGCCCTCCGGTGGACATGGCCGTCCACCGGAGGGCTTCCTCGGCTGCCGGCGGCTCGCTGCGCCGAAGGGATGCCGTCGATATCATCACGGCAAGGACTCCGGGCGGAAAAAACGCCTGCGCCCGAGGAACTGCGGTGAAGGAGAGACATGCTCCCCGAAACGGTTCTCCGAACGGACGACGTGGCTCCGGACATCAGATTCGACGTATGGCGGGAAGCCATGGCGGCCACCATGTCCCCGATGCATATCAGCAGCCGGCACTCTTCCGACTTCTGGGGTCATACCCGCCTGCTGACCCTGGACGACGTTCTGCTCTGGCCGGTGGCCATGCAGGCGTCACGCTATCGCCGGACGGCCGAACTGGTCCGGCAGGGCGACCCCGAGCTCTACCACCTCACCCTCGTCCTGCCGGGAAGCGGCCGACTGAGGGTGGACCACAACGGGCGGAGACACCTCTCCGCAGTCGACGACCTTTACCTGCTGAACAGTTCACAGCCGTGCGATGTCGAAGTGGAAGAGAGCGAACTGGCCGTCGGGATCGGCGTCGAGATCCCCCGGAGCAACTTTCCGGCAACGGCCGAAAGAGCCATCGGCCGCATAGTCGGCCGCCGCATTTCCGGACAGGAGGGATTCGGAGCGGTTCTCTCGCATTTACTGTCACACCTCGTCTCCCGGAATTCCGCGCACCGGCCGTCCGACATGCCCCGGCTCAAGCAGATCCTGCTGGATCTCGTCGCCGGACTCGCGGCTCGCGAACTGGACGCGGAGGCCTCTCTCTGCACGGAGACGAGGCGAAGAAACACATTCCTCCTCATTCGCTCCTACATCCAGCAGAACTGTCATGATCCGGCGCTGACCCCGCGGAGCGTCGCCGCCGCCCATTTCGTCTCGCCGCGGCAGCTGCACCGGCTGTTCGAGGCCGAGGGGATCACCGCGGCGGCCTACATCCGCGGCCGGCGCCTGGCGGAGGCCCGTCGCCGCCTGGCCGACCCGGCGCAGTACACGACGTCCGTCCAGACCATCGCGCAGCGCTGCGGCTACACGAGCGCCGCGCACTTCAGCCGCTCCTTCTCCGCCGCGTACGGCATGGCGCCCCGGGAGTACCGGGAGCTGGAGCACCGGCAGCAGCTGGCCACGGAGCTGCGGTCGCCGGCCCTGCCGCCCGCCGCCGACCGGGACCCGATTCCGGCGTAGAGCGCAGAGCCCGTCTGCCGGAACGATGGCGCTACGAGTCAACAGCCTGGCACTGATGGTCAAGGACAGTTCACTGCCGATCGGTCAGAGTTCTTGTGGGCGCCGGGGAACGCACGACGACCGGGCGCCCACAGGGCGGGGGAACCGCCCTGTGCACGACACGCATCGCCTTTGCCATCCAGCGCGCCGGCCGTCCGGGCCGCCGCGCCATGACCCGAGAGGGAACAGCATGCGATCGAACGTCTTGGTCAAGACGCTCGTCAGTGTCACCACCGCCGTCGGTATCGCCGTCGGGGGGCTGGCGACCGCGGGCACCAGTGTCGCGGCGACCCCGCCGGCCCAGCAGCCCGCCGTGAGCGCGGACGCCGTCGCCCCGTTCGCCGTGGTCAACCTGGGGCTGAGCAGCGCCCAGGCGAAGAACGTCCAGCGCTGGCTGAAGACGTACTACAACTACAACGGAGCCATCGACGGCCAGCTCGGCACCGAAAGCTGGAAGGCGGAGCAGCGCTTCCTCAAGAAGTACTGGAACTACACCGGGGCCATCGACGGGATCGTCGGCAGCGGCACGGTGAAGGCGCTCCAGCGCTTCCTCAAGGCCCACTACAACTATACCGGGGCCATCGACGGAATCGCCGGGTCCGGCACCCAGGCCGCGTTCAAGCGGTTCGCCAACGTGATCTAGAACCACCGCCGACGCCCGTACGGGCGTCGGCGCGCGTGCCGGAGGCCCCGCACCACCGCCTCCGGCACGCGCGCCCCTACGGCTGCACCACGATCTTCCGCCCCACCCCCGCCTTGAACTGGTCGATCGCCTCCGGGTACCGCTCCAGCGGCAGCCGGTCGCTGATGAAGACCGCCGGGTCCAGCACGCCGCTCGCGAAGAGTGCGGCGGCCCGCTCAAAGCTGTGCAGGACCGCCATCGAGCCGGTGATGGTGATCTCCTGGTTGTAGATCCGGTACGGCTCGATCACCGCGGTCGTGGCGTAGTCGGCCACCCCGAACTGGAGGAACGTACCGCCCTTGGCGACCCGGCCCAGGCCGTCCTGGATCGCTCCCGCGTTGCCGGTGGCGTCGATGACCACGTCCCAGCCGCCGGGCCGGTCCAGCTCTTCCGCGCGGGCGGCCGCGCCCGTGCAGCCGAGCAGCTTCGCGGTCTCCAGGCGCTGCGCGTTGATGTCCAGGACCTCCACCGACGCGGCGCCGGTGCGCTTGGCCAGCTCCAGCATCATCAGGCCCATCGTCCCGGAGCCGTAGATGAGGACCTCGGCGCCCAGGTTGCCCTTCAGGACGTCGTAGCCGCGCACCGCGCAGGAGAGCGGCTCGATCAGGGCCGCGTCGCGGACGTCGATGTGCTCGGGCAGTTTGACGCAGTTGGCGACCGGGGCGACGGCGAACTCGGCCGCTCCGCCGGGGACGGTGACGCCGATCGCCGCCCAGTTGTCGCAGAGGTTGCCGCGGCCGGAGCGGCAGTAGCGGCACTCGTGGCAGTGCAGCGAGGGGTCGACGGCCACCTTGTCGCCGACGGCCAGCTCGGTGACTCCGGTGCCGACGGCGACGATCTCGCCGGCGAACTCGTGGCCCGGGACGATCGGCAGGGTGGGCGCGAACTCGCCCTGGAGGATGTGGAGATCGGTGCCGCAGAGCCCGCAGGACGCCACCTTCACGACCACGTCCCGCCGGCCGGGCTTGGGGTCGTCGACCGTGGTGACGGACACCTTGCCGGGGGCCTCGACGATGGCTGCCCTCATTTGACTGCTCCCAGTGAAAGGCCCTGGACGAGTTTGTCCTGGGCGGCGTAGCCGGCGATGAGCACCGGCAGGGACACGACCACGGACGCGGCGCACAGCTGGGCGAGGAAGAGGCCCTGGCTGGTGACGAAGGTGGTCAGGTGGACGGGCGCCGTCCCGGCGACCACGCCGGTCAGCACCCGGGCGAACAACAGCTCGTTCCAGCTGAAGATGAAACAGATCAGGGCTGTGGCGGCGATGCCGGGGGCGGCGACCGGGGCGACGACGCGGCCGAGGACCGTCGGCAGCCTCGCTCCGTCGACCTGGGCCGCCTCGATGATGGAGACGGGCACGTCGGCGAGGAAGGACTGCATCATCCAGACCGCGATCGGCAGGTTCATCGAGGTGTAGAGCAGGACGAGCAGCCAGATGTTGTCCAGGAGCCCGGTGTTCTTCGCGAACAGGTAGATCGGCAGCAGACCGGCGACCACCGGCAGCATCTTGGTGGAGAGGAAGAAGAACATCACGTCGGTCCACTTGCGGACCCGCCGGATGGAGAGCGCGTACGCGGCGGGCAGCGCCAGCAGGAGCACCAGCAGCGTGGAGAACAGCGACGCGGTGAGGGAGTTGACCAGCGGGGGCCAGGGGGTCGGGCCGCCTCCGCCGCCGAAGAAGGTGCGGTAGCCGTCGAGTGTCAACGCGGCTGCCAGGGACGGCGGGTTGGTCGCGGCGTCGGCCTCCGAGTGGAAGGAGGTCAGCACCATCCACAGGGCGGGCAGGCAGAAGACGAGGCCTACGGCCCAGGCGGCCAGGCCGAGGACGGTGGAGCGCCTGCGGGCGCGGGCCGTCGGCGCGGTGGCCTTCGCGGTGGCTCGGGTGCGGGTCGGGGCTGCGGTCGAGGCGCTCATGCGCGGCTCGCCTCCTCACGGAAGAGGGAGGAGACCACCCGGAGCGCGAAGGTCGCGATGATCACGGTGCCGATCACCACGACCACGCCCACGGCGGACGCCAGTCCGTACTCATGGGCCCGGTAGAAGGTCTCGTAGACGGTGTACGGGAGGTTGGCGGTGCCGAGGCCGCCCGCGGTGATGGTGAACACGGCGTCGAAGTTCTGCACGATGTACACCGAGCCCAGCAGGACGCCGAGTTCGAGGTAGCGGCGCAGGTGCGGCAGGGTCAGGAAGCGGAACATCTGCCAGGGCCCGGCGCCGTCGAGGCGGGCGGCCTCCATCATCTCGGCGGGGCGGCTCTGCAGTCCGGCCAGCAGGATCAGCATCATGAACGGCGTCCACTGCCAGACGAGGGCAGCGGCGACGGCCATCAGCGGCATCTCGGAGGTCCACTCCGGCTGGGCGATGGACTCGATGCCGAAGAGGTTGCCGAACCAGGTCAGCACACCGTTGAACAGGCCGTACTCGGGGTTGTAGAGCGCGTGCTTCCAGAGCAGCGCCGCCGAGACCGGCACGATGAGGAACGGCGTGATGAGGAGGGTGCGGACGAAGCCGCGGCCGAAGAAGGTGCGGTCCAGGAGCAGGGCGAAGGCGAGGCCGAGTGCGACGCTGATGATCACGACCGTCGCGGTGAGCAGGACGGTGGTGAGGACCGATTCACGCAGGGCCGGGTCGGTGAAGACGGAGCCGTAGTTGGCGAATCCGGTGAAGTGGCGCTGGTCCGGCTTGAGCGAGTTCCAGTCGAAGAAGGAGATCACCAGCGTTGCCACGAAGGGCAGTTGGGTGACCACGATCAGGAAGACGAGCGCGGGGAGCAGCGGTGCGCGGGTGGCCCAGGCCTTGGCTCTGCCGCCCGTAGGGCGCTTGCCGGGCGGGGCCGGCCGGGGCGGGGTCGGCCGTACGGCGGTGGTCGTGGTCATCGGTACTCCTCCGCGACCTTCTCGGCCAGCTTCTGGGAGGTGGCGAGTGCGGCGTCCACCGACTGGCGGCCCGCGATGGCGGCGCTGATCTCCTGCGCGACCTTGGTGCCCAGGTCGGTGAACTCCGGTACGCCGACGAACTGGATGCCCGCCGTGGGGCGCGGCTGGGTGCCGGGGTTGTTGGGGTCGGCCTCGGAGATGGCCTGCTGGGTGACGTCGGCGAACGCCCCTGCTTCCTTGCGGTAGTCGGGGTGGGCGTAGGTGGACGCCCGTTTGCCCGCAGGAACGTTGGACCAGCCGCTGGTGGCGCCGACGAGCTCCTCGTACTCCTTGCCGGAGGCCCAGGAGATGAACTTCCAGGCGTCGTCGGCCTTCTTGGAGGCGTTCTGCATGCCCCAGGCCCAGGTGTAGAGCCAGCCGGAGCTCTTGGTCTGCTCGACGGGGGCCGGTACGTAGCCGATCTTGCCCTTGACCGGGGAGTTCTTGGCCTCCAGCGATCCGGCGCCGGCGGTGGCGTCGTACCACATGGCGGTCTTGCCCTGGGTCATGTTGTTGAGGCACTCGGCGTACCCGGACTGCGGGGCGCCGAGCTCTCCGTGTTCGCGCACCAGGTCGACGTAGAACTTGGTGGCCTTCTTGAACTCCGGTGAGGTCAGCTGCGGTTGCCAGTCCTCGGTGAACCAGGTGCCGCCCATGGTGTTGACGACGGTGGTGAGCGGAGCGATGACCTCGCCCCAGCCGGGCAGGCCGCGCAGGCAGATGCCCTTCATCCCGCGCTGCGATCCGTCGGTCTTCGCGGCGAGTTCGGCGACCTCCTTCCAGGTCGGTTTGGCGGGCATGGTGAGCCCTTCCTTCTCGAAGACGTCCTTGCGGTACATCAGGAAGGAGGATTCGCCGTAGAAGGGCTGGGCGTAGAGCTTGCCGTCCTTGTGGGTCAGCGACTCGCGCAGCGGCGGGAGGATGTCCTGCTGGTCGAAGTCCGGGTCGGCGTCGACGTATTCGTCCAGCGGGCGCAGCCAGCCGTTCTCGGCGAAGAACGGCAGCTCGAAGTTGGAGATGGTGGCGATGTCGTACTGGCCGGCCTGGTTGGAGTAGTCCTGGCTGATCTTGTCGCGGACGTCATTCTCGGGCAGCACCGTGAAGTGGACGGTGATGCCGGTCTCCTTGGTGAAGTGCTCCTTGGTCAGCTTCTGCAGTTCGACCATCTGCGGGTTGTTCACCATCAGGACGTTGAGGGCGTCACCGCCCCCGAAGGAGGTCCCGCCCGCTCCGGCGCAGCCGGTGGCGAGGAGGGCGAGTGCCGTGACCGCGGCGCCGGCGCGTGGCAGGCGGCGTGGGCCGTGTCGTCGGCGGGGGTGGTGGCGCATGGGGACTCCTGATCAGTCGGTAGCGGCTCGGTGATCGGGTCGGGCGAGGGGGTGGCGCGGGTTCTGCGGGGGCGGGTCGTGCGGGCAGGGCGAAGCGCGCCCCGACGGGGGGCGGGGCGCGGTGGTCAGGGGGTGCGCGGCCGGTACGAGGCCGGGGCGCGGGTCAGACGCGGATGACCTGGGGGCCCATGAGGGAGTAGCGCTGGGCCTCGGCCGAGGAGAGCCCCGCGTCGGTGACGATCGTCTCGAAGTCGCCGACACCGGCGAACCGGCAGAAGCTCACCGCGCCGAACTTGGAGTGGATCCCGGCGAAGACCCGGCGCCGGGAGCTGCGCATGGCCTGGGCCTTGACCTCGCTGACGGCCGGGTCGGGGGTGGTGAGGCCGTACTCGCGGGAGATGCCGTTGGCACCGACATACGCCAGGTCGATGACGAAGCCGGCGAGCATCTTGGAGGCCCAGTGGTCGACGGTGGCCATGGTGGATCCGCGCACCCGGCCGCCGAGCAGCAGGACGGAGATCTTCTCGGCGTCCGCGAGGACGGTGGCGACGGCCAGGGACGCCGTGACCACGGTCAGCGGGCGGTCCCGGGGGAACGCCTCGGCGACGAGCTGGGGGGTGAAGCCCTCGTCGACGAAGACGGTCTCGGCGTCCCCGAGCAGATCGGCGGCGGCGGCCGCGATCCGCGACTTCTGCGGGACGTTACGGGTGGTGCGGACCGCGAGCGTGGTCTCGTAGCCCGCCGACTCCACCGGGTAGGCGCCGCCGTGGGTCCGGCGGACGAGACCGTGCTCCTCCAGTACGTGGAGATCGCGGCGGACGGTCTCCTTGGCCACCTTGAACAGCGTTGCCAGGGCGTTCACCTCGACCGATCCGTCCCGGCGGGCGGTGTCGAGAATTCCCCTGCGGCGTTCGTCGGTGTCCACGACACACATCCCTGGCTCTTGCGGTGGCACTTTTCAGGCGGCGACCCGGTCCGTTCGGGCCCATGTGACGTTTTTACAAGCAGGGTCAGCCGCTCGACCAGGCTCTTCGCCGCATCCCCTCTGCCCGTTCGTGCCCGTTTCCGTCGGCGAACCGCCGCTGGTCACACCGGTACCACCGGCCTTTCCGGGCGCTTCCGGTGTCCGCTCCGCCGGTTTTCGCGCCCGATCCGTGCCCGAACGCGGGGAACGGTACCCGTTCCCCGGGGAACGTCAGGCGACCGGCTCCTCCTCCAGGCCTTCCAGGCTGTCCATGAAGGAGCTCACCGAGAAGACCGCGCGGCCGGGTCCCGCCGGGCCGTAGCCGGGCGGGGAGTTGAGGCCGAACTCCTCCAGCGTCGCCCGGTACGCCTGGAGCAGCCGGATGTGGTACTCCAGTGGCGCGCCCAGCGGGTTGGCCTTGCCGAGCGGGGTGGTGGGCTCCGGGCACCAGGTGGTGAAGCGCGGCACGACCCCGTTCGACATGAAGAACCGCAGGCCCTCGGTGGTCGAGTCGATCGCCTCGCTCACCTTGGTGAAGCCGAAGGGCTCGGCCATCTCGATGCCCGCGACGAAGTTCGGGATGACGTTGCGCGGGCCGAACACCTCGGCGGACTCCAGGATCCGGCGGTGCCACTCGTCGCGGCCGACGTACCGCTCCTTGCCGGGGCAGTGCAGCTGGAAGAGGCGGCGGTCCCACACCTCGAAGTTGGGGTGGTAGATGCGGATGCCGTAGTCGTGGAAGCGCTGCACGTCCTCGCGGGGCAGCGCCTGGGCCACCACCTTGCCGGTCCAGCGGCCGGGGAAGCGCTCCTCGATGGCCTTGGCGTAGTGCCCGTAGAAGTCGGCCTCGTCGCGGCCGGCGACCTGGGAGGTGATCGAGCCGCCGGTGAGCGTGTAGGCACGGGAGACGCCGGCGGTGTCGTACCGGTCGATGATCTCCAGGGCCTCCAGCACCTCCTCGACCGGCTTGACCCCGGTGTACGGGCGGCCGGCCGCCTTGTGCTGGCGCCAGTTGTGGTTGATGTCGCAGAACTGGCACTCCTCCTTGGCGCCGAAGTACTGGCACACCCGGAAGACCGTCAGATAGATGAGGTAGCCCCACTGGATGGTGGGGGCGACCTCCATCACGGACTTGCCGTTGGAGAGCTGGTGGCGGTAGTACTCCGGCATCGGCGGGAGGCCGACGTCCGCGATCCGCGCCCCGTCCAGGTAGAGGCCGAGCGTCCCGTCCTCGCCGCCGCGCACGACGTACGGGGAGTCGGGGTTGACGCGCACCGACACGACCGTGCGGCGCAGCCCGTAGGGGCCGCCGGTGAGGACGACCTCCTCGGGCGGCCGGTTGAGCGCGGCGGCACCGAGCTCGGGCAGGGTGCGGTGGTCGAAGGAGAAGATGAAGTACGACTTCGGCTTCACGTCACCGGTGGCACCGCCGATGGATCCGCTGAGCGCGGACTCGTCGAAGGCCATGCCGCCGCGCAGCAGGTCCTCCTTGATGACGGCTTCCCGGGGCACCTCGGGGAAACGCCCCATCAGGTCCTCGACCAGTGCCGTACGACTGCTGCTCGGCATGTACGCGAACCTCCGAAAGTCACCCCACCGCAACGGCGCGCGCACGGGTGGGCAGGTCTTGTCCAGTCAGCTGGCAAGCCTACGCCAACGCCTTCCGCCACCTGCACTGACCAGCGGAGAACGGATCCCGGAGGCCCTTCGGCGCCGCCCCTGGGACAATGCGGGGAGACGGGGCCGCCGGGGCCCGACCCCGACGAAAGCCCTGGCCGAACGCCCGACGAGCCGACCACCGGGGGCCGCCCATGTCCGGCACACCGACCGCCGCAGCCGGTGCTCCGATCCGGGTCTTCCTGCTGGACGACCACGAGGTCGTACGCCGGGGGCTGCACGATCTGCTGGGGGCCGAGCCGGGCATGGAGGTCGTCGGAGAGGCGTCCACGGCGGCCCAGGCGCTGGCCCGCGGACCCGCGCTCCGGCCCGATGTGGCGGTGCTCGACGTCCGGCTGCCGGACGGGGACGGCATCGCGGTCTGCCGGGAGCTGCGCTCGCGGATGCCGGAGCTGGCCTGCCTGATGCTGACGTCCTTCGACGACGAGGACGCGCTGCTCGACGCGATCATGGCCGGTGCCACCGCAGGGCCTGGCTCCTCCCTCCCGAGGCTGGCATCGGGGGGAGGGCGGCGGCCAGGGGCCTCCGGGACGGAACGGGACCCCGGTCGGTCCCCGGGGCAGGGCCGTTCGGCCCCTGCTGCGTACGGCGTCCTCTCCGGGAGGCTGGAGCCCAGGGAGCCCAGGGAGCACCGGAGAGGAAGCCATGCCGACCACAGACCACCTCGTGGAGACCGTGACCTCGCTGGTCGCGGACGCCGTCACCGCACCGTCCATGCACAACGCCCAGCCCTGGAGGTTCGTCCACCGCGCGGGCACCCGTTCGATCGCCGTGTACGGCGACCCGTCACGCTCGCTCCCGGCCGGTGACCCGGAGGGGCGCGGGCTGCACCTCGGCTGCGGGGCCGCGCTGTTCAACCTGCGGGTCTCCGCCGCCCACCACGGGCGGGACGCCGCCACCGAGCTGCTCCCCGATCCGCGCGACCCCTGGCACCTGGCCGATGTCGTGCTCCAGGAGCCAGGGCCGGTGGAGTCCGGCCCGGTGGAGTCCGGCCCGGCGGACCTGTACCCCGCCGTACGGCAGCGGCACACCAGCCGCTTCCCCTTCTCCGACGAGCGGATCCCCGGCGAGATCCTCGACGGGCTGCGCGGCGCCGCCCTCCTGGAGGGGTGCCGGCTGATCGTGCCGGGCTCCTGGCACTCGGACGCCGTCCTGGACCTGGTGCGCGACGCCGCGCTCTTCGAGTCGGCCGACGCCGTGCTCCGCGAGGAGATCGCCTCCTGGACCCGGACGGGCAGGGCGGGTGAGGGGCCGGCGACCGAGGGCATCCCGTCGTACGCCTTCGGCCCCCGGCAGTTCGGTGTGAGCGCCCCCGCCCGGGACTTCGACGCTCCGCGCGACCTGCCGGGCCGGGCCGTCGCCGCCTTCGAGGAGCGGCCGCAGATCGCGCTCCTGGGCACGGTGGACGACGCGCCGGCCGACTGGCTGCGGGCGGGCCAGGCCATGGAGCGGGTGCTGTTGCAGGCCACGCTCGACGGTCTGTCGACCTCGCTGCTGTCGCAGCCTCTCGAATGGCCCGAGCTCCGCGCCCTGACCCGTGAGCCCGGTTCCCTGACCGGTTTCGTCCACATGGTGTTCCGGTTCGGCTACGGGCCGCGCGGAGCGCCCACACCGCGCCGGCCGGTGGACGAGGTGCTGACCGTGGAGTGAGGTGCGGGTCGTCCCGCTCAACTGCCGCCGTCGGCCGCCGTCACGTAACCGGGCGGAATGATCTGGACCGGGCAGCGCCCGTGGTGCAGCAGTGCGTGGGTCACCCGGCCCAGCGCGGAACCGGAGCCGATCACCCGGTGCCTGGCGCCCATCACCAGCAGGTCGGTGAGGGCCGTGGCCTCGACGAGGATGCCCGGCACGCTGGTGCCGGTCTCGACGTCGTGGGTGACGGTGAGGCCGGGGAAGGCCGTCCGGATGCACTCGGCCACGGCGGCCGTCTCCCGCGCCTTCTCCTCGGTGAGCTCCCCGATGCTGTCGAGCATGGTGGTGAACCTGCCGACGTACGCCAGCACGTTGCTGACGCTCAGCAGCCGCAGCGACGCCCCGCGCACCTGTGCCTCGGCGGCGGCGATCAGCAGCCAGTCGAGGTCGGAGGTGTCCCGCACGGCCGCGGTGACCACGCCGGTCGCCGGCCGGCCGGGCTCGCCCCGTACGACGATCACGGGCACCTCGGTGCGTGCGGCCACGCCCAGTCCGACGGAGCCGAGCGTCAGTGAGGCGAAGCCGCCGAGCCCCCGGCTGCCCACCACGATCGTGCCCCGCTCCCCGGCCGCCGCGTGCAGCCCGTCCACCGCGTCGCCGCTGCTGAGCTCCTTCGTCACGATCAGGTCCGGGTACGTCTCCCGTACGGCGTCGACGGTCTCGGCCAGCAGGTCGCGTGCCGTGTCGCGCAGGGCCTGGAGGGTCTCGGCCGAGGTCAGGACGGAACGCCCCTCCAGGTCGGCGGCGTGGACGACGGCGAGCGGCTGTCCGCGGAGGTCCGCCTCGGCGGCGGCCCACAGGGCGGCTGCCCGGGCCTGCGGGGACGCGTCGACTCCGACGACGACGGCGCCGAGTTCCGCGGGGTCGGGAAGGTCGCTGGTCATGGCTCCTCCTCGGGGGTGTCCCGGGGCCCGGGGTGGCCCGGGGCCCGGGGTGGCCGGGGGCTGCCTCTCCACCGTCGCACCGGGGCACGGCCGCCGCGCATGGGTCCTTCGGCCCCGATCCGGCCCTCTCGGCCCCTCGCCGGGCGGGCGCCGACGCGGGGAGGGTGGACGCAGGGTTCCGCACCCGGAGTCCCGCGTACCGAGGAGGCTTTGGCCATGACCCCGCATGTCACCGTCGGAATGGACGAGTCACCCGAGAGCCTCGCGGCGGCGCTGTGGGCCGCGGAGGAGGCCGCCCTGCTCGGCGTTCCGCTGCGCCTCGTCCATGTGGAGGAGTGGCCGGTCACCGCGGAGGTGCCGGTGCTCTCCGCCGCATCACCGGTCGAGCGGTACGGGAGCCTGCTGCGCGCCACCGCCGACCGGGTCAGGGACGACCACCCCGGCCTCGATGTGACCACCGAGATGGCCCGAGGCCGGGCACCGGCCGAACTGACCGCCGCCGCCGACGAGTCCGAGGTGACCGTGCTCGGATCGCGCGGGCTCGGCGGTGTGGTGGGCTTCCTGATCGGCTCGGTGTCGCTCGCCGTCGTCGGCCGGGCGCGGCGGCCGGTGGTGCTCGTACGGTCGGGGCCGCCCCCGTCCGGGGTGCGCGGCACGGGCGGGGACGACCCCGGCGGCGCGCGCTCGGGCATCGTCCTGGGCGTCGACATCGATCAGCCGTGCGATCCGCTGCTCGCCTTCGCCTTCGGTGAGGCGGCCCGCAGGGACGAGGAGCTGCGGATCGTGCACAGCTGGTCCCCGCCTCCGGCGTACGGGTACACGGCCGTCCTGGACCCAGGCGTCGGCAGCGGCCTCGGCCGGAAGGCCGCCGACGGCCTGGCCGGGATGGTGCGGCCCTGGCGGTCCAGGTTCCCGGCCGTCCGGGTGACCGAGCGGGCGGTGGCCGGGTCCGCGGCGGCCGAGCTGGTCGACGGGGACCGGAGCGCCGCGCTGCTGGTGGTGGGGCGGCGCAGCCGGCGTTCGCCGGTGGGCCCGCACCTCGGCCATGTCGCGCACGCCGCGATCCACCACAGCCCGACCCCGGTCGCGGTCGTGCCCTTCGAGTGAGCCGTACATCCTCGCCCGCCGTCCCGCTCAGCGGGGAGCGGCATCCTCCGGGGCGTCGTCCACGATGATCCGGCGGCCGGTGGTGCGGCGGGGCGTGAGGACCATGACGTATTCCCGGCCCTCCCCCGCCCAGGGCGCCGAGTACGCCGTCTCCCGGAGGCGGCGCGCTTCGTCCTCGTCCTCCACGGCCCGGACGGTTCCGACGAGCAGCACGCTCCAGCCCTTGCTGAAGGCGTCGTCGATGTGGTCGGTCTCGAAGGCGATCTCGGTGCCCGCCGCTCCGGCGAGCGGGGAGCGGTCGCCGGTGAGGAACATGACCTCGCCGTCGAGCACCTGGTAGTTGACCGGAAGGACGACGGGGCCGTCGCCGCCGGTCAGCGCCACCCGGCCGATGCCGTGGTCACCGAGGAGCTGCCGGCATTCGGTGTCGTCGAGTTCGACCATCCGGGCCTGCCGGGCCGCCCGCCCGAGTCCGCCCGGCAGGTCCACGGTCCCGCCGGTCAGCTCCGGGACCGTGGTCTCCAGAGCGTCGGCGAGCCGGAGGAGGAAGCCGATGCCGGGGGTCGCGGACTGCTCCTCCACGTACTGGATGTAGCCGGGTGCGGCGCCCGCCCGCAGGGCCACGTCCTGCCGGGTCAGATCGAGTTGGAGGCGGCGCGCCGCGACACGTCGGCCGATGTCGCCTCGGGGCGGATGCGGTGGTCGGGACATCGTGTGGTCCTTCGGCTCGTCGGGGCGGGGCCCTACGTGCCCACGCTAACGAGAGCCCGCACCACGTGCAGTCCGGAAGCCCGTTAGGTTAGGCTCGCCTTATGCATGAGGGCTCCGCCCCTTCCCATCCCCTCCCACCAGGAGATGTTCATGCGCCTCGCGGCCGATGGCTCCGACTCCTCCGCCTCCTCCGACGCCCCGGACGCCGAGAGCCCCTTCGCTCCCATCGGACTTCCCGGCAAACCCGGCACCGACGCGTTCTGGGCCTCGGCGCGCACCCCTGCGGCGGTCCCTGACGGTGACGGCTGGACGGCACTGTTCCTGTGGCGCGGGTCTCCGGCCGATCTGGACTTCGAGAGCTGGTCCGGGCCGGTCCCGCTGCGGCGGTGGGGCGCGACGGACTGCTGGTACGCGGAGGTGTCCATGCCCGCGCGGCTGCGGGTGACCTACCGCCTCCTCGTGGACGGCGAACCCCACGCAGACCCGCTCAACCCGGCCGGGGCGGGCGGCGACCGCTCCATCGCCGCGACCCCGGACGCCCCGCCCCAGCCGCACTGGCCCGCCGTCGGCCCGGACGACATCCTGCCGCTCCCGGAGACCCGGCTGCGCTGGAGCAGCGAGCGGCTCGGCGGGCGGCGGACCGTGCGCGTCCATCCGGTGGGCGGCGGCGGTCCGGTGGTCCTGCTGCTGGACGGGGACGACTGGCTGTACCTCCATCCGGCGATGACCGCCTTCGCGTCCGCCGTGGCCGCCGGTGAGTCGGAGCCCGTCACGCTGGTGTTCCTCCCGGCCAAGGACCGGGAGGCCGAGTTCACCTGCCGCCCGGAGCTGTGGGAGGCGGTCCGGGACGAACTGCTGCCGCTGGTGGCCGGATCCGGTGTCCGGGCCGATCTGGACCGGCTGGTGGTCGCCGGGCAGAGCCTGGGCGGGCTGAGCGCGCTGTACGCAGCGCTGGCGTTCCCGGGGCTGGTCTCCCGTATCGCCTGTCAGTCGGGGTCGTTCTGGTGGGCGCCCGGCGCCGAGGAGCTGCCGGACCCGCTGGGCGGCCCGGTCGGCGGGACGGTCGCCGAACTCCTGCGCGGCGGAGCCGACTTGTCCCGGCTGCGGTGCGCCTTCGACGTGGGCGAGCACGAGACGCGGATGCTGCCGCACTGCGAGCTGACCGAGTCGCTCACCGAGCGGGCCGGTGCCACCGTGCGCGTCTCCCGCTCCGCCTCGGACCACGACCGGGCCGGCTGGCGGCAGGCGCTGCTCAGGGATGTCGCCTGGGCGCTGGGCTGAGCCGTCGGCAGGGGCGGGGGCGGCTGCCGTACGCGGGTGGGTCCCCGCCCCTCCCCCGCCGACGGCCTACCGCGCCACGGCCAGGCAGTACGCCTCGTCGCCCGCGAGCAGGTTGCGGTGCGTGTCCTCGGCGGTGACGACCCCCTCGTCCAGGACCAGCACCCGGTCCGCCGCGTCCAGGAGCGCCGGGCTGCTGGTGATCACCAGCGTGGTCCGGCCCCGCCGCAGCTTCGCGATGTTGCGGGCGATGAGCTGCTCGGTGACCGCGTCGACGGCGGTCGTCGGGTTGTGCAGGACCAGCACATCGGCGTCGGCGGCCAGCGCCCGGGCCAGCGAGAGCCGCTGGCGCTGCCCGCCGGAGAGGTTGGCCCCGCGGTCGCGGACCGCGTAGTCGAGCCCGTCGCGGTGGAGGGCGACGACATCGGTCAGCATGGACGCCTCGACGGCTTCGGGGAGCGTACGGCTGCTGCCCGACGGGTCGATGTTGGTCCGCAGCGTGCCGCCGAAGATCTCCGCGTCGTACGGATTCACCAGCAGGTGCTCCCGTACCGCCTCGACCGACAGGTCCGCCAGCTCCTGACCGCCGAGCCGGACCACTCCCTCGTACGCCGGTGGCGGGACGTTCACCGCGAGTACGGCGGCCAAGTCCGCTGCCGCACGCGGCTGGTAGGGGGCGATCGCCACGAACTCCCCTGCGGCCACGGTGAACTTCAGCCCGCGCAGCGTTCCATGGCGTACGTTGTCGACCTCCAGGTCCCCGCCGGGCGCCGGGCGTCCGGGACCCGGTACCGTCACCGGCGGGGCGGAGAGCACCAGGGCCATGCGCTCGGCGGAGGCGCGGGCGATCATCACGTACTTGGGCATCTCCGAGAACATCTTGAGCGGTTCCATGATGAACTGCGCGAGCCCCACGGCCATCACCAGTTCGCCGATGGAGATCTGGCCGCCGAACGCCAGCCAGCCCGCCGTCAGGGAGACGGCGGCGGCGAGGACGGCGTTGAGGGCCAGCGCGGTGCCCGCGTAGGCGCCGTTCACCTTGGCGACGGTGATCGCCTGGCGCTTGGCGTCGGTGCTGACCCGGCGGTAGGAGCCGAACGCCGCGTGGTTGCCGCCGAAGCCGTGGAGCGGGCGCAGGCCGATGATGAGGTCGGCGACCTTGGCCCCGGCCCGCGCCACCTTGGCCTGCTGCACCTGGGTGCTAGAGCCGATCCGCTTGGACATCACCGCCAGGATCGACAGGATGCCGACGGTCCCCACGATCACCAGCAGACCGAGCCGCAGGTCGGCCAGGCTCAGCGCGACCGCCGCGACGACCACCGCGACCAGGGAGCTGATCAGCAGCGGCACCACCTCGATGATGTCGGCGGTCTGGTCGGCGTCCTCGGTGGCGATGGTGAGGATCTCGCCGGACTTCAGCCCGTCCACGTCGTCCCTGGCCACCGGTTGGAGCCCGCAGGCCGCCACCTGGACCCGCCAGCGGTGCGCCTCGGTCGTGTTGGCCTTCTGGAGCACCCGCATGCCGAACCGCCACGACAGCGAGACCGTCGTGATGATCACGGCGAGCGAGCCGATCGACACCCCGAGGGAGCCGAGGCTGCGGTCCTGCATCGTGTGCTCGACGATCAGTCCGAGCGCGATGGGGAACGCGGTCTCGGCCGCCTGGTAGAGGCCCATGAGGACGGTGCCCGCGATCATGGCGCCGATGTTGCGGCGCAGAGCGGTCCGCAGGATGGCGGCGCCGTGGCGGGGCCGCTGCGTGTCAGTCTTCATCAAGGGGAGTCAGTTCTCATCGAGGTGGCGGGCGATCGCTTCCGGGGTACGCAGGGTGAACAGGTCGCGGATGGTGATCACCGGACCGTACTCGCGGCGGAGCAGCCCGATCAGCCGCACCGCCAGCATGGAGTGTCCGCCGAGGGAGACGAAATCGCTCACCGCGCTCACCTCGTCGTCGTCCAGGTCCAGTGCCTCGGCGAAGAACTCGCAGACCACGGTCTCGGTCCCGCCCGAAGGTCCGCGCTCCCCCGCCGTGGTCAGCGCGCCGAGCGGCCGGGCCTCGGGCAGCGCCTTGGTGTCGGCCTTCCCGTTCACGGTCAGCGGGATGCTGTCGACCTGGGCGAAGTGGGTCGGCCGCAGGAAGTCCGGTAGTCCGGCACTGACTTCAGCGGCGACCTGAGCCAAATCCCCTCCCTCCAGCACGAGGTAGGCGGCCAGCCGGTAGGCGCCGTCGACCTGCGGGTCGGGCTGGGCGACCGCGGCCACGAACCGGACCGCCGGATGGGCGGCGAACACGGCCTCCACCTCGCCGAGTTCGACCCGGTGGCCCCGGATCTTGACCTGCTGGTCGGTACGGCCCAGGTAGACGATGTTCCCGTCGGGCCGGCGGACCACCAGGTCGCCGGTCCGGTACATCCGCTCGCCGGGCGCGCCGAACGGGCAGGCGACGAAGCGGTGCGCGGTCTGGGCGCTCTGGCCCAGGTAGCCGCGGGCGATGCCGACGCCCGCAACGTACAGCTCGCCGGGCGCCCCGTCGGGCAGCGGTCGCAGCCAGGGGTCGAGGACGTACACCTCGGTGTTGTCGATCGCCACGCCGACCACCGGGTCCTG
Source organism: Streptomyces sp. CA-146814 (assembly GCF_050942385.1). NCBI lineage: Bacteria > Bacillati > Actinomycetota > Actinomycetes > Kitasatosporales > Streptomycetaceae > Streptomyces > Streptomyces sp. CA-146814. The sequence continues at coordinate 277,127 of NZ_CP192068.1, forward strand.
GCATTCGAAGGTGCCGACGCCGAGGGTGTTGATGGTGTACTCGGTGGGCCCGTACAGGTTGTAGCCGACCGTGCCTTCGGTCTCGGCGAGCCGCCACCACAGGGTCGGCGTGACGGCCTCTCCGCCCAGCAGCACGAGCGGGGGCCGCTGGTGCGGGTTGTCCAGCAGTCCTTCGGCGATGAGCTGCTGCGCGTAGGTCGGGGTCACGTTGATGACGTCGATCGCGTGCTCGGCGCAGTACTCGACGAGGCGGGGTGCGTCGCGGCGCAACTCCTCGTCGCAGATGTGGACTTCGTGGCCGTCGGCGAGCCAGAGCAGCTCCTCCCACGACATGTCGAAGGCGAACGACACGGTGTGCGCGATCCGGAAGGTCCGGTGGCCGTGTTCGGCGAGCACCGGTTCGAAGATGCGGCGCTGATGGTTGATCAGCATGTTGGTGAGTCCGGCGTACTCGGTCACCACGCCCTTGGGCTTCCCGGTCGAGCCGGAGGTGTAGATCGTGTACGCGGGGTGGCGCAGCCGGTCCGGATCGTCCGGGGCGAAGGTCACGTACGGCTCGGCGGCCGGCAGCGGTCGGTCCAGTTCGATCAGCTCGCCGGAGAGTCGGGGTGACACACCGCTCACCGTGAGGATCACCTCGGGCCTCGCGTCCTCGACGATGGTCGCGATGCGCTCGTCCGGGTGGTCCAGCTCCAGCGGTACGTAGGCGGCACCCACGCGCAGGACGGCGAACAGTGCGGCGATCCAGTCGAGCGAGCGCGGGATCGCCAGGCCCACGGCCGTCTCCGGGCCGATCCCGCGCTGCGCGAGCACACCCGCCACGGCCCGGCTGCGGTCGCGGAGTTGGGCGAAGGTGAGGGTCGCGCCGTCGGCGACGAGCGCGATCCGTTCCGGATGGCGGTCGGCTGCGAGGTCGAAGCGGTCGACGACGGTGTCGGTGCCGACGTCGGTACGTTCTGCGGGCTCCGGGACCGGTCCCAGTCCCGGCAGGGCGCCCATGCGTCCCGTCGTCGAGCGGGCCACGTCCTCCAGCACCCGCAGGTAGTCGCCGAGGAGCAGGCGGGCGGCGGCCGCGTCGCCGTGGCGGTGTTCCAGCTTGACGGTGAGCCGGTCGCCGGGGGTGACGACCCAGGTGTACGGGTAGTGCGTGGAGTCGTCCGCCTGGACGGAGGTGATGCCGTGGCGGGCGTTCATCGCGGCGAAGGCGTCCAGGTCCAGGAAGTTCTGGAGGACGAAGAGGTTGTCGAACAGGGTGTCGTGGCCGCTGGCCCGCTGGATCTCGCCGAGCCCCAGGTGCTCGTGGTCCATCGCCGCGACCCGCGCCGCCTGCACCCCGGACAGGTAGGTGCCGACCGTCTCCTCGGGCCGGGCCCGGGTCCACATCGGCACGGTGTTGAGGAGTACGCCGACGATGCCGCCGTGCCCCTCGCCCTCCCGGCCCGAGACGGTGACGCCGAACACCGCGTCGCTCCGGCCGGTGCGGGCGCCGAGCAGGAGGCCGAAGGCGCCGGTCAGCACCGAGTTCAGCGTGACGCCGTGAACCCGGGCCGCGTCGCGCAGGAGATCCGTCAGCTCGGCGGAGAGCGTGTGCGTGAGCGGTTGCGGCAGCTCCTCGCTGAGAGCGGGGGCCGGTCCGGCGAGCAGCGTGGGCCCGGTCAGCCCGGCCAGGTGGTCGGCCCAGAAGCGCTCCGACACGGCCGGGTCCGTGGCGGCGAGCTCCCGCGCGTACTCCTCGAAGCTCGGCACGGCCGGAGCCGCGTCCCACGGCTCGCCCGCGACGACGGCCTCGTACGCGTCGAACAGGTCGCGCAGCACGATCTCGCGGGACCAGCCGTCCCAGAGCAGCAGGTGGTAGCTGAGCAGCAGCCCGTCCCGGCCGTCGGGCAGCCGGACCACGGTCAGCCGGATCAGCGGCGGCTCGCCCGGGTCGAAGCCGCGCTCACGGTCGCGGGTGCGCACCTCCTCCACCTCGGCGTCCGTGGTCAGCTCGACCGTGCGGACGTCGACCCGCCGTCCTGCCTTGAGGAGTTGGACCGGGTTGCCGTCGTCGTCGGTGGTGAAGCCTGCGCCGACGACCGGGTGGCGGGCGATGACGTACGCCATGGCCTCGGCCAGTGCGTCGGTGTCGATCCGCCGGTCGAAGGTGAACCAGCTCTGCGCCACGTAATGCCCTGCTGCGCCTGCCAGTTGGGCCTGGAAGAAGAGGCCGAGCTGGAGCGGGGTGACCGGTGCGGTGCGCTCGGCGGTCGCGGCGGCGGTGCCGATCCGTGCCAAGGCGGTGAGCCAGTGGTCGGTGATGGTGTCGGGGATGCCGTCGGCGAGGGTGAAGGCGGCGTGGAGGCTGCCGGTAGCCTCGTCGGTCCAGGCGTTGACCTCGACGGCGTACGGGCTGTGCTGCTCACCGGCGGTGAGGCGCAGGGCCTGCGATTCGCCGCCCCGGCCGAGGTAGTTGAAGAGGACCTGGGGGCGGCCGGTGAGGAGCGGGGCCGTCTGCGGGTTGAGGTGGCGGAGGCGGCCGTAGGCGATGTGCCCTTCCTCGTCCGGCTGGCGGTCGGCGATCTCGCGGGCGGCGGCGACGGGGTCGGTGTGAGCGGTGAGGCGTACGGGGGCGATCGAGGTGAACCAGCCGACGGTACGGGTGTAGTCGTGGTGGTCCGCCGCCGGGACCCGGCCGTGGCGCTCCAGGTCGATCGCCAGGTCGGTGGGGGCCGCTTCGGGCTGGATGTGGGTGAGCGCGGCGCGCAGGGCGCCGCAGAGCAGCTCGGTGAGGCCGGTGCCGAGGGCGGCGGGGGCGGTGCGGGTGACCTGGTCGCTGATATCGGGTGCGAGGACGACGGTGGTCTCGCGCAAGGCCGTGGGCGCGGTCGTGTCCGTGGGCAGGAGCGGTGGTGCCTGGAGAGTGGTGATCCAGTGGCCGAGGCCGTCGGCGGATGCGGCGGACCGTACGGCGAGGGCCTCGGCGTACTCGGCGTACGACGTGGTCGGCGGCGGCAGAGCGGAGCCGTTCAGGGCGGTGGTCAGGTCGTCGAGGAGGATCAGCCAGGACACCGCGTCGACGGCGAGGTGGTGCACGGTGACGACCAGGGTGCGGCTCGCCGCCAGCCAGGAGAACGCGATGACGTCTCCGGCCTCGGGGTCGAGCCGTCCGGCGGCCTCGTCGGCGGCGGCCGTCGCGTCGGTGGTGTCCGGGGTGGTGACCGTGGCCTCGCGGGCGGGTTCGGTGCGCAGGGCCCAGACGCCGTGCTCGACGTGGAGCCGGAGCCGGAGGGCCGGGTGGGCGGCCACGACGGCGTCGGCGGCGCGCCGGATGTCGGCGAGGCTGACGGTGTCGGGCGCCGCCAGGGCCCTGGCCTGGGCGAACCGGGTCAGCGATCCACCCAGCTCGCGCAGGCGCAGGATGATCGGCGTGAGCGGCAGCGGGCCGTCCTCGCGGCGGGCGACGGGTGCCGGAGCGACCTGGGGCGTACGGGTGGCCAGGTGGTCGGCGAGGGCGCGCGGGGTCTTGAGGAGGAAGACGTCGCGGGGTGCGATCGGCAGGCCGTGTGCGCGGGCCCGGTTGATCACGGTGATGGCGACGATGCTGTCGCCGCCGGCGCCGAAGAAGTCGGTGTCGGCGTCCACGGTGGCGCCGGGCAGCGCCTCGGCGAAGATGCCGACGAGTGCGGCGAGTTGGGAGCCGCTGGGCGCTGTCGGTGCGTTCTGTGGTGTGGTGGCCGCGCGCTCGGTGAGGGCCTTGCGGTCCAGCTTGCCGTTGACCGTCAGCGGCAGCGCGTCGAGCGGCAGGACGCGGCCCGGGACCATGTGGACGGGCAGCTTGGCGGAGAGGAGAGCGGTGAGGTCGGCGGGCACCTGGCCCACGACATGCGCGACGAGGTGGTCACCGCCGGCCGCCACCGTGACGGCCGCATCGACGATGCCCGCCAACTCCCTGATTGCCGCCTCCACTTCGCCGAGCTCAACCCGGAACCCCTTCAGCTGCACCTGGTCGTCGGCGCGGCCCGCGAACTCCAGCTCGCCGTCGAGTGTCCGCCGCGCGAGGTCGCCCGTGTGGTACATCCGGGTGCCGTCGCCGGCGAACGGGTTCGCCACGAAGCGGCTCGCGGTGAGGCCGGGGCGGCCGAGATAGCCGAGGGAGACCTGGTCGCCCGCCACATAGATGGCGCCCACCCGGCCTGGTGGCACCGGCCGGAGCCGGTCGTCGAGAAGATAGGTGGCCAGACCGGGAATCGGGCCACCTATCGGGCTGATGTCCGTCGAGCGCGCGAAGTCCTCGTCGGTCAGGACCCGGTGCGTGACATGGACGGTGGTCTCGGTGATGCCGTACATGTTGACCAGCTCGGGCGACGCGGTGCCGTGCCGCTCGACCCAGCCGCGCAGCCGTCCGAGGTCCAGTGCCTCGCCGCCGAAGATGATCCGGCGCAGCGCGGTGACCGGTTCGTCGGCGTGGAGGTCGGCCTCGATGAACTGGTGGAAGGCGGACGGGGTTTGGTTGAGGACGGTCACGCCGCGCTCGCGGACCAGCCGGTGGAAGTCGACCGGCGAGCGGGTCAGTCCGTACTCCGGGACCAGCAGCTCACCGCCGTGCACGAGCGCGCCCCACAGCTCCCAGACGGCGAAGTCGAAGGAGAAGGAGTGGAACTGGACCCAGACGTCATGCGGCCCGAAGTCCATGTCCGGCCGGGTGTTGGCGAGGAGCGCCACCACGGCGGAGTGCGGGACGACGACACCCTTGGGCCGGCCGGTGGAGCCGGAGGTGTAGATGACGTACGCCGGGTCCTGCGGGCGCACCTCCGGCGCGGCGGTGTCGGCGGCCTGCGGTAGGTCCTCGCCCTGGACGAGCACGCGGGCCCGCACACCGGCCCGCTCCAGCAGATCGGTGAAGCGGTCGCGCTGCTCCCGGTCGACCAGGACGACCTGCGGGGCGGCGTCGGCGAGGATGTACTCCAGCCGCTCGTCCGGATAGGCGAGGTCGAGGGGTACGTACGCGCCTCCGGCGGTGACGACGGCGACCAGGGCGACGACCTGCTCCAGGGAGCGCGGCACGGCGACGGCGACCCGCTGCCCGGGACGGACTCCGGCCGCGCGCAGGGCCGATGCCAACTCGTCCTTGGCCGAGCCGAGTTCGCCGTACGTCTGGGAGCGTGTGGAGCTGTCCAGAGCGCACTGGGTCACGGCGGTGGCCGCCGGGTCGCGGTGTGCGGCGGTGTCGAACAGCGCACCCAGGGTCGTCGGGGTGACGCGCTCGGGGACGCGGTCCCGGGCGGGGACCAGTTCGTCGACACGGGCGTCCGGGCGGCTCAGCAGCTCGGTGAGGGTCCGGGTGAAGGTGTGCAGGATCGCCTCGGCGCTCTCCCCGCGCAGCAACTCACCGTCGTAGATGAGTTTGAAGCGCGGGCGGCCGTCGTCCGACCGCTCGACGACGAGCGTCAACGGGTAGTGCGGGGCACCCTCGTTGACGATGTCGGTGATGGTGAGGGTGTCGTCCGGGCCGCGCAGCGCGGCCACGTCGGTCGCGACGTCGAACACCACCAGGGTGTCGAAGAGCGAGCCCGCGCCGGCCTGTCGGCCGATCCTGGCGAGCGAGACGTGCTGGTGTGCCAGGACCGTGCTCTGGTGCTCCTTCACCGCGGTGAGCAGGTCGTACACGGTGTCGGTGGCGGCCCAACGGGCGCGTACGGGGATGGTGTTGATGAAGAGGCCCACCATGTCCCGGATGCCGGGCACCTCGGCGTCGCGCCCGGAGACGGTGGAGCCGAAGACGACGTCCCGGCCGTGCAGGATCCCGCCCAGCGTGACCGCCCACGCGCTGTGGACGGCCGCGCTCAGCGGCACGCCCGCCGACCGTGCGGCGATGTCGATGTCGTCGGCGGGTTCGGCGGCGATGTCGGCGAACCTCGCGGAGGGTGTGTGGCCCTCGGCGACGAGTGAGGGGCCGGGCAGATCGGCGAGTTCCTCGGCCCAGACACGGTCGCTCTCGTCCTGGTCCTGGTCCGCGAGCCAGCCGACGTAGTCGTGGTAGCCGCCGATCGGGTACACGGAGCCCGATGCGTGGTACTCGGCGAGCAGGGCGCGGAGCATCGGCGGCACGGACCAGCCGTCGGCGATGATGTGGTGCACGGTCTGCACCAGGACGGTGCGGCCGGCTCCGGCGCGGATGAGCGTGTAGCGCATCAGAGGGCCGGTGGCGAGGTCGAACCCGGTACGGCGGTCCGTCTCGGCGAGGTCGCGGATCTCGTCGTCGGTGATGGCGGGGCGGTCCAGCGTGGTGAAGGGCGCGCGGACGCCGCTCTCGACGACCGAGACGACCCGGCCGTCGGCCAGCGCGGTGAAGCGGGCGGCGAGGTTGGGGTAGAGCGTCAGCAGCCGGGTGGCAGCGGCCGCGAGCCGGTCGGCGTCCACCTCGCCCCGGAGCGTGAGCAGTTGCTGCTCGACGTAGCTTCCCGTGGCGTCGTCGTCGAAGACCGAGTGGAAGTAGAGGCCTTCCTGGAGTGGCGTCAGCGGGAGGATGTCCCGCAGCCGCTCGCTGTCCAGGTCGTCCACGTCGGCCTGGGTGAGCAGCGGCACGAGCGGGAAGTCGCTGGGCGTGGGGCCACCTTCGTCGAGCGCGGCGAGCGTGGAGAGGGCCGCGCCGAAGTACGTACCGAGCGTGGTGATGTCCGTATCGGTGAAGACGCCTTCGGGCCAGGAGATGGTGGTGACGAGTTCGTACGCGCCGTCGGCGTCCGGCTCGGCGATGGCGTTGAACTCCAGGGCACGCGGCAGGCGCATCCTCGGATCGCGCCTTTCGCCCAACTGCCCCGTCGTTCCCGCGAGCTGCCAGTCTCCGGCGGCTCCGGCGTCGAAGCGGCCCAGGTAGTTGAAGAGCACCTGCGGCGCGGGGCCGGTCGATTCGGTGCCGGTGAGGTAGCGCAGGGCGCCGTAGGAGAGACCGTTGCTCGGGACCCGGGCGAGGTCTTCCTTGACCGCCTTGAGGGCGGCGGCGAGGTAGTCGGGTGCGGTGAGGTCGGATGCGGTGCCGGGGTCCACGGTCACCGGGAAGAGCGTGGTGAACCAGCCCACCGTACGGGAGAGTTCGGGTTCGAATCCGGCCGCGTCCGCGACGAAGCGGCCCTCGCGGCCGTGGCCTTCCAGCTCGATGTGCGCGAAGGTCTGCTCCTGGCCACGGTCGCGGCGCCACCGGGCGAGAGCCACGGCGAGCGCGGTGAGCAGGACGTCGTTGACGCCCGCGTGGAACGTGGCGGGGATCTCGCCGAGCAGCGCGGCCGTCTCCTCGGGGCCGACGGCCACCGTCCGGGTCCGCTCGCGGGCCACGGTGTCGGCCTCGGTGAGGGCGCGCCTGCCGAGCGGTGTGTCCGCTGCGGGCAGGGCGCGCTGGAAGTACGTGCGGTCGGCGTCGAAGGGTGCGCGGCCGAGGAGCTGGGTCCAGCGCCTGAACGACGTACCGACGGGCGGGAGTTCGACGGAGACGCCCGAGGTGTACTGGCGCCAGGCCGTGGCCAGGTCGTCCATGAGGATCCGCCAGGACACGCCGTCGATCACCACATGGTGGGCGACCAGGACGAGTTGGCGTTCCGCGCGGCGCCAGACGGCGCGCAGCATGACGCCGTGGTCCGGGTCGAGTCCTTCGGTGGCCAGCTCGACGCACTCCTCAAGCGGCCGGTCGCTCTCCTGCCACTCCACGGCGGCCTGTCCGGCCGGCGGGATGTCGAAGCTCCAGAGTTCACCGCGCACCAGCCGGGCGCGGAGCATGTCGTGGCGGTCGAGGAGAGCGGCGAGGACGGCGTCGAGTCCTTCGGCGGTCAGCTCGGCCGGAGTGTTGAGGACGAGCGACTGGACGAAGCCGTCGATCGCGTCGGTGGTCTCGCCGAGCCACTGCACGATGGGCGAGCCGACGCCGGTGCCGGTCGCGGTGTCGGCGTGGTCCACGGTGGAGACGTCGTCGCGGCTCGCCACCGCGGCCAGCGCGCCGACGGTGGTGTGGGTGAAGATCTGGCGTGCCGTGACGTGGAGGCCGGCCTCGCGCAGGGCGCTGAGCAGGGAGATCGCCAGGATGCTGTCGCCGCCGAGCTGGAAGAAGTCCTGGTCGACGCCGACTTCGTCGATGCGCAGCACGGCGGCGACCGCCGCGCACACCAGGCGCTCGTTCCCGGTGGTGGGCGCTACGAGGTTGCCGGTGGGCCGGGCGGGCTCCGGCAGGGCGTTGCGGTCGATCTTGCCGTTGGCCGTGAGCGGGAACGCGGTGAGGACGACGAGGTGGGCGGGGACCATGTACTCGACCATGTGGGTGGTGGCCCAGGCCGTCACCTCGTCGGCCGTGAGCTCTTCACCGCCGCCCGAGGGGATGACGTATCCGACCAGGTAGGTGCCGCCCGCGCTGTTCTTGCGAGCGACGACACAGCTGTGCCGTACGCGCGGGTGTTCGGCGAGCGAGGCCTCGACGTCCTCGATCTCCAGCCGCATCCCGCGGATCTTGATCTGGTTGTCGGCTCGGCCGAGGAAGTCCAGCGAGCCGTCCGCCGCGTACCGGGCCAGGTCGCCGGTGCGGTAGAGGCGGGAGCCGTCGGCGGCGAAGGGGTTGGCGACGAAGCGGGAGGCGGTGAGGCCGGGGGCGTTGACGTAGCCCCGGCCCAGGAGGAGTCCGCCGACGTACAGTTCGCCACCGACACCGAACGGGACCGGGCGCAGCTCGTCGTCCAGCACATAGAGCTGGGTGTTGGGGTTGGCCCTGCCGATCGAGGTCGACAGGCGTTCGGCCTCGCCCCGGTAAATGACGTGGGAGACGCCGATGGTCGTCTCGGCCGGTCCGTAGCCGTGGTACATGGGGATGTCGAGCCGGGTGCGGAACCGCTCGTACAGCTCCGGGGTCAGCACCTCGCCGCCGCACCAGACGTGGCGCAGGCTGTCGAGGCGGCCGGATCCGCCTTCGATCTCCAGGAGGACGTCCAGCATGGAGGAGACCAGGTAGGTGAAGGTGACGCGCTGTTCGGCGATGACGCCGAGCAGGTGGTGCGGGTCGCGTTCGCCGCCGGGGCGCAGGATCACCAGCCGGCCGCCGGAGACCAGCGGCAGGAAGATCTCGTTGATGGAGATGTCGAAGGAGAGCGGCGCCTTGAACAGCGACGCGTCGTCGTGGCCGAACCGCAGGATCTCCTCCCTCTGCCACAACAGGCGTTCGCTGATGGCCTCGTGATGGATCATCGCCCCCTTGGGCCGGCCGGTGGAGCCGGAGGTGAAGATGACGTACGCGAGTGAGGTGGCGTGGACGGTCGCCTCGGGTCCGTCGGCCGGGTGGGAGCCGAACACCCAGCGGCCGAGGTCGACGGCGACGGCGTCCGGTTCGGCCGCCTCCGACTCGCCGGAGCTGTTGAGCTGGAGCACGACCCGGGCGTCCTCGATGACGACGGCCCTGCGGGCGGCGGGCCACTGCGGGTCGAGCGGGACGAACGCGCCGCCTGCCTGGAGTACGGCGAGGAGGCCGATGACCATGTCGGCGGAGCGGCCGAGGGAGATCCCGACGACCTGTTCGGCGCCGAGGCCGCGTTCGATCAGATGGTGGGCCAACTGGGCTGATTTCTCCGCGGCCTCGCGGTAGGTCAGTGTGCGGTGCTCGTCGACGATCGCGACGGCGTCCGGCCTCGCGCGCGCCTGCTCGTGGAACAGCTCCATGACGGTCGGGCGGGCACGGTCGGCGCGGTTGTCGTTCCACCGGGCGAGGGTCCTGATCCGTGCGGCGATGCTGGAGGGACCGATGGTGCCGACGGGCCGGTCCGGGAAGCCGGCCAGGTCGTCCAGGGCCAGCTGCGCTTCGGCCGGCGGAACGCCGTAGGGAACCGTCACGCTCAGGTTGTCGTCGGCGACGCCCCAACCCGGCTTCCCGCCACCGCCGTTGTCGACCCAGCCGAGGACATCGGCGAACGAGGTGCCGGGCGTGAGATCGATGCCGTCGGGGCCGGTGCCCGTCGCCCAGTACGCCAGGCCGATGGCGCACGCCTCGGCTATGGTCCGGTCGCCGTACTCTCCGATCCGCCGGCGCACATCGGCGAAGTGGGTGGGAGAGAGAAGTACGTGAGGAGCGGTCGGTTCCGTCATCGAAGACTCAGCACCCTTCCAAGGCATTCAAGTGAGCCTGACCTTACTTAGGTTGCCCTAACTTCCCTCGCGCCACGCACGCCACAGACGCGCGTACATGCCTCCGAGAGCCACCAGCTCCTCGTGCGTCCCCTCCTCCACCACGCGCCCCGCGTCCAGCACGGCGATCCGGTCCGCCGCCATGGCCTGGGTCAGCCGGTGGGCCACGAAGAGCGTGGTACGGCCCGCACAGGCGGCCAGTACGGCGCGCTCCAGCTCGGCGGCGCCTTCGCTGCCCGCCTCGGCGGTCGACTCGTCCAGCACGACCACCGGTGAGCGGCTCAACACCAGGCGGGCCAGAGCCACTTGAGCGACCTTGGTCACATCCAGGCGCTCTCCGCCCTCGCCGACCATGGCGTGCAGACCGCCGGGCAGCAGCTCGACCCAGCCGTCGGCGCCGACGGTCCGCACCGCCTCCATCAGCTCCTCGTCGCTCGCCTCGGGTGCGGCGAGACGCAGATCGTCGGCGAGCGGCCCGGAGAAGACGTGCGTCTCCTGGGTCAGGATGCTCACCAGGGACCGCGCCTCGGCCTCGTCGAGCCCGGCGAGGTCCCGTGAGCCGATGCGTACGGTCCCGGTCTGCGGGGTTCCGATGCCGGCGATCAGCGCGGCGAGCGTCGACTTGCCGGCGCCCGTCGCGCCCACCAGCGCCAGCGAACCACCGGCCGGAATGGACAGGTCGACCTCGCGCAGGACCGGTTCCTCGGTGTCGGGATAGCTGAAGGTCAGGTCCTCCACGGTCACCGCGTACGGCACGGCCTCGGCCCGGGCGACGGACGCGTCGCCGACCAGGCGCTCCTCCGCCGGCTCCGCCAGCACGCCGACCAGACGGGTGAGGCTGGCTCCGGACTTCTGGGCCTCGTCGAAGGTGAACATGATGGCGCCGAGCGGCGTGAACAGCCGGTGGAACATCAGCGGGGCGGCCGAGACCTCGCCGAGCGTGGCCGCGTCGGCCTCCAGCAGGGCGTACCCGACCACCAGGATCAGGACGAGGCCGATGAACTCGGCGCGGTTCTCCCGGCCGACGAACCGGCCGAAGAACCGGAACACCTCGATGCCGAGGTTGCGCACCCGCCACGACTCGGCGGTGACCTTCTCGCGGACGTCGCCCTCCAGGCGGTACGCCCGTACGGTGTCTATCCCGTTGAGGCCGCTGATCAGCGCCTGCGCGCGGTCGGCCTGGGCGATGCGCTGGCTGCGGTAGAGGGGCGCGGACCGGGGCAGGTACCAGCGCAGGGCGAAGGCGTACGCCGGGAGCGCGCAGGCCCCGGCCAGGCCGAGCCGCCAGTCCAGGCCGAACATGCCGAGCGTGGCGATGGCCACCAGCACGCCGGCCGAGAACACCGTGGGAATGGCCTGCCGGATGCCCTTGGAGAGCACGGCCACGTCGTCGCCGACCCGGGAGAGCACATCGCCGCGGCCGACCTGTTCGACGCGGGCGCTCGGCATGCCGAGCACGGCCCGTACGGCGCTCTCCCGCAGCTGCGCGAGCAGCTCCGCGCCCAGCCGTCCGATCAGGTACGTGGAGGCCGCGGTGGCCGCCGCGCCGAGCAGCGCGGCGGCCCCCATCAGCACGCCGACGGTGACGAGCACCGAGCGTGGTTCGCCGCCGACCACCCCGTCGACCACCCGGCCCAGCAGGAGCACCGGGACCACCTGGAGGGCCGCGCCGGCCACGGTGGTGACCACGGTGGAGAAGGTCAGCCACGGGGCGCGGCGGCAGTGTGCCGCCACCCAGCCGGTGGCCTCCCTCCCCGTCGCCGTACGCAACTTCGTCAGGGCCGCGGGGGTGTCGGTGACTGTCACACCATCGCCAGTTCTCGGTGGGGGGAGGGCGGTGCGGGCGTCATCGCTACTTGGCCGCCTTGACCAGCTCGTCGACCGCGTACGGCAGGGAGAGCAGCGTGCCCTGGGACATGGCGGCCCCGATCGCCGGGCCCTCGCTGTCCAGGAGGTAGGAGACGTTGCCGTTCTTGACGGCGGGCAGGTTGGCGAAGAGCTCGAACTTCTTGAGCGCCTCGGTGTCCGCCTTGTCGTTGATGACGAAGATGCGGTCCACGTCGATCAGGTCGATGCGCTCGGGCGACAGCTCGGTGGAGAACTTGCCGTCGGCGATCTTGTCGATCTCGGTCTGGTAGCCGAAGCCGGCACCGGTGACCAGCTGGCCGCGCACATCGGTGGAGGTGAACGGGTACACCGCACCCTTGTACCAGGAGAGCGCGACGGCCTTCTGCTCGGCGAAGGCGGGGTTGTCCTTCTTGGCCGCGTCCAGCTTGTCCTGGATGCCCTTCACCAGCTCCTTGCCCTCGGTCTCCTTGCCGAGCGCCTTGGCGATGTGGACCGCGTTGTCCTGCCAGGGAGCGCTGAAGGGCTCCTTCTCGGCCTTGGTGCGGCCGACGGTCGGCGCGATCTTGGAGAGCTTGTCGTAGGCGGCCTGGTCGACCTCGGAGTAGACCGCGATGATCAGGTCCGGGCGGAGGGAGGCGATCTTCTCGAAGTTGGGGCCCGCGTCGCCGTTGTTCATGACGACCTCGGGGCGGGTGTCGCCCCACTTGTCCTTGACCCAGGGCCACTGGGTGTTGATGTCGGGGGTCTGGCCCACCGGGTTCGGGTACTGGTCGACCATGCCGACCGGCTTGATGCCGAAGGCGAGGATGGCCTGGTCGTCCGTGTAGCCCACGGAGACGACGCGCTGGGGGGCCTTCTCGACCTTCGTGGATCCGAACGCGTGCTCCACCGTGACCGGGAACGCGCCGGCGTCGGCGGCCGGGGCGTCGTCGCTCTTCTTCGCCTCCGTGTCGGAACCGCATCCCGTGAGGAGGCCGACGCCGAGGGTCGCGACGGAGAGTGCCGCGGCCAGCCGCCGCCACGGCTGAGCGAGCGTCGTTCGATGGAGAAGCATCCGGAATCCCTTGCTGTCGCGCTGTCCACTGCGCCCCTGTGTGAGGGCGAGCAAACCTTATCCCGCCAAGTGAGGCCAGCCTAGCCTTACTTGGAAACTTTCCCTCGTCCGGATCGAGTTGACCGAAACACCAACTCCCCTGGTCCAGGCCTTACTTCACGGGTGCGTCGCTCACCGGTTCGAGCCGGACGTGCGCCCGTCCGATCGGCACGATGAGCGGCCGGTCACCGACCGGATCGTCGATCACCTTGGCCTGCAGCCCGAAGGCCTCGCGCAGCAACTCGGCGGTGATCACCTCACGCGGATGGCCCTGCGCCAGGATCGCACCCCCGCGCATCACGATGAGGTTGTCGCTGTAACGCGTGGCGAGGTTGAGGTCGTGCAGCACCATGACCACGGTGCACCCGGACTCGTGCAGGTCGTCCACCAGGTCGAGCACGTCGATGGCGTGCGCGAGGTCCAGATAGGTGGTCGGCTCGTCCAGCAGCAGCAGGTCGGTGCCCTGGGCCAGGGTCATCGAGATCCAGACACGCTGACGCTGGCCGCCGGAGAGCGAGTCGACCGTCCGGTCGGCCAGGTCGGCCACTCCGGTCATGGCCAGGGCGCGCTCCACGACACCGGCGTCGTCCGAGGACCACTGCCGCAGCCAGCTCTGGTGCGGATGCCGTCCCCGGGCCACCAGGTCGCCCACCGTCAGACCCTCGGGCGCCACGGGCGCCTGCGGAAGCAGACCGAGCTTCTTGGCCACGTCCCTGGTCCGCAGCCGGGCGATGTCCTCGCCGTCCAGCACGACCGTCCCGCCGGCCGGTTTGAGCAGCCGCGTCAGAGTCCTCAACAGTGTTGATTTTCCACAGCCGTTGGGGCCGATGATGGTGGTGACCACGCCCGGCGGGATCTCCACGTCGAGATCGTCGATGACCGCCCGGCCGCCGTAGCCGACGGTGACGCCTCTCGCCGCCAGCCGGGAGACGGCCCCGGCGCCGGTCCGGGTCTCGGTGATGAACTGCGCGACCACAAGCACCCCTTGATTTAGGCTCACCTAACCTTATTGCCTCGGGCGGGAGTTCGCCTCGGGGCCTCGCGCGCGGATCACCGGCGGAGGTTCGCCCGTACCAGCAGATAGACGAGGAACGGACCGCCGATCGCGGCGGTGACCACGCCGACCGGAAGGGTGACCGGCAGTGCCGTCCGTGCGATGAGGTCCGAACCGATCAGCAGCAGCGCTCCCAGCACGCCGGACGCCACCATCGGCGGCGTCGGGCACCTCGCCAGCCGCATCGCCACCTGCGGCGCCACCAGCGCGACGAACGGCACGGGCCCCGCCGCGCTCACCGCCACCGCCGCCAGCAGCACCGCGCACAGCAGGAGGACGGCCCGCACCCTGGTGTGCCGGACACCCAGTCCGGCGGCCACGTCGTCACCGAGGTGCATCGGCTTGAACGGGAACGCGGCGGCGGCCACCACGACGAACAGGACCAGCGAGCCCCAGAACGCGATCTCGACCTCGTTCCACGACCGGCCGTCCAGCGAACCGACCAGCCACGCCTGCGCCCGGGCCACATCCCTGATGTCGGCCGACACCAGCAACCAGGTCGTGATCGCCTGCATCACGGCGCTCACCGAGATGCCGATGAGGATGAGCCGGAAGCCGTCGACCCCGCGCCGCCACGCCAGGAAGTAGACCAGCAGCCCGGTGCCGAGGCCGCCCAGCAGCGCCGCCGCCGAGAGGCCCACCGAGCCGACGACCGCCGCGGCGGCCCCGCCCGACACCGTCACCAGGAACACCGCGACGGCACTGGCACCGCTGGTGATCCCGAGGATGTCGGGGCTGGCGAGCGGATTGCGCGCGACGGACTGCGTGATGGCCCCGGAGACGCCCAGCGCGATGCCCACGACGAGGCCGGCCAGCGCGCGCGGCATCCGCAGGTCCATCACGACGAACTCGTCGACCGGTTCGCCCTGGCCGAGCAGCGTGGCGATCACCCGCGAGAGGCCGATCGGGAAGTCCCCGACAGCGATGGAGAGGCAGAACACCAGGAAGGCGGCGGCCGCCAGCACCAGCGTGACCAGGACGAGCCAGGGCCGCCAGACGAACGACACCCGGCCGACCCGGATGCCCGGCGTCAGCGCGGCCTTCACCGTCGGCCCGCTCACGCCTGTCCCGCTCATATCCGTCCCGCTCATATCTGTTCTGCTCATGCGCTCTTGAACTTTCCTCGCCAGACGAGAACCGCGAAGAACGGGGCGCCGAGGAGGGCGACCACGACACCGGGTTCCAGCTCACCGGGGCGTACCACCAGGCGCCCCACGATGTCGCAGACCAGCAGGACGACCGCGCCGAGCAGACCCGCGTACGGCACCAGCCAGCGGTAGTCGGGCCCCGTCAGATACCGGGCCACATGGGCGACCATCAGCCCGAGAAAGGCGATCGGCCCGCACGCCGCCGTGGCCGCGCCCGCCAGCAGGGTGATGGCGACGATGCCGACGGCCCGGCTCAGCACGAGGTTCACGCCCAGGCCGCGCGCCACGTCGTCGCCGAGGTTGAGCAGGTTGAGGGAGGGCAGCGTGGACAGCGCCAGGACGAGCCCGACGCCGATGAACCCGCTCACCGGCCAGATGACGTCGAACCCCACCCCGGCCACGGAGCCCGCGTTCCAGAACCGCAGCGCGTTCAGCGACTTCTGGTCGGTCAGCGCGACCGCGGTGGTCATCGCCATCAGGAAGACCGTGATGCCCTGCCCGGCCAGGGCGAGCGTCAGCGGATTGCCCGCTCCCCTGCCGATGCTCGCCAGCCCGAAGACGACGACCCCGGCGAGGGCCGCTCCCGCGAAGGCGAACCAGACGTACTGGAACGGATCGGTGAACCCGAAGACGGCGATCGCCGTCACCACGGCGAACGAGGCACCGGTGTTCACGCCCAACAGCCCGGTGTCGGCGATGGGGTTACGTGTGTACCCCTGGATCAGCGCACCGCCGACGCCCAGCGCGATCCCCGCCACGACCGCGAGGACGGTCCGGGGCACCCGGACCGTCTCCACGATGAGCCTGATCTCGGTCAGCCGCTGATCGGCCTCCGGCACGGCGAACAGCCCGTACCAGACCTCGGCGGGGCTGAGCGCGCGCGCTCCGACGGCCAGCGACAGGGCCGCGGCGAGCGCGAGAACCGCGCCCAGCGTGCCCAAGCCCACAACCCGCCCGCGGCGGACCTCTGTTGCACCCCTGGGCACGGGGCGCTCGACTGCAGTCGTGCTCATATGGACGTACGTTATCCCTCTGGAGCCACCGGAACTCATGGTCGGCCGGGCCGTGGAGGGCGCACCCGGTGCCGGGTGCGCCCGCAGGATTGCTAGCCGACGGTGCTGGCCTCGTCGGAGGTGGACTTGACGCTGCGGTCGAGCAGGGAGTCCAGGATCTCGCCGACGCGTATCGCGGTGTTGGACAGCAGGGACGTCGTGATGCCGTGCGTGTGCTCCGTACCGCCCTGCAGATAGATGCCGGCGCCCAGAGCGGGGTCGGTGGCGATGCGGTAGTCGCGCTCGACCCGGACGCGGCCCTCGTCGTCGGTCAGGCAGCGGTCGGCGACCTCGCCGAGGAGGCCCAGCGGGTCGGCGGGGCTGTAGCCGGTGGCGAAGACAACGATATCGGCGTCCAGAGGCGTCTCCTCCCCCGTGACGAGGGACTTCACGGTGGTGCGTACGCTGTCGGGCCGCTCCTCGACGGCGGTGACCCGGGAGACGTTGAGGAAGCGCAGCCGCTCGGTGCCGAGGACCTTCTCCCGGTACATCTGGCGGTACAGGTCGTCGATCAGGTCGATGTCCACCACGGAGTAGTTGGTGTTCCCGTGATAGGCCATCAGCTGGCTCTTGACGCTGTCGGGCGCGGCGAAGTAGTCGTCGACCGCGCCCGGGTCGAAGATCCGGTTGGCGAAGCTGCTGTCGTCGGCGGGGCTGTAGCCGTAGCGGGAGAAGACCGCGCAGACCTCGGCCCCGGGGAAGCGGCGGTGCAGGTAGGCGACGTTCTCGGCGGCGCTCTGCCCGGCGCCCACGACCACGAACCGCGAGGGCGAGGTGCCCTCCAGGCCGTCGACCTTGCGCAGCAGATCGGAGTTGTGCCAGACCCGGTCGCCGCGCCGTACGCCTTCCGGCAGGAGGGGCCGCAGCCCGGTGCCGATGACGAGGTTGCGGGCCCGGTGCACTTCGAGGCCGCCGCCGGACCGGACGGTCACGTCCAGGTACTCCACGGTGCCGTCGTGGACGTACGGCGTCACGGAGACGACCTCGTGTCCGTACGAGACCATGTCGTCGACCTTGGCCGCGGCCCACTCGAAGTAGTCGTGGAACTCCACGCGGAGGGGGAAGAGGTTCTTGTGGTTGATGAAGTCGATGAGCCGGCCCCTGCTCTGCAGGTAGCAGAGGAAGCTGTACTCGCTCGCCGGGTTTCGGAGCGTCACCAGGTCTTTGAGGAACGAGACCTGCATCGTGGCGTCGTCGATCAGCATGCCGCGGTGCCAGCCGAAGCTCTGCTGCTGCTCGAAGAAGCGAGCGGTGACCGGCGCCTGCCCGCCGACGCGTGTGTTGTGCTCTCTGAGCGCGATCGCCATGGCCACATTGGAGGGGCCGAAGCCGATTCCGATGAGGTCGTGGACCAGTGGTGCGTCGCCAGGATGAACCTGTGACATGTCACTCCCATCGTGCGGGAAAGCCGCCTGTCAGGCGCGGGGGACGGTAGGGCGGACGGGCACGCCGACAGAGCGCGCCTACCCGAACTTAGGTGAGCCTAAGCTGATTCGATCGATGCTGTCGATAGGGCCAGGTGGATATCCGGAGACTGACACTCCGTCAACTAGGCTTCTGAGCAGCTGTGTTATCGAACGAGGTGAGCCATTAGTCACCGAATGTGACCCGCCCCATGCCGCAGGCGCCCGGTGCCGCCCTCGGTCTCGGGCAGGCTCTAGAGTGCGGGAGTGCCTTCGTACAGCATTGGCCAGGCCGCAGAGCTGCTGGCCGTGAGTCCGGAAACCGTTCGCCGCTGGGCGGACAGCGGTCACCTCGCGATGGACCGGGGCAGCTCGGGCAACCGGGTGATCGACGGTGTCAGCCTGGCGGCCTTCGCCACGGAACGGGCGGCGGGCCTCCATCCTGTGCCCGACGGCGGAGCTCTGACGTCGGTACGGAACTCGTTCGCCGGGATCGTCACCGCTGTCACGATGGACGACATCGTGGCCCAGGTGGAGATCCAGTCGGGTCCGCACCGGCTCGTTTCGCTTATCAGCCGCGAGTCCGTGGAGGAACTCGGCCTGGAGGTGGGCGTGCTGGCGACGGCACGGGTGAAGTCGACCAACGTACACATCGACCGCCCTGGGCATCAGGGCTGATTCGCGCCCGGGTCGATGCACTGCGTGCACCAGCACCTCGAAGAGCAGGTGTGAGGCAGAACTTCGCCGGTGGCTCACAGAAGCGAGGCCGAAGCCGGATATCGCCTCGCAGGAACGCTTCGACGGAACGGTTCCTGGGCATACCTCCCTGGCAGCCGCCGCGCGGGCCGTCCGACGGAGGATTCCATGAGCCGACCCGGTACGTCACACCGCACGCCTGCCACCCGGCTCGCGTCGCTCGCGGTACTGGGCGATGTCGGCCGGCCCGCCACCCTGACCGTGCGCGACCTGCGCGACGGATGGGAGCAGCACCGGGCGGAGGTCGTCTTCGACTGCGCTACCAGCGGGCCGCAGCGGCACGCGTTCGAGGGGCCTCTGCTGCGGGAGGTCGCGCTCGACGCGCGTCCGCTCTTCGACGCCCGCCGACGCAAGGACCGGTCGCGGTTCGCGCTGGCGGTCTCCGGTGGCGACGGGCACCACACCGTCCTGGCCTGGGCGGAGATCGACGCCGACTTCGGCGACGCGCCCGTCCTGCTGGCCACCCGGATGGACGGCGAGGACCTGGACACGGCCGGCAGCCAGCTGGTGGTGCCCGTCGACCGGTGCGGGGCGCGCTACATCAGCGCCATCACCCGGGTCTGGGTCGGAGCGTGGCCGCGGCTGGGCTGAACCGCGCGGCCGGGACGTGTCCGGCCCGGCTGGGGATCAGGCGGCTGCCAGGGAGACCTCGGTCGACTTGATCAGGGCCAGCACCGGCACTCCGGCCGCGAGGTCCAGATCGGCCACCGCGTCCTTGGTGATCGCGGCGGTCAGCTCGCCGCCCTCGACGGAGACCTTGACGCTCGCCATGGCGCCGCCGGTGGATACGTCGGTGACGGTGCCCGGGATCCGGTTGCGGATGCTCAGGCCGTCGACCGTGCCGGTGGCGAGGGACACCTCGGTGGACTTCACGAGCGTGCGTACGGACGTTCCTTCCGCAAGACCGAGCTCCTTGACGGCTTCGAGCGTGATCGCGGCCGTGATCTCCTGGCCTCCCACCAGCCGGACCTTCACGGTGGCCATGACTTCGCCCGCGGTGACGGAGGTGACCGTGCCGGGGATCTGGTTACGGATGCTCAAACTCATGGAGCGGTGCCTCGAATTCATAGCGAAATGCCAGGTATCTCCTGGTCTGCATGTTCAATGTAGACACTTCCGCCACAGCCGTCCGGGCCACCGTCGCAGGCGCAAGGGTGATCGCGGACGCCGCCTGGCAGAACGGAGACAGCGACTTCAGGACACGACCAGATCGGCCGCCGCACCGCCCGGCTGAGGTGATGACGCGATGACACCACGGCCGTTCAGGAAGTGACACATGGGGCCGGCTGGACGCCGGCCGATCCGCGTACCGGTCGGGGAGGGCTCCGACCGGTGGGCGAACCGGAGGGCGGGCAGAACCTCGTCCCAGTAGCCGGCCTTCAGCTGGAGCGGCCACAGGACCCGGGCCAGCCGTAGCGCGGTGTCGATGTGCTGGTACTCCTCGGCCACCGAGACGGCCCGGACGACGTTGCGTACCTCCGCCGCCGGCACGGCCACGCCCTCCGCCTCGTCGCGGCAGGCCGTTCCGCTCTCCGGTGCCGGTTCGGTGCGCCAGCTCTGCGGCAGCGCGGCGTGCGCGGCATGGAGGACCCGGTTCAGCAGGTCGTCGAGTACGCGGGTCACGGCCGCCGAGCACGCGGCGATGCCGTGCTCCGGGCCTGGCGTGTCCGCCAGGTAGCGGCGGATCTCGGGACGGAAGCGGTGGCGGCCGTCCGGCAGCGGCTCCAGCAGCTGGACGTCCACGGCCTCGGCGAGCATCGCCGCTGCCTCGGCGGGCTCGATGCCCGCGGCGGCCGCGGCGAGGCGGGCGTCGACCGACGGCCAGCCGCCCAGCGCGGTGAGGCGGCAGAGCCGTGCCGTCTGCGGCCGGAGCCTGGCGCAGGCGGCCCGCGTCGCCTCCCGTACCGGATGGTCACCCGACGGGTCTACCGTCGGGTCTGCCGTCGGGTCTGCCGTCGGGTCGAAAGGCGCGGCTCCGTCGGTCAGCAGGCGGAGCGCGGCGGTCCTGAGGGCGAAGGCGTTGCCGGCGCAGCGGTCCAGCAGGGCCGGCAGCCGCTGTTTGACCCGCGCGATCTGCTCGCGGCCGGCCACCTTCCGCAGCATCTTCAGCGCGTGGCGGTCGCTCATCGGTGGTACGGCGACGGGGAGCGCGTCCAGGGTGAAGGGCCGGCCGGAGACCACGACCAGCAGGAAGACGCCCGGCGTGGACGGGATGAGGCCGCGGACCTGGGCGACCGACGAGGCGTGGTCGATGACGAACAGCACCCTCCGCCGGCGGTGAGGCGCCGGTAGAGCCGTTCCCTGGCCGCCGCCGTCGGTGGAATCCGGTCGTGCTCGACGGCCATCTCGCGCAGGAGGCGGTGGAGGACCGCGGCCGGTTCCGGGCCGTTCTCACCGGCGGCGTCGCGGAGGTCCTCGGAGAACTGCCCGTCGGGGAACCGGGTATGGAGGAGCGCGCCCACGTGGAGGGCGACGGCGGTGGTCCCGATGCCCGGAGGCCCGGAGAGTTGTGCGCAGCGCGGCCTTCCGGCGGTGGGACGGGTCGCCCGCCGATGCGGGCGTGCACCTGGCTCGCCAGTGCCTCCAGCCCGTCGCTGCCGGCCGGCAGCGGTGTCTCGCGCCCCAGCGTCCGGCCCACCAGCGCCCCCGTCGACAGGAGCAGTTGCTTGCCCAGCTCTCCGCCCGCGCCGTTCCCCGCCGCGGTGAGAAACGTGGTGAGCGCGCTGAGCGCCACGACCTCCAGCAGGTCGGCCCCTCCCCCTGATGGTCCCCGACCCGGCCTTGGCCGGACTGTCTCGCTGCGGCCGCGACCAGGGGTCTCCTTTCGGCCCTCTTCTCACACGCCGGTGCCGGGAGGTGTGCGTGAGGCGTAATCGCAGGTGTTCCCGGAGCGTGACGGGGTGGAAACCCGGCCTTCCTACGGTGCTGGTGGTAGGCCTGCCCGCTGCGGACCGCGCGGGGCGGAAAGTGGAGGTTCGGTGCCGGCTGGTGCGAAGAAGGACAGCGTGCGTACGGTCTGTTCGTACTGCGGGGTCGGCTGCGGCATCGTGCTCGACCTCACGCGGGATCCGGCCGACGGCCGCCGGCGCGCGGCCAAGGCCTCCGGCGACAAGGAGCACCCGAGCAACTTCGGCCGCCTCTGCACCAAGGGCGCGACGAGCGCGGACATGATGGCCGCGCCCGGTCGCCTGTCGGAGGCGCTGGTACGGGAGGAGCGCGGCGCCGAGCCCGCGCGGACCGGCGTGGACGAGGCGATCACGGCGGTGGCCGGCCGGCTGCGGGCGCTCCTGGACGAGCACGGCCCGGACGCGCTCTCCTTCTATGTGTCCGGGCAGATGTCGCTGGAGGCGCAGTACCTGGCGAACAAGCTGGCCAAGGGGTTCGTCCGGACCAACCGGATCGAGTCGAACTCCCGGCTCTGCATGGCCAGTGCGGGGACCGGATACACGCTGTCGCTGGGTGCGGACGGCCCGCCCGGCTCGTACCAGGACTTCGACCGCGCGGAGGCGTTCTTCGTCATCGGCGCCAACATGGCCGACTGCCACCCGATCCTCTTCCTGCGCATGATGGACCGGGTCAAGTCGGCCGGGGCCCGGCTGATCGTCGTCGATCCGCGCCGTAACGCCACCGCCGACAAGGCCGACCTCTTCCTGCAGATCAAACCCGGTACCGACCTCGCCCTCCTCAATGGCCTCCTGCGCCTCCTCGTCGCCGACGGCCACACCGACGAGACGTTCATCGCCGAGTTCACCGAGGGCTGGGAGGAGATGCCGGCCTTCCTCGCGGACTACCCGCCGGCGAAGGTCGCGGAGATCACCGGGATTCCGGAGACCGACATCCGGCAGGCGGCGCGGTGGATCGGCGAGGCCGGTGAGTGGATGAGCTGCTGGACCATGGGCCTCAACCAGTCCACGCACGGCACCTGGAACACCAACGCCCTGGTCAACCTGCACCTCGCCACCGGTGCCATCTGCCGCCCGGGTTCGGGTCCGTTCTCGCTGACCGGCCAGCCGAACGCGATGGGCGGCCGGGAGATGGGCTACATGGGCCCCGGTCTGCCCGGCCAGCGATCGGTGCTGGTCGAGGCCGAACGTGCCTTCATCGAGAACCTGTGGGACATACCCGAGGGCTCGCTGCGGACCGACGTCGGACGGGGCACGGTCGAGATGTTCGAGCAGATGGCCGCCGGGGACATCAAGGCGTGCTGGATCATCTGCACCAACCCCGTCGCCTCGGTCGCCAACCGCCGGACCGTGGTCGCCGGTCTGGAGGCGGCCGAACTCGTCATCACCCAGGACGTGTTCGCCGAGACCGAGACCAACGCGTACGCCGATGTCGTGCTGCCCGCCACGCTGTGGGCCGAGTCCGACGGCGTCATGGTCAACTCCGAGCGGAACCTGACCCTCGTCCAGGGCGTCGTCGACCCTCCGGGTCAGGCGCTGCCGGACTGGCGGCTGATCGCCCGGGTCGCCTGTGAGATGGGGTTCGCCGAGGCGTTCACGTACGGCTCCTCCGAGGAGGTGTTCGAGGAGCTCAAGCAGGCGTGGAACCCGAAGACCGGGTGGGATGTGCGCGGTGTGAGCTACGAGCGGCTGCGCACCACGCCCGTGCAGTGGCCGGCGCCCACAGCCGACGGCCCGGAACGCAACCCGGTCCGCTACCTCAACGACGGCACCAGCCAGACCCTCCTGGAGCGCGCGGACGGCACCCGGCCCCGCCTGGCCTTCCCCACCGCGAGCGGACGGGCGCGGTTCTTCGCCCGCCCCCACCTGCCGGCGGCCGAACTTCCCGATGACGACTACCCGTTCGTCCTCAACACCGGTCGGCTCCAGCACCAGTGGCACACGATGACCAAGACCGGCAAGGTCGCGAAGCTGACCAAGCTCGATCCGGGCCCGTTCGTCGAGGTGAACCCCGAGGACGCCGAGGCTTTCGGCGTCGGCGGGGGCGATCACCTGGAGGTCGCCTCCCGGCGTGGCAGGGCCGTGCTGCCGGTCGTGGTCACCGACCGGGTCCGGCCGGGCACCTGCTTCGCCCCGTTCCACTGGAACGACCTGTTCGGCGAGTACCTCAGCATCAACGCCGTCACCAACGACGCCGTCGACCCGGCCTCCTTCCAGCCCGAGTTCAAGGTCTGCGCCGTCACCCTGGCCCGGACGGCCGCTCCGGTGCCGGCCCCGCAGGCGAGCCCGCGGCCGGAGGCCGTTCCGGCACCCGTGGCGGTGGCAGCGGGTGACGACGACTCGCCCGTGCAGGCGCTCGCCGCTCTCTTCGGGGTCGCCGGTCTCGCTCCCGTACCGCTGGCCGAACCGGAGCGCCGCTACCTCTCCGGCTATCTCTCCGGTCTCGCCATGGCCCCGCCCGACGGGCGCGTACCCGTGCTGCCGCCGGACGCACCCTTCGACCCGGGTCACGCCCTGTGGGTGGACGGCGTCCTGGCCGGGATGTTCTCCCGTACGGAGGCGCCCGCCGCGCCCGCCCCGGTGCCGCCGCCGACCGGCGCGACGGCCGTGCCGACCCGGCGCCTGCTCATCCTGTGGGCGTCCCAGACCGGCACCGCTGAGGAGTTCGCCGGGGGCGCCGCCGCTCGCCTGACCGGGGCGGGCCACGCCCCCGAGCTGCTGCCCATGGCCGACGTGTCCCCGGACGGCCTCGGCACCGACACCGACGTGCTCCTCGTCACCAGCACCTTCGGGGACGGCGAGGCACCGGACGGCGGCGCCGACTTCTGGCGGATGCTGTCGGCGCCGGACGCCGGGCGGATGGAGGGCGTCCGGTACGCGGTTCTCGCCTTCGGGGACTCGGCCTACGACGACTTCTGCGGCCACGGCCGCCGTCTCGACGAACGCCTCGCCGCCCTCGGCGCCACCCGCCTCGTCCCCCGTACCGACTGCGAGCCCGACTTCGAGGAGCCGGCGGAGCAGTGGCTCGGTCAGGTCGTCGCGGCGCTGGCGGCGGCCGAGGACCAGGGGCGCGGGGCTGCCGGCGCAGCCGCGGCCGTACGGGACGTCCCGGCCGCGGCCCCCGCTTCCGTACGGGACGTCCCGGCCGCGGCCCCCGCTTCCGTACCGGCCGATCACACCAAGGCGTCCCCGTTCGCCACGCTCCTCGTCGGCAACAGGCTGCTGAGCCTGCCGGGTTCGCAGAAGGAGGTCCGTCAGTTCGCGTTCGACACTCGGGGCGGCGAACTCGCCTACGAGGCAGGCGACGCTCTCGGCGTGTGGCCGGCCAACGGCGCTCCGCTCGTCGCCGAATGGCTCGCGCTGACCGGACTGGACCCCGACGAGCCCGTCGACCTGGGCGGCGGCTCCTCCCTCCCCTTCGAGGAGGCGCTCCGCACCCGCCTGGACATCGCCCGCATCTCTCCCGACCTGCTCAGGCTGGCGGCCGAACGGACCGGCAGCCACGACCTGAAGCGGCTGCTGCGCTCCGACAACAAGGACGCGCTCGCGAAATGGAGTTGGGGCCGCCAGGCGGCCGACGTCGTCGCCGCGTATCCGATCCGTACGTCGGCGGCGGAGTGGGCGAGCGTCCTCAAGCGCCTCCAGCCACGCCTGTACTCCATCTCCTCCAGCCCGCTCGCCCACCCCGGCGAGGTCCGCC
This sequence comes from Streptomyces sp. CA-146814, assembly GCF_050942385.1. NCBI lineage: Bacteria > Bacillati > Actinomycetota > Actinomycetes > Kitasatosporales > Streptomycetaceae > Streptomyces > Streptomyces sp. CA-146814. Next base: position 302,212 of record NZ_CP192068.1, read on the forward strand.
TCACGGTCTCCGTCGTCCGCTACACCAACGAACTCGGCCGGGACCGCACGGGCGTCTGCTCCGCCTACCTCGCCGACCACGCCGACGACGGCCCGGTCCAGGTCTTCGTCCAGCGCTCACCGCACTTCCGCCCGCCCGCCGACCCCGCGACCCCCATGATCATGGTCGGCCCCGGCACCGGCGTGGCCCCCTTCGTCGGCTTCCTGGAGGACCGCCGGGCCCGCGGCCACACCGGGCCCAACTGGCTCTTCTTCGGCGAGCAGCGCCAGGCCACCGACTTCTACTACCGCGAGGAGCTGGAGGCGTACCGGGCGTCCGGCCACCTCGACCGGCTCGACCTCGCCTTCTCCCGCGACCAGCGCAACAAGGTCTACGTCCAGGACCGCATGCTCGAACACGGCTCCCGCCTGTGGCAGTGGCTCCAGGACGGCGCCCACTTCTACGTCTGCGGTGATGCCTCCCGTATGGCCAAGGACGTCGACCGAGCCCTCAAGGACATCGCCACCACCCACGGCGGCCTGGACGCCGAGGAGGCGTCCGCGTACGTGAGGCGCCTGGCGTCGGAGAGGCGTTACGTCCGCGACGTCTACTGACCGGCGCGCTCCCCCGTACGCCGGGGGTTTCCGGACAGCTTCGGGATGTGAGTGGGGCCACGCCTTTCGACGTTTGGCAGGAAATTCTTCATGAGCCTGAGGCTTCCTCTTCAAAAGTTCCTGCCATGGTCCCGTTTCGTCACCTGAACAGCAAGATCAACTTGGTTGAACCCTGCACCGCCGACTTCACCTTGTCCGTATGGCGGCCAACCGCCCCACCGCGACTACTCGCTCCCGCGCAGGGGGCTGTAGGCATATTCCAGAACGGTATGCCGGACGCTCCGACCCTGACCGAGTCGGGCGGCACCGGCCGTGACATGCCGTCATTCGTGGGGTCATCGAGGGTGCCTGCCTTCGATCCCCGTTCACCTGTCGCCGTACCTGGGGGTCTTTTCCCATGTCTCAACTCACCCGTCGTCGCGCCCTCGGGGCTGCCGCGACCGCTCTGACCGGCCTCGTTCTGACCGGCTTCGCGCGGACGGCAGGGGCGTCGTCCGATCACCGGACCGCGGACACGAACCATCACGAGGGGCACGGGGGGCACGCGGGGCACAAAGGCCCGCAGCCGTTCCGCGAGACCTCCCGGGGGCGCCTCATCGAAGGCGCGCCGGCGCACGACGGCGGGCACCACGGCGGCTACACCGTGCGGGTCGACGGCGAGGATCTGCATGTGATGCGGAACGCGGACAGCACGTGGGTCAGCGTCATCAACCACTACGAGACGTTCGCCACCCCGCGCGCGGTGGCCCGGGCCGCCGTGATCGAGCTCCAGGGCTCCGACCTCGTACCTCTGGTCTGACCGCCCGTCGGCCCGGCCGTCGCGCCGGCCCGACCGGCCCGACCGGCCCATCCGCGTCATTCCGCTGAACGTTTTCCGAACCCGGGAGCAATCTCATGACCGTACGCAAGAACCAGGCGAGCCTGACCGCCGCCGAGAAGCGGCGCTTCGTCGACGCGCTGCTGGAGCTGAAGCGCACCGGCCGGTACGACACCTTCGTGACCACGCACAACGCCTTCATCATGAGCGACACCGACAACGGTGACCGGGTGGGTCACCGGTCGCCGTCCTTCCTGCCCTGGCACCGCAGATTCCTCATACAGTTCGAGCAGGCGCTCCAGGCCGTCGACCCGTCCGTCACACTGCCTTACTGGGACTGGACGGTGGACCGTACCGTCACGGCCTCGCTGTGGGCACCCGACTTCCTCGGAGGCACCGGACGCGCCAGGGACGGGCAGGTCGCCGAGGGGCCGTTCGCGGTGAGCGGCGGCAGATGGCCGGTCACGGTGACGGTCGACGGGCGCGGCTTCCTCCGCCGCGCGCTCGGGTCCGGCGTTCCGCAGTTGCCGACCCGTTCGGAGGTCGACGCGGTCCTCGCCATGCCCACCTACGACTCCGCGCCGTGGAACAGCGCCTCGGACGGGTTCCGCAACCACCTCGAAGGCTGGCGCGGCGTCAATCTCCACAACCGGGTGCACGTGTGGGTCGGGGGCCAGATGGCCACCGGCGCCTCGCCCAACGACCCGGTCTTCTGGCTGCACCACGCGTTCATCGACCGGCTCTGGGCGCAGTGGCAGGCACGCCACCCCAACTCCGCCTACCTGCCGGCCGCGCGGACGAGGAACGTCGTGAGCGTCGACGACGTCATGCGGCCGTGGAACGACGTGACACCTGCCGACATGATGGATCACACGGCGCACTACACCTTCGACACCATGGCGTAGCGCGGCGGCGGGCTCCGGGCCGGCCTGCGGGGATCCGTACGCCGTCACGCCGACGAGCACCGGAGGCCCGCCGCAGGTCGGCCCGTTAGGGTCGGGTGCATGACATCGACCCTTGACGGCGCCCTTGACGGCAGCGCCTTCGACTCGCTGCGCCGCGACGCCATGGCCGACCAGGAGGCGCTGCGCCGGGCCTACGAACTCCCGAGCGCCGCGGCCGTACGCAAGCAGATGACCGAACTCACCGAACAGACACGTCGGTTGATCGGCTGCTCCTCGCTGGTCCTGGTCGCCAGCGCGGACGCCGAGGGCAACTGTGACGTCTCTCCACGCGGCGGCCCCGCCGGGTTCGTCTCGGTCCTGGACACACGGACGGTGGCAATACCGGACGCGACCGGCAACAAGCGGCTGGACACCCTGCAGAACGTCATCGCCACCGGACGGGCCGGGCTGCTGTTCTTCGTCCCGGGGCGCACCACGACGCTCAGGGTGAACGGCCGGGCCTGCGTCTCCACCCGGCCGGAGCTGCTGTCGCAGCTGACCGCCGTAGGCAAGCCGCCGACCAGTGCGCTGGTGGTGGGCATCGAGGAGGTCTACCCGCACTGCCCCAAGTCGCTTCTGCGCAGCGGCGCCTGGAAGCCGGAGCAGTGGCTGCCGGCGGACGCCCAGCCGACCTCGGCCGAGGTGACGCTGGCCCAACTGCGGATGCCGGAGCTGACGATCGCCGACATCGAGCGAGTGGAGGCCGAGTCGCTGAAGTACCGGTACGAGTAACGGGCGGCGGCCCGGCGCAGCCAGGCGATCGACTCGTCGAGAGCCGCGAGGTCGTCCTTCTCCGCCGCGTACTTCCGCAGGGCGAGCGCGAGGTTGTACGCGTAGCCGTCGGCCGCCGACCCCGCACGCAGGCCGCCTCGGAGCACGTCGATCGACTCACGCAGGACGCCGAGGTCGTAGCTCCGGTCGTAGAGACAGCTCAGCGCGAGCCCGAGGTTGCCGCCGCGGGTGTAGCGGTCGGCCGGGGATGCGGTGGCGTAGGTGGTACGTAACAGGTCGACGGCCAGCGCCAGTTGGGCGATGTCGCCGGTACGGTCGAACTCGTCCCGGTGGGAGAGCGCACGCTCGTAGTCGTTCCTATGCCGCAGCAGCATAAAGCGCGGGACAGGAGCGCACCGCCCTTTCGGACGTCATGCCATCCGCGCGAGCGCCGAAGCGGCCGGGCCGCAGAGACCACCGGGAAGCCTCACCGGGCCGGACTGCCGGGCCGGACTGCCGGGCCGGATCAGCGCACACACCGAAGTGTTGACGGTGCACACATCGGGCGCTACTTTCAGGTGGACACCTCCGGCGTGACCGTGCAGCCGCGCAACCCGGCACCGGAGTCTCGGAGTTGCGGCCCACCCCCGCATCCCCTCCCACCCCACCCAGGAGACACAGCCGCACATGGACTCTCCCCTCGCCACCGTTCTGCTCCCGCTCGCTCTCGCCGTCATCATGTTCGGACTGGGCCTGTCCCTGACCGCCGACGACTTCCGCCGGGTGCGGCGGCACCCACGCGCCGTCGTCGTGGCGCTGCCCTGCCAGGCGCTGCTCCTCCCCGCCGTGTGCTTCGGCCTGGTCATCGCCTTCGACCTCTCCCCCGTACTCGCCGTGGGCATGATGCTGCTCGCGGCCTCTCCCGGCGGGACGACGGCCAACCTCTTCAGCCACCTCTTCGGCGGCGATGTGGCACTGAACGTCACGCTCACGGCGATCAACGCGGTGGTGGCCATCGTGACGCTGCCGATCATCACCAACCTCGCCCTGCTCCACTTCGAGCCGGGCATCGGGCAGGACGGCCTGGGGCTGCAGTTCGGCAAGGTGCTCCAGGTCTTCGCGCTGGTGCTCGTGCCGGTGGTGATCGGGCTGATCGTGCGCAGCCGGTCGGAGGCGTTCGCGCGGCGCATGGACCGTCCGGTGCGCCATCTGTCGGTCGTCGTCCTGGTCGCGGTGATCGCCGGTGCCGTGGCGGCCGAGCGGAGCAACATCGCCGGCTACCTCGTGGACGCGGGGCCGGTGGCCCTTCTCTTCTGTGTGCTGAGCCTGGCCACGGGGTACTTCGTACCGCGCTGGGCGCGCGTCGGCAAACGGCAGGCGATCGCCTGTTCCATGGAGATCGGCGTGCACAACAGCGCGGTCGCCATGACGCTGGCGATCAGCGTTCTCGGCAGCGTCGGCCTGGCGGTGCCCGCCGCCGTCTACGGCGTACTCGCCTATCCCGTCGCGGCGCTCGCCGGGCTGCTGATGACCCGCCTCGGCAGCCCGGCGAGCGCCACGGAAGAGGCCGCACCGGTGGGCTGACCCGAGGGGTGCGACCCCTGGGCTGACCCGAGGGGCGAGGCCCGGAGCGAAGGGGCGCGGCCCGGAGCGGAGGCCCGCCGGGCGCGCCCGCCCTGATCGATACGGCCTTCATGGCGCCTCCTCTCCTCACGGCGTGCCGCAGCCCACACCACTCAATGTTTACGGTGATTACATCCATCAGCTAATGTGAGTGGTGTACACATCGTAGGCGATCAAGAGGGAAGAGAATCCGAATGACCAGCGAACTGTTCTCACCACTGCACCTGCGCTCCGGACAGGTACTGACGAACCGGATCGCGAAGGCGGCCATGGAGGAGAACATGGCCGGCGCGGGCCAGCTGCCCGACGACCAGCTGTTCACGCTGTACCGGCGCTGGGCGGCCGGTGGCACCGGACTGCTGATCACCGGCAACGTCATGGTCCACGCCGAGGCACTGACCGGCCCCGCCGGTGTCGTACTCGACGAGAACGCGCCGCTCCAGCCGTTCACCGAGTGGGCCGAGGCCGGCAAGTCCGGCGGCGGCGCGATATGGATGCAGATCAACCACCCCGGCCGCCAGGTCGCCTCCGGCATGCCCGGCGTCGTCTGGGGCCCGTCCGACATCGGCGTCGACCTCGGCAGGCACAGCAGCCGGTTCGGCCGGCCCACCGCCGTGAGCGCGCGGCAGATCGAGGAGACCGTGGCCCGGTACGCGGTGACCGCGCGCCGGGCCGAGGAAGCCGGCTTCGCCGGGGTCGAGATCCATGCCGCGCACGGCTACCTGCTGTCGCAGTTCCTCTCGCCGCTGGTCAACAAGCGCTCGGACCGATGGGGCGGGCCGCTGGAGAACCGCGCCCGGATGCTGCTCGACATCGTCGCCGCCGTACGGGCCGCCGTCTCCCCGTCGTTCGCGGTCGCGGTGAAGCTCAACTCCGCCGACTTCCAGCGCGGCGGGTTCGACGCCGACGACGCCCGCCAGGTCATCGAGATGCTCGAACCGCTCGGCGTCGACCTGGTCGAGCTCTCCGGCGGCAGCTACGAGAGCCCGGCGATGACCGGCCGTTCCACCGACACCCGGACCCAGGCGCGCGAGGCGTACTTCCTGGACCTGGCCGAGGACCTGGTGAAGACCAGCCCGCTCCCCCTGATGCTCACCGGCGGCATCACCAGGCGCCGGACCGCCGAGCGGGTTCTCGACAGCGGCGTGGCGGTCGTCGGCATGGGCACCGCCCTCGCCGTCACCCCTGACCTGCCCCACCGCTGGCAGCGGGGCGGCGAGGCCGACCGGCAGATGCGGCCGGTGACCTGGTCGGACAAGGCCCTCGCCTCCGCCGCGAGCATGGCCCAGGTCCGCCACCAGATGCGCCGCCTCGCCCGGGGCAGCAGCCCCAGGCCCGGTACGCATCCGGCGATCGCGCTGGTCTCCGAACAGCGCAGGCAGCGCACCGCACTGCGCCGCTACCGATCTTGGCTGGCGGCGCCCCGCAGCGCGGCCTGAGCGACGCCGGGCCCCTGAACGAGCAGCAGGGACCCCCTTGCTGACAGCACAGCACCGCACTCTGCCGTCATGTATACATCGCCAACATGGAAGGAGAACACCCCATGTCTTCCGCGCAGAAGGACGACGCGACCGTCAAGGTCGACCTCGGAGGCCGCGAGGTCACCGTCCCCAGGGGCGGTCTCTACGACCGGTACCGGATGGCCCCCGACCTCGACGCGATCGCCCGCGACCCGCGCGTAAGCGGCGTGGACTTCTTCCGGCAGCTGCCCAAGATCAAGGTCGACTCCCCCATCGGCCCCACGCTCACCCCGAACTTCTACTACAAGGTCTCCACCGCCCGGCTGACCATGCTCGCGCCGTCCCGCGCCATCCGCGCCCGGCTGCCCGAGGAGCTGGCACCTCTGGAGCTCACGCCCGGCCTCGGGCTGATCTCGGTGATGTTCTTCCGGTACGAGGTGTGCGACATCGACTTCTACACGGAGGCCGCCGTCGGCATCGCCGTGAAGCCGGCCCGCCACGGGAAGCTCGGCTTCTTCGACCTCGTCTCCGGCCTGAAGAACGAGCACCTGGACTCCTATGTGCTGTCGCTGCCCGTGAGTACGGAGATCGCCCAGGTCCGCGGCCACGACGGCTACGGCTTCCCGAAGTGGGTCACCGGCCTCGACGTCGGCATCGACCTCCAGCGGACGACCGCCCGCGTGGCCAACGACGCCGGCGGGATCGACCTGGCACTGTCGGCCGCTACGCCGAAGCAGACCGCGTACCCCAGCGGTGAGCGCGTCTCCTCCCTCACCTCGTACACGTCGATCGCCGGCGCCTGGCACTCCACCCTCAGCCAGACCAACGTGCTCAACGCCGGTACGACGCGCGGCAGGAGCGGCATCGGCCTTCAGGTCGGCGAGGGCCGCATGGCGGACGATCTGCGCTCGCTCAGGCCGAAGCGGACCGTCCAGTTCGACGTGATGACCGAGGGCCAGCTCGCCCTGCACATGCCGGTCCCCACCTCGGTCCCGCGCCGGAGCGAGTAACCGCCCCCGGATCACGTACCGGACCCAGCAACCAAGGAGCCCCGCCATGGCCACCGACCACGCCACCCGGCCCACCACCTCCCCCTCCGCCGCCGCGCTTCCCGCGTCCATCACCCCGGCCCTCCTCAGGCGGCTGACCGCGCAGGTCTCCGCCGCGCCGGACGCCGCCCGGGTCACCATCAGCGCCCCGTACACCGGCGTCCCGCTGGCCGACCTCCCGGTCTCGACGCCCGACGAGGTCGAGGCCGCGTTCGCCCGGGCCCGGATCGCGCAGAAGGCGTGGGCCGCCACGCCCCTGGGCGAGCGCAGGAGGATCCTGCTCCGCTACCACGACCTGGTTCTGGCCCGTCAGGACGAGGCGCTGGACCTGATGCAGGCCGAGAACGGCAAGACCCGCCGCGACGCCTTCCTGGAAGTCGTCGACATCGGCATCGTCTCGCGGTATTACGCCCGCAACGCCGCCAAACACCTCAGCCCCCGGCGCCGCCGCGGCGCGATCCCGCTGCTCACCCACACCACCGAACTCCGGCACCCCAAGGGCGTCGTCACCGTCATCTCGCCCTGGAACTATCCGCTCAGCATGGCGGCCGGCGACACCGTCGCCGCACTGATGGCCGGCAACGCCGTCGTCCAGAAGCCCGACACCCAGACCGCCCTCACCGCGCTGTGGTCCATGGACCTCATGTACGAGGCCGGGCTCCCCCGCGACGTCTGGCAGATGGTCATCGGCCGCGGCAGCTCCATCGGCGACCCGCTGATGGACAACGCCGACTACATGATGTTCACCGGCTCCACCGCAAGCGGCCGCGATATCGCCGCCAAGGCGGGCCGGCGCCTCATCGGCGCCTCCCTCGAACTCGGCGGCAAGAACCCGATGCTCGTCCTCGCCGACGCCGACATCGAGAAGGCGGCGGAAGGCGCCGTCGCCGCCTGCTTCCCGTCCGCCGGACAGCTGTGCGTCTCCGTCGAGCGGCTGTACGTCGCCGAGTCCATCCGCGACGCGTTCACCGCCGCGTTCACGGCCCGCGCGCAGAGGCTCAGGATCGGCGCCGCGTACGACTACAGCGTGGACGTCGGCAGCCTCACCACCGCCGCCCAGCTCAGAACCGTCACCGAGCACGTCGACGACGCCGTCGCCAAGGGCGCGACCGTCCTCGCCGGCGGCACGGCACGGCCCGACCTCGGCCCGCTCTTCTACGAGCCGACCGTCCTCACCGACGTCACCCCGGACATGACGCTGTACGGCCACGAGACCTTCGGCCCCGTCGTCTCCATCTACCCCTACCGGGACGAGGACGAGGCCGTCGCGCTGGCCAACGCCACCTCCTACGGCCTCAACGCCAGCGTCTGGTCCCGCGACGGAGCCCGGGGCCGGGCCGTCGCCGCCCGCGTGCACGCCGGAACCGTCAACGTCAACGAGGCCTTCGCGGCCGCGTGGGGAAGCGTCGACGCGCCGATGGGCGGTATGGGCGACTCCGGACTCGGCCGACGCCACGGCGCCGACGGCATCCTCAAGTACACCGAGCCCCAGACCATCGCCCACCAGCGCGTCCAGGGCTTCACCCCGCCCGCCCGCATCAGCCCCGAGACCTGGGCCGCCCTCCTGACCGGAGCGCTCAAGGTCCTCAAGACGGCCAAAGTCCGCTGAACGCGGCGGAGAATCCGGCCGGACAGCACGAGAAACCGGGCGGCCCGCCCACCCGGCAGGCCGCCCGGTTTCTTCTGCCTCCTCGATCCCCTAAGATGTATACAACGTTCACATCAGGGAGGAGATGTGGACATGGCGAACATAGGGAGCTCTGCCGATGGCCCGGACCAGCACGTACCACCACGGTGATCTCCGCGCCGCCTGCCTCCGCGCCGCGCGCGAGCTCCTGGAGGAGGACGGCAGCGCCGGTCTCTCGCTGCGCGCGGTGGCCCGGCGCGCCGGGGTGTCGGCGACGGCCCCCTACCGCCACTACGCCGACCGCGAGGCGCTCGTCTCGGCGGTGGCGGCCGAGGGGTACCGCGAGCTCGCCGGATCCCTGGCGCAGGCCCATCCCGCGCCGTCGACGCCCGACGAACTCGCCGCCGTCGCCGTCGCCTACGTACGGTTCGCGCTGGAGCACCCGGCCCTGTTCCGGGCGATGTTCGCGGAGCCGTGCGACCCGACCAGCGAGGAACGGGTCGCCGCGACCGCGGCCATAGCGCAGTACGTCCGCACCATCGTCGCCGCCACCTTCCCCGGCGTGGACGCGGACGCGCTGTCGACGACGGTCTGGGCCCTCGTCCACGGCCTCGCGTTCCTGCACCTCGACGGCAAACTCGACTCCTCCACCCCCGAAGTCGTCACCGCCCAGGTCAACGGGGCCGTGCACGCATTGTTCAACGCCTCTCCGGCGATGTCCCGTACGGCAGCGGCCGCTCAGCCGACAGCCTGACCGGAGAAGCCGAACGCCGCCGCCGGCAGTTCGGCCTCCGTCTCCTCGTAAGGGAGGTAGATGCCGAGCTGGTTCTCCAGGAACCTCAGGAACGCCACATCACCCACCTCGGTGCCGTCGTCGACGAAGCCGAGCGACTCCTCCGCCGGGACACCGCTCAGCAGGTGGGGCAGGCCCGGCTCGAACCACGTCACCACCTCGCCGTGGAGCGCGTAGCCGACGTGGTGGGAGCCCCTCGCGTTGCGATGCACCACGAACGCCCGCCCGCGCTCGGACAGCTCCGCGATGCGGGTGTCCGTACGGCAGCCGAACTCCTCCAGCGCGTACGCCCAGCCCGCCACCGAGCCCGCTCGGACGATGGTCTCCGGCGGGGTCGGCAGGAAGCCGCCGCTCGTCAGCCGGCCGACCGCCGCCGTGTCCTCCCAGTCCAGGAAGTCCAGGTCGCTGAGGTGGTCGCTCTCGTCCCTCAGCAGCAGGCTGTACGCCGCGGAGCGGGTCAGCGGGACGATGTGACGCTCCTCGGCACCTACGCGGCGCAGCAGTTCGACCGGGGAGAGCCCCTCGCCGAGCGTGAGCGTGAAGCTGATGTCGTAGGCGTCCGCTATCCAGCGCAGCCCGTTCTCGCCCGATCCCCGGTCCATGAGGCCCCCTGCCTGCCGGCCCGTCACGATGACGCGCTCGCGGGCAGAACCTATCGCGGTTCAGTACAGCGCGACCTCTACAGCGGCACGCCGGTCAGGAACTGAAGCTGAGGTCCACGCGGCCCCCCTCACTCAGCCGGCGCAGCGTCAGCATCCGGCTCGCGTGGTCGCCGGGCGGCAGCTCCGCGGGGAGGCCGTGTGCGGTGAGCGCGGCGCCGCTTTGTACCGGGCGATGTACGCCGCTGCCTCGGCCGGTGACGTAGGACACCGTCGCCGACGACACACCGGCCGCACGGGCCACATCGGCTTCGGCGGTGCAGGCCGTCGGGCCAACGGGCCGGCCCGACGCCCGGCCGGTCCGGCGGCTTCCGGTCAGCGACGACCGGCGGTGAGGGTGACGAGGAACTGGCCGCCTCCCGCTTGGACATCGGCGGTCACCGGCAGCTCCGGCACCAGTCGCGAGAACCGGTCCACGAGCCAGTCCGCCGCGTCCTGGGCATCCTGCCTGCTCGGACAGCGGCCCACCAGCTCACGGCCCCCCTTGCGCTCCAGCCGGGAGGCAACGGTGATCAGCGGCGCGGGTTCGACCACGTACAGGCTGTCCGGCCAGGCGATTTCCACCTTGACCGCGCCCTTGCGGGAGTTGCAGCCGCGGTGCGCGAGCCGCTCGGCGACCTTGGCCTTCCGGTCGGCGGTGCGACTGTCGACGCTGGGCCCCTGCGGGTCGTTCACCGACTTGTCGGGGTCGACCGGTTCGTCGCACACCCAGCATCGCCAGCCGTCGCGCTCGGCCACATCATGGAGAAGGCTCATCCGAGCAAGGTAGTCCCCCCGGCCGCCGCCCGCGCACGCGGGCAGGGGATGAAGACGTCCGCCCCGGCGAAGACGTCCACCCCGGCGAAGACGTCCGCCCGGGCGAAAACGTCCGCCCCCGGCGCCGAAGCACGGCGTGCGCGTCAGGCGGCCAGCGGTGCGAGCCGGGTGCCCAGGGCCATGATCCGCATCGCGCGCTCCGTGGCGTCGGCCAGGAACTCGCCGCTCCTCCCGATCGCCTCCACCAGCGTCATCGGGGCGGGCAGGATCGCGCTGTACGCGTCCACACCCACCGCCCGCACGTCCTGGGCGCCCGGCCCGATCGTCCCCGCCAGCACCAGAACGGGCACTCCGCACGCGTGTGCCCGCCGGGCGACCTCCGCCGGGATCTTCCCGCGTACGGTCTGGCTGTCGAGCGCCCCCTCCGCCGTGATCACGAAGTCGGCGCGGGAGAGGCGCGCGTCGAGGTCGAGACCGTCGAGCAGGACGTCGTAGCGGGGCAGCAGACGCGCGCCCACGGCGGCGAGGCCGGCCCCGAGACCGCCGGACGCCCCCGTGCCGGGAGCCGTGCGCAGGTCGACCGGGGTACCGGTCGCCGGAGTGAAGGCCGGGGCGAGGTCCCGGGTGAGGACATCGGCCAGCCGCTCCAGGCCCGCGGAGAGCAGCTCCACCTCCGCCGGGGTCGCCCCCTTCTGCGGCCCGAACACCCGGGCCACCCCGCGCTTCCCGCAGAGCACGTTGTGCGGGTTGCAGGCCACGAGCAGTTCCGTGCGGGCCAGCCGCGGGTCGAGGCCGGACGGGTCGACGCGCTCCAGCTCGTGCAACGCCCCGCCGCCCCGGCGCAGTTCACGGCCGTGCCGGTCGGTCAGCCGGGCCCCGAGTGCCTGGAGCGCACCGGCGCCCCCGTCCGACGTACCGGAGTCGCCGCAGCCGATGAGGATGCGCCGGGCTCCCGAGTCCAGGGCCGTACGGATCAGTTCGCCGACGCCGTACGTGGTGGTCGCGCCCGGGTGGCGCAGGCCCGGCGGCACCAGGGCGAGGCCCGCGACGGCGGCCATCTCGACGACGGCGGTGAGCGGTCCCGGTGCTGTGCCGCCGCCCAGCAGCGCGAAGTGCGAGGCGACCGGCTCGCCCACCGGACCCGTCGCGGTGCACGGGACCAGCCGGCCCCCGCCCGCCAGGGCCAGCGCCTCGGCGGTGCCCTCGCCGCCGTCCACCAGCGGGATGAGGTCGAGTTCGGCGTCGGGGATCACGCGCCGTACGCCGACGGCGATGGCCTCGGCCACCCGGGCCGCGGACAGGGACTCCTTGAAGCCGCTGGGGGCGATGGCGATGCGGTGGGTCATGGCTGGGTCTCCAGGAGGACGGGCACGCCGAGCAGCGGCCAGACGGCGAGGGCGAAAGCGAGGACGAGGGCCGCGCTGAGGGGCGCGAGGAACGCGGACAGCCGCAGCAGGTCGCGCGGGGTGTAGGTCGGGGTGCCGGGCACGTCAGCGAAGAGCGCGACCGGCTTGGCCGAGGAGGGCAGCGTGTGGCAGAACCCGGCGGCGGCCGTGGAAGCCAGCGCCGCCGCGACCGGGTTGACCCCGGCCCCGACCGCCGCCGCGACCACCAGCGGGACCAGGACGGAGGACCGGGCGGAGCGCGACTGGAGCGCCAGGTGGGCGGCCGTACTGACCACGACCACGCCGGTCAGGAACATCCAGGGATGTGTGGACGCCCCGAGGGGTATCCAGCCCACCAGCCAGTCGGCCGCGCCCGAGTCGGAGAGGGCGACGCCCATCGCCATGGTGGCGGCCATGAACAGCAGCAGCGGCCAGGGAACCGTCCGCAGACCATCCTTGAACCGCACGGTGCCCAGCGCCGGAGAGGTCGCCACCAGCGCGCCGGTGAGCGCGACCACGGCGGGCGACACCCCGTGCAGGGGCTCACTGCACCACAGCACCACCACCGTCGCCAGCAGGAGCAGGCACCGGGACTCCTCCGGGCTGAACGGTCCTTCGACGGACGTCTCGGAGTGCTCCTGGATCTGCGCCGCCGTGATGGTGACCGGACCCTTGCGGTCCGCCCGCCGGGTCGTCGTCAGCAGCACCAGCTCGGCGGCCAGATGGGAGGAGACGACAGCCAGCGGCAGCCCGAGGACGAGCCACTGCACGAAGCCCAGCTGCTCCCCCGTCTGTTCCCGGAGCACCCCGACGGTGATCAGATGCGCCCCCGCGCCGATCAGGGTCGCGACGGCCGACAGCAGGATGACGGTGGGGAAGAGCAGCGCCAGCATCACCACCAGCCGGGTGCGCTCGCGCAGGGCGGCGGCCAGCGCCATGAACACCGGGAGCGCGAGCGCGGCGCGCCCCGATGTGGCCGGCACGGCGAACGCGGTGACGACCAGTCCGGCCGTGGTCAGGTGCACCAGCTGGCGCACGGTCCTGGCCCCGCCGACCAGGAAGACGGCGGCCCGGCCGGCCAGACCGGTCCGGGTCACGGCCGCCGCCAGGACGAAGGCGCAGATCAGCAGCCACACCGTCTCGTCGCCCAGGGTGGCGAACAGGGTCTCGCTGCTGATCACCCCCGTGACCGTCAGTGCGAGGCCCGCGCCGAGCGCGATGTAGGCGTCGTCCACCGGAGTGGCGATCCAGGCGGCGGTGGCCAGGGCGAAGACGGCGAGCGAGAGCCGGCCGTCGACGCCGAGGCCGGGGGCGGCGCCGGGGACGGCGAGGAGAGCGCAGAGTCCGAGGACGGCACAGAGGCCGACGGTCTGCCGGAGTGGTAGAGGCACGCTGTACAGCCTCCGAAGGCGGGGTGAGTCTCCGATGAGCGGCCGATGAAGGCTTTTTCACCGAAGGCGCCGAGCGCCTCCCTCTCCGCTCGCGGGGCGTGCCCGGGGCATCCCGGGGACAGCGAACGGCCCCGCCCCGGGCACACGGGACGGGGCCTCCGGCCGGGAAGGGGGCCTGGCTCAGGGCAGGCGGTAGCCCATGCCCCGGATCGTCTCAAGCCGCTCGGCGCCCAGCTTCCGGCGCAGCGCGCGTACGTAGACGTCCACGATGTTGGATCCCGGATCGAAGTCGTACCCCCACACATGGGAGAGGATCTGCTCGCGCGACAGCACCTGGCCGGGGTGGCGCAGGAACATCTCCAGGAGCACGAACTCGCGCGCCGTCAGATCCACCGTCCGCTCCCCCGCGCGGGCCCGGCGCGTCCGCAGGTCCAGGGCGAGGCTGCCGCTGCGCAACAGGGTGACCTCGGGCGCGCGGGCTGCGGTGCGCTGCCGCAGCCGTACCCGGGCGAGCAGTTCCTCGAAGCGGAACGGCTTCGTCATCCAGTCGTCGGCCCCGCCCTCCAGACCGGCCACGGTGTCCCGTACGGAGTCGCGCGCGGTGAGCACGATGACCGGCAGCGTGACGCGGGCCTCGCGCAGCTCCCGCAGCACGGTGAAACCGTCCCGGCCCGGCAGGCCGATGTCGAGCACCATCAGGTCGAACCCGCCGGTCAGCGCGTGGCCCAGCGCCAGGTCCCCGTCCTCGGCGACGACCGTGGTGAAGCCGTTGGCCCGCAAGCCCTTCTGGACGAACGAGGCGATGCGCTCCTCGTCCTCGGCGATCAGTATCCGGTTCATGAATCGGTCTCCAGCGTGAGTACGAAGGTGGCTCCGCCGCCCTCGGTCCGGCGTAGTTCGACGCGGCCGTGGTGGCCCTCCGCGATGGCCTTGACGATGGCGAGGCCCAGCCCCGCGCCGCTGGTGCGGGTCCCGCGCCGGGACGTCCCCCGGCGGAACCTTTCGAAGATCACCTCGGCGTCCTCCGGCGGGATTCCGGGCCCGTGGTCGGCGACGTACAGCTCGACGCGGTCCGTCCCGTCCCGGCCCTCGTCGGCCCGCGAGCCGATACGGATGCGCTGGCCGGGCACGGTGTGCTGGACGGCGTTCTGCGCGAGCTGCACCATCGCCTGCGTCATCCGCTGCGGATCCAGCCGCACTTCGCGGTCCGCGACGCCGTCGAGCTGCCACTCCCGCTCTCCGAGGGTCCGCACCTTGACGAACACGTCGGCGGTCAGCTCCGCGAGCTGGACGGATTCGGGGCGTACGAAGTCGGGGCGCTCGGCCCCCGCGAGCAGGAGCAGGTCCTCCACGATGCGGCTCATCCGGTCCAGTTCGTCCGTGACCAGCCGCACCGTCTCCTCCCGGTCCGCCGGGTCGTCGCCCATCAGCTCCAGGTGGCCCCGGACGATGGTGATGGGTGTGCGCAGCTCGTGCCCGGCGTCGTCGACGAACACCCGCTGCGCGGCGAACGCCCGCTCCAGGCGGTCGAGCATCGCGTTGAACGTCTCGGCGAGGGCCGCGATGTCGTCCCGGCCCTCCACCGGGATGCGCCGGGTGAGGTCCTGCTCGGTCAGTTCCGCCGCCGTCGTCCGGACGATCCGGACGGGCGCGAGGATGCGTCCGGCGACGGCCCAGCCGATCCCGGTCGTCATCAGCAGCGCCACACCGGACAGGGCGAGCAGCGTCCAGAACGTCTTGTCGGCGACGGCCCGTTCGCGCTCCGGGTGGAAGGCGACGACGAACGCGCCGGGCTGCTCGCCCGCGGACGGCTCGATGGCGACCTTGGCCCAGCGCAGCTCTCCCTGCGGGCGGTCCAGGGTCCCGAAGGTGTCCGGGGAGGCGTGGATCCGGGTGAGCGAGGCGTTGTCCTGCCACAGGGCGATGTCCCGCGGCAGTTCGCGGCGCTGCCGGATGACGCCGGGGCGGTCGCCGGGCCGGCCGGTCAGGCCGAGCAACTCCTCGTCGGGGTCCGCGTACTGCCGTTGGAGATAGACGCGGAGCAGCTTGTCCGCGGTGTCGAACCGGCCGCCGGTGTCCGGGTCCACCCCCTGCGGCACGAAGTTCGCGAACTCGCCGGTCTCCTGGGTGAGCAGCTGGCTGATGCGGTGGTCCACGTCCCGCTGGAGGAGCGAGCGCACGGTGACGGCGACCGCGCCCAGCGCGACGGCCATCACGACCAGCAGCCACAGCAGGATCCGTACCCGGGCGGAGATTCTGGGGAAGCTAACCGTCATCACCGAAGTCGTCGTCGTCATCGTCGTCGGCCGCCGAGGGGCCGGGGACGACGGAGCTGTCCGGTGTACGGGTCGGAGTGGAGGGGCCGCTCGGCGACGGGGCGTCGGTCGGCGAGGTGACACCGCTGGGCGGCGGTGTGCCGCGCGGACTCTCCTCCAGCTGGACGGTGGAAGGCACCTTCGGCGCTTCCGGGGTGTCGGTCATGGCATAGCTGGTGGCCGCTATGCCGAGGGGCACGGCGACGACGGCTGCCAGGGCCGCCAGACGAGGTGAGAAAGCCATGCGTTCACCCTGGCCGTCCCGGACGGTACGAAGATGAAGCGAAAATGAACAATCCTTCATCTCAGATGCACTTCCCGGCCATCCGGGACGGCCGGCGGGAACTCGGCAACAGGTCAGCATGAGTACCGTCGGCAGGCGCTCCCGAGCGCTATGAAGCCCTCCGCCACCATGAAAGAAGGCTTTTGGCAGACGGGTTCACGACCAGGATCACCGGTCCGCCAGCAGCTTCCGCGTGCTTGCCCACCGGGTGTGAAGCCCGCACCGGCGCCCGACGGATCAGTCGGACTCCCACTTGCTCGGGCGGGGCGGAAGTACGGCGGTGTCGAGGAAGAAGGCGTCGATCTCCTGGACGGACTTGATGAAGGCGTCCAGGTTGACCGGCTTGGTGACGTACGCGTTGGCGTGCCGGCGGTAGGCGTCCTCGACGTCGTCGGGGGCGGAGGACGTGGTGAGCACCACGACGGGGATGTTGCTCAGGGTGTCGTCCTCCTTGAGCACGGCCAGCAGCTCGCGGCCGTTCATGCGCGGCATGTTCAGGTCCAGGACGATGAGGTCGGGCCGGTCCCTGGCGGGGTCGCGGAGGTACTGGAGGGCGGCGACACCGTCGGTGACCTGGTCGATGGTGCGGGCCATGCCGCGATCCACCAGAGCCTCCTCGATGAGCAGGGCGTCCGCCGGATCGTCCTCGACGAGGAGGACGCTGTAGGGGCGGTTCGTGGTGAAGGCGTTCACGTCATGGCTCCGGTGGTGACGGTGGGGAAGAGGACGGCTGGGAGGCTTCGCGGTGAAGACCAGACCCGGCCGGCGCCTGCGGGCGCCCTGCCGGCCGATCCCCCACGCCGCCCCCAGTTGGGGGTGGTTCGCCCCCACTCCGGCCGCCGCCTCGGCCTGGGCCTGTCGGCTGACCGCCCTGCCGAGGTGGGCCAGGACGCGGAGGCGGGCCGGCGGGTCGACGACGCGCCCTTGGCCGGGGCCCGGCTCGGCGACCTGCTCCGCTCCGGGGTGCGCCGGGCTGCCGTCAAGCGCCTGCTCGGCCAGCCGCTGGGCCAGCTCCCGCAGAGCGTTGTCGGCGAGTACATCCAGCATCCCGGGGTGGTCGAAGGTGCTGAGGTCGTGGCCCATGGGCGTCAGCGTAGGCGCTCGGAGGGAGCCATGACAACAAACGTTGTCGGCGGCGGTATTCTGTCCCGGCTCGGAGCGCTCCGGGCCTCTCACCGAGGAGAACACGCCGTGAGCCAGGGCAGTACCGTGCCGACCGGGAAGCCGAAGAGACCCGTGACCGCCGGGTGGACGACGAAACGCTGGCTGGCGGTCACGGCCGCCGCCGCGTTGTCCCTGCTGCTCGCGCTCATGCTGTTCGGCGGCTGGATCCTCGCCCGGTCCACCGCCATCAACACGCGTCTCATCGACCACTCCGCCCCCGCGCTCATCGCCGCGGTCCGGCTGGAGAGCGCTCTGGTCGACCAGGAGACCGGAATCCGCGGTTACGGCGTGACCGGGCAGGACAGCTTCCTCGCCCCCTACCGCGAGGGCCTGCGGCAGCAGGAGAAGGCCATGTCCGACCTGCGTACGGCGACCGGCGGCGACCGGGCGACCGAGCGGGACCTGGCCGAGGTGGTCAGGAGTGCCGGGCAGTGGCAGGACCGGATCGCCCGGCCCGTGGTCGCGGCCGCCGACCCGAAGGCCGCCGCCGCCGAGCGGGCCGTCGAAGGGAAGGCCCTCTTCGACTCCGTACGCTCGGCCGCCGCCGCCCAGCAGGAGCGGCTGGCGGCGGACCGGGCCGGGGCCCGCGCCGACCTCCAGGAGGCGCGCACTCTGCGCAACTGGTCCTTCAGCGCCATCGCGCTGGCCATCCTCGCCCTCACCGCGTCGGTCTTCGTCGGCCTCCGCCGTGGCGTGACCGACCACCTGGACCGCCTCTCCGGCCATGTGCGTACGGTCGCGGCCGGCGAGTTCGGCCATCCGGTCGCCGGCACCGGCCCCGCCGACCTGCGGCTCCTCGCACAGGACGTCGAGAGCATGCGCGCCCGCCTGGCCGACGAGCTCGCCCACCGCGACGTGGCGCGGGCGAACCTGGCCGCCCACGCCGAGGAGCTGCGCCGCTCCAACGCCGAACTGGAACAGTTCGCGTACGTCGCCTCCCACGACCTCCAGGAGCCCCTCCGCAAGGTCGCCAGTTTCTGCCAGCTGCTGGAGCGGCGCTACGCCGAGAACCTCGACGAGCGGGCCCGGCAGTACATCGCCTTCGCCGTCGACGGGGCGACCCGGATGCAGAGCCTCATCAACGACCTCCTGGACTTCTCCCGCGTCGGCCGGCTGGCGACCGAGCACCAGAGCGTCGATCTCGACGAGAAGTTCGAGCGGACCCTCACCTCGCTCAGCCTGGCCGTCGAGGAGTCGGACGCGGTCGTCACGCATGACCCCCTGCCCGTGCTGGAGGGGGAACCGGGCCAGCTGGGCATGCTGTTCCAGAACCTCCTCACCAACGCGATCAAGTTCCGCTCCCCGGACCGCGCACCCGTCGTCCACCTGGGCTGCCGCCCCGTGGACGACGGCTGGGAGTTCGCCGTCACCGACAACGGCATCGGTATCGAGGCGGAGTTCGCCGACCGGGTCTTCGTCGTCTTCCAGCGGCTGCACACCCGCGAGCAGTACGCGGGCA
This sequence comes from Streptomyces sp. CA-146814, assembly GCF_050942385.1. Classification (NCBI taxonomy): domain Bacteria; kingdom Bacillati; phylum Actinomycetota; class Actinomycetes; order Kitasatosporales; family Streptomycetaceae; genus Streptomyces; species Streptomyces sp. CA-146814. The sequence goes on from NZ_CP192068.1 coordinate 321,241, forward strand.
ACGGCATCGGCCTCGCCCTCTGCAAGAAGATCGTGGAGTACCACGGGGGCACCATCGCCGTCGATCCCGCCCATTCACCCGGCACCCGGATCGTGTTCACGCTGCGGAAGGCGCCTCCGCGCGTACTGCTGCCGCAACCGCTCGACGGCGAGCGCGAATCCGCCGGCGCGCTCACCAAGTGAATTCGAGCGCTTCTCCCCATCCCGCGGGACCACTGCCACAATCCATCACGGCAGTGGTCCCGTCACCTTCCCCTCGGGGGCGGTGGCACATGGACGAGGTGGCCGTCAGGGACGGAGGCCGGTCTTCGCCTCGCCGGTCTGCGGGTCGTAGGGGTAGGAGACGTGCTGATGGATCATGGCCCACTCCCCGTTCCGCCGCTGGAGCACCCGGGTGCCCCGTGACCAGGACTCAGCGGTCGTGCCGTCGGCCTCCCCGGCCGTCATGCGGTTCAGGCCCCAGACGACGGCGATGTCGTCGCGGATCAGTACGCGCAGGTCGGGAACGTCCCAGGTCACGGTTCCCGGCGCCCATTCCAGACCCTGTCGGCACACCTCTCGCACCTGCTCGCGCCCCACGTACTGCAGCGGGGCGTCGTGCTCGTAGGAGACGATGTCGTCCGCGATGTGCTGCATCACGCCGTCCAGATCCTTCGCCGCGGTCCTGTCGAACCAGTGGTCGTGCACGGCACGGATCTCGGCCTCGGCGCCGGGGCTGCTGAGGTCGGGGAAGGAGTGGTGCTCGTGCGCGATCACCCAGCGGCCCGCCTCCTTGCGCAGCCCGAGGGTGAGCCGCAGCCGCAGCCCGGGGTGAGCCGTGAGTTCGTCCTCCGTGCCGCATCGGACGAGCGCGTGGGCGAAGGCGACGTCCTGGCCCGCGGTGACCTCCAGCTCCTCGATGTCGAAGGCCGCCCCCTGAGCCTGCCACGCGAGGAAAGCCGGCCAGACCTTCCGGTAGGCGTCGGCCCCGCGCACGCCCCGGTAGGGCGGCGGCACGTCGAACATCACGATGTCCTCGGCATGATCCGCGACGACCGTGTCGATACGACCCTCGTGCACGGCTTCGGCCCAGCCCTCGATGAGCGCTCGGATCTGCTCGGCGTTGTCCCGCATGGTTCCTCAGTCCTCTCGGTCTCCGTCTGCGTGTGCGCAGGGAAGGTCCGGCATCGGTGGTGAAGCCTCTTCCACAGGAGACGTCGAAGCTGATGGCGATCGCTCGACACGCGGCGGCGGGTCACGGCGCGAGGACTCACGCGGAACTCTCACCGATATCCCTTCGGTGACGAGTACGGGCCCTGTCGTCACCACCGCCTGGCGCCGTGCCCCGCTCGCGATGTCGCGTACCGGTCAGTTCTGGGTGAGCATCTCCTTACGGAGCTTGGTGAGCAGCCGGGTCAGCAGCCGGGAGACATGCATCTGCGAGATGCCGAGGTGTTCGCCGATCTGAGCCTGCGTCATCTCCTGGCCGAATCGCATCGCGACGAGCTCCCGCTCCCGGTCGTCCAACCGGTCCAGCAGCGGAGCCAGCGCGTGCAGGTCCTCGACCAGTTCCATGGCCGGGTCGACGTCACCCTTGATGTCTCCGTAGGTGACCGTCTCGGCGCTGTTCTGCTCGGCACCGATGGGCAGGTCCAGGGAGCCCGCGGTGTAGCCGTTGGCGGCTATGAGTCCCTCGATGACCTCCTCCTCGCTCATGTTCAGGTGCTCGGCGAGTTCGGCGACGCCGGGGTCACGGCCCAGGACCGAGGTGAGACTCTCCTTGGCCTTGGCCAGGGCCACGCGCAGTTCCTGCAGACGGCGCGGTACGTGGACGGCCCACGTCGAGTCGCGGAAGAACCGCTTGATCTCGCCGACGATGTACGGGATCGCGAAGGAGGTGAACTCGACCTCGCGCGACAGCTCGAAGCGGTCGATCGCCTTGATCAGCCCGATCGTACCGACCTGGACGATGTCCTCCATCTCGCCGCTGCCACGGTTGCGGAAGCGCTTCGCCGCGAAATGCACCAGCGACAGATTCATCTCGATCAGCGTGTTCCGCGCGTACTGGTACTCCTGCGTGCCTTCTTCCAGCACCTGCAGCTGCTCGAAGAACAACGACCCCAGCGCCCGTGCGTCCTTCGGGGCGATCTTCCTGGGATCCTCGATCCGCGGAAGCGCCGTAGGAGTGGCAGTGGCCGTTGCACCGTGGCCCAAGGCGGCGGAGGGCCGAAGACGTGAGGATGTGGTGGTCATGCGCGTCTCCCGATGACTGCTGTTCATGGACAACACGGGAGGGCACCGACAAGGAACACCTCACGGCGGCCGGATGCCGCTCCCGCGAGTGTGTGCCTGTCTGCCCAAGCACGTCGAGCCGACGTATGTCCCCGATCGACGTTCTCAAACACGGTCGCCTGTCCGCTCTGCGCGCCGGAAGCCGGCAGACCGCCCGAAGGCTGTGGTGCCTCCGTCCGCGAAGCCGGGGCAAGTCCGGCTCGGGACCGGCCAGGACGCCGGGTGTCCTCCCAGCCCCCTTGGTGGGCTACACCTACGCGGTCAGTGTCCGGCGACGACGCCCGACAGCTCGTTGGTGCCCTTCGGCAGGGTGACCGAGGTGAGTTTCTTCCCCGACGACCGGACCAGGTCCTCACGACGTCGTCACTGACCCGGATCCGGCAGGCGCTCCGAGGGGCCTGGCTCGATCGCGTCGTCCTGCGTGCCGCGGCCCGGGGCAACCGGGCCTCGGTTCACGGGGTGGGCGGGATTCGGATGGCGAGCAGAGCGACGTCGTCGTCGTTGTCGGCGGGACGTGACCGTACGAGCAACTCGTCGACGAAGTCGTCCAGGTGACGCCGGTTCAGCTCGGCGGCGGCTCCCCGCAGCTGCTTGAGACCGGCGTCCAGGGGCCGGCAGCGCGATTCGATGAGGCCGTCGGTGTAGAACAGGAGCGTCGAGCCCGGCGGCAGGAGGACGCGGGCCTCGGGCCGTGAGCGGTCGGCGGAGGCTCCGAGGAGGATCCCTCTGCCTTCGTCGAGGAAACGCGTCCTGCCGGTGGAGTCGAGGAGCAGCGGAGGCGGGTGGCCCGCGTTGGTCCAGCGGAGGGCTCGGTGTCCGGACGGCTCGCTGGTGAGCCGGGCCAGGACCAGGGTGGCCATGGAGACGTCGGTGATGTGGCCCATGGCCTGGTCCAGGCGTTCGACGGTGTGGTGCGGCGGATCGTCCTGGGCCCAGGTGTAGGCGCGGAGCATGTTGCGGAGCTGGGCCATACCGGCGGCGGCTTCCAGGTCATGACCGACGACGTCGCCGATGACCAGGGCGGTGTCGCCGTTGGGGAGGGGGAAGGCGTCGTACCAGTCGCCGCCGACGTGGGAGGCGTCCGGCGAGGGAAGGTAGCGCGCGGTCATCTCCACCCCGGTCAGCCGGGGAAGCTGGGGCAGAAGGTAGCGCTGCATGGTCGCGGCGGCCTGCCGTTGGCGCTGGTAATGGCGGGCGTTCTCCAAGGCGATGCCGATGCGCCGGCCGATGTTCTCCAACAGGTCCAGGTCGGTCACCGTGAACGGTTCGTCACCCTCGGTACGCCCCAGCGTGATGGCTCCGAGGACCTCGCTCGGTCCCTTGACGGGTGCGACGGCCGCCGTCTTGATGCCGGTCGCGGTGAACAGCTTCCGCTGCTCCACCGCCACCGCGCTGTCGGGTGGTACGTCGTAGGTCTCCGGACCGGCGAGGGTGGAGGCCACACCGCGCAGGGCCTTGGACAGCGGCATGGGTGAGGAAACGGGCACGGGCGGCATGGGCCCTTGCAGGTCCTCCCGTATCTTCAGGCCGCCGGAGTGGGCGTGGACCACGAGCGACCGGTTCACCTCGCCGGTCTCCGTGATCAGGTCGATGACCGCCCAGTCGGCGAACCGTGGCAGCAGCAGGTCCACCACTCTGCGCAGGGACTCGTCCACGTCGATGTTGTAGATCAGCTGGGCCGTGGTGTCGGCGAGCAGAGCCAGCCGGTCCCGCTCCGAAAGGGTCCGCGTGGGCGAGGACGGGCCGGCGGGCCTGCGTCTCGCGCCGCCGTCCGCGTCGAAGGCGAGCAGACGCACGCCGCTTCCGGCGTCGTCCTTCACGGACAGCGGGAACCACCGCACCGGCACGGGCGAACCGTCGCACCGCGCCAGCCACGTGCGGCCCTCGGGGGTGTCCGTCGGTGCTCCGTCGTCCTCTTCGGCCGCACGGCAGGACGGAACCTGCCGGACATCCGGGTGGAGCAGCGCCCGGAGGTCCAGACCGACGATCTCCTCGGCGGAGCACGACAGCAAGGCCAAGGACGCGGTATTGGTCCAGACGATCCGCTTCTGACCGTCGAGCGCGAGCACACCCACACCCAGGCGATCCAGCGCGGCGGCCAGCTCCTGCTGAAGGACATCCTGAGTCGACGCGCCTGTGCCGTCGCCCACGTCGGCTCCCTTGCCTCGGAAACGTAGCCCCGCAGGAACCGGTGTGACGGAGGTGCCCCTTCAGGGCCCACCGGCGGCTCATAGGGGCTGAGCTCGACGTTCGGGCCGTTCGAAGGGCTGCTTCCGTCCGAACAGCCGCCGACCAACCGGCCACGAGGACCGAAGAACACTTTTAACACGGATCCGCGGACGGGAGGGATTCGGACCTCGCGGGCGCGGCTCGGCGGCCGGGGCAGAGCCCGGTCCTCGGAGGCGGTCTCCCCGAGCGTCAGGGTGAGGGCGGGCAGCCGGTCGGCCACCAGCGCCCGGACGCTGTCCCCATCGGTGGAGGGTGCGGGCGTCCAGCGGCGGAGGCGGCGGCCGGGGTTGAGCCGGAAGCTCTCGGAGCCCCATCCCCGTCCGATATACAGCTCCGACAACGCGGCCAGCAGGTCCTTGGCACTGCGGTGCCACTGTTCCGCCCGGGACGCGTCGTACTCCTCCATGCCGTCGGCCAGGTCCCGCCCCCTGCCCGTACCCGCCGGTTCGGCTCGGCACCCACTCCGGGTGGCTGGAGGCGTGCTACGGGAGTCGAATCGTCCCGAGGCCCAGGACACCGGGGGCACCGGGGGGCCGCCGGTACCGGCATCGGAGGGACTCACCGACTGGCGGAAGGCCGACTGGGTACCCGGCGCCCCGTGAAACCACTTCCCACGACACCCCCGGCCTCGGACGCTCCGGGACCGCTCAAGAAGGCCCTCACCACTCCGTTGCTCTACTTCTTCATCCTCGGAGACGTCCTCGGAGCCGGCGTGTACGTCCTGGTGGGCGAGGTCGCCGCCGAGTCCGGCGGCGCCGTATGGGCTCCGCTGGTCGTGGCCCTGTGTCTGGCCCTGCTGACGGCCGCCTCCTACGCCGAGCTGGTCACCAAGTATCCGCGCGCCGGTGGCGCCTCCCACTACGCGACCTTGGCTTACGGGCCGTTCCTCGGGTTCTTCGCCGGCTTCTGCATGCTCGCCGCCGGGGTGGTGTCGGTGGCCGCCCTGGCCCGGGGGTTCGGCGGGGACTACCTGTCCGAGTTCATCACCCTTCCCGTGGTGCTCGTGACCGTCGTCTTCCTGACCGCCTTGGCGCTGCTGAACGCGCGAGGCATCAGCGAGTCGACCCGGGCCAACGTTGTCGCCACGGTCATCGAGGTCGGCGGGCTGCTCCTGGTGATCGGTCTCGGCGCCTGGATCGTGCTCCGCGGGGACGGAGACCTGAAGCGCCTCACCGACCTGGGCACCTCGCATGAGGGGCCGGTAGCCGCCGTGCTCAGTGGCGCGGTGCTCGCCTACTACTCGTTCGTCGGGTTCGAAACGTCCGTCAACGTGGCCGAGGAGACCCGTGACCCCCGGCGCTCGTACCCTCGCGCGCTCTTCGGCGCACTGCTGACCGCGGGCGCGGTGTACGCGCTGGTCGGCGTAGCCGCGTCCGCCGCTGTGCCGACGGAGACGCTGTCGGAATCGAGCGGCCCCCTGCTCGAAGTCGTCCGGGCGGCCGGAGGCGTCCCCACCGAGCTGTTCGGCGCCGTCGCCCTGGTGGCCGTCGCGAACGGCGCCCTGCTGACGGGCATCATGTCCTCACGCCTGGCCTACGGCATGGCGCGGGACGGCCTCCTCCCCGGCTTCCTGACGAAAGTCCTTCCCGGCCGGCGCACCCCGTGGGCCGCCATCGCCGCGACCACCGCGCTCTCGCTGCTCCTCGCGCTGACCGGCGATGTGTCGACGCTGGCCTCCACGCTGGTCCTGCTGCTTCTGGTGGTCTTCTTCCTGGTCAACACCTCGCTCCTCGTCCTGCGCCGCGACACCACGTCCCGGGACCACTTCCGGGCACCGACGATCGTTCCGGTGCTCGGTGCCCTGTCCTGCGTCCTGCTCGCCACCCAGGTCGAACAGGACGTCTGGCTGCGGGGATTGATCGTTCTCGCCGTCGGCGCGGGCCTGGCCACCATCGCGTCGGTCAGGTCACGTCGGGCTCCTTGACCGGCCCGTACGCGCAGGCCCCACCGGCACCCGGCCTTGATGCGCGCCCCCGTGCGGGAGATGGAGAACCGAGGCATGGCAGAGGTACCCCTGGAGATCAACGCCCTCATCGTCGACGCTGCCAACCCGAGCGGCTCGCCGCATTCCGGTCCGAGTTGTTCGGCCGGCCGATCACTGAACTCCGCAGTTCAGGACGGCCCTTCTCGTCCAGGGGCGCGTGCAGCGACTGTCGCGTGGAAAGGGGCGGGTCGGGCCTTGCCTGTGCCCGGTGACCGAGGCTCTTGGCCGTGTCCGCCGGTTGCAGCCGGACGCGCCCGGCTCGGGGCCCCAGGGACGCCCAGGTGCTGGGCGGGGGCTGCCGTGCGAGATTGAGATCTCGGCCTTCCGACATCGCCCTTTCCCGCCTGGGCGACCGGCAGCATCGACCTCAAGGGTTGGCTTGCATGCAGACGTTCTTGCCCTATCCCGACTTCGTCGCATCCGCCGCGTCGCTCGACCTCCGCCGCCTGGGCAAGCAGCGTGTCGAAGCACTCCAGGTGCTGCGCGGCCTGACGGTCCCCGGCTACGGGTGGCGGCACCACCCGGCCGTTCGCATGTGGGCGGGCTATCAGGAGGCGCTCGTGCGGTACGGGCTCGAGATCTGCCGGGTGTGGACGGCTGGTGGGCACGCGGATACGTGCGCCGCTTCGCTCGTGGCCGGCTTGTCGCCGCGGGGGGCGGACCCGGGTGTGCGTTCGCAGGCGGAACTCGCAGCGGCTCACGAGTTGCCGCCCTGGTTGGGGGACCCCGCCTTTCACCGCAGCCATCGGTCCGCGCTGCGGAGCAAGGACCCGGCAATCTACGCTTCCCTGTTCCCGGACGACCCCGACGGCCTGCCGTACGTATGGCCGGCCTCGGACCGCTCCGGATAGCCGAAGAAACTCTGGAACCCCGAAGCATCGCGAACTTCGGCACGACGTAGTCACCCACGGGTGCGCTTCGGATCACTCCGTCGGTGAGGTCGGCGCTCGCCCGCCTCGCTGACGGCCCAACCGCTGATGGACCGATTCCAGGGGGCGGGTCTGCGACCGGCGGAGAGGGCAGTCGCCTCTCAAGTGCCCGGCGTGAAGGTTCGGTCGGTCGGCACCGACATCGCGCGCGGAGACGCGAAGGGTGGCCATGGTGGGGTCGGCGGCATCGGGAACGAGCATTCCCGCGTCCACGCCGGTCCTGAGGTACTCCACCACGGCCCGGCCAAGTACTCCGCCGGGGAGGACGGCGGGGATGCCGGGCGGGTACGGCGTGAGCATTTCGGCGCAGATCCGGCCGACCGCTTGTACGGCGGGTACCTGCTCGGCCTCACCGAAGAAGGCGTCGCGTGGCAGCGTCGCCTGCCGGAGACGCAGTTCACCCGGGCCGGGAACACGGATGTCCGGAGCGGGCGGAAGCTCGTCGGCGTGCGCAACGAGATCCCGCGACCCGTCAAGGAGGCGTGCGATCTCCGCACGCACACGGTGAGCCCGCGCCAGAGCGCCGGCCATCAACTCCTGCGCCCGCTTCAGGATCCCCCGCGACGAGGTGCGGTCGTCCAAGCCGGACGCCGCCAGCATGTCCGCGTCGAAGACCGCGTCTCCCAGGACCGCCCGAACTCTGGAATCAGCTCCACGGCGAACCGGGGCCGGGTCCCCCTCCGCGTAGAGGCGGGGCCCGTCCCCGCGCGCATCAACCGGGGTCGTCGGCCCGCGTCGACGCTGCCGCCCTCAGCCCTCGATCCGGTCCAGGTGTCCGGGTGCCACTCCTGCGCTGTCTGCCGAACAGGGCAGTTCTGGCATATTCACGTGTCTTATCTGACTTTTAGGTCGATTCATGACATGCCTTAGGCGATCAGGTGATCAGTACGACAATCATCTCGGCTTGAAGGAGCCTCCATGCGTATCTCCAGTTCCGTCCGTTCCCGCAGTGCTCGCACGGGGGCCAAGGTGGCCGTCGCGGTCGCGGTCGCCGGCGCCACCCTGGCCGGAGCACCCACCGCCTACGCCCTCCCCGGCGACAGCGGCAACATCGACATCCGCTCGGTGAGCTGGCACTCGCGCGGTGACCGCGACGGGGTCGAGGTCTGCAAGTTCGTGCTGGCGGCGAGCAACTTCGAGTCGTTCCCCTCGGTCCCCTGGACGATCACCGAGCAGCCTCCCACCGTGCCGCCGGGCACCACCCTGCTGGACACCCTTCCGCTCATCAACGGCAGTGCGCGCAGTGAGACGTACCTGCTCCCGGAGGGCACGTACCAGCTGGTGTGGGTCGTCCCGGCGGGCCCGAAGCAGAAGAGCTTCAAGGTCGAGTGCCCCGACCGCGGTCACGGCGGCGGCAAGCCTCACAAGCCGCAGAAGCCCATCGGCGCGGTCCCCGCGGGCGGCGGCGGTGTCCCGGACCTGGAGCCCGTCAGCTCCGAGAGCGACTCGAACGCGGGAACGGCCGCCGCGCTGGTCGCCGGGGCCGCCGGAGCCGCGGGCCTGATCATGATGCGCCGTCGCCGTGCCCGTGGCGAGGCGTAACGCCCGCTGCCGACGGCGACGACGAGGACCGACACGCGCGTGCCGTCTCACCATGACGCTGTGCGTGACGTTCTCTCTGGTGGCCGGCATCGTCTGGGTGTCCTCGGACTCCTCCGAGGACACCCGGACGGTCACCGCCGCCCGCGGCAGCGACGCCGCGGGCGGCGGGCCCGAGCCGTTCCGACGGGCGCCGCACACACCGGAGAAGCACGTGCCCGCCTCGCACGCCCCCCTGGTGCCCTCCCGCCCGCTCAAGGTCGCCATTCCCGCCATCTTCATCGAGGCACCGGTCACCGGACTCGGCCTCGACGCGAAGGGCCGGCTGGAAGCACCGCCGTTGAGCAAGCCCAAGCTGACGGGCTGGTACGAGAAGGGGCCGTCGCCCGGCGAGGACGGGACAGCGCTGCTCGTGGGCCACCGGGACACCAGGACCGGCCCTGCCATCTTCCTCAACCTCAACGCACTGCGCCGCGGCGACAAGGTCAACGTGGTGCGCGCGGACCGCAAGACCGCGGTGTTCACCGTGGATGCGGTCAAGACGTACACGAAGGACAAGTTCCCCGACGACAAGGTGTACGGGGAGACCGGGCGGCCCGAACTCCGCCTGCTGACCTGCGGCGGGCTTTTCGACGAGAAGGCGGGCTACTCGGCGAACGTCGTGGTCTTCGCCCACCTCACGTCACTGAAGAAGGCTGCCTGAGGGGCGCTCAGGGTGGGCCGGTACCTCGGGAACGAGGTACCGGCCCCCTTCATGACCGGGAGTCAGGGAGCGGGTGGGCCGCAAGCCCTGCCGGCGGTCATCAGGAGTGACGGCCCTTCTTGCGGAGGGCACTGGGCTTGTGGACCGCGGAACGGCCGGACTTGTCGCTCTCCACCTCGTACTGCGGTTCGTCCGTGGAAGCGTCGACCGTGCGGCCGGCCGCCTCGGTCCGATCGGTGATCTTCCTCTTCACCTTGCCGGTCACTTCCTGGCCATGGCTCTTCCACGCCACTTCATCATCCTTGCCGAGTCTGCCCTTTCGAGGCATGGAGGTTTCCTTCCCTGCGGACGATTCACACCGATTCCAGGCTCGCCCCGGCAGCCCGGTTGCGCATCCGCTGGATGAGAAGCCGACAGTCATCACCCCGCCGTCGGGCCATGCCCTGAAGCCGTCCGGACCGGGGGACGCGCTGCCGCACCAACAGGTGTCACGTGCGGCAACGACGCGGCAACAGGGTGATACTCCGAGGAGAAGCGATGCGGTTGCGTATCAGTCATCCCGCCGGGGTGGCGAGAGGTGTGGATCTGCCCGTGGCCCTCCGGTCACGGGCAAGCGGTGGGCACGGGTGACGCAAGACGCCGTCAGTACCTGTCACGAGCAGTTCAGGGTGCAATGAGCACCTCCATGCCTTGCCCGGTCATCCCATCACCACGAAGGATTTCCGCACCTGGCACCCGACAGTGCCGGCCGCCGTCGCGCTCGCCGTCTCCGTGGAGGGGGCCGAGACGACGAAGGGGCGACCAGCGAGGCGGCATTGCCGGATCTCGGCGCCCACGGCCGGAGCGGGCCGCCGGCCACGCAAGGTCCGGGAGGCAGACCGGGCGACGGCGCCTTCCTGTCCGCCTTCGGACTCGGAGCGATCCCCATGCTCTTCGGGTCAGCGGGCCTCCCCGGCAGGCCTGACCATCGCAACGTACTCCGCATGATGCGGTCCTGCAGGATCATGGAGGTCGGCCAGCAGCTCACGGCCCCGGCCGAAACCTCACGAGGAGACAGGCATGAAGATGCTCATCAACGTCCCCGAGACCGTCGTCGCCGACGCCCTGCGGGGCATGGCCGTCGCGCACCCGGAACTGACCGTCGACGTCGAGAACCGGGTCGTGGTACGGCGGGACGCCCCGGTGGCCGGGAAGGTGGCGCTCGTCTCCGGCGGCGGGTCGGGGCACGAGCCGTTGCACGGCGGGTTCGTCGGGCCCGGCATGCTGTCGGCGGCCTGTCCCGGGGAGGTGTTCACCTCGCCGGTGCCGCATCAGATGGTGCGGGCGGCCGCGGCGGTGGACAGCGGAGCCGGGGTGCTCTTCGTCGTCAAGAACTACACCGGTGACGTGCTGAACTTCGAGATGGCCGCCGAGCTCGCCGAGGACGAGGGCATCCAGGTCACCCAGGTCGTCGTGGACGACGACGTGGCGGTCAGCGACAGCACGTTCACGGCCGGGCGGCGCGGGACCGGTGCGACGCTCTTCGTCGAGAAGATCGCCGGGGCCGCGGCCGACGAGGGCGCGCCGCTGGAGCGGGTGGCCTCGGTGGCCCGGCAGGTGAACGGGTCCTCGCGGAGCTTCGGCGTGGCGCTCAGCGCCGTCACCACACCGGCGAAGGGCAGCCCGACCTTCGATCTGCCCACCGGAGAGCTGGAGTTGGGCATCGGCATCCATGGCGAGCCGGGCCGGGAGCGGCGGCCGATGATGACCTCGGGCGAGATCGCCGACTTCGCCGTGGACGCGGTGCTGGAGGACCTCCGGCCGACCGGGCCCGTGCTGGCGCTGGTCAACGGGATGGGCGCGACACCGCTGCTGGAGCTGTACGGGTTCAACGCCGAGGTCCACCGGGTGCTCGCCGAACGCGGCGTGCCGGTGGCTCGTACGCTCGTGGGGAACTACGTGACCTCGCTGGACATGGCAGGCTGCTCGGTGACGCTGTGCCAGATCGACGAGGAGCTGCTGCGGCTGTGGGACGCGCCCGTGGAGACGCCCGCGCTCCGCTGGGGCCGGTGAGCCCGGGCCGGTCCCGGCCGTACTCGTCACCCGTACGCACCGGGCCGGACCGGCCCGGGGAACAGGAGATCATGTGCTCGACGCCGACTTCTTCCGCCGCTGGATGGCGGCCACCGCGGCCGCCGTGGACCGTGAGGCGGACCGACTGACCGAGCTGGACTCGGCGATCGGGGACGCCGACCACGGCAGCAACCTCCAGCGCGGCTTCGCGGCGGTGGCGGCCGTCCTGGAGAAGGACGCGCCCGCGACTCCGGGTGCGGTGCTGACCCTGGCGGGGCGGCAGCTGATCTCGACCGTCGGCGGTGCGTCCGGACCGTTGTACGGGACGCTGCTGCGCCGTACGGGCAAGGCGCTCGGCGAGGACGCCGAGGTGGACCGGGACCAGCTCGCCCGGGCGTTCGCCGCGGGTGTGGCGGCCGTGGGGCAGCTCGGCGGGGCGCAGGCCGGGGACAAGACGATGCTGGACGCGCTGCTGCCGGCCGCCGAGGCGCTGGGCTCCTCGTTCGGCGGCGCGGCGGAGGCGGCCCGGGCGGGTGCGGAGGCGACGGTGCCGTTGCAGGCGCGCAAGGGTCGGGCCAGCTACCTCGGTGAGCGCAGCATCGGCCACCAGGACCCGGGGGCGACTTCGGCGGCCCTGCTGGTCGAGGCGCTGGCCAGGACGGCACAGGACGGAGGTGCGAAGGCATGAGCGAGGAGCCGCAGGTGGGCATCGTGCTCGTCTCGCACAGCGGTCCGGTCGCGGAATCGGTCGCCGAACTGGCCCGGGGCCTCGCGGCGGGAGGTGTGACGGCCCCCGTCGCGGCGGCCGGAGGGCTGCCGAACGGCGGGCTCGGCACCAGCGCCGAGCTGATCGGCCGGGCCGCCGCATCGGTGGACCGGGGCGCCGGGGTCGCGGTCCTCGTCGACCTCGGCAGCGCGGTCCTCACGGTGAAGGCGATGCTCGCCGAGGGTGACGAGCTGCCGGAGAACAGCCGGCTGGTCGACGCGCCCTTCGTGGAGGGCGCGGTCGCCGCCGTGGTGACCGCGTCGTCCGGCGGCGACATCGGCGCGGTGGAGGCGGCGGCCTCGGAGGCGTACGGGTATCGCAAGACGTAGTGGGTCGGGTCGTACGGGGTGGAGTCCCGTGCACGCCCCGGCCCTCCGTTGGCGTGCCGCTCACCGTGATTGCAGACTTGACGACATGTCGGCAGGCAGGCGCAGTGCGGGACTTCTCCTCTTCCGGACCACCGGTTCGGGAGGTGAGCGGGATGTCGAGGTGCTGATCGGGCACATGGGCGGGCCGTTCTGGACCGGGCGGGAGGAGGCCGCCTGGTCGGTGCCGAAGGGTGAGTACGGCCCCGAGGAGGATCCGGCGGCGGCCGCGCGGCGGGAGTTCGAGGAGGAGCTCGGGCTGCCGGTGCCGGAGGGTGCCTGGCTGCCGCTCGGTGAGTCGCGTCAGCGCAGCGGCAAGACGGTGACCGTCTGGGCGGTGGAGGCGGAGCTGGATGTGGCGGCCGTGGTGCCGGGGACGTTCACGATGGAGTGGCCGCGCGGCTCCGGCGTGCAGCAGGAGTTCCCGGAGATGGACCGGTTCGCCTGGTGCACGCCGGAGGAGGCCGACGGGCTGCTGATCGTCGGTCAGCGGATCTTCGTGAAGCGGCTGCGCGACCGGGTGCGCGCGGCGGGATCCTCTTCCCCGGAGGCATAGGGCGCGGCGGGGCGGCCGGCCCGCAACTCCAGTACGTCACCGGTGAAGCGGGCCCGGAAGCTGCGGTCGTGCGAGACGACGACCACGGCTCCCGGGTAGGCCGCGAGCGCCGCCTCCACCTCTTCCACCAAGCTCAGCGCGATGTGGTTCGTCGGCTCGTCCAGCACCAGCAGATCGGCCGGCCGGGTCACCAGCCGGGCCAGGGCCAGTCGGCGCTGCTGGCCGATGGAGAGGGACGCGACGGGTACGCCGAGGTCCTCGGGCCGGAACAGGCCCAGCTCCAGCAGCTCGTCCGCGTACTCCTCCGGGAAGCCCGGACGGCCCGCCGCGAAGGTGGCGAGCAGCGTGCGCCGGGTCGGCCGGGCGGGCAGCTCCTGCGGGAGGTGGCCGACCCGGGCGCGCCGGCGGACCGTCCCGGTGTCGGGCGCCAGGTTCCCGGCGAGGACCCGCAGCAGCGTGGTCTTCCCGGCCCCGTTCTCGCCGGTCACCAGCAGACGGGCGCCGGGCTCCACGCGGAGGGCCGGGAGGTGGAGCCGGTCGCCCACGGAGACGCCGTCCAGCTCCACCAGGGGCCCGGTGCCGGTCTCCGCCGCCAGGGCCGGGCGGCCGGTGAAGGCGAGCGGCTCGGGCGGGGCCGGTACGGGGGTGCGCTGCAGCGCCTCCAGCCGGGTGCGGGCCGCCCTGACCTGGCCGGAGAGTTTGGTCTCGTGCGAGCGGCGGTGTTTGCCGAACCCCTGCTTCGGATCCCTGCCGGTGGCCGCGAGCCGCTGACCTGCGGCGTCCACCAGCTCCGCCGTACGGGCCAGGTCGCTCAGGTAGTCCTGGTGCTCCTGCGCCCAGCGGCGGCGGGCCGACGCCTTCGCGGTGCGGTAGCCGTCCCAGCCGTCGCCGTACCGGGTGACCGTGCGCAGGTCGCGGTCGACCTCCAGGATCACGGTGGTGACCCGCTCCAGGAAGGCCCGGTCGTGGGTGACGGCGACGACGGTGCCCCGGTGGGCCCGCAGGTGCTCCTCCAGCCAGGTCACCGCCCGTACGTCCAGGTGGTTGGTCGGCTCGTCCAGGAGCAGCAGTTCCGGGGCGGCCGCCAGCACACAGGCCAGGGCGAGGCGGGACTGTTCGCCGCCGGAGAGGGTGGAGAGCGTGCGGTCGCGGGTGAGGTGGGCGAGGCCGAGGCCGTGGAGAGCCGCCTCGGTACGGGCGTCCGAACGGTAGCCGTCGCGCTCCTCGTAGGCGGTGAGGAGGTCTCCGTACGCGGCGAGTTCCCCGTCCGCGGGCTCGGCCGCCGACAGTGCCTCCTCCGCCTCGCGGATGCGGCGCTCCAAGGCACGGAGTTCGGCGAGGGCCGCGTCGACGGCGTCCTGCACGGTGGCGGTGGGGTCGAGGGCGAGGGTCTGGGCGAGGTAGCCGGTGGAGCCGGGGAAGCGGACGGTGATCTCGCCGCTGTCCGGCTGTTCGGCTCCGGCGAGCAGCCGCAGCAGGGTGGACTTTCCGGAGGCGTTCTCGCCGATGACGGCGGCTTTCTCACCGGGGCGGACGGTGAGCGTCACCTGGTCGAGTACGGAGCGGTCTCCGTACGCCTTGGAGACGTCCTTCATGGTCAGTTGGGCGCGGTCGCGCTGAGGGTGCATCGGGGCCATTTCCCTGATTCCTGGGTGAGCGCCCGCGGCAGCGCGTGCGGGGACGCGCGGGGGCGGGGCGTGGATACCGGACGGCGGAAGGACAGCGGCGCACCGGGGCCTGGATGCGGCCAGGCGTCGCCCGGTGCGGTCACGGGCGGTGCTCGGCGGTCGGCCGGGGGCTCGGCCGGTGACGTCAGGCGTCACACGGCGGCTGTCCGGGCCGGGAATCAGCGGAAGTAGTAGTACGAACGCATGGCATCGAGTGTAACGGCCGCCCGGTCGCGGGGCCGGGGATTTATACCGGCCCCGCAATCGGCGCACAAGGCTCAGCCGTTAGGCAGGATGACCGCGCGGCCGTTGATGCGGCCGTCGTGCAGCCGCTCGTAGGCGCGCGGGGCCTCGTCGATGGAGTACGTCTCCACGTGGACGTCGACGGCTCCCGCGTGGGCCAGGTCGAGGACCTCGGCGAGCTCCTTGCGCGAGCCCCAGTAGGGGGCGCTGACGTTGGTGCCGTACGGCAGCGTCCCGAAGCCGACGGGGAGCGCGCCGCCGCCGATGCCGACGATGGTGACGTCGCCGTCGACGCGCGCGGCGGCTCCGGCGGTCTCGACGGTCGGCGGGGCGCCGACGAAGTCCAGCACCACATGCGCGCCGAGTCCGCCGGTCAGCTCCTTGACGCGGGCCGCCGCCTTCTCGTCGGAGAGGACCGCCTCGTGCGCGCCGACCGACCTGGCCAGGTCGAGCTTCTCCTCGGTGACGTCGAGCGCGATGACCCGGACGGCCGTCATGGCGCGCAGGAGCTGGATCGCGACGTGGCCGAGGCCTCCGGTGCCGATGACGACGGCCGTCGCACCGGGCGCGAGCTTCGGCAGCGAGCGCTTGATCGCGTGGTACGGGGTGAGTCCGGCGTCCGTGAGCGACACCGTCTTCACCGGGTCCAGGTCACCGATCGGCACCAGGTGGCGCGGGTCGTCGACGATCATGTACTCGGCCATGGCACCGGGGGCGCCGAGTCCGGGCGGCATGATGCCGAGCTCCTTGGCGCGCAGGCAGTAGTTCTCCTTGCCTTCCGCGCAGTTCACGCAGATGCCGCAGCCCCAGGGCCCGTACACCGCGACGGAGTCGCCTTCGGACAGGCCGTGCACGCCGTCGCCGAGTGCGGCGACCGTGCCGACGCCCTCGTGGCCCAGGGTGAGGGGCAGCGGGAAGGGGATCTGGTCGGCGGGCCAGCTCATCACCGCGATGTCGGAGTGGCAGACACCGGCGGCGGTGACCTTCAGCAGGACCTGGCCGGGGCCGGGCTCGGGGTCCGGCACGGTGACGACCTCGGGGGCTTCACCGACGGCGCGGTACTGGACGGCTTTCATGGGTCTCCTCGCTTCTTCGCTGCCTTGTGCTCTTCGGCCTGGTGTTCCTCGACCGGCCCCCGTGATGTCCCGTAGGTCCTTTGTCGCCCGTGGCTCCCCCGTCCGCCACCCGGGCACCGTTACGGAGCGGAGTAGCCGCCGTCCACCAGGTGGTAGCTGCCGTGGATGAAGGAGGCCTTGTCGGAGAGGAGGAAGACGGTGAGTTCCGCGACCTCCTCCGCGGTGCCGAGGCGTCCGGCCGGGTGCAGGGAGATCAGGTGCTCGCGGGCCTGCGGGTCGGCGTTCCGCAGGAGCGGGGTGTCGATGAAGCCGGGGCCGACCGCGTTGATCCGGACGTTCTGGGCGGCGTATTCGAGCGCCGCGCTCTTGGTGAGGCCGACGACGCCGTGCTTGGCGGCGACATAGGCGGGCGAGCCCGCGAAGCCGTTGGTGCCGAGGATGGAGGACATGTTGACGATCGCGCCGCCGCCCGACGCGACGATGGCGGGCAGCTCGTGGCGCATCGAGTAGAAGACGCCGCTGAGGTTGGTGGCGACGACGCGGTCCCAGTCCTCGACGGGGTAGGCGCCGGTGGGGGCGGCTGGACCGGCGATGCCGGCGTTGTTCACGGCCAGGTGGAGGGCGCCGAAGGTCTCCACGGTGAACCGGACACCGGCTTCGACGGAGGCCGGGTCGGTGACGTCCATGCGGACGGCGGCCGCCCGCGCACCGGTGCTCTCCAGCTGGGCGGCGGCTTTGCGGGCGCTCTCCTCGTCGTAGTCGGCGACGACGACGGCCGCGCCGGCGGTGGCGAGCAGCCGGGCCACGGCGAGGCCGATGCCGGAGGCGCCGCCGGTGACGAGGGCGGTACGGCCGGCGAACTCGGCCGCGGGGGTGGTGGGGGTGGTGGTGCTCATGAGGTTGCCTCTTCTGCTGTGTCTTCTGTGGTGCCCGGGGCTGTGAGGAGGTCCGCCGAGAGGGCGTCGAACGCCTCGGTGACCAGGTCGGGCAGGGCGTCGGGGCGGCCTCCGCGCACCCAGGCGGCCTGGGCGGCGAGGAGCGCGCCCGCTCCGGCCGCCACGGTGACGGCGGGGCGGAGGTCGTGGCGCGGGTCGGTGCCGAGCCGGTCCGCGACGATGGCCACCGAGTCCTCCTGGGCGTCCACCCGGATGTGGTGGAAGGCCGCGTAGAGCGTCGGCTCCTCCTCGGCGGCGGTCAGGAGGTCGAAGATCCGGGGGCGGCGGTGCCAGGGCTCGGCGTCCGGGTCGGCGAGCCAGGCCAGGACGGCGCGCCGGTAGGCCAGGAGCGGGGGCTCCTCGGCGGGACGGGCCCGCAGGGCCTCGTTGATCCGGTCGCCGTCGCCGCGCAGGGAGTCGAGCGCGGCGGCCTCCTTGCTCGCGAAGTACCGGCTGAACGTACGGCGGTCGACGTCCGCGGCCTCCGCGATCTCCTCGACCGTGACGTACCGCAGCCCCCGGTCGAGCACCAGCTCGAACGCGGCCTGCGCCAGCGTGTCGCGGGTGCGGCGGGCCTTCCGGCTACGCCGCTCGGGGGCCCTGCGTTCCGGTGCCCCGCGCTCCGGCGGTTCCGGCGTCGCCGTCCGCTCCGGGTTCTTCTCCTCCGCGCTCATACATGCACCGTACACCTGAAAATGTCCCCGCGCGACATTCGTCTCACAGGGACATCACGGGCGGGTCGTTCAGTCGGTGACGGCGCCCGCGACCGGCCGGGCCTCCTCGGCGCCGGACACCGGCCGCGGCTCGCCGTCGCCCGGCGCCCGGCGTAGCGCGAGCGCGGCGACGTCGTCGCGCCTGACGCCTCCGGTGAACTCCGCCAGGTCGAGCTGGAGCGCGTCCAGCAGCTCACGCGGACCGTGCCCGGCCCAGCCGCTCAGTCGCTGGTCCAGCGGGTAGAAGGCGTGGGCCGCGTCGCGGGCCTCGGTCACTCCGTCGGTGACGACGAGGAGAGTGGCGCCGGGCGGCAGGGCGAACGACTCCGCCGTACGGGTCTCCCGGCTGAGGCCGCCGAGGCCGAGGGGCACATACGTCCGCTCCAGCGGTACGGCCGACGCGTGGCCCTCGTACAGCAGCCACGGCGGCAGATGGCCGCAGTTCACCGCCTGTACGTCGTCCTCCTCGTCGAACCCGAGGACCAGCGCGGTCACGAAGCGCTCGGCCTCACCGGTCTGGGCGGAGAACCCGTTGTGCCGGACGACGGCGGCCTCCAAGGCCTCCACCACACCGGTCAGCGTCGGCTCCCGGACCGCCGCCTCACGGAACGCCGCGATGGTGGCGAACCCGGCCCCTATGGCCGGGACCCCCTTGCCCTGGACGTCGCCGATGATCACACGGGTGCCGTACGGCGATTCGACGACCTCGTAGACGTCGCCGCCGACGAAGCGGTCCTCCTCGATCGGCTCGTAGAGGCCGTACGCGAAGACCCGGTCGGTGATGACGGGCAGCGGGCGCAGGATCTGGCGCTGGAGGGCCACGGCGGTGGAGCGGAGCCGGGCCATCTCGGTGGCGTGGCGTATGCGGGCGGCGCAGGCGGCGACGCCGAGGGCGCAGGCCAGCACGGTGAAGCCGATGCCGAAGACGAAGTCCCAGAAGGTGCCGTCGCTGCCGAGCCCGGAGCCGACGACGACCGCCGTGATCCAGACCGCCACCCAGACGGTCTGGCGGAGGGTGCAGAAGACGGAGGCCAGGGCAGGGACGACCACGAGGAGGGGGATGACCCGGAGGTCATCGCCGGTGACCGCGTCGAGGAGGGCGACCAGCGCGCTCAGCAGCAGCACGAGGCCGGCCAGCGCCCAGTTCCCGATCCGGCCCCTGGCCGCCTCGGCGCCCGCGTCCGCACCCGGCAGGGCCGTCGGCCGGCCCGGTGCTGTGCGCCCTTTCCCCAGGGACACGCCCTCTCCTCCCGTTCTCTGTTCGGTGCCGCCCGTGGGTGAGGACGGTCCCTTCCAGTTGACCTCCATTCGGGCCATGGCGCAGCGGGGCATAGGGCCCGGAGGCGGTGCCGAAGGTCCCGGGCGGGACGTTCGGCCCGGGACCTTCGGCCCTCTTCCTCCTGGTCACCGCAGTGCGGCGCGGCGGGTTCCGTCGGCGGGCGGGAGGCTCACGGGAGCCAGGGCGGAGATGAACTCGGGGTGGGCGCGGAGCTGGAAGCCGAGCGATGCGTAGAGCCGGATCGCCACCGCGTTGGCGGCGGAGGTGTGCAGGAACGGCGTCTCGCCGCGCTCACGGATCCCGTACGCCACCGCCCGGACCAGGCGGCTCGCCAGCCCCTGTCCCCGTACCGCCTCGTCCGTGCAGACCCCGCTGATCTCGGTCCAGCCCGGCGGATGCAGCCGCTCCCCCGCCATCGCCACCAGCGCGCCGTCCCGGCGGATGCCCAGGTAGGTGCCGAGCTCCACCGTGCGCGGCAGGAAGGGGCCGGGGCGGGTGCGCTCCACCAGGGCCAGCATCTCCGGCACGTCCGCCGGGCCGAGGCGTACGGCTTCCGGGTCGGGCTCCGGGACCACCGACACATCGACGAGCTGGACGCCGCGGATCCGGTGGAGGATCTCCCAGCCCCTCGGCGGCTCCTCACGCAGCGTGTTCAGGCCGATGGTTCCGCCCGGCCCGGCGAGCGCGGCGAGATCGGCCCAGTCCCGCGCGTCCGGGACGCCGGGGTGAGCGGTCCACGGGGACACGTCGACGGGATAGCGCAGGATCCGGCCGCGCCGCTCGGCGAAGTGCGCGTGCGGGCCGGTGAGCGAGGCGAGCGCGGGGTTGTCCAGGGGGTGGGGTGGAGCTCCGGGCCCGGCGGCCGGTGCGGCGAACGGGTCGGTGGCCGGCGGGCCGACTGCGGAGGCGGTGGCCGGGACGGCCGACGGGCCGGCGAGCGGCTGGGCCGGCGGACCGGCGAGCGGCTGGGCCGGAGAGACGGTTTCAGGCGTGGCGGTCCGGTGCCGGGGCGCGGGGTCGAGGGCGGTCACGGGCCCACCTCGGCGATCGGATCGGGCCGTTCGGCCGCATCCCGTGCCACCCCTCCGCGGCACCCTTCGTACGCGTACGGCTTGCGCATGCTCTCCCTCGTTCCGGTCCATCGCGCGGTTCCTCCCGGCGGGCACCCGGTGCCCTGGCGCCGCGCGTCCGCCACCCGCGAAAAGCCGATGCGCGCAGGGCGTATTCCGCGCCGGGGAACTGTTCACGAGGCCGCAATCAACGGCGGCGGAGACCGGCTCCACGCCCTGGAAGGAGAGCTTCCGGAGCACGGCGGGAACCGGCGTGCGCCCACCTGGAGGAGCGGCGAATTCGACTCATCCGTCAGCCAATCCGCGCGGGTCCGGTCCCAACTGCCTTCCAGCTGTGGCACTCTGGTGGCGACCGCCCCACCGGGCTCCCCCGTACCGGTGGGGCGGTTCTGTGCGCCCCCTGTGGACCGGCCCGCCCCCATGACGGTGTTTCAGCGCCGAACTCCGCCTGTTTCCGCCTCTCTCCAGCCGATTCCGGCCAACTCCCGACCTCTGGCCAGATCGAATCCCTCCCGTACGCATGAGGACCGGACCGCCGGGCAGTCGAGTAAACCGGATGGCCTACGACCTGGGGAGGGTGACGAGATGACGGCGCACACGGCACGGAGCACCGGTACCGAGCAGCGGACCGGGACCACGGAGGACCTTCCGTGGATCGAGGACGCCGGCAAGGTCGCCCCCATGGACGCCCGGCGGCTGTCGCGGCTCTTCTTCGACCGCCTCCAGGTCCTGGAGGAGGGCACGCACGAATACCAGTACGCCCGCAACACCCTGATCGAGATGAACCTCTCGCTGGTCCGGTTCGCCGCCAACCGCTTCCGCAACCGGGGCAGCGGCGACATGGAGGACATCATCCAGGTCGGCACGATCGGGCTGATCAAGGCGATCGACCGCTTCGACCTCTCCCGCGAGGTGGAGTTCACCTCCTTCGCCGTGCCGTACATCGTCGGCGAGATCAAGCGGTTCTTCCGGGACACCAGCTGGGCCGTCCATGTGCCCCGGCGTCTCCAGGAGCTGCGGGTCGACCTCGCCAAGGCCAAGGAGACCCTCGCGGCCGACCTCGACCGGGACCCGACGGTACGGGAGCTTGCCGAGCACCTGGGGATGGACGAGGCCGAGATCACCGAGGGGATCGTCGCCTCCAACGGCTACACCGCGGGCTCGCTGGACATGCCGACCGACTCCGCCGAATCCGGCCCGCAGAACGTCGGCGGGCGGACCTTCGCCGATGTCCTCGGTGAGCCGGACCCCGCCATGGACACCGTGGAGAACCTGCACACCCTCGCACCGCTGCTGGGCGAACTGGACGAGCGGGAACGCCGGATCATCGACATGCGGTTCGGCCAGGAGCTGACGCAGGCGCAGATCGGCGCCGAGCTCGGGATCTCCCAGATGCATGTCTCCCGCCTGCTGAACCGGATGCTGGGCAAGCTGCGCAACGGGATGCTGACCCAGGAGTGACACGACACAGCCCCCTCACCTGACTTTCTCATCAGTCAGGCTCTCCATTCCTCGGCGAAAATGCCGTCATGCATCACCTCCCGTGTTGAGATTTGCTCAACACCTGGTTACGGTTGCCGACCATGGAGCAGTACGAGGTGGCCGCGCGGGTCCGTCAGGTGATCGACGCGGCGGGAGTCAGCGCACGTGAGTTCGCCCGGCGGATCGTCATCGATCCGTCGAAGCTGTCGCGCTCCCTGAACGGCACCCGTCGTTTCACCGCCGCGGAGCTGGCCCGGATCGCCGACATCGGAGGTGTGGACGTTGGCTGGCTGCTGGGCTCGGTGACCGGGCCGCCCTCACCGATCACTTCACCTCCCCCCTCACCGGCCGCTTCACATCCCGCGCCGGTGCCCGAGGGCGGCAGACCCTTGCAGATCGTGCGGGAGACCGTCCGGCTGATCGCCGAACGCGGGTTCCACGCCGTCCGGGTCGCGGACATCGCCACCGCCTGCCGCACCAGCACCGCCGCGATCCACTACCACTTCCCCGGCCGCGACGAGCTGCTCGAGGCGGCGGTGCGGTGGTGCATGGACGAGGACACCCGTCGCCGGGCAGCGGCCACCGAAGGAACCGTCCACGCCGGTGACGAGCTGCGCCTCCTGCTCGACCTCCAGACGCCCCGCACCGAGCAGCAGCGCCGCCAGTGGTGTGTCTGGCTCGACCTCTGGGCCGAGGCGGCCCGCTCCACCACCGTGGGACAGCTCCACCGCGAGTACTACCGCCAGTGGCGGACGACCGTTGCCGAGGTGATCCGCCGCGGCGTCGAGCAACGCGTCTTCCGTCCCGTCGACCCGGACAACGCGGCCCTCACCCTCACCGCCCTGATCGACGGACTGGCCTCCCAGGTCCTGGCCACCGCGCCCGACAGCCCCGGCTCGGGCACGGGTGCCGAGGCCATGCACGACGCCCTGATCGCCCACGTGGACACCTGCCTGACTACGCCGGCCGCCTGACCGTACGCCGAGCGGCTCCGGTCAGCGCCCCCGTGCACGATCACGTCAGCGGTGTGCCACCCCCCATTCCGTACCCCCACTCCCCCACCCCGAGGAGACACCCCCGCATGCCCGTGAACCAGGACGTCATCATCACCTGCGCCCTCACCGGAGCCGGTGACACCGTCGGCAGAAGTCCTCATGTCCCCGTGACGCCCGAGCAGATCGCCGCCTCCGCCGTGGAGGCCGCCGGAGCCGGTGCGGCCGTGGTGCACATCCATGTCCGCGACCCGGAGACCGGCGCACCCTCCCGCGACCCCCGGCTCTACCGCGAGGTCGTGGAGCGGATCCGGGAGACCGGCACCGATGTCGTCATCAATCTGACCGCCGGAATGGGCGGCGACCTGGTCATCGACCCGGAGGCCCCGCTCCAGCAGCTGCCCGGCACCGATCTGGTCGGTGGCCTGGAGCGGCTGCCGCACGTGGAGGATCTGCTGCCCGACATCTGCACGCTGGACTGCGGTTCGCTGAACTTCGGCGACGGCAGCAACCTCTACGTCTCGACCCCCGACATGCTGCGCACCGGCGCGAAGCGCATCCAGGAGCTCGGGGTCCGGCCCGAGCTGGAGATCTTCGACACCGGCCAGCTCTGGTTCGCCAAGCAGCTCCTCGCCGAAGGACTGCTCGACGACCCGACGGTCTTCCAGCTCTGCATGGGCATTCCGTGGGGCGCGCCCGCCGATCCCGGTGTGCTCCAGGCGATGGTCAACATGCTGCCCGAGGGCGCCCGTTGGGCCAGCTTCGCGCTCGGCCGGATGCAGATGCCCTGGGTCGCGCAGTCGATCCTCCTCGGCGGTCACGTCCGGGTCGGCCTGGAGGACAACCTCTACCTGGGCAAGGGCGTCAAGGCGACCAACGGCCAGCTGGTGGAGCGCGCCGTACGGATCACCGAGGCTCTGGGCTCCCGGGTCGCCTCTCCCGACGAGGCGCGGCAGCAGCTCGGCCTCCGCCCCCGCATATGACCGCCCTCTCCTCTCCCTCTGGAGCGCAGCCCGTGCCATCCGCATCCCCTTCCACCCCTGCCCCTGCCCCCGCGCCCTGCGCCCCGGAGGACGTACGCCGTGTCGCGTGCGTCGGAGCCGGTGTGATCGGCGGCGGGTGGGTGGCCCACTTCCTCGCCCGCGGCTACGACGTCACCGCCTGGGACCCGGCCCCCGACGCCGAGACCCGGCTGCGCCGGCTGGTCGCGGCGGCCTGGCCCGCGCTCGAACAGCTCGGGCCGGCCGAAGGCGCCTCGCCGGACCGGCTGACCGTGGCCGGGAGCCTCGAAGAGGCGGTCGCCGGTGCCGAGTTCGTCCAGGAGAGCGCGCCGGAGAAGCTCGACCTGAAGCGCGACCTGCTGGCCCGGCTGGACGCGGCCACTCCGGCCGGTACGGTGATCGCCTCCTCGACCTCCGGCTATCCGATGACCGACATGCAGACGGCGACCGCCGGCGCCGCACGGCTCGTGGTCGGCCACCCCTTCAACCCGCCCTACCTGATCCCGCTGGTGGAGGTGGTCGGCGGCGAGCTGACCGCGCCGGACGCGGTGGCGTGGGCCGCACGCTTCTACGAGGTGGCGGGCAAGTCCGTCATCACCATGGACCGCGAGGTGCCCGGTTTCATCGCCAACCGGCTCCAGGAGGCCCTGTGGCGCGAGGCCCTGCACATGGTGGCCAACGGTGAGGCCACCGTACGGGAGATAGACGCGTCGATCACCGAGGGTCCCGGGCTGCGGTGGGCGGTGATGGGGCCGATGCTGACGTTCGCGCTGGCGGGCGGCGAGGGCGGCATGGCCCATATGCTCGACCACTTCGGCCCGTCGCTGAAGTCTCCCTGGACCCGGCTGGAGGCACCCGAGCTGGACCGCGCGCTGTACGAGGCGGTGGTGGCGGGCTGCGACGAGGCGGCGGAGGGCCGGAGCATCGCGGATCTGGTCGCGGAGCGCGACCGGGGCGTGATCGACGTGCTGCGGGCGACCGGTCGGCTGCCGGATTCCGCCTCCACCGAGGAGGCCGCCCGATGACCGGGAACGACACGACCTCCGGCCTCCCGCTCTTCCGCGCGACCGTACGGCCCGAGTGGATCGACTACAACGGCCATATGAGCGAGGCGTTCTACGTCCTGGTCTTCGGATACGCCACCGACGCGATGATGATCGGGACCGGTCTGCACGCCGGCTACCGGGAGTCCACCGGCTGCTCGCTCTACACCGTCGAATCGCACCTCCGCTACCTCCGCGATGTGCCCGTAGACGCCCATCTCGCCGTCCGCACCGGCCTGTTGGGCGCCGATGCCAAGAAGGTGCGCTTCGTGCACGAGATGTACGTGACCGGCGCACCCGACGACGTACCGGACACGACGGCCGAACCGGTGGCGACCAGCGAGCTGTTGGCCCTCCATGTGGACCAACAGGCGGGCCGCGCGGTGCCGTTCCCGGATGCCGTACGGGAACGGCTGGACGGTCTCGTCGAAGAGGCGCCGGAGTGGGCGGGACGCTCCATCGCGGAGGTCCCGGCGCCGCGCTGATCCGCAGCGACGCGCAGGGCCGGTCCGGACCACGGGCCGGCCCTTTGCGTTGCCGCCGTATTGCAGGTTCGTGGCCAAGCGGGCGACACGCTTCCGGGCCGGGCCGGCACGTCCTACGGTCCGTAATCAGCCCCGTCGCCACCCGGGCTTCCGCCGACCGGCGGACGTACGCCGCCGTACGGCGACCGAACCATGTGCGAGGAAACCATGAGCCAGCCCCTCGACTCCGTCACCGCAGGCCACACCCCCGAGGACGTCAACCGGCAGGAGCCCGGCGCCTCCTGGTCGTTCGAGACCAAGCAGATCCACTCAGGAGCCGAGCCGGACCCGGCGACGGGCGCCCGCGCGGTGCCGATCTACCAGACGTCGTCGTTCGTCTTCCGCGACACCCAGCACGCCGCCGACGTGTTCTCCCTCGCCGAGCCCGGCAACATCTACACCCGCATCCACAACCCCACGCAGGACGTCCTGGAGCAGCGCATCGCCGCGCTGGAGGGCGGGGTCGCCGCCGTGGCGCTCGCCTCCGGCCAGGCGGCCGAGACCCTGGCGCTGCTGACGCTCGCCGGAGCGGGTGACCACATCGTCTCCTCGCCCTCGCTCTACGGCGGCACCTACAACCTCTTCCGCCACACGCTGCCCCGGTTCGGCATCGAGGTGACGTTCGTCGAGGACCCCGAGGACCTGGACGCCTGGCAGGCGGCCGTGCGGCCCAACACGAAAGCGTTCTTCG
The DNA here is from genome assembly GCF_050942385.1 of Streptomyces sp. CA-146814. Lineage (NCBI taxonomy): Bacteria > Bacillati > Actinomycetota > Actinomycetes > Kitasatosporales > Streptomycetaceae > Streptomyces > Streptomyces sp. CA-146814. The sequence continues at coordinate 347,350 of NZ_CP192068.1, forward strand.
CGGAGACGCTCGGCAATCCGCGCGGTGACGTGCTGGACATCCGGGCGGTGGCCGACACCGCGCACGCCGCCGGAGTGCCGCTGATCGTGGACAACACCGTGCCGACGCCGTACCTGCTGCGGCCGATCGAGCACGGCGCGGACATCGTCGTCCACTCGGCGACCAAGTTCCTCGGCGGCCACGGCACCACCATCGGCGGGGTCGTCGTGGACGCGGGCACCTTCGACTTCGGCGCGCACGCCGAGCGCTTCCCCGACTTCCACGAGCCCGACCCGAGCTACCACGGACTCCGGTACTGGCCGGCGCTCGGCCCGGGCGCCTTCGCCATCAAGCTCCGCGTCCAGCTGCTCCGCGACCTGGGACCCGCGCTCTCGCCGCACTCCGCGTTCCTGCTGCTCCAGGGTGTGGAGACGCTGAGCCTGCGGCTGGAGCGGCACACCTCCAACGCGCTGGAGCTGGCCCGCTGGCTGGAGCGGCGCGACGAGGTGGAGACCGTGCACTACGCGGGCCTGCCGTCCAGCCGCTGGTACGAGGCCGGGCAGCGCTATCTGCCGCGCGGAGCGGGAGCGGTCCTGGCCTTCGAGCTGAAGGGCGGGGCCGGGGCGGGCAAGCAGTTCGTGGACGCGGTCGAGCTGTTCAGCCACCTCGCCAACATCGGTGATGTACGGAGCCTGATCATCCATCCGGCCTCCACCACGCACAGCCAGCTCACCGAGGAGCAGCTCGTCGCCACCGGCGCCACGCCGGGCCTGGTGCGGCTCTCGGTCGGGCTGGAGAACGTGGACGACCTGAAGGCCGACCTGGAGGCCGGGTTCCGGGCCGCGAAGGCGGCGTCCTGAACCGTGGCGCCGCGCCCGCCGCACTTCCCCTCCCGCCGGCCTCCGGCGGCCTGCGGGAGGGGGACCCGCCCGGTCGTCGCCGCTGGGTGACGATCGAGGACCCGCCGCCCCTGGAGTCCGGCGTCCGGCTACCGGGGGTCCGCCTGGCGTACGAGACCTGGGGGCAGCGGGCGGCGGACGGTTCCAACGCCGTGCTGGTCCTGCACGCGCTGACGGGTGACAGCCATGTGGCCGGACCGGCCGGCCCCGGCCATCCCACGCCCGGCTGGTGGGACGCGCTGGTCGGACCGGGCCGGGCGCTCGACACCGACCGGTGATTCGTCGTCGCACCGAACGTGCTCGGCGGCTGCCAGGGCAGTACGGGCCCCTCTTCCCCGGGACCCGGCAACGCGCCCTGGGGCTCCCGGTTCCCGTATCTGACGGTACGGGACCAGGTGGCCGCCGAGGCAGCGCTCGCCGACGCGCTGGGCATCGGGCGGTGGGCGGCCGTGATCGGCGGTTCCATGGGCGGCATGCGAGCCCTGGAGTGGGCGGTGAGCAGGCCGGAGCGCACCGGTTCGCTCTTCGTGCTCGCCGCTCCGGCCGCCGCGTCCGCCGACCAGATCGCCTGGGGTTCGGTGCAGATCGGCGCGATCCGCTCCGACCCGAAGTGGCGGGGCGGCGACTATCACGGCGCTCCGCCCGGCGGCGGTCCGCACCGGGGCCTCGGCCAGGCGCGCCGCATCGCCCACCTCACGTACCGCACCGAGCCCGAACTCGCCTCCCGGTTCGGCGGTGCGCCGCAGCCGGGCGAGGAGCCGGGGCGCGGCGGGCGCTATCAGGTGGAGTCCTATCTCGACCACCACGCGGGCAAGTTGGTGCGCCGGTTCGACGCGGGCAGCTATGTGGCGCTCACCGAGGCGATGAACGGCCACGACGTCGGCCGTGGCCGGGGCGGGATCGAACGGGCGCTGCGCCGGGCGGAGATGCCCGCGCTGGTGGCGGGCGTCGACTCGGACCGGCTCTATCCGCTGTACCAGCAGCAGGAGTTGGCGGAGCTGCTGCCGGGCGCGGATGCCCTGCGCGTCGTCAACTCTCCGTACGGCCATGACGGTTTCCTCATCGAGACCGGACAGGTGGGCGCGCTCGTAAGGGAGTTGCTCCCACCGACCCCCACGCCCCTCCCCTCCCCCGTCCTCACCAAGGAGCTTCCATGAGCCCGCTTTCTCCACCGTCCGAGGATGTCTACGACCGGATACGGCTGCGGCAGTGGTCCGCCGGAGCGGCGCGCTCGGCCGGGATCGACCGCCGCGATCTGCTGAAGCTCGTCGCCGCCGCCTCGGCGGCCGTACCGCTGGCTTCCGTCGCCGCCGCCCCGGCGCACGCGGCGACCGCCCCGGCGGCCGTCGGCCTGCCCGGTGTGGTCAAGCCGCTGCCGCCGGAGCTGTTCACACTGCGCGGCACCAACGCGGAGACCAACTTCGCCGCGCTGAAGGGCACCGGCCTCCTCACGCCCGCCGACCGGTTCTTCGTCCGCAACCACACCGCCACCCCGCACATCGACCGGGACACCTGGAAACTGACGGTCTGGGGCGACGGGCTGAAGGGCGGCCCGGTGGACTTCACGTACGCGGATCTGCTGCGGCTGCCGTCGGTGAGCCGTACCGGGTTCGTGGAGTGCGCGGGCAACAGGCGCAGCTTCTTCGCGTCGCAGCAGGGGCAGGCGGTCAGCGGTACGGCGTGGACGCTCGGGGCGATCGGCACGGCCCGCTGGCGCGGGGTGCGGCTCGGGGACGTGCTGCGGCGGGCCGGGATCGGGCGCCACGCGGTGGACGTGCTGCCGCGCGGGCTGGACGCGGAGGTCGTCACGGACGGCGTGAACCTGGGGCGGGTGCGGCGGCCGCTGCCGGTGGCGAAGGCGCTGGACGACGTGCTGATCGCGTACGAGATGAACGGCGAGCCGCTGCCGCCGGACCACGGGTATCCGGTCCGCGTCATCGCGCCGTCGTGGGTGGGCATCGCCAACATCAAGTGGGTCGGCGACATCGAGGTGAGCGCCGAGCCGCTGCTCACGCCGTGGAACACCGGCCTCTACCGGCTCTTCGGCCCCGGACATCCGCCGGAGGGCAGCGCTCCGCTGACCCGGCAGACGCTGAAGAGCGCGTTCGAGCTGGCGCAGGGCGCCACGTTCCCGGCTCGTCGCCGTACGGTGCTCACCGGCCGCTCCTGGTCGGGCGGGGCACCGGTGCGGTCGGTGGAGGTCAGCACCGACGGCGGCCGGCGCTGGCGGCGGGCCCGGCTGCACGACGCGCCGCGGGCCGGGAGCTGGGTGCGGTGGTCGGTGGACTGGGTGCCGACGAGCAAGGGTGCGACGGAGCTGCTGGCGCGGGCCACGGACCGGTCGGGCCGTACGCAGCCGAAGGCGACCGCGCACAACACGCAGGGGTATCTCTTCGACGCGGTGGTGCGGCACCCGGTGACGGTCAGCTGAGGCGGGCTCCGGCCCGTACGGCGGTGTGCACGGCACGGGCGATGCACGCGCCCCAGAGGGAGCGGGGTCCGGCGAAGGGTTCCCCGCCGTCGGGCCCCGGCTCGGGGGCGGCGACGCAGACGGCGTCCGTGGGGGTGCCGGAGCAGTCGAGTCCGGCGTCCAGGAGGGCCTGCACCTTGGCCTCGGTGGCGGTGGCGACGGCGTTGACGAGGGCGGCGTCGGAGAGTGCGGCGGGGAGTATGACGACGATGTTGACCGTGCCGGGGCCGTGCGGGGTGGCGGCCTCCAGGTCGGGGGCCGCCGCCCAGCCCCGTACGCCGAGGCCCGCGGTGACGGTCGCGGTGACACCGCCGTCGTGGCCGGTCGTGTACGCGGCGACGTCGGCGGCGGTCATCAGCCCGGCGCCGGGGCCGGTGAGCCCTTCGGAGGCGGCGATCTCGGCGAGGTGGCGGTCCGGGTCGAGGCGCGGGTAGCCGCCGGGGACCTGGGCGTTGAGGATCCAGGCGCGGGGCCCGATGCCGCCGCCGAGCACCGCGCTGCTGCACACCCGCACGCCGGACCCCAGCCGCCACACGAGGTGGTGGAGGTGGTGGCCGTCCTCGTGCCGGTCACGGAGCTCACCGCGCTGTTCCCCGCGTTGTGCGGGCAGCTGGACGCGTACGGAATCGATGGCGCACCCCTGGTGGCTCGGCGGGACCGGCTCCGGCCCGCCCTGTCGGGGCCGCCGTGCTCCGCCGAATCCTATGCGGGCCCGCACCCGCTCACCCGATTGGCCTAACTGGTGCGGGGGCCGCTCGGCGCGCTCGTACGGGGCCAGCAGGCACCGGCGGGCCGCCGAAGTCCCTGCGGCCGGGTGGCCGGGCGGTTGCAGCGTCCAGGCGGGTGGGGCGCGATGGAACCCGGACGTGCCTCCAACTGGTGGAGCCACCCACAGGGCGCGCCCGACGAGGAGGGTTCGGTTATGGGAGCCGCTGACGGTTTCACGGATTCCGGAGAGCTCGACGGTCTGACCGTGTACGACAACGAAGGCGAGAAGGTCGGCAGCGTGGGCCGGGTGTACGTCGACGACGACACCGGCAAGCCCGACTGGGTCACGGTCAAGACCGGCATGTTCGGCATGAAGGAGAGCTTCGTACCGCTCGCCGGTGCCCGTCGAGTGGGCTCCGACCTCCATGTCTCGCACTCCAAGGACACGGTCAAGGAGGCGCCTCGCGTCGACGCGGACGCCCACCTGTCCGTCGCCGAGGAGGAGGAGCTGTACCGGCACTACGGCCTGACCAGGAAGTCCGGCAACCTCGGTGACACCGGCAAGGGCACCGGGACCGGTGCCGACGCCCGGACCGTCGCCGGAACCGGCGCCATGGGCGCGGCCGGAGCGGGTGCGGCGGGCGCGGGCCGTGGCACGGGCACGCCGCCGAGCGCCAAGGCGACCGGCAGGACCACCACCACGGGCGCCGGAGCCGCGGGCACGACCGGAGCGGCCGGCATGGCCGGGACCGGCAAGCACCGCGACACGGACATGTCCGCCACCTCCCGTCCGCTGGCGGGCGCCGGAGCGGGCACCCGGGCCGCCGACATGAGCGGCAAGGAGGAGATGATCCGCTCCGAGGAGCAGCTGCACGTCGGTACGGAGGAGTACGAGAGCGGCCGGGCGAGGCTGCACAAGTACGTGGTGACCGAGGAGGTCACCCGGTCCGTGCCCGTCTCCCACGAGGAGGTGCGGGTGGTCCGCGAGCCGCTGCGGCCCGGTGAGAAGGTGACCGGGACCACGGACTTCGGCGAGCAGGACGTGGAGGTCACCCTGCACGCGGAGCGCGCCACGGTCCGCAAGGAGGCCGTCCCGGTGGAGCGGGTCCGCCTGGAGACCGAACGGGTCACCGAGCAGAAGGAAGTCTCCGCCGAGGTCCGCAAGGAGAAGATCGACTACGGCGACGGCAAGGACATGGACACCGGCAAGGACACCGGTGGCGAGTTCGGCCAGGGACGCCGCCGCTGACGGCGCATCCCCTCCGGCGGCCGGAAGGCCGCTCCCATGTCCTCGGCCTCCGGGCGGGCCCGTGCGAACGGGTCCGCCCGGAGGGCTGTCCTCAGCCCGCTGCTCAGCGGCGCGGCAGGAACCGTACCGAAGGACGCCCGTCCGGCCCGTCCGCGGTGACGACCGCCCGGACGCCGTACACGTCCTCGATCAGCTCCTCCGTGATGACCTCGGCCGGGGTGCCGCCCGCGATCACCCGGCCCGCCTTCATCACGGTGATCCGGTCGCAGAACATCGCCGCCAGGTTGAGGTCGTGCAGGGCGATGACGCTGGTGAGGGGCAGTGCGGCGACCAGGGCGAGCAGGTCCAGCTGGTGCTGGATGTCCAGGTGGTTCGTCGGCTCGTCCAGGAGGAGTTCGCGGGGCTGCTGGGCGAGGGCCCGGGCGATCTGGACGGGCTGGCGTTCGCCGCCGGAGAGGGTGTGCCAGGACTGGGTGGCCCGGTCGGTGAGGCCGGTGCGGAGCAGGGCGTCGGTGACGGCTTCCTCGTCGGTACGGTCCGGGGCGGACCAGGCGCGGCGGTGCGGGATGCGGCCGAGGCGGACGACGTCCAGGACGCTGAGGTCGACCTGGGTGACGGCGTGCTGGTCGACCACGGCGATCCGGCGGGCCACGGTGCGGCGGCCGAGGACGGCGAGGGGGTCGCCGTCCAGGGTGACGGTGCCGGTGTCCGGGGCGAGGAGGCCCGCGAGGATCCGCAGCAGCGTGGACTTGCCGGAGCCGTTGGGGCCGAGGAGGCCGACGGTGGCGCCGGGCGGTGGGGCGATGTCGACCCCGTCGAGGATGAGCCGGCCGCCGGCCTCCCGGCCGACCCGCTCGGCGCGAAGGCCTGGGGAAGCACTCATGACGTGCTCCGGGTGCGGTACAGGACGGCGACGAAGGCGGGGACGCCGATCAGCGCGGTGACGACGCCGACCGGCACCTCCTGCGGGTCGAGGACCGTACGGGCGAGCGTGTCGACCCAGACCAGGAAGATCGCTCCGGCGAGCGCGGTGACCGGCAGGAGCCTGCGGTGCCCGGAGCCGGTGAGCGCGCGGGCCGCGTGCGGGAGGACCAGACCGACGAAGCCGATCGCCCCGGCCGAGCTGACCAGGGCCGCGGTCAGCAGGGCGGTGGTGCAGAGCAGCACGATCCGGGTACGGGCGACGTTCACGCCGAGCGCGGCGGCGGCGTCCTGCCCGAAGGCGAAGGCGTCGAGCGTACGGGCGTGGGCCAGGCAGATCACCAGGCAGAGGGCGAGAACGGCGGTGCAGAGCGCCACCTCGCCCCAGCCGACGCCGCTGAGCGAGCCGAGCAGCCAGAACAGCACTCCGCGGGTCTGCTCGGCGTCGGCCGAGGTCATCACGACGAACGAGGTCAGGGCGGAGAAGAGCTGCATCGCCGCGACACCGGAGAGCACCACCCGGTCGGTCGTGGAGCCGAGCGTATGGCTGAGCAGCAGAACCAGGGCGAACGAGCAGATGGCCCCGACGAACGCACCGGCCGACAGCGACACCGCTCCCCCGCCGACACCGAGGACCACCACCACGACCGCCCCGGTGGAGGCTCCGGAGGAGACGCCGAGGACGAACGGGTCGGCGAGCGGGTTGCGCAGCAGCGACTGCATCACCGTGCCGCACACCGCGAGCCCGGCCCCGCACACGGCGGCGAGCAGGGTACGGGGCATGCGCAGGTTCCAGATGATGCCGTCCCGGATCGGGCTCAGCTCCGATCCGCCGAAGCCCAGATGGGAGGCGACGGCGGACCAGACGTCGGGGACGGAGATCCGGGCCGGCCCGATCGTGACGGCGACGGCTATGGAGAGCAGCAGGAGCAGGAGTCCGCCGGTCCAGATCAGCGCCTGCACCGGCGCGCCGACCCGCCGTACGTCAGCGGGCCGCTCCACCGTCGGGCTGCCGCTGCTCACCCCACGCGCCTTCACCGTCGGATGCCCGCCGCTCACCCCGCGAGCCCGAAGTCGCGCAGCCCGGCGGCGACGCGCTCCAGCCCCTCGACCGTCCGGATGGTGGGGTTCATGGCCTGGCCGCTGAGCAGCACGTACCGGCGGTTCTTGACGGCGTCCATGGTCTTGGTGACCGGGTTGGACTCCAGGAACTCGATCTTCTTCTCGGCGCTCTCGGCGGTCTGCATGGTGCGGCTCAGGTCGCCGATGACCAGGACGTCGGGGTTGCGGTCGGCGACGGTCTCCCAGCTGATCTGGGGCCATTCGTCGTGGGTGTCGTCGAAGACGTTCTTCGCGCCGAGCTCCCGGGTGATGACACCGGGGGCGCCGCAGCAGCCGGCCAGGTAGGGGGCCTTGGAGTCGGAGAACCAGTAGAGGAGAGAGGCCTTGGAACCGTCGATGCCGTCGGTGGCCTTCGCCACCCGGCCCTGGAGCTTCTTCACCAGGGCGTCGCCGCGCTCGGGGACGCCGAACACCTGGGAGAGCTCACGGACTTCGGTGTAGACGCTGTCCATGGTGAGGGGTGCGGTACGGGCTCCGTCACCGCCGCCGCTGTTGTCCTTGCCGGTGCAGTCGGCGGGCGAGATGTAGGTGGGGACGCCGAGCTTCTCGAACTGTTCGCGCGGGGCGACGCCGCCCTTGGCGAGGGTGGAGGCGAAGGAGGCGGAGAGGAAGTCGGGCTCCTTGTCGAGGACCTTCTCGGACGAGGGCCGGTTCTCCGATATGCGCTCGACGCCCGCGTTGGCCTTCTCCAGGCCCTTCATGACCGGGTCGCTCCAGGTGGCGGTACCCGCGAGCCGGTCGGCGAGGCCGAGCGAGAGGAGGATCTCCGTCGATCCCTGGTCGACCGAGACGGCCTGCTGCGGCGGCGCCTTCACGGTGACGGTGCGCCCGCAGTTCTTGAGGGTGAGCGGGAAGCCTTCGGCGCTGGTCTTGTCGCCACCGCCGGCGGCGGAGGTGGACCCGCCGCCGCAGGCGGTGAGCAGGACGACGCCGGCCGCGAGGAGGGCGGCGGTGCGTATCGGGGCGGGGGTGGCCTTGGGCAGCACGGAGGACCTCGGTGTCTCTGGGCCCAGCCGCGGAGCCCGTCGTACGGTCCCGTACCCCGGGTGCGGAGCACGGGTGCCAGCAGGTCTTCGGACTCGGGTTCGTCCGGGCGGGACGCCTTCCCGGAGCGTGGGTGCTCCAGTGGCCGTGGCCTCGCCCGTCCCCCTCACCGCTGCGCGTCAGTTCCGGTCTCGCACCGGATTCCCTGACCCCGTCGCTGGGGTTCGACTGGCCCCGGCAAGCTATCACGGGTCTTCGCGCAGCTCAGAGCCGGTGCGGGACCGCTTCATCGGTCGGGCCGGTGCGGCGCGGGATCGTCCCGCCGCACCGGCCCGGCCGGCCCTTACGGCGCTTGCAGCGCGATCACCGCGTTCTGTCCGCCGAAGCCGAAGGAGTGGCTGACGGCCCGTCGTACGGGCACCTCACGCGGTGCCTTGGTGACGCAGTCGATGGCGAACCCGCGGTCGGGGGCGTCCAGGTTGGCGATCGGCGGGACGATGCCGTGCTGGAGCGTCAGGACGGTCAGTCCCGCCTCGATGGCTCCGGCCGCTCCCATGCAGTGGCCCAGGACGCCCTTGGGGGCCGTGACGGGCGGCCGGTGCGGGTAGGCCCGGCCGATGAGAGCGGCTTCCGTCGCGTCGTTCAGCGGGGTCGAGGTGCCGTGCGCGTTGACGTGGTCGACGTCCTCGGCGCGCCAGCCCGCGTCCCTCAGCGCCGCGTCGACGGCGGCCTCGGCGACCGCACCGGAGGGGTGCGGGGAGGTCGGGTGGTGGGCGTCGGTCGTGGCGCCGGTGCCGGCGAGCAGCGCTCGGGGGGCCGCCCCTCTGGCCCGGGCGTCCTCGGCCCGTTCCAGGACCATGATCGCGGCGCCTTCGCCCATGACGAGCCCGGCCCGGTCGGCGGCGAAGGGACGGCAGAGACGGGCGGGGTCCCCGTCACCGTCCCGCAGCGCCGCCGCGCCCGAGCGGGCGAAGCCGGTCATGGCGACCGGGAAGACGATCGACTCGGTGGCTCCGGCGATCGCGATGTCGCACTGACCGAGCGCCAGCATGTCGCGGGCCACGGAGAGGGCGGTCACTCCGGAGGAGCAGGCCGTGCACGGGGCCAGGCTCGGGCCGGTGGCCTTCATCTGGATGGCGATCTCCGCCGCGGGCATGCTCGGGATGGTGAGCAGGATGCCCGAGGGTGAAGTGGCCTCGGGGCCGCGCCGCTCCAGGGCGACGGCCTGTTCGGTCAGTCCGGCGGAGCCGCCGCTGCTGGTGCCGACGACGACGGCGACGCGGGCGCCGTCCCAGTGGGCGGGGTCGAGCCCGGCGTCGGTCACCGCCTCCCGTGCGGCGAGGACGGCGAACTTGACGTACCGGCCCATGCGGAAGGCGGTCCGGCCGCCGACCGCCTCGTCCAGGTCGATGCCGGAGACCGTACAGGCGAAGTCGACGGCGCAGCCGTGCAGTTCGGGGACGGTGCGCGCGAAGGACGCGCCGCGGCGGACCCCGTCCCAGGTGGTGTCGGTGGTGTGGCCGGCCGGGGTGATCATCCCCAGTCCGGTGACGGCGATGGCGGGTCGGTTCATCGGGTGTTGCTCACCGGCACCGCACTGCCTTCCGCCTCGCCGCCGACGGCCGCGTCGATGAACGCGGAGATGTCGGCCAGCGTGGCGTCCTTGTAGAGCTTCTCGGAGTCGGCGCTGACTCCGAGGGTCTCCTTGATGATGACGGCGAACTCGGCGACCGCCAGGGAGTCCATCTCCAGGCTGTCCATCGTGGACTCCGGCAGGACTTCGGCCGCGGGCACCTTGAACGTCTCGGTCAGCACCTCGGTGATCTTCGGGTGGATGGTCTGGCTCTTCACGGTGTTTCCTCTCATCGGCGGCCTCTGATACGGCGGGGGTGGCGGTACGCACCGGCCCACCGCCGAAATAACTGGAGGACGACCCTCCGGTTACGCCCTGGGGCGAACCGATTCGTCTACGCTCACCTGCGGCTTCTCGAACCATCGGGAGAGCATCGACGTGGTTCCCCAGTACGCCAGCAGCACACCGCGCGTCCCGAGCGCCGCCACCTTCTCGCGCAGCGGCCGCCGCCGCTTGCTGCCGCAGGCGGGCCGCCGGAACTCCGCCGTGCGGCGCCCGGCCCCGGCCACGCTGCGCCCCGCCGCTCCCCTCGGCCCGCGGCCCCGGTGCCAGGACCCCTCCGGGTCGTCGTAGGCGTCCGCGTAACCGGGTCCGGCGATCGGCCAGTCCGACATCAGCCGCTCCGGCAGCGCGAACGACCCCACCAGCTCGGGCGCGTGGAGGGCCACGGTCGCGACGAGCCGCTCCACCGCGTCAGGCAGCGCGGACACCTGTTCGGCGGTCAGCCGTCCGGCCGCCAGCAGGTCACCGCTGTTGCGGGCGATCCACTGGAGCGCGAAGAGGCGGTGCAGCTCGGTCAGCCGCTCGCGGGCCGGGCCCGGCGGCAGGGTGGCCGCCGCCTGCTCGTACGCCTCGCCCGCCTGCCGGTAGCCGTACGCCTCCACTCCGCGCAGCGCCGCTCCCGAGGCCGCGTTCCACCGGCCGAGCGGGTCGCCGGGCGGAGCGGCGCTGATCCGCTCCCGGGCGCGGTCGAACCAGCCGTCCTCCACCGCCGCGAGCAGCCGGCCCAGGAAGCGCGGGTCGTCCAGCTCGCCGGGGCCCTCCGCCTCCTCCTCGTCCCGGACCGTGACGCTGAACAGCATCTCGGCGGCGGCCTTGGCGTGGACGGCGAGGTTGTCGCCCTCGGCGGTGATGGCGCCCTCGATGCCGGTGAAGAGTTCGGTCATGCCGTTGTTCTCCAGCAGCCCCTGCGCCCCGCACCGCTCCCGGCACTCGACGATGACACCGCGCGCCTGCCAGGTGATCCAGCCCTTGGCGACGGCGACCAGGCGTTCCGCCTCGTCCCGGTCGGCGGCCGGAGCGGACTCCCAGCGGTCCAGGGCCCTGCGGTGCAGGAGGCTCATCGCGAAGACGGTGGCCATCGCGCCGGCGAGCGGGCCGTGGTGGGTGCGGTGCGCGTAGACGGGCACGCGCCGCGAGCCACGCGATCCGGAGACCAGGCGGTGGCCGGCGTACCGGATCGCGAGAGCGAGCGTGACCCGGGCGGAGCCGACGGCGCAGGCGCTCATGGAGAGCTTGCCGGGGGTGACGCGGCCGATGGAGAGGAGGAACCGCCTTCTGCGGTTGGCCAGTTCGCTGGTGAACCGCCCGTCCTCGCCGATCCGCCCCTGCCCCCCGGCGAGCAGCGCATCGCGCGGGACGAAGTACCGGTCGAAGGAGGTGAGGCAGTGGTCGACCGGCGAGCCCATCCGGGCGGGCAGCCGCCGGACCCGTACGCCGGGCAGGGCGCTGACGGCGTCGGTGAGGGGCGCGAGGAAGAGGAAGACGCCGTGGTCGGTGCCGTCCACGAGGAGCCGGGCGGCGACCACGCCGGTCTTGGGGCCGCCTGCGGGGCTGGTGTTGGGCATGAACTTCTGGGCGCCGGAGTTCGGGGTGTGCAGGACGAAGCCGTCGCGGTCGCGGTCGTACGTCGCGGTGGTCTCGACGGCCGCCGCGTCGTTGCCGTGCGCCACCTCCGTACAGAGGAAGGTGCCGATGGACCGCAGCTCCAGGAAGTCCGAGAGGTCGCGGAGCGTGCCCGGGTCGTGGTCCAGGAGGGAGCCGAGGAAGAGGTTGTAGTGGATGCCCGCGACGGTGGTCAGCGCCGGGTCGACCGGGCCGAGCCATTCGTGCAGCGCGGCCAGGGCGCGCGGGTCGGCGGCGAGCCTCGCGCCGCTGTCCAGTGCGTCGTTGAGGATGCGGAGCCGGTGGTAGGAGAGGGCGAGCCGTTCGTCGGGGGTGCCGCCACCGGAGCGACGAAACGGTTCTGTTGTGAGCAGCCGTCGCCAGAACCCGTGTTCCTGGCGGAAGTTGTCGCCGTAGAGCACCCGGGTGAGCAGATCGTTCGTGGAGGGCTGTTGTGGTTTATGCGTGGATACGGTCACGACAGAGTAACGATCAAGGAACGGCGAGGACACCCCTCGCCGTTCCCGAACGGCCCTGTGGGGTCAGGCGCGTTGGAAGGCGAGCGCCACGTTGTGTCCGCCGAAGCCGAAGGAGTGGCTCACCGCGCGCTCGACCCGTTGGTGGCGGGGCTCCTTCACCACGCAGTCGAGCGGGAAGCCGTCGGGAAGGGCGTCCAGGTTGGCGATCGGCGGGATGAGGGAACGTTCCAGCGTCAGGACGGTGGCGACCGCCTCGATCGCGCCCGCCGCCGCGAGGGAGTGCCCGATGACGCCCTTGGGTGCGGTGACCGGCGGGCGGTGCGGGAAGAGCCGGGAGATGAGGGTGGTCTCCATGGCGTCGTTGAGGGGGGTGGAGGTGCCGTGGGCGTTGATGTGGTCGACCTCGCCGGGCGTCCAGCCCGCCTGGTCGAGCGCCGCCTGAACCGCGCGCTCGGCGCCGCGTCCGTCGGGGGCCGGGGCGGTGGGGTGGTGGGCGTCGGTGCTGGAACCGGCCCCGGCGAGCAGCGCGCGGGCCCGGCCGCCCCGGGTGCGGGCCGCCTCCTCGCGCTCCAGGACCAGCATGGCGGCGCCCTCACCGATCACGAAGCCGTCCCGGTCGGCGGCGAACGGCCGCGACGCGCCCGCCGGATCGCCGGTACGGGTGGAGAGCGCGCCCATCCGCGCGAACGCGGTCACCACCAGCGGCGTCAGCACCGACTCGGCACCTCCGGCCACCACCACGTCACAGCTGCCGCCGAGCAGCAGATCGCGGGCGACGGCGATCGCGGTGGCCCCGGAGGCGCAGGCGGTCGCGGGCGCGAGGCTCGGGCCGCCCGCCTTGAGGGCGATGGCGACCTCACCGGCCGCCGCGTTGGGGATCATCATCGGGACGAGCAGCGGCGAGACCGCCTCCGGTCCCGAGGCGGCCAGCTTGGCGGCGTTGTCCACCAGGACGGAGACGCCTCCGACGCCGACGCCCAGCACGACGCCGACCCGGCCGCCGTCCCACACCGCCGGGTCGAGACCGGCGTCGGCGACGGCCTGCCGGGCGGCGACGACGGCCAGTTTCACGAACCGGGCCATCCGCCACACCGAGCGGCCACCGACCGCCTCGTCCAGGTCGACGGCGTCGACCGGGCAGGCGAAGTCGACCGGGAGACCGGCCAGTTCCTCGCATCGGCGGGCGGTGGAGTGCCCGGAGCACAGCCCCTCCCAGAAGCTGTGCTCGTCAGCCCCTGCGGGTGTCACCAGGCCGACCCCCGTCACCGCGATGGCGGTGCCGGTGGCGGCTCCGGGGCCCTGATCAGCGGACTGCGACATGCTGTGTTCCTTCCGTAGAAATCGTCGAGTTGGTCTGCGGGGTCCCCGGCCAGCGAAGTGCCGCCGAACCCCAGGTCAATCCGCCCCCGAACGCGGTGAGCAGCACCCGGTCCCCGCGCCGGAGCACCCCGCGCCCCGCCGCGTCGGCCAGGGCGAGGGGGATGGAGGCGGCGCCGGTGTTGCCGACCCGCTCCAGATGGGTGACGCACCGCTGCGGCGCGATGCCGACCCGGTCCGCGACGGCGTGCAGGATCCGGGCGTTGGCCTGGTGCGGCACGAAGTGGTCGACCTCGGCCGGGTCCCAGCCCACCCGCTCCAGGAGCGTCCGGCAGGAGCCGGTCATCCGCTCCACGGCGTGCTGGTAGACGGTCCGGCCCTGCATCCGGAAGTACGCGTCCGAGAGCGCGGGCGGTTTCCCGTCCGCGCGGGCCCGGGCGCCGCCACCAGGGACGGTGATCAGGTCATGGCCGGTGCCGTCGCTGCCCAGGTCGAAGGCGAGCAGCTCACCGGGGTCACCGGTCCGCCCGGCCGCCACCAGGGCCGCGCCAGCCCCGTCACCGAAGACGACGCCGGCCGAGCGGTCCTCCGGGTCCAGCCAGGTCGAGTAGACGTCGGCGCCGACCAGCAGGATGCGCGCGTACAGCCCGGAGGCGACCAGGCCGTGGCTCAGGGCGAGCCCGTAGACGAAGCCGCTGCACACGGCGGCGATGTCCAGCGCCGGTACGGTGCCGAGCCCGAGCCGGGAGGCGAGGGCGGGCGCGGTGCCGGGGCAGAGGTGGTCGGGCGTGGCGGTGGCGAGGACCACCGCGTCGACCGGGCCCGCCGCCGGGGAGGCCGCGAGCAGCCGGGAGGCCGCCGCGTAGGCGAGGTCACCGGTGGCGACCCCGGGTCCGGCGCGGTGCCGACTGCCGATCCCCGTACGGCGGCGGACCCAGGCGTCGTCGACACCCCACCCGGCCGGGAGCAGGTCGTTGGGGACCGGCTCGCCCGGCACCCAGCCCGCCACACCCTCCAGCACCGCCGTACGCGCGCCACCCTCCGCTAACGCCCGCTCCCGCCGACCCGCACCGCTGTCCACTGCCCGTCCGCTCGCCACCCGCTGCCCCGATCCCGTTGTCATACTGCGAACGGTTGACGAACGGCGGGACGCCTGGCGAGGGTGCGTTCGACTGGGCCGAACGGGTCATGACGGCTTGTCAGTTACGTACGAGCGCCTCCGGAAGCCCCCTGAGCCCCGTCACGGGTGAGCGCCTCCCGGAGCTCCTGCGCATCGGGCGGGTTGGCGCCGGCCCGGGAGACGGTGACGGCGGCGGAGGCGACCGCGTGGCGCAGGACGTCGGTGACGGTGTCGCGGTCCACGGCGCGCAGCCGCTGCCGCGCGCCGGGGCCGAGGAGACCGTGCGCGGACAGCGCGTGGAGCGTGCCCGACATGAACGCGTCGCCCGCGCCCACGGTGTCCACGACGTCGACCGGCGCGGCCGCCACCGTGATCCGGCCGCCGGGCAGCACGGCCAGGGCCCCGTCACCGCCCCGGGTCACCAGGACGACGGCGGGCCCGCGCTCCAGCCAGCGCGCGGCGACCTTCTCCGGCTCCTCCCCCGGATACAGCCACTCCAGGTCCTCGTCGCTGGCCTTGACCAGGTCGCTCAGCGCGACGCACTCCTCGACCCGGGCCACGGCGGCCGCGTGGTCGCCCATGAGCGCGGGCCGCACGTTGGGGTCGTAGCTGACGGTCGCGGTGGGCCTGGCGGCGCGGACGATGTCCAGGACCGTGGCCGACCCCGGCTCCACCACCGCGCCGATCGACCCGGTGTGCACATGGCCCGGTGCGGGTTCGACGGCGACCGGTGCGAGGGTCCAGGCGATGTCGAACGCGTACGAGGCCTGCCCGGCTTCGTCCAGCGTGACGACGGCCGACGGAGTGGCGGCCGTGGAGCCGTCGGTACGGACGGTGACGCCGGCGGAGGCCAGGTGGTCCCGGATGAGCCGCCCGTTCGGGTCGGGGCCGAGCTGGGTGAGGAGCGTGGCGGGGTGGCCGAGGCGGGCGAGGCCGTAGGCGACGTTGGCGGGGCTGCCGCCGGGGTGGACCCTGTCTTCCTGGTCCGGCAGCCGGACGATGTCGGCGACGCATTCGCCGACGACCAGCAGGTCGGTGTGGTCGGGCATCGGGGTGGATCTCCTCAGCTGCTGTGACATGGGTGTCCTCAGGTCCTCCGCACCCATTCAGCCCGATCCGGCCCCGGGGACGGAAGCCACCGCGGGCATCGGGTATCGACCGGTCACCGTTCGGACGGCGATACGGCCGGAACGGTCAGCGCAGGGGCCGGCTTCTGCGGGCTCCCGTCGGTCCTGCGTACCCAGAGCAGGGCTCCGGCCAGCACGACGGCGGCGGCCAGCAGCCAGGGCAGCGGGCCGAGCGGCAGGGTCCCGACGGCCAGTCCCGCACCGGCGGCCACCAGTTGCAGGGCGAGCGACTGGACGGAGAGCGCGGTGGCCCGGCCCGAGGCGTCGACCCGGCGGTGCAGCAGGTCGTTGGCGTTGGGCGCCGCGACGCCGAGCCCCAGATACACGAGTCCGAAGCCGGTGACGGCGACCGTCGTGGCCAGGGTGCTCGTCGAGCCGGTGGTGAGGCCGAGCAGCGCGAGACCGAGCACCACCACTCCGCGGCCCGTCAGCACCGCGCGCCCGCTGCTGCGGGTCAACCGAGCGGCGAGCGGGCCGAGTTGGCTGCCGAGGGCGGAGCACACGAACCCGGCACAGGCGAGTCCGGCGAAGAGCAGCGCCCCGGACTCGGCCGTCCCCATGAGAGCGGCGGCCCGGCGCGGGGTGAGCAGTTCGACCGCCGCGAGGGCGGCCCCGGTGGTGCTCGCGGTCAGCAGGAGGCGCCGGATCACGGTGTCCTGGCCGCCGAGCCGGATCCCGGCACCGATGGCGGCGGGCACACCGCCGACGACTCCGCGCAGGGTGGCCCGGGGGCGGGGCGGTTCGGGCAGGGCGCTCACCACGTACAGCACGAAGGCGATCTCGACGAGCACGCCGAGGAGGGCGGGCACGGAGAGCGGGATGACGAGCCCGCCGGTCGCGTCGGTCAGCCACTCCGCGACGCCGGGGCCGAGGCCGAGCAACCAGGGCAGCCCGCCGCCGAGCAGGGTGCCGAGCGCGAGGGAGGCGGACATGGCGGAGGTGCCGCGCGCCAGTCCCGTACGGAGGTCGGCGCCGGGGCCCGCGTGGGCGTGGACGGTGTCGACGTACCAGGCCTCGGCGGGCCCGCTGGACAGGGCGCGGGCGCAGCCCATCAGGACCATGCCGAGCGTGATGGCCCAGGCGGTCGCGGACAGGCCGATGAGCGTGAAGGCCGTGGCGTTGAGGAGCCCGGCGGTGGCCAGGACGGCGCGGCGGCCGATGACGTCGGAGAGTCCGCCGGTGGGCAGCTCCATCGCGGCGGCGGTGAGGGAGTGCACGGCGAAGAAGCCCGCGATGGCGGCGAGGCCCATGCCGCGCTCGGTGTAGAGGAGCACCCCGGTCGCGATGGACATGCCGATGGGGAGCCAGAAGAGGAAGGAGACCGTGGCGAACCGGCGGCGCGCGGTCAGCGGGTCGAGGCCGCGTCCGGTGGGAGCGGGCGGGGGCGGTATCGACGCGTCGTCGCCGGGCCGGAGGTTGCCGGTTCCGGCGCTCACGAGGTGTTCTCCTCCGCGTCGGGAGCGGGCTCCGGCGCCAGCGGAAGTCCGGCCGTGAAGACCACGACCTGTTCGGCCCGGGGGTCGGACACGTCGCGGGCGGCCAGTTCGGCCGTCTTCGCCGCGAGCGTCTCCCACAGCTCGGCCAGCGACTCCGGGGTCAGCCGGGGCAGGCTGTCACTCAGCCCCGACGGCTCCTGCCAGGCGCTGTCGAGCCGGCCGCTCTCCAGGTCGGCCTCGTGGCGGGCCAGCGAGCGCTCCAGGTGTGCGAGCTGGCGGCGGCGGAGCGCGCTGAGCGCGGCGCGGCCGCCGGGCGCGCGGTGCATGGCCTCGTTGCTCCACGAGGTGACGGAGTGCACGGCCTTCCAGCGGCGTTCACGGCTGTCGCGGTGGTCGGCCTCGGCGACGAACGCGTACTTGGCGAGGACCCGCAGGTGGTAGCTGGTGGAGGCCGAGGACTCGCCCGTCCGCGCGGCCAGCTCGCTGGCGGTGGCCGGACCGTGCTGCCGGAGCAGGCCGAGCAGCTCGATCCGCAGGGGGTGGGTGAGGGCCTTGAAGGCGGCTCCGTCGCGTTCGGGATCGAGGACGCGGCGGGTCGGTTCGCTGGTCATGGCAGCAGCGTAGAACGGCCCGGCCACTTTCCCAAAGTATTTTTGCAGAATATTTTTTGGAGAGTTGCGGCCATGCCGTCAGGCGGTGGACCGCGCCCGCAGAACGTCGATGACCTCCCGGCACCAGTCCCGGTTGGCCCGCTCGAAGGCGAGCCCGCGCCGGCAGGTCAGATAGGGCCCGATCCGCTCCCCGTACCGCAGGAACTCCTCCTCCGGCCGCTCGCCGCGCATCCCTTCCAGCAGCGCCTCGAACTGCGCGGCCCTGGCCTCGGCGAACTCCGCCCGCTCGGTGAGCCGCGCGATCAGCTCGGCGGCGTCGAGATGGTCCGCCGCCTGGACCTTGACCAGCAGGTCGTCCCGGATGAACGACGGCTTGGCGGCGACCGCCGCGAACCGCTCCAGCTCGGCGAGGCCGTCGTCGGTGACCTGGAACAGGCGCTTGTTGGGCCGCGCGTCCTGCACGACCTCGCGTCCGGCGACCAGGCCCTCCTTCTCCAGCTTGGCGAGCTCGGCGTACAGCTGCTGCGGCAGCGCGTGCCAGAAGTTCGCGACGCCCATGCCGAACGCCTTGGCCAGCTGGTATCCGCTCAGCTCCTCGTCGAGCAGCGCCGCCAGTACGGCATGACGCAGGGCCATCGGGCCGCCTCCCTCTCCCCACTCGCTCCCCCGCACCCCTGTCCAGGAGCACATGGCCCATGATAGTCAAGAAAGTGACTACTCATATTCATGACTAGTCACTTTCTTGACCATCACCCTTCGAGGAGACGCCATGACCACCGCAGTGGACCGCTTCCGCGCCGCCGTCGACACCCGCGACCTCAGCGCCCTGGACGACCTCTTCACCGAGGACATCCGGTTCTACAGCCCGGTGAAGTTCACGCCGTTCGAGGGCCGGCCGATGGTGCTGGGACTCTTCGGGGTGCTGCTGCGCACTTTCGAGGACTTCCGGTACGTCGGAGAGTTCGCCGGCACGGCGGAGACCAGCGTGGACGGGTCCGAGGCCCCGGCGGCGGTCCTGCTCTTCCGGGCGACCGTGAACGGCAAGGAGATCCACGGCATCGACCTGGTCCACCTCGCCGAGGACGGGCGGATCAAGGAGTTCACCGTGATGGTCCGCCCCCAGTCCGCCGTGCACGCGCTCAGCGAGGCGGTCCTCGCCGGGCTGGTGGCCGACGGGCTGGTCCCGACGGAGTAGGCGCCGCCCCCGGAGACGCCCTACCCCTCCAGCGCGTCCGTCGCCTACCCCTCCAGCGCGTCCGCGACCAGGCCCAGGAAGCGGGCGTGGTCGCGGGGGCCGTACAGCGGCTCCGGGTTCCACGGCACGACCGGCTCCCCGCCGTCCAGGCCCAGCTCGTCGAGCGGGGCGGCGTGGGCGCGGATGTCGGTGAGGATCACGTCCGGGCGGAGCGCGAAGGTGTCCGCCCGGCCGAGCGTGGACCAGTTGGCGCCGGGGCCCGGCGCCGGCTCCACCAGGTGGACGCCGAGGTCGGTGAGGACGCGTAGTTCGGGCCACATCGTGGGGCGCGCGACGTGGGCCTGGTCGGGTCCGGCCGGGGAGAGGGCGACCACGCGGGGGCCGTCGGCCCCGCCCGCGGCGGCGATCGTCCGCAGCCGCTCCCGGGCGGCGTCCAGATCGGCGTCCGCCTCCGCGCGGTGCTCGGCCCCGAGCGAGCGGGCCAGCTCGGCGAACCGGTCGCCGATCTCCGCGAACGTACGGGCCTGACTCACATCGATGACGACGACCGGGACCCGCTCCTCCAGCGGCTTGGCGGTCTCCGGCGCCAGCCCGTACACATGGCCGTTGCCGTAGCTCACCGCGACCACCAGATCGGGCCGGCCGCTCAGCAGCCGCTCCACGTCCAGCCCGCTGCCCGCACCGGCGTACGCCACCTCGCCCAGCGGAAGCGTCCCGGTCTTGGCGCGGTCGGGCTCGGGGCCGTCATGGTCGGAGCCGAAGATCGCCTGCGGCCGGATCCCGAGACCCCACAGCGTCGCTCCGGCCTGGACATAGGCGAGCACCCGCTCGGGCCGCCGGACCGCCGTCGACAGCTGCCCCCGGTCGTCGGAGAACCGCCATTCGCTCTGTTCCGTCACGTCACACACGCCCCTCTGCCACCGACTGCCGTACCGCTTGTGCGAGTTCGTACACGTGTACCTGCCCACCTGCTCACCGCCACATCCCTCCACCCGGCCTCGACCTTCGTACCGCCCGGTATCCGGCGCGACGGGCGGGGAAGTTCACCGAGTGTTAGAAAGGATCCGCACTCGGTCACTCCGAGTAGTCCTCTCCGCCCGCCCTCTCCGGATGGAGCCAACTCCCCATGCGCGCACCCCTTGTGAAAGCGACTCTCGCCTTCGGCGTCGCCGCCTCCCTCTGTGTCGCCCCGTTCTTCGCCGACCGGTCCGCGAGCGCTCCGGCGGGAGCGGCGGCGCGAGCGGCGGGCTGTCCCGTCGTCGATGTGCTGGTGGTCCACACGCCCAAGGCCGCGCAGCGGCTCGGCGGCGAACACCGGGTCCCGGCCTCGGCCCAGCGGATCGCGACCCGGATGAACCGCTCGCTCGCGGCGGACGGGCTCTGCGGGATCATCCGGGTCGTCCACCCGTACACGGCGAAGGGGTACGACGGTTCGGAGGAGTTCCGCGCCGCGTACGCCGTACTGAAGGACCACACCTCGGGGCTCGGCCGCCAGGTGCACGAGCAGCGCGCGCGGTACGGCGCCGATCTGGTGACGCTCGTCGTCGAGCGGACCGAGCGCGGCGGCGGCACGGCGGACTACACCCCCGCACTCGACAGCTCCACCGACGAGTACGCGTACGCGGTCGTCGAGGTCGACGGCATCGAGCTGGACTCGGCGAGCCACGAGATCGGGCACAACCTGGGCCTGGCCCATGACCGTACGACACTGGCGTCGGACACCGGCGGGGCGATGAACGTGAGCCGCACCCGCCCGTACAACACCGGCTGGATCACCGAGAACCGGCGGTACTACACGATCATGGCCTACCGCGCCTCGTGCGGCACGGGGTGCAAGCGGATCAGCCGGTTCTCCAGCGCCGAGGGGCTCTGGAAGGGCCACCGGCTCGGGGACGCGTCGAACGACAGTGTGCGGGTGCTGCGCGAGACGATGCCGATCGTGGCCGGATACCGTTCGAAGGCCTGACCGGCCGGGTCCCGTGGCCCGTGACCGGGGCGTACCGTCACGCCGTCAGGCCTCACGCCGTCCCGCCTTCACGCCGTCACGACAAGGACCCCGCCATGGACCGCATGCGCGCCGTGCGCCTGCACCTGCCCACCCGCACGCTCTCCGTCGAGGAGGTGCCGAAGCCGGTACCGGGACCTGGTGAGGTGCTGGTGAAGGTGGCGGCGGCCGGGGTCTGCCTCTCCGATGTGCATCTTGTCGACGGCACGCTCACGCCGCTGTATCTGGACGCAGAAACGGTCACTCTGGGCCACGAGGTGGCCGGGACGGTCGAGACGCTCGGGCCCGGGGTCGGCGGCTGGACGGCCGGGCAGCGGGTGGTCCTCCAGGCCGGCGAGCGGCGCGGCGGCCGGACGCACACAAGAGGTGTCGATTACGACGGTGGCTGGGCCGAGTACGCCGTGGCCTCCGCCACCACCCTCGTCGCCCTGCCCCTCGCCCTCCCGTTCGACCAGGCGGCGATCATCCCGGACGCGGTCTCGACCCCGTGGGCGGCGGTGACCGTCACCGGTGACGTACGCCCGGCGCAGGCCGTCGGGGTCTGGGGCGCTGGCGGTCTCGGGGCGCACGCGGTGCAGCTGCTGCGGGCGGTGGGCGCGTACCCGGTGATCGCGGTGGACCCGGCCCCCGCCGCCCGCGACCGGGCCCTGCACTTCGGGGCCGACCTGGCGCTGGACTCCGGCGACCCGCGCCTACGCGAGCGGGTGCTCGGCGCGACGGGCGGCGCCGGCCTGGAGGCGGCGTTCGACTTCGCGGGCGTGCCGGATGTCCGGGAGCAGGCGTTGAGCGTGCTGGCGCCGAAGGGGCGGCTGGTGCTGGTGGGGCTGAGCGACCAGCCGCTGACGGTCGACCGCTCCACCCGGTTCAGCTATCTCCAGCACCGGATCCTCGGGCACTACGGCTCCGAGGAGCACCATGTGGCGCAGCTCGTCCGGCTCGCCGAGGGCGGGCGGCTGGACTTCTCCCGGTCGGTCACCGGCGTACTGCCGCTGGAGGAGGCGGCGGTGGCGGTGCGACGGATGGAGACCAAGGAGGGCGACCCGGTGCGCCTCATCCTGCGGCCTTAGCGGGCTCCTCACCGGGCTTCTTCTCCAGCTCGTCCGTCGGCCCCTCCTCGGGCTCCTTTTCAGGCTCGTCCACCGGCTTCCCCTCCGGCTCGTCCACCGGATCCTTCTCAGGCTCGCTCTTGGACTCCTTCTCCCGCTCCGGGCGGGCCAGCTCCACGTTGAACTGGGCTCCGGCGAGCAGCGAGAGGTTGGCGAACCAGACCCAGATCAGGAAGACGACGAGCCCGGCGAGGGAGCCGTAGAGCCTGCTGTAGCTGCCGACCTGGGTCGCGTACAGGGCGAAGAGAGCCGACGCGGTGAGCCAGAGGAACGCGGCCAGCACCCCGCCGGGCAGGCCTCGGCGGATGCCGCGCCCAGAGCGGGGGCCGGTACTGAAGAGGACCATGATCAGGCAGGCGACGAGGCAGACCAGCAGCGGCCACTTCAGCGCCGCCCACAACGTCTCGCCCTCGTGCGGCAGGCCGACGCGGCGGCCGAGCCAGCGGGCCAGCGGGCCGGTGAGGACGAGGGCGAAGGCACTGGTCATCAGGAGGACGAGCAGGCCGATCGCGGAGACGACGATGATGTGCGCCTGCCGCAGCGGCGGGCGGTGGTCGCTCACGCCGTGCATGGCGTGCAGCGCGCGGCGGAAGACCGCGAGGTAGCTGCACGCCGACCAGACGGCGCTCACGGAACCGGTGCCGACGAGCAGCCAGACGGCGGAGCGCTGCTCGGTGGCCGCCTCCAGCGGGCGGCGCAGCGCCTCCCCGGACTCGGCCGGGGCGAAGGCGGTGATGTCGGCGATGAGGGCGGTGGTCGCATCGGGGTTGGCGAGGCCGATCACGGAGACGGTGACGAGGAGGGCCGGGAGCAGCGCGAGGATGGCGTAGTAGGTGAGGGCGGCGGCCCAGTCGGTGATGTCGTCGTTCCACAGCGAGAGGGGCGTGCGGCGCAGGGCGGTGAGCCAGCTGCGCGGCGTGCGGGGGCGTCCGGCGGCGGGTGCGGCGGGTTCCGCGGCTGCGGCGGTCTGGGTGGTCAAGCTGGTTCTCCGGGGACGTGGTCGGACGCGGCGGGGCGGGGTGCTCGTCCGTCGGACGTCCCGGCTTCCCTCGATCCTCTCCTGCCACGTCCTGGCCCGGACACACCTGCCCGGGCCGTACGGCTTCCGGATGCGCTGCGAGCCGTCGGCAGAGGTCCGTCGTCGGCGCAGGTCAGCCGTCGGCGGAGGTCAGCCGTCGGCGGAGGTCAGTCGTTTACGGCCGTGAGCAGGACCACCGCGTCGTCGAGGGCCAGCAGCCCGTGGCGCTCCTGCGGGATCGGGTGGAGTGTGCCGGCCGGGAGTTCGGCGTCGCCGGAGCCGGCGGTGAGGCGGACCGTGCCGCGCAGCACCAGGAGGGAGGCGGCGGGCGGCGCGTTGTGCTCGTCGAGCGCCGAACCGGAGGTGAGGGCGATCACCGTCTGGCGCAGGGGCGGCTCCTGGATGAGGAGGTGCGCGCTGCGGCCGTGCACGGAGGCGCGGGCGGCGGTCAGGTGCTCATCGGCGAGTGCGTTGAGGTCGTCCATGGTGCCCACTCTGCCGCAGCGCCCGGCGCCCCGCGATCCTGCCGGATACGGGGAACCGGGCACCGGGCGGCCGGGCGGATGGGCGGCCGGGCGGATGGACGGACGGATCACGGAGCTGGAAGGCACTCGCCGAGTATCCTCAGAATTCCCTTCGCGTTTCGCAATTTTCGGATAGCTGTACGCATAAGTCGGCGGTCCCGTTCAGGTGACACCTCAGCGGGGCGCCTTCGCCGTCGAGCCGCGCACCACCAGCTCCGGTTCGAACAACAGCTCCCCGGGCGGCACCGCGCCGCCCTGGATGCCCGCGCAGAGCAGCTCCACGGCCGCTCGGCCCATGGCTTCGATGGGCTGGCGGATGGTGGTGAGCGGCGGTTCGGTGCAGCTCATGAAGGCCGAGTCGTCGAAGCCCACGACCGACACGTCCGACGGCACTCCGAGACCGCGCCTGCGGGCCGCCCGGACCGCGCCGAGCGCCAGCGGGTCGCTGGCGCAGATGATGCCGGTGACACCTCGTTCCAGCAGCCGCGAGGCGGCCGCCTGGCCGCCCTCCAGCGAGAACATCGAGCGCTCGACGTCCTCCTCCGCGAGCCGGCCGCCGGTGGCCTCCGCGACCGCGCGCGCCGCCGCCAGCTTGCGGCGGGAGGGCACATGGTCGGACGGGCCGATCACCACGCCGATGCGCTCGTGGCCGAGGGAGGCCAGATGGCGCCAGGCGCGCTCGATGGCGACCGCGTCGTCGCAGGAGACACACGGGAAGTCGAGGCCCTCTATAGGGGCGTTGATCAGCACGACGGGGATGCGTCGCTCGGCGAGCCGGTGGTAGTGCTCGTGCGCCTCGTCGGCCTGTGCGAAGAGGCCGCCGGCGAAGACCACGCCGGAGACCTGCTGCTGGAGCAGGAGGTCCACGTAATCCGCCTCCGAGACGCCGCCCTTGGTCTGCGTGCAGAGGACCGGCGTGAGCCCTTGCTGCGCGAGGGCGCCGCCGATGACCTCGGCGAAGGCCGGGAAGATCGGGTTCTGGAGCTCCGGCAGGACGAGGCCGACCAGCCGGGCCCGCTCGCCGCGCAGCTGGGTGGGCCGCTCGTAGCCGAGGACGTCCAGCGCCGTGAGCACGGACTGCCGGGTGGCGCGGGAGACCCCGGGCTTGCCGTTGAGCACCCGGCTCACCGTGGCCTCGCTGACCCCAACCTTCTTGGCTACCTGAGCAAGTCGTCGCGTCATGGCCGCAAGGCTAACGTAAGCACTGCAATTATCCGACTTCTCGATGCAAGGAATGTACGCGGAAGGGGCACTTCCCGGCCAACGGGAAGCACCCCTCCATGCGATCTTCCGGTTCCTCGCTACGGATTGATGTTGATCTTGAAGGTGGACGTCGTGTTCCGGATGTCCTGGGCGTTGTTGCTGAGCCTCAGGCCGTTGAAGGTGACCTCACCGACCGCCGGGCCCTGCCCCGCCTCCGGCAGCTCGTTGGCCCAGAGCCCGAAGCCGGACTTGGCGTCGAAGGCGTCACCGCTCTTGCGCGCACCGGAGATGGAGATGTCGGTGAGCACGGTGTCCTTGATCGGGAACTGCGGCTGTCCGCCGACGTAGTTCGTCTGGAACATAATGCCGCTGTACGTCGGATCGACGATGTCCACGTTGGAGATCCGGATGCCCTGGAACACCTTGGACGCCGAGAAGAGCCAGATCCCGGGGAAGGTCTGCGATCCCCAGAAGTGGCCGCCGGACCGGACGATCGAGATGTTCTCGATCTTCGTCGGCTGGGTCCCGAAGCCGTTCATCGGGTAGCCGAAGTCCAGCGAGCTGACCGTGATCCCGGAGTAGACCAGGGTGTCGGCGATGTGGATGTTGCGGAAGGTGTTGTCGTAGCCGCCGTAGACGGCCACGCCCGCCGCGCGCCAGGTGAGGATCGAGGTCAGGTTCTCGTAGATGTTGTTCTTCATGTCGGCTCCCCCGGCGTCGATCGCCGAGAAGAGCGCGAAGCTGTCGTCACCGGTGGCGCGGGCCTCGTTGTTGGTGACGAGGTTGTCGGTGGACCCGTTGGTCATGTTGATGCCGTCGGCGAACATGTTGCGGATCCGGGAGTTCTTGATGGTGATGTTGTCGGTGTTGGCGCCCCAGTAGAGGCACACCATGTGCTCGTTCCAGATGTTGTCGATGACGATGTCCGACACGTTGGCGAAGTCGAACACCTTGCCGGGCCCGTCGATACGGGAGGTGTAGTTGCCGAAGTAGGCGAAGTTCGCGAACAAGGAGCCCTTGGCGCTGGCCTCGGCCCGGAAGCCGATGTCGGTGTTGTCCTGTGTGGCCGGTGCGTTGAACCGGGTGTACCAGGGCCCGGCGCCGACCACCTTGACCGCCTTGCCGTACACCTGGAACTTGCTCGCCGTGCTGTACTCCCCCGCCGGCAGGTAGACGCCGACCAGGTTTCCGGTGGTGTCCATGCGGACCCGGTCCAGGGCGTTCTGGACGTCCTGGTGGGTGAACCCGGTCGGCACGGTGTACGTCGCGGGGTTCGGGTTGGCGACCGGTGCGACCTGCTCCAGGCTGACGAAGTCGATCGCGTACGTGGAGGAGTTGGCGGCGTCCTTCTGGAGCCGGATCTTGGCTCCGGCCGGGACCGTCCGGCCCAGCATGACGTTGGCCTCGTCATAGATGTGGCGGGGCGCTCCGGCGCTCGGGGAGTTGCCGGGTGCGGCCTCGTTGCCGTACAGCCAGGCGTACTTGGAGGTGAGGTCGATGGCCTTGAGGAAGGTGCCGTCGACGTAGATGTTGAGCGTGGAGTTGATCCCGCCGCCGCCGGCGGAGTCGGGGATGGAGAACCGGGTGACCAGCGTGTTGGTGGACTTCCTGGTGGTGAACTCCACGTAGTTGCCGGTGTTGTTGAGCGTGACGGCCTTGCGTCCGGAGGCCTCGCCCGCGATGTCGCCGACGGTCCTGTTCGGGCCGACGACCTGGGCACCGCCGCCGGTGGTGCCGTCCTCCGCCTCGTACATGTCGTACGGCAGGTTGGCGCCGCGTCCGACGAAGAGGGACTCGGTGGAGGTGTTGTTCTCGCGCTTGACCGGGAGCTCGTTGGCGTCGGCGGCGAGGACCGTGCGCAGGGTGTACGAGCCGTTGGCGGCGGGCCAGGTGCCGAGGGAGACCGGTGCGGTGGTGGCGCCGGCCGCGATGGCTCCGGTGTGCGCGCCGGTGAAGGTCTTCACCGTGGCGCCCTGGGAGTTGAGCAGCGTGAGCGTGATGCCGTGGCTGCCACCTGCGGAGGCGATGGTGCCCTGGTTCTTGATGGCGACGGAGAAGGTGACGGTGTCGCCCGCCGCCGGGGCGGAGGGCGAGGTGGTGACGGACGCGGCGACCAGGTCGGAGCTGGAGACCGGCCGCACGACCAGCGGGGAGGCGGCCGTGTAGGTGTTGTTGGTCTCGTTCTGCTCGATGACCTCGTTCCCCGGGTCGGCGACCGCGCTCAGGACGTAACTGCCCGCGCCCCGTGCGCCGATGGCGGCACTGACCTGGGTGGAGGCACCGGCGGCCAGAGCACCGACGTTGCCGGTGGCGACCTTGGAGCCGCCGAGCCGGAAGTCGAACTTGCTCGCCGGTGCGGCGAGCGCGCCCGCGTTGCGGACGGTGGCGGTCAGCGTGATGGCGTCGGACTCCACCGGGGTGGCGGGCGACGCGGTGATGGCGGTGACCTGGAGGTCGGGGTTGGCGGCCGGAGCGCCCAGCACCTGGAACTCGGCGACCTGACCGGCGCCGGAGCCGCTGTTGGCGGTGAACTTCAGCTGGACATCGGCGACGCGGGCGGTCACCGGGATGGTCACCGTGTTGCCGCTCGCCGGGCTGAAAGCGTAATCCTTGGCAGCGACAAGGGAGTTGAGGGACGAGGAGTTCTGCTCGCGGCCCAGGACCTCGATCCGCTGGGTGCGCGGACCCCAACTGCTGTCCGGGTTGAGCTTGACGACGACGTTCTGGGTGTCGGCGTTGGAGCCGAGCTGGACGGTGAGGGTGTTCGGGTAACTGCCGCCCGCGCCTTCCCAGTAGGTGGCGGTGTTGTTGTCGTTGGCGTTGGTGGCGACGAAGGTGTGCACCACCGAGGAGGCCGTGATCGGCTTGTTGACCGCGAGGTTGGAGGCGGCGCCCGTGGAGCCGTTGCGGGTCACGGTGTTGCTGTTGGTGGAGACGTTGCCCGCCGCGTCCTTGGCCCGGACGAAGTAGCTGACGGTGGTGGTGACCGGCTGGGTGTCGGTGTACGTCAGGACGTTGCCCGCGACGGAGCCGCGCAGCACGTTGTTGGCGTAGACGTCGTAGCCGGTGACGCCCTTGTTGTCGGTGGAGGCCTGCCAGGTGAGCCGGATCTGCCCGGCGGCCGGTTCGGTGAACGCGAGCGCGGTCGGGGCGGTGGGTGCCTGGGTGTCGCCGGTGTCGCCGGTGCGGGTGACGGTGTTGCTGTTGGCCGAGACGTTGCCCGCCGCGTCCTTGGCGCGTACGTGGTACGAGACGGTCTGCCCGGCCGGGCGGGTGTCGGTATACGTCGTGACGTTGCCCGCGACGGAGGCCAGCAGCGTGTTGTCGGCGTAGACGTCGTAGCCGGTGACGCCGGTGTTGTCCGTGGACGCCTTCCAGGTCAGCCGGATCTGGCCGGTGGCGGGCTCGGTGAACGCCAGGTCGGCCGGTGCGGTCGGCGCCTGGGTGTCGCCGGTGGCGGGTCCGTAGACCTCCAGTTCGGCCAACTGGGCTGACGGGCTGCCGGTGTTGGCGGTGACCAGGACGCGGACGTACCGGGTGGTCGTGGGGTCGAAGGGGATCGTCGCCGACTGCCCGCCCGCCGCGTCGAAGCGGTAGTCCCTGGAGGTGGTCAGGTCGGTGAACTCCGTGCCGTTGGTGGAGGCCTGGAGCTTCAGCGTCTGGCTCCGGGCGGCCCAGCCGTCGGGCAGCCGCAGGACGACCCGGTCCACGCGGACCGAGGCTCCGAGGTCGGCCTCGATCCACTGCGGGAAGGCGTTCTCCCGGCTCGCCCAATGGCTGGCCCGGTTGCCGTCGTTGGCGTTGGCGGCGACGTAACTTCCGTTGCTGCTACTGGCCTTGAGGGCCTTGCCGGCGGCGAGGTTCCCAGAGGAGGCGGCTGCCGCCCGCACCTCCAGCTCGGAGAGCTGCGCGGCCTGCCAGCCGGTGTTGGCGGTGATGTGCACCCGGACGAAGCGGGTCAGCGTGGCCGGGAAGGACACCTTCACCGTGTTGGCGGCGCCCGGGGTGAAGGAGTACGCGGCCGAGCTCTTCAGCGTCGCGAAGCTGGTGCCGTCCGCGCTGCCCTGGAGCGACAGGGTCTGCGAGCGGCTCTCCCAGGACGGCGGGAGCTTCAGGGTCACCTCGTCGACCCGGGCGGAGGTGCCGAGGTCGGTCTGCACCCACTGGGGCAGGTTGCCGCCCGCGCTCTCCCAGTACGTCGACGCGTTGCCGTCGGTGACGTTGGGGGCCGGGTACTCGGCATGGGCACTGCTGGCCGCCGCGGCCCGGCCCGCGGCGAGGTTGGGGCCGTCGGCCGCCGAGGCGGCGAGCGTCGGCACGCCGATCATCAGAAGACTGGTCGCGACCACAGCGGATATCGCCCGCCATCTCCAGCGTTGGGCTCTCATAGCTCCCCGATCTTCGGCCTCGGCGCACGGCGCGACGAGGGCGCGGCTCTGGATCCGTAGTCAGGAAACACGCGATTCTGCACGCACTACGGCTCAGTTTTGCGTTGTGCGGTCAGAGAGTTGCAGAGAAATGAGAGGCCGTCCACTGTTCCGGCAACAGCCGGACATGGCGGAGGCCGGTGGGCGGAGGGCGTGTCGCCCGCCGCTCACCGGCCCCACCTGGCGGTGTGTCAGAGGCCGCCGGTGTACAGCAGCAGATCCGGCGAGCCCTGGCCGAGCCCGGAGAGCACGTCCGGGGTGGCGGTGTCGGTCAGCCAGTTCGCGACGGCGGCGGGCGTGGCCGAGGGGTTCTCCTCCTTGTAGAGGGCGGCGACGCCCGCGACGTGCGGGCTGGCCATGGAGGTGCCGTTCAGGGAGGTGGTGCCGCCGCCGAGCTTCGCGGAGACGATGTCGGCGCCGGGGGCGTAGAGCGAGACGCAGGAGCCCCAGTTGCTGAACGCGGTCTCCCGGTCCTGCCGGTCGCTCGCACCCACCGTGACCACGCCGTCGGCCGCGGCCGGAGAGACGTCGCAGGCGTCACTGTCCTCGTTGCCCGCCGCCACGACCGGCACGACGCCCGCGTCCGCGACGGCTTCGACCGCCGCGTCGACGGCACGCGAACGGGCCCCGCCGAGCGAGGCGTTCAGCACGGCCGGGGTGGAGCCGGCCGCCGCGTCCTTGGCCACCCAGTCGAACCCGGCGATGATGCCGGCCCAGGTGCCCCGGCCCTGGCAGTTCAGGACCCGCACGCTAACCAGGGACGTGTCCTTCGCCACTCCGGAGGTTCCGCCGCCGACGGTCCCGGCGACATGGGTGCCGTGGCCGTTGCAGTCCTGCCCGTCACGGCCGTCGCCGACCGCGTCGTAGCCGCTGACGACCCGGCTGCCGAACTCGGCGTGACCGGACTCGATCCCGGTGTCGACGACGTACACCTTCACGCCGTCACCCGTGGCGGTGGTGGTGAACGTGTCGTCCAGCGGCAGGGCGCGCTGGTCGATCCGGTCGGTGCCCCAGGTGGCGGCCGGAGCCCGGAAGAGGCCGCCCGTCCCGGGCGTGTCCACGGCCACCTCGGCGTTCTCCTCGACGGCGAGCACGCCGGGGACGGACCGGACGGCCTCCAGCTCGGTGGCGGTGAGCGTGACGGCGAACCCGTGCAGGACGTTCCCGTACGTGAACAACGGGCGGAGCCCGAACTCCTTCAGGACGGTGTCCGGAGAGAGTTCGGGCTCCAGGGTGACGATGTACTGCCCGGGGACGGCCCGGGCGGACCGCTCCACCGGGACCCCTTCCGGTCCGGTGTCGGCGGCGGCCGGGGTGGTGGTGCCGATCAACGGCGCGATCAGCAGCAGGGCTGCCGGGGCCCATCGGGCGCGCAGGCGCATGCAGGTCTCCTTGGGTGGGGTTACGTCCGCGGTGCGGGTGTGCGACCGCGAAGCGCGAATACCCGGTCCTTCGTCCCCGCCCGTACGGCGCCTTAACACGGGTTCAGCCGGACAGCGCAACGCCCGCCTTGAGCTCCAGGTCGGCCAGTTCCCGGTCCGGGTCGGCCGCCGGACCGTGGTGCGCCCAGCTGCCCACCGCGATCTCGGCGGTGATGCCGGGCCCGAATCCGGCGATCAGGCCCTGTGCGGACTCGGCCGCACCGCCGCCGTCGAAGAGACGGGCCAGTGCGTCGAAGACGACGGAGCTGGCGATGTTGCCGCGTTCGGTGAGGGTGGCCCGGCTGTAGCGGAACATCTCCATCGGCAGATCGAGGAAGTGGCAGAGGTCGTCCAGGATGCGCGGGCCGCCGGCGTGGACGATGAAGAAGTCCATGGCGGGCACCGACCAGCCGTGCAGGTCGACCAGGTCCTTCAGGACCGGCGCGAGCATCTCCATGGTGCCGGGCACCCGCTTGTCCAGCAGGAAGTGGAATCCGGTGTCCCGGACGGCGTAGGAGATCCAGTCCTCGGTGTCGGGCACGAGGTGGGAGCCGTTGCGCTCCAGCTTCATGCCGGTGCCGCCCTGCCCCCGGACGACGGCGGCGGAAACGGCGTCCCCGAAGAGTCCGTTGGAGAGCAAGGACCCGACGCCGATGTCGGTGGGCTGGTAGCAGAGCGAGCAGAACTCGCAGGAGACGATGAGGACGTTGGATTCGGGGTAGGCCCGGCAGAAGTCGTGCGCCCGGTTGATCGCCGCGCCGCCTGCCGCGCAGCCGAGCTGGGCGATCGGAAGCTGTCTGGTCTCGGGTCTGAACCCCATGGTGTTGATGAGCCAGGCGGTCAGCGAGGGCATCATGAAGCCCGTGCAGGAGACGTAGACGATCAGGTCGATGTCGTCCGGTTCGGTGTCGGCGTTGGCGAGGGCCTGCCGCACCACTTCGGGGACCCGGGTCTTGGCCTCGGCCTCGTACACCTGGTTGCGGAGCTCGAAGCCGGGGTGCCTGAGGGTCTCCTCGATCGGCTGCACCAGGTGCCGGGTCTGGACGCCGGTGTTCCGGATGAGCCTCAGGACGAGGTCGCGCTGGGGGTGCCCGTGGTGGGTCTCCCGGGCCAGCTCCAGGGTCTGCTGCATCGTGATGACGTGTTCGGGCACAGCGATGGCCGGACGGCACAGGGTCGCCATGGGTTCTCCTCGTATCTGGGAGCGGAGGCTCTCGTCACCAGGTGACGGGCAGAGCCAGTGGGTAACGCCAGATGGACGTCGTGTTCCACCGGATGTCCTCGGGCTCCGCGTCGAGACGCAGGGCCGGGAAGCGGGCCAGGAGCGTGGCGAAGGCCACCTCCAGCTCCATGGTGGCGAGCGGCGCGCCCAGGCAGTGGTGGGCGCCCCAGCCGAAGGTCATGTGCGGGATGGACGGCCGGTCGGGGTCCAGCTCGTCGGGGCGGTCGAACTTGGCGGGGTCGCGGTTGGCCGTCAGATACGACACGTGGACCACGTCGCCCGCCTTGATGACGGTCCCGCCGAGCTCCACGTCCTCCAGGGCGATCCGCGGGATGCCGACGCCCTTGCGGAAGGGGATGTACCGCAGCAGCTCCTCCAGCGTGCGGGGCAGCCGCTCGGGTTCGGCCTGGAGCGTCTTCAGCAGCTGGGGCCGGGTGAGCAGGGTGTAGGCGATGTTGCCGAGCTGGTACGTCGTGGTGTCCTGGCCGGTGATGAGCAGGACCATAGCCATGACGGCGAGTTCTTTGTCGTCGAGGAGTTCGTCGCCGTCCCGGGCGGTGGCCAGGGTGGAGATGAGGTCCTCGCCCGGGGAGCGGCGGCGCTCGGCGGTCAGTTCGGTGAAGTAGCCGCGCAGTTCGGCCTTGGCCCGTACCGCGTCCTCCTTGCCCGCCGCGCCGACGTTCATCATCGTCATGGCGTGGGCCCGGAGCCAGGGGCGGTCGGCCTCGGGGATGTCGAGCGCCTCGCAGATGGTGATCAGCGGCAGCGGCGCGGCGACCCGGGCGAAGAAGTCGGCGGGTGCGCCCTCGTCCGCCATCCCGTCCAGCAGCCGGTCCACCACCCGCTGGGTCCCCTCCCGCATCTGCTCGACGCGGCGCGGGGTGAAGCTCTTGGCGACCAGGCTGCGCAGCCGGCTGCTGGCGGGCGGGTCCATGAGGTTGATGGATTCGGCCTGGACGATCGGTTCCGGGGTCATCCGGGGGAAGTCGCGGCCGAGGACGGCGCCACGGCTGAAGCGCCGGTCGGTGGTGACCGTCCGGACGTCCTCGTACCGGGTGACGAGCCATGCCTCGCCCTCGCCGTACGCCATACGGATACGGGAGACGGGCTCCTCGGTGAGCAGTTCCTTGAGCTGGGGGTCGAATTCCAGTTGCTGTGCGAAGTCGAACGGACAGCTCCGTACGGTTTCCTTGTCCTGCACGGAGGCGTGCTGCACCGAGGTGTTCTCCACCGAGGTTTCTCCCAATGACCGGTTCGGGTTCGAGGCCGTCCCGGCTCCGGGCCCGGGAACAGACCTCCCCTGTGTCCCCCGTCGTGCCGGGAAACATGTCACTCACGCTCCGCAGTCAGCCGATCAGGGGGGCGCACGCCCCGGCGCTCAGCCGCCCGGCCCAAGCGACCCGTCCTGCCCGAGGAAACCGTGCTGAGCTGGCGTTCCGTGCGGTGGCGCCGAGGAGACGGAGCGGACCGCCAAGATCCCGGAAGGAGAACGACCATGACGGAAAGTGACCAGCGCCGGGATACGCGTCCCGGCCGACGGGTTTTCGTACGAGGAGCCGCGAGTGTCGTGGGGGCTGTGGGGCTGACCGGCACGGTGGCGGTGGGGACGGCCTCCGCCGCGCCGGCGGCCGGTTCCGGCGACGGCCGGGTGCCGTTCCACGGGGCGCACCAGGCGGGGATCCTCACCCGGCAGCAGCGGTTCGGCGGTTTCGCCGCCTTCGACGTGCTCGCGCGTGACCGGGCCGAGCTGGCGGCGCTCCTGAAGAAGCTGACCGTACGGTGCCGCATCCTGACGGCCGGGGTCACCCCGCTGGATCCGGACGTGGCGGCGGTGCGGGGCCCGGAGGACCGGCTGACCATCACCGTCGGGGTCGGTGCCTCGCTCTTCGACGGACGGTACGGGCTGGCGGACGCGGTGCCGCCCGGACTCGTCCCGATGCCGGAGTTCCCCGGCGACCGGCTCGACCCGGGAAGCTCTCACGGCGATCTCTCGGTGCAGGTCTGCGCGCAGAACCCGGACGCCGTCCTCCATGTCGTACGGGATCTGGCGCGGGAGACCACAGGGCTGCTGCGGACGCGGTGGCGGGCCGACGGATTCCTCAACCCGCCGCGCCCCGAAGGCTCCCCGCGGTCGTTCGTCGGCTTCAAGGACGGCACCGCGCACCCGGACACGGCGTCGGCGCGGGAGATGGACCGGCTGGTCTGGGTCGGGTCGGAGGCGCCGGGGTGGGCGCGCGGCGGGAGCTACCAGGTGCTGCGCACGATCCGGTTGCGGGCCGAGGCGTGGGACCGGGTCCCGCTCGGTGAGCAGGAGCGGATCTTCGGGCGCCGCAAGTCGACCGGGGCGCCGCTCGACGGACGGAAGGAGAGCGATCTGCCGGACTACGGGCGGGACCCGGAGGGCCGGGTCACCCCGCTGGACTCGCACATCCGCCGGGCCAATCCGCGGACCCCTGGAAGCGAGGACTCGGTGCTGCTGCGCCGGAGCTACAACATCGACCGGGGCCTCGCGCCCGACGGCACGCTCGATGTGGGGCTGGTCTTCTGCTGCTACCAGCGGGACATCGCCCGGCAGTTCGCGACCGTGCAGAAGCGGCTGGAGGGCGAGCGGTTCGCCGACTTCAGCACCACGACGGGCGGCGGCTACTTCCTCACGCTGCCGGGGGTGGCGGACGCATCGGACTGGTACGGCTCCGCGCTGCTCGGCTCCTGAGGGCCCGGCCTCTCCCGCACGTGGTGGCGGCCGATCGGCAGCATCAGCGGCCGGCCGGAGACGGGGTCCTCGATGACGCGGCTCTCCAGACCGAAGACCGCGCGGACGGTTTCCTCGGTGAGCACCTCGGCCGGAGTGCCGAAGGAGTGCAGCTTGCCGTCGGCGAGGGCGATGAGGTGGTCGGCGTACCGGGCGGCGAGGTTGAGGTCGTGGAGGACCATCACGATCGTCGTACCGCGTGACCGGTTCAGGTCGGTGAGGAGGTCCAGGACCTCGATCTGGTGGCTGGCGTCCAGGAACGTGGTGGGCTCGTCCAGGAGGAGCAGATCGGTCTGCTGGGCCAGCGCCATGGCGATCCAGACGCGCTGGCGCTGGCCGCCGGAGAGTTCGTCGACCGCGCGGTCGGCGAGCGTTTCGGTGGCGGTCGCCTCCAGGGCCGAGGCGACGGCGGCGTCGTCCTTCTCGTTCCAGCGGGAGAACATCGACTGGTGCGGGTGGCGGCCCCGGCCCACGAGGTCGGAGACCGTGATGCCTTCGGGCGCGACCGGGGACTGCGGCAGCAGACCGAGCGTACGGGCCAGTTCCTTGGCGGGGAGGCGGTGCACCTCCTTGCCGTCCAGGACGACCCGGCCCTCGCGGGGTGCGAGGAGGCGGGACATGGAACGCAGCAGGGTCGACTTGCCGCAGGCGTTGGCGCCGACGATGACGGTGACCGCGCCGGGCGGCACCACCAGGTCGAGCGCGGAGACGACCGTACGGTCTCCGTAGCCGAGGGTGAGGTGTTCGGCGGTCAGTTGGTGGTCGGTGGTCATAGCGAGCCTCCCGCCCGGTTGGTGCGGATGATCAGGTAGACGAGGTACGGGGCGCCGAGGACGCCGGTGACGACGCCCACGGGGTAGCGCTCGCCGAAGGCGAACTGGCCGGTGAAGTCCGCGACGAGGACCAGCAGCGCGCCGACGAGCCCGGCGGGCACCAGCAGCGAGCCGCCCGCGCCGACGATCCGGGCGGCGATGGGCCCGGAGAGGAACGCGACGAACGCGATGGGTCCGGCGGCGGCCGTGGCGAAGGCGATGAGCCCGACGGCGGCCACGATCACGGTGATCCGGGTGCGTTCGACCCGTACGCCGAGAGCGGAAGCGGTGTCGTCGCCGAGCTGCATCGCGGAGAGGCTGCGGGCCTGGCCGAGGAGGAGCGGGGTGAGGACGGCGGCCGCGGCGAGGGCGGGGACGACCTGGTCCCAGGTGGCGCCGTTGAGGCTGCCGGTCAGCCAGCGCATCGCCTCCTGGAGGTCCCATTCGGCGGCCTGGGACAGGACGTAGGAGGTGACGCTGTCGAGCATCGCGGAGATCCCGATGCCGATGAGGATGAGCCGGGTGCCGACGACTCCGCCCCGGAACGCCAGCGAGTAGACGAGCAGCGCGACGCCGAGTCCGGCGGCGATGGCGAGGACGGAGACCTGCACCTCGCCGAGCGAGAGCGTGACGATCGCGATGGCCGCCGCCGCGCTCGCCCCGGAGCTGATGCCGATGATGTCGGGGCTGGCGAGCGGGTTGCGGAGCATCGTCTGGAAGGTGACACCGGCGAGCCCGAAGCTGAATCCGGCGACCACGGCGAGGACCGCGCGCGGCAGCCGGAGCCGCCCGACGGTGAAGGAGGCGCCGGACACCTGCTCGCCGAGGATCACCCGCAGGACGTCGCCGGGCGGATAGAACGTACGGCCCGCCATCAGCGTCACGGCGAACGCGGCGACGACGAGGACGGCCAGGACCAGGATCACTCGGCGCCTACGCGACGCGCCGCGGATCCGGCGGCGGGTGGCGGCCGCGACGGACGCGGGGGCCGCCTCGCGCGGGGCCGGCCGGGTGAGGGCGGGGGCGCTCACAGGGCACGCACCTTCTGTCGGCGGACGATGTAGATGAAGAAGGGGGCGCCGATCAGCGCGGTCACGATGCCCACGTCGATCTCCGCGGGCCGCGCGACGATCCGGCCGGCCACGTCGGCGGCGGTGAGCAGGACCGCGCCGAGCAGCGCGGAGAGCGGCAGCAGCCAGCGGTGGTCGACGCCGACGAGCAGCCGGCAGGTGTGCGGGACGACGAGGCCGACGAAGCCGATGGGCCCGGCGACGGCGGTCGCGGCTCCGCAGAGCAGGACGGCGCCGAGCGCGGCCACCGCCCGGGCGACGGCGACGCGTTCACCGAGACCCGCCGCCAACTCGTCACCCAGAGCGAGCGAGTTGAGAGCGCGCGCGGAGAGCAGACAGATGGCGAAGCCGACCGCGAGGAACGGCGCCACCTGTCCGATGCGCTCGAAGGAGGCGCCGCCGACGCCGCCGATCTGCCAGAGCTTGAAGGATCCGGCGATGTCGTTACGCGGCAGGATGACGGCGCTCACCAGCGAGGCGAAGGCCGCCGAGGTGGCGGCCCCGGCGAGCGCCAGCTTGAGCGGTGTGGCGCCTCCTCTGCCGAGCGTCCCGACGGTGTAGACGAACAGGGCCGACAGGGCGGCGCCCGCGATGGCGACCCAGATGTAGCCGGTCGGCGAGGAGAGCCCGAAGAACGCGACGGCGGTGACGACGGCGAGCGAGGCACCCATGTTGACGCCGAGGATGCCCGGGTCGGCGAGAGGGTTACGGGTCACACCCTGCATCACCCCACCGGCGAGGCCCAGCGCCGCGCCGATGACGACCGCGAGGACCGTACGGGGGATCCGCTTCGTGGCCGCCGCCTGGCCGAGGGTCCCGTCGGCGCCGCCGAGCGCCGCCTGGACGTCGGCCCACGGCACATCGCGCGAGCCGAAGGCGATCGACGCCACCATGACGGCGGCCAGGACGAGGGCGGCGGCGTGGAGCCAGAGCGTGCGGACGCCCGCCGGACGCCGGGCCATGGTGGCGTCCGACGGGCGCCGGTCGGTGGAAGCGGTCACTTGACCTTGTCCGCGGCCTCGGCGAGAGCGGCGGCGTAGTCGTCGAGCACGTAACTGATCGACAGGGGCGTCGGGTTGGCGGCGGTGGCCAGCGGCGAGCTGCCGGGCAGGAGGTACGTCGAGCCGCGCTTCACGGCGGGGATCTTGGAGAGCAGCGGGTCCTTGGTGATCGCCTTGAGCAGGTCGCCGGTGTCGTCGCCGTAGCCGGTGATGATGTCGACGTCGTCGAACGCGTCGATCTGCTCGGCGCTCTTGGTGAGGGCGAACTTGTCCGTGCCCTCGGACGCCTTCTCGATGCTGCCCGGGGTCGTCATGCCCAGGTCCTTGAAGAACTGGGTCCGGGTGTCGTGTTCGGTGTAGAAGCCGATCTCGCTGACGTCGTTGGGGTCGACGTGCGTCATGAACATCGCCGACTTGCCCTTGAGCTGCGGGTACTTGGCGGCGGTCTTCGCTATGTCGCCGTCGAGCTTCGTGATCAGCTTCTCGCCCTCGTCGGCGAGGCCGATCGCCTCGCTGTTGGTACGGATGATCTCGCGCCACGGGGTCGCCCAGGCGGCGTCCGGGTAGGCGACGACCGGGGCGATCTCGCTGAGGGTCTCGTAGTCCTTCTTGGTCAGTCCGGAGTACGCGGCCAGGATGACGTCGGGCTTCGTGTCGGCGACGGCTTCGAAGTCGATGCCGTCGGTCTCGTCGAACAGCACCGGCGTCTTGGCCTTGAGCTCCTTCAGCCGCTCCTCGACCCAGGGCAGCACTCCGTCGCCGTCGTCGTCGCCGAAGTTGGCGGAGGCCATGCCGACCGGCACGACACCGAGCGCCAGCGGCACTTCGTGGTTGGCCCAGTTGACCGTGGCGACACGCTTCGGCTTGGCGGGGATGGTGGTCTTGCCCAGGGCGTGCTCGACCGTCAGCGGGAAGGAGCCGGCGGCGCCCGCCTCGTCCTTCTTGGTCTCGGCGGCGCCGCTTCCGTTCCCGCCGCAGGCGGCGACGGAGACGAGGGCGGCTGCCACGGCGAGCAGGCGGAGGCGGTGTGAGGACATGGGTGAGTACCCGGCTTTCCGGAGGGTCGGGGTGCCGCTTCCCGCACGTCCGGGCGTGGGCTGCCGTCGTGGAGGGGTGCGATGCGGGGGCGCAGCGGCTTAGGTAAGGCTTGCCTTCGCACTTTATGAGAGGAGGTACCGCTGTCGCAATCAACTGTTTGAGACAGACGTTGTAGCGATGAGGACATCCAGGGCGGCGGTGCACAAGGCTCTTGACCCTCACGTGACGTCAGGCCGCATAGTCGGTGCCGTGGAAGATCACTGGACCGTGGGGCGCGTCGCCGAGCTGGCCGGCGTGAGCGTCCGCACGCTGCATCACTACGACGAGATCGAGCTGGTCCGGCCCTCGGCTCGGACCGGGGCCGGATACCGCGCCTACGCGGCCTCCGACGTGGAGCGCCTCCGGGAGGTGCTGGCCTACCGGAGGCTGGGCTTCGGGCTGCGGGAGATCGCGGAGCTGGTCGACGATCCGTCGGCCGACGCGGTGGCGCACCTGCACCGGCAGCGCGGTCTGCTGCTGGAGCGGCGGGCGCGCACCGACACGATGGTGGCGGCCATCGACAGAGAACTGGCGGCACGGGCGAAGGGGGTCAGGGTGACACCGGAGGAGCAGCTGGGGATGCTCGGCGCGCGGCTGTACGACGCGATCGGCAGCGCCTACACCGCGACGCGCCGTACCGATCCCAGGATCGCCGCGCAGATCTGGGACGCGCTCGGAGAGGCGCGGACGGTGCTGAACGTCGGGGCCGGTACGGGCTCCTACGAGCCGGTGGACCGCGAGGTGACCGCGGTGGAGCCGTCGGCGGTCATGCGGGCGCAGCGGCCGCCGGGCTCGGCGCCGTGCGTGGCCGCGGCAGCGGAGAGCCTGCCGTTCGCGGACCGCTCCTTCGATGTGGCGATGGCCGTCTCCACCGTTCACCACTGGAGCGATCCGTCGGCGGGGCTGCGCGAGATGCGGCGGGTGGCCCGCCGCGTGGTGGTGCTCACCTTCGACACCGACGAGCCCGGGTGGCCGGACCGGTTCTGGCTGACCCGCGACTATCTGCCCGAGTTCACCGGCGTACTCGCGAAGTTCCCTTCACTCGCCGGGATGGCCGACGCGATCGGCGGGCGCGCCGAGCCGGTGCCGGTCCCGTGGGACTGCGCCGACGGCCTGTTCGAGGCGTACTGGCGCCGGCCGGAGGCGTACCTGGAGGACCGGGTGCGCCGCGCGATGTCGGTGTGGACGAGGGTCGGGCCCGAGGCGGAGGGGCGTGCGGTGCGCAGCCTCGGCGACGACCTGGCCTCGGGCCGGTGGGCCGAGCGGAACGCGGATCTGGCCGGTCTGGACGCGGCGGATCTGGGCCTGCGCCTGCTCCTGGCGTGAATCCAGGAGGCCGTGCGGGACCCGGAAGCGGCTCACCCGGGCCGGAAGGTCCCCGGGGTCAGCCCGGTGGTTCGGCGGAAGGCCACGCCGAAGGCGCTGGCCGAGCGGTAGCCGACCTGTTCGGCCACCGACTCGACGTCCCAGCCCCGGGTCAGCAGGTCGATGGCGTGCTGGGCCCGGACGGCCGCGACCCACCGTACGAAGCTCGTGCCCGTCTCGGCGCTGAACGCGCGCGTGACCGTCCGCGTGCTCACGCGCAGCTGGGAGGCCCAGTCCTCCAGTGTCCGCTGGTCGCCCGGATCCTCACGGACCGCGTCCGCGATGGGGCGCAGCAGGTCGGAGGTCGGAACCTGTACGAGCAGCTCGCGGGGCGACCGGTACGAGGACGTCGAGCACCAGCGCCTCGGTCGCGGCCCGGGAGGAGGGGGCGAGGCCGGGTTCGCCGAGCCGTTCCAGGAGGAGGCGGAGCAGCGGCGTGATCTCGACGGCGACCGGGGTGTCGGAGATCGACGACGTCGTACGGAAGCCGAAGAAGCTCGCCCGGAACCAGGTACCCGCCGTCGCCGATCCGGAGTGCAGGGTCCCGGCCGGCATCCACAGGCCGAGGGCGGGAGTGATCGTCCAGATGCGTTCGCCGACCACCGCGCAGGAGGCGCCCCGCTCGTTCCAGAGCAGCTCGGGGAAGGGGTGGGAGTGGGCGTCCCAGTCGGTGTCGTGGGAGACGACCTCGTCGTAGGCCTGGATGACGAAGGGCGTCTCGACCGATCCGGGCGCGTGCGCGGGCAGCGACCGGGTCTCCCGGGTCGTGGACGGTCCGACCTCCCCGGCGGTGGGCATCACTGGCATCCGCCCAGCCTAGAAGGTGGACGCGGAACCGGGTTCCGCCGCTCCCCCGGTACCACGCGACCGCCGACGGCTCGTACCGGGGCGTGCGGGGCCACCGGGCCCGGCCATCTGCCTCAACTCGACGTTTACGCCGGGGTGGTTACGTCCTTCAGGTGAAAGGGCTGCGGCTTTCACCGTGCCCGTCGCGCTCCGGCCGGACAGTGGGTGGGCCGACCGGGCCCCGGTCGGCGGGACCGTACGGCGAAAGGTGACGGATTCATGACCACTGAGGCCAACCGGCGGGTCGCGCTCGTCTTCTCCCTGTTCGATGCCAACGCCAACGGGGTCCTGGAGGCCGACGACTTCGAGCTCATGGCCGACCGCGTCGTACGCGAGGCGCACGCCTCGGACCAGGCGGCGAAGGACGCGATGCGCGGAGCGTTCCGGCGGTACTGGACGACCCTGCTCACCGAGCTGGACGAGAACGGCGACGGCGAGATCAGCTTCGAGGAGTTCACCGCCTGTGTGCTGTCGCCGGAGCGGTTCGACGCGACGATCGCCGTGTTCGCCGAGGCGCTCGCCGCGCTCGGCGACCCGGACGGCGACGGCCTGATCGAGCGGCCGCTGTTCATGGCGCTGATGACGGCGATCGGGTTCGAGCCGGCCAACATCGACGCGCTCTTCGACGCCTTCGAACCGACCGACGGGGAACGGATCCGGGTGGAGACGTGGGTCGCCGGGATCAAGGACTACTACGCACCCGGCAAGGCCGGCATCCCCGGCGACCACCTGGTCGTCGGCACGCCCGTCTGACCGCCCGGCCCCCGATGAACCGTGGACGCCCCTTAGGGGCGTCCACACCTTCTGGCGGCTCAGCCCGTCAGCAGGTCCGGGTTGCCCGCCAGTGCGGCCAGGCGGCCCTGCGGGTCCGGGACCAGGCGGCGTTCGGTCAGGTCGAGGACGCCGGCCACTCCGGTGATCTCGGCGGCCACCGTGCCGTCCTCCTTGATGACCTCCTGCGCCAGCGTGAACGTCTTGCCCGTGCCGTAGTCGAACCGGCAGGTGACCCGTACGCGCTCGCCGCCCCGCAGCTCGCGGCGGTACTTGACGGTGACCTCCAGCTGGACCGGGCCGATGCCGCCGGCCAGCAGCTTCTCCTGAGGAAGCCCGGCGGCCCGCAGCAGCTCCCAGCGCGTGTGCTCCGCGTACTGGAGGTAGACGGCCTGGTTCAGGTGGCCCTGGGTATCGAGCTCGTAGCCGCGCACGGTCACATCGACGGAGAAGGTCATGACCATGCGAACGCCCGCGCCCGGTGATCCATTCCGGTGGGCCGGTCCTGCCGCACCCTTCACGGCTCTGCCGGACCCCTTTACGAGCCTGTCATGCACCGGTAACTTCCACCGCGCAAGAGATTGCAGCAACATTCCGGCAGAGTTTGCCGCCGGATGGTGTTCCCCTTGCCGTTCCCTTTCTCCGAACCCCGAGGCGCGTCAGGGTTCTCCCGGTTCTCCCCTCCCTTGGAGACACGTATGAGACGCACCTCCCGCCGACTGTCCGGCCGCCCGCTCGCGGCGGCCGTGGCGGCAGCCGGACTGCTGGGCCTCCTCACCGCCGTACCGGAAGCCACTCCCCCACCGACCGCCGCTCCGGCCACCGCACCCGTCGCCGCTACGGCCGCCGCCGACACCACGGCGACCGTCTTCTACTCCACGAAGACCCGGAACTGGTCTGCGTACCACCTGCATTACGCCCCCGACGGCGGCTCCTGGACCACCGTGCCCGGCACCCGCATGGCCTCCGCCTGCACCGACTGGGTCAAGCTGACCGTGCCCCTCGGCGGCGCGGCCGGGCTCAAGGCCACCTTCACCGACGGCTCGGGCACCTGGGACAACAACGCCGGCAGGAACTACGACCTGGGCACCGGCAGCATCACCGTCAAGGACGGGGTCGTGGCGCACAGCGACCCCTGTACGGGTACGGGCCCGGAGGTGCCGGATCCCGGCGGGCCGAACACCGCATCCGTCTACTACGCGACCTCCACCGTCGGCTGGTCCACCGTCAACCTGCACTACCGCCCGCACGGCGGAGCCTGGACGACGGTCCCGGGTGTCGGGATGGAGGCAGCCTGCACCGGCTGGGTGCGGCGGACCGTGGACCTGGGCAGCGCCACCGGGCTCCAGGCCGCGTTCAACAACGGCAACGGCGTCTGGGACAACAACAACGGCGGCGACTACACCCTCCCGGCCGGGCTCACCACGGTGAAGGACCGCAAGGTGACCGCCACGGCCAAGGACCCGTGCGCCGCCGAGGAGCCGGACACCGAGGCGCCTTCCGCGCCCGGAGACGTGAAGGCCGTGGCCGACGGCGTGTCCGTCCTGGTGACCTGGGAACCCGCCACCGACGACCGAGGAGTGACGAAGTACCAGGTGACGCGGACGGGCGGCACGAAGGGCACCTTCGTCACCGATGTAGGCTCCACCGTCTTCGCCGACACCGGACTTGAGGCGAAGACCGCCTACCGCTACACCGTGCGGGCCGTCGACGCCGCCGGGAACGTAT
The DNA here is from genome assembly GCF_050942385.1 of Streptomyces sp. CA-146814. Taxonomy (NCBI): domain Bacteria; kingdom Bacillati; phylum Actinomycetota; class Actinomycetes; order Kitasatosporales; family Streptomycetaceae; genus Streptomyces; species Streptomyces sp. CA-146814. The sequence goes on from NZ_CP192068.1 coordinate 390,832, forward strand.
CGGCCGCGTCCGCGGCGGCCACCGCCACCACCGGCGAGAAGCCGACCGCCCCGGCGACCGGCACACCGCTGGGCACCGATCCGCGCAAGGACCCGATCTACTTCGTGCTGACCGCGCGCTTCAACGACGGCGACACGACGAACAACCGGGGCGGCAGCCAGCACGAGAAGTCCGGCAACGCGGCCAACAACGACCCCATGTCCCGAGGGGACTTCAAGGGGCTGGTGCAGAAGCTCGACTACATCAAGGGGCTCGGCTTCTCGGCGATCTGGGTCACGCCGGTCGTCCTCAACCGCTCGGACTACGACTACCACGGCTATCACGGTTACGACTTCTACAAGGTCGACCCACGGCTGGAGTCGGCCGGCGCCTCCTACCAGGACCTCATCAACGCGGCCCACGCCAAGGGCATGAAGATCTACCAGGACGTCATCCACAACCACTCCTCGCGGTGGGGGGCCAAGGGCCTGTTCACGCCGAAGGCGTACGGCGTCCGCGACACGCAGTGGAGCTGGTTCTACGACGAGAGGAACGACGGCTTCGCGTACGACGGCCTCACCGTCGAACCGAAGTCCGGGAAGTCGTACTACAACGGCGACCTGTGGTCCACGGCCGAACCGGCAGGCAACACCTGCGTGGGCTGGGGCACGCCCACCGGGCACACCTCGCCGGAGGGCTACCGGATCTACAACTGCCAGTGGCCGAGCCCCACTTCGGGCATGTTCCCGAAGGCGCTCTACCACAACTGCTGGATCGGCAACTGGGAGGGCGAGGACTCCCGCTCCTGCTGGCTGCACGACGACCTCGCCGACTTCAACACCGAGAACGCCCAGGTCCAGAACTATCTGATCGGCGCGTACAACAAGTACATCGACATGGGCGTCGACGGCTTCCGGCTCGACACGGCGGTGCACATCCCCCGCACCACCTGGAACCGCCGCTTCCTGCCCGCGATCCAGGAACGGGTCACAGCCAGGTTCGGCGCCGAGGCCGCGAAGAACTTCTTCGTCTTCGGCGAGGTCGCCGCCTTCGTCAACGACAAGTGGAACCGCGGCTCGGTCAACCACTCCGCGCAGTTCTTCACCTGGAAGGAGCGCAAGGAGTACAGCGCGGACGACGAGAAGGCCGCCCTGGAGATGTACGACTACGAGCAGCAGCAGGGCACGGGAGCCCAGCCCGTCTCCGACAACGCGTTCCTCAAGGGCAACGCCTACCACGCACCGGACCGCAGCCGGTTCTCCGGGATGAACGTCATCGACATGCGGATGCACATGAACTTCGGTGACGCGAACAACGCCTTCCACAACGGCAAGGACTCCGACGACAGCTACAACGACGCCACCTACAACGTGGTGTACGTCGACAGCCACGACTACGGGCCCAACAAGAGCAGCGAGCGGTACACGGGCGGCACGGACGCGTGGGCGGAGAACATGTCGCTGATGTGGACGTTCCGGGGGATCCCGACGCTCTACTACGGCTCCGAGATCGAGTTCCAGAAGGGCAAGCAGATCGACTGCGGGCCGCGCTGCCCGCTGGCCTCGACCGGACGGGCCTACTTCGGGGACCATCTGACCGGTGAGGTGACGGCGTCCGGCTTCGGCACGGTGTCCTCGGCCACCGGCAAGGTCGCGGAGACACTGGCCGCGCCGCTGGCCCGGCACCTCCAGCGGCTCAACGAGATCCGGCGCGCGGTGCCGGCGCTGCAGATGGGCCAGTACTCCACGGAGGGCATCAGCGGCTCCATGGCGTACAAGCGGCGCTACACCGACGCGGCGAGCGGCACCGACAGCTTCGCGCTGGTGACGGTCTCCGGGAGCGCCACGTACACCGGCATCCCGAACGGCACGTACAAGGACGCCGTGACGGGTGACACCAAGGTGGTGAGCGGCGGCACACTCACGGTCCCGGCGCCCGGGAAGGGGAACCTGCGCGTGTACGTCCTGGACCTCGGCGGGAAGAACGCCGCGCCGGGGAGGATCGGCACGGCGGGCCCGTATCTGAAGTAGCGCCCGTACCCCGAGCGGCGCGGCTCATCCCGCGATCCGCCGTGCCTCCTCATCACGGTGCGGCGGGTCGCGGGCGCTCCGTGTCCAGATGCGGGAAGCGCCATTCGGTACGGCTGCGCAGAGTCTCGCCGGGGCGCAGCACCGTGCTGGGATAGGCGGGGCGGTTGGGTGAGTCGGGCAGGTGCTGGGTCTCCAGGCAGAGCGAGCCGTGGCGTTCGTGGCGGCGGCCGGTGCCGTCGGTGAAGGCGCCGTCGAGCTGGTTGGCGGTGTAGACCTGGACGCCTGGTTCGGTGGTCCAGAGCTCCAGCGTGCGGCGGTCGCCGGGTGCGGTGAGGCGGGCGGCGCGGCGGAGGGCCGCGGAGTCCGGGTCGCGCAGCACCCAGCAGTGGTCGAAGCCGCCGGCCAGGGCGAGTTGGGGGTGCGAGCGGGTGAGGTGGTCCCGCAGCGGCTGCGGGTGGGTGAGGTCGAACGGGGTGCCGGTCACCGGGGCCGGGGGGCCTTCGGGGATGGAGTCGGCGTCGACCGGGAGGTAGTGGTCGGCGTCGAGGTGGAGGGTGTGGCCGAGGATGTCGTCGGCGCCGAGGTTGAGGTAGGCGTGGTGGGTGAGGTTGACGACGGTGGGGCGGTCGGTGACGGCCGTGTACTCCAGGGCGAGGGTTCCGGCGGTGTCCAGGGTGTAGGTGGCGGTGACGTCGAGCGCTCCGGGGAAGCCCATGTCGCCGTCGGGGCTGTGCAGGGTGAGGCGGAGGACGGCGGCGGAGTCCGTACGGTCGCCCTCCGCCTGCCAGATCCGGGTGTGGAAGCCGTCCGGGCCGCCGTGCAGGGCGTGGCCCCGGTCGTTGGCGGGGATGTGGTGCGTGGTGCCGTCGAGCGTGAAGCGGCCGTGGGCGATGCGGTTGGCGTACCGGCCGACGATCGCCCCGAAGTAGGGGTTCTTGTCGGTGTAGTCGTCGAGGGCGGGCAGCGAGCGGACGACGGGGCCCGGGGTTCCGGCGGTGTCCGGCACGGTGAGGCTGTGCAGGATGCCGCCGTAGGTGAGGATCTCGGCCCGTACCCCGGTGCCCGATTCGAGGGTCCAGAGGTCGACCTCCGTCCGCCCGTGGGCATGGCCGAAGGACTTGCGGTGCACGGTGGGCATGGGGGTTCCTTGGGAGAAGGGCCTCAGGAGGGGCCGGGGGCCTCACGGGGGCCGGTGGATTCGCGGACGACGAGGCGGTAGCCGGGACGGGGGCGCCGGGGTTCGGCGACCGGGGTGCCGGCGAGGCGTTCGACGAGGCTGTCGACGGCGAGCCGGGCGATGGCCGCCTTGTCCGGGGCGATGGTGGTGAGGGTGGTGGTCCCGTACCGGCTCTCCTCGATGTCGTCGAAGCCGACGACGGCGATGTCGCCCGGGATGGTCAGGCCGCGCTCGGTGATGGTGCGCATGGCGCCGATGGCGATCAGGTCGTTGTACGCGAACACGGCGTCGGGCCGCTCGCCCCGGTCCAGGAGCGAGGCCATGGCGGCGGCGCCGTCCTCCCTGCCGTAGCCGTCGGTGACGACGACGAGGTTCTCGTCGGGTTCGATGCCGGAGGCGGCCAGCTCCTCGCGCCAGCCGCGCAGCCGGAGGTGGGCGGGCTGGCGTTCCTGGCCGGTACGGGAGCCGAGGAAGGCGATCCTGCGGTGGCCGAGGCCGATGAGGTGGGCGACGGCCTCGCGGGCGGCGGCCACGTTGTCGATGGCGATGTGGTCGTACGGCGCCTCGTACTCCCGCTCCCCCAGCAGCACCAGCGGTGCCGTCTCCGTCCGGGCCATAAGGTCCTCGGTCTCCAGGTGGATGGGGCTGAGGATGAGCCCGTCGATGACATGGGACCGGAACCCCTGGCTGACCAGCAGCTCCTTCTCGCGCAGGCCGCCGGTGTGGTCGACCAGGACCGTGTAGTCGTGCCGGGCGGCGGCGTCGACGACCTCACCGGCGAGCTCCGCGAAGTACGGGTTGCCGAACTCGGGCACGGCCAGCGCGATGATGCCGGTGCGGCCCTTGCGCAGATGGCGGGCGGTGAGGTTCGGCCGGTAGCCGAGCTCGTCGATGGCCTGCTGCACCTTGGCGCGCATCTTCGGGGTGACGTGCTGGTAGTTGTTGACCACGTTCGACACGGTCTTGATGGACACGCCCGCCCGTTGAGCTACGTCCTTGAGGCTGACGCCCACGGCACTCCTTGTACTCGGTTCGACTCGTTCCTGGCCCGGTCCGTACGGTCCCGTCCGGTTCAGGTGGTTCTCCGGCTGCGCGCGAGGTAACGCTGCGCCACCACGACAACGATAAGGAAGCCGCCGCTGACCACCGACTGGTACGAGGAGTTGAGCGAGCCGATCTGGTTGATGAGGTTCTGGATCACGGCGAGCAGCAGGACGCCCCAGAGGGTGCCGCTGATCGATCCGGCGCCGCCGATGAGGAGCGTGCCGCCGATGACGACGGCGGAGATCGCGTCCAGTTCCATGCCGACGCCGACGATGGTGACGCCGGAGGAGAGGCGGGCGGCGTTCAGCGCCCCGGCGAGTCCGGCGAGCAGTCCGCTGAGCGTGTAGACGAGGATCTTCGTCCGGGCGACGGGCAGGCCCATCAGGGTGGCCGCGTCGCTGCTGCCGCCGACGGCGAACAGGGTCTGGCCGAACGAGGTCCGCTGGAGCAGCAGTCCGCCGGCGCCGAAGAGGACGAGCGCGATGAGGATCGGATAGCCGAAGCCCCAGACGCTGCCCTGGCCGAGTTCGGCGAAGGCGGAGTCCTTCGGGACCAGGTAGGTGGTGGCGCCCTCGTCGGTGAAGGCGAGGAGCATGCCGCGCGCGGCGAGGAGCGTGGCGAGCGTGACGATGAAGGGCGCCATGTTCGCGCGGGCGATGAGGAGGCCGTTGACCAGGCCGATCGCGGAGCAGACCACGAGCGGGACGAGCAGCGCGGCGAGGAAGCCCCACTGCGAGGCCCAGGCCGCCAGGACGCCGCCGAGGGCGAAGACGGAGCCGACGGAGAGGTCGATGCCGCCGGTGATGATGACGAGCGTCATGCCGAGCGCGACGATCGCGAGGAACGACGCCTGGACGGTGACGCCCCGGGCGTTGTCGACGCTGGCGAAGGTCGGGTAGACGAACGAGGCGATGAGGATCACGGTCAGCAGGACCGCGAGGACGCCCTGGCGCTGGACGAGTTCGCCGATCCGGGAGCCGGTGGAGCGTTCGGGACGCGGTTCGGGACGGGACGGGGCGTTCTTGAGCGGCGCCGGCACCTGAGGGGCCGGGGCGGCGGGGGTGGTGTTCTTCATCGGGACCGACGCTCCCGGGCGACGTAGACGGCGGCGATGATGATGGCCGCCTGGGCGATCTGTGCGGTGGAGTCGGGCAGGTCGTGCTTGACGAGGGTGGCGCGCAGCAGCTGCATCAGCAGGGCGCCCGCGACGGTGCCGAGCACCCGGATGGAGCCGCCGTTGAGCGGGGTGCCGCCGACGACGACGGCCGTGATGGCGGAGAGCTCCATGAGGGTGCCGAGCGAGGACGGGTCGCTGGCGGTGAGCCGGGCGGTGGCGAGGATCCCGGCGAGTGCGGCCATCGTGCCGCAGAGGATGTAGACGCCGATCAGGACGCGCTTGACGGGCAGTCCGGACAGGGCGGCGGCCGGGCGGTTGCCGCCGATGGCGACGATCTGGCGGCCGAAGGTGGTGCGCTGCACCAGGAACGCGACGGCCAGCGCGAGCACTCCCGCGATGAGGACGACGAGCGGGATGCCGAGGAAGGAGCCGGTGCCGAGCGCGAGGATGTCCGGGTTGACGATCTGCTTGAGCTGGCCGTCCGCCATCACCAGCGCGAGTCCCCGGCCGCCGACGAACAGCGCGAGCGTGGCCACGATGGGTTGCAGCCCGACGAGCGAGACGAGCGTCCCGTTGATGGCGCCGACGACCGCTCCGGCCAGCAGCGCGATCAGGAGCGCGGGCACCAGACCGTAACCGAGGTAGAGCGGCAGGAGGGCGGCGGCGAGCGCCATGGTGGAGCCGACGGAGAGGTCGATGCCCTCGGTGCCGATGACCAGGGCCATGCCGAGCGCGACGATCACGATCGGGGCGACCTGGACGAGTTGGGTGCGCAGGTTGTCGGCCGTCAGGAAGTGCTCGGTGAACAGGGCGTTGAAGAGCAGGACGACGGCGACGGCCGCGTACACGCCGTACTCCTGGTACCAGGCGGGGTCGCGGAGCCGGGCCAGGGGCTTCGCGGGGCGGGGCAGGGTGGCCTGGGTGGTCATCGGGGGTCCTCCTGGCCGGCCGCCGGGGCCTTCCGGCCGGTTTCGGGCGTCTGGTCGGCAGGCTTGGCGGCGGGCGTGTGGTCGGCGGAGGCGGAGTCCGCACCGGGGGGCGTGTGGTCGGCGAGCACTTCGAGCAGGCGGCTCTCCTCCACCTCGTCCCCGGCGAGCTCACCGGCGACCGCGCCGCCGCGCAGGACGACGATGCGGTCCGCCCCCTCGATCAGCTCCTCGATGTCGGAGGAGATCAGCAGGACGGCGAGGCCTTCGCGGGCGAGGTCGTCGATGAGGCTCTGCACCTCGGCCTTGGCGCCGACGTCGATGCCCCGGGTCGGCTCGTCCAGGAGCAGCACCTTGGGCTCCAGGCAGAGCCAGCGGGCGAGGAGCACCTTCTGCTGGTTGCCGCCGGAGAGTTCGCCGACCTTCTGTTCGGGGCTGGATGCCTTGATCCGCAGCCGCTCCATGAAGATGTCGACGACCCGGTCCTGCTTCTCGCGGGAGACGATCCCGGCCCGGGAGAGCCGGGGCATGGCGGCGAGCACGATGTTCTCGCGTACGGAGAGCTGCGGGATGATCCCCTCCGCCTTGCGGTCCTCGGGGAGCATGCTGATGCCGGCGCGGATGGCGGCGGCCGGGGTGGGCCGGCCGATGCGCTTGCCGTCGACGGTGATCTCGCCGCCGTCCAGCGGCAGCGCGCCGGTCAGCGCCTTGGCGGTCTCGCTGCGCCCGGAGCCCAGCAGCCCGCCGAGGCCCAGCACCTCACCTCCGTACAACTGGATTGATATGTCGTGCAGTTGGTGGCGCCGGTCGAGGCCGGTGGCGGTGAGGACGGGCGTACGGGCCACGTCGTGTCCTGCGGCGTCGAAGCTGGTGAGGCCCTCGCGGCGCACTTCGGCCAGGTCGCGGCCGAGCATCATCGACACGAGCCGCATCCGGTCCAGTTCGGCGAGGTCGCCGGTGTGGATGTGGCGGCCGTCGCGCAGGACGGTGACCCGGTCGCAGATGCGGTAGAGCTCGTCCATGCGGTGGCTGACGTAGAGGACGGCGATGCCCTGGCCGCGCAGGTTCTCGATGACCCGGAAGAGGGTCTCGACCTCGCGGGGCTCCAGCGAGGAGGTGGGTTCGTCCATGATGACGACCTGCGCCTGTACGGAGACGGCGCGGGCGAGGGCCACCATCTGCTGGGTGCCGATGCCGAGGGTGTGCAGCGGGCGCTTGGGGTCGACGCGGACGCCGAAGCCGTCGAGGAGTTCGGTGGTCTCACGGTTCATCCGGGCGAAGTCGATGAGGCCGAAACGGTTCTTCGGCTCGCGGCCCAGGAAGATGTTGCGCGCCACGCTCATCAGCGGGACGAGATTCACCTCCTGGTAGATGGTGGAGATCCCGGCCTGCTGCGCCTCGAAGGGCTTCGCGAAGCGGACGGGCGCGCCGGCGACCCGTACCTCGCCGTCGTCGCTCTGGTAGACGCCGGTCAGCACCTTGATGAGGGTGGACTTGCCGGCTCCGTTCTCGCCGACGAGCGCGTGGGTCTCGCCGGCGCGCAGCGAGAAGGAGACGTCGTCGAGGGCGACGACGCCGGGGAACCGCTTGCTGACCGAGCGGGCTTCGAGCACGGGGTCCGCGACGGCGGTCTCCGCGTGCCGGGGTGTCGCTTCGGTGGGTGCCATGGATCCTGGCCTTCCGGTGTTACTTCCGGTGTTACGGGAGGCCGGGGAGAGCGGCCTTCCGGTGCTGCGGGAGGCCGGCGATGGCGGCCTACCGGTGGTACGGGAACGGGGCCGGGCCACCGTGAACGCGCGGGGCGTCGCGGCGGCCGGCCGGCCGGTCGGGTCAGTAGGCCCCGCCGAGCGAGTCCTTGGCGTTGGCCTCGTCGTACTCGCGGTCGGTGATGATCACGTTCTCCGGGATCTCCTCGCCGGCGTAGAACTTCTGCGCGGTGGCGAAGGCGAGCGGGCCGAAGCGCGGGTTGGACTCGATGACCGCGTTGTACTCGCCGTTGACCAGGGCCTGGACGGCGTTGCGGGTGCCGTCGACCGAGACGATCTTGACGTCCTTGCCGGGCTTCTTGCCGGCGGCCTTGATCGCGGTGAGCGCACCGAGGCCCATCTCGTCGTTCTCCGCGTAGACGGCGGTGATGTCGGGCTTGGACTGGATGAGCTGCTCCATGACCTGCTGGCCCTTGTCGCGGGCGAACTCGCCGGTCTGCTGGGCCACGATCTCCAGGCCCGGCGCCTCGGCCTTCACCTGGTCGACGAAGCCCTTGGTGCGGTCGGTGGTGACGTTGTTGCCGGAGGTGCCGAGCAGGATCGCGACCTTGCCCTTGCCGCCGGTCACCTTGATCATCGCGTCGGCGGCGCGCTTGCCCTGCTCCACGAAGTCGGAGCCGAGGAAGGCCACATAGTCCTTGCAGGCGGTCGAGTTGACCTTGCGGTCGATGGTGAGGACCGGCACCTTCTTGGCCGCCGCCGCCTTCAACGCGGGCTCCAGACCGTCGGAGTTGAGCGGCGCGACGATGAGGAACTGCGCGCCCTGCGACAGCATGTCCTGGATGTCACTGATCTGCTTGGACAGCTGGGACTGGGCGTTGGTGGTGAGGAGCTTCTTGACGCCGACCTTCTTCGCCTCGTCCTTGATGGACTGGGTCTCGGCGATCCGGAACGGGTTGGCCTCCTTCTCCGACTGGGAGAAGCCCACCACGGCGTCCTTCAGGTCCAGCTTCGGCGCGCCGTAGGTCTCCAGCGTGCAGCCCGAACCGGAGGCGGAGTCGGGGGACTTGGCTTCCTGGGCGCCCTGGCTGCTGTCGCCGCCCGCGGTGTTCGAGGTCTCCGACTTGGCGCAGCCGGCGGCGGCCAGCGTGGCGGTGGCGGCGAGGAGGCAGGCCACGGCGAGGGTACGGGGTCGACGCTGGATCATCATGCGCGGAACGCTCCTTGGCGGGTTGACGGCACGCGCGGCGGCGTGCGGTCGGGCAGGGCGGGACGAGGCATCGGCCGCGCGGCGGCGGGTGCCACTGCACTCCTCGCGACCCTGCTCCGACGTGCGGGAACAGCGGTCGCGAGAGCCTGCTGGGGCTGTCGGCGGCTCGGTTTACAACGTTATATATGCGGTGCGGCACGGGCGGCAAGAGCGGAGTCGATGCGTTTCCAAAATGTGTCGGCCACCCGGCCGAGCGCCCGAACGGGCCGCGGACGGGAAGCGATGCGCCGTACGGCAACGGCTCCTGCGCACCCTCTGGACAGCCGCCCGGCGCCGTGCTGTCATACCGCCGGACGCCGCATTTCCAACGTTGCAAGAACGGATGCCGTACGCCGGGCCGCCCGCGCGACGGCGACCTTCGGCACGCCCACGAACGGCCGCCCCGCCGCTCCCCCGGCCGGGCGGCCTCCGCACCAGGCTCGCGCACCACGCACCGCATCACGCACCGCACCACGGCGTCCCGCACCACGCCCTGCACCGGGCCCGCGCACGCATCGCGCGTGGCCACCACCCCCACCGAGCCGACCGCAGCTCAGGCGGACCCGGCTCAGAGCGGGAGCCGCACCCATGCCGCTGAACCGCAGGCAGCTCATCACGACCGCCGTGGCCACCGCCGTCGCCACCGGCACCTCCAGCCGGTGGGCCACCGCCGCGACACCGGCCCGCCACCAGGTGGCGGCCGCACCAGGCGGCCACTACTCCCCCAACGCCGCACCCCTCCACCCCACCGCCTTCCTCAAGCTCCCACCGGGCAAGGTGAAGGCACGCGGCTGGCTCGCCGGTCAGCTCAGGCTCCAGCTGGAAGGCCTGTGCGGCCGGTACGAGGAGTTCTCGCACTTCCTGGACTTCACGGCCACCGGATGGATCCGGCCCGACCGTGGCGGCTGGGAGGAAGTCCCGTACTGGCTCAGGGGATACGCCGACCTGGCCATCGTCACCGGCGACGCCACCGCGCTGGCCACCACCCGCCGCTGGATGGACGCGATCCTCGCCACCGGGCAGAGCGACGGCTTCTTCGGCCCGAAGGCGCTGCGGACCTCGCTCAACGGCGGCCCGGACTTCTGGCCGTTCCTGCCGCTGATCCAGGCGCTGCGTTCCTGGCAGGAGTACAGCGGCGACACCAGGATCGTCCCGTTCCTCAGCCGCTTCTTCCGCTTCATGAACGCACAGGGCCCCGGCGCCTTCAACACCAGCTGGATCGCTCTGCGTTGGGGCGACGGCCTGGACAGCGTCATGTGGCTCTACAACCGCACCGGCGACGCCTTCCTCATGGACCTGGTCGACAAGATCCATCGCTACGGGGCGAACTGGGGCAACAACCTGGTCAACCCGCACAACGTCAACATCGCCCAGGGTTTCCGCGAACCGGCCCAGTTCGCGCTGCGCAGCGGCTCGGCGACCGACACCCGTAACACCTACGGCACCTATGCCAAGGCCATGGACGCCTACGGCCAGTTCCCCGGCGGCGGGTTCGCCGGCGACGAGAACGCCCGGCCCGGCCACGGCGATCCGCGCCAGGGGTTCGAGACCTGCGGGATCGTCGAGTTCATGGCCAGCCACCAGCTGCTCACCCGGATCACCGGGGACCCGCTGTGGGCGGACCGCTGCGAGGAGCTGGCGTTCAACTCGCTCCCCGCGTCGCTCGATCCGTCGGGCAAGGCGGTGCACTACATCACCTGCGCCAACAGCGTGGACCTGGACGACGAGCCCAAGCGCGACCGCCAGTTCCAGAACCCGTTCGCGATGCTGGCGTATCTGCCGGGCGTGGACCAGTACCGCTGCTGCCCGCACAACTACGGTATGGGCTGGCCCTACTTCACCGAGGAGCTGTGGCTCGCCACGCCGGACGGCGGGCTCGCGGCGGCGATGTACGCGCCGAGCCAGGTGACGGCGAAAGTCGCCGACGGCACGGAGGTGACGTTCACCGAGGAGACCGGCTACCCCTTCACCGACACGGTCACCCTCTCCCTCACCGCACCGAAACCTCTGCGCTTCCCTCTCGTCCTGCGCGTCCCCGCCTGGTGCGCGGACCCGGACATCCGGGTCAACGGCCAACGGGTCACCGCCCCCGCCGGCCCGGCCTTCACCCGCATCGACCGCACCTGGGCGAGCGGCGACCGGGTCACTCTGCGGCTGCCGCAGCGCACCACCGTACGGACCTGGACGGAGAACCACCGTTCCGTCAGCGTGGACCACGGGCCGCTCACGTACTCGCTCCGGATCGGTGAGCGGTACGAACGGATCGGCGGCAGCGATACGTTCCCGGAGTACGCGGTCCGCGCCACGAGTCCCTGGAACTACGGCCTCGTCCTGGACCCCGCCCGCCCCACCGCCGACCTGCGTCACCGCTCGACGGGCCGCGCCCCTGGCGACAACCCGTTCACCCATGCCGGAAACCCGCTCACCATGACCGCCCGCGCCCGCCGCATCCCGGAGTGGACAGCGGACGACGAGCGCGTGGTCGCACCCCTCCAGCCGAGCCCGGCGCGCTCCACCGAGCCGGTCGAGGAGGTCACGCTCGTCCCGATGGGCGCGGCCCGCCTGCGGATCACGTCGTTCCCCACGGCGGCCCCGGAAGCGGAACCGTGGTTGGCGGACCGCTGGTACCGGTTCGCCAACCGCCACTCCGGCAAGGTGCTCGGCGTGGACGGCATGTCCACGGCCAACAGCGCCCACGTCGTCCAGTTCGGCGACACCGGGACGGCGGACCACCTGTGGCGGCTGGTGGCCAACGGAGACGGCTGGTACCGGATCCGCAACCGCCACTCCGGCAAGGTGCTGGGCGTCGACCTGATGTCCACCGCGAACAGCGCGCACGTCGTGCAGTTCGACGACAACGACACCGCCGACCACCTCTGGCAGCTCGTTCCGGACGGAGGCGGCTGGTACCGCGTCCGCAACCGGAACTCGGACAAGGTGCTCGGCGTGGACGGGATGTCCCTGGCAGACAGCGCCCATGTCGTCCAGTACGACGACAACGGAACGGCCGACCACCTGTGGCGGCTGCTCTGACGTCGCCGCTCACTCCTCCCCGTACAACCGAGAGAAGGACGGACAAACCATGCACCCAGCACCCCGCACCTGGTGGCGGAGGTTAACGGCCACCACCGGGCTCCTCGCCCTGGTGACCACCGCCCTCGTCGGCAGCGGCACCTCCCCGGCCGCCGCCGCGCCCGCCGCCTGGACGCCGAAGCCGGCGCCCATGACGACGCCGTGGACCAATCAGGTCCCGGTCGACAAGCCGCTGCCGGAGTATCCGCGCCCGCAGCTGACCCGCCCGGACTGGACGAACCTCAACGGCATCTGGGACTTCGCGGTCACCGGCCGTGACGCGGGTCAGCCCGCCGCCTTCCCGGAGCAGATCCGCGTCCCGTTCGTCGCCGAGTCCGCGCTCTCCGGCATCCAGCGCCGGATCACCGAGAACGACAAGCTCTGGTACAAGCGGACCTTCACCGTCCCGGCCGACTGGAACAACCGCCGGATCAAGCTGCACTTCGGGGCCTCCGACTGGCAGACCACGGTCTGGGTCAACGGCACCCAGGTCGGCGCGCACAAGGGCGGCTTCGACTCGTTCGCGTACGACATCACGCCCCAGCTCAACGGCGGTGGGAACACGGTCGTGGTCTCCGTCTACGACCCGAGCCAGACCGGCGGCCAGGCGGTCGGCAAGCAGCGCATCAACGACGTGAAGCCGCGCCCGGGCGGCGGGATCTTCTACACCGCCGCTTCCGGCATCTGGCAGACGGTCTGGCTGGAACCGGTCGCCTCCGCCCACATCACCCGCCTCGACATGACACCGAACCTCGGCAACAGCACGCTCCGGGTCCGGGTCCAGACGGCGGGCGCGGCGGGCCGCAGCGCCCGGATCACCGTCTCCAGCGGCGGTACGGTGGTGGGCTCGGCGACCGGGGCGGTGAGCGGGGAGATCTCCGTACCCGTGCCGAACCCGCGGCTGTGGAGCCCGGAGGACCCGTTCCTCTACGATGTGCGGGCCGACCTCCTCGACGGCTCGGCGGTCACGGACACCGTGGGCAGCTACACCGGTATGCGGTCGGTGGGGCTGGCGAAGGTCGGCAACATCCTGCGGCCGGTGCTCAACGGGAAGTTCGTGTTCCAGACGGGCACGCTGGACCAGGGGTACTGGCCGGACGGCATCTACACCGCGCCGACCGACGAGGCGCTGAGGTACGACCTCCAGGCGCACAAGGACCTCGGCTTCAACATGGTCCGCAAGCACATCAAGGTGGAGCCGCAGCGGTGGTTCTACTGGGCGGACCGGCTGGGGCTGCTGGTCTGGCAGGACATGCCGTCGATGGACACCGGCAAGGTTCCGGACGGGCCGGCGCGCACGCAGTGGGAGGCGGAGTACCGGGCGATCATCGACCAGCACCGCAGTTCGCCGTCGGTGGTGATGTGGGTGAACCAGAACGAGGGCTGGGGCCAGTACGATCAGGCCCGGATCGCCGACGAGGTCAAGGCGCAGGACCCGTCGCGCCTCGTCAACAACATGAGCGGGGTCAACTGCTGCGGCTCGGTCGACGGCGGCAACGGTGACGTGGTCGACAACCACATCTACGTCGGCCCCGGCAACACGGCTCCGACCGCCACCAGGGCCGCCGTGCTCGGCGAGTTCGGCGGGCTCGGCTACAAGGTTCCCGGCCACGAGTGGTACCCGGGTGGCGGGTTCAGCTACGAGGACCAGCCGAGCGTCGCGGCGCTCAACAACCGGTTCGTCGGCCTGCTCGACGCCATCCGGATCGGCCAGCTCCCCGCCGGGCTCTCCGCGTCGGTCTACACGGAGATCACGGACGTCGAGAACGAGGTGAACGGGCTGCTGACCTACGACCGCCAGGTCGTCAAGGTCGACACCGCCCGGGTGAAGGCCGCCAACCAGGCCCTCATCCAGGCGTCCCGCACCCCCGCTCCGCCGGTGACGCTGCCCACCGGGCAGTACAGGTCCCTCCGGGTCACGACGCCGGGACACACCACCAAGCACCTGCGTCACTACAACGCGCAGGCCTTCACCGAGGTGGTGAACAGCGGGAGTTCGGCGGTGCTCAAGGCCGACGCCACCTGGAAGATCGTCACCGGCCTCGCCAACAGCAACTGCTACTCCTTCGAGTCCCGCAACTACCCGGGCCAGTTCCTCCGCCGCCGGGACTTCCGAGTCCACCGCGATGCCGACGACAACTCCGCGCTGTTCAAGGCGGATGCGACCTGGTGCGCGGTCGCGGGCACCGGCGGAGTGCGGTTCACCAGCGCCAACCTGCCGGGCAGCTATCTCCGCCACATCGGCTCCGAGGTCTGGCTGGCCACACCGGGCGGCGGGCGGCCCTTCGACAGCCCGGCCCTGTTCACGGAGGACACGACGTGGGCGGTGGATGCTCCCTGGGCTCCGTGATCCCTCAGGAGCGGTGACCGGCTGGCCGGCCCGGCAGCGGCGGAGAACGTCCCGTCCGCTGCCGGGCCGGCTGCCTGCTACGGCTTGCGGCTGCCGTACAGGGCGGTCACCTCATCGGCGGTCAGGGCCTTGTCGTACACCCCGACCTCGTCGACCGACCCGTGCCAGTAGTCGGTCTTCGCGCCGCCGTACTGGGCCCGGCCGACGGAGAGCGGACCGGTGCTCACATCGACGGGTCCGGCCTCGGTGGTGGCGGCGAGCTTCCCGTCGACGTACAGCTTCACCTCGCCGCCCTGCCGGACGCCGACCAGGTGGTACCACTTCCCGGTCTCCGGTGTGATCTCCAGGCGGGCGCGTTTGCCGCCCGGGGTGGAGAAGGCGAACGCGCCCTGCCCGTACTGGAGATAGAAGGGGTTCTCGGTGCGCCGGCCGTCCTGGCTGACGACGGTGGCGTAGTTGCCGGGCAGGGCGTCCAGTGAGGCCCACGCGGAGACCGTGTAGTCCTTCGTGGTGTCCACGACGGGGCCGGTGCTCTGCGCGTACTGGCCCTCGCCGTTGAACTTCAGCGCCGAGCCCGTGACGCCCGGAGCCCAGGACGTGCCGCCCTCCAGGGCGAGATGGGCCTTGTTGGGGCCGCTGTCGCGGGCCGTGGCGCCCTGGTTCTCGTCGAGCGACCAGGAGCCGCCGCCCTTCAGCTCGTCGCGCTGACCGGCGTTGGCACCGGCCGCGATGACCTGGCGGTTGATCTCGCGGACCTTCTTCGGGTCGACCTTGATCTCCCGACGGTCGTACGTCCAGAGCCCGTTGAGCTCGTTCTCCAGGTCGCTGACCTGCGTGTAGACGGAGCCGGACAGCTCGGCGCCGGCGGCCGCGAGGTAGTACGTACGGGTGTTGTCGACGTACTTCGCGGTGAGGGCGGCCTTGTCCGCCACGCCGGAGTAGATGTTGGCCGGCGCACCCGGCCACATGTGACCCGGCGTCCGGAGCGTGAAGCCGCCGTGCTCGCCGTCCATCGCCGCGCGGCGGTCGTCCGGGAAGGCCGGGTCGTCGTTCACGTAGTCGTGGTGGTCGATGATCTCGCCCTTGCCGGAATCACCCTTGGAGGCACAGCAGTTGACGCCGCTGTGCGCGTTGACCACACGCGACGGGTCCAGCGCCTTGACCTCTTCGGCGATCTCACCGGTCACCGTCCGGTCCCACTCGCCCCAGCCCTCGTTGAAGACGATCCAGCCGCTGATCGAGGGGTAGTTGTGGAACTGCTTCATCAACTCCTTGCCTTGCGTGAGGAAGGCGTTCTTTCCGGCGTCGTTGTCGATGTCGGCGTTGACGAAGTCCTGCCACACCAGCAGCCCGAGCCGGTCCGCGTGGTAGTACCAGCGCGGCGACTCCACCTTGATGTGCTTGCGTACGGCGTTGAAGCCGAGGTCCTTCTGCGCCTTCAGGTCGAAGGTGAGCGCCGCGTCGCTGGGCTGGGTGTACAGCCCGTCCGGCCAGAAGCCCTGGTCGAGCATGGCGAGGGAGAAGAACGGCTTGCCGTTGAGGACGAGCTTCTGGTAGCCGCCGACCTTGTCGACCTTCAACTGGCGCATACCGAAGTAGCTTTCGACGCTGTCCTTGGACCGGCCGTCGGTGAGCGACACGTCGAAGTCGTACAGGTAGGGGTCGTCCGGCGACCAGAGGCGCGGGTTCTTGAGCTGGAGGCTGAGCTTGCGGTTGGCGGGTCCGGAGACCGTACCGACGACCTTGCCCTTGTGGTCGCGGGCGACGGCGGTGATACGGGAACCGGCCGACGCCTCCGCCGAGTTGACGGTGACCGCGAGACGGCCGGTGTCGATGTCCGGGGTCGTGGTCAGGGAGTCGATGGCGGCGGGCGCGACCGGCTCCATCCACACGGTCTGCCAGATGCCGGAGGTCGGCGTGTAGACGATGCCGCCGGGACGGGTGGACTGCTTGCCCTTGGGCTGGTTCGGGCCGGTCTTGTCGGTGACGGCGACGACGATCTCCTGCGGGCCGCTGCCCTTGAGCGCGTCCGTGATGTCGGCGCTGAACCCGGTGTATCCACCGGTGTGTTCGGCGACCTTGGTCCCGTTGACCCAGACCGTGGACCGGTAGTCGACGGCGTCGAAGTTGAGCTTCAGCCGCTGGCCCTTGCCGGAACCGCCCTTGCCGACCGACCAGTTCTTCGGCACGGTCACGAGCTTGCGGTAGAACATGTGGTCCTCGTCGCGCTCCAGGCCGGAGAGCTGGGACTCCACCGGGAACGGCACGATGATCCGCTCACCGAGCTTCTTGCCGAACACCGGCTTCTCACCTTCGGTGGCTCCGGCGAACTCCCACGGACCGTTGAGGTTCTTCCACCGGTCGCGGACCTGCTGCGGGCGCGGGTACTCGGGGAGCGGGTTGTTCTTGTCCAGCTTGTCGCCCCAGGTGGTGGTGAGGCGGTGCGTGGAGAGGTTCTTCGCCGTCCGGCCGATCTCCGGGACGGTCTCGGTCCCGGACGTCAGCCCGCCCTTGCCGTCGTAGACGACCTTGACCCGCTGGTCCTTCAGAACGGGAGCGGCGAGGTCGATGATCAGCGCCCGGGGGTTGCCGGAGGCGCGGCTCACCTTCTTCACCGGCATCGGCGAGGTGTCGACCTCGATCTTGAGGTGGTCCTTCACCTTGCCGTGGTTCGCGACCCGGTCCTTGAAGGTGGCCTGGAGGCGCTTGCCGTTCTCGGCGACGGTCAGGGCGACCGGGTAGACCTCGAAGTCGGCGGGCGGAGTGAAGGCGGACTCGGGCACGATCTGCTTCTTCAGCGTGTCGCTCTGCCAGCGCAGGAACATGCTGGCGCCGCCGATGTCCTGGAACATCTCCAGCTTGAAGTCGTGCTTCTCGCCCGCCTTCAACGTGATCGGCGCGCTGTGCTGCTCGTTGTCCCAGTCCGGCTGCCAGTGGTCGATGACAACGTTGCCGTCGAGGAAGAGCCGGAAGCCGTTGTCACCGATGGCGGAAAAGGTGTACGAGCCGGTCTCGGGCGCTTCGAGCTGTCCGGTCCACCGGGCGGTGGTGTGCTCGGTCTTGCCGGTCGCCGACTCGAACGTACCGGTGAGACCGGGGAAGTTGATCTCGGGGTCCAGGGAGGTGGCGCCGAGCTCCGCGAAGTCCCGGGCGCCGGGCGCGGACATGCTGAAGTACTCGCCCTTCAGCCCGCGTACATCGGTGACCGGGTCGTCGGCGGTGAAGGCGGGCGCGGAGGCCGGTGCGGAGGTGGCCGCTGCGGAGGTGGCGGGTGCGGCGGCGGCCGTCGGCACCAGGGTGGCGCCGACCGGTATCAGGAGCGCCGCGGCGCAGGTGAGGGCCCTGAACAGGGCACGGGGGCGCGGGTGTTGTCGTGTCAAGGCGTCATCCTCGTCGAAGAGCCGGGAGTACCTCGAACCGGCGAGGCACTGCACATAGTCGAACATTGAGCCACAACACCAAACACGGCACAACGGTCGTGCACCGAGAATTTTCAACGATAGAAACGTGCGGTACGGCGTGACCGCACGCACCCCGACGCTCGGCGCGGCCCTACTCCAGAAAGGCCGACACGGTCGCCGCGAACCGGCCGGGGTCATCCATCCACGGGTAGTGCCCGGCCCCCGGCTGCTCGACGAACGTGGCCCGGGGGAACAGCCCCGCACATTCCGCCACCGCGCCGGGCGGGCTGTTCAGATCGAACTCGCCGGCCAGCAGCAGTACGGAGCTCCCGAAGACGGCGAGTGCCGCACGGGTGGCCTCGGGATCGAAAGCCCCTTCGGCCGCGAAGTGCGCGACGGCCTCGCCGTTCACCGGCCGGCCGGCCGCGTGGTGGAGCCGGGCCTGGGCGTCCCAACGGCCCCGGAGGAAGGGCGCGATGGCCTCCCAGTCGCTGTCGGTGCCGGTTCCCCCGGTGATCGCCTGCAGCCCGGCAAAGGCGGCCGGGAACCACGGCTCGTCCTTCCGGCGCAGCGCGAGTGCGCGGCGCATCGGCCCGTCGATGTCCACGCCCACCGCCCGGACGCCCGGCGCGATCAGCGCGAGCCTGCCGACGCGCGACGGATGGCGGGCGGCGTACCGCATCGCGAGGTTCGCACCGCCGGAGTGCGCCAGCACATCGGCCCTGGCGAGCCCGAGGTGCTCCCGCAGGGCTTCGACGTCCGCCACCTGGCGGTCGCAGCGGTAGGAGGTGGGGTCTTCGGGCAGCGCGGAGAGGCCGGTGCCGCGCAGGTCGAGCAGGATGAGCCGGCGGTACGCGGAGAGACCGCCGAGATCGCCGAGGTAGCGGGAGTCGGCCGGGCCGCCCGGGAGACAGATCACCGGATCGCCGTGGCCACCGCCACCCCCGCCGTCGCCGTCGCCCTCGTCGCGATCGCCCTCGAGCTCGCGATAGGCAAGGAGGGTTCCGTCTGGTGCCACGAAGGAGGTCATGGCCACCATCATGGAGTTCATAACCTGGTTGTACAACCAGGTTATGAACCGCGTATCCGTTGCGGTATAACCGAGCTATGACAGACGAGGACGACCGCCGCCCGCCCTCCGGATTCCTGAGCGAGGAACAGGCCGGGAGGATGTTCGCCGACATGAACGAGGTCATCCGCGCGGGCGAGGAGATGCGGCAGCTGCGGAGCGAGATGATCGCGCTGTTCGCCGGAGCGGGCTGGCCCCAGGAGCGGATCGCCCGGCTCTCCGGGATGAGCCAGCCGGCCGTCTCCAAGCAGGTGACCCGGCACGGGCCGGGCAGTCCTCCTCCGCCGCCGGAGCTCGCGCTCGACCAGGACGACACGCCCTGGCTCGAAGGGCGCCTGTGGGGCCTGGCCGAGGAGATCTCCGAGGCCCTCCACCACGACGCCCGCTGCTCGCGGTTCGTCGATGCCGTCGGCCGGGGCCGCAAGCGCCTCACGCCCGCCAACGTGGACGCCCTGCGGCGCCTGGTCGAGGAGGATCTGCGCCTGCACCGGACCGAGCTTCCCGGCGGCTACCGGACGGCATACGACGCCATCAGCCGCGGCCTCGACGTCCCGGCGAACGTGGCAGGCACCGGGTCCGCGTCCGTACGCCGCACCCTTGCCCACCGCATCCAGCGCGACCGGCTCAGCGGCGAGAGCTGAGGCACGAAGCTGAGGCGCGAGGGGGCCGTGAGGGTGCCGTGAGAAGGCCGCGAGAGGACCGGGATCACCCGTTCTCGCGGCCGATTTCCATGAAACGCCGATACGGGGGTATCCGGACTTCAGCCAGAAAGCTCACGCGACGGGGTGACCGCCATGAACGACCGCATGCTGATGACACTTTCGCCGGACGGGGAGACCCGCACCGATTACGTCTGCCGGCCGGAGAAGGCCGCCGACGCCCGGGACGCGGTCACCAGCTTCCTCTCCCGGCTGCATCCCGCGCCGGCCTCGCACGTGGTGCAGAACCTGCTGCTCCTCGTGACGGAGCTGGTCACCAACGCCGTCCGGCACGCCGGATCCGTCACCGCGCTCTGGCTGACCGCGGACCGCACCGGCGTCCACGTCCGGGTCACCGACCCCAGCCCGGCGCACCCGCAGGACCGGACGCCCGACCTGACGGGCCGCACCGGCGGCTTCGGCTGGCCGATGGTCCAGCGGCTGTCCCAGGAGGTCACGGTCCGCGAGTCGCCGGACGGCGGCAAGGTCATCCTCGCCACCGTGCTCCGCTGACGACGAGACCCCTCCGCCAGACGCCGGCATCCCAGCACGCCGGCACCCCGGCACCCTGCTCCGCGGTCAACCCCGGCCGCGACGGGCGCCGATCGTGACGTATCGATAGAATTCGGACATGGGAGAGCGGCCCGCAGCGCCGACAGCGCCCGAGCTCGTCCTGGAGACCGACATCGGCTCCACGGTGATGAGTCCGAGCCGGGACTACCATGTCGGGCGCGACCCCGAGAGCGACATCGTCATCGACGACGCCCGGGTCTCCTGGCACCACGCGGTGCTCCATCCCGAGGCCGGTCACTGGACGCTCCAGGACGAGGACAGCACCAACGGCACGTACACCGGTGGTCACCGCATCCACGAGTCGGACGTCGGCGTCGGCAGCATCATCCACTTCGGCAACCCGGGCGACGGCCCCCGCGCCGTCCTGCTCGGCCGCGAACCTCCCGCCCGCCCGGCCACCGCGGACCGCCCCTCCGCCGTCTCGATACCCGCCGCCACCGGCACCTTCCGGCAGCCCACCACCGTACGGCCGCTGCCCGCGAAGACCGTGCGCATCGGGCGCGACAGCGGCAACGACCTCGTCATCGACGATCTCGTCGTCTCCCGCCACCACGCCGAGCTGCGGTCGCTCCCCGACGGCCGGCACGAGATCGTCGACCTCGGCAGCCACAACGGCACATTCCTCAACGGCCAGCCGGTCGCCCGGGCGGCCGTCGGCGCCGGGGACATCGTCGGCATCGGCCACTCGGCGTTCAGCCTGGTCGGCGATGTGCTCCAGGAGTTCGTGGACACCGGTGAGGTCTCGCTGGACGTCCAGGATCTGGAGGTCACCGTCGGCAAGGCGGGCAAGGGCGGAAAAGCCCTGCTGGACGGCGTCTCCTTCCCGGTCGGCGAGAAGTGCCTGCTCGGCGTCGTCGGCCCCAGCGGCGCGGGCAAGTCGACGCTGCTCAACGCGCTGACCGGACTGCGCCCGGCCGACTCCGGCACCGTCCTCTACGACGGCCGCGACCTCTACCGCGACTTCGCCGAGCTGCGCCAGCGCATCGGCCTCGTCCCGCAGGACGACATCCTCCACTCGCAGCTGACCGTACGGAAGGCCCTCGGGTACGCCGCCGAGCTCCGCTTCCCGCAGGACACGGCAAAGGCGGAGCGGCAGGCGCGGGTCACCGAGGTCATCCGTGAACTCGGCCTGGAACAACGGGCCGACCAGCCCATCCACAGCCTCTCCGGCGGCCAGCGCAAGCGCGTGAGCGTGGCCTTGGAGCTCCTGACGAAGCCCTCGCTGCTCTTCCTGGACGAGCCGACCTCGGGGCTCGACCCGGGCATGGACCGGTCCGTCATGCACATGCTGCGCGGCCTCGCCGACGACGGCCGTACGGTCATCGTCGTCACGCACAGCGTGCTGAGCCTGGAGGTCTGCGACCGCCTTCTTGTCCTCGCGCCCGGCGGCCGCATCGCCTACTACGGACCGCCCGAGGACGCTCTGGCCTTCTTCGGCTTCACCGAGTGGCCCGAGGCGTTCGAAGCCTTCGAGAACGACCGGGACCGGGACTGGGCGGCCACCTACGCCGACTCCCCCTTCCACCGGCAGTACATCGTCAACGCCTCCGCGCAGCCCCAACTGCCGCCGGCCTCACCGGGGCCGTCCGTCGCCCCGCCGCCGAAGACCCGTAACTGGGGTGCGCAGCTGGGCACTCTGGTCCGCCGGTACGCCTCCGCGCTCGCCGCCGACCGCACGTTCCTCATCATCATGATCGCGCTGCCGTTCGTCATGGGCGCGATGGCCCGCGCCCTGGCCGGCAGCAGGCTCACCCAGGAGACGGCGATGAACGCGCTGCTCATCCTGTGTGTGGGCGGTGTGCTGACCGGAGCCGCCAATGCCGTACGGGAGTTGGTCAAGGAGCGGGTGATCTACCAGCGGGAGAGAGCCGTCGGCCTCTCCAGATCCGCGTACCTGATGTCGAAGATCGTGGTGCTCGGCACCATCACGGTCCTCCAGGCCATCGTGCTGACGCTGGTGGGACTGGTCGGCGTCGACCTCAACGCACCAGGCGGCGAAGGGGTGTTCCTGCCGCCCCTGGTGGAAATCACGCTGGCCGTCGCTCTGTTGTCCTTCACCGCGATGATGCTCGGCCTGCTGGTCTCCGCCCTGGTGCGCAAGGAGGAGGTCACGATGCCGCTGCTCGTCCTCCTCGCCATCGTCCAAGTGGTGTTCTGCGGGGCCCTGCTGAAGCTGAACGGCGTGCCGGGCCTTGAGCAGCTGTCGTGGCTCGTCCCGTCGCGGTGGGCGCTGGGCGCGATGGCCGGCACGGTCGAGCTGGCCCGGATCGTGCCGGGCGATCTGACGTCCGACCCGCTCTTCGGGCACTCGGCGGGGGTCTGGCTGCTCAACATGGGCATGCTGGTCGTCCTCTCCGCCCTCTTCGGCTACCTGGTCGCGAAGCTGTTGCGGCGCCATGAGCCCGCGGTCATGCGGAAGTGAGGCGGTGCCATGGCGACCCCGGACCCGGCGCCGGCCCCGGCCCCGGCCCCGGCCCCGAATTTCCGCCCCACCCATGTCGTCCCCCCGGACGGGCTGCCCGCCTGGGAGGCGCCGGACCCCGCCCGGCCCACCGACCCGCTGGACGCCCTGCTGCCGGTGGAGCTGGCGGAGCGGCGCGGCGACTGGGCGTACGTCGTCTGCTCCAACGGCTGGGCCGCCTGGGTCGACGGCCGGCTCCTCGTCTCCGTACCCCGCACTCCTCCGGCCCCTGGCCAGCCGCTCGCCCGCACGGCGGACCCGCGCCCGCTGCTGGCCCGGGCGGAGGAGGCCCTGAACCAGTACCGGCGCGCCGCGCAGGATCTGGCCGAGGGCCGCAGCGACGCGGAGAGGTTCCAGCAGCGGACGCGCGGGATGCGGGTCGGCATGGTCGTGGACGGGGAGTCGGTGTGGCTCTATGACGCCGAGCACGAGCGGTGGGTGTTCTGCGACGGGACACAGCTCAGTACGTACGCGGCGGAGTCGGGGCCGGGGTCGGGGACGACGTTCAGCGGGGCGGGGGCCACGGGCCCGGAGCCCACGCGGGTGGTTGCCGCGGACGGCCCGGAGCCCACCCAGGTCGTCACCACCGACGAGCCCGAGCCCACCCAGGTCGTCACCACCAACGGACCCGAACCCACCCAGGTCGTCACTCCCGGCGATTCGCCGGACGGCAGGCGGTGAGGGGACATGCCTCCCCCGTCCCACGATGCCGGACTTCCGACCGGCCGCGACGACGAGCTGATCGGGAAGCGCATCGCGGGCTACCTCGTCGAGGCCGAGATCGGCCGTGGCGGCATGGCGGTCGTGTACCGGGCCAAGGATCTGCGGCTGGACCGGGTCGTCGCGCTCAAGCTGCTCGCTCCGGAGCTGGCCCGTAACGACACCTTCCGGCAGCGGTTCACCCATGAGTCGCGGGTGGCGGCCGCGATCGACCACCCGCACATCGTGCCGGTGTTCGAGGCCGGTGAGACGGACGGGCTCCTCTACATCGCCATGCGCTATGTGGCGGGCGCCGATCTGCGGGTGCTCATCGACCGGCGCGGGCCGCTCGACCTCACCGCCGCCGTCCGGATCGGCGGCCAGGTCGCCTCCGCGCTGGACGCGGCGCACGACCACGATCTGGTCCACCGCGATGTGAAGCCGGGCAACATCCTGGTGGCGGCGGGGACCGACAGCGACCATCCGGAGCACGTGTACCTGACGGACTTCGGGCTGACGAAGAAGTCGCTGTCGCTGACGGGGTTCACCACGGTCGGCCAGTTCGTCGGGACGCTCGACTACGTGGCGCCGGAGCAGATCTCGGGGAAGCCCACGGACGGCCGGTGCGATGTGTACAGCCTGGCGTGTGTCGTCCAGGAGACCCTGACCGGGGCGCCGCCGTTCCAGCGGGACGACGACATGGCCCTGCTCTGGGCCCACCAGTACGATCCGCCGCCTCCGCCGTCCGGGCAGCGGCCCGATCTGCCGGGCGCGGTGGACGGCGTACTGGCGAAGGCGCTGGCCAAGTCGCCGGACGACCGTTACGAGACGTGCCTGCGGTTCATCGCGGCGCTGCGTGCGGCGGCGTCGGGCGTCCCGGCCGGGCACCACGCGCCGACCCGGGTGGACGCGCGGGCCGGTTCCTGGTCGGCCACGCCCGAGCCGGTGCCCCGGCCCCCGCGCTGGGCCCGTCCGATGTTCCCGGAAACCCCCTAAGGGACCTCGCCGTGCCGGTGCACCCGGGAGGCGGCGAGTGCGCCGAGGAATCCGGCGGCCAGACCCCACAGGAAGGCGATGCCGAGCGCGGTCCACAGCTTCGGCTGCAGCGAGACCTCGCCGCCGAGGCCGCCGCCGAGGTCACCGATGCCGAGCAGCGAGAGGCCGTACCGGGCGGAGACCGCCGCGGTCAGGCCGATGAGCAGGACGGTCAGGGTGAGCGCGACCGCCAGGTGCAGGGCGTGCTGCCAGGGCCGCACCCGGGCCGGCGACCGGACCGCCATGAGGAAGGCGGCACCGAGGACCAGCAGTGCGGAGACGACGAGCAGCCACCAGACACGGCCGTCCTGGGCGGCGAGGGTGCGCAGGTTGACGGTGGAGAGGTCCGGCGTACGGAGTACGGAGTCGAGCACCTGGGGCATCGGCAGGCCGAAGGGCCCCTGCACCTTGCCCTCCCAGGAGGCGCCGAGCCCCACGGTGAACGCGAGCCAGACCAGGTTGGGCAGACCGAGGAGGATCACCGCGAAGGTCTGGGCCGGGTGTCCGCGCACCACCATCACGACGAGTCCGGCGACGACGCCCAGAGCGACGGAGCCGAGGAGCAGCGCCACCATGGCGGACGCGGCCGGGCGCACGGACTCCTGGAAACGCACCAGCCGGGCCGGCAGCGGCGCCCCGCGCGAGACGAGGAGCGCCAGCACCAGGACACCGGCCAGCCACAGCAGGCCGATGACCACGGTCACCGGGATGTCGGCCCGGAACCCGACGCGCGCCGAGTCACCCAGTACGTCTCCGAGGACGTCCCCGGTCCCGTCGCCCGTCCCCTCGCCCGTGAGGTTCTCGGCCGGGAGGGTGAACGTGTGCCGGGCCAGGAGCGAGAGGACGACCAGCACCACGGCCCAGAGGACGGCGACGCGGCCCGCCCAGCCCGCCAGCTCCCGGCCTCCGGCGACGGCCCGGTGGCGCAGCGGGCGGAGGAATCCGTACGCGATGGGGAGCACGCCCGCCAGGGTCACCGAGAGCGGGAGCACCGCGAGTCCGGCCTGCGCTCCCACGAGGGATCCGGCGTCTCCCGCGAGGCCGACGGAACCGCCCGCCGCCATCACGACGACGGCGGCGACCACACGGGGGAAGGCACCACCGGGCAGCCCGGCCCCACCGGCGGCCCACAGGCCGAGGGCGGCCGTCACCAGCATGGCCAGGGTTCCGGCCAGCACCGCCACGAGGGCGTCGCGCCAGCCGTGCGGTGCGCGCTTCGCGCTGTTCCTGTCGTCGCTCGCCCGGACGTTCACGCTGCCACGCTAAGCAGTGGTCCGGCACTCCGCTCTCCGAGGAAACGGTCGTTCCCTCCGCTTGCGGGGAGCCCGCGAACCGCACACACAATGAGGTCGATAAGGCCCGGATTCATGAGCAACGCCCCCGAGATGGGAGCAGGAGTCCGGAGCGGTTCCCAACCTCGGGGAGTAGAGCCCGTGAGTGTCCAGCCGCCGTCCTCCGACCGCCCCACGGGACCGCCCTCCGGTCCGCTGTCGGGCCCCTCCCCCTCCGGCCCCACGCCTCCGCCGCCCACCACGGTGTCCGGCACGCCGCCCGGTCCGCCGAGCGGCGGGGACCATGGCGGCTCCGGGGACTCAGGTGGCGGCCATGGCGGCTCCGGGGACTCAGGTGGCGGCCATGGCGGTCCGGGTGACTCCGGCGGTTCGGGGAGCGGCCCGGGAGACGGCAGCGGCTCCGGTGCCGCTCCCGGCTCCGGTCCCGGACGCCCCTGGTGGCGGTCCGTGCCCAGGATCGCGGCGATCACGGCGGCCGTCGTCGTGGCCGTGGCGCTGGTGGTGTTCCTGACCCGGCCCGACGACGGCGGCGGGTCGAAGGCGGGCGGCGAGGTGTTCCTCCAGGCGGCGGGCTCCTCCGGCCCGGACCCGTTCACGGAGTCCACGGCGCGCGAGAGCGACCCCGAGCCGGGGACCGCCTCCCCGTCCGCCGCCCCGAGCTCCTCGGCCACCGGGTCGCAGGTGACACGCGGGGTGGACGGCGCGGCGCCCGGCCTCTACGGCGGCACCCGCAAGGTCGCGAGCTGCGATGTGGAGAAGCAGATCAGCACGTTGCGGGCGGCTCCGGACAAGAACCGGGCGTTCGCCTCGGTCCAGGACATCGAGCCGTCGGCCGTTCCGGACTATCTGCGCTCCCTCACCCCCGTACAGCTGCGTATGGACACCCGGGTGACCAACCACGGCTTCCGTGACGGCGAGGCGACGGCCTATCAGGCGGTGCTCCAGGGCGGTACGGCGGTGCTCGTCGACGACCGGGGGGTGCCCCGGGTCCGCTGCGCCTGCGGCAACCCGCTGCTGCCGCCGGTGGCCCAGGAGAGCACTCCGAAGCAGACCGGGAAGGCCTGGCCGGGGTACCGGGCACAGGACGTGGTCGTGGTGGATCCGGCGTCGAAGCCGGTGGACGAGTTCGTCATGGTCGATCCCGAGAACGGTGACTGGTTCACCCGTCCGGCCGGAGACACCGGCAGCGGGGACAGGAAGACCGATCCGCCCGAGGACAAGAGGAAGGACGAGTCGGAGTCGCCCTGTCCGCCGGGGTCCGACGACGCCTCCTGCCCTCCGGGCGAAGTGACGCCCCCGCGCGACGACCCGCCCCCGCGGGACGGCGGGACCACACCTCCGAACGACGGTGGGACCACGCCGCCGACGACGACCGAGCCGGAGCCCGAGGTGGACACCGAGCCCGCGCCTCCGGAGACCCCGCCCGAGCCGCAGCCGGACAGCCAGCCGGCTCCGCCGCCGCAGGAACAGCCGCAGGAGCAGCAGCCCGGCAACCAGTCGGCGCCGCAGCCTCAGGACGGAAAGCCGGAGCCGCGCAACGCCTAACGCACCGCGTCCGGTCGCGGCCTGGCCGTCTTCTCGGGGTTCGGGATCTCCACCGGGGCGCCCGCGCCCTTGGCCCGGCCCAGTCCGGCGGAGGCGGCGGCCTGGTGGAGGGAGCGCAGGGCGAGCAGCAGGAAGCCGATGTCGTCGAGGTAGACGGGGTCCGGCAGCAGGTCGACCGGGGAGACGGTGTAGACGACGGCCGCCCAGACGAGCGCCTTGCTGCGCAGCGGGATCCCGGCGTCGACCAGGAGCTTCCTGGCCTTGAAGACCCGCACCAGCAGTACGGCGGCCAGAGCCAGCGTGGTCAGCGCGGCGACGGCGGCGACAACGAGCCAAACGGTGGTGTCCATGGCTCATCGTCTACCCGATCGGCCGCCGCTGACGGCGTTTACGGGTAAGTCAGCGGGCGGTGTTCCCGGTACGCCGGCGGTTCCTGCGCTTGAGCGCGCGTCGTTCGTCCTCGGCGAGGCCTCCCCAGACGCCGGAGTCCTGGCCGTTCTCCAGGGCCCATTCCAGGCACTGGGCCTGGACCGGGCAGGTCCGGCAGACCGCCTTGGCCTCCGCGGCCTGGACGACGGCGGGGCCGGACGTCCCGATGGGGAAGAACAGGTCCGGGTCCTCTTCGCGGCAGGCCGCGTGCGTGCGCCAGTTCTCCATGCTGCTCACTCCCGGTGTCGGATGCGTGCCGTAGGCACCTGCCGTACGGCCGTAACGTCCGGATGACCGATGATCCGCGCCTCAAACACGTGGCCGCCGGGGAAACCGGACGGCTTCGGGGCCGGGGCGGTGCAGGGCCAGGAGAGCCTGGTCGTCCTGGATGCGGCCACCGGTGTGGCGGCCGACGTCCTCGATCAGCAGCTGGAGGACCTGCGCGGGGGCCGGCGGATCGCCGACGAGGGAGCGGTGGCGCAGGAGGCGGGGCAGCCGCACGGACGCGTCGTAGAAGACGCCGGCCTCGTCGCGGGCCTCGGTGACGCCGTCCGTGTAGCACAGGAGCGTGGAGCCGGGCGGGAACGGGAAGGTGTCGACCGGCGCCCACCAGGTGCCGAGGGCCGCCATGCCGAGCGGGGGCGCCTCCTGGGACGGTTCGAGGACGGTGGCCGTGCCGCGGGCGTCCAGCAGCAGCGGGGGCGGATGGCCGCGGTTGACGATGCGTACGGCGTCGAGTCCGGCGGCGAACTCCACGATCAGCGCGGTGGTGAACCCCTCGTCCTGCTCCTGGCCGCCGCGCCGCCCGCCCTCGCGCAGCAGGGCCCCCTCCAGCGCGGTCACCAGGCGCGGCAGGTCCTCCGCCTCGTCGGCGGCGTACCGGAAGGCCCCCAGGTCGGCGCAGACCGCCCTGACGGCGCCCAGCCCCTTGCCCCGCACGTCCCCGACCATGACGCGCACCCCGTGCGGGGTGTCCTGCACGACGTAGAGGTCGCCGCCGATCATGGCCTCGTCCTCGGCGGGGACGTACCGGGCGGCGATCCGGAGGTCACCGAGGCGTGACGGAGGCCGGGGCAGTACGGCGGCCTGGGCGACGGCGGCGACCTGGCGGGCGCGCCGGGTCCGTGCGCTCTGGCTCTCAAGGGTGCGGTTGATGAGGACGGCGAGCACGGTCACGGCCAGAAGGGTGAGCTGGTTGGCGACGCCTCCGTGCCAGCCGAAGGTGTGGTCGACCCGGCCGAGGATCACCTGGACGACCATCGAGAGGGCGCCGACCGCGATGATGCCCGGCGGGCGCAGGAGCGCGGCGGCGGCGACGGGCGCGGTCGCCAGCAGGGGCGCGGACGTCGTGTCGGTCGGGGTCATCAGGTCGATCACGACGGCCAGGACGATGACCCCGACCGGAATCCCCTGGGCCCACCGCTGCCGCACCACTCCCCCACCCTGGACGGCCCCGGCCCGGACCGCATCCCGGGCGCTCAGAGCGGCAGCGGGGTCCCCGGCGGCGGGGCGGCGGCGCACGCGGCGTCGAGGCGGATGCGGTGGGCCATCACGGCGTCCGGGTCGTCGATGAGGTCGACCCGGACGCCGGGCATCTCCAGGACGGCCTGGTCACCGATCTCCGGGGCCGGCACCCGGAGCAGGTGCAGCGGCGGCATGGCGGTCATGGGGTGCGGCGGGTGGTCCAGCGGCACCACCTGGACGGTGACGTGCTGCCGCTCCATCGCCTCGGCCAGCGCCTGCCGCTGCCCGGCCATCGTCGCCGGATCGCCGACCCGGGTGTGCAGGGCGGCGGCCGGGAGCAGGGCCCACAGGGCCGTACCGCGCTCGGTCAGCCGGCGCTGCCGCTCCCGCAGCAGCTCCAGGCGGCGCTCGCGCCGGGCGGGGCTGTCGTCGGGGTAGCGGATCCGGTAGAGCCCGGCGGCGTAGGCGGAGGTGCGCAGCAGCTCGGGCACGAGGGCCGGGTGCCAGGTGCGGACCAGGGCGGCCGAGGACTCGACGCCGATGACGTCCTGCTGCCAGCTCTCCATCGTGTCCCGCCACCGGTGCCACCAGCCGGGCAGGTTCGCGGCCCCGAGCCCGGCCAGGATCGGCTCGGCGACGCGCGGCGGGGCCCCGTAGCAGCGCAGCAGCTCGGCGACCTGCCGGGCGTCGAGGCCGGTCTCGGCCCGCTCGATCCGCCGTACGGTCGCGGGGTGCGCGTCCAGCGCGTCGGCGGCGGCCCGGAGCGTGACGCCCGCCTGCTCCCGCAGGATCCGCAGCCGGGCGGCCAGGACGCGGTGCTGCACCGTGGGGCCGGAGCGGGGTCGCATGCTCGTACCTCGTTCGTCGAGCCCCGGAGCGGAGCCTTGAACATTCTGTCGCTTGCAAAGTACGCGTTTTGCACCGAGAGTGCATACATGTCGGAAATAGCCATGAGTGCTGAACGCGCTCCGGAAAGCGGGGGAGTCAGAGGTGCGCACAGTTGGTGGGTCCCCCGGTTGCCAGGGGGCGTTCCCGAGGCCCGTCACCGGGTGCAGGAGGCGATGCGCGCGTGGGGAGAACCCGCGGAACGCATCGAGGCGGCGGCGCTGATAGTGACCGAACTGGTCACCAACGCCGTGCAGCACACCAGCACCCGCCGGATCCGTTGCCGGCTTCTCCGCTCGGCGGAAGGGGTGCGGATCTGCGTGTGGAACCGCGGCCGGGCCCGTATCCCGGGGCCGGCGTCCTCGCCCGACGCGTCGGGGCTGCCCGTCGCGGCGGCTCCGGCGGCGGACGGACCCGACGGCGACGATTCGCTCGACTGCCTGGCCGAGGACGGCCGGGGCCTCCTGCTGGTGGACGCCCTGGCGGCCCGCTGGGGCACGCGCGCGGCGCTGGCCGGCCGGCTCGTCTGGGCCGACGTCTGATGCTCCCCGCATGAGCAGGGGCCGGGACTCCCCCAGGTGATCACCAGGCGGGGGCTCGCGCGTCATCAGGCGAGGGTTCGCGTGTGATCAGGCAGGGGCGGTACGGCACTCCGGGTGGCCCCAGCCGTTCGGGTTCTTCGCGATCGGCTCCTTGGCCGCGTACGGCCTTCCGCAGTGGCACCGCCCCGCGAACCGCGCCTTGATCGTGGAGCCGGAGGACCGCCCGCCCCGGGCCGCGCCCTTCGCCTTCGCCTCCCCCGCCTCCGTACGCCCCTTCGTGGAGCGCGCCTGCGCGGGTACGGGCAGGGCCGCCGCTCCGTGCGCCGTACCCGCCGGCCGCTGCGCCACCGCCGCCTCGCTGGCGGCCTGGTCGGCGAGCGCGTTGAGCGGGTCGCCGTCCACCTGGTGGGCGGGCACATAGCGGAACGTCACCGTACGCGCGGCGAGCAGGGCGTCGATGCGGGTGACCAGCTCGCGGTTGGCGACGGGCTTGCCCGCCGAGGTCTTCCAGCCGTTGCGCTTCCAGCCCGGCAGCCACTTGGTGACGGCGTTCATGGCGTACTGCGAGTCCATCCGCACCTCGACGCGCGCCGCCGGGTCGGTGGACTCCAGCAGTTCGGCCAGCGCGGTGAGCTCGGCGACGTTGTTCGTCGCGGTGCCCAGCGGGCCCGCCTCCCAGCGCTGAGGGGTGCCCTGCGCGTCGGCGACGACCCAGGCCCAGGCGGCCGGTCCGGGATTTCCCTTGGACGCGCCGTCACACGCGGCGATGATGCTCTCGTTCATCCCTCGATCATGCCAGCCCCGCATGACCGTCCCGACCGGCCGCCGGTTCGCTCGCGGGCTCGCACCGGCCGATGACCGGCGCCTGGCGGAGCACGGACCGCACTGTTGACCTCAACCAAACTTGAGGGCTTAGCGTTCTGAGCAGTCCGCACAGGCACATCAGCAGAGTTCGGAGCTCTCCCATGGACATGGAAGTCACCGCTTGGACATCGCTGCACAGCGCGATGAACGCCGAGCACGACCGGCGGCCCTTCTCCAGAGCGACGTTACGGCGCATCCTGGTCTTCGCCCGGCCCCATCGGAGCCGTATCTACCGGTTCCTCCTGCTCAGCGTCGTCACCGCGCTGCTGGCGGTGGCCACCCCGATCCTCGCCGGCCGGGTCGTCGACGCCATCGTGCGGGGAGCGGACTCGGGTACGGTCACCCGGCTCGCCCTGTTGATCGCGCTGATCGCGGTCGCCGAGGCCGGTCTCGGTCTCCTCACCCGGTGGCTTTCGGCCAACCTCGGTGAGGGGCTGATCCTCGATCTGCGGACCGCGGTCTTCGACCATGTGCAGCGGATGCCGGTCGCCTTCTTCACCCGCACCCGGACCGGCGCGCTGGTCAGCCGGCTCAACAACGACGTGATCGGCGCCCAGCGCGCGTTCAGCAACACGCTCTCCGGTGTCGTGTCCAACCTGGTCACCCTGCTGCTGACGTTCGCCGTGATGCTCACGATCTCCTGGCAGATCACCGTGCTCTCGCTGGTCCTGCTGCCCGTCTTCGTCATCCCGGCCCGCCGTATGGGAGCCAGGATGGCCGGAATGGAGCGCGAGGCCGCCAACCACAACGCCTCGATGGGTACGCAGATGACCGAGCGCTTCTCCGCGCCCGGCGCCACCCTCGTCAAGCTCTTCGGCCGTCCGTCACGCGAGTCGGCCGAGTTCGCCGTGCGGGCCCGCCGGGTCCGCGACATCGGCGTCCGCTCCGCCATGATCCAGTCCGCGTTCATCACCGCCCTCACCCTGGTCTCGGCCCTCGCGCTGGCCCTCGTCTACGGGCTCGGCGGCTACTACGCGCTGCGCGGCACGCTGGAGGCCGGTGCCGTCGTCTCCCTGGCCCTGCTGCTGACCCGCCTCTACGCCCCGCTGACCTCGCTGGCCGGGGCCCGGGTCGAGGTGATGAGCGCGCTCGTCAGCTTCGAGCGGGTCTTCGAGGTGCTGGACCTGAAACCGCTGATCGCCGAGAAGCCGGACGCCCGCGAGGTGCCGGAGGGCCAGGTGTCGGTCGAGTTCGA
Organism: Streptomyces sp. CA-146814; assembly: GCF_050942385.1. NCBI lineage: Bacteria > Bacillati > Actinomycetota > Actinomycetes > Kitasatosporales > Streptomycetaceae > Streptomyces > Streptomyces sp. CA-146814. Next base: position 423,634 of record NZ_CP192068.1, read on the forward strand.
GAAGGTCTCCTTCGGCTACCCGTCGGCGGACAAGGTCTCGCTCGCCTCGCTGGAGGAGGTCGCGACGCTGGACAACCGGGGCGGCACCACGGTCCTGCACGAGGTGTCCTTCCGGGCCGAACCGGGCCAGATGATCGCCCTGGTGGGCTCGTCGGGCGCGGGCAAGTCGACCATCGCGCAGCTGCTGCCGCGGCTGTACGACGTGGACGCCGGTTCCGTACGGCTGAACGGCGTCGACGTACGCGATCTGAGCGCCGACTCGCTCCGCGACACGCTGGGCATGGTGACCCAGGACGGGCACCTCTTCCACGAGTCCGTACGCGCCAATCTGCTGCTCGCCCGGCCCGACGCCTCCGAGGACGACATCTGGGACGCGCTGCGCCGCTCCCGGCTGGAGGGGCTGATCGCCTCGCTGCCGCAGGGGCTGGACACGGTGGTGGGCGAGCGCGGCTACCGGCTCTCCGGCGGCGAGCGTCAGCGGCTCACCATCGCGCGGCTGCTGCTGGCCCGTCAGCGCGTCGTCATCCTGGACGAGGCGACCGCGCACCTCGACTCCACCTCCGAGGCCGCCGTCCAGGAGGCGCTCGGCGAGGCGCTGGAGGGGCGGACCGCCGTGGTGATCGCCCACCGGCTCTCCACCGTGCGGGCGGCCGACCAAATCCTCGTCGTCGAGGCGGGCCGGGTCGTCGAGCGCGGCACGCACGGCGAACTGCTCGCGGCACGCGGCCGGTACGAGGAGCTGTACCGCACCCAGTTCGACCGGCCGTCGGCGGACGAGGCGCAGCCGGTCGGCTGAGAAGGGTCCCGCTCAGCGGCGGACGAGGCGGGGACGTCCCGTGGCGCGCAGGCGCCGCAGGGCGTCCCCGCCGCAGCTGCGCCACTGCTTCGGCGAGACCCGCGGGCGGTGGGCGCCGTTGGTGACGAGCGCGTTCACCGAGGTCATCGGGTCGGCCGCCATGGACTTGGCCAGCAGCACACCGACCACCAGCGGGAGCAGCGTGACCGCGAGGGCGGTGCCCGCGGTGGTGACGTGCTGGATGCGGGGGCGGGGCTGCGGTGCGGAGTCCATGGCCTCATTCGAACAGCGGGCGGACGGCGGAACATCGGGGCAGGTACTCAGCGGTGCGGGCCGCGCATACTCAGACGCGCGTACGGGGACGCTGGGGACGCGGCCCCGGTCGGCCGCCGGACCACGGAAGGACCACGCCGATGAGTGAGCGCCAGGGACAGCCGGCGGAGCGCCCGGATGACGACCCGGGCGTGGCCCACGGCCTGCCCGCCGCGGCGGTGTTCGACGCGCTGGGGGCCGAGTACGAGCGGGCGTTCGCCGGTTCGGCCGCCCACCGCGCCTCGCTGGACCGGCTGCTGGAGCACCTCGCGCCGGGCAGCCGGGTCCTGGACGTGGGCAGCGGTACGGGGGTGCCGACCGCCCGGCGGCTGGCGGCGGCGGGGCACCGGGTGGTGGGCGTCGACGTCTCCCCGGTGATGACCGCGCTGGCGGCCCGGCAGGTGCCGGAGGCCGAGTTCCGGTGCGGCGACGTCCGGGAGCTGCCGTGGGCGGACGGGGAGTTCGACGCCGTCTGCGTCTACTTCTCGCTGCTGCAGATGTCCCGCGGTGAGCAGACGGAGCTGCTGGGCCGACTGGCGCGTGCGGTGAAGCCGGGCGGCCGGCTGGCCGTGGCCACCGTTCCGGTGGACGTGGCGGACGTGCGCGCCGTCTTCATGGGGCAGCCGGTGGTGGTGTCGAGCTTCGGCGAGGAGGAGTTCGCCTCCGTGGTGGCCGGGGCGGGGTTCGCGGTGGAGGAGCGGCACAGCGTGCTGTTCACGCCGGATCACCCGGCAGGCGCACCGGAGCCGCATCTCTTCCTGCACGGCCGTCGCATCTGACGCCCCCGCCCCAAGCCTTTCGCAATCACAAAGAACAAGCCGAATGAATGACAAGAATGGCGCATTCGCGTTCCTTCACAAGAAGGTAATGCGATAGCAAAGTTCTGGTCTATATGCTGAGCTGTAGTCGTATACGTCCGGGCGTCGGCCGCGCGTACGGACGGGCCGGATGTTCGACGAAAACCCGAGGTGGAACACGCCTCCTTCTCCGAACATTCATACGGATTTAATCAGCGCATTCGTCAATACGACCCGACCACACCGCTCCCCGGCACCGCCGGATGCAGGAGGCAGGCCACCCATGAAGTCCCTTGCCGTACCCGTCCGGACTTTCCCCGGACACGGCGCCGCGAACGCAAAGGAGGCCGGGCTCCCCACGTACGCCCGGCCCCCGAGACCTTTCCGTACGAGCCGCGGCGTAGTGCACCCCGGCTCGATCAGCGTTCACCGGCCGGAGAGCGGCCCGTCGTGCGGCCGCCTCTGACGGCTTCCCGCCCCCACCCATCCGCGCCCGGCCACCGGCCGGGCGCGGATCTGACCCTCAAGGGAATCGTCACCCGTGATCTCCGTGAAGGAACTCAGGAACCCCCACGTCGTACGTCGTGACCTGCTGGCGTCACTCGTCGTCTTCCTCGTCGCCCTCCCGCTCTGCCTCGGCGTCGCCGTCGCCTCCGGCGTACCGGCCGAACTCGGCCTGGTCACCGGCATCGTCGGCGGCCTCGTCGTCGGCATGCTGCCGGGCAGCAGGCTCCAGGTCAGCGGGCCCGCCGCCGGCCTCACCGTGCTCGTCTACGAGGCGGTCACCGAGTTCGGCCTCGGCACGCTCGGGCCGATCGTCCTGGCCGCCGGCCTGCTCCAGGTGGTGATGGGCTTCGCGCGCTTCGGCCGCTGGTTCCGCGCCATCTCCGTCTCCGTGGTGCAGGGCATGCTCGCCGGCATCGGCCTGGTCATCGTGCTGGGCCAGCTGTACGCCATGGCCGACACCGAACAGCCGGGCACCGCGCTCGCCAAACTCGCCGGGCTGCCCGGGCTCGCCGCCGAGATCGCCACGGACAACGAGGCGCTGACCGCCTTCGGGCTCGGCGCCGGGACCGTGGCCGTCCTGCTCATCTGGCCCAAGCTCCCCGTACGCGTACGGCTCGTGCCCGCGCCCCTCGCCGCGGTCGGCCTGGCCACCGCCGTCGCCGCGCTGGCCGGCCTGCGGCCGCTGGTGGCCGATGTGAACGGCCTGCTCCACGCCATCGAACTGCCGGGTGCGGCGGAGTTCGGCAACCTGACGAACGTGGCGGTCATCGGGACCGTCCTCGCCTTCGCCCTCATCGCCTCGGCCGAGAGCCTCTTCAGCGCGGCGGCCATCGACCGGATGCACGACGGGCCCCGTACGAACTACGACAAGGAGCTCGTCGCGCAGGGCGTCGGCAACACGATCTGCGGGGCGCTCGGGGCACTGCCGATGACGGCGGTCATCGTGCGCAGCGTGGCCAACGTCCAGGCCGGGGCCACGACCGCGCTCTCCCGGGTCGCGCACGGGCTGTGGCTGCTGCTCTTCGCCGCGCTGCTGCCCGCCGCCATCGGCATCATCCCGCTCGCCTCGCTCGCCGGGATCCTGGTGCACGCCGGGTGCAAGCTGGTGCCCTGGAAGGAGTTCGGCCCGCTCTGGCGCGAACACCGCGGTGAGGCCGTGCTGTTGGCGGTCACGGCGCTGGCCATCGTGGTGACCAACCTCTTCGAGGGTGTGGTGCTGGGTCTGCTGCTGGCCGTGGTCAAGTCGGCCTGGGAGACCTCCCACGTACAGCTCTCCACCCGCGAACTCACCGGCGGCCGGGTCGTGGTGACGCTCACCGGCAACGCGACCTTCCTCCGGCTGCCGCGCATCCTGGAGCAGTTGGAGAAACTGCCGCAGGACCAGCCCATAGAGCTGGACCTGAGCGGCCTGCGCCACCTCGACCACGCCTGCCGGGTGGCGCTGGAGAACTGGGCGCGCCGGCACAACGACGCGGAGACCGATCCGGTGACGATCCGCCGGTAGCGCGGCGGTTCAGGCGGCCGCGCGGTGAGCGCCGAGGACACCGTCCCGGCGCCCACCGATGCGGCCGTCGCCCCGCCCTCGGCCGGAGCGCCCGGCGGAGGGCTGGGACCGGGCCGGCGCGCTCAGGCCGCCGTGGTGAGCTGGGCGCGGCCGAAGAGCAGGGCGTAGCCGGTCGGCAGGTCGTCGATGATCCGGGTGACGAGGGCCGGGTCCATCAGCGTGCCGACCGCGGCCAGCACGGTGCCCGCGTCCCAGCGGGCGGTCGCCGCCGTGCCGCCGGTGCGCACGGCCAGGTCGTCGACGAAGCGGGCGGCGGGGGCCGGGACGATGCCGGGGGCCTCGGTGGTGAAGACCAGGGCGGCCTCCCTGGGGAGCGCGGCGGCGAACGCGACCCGCTCCTCGCCGGTGATCTGCGCCCCGAGCCCGCCCAGGACGCTACGGAGAGCTTCCTCGGCGCGTTCCCGGGTGGGGTAGGCGCCCTCGTATCTGATCTTCTCCAGCAGCCGGTCGAACGTCATGGCCTTCGGGGCGGCGATGGTCCGAGGCTCAGGAATCATGGCGGCGGCGGCCCTTCTCGTCGTGGTGCGGTGTCGGTTGCCTCTGGCTTCTACTCCGAAAACGGCGCCGTACACCCCCTGGGGGGTATTCACTCAGTCACACCGGAACACGACGGAGCGGCGGAGGCCTCCCCGGGCCCTCCGCCGCTCAGCTCACCGCACCGTCCCGCCGGCCGCCTACGGCTTACGGGCCACCAGCCCCCACTGGTCGACCAGGACCGGGTCGTCCTCCTCCGGGCGCCACAGCGCGATCGACAGGAAGCCCGGCTCGATGATCTCCAGCCCCTCGGCGCAGCCGGTGATCTCCTCCGGCTCCCGGACCAGGTACGGCGGGTTCTCACCGGAGTCGTACGCCTCCTGCGCGGCCAGCGTCTGCGGCGTCTTCACCGTGTCGCAGAGCACCAGGTAGCTGCCCGACGGCATCCGGGCCATGTACCGCTGGACGACCTCGATGCCGTCGGCCGGGGTCAGGTGACCCAGCGTCGAGAGCAGGAGGACGGCCACGGGCTCGGTGAGGTCGAGCGTCTTCGCGGCCTCGTCCACCACCGTGTCCGTGTCGGAGAGGTCGGCCTCCACGTACTCCGTACGGCCCTCGGGAGCGCTGGTCAGCAGCGCGTGGGCGTGGGCGAGGACGATGGGGTCGTTGTCGACGTAGACGATGCGCGCGTCGGGCGCGATGCTCTGCGCCACCTCGTGGGTGCTGTTCGCCACCGGCAGGCCGGTGCCCACGTCCAGGAACTGGCGGACGCCCAGCGAGGCGAGGTGCCGGATCGCGCGGGCCTGGAACGCGCGGGAGGCGCGGGCGATGTCGACCATCTGCGGGTAGGCGGCGCTCACCGCGTCGGCCAGTTCGCGGTCCACGGGGTAGTTGTCCTTGCCACCCAGCCAGGCGTTCCACACCCTCGCCGAGTGCGGGACATCGGAGCGGATCCTGCGGCGGAACTCAACGTCGTCGACGCTCATGTCTCTCCTCTACTCACTGTCCGTGCAAGGCCGTTGACCGCATAACCGCCGGTGAGAGCCTTGAGCTGACCGTACATCGCCATCTCCGTTCCCGCTGGACCGCCTCCCGCTCAGACGAGGTCCGGATCCAGTCCGGTCAGCCGCGCCGACGCGTCCCACAGCGCCCGCGCCATGTCCATGTCCCGTGCCCGGTCGGACCTGCGGGCCGGCCCCGGGGCTCCCCGGGTCTCCCCCAGGCGCCCGGGGCCGTAGTACGAGCCGCCGGGCGCGTCCGGCAGCGTCGCGGCGTACAGCGCGGGCAGCGCGCCGGCGGAGGCGGGCTGGGTGTAGAGACGCGAGGCCCGCTCCAGCTTCGCCGCCCAGTTCCGGCCGGCCAGCTTGGGCCCCGCCTGTCCCAGCTCCGTCGCGGAGAGGCCCGGGTGGGCGGCCAGGGCGAGCAGGTCGCGGCCCGAGGCGCGGGCGCGCCGGTCGAGTTCGGCGGTGAAGAGCAGGTTGGCGAGCTTGGACTGCGCGTAGGCGCCCCATTTGCTGTACCCGTACTCGGCGTTGAGGTTGTCGAGGTCGATGCGGCCGATGCGGTGGCCGAGCGAGGAGAGCGTCACCACGCGGGCCGGTCCCGCCGCGCCGAGCACCGGCAGCAGCCGGAGGGTCAGGGCGAAGTGGCCGAGGTGGTTGGTGCCGAACTGCATCTCGAAGCCGTCCGCCGTGCGCAGCGGCGGCAGGGCCATCACTCCGGCGTTGTTCACCAGCAGGTCGAGGCGGCCGTCGGACTCCTCGGCGATGGTGTCGGCCGCCTCGGCGACGGAGGCCAGATCGGCCAGGTCCAGGCGGACGAGCCGGGTGTCGGAGCGCGGGGCGGCGCGGCGGACGGCCTCCAGCGCGCGCCGGCCGCGCTCGGGGTCGCGGCAGGCGAGCAGGGTGCGGGCGCCGGAGCGGGCGAGGGCGAGCGCGGTGACGGCGCCGATGCCGCTGTTGGCGCCGGTGACCACGGCGGTCCTGCCGGAGAGGTCGGGCATGTCGTGGAGGTTCCAGGAGTGCATGCCGCACACCTCCCCGGCAGACGCCGGGTCACACACCGGACGTTCCTACGGGCGGTGCCGGGTCACCCGTGCGGGCCGCCCGGGAGGCCGGTCGCGGGCGGCGGGCCAAGAATCGGGAGGTGCCGCGCCGAGGGAACGACAACGCCGCAGTGGAACGGATGGTCCGTACGGTCATCCGCCGACGGAAGAGGTCCCTGCGCGAGCAGGACGTGACCGTCACCGACCCGCCGAAGGTGCGCCGGGCCGTCACGGCCGCCGCCCTCGGCAACACCATGGAGTGGTTCGACTTCGGCGTCTACGCCTATCTGGCCGGAACGCTCGGCAAGGTGTTCTTCCCCTCCAGCTCCCCCGGCGCCCAGGTGGTCTCCACCTTCGCGACCTTCGCCGCCGCCTTCCTGGTGCGCCCGCTCGGCGGACTGGTCTTCGGGCCGCTGGGCGACCGCGTGGGCCGGCAGAAGGTGCTGGCGCTCACCATGATCATGATGGCGGCCAGCACGTTCGCCGTCGGCTTCCTCCCCACGTACGCCGCGATCGGCTTCGCCGCCCCGCTCCTGCTGCTGGTCTGCCGTCTGGTGCAGGGGTTCTCGACCGGCGGGGAGTACGCGGGCGCCACCACGTACATCGCCGAGTACGCGCCCGACAAGCGGCGCGGCTTCCTCGGCAGCTGGCTCGACTTCGGCACCTTCGTCGGCTACTCGCTCGGCTCCGGTCTGGTCACCGTGCTCACCGCCGTCCTCGGCACCGACGGGATGACCGACTGGGGCTGGCGCATCCCGTTCTTCGTCGCGGGCCCGATGGGCCTGATCGGCCTCTACATGCGGCTCAAGCTGGAGGAGACCCCGGCGTTCCAGCGCGAGGAGGAGGCGCAGGCGCAGGCGCGCAAGGAGAACGATCCGGTGGAGGAGGCGCGGCAGTCCGGGAAGGGCCGGCTCAAGGAGATCTTCACCCGGCACTGGCAGGCGGTCCTCATCTGCATGGGCCTGGTGCTGCTCTACAACGTCACCAACTACATGGTCACGTCGTATCTGCCGACCTACATGTCCCAGACGCTCGGCGAACCGGAGACCACGTCACAGTTGCTGGTCCTGGGGACGATGCTGCTGGTGGTGCTGATGATCACGACGGTCGGCCGCACCTCGGACCGGTGGGGCCGCAGACCGGTGTTCATGGCGGGCAGCGTGGCACTGATCGTGCTGGCCGCGCCCGCGTTCCTGCTGATCCGGCAGGGCGGGATCCTGCTGCCGGCCATCGGCTGCGCGGTGCTGGGGCTGCTCCTGGTCTGCTTCGCGGGGACGGCGGCCTCGACGCTGCCCGCGCTGTTCCCGACCCGGCTGCGGTACGGCGCGCTGTCGATCGCCTTCAACATCTCCGTCTCGCTCTTCGGCGGCACCACACCGCTGTTCGCCTCGGCTCTGGTGGAGGCGACGGGCGACGAGATGGTGCCCGCGTACTACCTGATGGTGGCCGGGGTGATCGGCCTGGTGGCCACGTTCTTCCTCCACGAGACGGCCGGGCGGCCGCTGCGCGGCTCGGGCCCGATGGTGGAGACGCCCGAGCAGGCCCGGCAGCTCGTGGCGCGGAGCCGTACGACGGCGGGGCGCCAGGCGCGGGACGTCTGGCTGCGGGTCCGGCATCTGTGGCGGCCGCCGGACAAGTAGCGAGTAGGGGGTCAGGCGTCGACCGGGGTCGGCTGGAACCAGGCCGGCCCCTGCGTGAGCGCCTGCTTGATGCGGAAGAGCGCGAACTCGGCGAGCGGCGGCAGCCCGTCCAGCGGGAACCAGCCCACCTCCAGCGACTCGTCGTCGTTCACCCGGGCCTCGCCGCCGGTCGCCCGGCAGCGGAAGGTGATGTCGAGGTACTGGCAGCGGTCGCCGTTGGCGTACTCCACCGGCTGGAGCGCCTGGGTGAGGACCAGGCGCTCGGCCACGCAGTGCACGCCGGTCTCCTCCAGCACCTCGCGCTCCGCCGTCTGCGCGGGCTCCTCGCCGGGCTCCGAGATGCCGCCGACCACCGACCACGCACCGGTGTCCGCGCGCCGCCCGAGCAGGACCCGGCCCTCGTCGTCGAAGACGATGGCGGTCACCCCGGGCAGCAGCAGGAGCTGGTGTCCGGCGGTGGCGCGGATGGTGCGGATGAAGTCGGGAGTCGCCATGGATCCGAGCCTACGTGGCCGCTTCCGGACTACTTCGCGGTGCCCCGCCGTGCCCGTACCGCCGACACACCGGCCCAGCCCAGGCCGACCACGGCCAGCAGCGCGATGACGCCCTCCGGCAGCGCGCCCATCCGGGTGGCCGGGGTGAGCGAGGAGCGCAGCGGGACCTCGGCGACCAGGGCGTCGGGCGTGAACATGCCGCTGCGGTCGGCGATCGTGCCGTCGGGCCGGATGACCGCGCTGACCCCGCTGGTGACGGGGACGACCACGGACCGGCCGTGTTCGACGGCCCGGACCTGGGACATGGCGAGCTGCTGGTAGGTCATCTCGCTGCGGCCGAAGGTCGCGTTGTTGCTCGGCACGGCGATCATCTGGCCGCCGTGGAGGACGGTGTCGCGGGCGGCGTCGTCGAAGGCGGCCTCGTAACAGGTCACCAGCCCCACCTTCGTACCGGCGAGGTCGAAGACGCCGACCTTCGTGCCGGGGACGAACTCGCGCTGCACCCGGTCGACGTCCTCGCTGAAGAAGCGGGCTACGGTCCGCATCGGCATGTACTCGCCGAACGGCTGGATGAACCGCTTGTCGTAGGTGTCGACGGGGCCCTTCTCCGGGTCCCACTCGATCAGCGTGTTGCGCAGGCTGTCCGAGCCCTTCTCGACCACCGAGCCGATGACGGTCGGAACGCCGATCGCCTTCACCGCATCGTCGATGACCTCGTACGCGTCGGCGTTGAGGTACGGGTCGAGGTCGGAGGAGTTCTCCGGCCAGAGGACGAAGTCGGGCTGCTTCGCCTTGCCCGCCTTCACCTCGTCGGCGAGCTGGGTGGTGCGCCTCGCGTGGTTGTCCAGGACGGCGCGGCGCTGGGCGTTGAAGTCCAGGCCGAGGCGCGGCACGTTGCCCTGGATCGCGGCGACGGTGGCGGTGCCGTCCTCGGCGGAGTCGTCGACCAGCGGGAGCGCGGCGAGCGCCGCCACGACGGGCACGAGGACGCAGGCGGCGGCTCCGGCGGCGGCAGCGCGGCGCACCGAGCCGGAGGAGCGGTACGTACGGAGGTGGCGCACGGCCTCGTACAGGCCGAAGCCGCACAGCACGACGGCGAAGGTGAGCAGCGGCGTGCCGCCGAGCGCGGCGAGCGGCAGGAACGCGCTCTCCGCCTGGCCGAAGGCGATCTTGCCCCACGGGAAGCCGCCGAACGGGATCCGGGCGCGGACCGCCTCGTCCAGGGTCCAGACGGCGGCGGCCCAGACCGGCCAGTACGCGAGCCTGCTCACGGCGGCGATCCCGAGGCAGCCGACCGCGATGAAGAGCGCCTCGGCGGTGGCGAGGGCGAGCCACGGCACCGGGCCGACGTCCTCACCGGTCCAGTGCAGCAGCGGGAGCATGAAGCCGAGCCCGGCGAGCAGCCCGAGGCCGAAGGCGGCGCGCAGCCGGCGCCCGTGCAGGACCCAGCCGAGCAGCGCGAAGCCGGGCAGGACGAGCCACCACAGCGGCCGGGGCGGGAAGCTCGCGTAGAGCAGCGCCCCGGAGAGGGCGGCGGCGGCCGGGCGCAGGAGCCGCTGGAGGATTCCGGCGGTACGGGGCGTCGGCGCGGGCGGCGGGTCGTCGACGGGGGTCATAGTGGCGCTCACCTGGCGGAGTCTACGGTGGGCGGCTGTGTGCCCGGGGCGTCGGCCTGTGGGGGTCCCCCGGGGTCAGCCGCGGTCACGCTCCGCGCCCGCGGCCAGGTGGAGGCGTGCGCGGATGAACCGTACGGCGGTCTCCGCGTCGTCCACCGTGACGGTGAAGGTGCGGCCGTCGCCGAGCCGCAGCGCCATGCCCTCGCCCTTGCGCACGACGACGGCGGTGCCCTGTTCGGGCCGCCAGCGGTAGCCCCAGCCGCCCCACTGGCGCGGGTTGATCTTGGGGACGTACTCCGCGCCGACCACATGGTCGAGCAGGATCCGGCGGCGCGGCAGCCCGGCGTGGCCGCAGCGGACCTCCAGGGCGTCGCCGTCGACCTTCACGGCCACATGGACGAAGGCGAGCGTCCCGAAGAGGATGAGCAGGCCGACGGCGAGGCAGCCGACGACGGACATCAGCAGCGGGGCGATCCCGGAGGACCAGGGCGAGACCACGGCGAGCTCGATGCCCAGAGCCATGCAGCCCGCGCCCGCCAGGGCCAGGAGCCACTGGATGCGGTTGGTCGCGCGGCCGGTCCAGACGGTGGACGGTGCCTGCGTCGAGCCGTGGTGCGCGCTCCCGGAGTGGTCCGTCATATCCGCAGCGTACCCACGATCAAGCCGCCCGGCCCGGGGGCGGACGCCGGGTGTACGGGGGTTCCGTACGGCGGTAATCGCCGGAAAGCCGCAGGTCAGCGGGTTGGAGCGACCGATTTCAGGGCGCGGCCCTCCGCATAGGCCAGGGCGGGCTCCGGCAGGGTGCCGGGGCGGCCGGCGAGCAGGACGGTGAGCGTGCCGGTGGGTGCGGCCGACGGGGCGGGTCCGGCGCCGATCCGGCGCAGCGCCTGCGCGGCCACGGCCCCGGCGGAGCCGTGCAGGACGAGCGGCGGGTGGCCGGGCTGCTGGACGGCGGTCCGGATGCGGTCGGCGACCAGCTCGTAGTGGGTGCAGCCGAGGACCACGGCCCGTACGCCCGGTGGGGTGAGGGCGGCAGCCGCGGCGACCGCGCGGTCGATGCCGGCTTCGTCGCCGTGCTCGACGGCGTCGGCCAGTCCCGGGCACGGGACCTCGGTGACGTCGACGGTTCCGGCGAACTCGGCGATCAGCCCGCGCTGGTAGGGGCTGCCGGTGGTGGCCGGGGTGGCCCAGATGGCGACCGGGCCGCCGCCCGCCGCGGCAGGCTTGATGGCCGGGACCGTGCCGATGACCGGCAGCGCGGGCTCCAGCGCGGCGCGGAGCGCGGGCAGGGCGTGGACGGAGGCGGTGTTGCAGGCGACGATCAGCGCGTCCGGCCGGTGGGCGGCGGCGGCGCGGGCCACCGCCAGCGCGCGGGCGGTGACGTCCTCGGGCGTGCGCGGGCCCCAGGGCATGGAGCCGGGGTCCGAGGAGACGACCAGCTCGGCGTCGGGCCGCAGCCGGCGAACGGCGGCCGCTGCCGCCAGCAGGCCGATTCCGGAGTCCATGAGCGCGATCTTCACCCGGTCACCCTAGCCGACAGCCCTTGCGGACCGGGCTCCGTGGGGCAGACTGCGGCCAATGAGCGCCGTTGCCTGGATCGCCGTGGGTTCCCTGATCGCGTGGGTGTGGCTGCTGCTCGGGCAGGGCTTCTACTGGCGGACCGACCAGCGGCTGCCCCGGCGTACCGAACCGGTGCGCTGGCCGTCGGTGGCGGTGGTCGTACCGGCCCGCGACGAGGCGGAGATGCTACCGGTGAGCCTGCCGTCGCTGCTGGTCCAGGACTATCCGGGCGAGGCGCGGATCATCCTGGTCGACGACTGCTCCGGCGACGGCACCGGGCAGCTGGCACGCGAGCTCGCGGCACGTTTCGGCGGGCTGCCGCTGACCGTGGTGGAGCCCGGGGAGCCGGAGGCCGGGTGGACGGGCAAGCTCTGGGCGCTGCGGCACGGCATCGCGCTGGCCAGGCTGCAGAAGCCGGACTTCCTGCTGCTGACGGACGCGGACATCGCGCACGAGCCGGACAGCCTGCGGGACCTGGTGGCGGCGGCCGGGACCGGGGGGCCGGACGGCTACGACCTGGTGTCGCAGATGGCGCGGCTGCGGGTGGAGAGCTTCTGGGAGCGGCTGGTGGTGCCCGCGTTCGTCTACTTCTTCGGGCAGCTCTATCCGTTCCGCCGGGTGAACCGGGCCCGGTCGCGTACGGCTGCGGCGGCGGGCGGCTGTGTGCTGCTGCGGACGGAGGCGGCCGAGCGGGCGCGGATCCCGGAGTCGATCCGGCAGGCGGTGATCGACGATGTGTCGCTGGCGCGGGAGGTGCGGCGCGGCGGCGGCCGGATCTGGCTGGGGCTGGCGGACCGGGTGGACAGCGTGCGGCCGTATCCGGGGCTGGGGGACCTGTGGCGGATGGTGGCGCGGAGTGCGTACGCGCAACTGCGGCACAGTCCGCTGCTGCTGGCCGGGACCGTGCCGGGGCTGCTCCTCGTGTACGTGGCACCGCCCGCGACCCTGGTGGCGGGTCTGGCGACGGGTGACGAGGTGGCGGCCTGGGCGGGTGGCGCGGCGTGGGCGGTGATGACGGCGACGTACCTGCCGATGCTGGCGTACTACCGGCAGTCGCCGTGGCTCGGGCCGCTGCTGCCGTTGACGGCGGTGCTGTACCTGCTGATGACGGTGGACTCGGCGGTGCGGCACTACCGGGGTCGCGGGGCCGCGTGGAAGGGCCGCACCTATGCCCGGCCCGATCCGGACGGGACGGCGGGCGCCGCGCCCGGCCGGTGACTCCGTGAGGTCCGGCCGGGCGGGCGCGCCGGTCACTTGCGGCCGGGCGTCCAGTTCATGCCCCAGCCGTAGGCGGCGTCGATGGTGCGCTGCGGGCTGACGCCGCGGTCGGGCACGAGGTAGCGGGCCTCGCGCTGCACGGTGAGGTCGCCGCCGTTGTTGGTGATCAGCGCGAGCGCGCAGACCGTGGAGGGAACGGTGCACTCGTCGAGGGAGAAGTCGATCGCCGCGCCGTTCTGCGGCTGGAGGGTGACCGTGGCGTGCAGGTCGGCGAAGCTCCGGGCGCCCTCGTAGATGGTGACGAAGATCAGGACGCGGCGGAGCAGGTCCTTGCGGTCGAGGTTGACGGTCATGTTCTCGCCGGTGGAGAGCGCACCGGTGCGGTCGTCGCCGTCGAGGTGGATGAAGGGCGGCTGGGCCAGCGAGCCGAAGGCGTTGCCGAGGGCCTGCACCACTCCCTTGCGGCCGTCGGTGAGTTCGTACAGCGCGCAGAGGTCGAGGTCGAGATCGCCGTGCATCGCGACGGCCCGGCCGAGCTTGGCCCCCCAGCCCTTGAACTGCTTGCGCACCTCCCAGTTGAGGTTGACGCGGAGCGCGCCGGAGGTGCCGCCCTGCTTCGCGAGCGAGACGGACGGGGCCTCCTTGGTCAGTGTGACCTTGGACAGCCGCACGGGCTGCGGCGCAGGGGCGGGAGGGGCCGGCGGGGCGGGTGGGGCGACGTGGAGCGTCGGGGTGGGGGACGGAGGCGTGGGCTGTACGGGAGCGGGGGCCGGAAGCGTGGGCGGTACGGGGGCGGGGGCGGCGGGCCTGGCCGGTGCGGGCGCTGCGGCCCGCTGCGGTTCGTCGACGGAGATACCGAAGTCCGTCGCCAGGCCCTCCAGCCCGCTGCTGTACCCCTGCCCGACCGCGCGGAACTTCCAGGCGCCCTGGCGCCGGTACAGCTCACCGAGAATGAACGCGGTCTCGATCGTGGCGTCCGTGGAGTCGAAGCGGGCGAGCTCGGCGCCGCCGGCCGCGTCGACGACCCGTACGTACAGACCGCTCACGCGGCCGAAGGTGCCGCCGTCCGCCGAGGCCGCGACGATGATGCGGTCGATCGCGGGCTCGACCCTGCCGAAGTCGACGAGGAGGGTGTCGGTGACTCCGTCACCGGCGGTCCGCTTGCCCTCGTGGCGGACGGCACCGGAGGCGTGGGCCGGCTGATTGTAGAAGACGAAGTCGGCGTCGTCACGTACCTTGCCCGACACCAACAGGAGTGCGGAACCGTCGACATCAGGGGTGCCCGCGGCGGCCCGCCACCCCAGTTCGACGCGCACGGTGCCCGCAGGCACCGGAACGTTGGTTCCCTTTTGCATGGTCATGCTCGCCCCCATCACGGTTCCGGCTGCCCGCAGGCCTTTCCGCACAACCTAATCCCCCGCCGCGGCGGGGTGCGCCACACCGGCACGAAGACTGCTCGGCCATCCGCAGTCGACAGCCCGCGGACTCGGCCGGTGCGTCCGGTCCGGTTCGCGGGCTGCTGCGAGGTCGGTCATGTGGAGGACCGGTTCGCTCTGACCGCGGCATACCGGAGGTTGTCTAGCCCGCCGTCGGGCGGGGAGGTCCCTCACCGTCCGGAGCCGCGGCAGCGAGGGCGGCTTCGCGTGGCGTACCGTCCATCGACGGGGCGGCGGCTCTGTTGTGAGCGCTCCAGGCCTCCAGAGCGGTGCGGCAGGCGTGATCCACGTGACGCAGCCGTGAAAGGTCGAGCTCCACCGGTCGGTCTTTGGGCAACGCCTCCAGGGTGTCGAGGATCAGGGGCAGACGCAGGAAGGTGGCGCTGCCGGTGAGGGCGACCGTGGTGCGGTCGTCGAGCTCCTCGATGTCCAGGCGTACGGCGGAGGTCTCCCAAGCCGTCTTGACGACAGCCATCCCGATACCGAGCAGGACTCCCATGAACAAGTCCGTCAGAATGATCGCCAGCGCGGTCACCACCAGGACCACCGCCTCACCCCGGTGATCGCGCCAGAGCGGGCGGAACATCGTGACGGGGATGAGTTTGGCACCGGCGTGGATGAGCACACCCGCGAGAGCGGCCACCGGTATCAGCCCGAGTGCGGCGGGGAAGAGCGCCGCGAACAGCAGCAGCCACACCCCGTGCAGGATCCGTGACGCCTTGGTGCGCGCGCCGGCCTGGACGTTGGCGGCGCTGCGCACGATGACGGCGGTCATGGGCAATGCGCCCAGGAGGCCACACACGGTGTTTCCGGCTCCCTGTGCGATGAGTTCCTTGTTGTAGTGGGTGCGCGGGCCGTCGTGCATCCGGTCCACGGCGGCCGCGCTGAACAGTGACTCGGCCGAGGCGATGAGCGTGAAGGCGAGGACGGCGCCCAGCAGGGCGGGATTCGTCAGGAGACCGAAGTCGTCCAGGCCTGTCAGCCGCAGCGAGTCCACCAGGCCGCGGACCTCGATCGTGGCGACGGGCAGGTTCAACACTGCCACCGCGACCGTGGCCAGCCCCACGGCGGCCAGCGGCCCGGGGATCAGTCGGGGCAGCCGTCCTGGGAGCCGTTTCCACAGGACCAGGATGGCGATGGTGGCGACGCCGATGACACAGGAGGAAACGGCCGTGGCGCCGGATAAGCGAGTGAACAGATCCGGTAGCCCTGCCACGTTGTCGAGACCGTTCCCGGGCGCGCTGGCCCCGGCCAGGGCGTAGAGCTGACTGCAGATCAGGACGAGGCCGATACCGGCGAGCATGCCGTGGACGACCGCGGTCGAGATGGCGCGGAACCACCGGCCGAAGCCGACGAGACCGAGCCCGACCTGGAGCAGTCCCGTAGCGAGGACGAGAACGCCGAGCGCAGCGACGCCATGAGTGGTCACTGCCTCGTAGACCAGGACGGTGAGTCCTGCGGCCGGGCCGCTGACCTGCAGCGAGCTGCCGGGCATCGCACCGACCACCAGGCCGCCGACGATCCCCGTGACCAGTCCCAGTTCTGCGGGGACACCTGAGGCGACCGCTATACCGACACACAGGGGCACGGCGACGAGGAACACGACGATCGAGGCCAGGATGTCGCGGGACACGGCATCCGGACGTAATCGGAGTTGTGGAGAGGACATGGCGACTTCAGCTCCTGGGGGGGGGGGGTGACAGCCGGTTCGCAACGGGACGCCCCGCACGCTTGCGGCATGCCGATGTCACAGGGAGGCGAAGGTTCCGGTTGAGGAGTGGTGGGCCCGCACGACGCCGGTGTGAACCTCGTAGTACCAGGCGTGCAGACCGAGGCGCCCCTCACCGACGGCCCGGCGCACACACGGGTAGTCGCGCAACTTCCCCAGCTGCGCGACCGCATGGCGCTGGACGGGCTCGGCGACGTCGGGGCCGAGGTCGCCGCGGTCCCGGCCGCTGCCCGTGGGGTCGGACCGGTGGAGCCAGCCGCGGACCGCAGGCAGGGTTCGCAGGTCCTCCCCACGGGCCATGGCTCCGACGGCACCGCAGTGGGAGTGTCCACAGAGCACGATGTCGGACACCTCCAGCACGCAGACCGCGTACTCGATCGTCGCCATCTCGCTCGTGGGGTTCTCCGGATCGTAGGGCGGGACGATGTTCCCCGCCGTGCGCAGTTCGAACAGCTCGCCGGGTCCCGAGCCGGTCAGCAGACTGGGCACCACCCGGGAGTCGGAGCAGGTGATGAACATGACAGAGGGTCGCTGGCCGTCCGCAAAGCCCTGGAGATCGCGTCCCGCTCCACCGCAGCGGGACGGAAAGGTGCGGGCGTGGTCGATCATTCGTCGCACAGGAATACCTCCGTACAGGGGTGGCGTGTGGTTCGTCGCACGGGGCCGGCCCTCGCCTCGCTCGCCCCGGTCCCTCGAAGGTCCACCGGTACGGGCGTGGACAGACGCACCGCAGGGCAGCCGGAGCGATCGCTCCCTTCCCTGCTGTCGGCGCGGTGGCAGCCGTACCCCGTTCACGGGCATCACGCGACTGATAACCCGTCAGGTGAAGTCTTGTGCCCGTCGATGAATTGACGGTGAGACAGTGGTGAGACAGTTCTCATCGGGCACGCGGAGTTCGCCCGCTGACGGCGCCACCGGCACAGGGCCGCCGAGTGGCCCCGGCCCGAGCGCGCGGCCGCGCGCTCGGGCCGGGGCCACGCCTCGTGCACGTCGAGCGGACCGAAACGCGCGATCGGTCTCCTGCCGGGTTTTCAGACCCGGAGCCGATAGCCCACACCGCGCACGGTCTGGACTCGGTCGGCTCCGATCTTGCGCCGCAGATAGCGGATGTACACATCGACGATGTTCGAACCAGGATCGTAGTCGAACCCCCACACGTGACTGAGCAGTTGCTCCCGGGAGAGGACTCGGTCGGGGTTGCGCATCAGGATCTCCGCAAGAGCGAACTCCCGGGCGGACAGGTCGGTGACACGCTCGCCGGCCTGGGCCCGACGGGTGCGGAGGTCAAGGAGGAGATCACCCACACGCAGCAGGAAGTTCTCCGCCGGCTCCTCTCGGCGCAGGCGCAGCCGAACACGTGCTAAGAGCTCGTCGAAGGCGAAAGGCTTGACTATGTAGTCGTCAGCACCATTCTCCAGGCCGGACACGATGTCGCGCACACTGTCGCGTGCGGAGAGGATGACGACGGGCAGGGTGATACGCGCCTCCCGCAACTTGCGCAGCACAGTCAGCCCGTCGTGGCCGGGTAGTCCGAGGTCGAGGATCAGGAGATCGAAGTCCCGGCCGCGACCGTACTCGTAGGCGGAGACTCCGTCGGACACGACCCGCGTGACGTACCCGCTACGACGTAGCCCCGCTTCGACGAAGGACGCAATTCTTGCCTCGTCCTCGGCTATCAGGATCCTGCTCACGATGGGTTCCTTCCCTTGGGGGGTGGAGTGCCGGAAGGTCGATGACGAATCGCGCCCCGCCTCCAGGGGCCTCCTCGACGTGGGCGACGCCGTTGTGGGCCTGGGCGATCTCACGGACGAGGGCGAGCCCGATACCGATGCCCGTTCCGGTCCGGCCGGTGTGTGCGGGGCCGGCCTGGTAGAAGCACTCGAAGATCCGCTCGCGGTCCTGCACTGCCACGCCGGGCCCGGTGTCCGCCACCCACACCCGCACCCGGCCGAGCCACAGGCGCGACCCGATCTCGATGGTGTCCCCGTCTTCGGTGTGGCTGACCGCGTTGGACACAAGCTGCATCAAAGCCTGGGTCATCCGCTGCTCGTCCAGCAGCACACTGGCATCGGCGACACTGGCGACCGTCCATCGCCTGCGTCCCAGCGCCTGCGCCTTGGCTGCCACGTCGACCACCAGGTCGGTCAGACTGGTCGGCCCGGGGGTGAGGAAGTCAGGGCGCTCGGCCCGGGCCAGGAGCAGGAGATCCTCCACGATCCGGTTCATCCGCAGCAGTTCGTCCAGGAGCAGCGACCGGGTCTGCCGCCGCCCGCTGTCGGGGTCTCCGTCCATCAGTTCCAGATGCCCGCGCAGAACCGTGATGGGGGTGCGCAATTCGTGCGCGACCTCGTCCAGGAAACGGCGTTGCGCGGTGAAGGCGTGGGACAGCCGGTCGAGCATGTGGTTGAACGTTTCGGCCAGCGCAGCCACGTCGTCGCTGCCTCGGACCGGCAGCCGCTGGGTCAGGTCCGTCTCGCTGATACGCTCGGCCGTCTTCCGGACAAGCCGGATCGGAGCCAGTACCCGGCCGGCCACCAGCCAGCTCGCCAGTCCCGCGACGACAAGGGCGCAGAGCCCCGATGTCAGCAGCATCCGCGCCATCTGGCGTTCCTGCCGCAGCTGCCGGTCCCGGAAGGACAACAGGACCAGTCGCGTGTCGGCTCGGTCACCCACCACCTGTACGGGGACGACGCCGTAGCGGACTCTGCCGGCCGGGGAGTCCAGCCATCGGATACGGGTGTCGCCCGTGCGTGCCCACAGGGCCACGAACTCCGGGTCACGGTCCAGGCGGGCGGGGACCGGGCCGGGGCTGCGCCGGTCTGCGCGCCCGTCGACGACACTGAGGAAGACGGAGTCGTGCTCAGGGCGGTGCACCGTCATGAAGGACGTCAGCAGCGCGGCGCCTGAGGTGAAGCGCTCACCGGTGTACGGATCGCGTGACGTACGGGCGAAAGCGCGTAGTTTATCGGCTTCGGAGACGAGTTGTGCGTCCAGCTGACGGTTCAACTCCGATTGCCAGACGATGGTGATCCCGAAGGTGGGTACCGCGAGGGCAGCGGTGAGCAACAGGAGCATCCAGCCCACGATCCGCGACCGCGCACTGGCCGAAGGCTTGAGCATCAGTCGTCCCACTCGTTCTCCGCTTGCTCCCGAGGACTGCCTGATGCCTCCTCACGGCTCGCTTCTTCCACGGGAGCCTGCAACGCTCCCTCGCCTTCGTCGTCGTCTTCGTCGTCGTCTTCGTCGTCGTCCTCTTCCTCATCGCTGTCGACTGCCCGTGACGCCCCTCCTCCGCCGCTGATTCCGGCCCCGTCGCGGACGTCGCCCTCATCGTCGTCAGCCTCTGGTGCGGAAGAAGGCTGCACGGCCAGGCCGCCGCAGGTGCACACCGGGCTGGGCGTGGCGAGGGGTGGTGCCACCGGGAGACGGCGGGGACCGGATGAGCCGGCGATCGAGGGCGTCGGGCCGTGCAGGGCCGGCACGACCACAGCGGGCCCCATGGAGGGTGGCACGTTCCGCTCGGGCCAGAACCATACGACCAGCACCACCACCGTCCCCATTCCCCAGCTCGCCACTACCGGCACCACCTTGCGCCACAGCATCGAACCAGTCTGCCTTGGTACGGACCAGGGAATGGACATGAGGAGAGCATTCTCATGAATCAGGGGCCGTCACTGCACGGACCCCCGACCACAGCCGACGATCGCGGCTTTCACCTGCACCGTCGCACGCGAGCGGCGCCGAGGCGTCCAGGGGCGCGATCGCGCCAACCACGCGCCGTCGGGGCCACTTTCCGCGGGGTCCGCATTGCCATTCATTGACAGTCACTCAATCGCGCTTTTACATTCACCGGGCACGCCACGACGGACCCATTACCCGTCGGCACATCACAGGCGAACCTTCCGTACGATTACCGGAGGACACCATGGAAGAGCTGATCCAGAAGATGGCACAGGACGGCGTCTGGGAGAACTGGCTCGCCGCCAACTCGGCCCAGTCGGCGGCGAAGACCGGCTGCATCAGCGCCGCACCCAAGAGCGGTTGCATCAGCACGACGCCGAAGGTCGGCTGCATCTCCTGACCGACCGTGACCGGAGGCCCGGAAGTGACTCCGTGAGCCTGCTCCCCCACCTCGGAGAATTACCGGGCCTCCTGGATCCGACCTCCCCCATATCACCTTCCGTGCCAGTGATGCGCATCATGAGAAGGAACTAATGATGGGCCAACCCACCCCCGACATCATCGAACACATTCGCGACATACCCATCTATCAGAAGTCATTGGCCCAGCATTACTTCCCCGTGCTGGACAAGCCGGAGATCGCCCGCGGCTTTCCCCAGAACTGGATGACGCCCCGCCTGGCTGCGGCATTGGAATCCGGCGAGGCGGAGTTCGTCCTGTCCACAGGCACCAACCACGCCCGGATGCAGATCATCCGCCCTCCGTACTTCCTGCTCCACTCGTACTACGAGTTGTGGCGGACCCATCCGGACATCGCCGGCACGTGGGAGTCGGGGTGTCGCCGTGTCTCACTGACCACGGTCCTCGCGACCGAGCACGTCGCGCGGGTCAACGCCGCCCGCCGCGGCGTGGAACCCGGCCCCGTCCCCACACTGGACGACCGTTGGCTGGACGAGCGCACCTGCTACCTCAATCTCCGGCTGGATCCCGGGCAGTGGGACCGGGAGGACGTCGTACGGATGCTGGGCGAGATCGACCGGGCCCGGAGCGCGCACCCGCAAGACCAGTACCACCTCGACTGCTCCGGCTACCACTTGGCGCATCTGGTACGGAAGGCCGAGGGCTGGGGCCTGCTCGGCTCCCTCGCGGCACCTGCCAGCATCATCCACGCCTACGAGTACACCCCGGTGAACGTACGGCGCTTCCTCGGCCGGCACTTCGCCTGCCCGGTCATCGACCTGTTCGGCAGCACGGAACTCGGCTACCTCTTCTTCAGCGATCGGGAGGGCAGGTACCGGCCGCATCTGGACAGGATGAGCGTCGAGCTCCTGCCGGTGGCCCCGGGGAGCTCGATCCACCAGCTCGTCGTCACCAGCGTGCGAAACCCTTACATGCCGCTCGTCCGCTACCGTTCCGGCGACTGCGTACGCACCCTGGACGGCGCACCGGACCCCGGAGCGATCACCCAGTTCTGCGGTCGGCTGAAGGAGTTGCTGAGCACACCGTACGGGCCCGTGGCCCAGGGAGACCTCGACCGGTGCGTCGGCGAGAGCTCCGCCCAGATCTTCCTCCACCAACTCCAGCTCCGCGGCAACACGGGCGCAACGCTGCTCTACACGACGTTCAACGACGAGCCGGTCGACGACTCCGAGGCGGCATCACTGCGGCAACGCATCGGCGAACTGACCGCGCGCCGCTGCCGTATCGAGCACCGCTCCCACATCCCCGTCGGACGCTCCGGCAAGTACGCCTGGCTCGTAGGCCACCGCGCCTGACGAGCCCTGCACCCTCCCAGAGAAACCGGAGTGCCATGGCCAGCGAACGGACAGTCTCCGTCGACGCCCTGAAGAGCCTTCTCGGCCGTACCCTGCACACCGAGGTGGTACGGCATTTCCACGACCTGAAACCGGACGCACCACGGACTTTCGTGGAACGCCAGGTCACCGAGTGCCTGCGGTATCTCCACCTCGTCTCCCGACACCGGGACCGGCTCGGCGGGCTTTTCCTGCCCGTCGAGCAGGAAATCGACGAAATATGGCACTACCTCATCCTGCAGACCCGCGAGTACCGCATCCTGTGTGAAGAGCGGCTGCCCGGGCGTTGTTTCATCGAGCACCGCAGTATCGCGTACGAGGAATACCAGCAGAAGCCCGGGCGCGAGCAGGCCGTGGAGGAGGCACTACGATGGATCCCCCTGTACTGTCAGGAATTCGGGCCGTTCGACGAGGGAGCGCTGCCCCACTGGACCATCGTGCGATTCCTCCACGAGCAGATGGGCCTTTCTCTCACGGAGATCGCGGATCTGAAACCCGCCCCCGTTGTCTGAGCGGGGCCCTTCGAAAGGGAGACCTCCAAAAGCCACTTCGCCGACTCGCGGCAGGCATCCGGTCACGGGCGAGGTTCCGGAGCAAAGACGTGTTCTGGCCGTTCTCGTGCTCGCACAGATACTGAGCGGCGCCGGTCTCACGGCAGGCGTCACCGTCGGGGCGCTGCTCGCCGATCACATGCTCGGTTCGACGGAGTTCGCGGGTGTGCCGAGCGCACTCTTCACCGCCGGCGCCGCACTCGGTGCGGTCAGCATCGGCCGTTGGTGTGCGGCCCGGGGCCGCCGCCCCGGGCTGACGCTCGGATACGCGACGGGCGCACTCGGAAGCATCGGTGTGGTGGCGGCGGCGTCGACGGGCAGCGTCGCGTTGCTCTTCCCAGCTCTTCTCGTCTACGGGGTCGGAACGGCGACCGGCCTGATGGCGCGGTACGCCGGTGCGGACCTGGCCTCCCCCGCTCGGCGCGGGCGGGCGGTCAGCACGGTCCTCTTCGCCACCACCCTGGGCGCCGTGGCCGGACCCATGCTGGTGACGCCGGTGGGCGAAGTCGCGGCCACCTGGGGTGTTCCGCGGCTCGCCGGGACCCTCTCCGCAACGGCACCGGCGGACTCACTGCCCGCTCTGAGCACCGCTCTCGTGCTCCTCGGGCTGGGCTGGAACTTCGGGCTGATCAGCGGCACGGCAATCGTCACCGACGCCCTGCATCCGGACCGGCGTGCCACGACAGAGGGACTCGTGGACGTGGGCATCGCGATTGCCGGTGCGGCGGGGAGCCTGGTGTCGGGGCTGGTCGTCGGGCGGAGTGGGTACCCCGTGCTGGCGCTCGCGGGCGGGGTGGTCGCCCTCGCGGTCATCCCGATCGTCACAGGACGTGCGCGCAAGGGCGGAGCCACGGCTCTCGGAAAGGAGCGCTCCCGCTCCCCACGATAGCTTTGGCGACGTTTTGTCCGGCCGGGTCGACAGAACCCGCGTAAATCGGATAACCCCAGGATTGGGGGCTCCCCAACCGGCACATCGTGGGCTTAACTTAGGTGCCATGACCTCCCCTCGCTCCGCCTTCGGCGGCGGCTACTACGCCGCGTCGTTCCCCGACACTCCGATCTACGACTCCCTGGTCGCGGAGCGGGGCACCCCGCAGATCGCTCCGATCCGCGTCCCTGCCGCGTACGACACGTCCAGCAGCTATCTGCCGGCCCTGCCGTCGGCGCTGCCGGCCCTGCCCGCTGCCCCCTCGCAGCCCGTCGGCTCCTACGGCTATCCGCAGCAGCACCAGCCGATGCCGCAGTACCAGCAGGCCCCCGCGCAGAGCGCCCCGATGTACGGCGGCGGGCTGCAGAGCGCCCCGGCGCCGTACATCCCGCAGCAGCCCTCGGCGGTCCGGGGCTACCCGCAGCAGCCCCAGCCGCAGCGCCCCGCGCCCGGCATCGGGTACGAGTCGATGCGCCCGGCCTCGCCGCGGCCCGCGCCGGCCCCGTCGCCGTACGAGGACCCGTACAACCGGCCGTACCAGAGCCGGGGATACTGACCCTCCGGACCGCCGCGGGCTCCGCGAACAAACCGTGCGTAGGTATGGATAGGTGACTGGCAGGATGGGGCTTATGGCCTCTCCCGTGCTCCGGTCCGTCCACCTGTATCCGGTCAAATCGCTGGGCGCCCAGACATCCGACGAGATCGCCGTCGAGCCATGGGGACTCGACGGCGACCGCCGTTGGATGCTGGTCGACAAGGCGCCGCGGGTGATCACCCAACGACAGCAGCCGTTTCTGGCGCGGATCTCCGCGGTGCCGCTGTCCGGTGGGGGGATCGCCCTCTCCGCCCCGGGCGCTCCGCTCCTGCGGGTGGAGGTGCCGGTGCCGGAGCGCCTTATCGATGTGGAGCTGCACCGGGACACCGTCACGGTCGCCGAGGCCTCGGACGAGGCGCACGCCTGGTTCAGCGAGATCCTCGGCTCGGAGACCCGGCTCGTGCATCTCGACGATCCGGCGCGCCGCAGAGCCGTCGACCCCGCGTACGCGCGCCCCGGGGACATGGTCTCCTTCGCCGACGGCTATCCGCTGCTGCTGACCACCACCGCTTCGCTCGACGCCCTCAACGCGCTGATCGCGGCGGGCGACCGGCCGCACGAGGGGCCGTTGCCGATGGACCGCTTCCGGCCGAACGTCGTGGTCGGCTCCACCGAGGCATGGGCCGAGGACGGCTGGCGGCGGATCGCGATCGGCGATGTGCCCTTCTCCGTGGTGAAGCCCTGCGGCCGCTGCGTGATCACCACCACCGACCAGCGGACCGCCGAGCGCGGCAAGGAGCCGCTGCTCACGCTGGCCCGCCACCGCCGGGTCGGCAATCAACTGCTCTTCGGCCAGAATCTGATTCCGGACGGGACCGGGGTGATCCGGGTCGGGGACCCCGTCAAGATCCTCGACTGAGGACACGGGGACCGGGACCGGGGCCCGGGGGAGCATGGGAATGACCGGGGGGAAAGCATGGGAATGGGAGTCCTCAAGTGGCGGCACAGTCCGCTGTGGCGCGCCACCGACCGCCGCGAGGCGTGGGTGACGCTCGGCGCGCTGGTGCTCCTGGCCCTGGGGGCGCCGGCGGCCGGATGGGCCGGCGGTGCGCTCGCCGACGCCTCGCTCCAGCAGGAGATACGGGCCCAGCACGAGGAGCGGCGGCCCGTCACCGCGACCGTGGTCGGACCGGTGCCTCAGGCGCGTCGGTTCGCCGGTGACCCGGGTGCCGAGTCGGGGCGGACCTCGGTGATGGCGGCCTGGCGGGCGCCGGACGGCACTTCGCGCACGGGCGAGGTCACCACGTCGGAGTCCCGGGAGCCGGGGGCCCGGGTGCGGGTCTGGACGGACGCGGCGGGCCTCCCCGTACCACCGCCGATGGACGCGGACGCGGCCCGTACGCACGCGGTGCTCGGCGGGATCGGCGTCTTCCTGCTCGCCGCCGGGTGCGTCGAGGCGGGCAGGCGGCTGATCGTAGGGCGCCTGGTGCGGCAGCGGTACGCACTCCTGGACCGGGAGTGGGCCGACGCGGGCCCGGACTGGGGCCGTGCCGGAACGGGCAGCTGACGGAGGGCGGCCACCTCGACGACGTACGGCGGGCGGCGACAGCACCCCGGCGGCCCGAGTCGTCAACTCCCGCCCCTCCCGCGCGCTACGGTGGTCCGACCGCGTCCGCCTCCTCGGCAGGCGGGCGGGCGGACGGACGGACCCGGGCCATCACGGCCCCAGGGCTTCACAGCACGACCCGAGGCAGCACAGCACGAGGTGGGGGCAGAGCAACTCCATGGCACAGGGCACGGTCCAGGTGACGCACACCGGCACATCGCGATGGCGCCGCCGCACGGGCGAGTACGCCTCCCTCTCCGCGGCCCTGGAAGCGGCGGCCGACGGTGACGTCCTCACCGTCGCGCCCGGGACCTACCGGGAGAACCTCGTCGTCCACCGCGCGGTGACCCTGCGCGGCCCCGATGGGTCGGTCGGCTCCGTGCGGATCGCGCCGGTCGACGGCGTACCGCTCACGGTGCGCGCCTCCGCGATCGTCCAGGATCTCCACATCGAGGGGCAGGACTCCGCCGCCCCGGCCGTGCTGGTGGAGGACGGCACCCCCGAGTTCTCGGACCTGCGGATCGTGACGCGCTCGGCCGCCGGCATCGAGGTACGGGGAGCGGCCCGGCCCACCGTGCGGCGCTGCACCGTCGACAATCCGGCCGGGGTCGGCATCGCCGTCCTGGACGGCGCCGGCGGGGTCTTCGAGGAGTGCGAGGTCGTCTCGGCCGGGCAGTCCGGCGTCTCGGTCCGCGACGGCGGCCACCCGCGCCTGGACCGCTGCCGGATCCACCACTCCTCCGGCGCGGGCATCGGCGTCACCGGCGAGGGCAGCGGTCTGGAGGCGATCGGCTGCGAGGTGTACGAGGTCAAGGGCAGCGGCGTCCAGGTGACCGCCCGCGCCACCGCGCACCTCACCGACTGCACCGTGCACCGCACCTCGGGCGACGGCGTCACGCTGGACACCGACGCGGTGCTGACGCTCGCCGACTGCGACATCCACGACATTCCGGAGAACGCGATCGACCTGCGGTCGCGTTCGGTGCTGACGCTGACGCGTTCCACGGTCCGCCGCTTCGGCCGCAACGGCCTCTCGGTCTGGGACCCGGGCACGCGCGTGGACGCCAACCAGTGCGAGATCCATGACAGTACGGGCGACTATCCGGCGGTCTGGGTCAGCGACGGCGCCACGGTGATACTGGACGCCTGCCGGGTCCACGACGTGCCGGACGCCCTCTTCGTCCTGGACCGGGGCTCGCGCGCCGACGTGGTGGACAGCGACCTCTCGCAGATCCGCAACACCGCCGTCTCGGTGAGCGACGGCGCCACCGCGCAGCTGGACGACTGCCGGATCCGGGAGACCTCCACCGGCGCCTGGTTCCGCGACCACGGCAGCGGCGGCACGCTGAACAACTGCACCATCGACACGGCCCAGACCGGCGTGATCGTCACCAAGGGCGCCGACCCGGTGATCGAGCGGTGCACCGTCACCAACCCCGCCGAGGCCGGGTTCTACGTCTCCGCCGAGGGCCGCGGCACCTTCGACAGCTGCCGGGTGACGGGCAGCGAGGGGTACGGCTTCCACGTTATGGACGGCTGCCGCACCACGCTGACCCGCTGCCGCACCGAGCGGTGCGCGCGCGGCGGTTACGAGTTCCCCGAAGGCGTCGACGGCTCCGGCACGTCGGGCCCGGTGGTCACGGACTGCACGAGCGACGAGAGCGGTCTGCGTACGGCACCGGCTCCGGCCCCCGCCGTACTGACGGCCACCCGGTCCACGCCCGGCCTGCTGAACACGATGCCCGGACAGCGGACCGTGGAGCCCGAACCGGTGGTCCCGGCCGCCGAGCCCGCCCGGGACTCGGCGGCGGTCCTCGGTGAACTGGACGCGCTGGTGGGGCTGGAGAGCGTCAAGCGCGAGGTGCGGGCGCTCACCGACATGATCGAGGTGGGCCGCCGCCGCGCGGAGGCCGGGCTCAAGGCCGCCTCCGTCCGCCGCCACCTCGTCTTCACCGGCTCCCCCGGCACCGGCAAGACCACGGTCGCCCGGCTCTACGGCGAGATCCTGGCCTCGCTCGGCGTGCTGGAACGCGGCCACCTGGTCGAGGTGTCCCGGGTCGACCTGGTCGGTGAGCACATCGGCTCGACGGCGATCCGGACCCAGGAGGCGTTCGACCGGGCGCGCGGCGGAGTGCTCTTCGTGGACGAGGCGTACGCGCTCTCCCCCGAGGACTCCGGGCGTGACTTCGGCCGGGAGGCCATCGACACGCTGGTGAAGCTGATGGAGGACCACCGGGACGCGGTGGTGGTGATCGTCGCCGGATACACCCACGAGATGGAGCGGTTCCTCACCGTCAACCCCGGGGTGGCCTCCCGCTTCTCGCGGACCATCACCTTCCACGACTACCTGCCCGAGGAACTGCTGCGGATCGTCGAACAGCAGGCCGAGGAGCACGAGTACAGCCTGGCGGACGGGACCGGGGAGGCGCTGCTGAAGTACTTCACCGCGCTCCCCAAGGGCCCCGCCTTCGGCAACGGCCGCACCGCCCGGCAGACCTTCGAGTCGATGGTGGAGCGGCACGCGGGCCGGGTCGCCCAGCTCGCCGAGACGAGCACGGACGACCTGACCCTGCTCTACCCGGAGGACCTCCCCGAGCTCTTCTGACCCTTCTCCAGCGTGTCCCCGCCCTGCCGGGGCAGTCGCGGGCCGAGCTCTTCGAGGAGGGCTCCGCGTGCCGTGGCGAAGACCGGGTCGGCCTGGTAGTCGGAGTGGCCGAGGATCGGTTCGGGCAGCGGGAGCGCGGTCGTACGTCCGTACGCCAGCGGGTCCTTCAGCGGGCCCCGGTCGACGCCGGGGTCGGGGTCGGCGCTCAGCCGGACGGGTCCGCCGATCGGGTCGGTGGCCCGCCAGAGGTTGCGCCAGCAGTGCACCGAGCGGTTCAGGCCGAGCAGGGGCACGGGCCCGAAGTAGGACGGGAACCAGCGACCGTACAGCCGCTCGATCGGCGAGCCGTAGGTGAGCAGCCCGACCCGGCGGCGGGCGGGGTCCGGGAGCTGCCAGACCGCGGCGGCCGCGAGGACGCTGCCCTGCGAGTGGCCCGAGATGATGAGCCGGCCCTGGGTGGTCGCCGTCCAGGCGCTCATCCGGGAGGCCAGGTCGGGGACGGCGCGCTCGGCGTAGCACGGTGGCGCGAAGGGGTGGGCGGCGCGCGGCCAGAAGGTGCCGACGTCCCAGAGGATGCCGATGGTGCGCCGGGCGGAGGCGTCCCGGTAGGCGCGGCGGCCGCTCGCGACGAAAAGGATGAAGCCGAAGCCGATCAGCCAGGAGCCGGTCGACTGGGCGGCCTCGGCGAGCGATTCGACGGGCGCCGAGGCGCCGTCCGTCGCGAGGCCCGGCACCTCGCCGCTGGTCCAGGAGCCGACGACGGCCGCCGCACCGAGGAGCAGCGTGGCGGCGGAGACCACGCCGACGATCCAGGGGGCCGAGTCGGTGAGGCCGGCGGTAGCGCGGATACGGGCGATGCGCCGGGTGCGGGCGCGGTCGGGCGGCTCGGGGGCGTACTCGGCCTCGATGTCCGGGCCCATGCGGCGGGCCCGGCGGGCGGTGCGGACGACGAGGAAGACGACCGGGACGAGCAGCAGGAGCAGCAGCACCGGGATGACGGAGGCCTGCCAGCTGAGCAGGACGGGCGGGCCCTCGATGATGGAGCCGCGTCCCGTGCCCGGGGTGCCGGGGCCGTCCAGCCAGTCGGCGACGCGCTGGGCCACGCCGCCGGTCATCACGCCGCCGAGCGCGCAGGCGAGCATGGCGACGGACGGGCCGCCGAGCCCGTACAGCGTGGTGCGGGGTTCGGGGGCGCGGCGGTAGAGGCTGCGGGCGACCAGGGCCATGATCACCACGAGGAGGCCCTGGCCGAGCGCGAGGAGCCGGAAGGCGGTCTCGCCGGACAGGCTGCCGGAGGAGGCCCACTCCGGGCGTGACCAGCCGGCGTGCACGACGGCGAGGCCGAGCAGGGCGAGCGCGGAGCCCGGCAGGTATGTGATGAGGGCGCCGTCGACCCGGGTGTCCCGGACGCTCTCGCTGCGGCCCCGGCGGCAGACGACCCATACGACGACCACGGCGCACAGGACCAGCGCCGCTTCGATGACCAGGCCGAACACCGGCGGCACCGAGCTGCCGACGGTCCGGTCGTGGCGGGCCGCGGCCCTCATGACGAAGGCCGCGACGGTGAGGAAGCCGGCGGCGGTGTGCGCGGCGCGGAGCCGGGACACGAGCCGGCGGCCGTACCAGAAGCCGGGCCTGCTGAGCGCCGGCGGAACCGGCCGCGCGGACTCCGGATCGTCGGCGATGTCCGGCGCGCCGGGCCCGTGGACCTCCTCGGTCCCGTCCGGGTCGCACCCGTCGGCGTCCGTGGCGTCCAGCGGGCTCTGGGACTCGTAGGCGCTCCAGGTCCGGTTGGAGAGGTACCACAGGAGCCCCACCAGAGCGGCGGGCACGACGGCCGCCAGCGCGAGGCGCCGTCCGGGCTGGGACCACCAGCCGCCCTGATGGCTCGACAGGAAGCCGAGCCAGGAGCGGCGTTCGGAGCAGGCGGAGGTGCCCGCGCACTGCCAGGCCACCAGGTCCAGCGCGACCTCGCAGGCGGCCGCGGTGAGCAGCACGGTGAGGCTGAGCGCGACGAGCCGCACCACCACGCCGTACAGCCGGACCGCGCGGCGGCGGCCGGTGGCGGTGGGGCGCATCCAGTGGGCGAGGTTGACGACCATGAACGGCAGGAGCAGCAGCCACAGGGCGCGGGACCCGTTGCCGGAGGTGAGCCCGGACCAGCAGTACGCCTCGGCGACCGGCTCGTCCCGGTAGCGCTCGGGGTGCTGCTCGCCGTCGGCGTCCTCGGTGCGCCGGTAGACGGCGGCGGTCGCGTCGCCGGTGACCCGGACGGTGCGGGGATCGCCGAGCATCTCCTGCGGGGTGGCGCCTCCGACCCCGTGGACCAGCAGTTCCAGTGCTGCCCCGGTGTTCTGCGGCGGTCGCGGCGGGGGCGGGACGGCAGGAGCCAAGGCGGAACTCTCTCTCGGGCGCGCCGGCCGCACGGGCCGGCGAAGACATGACAGGGGTCGGGCGGAAGGTGTGCGGGGAGCCCAGGGATTGTCGGACACCCCCTGGGGCTCCGGCCCGGCCCCAGAATTCCGGAGGCGGGGCGGGTGCGTGAGCGGTCTCACGGAATCTCCCCAGGTGGTACGCCGGACATGCCTGCGTGGCAGGATGAGCGTGTCTCGCAGACCGCTGCGGACCGTACGGCAGAGGGAAGGACCGGCGACCGCGTTGAGCGAGAATCAGAACCTGCTCGCGGAGCAGCGACGTGCCCTGATCCTCGACGAGGTGCGCAGGCGCGGCGGAGTCAGGGTCAACGAGCTGACCCGCAGGCTGAACGTCTCCGACATGACGATCCGTCGGGATCTGGACGCGCTGGCCCGGCAGGGGGTCATCGAGAAGGTCCACGGCGGCGCGGTCCCGGTGGTCGAGGCGAGCACCCATGAGCCCGGTTTCGAGGCGAAGTCGGCGCTAGAGCTGAGCGCCAAGGAGGACATCGCGCGGACGGCGGCGGCGATGGCCCAGCCCGGCAGCGCGATCGCCCTCTCCGGCGGTACGACGACGTATGCGCTGGCCCGGCATCTGCTGGACGTACCGGATCTGACGGTGGTGACCAACTCGGTGCGGGTGGCCGATGTGTTCCACGACGCGCAGCGGCCCGCGTCCGGCCGGGCGGCGCGTCCCGGGACGGCGACGGTGGTGCTGACGGGCGGGGTGCGGACGCCGTCGGACTCGCTGGTGGGGCCGGTCGCGGACCGGGCCATCGACTCGCTCCACTTCGACCTGCTCTTCCTCGGCGTGCACGGCATCTCGGCCGAGGCGGGTCTGTCGACGCCGAACCTGGCCGAGGCGGAGACCAATCGCCGTTTCGTCCGGTCGGCGCGCCGGGTCGTGGTGGTGGCCGACCACACCAAGTGGGGCACGGTGGGGCTGAGTTCCTTCGCCACGCTGGACGAGGTGGACACCTTCGTGACGGACGCGGGGCTGGCGCCGGGGCTGCGTGAGGAGATCGGCGAGCACCTGCCGGGCCTGGTGGTGGCGGGCGGGTCGCACGAGTCGCCCGAGGAGACCGTCTCTCCCGGCTGACCCCTGGGACGCGGCCGGGCGGATTCCGCTCGGGTGGCCGCACACCGCCTACGATCGGGGGATGGCCGTCTTCCGGATCGAGCGCTTCTCCCCTCTCCCCGCAGCCGAGGCCTGGCGCCGGGTGACCGACTGGGAACGGCACGCCGAGCGTGTCCCGTTGACCGCCATCACGGTGGCGGGCGGGCCGCCGACCAGGGTCGGCACGGTGTTCACGGCCCGTACGGGGGTAGGTCCGCTGGCCTTCGACGACCCGATGGAGGTCGTCCGCTGGACGCCGCCCGCCGGTGGCCGGGCCGGGATCTGCCTGCTGGAGAAGCGCGGCTCGGTGGTGCTGGGCCGGGCCTCGATCGACGTGCTGCCGACGCATTCCGGTTCCCATGTGGTGTGGGTGGAGGAGCTGCGGGTGCGGCTGGTGCCCCGCTGGGGTGATCCGCTGCTGGCCTCGGCCGGGCGGCGGCTGTTCGGCGGGGTGCTGGACGAGCTGCTGGGCCTGGCGTAGCGGCTGTCCGGGGCGGCGAGCGGCAGGGGTGATGTGACCGTCACACGATTGACTCGTTTGTCGGTATGACACTCCTGGCCCCGGCCCCGGAAGGCACCCCACTCATGCCGATCCATCAACCGACGCAACGCTCCGCCACCGCACCGGGCGAGCCCCTGGCCGTGAAGCAGGCCGAGGCCGCGCTCGTGGAGCACTATCCGCGCCTGGTCCGGCTCGCCTATGTCGTGCTGCCGCCCTCACTGGGCCGGCACCGCAGGGTCGTAGCCGCGCACGCTGTCGTGCAACGGGCGCTGCCCATGACCAGGACCGCTCCGGCCCGCACGGCCCAGGTGCCCGCGCAGTCCCGGCGCTCCCCGGAGGCGGGGCAGGCCAAGGCTCCGGCGAACGCCCCGTACGCCTCGATGCGGCTGCGGGTGCTGCGGACGGCCCTGGCGTACGAGCGCAGGCCCCGCTGGTGGCCCGGGCGGCTCCCGGCGCCCGCCGCGCTGCGGCCGACGCTGCCGGTGGTGTGGGGGCTGCGGCTCTTCCCCCGGGCGGGGGGCGTCGACGAACTGGCCCTGGACCGGGCGCTGTCGGCGGTGCCGGGTGCCGTACGGGCCGCGTTCGCGCTCCAGTTGCTGGACGGGCTGCCGGAGTCCGGCGTACGGGCGCTGCTCGCCGAAGCGGGGGTGGCCGATCCGGCGGGGGCGGTGCGCGGGGCGGGCCGGATCGGGAGGCCGGACCGGGCTGGGGCCCAAGTGCTGCTGCGGTCCGGGGAGTTCGACCCGTGCACCGTGCAGACCCGGCCGAGCGATCTGCTGCGGCGCAGGCACCGGACGCGGGCGGTGGGCCTGGCCGCGGTGCTCTGCGTGGTGGCGGGCACGCTCGCGGTGGCCGCCGAGAAGGGCGTACGGGACGAGGCCCCGGGAGCCGGTGTGACGGTCCCGGCGCTCGACCCGGCGGCCCTGCTGCGTACGGCGGCGGAGCAGTGGGCGGACACCTCGCGCATCGACTTCACCGCCTGGCCGGTACGCGGTGACCGGCAGGGCGACGACGAGCTGCTCGGGCGGGCGCTGCGGGCCTGGGCCGAGCCGCCGGGGGACGTCAAGGTGTCGACCACTCCGGGCACGGCCGACGTGCCGCCCGCGCAGCCGCCCCGGCTGCTGTTCGCCGGCGAGGTCGACGGGACGGCCGTGGTGCTGTTCCACGACGGTGGCGTACGGGTCGTGCGGTACGCGGAGCCGCTGTCGGGCGGCGGCACGGCGGCGCTCGACTTCGCCCGGACCGATGACGCGGACGTGACGACGAGCGCGGCGGTGGTCATGAGCCGTACGGGCGAGAAGGCGCGGTTCCTGCTCGCGCCCTGGATCTCCGAGACCACCACCCGCGACCTGCTCGCGCCGGACACGCCCGGCCGGCCGCTGGAGGTGGGCCCGGACGGGATCACCGCGGCGGTGGAGCGCCCGGCGGCGGGCGGCGGCTGCGACGCCTGGCCGGTGCTCCAGCTGCGCTCCTCCGAACGCATCGTGGAGAAGCACGCGTTCCTGGTGACCGACCTGGGCGATCTGGCCCCGGCGCATCTGACGTACACGCCGAAGCCCGGCGACGGCGCACCCGCCCGGCAGCCGCGCGAGGCGACGGGCCCGGAGGCGCTGCTCGCCTGGGCGCGTACGGCGTGTTCGCTGCGGACGCTGTCGGGCTCGGGGGTCCGGGCGGTGAACAACTGGGCGTTCGCCGAGCAGCGGCTGCCCGAGGACGGGGCGTCGGCCGACTGGCTCTGCACCCGCGCCGACACCTGGCGCGGCCCCGGCCGGGTCCTGGTGCAGTTCCTCCAGCCCGCCGCCTCCCCCACCGAACCGGCCGCGGTGGTCGCCGACCGGAACGACACGGCCTTGTGCAGCCGGTTCGGTCAGCACATCCTGGCCGGCACGCACTGGAAGGCCGCATCCGGCCGGTGGTACGTCCTGGCCGCGGGCAGCCGCGCGGTGGACCGGATCGAGGCCACCGGCCAGGTGCGGGGCACGGCGGGCGGCCCGACGCTGGCGGTACGGGCGCCGCGCGACGCCTCCGTGGAGCTGACGGCCAGGCTGCGCGAGGGCGGGACGCTGGCAGCGGTGCGCTGAGCCTTCGGGAGCGCGCGCTCCGCCGTACGGAGTCCTCGTCCCGACGTCGTACGCCATCGGGTGCGAGACTCGGACAGGTGACGGATCTTCCAGAGGAACCCGACGTACGTGATGTCCCCGACGAGGCCCGGCTGCGCTGCCTGGTCACCGGCGCCACCGGCTACATCGGCGGCAGACTGGTGCCCGCGCTGCTCGACGCCGGCCACCAGGTCCGCGCGCTGGCCCGGACGCCACGGAAGCTGCGCGACTATCCGTGGGCGGACCGGGTCGAGGTGGTGCGCGGCGATGTCACCGACGCCGACTCGCTGACGGAGGCGATGCGGGACGTCGACGTGGCGTACTACCTGGTGCACGCGCTCGGCTCCGGTTCGGACTTCGAGGAGACCGACCGCCGGGCCGCCCGGAACTTCGGCGAGCAGGCGCGCGCGGCCGGGGTGCGGCGGATCGTCTACCTGGGCGGGCTGACCCCGGAAGGGGTGCCGGAGAAGGAGCTGTCGCCGCATCTGCGGTCGCGCGCCGAGGTCGGGCGGACCCTGCTGGACTCCGGGGTGCCGGCGGCGGTGCTGCGGGCGGCGATCGTGATCGGTTCGGGGTCGGCCTCGTTCGAGATGCTGCGCTATCTGACCGAGCGGCTGCCGGTGATGGTGACCCCGAGCTGGGTCTCGACCCGGATCCAGCCCATCGCCGTACGGGATGTGATCCGGTACCTGGTGGGCAGCGCGACCCTGCCGTCCGAGGTGAACCGGTCCTTCGACATCGGCGGCCCGGACATCATGACGTACCGGGACATGATGCAGGGGTACGCGCGGGTGGCGGGGCTCCCGCGGCGGGTGATCGTGCCGGTCCCGGTGCTCACGCCGACGCTCTCCAGCCACTGGATCGGGCTGGTCACCCCGGTCCCGCGCTCGATCGCCCGGCCGCTCGCGGAGTCGCTGCGCCACGAGGTGGTCTGCCGGGAGCACGACATCGTCGGGTACGTCCCCGATCCGCCGGAGGGGCCGATCGGCTTCGACCGGGCGCTGGGCCTGGCGCTCCAGCGGATCAAGGAGGCCCGGGTCGACACCCGCTGGTCCTCCGCCTCGCTGCCGGGCGCGCCGAGCGATCCGCTGCCCACCGACCCGGACTGGGCGGGCGGCAGCCTCTACCGGGACGAGCGGGAGCTGGCCGTGCCGGTGGACCGGGCGGACCTGTGGCGGGTGATCGAGGGCATCGGCGGCGAGAACGGCTGGTACTCCTTCCCGCTCGCCTGGGCGGTGCGCGGCTGGATCGACCGGATCGTCGGCGGGGTCGGGCTGCGGCGCGGGCGGCGGGACGCGCACCGGCTGCGAGTCGGGGACTCGCTGGACTTCTGGCGGGTGGAGGAGATCAAGCCGGGCGAACTGCTGCGGCTGCGCGCGGAGATGCGGCTGCCGGGCCTGGCCTGGCTGGAGCTGTCGGTGGCCTCCGACGACCAGGGGCGCACGCTCTACCGCCAGCGCGCGCTGTACCACCCGCAGGGTCTGCTCGGCCACGCGTACTGGTGGGGCGTGTCGCCGTTCCACTCGGTGGTGTTCGGCGGGATGGCCCGCAACATCGCGGAGGCCGCGAGGACCGCGGCCCAAGCGCGGAAGGAGGGCCGGGAGCCGGTGGCCGGCGGTGGTGAGGACCGGCAACCGGTGGCCGGCAGTGGTACAGACAACTGACGTCCCGGCCGCTAGGGTGTGCCTCCCCATACGCGCAGACCGCCGGGAGGTGCAGGCGATGGCACGCCGACTCCGTACCGTAGGAATGGAGTTCACCGACTCCGCGCCGATACGCCTGGTGTTCGCCGCCGAGGTGTCCGCGCCCCCGGACGTGGTCTACCGGGCGCTCGCGGAGGACGTCGCCTCCTGGCCCTCGTGGTTCACCGCCGTCACCCGGGCCACGCCCACCGACGGGGGCGCGGGCCGGGAGGTGCGGCTGCGCGGCGGGATCCGGTTCCGCGAGACGATCGTGGCGGCCGAGCCGGGCGAGCGGTACGCCTACCGGGTCGACGAGACGAACGCGCCGGGCCTGCGGGCCCTGGTGGAGGAGTGGCGGCTCACCGCGGACGGGGCCGGGACGCGGGTGCAGTGGACCTTCGCCGCCGACGGCACGGGCCCGTTCCGCTCGGTGCTGGGGGTCGCGCGGCTGGGGATGGGCCGGTCCTTCCGGGACGCGGTGCGGCGGCTGGACGGACGGCTGACGGCACCGGCGGCTTGAGCTCCTGGGGCCTCAGCCGGTCAGGGTGCCGGCGGTGAGGAAGGTGGCGATCGCCGCGCTGTACGGGGCGATGTCCAGGCCCTGCTCCTCCAGCCAGGAGTCGGAGTAGTACTTGTCCAGGTAGCGGTCGCCCGGGTCGCACAGCAGCGTGACGACACTCCCCCGCTCGCCCTGCTCCACCATCTCGGCGATCAGCTTGAAGGCGCTCCACAGCCCGGTGCCGGTCGAGCCGCCCGCCTTCCGGCCGATGGCCCGCTCCAGCGCGCGTACGGCGGCGACGCTCGCCGCGTCCGGGACCTTCATCATCCGGTCGATGGCGCCGGGCACGAAGCTGGGCTCCATACGGGGGCGGCCGATGCCCTCGATCCGGGAGCCGCAGTCGCTGCTCGCGTGCGGGTCGTTGCGGGTCCAGCCGTCGAAGAAACAGGAGTTCTCCGGGTCGGGGACACAGACCCGGGTGTCGTGCTGGAGGTAGTGGACGTAGCGGGCGATGGTGGCCGAGGTGCCGCCGGTCCCGGCGGTGGCGACGATCCAGGTGGGTTCCGGATACCGCTCCAGCCGGAGCTGCTGGTAGATCGACTCGGCGATGTTGTTGTTGCCGCGCCAGTCGGTGGCGCGCTCGGCGTAGGTGAACTGGTCCATGTAGTGGCCGCCGGTCTCGGCGGCGAGGGACGCGGACTCCTCGTACATCTTGCGGGAGTCGTCGACGAAGTGGCACTGCCCGCCGTGGAATTCGATGAGCCGGCACTTCTCGGGGCTGGTGGTGCGCGGCATCACGGCGATGAACGGCACGCCGATCAGCTTGGCGAAGTACGCCTCCGAGACGGCGGTCGAGCCGCTGGACGCCTCGATGACCGGCTTGCCGGGCCGGATCCAGCCGTTGCAGAGCCCGTAGAGGAAGAGCGAGCGGGCGAGCCGGTGCTTGAGGCTGCCGGTGGGGTGCGTCGACTCGTCCTTGAGGTAGAGGTCGATGCCCCACTCCTCGGGCAGCGGGAAGCGGAGGAGGTGGGTGTCGGCCGAGCGGTTGGCGTCGGCCTGGACCTTGCGGACGGCCTCCTTCAGCCAGGCCCGGTACTCCGCGTCGCTGCGGTCGACGTCCACCGTCTCCATGACCGTCCCCGTGGCTCCGCGGTCCTGTCCCAGCTCGTGGGTGTCCATCGCCGTGCTCCTGTTCGCCGCTGTGCTTCGCTGTTCTTCCGCCCGGTGCTCCTGCTTCCACGATATGCCCCCGACCTGCACAAACGTTGACTTTGATGGTCCATAGCCCTGCCTTTGACCCTGCCCGCGGGGGCAGTTGGGGCAGGCGGTACGAGCAGCGCGCGGCGGGCTTCCGTGCCCTCTGGCGGTCGGGGGCGCGGCCGGGCACACTGCAACAGGAGAAGTGGTGACGAAGGGGGGCGAAGCCGCGATGGCGGACGCCGAGTTCAGTGCGTCGGGGGTCAGGATCGAGCGGTTCACCCGGTCGCTGACCAGGGCCGGGCAGGTGGTCGTCAAGGACGGCCGGCTATCGCTGCTGACGAGCAACGGGCGGGAGATCGACAGCGCTCCGGTGGGGACGGTGAGCGCGGGGAAGCGGTGGTTCTTCGCGGCGGATTCGGCCATCGCGCGGGTGAACGGCGTGCGCTACCGGTTGACGATGGGACAGCGCAACCGCAGACGCGACGGGGCGGGTGCCCTGCGCCGGTTCCTGGAGGCGCTGCGGAACGCGGGCGGCCGCCGGGGTTGAGGGTTGAGGGCGTTACGCGGCTCCGCGAGTTGCGGAGGCGGCGGGGCTGGGCCACGCTGGATCCACGTCACTGAAGGTGCACCATCGGTGACAGAGCGATTCGCTCCCACGGGAGACCGCGGGGCCGGATCGCGCGACACGAGCAGACACGACAAGAGCAGAGCGGATTCGGCAGTCAGTCCAGTCGTCCGCCGGCTCCGTTCGTCCGTCTTCTTTCTTCCGGACCTATTTCGGGGAGTCGCAGCCGTGATCAGCGAGCCAAGCAGGCACTGCACGGTGGAGCTCCAAGCCCTGCCGTCGCGGATCGGTCAGGTCCGCAGAATCATCTCGGCGCAACTGCGCTACTGGCATCTCGATCCTCTGATCGACCAGGCAGCCCTCGGCGTCACCGAACTCCTGACCAACGTCCACCGGCACGCACAGCCGGACAAGTCATGCACCGTCGACATCGAGCTGCTGCTCGACCGGTTGACGGTCTCCGTCCACGACCACGACCCCCGTGTCCCCACGGTGAACGAGGCGGATTCCTTCGCCACCTCGGGCCGGGGCCTGGCCCTGATCGCCGCCGTCAGCGAGAGCTGGGGTGTACGGCCGAGCGGCGCGGCCGGAAAGGCCGTCTGGTTCACCTTGCCGGCGGTCTGCGCCACTTCGACCCTGCCACCGCTCGCGGTCTACGGGTCGATCACCGACGGGCCGTTCGGGTCCGTCCCCATCAGCCCGGAGGCCGTCGCGGCGGCCCCCGCCCGGTCGGCCGTCGTCGGCTGACGGGAAAAGCTGCCCGACCCGCTCGCCGTCCCGACCCCAGCCCAGATTCCGGCCCCATCGGACCGAAGGCTCAGGTCAGGACGGCGAGCGGGTCGTCGAGCACGGGCTGCCAGGCCAGTTCGGCCGCGCCGACGAGGCTGTTGTGGGCCAGGGTGCAGGGCAGGATCGGCACGCTGCCGCTGCGGCCCCAGAGGCTGCGGTCGGCGACGACGGCCCGCAGCCGCTCCGGGTCCGCCTCCAGCAGGTCGCGGTGGAGCCCGCCGAGGATGATCCGGTCCGGGTTGAGGATGTTCACGAGCCCGGCCAGGCCCAGGCCCAGACGGTCGATCAGCGCCTCGGCGGCGTTCCGTACGTCCGCGTCCTCGTACTCCGTACGCAGCAGGTCACCGGCCTGCTTGAGGAGTGACTCCTCCGGGCCCGGGTCGCGGCGCGCGGTGGTGAGGAAGGCGAGCGGGTCGGTCTCCACGTCGAGGCAGCCGCGGCCGCCGCAGTGGCAGGGCCGCCCCTCGGGGTTCACGGTGAGGTGGCCCACCTCCAGCGCGAGCCCCGAACTCCCGCTGTGCAGGCGGCCGTCGAGCACCAGGGCCCCGCCGACGCCCCGGTGGCCGGTGGCGACGCAGAGAAGGTGGTGCGCGCCACGTCCGGCGCCGTGGCGGTGCTCCGCCAGCGCGGTGAGGTTGACGTCGTTTCCGGTGAAGGCGGGGCCGGCGATGCCCGCGTCGCGTACGCAGGCGGCGAAGATGTCGCGGACCGGCGAGCCCGCGGGCCAGGCGAGGTGGAGCGGGTTGAGCGCGGTGCCCTCGGGTTCGGCGACCGCCGACGGCACGGCGAGTCCGGCGCCGACGCAGCGCAGCCCGCTCGCACGCAGCAGCTCGGCCCCGGCGGCCACGACCTCGCCGAGCACCTGCGCGGGGTCGGCCATCACCGTGACGCAGCCCGGCGATGTGGCGACGATCCGGCCGCCGAGCCCGACGAGGGCGGCCCGGAAGCCGTCGGCGTGGACCTGGGCGGCGAGGACGACGGGACCGGCCTCCAGGACGGAGAGCCGGTGCGAGGGGCGGCCCTGCGAACCGGCCGCGGAACCGGGGCTGGAGTCGACCCGGATCAGCCCGAGCGCCTCCAGCTCCGCGGCGACCGCCCCGGCGGTGGCCCGGGTCACGCCGAGCTCGGAGGTGAGGACGGCGCGCGTGGGGGCGCGGCCGGTGTGGACCAGTTCCAGTGCGGGCCCGAGCGCGCTGCGGCCCCTCTCCAGCTTCGTCCGGGTGGTGGTCGCCTTGCCGTTCATGAGGGCGAGTCTCCCATGATCCGGAGGCGCCCAGGACGCGCAGGGAGCCCCTTGGGGACGGGTGACGCACACGCCTGCGGACGGGTGGCGCGCACACCGGTGGAGGGGTGGCGCGCACACCGGTGGACGGGTGGCAGGCGTCTCCGTCAACCATGTTGCGCCCGCGCTCCACCCGCCCCTATGCTGAGTTTGTGCCGCAACTAAACAAATTGCGGACGGCCCTACCGGGGGGACCTGGCGGAGACACCGCCCCACCCTCGTCGGCCCGCCTCCGTACCGCGCTGACCGTGTTCTTCGCCCTCGATGGTTTCCTCTTCGCCGGCTGGGTGGTCCGTATCCCGGCCATCAAGCAGCAGACCGGCGCCTCCGCCTCCACCCTCGGCCTCGCCCTGCTCGGCGTCTCGGCCGGTGCCGTCATCACGATGATGCTCACCGGCCGGCTCTGCCGCCGCTACGGCAGCCATGCCGTGACCGTGGCCTGCGGAGTCCTGCTCCCGCTGAGCATCGCCCTGCCCGCGCAGACCCATTCGGCGCTCGCGCTCGGCCTCGTCCTGCTGGTCTTCGGAGCGGCGTACGGCGGGATGAACGTGGCGATGAACAGCGCGGCCGTCGACCTGGTGGCCGAGCTGCGCCGGCCGGTGATGCCGAGCTTCCACGCGGCGTTCAGCCTCGGCGGCATGGTCGGTGCCGGGCTCGGCGGGCTGGTGGCGGGCGGCCTCTCCGCCTCGACGCACCTGTTCCTGCTGGCCGGAATCGGCCTGCTCGTCACCGCGTTCGCGGGGCCGGCGCTGCTCCGTCACCGCCCGGACCGTACGGCTCCCGAGCCGCACGAACCCCAGCAGCGGCCCCAGCGGAAGCTCGACCCGCGGGCCCGCCGGATCGTCGTGCTGTTCGGCGTGATCGCCCTGTGCACGGCGTACGGGGAAGGGGCGCTGGCCGACTGGGGCGCGCTCCACCTGGAGCAGGACCTGGACGCCCACCCGGGCCTCGCCGCCGCCGGATACGCGCTGTTCGCGCTGACCATGACCATCGGCAGGCTCACCGGCACGATGCTCCTGGAACGCCTCGGCCAGACCCGCACGCTGGTCCTCGGCGGCGCGGTCGCGGCGAGCGGCATGCTGCTGGGCGCGCTGGCGCCGACCGTCTGGCTCGCGCTGGCCGGATTCGCGGTCACCGGCCTGGGCCTGGCCAACATCTTCCCCGTAGCCGTCGGCCGGGCCGGTGAACTGGCCGGACCGAGCGGAGTGGCCGCGGCCTCGACGCTCGGCTACGGCGGCATGCTGCTGGGCCCGCCCGCGATCGGCTTCCTGGCCGACTGGTTCTCGCTGCCGTTGGCGCTGACGACCGTGGCCCTGCTGGCCGCGGCGGCCGCCGCCCTCGGGTACGGGGCCCGCAACGCGACGCACGCCTGAGCCGCCGGATTTCGACCCCTGGCACAATCCGGCCATGGAGATCACCGAGTACATCGCGTCCCTGTCCGAGGAAGGCCGGCTCCTCGCGGCGGCGGCCGAACAGGCGGGTCCCGGGGCCTCGGTCCCGACCTGTCCCGGCTGGCAGATACGCCATCTGCTGCGCCACACCGGCATGGTGCACCGCTGGGCGGCCGAACTCATCACCGAGGGGCACACCACGCCCCAGCCCGACGGCGGGGAGCCGGATCTCGACGGCGAGGAACTCCTCGACTGGTTCCGGGAGGGCCACCGCCACCTGGTCCGCTCGCTGGAGGCCGCTCCCGCCGACCTGGACTGCTGGACCTTCCTGCCGGCCCCTTCCCCGCTGGCGTTCTGGTCCCGCCGCCAGCTGAACGAGACGACCGTGCACCGGGTCGACGCGGAGTCGGCGCTCGGCGGGGCGCTGACGACGGTGGACGCCGACCGGGCGGCCGACGGCATCGACGAACTCCTCACCGGCTTCCACGCCCGCCCCAAGAGCCGGGTGCGCTCCTCCGTACCGCGCACGCTGCGGGTGCGGGCCGTGGACATGGACGCGGTGTGGACCGTACGGATCTCGGAGGAGCCGCCGCAGACCGTACGTACGTCTGCCGCCGGGCCGGACCGCGAGGGCGACCGGGTGGACTGCGAGCTGAGCGGAACGGCGGAGGGCCTCTACCTCACCCTCTGGAACCGCCTGCCGCTCGCCGCCGTGACCCTGCGCGGCGACCGCGCGGTGGCCCGGCTCTGGACGGACAACTCCGCGATCACCTGGTGAGGTGGAGCGGTACGGGGGCGGACGGCCCGGCCGTATGCGGCGGGGCGCGCTTGCCGGGAGCGCGCCACGCCTGTGAGACTGCGGCCATGGGGCGGCGGACACAGGCGGAGCGGGACGCCATGACGATCGAGATGGGCTACGCCCTGGTCAGCGCCGCCGTGCTGGCCGGGCTCACCTTCGCCGCGGTCGCCGCACCCGCGCTGCTCCTCCTCGATCTCGGCCGCACCGCGCGGACGGTGGTTCTCACCGTCGCCGCCACCATCGCCGTCCTGGCCTTCGTCACACGGGTCGTCCACGTCCTGTGGCGCTTCCCGACGAGGCCGGAGGGCCACCGGCTGGACGGCGCCCCGGACCCGGCCGGCCTGCCCCGATCCGGCCGCTCCGACCCGTCTCCGTAGAACCGCGCGCCCCTCACCTCAGCGGCCGGCCGGCCTCCCGCGCAGACCCGCCGAGCGGGCCAGCTCCCCCGCCGCCTGCCGGAAGACCGCCTCGCGCGCCTCGATCATCCGGTTGAACTGCCCGAAGAGCTCGAACGAGATCAGGCCGAAGAGCTGCGCCCAGGCGGCGATGAGGGCGAGCATGGCGGCGGGCGGGAGGTCCGGGGCGATCTCGGCGGTGAGCCGCTCGGCCTCGGCGCGCAGCTCCGGTGTGAGAGGCGGTACGGCGAGACCGTCGGCCCGGAACGCGTCGCGGACGAGGCCGATGAAGACCATCCCGACCCGGGACGCCGGGCCCACCGTGTCCATCGGGGCGCTGTAGCCGGGGACGGGTGAGCCGTAGATCAGCGCGTACTCGTGAGGATGCACGAGAGCCCATTCGCGTACGGCAGCGGCCACGGCGACCCAGCGTTCGGCGTACGGGGCGGGGCGGGGCCGGGCCCGGTCGGCGGTGGCGCGGGCGGACTCGGCCACCTCGCCGACGGCGTCGTACGCGTCGATGATCAACGCGGTGAGCAGGTCGTCGCGGCTCGGGAAGTAGCGGTAGAGCGCGGAGGAGGCCATGCCGAGTTCGCGGGCGACGGCGCGCAGGGAGAGCTTGGCCGCGCCCTCTGCCGCCAGCTGCTTTCTGGCCTCGTCCTTGATGGCGGCGGTCAGTTCGACGCGGGCGCGTTCCCGGGCTCCTCGGATGGCGGTCATGGTGATCAGTCTGCCACGCGACCAGAGCACCGACCAGAAACGAGAGCAGTGCTCTTGCTTTTGAGCAGCAGTCTCGCGCACACTGCTCTCAAGCGAGAGCACTGCTCTCGCAGCCCGCAACGGAGCCCCGGCGCCGAGGCACCCCGACACAGCACGCACGCCCGCACGCACACACACCACGGGAGTCACCATGTCGCAGACGTACTACCTCCGGGCGAGCGCTTCCGCCCAGCGCCTCAACAAGGCCGTCGGCTGGCTGGCCCGGCACGGCATCAGTCTCATGGGCTCCGCCGAGCTGTCGGTACGCGGACGCACGAGCGGCCGGACGCAGCGCATCCCCGTCAACCCGCACACGCATGAGGGCGTCCAGTACCTCGTCTCGGCCCGGGGCCACTCCCAGTGGGTGCGCAACATGCGCGCCGCGGGCGGCGGCGAACTGCGGGTGGGACGCAGAACCCGCACCTTCACCGCCGTGGAGATCGCCGACGACGAGCGGAGGGCGGGGATCCTCCGCAGCTACCTGGAGCGGTGGGGATGGGAGGTCAACCAGTACTTCCGGGGCGTCACCGCGAAGTCGACGGACGCCGAACTCCTGGCCGCCTGCCCGGACCACCCGGTCTTCCGCATCACGTTCGCGGACTGACCACGCCGAGCAGCTCCCGCACCGGATCCACCATGAGCCCGGTCCCCGGCGCAGACGACGTACGTCGAAGGGGTCCGGAGTGCTCCGGGCAGTGGTAGAGGCCGTGGACGAGCACGGCCACGGGTCCTCCACCCACGTCCTTCGGTGCCGCGTTCAGCGGTCCATCGCGCTCAACGCCCGCTGGGCCAGCGGATGCGTACGGACCAGCTCGGCGAGCGACGTCGTGCCCCGGGTGATCCCGGCGAACGCCTTCCAGGCCGGGCGGAAGCCGGTCAGCACCGCGTGCAGCACGC
The DNA here is from genome assembly GCF_050942385.1 of Streptomyces sp. CA-146814. Taxonomy (NCBI): domain Bacteria; kingdom Bacillati; phylum Actinomycetota; class Actinomycetes; order Kitasatosporales; family Streptomycetaceae; genus Streptomyces; species Streptomyces sp. CA-146814. The sequence continues at coordinate 467,931 of NZ_CP192068.1, forward strand.
CCGGTCGGCGCTCGAACAGCTTGAGCATGCGCCGGCCCACGCCCATCTCCACGCCGAGACCGGCCTTGATGGCAAAGGCGTAGTTGAGGGCCTGGCGGCGGGCGTCCACCGCGTCGTGCGCCTCAGCGATCCTGACGGCCCATTCGCCCGCGAGCCGGCCGGAGCGCAGCGCGAAGGAGATGCCCTCCCGGGTCCACGGCTCAAGGAGGCCCGCCGCGTCACCGCAGACCACGACCCGGCCGCGCGAGAGCGGCGAGTCGTCGCTGCGGCAGCGGGTCAGATGGCCCGAGGAGATCGACGGCTCGAACCCGGCGAGGCCGAGGCGGGCGATGAAGTCCTCCAGATACCGCTTGGTGCCGGCGCCGTCGCCGCGCGCCGAGATCACCCCGACGGTCAGCGTGTCGCCCTTGGGGAAGACCCAGCCGTAACTCCCGGGCATCGGGCCCCAGTCGATGAGGACCCGGCCCGCCCAGTCCTCCGCCACCGTCGCCGGAACCGGGATCTCCACTTCCAGGCCGAGGTCCACCTGGTCGAGCTTGACCCCGACATGTGCTCCTATCCGGCCCGCGCTGCCGTCCGCGCCGACGACCGCGCGTGCCAGCACCGTCTCACCGCCGGCCAGCACCACCGCGACCGTACGCCGGTCGGGCACGGCGGGGCCGTGCTGCTCGACCCGCACCACCGAGGCGCCGGTGCGCAGTTCGGCGCCGGCCTTCTGCGCCTCCTCCACCAGCCCGGCGTCGAACTCCGGGCGGTTGATGAGCCCGAAGAGCATGCGCCGGGAGCGGCGGGTGCGGGCGAGCTTCCCGTTGAGAGAGAAGGTGACCGCGTGGATGCGGTCCTTCAGGGGCAGTTCGAACCCCGGTGGCAGGGCGTCCCGGGAGAACCCGATGATGCCGCCGCCGCAGGTCTTGTAGCGCGGCAGTTCCGCCTTCTCCAGCAGCAGGACCCGCCGGCCCGCCACGGCTGCCGCGTACGCCGCCGATGCGCCGGCCGGTCCGGCGCCGACGACGACCACGTCCCAGACCGACGACGACTCTTCGATTTCCCGCCCGGCGTCTGCGTTCTCGCTGCTCACGATGTGCTTCTGCTCCCGATCCGACCAGTGGCCCCAAGCTGCTCACGGCATCCTACGGCGCGTCCCGGCCGAGCCCCTCTGTGGGAGGATCGGCCATGATTCTGTCCTGCCGCACGGCACCACACCCACGGTGCCGTGGCGGGGCGCGTACACAGCGTGCCCTACCCATAACGTCGCAGCCACGAGGAGCGTGCCCATGACCGCCCGCCCGATTTCCGACACCGTCGCCTCGCTGATGCCCCGTGCGCGGGAGGAGCTCGCCGAGCTGGTCGCGTTCCAGTCGGTGGCCGACCCGGCGGTGTTCCCGAAGAGCGAGTGCGAGGCCGCGGCGAACTGGGTCGCGGACGCCCTGCGCGCCGAGGACTTCACCGACATCGCCCTGCTCGACACCCCTGACGGCACCCAGTCGGTCTACGGCTTCCTGCCCGGCCCGGCCGGCGCCCCGACCGTCCTGCTCTACGCCCACTACGACGTGCAGCCGCCGCTGGACGAGTCGGCGTGGCTCTCCCCGCCGTTCGAGCTGACCGAGCGCGACGGCCGCTGGTACGGGCGCGGTGCTGCGGACTGCAAGGGCGGGTTCATCATGCACCTGCTCGCGCTGCGCGCCCTCAAGGCGAACGGCGGCATACCGGTCTCGGTGAAGGTGATCGCGGAAGGGTCCGAGGAGCAGGGCACCGGCGGTCTGGAGCGGTACGCGGAGGCGCACCCGGAGCTGCTGGTGGCCGACACGGTCGTCATCGGCGACGCCGGGAACTTCCGGGCCGGGCTGCCGACGGTCACGGCGACGCTGCGCGGGATGACGATGCTGCGGGTGAAGCTCGACACGCTCGAAGGGAACCTGCACTCGGGTCAGTTCGGCGGTGCCGCGCCCGACGCGCTGGCCGCGATGATCCAACTGCTCGCCTCGCTGCGCGACGAGAACGGGACGACGACGGTCGACGGGCTGACCGGTGACGCCGACTGGGACGGGCTGCAGTACCCGGAGGAGGATTTCCGGCGGGACGCCAAGGTGCTGGACGGCGTCGGCCTGATCGGTGCGGGCACGGTCGCGGACCGGATCTGGGCGCGGCCCGCCGTCACCGTCATCGGGATCGACTGCCCGCCGGTGGTCGGCGCGACCCCGTCCGTGCAGGCGAGCGCCCGCGCCCAGATCAGCCTGCGGGTGCCGCCCGGCCGCGACGCGGCCGAGGCGACGAAGCTGCTCACCGCCCACCTGGAGGCGCACACGCCGTGGGGCGCGCGGGTCACGGTGGAACAGGTGGGCCAAGGCCAGGCGTTCCAGGCCGACACGACCAGCCCGGCCTACGCGGCGATGGCGGACGCGATGCGGGACGCCTACCCGGGCCAGGAGATGCAGTCCGCGGGAATGGGCGGCTCGATCCCGCTCTGCAACACTCTCGCCTCGCTCTACCCGCAGGCGGAGATCCTGCTGATCGGCCTGAGCGAGCCGGAGGCGCAGATCCACGCGGTGAACGAGAGCGTGTCACCGGAGGAGCTGGAGCGGCTGTCGGTGGCCGAGGCCCTGTTCCTGCGCAACTACGCGGAGTCGAAGAAGGCCTGACCTTCGCCGGTGCCCCTGTCCACTGCGGGCAGGGGCACGGCTACGCCCTCGGCGAAGTCGCCGGAAGCGTAGTTCCGCACGGCGGGTGTTGTCGGCTGCGTACGTTCGCGGCATGGATCTCATCGACGTACTCCCCGGGCGTCTGCACCTGTTCCGTTTCCGGATCGGCCAGGCCTGTCTCTGGCGCGACGGGGCCGAGTTGACCCTGATCGACGCGGGCGACATCACGGCGGCGCGACCGATCGAGGACGCGGTACGGGGTCTGGGCCTGGACCCCGCCCGGATCGGCCGCATCGTCCTCACCCACGGCCACCGCGACCACTACGGCGCCGCCCAGGAGCTGGCGGACCGCCACGGTGCCGAGATTCTCGCCCACCCGCTGGACGCGCCGGTGATCCGCGGCGAGGCCCCCGTACCGGAACCGGACCTGCTCGACTGGGAACGCCGGCTGTACGAGCACGGGTTGACGGTCCCGGAGGCCCCGCCCACCCGGGTCGACCGAGAGGTGGCCGACGGCGAGGTGCTCCCGTTCGGCGACGGCGCCCGGGTGGTCCACGCCCCCGGCCATACGCCGGGCTCCATCGCCCTCCATCTGCCGCGCCACGGCGTCCTGTTCACCGGGGACTGCGTGGCGCGTGCCGGGGAGGTGATGCTCGGCGTGTTCAACGTGGACCGGGTGCGGGCGCTGGAGACGTTCCGGCGGCTGGCCGCGCTGGAGGCCCGTACGGTCTGCTTCGGCCACGGCGACCCGCTCACCGAGGACGCGTCGGAGGTCATGCGGGCGGCGGCGGAAGCGGCGGCCTGAAGGGACGCGTTCAGCCCACCGGGACGCCCGCCTCCAGGTTGAGCACCGTGGACCGTTCGCGGGCCCGCAGCGCCCAGCGCAGTCGCTCGAAGCGGGTGGGGGGCAGCATCCCGGCAGCCTCCTGCTCCGTGGCGAAGCGCCAGCCCCGCAGTTCGGAGCCGGGGAGCAGCAGCCGGCCGGCGTCCTCGGACCGGAGCAGCCCGCCGTCGAAGAGGAAGCGCAGCCCGCCGTAGCCGGGCGGGGAGGGCGGTTCCCAGTCGACGAGGAGCAGGGTGGGGAGCCGGTCGAGGTGGAGGCCTATCTCCTCGGCCACCTCCCGTACGCCGGCCTGCGCCGGGGCCTCGCCCTCCTCCACCACCCCGCCGGGGAACTCCCAGCCGGGCTTGTACGTCGGATCGACGAGGAGCACGCGGTCCTCCTCGTCGAAGAGCAACACCCCGGCCGCGACGGTCGCGGCGGTCGGCTCGGGGCTCTGCACGATCTCGCACGCCCCGGCGGCTCCGCTGCGGACGGCCTCCGCGATCCGTTCGGCGGTCTCGCGCGGAGTGAGGGCGCCGTTGTCGATCACATGGGCGTCGGCGGTGATCCAGCCGAGCGCGTCCCGGTAGGGGCCGATGTGGTCGTACGCCCACCGGTTGACCCGCTCGCTCTGCTCACGGTCGCCGGGATACTCCACCCGGCCCGCTATCCGGCTGCGCAGGATCGTTTCCTCAGGTGAGAGCAGTACATGGCGGACCGGAATGCGCCGGGAGGCGAGGCCGCCGAATATCTCGTCCCGGTACTCCTGTCTCAGCAGCGTCATCGGCACCACCAGCACCCCGGGCACCTCGGCGAGCAGCGCGGCCGCCGTGTCCACCACGAGCCGCCGCCAGATCCTCAGGTCCTGGAAGTCGCCCACCTCGGCCAGCCTCTTCTGGGGCAGCAGTCCGCGCAGCCCCGCTCCGGTGAGCTCCGGGTCGTACAAGGTGCTGTTCGGGATCAGATCGATCAGTTCGCCCGCGACGCTGGTCTTGCCCGCGCCGAACGCACCGTTGATCCAGACGATCACGGTTCCCCCTCTTCGTAGCCCCCTGTGGCTTGCCCGCAACACCCTGCCGGGGAAACCCCACGGCGGCGACGGCGTTGCCGGGATGCGGAGATCCGGGACGTTTTGGCAGAGCCGGCGGTACGAAGCCGGGTTCGGGGCAACCGTATCCATGACGGGTGATGCTCGTTGAACAGGTATTAACCAGGCCTACGGCATGGGCCGGTGGCACAGGACGACTGGGGGTGCGCCGTGCGGCGGACAATTCTCGAACAGTTTCCGGCAGGGGATCCTCGCGGCAGCTGGGCGGCCGAGGAGTTCGCGGCCGCGCGCCGCGGCGAAGGCCTGGCGGCGGAGGTCGTGATGAGCTTGGAGCAGGACGCCTTCCTCGTGGTCGTCCCGCAGCAGACGGCGGACGCGGGGCGCTGAGGGACGGCGGACGCGGGCCGCTGACGGGATGTCACGGCCTTCGGCGGGTGCCCGGCCTGACGAACCGGGCACCCGCCGAAGGCCGTGGACAGGCTCTAACGCAGTGCGATCGCCGCGGCCGCCGCGCCGACCAGCCCCGCGTCCGTGCCCATCACGGCCGGTGCGACCGTGAGCCCCCGGACGAAGGAGAGCGTGGCGTAGTCGCCGAGGCTGCGGCGCAGCGGCGCGAAGAGCACATCGCCCGCGCCCGCCACTCCCCCGCCGATCACCGCGATGTCGATCTCGACCAGCGTGGCGGTGGCGGCGATCCCGGCCGCGAGCGCCTGGGCCGACCGCTCGTACGAGGCGATGGCGACCGGGTCCCCGGCGCGCGCGGCGGCGGCCACCGCGGCGGCCGTGGTGTCGCCGTCCGGGCCCGGGAGCCAGCCGCCTTCCAGAGCCCGGCGGGCGATGTTCGGGCCGCTGGCGATGCGTTCGACGCAGCCGCGCGCACCGCAGGGGCAGAGGTCGCCGTCCAGGTCGACGCTGATGTGGCCGATGTGGCCGGCGTTACCGGAGGGGCCCGGGTGGAGGGAGCCGCCGAGGACGAGGCCGCCGCCGACGCCGGTCGACACGACGAGGCAGAGCGCGTTGTCGTAGCCGCGCGCCGCCCCGAGCCAGTGCTCGGCCGCCGTCATCGCGACCCCGTCGCCGACCAGCGCGACCGGCAGCCCGCCGATGGTCTTCTGCACCCGCTCCACCAGCGGGAAGTCGCGCCAGCCGGGCACGTTGACCGGGCTCACCGTGCCCGCCGCCGCGTCCACCGGCCCCGCGCTGCCGATCCCGGCCGAGCCCGTGCGCTCCCACAGCGGTGAGGCCGTCAGCTCGCCGAGCACCTCGTCCACGGCGCTCATCACCGCCTCGGCACCCTCCCGGGCGGGCGTCGGCCGCTGCGCCCGTACGAGGAGGTTTCCGTCGCCATCGACCAGCGCGCCGGCGATCTTGGTGCCGCCGATGTCGAGCGCGGCGACGAGGTCGGTATGCATCGGTGTGGCTTCTCCGGATGAGTGAAGGGCGGGACCTGCGGGTTCAGTCAATAGTCTGCACAGTCTTCACTGCGTTGACAACGTTGTCCAGGGCCTATGCTCGACGCCACAGCCTCCGTTCGGCTCCGCAGCAGGCCCCGCGGACCGTCCGGAGGTGCCCGTATGACGCCCGCATGACGCCCGAACCGCCGACCGCCACCTCGCTCCACCACCCGCCGCACCGCCCTCACCCCGCCCGTATCCGACGACAGGACAGCGCACCGTGGACCGGACCACCCGTCATTCCGAGACCCGTTACGGCAACCGGCCGACCATGAAGGATGTGGCGGCCCGCGCCGGAGTGGGCCTCAAGACGGTCTCCCGGGTGGTGAACAGCGAGCCCGGCGTCACACCCGACACCGAGCGCCGCGTGCAGGAGGCGATCGACGCGCTGGGTTTCCGCCGCAACGACAGCGCCCGCGTCCTGCGCAAGGGGCGTACGGCCTCGATCGGCCTGGTCCTGGAGGATCTGGCCGACCCTTTCTACGGCCCGCTCAGCCGCGCCGTGGAGGAGGTGGCCCGCGCGCACGGGGCGCTGCTCATCAACGGCTCCAGCGCCGAGGACCCCGAGCGCGAGCAGGAGCTCGTCCTCGCCCTGTGCGCGCGCCGGGTGGACGGCCTGATCGTGATCCCGGCGGGCGACGACCACCGCTATCTGGAACCGGAGATCAAGGCGGGCATCGCCACCGTCTTCGTGGACCGCCCGGCGGGCCGGGTCGAGGCGGACATGGTGCTCTCCGACAGCTTCGGCGGCTCCCGGGAGGGCGTGGCCCACCTGATCGCGCACGGCCACCGCCGGATCGGTTTCATCGGCGACCAGCCCCGGATCCACACCGCCACCGAGCGTCTGCGCGGCTACCACGCGGCGATGACGGACGCGGGGATCACCGTCGAGGACTCCTGGGTCTCGCTCGGCACCACCGATCCCGGCCGGGTCCGGGCGGCCGCCGAGGCGATGCTCGGCGGGCCGGAGCCGGTCACCGCGCTCTTCGCGGGGAACAACCGGGTGACGGTGACGGCGGTCCGGGTCATCGCGGAGCGGGAACGGCCGGTGGCCCTGGTCGGGTTCGACGACATCGAGCTGGCGGACCTGCTCGGCATCACCGTGATCTCGCAGGACGCGGCGGCCGTCGGCAGGACCGCCGCCGAGCACCTGTTCCGCAGGCTCGACGGCGCGGACCACGCTCCGGCCCGGGTGGAGCTGCCGACGACGCTGATTCCGCGCGGTTCGGGCGAGCTGCCGCCGGCCTGAGGCCTCTCAGCCCTCCGCCCCGAACTCCCTTGTGAGCAGAGCCAGCACTCGCGCCGGCGCATCCTCCTGAACGGCGTGTCCGGCCCCCTCCACCCAGTGCAGCTCCGCGTGCGGGATCAGCGCGTGGAGCTGCTCGGCGAAGGGCGGCGGCAGGAAGCCGTCCTCGCCTCCCCAGATGATCCGGACCGGCACCGGCACGGAACCCAGCAGGTGCTGGAACTCGTCGGTGGCGGACTGCTCCAGCTGCCCGTACTGCCGGTAGTACGCCGCCCTGCCCTGCTCGCCGCGCCACGGTTCGAGGTGCGCGGCCAGGACGTCGGGCCGGTAGCCGGAGTGGCTCGCGAAGTGCAAGTGGCTCTCGACCAGGGCCTCGTGGGCGTAGACGGGGAGCTGTTCGAAGACGCGCGCGTTCTCCCGTACGAGGCGGAAGAGGCCCGTCCCCCAGTCACCGCAGGCCACCGCGTCGACCAGGGTGAGATCGGCGTACCGCGCGCCCTCCAGCAGCAGCGCCCGCAGCGCCACGGCCCCGCCGATGTCGTGGGCGATCACCCGCGGGCTCTCCAGCCCCCAGTGGTCCAGGAGCCCGGTGAACACCCTTGTCTGGGCCTCCAGACGGAGATCCTGGCCCTCGCGCTGCTCCGAGCGCCCGTAGCCGAGCAGGTCGAAGAAGAAGACCTGGTGGTCCTGGGCGAGCGCCGGCGCGATGTCGCGCCAGATGAACGACGAGAACGGCGTGCCGTGGAGCAGGACCACCGGGTCGCCCTCCCCCATCACGTCCCAGCGGACCGTGCCGCCCGGGGTCTCGAACGTCCTGGCCGGATAGATGTTCATGACATGCCTCCTGATGTCGGATGCAGAACCCTGCCGGACTCTCGACGTTACCAGAGCAAGCCTCTTGTCGGTAACGTTGATAAAGTAAGGGCCATGCGACGGAACCCGGCACCCGCGGAGCTCGAACCGGTCGAGGCGTTCTGCAACACGGCGACCCTCCTCCACGGCGAGGACGAGTTCGCACGGCCGGAGACGGCGGGCGCGTGGCTGCGTACGCACGGCTGCCCGGAAGTGCTCTCACCGGCCGGGCTGGCGGCGCTCACCGAGGCCCGGGAGACCGTGCGGGCCTACCTCGTCGAGCGGTCCTCGCCGGGGGCGCTCGACGCCCTCAACCGGCTGATCCACTCCGTGGCCGGCGCCCCGGTGGTCCGCCCCGACGGCACTCTCGCCCTGCGCCCGGCCTCCGACGAGCCGGTGGCGGAGATCGTACGAACGGTGCTCGAAGCCCTGCTGCGGGACGGGCTGACCGGGCGTCACGCGACGCGGCTCAAGGCCTGCGCGGCGCCGGAGTGCCGCTGGGTCTTCTACGACCGGGCGCCGTCCGCGAACGGCCTGTGGTGCGACATGGACGTGTGCGGCGCGCGGCACAAGATGCGCGCCTACCGCGCCCGTACGGGTGGCGCCAAGCCCTAGGGTTCCCGGGGCCGTTGGGCGCGGCGGGGCGGGGTGCCACCGGACGGGCGGAGGCGGTTCCTGACGTCGGCCGCTGACAGCCCCGGGCCCGTACGGCACGCTCCGGCTCACGCGCCGGACCAACCGTCCGGACGCGAGGGACCGTCGCCACCGTGGCGCCCCCGTTCCGCCCGGGCCCGCGGTCGCGCCACCCTTTCCCCCCCCCGGGCCGGTACGGCAGCGGGCAGGGCGTCCAGAACAGGTGCGTACCCATGACTCCTGTGGCAACAGCCGCGACCCGGCCCCGTGGACCCGTCGAGCCCGGCCGGAGACGTTCGCGGTGGCGGTCCGCGGCGATGGCGGCGGTGATGCTGCTCTGCGCAGCCCGATCGCCTCGGCGGCAGACACGCAGCCGCCGGTGCGCGGCGCGGCACCTCTGTACGTCTCCGACTACGCCGACAACGACGTGCTGCGCGTGCCGCCCGGCGGCGGCGAGTCGGCCACGGTCGCGGCGGCCGAGCCGGCCGACGCTGCCCGTGGCGGGCCTGCACACCCCGGCCGGGCCGGCCGTACCGCAGCCGGGGCGCGACGCTTACCGACGGCCCTCCGTGGAGGACGTTCTACGGAGTCGTGACCGTCAGGTCGCCCCGGCGCGGCGAGGCGAACGCGTCCAGGTCGGCGCGGGTCAGGCCGGTCAGCCGGGCGACCTCGGCGGTGTCGAGCGCGCCGCAGTCGATGCCGCGCAGCAGGTAGCCGCTGAGGGCCTTGGCGGTGGCGGGCTCGTCCATGACGTCACCGCCGGCCTTGGCGACGTACGCCGCGAGCCGGACGGCGGCGGGCTCCAGGCCCTCGCGGTAGAAGGCGTAGACGGCCGCGTAACGCGTCGGGAGGTGGCCGGGGTGCATGTCCCAGCCCTGGTAGTACGCGCGGGCCAGAGCGCGGCGGGTGAGGCCGTGGTGGAGCCGCCAGGCCTCGTGGACCTGGGCGGTCGGGCCGACGGGCAGGACGTTGGTGGAGCCGTCGGAGACGCGTACGCCGGTGCCGGCGGCGGCGACCTGCATGACGGCCTTGGCGTGGTCGGCGGCCGGGTGGTCGCTGGCCTGGTAGGCGGCGCTGACGCCGACGCAGGCGCTGTAGTCGAAGGTGCCGTAGTGCAGCCCGGTCGCCCGGCCCTGTGCCGCGTCGATCATGCGGGCGACAGCGGCGGTGCCGTCGGCGGCGAGGATGGACTGGCTGGTCTCGATCTGGATCTCGAAGCCGATGCGTCCGTCGTCCAGGCCGTGGGCCTTCTCGAAGGCTTCGAGGAGCTGGACGAAGGCGGTGACCTGCTCGGGGTACGTCACCTTCGGCAGGGTCAGCACGAGCCCGTCGGGCAGCCCGCCCGCCTCCATCAGGCCGGTGAGGAAGACGTCGGTGGTGCGGATGCCGCGGTCGCGTACGCCGGCCTCCATGCACTTCATCCGGATGCCCATGTACGGGGCCGCCGTGCCGTTCGCGTACGCCTCGGAGACCAGGCGCGCGGCGCGGGCGGCGGCCTCGTCCTCCTCGGCGTCCGGGCGGGGGCCGTAGCCGTCCTCGAAGTCGATGCGCAGGTCCTCGACCGGCTCGCGCTCCAGCTTGGCGCGTACGCGGTCGTGGACCGGGCCCGCCAGCTCCTCGGGGATGCCGAGGACGGCGGCGAAGGAGGCGGCGTCGGGCGCGTGCTCATCGAGCGCGGCGAGCGCCTGGTCGCCCCAGGAGCGGAGGGTGCCCGGCTCGAAGACGTCACCGGGTACGTAGACGGTGTGCACGGGCTGGCGGGTGCCGGGGTCCCCGGGGTAGCGGCGGGCGAGCTCCGCGTCGACCGCCGTGAGGGAGGCGCTGATCTCCTCGCTGACCGTGCCCGCGAGGCTCGTCGCCACCTTCTCCTGCTGACCCATGACCGTACCCTCCACGCTCTCGCCGTTTCCGCTTCCCGGAATCAACAATCCGTATAGTGAAGTTATAAGGCCCGCTCGACCTGCGTCAATGGTGGCCCGAAACGGCTCCGGGCCGCGCGGTGGGTTCACCGTGCGGCCCGGAGCGGGGGTGTGTCGGGGTGGTCAGGCCTTGCGGGCGTTGACCTCGTCGGTGAGCTGGGGCACGACGGTGAAGAGGTCGCCGACGACGCCGTAGTCGACGAGGTCGAAGATCGGGGCCTCGGCGTCCTTGTTGATCGCGACGATCGTCTTCGAGGTCTGCATACCGGCCCGGTGCTGGATCGCACCGGAGATACCCGAGGCGATGTACAGCTGCGGCGAGACGGACTTACCCGTCTGGCCGACCTGGGAGGTGTGCGGGTACCAGCCCGCGTCGACCGCGGCACGCGAGGCACCCACGGCTGCGCCCAGACTGTCGGCCAGCGCCTCGATGAGCGGGAAGTTCTCCCCACCGCCGACACCACGGCCGCCGGAGACCACGATCGCGGCCTCGGTCAGCTCCGGGCGCCCGGTCGACTCACGCGGCGTCCGCCCCGTCACCTTCGTCCCCGTGGCCCCCTCACTGAACGACACCGACAGGGCCTCGACCGTGCCGGCCGCAGCGGCCGGTTCGACCGGGGCGGAGTTCGGCTTGACCGTGATGACCGGGACACCCCGCGAAACACGGGAGCGGGTGGTGTAGGAGGCGGCGAACGCCGCCTGCGTGGCGACGGGGCCCTTGGCGTCGGCCTCCAGATCGGTGGCATCGGTGATGATCCCCGAACCGACCCGCAGCGCCAGACGGGCCGCGACCTCCTTACCCTCCGCCGAGGACACCACCAGCACCGCCACCGGATTCACCACGTCGAAGGCGGCCTGCAGCGCATCCACCTTCGGCACCACCAGATAGTCCGCGAACTGGGCAGCATCGGCGGTCAGGACCTTCACCGCACCGTGCTCACCCAGCACACCCGCGGTCGCCTCCGCGCCGGCACCCAGCGCCACAGCGACCGGGTCACCGATCCGGCGGGCCAGCGTCAGCAGCTCCAGGGTGGGCTTACGGACCGCACCGTCCACGTGATCGACCAGAACAAGAACTTCAGCCATGACAACGCACTCCAGACGAGAGAAACAGAGACAGGAACCTACGGGCGTGCGGGATCAGATGAACTTCTGGCCCGCGAGGAACTCGGCGAGCTGCCGACCGCCCTCACCCTCGTCCTTCACGATCGTGCCCGCCGTCCGCGCCGGACGCTCGGTCGCCGAATCCACCGCCGTCCACGCACCCGCCAGACCGACCTCGTCCGCGTCCAGACCCAGATCATCCAGATCCAGCGACTCGACCGGCTTCTTCTTCGCCGCCATGATCCCCTTGAACGAGGGGTAACGGGCCTCACCGGACTGGTCGGTCACCGACACCACCGCCGGCAGCGACGCCTCAAGCCGCTCGGATGCGGTGTCACCGTCACGACGCCCGGTCACCACACCACCCTCCACCGACACCTCGGAGAGGAGGGTCACCTGCGGCACACCCAGACGCTCGGCCAGCAGGGCCGGCAGGACCCCCATGACACCGTCGGTGGAAGCCATCCCGCAGATCACCAGGTCGAAGCCGGTCTTCTCGACAGCCTTCGCCAGCACCAGCGACGTGCCCATCACATCCGTGCCGTGCAGATCGTCGTCCTCGACGTGAACCGCCTTGTCCGCACCCATCGACAACGCCTTGCGCAACGCGTCCTTGGCATCCTCCGGACCCACCGTCACCACGGTGATCTCCGCATCGTCCGCCGCATCCGCGATCTGCAACGCCTGCTCGACCGCGTACTCGTCCAGCTCCGACAGCAGACCGTCGACATCCTCACGATCCAACGTCAGGTCATCGGCGAAATGCCGGTCACCGGTCGCGTCGGGCACGTACTTCACACAGACAACGATCCTCAAGCTCACGCCGGCTCTCCTACTGCATCGTCATTTCTGGGCTGCCTTGTTGCACGCAGCATAGGCGCCTTACGGGGCCGTTTCCGGTCGGGCCGACCGGGGCCCCAAGCGATATTACTCGCCAGTACACCCAGTCTCTTACCCCTGGGCAAGCGGTCCGCACTGTGACCTTGCCTACGGCGGAAACGGTCCCGCACCGGGCCCCCGCTCGCCCGCCCTCACTCTCGCAGAGCCGTGAACCGCCCCTGGTGGTAGACCAGCGGACGCCCGGCCCCCGACGGGTCGCCCGCCACGGCCTCGGCGATCACGATGCGGTGGTCGCCCGCCGGGACGCGGGCCACGACCCGGCAGACCAGCCAGGCGGAGACGCCGGACAGCAGCGGAACGCCCTCGGGGCCGCTGCTCCACTCGGTGGACGGGCCGAAGCGGTCGGCGCCACTGCGGGCGAAGGTGGCGGCCAGCTCCTGCTGGTGCTCGCCGAGTATGTGGACGCCGACATACTCCGCCTCGGCCAGCACCGGCCAGCTGGAGGAGGAGGTCCCGATGCCGAAGGAGACCAGCGGCGGCTCGGCCGCGACAGAGTTGAGCGAGGTGGCGGTGAATCCGGCCGGCCGCTCCCCGGCGGCGGTGATCACCGCGACGCCCGCGGCGTGGCGGCGGAAGACGGAGCGCAGCAGCTCGGGCGAGGCCTTGAGGACGGGAGCGGGGGCGAGTTCGGGAGAGGCCGTCATGGAGGTGTCCTTCTGCGAGGAGGGCGTACGGGGCCGTGGTTGCTCAGGCACCCGGACAGCGCGCACTCGCGTGGCGTGCGAGGTCCACATGGACCCGGCCGTAGAGAAGGAGTTCTGGCGGCATAGCGTCAGACTGACGATGCGTGGTGGGTGCAGTCAAGGGCGTTCCGGAATGTGGGAGATGCGTCACGGTCCGTCATATGGCCCGTCCCAGCGCCGCGACGACATCGGCGGTGCGGGGCTGGCCGGACGCCCGGCGGACCACCTGGCCCGCGCGGTCGAGCACGAGGACGGTCGGTGTCTTCGTGATGTCGAGCTGCCGTACGAGCGTGAGATGCGCCTCGGCGTCGATCTCGATGTGTGCGACGCCTTCGACCATGGCGGCCACCTCGCCGAGCGTGCGGCGGGTGGCCCGGCACGGCTGGCAGAAGGCGGTGGAGAACTGGACGAGCGTCGCCCGTTCCCCCAGCTCCGCGCCGAGTTGGGCCGCGTCGAGCCGCTGCGCGAATGTTCCGCCGTCCACTGTCGCCTCCTGGTCCAGAGTCCTTCGCAAGGAGTCAGCACCGGTTGGCCGCAGGACATTCCCGCAGCTCGGAGGCGAGGCGCACGTGACGAGAATCTCGCCGTCCGGGCCCACCGGGACTGGTCACGGGCCCGCGCATGGGGCACCATCGCCACAATGCCGAATACCTACGGCTGCGTAACTTCCGCCGGGAGAACCCTCCCCAGGCACTGAAGAAGGGTCTTCCCCAGATGGCAGAACTCGTCTATCGACCGGTCGTCGGCGCCGCTCGCACCATGTTCAAGGCGCTCGACCTGAAGATCGACACTCAGGGTTCGGAGCACATCCCGAAGACCGGCGGTGCGGTGCTGGTCAGCAACCACATCAGCTACCTCGACTTCATCTTCACCGGCCTGGGTGCTCTGCCGCAGAAGCGGCTCGTCCGCTTCATGGCGAAGGAATCGGTCTTCCGGCACAAGGTCTCCGGTCCGCTGATGCGCGGGATGAAGCACATCCCGGTCGACCGGAACCAGGGCGAGCACGCGTACGCGCACGCGCTGGAGTCGCTGCGCTCCGGTGAGATCGTCGGCGTCTTCCCCGAGGCCACCATCTCGCAGTCGTTCACGCTGAAGAGCTTCAAGTCGGGTGCCGCACGCCTCGCCCAGGAGGCCGGGGTTCCGCTGATCCCGATGGCGCTGTGGGGCACGCAGCGGATCTGGACCAAGGGGCGGCCGCGCAACTTCAAGCGCAGCCACATCCCGATCACCATCCGGGTCGGCGAGCCCGTGGAGGCGCCCGCCGACCAGTACGCGGGGGCCATCACCCGGCGGCTGCGGGAGCGCGTGCAGGAGCTGCTGGAGGCCGCCCAGCGGGCGTACCCGGTGCGCCCGAAGGACGCGAGTGACACGTGGTGGGTGCCGGCGCACCTCGGCGGTACGGCTCCGACGCCCGCGCAGGTCCGCGAGCTCGGCTGACCGGCTCTCCTTCCGAGCACCCCTGAATCACCCCTGAGCCCTCCGGCGCGCACCGCCGGGGGGCTCAGAGCTGGGTGGGGAGGTTCCGCCAGAGCTCGGCACGGTCCCGGGCGTTCCGCAGGGCGTGGAGGACCTCGGCGGGCGGCGTGGCGTGGAGCGCCGGATAGTCCACCTCGCCGATCTCCTCGCGTACCGCCCAGGCCAGCCGCTCGGCTCCGAGGGAGAACTGCGCGTCGACGCCTGGTTTGTTGCCCCGTGGGTCAACCCGCGCCCAGCGGTCGTGACCAGGCAGCCGGAGCGCCATCAGGCCGTGCACGACCGGGTCCGTCCCGTCGTCGTCGGTGAGCCGCTGGTAGCAGAGCCCGGCCGGGATGGCGCGGGCCCGGAGCAGCGCGGTGAGCGCGATGGACTTGGCGTAGCAGATGCCGTTGCGGGTGGCGAGCACGTCGGAGGCGCGCCAGGTGACGCGGGGGTCGCCGGAGTCGGCGGAGTGCGGGATGGTGTCGCGTACGTACGTGAAGGCGGTACGGGCGTATGCGTATGCGTCGTCGGCCTCGCGAGCCAGGTCTGCCGCCGTCTTCCTCACGACCGGATGGTCGTGGTCGATGGCCTCGTCGGCGGCCAGATAGGCGGCGATGTCCGGGGACTGCTGGATCAGTTCCATGGTGCCGGAGCGTACGAAGCGGCCGACCGGAGATCAATTGATTTCCGGTCGGCCGCATACTCATGCACAGCGCGAGAGGTGTACTACCGCGCCATCTCTTCCTTCAACGCCTGGAGGAAGGCGTCGACATCGTCCTCGCGGGTGTCGAAGGAGCACATCCAGCGCACGTCACCGGCGGTCTCGTCCCAGAAGTAGAAGCGGAAGCGCTTCTGCAGCCGCTCGCTGACGGCGTGCGGCAGCCGGGCGAAGACGGCGTTGGCCTGGACCGGGTGGAGGATCTCCACGCCGTCGACGGCGCGGACGCCTTCGGCGAGCCGCTGGGCCATGGCGTTGGCGTGCCGGGCGTTGCGGAGCCACAGGTCCTTGGCGAGCAGCGCCTCCAGCTGGACCGAGACGAAGCGCATCTTGGAGGCGAGCTGCATGGAGAGCTTGCGCAGGTGCTTCATCGCCCGGACCGCGTCGGGGTTGAGCACGACGACGGCCTCGCCGAAGAGGGCGCCGTTCTTCGTACCGCCGAAGGAGAGCACGTCGACGCCGACCGTGTTGGTGAACGTCCGCATGGGGACGTCCAGGGAGGCGGCGGCGTTGGCTATCCGGGCCCCGTCGAGGTGCACCTTCATGCCGCGCTCGTGGGCGTGGTCGCAGATGGCGCGGATCTCGTCGGGGGTGTAGACGGTGCCGAGCTCGGTGTTCTGGGTGATCGAGACGACCTGCGGCATGGCCCGGTGCTCGTCGTCCCAGCCGTACGCCTGCTGGTCGATGAGCTCGGGGGTGAGCTTGCCGTCCGGCGTGGGGACGGTGAGGAGCTTGAGGCCGCCCACCCGCTCGGGCGCGCCGCCCTCGTCCACGTTGATGTGCGCGGAATCGGCGCAGATGACCGCGCCCCAGCGGTCGGTGAGCGCCTGGAGGGCCACCACGTTGGCGCCTGTGCCGTTGAAGACCGGGAAGGCCTCGGCGGTGGGGCCGAAGTGGCTGTGCATGACGCGCTGGAGGTGGCCGGTGTAGTCGTCCTCGCCGTAGGCGACCTGGTGGCCGCCGTTGGCGAGGGCGATGGCCGCGAGGACCTCGGGGTGCGCGCCCGCGTAGTTGTCGCTGGCGAACCCGCGTACCTGCGGGTCGTGGTGGCGGCGCGCGTCGGTCCTCACGTTTGCGGGGTCAGCCACAGGCGCTTTCCGTTCACTTCGGGGGCGGGCTTGTCCCAGACGCCGGCGATGGCCTCGGCCAGCTCCGTGACGTCGGTGAAGCCCGCGAACTTCGCATTCGGGCGCTCGGCGCGCATGGCGTCGTTCACCAGTGCCTTGACCACCAGGATCGCAGCAGCGGCGGCGGGCCCGTCCTCGCCCCCCGCCTTACGGAAGGCGTCCCCGAGCGCGAGGGTCCAGGCCTCGGCCGCGGCCTTGGAGGCGGAGTAGGCGGCGTTGCCCGCGGTGGGCTTGCCGGCGCCGGCGGCGCTGATCAGCAGGTAGCGGCCCTTGTCGCTGCGCTGGAGGGGTTCCTGGAAGGCCAGCGAGGTGGACTGGACGGTGCGGATCAGCAGCTTCTCCAGGGTGTCCCAGTCCGCGAGACTGGTCTCCTGGAAGCTGGGACTGCCGCGCCAGCCGCCGACGAGGTGGACCAGGCCGTCGATCCGGCCGAACTCGGCCTCGGTCCGCTTGGCCCAGTCCCGGGCCGCGTCGAGGTCGAAGAGGTCGACGGTCTCGCCGGTGACGGTCGCGCCGCCGTGGGCGTAGCGGGCGGCGTCCACCGCCTCGGCGAGCCGCTCCGGGTTGGCGTCGCAGCCGACGACGGTCGCACCGGCCTCCGCGAGCCGCAGCAGCGTCGCGCGGCCCGCGGGCCCCGCCGCTCCGGCGACCGCGATCACAGCACCTTCGAGCACACCTGTCCCCTCGCCCTTGCCTGTTCCGTTCATGGCCACCGCCTCCTCGGGAGATGCGTTCACGCGGCTGCCTGCTCGGCGCTCGCGGCGGTAATGCCCTTGGCGGAGGCAATCACGTGCTTCAGCTTCTTGGCGAGCGCCTCATAGAACATGCTCAGGGGAAACTCGTCCGGAAGCACGTCGTCGACGAGCTTGCGAGGGGGCTGAGTGAGGTCCAGGGCGTCGGGACCCTTGGCCCAGGTGGATCCGGGGTGCGGAGCGAGGTAGGTGGAGACCAGGTCGTAGGCGGCGAACCAGTGGACCAGCTTCGGCCGGTCGATGCCGTCGCGGTAGAGCTTCTCGATCTCGGCGCAGAGCTGGTTGGTGACCTGCGGGGCACGCTCCCAGTCGATCTTCAGCGTGTTGTCGGTCCAGCGGACGACGTCGTGCTTGTGCAGGTAGGCGAAGAGCAGCTGGCCGCCGAGGCCGTCGTAGTTGCGGACGCGGTCGCCGGTGACCGGGAAGCGGAACATCCGGTCGAAGAGGACGGCGTACTGCACGTCCCGGCCGTGCGCGTTGCCCTCGGCCTCCAGCTTCACGGCCTCCTTGAAGGCGGTGAGGTCGCAGCGCAGCTCCTCCAGGCCGTACATCCAGAACGGCTGGCGCTGCTTGATCATGAACGGGTCGAACGGCAGGTCGCCGTGGCTGTGGGTGCGGTCGTGGACCATGTCCCACAGGACGAACGCCTGCTCGCACCGGGTCTGGTCGCCGATCATCTCGCGGATGTCCTCGGGCAGCTCCAGGCCGAGCAGCTCGACGGAGGCCTCGGTGACGCGGCGGAAGCGGGCGGCCTCGCGGTCGCAGAAGATGCCGCCCCAGCTGAAGCGCTCGGGGGCCTCGCGCACGGCGATGGTCTCCGGGAAGAGGACCGCGGAGTTGGTGTCGTAACCGGCGGTGAAGTCCTCGAAGGTGATCCCGCAGAAGAGCGGGTTGTCGTACCGCGTGGCTTCCAGGTCGGCGAGCCACTCCGGCCAGACCATCTTCAGCACGACGGCTTCGAAGTTCCGGTCCGGGTTGCCGTTCTGCGTGTACATCGGGAAGACGACCAGGTGCTGGAGGCCGTCGACCCGGTTCCGCGCAGGCTGGAAGGCGAGCAGCGAGTCCAGGAAGTCCGGTACGCGGAAGCCGTCGGCGGCCCAGCGGCGCAGGTCGGTGACGAGCGCGCGGTGGTAGGCGGCGTCGTGCGGCAGCAGCGGGGAGAGCTCCTCCACCGCGCCGATCACCCGCTCGACGACGCGCTCGACGGTCGCGGGCGACGGGGCGCCCTCGGCCTCGAAGTCGATGGAACCGTCCTGGGACTGCCAGGGGCGGATCTCCTCGACGGCATCCCTGAGCGCGGGCCACGCCGGGTGCTCGACCACCCTGGGGGCAGCAGCTATCGCGCCTTCGGCGGCATCGTGCACAAGAATTTCCGTCATAACATTTCCTCCACGGGAGAACCTCGCGTGGAGCCACCGTAGCCGCGCAGGCTCACTTCGCACAAGTGAAGCCCTGAAAATTATCCTGTCGACCCCCCATAGTCACCGCTGTTTTTCCTGTCGTATGCCGGGTAGGCGCACAGTTACCTCCGTCCTTGCCCCGTCCGGCCGACGCGGCCCGCACGGCGGCAGACATCCGCGGCCCCGGCCGCTACCCTCACCCGTGCCGTCATGCCGTAACTCCCTGCGGGCAGGAGCAGTTGGCGGGCAGCCGCCGACGGAAACGAGGTCGCCTTGTCATTTCTCACCCTGGGTCATCGCGGTGTGATGGGCGTCGAGCCCGAGAACACCCTGCGCTCCTTCATCCGCGCGGAGGAGGCGGGGATGGACGCCATCGAGCTGGACCTCCACCTCAGCAAGGACGGCGCGCTCGCCGTGATGCACGACGCGGACGTGGACCGTACGACCGACGGGACCGGGCCGATCGCCGGCAAGACCCTGGCGGAGCTGCGGGAGCTGGACGCCGGGCAGGGTGAGCGGATCCCGGTCTTCGAGGAGGTCCTGGACGCGGTGAAGGCGCCGATCCAGGCCGAGATCAAGGACGTGGCGGCGGCCCGGGCGCTGGCGGAGGTTCTGCTGGCCCGGGATCTGGTGGGGCGGGTGGAGGTCTCCTCGTTCCACGACGAGGCCGTCACCGAGATCGCCCGGCTGGTGCCGGGGGTACGGACGGTCCTCATCGCCAGCCGCTGGAGCGGGGACATCGTGGAGCGGGCGAGGGCGGCGGGCGCGGCGACACTCGCGCTGAGCATCCGCCGGCTCACGCTGGAGGTCGTGGAGCAGGCGCACGCGGAGAACGTCAAGGTGCTCGGCTGGGTGGTGAACACCCAGGACCATCTGCGGCTGGCCCGGGCGCTGAACCTGGACGGCGCGACCACGGACTTCCCCGAGATCCGCCGCACAGGCCGCTTCACCGCCTGAGGCCGGCCCTGGAGGGCTTCCTAGAGGGCTTCGATGTTCTTCACCAGGAGCTCGAACGCCAGATCGTCGCGCTGCGGGACGCCGAAGCGCTCGTCGCCGTACGGGAACGGCGTGAGCTGTCCCGTACGCCGGTAGCCGCGCCGTTCGTACCAGGCGATCAGCTCCTCGCGCAGCGAGATCACCGTCATGTGCATCTCGCGTACGCCCCAGTTCTCCCGGGCCGTCCGCTCGGCCTCGGCGATGATCACCTTGCCGAGGCCGCCACCCTGGGCGCCGGGGCGGACCGCGAACATCCCGAAGTACGCCGCCTCACCGCGGTGTTCGAGCTGGCAGCAGGCGATCAGCTCGCCGTCGCGCTCGACCGCCAGCAGCCGGCCCGCGGGAGCGTCGATGACCGCGCGCACGCCTTCCTCGTCGGTCCGCTGCCCTTCCAGGAGGTCGGCCTCCGTGGTCCAGCCGGTGCGGCTGGAGTCGCCGCGGTAGGCGGACTCGATGAGCGCCACCAGCGCCGGGGCGTCCGCCGCGGTCGCGTCGCGGAAGGTCAGGCGGGCCGAGCCGGCGGGCGTGGCGGTGTCCATAGGGGAACGCTCCGTTCTCTGCTGCTCCGCGTGTGCTGTGCACACGTGCGGGTCGAGAGTAACGCGACCCGGAGCGCCCCTTCCGGGCCCAGGCGCACCCCCTTCACGCCCCCGCGCGCTGGGTTCGGCGGCCCGGTGCCGGGCATCGACTACTTCGGTGCCGTACATCGCGCGCAGCGGTGCCGTACATCGCGCCGTACGTCCGAGGGGGAGGTTCGCCGTGCACGGAGGGGCCCTGGCCGGCTGGCTGCTGATGGCGTTGTGCGCGGTGAGCGGCGCCTACTGCCTGCTGCGCACCCGTACCGGCACCCCGCAGGAGCGCCGGACCGCGCGCGGCGAGGCGCTGATGGGCTTCGGCATGGCGGCGATGGCGCTGCCGGCCGCGGTGCTGACGCTCCCGGAGTGGTCCTGGGCGGTGTACGGAGCGGTGTTCGGCGCCGCCGCGCTGCGGGCGCTCTGGGCGGCCCGGGGCGGCGCCCACCACCACCTGCACCACCTGGTCGGCTCGCTGGCGATGGTCTACATGGCGGTGACGATGGCTCCGGGGGCGGCGGGAGCGGGCGGGCACGCTGGGCACGGGGCGGCGGCGGCCGGAGGGGCCGGGGGCGTTCCGTTGCTGACCGGGGTGCTCCTCGTCTACTACGCGCTGTACGTGCTGCGCTCCGCCGGGCACCTCATACCGGCGGGGACGGGCGTCGCGAGCTTCGCGGGCGGCAGTGCGGAAGGCGTCGTACGCGGCGGTGGAGGCGGTGTCGTGAGCGGCGCGGCGGGCGGCGGGGCCGAGCTGACGATGGCCTGCCGGCTCACAATGGGCATCGCCATGTTCGCCATGCTTCTCACCCTGTGAGACAGATCGCGAGACAGAGGGCCTCCAAACCGTGGTCTACGTCACTTGCCGGGCGCAGCCGTACCGGTGAGTCGCCCGCCCCTCATAGGCTGGCTCCATGCTGGTCTCCCTCGCGCTGCTGCTGCTCGGTGCACTGACCGCTCTGGTGACCCCTCGCCTGATGGCCCGGGCCCGGTGGCCGGAGCGGGAGCCGGTGGTGGCGCTGTGGGTGTGGCAGTGCGTGGTGGCCGGGGTGCTCATGTCGTTCGCGCTCTCCATGACGTTCAGCGCGGCCGCCGCCTGGCAGGCGGTGCGCGGCCATGTCTTCGCGCCCGCTCCGCACGCCGTGGTCGAGGCGTACGCGCTGGCCGCGTACGGCCCCTGGTCGGCGGTGATCGCGGTGCTGCTGGCGCTGGGCGGCCTGTGGAGCGGCGCGATGCTGCTGCGGGAGATCCGGCGCGCGCGCCGGCGGCGCAAGCAGCGCCGGGCGGAGCTGCTGGTCCGCTCTCCGCTGCTGCCGGGCGAGGAGCCCGGCGCCGACCGTCTCGTGGTGCTGGAGGGTGAGCGTCCGGACGCCTGGTGGCTGCCCGGCGCGGCGCCTCAACTGGTCATCACCACCGCCGCTCTCGGGCGGCTGAAGGGCCGTCAGCTGGATGCCGTGCTCGCCCATGAGCAGGGCCACGCGCAGGCCCGGCACGACTGGCTGCTGCACTGCTCCTCGGCGCTGGCCATCGGCTTCCCGCAGATCCCGGTGTTCGCCGCGTTCCGGGACGAGATGCACCGGCTGGTGGAGCTGGCCGCCGACGACGTGGCCTCGCGCCGCTTCGGCCGGCTGACGACCGCGCTGGCTCTGGTCGGGCTCAACGAGGACCGCGGCGTCTTCGGCCCCTGCCCCACCCCGGACGCCCAAGTCCCGCTCCGCGTCAACCGGTTGCTGGCCCCGGTCGACCGCCTGACGGCAGGCCGCCGCCTCCGCCTGACGGCAGCGGCGGCGCTGGTTCCGGTGGTCCCGCTGGTGGTGGCGTTCGTACCGGGGCTCCGCGCTCTGGGTTAGGGGTATCCGGCCCTGGTCCGCCGGACACGCCCCGGCCACGGGCCGGAGTTCGGCGCCCGGAGACGGCCGCGCGGGCCGGGAACTCCGTACTCCTGACCAGCCGCACCGAGAAGAACTCGCCGCTGGAGGTTGGCCACGCGGTGCGGGTGTCCGCGAGTATCGGGCCATGCGCTCCCCCCACACCCCCCGCCCCTCGCCCGCCCCCCTGATCGCCGGAGGCGCGGGCATCGCCCTGTTCCTCCTGGTGCTCGTCCTCGTCGCGGCGCAGTGGCCGCCCCTGATGGCTCTGGACCGTACGGTCGCCGACTCCCTGCACCGGCACGCGGTGGCCGAGCCGGGGCTGGTCCACGTCAACCGGGTGCTGACGGACTGGTTCTGGGACCCGTGGACGATGCGGGCACTGATCGCGGCGGCCGTGATCACCTTGTGGTGGCGCGGCGCACGGCTCCTCGCCCTGTGGGTGGCCGCCGCCAGTCTGCTGGGCTCCCTCCTCTCGCAAGGGGTGAAGGCCGCCCTGGGCCGTGAGCGCCCCCGCTGGCCGGACCCGGTGGACAGCGCCCACTTCGCGGCCTTCCCCTCCGGCCACGCCATGACGGCCGCGATGAGCTGCGGGCTGCTCCTGTGGCTGCTGCGGCTGTACGGAGCGGGTCCGGTGCTCTGGGGCGGTGCGGTGGCCGTGGCGGTGGTCTCGGTGATCGGCGTGGCGGTGACCCGGGTGTATCTCGGGGTGCACTGGCTGACCGATGTGGTGGGTGGGGTGCTGCTGGGCCTGGCGGTGGTGGCGTTCACCGTCGCCGGCTACGCCCGGAGCGTGTCCCGCCGGGCGCCGGGGCCCGGAGTGTGACCGATATCCCGCCCCGAACCCCCGCTGTGTGAGGGATATCCCGTCCCACAAGGGGTCGGATCATCGGATCGGGGCCGTAGCCTTGTATCCATGTCCCCGATGTCGTCGTCGTCCGTTTCCACGCGCTCCGCCACAGAGGTCAACGCGGACATCCGCGGCCTCTGGCAGCGCTCGGGCGGCTACCTGTCCCCGCAGGACGAGGCCGAGTACCAGCGCCTGCTGGTGGAGTGGGCCGCCGCGACCGGCGGCAACGCCCGTACCCCTGCCTGAGCCGAGGACCCACCGTCCCGGCCGGGCCCTGAAGCCGGTACCAGGCAAAAGCGCCTGACTCCGGCGATCCCCCGCGTCGCCGGATCCAGGCGCGGCATACAGCATGTCCCGGCCCGGCTCATCGGTCAATGAATATTCTCCGGCGCACACGTACACGCATACGCACCCGCACGGCACCCGCACGGGCGACGCGCGAGGGCAGGCGTCCGCCGGGCGGGAGGTACCGCCCGGCGGACGCCGGCCCTGGGAGCGCGGGACGAGAGTCTCTCCTGCCGACGGGTCAGCGGGCGAAGTAGTCCGGCTGCGTCTGCGCGTTGAGCCTGTCCAGCTTGACCTTGGCCGCCGGGTCGGTGCGCTTGTCCGTCAGCTTCAGCACGTCGAAGCCCTTGGCGATGTCGCTGGAGTAGATGTGACCGTTGTAGTAGTACGCCGACCAGGGGCCGGCCGTGGTGACCTGGTCGAGCGTGACCGGGCCGCGCTCGAAGAAGGCGATCTCCTTCGGCTTGGCCGAGTTGGTGAAGTCCCAGACGGAGATGCCGCCCTGGTACCAGGCCTGGACCATCAGGTCCTTGCCCTTGACCGGGATGATCGAGCCGTTGTGGGCGACGCAGACCTCGACGTCGGCCTGGTGGCGGTCGATCTTGAAGTAGCTGCGGAAGACCAGCTTGCGCTGGTCGCCCTTGCCCACGATGTCGTAGATGCCGTCGGCACCGCGCTTCGGCCCGATCTGCTCGTTGCAGGTGGCCGCGCCGCCGCCGCCGAGCTCGTCGGTGAAGACGACCTTGTTCGCACCCTGGTTGAAGGTGGCCGAGTGCCAGAACGCGAAGTTCACGTTGTCCTGGACCCGGTCGATGATCTTCGGGCGCTCCGGGTCCTTGATGGAGAACAGGATGCCGTCACCCATGCAGGCACCGGCGGCCAGGTCCTTGGAGGGCAGGACCGTGATGTCGTGGCAGCCCGATGTCTTGGTGACGCCCGGGTTGGTGGGCGCTCCCGGGTTGCCGCCGTCCGGGAAGAGCACCGGGAAGTTCACGATCTTGGCCTTCTGCGGCTTGTTGACCGGAACCTTGATGATGGAGATGCCGTCGTGCGGCGGCTGGCAGTCGGGGAACGTCTCGTTGGGCGAGTACGAGGAGACGTAGACGTAGATGTTCTTCTTGCCGTCCGGCACCAGGGTGTGGGTGTGCGAGCCGCAGGCGGTCTCGACGGCCGCGATGTACCGGGGGTGGCGCTTGTTGCTGATGTCGAAGATCTTCATGCCCTCCCAGGAGGACTTCTCCGTGGCGGGCTGGGTGGTGCTGGAGCAGGAGTCGTCGCTGCGCGAGGAGTCGGTGGACAGGAACAGCAGGTTCCCGGAGACCGAGATGTCGTTCTGCGAGCCGGGGCAGAGGACCTCGGAGACCGTCTTCGGCTTCTTCGGGTTGCTGATGTCGTAGATGACGAAACCGTCGTAGTTGCCGACGTACGCGTACTTGCCCTGGAACGCGAGGTCCGTGTTGAGCCCCTTCAGGGCGCCCTTCGGGACGTTCGTCAGGTGCTTGATGTTGGAGCTGTGGACGATCTCGTCCACGCCGGGTATCTCTCCGCCGCGGATGGCGGCGCGGGCTTCGGCCTGCTGACTGGTGGTCACGGAGCCGCGTTCGGCCGGAGCGTCGCCCGGGTCGGGCGTCGCCGCCGCGGGTGCGGCCGTCAGCAGCGCGGCGAAGAGCCCGGCCGCGGCTGCCGCCACGCCCAGGCGTCTGCGCCGCACGCGGGTGGTGTGCAACGAGATCACTGTGTCCTCCCTTGTATCCGTTCGTGGTTCGAACGGTTCTCGGACCCCGGCAGTATCGTCCCTCCCATGTACACATCAACAGATGGCAACAGAGACGTAATGAAGTTTTTGATCTTTGCCCCCTCGCGGGCGTGCTAGGAACGGTCTGCAACACCACCGTGTGACACAGGAGGTCGCCGTGTTGATCCACCGCCCGTCCGCCCGTCCGCGCGCAACCGTCCTCGCGGCGGCGGTGGTTGCCGCCGTCCTCGTCCTGGGCGGCTGCGACGGCGACGGCGGCGATACGAAACCGGCCGCGGGCAAGGAGACCGGTCCCGGCGTGGTGGCCCCGGGCAGACCGGGTGAGCCCAACCGGACGCTCACCGCCGAGGAGGCGGCGAAGGAGGTGAGCCGGGACACCGCGAACTCCGCCGACTTCCGCTACGCGCAGATGATGACCGAACACCACGCCCAGGCCCTCGTGATGACCGAACTGGCCCCGGACCGCGCCTCGGCCACGGCCGTGAAGAACCTCGCCGAGCGCATATCGGCGGGCCAGAAGCCGGAGATCGGCGCGATGGAAGGCTGGTTGAAGAAGAACGGCGGCGAGGATCGCGCACAGCGCCACGGCCACGACCACGCCGGGATGCCCGGGATGGCGACCGAGGCACAGCTGAAGGAGCTGCGCGCGGCGAAGGGCAAGACCTTCGACACGCTCTTCCTGGAGCTGATGATCACCCACCACCAGGGAGCGATCACCATGGCCACGGAGGCGCTCGCCGAGGGGAACGACGTGTTCGTCGAGGAGATGGCGAGCGATGTCGTCGCCCAGCAGACCGTGGAGATCAACCGGATGCGGGCGCTGATGACGTGAGCACCGCGGCATCCCGGGCATGGCCGTCGGACAGCCCGTGTTCCGGCCGTCGGTGCGATGCTGGAAGCACCCTCCGGGAAGAGGTGCGCCGTGCTCCGAGTCGCCGTCGTCGGTTCCGGCCCGAGCGGGGTCTACACCGCCCAGGCCCTGCTGAACCAGTCGCTCGTGCCCGATGTCCGCGTCCATGTCCTGGACCGGCTGCCGACCCCGTACGGCCTGGTGCGGTACGGGGTCGCCCCCGACCACGAGAAGATCAAGTCGCTCCAGAACAGCCTGCGGGCCGTCCTGGAGGACGAGCGGGTCACCTTCGTCGGCCATGTGCAGGTCGGCGGGGCGGACGGCGTCCCTCCGGCCCGGCTGGCGGAGCTGTACCACGCGGTCGTCTACTGCGTCGGAGCCGCCGCCGACCGGCCGCTGGCGGTGCCGGGCGAGGATCTTCCGGGGAGCTTCTCGGCCACCCGGTTCGTCTCCTGGTACAGCGCCCATCCGGACATCGCCCCCGACGATTTCGCGCTCCAGGCCCGTTCGGCCGTGGTGATCGGCGTCGGCAACGTGGCGGTCGACGTGGCCCGGATCCTGGCGCGCGGCGCCGACGAACTGCGCGCCACCGATGTGCCGAGGGCCGCGCTCGGGGCGCTCGCCGGCAGCCGAGTGCGCGAGGTGCTCATCGCGGGCCGGCGCGGCCCCTCCCAGGCCCGGTTCACCACCAAGGAGCTGCGGGAACTGGGAGCGCTGCCCGGCGCCCGGATCGTCGTCGACCCGGCGGATCTGGCCCTGGACCCGGCGTACGCGGCCCCGGACGGGCTGCCCCTGCCCGCGGTCGTACGGCGCAACCTGGACGTGCTGCGCGGCTGGGCGGCGGGGGGTGAGTGTGCGGGGGCGGTGCGTGGGGAACCTGCGGGGCCGGTGCCTGGGGAGCTTGCGGGGGCGGTGCCTGGGGAATCCGGCGTGGCCGATCTCGTACGCCGGATCCGGCTGCGGTTCTTCCTGCGGCCGGTCGAGCTGCTGGAGCGCGGCGGGCGGGTCGCCGGGGTGCGGTTCGCGCGTACGGCTCCGGACGGTGCCGGGGGTGTGCGGGACACCGGTGCGTACGAGGACGTCGAGGCCCAGCTCGTGCTGCGGGCGGTCGGCTACCGGGGTGTGGAGCTGCCCGGTCTGCCGTTCGACCCGGTGCGCGGGACGGTGCCGCACGCTGCGGGGCGGGTCCTGCGGGACGGGGTGCCCTCGCCCGGTGCGTACGTGGCGGGGTGGATCAAGCGCGGGCCGACCGGGGTGATCGGCTCGAACCGGTCCTGCGCCAAGGAGACCGTCGCCTCGCTGATCGAGGACGCGCCGCTGCTCGCCCTGCGGCCCGCCGCCGACGATCCGGTGGCCGTGCTGCGGGCCTGGGGGCAGCAGCCGGTCACGTGGGACGGCTGGCTGTCGATCGAGCGCGCGGAGGCGGCCCTGGGGCGTTCGCTGGGACGGGGGCCGGTGAAGATCCCGGACTGGCAGGGGCTGCTGGCGGCGGCGCGGGACGAGGAGGGGTGAGACCCTCCTGCGTCATGCCGGACCAGGAGGCGTGAGCCGCCCGGGGTCTCCCGGATCGGAGGTGTGAGCCGCCCGGTCACTCCCGGGTCGCCACCACCAGGCGGGCGCGCGGGGCGCCGTCGGGCCGCCGGCCCAGGTCGGTCAGGGCCATCAATCGCACGGTGAATCCGGCGTCGGTGAGGTCGTCGAGCACGTCGGAGAGCCGGAACGTGCGGTAGTACATGATGAACTTCGGCCGCCACAGGGCGTTCCGCACCCGCATCGCCGCGTCGAAGCCGAGGAACGACCAGTAGGCGCGCGACCCCACGGCCGGCGGAGCCCCGATCGGGAAGACGAACCGGCCGCCCGGCCGGAGCGACCCGTACACCTCGGCGAAGAGCCCGAAGCGGTCGGCGGGCAGGAAATGGCCGAACGCGCCGATGCTCAGGGCCAGATCGAAGGCCGGAGCGAACGGGAGGGCCAGGGCGTCGGCCCGTACCCAGTCGACCGCCGGTCCGCCGTCCATCGGCGGGAGCGCCGCACGGGCCTCGGCGAGCATGCCCGCGCTGAAGTCGACCCCGGCCACCCGCTCCCGGCACACCTGCCGCAGCACACCCACGCCCGCGCCGGTCCCGCAGCAGACGTCGAGGCCGGTGCCGAAGGGGCCCAGCGGCTCCAGCGCGCGGGTGACGCTGTCGAGGACGCGGTCCGGGGTCCGGTAGGGCGTGTGGTCGAACTTCGGGGCGAGGAGGTCGTAGCCGCCCTCGGTCGACGAGAGCGCCTGGACGGCCAGTTCGCGGAGGGTCGGGCCCTGGTTGGTGAACATCGCGGCCAGCCTAGCGAGACGGAGAACGGGCCGGGACCGGAGTCGCCGCTCCCGACGGCATCGCGGCAGGTCCGGAGGGTCAGCGGGTGCCGGGCAGCCGGCGCCTGAGCGTGATCGCGGCGTTGACGTCGTAACTCTGGGTCCAGGTGCGGCCGGTGGGGGCCTTCCAGGTGATGTGGGCCGTGGAGCCGTCGGTCCGTACGCCGTCCACGGTCATGGCCCTCGCCCCGTCCCGTACGTCCCCGCGGCGCAGCTCGCCCGCCGCCACCGTGACGGGCTCCTCGCCGGGTGCGTTCTCCGTCTCCTCGGCCGCCCGGACCAGCGCGGCGGCCAGCTCCCGGGCGGCGGCCGGAGTGCACGACCAGCGCAGCTCGCCCGCTGGAGGCGACAGCGTTACGGAGACACGGGGGTCGGGCCCGGCCCCGCCCGGGGTCACCGCCACCGGCACGTCGTGACCGTCGACGTCCGTGATCCCGCTGCCCATCGCCTGCTCCTCGTGCCCGATCCGGTGGTGCGTGCTGCTGTGGTGTGTGCCGCTGTGGTGTGTGCTTCTCCAGCATCTCAGCTGCACCGAAGACCGCTGACCAGGGAAATTCGGTTGTACGGGCGGGCGGGCCGCCCGTAGCGTCACCCCCTGTGAACCCTCTGCTGCGTACCGACCGCCTTCTGCTCACCCCGTACACGCCCGCCGACGAGGAGGAGTTCGTCGCCCTGTTCCAGGACACCTCGGTCTCCCGGTGGATGGGCGACGGGCCGTCCACGGAGGAGGAGGACCGGGCGCTCTTCAGCCGGATCTTCACCAAGGTCTACGCCGAGAACCGTTTCGAGGTCTGGGCGGTCAAGGCCGACGGCGAGCTCGTCGGCCATGCCGAGATCAAGCCGACCGAGGCCTCCGGCGGCCACGAGATCATCTACGCGCTGGCCCCCTCCGCCTGGGGCCGTGGCCTCGGTACGGAGCTGGCGCTCGCTCTCGTCGCGCACGGGTTCGACACCCTCGGGCTGGCGGAGGTGCACGCGACCGTGGCCGCCGAGAACGCCGCGTCGCTGGCCGTGCTGGGCCGGATCGGCTTCGTCCACGTACGGGACATCCAGGAGGACGACGGCAGCACCACACGGCTGCTGACCTGCCCGCGCGTCTCCGTCCCCGCCGCCGCTCAGGCCCGGTAGACGTCCAAGCGCCCGCCGCTCAGGCCCGGCAGACGTCCAGGCACCCGTCGCTCAGACCCGGTAGACGTCCAGCCGGCCGCACATGCCGAACCTCCCGCGTTCCACCGGTCGTTGCTCCCGTACCCGGGCCTCGGCCAGCTGGTCCCACTCGCCACGCTCCAGCGCGTCGAGCTGGGCGGCGGTCGCGGCGGCGGCCAGGGCTGCTCCCCGCTCCCAGCGGGCGCGCCACTCCGCGACCTGGGGCCGGACGAGCGTGGCGGCGGCCCGGTGGAAGGCGGCAAGGGGCTCCGGATCGCCCGCCTCCGCCGCCTCGCACAGGCCGAGGAACCCTTCGACGGCGAGGTCCCTCCGGCTGCGCGCCGCCCGCTCCCGCGCTGCCTCCGTACCGTCCGGTGGCAGCGCGGCGGCCGCGCGGTAGGCGTCCGGGTCGGCTAGGAGGGCGGGCGGCAGCGTGAGGACGGCGTCACCGGCCTCCGGCAGCCCGCTGTTCTGCATGAGGACGACGACGCGCAGCCCGTCCTCGTTGACCAGCCGGTGGATGGTGCCCGGTGTGAACCAGACGAGCGCTCCGGGCGCCAGCGGCGTCTGCCGGAAGCCGGTGGCGGTGAGGGTCTGTACGGAGCCGCTGCCGCCGACCACCACGTACCCCTCGGAGCAGGTGAGGTGCAGGTGCGGGGTGCCGCCGCGCAGGCCGTCGGCGGCGGGCCAGTCGTAGACGGTCAGGTGGGAGACGGCGACGGCGCCGGGCAGTCCTTCGAAGGTCACCACGGGTGCTCCAAGGTCGCGGGGCGCGGCAGAAGACCGTAAGCGCTTTCTACGGCAGGTGAACGCTAGAGCCGCCGCCGGACGACGGTCAAGGGAGCTGTCGGCGCCCGGACGCTCTCCGGGTCGGTCGGCGGCCGCGCCGGGCGCGTGCGCGAGCCACTGTCAGTGGTCGGGTGCAGACTGGCTCACATCCGGCACAACGGCGTTTCGGGAGGTCTCGACCATGACCGACGTACTCCTCACCGTGGGCACCCGCAAGGGTCTCTTCATCGGCCGCAGGCACGAGGGGAACTGGAAGATCGAGGGGCCGCACTTCAACGCGCAGGCGATCTATTCGGTCGCCATCGACACCCGCGGGGCCACGCCCCGGCTGCTGGCGGGCGGCGACAGCGCGCACTGGGGGCCGTCCGTCTTCCACTCCGACGACCTGGGCGAGAGCTGGGTCGAGCCGCAGCGGCCGGCGGTGAAGTTCCCCGAGTTCACCGGGGCCTCGCTGGAGCGCGTCTGGCAGTTGCAGCCGGCCGGGCCGGAGGCGCCGGACGTGGTCTACGCGGGCACCGAGCCGGCCGCGCTGTTCCGCTCCGAGGACCGGGGCGAGTCCTTCGAGCTGGTCCGCCCGCTCTGGGAGCACCCGACGCGGTCGAAGTGGGAGCCGGGCGGCGGCGGGGAGGGGCTGCACACCGTCCTCACCGACCGGCGGGACCCGCGTGCGGTGACGGTCGCGGTGTCGACGGCGGGCGTGTTCCGGACGAAGGACGGCGGGGAGAGCTGGGAGCCGGCGAACAAGGGCGTCTCGGCGGTCTTCCTGCCGGATCCGGACCCGGAGTTCGGCCAGTGCGTCCACAAGGTCACCCGGGACGCGGCCGACCCGGACCGGCTCTACCTCCAGAACCACTGGGGCGTCTTCCGCAGCGACGACGGCGGCGACAGCTGGAGCGACATCGGCGCGGGCCTGCCGTCCGACTTCGGCTTCGCCGCCGTGGCGCACCCGCACCGCGGCGACACGGCCTATGTCTTCCCGATCAACGCGGACGCCGACCGGGTCCCGGCGGAGCACCGCTGCCGGGTCTTCCGGACGCGCGACGCGGGGCGCACCTGGGAACCGCTCACCGTGGGCCTGCCGGGCGGGGAGCACTACGGCACGGTGCTGCGTGACGCGCTCTGTACGGACGACGCGGACCCGGCCGGGATCTATTTCGGCAACCGCAACGGCGAGTTGTACGCGAGCGCGGACGACGGCGACAGCTGGCAGCTGCTCGCCTCGCATCTGCCGGACGTGCTCTGTGTGAGGGCGGTGGCCCTCGGCTGAGCGGCCGGGCAGGGGCTCCGGCTCTCGGCCGACGGCAGTTGATCGGAGTGGTCGTATCACCAGTAGAGTGCGGCGGGTGGCAGCACGACCGTTGAAAGAAATCATGGACCCGGGGTGGGCCGATGCCCTCGAACCCGTCGCTGAACGCATCGCCGCTATGGGCGACTTCCTCCGCGCGGAGATCGCCGCAGGACGTACGTACCTGCCCTCCGGGGCCAACGTACTGCGGGCGTTCCAACAGCCGTTCGAGGAGGTGCGGGTCCTCGTCGTCGGCCAGGATCCGTATCCGACCCCCGGGCACGCGATCGGTCTGAGCTTCGCCGTGGCGCCCGATGTCCGGCCGCTGCCGGGCAGCCTGGAGAACATCTTCCGGGAGCTGCACGCGGACCTCGGCCTGCCCCGCCCGTCCAACGGGGACCTCACGCCGTGGACCCAGCAGGGGGTGCTGCTGCTGAACAGGGCGCTGACCACCGCGCCCCGGCGGCCCGCCGCGCACCGGGGCAAGGGCTGGGAAGAGGTGACCGAGCAGGCGATCAAGGCGCTGGTGGCCCGGGGCACGCCGCTGGTGTCGGTCCTGTGGGGGCGCGACGCCCGCAATCTCCGACCGCAGCTGGGCAACTTCCCCGCAATCGAGTCCTCGCACCCCTCGCCGATGTCGGCCGACCGCGGGTTCTTCGGCTCGCGGCCGTTCAGCCGCGTCAACGAGCTGCTGGAGCGCCAGGGAGCGCAGCCGGTCGACTGGCGCCTGCCGTGACGGACGGCCCGCCCCCGGCGACCACCTCCGAGGAGTACGTCCTCGGGGTCGACTCCGGCGGGTCGGGGCTGCGGGTGGCGCTGGGCCGGGTGGACGTGGACGGGCCGCTGTTCACGGCCGTCTGCGCCGAGCCGGTGCGGACGGGGGCCGGAGGGATCGACGCGGCCCATCTGCTGGAGCAACTGCTGCCCGCGGCGGCGGCGTTGCTGGAGCGGGCCGGTGGTGAGCGACCGGGCGAGGGCCCATCGGCGATCGGCTCGCTGGCGATCGGGGCCGCCGGAATGGCCACGCTCGGCGGACGGTTGCGGGCGGAGCTGCCCGGCGCGCTCGCGGCGGCGCTGGGGGTCCGCCGGATGGCGCTGGCCGCCGACGCGGTGACGGCGTACGCGGGCGCGGTGGGACAGCGTCCCGGGGCGGTCGTCGCGGGTGGCACGGGCCTGATCGCGCTCGGTACGGACCTCACGGCATGGCAGCGGGCCGACGGCTGGGGTCATCTTCTGGGTGACAGCGGCGGCGGCGCGTGGATCGGCCGGGCGGGGCTCGAAGCGGCGATGCGCGCCCATGACGGTCGGCGCGGCGGTTCCGCCGCTCTGCTGGCCCGGCTGCACGCCGTGTTCGGTCCCGCCGAGGGGCTGCCCGGACTGCTCTACCCGCGCTCCGACCGCCCGGCCGT
The DNA here is from genome assembly GCF_050942385.1 of Streptomyces sp. CA-146814. Lineage (NCBI taxonomy): Bacteria > Bacillati > Actinomycetota > Actinomycetes > Kitasatosporales > Streptomycetaceae > Streptomyces > Streptomyces sp. CA-146814. Next base: position 500,846 of record NZ_CP192068.1, read on the forward strand.
GCTCGCCTCGTTCGCCCCGGAGGTGGCGGCGTGCGCCGGAGCGGACGAGGTCGCGGCGGGCATTCTGCGGGAGGCGGGCATCCGTATCGCCGAAGCGGCGGCGGCCGTCTGTCCGGCGGCCGGGGCCGAGGCCGACGGCGGTTGCGAAGTGGCCCTCACCGGTGGGCTGTTCCGGATGGGCGAGCCACTGGTCGGGCCGGTGCGCGAGGAGTTGGCGCGGCTGGTTCCGTCGGCGCGGGTGACCACCGGGACGGGCGATCCGCTGACCGGCGCACTCCGGATCGCGCGCGCTCTGGCCCGGGACGGTCTGCGGCTGCCGCACCACCCGACGATGCTGTTCGTGGAGACCGGAGGCGAGCCTTCCGGGAGCCTGGGAGCAGCGGTACGGGACGGGGAGCCCGGACCCGGCTCCGTACCGGCGGACAGGACGGCGAGCGGGGCGGCGGACAGGCCGACAGACAGGGACACTTCACCGGTACGCCACTCATCGGACATAAGCGGATAGTTAACGCTCGACCGGACCCTCCCCGAACAGAGGGGCATCCAAAACCAGTAGCATGCGGCGCCATGAGCACCCCCACTGGGCCCGCTTCCGGCCTGCCTGTACGAATGCCGCGACCTCGCCAGTCCGGACGGCACCGCCGCCCGGAGCCCGTGGTCGCACCTGAGGGCGCTGCCGCGCTCGTTCTCGCCGTTCCCGGTACCCCCTCCTCGGCCTCGCGCGCTCTGGCCGAAGAGGTGATCAGCATCGCCCGTTCCGAGCTGCCCGGCCTCAACGCCCGGATCGGCTATCTCGACGGGGACGACGCCGAGTACCCGTCCCTGGCCACCGTTCTCACCCACTCCGCCGCCGAGCGCGTCCAGCGCTACGAGCAGGCCGTCGCCGTCGGCCGGGAGGTTGCCGAGCCCACCGGTCCCGCCTCCGTCGTGGTCCCGCTGCTCGCGGGCCCGGACGCCTCGCTGATCCGGCGGATACGGCAGGCCGTGATGGACAGCGGTACGCAGGTGGAGCTGACCGACGTGCTCGGTCCGCATCCGCTGCTCGCCGAGGCCCTCCACGTACGGCTGTCGGAGGCCGGACTGGCGCGCGCCGACCGGGCCCGGCTCTTCACCGTCGCCACCGCCGCCGACGGCATCGTGCTGGCCACGGTGGGCGGCGAGGAGGCCGTGCAGGCCGCCGGGATCACCGGCATGCTGCTGGCCGCCCGGCTCGCCGTGCCGGTGATGGCCGCCGCGCTGGACGTGGACGGCTCGGTCGCCTCGATCGCGCAGCAGCTCCAGGGCTCCGGCTCGGCGCAGCTCGCGCTGGCGCCGTACCTGGTGGGCCCGGAGGTCGACCCCGGTCTGCTGGACGCCGCCGCCAAGGAGGCGGGCTGCGCGACCGCCGAGCCGCTGGGCGCCTACCCGGCGATCGGCAAGCTCGTGCTGTCGCTGTACGCCACGGCGCTCGGCATCACGCCCGCGACCCCGCAGGGCGCCCAGGCGCACTGACGCGGGCCCACGGAGGCGGCAGCGACGTACGGAGGCCGCGGCCCGGAACGGAGGATTCCCCGTTCCGGGCCGCGGCCTCCGCGCGTCTGCGGGTACGGCCCCCGATACGTCTCCGGTCAGCGCGTCTGCGGGCAGCGCGTCTCCGGGCACGGCTCCCCGTCAGCCGAAGACGACGCAGGAGACCGCCGGGACCTCCACCGAGCCCGCGTGCTGCGGGACGCCCGTCCCGGCGTCCACGGCGAACCAGCTGACGTTCCCGGAGTGCTCGTTGGCCGCGTACAGCCACTGGCCGCTCGGGTCGAGGGTGAGGTCGCGGGGCCAGCGGCCGCCGCAGCCGACCGTGGCCACCAGAGCGGCCTTCTCGCCGGTCTCGTCGAGAGTGAGGACCGAGATGCTGTCGTGGCCCCGGGTGGCGGTCCACAGGAAGCGCCCGTCGTGCGCGACGACCACCTCGGACGGGTAGGCCCGCACGGAGCCGTCGGGATCACCCTCGGGCAGCACCGGAACCTCCCCCAGCGGCTCCATCCGGCCCGCCTCCGCGTCCCACCGGCAGACGGTGAGGGTCGGTACCAGCTCGTTCAGCACGTAGGCGTAGCGGCCCGAGGGGTGGAAGGCCAGGTGGCGCGGGCCGGTGCCCACGCGCAGGGCGGTCTCGCCGTGCGGTTCCAGGGCACCGGTGGCGGGGTCCAGGGCGTTGACGCGTACGGAGTCGGTGCCGAGGTCCACGCTGACCACCCAGCGGCCGGAGGGGTCGGGCAGCACCTGGTGGGCGTGCGGGCCCTCCTGGCGTTCGCTGTCGGGGCCGCCGCCCTCGTGCCGGACGACCGAGGAGACCTCGCCGAGCGTTCCGTCGGCGAGGACGGGCAGGGCGGTGACGCTGCCGGATCCGTAGTTGGCGGTGAGCAGGTGGCCCGCGGCGAGCGCGAGGTGGGTGGGGCCGTCCGCCCGGACCGGCCGTACGGGGCCGAGAAGGGCCGGTACGTCGCCGCTGACGTCGAAGGCGGCCGCGGAGCCCGGGGCGGACTCGCCGACCGCGTACAAGACCTCTCCGCCCGGTCCGAGCGCGAGGAACGAGGGGTCCGGCACGGCGTCGGAGGAACCGAGCACGGTCAGCGCCCCGGTGTTCCGGTCCACCTCCGCGACGGTGACGCCGAGGCCGCCCGCCGAGGTGAACGACCCCATGAATGCCCGCCCGGTGCTGCTGCCGCCCATCGCACTACCCCACTTCACCGTCGCCGTGATCTTCCGGCCGACGGTAGCAGGCAGCCCACCTCAGGTCTGGACCAATCTGCAAGGTGGTCACCGAGGACTCAGGCGGCGATCGGGGCCCGGGGCGAGCTGTGCAGCGGTGTGGCGAGGTCGGCCAGCGCCCGTTCCAGGCCGTGCAGGTGGGCCAGGGCCGGGTGGTCCACGGCGGCCCCCGGCTGTACGCCCGCGCGCACGGCTCCCCGCTCCTCCCGGCTCTCCTGGCGCAGCAGCTCCTCCACCGCCTCCTCCACCCGGGAGCAGGCGGCCGAGAGCCGGGCGTCGTGCGAGGCGGCCGGGTCCGCGGCGATGGAGGCCAGGCCGCGCACCTCCCGTACGCAGTCGTCGAGCAGGGCCAGCACCTGGCGCGCCCGCGTCTTACGGGCCTTCAGCGGGCTCAGCGGGTGCACCAGCGGGGCGAGCGAGAGCCGGACCCGGCCGAGCAGCACCTCCAGCTCGGCGACCCGGGGTCCGGGGTCGGCGGTGAGCGAGCCGGCCAGGCGCTCGGCGGCCTCGGCCGCGCAGGCGTGGACGCACCGCAGGGCCTTGCGGATCCACGCGTCGGTGACGGCGTGGGTCGTCACGGGCAGGATCACCAGCACCGCGAGCACCGCACCGAGCGCGCCGACGGCCGTCTCGGCCACCCGCAGCCAGAGCAGGGAGGCGTCCAGGACGCCCAGGACGCCGTAGAGCACGCCGACCATGACGGTCACGAAGAACATCATCCAGCTGTACGAGACCGCCGCCGTGTAGAAGATCCCGAAGACGCAGACCGCGACGATGCCGGCGGTCGGCGCCCCGGCACCCTCCAACGGGATGGCGACGAAGAATCCGGCCGCGATACCGATCACGGTCCCCAGCACCCGGCGGAAGCCGCGTACGAGGGTCTCGCCGCGTGAGGTGGTGTTGACGAACACCCACCAGGTGGCGCCGACCGCCCAGTACCAGCGCTGGTCGGAGAGGACCTGGCCGAGACCCAGCGCGAAGGCGCCGCCCACGGTGGCCTGGACCGCCTGCCGGGTGGTGACGCGGGCCAGCCCCCGCCCCTCCGGGGCGGTGGGCACGGCCACGGCGGGCAGCCGCCGCTCGTAGCACCACAGGCCGAAGCGGACGGTGGAGGAGGCGGCGACGGACAGCAGGACGGCGGCGTACAGCTCGGGCAGCTGCTGCGGCACCGTGTGCAGGAACTGGGCGGCGAAGAAGGTCATGAACGCGAAGACACCGAGCGAGTGCCCCCGCGGGCCCCAGCGCCGCGCGAAGACGCCCGCGCCCATGACGGCGAGGAAAACGAGGTCGCGGGCGACGGGCTGGTCGTGCAGGACGGCGGCGACGGCGAGGACCGGGAGCCCGGCGACGGGGAGCAGCGCGGTGGTGACGGCCTGCTGCCGCACCGTGGCGTCGGTGACCGTGAAGAGGGCGAGCAGCGCGGCGAGGCCGCCGGTGATGGCGGCGACGAGCGAATGCCCGACGAGTCCGCACAGCGCGACCGCGAGCGTGATCCCGAGGACGGCCCGGCTCGCGAACCGCAGCCGCACCCGGCCCGGGTCCGGCGCCACGAACACCCGCTTCAGCACACTGCTCCCCTTCCGCGTCCCCCGGGTACCGGTGGGTTCCGCGCGCTCGGCATGAAAAAGGCGCCGCGGAAGTCCGCAGCGCCATCGACATGAGTATCAGAGCATCCTGAGGTTCCATGGATCAAACGAGGCCGAATGCAGTGGTCCAATGGCATAGTTCTTCCCTGGATCAGTGGGCCACAGGGAGGCCAACGGACCACTCGGACCAGAAGGAGGCCGACGGGCCATGGCCGTGGACGCTCTCGACACCCGGATCCTGCGCCTGCTGATCGAGCAGCCGCGTACCAGCGTGCGGGAGTACGCGCGCATCCTCGGGGTGGCCCGCGGCACCCTGCAGGCCCGGCTCGACCGGCTGGAGCGGGACGGGGTCATCACCGGCACCGGGCCGACCCTCTCCCCCGCCGCCCTCGGCCACCCCGTCCTCGCCTTCGTCCACCTGGAGGTCACGCAGGGGCACCTGGTGGAGGTCGGCGACGCGCTGGCGGCCGTGCCCGAGATCATCGAGGCGTTCTCGACCACCGGCGGCGGGGATCTGCTGACCCGGGTGGTGGCGCGGGACAACGGGCATCTGGAGGACGTGATCCAGCGGCTGATCCAGCTGCCGGGCGTGGTCCGGACGCGGACGGACGTGGCGCTGCGCGAGCGGGTGGCGCACCGGGTGCTGCCGCTGGTCGAATCCGTGGGGCGGACGGCGGGCGGCCGGACCGGCGCGTGAGGCGGCCCGCCGCGTCGGCTGCGGCATGCTGGAGGCCATGACCTCGCGATCCGGCCTCCATGTGATCTTCGACCTCGACGGCACGCTGGTGGACAGCGAACCGAACTACTACGAGGCGGGGCGTCGGCTGCTCGCCCGGTACGGGGTGCACGACTTCGGCTGGGAGGACCACACCCGCTTCATCGGGATCGGCACCCGCGAGACCCTCACCGCTCTGCGCTCCGAGTACGGGATCGACGCCCCGGTCGACGAACTGCTCACCGGGAAGAACGCGCTGTACCTGGAGCTGGCCGGGGCCGGCACCGAGGTGTTCGGGCAGATGCGGGTCCTCGTGGAGCGCCTGCACGCCGCCGGGGTGCCGATGGCGGTGGCCTCCGGCTCGTCCAGGGCCGCGATCGCGGCGGTGCTCGCGGTCACGGGGCTGGAGGCGTACGTCCCGCTGTACGTCTCCGCCGAGGAGGTCGCGCACGGGAAGCCGGAGCCGGACGTGTTCCTGGAGGCGGCCCGGCGGCTGGGGGCGGAGCCGGCGCGGTGCGTGGTGCTGGAGGACGCTCCGCCCGGGGCCGCGGCCGCGCACGCTGCCGGGATGCGGTGCATCGCGATCCCCTATGTGCCCGCCACCGCCTCCGACCCGGCGTTCAAGGGAGCGGATCTGCTCTTCGCGGAGGGCCCGCCGGCTTTCACGGCGGATGCCGCGTACGACTGGCTGCTCGGCGGGGCCGGACCGGGGAGCGGAACCTGAAGGTGCCGGGCCGTCAGCCGGGCCTCGGCACAGGGCCGTCGGCCACCGGCGGCTCCGCGGACCGATATCCTGATCATGTCGTTCACTCCGCCGTGCAGCGCCCTTCCGGGGGCAGGCCGCCGCGCGATGGACCGGCAGTCGGAGCGGGCCACGATTCGAGTTAGGTGAACAGGTGCTGGTAGCTGGTCGGTACCGGTTGATATCCCCCATCGGCCGTGGCGGCATGGGCGAGGTATGGCGCGCCGCGGACGAGGTGCTGGGCCGCGCCGTGGCCGTGAAGCTGCTGCTGGGGGACCAGGCGGACGCCTCGTCGACCGCCCGGTTCCGGCTGGAGGCCCAGACCGCCGCCCGCCTCAGCCACCCGCACCTGGTGGCCGTCTTCGACTTCGGGGCCTGGGAGGACCGGTTCTTCCTGGTGATGGAGCTGGTCGAGGGGCAGAGCCTCGGTGATCTGCTCGCCGCCCAGGAGCGCGTCCACCCCGAGCAGGTCGCGCGGATCGCCGGTGAGGCGGCGGCCGGTCTCGCCGCCGCGCACCGCCAGGGCATCGTCCACCGGGACATCAAGCCGGGCAACCTGATGCTGGACGCGGACGGTTCGGTGAAGATCGGCGACTTCGGCATCGCCCAGTTCGTCGACGACCCGTCGACCGCGCTGACGACGGCCGGTCACATCGTCGGCACCAGCCTCTATCTGGCGCCCGAGCGGGCTCTGGGACGTACGGCGGACTCCGCGTCCGACATGTACTCGCTGGGCTGCGTCGTCTACCAACTGCTGCTCGGACAGCCGCCGTTCACGTCGGACACCGCGACCGCCACGTTGTACCAGCATGTCGACACCCCGCCGGTCCCGCTACGGCAGCGCGGCGTCGACATCTCGGCCGCCTTCGACGCGTACCTCCTCGGCCTGCTGGCCAAGAAGCCCGAGGAGCGGCCCACCGCGCAGCAGGTCTCCGACTGGTTCCGTACCGACGCCTGGCGCGGCCGCCCGGAGGTCCTGCCGAAGCCCGCCTCCCGCCGCGCCGCGCCCTCCGCCGCCCCTTCGCCGTCCGCACCGGCGGCGCCCGCGGGCCCGTCGACGTACCGGCTGCCGCAGCCCACCGGCCGAAGACGCTCCACCACGTCCCGCTCCACCACGGTCCGGTCCGCCGCCTCCCGGTCCGCGCCGGCCCGTCGCCGCAGTACGCGGGAGGCGATCCGGCGGCGGCCGAGGGTGGCGAGCGCCATCGCGGGTACGGCGACGTTCCTGGCGGCCGTCTACCTCGGGATGATCCTGTTCTCGCCGGAATCCAGCTCGGCCGACACCCCCGGCCCCTCCCCCTCCGGACCGGCCTCGCAGGAGGTCCAGAACGGCGGACAGCAGCCGGAGCAGGGGCAGGAACAGGGGCAGGGGCAGGAACAGGGGCAGCAGCGGGAAGAGGACGACGAGCAGGACGACTGAGTCCCGCCCGCCCCTCATTCGGTCACCAGCGGTCGTGGACCGCCGGGCGGATCGACCGGTCGTACAGCTCCCGTACGGCGTCCAGCGTGGTCTGCGGCAGCGGCGGCAGAGCGGCGGCCGCCGCATTGGCGCGGGCCTGTTCCACCGAGCGTGCGCCGGGGATCACGCTGGTCACGGCGGGCTGCTGGATGATCCAGCGCAGCGCGGTCTGCGCCGGAGTGGCGCCCTCGGGGGCCAGTTCGGCGAACTCGGCGGCGGCCGCGATCCCGGTCGCGTAATCGACACCGGAGAACGTCTCGCCCTGGTCGAACGCCTCGCCGTGCCGGTTGTACGTGCGGTGGTCGTCGGGGCCGAAGACCGTGTCCTTGGTGTACTTGCCGGAGAGCAGTCCGGAGGCGAGCGGGACCCGCGCGATGATGCCGACGCCCGCGGCGGCGGCCGCCGGAAGGACCTCGTCCAGGGGCTTGAGGCGGAACGGGTTGAGGATGATCTGCACGCTCGCGACGCCCGGCCGGGCGATGGCGGTCAGCGCCTCGGCGCAGGTCTCCACGCTCACCGCGTAGGCGGCGATCCGCTGCTCGTCGACCAGGGTGTCCAGGGCGTCGTAGACGGCGTCGGAGGAGTAGACGGCGGTGGGCGGGCAGTGCAGTTGTACGAGGTCGAGCGTGTCGACGCCGAGGTTGGCGCGGGAACGGTCGTTCCAGGTAAGGAAGTTGTCCAGGACGTAGTTCTCCGGGAGCTGGTCGGCGCGTCGGCCCATCTTGGTGGCGACGAAGACGTCCGCGTCCGGGCGGTTCTTGAGGTAGCGGCCGATGAGCTGTTCGCTGCGGCCGTCTCCGTACACGTCCGCGGTGTCGAAGAAGGTGACGCCGGAGTCGACGGCCGCGTCGAGGACGTCGAAGGCGTCGCTCTCCTGGACCTCTCCCCAGTCGCCTCCGAGCTGCCAGGTGCCCTGTCCGACGACCGAGACGTCACGGCCGGTCCTGCCGAGTGTGCGCTGTTCCATGAGGATCATGTTATTCCGCTTCTCCCGCGAAGAGTGGTGGGCGGCGGCAGGAGCACCTCTGCCGCCGTCCACCGTCCGTGGGCCGCCCTCGGGCGGGCGGGCCGGGGATCAGGCCGAGCGGGGTGGGGGCCGGTGCCTGTGCGTGGAGGACCCCGCGCACAGGCACCGGGGCTGCTGGTTCACCGCGGCCGGCGGGCCGCGCCCCTCGTCCGTGCGGGCCACCGACGGCCGTCTCGCGGTCAGTCGCTGGTGGTCACGCGGACGTGGTCGACGACGAGCTGCGACGGGAAGGGCGTGGAGCCGTCGGGGTCACCGGGCCAGAAGCCGCCGACCGCGAGGTTGAGGATGAGGAAGAAGGGCTTGTTGAACACCCACTCCTTGCCGCCGAGGTCGGCGGGGGTGCGCCGCTGGAAGACGTTGCCGTCGACGGACCAGGTGATGGAGTCGGGTGCCCAGTCGACGGCGAAGGTGTGGAAGTCGTCGGCGAAGGCCTCACCGTTCGGCAGCGTGTAGCCGGCGCCGATGCCCTCGGCGCCGGAGTAGCCCGGTCCGTGCAGGGTGCCGTGGACGGTGCCGGGTTCGAAGCCGACGTTCTCCATCACGTCGATCTCGCCGCTCTGCGGCCAGCCGACATTGCCGAAGTCGTCGCCCAGCATCCAGAACGCGGGCCACATGCCCTGGCCGCGCGGGACCTTGACCCGGGCCTCGACGTGCCCGTAGGCCGCGGCGAACTTGCCGGCCGTGTTCAGCCGGGCGGAGGTGTACTCGCAGGTGCCGTACCAGCACTGGTAGTTGCCGGGGTTCTCCTTGCGGGCGGTGATCACCAGGTTGCCCTGGCCGTCGAGGGCGGCGTTGCTGTTGCCGCCGGTGTAGTACTGGCGCTCGTGGTTGTTGACGTTGTCGCCGGTCTCCAGCTGCCACTTCGAGCCGTCGACCGCCGAGCCGGCCGGCCCGTCGAAGGTGTCCTCGAAGGTGACGGCGGCCGGGCCGGGCGCGGCGGCGGATCCGGGCGCCGCGGAGGCCCCGCCGGGCAGGGTGGCGAGGAGGGCGGAGCAGCAGAGCAGGGAGGCCGCGTAGAGGACGGTGCGGCGGCGCCGGGAGCGGGCGGGCACGGCTTTGTGCGGGTGGCGCAAGATCATCACATCGCTTCGTGGGGGGACATGTGCATGACAGATCGACACCGAGAGGTGAACGGTTGGGGCGAACACCTCGGGCGCATATTTCACTTCTTGATTTAAGGGAGTGCCGCAGGAGCCGTCAATATCCTGGTCCAGACCGGAGGGCGAACGGACCATGCCTCTGGCGTATGCATCTGAACGCGGCGGGCTCCGCCGTGCGGTTCCCTCCGGGCAGCGGCAGAGTGGAGATACCGACCCGGCGGCGCGGCCGAGCCGCACCGGACAGCGCCGCGGAACCGGGCGGTCCGGCGGAGGGAGCACGGCATGCGGAACGACGGCGTACCGGGACCCCGTTTCGACGGCGTGCCACGGCCTCATTTCGTCGTGCAGATCCATGACGCGCGACGCCTGCACTTCGACTTCCGGCTGGAGGTCGACGGCGTACTCAAGTCCTGGGCGGTTCCACGCGGCCCGTCGGAGAATCCGAGCGACCGCCGCCTCGCCGTGGAGACGGAGGACCACCCGCTGGAGTACCGCGAGTTCGAAGGGGTCATTCCGCGGGGCGAGTCCGGCAGCGGCACGGTCATCGTCTGGGACCAGGGCACCTACGAGCCGCTCGGCCACGACGGAGAGGGGGACGCGGTCCCCTTCGCGGAGTCGCTCGCTCTCGGCCATGCCACGTTCTGGCTCCACGGGTCCAAACTGCACGGCGAGTTCGCGCTGACCCGCTTCCGGGTGGGCGACGAGCCGGAGAGCGGCGGCCAGGAGGCGTGGCTGCTGATCAAGGCCAACGACCGCCTCGCCGTACGCGACCGGCCGGGCTCGCCGGATCCGTACCACGCCAGATCGGCGCGTACGGGACGGACGCTGCACCAGGTGGCGGTGGCGGCGGCACGGGGTGACGGGAGCTGAGGACCGAGCGGTACGTTTTCCCGTCTACGCTCCCGGGTTGGCATCGGGGTCCGCCAGCTGGGCCAGGAGGTCCGTGTAGAGCGGGCGCCGGTCGGGACGGGCGTGCGACGCGGCCCGGCGCAGTGCGGGGAGAGCCGCCGGGCCGAAGCCGGTGACCGCCTCCCGCGCTGCGGTGCGGACCACCGGTTTCGGATGGCCGAGGAGCCGGACCAACTCCGGCAGCGCGGGCTCCCACGCCGCGCGGCCAAGGGTCCGCGCCGCCATGCGCACCACGTCCGGGAGCGGGTCGGAGAGCAGGATCACCGTCGACCGGGCGTGGTCGGCCCGGTCCAGGAGGACGCGCGAGGCCCGGTGGGCGTGCAGGCGCACGCCGGCTCGCGGGTGGCGCAGCAGCTCCTCGATCACCGCGTGCAGCGCCGGGTCCGACGCGCCGCCGGGCGCCGGTGTGCGCTCCTCGACGAGGCGGCCGAGCGCACGGCGGACCTGCTCGGGCGCGCCCGTGCGGGCCAGGTCGAGCAGCTCCGGCAGGGCCGGGCGGTGGACCGCCGGGACGGCCGGAGCGGGGGCACGCAGGGCGTTCAGCGCGGCGGCGTCCTCGGCCTCGGCGTCCGGCCCGCGCAGGGGTCCGGCCACGAGGACGAGGCGGTCGGCCAGGGCGTCACGGCCCTCGTCGCGCAACCGCCGTCGTACGCGGTCGAGTTCGGGTGTACGCAGCAGAGGGCGGCCCGCCAGCAGGTCCAGGAGGCCGTGGTCACCCGCCTCGACGCGCGGGCCGAGCACCTGCGCCAAGGCGTCGGCGGGCACCCGGTCCAGCACCGTACGGGCGGCCGCGTGCGCGGCGGGCGGACCGTGCTGCCACCGGTCCAGCAGCATCGGGACGAGCGGCGGCAGGTCCCACGGCCGCAGCCGCCCCGCACACCGCAACGCCCGCTCCGGCAGCACCTCTTCGGCGCACAGTTCCACCGCGTCCAGGCCCGCCGGCGTACGAGCAAGGCGGTCGACAGCGGCGTCGGGAACCCCGTCGACGCGGCCGCGCAGGTACGCGCGGACCACGGCCAGCGCCACCTCCGGCTCGGGCCGACCGGCCAGGATCCGGGCGGCGGCGTTCCGGCGGTCCGGATCGTCGGCCTCCAGCATGGCCAGAAGCCGTTCCTGCCGGGCGGACGAGTGCGGCTGGTCCGGATCGCCGAGCCGAACAACCTTCGGTACGAGAGGAGTTGAGGCCGCATGGGTCTCGGCGACGGTCCACGGCGGCGCTCCGAGGGGCTGGAGTGCGGTCATCCAGTCGAGGACCGGACCGCGTACGTCGGGCCCGGCGGCCGGGTAAGCCGCGATGAGCGCGTGCAACAACTGCCGGGAGCGGGGCAGGCCGGTGGCACCCCGGAAAACGCCGTCGACGCCGCTCCGCCGGAGCTCCGCCAGCGCACCGGACGTCCGCACGGCCTCCCGCAACGCCTCGCGCCCGTCGGCCGGCACCCCGGCCGCCGCCTCCGGTACGCCGAAGGCCTCGCGCAGCACGTCCGGCGCGGTCCGCCAGGGGTCGGGGCCGAGATGGGCGGCGGCGAGCGCCCGCTCGACGTCGGCCCGGACCAGTACCGCCCCGCACCGGCGGAGCAGGGAGAGCGTCAGGGCCGGAGAGACGGGCGACACGCGCCAGAGCGCACGCAGCTGCTCCACTACGGTGAAGCGCTGCACGGCGGACAGCGCCGGCTCGACCGCGTCCACCGCGTCGAGCAGCTCCACCGCGCACTCCTCGGGCCCCTCGCCGCCCACGGCCTCCTCGAGCGCCTCGGCCACCGTCCCCGCGTACCGCCCGAGGACCGCCACCTCGTCGGCCGTCCACGGAGCCGGGCACAGCCGCAGCGCGCACCACAGCAGGCGGAGGCGGAGACGTACCGGTGCGGTGCTGTCGGCCAGGGCCAGCCAGCGGTCCAACTGGGTTCGCAGTTGGGGGAGTTCGCGGGCCAAGGCGGGATCCGGCGGTACGGCTCGGTGCGCGATCCGCAAGGCGAGGACGGGGTCCCAGCCGCCGCGCAGCAGGTCCGCCACCTCCGGGTCGGCCACGACCGGTCGCCCAGAGGTATCTTGACGGTCAGTCAGCAGGCCCAGCGCGGCCAAAGGTTCCGTCAGATCCTGGACGGAGCCCGAGGAGAGGCGCACCCCGCCGTCGGCGACGAGCGCCAACAGAGCCGGCGCGACCGGTGAGTTCTGCGCGTACAGAGCGAGCACCGAACGCGCCGACGGTACGCCGTCGAGCCCCGCCAGCAGGAGCCTGCGGGCCCGCTCGTCCCGGCTCTCCTCGGCGGCGGCGAGGAGCGTGGCCGCGTACGCCTCGCCCAGAACGGCCCGCAGCGCCCGTGTCAGCGCGTCCCGCAGGCCGGGGTTGTCGTCGCTGCCGAGCCGCCGCAGGAGGTGCGGCACAGCGGCGGGTGAGCCCGCGCGGACCAGGGTCTCGGCGGCGGTCTTCCGGATGTTCATGTTCGGATGGCCGAGACAGGCGGCCACCGCCTCGGCCGACCGGTCGGCCCGCGCCGCCCCGAGCGCCAGGAGTGCCTGCCGTACGGTCCGGATGTCCGGCGACGCGGTGAGCGGGAGCAGCGTCGCGGACAGGGCCCGCGCGTCGTTGCCCGAGGCGTCGTGGGCCAGCAGGGCGATGACGTGTTTGCGTACGTGCGGATCGCGGCTGCGCAGCAGGCGGTGCACCCGGGACCGGGTGTGCGGGGTGGCAGGGATCCGGAGCAACGCCTTGAGCAGTACGGCCTGTTCGGCGCCGGTCGTGCCGGGCCGGTCCACCAGGTCGAGCACCGTGGCGGCGAGGAGCGCGTGGCCGGCGGCGGAGGCGTCCCCGGCGTCCAGCAGGCAGACGGGCCGTATCCGGCATCGTGCGTGGAGGCGGCGGCCGAGGGCCTGGACGGCGGCCAGGACGGCGTCGGGGAGTTCGGGCTCTCCGGGCGGGCGTGCGGTGTCGGGGCGCAGTCCGTCTTCACGTGATCGGCGGCGCCGGTCCTGGGCCGAGGACGGCTCCTCGGGCGCGGCGAGGTCGCGTACGACGCGGAGGAGGAGGTCGGCGACGAGGGGCAGGGTTGCCGTTCCGGCGTGTTCGGCGGTACGGAGCAGCGCTGCCACGGGGTCGGCCTCGTCCGGGCGGGAGCGGAGGACGGCGAGTTCCTGCTCGTCGGGCGCGCCGAGGTCGGCCGCGATGCGGGGTGGCAGGTCGGCGGGGTCGAGCCGGGCGAGGAGGCGGCGGCGCCGGGCGGGCTCGGTCGTGAGGTGCCACAGGAGTTCCAGCGCCGGGCCGCGTACGGCACGGAGCGCGGGCGCGAACCCCGCGTGGTCGTGCACCGCCCACGGGGCGTACCGGGCCACGTCGTCCCCGTACTCCCCGACGCCCAGCCCCCGGGCGAGCGCCGCCTCCGTACGGGCGCCGCCGATCGCCTCCAGCGCGGCCAGCGCCTCGACGGGGGCCGTGGGCAGCGCGGCCAGTACCGCTTCCTCGGCGGCCGCGGGGCGCAGGCCCCGGATCGCGCCGAGGATCGCGCGCGGGGCGGCAACGACCGGCAGGAGCCGGGCCACGGCCTCGCCCACCGGGATGTCGGCCGCGCCCTGCCCGGCCAGCGCGACCAGGAGGTCCAGGCGGCGCGGCCAGTCGGATGCGGTGGGCGGTGCGTCGAGCAGGGCCTCGAAGAACGCCCGGCGGCAGGTGTGGAGGACGGTGGCGACGTCCTCGGCCGGAACCGTGTGGTCGGCCAGGGCCAGGCCGAGGACCGGTCCGACGTCCGGCACCGTCGGGAAATGGCCCCGCCGGTGCAGGCCGCCCAGGCAGGTCAGTACGGGTCCGGCGAAGAGCAGCGGGTCGGCGGCGGCCTGCTTCAGGAGGCCGCCGATGTCGGTGCGTTCCGCGAGGCCGCCGAGAAGTTCGACGGCCTGGCAACGCAGGGCGGGTTCGGCCGCCACGTCACCGGCGATGTCCAGGAGCAGGTCGCGGTGGCCGTGCCGAGCGGCGGCGGTGAGGACCGCGCATGCGTACGGCTTCCCCGCAGCCGGGGCGTACCGGCCCCACGCCTCCACCAGCCCACGCACCACGGCCGATTCCAACGGCACCACCACCGCCCACGGCTCGGCCAGTTCGAGCAGCGCGGCCCTCACCACGCCCGCGTCCGGGGCGTCGAGCAACCGGACCAGCAGCCCGCGCACGGAGGCCGGCGCGAGGAGGCCGGCATGCAGCCCCGCGCGCGCCAGACGCAGCGCCTCGTCCTGGAGCACCGGATCCCCGGTGGCCGCGAGTTCGGCGACGAGCCGCTCGGGCCGGTGCGCGTCCAGGACGGCGATGGAGCGCACGGCCTGGTAGAGGGGTTCTCCGGCCGGTTCGGTACGGGCGACGGCGGGATCGGCGAGCAGCTCGGCCCGCAGCCAGGCGGTCCGCACCGGGGCAGGCCACGCATCCGTACGCCGGTCGGGCAGCGGCCGATGACCGCCCCGCAGCCGCCCGTGGAGCTCCGCGAGGACGAGGGACTCCTCCGGCGTGGTCCCCGCACCATCGGGCAACAGGTCGGCCAACAGCTCCTGTTGATCCGTTCCGGCAGCGTACGGAGGGCTCGTGCGCTCGGCGAGAAGAGCGAGGCCGAGATGGCGTACGCGGGGATCGGGGTGGCGGACCAGCCGGCCGAGCAGTTCCGGGGAGCAGGTCCGGGCGTCGAGGTGCCGGGCGAGGAGGCCGGCGTCGGCGCGGACGAGAGCGGCCTCGATCGGCTCCTGCGGAGGTGTGGTCACCCGGGGATCGTAGACACCCGCCCGCACGGCGAACCGCCGGGCCCGGCATGATCCGAACGAGAGGCCCGAGCCCCACGCCTGGTTCCGCCCCGCCTCCTCCTGGTCGATGATGTTGCCCGGGGCCGTCACCCCAGCGAGGCACCAGCAGAACACCGGCCGCCCGTGGAAGGGGCTGTGATGCGCGAGATGCCACCGGAATCGGGTCCAGGCGCGGAATCGGGTCCAGGCGCGGGCTCGGGTCCGGATCCGGATTCAGGTCCGGATTCCGGTCCTGCGCCGGCCCCGCCACCGGCCACCCCTCACCCGAGCCGGCACGCCCAGGTGATCGTCGTCGGAGCCGGTCCCGCCGGTTCGTCGGCCGCGTACCACCTGGCCCGGTCCGGGCTCGACGTGATCCTGCTGGAGAAGGCCCGCTTCCCCCGGGAGAAGGTCTGCGGCGACGGCCTCACCCCGCGTGCGGTGCACCAGCTGATCCGGATGGGCGTCGACATCTCCGCGCCGGGGTGGACGCGTTCGCGCGGGATGCGCTGGGTGGCCGGGGAGCACCGGGTGCACATCGACTGGCCCGCGCTCGGGCGCTATCCGGACTTCGGGCTCTCGCGCAGCCGCCACGACTTCGACGACATCCTGGCGCGCCATGCCGTGGCGGCCGGGGCGCGGCTGTACAGCGGCTGGAAGGCGGAGCGGCCGCTGACCGACCGGGCGGGCCGGGTCACGGGGGTTTCCGCGACCTCGGACGCGCCGGACGTCCCGGACCCGGTCGACTTCCGCGCGCCCGTCGTGATCGCGGCCGACGGCGCCTCGGCGCGGCTCGCCCTGGCGCTGGGTCTGGAGCGGGACCCCCGGCGGCAGATCGCGACAGCCGCCCGCCGCTACTACCGCAGCCCGGAGCGCTCGCGGGAGGAGTACCTGGAGCTCTGGGCCGACCTCCGCTTCCCCGACGGCGGGCCGTACCTCCCCGGATACGGCTGGATCTTCCCGATGGGCGACGGCCGGGTCAACGTCGGGCTCGGGGCGCTCCCCCACCGCCGGCACGGCAAGGCGGACCTCCGCGCCACCCTGGACCAGTGGCTGGCCCGGACGCCCGAGGAGTGGGGGCTTCGCGAGGAGAACGCCGAGGGTCCGGTCCGCAGCGCCGCCCTGCCGCTCGGTTTCAACCGCCATCCGCTGTACGCGCGCGGGCTCCTGCTCGTCGGCGACTCCGGCGGCATGGTCAGCCCGTGGAACGGCGAGGGCATCGGCCAGGCCCTGGAGGCCGGCGAGGTCGCCGCCGAGACCGCGGCGCTCGCTCTGGCCCACCCCGAGGGCCCGCGGCGCGAACAGGTGCTGCGCGGCTACCCGGTGGAGATGAACCGCCGCTGGGGCCGCTACTACCGCCTCGGCAACGCGGCTGCCGACGTCGTCTTCAGCCGCTCCGGGTTCCAGCCCGTGCTCAACCGGTACGTCATGAACTCGCCGTTCCTCCTGAACACCCTGGCCCGCCTCCTCACCGACCTCACGGACAAGCCCTCGCGCGATGTGATCGACCATGTCCTCAACACCGCGTTCCGCATCGTCCCGCCTCCACGGCCGGGCCGCGCACCCGGGCGGCGGCGTACGACCACCGGAGGAACGGACCGATGACCGGCACAGGCACAGGCACAGGCACAGGCACAGGCACCAGGATCACCGCACGGGAGCTCAACCGCTCCACGCTCGCCCGGCAGTTGCTGCTGCGGCGCGAGGCGCTGGACGCGGCCGAAGGCGTACGGCGGGTGGTCGCGCTCCAGGCGCAGCAGCCGGCCTCACCGTACGTCGCGCTCTGGAACCGGCTCAGCGGCTTCGACCCGGCCGGCCTCGACACCGCGTTCGCGGAACACCGCGTGGTCAAGGCGACCTTGATGCGCCTCACCCTCCACGCCGTGCACGCCGAGGACCACCCGGCCTTCCGGGAGGCCATGCACCCGGTGGTGCGCGCCTCGCGGCTGGGCAGCCGCTTCACCGCGTCCGGGCTGACGGCCGAGGACGCCGAAGCCCTGGTCCCCCGGCTGCTGGAGTTCGCGGACCGGCCCCGGACCACCGCCGAGTGCGAGGCGTGGCTGGGCGAGCAGTTGGGTGCGCCGGCGCAGGACGGGGCGTGGTGGGGGCTGCGGCAGTACACGCCGCTGCTCCACGCGCCGACCGCCTCGCCCTGGTCGTTCGGTCACCGGCCCTCGTACATCGCGCCCCGGACCGGCCCCCTGCGCACGGACCCGGAGGCGTCGGCGGTGTCCCTGCGGCGGCTGGTCCTGCGGTACCTCTCCGGGTTCGGGCCCGCGTCCGTCGCCGATGTGGCGCAGTTCGCCATGGTCACGCGCTCCCGGGCACGGGCGGCGGTGGCGGACCTCGCCGGGGAGCTGGAGCGGCTGGTGGGGCCGACGGGCGAGGAGCTGTTCGATCTGCCGGGGGCCCCGCGGCCGGACGGGGCGGAGCCGGCGCCACCCGGCTGATGGCGATGTGGGACAGCGTCCTGCTGGCATACGCGGATCGCGGCCGGGTCCTCCCGGAGGCGTACCGCAGGACCGTGATCCGGGCGAACGGCGATGTGCTGCCGACGCTGCTGGTCGACGGATATGTGGCCGGGGTGTGGCGGCCGGTCGCCGGAGGCGTCGAGGCGACCGCGTTCCACCCGCTCCCCGAGGACGTCTGGGAGCGGCTCGGCGCCGAGGCGCGGTCGCTGGCCGGGTTCCTGGCCGACCGTGAACCGGAGGTCTACCGGCGCTACGGCCACTGGTGGAGCCGGCTGCCGGAGGCCACGGTGCGGGTGCTGCCCGCCGGTTGATCCCGGAACCCGCCGACGGATGCTCTACAGCCCTGTAGATTCACCTCTGCCGGTCCATCAGGGATCCGGATGACCTCTCGTCAGCTCCGCCCGCCGCGAGGCCCCAGAGAAAGCAGCAACCATGTTCGGGATCGGCGAGCTCACTCTCCTCCTCCTGGTGATCGTGGCGGTGCTGGCCGTGAAGAGGCTGCCCGATCTCATGCGGTCGGCCGGAAAGGCCGCACGCATCCTCAAGAGCGAGAAGCGCGCGATGAAGGACGAGGACGGCGGCCCGGACCGGTCGTCCCCCCGCGTGATCCGCGGGGAGACGACCGAGCGGGACCCGCTCTAGGACGCCGTCGGCGGGTGGAGCAGCCGGGCGAGGAGGTCGTCGAGGCTGACCATTCCGGAGAGCCGGCCCTGCTCGTCGCGGACGACGGCGATCGTCGCGCGGCGCTCGCGCAGCCGCTCCACGGCATGGGCGACCGTCTGGTCCGGCGCCAGTTCCGGCACCGGCCGGGCCAGCGCCCGCGCCGACACGTCCCGGCCTCCGGCACGGGCGACCAGGGCGTCGCGGGCGTGGACGGATCCGAGCACCCGCTCCCCCTCCCGTACGAGCAGGCGGGTGCGGTCGGCCCCGGAGGCGACGGCGAGGATCCGGTCGAGGTCCGCGTCGGCGGGTACGGTCGTGATCTGCTCCACCGGGATCTGGAACGCGCCCACCGGGGTGAAGGGTTCGGTCAGCGACCGGGTCACCAGTCCGGAGTCGCCCTTGCTGATCAGCCCGAGCCGCTCGGACTCCTCGATGAGGTGGGTCAGCTGGTCGCGGTTGTGCACGGAGGTCAGCTCGTCGCGCGGGGTCACCCGGCAGAGCCGTACCAGCGCGTTGCTGACCGCGTTCAGCACCCGGATCAGCGGGCGTACGACGTTGACCACCGCGCGGAACGCCGGGCTGAGGAGCATCGCGGAGCTCTCCGGATGCGCGATGGCCCAGGACTTGGGCGCCATCTCGCCGACCACCATGTGCAGGAAGACCACGATGATCATCGCCAGCGTGAAGGCGATGCCGTAGCTCAGCCCGGCGGGCAGGCCGAGCCGCTCCAGGAGCGGGTCCAGCTCGTGCGAGATGGCGGGCTTGGAGACGGCGCCGAGACCCAGCGTGCAGAGGGTGATGCCGAGCTGGGCGCCGGCGAGCATCAGCGACAGCTCGCGCATCCCGGCGAGGGCCGCCTTGGCACCGCGGCGGCCGGCGAGGACCGCCTGTTCCATGCGGTGGTGCTTGGCGGCGACCAGGGCGAACTCGGCGGCGACGAAGAAGCCGCTGCCGATCAGCAGCAGGACGGTGACGAAGAGCGCCATGGGGAAGCTCATGCCTGCTGCTCCTGTTCGATACGGACGTACTCGGCCACGTGCCGGTCGAGCGTACGGACCGTGATCCGTACGCCGGAGACGGTGAGGTGGTCCCCGACCGTCGGGAAGCGGCCGAGCCGGTCGATGATCAGTCCGGCGAGGGTGTCGTAGTCACCCTCCTCGGGCAGCGCGATCCCGGTGGCCTCCTCGATCTCGTCGAGACGGCGTCCCGCGTCCACCACCCAGCCGGTCCCGTCGGCGACCGCGGGTTCGTCGACCGCGTCGGACTCGTCGGCGATCTCCCCGACCAGCTCCTCGGCGATGTCCTCGTACGTGACGATGCCCGCGACACCGCCGTGCTCGTCCAGCACGACGGCGAACTCGTCGTCCCGCTCACGCATCTGCGCGACCGCTGCCGGGAGCTTCAGGATCTCCGGCAGCAGGAGCGGGCGGCGGGCCAGCTCACCTGCGGTGGTGCGGCCGACGTCGGCGGCGGGCAGCCCCATCAGCTCCCGTACGCCCAGCACTCCGGCCGGGTCGTCGGGGTGGTCGCCGAGGACCGGGTAGTTCGAGTGGCCGTGGCGGGCGATCAGCTCGACGGCCTCCAGCGCCATGGCGTCGCGGCGCACGAAGGCGACATCGGCGCGCGGCACCATGACCTCGCCCAGCGTGCGCTCGGAGAACTCCAGCGCGTGATCGACGAGTTCGGCCGTGGCGGTGGGCAGTTCGCCCTGCTCGTGGGACTCGCCGATCAGATGGCCGAGCTCCTCCAGCGTGGCGCCGTGGTGGAGCTCCTCGACCGGTTCGATGCCGATGCGGCGCAGCAGCCGGTTGGCCGCGCTGTCGAAGACGTGGATGACCGGGCCGACGATCCGCAGGTAGATGAGCGTGGAGGCGGCCAGGGACTTCGCCAGCCGCTCCGGTACGGCGAGGGCGAGGTTCTTGGGCGCGAGTTCGCCGAGCACCATCTGGATGACGGTCGCCACGACGAACGAGAGCGTCACGGAGATCGCCGAGACCACTCCGCCGGGGAGGCCGGTGCCGTCCAGCGCCGGCTTCAGCAGGGTCGACACCGACGGTTCGGCGAGGAAGCCGACGATCAGGCCGGTGACGGTGATGCCGAGCTGGGCGCCCGAGAGCATGAAGGAGAGCCGCTCCAGGACCTTCACGGCTCTGGCGGCCCGCTTGTCACCGGCCGCGGCCTCCCGGGAGAGGGTCAGGCGGTCGGCGGACACATAGGCGAACTCCTGGGCCACGAAGTAGCCCGTCCCCGCGGTCAGGACGAACACCGCCAGGAGGCCGAGCAGGGCGGCGGTCATCGCTCACCCACCGCGTGCGGGACCGGTTCGGGATTCGGTGGAGCCGGATGTTCGGACTCCGAGGGCCCCGAAGGGCCCGGACTGGCAGACAACGCACAACTCCTTATCGCCGGGCCCACGAACTTTACAGCCACGTAGACCTGTCGAGGTCGGACGCCCGGTGGCTCGATTTCGGCGGCTCCGGAAGCGCGGGGGAACTCGTCCGCGGGGCCGCGCAGTTCTGCTGGCGGCCCCGCCCGGGGCCGACCGGCCGCCATGGCGGCAGAACCAGCTCTCAGGAGGCATGCAGTGGCCCAGATCGACCTGGACAAGGTGCTCGACAAGGCTTACGCGGACAAGGACCTGCCCACCATCCTCGCGGCTCCGGTCTCGGCGCTGAAGGGCGTCTCGGACCGCGACGGTGAGCTGCTCCAGGAAGCGTTCGGGGTGAAGACGGTGGCAGATCTGGCCAAGTTGAAGTACGTCCGGTGGGCCCAGGCACTCGCCGCGCTGGACACCGGCGCGTCCTGACCCGAGCGCTCCGGCCCACCGGACGTGTCCGGTGGGCCGGAGCCCCTCACAGCGGCGTCGTCGCCGCCTCCAGGACGAGGAAGAGCGCGACGGCCGCGTTGAGCGCGGAGAGCGCCGAGACGGTCGTCCCGGCGGCGGCGACGAACGCGGCGGCACCGGCCGGGGTGAGCGCGGGCGGCCAGCCGCGGTCCGGCGGCACCGGGCCCAGCAGCGCGGCCACCCGGCGCGGCACCGGACCCGCGGCGGCGAAGCCGGCCACGGCGGCGGGGCCCGGCCCGGAGATGAGCGCCGCCTTGCCGACCGCCCGGGCCGTCAGCCGGCGGTCGCCGGTGACGCGGGCCGCCTCCTCGTCCGCCCAGCGCTCGGTGGAGTAGACGAGGGCGGCCTGCAGGGGCCGCAGCAGCGGGTTGACGCAGCCGGCCAGCCGGGTGGCGAGCAGCAGCCGGTGGTGGCGGCCCTCCAGATGGGCCCGCTCGTGGGCGAGCAGCGCCCGGCGCTCGGCGGGGTCCAGGGCGGCGAGCATGGCGGTGGAGACCATGATCCGGCCCGGCGAGCCGGGCAGCGCGTAGGCGTACGGCACGTCGTCGGGCAGCACCGCGAGGTCGCCGCCGTCCGGCAGGCCGGCGAGCGTGCGGTGGGCGCGGGCGCGGAAGCGGTAGTGGCGGTGGAGGGTGAACCCGCAGGCCATCGTCACGGCGACGAGCGCCAGGATGGACGCCTTGCCGGCGAAGGCGTCGTGCGGGACGGCTTCGCGTACCTCGTCGTCGGACCAGCCGTCGGGCAGCGGGTTGCCGGGCAGTTGCGCGGTGCCGACCACCACCAGCAGTCCGAGGCAGACCAGGCTGCAGGAGGCGAGGATCACGGCGACGGTGGCCAGCAGGCGTGCGGCTCTCCGTGGGTGCAGATGCTGCTCGGCCAGCCGCGCGATCGGCAGCGCGGTCAGCGGCAGGACCAGGGGCAGGTACACGAAGACGCCCATCGTCAGCCCTCCGGCCGGTCCGTCGGCGCGCCGGGGCCGCCGGGGCCGCTGTCGGCGAGCAGCGAGCGCAGCAGCTCCTCGTCATCCGCCGAGAGGACGGAGACGAAGCTGGAGAGCACCGCGTCCCGGTCGCTCTGCTTGTCCAGGAGCCGCCGCATGCGCAGTGCGGCGAGACCGGCCTCGTTCGCCACGGGCTGCCAGAGGACGGGCCGCTTGGGCCCGGTCCTGGTCACCGCCTGCTTGGCGTGCAGCCGGGTCAGGATCGTGATGACGGTGCTGTACGACAGGCCGCCGCCGAGCCGTCGCAGCACCCAGGCCGCGGTGACCGGCTCGGTCGCCTCGCCCAGCACGGACAGCACCTGGGCCTCCAGCTCGCCCTGGCCCCGCCTGCGGGCGGACGTTCCCCGTTCGCCACCGGCTCCTTCGGTGTCCACCGTCCGGGCCCCCCTCTCCCTCTGCTCCTTCTGCGGCCCGATCCCTGCCGTTCATCTGCCGGGCACCGGGAAATCGTATCCAGCCTCCGGTGCGCCGGTGACGGCTGCGGCCCGGCTCCCACGCGGTTCCCACCTGGCCCGGAAAATCTACAGTGTTGTAGATTTCCTGGTGGTACCGCAGTGTGCCCGCACCGTCACCACACAAAGGGAGAAACACCATGGGCGTGAGCCTGGCCAAGGGCGGAAATGTCTCGCTGACCAAGGAGGCCCCGGGGCTGACCGCGATCCTCGTCGGCCTCGGCTGGGACGTCCGTACGACCACCGGCACCGACTACGACCTCGACGCGAGCGCGCTGCTCTGCGACGAGTCGGGGAAGGTCCTCTCCAACGACCACTTCGTGTTCTACAACAACCTCAAGAGCCCGGACGGTTCGGTCGAGCACACCGGCGACAACCTGACCGGTGAGGGCGAGGGTGACGACGAGATCGTCAAGGTCGACCTCTCCGCGGTGCCGGGGACCGTCGCCAAGATCGTGTTCCCCGTCTCGATCCACGAGGCAGAGGGCCGGGGCCAGAGCTTCGGCCAGGTCCGCAACGCGTACATCCGCGTGGTGAACCAGGCGGGCGGCGCGGAGATCGCCCGCTACGACCTCAGCGAGGACGCCTCCACCGAGACGGCGATGGTCTTCGGCGAGCTGTACCGGCACGGCGCGGAGTGGAAGTTCCGTGCGGTCGGGCAGGGTTACGCCTCCGGGCTGAGCGGCATCGTCGCGGACTTCGGCGTCGGCCTCTGACCTGACCCCACCGGCCCGGACACACTCCACACCACCTCACCGAAGGCATCGAAGGCGGAACCATGACGATCAACCTCTCCAAGGGCCAGCAGGTCAGCCTCACCAAGTCCGGCGGCGGCGAACTCGGCGTCGTCCGGATGGGGCTGGGCTGGAAGTCCGCGCCCCGCAAGGGCTTCCTGGCCCGGCTGACCGCCCGTGACATCGACCTGGACGCCTCGGCCGTGCTCTTCGCGGGCCAGGCCCCTCAGGACGTCGTCTTCTTCCAGCACCTCACGAGTGACGACGGTTCGGTGCAGCACACCGGCGACAACCGGGTCGGCGGTGCGGGCGAGGGCGGCGACGACGAGTCCATCGTCGTCGACCTGCGGCGCGTGCCCACCCACGTCGACCAGATCATCTTCACGGTGAACTCGTTCACCGGCCAGACCTTCGAGGAGGTCGAGGCGGCCTTCTGCCGTCTGGTCGACGAGAGCACCGGCCAGGAGCTGGCGCGGTACACGCTCACCGGCGGCGGGCGGCACACCGCGCAGATCATGGCCAAGGTCCAGCGGGCCGGTTCGGGGTGGCAGATGACCGCCATCGGCGCCTCGGCCGACGGCCGGACGTTCCAGGACCTGATGCCGGCCGTCGCGCAGCACCTGTAGCCGGGCCACCACCGGTGCGGAGGCCCGCGGGCCTCCGCACCGCGACACATCGATCGAAGGACAGCATGGGCAGACCATCCCCGCCCGGGGACCTCGGGCACGTCGGGCACCTCGGCGACGAGGACAGATCCGATTACGCGGAGGTGCTCGACGAGGTGCTCGCCTCGGCGGAGATCCAGCGGCTGCTGGAGGAATCCGGCGTCGGCGGCGGCCAGTTGCGGATCCGGGCCCTGGCCTCGGTGGCCCGTACGGCTCCGGAGGCCGCGGCGGAGTACCGGGCGTACGCGGCCCTGCGGCGCGGGCTGCACACCCGGCACCACGACGGCGGTGCCGCTCCGCTGTCGGGGCCGGGTCACCAGGAGCGGGCGGGCGCCGGGGCCCTGGCGGTCCTCGGGGTGCTCACGCCGATCCTCGCCGCCGTCGCCGCGGCGACCTTCCTGCTGCTGGGGTACGGGCTCCGTCTCACCGGCGGCATGGCGGCGCTGGCCGGGACCCTCGTCCGGGTCGGCTGGGTCAGCCTCGCGATCGCGGCGGCCGCCGCGCTGGCCGGCATCGTCGCGCTGTACCGCACCGCCGCCCTCCAGTCGGCCCCCGGTTCACCGCCCGGGGTGGACCGTTCGGCCGACCTGGAGCGGGCCCGGGAGACCTGGCGCACCGCGCTGCGGGACCGGGCGATCCGGCCGTTCCTGCTCCGGGAGCTCGCGGAGGCGGGCCGCCCGGCCGAGGCGCCCGGCCACGGCTCGCGCTTCACCCCGCCCGCCTACGCGGGTCCCGACTTCACCAGCCCGGGCTTCTCCGGCCCCGGCCACGGGACTCCCGGCACCGGATCACCGCAGCTGCCCGACACCCGGCGCTGAGGCGCGCGGCCCTGAGGCACCCGCCCCCGAGGCACGCGCTCCTGAGACGCTCTAGGCGGAAGCCGACGCGTGTGAGCGGCGGCGGGCCGCGTCGACCAGGGCGGTCATGACGCGGGTGTCGTCGCCCATCTCCGGGTGCCACTGGACCCCGAGCACCAGGCTCTCGCGGTCCGGCAGTTCCAGCGCCTCCACCGTGCCGTCGGGTGCGTGGGCGGAGGCGATCAGGCCGGTGCCCAGGCGGTCGACGGCCTGGTGGTGGTAGGCGGGCACCGTGGTCTGCTCCGGGACGGCCGTCGCGTACGCCGTACCGGGCACGGGGTCGACCGGGTGGCCGCCGAAGACGGCGTGTCCGCCGGTGTGGCCGTCCAGGTGCTGGTGCAGCGTGCCGCCGAGGGCCACGTTCAGCAGCTGCATGCCCCGGCAGATGCCCAGCAGCGGGACGCCCCGGTCGATCGCCGCCTCGATCAGCGCCAGCTCCCAGGCGTCCCGCTCACGGGCCGGAGGCCCCGTACGGGGGTCGGGGTCGGCTCCGTACCGTGCCGGTTCCACGTCCGCTCCCCCGGCGATCACCACCCCGTCCAGCGCCGCCACGGTCTCCCGGGCCGCGTCCGCGGCCTCGTCCGGCGGCAGCAGCACCGCCAGTCCGCCCGCCGCCCGGACCAGGCGCGGGTAGGCGGCGGGCAGGAGCACCGCGGGCATCTCCCAGACGCCCCAGCGGGCCGGGTCCTGGTAGGTGCTGATGCCGATGACGGGCCGGGACATGGACGGCTCCTTCAGCTGTCTCGTGACGGATCGACGGGGGTGCGGGCGGGGTCAGTCGCGTTTGAGTTCGGCCTCCGCCGCCGCCAGTGCGGCGAACTCCTCCTCCGGGGCCGCCGCGACCAGCCGGTGGCGGCTGTAGAAGGCGAAGTAGGCGAGCGCCACCGCGTACACACCGAGCGCGATGAACGCCGCGTCCCGGTCCACCAGGAAGGTCGCCACCAGCGCCGAGCATGCCAGAACGAAGGCGACCGACGAGGTGCGCGCGCCGCCGGGCGTGCGGTAGGGCCGGGGCAGTTCCGGCTCGCGGCGGCGCAGCACGATGTGCGAGAGGGCCATGAGCGCGTAGCTGATGGTGGCGCCGAAGACGGCGACGTTGAGCATCCGGCCGCCGTTGCCGCTCCAGGCGGCCAGCGTGAAGCCGATGACGCCGGGGATGAGCAGGCCGAGGTACGGGGACTTGCGGCGGTTGGTGAGCGAGAGGAAGCGCGGCAGGTAGCCGGCCCGGGAGAGCGCGAAGAGCTGGCGGGAGCCGGCGAAGATGAGGGAGAAGAAGGAGGCCACCAGGCCCGCGAGGCCCGCGTAGTTGACGAAGCGGCTGAGGACGGTCGGCTCGCCGCTGCCTTGGAGGGCGACCACGAGCGGGTTCCCGGCCTCCTTGATGGCGTTGGCACCTTGGGCGCCGGTGGCGGAGACGAAGGTGATGAGGGCCAGGAAGACCAGCACGGCGAGCGAGATGGCCAGCGCCTTCGGCATCGAGCGGACCGGGTCCTTGGCCTCCTCGGCGGCGAGCGGTACGCCCTCCACGCCGAGGAAGAACCACATGCCGAACGGGAACGCGGCCCAGATGCCGAGGAGTCCGTACGGCAGCCAGGAGTTGGAGCCGAACGCGGTGGTGTCGGCCGGGATGTCGTTGAGGCGGCCCGCGTCGAACTCGGTGAACGCGCCGACGGCGAAGATGAGGAGTGCGGCGACCGCGATGGCGGTCACGACCAGGCTGAAACGGAGGGCCTCGCCGACGCCCCAGAGGTGGATGGAGATGAAGATCGCGAAGCAGGCGAGGTAGACCGGCCAGCCGGAGGTCAGCCCGAACAGGCCGAGCGATTCGACGTAGTCACCGATGAAGATCGAGATGGCGGCGGGCGCGAGGATGTACTCGATGAGGATGGCCGTGCCGGTGAGGAAGCCGCCCCAGGTGCCCAGCGCGCGCCGGGCGAAGCCGTAACCGCCGCCGGCGGTCGGCAGGATGGCGGAGAGTTCGGCCAGCGCGAAGACCAGGCAGGCGTACATGACGCCCATCAGGACCATGGCGACCGCGAGTCCGCCGAAGCCGCCCTTGGAGAGGCCGATGTTCCAGCCGGAGAAGTCGCCGGAGACGACGTAGGCGACACCGAGCCCGGTCAGCAGCAGCCAGCCCGCACTGCCGCGCCTCAGGGTCCGGCGGTGCAGGTACGCGGCCGAGCCGGACGCACCGGACGCACCGGGGCTGCCGGATCCGGGTGGTCCGGCGGGTGTTTCGGTTCCCTGAGCCATGAGGCGCTCCTGACATCGGTCGACTTCGTCGGTGGCACTGCGTCGATCAAAGGTTCGTCGGCACACCTTTGTGGAACGTCGGCGCGGATGGCAAGGGGCGCGCGTTAAAGAGTGGTTACGGATTCGCCTCCGGGACGGGCCGGCTCCGGCCTTTCAGGCCAGGAAGCCCCGCAGCAGCGCCGCCGTACCGGCGCAGTGTTCGCGCATCATCTCGCGCGCCGCCTCCGCGTCCCGGTCGAGCACCGCCTCGACGACGGCCGCGTGCTGCTGCTGGGAGTGCTCCAGGTTGCGGACCAGCAGCGGGATGCAGTCCAGGAGTTCGTTGAGGGTGGCGCGTACGGAGGCGTACCGCTCGGCGAGCGAGCGGGAGCCCGAGAGTTCGGCGAGGGTGAGGTGGAGCA
Organism: Streptomyces sp. CA-146814; assembly: GCF_050942385.1. NCBI lineage: Bacteria > Bacillati > Actinomycetota > Actinomycetes > Kitasatosporales > Streptomycetaceae > Streptomyces > Streptomyces sp. CA-146814. Next base: position 528,216 of record NZ_CP192068.1, read on the forward strand.
GGGTGTCCTGGCGGCGGTAGTCCTCCAGCCGGGCACCCTGGGTGGCCTCCAGGGCGGCCCGCAGCCGGCCGGCGCCGTCGGCCGCGAGCTCGTCGGCGCAGAGCCCCGCGGCCCCGGTCTCCAGCACCTCGCGGAAGCGCAGGGTGTCCTCCACGTCGACGGCGGCCACCCGGCGCAGGAGTTCGTCGCTGCCGTCGGCGGCGTTCGTCCGCGGCAGGACGAACGTGCCGCCGTAGCGGCCGCGCCGGCTCTCCACCATGCCCTGGTCCTGGAGGACCTTGAGCACCTCGCGCAGGGTGACCCGGCTGACGCCGAGGTGCTGGGAGAGTTCGCGTTCGGCGGGGAGGCGGTCGCCGGGCGGGACCAGGCCGAGGCGGAGCAGTTGCAGGACCTGCTCCAGGGTCTCCTCGAAGCCGTTGCCCGCGCGGACCGGCCGCAGGACGGAGGCGAGCGGGCCGGAGCCGGCCCCCGCCGCCTCGCCGCCTGCCGACCCGCCGCCTGCCACCTCCCCGTCCGCCACCTCGCTGTCCGCCACCTCCGCGACGGCCTCCGGAGCGCCGTCGTCCGCCGCCGACCGGGTGCCGTCGGCTCTCCTTCTGGTGACCACTCGCGGATCCCCTTCCCAAGCAATGGTTCTCTGTCATACCTTAAGCCTCCCGGTTCACCCAAGGAGGAATCCCGTGGCAGACCGCACACCCCCGCTCACCGTCGACGAGCTCCGCTCACGCGTCGCGGACGGGTCGATCGACACCGTGGTGCTGGCCTTCCCGGACATGCAGGGCCGGCTTCAGGGGAAGCGGTTCGCGGCCGGGTTCTTCCTCGACGAGGTGCTGGAGCACGGTACCGAGGGCTGCAACTACCTGCTGGCCGTGGACACCGAGATGCGGACCGTCGACGGTTACGCGATGTCGTCGTGGGAGAACGGCTACGGCGACTTCGGCATGGTCCCCGACCCGGCCACGCTCCGCCCGGTCCCCTGGCACGAGGGCACCGCCCTCCTGATCGCCGACCTCGCCTGGCACGACGGCAGCCCGGTCGTGGCCGCGCCGCGCCAGATCCTGCGCCGCCAGCTGGACCGGCTGGCGGCGCTCGGCTACACGGCGCAGGTCGGCACGGAGCTGGAGTTCATCGTCTTCCGGGACAGTTACGAGGAGGCCTGGGACCGCGACTACCGCGGGCTGACCCCGGCCAACCAGTACAACATCGACTACTCCATCCTCGGCACCGGCCGGATCGAGCCGCTGCTGCGCCGCATCCGCAACGAGATGCAGCAGGCCGGACTGACCGTCGAGTCCGCCAAGGGCGAGTGCAATCCCGGCCAGCACGAGATCGTCTTCCGTTACGACGAGGCGCTGACCACCTGCGACCAGCACGCCGTCTACAAGACCGGCGCCAAGGAGATCGCGGCCCAGGAAGGCGTCTCTCTCACCTTCATGGCCAAGTACGACGAGCGCGAGGGCAACTCCTGCCACATCCACCTCTCGCTCACCGACGAGAACGGCGCGAACGTGATGGCGGGCGACGGGCCGGACGGCATGTCCGAGCTGATGCGCCACTTCCTGGCCGGACAGCTCGCCGCCCTGCGCGACTTCTCCCTCCTCTACGCGCCGAACGTCAACTCCTACAAACGCTTCCAGCCCGGCTCCTTCGCGCCGACCGCCGTGGCCTGGGGCGTCGACAACCGCACCTGCGCCCTGCGGGTCGTCGGCCACGGCCGCTCGATGCGCTTCGAGAACCGGCTGCCCGGCGGCGACGTCAACCCGCACCTCGCCGTCGCCGGACTGGTCGCCGCCGGGCTGTACGGGGTCGAGCACCGGCTGCCGTTGCCGGAGGCGTGTAGGGGCAACGCCTACACCTCCGCGTACGACCAGGTGCCGACGACCCTGCGCGAGGCGGCCGAGCTGTGGGAGGCCAGCCCCATCGCCAAGGAGGCGTTCGGCGAGGAGGTCGTGGCGCACTACCTGAACATGGCGAAGGTCGAACTCGCCGCCTATGACTCCGCGGTGACCGACTGGGAGCTGCGCCGCTCCTTCGAACGCCTCTGACCCCGAGAACGCCTCCGACCACCCCCCGCTTCCTGATCGAGGTCCGTACGTGTCACAGCACCCCGCAGCCTCCGCCCTGGACGTTCTGAACCCGGCGACCGCCGAGGTCATCGCCACCGTGCCCGCCGCCTCCGCCGCCGATGTGGACGCGGCCGTGGTCCGCGCCGCCGCCGCGCAGCGGCCCTGGGCCGCCGCCGCTCCCGCCGACCGGGCCAGGCTGCTGCGCCGCTTCGCCGCAGTCGTCGACGAACACATCGAGGAACTGGCCCAGTTGGAGGTCCGGGAGGCCGGACACACCATCGGCAACGCCCGCTGGGAGGCGGGCAACGTCCGCGACCTGCTCGACTACAGCGCGGGCGGTGCGGAGCGGCTGCTCGGCCGGCAGATCCCGGTGGCGGGCGGCATCGACTTCACGATCCTGGAGCCGCTCGGCGTCGTCGGCGTCATCGCGCCGTGGAACTTCCCGATGCCCATCGCCGCCTGGGGTCTGGCCCCGGCGCTCGCGGCAGGCAACGCCGTCCTCCTCAAGCCCGCCGAGACGACCCCGCTGACCGCTCTCCGGCTGGCCGAACTCGCCCTGGAGGCAGGCCTTCCCGAGGGTCTGTTCCAGGTGCTGCCCGGCGAGGGCCCGGTGGCCGGGAGCGCGCTCGTCGACCATCCGGGCGTCGCGAAGATCGTGTTCACCGGCTCCACCCGGACCGGGAAGCACATCATGACCCGGTGCGCGGAGCGGGTGAAGCGCCTCACGCTCGAACTCGGCGGTAAGAGCCCGAACATCGTCTTCGCCGACGCCGACGTGGAGGCTGCGGCGGCCGCCACCCCGATGTCCTTCCTGGACAACGCGGGCCAGGACTGCTGCGCCCGGACCCGGATCCTGGTGGAACGGTCCGTGTACGACCGGTTCCTGGAGCTGCTCGCCCCGGCGGTCGCCGCCGTGGTGGTGGGCGACCCGGCCGACGAGAAGACGCAGATGGGCCCGCTGATCTCGGCGGCCCAGCTGGACCGGGTGCGGGGCTTCACCGACGGTGTACGGGAAGCCGACGGCGTACGGGCGATCCTCGGCAACTCCCCTGAGGGGCCCGGGTTCTGGTATCCGCCGACCGTGCTCGCCGGGGTCGCGGCCGATGCTCCGGTGGCCGTCGAGGAGGTCTTCGGGCCGGTCGCGGTGGTCCTGCCGTTCGACGGTGAGGAGGAGGCCCTGCGCCTGGCGAACGCCACCGACTACGGGCTCGCCGGGTCGGTCTGGTCCCGGGACATCGGGCGGGCGCTCCGCGTCGGCCAGGGTCTGCGGGCGGGCAACCTCTCCGTCAACTCGCATTCCAGCGTGCGCTATTCGACCCCCTTCGGCGGCTACAAGCAGTCGGGGCTCGGCCGTGAGCTCGGGCCCGACGCCCTGGCCGCCTTCACCGAAACCAAGAACATCTTCATCAGCACGGAGGCCTGACCGCTATGACCGACACTTCCCCTGTCTGCCGCCGCCTGGTCGGCCGCACCGCCGTCGTCACCGGAGCCGGCAGCGGCATCGGCCTGGCCACCGTACGGCGGCTGGCCGCCGAGGGCGCCCATGTCGTCTGCGCCGATGTGGACGAGGTGAGCGGCAAGGCCGCCGCCGAGGAGGCTGGCGGGCTCTTCGTCCGTACCGACGTCACCGACGCCGAGCAGGTCGACGCGCTCTTCAAGGCGGCGTTCGACACCTACGGTTCGGTCGACATCGCCTTCAACAACGCCGGCATCTCGCCGCCCGACGACGACTCGATCCTGGACACCGGTCTGGAGGCCTGGCGCCGGGTGCAGGAGGTCAACTTGACCTCCGTGTACCTGTGTTGCAAGGCGGCCATTCCGTACATGCGCGCCCAGGGCCGGGGTTCGATCATCAACACGGCTTCTTTCGTGGCCAGGATGGGTGCGGCGACCTCGCAGATCTCGTACACCGCGTCCAAGGGCGGGGTGCTGGCGATGTCGCGTGAGCTGGGCGTGCAGTTCGCGCGCGACGGCATCCGCGTCAACGCGCTCTGCCCGGGGCCGGTGAACACCCCGCTGCTCCAGGAGCTGTTCGCCAAGGACCCGGAGCGGGCCGCGCGGCGGCTGGTGCACATCCCGGTCGGCCGGTTCGCCGAGCCCACCGAGATCGCCGCCGCCGTCGCCTTCCTGGCGAGCGACGACTCCTCGTTCGTCAACGCGACGGACTTCCTGGTCGACGGCGGGATCGCCGGGGCGTACGTCACCCCGGTCTGAGCCGGTCGCGCAGGGGGTGGTTCCTACTCCGTCCCCTGCGTCGACGCTCCCCGCAGCCGCTGCGAGCGGAGGACGAGGAGCATCTCGAAGCGCTGGTCGGGGTCGTCGATCGCGTCGCCCCACAGCTCGCGGATCTGGCGCAGCCGGTAGCGCGCCGTCTGCGGGTGGATGCCGAGCCGCTGGGCCACCTCGGGCGCGCCGCCGGGCGTCTCGATCCAGGCGAGGAGGGTCTCGGCCAGCCGCCGCGCGGCGGTGGTGCCGAGGCCGTCCAGCGGCGCGAGGCAGCGGCGGGCGGCGGCGTCGATGAGCTCCCGGGACGGCAGGAGCACCAGCTCCTCGGTGCGCTCGGTGCAGTGCAGCACCTCGCCCTGCGGCAGCAGGTTCTTCTTGATCAGCTGGACCGCGGTCTCGGCCCAGCGGAGCGAGGTCGCCGCGGCGGCCAGCGGCACCGGCGGGCCGATCGCGCCGGACCAGCCGGCGGTGGCCCGGCGCAGGGTGTCCGCCCGGCCCGCGGTCTCCGGGTCGGGGATGACGATGCGCGGCTGCTCGCTCTCCGTCTCCAGCAGGATGCCCTGGCCCACCGCCGGGGCCACCGCCTCGCGGGCCGGGCGCATCAGCACGCCCACCGCGATGGTCTCCGGCAGCTCCCAGCCGATCCGGGCGGCCCGCTCGGCGAGCGTCCGGGCCGAGTCGCCGCGGGGCTCCATCAGGAGCAGGTCGATGAGCTGGCGCTGGAGGCGCAGCCGCTCACTGGCGCGGCGGGCCGCCGCCTCGGCGTAGCCCAGGACCGACTGTTCCACGAGGCCGTCCAGATACTCGAATCCCGATTCGGCGAGCTCGTACATGGCGGGCGCGGCGATGTCGACCTGCTGGCCGATCTCGGCGAACCTGCGCCAGGTGAGGCGGACCCCGAGCCGGTAGACGGCCTGGAGCGAGTCGAGGCTGCGGCCGTGCAGCCCCTCGCCCCGGCCGAACTCCTGGAACACCTCCGGCGGCACGCGCGGGTCGGCGGCGCCGGAGGCGAGGTGGCGTACGAAGCCCTCGATGGCGCGGCGGATGCCGACCAGGGCCATCGGCTCGCCGGACTCGTCCTCGACGAGCTGGAGGTACGGGTAGTCCTGCCGGATCTCGCTGAGGATCTTCTGAGCGATCTCCGGCGCCTCGGCCAGGGCGATGGAGGCGAACCGCTCCACCTTCGACCGGGGCACCTCCTGCCAGGCGTGAGACTTCACGAGCCCGCCGGTGCGGTGTCGTAACTGATCAAGGGTGTGTTCGGCTGCTCGGGTGTGGCGTCGAGCAGGGCCACGATGCCGAAGGCGGCACCGAAGGCGAGCGCTGCCGCCACCAGGGTGGTGGCTGCGGCGGCGATGAGTCTGCGCATGATCGGGTCAGCTCCTTGCTTGGAGTCGATCCCTACTCCGTATGGCCGGGCCCCTCCGGCTGGCACACAGTGTCGACAGTGCATTGACATGCCGTCAAGGCCTTGCTTACTGTTCACGCCAATCAAGGGCTGACCGGCCCGGGGCCCGTGCACCTCCCGCGAAGAGATTCGACCCAGGAGTGCCCGGATGCGCCGCAATGCTTCACCTCTGTCACTATTTCTGCTGGGTGCAGGGGTCTTTCTGCTCGTACTCGCGCCCCTGCTCGTCTGGTATGTCCAGCCGCAGGCGAAGCGCACCCCGATAGATATCGATACGACTACGGTCTTCACCGGGACCGGCAGCTACTTCGACACCTCGAAGGTCGAGACGGTCGAGGGCAAGGAGATCACGATCACCCGCCAGGTGCGCGGGGACGTGGCCGACAGCCTCAAGAGCGGCAACGCCATATGGGACGTCTCCACCTCCGTCGACCACAGCGAGACCCTGCCCGCCTCGGACCCGCGCGACGCCCTGCAATGGACGATGGAGCGCTGGGTGACCGACCGGTACACCAATGAGCCGGTCCACTGCTGCGAGGAGACGCCGACCTTCGACGGCGAGGCGTACCTGAAGTTCCCCTTCGATGTCGAAAGACGCGCTTACCGCTGGTGGGACGGCACGCTCGGCGGCGTCGTCCGGCTCGACTACGCCGGCACGAAGAAGGTGCAGGGGTACGAGGGGTACCTGTTCAAGGGCACCGTCGAGCCGACCCGGACCGGCGTGCGCCAGGTGCCCGGCGTGCTCGTCGGCAAGCCCCGTACGCCGCAGATCCTCGCCGAGGAGTGGTACTCCAACAGCGGCATCGAGCTGGTCGTGGACCGGCGGACCGGGCGCATCATGAACGCGGCGATCGGCCCGAAGAAGACGCTGCGCGCGCCAGGCTCGAAGAAGGACGCCGTCACGCTGCTGGAGAGCGAGCGGGTCGAGTTCACCAAGGAGACCCAGCTCAAGCAGGTCGAGCTGGCCTCGGCGGACAGCGACCGGCTGGCGCTGCTCGGCGGCACCGCGCCGGCCGGAGCGGTCGGACTGGGTCTCGTACTCGCGGCCGTGGGCGTCGTGCTCGTCATCCGGGGGCGCCGGACGGAGCCGGAAGCCCCGAATACTCACATGATGACGAACTCGCCCACCTGAGTTACCGGCAAGTTGTCGCATCGGTGAGTAGCCGGGGGCGTAGCCGTACCGAAAACTGTCTATCCCCACCACTGCACGGCCCCCGGTCTCTCATCCCTTGTTCGCGCGCCCCACAGCCGCGTTCCCCTGTCCCGTACCCGAAACCGTTCGTCCCGCTCCCGTAGTGCCCCAGCCCCTCCCTTTTCGTCCCCGTACTTCCTCTCCGTCCCTTCTCCGTATCTCTCAAGCCCCGCCCCGAGTCCCCCGCCCCCCGAGCCGAGTTGGAGCACCCATGCCCCAGCACGTTCCTCCCCCGCTGCTTCCGGCAGCCGCGCCGCAGGGTCAGGGCCCGGTCTCCCCCAGGATTCCCGCCTCCCCGAGACGCATCGTCTTCCTCGCCCACCGCGACCTGGGCAACCCGGCCGCAGGCGGCTCCGAGCTGCTCATCGACCAGCTCGCCCTCGGCCTCACCGAACGGGGCCACGACGTCACCCTCCTCTGCGGCGGACAGGCCGCGCGCCGGCCCTACCGGGTCGTCTCCGCCGGATCGCAGCTGGGGCACTACCTCGGCGCGCGCTCCGCGTTCGCCCGGCAGGTCGGCAGCTGCGACCTGCTGATCGAGGTCTGCAACGGCATGCCGTACCTGGCACCGCTGTGGCACCGCGGTCCGACCGTGTGCCTGGTCAACCACGTCCACACCGATCTGTGGGAGATGCGGTTCCCGGCGCCGGTGGCCCGCGCCGGGCGTCAGCTCGAACACTGGGCCCTGTCCCGGGCCTACCGGGACCATCTGATGATCGCGGTCTCGCCGTCCACCGCGGGCGCCCTGCGTGAGCTGGGCGTTCCGGACGACCGCATCCGGCTGGTGAACAACGGCGTCCAGGATCCGCTGCCGCAGAGCGAACGGTCCGCGACCCCGCTCTTCCTGGCGCTCGGCCGGCTGGTCGACTACAAGCGCATCGATCTGCTGCTCCAGCTCTGGGAGCGGGTGCGGCCCGTCACCGGCGGCCGGCTCGTGATCGTCGGTGACGGTCCCGAGCGGGAGAAGCTGGAGAAGCTCGCCGGCCCGGATGTGGAGTTCGCCGGGCATGTGTCCGAGGCGGAGAAGCACCGGCTGCTCTGCGCGTCCTGGATGCTGCTGCATCCGGCGGCCGTGGAGGGGTGGGGGCTGGTCGTCACGGAGGCCGGGACCCGGTCGACGCCGACGCTCGGCTTCGACGTGCCCGGGCTGCGCGACTCCGTCGAGGACGGCGTCACCGGCATCCTCGCCCGGGGCGAGTCGTCCTTCGCCGCGGCCTGGTGCGCGCTGGCGCTGGACGAGGAGCGCCGCGAGGCGATGGGCAAGGCGGCGCGCGAGCGGGCCGCCGCCTACCGGTGGAGCAGCAGCGTGACCCAGCTGGAGGCCGTGGCCGCCGAGGCGATCAGCGGTACGGGGTCCTGGCCGGCGGGTGCCCGCTCGTGAAAGACCCGTCCTTCCGCCGCTCCCTCACCCTCTTCCGCGCCTTCATGCGCGAGGCGGAGGACCCGGACACCGTCTACAACCTGCTGGCCAGGGACGCGGCGGACCAGGTCGAACGGCACATGCCGCTGCACGGGAAGGTCGTCGCCGACATCGGCGGCGGCAACGGCTACTTCACCCGGGAGTTCCGGCGGCGCGGCGCGCAGAGTTACCTCTTCGAGCCGGACCGCGGGGAGCTGGGTGACCAGCGGCCGCGCGGGCCGCGGGACACCGTCGTCGCCGACGGCTACCTGCTGCCGCTGGCGGACGGGGTGGCCGATGTCGCCTTCTCCTCCAACGTGCTGGAGCACGTCGCGGACCCGCACACCTTTCTCAGCGAGATGGCGCGGGTCACCCGCCCCGGCGGGCTGATCTACGTCTCGTTCACCAACTGGTACTCGCCGTGGGGCGGCCACGAGTGGGCCCCCTGGCACTACGCCGGCGCCGAGCGCGCCCGCGCCCGTTACGAGCGGCGCACCGGCCATCCGGCCAAGCACCGCCTCGGCGAGAACCTCTTCAGGATCGGCGTCGGCCCGACGCTGCGCCATGTGCGGGGCCGCACCGACGTGGACATCGTGTCCGCCCGGTCGCGGTACTGGCCGGTCCTGCCCGAACTTGTTACCCGGGTGCCCGGACTGCGGGAATTCGCCACCTGGAACCTCCTTCTCATTCTCCGGCGGTGTTCATGACCAGCGCAGTCCACCTCCCAGCCCACCAGGCCCCGGACGGCGGCGATCCACCGCCTGCCAGACCGGTCGACGACGAGGCGCCCCGTTCGCGGCGCTGGCTGCTGGGGTTCTGGGCCACGGCGTTCGTGGCGTTCCTGGCGGTGTCGCCGGGACGCATGACGTTCGACACCAAGCTCGGCGTCGTCGTGGATCCCGGGCGGTTCCTCGGCGACCTGGGCGAGCTGTGGCACAGCCGGTCCGGCTTCGGCGGGATCACCGACCAGTACATCGGCTACCTGGTGCCGATGCTGCCGTACTACGGCCTGGCCGACCTGTTGCGGGTGCCGACCTGGCTGGCGGAGCGGCTCTGGCTCTCGCTGATCGTGGCGACCGCCTTCTGGGGTGTGCTCCGGCTGGCGGAGCGGCTGCGCGTGGGCTCCTCGGCCACCCGGCTGCTCGGCGCCGCCGTGTACGCGCTCTGGCCGACGTACACGATCGTGGTCGGCTCGACCTCGGCCGCCGCCCTGCCCGGCGCGCTGCTGCCGTGGGTGCTGCTGCCGCTGACGAACCCGCGCCTCGCACCGCGGATCGCCGCGGCCCGCTCCGCGCTGCTGATCCCGCTGATGGGCGGCGTGAACGCGGCGTCCACGCTGGCCTCGCTGCTGCCGATCGGCCTCTACCTGCTCACCCGGCCCGCCGGTCCGCGCAAGCGGGCGCTGCTGCTGTGGTGGATCCCGGGCGTGATCCTCGCGACCTTCTGGTGGATCGTCCCGCTGCTGCTGCTGGGCACCTTCGGTGAGAACTTCATGCCGTACGTGGAGTCCTCGCACACCACCACGACGACCATGTCGGCGGTCGAGATGCTGCGCGGCGCCGGCAACTGGGTCGGCTATCTGAACTTCGGCGAGGCATGGCTGCCCGCCGGCTGGACCGTCGCCACCGCGACCGTCACCATCCTGGGCTCGGCGCTCGCCGCCGCCCTGGGCCTGGCCGGTCTGGCCCGGCGCGATCTGCCCGAGCGCCGCTGGCTGGTGCTGACCGTGCTGTCCGTCGCGCTGGTCACGCTCGCCGGGTACGGCGGTGCGCTGGGCGGTCTCTTCCACGGGACCGTGCAGGAGTGGCTGGACACCTGGCTGGTGCCGTTCCGGAACATCTACAAGTTCCAGACCGGTCTGGCGCTGGCGCTGGCGCTCGGCCTGGCGCACATCGCCGCCGTGGCCGCGCTGCGGTCCGGCCGCGACGAGCGGGTGCCGGTGCGGGCGCGCCGACTGGCTCCGGTGATCGCCGCCGTCCTCGTGCTGCCGGGTCTGGCCTGGCCGTACGTCAACGGGTCGATCCTGCAGCCGGGTTCGTTCAAGGAGATCCCGGACCACTGGTCGAAGGCCGCGGGCTGGCTGAAGGAGAACTCGCCGGACGACCGGGCCCTCGTGGTCCCGGCCACCGCGCACGGCATCTACACCTGGGGCTCGACCATCGACCAGCCGCTCGACGTGCTGGCCGACACGCCGTACGCCCAGCGCGACTACGTCCCGTTCGGCACGCCGGGCAACCGGCGGGCGATGGACGCGGTCGAGCAGGCGCTGACCTCCGGCGGCCAGGTGCCCGGGCTGAGCGAGTACCTGAACCGGGCCGGGCTGCACTACGTCGTGGTCCGCAACGACCTGGACCCGGACCAGCTGGGATACGTCCCGACCACCACGGTCAAGCGCACCCTGGAGGCCTCCGGATACAAGAGGGTCACCGGCTTCGGACCCGTCATGACCGGCGGCCGCATAGCCGACGGCACGCCGGTGCAGATCGAGGGCCTCTTCCCGCGCCAGGAGGCGGTGGAGATCTACGAGCCGCCGAACGGCACCGAGCGTCCCGGGCGGGCGACCGTCGCACCCGTCTCCGCGACCGCCGTCGTCAGCGGCGGCCCGGAGTCGCTGCTGCCGCTCTCCGCGAGCGGCGCCCTGGAGGGCCGGCCCACCGTGCTCGCCGGTGACGCCCACCCGGGCGTCGGCAAGCCGTCGCTCTACGCGGCGGGCGACGGACTGCGCCGCGCCGACACCCGGTTCGGCCTGGTCAACACCAACACGTCGCACACCTACACGGCCGACGAGCGCAACGCGCCGGAGTCGGAGCAGGACCCGGGCGCCTCACCGCGCCAGATCCTGCCGACCGAGGGCAAGGAGCACCAGACCACGGCGGTGCTGCGCGGCGCGAAGTCGGTGAGCGCGTCGTCCATCGGCAACTGGCTGTTCCACCTGCCGCAGTACGACCCGGCCAACGCCTTCGACGGCAACCCGGACACCGCCTGGGCCGAGGGCTCGGCCGCCTCGCCGAAGGACGAGTGGGTCCGGATCGACTTCTCCGGTACGCAGGAGATCCCGGCCTCGCTGCAGCTCACCCCGCTGCCGAGCAACGGTGTGCGGGCGGCGGCGACGGAGGTGCGGGTCGAGACCGACCGCGGCTCCAAGGACAGCCCGGTCCGCCCCGACGGCTCGCCGCAGGAGGTGGCCGCGCCCGCCGGGCCGGCCTCCTGGCTGAAGGTGACGATCCTCAAGTCCCAGCAGGGGCGCCCGGGTCTCACCGGCGCCGGGTTCACCGACATCGCCATCCCCGGCGTGCAGGTGACCCGGATGCTGGAGCTGCCGTCCGACGCTCCGCGTGAGGGGGCCGACGCGTCGGTCTACTCGCTGAAGCGCGGCAGCGACCCGGGCGGGCTCTCGGCGGTCGCCGCCGAGACCGGACTGCACCGCCAGTTCACGGCCGGCCAGGCCGGTCCGTACAAGGTCGCCGCGAGCGCGGTGCCCGTTCCGGGCGAGGCGCTGGACAAGCTGCTGTTCGACCTGACGGGCGAGCGCGAGAAGATCCTGGTGAGCGCCGACTCCACGGCGCGTCTGGGCACCAACCTGAGTGCCCGCAACCTGACGGACGGCGACCTCACCACCGCGTGGATCGCCGGCGACCGTCCCGTACTCCGGCTGTCCTGGCCGGCGAAGACCCAGGTCGGCGAGATCGTGTTCGCGGCGGCCGGCGGGATCTCCACCCGGCCCGAGCAGGTGCAGATCAGCTCGCCGGACGGCACGGCGGTCGCGGCGGTGGACGAGAACGGCATGGCCCGCTTCTCGCCCATCACCACCGACCGGATGGACATCACCATCTCGCGCACGGCACCGCTCACCGTCCACAACCCTTTCGCCGGCGACCAGTTGCAGCTGCCGGTCGGGCTGAGCGAGGTCTACATCCCCGCGCTGGACGCGTTCCGTTCGCCGCAGCCCGACCCGACGGAGAAGTTCAGCCTGCCCTGCGGTCAGGGGCCGGTCCTCTCCATCGGCGGCACGCTCATGGAGACCAAGGCCGAGGGCCGGGTCAGGGACCTGACCGAGCGCCGTCCCATCGCGGTCTCGCTCTGCTCCGAGCGGTCCGAGGTGGAGCTGGGCGCGTCGACCCACACCGTGGAGGCCGGTGACGCCGGTCCGCTCGCCATCACCGACGTCACGCTCTCCACCGGCGAGACGAAGGCTCCGGCGGCCACCGCCCGGACGGTCGACGTGGAGCAGAACGACGGTGACCGCCGCACGCTGACGGTCGGCGCCGGCGAGGCCTCGTACCTCCAGCTCCACGAGAACCACAACAAGGGCTGGAAGGCCACGCTGAACGGCAAGGAGCTGACGCCGCTGCGGATCGACGGCTGGCAGCAGGCCTGGCTGGTCCCCGAAGGGGAGGGAGGCACGGTCACCCTGGAGTACGAGCCCGCGCTGCTCTACCGGGCCGGGCTGATCGGGGCCGGGGTGATGTTCCTGGTGCTGGTGGGGCTGGCCGTCTTCCGGCGCAAGAGCTCCGCTCCGGCGGAGGAGGCGTACGAGCGTGAGGAGCGGGCCGTCCCGCCGGCCCCCGGGCTGATCCTCGGCACCGTGGCGCTGACCCTGGTCGGCATCGTGATCGCGGGGCCGCTCGCCCTGGTGGTGCCCGTGCTCGCCGTACTGGCCCACTTCCGCCCGTCGTTGCTGGCACCGGTCGCCTTCGCGTCGATGGCAGCGGCCGGAGTGGTCGTGGCCGTCTCCACCGGCGAGTACACCGCCGTCGGGGAGGGCGCCTTCGGCCCGACGGCTCAACTCCTCGCGCTGATCGCCCTGTTCGCCGCACTGGTCACGGTCGGGTCCGCCCCGGTCCGGGGCAGGCGACGGGCCGGCCGGCCCACCGGGCCGGCGGCGGCCGCCGACGGAGGCGATGGTCCGGCGACGGTCCCGCAGCAGGCGGTGCCGCCGTCCGGCCGGACCCTCTCCGCCGACGCCAAGCGGCCGCACACCGATCCGCCCGCGCGCGGTCCGGGCGGCCCGACGGCTCCGCCCGGCAGTGGAGGAACCAGCGGATGACCGCCACGCACCCCGCCCGGCCGTTCGCGGCCGGGCGGCTGCCCCGGGTTCCGTTCCCCGTCGTGGACGAGGTGGACCGGCACTGCGCGCAGGAGGCCGAGCCCAGCACCGTACACATCGAGGTCCGGCTGCCCGGCCGGCTGGAGGAGGACCGGCTGCGTGCCGCGTTCGCCGCGTCGCTGGCCCGGCATCCACGGGCGCTGATGCGGGAGCGGCCGCGCTCCGCGTTCGCCCGGCGGTACGAATGGGAGCTGACGGACGGCCCGGACCGGGACCCGGTCAGCTTCCCGCCGGCCGCGCCCGGGGCGCTCGACCGGGCGCGGGCGGCGTCGCTCGCCGCCGCCCCGCCGCTCACCCTCTCTCCTCCACTGCGGCTCACCGTGGTCGAGGAGCCGGACCGTGAGGGGTGCGTGCTGGTGCTCACCGTGCACCACACCGCACTCGACGGACCCGCCTGTCTGCGGCTGGCGGCCACCGCCGCCGAGATCTACAGCGGGCGGACCACTCCCCCGCCGGCCGCCCCGGCCCGCCCGGCGCCCGCACCGGTGTCCCCCCGATCCCGGCCGGCCGCCCTCGCGCGGCCGGCCCGGGTGGCGGCGGGCACACCGGGCACGGTGCCCGGCAACGCGCAGCTGCTGGTCGAACTCCCGGTGCCCCGCCGGGAGTCCGGCGCGCCCTACACGGTGAACGACCAGCTGATGGTGGCCACCGCTCTGACGGTGGCCGAGTGGAACCGGCGGCAGGGTGCGGCCGAGCGGCCGCTGCGGATCACCATGCCGGTCGACGACCGCACCCGGGGTCCGGAGATGCCGATCGGCAACGGCACCCGGCTGGTCGAGGTCGGTTTCGACGCGGCGGAGGTGGCGTCCGGCACGGACATCCCGGCTCTGCTGCGCCTCACCGCCGAGCGCACCCGCGCGTTGAAGGCGCAGCCGCGTCCTCAACTGGGCCGTTCGGTCTCGCTGTTGACCACTCCGCTGCTCCCGGTCGCCGCGCGTGCGGCGTACACGCGGGGGCTGCGGGTGCTGGCGGGGCCGTGGACCTCCACGACGCTGCTGAGCAACATCGGCCGCATCCCGTACCCGTTGGACTTCGGCGACGCGGGGAAGGCCACCGCCGTGTGGTTCTCCGCGCCCGCCCGGATGCCGCGGGGACTGACGTTCACCACCGCGTCCACGGGGGGCCGACTGCATCTGGCCCTGCGCTGGTCGCGCACCCTGCTGGGCGACGGGGACGGCGAGGCGCTGCTCGGCCTGTTCACCCGGCATCTGGCCGCGACATCCTCGGAGACCGTATGACCGACACCGTCTCTCCCCCTCCCGGGCTGCGGGACTTCTACGAGAACCCGGCCGTGCCCGTCGCGTCCGGCGACGGGCGCAGCCGGCGTCAGGCGAGGCTGCTGGCCGACGCCCTGCGCGGGCGGACCGGCCAGGTCATCGTGGACGTCGGATGCGGTGACGGGACGGCCGCCGCCACCGCCGCGCCGCTCCTCACCGGGCACCGGCTGATCGGCGTCGACTGGTCGCAGGACGCGCTGCGCCGGGCCCGGCCCCGGATGGGTTCGGTGGTCCGGGGCGAGCTGGAGCACGGCGGGCTGCCGCTCGCCGACGGGTGCGCGGACGCGGTGCTCTTCAGCGAGATCCTGGAGCACCTCGTCGACCCGGACCAGGCGCTGGACGAGCTGCGGCGGATCCTGAAGCCCGGCGGCCATCTGATGCTGTCCACGCCGAACCTGGCCGCCTGGTACAACCGGGCGCTGCTGCTGGCCGGGGTGCAGCCGGTGTTCTCCGAGGTCAGCCTGCGCGGGATCCACGGCCGGCCGGGCTCGGAGGTGGTGGGCCATCTGCGGCTCTACACCGCCCGCGCGCTGCGCTCCTTCCTGACGGCCTCCGGCTTCGAGGACGTGAGGATCACCGGCGCGCCCTTCCACGGGGTGCCGCGTCCGCTGCGGCTGGTGGACAGGGCGGCGTGCGCGGTGCCGGGCGCGGCGTCCATCCTGCTGGCCCACGCGCGGCGGCGATAGCGCGATGTGGTGGGGTGTGGGGGCCGCGTTGGTGGCCAACCTGCTGTACAGCGTGGGGTTCGTGGTGGAGAAGCGGGCCCTGGGCAACCTGCCCGCGCTCTCCGCCGACAAGCCGCTGCGCGTGATCCTCGTCCTGCTGACCAGTCCGCTGTGGATCCTGGGCGCGCTGTCGCTGGCGGCCGGGTTCGCGGCGCAGCTGATCGTCTACCGCGCGCTGCCGATCGCGGCGGCACAGGGCATCTTCGTCTCCGGCCTGGTGCTGCTGCTCCTGCTCTCGTCGACGGTGCTCGGCGAGGAGTCGACCGGGCGCGAACGCTATGCGCTGGGCGGTGTCCTGCTGGCGCTGCTGATGGTCGTCGCCTCGGTGCGCGAGGGCGAGGACGTGGTGAGCTCCGGCGCCCCCTGGATGCTGGTGCTCCTGGTCTGCGTCCCGGCGCTGGCGGCGGGCGTCTGGCTCTACATACGGGTGGAGAGCCGGGCGAACAAGCGCCACCGGGTGCCGACCAGCGGGATCGGTTACGGAGTGGCGGTCGGGCTGCTGTACGGCGTCAGCTCGCTGGCGGTGAAGGGCACCTCCAGCGAGCTGACCACCACCGACCTCGGCGAGGCGGCCCGTTCGCTGTTCGGCTCGCCGTACCCGTATCTGCTGCTCTTCACCGCCGTGGCCGGTCTCGTGATGTCCCAGACGGCGCTGCAGCGCTGCCGGGCCTCGCTGATCGTGCCCGTCTGCACCACGGTGACCTGTCTGTTCACCGCGGTCCTCGGGACGCTCGCCTTCGGCGAGTCCCTGCCCGACGATCCGCTGCTGCTGACCCTGCGGCTGGCCGGCACCGCGCTGGCCCTCACCGTCCTGCTCGCCATGCCCCGCCACGACCCTCCTGCGGCGGCGGCCCCGTCCTGACCCTCCGACCAGCCACAACCGTCTCCGCCGTCCCCCACCCCTGCAACCGAGGGAGCCTCATGAACGCCGACGACCCGCTGCTGGCCATCCTGGCCTGCCCGCTCGACAAGGGCCCGCTCGCCCTGCTGGCCGACGAGGAGGCGCTGTACAACCCGCGGCTGCGCCTGAGCTACCCCATCCTGGACGGCATCCCGCAGCTGCTGCCCTCCTCGGGCCGCAAGGTGGAGGCCGACGCGCACGAGAGATACCTCGCGCACCTGAAAGCCTCGGCCGCATGACCACGTTCGCCGCGGCCGTGGCGTCCCGGCTTCCCACGGGCCTGGTCGGCGCCGCCGCCGTCGCCCTCTATCCGCGCTTCGAGCCGGAGCTGCGCCGGCTCGCCGACTTCTGCCCGCGCGGCACGGTCGCCGTGGACATCGGCGGCTGGTACGGGCCCTGGTCGCGCCGGCTCGCCAAACGGTGCGACCAGGTCGTCACCGTGGAGCCCGTACCGCACCTGGCCGGGCATCTGCGCCGTACGCTGCCGTCGAACGTGCGGGTGGTGCAGGGCGCGGCGACGGACAGCGTCGGCCCGCCGGTCCGGCTCTGGCTGCCGGAAGGCGACGACGGCGACCGCGGGGTCTCCTCGCTGGAGCGCCGGGACATCCACGCGCACAGCGTCGAGGTGGAGTCGCTCACCATCGACAGCCTGGACCTGCACGGCGTCGGTTTCGTGAAGATGGACGTCGACGGCGCGGAGGTGGCCGCGCTGCGCGGTGCGGCGGAGCTGCTGCGGCGGGACCGTCCGGCGCTCCTCGTCGAGCTGGAGAGCCGCCTCGGCCCGATCGCTCCGGCGGTCGACCTGCTCACCGGCCAGGGGTACGCGGGGTGGATCCTCACCGGACGGCGGTGGATGCCGCTGGCCGGGTTCGACCTGCCGGCCCACCAGGCGCGGACGGAACACCTGGTCCACCAGGGCCTGTTGCGCCGCGCGTTGGTGCCGCACCGCACCCGGTACATCAACTCGGTCCTGTTCCTTCCCGAAGGGCGTAGGCCGGGCTCCGGTGCGGCCTGAGCCGATCCGTCGGCGCGACCGGCGCTGACCGGGAGGTTGCGGGGCAGATGAGGGGGGAGCCGGGTGGCCGTCCTCGTCCGGGGCGGCCGCACGGTGAACCACCGAGACCGACGCGTACGTGCGCGGCGGCCGACCCCGAGGAGTTCCGCCGTGATCGAGAGCGCAGACATCCGCGAGTGGCGTACGCGTGACGTCGTCGACCCAGACGGGCGCCGGATCGGCTCCCTGGAGTCCGTGTACGTCGACACGGCGACGGACCTGCCCGCGTTCGCCACCGTGCTGACGGGCCTGCCGACCCGCCACCGGCTGGTCTTCGTCCCGCTGGCGGAGGCCGTCGTCGGCCCGGACTACCTGAAGGTCGCGCACGCCAAGGCGAAGGTGAAGGACGGCCCGTCGATCGGCACGGACGACGTCCTGCCCGCCGAGGACGAACCGGCGCTCTTCGCCTACTTCGGCCTGCCGTACCTGCCTCCGGCCGACGGCGTCCGCGTCCTGGCCCGCCGCTGACCATCTCTCGCCATACGGATAATCTCTTCCGCATGGCGGATGACTGGCCGGACCCTGAGGTGCGGACCGATCACCCATGTGGCCCGGGCCGCCGACAGCCCCTGCCGACTGCTGACTGGGCCCGCACCGGGGTGGAGACCGCGCAGTACGCGAGCATGGACGCCCGCGCGGCTGCGGGAGCTCGAAGTGCACCACGCCGACCTGGCCGCCGGACATACCTTCGCCGATGTTCCGCCCGAGGCCGCCCGCTGGATCATCGACGACATCGTCGCGGCCCGGCGGCGGCGCTCCGGCGTGCCGCCGCTGCGCATCGAGGCGACCGACACCGGTCTCGTCCATGAGCTGGGGAGCGGCGGTCCGACCGTCGGCGGACCGCAGGCCGACCTCCTCGGCTGGCTGACCGGCCGGACCGGCGGCTCCGGTCTGACCTCGCCGGACGGCGGTACGGTGCCCACCGCCCCGTACCGGATCTGACGGACGGCGCTGGGCGCTCGCCCCTCTCCGCAGGTCAACTAGGGTGTCGCCGTGAGAGTGCTGCTGGTCGAGGACGACGCCAACCTCCGGTTCGGGGTGGCCGCCGCGCTGCGGGCCGCCGGGCTCGCGGTCGACGAGGCCGTGGATCTGCCGCAGGCCGACGAGGCCCTGTTCGTCACCGCGTACGACTGCGCGGTCTTCGACCGGATGCTGCCGTCCGGCGACGCCGCCGACTATGTGGAAGGGCTGCGGCGGGACGGGCGGGCCGTTCCGGTGCTGTTCCTCACCGCCCGGGACACCGTCGCCGACCGGGTGGAGGGGTTCGCCCGGGGCGGTGACGACTATCTGGTCAAGCCGTTCGCCGTGCCGGAGCTGGTCGCCCGGGTGCGGAGCCTGTGCCGCCGCGCTCCGGCGGTGAGCCCGCCGGTGCTGCGGGTCGGGGACGTGGAGATCGACACCGCGCGGCGCCAGGTGCGGCGGGCGGGCGTCCTGCTGACCTTCACGCGCCGCGAGTTCGCGGTCCTGGAGGTGCTGGCCACCCGCGCCGACCAGGCGGTCGGCCGGGCGGAGCTGATCGAGCGGTGCTGGGACGAGATGGCGGAGCCGCAGTCCAACGTCCTGGAGGTGCTGGTCTCGCAGCTGCGCCGGAAGCTCGGCGGGCCGCCGGTCGTCCACACCGTACGAGGCGTCGGCTACCGCCTGTCCGACGAGCCCGCCCCGTGAAGGTCCCGCGCCGTCCGTTCCGCTCCTCCCGCGTACTGACGCCGACCGCCCGCGTACGGAGACTGCGCCGGCGCATCACCGTGCTCTTCGCGCTGACCAGTGCGGCGGGTCTGGTCGCGATGGCCGTGCTGGCGGTGCGCAGCGACGGCGTGCGCGGGCGCGAACAGCTGGACCGGGCGATGAGCGCCGACACCAACTGGGCGCTGGGCCTGCTGGAGACCGACGAGGACGGCAGGCTGGACACCGAGGTGCTGCTCGACAACGCCGGGACCGCCTGCCCGCCGCTCTTCCTGCTCTCCGTACCGGACGGCCTCCCGGCCCCGGACGGCCTCCCGGCCCCGGACGGTCTCCCGGCTCCGGACGGCCCCGACGGGCTGGTCGTCGAGCACGCGCCGGACCGGCCGTGTCTCAGCGTCTCCGCCGCCGCCGTACGCCGGGCCGCCGCCTCCGCCGTACGGGCCGACGAACCACGGTCCCGGGACGCGTGGACGGCGGACGGTGAGCCGGTACGGATGTTCGCGCTGCCCTTCTACCCGCCGGACGCGGAGGAGGACGCGGCGCCGCAAGGGGCGCTCGTCACCGTGGCGGACGCCTCGGCCCAGCGGGCCGACCACCGGCGGCTGGCCTGGGTGGTGACCGGTGGCTGTGCCGTGCTGGTCCTCCTGTCGGCCGGGGTCGGGCATCTGCTCTCGGGACGGGCGGTGCGGCCGGCTCTGGAGGCGCTGGACCGGCAGGAGTCGTTCCTGGCCGACGCCGCGCACGACCTGCGGACGCCGGCGGCCTCGTTGCGGACGCTCGCCGAGACCGCGCTGCGCGGTGAGACGGACAGCACCGATGTGCACCGGCGCACGCTCCGGCTCGCGGAAGGCATGGGCACGCTGGTCGACGGGCTGCTGACCCGGGCCCGGCTGATGTCGGGGACGGCGGTGCCGGCGGTGGAGCCGCTGCGGCTGGACCAGCTGGTGGAGGCCGTCGTGGAGGACGCGGCGGACGAGGGACAGCAGGTGTCGGTGCGGGTGGCGGTGCGGGCGGAGGAGGCCGTGGTGGTGGTCGCCGACCCCGACCTCGTACGCCGTGCGGTGGCCAATCTCGTCGGCAACGCACTCGTCCACGGCCACCTGCCCGGTGCGCCGGCCGAGGTGGAGGTGACCGTCGGCGGCGAGGGGACCGTCACGGTGGAGGACGCGGGGCCCGGTCTTCCGCCCGAGGTGGCGGGCGCGCTCTTCGACCGGTTCCGCAGCGGCTCCGGCTCGACCGGACTCGGCCTGTCCATCGCCTCCTGGGTCGCCCACGCGCACGGCGGCAGCCTCACGGCGGAGACCGGACGGCGCGGCGGGGCCCGGTTCACGCTGCGCCTGCCGCCAGGAGGACCGGCCACCGGCGGCTGACCGTACAGCGCCTCATCAAAACCTCAGCATCGCTCAGCAATGCTTCAGGCCGGAACCTCACCACCCCTCCAGGAGCACTCCGTTGAACCGCCGCCCCACCCTCGCCGCCACCGCCCTGGCCCTCCTCGGCACCCTCTCGCTCACCGCCTGCACCGGCGGCGCGGTGCCCGGCACGAGCAAGGACCGGCCCGCCGATCCGGCGTCGCGAGCCGACCTGAAGGCGTTCTACGGCCAGCGGCTGGAGTGGACCGGCTGCGCGACGGACGGGTACGAGTGCGCGCGGCTGACGGTCCCGCTGGACTACGCGCACCCCGGCAACGGCCGGACGTTCGTGCTCCCGGTGGCACGCGCCGCCGCCACGGGTCCGGCGGAGCGCATCGGCTCGCTCGTCTACAACCCGGGCGGCCCCGGCGCGGGTGGGGTGAGCTCGCTGGAGGAGGGGATGGACGAGGCGTTCGGCGCGGCGGTGCGGGCCCGCTTCGACATCGTCAGCTTCGACCTGCGCGGGGTCGGCGGCAGCGTCCCGGCCCTCACCTGCGAACCGACCGAGGAGGAGACGGAGGAGCCCGAGCCGGAGGAGGAAACGCCGGAGGAGGAAGAGACCTTCGACCCCGTCGCGCCCCTGTATCCCCGTACGGAGGCCGACCGCGCGGAAGCCGCCTCCGGCGCCCGTACCGCGGCCGAGGACTGCGAGGAGCACAGCGGCCCCATCCTCCGGCACGTCGGCACCGAGGACGCGGCCCGTGACCTGGACGTCCTGCGCGCGGCCCTCGGCGAACGCCGGCTCACCTACCTCGGCTGGTCCTACGGGACGAGCCTCGGCACCTCGTACGCCGAGCAGTTCCCGGGCCGGGTCCGCGCCATGGTCCTGGACGGTGCGATCGACCCGTCGCTCGACTGGTCGCAGCGGGTGCTGAGCCAGTCGGCCGGCTTCCGCCGGAGCGTGGACGACTACGCCGAGCAGTGCGCGGAGATCGCCGGTGACAGCTGCCCGGGCCGCGGCCCCGAGGAGATACGGGCGCTGATCGAGCGCCTCTACCAGCAGGCGGAGCGCGAGCCGCTGCCGGTCGCGGAGGACAGCACGTACGCGGAGTACGGCGGCATGGACGCGACCGCCGTGCTCCACGCGGTCTCCATGGCGATGTACAGGCCGGAGGACCAGTGGGAGCCGCTGTCGGAGGCGCTGCGGGAGGCGGACCAGGGGGACGCGACGAAGCTGGGCGCGCTGGGCGAGGAGGAAGCCGAGGCCGACGACACGGAACCCGGCACCACCGAAGACGACGGCACCCCCGCCGTCCCCGCCGACAACAGCGACGCCGCACTCACCGCCGTCAACTGCCTGGACATCCCCCACCCCCGCTCCCTCCGCCCCTACTGGGACGCCCTCGCCCCGGCCGACCAGGCCGCCGGGGTCTACGGCACCACCGGCGTGACCGCCGAACTCACCTGCCGCGACTGGCCCTCCGGCGACCGCCGCCCGCACCGGGTGGAGGCGGAGGGTGTGCCGCCGGTGCTGGTGGTGGGCACGACGGGCGACCCGGCGACGCCGTACGAGGAGTCGGTGAGTCTGGCGGAGCAGTTCCCACAGGGGATGCTGCTGACGTACGAGGGGCTGGGCCACACCGCGTACGGGCGCGGCGACGCCTGTGTCACCGCGAAGGTCGACGCCTACCTGGTGAAGGGCGAGCGGGTCGGCCCCGGCACGACCTGCTGACCCGGCGCGCGTCAGCCCGTGACGATGCCGGTGACCAGGTTGATGGTGGTGGCGAGGATGCTGGCGCCGAAGACGTACGACAACAGGCAGTGCCGTAGGGCGACCGCGCGGATCTCGGTGGCGGAGACGTCGGTGTCGGAGACCTGGTAGGTCATGCCGAGGTTGTAGCTGAAGTAGAGGAAGTCGACGTACTTCGGGCTCTCCCGGGAGTTGAAGTCGATGCCGCCCTCGGTGGGCAGGTAGTAGAGGTACGCGTACCGGGTGGCGTACATCAGGTGGAGCGAGGCCCAGGCGGTGAAGACGCCGCCCAGCGCGATGGCCGCGGCCGCGTGGCTGAGGTCGGAGTCGGTGGTCAGGAGCAGCACCACGATGCCGACCAGCCCGCAGAGGGCGGCCGCGACGACGACCAGCTCTTCGAGAACGGGCTTGAACTCCTCGCGGCGGACGTTGTGGTGGGTGGTGGCCGCGTCCATGGGCCAGAGCGCGATCCAGCCGGCGATGACGAAGATCATCTCGGCGGCGGCGATCCCGGCGAGGATGCCGAGCGGCGCGTGGGTCAGCAGACCGGTGACCACGCCGGCGACGATTCCGAGGAGCGCCGCGACGACGAGCCGGGGGACGGCGGAGAGGACGGGGCGTCCGGGCAGCGGGCTCAAGCGGGATCACCTCGGCGGATCGGCGGATCGACTCCCGTACGACCGCCATCCCACTCCCCCGGACCACCCGCCGCACCCCGCCGCAGGCCGAGTGGCGTAGGGGGACACCCCTGCATAGCCTGCCCGAGAGTCCGTTTTGTCCACCCGTGCACCGCTGGGTCGAGGGGTCGAGACCATGAGCACCCACCACGACGCGCAGGACCCGCAGGACCCGCAGGAACCCCCCGTCGGCCCCGTCCCCGACGGCGAGCCGCGCTTCCGCCCCTACCACCACCCGGCCGCGGGCTGGGGTGCGGCGGAGAGTGTGACCCGGTTCCTGGCGCGCGAGCGCTCACCGGTGGACGGTCCCCGGGCGATCCTGAAGATGAACCACGAGGACGGCGGCTTCGACTGCCCCGGGTGCGCCTGGCCGGACGACCTCAAGGGCCTGCACCTGGACATCTGCGAGAACGGGATCAAACACGTCACCTGGGAGATGACCCGCAAGCGGGTCGGGCGGGAGTTCTTCGCCGCGCACTCGGTGACCGAGCTGTCCGGGTGGAGCGACCACGACCTGGAGAACCAGGGCCGCCTCACCGAGCCGATGGTCTACGACCCGGCCTCGGACCACTACGTACCGATCAGCTGGAAGGACGCGTTCGAGGTCGTCGGCGCCGCGCTGCGCGGCCTGGACGATCCGGACCAGGCGGCCTTCTACACCTCCGGCCGGCTCGGCAACGAGGCCACGTTCCTCTACCAGCTGATGGCCCGCGAGCTGGGCACGAACAACCTGCCCGACTGCTCCAACATGTGCCACGAGGCCAGCGGCCGGGCGCTGACCGCCTCGCTCGGTACGGGAAAAGGGACGGTCGACCTCAAGGACTGGGAGAGCGCCGACGCGCTGTTCATCCTGGGCGTCAACGCGGCCTCCAACGCGCCCCGGATGCTCACCGCGCTCTCCGAGGCCCACCGGCGCGGCGCGCAGATCCTGCACATCAACCCGCTCGTGGAGGCGGCCGCCACCCGCACGATCGTCCCGCACGACTTCATGGACATGGCGCTCTTCAAGTCGACGCCGACCAGCACGCTCAACCTCCAGCCGCGCATCGGCGGTGACATGGCGCTGCTGCGGGGCATGGCGAAGGCGGTACTGGAGCGGTCGGCGTCCGATCCGAAGGCGGTGGACCAGGAGTTCATCGACCGGTACACCACCGGTTTCGCGGAGTACCGGGCGCTGTGCGAGGCGACGCCGTGGGAGGAGATCGAGACCCAGTCGGGGCTGAGCCGCGCCGACGTGCTGAAGGCGGCCCGCGTGTACGGCGAGGCGGACCGCTCCATCGTGAGCTGGTGCCTGGGCCTCACCCAGCACGAGCACGGCGTCGACACCGTACGGGAGATCGTCAACCTCCTGCTGCTCCGCGGCAACCTCGGCCGGGAGGGCGCGGGCCCCTCTCCCGTACGCGGACACAGCAACGTCCAGGGGAACCGGACCTGCGGGATCGACCACCGCCCGACCGACGCCTTCCTCGACCGCCTCGCCGAAGCCTGCCAGATCACCCCGCCCCGCGCCCACGGCCTGGACACCGTCGGCACGATCAAGGCCATGCGGCGCGGCGAGGTCAAGGTGTTCGTGGCGATGGGCGGCAACTTCGCCATGGCCGCGCCCGACACCCCGGCCACCTTCGAAGGGCTGCGCTCCTGCGACCTCACGGTCCAGGTGAGCACGAAACTCAACCGGAGCCACCTCGTCCACGGCGGCCGGGCCCTGATCCTGCCGTGCCTCGGCCGGACCGAGAAGGACCATCAGCGCAAGGGCGTGCAGTCCACCTCGGTCGAGGACTCGATGAGCATGGTCCACCTGTCGATCGGCATGAAGCGTCCGGCCTCGCCCCGGCTGCTCTCGGAACCGGCCATCGTCGCCGGGATGGCCCGCGCCGCCCTGCCCGACAGCGCGACGCCCTGGCAGTGGTACGTCGAGGACTACGACCGCATCCGCGACACCATGGCCAAGGCCCTGGACGGCTTCGAGGACTTCAACCGCCGGGTGCGCCTGCCGCTCGGCTTCCGGATCCGGCAGCCTGCCCGTGAACTGGTCTTCCTCACCCCGTCCGGGCGCGCCGAGTTTTCCACGGCCGCCCTGCCCGACGTGGTGCCGGAGGCCGGCACGCTGGCGCTGGGCACCATGCGCTCGCACGACCAGTGGAACACCACGATCTACTCCGACAACGACCGCTACCGGGGCATCAAGAACCTGCGCACGCTCGTCTTCATGAACCGGGCCGACATGCGGGAACGCGGTATCACCGACCTGGGCCCGGTCGACATCACGAGCACGGCGAAGGACGGCAGCCGACGCCACCTGAACGGCTATCTGGCCATTCCGTACGACATTCCGCGCGGCTGTGCGGCCGGGTACATGCCGGAGATGAACGTGCTGTGCGCGCTCGGCGACTACAGCACGCAGAGCGACCAGCCGATCATGAAGCACGTCAAGGTGACCATCACGCCCGCCACCTGAGCAGTGCGCATTCCCGGCCTTCAGGGGCACACCACACCAGGCCGGGCACGGTTTCTGAGGATTGCTCATTTACTGGCCGGTAGAGATCTATGCGACGCAGGTCACACCCCTCTACCGTCGGGGCAGCGCTCCGGGTCCCGCCGATGCCGGCGAGCCGCCGACCGGGCTCCGGGGTCCCGCACGTCTCCCGCCCCAGGAGGTCCGATGCCCCCATCCCCCACACCCCGCCGCCCCCGCCGCAAACTCTCCGCCCTCGCACTCGCCGCCGCGCTGGGAGCCGTGACGCTCGGCGCCCCCGCCCCCGCATCGGCCTCACCGGCCACCGCGGCAGCCGCAGACGCCACCGCCGCACCCGAAGCGGACTACCTGATCGGGCGCGGCATCGCCGACGTCACCGGGGAGGCCGCCGAGACCGGGATGATGGGCTACTCCAGCTTCGACCAGAAGACGTCCGGCATCCACCAGCGCCAGCGGTCACGCGCGTACGTCGTGGCCGACCGGGCGACCGGCAAGCGCGTGGTCTACGTCAACGCGGACCTCGCGATGATCTTCCAGTCCGTACGGCAGGGCGTCCTGGCCCGCCTCCAGGAGCGGTACGGCAGCCTGTACGGCGAGGAGAACGTCCTCCTCTCCGCCACCCACACCCACTCCGGCCCCGGCGGCTACTCGCACCACGTGGCGTACAACCTCTCCGTGCTCGGCTTCCAGAACGGCACCTACCGGGCGATCGTCGACGGCATCGCCGAGTCTGTCGCCAAGGCCCACGACGACCTGAAGCCCGGCACGATCAGCCTGGGCACCGGCACCCTCACCAACGCCAGCGTCAACCGCTCCCGCGAGGCCTTCGACCGCAATCCGGCGGCCGACCGCGCGGCCTTCCCGGACGGAATCGACCCGGCGATGACCGTGCTGCGGTTCCGGCAGGGCGGCAAGGACGCGGGCGCGATCAGCTGGTTCGCCACCCACAACACCTCGATCACCAACAAGAACACCCTCATCAGCCCGGACAACAAGGGCTATGCCGCCTATGCGTGGGAGCACGACCACGAGGGCGTGCGCTATCTCGACAACACCCCTGGTTTCGTCGCCGCGTTCCCCAACACCAACGCCGGTGACATGTCCCCGAACCTCAACCTGAAGCCCGGATCGGGGCCCACGGAGGACGAGTTCGAGAACACGCGCATCATCGGTGAGCGCCAGCTGGACAAGGCCCGCGAGGTCTACGCCGGCGCGCGGCCGGTCACCGGCGGGGTGGACGCCCGCCTCACGTACGTGGACATGGAGAACGTCACCGTACGCGGGCAGTACACGAGCGACGGCAAGGAGCAGCGCACCTGTCCGGCCGTCGTCGGCGCTTCCACGCTGGCGGGCAGTGTGGAGGACGGCCCGGCGATCCCCGGCTTCGAGGAGGGCATGCGCACCCCGGTCGCGTCCATCATCGACGCGCTGCGCATCGACACCCCGTCCTGGCTGGCGACCTGCCAGTACCCGAAGGCGAGCCTGATCCCGACCGGCCTGCTGAGCAACGTCCACCCGGTCACGCCGAAGATCCTGCCGCTCCAGATCATGCGCATCGGGGAGCTGTACCTGGTGGCGGGGCCGGGCGAGTTCACGATCACGGCCGGGCTCCGGGTCCGGCGGACCGTGGCGCAGGAGCTCGGGGTACCGCTGGAGCGGGTGCTGCTCCAGGGGTACGCCAACGCGTACAGCCAGTACGTGACGACACCGGAGGAGTACGACACGCAGAACTACGAGGGCGGCTCCACGCTCTACGGCCGCAACACGCTCCCGGCCTACCAGCAGGAGTTCGCGCGGGTCGCGGCCTCCCTGCGCCAGGGCACCGCGCTGGACCGGGGCACGCTGCCGCCGGACGAGTCGGCCCGGCAGTTCACGTTCCAGACGGGCGTGGTGTACGACAACCCGCCGCTCGGCAGGTCGTACGGCTCGGTCCTGACCGCGCCGGCCTCCTCGTACGCGCGCGGCTCCACCGCGACCGTCGAGTTCGCCACCGGACACCCGAAGAACAACGTGCGCCGGGGCGGGACCTTCCTGGAGGTCCAGCGGCTGGAGGCCGGGAAGTGGGTGCGGGTGCTGGACGACGGTGACTGGGAGACCAGGTACCGCTGGACCCGGATCAACGGTCTGACCGGTACGTCGAAGGCCACGGTCACCTGGGACATCGGGCCGGACACCGCCCCCGGCACGTACCGGATCGTGCACCACGGGGACGCGAAGAACCTGCTGGGGAAGATCACCCCGTTCACGGGCACGTCCCCGGCGTTCACCGTGACCGGGTAGCGGGGGTGGGCGGGGTCCCGGCCGCCGGAACCCCGCCCACCACGCCTTTTCGTACACGAGATGCCGCACCCGGGCGCCGGGTCCATGCTGGGGGCATGGGTGACCAGCCCGGCCCCGAGCCCTCCGTGTCCGTCCAACGGGACCTCCGGTTGCTGGAGGCCGCTGGGGCACATCCGGCGGGTGCGCCCGCCGAGCAGCTGGCCCGCGAGGCCGGGCTGCCGCTCGGTATGACCGAGGGACACCTGCGCGCACTCGCCGGGGACGGCTACCTCAGCGAACTGGACGACGGCGCGTTCGCCCTGGCCGACCGGGGCCCGTCGCCGGGCGCCGGAGCCGGCGCCGCGACATGGACGCAGAGCATCCGCCCGCTCCTGACCTCGCTGCGCGACGGCCTCTCCGCCGCCGCCTACCTGACGCTGTACGACGAGGGGGAGATCCGAGTCCTCCAGATCGTCGACAGCCCACGGGCTCCCCGGGTCGACCTCTGGGTCGGCTTCGAGGACGCCGGACACGCCACCGCGCTCGGCAAGAGCGTGCTGGGCGGGCTGGACGAGGAGGCCCGCGCCAACTACCTCTCCCGCCACCCGCTGGCCGACCTGACGTCCCACACCATCACGCGCCGCGAGGAGCTGCTCCGGGAGCTGGAGTCGCCGCCGATGGCACCGCTGGCCCGGGACCGGGAGGAGTACCGGCGGGGCACGACCTGTGTCGCCGTCCGCGTGTACTGCGGCGACCAGGTCGGCTCGCTCGGCATCTCCTTCCGGTCCGACCGGATGTACCGGACCAGCGAGGTCCGGGCCCAGCTGCTGTCCTCAGCGCTGCGCGTCACCCGGAGACTGACGATCCCGGAGTGACCCGACCCGGCTACTCGGCCATCTCGTACGCGCCCGAGAGCGCCTCCACGCGCTCCCAGATCCGCGCCGACCGCGCACCGTCGACGACGGGACGCCGTACGGCACCGAGCGCCCACTCCTGCTGCGCCTCGGTGGCCGAGTCCTTGCCGTGCAGCTCGACGGCGTGCGCGGAGAAGTCGCGTACGAGGACGGCGAACAGCTCGTCCAGCAGGTCCTCGTCCAGGCCGGTCAGCCGGGCCTGCTCCAGGATCAGCTGGCCGTGCACGACGAGGGCGAAGAGCTGGCCGACGGCGAGGAGGAGGTCCAGGTCGCGGCTCTGCTCCTCGTCGGGCGCGGCGGTCTCCACGAAGGCGCAGAGCGCGTCGGCCTGCTCGCGGAAGCGGGCGACGTTGGCCACCTCGGCGTACGCGTCGAAGGCCGGGCGCCAGTCGTGGAACCGTACGGCGCCGAGACCGCGCGCCGGTCCCTGCCGGAAGAGGAAGTCGTCGTCGGCCGCGTCCAGGCGGGACGGAACGGCCGGGTACTCCGCCGGGTTCAGCAGGTGGTTCCGCATGAACTTCAGGATCAGGGCGAGGTTGACGTGGACCGTGCCCTCCAGCTTCGGCAGGCCCCGGACCTCGATCGCGGCCTGGGCGAAGTAGTTGTCCTTCTCGAAGCCCTTGGCCGCGATGACGTCCCACATGAGGTCGATGACCTTCTCGCCCTCCGTGGTCACCTTCATCTTCGTCATCGGGTTGAAGAGGAGGTAGCGGCGGTCGTCGGGCCCGGCGGAGCGGAAGTAGTCGACGGCGCGGTCGCTGAACAGCTTCATCCCGACGAGCCGGACGTAGGCGTCGGTCAGCTCGCGGCGCACGTGCGGGAAGGCGGTGACGGGGCGGCCGTAGAGGATGCGGTTGCTCGCGTGGGTGACGGCCTCGTACATCGCGTGCTCGCAGATGCCGATCGAGGCGGTGCAGAGGTTGAACTTGCCGACGTTGACGGTGTTCAGCGCGGCGTCGAACGCGGCGCGGCCGGTGTGCAGGATGTCGGCGGGCGCCACCGGGTAGTTCTCCAGGCGGAACTCGCTGACGAACTTGGAGGAGTCGACGACGTTCTTGACCAGCTGATACGCCTCGTGGCGGCTGTCTGCGGCGAAGAAGACATAGCCGTCGGGGCCTTCGACGTCGGTGCGGCGGCCGAAGACGGAGACGAGACCGGCGGCGTTGCCGTTGCCGATGTAGTACTTGGAGCCGGAGGCCAGGAAGCCGCCGTCGCCGGACGGCTCCAGCAGCATGTCGGTGGAGTAGATGTCGGCGCCGTGCGTCTTCTCGGAGAGGCCGAACGCGAACACCTCCCCCTGGGAGAGGAGTTCGGCGGCCCTGGCGCGGGCCTCGGCGTTCTCGCTCTGCCAGACCGGTCCGAGGCCGAGGATGGTCACCTGCCAGGCGTACCAGTAGTCGAGCCCGTAGAACCCGAAGATCTCGTTGAGCGCGGCGATCCGCGCGGTGTCCCAGCGCTGGTCCTCGTTCCCTGCGGCGGAGGCGGGGGTGAGGAAGGTGGCGAAGAGGCCTTCCTTGGCGGAGAAGGCGAGGAAGTCGCCGAGCCAGGCGCGGGAGCGGTAGTCCTCGATCAGCCGGCGCTTGCCGCGCTCCTCGAACCAGTCGACGGTGGCGCGCAGCAGCCTGCGGGTCTCCGGGTCGAAGTGCTGCGGGTCGTAGGTGCGCGGGTTGAAGAGCAGGGACGCGGACTCAGCCATGGAGGGTTGCCTTCCGGGAGGGAGGGGTGAGGGTTTTCCGGTGGTACGGGGTGACGGCCGGAGCCGTCAGGCACCGGGGCCCGCCGGTGGACCGGCCAGCCGGTGGAGGGTGTCGAGGACGTCGTCGAGCCAGGCGATCGTCATGCGCTCGTACGCGATGCCACCGCGCAGCACGACGTGCTGGAGCTCCTGGCCCGCGTCCTGGGGCACGGGCGCATCCGGCCCGGTGAAGTCGCGTGCCTCCCCCGCCAGATAGTGGTCGAGGCGGTCGCGGTGGGCCTGGCGGTGGCGCTCGACCTCGCGGACCAGGGCCGCCGGGTCGTCGAAGGCGGCGCCCCGGATCTTGACGGCGAGGTCGTGGCGGAGGCTCTCGGGCTCGATCGGCTTGTGCAGCCACTCGGCGAGGGTGGCGCGGCCGGGTCCGGCGACGGAGTACTCCTTCTTGTCCGGCCGGCCCTGCTGCTCGACCGCGCGGACGGTGAGCCGGCCGTCGGCCTCCATCCGGGCCAGGACGCGGTAGATCTGCTGGTGGCTGGCGGTCCAGAAGTAGCCGATGGACCGCTCGAACCGCCGGGCCAGCTCATAGCCGGAGCCGGGTTTCTCCAGCAGGGAGACGAGGATCGCGTGTTCGAGCGCCATACCGCGATCCTTCTATGCAACTCGTTGCATAGACAAGTCGCCGAGGCCGGTTGAGACACGGGTCACCCGGCTTCCGCCGCGCTCGGGCTCCCGGGGACAATGGGCTGAGCGCCCACCATCCGCTTGCCGTACCAGGAGAACCACGCCTTGTCCCAGCCCACCACGCACGCCGGCCGTCCCGACCTCCAGGCCGACTGCGGGAACTGCTTCGGCCTGTGCTGTGTGGCGCTGCCCTTCGCCCGCTCAGCGGACTTCGCCGCCGACAAGGCGGCCGGTACCCCGTGCTCCAACCTCCAGGAGGACTTCGGCTGCGCCATCCATGAGCGGCTGCGCGACAGCGGCTACCAGGGCTGCACGGTGTTCGACTGCTTCGGGGCCGGCCAGAAGGTCTCCCAGGTCACCTTCGGCGGCCGCAGCTGGCGTACGGAGCCGGGTTCGGCCCGCACGATGTACGAGGTCTTCCCCGTGGTCCGGCAGCTGCACGAGCTGCTCCGCTACACCGCCGAGGCCCTGGACCTGCCGGTGGCCAAGGCGGCCCACCGCGAGCTGCGGGCCGCCTACGACCGGCTGGACGCACTGACCCGGGAGAGCGCCGAGACGCTCCTCGCCCTCGACGTCCCGGCCCTCCGCGCCGAGGTGAACGCCCACCTCCTGCGCGCCGGCGACCTCGCCCGCGCCGCCGCCGTCCCCGGCAGGAAGAAGAACCACCGGGGCGCCGATCTCTTCGGCGCCCGGCTGCGCGGCGCGAAGCTGCGCGGAGCGACCCTGCGCGGCGCCTGCCTGATCGCGGCCGACCTCTCCGGGGCGGATCTGCGCGACGCCGACCTGATCGGCGCGGACCTGCGCGACGCCGACCTCCGCGGCGCCGACCTGACCGGCGCCCTCTTCCTCACCCAGCCGCAGCTCAACGCGGCCCGGGGCGACGCGGCCACCAGGATCCCGGGCGGCCTGCGGCGGCCCGGGCACTGGGCCGCCTGAGCCACGGGGCCACCCTGCCGACGGCAAAAGCCCCGTTTCGACCCCGTACGCAGGGGAACCCAGCCGCCATGACTAGCAGCGAGCGGCCACAGGACCCCAACCACCTCCACACGCGCCCCGACTTCCCGCAGCAGGACCAGGCGCACCCGGGCTGGACCGACCCGATGGATCCGCCGCCGGACCACGGCGAGGACTCCTACCGGGGCTCGGGCCTGCTCACCGACCGGAAGACGGTGATCACCGGCGGCGACTCCGGCATCGGCCGCGCCGTGGCCCTGGCCTTCGCCCGCGAGGGCGCGGACATCCTGTTCACCTACCTCCCCCAGGAGGAGAAGGAGGCGCGGGAGACCGCGCGTCTGGTGGAGGAGGCGGGCCGCACGGCAGTCGCCGTTCCCTGTGACATCCGGGATGAGGAGCAGTGCCGGGCGCTGGTCGAGCGGGCCGTCTCCGAGTTCGGCCACATCGACGTCCTGGTCAACAACGCGGCGTACCAGATGTCCCAGCCGGACGGGATCGCCGCGATCTCGACCGAGCAGTTCGACCGGGTGATGCGGACCAACCTGTACGGGATGTTCTGGCTCTCCAAGTTCGCCCTGCCGCACCTCCCGGCGGGCGGCTCGATCATCAACACCACCTCCGTGCAGGCGTACAAGCCCAGCCCTCACCTGCTGGACTACGCCATGACCAAGGGTGCGATCGTCACGTTCACCCAGGGCCTCGCGCAGATGCTCGCCTCCGACGGCATCCGCGTCAACGCGGTGGCCCCGGGCCCGGTCTGGACGCCCCTCATCCCGGCGACCCTGCCGGACACCACGGAGTTCGGCAAGCAGAGCCCGCTGGGCCGCCCGGCGCAGCCCGCCGAGATGGCGCCCGCCTATGTCTTCCTCGCCTCCGCGAACGCCTCGTTCATCACCGGCGAGATCATGAACGCCACCGGCGGCACACCCCTGCCCTAGGAGACCTCCTTCCCGGCCGCGGCCTTGGCCCCGCGACGGTCGAGGTACGTCGTCACCGGGGTCGCCGCCACCCCGTGGACGACCACGGAGATCAGGACGGCGAAGACCACCACCGCCCACATCTCCTGCTCGTACCGCCCGAAGCCGCCCTCCCCCAGGGCGTAGGCGAGGTAGAAGAACGAGCCGATGCCCCGGATCCCGAAGAAGGCGGTCGCCGCCCGCTCGGTCGGAAGCCCCGGGCCCCGCAGCTGGGCGAGCCAGCCGGTGGCCGGGCGGATGAGGACGTGCAGGAGTACGCCGATCGCCGCGCCCCGCCAGGTGAGTGCGGCCAGGCCTCCCGAGGCCACGAACGCGCCCACGGCAAAGAGCAGCAGGGCCATCAGCAGGCGTTCGACCTGCTCGACGAAGCCGTGCATCACCTTGTTGTAGCCGTGGTCGCGCTCGGACCTGCGCAGGGCGCACGCGGTGGCGAAGACCGCGAGGAAGCCGTACCCGTGCAGGGCCTCGGTGACGCCGTACGACAGGAACATCGCGGCCAGCGCCACGAACCCCTCGCCGTGTTCGGCGAGCCGCAGCGACTTCGCCCGGGCCCGGAAGAGCACCCGCCCCAGCAGGAGCCCGACGGCGATGCCCGCCGCCACACCCACCCCGATCCGCACGAGCAGGTCGCTCCACGCCCAGTGTGTCAGCCAGCCGCCGGTCCAGCTCTCGCCCGCCGCAGCGAGAGCGACGGCAGCCAGGACGAAGGGGAAGGCCAGCCCGTCGTTGAGCCCGGCCTCACTGGTCAGCGCGAACCGGACCTCGTCCTCGTCCTCCTCGTCGTCGGACGGCTCCCCCACCCGCACCTCGGAGGCGAGGACGGGGTCTGTCGGCGCGAGGGCCGCAGCCACCAGGAGCGCGGCGGAGGCAGGCCAGCCGAGCAGCCACCAGGCGGCGAACGCCGTCGCCCCGATCGTCAGCGGCATCGCCACCCCGAGCAGCCGCCAGGTGGCGCCCCAGGACCGCCACCCGAAGGGGCGGTTGATGGCGAGGCCCGCCCCCATCAGCGAGGTGATCACGCAGAGCTCGGTGAGGTGCTGCGTCCAGACGCGGTCGGCGACCGGGTCGACCTCGGGCAGCGGCAGCGGCGTGAGGTAGAGGAGCACGCCGGCGCCGAGGAACACCATCGGGACGGAGACCGGCAGGCGGGAGAGCAGCCGGGGCAGCGCGGCGGCCAGGAAGGCTCCTATGCCGAGGCACCCGTACACCGCACCCACGGTGGTGATCGACAACGTGACGCCTCATCTTCTCTTCATGCCCTCCGGACCGCAGGTGCGGTCCGGAGGCGGGCCGTGAGGCCGCCGCGGGGGTGTTTCCCGAGTCAGGGTCAGGCCAGGTTGCGCGGAACCGTCTCGTTCCAGGTGCGGGAGAAGACCCGGCGGCCCGCCTCGTACCCGTCCAGGGTCGCGTCGACGGTGAACTCGTCGGCGCTGGAGGTGAGGACGGTGCTCGTCTCGACCCGTACGTCCCAGCCGCCGGGCCGGGAGAAGGTCATCGTCCACGCCGAACGGCCGCTCAGGGAGGAGAAGTCGTCGGCCACGGAGGTGTACCGCTCGCAGGCCCGCAGCCCGACCTCGATGCCGTTCTCCTCGTACCGCTGGAGTCCGCGGTCCTTCACGATGTCGAGGGCGGAGTGGTAGTCCACCAGGCTCCTGGAGACGTTCCAGGCCTGCTCGGGCTCGGTGAGCCGGGTGACGGGAGGCGGACGGCAGCCCTCCGGCTCGCCGAAGGACGCCTGGGGCATGCCGTCCGGCTCCTCGGTGGGGCGGACCGGCAGGGTCAGGGCGGCGCCGTCCTCGTGGACGGTGAGCAGGGCCGGCTGCGGGGCGGGCCAGACCAGGGGCCAGTACGAGGTGGAGAGCGAGAGCCGGATGCGGTGGCCGGGCGGGAACGCCTGCGCGACCCCGTTCAGCGTGACCCGGGCACGGTAGCGGCGGCCGGGCTCCAGCGGCTCGGGGTGCTCGTCGCTCTCCCGGTGGGTCAGGTTGAGCACTCCGTACGTGACCCGGGTGGCGCGGCCGTCCGGGGCCACGTCGGAGATCCGGGCGGTGACCTGGGCGACGGGCGCGGAGGCGGAGACCTCCAGGTCCACGAAGGGCGCGCCGAGGATCTCCAGCCGCTCGGTCAGCGGTTCGGTCTCGAAGACCAGGGAGCCGCCGTCCTCCTCGCGCTGGTCGTAGGGCAGGTCCGGCGGGGCGTTGTAGGAGGCCCACTTGCCCGCGAACTGGCCGACGGAGAGCGGCGACTGCACCGTACGCGTACGGCCGCGCGGCAGCGGCTCCTCCCCGTCCTCGGTCACGATGGTGGCGCCCCGCAGCGGGTGCACCACCTCCTTGACGTGCGGCGAGGGCCAGGAGGGCTCGGCGACCCAGCGGCCGGGGCGCTCCTCGTACGAGGTGGAGGGCGGGACGCTCTCCTGCATCCAGGTGCGGAGCATCGGCCCGTCCATGACGCCGTTGTCGACGCCCTTGAGCCAGTGGTCCCACCACTTGACGACCTCCTGGAGGTAGCCGATGGCAGGGCCGGGCTCGCCGAGGTGCGGCAGCTTGTGCGACCAGGGGCCGATGAGGCCCTTACGGGGCACGTCGACGCCGGCCAGGAGGCGGGTGACCGCGTTGGAGTAGCCGTCCGCCCAGCCGCTGGAGGCCAGGACGGGGGTCTGGAGCTGTCCGTAGTCCTCGCTGAGTGAGGCGTGCTGCCAGTAGGCGTCGCGGTGCGGGTGGCGGAGCCATTCCAGGACCCACGGGCGGGCGGACTCCAGCCGCTCCCGCCACATGTCCCGCCACCGCTCCCCCACCACTTCAGGGTCGGGCGGGCAGGTGGCGTACGCGAACATCGTGCCGGCCTCGGCGAGGTTGTCGGAGAGCATGGCACCGCCGAGGTAGTGCATGTCGTCCGCGTACCGGTTGTCGGTGAACGAGGCGATGACGATGGCCTTCAGGCTCGGCGGCCTGCGCGCCGCCGTCTGGAGCGCGGCGAAGGCGCCCCAGGAGATGCCCATCATCCCGGTGTTCCCGTCGCACCAGGGCTGGGCGGCGACCCAGGCCAGCACCTCTTCGGCGTCGCGCTGCTCCTGCTCCAGGTACTCGTCCAGCAGGACGCCCTCCGACTCCCCGGTGCCGCGCAGGTCCACCCGTACACAGGCGTAGCCGTGGCCCGCGATGTACGGGTGGTGGATGGCGTCGCGGGTGGAGGTGAGGTCGTTCTTGCGGTACGGGATGGTCTCGACGACCGCCGGTACCGGTTCCGTGCCGGAGGAGGCCGGCCGCCAGATCCTGGCCGAGAGGCGTACCCCGTCCGCCATGGGGATGGTGACGTGGTCCTCGACCTCGATCGCGTACGGGAGTTGTTCGACGAATCGCATACGGGTGGCAGGGTCCTTCCTGACGTCGGGTCCGGTGGGGGCGGGTACCCGGGACATCACGAAGAATTCCGGCCGCGCCCGCCCGGTTCGGTCTCGTCGAAGCTCAGGCCGAGGGCGGCGACGCAGGCGTCGAACTTGCGGCGCAGGTCGTCCTCGTCCTCGCCGCCGGTGAAGATGTGGGCGACCTCGTAGCTGTAACTGTCCTGACCGTGGACGGTGGACAGCTTCTGGCCCTCGGCGGGGACCATGTCGATGTGGACGCCCGGGATGTCCCGCTCGATGGCGGCGATCTCCTCGGCGGTCGGCACCTGGTGGACACGGCCCTCGCCGAACCAGCGGTAGTACCACTTGGCGGCCACCTTGTAGCGGCCGCCACCGGCCGGGAGGGCCGGGTCGCCGCCGAGGGCGAGGCGGAACATGCGGTGGTGGTTGGGCACGCCGTCGACGAAGTGGAACATCTCCGCGTGCGACTGGGAGTGCCGGGGGTTGATCTCCAGCAGGCTGACGTCGCCGGTCTTCGGGTCGTAGAAGTACTCGATGCTGAAGGTGGCGTTGTCCATGCCGATCTGCCGCATGGTGCGTTCGCTGACCTCGTGCAGCTGCCGGATCACCGGGGCCGGGAGGGCGCTCGGGTACTGGTGGCGCAGGAAGGACGAGGAGTCGGGGTAGTTGATCGAGTCGAGCACGCCGTAGACGGTGACCTCGCCGTTGTGCGCATATCCTTCGACGGCCACCTGAATTCCGGTCATGGCCTCTTCGGCGAGACAGACCTGGCCTCCGACGCCCGCCATCTCCGGCGGGAGTTCGAGGAGATCGAGTATCGCCTCGAAAGGCTTTCCGACCCGGGCTATGCCTCCGCGTATCTCCGCGACGGCGGTACGGAATTCGCCCATGTCCGCCACGCCGAAGGCGAGCTCGGAGGAGTAGGCCAGGGCCGGCTTCAGCCACATGGGGAAGCTCATGCCCTCCGGCGGCCGCGGATCGTCACTGTCCAGGTCGACGATGCCGAAGCGCGGATGTGCGTCGCTGACCTTCTGCTGCTCCAGCCGGCTCCAGTACTTGTGCTCGCACTTGACGACGGATTCGAGGCTGGTGCTGACCGTCCCGTACTCCTTGCTCAGGAGGGGGACGAGGGTGCTCACCGGGAAGTCCCAGTAGCCGACGATCGCGTCGACGGAGCCGTCGTGCGCGTCGAGCACGGCGCGTGCGCTCGTGAGCAGTTCATCGACGGTGGTGGCGTCCTCCTGCAACTCCTTGACGCTGAGGAGCGGGTGGAGGCGGAGGTTTTCGGCGTCCGGAACGGCTTGGAGCGTGCGCAGGTTGGCCTCGTCCATTCCGATGATGAAAACGTTCTTGCACTGGTCCCGGGACACAGGAATTCCTCTCAGGGAGCGGGCAGGGTTCTGCGCCGTCTACCCGTGCACGGAGGTTCAAACGGAAAGGGCCGACGTCCCGGAATACCGGGCACTTCCGTTCGGGGCATTTGCCGTCTCCCGTGCGTACGCCGGGGACTGACGGGGCACCAGTGTCGCCGTGCCCACCGTGCGGCACCCTCCCCTCCCCCCTCCCCCCTCCCCCGCTGGTCAGCCCGTCAGCCCGAAGGAGACACCCCGTCATGCGCGCAGTCGCCCTGGTCTGTACGTTGAACGCCTCGCCCGCCCGCTCCAGCAGCCAGCACCTGGCCGAACAGGTCATGGCCGAGTTCGCGGGCCACGGTGTGCGCGGCGAGATCGTCCGGGTCGCCGACCACGACGTCCGGCCGGGGATCGGCGTGGACCTGGGCGACGGCGACGCCTGGCCGGCGATCCGGGAGAAGGTCCTGGCCGCCGACATCCTCCTGATCGCCACGCCCATCTGGCTCGGCCACCCCTCCAGCGTCTGCCAGCGCGTCCTGGAGCGGCTGAACGCCGAATCGTCCGAGACCGACGACGAGGGACGCCCGCTCGTCTACGGCAAGGTCGGCGCCGTGGCCGTCGTGGGCAACGAGGACGGGGCGCACAAGGTGAGCGCCGACGTCTTCCAGGGGCTGAACGACGTGGGCTTCTCGCTGGCGGGCCAGGCGGTCACGTACTGGGTCGGCGAGGCCATGCAGGGCACCGACTACCAGGACCTGGACGAGACGCCCGAGGCCGTCGCCTCGACGACGAAGGCGCTCGCCGCCAACGCGGTGCACCTGGCCCGGCTGCTCGCCGACGCACCCTACCCGGCGGCCTGATCCGAGGTGCCGTCGCCCGACGGCACCTCACCCCCGGGGCTGGATCCGCGCCTCGGGGGGTGTCTCGCCCGTGATGCTGGCGATCAGCTCGGCGCAGAGCACCCGGAGCTTGACGTTGCGGTGCTGGGACGCCGTACGGAGGACCTCGAAGGCTTTCTCGGGGGTGCAGCGCTGCTGGCCGACGACCACGCCGATCGCCTGGTCGATGACCGTACGCGACTGGAGCGCGGCCTCCAGATCGGCGGCGAACTCCTCGGTGTCGGCGATGCGCTGGGCCAGGGCGATGGCCCCGGTGGCCTGGGCGGTGAGCAGCCGCAGGGCCGTCAGGTCGGCGTTGTCGAAGGCGTTCGGGAGCGGCGCGTAGAGGTTGAGGGCTCCGGCGGT
Source organism: Streptomyces sp. CA-146814 (assembly GCF_050942385.1). Taxonomy (NCBI): domain Bacteria; kingdom Bacillati; phylum Actinomycetota; class Actinomycetes; order Kitasatosporales; family Streptomycetaceae; genus Streptomyces; species Streptomyces sp. CA-146814. The sequence goes on from NZ_CP192068.1 coordinate 566,953, forward strand.
GTGGCTGTGCGGGGCGATGGGCAGCGACAGCGAGGACCGGGCGCCGCAGACCGCGGCGTAGGCGGGGTAGTCGGCCCAGCGGCTCTCCCGGAGCGTGTCGGGCACGCTGACCTCCAGGCCGGTGCGCATCGCTTGGAGGCACGGGCCGTCGTCCTGCCCGTACTGGGCCTCGTCCAGCTTGGTGGCGGAGGCTCCGGCACTGGAGACGGTGACGGGCCGGCCCTGCCGCTGCACCGTGATGCCGCATCCGTCGGCCGTCTCCACCAGGGCCAGGGCGCTGCGGGCGAGTGCCTGGAGGAACTCGTCCAGCGATTTCGTCTCCAGGAGCAGCGCGGTCGTGTCCGGCGCCTCGGCCACGGGCCTGTCAGTCATGATCATCTCGTTCTGGGCGGTGACCCGCCTTCCGAAAGGGCGGGGCAGAGCTGGCGCGGCGCAGTCCAAGGCCGCTGGGACAGGGCAACCTCCACCGACGCACCGGTGCCTGGGACGGGCTCCGGGCGTGCGGCGGGGGTGGTCAGACGTGGGTGAGCGAGAGCCGTACGAGGGCGGGCTCGCCACCGGCCGCTGCCACGGGACTGCTGATGGTTCTGCGGCGCCGGGTCGCGGGCGGGCGACTTCGGGCGGCGGCCGGGGCGGGCGTACGCGCGGTGCGCGGAGCACCGGCGGCGGGGGCCACGGCGGCAGGACGACGACGGAGAGAGCGGTTCACGGAAACTCCACGGAGGCAGGAAGAAATCTCACGGGCCGCTTCCTGACCTCCAGCCCTTCATTATGCCCTCTCGGCCGCCACGGTCGGCCCGGCGTCGCGGAGCACGGCCCGACGCGGCCGGAAAGTGCCGCCGGGCGTCCGGGGCCTGACGCCGTGTGCCCGTCGGCGCTGTGCGCCGTCAGCCCTTGCCGGGGAAGCGTGGGACGGATGTGTCGGCGTACGGTCCGACCGCGCGGGCCGTGGGCGGGGCCGGGTCCGACGGGGCGATGCGCCGCTCCAGCCGCTCCAGCAGCCCTCCCCCGCGAGGCGCGTCGGTGCCCGGCCGGCATCCACGGCTGCGGAGCTCGGCGCCTTGGAGGGTGTACGCCACACGCAGGGTCCGGTTGAGCGCCGCGGCGCTCAGGACCTCACGGGTCGTCTCGTATCTGGCCACCACCGCGATCGATACGCCGCGTTGTCCGGCCTCACCGCGCACGCGCAGCAGCACGCCGAGGGCGCGCGGGGTGAGGAGGGGGGTGACGACGTCCACGATGACCGTGCTCGGACCGCAGCAGGGCAGCAGTGTCAGCAGTTCCTGTTCGATCGCCGACTCGTTGTCGGGGTCGACGACGTCGCACAACTCGACGACGAGGTGCGACTCGTCCAGGCGGTAACTCAGCAAAGGCATCGTGTACTCCGTGGAAGCAGGCCGAAGGGAGGGCCGCTTCCTGACCCATGATTCCGCGCCTGCCCCGGCTCGCGCCCTCGACACCCCTCGGCGCGCGGTTCTTCGTCACGCGCGCGTCAGCCGGCCGGTCCGCGACGGGCCCCGACGCCGTTTCCCGTATCGTGCCATGCTGGCTGCAAGGGCTCCGGCCCGGAAGGGAGCGACCATGACCGACGCCCTCACGCCTGGGACGCCTGACCTCGTCTCCCTTCTCCTGGACAGCGACACGCTGGACGAGTTCCTCCAGGTGCTGGCGGAGAGCGCTTTGGTTCAGGCGCCGGGCGCCGATGGCTGCGGCATCACCCTGGAGCGGCAGCACCGGCCCCTGACCGTGGTCAGCGCCGGGATCAGCGCGCCGCCGCTGGACGAGGCGCAGTACGGACAGGACGACGGCCCCTGCCTCGAAGCCCTGCGCGAGGGGCACGAGGTCAGCGTGGTCGACATGCAGGCGGAGAGCCGGTGGAACGGCTATCCGGCCTTCGCCGTCGCCGCCGGGACGAGGTCGTCCTTCTCGCTGCCGATCGCCGCGCACTCCCATACCGCCGGCGCGCTCAATCTGTACTCGCCCAAGGTGAACGGCTTCGAGGAGGCCGATCTCGGCGGTCTGCGCGACCTGGCCGCCCAGGCGACCGGTGCGATCGCGCTGGCCCAACGGCTCTCCGACACGCAGACCTTCACCGCGGACCTCCAGACCGCCCTGAAGTCACGCACGGTGATCGACCAGGCGGCGGGCATCATCATGAACCAGCGCCGCTGCACCGCCGAAGAGGCGCTGGCGACCCTGCGCAGCGCGTCGCAGCACCGCAACGTCAAGCTGCGCGACCTCTGCGCGCAGCTCGTCGGATCCATCTCGGGAAGCATGCCGCCGGGCGGGCCCCGGTTGCGTCCCCGCCCCTGAGGCCCTCGCCGCCTCTCCCGTACGGGACTCTCAGGCGGGGAACGGGGCTCTCAGGCAGGGACCGAGGTGGAGACGACCGGGGTCTCCCGTCCCGGGGCCGCGCGTCTCAGCTGCTCGCGGGCGGCGACCAGCGCGGCGGCGATCTCCCGGGTGCCGGTGGAGACGCACAGCGTGTAGCTCACGTCCTCCAGCCTGCGAGCCACCCCGTCGACGCCCTGTCCGTGCTGTGCCCGGAGTTCCTCGTAGCGGCGCAGAAGTTCTTCGAGTACCGCGGGGTGTGCCATCAGCATCGCGCTCTGCCTTTCTCTCACTGTCAAGGGCACTCGTGTAGGCCGAACGGGTGCGGAAGGCGTTCCTGGGACGAACTGGCGAGGACATACGACGACCTACGACGGAACGCCATCAGCGGCGCACCGCGCATGCCCGGGGTAATGCGGAATACGGATACAGAAGAGAGAGGTGGCGGGTGACCCGGTAACAGCACGGCTCACCTGGGGGAACGCGGACGGATGAGAGCCGGCCGCTTCCTGACCTCTGCCCTATAACTGTGCCCAGCCGCATGCGATTCATGCAAGCGTGAGGGCTTTGTCGGTCCCCATGTTTACCTTCCGGCCCATGGGTACTCCTCCTACAAGGTATCCGGCGTACGCGGAACTGAGGCGCCGACGGGTTGGGAAAGCAGCCCTCGGCGCCGCTCGGGGCATTGACTCCTGCCCCTCCTTCGACGGCCGTCACTCCAGTGGACGCGGAACCACGGGACAGGAGTGCCCGTCGGCCTCCCGCGCTGTTTATTGGGGCTCGTACGGGAAACGCGGGTGGGCGCCCGCCGGGAAATCGAGATGGATAAGGAGTACCTCATGCCTGCTGGGTCCAACGCGAAGCGTGAACGCCAGTACGAGCACATCAAGGAGAGCCAGGAGGAGCGGGGCAGCTCCGAGAAGCGCGCCAAGGAGATCGCCGCCAGGACGGTGAACAAGGAGCGGGCCAGGTCCGGCGAGTCGCGGACGGCGAGCAGGACGTCGACGCAGGACAGGAAGTCCGCCTACGAGCGCGGTGGTGAACGCTCCCACCAGGGCGCACAGGGTCCTACCAAGGACCAGCTCTACGCCGAGGCGAAGAAGAAGAACATCGACGGACGCTCCTCGATGAACAAGGCGGAGCTGCGGAAGGCTCTCGGACGCTGACCTTCCGTGCAGCCGGTGAGCCCTACGCGAAGGAGGACATATGAGTGATCAAGCACGCGGCGACGATGTGTACCAGCCGCAGAGCGACGACGGCCAGGACCCGCCCAACGACGAGCTGGACCTGGAGAACACGCTCGGCGAACGCGGCCTGGACGACCAGATGGAAGAGGGCTACTCGCCTCCCGAACGTCCGCTGGGTGTGAACAAGTTCGGCACCACGGGTGAGGAGGAGCGGGAGGGCGAATCGCTCGACCAGCGGCTCGCCCAGGAGGTCCCCGACGTCCAGCCGCCCGACGGTGACGGCATCGGCGATGTCGCGGAAGGTGAGGGCGAGCCCGAGGAACGGATCGACGGCGACGCCCGGGCCGGGCGGCTCACTGCGGCGGACGACGCGACCGGCCGGAACACCGATGTCTTCGCCGAGGACGTCGGTATCGACGGTGGGGCCGCGTCGGCCGAGGAAGCGGCCGTGCACGTGGCCGACGAGGAGGACGGCGGGGGCCGGGAGGCCTGACCCGCCGTACGTGACCCGGCGGCGGACCGCCCGGTACGAGAACGCCCGGTACGGGACCGCCCGGTACGAAACCGGCAGCGAAGGAGACAGGTGCAGGTGGACATGGCAGCAGGCGCGGCGATCTTCGACGTGGACGGCACGCTCACCGACACCAACCATCTGCATGTGGTGGCGTGGTGGGAGGCGTTCCGGCAGGCCGGGCACACCGTGCCGATGCCGGACATCCACCGGGCGGTCGGCCTGGGCTCGGAGGACCTGATCGAGCGGCTGCTCGGCCCGGACCGGGACCGTGACCAGGACTCCGCCATCAGCTCGGCGCACACGGTGCTCTACGGGACGTACTTCGACCGGCTTCCGGCCTTCGCGGGCGCGGGCGACCTGCTGCGCACCCTGGCCGGGCGCGGCTGGCAGGTCGTCCTGGCCACCTCGGCGAGCGGGCCGGAGCTGGCGGCCCTGCGGCGGGCGGTGGACGCGGACGAGGCCATCCGGGATACGGCGAGCTCGGACGACGTCGACGAGGGCAAGCCTTCGCCGGAGCCCGTGGAGCTGGCTCTGGAGCTGGCCGGGACCGATGCCTCGCAAGGGGTGTTCGTGGGGGACACGGTGTGGGACATGAAGGCGGCGAGCCGGGCCGGGGTGCGTGCGGTGGCGCTGCTCTCGGGCGGCATCCCGCGTGCGGACCTGGAGGCGGCGGGGGCGGACGCGGTCTTCCGGGACGCCGCCGACCTGCTCGCCCACCTGGACGACAGTCCGTTCGGGCGTGAGCAGGGCTGAGGCCCGAACGGGTGGACAGGGGTCAGTCGCCCGCCTCCTCCGCCACTGTGAACAGGGCTCCCTCCGGGTCCCGGACGACGTACTCGGAGCTTCGTGCACCGGGCGACGGAAAGGTCTCTCCGCCCGCCCGGTCCGCCTGCGCGGCCGCCCGTGCGGCGTCGTCGACCGGGAAGTGGACGATCCACCGCGGCCGGACCCGGGGGTCCGGGGCGCTGCCGACGGCTCCGCCGGAGAGTACGGCCATGGGGTGGCCGGCCACCCGGGCGACGACCTGTTCCTCCTCGTACGCGACATCGATGGCGTCCGGTCCGGGGCGCGGCCAGGAGAAGACCTCGCCGTAGAACAGGGCGGCCTCGAAGGCGTCCCGGGTCCACAGCTCCAGCCACGGCGAGGTGCCGGCCGCACCGGGCGACCAGACGGGTGCGGCGCCCTCCCAGATCCCGAAGACGGCACCGTCCCGGTCGGAGGCGATCGCCGCCCGGCCCTCCCCCACCGCGAGCGGGCCGACCGCGACCGTCGCGCCACGTTCGCGGATCCGGTCGGCGGACGCGTTCACATCGGCGGAGGCGAAGTACGGCGTCCACACCGTCGGGGCGGCGAGGAAGGGGGAACGGGCGCCGATTCCGGCGACGGGCCGCCCGTCGGCGAGCGCGACCGAGAAGCCCTCCCCCAGCATTCCGGAGCTGTCGAACTTCCAGCCGAGCACGGCGGAGTAGAAGGTCTGCGCGGCGGCCGGATCGCGCACCAGCAGATTGACCCAGCAGGGTGCGCCTCGCACGGGCGGGGCCGCGGTGGTGATCGGCATGGTCATCGTCTCCTCGGGCCGGTGCACTGTTCGGCGCCGGCGGATCGGGGGCCGCTTTCGGCAGCCGCTTCAGGCTCCACTCCGCACGAGATCCATGGCTTCCTCCCGGTCTGCCGGGGTGGCTCAGCCGAGGCGGGTACCCCTTTTCGGTCCTGGCCATACACCGCGAACGCCGTAGACGGCCGGAGCACCGAGCCCGACTCACCCGGCTTTCACACGTTTGGATGGGATTGATACGGGTATGAGCTGGACTGTGCTTCGGACATGAGGCGCCCGTGGGAGTCCCGGGCTGCTTCTGTCCGGTTACGCGTGCTCCCGCGGCGACCGAGCATCGTCAGCGTTTCGCCGTCGAGGAGTGACCACCATGCAGGCTGCACCTACCCCTGAGTTCCTCTCGGATGCGGGCACTCCGCCCACGGACGACGCGTTCCGGAGGCTGAGCACCCTTCCCGAGGGAGCCGGGCGGGACGCGCTGCGGAACGAGATCGTCTGTGCCTGGCTGCCGATGGCCCACCGGCTGGCCGCCCGCTTCCGCAGCCGGGGTGAGTCGATGGACGACCTGCGCCAGGTGGCCGCGATGGGGCTCGTGAAGGCGGTGGACCGCTACGACCCCTCCCGGGGCAAGGCCTTCGAGACGTACGCCGTGCCGACCGTGACCGGCGAGATCAAGCGGCACTTCCGTGATCACACCTGGGACGTCCACGTGCCCCGCCGGGTCCAGGACCTCCGTAACCGGGTCCGCACCGCGCGCCGCGATCTCGCCCTGCGGCTCAGCGGCCGGGCCCCGACCTGCGCCGAGATCGCGGCGGAGGCGGGCCTCGCCGAGGAGGACGTACTGCTCGGTCTGGAGGCTCTGGAGAGTTACAGCGCCCTGTCCCTGGATGCCGAGCCGGCGGGTGCCGACGGTGGAGCCCCCCTGGCCGACCGGCTGGGCGCCTGCGATCACGCCCTGGACGTCGCCGTCGACCGCGAGGCCGTCAAGCCGGAGCTGCGCAGGCTGCCGGAGCGCGAGCGGACCATTCTCTATCTGCGGTACTTCCGCGACATGACCCAGGTCAGCATCGCGGAGCGGCTCGGCATATCCCAGATGCACGTCTCCCGGCTGATCAGCCAGTCCTGCGAGCGCGTGCGCGCCGGGGCCATGAAGGGGGCCGTGTGAAAGGACGCCTCGCCCGGATCGCGTACGACGACGGGCCCTGCCGCTACCGGTCTCAGCCGACCTTCCGGCCGGCCAGGGGTGCGGTGTCCTCGCCCCGGCCTTCCCGTACGCCGTGCAGGAACGCGTTCAGCGCCTCCTCGGCCGTACGGGTCGGCTGCCAGCCCAGCGTCTCGCGCGCCCGGCCGGAATCGAGCACGGGCAGCCGCAGCACCGCGTCGAACAGGTGCGGGGAGGCCGGTACGGCGTGGGCCCGCCAGGCGCCCGCGAGCGCCGTACGCACCAGCGCCCTCGGGATCCGTACGACACGGGCGTCGAGCATCTCCGCCAGTTTGCGGGCGTCGATCACCGGGTCCGCCGCCAGGTTGAAGGGGCCGCGTACGTCGCGCAGCACCGCCAGCCGGTACGCCTCGGCGGCGTCGTCGGTGTGCAGCACCTGGAACCGCAGCCCTTGCAGGTCGGGCACGAAGGGCAGCAGGTCGGGGCGGAGAAGGTTGCCCGGGACGTGGCGGCCGGCGAAGATGCGCCGCTGTTCGGACGCGGCCGTCTCCTTGAAGAGGAAGCCGGGCCGCATCCGGACCACCCGGATCTGCGGGTGCCGCAGCTCGAAGGCGTCGAGAACGCGCTCCAGGTAGGCCTTCTCCCGGCAGTAGGCCGCGTCCGGCCAGCCGTGCGTGGGCCACTCCTCGTTCACGCCGGGCTCGTCCTTGGGGCCGGGTGAGTAGGCGCCGACGGACGAGGCGTGCACCAGGGCGGGGACCCCGTTCCGCTCCACCGCGCGGAAGACCCGCTGGGAGCCGAGTACGTTGCTCCGCCAGGTGACGACCGGGTCGTGGGTGGGCTGGAAGCGCCACGCCAGGTGGACGACGGCGTACGCGCCGCGCAGCAGGCCGGTGAGCCGCTCCTCGCTGTCGTCGCGCGAGAGGTCGACGGTGTCCCACTCGACGCCCGCGATCTCCAGGGCGGGCCGCCTGCGTGCCAGCCCCAGGACCGAACCGACCCCGGGGTCGGCGGCCAGGGCGCGGACGACGCTCGTTCCCACGTTGCCGGTGGCCCCGGTGACCACGATCCTCTTGCCGTCGGACCGTCCGGTGCTTTCCATCAGTGCTTCCTTCCGCCAGGGAACATCGGGGACGCCATCAGGGGACGAGCAGGGTCTTGATCATGCCGTCGGCCTTCTTCTGGAAGGTCTCGTACGCCTGGGGCCCCTCCTCCAGCGGGAGGTGGTGGGTGGCGAAGGAGTCCACCCCCAGCGGGTCGCCGTCGACCAGCAACGGCAGCAGGTCGTCGACCCAGCGCTTGACGTTGGCCTGGCCCATACGCAGCTGGATCTGCTTGTCGAACATGGTCAGCAGCGGCATCGGGTCGGCGGATCCGCCGTAGACGCCGGAGACGGAGACCGTGCCGCCCCGGCGCACCAGGTCGATCGCGGTGTGGAGGGCGGTGAGGCGGTCGATGCCCGCCGTCTCCATCAGGCGCTGTCCCACCTTGTCGGGCAGCAGGCCGACCGCCGCGTGCGCGGCCTTGGCGACGGGCGCCCCGTGGGCCTCCATGCCGACGGCGTCGATCACGGCGTCCGTGCCGCGCCCGTCGGTGAGGTCCCGGACGGCGTCGCCGAGGTCCTTGGCCTTGTCGTACCGGCGCAGGTCGAGGCAGGTGGCCCCGTACGCGCTGACCCGGTCGAGGCGTTCGGGGACGCGGTCCACGCCGATGACGAGGCCGGCGCCGCGGTGGATCGCGATGCGTGCGGCCATGGCCCCGATGGGTCCGAGGCCGAGGACGGTGACGCTGCCGCCGGGCGGGATGTCCGCGTACTCCACGGCCTGCCAGGCGGTCGGCAGCACGTCCGAGAGGTAGACGAAACGGTCGTCGGAGGGGCCGTGCGGCACCTTGACGGGCAGATCGTTGCCGAAGGGCACCCGCAGGTACTCGGCCTGTCCGCCGGGCACCTGCCCGTAGAGCTTGGTGTAGCCGAACAGGGAGGCGCCCGTGCCGCGCTCACGTACCTGGGTGGTCTCGCACTGCGAGTGCAGTCCCTGACCGCACATGTAGCAGTGGCCGCAGGACACGTTGAAGGGGATGACGACCCGGTCTCCCGGGGCTACGGAGTGCACCTCGGGCCCCACCTCCTCCACGACGCCCATCGGTTCGTGGCCGAGGATGTCGCCGGGATCGAGGTAGGGGCCCAGCACCTCGTAGAGATGGAGATCGGAGCCGCAGATCCCGGTCGAGGTGATCTTGACGATGATGTCCGTCGGATCCTGGATCCTCGGATCCGGAACGGTCTCCACCCGGACATCCCGCTTTCCCTGGTACGTCAATGCGCGCACGGTTCCACTCCCTGTTTCGCGTCGGATCCCACGGCCGTTCCCCCGGGTTGTGGACGCATGCCGAGTTCCCACAGGGCTCCTCGTGAAACACGGTCGTGTGGTGCCATGGGTGTGGTGCGAGGATGACCTCATGGGAAACAGCGCCCTCATCGTCATCGACATGATCAACGCGTATGACCACCCCGACGCCGAGCTGCTCGTTCCCTCCGTCCGCACGGTTCTTCCACAGCTCACCCGGCTGATCGAGCGGGCCCGCTCCGAAGGCGTTCCGGTCGTCTATGCGAACGACAATTTCGGCGAATGGCGGTCGCATCACGGGGAAATCGTCGAGGCGACTCTCGCCGGGAAGAACGCCGAGCTGGTCGAACCGATCCTGCCGGACGGCGATTCCCTTTTCGTCGTCAAGGCGCGGCACTCCATCTTCTACGAGACGCCGCTGAGCTATCTGCTTTCCCAGCTGGGCGCGGACCATGTGGTGCTCTGCGGCCAGGTGACGGAGCAGTGCGTGCTGTATTCGGCACTCGACGCGCATATCCGGCAGCTGCGGGTCACCGTGCCGAAGGACGCGGTGGCCCACATCCACGAGGATCTCGCCGAGGCCGCGCTGCGCATGATGGAGCGCAACATGAGCGCCGCCGTCCGGACGGCGGAGACCGTGGCGTTCTGAGAGGCGGGCCCGGGCTCCCGGCCCGACGGTCCACCGGGAGGGTGAGGGGCCCCTCACCTCGGGCGGGCCGGGCTCAAGGGCGTTGGGCGCGGGGCGGGTTCGCGTGTGGCGTTCTCCCGGACCCGGCGGCAGGATTCGGCGATCAGGCGGGAGACGTGCATCTGGGAGAGGCCGAGTTCGGTGGCGATGGCGCTCTGGGTCATCCCGGCGAAGAAGCGGAGGTAGAGCACCCGTCTCTCGCGCTCGGCCAGCCGGCTGAGGCCGGGCTTCGCCGCCTCGCGGTCGAGCACCAGGTCGAACGCCTCGTCCATGGCGCCCAGCCGGTCGCCCAGGAGCGCCTCCCCCGTGCCGGTGGCCGTCTCGACGTCGATGGACAGGGCGGTGAAGCCGTGCAGCGCCTCGCTCCCCTGCCGTACCTCGTCCTCGGTCAGGCCGGTGTGCTCGGCGATCCGTGCGGGTGAGGGGGCGATGCCCATGGCGGCCAGTTCGGAGCCGGCGAGGCGGATGGCGTTGCGGAGGTTCTGGACGCGGCGGGGGACGTGGACCGACCACATGCGGTCCCGGAAGTGCCGTTTGATCTCCCCGGTGACGGTGGGGACGGCGAAGGGGGCGAAGGCGCGGCCGATGGCGGGGTCGTAGCGGTCGACGGCGTTGACGAGTCCGATCGCCGCCACCTGCCGCAGGTCCTCCAGCGTCTCGCCGCGATTGCGGTAGCGGGCTGCCAGGCGGTGGGCCATCGGCAGCCAGGCACAGATGATCTGCCCGCGCAGCCGCTCCTTGGCGGGGCCGGCGGGAAGCTCCGCGAGACGGCGGAAGTCCGCTTCCGTGTCGGGGTCGTCGGCGTACCGGCTTTCCTCGGCCATGGGGTGCGGCTCAACTCCTCGCCGTACGGGATCGATGTCGCCGGGAGGGTGACGCGCCGGGGCGGGGCCCCACGTCAGAGAGGGCGGCCCGCGCGGTATCCGTCGCCGGGGCGTGCCTCACCTCCGAAGCACCCTCGTTGCCTTCCCCGGTGCGCGGAACCGTGAAAACGCGGGGGCGGTGCGTTCACCCGACCGGTCGCCGGGCTGGCTGCCGCCCTCTTCCTCGCGCGGGGCCGCCCCGCGCGAGGAAGAATGGCACTCAGGAAGAGTCGCCCGCTGCGCCGACCGAGGAGGGTCATGGCTGTACGTCACCACCTCATCGACCGACCGCCGGCCGCCGTCTGGGCGGTCCTGGAGGACGGGTCCCGGTACGGGGACTGGGTGGTCGGGACCTCGGACTCCCGCCCTGAGCGGGGCGACTGGCCCGAGGCCGGTTCGTCGATCACGTACCAGGTGCATGTCGGGCCCAAGCGGTTCGAGGGGCGCACGGTCGTCCGGCACGTCGACCGGCCGGGGACGCTGGAGCTGGAGGCGGAGGGCGGCCCCTGGGGCACGGCCCGGATCGCCTTCGACATCCGTCCGTGGGGCGAGCGGACCCTCGTGATCGTCGACGAGCACCCGCTGCGCGGCCTGGGCGGCACGCTCCACAACCCGCTGCTGGACACCCTGCTCCAGCTCCGCCACCGCACCATGCTGGCGCGCCTCACCCGGCTGGTGGAACGCGTGACGGCCGCGGAACCGGACGGCGGCCCGCGCGTCGCCGCACCGGCCGACTGATCCCGGGCCCCGCCAGGCGTGCTCCCGGGCGAAGGACGGTGCCATGGTGGACGCAGTAGTGATCGGTAGCGGGCCCAACGGCCTGGTGGCCGCCAATGTGCTGGCCGACGCCGGCTGGTCCGTGGAGGTCCTGGAGGAGCAGGACGAGCCGGGCGGCGCGGTCCGCAGCGACCGTGGGGTCGATCCGGCCTACGTCAACGACCTGTTCAGCTCGTTCTACCCGCTGGCGGCGGTCTCCCCGGTGCTGGCGGCCCTGGAGCTGGACCGGGAAGGTCTCCGCTGGAGCCGGGCGCCCCGGGTCCTCGCCCACCCGCTCCTGGACGGCGGTTGTGCCGTACTGGACCGCGACCGGGCGGCCACCGCCGAGGGCCTCGACGGCTTCGCCCCTGGTGACGGGCAGAGCTGGCTGGATCTGTGCGCCCTCTGGGACCGGCTGGGCGACGACATCGCCGCCTCCCTCTTCTCCCCCTTCCCACCCGTCCTCGCCGGGACCAGGCTGCTCGCCCGGCTGCGGGCGGCGGGAGGGCTGCGGCTGGCCCGCAGCCTCGTCCTCCCCGTACGCAGGCTGGGCGAGGAGGAGTTCAACGGCGAGGGCGGACGGCTCCTGCTGGCCGGCAACGCCCTGCACGCGGATCTGGCCCCCGAGGCGGCGGGCAGCGGCGGCTTCGGCTGGCTGATGTCGATGCTGGGGCAGTTCCACGGCTTCCCGGTCCCGGTCGGGGGCGCCGGTGCCCTCACCTCGGCCCTGGTGCGGCGACTGGAGTCACGCGGGGGCAGGGTGCGGTGCGGGCAGCGGGTGACCGAGGTCGTCGTACGGCAGGCCCGTGCCGTAGGCGTCCGTACGGCCTCCGGCGACGCGGTCCCGGCCCGCCGGGCGGTGCTCGCCGATGTGTCCGCCCCCAGCCTGTACGGGGAGCTGGTCGGCGCGGAGCATCTGCCGGACCGGCTCCTCGGCGACCTGCGTCGGTTCCAGTGGGACTTCGCCACGTTCAAGGTGGACTGGGCGCTGGACGGACCCGTCCCGTGGCAGAGCCCGGCAGCCGCCACGGCCGGGACCGTGCACCTGGCGGACGGCGTCGACGAACTCAGCCGGTGGGCCTCCCAGATCGCCCGCGGCCTGATCCCGGACCGCCCCTTCCTGCTCCTGGGGCAGATGACCACGGCGGACGCGACACGTTCGCCCCGGGGCACCGAATCGGCCTGGGCCTACACCCATGTGCCCGCCCACGTGAAGGCGGACGCCGGCGGGGAGGGCCTGTCCGGCGCGTGGGGCGCGGGCGAGCAGGAGAGGATGGCGGACCGGGTGGAGGAGCAGGTGGAACGGTACGCTCCCGGCTTCCGCCCCCGCGTACGGTCCCGGCGGATCCTGGCACCGCCCACGCTCCAGGCGGCGGACCGCAACCTGCACCACGGCGCGATCAACGGCGGTACGGCCGCGCTGCACCAGCAGGCGGTGTTCCGCCCGGTGCCGGGCACGGGCCGCCCCGAGACCCCGGTGAAGGGCCTGTACCTGGCCTCCGCCTCCGCCCACCCGGGCGGCGGTGTCCACGGCGCCCCGGGCGCCAACGCGGCCCGGGCAGCCCTCCGTTCGACCCGCGCCACCGCCACCGTACTGAGCACGGCCCAGCGGATGATGAGCCGCCGGGGGCGGCGCGGGGAGGTGTGAGAGGCGAGGGCTGCGGTGGCCCCCGCTCCGCGGGACGACATCCGGGCGGAACGGCAGTCGGCGCACCTGCTGAAGCAGGACGGCACCCACGACGGCCGCGGTCCGCCTCGGCTTTCTGCTCGCGGGAGCCGTCGCCTTCGTCGTGTACGGCACGCTCACGTACGGAGTCTGAAGCCAGCCACGGGAAGCGGCCGGCCGGGCCCTCGTGCCTCCGTGGCGAGGACCGCGGCCTGGACGCGGCGTTCGACGCCGAGCTTGGCCAGGATGCGGGAGATGTTGTTCTTGACCGTCTTCTCCGCGAGGTGGAGCCGCAGGCCGATCTCGCGGTTGGTGAGGCCTTCGCCGATGAGCGCGAGGATGTCCTGCTCCCGGGCGGTCAGCGCCGCGACTCCGGCGGGCCGCTCGTCCTGGGCGGCGTCGCCGCGGAGGCGGGCCATCACGCGGGCGGTGGCGCCGGGGTCGAGCAGTGAGCGGCCGGAGGCGACCGTCCGTACGGCCTGGACGAGGTCGGTGCCGGTGATCTGCTTCAGTACGTAGCCGGAGGCGCCCGCCACGATCGCGTCGAGCAGCGCCTCCTCGTCGTCGAAGGACGTCAGCATCAGGCAGGCGAGTTCGGGCATCCGGGAGCGCAGTTCACGGCAGACGCCGACGCCGTCCCCGTCGGGCAGGCGGATGTCCAGGACCGCGACCTGCGGGCGCAGAGCGGGGATCCGGGCGAGCGCCTGGGCGACGGTGCCCGCCTCGCCGACGACGGTCAGGTCGGGCTCGGCGTCCAGCAGGTCGTGCACGCCCCGACGCACCACCTCGTGGTCGTCGAGGAGGAAGACCGTCACCGGTGTCTTCCCGTCGGTGCCCGTGGCCTGGTCCGTCATCACATGCTCCGTCATCTCTTGTCCGTGCCCGCCGCGCCGGGCTGCGACGATCGTGCCGTACGGGCGGTGCCGGCGAACAGGGCCGGTCGGCCCTCATCGGCCGCTCAGGTCAGCGGGGCACGCCAGAGCAGCCGGCTGCCTCCGCCGTCGGGCGTGGACAGCTCCAGGGCGCCGCCGACCTGGCGGGCGCGCTCGGCGAGGTTGTCCAGGCCGCTGCGGCGGCTCTGTTCCGGGATGCCTCCGCCGTTGTCGGAGACCGTCAGGCGCACCTCGTCGGCCGTCGCCTTCAGGCTCACCTCGACCCGGGTGGCGTGTGCGTGGCGGGCCGCGTTGCTGAGGAGTTCGCCGAGCGCCGCCACCACGTGTTCGGCCACGTCGAGCGGTACGTCGGTGTCGAGCAGGCCCTCCATGCTGAGCCGGGGCGGGAGCCGAGCGAGGTGACCGCGTCGCCGACCGTGCGGGAGGCGCGTGCGCGCAGGCTGGAGCCGGGGCCCTCGTCGCGGGCGCGCAGGCCGAAGATGGTGGACCTGATGATCTTGATGGTCTCGTCCAGGTCGTCGACCGCCCGTGCCACCCGCTCCGCCGCGCCGGTGTGCTCGATCAGCCGGGCGGTGCTCTGGAGCGTCATCCCGGTCGCGAACAGGCGCTGGATCGCCAGGTCGTGGAGGTCGCGGGCGATGCGGTCCCGGTCCTCCAGGAGCGCGACGTGTTCGGCGTCCCGTCTCCGTACGGCCAGTTCCAGGGCGAGCGCCGCCTGGCCCGCGAAGGCGAGCAGCGGCTCCAGGTCCGCCTCGGTGAAGACCGGTTCGCCGACCTCGCGGACCAGCAGCAGGACGGCCGCTCCGGCCGCCCCGAGCGGAACGGCGACCGCGGGACCGGGGCCCGTGGCCAGGTGGGGGTCGGCGAGGAAGCGCGGGTCCTTGCCGAGGCAGGCGGAGACCACCTGGGTGCCCGCGGCCGACGCGGCGCCGGCCAGGGTGTTGTCGACCGGGACGACGAGACCGCGCAGGCCGTCGCCGTCCGCGTCCGCGGAGAGGTCGACGGACAGCTCCACCACCAGGCTGTCCGTGCCGGACACCGGTGCGGACACCTCGGCCAGGCGGGCGCCGGTGATCTCTCCGGCCCGGTGCGCGATCAGCTCCAGCACGTCCTGGCGGGCCTCGCCCGACAGCAGGTGGTTGGTGACCTCGGCGCCGGCCCGGAGCCAGCGGTGGCGGCGCTGGGCGCTCTCGTACAGGCGGGCGTTGTCGATCGCCACTCCGGCGGCCACCGCCAGCGTGGTGATCACGGACTCGTCCTCGGCGTCGAACTCCAGGCCACCGCGCTTGTCGGTGAGGTAGAGGTTCCCGAACACCTCGTCGCGTACGCGGATCGGCACACCGAGGAACGTCCGCATCGGCGGATGGTGCTCGGGAAAGCCGAACGAGGCCTCGTGCGCGCCCAGTTCGCGCAGCCGCAGCGGCTCCGGGTGCCGGATCAGCTCACCGAGGAGGCCGTGTCCGGCCGGGAGCGGTCCGATCCGCTCCCGCTGTTCGCGCGTCATGCCGGAGGTGAGGAACTGCGACAGGCTCCGCCCGTCGGGCCCGATCACGCCGAGCGCGCCGTACTGCGCGTCCACGAGGTGCGCACCGGCCTCGACGATACGGCGCAGCACCTGGGACAGGTCCAGTTCGCGGCCGACCGAGACGACCGCCTCCAGCAGGCTGTGCACCCGGTCCCGGGTCCCCCGGGCCGCGTTGATCCTCGCCTGCAGCTCCTCCAGCAGCTCGTCCAGCCGCATCTGCGGCATCCGCGACAGCGGCTGCTCGTCCCCCACAGCGCCCTCTTCCCGTCCGCCCCGTCACCTACCGCGCCACTCTATGGGGCCGCCGCCGCGCGACCGGAGCCCGCCCCGTGGGGAGGCGGGGCGGGCTCCGGTCGTTCGCGTGCGGGACGCCGGGACACGTACGTCAGGCGTACGGAATCGGGCGCGGACGTACGGACGTCAGGCGTGCGGGACGACGGCGACCGGGCAGCGGGCGTGGTGCAGGACCGCGTGGGCGGCCGAGCCGATCCGGGTGCCGACCGGGGCCCGGCGGGCGCGCCTGCCGACCACCATCAGCTGCGCCTCGGTGGACTCCTCCACCAGCACCTGGCCGGCGCTGCCCATCTCCACGTGCTCCGTGACCTGCACCTCGGGGTACTTCTCGCGCCACGGGGCCAGGGCCTCCTGGAGGGCCTTGCGCTCGAAGGGCTCCAGGCCGCCCGAGGCGTCGGCGAGGGCCAGGGAGGCGCTCCAGGTGTAGACGGGCGGCAGGCTCCAGGCGCGGACCGCGCGCAGCGGAACTCCCCGTACGGAAGCGGCCGCGAAGGCGAAGCCCAGCACGTCCGCGCTCTCCTCCGGGCTGCCCTGCTGGCCGACGACGACCTCGCCGTTCTCGCGGACCGGGTACTCACCGTCGTAGGCGCGGACGGAGACGACAGGACCGTTCGCTCCGGCGATCACCTGCTGGCCGTAGGAGCCCAGGAGGAAGCCGAGGAGCGCCCCGTGGCCCCGGGTGCCGAGGCAGAGCAGGGCGGAGCGCTCGGCCTCGGCGAGCAGCGCCACGACCGCGGTCTCGGGCAGCACCCGGCTGGAGACGGGCAGTTCGGGATACCGGTCGGCCACCTGCTCCTCGGCCTCGCGCAGTACGGCCCGGGCGGCCTGCGCCTCCGTCTCGCGGTTCTGGACGAGCGGGATGTCCAGCGGCTGCCAGAGCCAGGCGTGCACGATGCGCAGCGGCAGACCGCGCAGAGCCGCCTCACCCGCCGCCCAGTCGGCCGCCGCCAGACTCTCCGGCGAACCGTCCACCCCTACGACCACGGCCTTCTTCACGCGTCTGCCTCCGTACGTCCCTGAGCGACCGGCCCCCTCGACCGGCCGCTGGGAGCCAGCATTCCGCCCGGCACGCACCCACGGGAGGGCCGATCGGCCCTCCTCGGCGGGGACGTTCGGCGCCGGGGAGCCCTCAGGTCGCGTCCGGCGGTGCGGGGCCGACGTGGTGCACGGTCACCTCCGCGACCGTGCGGAGGGCCAGGCGGCCAGGCCGAGCGGGCGGCCGAGCCCGGAGCCCGACAGGACGACGAGGCACGGGAGCGCCTGACACCGGTCCAAAAGCGGTACGGGACCGGCTGCACCACGTCCGACCTGCGGGGATCCCACCGGATGCGAGCCGAGGACTGAAACGTGTGGCAGCGGGTAGGCGGGTTGCGTTTGAGGGCTGCGTGGTGCGGCCGATCCGACGGGGGACACGACATGGAACTGCTGATGGCGGACCGAGCGACCGAACAGAACCCGCAGGCACCGGGCACGGGCACGGTGCTGGGCAGCGCCGCGTACGACATGGGTTCGGGAGAGATCGCCCGGGCCCGGGGCTTCGTCCGGGAGTTCCTGGCGGACGCGCAGTCGCTGCACGGTCTGCCCGTCTCCGCACGGGCGATGGATCTCGCGCAGCTGGTGGTGAGCGAGCTGGCCACCAACGTCTGCAAGTACGCCCCGGGCCCGTGCCTGCTCGACCTCGAAGCGGGCGACGGCCTACTGGGCATCACGATGTGGGACACCGGTTCGGTGCTGCCCACCAGCCGGCAGGCCGATCCGACGCGCATGGGGCAGCACGGGCTGGAGATCGTTCTGGCGGTCTGCGAGAGCTTCGAAGTGCGCCGCGAACCGGTGGGCAAGCGCGTCCGCGTACGGATCTCGCTGCTCGACGGCCCCCAGGGCGGGTCGGCGGCCTGGTAGGGCGCCCGCTCGGCTCGCTCCTCCGTCCTGGCATGGCAGAACCCCCACAACGGACCGTTGTGGGGGTTCTTTTCATGGACCTGTACCGACGGCCTCGGTTCCGGTGACCCGGTTCCGTGGCCCGGTCTCAGTTCTGGGTGAGCATGCCTTTCCTCAGCGTGGTGAGGAGGCGGGAGAGGAGCCGGGAGACATGCATCTGGGAGATGCCCAGATGTTCGCCGATCTGCGCCTGGGTCATCTCCTGGCCGAAGCGCATCCGGACGATCTCCCGGTCGCGCTCCTCCAGGGTCTCCAGCAGCGGGGCCAGGGCGTGGAGGTTCTCGATCAGCTCCATGCCCGGGTCGTAGTCGCCGGTGATGTCGGCGTAGCTGGTGGTGCTGTCGGAGCCGCCCTGGTCGGTCCCGCCGATCGGCAGGTCGAGGGAGCCCGCCGTGTAGCCGTTGGCGGCGATGAGGCCGTCGATGACCTCCTCCTCGCTGATCGCCAGGTGCTCGGAGAGTTCGGCGACGCCGGGGTCGCGGCCCAGGGTGGAGGTGAGCTCCTCCTTGGCCTTGGCCAGGGCGACGCGCAGTTCCTGGAGGCGCCGGGGGACGTGGACGGACCAGGTGGAGTCGCGGAAGAAACGCTTGATCTCGCCGACGATGTACGGGATCGCGAAGGAGGTGAACTCGACCTCGCGCGACAGCTCGAAGCGGTCGATCGCCTTGATCAGGCCGATGGTGCCGACCTGGATGATGTCTTCCATCTGGCCGTCACCGCGGTTGCGGTACCGCTTCGCGGCGAACTGCACCAGCGACAGGTTCATCTCGATGAGGGTGTTGCGCGCGTACTGGTACTCATGGGTGCCCTCTTCGAGCACCTGCAACTGTTCGAAGAAGAGCGCGCCCAGCGCCCGGGCGTCCTTCGGCGCGATCTTCTGCGGATCGTCGATCTGCGGGAGTGCCGCCGGTGCGGCGATCCCGGTCGCGGCCTCCATGGATATCGACATTACGACCTTTCCTGTCCCAGACGCTGCCGCGGAATCCCGCCTGCATGTGGCTGCAGGTACCCGGGTTCCCGCGGAACACGCCTGCGGGAACAACGTCGTTCAGGGATCCGCCGGGACCGGCCCGTCACGGTCGGCCGGGACCTCAACTTCGTGGACATGAGTACCACCGGCCGGGAAACCCGCTGGGTATGACAGACACAGCGAAGCCGGGCCCCGGCAAGGAAGACGGGCGCGAAGACGTCCGCCGCGAGGGTGGAGCGGGACCTGATGCGGAGGTGGCGGAGCGGGCCCCGGACCAGCCGACCGAGCTGCCCCGGCGCTCCTGGACGGCGGTGCTGCGCGGCACCTTGAAGGAGTTCCAGGACGACGAACTCGCCGATCGCGCCGCCGCTCTGACGTACTACGGAGTGCTGGCGCTGTTCCCGGCCCTCCTGGTGCTGGTCTCGCTGCTGGGCATCGCGGGCGAGTCCGCCACCAAGGAGGTCCTGGAGAACCTGCAGAAGCTGGCACCCGGTTCCGCCCGGGACATCATCAGCGATGCCGTGGAGCAGCTCCAGGGCAACGCCGGTGTCGGCTCGTTCATGGCGATCGTGGGTCTGGCCGTCGCCGTCTGGTCGGCCTCCGGTTACGTCGCCGGGTTCATCCGCACCTCGAACGCCGTCTACGACATGCCGGAGGGCCGGCCGGTGTGGAAGATCCTGCCGCTGCGCCTGGCCCTGACCGTGACGCTGATGGTCCTCGCGTGTGCCAGCGCGCTGATCGTGGTCTTCTCCGGCGGCATCGCCCGGCAGGCCGGCGCCGCGCTGGGTATCGGGGACACTCCGCTGACCATCTGGTCGATCGCGAAGTGGCCGGTCCTGGTCCTGCTCGTCGTCGTCATGATCGCGTTGCTCTACTGGGCCGCGCCGAACGCCAAGGGCCGCGGGTTCAGGTGGGTGACGCCGGGCAGCTTCCTGGCCCTGGTGATCTGGCTGGCCGCGTCGGCCGGCTTCGCGTTCTACGTCGCGAACTTCGCCTCGTACAACAAGACCTACGGTGCCCTCGCCGGTGTGGTCGTCTTCCTGGTGTGGCTGTGGATCACCAACCTGGCGATCCTGCTGGGGCTGGAGTTCGACGCGGAGATGGTCCGCCAGCGCGCGATCGTCGGCGGACACCCCGAGGACGAGGAGCCGTACGTGGAACCTCGCGACACCCGCGCCTGGAGCGACGATGTCCGCCGCCGCATGGAGCAGCCGTGAGCGGTGCCGGCTTCTTCGGCGGGGACGGGTGCGGCCGCGGTTGCTGGGTAGCCGGACGGTGACGGCGTACACATCCGGACGCTGGTGTTCCGCCGTGGCGGTCCACGTCCCGTGACGATTCCCGACCGTTCGAGGAGAGCGAGGAGAGCAAGGTGACCTCATCATGAGCACAGCAGAGCGGCACGCCGACGGGTCCGGCGAGCAGGTGGGTGCGCTGGTCGCGCGTGCCTCGCAGCAGATCTCGGAGCTGGTCCGCGAGGAAATGCAGCTGGCACGTTCGGAGATGACCCAGAAGGGCAAGCGCTACGGGAAGGGCGGCGGCCTCTTCGGCGCCGCGGGTCTCGTGGGCGTCCTGGCGGCCCAGGCCCTGGTGGTGACATGCATCGCCGCACTCGCGCTGGTCCTGCCCGTGTGGGCGGCGGCTCTCATCGTCACGGCGGTGCTGGCGGCGATGGCGGGCCTGGCCGCGCTGGCCGGGAAGAAGCAGATCGCCCGGGCCGGCACCCCCGCCCCTGAACAGACCATCGACAGCGTCAAGGCCGATCTGGCCGAGGTCAAGGAGAAGGCTCACCGATGAACGACGAATCGCAGAACCAGATGGGCACCCCGACCCCCGAGGAGCTGCGCGAGCAGGTCGAGCGCACGCGCGACGAACTCGGGCAGACCGTGGAGGCGCTGGCGGCCAAGGCCGACATCAAGGCACAGGCGAAGGCGAAGACCGCGGCGGTGAAGGAACAGGCCGCCGAGAAGACGGCAGCGGTGAAGGAACAGGCCGCGGAGAAGACCGCGGTGGTCCGGGAGCAGGCCGCCGAGAAGACCGCGGCGGTCAAGGAACAGGCCGCGGAGAAGACCGCGGCGGCCTCCGCTCAGCTCCGTGAGAAGACGGAGCAGGCCGCGCAGACGGTGAAGGACAAGACGCCGGACGCGGTGCTGGAGAAGACCGCGCAGGCCGCCGCACAGGTCCGCGAGAGCGCGGCCCAGGCCAAGCGGTACGCGGCGGAGAAGACGCCCGACCCGCTGCTGGAGCAGGCGGACCGGGCCGCGACGGCCGCCCGCGCCAACCGCACCCCGCTCATCGCGGGCGGTGCGCTGCTGGCCGTCTTCCTGCTGATCCGCCGCAGCCGGGGACGTAACCGATGAAGGCGTCCAAGATCGCCTACAAGCCGGTCGGCCTCGCCCTGGGCGCGGTCAGCGGCATGATCGCGGGCGCCGCGTTCAAGCAGGCGTGGAAGCTGATCGAAGGCGAGGGCGACGCCCCCGACGCGCTGGACGAGGACCGTCCATGGCGGCAGATCCTCCTCGCCGCCGCCGTACAGGGCGCGATATTCGCCGTGGTCAAGGCCACGGTCGAACGCTCCGGCGCCCAGGCGACCCGGCGCGTCACGGGCACCTGGCCGGCCTGACCCGCCGCGGTGCCGGCCCCCGCACGGACGGGTCGGCACCGCCCGGACAGGGGGCGGGGATCAGGCGCTGACCATCTGGAGGGGCACCTCGACGACGCCGTACGCGACGAGCGCGCAGACCGCGGCCGCCCCCAGCGACAGCGCACGCCCCTTGTGGTCCCGGGCCATCACCAGCGGGATCAGGACGAACAGCGCCAGACAGGCGTACGCCTCCGGCAGGTAACCGAGGTCCAGGGCGTACATCAGCCCCTCCATCCCCCAGAGACCGGCGAACGCGCCCAGGCCCACGACGCGGCGCCGCACGTCCCGGCCACGCCGCCACCACCAGCCCGCCGCACCGAACAGGGGCCCGGCGACGAGGGCCAGCCCGAGCCACACCAGCGGGAAGAAGAGACTTCCCGCTCCGTCACGCCCGAACTCGGCGTACCCGTAGTACCCGACCACCAGTCCGGCCTCCGCGACCGCGCCGCCCAACGCGGCCTGTACGAGCCGCTCGTGCCGGTACAGCACCGCGCCGACGACGAAGGCGGCGGCGGACCAGACCGCACCGGAGTTGGCGAGCTGCTGCCACGTGTCGGGCAGCCACCCCTGGGCCAGGTTGGTGAGCACACCGAGGAGCAGACCACCGCCCGTCGCCACAGCGGCGCGGCCGACCCGGGCGCGCACGTCGCTTCTCGGCGCGGCGGGGGCGTCCGGGATGGTGCTGATGGAGGTCATCGTCGTCTCCATGGTCATGGTTTCAGGAGTTCTCAGGAGCTGAGGGCTCTCGGGCGTCCTCAGGAGTTCGCGACTATACACTTCGCGTATACATGTAGCGCATAGCGCCTGTGCTCCGGTGGCAGAGTGACCTCCATGTCCAACTCATATGCGCAGCCCGTCCTGAGAACAGGTGATCTCTCAGAGGGCCTGCGATCGGTCGAGCGGTTGCTCGGGATCGCCGATCTCCAGGACCTGGAAGTCGATTTCGAGGTGCTCGTCTCCTCGGCGCACGTCCTGACACCTCTGCTGAAGTTGTTCCCGGACGCCGAGTGGTGGGCGGAAGGTGGCAGGGGCGGCTCGTCGGCGAAGGGCGACGAGCCGTCGACGCACCTGCCCGTCCGGCTGAGGAGCTGGGCCCCTTCCCCGGAGGCCGTGGGGCCTTTCCTCGGCGCACGGGGTGACAGCCCGGCCACCGTGCGGTGGGACTTCATGGGCTGGCCCGCCGCCCCCGAAGTGGGCTTGGGCTGCGGAGGAGCCAGGGGCGCGTTCGTGACGCTGTGCGTGAACGCCCACGATCTCGAACTGGATGAGCCCGCGCCGGACCACACCGTTTTCGTCCATGTGAAGCAGGTCGAGGCCGAGCGAGCGCCGTGGCTGGCCGCACAGGTCGGGCTGCGGGTGATCGGCGACCTGGTGATGGCTCCGGACTGAGGACCGGGTCTCGAGAACCACCAGGGGGCCTGTTCTCACCCGTGGAATCCGCGGCGGAGGGCCTGCCGTCCGTATGCTTCACCGGGGTCGTCCGGGCCCTAGTACGTGGACGGTGACGCGTTGACGCGCTGACCGGCAGGGTCCGGCACAGGAAAGGACACAGGGGCATGGCTCTACGGGTGCTCGTCGTTGGTGGCGGGCTGATGGGGGCGGCCGCCGCCTGGCGCCTCTCGGTACGCGGCCACCAGGTCACCGTGCTGGAACGTTTCGGCCCGGGTCACGACCGCGGCAGCTCGTACGGAACCTCCCGGATCTTCCGGCTGGCGTACGGCGAGCCCTCGTACACCGAGATGGCCCTGCGCGCCCTGCCCCTGTGGCGGCGGCTGGAGGAGGAGAGCGGGCAGTCGGTGCTGACGCTCACCGGGGCCGTCGACCACGGCCTGCCCGAGGCGTTGGACCGGCTGGCCGGTGTGCTCGCCGGGGCGGGGCGGTCCGCGCGGCGCCTGTCCCCCGGTGAGGTGGCCGACCGGTGGCCGGGGCTCCGGGCCGACACCAGCGCGCTGTACCACCCGGACGCCGGGCGGGTGCACGCCGACGACGCCGTGGGTGCGCTGCTCAAGGCGGCCGGGCAGCGTGGCGCCGAGGTGCGGCACGGGGTGCGCGTGACGGAGATCCGGCACACCGGACGTACCGGCGGAGGCGGAGTCACCGTCGTCACGGACGCCGACGAGGCGCTGACGGCGGACGCAATCGTGGTCGCCGTGGGCGGCTGGGCGCCGGGATTCCTGCCGGACCTCGTGAGCGGCCTGCCGCCGATGCGCGTCACCCAGGAGCAGCCGGTGCACTTCCCGGTGCCGGACGCCCTGGAGTGGCCGTCGTTCATCCACCACCCGGGGGCCGGCTGGAACGTGGAGGGCGGCCTGTACGGGCTGGGCAGCGCGGACGGCGTCAAGATCGGGCTGCACGGCGTCGGGCCCGTCGTGGACCCCGACCGCCGCGACCGTACGCCGGACCCGGCGGCCGTCGAACGCCTCCGCGCCTACGCCGAGGAGTGGCTGCCCGGTGTCGCCGGCACCGAGCCGACCCCGCTCACCTGCCTGTACACCACGACGCCCGACGAGGACTTCGTCATCGACCGGCAGGGCCCGGTCACCGTGCTGGCCGGCTTCTCCGGGCACGGCTTCAAGTTCGGCCCCGCCATCGGCGAACTCGCCGCCGACCTGGTCGAAGGACGGCCGGGCATCGCCCGCTTCGCCCTCGGCCGCACGGCACCCGCGCACTGAAGCCGTAGCCGTTCTCAGGACCGGCTAGTCGGCCCGGCCGTCCTCCTCCGGAGGACGGCGTACCTCCTCGCGGTCCTTCTCCAGGCGCTCGTCGAGCTTCTTCTCGTCCGGGCGGCGGGGCATGCCACGGCTGTGGCCGGTGTGGGGGTCGCCCTCGACCTCTTCGTTCGACTTGTGGTGGTGGTGAGCCATCGGTCACTCCTTGTCGTCGTTACGGATCGAGCAGTGGAGGGAGTCGTCCTTCACATCGGCGACGATCGTGTGGCCCGGTCCGGCCTCGCCGCCGAGGAGCAGGGAGGCGACACGGTTGTCGAGCTCCGTCTGGATCGTGCGGCGCAGCGGACGGGCGCCGAACTCCGGCTGGTAGCCGTGGGCCACGAGGAGCTTCTTCGCCGCCTCGGTGACCTCCAGCGTCAGGCCCTGGGCGTGGACGCGGTGCTTGCTGCGGTCCAGCAGGTGCTCGACGATCTCGGACAGGTCGTCCTCCGTCAGGCTGTGGAAGACGATGATGTCGTCGATGCGGTTGAGGAACTCGGGCAGGAACCGGCCGCGCAGATCCTCCATCAGCTCGTCCTTGAGCTCGGCGGCATCGCCTTGGTGAGCGAGGATGCGATGGGCGCCGATGTTGGACGTCATGATGACGACGCAGTGGCGGAAGTCGACCGTGCGGCCCTGACCGTCCGTGAGCCGGCCGTCGTCGAGGATCTGGAGCAGCGTGTTGAAGACATCGGGGTGCGCCTTCTCGACCTCGTCGAACAGCACCACGCTGTACGGATTGCGCCGCACCTTCTCGGTGAGCTGGCCCGCCTCGTCGTAGCCGACGTATCCGGGAGGCGCTCCGACGAGCCGGGCGACCGTGTGCTTCTCCTGGAACTCGCTCATGTCGAACCGGATCATGCGGTCGTCGGCGCCGAACAGCAGCTCGGCCAGCGTCTTGGCCAGCTCGGTCTTGCCGACACCGGTGGGGCCGAGGAAGAGGAACGAGCCGACGGGCCGGTTGGGGTCGCCCATGCCCGCGCGGTTGCGGCGTACGGCTTCGGAGACCGCGGCGACGGCCTCGTCCTGGCCGACGATCCGGGCGTGCATCTCCTCCTCCAGCTTGAGGAGTTTCTCCTTCTCGCCGGCGGTGAGCTGGGAGACGGGGATGCCGGTACGGCGGGAGACGATGTCGGCGATGTCGGAGGCCGTCACGGAGACGACGCCCTCCCGGCGCTCCTCGATGCCCGCGAGCTCGCCCTCCACCTCGGCGATCTGCTCCTTGAGCTCCTTGGCCCGCTCGAACTCCTCCGCCGCCACCGCCTGGTCCTTCTCCCGGCGCAGCTTGGCGAGGCGGTCCTCCCGGCTGACGACCTCGGTGGAGCGGTTGGCGCTGCGCAGCCGTACACGGGCACCGGCCTGGTCCATCAGGTCGATGGCCTTGTCGGGCAGGAACCGGTCGGAGATGTAGCGGTCGGACAGTTCGGCGGCCGCCGTCAGGGCCCCGTCGGCGAAGCGGACCTGGTGGTGGGCCTCGTACGCGTCCCGCAGTCCTTCGAGGATCTGTACGGTCTCCTCGACGGTGGGCTCCGGGATCAGGACGGGCTGGAAGCGGCGCTCCAGGGCGGCGTCCTTCTCGATGTGCTTGCGGTACTCGTCGATCGTCGTCGCGCCGACCACGTGGAGCTCGCCGCGGGCGAGGGCGGGCTTGAGCATGTTGCCCGCGTCCATCGAACCCTCGCCGGTCGCGCCGGCACCGACGACGGTGTGGAGTTCGTCGATGAAGAGGATGATCTCCCCTTCGGCCTCCTGCACGTCCTCGATGACCTTCTTCAGCCGCTCCTCGAACTGGCCGCGGTACTGGGCTCCGGCCACCATGCCGGACAGGTCCAGCGAGACGACCCGCTTGTCCTTGAGGGTGTCGGGCACCTCGCCCGCGACGATGCTCTGGGCCAGCCCCTCCACGATGGCGGTCTTGCCGACGCCCGGTTCGCCGATGAGCACGGGGTTGTTCTTGGAGCGCCGCGACAGGATCTCGATGGTCTGCTCGATCTCCTCGGCCCGGCCGACCACGGGGTCGAGCCTGCCGGCCTTCGCCTCCTCGGTCAGGTCCCTGCCGAACTCGTCGAGGGTCTCGGACGGCTGCTTGCCACCGGCCGGAGCCCCGTTCGCGCCGGACGCCCGGCCCGTCGCTCCGCGCAGCTCTCCGACGTCCAGATCCTCGGAGCGCAGGAACCGGGAGGCGCCGGAGTCGGCGTCGGCGAGGAGCGCGCCGAGGATGTGTTCGGGGCCGATGTACGAGACCTCCGCCGCCTGCGACCTGGCGTGGGCGAGGGCGAGGGTCCGCTTGGCGGCCGGGGTCAGGCCGGGTTCGGAGGACGGCTCCTGCGACTCGCGGGGCAGCACCTCGGCGATCCGGTCGCCGAGCCGTTCGGGATCGACCCCGGCCTGGGCCAGCAGCCGCCGGGTGGGCTCGACCTGGGTGGCGGCCCACAGGAGGTGCTCCGTATCGAGGTCGGACGTACCGTCCTGGACCGCTCTGCGGGCGGCGGCGTCCAGGAGTTCGCGCGAGGGCTCCGAGAGGAGCCGGCCGATGGGCACGCGCTGCACGGCCGGGGGCGACGAGGCCGGCGACATACCGAAGAAGCGATTCAGCAGTTCGCTGAAGGGGTCCGGCGAACCGGAGGGAGAACCGAATGCCATCGACATGCCAGCTCCAGATGAGCGAATGGGGGTCCCATCCACTCAAACCCGATGCCCATGGGTCCGCAAACGGTACGGCCGGGCGGGGCCGGGCCCGCCCTCGTGGACGGCGGCCGGGGTACGCCGGTTCACCCGAATGCCGCATTCCCCCCGGCGGGAGAGATCGTTGTGCGGAGTGCGACGACGGAAAGCATATTTCGTTTCGAATTTGACGACTTCCAGGGCCGTATCCGCGACGACCCTCACGGCACGGCTCCACCGGTGAACCGTCCGCCCCCTCACCGCGCGCCCCCTTCCGGCTGCGGCGTGCGGCAAGGAGAGCGGTGCAGAAGAGAGGTACAGATGTACGAAGGAAGCATTCCGCTCGAGGACTTCCTCGACACCATGAACCGGCTCCAGGCCGACTTCGAACGACGGCTGGGGGGCATCGAGCGCAAGGCACTGCCGACACCTCCGACGCACGCGCACGCGCAGGAACGTTCCAGCTCAACCGCGTGGACGCCGGAGGACGGGTACCGTCCGCTCGGCATCGAGGCGATCTGGACCACGTCCCGCGAAACGCAGGGCGGAGGTCCGAACGGTCCGCAGAGCCACGCCCACTCCTCGCCTCGCACCTGGGCACTCCGGCCGACTGACCACCCCGGAAGAAACGTTCATCCCTCCTTTCCCCGGGAGCAGCCCTCCAGAGCAGTCCTAGACCCCCCGCCGCGACTCCCCCACCGGCAGGACCAGCAGATACGCCCCACTGACGCACACCGTGACCACGCCGGTCGGCAGCAGGACGCCCGGAATCGTCTGCCGCGCGGCGATGTCGGCGCCGAGCAGACCATCGCGCTCGGCCGGGGCGCGGAGGCGACGGTGCCGTGCCGGGCGTGAGGTGCAAGGGGCCGTCCTCGGGCGGACGTCCCAAGCGCGGACGCCCCTCGGCGGAACGCCCCAGGGCCGGACACCTCAGGACCGGACACCTCAGGACCGGACACCTCAGGACCGGACGCCCGAGGCGGACGCCGCCAGGCCGAACGCCCCCGGCCGGTCAGCTCCCCGGTACGTAATGCTGCGGAAGTCCCCGCCGCTCCTCCGGCGGCAGGTTGCGGGCGGGCGTCTCCACCGGGCCCGGCACCGGCCGCCCTCGCTCGCGGTCCCAGCCCGCCCGGGCGCGCGGGTGGAAGCGGTACCGCTCGGGAACGCACCGCCAGGCGTGGTGCACCAGCCGTCCGAGCCCGGCCAGCAGCCGTTCGTCGCGGGGCGTCCAGCGCAGCCCGAGGCGCTCCCGTACGGCCTGCGGATACAGACCGATCGTCATCCACAGCGTCAGCCGCACGAGCGGGATCCGGGCGACGGCCCACAGCGGCGACGGCAGCCACCGCAGGAGAGGCGGCCGAGCGATGCGGCGCATGTTCAGGACGTCCCGGGTCGGCCGGTTGTCCTCCAGGACGTCCGCGCACATGTGGTCCCAGTACCGCTGGAACTCCTCCCAGCTGCCGGGGACGGGCCGCATGGACAGGCCGTACAGCGCGTACCAGCGGACGTGCTCCTCGTAGAGCGTGTGCCGCTGCGCTTCGGTGAGGCCGCCGCCGAAGCGCTCGGCCACCTGCACGGTGAGCATGAAGAACGTGGCGTGCGCCCAGTAGAACGTCGCCGGGTCGAGCGCGTGGTACGGGCGGCCGCGCTCGTCGACCCCGCTGATCGACGCGTGGTAGCCGCGCACTTCACGGGCCGTACGGGCGGCGAGCGGGCCGTCGTACACGACTCCGCCGATCGGGTACAGCGAGCGGAAGAGGCGCTCCCACCGCTCCTCGAAGAAGCGCGAGTGTTCGGCGACGCCCGCGCCGAGTCCGGGGTGCATGTTCTGCATCGAACCGGCCCACGGAGCGAGGAGTAGGCCTCTCCAGTCGCCGAACCAGCGCCAGGTGAGCGAGTCGGGGCCGAGGGGTTCGACGGTTCCCGGCCCGGCCGGGTCATGAGCTGATGGTTCCACGTGCGCCTCCATTCTGAGGACACCTGTCATCACATCGAAAGGTAAAATGTGAGGACGGCTGTCGTCAATGGGCCGGAAGGCAACGGAGCGGAGAGGAAGGCGAGTTGGCCGAGCGGAGCTGGGGCGGGACCAAGCTCGCCGATCGTCGCGCGGCCCGCCGGACGAACCTGCTGGACACCGCCGAGCGGCTGGCCGGCGAGGAAGGATGCGCGGCCGTCACGGTCCGGTCCGTCTGCCGGCAGGCGCGCCTCACGGACCGCTACTTCTACGAGAGCTTCGCCGGCCGCGACGAGCTGCTCCTCGCCGCCTTCGAGCGGGTCGCCGACGAGGCCAGGAGGGCTCTGGAGGAAGCCGTGGCGCTCAGCGACCCACAGCCGGAGGTCCGGGCCCGGGCCGCCGTCGCCGCCTTCGTCGCCCTGGTCCTGGACGCCCCGCACAAGGGCCGCCTCCTGCTCCTGGAGCCTTTCGCCGACCCGGCTCTCGGCGCGCACAGCCACCGGCTGATGCCGGTCTTCACCGACCTCGTCGGCGGCCAGCTCGCCGGTACGGGAGACGGCATCGACCGCCGGATGGCCGCGCACGCACTGGTCGGCGGCCTGGCGAGCCTCTTCGCGGGGTGGCTGCACGGCACGCTCGACGTACCACGTGAGCGACTGGAGGCGCACTGCGTGGAGCTGGTGCTCGCGGCGACATCGGCACCATCGACCCGGACCTAGGGCAGCGGCACGGGCTCCTCACCGTCACACAAAACGAACACAGTGAAAGAACGTTCAACAACCTTCTCAACCGCTTTCCCGCTCCGTACGGTTGGGGACCCATGAGTCCCCCCATCGCACCTGTGGGCTGGAGCCGCTGGCTGGTTCCGCCCGCCGCTCTCTCGATCCACCTCTCCATCGGCCAGGCCTACGCCTGGTCCGTGTTCAAACCCCCACTGGAGGACGCGCTCGGCCTGAGCGGCACGCAGAGCGCGCTCCCCTTCCAACTCGGCATCGTCATGCTCGGCCTCTCCGCGGCCTTCGGCGGCACGCTCGTCGAGCGCCGCGGGCCGCGCTGGGCCATGACCGTCGCCCTCGTCTGCTTCTCCTCCGGCTTCCTGCTCTCCGCGCTGGGCGCCGCGACCGGGCAGTTCTGGCTGATCGTCCTCGGCTACGGCTTCGTCGGCGGCATCGGCCTCGGCATCGGATACATCTCGCCGGTCTCGACGCTCATCAAGTGGTTCCCCGACCGGCCCGGCATGGCCACCGGCATCGCCATCATGGGCTTCGGCGGCGGCGCGCTGATCGCCTCACCCTGGTCGGCGCAGATGCTGGAGTCCTTCGGCAGCGACACCTCCGGCATCGCGCTGGCCTTCCTCGTCCACGGACTGAGTTACGCCGTCTTCATGCTGCTCGGCGTCCTGCTGGTCCGCGTGCCGCGCCCGCGCGCCGAGGAGCGGCAGGCCGGTCGCACCACGGCCGCGGACGGGCCCCGGGTCTCGGCGCGCCAGGCGCTGCGTACCCCGCAGTTCTGGCTGTTGTGGGTGGTGCTCTGCACGAACGTGACGGCCGGTATCGGCATCCTGGAAAAGGCCGCGCCGATGATCGCGGACTTCTTCGCGGACACCTCGGCCCCGGTCTCGGCCACGGCCGCCGCCGGTTTCGTCGCCCTGCTCTCCGCAGCCAACATGGCCGGGCGCATCGGCTGGTCGTCCACCTCCGACCTGATCGGGCGGAAGAACATCTACCGCGTCTACCTCGGCGCGGGCGTGCTCATGTACGCGCTCATCGCGCTGGTCGGCAGCTCCTCCAAGCCGCTGTTCGTCCTGTGCGCGCTGGTGATCCTCTCCTTCTACGGCGGCGGCTTCGCCACGATCCCGGCCTACCTGAAGGACCTGTTCGGCACGTATCAGGTCGGGGCGATCCACGGACGGCTGCTCACCGCCTGGTCCACCGCCGGTGTCCTGGGACCGCTGATCGTGAACTGGATCGCCGACCGGCAGGAGGAGGCCGGGAAGCACGGCGCGGAGCTGTACAGCACGTCGCTGCTCATCATGATGGCCCTGCTCGCGGTCGGCTTCGTGGCCAACGAACTGGTCCGGCCGGTCCACCCGTCCCACCACCTCGACGCCGTACCGGCGCAGAAGGGAGCGTCCGATGTCCGGCAGCAGCAGTCCGAATCCGCCTGAGGTGAGGGACCGGCGGCCGCTGATCGTCCTCACCTGGCTGTGGGTGGGCGCGCCGCTCGCGTACGGCCTGTACGAGCTGTTCCGTAAGGCCACCCAGCTGTTCACCGGCTGACCCCGAGACGCCCGCCCCCTGGCTGAGGGGGCGGGCGTCGTGGCCGGATCAACCCACCAGGTCCGGGGCGCGCAGCATCGCCGACGGGATGCCCCAGGCGTCGACGAACTCGCCGGCGAGGGGACGGACCTTGCGGCAGAGCTCGTTGACCTCGCGGCTGATCGCCTTGGAACGCTGGGTGGTCAGCCGGCCGTGCTCCATGAACCAGGCCCGGTCCGCCTCGATCGTGGAGAGGGCGAACAGGTCGCACAGCAGCCCGAGCGCCACCTTGTTGCCGCCTTCGGGCAGCGTACGCATCTTCTCGATGAACGCCTCCAGCACCAGCCGCTCCATGTGCGCGTGGGCGACGGCGATGACGTGGTCCTGGACCTGGGAGAAGACGGCGCCGGGATCGCGCTTCTGGTCGATGCCGCGCTTGAGCCTGCGGGCCACTCCGGCGAGCATGTGCTCCTCGCGGTAGCGGAGCATGGCGAGCTGGTACTCGGAGTCGAGCAGCCCGGCCTCCTGGTCCCACTCGTCGCCGCCCGGCAGCAGATCCCGTACGCGTTCGAGCAGCTTGTGGGCCGAGGTCTTCTCGATGACCGTCTCGACGGCGAGGCCGGTGACGTACCGGACCATGCCGAGCTGGTCCAGGTCCTCGAACTCGCTGGCGTAGTCGGTGAGCAGGCCCTTGGCGACGAGCTGGAGCAGGACGTGGTTGTCGCCCTCGAACGTCGTGAAGATGTCGCTGTCGACCTTGAGCGCGGCGAACCGGTTGACGGCGAGATAGCCGGCGCCGCCGCACGCCTCGCGGCACTCCTGGATCGTCCGGGTGGCGTGCCAGGTGCCGAGCGCCTTGGTCCCGGCGGCCCGCGCCTCCAGCCGCCGGCGGGCCTGCGCGTCTTCCTCCAGGCCGGAGAAGACGTTGTGCAGTTGCGTCCGCAGGACGTCCTGGGCGAAGTGCAGCGCGTACGTACGGGCGATGAGCGGGAGCAGCCGGCGCTGGTGGAGGCCGTAGTCGAGGAGCAGCTGCTCCTCGCCCTCGGGCCCGGCAGCGAACTGCCGGCGCCGCAGGGCGTACTTCGTGGCGACGGCGAGCGCGACCTTGGCGGTGTTGACCCCGGCGCCACCGACGCTGACCCGGCCCTGGACCAGGGTGCCGAGCATGGTGAAGAAGCGGCGGTCGGGGTTGTCGATGGTGCTCTCGTAGACGCCTTCCGGAGTGACGTCGGCGAAGCGGTTGAGCAGCGCCTCGCGCGGCACCCGCACGCCGTCGAACCGGATGCGTCCGTTGTCCACGCCGTTGAGGCCCATCTTGCGGCCGTCGTCCTCGATGTCGACGCCGGGCGCCGCCTCGCCGCCGGTCCGGATCGGTACGACGAAGGCGTGCACGCCCTCGGACTCCCCGCCGACCTCCAGCTGCGCGAAGACGACGGCCAGCTCGCCGTGGCGGGCCGCGTTGCCGATGTAGTCCTTGCGCGCCTGCTCGCCCTCGGTGGTGATGACGAATTCCTGGGCGTCGGCGTCGTACCGCGCGACCGTGCCGAGCGCCTGCACGTTGGAGCCGTGCCCGGTCTCGGTCATCGCGAAGCAGCCCATCAGCTTCCCGGTGATCAGGTCGGGCAGATAGGCGTCGTGGTGGCGCTCGGTGCCCAGGTGCAGGATCGCGCCGCCGAAGAGCCCGAACTGGACGCCGACCTTCACCAGCACCGACAGATCACCGAAGGCGAGCGTCTCGAAGGCGGCGATCGAGGCACCGACATCGCCGCCTCCGCCGTACTGCTTCGGGAAGCCCATGCCGGTCTGCCCCGTCGCCGCCATCTCGACCACGAGCTCGCGCACCCGCTCGCGGAACGCGTCGATGGAGAGCTCGTCGGCCTCCTCCAGGACGGAGGCGTACGTCACCAGGTTGGTGCGGACCAGGTCCCGGATCCCGGCGTACTCGCCGTCCAGGACCTCGGTGAGGGCCCGGACGTCGATCTCCGGCTGTACGTATCCGACGGCAGCGGTGGGTGTTCTGTCAGTGCTCATAGCCTTTCGCTACCCCGACCGGGAGCGATCACGCGGTAGCTCACGCCGCGCCGTCGAGGACCTCACGCAGACGGCGGGCGAACTCGTCCGGCTTTCCGGGATAGCCGAATTCTCCGTCGAGGAATCCGCCGTGATGGCTCGGGAACACGGTCACCCGCTGTCCGAGCAGTTCGGCGGTCGCGTCGGAGGTACGCCCGGTCTGGACGGCCCGCGACTCCTCGCCCACGGCGATCACCACGCGGGTGGCCGCACGGCCGATCGCGTCGGTGTCCGGCCGGTGGTCGCTGATCGCCCAGGACCGGTCGGAGAGCAGCGGGTCGTCGCGCGATCCGTCGTCCTCGGTGGGCATCCCGAACGCGGCCGGATCGGCCTCCGGCTGCGCGAAGTACGCCTCGGTGAACTCGCCCTCCCAGGAGGTCATGGCCACGAAGGCGGCCATTCCGGCCCCCCAGCCCCGCTTCTCGTACGTGTCCCGGAGGGCGGCACGGGCCCGTACGGCGGCGGGGCCGTCCGGCGTGAGGGTGATCAGCGGCGGCTCGTGGGCGACGAGGACGGTCACATCGCCGGGGTGCCGGGCGACGAGCGCGAGCGCGGTGACCGCGCCGCCGCTGCTGGCGAACATCTCGACCGGGCCCGCGCCGAGCGTCTCGATCAGGGCGTGCAGGTCGTCGGCCTGGGTCTCGGGGGTGTGGTCGGTCCGTCCGTCCTTGCGGGCGCTGCGGCCGAGTCCGCGCGGGTCGTAGGTGACCACGGTCCGCTCCGGGAAGCGGGCGGCGAGCGCGGCGAATCCGGAGGCGTCCATGGGCTGCCCGATCATGAGCAGCGGCGGGCGCCCGTCGGCGGCGGGCAGCGGCCCGCGTACGTCGTACACGAGGTCGGCGCCGGGTGTGCTGAGCGTGTGAGTCTTCACACCTGGGCAGACCGCCGCTGCCGCCAGAACTCATCGGTCCGGAACCTCATGGGTCCAGAACCCTCATGGGTCCGCAGCACTCGTCGGTACGGAACCCTCATCGGTTCAGAACCCTCATCGGTACGGAACGGAAATTCACCGCCCGTCCGGCCGGGCGTGCACGCTGACGGCGTAGCCGCACTCCGGTACGTACGGCTCACCGCTCCACGTCGCGTGACGCTCCCGCAGGACCAGCCCGGCCCGCTCGCACCACGCATCGAACTCCGCGAGCCCGAACGGCGCCTCGGGCAGCGGCAGGTGCGCCGCGTCCAGGCCCATGCCCGTGACCAGCAGGCCGCCGGGCCGCAGCACGGCGGCCAGCTGTCCGATGACGGCGGCCTCGGTGCCCGCGGCCAGGAGCGGGATGACGTTGCCGGCGGCGAGCACCAGGTCGTAGCCGGGTTCCAGGCCGAGCGTGTCCGTACGGGCGAGGTCGCCGAGGAGCCACTCCTGCTCGGGTGCGTCGCGGCGGGCGACGGCGAGCATCGAGGCGTCGATGTCCACGCCGGTGCAGCGGTATCCCAGCTCGGCGAGGCGGACCGCGATCCGCCCGGTGCCGCAGCCCGCGTCGAGGACCCGGGCGCCGGGCTCGGCGAGCGCGGCGCAGAACGTCGCCTCGCCGTGGATGTCGTGGCCCGATGCGGCGAGGTCCGCGAACCGCCGGGCGTACCGCTCTCCGGCCTGCCCGCCGGTCAGTTCCGCCCAGCGGTCCCGGTTCCCGGTCATGTCAGCGTGTCCTCCGGTCGGCCCGGTTCGCGGTGGCGCTCACCGCCGTCTTCACCAGGGCCCGCACCTGCCGCACGATATCCGAGCGGTTGCGCTCGAAGCCGGGGTCGGTGACCGCGCCGGTCGCCGGGTTCTCGTTGCCGGGACCGAACTGCAGGACCGGCGTGTGCAGATGGCCGCCCGGCAGCTTCGGGAGACCCAGCCGGTCGCGGAGGAGGGTGGCCCGGTAGGCGATCTCGTTGGAGAGGTAGTCGCCGCCGCCACCGGCCCGCGCGGCCGAGCCCGGCGTGGGCCCGTCCGGCCTGGTCACCGGCTGGGTGGCGCCCGCCGGGATCTCGGTGACCTCGGTGTTGTCGTACACCGGGAAGCGGCCGGTGTCGGCTTCGGTGAGCTGCCGGTACGGGAGGGTCGTGGAGGTCCACTGCGGCTGCGAGGCGGGGTCGGTGACGGGGACGGTGCCCGTACGGGACAGGTTCTCGTTGTCCGGGAAGCCACCGCGCCAGGCGCCGTTGGTGCGCTCCACGTCGAACCGGCCCTGGCGGCCCTGGCTGATGGTGGTGAACGCGTCCAGGTACGGCAGATGCCGGGCGAGCGTCCGCTCGACGGCCCCTTCGGCGAAGTCCGTCCACCGCACCGGGAAGACGACGGCCTCGATCCGGGCCGGCCCGTCGGCGGTGTGCACGAGGGTGCCGTCCAGGGCGAGCGCGCTCGCGCCGGAGGGGTTGCCGATGCGGACGTCCCGGTCCAGCGTGAACGGGTCGAAGCCGGTGACGAGGACCCGCTTCACCTGAGGGCCGGCGTCCTTCCCGCGTGGGTGACGGCCTGGATGGCGGACGTCGTCCTGGCCGCGCGAGGAGGTCTCCAGGGCAGTGTGCAGGGCCTTGCGCCGCTGGTCGCCGAGGTCGAACCGGGGTGTCCACGCCCGCAGTTCACGGCTGAGCGCGAGCCGCGCCCAGTACAGCGGCCGGTCGTCGCCCCGGCTCAGGTCGCCCGTGGCGGGACCGCGCCCTTGAGCACGGTCCACGGCCCGCTGCCACAGCGCCGAGCCGTGCCGGGTCACCGCGCGCTCCGCCTGCGCGTAACTGCGCGATCCTTCCAGGGCGCGGGCGAAGCCCGGCGCGAAGACGTCGAATCCGCTGCGCCGCAGGATCTCCCGCGGCACGGCCCGCTCCAGGCGCTGCTCCTCGACGGTGGGCTGCGCGTCGGCACGGGCGGTGGCGGACGGGGACGCGGTGGCGGGCGGGGACGCGGTGGCGGGCAGGGCGGAGCCCGCGAGGACGAGCAGAAGCGTTACGCCACCGATGCCGAGCCGGGTGGTGGCGGGGAAGTGGTGCGTCACGTGGGCCCTTCCGACGGAAACGGTTGGCCCGCAGTATCGCGGCCTTGCGGGTGGCAACGCCATGGGGCCGGTCCTTCGGCGAGGGCGCCGAAACGTTCAGGTACAGGCGGGGCAGAGGCCGCGGTAGGTGATCTCCACCGCGCCGACGGTGAAGCCGAACCGCTCGGCCTCGGGCAGGTCGCCGAGGGCATCGCCGTCCGGGTGGACGTCGCGGACCGTGCCGCAGCCGGAGCAGACCAGGTGCTGGTGGGGGTTGCGCGCGTTCGGGTCGTAGCGCTTGGCGCGGCCGACGGTGGAGACCTCCAGCACCTCGCCGAGCGCGACGAGCTCGCCCAGCGTGTTGTAGACGGTCGCACGGGAGATCTCGGGCAGCCGTGCGGCGGCCCGCACATGCACCTCGTCCGCCGTGAGGTGCACATGGTCGCCGTCGAGGACCTCCGCGACGACACGCCGCTGCGAGGTCAGTCGCCAGCCACGGCCCCGCAGCCGCTGAAGGAGGTCGCTCATCTCGTCTCACCTGCTCCGGTTCGCGGAGGGACGGACAGTCCCCTGAAGAGTTCCCGCGACGTCATGCCCCGGGTCGGTACGTTTTTAGTGTGCTTCTTGACTTGGACGAAGTCCATCGTAGGATCGATACCGGCGACATCCAAGAGACAGGAAGACTCCGGCTACGGCAGCAGAGACACACGACAGGACACCGCCGCCTCCATCGCGCGGCGCCGCCCGTCCGCCGGGCACCGCCCTCGCCGCATCGCCCGGGACGTACGGCCCGGTGGTCCGCGAGGCGTACATACGGCCCACGGCGAGGTCCTGGCTCACAGCGTGCCCCTCCTGCACGGCTCGAATCCTCCTCCCCCGTTCAGCGCCCCCACCACCCTCCGGGGCCGGAAGGATCACCCATGACCGAGAACAACGAGTCACACGTCTTCGACCCCGTCGTCCCGGATTCGCCCGAGACGGCCGTCCCGGAGGTGCCCGAGGCGCAGGCGAGCGGCTGCCCCGTGGCCCACGGCCGCGCTCCGCACCCGACCCAGGGCGGCGGGAACCGCCAGTGGTGGCCGGACCGCCTCAACCTGAAGATCCTCGCCAAGAACCCCGCCGTGGCGAACCCGCTCGGTGAGGAGTTCGACTACGCGGCCGCGTTCCAGGCCCTCGACCTGCCCGCGGTGAAGCGGGACATCGCCGAGGTGCTCACCACCTCGCAGGACTGGTGGCCGGCCGACTTCGGCAACTACGGCCCGCTGATGATCCGGATGGCCTGGCACAGCGCCGGCACGTACCGCATCAGCGACGGCCGCGGTGGCGCGGGCGCCGGTCAGCAGCGCTTCGCCCCGCTGAACAGCTGGCCGGACAACGGCAACCTGGACAAGGCCCGCCGTCTGCTGTGGCCGGTCAAGAAGAAGTACGGCCAGGCGCTGTCCTGGGCCGACCTGCTGATCCTCACCGGCAACGTCGCCCTGGAGACCATGGGCTTCAAGACCTTCGGCTTCGCCGGCGGCCGCGAGGACGTCTGGGAGTCGGAGGAGGACGTCTACTGGGGCCCGGAGACCACCTGGCTCGACGACGAGCGCTACACGGGCGACCGTGAGCTGGAGAGCCCGCTCGGCGCGGTCCAGATGGGCCTGATCTACGTCAACCCCGAGGGCCCCAACGGCAACCCGGACCCGATCGCGGCCGCCCGCGACATCCGCGAGACCTTCCGCCGGATGGCGATGAACGACGAGGAGACCGTCGCCCTCATCGCCGGTGGCCACACCTTCGGCAAGACGCACGGCGCGGGCCCGGCCGAGAGCGTCGGCGCGGACCCCGAGGGCGCCCCGCTGGAGGAGCAGGGCCTCGGCTGGCGCAACTCGTACAAGTCGGGCAAGGGCGGCGACGCCATCACCAGCGGTCTGGAGGTGACCTGGACCAGCACGCCGACGCAGTGGGGCAACGAGTTCTTCCACAACCTCTTCGCGTACGAGTACGAGCTGACCGAGTCCCCGGCCGGTGCGAAGCAGTGGATCGCCAAGGACGCGGAGGCGACCATCCCGCACGCGCACGACGCGTCGAAGAAGCAGAAGCCGCAGATGCTCACCACCGACCTGTCGCTGCGCTTCGACCCGGCGTACGAGCAGATCTCGCGCCGCTTCCACGAGAACCCGGAGGAGTTCGCGGCCGCCTTCGCCCGCGCCTGGTACAAGCTGACGCACCGCGACATGGGCCCGATCCAACGCTACCTGGGCCCGGAGGTGCCCGCCGAGGTGCTGCTGTGGCAGGACCCGCTGCCCGCGCGCACCGAGGAGCCGCTGGACGCCGCGGAGATCACCGCGCTCAAGGAGCAGGTGCTCGCCACGGACCTGACGGTGGCGCAGCTGGTCTCGGCCGCCTGGGCCTCGGCCGCGTCCTTCCGCGGCAGCGACAAGCGCGGCGGCGCCAACGGCGCCCGGATCCGCCTGGAGCCGCAGCGCGGCTGGGAGGCGAGCGACCCGGACGAGCTGGCCCAGGCCCTGCGCGCCCTGGAAGGCATCCAGCAGTCCTTCGACGCCAAGGGCGGCAAGAAGGTCTCGCTGGCCGACCTGATCGTCCTCGCGGGCAACGCGGCCGTCGAGCAGGCGGCCAAGGACGCGGGCGTCGAGGTCGAGGTGCCGTTCACCCCGGGCCGGGTCGACGCCACGCAGGAGCAGACGGACATCGAGTCCTTCGCCGCGCTGGAGCCCGCGTACGACGGCTTCCGCAACTACGCCGGCAAGGCCGCCCGCCTGCCCGCCGAGTACCTGCTCCTCGACCGCGCCAACCTGCTG
This sequence comes from Streptomyces sp. CA-146814, assembly GCF_050942385.1. NCBI lineage: Bacteria > Bacillati > Actinomycetota > Actinomycetes > Kitasatosporales > Streptomycetaceae > Streptomyces > Streptomyces sp. CA-146814. The sequence continues at coordinate 605,693 of NZ_CP192068.1, forward strand.
ACGCTGAGCGCCCCGGAGACCACCGTCCTCGTCGGCGGCCTGCGCGTGCTGGGCGCCAACACCGGCGGCTCGACCCACGGCGTCCTCACCGACCGCCCGGGCACGCTGACCAACGACTTCTTCGTGAACCTGCTCGACCTGGGCATCACCTGGAAGTCGACGTCGTCGGCACAGGACGAGTTCGAGGCCCGCGACGCGAACGGCCAGGTCAAGTGGACCGGCACCCGCGCCGACCTGGTCTTCGGCTCCAACTCCGAGCTCCGCGCCCTCGCCGAGGTCTACGCGAGCGACGACGCCCGCCAGAAGTTCGTGACGGACTTCGTCGCCGCCTGGACGAAGGTCATGGACCTGGACCGCTTCGACCTGGTCTGATCACAGCGACCGCGGGGGCCGGTGCGTACGCGCACCGGCCCCCGCGGCCCGTTGCCGGGGCGTTCGAGCGCCTACGCCGGTACCGCCGGGAACACGACCAGCGAGCCGTCCCGGTCACGAGCCATCTCGATCGCCATGTCAGTGGGGCGACCCCCGGCCGTGACATCGTCGCCCAGCCGGTGGATCCGGTGCGTGGCACGCATCAGGCGATCGACTTCACCCGGTGTGAACACGGGCGACCGAAGACCGCTCGGACGGGCCAGCTCCAGCGCCGACAGGCGCACCAGGACGCCGGCGATGCCCGACTCCAGTTCGTCGAGGCGCTGTTGGTCCCGCTTGAGAGCACGGGTGAAGCTCTCGAACAGGTTGTCCGGGTCGCTCTGAGCATGCTCGACGGCCTGCAGAACGATGACCCGCCGCTTCAACGCGGTAGCCAGGGCGGCGAGTTCGATGTGCGCCCGGAACCGGCCGCCTTCCTCGTCGATGCCGGGAAACGACTTCGTCAGCGTGGCGATGTCGACGGCCTCGCCTGCGGCAAGCTTGTCCAGTGCGCTCTGCCATCGGGCGAGGCGACGGTCGGCGGCGCCCAGTGCCGTGTTGATGGCGTGCACCGCCGAGTCCAGCCCGAGCGACATGCCGAGCTTGCCCTGGTCGAGCAGGATGGCCGTGGCCTTGTCGATGGCATCACGGCAACCGTCGAGTGCGCTGTGCTCGTCATCGAGCTTCTCTTCGTGCAGTTGCTCCAGCAGCTCCGTTATGTGCTCGATGGCCTGCTGGCGCTTCTGGTCGGCATGCGCGCTCACCCCCACCGCCACCGCCATGAGCACGAGCGGCGCGGCCACGGTGAGGGCGGCGCCGCCGGTGGCCGCGATACCGGCTGGCGCACCGGCCCCACCGACGGCGCCCCCTGCCGCCGCTTTACCGACCGGCATGAACGTCACGCCTCCGACGATCTTGCCGTTGGCGCCCATAATCGGCCCACGGACACCACCGGCCACCGCCCTGGACATCATCAGGCGGACGCTGCCCTGGTCGACCTGAGCGGCGAACTTCGCCGGGACCACGATCCGGTACAGGTTCTCGCCGGCAACGGTCGCCTTGGCTGCCGTAGAGGAATTCCGAGCTGTCTGCGTGACCAGCTGCGACAAGTGCTCCGCCAGAGGGCTCGCGGCATCGAGCGGGATGCCTCGGCTGCGGTCGAGCTTGTCGGGCAGCGGATGTGCTTCCAGCGTGGCGATCGGCGCATCGGCCAAGGCGGCCAGCACGCCGCGCAGTTCACCCAGGCGCTCGGCCGTCATCGGCCCGTCCCCGGCCACCGACGGCACCCGGACATCACTCGTCGCGAGCGTCCACACCGGAACGGTCGCCTTGCGGTAGTCGATCATCGTCTCCCCTTGTTTTCCCGGCACAGCCTAGGGCCGGCGTGCGGGGAGGACAGTCGATTCCCGCTCTTCCCGATCGGATCGCAGCACCCGGGCATCCGAAGATCCGTGCGGCCAGGCGCTCGCCCCGCCCCTTCAGGCCGAACCTCGCTCCGGCGGGCCCCCCACCACCGTGAGCAGGTCCACGACGAAGATCAGCGTCGAGCCCGCCGGGATCAGCGCAGAGGGTGACTGCTTGCCGTAGCCGAGCCGCGGCGGAACGATGATCTCCCGTCGGCCGCCGGCCCTCATGCCCCTCACCCCCCGGTCCCAGCCCTTGATGGCCCGGCCGCCGCCCACGGCGAACTTGAACGGCCGGTCCTGCTCCCAGGAGGAGTCGAACTCCTTCCCGGACGCGAACGTCACCCCTACGTAGTGGACCTGGACGACCCGGCCCGGCCGCGCCTCGGGCCCGTCTCCCACCACCAGGTCCCGGATCGTCAGTTCGGCGGGCGCATCCCCCTCCGGAACTTCGATCACGGGTTTCGTCAGTTCGCTCATCACGGCCCCATCGCTCGCCACCGGCCTGCCCCGTAGGGGCCGACCCGACCCATGGACCTTCCATGCGGCAGGTGATCACGCTACGCGGAAGTTCCCGTTCACCGTTCCGCCCGGTGACTCGCTAACCCAGGAAGCTCAACCGCACCTGCCGCTCCGAATTGTCCTTGTTCGTGTCCACCAGACACACCGACTGCCAGGTCCCCAGCTCCAGCGCTCCCCCGATCACCGGCAACGTGGCGTGAGGCGGGACGAGCGCCGGGAGTACGTGGTCGCGGCCGTGGCCCGGGGTGCCGTGGCGGTGTTGCCAGCGGTCGTCGGCCGGGAGCAGGTGGTGGAGGGCGGCCAGGAGGTCGTCATCGCTGCCCGCGCCCGTCTCCAGGATGGCGATGCCCGCCGTGGCGTGGGGTACGAAGATGTTGAGCAGGCCGTCGCGGCCGGACGCCGAGCGGGTGAGGAACTCCTCGCACTCCCGCGTCAGGTCCATGACGGTCTCCGCCGTGCCGGTGGTGAGGTGCAGGACCGTGGTGGTGAAGGAATCGGACATGGCTCCATCTTCTCTTCCGGGGGACGAGATCACACGTCCACGCTCCGAGACACCATTGACCGTGTCCTGACCGGATGACCACGTTCATCGCCATGTTCCGATCAGCTCTGCTCACCTCGCGCGGTCACATCGACCTGCTGCGGGTGGCATCCGCCGCGTGTCGCCGCGGCTGCTGACGTTCTCTCAGCGCCCTTCGCGCCCCTGCTGACCGGGCCCGCCGCCCGCTCCGCCCCCTCTCCCGCACCCCTCGTCTCGCGCGCCGCCGTGGGCCGCCGCGTCCTGCCGGTCTCCTGACCGCTTCGGATCGCCGTGGCTCCCGCCTGCCGGGATGCCGAGCGGGGGTTCTTCCGGCACAGCCGTCGCCGCGAGAGGGGCGGTCGGGGTGGCGCGCCCGATTCCCCCTCCGTACGACCTCCTGTGGAGCCGCCATGACCGTCAGCCACGCACCGCCCGATCCATCCCCGATCGCGGAGAAAGTCCCGGCATCCGGTACCAGCCGTACGTCCCCCGACCTGGAGCCGATCGTCCCGGCGTCCGTGCGCCGGGCCCGGCTGCGGTCCGTGCCGCGGTGGTTGCGGCGGACCGTGGGGCCGTTGCTGCTGCTCGCGTTGTGGCAGGTGTTCAGCGCCACGGGCGTCCTGCATCCGGATGTGCTGGCCTCGCCGGGGACCATCGGCCGTGCGGGAGCGGATCTGATCGCCGACGGGACGCTGCCGGCCGCCATGGGGGTGTCGCTCCAGCGGGTGGCCGTCGGGCTGGTGCTCGGCGGGGTCGTGGGGACGGCGCTCGCGCTGGTCTCGGGGCTCTCGCGGCTCGGCGAGGACCTCGTCGACGCGACCGTACAGATGCTGCGCACGGCCCCCTGGGTGGGGCTGATCCCGTTGTTCATCATCTGGCTCGGGATCGGCGAGGCGCCGAAGGTGGCGCTCATCGCGCTCGGGGTCGCCTTCCATCTGTACCTGAACGTGTATGCGGGGATTCGCGGTGTGGACGCCCAACTCATCGAAGCAGGTGAGTCGTTGGGGCTCAGCCGGTGGGGGCTCGTACGCCATGTGGTGCTGCCGGGCGCGTTGCCCGGGGCCATGACCGGGCTGCGCTACTCGCTCGCCACCGCCTGGCTCGCGCTCGTCTTCGGTGAGTCCATCAACGCCGATGCCGGGATCGGGTTCCTGATGAACCAGGCGCGGGAGTTCTTCCGGACCGACGTGATCGTCGTCTGCCTCGTCGTGTACGCCTTCCTCGGCCTCACCGCCGATGTCATCGTCCGGACCCTCGAAAGGCTGCTGCTGCAATGGCGACCGACCTTCACCGGCCAGTGACCGTGCCGGCCCCCTCCCCCGCCGGAGAGCCGGAAACCGAAACCGCCGTACGGGTCGAAGGGCTGACCCGGGCCTTCGACGGGCGCGCGGTGATCGACGACCTCGATCTCACCCTGAAATCCGGGGAGTTCACGGCGCTGCTCGGGCGCAGCGGTTGCGGCAAGTCGACCCTGTTGCGTGTGCTGGCGGGGCTCGACCGCGAGATCGCGGGGACCGTCCTGGTGCCTCGCCGCCGCGCCGTGGCCTTCCAGGCCCCGCGGCTGATGCCCTGGAAGCGGGTCTGGCGCAACGTCCTGCTGGGGCTGCCGGGCAAGCCCGAACGGGCCCTGGCCGAGAAGCCGCTGGCGGAGGTCGGGCTGACCGACCGGGCCGGCGCCTGGCCCAAGACGCTCTCCGGTGGCGAGGCGCAACGCGCTTCTCTGGCACGTGCGTTGGTGCGCGAGCCCGATCTGCTCCTGCTCGACGAGCCGTTCGGCGCGCTCGACGCCCTGACCCGGATCAAGGCGCAGCAGCTGGTGGCCGAGCTCTGGCAGCGGCGCGGCTGCGCCGTCCTGCTGGTCACCCATGACGTGGACGAGGCCCTGTTGCTGGCCGACCGGGTGCTGGTGATGCGGGACGGCCGGATCGCGTACGACACGCCCGTCGCCCTGGACCGCCCGCGCGGTGTCGGCGCCCCCGGCTTCACCGGCCTGCGTTCGCGGCTGCTGAGCAAGCTGGGCGTCGAGGACGGTACCGCCGAGGCCGGAGCGGACCGGCAGCGGGAAACGGCTGCCGTGGCGCACTCGGACGTATGACCCCTCATTTTCCTTTCCTGGCGACACACCTACGGAGAACCACCATGAAACGCCGCACCCTGCCCGCCCTGCTCCTTCCGCTCACCCTGCTCCTCGCCGCCTGCGGTGGCGGCGCCTCGTCCGCGGAGTCGGGCGGCAGCACCGACGGCAAGGGCAGCGTCACGCTGAACATCGGTGACCAGAAAGGCGGTTACGAGGCCATCCTGCGGGCCTCCGGAGAGCTCGACGACCTGGACTACCGCATCAAATGGTCCACCTTCACCTCCGGTCCACCGCTTCTGGAGGCCGTGAGCGCCGGGGCCGTGGACATCGGCGGAGTGGGCAACACACCGCCCGTCTTCGCCGCCGGTTCCGACTCGAACATCACCGTCGTGGGCGCCACTCACGGTTCGCCGGCCGGTGAGGTCATCGTCGTGCCCAAGGACTCACCGCTCAAGAAGCCCGAGCAGCTCAAGGGGAAGTCCGTCGCCGTGGCACAGGGCAGTTCGGCCCACTTCCAACTGGTCGCCTCGCTCAAGAAGGCCGGTCTCTCCATCAAGGACGTGAAGCTCAACTACCTCCAGCCGGCCGATGCGCTGGCCGCGTTCAGCCGAGGCAAGGTGGATGCCTGGGCGATCTGGGATCCGTACACCTCGCAGATCCTGCGGGCCGGGAACGCCCGCGTGCTGACGACCGGCGAGGGTGTCGTCAACGGCCTGGGTTTCCAGGTCGCTTCACCCTCCTCGCTCAAGGATCCGAAGAAGTCGAAGGCCATCGGCGATCTGCTCGTCCGGCTGGATCGGGCGCAGAGCTGGGTCTTCAAACACCCGGAGGAGTGGGCGAAGGTCTGGGCGAAGGAGACCGGGCTGCCCTACGAGGTGGCGCTGGACGCGGTGAAGCGCAGCTACGGCACCCGGGTCCCCGTGGCCATCGACGACGCCGCCATCGCCTCCGAGCAGGAGATCGCCGACACCTTCGCCGAACTCAAGCTGATCCCACGGCGATTCGCCTTCAAGGACTACGTCGACACCCGCTTCAACCGTGACCTCCCGCCGTCCACCACCGCACCGCGCTCGTACGGAAAGGCCTCCTCATGAACGTCCATCTCCACTGGTTCCTGCCCACCGGCGGTGACGGCCGGACGCTCGTGGACCGGCACGCGTACACCGACGGCGGAATCAAACGCGACCGCATCACCCCGGTGAGCGGTGTGCGCGCCCCGGACATCGAGTATCTGGCGCAGATCGCCAAGGCGGCCGAACAGCTGGGCTTCGAGGCCGTGTTGACGCCGACCGGTACGTGGTGCGAGGACGCCTGGCTGACCACGGTGGCGCTCGCGCAGCACACCGAGCGGCTGAAGTTCCTGGTCGCCTTCCGGCCCGGCGTCATCTCGCCCGTGCTGGCCGCCCAGATGGCCGCCACCTATCAGCGGATCACCCGGGGCCGACTGCTGCTCAACGTGGTGACCGGTGGCGATTCGACCGAACAGCGGCGGTTCGGGGACCACTTGGACCACGACCGGCGGTACGCGCGGACCGCGGAGTTCCTGTCCGTGGTGCGGGGTGCGTGGAGCGGGCAGCCGTACGACTTCGACGGCGAGCACTACCAGGTGGAGGGCGGGCTGACCGCGCTGCCGCCGGACCCGCTGCCGGAGGTCTTCTTCGGCGGGTCATCGGCGGCCGCCGGTCCGGTGGCCGCCGCGCATGCCGATGTCTATCTGACCTGGGGTGAGCCGCCGGCGGCGGTGAAGGAGAAGATCGACTGGATCCGTGGGCTGGCCGAGGAGCAGGGGCGGACCGTCCGGTTCGGGATCCGGCTGCACACCATTTCCCGGGATTCCGCACGAGAGGCGTGGGCCACCGCCGACCGGCTGCTGGGCGACCTTGATCCGGACACGATCGCGGCGGCGCAGCAGGCGCTGGGCAAGAGCGAGTCGGTCGGGCAACAGCGGATGCTGGCGCTGCACGGCGGTTCGCGGGACAAGCTGGAGATCGCGCCGAACCTGTGGGCGGGCGTCGGTCTGGTGCGCGGCGGGGCCGGGACCGCGCTGGTGGGCAGCCACGCGGAGGTCGCCGACCGGATCGAGGAGTACCACGCGCTGGGTATGGAGCACTTCGTGCTCTCGGGCTATCCGCACCTGGAGGAGGCGTACTGGTTCGGCGAGGGCGTGACGCCCGAGCTGGCCCGGCGCGGGCTGCTGTCGACCGTACCGGCGTCCCCGCTGCTGGGGGCGCCCGGCGCGGAATCGCGGACGGCCGGAGCGCCGTTGCTGGTGGCGGGCGGGCGCTGAACCCGGTGGGGCGCCCGGGAAGATCCCGGGCGCCCCACGAGTTAGTAGAAACGTGAACATTACTGGGGTGCGCGAGCTGGACGTGGTCGTGATCGGCGCCGGGCAGGCGGGACTCTCCGCAGCCCACCACCTGCGCCGCGCCGGGCTCGCACCCGACCGCGACTTCGTCGTCCTGGACCATGCGCCCCGGCCGGGCGGGGCGTGGCAGTTCCGCTGGCCCTCGCTGACGTACGGCAAGGTGCACGGGATGCACGCGCTGCCGGGCATGGAGCTGACCGGCGCCGACCCCGACCGGCCCTCATCCGAGGTGATCGGCGCGTACTTCACGGCGTACGAGGACCGCTTCGACCTGCGGGTCCACCGGCCCGTCGAGGTGAGTGCCGTACGTGAGGGAAGCGGCGGGCGGCTGCTCGTGGAGACGTCCGAGGGGACGTACGCCGCGCGGGCGCTGATCAACGCGACCGGCACCTGGGACCGGCCGTTCTGGCCGCGCTACCCGGGACAGGAGACCTTCCGGGGGCGCCAGCTGCACACGGCGGACTACCCGGGGCCCGAGGAGTTCGCGGGGCGGCGCGTCGTCGTGGTCGGCGGCGGTGCCTCCGGTACGCAGCACCTGATGGAGATCGCCCCGTACGCCGCCGAGACCTTCTGGGTGACACGCCGCGAGCCGGTCTTCCGCGACGAGCCGTTCACCGAGGAGTGGGGCCGGGCGGCCGTGGCGATGGTGGAGGAGCGGGTACGGGCCGGGCTGCCGCCGCAGAGCGTGGTGAGCGTGACCGGGCTGCCGGTCACCGACGCGGTACGGCGCGCCCGGGAGCAGGGGGTGCTGGACCGGCTGCCGATGTTCGACCGGATCACCCCGACCGGCGTGGCCTGGGACGACGGCCGGAGCGTCGAGGCGGACGTGATCCTCTGGGCGACCGGCTTCCGACCCGCCGTCGATCATCTGGCACCGCTGAAGCTGCGCGAGCCGGGCGGCGGCATCCGGGCGGAGGACACGCGTGCCGTACGCGACGGACGCGTCCACCTCGTCGGGTACGGGCCGTCCGCCAGCACCATCGGCGCCAACCGGGCGGGGCGCACCGCTGTGCGGTCGGTGCTGCGGCTGCTGGAGAGGACGGGCGGCCGGTCGAGCGTGGAGGCGAAGGCCGGGGTGGCCGGCTGAGGGCCCAGGGCCCTCAGCCGGCCACCCTCAGCCCGCGGCCTCGCGGCGGTTGCGGTTGAACTCCTCGACGTTTTTCTGCTGTTCGTCGTAGCTGTCGGTGAACCGGGTGTCCCCGGGCGCGACCGTGACGAAGTAGAGCCAGGGGCCGGGCGTGGGGCTGATGGCGGCGCTCAGCGCCTCCTCCCCCGGGTTGCCGATGGGCGTCGGCGGCAGGCCCTTGCGTACGTAACTGTTGTACGGGCTGTCCAGCTGGGTGTCGGCGTTCGTCGTGTCCAGGGTGGAGCGCTTGAGGGCGTAGTTGATGGTGGAGTCCATCTGCAGCGGCATGTCCTTGAGCAGCCGGTTGTAGACGACCCGGGCGACCTTGCCCATGTCGGAGGCGGTGTCGGCCTCGGCCTGGACGATGCTGGCGATGGTGGCCGTCTCGTAGACGGTGACGTTGTTGCGCTGCGCTCCGGCGGTGATGTGGTCGCCGCCGAACCGCTTGCGGGCGGTGTCCGCCATGTAGCGCAGCAGGCCGGCCGGCTTGGTCGCGGAGTCGATCGGATACGTGGCCGGGAAGAGGTACCCCTCGGGGTTGCCCTCGGCCTGGTCGGGCAGGTCCAGATCCACCGTCTCCACGGTCTTCTCCGTGGACCCGGGCTTGAGGCCGAGTTCCCGGTCGACGGCGCTGTACACCTGCGAGGCGCGCCAGCCCTCCGGGATCACCAGCGTGCTCTGCGGCCGCTTCTCCTTTTCCTTCTCCTCGTCCGAGCCGAGCAGGGAGAGCGGGATCAGCACGGCGGCCGACGCCACGAGCAGCGCGGCGACGGCCAGGACGATCTTTCCGCGGCGGGTCGGGCGGAGTCTGCGACGGGGACGGGCGTCCGGGGACTCGTTCACCATGCGGGCACGTTAACCCGGTCCACTCCCCCGGGCCGGTAGCCCGGCTGCGGCGTCGGCTCCGGCGACACGAACGCCGTACCGCACGACCAGAACACACGAACAAGGGATCGGGTGTTCGCTGGAACGCGTGATCGTATCGGGATTCGTTGCTGATCCCTTCCGGCGGGCGTGATGATTGCAGGGCGCAGTCAACGGGCTGCAGACCGCTACCGCGCACGTCCCACACATGCACCACGCACAAGGAGAACCACCAGATGAACTTCCTGACCAACCTGCTGGCCGGCATCGTCCACTTCGTGGGTTGGCTCGTCTGACCATCACTCCGCCCGGCGCCGTCGCTCCCCGTCCCACGGAAGCGGCGGCGCCGTCGCGTGTACGGAGCCGGGTCGGCGAGCGCTTTCAGCCTCGTGCCGCCGCCGGTCCGGCGAAGGGCGGCAGCGCGGTGAAGGCGGGGTCGACCGTCACCGCCTCCGCGAGGACGCCGAGGGTGTGGCGGACCCGGGTGAGCGGGTGGTCCGGGAACTCGGGGTCCCACCGGTCGTGGTCCGCCGCATGGAACGGCAGCCCGCCCTGGACCTCGGGGGCGTACGGATGGGGCCGGAAGTACTGGTCGGGGCCGAGCTTGGCCATCACCACGGCCTCCCGCATGCCGGTCATGCCGCGCTCGGCCGCCTGGATCTTCACCACGGTGCTGCACATGGCGCGGGGCACGGTGAAGCTGCCGATGAACGCCTGGCCGCTGGGCTGCCCCGGGAGCGGCAGTTTGAGTATCTGGCGCAGGGCGGGCAGTTCGCCGAGCCGCTTCACCGATGCCTCGATGAGCCCGCCGCCTGCCTGAGCGGTGAAGTGGTGCCGTACGGATGGTGGGCCGGTGGCACCCGGGGGCGGCTGCCCACCGTGCGTCGTCAGGGGGCCGGGACCGGGGCCGGGTAGGAGTCGCGGCGGATCAGGGCTGCGTAGCGGCCGTCCCGGTCGAGCAGCTCCTCGTGCGTACCGCGCTCGGCTATGCGGCCGCCGTCCAGGACGACGATCTGGTCCGCGTCACGGACGGTGGAGAGGCGGTGCGCGATGGTGAGGGTGGTGCGGCCCTCGGAGAGTGCGTCGATCGCTTCCTGCACGGCGTGTTCCGTACGGGTGTCGAGTGCGCTGGTCGCCTCGTCGAGGATCAGCACCGGCGGGTCTCGGAGAATCGTGCGGGCGATGGCCAGGCGCTGCTTCTCGCCGCCCGAGAAGCGGTAGCCGCGCTCGCCGACCAGCGTGTCGTACCCGTCGGGCAGGGAGGCGATGTGGTCGTGGATCTGCGCGGCGCGGGCCGCGGCCTCGATCTCCTCGTCGGTGGCATCCGGTTTAGCGAAGCGCAGGTTGTCGGCGACGGACGCGTGGAAGAGGTAGGTCTCCTGGGAGACCACGCCGACCGCCCGGGCCAGCGTGTCGAAGTCCAGGTCACGGAGGTCGACCCCGTCGAGCGTGACCCGGCCGCCGGTGACGTCGTAGAGGCGGGGCACGAGATAGCTGAGCGTGGACTTGCCGGAGCCGGTGGGGCCGACGACGGCGAGGCTGCTGCCCGCGGGGACGGTGACGTCGATGGCGCTGAGCGTGGGGCCGCTGGTGGTGTCGTAGCTGAAGTCGACGTTCTCGAAGGCGATCTCGCCGCGGATCTTCGCCGGACGGACGGGCTTGTCCGGCTCGGTAATGTCCACCGTGAGGTCCAGGTACTCGAAGATCCGCTGGAAGAGGGCGAGTGAGGTCTGCATCTGGACGCCGGTGGAGAGCAGGCTGACCGCCGGACGGAACAGGCCCTGCTGGAGGGTGACGAAGGCGACGAGCGTGCCGATGGAGACGGCGGTGCCCCCGGGCTGGATGGTGAGGCCGGCCACCCAGTAGATGACGGCGGGCATGGCGGCCATCACGATGGAGATGATGGACATCCGCCAGCGGCCGGCCATGCTGGAGCGCACTTCCAGGTCGACCAGGCGCTCGGACTCTTCGGCGAACCCCTTGGTGAGCGAGTCGGAGCGGCCCATCGTGCGGCCGAGGAGGATGCCGCTGACCGAGAGGGACTCGGTCACCGTGGCGGCCATGGCGGCCATCTGCTTCTGGCGCTGGGTGGTGATCCGCTTCCGCTCCCGGCCGACGCGGCGGCTGATCGCGACGAACACCGGCAGCAGGAGCAGCGAGACCACGGTGAGGCGCCAGTCGAGCGCGAGCATCGCGACGACGGTGGCGATGACGGCGGTGAGGTTGGAGACCAGCGAGGTCGCGGTGGAGGTGACCGTCGCCTGCATACCGCCGATGTCGTTGGCGATGCGGGACTGGACCTCGCCCGTGCGGGTCCGGGTGAAGAAGGCCAGCGGCATCCGCTGGAGCTGGGTGTACACGGCGGTACGCAGGTCATGCATGACGCGCTGGCCGACGGTCGTCGAGATCAGGGTCTGCAGGACGCCGAAGACGCTGTTCATCACGGCGGTCAGGATCATGCCGAGGGCCAGCAGCGTCAGCAGGCCCGTGCGGCCCTGCGGGATCGCGGTGTCCAGGATCTCGCGCAGCAGGAACGGAGAGGCGACCGACACCAGGGAGGAGGCGCCGACCAGCAGGCCGACCACGGCGAGGCGGCCGCGGTAGGGATGGAAGAGGCGGAGGATGCGGCGCACCTCGCCGGGCGGCCGGTCGGAGGCGGCGGGGGCATCGGGTGGGGGCGTCCACGTGAGTTCGTCGGGTTTCATGGGCTCCTTCGTGGGGCGTGCGGAACGGTCGGAGGCGTCCGACGTTCAGAGCTTAGCTCATTGTTACCTATACTCACAATGAACGGGGTCCTGATATTGTTCCCGTATGGACGCCTCAGATTCCCCCGACGCCGATGCCGTGGATGCGGCGGCCACCGCCGAGCGGTCCCACGATCGTGACCGCGACTCCGACGGCCTGCTCGCCGAGCAGCTGCTGCGGCTGACGCGCCGGCTGCACCGCATCCAGAGCCGCCAGCTGGAGCCGATCGGCATCACCCCGGCCCAGTTCCGGCTGCTGCGGACGGTCGCGAGCTACGACGCGGCGCCCCGGATGGCCGATCTCGCCCAGCGCCTGGACGTCGTCCCGCGCGCCGTGACGACGCTGGTCGACGCGTTGGAGGCGAGCGGGCGGGTCCGCCGCGCGCCGGATCCGGACAGCCGCCGGGTGGTGCGCATCGAGATCACCGACGAGGGACGCGCCACGCTGCGCTCCCTGCGCAACGCGCGCCGGGCGGCCGCGGAGGAGATCCTGGCTCCACTGACCGCCGGCCAGCGCGAGGTGCTGGGTGAGCTGCTCTCCGCTCTGGTCGACGGAATGCCGGAGCGCCACTGCTGAGGGGACGCCGATATGCCGCTGCTGGAGCCCGACCGGGAAGCCCTCCGCCCCGGTACGGCACGCGAGCCCGCCATCGACCGGGTCACCGACCGGAGCGCCGGCGGCACACCCGAGCCCCTGCGCTCCGAGCTGATCGCCCTGCTCGGCGCGGACAAGGTGCTCTGGAAGATCTCCGACCTCGTGCGGTACGCCTCCGACGCCAGCCCCTACCGCTTCCTCCCCCGGGTGGTGCTGGTCCCCGAGGACCTCGACGACGTCTCCGCGATCCTGTCGTACGCCCACGGCAAGGGCCGCGAGGTGGTCTTCCGGGCCGCCGGTACCAGCCTCAACGGCCAGGCGCAGGGCGAGGACATCCTCGTCGACGTACGGCGTCACTGGACCGGTGTCGAGGTGCTGGACGACGGGGCGCGGGCCCGTATCCGACCCGGCACCACCGTCCTGCGGGCCAACACCACGCTCGCCCGGTACGGCAGGCTGCTCGGCCCCGATCCGGCGAGCGCCATCGCCTGCACGGTCGGCGGGGTCGTCGCCAACAACGCGTCGGGCATGACGGCCGGCACCACCCGCAACTCCTACCGCACGCTCGCCTCCCTCACCTTCGTCCTGCCGAGCGGCACCGTCGTCGACACCGCCGACCCCGCCGCCGACGAGGAGCTGGCCCGCGCGGAGCCGGAGCTGTGCGCCGGGCTGCTGGAGCTCAAGGCGGAGATCGAAGCGGACGCGGAGCTGTCGGCCCGCATCCGTACCAAATACGCGATCAAGAACACCAACGGCTACCGCTTGGACGCCTTCCTCGACGGCGCGACGCCCGTACAGATCCTGCGCGGGCTCATGGTCGGCTCCGAGGGCACGTTCGGCTTCATCGCCGAGACCGTCTTCGACACCCTGCCGCTGGACCGCCGGGTCACCAGCGCGCTGCTCTTCTTCCCGTCCCTCACCGCCGCCGCGGCCGCCGTGCCCCGCTTCAACGAGGCCGGGGCCATCGCGGTGGAGCTGATGGACGGCAACACCCTGCGCGCCTCGGTCAGCGTGAAAGGCGTCCCGGCGGACTGGGCGGCGCTGCCTCGGGAGACAGCCGCGCTGCTGGTCGAGTTCCGCGCTCCGGACGAGGCGGGCCAGGAGGCGTACGAGGTGGCGGCGGCCGAGGTGATGCGCGGGCTGGACCTGGTGGTTCCGGCCACCTCCGTCACCAACGCGTTCACCCGGGACGCCGGGACGATCGCCGGGTACTGGAAGGCGCGGAAGGCGTTCGTGACTGCGGTCGGCGGCTCCCGCCCGTCCGGTACGACGCTGATCACCGAGGACTTCGCGGTGCCGCCGGACCGGCTGGCCGACGCCTGCGAGGCGCTGCTGGAGCTCCAGTCGCGCCACGGCTTCGACGCGGCCGTCGCCGGGCACGCGGCCCACGGCAACCTGCACTTCCTGCTCGCCTTCGACGCGGCGCGGGCCGCCGACGTGGAGCGGTACGACGCGTTCATGCAGGAGTTCTGCGCCCTGGTCGTGGACCGGTTCGACGGATCGCTCAAGGCGGAGCACGCCACCGGCCGCAACATCGCACCGTTCCTGGAGAAGGAGTGGGGCGCGCGGGCGACGGAGCTGATGTGGCGGACGAAGCAGGTCATCGACCCCCACGGCGTGCTCGCGCCGCGCATCGTCCTCGACCGGGATCCGCGCGCCCATCTGCGCGGGCTGAAGACCATTCCGAAGGTGGAGGCGGTGGCCGACCCGTGCATCGAGTGCGGTTTCTGCGAACCCACCTGTCCCAGCGAGGATCTGACGACCACGCCGCGCCAGCGGATCGTGCTGCGCCGCGAGATGATGCGCCAGGCCGACGGCTCCCCGGTGGAGACCGGACTGCTCGACGCCTACGGGTACGACGCGGTGGACACCTGCGCCGGTGACTCCACCTGCAAGCTCGCCTGCCCGGTCGGCATCGACACCGGCGCGATGATGAAGGGCTTCCGGCACCGCAGGCACACCGCGCGCGAGGAGCGGATCGCCGCGCTCACCGCGAAGAACTTCCGCGTGGTGGAGGCCTCGGCGCGGCTCGCGGTGGCGGCGGGCGACGCCATCGGTGAGCGCGGCGGCGACCGGCTGCTGGAGTCGGTGACCCGGCTCGCGCGCAAGGCCGTACGCCCTGATCTCGTACCGGAGTGGCTGCCTCAGCTGCCCGGTGCCGCCGCTCGGCAGCTGCCCCGCACCGCGCGGGTCGGCGCGAGCGCGGTCTACTACCCGGCCTGTGTGAACCGCATCTTCGCGGGACCGGAGACGGGCCCGGTCGACCCCTCTCTGGCCGATGCCGTCGTGGCCCTCTCCGAGCGGGCCGGAAAGCCGGTCCGGATCCCCGACCACGTGGCCGGGACGTGCTGCGCGACGATCTGGCACTCCAAGGGGTACGACGCGGGCAACCGGATCATGGCCAACCGCATCGTCGAGGCGGCCTGGGGCTGGACGGCGGGCGGGGCCCTGCCGCTCGTCGTCGACGCGTCCTCCTGCACGCTGGGCATCGCCGAGGAGGTCGTGCCCTACCTCACCGAGGAGAACCGGGCGCTGCACCAGGAGCTGACCGTCGTGGACTCGCTGGTGTGGGCGGCCGACGAGCTGCTGCCGGAGCTGACGGTGTTCGAGCGGGTGGGCTCAGCCGTCGTCCATCCGACCTGCTCGATGGAACACCTGGGTGACGTCGAGCAGTTGCGTGCCCTGGCCCGAGCATGCGCCGAGGAGGTCGTCGTCCCCGACGACGCCGGATGCTGCGCGTTCGCGGGTGACCGGGGCATGCTGCACAAGGAGTTGACCGATTCCGCCATGGCGAAGGAGGCGGCCGAGGTCACCTCGCGTCCGTACGACGCCTACCTCTCGGCCAACCGCATGTGCGAGATCGGCATGGAGCGGGCCACCGGACACCCCTACCGCTCGGCTCTGATCGAGCTGGAGCGCGCCACCCGGCCGCCGAGTCGCTGAACGGACCGCCCGGCCCGGCCGAGCGCAGGTCAGACACCCCAACTGGTTGAACCAGTTGGGGCGTTGGTGTGCCCGGAAGAAAAGTCCATGGTTTGAGGACGAGAGTCCAATTGGCTCCCTTGCGCACCATCAACCTCACCGTTCAGGGTCCTTACCGAGGCCCGTCCCGAGGTCGCTCAGGCCCCTTCGGGACCGGCCCCGCTCGCGCACGTCCAGAACCCCCACACCCCACCTGGAGGCTCGATGAACGACGACGCCCGGCCCGCACAGACCCCGCAGGACCTCCCCCCGCAGAACACCGGCAACCCGCAGGACACCAGCAGCCCGCAGAACACCGGCCACCACACCGACCAGCAGGATCCCAGCCGCCGTTCGGTGCTGTGGACCACCGCGGGCGTGGCCGGCGCCGGACTCGGCCTGAGCGCCCTCACGGGAGGCACCGCCTCGGCCGCCGGAGCCACGATTCCGGAAGCCGTGGCGGCCGCCACGGCCGCCCCCGCCCGCCAGGGCCGCACCATGACCGACGTCCCCTTCGAGCGGCGCTCGACCGTACGGGTCGGCATCGTGGGCCTCGGCAACCGCGGCGACAGCATGATCGACCTCTTCCTCGCCGTCCCCGGCGTCCGGGTCGTGGCGGTCTGCGACCCGGTGCGGGAGAAGACGGTGAAGGCCGCAGCCAAGGTGACCGCCGCCGGACAGCCCGCGCCCGCCGTCTACGCCAAGGGCGAGGACGACTACGTCAACCTCTGCCGGCGCGGGGACATCGACTTCGTCTATGTGGCCACGCCTTGGGAGACGCACTTCCCGATGGCCAAGGCGGCGATGCTGAACGGCAAGCACGTCGGCGTGGAGTGCCCGATCGCGATGCGGCTGGACGAGCTCTGGCAGCTCGTCGACCTCTCCGAGCGCACCCGGCGCCACTGCATGCAACTGGAGAACTGCTGTTACGGCAAGAACGAGATGCGGGTGCTCCGGATGGCGCACGCGGGCCTCTTCGGGGACCTGCTGCACGGCGCGGGGGCGTACAACCACGATCTGCGTGAGCTGATGTTCGACCCGGACTACTACGAGGGCCCGTGGCGGCGGCTCTGGCACACCCGGCTGCGCGGCGACCTCTACCCGAACCACGGGTTCGGGCCGGTCGCCAACTACATGGACGTCAACCGGGGCGACCGGGCCGTCTCCATCACCAGCGTCGGCACCCCGGCCCTCGGCCTCGCCGCGTACCGGAAGGAGCACATGCCGGCGGGCGATCCGAGCTGGAAGGAGTCGTACATCGGCGCCGACCGGACGATCAGCCTCGTCCAGACCGCCCAGGGCCGGGTGATCCGGCTGGAGCACGATGTGTCGTCGCCGCATCCGTACTCGCGTATCAACAGCCTCGGCGGTACGCGTGGCGTCTTCGAGGACTACCCGGAGCGGATCTACCTGGAGCCCACGAACACGAACCACCAGTGGGACGACTTCAAGAAGTACGCCGAGTGGGACCACTGGCTGTGGAAGGAGCACGCCAATCCGCCGGGCGGCCACGGCGGGATGGACTACATCATGATCTTCCGGCTGATGCAGTGCATGCGGCTCGGACTGGTCCCGGACTTCGACGTGTACGACGCGGCCGTCTGGACGGCCCCGGTGCCGCTCAGCCACCTCTCCATCAAGGCCAAGGGCGCGCCGCTGCCGATACCGGACTTCACCCGGGGCGCGTGGAAGAAGGCCAGGTCCGGGATGGACTCGGAGAAGCCGGCGGCCTGACGGCGGCGGGGTCCCGGGCGGTCGGCACGGGGCCCCGCGCGGCCTCCCAGCAGCGGAGAAAAACCGGTTGCCCCGAAGGGGTACGGGAAGCGAACCTTGCACGGTTTGGTCACCCCGTTCTCCGAGGTCCGCACGGACCTCGCGCATACCGAGCCCCTGGGACGTCATGCAGATTCGCGATCTTCCGTATTCGGATCCCGGCGACCCCGATGTACGGTCGGGCCCTCGCTTCCTGTACTGGCTCGGGCGCCATCAGCTCGGCGGACAGCTCAAGGCGCTCGGCTGGGGACTGCTCCACCAGCTGAGCATCGCCGGTCTCCCGGTCACCGTCGGTGTCGCCGTCCAGGCCGTCATCGAACGCTCCGGCGCACGCCTGGCGCTGGCCGGCGGTCTGATCCTGGCTCTCGGCGTCTTCATCGCGCTCGGCGACACCATGCTCCACCGGACCGCCGTCACCAACTGGATCACCGCCGCCGCCCGGTTGCAGCAGCTCCTGGCGCGCAAGACCGCCGAGCTGGGGTCCGCCCTGACCCGGCGGGTCGCGGCCGGTGAAGTGGTGGCCGTGTCGACCGGCGACGTGGAGAAGATCGGCTGGTTCGTCGAGGCGCTCTCGCGCTTCCTGGCCGCCGCCATCGCGCTCGTCGTGGTCTGCGTGGGGCTGGTCGTCTACCTTCCGACCCTCGGCGTCCTGGTGGCCGTCGCCATGCCGGTGCTGGCCCTCGCCGTCCTGCCGCTCCTCCCCCGCGCCACCCGGCGCGCCGACGAGCAGCGCGAGAAGGCGGGCAAGGCGACCGAGCTGGCCTCGGACACCGTGGCCGGACTGCGGGTGCTGCGCGGCATCGGCGGCGAGGAGCTGTTCCTCGGCCGCTACCGCCGCGCCTCACAGGAGGTCCGCAAGGCGGCCGTGCGCAGCGCGCGGATGTGGGCGCTGATCTCGGCGGTGCAGGTGCTGCTGCCGGGCGTCCTGCTGATCTCGCTGGTCTGGTACGGGGCGACGCTGGCGCGGGAGGGCCGGATCGACGTGGGCCAGCTGGTCACGGTCTACAGCGCGGCCACCCTGATGCTGTTCCCGCTCCGCCATTTCGAGGAGATCGCGATGGCCTATTCCTTCTCGCGGCCGTCCGCACAGCGCGCCGTACGGGTGCTGTCGCTCCGCCGCAGCGACCGGACGGCCACCGAGGCGGGCGTTCCGTCGGGCGATCTGTACGACCCGGCCACCGGACTGATGGCCCACCAGGGCCAGTTCACCGCGGTCGTCTGCGGCGATCCGGACGAGGCGGGACGGCTGGCCGAACGCCTCGGCGGCCATGCGCAGACCGGGGACCAGGACGCCGAGGAGCAGCAGGAGACCCCCTCCGTCCTGCTCGGCGCCGTCGCGCTGGACGAACTCCCGCTGGACACCGCCCGTACCGCCGTCCTGGTCCAGGACAAGGACCCGGTGCTGCTTTCCGGAACGCTCGAGGAGCTGCTGGACGTCCCGTCCTCGGGCCTGGTCACCGCCGAGGAGGCGCTGGAGGCCGCGCAGTGCGGCGATGTGCTCGCCGCGCTGGCCCAGGCCTCGCCGGACGACGACGGTGACCCGATGCGGACCCGGATCACCGAGCGCGGCAGGTCGCTCTCCGGCGGTCAGCGCCAGCGCCTCGCGCTGGCCCGGTCGCTGATCACCGACCCGGAGGCGCTGGTCCTGGACGAGCCGACCTCCGCCGTCGACTCGCACACCGAAGCGCGCGTCGCCGCCGGGGTCGCGGGGCTGCGCCGGGGCCGTACGACGGTCGCGTTCGCCTCGTCGCCGCTGCTGCTCGACGTGGCCGACCGGGTCGTCCTCGTCCACGAGGGCAGCGTGGTCGCCGCGGGCACGCACCGCGAGCTGCTGCGGACCGAACCGCGCTACCGGGCCGTCGTCACCCGCGAGACCGACGAGGAAGCGGCGGCGGGCACCATCACGGTCCCCGCCATGGACCACAGCACCCAGGAAATCGAGGAGAGGGCATGATCGGCGTCGCACCACCGGCGTACGACCCGGCCGCCCCGGAGTCGGCCACCACCCTGCCCGTGGGCACCCCCACGACCGTACGGACGTACGTACGGGGTCTCCTGCGGCGCCACCGCAAGGCCTTCGCGCTCCTGATCGGCGCCAACGCGGTGGCGGTCATCGCGTCGATCGCCGGGCCGTATCTGCTCGGCGGGCTGGTCGAGGACCTCTCGAACGGGGTCACCGACCTCCATCTGGAGCGCACGGCGGCCATCTTCGCCGTCGCGCTGGTGATCCAGACGGTGTTCACCCGGTCCATGCGGCTGCGCGGGGCCATGCTCGGCGAGGAGATGCTCGCCGATCTGCGTGAGGACTTCCTCGTACGGTCGGTGGGGCTGCCGCCGGGCGTCCTGGAGCGGGCCGGGACCGGCGATCTGCTCTCCCGGATCACCACGGACATCGACCGGCTGGCCAACGCGATGCGCGAGGCCGTGCCGCAGCTGGCGATCGGCATCGTCTGGGCGGGGCTGCTGCTCGGCGCGCTCACCGTGACCGCTCCGCCGCTGGCGCTCGCCGTGCTCATCGCGCTGCCGCTGCTGATCACCGGCTGCCGCTGGTACTTCCGGCGCGCGCCCTCGGCGTACCGCGCGGAGGCCGCCGGTTACGCGGCCGTCGCCGCGATGCTCGCGGAGACCGTGGACGCCGGGCGGACCGTGGAGGCACACCGCCTCGGCGCCCGCCGGGTGGCGCTGTCGGACCGGCGGATCACCGAGTGGGCGGCGTGGGAGCGGTACACGCTCTTCCTGCGCTCGGTACTCTTCCCGGTGATCAACGCGACGTACGTGACGATCCTCGGCGCGGTCCTGCTGATCGGCGGCTGGTTCGTGCTGGAGGGCTGGCTGACGGTCGGCCAGCTGACCACGGGCGCGCTGCTGGCCCAGATGATGGTCGACCCGATCGGCCTCATCCTGCGCTGGTACGACGAACTCCAGGTCGCGCAGGTGTCGTTGGCGCGACTGGTCGGCGTACGGGAGATCGAGCCGGACGCCGGTGAGACGGAGGTCGGGCCGGACGGCCGGGACGTCCGGGCGGACGAGGTGCGGTTCGGGTACCGGGAGGGCGTCGACGTGCTGCACCGGGTGTCGCTGGACGTGGCTCCGGGGACGCGGCTGGCGCTGGTCGGGCCTTCGGGCGCGGGCAAGTCGACGCTGGGGCGGCTGCTGGCCGGGATCTACGCTCCGCGCACCGGCGAAGTGACGCTCGGCGGGGCCGAGTTGTCGCGGATGACGGCGGAGCGGGTGCGGGAGCATGTGGCGCTGGTCAACCAGGAGCACCATGTCTTCGTCGGTTCACTGCGGGACAATCTGCTGCTGGCACGGGACGGCGCGAAGGACGCGGAGCTGTGGGTCTCGCTGGCGGCGGTGGACGCGGACGGCTGGGCGAAGGGGCTGGAGAACGGGCTGGACACGGAGGTGGGTTCGGGCGGGTTCGCGCTGACTCCGGCGCAGGCGCAGCAGATCGCGCTGGCCCGGCTGGTGCTGGCCGACCCGCACACGCTGGTCCTGGACGAGGCGACCTCGCTGCTCGACCCGCGGGCCGCCCGCCACCTGGAGCGTTCACTGGCCCGGGTGCTGGAGGGCCGTACGGTGGTGGCCATCGCGCACCGGCTGCACACGGCCCATGACGCGGACGTGATCGCGGTGGTGGAGGACGGCCGGATC
The DNA here is from genome assembly GCF_050942385.1 of Streptomyces sp. CA-146814. Taxonomy (NCBI): domain Bacteria; kingdom Bacillati; phylum Actinomycetota; class Actinomycetes; order Kitasatosporales; family Streptomycetaceae; genus Streptomyces; species Streptomyces sp. CA-146814. The sequence continues at coordinate 626,708 of NZ_CP192068.1, forward strand.
AGCGAACTCGGCAGCCATGACGAGCTGGTGGCGGCGGACGGGGCGTACGCGGCGCTGTGGCGGTCCTGGCACGGGTGAGGGGGCCCTCCCCTCATCAGGGTTTCACCGGGCCATGCGGACGGGGTGGGGCTGGAGGAGCTGGTCCACGGGGGCGTGGTCGTCGGTGAGCACCGGGGCGTCGCCGGTCCAGGCGGTGACGGTGTCGCCGGTGGTGATCCGCCAGCCCGTCTCGCGGGCGTCCAGGGCCTTCTGGATCGCGGGCGCGTCGAAGGGCCGGTCGGAGGCGAGCACCACCATGTTGCCGCCCATGGGGACGGCGGCCGGGTCCAGGCCGATGTCCACCGGGGTGCCGAGGACGGCGACATGCGCGAACACCTCGGCCAGCGTGGCGACTTCGGCGCGGGCGAACTCCAGCCGGCCGTGGTCGATGAGGTTGGCCGCGTACAGCCCGTCGTCCTTGAGCGCCCGGCGTACGTCCCGCAGCGCTTCCGTCGTGGTGAGGTGCCACGGCACGCTGACGCCTCCGAAGGCGTCGCCGACGACGAGGTCGCGGCTGTCGGCCTCGATCCGCTTCAGGCCGAGCCGGGCGTCCTCCACGCGGACGTCGATGCCGCTGGAGGCGCCCAGGTTGAGCTGCTCGCGGTCGATGCGGACGACGCCGCCGTCGATCTCGGAGACGAGGCTGCGGGTTCCGGGGCGGGTGGCGGCGAGGTGGCGGGGGAAGGTGAGGCCGCCGCCTCCGATGTGGTGGGCGGCGAGCGGTTCACCCGTGGGGAAGGTGGCATCGACGACGGCCGCGAAGGCGCGTACGTAACCGAACCGGAGGTACGTCGGGTCCTCGACGTCGACGTAGGAGTGGCGCAGCCCGTCCAGGACCAGCGTGCGGCCGGTGGCCCGCTCGGGGTCGGCGACGATCCGGGCGCAGTGGTAGCGGGTCTCCGCGTCGCAGCCGCCGGGGGCGAACGCGGTCGCGAGGGAGCCCGCGACGACGGTGGCCAGCGCCACGGCCGAGGCCCGGCGCCAGCGGCGCGCCCGCCATCCGGCCAGCGCGGCACCGATGACCAGCAGGGTGCCGAGGCCGATCAGGATGGAGCTGACGGGCAGCCGGGAGATCAGGACGAAGCCGGTGAGGACCGTGCCGACGATGGCGCCGAAGGTGCCGACGCCGGAGAGGCGGCCGACCACCGTCCCGGTCTCGGCGAGGCTGGTGAGCCGCAGCTTGGTCACGAGCGGGGTCACCGCGGAGAGCAGCGCACCGGGCACGAGGAGGGTCGCCGCGGCGACGAGCAGGAGCGCTGGAGCCGCCCACTCCGCGGTGGTGCGGAGCAGGAGCGGCGTGAGCGCGACGACCACGCCGGAGACGCCGAGCGCGGGGCCGATGAGCCGGTGCGGGTCGACCTGGTCGGCGACGCGTCCGCCGAGCCAGGAGCCCAGCGCGATGGCGGTGAGCGCGATGCCGATGACGAGGGTGCTGGTTTCGAGGGTGAGGCCGAGGTAGGGGGCCAGCAGCCGGAGGGCGACGATCTCGACCACCAGGACCGCGGCCGAGGATCCGAACACGAGGACCGCCGCCGCGCGTTGGCTCAGGCCCTCGTGGTGGGGCGGTTCGTCGGCCGGGGGCGGGGAGGTCGGTGTGGTCACGGCAGCATCCTCGCACGCGGGCGGAGGAACTCCGGCCGACCGGGAGGCGCTTGGAACCCAGCCACTAAGTTGATTAGTATGCGTGGCCCAGCCTCCGCACGGCCCCTCGGTCGGCGGCCCGAGGAAGAAGGAGCCCGCCCCAGTGGCCTCCCACCGTCGTCCCAAGCAGCCCGGCAACGGCTACGCGTCCGTGCTCACGGCGACCGCCGCGGTGAGCGTGGCGCTCTCCGCCTCTCCGGCGTCCGCCGATCCGCTGCCCGATCCCAACAAGAAGGGCGTGCAGGCGCAGATAGACCGCCTCCACGAGGAGGCGACGCAGGCCACGGAGAAGTACAACGGGGCGAAGGAGAACGCGGAGAAGCTGCGGAAGGAGGCCGACAACCTCCAGGAGGCGGTGGCCCGCAAGCAGGACGACCTCAACGAGCTGCGGCGCGGCCTCGGTTCGGCGGCCGCCGCGCAGTACCGCAGCGGCGGGATCGACCCGTCGGTGCGGCTGCTGCTCTCCTCCGACCCGGACGCGTATCTGGACGAGGCGGCGGTCCTGGACCGGCTGAGCGCACGCCAGTCGCAGGCCCTCCACCGCTTCCTCTCCGAGCAGCGCGCCCTCCAGCAGCAGCGCACCCAGGCCGGTACCAAGCTCGCGGCCCTCCAGGACACCCGGAAGGAACTGGGCGACCGGAAGAAGGAGATCCAGGGCAAGCTGGCCGAGGCGCAGCAACTCCTCAACACGCTGACGGCCAAGGAGCGCGCCGAGATCGCCGCCAAGGAGGAGCGCGCCAACCGCTCCAGCGCGCGGGTCGAGCTCGGCAACGAGGCCAGCGCCTCGGGCATCACGGCAGCGGCCTTCGCGGCGGCCAAGTCCCGGGTCGGCATGCCGTACGTGTGGGGGGCGACGGGCCCGGGGTCGTTCGACTGCTCGGGGCTGACCTCCTGGGCGTTCCGCCAGGCAGGCGTCAACCTGCCGCGCACCTCGCAGGCGCAGGCCGACGCCGGGACCCGGATCAGCTCCCTGAGCGCGCTCAAGCCCGGCGACCTCGTCATCATGCGCACCGACCTGAGCCATGTCGGCTTCTACGCCGGGAACGGCCAGATCCTCCACTCGCCGAAGCCGGGTGCCGTGGTGCGCTACGAGTCGATGGCGCGCAGCGGGATGCCGTTCATGTGGGGCGTACGGATCTGACGCAGGCGCCCGTCACCCGAGTCCGGCGTGGCAGGTCAGCAGGACGGGGAGCAGCGGAGCCATGAGGGCGCCGGTGCCGACCGTGCAGCGCAGGGCGGGATGCGCGCTGCGGGGCGGCACCAGAACGCGCTTGAGGCGGATCACCACCGTCTCGCCGCCGACCGCGAGCGTCCCGCGCGGCGCCCGGCCGGCGGCGAGGGTGAACATCGCCGTGGCCAGCGCGTGGTGCGGCGAGCGGCGCAGGGCGCGGTCGTCGGCGGCCATCTCCAGCAGCAGCGGGATCTGCTCGCGCAGGTGGCGGGCCAGCGGCAGCGCCGGGAAGACCCAGGCGAAGGCGTGGGCAGCCGCGATGAGCAGGTGGTGGCGGCCGTGGATGTGGGCCTGTTCGTGTTCGACGACGGCGCCGAGCTCGTCGCGCGAGAGGGCGTCGACGGCGCCGCTGCTGAGGACGACCCGCGGGCGGCGGCCCGGCAGGCAGTACGCGGCGGGCTCGGCGTGCTCCACCACCGTGGCCCGCAGCAGCGCCGAGGGCCGGCCCACCTTGTCCAGGACGTCGCGGTGCCGGGCGCGGGCGGCGTACGCCCGTACGGCGTGGAAGGCGAAGCCGGACAGGTGCGCGGCGAGCAGGACGGCGAGCGCCACGAGGCCCCAGGACGGGCCCGTACCTCCGTCGGGTTCGCCGCCGAGCCCCAGGGCGGCGCGGCAGGAGTAGAGGATGCCGTGCAGATGAGCACCTGGTGTGGTGAGGTGCGCGGCGGCCAGCTGGACGCAGAGCGAGAAGGACGCCGCGAGCGCGAACCAGACGCCGACCGCCAGCAGCGGTGAGCGCTGCGGCCAACCGCTGCGGAGCAGCAGGCGCGGGGCCAGCACGCCGACGGCGGCCGCGTAGCCGAGGAAGGCGGGGGCGGCGTTCACAGCTCGCCGTCCCGGCCCGTCGCGCGCAGCGCCTCACGCAACGCGGCGACCTCCTCGTCGGTCATCCGCTCCACGAAGTGGACGAGGGCGGCCGAGCGGTCCCGGCTCGCTCCCAAGGCGTCCTCCATGAGGGCCGCCGCGTACGCCTCACGGCTGCGCACCGGCGTGTAGAGCCAGGCCTGCCCCTGCTTCCGCCGGGTCAGCCAGCCCTTGTTGTAGAGGATCGTGGCCACGGTCATCACCGTCGTGTAGGCGGCGGGGCGGCGGAGGTTGATGTCGTCCACGACCTCGCGGACCGTCGCCGGTCGGTCCCAGGTCCACAGGCGGTCCATGATCTCGGCCTCAAGCTCTCCGAGCCGTCGCATGCCCCGTCCCTACTTCCGTCCCGCGCCCTCTTCATGCGCCCGCGTTCACATACTAGGTTCGCGCGGCGGCTTCAGGAGCACGGACCGTATGTGCTCCTGAAGCCGTCGCCTCACCCGCGCGCGAGCCGCTTCTCGATGAGCGCGCGGAACTCCTCGTACGAGCCGGGGTTGGGGATCCTGAGCCCGTCGACGAAGAACGTCGGTGTGCCCTGGACACCGAGGCCGAGGCCGTCGCGCTGGTCGGCCTCGATCCGCTCGGCGGTGGCCGGGTCGTTCAGCGCGGCGGTGAACTTCTCCATGTCGAGGCCGAGTTCCTCGGCGTACGTGCGGAAGAGGGCTTCCTTGGACTCGTCGGCCTCGCCCCACTGCGCCTGGGTGGTGAAGAGCTTGCCGTACATCTCCTCGAACTTGCCCTGCCGGGCCGCGGCCTCCACCGTACGGGCGGCGAGCTGCGCGTTCTTGTGTCCCGGCATCGGGAAGTAGCGGGCGATGAAGGTGACCCGGCCCCCGTACTCCTCGCGCAGCTTCTCCACGGCCGGGTACACCGCTCCGCACGCCTCGCACTCGAAGTCCAGGAACTCCACCACCGTCAGCTCGCTCCGCTCCGGCGAGGTGAGCCGGTGGCTGGAGGCTCGTACGGGCTGGGCCTGGGCGGCGGGTTCGACGTCCGCCATCCCCCGGTCGCGGTCCTCGGGTGCCAGCAGGAGGAAGGAGCCGAGGCCCGCGGCCAGGGCGGCCAGGATCACCGCGGCGACGATCAGATGCTTCTTCATGGGTCGTGCGTCCTCATGGATGGGGCCGGACACGGCGGTGGTCGGGTGCCCGGCGGGGCAGGACGGGCGTGGCGAGGCCCGTCAGGGCAGGCAGGGGCCGCCGACCGGCATCGGCCGGAGGAGCGGCGGCCCGGGCGGCGGGGCCCGCCCCGATCGCAGCCGCGCGAGGACGGCGGACTTCGGCCGCCGCGTACGCTCTCGGTGCCTTCGCCGCGCCCCATGGACGCGGGGTTCGCAGGCCGGCGGCCGTACGAAGGCCAGGAGGCGGCCGACCGCCGCCAGCAGGGGCCGGCCGCGCCCGAGCAGCAGCTCCGTGAGGCCGAGGGCGCGGGCCGCGACGAGCAGCGCGACCAGCTGTCCGGAGAGCAGCACACCCGAAGGGACATGGGTGCTCGCCACGTGCCCGGTCCAGAGCGGCACGCCGCCCGCGCCCACCGCACGGCAGACGCCGGGCAGCGCGTACGCCAGGTGGTACGCCAGCTGCGAGACGGCCAGGACCGCGACGACCTGGGTGTCCGACAGACGCCGCCGGGTCAGCACCACCGCCGCCGGAACCGCGACCACCGCGACCGCGGCGACGACGGCCCACACCGGGGCCTGGCAGCGGGCGAGCAGATGAGCGGCGAGCGGCAGCGACACGCACAGCACGGCGAGCGACCCCGCCCGCAGCCCGCGCACCATCCCGGCCGCCGTTGCGGCGGGGCGCGAGGCGCGGAGCGGTGGCATACCAGGGGCTTTCGAGGAGTCGGGGCGGCTGCGGAGGGCTTGCGCCGCACGGCCGCGCGCGCACCCGCAGCGTACTCGCCGCGCCTTCGCCTCCCTTCGACGGGATGGGAGCGACCGGTCCGCCGATGTGACCGTGGCGCTCCTCCGGTCCACCGTGCGGCGGCCCGTTCACCACCGCCGGGAGGCGGACCGGGGTGCATCCGGTGAGGATGAGGAGTGCATCGGCCGGTATACGGGGCAGGCGAGCGCAGAACCACGCAAGCCCGAGAAGGGACGCAGACCGTGGCACCACCCAGGATTCTCGTCGTCGGCGCCGGCTTCGCAGGTGTCGAATGTGTACAGCGGCTGGAGCGCAGGCTCGCTCCGGGCGAGGCCGACATCGCGCTCGTCACGCCGTTCTCGTACCAGCTCTACCTACCACTGCTGCCCCAGGTGGCCTCCGGTGTGCTGACCCCGCAGTCGGTCGCCGTCTCCCTGCGCCGCAGCCGCCGCCACCGCACCCGGATCATCCCCGGCGGAGCGATCGGCGTGGACACGAAGGCCAAGGTCTGCGTCATCCGGAAGATCACGGACGAGGTCGTCAACGAGCCGTACGACTACATCGTGCTGGCCGCGGGCAGCGTGACCCGGACGTTCGACATCCCCGGGCTGCTGGACCACGCGCGCGGGATGAAGACGCTGGCGGAGGCGGCGTACGTACGCGACCACGTCATCGCGCAGCTCGATCTGGCCGACGCCAGCCAGGACGAGGCGGAGCGGGCCTCGCGGCTCCAGTTCGTGGTGGTCGGCGGCGGTTACGCGGGCACGGAGACGGCCGCCTGCCTGCAACGGCTCACCACGAACGCGATCCGGCACTATCCACGGCTGGACCCGAGGCTGATCAAGTGGCATCTGATCGACATCGCGCCCAAGCTGATGCCGGAGCTGGGCGACAAGCTGGGGAAGGCCGCCCTGGAGATCCTCCGCAAGCGGAACATCGAGGTGTCGCTCGGGGTCTCCATCGCCAAGGCCTCCGCCGAGGAGGTGACGTTCACCGACGGCCGGGTGCTGCCCTGCCGGACGCTGATCTGGACCGCCGGAGTGGCCGCCAGCCCGCTGATCGCCACGCTCGGCGCGGAGACCGTACGCGGCCGGCTCGCCGTGACCCCGCAGCTGAAGCTGCCGGGTTCGGACGGGGTGTTCTCGCTCGGCGACGCGGCGGCGGTGCCCGATCTGGCCAAGGGCGACGGGGCGGTCTGTCCGCCGACCGCTCAGCACGCGATGCGCCAGGGCAAGGTGATGGCGGACAACCTGATCGCCTCGCTGCGCAACCAGCCGCTCAAGGACTACGTCCACAAGGACCTGGGTCTCGTCGTGGACCTCGGCGGCAAGGACGCGGTCTCCAAGCCGCTCGGCATCGAGCTGCACGGGCTGCCCGCGCAGGCCGTGGCGCGCGGCTACCACTGGTCGGCGCTGCGGACGAACGTCGCCAAGACCCGGGTCATGACGAACTGGCTGCTCAACGCGGTCGCCGGTGACGATTTCGTACGGACGGGGTTCCAGGCGCGCAAGCCGGCGACGCTGCGGGACTTCGAGTACACGGGCGCCTATCTGACGCCCGAGCAGATCAAGGAGCACACGGCGTCGGCGACGATCAAGCACTGAGCACCGGCTCCGAGCCGCGCCCCGTCCCCCGGGGCGCGGCTCAACGCTGTCGTGAGAGGACCGTCTCCACCGTGTCGGCCTCCTGGGCCGTCTTGTCCTCGCGGTAGCGCAGGACGCGGGCGAAGCGGAGGGTGACACCGGCCGGGTAGCGGGTGGAGCGCTGGAGGCCGTCGTAGGCGATCTCCACGACGAGTTCCGGGCGTACGGTCACCACGTGCCCGTTCTCCTCGGTCGCCAGCTCCCGCAGCTTCTCGGTCTGCCACTCCAGCAGCGCGTCGGTGAGCCCCTTGAAGGTCTTGCCGAGCATCGCGAAGGTGCCGTCGGGCCGGCGCGCGCCGAGGTGGAGGTTGGAGAGCTTTCCCGTACGCCGTCCGCTCCCCCATTCGGCGGCCAGCACCACCAGGTCCAGGGTGTGCACCGGCTTGACCTTCAGCCAGGACGCGCCCCTACGGCCCGCGCTGTAGGCGGCGGCCAGGTCCTTGACCACAACGCCTTCGTGGCCCCGCTCCAGGGTCTCGGCGAGGAAGGCTTCGGCGGCCCGGCGGGCGTCCGCGTCCGCAGGGTCCGGAACCAGCGCGCGCCGGACCCGCAGGGTCTCGGGGACCAGCCGGGCCAGGGCGGCGTGGCGCTCGGCGAAGGGAAGGTCGAGCAGCTCCTCGCCGTCGGCCGAGAGGGCGTCGAAGAAGACGGGCACGATCGGTACGCCGGCGGCCGCGGCGGCCACGTCCCGGCGCGAGCCCACCCGGGCGGCGGTCTCCTGGAAGGGGCGCGGCCTGCCGTCCTCCCCCAGCGCGATCACCTCGCCGTCCAGGATGAAGCGCCCGGTCTCCAGCGCGGCCACGGCGGTGACGAGTTCGGGCAGCCGGTCGGTGATGTCGTCGAGGGTGCGGGTGTAGGCGCGGACCCGGTCGCCGTCCCGGTGCACCTGCACGCGGATGCCGTCGAGCTTCTCCTCCACCGCGCACGGGCCCAGCTTGTCGACGGCATCCGTGACGGAGGCGGCGGTGTGGGCCAGCATCGGCTGGACGGGCCGGCCGACGGTGAGCCGGAAGGCGGCGAGCGCTTCGGGCCCGTCCGCGAGGAGGGTCCGGGCCACCTCCTGGAGCGATCCGGCGAGCATCACGGCCCGGCGGACGTCGGCGGGCGGGGCCTCGGCGGCCTTGGCCAGCGCGTCGGCGGCGACGGCGTCCAGGGCACCCTGGCGGACCTCGCCGGTGAGCAGGGCCTTCAGGAAGCGCTGCTCGTCCTCGGTGGCGGCGGCGAAGAGCGCGCGCAGCCGGTCCCGGCGCAGGGCCTGGGAGCCGGTGCCGGAGATCGCGGCCAGCGCGGTCAGCTCGGCGTCGACGCCGGTGACGGTGAGCGTGGGCTCGGCGGCGGGTTCGACGGGGTCCCCGAGGGAACGCCAGCCGACGCCGATGCGGCCCTGGGGGAGCCGTCCGGCGAGGTACGGGATGACGACGGGCACGTCGTCGGGTCCGGCGTCCCGGAAGAGCGCGGCGAGGAGGGCCACCTTCTTGGACCGGGCGGAGGTGGCGGCGACCTCCAGGGAGACCTGGGCGAGCTCGGCGAGCAGCATGCGGCCATGGTGCTACGGGGCCGGCCGGACCGCCTGCCCGCGACACAGCCGCCGGGTCATATGAAGTTGAGGGCGGCGGCCGCTCCCACTCCCCCGAGCACCATGAACGCGGGCATCAGCAGCTTGATCTCCACCCAGCTGCCGGCCCGGAACCGCATGAACTTCGGAGGGCCGAGCGGGTACCAGCGCTTGCCGCCGATCGGCAGCGGCCACAGGATCGGGCAGCCCGAGACGGTCAGCGCGTCCCCGATGTCGTGGACCAGGGCGCCGAGCACGATCGGCAGGCCGAGCCACATGTACTCCTGGCCGGGAGCGTCGAAGAGCCAGCCCGCGCCGTTGCCGGGCTGGTCCAGGACGCCGGCCAGGATCCAGGCGCTGGTGGCACCGAGCAGCCAGACGAGGACGTCGCTGGAGGCCCGGGCGGCCCGCCAGAGCAGGCCCTCCACCGCGAGCACCAGGTGGACGAAGAGGATCGCGAGGACCGCCCAGCGCCCGCCGTTGATCGCGGCGAAGGAGCAGCCGGCCCCCATCAGGACGGCGAAGAACCAGGTGTGGGTCAGTGTCCGGTGGCCACCGGTGCGGCGGGGGTCAGCCGTGCTCTTGGTGGCCTTGTAGACGGCGTACGAGAGCTTGTCGGTGATCTCGCAGAGCCCTTTGGAGAGCGGGCCGAAGGCGCGCGAGATGGTGGCCGACTTGTGGTCGAGGTCCGGGGCGAGCGCGGCTCCCGCGCAGATCAGCGCCCCGACGACGAGGACGGGCCAGGGCATCGTGTGGCCCGCCGCGGCGGCCGCCGCACCCACCCCCAGCCAGGCCGCTGCCCCTGACAGAGAGTGTGCCGGTCCCATCATGGCTTGTTCCGCCCCCAGAGCATGGTGCGCCCATCACCGGTGCGGCGCGGGCTGGTTGAGTGCGCAGCGTATCGCCCATGATCTTCCTGGTGCCCGCCGGTTCCCTCATCCGGTCCGAAGGCAGGCAAGATGGGGGCGTGACCCTCATCGACCAGCTCCCCCAGACCGCCGACCCCGACGCCCTCTTCGAGGCCTTCTCGTCATGGACCGAGAGCCAGGGCATCACGCTGTATCCGGCTCAGGAGGAGGCGCTGATCGAGGTGGTGTCCGGGGCGAACGTGATCCTTTCCACCCCGACCGGCTCGGGCAAGAGCCTGGTGGCGGCCGCCGCGCACTTCACCGCGCTGGCCCAGGACAAGGTGACGTTCTACACCGCGCCGATCAAGGCGCTGGTCTCGGAGAAGTTCTTCGACCTGTGCAAGCTCTTCGGTACCGAGAACGTCGGCATGCTGACCGGTGACGCCTCGGTCAACGCGGACGCCCCGGTGATCTGCTGCACGGCGGAGGTGCTGGCCTCCATCGCGCTGCGCGACGGGAAGTACGCCGACATCGGCCAGGTCGTGATGGACGAGTTCCACTTCTACGCCGAGCCGGACCGGGGCTGGGCGTGGCAGATCCCGCTGCTGGAGCTGCCGCAGGCGCAGTTCGTGCTGATGTCGGCGACGCTCGGCGATGTCTCGATGTTCGAGAAGGACCTGACCCGCCGCACCGGCCGCCCGACCTCCGTGGTGCGCTCGGCGACCCGTCCGGTGCCGCTGAGCTACGAGTACCGCTTCACGCCGATCACCGAGACGCTGACCGAGCTGCTGGACACCCGGCAGTCGCCGGTCTACATCGTGCACTTCACCCAGGCGGCGGCGGTCGAGCGGGCGCAGTCGCTGATGAGCATCAACATGTGCACGAAGGAGGAGAAGGAGAAGATCGCCGATCTGATCGGCAGCTTCCGCTTCACCACCAAGTTCGGCCAGAACCTCTCCCGTTACGTGCGCCACGGCATCGGCGTGCACCACGCGGGCATGCTGCCCAAGTACCGCCGCCTGGTGGAGAAGCTGGCGCAGGCGGGTCTGCTGAAGGTGATCTGCGGGACGGACACGCTCGGCGTCGGTGTCAACGTACCGATCCGTACGGTGCTGTTCACGGCGCTCACCAAGTACGACGGGACCCGGGTGCGGACGCTGCGGGCGCGGGAGTTCCACCAGATCGCCGGGCGGGCCGGGCGGGCCGGGTTCGACACGGCCGGGTTCGTCGTGGCACAGGCCCCCGAGCACGTCATCGAGAACGAGAAGGCCGTCAAGAAGGCGGGCGACGACCCGAAGAAGAAGCGGAAGGTGGTCCGTAAGAAGGCGCCCGAAGGGTTCGTCGCCTGGTCGGAGACCACGTTCGACAAGCTGATCCAGTCCGAGCCGGAGCCGCTGAGCTCCCGCTTCCGGGTCACGCACACGATGCTGCTCGCGGTCATCGCGCGTCCCGGCAAGGCCTTCGAGGCGATGCGGAGCCTGCTGGAGGACAACCACGAGCCGCGCCGGGCGCAGCTGCGGCACATCCGGCGGGCCATCGCCATCTACCGTTCGCTGCTGGACGGCGGGGTGGTGGAGCAGCTGGAGACGCCGGACGCCGAGGGGCGGATCGTGCGCCTCACGGTCGACCTCCAGCAGGACTTCGCGCTGAACCAGCCGCTGTCCACGTTCGCGCTGGCCGCGTTCGACCTGCTGGACGCCGAATCGCCGTCGTACGCACTGGACATGGTCTCGGTCGTCGAGTCGACGCTGGACGACCCCCGGCAGATCCTGGCGGCCCAGCAGAACAAGGCGCGCGGCGAGGCCGTGGGGCAGATGAAGGCCGACGGCGTCGAGTACGAGGAGCGGATGGAGCGGCTCCAGGAGGTCACGTACCCCAAGCCGCTGAGCGAGCTGCTGTGGCACGCGTACAACGTGTACCGCACGAGCCACCCGTGGGTGAACGACCACCCGGTGTCGCCGAAGTCGGTGATCCGGGACATGTTCGAACGGGCCATGACCTTCACCGAGTTCACCTCGCACTACGAGCTGGCCCGGACCGAGGGCATCGTGCTGCGCTACCTGGCGAGCGCGTACAAGGCGCTGGAGCACACGATCCCGGACGACGTGAAGTCCGAGGACCTCCAGGACCTGATCTCCTGGCTCGGCGAGATGGTCCGCCAGGTGGACTCCAGCCTGCTGGACGAGTGGGAGCAGCTGGCCAACCCCGAGGTGGAGACGGCCGAGCAGGCGCAGGAGAAGGCGGACGAGGTCAAGCCGGTCACGGCCAACCCGCGCGCCTTCCGGGTGCTGGTGCGCAACGCGATGTTCCGGCGGGTGGAGCTGGCCGCGCTGGACCGGGCCGGTGCTCTGGGCGAGCTGGACGGCGACTCCGGGTGGGACGAGGACGCGTGGGGCGAGGCGCTCGACGCGTACTGGGACGCCCACGAGGAGATCGGCACCGGCCCGGACGCGCGCGGCCCGAAGCTGCTGAAGATCGAGGAGGACCCGGCGCACGGGCTGTGGCGGGTCTGGCAGGCGTTCGCCGACCCGGCGGGCGACCACGACTGGGGCATCAAGGCCGAGGTGGACCTGGCCGCGTCCGACGAGGAGGGCCGGGCGGTCGTCCGGGTCACCGAGGTCGGACAGCTGTGAGCGGATCCCCGACGCGGAACTGGAGAGGTACGGCATGACGAATCCGGCCGAGCGCCTGGTCGACCTTCTCGACCTGGAACGGATCGAGGTCAACATCTTCCGCGGCCGCAGCCCGGAGGAGTCCCTGCAACGGGTCTTCGGCGGCCAGGTCGCGGGCCAGGCGCTGGTGGCGGCGGGCCGGACGACCGACGGGGAGCGGCCGGTGCACTCGCTGCACGCCTACTTCCTGCGCCCGGGCCGTCCCGGCGTACCGATCGTCTACCAGGTCGAGCGGGTCCGCGACGGCAGGTCCTTCACCACGCGCCGGGTCACGGCCGTCCAGGAGGGCCGGACGATCTTCAACCTGACGGCGTCCTTCCACCGTCCCGAGGAGGCCGGCTTCGAGCACCAGCTGCCGCCGGCCCGGATCGTCCCCGACCCGGAGGAGCTGCCGACGGTCGCCGAGGAGGTACGCGAACACCTCGGCGCGCTGCCGGAGGCGCTGGAGCGGATGGCCCGCCGCCAGCCCTTCGACATCCGCTACGTGGACCGGCTGCGCTGGACGAAGGACGAGATCCAGGACGCCGATCCGCGCAGCGCGGTGTGGATGCGCGCGGTGGGCCCGCTGGGCGACGACCCGCTGGTGCACACGTGCGCGCTGACGTACGCGAGCGACATGACGCTCCTGGACGCGGTCCGCATCCCGGTGGAGCCGCTGTGGGGCCCGCGCGGCTTCGACATGGCGTCCCTGGACCACGCGATGTGGTTCCACCGGCCGTTCCGGGCGGACGAGTGGTTCCTGTACGACCAGGAGTCGCCGATCGCGACGGGCGGGCGCGGTCTGGCGCGCGGCCGGATCTACGACCGTGCGGGTCAGCTGCTGGTGTCGGTGGTGCAGGAAGGGCTGTTCCGGCGGCTGTAGTACGGCCCGTGTTGCTGTGGTGCGGCCCGTGTTCACGTGCCCGGCAGCGTGTCCTGGTCGACCTCGTGGCGGCGGGTGCGGATGTCGGGCGGTGCGGGGTGCAGTTTGGCGTCGCAGGAGGGCCCGAGGCCCGTGCGGCGGGAGTCGGCGCCGGTGAGAGGGCGGCCGCAGAGGCGGCAGCGGACCAGGCGGCGGGTCGGGGCGTCCTCGGCCGCCGGGTCCGGTGCGAGGGCCCCGTCGGCCCCGGACAGCGGTTGGGCCCCGGGCAGCGGTTCGGGGAGGGTATCGGGAGTGTCCACGCCCCGATCCTCCCAGTACGGCCGCGTGGCCGCCCGAGGGGGCGGCGGGCTCCACGGTCGGCGGATGCCCGGTTTGCCGAACGGGGCCGGGGCCGCGTTACTGGAGTGACCCCCGTGCCGCCGGCCGGGCGGAGTTCCGTCCCACGGAGCCGGATCCGGAGCCGGAACTGAAGCCGCAGCCGGAGCCGCGGAGGTAGCGGTATGGACATGATCCACATCCGCGCGGTGAGCCCGCCCGACCTCACCGACGAGGTCGTCGCCCTGCTCGCGGACGATCCGTGCGTGCTCAACCTGATCTTGCAGCGGGCCGCCGCGCGCCATCCGGACGGCGACTCCATCGCCTGCGACATCCTGACCGGGGCGGCCAACGAGGTCCTGCACCGGCTGCGGACCCTGCGGGTGGACCAGCGGGGCTCGCTGGTCATCGAACCGGTGGACATGGCCTTCGCGAGCGCGGCCGCGGAGGGCGGACGGCGGGCCCTCGGACCGCTGCGAGGGGCGCCGGTCTGGGAGCAGGTCGAGGCACGGATCCGGGCGGAGGGCCGGTACCGGCCGAGCTTCTACCTCTATCTCGTCATCGCGGGAATGATCGGTTCGGTCGGCATCGTCACCAACTCGCAGATCCTGATCGTGGCGGCCATGGTCGTCGGGCCCGAGTACGGGGCGATCGTCGCCGTGGCGCTCGGGATCGACCAGAAGCACGGCGCCATGGTGCGGCGCGGCCTGTTCGCGCTGGGGACGGGCTTCCTTCTGACGATCGCCGTCACCTTCCTGTTCAGTCTCCTCATCCGTGGCTTCGGCCTGGAGTCGGACGCGTTCGACCGGGGACTGCGCCCCGTCTCCAACCTGATCAACACACCGAACTTCTTCTCCATCGCCGTCGCCACCCTGGCCGGGATCGTCGGGATCGTGTCGCTGACCGAGGCCAGGACGAGCGCGCTGCTCGGCGTGTTCATCTCCGTCACGACGATCCCCGCCGCCGCCGACATCGCCGTCTCCACCGCGTTCACCAGCTGGCCCGACGCCTGGGGTTCGCTCGTCCAGCTCGTGGTGAACATCGTGGTGCTGATCGTGGTGGGCGCGGCCGTGCTCAAGATCCAGCGGGCGGTCTGGCAGCGGGTGGGCCTCCGGCGCGCCCATCACGCGGGCCCGGAGAAGGGGACCTGACCTCTTCGGGGCACGCCTCCCGCATATCGGGGAGACCATGCGGATAGGAAACCTACGGCGGAGGAGCCGGATCACGTCGGCGTCCGGCCCCGGTCCGTCCCCCTCCCGACTGTTCAGCTGTGAAAGGACCCCTGCGCATGACCGAGATCGTCCACGTGAGCGGCCCCGAGCTGGTCACGTACGCCGATGCGATGGCCGAGCTGCTCGTGGAGACCGTCGAGGAGGGCTCTTCGGTGGGCTTCCTGGCCCCGCTGGACCGGGAGAAGGCCGCCGTCTGGTGGCGGGAGCGCGCGGGCGCCGTGGAGTCCGGTGAGGTCTCCATCTGGATCGCCCGGGAGGGGGGCCAGGTCGCCGGGACCATCGCGCTGGTCCGCGCGCCGCTGCCCAACGCCCGCCACCGCGCGGAGGTCGCCAAGCTGATGGTCCGCCCCGCCGCCCGCGGCCAGGGGCTCGGGCGGGCGCTGCTGGAGGCCGTGGAGGCGTACGCGGAGGTGGAGGGCATCACGCTGCTGATCCTGGACACCGAGAGCGGCAGCCTGGCCGAGCAGGTGTACTGCAAGGCGGGGTGGACGGAGGTCGGCTCCGTACCGGGATACGCGGCCGATCCGGCGGGCAGCCTCAAGCCGACCACCTTCTACTACAAGGAGCTCGCCGGTCCGTGAGCGGCGGACCGCGAGCGGCACAATGAGCACCACACGCGATGATCAGGGAGAGAGCTTCATGACGCTGCACGACATTCCGCTGCACACCCTCACCGGCGAGCCGACCACGCTGGGCGCCTGGAGCGGCCGGGCCGTCCTGCTGGTGAACGTGGCGTCCAAGTGCGGGCTCACGCCGCAGTACGAGGGCCTGGAGCGGCTGCAGCAGGCGTACGGGGACCGGGGGCTGACCGTGCTCGGCGTGCCCTGCAACCAGTTCGCCGGGCAGGAGCCGGGGAGCGCGGAGGAGATCGAGACCTTCTGCTCGACGACGTACGGCGTCACCTTCCCGCTCCTGGAGAAGACCGAGGTCAACGGGGCCGGCCGGCACCCGCTGTACGCGGAGCTGACGAAGCTGGCGGACGCGGACGGTGAGGCCGGGGACGTCCAGTGGAACTTCGAGAAGTTCGTGATCTCGCCGGCCGGTGAGCCGGTGGCCCGGATCCGCCCGCGCAGCGAGCCGGAGTCGACGGAGGTCGTGGCGGCGATCGAGGCGCAGCTGCCGGGCTGAGCGGTGGCATGAAAGGGGGCCGTCCCTGGACGGCCCCCTTTTGCGTATGTCCGCTAGCGGATCGGCATGCCCGACAGCGTGCGCGCGATCACCAGGCGCTGGATCTCGCTGGTGCCCTCGAAGATGGTGTAGATCGCGGCGTCCCGGTGCATCCGCTCGACCGGGTACTCGCGGGTGAAGCCGTTGCCGCCGAGGATCTGGATGGCCTGCGCGGTGACCTTCTTGGCGGTCTCGCTGGCGTACAGCTTGGACATCGAGCCCTCGGCCGAGGTGAACGGCTTGCCGGTGGTGGCCATCCAGGAGGCACGCCAGACCAGCAGCCGGGCCGCGTCGATCTGTGTGCGCATGTCGGCGAGCTGGAAGGCGATGCCCTGGTTGTCGATGATCGGGCGGCCGAACTGGCTGCGCGTCTTGGCGTAGTCGAGCGCGACCTCGTACGCCGCCCGGGCGGTGCCCACGGCCATGGCGCCGACGGCCGGGCGGGAGGCCTCGAAGGTGGCCATCGCCGCGTTCTTGACCCGCTCACCGCCGGCCTTGGCGCGCTCCCGGGCGCGGGCGAGGCGCTCGTCGAGCTTCTCCTTGCCGCCGAGCAGGCAGTGGCCGGGGACGCGGACGTCCTCCAGGACCACCTCGGCGGTGTGCGAGGCCCGGATGCCGTGCTTCTTGAACTTCTGGCCCTGGGAGAGGCCGGGGGTGTCCGGCGGCACGATGAAGGAGGCGTGGCCCTTGGAGCCGAGGTCCGCGTCGACGACGGCGACGACCACGTGGACGTTGGCTATGCCGCCGTTGGTCGCCCAGGTCTTGGTGCCGTTGAGGATCCACTCGTCCTTGGCCTCGTCGTACACGGCCCGCGTCCGCATGGAGGCGACGTCGGATCCGGCGTCGGGCTCGGAGGAGCAGAAGGCGGCGACCTTCACGTCGTTCGCGTCGCCGTACATCTGCGGGATCCAGGTGCCGATCTGCTCCTCGGTGCCGTTGGCGAGGACGCCGACGGCCGCCAGGCCCGTACCGACGATGGAGAGGGCGATACCCGCGTCGCCCCAGAACAGCTCTTCCATGGCCATGGGGATGCCGAGCCCCGTAGGGTCGAAGAACTGCTGGGCGTAGAAGTCGAGGGAGTAGATGCCGACCTTGGCCGCCTCCTGGATGACGGGCCAGGGCGTTTCCTCACGCTCGTCCCACTCCGAGGCCGCGGGGCGGATGACGTCCGCCGCGAAGCCGTGGAGCCAGTCACGGACCTGCTTCTGGTCATCGTTGAGATCGAGCGTGAACTCGGCCATGTTCCCCTCCATGCAGTGCCGTGAAAAGCATGCGTTACTTGCGGTAACCGCAGTCTGTTACCGGACAGTAGACGCTGTCAACCGCCTCGGAGCTGATCGACAAGGGCGCCGGGCGTGGTGTTACGTTGCGCAGGCGCGAAGAAGCAGTCGTGAAGAAATCGCATGGCCAGGGGCGGGAGAGACCACATGGAGACCACACGCGGCGCCGAGCGGCAGCGGACCGCGGCCGAGGCCCGCCGCCGTGAGCTGCTCGAAGCGGCGGACCGGGTGGTGCTCAGGGACGGCCCGCAGGCCTCCATGAACGCGATCGCCGCCGAGGCCGGCATCACCAAGCCCATCCTCTACCGCCACTTCGGGGACAAGGGCGGCCTCTACCGCGCGCTGGCCAAACGCCACACCGACGCCCTGCTCAGCGCCCTGCGCGCGGCCCTGGACGCGCCGGCCGAGCGCCGCGCCCGGGTCGAGGCCACGCTCGACACCTACCTCGCCGCGATCGAGGCCCGCCCGCAGGTCTACCGCTTCCTGATGCACCCCTCCGACGACTCCGCCACCTCGGCGGAGGTGGCCCTCTCCGCCGAGCAGGGCTTCGACGTCGGCCGCCACTCCGCCCCGCTGCTGCGCCGCCTCGGCGAGGAGCTGGGCCAGGTGATCGCCGAGCGCGTGGACCTCGGGCCCGACAGCGAGCAGATGGCGCGCATCTGGGGCCACGGCATCGTCGGCATGATGCACGCGGCGGGCGACTGGTGGCTCGCCGACCGGCCCTGCTCGCGCGAGCGGCTGGTGCGCAGCCTCGCCGACCTGCTGTGGGGCCGACTGGCGGAGGCGGGCGACCGCGACGTGAAGGGCGGGCCGGGGTTCTAGACCCGTCACGTCACTCCCGTACGAGAGCGGGCCGGGGTTCTGGCCCCGTACGCCTCAGGCTTTACGGGCCCACGGCGCCCGGCGCGCCGCCCGCAGCGCCCGGGACCGCCGCAGCCCGGTCAGCCGGTCGGTGTAGACCCGGCCCTCCAGGTGGTCGCACTCGTGCTGGAGGCACCGGGCGAACCAGCCCGTCCCGGCGATCCGCACCGGCTCGCCCGTCATCGTCAGGCCCTCGACGACCGCGTGGTCGAAGCGTTCCGTGCCCGCTTCCAGACCCGGAAGTGACAGACATCCCTCCGGTCCGCGTACGGTGAGTCCGTCCGCCTCGACCAGTTCGGGGTTGACGACATGTCCCAGATGACGGACGTCGTCGTCGTCCGGGCAGTCGTAGACGAACACTTTGAGCGGGACGCCGATCTGGTTGGCGGCGAGCCCGACACCCTGCGCGGCGTACATCGTGGCGAACATGTCCTCGACCAGCCTCGCGAGCGACGGTCCAAAATCCGTCACGTCCTCACAGGCGCGGTGGAGCAACGGGTCGCCGAGCAGACTCATCTCACGGACGAGTCCGGAACTGCCGGGGATCGGGCGGTTTCGCATGGCGGCAAGCGTACGTTCCGCCGCGGTCCGCCAGTTCCGTGGTGCCGCGGTGCGGTCGTTGCGACAGACATCGATAGGCTGGGCGCGGACCGATGCAAGGAGGATCTAGGACGATGGCAGGCAACACGGAGCCGTTGTCGCCGCGGGCCAAGCTGGCCGTGACGGCGGGCAAGGCCGCGGCGGCGGTGTCACGCGCCGCGGGGCGGGGCAGCGGATCGGTGATCGGCGGCCGGGTGGCGCTCAAACTCGACCCCGACCTGCTGGGGCGGCTGGCGCAGCACCTGGACGTGATCCTCGTGTCGGCGACGAACGGCAAGACGACCACCACCCGGCTGATCGCCGAGGCACTGCGGGCCGCCGGGCCCGTCGTGTCGAACGCGCTCGGCGCGAACATGCCCGCGGGCATCACCTCGGCGCTGGCCGGCGGCTCGGACGCGAAGTTCGGCGTGATCGAGGTCGACGAGAAGTACCTGGCCGGTGTCGCCCGCGACACCACCCCCAAGGCGATCGCACTCCTCAACCTCTCCCGCGACCAGCTGGACCGCGCGGCCGAGACCCGGATGATGGCCGAGCACTGGCGCGAGGGCCTCTCCGGCTCGAAGGCCGTGATCATCGCCAACGCGGACGACCCGCTGGTCGTCTGGGCGGCCTCCTCCTCGCCGAACGTGGTGTGGGTGGCGGCCGGTCAGGCGTGGAAGGACGACGCCTGGTCCTGCCCGTCCTGCGGCGGCGTGATGCAGCGCCCCGGCGACGACTGGTTCTGCGGTCAGTGCGGCTTCCGCCGTCCCGCGCCGAGCTGGGCGCTCAACGGTGACTACGTGCTGGACCCGCACGGTTCGGCCTGGCCGATCCACCTCCAGCTGCCCGGCCGCGCGAACAAGGCGAACGCCACCAGTTCGGCCGCCGTCGCCGCCGTCTTCGGAGTGCCGCCGCAGGTCGCGCTGGAGCGCATGTACCAGGTGCAGGCGGTCGCCGGACGCTACGACGTGGTGAACTTCAACAACCGCGAGCTGCGGCTGCTGCTGGCGAAGAACCCGGCCGGCTGGCTGGAGACGTTCTCGCTGATCGACCCGCCGCCGACGCCGGTGATCCTCTCCGTCAACGCGCGCGGCGCCGACGGCACGGACACCTCCTGGCTCTGGGACGTGGACTACACCCAGCTCGCCGGCCACCCGATCTTCGTGCTCGGCGACCGGAAGCTGGACCTCGCGGTCCGCCTCGAAGTCGCCGGTCTCGACTTCCGGGTCTGCGAGAACCTCGACGAGGCCGTGCAGTACGCGCCGCCCGGCCGTATCGAGGTCATCGCCAACTACACCGCCTTCCAGGATCTGCGCCGTCGTGTCGGCAACTGACCCCGGCCCCGGCCACCTCCGGAGAGGACGAAGCATGAGCAACAACGGTCTGCGTCTGGTCTGGGTCTACCCCGACCTCCTCAGCACCTACGGCGACCAGGGCAACGCGCTGGTCGTGGAGCGGCGGGCCCGGCAGCGCGGTCTGGACGTGCAGCGCGTGGACGTGCGCAGCGACCAGCCGGTGCCGACGTCCGGTGACATCTATCTGATCGGCGGCGGCGAGGACCGGCCGCAGCGCCTGGCGGCGGAGCGGCTGCGCCGCGACGGCGGGCTGAGCCGGGCCGCGTCCAACGGCGCGATCATCTTCTCGGTCTGCGCGGGTTACCAGATCCTCGGCCACGAGTTCATCAACGACCTCGGTGAGCGCGAGCAGGGTCTCGGCCTCCTCGACGTGGTCTCGACCCGCGGCGAAGGTGCCCGGTGCGTCGGCGACGTCCTGGCGGACATCGACCCGCACCTCGGTCTGGAGGCGCTGACCGGGTTCGAGAACCACCAGGGCGTCACCCATCTCGGCCCGACGGCACGGCCGTTCGCCCGGGTGCGGTTCGGCCGGGGCAACGGCACCGGGGACGGCACGGAGGGCGCGTACAACGACACGGTCTTCGGGACGTACATGCACGGTCCCGTGATGGCCCGCAACCCGCAGATCGCCGACCATCTGCTGAAGCTGGCGCTCGACGTGAACGCGCTGCCGCCGACCGACGACCGCTGGTACGAGGCGCTGCGCACGGAGCGGATCGCGTCGGCGACACAGCCCGCCTGATGAGGGGTTTTCCGCTCGGTTGAGCGGAGTCCAGCAGGCGGACGGACGGTTCGGTCCCGCCACCCTGCGCCGGTAGGGTGGCGGGGATCCAACCGGACGACGTGGTCCGGTCGTCGACTCAACGTTGCAAAGGTTTTCGGGCCATGCGCATTGGCGTACTCACCTCCGGCGGCGACTGCCCCGGCCTCAACGCCGTCATCCGTTCCGTCGTGCACCGCGCGGTGGTGGACCACGGTGACGAGGTCATCGGCTTCCACGACGGGTGGAAGGGCCTGCTGGAGGCCGACTACCGCAAGCTCGACCTCGACGCGGTGGGCGGCATCCTGGCCCGCGGCGGCACGATCCTCGGCTCCTCCCGGGTCCAGCCCGCGCATCTGCGCGACGGTGTGGAGCGGGCCCGCGGCCACGTCGCCGACCTCGGCCTCGACGCCATCATCCCGATCGGCGGCGAGGGCACGCTGAAGGCGGCCAACCTCCTCTCCGAGGCCGGACTGCCCATCGTCGGCGTCCCCAAGACCATCGACAACGACATCGCCTCCACCGACGTCACCTTCGGCTTCGACACCGCCGTCGGCGTCGCGACCGAGGCGCTGGACCGCCTCAAGACCACCGCCGAATCGCACCAGCGCGTGCTGATCGTCGAGGTCATGGGCCGTCACACCGGCTGGATCGCCCTGCACTCCGGCATGGCGGCCGGCGCGCACGCCATCGTCGTGCCCGAGCGCCCCTTCGACATCGACGAGCTGACCGAGCTGGTCGGCAAGCGCTTCTCGGCGGGCAAGAAGTTCGCCATCGTGGTGGTCGCCGAGGGCGCCAAGCCGCGCGAAGGCTCCATGCAGTTCGAGCAGGGCGTGAAGGACATCTACGGCCACGAGCGGTTCGCCGGGGTGGCCACGCAGCTCTCCGGTGAGCTGGAGCAGCGGCTCGGCAAGGAGGCCCGCCCGGTCATCCTCGGCCACGTCCAGCGCGGCGGCACACCGACCGCGTACGACCGCGTCCTGGCCACCCGGTTCGGCTGGCACGCGGTGGAGGCGGCGCACCGGGGCGAGTTCGGGATGCTGACCGCGCTGCGCGGCACCGACATCGTGATGGTCCCGCTGGCGGAGGCGGTCGAGACGCTGAAGACGGTCCCGGCCGAGCGGTACGCCGAAGCGGAGTGCGTACTTTAGTTCGCCGCTCCTCCAGAACTGCCCCCGGCCGCGAGCGCGGCCGGGGGCAGTTCTACGCTGTACCGGACAACCGGCACGAAACGGGGACGTGTCCCCATCGGGAGTGAACAGATGGATCACAGCGGGCACGGCATGAACATGGATCTGCCGCCGTTCACGCTGGGACGGGGGCTGGAGCTCTCGCCCGACCCGTTCTTCCTGACCGGCTGCGTCCTGGCGCTCGCCCTCTACGGGTACGGCGTGGCGCGGCTGCGTCGGCGCGGCGACGGCTGGCCGGTCAACCGGATCGTCTTCTTCACCGTGGGTGTGCTGAGCATCGCCCTGGTGATGTGCACCAAACTCAACGACTACGGCATGGTCATGTTCAGCGTGCACATGGTGCAGCACATGGTGATCAGCATGCTGTCGCCGATCCTGCTGCTGCTCGGCGCGCCGGTGACGCTGGCGCTGCGCGCGCTGCCGCCCGCCGGGCGGGGCCGGACCGGGCCGCGCGAGCTGCTCCTGAAGCTGCTGCACAGCCGCTACATGAAGATCATCACGCATCCGGCGTTCACGATCCCGCTCTTCATCGCGAGCCTGTACGCGCTGTACTTCACGCCGGTCTTCGACTTCCTGATGGGTTCCAAGCCCGGCCACATCGGGATGATGGTGCACTTCCTCGCCGTCGGCCTGGTCTTCTTCTGGCCGATCATGGGCATCGACCCGGGCCCGCACCGGCCGGGCTATGTGATGCGGATGCTGGAGCTGTTCGCGGGGATGCCGTTCCACGCGTTCTTCGGGATCGCGCTGATGATGGCGAGCACGCCGATGGTCAAGACGTACGAGAATCCGCCCGCGTCCCTCGGTATCGACGCCCTCAGCGACCAGAACTGGGCGGGCGGCATCGCGTGGGCGTTCAGCGAGATCCCGTCCGTGCTGGTGCTGATCGCGCTGGTGTACCAGTGGTACCACTCCGAGCAGCGGGCGGCGAAGCGCTCGGACCGGGCCGCCGATCGCGACGGTGACAAGGAGCTGGAGGCGTACAACGCCTATCTCGCGTCATTGCAGGCGCGACAGTAGCGCGGGGGGCGCTTCCGGGGCGACCATGGAGTGAACGGCCGCGCGGCCGACGAGGAGGGACGCGCATGTCCGGATCGACGAAGACCATGGGATACCTGACCGTCGGAGCGCTGGTCACGGTGACGGCGTACACGGTGGCGCTCGGAAGCAGCGGCTGGCTCTGGTTCGGCTGGATCGTGCTGGGGCTCTGCACGCTCGGCATGCTGGCCACCCAGGACACCTGACCCGTCACGGCGGGTGGCCACGCCTGAGGGGCCCGGTGGCGGGTACGAGCCGGGGGGACGGTTCGTTACGGTCGCACGGTGATGCCGGGGACCTACACTGACGGTCCCCGGCACGACCATGACCTGGAAGTCCGCAGCGACCCGGCAGTACGCGACCCTGACGCCGGCCCGGCAGAGCGAGGTGCATCCGCACGGTGTTTTATTACGTCCTGAAATATGTCGTGCTGGGACCGCTGCTGCGGGTGCTGTTCCGCCCTCGTATCGAAGGGCTGGAGAACATCCCGGAGGACGGCGCGGCGATCGTCGCCGGGAACCACCTCTCCTTCTCCGACCACTTCCTCATGCCCGCCATCCTCAAGCGGCGCATCACCTTCCTCGCGAAGGCCGAGTACTTCACCGGCCCGGGGATCAAGGGCAGGCTCACCGCCGCCTTCTTCCGCAGCGCGGGCCAGATCCCGGTGGACCGCTCGGGCAAGGACGCGGGCCAGGCGGCGATCCGCGAGGGCCTGGGCGTGCTGAGCAAGGGCGAGCTGCTGGGCATCTACCCGGAGGGCACCCGCTCGCACGACGGCCGGCTCTACAAGGGCAAGGTCGGGGTGGCGGTCATGGCGCTCACCGCAGGGGTGCCGGTGATCCCGTGCGCCATGCTCGGCACGTTCGAGATCCAGCCGCCCGGCCAGAAACTCCCGAAGATCAAGCAGGTCGCGATCCGGTTCGGTGAGCCGCTGGACTTCTCGCGGTACGCGGGCATGGAGAACCAGAAGGCCGCGATCCGGGCCGTGACGGACGAGATCATGTACGCGATCCTCGAACTCTCCGGCCAGGAGTACGTGGACGAGTACGCGGCCAAGGTGAAGGCGGCCGAGCAGGAGGCCGCACCGCCGAGGAAGTTCCCCAAGCTGCGACGCTGACGGCGAATTCGCCACCAGCAGAGCGGTCTGGCCCGGCCCCGCTCGCTGCGCCTAGCGTCGGTTCCATGAGCAACGGACATGTGTGGGTGCTGGGAGCGACGGGCCAGATCGGGCGGGCGGCGGTGCGCGCGCTCGCCGGGGACGGCTGGGAGGTGACCGCCGTATCGCGCGGCGGCGGCCGGGACGAGCGGTGGGACGACGGGGTCCGGGCGCTGGCGCTCGACCGGGACGAGGAAGGCGCGCTGGAGAGGGCGCTCGGCGACGGCTGTGACGTGCTGGTCGACATGGTGGCGTTCGACGGCGCGCACGCTCGGCAGTTGACCGGGCTGGCCGGCCGGATCGGCTCGGCGGTCGTGATCTCCAGCGGTGCGGTGTACGAGGACGAGCGCGGCCGCAGCTTCGACACCCAGGCCGAGCCCGACGGCTTCCCGCGCTATCCCGTGCCGCTGCCGGAGAGCCAGGCCACGGTGGCTCCGGGAGATGCCACGTACGGGACGCGGAAGGTGCTGCTGGAGCGCGAACTGCTGGCGGCGGGCGAAGCGCTGCCGGTGACGCTGCTGCGCGCGGGCGCGGTCCACGGGCCGTACTGCCGGACGCCGCGCGAGCTGTACTTCGTGAAGCGGCTGCTGGACGGACGGCGGCGACGGGTGCTCGCGTACGGCGGCGAGAGCCGCTTCCATCCGGTCCATGTCGCGAACGCGGCCGAGCTGATCCGGCTGGCGGCCCTTCGACCCGGCTCACGGGTGCTCAACGCGGCGGATCCGCAGGCGCCGACGGTGGCCGGGATCGGGGCGGCGATCGATGCGGTGCTGGGCCGGGAGACGGAGACGGTCCTGGTGGACGGTCCGCCGCCCGAAGGGGGTGTGGGCGAGACACCGTGGAGCGGGGCGCATCCCGTGGTGTACGACATGACGGCGGCGGAGCGGGAGCTCGGGTACCGGCCGGTGACGGGGTACGTGGAGTCGCTGCCGGAGACGGTCGAGTGGCTGGCCGGGCAGCTGGCGGGGCGGGACTGGCGGGAGGCGTTCCCGAAGATGGCGCGGAACTACGGGAAGACGCTCTTCGACTATGCGGCGGAGGACGCCTGGCTGGAGGCGTACGACCGGGGCCGCCGCTGAGCGGGCCCCGGTCGTCGAAAGCGTCCTTACGGCTTCGGCGTGGCGTGCGGAGCACACACCACGTCGCGCCGGTCGGTCTTCCCGGTGAGCAGGTAGGTGTCCACCCGTTCGTTCACGCAGGGGTTGGCCAGCCCGGTGACGCCGTGGGAGCCGGCGTCCTTCTCGGTGATGAGCCGCGAGCCCTTGAAGCGCTGGTGCAGCTCGACGGCGCCCTCGTACGGGGTGGCGGCGTCGCGCTCGGCCTGCACGATGAGGACCGGGGGCAGGCCCTTGCCGGTCTTCACGTTCAGCGGGGTCTGCTGCTTGGCCGGCCAGGTGGCACAGGGCAGGTTCATCCAGGCGTTGGCCCACGTCATGAAGGGGTACTTCTTGTGCAGCCGGGTGTTGTCGCGGTCCCAGGTGCGCCAGTCGGTGGGCCACTGGGCGTCGGCGCACTCGACGGCGCTGTAGACCGCGTTGCCGTTCTCGGCCGACGCGTTGCCCGCGAGGTCGCTCATGTCGGGTGCGGCGGCGTCGATCAGCGCCTGGGTGTCACCGGCCCGGTAGGCGCTCCAGGTCTTGGCGGTGGGCGCCCAGGCGGAGTCGTAGTACGGGGCGCTCTGGAAGAAGCCGATGAGCTCGGCGGGGCCGACGACCCCGCCGATGGGGTTCTTCTTGGCGGCCGCGCGGAGCTTCAGCCACTCCTTCTCGACCTTCCGCGGGGTGTCGCCGATGCCGTAGACGGAGTCGTGCTCGGCGACCCACGCCTTCCAGTCGTCCCAGCGCGTCTGGAAGGCGATGTCCTGGTTGAGGTTCGCCCGGTACCAGATGTTCTCGCGGGCCGGGTTGACCACGCTGTCGACGACCATGCGGCGTACGTGGGTGGGGAAGAGCGTGCCGTAGACGGCGCCCAGGTAGGTGCCGTAGGAGACGCCGAGGAAGTTGAGCTTCTTCTCGCCGAGCGCGGCCCGGATGACGTCGAGGTCGCGTGCGGTGTTGGGCGTGGTCATGTGCGGCAGCATCCAGCCGCTGCGCTCGCCGCACCCTTCGGCGTACTCACGGGCCAGCTTCCGCTGCGCGCGCTTGTCGGCCTCGCTGTCGGGAACGGGGTCCGCCTTCGGAGCCTTCATGAACTCCTGCGGGTCGACACAGGAGATCGGCGCCGACCGGCCCACGCCGCGCGGGTCGAAGCCGACGAAGTCGTACGCCTTCGCGGTCTTGGTCCAGAGCGGGTTCTTGTTGGTGACCCGTGTGGGGAAGCGCATCCCCGAGCCGCCGGGCCCGCCCGGGTTGTAGACCAGAGCGCCTTGGCGCTCGGCCTGGGTGCCGGTGCTGGTGTGCCGGTCGACGGCGAGCTGGATCTTCTTGCCGTACGGCTTCGCGTAGTCGAGCGGCACGGTCACCCAGCCGCACTGGATGGGAGCGGGCAGGCCCCAGTCCTTCGGACAGTCCCGCCAGTCGATCCCGGCCTTCCCCGCCCGCTCGGCGGCGATCTTCACGCCGCGCGCCTCGGAGTCCGCCCGTCCGTGGTGGCGGCCGTCGGCGGATACCGGTATCGCCTCCGCGGCGGGCGCGGTGATCGCTCCCGCGACGAGCGCGCCGGCCATCAGCGCGCCGGCCGCGCCGAGCCCTGTTGTGCGTCCCACGTGGAACCTCCCCCATCGTCGTCCGATGCGCCGCCGGTGGCGGCGTGGTCTCCATCGGAGCGTTCCGGGGATCCTTTCGCCTGCGGGGTTCCTGGGACCAGGGCGTACACCTGTTTCTTTACCGAACCCATAACCGGTGAAGGAAATCCGCTGAGCGGACTCAGGAGCTGTTGTTCGCCTTCAGCCCGTCCAGCAGCTCGTGCATCGCCTCGTCCAGGATTCCGCGCAGCAGGCGGGCGTCGGCGGCCACGGCGGTGACCAGGACGGCGGGTCCGGCGAGCGGGGTGAGGGCGGCGGTGGGGCCGAGGAGGCGGGCGGGGAGCGGGGCGTCCTCGAAGGACGGGTCGGCCAGGAGGAGTTGGCCGACCGCGCGGTGGCCGCCGAGGACGGCGGGGCCGTCCCAGCCGCCGGACGCGCCGGGCCCGTAGGCGAGTTGCTGGTCCAGGAGCGGGCGGCCCGCGCGGTGGACGGTGAGGCGGGTGGTGAGGGCTCCGGTGGGTTCGTCGTGGCGGCCGAGGATCTGTTCCTCGCGGAGCAACAGGCTTGCGGTGAGCGCCAGTTCGACGCGGGTGGTCTGGTGGAGGTTGCTGCCGTGGGCGGAGATGACCTGTTCGGGGAGCCAGTGCAGGGTGGCTCGCTCCCCCACGGTCAGGTGGATGTCGTACGCGGACGGGCCGGAGGCCGACCGCGCGCCCGGGAGCGCGACCGTGGCCGCCGCCGCGTCGACCGTGAGGCGAGCGCCGTCGGCGACCTCGGCCTCGATGGCGAGGCGGTCGCCGTTGAGCGGGGCGCTCATGGCGCCGACGACGGTGACCCGGGCGCGTTCCGGGTGCGGTGAGCGGGTGCGGCGGAGGGCCAGCGGGCCTGCGGACTCCAGGAGGGGCAGGGCCATGGAGCCGCGGCCGTCGGGTTCGGCGCGGAGGCGGGCGGTGGCGTGGACGCTCATGCGGTCCAGGCGGCGAGCTGCGCCCGCACCCAGTCGGCGACCGGCCCGACGCCTTCGGCGGAGGTCAACGAGGTGAAGAGTACGGGGAGTTCGCCACGCTGCTCCTTGGCGTCCCGGGCCATCCGCTGGAGGTCGGAGCCGACGTACGGGGCGAGGTCGGTCTTGTTGATGACCAGGAGGTCGGCGGTGGTGACGCCGGGGCCGCCCTTGCGCGGGATGTCGTCGCCGCCCGCCACGTCGATGACGAACACCTGGGCGTCGACGAGACCCTTGGAGAAGGTGGCGGTGAGGTTGTCGCCGCCGGACTCGACGAGGATCAGGTCGAGCGGGCCGACCGCGTCCTCCAGGTCCTCGACGGCTTCGAGGTTGGCGGAGATGTCGTCGCGGATCGCGGTGTGCGGGCAGGCGCCGGTCTCCACGGCCTGGATGCGCTCGGGCGGCAGGACGGCGTTGCGGAGGAGGAAGGCGGCGTCCTCGCGGGTGTAGATGTCGTTGGTGACGACGGCGATGGAGAGCCGGTCGCGCAGCTCGCGGCAGAGTGCGGCGACGGTGGCCGTCTTGCCGGAGCCGACCGGGCCGCCGAGCCCGATGCGCAGGGCGCGCCGGGTGCCGTCGGGGCGGGTGGCGTCGGCGCTGACGGCGGCGGGGCCGTCGTGGGTGTGGCCGAGGTGCACGGGGACTCCTTGTGGTGGTCGGGGTTACGAGGCGAAGAGGCGGACCGGCCAGGCGGCGTGCGCCTCGGCGGTGATGTCGAGGAGCGGGGCCGAGGCGGCGGGCAGGGCGTCGATGCCTTGGCGTGCGGCCTCGGCGGCCTGGGCGGCCACCTGGTCCAGTTCGGGGGCGAGGCGGGCGAGTACGGCGGTGGCGTGGAAGGGGTCGAGGGAGAGCAGCCGGACCACGGCGGTGGCCGGTCCGCTGACCGTCTCGTACGCCACGCAGTGCGCGGCGTCCTCGGATTTCAGCCCGGCCGCCCTGGCGGTGAGGCCGAGGACGACGGGCTGGTGGGCGCCGCGCGGCCGGGCCGTGGCGAGCGCGTCGAGTTCGGGGCTCGGCCAGGTGGCGCGGGCGGCCCGCATCATCTGGCGGCCGAGCTTGCGCGCGGTGGCCCGCAGAGCCGGTGAGGGCGTACGGGCGTCGGCGGCCTCGTCCAGCGCGAGCGGGTCGAGGCCGTGGGCGGCGGCCGCGGCGAGGGCTGCGGCGGTGAGGCCGGTGGTGTGCAGGCGGCCCCGGCAGAACGCGGCGAGGTCGTCGGCGGTGCGGATGCGCCCCTGGGTGACGGCCGGTTCGGCGCCGCCGGAGTGGGCGTGGCCGCCGGCGGGGAACCGGCCGTCGGCGAGGACGAGCAGGGCTGCGCGTGACATGGCTGGTGGTCCGCCCGGCTCAGAAGAGGAAGTAGCGCTGGGCCATGGGCAGTTCCGCCGCCGGTGCGGGCTCGACCGGTTCGCCGTCGATGGTGACGGCGAAGCTGTCCGGGTCGACGTGGACGTGCGGCATCGCGTCGTTCTCCCGCATGTCCGCCTTGGTGACCCCTCGCGTGCTGGTGATCGGCGTGAACTCCTTCTCCAGGCCGAGCCGTTCGGGCAGTCCGTCCGCGATCGCCGTCTCGGTGACGAAGTTGAAGGAGCCGCGTGCGGCCGCCCGGCCCAGTGCGCCGAACATCGGCCGGGGCAGGACCGGTTGGGGCGTCGGGATGGAGGCGTTGGCGTCGCCCATCTGCGCGTACGTGATCTGGCCGCCCTTGATGACGAGCTGCGGCTTCACGCCGAAGAACGCCGGGTCCCAGAGCACGAGGTCGGCGAGCTTTCCGCTTTCGACCGAGCCGATCTCCCGGTCCAGGCCCTGCGCGACCGCCGGGTTGATGGTGTATTTGGCGACATAGCGACGGACCCGGTGGTTGTCGGCCCGCCCGTCGCCGGGCAGAGCTCCACGCCGCTTCTTCATGACGTGGGCGGTCTGCCAGGTCCGCAGGATCACCTCGCCGATGCGGCCCATGGCCTGCGAGTCGGAGGAGATGATCGAGATGGCGCCGAGGTCGTGGAGGATGTCCTCGGCCGCGATGGTGGAGGGCCGGATACGGGACTCCGCGAAGGCGAGGTCCTCGGGGACGGCCGGGTTGAGGTGGTGGCAGACCATCAGCATGTCGAGGTGTTCCTCGATGGTGTTGACGGTGTGCGGCCGGGTGGGATTGGTCGAGCTGGGCAGGACGTACGGCTCCGAGACCACGGTGATGATGTCGGGCGCGTGCCCGCCGCCCGCGCCCTCGGTGTGGTACGCGTGGATGGTGCGTCCGGCGATGGCGGCGAGGGTGTCGGCGACGAACCCGGCCTCGTTGAGGGTGTCGGTGTGGATGGCGAGCTGGGCGCCGGTCTGCTCGCAGACGGTGAGGCAGGCGTCGATGGCGGCCGGAGTGGCGCCCCAGTCCTCGTGGATCTTGAATCCGAGTGCTCCGCCGCGCAGTTGGGAGTACATGGCGTCGCGCGAGGTGGTGTTGCCCTTGCCGAGCAGCCCGATGTTGACGGGGAAAGTCTCCAGCGCCTCGAACATCCGGGCCAGGTGCCAGGGGCCGGGGGTGATGGTGGTGGCCTTGGTGCCTTCGGCGGGTCCGGTGCCGCCGCCGACGAGGGTGGTGATGCCGCTGGAGAGCGCCTGGTCGAGAAGGGTCGGCGAGATGAAGTGGACGTGCGCGTCGACCGCGCCGGCTGTCAGGAGCTTGCCGTTGCCCGCGATGATCTCGGTCTCCGGGCCGATCACCAGGTTGGGGTGGACGCCGTCCATGGTGTCCGGGTTCCCGGCCTTGCCGATGCCGGTGATGCGGCCGTCGCGGATGCCGATGTCGGCCTTGACGATGCCCCAGTGGTCGATGACGACGGCGCCGGTGATGACGGTGTCGGGTGCGCCCTCGGCACGGGTGGTGCGGGCCTGGCCCATGGACTCGCGGATCACCTTGCCCCCGCCGAAGACCGCCTCGTCGCCCGCGTGGCCGGGGCCGCCGGAGCGGTCCTCCTCGATCTCGACGAAGAGGTCGGTGTCGGCGAGGCGGATCCGGTCGCCGGTGGTGGGCCCGAAGAGGTCCGCGTACACGGCCCTGTCGAGGTCAGGCATCGAGCGCACCTCCGGTCTCGCCGCGCAGGCCCGGGACGATGCGGCGGCCTGCGAGAGGGACGAGTTCGACGTCGACGGGGATGCCGGGCTCGAAGCGGACCGCCGTACCGGCCGCGATGTGCAGCCGCAGTCCGTGCGCGGCCGCGCGGTCGAAGCGCAGGCCGGGGTTGGCCTCGGCGAAGTGGTAGTGGGAGCCGACCTGGACGGGGCGGTCGGCGGCGTTGAGGACGGTGAGGCGGGTGACGGGACGCCCCTCGTTGAGGGCGATGCCTCCGTCCCCGTACAGGATCTCTCCGGGAATCATCGGCGCGGCCCCGTCAGACGATCGGATCGTGGACGGTGACGAGCTTGGTGCCGTCCGGGAAGGTGGCCTCGACCTGGACGTCGTGCAGCATCTCCGGAATGCCTTCCATGACCTCGTCGCGGGTGAGCAGCTTGCGGCCGGACGCCATGAGTTCGGCGACCGTGCGGCCGTCCCGGGCGCCTTCCAGCAGGTGGGCGGTGATGAGGGCGACCGCCTCGGGGTGGTTGAGCTTCACCCCGCGTGCCCGGCGCTTCTCGGCCACGTCGGCGGCCACATGGATGAGCAGGCGTTCCTGCTCGTGCGGGGTCAGTTGCACGCTTCCACCTCATCGTCTTCCGCCCGGCACCGGCCTCCGGGCGCAGCGGGACCCTATCCCCGTTCAACAGTTCGTTGAACGGGGAACCCGGCTCTCGCGACCAGGTATTGCACGTTAGGGCGGAAGTTTTTCCGTTGCGTTAACTGGCCTTTTGCGGGCCCATGGACATCAGCCCGCGCAGGCCGCTCCAGCACCTCGGGGCGTACGTCCCCGAAGAGCGCCTCCTGCGTGATGAGGTCCTGGGCGGTGGCGATCATCGTGCGCGCCGCATGGCCGGCCGCCACGTCACCGCTCAGGATCCCGGCGTGCCGGTAGGCCTCGACCAGTGTGGTCCATGCGGCGCGCATCGTGGCGTAACCCTCGTCCGGCTGTGCGGCGAGTCGTCCGTCGTGCAGCGTCTCGGACCAGAGCGGCGACGCGGGAAGCGGTGGAGGACCGGGTCGTATACGGAGCGGTCGTCGCCGGACCGGAGGGCCCGCACGTGCGACGCGATCGGCCAGTGGCTGCCGCCGGGCGCGGGCGGATCACTGCCGCGCTCGGTCGCGTTCTTCGACGGCAGCGCGGCGGGTGGCTCGTGAGGGGGCGCCGCGGAACCGCCCAGAAGCCTTGCGGCATCCCCACAGCCCGGCACCCCGACCACCGCTCCCCCGCGCCTTGGTCACAACTCCATCACCAACGGAACATCTCGCTCCTCCAGGTGCGTCCGGCTCACTAGCGTCATCCCTCCACGAACTTCCTTGGGGGGAACATGAACTGGAACGACCCGCAGCACCCGTCACGCCAAGCGGACTGGGGGCCTGGCATCACCGTTCCGCCGCCCAGCCCTTCCAGCGGGCCGCGGTGGGCCCGTAAGCGCGTCGTCCTTCCTGCCGCCGGTGTGCTGTTCCTGCTCGGCATCGGGATCGGTGCCACCGGTGAGCAGCCGGAGACCGTGCGGACGGCGGCGGTGAAGGCGGAGCCGGGGCCGACGGTGACCGTCACCGTGACGGAGACCGCGAAGGTCACGGTGACGGCGAGCCCGGAGCCGGCCCCGACGGTAACGAAGATCAAGAAGGTACGGGTGACCGTCACCGCTCCACCGCCGGAGCCGATCGCCGAGGCGCCCGAACCGGTCTACGACGATGACGACGATGCGGCCGGCGGCTCCACGTACTACAAGAACTGCACGGCCGTCCGGGCCGCGGGCGCCGCGCCCATCAGACGAGGCGATCCCGGGTACGCCTCCCACCTCGACCGCGACGGCGACGGAGTCGGCTGCGAATAGGCGCCCACCGCCAAGCACCCGCCAGCCCCCTCGCGGCGCACGCGGAGCCGGACCGGCCGGGGACATGCTCCGCCCGGCGCGCGGGTAGTCATTCAGCAACCCGCACGGGCCGATCCGCTGCGGGGCCGGCCGTCCGGTCTGGAGAGCCACGCGCACGAACTGGTGCACACCCGCGAGCTGTTCACCCGGATGCCGGTCCGGCACACGGGCCGGACCAGCATCCGAAGGACTGGTGGACCACGTCGTGGAGGACCGCACGCTCTCCCAGCCGCCGCATGACGTGAGGTGAACTGCCCATGGAGCCGCCGGAGTTCCCGCCGCTGCCCGCGCTGACCCGCGCCGAGGGCGAGTTCATCGACTGTTATCTGGCGGTTCTCGACCAGGTGGGCCGCATCAACCCGGCGCGCGGCAGCGACACCTACAGCGCCCTGCGGGCCGCCCAGGCCCTGGCCTCCCGGGCGGCGGCCCTGCGCGACGCGCTGGCCCTGATGCACGAGCGCGGTGAGCGACAGATCCACGCGGCGACGCTCGCGCGGGCCCTGCGGGTGCCGGACGGCGAGCGGCGGGCGGGCCGGGTCGCCATGCCGCCGGCCCCGAACTGAGCCGCTCCGCGCGACGGGGGCGGGCCGGTCGTCGTGGCGTGCGAAGCGCACCACGGGAGCGGGCCAGTCGTCCTGGCGTGCGAAGCGCACCACGGGAGCGGGCCAGTCGTCCTGGCGTGCGACACGCCCGGTCCCGCGACCGATTTTCCTCGCTCGTTCGGCGTAGGCGATCACCCGCGCGAGCGACGCCCCAACTTGCGCTCGACGCGCGGTCCGTACTCGAAATCCACCCTTTCGTCGCTGGTACGAGGGCGTGCGCCGGGCTCGTCGGCGGGCGCGAACCGCCCCTGTCCACCTGAATGGATCAGTGGTGAGGAGACTCACAAATCGCCGTTTCAGCTCGGAAATCCGGCACTTCGTGAGTCAAGATCCCTGGGACGACAAGCCCCCGCCGCCGCGGCGGGGCGGTCCGGGTGGACGCCGAGTCCTGCCGCCTCCCGGATGACTGGTCGACAGGAGTGGATCGGCAGGAGTGGAGGACCCGAGCACAACGGGCCGACCGGGAGACCGGGAAGCCCTCGGGGTGAAGCCGCAGCGCGCGGCCGGGCAACTTCGCCAGCCCGAACCCGACAGGTCATCCTTCACAGGCGGCTGACGAAGGGTTGCGCATGTCTGCGCAGGTTCATGTCCCGTCTCTGTTCGCCCGGGTCGGTACGGCTTCCGTACTCACCTTCGCCGTGACGTCGGCGATGCTGGCGCCCGGCCTCGTCGACGGCGCCGAGGCCGCCACCCATTCGACGAAGGCGCTCAAGATCGCCGCGTCGAAGAAGGGGGCTCCCTACAAGTACGGAGCCGCGGGTCCCAGCCGGTTCGACTGCTCGGGGCTGACGGTCTACTCGTTCAAGAAGGCCGGGAAGAAACTTCCCCGCACCGCACAGCAGCAGTACAACAAGACCCGCCATATCTCGAAGTCGCAGCGCAAACTCGGTGACCTGGTCTTCTTCCATTCCGGGCGCAACGTCTACCACGTGGGCATCTACGCCGGAGGCAACAAGATCTGGCACTCCCCCAAATCCGGGGACGTGGTGCGCAAGGCGAAAATCTGGTCCAAGAGCGTCTGGTACGGACGGGTCCGCTGACCCACCGACCGGACGCTCTTCCCTTGCGGGCGGCACCGGCGCACCTCTCCGTGCCGCCCGCAAGGGCCCCGACCCCTCCCCTCCTCAGCGCAGAAGGGGCCCGGCCACCAGCGCCAGGCCCAGTCCGGTGAGCGCCACGCCGCTGCCGCCCTCGATCGCCCGGGCGGTACGCGGCCGGCGCAGCCACCGTCCCAGCCGGTCCACCAGCAGGGCGAGCGCCGAGAACCAGACGAGGGCGAGAGCGACGACGAGGGCGGCGAGCAGCAGGGTCCTGGGCAGCGGCGGCTGCCCGTCCGGGACGAACTGCGGCAGCAGGCTGAGGAAGAGGACCGGCGCCTTGGGGTTGAGCGCGTTGGTCAGGAACCCCTGCCGCAGCGCACGCCCGAACCCCTCACGTACCGGCTGTTCCGGTACGCCGCCGGACGCCTCGGGCCCCTGAGGCGGCACCTGGTCCGGTGCACGGCGCTCCTCGGCGACCCGGCGCCGGATCGCGTACAAGGCGCTGATCCCGAGGTAGAGCACGTACGCGCCGCCCAGCAACTGGACCGTGCGGAAGAGGACGGGCATCGTCACCAGCACCGCCGCGAGCCCCGCCACGGCGAGCGCGGTGTGGACGAGCAGCCCTCCGGCGACACCGAGGGCGGTGGCCAGACCGGTGGTGCGCGTGGCCAGGGCGTTGCGTACGACGACGGTGAAGTCGGCTCCGGGCAGCGCGACCATTCCGGCGGCGACCCCGGTGAAGGCGATCAGTTGTGCGTCCATGGATCCAGCCTGGACCGGCGGAGCCTTTAGCGTGTACTTGCAATCTTCTGGGTCTGCCTAAAGGAACGCTTCATGTACGACCCGACGCGGCTCACCGCGCTGGTGGCGGTCGCCGAGACCGGATCGATCACCCGGGCCGCCGCCCACCTGGGCTACACCGCGCCCGCGCTCTCCCAGCAGCTGGCCAAACTGGAGCGGGAGGCCGGCGCGGCGCTGCTGGTGCGCCACCATCGCGGCGCGCGGCTGACGGCCGCCGGTGAGCTGCTGGCGGGCCGGGCGCGGCGGGTGCTGGACGAACTGGACCGGGCACGGCACGAGCTGGCGCAGCTGGCCGGGCTGTCGGGCGGCAGGCTGCGGGTCGGGACGTTCACGACGGCCGGGGTGCATCTGCTGCCGCCGGTCCTGAGCGCGTTCCGGCGGGCCCATCCGGATGTGGAGCTGGCCGTGGCCGAGTACGAGCCGCCGGGCGGCATCGCGGCGGTCGCCGCGGGCGAGGTGGACCTGGCGCTGACCCATGCGTACGAGCCGGCGGTGGCCGACCCGCCGCCGGCCGGGGTCACCGTCGAGCCACTGCTGGTCGAGGAGCTGGTGCTGGCGACCGCGGTCGGGCACCGGCTCGCCGAGGGCACCGGGCGGCTGCCGGTCGCCGAGCTGGCGGGACGGCCGCTGATCAGCAGCGCTCCGGCGCATCCGCCCCGGCGCGGGGTGGAGAGCGCGCTGGCGGCGGCGGGCGCCGCACCGGCGGTGGTCTGCGAGTCGCCCGGCTACGCGCTGGTGTGCGCGCTGGTCAGCGCGGGGCTCGGGGTGGCGGTGGTGCCGGAGATGGTCGCGTCGCTGTCGGCCACGCCGCTGGCGGTCCGGCGGCTGGAGCCTCCGGACTTCCGCCGGACGATCTCCGTGGTCCACCGCGGCGACCGGGCCACCGCGGCGGCGGCGACACTGCTGGCCCTGCTGCGGAGCGGGTTCGGCCGGGCGGCGGCGAGCTGATCGGTGGCCTGAGCCGGGCGGGCGGGGCGGCGGCCTGAGCTCCGCCGCCCCGCCCGCGCCCGGCCGTCAGCCCTGGACCGGCACCGCCCACGGCAGCGTGATCCAGACCGTCTTGCCGCCCTCGGCCGTCGGGACGACCGTCAGCCGGCCCCCGTACTCCTTGGCCAGCGCCCGGATGATCACCATGCCGCGCCCGTTGTCCTGCCGTACGGCGGCGGGCAGCCGCTGAGGCCACCGAGGGTGACTGTCCGTCACGCCGAGGTGCAACTCCTCGTCGCGTTCCAGACGCAGATCGACGGTGAAGGTGGGCGACTGGCCGAACGTGTGCTGGACCGCGTTGGTCGCGAGTTCGGAGATGATCAGCCGGACGGTGTCGGCCAGCTCCGTCTCCTCGGAGAGGCCCCATTCGGCCAACGTCCTGGCCACATGTCTACGGGCCGAGGAGACCGAGACCGGATCGCTCGGCAGGGTGACGGTTGCTTCCTGATGGTCTGCCATGGCGACGCCGTCCCTTTCGCGCCCCGGCCGACCCGCGGTCGGCCGGGATTGTGCTTCGCGCCAGACTGCCACTGTTGAAGCTCGCTGTAACGACGTTCGACCAAGATATGCATATATCTGTCGCTCGAAGCGGTGAATTCGGGTCCCGCACCACCCGGACGACGGGCACACTGGCCCCCCCTGCGGGCCCGGATCACGCGGTGCGTGACGGCCTGGCCCCGTTCCGTTCCGCACAGCGCGAGGAGACCCGGATGCAGCACGGCCCCGTCGTCCGACGACGGAAGCTCGGCGAGGAGTTACGGAACCTGCGGCACGGCTCCGGACTCACCAGCCGGGACGCGGCGCACCTGCTCGGCTGGCACCAGTCGAAGGTGAGCCGTATCGAGACCGGCGCCAGCGGGGTCACGCCCGCGGACGTGACGCGCCTGCTCGACCTCTACGCGGTGCGGGACGCGCAGTTGCGCGCCCTGCTCGAAGTGCTGGCGGGGTCGGCGGGCGGTGGAGGCGCGGGGTGGTGGCACGCCTACCGGGGGCTGATCCCGCCCCAGTACCGCGACTTCATCAGCCTGGAGTCCCAGGCCGATACGGTGCGGACCCTGGAGACCTCGGTGGTGCCGGGCCTCCTCCAGACGGCCGGCTACGCGCGGGCGGTGACCCGGGCCTCGCTCGACGGGTTGCCGGCGGACCATCTCGACTCGCTGGTCGAGGTGCGGCTGACCCGTCAGCGGGTGCTGTACGCGAGGCCGCCGCTGCGGTTCACCGCCGTACTGGACGAGGCGGTGCTGCACCGGAGGGTGGGCGGGCTCGAGGTGATGCGCGACCAGTTGGACCATCTGACCCAGGTGGCTCAACTCCCTCACGTACAGCTGCAGTTGCTGCCGTTCTCGGTCGGCGGGTACGTCGGGCTCACCAGTCCTTTCGTCATCTTCTCCTTTCCGAACATTTCTGATCTGGATGTGGTCGTTCTCGACCACTTGACGAGTAGCCTCTATCTGGAGCGGAGAGAAGACCTTGAGGCGTACGGCTCGGCCTTCCGCACCCTGCAGGCACACGCACTGACGCCGGACGGGTCGCTGGACCTCATCGACGCGATCCGCTGCGGCCTGCGCTAGCACGACGGACCGCTGATCCGATGCACCGCTGATCCGATGCACCGCACCGACCCGCTGACCCGACAGGACGTCCGACTCTGCCCGAGGGGGGCACCATGTCCGACCGTCTCGTACCCCGCACGGAGCCGCTCAGGTGGCGCCGCAGCAGCCGCTCCACCGGGATGAACAACTGCGTGGAGACCGCGCGGCTGTACGGCCCCGAGCCCGGCGGCGCGCTCCTCGCCGTACGCGACTCCAAGGACGTGGAGCGGCCGCCGCTCCGCTTCTCCACCACTGCCTGGACCACGTTCGTGGCCGGGCTGGAGCCGCTCCCCTTCAGCTGAGCGGAACACCGGCCTCCCGGGGAGCGGTGGCGACGACCGTGGCCACCGCGGTGCCGATCTGCTCCTCGGTGAGGTCGGCCCGCGCGGTGAGGCGCAGCCGGGAGATGCCGTCCGGCACGGACGGCGGCCGGAAGCACCCGACCGCCACGCCGGCCGCACGGCAGTCGGCGGCCCACCGCACCGCCGCGTCGGCGGAGGGTGCCCGCACGGAGACGACCGCCGCGTCCGGGCGGACCGCCGTCAGCCCGGCGGCGGTGAGCCGCCCGTACAGCGCGGTGGCCACCTCCCGGGCCCTGGCCGCGCGTTCGGGCTCCCGGCGCAGCAGCCGGAGCGCGCCCAGTGCGCCGCCCGCCGCCGCCGGGGCGAGGCCGGTGTCGAAGATGAACGTACGGGCCGTGTTGACCAGGTGGTCGATGACCCGGGCCGGTCCGAGGACCGCGCCGCCCTGGCTGCCCAGGGACTTGGAGAGGGTGAGGGTGGCGACCACTCCCCCGCCGCCCGCGAGTCCGGCTGCCGCGAGCGCGCCGCGTCCGCCGTCGCCGAGGACGCCGAGGCCGTGGGCGTCGTCCACGACGAGGGCGGCGTTCGCGGCGCGGCAGACCTCGGCCAGCTCGGCGAGCGGTGCCGCGTCTCCGTCGACCGAGAAGACCGAGTCGGTGACGGCGAGCGCGCGTCCGTCGTGGGCCGCCAGCGCCTTGGCGACGGCGTCCGGATCGGCGTGCGGGGTGACGGCGGTCTCGGCGCGGGAGAGCCGGCAGCCGTCGACGATGGAGGCGTGGTTGCCGGCGTCGGAGACGATGAGCGAACCGCGTCCGCTGAGTGCCGCCAGTGCCGCCAGGTTGGCCGCGTAGCCGGAGGAGAGGACGAGGACCGCCTCGAAGCCGCAGAAGTCGGCGAGTTCGTGTTCGAGTTCGGTGTGGAGCGTGGTGGTGCCGGTGACCAGCCGCGATCCTGTCGCGCCCGCGCCCCAGCGGTGGGCGGCACCGGCCGCTGCGGCGGTGACCTCGGGGTGGCGGGTGAGGCCCAGGTAGTCGTTGCTCGCCAGGTCGAGGAGCTCGGCCTCCGCACTCCTCGGGCGCAGGGCCCGGACGAGTCCGGCGGCGGCCCGGCGGCGGGCCTCGTCGTCGATCCAGTCGAACGGGGAGGAGGGCGGGGCGAAGGACATGAGGCGGTCCCTTTTGTAGGCAGCTCACAGACCCTAGCGGGGTGCGCAGCAGGTCAGGGTGTGGCAATACACACACCCTCGCCCGCGTCTCCTGTCTGGTTCCTCCTTGGCTGGAGGCGGTGCCGTACGCCAGGATCATCTTTCATGGACCTGCTGAACACGCTGGTGGACAAGGGGCTGCGGCGCGAACTGCCGACCCGCGAAGAAGCGCTCGCCGTGCTGGCGACCTCCGACGACGACCTGCTCGACGTGGTGGCCGCCGCCGGCAAGGTACGCCGCCAGTGGTTCGGGCGGCGCGTCAAACTCAACTACCTGGTCAACCTGAAGTCCGGGCTCTGCCCCGAGGACTGCTCGTACTGCTCGCAGCGGCTCGGCTCCAAGGCCGGGATCCTCAAGTACACCTGGCTGAAGCCGGACGAGGCGTCCAAGGCGGCGGCCGCCGGAGTGGCGGGCGGGGCCAAGCGGGTCTGCCTCGTCGCGAGCGGACGCGGGCCGACCGACCGGGACGTGGACCGGGTCACCAAGACCATCGAGGCCATCAAGGAGCAGAACGAGGGCGTCGAGGTCTGCGCCTGTCTCGGTCTGCTCTCCGACGGACAGGCCGACCGGCTGCGTTCGGCGGGCGCCGACGCGTACAACCACAACCTCAACACGTCCGAGGAGACGTACGGGGCGATCACCACGACGCACACCTACGCGGACCGTGTGGAGACCGTGCAGCAGGCCCAGGCCGCCGGGCTTTCGGCGTGTTCCGGGCTGATCGCCGGGATGGGCGAGAGCGACAAGGACCTGGTCGACGTCGTCTTCGCGCTGCGCGACCTGGACCCGGACTCGGTGCCGGTCAACTTCCTGATCCCGTTCGAGGGCACGCCGCTGGCCAAGGAGTGGAACCTCACCCCGCAGCGCTGCCTGCGGATCCTCGCCATGGTCCGCTTCGTCTGCCCCGACGTGGAGGTCCGGCTCGCGGGCGGCCGCGAGGTGCATCTGCGCTCGATGCAGCCGCTGGCGCTGCACCTGGTGAACTCGATCTTCCTCGGTGACTACCTGACCAGCGAGGGCCAGGCGGGCCAGGCCGACCTGGACATGATCGCGGACGCCGGTTTCGAGGTGGAGGGCCAGGGCACGACGACGCTCCCTCGCCACCGGGCCGACGCGCTCGCCGGTGGGTGCGGTTCGCATGAGACGTCCGGTGCCGCCGGATGTGGTGCGCATGAAGGTTCCGGTGGCGGCTGCG
This sequence comes from Streptomyces sp. CA-146814, assembly GCF_050942385.1. NCBI lineage: Bacteria > Bacillati > Actinomycetota > Actinomycetes > Kitasatosporales > Streptomycetaceae > Streptomyces > Streptomyces sp. CA-146814. The sequence goes on from NZ_CP192068.1 coordinate 667,259, forward strand.
GGCCGTGCGGTGGTCACGCGGGTGGTGAGGAGAGCGTTCCGGCTCCGGCCACGGAGACGGCCGGCGCCGCGCGCACGGATCTGGTGGCGGTCCGCCGTCGCGGTGCGGGGACGGACCTCGCGCCCAATGCCTGAGCCGTACGACCCCGAACTCGGCGGGCCTGCGGAGCCGAAGCCGTACGCTCCCGAACTCGGCGGGCCCGCCGAGCCGAAGCCGTACGCTCCCGACGAACTGCGGGCGCTGGACCGCGCGCACGTCTGGCACCCGTACGGTCCGATGCCGGGCCGACAGGAGCCGCTGGTCGTGGAGTCGGCCTCCGGCGTACGTCTCCGGCTCGCCGAACCCGTGGAAGGGCAGCGCGAGTTGGTGGACGGCATGTCGTCCTGGTGGTCGGCGGTGCACGGCTACAACCACCCGGTCCTCAACGAGGCCGCGCGCGGCCAGCTGGACCGGATGAGCCATGTGATGTTCGGCGGGCTCACCCATGAGCCCGCCGTCCGGCTGGCGACCCGGCTGGTGGAGATCACGCCCGAGCCGCTCCAGCACGTGTTCCTCGCCGACTCGGGGTCCGTGTCGGTCGAGGTCGCGGTCAAGATGTGCCTGCAGTACTGGCGTTCGGCCGGGCGGCCGGAGAAGCGGCGGCTGCTGACCTGGCGCGGCGGCTACCACGGCGACACCTGGCAGCCGATGTCGGTGTGCGACCCGGACGGCGGGATGCACGAGCTGTGGTCGGGGGCCCTGCCCCGCCAGGTCTTCGCCGACGCCCCGCCGGACGGTTTCGACGCGGAGCCGGATCCCGCCTACGTGACCCATCTGCGGGAGCTGATCGCCGCGCACGCCGACGAGGTGGCGGCGGTCATCGTGGAACCGGTGGTGCAAGGGGCCGGCGGGATGCGGTTCCACTCGCCCGCCTATCTGCGGGTGCTGCGCGAGGCGTGCGACGAGCTGGACGTGCTGCTGGTCTTCGACGAGATCGCGACGGGTTTCGGGCGGACGGGCAAGCTGTTCGCCGCCGGGCATGCCGGTGTCTCGCCGGATGTGATGTGCGTCGGCAAGGCGCTGACCGGCGGTTATCTCACGATGGCGGCGACGCTGTGCACCTCGCGGGTGGCCGAGGGGATCTCGCGCGGCGAGGTGCCGGTGCTGGCGCACGGCCCGACGTTCATGGGCAACCCGCTGGCCGCCGCCATCGCCTCGGCCTCGGTGGACCTGCTGCTCGGGCAGGACTGGGAGGGCGAGGTGGCGCGGATCGGCGCGGGGCTGCGCTCCGGTCTGGCGGCCGCGTCGGAGATCCCCGGGGTCGTGGACGTACGCGTCCTGGGGGCGATCGGGGTCGTCCAGCTCGACCACGAGGTGGACATGGCGGCGGCGACCCGGGCGGCCGTGCGCGAGGGCGTGTGGCTGCGGCCGTTCCGCGACCTGGTGTACACGATGCCGCCGTACGTCACCGGGGACGACGACGTACGACGGATCTGCCGGGCCGTGTGCGCCGCGGCACGGGAGGGCTGAGATGGCGTCTCGGCACGGGAGGACCGGCATGGCGACGATCCTGGTGGTGACCGGTACGGGCACGGAGATCGGCAAGACCGTGGTGACCGCCGCGGTGGCTGCCGCCGCGCGGGGGCGCCGGGTCGCGGTGCTGAAGCCCGCGCAGACCGGCCTCGCGCCCGGGGAGCCGGGAGACGCGGCGGAGGTGGCGCGGCTGGCCGGCGCCCATGTGACCCCGGTCGAACTGGCCCGGTTCCCCGAGCCGTTGGCCCCGGCGACGGCGGCCCGGCGGGCGGGTCTCGCCCCGGTACGGCCGCACGAGGTGGCCGAGGCGGCGGAGAAGCTGGCCACCGAGCATGACCTGGTGCTGGTGGAGGGCGCGGGCGGGCTGCTCGTCCGGTTCGACGACGAGGGCGCCACGCTGGCGGACGCGGCGCGGCTGCTGGCGGCTCCGGTGCTGGTGGTGGCGCCCGCGGGGCTGGGCACGTTGAACGCCACGGCTCTGACGGCGGAGGCGCTGCGGGCCCGTGGGCTGGAGTGCCGGGGCGTGGTGGTCGGCAGCATGCCGGAGCGGCCGGACCTGGCCGCCCGGTGCAACATCGAGGACCTTCCGGTGGCGGCGGGCGCCCCGCTGCTGGGAGCCGTACCGGCCGGTGTGGGAGGACTGTCGGGCGCCGACTTCGCGGCGCGGGCGGGCGGTTGGCTGGCCCCGGAGCTCGGCGGGACATGGGCTGTGCCGTCGGTGTGAGGCGGGGGCCCACCGCGGTGCCGTACGTCGGTGTGAGGCGGGGATCCATCTCGGTGCCGTACGTCGGTTGAGGCGGGGGTCCACCCCCGTGCCGTACGGGGCGGGCCGTTCGCGTACGGGGGTCGTACGCGCCGAGCCCGCACCGTACGGACTGCCTGTATCCGCCGGTACGGGGGAGAATCGGTGAGGAGAGCCGCCGCGTCATCTCCCTCAGCTCACGGAGGTCCGTCATGCAGCTGCGCAACAGGAAGCTCCCGCGCGACGCCGTGCACCACCCGGTCTTCGCCCGCTTCTACGCCCAGATGAGCGTGACGGCCGACCTTAAGGGTGGCGTCGCCGCGTACCGCCAGGAGCTGCTGGCGGGGCTCTCCGGCCGGGTCATCGAGATCGGTGCGGGGAACGGGCTGAACTTCGCGCACTATCCGGGAGCCGTCTCGGAGGTGGTGGCGCTGGAGCCGGAGCGCTCGCTGCGGCAGCTCGCCGCCCGCGCCGGCATGCGCGCCGAGGTGCCGGTGGACGTCGTGCCGGGGGCGGCCGAGGCGCTGCCGGTGAAGAGCGAGGCGTTCGACGCGGCGGTGGCCTCACTCGTCCTGTGCACCGTACGGGATCTGCCGAAGGCGCTCGCCGAGATCAGGCGGGTCCTGCGCCCGGGCGGTGAACTGCGGTTCTTCGAACACGGGCTGGCACCGGGCAGGGCTCTGGCGGCCGCACAGCGCACGGCGGACCGGACGGTGTGGCCGCTCCTCTTCGGCGGCTGTCACACGGCCCGGGATCCGCTGGCCGCGATCGAGGCGGCGGGCTTCGAGCTGGGGACGTACAGGAGGCTGCGGATCCCGGAGAAGGGTGTGCAGTTCCCGTCGTCGCCGTGTGTGCTGGGCGTGGCCCGTAAGCCGTTCACCGTGGAGTGACCGCGCCGCGCCTCATACGCTCCACTGGCGCAGCTCGTCCGCGATGGCCCGCACGTCCGCCTTGCCCTGCTTGACCAGGAGGGCCAGATCGCGGACCTGCTCGGGTGAGGTGATGACCTTCAGGCCGGAGGCGACGAGATAGCCGTACGCGACGGCCGAGGCGAACATCGCGTTGGAGTGTTCGAGAGCCGGCACGTGCAGCAGCAGCTGCAACAGGGCGGCAGCGCGCGTGTGCGGGTCGCTGTAGACGGCGCTGCCGAAGATCTCCGCCTCGTGGCGGGCGACCGCGGCGACGAGCGCGCCCCAGTCGACGACCTGCGGGTCACCGGGCGTCTTGTGCTCGGCGACCATGAGCAGCCAGGAGAGGTCGATCCGCAGGTTCAACGGGTGCCTTCGTGCCGGGTGCCCTCGTGCCGGGTGCCTTCGCGCCGAGGACCGTCGCGCTCCGGGCCGAACTCCTCGGCGAAGACCGACTCGTACTGCTTCATGAAGTCGGCGGCGGCCTCGACGAAGGTCTGTCCCACCTCGCCGGCGTCCTGTCGGACGAGCTCCTCTATATAGCGGTTCACGCTCATCCCCCTCTGGAGCGCGCGCTGCCGCGCGGCCTCGGCGGTGGCCTCGTCCACTCGAACGTTCAGCTGAGTCTTGGGCACCCTTCCAAGCTAGCGCGGGCGTGCTAGCAGCGGCAAGGGGAGGCCCGGTAAAGCGATCGACCTCCCCGGTCGGCGGATGGTGGGATGGCCGCCATGGACGATCTTTCGCTCCGGCCGGCGACCCCGGCCGATCTGGACCAGGTCCTCGCGTTCTGGAAGGTGGCCGCGGAGGGCACCAGCATCAGCGACGACGGGGACGGGGTCGCACGCCTGGTGGAACGGGACCCCGACGCGCTGATCCTCGCGGAGCGGGGCGGAACGCTGGTGGGCACCGTGATCGCGGGCTTCGACGGCTGGCGCTGCCATCTCTACCGGCTCGCGGTCCATCCGGAGCAGCGGCGCACAGGTGTGGGCAGGGCGCTGCTCGCGGCGGCGGAGGAACGGTTCGCCGCGCTCGGCGGGCGGCGCGCCGACGCCATGGTGCTGGACCGCAACGAGCCGGCCCACCACGCCTGGCGCGCGGCGGGGTACGGGCATCAGCCGCAGTGGAGCCGCTGGGTCAAGCCACTCGCGGACCGACCCGGGTAGGACTCGGCACCGGTGGGCAGACGCCTACGATGACCTGCCCCTCCCGTCACCCGCTGCCGAAAGGTGTGAGCGTCCTTCCGTGGGCGAGCCTCCCGGTAGCCGCATCCGCCGACATCGCGCGGTCCGACCGACCCTGCCTGATCATGGGACGGAGGTGAACCGATGATCGAAGTGCTTCTGCTGTTCGTCGCCCTGCTGCTCTGTGTCGCGTGCGGTGCCTTCGTCGCGGCGGAGTTCTCGCTGACCACGGTGGAGCGCGGGGAGCTGGAACGGGCCGCCGAGCGCGGTGACCGGGGTGCCGGAAGCGCCCTGAAGGCCGTACGGAGCCTGACGTTCCAGCTCTCCGGCGCGCAGCTCGGGATCACCGTCACCAACCTGGTGATCGGCATGCTCTCCGAGCCGTCGATCGCCAAGCTCATCCGCAGCCCGGTGGAGGCGGCCGGCCTGCCGCCCGCCGCGGCGTCCACGCTGGCGCTCGTCATCGGTACGGCGCTGTCCACGGTGGTGCTGATGGTGGTCGGCGAGCTGGTGCCGAAGAACTGGGCGATCTCCTCGCCCCTCTCCGTGGCCAAGGCGGTCGCCACGCCTCAGCGGATGTTCACGGCCGTGTTCCGTCCCTTCATCAGCCACCTCAACAACACGGCCAACCGGATCGTGCGCCGCTTCGGCCTGGAGCCGACCGAGGAGCTGGCCTCCGCCCGCAGCCCGCAGGAGCTGGTCGCGCTGGCGCGGCACTCGGCGAAGGAGGGGGCGCTGGAGGCGGACACCGCCGAGCTCTTCGTACGGACCCTGAATCTGGCGGAGCTGACCGCGGAGAACGTGATGACCCCTCGGGTCCAGGTGACCGCGCTGGAGGTGCGGGCGACGGCCGAGGACGTGGCCAACGCGACCCGGGCCACCGGGCTCTCCCGCTTCCCCGTCTACCGGGGCAGCCTGGACACCGTGGTCGGCGTGGCCCACATCAAGGACGTGCTGGCGGTCCCGGCCGACGAGCGCCCCCGTAAACGCGTCTCGGAGATGCTGCGTGAACCCCTCCTCGTACCGGAGACGCTCACCGTCGACCGGCTGCTGGACCAGCTGTCCGGCAAGCTCGCCATGGCGGTGGTCATCGACGAGTACGGCGGTACGGCGGGTGTGGTGACGCTGGAGGACATCGTGGAGGAGGTCGTCGGCGAGGTCCGCGACGAGCACGACCCGCACGAGACATCCGACCTGGCGGCCGCCGGTGAGGACGCCGACGGCCGCACCCTGTGGTCGGCCGACGGCGCGGCCCGCACCGACCAGCTGAGCCGGATCGGGCTGCGCGTGCCGGACGGGCCGTACGAGACGCTGGCCGGGCTGGTAGCGGCGGAGCTGGGACGGATCCCGACGGTGGACGACAGCGTGGAGCTGGCGGGGTGGCGGATCGACGTGGTGGACGCCACGGGCCGCCGGGCCGCGCGGGCGCTGCTGCACGCGCCGCCGCCCGGTGCCGAGGAGCAGCGGCGGGAGGAGACACGATGATCGTCCTTCAGCTCTTCATCGGCCTGCTGACCCTGGTGGCCAACGCCTTCTTCGTGGGCGCCGAGTTCGCGCTGATCTCGGTGCGCCGCAGCCAGATCGAGCCGGAGGCCGAGGCCGGCAACCGGCGGGCCCGCAGCGTCATCTGGGGCCTTGAGCACGTGTCGGCGCTGCTGGCCGCCGCCCAGCTCGGCATCACGCTCTGCACCCTGGTGCTGGGCATCGTGGCGGAGCCCGCCATCGCCCATCTGCTGGAGCCGGTCTTCGACGCGGTGGGTGTGCCGGACGGGCTGGTGCACGCGCTCTCGTTCGTGATCGCGCTGAGCGTGGCGACCTATCTGCACATGCTGCTGGGCGAGATGGTGCCGAAGAACATCGCGCTGGCCGAACCGGCGCGCAGCGCGCTGCTCCTGGGTCCGCCGCTGGTCGCGATGGCGCGTGCGCTGCGGCCGGTGATCTTCGCGATCAACGCCTTCGCCAACGCGCTCCTCAAGCTCCTGCGGGTCGAGACGAAGGACGAGGTCTCCGCCACGTTCTCGGACGACCAGCTGGCCCGGATGGTGCAGGACGCCGGGGACGCGGGGCTGGTCGACGACCGGTCGGCGGAGCGGCTGCACCACGCGTTGGAGCTGGGCCGCCGTCCCGTACGGGATGTGGTCATGCCGGTGGACCGGGTGCTGTACGCCCGGGTCGGCACCACGCCCGAGGAGCTGGAGCGGCTCTCGCACGTGTCCGGCTTCTCGCGGTTCCCGGTGATGGACAGCGAGGGCCGCATCCTGGGGTATCTCCATGTGAAGGACGCCCTGGACGCGACGCCTCGGGACGCGCCGTTCCCGGTGACGGCTCTGCGGCCGATCGCCCGGGTCCGCGCGGCGACCCCGCTGGACGACGTACTGACCGCGCTGCGGCGCAGCCGGACCCATCTCGCGGCGGTGCTCGACGAGGGGGACCGGCTGGTCGGCATGGTCACGATGGAGGACGTGCTGCGTGAGCTGGTGGGCCGGGCGCGGTCCCGCTGAAGGCCTGACCGTGACAGCTCCCCGTACCGGCCGGACGGTACGGGGAGCTGTCACGGTAGAATCGACGGGCCATGGAATTGAATGCCTCCTACACCAGTCTCGTCGCGGTCGGCGACTCCTTCACCGAGGGCATGTCGGATCTGCTGCCCGACGGCACCTACAGGGGCTGGGCCGATGTCCTCGCCTCCCGGCTCGCGGCCCGCTCCCCCGGATTCCGGTACGCCAACCTCGCGGTGCGCGGCAAGCTCATCAGCCAGATCGTCGACGAGCAGGTGGGCGCGGCGGCGGCGATGCAGGCCGATGTGGTGACCCTCGTCGGCGGGCTGAACGACACGCTCCGCCCCAAGTGCGACATGGGCATGGTCAGGGGCCGGCTGGAGGAGGCCGTGGAGCGTCTGGCCCCGTCCTGCAAGCAGCTGGTGCTGATGCGCAGCCCGGGGCGCAACGGGCCGGTGTTCGACCGGTTCCGTCCTCGGATGGAGGCGCTGTTCGCTCTGATCGACGACCTGGCGGCCCGGCACGGCGCCTCGGTGGTCGACCTCTACTCCGCGCCCTCGCTCAGCGACCCGCGCATGTGGGACGCCGACCGGCTGCACCTGGCCGCCGAGGGGCACCGGCGGGTGGCGGAGGCGGTGTGGCAGACGCTGGGGCTGCCGCCGGAGCTCGACTGGCAGGAGCCGGTCCCCGCCTCGCTGCCGCCGCGCTGGGCGAACCGGCGGGCCGACGACATCCGCTTCGCCCGCCGCCACCTGGGGCCGTGGATCGGCCGCCGGCTCACGGGCCGGTCCTCCGGGGACGGCCGGTGGGGCGCCCAGTTCGACGCCGGGGCGGCCTCGGCCTTCTGGATCACGCCGTCGGACGCCGAGACTCCGGGCCCGGTGACGGGCTGGCGCCGGTTCCCCTCCGAGGAGGGCCCGGCCACCGCGTCCTCGTAGCCACCCGCCGTAGCCGCTCTCCGTAACCGGCCCGCGCAGCCGGCTCGCGCAGCCGGCCTTCATAGCAAGCCACAAAGAGGCCCGCGGCGCTGGCCTGCAGAAACCGACAGTAGAATCTGTCCACGTGACTGCTGTGTCTGCGAAGCCTCGCATCCCCAATGTCCTGGCCGGCCGCTACGCCTCCACGGAGCTGGCCGTCCTCTGGTCCCCCGAGCAGAAGGTGAAGCTGGAGCGTCAGCTGTGGCTGGCGGTGCTGCGCGCTCAGAAGGACCTCGGGATCGAGGTGCCGGACGAAGCGCTGGCCGACTACGAGCGGGTGCTCGACCAGGTCGACCTGGCGTCGATCGCCGAGCGCGAGAAGATCACCCGGCATGACGTGAAGGCCCGCATCGAGGAGTTCAACGACCTCGCGGGTCATGAGCAGGTCCACAAGGGCATGACCTCCCGGGACCTCACGGAGAACGTCGAGCAGCTGCAGATCCGCCTCTCGCTGGAGCTGATGCGCGACCGTACCGTGGCCGTGCTGGCCCGGCTCGGCAAGCTCGCGGCGGAGTACGGCGAGCTGGTCGTCGCCGGTCGCTCGCACAACGTGGCCGCGCAGGCCACGACGCTCGGCAAGCGCTTCGCGACCGCGGCCGACGAGCTGCTGGTGGCCTACGGCCGGCTGGAGGACCTCCTCTCCCGCTATCCGCTGCGCGGGATCAAGGGCCCGGTCGGTACGGCGCAGGACATGCTGGACCTGCTGGGCGGTGACGCGGCCAAGCTCGCCGACCTGGAGCAGCGCATCGCCGCACACCTCGGCTTCGCCGAGGCGTTCACCTCGGTCGGCCAGGTCTACCCGCGCTCTCTCGACTACGACGTGGTGACCGCTCTGGTGCAGCTCGCCGCGGCGCCCTCGTCGGTGGCGAAGACGATCCGGCTGATGGCCGGGCACGAGCTGGTGACCGAGGGCTTCAAGCCGGGGCAGGTCGGCTCGTCCGCGATGCCGCACAAGATGAACACGCGCTCCTGCGAGCGGGTCAACGGTCTGATGGTGATCCTGCGGGGCTACGCCTCGATGACGGGTGAGCTGGCGGGCGACCAGTGGAACGAGGGCGATGTGTCCTGTTCCGTGGTCCGCCGGGTGGCACTGCCGGACGCGTTCTTCGCGTTCGACGGTCTGCTGGAGACCTTCCTGACGGTGCTGGACGAGTTCGGCGCGTTCCCCGCGGTCGTGGCGCGTGAGCTGGACCGCTACCTGCCCTTCCTGGCGACCACCAAGGTCCTCATGGGCGCGGTGCGGGCGGGGGTCGGCCGCGAGCTGGCTCACGAGGCGATCAAGGAGAACGCGGTCGCCTCCGCTCTGGCGATGCGGGAGCAGGGCGCCGAGCGCAACGAACTGCTCGACAAGCTGGCGGCCGACGAGCGCATTCCGCTCGACCGGGCGCAGCTGGACGCGCTGATGGCCGACAAGCTCTCGTTCACGGGTGCGGCGGGCGACCAGGTGGCGACGCTGGTGTCCCGGATCGAGGAGATCACCAAGCAGCACCCGCAGGCCGCGGCGTACGCTCCCGGCTCGATCCTCTGACCGGCACCGCGTTCACCGCATGACCCCCGAAGAGCTGAGCGCCGCCCGCGACCGCATCGTCCCCGATGTGGCCGCGGGCGGTCTGCGCGTGCTCTTCTGCGGCATCAATCCGAGCCTGATGACCGCGGCCACCGGCCACCACTTCGCGCATCCGGGCAACCGGTTCTGGCCGGTCCTCCACCGCTCGGGTTTCACACCCCGTCAGTTCCTGCCCTCGGAACAGTCGGAGCTGCTGCCTCTCGGTCTCGGCATCACCAATGTGGTCGCCCGGGCGACGGCTCGGGCGGACGAACTCGGCGCGGACGAGTTCCGGGAGGGCGGAGCGGCACTCACCGAGCGGGTCGAACGGCTCGCGCCGGCGTGGCTCGCGGTCGTCGGCATCACCGCCTACCGCACGGCCTTCGGGGAGCCCCGCGCGCGGATCGGCCGGCAGGAGCGCACGATCGGCGGTGCCCAGGTGTGGGCGCTGCCCAACCCTAGTGGCCTCAACGCGCATTGGACGGTCGGCACGATGGCCGAGGAGTACGCCCGGCTGCGCGAAGCCGTACGTGCGCCGGACCTCTCCGGCTGACCCCTGACCGTACGCCGGTTCCGGCCGTCCGGGTCAGGGCGGCGTACGCCGGTTCCCGCCGTCGGGGACAGGGCGGCGTACGCCGGTTCCGGTCCGGCTACCCCGGTCAAGGCGGGTCGACGACCGTCACCAGCACCGTCAGCTCGCAGCCCGGTCCCCCGTCCTCCAGGGCCAGCCCGATCGCGACCCACCTCTCCTCGACCTGCCAGAGCCGGACGAACGCGCATCCGGCCACCGGGTCCGCCCAGGGTTCCGGTATCACCTCGCCCGTCAGCATCCGCTCCTGCGCGCTCCACAGGCTCACCAGCTGCGGTTCGCCCCAGCGGGCGGTGAGGAGCGTGAGCAGCGCGTCGTGCTCCGCCAGGCACTGGGCCCGGTGCTCCGGGCCGGCTTGCTCGTCGTCGTCCCACGGTTCGTGGTCGGTGCGCAGGAATGCCGTGTGATAGCCGGGTCCGCTGACTCCCGAGACCGACGGTGTGCGCGCCCGGGGGAACTCCCTGGTGCGCATCCCGTCGATGAGGCGGAGATGGTGTGCGGTCGTCATACCGTCAGTAAACCGTCCGCCACCGACAGCCGTTGCCCTGCCCCCGGCACCGCGTACGCCGGTGCGGAGACCGTGCAAGCCGTGCGCCTGCTCCGGTTGGTGGCCCGGGATCCGTCGAACGCGGAGGCCGCCGCCGGGCCGGCCGGCGGTGTCGGGAAGGCGAAACCCCATGTCCGTTCGATTTCTACGAAGTTGGGTACCCCGGACCGTACGCACGCGGTCGTCGCGACGTACGCCTCCGCTTCCATGGCTCCGGGCCGACGCAGGTTGCGGCTCGATACCGGCTTGCGGAGCCGCTCGCAGGCCCTGCGAGCAGCGAGTACGATCCGGCAGACATGCGCACGAGCTGGGAGGACACACCGTGAGCCGGCTGACCGGGGGAGATCCGTCGCTGCTGCGGCGGATCAATTCAGCGGTGGTACTGCACGCCCTGAGAGGGGCCGGTTCGCCGACGCTCACGGATCTGACTCGGATCACGGGTCTCTCCCGGCCGACGGTCGAAGGCGTCGTCGAGGGGTTGTTCGAGGCCGGTCTGGTGGTCGAGGCGCTGCCCGACGAGAGTGAGGCGCGGCGCCAGGGACGGCCTGCCCGCAGGTTCCGCTTCCGGGCCGAGGCCGGGCATCTGCTGGGCGTCGAGATCGGGCCGCACCGGGTTTCGGCCTTGCTGTCGGGGCTCGACGGCCGGGTGACCGGGGCGGGTTCCCGCATGGTGTCGGAGACGGCCGGTGCGGACGAGCGGCTCGACCAGGTGCGGGCCGTGATCGCGGACCTGCTGCGCCGCACCGGAGTGGCCCGGAGCAGTCTGCGGGCCGTCGGTGTCGGCAGCCCGGGCATCGTGGAGGCGGACGGGACCGTGCGGCTGGGCACGGCGCTGCCGGGGTGGACGGGGCTGGCGCTCGGGGAGCGGCTGCGGCGCTCTTTCCGCTGCCCGGTCCTCGTGGAGAACGACGCGAACGCGGCTGCGGTGGCCGAGCACTGGAAGGGTGCGGCGACCGAGTCCGACGACATCGTCTTCGTCCTGGCCGGGCTGAGTCCGGGAGCCGGTTCGCTGATCGGCGGGCGGCTGCACCGGGGGTTCGGCGGGGCGGCCGGGGAGATCGGCGCGCTGCACCTGCTGGGCCGGGACGTGACGCCGGAACATCTGCTGTCGACCACGGGGACGCCGCTGGAGCCGCTGGACGAGCAGGCGGTGGCCGTGGTGTTCGCCAAGGCGCGTCAGGGCGACGCGGAGGCGCAGGCGGCCGTCGAGCGGTTCCTCCAGCGGCTGGTGCACGACGTGGCGGCGCTGGTGCTGGCGCTCGATCCGGAGCTGGTGGTGGTCGGTGGCTGGGCCGCCGGTCTGGACGGGGTGCTGGAGCCGCTGCGTGAGGAGCTGGCCCGCTACTGTCTTCGCCCGCCGCGCGTGACGTTGTCGCTGCTCGGTGAGGCCGCGGTCGCGACGGGGGCGCTGCGGCTGGCGCTGGACCATGTCGAGGAGCAGCTGTTCGCCGTGGAGGGCGCGGTGACGGCCCGCCGCTGATCGCGGGGTCCCGGGCGGGCTGTCGACTGCGGGCGGGAGATACGCCGATGGCGGCCCGGCCGGTCTCCCGGTGGGCCGCCATGAGGTGGCGCTGTTCTCGCAGGCGCGGCACGAACGGCGTACGGAAGGCGTACGGGGACGCCTTCAGGATTCAGGACGCCCGGCGCTCCTGCTGTTCGTCGTGGCTGATCTCCAGCGCGCCGGAGTCGCCGAAGGTGAGCCGGCAGGTGTCCGCCCGGTAGGTGGCGATGGAGACGGCCGCCGTGCCGCCCGCGGCGAAGTACCGGGTGGTGACGACGAGGACGGGTGCGCCGGGGAGCCGGTCGAGCTCCCTGGCGTCGTCCGCGCGTGCCGAGCCGAGCTCCACGGAGCGGTCCTGGCCCTCCAGGCCCAGCCGGTGCAGCTCGCGCAGCACGGCCCGGGCGCGCACGGTGCCCGACGGCGCGTCGATCGCGGAGAGGTCGGGGACCGAGGAGGCCGGTACGTAGAGAAGCTCGGCGGCCACCGCCTGGCCGTGGGTGTCGCGGATGCGGCGCACCACGTGGACCGGCTCGGTGCCGGTGGAGAGCATGGCGGCCACGGCGGCCGGGGCCGCCTCATGGGCGCAGTCGACCGGCTGCCACGCCTCGCCGGCCACACCGCCCGCCCACTCGTGCTGCGCGGTGGAGACGGCCACGCCGACGCGCGGCGGCGCGACGGTCGTACCGACGCCTCGGCGGCGCTGCAGTCTGCCTTCGAGTTCGAGCTGCTCCAGAGCCTGTCGGAGCGTGGCGCGCGCGACTCCGAACCGTGCCGCGAGGTCCCGCTCGTTCGGCAGGATCTCACCCACCGCAAAGTCCGAGTCGAGTGCCTCACTGAGCACGGTCTTGAGGTGCCAGTACTTCGGCTCCTGCACCGATTCCAGCTGCGTGGTCCCCACCAAGTCCTCCGCAATCGCCCAGCGGCTTTTCCGCGACGCTATTTATTAAAGGTTCCTGCCTTAAGGCGACCCTAAGGCGGCGCACCCCCTTGGTCAAGACCAATCCTTATTCCGTAACGGAACGAAACGGGACTTTGGCGTAGAGCGTTCACAAGACGTTCGTGGTGCCGTGAGCCGCGCGCAGCACGAAGCCCCGCCACCGGGACGGTGGCGGGGCTTCGGCGGGTCGGTCGCGGGAGGAGATCATCCGGATTCACGTTGGCCGGAAAGTGCGGGCGGCTACACGGCGGACAGCCCTACGAGCTTGTCCGGATTGCGAACGATATAGATGCATTGAATGACGCCGTCCCGCACATCGATCTGGAAGAAAGTGTCCGCCTTTCCTCCGACAAAGCACGCCACGGCGGGCCCGCCGTTGAACTCGGCGATGCGCAGGTCCCAGTCCGGCCCGACCTCCCGGCCGACGCCGGCGAGGAGCCGGCCGACCTTGCCGGCGCTCTCGACGGCCCGCAGCGCCGCCTTCGCCTTGCCTCCGGCATCGCTCACGAGCCGGACGTCCGGCGCCAGCAGAGCCATCAGCTGCTCGATGGAGCCGCCGGACGCGGCGGCCAGGAACCGTTCGGTGAGGTCGCGGCGCTCGGCCGGATCGACGTCGTAGCGCGGCTTGCGCTCGTCCACATGGCGTCTGGCCCGCCCGGCGAGCTGCCGGACGGCCGCCTCGGTGCGGTCCAGGGCGGCGGCGATCTCGGCGTACGGGAAGCCGAAGGCCTCCCGGAGTACGAAGACGGCGCGCTCCGGCGGTGAGAGCGATTCGAGGACGACCAGCACGGCGAGGGAGACGGAGTCGGCGAGGACGGCCCGCTCCGCCGCGTCGGGCACGGTCGCCCCGAGGTCGGTGACCATCGGTTCGGGCAGCCACGGACCGACGTACGCCTCCCGGCGCGACTTCAGGTGGCGCAGCCGGTCGATGGCAAGCCGGGTGGTGATCCGCACCAGGAAGGCCCTCGGCTCGCGGATGCCGTCCCGGGCCGCGGACGACCATCGCAGCCAGGCCTCCTGCACCACGTCCTCGGCGTCGGTGACGCGGCCGAGCATGCGGTAGGCGACGCCGATGAGGACCGGCCGGTGCTCTTCGAAGACGTCGGTGGCGGGGTCGGCTGTCACCGGCCCATCCCAGCCGACCCGCCCGATGCTGTCCAGCGGGAATCGCCGGAGCCCTTGAACTCCAAGCTACCGGACGGTAATTGTTGTTGACAACTGTTGTTGACGCGATGTCTACCCACTCCAGGGAGCGGCTCCATGACCACCACGGTCTCCTTCACCGTCGATGCGGCGTACGGCCCCCGCCCGGTCTCGGTGGCGTACGAACGGACCGGTACGGGAGAGCCGTTGGTCCTGCTCCACGGCATCGGCCACCACCACCAGGCCTGGGAGCCGGTGACGCGCGTCCTGGCCGCCGAGCGCGAGGTGATAGCCGTCGACCTGCCCGGCTTCGGCGCCTCTCCCGGGCTGCCGGACGGAGTTCCGTACACCCTGGAGGCGGTCCCCTCGATCTTCGGAGCCCTCTTCACCGCGCTGGGCCTGGACCGCCCGCATGTGGCCGGGAACTCTCTCGGGGGTCTCTTCGCGCTGGAGCTGGGGCGCACGGAGCTCGTCCGCTCGGTGACCGCGCTGTCGCCCGCGGGCTTCTGGAACGAGCCGGAGCGCCGCTACGCCTTCACGACCCTGCGGGCGATGCGCCGCGCCGCGCTGGCACTTCCGGTACCGGCGATCGAGCGGCTCTCCCGTACGGCGGCCGGGCGTACGGCGCTGACCAGCACCATCTACGCCCGGCCCGGACGGCGTTCACCCGAGGCGGTCGTCGCCGAGACCCTGGCGCTGCGGGGAGCGACCGGCTTCCACCAGACGCTGGCCGCCGGCGGGAGCGTCACCTTCACCGAGGACGTGAAGGGCCTTCCCGTCACCGTCGCCTGGGGCACCCGCGACCGGATCCTGCTGCGGAGGCAGGGGGTCCGCGCCAAGCGCGTCATCCCGGAGGCCCGGCTCGTGCGGCTGCCGGGCTGCGGGCACGTCCCGATGAACGACGACCCGGCCCTGGTGGCGCGCGTCATCCTCGACACCAGCCGCTGACGGGCCGCGGCGCGCCAGGACCCCTGAGCCGAGCGCCACCCCGGCGCCGACCAGGAAGCTCCCGGCGCCCTGCGCCATGCCGTACGTCCCGGCTCCGACGAGCGGTGCGGTCAGCGCGGCGGAGACCGGGATGAGGCCGGAGAAGAGGGTGGCGCGTTCGGCGCCGATGCGCTGCATGCCCATGTACCAGCAGACGAAGCCGATCACGGTGACGACGACGGCCTGCCAGAGCAGCGCCGTCGTCTCGGTCGAGGTCGGCACCCGCAGGAACGCGAACCCGTCCATCACCACGCCGAGCAGCGCGGACTGTACGGCGGCGATCGCGCACACGGTGGCCGCGAGCAGCTTCGGGCCGAGCGGTCGCAGCACCGGTACGGCCAGGACGGCGAACCCGACCTCGCCGGCGAGCGCGCCGGCCGACCAGCCGATGCCCGCCAGGTCGGTGCGGCCCCACCCCTGGACCGTGAACGCTCCGACGGCGACGAGGCCGGCCGCGTACAAGGTGGTACGGGACGGGCGCCGGCGCTCGAGGAGCGGGACCAGGACGCCGACGACGATGGGCGCGCAGCCGACGAAGACGCCCGGAACGGCTGGTTCCGCCGTCCGTTCCGCTGCCAGGACCGAGAGATTGAAGCCGACCATGCCGACCGCGGCGAGCAGACAGAGCCGTAGCCGGTGGCGCCCGGAGAGGCTTCGCAGCGGGCCGGCGACGGGGTCGGGGCCGCGCCGCAGCAGAGCGGCCAGCAGGAGGGCGGCCAGACCGTAGCGGAGCGCCTGGCCGCCCGCGTACGGGTAGTCGCCGAGGACGCTGTTGGCGGTGAAGGAGGCCCCCACCAGGACACAGGCGAAGGCCGCCAGGAGGGCTCCGCGCAAGGAGTTCGCGTTCATGACGGTGACGCTAGGTTTCGGAGCGGACCGGTTTAAGGTCCACTTCCATGACGTCTTCGGGGACCAATGCGAGCGGTGGAAGCAGCCACGGTGGAGGCGGCGGTCTTGATTCCACTTCTCCCGCTTGGGAGTTGCTGCTGCCCGCCGCTGCCGCCCCGGCGCGCGGGCGAGGGCGCGCGCTCCGGTCCGCGCTGCGGGAGGCCGTGCGCTCGGGCCGGCTCGCCGCGGGGACGAGGCTGCCGTCCAGCCGGGAACTGGCCGCCGATCTCGGGGTGTCGCGCGGGCTGGTCACCGAGGCGTACGAGCAGCTGACCGCCGAGAGCTATCTGCGCAGCGGGCAGGGCGCGGGGACCTGGGTGAGCGACGGCGTGCGCGCGGCGGCGCATTCCGTACGGGATCTGGCGCCGCGTGCGCCGGGCGCACGGGTGGACTTCCGGCCCGGCGTCCCCGACCTCTCCCTCTTCCCGCGCGCCGCGTGGTCCGCCACCCAGCGGACGGTGCTCGGCCGGCTGCCGCACGCGGCGCTCGGGTACCCCGATCCGCGCGGGCTGCCGGAGCTGCGGGAGGCGCTGGCCGGTCTGCTGGCGCGGCGGCGCGGTGTGGTGGCCGATCCGGAGCGGCTGGTGGTCTGTTCGGGGGTGGCGCAGGCGACGACGCTGCTCGGCTTCGTCCTCCGGGAGCAGGGACTGGCCTCGGTCGGCGTGGAGGACCCGGGAAGCCCGGAGCACGCTTCGCTGTTCGCGGCGACCGGGCTGGACGCGACGCCGCTGCCGCTCGACGCCGAGGGGATCGTACTGGAGCCGCTGCGGCGCTCCGGCGTGCGCGCCGTGGTGACCACGCCGGCGCACCAGTTCCCCACCGGAATCGCCTACTCCGCCGAGCGCCGCCGTCAGTTGCTCGACTGGGCGCGCGAGGCGGACGCCGTGATCATGGAGGACGACTACGACGGCGATTTCCGTTACGACAGGGCCCCGGTGGGCGCTTTGCAGGGGCTCGACCCGGAGCGTGTCGTGTACACGGGGTCGGTGAGCAAGTCCCTGGCTCCGGGCCTGCGGCTGGGCTGGCTGATCGCTCCCGCCGCGCTGACCGACCGGATCGTCGCCCGCAAACGGACCATGGACCTCGGCAATCCCGCCATCGACCAGTCGGTGCTGGCCGACTTCATCGCGCGCGGCGCCTACGACCGCCAGTTGCGCCGCTGTCAGCGTGCCTACCGGGAGCGCCGCGACGCCATGGTGGCCGCGCTCGCCGAGCACTTCCCCGGCACGGTGGTCACCGGTATCGCCGCGGGCCTGCACATCATCGCGCGGCTGCCGGAACGGTTCGGCCCCGAGAGCGCGTTCCTGGCCCGCGCGGCCGGGGCGGGCATCGCGCTGCGGCCACTGAGCGACTGCGGGGACACGGGGCCCGAGGACGGCACGGTGGCGCTCGTGCTCGGCTACGCGCACCTGGGCGTCGGTGAGATCGCCCGGGGCCTCGCGCTGCTCGCGGCCGCCTGGGAGCCGGGCGCCCGGGTCTGACGGCGCCTTGGACCGGCCCCGTTCACCCGGCGTTCGGGCGGCGGCCTCCGCGTACCACTAGGCATGGAGGCGGAGACCGGCTCCGGCCCGACGGAGCGTCGCGCGGCCTCCGTCCGCCCGTACCGCCCACCGCCCCGGAGGCACTCCGATGCCGCACCGCCCGCGTATCCCCTCGCCCGGCCGCCGTACCGTCCTGCGAGGCTCACTGCTCGTCCCGGCCGCCGCCCTGCCCACGGCCGCCGGAGCGGCCCCCGCCCTGGCGCTGGCGGGGCGGCCGGAGGCGACGTGGGGCGTGCAGGTGGGGAGCGTCACCGCCTCGTCGGCGCTGGTGTGGGTGCGCTCCGACCGGCCGGCCCGGATGCTGGTGGAGACCGCGTCGACCGAGTCCTTCCGGCGGGCCCGGCGCTGGTACGGGCCACTGATCGGCCCGGGGTCGGACTTCACCGGCACCACTCCGCTGTACGGCCTTCCGGCGGGCGAGCAGGTGCACTACCGCGTCACGCTGGCCGACCCGCGCGATCCGCGCCGTACCGGAAAACCGGTGTACGGAACCTTCCGTACCGCTCCGGCCCGGCGCCGGGACGGCGTGCGCTTCCTGTGGTCCGGGGACATCGCGGGACAGGGCTGGGGCATCAACCCGGACATCGGCGGCTACCGGGTGTACGAGGAGATGCGCCGCCTCGACCCGGACTTCTTCCTGTGCAGCGGCGACACCGTCTACGCGGACGGGCCGCTCCGGCCGAGCGTGACGCTGCCCGACGGGCGGGTCTGGCGCAACGTCATGACCGAGGAGAAGGCCAAGGTCGCCGAGACGCTGGACGAGTGCCGGGGGAACTTCCGCTACAACCTGCTCGACGACAACGTCCGGCGGTTCAACGCGCAGGTGCCGTCCGTGGTCCAGTGGGACGACCACGAGGTGCGCAACAACTGGTATCCCGGCCAGATCCTCGACGACGACCGCTACACCGAGAAGAACGTCGACATCCTCGCGGCCCGCTCCGCGCGCGCCTTCCACGAGTACTTCCCGGTGTCGACGCCGTACGGCTCGTACGGCTCGTCCTCGCGGCGCTCGCGGATGTACCGCACCGTCCACCACGGGCCGCTGCTGGACGTCTTCGTGCTCGACATGCGCTCGTACCGGAACCGGAACTCGCCCAACCGGCAGGCCGACGACACGACCGGCATCCTCGGTGCCGAGCAGCTGAGTTGGCTGAAACGCTCCCTCGCGCAGTCCCGTGCGGTGTGGAAGGTGATCGCGGCCGACATGCCGCTCGGCCTGGTGGTCCCGGACGGGGCGACGGACTTCGAGGCGGTGGCCCAGGGCGATCCGGGCGCTCCGCTCGGGCGGGAGCTGCAGATCGCGGAGCTGCTGCGGTTCATCAAGCACCGCAAGGTCACCGGCACGCTGTGGCTGACGGCCGATGTGCACTACACCTCGGCGCAGCACTACGCGCCCGAGCGGGCGGCGTTCAAGGACTTCGCGCCGTTCTGGGAGTTCGTCTCGGGCCCGCTGGCCGCAGGAGGGTTTCCGGCCAACGCGCTGGACGGCACGTTCGGGCCGGACCGGGTCTTCGTGCGGGCGCCGGACCGGGCCAATGTGTCGCCGATGGAGTCGCCGCAGTTCTTCGGAGAGGTCGAGATCGACGGCGACAGTGCGGAGCTGACGGTGCGTCTGCGGGCGGAGGGCGGTGCGGTGCTGTTCAGCAAGGTGCTGCGGCCGGGGCGTGTCGGTCAGTGAGAGGGCGCCGCTGACCTGCGTGTACAGGTCAGCGGTGGAGCGCCGCTGACCTGCGCGGACGGCTGCTCCGGGGCTGGCTGGGGCCTCCTCCGAGCCTTGGTCCTGGGCCCGTTGTCAGTGGTGGGTCCTACCGTTTTCCTCATGACCCGATCCGTTCAGGCCTTGGCCTACGCACGCCCGTCCGCCCTGGAGTCCTCGCAGGTGGGAGCCGCCCTCGGCCTGGAGACCGCGGGCGGCCTCACCCCGCGCGGGGCGGAGGCGCATCCCCGGTTCTTCGCCGGATTCCTCTCCGCCCCGCGCATCGCGGCGCGAGGTCTGCTGGCGGTGGCCGATGTGGCCGCCGCCCGCTACTACCAGCGCACCTTGGCCGCCTCGCTGGACCCGGTGGTGACGGGGAACGGGGACCGGCTGCGCTTCGAGTCGTTCTCCGGCTGCTGCGGGGTGTACGCGCGCCTCGATGTGCTCCAGGAAGGGCTGGACGGCGAGCGGACGGGCCACGGTACGACCAATGTGGACGTCAACAATCCGCTGCGGGACGCCCTTTCCCGGATAACGGCGGACGACCCGCTGCATCTGCGGGTGGGCCCGGAGGAGCTGGCGGTCACCACGCTGGACGGGCCGGTGGTGGAGAAGAAGGTGCCGCTGCCGGACCGGTGGCTGCGGGGGTTCGCGGAGGCGCAGGTGGCCTCGGCCGGGTTCGATCTGCGGGCCGAGCTGTCGGCGGCGCGGGCGGTGGCGTTCCTGCGCTCGCTGCCGCGCGGCTCGGGCAACGCGGCACGGGGTGCGCAGTGGGTGGTGGCGTCCGGCTCCGCTCTGCGGCCGACGACCCGGCCGGTGCCGGGTGCGGTGTGCCTGCCGGGGCCCGAGCGGCTGGTGGCTCTGCAGCGGGTGCTGCGCCATGCCACGGCGTTGCGCGTGTACGGGCCTCCGGTGGTGGACGGTGCGCCGGTGGCGAGCGCCTGGGAGGTGGTGCTGCCGGGCATGCGGCTCACGCTGACGCTGTCGCCGGACGCCGCGCGGGGGTTCTCGGGCGAGGGCGGGGTGCTGGAGGCGCTGGCCACCGATGAGGCGGCGGCCGACGCCGAGCTGGTCTCCGTCCTGCTCGCCTGGGAGCCCACGATCGAACCGGCCACGCTGGCCGAGCGGTCGGGGCTGAGCGTCGAGCGGGTGCGGGCCGCGCTCACCCGGCTCGGCACGGCGGGCCGGGTCGGCTACGACCTGGCCGACGTGGCCTACTTCCACCGCGAACTGCCGTACGACGCGGACCGGGCCGAGCGCCACAACCCGCGGCTGGTCGCCGCCCGCGAGCTGGCGGGTGCGGGAGCGGTGTCGCTGGACGGCGCGCTGGCGTCGGTGGCCTCCGGTGACCGGCGCTACCAGGTGCGCGAGAGCGAGGGGCGGCTCACCTGCACCTGCCAGTGGTGGGCGGACTACCGGGGAAAGCGGGGCCCGTGCAAACACGCCCTGGCCGTGACGATGGTCCGGCGCGGGGCGACGGTCGCCGGAGGCGTGCGATGAACGACCTGCTCACTGCCGTACGCGCGGGAGCGCACCGCGAGGTTCCGGCGCTGGTCCTCCGGCTGGACGGGGCCGGCCGCCGGGCGGCGCTGGCCGAGCTGAAGGAGCTGCGCAAGGAGGCCAGGGGCTGGGACTGGCAGCGCCAGGACAAGATCCGCAAGGCCCTCCATGTGGCCGGGGCCGGGTGCCACACCGGGGCGGCGGGCTGCGCCGGCTGGATCGGCGGCCGCGATCTGCGCGGCTGGTCCCGTTCTCCGTACCCGCTGATCCTCGTGGCGCTGGGCGACCGCGATCCGGCCTGGCTCGGCGATCTCGCGCACCGGCTGGCGGCGAAGTCGCTCAACTCCGAGGCGGAGTACACGTTCATCAGCGAGCTGGCCCGGATGGCCGCGTGTCCGATACCGACGACGGACAGTCTGGTCGAGGGCTGGTCGGAGCGGATCAGCACCGCGCGGTGGCACGGCCGGGGCGGCCGGGTACCGCTGGTCGGCATCCTGCGCGCCGACCCGCACGTCGCCGTGCTCGCGCCCCGGCTCTTCGAGATGCAGGAGCTCCCGGCGCAGGTCGGCTGGTACGACACACCGGATGCCGCCGACCACTGGCCGGCCGCGCTCGGCACGCTGGCGGCGGACGGCGTGCTCGACCGGTCGCAGCTGGTCGAGCGGTGTGTGACGCGTCTGGTGCGCGGCGGCAAGACGGGTGACCAGCGGTTCTTCCTCACCGTGCTCCAGCATCTCGGCCTCACCGAGGACGAGGAGAGAGCCCACCTCCGCGACTGGACGGGGATGGCGGCGGACGCCGTCCCGGTGGTCGCCTCCCACGCCCAGGACGTGCTCACGCGGCTGGACGCGCGGGGCGAGCTGCCCACGCGGGAGCTGGCGGAGGTGTCGGGCTCGGTGCTCTTCCGCCGGGAGAAGAAGCTGGTACGCGGGCAGTTGATCCTGCTCGGGAAGGTGCTGGGCCGGGACGGTTCGACGGCCGGTGAGCTGCTTCCGGTGGTCGCCGAGGCGTTCGGGAACGAGGACGTGGCGCTCCAGGAGCGGGCGCTGAAGCTGATCGCACGCCATCTTCCGGCCGGGGACGCGGCGTTGCGGGAGGAGCTGTCCTTCGCGGCGGCGCGGTTGGGTCCGGTCCACCGGGAGGCGGTCACCGCGTTGTTCGGGGAGGTGGACGAGGGCGGTGCGGTGGAGGGTCCGTACGAGGAGTTGCTGCCGCCCGTGCCCCAGCCGGTCCGGCTCGGCCCGGCGCCGGGGAGCGTGGCGGAGCTGGTCGAGGAGGTGGCGGCCCAGCTGAAGTCCCGTTCCTGGCAAAGCTCCACGCCGGGCGCCCTGGCCGCCGCGTCCGGGATCTCCGCCTTCGAGCGCGCGCTGGACGGGCTGGTCCGCGTGGCCCGCGCCGACCGGGCCGGGCTGACGGAGGCGTTGCGGGAGGCCCTGGCCGGGACGTGGTTCCTGGAGCACGGGACCGACCGGCAGCCCGAGCCGTCGTACGTGACGACGGGCGACGCGCTGGCGCTGGTGGTGGGCTCACTCCTCGGCCGGGTCTCGTACCAGGCCGTGGTCGAGGGGAAGAGCCGGTGGACCGGGACCGGGGCGTGTGCCCACGCGGCGCTGAACGGCGTGCTGCTCGCCCGGGCGTGGGAGGCGGCCGGTGATGTGGCGACCGACCGGGTGCCCTTCCTGCTCGCCACGCCGACCTGGCACACCGGTGCGCTGGACGCGGCGGAGCTGGTCGAGCGGCTGCGGACGTACCAGCGCCTCGGCGTCGCCCCGGGGCCCGCCGACTTCGCGCAGGCGCTGCTGCGTGTGCGCCGGAAGGACGCGTCGGTGGCCGCCGAGGCCGCGGCGGCGCTCGGCACGCCGCAGGGCGACCGGCTGGCCGCCTGGATACGGGCCGACGAGCCGGTGGCGCCCGTCCATCGGCACGGGCTCACCGGCGACCGGCCCTCGGCCGGCAACTGGTGGCAGCGGTCGGCGTCCGGCGTCCGGCACGTGCTGCTCGCCACCAGGGAACGGCCGGTCATCCAGCAGGAGTTCCCGCGCTCCTTCCACTGGCTGGGCCGCCCGCATGTGCCCGCCTCCCGCTCCTGCTACCACTGGGGCGCCGAGCAGTGCCCGCACTGGCCGGCCACGCTGCCGGAGGACGGCGACACGCTGGCCGCCTGGCTGATGACGGATCTGCTCCACACCGCCGACGAGGGCCCGCGTGGCGGGGCCTGGTTCCTCCCGGCGCTCGTGGAGACCGGCGGCGAGGCCGGTGTCGCCCTGCACCTCGCGCTGGCCTACGGGCTCGGCGCACGTCATCCCGAGGACCGGATATCCGCCGTGGACGCGCTCCTCGTGCTGGCCGCTCAGCGGCGGCTGGACTGCGCGCTGCTCGGGCGCGAGCTGGGGGTCCTCGTCGACCACGACCTGGTCAAGGTCAACCGGCTGGCGGACGCCGCCCGGACGGCGTCCGCCACCGGTGCGTACCGGACCGTGCTGGGCGTGCTCGCCGCGGCGCTGCCCACGCTGCTGGCGTACGAGAAGGCGCCCCGGGGCCTCGGGGACCTGCTGGCCGTGGCGGCGGAGTGCGCCGAGCACTGCGGTACGGAAGGGATCGGGCCGATCGCCGGGCTGGCCGCGACGTCCGGGCGGAAGGGGTCCTCGCAGACCGTCCGGCAGGCCGCACGCCTGCTGAAGACCTTCAAGGAGTGAAGAATACGGCTGAAAACCGACGATAGGTGATCAGATCCATACTTAACCCATCAGTCACAAGGTGTTCGTGATCAGGCAACACCAGCCGTTCACAGTAAGGATATGACTGATGTGACAGATGCGATCCCCCATGTGCTCGGGCAGCGTTCCGATGTGACCTACCTGCTCATCGCGTCCGCCGTGGCTCTGGTGGCCACGGCGGCGTTCGCCACCTGGTGGGCCAAGCGCCACAGCAACGATCCCCCGCCGGAGCCGGGGGAAGCCGGCCCCTCCGATACGGCACCGGAGACGGCCACCGGCCCGATCGACGGGGCAGGTGCCGGCGAGACGGTCCTGTGGCGGCTGCGGACGACCGTGCGGGACGCGCCGGGCAGTCTGGCCGCGCTGTGCCTGGTGCTCGCCCGGCTCCGTATCGACATCCTGACCCTGCAGACCCACCCGCTGGCGGACGGCACGGTCGACGAGTTCCTGCTACGGGCGCCCGCCGCGTTCCCGGCGCAGGAGCTGACCCGGCAGATCTCGGCCGCGGGCGGCACCTCCACCTGGATCGAGCGCGCGGACACCCACGATCTGGTCGACACCCCGACCCGGGTGCTCTCGCTGGCCACCCGCACAGCGCTGGACGCCGCCGAACTTCCGCTCGCGCTGCGCCAGTTGCTCGGCCGGTGCACCATCCACTCGCTGCCCGCCGTCTCCATCACCGGCCGACCGACCGGACAGAGCGCCCCGGTCGAAGGCGTGCTGGAGGAAACGGTGATGCGGCTGCGCGACCCGTCCGGCGGCGTCATCTCCGTCGAGCGGCCCCATCTGCCGTTCACCCCGACCGAGTTCGCCCGGGCCCGCGCCCTGGTGGAGCTGGACGCCCGGCTCGGCCCGCGGGTGCCCCGTAGCGCGTCCGTCCTCACGCTGCCCGAAGGCAACGAGATCACCGTGCGCCGCGCGGACCGCAGCGACCTCGCCGCCGCCCGCGCGATGCACGACCGCTGCTCCCCCGGCACCCTGAGCCTGCGCTACCACGGACCCGTCGGCGACGCGGACCGTTACCTGGACCACCTGCTGAGCCCGCGGTTCGGCCGGACCCTGGCCGTCCAGACCGCCTCCGGCAAGCTGGTCGCGCTCGGCCACCTCCTCTGGGACGGCGACGAGACCGAGGTGGCCCTCCTCGTCGAGGACGCCTGGCAGCGCCGGGGCATCGGTGCGGAGCTGCTCGGCCGGCTGGTGCAGCTCGCGGAGGAGGCGGGGTGCGAGAGCGTGTACGCCGTCACCCAGTCCCGTAACACCGGCATGGTCGCGGCGATGCGCGCCCTGGAGCTGCCTCTCGACTACCAGATCGAGGAGGGCACCCTGGTCATCACCGCGCGGCTGACGAGTGCGGCACAGCCGGCGACCACGACGGACCGGACGGGTGCGACGGCACCGGCTACCGCGCCGGAGCCGGAGCTGCCGACCGGGCCGGACGAGCGGACGGCTCAGCCGACGGATGGACGTCCCGCTCAGCGCTCCGGCTCCGCGGAACGGGCCCGTCGCTGAGCGCCTGGCACAGGTCGGCCCAGAGGTCCTCGACGTCCTCCAGCCCCACCGACATGCGCAGCAGCCGGTCACCGACCCCGGCCGCCTGCCGGTCGCCCTCGTCCACGATGCGGTGGCTGATGGAGGCCGGGTGCTGGATCAGCGAGTCCACGCTGCCCAGGCTGACGGCGGGCGTGATGAGCCGGACGCCGGCGATCACGGCGTGCGGGTCCCCGTACACCTCGAAGGAGACCATCGCGCCGCCGATCTCCGGGTAGTGCACCCGGGCGATCCGCGGGTCGGCGGTCAGCCTGCGCGAGAGTTCGGCGGCGGAGGCCGATGCGGCCCGGACGCGTACCGGAAGGGTGGACAGCCCCCGCAGCAGCAGATATCCGGCCAGCGGGTGCAGCACTCCGCCGGTGGCGAACCGCACCTGGCGCAGCGTGGCGGCGAACTCCTCGTCGCAGGCGACGACTCCGCCCATCACGTCGCCGTGTCCGCCGAGGTACTTGGTGGCGCTGTGCAGGACGATCCGGGCGCCGTGTTCGACGGGCCGCTGGAGCACCGGGGTGGCGAAAGTGTTGTCGACGAGCAGCGGCACGGAGCCGCAGGAGTGGGCGACGGCCCGGATGTCGATCTCGGCGAGGGTGGGGTTGGCCGGGGTCTCGACCATGACCAGGCCGGTGTCCGGGCGGATCGCGTCGGCGATACCCGCCGGGTCGGTCCAGGTCACCTCGGTGCCCAGCAGTCCGGCGCCCAGCAGGTGGTCGCTGCAGCCGTAGAGGGGCCGGACCGCGACGACGTGGCGCAGCCCCATGCTCGCGCGGGCCAGCAGGACGGCGGTGAGGGCCGCCATGCCGCTGGCGAACGCGACGGCGCTGTCGGTCCCCTCCAGCCGGGCGAGCGCGGTCTCGAAGCGGCCGGTGGTCGGGTTGTCCAGCCGCGCGTAGACGGGCGGGCCGTCCGGCCGGGCGCCGGTGGTGGCGAAGGCGTCGATCCGCTCGGCCTCGCCGCGCGAGTCGTAGGAGGGGTAGGTGGTGGACAGGTCGAGCGGCGGGGCGTGCAGGCCGAGGGAGGCGAGGTCGTCGCGTCCGGCGTGCACGGCTTCGGTGGCCAGCGCCCTGGACGGAGTGGGGGCAGGGGGCGTCGTCGAGACTTCGTTGTCCATGACAACAGCCTGAACAGTTACCGGCTCGTAGCGGCAAAAGACCGTGCTACGTTCGCCGTATGGCTGATTCTGTCGCTCTGGATCCGGTGGATCTGCACATTCTGCGGCTGCTGCAGAACGACGCACGGACCACCTACCGGGAGCTGGCGGCCGAGGTGGGCGTGGCGGCCTCGACCTGTCTGGACCGGGTGGCCCGGCTGCGCCGCTCCGGGGTCATCCTCGGTGATCAGCTCCGGCTGGATCCGGCGAAGCTCGGCCGGGGTCTCCAGGCGCTGCTGCTGGTGCAGGTCCGGCCGCACCGCCGTGAGCTGATCGGCCCGTTCGTCGACCGGATCCGGGCCCTGCCGGAGTCCCGCGCGCTCTTCCACCTCACCGGCCCCGACGACTATCTCGTGCAGGTGGCGGTGGCCGATGCGGCGGATCTCCAGCGGCTGGTCCTGGACGAGTTCACCTCGCGCCGGGAGGTGGCCCGGGTGGACACCCGGCTGATCTTCCAGCAGTGGGAGTGCGGGCCGCTGCTGCCGCCCGGCGAACCGGCCCGCGGCTGACCACTCGGCGCACGGCCTGCGGCTGACCACCGGCGAGCGGCCGCCCGTGATCGCCTTTCGGACGCGGGCCGCTGAACGGTGGTGACGGGGAGGGGCCCGCCGTTGGAGGATGTCCGCATGTCAGACACTTCGAGCAGCGCGCTGCCCCGTCAGGTCGCCGACGCCTACGTCGACGCCATCATCGAACTCGACCCCATCACGGGCACCTATATGGGCGTCCGTGAAAGCTCGCGCCGGCTGCCCGACTTCTCACCGGCCGGTCAGGAGGCGGTCGCCGACCTCATCCGCGCCACGCTGCTGAAGCTGGACGACGCGGAGCGGCTGCCGGGTGCCGAGAGCGATGAGGAACGCCGGTGCGGACGCCTCCTGCGCGAGCGGCTGACGGCGGAACTCGCCGTGCACGACGCCGAGGAGGGGCTGCGCGCCGTCTCCAACCTGAGCTCCCCCGTCCACAGCCTCATCGGGGCCTTCACCGTCACGCCGGCCGGGACGGAGGAGGACTGGGCCGCGATCGCCGAACGGCTGCGCGCGGTCCCGGCCGCCGTCGAGGGGTACCGGTCCTCGCTCGGGCTCGGCCTGGAGCGCAAGCTGTACGGCGGCCCGCGCGCGACGGCCACCTTTGTCGGGCAGCTCACGGAGTGGAGCGGCGACGGTGGGAGCACGGGGTTCTTCCCGGAGTTCGTCGCACCGGCACCGGAGCCGCTCCGCGAGGAGCTGGCCGAGGCCGCCCGGCTCGCCTCCGCCGCCCTCACCGCTCTGCGGGACTGGGTGCGTGACGTCTACGCCCCGGCGATCGAGGGCGCGCCGGACACGGTGGGCCGGGAGCGGTACGCGCGCTGGTCGCGGTACTACAACGGTACGGATCTGGATCTCGACGAGGCGTACGCGTACGGCTGGTCCGAGTACCACCGCCTGCTGGCCGAGATGAAGACCGAAGCCGCGAAGATCCTTCCCGGCGCCGGCCCGTGGGAGGCGCTGGCCCATCTCGATGTGCACGGCAAGCACATCGAAGGGGTCGAGGAGGTACGCGAGTGGCTCCAGGGTCTGATGGACGAGGCGATCGAGGCGCTGGACGGCACGCACTTCGACCTGGCCGAGCGGGTCCGGAAGGTGGAGTCGCACATCGCCCCGCCCGGCGGCGCGGCGGCTCCGTACTACACGGGCCCCTCCGAGGACTTCTCGCGCCCCGGCCGCACCTGGCTGCCGACCATGGGCGAGACCCGTTTCCCGGTGTACGACCTGGTCTCGACCTGGTACCACGAGGGTGTTCCCGGCCACCACCTGCAGCTCGCGCAGTGGGCGCATGTCGCCGAGAGCCTCTCCCGCTACCAGGCGTCGGTCGGCATGGTCAGTGCGAACGCCGAAGGCTGGGCGCTGTACGCGGAGCGGCTGATGGACGAACTGGGCTTCCTGCCCGACCCGGAGCGGCGGCTCGGCTATCTGGACGCGCAGATGATGCGCGCCTGCCGGGTGATCGTGGACATCGGCATGCACCTGGAGCTGGAGATTCCGGCGGACTCTCCGTTCCACCCCGGCGAGCGCTGGACGCCCGCGCTGGCGCAGGAGTTCTTCGGCAACCACAGCGGCCGGCCGGCGGACTTCGTGGAGAGCGAGCTGACCCGCTACCTCTCGATGGCGGGCCAGGCCATCGGCTACAAGCTGGGTGAGCGGGCCTGGCTGCTCGGCCGGGAGAACGCGCGTGCGGCGCACGGTGACGCCTTCGACCTGAAGGCCTGGCACATGGCGGCGCTCTCGCAGGGGTCGCTCGGCCTGGACGATCTGGTGGACGAGCTGTCCAGGCTCTGAGCGGCCCTGCTCCGGCCGCCTCGGACCGGTGCCCGTCGCCGCCCACGGTGACGGGCACCGCCACCGTGACGGGCACCCCACCGTGGCGGACACCGCCCACCGTGCCCGTCACCCCCACCGCGACGGGCGCCGCCCACCCGCCGTCAGCAGCCGCAGTCGGCGGCGTCGGCGTCGGCCGGAGCGGTGAGCGGGTCGGCGGCGCGCCGCTCACCGCCCTGCCAGGTCTCGAAGGCGAAGCCCTCGCGCGCCCAGTACTCGAAGCCGCCGAGCATCTCCTTGACCTGGTAGCCGAGTTGGGCGAGCGCGAGGGCGGCACGCGTGGCGCCGTTGCATCCCGGGCCCCAGCAGTACGTGACCACCGGGACGGCCGGGTCCAGCAGCCGTGGAGCCTGCTCGGGGATCAGGGCGGTGGGCAGGTGGACCGCGCCGGGGAGGTGGCCCTGGTCCCAGGAGGCGGTGGAGCGGGAGTCCACCACGACGAACCCGGGGTCGCCGCCGGCGGCGAGTGCCGAGGCGACGTCGGAGACATCGGCGTGGAAGGCGAGCGAGGCGCCGAAGTAGGCGGCCGCCACGGCCGGGGAGGCGGGCGGGACGCGGAGGACGGGGTGAGTGGCAGAGGCAGCGGGAGCCGTGGTCCGAGATGTCATGATCATGAATCTACGACCGTCGACCGGGACCAGGAAGAGGGATCCCACGGCACTCCTCTTGATTCGCCGGGGATTTCCCTGTTGTCTCGCGGACGTGACCGACTATTCCCCGGACGCCACCGACTGGCGCATTCTCGATGTCCTCCAGCGCGACGGCCGCGCCACCTTCGCCGAGCTGGCCCGCGCCGTCGCCATGTCTCCCAGCGCCGTGACGGAGAGGGTGCGGCGGCTGGAGGAGACCGGCGTGATCAGCGGTTACGCGGCGGTGGTCGACGCCGAACGGCTCGGGCTGCCGATGCTCGCCCTCGTACGGCTGCGCTATCCGAACGGGAACTACAAGCCGTTCCACGACCTCCTGGAGACCACGCCGGAGATCGTGGAAGCCCACCATGTCACCGGTGACGACTGCTTCGTCCTCAAGGTGACGGCCCGGTCGATGCGGCACCTGGAGGAGGTGACCGGCCGGATCGGCGCGCTCGGTTCGGTCACCACCAGCGTCGTCTACTCCTCGCCGCTCCCCCGCCGCGCGATCGGCCGCTGAGGCGCCCGGACGGCCCCCTGAAAGAGCTAGACGCGGTGGTGCACCGTCGATCCGTTCCGGTCCTTGGCCACTTCGAGCCGGGCCGGGATGCGGCGGCGCAGATCGGCCACGTGGCTGACGATCCCGACGCTGCGGTCCCGCTCCCGCAAGGAGTCCAGCACGTCGAGCACCTCGTCGAGGGTCTGGTCGTCCAGGCTGCCGAAGCCCTCGTCGATGAAGAGCGTGTCCAGGCGTACGCCTCCGGCCTCCTCGGTGACGACATCGGCGAGGCCGAGCGCCAGGGCCAGAGAGGCGAAGAACGTCTCCCCGCCGGAGAGCGTGGCCGTGTCCCGTTCGCTGCCGGTCCACGCGTCCACGACATGGAGTCCGAGCCCGGCCCGGCGGCCGCCCGTGCGGGCGTCGGAGTGGACGAGCGTGTAGCGGCCGGAGGACATCCGCTGCAGGCGGGCGGTGGCCGCGGCCGCCACCTGTTCGAGGCGGGCGGCGAGAACGTACGCCTCCAGGCGCATCTTGCGCTCGTTGTCGGCCGAGGTGCCTGCGGTGAGGCCGGCGAGCCGGGCGACCCGCTCGTACTCCTGACGCACCGGTCCCAGCCGCCGGACCTCATCGGCCGCCTGTCCGGAGAGCCGGTCGAGTTCGGCGCACCGGTCGCGGGCGGCCGCGAGGGCCGAGGAGGCTTCGCGCAGCAGCCATTCCGCCGTCCGGTGGGCGCTCTCGGCCGCCTCGGGCCGTGCGGCCGGCCGCTCGGCGGCCGCGCGCGCGTCCTGTTCGGTGCGCCGGTCGGCGACCGCCGCCGCCTCCGCCTGCCAGGCGTCGATACGGTGCTGGAGTTCGCGCTGCGCGGCGGCGTCGAGGAGCGTCGCGGCAGCGGCCCGCGGCGTGACGAACCCGGCCTTGAAGGCCGCGTCGGAGAGCCGGTCGTCGGCCTCCTTCCGGCGCTGCGCCGCGTCCTGTTCGGCGCGTACGGCCTCGGCGGCGTCGGCGAGGAGCGCGACCCGGCAGGTCAGTTCCTTCGCGTGCGCGGCGACGGACGCCGACTCGCCCCGGGCGGCGGCGATCTGCTCCGCCAGGCGGGCCTGGTCGCGGTCGAGAGCCTCGCGCGCTGCGGTACGGGCGGAGATCCTGCCGTGCGCCTCCTGTCGCTGCGCCATCCGCTCGGCGTGCTCGCGCTCGGCTGCGGTGAGCGCTTCACGCGCGGCGTGTGTGTCTGCGGCGAGGCGGTGGGCCTCGGTGTGCTCGACGGTCAACCGATCGACGAGGGCGAGTAGTTCGGCCACGGCAGGGGATGCGGAAGCGTCGCCGCCACGGGCCTCCGTCTCCGCCGTCGCATGCCGTTCGCGCACGAGGCCGAGATGCTGTTCCGCATGGGCGCGGGCCTCCTCGGCGGACCGCTGGACGGTGAGGGCCTTCTCCTCCGCGTCCCGGTCGACATGGCCGTCACCGGGGCTGGCGGGGTCCGGGTGTTCGGCCGAGCCGCAGACCGTACAGGGTTCGCCCGCGACGAGCTCCGCGGCCAGCTCCGCCGCGATGCCACGCAGCCGGCGCTCACGCACGTCGAGCCAGAACGCCCGGGCGTCCAGCGCCTGTTCCCGTGCGGCGGTGAGCTGTTCCTCGGCCCGCTGTACGTCGGTGGCGAGCGCGTCACGGCGGTGCGCCGCGTCCAGGCGGCGGCGGGCCGGGGCCAGTTGTCCGGCGAGCTGCTCGGCGCGGGTGGCGGCCTCCTGCGAGGCGTCGACGCGCTCCTTGAGCCCCGAACGGGTGGCGTCCCAGCCGGCGAGCCACACGTCGGCCTCGCGGATCAACTCGTCGTCGGCCTGCGCCTCCCGGTTCAGCCGGACGCGCTCCTCGTCGATCCTCGCGCTGCGCTCCTCGGCTTCGCGCGCCGCGTCGAGTGCGTACAGCTCCTGCTGGAACTTCCGCTCCAGCTCGGCCAGTTGGTCGGCTCCCGCGCCGGTCAGCTCGGCGGGCAGCAGCCCTCTGGTCCGGTCGAGTGCCTCGCCCGCCACGCGGTAGGCCCGCTCGGCCTCCTCGCGCAGCTCCAGCGCCGGCGCGACCCGGTCGGCCTTGCGGGCGCGCTCCAACTGCTCCTGGCAGCGATCGTGTTCGGGTCGGCGCTCCTCCAGCGCCTCGGCGCGGCGCAGGGTCTCCGCGTACCGCTGCTGGAGGCGGTCCCGTTCGCGTTCGGCCTCCAGAGCCCGGGCGGCGGCCAGTTGACGGCTTTCGGCGGCCGCGACCACCGCACCGGCGATGTCGAGGTGTTCCCGGGCGGCGCTGCGCGCGATCGCGGCCCACTCCAGGACCGCTTCGGCCAGGCCCGGTTCGCCTGCCCGCACGGTCGGCGCTGCCGCCTCGGTGGCCGCCGGGCCGCCTGCCTGGGCGATGCGCTGGGCAAGGGCGAGGATCTGTTCGTCGCCGGACTTCACGCGGGCCTCGGCCGCCCGGCGCAGTTCGGCGAGACGCTCCTCGACGGCGGCGAAGCGCCGGGTGTCGAAGAGCTTGCCGAGGAGCTTGCCGCGGGCCTCGGCGTCGGAGCGCAGGAAGCGGGCGAAGTCGCCCTGCGGCAACAGCACGACCTGGCAGAACTGGTCCCGGCTCATGCCGATCAGCTGGGCCAGCTCCTCGCCGATCTCCTGGTGCGACTTGCTGAGCGCCTGCCAGCCTCCTTCGGGGTCACGTTCGCGCAGCCGGCTCTGCGCCTTCTCCTGCGTGAGCCCGCCGCCGCGCTTCTTGGGGCGCGGCTGGGCGGGGCTGCGGGTGATTTCGAGGCGGCGGCCGCCGACGGTCAGCTCCAGCTGGACCTCGGTGGGCAGGTCGACGGAGGCGTGGTCGCTGCGGAGGGTGGCGCCGGGGCTCTGGCGGGCGCCGGGGACGGCGCCGTACAGCGCGTAGCAGACGGCGTCCAGGACGGAGGTCTTCCCGGCGCCGGTCGGGCCGTGGAGGAGGAAGAGGCCGGCGGAGGAGAGCGCGTCGAAGTCGACTTCCTGGGTGGCGCCGAAGGGGCCGAAGGCGGTGAGGGTGAGGCGGTGCAGTCTCATCGGGACACCTCGCGCACGCTCTCGTCGACCCGTACGTCGTCGAACGCGGCCCGCAGCACGGTGCGTTCGGGGTCGCTGGGTCCGCTGCCGCCGCGTACGTGGGCCACGAAGTCCTCCGCGATCTGGTGGTCGTCGCGGCCCTGGAGGCGCTGGGCGTAGGAGGCGAGCGGGTCCTCGGGGGGCCGCTCGGGGTCGAAGACGAGGCTGAGGGTGTGCGGGAAGCGGGCGCTGAGGCGGGCCATGGGGTCGGCGGGGCGGACGGGGTCGGTGAGGGTGGCCTCGACCCAAGCGTGTTCGTGGCGGTCCAGGGCCGGGTCCTCCAGCAGGGCGTCCAGGCGGCCGCGGAGCCGGGCGAGGGGGCGCTCCACCGGGCAGTCGATCCGCTCCTCGGCGGCGATGGCGCCGCTGCCGTCCAGCTCGATCAGCCACATGGTCTTGCGGTGGTCGGCCTCGGAGAAGGAGTAGGCGAGCGGGGAGCCGGAGTAGCGGACGCGCTCGGTGACGCGCTGGGAGCCGTGGAGGTGGCCGAGGGCCACGTAGTCGACGCCGTCGAAGACCCCGGCCGGGACGGCGGCGACCCCGCCGACCGTGATGTCGCGTTCGCTGTCGCTGGGTTCGCCGCCAGCCACGAAGGCGTGCGCGAGGACGACGGAGCGGGTTCCGGCGGGGCGGGCGGCGAGGTCGGCGCGGACCCGGTCCATGGCGGCGGTGAGGACCGCCTCGTGCCCGGCCTTGGCGGCGCGGAGGGTGTCCTTGACCAGGGCCGGTTCCAGGTACGGGAGGCCGTACAGGGCGACCTCGCCGTGGTCGTCGGTGAGGACGACGGGGGTGGCGCAGCCTTCGGGGTCGGTACGGAGGTGGATCCCGGAGCGTTCGAAGAGGCCGGAGCCGACGCCGAGCCGGCGGGCCGAGTCGTGGTTGCCGGAGATCATGACGGTCGGGACGCCGGCGGCGGCGAGCCGGTGCAGCGCGCGGTCGAACAGCTCGACGGCGGTGAGCGGCGGGACGGCCCGGTCGTAGACGTCGCCGGAGACGAGGACCACGTCCACCTCCCGCTCGCGGACCGTGGCCACCAAGTGGTCGAGGAAGGCGGCCTGGGCGTCGAGCAGGGGGACGCGGTGGAAGGACCGGCCCAGGTGCCAGTCCGAGGTGTGCAGCATCCTCACGCGATCGCTCCGCCTGTTCCGAGCCGCATGTACCTCGTCCTCCACCCCTGGGCCGCCGCCGGAGCGGCCCGTGATCCCGCCGCCGGCTCCGACCACGCTAACGCCGCCGGGCCGCCGATCCCGCATCGATCAAGAATTCGCCGCCCGTGGGACCGGTCTCACTCCCTGGCGAGCCGCTCACACGTCCCCGTACGCCTCGCCGCCCAGCTCCAGCGTGGCCGTGCCCGCGGTCGCGTCGGCCAGCCAGGCGGTGAAGGCGGCGACATCGGCGTCCGGCAGCCCGATCTCGATGGTCACGGCCTCCGCGTACCGCACCTCGCGCACGTCCCGCCCGGTGGCCCGCAGGTCGTTCTCCAGCTTGCCCGCCCGCTGGTGGTCGACGCGGACGGTCGCCAGCCGGAAGCGCTGCCGGGTGATCGTGCCGAGTGCGTCGAGGGCCTCGCCGACCACTCCACCGTACGCACGGATCAGCCCGCCGGCCCCGAGCTTGACCCCGCCGTAGTAGCGGGTGACGACCGCCGCGACGTACCGCACCTCGCGGCGCGTCAGCATCTGGAGCATCGGGACGCCCGCGGTGCCACCGGGCTCGCCGTCGTCGCTGGCTTTCTGTACGGAGGCGTCGGCGCCGATCACGTACGCGAAGCAGTTGTGGGAGGCGGCCGGGTGCTCCTTGCGGACGCGTGCGACGAAGTCCTGCGCCTCCTGCTCGGTGGCGGCGGGGGCGAGGGAGCAGAGGAAACGCGATCGGTTGATCTCGCTCTCGTGCACACCCGCGCGGGCGACGGTCCGGTACTGCTCCTGCATCCGTCCACCCTATGCGCCGCGACGGCAGCGCGTTCCGGCGGGAATGACGGGGCCGGGACCAGCGGTTGTCCCGGCATGGACAACGAGACAGAGACGATCCGGCGGATTCTCCAGGACACGGGCGACACCTGGGCGGTGGTCGGCCTCTCCGACAACCGCTCCCGGGCTGCCTACGGTGTGGCGCAGGTGCTCCAGCGCTTCGGCAAGCGCGTGGTGCCGGTGCACCCGAAGGCCGAGACGGTGCACGGCGAGCAGGGGTACGCCTCGCTGGCGGAGATCCCGTTCCCGGTGGACGTGGTGGACGTGTTCGTCAACAGCGAGCTGGCGGGCGGGGTCGCGGACGAGGCGGTGGCGGTGGGGGCGAAGGCGGTGTGGTTCCAGCTCGATGTCGTGGACGCGGCCGCCTACGAGCGGACGCGGGCGGCGGGGCTGGACATGGTGATGGACCGGTGCCCGGCGATCGAGATTCCGCAGCTGGGGTGAGGGTGTGCGGGCCGCTCGGGGTGGGGAGGGATCCCGGCCGTGAGGGACCCTCTCGACAGCGACCAGCTGACCGCCGCGCTGTCCGCGCTGGGCGTGCACCCGGGCGATGTGCTGCTGGTGCACGCCTCCCTGCGGGCGGTGGGGCCGGTCCACGGCGGGCCTGAGGCCGCGCTGGCGGCCCTGCGCCGGGCCGTGGGACGGGACGGGACCGTCGTGGTCCCCTCGTTCACCCCGGAGAACTCGGACACGTCACCGCACTACCGTGCCCGTGTGCGGGGACTGGACGCCGCCGCGCGCGAGGCCGTCCGCACGGCGATGGAGCCGTTCGATCCGGCGACCACCCCCGCCCCGTCGGTGGGCGCTCTGGCCGAGACCGTACGGACGGCGGCGGGGGCCGAGCGCAGCGGCCATCCGCAGACCTCCTTCGCCGCGATCGGCCCGGCGGCGGGAAAGCTGCTCGCCGGGCACCGGCCGGACTGCCACCTGGGCGAGGACTCCCCGCTCGCCCGGCTGTACGAGGCCGACGCCAGGATCCTCCTGCTCGGCACCGGCTACGCCACCTGCACCGCCTTCCACCTGGGCGAGTACCGCAGACCCGGCCCTCCCCTCCGCACCTACCGCTGTGTGGTGACCCTGCGGGGCGTGCGGCAGTGGTGGGCGTACGAGGATGTCGCCCTGGACGACGGCGACTTCGCGGCCCTGGGCGCCGCGTTCGAGGAGGCCGCCGGCCCCGGTGGCGTACGGACGGGTCTGCTCGGGTCCGCACCGTGCAGGCTGCTCCGGCTGCGGGCGGCCGTCGACTTCGCCACCGGGTGGCTCACGGACCACCGGCGACCTGACGGCTAAGCAATCGAACACGCTCTCTGTCGGTTGAGCCGGGGACCACCGTCAGCGGGCGTCGGGCTCCTGCTCCAGTTTCAGCTCGGCCAGCGCGAGCAGCTGCTCCGGAGTGACGCCCTTCGGGATCGGCACGGGCGCCGGCGTGCGCAGGGGCGGCTGCCAGCCCTTCTCCGGGTCCCAGCTCCGTACGACACGGGCCGGCGCTCCCGCGACCACCGCGTGGTCCGGGACCTCACCTCGTACGACCGCGCCTGCCGCCACCACCACATTGCGGCCGAGCCGGGCGCCGGGCAGGATCACCGCGCCGGTGCCGATCCAGCAGCCGGGGCCGATCTCCACCGGCTCCATCCGGGGCCACTGCTTGCCCACGGGCTCGTGCGGGTCGTCGTAGCTGTGGTTGGTCGAGGTGATGTAGACGTACGGACCGCAGTACGTGTCCGGGCCGATGGTCACCGTCGTGTCCGCGATCACATGGCTGCCGCGTCCCAGCACCACGCCGTCGCCGAGCGTGAGGATCGGGTCGGGCCCCAGGTCCAGGTCCGGCATCATCCCGGCCGTGAGGGTCACCTGCTCGCCGATGATGCATTGCCCGCCGAGCTCGATCCACCGCTCCCCGAAGACCGTGCCCTGCGGAAAGGCGAGCCGCGTCCCCTCACCGATCGCGCCGAAACGCAGCCGGCCCGGGTGCTCGGCGGTGACGGCGCCCGCCTCCCGCGCCCACTCCCAGCCGCGGTGGACCAGCCAGGAGGCGGCGCGGCGGCGCCGGCGGGCGAGGAAGGAGAACGTGTTTCGGTTCTTCGGCACGGGCTCACGGTAGTCGGCACGGCGGGCGGCGATCCGCGCGGTGACCTGTGATGTTCGCCCTACCCACCGGCGTACGCGGCGAGCCGTCGCCTACCGTGTGAGGCGGCCCGATCCCGATCGAAGGCCCCAAGCGCATCAGCACACCGGACCACCGAGGAGCAGGCCATGGCGGAGCAGGCGTTGATCACGGGCATGGGCGGCAAGGAGCCGGACATCGACGCGGACGCGTTCGTGGCTCCGACCTCCGTGGTGATCGGAGAGGTGACGCTGGCCGCCGGTTCCAGCGTCTGGTACCAGGCGGTCCTGCGCGCCGACTGCGGCCCGATCACGCTCGGCCCGGACAGCAACATCCAGGACAACTGCAGCGTGCACACCGACCCCGGCTTCCCGCTCACCGTGGGCGCGCGGGTCTCGGTCGGCCACAACGCGGTGCTGCACGGCTGTGTCATCGAGGACGACGTGCTGGTGGGGATGGGCGCCACGGTGCTCAACGGGGCGCACATCGGCGCCGGGTCGCTGGTCGCCGCCCAGGCGCTCGTACCGCAGGGGATGCAGGTTCCGCCGGGGTCGCTGGTCGCGGGCGTGCCCGCCAAGGTGAAGCGGCCGCTGACGGCGGAGGAGCTGGAGGGCATCCGGTTCAACGCGGCCGGTTACGTGGAGCTGGCCAAGGCCCACCGCGCGGCGCACGAGGCCTGAGCCCCGGCACCCGCACATACCGAAGCCGCCGCACCCTCCCCGACCGGAGGGGGCGGCGGCCCCGGGAACGTACGCCCGCAGGCGTCAGCTGTTGGGGCGCAGGGTCCAGACGACGGTCATCTCGCCGGTGACCGCGCCGTCCGCGCGCCGGATCTCGATGGCCACCGGGAACTCGGGGCGCTGTCCGGCATCCAGCTCGGCCACGACGTCGGCGATCGGGCGGCCGAGGGTGGCGGTCGCGGTGACCTCGCCCATGGCGAGCTTCTTGTAGCCGATCTCGGCCTTGACGGCGAGCGGTACGGCCCGGTTCATCTGGTCGCCGAAGGCGGCGATGACGATGGCGCCGCTGGCGGACTCGGCGAGCGTGAACATCGCTCCGGCGTGCGGCCCGCCGACGTGGTTGTGGTACTCCGCCTGGTCCGGCAGCCGGACGACGGCGCGCTCGGGGGTCGTCTCCAGGAATTCGAGGTTGAGGGTCCGGGCCATCGGAACCGTCGCGACGAGCATCTCGCCGACGGTCATCTGTTCAGCGCTCATGGACCGAAGGTTACTCATGAGTAGGGATGTTTGACCATCCCCCTGTTACGGCACCGGGACAGCACTGGGACAGGGGCGGCCGTAGCAGTGCACACGTCACCCATCTATGGTTACTGGCCATGTGGCCAGGACAGCAGCCGCCCGGGGGCGAGCAGAACCCGCAGGACCCGAATCAGAACCCGTACCAGCAGCCGGGGTACCAGCAGCCGAATCCCTATCAGCAACCGGGATATCCGCAGCAGGGCCAGCAGCCCGGTCAGCAACCGGGCCAGTCCGGCGCGCCCGGATACCCGCCGGGCCAGCCCGGTCAGCAGGGCCAGCCCGGACAGCCCGGCTACGGTCAGCCGGGGTACGGACAGCAGCCCGGGTACGGACAGCCCGGTTACGGGCAGCCCAATCCGTACCAGCAGCCGACCGTCCCGCAGTACGCGGTGCCGGGTCCGCCCGGCGGGCCCAAGCCGGACGGTGACAAGAAGAAGACGACCGTCATCGCCATCGTCGCGGCGACCGCCGTCGTCGTGGCCGCCGTCGTCACCGGCGTCGTCCTGCTGAATGACGACGACGACAACGGATCCACCGTCGCCGACGACAAGAAGTCCGCCTCCCCGAGCGCGAAGCCGAGCGCCTCGGAGGACACGAGCTCCGCGCCGGAGGAGAACCCGCGCGGCTCCGAGGGCGACCCCAAGCCGCTCATCCCGGGCTGGAAGGTCGTCACCAACCCCAAGTGGGGCACGCAGTTCGACGTACCCGGTGACTGGGAGGTCTCCAGCTCGGGTACGTTCGCCGGCTTCGAGGACGCCAAGAACCCGACCGGCAAGCCCGTCGCCGGCTTCTCGGCGCCCGCGTACTACAAGAGCAAGTGGTGCGTCGACGACTCCGACAAGGACGGCAACGAGGAGGAGACCGAGCTGGCCGGCGTCGGCACGAAGGGCGCACGCGGGGCGAAGAACTCCGACGAGGCGGCGCGCGCCGAGGCGGGGACCTGGGTGTGGGCGGCCTATGGGCAGACCGACTCGAAGAACAAGGTCAAGATCGCCCCGGCCAAGCCGTTCACCACGAAGTCGGGTCTCTCCGGCAGCGTCGTGACCGCCACGGCGACCGGACTGGCGAAGAAGGAGAAGTGCGACACCGACGGCAAGTCGATCGCCTTCTCGTTCAAGAACGGCAACGACGAGTTCTCGACCTGGGTCCTCTACGGTCCCAAGGGCGTCGAGGGCGAGCTGCCGGAGACCACCATCCAGCAGATCCTGAGCACGGTCCGCCTCTCCGCCGAGAAGCCGACCGGCTGACGCGACAGCACGGCTGACATCTGCCCTCCGGCCCGGGATCGCTGTCCCCCGGACCGGAGGGCACCGTACTGCTCAGCCGATGCTGAACGCCCCGTCCGGCGGTTCCGGCGAGGCGACGGCGTCCGCGTCCACCACCGGGCGCGCACCGCCGATCAGCCGGACCAGCGCCGAGCCGTCGGTGACCCGGGCCGGAAAGGCGTCGGCGGCGCAGCGGCGGATGAGCGGTGCCGTGTCGATCGGGGTGTGCGAGGCGAGCAGGACGACGTTGCCGAAGCGCCGTCCGCGCAGCACCGCCGGTTCACCGATCAGCGCGAGCTCCGCGAAGGCGGCCGAGAAGTTGGCGAGTTGGGTGCGGAGGAACGCGAACGGCGCGCTGTCCGCCAGGTTGGCGGCGTAGATCCCGTCGGGCCGCAGCGCCCGCGCGGCGGCCCGCGCGTACTCCACCGACGTGAGGTGGGCCGGGACGCGCGATCCGCCGAAGACGTCCGCGACGATCACATCGGCGGACCCGGGCGGTGCCGCTTCCAGCCGGGCCCGGGCGTCGGCGGCGTGCACGGTGATACCGCTGCCGCCGGGCAGCGGCAGGTGTTCCCGGACCATCCGCAGCAGCTCCCCGTCCGCCTCGACGACGTCCTGCCGCGAGCCGGGGCGGGTGGCGGCGACGTACCGGGGCAGGGTCAGCGCCCCGCCGCCGAGGTGCAGGACGTCCAGCGGGGCGTCCTCGGGCGCGGCGCAGTCCAGGACATGCGCGAGGCGCCGTACGTACTCGAACTCCAGGTACGTCGGGTCGTCCAGGTCCACGTAGGACTGCGGTGCCCCGTCGACCGTGAGCAGCCAGGCCCGGTCGCGGTCCACATCGGGCAGCAGCCGGGCGGTGCCGCAGTCGGTGTCGCGGATGACGGGTATCGGCTCGTTCACCTCTCCATTGTCGCGCGGCCCGCCACCCCTGAGGTCCAGAGGTGGCGGGCCGCGCGAGCCCTCAGAGCAGGCCGGTGACCGTGCCGGCGCCGACCGTGCGGCCGCCCTCGCGGATCGCGAAGCCGAGGCCGGACTCCAGCGGGACGTCACGGCCCAGCTCCACGGTCATGGTGACCGTGTCGCCGGGGCGCGCGACCGCGCTCTCACCGAGGTCGACATCGCCGACGACGTCCGCCGTACGGATGTAGAACTGCGGCCGGTAGCCGGTGGTGACCGGGGTCGACCGGCCGCCCTCCTTCGTCGACAGCACGTACACCTGCGCGGTGAACCGGCGGCTGGGCACCACGCTGCCGGGCGCGGCCACGACATGGCCGCGGCGGACCCGGTCGCGCTCCACGCCGCGCAGCAGCAGCGCCACGTTGTCCCCGGCCTCGGCGGACTCCATCGGCTTGCCGAAGGTCTCCAGGCCGGTGACGACCGTCTCGATCTCCGCGCCGAGCACCGCGACCTTGTCCCCGACGCGGACGGTGCCGCGCTCCACGGCACCGGTGACGACCGTGCCGCGGCCGGTGATGGTCAGGACGTTCTCCACGGAGAGCAGGAACGGCGCGTCGGTGTAGCGCACCGGCATCGGTACGTACGTGTCCACGGCGTCCAGCAGCCCTTCGATCGCCGCCGTCCACCGCGGGTCGCCCTCCAGCGCCTTGAGCCCGGAGACCCGGACCACGGGGACGGTGTCGCCGCCGTACCCGTGCGCGGAGAGCAGCTCGCGGACCTCCAGCTCGACCAGGTCGGTCAGCTCGGGGTCGCCCGCGTCGGCCTTGTTGAGCGCCACGACGATGTGGTCGACGCCCACTTGACGGGCCAGCAGGACGTGCTCGGCGGTCTGCGGCATGATCCCGTCGAGCGCGGAGACGACGAGGATCGCCCCGTCGAGCTGCGCCGCGCCCGTCACCATGTTCTTGATGTAGTCCGCGTGACCGGGCATGTCGACGTGCGCGTAGTGGCGGGTGTCGGTCTCGTACTCGACGTGCGCGATGTTGATGGTGATCCCGCGCTGAGCCTCCTCGGGGGCCCGGTCGATCCGGTCGAAGGAGACGTAGGAGGTGGAGCTGCCCCCCGCGCTCGCTGAGGACCTTGGTGATGGCGGCGGTGAGGGTGGTCTTGCCGTGGTCGACGTGGCCCATGGTGCCGATGTTGAGGTGCGGCTTGGTGCGCACGTAAGCCGTCTTGGACATGGCTCGTTCCTTCTGAAGAACTCGAAGCTGAGAAGAGAGAAGACCCCAGGGCCCCGCCGACCCTCCCCTTGCGGGGTCCGCCGGACTGTCGGGGGAGGGTCAGCTTCGGGCGCCGCCGATGGGCGCTGCGGCAGCGGTGAAGGCTGCGGTGGCGGCTGCGGCCATGTCGTTCACGGCAGCCTTCGGCGCGTCCGCGACTGCGGACGGCGCTGCGAGGAAGGCGTACCGGAACATGCCTCCGATCATCGCCGGGCGCGGCGGTGGCGTCGAACGGTTTTCCGTGCGCCTCTCAGAGGTTCTTGAGCGCCTCACGCACCGAGAGCGGTGACAGCCGGTCCCGGGCGCCGTCGACGAAGTCGCGTACGGCGGTGGGGGCGGTCTTCGCGTACTCCCGCAGCGCCCAGCCGATCGCCTTGCGGATGAAGAAGTCCGGGTGGTCCGCGCGGCGCAGGCAGTAGCCGAACAGCCGGTCGGTGTCGGTGGCGTCCTTGTAGCGCAGCTGGTGCAGCAGGGCGGTCCGGGCGACCCACAGGTTCTCGTCGTCGATCCAGCGGTCCATCGCCCGGGCGAGCGCCGGGTCGGCGGTGACCAGCGGCCCGGCGACGTGCGCGGCGAGCAGATCGACCGTGTCCCACCAGGCGTCGGCGGTGACGAGGTGGTGCAGGACGGGCAGGAAGCCGGAGGAGCAGGAGGAGACGTACCGGCGGAGGTAGTCGACGGCGAAGTACTGGTACTCCCGCTCCGGCAGCTCCCAGCAGCGCAGCGCGATCGCCGTGCAGTCCCGCTCGTCCGGCCGCCCGGTGCCCGCCAGTACGGCCTTGGACAGGGCCCGGCGGCGGGGGGGTCGGGATCCCGAGGAACGGGGCGATGTGCTTCATGTACGCGGCGGCGCCCTCGGCCCGTCCGGGGTCGGCGGCCGGGGCGTACAGCTCGGTCAGCCGGGCGAGGACGGTGTCGGCGAGCGGGCTGTCCGGTACGGCGGACGCGTCCGCCGCGGCATCGGGAAGCGGGCCGTCAGGTGCGGCGGATGCGGGGGCTGCTGCGGGGTCCACGCGACGCACATTACGGCGATCCGACACCGTTTTCGGTTACTCTCCCCGAATGTTCGACCCTGTCCGCACCACCCGGCCCGCCGGCGCCACGGCCCTTCGTCGTTCGAAGGGGCTGCTCTCCCCGTGGTCCCGGTTCTCGCTGCTCGTCGCCGTGCTGCTCGGTGCCGCTTCGACGATGCTGCTGTTCGAGCCACAGAGACTGCTGGCGTCGGGCTGGCCGGAGCAGCTGACCGGCGGCAGTGCGGCGATGCTGTTCGCGCTCGCCTACGGGGCGCTGACCGTGGCGTTCGTACCGCGTCCGCTCCTCAACCTCGCGGCGGGCGCGCTGTTCGGGGCGCAGTTGGGCCTCGCGGCGGCCCTGGCGGGGACGGTGCTCGGTGCGGGCGTCTCGTTCCTGCTGGGCCGGGTGCTGGGCCAGGACGCGCTGCGCACGCTGCTGCGCGGGAAGGTGCTCACCGCAGCCGACGGGTTGCTGAGCCGGCACGGCTTCCGCTCGGTGCTGGCGCTCCGGCTCTTCCCCGGGGTCCCGTTCGCCGCCGCCAACTACTGCGCGGCGACCTCACGCATGGGCTACCCGCCCTTCCTCCTGGCCACCGGGCTCGGCTCCATCCCGAACACGGCGGCGTACGTCATAGCCGGCAGCGAGGCCGCCTCGCCGACCTCGCCCCTGTTCCTGGCGGCGATGGGGTTCATCGTGGTGTCCGGTCTCGGCGGCGCGCTGGTGGCCTGGCGCAAGCGCCACCGGCTCGGCCGGGACACGTCGAACGACTGAGCGGACGACGGCACGTGGATGACCGCTGCGGTCATCCTGGCGTTCATCTCCAGGCGATACGCTTCCCGCGACCTCGATGTCCGCGATGTCCGCGGCCGCACTCCGTAGTCAGCACTCCGTACGCCGCACTCAGCCGATGGGCCCCGTCGTCCCTGGCCGATGCACGATCATTTCCGGGATGGCCGAAGCCCCATGAGCTGGTTCGAATCATTCGTCCTGGGACTCGTTCAGGGACTGACCGAGTTCCTGCCGATCTCCTCCAGCGCCCATCTGCGGCTGACCGCCGCGTTCGCCGGCTGGCACGACCCTGGGGCGGCCTTCACCGCGATCAGTCAGATCGGCACGGAGGCGGCGGTGCTGATCTACTTCCGCAAGGACATCGCACGGATCGTGTCGGCCTGGTTCCGCTCGCTGACGGACAAGGAGATGCGCAGCGATCACGACGCCCAGGTGGGCTGGCTGGTCATCGTGGGCTCGCTCCCCATCGGCGTGCTCGGCATCACGCTCAAGGACCAGATCGAGGGCCCCTTCCGCGACCTGCGGCTGATCGCGACGACGCTGATCGTCATGGGCATCGTCCTCGGCATCGCCGACCGGCTGGCCGCCCGCGACGAGGACGGCGGCAAGCACCGCGCGGTGAAGGAGCGCAAGACGCTCAAGGACCTCGGCATCCGGGACGGTCTCATCTACGGGTTCTGCCAGGCGATGGCGCTGATCCCCGGCGTCTCCCGCTCGGGCGCGACCATCAGCGGTGGCCTGCTGATGGGCTACACCCGCGAGTCGGCCGCCCGCTACTCCTTCCTGCTGGCCATCCCCGCCGTCCTCGCCTCGGGCGCCTACGAGCTGAAGGACGTGGGCGAGGGCCATGTGTCGTGGGGGCCGACGATCTTCGCGACCGTGGTGGCGTTCTTCGTCGGATACGCCGTCATCGCGTGGTTCATGAAGTTCATCACGACCAAGAGCTTCATGCCGTTCGTCTACTACCGGGTGGCGCTCGGCATCCTCATCTTCATCCTCGTCTCCACCGGTGTGCTGAGCCCGCACGCGGGTGAGTCCGCG
Source organism: Streptomyces sp. CA-146814 (assembly GCF_050942385.1). NCBI lineage: Bacteria > Bacillati > Actinomycetota > Actinomycetes > Kitasatosporales > Streptomycetaceae > Streptomyces > Streptomyces sp. CA-146814. The sequence continues at coordinate 711,560 of NZ_CP192068.1, forward strand.
GGCTGACGGTTTCGGTCGTACGGCCCCGCCCGGGAGCAGCCGGGCGGGGCCGATCCAGCAGCGCAGCAGCCAGCAGCGCGGATAGATGTCACCACCGTAGGGCGGGGGTCTGACAACGCCGGTTCAGCGGTCCGTGAGCCCCGTCGCCGCGAGCACCGCGTCCACCGTCTCCGCGACCGTCAGCTCGGCGTTGTCGATCCAGAGGGCTTCGCCGGTCAGCTCGTCACGCATCGCCGTGTCCAGGAACGACCAGTCCGTGGTGAGCGTCTTGTCCCGGGCGCGGTCGCGCTCCCCCGCCTTCGCCGCGCCCGGCGCGAGCACCACACAGTGCAGCGGTCCGACGGCGATCTGCCGCCGGTAGAAGTCGAGATGGGCCCGGCGGACGACCACGTCGTCGATGACCGGCAGGAAGCCGGCGGTGACGAAACTGTCCGCGAGCAGGCAGGCGTTGCGGGCCCGCAGGAAGATCTGCCGGTCCGCCTCCGCGTCCGGCTCCGGTGAGGGCCAGCGCCCGCCGGTGACGATGAGTTCCTGGAGGGCGTCGACCTCGATGTGGGCCGAGGCCGTGAACCGGGCGGCGAGCGCGGCGGCCACGGTGGACTTGCCGCTGCCCGGGATACCGCTCAGCAGCACGGCTCCCGCCGCCGGTGCGGTGTCCACCGGCACCTCGGTCCAGCTCATCGTCCCCAGCTTCCTCCGCGCGCGGTCCGGCCCGCCTCGGCCCGGTGATCGTATGACACCGCCCAGGCGGGAACTTCCCGGCCCGGGCCGCCGACTACTGGAGAACGAGGCCCGGCGGAACAGCCGCGGCGGCACGGCGGCCCCACGAGGGCCGGGAGGAGGCCGACAGGCATGCATTGGTACGAGGACGACGCGCTCTGGTCCGATTTCGCCTCGACGATGTTCCCGCCCGCCCGGGCCGAGTCCGCCGCCGCCCTCGTCGCCTCCTCGCCCCTGCTGGACTTCCCACCGGGCTCACGGGTGCTGGACCTGTGCTGCGGTCCGGGCCTCTTCGTGGTGCCGCTGGCGGCGCGCGGGTACACGGTGACGGGCGTCGACCTCTCGCCGTCGATGCTGGAGCGGGCGCGGAACGTCTGCGAGGCGGCGGGCGCCGAGGTCCGGCTGGAGCGGGCCGACATGCTCACGTACGCGGAGCCCGGCGCCTTCGACGTCGTGCTGAACGTCTTCACCTCGTTCGGCTACTTCGCGGACGCCGAGGACAACCTCCAGGTGCTCCGCAACGCCTACGAGAGCCTCGCGCCCGGCGGGCAGCTGCTGGTCGATGTGATGGGCAAGGAGGTGCTGGCGGGCTGGATCGGGCGGCCGAAGGTGGTGGACCTGCCGGACGGCGCGTACGTGGTCCAGCGCGACACGGTCCTCGACAGCTGGCGGCGGCTGCGCACCGACTGGACTCTGGTGCAAGGGGGTTCGGCCCGTACGGCCTCCATCCACTCCTGGCTCTACTCCGCCGCAGAGCTGCACGCCTTGTTCACGGAGGCGGGCTTCACCGACGTGGAGTGCTTCGGCGGCTTCGACGGTTCGGGCTACGACCAGCACTCCGACCGGCTCATCGTCCGAGGGCGGCGCAAGTGAGGTCCCAGGAGCGGCAGTCGGCCGCCACCGCGACCGTGCACGAGCACATCACCGACGCCGTGAAGACCCCGGATCTGATCCGGCTGGACGACGCGATGGTGCTCGCGCGGTTCGAGACGATGAAGGTGTACGCGGCGCTCGGCGCGGTCCGTTCGCTGCTGCGCCGGGGCCGGGTGGTGCCGGGGCAGACGCTGGTGGACAGTTCCAGCGGCATCTACGCGGTGGCGCTCGCCATGGCGTGTCACCGCTACGGGCTGCGCTGTCACATCGTGGCCTCCACCACCGTCGACGCCACGATGCTGGCCCAGTTGGAGATCCTCGGTGCGACCGTGGACAAGATGCCGCCGTCGCAGAGCCTGCGCCTGGACCAGGAGCTGCGCGTCCGCCATGTGCGCCGACTCCTCGCCGAACGGCCGGACTTCCACTGGATGCGGCAGTACCACGACGCCGTGCACCACGAGGGGTACCGGGAGTTCGCCGAGCTGCTCACCGCCTCACTGCCCGAGGGCCCGCTGACCGTGGTGGGGGCGGTGGGCACGGGTGCGTCGACCGGTGGACTGGCCCGTGCGCTACGGGAGTCGGGGCGGGCGGTCCGGCTGGTGGGGATCCAGCCGTTCGGCAGCGTCACCTTCGGCAGCGAGCAGTTCAGCGACCCGGAGGCGATCATCGCGGGCATCGGCAGCTCGATCCCGTTCGGCAACGTCCACCACGAGCTGTACGACACCGTGCACTGGCTGGACTTCCGCCATGCCATGGCCGGTGCGGTCGGACTGCTGCGCCGGCACGCGGTGTTCGCCGGTCTCTCCACCGGTGCGGCGCACCTGGCGGCCTCCTGGGAGGCGGCGCGGGACCCGGACCGGCTGCACCTCGTGCTGGGCGCGGACACCGGACACCGTTACGCCGAGCGGGTGTTCACCCGGCACACCGAGGCGCTGGACCCGGCCTCGCTGCGTCCCCGGCCCATCGAGTCGCTCGACGCGCTGCGGCCGCCGTGGTCGGTGATGGAGTGGGGCCGGCGCGCCGCACCGAAGGCCGCCCGCCTGCCCGAACAGGCCTCCCCCGCCTCCGTACCGACCGTGGAGCTGCTGCCGTGACGATCGCCGCCCTGGAGTCCCTGTCCTTCGGGCTCGGCCGGATGGCCGAGGCCGCCGAGGAGACCGGCCACCGGCTCTGCCTGCTGACCGGCGACCGCTCGGTGTACCGGCACGAGCTGGCCGTCCTGCCGCCCGGCGCGCTGGACGTGGTGGACGTGGACACCGACGACCCGGCTGCGGTCCGCCGCGCGCTGGCCGCCGTGCCCTCGCTCGCCGGGCTCATCAACACCACGGACACCTGGAGCGTCCCGGCCGCCGAACTGGCCGCCGAACTGGGCCTCCCGGGCCCGGACCCGGAGGCGGTCCGGCTGCTGCGGGACAAGCGGCGGGTCCGGGAGACGCTGTACGCACAGGGACTGAGCCGGTCGGCGGCGGTGGCCGTGCAGCGCGGACCGGAGGGTGCGGAAGCGGTCCTGCGTACGGTCGGGCTGCCTGCCGTCCTGAAGGACTCGGCGGGGACCTCCTCGCGCGGGGTGTGGATCGTGCACGACGAGGAGGAGCTGCACCGGGCGCTGGCGGAGGCGGAGCAACAGCCGCTGAAGGGAGGCCTGTTCGCGGAATCCTTCCTCGCGGGTCCGCTGTACAGCGCGGAGACGCTGAGCTGGGAGGGGACCACGCGGCTGCTCGGCGTGCTGAGCCGGCAGACGTCCCGGTCGGCGGTGGTACGGGAGGAGGTCGCGGCGTTCCCGGTGGCGCTGCCGGGCGAGGAGCGGGACGGGATCGAGGCGTGGGTGGGCCGGGTGCTGAAAGTGGCGGGCCACCGCAGCGGGTTCGCGCATGTGGAGTTCATCCTGACCGCCGAAGGGCCGGAGTTGGTGGAGATCAACCGGCGGATCGGCGGTGCGCTGGTCGGCGAGGTGCTCTGCCGGACGCTGGGCACCAATGTGTACACGGCGATGATGGACGAGGCGCTGGGCCGCCGCCCGGGGCTGCTCGACGCCGAACTCGACGGCCGGGGGCCCGCGTACGGCTTCGTCCTCGTCTACGCGGACCGGCCCGGGCTTCTGAAGGGCTGGCACGGTCTCGGTGAACTCGCCGCCTTTCCGGGGTCCGTGGAGTGGTTTCCGGTACGCGAACCGGGTGAGCACCTGCCGCACGTGGGCGATCAGCGCGGGTGCACGGGGATGGTGCTGGCCGAGGCGGCGACGGCGGAGCTGGCGCAGCACCGGGCGTGGAGTGCGGCGGTCCGGGTGCGGCCGGTGATGGCGGACACGCCGTGAGGGCAGGGCTCGGCCGGAGGGCCGGGTGAGCGCGGAACGGACCGGGAAGCACGGGCGGTTCACCAGCTCCCAGGTCTTCCTCCTGGCCGGCTCCTTCCTCATCACGCTCGGCAGCTTCGCCGTGCTGCCGTACGTGTCGGTGCTGCTGCACCAGCGGCTCGGTCTCGGGCTCGGCACGGTCGGCTTCGTGCTGGCGGTGGCCTCGCTGATCCAGTTCGCCGGCGGCGTGGTCGCGGGTCCGGTGGCCGCACGGATCGGGCTGCGGCGGTCGATGCTGCTGGCGCTGGCGCTGCGGACGGCCGGATTCGCCGCGTTCGTACCGGGGTTGACCAGTCCCGTGCCGGCGATCGGCGCGCTGCTGCTGGTGTCGGCGGGCGCTGCGCTCTACCTGCCCGCCAACAAGGCCTATCTGGTGTCCGGTTCACCTGACGAGGACCGGCCGAGACTGCTGTCGGCGAGCAGTTCGGCGTTCAACGCGGGCATGGCGCTCGGCCCTCCTGCCGCCGCGCCGCTGGTGATGGGCTCGCCCGGCGCGCTCTTCACGTATGTCGCCGGGCTGTTCGCTCTGGTCGCGGTGGGGCACGCGTTCCTGCCGCGCGGCGAGGTGCGTCCGGAGGCGGTCGCGCCGCAGGAGTCCCCGTCCGGCGAACGGCGGTCCGGGCTCTCGCCGTTCCTGGTCACGGTGGTGAGCGTCTACGCGTTCATGTTCTTCCAGCACTACCTGGCGCTGTACGCGGTCCCCCGGACGTCGGCCGGCTTCTACGGCGTGGTGCTCATGGGGTACGCGGCCCTTCTCGTCGTCGCGCAGCCGCTGCTGGCGGAGTGGGTGGCCGCTCTGAGCTATCCGGCGGCGCTGCGGTGGGGGTTCGGGGCCATGGCGGCGGGGATGGCGGCCATCGCCGGTGGCGGGCACGTGGGCATCGCGGTGGGCGGGGCGCTGCTCTGCGTGGGCGAGATCGTGCTCTTCCTGAAGAACGACCTGGAGGCCCTGGAACGCAGCTCCGCGCCTGCGGCCACCGTGTTCGGACGGCAGCGGCTGGCGGCGGGCATCGGGGCGTTCGCCAGCGGGGTGGTGGGCGGTCAGCTGTACGCGGCGGCGGAGTCGGCCGGTTCGGCGCGGGCGTTCTGGGTGGTGGTCTGCCTCCAGTGCCTGCTGCTGCCGGTCTTCCTGCTGGCCCGCCGTACCGCCCGGGGCCGGTCGGAGCCCCGGGCGGAGACGGCATCCGAGCTAGGGCGGGTCCGGCGGATCATGACCGGGTCCACGACGCCTGGCACGGCACCTCGCGGCGTTGCCGAAACGCCCGAATCGCTCCGCGATGAGGACGTTCCAGCGCCTTGCGATGCACCGCACCAGACGCCGCGGCCTATCCGGCCCTGATCCGCCGGACACACCCTAGGCCGTGGTTGATCCGGCGGCCACCGGCGCCCGCTCCCCCGGTTCCGTACGCCACTGCCCGGCCAGTTCGCGGCGGGCGCGGGCCACGCGGGAGCGCACCGTACCGACGGGGCAGCCCGCCGCGTCCGCCGCCTCCTCGTAGGAGAGCCCCAGCACCTGGGTGAGGACGAAGGCCTGGCGGCGGGCCGGGTCCAGGTGGGCCAGGGCGTCGAAGACCGCGACCGACTCGTCGAAGCCGGGGAGGTGGCGCGGCTGGGCCCGTTCCGCCGCGATCTGCCAGTCGGCGGTGTCGGCGGTCCTGGGGCGGACGGCGGCCGTGCGGTGGCGGTCGATGACGACGCGCCGGGCGATGGAGAGCAGCCAGGTGCGGGCGCAGGAGCGTCCGGCGAAGCGGGCCAGTCCGCTCATCGCCCGCAGATAGGTCTCCTGCGCGAGGTCGTCGGCGCCGGGGACGTCGGCGCTGAGGTAGGCGACGAACCGGCGGACGTCCTCGTAGGTCGCCCGGACGAAGCGGTCGGCGGCTTCCCGGTCGCCGCCGCCGGCGGCCAGCGCCCAGTCGGTGATCTGCACGTCGTTCTGGCGGGTGGCGTACACCCGGTGCCGGGGCGCCGGGGTGGTCGGCGGCCCGGCGGGGAGGGGGGTGGCAATAGGCGTCACAGCAGTCCTTCGCGTCCTGGCGGAGCCGTGGCGCGGTCGTCGGCGCCCGGCTCCGCGGGGCCGGGCGCGCGGACGCCCGGAGAGCGGTCCGGCGGTACCGGCATGCCTGTCACGGGTGTGGGCGCGAGCGCACACCCGTACCGCCGCCGGGTCTCAGGGACCGGGTGGGCGGCTGGAGGTCACAGGGAGGGGACGGGAAGGGGTGGACCGCGCCGGGAGATGGCGTGCAGGGCGAGGAGGTCCTGAGGGCGGCGGCGTGTCCTGCGGCTGGTGCGCGGCCGGGCGGGCGGGCCTCCGTCGAGCGGTGTCGCCGACCAGAGGCGCCAGGCCGTGCGGAGCGGAGCCCGTACGAAGAGGGCCAGGCAGCGGCCCAGCCGGGCGAGCGCCACCTCGCCGCGCCACAGCCACCAGCCGCAGACCAGCCCGGCGACCGCGTGGGCGGCGGCCATGCCGGTGGTGAACACCGAGGCGTCGAAGGCCGCCAGCAGCTCCATCCGGTGCGGGACGTCGCCGGCCGGGCCGGTGTGGGAGGCGTGGGGCATCGAACCGTGCGCGTGGTGCGCGCCTCCGGTGGTGGCGGCGGCGAAGTAGGCGTGCAGCCCCAACTGGCCGAGCACATGGGCCGATACGGTGACCGGGGCGTTCCGTTCGCGGCCGCCGAGCCACCAGCCCGCGGCGGCGACCGGTACCAGGACGGCGAGCAGGGGCGGCAGCGGCAGCGGCCCGCCGGACATCAGGGCATGGCCGAGCCCGGACACGGCGACGCACACGACCGCGAACAGCGCGGTGCGGGCGAGGCGGAGTGCGGTTCCGGCTCCCATGGCGGCCATCGTGCCAGCAGCACCCGCCTCGCGGTGAAGACCAGCAGATGCGGAAACAACGGGAGTTCACCCCGTTTGCCCCAGCCGCCACCTCTGTGATTCATGTCACACAACCTGCGGTGGAACTTTCGCCTCTCCCCCACCGACTGCTCCAACAACGCGTTCGCATATGCCTCGTGGCCCGGGGCCGACGCATCCGCCCCGCCAGCCGACGCCCCCGAAGAGGCCGCATGACGAACCAGCCCCCCGCACCCGAACCGGCAGCGGCCGCCGAACTCCCCACGGACTCCTCCGAGATCACCGCAGCGGACCCCCAACTCCCCGGCCCCCGAGCGCCACGACCGACCCGGCGCACCACCCTCCGCTCCGACCTGCGCGCCTCCTGGCCCGACGGTCTGGTGGCACTCCTGGTGACGGCGGCCGTCTTCGCCCTCCTCTACGTACGCATCCGCAACAAGACCTCCTCCACGGTCTCCGTCATGCCGTTCATGGCCGACGCGGGCGGCTTCTGGATGTACTTCCTGAGCCAGGCGTTCGGCTGGTCCGCGCTGCTCTGGGCCTGGGGAACGGTGATCCTCGGCCTCCTGCTCTCCGGCCGGCGCCCCTCTCGCCTCCCGCTCTCGGGCCCGCGGCTGGAGCGCCTGCACCGCACCACGAGCCTCAACACCATCGCGCTGATCACGGCCCACGCGCTGCTGTTCGGTGCCGAGTTGGTGCGCCACTCCACCGCTTCGTGGAACTCCGCGCTGACGACCGCCTTCATCGAGACGTTCGTCCCGGGCGGCTACACCTCGGGCACCGGCCAGATCGCCATCCCGATCGGCCAGGCGGCGCTGTACCTCGCGATACCGCTCGGCCTGCTCTTCTACGTACGCCACCGCATCGGCCCGAAGACCTGGCGGGTCCTGCACCGGTTCGTGATCGTGGTCTACGTGCTGAGCGTCTGGCACACCCTGCTGTACGGCACGAACGTTTGGTACGACGGCTGGTTCCGCACCAGCGTCTGGCTGCTCCAGCTGCCGATCGCCGCGCTGCTGCTCGTCCGCCTGCTGCGCCCGGCCCGCCGCTCCGAGAAGCTGCCCCTCTCGCCCGGTGCCACCGCCTCCCGGACCGGCTGGGCGCTGCGCCTCGGCGGCCGGCTCGCGGTGGTCGGCGTCATGGTGGCGCTGGTCGTGGTGGTGGTCAGCGGCAACGACGGCGGGCGGAGCGTACCACCGGACGACACCTCCTCCACCCACAACCACGACTGACCGGCACCCTCGCCGGCCGCGTGGGCCCGGCGACGTACGCTCGGGTCCATGACCACCCATGATCTTCCCGTGATCGCCGCCGTCGACGGCTCCACCCACAGCCGGCAGGCGCTCGACTGGGCCGCGCGGGAGGCCGTGCGGCGCGGGCTGCCGCTGCTGATCGTCCACGTCATGCCGCTCACCCGGAACGTCGACGAGGAGACCCGGCAGCGTGAGGCGGACGAGCTCCTCGCCGCGTCCGTACGCCGGACCGAGCTGATCGCTCCGGCGCTGCGCCCAGCGACTCTGGCCCCGCTGGACTTCCCGGCCGCCGCCCTGGTCTCGCTGGCCCGGGACGCGTCGCTGGTCGTGGTCGGCTCGCGGGGGCTCGGCGGCTTCCGGTCGCTGATGATCGGATCCAACAGCCTGGCGACCGCGTCGATGGCGAGCTGTCCCGTCGTCATCGTGCAGGACAGCGGCTCGGAGGAGGACGACCGGCCGCAGGACGACGGGGCGGCCTGCACCGACATCGTGGCGGGCGTGGCCGCCGACGAGAGCAGCGAGGCCGTCCTGGAGTTCGCCTTCGCCACCGCGGCCGCCCGGCCGGGTGCGCGGCTGCGGATCGTGCACGGCTGGACGATGTTCTCCTCGATGCTCTCGGGCGGGCCCGTCTTCGACCGGGAGAGCGCGGCGGGCTCGGCCGAGCGGAGCCTGTCGGAGGTGACCGCCGGCTGGGAGACGCGGTACCCGCGGGTGGAGGTCGTACGGGAGCCGGTCAACGGGTCCGCCTCACGCACCCTGGTCACCGCCTCCGCGACGGCGGCGCTGACGGTGATCGGCCGCCGCAAGGGCGGGGAGTCGCTCGGTCTCGGCCTCTCGCCGGTGGCGCAGACGACGGTCACGCATGCGCTGGGTCCGGTCGCGGTGGTGCCCTGCTGACCGGGCGGGTGGTCAGCTGCCCGCTCGCGCAGGCCCCTTGGCGTGGCGGGCGGCTTGACCGAGACTTGACCGATGACACAGCGTGTGGCACTCGCAACCGTGATGGACCGGCTCGCCATCGATGATGTGATCACCGGGTACGCCGTGACCGTGGACGACGGCGACTGGCCCGCGTACGAGGCCCTCTTCACGCCGGACGGCCGCGCGGACTACACGGGCGCGGGCGGCGTGGAGGGCCCGGCGGGCGAGATAGCGCGGTGGCTCACCGGGACGATGCGCCTCTTCGCGATCCGCCAGCACCTGATCGTCAACCGGCGCATCGACCTCCAGGACCTCGGCGGCTACCCGGGCGACCGGGCGCAGGTGCGGGCCGACTACCTCAACCCGATGCGCCTGGCGCGCGAGGGAGAGGCCTCCGGCACCGGTGACACCGCGCCGGACTTCGTCTCCGGCGGGCGGTACACCTTCGAGCTGCACCGTACGGACCCGGGCTGGCGGATCCGTTCGGTCGCCGTCCACGAGAAGTGGCGCCGCACTCCCGGCCCGGCCTGAACCGCACCCCCCGGCCGGGGGTGTCCGGTGTCCCGTGGGGATCACCTCCCCCACACTGGGTACAGAGCTGACCTGGCGGACCACGCGGCTGCTCACCCCGGTGGGACGAGGAGGGCACGGCATGCGGATGCGGGGCGGAGGGGTTCCGGCGTCCGACGGGCAGCCGCCGGGCGAGGGTTCGGCGTCCGACGGGCAGCCACCCGCGGGAGACCTGGGGTCCGACGGGCAGCCACCCGCGGGAGACCCGGCGTCCGGCGGTCGGCCACCGAGCAAGGGTTCGGCGTCCGGCGGTCGGCCACCGGCCGGAGAGCCGCCCGCCCGCCCGTCGCTTCCCGCGTCCGGCTGGCTCCGGGGAGCCGCCGCGCTGCTCGCCGGGGCGCTGCCCGCGCTCGCGTTTCCCGCGCCCTCGCTCTGGTGGCTGGCCTATGTCGCACTCGTCCCCTGGCTGCTCCTGATCCGCTCGGCTGCGACGGCACGGCGGGCGGCGCTGGACGGCTGGATCGGTGGCATCGGCTTCGTCATCGCCGTGCACCACTGGCTGGTGCCGAGCCTGCACGTCTTCATCGTGCTGCTGGCCGCGCTGCTCGGTCTGCTGTGGGCCCCGTGGGGCGTACTGGCCGGACGGCTGCTCGGCGGTGCGCCCTCCCCACTGCGGGCCGCCGCCGCGGTGGTGGCCGTGCCCTCGGGGTGGCTGGTGATCGAGCTGGTCCGCTCCTGGGAGGGGCTCGGCGGGCCGTGGGGGCTGCTCGGGGCGAGTCAGTGGGAGGTGGGCCCGGCGTTGCGGGTGGCGTCGGTGGGCGGGGTGTGGCTGGTGAGCCTGCTGGTGGTGGCCGTCAACACGGCCCTGGTGCTGGCCGCGACCGCGCGCGCCTCCGCCCGGACGACGGCCGGGGTGCTGCTGGTCGTCTGCGTCCTGGCCGTGACCGGGGCGTGGGCCTGGGCGCCGCAGCCCGCCGCCGGGACGGCCAGGATCGCCGTCGTACAGCCGGGTGTCATCGCCGGCCCGGACAGCGTCGAGCGGCGCCTGGCCCGGGGCGAGGAGCTGACCCGTACGGTCGCGGGCCGGGACGTCGACCTCGTCGTCTGGGGCGAGAGCAGCATCGGCGCGGGAGCCTGGCAGGCCCCGGAGACCGCGCGGCGGCTGGCGGCGCTCTCCCGGGAGACCGGGGCCGATCTGCTGGTCAACGTGGACGCCCGGCAGACGGACGGGTCGGGCCGGAGCGGGATCTTCAAGTCGGCGGTGCTCGTGGGACCGGACGGGCCGACCGGCGACCGGTACGACAAGATGCGGCTGGTGCCGTTCGGCGAGTACGTCCCGGCGCGCTCGCTGCTCGGCTGGGCCACCTCGGTCGGCAAGGCGGCGGGCGAGGACCGGCTGCGCGGCGACCGGCAGGTGGTGATGGCCCTGCCCGACAGCGACCGGCAACTGCGGATCGGGCCGCTCGTCTGCTTCGAGTCCGCGTTCCCCGACATGAGCCGGCGGCTGACCCGCGACGGCGCCCGGATCCTCGTCGCGCAGTCCGCCACCTCGACCTTCCAGCAGAGCTGGGCCCCGGCCCAGCACGCCTCGCTCGGGGCGCTGCGGGCCGCCGAGAACGGCCGGCCCATGGTCCACGCGACGCTCACCGGGATCAGCGCCGTGTACGGGCCGCGCGGCGAGCGGATCGGGCAGCCGCTCGGTACGGACGAGAGCGCGGCGGCCGTGTACGACGTACCGCTGACCCGCGGCACCACGCTCTACACCCGCTTCGGCGACTGGGCGGTGTACGGGGCGCTGGCGGCGCTGGCCGCCCTGTGCGCCGCCGAAGGGGTGCGGGCGCTCAGGAGGAGGCCTGCTCCAGGGAGTCCCGGACGATCCGCTCGCACAGCTCATGGGTCGCCAGAGCGTCCCGGGCGCTGAGCACCTCGCCCGCGCGGACCGCGTCCAGGAAGGCGTGGACGCATGCCTCGATGCCGCGCTGCCGGGCCACCGGCACCCAGTCACCGCGCCGGCGCACGCTGGGCTGGCCCTTGTGGTCGACGATGTCGGCGAGGTTGAGGACCTGGCGCTTGGTGTCCCGGCCGGAGACCTCCAGGACCTCCTCGGTGGAGCCGTTCAGCCGGTTCATCATCCCGATCGCGGTGAAGCCGTCGCCGGAGAGCTGGAGCACCACGTGGTGCATCAGCCCGTCGACGATCCGGGCGCGCACGGTGGTGTGGTCGACGGGTCCGGGGACCAGGAAGCGCAGGGTGTCGACGACATGGATGAAGTCGTCGAGCACCAGGGTGCGGGGGTCCTCGGGCAGGCCGACGCGGTTCTTCTGCATCAGGATCAGCTCGCGCGGGTGCTCGGCGCACTGGGAGTAGCCCGGCGCGAAGCGGCGGTTGAAGCCGACGGCCAGGCTGACGCCGCGCTCCTCCGCGAGGTTCACCAGCCGCTCGGACGCGGCGTACTCGTACGCGATCGGCTTGTCGACATAGGTGGCGACCCCGGCGTCCAGGAGCCGCTCCACGATCTCCGGGTGGACGGCGGTCGGGGCGTGCACGAAGGCCGCGTCGAGCCCTTCGGCGAGCAGCGCGTCCAGGGTCGTGTGGCGGGCGCCGGCCGGGATGCGGTGCGTGTCGCCGACCGCGTCGAGCGTGGCCGGCGTACGGGTCTGGAGCTGCAGCTCGACCCCTGGGACGGCGCTCAGCACCGGCAGGTACGCCTTCTGCGCGATGTCGCCGAGCCCGATGCAACCGACCTTCACAGGGGTCTCCCTCTCGCCGTGCAGACGTTCCGAAAGTTCCGTTGCCCGGCAGCATACGGGGCCGCCGCGATGCCGCTTCCGGTGGCCGGTCGGGGAAGAAATACCTGGCCAGGATCGTGATCACGGTCCAGGATGACCGGATGACTTCCGCAGAACGATCCGAACCCGCCCTCGACGCAGCCGAACGCCCCATGCTGGAGGGCTGGCTGGACTACCACCGCGAGACGCTCGCCATGAAGTGCGAGGGGCTCACGGACGCGCAGCTGCGCGAGGCGTCCGTGCCGCCCTCCGCGTTCACCCTGCTCGGCCTCGTACAGCACCTGGCCGAGGTGGAGCGCTTCTGGTTCCGCGAGATCCTGGCGGGCGAGGAGCTGCCGGATCTCTACTCCACCGAGGAGGACCCGGACGGGGACTTCAAGGTCACGGAGTCCACCACCTGGGCCGGGACGGAGGCCGTGTGGCGGGCCGAGATAGCGGCGGCCCGCAAGAGCGCCGCCGGATACGGCCTGGACGAGTTCTCGCAGGGCGTCGGCTCGGCGGGCGAGCCGTTCAGCCTGCGCTGGATCTACACGCACATGATCGAGGAGTACGCCCGGCACAACGGCCACGCCGACCTGGTGCGGGAGCGTATCGACGGCGCTACGGGCGACTGACCGTTCCAGCTGACCGCACCCGGTAGCGCTGTGCTGACCGGGTCACTCGTGCGGGCCATTCCTCGCCCACGGGCTGCCGCGCCGGTCGCCCGCACCGCAGAGTTACCGCGTGCAGCGAACCAGATTCACCACGAAACTCCTGGTCGGGGTGGCCGTGACCGCCGTCTCCGGGTGCGTGACGGTCGCCCCGCAGGCGGACCCGCACCGGCCTGTGAAGGCGGAGCGCGGCGGGCCGGCCCAGGACGTGTTCCCGCAGGTCGTGCAGCCGCCCGGCCGCGAGGCGCTGGAGGCCGTCGTGGAGCCGAGCCCGTCACCGGGGCGGCCCGCCTCTCCCGCGCCTCCGTCCACCGCGCCTCCGCAGGTCCGCCGGGCCGAACCCGTACCGGAGCCCCGGCCACCGGAGCGGACCACGCCACCGCCGCGCCGGACACCGCCCCAGCGACTCCCCGGCGTCCCGCGCGGTGTGCTGCCTCCCCTGCCACAGGCCCGGGGCGGCGGCCCGCACGATGTGTGTGCGCTCGGCCGGGGGTACGGCGGCTGGCCGGCGGGCAGCGCGGAGGCCAGGATCTGCGAGGACACGTACGGCCGCTGAGAGCCGACGGGAACCGGGACGGCACGCCTCCTGCCCGCCACGGCACCCCCCGGCCTCACAGCCCGCCCCGGCCCCTCGGCCCGCAGGCCGGCCCGGCGCCCCCGGGGCCCTCACATCCCCCGCATCCGCAGCTCCAGCCGTTCGATGGCCGCCCGCACTCCCCCGTCGTAACCGCTGTACGCGCCCTGCGCCCCGCTCCCGCCACCCTCCAGCCGGTCCGCCGCGTCGCGGGCCTGGCGCAGGTGGATGCGGGCCGCGTCGGGGCGCTGGAGCTTCAGGTAGTCCGCCGCCAGGTTGAGGTGGAGCGAAGGGCAGAGCGCCTGGACCGCCAGCGAGTCCCGATGCCCGTCGGGCCGGTCACCGCTCAGCCCCTCGGCGGCCGTCAGCGCCCGCAGGTCCCACGCCAGCTCGTCCCCGGGGTCGTCCTGGGTGTCGGCCATGTAGTGCGCGAGGGTGCAGCGGTGCAGGGCGTCGCCGTCGGCGCCGAGCTCCGACCAGAGGAGGCCGAAGCGGTTGCGGGCCTCCTCCCGGTCACCGCCGTGGAGCAGCATGACCGCCTGGCCGATCCTGGTCATGACGGCGTCCTCGGACGCCTCCTGCTGCTCCACCACTGCGGTCTCCTCAGTCCCATCCCGGCCGGTCGCGGTCCCGGTCCTTCCCGACGCTAGCGCCGGTCCCGGTCAATACCGCTCAGGCACGGGCTCCACGGCCCGGTCGGGCCTCAGGCGAGGTTCGGGATGCGCCAGTCGATCGGCTGGTGCCCCTGGGCGGCGACGGCCTCGTTGATCTGGGTGAAGGGCTGGGAACCGAAGAACTTCTTCGCGGAGAGCGGCGAGGGGTGGGCTCCCTTGACCACGACATGGCGCTCCTCGTCGATCAGAGGGAGCTTCTTCTGCGCGTAGTTGCCCCAGAGGACGAAGACGGCCGGGTCGGGCCGGTCGGCGACGGCGCGGATCACCGCGTCGGTGATCTTCTCCCAGCCCTTGCCCTTGTGGGAGTTGGCCTCGCCGGCGCGCACGGTGAGCACCGCGTTGAGCAGGAGGACGCCCTGCTCGGCCCACGGCATCAGATAGCCGTTGTCCGGGATCGGCAGGCCGAGCTCCTGCTGCATCTCCTTGTAGATGTTGCGCAGGGAGGGCGGCGTCTTCACGCCGGGCCGCACGGAGAAGCAGAGCCCGTGTCCCTGGCCCTCTCCGTGGTACGGGTCCTGGCCGAGGACGAGGACCTTGACCTTCTCGTACGGTGTGGCGTCCAGGGCGGCGAAGACCTGCTCGCGCGGCGGATAGACGGGCCCCTTGGCCCGCTCCTCCTCGACGAAGTCCGCCAGCTCCTTGACGTACGGCTTCTGCAGTTCTTCGCCGAGGACGCCGCGCCAGGACTCGGGCAGCAGGTCGATATCGGTCACGTCCACAACCTCCGGTGAGCAACAGGTTCTTGATCCCCGAACCTACCGCCCGCCACTGACAACGGGCCCGGGGAGGCGAACTCCCCGGGCCCGTACACCTGCCACCGGCTACCTGCTACCAGCTGGCCTTGCGGTACAGCTCCCACATCTGCATGACGGTCTGCGGGTCGAGCGCGCGCTCGCCGCCGCCGATGTCCTCGCCGGAGGCGACGTACAGCTTGCCCTGCCAGAGCGGCAGCAGCCGGACGTCGTCGACGAGGATCTGCTGGGCCCGCTCGAACTGCTTGCTGACCGCGCCCCGGTCGCTCTCCTGCCGCGTGGCGGGGATCAGCTGCTGGGTGATCTCCTTGTTGCGGTACGGGGTTCCGGTGACGCTCTCCTCGCCGACGAACGGGGCGATGAAGTTGTCCGGGTCCGGGAAGTCCGGGAACCAGCCACGGCCGAAGACCGGGTAGTCGCCCTGCGTGAAGCCTTCCTGGAAGGTCTTCCAGGGCGCGCTCTCCAGCGTGATCTCGAAGAGGCCCGACTTCTCCAGCTGCCGCTCCAGCTCCTCGAACTCGGGCTGCGTGGAGGAGCCGTACCGGTCGGAGGTGTACCAGAAGGTCATCTTCACCGGCTCGGTGATCCCGGCCTCGGTGAGGATCTCCTTGGCCTTCTTCACATCCGGGTCGCCGAAGGTGTCGAAGAAGCTGGTGGTGTGCCCGGAGATGCCCTTGGGGATCATCGAGTAGAGAGGCTCGGCGGTGCCCCGGTAGACCTTGGCGACCAGGGCGTCGCGGTCCACGATGTGCGCGATGGCCTTGCGGACGGCGGGCTTGGCGGAGGCCGGGTCCTTCGGGTTGAAGACCAGGAAGCGGATGTCGGCGCCGGTGGTCTCGATGATCTGGAGGCCGTCGTTGCCCTCCTTCTTGTCCTCCAGGCCGACGACCTCCTCGGCGGTCAGACCGCGGTAGGTCGCGTCGATCTCCTTGGTCTTGAGCGCCTCCACCATCTCGTTGGACTTCTCGAAGTACCTGATGGTGACCGCGTTGTTCTTCCGGTTGGCGAAGCCCTTGTAGTCGGGGTTCTTCGTCAGCTCGGCGGAGACACCGGCCTCGTAGGAGTCCAGGAGGTAGGGCCCGGAGCCGGTGATCTTGCCGTCGTCGCGGATCTTGTCCTTCGGGTAGTCGCCGGGGGCGACGAGGGACATGGCGGGCGTGGCCAGGATGAACGGGAAGGTGGCGTCGGACTTGTTCAGGTGGAAGATGACGGTGTCGTCACCCTTGGTCTCGATCCGGTCGAGCGAGCCGAGCATGCCGGCCGGGCCGCCCTTGAAGTGGATGTCCACGACCCGGTCGATGGAGTACTTGACGGCCTCGGCGTCGAGCTTCTCGCCGTTGGAGAACTTGAGGTTCTTCTTGAGCGTGCACCGGTAGGCCATGCTCGTGGCGTCGGTGAACGTGCAGGTGTCGGCCGCGTCCGGTTCGGGGCTCGTACTGCCGGTGGGGAAGCTGACCAGGGTCTGGTAGATGTTCCGCATCAGCTCCCAGGAGCCGTCCCAGGCCGCCGCGGGATCCAGCGTGGACGGGGAGCTCGTCGTCCCGACGGTTATCTTCTGGTTCTCTTCCGATCCGCTGTCGGAGAGAAGATCGCAGCCTGCCAGCAGAGAAAGGGATGCTAGGGCTGCAGCGGCCTGCAGACTGGCCCGGTAGAACACGTGCACGCTCCTCGATCAGCCATGGGTCGGCAGACCATACCGCAGCGCCCCGCCGGAACAATCCGTCGGTCCAGCGGGGCACTTGAGTCAATCAGGGCCAAACCGGTTCAGGCCACTCTCAGCCGACACCGGCGTTGAGGAAAATTCCTCCGTCGACCACCAGGGTCTGCCCCGTGATCCAGTCCGACTGCGCCGAGGTCAGGAAGGCCGCGGCACCTCCGATGTCCTCCGGAACGCCGAGCCTGCCGAGCGGATAGGCGGCCGCCGCCTCCGCCTCGCGGCCCTCGTAGAGCGCCTCGGCGAACTTGGTCTTGACCACGGCGGGCGCGATCGCGTTGACCCGGACGACCGGCGCGAACTCGTGCGCCAGCTGGGCGGTCAGGTTGATCATGGCCGCCTTCGACATCCCGTACGCGCCGATGAACGGCGAGGGCGCGACGCCGGCGACGGAGGCGATGTTGACGATCGCCCCGCCGTTCTCCTTCTGCCAGGCCTTCCAGGTCTGCTGGGCGAAGCCGAGCGCCGAGATCACGTTGGTCTCGTAGACCTTGCGGGCCACGTTCAGGTCGAGCTCGGCCATGGGGCCGAAGACCGGGTTGGTGCCCGCGTTGTTCACCAGGTAGTCGACCCGGCCGAACGCCTCCATGGTCCGCTCGACCGCCGCCGCCTGGTGGGCCTCGTCGTGGGCCTTGCCGGGGATGGCGATGACCCGGTCGGCGCCGAGCCGCTCCACGGCCTCCTTCAGGGCGTCCTCGCCCCGTCCGGTGATGGCCACCCGGTCGCCGCGCGCGACGAGCGCCTCGGCGACCCCGTAGCCGATGCCCCGGCTGGCGCCCGTGATGAGCGCGACTTTTCCGCTGTCCTGCACCGTCATGTCGTTCGCTGCCCTTCGGGTCAGTTGAGGGGGCCGCCGGCCACGTAGATGACCTGGCCGGAGACGAAGCCGGCGTCGTCACCGGCGAAGAAGGCGATGGCGTTGGCGACGTCCTCGGGACGGCCGACGCGCTGGACCGGGATCTGGGTGGCGGCGGCCGCCTGGAACTCCTCGAAGCCCATGCCGACGCGGGCCGCGGTCTGCGCGGTCATCTCGGTGACGATGAAGCCGGGCGCGACGGCGTTGGCGGTGACGCCGAACTTGCCGAGCTCCTTGGCGAGCGTCTTGGTGAGGCCCTGGAGCCCCGCCTTGACGGCGGAGTAGTTGGCCTGGCCGCGGTTGCCGAGGGCCGAGGAGGAGGACAGCGAGACGATCCGGCCGAACTTGGCCTCCACCATGTGCGCCTGGACGGCCTTGGCCATCAGGAACGCGCCCTTGAGGTGGACGTTCATCACGATGTCCCAGTCGGACTCGCTCATCTTGAACAGCAGGTTGTCGCGGAGCACGCCCGCGTTGTTCACGAGGATCGTCGGGGCACCCAGCTCGGCGGCGACCCGCGCGACGGCGGCTTCCACCTGGGCGCTGTCCGACACGTCGCAGCCGACCGCGAGCGCGGTGCCTCCGGCGGCGGTGATCTTCTCGACGGTGTCCTTGCAGGCCGCCTCGTCGAGGTCGAGTACGGCGACGGCGCGGCCCTCGGCCGCCAGGCGTACGGCGGTGGCGGCGCCGATGCCCCGCGCCGCTCCCGTCACGATGGCGACGCGCTGCTCGGTGGTGGACATGCTTGGTTCTCCTCGCCCTTGGAATCGCGGCTCAGCGGACGTCGGAGCGTCTCCCTGACAGTCCCAGCAGAGAGACCCCGATGACTGAGCAACCGCTTAGTACCTTCAGCAGACGAGACGCTAGAAGCCCTGGCACCCGGTGTCAACGGCGTACGGCCCGGGAGGCCGCACGTCACACCCGGCGGCGGCCCCCTCGTACCGGAAGTCAGCGCACCAGCAGGTCGAGCAGCCGCTCCACCTCACCGGCCGGGTCGGTGGTGAGGCCGCTGTGCACGGCACCGGGCTGGACGACCGTGGAGCGCGGCGCGATCAGCCAGCGGAAGCGCCGCCCGGCATCGTCGCCGGCCGCCTGACCGGCTCCTTCACCGCCGCCGCAGACCCCTTCGACCGCGCGGAGAGCGGCCCGTACGCCCACCACGTCGGCGTTCGGGTCCAGGGCCTTGAGCTTCGCCTCGTCCAGATGCGTACGGGCGGCGACGAACGAGTGCGCCCGGCAGTAGACGAGCACCCCGGCGTTGAAGCACTCCCCGCGCTCGACCCGCGGGACGACCCGCAGGAGCGCGTACTCGAAGACATCGCGGCGCGTCATCGGCCACCCTCCCGGCCGGTACGGGCGGCTGCCGCGGCTCCGTCGCCGGAGGACGGCCGGTGCCGGGGCGGCAGCCGGTCGGTGAGCCAGCCCGGGGCCTGCGAGGGCCGGTTCGGGGCGGGCGCGTCCAGCGTGATCCGCTCATGGATGGTGGCGGCCCGGGCGAGCAACGGCGTCACGTAGGCGCGGCGCAGCTCGTCGGTGGAGGAGAACCCGGGCTCGTCCACCAGCCAGGCGTCCGGCACCTCGGCGGCCACCTCGGTCAGCAGCTCTTCGGTGATCAGCGGGGCGAGTTCGGCGGCAGCGGCGGCGATGTCCGGGGCGAAGGGGGCCAGCACATGGTCGGAGGCGTTGTACGGCTTCGCGGCCGAGGCCTCGGCGCCCGGCCAGTTGTGGTGCCAGATCATGGTGGCGCCGTGGTCGATGAGCCAGAGGTCTCCGTGCCAGACGAGCATGTTGGGGTTGCGCCAGGAGCGGTCGACGTTGTTGATCAGCGCGTCGAACCAGACGACCCGGCCCGCCTCGGCCGCGCCGACCTCGTAGGCGAGCGGGTCGAAGCCGAGCGAGCCCGGCAGGTAGTCCATGCCGAGGTTCAGGCCGCCGCTCGCCTTGAGCAGCTCCTGCACCTCCTGGTCGGGTTCGGCGAGCCCGATGACCGGGTCGAGCTCGATGGTCACCAGCTCCGGCACCCGCAGCCCGAGCCGGCGGCCCAGCTCGCCGCAGATGACCTCCGCGACGAGCGTCTTGCGGCCCTGGCCTGCGCCGGTGAACTTCATGACGTACGTACCGAGGTCGTCGGCCTCGACGATCCCCGGGAGCGAGCCGCCCTCACGCAAGGGCGTGACATAGCGGGTCGCGGTGACCTCTCTCAGCATTTTCCTGGGCCACCCATCTTCTCCGCCTTGCTTCTCCCGGCCGCCGGCCGTCCGTCCTGTGCCGCCGGTCGACGACCGGCGGCATGGAGTGAGCATAGTGACCGGGGTGATCACCGGCGAAGAGCGCCCGAGCCGCGCCTCGGACCGGCGTCCGCATGCGGCCGCACAGGTGCACTCTTCGAACCCACTTGCCCCTAGGCGTTGATGGGTCGGGAAGATCGGCGATAGCTTCACTCGTCATGTACGCGACCGAACACGCCAGGTGTCCGGTCGACCGGCACGGATGATGTGGAGAACCCATGGCTCATCTGGCATCGAGACGGACCCGCGCTCTCGCGCTGCCCGTCGGACTCGCGCTCGTCGCCTCGCTCGGCTTCCTCCCGGCGACCACGGCCACGGCGGCGCCCACCGGCGCACCGGCCACCGCGACCCCGCGCACCGACGGACCGAAACTGAGCTACGTCGTCAACACCGGCAGCGGCCGCGCGGCCGTCCGGCAGGTGGAGAAGGCCATCACGCAGGCCGGCGGCACGGTCGTCATCTCGTACGAGCAGATCGGCGTCATCGTCGCCCACGCGCAGGACCCGGCCTTCGGCGAAACGATCCGCCGCGTACGGGGCGTGCAGTCCGCCGGTGCCACCCGCACCAACCCCATCGTGCCGCAGGCCACCAAGGACGTCGGTGCCATGGCGCAACCGCTGACGGAGGCTCAGGCGGCGGCCGCCGCCGCGCAGGCGACGGCGGCGGAGGACCCGCTGGAGCCGCTGCAGTGGTCGCTGGCTGCGATCAAGGCGGACAAGGCCCACCAGAAGTCGCTCGGCTCGAAGCGGGTCACGGTCGCCGTCATCGACACCGGCGTGGACGACACCCACCCGGACCTGGCACCCAACTTCGACCGCGAAGCCTCCGTCAACTGTGTGACCGGCGCACCGGACACCACCGCCGGCTCCTGGCGCCCGGCGGCGGGCGAGAGCGACCACGGCACGCATGTGGCGGGCACCATCGCCGCGGCGAAGAACGGGGTCGGCGTGACGGGCGTGGCGCCGGGTGTGAAGGTCTCCGGCATCAAGGTCTCCACGCCGGAGGGCTACTTCTACACCGAGGCCGTGGTCTGCGGCTTCCTGTGGGCGGCCGAGCGCGGCGTGGACGTGACGAACAACAGCTACTACACCGACCCGTGGCTGTTCGCGTGCAAGAACGACCCGGACCAGGGCGCGCTGGTCGAGTCCCTCACGCGCGCGGTGAAGTACGCCGAGCGCAAGGGCACGGTCAACGTGGCCGCGGCCGGCAACGCCCGCCACGACCTGGCCTCCCGGACGATCGAGGACCGGTCCAGCCCGAACGACACCGAGCCGGTCACCCGGACGGTCGACCCGCGCGTCTGCCCGGACATCCCGACCATGCTGCCGGGCGTGGTGACGGTCGCCGCGACGGGCGCCAAGGGATGGAAGTCCTCGTACTCGAACTACGGCAAGGGCGTCATCGACGTGGCCGCTCCGGGCGGTGACTCGACGGTCTTCCAGACGCCGGAGCCGCCGGCCGTCAGCGGGCTGATCCTCTCCACGCTGCCGGGCGGCCGGTTCGGCTACAAGGCCGGTACGTCGATGGCCTCCCCGCACGTCGCGGGCGTCGTGGCCCTGATCAAGTCCCGCCACCCGTACGCCTCACCGGCGGCGGTGAAGGTGCTGCTGGGCCTCCAGGCGGACGCCAAGGCGTGCGGCGCACCGTACGACTACAACGGTGACGGGGTCATCGACGCGGTCTGCGAGGGCGGCACGAGCTACAACGGTTTCTACGGGGCCGGAGTGGTGGACGCGCTGGACGCGGTCCGCTGGTAGGCGGATGACGAACCGATGAGCGAGGGCCCGGGGGGATTCCCCCGGGCCCTCGCTGTGGGCGGCCGGTCAGACCGTGCTCGGCGCCGGGGACGCCTTCTCCAGCACGGTGCGCGTGGCCGCCGAGCGCTGTGCGGCGCGCAGGACGACGTAGCCGAGGAGGCCGCCGAGGGTGTTGGCGATCAGGTCGTTGACGTCGACGGAACGGCCGTTGCCGAAGGCGATGTACTGGAGCAGCTGGACGACCTCGATGCCGAGGCTGACCAGGGCGCAGAGCACGACGGTGCGGCCGCGGCCGATCCCGGAGAGGAGCAGCGGCAGGAGGAAGCCGAGCGGGACGAACATGATCACGTTGGGAACCATGGAGAAGTCCGCCGTGAGGAACGGGACCGGCTGGATCTGTCCGGTCCACGGCATCTGGTTGCGGTAGTCCCCGCCGTAGATCCACAGCGGGAAGAAGGTGAGGGAGGCGACCGCCGTGGCGTAGACCGCGGTGACGGCGCGGAGCGCCAGCGGTCCGCCGCGCCAGCCGGGGGCACCGCCTCGGCGGCGTACGAGCGCCACGGCGGCGAAGACCGCCAGCGCCGGCCCGAGAACGGCGGCGGTGGGGATCTGGGTCTGGAAGGTCATGGCGGGCTCCTGTGGCGTACTGGTCGATCGTCTCGGCGATCGTGTCCGTCCGGGGTGCCCGCGCGGATCTGCCGAAGGTCGGAGACCGGCCCGGGGCTCTACGACTTTCGGCAGAGGAGCCCGCCGCGGCAGGTCCGTACGCTGCGGGTATGTACATCGCTCACTTCGGCAGAGGCCCCTCCTGGCTGCGGGGCGTGCTGGTCTGCCTCGGCGTCGCCCTCGTGGGGTCCGTCCTGGTGCTGGCGCTCGCCGCCGACTTCCGTACCGGCGTCCACCGCACGGCACTCGCGCCCCAGGTCCTCCTCTCGGCCGCGGCACCGTTCCTGATGGTGCCCGCCTGGGCGGTGCGCCGGCGGCGGGTGGGTCCGGTGGCCCTGGCGGTGGCCGGCGGGATCGCGGGCGCCGTCTCGCTCGGGTGCAGCGCGTGGATGCGGCGGGAGGCGGAGCAGCCGGGGTCGTCGATCGGGCGGGCCGACGCCTACACGCTGTTCGAGATCGCCGCGCTCATCGTGGTGCTGGTCATCACGGTCCGGTACGGCGCCGCCCGGCCGGCCGCCGGTGCGGCCCTGGTGCTGTGTGCGGCGGTGGTGCTGCGGCCGGTGGCGGTTGAGGCGAGCGAGAACAGTCTCATCGTGGCGCTGTTCTGCACGTTCGCCGTGTGTGCCGCGCTGGTCGGTGCGCTCGTGGCCCGGCTGGTGGCGGTCGACCGCCGCCGGCACGCCGAGCAGGTGCGCCTCGAACAGCGGCTGGCCTTCGCGCGGGACCTGCACGACTTCGTCGCCCACCATGTGACGGGGATCGTCGTACAGGCGCAGGGCGCCCAGGTGGTCGCGGCGTCGAAGCCGGAGCTGACCGTACCGGCGCTGGGGCAGATCGAGGGGGCCGCGTCGGAGGCTCTCCAGGCGCTGCGGCACATGGTGAGCGGGCTGCGCACCGAGGCCGCGCCCGTACCGGCGGGAGGGGTGGAGCAGCTGCGCGCGCTGGTGGCGGCGTTCGCCCCGTACGAGAACGGCCCGTCGGCCCGCCTCCATGAGGAGGGGCCCGTCGGCAGCCTGCCCGCGGCGGCCATGGCGGTGGTGCACCGGGTCGTCATGGAGTCGCTGACCAATGTGCGCAAGCACGCGCCGGAGGCCCGGCAGGTGACCGTGACGCTCACGGTCCTCTCCCGTACCGCCGAACTCGACATCGTCAACGACCGGCCGGGACCGGGAGCGCCGGCGCGGTCGGGATACGGTCTGCTCGGGCTGGAGGAGCGCGTCACCGCCGAGGGCGGCACCTTCCGTGCGGGCCCGGACGGCCGGGGAGAGTGGCGGGTGAGCGCCCGGATCCCGTTCGAGAGCGTGGAGGGCCGGGTTCCCTTCGAGAGCGTGGAGGGGGAGCGTCCGTGATCCGGGTCCTTCTCGCCGACGATCAGGAGATCGTCCGCACCGGCATGGCCATGATCCTCTCCGCCGAGGACGACATCGAGGTGGTCGCCCACGCCCAGGACGGCGTCCACGCCGTGGAGATGGCGGCCCTGCACCGGCCGGACGTCGTGCTGATGGACATCCGGATGCCGCGTCTGGACGGCCTGGACGCCCTGATCCGGCTCACCCGCCCGCACCTCGCGCACCGGCCGCAGGTCGTCATGGTAACCACCTTCGACGACGAGGAGTACCTGACCCGCGCGGTGGAGGCGGGTGCGGCCGGGTTCATCCTCAAGGACTCCGGTCCACGGCTGCTCGCCGAGGCGGTACGGGCGGCCGCGGCCGGTGACTCCCTGGTCAGCCCGTCGATCACCGTGCGGCTTCTGCAACGGCTCCGTACCGTCTCCGCCCGGCAGGAGCCCGCCGACCGGCTCTCGCCGCGCGAGAGGGAAGTGGTCGTGCTGCTGGCCGAGGGGCTGACCAACGCGGAGATCGCCGCGGCCCTGTTCATCACCGTGGGCACGGTCAAGACCCATCTCACCAACGTGCAGGCCAAGCTCACCGCCCGCAACCGGGTGGAGATCGCCGCCTGGGCCTGGCGCACCGGCCTCGTGGGACGCGGCACCTGAGCGCGCCCCGGCCCTCTTCGCTGAACACCGGCGCCCCGCTCTCCGTACCCATGCCCGAAGCCATGGACACCGATGAAGGGAATGCCACGATGAGCGCAGCGCAGGAGCGCCACCACCTCCTCGAACGCCGCACCGTCGTCCTGGCGGTGGGAGCGGCCGGGGCGGCTGCCGCACTCACCGCGTGCGGAAGTTCGGACGGGTCGGGCAGTCAGGGCGGTGCGGAGTCGGTCGAGCAGCCGGGGAGCGGCGGCGCGGGCGGTGCCGTCCTGGCGAAGACCGCCGACATCCCCGAGGGCGGCGGGGTCGTCCTCGCGGCGCAGAAGGTCGTGGTGACCCAGCCGAGCGCGGGTGAGTTCAAGGCGTTCTCGGCCACGTGCACCCACCAGGGCTGCGCGGTCAAGGACGTCACGGACAACGTCATCACCTGTCCCTGCCACAACTCGACGTTCGACGCGGCGACCGGCAGCCCCACCGGCGGACCCGCCACGCAGCCGCTGCCCGCGCGGGATATCTCGGTGGAGGGCGGGTCGATCACGCTGGCGTAGGAGGCTTCTCCCCCGGCCGGCCGCTCCGTCTGCGGGGCGCCTTCCAGCGGCCCAGGATGTCGTCGGTGGTGGCGATGGTGGCGACCAGGGCGAGGGTGTTGCGGATCATGGCGGGGGTGTACTCGGCGGGCACCCCCGCGATCGCGTCGGACGGGACGACGGCCGTGTAGCCGAGGTTGACGGCGTCGAACACGGCATTGGGGATCGCGACGTTGGCCGAGACGCCGGTGACGACGAGCGTCCGGCAGCCGAGGTTGCGGAGGAGGGCGTCCACATCGGTCCCGGCGAGCGGCGAGAGCCCGTGCAGCCGTCGTACGACGAGGTCCTCGTCAGCCACCTGGAGGGGCGCCGCGACCCGTACGGCGGTGGTGCCGGTGTGCTGCTGGAGCGGGAGGCGGGCGGCGGCGCGGAAGAGCCGGGCGTTGCGGTTGGCGCCGCGTCCGTCGGGGCGGCTCTCGGCGACGGCGTGCATGACCTGGACCCCGCCTTCGTGGGCGGCGGCGACCAGCCGGGCGATGTTGTCGAGGGCGCCGGAGGACCGTGCGGCCGCGGCGAGTTCGGGCAGGGCGCTGTCCGGTCCGACGACCCCCTGCTGGCATTCGACGGTCAGCAGTACGGTGGTGGCGGGGTCGAGCAGCGCGGCGAGCCGTTCCTGCGATTGCCTGGAGACCACGGCTCCTCCTCCTGCCTGTTCCCGTTGCGTCGGCGGGAAAGAGCCCCCATGATTTCTGACGGCTCATCAGATGGCAAGAGTGGCAAGGCAGATGGCAAGGACAGCACGGCAGATGACAAGGGGAGGACCCGTATGACCGACACCCAGCGACGCGGCCGCCGGATCATGATGACCCCCAAGGAGCGGGACGCCTACCTCGGCGAGCAGCGCACCTGCCGGGTCGCCACGCTCGCCGCCGACGGCCCTCCGCACATCGGCGCGCTCTGGTTCGTCTGGGACGGCACCTCGCTCTGGCTGTACTCCATCACCCGCAGCCTGCGCTGGTCGCAGCTGCGCAAGGACCCGAGGATCGCGGTGGTGGTCGACGACGGGGAGGCGTACGACGAGCTGCGCGGCGTGGAGCTGTCCGGTACGGCGGAGTTCGTCGGCGAGGCGCCGCGCACGGGCGAGCCGTGTCCCGAACTCGACGTACCGGAGCGACTGTTCCCCGCGAAGTACTTCGGGATGGAGGAGATGCCGCACGACGGCCGGCACGCCTGGCTGCGGCTCACACCGGATGCCATCACCTCGTGGGACTTCCGCAAACTCGCGGCGCTCGGGCGGTAGTCACCGGTCGGCGGAGGCTCCGGCCGCCACCCGTGCACCCGCCGTCCGCAGCGCTTCGACCGCGGCCCGGACCGAGGGACGGCGGTCGGCGTCCGTGCGCCAGACGGCGTGGATATGGCGGCGCATGGTCTGCCGCACCGGCACCAGACTGACCCCGTCGGGAACGGGACCGCGGCCCAGCCGGGGCGCCACGCAGACACCGAACCCGGCCGCGATCAGCGCGAGTTGCGTGTGGTGCTCACCGGCCAGATGGGAGATGCGCGGCTCGATGCCTCGGGAGCGGAGGGTGAACATGAGCCACTCGTAACAGAATTCGCCTTCGGGCCAGGAGACCCACTCGTCCCTGGCGAAGTCCTCCAGCTCCACCTCGGACCGGCCGGCCAGCGGATGTCCGGCCGGCATGGCGATGTCCGGTGCGTCGTCGAGGAGTTCGGCCTTGGACAGGCCACCGGGGACGGGCAGCCGCTTGTTGCTCCAGTCGAGCGCCACCGCCACGTCGACATCGCCTCGCAGCACGGCCTGGAGCCCTTGCTCCGGCTCCAACTCACGTGTGTACACCTTCAGTTCGGGATGGTCCGCACGCAGCGCGGTGAGCGTGGCGGGGAGCAGTCCGCGCGCCGCGGTGGGGAACGCGGAGAGCGTCACCTCACCGACCACCTCACCGCGCTGGGCCTCGATGTCGGACTGGGCCAGCTCCACCTGCGACAGGATCCGCGCGGCGTGGTCCGCGAGCAGCCGGCCCGCGTCGGTGAGGCGGACGCCGCGGCCGTTCCTGGCGAGCAGCTGCTGTCCGACCTCACGTTCCAGCTTGGCCATCTGCTGCGAGACCGCCGACGTGGTGACATGCAGCCCCCCGGCGGCCCCGCTCACCGAACCGTGCCGGGCAAGGGCGTCCAGCGTGCGCAGCCGCTCCAGATTCAGCATGTGCCCTCCAGGTTCGACGTAGGCGCTCCGGGTTCACCAGGTCCGCTCCGGAGTTCGAATGGTAAGCAATGCTACGCGAACACGAACAGAAACTCTCGCTTGTTCTAAGGAGTGCTGTTCGTCATCGTTGAGCCATGAGCGCCCCCTGCCAGCAGCCCGCCGCCCCTGCGGCCGCACCCGCATCCGTACCCCTGTCCCCCGCGACCACCGCCCGCCGCCCGGCCGTCGACTGGCGGATCCGGTTCGCCGCGCTCTCGCTGATCTGGGGGTTCAGCTTCCTGCTCATCAAGGTGGGCACCGAGGGGTACGCGCCGTTCCAGGTCACGCTCGGCCGGCTGCTGGCCGGGACCGCCGTCCTGGCCGTGGCGATGGCGATGCGCCGTGAGCGGCTGCCGCGCTCGGCCCGGACCTGGGGGCACATCACGGTGGCGGCGTTCTTCCTCAACGCGCTGCCGTTCTCGCTCTTCTCCTACGCCGAGCTGACCATCCCCTCCACGCTCGCCGGCGTCTGCAACGCGACCTCGCCGCTGTGGGGCATGGCCCTCTCGGTGGTCGCGCTCTCCGAGGACCGCCCGACCCGCCGCCGCGTCGCGGGACTGGGCGTCGGCTTCCTCGGCGTGCTGACGGTCCTGGGCGCCTGGCAGGGCTTCTCCGGCCTGGACCTGGCCGGTACGGGGATGGCGCTGCTGGCCTCGTTCAGCTACGCGGTCGGCTGGATCTACGTCCGCCGTACGCTGGCGGCCACCGGCTCCTCGACGCTCACGCTCACCGGCAGCCAGCTCTTCGTCGGCACCCTGCAACTGGCCGTGGTGACCCCGGTGTTCACCTCGGCCCCGGACACCTTCCCGCTGCTGCCCACGCTCTCGGTGCTGGCGCTCGGCGCACTCGGCACGGGGCTCGCGGTGCTGCTCCAGTACGGCCTGGTCCAGGAGGTCGGCCCGACGACCGGGCAGATGGTCACGTACTTCATCCCGGTGATCGCCACGGCGGCGGGCGTGACCCTGCTCGGCGAACAGCTGACCTGGAACACGCCGGTGGGCGCGGTGATCGTGCTGGCCGGGGCGGCGCTCACGCAGAGCCGGCCGCCGGCCGTACGGCCCCGTGCGGCGGGCGGCCGTACGAAGCGTCTCAGCCGTACGTGACCGGCGCGTACGGCTGAACACGCGCTCCGCCGAAGACCTCAGCCGTACGTCACCGGCCGGGCGGGGCCGGCCGCCGCCGCCACCGCGTCCGCCAGCGGCCCGATGTCCTCGGCCGTCAGCCGGGAGACGGTGAGCCGCACCGCCTGAGGCGTGCCCATCCGGAACCGCGCCCCGGGGGCCACGGCCCAACCCGCGTGCAGCAGCCGAGCGACGGCCCCGGTCTCGTCGCTGACGGGCACCCACACGTTCATCCCGCTGCGCCCACGGGCCGCCACGCCGCGCTCCGCCAGCGCGCGCACCAGGGCGTCCCGCCGCTCTCCGTACGACCGGGCGACGACGGCGGTGTCGACGGCGTCCGAGGTCCACAGGTGGAGCACCGCGCGCTGGAGCAGCCGACTGACCCACCCGGGCCCGAGCCGCTGCCGGCCCGCCACCCGGTCGACCGTGACCGGGTCGCCGGTGAGGACGGCGACCCGCAGATCGGGTCCGTACGCCTTGGCCACCGAGCGGACGAAGGCCCACTGGCCGGTAGTGCCGGCCAGCGGGTGCAGCGGCAGGTCGACGATGGCGTGGCCGTGGTCGTCCTCGATGAGCAGCACGTCCGGGTGGCCGGCGAGCACGGCCCGCAGCTCCCGGGCGCGGCCAGCGCTCACCGAGGCGCCGGTCGGGTTCTGCGCCCGGTCGGTGACGACGAGCGCCCGCGCCCCGGCCCGCAGCACCCGCTCCACATCCGCGACGAGCGGACCGTCGTCGTCCACCCCGACCGGTACGGCACGCAGCCCGAGCGCCGGTACGAGGTCGAGCACGCTCCCCCACCCGGGATCCTCCACCGCCACCGCGTCGCCCGGCCGCAGGTGCGCCGCCAGCACCCGCTCGATGGCGTCGAGCGACCCGGAGGTCACCGCGACCGGCCCGTCGGGCACTCCGTCGGCGTCCATCGCCCCACGCGCGTGCGCGGCGAACTCCGGGACCACGGGCACCTCCCCGTACAGGCCGGGGTTCTCGGCGTCGACCGCGGCGGCCACGGCGAGCGCCGGGCCGAGCGCCGGCAGCAGGTCCGGATCGGGGTTGCCCTCGCCGAGGTCACGTACGCCCGGCGGCGCCTCGATGCGCAGGGAACCGCGCGGGGTGCTCGCGGGACGCGGCCGCACCCGGCTCCCCCGGCGGCCCGCCGTCTCGATCACCCCGCGCTCGCGCAGCGTCCGGTAGGCGGCGGCCACCGTGTTCGGGTTGACCTCCAGATGGGCGGCCAACTCCCGCATGGGCGGCAGCACATGACCGGGCGGGAGGTCTCCGGAACCGACCCCGCGCTCCACACTGGCGGCAATCTCCGATGCGCGCCGCCCACTGATCCGATACTCTCCTAGCACAAACAACAGTATGCACTAGTGCAATGAGGTACGCAATGTCAGCCACCGCCGCCTACACCGCCACCGACCGCACGGTCCCCACCCGGGCGAAGGGGCGCGCCTCCTACGACCGCGAGCTGGTCCACTCGATACTCGACGCGACCTACCTCTGCCACCTCGGCTTCGTCCGGGACGGGGCACCGGTCGTGCTGCCGACCATGTTCGGACGGGTCGGAGAGCGGCTGTACGTCCACGGGTCGACCGGCTCCCGCCCGCTGCGGAGCACCCGGGCCGCCGCCGACCCGGGGCTGCCGGTCTGCCTGACCGTCACCCATGTCGACGCCCTGGTGCTGGCCAGGTCCGCCTTCCACCACTCGCTCAACTACCGCTCGGTGGTGGTCCACTCCACCGCCACCACCGTGACCGACCCCGAGGAGCGGCGCATCGCCCTGGACGCGATCGTGGACCAGGCCGTCCCCGGCCGCTCGCGGGACGCGCGCCCGGCCAACGCCAAGGAGCTGGCCGCCACGGCGGTGATCCGGCTGGACCTGGACGAGGTCTCCGCCAAGGTCCGCACCGGCGGCCCCAACGACGAGCCGGAGGACCTCGCCCTCCCGCACTGGACCGGCATCGTGCCGCTCACCCGGGGCTACGCGCAGCCGGTCCCGGCGGACGACCTCGACCCGGCCGTCGGCGTACCGGACTATCTCCGTGCGCTCTGACCCCGGGACCGGTCAGGGCCCGGAGCCTCGGCAGCCGGCTCCGGGCCCCGACCCGCGACAGCGCTACGCCGCCAGAGCCTCGGCCTGCCTCCGGCGCGCGACCGCCGCGCCCCGCGCCTCGGCCAGCGCCAGTCCGGCCACGGCCGTCAGCAGGAGCAGGGTCCCGACGACGGTGGCCGCCGTCAGCCGCTCCCGCAGGACGGTCACCGCGATGAGCGCGGCGCTCACCGGCTCCAGGAGCATGATCACGGAGACGGTGGCCGAGCGGACGGCGGCGGCCCCGGCGAAGTACAGGGCGTAGGCGAGCGCGGTGGGCACCGCCGCCACGTAGACCAGCAGCCACAGCACCTGGCCCGTCTGAGCGGTGTGCGGCACGAGGCCCTCGGCCGCCGCCATGGGCAGCAGCCCGACCGCTCCGATGCCGAACGCCCAGGCGCTGGTGGTCAGCGCGTCACCGCCACCGCCGTCCCGCCCGAGCCACCGGGTGAGCAGGGTGATCGCCGCGTACCCGGCGGCCGACAGCAGCGCGAGCAGCACTCCGGCCGGCATGACCTCGCCGCCCTCACCGCCGAGGACGAGCACGGCGAGACCGGCCAGCGCACCGGCCACCGCCGCCAGACCGCCCAGGCCGAGACGTTCGCCGAGCATCACGCGCGCGCCGACGGCGATCAGGACGGGCCCGGCGCCGAGCGTGACGACGGTCCCGACGGCGAGGCCGGTGAGGTCCACCGCCGCGAAGTAGGCGCTCTGGAACACGGTCAGCCCCACCCCGGTCCCGAGGATGCGCAGCAGCCGGCGGCGCCGGGGCTCCGGCTGCCGGGGCGCGCGGCGGGGCCGCAGGGCGAGCGCGCCGGCCAGCAGGACGAGGCCGCCGGCGCAGCGCCAGAAGGAGAGGGCGAGAGGGCCGAGATCGCTGACCCGGAAGACCAGCGAGGCGGCCGCACCGGCGGTGCCCCAGGCGACTCCGGCGACGACGAGGTACAGCAGGCTCCGCCCGACGGGCAGCGCGGAAACAGCGGGCATGGACATAGGACTGCTCCTGAGGAAGACAGGGTGGTGGTCGCTCGGCTCCGCGCGCGGGCAGCGACGAGCCGCTCGGGGACTGCCCGAGCCCGGTCTTCGTCAGAAGCGGCCGCGCGCGCTAGGCGACAGGCGGCGGCAGCACAGTCAGATGCATGGCCGGCACACTAATGCGAAGCCCGCCCGGCCGACAACTCACTCTCGGCGGCCCCGGCCACAGCACCCGCGCCCGTACCCGCGGCAACCGGCCCCGACGGCGGTTTCGGAGCGGCCGACTGGGCGATGAACGCACCGGCCAGCACGGTGAAGCCGCCGATGAGCTGCGGGGCGGAGAGGTGCTCGCCGAGGAGCACCCAGGCCAGCACGGTCGCGATGACCGCCTCCAGGCAGGCGACGACCCCGGCGACCTGCGGCGAGAGCCTGCGGACGGAGACGACGCCGGTGCCGTACGCGAGCACGGTGGCGATCAGCACGATCCAGCCGAGCAGCAGCCAGGCGGGGACCACGGTGCCGTCCATCCCGGCGCCACCGCCGAGCAGCGACCAGTCCATGCCCCACGGCCGCGCCACGACGGTGAGGACCAGGGCACCGACGATCAGTCCGTACGAGATGACGCCGAGCGGATGCGGAGGCTCGGCCCGCCGGCCGTCCTCGCCCTTGCCCTCCTGGCCGCCGTGGTCGGAGAGGACGAAGTAGCCCACCTGGCAGCAGGCGGCACCGAGGGCGAGCAGCAGCCCGAGGGCGTCGAAGCTGAGCCCGGCCCAGACCTCGACGACACAGGCGAGGCCGCCGACCGCCAGGACCACACCGAGGGCCGCGGCCCGGGTGACGGGCCTGTGCTGGACGAACCGGACCCAGCCGAGGACCAGCGCCGGGGCCAGGTATTCGACCAGGAGGGCCACGCCGACCGGGATGCGGGAGATCGAGGCGAAGTAGAACGCCTGGACCCCGGCCACGGCGAAGAGCCCGAACCCGGCCAGCAGCGCGGGCCGCTCACGTACGAGGTTCCGGTGGCGCCAGGCGACCGGCAGCATGATGACGGCGGCGCCCGCCACCCGTAGCCACACCACGTGCAGCGGGTCGAGCCCCGCCTCGATCAGTGGCTTGGCGGCGACCCCCGAGCCGCCGAAAGCGAAGGCCGAAAGGAGCGCGAGCCCCAGGCCGGCGCTCCGCTTCTGAGTACCCCGAGACGCGTGCATCGGCACATCATGACAGCAGCCGACAGGACCGTCACCTCCGTGACACCTGTCGAGACGCCGACGTCGAACCCGGGGCTCACCTCAGCCGGGACGCCTCCGCCGTACGTTCCACCGCCCGGCCCGACAGCCACCGCGCGTCCACGCCCGCCCGGCCCAGCACCTCCACCGCACGGGACTCGCCGTCGGCGGCCAGTGCGGCGAGGAGGTCCAGCCCGCCGGCGCGCGGCTCCCCGCGCCGTCCGGCCCGGCGCAGGGCGTCCTCCATCGCGGTCACGGCCGCCGGCGACCAGCCCTCCGTAGCCGGATCCCGTACGACGGGAACGGCCCCGGAGTCCTCCACCGAGCCCTGCCAGCGGAGCCCGTAACCGATGCTGCGCTGCACGAGGTAGCCGAGCACCTTCGCGAGCTGCGGTCCGCCGTCGAAGGCCTCGCGGACCTCGGGATCGCTCTCGATGAGCGAGTGCAGAAGATGGGCGGTGTCGATCTGCCGGTCACCGTCCCGCAGCGCACGCCTGCGCGCCCCTGTCACCACCGAGGCCAGTTCGACGGTGAATCTGGCGTCGGGGCCGTCGGGACTGTGGAAACTGTGGGGTCCGACGGGGTTCGGGGCGGGCTGTTCGGGGATCCGCGGCGTCCGGTTTTGCACTACTCCACCCCATCAGTCCCCGGCCGGCGAAGCATCGGCGGAGCGGCCCATTCGCGCGTCCCACCCAAGTTGGGCACACCGGAGCGACCCCTCATCCCTGCGGATGAGATCGGGCCACGGCGTACAACCATCACCCTCAGGGGGGCGCGCCGCCTTGCGCCGCACGCCCCCGGGCAACCGCCGCGCCCGCGCACACGTCCCTCAGACGACAGCACGCATCAGCACGCATCGGCTCCGGGCGGAAGGGGAACGGCGGTTGTTCTGGATGGTCGCTCTGCTCGCCCGGGACGGGATGGAGTACGTCTACCGCGTGTACGCACCGGACGACGCTCTGCCCGCCGATCTGTTCTGGACCGCCTTCCACTGCCATGACGAGGGCCCGCACCCGCGCGCGTCGGACCGGTTCGACGCGGCGGAGATCTGGCGGGCGGAACCGGCGGCCCCGACCAACCTGACGGCACATCAGCATTGAATGTTGGAGCGGCTGCCGCTACCTTCCGCGCACCGTAACCGGAGGAAGCAGAGGTGGTCGCATGGCCGAGGTCAGCGCGGAGGCACGCATCGAGGCACCCGCCGAGAAGGTCTGGGCGCAGCTGACGGACTTCTCGTCGTACGGCGAGTGGAACGCCACCCACACCAGCTTCCCCAAGGGCGGCCCGGCGGCACTGGAGACCGGGGCCACCTACGAGGAGAACATGAAGCTCATGGGCTTCCCGGCCGAAGTGACATGGACGGTGGCGGAGCTGGAGGACGGCCGGCTGCTGACGACCCGGGGCAAGGGCCCGATGGGGGTCAACCTGGCGATGCGCTACTCCCTGGCGCCTTCGCCGGACGGGGGTGCCACCACGGTCCGCATCGAGGGCGAGTTCGCCGGCGCGGCGGTCTCCCTGATGGGCGGCAAACTCAAGGACTCGGCGACGGCGGCGCTCCAGGAGTCCCTGCGCAAGCTCGACGGCCTGGTCACGCCCTGACCGCATGAACGTGGCAGGGGTCCCGCCGGAAGCGGGACCCCTGCCACAACGCCTGCTCAGTGCTCGTCGGCAAGAATCAGGTAGAGCTTCTTACGGGCGTCGTTGATGACGGTCAGCGCCTTCTGCCGCTGATCGGCCGAACCGGTCTTCCAGACCTGCCCGAACGCCTCCATCAGACCGAATCCGGCCTGGCGGATCTCGTTGACGCCTTCCCAGTCCGCTCCGCGCCCGGCCTCTTCCCAGGGCGCCTCGGGACCGGACTCGGCCTCACCGCGTCCGGAGTCGGTGAGCGTGAACAGCTTCTTGCCGCCCTCGCTCGCG
Source organism: Streptomyces sp. CA-146814 (assembly GCF_050942385.1). NCBI lineage: Bacteria > Bacillati > Actinomycetota > Actinomycetes > Kitasatosporales > Streptomycetaceae > Streptomyces > Streptomyces sp. CA-146814. The sequence continues at coordinate 745,874 of NZ_CP192068.1, forward strand.
CTGACGATCAGCCCCTCGTCCTCCAGCAGCTGGAGCGTCGGGTAGACCGAACCGGGGCTGGGCTTCCAGGCCCCGCCACTGCGCTCGCCGATCTCCTGGATCATCTCGTACCCGTGCATCGGCCGGTCCTTCAGCAGGGCCAGGATCGACGCCCGCACGTCACCGCGCCGCGCCCTCCCCCGACCGCCGCCCCGGCCACGCCCGCCACCGAAGGGCCCGCCGCCGAACGGCGGCCCGAACGGCCCGAAGGCGGCGCGGCGGCCGTCGTGGCCACCTCGACCGTGATGACCGGGCCCGTAATGCCCCGGTCCGTGCTCATGCCCGTGCTCGTATCCGTGTGAACGCATCGCTACGCTCCTTTCATCGTCGACCTGTCGCGATACTTCAACGATATATCGGAAGCTATCGTCTGGCAAGGAGCTGCCCTGGTGGGTACCCACGCCCTGGGCGGCGGCCGTAATCGCCTTTCGCCTCTCGCCGTCGAGCGCTAGCGTGCGGGGCCACGAGTGGCCACGAGGAAAGCGGTGAGGCATGCCCGGTCGTCCGAGCGCGCGTTGACGTCGTAGGCCGGATCCGGCCCGTCATCGCGTGCTGCCCCTGAGATCGCGGCACAGCGAGCCCTCCACCCCGCCCGAAGCCCGGGTGCGCCTTCGCGCGCCGGGCCGGCGGTCCTCGTTCCGGCGACTCCAGAGGTTTCCGTGCCGTCCTCCCCACCCTCCTCCCCACCCTCCGCCGCGCCCTCCTGCGTGTGGCGTGATGCCGACTTCCGCAGACTCTGGGCGGGCCAGAGCGCCTCCCAGCTCGGCGAACACACGACGCTCGTCGTCCTCCCGCTCGTCGCCGTCCTGACGCTGCACGCCGGCGCGGGCCAGTTGGGCGTCCTCCGTGCCGTGGGGCAGGCGCCGATCCTGTTGCTCTCGCTCCTCGCGGGTGCCTGGGTGGACCGGTGGCGGGCCCGCACGGTGATGGTCCTGACGGACGCCGCCCGCGCGGTGGTGCTGGGCGCGGCCGCCGTGGCCGGCCTCCTCGGGCTGCTCGGTCTGCCCGCGCTGTTCGTGGTGGCCTTCACGGTGGGAGCACTGTCCGTCCTCTTCGACGTGGCCTATCAGGCCTCTCTCGTACGGCTGGTGGGACGCGACCAGCTCCTCCCAGGCAACAGTGCGCTGGAAGGCAGCCGGTCGGCCGCGCAGATCGGCGGCCCCGCGCTCGGCGGCGCGCTGGTGTCTTCGCTCTCGGCGCCGGTCGCCGTGGCCTCAGGGGCGTTCTTCTTCGCGGCGTCGTTCGTATCCCTCCGTCGGATCCGCCGGGCCGAGTCCGTACCGCACCACCACGAACGCGCCCCTCGGATCCGCGAGGGTCTCCGCTTCGTCGCCGGACACGCCCTGCTGCGGGCCGTGTGCCTGGCCTCGGCGGCCTTCCAGTTCTCCTTCGCCGCCACGATGACCGTCTACCTGCTCTTCCTCCCCCGCGAACTGCACCTGCCGGGCGCCACCATCGGCCTCGCCCTCGCGGCGACCGGCCCGGGCGCGCTCCTCGGGTCGGTCCTGGCCGCGCGGCTGCCCGGACGGTACGGCCATGGCATGGTGCTGGTGTCCGCCGCGGTGCTCGGCAACGGCGCCCTGCTCTGGGTGCCCGCGCTGCACGGCTCGTCGGCGGTGACGGTGCCGGCGCTCCTGGCGGTCAACTTCGTGTTCGGGACCTTCGGCCAGCTGGTGAACGTCACCGTCATGTCGGTACGGCAGGCCGTCACGCCGGACGGGATGCAGGGCCGCGCGGCCGCGACGATCACCTTCGCCGGCATGGGCCTCACCCCGCTCGGCTCACTCCTCGGCGGTGTCCTCGCACAGGGGTGGGGGCTGCGCACCGGCCTCCTGGTGGCGGCCGCGGGGATGATGCTGTCCCCGGCCGTCATGGCCGCGTCACCACTCGTACGCCTGGGACGGAAGCTCCCGGTATGAGGTGGGCCACAGGCGCGCGTACGGTACGGGATCGGCGCCGGCGCTCCCGTACCGGCAACCGCCCTCCCTCGCCCGCCGATCCGGGAGCACCGCACCCGGACGGCCGCCCCGACTCCCCCCACCAGGCGACTTAGGTCACCCTTCCCCGCCGCCACGGGGGCCTGGTACAGATGGTGAGGTTTCCCCCGACACCCACCGGAAGCACCGCCATGAGCCAGGACCGCAACACCGCCCTCGTCCCCTTCTCCATCGACCTGACCTTCGAGGAAGCCCGGCGACGGGCCGCGGTCGTCGCCGGGCTCGGGCCCGACTGGGAGCCGATGGCCGCCCTCCGCGGCGAGGACGAGGCCTACGCCCTGCTCTACTCGGGCCTCGACGCCGAGCAGCAGCGCACCTACGACCGGCTGGTGGCCGCCGGTGTGCTGCCGGGTGAGGATCCGGGCCGTGCGGCTGCCCGTTGATCCGCAGGCGGACACCGCCCGGCGCGCCTGGGTGACCTGCCCCGCCTGCGACGACGCCCGCCACTGCGCGACCTGCGCGGACCGCCGCACCTGTGGCGAACACTGGCGCTACCTGATCTCCACCAACGGTCCGGTCCTGCACCTCCAGTGCCCCGGCTGCACGCACACCTGGTCGCTGAACACCCGGCCGGGCCGTACCCCCTGCTCCTGAGAACCGCCGACGCGCGCCCGGCGGACAAGGAGGCCAGGAACCCGCGATTGGCCTTGGTCCGCTGCCGCACCGCCGTTCTACGGTCGCCCCATGAGGATTCGTATCGTCGACGCGTTCACCGACCGCCCCTTCTCCGGCAACCCCGCAGGCGTCCTCCTGCTGGAAACCGCCGCCTTCCCGGACGCCGAACGGCTCCAGGAGATCGCCACCGAGGTCAACCTCTCCGAGACGGCCTTCGCGCACCCGCTGCCGCCCGGCGGCGAGGCCGACTGGGCGCTGCGCTGGTTCACGCCGGCCACCGAGGTCGACATGTGCGGCCACGCCACGCTCGCCACCGCGCACGTCCTGCACATCACCGGCCGGGCCACCGGCACCGTACGGTTCACCGCGCGCTGCGGGATCCTCACCGCCACCGCCCGCCCGGACGGCTCCCTCACCCTCGACTTCCCCACCGCACCGCTGCGTGAGGAGACCGCGCCGCCCGGCCTCGCCGAGGCACTGGGAGCGGAGCCGGTCACGGTCCACGACACCGGCGAACACATCGGCGACCTGCTCGTCGAGCTGCGCGACGAGGCGACCGTACGGGCTCTGCAACCGGACTTCGCCGCCCTGGTGGCCCACTCGCGGCGCGGCGTCATCGCCACGGCCGCCGCCGAGGACCCCGCGCGCGGCTACGACTACGTCTCTCGCGGCTTCTTCCCGGGCGTCGGCATCGACGAGGACCCGGTGACCGGCAGCGCCCACACCGCGCTGGCCCCGTTCTGGTCGGCCCGCCTCGGCCGCGACGACCTCACCGGGCTGCAGGCCTCGGCCCGCTCGGGGTTCGTACACACCGCCCTGCGCGGCGAGCGCACCCTGCTCACCGGCGCGGCGGTCACCGTCATCGACGGCGAACTGCTCACCACCCTCTGAGCCCTGGAACAGGCCGTCCCTACAGCGTCGGCAGCCAGTCCACCTTCCCCGCGAGCAGCGCGTACCCGACGAACGCCCCGATGTCGAGCAGCGTATGGGCGACGACCAGCGGCCCCACCCGGCCCCAGCGCCGGTACAGCAGGACGAAGACGACGCCCATCACCATGTTGCCGATGAAGCCGCCGATGCCCTGGTAGAGGTGGTACGAGCCGCGCAGCACCGAGCTGGCCACCAGCGAGGCCATCGGGGTCCAGCCGAGCTGGTCCAGCCTCCGCAGCAGGTACGCGACGACGATCACCTCCTCCACCACGGAGTTCTCCGCCGCCGAGAGGATGAGCACGGGGAACTTCCACCAGACGTCGGGCAGCGACTCCGGTACGACGGTGAGGTTGAAGCCGGTCGCGCGGGCGATCAGGTAGAAGGCGAGCCCGGCGCTGCCGATGCCCGCCGCGATCAGCGTCCCGCGACCGAGGTCGAACCAGGGCCTGGTCCGGTCGAATCCGATCGTCCGCAGCCCGGCGCCCTCCCTGATCAGCAGGTGCGCCACCAGCGCCACCGGCACCAGGGCCGTTGCGATTCCGAACATTTGCCAAGCCAGATCCAGCCATGGACGGCCCGGGGCGTACGAACCGTTCAGCGTCGCCGCCTGGTCCTTCAAACCCCCCGGTTTCGTCAGCGATCCGACAAAACTGATGAGCGCGGAGACCGCACTCGCGCCCAGCGAGAGTGCCAGGACCAGCACCGTCTCCGACCGCAAGATCCTTCGTGATACGCCCTCTTGAGGATAAGAATCAGCCACGCGCCCCGCCTCCACCGGTCCACCTGCCTTTTGTTCTGCAATCGCGTCTCATCCCGCCCACCGTCCCGCTAGGGTCTCGAATGCAGGTACGAAGATCATGCGCGACAGGCCGGGGGACGACCACCATTGCCGATGGTGCGGTCCCCCTTTTCCTTGTTCACCGTTCATCGTTCGTCTTCAGGGGGGCACCACCGACATGGGACGCCACAGCTTGCCCGACGCCCACGCGCCGGAGGAACGCGGGGGCACGTCTCCCCGGCGCCGGCGTCGCACCATCGCCATCGCCACGCTGCTCGTCCTCGCGGTGGCGGCGGGAACAGGGGTGGCGGTCAACAGCGGCCTGCTGTCGTTCTCCGAGTCGTGCGAGGACTCCGCCGTACGCCTGTCCCTGGCCGCCTCACCGGACATCGCGCCGGCGGTCCGGGACATCGCCGAGCAGGCCCTGGCGGACGAGGTGAGATCCGACGGCCACTGCCTCGACGTGGAGGTCGTGGCCCGCGACTCCTACAAGGTCGCCGACACCCTCGCGAGCGGCACCGAGGCACCGGACTTCCAGGTCTGGCTGCCCGACTCCGACCTGTGGCTGGACCGGGCCGAAGGGCTGGGCACCGGCACGCCGATCTCGCCCTCGGACTCGGTGGCCTCCTCGCCGGTGGCCCTCGCCATGGTGCCGTCCGCGTCGAAGCGGCTGGGCTGGCCGGAGAAGACGTACTCCTGGGCCGAGGTGGTCACCGCCGCCCTCACCACGGACAAGGTCCGCCTCGGTGCGGCCGATCCGGCGCGCAGCGCCACCGGCCTCCTCGCTCTCACCAGCATCGGCGGCTCCTCCGCGCAGCAGGGCGGGGACAGCGACACCCGGGTCGCGGAGACCGCGAAGGTGCTGGCCGAGCGGATGTCGGACAGTGACGCGCAGGTGCTGGAGACGCTGGCGCGGAGCGGCGCGGGTGCCGAGGAGGGCAATCCGAAACGCAACCAGGCGGTCCTCATATCCGAGCAGGCCGCCTTCACCCACAACGCGGAGGCCACCGGCAGCGGCAAGCTCGACCTCTTCTACCCGGAGGACGGCACTCCGCTGCTCGACTACCCGTACACGCTGGTCGACGAGGAGAAGCTGACCCTCGCCCAGTCCCGCGCGGCTCTGCGCTTCATGACCCTGCTCAACGACAAGAGCTCACGGAACGTCCTCGCCCGGCACGGGTTCCGGCCGCCGAGCGGAGCCGCCGAGGACACCGTCGTGGCGTCGGCGGGCGGCAGGTCACCGCAGCCGTACGCCACTTCGGCGGCCGAACCGCCTTCGGCGAAGCAGCTCCAGGAGATGCTGGGGATGTGGACGATCACCGTCCAGAGCGCCCGGCTGACCACGGTGGTCGACGCCTCGGGCTCCATGGCCACGCCGGTGCCGGGACGCGGCCTGTCGCGGATGGACGTCACGAAGGAGTCGCTCATCCAGGCGCTCGCCCAGTTCACCCCGGACGACGAGATCGGCCTGTGGGAGTTCGCCACGACACTGGACGGTGCGAAGGACTACCGCAAGGTCATGGAGACCCGCCGGCTGGGCGACCCGGTCCAGGGCGGCTCGACCCACCGGGAGAAGCTGTCGGCGGCGTTCGCGGGGCTGCAGCCGGTGCCGGGTGGGGCGACCGGGCTGTACGACACGACCTTGGCCTCGTACGAACAGGCCCGGTCGACCTTTGTGAAGGGCAAGTTCAACGCTCTGGTGATCCTCACCGACGGCTCCAACCAGGACGACGACGGCATCTCCCGGAGCGGGCTGATCGACCGCCTCAAGGAGCTGGCCGACCCCGAGCGCCCCGTCCCGATCATCGCCATCGCGGTGGGCCCGGACGCCGACCGCGAGGAGGTCGCCGAGATCGCGCGGGTCACCGGCGGCGACGGATACGAGGTGAGCGACCCGGCGGAGATCCAGGCCGTCATCCTCCAGGCCATCATGGCCGCCGGCCAGAACGGCCGCGCCGCCCAGGAGTGAGGGCGGCGCGGAGACCCGGCCGCCCTCCTTCCCGTACGGAAGCACGCCACCGTACGAACGTGCCTCAGGGCGCCGGGAACCCCACCGCCCAGGTGTGCACCGGCTCCCCCGCGTGCATCAGCTCGGCGTAGCGCCGGGTCGTCGCCGCCAGTGCCGCTTCCCGTCCGAGTCCGGCCTCCAGTGCCCGGCGGTAGGTGGCGACCTGCCAGGAGGCTCCGTTGACCCGGCGCTTGCAGCGCTCCTCGATGACCCCGAGGTACCGGTCCCGGTCGGCCGGCTCGATCTGCCAGGCGTCGAGCCCGGCGGCGGCCAGCGGCAGCAGCTCCTCCTGTACGAGCTGTACGGCGGGGATCCTGGCCAGTCCGCCGGCGCGGCCCGGGCGCGGCCAGAGGAGTTCGGCCTCGATGCCGTGCCGGCAGGCCTCGGTGAAGTTCTCGGCGGCGGCCTCGAAGGGCAGCTTGCTCCACACCGGGCGGGACTCCTCGGCGAGCGCCCGGACGAGTCCGTAGTAGAAGGCCGCGTTGGCGATGACGTCCGTGACGGTGGGCCCGGCCGGCAGGACCCGGTTCTCCACGCGCAGGTGCGGGACACCGTCGGCGACGTCGTACACCGGGCGGTTCCAGCGGTAGACCGTCCCGTTGTGCAGGACCAGCTCAGCCAGCTCCGGCACACCGCCCTCGTCCAGGACCCGCAGCGGCTCCTCCTCCTCGCAGATCGGCAGCAGCGGCGGGAAGTAGCGCAGGTTCTCCTCGAAGAGCTCGTACGCGGAGGAGATCCACCGCTCCCCGAACCACGTCCGGGGCCGCACCCCCTGGTTCGCCAGCTCCGGCGGCCGTACGTCGGTGGCCTGCTGGAACAGCGGCGGCCGCGACTCCCGCCAGAGCTCCTTGCCGAAGAGGAACGGGGCGTTGGCGCCCAGCGCGATCTGGACGGAGGCGATCGCCTGCGCGGCGTTCCACACGTCCGCGAACCGGTCCGGGGTCACCTGCAGGTGCAACTGGACCGAGGTGCAGGCCGATTCGGGTGCGATCGAGGGCGAGGAGCAGACCAGGTGGTCCACGCCTTCGATATCCAGGGTGAAATCCTCGCCGCGGGCCGCCGCCATTTGATCGTTGAGCAGCGTGTAGCGGTCCACGTCCGAGAGATTCGCCGAGACCACGTCGTGCTCGCCGAGCGTCGGCAGGATTCCGATCATGATGATCCCCGCGTCCACCTCACCGGCCTTGCGGTGGGCGTAGGCGAGACCGGTCCGCAACTCCTCCGAGAGCTGATCGAATACCCGGCCGCCGAGCCGGTGCGGAACGATATTTACTTCCAGATTGAACATCCCGAGTTCGGTCTGGAAATCCCGGCTCGCGATGCGCTGGAGCACTTCCTGATTCATCATCCGCGGCAGACCGTCGGAGCCGGCGAGATTCAGCTCTATCTCCAGCCCCATCAGGTTTCGCGGACGGTCGAACCTCCGCTCCTCCAGCAGTCTGCCCAGCCCCTCCAGGCACTGGTTGAGCTTGGTCCGGTATACCTGCCGATCGGACAGGTCAACGGCTCCCGCCACGACCTTCTCCCCCATCGAGGGGTCCCTCCTCCAGTGGTCGGCCCGCCGACCGGGCCGCGCGCATCACGATCGATAATGCCCAGCGGGAGTGATCCGTAACGCCCCACAGCCCTCCGGAAACCCGCTAGGCTGGGTGAAGGAGACCGGGGCACATTCCGGGGGCACACGGCGAGCGGCATTTTCGCCCGGAGAGTGCGTGGCGGAATGACCGATGAGTTTCGGCCTACCGCTCCGCCGAAAGAGGCGCAGGCCGGGGTGGAAAACGGCCGATCAAATCACCAGGAAACCCGCATTCCGAAGTCCGGATGTCGCCTTGCGCGAAATATCCCCGGCAGCTAGCGGAAACACTGTGTGAACACGTGTCGTATAAACTCCGACTGACGAGGCAGAGAGTTGACGCAACCCGCCCGTCATCGGCCTCCTCTGGCCCCGCACGCCGACAGCGCCGTCTGCACCCGCCCACGCATCACCGTGTCTCCAAGTGAGAGGCGACCCACTATGCCGCTGCATGTCCCCCCGGCTCCCGCGCCCGCCCTGCGCAGTGTTCTCGCGGCCCTCGGTTCCCCCACCGCGGTCCGTCAGGCGCGCACGTCCGCCCTCCGGTCCGCCCAGGGACCACTCAGCCCCGAACTGCCGCTTCCCGTGCACGTCCTGGACCGGATCGCTCCGACCAGAACCGCACCTCGAACCCGACTGGCGGCCTGGCGCTTCCTGATCCGGAGCGAGGGCCGGGCGATCGCCGCCGCGGACACCATGCTCACGCCGGACGGCTGGAGCTTCTCGCACTTCTTCGAGGGCCCCTATCTCGCCTCGACGGAGCTGGCGGTCCGCCAGGCGGAGGCCTCCGCCACCGCGTACCAGGCGAGACTTCTCTCCATCCCGGAGCTGTACATGCTCACCCTCTGGCTGCACGACGACACGGAGGACGACGCCTCCACCGGGGTGCTCGCCCCGGCCGACGTCCTGGTGCCGCTGGCGCCGGCGCCTCCGGGCATCGCCGCGCACCGGCCGCACCGGGTCGCCGATCTGCTGCCCGTCATGACCCTGCGCGTGGCACCCGGACCGCTGCTCAGCTCGGCCTGACCGGCGGCCGGGAGGGATAGGCCCCCGCGGTGACCCGTACGCCCCTCGGCGGAACGGGCCACCGCGGGGGCTCCCTCTTACCCACTCGGACTAGCCCGGTCCGGCCACCCCGAACCACCCGAAGGGACAGTGCAGTTGCGGTGAACCGTCCGCGCGGGTGACGCGTCATGAGAGGAGTACGGGAGCTGCCGCGAAATCCCTGCGGAATCACCCCCGTAGGGCAACACTGGGACCGGACCGACTGATACGGGGGCGGCCATGAACCACTCATCCAGCCGCAGGACACTCGACTCGACGCAGCGAAAGAACCCATCCATGTGCCAGCACCAACCACCCTGCCCCACCGCCGACTCCCCCGACCGGGAGGCGGCCCGCCTGACGGCTCACCACCCGGAACAGGGCTGGAGCCTTCTGTGCAACGGCGTCCTGCTCTTCGAGGACACCGGCGAGCTGCTGCCGGACGGGCAGATCATCGCACCGCACCGGCCGTTGGCGGCAGGCCGTGTGGTGAAGGCCGCCTGAGGGCGGACATCAGGAACCAGCTGTACGGAGAAGGGGCCGGCCCGGGGAACTCCCCGCACCGGCCCCGACGCATGTCAGCCGTATGCCCCTGAGGGTCAGCCGTCGTACTCCTCCAGCGGCGGGCAGGAGCAGACCAGGTTGCGGTCGCCGAAGGCTCCGTCGATACGGCGGACCGGCGGCCAGTACTTGTCCGCGGCGGAGACACCGGCCGGGAAGACGGCCTCCTCGCGGCTGTAGCCGTGGTCCCAGTCACCGCCCAGCGCGGCGGCGGTGTGCGGGGCGTTGGCGAGCGGGTTGTCGTCCGCGCTCCACTCGCCGGACGCGACCTTCTCGATCTCGGCGCGGATCGCGATCATGGTGTCGCAGAACCGGTCGAGCTCGGCGAGGTCCTCGCTCTCGGTCGGCTCGATCATCAGCGTGCCGGCCACCGGGAACGACATGGTCGGCGAGTGGAAGCCGTAGTCGATCAGCCGCTTGGCGACGTCGTCGATGGAGACGCCGGTCGCCTTGGAGATCGGCCGCAGGTCGACGATGCACTCGTGCGCGACCAGTCCGGCCGGGCCGTTGTACAGGATCGGGAAGTGCGGCTCCAGCCGCTTGGCGATGTAGTTGGCGGCCAGCACGGCGACCTGCGTGGCGCGCTTGAGCCCCTCGCCGCCCATCAGGCGGACGTACGCCCACGAGATCGGCAGGATGCCCGCCGAGCCCCACGGGGCGGCCGAGATCGGGCCCACACCGGTCTCCGGGCCCGCGGCGGGCTGGAGCGGGTGGTTGGGGAGGTACGGGGCGAGGTGCGCGCGGACGCCGACCGGGCCGACGCCGGGGCCGCCGCCGCCGTGCGGGATGCAGAACGTCTTGTGCAGGTTGAGGTGCGAGACGTCGCCGCCGAACTTGCCGGGCTTGGCGAGCCCGACCAGCGCGTTGAGGTTGGCGCCGTCGACGTAGACCTGGCCGCCCGCGTCGTGCACCTCGCCGCAGATGTCGGCGACGTGCTCCTCGAAGACCCCGTGCGTGGACGGGTAGGTGATCATGAGGACGGCCAGCTCGTCACGGTACTGCTCGATCTTGGCGCGCAGGTCCGCGATGTCGACCTCGCCGTCGTCGGCGGTCTTCACCACGACGACCTTCATGCCCGCCATGACCGCGCTGGCGGCGTTGGTGCCGTGCGCCGAGGACGGGATCAGGCAGACGGTGCGCTGGTCGTCGCCGTTGGCCCGGTGGTACGCGCGCACGGCGAGCAGGCCCGCGAACTCGCCCTGGGAGCCGGCGTTCGGCTGGATGGAGACGGCGTCGTAACCGGTGACCTCCGCCAGGCGCTCCTCCAGCTCGCGGATGAGCGTGAGGAAGCCCTGCGCCTGCTCGGCCGGGGCGAAGGGGTGCAGCGCGCCGAACTCGGGCCAGGTGATGGACTCCATCTCGGCGGTCGCGTTCAGCTTCATGGTGCAGGAGCCGAGCGGGATCATGCCGCGGTCCAGCGCGTAGTCCCGGTCGGCGAGCTTGCGCAGGTAGCGCAGCATCGCGGTCTCGGAGCGGTGCTGGTGGAAGACCGGGTGGGTCAGGATGTCGTCGGAGCGCAGCAGCACCTCGGGCAGCGCGTCGGCAGCCGAACCGTCCAGCGCCTCGATGTCGGCGTCGGCGCCGAAGGCGGCCCACACGGCGGAGAGCTGGGCCCGGGTGGTGGTCTCGTCGCAGGCGATGGAGACGTGGTCGGCGTCGACGCGGCGGAGGTTGACGCCGCGCTCGCGGGCGTCCGCGACGATGTCCGCGGCCTTGCCGGGCACCTTGACGGTCAGCGTGTCGAAGAAGTCGCCGTGCACGACGTCGGCGCCGGCGGCACGCAGGCCCTCGGCGAGGATCGCGGCGTAACGGTGGGTGCGGCGGGCGATCGTGCGCAGCCCGTCGGGGCCGTGGTAGACGGCGTACATCCCGGCCATGACGGCGAGCAGCACCTGTGCCGTACAGATGTTGCTGGTGGCCTTCTCGCGGCGGATGTGCTGCTCGCGGGTCTGCAGGGCCAGGCGGTAGGCCTTGTTGCCGTCGGCGTCGACGGAGACGCCGACGAGGCGGCCGGGCAGGGAGCGGGCGAACTTCTCACGGACCGCCATGAAGCCGGCGTGCGGCCCGCCGAAGCCCATCGGAACGCCGAAGCGCTGGGTGGTGCCCACCGCGATGTCGGCGCCGAGCGCGCCGGGCGAGGTGAGCAGCGTGAGGGCCAGCAGGTCGGCCGCGACGGTGACGATCGCGCCGAGCTCGTGGGCCTGCTCGATGACGGGCTCGATGGCGCGGACGGCACCGGAGGCGCCCGGGTACTGGAGCAGGACGCCGAAGACGCCGCGCTCGGCGATCTCGGCCGGGATGCCGTCGCTGAGGTCGGCGACGACGACCTCCACGCCGGTCGGCTCGGCGCGGGTCTGGATGACGGCGATGGTCTGGGGCAGGGTGTCGGCGTCGATCAGGAAGACGCCGTTCTTGACCTTGCCGACGCGCCGGGCGAGCGCCATGGCCTCGGCGGCCGCGGTGCCCTCGTCGAGCAGGGAGGCGCCGGAGGTGGGCAGCCCGGTCAGCTCGGCGACCATCGTCTGGAAGTTCAGCAGGGCCTCCAGGCGGCCCTGGGAGATCTCCGGCTGGTACGGCGTGTAGGCCGTGTACCACGCGGGGTTCTCCATGACGTTGCGCAGGATGACGGGCGGCGTGAAGGTGCCGTAGTAGCCGAGGCCGATCATCGGGGCGAGCACCTTGTTGCGGTCGGCCAGCGACCGCAGTTCGGCGAGCACCTCGGCCTCGGTGCGGGCCGAGGGAAGGTTCAGGGCCTCCGCACTCTTGATCACGTCGGGCACCGCGGCGGCGGTCAGCTCGTCGAGGGAGCCGTAGCCGACCTGGGCGAGCATCTTCGCCTGGGCCTCGGCGTCGGGCCCTATGTGGCGCTGCTCGAACGGAATGCCCTGCTCCAGCTGGGAGAGCGGAGTGCGACGGGGGGTCATGGTGGAGGCCTCCTGGTCTGTCACGACCTGCGAGGGGCACCACGGCGCGGGTGCCCGAACGGCCTCCCCCTCTGTCATCTCAACCTGAGAGCTTCACCGGCGCGCCCGGAGGCGTGCCGACTTTCACCGTCGGTGAGGGTCGGATCCGTCCCGGCATCTGCCCGCACGAACCCGCCCTGCTTTCCAGAGTGACCTCGTCCGTGCGGTACGGGGGCCTGAGAGATTCCGGGGAGGATTTGCTCCTTCGGCGCCTCCGGATTCTGCACCGGAGGACTCTCCCGCACGGGGTCAGCAGCCACTTGCCAGCCTACCAGCGGCCATCCCCGTGGAGTCCTCGAGTGGCCGACGCCACGGATCTGCACTTGTCTGGTGCTGGTGGAGCGAGAGGGACCCTCGTGACGCGACCGGGGAAACCCCTTGAGCAGAAGCGACCAGTGGGAGGCACCGTGCAGACCGATATCGATCCGCGCCGCCTGATCGGCCGCAAGGCGTTCGATCGCAAGGGCGCCAAGATCGGAACGGTGGATGAGGTCTATCTCGACGACGCGACGGGCGTCCCCGAGTGGGCGGCCGTACGCACCGGCCTCTTCAGCCGGGACGCCTTCGTCCCGCTGGAACCCAGCGAGTTCGTCGAGGACACGCTGCGGGTCCCCTTCGACCGCGCGCTGATCAAGGGCGCCCCGGACTTCGGCGTCGGCCGGCACCTCTCCCCGGAGCAGGAGCTGCAGCTCTACCGCCATTACGGGCTGGACTCCCCGCCCGCCGCGGAGACCGCCCCCGACCGCGACTTCGGCAGGCTGGCGGGCCAGGAGGAGTAGTCGACCGGGTCGCGGACCAGCGGCAGCGGGTCGGCCGGGCTCAGCTCCGGGTCGTCGATCCGGAACGTGACGACCCGGCCGACCGGCCCGCCGGGCTCCTCGAACCGCACCGTCACCCGCCCCACCCCGCTCCCCTGCACCCAGCCGTGGCCGTGCGCCGCGTGGCGGACGTCGTGTCCGGCGGGCCAGCGCCGGGCGGCGAGCTGCTCGGCGCTCTCGGGCTCCTCGTCGACCGGCTTCCTGTCCTCGTCCGCGACCGGCTTCTCGGGCGCCTCCGCCCGTTTCGCCAGCTCCCGGGCGTCCGCGGCCTGCGCGAACAGGTCCTCCTGCGTGAAGTCCGCCAGCCCCGTGACGCCCACGCCGAGCAGCCGTACGCCGCCGGTGGTGTCCACCGCCTCCAGCAGCCTCGCCGCCGCCTCACGGACCACCGTGGGGTCGTCCGTGGGGCCTCTGAGGGTCTCGGAGCGGGTCAGGGTGGAGAAGTCGTACCGGCGCACCTTCAGCACCACCGTGCGCCCCGACCGGTCGGCGGACCGCAGCCGCTCCACACACCGCACGGCCAGCCGCTCCACCTCCGCGCGCACCCGCACCCGGTCGTGCAGGTCCACGTCGAAGGTGTCCTCGACCGATACGGACTTGGCGTCCCGCTCGGCGACCACCGGCCGGTCGTCGAGCCCCAGCGCCATCCGGTAGAGCCCGTGGCCGTGGGCCTTGCCGACCAGCCGTACGAGCTCCGCCTCGCCGGCCTCCGCGAGGTCGTGGACGGTGGTCATGCCGGCGCGCCGCAGGTGGTCGCCGGTGGCGGGTCCGACGCCGGGCAGCGTCCGTACGGACATGGGGGCCAGCAGCTCGCGCTCGGTGCCCGGCTCTATCAGCACCAGCCCGTCCGGCTTGGCCTGCTCGGAAGCGATCTTGGCGAGCATCTTGGACCCGGCCAACCCGACGGACCCACTGAGCCCGGTCACCTCCCGGATGGCCGTACGCAGCCGCTCCCCCGTCACCTGGGCCGACACCGAGTCGTCCGCCACCCCGCCCGCCTCCAGGTCGACGAAGGCCTCGTCCAGGCTCAGCGGCTCCACCAGCGGCGAGAGCCGCCCGAGCAGCTCCATCACCTGCTCGCTCACCGACCGGTACAGCGGGAAGCGGGGCACCAGGTAGGCGGCGTTCGGCGCGAGCCGCCGGGCCTGGGCCGTCGGCATCGCGGAGTGCACGCCGAGGATCCGTGCTTCGTACGAGGCGGTGGCGACGACCCCGCGAGGGCCGAGGCCGCCCACCACGACCGCCTTTCCGCGCAGGCTGGGCTTGGCTGCCTGCTCCGCCGAGGCGTAGAAGGCATCCATGTCCAGGTGGAGGATGGTCGGCGCGGGTCTCACACCTCCGATGCTGCCCTACGCCACTGACAACGGGGCGGCCCGGCACTCCGTGGAGTGCCGGGCCGCCCCGTTGTCGGTAACCGCCTTTGTGCGCTCAGCCGCTCATCCGGCGCGGTTGCGCCGCCGGGCCAGCTCGTCGGCCGGGTTGTTGCCGATGAGGGTCTCACCGGTGTCGACCCGCTCGCCGTGGAGCTGGGAGAGCGCCGCGTCCACATCCCGCCAGACGACTCCGACGGCGATCCCGAAGATGCCCTGTCCGCCCTGGAGGAGGCTGACGACCTCGTCCGGCGACGAGCACTCGTAGACCGTCGCGCCGTCGCTCATCAGCGTCATCCGCTCAAGGTCCTGGAACCCCCGGGCCCGCAGGTGCTGGACCGTGGTGCGGATGTTCTGCAGAGCGACCCCGGTGTCCAGGAACCGCTTGACGATCTTGAGGAGGACCACGTCCCGGAAACTGTAGAGACGCTGGGTACCCGACCCGTAGGCCGGCCGCACGCTCGGCTCGACCAGCCCCGTACGCGCCCAGTAGTCCAACTGGCGGTAGGTGATGCCCGCCGCCGCGCACGCCGTCGGTCCGCGATAGCCGATGTCGCCGGCATCGCTCGCCGCTGCCACGCCGCCCGCTGCCACCGCTGCCGGTTGAACCGGCTGCCTGATGGCGTGGTCGGCTCCACTGCCGTGCTGCGGATACGGCCCACCCGCCGCCGTACCGTCGCCGCTGCTTCTCACGCCGACCTCCGTCCTTGACCTGCCCACTCGAAGGTAGGCAGTCACTGGGGGTGCGTCAACGATCGCCACACTCGGCACGCCGAGTGATAATCACCCTGAGGGTGGTTTCCCGTGTCTCGCTTCCGGGAAAGGCTTGTCGGATGCGCTGACGGTGCCCCTTTGCGGGACGGTCACTGACTGTTGGTACCGAAGTCCTCCGGTGAGATCTGGTCGAGGAATTCGCGGAACTTCTCCACCTCGTCCTCCTGCTCGTCGGGGATCGCGATACCCGCGTCGTCCAGCACGCCGTCACTGCCGTAGATCGGCGTTCCGGTCCGCAGGGCGAGCGCTATGGCGTCGGACGGCCGGGCGCTCACCTCGACCCCGCTGGCGAAGACGAGCTCCGCGTAGAAGACCCCTTCGCGAAGGTCCGTGATGCGGACCTCGGTGAGCTCCTGGCCCACGGCCTCGAGCACATCCTTGAACAGGTCATGGGTCAGCGGCCTGGCCGGAGCCATGCCCTGCTGGGCGAAGGCAATGGCGGTCGCCTCCCCAGGACCGATCCAAATGGGGAGGTACCGGTCGCCTCCCACTTCACGCAGGAGAACGATCGGTTGGTTGGAGGGCATTTCCACCCGGACACCGACAACGTCGAGCTCGTTCACACAGCAACCCTAGGACGTGCTCGCCATGTTTGGGTAGTCGGGCTCCGCCGAGCTCAGTGCAGACGGCTGCGCAGAGCGCTCTGGACGAGTGCCGCGTGGAGCCGTACGGAGAGCTCGGCCAGCTCGTTCGCGGTGGCCTCGGCATGGGCCCTGGTCTGCGGATTGCGGTGCCGTCGCAGCGGCGCGACCAGCTGCTCGACCAGCCCCGCCTCCCGGTCGGCGGAGGCACGCATGGCGCGCAGATGACGCGGCTCCAGGCCGAATCGCCCCAGATCCGCCACCAGCTTGGCGACGGTCACCATCTCGGCGTCGTAGCCGCCCTCAGGAGCCGGGACGATGAGTCCGTACGACTCCCACTCCTCCAGCTGCTCCTCGTCGACCTGGGCGGCCGCCAGGAGCTCGGCGCGCCCGATCCGCGCGGCGGTCGCCGCACCCGGGCCGGACTCCCACACACCGTCGCCGAGGTCGCGCTGACCGCCCGGCGAGGGCAGCGCGGGCTGCTCTCCCCGGGCCACGGCGTCCAGGTGCTCCCGGATGACCTTGAGCGGCAGATAGTGGTCCCGCTGCATGCGGAGCACCTGCGCGAGGCGCTCCACATCGCCGGGAGCGAACTTCCGGTACCCGGAGGGGGTCCGCTGCGGCTCGATGAGCCCCTCGGCCTCCAGAAAACGGATCTTGGAGATCGTGACTTCCGGAAACTCTTCGCGCAGCCGGGTGAGCACCGTACCGATGCTCACCCAGCGCGCGTCCGCGGTGGCGGTACCGTCACCGGCACCGCCTGTCGGTGTTCGCAGCATGGGCCTTCCTGGGGGTCCCCCCGGACGGATCCGGGGCTGGTCACACGCCCCGCGGGCTCGCATAGAAGACCAGGCGGTACTTTCCGATCTGGACTTCGTCGCCGTTGGACAGCAGGACCGAATCGATGCGCTCACGGTTGACATAGGTGCCGTTGAGGCTGCCGACGTCACCCACGGTGAAGCTACCGTCCGGACCCCTGCGGAACTCCACATGACGCCGCGACACGGTCACGTCGTCGAGGAAGATGTCGCTCTGCGGGTGACGGCCGGCGGTCGTGAGATCACTGTCCAGCAGGAAACGGCTGCCGGAATTGGGGCCACGGCGCACGACCAGCAGCGCCGAACCTCCGGGCAGCGCGTCGACGGCGGCCTGGGCCTCCGGGGAGAGCGAAGGCGCAGCCGTCTGGCCCGTCGCCTCGGCCTCGTACGCCTCAAGACCGGAGATCGAGATCGTGGACGTCGTCTCCGAGGCACGCTCGGGGACACCGCCCCGCAGCGGCGCGCCGCAGTTGGAGCAGAACCGGCTGTCCGCCGCATTGCGGTGGCCGCACCTCGTACAGACCGGCATCGACGAGCCCTCCGGGGTGAACCCTCCACCTGAACCTGAGGTTGATGATTCGCCGAAACCTATGCGGCCGGCACCGGCAGGGTCAATGGACGACACGTCGATACCCGTCTGAGTGGCGTCACCGGACACCTCATCGCGGAAGAGCGGACGCTCCGCCTCCTGCTCCGCGCCCTGGCCATGGCGCGGAGCACGGTGGCGGGCAGCACTGTTGCTGTCCTCGCGCGCGCTCTTCCCGAACAACTTCGCAAAAAACTTCACGGGCGATTCCCCTTGACCGACATAGACCCGCCCGTGGGGCAGGACGAACCCTGAATGAACACACCTGCCGACCCGGACATCTTCACAACGTCCGTATCCACCCGACAGTTTCCACCACGCACCACCAATCCGGTGCGCCGACCCCCCGCAACCTCGTACCCTCGTCCACCGGCCCTACGGCCCGGCGCGATCACGGGGACGACGACCGAGCGTAGTCAGGCCGCTCCGCCGGTCGCAAGGCGTCGACGACGATGTCGTCGGACCGCTCCACCACCGCCGTGGCCTGCTCCTTCTCCAACGTCTGCACCACACCGCCGGGGATGTTGAGGGCGGGCTCCAGATCCTGCGGCTTGCCGATCACCTGGAACTCGTACGGTGCCTCGATCTTCTTGCCGTCCACCTGGATGTCACCGCCCTCCCCGGAGAAGTACGTATTGGCCACCACCCGCACGCCGTTGACCTCGATGGCCTCGGCCCCGGCCGCGCGCAGCTCCTGGACGGTGTCGAGCAGCTTGTCGGCCGCGACCGCACCGGACGGGTCGCTGATCGTCAGCGTGATGCCAGGCCCCTGGGCCGCCACCGTACCCGCGAGGATCCCCAGCTGGCGTTCCTTCTCCAGCGTCTGCTTCCGGGCCTCCTCGGCCTGGTCCGAGCTGTTCTCCAGCTCGGTGCGCTGGTCGTCCAGCCGCTGCTTCTCGTCCGCGAGGCGCTGCGTCCGGTCGTCGACCTCGTCCAGGATCCGGACCAGGTCCTCCTGGCGCGCTCCGCGCAGCGTGCTGTCGTCGCTGGTGGACCGCACCTGGATCGCCAGGCCCAGACCGAGCCCGAACAGCAGGACGGCGACGATGAGTTGAGCCCGGCTCAGCCGGGGCGGCCACAGGCCCGCCAGCAGCCTCCGGCGCCCCGATGCCTCCTCGGCGGCGGGCGGCTGCACAGGGGCGTGCGGCTTCTCCGGCTCGGGCATCGGCTGAGGCTCGGGCAGCGGCTGGGACCGGCTCTGGTTCTCGTCGTTGTTCATCGGCCTCAAGCCCGGAAGACATGCCGGCGGATCGCGGCGGCGTTGGAGAAGATCCGGATACCGAGCACGACCACCACACCGGTGGAGAGCTGCGCGCCGACACCCAGCTTGTCGCCGAGGAACACGATCAGCGCGGCGACGACGACGTTGGAGAGGAACGACACCACGAAGACCTTGTCGACGAAAATGCCGTCCAGCATGGCCCGCAGGCCTCCGAAGACCGCGTCGAGCGCGGCGACCACGGCAATCGGGAGATAGGGCTCGACCACCGCCGGCACCTCGGGCCGGACCAACAGTCCGACCACGACTCCCACGACGAGGCCCAGTACGGCGATCACGATGTGCCCTTCCCTGATTCTGCCGCATCACTGCCGGCGGCCTTCGGCTCTGCTGTACGGACGATCAGGCTCGGCGCGGCAGGCAGCCGCACCTTCGCCTGATCGGACAAGCTGGTGCGGATGTCGAAGCTCTCCTTGAGCGCGTTGAGGTACTGGCCGTCGGCGCTGTCCCGGAACGCGGCGGCGAGGTTCTTCCCGTCGCCCACCGCGAGCACCGTGTAGGGCGGCACCAGCGGTCGGTTGTCGACCAGTATGGCGTCGCCCGCGGCGCGGATCGCCGACAGTGCCGTCAGCCTTTGCCCATTGATGGCGATGGCCTCGGCGCCGGACTCCCACAGGCCGTTGACGACCCGCTGCATGTCCCGGTCGCGCACCCGGCCCGTGTCGGAGAAGCTCGACGACTCACGGGGCCCGCCGCCGCCCTGGTCGGTGTTCTTGGCATCGTCCACGACGAGCTTCACCCCGGGCCCTTCGACCGGCGTCGCCCCGGACAGCAGGGCCACCAGCTCTCCCTGGTCCCCGCCGTGCTCTTCCAGGGCCTTGCGCTGCCGCTCGCTCACATCGCTGCGGAGCTTGTCGACATCCGACTCCAAGGTGTCGGCAGCCCGGGTCTCGGCGTTGATCCGGTCGATCAGCTCCTCGCGCTCCTTGGCGACGACCGGCGCCGACACTCGCGCCTCGGCGGCACCCAGGGTCACCACGAGGGCGGCCACCACGAGACCGGCGGCGAGCCAGAGCTTCGACTTGAGCGTACGGGGCAGCCCGGCGCTCCCGTCGGCCTTGCGGCGGGCCGAGGCTTCCGCGTACCCCTCGTCGAGGCTGTGGTCCATCACGTTGTTCAGCAGCGACATGGAGGCGTCGGGACGTGCGGGCGGCGAGGATGTGCTCCGATCGGGGGGCTGCTGCGACATGCCGCACATCGTCGCACGTCACCACAGCTACCGCCGAATGGCCCCACCGGTGAGGCCGGTGCGCCGGAACTCCCTGACAGGGAGTTCCGGCGCACCCGCCTCATGAGGTCACTCGCCCGCGCTCTCCACCACTGCCGACCACTCGTCGAGCAGCGCCTGAGCCGAGGCGTCGTCCGGGCCTTCCGCCCACAGATGGGTGACGGCCTCCGCACGGTCGGGCAGCACCATGATCCACCGTCCGTCCGCCTCGACCACGCGGACGCCGTCCGTGGTGTCCACGCTGCGGTCCCCGGCCGCCTCGACGACGGTACGCATGACGAGGCCCTTGACCGCCCACGGCGTCGCGAGGTCGCGGCGCAGGACATGGGCCCGTGGGATGCGGGCGTCGATCTGGCTCAGGGTGAGCTGGGTCCGTGCGACGAGACCGATGAGCCGGACGAAAGCGGCCGTCCCGTCGAAGACGCTGCTGAATTCGGGAACGATGAACCCTCCGCGCCCGTCTCCTCCGAAGATGGTGGTCTCTTCGCGGCCCACCCGGGTCAGGTCGTCGGGCGAGGTGGTCGTCCACTCCACCTGGGTGCCGTGGTAGGCCGCCACCTGCTCGGCGACGCGCGTGGTCGTCACCGGCAGGGCGACGCGTCCGCTGCGCCGCTCGGCGGCGACGAGGTCGAGCATGACCAGCAGAGCCCGGTCGTCCTCGATGATCCGGCCCAGCTCGTCCACGAGGGAGAGCCGCTCACCGACCGGGTCGAACCGCACGCCGAAGGCCGCCCGCGCCGAGGAGACGATCTCCCCGAGCCGTACGAGGCCGGCGCGGCGGGTCTCGGCGGACTCGGTGGGCCGGGACTCGTCGAGCCCCGGGTTGATCGTCAGCGCGTCCACGCCGAGCCGCCCGAGGAGGCTCGGTAGGACGAGGCCGGCGGAGCCGTTGGAGGCGTCCACGACGACCTTGAGCCCGGAGTCGGCGATCCCCGCGATGTCGACGTTGCGGAGCAGGGAGCCGGTGTACGAGTCGAAGACGCTGGACGGGAAGTGCAGGTCCCCGATCTCGCCGGGGAAGGCCCTGCGGTACTCCTGGCGGGCGTAGACGCGGTCCAGCTTGCGCTGCTGCGCCTGGGAGAGGTCGGCGCCGCGCTCGTCGATGAACATGATGTCCACCGAGTCCGGCACCCCCGGCGACGTACGGATCATGATGCCGCCCGCACTGCCTCGCGCGGTCTGCTGCCGGGCCACGGGCAGCGGTACGTTCTCCAGGTCGCGTACGTCGATGGCGCTGGCCTGAAGCGCCGAGATGACCGCCCGCTTGAGAGCACGCGCACCTCGGGAGTGGTCACGGGCGGTGGTGACCGTCGACCCCTTCTTGAGGGTCGTGGCGTAGGCGCCGGCCAGCCGCACCGCCAGCTCGGGGGTGATCTCGACGTTCAGGATCCCGGAGACGCCGCGCGCGCCGAAGAGATGCGCCTGCCCGCGGGATTCCCAGATCACCGAGGTGTTGACGAACGCACCGGCCTCGATGGTCTTGAACGGATACACCCGCACGTTGCCCTGGATGATCGACTCCTCGCCGACCAGGCATTCGTCACCGATGACAGCGCCGTCCTCGATCCGGGCGGCGCGCATGATGTCGGTGTTCTTGCCGACCACGCAGCCCCGGAGGTTGCTGTGCTGCCCGATGTAGACGTTGTCGTGGACCACGGCCTTGTGGAGGAAGGCGCCGGTCTTGACGACCACGTTGGACCCGACGACGGTGTGCTCACGGATCTCGACGTCCGCCTCGACCTTGGCGTAGTCACCGATGTACAGCGGCCCGCGGAGCACGGCGTCCGGGTGGACCTCAGCACCTTCGGCCACCCAGACACCGGGAGAGATCTCGAAGCCGTCGAGCTCCACGTCGACCTTGCGCTCCAGGACGTCCGCCTGGGCCTTCACATAGCTCTCGTGCGTACCGACGTCTTCCCAGTAGCCCTCGGCGATATAGCCGTAGATCGGCTTGCCTTCCTTCATCAGCTGCGGGAAGACGTCACCCGACCAGTCGACGGAGGTATCGGCCTGAACGTAGTCGAAGACCTCGGGCTCCATCACGTAGATGCCCGTGTTCACCGTGTCCGAGAAGACCTGGCCCCAGGTCGGCTTCTCCAGGAAGCGCTCGACCTGGCCGTTCTCGTCGACGATGGTGATGCCGAATTCCAGCGGATTGGGGACCCGGGTCAGACAGACCGTGACGAGGCCCCCCTTCTCCTTGTGGAAGGCGATGAGGTCGGTGAGGTCGAAGTCGGTGAGCGCGTCACCGGAAATGACGAGGAAGGTGTCGTCCTTCAACGCCTCCTCGGCGTTCTTCACGCTCCCCGCTGTGCCGAGTGGCTTCTCCTCGTTGGCATAGGTGAGCTCCATCCCGAGCTCTTCGCCGTCCCCGAAATAGTTCTTGACGAGGGAGGCGAGGAACTGGACGGTCACTACTGTTTCATTGAGCCCATGCCGCTTGAGAAGCCGCAGTACATGCTCCATGATCGGCCGATTGGCCACGGGCAGGAGCGGCTTGGGCATGCTCGAGGTCATGGGGCGCAGGCGCGTGCCTTCGCCACCAGCCATCACGACGGCCTTCATGTCGGAAACGTCCTCCTAGAAGAAGCGACGGTCAGCCGAGTTCGCCCGTCGGGGCATCACGTTCAAGACATCACACCGCGGGCCGGCCACACTGCACGGCACCGCGTCAACGAGCTCAATCGGCTACTGCATCCGCCTTGACGAGCTGGCGGACCTGGACCACGTAAAGGATCCCTGCCCACCAATACAGCGTTGTACCCCATCCTGCGAACGCCCATCCGAAAATGGCGGCCACAGTAGCCAGCCAACCACTCCCGTCGCTGAGCAGCAACAAGGGGAACGCGTACATCAGGTTGAAAGTTGCAGCTTTCCCGAGGAAGTTGACCTGCGGCGGCGGATAGCCGTGGCGCCGCAGGATGGCCACCATCACGAGCAGCATCAGCTCACGGGCCAGCAGAGCAGCGGTGAGCCAGAGCGGCAGGATCTCGCGCCAGGTGAGGCCGAGAAGCGTCGAGAGGATGTAGAGACGGTCGGCGGCCGGGTCCAGGAGCCGGCCGAGACTGCTGATCTGGTTCCAACGCCGGGCGAGCTTGCCGTCGAGATAGTCGCTGATGCCGCTGAGCATCAGCACCAGCAGCGCCCAGCCGTCACTGTTGGGGCCGCCGAACACGGGGCGGAGAATCAGCCACAGGAAGAGCGGTACCCCGACAAGGCGAGCCATGCTGAGGATGTTGGGGATGGTGAGGACCCGGTCCGTCTGGACCCGAGTCTCCTGGACCTCCACCCGGGAGCCTCCTGTGAAGAACGTGCGAATGATGCCCCCCGACCTTACCCTCAGCCTCCGCCGGCACCAGCACAGGGGTGGGCAGGGGGCTGAGGTTGCCAGGGGCCCGGAACGCAGAAAAGCCCCGTGCCATAAGGCACGGGGCTTTCCCACAATAATTGTTCGGCGGCGTCCTACTCTCCCACAGGGTCCCCCCTGCAGTACCATCGGCGCTGAAAGGCTTAGCTTCCGGGTTCGGAATGTAACCGGGCGTTTCCCTAACGCAATGACCACCGAAACACTATGAAAATTTGAACAAAACCGGTGTTGACACGGCTGTTCGTTATTTCAGAACTAACACAGTGGACGCGAGCAACTGAGGACAAGCCCTCGGCCTATTAGTACCAGTCAGCTCCACCCCTTACAGGGCTTCCACATCTGGCCTATCAACCCAGTCGTCTACTGGGAGCCTTAACCCCTCAAGAGGGTGGGAATACTCATCTCGAAGCAGGCTTCCCGCTTAGATGCTTTCAGCGGTTATCCTTTCCGAACGTAGCCAACCAGCCATGCCCTTGGCAGGACAACTGGCACACCAGAGGTTCGTCCGTCCCGGTCCTCTCGTACTAGGGACAGCCCTTCTCAATATTCCTACGCGCACAGCGGATAGGGACCGAACTGTCTCACGACGTTCTAAACCCAGCTCGCGTACCGCTTTAATGGGCGAACAGCCCAACCCTTGGGACCGACTCCAGCCCCAGGATGCGACGAGCCGACATCGAGGTGCCAAACCATCCCGTCGATATGGACTCTTGGGGAAGATCAGCCTGTTATCCCCGGGGTACCTTTTATCCGTTGAGCGACAGCGCTTCCACAAGCCACTGCCGGATCACTAGTCCCGACTTTCGTCCCTGCTCGACCCGTCGGTCTCACAGTCAAGCTCCCTTGTGCACTTACACTCAACACCTGATTGCCAACCAGGCTGAGGGAACCTTTGGGCGCCTCCGTTACTCTTTAGGAGGCAACCGCCCCAGTTAAACTACCCATCAGACACTGTCCCTGATCCGGATCACGGACCCAGGTTAGACATCCAGCACGACCAGAGTGGTATTTCAACGGCGACTCCACAACCACTGGCGTGGCCGCTTCACAGTCTCCCACCTATCCTACACAAGCCGAACCGAACACCAATATCAAACTATAGTAAAGGTCCCGGGGTCTTTCCGTCCTGCTGCGCGAAACGAGCATCTTTACTCGTAGTGCAATTTCACCGGGCCTATGGTTGAGACAGTCGAGAAGTCGTTACGCCATTCGTGCAGGTCGGAACTTACCCGACAAGGAATTTCGCTACCTTAGGATGGTTATAGTTACCACCGCCGTTTACTGGCGCTTAAGTTCTCAGCTTCGCACACCCGAAAGTGCACTAACCGGTCCCCTTAACGTTCCAGCACCGGGCAGGCGTCAGTCCGTATACATCGCCTTACGGCTTCGCACGGACCTGTGTTTTTAGTAAACAGTCGCTTCTCGCTGGTCTCTGCGGCCACCCCCAGCTCACCGAGTAAATCGGATCACCAGGAATGGCCCCCCTTCTCCCGAAGTTACGGGGGCATTTTGCCGAGTTCCTTAACCATAGTTCACCCGAACGCCTCGGTATTCTCTACCTGACCACCTGAGTCGGTTTAGGGTACGGGCCGCCATGAAACTCGCTAGAGGCTTTTCTCGACAGCATAGGATCATCCACTTCACCACAATCGGCTCGGCATCAGGTCTCAGACTTCATGCACGACGGATTTACCTACCGTGCGTCCTACACCCTTACCCCGGGACAACCACCGCCCGGGCTGGACTACCTTCCTGCGTCACCCCATCGCTTACCTACTACAAGTCTGGTTCATCGGCTCCACCACTACCCTCAACTCCGAAGAGATCGGGCCGGCTTCACGGACTTAGCATCGCCTGATTCAGTACTGGGCGTTTCAAAGCGGGTACCGGAATATCAACCGGTTGTCCATCGACTACGCCTGTCGGCCTCGCCTTAGGTCCCGACTTACCCTGGGCAGATCAGCTTGACCCAGGAACCCTTAGTCAATCGGCGCACACGTTTCTCACGTGTGTATCGCTACTCATGCCTGCATTCTCACTCGTGAACCGTCCACAACTCGCTTCCGCGGCTGCTTCACCCGGCACACGACGCTCCCCTACCCATCCACACAGGCGTTGGCCCTATGTGTGTGAATGACACGACTTCGGCGGTACGCTTGAGCCCCGCTACATTGTCGGCGCGGAATCACTTGACCAGTGAGCTATTACGCACTCTTTCAAGGGTGGCTGCTTCTAAGCCAACCTCCTGGTTGTCTCTGCGACTCCACATCCTTTCCCACTTAGCGTACGCTTAGGGGCCTTAGTCGATGCTCTGGGCTGTTTCCCTCTCGACCATGGAGCTTATCCCCCACAGTCTCACTGCCGCGCTCTCACTTACCGGCATTCGGAGTTTGGCTAAGGTCAGTAACCCGGTAGGGCCCATCGCCTATCCAGTGCTCTACCTCCGGCAAGAAACACACGACGCTGCACCTAAATGCATTTCGGGGAGAACCAGCTATCACGGAGTTTGATTGGCCTTTCACCCCTAACCACAGGTCATCCCCCAGGTTTTCAACCCTGGTGGGTTCGGTCCTCCACGAAGTCTTACCTCCGCTTCAACCTGCCCATGGCTAGATCACTCCGCTTCGGGTCTAGAGCGTGCAACTCAAACGCCCTATTCGGACTCGCTTTCGCTACGGCTTCCCCACACGGGTTAACCTCGCTACACACCGCTAACTCGCAGGCTCATTCTTCAAAAGGCACGCAGTCACGACTGCATGTGCAAGCACATACAGCGACGCTCCCACGGCTTGTAGGCACACGGTTTCAGGTACTATTTCACTCCGCTCCCGCGGTACTTTTCACCATTCCCTCACGGTACTATCCGCTATCGGTCACCAGGGAATATTTAGGCTTAGCGGGTGGTCCCGCCAGATTCACACGGGATTTCTCGGGCCCCGTGCTACTTGGGTGATTCTCAAACGAGCCGTTGATGTTTCAGCTACGGGGGTCTTACCCTCTACGCCGGACCTTTCGCATGTCCTTCGCCTACACCAACGGTTTCTGACTCGTCTCACAGCCGGCAGACTATGAAAGAGAACTCCCACAACCCCGCATGCGCAACCCCTGCCGGGTATCACACGCATACGGTTTGGCCTCATCCAGTTTCGCTCGCCACTACTCCCGGAATCACGGTTGTTTTCTCTTCCTGAGGGTACTGAGATGTTTCACTTCCCCTCGTTCCCTCCACACTGCCTATGTGTTCAGCAGCGGGTGACAGCCCATGACGACTGCCGGGTTTCCCCATTCGGAAACCCCC
>NZ_CP192068.1:775000-1242500 GCF_050942385.1 Streptomyces sp. CA-146814
CGAGGCAAATCGCTTGCGGTGTACCCCTAGGCCTGTCAACCGGGCGGTCTCGGGCGGAACCGGGACTTCATATGACTTACTCTGCTGAGCAGTACGCCGTCCCCACATCAGCCGCGGCGGCGACACCTGAATCTCCACCCCCTGGGAGGCTCCCCATGACCAACGTGACGTCCCCTCTTGCTGGACGCGCCATCGGACTCACCGCGGTTCCCGACCCGGTCTTCTCCGGCGCGATGGTCGGTCCCGGCACCGCCATCGACCCCGTACGTGAGCCCTCCGAGGCCGTATCCCCCGTCGACGGCATCGTCGTCTCCCTGCATCCCCACGCGTTCGTCGTCGTCGACGCCGACGGGCACGGGGTTCTGACGCACCTCGGTATCGACACCGTCCAGCTCAACGGCGAGGGCTTCGAGCTTCTCGTCAACAAGGGGGACACGGTGACCCGGGGCCAGAGCATCGTGCGCTGGGACCCGGTCGGCGTCGAGGCGGCCGGCAAGTCACCCATCTGCCCGATCGTGGCCCTGGAGGCCACCGCCGAGTCGCTCTCCGATGTCCGTGAGGACGGGGACGTGAAGGTCGGCGACACGCTGTTCGGCTGGCAGTAGCGCCTTGGGCGCAGTGACGGGCCAGTTGCACAACCACCGCGGTGACACGGTCACCGCACAACCGGAGACGGGTGAAATGGAGACAACGCTGCGAGGCGTCGGCGTGAGCCACGGTGTGGCCATCGGCGAGGTTCGGCACATGGGTACGGCGGTGCTGGAGCCGCCCGCCAAATCGATTCCCACCGAGGAGGCCGGGCGCGAACAGGGGCGCGCCCGCCAGGCGGTGGAGGCCGTGGCCGCCGATCTGATCGCGCGCGGCAATCTGGCGGGCGGTGAGGCACAGCATGTGCTCGAGGCGCAGGCCATGATGGCGCAGGACCCCGAGCTGATGTCCGATGTCGAGCGGCGCATCGCCGTGGGCAGCACCGCCGAGCGGGCGGTGTACGACGCGTTCGCCGCGTACCGGGCGCTCCTCGCCAACGCCGGTGAGTACCTCGCCGGACGGGTCGCCGACCTCGACGACGTACGGAACCGGATCGTGGCGCGGCTGCTCGGGGTTCCGATGCCGGGTGTGCCGGACAGCGACGAGCCGTACGTGCTGATCGCGCGTGACCTGGCTCCGGCCGACACCGCGCTGCTCGACCCGACGCTGGTGCTCGGTTTCGTGACCGAGGAGGGCGGGCCGACCAGTCACAGCGCGATTCTCGCGCGGGCGCTCGGTGTGCCGGCCGTGGTGGCTCTGCCAGGTGCCGGTGAGCTGGCCGAGGGCACGGTCGTGGCGGTGGACGGCAGCACGGGCGAGATCTTCGTCGACCCGAGTAGGGAGAAGCGGGCCGAGATGGAGGCCGCCGCTGCCGCTCGTAAGGCGGCGCTGTCCTCTGCGACCGGTCCCGGTGCCACGTCGGACGGGCACAAGGTGCCGTTGCTCGCCAATGTCGGCGGTCCGGGCGATGTGCCCGCGGCGGTCGAGGCGGGGGCCGAGGGTGTGGGGCTGTTCCGTACCGAGTTCCTCTTCCTGGACGACAGCAAGCAGGCTCCTTCCGAGGAGAAGCAGGTTGCTGCCTACCGTGCGGTGCTGGAGGCGTTCCCCGAGGGGCGTGTCGTCGTCCGCGTGCTGGACGCCGGTGCCGACAAGCCGCTGGCCTTCCTGACGCCGGCCGACGAGCCGAACCCGGCGCTCGGAGTGCGGGGGCTGCGGAGCCTGCTGGACCACCCGGAGGTACTGCGTACCCAGCTGACCGCGCTGGCGAAGGCGGCCGAGGGTCTGCCGGTGTACTTGGAGGTCATGGCGCCCATGGTGGCCGACCGCATCGACGCCAAGGCGTTCGCGGACGCGTGCCGTGAGGCGGGGCTGCAGGCGAAGTTCGGCGCGATGGTGGAGATTCCGTCCGCCGCTCTGCGGGCGCGGTCGATCCTCCAGGAGGTCGAGTTCCTGTCGCTGGGCACCAACGACCTGGCGCAGTACACCTTCGCCGCCGACCGTCAGGTGGGCGCGGTGTCGCGGCTCCAGGACCCGTGGCAGCCGGCGCTGCTGGATCTGGTGGCGCTGTCCGCCGAGGCCGCTCGTGCCGAGGGCAAGAGCTGTGGTGTCTGTGGTGAGGCCGCCGCGGATCCGCTGCTGGCCTGTGTGCTGACCGGTCTGGGTGTCACCTCGCTCTCGATGGGTGCCGCGTCCATTCCTTATGTGCGCGCCACGCTGGCCAAGTACACGCTGGCCCAGTGCGAGCGTGCGGCCAACGCCGCCCGTTCGGCCGACTCCGCCGACGAGGCGCGCAGCGCCGCTCAGGCTGTGCTGTCCGGCGAGTAGGCAGGGCAGGAAACGCAGGTTCGGGAGGGGCTTCCCGCCGTGTGGCGGGGAGCCCCTCCTGCTGTGTGCGTGCGTCAGCGGTGTGGTTCTGCCGGGTCGGCTCCGATGTCGAATCCCGCGCAGTACTCCACGCCGGATTCCGGGGAGACGGGCTCTCCGGTCTCGGCGTCGGTGCAGTAGGCGTTGAAGACCTCGCCCGCGGTGAGCGGGGCGAGGGCGCCGTACGCCAGTCGCCAGCCGTGGACGCGGTCCGGGCTGTCGGGGGTGCTGGTCCGGAGCACCACTCCCCCGGGTGCCTCCAGGGCGATGGCCACGGCGAGCACGGTGGCGAACTCCGCTCCTTCCGACGTGTCGAGGCGGGCCGGGCCGGTGGTGTCGCGGTGGGTGTGGAGCACCGCCAGGAGCTGGTCGTTCTCCGTGGGGGTGGAGCAGACCAGGTGGTGGGTGCCCGGTCCGGCCGTCTCCAGCAGGCGGGTCAGGAGGTGGGAGGCCCGGTCGAAGGCGGCCCGTCCGATGTCCTGGCCGCAGTCCACGCAGGCTCCGAGGTCGGCGAGGAGGAGGGTGGCGTACTCCCAGGTGGCCTGGCGGACCGCGCGGGAGACGAGGAGCGGGATGAGGTCGGTGAGGCGTTGGCCGGTGTAGGCGATCGTGGCTCCGGCGGCGGCGATCTCGGCGGTGAAGCGGCTGCGGCTGGCGCCGGTGTCCGCGTCGAGTCCGGACTCCGCGCAGAAATCGGCGTAGTCCTCCGGGTCGAAGAGGGCGACCGTGGTGTGCATGCCCTGGGCGGCCAGCGACTTGAGCAGGCCTTCGACCTGGTGCAGGTAGACGGTGTGGTCGTCGAAGGGGAAGGTGCCGTAGCGGCGCATGGCCGCGAAGTCCTGCGCGTCGACCAGGAGGCCGACGGTGCTGGGGGCTTCGCGGCGCAGTGTGCGTCGCAGGGTGGTGCCGTGTCGTGTGGTGCCGTGTTTCGAGCTGCGTTTGGTGTTCGGCTTGATGGTGCGCTTGGTGTTTTCCTGCTGCGCCATGTGTCCCCCTGTGCGCGGTGAATCCTTGCTCACTCAGCGTAATCAGGGGGACTGACAATCGGTCAGCGACGGCGGCTCGCGGCCAGTTCGGCGTAGAAGTGGAGCAGGTCGAGGTTGTCGACCGAGCCCGGGTTGACCGCCTTGGCGAGTTCGGTGCCCTGGAGCAGGCGCTTGACCGGCACTTCGATGCGCTTGCCGGTGAGGGTGTGCGGGATGGCGGGGACCGCGATGACCTCGTCCGGTACGTGGCGCGGGGAGAGGTTCTCGCGGATGGTCGCCTTGATGGCCGCGCGGAGGTCGTCGTCGAGGGTGGCGCCTTCGGCGAGGTGGACGAAGAGCGGCATCCAGTAGCCGCCGTCGGGCTCTTCGAGGCCGATGACGAGGGACTCGCGGATCTCGGGGAGCCGTTCGACGGCCTCGTAGATGTCGGCGGAGCCCATGCGGACGCCCTGGCGGTTCAGGGTGGAGTCGGAGCGGCCGTGGATGATCACCGAGCCGTGGTCGGTGATGGTGATCCAGTCGCCGTGGCGCCAGACGCCGGGGTACATGTCGAAGTAGCTGTCGTGGTAGCGGCTGCCGTCGGGGTCGTTCCAGAAGCGGATCGGCATGGACGGGAGGGGGTTGGTGACGACCAGTTCGCCGACCTCGTTGGTCAGCGGCTTGCCGGACGGGTCCCAGGACTGGAGGTCGGTGCCGAGGCACGGGGCCTGGAGTTCGCCGATGTGGACCGGGAGGGTGGGGACGGCTCCGGCGAAGCAGCTGCACACGTCGGTGCCGCCGCTGACGGAGGCGATCCAGAGGTCCTCGGCCACCTCGTCGTGGAGCCAGCGGAAGCCGTCGGGCGGGAGGGGTGAGCCGGTGGTGGCGACGCACTGGATGCGGGAGAGGTCGAAGTCGCGGCCCGGGTGGATGTCGGCCTTGCGGCAGGCCATGACGTAGGCGGCGGAGGTGCCGTAGAGCGTGGCGCCGGTCTGTTCGGCGATCCGCCACTGGGCGCTGACGTCCGGGTGGCCGGGGCTGCCGTCGTACAGGACGACGGTGGTGCCGGTGAGGAGGCCGGAGACGAGGAAGTTCCACATCATCCAGCCGGTGGAGGTGTACCAGAAGAAGCGGTCCTCGGGGCCGAGGTCGCAGTGCAGGCCGAGCTGCTTGAAGTGTTCGAGCAGGATGCCGCCCTGGGACTGGACGATGGCCTTGGGCAGGCCGGTGGTGCCGGAGGAGTAGAGGACCCAGAGCGGGTGGTCGAAGGGGACCTGTTCGAAGACCGGCTCGGTGTCGGCGGCGGTGAGGGCCGCCCAGGCGAGGGCGCCTTCGGGGGCATCGGTGCCGAGCAGCGGGATGTGGACGACGGCGCGGAGGGTGGGCAGCTCGCGGCGGAGTTCGGCGACGGTCTCCGTACGGTCGTGCTCCTTGCCGCCGTAGCGGTAGCCGTCGACGGTGAAGAGGACGACGGGTTCGATCTGCTGGAACCGGTCGAGGACGCTGCGGGCGCCGAAGTCGGGGGCGCAGGAGGTCCAGACGCCGCCGACGGCCGCGGTGGCGAGGAAGGCGACGACGGCCTGCGGGATGTTGGGGAGGTAGCCGCTGACCCGGTCGCCGGGGGTGACGCCGAGGGCGCGGAGTTCGGCGGCGAGTGCGCCGACCTGGCGGCGGAGGTCGGACCAGCTGATGGGGACCTGGGTGTGGGTCTCGTCGACGTACAGGAGGGCGGGGCTGTCGGCGCGGGCCGGGTCCTCGGCGGTGCGCAGCGCGTGTTCGGCGTAGTTGAGGGTGGCGCCGGGGAACCAGGTGGCGCCGGGCATGGTGCGGTCGCCGATGACGCTCTCGTACGGGGTGGAGAAGCGGATGTCGAACCACTCGGCGACGGCCTGCCAGAAGGTGTCGAGCTCGTCGACGGACCAGCGGTGCAGGGCCTCGTACCCGCCCTCGGCCGGGGCTCCGAAGCGGCTCGCGGCCCAGCTCTGGAAGCGGGTCACGGCCGCGGCCTCGATGCGCTCGGGGCTGGGCTGCCAGAGGGGGGCGTCGGGCGTGGCTGCGGTCATGGGGCGGCTCCCTGGCTGGACGGGTACGCGGGTGGCGTGTCGGCGCGCACGGGCTGGGGTGTGCGCGTGAGCGGCTGACACGGACGATGCCATGTGATCGTCTTCGGCACCAGGGTGGCCCGGCGTGATGCGGGCTGCGATTCCTCTGCGAGGACGGGTGAACGGCAGTTGAACGGGAGGTTCTGCGGTCCTGGCGGGTGGCAGGGTGTGCGCCATGGACGGTCGTGACCTGGTGCGTCGGGTGAGGTTGGTCGGTTCGGTACGGGGGCTGCGGACGGTGCTCGCGGCCTGGCGGCGCCGGTCGGCGGACGCGCGTGCGCTGCCTCCGCGCGGTGCGGAGCGGGCCCGGGTGCCCGGTGCTCTGGTGGGGGCGGAGCCGGAGCCCGGCGGGGGTGTGGTGCGGTTCGCCCGTTCGGAGTTGCGGGTCCGGGTGGCGGTGGGCGGTGCAGTGTTCTGGGCGTGGGACGGGGCCGATCCGCTGCCGTCGTACGCGTTGGCGGGTGAGGTGCCGGGGCCGGATCCGCGGGCGGTGCTGGAGCCGGGCCAGGACGGTGGCTGGCAGGTGGTCTCGGAGCGGCTGACGGTGATCGTGTCGCGTACGGGGGCGGTGGAGCTGCGGACGCCGGGCGGGGTGCTGCTGCGGCGGGAGCTGCCGCCGCGCTGGTGGGAGCCGGTGGGCGGCGGCGCGGTGCGGTGGGTGCAGCGGTCGGAGGTGCCGGCGGACGCGCGGTTCTTCGGGCTGGGCGGGCGGGCGTCGGGGCCCCGGCTGCGGGACGGGGCGTACGGGCTGTGGAACACCGATCCGGGCGGGCGGTTCGGTCCGGGGGACGATCCGCTGTATCTGACGATGCCGGTGCAGGTGGTGGTGTCGGACGCGGGCACGCATCTGGCGTTCCACGACAACACCTGGTCGGGCCGGGTGGTGGTGCGCGAGGGCGAGGAGGGCGCGGGCTCGGGGCATGACCGGCCGGGGACCTGTGAGGTGCGGATGGAGGGTGGTCCGCTGCGGTGCTGGGTGGTGGCGGGGACGCCGGCCCGGGTGCTGCGCGGGTGGACGGCGTTGACGGGTGCGCCGGCGGTGCCGCCGTCGTGGGCGCTGGGGCCGCAACACGCGCGGTGGGGGTTCGGCAGTGAGCGGGAGGTGCGGCGGGTGGTGGCCGGGTACCGCGAACGGGGGCTTCCGCTCTCCGTGCTGCATCTGGACATCGACCACTACGACCGGCACCGGGTGTTCACCGTCGACCGGGCCCGGTTCCCGGCGCTGCCCGAGCTGGCGAAGGAGCTGCGTGACGAGGGCGTACGGCTGGTGTCGATCGTGGATCCGGCGGTGAAGGCGGCGCCGGGCGACGCGGTGTTCGACGCGGGCGTGGCGCTCGGGGAGCGTGGGGCGTACGTCCGGGACGCGCGGGGGCGGGTGGTGGTGGGCGAGGTGTGGCCCGGGGCTTGCGTCTATCCGGACTTCACTGATCCGGTTGTGCGGGAATGGTGGGGATCTCTGTACGAGGAGCGGCTTGCCCAGGGCTTCTCGGGGGTCTGGCACGACATGAACGAGCCGGTCTCGTTCACCGCGTTCGGCGACCCGTCGCTGCCGCGCTCGGCCCGGCACGTCCTGGAGGGCGCGGGCGGCGACCATCGCGAGGCGCACAACGTGTACGGGCTGGCGATGGCGCGCGCCGGATACGAGGGGCTGCTGCGGCTGCGTCCCGAGGAGCGACCGTTCCTGTTCTCGCGGTCGGGGTGGGCGGGGATGCAGAGGTACGGGGGCACCTGGTCCGGTGATGTGTCGACCGGGTGGCCGGGGCTGCGGGCCTCGCTCTCGCTGGTCCTGGGACTCGGGCTGTGCGGGGTGCCGTACTCGGGGCCGGATGTGGGCGGGTTCGACGGGTTCCCGTCGCCGGAGCTGTATCTGCGGTGGTTCCAGCTGGGCGCGTACCTGCCGTTGTTCCGGACGCATGCGGCGATCGACGCGGGGCGGCGGGAGCCGTGGGAGTTCGGGCCCGAGGTGCTGGAGCACGCGCGGGCGGCGCTGGTGGAGCGGGAGCGGCTGCACCCCTATTTCGTGATGCTCTCGCACGTGGCGCGGCTGTCGGGGGCGCCTTATGTGCGGCCGGTGTGGTGGGCGGCGCCGGGTGACCGGGCGTTGCGCGGGTGCGAGGACGCGTTCCTGCTGGGTGATGCGCTGCTGGTGGCGCCGGTGATGGAGGCCGGTGCGGAGCGGCGGGTGGTGCGGCTGCCGCGGGGGCGCTGGTACGACACGGTGACCGGGCGGGCGCACGAGGGGCCGGGGCCGGTGGTGGTGGACGCGCCGCTCTCCCGCATTCCGGTGCTGGCGCGGGCGGGCGCGGTCCTTCCGGTGCGGGACGCGGACGGGGAGCTGGAGCTGGAGGTGTGGGCGCCGGCTCCTGGGCGTACCGGAGGCGGTCTGGTGGTCCGGGATCCGGGTGACGGGTGGGCGGAGGCCGAGGTCGAGCGGTATGTGTCGCGGTGGGAGGGGGACCGCGTGGTGGTGGAGCGGGACGGTGCGGCGGGGGGCCCGGTGGGGCTTCCGGTGCGGGTTCGGGGGGTGGAGGGGTAGGGGGCGCTTCGGGGAGGCGCGTTCGGCGGACCCTCTGGGGCGGAGTCCGTACGCCTCAGCTGTAGCGGCCCGCGAACCAGGCGTTCGCCGCCTCCGTGTGCAGCGGGAACGTCAGTGGGCGGGGCGCGTACAGGATCTCGTAACCCGAGGTCTCGTCGGTGGGGACGGAGGGCGGCAGGCTTGTCAGGGGGCGTGGCGGGAGGAGTCCGAAGACCAGGAGGTGGCCGGCGGTGTCGCTGAGGGCATCGGCCAGGCGGACGTCCTGTGCTGCGGCCTCGATCCCGGTCTCCTCACGCAGTTCGCGCACGACCGCCTGGCGCCAGTCCTCGGTGTGGTCGACGAAGCCGCCGGGCAGCGCCGTGCCGCCCTTGCGCGGCTCGATGGTGCGGGTGATGACGACGAGTCCGGTCGCGCTGGGGCCGGTCACGGGGAGCAGGGCTACGGCGACCGGGAGCGGATTGCGGTAGGCGGTGGCGCCGCAGCGCGGGCAGGTGCGGGGCCAGGCGCCGGGGGCGGTGAGGGCGGTGTACGGGGCTCCGCAGGTGGAGCAGTGGGAGTCCCTGACGTACGGGGTCGGCTGCCGACCGGTCGTCGGGGCGGGGCTGCTGGTGGGCTCGGACACGGGCGGACTGTATCCGATCGTCCTTTCGCCGGGGGCGGGAAGCTGGTGGACGATGTGGTCATGACAGGAATGCGTACCGCTCTCCGCGCCCTGGCCACTGCCGGAGCCGCTCTGCTTGCCGTCACGGCCGCCGCCCCCGCCCCGGCACAGGCCCGGCCCGGATCCGCTTCGGCACAGGCCCGTCCCGAACCCAAGGCGCCCGACGGGTTCGTGGCGTTGCGGTCGGTGGACCCGACGATCATTCAGGAGATGCGCTACACCACGGCCCACACCTTCCTCGGCGAGCGCGTCGACGGCTATCGGCAGCCCCTCTGCATCCTCACCCGGCCCGCCGCCCGTGCTCTGCATCAGGCGCAGAAGCGGCTGCTGCGGCAGGGCTACTCACTGAAGGTCTACGACTGTTACCGGCCGCAGCGGGCGGTCGACCATTTCGTGCGATGGGCGAAGGATCTCGACGACCAGTCCATAAAGGCGGAGTTCTATCCGCTGGTCGACAAGTCCCGTCTCTTCGCGGACGGTTACATCGCGGAGAAGTCCGGGCACAGCAGGGGCAGCACGGTGGATCTGACCCTGGTCCGGCTGCCGGCTCTGCCGACCAGACCGTACCGACCGGGCGAACGGCTGACGCCCTGCTTCGCGCCGCAGGGCGGGCGGTTCCCCGACAACTCGGTGGACATGGGCACCGGTTACGACTGTTTCGACACCCTGTCGCACACCGATGATCCCCGGATCCAGGGGAAGCAGCGGGCCAACCGGCAGTTCCTGAAACGGACGTTGACCGAGGTGGGGTTCGTCAACCTGCCCGAGGAGTGGTGGCACTTCACCCACAAGCCCGAGCTGTTCCCGGACACCTACTTCGACTTTCCGGTGGACCGCGGGTCGGTAGGCAGGCCCTGAAAGGAACGGGCGACCGGGACCACCCCCGTGGGCTCCGGCCGCCCGTTCTTCCTTTCGGACGCGAAAGGGGCGTGTTCGGTTGCCGATCGGGCCGCTACGGTGCCCGTATGTCACAACAGACGTTCGATTCGTACGAGGAATTCTGGCCCTACTACGTCGCGATGCACTCCCGTGCCGCCACCCGCTGGGTCCATCTGACCGGCACGCTCACCGGCCTCGCGATCACGGCCTACGGGCTGGCGCGGGGGCGGAAGCGATACCTGGCGGCGCTGCCGCTGATCGGGTACGGCACGGCCTGGCCCGCGCACTTCCTGATCGAGAAGAACAACCCGGCGACGTTCGGGCATCCTGCGTGGTCGCTGCGCGGGGACGCGCAGATGATCGGGATGATGCTGAGCGGCCGGGACGCCGAGCTGGCGGAGACCGCGGCCAAGTGGCTGGCCGAGAACGGCTGAGCCGCGCGCGGAGGGGGTCTCGTGGCCGCGTACGGAGCGGCTCGCCTGGCCGCGTACGGAGCGGCCTCCGTGGCCGCCCCCCTCGCCGGGGGCGGTCCCCCCGTGGCACACTTCTGACGTTCCGTCAGATTCAGTGTCGGGGAGGGGCTTTGCCGCGTACGCGCATACCCGTGGTGGCCGGTTGGTTCACCGAGGGCACCGTTGAGGAGGAGTTCCGGCTGCTGGGCACCCGGTGCTCGGGCTGCCGGTCGGTCCACTTCCCCCGCGAGGACGGCCACTGCCGCAACCCGGGCTGCTCGGGCGGGGAGTTGGAGGAGGTGCCGCTGTCGCAGCGGGGCACGGTGTGGTCCTGCACCGACGGGCGCTACCGGCCCCCTCCGCCGTACGTCAGCGATCCCGCGGTGCCCTGGGTGCCGTACACGCTGGTCGCCGTGGAGCTGGCGGCCGAGCGCATGGTGGTGCTGGGACAGGCCGCGCCCGGGGTGGGCGTGGACGATCTGCCCGTCGGGTCGGTGGTGGAGGTGGTGCCGGGCGTCCTGGGCGAGGATCCGGTGACCGGCACC
Source organism: Streptomyces sp. CA-146814 (assembly GCF_050942385.1). Classification (NCBI taxonomy): domain Bacteria; kingdom Bacillati; phylum Actinomycetota; class Actinomycetes; order Kitasatosporales; family Streptomycetaceae; genus Streptomyces; species Streptomyces sp. CA-146814. Next base: position 785,532 of record NZ_CP192068.1, read on the forward strand.
GTACACACGACGTGGAACTGGCGGCCCGTGGTGGCGGAGGCGCTGTCGTGAGCGGCGATGTGGCCGTGCTCGGGGCCGGGATGCATCCGTGGGGCAAGTGGGGGCGCGGCTTCGTCACGTACGGGCGTGCCGCCGCGCGCGCCGCCCTCGACGACGCGGGCATCGGGTGGCCCGAGGTGGGGTCGGTGGTCGGCGCGCAGACGGTCCGGGGCGGGTACCCGGGGTATGTGGCCGGGGCGACGTTCGCGCGGGCGCTGGGGTGGCAGGGGGCGCGGGTGGCGTCCGTGTACGCCGCGTGTGCGTCCGGGGCGCAGGCGATCGACACCGCGCGGGCCCAGATCCTGGCCGGGATGGCGGACGTGGTCCTGGTGGTGGGGGCGGACGCGGCGCCCAAGGGGTTCTTCGCCCCGGCGGGCGGGGAGCGGCCGGACGACCCGGACTGGCTGCGCTTCCGGGTGCTCGGAGCGACGAACCCGGCGTACTTCGGGCTCTACGCGCGGCGCCGGATGGCCCTGTACGGGGATACGCCGGAGGACTTCGCGCTGGTCAAGGTGAAGAACGCCGCGGCGGGGGTGGTGAACACGTACGCCCGCTACCGAACTCCGGTGACAGCGGAGGAAGTTGCCGCCTCGCCCGTTGTCGCCGATCCACTGCGACTGCTGGACATCTGCGCCACCTCCGACGGGGCCGCCGCGCTGGTGCTGTGCAGCCTGGAGTTCGCGCGGCGGCGCGGAGTGGCCGATCCGGTGCGGATCCGGGCCGTCTCCACCGTGACACCGACCTTCCCCCGGACCGAACTCGACCTGCCGGACATCGGCACCGACTCGGCGGTCGCCGTGGAGCCGTCACCGGAGAGCTTCCGGCGCTCGATCGCCCGGGCCGCGTACGAGGAGGCGGGGATCGGGCCGGAGGATCTGTCGCTGGCGGAGGTCTACGACCTGTCCACCGCACTGGAGTTGGAGTGGTACGAGGACATCGGGCTCTGCGGTCCGGGTGAGGGCGCGAAGCTCGTACGGGAGGGGGTCACCGCACCGGGCGGCCGGATCCCGGTCAACGTGAGCGGCGGGCTGGCCTCGTTCGGCGAGGCGGTGCCGGCACAGGCGATCGCCCAGGTGTGTGAGCTGACGTGGCAGTTGCGCGGCCGGGCCGGGCAGCGCCAGGTGCCTGGGGCCAGGGTGGGCATCACGGCGAACCAAGGGCTGTTCGGACACGGTTCGGCGGTGGTGGCCGTTCGGTGAGATCGCCGCGAACACCTTTTGCCTGTACATGACTTGACGGCTCGTCATCGCCGCAGAACACTCACAGCCCGGTCCGCCGGACGGCGTGCGGCCCGTACCCCTGTCGGCGGGGGTGCGGGCCGCACGCGTACGACCGCAGGACCGCAGGACCCGTCAGGTGGCGATGGGCGCGCGGTCCCGGGCCGCGCGCTCCAAGGCGTGCTCGACGACCGCGATGAGGACGTCACGTACCGAGGCACGGTCCCGTGCGTCGCACAGCAGCACCGGTACCTCGGGGTCGAGATCGAGAGCGGCCTGCACGGTCTCGGCGGGGAACTGCCCGGCTCCGTCGAAGCAGTTGACGGCCACGGTGAACGGGATCCGGCGGCGCTCGAAGTAGTCGACCGCCGCGAAGCAGTCCTCCAGACGGCGGGTGTCGGCGAGGACGACCGCGCCGAGAGCGCCTTGGGCCAGCTCGTCCCAGAGGAACCAGAAGCGGTCCTGGCCCGGCGTGCCGAAGAGGTAGAGGACCAGGTCCTCGCGGACCGTGATCCGGCCGAAGTCCATCGCGACCGTGGTGGTGGTCTTGGCCTCGACGCCCGCCAGGTCGTCCACCGGGCGGCCCGCCTCACTGAGGCGTTCCTCCGTGCGCAGCGGTCTGATCTCGCTGACCGCGCCGACCGCGGTCGTCTTGCCGACGCCGAACCCTCCCGCCACCAGGATCTTGAGGGTGACGGGCTCGACGGGCCGCTGCTTGACGCGGCTAGAGCGCCCGAAGGCCATTGATTACCTCGCGAAGAATGTTCACGTCCGGCAGTTCGGCCGGCGGAACGGGTCGGGTGACGTGCACCAGTTCGTCCTCGACGAGATCGCCGACCAGGACCCGTACCACCCCTACCGGGAGGTCGAGTCCGGCGGCGAGCTCGGCGATCGACTGGGGCGCGTCGCTGCAGAGTTCGACGATCGTGACGTGTTCGGGCGCGAGCGTCTGGTCCCGGCCGGGGTCCTCGGCGGCCGGTTCGGGCACGACGAGTGCGATCAGGTCGAGCCGGTGCCGGGAGGCGCTGCTAGTGCGCCCCCGGGTCATGGCGTACGGACGGACCACCGGCCCGGCCTCCGCGTCGTACCACCGCGAGGACTGGGGGTCGGTGGTGATCGCGTCCGGGGGTCCGGGGGCGGTGGATCCGGGGGCGGCGGCTCCGGATCCCCAGGGCTCCGAGCCGGTGGGCTCGGGGCCCGTGGGGCCGGAATCCGTGGAACCGGGATCCGTGGAACCGAAGTTCGTGGAGCCGGAATCCGTGGAGCCGGGGTTCGTGCCCCGGGGGGAGTCAGCGCTCATGCCCGGCCCTCACCCTCCGGCGGGCAGACCGGTCGTCCGTGGGGCGTTGGCCAGGTGGGCCCCCACGCGCTTGACCATCAGCGTCATCTCGTACGCCACCTGGCCCACGTCGGAGTCCGCGTCGGCCAGGACGGCGAGACAGCTGCCGTCGCCCGCCGCGGTCACGAAGAGGAACGCCTCGTCCAGCTCGACGACGGTCTGGCGCACCCGGCCCGCGTCGAAGTGGTGGCCCACGCCCTTGGCGAGGCTGTGGAACCCGGAGGCGACGGCGGCGAGATGCTCGCTGTCCTCGCGGGTCAGGTCGGCCGAGGCGCCGGTGGCCAGGCCGTCGCTGGAGAGCACCAGCGCCTTGCGGATGCTGGCGACGCGCTGGACGAGTTCGTCGAGCAGCCAGTTCAGTTCGCCCGAGCCGTGGCGTGCGGGGTTGGATGCTGCGGCGTTCGGTGCGGTCATCGACCGTCCCCTCCCGGAGTGGTTCCTGGTGCTGTTCCCTCGGGGCCGGCGGCGTCCTGTGCGTCCTCGGCGTTCTGCCGACGACCGCGCTGCCAGCCACGCTGGAGTGAAGCCATGCGGTTGCGTACCTCGTCCGCGTCACGGTCGTAGTCGTCGGCCGTGTCCACGGGCGCCCGGTGCGGAGTCCGGTCGGCGGACTCCTCACGGAGCTGGGGGGCGAGGCTGGCCTGCCGGACCCGCCGGGGCAGGCCGCCCACGGTGTCGGGGGCGGTGTCGCGCCGGGCCTCGGTGGTGCGGGGTGGTGCGGGGGTGGTGGGTGGTTCTGAGGTGTGCGGTGGTTCTGAGGTGTGCGGTGGTTCGTGTGTGGTGGGCGGTGCCGGTGTGCGCTGTGCGGCGCGGGCGGCCCACGAGGTGGTGTGCGCTACCGGGCCGGTCGGGGTGCGGGGTGCGGTCGTGGACGGCTCGGCGGAGGTGTCGGTGTCGGTGGCCTCCGGGGCCTGGTCGTCCACGCGGCGGCCGCGGTCGGTGACCAGGGTCGGCGGGGTGCGGCGCGGCAGCGGTACGGGGCCCGTGGGACGCATCGGGCGGACCTCGGCGGTGGGGCCTTCGCCGTGGTCGCGGGCCTGCTGGTGCTGTTCGCGGTCGGCGGCCCGGCGGGCGTCACCGGCGTCGCCGCGGCGGAACCTGTCGGTGTCGGCGTCCTCGCGGCGCGAGCTCAGGGTGTCGTCGCGGCGCGAGCTCAGGGTGTCGTCGCGGCGCGGGTCCCGGCCGTCCTCGCGGCGCAGGTCGCGGGCGCGGAAGATGCCGCCGCGCTCGCTCTCGGTGTCCTCCAGGTCGGAGACGCCGTCGAGCACCGACCCGAGGGCCGGATCGAGGGCCGGGTCCGAGGCGCGGTCCAGCGGGTCGCCGGCCAGGTCCAGGAGTCCGACCGGGCCTTCGAGTTCCACGGGGCCGTCGAGCACCGCCGGTCCGGTGAGGCCGGTCGGGACCGGCGAGAGGACGGCGGAGCGGCCGTTCGTCCTGCGGTCGCCGCCCGGTGCGGTGCCGGCGGCGGACGAGGCGTCGCCGTTGGTGCGGCCGCTGCCGATCGCCCGCTCGGCCCGGCGATCGAGGCGGAAGCCGGTGCCGTGGGTGTCGGGGGCCTCGGTGAGGAGGGCGGCCGGGATGAACACGACCGCGGTGGTGCCTCCGTACGGCGATTTCTGCAGGGAGACCCGGACGTTCTGGCGCTGGGCGAGCCGGCTCACCACGAAGAGGCCGAGGCGGTCGGTGTCGGAGAGCTCGAAGTCGGGGGTCTCGGCGAGCCGGAGGTTGGCGTCGAGCAGGACTTCGGGGGGCATGCCGAGGCCGCGGTCGTGGATTTCGAGGGTGAAGCCGTTGGAGACGCGCTCGCCGTGCACCTGGACCGCGGTGTGCGGCGGCGAGAAGACGGTGGCGTTCTCCAGGAGTTCGGCGATGAGGTGGGTGAGGTCGGCGACGGCGGGGCCGCCCACGCCGATCCGGGGCAGCCGCCGGACCTCGATGCGTTCGTAGTCCTCGACCTCGGCGACGGCGGCCCGGACCACGTCCATGAGCTGGATGGGCTTGCGCCACTGGCGGGAGGGGGCGGCGCCGGAGAGGATCACGAGCCCTTCGGCGTGACGGCGCATGCGGGTGGTGAGGTGGTCGAGGCGGAACAGGTCGGCCAGTTCGTCGCTGTTCTCGGTGCGGCGCTCCATGGTGTCCAGCAGGGTCAGCTGGCGGTGGAGGAGGACCTGGTTGCGGCGGGCGAGGTTGACGAAGACCTCGGAGACGCCGCGGCGCATGTCGGCCTGCTTGACCGCGGCCTCGACGGCGGCGCGCTGGAGGGTGTTGAGCGCCTGGCCGACCTGGCCGATCTCGTCGCGCTCGTAGGTGAGGTGCGGGGCTTCGGTCTCGACGTCGACCTGTTCGCCGGCGGCCAGGCGGCGCATGACGCTCGGCAGGCGTACGCCGGAGACCTCGTGGGCGTCCTTGCGGAGCCGGGAGAGGTCGCGGACGAGCTCGCGGCCGATCCGTACGGAGACGAAGATCGAGACGATCAGGGCCAGGAAGCCGAGGACTCCGGCGATTCCGGCCTGGGCGAGGACCCGGTATCCGGCCGGTTCCGCGCGGTCCTGGAAGCGGTCACCCATCTCCGTGGAGTCGTCGGCCAGTCGGTCGAGGACGGGCGGCGCCGCCTGCTGCCACCGGTCGGTGTCGACGGCGCCTTGGCGCTTGGTGGGTCCGGCGGCGATCAGTGCGTCCTCGGCGGTGCGCAGCGGTTCGGCGTCCGGGCTGCTCCAGAACTGCTCGACGCGGCGGCGCTCGGCGGCGGGGAGGTTTTCGAGGCTGACCTCGTAGAGCAGCTCGCGCTGGGCCACGAGGCCGGATATCTGGCGGAGTTCGGCGGTGGTGAAGCGGCCCGCGACGAGGCTGGAGGCGACCAGCGCGTCTTCGCGCGACAACATCTCGCGGGCCCGGGATATCCCGACCAGCGCCCGCATCTGCTTGTCCAGCGAGCCGTTCTCCGTGGTGTGGAGGCCGTTGAGGAAACGGTACGCCGGGTCGACGAGGCCGTTGTAGAAGTCCAGCGCCTTCGCCCGGCCGATGGTGCGCTTCTCGACCGATTCGCGCAGCGAGCCCAGGCCGTCGACAGCGCTGAGGATCGCGTCGAGCCGGGTGCGGGCCTCGGCGTCGAGCGCCTCGCGGACGTCGTTCTGCCGGGCGCTGTCCCTGACCTCGGCCACGACCCGGTCGGTGTCGGCACGCTGGCTCAGCAGGAGCGGCAGGGCGTCGGAGGCGCGGGGGTCGGCCAGGAAGACCAGGGTCTGCCGCCGTTCGGCCTGCACGACCCGGACCGCTTCCTCCAGCGGTCCGGCGACCTTGTCGACGGAGGTGCTGACGCTCATCAGCTCGGTCGCCTGGCGGCCGGTGACGTAGGTGGCGAGGACCCAGAGACCCGTGAGGGAGACGAGCGGCACCAGCAGCAACGCCACGATCTTCCTGCGGATGGACTTCCCGCGAAAGCGCATGGCCTCCCCCAGATCGGCCCCGCACCGCGGGGGTGGTCTTCTCCCGGTCGTCCCTCGACCCTGCCCCGACGTTCGCCGTGCGTACACCGGCGCGCATCGGTCCGACGCGGGCGAGGTCCGTCCTGCGTCAATAAACGGCGCGAGCCTACTACTGACACAGAGACAACTCGAAGACACGTCCGGATGATTTTCAGCCGTCCGGCCAGGATTTGATCATGAGTTGTCCCGGTATTCCCGGAGATGAAATTCGCGAAAGCGACAGAGGATCCCCACCGATCCCCTGAGGGCGGGCCCGGATCAGTTGGCTGGAATTATTCGTTCCGTAGCCTTCTGTGGCCCTGCGGTGGCTTTCAGCGGGAATCTTCGGAGCGGGTGGTTCGTCCATATGTACGGGGTAGACGCAGGGCGGGAGCGCGCGCGGCGGTACGGAGCCCATCCGCCCGCGTAGAACCGGCGCAAGCCGGGCAGCCACCCTGAAGTCGGACAGTGGTGGGGAGTTGAAGGACCTTGAGCACGCAGGAGCGCGGACGCGCCGGAGCACCGGTGTCACCGGTGACACCGGTCGGCACCGCGAGGACGGACGCCGGGGACGGGGCGCGGGTTCCGCGGCAGTTGACGGACGCCGGGGACGAGGCGCGGATTCCGCGGCAGTTGTGGGTGGAGGAGCCGGCCAGGAAGCGGCGGATGCCGGATGCGGTGCGGACGGCGGCGGTGCGCGCCGTCCTCGTCATGGCGCTGACGATCATCCAGGCGGTGATCGCCTTCCTGTGCACGCTGGCCGGTTCCTGGCTGGCCTTCCCGATGGTGCTCAGCAGTGTGGCCAGCACGGTGGTCGCCACTTGGGCGGTGCTGGACGTCTGGGTCACCCGGCAGGTGTGGAACCAGCGGCACGGCGTGGTGTCGGAGCCGAGCAGCACCGCCCGGCAGATGCGCCGGGAGCGGCGGCGGGCCCAGCGGGCGGCGCGAGCGGCCGAGCGGGACGAGGCGGGCGGCAGGATATCCGGCCGCCGGAGCGCCGGCGACCTCTCCCGGGCGTGACCCCGGCCCGCGGGACCGGTTTCTCACCGGGCCCGCGGGGGCCGGACGTTATGCCTCCGGCCGGGCCTGCGACTGCGGCCGGGCCTGCGACTGCTGAGCCGGTTGCGGCTAGGCCTGCAATTGCTGAGCTGGTTACGGCTGCGGGGCCGACGGCGTCGTCTGCTGGGTTCTCCGCTTGAACATGCGGGTCGCCGTGATCTCGCCGTGGACCGTCTCGCCGTCCGGGTCCTGCTGCGGCAGTCCGGGGCGCAGGTGCTCCTCCACGCTGATGTATTTCAGCCCGGCCCTGAGGTCGGCGTCGTTGCGCAAGCGGATGACGAGCGGGAATTCGGCGAGCGCGGTCGTGTCGAAGAGGCCGGTCGTGTAGAGCAGCTGCACGCCGAGCGCGTCGGAGACCGCACGCTGGAGCTCCAGCAGATACGTGGCGTTGGCGCGGCCGATCGGGTTGTCCAGGAACAACGTGCCCGCGTGCCGGTGGCGGTCGCGGCCCCGGTCGTTGCTGCGCAGCGCCGCCATCGTGCAGTACAGGGCGATGGCGGCGGTGAGCAGCTGGCCGCCGGAGAAGACGTCGCCCATCTGACCGACGGGCACGCGTTCGGCGCGGAGCACGGCGTCCGGCTTGAGGATCTCCACCGCGATGCCCTTGGGCCGCAGCGCCGCCTCGACGCCCCGCAGCAGCAGGGACATGCCGTCCCGGCGCAGGTCGGAGTTCTTCTTGAGGGCGGCGTGCGTCGCTTCGTCGATGACCTCGCCGAGGCGCTCGGTGAGAGTGGCCTGGTCCGGCTCCTCGAAGCGGATCCGGAGGAACTCCTGCCCCGACCACTCCCCCAGTCCTTCCGGGAGCTGGGAGAGCCGCTGGGCGGAGCGGAGGGTGGCGAGGGCGGACTCGACCAGGCCGCGCAGCCGGTCGACGATGGAGTCGCGGTTGCGCTCCAGTTGGACCAGCTCGTCGGTCAGGACGCGCAGCCGGGGCGCGAAGGCGTCGGCCCACTTCTGCGCGTGCTCCGGCAGCGCGGAGGCGGGCAGTTCGCGGATCTGCTGGCGGGCCGGGGTGCGGACCTGCTCGTAGCGGGTGGAGTTGGCGTGCCGTACGAGGATGTCGCTCGCTTCCCGTACGGCGCTCTCGGCGGCCGAGAGGTCGGTGGAGCAGCCGCGCAGGGAGCGGCGGGCCTCGGCGGCGGAGTGCCGGGCCTCCTCCAGCGTGCCGGGATACGGGTCGGGGCCTTCGGTGCCGTCCTCCGTACCGTGGTCGCGGAGCAGGTCGCGCAGGAGGGCCGCCGTCTCGTCGAAGCCGCCTGCCGAGTCCTCGGCGGTGCGGTGGGCGTGGAGCAGCTCGCTGTGGGCGGCGCGGGCGGTGTCCAGGGCGGCGGTGGCGGAGGCCAGTTCGCCGGTGGCCGTACGGAGGAGGGTCTGGGCCTGCTCGGCGTCGGCCGGGACCAGCTCGTCGGGCAGCTCGGTGTGGTGCGGCGTCTCGTCGTCGGGGGCGAGCCGCTCGGCCTCGCCCCGGTACCGGCCCAGCTGCTCGCTGGCGGTGGAGGCCCGCGTCTCCAGCAGTTGTACGTGGGATTCGGCACGGGCCGCCGCCGCCTGGCGGGAGGGGCCGTCGGCTCCGTCGGTGCCTTCCAGGAGCTGTGCGGCTCGGGTGCGGACCTTGTTGGTGAGGCGGTCCAGCTCGGCGAGGGCGGCGCTCTCGTCGCTCTCGGCGCGGGCCTGTTCGGCGCGCAGGTCGGCGCCGACGCCGACCTTCTCGTACAGCTGGGAGGCGGCCCGGTAGGCCTCGCGGAGGGTGGGCAGCGCGGTGCGGGGCTTGGTCTCGTCGGGCTCCGGGAGGCTCTCCGGGGCGCCGGCGATCTCGGCGCGCTCGGCCCGCAGGGCGCGGGCGGTGCGGCGGGCGTCGTCGCCGGCGCGCTGGGCGGCGCGGCGGTCCTCGTCGGCGGAGCGGGCCAGGTCCAGGCAGACGGCGGCGCGGGCCTCGGACTCGGCGGCCTCGTCGACCAGTTCGCGGAGCCGGACCTGCCAGCGGGCCCGCTCCCGCAGCCGGTGGGCGAGTCCGGCCAGCGCGTCGGCGACCCGGCGGGCGCGCTGGGCGGCCTCTTGGCGCTCCTCGCGGACCCGGGCGGTGTCGGCGGCGACCTCGTCGGCCTCGGCGCGGGCGGTGCGGGCCTCGGCGAGGACCGCTTCGGCGCTCTCGGCGGCCGTACGGGCGGTGGCGGCGGCCTCGGCCAGCTCGGCGAGCATGCCGGGCGGGCAGTCGGCGCGCCAGGAGCCGATGCGGGAGGCGAGGGCCCGGTCGGCCGAGAGGCGGGCGGCGAGCGTGCGGATGTCCTCGTCGCGGGCGGCGGCGCGGGAGCGCAGGGCGTGGCGCTCCTCGTCGGCGGCGTGCTCGTCGTGCATGGCCGGGTTCGGCGGGACGAGGAAGACGCCGTCGTGCTGCGCGTCGGAGCCGGTGCCGGGGTCCGGGACCGGGGCGAGGAGAGCGGCGGCGGTACCGACGGCGACGGCCGAGCGCGGCAGCAGAGCGGCGGAGCCGAGGACTTCGCGGGCGCGGGTGTGGGCGTCGGGGTCGGTGATGACGACGCCGTCGACCAGCTCCGGGCGGGCGGCGAGGACGGCGGCGTGGTCGGCCGGGTCGACGGCCTGGGCGAGGTAGCGCCAGCCGGGCAGGGCCGGGATGCCGTGCTCGCCCAGGTACTCCACGGTGGCCAGGACGTCGGGGCCGGGCGGCAGCAGCCCGCCTTCGCCGAGCGCGCCGAGGATGCGGGCGTCGTCGGCGGCGGCGGTGCGCAGGTCGAAGAGGCGGCGCTCGGCGGCGGTGACGGACTGGTCGAGCAGCTCGCGCAGTTCGTCGGCGCTGCGGTCGAACTCCTGGGCGGTGAGCGGCTGGTGGGGCGTCGTGGGCTGGTCGGCAAGGGCGACCGCGCCTTCCGGGGCTGCCTCGGTGGCGCCTTGAGGGCCGGCCGCGGTGCCGTCGCCCTGGGGGCCGGTACGGGCGGTGTCCCGCTGCGCCCCGCCCGGCGTCTCCTCGCCCGCTCCCCTCCGCGGGTGCGGGACGCCCGTGCCCGTGGGCAGGCCGAGCAGGTCGGCGAGGCGCGGGTCGGCGGCGATGGATTCGGCGGCCCTGAGCTCGTCCTCGTAACTCTGCTCGGCCGCCTTGGCTCCGTCGGCGGCGCGGGCAGCGGTCAGCTCGGCGCGGCTCTCGGCGGCGGCCGCCTCGCGGGCCTGGTCGGCCGCGGTGCGGGCGGCCTCGCGGGCGGTGTCCCAGGCGGCGACGGCGGACTGTTCGGCGTCGCTGGCGGCCAGGGCGGCGCGGGCCGGGTCGGCGTCGGGCGCGGTGTTGTCGAGCCAGCCGGCCTGGACCGCCTCGGAGGTCTCCTGCTCGACCTCGGCGAGGCGCTGGCGCAGGTGGCCGGCCTCGCTGCGGGCGCGCTGGGCCTCGGTGGCGGCGACCGTGGCGTCGCGGTGGGCGCGTTCGCCGGTGGCCTGGAGGGTCTCGGAGCGCTCCTCCTGCTCGTTGGCGACGCGCTCACCGTCCTCGGCGGCGGTGTGCAGCGCCCGTACGAGGTCGGCGGCGGCGGTGGCGCGGGCGGCGAGTGCGGGGGCCGCGTCGCGCTCGGCCTCGCGGATGGCGGCGGCGACCCTGGCGGAGCGGTCGGCGGCGGCGCGGTGGCGGAGGACGGCCTCGGCGGCCTGCCAGGCGGCGTGCAGCGTACGGGCCTCGGCCAGCTCCTTGCGTCCGGCGGCGGCGCTCTTCTCGGCGCCGGCCAGGGCCAGGGAGGCATGGCGGTAGGCGAGTTCGGCGGCGATGAGGGAGCGGTGGCCCCGGCTGGACTCGGCCTCGGTGACGGTGTGCGCGGCGGCGGTGACCCGCTCGGCCAGCTCGGCGGTGCGGCCGCGCTCCTCGGCGGCGCGGGCGCTCAGGCGGCGGGCGAGCGTACGGGTGCGGCGCTCGGCGGCGGCGTGGATGTCGCGGCTGCGGGCGCGGGTCTCGGTCGCTTCGACGATCCGGCCGAGGAGGTCGACGGAGCCCGCGGTGAAGTCGCGTTCGGCGGTCAGCTCGGCGCGGCGGCCCAGCTTGTTGCCGAAGCCGCTGACCAGGTCGGCGAGGCCGTCGGTGTCGCGGGTGTCGGTGACGGCGCGGAGCAGCAGGTCGGTGAAGTCGGAGTCCTTCTTGACCGCGAAGAGTCCGGCGGCCTCACCTTCGTCGGCGTTCATCTCGCGCTGGTAGCGGAAGAGTTCGGGGTCGAGTCCGAGGTCGCCGAGGTGCTCGTTCCAGCGGTCGTGGATCTCTTCCCAGTGCACGTCGAGGTGCTGGTAGAACTTGCCCGCGTCCACCAGCGCGTCGCGGAACCCCTTCATCGTGCGGCGCCTGCCCCGCGCCCCGGAGACCCCTTCGGCGGGCCGCCCGACGGCGGTGGCCTCCGCGACGGGCAGGCTGTCCAGGCTGAGCCCGGGGCCGGGCCGGAAGGAGTACCAGGCCTCCGCGAACTTCCTCGGGTCGTTGGAGACCTGCCGCCCGCGCCACTCGCTGACCTTGCCGACGACGACGCATTCGCCGGTGAGCGTGTGCTGCCACTCCAGGGCGACATGGCCGCAGTCGTCGGCGAGCAGGAACTTGCGGAGCACGCCGGAGCTGGCGCCGCCGAGGGTGTTGCGGTGGCCGGGGAGCATCACCGAGAAGATCAGCTTCAGCAGGACGGACTTGCCGCCGCCGTTCTCCAGGAAGAGCACGCCCGCCGGAGCGGGCCGGCGCGGCGGGCCGACCGGCTCGTCCTCGAAGAACTCCGCCTGCGCGGGAGCCGGGTTGGGGACGGGTTCGCCGACGCCGCGCAGGTCGAGGACGGTGTCGGCGTAGCGCGCACCGGCAGGCCCGATGGAGTAGAGGCGGACCCGGGACAACTCGTACATGGCGGCGGACTCTCGTCGTTCGGAGAAGCGGTGGCGGAGCTGGGCGGTGCGGTGGGGGCGGGTCGGAAGGAGTGCGGGCGGGGTCAGGAGGAGTGGAAGGGCAGGCCCGCGTCGGCGGCCAGCTCCAGGTCGTCGGGGTCGGACGGCGGCAGCAGGGTGGCGGAGCCGTCCGTGACGGGGACGACACCCAGCTCCAGCAGCTCGGCCATGGCGGCGCTGCCCGCCATGTCGCGGACCTGGAGCTGGTAGCGGGCGGTGGTGCGGTAGGCGCCGCCCGCGTCGTCGCCGGTGCGCTGGAGGAAGCCGGAGTCGGTGAGGAAGGCGACGGCCTTGCCGATGATGCCGGTGGTGGATCCGGCGAGGCGGCGGGCGTCCTTGGTGGCGCCGGTGGAGCTGCGGCGGGCGTAGATCCGCCAGCCGGATTCGAGGCCGGGGGTGTCGGTGGCGGGGTCGGTGTTGTCGCCCTGCTCCTCGGCGCGCTCCTCAAGGCGCTTGCAGGCCTGGCGTACGAAGGCGTCGACGCCGTTGACCGTGATGCGGCCGATGTACGCGTCGTCGGCGAGGTCCTCGGGGCGCGGGAAGGCGAGGGCGGCGACGGCGAGGTGGGCGAGGCCGTGGAGGAAGCGGTCGGCGGCGTCGGAGGAGGCGCGGCGGGCGTAGTCGCCCATGCGGACGGCGAAGACGGAGTCCTCGCCTGCGGTGACGGCCATTCCGGCGCGCGGGGAGACCTCCAGGACGATGAGGCCGAGCCCGGTGGCGACGGCGTCGGCGAGCCGGGCGAAGGTGCCCTCCTCCCGGTACCGGCGGAGCAGGTCGGCGTATTCGGCGTCGCGGGCGGGGAGCAGCTTGGGCTGGAGGCCGAAGGAGACCAGGCGGGCAGCGTCGGCGGCGTCGGCCGGGGTGACGGGCCCCTGGCCGGTGCCGCTGGGCTCGGCGGTGTGCGGGTGAGCGGAGTCGCCCGCGTACGTCGTCGAGGAGGCGTACGCGGAGGGCTCGGTCCACGCGTCGGGGTGCTCGGCGTCGTGGTCGCTCACGGCTGGGACTCCTCGGTACGGAAAAGGTGGGGGTGCACGTCGGTACGGAAAAGGTGGGGGTGCGCAGGACGGACGACGCCGGTCATGAGGCCTCCTGGCGGTCCGCGGCCATACCGGCGGCGTCCAGCAGGGCGGTGCCCACGATGAGGTCGGCGCCGCCGAACTCCGGGTCCTCCAGCTGCGTACCGTCGTCCACCGCGAAGAGCAGGCGCCGCTCGCCCTGGCGGTAGGCGGTGCCGACGGGCGGGCTGGCGGCGTGGACGGCGAGCAGCGCGACCAGGTACGGCAGGTCGGGGTCGCTGCGGCGGGCCTCGGCGAGCAGGCCGGAGAGTCGGCGGGGCGCGTCGTGCTCCAGGTCGAGCAGGGCCATGGCGCTGCTCAGCTGGGCGTCGCTGAACCGGCTGTCGTCCGGCGTCGCGATCAGGTCGGGCTCGGGCATCTCCATGCCGAGGTGCTCCCGCTCCAGCGGCGGGGTCAGGAGCATCTCGACCAGGTCGCCGACGCGGACGGAGGTGGGGGTGCGCAGCCCGGTGCCGTTCGCGAAGAACGCGTCGGTGGCCCGCAGGGACTGCTCGACGGGGAGCGGGAGGAGCGGGGCGAGGAGCTGCCCGTACAGATCGAGGCCCGCGTGGGCGGCCGGGGTGGCGAACGCCTGCCGGTCCTGCTCGGCCCGGAAGAGCGGTCCGGCCTCCAGGAGGCGGGACTGCAGCTGGGTATGGCGGCGGATGCAGTCCTTGACGATGTCGACCAGCTCGGCGGCCCGGCGCTTGTGCTCGGGCTCCTCGGCCTCGTCGCGCGCCTTGCGGATGTTGGTGAGGATCGCGTTCTCGTGGCGGTAGCGGTCGGCCACGTGGTCCAGGGCCTCGGCGATCATATCCGGGACGGTGGTGAGCCAGTCGACCGCGCGGACGTTGCGCCGGGTCGCTTCCAGCGTGCGGCGCAGCGTCTCGGCGTACTGCACGGTGCGGTAGCGGGCCTGTTCGGCGGCGAGCTGGGCGTCGGCGAGGCGGCCCCGGCTGATCAGGACCTCCAGCTTGACCTCGGCGGCGATCTGGGCGCTGGTGACATCGGTGTCCAGGGCGCCGACGAGGACGTTGACCGCCTCGTCGGTGGCGCGGAGGTAGACCGTGCCGCCGTAGCCCGGGACCTCCTCGATCAGCTTGAAGTCGTAGTCCCGGCGGACGTAGACGCCGTCGGGTCCGAAGGTGCCGTAGACCGCGCGGAAGCCCCGGTCGACGCTGCCGACGTTGATCAGGTTCTCCAGGACCCAGCGCGCGACCCGCTCGTGCTCGGCGACGGGGCGGTCCGGGGCCTGGGCGCCGACGCGGGGCAGCAGCCTGGCCACTATCTGGTCGTGGTCGGCACCGGTGTCGAAGTCCATGTTGAGCGTGACGTGGTCGATGGCCGCGAGGGCGACCTCCGCCATTGCGTAAACCGTGTACTCACCGGCCAGATTCGCCTTGCGCACGTCGAGGTCGTGCAGCGGCGCCGTGCACGCGAGCGCGCGCAGCCGACGCGAGAGCCCCTCGTCGGCGGCCGGGCCCGGGGCAGGCCTCGGCCCCGCGCTGAGCTGCGGCGCAGCGTTTTCCGTGTCGGCAGGCGAAGTCACGAGGGACAGATTAGGTCCTCGCACTGACAACGGTCGAAACGGCGTTTATGCGACCGGCGGCAGGCGGCCGCGCCACGGCTTCCGGGCAGCCCCCCGCGCCCCCGGTCACGCCCCCGACGGCCCGTATCCCCCACCGCCCGGCGTCCGCACCACCAGCACGTCACCGGCCTCCAGTTCGGCGGTGTCGCACCCCTCCAGCCGGTCCACGCCACCGTCCGCCCGCTCGATGTGCTGCTCCCCGAGCGCGCCGGGCTCCCCGCCCTCCGCCCCGTACGGCGGAATCCGGCGGTGCCCGGAGAGCAGCGCCACCGTGACCGGCTCCAGGAAGCGGATCCGGCGCTCCACGCCTCCGCCGCCGTGCCACCGCCCCGCGCCTCCGCTGCCTTCGCGCACCGCGAAGCTCTCCAGGAGTACGGGCAGCCGCCACTCCAGGATCTCGGGGTCGGTGAGCCGGGAGTTGGTCATATGGGTCTGCACGGCGTCGGTGCCGTCGAAGCCGTCGCCCGCCCCGGAGCCGCTGGCGACCGTCTCGTAGTACTGGACGCGGTCGTTGCCGAAGGTGAGGTTGTTCATGGTGCCGGATCCCTCGGCCTGGCCGCCGAGCGCTCCGTACAGGGCTCCGGTGACGGCCTGCGAGGTCTCCACATTGCCCGCGACGGTCGCCGCCGGGTATGCCGGGTCGAGCATCGAACCGGCCGGAATCCGCACGTCCAGCGGCTTCACACAGCCGCTGTTGAGCGGGATGTCCTCCCCCACGAGGGTGCGGAAGACGTACAGGACGGCCGCCATCACCACCGAGCGGGGTGCGTTGGTGTTGCCGGGCTGCTGCTCGGAGGTGCCGGTGAAGTCGATCACCGCGCTCCGGGTCTCCCGGTCGACGGTGAGCGCCACCTGGATCACGGCCCCGCCGTCGGTCTCGTAGCGGAAGCCGCCGTCCTGGAGCCCGGCCACGATCCGCCGTACGGACTCCTCCGCGTTGTCCTGGACGTGCCCCATATAGGCCGTCACGACATCCGTCCCGAACTGGTCGGTCATGCGGCGGAGTTCCGCGATGCCCTTCTCGTTGGCGGCGATCTGCGCACGGAGGTCGGCGAGGTTGGTGTCCGGTGAGCGGGAGGGGTACGGGGCGGAGGCGAGCAGGTCGCGGGTCTCGGCCTCGCGGAGGTGGCCGTCGCGGACCAGGAGCCAGTTGTCGAAGAGCACGCCCTCCTCCTGGATCGTACGGCTGAAGGCGGGCATGGAGCCGGGGGTGGTGCCGCCGATCTCGGCGTGGTGGCCGCGCGAGGCGACCAGGAACCGCAGCTCGTCCTCGTCGAACACGGGCGTCACCACGGTGACATCGGGCAGGTGCGTGCCGCCGTGGTACGGGTCGTTGATGGCGTACACGTCTCCGGCGCGCAGAGTGCCCTCGTTGCGCCGGAGCACCTCCTTGATGGACTCGCCCATGGAGCCCAGGTGCACCGGGATGTGCGGGGCGTTGGCGATCAGGTTGCCGTCGGCGTCGAAGAGGGCGCAGGAGAAGTCGAGGCGCTCCTTGATGTTGACGGAGTGGGCGGTGTTCTCCAGGCGGACGCCCATCTGCTCGGCGATCGACATGAAGAGGCTGTTGAAGACCTCCAGCATCACCGGGTCCACCCGGGTGCCGACGGCCGTCCTCCCCGGCCGGGGCCGGGCCCGGGTGAGCACCAGGTGGCCGGTGGTGCTGCCCGACGCCTGCCAGCCGGGGTCGACGACGGTGGTGGCGTCGTCCTCCGCGACGACGGCGGGTCCGGTGACGGTGTCGGTGGGGCGGAGGTCCTCGCGGCGGTACAAGGGCGTCTGCTGTTCCCGGCCCTCGGCGTGCATCAGGACGGTGTCGCGCGGTTCGAGTGCGCCGTCGCGGGGTGCGGGGTCAGGAGTGCGGGATCCGTCGTCCCCGGTCGTCCCCGTGGCCTCGACGGAGGCGGTCTCGACCACGATCGGCTTGTCCATGGTGAAGCCGAACCGGGTGCGGTGGGCGGCGGTGAACTCCTCGGCCATGGCCCCTGCCGTGTCCAGGGCCACGGGGAGCGCCGCGTCCGTCCCCGCGTACCGGAGCAGGATCCGGGCCCGCGTGCTGATGGCGGAATCGGGCACTCCGTCGGCGCGCAGATCGTCCCGCGTACGGTCGGCCAGCTCCACGCAGAGCCGCTCGACCCGTTCCCGTACGGACTCGTCCAGCTCCGCCTCCACGGACTGCTCGCGCATGGCGGTCGCGTCGGCCAGGCCGATGCCGTACGCGGAGAGCACTCCGGCGAGCGGTGGTACGAGGACGGTGTCGATGGACAGCGCGTCGGCGACGGCGCAGACGTGCTGGCCGCCCGCGCCGCCGAAGCCGGTGAGGGCGTAGCGGGTGATGTCGTGGCCGCGCTGCACGGAGATCTTCTTCACGGCGTTGGCCATGTTGAGGACGGCGATCTCCAGGAAGCCCGCCGCCACGTCGGCCTCGGCCGGCCGGTCCCCGGTGGCGCGGCCGATCTCGTCGGCGAGCTCCGCGAACCGTTCCCGTACGAGGCCGGCGTCGAGCGGCTGGTCGCCGTCGGGGCCGAAGACGGCGGGGAAGTGGCCGGGCTGGATGCGGCCGAGCATGACGTTGGCGTCGGTGACGGTGAGCGGGCCGCCCCGGCGGTAGCAGGCGGGGCCGGGTTCGGCGCCCGCCGAGTCGGGGCCGACCCGGTAGCGGCGGCCGTCGAAGTGGAGCAGGGAGCCGCCGCCGGCCGCCACCGTGTGGATGCTCATCATCGGGGCGCGCATCCGCACCCCGGCGACCTGGGTGCCCAGCTCCCGCTCGAACTCTCCGGCGTAGTGGGACACGTCGGTGGAGGTGCCGCCCATGTCGAAGCCGATGACCTGGTCGTGTCCGGCCTGCCGCGATGTACCGACCATGCCGACGACGCCGCCGGCCGGGCCGGAGAGAACCGCGTCCTTGCCCCGGAACGCGGCGGCCTCGCGCAGTCCGCCGTTGGACTGCATGAACAGGAGCCGGATGCCTTCGAGGCGGGCGGCGACCTCGTCGACGTACCGGCGCAGTACCGGTGAGAGGTAGGCGTCGACGACGGTGGTGTCGCCGCGCGGGACGAGCCTGATCAGCGGGCTGACCTCGTGGGAGGTGCTGACCTGGGTGAATCCGGCCTCGCGGGCCGCCTCGGCGACGGCCCGTTCGTGGTCGGGGTGGCGGTAGCCGTGCATCAGGACGACGGCGGCGCTGCGCAGCCCGTCGGCGTGGGCGGCGCGCAACCGCTCGCGTACGGCATCGAGTTCCAGCGCCCGTACGGTGTGTCCTTCGGCGTCGATACGTTCGGGGACCTCGATCACGTGCTCGTGGACGGCCTCCGGGAGGACGATGTGGCGGTCGAAGAGGCGGGGGCGGTTCTGGTACGCGATCCGCAGCGCGTCCCGGAAGCCTTCGGTGACGAGGAGGACGGTCGGCTCGCCGCGCCGCTCAAGCAGGGCGTTGGTGGCCACGGTGGTGCCCATGCGGACGGCGGCGACCCGGTCGGCGGGCACGGGCTCACCGTCGCGGAGGCCGAGGAGCAGGCGGATTCCGGCCACGGCCGCGTCGTCGTAGCGTCCGGGGTCGTGCGAGAGGAGCTTGCGGGTCACCAGCCGGCCGTCGGGACGGCGGCCCACCACGTCGGTGAAGGTGCCGCCCCGGTCGATCCAGAACTCCCAGCGTCCGGTCATGGCGCCATTCTGTTCCGGCGGGTGCCGACCCGCAGGGCCAGAGGGCTGCACGCAGGGGCAGAAGACCGCACCGCTGGGGCAGAAGGCTCGCGCTCAGTCCAGGAAGAGCGCCGCCAGGCGTGGCAGGTGGCGACGGGCGAGGTCGGCGTCCTCGGCGTCCCAGTGCTCGCCGGCCGGCTCCCCGGTCCGTATGCGGCCCCGGTCGGCCGCCTCGACGGCCGCGTAGAAGCCGTCGGCCGCGCCTCCGGCCCGCTCGTACGCCGCCTTCACCGGCCCGGTCAGCGACTCGTAGCCGATCCAGCCGCTCTCCTCGCGGCTCATCCGGACCACGACGGGCAGCCCGGCCAGCGAGTCGGGGTCGGCCACCGCCCGGGTGAAGACCTCGCGCCCTAGCAGGACGAGCCCGTCGCGGAAGTCCATGAACCCGTCGTCACCGCAGCCGCCTTCGACGAGGTACGCCGCGTTCCACAAGGGCCACCGGTAGGCCGAGCCGGTCACCTCGTACGCCGTCACGGCGAAGTCGACGATCCGCGCGGGCTCCAGGGCCGCGAGCACGTCGGTCAGTGCGCCGGGCAGCGGGTCGTCGGGCGGGTCCCGGTCGTCCGCCCGGTCCCCGGCCGCCTCACGTGCCCGTCCGACGAGCCCCCACCACGTGTCGATGTCCATGGTGAGAAGCGTAGGAGGAGGGTCTGACAACGCCCCCTCCTACGCCTGTCGCGCGGTCAGAGCGCCGGTGCGTCCGGGCCGATCCGGCTGCGGACCGCCGTCTGCACCTCGGCCTCCTCGGCCGGGTCGGCGGCGAGGCGGCGCAGCCGTTCGGCGACGCGGATGTCTCCGGTCTCGGCGTGCAGCGCGGCCACCTCGCGGGTGGTCTCCTCGCAGTCCCAGAGGCACTCCACCGCGAAGCCGGTGGCGAAGGTGGGGTCGGTGGCGGCGAGGGCCCGGGCGGCCCGGCCGCGCAGATGCGAGGAGGAGGTCTCGCGGTAGACGTGGCGCAGTACGGGTGCGGCGCAGGCGATGCCGAGGCGGCCGGCGCCGTCGACCAGGGTCCAGAGCCGTGGTGCGTCGGGTCCGTCGCCGCGTACGGCCTCCCGCAGCGCGCCGAGGACTTGGGGAGCGTCCTGGGCGGTACCGCGGCAGGCGAGGATCCCGGCGGCGGAGGCGCCGAGGGCGTCGGGGCGCCTGGCCCAGCGGCGGGCGCGTTCCACGGCGTCGTCGCCGGCCATCCGCTCGAAGGCGGCGACAGCGGCGTCGGCGACCGTCCGGGCGGGGCTGAGGGCGGCGTTCTCGATGAGGTCGAGGACGGCGGGGTCGGCCGCCTCGGCCAGGTGGTGCAGGGCGGCGCAGCGGGCGCCTTCGGAGCCGTCGCGGGCGGCTTCAAGGATCTGGGGACGGTCCTCGGGTCCGGCGACGGCGGAGAGGCAGCGGGCCGCGGGGACGTGCAGTTCGCTGCCGCGCTCCAGGGCCTGCTGGGCCCAGTCGAAGACGGCCTGGACGCTCCAGCCGGGACGTGGGCCGCCGGGGCGCATCTGGCGCTGCCAGCGGTCGAACGAGCCCTGTTCGGTGGCGGCCCGCACCCGGGCGCCGACCGCTTCGCGCGGGTCGTCGGCCCAGAGCCGCCAGGGCCGCGGCTCGAAGGAGTCGCGGACGGCGGCGGCCAGCTCGGCGGTGCCTTCCTTGGTGGCCGGAAAGCGGCCCAGGACGGGCAGGGCGAGTGAACGCAGGCCCGCGTCGTCGTCGCGCAGGGCCAGCTCGTCCAGGGCCCAGGCCCAGTTGGCGCCGGTGGCGGCGTAGCGGCGGAGCAGCGCCAGGGCGTCGTCGCGCCCGTAGGAGGCGAGGTGGCCGAGGACGGAGAGCGCGAGGCCGGTACGGGAGTCGTCGGTGTCCGTGTGGTCGTCGGGGTCACCGAGGTGGCGCTCGATCTCTTCGATGCCGCCGTCGAGATCCAGGTACAGGCGGGCGTAGTAGAGGGAGCGGTTCTCCACCTGCCAGTCGTGACGGGGGTCGCTCACGACGCAGTGGTTGAGGGCCGCGAGGGCCTCGGGGCGCGAGGCGGCGAGCGCGTGGAGCGTGCCGTCGCCGCGGCCCCTCTGCAACAGGCCGAGCAGGGTGCCGCTCGGCGCTATGAACGGATCGAACATGGGAGAAAGCCTCACATCAAGCTGTCGACACAACCGGGTTTGTGTGCAGTGCTCCGTACCCCATGGGCACGGCGGGATGTCCAGCGGACATCCCTACGCCGCGCAGCGACATGATCGGCCGATCGCCGTCCGGTGCTTGGTGTAGACCATCTTCCTCTGCCTCTCGTCGGTGGCCCGAAATGGACCCGCGACGTCATGATGACCCAGCCATTTCGCCACCGCGACCACATTTACGACGGACCGGTCAGCGGACCCATCGGCGGACACGTCCGCCGCCCCCTCAGCGGGCACCGAAGCGTTCCAGCAGGTCGGCCTTGCCGAACATCCGGGCCGTGTCCCGCGCGGACGGTGTTCCGGCGGCGGGGTCGGCACCGGCGGCGAGCAGGGCGTCGATGACACCGTCCTCGCCCTTGAAGACGGCTCCGGCCAGTGGCGTCTGGCCGCGGTCGTTGGCCCGGTCCGGGTCGGCGCCGCGGGCGACGAGCGCGGCGACCGCCTCGGCGTGCCCGTGGTAGGCGGCGAGCATCAGCAGCGAGTCGCCCCGGTCGTTGGTGAGGTTGGCGGGGACGCCGGCGTCGACGTACGCGGCGAGCGCCTCGGTCTCGCCGGTGCGGGCCAGGTCGAAGACCTTGGTCGCCAGCTCGACCACCTCGGGATCGGGAGTCTCGCTCATCGCGCGGGCCGCCTTCCTTGACCGCGCGGCGGCTCTCGCCGCCGCGGTTGACCGGGTGGTGTACGGCACGGGGCCGTACGAGTGAATCGACAGGGTACTGCTCGGGGACGGACATGACCGGGCCCGGATACGGCAAAAGATCACCTTGGACGGCTCCTGCCCGGCACGGACTCCGCATGACCGCGCGCGGACCACGGGTTCACCTCCGCCAGTCAAGTGAAAATGCGTTTCATTCACTCGATTGCACCTTTTATCGTATAGATACTTCGCGTGATCCTGGAAGGACTCATGGTGACTGTCCCCTCAACCAGGAGATCCGCTCATGATCCTTTCCATCTCGGGCGTGGTACTGCTCGCCATCGTCGTCTTCCTGTTCTTCAAGAAGGACGGGCTCAAGGCGTCCCACGCCATCGTCTGCGCGCTGTTCGGCTTCTACCTGGCCGGCACCGCGATCGCGCCGAGCATCACGGCAGGCGGGGCGAGCCTCGCCGGCCTGCTGGGCGGGATCAAGTTCTGACGCTCCGCAACCGCTCCCACCCCTTCAGGAGACAGCTGTGGCCCGGCGACCACTCCCCCGCATTCTGAGCAGCGGCAGCGCTTCGATCACTCGCAGCAGAGAGATCGCGCGCACGGCCGCCGACAGTGCCACCGATGTGCTCCATCCGCTGATCACGATTCTGCGTGGTCTGCGGCTGCTGGCCGTCTCCGGCCGGCAGAAGTGGGCCGCGACACCCAAGGAACGGCGTGGTCCCAAGCTGTTCCTGGCCGCGGCCTGCGTGCTCGCCGTGGCGCTCGTGCCGTACGGGCCGATCCTGGCCCTGATCACGGTGATGGGCGCCGCCGCGTGGAAGGGGCGGGAGCGGACCCCCGTGAAGACCGGCCCGGACGAGGCGGAGTCCACCCGTCTGCGCGCCCTCTACGAGGCGCTCGTGCCGTACTTCTCGGTCCCCGAGGACCCCGACCCGCTCTTCGCCCACGGCGGCGACTGGGAGAAGGCGTTCGCGGAGTACGCCTTCGACGGCGACGGGCGCCTCACGCGCCTCCAGGTCTCCTATCCGGCGTACTTCACCGACGGCGAGGCCGCCGCGCGGTCCCGGATCGAGCAGCTGCTGCACACCAAGTCGGGCCGCGGCCGTGAGTACCACTTCGCCTGGAACGAGGAGGCCAACCGCCTCGTCATGACCGTGCTGGACCCGCTGCCGACCTCGATCGCCGCCCAGCGCTTCGTCACCGCGCCCGGCGAGACGGTCCTCGGCTTCACCGACCCCGAGGCCGTACGCCGTACGGTGCCGGTGCGCGACGGCGACATGACCGCGGATGCCTGGCCCGTCGTCTGGCGGACCGGCAACCGCTCCACCGAACCCCATCTGCTGGCCGTCGGCCAGCCCGGCAGCGGCACCACCACGCTGGTCCGCTCCATCGCGCTCCAGGCCCTCCAGCAGGGCGACGTCCTCGTGGTCGACGGCAGCGGGACGGGTGAGTACGGCGCCCTCATCGGCCGCACCGGCGTCCTCGCCGTGGAGTCCGGCCTGAGCGGGGCGCTGGCCACTCTGGAATGGGCCGCGCACGAGACGGAGCGGCGGCTGATCTTCGCCAACCGGGCCCGGCAGGGAGGCCACCCGGTCCCCGAGGACATCAAGCGGCCGCTCTGGATCCTGCTGGACCGTCCCGGCGTGCTCGGCCACCTCGCCGCCGCCGACGGCAGGACCGACCCGCAGGAGCTGCTCCAGGTGCCGCTGCGGCACGGGCGGGCGGCCGGGGTCACTGTCGTCCTGGCCGACCAGTTCGACGCCGTGGAGACCCTCACCGAGACCGTACGGACCCACACCCGGGCCCGCGTCGTCCTCGGCCCCGCCTCCCGCGAGCAGATCGCCGCCGTGCTGGGCGCCGAGCCGAACACGACCCCGCCGCCGGAGGTGCCGGCCGGACGCGGCTACGCGCGCCTGGGCACCGGGCCGGTGCTGCGCCTCCAGGTCCCGGCGACGCCGGACCCGTACGACGACGCCACCAGCGAGGCCCACCGGCAGGCGGTGCTCGACGCACTGCCGCAGCTGCCGGGCGCCGCTCCGCAGGAGCCGCAGCAGGAGCCGCGGCCGGAGCCGGCCGCCGTGCCCGACGGGCCGGTCGCGGACACCGCCGAGGTGCCGGTGGCCGTGGAGGCCGTACCGACCGGGCAGCTGGCCAAGGCGCAGGCGGCGATCGCCGAGGGGTGAGCCGCCGGGGGGGCGGCCCTCAGGCCACGAAGCTCCGTGGCGCGTCCGCTCCGGCGCCGGCGCCGGAGCGGACCAGCTCCACCGCCGCCGCGAGCCGTACCGCCGCCTCCTCCGCGACCGGGCCGCCCACCGTGAACGGCAGCCGCACATAGCCTTCGAACGCCCCGTCCACCCCGAACCGCGGCCCCGAAGGCACCCGTACGCCGACGCGCTCACCCGCCACCGCCAGCCGGGAGCCGGAGAGGCCGCCCGTGCGCACCCAGAGGGTCAGCCCGCCGCGCGGCACCGCGAACTCCCAGTCCGGCAGCTCCCGGCGCACCGCCGCCACCAGCTGGTCGCGGTTCTCGCGCGCCTGGTCCCGCCGGATCTCCACCGCCTGCTCCCAACCGCCCGTGCCCATCAGCCAGTTGATGGCGAGCTGTTCCAGGACCGGGGTACCCATGTCGGCGTAGGCGCGGGCCGAGACCAGCGAGCGGATGACGTCCGGGGCCGCCCGGACCCAGCCGATCCGCATCCCGGCCCAGAACGCCTTGCTGGCCGAGCCGACGGTCAGCACCGTGCTGCCGGCCGGGTCGAAGGCGCAGACCCGGCGGGGCATGGCGATGTCGGCGTCCAGCCGGAGTTCGGTCATCGTCTCGTCGACGACCAGGACCGTGCCGGCGGAGCGGGCCGCGTCGACGAGGTCCCGCCGCTGCTGCTCGTCGGCGAGCGCGCCGGTCGGGTTGTGGAAGTCGGCCACCACATAGGCGAGCCGGGGCGCCGAGTCCCGCAGCACCTGGCGCCACCGGTTCATGTCCCAGCCGCCGATGCCCTCCTCCATCGCGACCGGGACGAGCCGGGCGCCCGCCTCGCGCATCAGCTGGAGGATGTTGGCGTACGAAGGGGACTCGACCGCGATCCGTTCGCCGCGGCCCGCGAAGAGGTGGCAGATGGCGTCGATGGCGCCCATCGCACCGGTGGTGACCATGATCTGTTCGGGCATGGTCGGGATGGAGAGCGCGGTGTAGCGGTCGGCGATCATCTGTCGCAGGGCGGGGAGCCCGGCCGGGTAGTCGCCGTGCGTGTGGGCGTACGGAGGCAGCTCCTCCACCGCACCCTGGAAGGCCCGGGTCAGCCAGGGCTCGGGGGCGGGCAGGGAGGCGCAGCCCAGGTCGATCATGGAGCCGAGCGACTCCGGAGGCAGCGGTTCCAGGCCCCGGGCGGGCAGCGGGTTCCCGGCCGGGACGGCGGTCCAGCTTCCGGCCCCGCGCCGCGACTCCAGGAACCCCTCCGCGCGCAGCGCCTCGTAGGCGGCGGCGACGGTGGTGCGGCTGACGGCGAGGGCGAGGGCCAGTTCGCGTTCGGCGGGCAGCCGGGCGGCGACCGGAACGCGGCCCTCCAGCACGAGGAGCCGTACGCCGTCGGCGAGCGCGCGGTAGGCGGGCGGCTTCCGTCCGGCGGGGCCGGTGGGCCGGGGCTGCTGGGCCTGGAGCTGCCGGGCGAGCTGGGCCGCCCCGACGGTCGAAGTCCACTGCGCCATGAAAATCAGTCCACCTTCCTCGGATTGGCCATGTCTGGTGGCCGATCCCCTGCCACAGAGTGACACGCAGCAGTCCACCACCACCACACCAGGGGGCAACACGTGTCCAGCACCACCGCCCGTGGCACCACCCACCTCACCCGGCGACTGGTCCAGCTGTACGTGGGTCTGACGCTGTACGGGGCGAGTTCGGCACTCCTGGTCCGCGCCGAACTCGGTCTGGAGCCGTGGGGCGTCCTGCACCAAGGCCTCACGGAGCTGACCGGCATCTCGATCGGCGTCGTCTCGATCATCGTCGGCGCGATCGTGCTGCTGCTCTGGATCCCGCTCCGGCAGCGTCCGGGGCTCGGCACTGTTTCCAACGTCTTCGTGGTGGGCCTGGCGATGGACGGCACGCTCGCCCTGGTCGGCGACCTCGACGGTCTCGGGGCCAGGATCCCGGTGATGGCCCTGGCCATCGTGCTCAACGGGGTGGCGACCGGCCTCTACATAGCGGCCCGCTTCGGCCCGGGTCCGCGCGACGGGCTGATGACCGGGCTGAACCGGGCCACGGGCCGCTCCATCCGGCTGGTCCGTACGGCGATCGAGGTGGCCGTCGTCGTCACCGGCTTCCTGCTCGGCGGCTCGCTCGGGGCCGGTACGGTCCTGTACGCGCTGGCGATCGGCCCGCTGGCCCAGCTCTTCCTGCGGCTCTTCGAACTCCCCGCACCCGCCACGCCGACGGTCACCGCCGCGCCTCCCGCCGGATCCGGCCCCGTCGCCACCCCTCCATCCGGGCAGGCCATACTGCCGCAGTGAAATCGAGCCGCCATCCCTATCTTGATCACGCGACACCCCTTGCCTTCGCCCACCGCGGCGGGGCGGCGGACGGCGTGGAGAACACCGCGGCCGCCTTCCGCCGGGCGGCCGCCGCGGGCTACCGCTACTTCGAGACCGACGTCCACACCACGGCGGACGGCCGCCTCGTCGCCTTCCACGACGCCACGCTCGACCGGGTCACCGACGCGCGGGGCAGGATCTCCGCGCTGCCCTGGAGCGCGGTGCGCCGGGCCAGGGTCGGCGGCACCGAACCCCTTCCGCTCTTCGAGGAGCTGCTGGAGGAGTTCCCGGAGGCCCGCTGGAACGTGGACATCAAGGCGGAACCGGCCCTCGGACCACTCCTGGAGCTGATCCGCAGGACCGACGCCTGGGACCGGGTCTGCGTCGGCTCCTTCTCCGAGGCCCGGGTGGCCCGGGCGCACCGTCTGGCCGGCCCGCGCCTGGCCACCTCGTACGGCGTGCGCGGCGTCCTGGGGCTGCGGCTGCGCTCGTACGGGATCCCGGCGCCGCTGCGCGCGGGCGCGGTCTGCGCGCAGGTTCCCGAGCGCCAGGGCGGCATCCCGGTGGTGGACGCCCGTTTCGTCCGTACGGCGCACGCGCTCGGGCTCCAGGTGCACGTCTGGACGGTCAACGAGCCCGAGCGGATGGCGGCCCTCCTGGACCTCGGGGTCGATGGCATCATGACCGATCACATCGAGACGCTGCGCACGGTGCTGAGCGAGCGGGGGGCCTGGTCCTGACGCCGGGCCCGTCCGCGTCCGTACGCGAGAACCGAGGGGGCGCGGGTTGAGCACCGGAACCGCAGGAACGACAGATCCGGCCGGAAAGCCGCGGGGCGACGGGTCGGCGGCCGCGCGCAGACGCGAACAGCACGGCTGGTACTTCTACGACTTCGCCTGTTCCGTCTACTCCACCAGCGTGCTGACCGTCTTCCTCGGTCCCTATCTGACGTCGATCGCCAAGGCCGCCGCCGATCCCGACGGCTTCGTGCATCCACTGGGCATACCCGTGCGCGCGGGCTCACTGTTCGCGTACTCCGTATCGGCCTCCATCGTGGTGGCCGTGATCCTGATGCCGATCGTGGGCGCGGCGGCGGACCGTACGGGACGGAAGAAGCCGCTGCTGGCGGCGGCGGCCTATACGGGTGCCGCGGCGACCGCCGGGATGTTCTTCCTGGACGGCCACCGCTATCTGCTGGGCGCGTTCCTGCTGATCGTGGCGAACGCGTCGATCTCCGTGTCGATGGTCCTGTACAACGCCTATCTGCCGCAGATCGCCACCTCCGAGGAGCGCGACGCGGTCTCCTCGCGCGGCTGGGCCTTCGGTTACACCTCGGGCGCCCTGGTGCTCGTCCTCAACCTGATCCTGTACACGGGCCACGAGTCCTTCGGTCTCGCGGAGTCCGACGCGGTACGGATCTGCCTCGCCTCGGCGGGTGTGTGGTGGGGCGCGTTCACCCTCGTACCGCTGCGGCGGCTGCGCGACCGGCGGGTGGCACCGGACGGCGAGGGCGCGGTCGGATCCGGTTGGAAGCAGCTGATGGCGACCCTGAAGGACATGCGGCGCCATCCGCTGACGCTGTCGTTCCTGCTCGCGTACCTGGTCTACAACGACGGCATCCAGACAGTGATCTCCCAGGCCTCGCTGTACGGCTCCGAGGAGCTGGGCCTCGACCAGACGACCCTGATCGTCGCCGTGCTGCTGGTGCAGATCCTGGCGGTGGCCGGGGCGCTCGGGATGGGCCGGCTGGCCCGGGTGTACGGCGCCAAGCGCACGATCCTGGGCTCGCTGGTCGTATGGACCGCGATCCTGATCGCCGCCTACCTGCTGCCCGCCGACGCGCCCGTCTTCTTCTTCGTTCTCGCGGCGGCCATCGGGCTGGTCCTGGGCGGCAGCCAGGCGCTGTCCCGCTCGCTCTTCTCCCATCTGGTGCCGCGCGGCAAGGAAGCGGAGTACTTCTCGGCGTACGAGATGAGCGACCGGGGTCTGAGCTGGCTGGGGCCCCTGGTGTTCGGTCTGGCGTACCAGCTGACCGGCAGCTACCGGGAGGCGATCATCTCGCTGATCGTGTTCTTCGCACTGGGCGCGGTGCTGCTCGCGCGGGTGCCGGTACGGCGGGCGATCACGGCCGCGGGCAACCCCGTACCGGAACGGATTTAGACGTTGAAGTCAAAGGCCGGTAGTATACGTCTTTGGCCTGCCCGGAGGACCGTTACTGCGAGTAGAAACGGCCCAACCGTTGGGTGACAACGCCCATCAGAGGTGACAAACCGGGCAAGGGTGGGTACTCGACCCAAGACAAGCAGCGGCACGAACGGGCGACGCATGACCGGCGACGGGAATCTTTGCCAGCGACCGTACGTTGACCGGATGACGACGACAGCGACATTTTGTCCTGTGGGCGACAAGCCCGGGAGGCACGATTCATGAGTGAGCGAGCTCTTCGCGGCACGCGACTTGTGGTTACCAGCTACGAGACGGACCGCGGCATCGATCTGGCCCCGCGCCAGGCGGTGGAGTACGCATGCCAGAACGGACATCGGTTCGAGATGCCGTTCTCGGTGGAGGCGGAGATTCCGCCGGAGTGGGAGTGCAAGGCGTGCGGCGCCCAGGCACTCCTGGTGGACGGGGATGGCCCCGAGGAGAAGAAGGGCAAGCCTGCGCGTACGCACTGGGACATGCTCATGGAGCGGCGCACGCGTGAGGAGCTCGAAGAGGTGCTGGCCGAGAGGCTGGCGGTTTTGCGCTCCGGAGCCATGAACATCGCCGTGCACCCGCGGGACAGCAGGAAGTCTGCCTGACCGCGTAATGCACCACCGCACTCCGCGTACCTATCGCACCGAGCGCGACAACAGCACAGCACAAGAGCCGCGGGCCGTGATACAGAACGTGTGTCACGGCCGGCGGCTCTTGCCATGTCCGGCGCCGGCCCGACCGGTGTGAGCCCGACCGGCGTCAGCAGGTCCGGAGCCGGCCGACCGGTCTCAGGGGGTGAGCGGCGGGCGCGGGCCGCGAGGGTCGTCGTCGGGGCCGGTGGGCCGGGAAGGGGGCTGTGTGCCGTCCTCGCGGATGACCTCGCCCTGGACGACCTTTCCGTCCGGCCGGTGCATACGGGCCTGCTGGAAGGCGTCGGAGAGGCTGCCGGGGGACGCGGCCCGCATCCGGCGCTCCAGGGACTGCTCCGCCCGGCGGCTGATCAGGGTACGGACCGGCGGCACCAGCAGGAGCAGACCGGCCGCGTCCGAGATGAGGCCCGGGATCAGGAGCAGCAGTCCGGCGAGCATCAGCAGCCCGTTGCCCCGGGAGGCCTTGCCGCCGGTCACCTGCGGGGCCTCGGTGGCGCCGGGCTGCCCCGGCATCTGCTGGAGGGTCTCGGTGAGGTTCTTGAAGGCGCGGCGTCCGGCGCGCTTGATCACCACGGTGCCGAGCACCGCTCCGGCGACCAGGAGCAGCAGGACGGTGAGACCGCCCGCGGCCGAGGCGACCACGGTCAGCAGCCAGACCTCCAGGACCAGCCAGGCGGCGAGGGCCAGGGGCAGGAATCTACGGGCGCGTGAGCGCCGGGGACGGGTCGGGGGCGGAGTGCCGGTCGTCATGCCACCAGTGTGCCCGTACGGAGGTGGAAGCGGCGTAAGGGGGTGATCATGGACCGGCCGGTACGCGCACCGGAGGGTCAGGGTTTCTTGCGGCCCAGGACCTTGTTGGCGCGGGAGGTGATGCCCCAGCCGGTTACCCGCCAGAGCGCCTCGACGAGGATGTCCCGGCTCATCTTGGAGTCGCCGACCTCGCGGTCCACGAAGGTGATGGGGACCTCGACGACGTGGTAGCCGGCCTCGACCGAGCGGCGGGCCAGGTCGACCTGGAAGCAGTAGCCCTGGGAGGCGACCTCGTCGAGTCCGAGGCCCTGGAGGGTCTCGGTGCGGAAGGCCCGGTAGCCGCCGGTGACGTCGCGGACGGAGAGGCCGAGGGCGAGGCGGGAGTAGAGGCTGCCGCCTCGGGAGATGACCTCGCGGCTCTTGGGCCAGTTGACGACCCGGCCGCCGGGCACCCAGCGGGAGCCGAGGACGAGGTCGGCGCCCTTGAGCGCGGTGAGCAGGCGGGGCAGTTCCTCCGGCTGGTGGGAGCCGTCGGCGTCCATCTCGACGAGGACGCCGTAGCCGTGCTCGGTGCCCCAGGTGAAGCCCGCGAGGTAGGCGGCGCCGAGCCCTTCCTTGCCCTTGCGGTGCAGGACGTGGACCTGGTCGTCGGCGGCCGCGATCTCGTCGGCCGCCTTTCCCGTGCCGTCGGGGCTGTTGTCGTCGGCCACCAGGATGTCGGCGTCCGGCACGGCGGTGCGCACCCGGTCGACGATCGGCCTGATGTTCTCGACCTCGTTGTAGGTCGGAATGATCACGAGGACCTTGCCGAGCGGGCCGAACTGCCTCTGACCGCCGTCGTTCACTACTGCCCCTTAAAGTCCGTACACAGAGGGACACCATATCCAGCACACCGCCGCCCGGGTCCTACGCGGTCGTACAGGCGCGTGGCACAGGCCGGGCAGATGGACGGAACTGCGGACAGAAGCACGGACGGAACCGCGGCCTCCGGCAGGGACGGAGCTGCGGATCGGGGCCCGGCGCCCTTCGGGCCGACCTGGGACCCGCTGGCTGCGGGTCGACCGAAAGCCGTTGTCTACTGAACGTCCGGGCCCCACCCGGGTCGCACCCTCCGTCCGGCTGAAACCTTCCCTCGCCCCCGAGGCGCGGGCGCTGAACCTGGCTGTCAGTGGTGGTGCGCCGGTGCGGCACACCACCCCATGACCCAGCGGCGTTCGACGACTGCGTGGAGGTTTCACCGGTCGGACGTCCTGTGGTGGACCCGGCCGAACCTACCGGCCCGTGGGCGCGTTCTGTCAACACCCGTGCGACCTGCGGCTTTTGCCCAAATTGCCTGGTCAGTGCCCGAGATCCGCAGGTCGTGAACGCGTGCCCGAGCCATCGATCGGCGGTACGGAACCCGCCGACGTCACTCGTTCGGTCGCACGTGGACCGTCTGTCCGGCCACCACCGTCCGCAGGCAGACCGGAAGTTCGGCACCGGGGGTCAGATCCGGCAGACCGGGCGTGCCGGAGCGGGGGTCGGTGGACCACCGGGCGACCCGGTCGTCGGGCGCCTGGACCAGGAGTTCGGCGGTCCGCCAGACGGCGTAGTCGGCGGGTGCACCGGGCACCAGAAGCCCGGCGTCGTCCCGGCCGATGGCCCGCCAGGCGCCCCGGGTGTGCGCGGTGAAGCCGGCCCGGACGGAGATGCGGTGCTCGGGGGTGCGGTGGTGGGCGGCGGCCCGCACGGTGCCCCACGGGTCGAGCGGCGTGACCGGGCTGTCGGAGCCGAAGGCGAGCGGGACTCCGGCGCGCAGGAGTGCGGCGTACGGGTTCAGGCCGGCGGCCCGCTCCGCGCCGAGGCGCTGGGCGTACATGCCGTCCGGGCCGCCCCAGGCGGCGTCGAAGGCGGGCTGGACGGAGGCGGTGAGGCCGAGTTCGGCGAAGGCGGCGATCGTCTCCGGGGTGAGCATCTCGGCGTGCTCGACGCGGTGGCGGGCGGCGCGGATCCTGGCGAGGCCGAGCGTCTCGGCGGCGGCCCGCACGCCTTCCACGACGGCGGTGACGGCCGCGTCGCCGATGGCGTGGAAGCCCGCCTGGAGGCCCGCCTGGGTGCAGGCGGTGACATGGGCGCCGATCGCGGCGGCGTCCAGGTGGGCGGTGCCGGTCTGCGGGTCGTCGGCGTACGGCTCGTGCAGGCAGGCGGTGTGCGAGCCGAGGGAGCCGTCGACGAAGAGGTCGCCGGCCGCGCCGATCGCACCGAGCTCCCGGATGCGGCGGGCGCCCTTCTCGTCGGCGATCTCCTCGGCCCAGAGGCCGAAGACCCGGGGGCCCGGACGTTCGGCGGCGAGGGCCAGGAGCGAGGTGAAGTCCTCCTCGTCGGAGATCTCGGGCCCGCCGCACTCGTGGAGGGTGCCGATGCCGAGCGATGCGGCGTGGTCGAGGGCGGCGCGCTGGGCGGCGGTGCGCTGGGCCGTGGTGAGGGCGTTGTGCGCGGCGGCGCGTACGGCGTGGTGGGCGTCGCCGGTCAGCGGGGCGTCGGGGTGGTAGCCGGTCATCGCCGTGACGCCCGGGACGAGGTCCAGCAGGGCGGTGGTGACGACGGCGGAGTGCACGTCGATCCGGGGCAGGTAGAGGGCACGGCCGCCGGCCGCCTCGTCGAGCTCGGCGCGCGAGGGGTGGCGCCGTTCGGGCCACCGCGCGGCGTCCCAGCCGTGGCCGAGCAGGACGTCGGTGACACCGTGCCGGTTCGCGAACGCACGGACGAGGCCGAGGGCTTCGGGGAGTGTACGGGCGCCGGAGAGGTCCAGTCCGGTGAGGGCCAGGCCGGTGGCGGTGGTGTGCACATGGGCGTCGGTGAACGCCGGAGTGACCAGGGCGCCCTCCAGGTCGACCACCTCGTCGACGCCGCTCGCGAAGGCGTCGGCGGCCCCTTCGGAGCCCACCCAGGCAATATGTCCGCGCTCCACGACCATCGCGGTGGCGAACGGGTCGGCCGGGCTGTGGACGTCTCCACCGCGCAGCAGCAGGGTGCGGTGGTCGGGGGCGCTCTGAGGGGCGGTGCTCTCGGTCATGGGACCAGTCTCGCGCCTGCCGCGGACCGTGGAGCCCGCACCCCCCTCAGACGCGCGGCGGCCGGGCCTCGTACGGGGTGGAGAGGACGACGGTCGTCCGGGTCGAGACGCCGGCCAGCGTGCGGATCCGGGTCAGCAGGTGCTCCAGCTCCAGCGGGGTCGCCACGCGCACCTTGAGGATGTAGTTCTCGTCCCCGGCGACGCTGTGGCAGGCCTCCAGCTCCGGCACGCCCGCCAGCCGCTCGGCGATGTCGTCGGGCGCGCTGGGGTCGAACGGCTTCACCGAGATGAACGCGGTGAGGGGCAGCCCGACGGCCTCGGGGTCGACGACGGCGGCATAGCCGCGGATCACCCCGCGCTGCTCCAGCCTGCGGACGCGCTGATGAACGGCCGAGGTGGACAGGCCCGTGGCCTTGCCCAGGTCGGTGTAGCTCATCCGCCCGTCCTTGACGAGCAACTCCACGATCTGACGGTCCAGCTCCTCCATGCGGATCAACCTATGGCCCCGGACGCCTGTCGGCACAGTCGCACAAGGTCACGGAACGGCACCTGCGGGCGGCATGTGACGAACACCACAGACCTACGGGTCGGTAGCGGGGCCTCCGGCGGTTATCGGCCGCGAGCGGAGGGAAGTGCTTGCTGTGGTCGTGGCCGTGGCGCTGTGCCGGCCCACCCGAGGGGGGAAGATCCCATGCAGAGCATCAAGCTCACCGGACGTACCGAACCGGAGCCCGTCGATCCCGACGAGGACGACGGCGCCGATGTGTACGACATGTTCGAGATGTTCCGGGTGGTCTGCCCGGACTGCGCCCAGCCGATCGCGCTGCTGGCCGACGAGGACGTCCTGCCGGAGCACGCCCGGTGCCCCACCCCGTGGAACCCGTTCGTTCTCACCGTCTGCTCCGGCACCGGCCGTGCGGCGGCGGAGGCCCGGCCCGCCGACGAGACGCTGGAGCCCCAGGAGCAGGAGGCGGCGCTGCTGCTGACGCTCCCCCAGGGCCTCGACTGGCGGATGCAGCCCTTCTCCCACGCGGGCGGCCCTGGCTCCCGGCCGCTGCGGATTCCCCGGATGCGGCGCGAGGCGGCCTGAGCCGCCGTTCGCGGCCGTAGGGGTACGTTCCCGGGCGGGTGCTCGCGGGCACCCGCCGAACTGGCACTCGGTTCGGGCCGGCAGTGACCCGGCCGGCCCCGGCGCGTTGACCCCCGTATGACGACGCTGCATTCACCAGTCGGCTCGGGGCGCCGCCGGCTCGCTCCCCCGGCGCTCGAAGAATCGGTTCCGCAGCCACAGCCGCTGCCCCGGTCGACGGGGAACTCGCCGATGGCCTCCCCCGTCGACCCGCCCGTCTACAGCGCCCTGCTGCTCCACTGGCGCAGCAGCGGCCGGACCGTGCCGGGCCACCGCGACCCGGAGTGGACCCGGGCCGCCGCGCTTCCGGCCTGGTCGGACCGGCCGCCGGGGAGTGTCTGACCGTTCCGCCCACGCGGGACGTTCGGACACCTCCCGCGGGTCAGCGGGTCTCCGGGCCCGCCAGGTGGCGCGCGATGACCATGCGCTGGATCTGGTTGGTGCCTTCCACGATCTGGAGCACCTTGGCCTCGCGCATGAGCCGCTCGACCGAGAAGTCCAGCGTGTAGCCGTAGCCGCCGAGCACCTGGACGGCGTCGGTGGTCACGCGCATGGCCGCGTCCGTGCAGAAGAGCTTCGCCATGGCCGCCTGGCGGGAGAAGGGCTCTCCCGCGTCGCGCAGCCGTGCCGCCTCCAGGTAGAGCGCCCGGCCTGCCTCGATCTGGGTGGCCATGTCGGCGAGCATGAAGCGCAGCCCCTGGAAGTCCGCGATGGGGCGGCCGAACTGGCGCCGGTCGGTGGCGTACCGCACGGCCTCGTCCAGGGCCGCCTGGGCGACCCCGATGGCGCAGGCGGCGATGCCGAGGCGACCGGAGTCGAGCGCGGAGAGCGCGATGGCGAAGCCCTGGCCCTCCTCACCGATGCGGCGGTCGTCACCGACCCGTACGCCGTCGAAGTTGAGCTGGGCCGTGGGCGAGCCCTTCATCCCCATCTTCTTCTCGGGGAGCGCGGCGTTCAGGCCTTCGGCGTCGCCGGGGACGAGGAAGGCCGTGATGCCGCGGGGACCCTCGACGCCGGTGCGGGCGAGGACGGTGTAGAAGTCGGCGACGCCGCCGTGGGTGATCCACGCCTTGGTGCCGGTGATGACCCAGTCGTCGCCGTCGCGTACGGCCTCGGTGCGCAGGGACGCGGCGTCGGAGCCGGAGGCGGGCTCGGAGAGGCAGTAGGCGCCCAGCAGGCCGCCGGAGAGCATCGCCGGAAGGTGCGCGGCCTGCTGCTCCTCGGTGCCGTAACCGGCGAGCGCGTGGCAGGCCAGGGAGTGGACGCTGACGCCGAGGCCGACGGTGAGGCGGGCCGCGGCCAGCTCCTCCAGCACCTGGAGGTAGACCTCGTAGGGCTGGTCGCCGCCGCCGTGGGCGGAGCCGTAGGGAAGTCCGAGGAGGCCGGATTCGGAGAGGAGGGTGAAGACCTCGCGCGGGAAGTGGCCGGCTTCCTCCTCCTCGGCCGCCCGGGGGGCGATCTCCTTGGACACGATGTCGCGGACGAGCGCGACGAGCTGCCGGGACTCCTCGGTGGGCAGACGGCGTTCCACCGGCTGCGGGGCACGGTCGGACATGACGGCGCTCTCCTCCCTGTCGGGCGTTGCGACGGTCGCGCGCTCGGGGTGTGAGAGGCGCCGCCGGGTGATCTCCCGGAGCGGAGCCGGGAAAAAGCAGACTGCCCAGCCGATCCTGCCCTCCCGGGTCTCGGGGGGGCGCGGGTCAGCGGCTGTGGCGGGTTGAGTATGCCCGATCGGATGCCTTCCGTCACGGGTGAAGGGCTGGTCAAAGGGGCTGGAGCGCCTCACGAAGATCCGTGAATTGGTCCGAACCATTGACCCAACTGGTCTAGTCCTTCTACGGTTTCCCCCACGAACGCCCTACCGCGTTCATGTCAAACCGGGCGCGTACGGCCCGGAGTTCGACCCGCACCCCCCACGCGTTCGACCCGCACCCCCATGCACCAGCCCTCCCCCACGAGGAGCCACGATG
The DNA here is from genome assembly GCF_050942385.1 of Streptomyces sp. CA-146814. NCBI lineage: Bacteria > Bacillati > Actinomycetota > Actinomycetes > Kitasatosporales > Streptomycetaceae > Streptomyces > Streptomyces sp. CA-146814. The sequence continues at coordinate 820,976 of NZ_CP192068.1, forward strand.
CTCACACCGCACCGTCCCCGCGCCCGGCTCCGGGCGCTCGCCGCGGCCGTCTGTACGGTGGCGCTCGGCGCCACCCTGCTCGGCGTCGCGGGCATGGCCCCGGCCGGCGCCGCCCCCGCCGCCCGGCCGGCCGCCGCCCCCGCCGAGGCCGCCCCCACAGCGGCCGGCGACAAGGTGATCGGATACTTCACCAACTGGGGCACGTACGACCGCAATTACCACGTCAAGAACATCGTGACGTCAGGTTCGGCGGAGAAGCTCACCCACATCAACTACGCCTTCGGCAACGTGCAGAACGGCACGTGCACGATCGGCGACTCCTACGCCGACTACGAGAAGGCCTACACGGCCGAGGAGTCCGTCGACGGGGTCGCCGACACCTGGGACCAGGAACTGCGCGGCAACTTCAACCAGTTGCGCAAGCTGAAGGAGCTCCACCCGGACATCAAGGTGCTCTGGTCGTTCGGCGGCTGGAGCTGGTCCGGCGGGTTCGGTGAGGCCGCGCAGAACCCGGCCGCGTTCGCCAAGTCCTGCTACGACCTGGTGGAGGACCCGCGGTGGGCCGATGTCTTCGACGGCATCGACATCGACTGGGAGTACCCCAATGCCTGCGGTCTGACCTGTGACACGAGCGGCCGGGACGCCTACGGCGAACTGCTCGGCGAGCTGCGCAAGTCCTTCGGGAACGACAACCTGATCACTTCGGCGATCACCGCGGACGGCTCCGACGGCGGCAAGATCGACGCGGTGGACTACGCGGGCGCGGCGAAGCACCTCGACTGGTACCTGCCGATGACGTACGACTTCTTCGGCGCTTTCGCGGCGCAGGGCCCGACAGCCCCGCACTCCCCGCTGACCTCCTACCCGGGCATCCCGACGGAGGGCTTCAACTCCGACGCGGCGATCTCCAAGCTGAAGTCGCTCGGCATCCCGTCGGAGAAGCTGCTGCTCGGCATCGGCTTCTACGGCCGCGGCTGGACCGGCGTCACCCAGACCGAGCCGGGCGGCAGCGCGACCGGCGCGGCGAAGGGCACGTACGAGGACGGCATCGAGGACTACAAGGTCCTCAAGGGCAGCTGCCCCGTCTCGGGCACGGTGGCCGGTACGGCGTACGCGCACTGCGGGAACGACTGGTGGAGCTACGACACCCCGGAGACCATCGGCACCAAGATGGAGTACAAGAACGAACAGGGTCTGGGAGGCACGTTCTTCTGGGAGCTGAGCGGTGACACCACGAACGGCGAGCTGATCAAGGCGATCGACTGACCGGCCACGGACCTACGCGGACCGTGGGGGTGGGGTGCCGGCCGGGCACCCCACCCCTTTCGCGGCTCCGGGGCCGGGGCGGGTCACATCAGTCCGGCCTGGGTGACGAACATGGCGAGCACGACCACGAGGGCCCACCCCGCGAGGTGCTCCAGCAGCCCGGGGCCGTCGTCGTCCGGGCCGCCGGTGCGGGCGCGGCGGACGTGGTGGGCGTTCTGTGCGGCGGTGGTCGCGGTCATGGCGTCTCGCTGTTCGTCGAACTCCGGCTGAGGCCCCCCTGGCCCGACCACAGTGCCAGCCAGGAGCGCGGCGCGAAACGAGATCCGGGTCACCGCTCGGACGGCCCGGGGCAGCTCGGTCCCCTGATACGGCAAGGGTTCCGGGGCCCGTGGAGCCGGGGCGGGAGGGGCTGCTGTGGGCGACGCCACAGGACGGCAGACAGAAACTTCGTACGGGCTTCCGTACGAGAAGTCGTACGAGAAGTCGTACGGGAACTTTTTCGGCCATCTGGCCGACTACTGGCCCATGGAAAGAGACCGCGTGGCAAGAGACAGCGCCGGCGGCCCCCGGGGCGGAGCGTGCGCGGCGGCTGGCTACCTTGTCTCCATGCGTGCACGGGGCGGCTGGCCGACGCGAGCGGCCAGGGGCCTGCTCTGCGGCTCCGCCTGCCTGCTTCTCGGTGCCGTGAGCCATGTCGCGGCGGGCGGACGGCTGCCCGGTGCGGGGGTGCTCGCCCTTCTGCTCCTCGCGCTCAGCCTCCAGGGCGCCCTGCTCTTCGGCGGCCGGCGGCGCCGCTTCGACGTCGTGACGCTGGTGCTGGGCGGTACGCAGTTCGCGCTGCACGGTGCCTTCCACTTCCTCCCGGCGTCCGGCGGAGGCCGGCACTCCGCCATGACTCCCGGGGGCGAGCACCACGCGTCCGGGCCGTCCGGCGGTCACGACGGCGGGCACGCCATGGACCCCGGCATGGCTCTCGCCCATGCGGCGGCCACCCTCGGAACGGCCCTCTGCGTGATCTACGGGGAGCGGGTGCTGCGGCGCCTCGCGGCCCTGCTCGTCCCCCGCGTCGCCCTCCGGACCGCCCCTCCCCTCCCCTGCCTGCCCCGGTCGCGCCCGGTGCCGCCGGTGGTCGCGCGGATCCGGTTCGGGGCGCTCCTCGCCCGGTCCTGTCACCGGCGTGGGCCGCCGGTGGCGACCGCGGCCTGACGGGCCCGCACCCAGCCTCGCGAGCGCCGGAGCCGATCCGGCGCCCTGAGGCGTACGTGCGGGTGCCGCCGGGTCGCCAACGCCACCTCGTCCCACCGCCCGGGCAGAACCCGGCCCCCACCGGCAGGTCGCCGAGTCTTCCTCCGCCCTGCCCTCCGAGGAGCACCCATGTCTCGCAGCACCGAAGAAATACCGCAGAACGACCACGACCCCACCGGCGCCGCGACAAGCGAGCCGGACAGCGACAGACCGGACGCCCTCACGAAACCGGCCGCCACCGACACGGCGGACGCCGCCACCGAACCCGCCGACGGCCCCGGCCGGCCCCGCTCCTGGGACGCCGTACGCCACCTCCTCGTCCGGCTGCACTTCTACTCCGGGGTCCTCGTCGCCCCCTTCCTGCTGGTGGCCGCCCTGACCGGGCTCGCCTACACGCTCACACCCCAGCTCGACCAGCTCGTCTACGGTGACCAGTTGCGGGTCGAGCGGGTCGGGGACGCGCCCCGGCCGCTGGCCGAGCAGATCGCCGCCGCGCGGGCGGCCTACCCCGAAGGCACCACGGCGTCGGTGATCACCCCGTCGGGTCCCGAGGACACCACGCGGGTGGTGCTCGCGGTGCCGGAGCTGGGCGAGAACCAGCGCACGGTCTTCGTCGACCCCTACACCGCCGAGGTACGGGGCGAGCTGACGACCTGGTTCGGGTCGACGCCGCTCACCACCTGGCTCGACGACCTCCACCGCAACCTCCACCTCGGCGAGTTCGGCCGCCTGTACTCCGAGGTCGCCGCGAGCTGGCTCTGGGTGGCCGTCGCGGGCGGGCTCGTCCTGTGGATCGGGCGCAGCCGTGGACAGCGTGCCAAGTCGGCGCGGGGTGTGCTGGTTCCGGACCGCAAGGCCCGTGGGGTGCGCCGGACGCGCAGCTGGCACGCGGCCACCGGGGTGTGGCTGGCTCTGGGGCTGCTGTTCCTGAGCGCCACCGGTCTGACCTGGTCGAACTATGCCGGTGAGCGGTTCGGCCGGCTGCTGGACGCGGCCGGCGGCAACGCCCCGGCCCTCGACACCGCGCTCCCGGGCGCGGAGGCTCCCGCCGAGGACCACTCGGACCACGCCGGTCACGGCGGCTCCGGCGAAGCGACGGCCGACGCCGACCCGGCCGGCTTCGACACGGCCCTCGCGGCGGCCCGGGACGCGGGTCTCGGCGGCACGGTGGTGGTCACGCCCGCGGCGGACGCGGCGAGCGCGTGGACCGTGGCGCAGAACGACAACGTCTGGCCGGTGCACTACGACCGGGTCGCCGTGGACGTGGCCGGCGGCGAGGTCACCGCGCGCACCTACTGGGCCGACCACCCGGCCCTGTCCAAGCTCAGCAAGCTGGGCGTGCAGGGGCACATGGGCGTGCTGTTCGGAGTCGTCAACCAGATCGTCCTGGCGGTGATCGCGCTGGGTCTGACGGCGGTGATCGTCTGGGGCTACCGCATGTGGTGGCAGCGACGGCCCACCCGCGACGACCGCCGCGCGCCCGTCGGCCGGGCCCCGGAGCGCGGCGCCTGGCGGCGGCTGCCGCTGCCGGTCCTGATCCTGGGCGTCCCGGCGGTCATCGCCCTGGGCTGGGCGCTGCCGGTCCTCGGCGTGACGCTGGCCGCGTTCCTGGTGGTCGACGTGGTGGTGGGCGCGGTACGGCGACAGCGGCGTACCGCCTGAGTGTCCGGTACGAGGCGCCCGGCCGGGACCACCCGGCCGGGCGCCTCACCGTGACGTCACTTCCGGCCGACGCCCGCGTACATCGCGACGTCCGGCACCGCCTGCTCCGGCCGCCACGCCGAGCAGGACACCACGCCGGGCTCCAGCAGCTCCAGGCCGTCGAAGTAGCGCGCGACGGCGGCGGGGGTCCGCTGGGTGAGCTTCGGGGTGCCGTGCTCGTTCCAGAAGGCCACCGCCTCGTCGACGTCCGGCATGTCGGGGTGCGTGACCGTGTGGGACAGGACGAGGTGGCTGCCGGGGGCGAGCGCGTCCATGAGGCGGCGGACGAGGGCGTACGACTCCTCGTCGTCCTCGATGAAGATGACGACGCCGAGCAGCATCAGCGCGACCGGCTGCGAGAGGTCGAGCGTCTTCGCCGCCGCGGCCAGGATCGTGTCGATGTCCCGCAGATCCGCGTCCAGGTAGTCGGTGCGCCCCTCGGGCGTCCCCACCAGCAGAGCGCGCGCGTGCGCCAGGACGAGCGGGTCGTTGTCCACGTACACGACCCGCGCGTCCGGGGCGGCGCGCTGGGCGACCTCGTGCGTGTTGTCGGCGCTCGGCAGCCCCGTACCGATGTCCAGGAACTGCCGGATGCCCTCCTGACCGGCCAGGTGGCGGACCGCCCGGCCCAGGAACAGCCGGTCCGCCTTCGCGTACTCCCCGATGCCGGGGTGCAGCGCCCGGATCCGGTCGCCGGCCTCCCGGTCGACGGGGTAGTGGTCCTTCCCGCCGGTCCAGTAGTTCCATATCCGGGCGGTGTGCGGCCGGGTCGTGTCGATACGCGATGCGATGTCGGTCACCGCGTCAACTTATCGCACGCTCCGGTCAACTCTCTTGATTCAAGGCCTCCTTGACGGAGTCAGAGCAGCCCGAGCGACCGCAGCACGCGGCGCTGTCCCGGTGTCGGCCCCGACGGCCAGTACACGTAACAGACCCCGCCCGTACCGCTGCGGACCTGGCCGTTCGCGTTGTAGCGCTTGGTGCGGAGCCAGATGTTCTCCCAGTCGCGCCGCGGGTAGACGCGGCGGACCGCCTCGTTGTCCGGCGAAGCCGGATCGTTGGCGATCACGTCACCCTCGCGGGTGAAGCCGACCACCGCCATCAGGTGGCCCGCCGTCCCGTAACCCGCTCCGGGCAGCTCCTCCTGGAGGAAGGACTGCGAGGTGATGACGGGGATTCCCGCGTGGACCAGCCGCTCCAGGTCGGTGAGCGAGCCGAGGCGGGTGACGACCGCGTTCAGGTCGCGGTAGGTGGCGGCGTAGGCGGCGTTGAAGGGCCAGTTGCCGCAGCCGCCGTACTGGTAGTCGTACGTGTAGCGGGCGGCGTGGCAGACCTGCGGGTCGGGCAGGCCGGGCCGGACCCAGGCGAGGTCCTCGGCGGTCGGCTTGCGGCCCCAGTACTCGACGATCATCTGCGAGGAGGTCGGGCTGCACCACGCCTCGCCGCCGTTGTCGTACTCCGGGTACTGGCCGATGTGGACGTTCTGCGAGTAGCGCGGGACCCGCAGTTCGCGGGCGTGGACCGGGGTGGTCGCCGGGACGGTGAAGCGGTCGGGGATGTCGGAGGCCATCGCGCCGACGCGCCGGACCGTGGGGGTCAGGCGGCTGCCCGGGGTGCGGTACAGGGTGAGGCGGAGGCGGTACGCGACGAAACGTACGCCGCTCGCCGAGTCGTCCACCGAGAGCGTGTCGGTCCAGACCGAGCTGTGCGGGTCGCCCTGGTCGTCCACCGAGGTGCGGCGGATGTCGCCGTCGCCGGAGGCCCAGCGGCCCATCACGAACCACGGGGTGGTGGTGGAGTCGGCGTAGCTGGCGCTGAGCTCGACGGCGATCCAGGTGCCCGCGGGCGTACGGGCGTTCCAGGAGGTGATCAGTTCGGTGGCGGGGACGGCGGTGCGGTGGAGCGGCGAGGTCCAGGTGGCGTACTCCCAGGCGGCCGTCCGGCCCGTGTGCGGGTCGGTGTAGTCGGTGCGGCCCGTGGCGGTGGCGATGGCCAGGCCGGGGCGGACGCCGGCGAAAACGCGGGTGCCGTCGCCGGAGCCCCAGCGCCAGTCGGTGTACGTGTGCCAGAAACGGTTGTCCACGAGAGGTGCGGCTGCCTGGGGTGCGGAGGGTGTCGACGCGGAAGCGGCGGATGCGGGTCCGGTGGATGCGGCGGTGCCCGCTCCGGCCGCTGCTGCCGCGAGTGCGGCGGTCAGGACGGTCCTGCGTGAGGTCGGACTGGTCATGGGCGAAACCCCCGGGTCATGGGTGGGAGTGGGGCTGCGGATGCCGATCGGTGCGCCAACTATCCCGGCTCCGGGCGCGGTCGGGCCAGCTTTTCGGCCTGCGCCGCGCCACCAATATGGGTCTGGACCACTGGCGTGACCTGCGGCGCGCCGGGCCCACCGGCCTCCGGCCCGTACGCTGGACGCATGAACGACCTGGCCCGCCACGCCGCCGACCTGCGCTCGCTGCCCGCCTCCTGCGGGCCGGTCCGGCTCGTCGCGGTGGACGGGCACGCGGGGTCCGGCAAGAGCACGTTCGCCGGGCGGCTGGCGGAGGCTCTGGGGGGTGCGCCGGTGCTCCATGTGGACGATCTCGCCACCCACGAGGAGCTGTTCGGCTGGGTCGGACGGCTGCGGGGCCAGGTGCTCCTGCCCCTCGCGCGCGGCGAGGCGGCCCAGTACGCGCCGTACGACTGGACCGAGCGGCGCTTCGGCCCCGCGCGGACCCTGGAGCCGGCCCCGGTGGTCCTGGTCGAGGGTGTCGGGGCGGGCCGCCGGGAGGTGCGGCCGTGGCTGGCGGCGCTCTGCTGGATGGAGCTGGAGCGGGAGGCCTCCTGGGGGCGCGGGAGGGCGCGGGACGGCGCGGGGCTCACGGAGTTCTGGAACGGGTGGACCGCCGCCGAGGCGGCGCACTTCGCCGAGGACCCTTCACGTCCGTACGCCGATCTGCTGGTACGTCAGGTGCCGGAGGGATACACGTGGCAGGAGGGGCCCGGCGCGACAGCGGGAGCGAACCGTTTCGTCACCGACGGTAAGCAGCACACACCGCCGTACTGAGCAGTCGGAAATCAGCCGGGAAGTGCCCCAACTCGGCTTGACCGAGGGGCCTTACTGGTCTTACGTTCTCATTGTGCGGCTTTTCGGAGCCCCCACAGACGCGAAGCCCCCGGTTGTTCCCCCGTGATCGGGGGCTTCGTCCTGTGCGCGCCCCGCCGCCCGGCGACCACGCAGAGCGATCCGCTCACCCTCGGTCACCACCCGCCCGGTCCGCCGTTGACCGGCTCGCTCCCCCTTGCGCAGGTACGATGCACCCCGGTGCGGTCAATTCCCTTCCTCCGCGCAGTGATTCGGCACGCTCAGGTGGGCATGCTGTGCGGGCGGGACATCCTGGGGGAACGGTTGGCGTGGGGGACCTGATGGACATCGGCACACCGGGCGCACACGCCCCCGCCGACCTCGCCTGGCTGCGCGGCATGGACGCCTACACGATGGGCGCCTATCCGCAGGCCGAGGAGGAGTTCAGAGCTGCGGTACGGATCGATCCCGGCATGGCGGACGGCTGGCTCGGCCTCCACGCGCTGCGCATCGACACCGCCACCGCGCTGTTACGCATGTACCGGCACCGCGACCGCTTCGGCGAACAGCGGGCCCGGCACCGGCGGCCGCTCAACTCCTGGTACTGGCTGGGCTGGTGGGTGCAGCCGCTGCTGGAGAGCCCGCGTGATCTGCTGCTCGCCCACGCCTCGCACTGGCTGGACGGACGCCATGTGCCGGAGTTGGACCGGGCGTTGGCGGGGCTGCCGCCGGTGGACACGGATGCGCAGGTGCGGTTCCTGCACGCCTGCCGCTCGTATCTGGTCAAGGACTGGGAGCAGCTGGTCCGTTACACCGAACAGCTCGTCGACGATCCCATGCTCGGCATCGAGGCGGGGCTCTTCGGCGGTATGGCCCGGGTCCGGCTGGAGATGTACGGGCAGGCCGAACCGCTGCTCTCCGCCGCCCTGATGCGCTGCCGCAGCGAGCAGCCGCAGCGCAAGGAGCTGCGCTACTGGCTGGCGCGGGCCCACGAGGGGACCGGGCGCAGTGCGGCGGCGCTGCCGCTGTACCGGGCGGTGCACCGGGTCGACCCGGCGTTCATGGACACCTCGGCCCGCCTCGCGGCGATCTCGGAGGGCGACGGGTACGACGAGTCCGCCGACCTGGCCGCCGTGATGCTGACCGGATTCGGAGCGGGAGGGGCGGGGAGCACGGGCGCCGAGGCGCTGGTGGACGGCGACGCGGCGCTGGGGACGGATCTGGTGGACGGCCGCGAGCCGTGGCCGATCGGTGACGCCGGGCTGCTCGGCGATGGTGACGGAGGCGGGAACGGGGCCGGGGACGGGGGCGGAGGCGGCTCGGCGCCTTCTCCGACCGGCCCGGTCGAAGGCGTACGGCGGACGAAGACGCGGAAGCCGCCGGCGTTCCCGGCCGGGCCGAGCGATCCGGTCCTGCTGGCCGAGGCGCTGGCCCAACTGGAGCGCATGGTCGGCCTGGAGCCGGTGAAGCGACAGGTGAAGGCGCTCTCCGCGCAGCTCAACATGGCCCGGCTCCGGGCCGAGCAGGGGCTCCCGGTCCAGCCGCCGAAGCGCCACTTCGTCTTCTCCGGCCCCTCCGGCACCGGCAAGACCACGGTGGCCCGCATCCTCGGCCGGGTCTTCTACGCGCTGGGGCTCCTCGGCGGCGACCATCTGATCGAGGCCCAACGCGCCGACCTGGTGGGCGAGTTCCTGGGCCAGACGGCGGTGAAGGCCAACGAGCTGATCGACTCGGCGCTCGGCGGGGTGCTCTTCGTCGACGAGGCGTACAGCCTGGCCAACTCCGGTTACAGCAAGGGCGATGCGTACGGCGACGAGGCCCTCCAGGTCCTCCTGAAGCGGGCCGAGGACAACCGGGACCACCTCGTCGTCATCCTCGCGGGGTACCCGGAAGGCATGGACCGCCTCCTCGCCACCAACCCCGGGCTCTCCTCCCGGTTCACCAGCCGGGTCGACTTCCCCAGCTACCGGCCGCTCGAACTCACCGCGATCGGCAGCGTGCTGGCCGCCGAGAACGACGACGTGTGGGACGAGGAGGCGGTCGACGAGCTGCGCTCCATCAGCGGTCATGTGGTGGACCAGGGCTGGATCGACGAGCTGGGCAACGGCCGCTTCCTGCGCACGCTGTACGAGAAGAGCTGCGCCTACCGCGATCTGCGGCTCTCCGGCTATCCGGGGACGCTGAGCCGGGAGGACCTGTCCACGCTCCGGCTGCCGGACCTGATGCAGGCGTACGGCGAGGTGCTGTCAGGGCGCGGCCCGGTGGGGCGGGGGAAGCAGGAGCCGGGCGGGGTGTGAGGCCTCAGGAGCGGCCCGTACGGGGGTGGGCCGGGCCGGTCTCTCCCGCCCGGCCCACCCCCATACCCCTCAGGAGACCAGCGCCCGGTCCTCCGCACCCGCCGCGTCCACCGTGCGCAGCGGCACCGGGACCACCCGGTGGGCCGGGTCGCGGACCTCGCCGACCAGGGTCTCCAGGACGTCCTCCATCGCCACCAGGCCGAGGACGCGGCCCGAGCCGTCCGCGACCTGGGCCAGGTGCGTCGCGGCGCGGCGCATCACCGTCAGGGCGTCGTCGAGCGGGAGTTCGGCCCGCACGGTGGTCATCGGGCGCCAGAGCTGCTGCGGGACCGCCCGGTCGGCGTCCTCCAGGTCCAGGACGTCCTTGACGTGCAGGTAGCCCATGAAGGGGCCTTCGCCGCCCGCCGCGCAGACGGGGAAGCGGGAGAAGCCGGTCCGTACCGTCAGCTCCTCGATCCGGCGCGGCGTCACCGACGGGTCCACGGTCACCAGCCCGTCCCGCTCCAGCAGGACATCGGTCACCGGCCGGCTGCCGAGGACCAGCGCGTCCTCCAGCCGCTCCTGCGCCTCCGGGCCGAGCAGCCCGGCCTGGCCGGAGTCCTCGACCAGGCGGTTGAGCTGCTCGCTGGTGAAGACGGCCTCCACCTCGTCCTTGGGTTCGACCCCGAAGCCGCGCAGCACCGCACCGGCGCAGGCGCCCAGCGCGGTGGTGACCGGACGGCAGAGCCGGGCGAAGGCGACCAGGCCGGGGCTGAGCCAGAGCGCGGTGCGCTCGGGAGCCGCCATCGCGAGGTTCTTCGGCACCATCTCGCCGATGACCAGGTGCAGGGCGACGACGAGCGCGAGCGCCAGCGCGAAGCCGAGCGGGTGGATGAGCCCTTCGGGGATGTGGAGCAGGTGGAAGACCGGCTCCAGGAGGCGGGCCACGGTCGGCTCGGCGACGGCTCCGAGGGTGAGCGAGCAGACGGTGATGCCGAACTGCGCGGCGGCCATCATGCGCGGCAGGTTCTCCAGCCCGTACAGGACCGTGCGGGCGCGGCTCGATCCTTGGGCGGCCAGCGGTTCGATCTGGCTGCGGCGGACGGAGACGAGGGCGAACTCGGCACCGACGAAGAAGCCGTTGGCCAGGACGAGGAAGGCGGCGAAGAGGAGTTGGAGCAGGCTCATCGCACGGCCTCCAGCAGGGCGGGGGCGGGCTCCGGCAGAGTGGGGGCGGGCTCCGGCAGGGCGGGTACGGATGCGTCCGGTGCGCCGTGTGCCGGTGCCTTCAGCAGGGCTCGTACGGGCTCCTGCGGGCCGGGAAGCCGGGTGAAGCGGACCTGCTCCGCTCGGTTGTGGCCGACCCGGCGGACGGTGATCCGCCAGCCGGGGAGTCCGATCCGGTCGCCCGGCGCGGGGATGCGGCCGAGCAGGTCGGCGACGAGCCCGGCGACGGTCTCGTACGGCCCCTCCGGCAGCTCCAGACCGGCCCGGCGCAAGGTGTGGACCCGGCAGCTGCCTTCGGCGTCCCAGGCCAGGTGGCCGTCCTCGCCGGTGGCGGCGGTGAGTTCGGGGCGGTCGGAGCCCTCTGCGTCGTGCTCGTCGCGGACCTCGCCGACGAGCTCCTCGATGATGTCCTCCAGGGTGACGACCCCGGCGGTGCCGCCGTACTCGTCGACCACGACGGCTATCGGCTGCTCATGGCGCAGCCGCCGCAGCAGCCGCTCGACGGGCAGGGTGCCGGGCACCAGGAGCGGGGCGACGGCGATCCGGCCGGCCGGGGTGCGCAGGCGCTCGTGGGCGGGGACGGCGAGGGCGTCCTTGAGGTGGACCATGCCGACGACCTCGTCGATGCGGTCCCGGTAGACCGGGAAGCGGGAGAGGCCGGTGGCGCGGGTGAGGTTGAGGACGTCCGCGGCGGTCGCGGAGGAGTGCAGGGCGTTCACCTTCACGCGGGGGGTCATGACGTGCTGGGCGGTGAGCCCGGCGAGCGACAGGGTCCGTACGAAGAGGTCGGCGGTGTCCTGTTCCAGGGCGCCGGCCTCGGCGGAGTGGCGGGCCAGGGAGACCAGTTCGCCGGGGGTGCGGGCGGAGGCCAGCTCGTCGGTGGGCTCGACGCCGAAGAGCCGGACCAGCCGGTTGGCCAGCGTGTTCAGCGCGGTGATGACGGGCCGCAGCAGCGTGGCGAAGCGGGCCTGCGGTCCGGCGACGAAGCGGGCGACCTGGAGCGGCCGGGAGACCGCCCAGTTCTTCGGGACGAGTTCGCCGACGACCATCTGGACGGCGGAGGCCAGGAGCATCCCGATGACGATGCCGACGCCCGGGACCGCGCCGGCGGGCAGTCCGGTGGCGGTGAGGGGTCCGGCGAGCAGCTGGGCGAGGGCCGGTTCGGCGAGCATGCCGACGACCAAGGAGGTGATGGTGATGCCGAGCTGGGTGCCGGAAAGCTGGAAGGAGAGTTCGCGCAGGGCGTGGACGACGGTACGGGCCCGCCGGTCGCCTTCGGCGGCCGCGCGTTCGGCGTCGGGCCGGTCCACGGTGACGAGCCCGAACTCGGCCGCCACGAAGAATCCGTTGGCGAGGATGAGGAGGAAGGCCGCCGCGAGGAGCAGCAGAGGGGTGGTCATGAGGCCGCCGCCTCCGGTGAAGGGGCGGCGCAGGTACTACCGGACGATCCGTCCATTGCTGGAGGGAGTCACTCCTTGGGTCGAAGGAAGGCCCCGCGGGCCCCGGGCAGGGGGCCGTGGATCGGCGGGGTGGGGCGGCACGGGGCGCCGCCGTCCACCACAGTAGACAACAGGGCCCGGCGTGGCGCGGGGGCTCCGCCGGTCAGGGGGTGTCGTCGCCGGTGGTCGAACGGGACTCGGCCAGCGCGCGCAGGGCGCGGGCGTCGCGGATGGCCTGCTGCTTGGCGATACCGGGCTGGATGCCGAGGGCGGGCATGCTGGTGCCGTCGCTGAGGTCGAGGAAGACCCAGGGGTCGCCGGAGCGCAGGTTGACGCGGAGGATCTCCTCCCACGCCAGCCTGCGGGTCCGGGTGAGGTTGACGACGGTGACGCCGGTGTCGTCGGCGGTGACCCGGGGCCTGCTGAGCAGGGCCAGGACGCCGAAGAAGAGCGCGGCGACGAAGACGAAGGTGATCCGCTCCCCCGGGTTGAGCCGCTCCAGCATCAGGGCGATGACCGTGATGACGAGGAACATCGCCAGGCCCACGCTCAGCAGGACCACCCGGGTGCGGGTGGGCCGGAAGGTGACCGGGAGGGCGGGGACTTCGGGCCGGGGCGCGGACATCGGGGTCTTCTCTCGGGTTGTGCGGTGGCCGGGCGCTCAGACGCGGCAGGCGGGATGGCCGTGGTGCTCAGAGACGGCAGGCGTGGATCGCCGTGGTGCTCAGAGACGGCAGGCGTGGATGGCCGTGGTGAGGATGGCGCGGGCGCCGAGCTCGTACAGGTCGTCCATGATCCGCTGCGCCTCCTTGGCGGCGACCATGGAGCGGACGGCGACCCAGCCCTCGTGGTGCAGCGGGGAGATGGTCGGCGACTCCAGGCCCGGGGTGAGGGCGACGGCGCGCTCCAGGTGCTCGACGCGGCAGTCGTAGTCCATCATCACGTAGGACCGGGCGACCAGGACGCCCTGGAGGCGGCGCAGGAACTGCTGGACCTTGGGGTCGTCGGTCGGGGCGCCGTTGCGGCGGATGACGACGGCCTCGGAGGTCATGATCGGGTCGCCGATCACTTCGAGTCCGGCGTTGCGCATGCTGGTGCCGGTCTCGACGACGTCCGCGATGATCTGGGCGACGCCCAGCTCGATGGCGGTCTCGACCGCACCGTCGAGGTGGACGATGGACGCCTTGACGCCGGACTCCTTGAGGTGGGCGGCGACGATGCCCTCGTACGAGGTGGCGATCGTCATGCCGTCGAAGTCCTGCGGGCCCGTGGCGGTGCCGGGCTTGGTGGCGTAGCGGAAGGTCGAACGGGCGAAGCCGAGCTGGAGGATCTCCTCGGCGTCGGCGCCGGAGTCCAGGAGCAGGTCGCGGCCGGTGATGCCGATGTCGAGCTTGCCGGAGCTGACGTAGATCGCGATGTCCCGGGGGCGGAGGTAGAAGAACTCGACCTCGTTCGCCGGGTCGACCAGGACCAGTTCCTTGGACTCCTTGCGCTGCTGGTAGCCCGCCTCATGGAGCATCGCCATCGCAGAGCCGGAGAGTGCACCCTTGTTGGGGACGGCGATGCGCAGCATGAGGTCAGGTTCCTTTGTGCGGAGGGAGAACGGGGGACGTGCGGTGCTCGGGCCGGGCTCAGAGATGGGCGTAGACGTCGTCGAGCGAGATACCACGGGCGACCATCATCACCTGGACGTGGTACAGCAGCTGGGAGATCTCCTCGGCGGCGGCTTCCTTGCCCTCGTACTCGGCGGCCATCCAGACCTCGGCGGCCTCCTCGACGACCTTCTTGCCGATGGCATGGACGCCCTTGTCCACCAGTTCGGCGGTGCGCGAGGTGGAGGGGTCGCCTTCGGCGGCCTTGAGCTGGAGCTCGGCGAAGAGCTCTTCGAAGGTTTTGTTCGCCATGATGGTCCTCAGAATACGGGGTCGCCGGGCGGTACTCAGCGCCAGGGTTCGCTGACGGTCCGCAGCGTGGCCGCGGTGGCGACGGCGGCGGTGACCGCTTCGTGCCCCTTGTCCTCGTTGGACCCTTCGATGCCCGCCCGGTCGAGCGCCTGCTCCTCGGTGTCGCACGTCAGTACGCCGAAGCCGACGGGGACACCGGTGTCGACGGTGACCTGCGTGAGGCCCATGGTGACGCCCTGGGACACGTACTCGAAGTGCGGGGTGCCGCCACGGATGATCACGCCCAGAGCAACGATCGCGTCGTAGCCCCGGCCGGCGAGCACCTTGGCGACGACGGGCAGCTCGAAGGAGCCGGGGACGCGGAGCAGCGTCGGCTCGTCGATGCCGAGCTCGTGCAGGGCGCGCAGGGCGCCGTCGACGAGGCCGTCCATGACCTTCTCGTGCCACTGGGCCGCGATGACGGCCACCCGGAGGTCGGCGCAGTTGCGTACGGACAGTTCGGGTGCACCCTTGCCGCTCATGGTTCTCCTGAAGCTCGTTGCGTGGTGGTGGTCGGTCGTTACTGGTTGGCGCAGGGCGACGCGGGGGCGCCGTCCAGCCAGGGCAGGTCGTGGCCCATGCGGTCGCGCTTGGTGCGCAGGTACCGCAGATTGTGCTCGCCGGCCTGGACGGGCATGGGCTCCCGGCCGGTGACGGCGAGTCCGTGGCGCAGGACGGCGTCGGTCTTCTCCGGGTTGTTGGTCATCAGCCGGAGGCTGCGTACGCCGAGGTCCTTGAGGATCTGCGCGCCGGCCGCGTAGTCGCGGGCGTCGGCGGGCAGGCCGAGCTCCAGGTTGGCGTCCAGGGTGTCGACGCCGCGCTCCTGGAGTTCGTACGCGCGGAGCTTGGAGAGCAGGCCGATGCCGCGCCCTTCGTGGCCCCGGAGGTAGACGACGACGCCCCGGCCCTCCTCCGTGATGCGCTGCATGGAGGCGTGCAGCTGGGGGCCGCAGTCGCAGCGCTGGGACTGGAAGATGTCGCCGGTCAGGCACTCGGAGTGGATCCGGACGAGGATGTCCTCGCCGCCGTTCTCGGTGATGTCGCCGTGGACGAGCGCGACATGTTCGACGCCGTCGACGGTGGAGCGGTAGCCGTACGCGGTGAAGTCGCCGAACTGCGTCGGCAGCCGGGTCTGCGCCTCGCGGCGGACGGTGGGCTCGGCGCTGCGGCGGTAGGCGATCAGGTCCTCGATGGAGATGATCGTGAGGCCGTGCTTGCGGGCGAACGGGACCAGCTCGGGCAGGCGCAGCATGGTGCCGTCCTCCCCCGCGATCTCCACGATCGCCCCGGCCGGGCGCAGTCCGGCGAGCCTGGCGAGATCGACGGCGGCCTCGGTGTGGCCGTTGCGGACGAGGACGCCGCCGGAGCGGGCGCGCAGCGGGAAGATGTGGCCGGGGCGGACGAAGTCGCCGGGTCCGGCGGCCCCGCCCGCGAGCATCCGCAGGGTGGTGGCGCGGTCGGCGGCGGAGATGCCGGTGGTGACGCCGTGGGCGGCGGAGGCGTCGACGGAGACGGTGAAGGCGGTCTGCATCGACTCGGTGTTGTCGGCGACCATCTGCGGGAGTTCGAGCCGCTCCAGCTCGTCGCTCTCCATGGGTGCGCAGATCAGGCCCCGGCACTCGCTCATCATGAAGGCGACGATCTCCGGGGTCGCCATCTCGGCGGCGATGACGAGGTCGCCCTCGTTCTCGCGGTCCTCGTCGTCGACGACCACGACGGGCCGGCCGGCGGCGATGTCACGGATGGCCTGCTCGACGGGGTCCAGGGAGAGGTCCTCGGCGAGCGGGTCGTGGCCGGGGTGCAGCCAGGTGGGCTGAGCAGTCATGCCGTGGCTCCTTCCAGAGCGGGTGTCCGCGTACGCAGCCACCAGTCGCGCATGCCCCACAGGACGAGGGCGCCGTAGATGATGTAGACGAAGCCGGAGAAGGCGAAGCCGTTGGCGAAGTTCAGCGGGACGCCGACGAGGTCGACCAGGAGCCAGGCGAACCAGAACTCGACCATGCCCTTGGCCTGGGCGTACATCGCGACGATCGTGCCGACGAAGATGTACGCGTCCGGCCACGGGTCCCAGGAGAGCGACGGGAAGAGGGTGAACAGGCCTCCGACGGCGAGGGTGCCGAGGGCCGCCCCGCCGATCAGTACGCCGCGCTCGCGCCAGGTGGCGAAGCGGACGGCGAGGGAGCCGTCCTGGGCCTGCTGCTTGCCGCGCTTCCACGCCTGCCAGCCCCACAGGGCCACGACGATGACGACCAGCTGCTTGCCCGCGCTGCCGGAGAGGTGGGCGGAGGCGAAGGCCGTGAAGAGGATGGCCCCGGCGAGGAGCTGGGCGGGCCAGGTCCAGATGGAGCGCCGCCAGCCGAGGGCCAGTGCGGCCAGGCCGATGAGGTTGCCGATCATGTCGGCCCACTTGATGTGCTGGCCGAACACGGTGAAGGCTTCGGAGTTGAGCCAGGAGACGGTGTTCATCGCGGGTCCTGCCCGGCGGCCTGGTATCCGAGTGGCAGGTCCTGCCCGGCGGCCTGGTCTCCGAGTGGCAGGTCCTGCCCGGCGGCCTGGTCGCTCAGCAGGCCCTGCGCGGAGCCGGACCGGTCGCCGAGCAGCCGCTCGACGTACTTGGCGATCACGTCCACCTCCAGGTTGACCGGGTCGCCGGGCTGCTTGTGGCCGAGCGTGGTCAGGGCGAGGGTGGTGGGGATGAGGCTGATGGTGAAGAAGTCGGCCGCCGCCTCGACGACGGTGAGGCTGACGCCGTCGACCGTGATGGAGCCCTTCTCGACGACGTACCGGGTCAGCTCGGGCGGCAGGGAGACCTTGACGATCTCCCAGTGCTCGGAGGGGGTGCGCTCGACGATGGTGCCGGTGCCGTCCACGTGGCCCTGGACGATGTGTCCGCCGAGCCGGCCGCCGAGCGCCATCGGGCGCTCCAGGTTGACGCGGGAGCCGGTGGTGAGGGCGCCGAGGCTGGAGCGCTTGAGGGTCTCGGCCATCACGTCGGCGGTGAACTCGCCGTCGCCGGTCTCCACGACGGTGAGGCAGACGCCGTTCACCGCGATGGAGTCGCCGTGCTTGGCGCCGTCGGTGACGACGGGGCCGCGCAGCCGGAAGCGGGAGGCGTCGTCGAGCTGCTCGACGGCGGTGACCTCACCCAGTTCTTCGACAATTCCGGTGAACACTCAGTTTCCCTTCCGAGCAGGGGCGGGGGCGGCGGTGATGCGCAGATCGGGGCCGATGCGGACCGTCTCGGTCACATCGAGGCGCAACGCGCGGGAGATGGTGGTGATTCCGGCGTCGCCGAGGGCCGCGGGGCCCGCGCCGAGGAGGACCGGGGCGAGATAGCCGACGACTTTGTCGACCTTTCCCGCGGCGACGAAGGCTCCGGCGAGGGTGGGGCCGCCTTCGAGGAGTACGGAGAGGACGCCGCGCCCGTGGAGTGCGGCGAGGAGGGCGTCGAGGTCCAGGCCGGTGCCGGTGGCGGCGCGGGGCAGCCGCAGGGCGACGCCCTCGGGGAGGTGGTCGGCCGGGGCGTCGGCGGCGACGGCGACCAGGGTGGGCGCGGTGTCGTCCAGGACCCGGGCGCCGGGCTTGACGGCGGTGGCGTTCGTGTCGACGACGACGCGGAGGGGCTGGGTGGCGCCGTCGATGCCTCGGACGCCGAGCTGGGGGTCGTCGGCGCGGGCGGTGCCGGAGCCCACGATCACCGCGTCGGCCTCGGCGCGGAGCCGGTGGACGTCGGCGCGGGCCTCGGGCGAGGTGATCCAGCGGCTGGTGGTGTCGGCGGCGGCGATGCGGCCGTCCAGGGTGGCGGCGTACTTCCACAGGACGTACGGGCGGCCGAGCCGCACCGAGGTGAGCCAGGCGGCGTTCCCGGCCTCCGCCTCGTCGGCGAGGAGGCCCTGCTCGACCTGGACGCCGGCCGCGCGCAGGGTGTCGGCACCGCCGGTGGCCTGCGGGTTCGGGTCGCCGACCGCGTACACGACCCGGCTGATCCCGGCGGCCAGGAGGGCCTGGGCGCAGGGGCCGGTGCGGCCGGTGTGGTTGCAGGGTTCGAGGGTGACGTAGGCGGTGCCGCCCCGGGCCCGCTCACCGGCCGCGCGCAGGGCGTGGACCTCGGCGTGCGGCCCTCCGGCGCGCTGGTGGAAGCCTTCACCGGCCAGGGCTCCGGAGGCGTCGGTGATGACACATCCGACGACCGGATTGGGGCTGGTGGAGCCGAGACCGCGGGCGGCGAGCGTGACGGCTCGGCCCATGGCGGTGATGTCGGCTGCGGTGGCCACCGGGTCCTCCTGCCTCTTCGGGCACGGACTCCGGGGCCTGTCGATGACGACAGATGAAGCGGGCTCATCAGGGGAGACGCCGAAAAACCCGAGAAGGGACGCAGGGATCCGGACCATCCCGGCCATGCGTCCGCCTACGGCGGCGTACCGATGACGAAACCGCCGCGCACTGCCTCCCATCCGGACTTTAACCGTCGGTCCAGGAATCCCACCTGGTCAACCGGCCGCTGGCTGCGGACGGGTCGCGGACTATAACCGCCGGTTCGGAATTGCACCGACCCCGGAGTGCGCTGCTACTGGTACGGAACCAGTCTGCCACGGACGCTCCTCGGCCATGCGGGTGAGCCCTGTGGGCTGGGTCACAGGATGTCTGGCACAAACCCGCCCAGAGGAAGTCCGACATGTCGGTGACAACGTAGTCATTCAGAAAGTTGAGCACTAAAGGTCCAGACCTATTGACGCACTGGTCTAGTCCTCTTAATCTCTGCGTCACCTCCGAGGTTCGGTCCCACGGTGTGCGCACACCGGGACCCCGACACGACCCACCCCCTTAGCCAGTTGTGTTCTGCCGACCTCCCCAGGAGGAACGTCCACATGCTGTCCCCCACCCGAGCGAGAGCCACGCTCCTCGCCGCCGGCGCCGCTGTCGCCGGCCTGCTGATGACCTCCCTCGCCGCCACCCCGTCGGCCGCCGCCGTCGACCACGAGACCTGTCGTCCCGACGGGCTGTACAAGACCCCCGGCGCCGACACCCCGTACTGCACCGTCTACGACGGTGAGGGACGCGAGAAGATGGGCGCCGACCACAAGCGCCGCGTCATCGGCTACTTCACCAACTGGCGTACCGGCAAGGACGGCAAGGAGGCCTACCTCGTCCCCAACATCCCCTGGGACAAGGTCACGCACCTCAACTACGCCTTCGCGCACGTCGACAGCGCCAACAAGCTCTCGGTCGGCCCCGACAGCGCCGACAACGCCTCCACCGGGATGACCTGGCCCGGTGCCGCAGGCGCCGAGATGGACCCGGCACTCCCCTACAAGGGTCACTTCAACCTGCTGACGAAGTACAAGAAGCTGCACCCGGACGTGAAGACCCTGGTCTCCGTCGGCGGCTGGGCCGAGACCGGCGGCTACTTCGGCCCGGACGGCAAGCGCGTCAACTCCGGCGGCTTCTACTCGATGGCGACCAACGCCGACGGTTCGGTCAACCAGGCCGGCATCAACACCTTCGCCGACTCGGCCGTCGCCTTCATCAAGAAGTACAACTTCAACGGCGTCGACATCGACTACGAGTACGCGACGTCCATGAAGGACGCCGGCAACCCGATGGACCACACGCTGGCCAACGGCCGCCGCGCGGGCCTGGTCAAGGGCTACGACGCCCTGATGAAGACCCTGCGCGAGAAGCTCGACCGCGCGGGCGCCGCCGACGGCAA
The DNA here is from genome assembly GCF_050942385.1 of Streptomyces sp. CA-146814. Classification (NCBI taxonomy): domain Bacteria; kingdom Bacillati; phylum Actinomycetota; class Actinomycetes; order Kitasatosporales; family Streptomycetaceae; genus Streptomyces; species Streptomyces sp. CA-146814. The sequence continues at coordinate 840,844 of NZ_CP192068.1, forward strand.
GCACTACCTGCTCACCGTCGCCGCCCCGTCCTCCGGCTACCTGCTGCGGGGCATGGAGACGTACCAGATGCAGAAGTACCTGGACTACGTCAACATCATGTCCTACGACCTGCACGGCGCCTGGAACGAGTACGTCGGCCCGAACGCCCAGCTGTTCGACGACGGCAAGGACAACGAGCTGGCGCAGGCCGGTGTGTACACCACCTCGCAGTACGGCGGGGTCGGCTACCTCAACACCGACTGGGCCTACCACTACTTCCGCGGCTCGATGCCGGCCGGCCGCATCAACATCGGCCTGCCGTACTACACCCGCGGCTTCAAGAACGTCCAGGGCGGCACCGACGGCCTCTGGGGCAAGGCTGCCACCACCACCTGCCCGGCGGGCGCGGGGCTGACCAAGTGCGGTGACGGCGCGGTCGGCATCGACAACCTGTGGCACGACAAGGACGACAACGGCAAGGAATCGCCAGCCGGTTCCAACCCGATGTGGCACGCGAAGAACCTGGAGAAGGGCATCGCGGGCGACTACCTCGCCAGCTACGGCTTCCCCGCCAACACCCAGCTGACCGGCACCTACGTCCGCAAGTACGACTCGACGCTGGTCGCCCCGTGGCTGTGGAACGCCCAGAAGAAGGTCTTCCTCTCCACCGAGGACGAGCAGTCGGTGCAGCGCAAGGCCCAGTACGTGGTCGACAAGGGCATCGGCGGCACGATGATCTGGGAGCTGGCGGGCGACTACCGGTGGAACGCCGCGAAGGGCCAGTACGAGACCGGCAACACGCTGACCACCACGATGTACGACGCCTTCAAGTCGGCGGCCCCGTACGGCGCGAAGCGCTCCACGGTCACGCTGCCGACCGGCGCCGTCAACATCGACGTCTCCTTCAACCAGTTCGCGCTCGGTGACTCCAACTACCCGATCAGCCCCAAGCTGAAGATCACCAACCGCACCCAGGCCACGCTGCCGGGCGGCACGGAGTTCCAGTTCGACTACTCCACCTCCGCCCCGGCCAACGCCAAGGACCAGTCCGGCTTCGGTACGTCGATCATCCGCAGCGACCACACGGCCGCCAACAACATCGGCGGGCTCAAGGGCCCCTACAACCGGGTCTCCCTGAAGCTCCCGGCCTGGCAGACGGTGGCGCCCGGCGCCTCGGTGGAGCTGGACTTCGTCTACTACCTGCCGACCTCCACCCCGTCCAACTGGACCGTGACCTTCGGCGGCAAGTCCTACGCCCTCGCCGGTGACCTGGCCCGCGGCACCACGCTGGTCGAGCCCGGCACCGGCACCAACCCGACGCCGACCCCGACCCCGACCCCGGACCCGACCGGTCCCACCCCCACCCCGACCCCGACGCAGCCGGGCGGCACCTGCACGGCCCCGGCGTGGAACGCGGCCACCGAGTACGGCGGCGGCTCCCTCGTCAGCCAGGACGGCCGCACGTGGAAGGCCTCGTGGTGGACGAAGGGCGAGAAGCCCGGCACCACCGGCGAGTGGGGCGTCTGGAAGGACCAGGGCGCCTGCTAGCTCCGGTACGGGGGTGAGCTCATCGCCCCTGCGGTACGGGGGCGAGCCCCCGCCCCCGTGACCTCCCCGCACCACCCACGTGAAGCCCCGGCGTCCACCGCCGGGGCTTCACGCACTCCCGCCGCCCGGCCGCGCCTCTGGCAGGTTCCACGACCTGGTCCTGTCCGTCGTCTACGGCTCGCGGCGGGTGGTGCCGGTGCGGCTGGCGGGGAAGGCGTACGCGGGATACCGGAGCGGCGGCCATCTGAGCCCGGAGCACGCGGTGGGGACGGTGACATTCGAGGAGTTCCTGGCCCGGCGGCACCGGCGGGCGGGCGGGCTGAGCGCGGGAGGCTGAACCGGGGGGTCAGCCGTACGGTTTCTCAGCCGCGCCTTCCGTCGGCGGTGCGGCGCCTCAGCCCACCCCCGGTGCGAACAGCGCGTCCTGAGCCGCGTCCCGGGCCGTGAGCAGCGCCCCGCGCAGCACCGCCCCGTCCCCCAGCGAACCGGCCCGGACCTCGGTGCGCAGAGGTGACATCAGCGCGAGCCGCTCCTCGACCCGGGCGGCGAGCGCGGGCCCGCCGGCCTCGCCGACCGCGCCCGCCAGGAGGACGCAGCCGGGGTCCAGGACCGAGACGACGGCCGCGGCCCCGAGGGCGAGGCGGTCGGCCAGTTCGTCCAGGAACGGCTCCCCGCGCTCGCCCGCCTCCAGCGCCGTGCGTACGGCGGCCACGGCGGCGGCCTCCGTAGCCCCTTCGCCCGCGATGCCGTGCCGGGCGGCGAGTTCGCAGACGGCCGCCGAACCGGCCAGCGAGAAGAAGCCGCCTTCGCAGTCGACGGCCGAGGGCAGTCCGGCCACGCCGGGCACCGGCAGGAAGCCGATCTCGCCCGCGCCGCCGGAGGCGCCCTGACGCAGCTTGCCGTCCAGCATCACGGCGGCGCCGATGCCCTGGCCCAGCCAGATCAGGACGAAGGTCTCGCGGTCGAGAGCGGCACCGGCGCGGTGTTCGGCGACGGCGGCGAGGTTGGTCTCGTTCTCGACGAGGACGGCCGCCGGGAGCCGCTGCTGGAGGACCCGGACCAGGCCACGGTGCCAGGCGGGCAGCCCGGTGCTGTCGCGGAGTTCGCCGGTGGCCGGGTCGATCAGGCCGGGGGCTCCGATGCCGACGCTGTGCAGCGGTACGGACCCCGCCTCGCGGGCCGTGCGCTCCAGGAGGGCGACGGCCTGCTCGACGGCGGGCCCGGTGCCGGTGCCGTCGGCGATGGGGAGGGTGGCCTCGGCGCGGGTGGTCCCGAGCAGGTCGGCGACGACCACGGAGACGCTGCCGGTGCGGACGTCGAGGGCGGCGAGGTGGGCCCGGTCGGCGACGATCCCGTACAGCTTGGCGTTGGGGCCCCGGCGGACGGCGCCGGACTCGCCGACGACGTGGATCAGCCCTGCGTCCTGGAGCCGTTCCACCAGGTCGGCGACGGTGGGGCGGGAGAGGCCGGTCAGGGTCTTGAGCTGTGCGGCCGTCAACGGGCCGTCCTGCTGGAGCAGTTGCAGGGCGAGCCGGTCGTTGATGGCCCGAGCCGTGCTCGGTGATGCGGGCATACCGGGATCCTTCCAGACCACTGCGGAGCCTCCTTCCCGGGGCGGCGGAGAAGAGCTGCCGACAAGAGCTATTTATCAGGCAGGGTTCCTGATAGTTTACGCGACGCAGTCAGGACGTCCCGGACGCCGTCCGGATCTCTCAGGGGAGGGCACCGCCCGCATGACGAAGGAACCGACCGCCACCGCGGTCCACAGCTTGGAGCAGGTGAAGCGGGCGCGGATCGCCGTCGCCACCGTCTTCGCGGTGCACGGGGCGGTGACCGGCAGCTTCGCGACCCGGGTGCCCTGGATCCAGGACCACGCCGGGGTGAGCGCGGGCCAGCTCGGCCTCGCCCTGGCCTTCCCGGCGATCGGCGCCTCGATCGCGATGCCGCTGGCGGGCCGGATCAGCCACCGGTTCGGTGCGCGGACCGCGCTGCGGGGGCTGCTCGCCCTGTGGACGCTGGCGCTGATCCTGCCGGCGCTGGCGCCGAACCTGCTGACGCTCTGCGCCGTCCTGTTCGTCTACGGGGCCACGGCCGGGATGTCCGACGTGGCGATGAACGCGCTGGGCGTGGAGGTGGAGAACCGGCTCGACAAGTCGATCATGTCGGGGCTGCACGGGATGTGGAGCGTCGGCGCGCTGATCGGTTCGGCGGCGGGCACGGTCGCCGCGCACATCGGGGCCGACGCCCGGCTCCACCACACGGTCGCCGCGCTGGTGCTGACGGCGCTGGGGCTGCTCGCCTGCCGAGGCGTACTGGACCTGCGCAGCGAGCCGGACGAGGAGCCGCCGCCGCGCTTCACCCTGCCGCCGAAGTCGGCGCTGATCATCGGGGCCGTCGGGTTCTGCGCGGTCTTCGCGGAGGGTGCCAGCCTGGACTGGTCCGCGGTCTACCTGCGGGACGTCCTCGGCAGCTCGGACGGGGTCGCGGCCGCCTCCACCACGGCGTTCGCGCTGACGATGGCGGTGGCGCGGCTCGCCGGGGACCGGATCGTGGACCGGTTCGGCGCGGTGCGGACCGTACGCGTGGGAGGCGTGCTGGCCACCGTGGGCGGGCTGCTCGTGGTGTTCTCGCCCTCCCCGGCGGCGGCGATGGGCGGCTTCGGGCTGCTGGGCCTCGGCGTGGCGGTCGTGGTGCCGCTGGCCTTCGCGGCGGCCGGGCGGAGCGGGCCGAACCCGAGCCAGGCCATCGCGGGCGTCGCCACCATCACGTACACCTCCAGCCTGATCGCCCCCTCCGCGATCGGCGCGCTGGCGGAGACGACCTCGCTGGTGGTGTCCTTCGGTGTGGTGACCGCGCTGGCGTTCGGCCTGGTGCTGGGTGCCGGCGTGCTGCGGGCGGGCGACCGGAAGGTCACCGGCTCCGGAGCCACGCTGGGTGGTGCCGCGGCGAAGAGTCCGGCCGGGAGCTGAGCACGCCCCGACGGTGAGGAATCGCAGCCGGGAGCCGAGCACGCCCCGACGGCGAGGATCCGCGCCGCACCACTACCATGGCGCTGATCTTTTCCGCAGGTGAACACCGAAGTCCGGGTCGCAGACCGGCCGGCACACCGAGCAGACCTTTCAGGGAGCAACCATGAGCCTCGGCGTGCGCTGGACCTTGCACGGCGACGGGAAGACCCCCGCGCCCGGGGCGGTGGTCCGCCCCGACGAGCGGCTCTCCTGGCCCCGTACGTTCGGACTCGGCGCCCAGCACGTGGTGGCGATGTTCGGGGCGTCGTTCGTCGCGCCGGTGCTGATGGGCCTCGACCCGAACCTCGCGATCATGATGTCCGGCGTCGCGACCGCGATCTTCCTGCTGGCGACGAAGGGCCGGGTGCCGAGCTACCTCGGCTGCTCGCTCTCCTTCGTCGGCGTCGCGGCCACCATCAAGGCGAGCGGCGGTGACAAGGCGACCATCACGGGTGCGGTGCTGGTGGTCGCCGCCGTCCTGTTCCTGGTGGGCCTCGCGGTGCAGCGGTTCGGCGCGCGGATCATCCACGCCGCGATGCCTCCGGTGGTGACCGGTGCGGTGGTGATGCTGATCGGCTTCAACCTGGCGCCGGTGACCGCGTCGACGTACTGGCCGCAGGACCAGTGGACCGCGCTGGCGGTGATGCTCGCCACCGGCCTCGCCGTGGTCTGCCTGCGCGGCTTCCTCTCCCGGATCGCGATCTTCCTCGGCCTGGTCTTCGGCTACCTGCTCTCCTGGGTGCTGGACCTGGTCTTCGGCAAGATCCACTCCCCGGCGGGCGGCGCGGAGGCCGTCGACCACTGGCGCCTGGACCTGTCGGGCGTGGGCGCGGCGGACTGGATCGGCCTGCCGTCCTTCCACGCCCCGGCCTTCGAGTGGTCCGCGATCCTGGTGGCCCTGCCCGTGGTGATCGCGCTGGTGGCGGAGAACGCGGGCCATGTGAAGGCCGTCGGCGAGATGACCGGTGACTCGCTGGACGACAAGCTCGGCACCGCCATCGCGGCGGACGGTGCGGCGTCGATGCTCTCCACCGCCGTGGGCGGCCCTCCCAACACCACGTACTCCGAGAACATCGGCGTCATGGCCGCGACCCGCGTCTACTCCACGGCCGCCTACTGGGCAGCCGCCTGCTTCGCGCTGCTCTTCGGCCTCTGCCCCAAGTTCGGCGCGGTCGTCGCGGCGATCCCGGGCGGGGTGCTCGGCGGCATCACCGTGATCCTGTACGGAATGATCGGCCTGCTCGGCGCGCAGATCTGGCTCAACGGCCGGGTCGACCTGCGCAATCCGCTCAACCTGGTCCCGGCCGCGGCAGGCATCATCATCGGCGTCGGCGGCGTCAGCCTGAAGATCACCGACAACTTCGAACTGGGCGGCATCGCGCTCGGCACCCTCGTCGTGATCACCGGCTACCACGTGCTGCGCGCCTTCGCCCCGGCGCATCTGAAGACCGAGGAACCGCTGCTGGACGCGGGGACTTCGGCGTACGACGAGAGGCCGGACGGCCACGCCGAGAAGTCCTGAGGCATACCGCGCTCAGGCCGTGAACCCCTTACCCGGCACCGCCGTTCGCCCGTTCCGATGAACCTTCGGCCGGCCGGTGCCGTGCCGGGTCCAGGACTGCCACGCTCCGCACATGACGCAGATCGAACAGTTCGCGGACCCGGCAGTGCTCGCCCGCCCTCACCGGTGGCCGCCCGGGGACGGGATCGGGGTCTTCCACGACGTACGGCTGGCGGTGGCGCCGGAAGCCGTACCCGCCGGCACCCTCGACGCGCGTCTCGCCGAGCGCTACCTCTCGGCCCTCGACGTGGCCGACGCGGGTGGGCGGGCGCCGGAGTGCAGGCGGCCGCTGGTCCAGTACCGGTGCCACACCGGCGTACACCCGGTGCAGTTCGCTCTGGCCGGGCTGCATGCGCACATCGCGCACGATCTGGTTCTGGCCGTGGTGGACACCTGCCGTACGCGCGACTGCGAACCGGCCGCGCTGGAAGGGGAGTTCGAGCGAGTGGGTGATCTCCTCGCCTTGCTGGAGGAGCGGATCCACGACGATCTGATGCCGGGGCCCGATCTGCTCCGGATCGCGGATCCGCTGGCCTATCTGGTGAGTACGTGGAACCTGGAGCGGGCCCGTGAGGCCGCCTGGACGGCGGCCCGGGTGCTCTGGCGGCTGCGCGAACTCCCGTCTGCTGCCGAGGAGTTCGCGCGGCAGACCGACGCGGGCGCCGGGCTCGTGGTGCGCTTCCTGCTCACCCCGTGCCGCTGACGCCCGCGTACGTACGACAGCCCCCGGATCAGTCCTCCGGAAGCTCCACCGGTGCGATCTCGTCGTAGACGTCGCCGGGGCCCGGGTTGGTCGGGTCGGTCACCCCGCCGAACTGGTGCATCACGCCCCACACCGCGTTCAGCGCGGTCTGCACGGCGCCCTCGGCCCAGCCGGCCGTCCAGGAGATGTCGTCGCCCGCGAGGAAGAGGCCGCGCTTGTCGGCGGGCAGCCGGTCCTGCATGAAGTGGGTGAACAGCCGCCGCTGGTACCGGTAGTGGCCGGGCAGGTTCGCCTTGAACGCACCCATGAAGTACGGCTCGTTCTCCCAGGAGACGGTGACCGGGTTGCCGATGATGTGGCTGCGGATGTCGACGTTCGGGTAGATCTCGCCGAGCGACTTCAGCATGACCTCCATGCGCTCCTTCGGCGAGAGCGGCAGCCACTTCAGGCTGTCGTCGCACCAGGTGTAGGAGAGGCAGATGACGGCGGGCTTGTCCGGGCCGTCGTCCAGGAGGTACGTCCCGCGGGTCATCCGGTCGGTGAGCGTCATCGACATGGTGTCGCGGCCGGTGAGCTCGTCCTTGTCCAGCCAGAACGGCCGGTCCACCGGCACGAACAGCTTGGACGACTCCATGTAGTGGGTGCGCTCCATCGCCGTCCAGTGGTCGATCGGGAAGAGCGCGTCATCGCAGTCGATCTTGGAGAGCAGCAGCCAGGACTGGCCGGTGAAGACGGCCGCCCGGAAGGTGCGGATGTCGCCGGTGGCGTCGGTGACCGTGATGCGGTTGCCCGCCGTACGGGTCAGCCGGGTGACCGCGCCGCGCGGCTCGCCGCCGTGCAGGGAGGCCAGCGAGGTGCCGAGCGGCCAGTGGACGATCTTCTGCGGCTCGCGGTCCCACAGGCGCAGCGGGAGCTGCTGGCTGCCGCCGACGATGCCGCGGTGGTGGTCGTCGGCCTCGGTGTAGACGACCCGCAGGATCTCCAGGATGGAGTTGGGGAAGTCGGTGTCCCAGCCGCCGGTGCCGAAGCCGACCTGGCCGAAGATCTCGCGGTGGCGGAAGGACTTGAAGGCGTCGGAGGCGCAGAGGAAGCCGTAGAAGGTCTGGTTGTCGAGCTGCTCGACGAGCTTCGCCCAGATCTCCCGGATGCGCGGGACGTCGCGCTCGCGCAGCGCCCGGTTCATGTCGGAGAAGTCGGCGCCCTCCTCCAGGCAGGCGTTCCAGGCGCTCGCCACGTCGCGGTAGACCTGGGGCAGGTCGTCGATGGTCTCGGCGTAGTGGGACTCGCCCTTGAGGTCGACGACGGTGGAGGGCGTGGCCGGGGAGAGCGGGTTGGGGAACGCGCGGGTCTCCAGGCCGACCAGGTCGATGTAGTGCTGGAGTGCCGTGGAGGACGGCGGGAAGCGCATCGCGCCCATCTCGGCGGTGAGCGAGGGGTCGCAGCCGTCGAAGCCGACGGTGCGCAGCCGGCCGCCGATCTGGTCCGCCTCGTAGACGACGGGCTTGAGGCCCATCTTCATCAGCTCGTACGCGGCGATGACGCCGGAGAGCCCGCCGCCGATGACGGCGACCTCCTGGCCGTGCTCGGTCGCCGGTATCTGGCCGAGGCCGGCCGGGTGGGCGAGGAAGTCGTCGTACGCGTACGGGAAGTCCGGCCCGAACATGGTGATCGGCGGGGCGGCGGCGTCGGTGTGCTGGACGGCGTTGGGCACCGTGGACGTCATGGGGTACGGACTCCTTGCGCGGTACGGAAGTTCGGGGAGGAGACGGGCTCAGGCGAGGGAGCCGTAGAGGCCGGGGCGGCGGTCGTGCAGATACGGGTTGGCGGCGCGGGACGCGGCCAGGAACTCCGGGTCCACCTCGCCGACGACGAGCTCCTCGCCGCGGCCGGCGCGGGTGCGGACGGTGCCGTCGGGACCGGCCAGGCAGCTCAGCCCGACGAACTCGAACTCGCCTTCCGGGCCGGTCCGGTTGACGTACGCCACGTACATCTGGCTCTCGAAGGCCCGTACGGGGATGACGGACTCGGCGACGAACTGGAACGGGTGCATCTGCGCGGTCGGCACCAGCAGCAGGTCGGTGCCGGCCAGGGCGTGCGCCCGGACGTTCTCCGGGAACTCGACGTCGTAGCAGATCAGCAGGCCGATGCGGAGGCCGTCCAGGTCGGCCTGGACGACGGCTCGCTCGCCGGGGGTGAACCACTCCTGCTCGAAGCAGCCGAAGAGGTGCGTCTTGCGGTAGTTGGCCAGCGACGCGCCGTCGGGGCCGATGAGCTGGGAGGCGTTGAAGATGCGGTCGCCGTCGCGCTCCGGGTAGCCGTAGAGAACGGCGAGACCGTGGCGTACGGCGATCTCGGCGACGGCCTGGGCGCCGGGGCCGTCGGCGGGCTCGGCCAGCTCGGGGACGGCGTCACCGATGGCGTACCCGGTCAGGAACAGCTCGGGGGCGACCAGCAGCCGGGCGCCCGCTCCGGCGGCACGCGCGGCGGCCTCGTCCAGCGCCTTCAGGTTCTCGGCGACGGCACCGGGCCGGCCGGAGCTCTGGAGCAGGGCGGTACGCAACGGCGGCATGGCTGACCTCGGGCGGTGCGGGCGGGGTGGGGAGACGTATCGAAGGTACGTGGCCCCGATCGGCCCGGACAAGGCGCGAGTGTTGCGCATGGACCGTCGATTCGTTGCGCGCCCAGGCGCTGAGGCGACGAAACGTTGCGTCGGGCATCACCGCAGGTCAGCGGGGTGATGTGCGCCACCTGTTTCCAGCCGGAGCAGGCCTCTTTCCGGCCGGGCCGCACCGTGCCGGGTCAGGCCGGCGGGGCCTTAGGCCGAGTAGCGGCGCAGCAGCGGTGAGAGCACCAGGACGGACTTCGTCCGTTCCACGTACGGCTCCCCCGCGATCCGCTCCAGCACCTGCTCGAAGTGGCGCATGTCGGCGGCGAAGACCTGGACCACGGCGTCGGCCTCGCCGGTCACCGTGGAGGCCGAGGCGACCTCCGGATAGCGGGCGAGGCCCTGCTTGATGGCGTCCGGGGAGGTGTTGCGGCTGCAGTAGATCTCGATGAACCCCTCGGTCTCCCAGCCGAGCGCGGCCGGATCGACGCGCACGGTGAAGCCGGTGATCGCGCCCTCGGCGCGGAGCCGGTCGACGCGGCGTTTCACGGCGGGGGCGGAGAGGCCGACGATCGCGCCGATGTCGGCGTAGGAGCGCCGGGCGTCTTCGGCGAGGGCGTGGACGATGCGTTCGTCGAGGTCGTTCAGGCGCACGTCGGGCGGTTCACTTCTCTGCGGTGGGTCTGGCCGGCGGGAGGCGGCGGGTGTGCCGCCTCCCGCAGTAGACCACGGGCCGCCGCGCGGGGCGCGCCCGGCGCAGGGTCAGTGGGTCAGAACGGGAACTGCGAGCGGCCGTGCTGGACCGAGATCCACTTCTGGGTGGTGAAGGCCTCCACCATCGACTCGCCGTTCAGCCGGCCGAGCCCCGAGCTCTTCTCGCCGCCGAAGGGGACGATCGGCTCGTCGTGGACGGTGCCGTCGTTGATGTGGATCATGCCGGTGTGGATGCGCTGCCCGACCCGCACCCCGCGCTCGATGTTGCCGGTGTGCACGGCGCCGCTGAGGCCGTACGGGGTGTCGTTGGCGATGCGGACGGCCTCGTCCTCGCCGTCGAACGGGACGATCAGGGCGACCGGGCCGAAGATCTCCTGCCGGAGGACGGGCGAGTCGGCGGGCAGGCCGGTGAGGACGGAGGGGCTGACCAGGTTGCCGTCGGCGCGGCCGTGGAGCAGCGCGGTGGCGCCGGACTCGACGGTCTCGTCGACGAGCCGGGAGATGGACTCGGCCTGCGAGGAGTTGATCAGCGGGCCGATCTGGGTGGCCGGGTCGGCCGGGTCGCCGACGGTGAGCGAGGCGACCTTGGCGACGAACTTCTCGGTGAACTCCGCCTCGACCGCCCGGTCGACCAGGATCCGGTTGGCGGCCATGCAGACCTGGCCCTGGTGGACGTACCGGCTGAAGACCGCCGCGTCGACCGCGTACTCCACATCGGCGTCGTCCAGCACGATCAGGGCGCTGTTGCCGCCGAGTTCGAGGACGGCGCGCTTGAGGTTGGCGGCGCAGACGGTGGCCACGTGCCGGCCGACCTTGTCGGAGCCGGTGAAGGAGATGACCTGCGGTACGGGGTGCTCCAGCAGGGTGTCGCCGATCTCGGCGATGTCGGTGACGACGACGTTGAGCAGTCCGGCGGGCAGCCCGGCGTCCTCGAAGACCTTGGCCAGCAGGGTGCCGCCGCAGATCGGGGTGTTCTGGTGCGGCTTGAGCACGACCGCGTTGCCGAGGGCGAGGGCGGGGGCGACGGACTTGAGGGAGAGCAGGAAGGGGAAGTTGAAGGGGCTGATGACCCCGACGACCCCGACGGGCACCCGGTAGACGCGGTTCTCCTTGCCGTCGGTCGGCGAGGGGAGGATCTGGCCGGCCGGGCGCAGGGCGAGCTGGATGGCCTCGCGGAGGAACTCCTTGGCCAGGTGCAGCTCGAAGCCGGCCTTCAGACGGGTGCCGCCGAGCTCGGCGACGATGGCCTCGGCGATCTCCGGCTCGCGCTCCTCGACGATCCGCAGCGCCTTCTCCAGGACCGTGCGCCTGGCGTACGGGTTGGTGTCGGCCCACGCCTGCTGGGCGCGCTCGGCGGCGCGGTAGGCCTGGTCGACCTCGTCGGCGGTGGCGACGGGGATCGAGGCGAGCTTCTCGCCGTTGAAGGGGTTGAAGTCGATGATGTCCCAGGACCCCTTCCCCGGCCTCCACTCGCCGTCGATGTACTGATGGGCCAGGTCAGTGAAGAAGGACATGAGATCCCTTACCACAGAGAGGGAGGCAGCTGATTGCGCTTCATATTACTTATGTTTCAAGAGAGTTGAAGCGGTATCCGGGCCACCTCGGAAGCCCGTGTACGACACCGCCCCTCCCGGTACGAATCACCGGAAAGGGCGGGCGTGTCGTGGAACCGCGGGATCAACTCCAGCTGGCGTGCAGCGGCTTGCCCTCGGCGTATCCGGCGGCACTCTGGACGCCGACGACCGCCTTCTCGGCGAACTCCTCCAGGGAGGCGGCGCCCGCGTAGGTGCAGGAGGAGCGGACGCCCGCGATGATCGAGTCGATCAGGTCCTCGACGCCCGGGCGGGTCGGGTCCAGGAACATCCGCGAGGTGGAGATGCCCTCCTCGAAGAGCGCCTTGCGGGCCCGGTCGTACGCGGACTCGTCCGAGGTGCGGTTCTTGACCGCACGCGCGGAGGCCATCCCGAAGGACTCCTTGTAGTACCGGCCGTCGGCGGACTGCTGGAGGTCGCCGGGCGACTCGTACGTCCCCGCGAACCAGGAGCCGATCATGACGTTGGACGCGCCGGCGGCGAGCGCCATGGCGACATCGCGCGGGTGGCGGACGCCGCCGTCCGCCCAGACGTGCTTGCCGTGCTTCTTCGCCTCGGCGGCGCACTCCAGGACGGCGGAGAACTGCGGCCGGCCGACGCCGGTCATCATCCGGGTGGTGCACATGGCGCCGGGGCCGACGCCGACCTTGATGATGTCGGCGCCCGCCTCGATCAGGTCGCGCACGCCCTCGGCGGCGACGATGTTGCCCGCGACGATCGGGACCTGCGGGTCCAGGGCGCGTACGGCCTTCACCGCGGCGATCATGGATTCCTGGTGGCCGTGGGCGGTGTCCACGACGAGCGTGTCGACGCCCGCGTCCAGGAGCTGCTTGGCCTTGCCGGCCACATCGCCGTTGATGCCGACGGCGGCGGCGATGCGCAGCCGGCCCTGAGCGTCGGTGGCCGGGGTGTAGAGGGTGGCGCGCAGGGCGGCCTTCCGGGTGAGGATGCCGACGAGGCGGCCGTCCTGGTCCACGGCGGGCGCGAGCTTGCGGTTGGCGCCGTCGAGCTTGTTGAAGGCGTCGCGCGGGTCGATGTCCGCGTCCAGGACCACCAGGTCCTTGGACATGACCTCGGAGAGCTGGGTGAAGCGGTCGACGCCGGTCAGGTCGTGGTCGGTGACGACGCCGACCGGGCGGCGGTCCTCGTCGACGACGACGCCCGCGCCGTGCGCCCGCTTGGGCAGCAGGGAGAGCGCGTCGGCGACGGTCTGGCCGGGGGCCAGCTCGATCGGGGTGTCCAGGACGAGGTGGCGCGTCTTGACCCAGGTGATGACGTCGGTGACGACCTCGATCGGGATGTCCTGGGGGATGACGACGAGACCGCCGCGGCGGGCGATGGTTTCGGCCATCCGGCGGCCCGCGATGGCGGTCATGTTGGCGACCACGAGCGGGATCGTCGTCCCTGTGCCGTCGGGCGAAGAGAGGTCCACGGCCTGGCGGGATCCGACGGCGGAGCGGCCCGGGACCATGAAGACGTCGTCGTACGTGAGGTCGTACGGAACCACGGAGGAGTCTGTGTAGCGACCGGTGCCCGGCTCAAGAAAGCGCATAACACTCATTTTTTCATACGAAACGGTGCAGGTCGTTTCCACGAAGACACAGCAAAAGACCCCCGCGTTCGTCTGTTCCTCCAAAAGACGCTTGGAGGCCTCCAGGGAGGCGGTCGGGGGGGCCCGGGCAAGTGGAACCTGCCTTACCCACGGACTCTACCCGAACAGGATTCGATTCATTCGTGATCACCATCTCTGGACCCGGTGACAAGGGGTCAGGTAGCTTCAAAGCCGCAGGTCTCGGGGGTGTCCGAGGTGCCGCTCGGGCACATCGACGGCCTCGGCACACCGTTTGACCGGAGAGGATCCAGATCCGCCTGTGGACAGCGAACTGCCGGACATCTACTGCCCGTTCCCCCAGCGGACCAACCCGCACGTCGGGCACACACGCGGTCACCTGGCCACCTGGATCAGACAGACGGGTCTGGTGCACCGCGAGTCCGCGATGAACCGCTTCGAACAAGCCGATTTCGGCGCGTTCGTCGGCATGGTCTACCCGACGGCCGGTCCGGAACACCTCGATCTGGTGGCCGACTGGTTCGTCTGGCTCTTCCTTGTCGACGACCAGCTCGACGACGGCCACCTCGGCCGCTCCCCCGAGCTGGTGCGCGCCGTGGTGGAGCGGATGCGCGCCGTCGTGGACGGCACCGCTCCGGCGCCCCTGCCGGGCGAGGAGCTGCCGGCCGCCGTGGTCGCCCTGATGGACCTGTGGGAACGTACGACGCCGAGCGCGGCGCCCCACTGGCGGACCCGGTTCGCCTGGCATCTGATCACCTACCTCACGACGGCCACCACCTGGGAGGCGGGAAACCGCGCCGACGACGTGGTGCCGTCCGAGGAGACGTACATCGCCAAGCGGCGGCACACCGGCGCCATCCACGTCTGCATGGACCTCATAGAGATCGTCACCGGCATCGAGGCGCCGGAGTCGCTCCACAACGACCCCCGGTTCATCACCGCGCTGGAGGCCTCCTGCAACCATGTGTGCTGGGCCAACGACGTCTACTCCTTCGAGAAGGAGCAGGTGCTCGGCGAGATCCACAACCTCGTCCACCTGGTCCGCCACCACCGCGGTTTCGGCGAGCAGCAGGCGCTGGACCATGTAGCGGAGCGGCTGGCGCTGGAGACGGAGCGGTTCCTCACCGCCGAGGACGAGCTGCTGGAGCTGTATCCGGAGCTGACCGGCCTGCTGGTGCCGTACCTCGAAGGGATGCGCAGCTGGATGCGCGGAAACCTGGACTGGTCGCGCCAGACCCCGCGCTACAACCCGGCCGATGTGGGGCAGTACGAGGAGCCGCAGGAGTATCTGGAGGAGACCGTGCTGGGCATAGCGCCCGACCGTGTGGAGGCGGCGGCGCCGTGTGCGGCGGAGGTTCCGCGGCAGGGCTGAGGTGTTGACGTCCCTCGCGGGGGCGAGACGGTACGGAAGGAGGCCGGGCACCCCTCAGGGTGCCCGGCCTCCTTCCTCAGGCGACGGTCACTCCCCGTCCGGGTCGGCCCGCTCCAGCGCCGGGCGGACCCCGGCCGCCGACTCGGTGAGCAGGTAGTCGGCCGCGGCGGTGTCCGTCACCAGGCTGGTGACCAGCCCGGACCGCAGGACGGCCCCGATCGCGGCCGCCTTGCGCAGACCGCCCGCGATCGCCACCACCTCGGGGATCCGGCGCAGCCGGTCCGCCTCCACGGTGATGCAGCGCTCGCCGAGATCGCGGCCGACTCTGCGGCCGTCGGAGTCGAAGAGGTGCGCGGACATCTCGGCGGCGACGCCGAGCGAGGCGTAGTGGGCGCGCTCCTCGTCGGAGAGCATGTCGTGGACCGTGGAGATGCCCGGCTCCCAGGAGCCGATGGAGACCGCGGCGACCGTCACCTTGTCGAAGTACTCGAAGGCGCGGGCGATGCCGGTCTGCTCGCGCAGCGCTGCGGCCGTGGCCGGGTCGGGCAGCAGCATCGGGGCGTAGATGGGGTGGGCCTCGCCGCCGGAGACCTGGGCGGCGCGGCGGACCGCCTCGACGGAGCCGCGCTCGGCGGTGCCCGCGTCGTAGACCCCGGTCAGCTGGACGACCGTGCAGGGCGGGAGCCGGTCGAGCGCCGCCGCCATGTGGATGGTGGAGCGGCCCCAGGCCAGGCCGAGCACATCGCCCTCGGCCACCAGCTCGCCGAGGAGGTCGGCCGCGACCTCGCCCAGGTTCTCCGGGTCGGGGGCGTCGTCCTGTTCGTCGGCCGGGGACTCGACGACGACCGCGTGGCGCAGCCCGTAGCGGGCCCGGAGCGCGTCGGAGCGTTCGGCGTCCAGCTCGGCCGGGACCCGGATCTCGATCCGTACGAGATCACGCTCCAGGGCCGTCTCCAGGACCCGGGCCACCTTGAAGCGGCTGACGCCGAACTCCTCGGCGATCTGGATCTTGGACTTGCCCTCCAGGTAGAACCGGCGGGCCATGGCCGCCGCCTGCACCAGCTCCGCGGGTCCCATCCGCATGGCTGACCGACCCGCCGAGATGCCAGACACCGCGATCTCCTCACTGCTGTTCACACGCCCGATACGCCGTCATCCTGTCAGATCCGGCGATCCTTGATCGGCCCCGTCGGGCCGCGTTCATCTGCCCGTTGTTCAGTGGCCGCATGCCCAGGGCGCGGCGGCCGTGACCGCCTCCGCCTGCGCCCGCAGCCCCCGCACCGCCGCCGCCGGGTCCTCGGCCCCGTACACCGCCGAACCCGCGACGAACACATCCGCGCCCGCCTCGGCGCACCGCTCGATCGTGGCGGCGGAGACCCCGCCGTCGACCTGGAGCCAGAGGTCGAGGCCGTGCTTGCCGATCAGCTCCCGGGTGCGGCGGATCTTCGGCAGCATGATGTCCAGGAAGGCCTGGCCGCCGAAGCCCGGCTCGACCGTCATGATCAGCAGCATGTCGAGCTCGGGGAGCAGGTCCTCGTACGGCTCGATCGGCGTCGCGGGCTTGAGCGCCATCGACGCCCGCGCCCCCTTCGCCCGGATCTCGCGCGCCAGGCGCACCGGCGCCGCCGCCGCCTCCACGTGGAAGGTGACCGAGCCGGCGCCCGCCTCCACGTACTGCGGGGCCCAGCGGTCCGGGTCCTCGATCATGAGGTGGCAGTCCAGCGGGGTGTCCGTGGCCTTCCCGAGCGCCTCGACGATCGGCACGCCGAGCGTCAGGTTGGGCACGAAGTGGTTGTCCATCACGTCGACATGGAGCCAGTCCGCGCCTTCGACGGCCTTCACCTCATCGGCGAGACGCGCGAAATCGGCGGACAGGATGCTGGGGTTGATCTGCGCCATGACCCAAGCCTGCCACGTTCCGCGCCGGTTCCCCGCCTCGGCGGTCGCCGAAGCCTCACCTGGCCATCACAGTTCGCACATTCTGCGCATTTTGCCTGTGCTTTACTGTTCCTTTGCCGTACGGGAGGGCCCGCTGACAGGTCGATATTCAGCCGGTCCTGCGCAGCAGAGCGAGATACATGGCGTCCGTGCCGTGCAGATGCGGCCAGAGCTGGACGTCGGGACCGTCGCCGAGCGCGGGCACGCCCGGCATCAGCGGACGGGCGTCGACCCACTCGGCCTCCACCGGCTCGCCGCCGCGCCCCTTCAGCACGTCCTCGACGACGACCCGGGTCTCCGCGAGATGCGGCGAGCAGGTCGCGTAGCCGACGACGCCTCCGACCCGTACGGCCTTCAACGCCTCGCGCAGCAGCCCGCGTTGGAGCGGAGCGAAGCTCTCCAGGTCCTCGGCGCGACGCCGCCAGCGGGCCTCGGGACGGCGGCGCAGCGCGCCCAGGCCGGAGCACGGCACGTCCATCAGGATGCGGTCGAAGGTGCCGGGCAGCCACGGCGGGCGGGTGCCGTCGGTGGTGATCACCTGGTACGGACCCGGGTTGCCGGCGAGCGCCCGCTCGACCAGCCGGGCGCGGTGCGGCTGCTTCTCGGCGGCGAGCAGGGTCGCGCCGCGGTCGGCGGCGAGCGCGGCCAGCAGGGCGGCCTTCCCGCCGGGTCCGGCGCAGCCGTCCAGCCAGCGGGTGTCGCGGCCCTCCACGGGGGCGGCGGCGAGCGCGGCGGCCACCAGCTGGCTGCCCTCGTCCTGGACGCCCGCCCGGCCCTCCTGGACCGCCGTGAGCGCACCGGGCTCGCCGCCCTCGGCCATCCGTACGGCATACGGGGACCAGCGGCCCGGCAGCGCGTTCTCCTCGCCGAGCGCCTTGACCAGCTCCTCGGTGGTGGAGCGGCCGGGACGGGCCACCAGGGTCACCTCGGGCCGCTCGTTGTCGGCCTCCAGCAGGTCCTCGATCCCGGCACGGCCGCCGCCGAGCGCGTCCCAGAGCGCCGAGACGACCCAGCGCGGGTGCGAGTGGACGACGGCGAGGTGGTCCTCGGCGTCCTCCTCGTACGAGGGCGCGACCTTCTCCACCCAGCCGTCCAGGTCGTGCGCGGTCACCTTGCGCAGCACCGCGTTGACGAACTTCGCCCGCCCCTCGCCCAGCACCACCCGGGCCAGCTCCACACTGGCGGAGACGGCCGCGTGGGTGGGGATGCGGGTACCGAGCAGCTGGTGGACGCCCATGTTCAGCACGTCCAGGACCGGCGGGTCGACCTCGCGCAGCGGCCGGTCGATGCAGGCCGCGACGATCGCGTCGTACGTGCCCTGGCGGCGCAGCGTCCCGTAGACCAGCTCGGTCGCCAGCGCCGCGTCCCGGCCGTCGAAGTCGCCCTTGGCGCGGGCCTTCTTCAGCAGCGGGGGCAGCACGAGGTTGGCGTACGCGTCCCGCTCGTCGACGGCCCGCAGCGCCTCGAAGGCGAGGAAGCGGACGGGGTCCTTCTGCGGGCGGCGGTGGGGCTTGGCGGGACGGCGACGCGGCTGGTCGTTCACGTGAAAGGTGCTCCGCTGAGGGTGAGGGGGTCGAACCCTCCCAGCGTACGTCGCCGCCCCCGGCCCCTCGTACGACAGGTTCTCCGGGCGAAGGCGCTACAGCCCCAGCAGCTCACCGTGGACGATGCGGACACCGCGCGCCCAGTCGGCGGCCTGCATCGGCTTCTTGCCCTGCGGCTGGACCCAGAGCAGCTCGACGGCGTGCGAGCCGCTGCCCACGTACACGTTGTTCTTCGCCGCCGCCAGCTCGCCGGGCGCCAGGTCGGTGCGGTCCAGGACGGGCGTGACCTGGATGAGCTTGAGCCGCTCGCCGCGGAACAGGGTCCAGGCGCCGGGCGCGGGGGTGCAGCCGCGCACCACGCGGTCGACGCGCAGGGCGGGGGCCGACCAGTCGATCCGGGCGTCCTCCACGGTGATCTTCGGGGCCAGGGTGACGCCTTCGGGAGGCTGCGGTACGGCGTGCAGGGTGCCGTCCTCGATGCCGTCCATGGTGGCCGCGAGCAGCCCGGCACCGGCGAAGGCGAGCCGGGTGAGGAGGTCGCCGCTGGTGTCGGTGGGCCGGATCTCCTCGGTGAGGACCCCGTAGACCGGGCCGGAGTCGAGCCCCTCCTCGATCAGGAAGGTGGAGGCGCCGGTCACCTCGTCCCCGGCCATCAGGGAGTGCTGTACGGGCGCGGCGCCGCGCCAGGCGGGCAGCAAGGAGAAGTGCAGGTTGACCCAGCCACGGGCGGGCACGTCCAGGGCCACCTTGGGCAGCAGGGCCCCGTAGGCGACGACCGGGCAGCAGTCCGGAGCGATCTCCCGCAGCCGGGCCAGGAACTCCTCGTCCCGGGGCTTCACCGGCTTGAGCACCTCGATCCCGGCCTCCGCCGCCCGTTCGGCCACCGGGCTGGCCACCAGCCGGCGGCCGCGCCCGGCGGGGGCGTCGGGCCGGGTCACGACGGCGGCCACCTCGTGGCGGTCGGAGGCGATCAGGGCGTCCAGGGCGGGGACGGCGACCTCGGGGGTGCCGGCGAAGACGAGCTTCATGGGTGGCTGACTGCCTCTCGGGCTTCTCGGACTCTCGGGCCCTGCGGAACTCTCGGGTTCTACGGGGTTCTCGGCCCCTGCGGAACTCTCGGGCTTCGCGGGGCCGGGACGTACGGTGACGAGCAGCACACCAGTCTAGGCTGCCCGGCCGATCACGGCCCGGCCGCTCCCTTAGGGGGCGGCGGCCCCTTGCGCGGGGGGCGGCGACCAGGGGGCGCGCGTGCGCCGCGCACGCCCCGTGCATATGCACATACGCCCCGATAGCGTGACCACATACCCGGCTCGGGCGTTGGTCAAAGGAGATTGACCGAAGCGGGCCGCCGGCGATGCGGCCCGATCCCTTTCAACGCCGGTTCGAGAGGCTTCTTCATGGCCGACCACGCAACCCACGACGCCCAAGCGCGGGCCAGCCTGCACCTCCTGGTGCGGGACATCGAGCGGGTCCGGCGGCAGGTGGACGCGCTGCGCACACTCACCGCCCAGCTGGGCAACGTCTACCGCCCGCGCCGCTCCGGCCCCTCCGCGGGCTTCGTCGTCTACGGCAGGGCCCCGGCCCCCACCGTCCGCCTCGCCCAGGAGCTGCGGGACAGCGTCGAGACCCTGGTCACCGCGGCGGTGGACTTCGACCGCTCGCTCGGCTTCTCCTGGGACGCGGTGGGCTCGGCGCTGGGGGTCACCAAGCAGGCGGTGCACCGCCGTTACGGTACGCGCCGGGCCACGGCGCAGTCCTCGACGGCCGAGACGGGCACCGACACCGCGACGACGCCCCGACCGGTCTCCGTAGGCCCCGCCCTGCCGGGATCGTCCTCCGGCGGCGCCAACTCCCACGTGCCCTCGGTGCCCGCGGCCCGCTCGATGCCCCCGCAGCCCTCGGCGGGCCAGCAGCCGGTCCGTGAGGAGCCGCGCCCCGGAGCCTTCCCGGGCCCGCGCAACGGCTGACCGTACGCACGCCCCCTCTGCCCCACCGTGCGAGCCGTACGGCGGGGCAGCCCCGAGCGCCCGACCGCTGCGGGGCGACGCCACCCGACCGGAGCGGCGGTCTCCCCGGCCCGCCGCCCCGCTAGGGCGTGTCCGGCGGATCTTGGCCGGGAGCCGGGCACGTGGCGCTCAGCCGATGTCCGGCGGATCGATCCTGATCCGCACCTGCTCTCCCCCTCCCCCGCCCTTGGCCGTACGTGCCGCCTGTGCCGTCTTCAGCGCGCCCGCGAGCGCCGCCCCGCGTCCCGGCACCACGCGGACCAGAACGCGCTCCCAGCTCTCGCCCGGCGGCGCGTCCGACGGTCTGCGCGGTCTGCCCGGCTCGGCCGACGGGACCGGCACCGGGCCCAGGATCTCGGCCTCCGGCGGCAGGTCGGCAGCGGCGAGGAAGGACGCCAGGGCCTCCGCGGGGCCGGTCACCGAGGCCATCCGGGAGACCGGCGGGAAGCGCAGCTCGGCCCGGTCCGCCAGCTCACGGCGGGCGAAGCCTGCCGGGTCCCAGCGGACCAGCGCCTGCACCGGGCGCAGCGTCGGCTCGGCGACGATCACCACCGTGCCGCCCTCGTCCTGCCCGCGCACCAGCGCGCCCGCCGCCGTCCACCGGCGCAGCGCCTCCTCCCCCGCCCGCAGGTCGGGCCTGCCGAGCATGGCCCAGCCGTCCAGCAGCAGCGCCGCCGCGTACCCGCCCTCGGCGACCGGCTCCGCGCCGGGCGTGGAGACCACCAGCGCGGGGGCGGCCGGGACCGCGTCGAGGATGTGGTCGCGCCCCGACGTACGGACGGGCACGGCGGGGAAGGCCCGGCCCAGCTCCTCGGCGGTGCGGCGGGCGCCGACGATCTGGGCGCGCAGCCGGTTGGAGCCGCACTCCGCGCAGTGCCAGGCGCGCTCGGCCTGCCCGCACCAGGCGCAGTTCAGGTCCTGCTGGTCGGGCGCCTCCAGGGGCCCGGCGCAGTGGCGGCAGCGGGCGGGCGTGCGGCAGCGCTCGCAGGCGAGGCGGGGCGCGTAACCCCGGCGGGGCACCTGGACCAGGACCGGGCCGGTGCGCAGGCCGTCGCGCACGGTCTGCCAGGCGAGGCTCGGCAGCCGGGCGGAGCGGGCGGCGCCGTCCCGGGCCAGCTCGCCGTCGCCGACCGTACGGATCAGGGGCGCGGCCCGCCGCAGCTGCTCCCGGTCCGCGAGGAGCGGCAGCGCCCAGCCGCTCTCCACGAGCTGCGCGGCCTCGACCGTGCAGCTGGTCCCGCCGAGCAGGAAGCCGCACCGGCCCTGGGTGGCCCGTAGCTCCAGGACCTCGCGGACGTGCGGGAAAGGGGCGTTGGTGTCGCTGTGGCTGGAGTCCCCGTCGTCCCAGACGGCGACCAGGCCGAGGTCCCGGACCGGGGCGAACATGGCGGCGCGGGTCCCGACGACCGCCCGCACCGAGCCCCGCCGCACCGCGAGCCACTGGCGGTAGCGCTTCTCGGGGCCGGAGTCGGCGGTGAGCAGCGCGTGGCGGCCCGCGCCGAGGACCTCGGTCAGGGCGGCGTCCACGCGCCCCGCGACCCGGCCGTCCGGGACGACGACGAGCGCGCCGCGCCCGGAGGAGAGCGTGGCCGCGACGGCCCGGGCGATCTCGGCGGGCCAGTGCGGTCCCGGCAGGGCCGTCCAGACGGCTCGGGGCGCACCGCCTTCGGCCAGGGCCCGGAGGAAGGCGG
Organism: Streptomyces sp. CA-146814; assembly: GCF_050942385.1. Classification (NCBI taxonomy): domain Bacteria; kingdom Bacillati; phylum Actinomycetota; class Actinomycetes; order Kitasatosporales; family Streptomycetaceae; genus Streptomyces; species Streptomyces sp. CA-146814. The sequence continues at coordinate 862,676 of NZ_CP192068.1, forward strand.
GGCCCTGTCCGTACCGCTCCCAGGTGCCCGGCTCCGGGGGCGGAGGCGGCGGCAGGGGCTCCGGGGACGGCTTGGACTCGGCGCGGCCGTTGCGCGGTGGCACGGCGAGCTGGAGGACGTCGGCGAGGCTGCCCGCGTACCGGTCGGCCACCGCCCGCGAGAGCGCCAGCAGCTCGGGCCCGAGGACCGGCTCCGGGGAGACGACATAGGCGAGGGCGGCCAGCGTGCCCTGGTAGTCGGACTCGGCGCGGCGCTCGACGATGAACCCGTCGATCAGGCCGCCGCCCTCGCGCCGCCCGCCCTGCACGTTGTGGCGCCCGGCGCCGAACCGCACCCGTACGCGCACGCCGGGCTGCGCGTCGGCGTCCAGCTCCTCGGGGACCGCGTAGTCGAAGAACTGGTCGAGGTGGAGCACGCCCTTGTTGACCAGCACCCGCGCCACCGGCAGCTCCTTGGCGAGCGCGGCGCCGCGCCAGGTGCGCGGCTTGGCGCGCGGCACCTTGGCCTGGCGCACGGTCTCCCGGATCAGCGCGAGCTGCTCCGGCGCCCCGGCCCCGGGTTCGGCCGCCCCGGCTCCCGGATCGGCGGACTGCTCGTTCTCGCTGCTCACAGCCAAATTCCTACCAGACGGCACTGACAGCGGCGGCCCCGCACAGAGCAGTGGGGCCCGGCCACCGTGTTCGGTGTCCGGGCCCCACTCATGAGCCGTGCGGTACTGCTAGAGGCCGGCGGCCGCGCGGAGGGCCTCCACGCGGTCGGTGCGCTCCCAGGTGAAGTCCGGGAGCTCACGGCCGAAGTGGCCGTACGCGGCGGTCTGGGCGTAGATCGGGCGGAGCAGGTCGAGGTCACGGATGATCGCGGCCGGGCGGAGGTCGAAGACCTCACCGATCGCGTTCTCGATCTTCTCCGTGTCGACGGCGGCGGTGCCGAAGGTCTCGACGAAGAGACCGACCGGCTCGGCCTTGCCGATCGCGTAGGCGACCTGGACCTCGCAGCGGGTGGCGAGCCCTGCGGCCACCACGTTCTTCGCCACCCAGCGCATCGCGTACGCCGCCGAGCGGTCGACCTTGGACGGGTCCTTGCCGGAGAAGGCGCCGCCACCGTGGCGGGCCATGCCGCCGTAGGTGTCGATGATGATCTTGCGGCCGGTGAGGCCGGCGTCGCCCATCGGGCCGCCGATCTCGAAGCGGCCGGTCGGGTTCACCAGGAGGCGGTAACCCTCGGTGTCCAGCTTGATGCCGTCCTCGACGAGCTGCGCGAGCACGTGCTCGACGACGAACTCGCGGATGTCGGGCGCGAGCAGCGAGTCCAGGTCGATGTCGCTGGCGTGCTGCGAGGAGACGACCACGGTGTCCAGGCGGACCGCCTTGTCACCGTCGTACTCGATGGTGACCTGGGTCTTGCCGTCGGGGCGGAGGTAGGGGATGGTCCCGTTCTTCCGCACCTCGGACAGGCGCCGCGAGAGGCGGTGCGCGATGTGGATCGGGAGCGGCATGAGCTCGGGGGTCTCGTCGCAGGCGTACCCGAACATCAGGCCCTGGTCGCCGGCGCCCTGCTTGTCGAGCTCGTCGACCTCTCCACCCGCGGCGGCACCCCCGACCCGCTTCTCGTAGGCGGTGTCGACGCCCTGCGCGATGTCCGGCGACTGCGCGCCGATGGAGACCGAGACGCCACAGGAGGCACCGTCGAAGCCCTTTTTGGAGGAGTCGTAGCCGATCTCCAGCACCTTGTTGCGCACGAGGTTGGGGATGTCGGCGTAGGCCTTGGTCGTGACCTCGCCCGCGACATGCACCAGACCGGTGGTGATCAAGGTCTCGACGGCGACGCGCGAGGCGGGGTCGTCGCGCAGGAGCGCGTCGAGGATCGTGTCGCTGATCTGGTCAGCGATCTTGTCGGGGTGACCCTCGGTGACAGATTCCGAGGTGAAGAGACGGCGGGACACATCGCTCCCTGGGGTTGCAGCGGCTGCTGGCTGATCATGGGTGGCACGGCCGAGAGCTGCGCTCGGTACGTACCGTCGACCAGTTTATCGGTCACGCCCGGCGGACGGGGCATGCGTCTCGCCCTTTGGAGCACGACAGCCCGTGACACGTCGGACACCTGAAGGATAATCCACCGTTCCGGACGGTGGTTACATCCCGTTATGAACCACTCTGGCTCGGCCAGAGGGTTGATTGTCACATCTGCTGGAACCTTCCCGAAACCAGATCCCAGACCGTGTCGGCGAGCGCTTCCTTGGGTCCGTACGGCACCGGGGTCTCCGTCCCGTCGGCGGCGAGGACGACCGCCTCGTTCTCCTCGGAGCCGAAGGTCTTGCGCTCCCCCACCTCGTTGACCACGAGCAGATCGCACCCCTTGCGGCGGAGCTTGGCCCGGCCGTTGACGAGGACGTCGTCGGTCTCGGCGGCGAAACCCACCACGAGCTGCCCCGGCCGGGCCCGGTCGGCGGCGACCTCGGCGAGGATGTCGGGGTTGCGGACGAGCGGGACGACGGGCGCCTCCTCGCCGTCCCTCTTCTTGATCTTTCCGGTGGCGTACGCGGCGGGCCGGAAGTCGGCCACGGCCGCCGCCATCACCACCACGTCCGCGTCGGCGGCCGCCTTCAGGACCGCCTCCCGCAGCTGGACCGCCGTGCCGATCCGTACGACATCGGCCCCGGCCGGGTCGGGCAGGCCGGTGTTGGCCTCGATCAGGGTGACGCGCGCGCCGCGGGCCACAGCGGTACGCGCCAGCGCGTACCCCTGCTTGCCGGAGGACCGGTTGCCGAGGTAGCGCACCGGGTCCAGGGGCTCGCGGGTGCCGCCGGCGCTGATCACCACATGGCGGCCCGCGAGATCGGGCTCGGTGACCCCGCGCGCCAGCACCCGTCGGCAGACCTCGAAGATCTCGCCCGGGTCCGGCAGCCGGCCCTTGCCGGTGTCGACGCCGGTGAGCCGTCCCACCGCGGGCTCGATGACGACGGCGCCCCGGCGGCGCAGCGTCGCCACGTTCTCCTGGGTGGCCGGGTGTTCCCACATCTCGGTGTGCATCGCCGGGGCGAAGACCACCGGACAGCGGGCGGTCAGGAGCGTGTTGGTGAGCAGGTCGTCGGCGAGCCCGTGGGCGGCCTTGGCCAGCATGTCGGCGGTGGCCGGAGCGACGACGACGAGGTCGGCGCCCTGCCCGATCCGTACGTGGGGCACCTCGTGGACGTCGTCCCAGACCTGGTCGGAGACGGGGTGGCCGGAGAGCGCGGACCAGGTGGCGGCGCCGACGAAGTGCAGCGACGAGGCGGTCGGGACGACCCGTACATCGTGCCCGGACTCGGTCAGCCGGCGCAGCAGCTCGCACGCCTTGTAGGCGGCGATGCCCCCGCTGACCCCCAGGACGACCTTCGGCTTGTCCACTGCGTCTCCCCGCACTCGGCAACGTAACTAAGAAGCGTGGTTCCCATGCTGCCTCACCGCGCCGAGCCTGTTCACCCGGCCCCGGACACACCTCAGGCCCGGCGGACGGGCCGCCGGGCCTGAGGTGGAAGGAAGCTTACTGAGCGGGGCCCTCGATGGGCTCGGAGGTCAGCAGGCCCGCGTTGATCTCGCGGAGCGCGATCGACAGCGGCTTCTCGTGCACGTGGGTGTCGACGAGCGGACCGACGTACTCGAGGAGACCTTCGCCGAGCTGCGAGTAGTACGCGTTGATCTGACGCGCGCGCTTGGCGGCGTAGATCACCAGGCTGTACTTCGAGTCGGTGGCCTCGAGGAGCTCATCAATCGGCGGGTTGATGATGCCCTCGGGCGTGGTGATGGAAGAGGACACTCTCTGCCTTCCGAAGGGGGTGTAGATCAAGGATCCGAGCGGTCTTGACGATCGCCGGAATCTAGGCCTGAAGCATCAAGGCTAGCAGCTCGCGGGCGACATCCTCGACGGAGGTGTTGACGAGCGTCGTATCGAACTCGGCCTCGGCGGCCAGTTCGACCTTCGCGGCGGCGAGCCTGCGCTCGATCACCTCGGGCGCCTCGGTGCCCCGGCCGGTGAGCCGGCGCACCAGCTCCTCCCAGCTCGGCGGAGCCAGGAAGACCAGGCGCGCGTCGTCCATCGACTGGCGGACCAGCCGCGCACCCTGGAGGTCGATCTCCAGCAGCACCGGCTCACCCGCCTCCAGGCGGTCGAGCACGGCACGGCGCGGTGTGCCGTAGCGGTTGCCCGCGAACTCGGCCCACTCCAGCAGCTCGCCGTTGGCGACGAGCTTGTCGAACTCCTCGTCGTCCACGAAGAAGTAGTGGACACCGTTGCGCTCCCCGGGGCGCGGCTTGCGGGTCGTCGCCGACACGGAGAGCCAGACCTCGGGGTGCACGGAGCGCATATGAGCGACGACCGTGCTCTTGCCGACCCCGGAGGGGCCGGAGAGCACGGTCAGCCGCGGACGTACGTCCGGGGGTACGGGGGACGTCCCCCGGGATGTTGCAGCCATGGAGCGATTATCCAGGTTCTCAGGAGTGCCTGAGAACGCCGGACGGATCGGCGGCCGGAACGTCAGGCGGGGCTGCCGCCGAACTCCCGCTCCAGGGATGCGATCTGGTTGGAGCCGAGACCCCGGACCCGGCGGCTTTCGGAGATGCCGAGACGCTCCATGATCTGCTTGGCGCGGACCTTGCCGACGCCCGGCAGGGACTCCAGGAGGGCGGAGACCTTCATCTTCCCGATGACGTCGTTCTCCTGGCCCTGCTTGATGACCTCGTGGAGGGAGGCGCCGGAGTGCTTGAGTCGATTCTTGACCTCGGCCCGCTCCCGGCGAGCCGCGGCGGCCTTTTCGAGCGCGGCTGCGCGCTGTTCAGGGGTAAGGGGCGGAAGAGCCACGCCTACGTCACCTCGGATGTCGATCTGTCGGATACGGACCGGTGGGGAAGCTGGACGCCCTCCACCAGGTGAGCGACGAACACGGTGTGCTCGGCTGCTCTCGACGGAGACTAGCGGCCAAGGCCGCTGTAGTCAGCGAGAACAGACGAAAAGTCCTGGTCAGCCTTGGCCGACCAGGACATTTACCGCATAACCACCGGGTTTCCGGTCAGTAATTCGTCAGCGGCCCGTAAACGTGCCAGGGTCAACTGCCGGAGACGGCAGCGCGGACCTCGTCCGCGAACCGCTCGGCCGCTTCGCGCAGCCCTGACGCGTCCGGACCGTGGCGCAGCACGCCCCGGCTCACGCTCGGCACCACGTTGCCGACCGCGTCGCCGAAGACCGCGGGAAGATCCGCCGGGGTGGCGCCCTGGGCGCCGATGCCGGGCGCGAGGAGCGGTCCGTTGATCGCCAGGTTCACGCCGGCGTCGCCGAGCGTCGCCCCGACCACCGCACCGACCGAGCCGAGCGGCGCCGCGCCCGCGTTCTCCGTCGCCATGTGGTCGAGCATCAGCTGGGCCAGCGAGCGGCCGTCGGCGGCGGTGGCGCGCTGGACCTCGGCGCCCTCCGGGTTGGAGGTGAGGGCCAGGACGAAGACGCCCGCGCCAGAGGCGGCGGCCGCGTCGAGGGCCGGGCGCAGCGAACCGAACCCGAGGTACGGGGAGACGGTGACGGCGTCGGAGAAGAGCGGGGAGTCCTGGTCCAGGTAGGTCGCCGCGTAGGCGCCCATGGTGGAGCCGATGTCGCCGCGCTTGGCGTCCATCAGGACGAGCGCTCCGGCGGACCGTGCCTCGGCGACGGCCTTCTCCAGTACGGCGATGCCGCGCGAGCCGAACCGCTCGAAGAACGCCGACTGCGGCTTGAGGACGGCGACCCGGTCGGCCAGCGCCTCCACGGTGGTCCGGGTGAAGCGCTCAAGGCCCGCGATGTCGTCGTTCAGTCCCCAGGAGGTGAGCAGGGAGGCGTGCGGGTCGATGCCGACGCAGAGCGGCCCGCGGGTGTCCATGGCGTGGCGCAGCCGCGTGCCGAAGGGTTCGGGGGTCACAGGGCGGCCCTCTTCCGGGTCTCGGCGCCGACGGCCTCGGCGAGGGTGGCGTACGGGGATGCGGCGAGACGGGCGGCGAGGCCCCTATGGATCGCGCGTGCGTAGAAAGGACCCTCGTAGATGAAGGCGCTGTAACCCTGTACGAGGGTGGCCCCGGCCAGGATCCGCTGCCAGGCGTCCTCGGCACTCTCCACGCCCCCGACGCCCACCAGGGTGATCCGGGTCCCGACGCGGGCGTACAGGCGGCTCAGGACGGCCAGGGAGCGCTCCTTGAGGGGTGCGCCGGAGAGTCCGCCGGTCTCGGCCACCAGTTCGGGGGCGGACGTCAGGCCGAGCCCTTCGCGGGCGATGGTGGTGTTGGTGGCGATGATCCCGTCGAGACCCAGCTCCACGGCGAGGTCGGCGACCGCGTCCACGTCCTCGTCCGCGAGGTCCGGGGCGATCTTGACGAGCAGCGGGACGCGGCGGTCGGTGACGGTACGGTCGGCGGCCTCGCGGACGGCGGTGAGCAGCGGCCGCAGCGACTCGGTGGCCTGGAGGTTGCGCAGGCCCGGGGTGTTGGGCGAGGAGACGTTGACGACGAGGTAGTCCGCGTGGGCGGCGAGGGCCTCGGTGGACTTCACGTAGTCGGCGGCGGCCTCGGTCTCCGGCACGACCTTGGTCTTGCCGATGTTGACGCCGACGGTGGTGCGGAAGACCGGGTTACGGGAGGCGAGACGGGCGGCGACGGCGGCGGAGCCCTCGTTGTTGAAGCCCATGCGGTTGATCAGCGCGCGGTCCGCGACGAGGCGGAAGAGGCGCTGCTTGGGGTTGCCGGGCTGCGGTTCACCGGTGACGGTGCCGATCTCGACGTGGTCGAAGCCGAGCATCGCCATGCCGTCGATCGCGACGGCGTTCTTGTCGAAGCCGGCGGCCAGCCCGAAAGGACCGTGCATCCGGAGGCCGAGCGCCTCGGTGCGCAGCTCCTTGTAGCGGGGTGCGAGAGCGGCGGCGAGGAAGGTGCGCAGGACGGGGATGCGGGCGGCGAGGCGGATCCAGCGGAAGGCGGCGTAATGGGCCTGCTCGGGGTCCATCCGCTTGAAGACCAGCCGGAAGAAGAACTTGTACATGGAGTGGTGTCCTCACAGAGAGGGGGACACCGTTTCCGGTGTCCCCCTGCTGGGCTGTTAGTCGCGCGCCGCGGTCAAGTGCTCGGCGTGTTCCTGGAGGGAGCGGACGCCGACGTCGCCGCCGTTGAGGGCGTCGATGCCCTGAACCGCCGCGGCGAGTGCCTGGACGGTGGTCAGGCAGGGCACGGAGCGGGCCACGGCAGCCGTACGGATCTCGTAGCCGTCGAGGCGGCCGCCGGTGCCGTAAGGCGTGTTGACGATGAGGTCGACTTCGCCGTCGTGGATGTGCTGGACGATCGTCTTCTCACCGTTGGGGCCGGTGCCTTCGGACTGCTTGCGCACGATCGTGGCGTTGATGCCGTTGCGCTTGAGGACCTCGGCCGTACCGGAGGTGGCCATCAGCTCGAAGCCGTGCGCGACGAGCTCACGGGCCGGGAAGATCATCGAGCGCTTGTCCCGGTTGGCGACCGAGATGAACGCCCGCCCGGACGTCGGCAGCGGCCCGTACGCGCCGGCCTGCGACTTGGCGTACGCCGTACCGAAGACCGAGTCGATGCCCATGACCTCGCCGGTGGAGCGCATCTCCGGGCCGAGGACCGTGTCGACACCGCGCCCGTGGATGTCGCGGAACCGGGACCACGGCATGACGGCTTCCTTGACGGAGATCGGCGCGTCCAGCGGCAGTGTGCCGCCGTCACCGGTCTTCGGCAGCAGGCCCTCGGTGCGCAGCTCGGCGATGGTCGCGCCGAGCGAGATGCGCGCGGCGGCCTTGGCGAGCGGGACGGCGGTGGCCTTGGAGGTGAAGGGAACCGTACGGGAGGCGCGCGGGTTGGCCTCCAGGACGTAGAGGATGTCCCCGGACAGCGCGAACTGGATGTTGATCAGCCCGCGTACGCCGACACCCTTGGCGATGGCCTCGGTGGAGGCGCGCAGCCGCTTGATGTCGAACCCGCCCAGCGTGATCGGCGGCAGCGCACAGGCGGAGTCACCGGAGTGGATACCGGCCTCCTCGATGTGCTCCATGACGCCGCCGAGGTACAGCTCGGTGCCGTCGTACAGCGCGTCGACGTCGATCTCGATCGCGTCGTCCAGGAACCGGTCCACCAGAACCGGCCGGGTCGGGCTGATCTCGGTGGACTCCGCGATGTACGACTCCAGGCGCGCCTCGTCGTACACGATCTCCATGCCGCGTCCGCCGAGCACGTAGGACGGCCGTACGAGGACGGGGTAGCCGATCTCGTCGGCGATGGCCTTGGCGCCGTGGAAGGTGGTGGCGGTGCCGTGCTTGGGGGCCGGGAGCCCGGCTTCGGCGAGGACCTGGCCGAAGGCGCCGCGGTCCTCGGCGGCGTGGATCGCCTCCGGAGACGTGCCGACGACCCGGACGCCGTTGTCCTTCAGCGCCTGCGAGAGGCCCAGCGGGGTCTGGCCGCCGAGCTGCACGATGACGCCGGCGATCGGACCGGCCAGCGACTCGGCGTGGACGATCTCCAGGACGTCCTCCAGAGTGAGCGGCTCGAAGTAGAGCCGGTCGGAGGTGTCGTAGTCCGTGGAGACCGTCTCCGGGTTGCAGTTGACCATCACGGTCTCGTACCCGGCGTCGCTCAGCGCGAAGGAGGCGTGGACGCAGGAGTAGTCGAACTCGATGCCCTGGCCGATGCGGTTCGGCCCGGAGCCGAGGATGATCACGGCGGGCTTCGTCCGCTGAGCGACCTCGGACTCCTCGTCGTAGGAGGAGTAGAAGTACGGCGTCTTCGCCGCGAACTCGGCGGCGCACGTGTCAACCGTCTTGTAGACCGGGCGGATGCCGAGCGCGTGGCGGACCTCGCGGACGACGTCCTCGCGCAGGCTGCGGATCTCGCCGATCTGCACGTCCGAGAAGCCGTGCCGCTTGGCCTCCGCGAGCAGCTCAGGACCGAGCTTGTCGGCGGCGGCCAGCTCGTCGGCGATCTCCTTGATCAGGAAGAGCTGGTCCACGAACCACGGGTCGATCTTCGTCGCGTCGAAGACCTCCTCCTGGGTGGCTCCGGCGCGGATGGCCTGCATGACGGTGTTGATGCGGCCGTCGGTCGGACGGACCGCTTCCGCGAGAAGCTCGGCCTTGTCCCCCACCGGACCGGTGAAGGCGAACTGCGAGCCCTTCTTCTCCAGCGAGCGCAGCGCCTTCTGGAGGGCTTCGGTGAAGTTCCGGCCGATCGCCATGGCCTCGCCCACCGACTTCATGGTGGTGGTGAGGGTCGAGTCGGCGGAAGGGAACTTCTCGAAGGCGAACCGGGGTGCCTTGACGACGACGTAGTCGAGCGTCGGCTCGAAGGAGGCCGGCGTCTTCTCGGTGATGTCGTTCGGGATCTCGTCCAGCGTGTAGCCGACGGCCAGCTTCGCGGCGATCTTGGCGATCGGGAAGCCGGTCGCCTTCGACGCCAGCGCCGAGGAGCGGGAGACGCGCGGGTTCATCTCGATGACGATGACCCGGCCGTCGGCGGGGTCGATCGCGAACTGGATGTTGCAGCCGCCGGTGTCGACGCCGACCTCGCGGATGATCGCGATGCCGACATCGCGCAGCCGCTGGTACTCGCGGTCGGTGAGCGTCATCGCCGGGGCGACGGTGATGGAGTCGCCGGTGTGGACGCCCATCGGGTCGAAGTTCTCGATGGAGCAGACGACCACGACGTTGTCGTTCCGGTCGCGCATCAGCTCCAGCTCGTACTCCTTCCAGCCGAGGATGGACTCCTCCAGGAGCACCTCGGTGGTCGGGGAGAGCGTGAGGCCCTGGCCGGCGATGCGGCGCAGCTCCTCCTCGTCGTGGGCGAAGCCGGAGCCGGCGCCGCCCATGGTGAAGGAGGGGCGTACGACGACGGGGTAGCCGCCGAGGGTGTCGACGCCGGCGATGACGTCGTCCATGGAGTGGCAGATGACGGACCGGGCGGACTCGCCGTAGCCGATCTTGGCCTTGACGGCCTCCACGACGCCCTTGAAGAGGTCGCGGTCCTCGCCCTTGTTGATCGCCTCGACGTTGGCGCCGATGAGCTCGACGCCGTACTTCTCCAGCACACCCTGCTCGTGCATGGAGATCGCCGTGTTCAGCGCGGTCTGGCCGCCGAGGGTCGGCAGGAGCGCGTCGGGGCGCTCCTTCGCGATGATCTTCTCGACGAACTCCGGAGTGATCGGCTCGACGTAGGTGGCGTCGGCGATCTCCGGGTCGGTCATGATCGTGGCGGGGTTGGAGTTGACCAGGATGACCCGCAGGCCTTCGGCCTTGAGGACCCGGCAGGCCTGGGTGCCGGAGTAGTCGAACTCGGCGGCCTGGCCGATGACGATCGGACCCGAGCCGATGACCAGGACGGACTGGATATCGGAGCGCTTAGGCACGCTGGCCCTCCATCAGAGAGACGAAACGGTCGAACAGGTAGGCGGCGTCGTGCGGGCCGGCCGCCGCCTCGGGGTGGTACTGGACGCTGAAGGCGGGCCGGTCCAGGAGTTGGAGGCCCTCGACCACCTGGTCGTTCAGGCAGACGTGGCTGACCTCGGCGCGGCCGAACTCCGTGTCGGAGACCTTGTCCAGCGGAGCGTCGACGGCGAAGCCGTGGTTGTGCGCGGTGACCTCGACCTTGCCGGTGGTGCGGTCCTGCACCGGCTGGTTGATGCCCCGGTGGCCGTACTTCAGCTTGTACGTGCCGAAGCCCAGCGCCCGGCCGAGGATCTGGTTGCCGAAGCAGATGCCGAACAGCGGAGTGGACCGCTCCAGGACGCCCTGCATCAGCGCCACGGGGTGGTCGGCGGTGGACGGGTCGCCGGGGCCGTTGGAGAAGAAGACGCCGTCGGGCTGGACCGCGTACACCTCCTCCAGCGTCGCGGTGGCGGGCAGCACGTGCACCTCGATGCCGCGCTCCGCCATCCGGTGCGGCGTCATGCCCTTGATGCCCAGGTCCACCGCGGCGACCGTGAACTTCTTCGTGCCGATCGCGGGGACGACGTACGCCTCCTTGGTGGCGACCTCGGCGGACAGGTCCGCGCCCGTCATCTCCGGCGCCTGGCGCACCTTCGCCAGCAGTGTGCCCTCGTCCGCGATCGCGTTGCCGGAGAAGATCCCGACCCGCATCGCACCGCGCTCGCGCAGGTGGCGGGTGAGGGCGCGGGTGTCGACGCCGCTGATGCCGACGACGCCCTGCGCCGCCAGCTCCTCGTCCAGCGAGCGCTGCGAGCGCCAGTTGGACGGCTTGCGGGCGGGGTCGCGGACGACGTAACCGGAGACCCAGATACGGCCCGACTCCGGGTCCTCGTCGTTGACGCCGGTGTTGCCGACGTGCGGGGCCGTCATGACGACGACCTGGCGGTGGTACGAGGGGTCGGTCAGCGTCTCCTGGTAACCGGTCATGCCGGTGGAGAACACCGCTTCGCCGAAGGTCTCCCCCACGGCCCCGTAGGCACGGCCGCGGAAGGCGCGGCCGTCCTCCAGGACGAGTACGGCGGGGGTCAGGGCCCCCCGGGTGGAGATCGTCATCGTGCGGTGCCTTCCGTAGTGGTGCTGGTGAGTTCCGTGGCGGCCGGGGCGCCGGCCAGCCGGTTGACGGCGTCGACCCAGGCCTGGTGCTCGGCCGCGCGGTCGGAGCGGAAGCCGGAGTCGATCAGGGTCTCGCCGTGGGCCCAGCTGATGATCAGCAGGCCGCCCTCGGGGAGGACCTTGCCGGCGAGCGCCTTGTCGAGACGGGCCTCGCGCAGGGCCTCGGCCGGGATGAAGAAGTCGCTCGCGCCGGGGCGTACGACGTCCAGACCGCGGGCGGTCAGCGTCAGCTCGGTCCGGCTGCGGGTGCCGAGGCCGTGCGCGACGATCCGGTCGAGCCACTGCCCGGCGGTGGTGGAGGCGTGGTAGCGCCCTTCCAGCGTCAGCAGCGTCTCGTCGTCGGCGAAGCCGTCAGGCGTGGCCGCGAGCTCGGGCAGGTCGGACTGGAGCCGTCCGCGCCATTTCCAGCCCTCGCGCATCAGCCAGTAGACGAGGGCGATGAAGACCAGCAGGCCGATCACCCAGGCGATGCGGGCGGACCAGTCCGTCACTTCCGCCGACTTCTGCTCGGCGGCCAGGAGGTACAGGGGGGTAAGAGTTGTCACGCGAGCTTCCCGTCGACGACCGTGGCACGGCCCCGCAGGAAGGTATGGGTGACGCGGCCCGGCAGCTCACGCCCCTCGTACGGGGTGTTCCGGCTGCGGGACGCGAAGCCCGCGGGGTCCACGGCTCCACGGTATGCCGGATCGACCAGCGTGAGGTTGGCGGGCTCACCCGCCGAGACGGGACGGCCGTGTCCTTCGAGGCGGCCGATGGCCGCGGGACGGAACGACATGCGGTCGGCGACGCCCGCCCAGTCGATCAGGCCGGTGTCCACCATCGTCTGCTGGACGACGGAGAGCGCGGTCTCCAGGCCCACCATGCCCATGGCCGCCGCCGCCCACTCGCAGTCCTTGTCCTCGTGCGGGTGCGGGGCGTGGTCGGTGGCGACGCAGTCGATCGTGCCGTCGGCGAGCGCCTCGCGCAGGGCCAGGACGTCGGCCTCGGTGCGCAGCGGCGGGTTCACCTTGTAGACCGGGTTGTAGGAGCGGACCAGCTCGTCGGTGAGGAGGAGGTGGTGCGGGGTGACCTCCGCCGTGACGTTCCAGCCCTTGGACTTGGCCCAGCGGACGATCTCCACGGAGCCGGCGGTGGAGAGGTGGCAGATGTGGACGCGGGAGCCGACGTGGGCGGCGAGGAGGACGTCGCGGGCGATGATCGACTCCTCGGCGACGGCTGGCCAGCCGCCGAGGCCGAGCTCGGCGGAGACGACGCCCTCGTTCATCTGGGCGCCCTCGGTCAGGCGGGGCTCCTGGGCGTGCTGGGCGACGACGCCGTCGAAGGCCTTCACGTACTCCAGGGCACGGCGCATGATCACCGCGTCGTCGACGCACTTGCCGTCGTCGGAGAAGACCACCACTCCGGCGGCCGAGTCGTGCATCGCCCCGAGCTCGGCGAGCTTCTTGCCCTCCAGGCCGACGGTGACGGCGCCGACGGGCTGGACGTCGCAGTAGCCGGACTCCTTGCCGAGGCGCCAGACCTGCTCGACGACGCCGGCGGTGTCGGCGACGGGGAAGGTGTTGGCCATGGCGTGGACGGCGGTGAAGCCGCCGGCCGCCGCGGCCCGGGTGCCGGTGAGGACGGTCTCGGAGTCCTCGCGGCCGGGCTCGCGCAGGTGGGTGTGGAGGTCGACGAGGCCGGGCAGCAGGATCTGGCCCGCCGCCTCGATGACGGTGGCGCCGTCGGGGGCGTCGATGCCCGTGCCCACCTCGGCGACGGTCTCGCCGTCGATCAGCACGTCCTGCGGCTCGCCGCCGAGGATCCGCGCACCGCGGATAAGGATCTTGCTCATGGTTACTTGGTCTCCTCGGTACGGGCGGGGCTCTCGGGGCGGGCAGGAGCGGACAGGGCGGTGTCGGAGCCGCCGAGCAGCAGGTAGAGGACGGCCATCCGGATGGAGACGCCGTTGGCGACCTGCTCGACGGCCGTGCAGCGGTCGGAGTCGGCGACCTCGGCGGTGATCTCCATGCCGCGGACCATCGGGCCGGGGTGCATGACGATGGCGTGCTCGGGCATCTTCGCCATGCGCAGGCCGTCCAGGCCGTAGCGGCGGGAGTACTCGCGCTCGGTCGGGAAGTAGGCGGCGTTCATCCGTTCGCGCTGCACACGCAGCATCATCACCGCGTCGGACTTCGCCAGCACGTCGTCCAGGCTGTAGCTGACCTCGCAGGGCCACTGTTCGACGCCGACCGGCACCAGCGTGGGCGGGGCCACCAGGGTGACGTGCGCGCCGAGCGTGGTGAGCAGGTGGACGTTGGAGCGGGCGACGCGGCTGTGCAGGATGTCGCCGACGATGGTGATCCGGCGGCCGTCCAGGTCGCGGCCGAGGCCGGTGTCGGCGCCGACGAGGCGGCGCCGCATGGTGAAGGCGTCCAGCAGGGCCTGGGTGGGGTGCTCGTGGGTGCCGTCGCCGGCGTTGACCACGGCTCCGTCGATCCAGCCGGAGGTGGCGAGCCGGTAGGGGGCGCCGGAGGAGCCGTGCCGGATGACGACGGCGTCGGCGCCCATCGCCTCCAGGGTCAGCGCGGTGTCCTTCAGGGACTCGCCCTTGGAGACCGAGGAGCCCTTGGCGGAGAAGTTGATGACGTCGGCGGAGAGCCGCTTGGCGGCGGCCTCGAAGGAGATACGGGTCCGGGTCGAGTCCTCGAAGAAGAGGTTGACGACGGTACGGCCGCGCAGGGTCGGGAGCTTCTTGATCGGCCGGTCCGCGACCCGGGCCATCTCCTCGGCGGTGTCGAGGATCAGGACGGCGTCGTCGCGGGTGAGGTCGGCGGCCGAGATGAGGTGGCGCTTCATCTGGGGTTCTCCGGTGGCTGGAGGAGGGTGTGCGGGCATGCGGGCGCGCGGGAGCACCTCGTACGTCCCCCGGAAGGGCGTACGGAAGGGCTCGGGACTACTGCGCGTCCGCGGGCTCGGTCCGCTGGACACCGAGCAGCACGGCGTCGCGGCCGTCCTCCTCGGCGAGCTGGACCTTGACCGTCTCCCGCAGCGACGTGGGGAGGTTCTTGCCGACGTAGTCGGCGCGGATCGGGAGTTCGCGGTGGCCGCGGTCGACGAGGACCGCGAGCTGCACGGCGCGCGGGCGGCCGATGTCGCCGAGCGCGTCGAGCGCGGCGCGGATCGTGCGGCCGGAGAAGAGCACGTCGTCGACGAGGACGACCAGCTTCCCCTCGATGCCCTCGCCGGGGATGTCCGTACGGGCCAGGGCGCGCGCCGGGCGCAGCCTCAGGTCGTCGCGGTACATGGTGATGTCCAGGGAGCCGACCGGCATTTTCCGGCCGGTGATCTCTTCGAGTTTGTCGGCCAGCCGGCGGGCGAGGAAGACGCCCCGCGTCGGGATGCCGAGCAGCACCACGTCGTCGGCGCCCTTGGCGCGTTCGACGATCTCGTGGGCGATACGGGTCAGAACACGGGCGATGTCGGGGGCCTCGAGAACGGGGCGTGCCGCGTTGCCTGTGCCGTCGTGCTGTGCGTCCATAAGAAACGGACCTCCTTCTCCGCCTCACGGGACGGACCTTAAAGGACGTCGAAATTACGTCACTCACGTTACCAGGGCTTGTGTGAGGCCTTGGCCCCGCCCCCTGGAGGCGCCGGTCCGGACCATTCGGCTTGACGCATCCAAGTAACGCTGCGTAACCTCACAGTGAGTTACCAGCCACGCGGCGGAGCCGCACACTGTTCCAGCGTCCGGGGAGCCATATGTCCAGCGAATACGCAAAACAGCTCGGGGCCAAACTCCGTGCCATCCGCACCCAGCAGGGCCTCTCCCTCCACGGCGTGGAGGAGAAGTCACAGGGCCGCTGGAAGGCCGTCGTGGTCGGTTCGTACGAGCGCGGCGACCGTGCCGTGACCGTGCAGCGCCTCGCCGAGCTGGCGGATTTCTACGGGGTCCCGGTGCAGGAGCTGCTGCCCGGTACGACGCCGGGCGGGGCCGCCGAGCCGCCGCCGAAGCTCGTCCTGGACCTGGAGCGCCTCGCCCACGTCCCGCCGGAGAAGGCCGGTCCGCTGCAGCGCTACGCGGCGACCATCCAGAGCCAGCGCGGTGACTACAACGGCAAGGTGCTCTCGATCCGCCAGGACGACCTGCGCACCCTCGCCGTGATCTACGACCAGTCGCCTTCCGTCCTGACGGAGCAGCTCATCAGCTGGGGCGTGCTGGACGCGGACGCGCGCCGCGCGGTCTCCCACGACGAGAGCTGAGACCTGCCGGGATCCGGGCCCACCGCCGCGGACCCCACAGCAGAAACGTGCCGCCGGGCCGGCGGGAACCTTCGGGTTCCGCCGGCCCGGCGGTTTTTCGTCCGCAGCCGACGGCCCGGATGCCGAAGGGCCCACGGTCGGCTGACCGTGGGCCCTTCGTGGCGTACGTGGCGGAGCAGCCCCGCACCGGGCCGGGCTACTGCTCCCGGCGGAGGTTCGGCTTGAGGTCCTTGAAGCGGGCCAGCAGGCCGTTCACGAACGACGGGGAGTCGTCGGTGGAGAACTCCTTGGCGAGCTGGACCGCCTCGTCGATCACCACGGCGTCCGGGGTCTCGTCCATCCAGATCAGCTCGTACGCGCCGAGCCGGATGATGTTGCGGTCGACGACCGGCATGCGGTCGATCTCCCAGTCCACGGCATAGGTGACGATGAGGTCGTCGATCCGGTCCGCGTACTCGGCGTACCCCTCGACCAGCTCCATCGTGAACTCGCCGACCGGCGGCTGACGGTCGTCGGTCCGCGAGTGCCGGACCCAGTCCGCGAGCACGCTCTGCACGGACTCGCCGCGCTGGTCGGCCTCGAAGAGGATCTGGAAGGCGCGCTTGCGGGCCTTGTTCCGGGCAGCCACGGTTAGCTGTTCACCCGGCCGAGGTAGTCGCCCGAGCGGGTGTCGACCTTGATCTTCTCGCCGGTGGAGATGAAGAGCGGCACGCCGATCTCGTAACCGGTCTCCAGGGTGGCGGGCTTGGTGCCACCGGTGGAGCGGTCGCCCTGGACGCCCGGGTCCGTGTGCTGGATGGTCAGCTCGACGGCGGCGGGCAGCTCGACGTAGAGCACCTCGCCCTCGTGCTGGGCGACCGAGGCGGTGAAGCCCTCGATCAGGAAGTTGGCGGCGTTGCCGACGGCCTTGCGGTCGACCATGAGCTGGTCGTACGTGTCCATGTCCATGAAGACGAAGTACTCGCCGTCCATGTACGAGAACTGCATGTCGCGGCGGTCGATGGTGGCCGTCTCGACCTTCACGCCGGCGTTGAACGTCTTGTCGACGACCTTGCCGGAGAGCACGTTCTTGAGCTTGGTGCGCACGAAGGCGGGGCCCTTGCCGGGCTTGACGTGCTGGAACTCGACGACGGACCAGAGCTGGCCTCCGTCGAGCTTGAGCACCAGGCCGTTCTTGAGGTCGTTCGTGGAAGCCACGGTTGCGGAATCTCCTGGACTGAAGCTGGTGGAACGACCGGGGATGCGCGCTAGAGCGCGAGCAGTTCCTTGGTCGTCATGGTGAGTAGCTCGGGTCCGCCGTCCGCCTCGGGGCGCACGACGAGCGTGTCATCGATCCGGACACCGCCCCGGCCCGGGAGGTGGACCCCCGGTCCGACGGTGACCGGCACACAAGCGTCCAGTTTACCCATGGCCGTCGGTGCCAATTGCGGGTCCTCCTCGATTTCGAGCCCCACACCGTGCCCGGTCCACGGCTGGAGGCCCTCACCGTGCCCCGCCGACTCTAGGAGGTGCCTGGCCGCACGGTCCACGTCCCGGTAGGCGGCGCCCGGCGCCAACGCCTCCCTGCCGCCTCGCTGAGCGGCGAAAACGAGGTCGTACAGCTCGATCTGCCACTGGGCCGGGGCGGTGCCGATGACGAAGGTCCGGCCGATCTCGCAGCGGTATCCGTGGTAGCTCGCACCGAGGCGTACGGAGAGGAAATCGCCCTCCTCCACCCGGCGGTCGGAGGGCCGGTGGCGGCTCTGGCCGGAGTGGGGGCCGGTGGCGACGGAGGTGGCGAAGGCGGGGCCGTCCGCGCCGTGGTCGACCAGGCGGCGCTCCAGCTCCAGCGCGAGGTGGCGCTCGGTGCGGCCGACGAGGATCGATTCGAGGAGTTCGCCGAGGGCCTGGTCGGTGATCTCCGAGGCGATGCGGAGACAGCCGATCTCCTCCTCGTCCTTGACGATCCGCTGCTGTTCGACGGTGAAGCCCAGATCGGCCAGCTTCAGGCCCGGAGCGGCCTTCGCCATGGCGCGGTGGCGGGCCACGGTCAGGTCGTGCTCCTCCACGGCGAGCGAGTCCGCGCCGGAGGCGGCGGCCAGCCCCGCGGCCTCCACCACCGGATCTCCGTCCGGTACGGGCAGGATGTCGACCCGGAGCGCCTCGTCGGGCCGTCCGTGGCCGGCCTCGCCGCCCGGGGCGCGCGGGCAGAGCAGAACGTCCTCGCCGGGGCCGAGCAGCAGCACGGCGCCGGGCGGCGCTCCGCCCGCGAGGTAGCGGACGTTGGCGGGGCGGGAGACCAGGGCGGCCGCGGACCCCGCGGCGGCGCAGCGGTCGCGGAGCAGCCCGCGTCGGACGGCGTGCACCTCAGACATGCTCCGAGCGTACGAACGAATCCCGCTCGCCGCCCGGCCAGCGCATCCGACCGGGGCCCGCGGGGCCGCTCACCAGGTGGGCGGTGAGGCAATGGAGCGGGCGAGGACGTCGTCCAGGACCCGGGCGGTGGTCTCCACGTCGTACGTCGAGTTGTCGATGATCGGGAGGCCGGAGCCGTACCAGCCGGCCATCCGGCCGTGGATGCGGGCGACCTCCTCGTCGGAGAGCCTGCGGTTGCCGCTGCGGGCGGCGTTGCGCTCCAGGACGATCTCCAGTCCCGGCAGCAGCACGACGGGCAGCAGGCCGGGGCCCACGTGGCGTTTCCAGCCGCCGAGGCCGACGACCGGGCGGTCGGGGAAGACGGCGTCGTCGAGGATGCAGGAGATGCCGTTGGCGAGGAAGTTACGGGCGGCGAAGCCGCAGGTGCGGCGGGCCAGTCGGTACTGGGCCTCGGAGTGGTCGTTCCAGCCGGCCTGCGGGTCGGCGAAACCGGAGCAGACCCACTCGCGGACGTCGTCCAGGGAGACATGGGCGGTGGGCACGCGGCGGCGGGCCGCCCAGAGCCGCGCCACGGTGGTCTTGCCGGCGCCGGCCGGGCCGATCAGCAGCACGGCGAGCGTGGCGCCGCCGGTGCCGGGCTCGGCGGGCGGCGCGGGGAGCGGGACGGGGCCGCCGGGGGGCAGCGGGACGTGTCCGGTGGGCTGGCCGCCGGAGGGCGGCGGCGTGGGGCCGGTGCCGCTCCAGCCGTACTGCGGGGCCTGGGGCTGGGGCTGCGGGGCCTGGCCGGGCGCCTGGGGTTGCGGAGGGCGGCCGGGGGCGGGCGGCGGGGCCTGGCCGGGGGCCTGGGGCGGCGGAGGTATCGGGGGCGGGCCCACGGGTCCGGGGTGGCCGGGGTGCTGGGCCTGGTGCGACCAGCCCGCCGGCCCGTTGCCGGGTCCTTGGGGCGGCGGCAGCGGGGCCCCCACTGGGTGCTGCATCCGGTGGCCACTCCGTCTCGTAACTGCGGCTGACGCTGATGGGACGGCTACCGTACCCTCCCGGGCCGTCTCAGGGTGAACGGCCCGGGAGGGCGTGGAGTGCCCGTGAGCACCGGGGACTGTCAGTCCGTCAGTTCGTCGGCCAGGGCCCGCAGCGCGAGCCGGTAGGAGCCGATCCCGAACCCGGCGACGGTGCCGGTGGCCACCGGCGCGACCACCGAGGTGTGGCGGAACTCCTCGCGGGCGTACGGGTTGGAGATGTGCACCTCGATCAGCGGTGCGGTGCGCTGGGCGGCCGCGTCCCGCATCCCGTACGAGTAGTGCGTGAAGGCGCCCGGGTTGAGGACGACCGGAATGGAACCGTCCGCCGCCTCGTGGAGCCAGCGGATCAGTTCGCCCTCGTCGTTGGTCTCGCGTACGTCGACGTCGAAGCCGAGCTCCTTGCCGAGCGCGGTGCAGGTCTCGACGAGTCCGGCGTAGGAGGTGGCCCCGTAGACGTCGGGTTCGCGGGAGCCGAGCCGGCCGAGGTTGGGGCCGTTGAGCACGAAGACTCTGCGGGTCACGCGGAGACCTCCCCGTAGGCGGCGAGCAGCACGGCCGGGTCCGGGCCCTCCAGGACGGTGGGCTTGCCGAGGGCGTCCAGGACGATGAAGCGCAGCAGGTCGCCGCGGGACTTCTTGTCGACCTTCATGTTCTCCAGCAGCTTGGGCCACTGGTCGCCGCGGTAGGTGAGCGGCAGGCCCACCGACTCCAGGATGGTCCGGTGCCGGTCGGCGGTGGCGTCGTCGAGGCGTCCGGCGAGCCGGCCCAGCTCGGCGGCGAAGACCATGCCGATGGAGACGGCGGCGCCGTGGCGCCACTTGTAGCGCTCGTTCTTCTCGATGGCGTGACCGAGCGTGTGGCCGTAGTTGAGGATCTCGCGGAGGCCGGACTCCTTGAGGTCGCTGGAGACGACCTCGGCCTTGACCCGGATCGAGCGCTCGATCAGCTCGGCGGTGTGCGGCCCGGAAGGCGTACGGGCGGCCTGCGGGTCGGCCTCGATCAGGTCGAGGATGACCGGGTCGGCGATGAAGCCGGCCTTGATGATCTCGGCCATGCCGGAGACGTAGTCGTTGACCGGCAGCGATTCCAGGGCCGCGAGGTCGCAGAGGACCCCGGCGGGCGGGTGGAAGGCGCCGACGAGGTTCTTGCCCTCGGCGGTGTTGATACCGGTCTTGCCGCCGACGGCCGCGTCGACCATGCCGAGCACGGTGGTCGGAACGGCGATCCAGCGGACCCCGCGGAGCCAGCTGGCCGCGACGAACCCGGCGACGTCCGTCGTGGCGCCGCCGCCGATGCCGACGATGACGTCGGTGCGGGTGAAGCCGGTCTGGCCGAGCGCCTTCCAGCAGTAGGCGGCGACCTCGACGGTCTTGGCCTCCTCCGCGTTAGGCAGCTGGATCGCGATGGCCTCGTACCCCTGGTCGGCGAGGTCCTGGCGGACCGCCTCACCGGTCTCGGCGAGCGCCTCGGGGTGCAGGACGGCGACCCGCTTCGCGCGGTCGCCGATGAGCTGGGGCAGCTCGCCGAGGAGCTGGTGGCCGACGAGGACCTCGTACGGGTCGGAGCCCGCCGAGCCTGCGACCTGGATGCGGGTGGGGCCCTGCTGCGTCATGCCGGTGTTCTCCACGCCGGGGGCGGCTTGGCCCTCCGGCAGTTCCAGTGCGTCGATGATCGCCTGGGCGACCTCTTCGGGGGTGTTCTCGTCGGTGGCGACGACCGTACGGGCCACCTCTTCGTACAGGTGGCGGCGCGCGTCCATCAGCTCGCGCCACTGCCGGCGCGGGTTGACCGCGAGCAGCGGGCGGGCGGTGTTGAGGCCGACGCGGCGGACGGCCTCGTCCACGTCCATGGAGAGGTAGACGACCGGGCGGCCCGCCAGCAGCTCCCTGGTCGCCTCGTCCAGGACGGCTCCGCCGCCGAGGGAGAGGACGCCCGCGTGTCCGGCGACGGCCGCTTCGACGGCCCGGCGCTCCAGGGCGCGGAAGTGGTCCTCGCCCTCGTCGTAGAAGATCTCCGCGATCGGCTTGCCCGCCTCGGCGACGACGTCCGCGTCGGTGTCCCGGTAGGTGGTGCCGAGCCGGGCGGCGAGCAGTTCGCCGACGGTGGACTTGCCGACGCCCATCGGACCGACGAGGACGACCAGGGGGCCGCTCATCGGATCTGGAGGTGGTCGAGGTACGACTGGACGTTGCGGTGGGTCTCGGCCACGCTGTCGCCGCCGAACTTCTCCGCGACCGCGTCGGCCAGGACCAGGGCGACCATCGCCTCCGCGACGATGCCCGCGGCCGGGACGGCGCAGACGTCGGAGCGCTGGTGGTGGGCCTTGGCGGCCTCGCCGGTGACGACGTCCACGGTGGCCAGGGCGCGCGGCACGGTCGCGATGGGCTTCATCGCGGCGCGGACCCGCAGCAGCTCGCCGGTGGTGAGCCCGCCCTCGGTGCCGCCGGAGCGGCCGGAGGTGCGCCGGATGCCCTCGTCGGTGGCGACGATCTCGTCGTGCGCCTTCGAGCCGGGGACCCGGGCCAGGTCGAAGCCGTCGCCGACCTCGACGCCCTTGATGGCCTGGATGCCCATGAGCGCGGCGGCCAGCCGTGCGTCCAGGCGCCGGTCCCAGTGCACGTGCGAGCCGAGCCCGACGGGCACGCCGTACGCCAGCACCTCGACGACCCCGCCGAGGGTGTCGCCGTCCTTGTGGGCCTGGTCGATCTCGGCCACCATCGCCTTGGACGCGTCGGCGTCCAGGCAGCGGACCGGGTCGGCGTCCAGCTTCTCCACGTCGGCGGGGACCGGGTAGACGCCGTACGGCGCCTTCGCGGCGGCCAGCTCCACGACATGGCTGACGATCTCGATGCCCGCGGTCTCCTTGAGGTAGGAGCGGGCGACGGCCCCGAGGGCGACGCGCGCGGCGGTCTCCCGGGCGCTGGCGCGCTCCAGGACCGGCCGGGCCTCGTCGAAGCCGTACTTCTGCATCCCGGCCAGGTCGGCGTGGCCGGGGCGGGGCCGGGTCAGCGGGGCGTTACGGGCCGACTCGGCCAGCACGGCGGGGTCGACCGGGTCGGCCGACATGACCTGCTCCCACTTGGGCCACTCGGTGTTGCCGACCATGACGGCGACCGGCGAGCCCATGGTGAGGCCGTGCCGTACGCCGCCGAGGAAGGTGACCTCGTCCTGCTCGAACTTCATCCGGGCACCGCGGCCGTAGCCGAGCCGCCGCCGGGCGAGCGCCTCGGCGACCATCTCCGTCGTGACCGGGACGCCGGCGGGAAGACCCTCCAGCGTCGCCACCAGTGCGGGGCCGTGCGACTCGCCCGCGGTCAGCCAGCGCAACCTGCTCAAAGGTGCTCCTCATGCTCGCGCCTGAAAATCCGACGGCGCGACCAGGTGCGCGGCCCCGGCCCGCCACCGTCGATCCTCCCACGACTATGGGCGGTGTCCGGCCGCCGGTCCAGCAACCGGACGCCACTTCATCAGGTCGAACGGGTCAGCGGGCCGCGAGCGCCGCTTCCCCGGCCCGCCGCATGGCCGCCAGCGGCGCGGGGCGCCTTCCGGTCATCTGCTCCACCTGAAGGGCAGCCTGGTGCACGAGGAGGTCGAGCCCGCCGACGACAGCACCACCGCGCGCGGACCAGGCCGAGGCCAGCGCCGTCGGCCACGGCTCGTACAGCACGTCGAAGAGGATGCCCGGGTTCTGCGGTACGTCGGCGGCCAGGGCATCCGTGGCACCCGCCGGGGTCGTGGCGATGACCAGCGGCGCGTCGAGCGCCCGCGATCCCTCCGCCCAGTCGGCCACCCGGACGTCTACGCCGAGGCGCCGGCCCCAGCCGCGCATCTCGTCGCCGCGTTCCCGGCTGCGTACGTAGGCGGTGACCGGCCCCGCGCAGATCACCGCGAGCGCGGCGAGGGCGGAGGAGGCGGTGGCGCCGGCGCCGAGGACGGCTGCCGACTCGACCTTCTCGACCCCGCGCTCCCGCAGGGCGGCGATCATACCGGGGATGTCCGTGTTGTCGCCGAGCCGTCGGCCGTCCTCGGTGAGCACGACCGTGTTGACGGCCTCCACCGAGGCGGCGGTCGGGCTGATCTCGTCCAGCAGCGGGATCATCGCCCGCTTCAGCGGCATGGTCAGCGACAGCCCCGCCCAGGAGGAGTCCAGACCTTCGATGAACCCGGGCAGCGCAGCCTCGTCGACCTCGAACCGGTCGTAGGACCAGTCGACGAGGCCGAGCTCGGCGTAGGCGGCGCGGTGCAGCACCGGGGAGAGCGAGTGGGCGATGGGCGAGCCGAGGACGGCGGCCCGGCGGGGCGCGCTCACTGGCCGGACTTCCCTTCCTCGTACTCGCGCCGGTTCTTCTCGTGCTCCTCGTTGGTCTCCGCGAAGACGGTCTTGTCCTCGTTGATGGAGACGAAGTAGTACCAGGGACCCGGGGTCGGGTTCATGGCCGAGTGCAGAGCGTCCCCGCCCGGGTTGCTGATCGGGCCGGACGGCAGGCCGATGATCTTGTACGTGTTGTACGGATCGTCGATCTTCCGGAGGTCGTCGACGGCTCCGATGTCCAGGGTGCTCTGACCCTTTATGTAGTTGACCGTCGAGTCGAACTCCAGCCGCCCGACGGTCTCCATGTTGCCCGGCTTGAGACGGTTGTAGACGACCCGCGCCACCTTGTCGAAGTCGTGCTTGTACTTGCCCTCGACCTGCACGAGGCTCGCGACCGTGATCAGCTCCCACGGGCTCTTGAGACCGAGCTTCTTCGCACTGGCCTCCAGATTGAGCTTGTCGTACTCCTTGTTGGCCCGCGTGACCATCCGCTTCAACGTGGCCTCGGGCTTCGACCCCTTGGCGACCGGGTACGCCGCCGGATACAGGAAGCCCTCCAGCGGGTCCTTCACGTCCGGGTTGTCGTCGGCCCATGCGGGCAGGCCCAGCGACTCCGCCTTGGTCTTGGCGATCTTCGCCGTGGTGCCCTTTGCCAGCTCGAGCCGCTCGTCGATCTTCGCGTACACCGTGGCATTACGGGTGCCCTCGGGGATCACGAGCGCATTCTGGCTCTTCGGGTCGAGCATCAGCGTGATCGCGCTGGCCGCCGACATCTCCTTGTTCAGGAGGTACACACCGGCCTGGAGCGACTTGCCTTTGGGGTTGTCGTTCTGTGCCGCGACGAAGGCGTCGGACGACTTGATGACGCCCTTCTTGCGCAGGATGTTCGCGATGTCGTAGCCGTACGAGCCCTCGGGGATCTCGACCTCGACCTGCTCGCCGGTGCCCGACCCCGCGTAGTCGGCCGGGGCACCGAACTGCTTCTTCCAGTACGTGTATCCGACGTACGACGCTCCCCCGAGGCCGCCGACCAGGACGACGGCGACGACCAGGCAGGCGCAGCCGTTGCGGCTCTTCTTCCTCTTGCCCTTGCCGCCTCGGCGCTCGCCGTCGCCGCGGTCACGGCGTGCGGAGCGCGAGGAGTCGTCGTCCGGGTCGTCGTCACCGTCGCGGGGCTCACGGGGGGCCGGTTCGTCGGCGCCGGTGAAGAAAGGATGCGTCTCTTCCTGCGGCTGGTCCGGGTCCCAGTCCGTCGACGGCTTCTGCTGCTGCTCGGGCTGAGGAGGCTGCTGCGGCTCGGCTTCACGACGGCCCGGCGGCTGCGGCGGAGGGTAGGCCTCCGGCGTGCCGTAGTAGTCGTGCGATTCGCCGTAGCCGGGTTGCTGCTGCGCGTAGTACGGGTCCTGGGGCTCGGCCCCGTACGGCATGGCGGGCTGCTGACCGGAGTCCCAGCCGCCGTCGTACTGCGGCTGGGCGGGAGGCTGCTGACCGTACGGGTCCTGATGCTGCGCACCGTACTGCTGGTGCTGCTGCTGCGCGTACTGCTGGTTCTGGTCGTACTGCTGCTGCGGGTACTGCTGATGATTCTGCTGCTGGTGGTTCTGGTGCTGCTGGGCGTACGGGTCCTGCGGATAGGACTGCTGCTGGTCGCCGTACTGGCTCTGGCCGTGGGCGGCCTGACGGCCTCCCCATCCCTGGTCCCCGTACAAGGGGTCCTCGGGATGCCACGGTTCGGAGCCGGGGCCCCGGCCATACTCAGTCATCGATCCCCTAGAGCCGCGAGACGACGTTCCGTCTCTTCGCTTCGCTGTGCGGTGTTTGTTCGAACCACCGACGCATCGCGCGGAACGTTACCGTATCGCGATCAGACAACCACTTCGACGCCCTCTCCCGGGGGATTACCTGACGCCCGTTCGGACTCCAGAGCGTTCTGAAGGATCACCACAGCGGCAGCCTGGTCGATGACAGACCGGCCCTTCTTGGACTTCACGCCCGAGGCGCGCAGCCCCTGAGTGGCCGTCACTGTGGTCATCCTCTCGTCCACCAGCCGCACCGGAACGGGGGCGATCGAACGGGCGACCACCTGGGCGAAGTCGCGGACCTTGGCTGCCGCGGGGCCCTCGCCGCCGCCGAGGGAGCGGGGCAGGCCGAGGATGACCTCGATCGGCTCGTACTCCTCGACGATGGCCACCAGCCGCCGGTGGGCGGCCGGGACATCGCGTCCCGGCACGGTCTCCACCGGCGTGGCCAGGATCCCGTCGGGGTCGCACGAGGCGACCCCGATCCGGGCGTCCCCGACGTCGACGGCGAGCCGTCGTCCGCGGCGCATCTGTGTCATCCCGTCCGTCACGCGGTCTCGGTGACGAGGCGTTCGACAGCGGCGACGGCGTCGCCGATGGCGGCCGGGTTCGTGCCGCCGCCCTGGGCGACGTCCGGCTTGCCGCCGCCACCGCCGCCGAGCGTCTTGGCGGCCGTACGGACGAGGTCACCGGCCTTGAGGCCGCGTTCGCGGGCGGCCTCGTTGGTGGCGATGACGGTGAGCGGGCGGCCGTTGGCCGTGGTGAACAGGGCCACGACGGCCGGGCGGCCGCCCTGGATGCGGCCGCGCACGTCCAGGACCAGCTTGCGCAGGTCGTCGGCGGAGGTGCCGTCGGGCACCTGGCCGGTGACCAGGGCCACGCCGCGTACGTCCTTGGCGGAGTCGACCAGTCCGGCGGCGGCCGCGAGGACCTTCTCCGCGCGGAACTTCTCGATCTCCTTCTCGGCGTCCTTCAGCTTGCCGAGCATGCCCGCGATCTTCTCCGGGAGCTCCTCGGGACGGCCCTTGACCAGCTCCTGGAGCTGGGCGACGACCGTGTGCTCCCGGGCGAGGAAGTTGTACGCGTCCACGCCGACGAGGGCCTCGATACGGCGCACGCCGGAGCCGATGGACGACTCGCCGAGCAGCTTGACCAGGCCGAGCTGGGCGGTGTTGTGGACGTGGGTGCCGCCGCACAGCTCCTTGGAGAAGTCGCCGATGGTGACGACCCGGACCCGCTCGCCGTACTTCTCGCCGAACTCGGCGATGGCGCCCTGCTTCTTGGCCTCGTCGATCGACATGACCTCGGCCTGGACGTCGAGTTCGCGCGACAGGACCTCGTTGATCTTCTGCTCGACGTCGGTGAGGACCGTGCCGGGTACGGCGGCGGGCGAACCGAAGTCGAAGCGGAAGCGGCCCGGGGAGTTCTCGGAGCCGGCCTGGGCGGCGGTCGGGCCGAGTGCGTCGCGCAGCGCCTGGTGGGTGAGGTGCGTGGCGCTGTGGGCGCGGGCGATGGCCCGGCGGCGGGTGGAGTCGATGGAGGCGAAGACCGGGGCCCCGACCGTCACCTCGCCGACCTGGACGACACCCTTGTGGACGTGGACGCCGGGGACCGGCTTCTGGACGTCGCGGATCTCGATGACGGCGCCGGTGTCGAGCCGGATGCGGCCGGTGTCGGCGAGCTGGCCGCCGCCCTCGGCGTAGAACGGGGTGCGGTCGAGGACGACCTCGACCTCGTCGCCCTCGGTGGCGGCGGGCGAGGGCACGCCGTCGACCAGCAGGCCGACGATGGTGGACTCGCCGGCGGTGGCGGTGTAGCCGGTGAACTCCGTGGCGCCGGAGGTGTCCGCGACCTCGCGGTAGGCGGAGAGGTCGGCGTGACCGGTCTTCTTGGCGCGGGCGTCGGCCTTGGCCTTGTCGCGCTGCTCCTGCATGAGGCGGCGGAAGCCGTCCTCGTCCACCGAGAGGCCCTGCTCGGCGGCCATCTCCAGGGTCAGGTCGATCGGGAAGCCCCAGGTGTCGTGGAGCAGGAACGCCTTGTCACCGGCGATGACCTGGCCGCCGGCGGCCTTGGTCTCGGTGACGGCGGTCTCCAGGATGTTGGTGCCGCCCTTGAGGGCCTTGAGGAAGGCGGCCTCCTCGGCGAGCGCGACCGTCTCGATGCGCTTGCGGTCGGTGACCAGCTCGGGGTACTGGAGCCCCATCGTGTTGATCACGACGTCCACCAGCTCGTTGACGACCGAGCCGGTGGCGCCCATCAGCCGCATGTTGCGGATGGCGCGGCGCATGATGCGGCGCAGCACATAGCCGCGGCCCTCGTTGCCGGGGGTGACGCCGTCGCCGATGAGCATCACCGACGTACGGATGTGGTCGGCGACGACGCGGAGCGAGACGTCCGTGCCGTTCTCCGCGCCGTACCGGACGCCGGTCAGCTCGGTGGCCTTGTCCATGACGACGCGCAGGGTGTCGGTCTCGTACATGTTCTGTACGCCCTGGAGGATCATCGCGAGGCGTTCCAGGCCGAGACCGGTGTCGATGTTCTTCGACGGCAGGTCCCCGAGGATCGGGAAGTCCTCCTTGCCGTCGCCGGCGCCGCGCTCGTACTGCATGAAGACCAGGTTCCAGATCTCCACGTACCGCTCGTCGTTGACGGCCGGGCCGCCCTCGACACCGAACTCGGGGCCGCGGTCGTAGTTGATCTCGGAGCACGGGCCGCAGGGTCCGGGGACGCCCATGGACCAGAAGTTGTCCTTCTTGCCCAGGCGCTGGATGCGCTCGGCGGGGACGCCGATCTTGTCGCGCCAGATGGCCTCGGCCTCGTCGTCGTCGAGATAGACGGTGATCCAGAGCTTCTCGGGCTCCAGGCCGAAGCCGCCGTCCTCGACGGAGTTGGTCAGCGCCTCCCAGGCGAGCTGGATGGCGCCTTCCTTGAAGTAGTCGCCGAAGGAGAAGTTCCCGCACATCTGGAAGAAGGTGCCGTGGCGGGTGGTCTTGCCGACCTCTTCGATGTCCGGCGTACGCACGCACTTCTGCACGCTGGTGACGCGCGGGGCGGGCGGCTTGACCTCGCCGAGGAAGTACGGCTTGAAGGGGACCATGCCTGCGGGGACCAGCAGCAGAGTCGGATCGTCCGCGATGAGCGACGCCGAAGGCACGACGGTGTGGCCGCGCTCCTCGAAGAAGCTCAGCCAGCGGCGGCGAATTTCAGCCGACTCCATTAGTGGTCCTCATTCCGGTTGTTCGAGTTGTAGGGGAGCTTGCGGTACGTGTTCGGGTGGGCGGGATCGGCCGCCTCGACGGCGTGGTGCCGCTGTACGGGGAGGTCGGGGTCGACCGGTGCCTCCAGGCCCAGCGCGCCGCCCAGTTCGGCTTCGCGCCGGACCATGTTGTCGCGGACGTCGAGGGCGAAGTCCTTGAGCTTGTGGCCGGTCTCGATCGCCTTGTCCGCGGCCTGTGCGGCCAGGCTCTCGGGCGTCAGCTGCTTGATCTTGCGGTTGACCTTGGTGGTGGCCCACACACCGGCGGCTGCGCCGGCGGTGAACCAGAACGTGCGGCGGAACATCGCTGGATCAGTCCTTCTGTCCGCGGGGGTTTCGGCGTTCGCGCTTGCGTCCGCGCGCCGAGGGGACGGTCCGGCCGACGATCACCGTGCGGCGGACGGAGGAGCGGCCACGCGCCGGTTCCGGTTCGGGCTCGGGGGCGGTGCGGCGGCCCAGCGCCTGCCGGACGCCGTAGCCGAAGGCGGCCACCTTGACGAGAGGGCCGCCGAAGGTGGAGGCGACGGTGGTGGAGAGCGCGGAGGCGTTGGAGGTGACCTCCTGGACGTCGCTCGCGATGGCGTCGACCTTGTCCAGCTGGGTCTGCGCGGAACGGACCGTCGCCGAGGCGTCGGCCAGCAGCGGAACGGCCTGTTCGGTCACGTCCGCCACCAGCTTGGTGGTCGCCTTGAGCGTCTGGGCCAGCCTCACCAGCACCACGGCGAGGAACGAGACCAGGATCGCCCAGAAGACGGCCACGAGGATCCCGGCCACCTCTCCACCGGACACAGTGCACCGCTTCCTGTTCGTCGCTTGTCTGCTTGTCGCTCGGCCCCCGCGGGGGCTCGTCTCCGCCGGTGCGGCCGGCTCCCGCCCGCACGCCCGATCGTCGTCCCACGAGCCTATCGCGCCCCGCATCTCCTCCCCTACCGCATTCCCGGCGGGCCCCGGCGCATTCTCCGTGGGCGGGACCATAGTTCGACGGCGCGATTGTACGGAGAGCATGCGGGCCAGTACCCTGCGTGTTTCATGCGACGCCTGCAGCACCCTGCCATGAACCCGGATGATCCGGACTCCCCTTCCCCGGCCCCCACTTCCTCGGCCCCCACCGGCAATGTCCCGGCGGAGCTGAACCGGTTCGTGGGCCGCGAGGAGGAACTGGCGGCGCTGGGCGGGCTGCTGGAGGAGTCCCGGCTGGTCACTGTCGCCGGAGTGGCGGGCGTGGGCAAGACCCGGTGTGTCAGCAGGGTCGCCGCCCTGCTGGAGAAACGGTACTGCGACGGCGTCTGGCTCGCCGAACTGTCCCCCGTCCACGACTCCGGCCTGCTGGAACACGCCGTGGCCGATGCGCTGGGGCTGACCGACCACACCGGCCGTACGCCGCGCACGGTCCTCGTCGAACACCTCCGGGAGCGGCAGGCGCTGCTGGTGCTGGACGGCTTCGAGCACCTGGTGGACGCCTGCGCCGATCTCGTACGGGAGTTGCTGCGCCGGGCGCCGGGGCTCCGGGTGCTCGCGGCCGGGCGGCGGCCGCTCCTGGTGGACGGCGAAGTGACGTTCACCCTCGCGCCTATGTGCGACGAGGACGCGGTGGAGCTCTTCGCCGAGCGGGCCCGCTCGGTGCGGCCGGAGTGGGAGCCGACGGGCGCGGAGCGGGCGGCCGTGCTGGAGCTCTGCCACCGCCTCGACGGGATTCCGCTGGCGCTGGAGCTGGCCGCCGGGCGGCTGCGCGCGCTCTCGGTCGACCAGGTGCTGCTGCGCCTGGACGACCGGTTCCGGCTGCTGACCGGCGGCAGCCGTGGCGCTCCGCTCCGCCACCGGGCGCTGCGTACGGCGATCGGCTGGAGCCATGAGCTGTGCACGCCCGAGCAGCGGCTGCTGTGGGCGCGGCTCTCGGTCTTCGCCGGGCAGTTCGACCTGGAGGCCGCCGAGTACGTCTGCGGCGGCGCCGGTCTGCCGGCCGACTCGGTGCTCGATGTGCTGGAGGAGCTGCTGGCCCAGTCGGTGGTGGAGCGTGAGGACGGTGCGGCCGGCACGCGCTACCGGCTGCTGGAGTCGGTCCGTGAGTACGGCGCCGAGTGGCTGGCGGCGACCGGCGACACCCGGCGGATGCGGCGGCGCCACCGGGACTGGTTCCTGGGTCTGGCGACCTGGTGCGAGCTGGACTGGTTCTCGCCGCGCCAGGCGGAGGTGGCGGCCCGGATCGGCAGCGAGCTGCCGAACCTCCGGCGGGCGATGGAGTGCTCCATGGAGAGCCCCGACGAGGTCCATCTGGCACATCATCTGGCGGGTTCGCTCTGGTTCTACTGGGCCGGGTGCGGGCGGCTGTCGGAGGGGCGGTACTGGCTGGAGCACGTACTGGAGGAGCCGACCCCGTACGACGCCTCGCGGCTCAAGGTGCTGTGGGTGCTCGGGTATGTGGCGGTGCTCCAGGGCGACGCGGTGGGCGCGGTGTCGGCGCTCCAGGAGTGCCGGGAGGAGGCCGAGCGGTCCGGGGACGCCACGGCGGTGGCGTACGCGGTGCACCGCACCGGCTGTCTGGCGATCGTCACGGACGATCCGGCGCGCGCCGAGGAGCTGCTGCGGGACGCGCTCGGCCGCTATCGGGAGATCGGCGAGCTGAACAGCAATGTGGTGATGGCGCAGGTGGAGCTGGCCATGGCGGTGGCGTTCCAGGGGGATCTGGACGCGGCGGCGGACATCTGCGAGGAGGTCAGGGAGGTCTGCGAGGACCACGGGGAGCGGTGGGCGCTGGCGTACGCGCTCTATGTGCTGGCGTACGCGGCGCTGCGGCGGGGCCGGCCGGAGCGGGCGCGGCGGATGCTCGGGGAGTGCCTGACGATCGGCCGGACCTTCGACGACCTGCTGGCCACGGCGCTCTCGCTGGAGCTGCTGGCGCTGGTGACGGCGGTGGAGGGCGATGCCGGGGAGGCCGCGGTGCTGCAGGGGGCGGCGGAGCGGATCTGGCCGTCGGTGGGGCTGCCGCTGTTCGGCTCGGTGTATTTCGGGCGGCCGCGCGTGGAGTGCGAAGAGCAGGTGCGGCGGGAGCTGGGGGACGCGGCGTACGAGACGGGGCTGCGGGCCGGGCGGCGGCTGGACCGGGCGGCGGCGGTCGAGCGGGCGCTGAGTGGGGGCGGTGGCGGCGGTGGCCGGGAGCGCCGCGACACGCCCGGGGCGGACGGTGGTCCCGCTGCCGGGGGAACGCGAAGGCCCGCCGCCTCCCGGATGACCGGGAGGGGCGGGCCGGAGCGCTGGTGAGAGCGGCTACGCCTGGATCAGCGGGCGTAGTACTCGACGACGAGCTGCTCGTCGCAGATCACCGGGATCTCCTTGCGGTTCGGGTCCCGGTCCAGGCGGAAGGCCAGGGCCTTCAGGTTCACCTGGAGGTAGCGCGGGGTCTCACCGTCGGTGTCGTAACCACCCTCGCGGGCCACCTGGAAGGGGACCTTGGTGCGGCTGCGCTCGCGGACCTGGACGACGTCGTCGGGGCGCACGCGGAAGGACGGCTTGTCGACCTTGCCACCGTTGACCTCGATGTGGCCGTGGACGACCATCTGGCGGGCCTGGTAGATGGTGCGGGCGATGCCCGAACGCAGGACCAGGGCGTCGAGGCGGCGCTCGAGCTCGACGACCAGCGCCTCGCCCGTCTTGCCTTCGGCCTTCTTGGCGCGGTCGTAGGCGCGCGCCATCTGGCGCTCGCTGATGTCGTACTGCGCACGCAGGCGCTGCTTCTCCAGCAGACGGACCTTGTAGTCCGAGTTCTGCTTGCGGCCACGGCCGTGCTCGCCCGGCGGGTACGGACGCGCTTCGAAGTACTTGACAGCCTTGGGCGTCAGAGCGATGCCGAGGGCACGCGACTTCTTGACCTTGGGACGCGACTGGTTAGGCACGTTCTCCAGACCTCCGTTGTAGGTTAGGTTAGGCTTACCTTACTCAAGGAGATCGCATGTCTCGCCCTGGGAACACCACTCACGTCACGGACAGCACAGACAGCGGCAGCACCTCTTCAGAGGGTGCTGCTACGACGGAAGGCCGATCTGATCGTGGTCAGCCGCGTCCCAGCGGGCTTGATACCACTCGGATGCCGTCAGCAGCCGAGCGCACACGAACTCTCGTACAGAGTACCTGCTCCGCACTGCTGGTCGTACCGGGGCTCGATCTGGCCCGCGCCGAACCGCTGATCCCGGACAGCAGGAGCGTCGGTCCCGAGGGCGACCTGTTCCTCGCATTCCCCGCGGACTCCCCGGCGGTCCGGGCCGCGACGCACGCACAGGGCGACGAACTGACGGCCGTGCTGGAGATCACGGACGTCGCTCCGGTCTCCGTACCGCACCGCATCCGCGGCCGCGTCTGGGTCTCCGGCTGGCTCACCTCCGTACCCGGTCTCGCGGAGCCCGGCCGGATGATGCTGCGCCTGGAGTTCGGCGAGGCGTACGTGGACGACCTCTGGGGCGCCGAGGACATCGAGGCGGAGGACTTCCGGGACGCCTCCCCCGATCCGCTCGCCGGCCACGAGGCTGAGCTGCTCCAGCATCTGCACTCCGCCCACGACGAGCAGATGCGCACGCTGTGCGGGCTGCTCGGCGAGCGCACCGCGCGGGCCTGCTCCTCCCACCAGCCCACCGCCGTGCCCGTGGCGCTGGACCGCTTCGGGCTGCGGGTGCGCTTCGTGGAGGACAAGGGGTCGTGCTTCGACGCCCGCTTCGAGTTCCCGGAGCCGGTACGGGACGTCACCGAGCTGCGCCGGGCGATGCACACGCTCTTCGAGGCGGCCGCGTCCTGATACCGGCACCGCCGCCGTCGGGTCAGGACGGGTCCGCTCCGCCGGTACGCGTACGTCAGGACGGGTCCGCGCCTTGGGAGGTACGGCCCAGGCGCTCGCGGACCCGCTCGACCACGTCCGCGTACCTCGCCTCGGCGCCGTGCCGGGTAGGGGTGTAGTACTGCCGGTCGCGGACCGCGTCCGGGGCGTACTGCTGGGCGGCGATGCCGCCCTGGACGTCGTGCGGATAGACATAGCCCTGGGCGTGGCCGAGCTTGGCGGCGCCCTTGTAGTGACCGTCCCGCAGATGGGCCGGGACGGGGCCGGCCAGCCCCTTGCGTACGTCCTCCTGCGCGGCGGAGATCGCGAGTGTCGCCGCGTTGGACTTCGGCGCGAGCGCCAGGGCGATCGTGGCGTGGCTCAGGGTCAGCGCCGCCTCCGGGAAGCCGATCATCGCGACGGCCTGGGCGGCCGCCACGGCCGTCGGCAGCGCGGTGGGGTCGGCGAGGCCGATGTCCTCGCTGGCGGAGATCATCAACCGCCGGGCGATGAACCGGGGGTCCTCCCCCGCCTCGATCATCCGGGCCAGGTAGTGCAGGGCGGCGTCCACGTCGGAGCCGCGGATCGACTTGATGAGCGCGCTGGCCACGTCGTAGTGCTGGTCGCCGTCGCGGTCGTACTTCACGGCGGCCCGGTCGACGGTCGCCTCGACCGTCTCCAGCGTGATCTCCGCCTCGTGCGTGGCGAGCGCCGCACCGGCCGCCGCCTCCAGGGCGGTGAGCACCCGGCGCGCGTCGCCGCCCGCGATCCGCAGGAGATGCGCCTCCGCGTCCTCGGGCAGCGTGACGGCCCCGCCGAGCCCACGCTCGTCGGTCAGCGCCCGGCGCAGCAGATCGCGCAGGTCGTCGTCGGTAAGCGGCTCCAGGGTGAGGAGCAGGGAGCGCGAGAGCAGCGGCGAGATGATCGAGAAGTACGGATTCTCGGTGGTGGCGGCGATCAGCGTCACCCAGCGGTTCTCCACGGCGGGGAGCAGGGAGTCCTGCTGGGCCTTGGAGAAGCGGTGGATCTCGTCCAGGAAGAGGACGGTCTCCTTGCCGAAGCCACCGGTGGCTCGCCGCGCGCTCTCGATGACGGCCCGGACCTCCTTGACGCCCGCGGTGATCGCGGAGAGCTCCACGAAGCGCTTGTTGGTGGCCTTGCTGACCACGTACGCCAGGGTCGTCTTCCCGGTGCCGGGCGGACCCCACAGGATCACCGACGAGGCCCCGGCCGGACCGCCGCTCCCCTCGACGAGCCGGCGCAGCGGCGATCCCGGCTTGAGCAGATGCTGCTGGCCGACGACCTCGTCCAGGACGCGCGGACGCATCCGGACAGCGAGGGGGCTGCTGGACGGGTCCTTCTCCTGGCGGTCTTCGGCGGCTGCGGTAAAGAGGTCGGGCTCCACGTCATGAAGCCTATGCGACCCCACTGACCGTGCCGCAGGGCCGGTGGGCCGACCGGGCTCAGCTGGTCCAGAAGTCCCACCAGCGCGTCAGGATCAGCATCCCGATGATCCCGATCCACAGCACCGGCGGCACCCAGTGGAACTCGGTCAGCCCGTTCCGCAGCCACGCGGGCGCGGGAAGGATGCGGTGCTTGACGTTGTGCGTGGTCACGTAGCAGAACATGATGATCGTCGCGACCCAGGCCAGGCAGCACCACAGGCAGAGCGAGTTGATGTTGTACAGCGACTGGTACTGGAGCCAGGTGCAGAAGCCGACGCCGAACAGGGTGCCCGCGTTGAGCCCGAGCCAGAACCAGCTGCGGTAGCGCGCGCCGGCGAGCAGGCCGATCCCGATGGCGATGACCATGCCGTACGTGACCAAGCCGAGCATCGGGTTGGGGAACCCGAACGCCGCGGCCTGCTCGCTCTTCATGATGTTGCCGCACGCGACGACCGGGTTGAGGCTGCAGCCGGGCGTGAAGGAGGGGTCCTCCAGCAGCTTGAACTTGTCGATGGTGATGACCCAGGAGGCCAGCAGACCGGCCGCGCCGGTGATCACCAGAAGCAGGGCAAGTCCCCGTCCGGCCCCGAAGGTGCGCTTACCGCCGTCCTCGTCCAGGTGGGACGGGGAGTGGTGGTCTACCGCTGCAGTCGTCATATCGCCGTTCCATCACTGAGTGGTCAGCCGGGCACGGTCATTGTGCCGCACCCCTGGACGGGTCAGCCGTTCGGTGGACATAAAGGTGTACGGGAGGTGGGCGGGAAATCGCGGCCACCATTGGATGCTCGGGCCCATGACCAAACATGCGGTGGATGTACGTGAGGATGAATCGACCTCTGTGTGGTTGACGGCGGGGGAATCGGCCACGCGCGAGGCCCGCCCCTTCCCGCACCGCCCCTTCCCGCACCGGCCCGGGCGCCGGAGGATGGCCGCTGTGTCCGCCGACCTGTTACGCGAAGAGCCCACCGGTGCCTCCGGAGCGCGGGAGCCCGATGAGTGGGCCGACCCGCTGCGCCCCTGGGACGGCTACTTCGGCGCGGTCTGGGCGGTCACGGTCGTCCTGGTGCTCGGCGCGGCCGAGCCGTCCTGGCCGCTGAGGGTGGTGGCGGCCGCGCTCGTCGGGCTGACGCTGCCCTGGTACCTGTGGGCCGGACGTCCGGCGCTGCTCGACGACACGGCGGCCGGAGCGCGAGGCCGGCGCTACGTCCTCGGGGCCGTCCTGCTCTTCCTGCCCGCGGCGGTGCTGGTCGGCGAGACGCAGCTGGTGACCTTCGCGCTCGCCCCGCAGTGCTTCACACTGCTGCGGCTGAGCGCCGCACTGCGGGTGCTGGGTGTCCTGGGCGCGGTGCCGTACGTGGGGTGGGTGCTGGTGTGGCGCCCGGCGGCGGGTGAGGCGGGGTTCCGGCTGCTGTTGGCGGCGGCGACCTTCGCCTTCGCCGCGTTCCTGGGCCGCTGGACGATCCGGATCATCGGCCAGAGCCGGGAGAGGGCCGCGCTGATCGCCGAACTGGAGGCGGGCCGGGGAGAGATCGCCCGGCTGTCGGCGGCGCACGGCGCGCTGGCGGAGCGGGAGCGGATGTCGCGGGAGATCCACGACACGCTCGCCCAGGGGTTCACCAGCCTGCTCATGCTCTCCCAGGCCGTCGAGTCCGAGCTGGACGACGATCCGCCGCGCGCCCGGCGCCATGTGGCGCTGATGGTGCGGACCGCCCGGGAGAATCTCGCCGAGGCGCGGGCGCTGGTCGCCGGGGGCTCGCCCGCCGATCTGGCCGGCGCCTCGCTCGCCGACGCCCTGCGCCGGCTGACCGGGCGGCACTCCGCGCAGACCGGCGCCCCGGCCCGGCTGACGGTGACCGGCACCGCCCGGCCGCTGCCCACCGCGCATGAGGTGGTGGCCCTGCGCGCCTGCCAGGAGGCCCTCGCCAACACCCGTAAGCACGCGGGAGGCGCCGTACCGGTGACCGTCCTGCTGACGTACGCCTCCGACGCCCTGACCCTGTCCGTACGGGACGGGGGCCGCGGCTTCGACGCCCGGTCGCCGCACGAGGGGTACGGCCTCGCCGGGCTGCGGGCCAGGGCCGAGGAGGCGGGCGGCCGTGCGTGCGTCCGCAGCGCTCCCGGCTCGGGCACGACGGTGACCGTACGCCTCCCCACGAAGCCGCCGACGCCGAGGAGCCATCGATGATCCGTGTCCTGCTGGCCGACGACCACCCCGTCGTACGGGAAGGGCTGCGCGGGATGCTCGACACCGCTCCCGGTCTCCAGGTGGTCGGCGAGGCGTCGAGCGGTCCGCAGGCCGAGGCGCTCTGTGCCGACCTGCTGCCGGACATCGTGCTCATGGACCTGCGGATGCCGGGCGGCGGGGGCGTGGAGTCCATCCGCCGGATCCGGGCGGCGGGGCTGCCGTGCAAGGTGGTCGTGCTGACCACGTACGAGAGCGACAGCGACATCCTGCGGGCCGTGGAAGCGGGAGCGTCCGGCTATCTGCTCAAGGATCTGGGGCGGGCGGAGCTGGCGGAGGCGGTGCGGGCGGCGGCCCGGGGTGAGACGGTGCTGGCGCCATCGGTGGCGACCCGGCTCGTGGACCGGCTGCGGTCGGTGCCGGAGCTGCCCCGGCTCTCGGAGCGGGAGACGCAGGTGCTGCGGCCAGGGCCTCTCGTTTGGATCATGCCGGGCTCGCGGGGCCCGGCACGCACATCTGCGGCGTTGTCGTCGGTCGCCAATGCTCCGCAGTGACTCCTTCCTCCGCCTTGCAGCTGAACGCCCGGACCCCGCTCCCTGATCCAGCCTGATCCAAACGAAAGGCCCTGGTGGCGGAGGGGTGCACCAACGCGGAGATCGGGCGGCGGCTGTTCATCGGGGAGTCGACGGTGAAGACCCATCTGCTGCGGGCCTTCGGGAAGCTGGGCGTCAACGACCGGACGACTGCGGTGACGGGGGCGATGCGGCAGGGGCTGCTCTGAAACGGGCGGGGCGCGGACGGAAGGCTTCCGTCCGCGCCCCGTACGTCCGACCGGCTCAGCCCAGCCGCTTCTTCAGCTCCGCGACGACCTCGGCGAGCGGCACCG
Organism: Streptomyces sp. CA-146814; assembly: GCF_050942385.1. Lineage (NCBI taxonomy): Bacteria > Bacillati > Actinomycetota > Actinomycetes > Kitasatosporales > Streptomycetaceae > Streptomyces > Streptomyces sp. CA-146814. The sequence goes on from NZ_CP192068.1 coordinate 900,557, forward strand.
CGCTCTGCTCGCCGGACTCCATGTCCTTGAGCTGGACGGCTCCCTCGGCCAGGTCGCGTTCGCCGGCCACCAGGGTGTAGCGGGCGCCCGAGCGGTTGGCGCTCTTCATCGCGCCCTTCAGGCCGCGGCCGCCGAAGGCGAAGTCGGCGGCGATGCCCGCGCGGCGCAGTTTGGTGACGACGGAGAAGAGGGCCCGGCGGGCCTCCTCGCCGAGCGGGACCGCGTAGACGCTGGTGGTGACGGGCAGGTCCAGCTCGACGCCCTCGGCCTCCAGCGCGAGGACCGTGCGGTCCACGCCGAGGGCCCAGCCGACCGACGGCAGCGCGGGGCCGCCGATCATCTCGGAGAGACCGTCGTAGCGGCCGCCGCCGCCCACCGCGGACTGCGAGCCCAGGCCGTCGTGGACGAACTCGAAGGTGGTGCGGGTGTAGTAGTCGAGGCCGCGGACGAGCTTCTCGTCGTCCTCGTACGCGACTCCGGCCGCCGTCAGCAGCGCGCGGACCTCCTCGTGGTACGCCTTGCAGGCGTCGCAGAGGTGGTCGCGGAGCTTGGGCGCGTCGGTGAGCTGCTTCTGTACGTCGGGCCGCTTGTCGTCCAGGACGCGCAGCGGGTTGATCTCGATGCGGCGGCGGGTCTCCTCGTCGAGGTCGAGGTCGCGCAGGAAGGTCTGGAGCGCCTCGCGGTAGACGGGACGGCACTCCTTGTCGCCGAGCGAGTTCAGCAGGATGCGGAACTGGCGCAGGCCGAGCGAGCGGTACGCCTGGTCGGCCAGGATGATCAGCTCGGCGTCCAGGACCGGGTCCTCGGTGCCGATGGCCTCGGCGCCGACCTGCGAGAAGTGGCGGTAGCGGCCCTTCTGCGGACGCTCGTAGCGGTAGTACGAGCCGGAGTACCAGAGCTTGACCGGGAGGTTGCCGGCCTTGTGGAGGTTGGCCTCCAGGGCGGCGCGCAGGACGGACGCGGTGCCCTCGGGGCGCAGCGCCAGCTCGGCGCCGCCCTTGGTGGTGAGGGTGTACATCTCCTTGGTGACGATGTCGGTGGACTCACCGACACCGCGCGCGAAGAGCTCGACGTCCTCGAAGCCGGGCGTCTCGATGTAGCCGTAGCCGGAGTCGCGCAGCGGCGCAGCGATGGCCTCGCGCACCGCCAGGAACTTCGCGGAGTCCGGCGGGGTCAGGTCGTACGTGCCCTTGGGGGCCTGGAAGGTGCTCACGTAAGTTACGTCTCTCGTCTTCTACAGTCCTCGGCGCGGCGACGCGTCCAGACCGTTCAGGAACGGGTTGGTGGCGCGCTCGCGGCCGATGGTCGTCTGGGGGCCGTGGCCGGACAGCACCACGGTCGAGTCGTCGAGCGGCAGGCACACGCGGGCCAGCGACGTCAACAGCTCGGCGTGGTCGCCGCCGGGCAGGTCGGTACGTCCGACGGAGCCGGCGAAGAGCAGGTCGCCCGAGAAGAGGACCGGCGGGATGTCCGCGGCCTCGGGCATCCCGAACGTCACCGACCCCTTGGTATGGCCGGGCGCGTGCGAGACGCCGAGCTCCAGCCCGGCCAGGGTCAGCTTCGAGCCGTCGGTCAGCTCCTTGACGTCGTCCGGCTCGCCCACGGTCAGCTCGCCCATGAGCGGCATCCCGATGGAGCGGCCGAGCGCCTTCTCCGGGTCGCTCATCATGTAGCGGTCCTCGGGGTGGATCCAGGCGGGGACGTCATGGGCGCCGCAGACGGGGACGACCGAGGCGACATGGTCGATGTGGCCGTGGGTGAGCACGACGGCGACGGGCTTGAGCCGATGCTTCTTCAGCGCTTCCTCGACACCTTGGGCGGCCTGGTGGCCCGGGTCGATGATCACGCACTCCTCACCGGCGGCGGGGGCGACCAGATAGCAATTGGTCCCCCAGGCCCCGGCGGGGAACCCGGCAATGAGCACGATCGTCCTTAATGTTCGTCCGGAGGATGCGGTGGCGGCATGGGTCGCAGCAGTTCAGAGCCTACCGGCGCTCCTCATGACACAGGTAACCCATATACGGTACGGGCAGCCCAGCCCCGATTCCCACGACGTACCCCCGACGTCACGACGTAACAAGGAGCCCAACCGGTGTCCAGCAGCGAACAGCGGAGGCGGCAGCTCGCCCGGGAGAAGTTCGAGCGCCAGCAGAAGCGCCGGGAGGAAGCCCGTCGCCGGACGAGGCGCATCACCGCGATCGTCGCGGCGTCGGTGGCCGTGGCCGCCGTCGTCGGTGTGAGCGCGTTCGTCGTGGCGGGCAAGGACGACGGCAAGGACGACAAGAAGACGGACGCGGCCGCGAGCCAGAGCCCGGAGCCGACGCCCTCGGAGAGCGAGAGCAAGGCTCCCGAGCCGCCGATGGAGATCGACAAGAAGGCGACGTACACCATGTCGCTGGGGACGAGCCAGGGCGACATAGCGTTCGCCATCGACGCGGCGAAGACCCCGCGTACGGCGAACTCCTTCAAGGCGCTCGCCGACAAGGGCTACTTCGACGGGACCAAGTGCCACCGCCTCACCACCCAAGGCATCTTCGTCCTGCAGTGCGGTGACCCCAAGGGCGACGGCACCGGCGGCCCCGGCTACAACATCCCGGACGAGAACCTGACGGCGCTCGGCGAGGCCGGCGCCGACGGCACGGTGACGTTCCCGGCGGGCACGGTGGCGATGGCCAACACCGGCCAGCCGGGCTCCGGCGGCAGCCAGTTCTTCCTGGTCTACAAGGACACCAAGCTGACTCCGACCTACACCCCGTTCGGCAAGCTCGACAAGGCTTCGCTGAAGGCCGTGGAGAAGGTCGCCGCCGCGGGTGTCGAGGGCGGCGCGGGCGACGGTGCGCCGAAGAAGGCCGTGGAGATCGAGAAGGCGACCGTGGAGAAGAGCTGATCCGGCCGCACGGCCCCGGGGCGGCTCGCGCACCCGGGGCCGCCGGGCGGGAGCGGATAATTTCGGCCGCGCGGAGTGCGGACAGCCGGGTGGCCGGTCGCCTAGATTGGCGTTGTGCAGGGCGGGCGAGGCCCGCCCGAGGAAACTGTGGACGATGCCCGGGGGGCGAACCCCCTCGCAGGCATCAGGTGGAGGAGGCGCTGTGAGCAGCGACCCGTGGGGCCGCGTCGACGAGACGGGCACCGTGTACGTGCGTACAGCCGACGGCGAGCAGGTCGTCGGATCGTGGCAGGCCGGTTCGCCTGAGGAGGCTCTGGCCTATTTCGAGCGCAAGTACGACGGCATTGTGGTCGAGATCGGCCTCCTCGAACGGCGGGTGAAGACCACCGATCTGTCGGCGAAGGACGCGACGACCGCGATCGACCACCTGCGGCAGCAGGTGGACGAGCACCACGCGGTGGGCGACCTGGACGCGCTGCGCAAGCGGCTGGACGCGCTCGTGGCGACGGTCGAGGCACGGCGCGAGGAGCGCAAGGTCCTCAAGGCCAAGCAGACCGACGAGGCCAAGCACGCCAAGGAGGCGCTGGTCGCCGAGGCGGAGGAGCTGGCGCAGAGCGAGCAGTGGCGCTCCGCCGGTGAGCGGCTGCGGGCACTGGTGGACACCTGGAAGGGTCTCCCCCGCCTGGACCGCAAGTCGGACGACGAGCTGTGGCACCGCTTCTCGCACGCCCGCTCGGCGTTCTCCAAGCGGCGCAAGGCCCACTTCGCCGCGCTGGACGCCCAGCGCGAGGAGGCCCGCAAGGCCAAGGAGAAGCTGGTCACCGAGGCCGAGTCGCTCTCCGGTTCGACGGACTGGGTCGGCACGGCCGCGCGCTACCGCGACCTGATGACCGAGTGGAAGGCGGCGGGCCGCGCCCAGCGCGAGGCCGAGGACGACCTGTGGAACCGTTTCCGCGGTGCCCAGGACGTCTTCTTCGCCGCCCGCGGCGAGGTGTTCGCCGAGCGCGACGCCGAGCAGGGCGAGAACCTCAAGCTCAAGGAGGAGCTCGCCGCCGAGGCCGAGAAGCTGGTGCCGGTGAAGGACCTGAAGGCGGCCCGCGCCACCTTCCGGGGTATCAACGAGCGCTGGGAGGCCATCGGCCACGTACCGCGTGACGCACGGCCCAAGGTCGAGGGCCGGATGCAGGCGGTGGAGCGGGCGCTCCAGGAGTCCGAGGAGTCCGAGTGGCGCCGGACGAACCCGGAGGCGCGGGCCCGCGCCGCGGGTCTGACCGGTCAGCTCCAGGCGGCCGTGGACAAGCTGCGCGGCCAGATCGACACCGCGCGCGCCCAGGGCAACAACGCCCGCGCGGACAAGCTGGCCAAGGAGCTGGAGGGCCGGCAGGCGCTGCTGGACCAGGCGTTGAAGGGCCTGGAGGAGTTCGGCGGCTGAGGCCCCGTGGAGAGGCCCCGGTACGCGTCGCGTACCGGGGCCTCTCCGTTTGCCGCTGTTACGGCCTGCGGGCCGAGTGCTCTTCTTACGGCCTGCGCGCCGACGTGACCCGGTAGACGTCGTAGACGCCCTCCACGCCGCGTACCGCCTTCAGGACGTGGCCCAGGTGCTTCGGGTCGCCCATCTCGAAGGTGAAGCGGGAGGTGGCCACCCGGTCGCGGGAGGTCTGGACGGCCGCCGACAGGATGTTGACGTGCTGGTCGGAGAGGATCCGCGTGACGTCGGAGAGGAGCCGGGAGCGGTCCAGCGCCTCGACCTGGATGGCGACCAGGAAGACCGAGGACTGGGTGGGCGCCCACTCGACGTCGAGGATCCGCTCGGGCTGCTGTGAGAGGGACTCCACGTTGACGCAGTCGGCGCGGTGCACCGAGACGCCGCTGCCCCGGGTGACGAAGCCGATGATCGGGTCGCCGGGGACCGGCGTACAGCAGCGGGCGAGCTTGACCCAGACGTCCTCGACGCCCTTGACGACGACGCCGGGGTCCGCGTTGGCGCGGCGCTTGCTGCGGCCGCCGTGCGAGGGCGGGGTGGATTCGGCCAGGTCCTCGTTGGCCTCGTCATGGCCGCCGAGCGCCTGCACCAGCTTCTGGACGACGCCGGCCGCCGCGACATGGCCCTCGCCGATCGCCGCGTACAGCGAGGAGATGTCCGGATAGCGCATCTCGTGGGCGAGGGTGACCAGCGAGTCGCCGGTGAGGATGCGCTGGATCGGCAGGTTCTGCTTGCGCATGGCCCGCGCGATGGCGTCCTTGCCCTGCTCGATGGCCTCGTCGCGGCGCTCCTTGGAGAACCAGGCGCGGATCTTGTTGCGGGCGCGCGGCGACTTGACGAAGCCGAGCCAGTCCCGGGAGGGTCCGGCGCCGGCCGCCTTGGAGGTGAAGACCTCGACCAGGTCGCCGTTGTCGAGCGTCGATTCGAGCGGGACGAGCCGCCCGTTGACGCGTGCTCCTATGGTCCGGTGGCCGACCTCGGTGTGGACCGCGTACGCGAAGTCGACCGGCGTCGCACCGGCGGGCAGCGCTATCACGTCGCCCTTCGGCGTGAAGACGAAGACCTCGTTGCGCGAGAGGTCGAAGCGCAGGGACTCCAGGAACTCGCTGGGGTCCTCGGTCTCCTTCTGCCAGTCCAGGAGCTGGCGCAGCCACGCCATGTCGTTGACGGTGTCCTGGCCGCGTCCGGTGTTCTTGGGGACGTCGGTGCGGACCTTGGAGGCGCCCGCGACGGCCTCCTGCTTGTACTTCCAGTGGGCGGCGATGCCGTACTCGGCGCGGCGGTGCATGTCGAACGTACGGATCTGGAGCTCGACGGGCTTGCCGCTGGGACCGATCACCGTGGTGTGCAGCGACTGGTACATGTTGAACTTCGGCATCGCGATGTAGTCCTTGAACCGCCCGGGCACCGGGTTCCACCGGGCGTGGACGGTGCCGAGCGCCGCATAGCAGTCGCGGACGGTGTCCACGAGGACGCGGATGCCCACCAGGTCGTAGATCTCGGCGAAGTCGCGGCCTCGCACGATCATCTTCTGGTAGACGCTGTAGTAGTGCTTGGGGCGGCCGGTGACGGTGGCCTTGATGCGGGCGGCGCGCAGGTCGGCCTGGACCTCGTCGGTCACTATGGCGAGATACTCGTCGCGCTTGGGGGCCCGCTCGGCGACGAGGCGGACGATCTCGTCGTACATCTTCGGGTAGAGGATCGCGAAGGCGAGGTCCTCCAGCTCCCACTTGATGGTGTTCATGCCCAGCCGGTGTGCCAGCGGGGCGTAGATCTCCAGCGTCTCGCGGGCCTTCTTCTCCTGCTTCTCGCGCTTGAGGTAGCGCATGGTGCGCATGTTGTGCAGGCGGTCCGCGAGCTTGATGACCAGGACCCGGGGGTCCTTGGCCATGGCGACGACCATCTTGCGTACGGTCTCGGCCTGCGCGGCCTCGCCGAACTTGACCTTGTCCAGCTTGGTGACGCCGTCGACGAGGAGCGCGACCTGGTCGCCGAACTCGCGCTTGAGGGTGTCCAGGCCGTACTCGGTGTCCTCGACGGTGTCGTGGAGCAGCCCGGCCATCAGCGTGGCCGGATCCATACCCAGCTCGGCGAGGATCGTGGTGACGGCGAGAGGGTGCGTGATGTACGGGTCGCCGCTCTTGCGCTTCTGGCCGCGGTGCCAGCGCTCGGCCACCTGGTAGGCGCGCTCGATCTGGCGGAGGGTGGCCGTCTCGATCTTGGGGTCGTTGCCCCGGACCGTACGGAGGAGAGGCTCCAGGACCGGGTTGTACGGGCTGGAACGCTGTACGCCCAGGCGGGCGAGGCGGGCCCGGACCCGGTTGGAGGAGCCGCCGGAGCGGGGTGCGGATCCGGCCGGGACGGCGGGCTTCACGGGCGGCGGAGGCGTGGGGGCCGGGGGCTTCGGCTGCGGTGTGGCGGGGGCCTGTGCCTTGGTCCCGGAGGCGTTCGCGCTCGGCGGCGGGCTCGTCGGAGTGGCCGGATTCTTCGGCTGAGGCGGCTGGGGAGGCTGGGACGGCTGCGCGGCGGCCGGGGGGCGCTCGGAGGCCGGATCGGGCTCCGGGGGCGCGGGCTTCGGCGCGTTCGAGGGCGCGGCCTTCCCGGGCGTGGCGGGGGACGCCACGGGCTTGTCGGGCTGCGGGGCGGCGGCTGACTGGGCCTCGTCTGGCAAGAGCGCTCCTCGTGCGGATCCGGGGTACCCGGAGAGCCCATGGTAACGATCCCCCGGCGCGACCTCGCCCGGGGACGGTGAGAGCTTGGAGAACGAAGGGCGGGCACCCGGATGTTCCCGGGTGCCCGCCCTTTCCGTACGGAGGTTCTCAGACCGTGATCAGCGCTTCCAGCGGAGCGCCGCGCAGCCCCGGCTCCAGCCGGGCCCGGCCCGCGAGGAAGCCGAGCTCCATGAGGACCGAGACGCCCGCGACCTGGGCGCCGGCCCGCCGGATGAGCTCCAGCGAGGCCTCGGCGGTACCGCCGGTGGCCAGGACGTCGTCGATGACCATGATCCGGTCCTCGGCGGTGAGGTCCTCGGCGTGGATCTCGATCTCCGCGCTGCCGTACTCCAGCTCGTACGCCTGCGCGAGCGTGGCTCCGGGCAGCTTCCCGGCCTTGCGGACCGGTACGAAGCCGATGCCCGCCCGGACCGCGACGGGCGCGGCCAGGATGAAGCCGCGGGCCTCCAGGCCGACGATCTTCGTGGCGCCGTGCCGTACGCACAGCTCCGCGAGGGCGTCGGTGAGCGCCGTGAAGGCCACCGGGTCCGCCAGCAGCGGCGTGATGTCCTTGAACACCACGCCCGGCTTCGGATAGTCCGCGACATCGCGGATCCGGCTGAGCAGCAGCTCCCTGGTCGACTCGGCGGTGCTGGTCATCAGCGCTTCCCCGGCGTGCGGCCGTGCGAACGCGGGCGGCCGATGGCCGTGCCCGCGGTCGCGGCGTCCTCACGCGGCTCCTCGGGACCGTTGTCCTCCGGGGACTCGCCCCGGGCGGCCGCGGCCGCGCGCTTGGCGAGGACCCGCTTCTTCAGAGCCTTCATCTGCGGCTCGCGCTCCTTGAGGTCGGCGACGAGCGGCGTGGCGATGAAGATCGAGGAGTACGCACCGGCGGCGAGGCCGACGAAGAGCGACAGCGAGATGTCGTTCAGCATGCCGGCGCCGAGGACACCGCCACCGATGAACAGCAGGCCGGCCACCGGCAGCAGCGCCACCACGGTGGTGTTGATCGAGCGGACCAGCGTGCTGTTGATCGACCGGTTGGCGATCTCGCTGTACGTGAAGCGGGTCTGCTTGGTGATGTCCTTCTGGCCCTCCTTGAGGCTGTCGAAGACCACCACCGTGTCGTACAGGGAGTAACCGAGAATGGTCAGCAGACCGATCACCGTACCCGGCGTGACCTCGAAGCCGACCAGCGCGTAGACACCGACCGTGATGGTGATGTCGTGGATCAGCGCGATGAGGGCGGCGACGGCCATCCGCCACTCGAAGGCGATGGCCAGATAGACCACCACCAGGATCATGAAGACCCCGAGACCCGTCCATGCCTTGTTGGCGATCTGCTCACCCCAGCTGGGGCCGACCAGGTCCGCGTTGATCTCCTCGGCCGGGATACCGAGCTCGTCGGAGAGGGTCTCCTTGATCTCGTTGGCCTTGGCCGTGTCGACCTCGGTGATCTGGATACGGAGACCGCCGTTGCCGAGCTCCTGGACGATGGCCATGTGGCCCGAGGCCTCGGTCGCCACGTCCGTCGCCTGGGCCGTGGAGATCTTGGCCTTGGTGTCGGTCGTGAAGACCGCGCCGCCCTTGAACTCGATGCCCATGTTCAGGCCGCCGACCGCCACGGCGACGATGGCCGTGATGGTGATCAGTATCGAGACGCCGTACCAGATCTTGCGGTTGCGGATGAAGTCGTAACCGACCTCGCCTCGGTAGAGCCGGGCGCCGAGATTGCCGAGTCGCGACATCTCACGCCTCCTTCGGTTCGGTGGAAGCGCTGACACGGCGCGAGCGGCGCAGCGGCGGCTGGGCGCCGAGCCGCTTCGGGTCCAGACCGGACCAGGAACCGCCCTGGGAGAAGAACTTCGTCCGGCCCATCAGCGTCATCAGGGGCTTGGTGAAGAAGAACACCACGACGACGTCGAGCAGCGTGGTCAGGCCGAGCGTGAACGCGAAGCCCTGGACCTTGCCGACGGTGACGAGGAAGAGCACCGCGGCCGCCAGGAACGACACGAAGTCGGAGACCAGGATGGTGCGCCGGGCCCGGGGCCAGGCGCGCTCGATGGCCGGGCGCAGGGTGCGGCCCTCGCGGATCTCGTCTCTCACGCGTTCGAAGTACACGATGAAGGAGTCCGCGGTGATACCGATGGCGACGATGGCACCGCAGACCGCCGGGAGGTTCAGCGCGAAGCCGATGGCCGGGCCCAGCAAGGACATGATCGTGTACGTCAGGACACCGGAGACCAGCAGGCTGAGCAGGGCGATGAACGCCAGCCCGCGGTAGTAGGCGACCAGGTAGATCACGACCAGCGCCAGACCGATGGCACCGGCGATCAGGCCGCCCTTGAGCTGCTCGCTGCCGAGGGCGGCGGTCACGGTGGTGACGCTGACCTCCTCGAAGGTCAGCGGGAGCGCACCGTAGGACAGGATGTTGCCGAGGTCCTCGGCGGACTGCTGGGTGAAGCTGCCGGAGATCTGGGCGTTCTTGCTGAGCGCCGTGCGCACCGAGGGCGCGGAGACGACGTCGCCGTCGAGAACGATGGCGAACTGGTTCATCGGCGGCTGCTGCTGCGAGAGCCGGCTGGTGATCGTCTGGAACTTCTTGGCGCCGGCGGAGCTGAACTCCATCGACACGATCCACTCACCGGTCTGCTGGTCGATGGCGCCCTGGGCGTCGTCGACGTCGCCGCCGGAGACCTCGGCCGGGCCGAGGATGTACTTCTCGTAGCTGCCGGGCACGTTCGAGCCGCAGGCGACGATGGAGTCGGTGGGCAGGGCGTCCTTGCCCGCCGTCGCACGCTGCCCGGGGTCGGCGCAGTTGAGCTTGGCGAACTCCTCCTGGAGCTTGGCCGTCGCCGGGTCCGCGGAGGGCGAGGCCTCGGGAGAGTCGGACGGCTTGGGCTCGCCGGAGCCCGTGGGCGTCGGGGTGGGGGCCTTCTTCAGTCCCTCGCTGACCGCACGGCCCTGCGTGGTGGCGCTCGGGGAGGGGGTGGCCTCCTCGCCGGTGGCCTCCTCGCCCTGGTCCTTGTCGTCCGGCGTGGCGGACGCGCCGGGCTTCGGCGTGGCGCTGCCCGAAGGGGTCGGGGAGCCGGAGGGCGCGGGCTGCTCGGGGCCGCTCGCCGCCACCGTCAGAACGGGCCGGAAGTAGAGCTGGGCGGTCGTACCGACCTGCTCCCGGGCCTGCTCGGAGTTGGTCCCCTTGGGGATGTTGACGATGATGTTGTCGCTGCCCTGGGTCTGGACCTCTGCCTCGGAGACGCCCAGACCGTTGACACGCCGCTCGATGATCCCGACCGCGGTGTCCATGTTGGTCGGGTTGATCGCGTTCGGCTTGCCGGGCTGGTTCTTCGCCTTGAGCGTGATCGACGTCCCGCCGGCGAGGTCGATGCCCAGCCGCGGCGCGGTGTGCCCGGACAGGAACATCCCGCCGGTGAGCGCGACCATGGCGATGAGGATCAGAACCAGGGCACGCCCCGGCCTCCCCTGACCGCCGGACGGCCCTCGGCCCTTCTTGGGTGCTGCCACCTTCTCGTTTCTCCCTGTCCAACCGCCCCGCGCCGGGTACGCGCCCGAGCGGCCACGAAGTGTTGTGGGGACCCGCCCCCGCAGACGACCTGCACGGTCCCGGGGACGCCGCGCGCCGGTGGGCGCGCGACGTCCCCGGGATCGTGAGACTTACTTGGTGCCGGTCTCGCCGTCGGCCTTGCCCTCGCCCTTGGTGTCCTTGACGTCCTTGGCCGCGGCGTCCTCGGTCTCGGCGTCGTCGTCGGCCGCCTCGTCCTTGCCGAGGTCGATCTTGGCGACCTCGGCCTTGTCCGTGTCGGACTCACCGGTCAGCGAGGAGGCGTCGTCGGGAACGACCGTGCCGTCCGCGTCCAGCTCCTCGTCGTCACCGTGCACGATGCGGTTGTACTCCGCGTCGTCCAGGACGGCACCGATCGCGTTCTTCGCGTAGATGGCGTGGACGCCGGGGGCGACCTCGAGGAGCACGGTGTCGTCGTGGACTTCCTTGACGGTCGCGTACATGCCCCCGATCGTCCGGACGCCGGTGCCGGGCTGCATGTCGTTGCGCATCTGCGCGGCCGCCGCCTGCTTCTTCTTGGCGGAGCGGGTCATCAGGAACATGGCCCCGATGAGCACGATGAAGGGGAGGAGAGTAATGAGATCCACGGGACGGGGATTCCTTCGCACGACCGCGCTGGAATGCGGCCTGTATTTACGGGGGTGGGTACACCGACCTGTAAGGGCGGCATCGGCGGAGTCTAGATGAGTCCGCATCGATGGAACAACGCCCAGCATCGCACCCTGGTTCCGCTGTGGGTCAACCTGTGACGTATCACGCCCCGAACAGACCCTGTTGTCCCTTTGCTCCGTGGGACGGCGGAACGAGTCCCAGGTGGGCCCAGGCGGCCGGGGTGGCCACCCGGCCGCGCGGCGTCCTGGCCAGCAGTCCTTCCCGTACGAGGAAGGGCTCGGCGACCTCCTCGACGGTCTCGCGCTCCTCCCCCACGGCGACCGCGAGGGTGGACAGGCCGACCGGTCCGCCGCCGAAGAGCTTCAGCAGGGCGCCGAGGACCGCGCGGTCGAGCCGGTCGAGTCCGCGGGCGTCGACCTCGTACACCTTGAGGGCCGCGGCGGCGATCTCCCGGTCGATCGTGCCCTCGGCCTTGACCTGGGCGTAGTCGCGGACGCGGCGCAGCAGGCGGTTGGCGATGCGGGGCGTGCCGCGGGAGCGGCCGGCGATCTCGGCGGCGCCGTCCACGTCGATGCCGACGTCCAGGAGGCGGGCGGAGCGGTGGATGACGCGCTCCAGCTCGGTGGGGGCGTAGAACTCCATGTGGCCGGTGAAGCCGAAGCGGTCGCGCAGCGGCGGCGGCAGGAGGCCGGCCCGGGTGGTGGCGCCGACCAGGGTGAAGGGCGGCAGTTCGAGCGGGATCGCGGTGGCGCCGGGGCCCTTGCCGACGATGACGTCGACGCGGAAGTCCTCCATCGCCATGTAGAGCATCTCCTCGGCGGGCCGGGACATGCGGTGGATCTCGTCGAGGAAGAGGACCTCGCCCTCCTGGAGCGAGGAGAGGATCGCCGCGAGGTCGCCGGCGTGCTGGATGGCGGGGCCCGAGGTGATCCGGATCGGGGCGTTCATCTCCGCCGCGATGATCATCGAGAGCGTGGTCTTGCCGAGGCCGGGGGCGCCGGAGAGCAGGACGTGGTCGGCGGTGGCGCCGCGGGCGCGGGCCGCCTTGAGGACCAGGTCGAGCTGTTCGCGGACCTTCTCCTGGCCGACGAACTCCTCCAGGTCCTTGGGGCGCAGGGCCGCCTCGACCGCGGTGTCCTCACCGTCGGCGTCCGCGTCGACCAGCCGGTCGTCGAAGACGGGCCCGGTGGGCTCGTCGGTCTCGGGTCCGGTCTCGTCCCAGTTCATTCAGGGGCCTCTTCGGTGGTTCGGTGCCGGTCAGCGTGCGCGGTTGAGAGTCTGCAGGGCGGCCCGCAGCAGCTGCGGCACCGGGGGTGCGGTGCCTTCGGCGACGGCTGCCTCGGCCTGCGGGGCGACGGCGTTGACGGCCTCCTCGGCCTCGCGGCTCGCGTAGCCGAGGCCGATGAGTGCGGCCTGGAGCTGGTCGCGCCAGCCGGAGGTGACGGGCGTGCCGACGCCCTGCTGGCCGATGTGCGCGCCGACCGGTGCGCCGAGCCGGTCCTTGAGCTCCAGCAGCAGCTTCTGCGCGCCCTTCTTCCCGATGCCGGAGACGGCGGTCAGCGCCTTCTCGTCACCGGTGGAGACGGCCAAGCGCAGCGCGTCGGGGCTGTGGGTGGCCAGCATGGCCTGGGCGAGCCGGGGGCCGACGCCGCTGGCGGTCTGGAGCAGCTCGAAGACCTGCCGCTCGTCGTCGTCCGCGAAGCCGTACAGGGTGAGGGAGTCCTCCCGGACGACGAGCGAGGTGGCGAGCCTGGCCTCCTGGCCGATGCGTAGGCCGGCCAGGGTCTGCGGGGTGCACTGGAGGGCCATGCCGATGCCGCCGACCTCGATGACGGCCGTGGTCGGGGCGAGCGCGGCCACCGGGCCGGAGACGAAGGCGATCATGCGGTGGGGCCTTTCAGCGTGCGGGGGGTGCGGGACGCGTCAGAGGTACGGGGCGTGTCGGACGCGCCGGGCGCGGGGGCGGTGCCGGACGTGCGGGGCGCTCCGGTCGTGTCTGCCGTACGGGGCGTGCGGGATGCGCCGGGCGTACGGGAGATGCCGGGCGTACGGGAGATGCCGGGCGTGGCCTGCGTGCGGGAGGCGCTCGGGGCGCGGTGGGCCGCGACCGCCTGTTGCAGGCGGTTCTGTGCGGGTGCCCGCCAGATGTGGCAGATCGCGAGTGCCAGGGCGTCGGCGGCGTCGGCGGGCTTGGGGGGCGCGTCCAGCCTCAGCAGCCGGGTCACCATGGCTCCGACCTGCGCCTTCTCCGCGCGGCCCGATCCGGTGACGGCGGCCTTGACCTCGCTGGGCGTGTGCAGGGCGACCGGGATGCCTCGGCGGGCGGCGCAGAGCATGGCCACCGCGCTGGCCTGGGCCGTGCCCATCACCGTACGGACGTTGTGCTGGGCGAAGACCCGCTCCACCGCCACGTAACCCGGGGAGTGCTCGTCGAGCCAGGCCTCTATGCCGCGCTCGATGGCGACGAGCCGGTCGCCGAGCTCCGCGTCGGCCGGGGTGCGCACGACGCCGACGCCGAGCATGGTCAGCGGGCGGCCCGCGACCCCTTCGACCACGCCGACACCGCACCGGGTCAGCCCGGGGTCGACACCCAGAACCCGCATGGAGCCCCCTTGTCCTCGGCGCTCACCACGCCCACTCGTTCATCTGTTCCCGCAGGCTATCGGCTCGCACTGACAAATCGTCGGAACCGAACCGCCTGGACCGACAAGACGACGGGCCGACGGGGTGTGTCCCCGTCGGCCCGTCGAACCGTGCTGTGCCGGCCGCGCCTCAGGCGTCGACCTTCTCCATGACCTCGTCGGAGACGTCGAAGTTGGCGAAGACGTTCTGCACGTCGTCGCTGTCCTCCAGCGCGTCGATGAGCTTGAAGATCTTGCGCGCGCCCTCTTCGTCCAGCTCGACCTGCATGGTCGGCAGGAAGTTGGCCTCGGCGGAGTCGTAGTCGATGCCCGCCTCCTGGAGTGCCGTGCGCACCGCGACCATGTCGGTGGCCTCGCTGACCACCTCGAAGGTCTCGCCGAGGTCGTTGACCTCCTCGGCGCCCGCGTCGAGCACCGCGCCGAGGACGTCGTCCTCGCCCAGCTCGCCCTTGGGGACGATCACGACGCCCTTGCGGTTGAAGAGGTACGAGACGGAGCCCGGGTCGGCCATCGAGCCGCCGTTCCGGGTCATCGCGACACGTACGTCGGAGGCGGCGCGGTTGCGGTTGTCGGTGAGGCACTCGATGAGCACCGCGACACCGTTGGGGCCGTAACCCTCGTACATGATCGTCTCGTAGTCGGCGCCGCCCGCTTCGAGACCGCCGCCGCGCTTGACCGCGGAGTCGATGTTCTTGTTCGGGACGGAGCTCTTCTTCGCCTTCTGGATGGCGTCGACGAGCGTCGGGTTGCCATCGGGGTCCACGCCGCCGGAGCGCGCCGCGACCTCGATGTTCTTGATCAGCTTCGCGAAGAGCTTGCCGCGCTTGGCGTCAATCACGGCCTTCTTGTGCTTCGTCGTAGCCCATTTAGAGTGGCCGGACATCTGCCTTCTCCTTCGCGTCACCAAAATCGAGTCGAACCCGAGAGATCCTACCGGGGTCCGCTCACTTCACTGCGCGCACCATCTCCACGAACAGAGCGTGCATGCGGTGGTCGCCGGTCAGTTCGGGATGGAACGACGTGGCGAGGACATTTCGCTGCCGTACGGCCACGATGTGGCCACCGTGCTCGGCGATGACCTCGGCCTCGGCCCCGACGGACTCCACCCAGGGCGCGCGGATGAAGACGCCTTCCACCGGGCCGCCGTCGATGCCGTCGACCTCGACCGCGGCCTCGAAGGACTCGTTCTGCCGGCCGAAGGCGTTGCGCCGCACGATCATGTCGATGCCGCCGACGGTCTCCTGGCCCGAGCGCGGGTCCAGGATCTTCTCCGCCAGCAGGATCATCCCGGCGCAGGTGCCGTAGACCGGCATCCCGGCGCGGACCCGCTCGCGGAGCGGCTCCATCATGCCGAAGAGGACCGCCAGCTTGGACATGGTGGTCGACTCGCCGCCGGGGATGACCAGGCCGTCGACCTCCGCCAGCTCCTCGGGGCGCCGGACCGGCCTGGCCAGGGCGTCCGCCGAGGCCAGGGCGATCAGGTGCTCCCGTACGTCGCCCTGGAGTGCGAGGACGCCGATCACAGGGGTGTCGCTCATCAGTGGTTACCAGCCGCGGTTGGCGTAGCGCTCGGACTCGGGCAGGGTGTCGCAGTTGATGCCGACCATGGCCTCGCCCAGGTTGCGGGAGGCGTCCGCGATGACCTTCGGGTCGTCGTAGAAGGTGGTGGCCTTCACGATGGCGGCGGCGCGCTTGGCCGGGTCGCCGGACTTGAAGATGCCGGAGCCGACGAAGACGCCCTCGGCACCGAGCTGGCGCATCAGCGCGGCGTCGGCCGGGGTGGCCACACCACCGGCGGAGAACAGCACGACCGGCAGCTTGCCGAGCTCGGCGACCTCCTTGACCAGCTCGTAGGGGGCGCGGAGGTCCTTGGCGGCGGCGTACAGCTCGTTGTTGTCGAAGCCGCGCAGGCGGGCGATCTCGTTCTTGATCTGGCGCAGGTGGCGGACGGCCTCGACGACGTTGCCGGTGCCGGCCTCGCCCTTCGAGCGGATCATGGCCGCGCCCTCGGCGATGCGGCGCAGGGCCTCGCCCAGGTTGGTGGCACCGCAGACGAAGGGGGTGGTGAAGGCGAACTTGTCGCTGTGGTTGACCTCGTCGGCCGGGGTCAGGACCTCGGACTCGTCGATGTAGTCGACGCCGAGGGACTGGAGGACCTGGGCCTCGACGAAGTGGCCGATGCGGGACTTGGCCATGACCGGGATGGAGACGGCCCCGATGATCTCCTCGATCATGTTGGGGTCGGACATCCGGGCCACGCCGCCGTCCTTGCGGATGTCGGCCGGGACCCGCTCCAGGGCCATGACGGCCACGGCGCCCGCGTCCTCGGCGATCTTCGCCTGCTCGGCGTCGACGACGTCCATGATCACGCCGCCCTTGAGCTGCTCGGCCATACCGCGCTTGACGCGGGCGGTGCCGGTGGCGGCGGACTCGGCGGACTGCGGGGTGCTGGGAAGCGTGGACACGGGACCTCACTCGGTGAAAGACGCTGGATTACTGCATCGCCGAGCAAACGCTGTGGGAGCAGTCCACAGCAAGGGCCAATAGGGAGGGCGTGGATCGTTTTCCGCCCAGGACCAGGTTCCAGTTCCGCCCAGGACTAGGTTCCGGGGCGGTCCGCGAGCGCGGTGGGAGGCGCGTCGTCCATCTCGAAGGCGAGCGGGAACGGGGCGTGTCCGGCCAGCCGGAACAGCCGTACGGTACGGTGTCGGCGCAGCGCCCGGGCCGCGCGCACGGAGTCGTTGTGGAAGCGCCGGGCCATCGGTACGCGGCGTACGGCGGCGGCCAGTTCGGTGGCCGCGTCCTCGCCGCCGGGGACCTCCTTCACCGCCTCCACCTGGGCCGGTTCGCCGAAGACGGCGCGCAGGGCGGCGCTCAGCTCGCTCTCGGCGACCTCGCGGTGGTCCTCCTCGGCCTGGCGGGCGGCGTGCGCGGCCTCGTACAGGACGATGGAGGCGGCCGGGTCCAGGACGCCGGAGGTGGCCAGCTCCTGGGTGACCGAGGCGCGGCGCAGGAGTTGGGCGTCGAGCGCGGCGCGGGCGGCGTCGATCCGGGAGTGCAGGCGGTCCAGGCGGCCGGCGGTCCAGCTGAGGTAGACGCCGATCGCGATGAGGGCGACGACGATCCAGACGATGAGGGTTACGGTCACGGGCCCACACGCTACCGTCGACGCGGCCCCGCCCTTTCACGGGAACCCGCCGGGTGCACGTCCCCTCAGTCCCGCGCCAGCCCGAACCGGGCCCGCAGCCCCGACCGCTCGTCCTCCGCGACCGACGCGGCCCCGTCCGTCACCGTCTCGTACACCGCGAGGATGTCGGCCCCCACGGTCCCCCAGTCGAACCGCCGTACGTGCGCCTCGCCGCGCTCCCGCAGTCCGGCCCGGCGCTCCGGGTCGCCCAGCAGCCGGATCGCGGCGGCGGCCAGCGCGTCGGCGTCCTCGTTGGCGAAGAGGTCGCCCGCCGCGCCCTGGTCCAGCACCTGCGCGAAGGCGTCCAGGTCGCTCGCGAGGACCGGCGCACCCGCCGACAGCGCCTCCACCAGGATGATGCCGAAGCTCTCGCCGCCGGTGTTCGGGGCCACGTACACATCGACGCTGCGCAGCAGCCGGGCCTTGTCCTCGTCGCTGACCATGCCGAGGAACTCCACGCGCTCGCGCAGCTCCTTCGGCAGCGAGGCCACCGCCTCCTCCTCGTCCCCGCGCCCGGCGACCAGCAGCCGGGCCTCGGGGTGGGCGGCGAGGATGGCGGGCAGGGCCTTCATCAGGACGGGCAGGCCCTTGCGGGGTTCGTCGATGCGGCCGATGAAGCCGAGGGTCCCGCCCTGCCACTCGGCCTTCGGCTCGGCCTTGGCGAAGAAGCCGACGTCGACACCGTTCGGGATGACCACGGCGTCCCCGCCGAGGTGCTCGACCAGCGTGCGCCGGGCGTACTCGCTCACCGCGATCCGCGCGCTGATCTTCTCCAGGGCGGGCTGGAGGATCGGATACGCGGCGATCATGGCCCGGGAGCGCGGGTTGGAGGTGTGGAAGGTCGCCACGATCGGGCCCTGCGCCGACCAGCACGCGAGCAGGCCGAGCGAGGGGGAGGTCGGCTCGTGGATGTGGATGACGTCGAAGGTGCCGTCGTGGAGCCAGCGCCGGACCCGCGCGGCGGAGAGGAAACCGAAGTTCAGCCGGGCGACGGAGCCGTTGTACGGGACGGGGACGGCCCGGCCCGCCGAGACGACGTACGGCGGCAGCGGGGTCTCGTCGTCGGCCGGGGCCAGGACGGAGACGGTGTGGCCGAGGCCGATGAGGTGCTCGGCCAGGTCCCGGATGTGGAACTGGACGCCGCCGGGGACGTCCCAGGAGTACGGGCAGACGATGCCGATCTTCACGTGCGCTCTCCCGGGAGTCCGGTCTTCATGTGCTCTCCGCAGAGTCCGGTGGCCATGTGCTCTCCCCGGCGTCCGGCATTCACGTGCGCTCCCCGGGCTTCGGTCGTCACGTGCGCTCTCCCCGGGGGTCCAGGTCGTCCAGCCAGAGCCGCTGGAGCATGTGCCAGTCCTCCGGGTGTTCGGCGATGCCGCCGGCGAAGGCGTCGGCCAGCCCCTGTGTCATGGCGGCGGTCTTCTCCGCGCGGGTGCCTTCCTCCGGTGCCTCGATCGCCGGGTGGACGCGCGCTCCCATCACCGGAGTGCCGTCGTACCAGAGGGTCACCGGCAGCAGCAGCGCGCCCGTCTGCTGAGCGAGCAGCGCCGGTCCGGCCGGCATCCGGGCGGTGGCGCCGAAGAACGACACCTCGACGCCGGAGGCGGAGAGGTCCCGGTCGGCGACCAGGCAGACCAGACCGCCCGCGCGCAGCCGCCGGGCCAGCGTGCCGAAGGCCGCTCCGCCGCTGTGCGGCAGGACCTCCATGCCGAGGCCCTCGCGGTAGGCGACGAACCGGTCGTAGAGCGATTCGGGCTTCAGCCGCTCGGCGACGGTGGTGAAGGGGACCTTCAGGTCGGTGGTGACCCAGGCTCCGGCGAGGTCCCAGTTGCCGAGGTGCGGCAGGGCGATGATCACACCGTTCCCGGCGTCCAGGCCCTCGGTCAGGTGGTGGGCGTCCTTGACGTCGATGCTCGCCTTGATGCGCTCCGGGGTCCAGGTCGGCAGCCGGAACGACTCCATCCAGTACCGCATGTACGAGCGCATCCCGGCCTTGGACAGCTCGGCCAGCCGCTCCGGGCCCGCGTCCGGGACGACCCGCGCCAGGTTCGACTCCAGGCGCAGCACGCTCTTGCCGCGCCGCTTCCAGACCCGGTCCGCGATCGTACGGAAGAAGGCCTCGGCGGCGGGCTCGGGCAGCTTCTTCACCGCGCCCCAGCCGAGCCCGTACAGACCGTCGGTGATCCGGCCCTTGAGCGCGCTCACCGGTCGGCCGGTCCGCCGGCGGCCGAGGCGGCATCGGCCTCGGCGGATTCACGGCGTACGGTCACCACGCGCTGGACCAGCGTCACCAGGGAGCCCACGGCGACGATCCACAGCGCGATCGGGAGCAGGATGTCGATGTGCGGGACACCGAAGGCGTGCAGTCCGGCGAGACCGGCGGCGACCAGCGAGATGACCAGGCGTTCGGCGCGCTCCACCAGCCCGTTCACCGCGACCGGCAGGCCGATCGACTCGCCGCGCGCCTTCGTGTACGAGACCACCTGACCGCTGGCCAGGCAGAAGATCGCGACGGCGCAGAGGATGTTGTCGTCACCGCTGCCCGCGTACCAGAGGGCGAAGCCGGCGAAGATCGCGCCGTCCGCGACCCGGTCCAGCGTCGAGTCCAGGAACGCGCCCCAGCGGCTGGAGATCCCGGCCTGCCGGGCCATGTTGCCGTCGACCAGGTCGGAGAAGACGAAGAGCGTGATGACGATGGTGCCCCAGAAGAACTCCCCCATCGGGAAAAAGACCAGCGCACCTGCCATCACTCCGGCCGTGCCGATGAGAGTGACCGCGTCGGGGCTGACCCCGAGGCGGAGCAGCAGGGCGGCGAACGGGGTGAGGACACGCGTGAAAAATGCACGCGCGTACTTGTTCAGCATGGCTTTCCCGAGGGTTCGGCTGGCCGAGCGGCCCCATCGGCCACCGGCTGGCCCATCGTAGTCACGACCGGTGCCCTCCACCGGACGGGCACCCTTCGCAGCGGTGTCGCCGGAAGCCCGGCGGCCTCGCCCGACGTATGGACGCGTCGGCGCCCGGGTGCCAAGCTCGAAGGACCGAGGCCGCCTCGGCGGCTCTCCCCGTATCCGCCGTCCAGCGCGGTCGGCTGCTCCCCCTCCCGTACCGCGTGACCCACCGGGAGGCACACCATGGGCGAGAAGACGCACGCACACACCGGGGCCGCCGGAGGAGTACCGGCGGCCGGCCATCCCGCCGCCGTACGGAACGTGGTGCTGGTCGGCCACAGCGGTTCGGGCAAGACCACCTTGGTCGAGGCCCTGGCCCTGACGGCGGGGGCACTCAACCGGGCGGGCCGGGTCGAGGACGGGGCGACCGTCTCCGACCACGACGAGATCGAGCGGCGCCGGCACCGCTCCGTCCACCTCTCGGCGGTCCCGGTGGCCTGGGACGGCTGCAAGGTCAACCTCCTGGACACACCTGGGTACGCCGACTTCGTCGGGGAGCTGCGGGCCGGTCTGCGGGCGGCGGACGCGGCCCTCTTCGTCGTCTCGGCGGCCCAGGAGGCCGAGTCCGTGGCCGCGACCACGCGCGCGGTGTGGGAGGAGTGCGCGCTCGTCGGGATGCCGAGGGCGATCGTCGTCACCCATCTCGACACCGCGCGCACCTCCTTCGCGGAGATGACCCGGATCTGCGCGGAGACGTTCGGCGGGGACGACCCCGATGCCGTACTGCCTCTCTATCTGCCGGTCCTCGGCCCGGAGGCCGCCGACGGGCACGCGCCGCTCACCGGACTGACCGGGCTGCTCACACAGCGGATCCTGGACTACTCCTCCGGGGAGCGGGCCGAGCTGCCGCCCGCGCCGGATCAGGAGGAGGCGCTCACGCAGGCCCGCAACCGGCTGATCGAAGGGATCATCGCCGAGAGCGAGGACGAGTCGCTGATGGACCGCTACCTCGACGGCGGAGGCAACACCATCGATATATCGACACTGATCGCGGACCTGGAGCGGGCCGTGGCCCGGGGCACCTTCTTTCCGGTGCTGGCCGCCGCTCCGGCCGCCGAGGGCGCCCGGCAGGGCATCGGCACGGTGGAGCTGCTGGAGCTGATCACGCGCGGCTTCCCGACCCCGCTCGAGCGCACCCCGCCCACCGTCACCACACCCTCCGGCGAGCCCAGGACCGCCCCGGCCTGCGATCCGGACGGCCCGCTGCTCGCGGAGGTCGTCAAGACGTCGTCCGACCCGTACGCGGGCCGGATCTCGCTGGTGCGGGTCTTCTCCGGCACGCTGCGGCCCGACGACACCGTGCACCTGTGCGGCCACGGCCTGGACGCGGCGGGCCGGGAGCCGCACCCCTGTCACGAGGCGGAGGTCCGGGTGACCGCGCTGACCTCGCCGTTCGGCCGGCAGCAGCATCCGGTGGACCGGTGCGTCGCCGGCGATCTGGTCTGCGTGGCCCGGCTCGGCGAGGCGGAGACCGGAGACACGCTCTCCGCCTCCGGCGCCCCGGTCCTCATCGAGCCCTGGTCGACCCCGGACCCGCTGCTCCCGACGGCCGTACGGGCGCACGGAAAGGCGGACGAGGACAAGCTCTCACACGCGCTGGCCCGGCTGGTCGCGGAGGACCCGACCCTGCGCCTGGAGCAGAACCCGGACACCCACCAGGTCGTCCTGTGGTGCCTGGGCGAGGCCCACCAGGAGGTCGCGCTGGAGCGGCTGCGCAGCCGGTTCGGCGTCCAGGTCGACGCCGAACCGCACCGGGTCGCGCTGCGCGAGACGTGTCGCGGGCGGGGAGCCGGGCGCGGACGGCATGTCAAACAGTCCGGCGGGCACGGGCAGTTCGCGATCTGCGCGATCGAGGTGGAGCCGCTGCCCGCGGGCAGCGGCATCGAGTTCGTGGACAAGGTGGTCGGCGGTTCGGTGCCGCGCCAGTTCATCCCGTCGGTGGAGAAGGGCGTACGGGCCCAGGCCGCCCGCGGCCTGTCCGCCGGACATCCGCTCGTCGACGTGCGGGTCACGCTGCTCGACGGCAAGGCGCACTCGGTGGACTCCTCCGACGCCGCCTTCCAGACCGCCGGTGCGCTCGCTCTGCGCGAGGCCGCCGCGGACGCCCGCGTCCAGCTCCTGGAACCGGTCTGCGAGGTCGCCGTGCTGGTCCCGGACGATTACGTGGGCCCGGTGATGAGCGACCTGTCCGGGCGGCGCGGCCGGGTGGTGGGCACCGAGCAGAGTCCGGGCGGACGCACCCTCGTACGGGCGGAGGTGCCGGAGACGGAGATCGGCCGGTACGCGCTCGACCTGCGCTCCCTGACCCACGGCACCGGCCGGTTCGACCGTACGCACGCACGGTTCGAGGCGATGCCGCCGCAGCTCGCGGAGAAGGTCCGCGCGGAGCTGTCAGACAGGCCCTAGCGACGGATCACCCGGCGCGTGACCGGCGCACTGTCGCAAACACCGCCCGCGTCCTGTTGGGTGACGGACGGTACGAGGGTCCGGACGATACGCTGTGGGCGCAGCTCAGAAGGTATGCCGCGTACGGTAGTTGGGCACACCGCAGGAGCAGACCGTGCGGCGAGTGGGGGCGACAGACAGTGGCCAGCGACGTATTCGACTTCTCACCCGGGGCGCAGATCCCGATCCAGGGGTCCGGCGGCCAGTCGGTGGCGACCAATGCCCTGGCCTCGGCGGCGTACCGGGACAGCCCGGTGGACGTGATCCTCGACGCCAACAGCGACTGGCACAAGTCGACGGTGAAGCCGGGCGCCTCCAAGCTCTTCAAGTCCGACTACTTCAAGCCGAATCTCGGTGAGGCGTTCTCCCGGGCCGTCCAGGAGCGCATGCTCGGCGGCTCCCGCAAGGCGCTCATCCAGTCCTTCGGCACCGATCCGCAGACGGTGGTGGAGCACTGCCTGTCCGCGAACAACCTCCGCAAGGCGCGCGACACCCGGCTGACGCTGATCACGGTGGTGTTCGGCTTCCTGTTCCTGCCGGGCATGATCGCCTGGGTCATCGCCTTCCGGATCAAGGACACGCTGGCCAGGTCCAAGGACCCCGCGTTCCGGGCGGTCGGCACGGTGCTGCTCGCCGCGTTCGGGATCGGCGCGCTGATCCTGCTGTGGAAGCTGCCGACGGACCGCTTCTGGCCGCTCTACGTGCGGGGGGCGATCGTCGCACCGCTGATCGGCTGGTTCCTCGCCAAGCGGGTCGCGGAGACCTCGGCCCGCGATCTGCGGGCGCGCTGGGACGGGCTGCTGTCCGGCACCGGGGTGATCGCGAAGATCCCGGAGGCGGTGCCGAAGAACCCCAACGAGACCGCGCGTGAGGAGCTGCGCCAGTCGCTGGAGAAGCTCTCCGCCGAGCAGCAGTCCAACGCGGTCTTCTACGCCGGCCCCAAGGGCATCCTCGGCATGGGCACCCGGTGGGGCAGCTGGCAGCTGGCCGAGGAGCTGACGCCGAAGGACCCGACGAAGGAGATCCACCAGTTCCGCAGCTGGGACCTGATCCGGATCATCCACGACCAGCTGAAGATGCTGGAGCGCGGCCCGCTGAACACCGGCGGCTTCCCCAAGCCGTCCGTGAAGCACTGGATCGTCTCCCCCATCGGCGAGAACGCCGACTCCGTCTCCCGCCCGGACGGCGAGGACGTGGCGACCTTCCAGGTGAAGCCGCACGAGATACAGCGGATCTGCAACCACCAGCAGTTCGGCAGCGGTGACCGGCACTACCTGGGCGTGCAGTTCACGCTCTGGGACGGCCAGCTGGTGATCACGATGATGATCACGGTGACCGTGCTCCACGAGACGCTGCGCATCGAGGTCACCGGCCACGCGCTGGGCCCGGTGCACGGGCTGTTCTTCGCCAAGCCGGCGGCTCGGACGAAGACGGTCAACAAGACCGTGAGGTTCTGGGAGACCCGGGACATCCAGCTGCCGGTGGTGGAGGCGCGGGAGGTCGTCCGGCTCGCGCTGCGGGCGCCCTTCACCTGGTATCCGCCGGTGCTGGACTACCTGGGCGGGAAGATAGTGCTGCCGGAGCCCTTCGGACTGCGGCACGCCTGGGCGGCCAAGCCGTGGAACCACCGCTTCATGGCGGACGACGCGATGCGCGCGGCGACGCCGGTGCTGCGCGTGGTCCACTCGGCGGCGATGCGGGTCCTCGCGGAGAACGGCGTGGACACCGAGCGCTTCGACAACCGCTCGATGATACTGAGCGGCCTCGTCCAGGACCCGTCCCCGCGCAAGGCCGACGTGTACGACGCGTAGGCGGCGTACGTACGGAGGAGGGGCACCCCTCCTCCGTACCGGCCCGGATCCTCAGCCCGCCGGCCAGGCGCCCGCCAGCATCGCCCGGGTGTCGCCCAGCAGCTGCGGCAGCACCTTGGTGTGGCCTATCACCGGCATGAAGTTGGTGTCCCCGCCCCAGCGCGGCACCAGGTGCTGGTGCAGATGGGCGGCGATCCCGGCCCCGGCGACCGAGCCCTGGTTCATCCCGATGTTGAAGCCGTGCGCCCCGGAGGCGGTGCGCAGGGCCGCCATCGCCCGCTTGGTGAAGTCCGCCAGCTCGGCCGTCTCCGGACCGTCCAGCTCGGTGTAGTCGGCGACGTGCCGGTAGGGGACGACCATGAGGTGCCCGCCGTTGTACGGGTAGAGGTTCAGCACCGCGTAGACATGCTCGCCGCGCGCCACCACGAGGCCGTCCTCGTCGGATTTCGCCGGAATCGAACAGAACGGGCAGCCGTCCTCGGCCCCCGGGCCGCTCGGCTTGTCCTGACCCTGGATGTACGCCATCCGATGGGGCGTCCACAGACGCTGAAACGCGTCCGGCGTCCCCACGCCGATCTGCTGCTCCGGCTCACTCGTCATGCCGATCAGCATATTGCGTCACTCCGGCGGAGCGTGTCGCCGGGGCCGCACCGCTTCGCCGCCCGCGATGCTGAGGCGATGAGCGACCGCCCCGCCCACGAGCCACCCGCCCGGCTGACCCGCTGGGAGCAGCGCACGGAGGTTCCGCTCTTCCTCGCGGGGCTGCTCTTCCTCACCGGGTACGCGGTCCGGGTGCTGACCCCGCACGAGGCCGAGCCGTGGAACGACATCGCGCTGACCCTCGTCTGGTCGACCTGGCTGCTCTTCCTCGTCGACTACGTGGCACGGCTGCACCTCAGCGGCCTGGGTTCGCGCTTCCTCCGCGTGCGCTGGCTCGACACGGTGGTCCTGCTGCTGCCGCTGCTGCGCCCGCTGCGGATGGTGCAGGTCTACCAGGCGGTGCAACGCCGCCGCGACCGGCCGCGGCTGAACCTGTACGCGCGCGTGATGGCGTACGCGGGCATGACCGTCGGCCTGCTCGGCTTCGCCGCCGCGCTCGCCGTCTACCACTTGGAGCACACGGCTCCCGGCGCCTCGATCCGCACGTTCGGCGACGCGGTGTGGTGGGCGTGCGCGACGCTCACGACGGTCGGTTACGGGGACGCCACACCGGTCACGTTCTGGGGACGGGTGGTCGCGGCGGGGCTGATGGCGTGCGGGCTGGCGCTGCTGGGAGCGGTGACGGGGTCGTTCTCGTCGTGGCTGATCCAGGTGTTCACGCGCGAGGACGAGAAACGGCCCCCGGAGCGCGGGTAGCGCTCCGGGGGCCGCTCCTGTCGTGCGGATCAGACCTGTACGCGGTCCTCGACGGCCTTCGCGATCTTGGCGAGGGCCTCGTCGACCGGGATGCCGTTCTCCTGCGAACCGTCGCGGTAGCGGAAGGAGACGGCACCGTTGGCCATGTCCTCGTCACCAGCGATGATCATGAAAGGAACCTTGTTCTTCTGCTGGTTGCGGATCTTCTTCTGCATCCGGTCGGAGGACGCGTCCACGTCCACCCGCAGCCCCTGCTTGCGCGCCTTGGCGGCGAACTCCTGGAGGTACGGGATGTGGGCGTCGCCGATCGGGATGCCGACGGCCTGGACCGGGGCGAGCCAGACCGGGAAGGCGCCCGCGTAGTGCTCCAGGAGCACGGCGAAGAAGCGCTCGATGGAGCCGAACAGGGCGCGGTGGATCATGACCGGGCGCTGCTTGGAGCCGTCGGGGCCGGTGTACTCCAGGTCGAAGCGCTCCGGCAGGTTGAAGTCGAGCTGCACGGTCGACATCTGCCAGGTCCGGCCGATGGCGTCCTTGCACTGCACGGAGATCTTCGGGCCGTAGAACGCGGCGCCGCCCGGGTCCGGGACCAGGGGCAGGCCCTGCTTCTCGGCGACCTGGCGGAGCGTCTCGGTGGCCTCTTCCCAGGTGTCGTCCGAGCCGACGTACTTCTCCGGGTCCTTGGTGGAGAGCTCCAGGTAGAAGTCGGTGAGCCCGTAGTCGCGGAGCAGGTTCAGCACGAAGGTGAGCGTGCGGTCGAGCTCCTCCGCCATCTGCTCCTTGGTGCAGTAGATGTGCGCGTCGTCCTGCGTGAAGCCGCGCGAGCGGGTCAGGCCGTGCACGACGCCCGACTTCTCGTACCGGTACACCGTGCCGAACTCGAAGAGGCGCAGCGGCAGTTCACGGTAGGAGCGGCCGCGCGCGTCGAAGATCAGGTTGTGCATCGGGCAGTTCATCGGCTTGAGGTAGTAGTCCACCCCGTCGTCGAGCTGCATGGGCGGGTACATGCCGTCGGCGTACCAGTCCAGGTGGCCGGACTGCTCGAAGAGCTTGCCCTTGGTGGCGTGCGGGCTGTAGACGAACTCGTAGCCCTCCTCCTCGTGGCGGCGGCGCGAGTAGTCCTCCATGGCCCGGCGGATGACGCCGCCCTTGGGGTGGAAGACCGCGAGGCCGGGGCCGATCTGGTCGGGGAAGGAGAAGAGGTCCAGCTCGTTGCCGAGCTTGCGGTGGTCGCGCTTGGCGGCCTCCTCCAGGAACTCCAGGTGCGCCTTCAGCTCGTCCTTGGTCGGCCAGGCGGTGCCGTAGATGCGCTGGAGCATCGGGTTCTTCTCGCTGCCGCGCCAGTACGCGGCGGCGTTGCGCATCAGCTTGAACGCCGGGATGAACCGGGTGGTCGGCAGGTGCGGACCGCGGCAGAGGTCCTTCCAGCACAGGTCGCCGGTCTTGGCGTCCAGGTTGTCGTAGATGGTCAGCTCGCCGCCGCCCACCTCGACGTCCGCGCCGTCGTCCGAGGAGGCGGAGCCCTTGATGCCGATGAGCTCCAGCTTGTACGGCTCGTCGGCGAGCTCCTCGCGCGCGGCCTCGTCGGAGACCACGCGGCGGGAGAACTTCTGACCCCGCTTCTGGATCTCCTGCATCTTCTTCTCGATGGCCTTGAGGTCCTCGGGCGTGAACGGCTTCTCGACGTCGAAGTCGTAGTAGAAGCCGTCCTTGACCGGCGGGCCGATGCCGAGCTTGGCCTCGGGGAAGAGCTCCTGCACGGCCTGGGCCATGACGTGCGCGGTGGAGTGGCGCAGGATGTTCAGGCCGTCCTCGGAGGAGATCTCCACCGGCTCGACGGACTCGCCGTCCTGGAGCTCGTACGAGAGGTCCTTCAGCTCGCCGCCGATGCGCGCGGCGACGACGGTGCGCTGACCGGGGAAGAGCTCACCGGCGGTCGTGCCCGTCGTCACCACGTGCTCTTCCCGCTCGGAATCGCGTTGGATGATCACACGGACGTCTGACACCGGTCTCTCCTGACTGAGGGGGATGCCTGCCTTCATCTGGCCAGGCAAGACGAATCGTACCGAGCCCCCAGCCCCCGATGCGAACGCCTTCCGGGCCGGGCTACGGCTCCTCCCCCGCGCACGCCTCCTCGAAGAAGTCCACGTTCTCCTGGAGCGACTTCATCAGCCGGTCCCGCTCCGCCTCGTCGACCTGGACGGGCGCCACCTGCGTCGCCCCGGTCAGCCGCCGGAACCCGCCCCGCCGCTCCAGCCGCCCCTCCACCCGCAGCGTCAACCCGACGAGGTGGGCGTGGCCGGCGATCCGGTACGCCTCCTCGTCCAGCTCCACCCGTACGTGTGCGACCTCCGCCCCCGCCAGCACCCGCAGCCGTACGATCCCGGCGCCACGCGGCCCGGAGCGGCGGAGCCGGACCACCGCACCGGTGATCCGGACCGGGACGGCGGGCTCCTCGCGCAGGTAGCGGGCTCCGGCGGAGCGCAGGGCGGGCAGGTCGCCCGGCGAGAACTCGACGGGTGCGGGCCGGACCGGGCAGCCGTCCGGGGTGCCTGCGGCGGGCGCCCACCGCACGTCGATCCCGGCCCCTTCACTGCCGCGCACCAGGGTCACCAGCGCCTCGGTCAGTTCCCGGCTGACGCCCGCCGCCACCGCGCTGTCGAAGGCCTCCATGCCGCCGGTGGCCCGCTGGTAGTCCACGGCCTCGCGGGTGGCGTGCAGGGCGTGGCAGAGCTGTACGGCGACGGCACGCCCGGAGCCGACGGGCACGAACGCGGTGAGCCGGCGGCCGCCCGGCGCGGGCCCGATCAGCGTGCCGTCCAGCGCCGCCCGGGCCTTCCTGCGGTGCCGGGCCCCGTGGTAGCCGGCCCGGCCGCGCGCCGCGAGCGCCCCGGCCAGCAGGATCTGCCGGGCCGCCGACCGCAGCTCCTCCGCCTCCGCCCATTCCGAGGCGCCCGCCGCCCCGGCCGCCGATTCGGGGACCTCGCGCCACCAGCGGACCTCGTCACTGGGGACGGCGAGGGAGACCAGGATGTCCCGGGCGGAGGGAGCGGCGCTCCGGGAGAGGGCGGTGAGCGCCTCGGAGAGCAGGTCGTCGGTGTCGGGGAAGGCGGCGTTCTCGGGCACGAGCAGGCTGGCGCCGGCACCCGGCCCGGGCGGGGACCAGCGGCTGTAGCGACCGGCCGCTCCCCCGCGCCGCTGCCAGCCGTAGCGGCGCAGGAGCGCGGTGAGCACCGCCGGGTCGGGCAGCGGCGTGCCGTCGCCGCCCGGGTCGGCGTACTCCTTGCTCACGGCAGGATGCGAGCGGGCGCCGAACAGCTCCGCCGGGCCCGTGGGTTCGTCCATCGACCGGTGCATCAGGGTCTCCCTCCGGCCCCGACCCGGGCCATGATGTCGCAGAGTGCTCGGTCGTCGAAGATCCGCGCGGTCGGGATGGGCACGGTGGTCCGGTACCGGCCCGTCACCGCGTGGCCGGCCAGGTTGGTCCAGTAGCAGCAGTGCCGCAGATCGAGGCTGCCGGGCCCGGCGCGCAACCACTCGTCCTGGCTGCGCGGCACGATCATCACCACCAGGATCTTGTGCACCGAGACCGGGGTGCGGGCCAGCTTGACGAGATGGGCGTTGTCGAGCGTGAAGGAGAACGCTCCGCCCGCCGGGTGCGGCGGTATCTGGTAGGTGCACTTGAGCTGCACCTTGATGGTCACCTCGTCGTCGACGGTGTGGGCGGCGGCGCCGTGGCTGACGTGCCAGTCGATGCCGTTGTCGGGGAAGGGCTGGGAGAGCGAGCAGCCCGCCGCCGCCGCGACGGCGTGGAGGTAGCCCACCTGGAGGGTCTCCATGCAGGCGGTGGTGGCGAGGGAGCCGCGCAGCGTGGCGGTCGGCTGGTCCACCGGCCCGAACCCTTCGGCGCGGGCGAGCCCTCCTGGATCGGGCTGCGCGAACGCCATGGCCCCGTATGCCTTTCCGGACATGCCGTCAGAAGTGACGTCGGATGAGGTGGTGGAGCAACTTCCTTGGCTCCCACCTGTGTTGTCACCGCAGGAGAACGCCCGCAAACGGCGTATCAGGCAAACAGCACGGGTATCACCGATATCGGGCAGAGGAATCACTCCATCTGCCGTGCAGGTGCGAGGAGTTCGGGGATGATGCACTGGTTCGAAGGGCCGCTGGCCGCTTTTGACACGGAGACGACAGGCGTGGACGTCGAGCGGGACCGGATCGTCTCGGCCGCTCTCGTCGCGCAGGACACGACGGGCGGACGCGTCCGCACCACCCGCTGGCTGGTCAATCCGGGGATCCCGGTGCCCGCCGGGGCGACCGAGATCCACGGGCTGACCGACGATCACCTGCAGCACAACGGCCGTTGGCCCGCGCCGGTGATGGACGAGATCGCCCGTTCGCTGGCCGAGAGCTGCGCGACGGGCCGCCCGCTGGTCGTGATGAACGCACCGTTCGACCTGACGCTGCTGGACCGCGAGCTGAAGCGGCACCGGGCCTCGTCGCTGGCGGGGTATATGGCGGACGTGCCACTGCGCGTGGTGGACCCCCGGGTGCTCGACAAACACCTGGACCGCTACCGCAAGGGCCGCCGCACGCTCACCGACCTCTGCGAGGTGTACGAGGTTCCGCTCGACGGCGCCCACGACGCGGCGGCGGACGCCTCGGCCTCACTGGAGCTCGTACGCGCGATATGCCGGCGCTTCTCGTCCCGGCTGGAGCGGCTCTCACCGGCCGAACTCCACACGCTCCAGGCCACTTGGCACGCGGCGCAGGCGCGCGGCCTGGAGGCGTGGTTCGCGAGGAGCGGGACACCGGAGGCGGTGGATCCGGCGTGGCCGCTGCGCCCGGAGCTGCCCGCCGCGGCCTGAACGAGCGGCCCGGACAAGCAGAAGCCGGTCCGCCGTGATGCTTGGCGGACCGGCTCTCCCGGTGGGCGATACTGGGTTCGAACCAGTGACCTCTTCGGTGTGAACGAAGCGCTCTCCCACTGAGCTAATCGCCCGGGAACGGGTTGAACCATACAGGGCTCGGCGGGCTTCGTTCAAACCGCTTCCGCACACGTCTCCGCCGGCGCTCACCCCACGTCTCCACGGGCGCTCACCCCGCGTCTCCACGGGCGCTCACCCGACGTCTCCACCGGCGCTTACTCAGGCGCGGAAACGCGGAAACTGAGTATGCGAGCGCATGTACGAGGCGGAGGGCCGGGGCGACACTCCCGTACATGGAACATGTGCCGCCGCCCGCCGAGGAACTGGCGCTCCTCGACCGAGAACTGGCCCAGCTGGACGCCCGCCGGGCCCAGCTGCTGACCCGCCGCGCCTGGCTGGTCAGCGCGTTGCAGCCGCAGCCGCAGACGCCGAACGGACCGCGCTGGAGCACCCCGCCCGTCGGCCACGGCTGGGCCCCGGGCCAGGCGTGGGGGTCCGTGGAGCGGAGCGCGAAGCCGTCCGCTCCGCGCAGCGCGCAGAACGTGCTGCTGACGCTCGGCGGGCTGCTGCTGACGGTCGCGGCCGTCGCGTTCACCCTCGTCAGCTGGGGCTCGATGGGCATCGGCGGCCGGTCGGCGGTCCTGGCCCTGGTCACCGTGGCGGCGCTCGCCGCTCCGGCCGTCCTGCTGCGCCGGAAGCTGGCGGCCACGGCGGAGGCGCTGGCGGCGCTCGCCCTGGTCCTCACGCTGCTGGACGTCTACGCGGTCCAAGCGGTGGCGGCGCCGGACGCCGACGGGCTCACCTTCACCGCCGTGGCCTCGGCGGTGCTCGCCGCGCTCTGGGCCGCCTACGGCCTGGCGCTGGGCAAGCTGCACCTGCCACTGCCCGCCGCCGTGTTCTTCGTCCAGTGGCCGCTGCTGCTCGGCGCCTGGGCGGCCGGTGCTCCGGCGATCGTGGTCGGCTGGGCGCTGCTGGTGACGGCCGTGATCGACGGGGCGATCGTGCTGTGGGGCAAGCGTCTGGGCGCACGGGTCACGGCGGGCCTCGGTCTGGCGGTGATGGGGTCCGCCGCGCTGCTGACGGGGCTCGGCGAGTCGCTGACGGCCGACGGCCCGCTCGGTGCGGTGCTGCCGGGCGCGCTGCTGTTGACGGCGGCCGTGGCGGCGCTGGCCGGAGCCTGGCGAGCCCCGAACGGCTATGCGCAGATCGGCGGCGCGGTGGCCGGTCTGGCGGCGGTGGCGGCGGTCGGCGGCGTGCTGCGGGCGGCGGTGCCGGGCAGCTGGCACGTTCCGGCGTATCTGCTCTGCGGGCTGGCCCTGCTGTTCGTCGTACGGGCCGGGCTGCCGCGGAGCGCGGGGCGCGGGGTGCTGATGGCGGCGGGCGCGGTGGTGGCCGGTGCGCTGGTGTGGGCGCTGCCTCCGGTCGCGGCGGTGCTGCTGGGCCCGGTCCAGGTGGTCGCCGAGGTGTGGGCGGGCGCGCCGGACGGGTTCCAGGCCGCGCTCGGGGAGTCGATGGGGTGGTCGGAGCTGGTCACGGCTCCGGTGGTGCTCGCGGTGGTGACGGGCCTGCTCGGCGCGGCGTACCGGTGGTGGCCGTCGCTGGTGCGGACCGCGGCGCCGCTGGTGACGCCGGGTGCGAAGGTGCGCGGTGCGGCGGGCGCGGGGGCGCTGGCCCTCGGCTGGGGGACGCTGCTGCTGGCGGCGGCGGTGCTGGGGGTGCCGTATCCGGTCGCGGTGGCTCTGGAGACGGCGCTGGTGGCGGGGCTGCTGGTGGTGGCGGTGCGGGGTGCGGGGGGCTCCCCCGCCGGTCCGACGGGAGCCGTGGGCGGTGGCCGGTCCGCCGTGGCGGTGACCGCGCTCGTGGGCGCGGTCGGCGGGGCGGTGAGCGTGGGGCTGCTGGCGCTGGCGTCGGAGGCCGCGACGTACGCGGTGTTCGGGGCGCTGGTGGTGCTCTTCGCCGGGGCGGCGGTGCGGACGCGTGCGGTGGTGGAGCAGGCGGTGCTCGCGGTGACCGCGGTGGTGTGGGGCACGGCGCTGACCGGGTGCGTGGCCGGATCCCTGGGGCTCGCGCCGCACGAGGCCGCGCCGCTGCTGCTCGTGGTGCCCGCGGTGACGGTGCTGCTGGGGGCGCGGCTGCGGCTGCACCCGGTGGCGTTGCCGGTGGAGCTGGCCGGGGCGCTGGGTGCGCTGGTGGCCGTCGGGCTCGCGGTGCCGGAGGCGCCGTTCCTGGCCCTGGTGCTCGCGCTGTGCGGGGTGCTGGCGGCGGGGGCGGCGGTGCGCCCGGAGCGGCGGCCGGTGGCGGGGTACCTGGCGGCGGTGCTGTTCGTGGCGGCGACCTGGGTCCGGCTGGCCGCCTCGGAGGTGTCGGCCCCGGAGGCGTACACCCTGCCGGTGACGGTGCCCGCGCTGGTGGTCGGCGTACTGCGGCGGCGCAGGGACCCCGAGGCGTCCTCCTGGACGGCGTACGGGCCGGGGCTCGCGGCGACGCTGCTGCCGAGCCTGGCCGTGGCCTGGACCGACCCCGACTGGCTGCGGCCGCTGCTGCTGGGCGTGGCGGCGCTGGTGATCACGCTGCTGGGGGCGAAGTACCGGCTCCAGGCGCTGCTGCTGCTCGGCGGATCGGTGCTGGCCGTGGTCGCGCTGCACGAGCTGGCTCCGTACGTCGTCCAGGTGGCGGGCGCACTGCCGCGCTGGCTGCCGCCGGCGCTGGCCGGGCTGCTGCTGCTGGCGGTGGGAGCCACGTACGAACAGCGGCTGCGGGACGCGCGCAAGCTGAGGGACGTGGTGGGCCGGATGCGGTGAACGGCCCCCGGTCCGGGGCCCTGCGGGGCCCCGGACCGGGGGAAACGCAGAGGCCCCGAGACATGGAACATGTCTCGGGGCCTCTGTCCGGGTGGGCGATACTGGGTTCGAACCAGTGACCTCTTCGGTGTGAACGAAGCGCTCTCCCACTGAGCTAATCGCCCGGGCGCACCGCAAACATTACCCCATGTCAGCGGTGCTTCCGGACCGTCCCCGGCACCGGCCGGCGACGGCCCGCGGTCCTACTCGCCGACCGTCCACGGCAGGGCGAGGCCGAACTTCCAGACGTAGATCCCGACCAGCACCGCCATGATCACCAGCCCCACCGTGGTGAGGATGATGTTGCGCCGCCGGACCTTGGGATCCAGCGCCCGCTGCGCGGCCTCGGTCACCTTGCGCTTGGTCCAGCGCAGCACCAGCTGGGCCCAGACGAACTCGGTCGCCCAGATCGCCATACCGCCGAAGATCACCAGCCAGCCGGGTCCCGGCAGCACCAGCATCAGCACACCGGCCACCACGACACCGAGGCCGACGACGAAGACGCCGACCTGCCAGCTCAGGTGCAGCGGCTTCGACGCCTTGATGAAGCCCGGCGCCCGCGATCCCAGCTCGCGTTCCACCTTTTCCACTCTGGTCGTGCCCCCCGGAGCGGACCCCGTGGACGCCTTCTCGGCAGCCTCGATCCGCTCGTCACTCTCCGCATTCATGGAGCTCAACCTACCCGACCCGTCGTCGTCACTTGAATGGGCGCATGACTCAAAGTTACACACCGCTGGGCGAGGGACCCGAAGCATCACAAATGGGTCAGAGGGGTTTACAACGCCACCGTAGGTGGCATGTCGATTTCGCCGACGTGCGAATCCCCGAGCGCACACTGAGCGAAAGGCCCTGGCGCTTATGAACACCACGGTCAGCTGCGAGCTGCACCTGCGCCTCGTTGTGTCGAGCGAGTCCTCACTGCCTGTTCCCGCGGGCCTGCGGTATGACACGGCCGATCCCTATGCCGTGCACGCCACCTTCCACACCGGAGCGGAGGAGACGGTCGAGTGGGTTTTCGCCCGTGACCTCCTCGCCGAAGGGCTGCACCGGCCCACCGGCACCGGAGACGTCCGCGTCTGGCCATCTCGTAGTCACGGTCAAGGCGTCGTATGCATCGCCCTGAGCTCTCCAGAGGGAGAAGCCCTGCTCGAGGCTCCGGCGCGAGCCCTGGAGTCGTTCCTGAAAAGGACCGACGCCGCGGTTCCGCCCGGCACCGAGCATCGTCACTTCGATCTCGACACGGAGCTCTCCCACATCCTGGCCGAGAGCTGAGCCAGGCCGAGAGCTGCCGGCGCCGTCCGACTCGGGGAGACGGCGTCGCGCGGACAACCACATAAGGCAGACACCGGCGCCGGCGCCGCGGAACCCACCGCGGCGACGGCGCCTGTGCGTGCGCCAGGGCCCGGGAGCGGACCGGTGGGCCTTTTCCCTACCTCCGCTCCCCCGCGGGCCCGCACCGGGCCGTGGGGCGGCCGGGTGAGCCAGTAGAGTCAGCCGCCATCGGCAGGCGCCCGCCCGCCGGAGGCCTGGGAGCGAAGCGTGCTGATCCCTCACGACACCCGGATCGCCCTCGACACGGTGGTCGATCTGGTGAACACCGCACCGGAGAGCGAGCCGCCCGACGACGGCTCCGGCCCGACGGACGGGCTCGTGGACGGCCTGGAGGACGGGCTCGCCGATGTCGCGGCGCTGTACGCCTTCGCCGAGCGCCACCACATCAGCGGCGTCGGCACCCTCGGCGAGAAGGACCTCGGCGCCGTACGGGACGTCCGGGACCGCTTCGCCGACGTGTTCGCCGCACCTGACGCCCGTACCGCGGCCGACCTCGTCAACCGGCTCGTGGCCGCGGCCGGGACCACGCCCCAGCTCACCGACCACGACGGCTACGACTGGCACGTGCACTACTTCGCGCCGGACGCCTCGCTCGCCGACCACCTCGCCGCCGACTGCGGGATGGCCCTGGCCTTCATCATCGTGGCCGGCGAACAGGAACGACTGCGGCGCTGCGAGGCGCCCGACTGCGGGCGCGCCTTCGTCGACCTCTCGCGCAACCGCTCCCGGCGCTACTGCTCCAGCCGCACCTGCGGCAACCGGCTGCACGTCGCCGCGTACCGGGCCCGGCGCCGGGAGGCCGGGGCGTGAGGCGAGGCCGTCGGGCCGGGTCATAACAGGAACAGGTCATGCAGCGCAGCCATCAGCAGCAGGCTCCCGATGACCGTCAGGAAAATCATCAGGGGTGGCTGGGAAAGCGCGAAGAGGCAGCCACGGGGCTCTTCGGCGGGGGGTGCGGGGGCCTCGCCCCGGGATGTGTCCACCATCTCGGGGCGATCATGACTCACCTGAGGGCCGGTTGGCGATCAACCTTCGTCATTGCACCGGGAGTTCACCGTCCCGTGGTCCTCAGAATTCGCTCCGGCGTCCGAGATACCGTCAGGCATTCGGCCGGCCCGGCGAAATTCGGACGTTTCAGATGCCGTGCTTCTTCAGGATCGCCTCGATGTCGCTGAAGTCGTCGCCGGGCGCCGCGGCCTCCTGCTTCTTCTTCGGCTTCGCCGCCGGCGCCGCTGCCGCCGGACGGGCCTGGCTGCCGGCGCCGAGCGAGGGCGCGGAGGCGCCCGGGGCGACGGCCTCGTTGCGCTCGGCGGCCCGTGCCGCCTTGCGCTCGGCGCGGGTGGTGCCGCTGCGGCGCTCGACGGCCCGGGTGGTCATGAAGAGCGCCCAGGCGAGGCCGAGCACACCGAAGCCGATCCAGACGCTCGGCTTGAACGCGATGCCCGACAGCCACTCGACGACCCCGGTCAGAACGAGCCCGATCGGTACGAGGGAGTAGGCGGCGATCCTGGCCGCGGTGAGGAACCGCTTGCGGTAGGCGGTCACCGCGGCGATGCCCAGGCCCGCCGCCGACGCCGCGGAACAGATGGTCTCGGCAAGCATCGGGGCCTCCTGGCGCAGGGGAAACGTCCCCTCCATCCTGCACCGACGACCGGTGCGGAGGCCACGGCGCCGGTCCACTTCAGGGACATTTCAGGGCCCGGCTCCTCCGCAGGTGCCGGTCACCGCCGACGGCCGCAGCCGCGGATTGGGTGCTGTCCGCACGGCCTGGAAGACTGGCGCCATGAGCGATTCCACCCCTGCGGCACCGGTCGTCCTCGACGTCTGGTGCGATCTCGAATGCCCCGACTGCCACCGCGCCCTCAGCGATGTGCGCGCCGTGCGCGCCCGGTACGGCGACCGCGTCGAGATCCGGCTGCGCCACTTCCCGCTGGAGAAGCACAGGCACGCGTACGCCGCTGCGCAGGCCGCCGAGGAGGCCGCCGTCCAGGGCCAGGACTGGCCGTACATCGAGGCGCTCCTGTCCAGGACCGAGGAGCTCGGGAAGGCCGGTGAGCCGGTGCTGCTCGACGTGGCCCGCGAACTGGGCCTGGACACCGAGGAGTTCGACACCGCCCTCATCGACGGCCGCCATCTGCTGATCGTCGACGCCGACCAGGCGGAGGGCAAGGCGATCGGCGTCACCGGCACGCCCACCTATGTCATCGGGGACGAGCGGCTGGACGGCGGCAAGAGCCAGGAAGGGCTGCGCGAGCGGATCGAGGAGATCATCGACGGGCTGCTGGCCGCCCAGGACTGACGCGGGGGCCCGGAGGGCGGCGGCCGCCTACAGCGCCTTGGCCAGGTTGTACCGCGTCGTCGCGTAGCCGAGCGACTCGTACAGCCGCAGCGCCGGAGTGTTGGCGGCGAAGACGTGCAGGCCGAGGCGGTCGTGGCCCCAGGAGCGGGTCTCGTCCTCGGCGAGGAGCATCAGGGCCCGTCCGAAGCCGCGGCCCCGGTGCCCCTCGCGCACCTCCACGTCGAAGACGAAACCGGCGGTCCGGCCGGGCTCCAGCTCCCGCAGGGCCAGCCAGACATGGCCGACCACCTCGCCGCCGTGGACCAGCACCCGGAACCGTACGTTCTCGGTCGCCAGACCGTCCGGCAGGTTCCCGGCATGGTCGGCCTCCGACTTGAGCCGGGCGTGCTCGGGCGGTACGCCCCTCTCGATCCACTGCTGCGCGTACGACCGGACCGCCGCGCGCAGCCACTCCGCGTACTCCTGCTCGCTCATCGGCCGCGCGGTGAGGCCCTCGGGGAGGGGTACGGGGTCGGGGCCGAGGGTCTTGACCATGTTGCGGCTGCGTTCGGTGTAGCCGAGTGCGGCCGCGAGGCGCCGGGCGGGATCGTTGCCCGCCGGGACCTCGGTCCGTACATGGGTGCAGCCCCACCCCCTCAGCACCTCCTCGGCGGCGAGCGCGGCGATCGTGCCCCGGCCGCGCCTGCGCCGCGCCTCGTCGACGGCGAGGGAGCGCACGACTCCGGCGGAGGCGCCGAACGCGTCGTCGGTGCTGATCGACACGGCGCCGACGGGCCGGCCGTTGTCGCACACGTCGTAACTGCGCGCCCGCGCGCCGTCGGCGCCTTGCTGAAGCGGCCCGGACGGCCGGAGTGTCGTGGTCATCAAGGGTTTGTATCCCCTGCACGACCGCACGTCACGCGCATTTCCGGCCCCTAGCGGTCCGGTGTACGGGGCCTTACGGGTCCAGGTCGTTCCCGGCCCGCTCGTCGAAGATCCGCATGGCCTTCGCCGTCACCGGCCCGGGCTCCGGCGCCAGCTGCCGGTCGTCCACGCGGTGCACGGCCTGGATGTCGCGGAGCGTGGAGGTCAGGAAGATCTCGTCGGCCTCGGCGAGCACCTCCATCGGCAGATCGCTCTCCTCGGCCCCGGTCCACTCCACGGCCAGCGCACGGGTGATCCCCGCGAGGCACCCGGAGGCGACCGGCGGGGTGTGGATCCGGCCGTCCAGCACGACGAACACGTTGGACCCGGCCCCCTCGCAGAGCCGCCCGGCCGTGTTCGGGAAGAGCGCCTCGGATGCGCCCCGCTCGCGGGCCCGGGCGAGGGCGACGACGTTCTCGGCGTACGAGGTGGTCTTGAGGCCGGTCAGCGCGCCACGTTCGTTACGGGTCCAGGGGACCGTGATCACCGCGGTGGTGTCCGGGCGGCGGCTCACCGCGTCGAGCGCCACGACCAGGCTGGGTCCGGCGGTGCCGCGGTCGGAGCCGAGCGGGGAGAGGCCGCCGGTGTAGGTGATCCGCAGCCGGCCCAGGGCGGCCGGGTTGGCGTCGATGACCGCCGTCGCGGCCCGGCGGACCTCGTCCAGGTCCGGGTCGGGCAGGCCGAGGCCGCGCGCGGAGCGGGTGAGGCGGTCGAGGTGGCGGGTGAG
This sequence comes from Streptomyces sp. CA-146814, assembly GCF_050942385.1. NCBI lineage: Bacteria > Bacillati > Actinomycetota > Actinomycetes > Kitasatosporales > Streptomycetaceae > Streptomyces > Streptomyces sp. CA-146814. The sequence goes on from NZ_CP192068.1 coordinate 939,251, forward strand.
GGCGAAGGGCCGGCCCTCGCTGGTGCGGACCGTCTCGAAGATGCCGTCGCCCACGGTCAGCCCGTGGTCGAGCACCGACAGCCGGGCATCGTCGGCGTCCCGCAGTCCGCCGTTGACCCAAATCCTCATGACGCGGTCCTTCCTGTCTGCCCGAACCCTGTCTGCTCGAACGTGCCCGACGCTACAGCCAGCAGCCGCGACGCCTTCAGCTCGGTCTCGTCCCACTCGCGCTCCGGGTCGGAGCCCCAGGTGATACCGGCGCCGGTGCCGAACCGCAGAAGGGGCGCGGGGCCGGTCCGGTCGATCCAGAACGTCCGTATGCCCACCGCCAGCGAGGCCGTACGCCGGTCGGCGTCGACCCAGCCGACCGCGCCGCAGTACGGCCCGCGCGGCGACCGCTCCAGCTCCTCGATGATCCGCAGCGCGCTGGACTTCGGGGCCCCGGTGACGGAGCCGGGCGGAAAGGCCGCCGTCAGCAGCTCCGGCCATCCCGCGCCTTCGGCCAGCTCGGCGCGCACGGTGGAGACGAGGTGGACGAGGCCCGGGTGCTTCTCGACCACGCAGAGGTCGGGGACGGTGACGCTGCCGGTCGCGCAGACGCGGCCGAGGTCGTTGCGGACCAGGTCCACGATCATGACGTTCTCCGCGTGATCCTTCTCCAGGAGATCGTCCTCGGTACGCCCGGTGCCCTTGATCGGCCCGGATTCGACGGTCCGCCCGTCCCGTCGCAGGAACAGCTCGGGCGACGCGGTGGTGACCTCCACGCCGTGATCCGGCAGGCGGATCGTTCCTGCGTACGGCGCCGGGTTGCCGCGCGCGAGCAGGGCGGTCAGGGCGTCCACGTCGGCCCGGCCGGGCTCGGCCTCGGGCAGCGGTGCGGAGAGGACCCGGCAGAGGTTGGCCTGGTAGACCTCGCCCGCCGCGATGTATTCACGGATCCGCCGCACGCCCGCCGTGTAGGCGTCACGGTCCAGCGAGCTCGCCCACTCCCCGGCACCGGGCCCGCGCCAGGCTCCGGGCACGGGGGCGGGCACCTCCTCCTTGCGTACGGAGGAGAAGCGGGCGCAGACCGTACGGCCCTCGAAATCGACGCATACCGCCCAGAACCCGGACGAGTCGAGAGCGGCGGGATCGTGGGTCACATCCTGGAGACCGGAGGCGACGAGGCCGCCGAAGCGGGCCATGGGAGCGAGGGGGAACACCCTGCTGAGTCTAGAACCGCCCACGATGACCTGCGCCGGGGCGACGGTACGGCGGCGCTACGGCGACCATCTGCGCAAACGCGTTTTTGTACTGGCCCGGGAATCCGCTAGAGTTCAACACGTCGCCGGGACGCGCAAGCGGACCGGGAAAGACAAGCGGACGTAGCTCAGTTGGTAGAGCGCAACCTTGCCAAGGTTGAGGTCGCCAGTTCGAACCTGGTCGTCCGCTCGCAGAAGGTGGGGGATTCTTCCCGAACCCCCACCCCTGGTGGAGTGGCCGAGAGGCGAGGCAACGGCCTGCAAAGCCGTCTACACGGGTTCAAATCCCGTCTCCACCTCCAAGGACGATTAGCTCAGCGGGAGAGCGCTTCCCTGACACGGAAGAGGTCACTGGTTCAATCCCAGTATCGTCCACTGATCCGCAAGGATCACCGGTCCGTAAGGATCACCCGCGCGATTAGCTCAGCGGGAGAGCGCTTCCCTGACACGGAAGAGGTCACTGGTTCAATCCCAGTATCGCGCACGCAGTACACAGCAGTACACGCATGGTCATCCCGCGCGATTAGCTCAGCGGGAGAGCGCTTCCCTGACACGGAAGAGGTCACTGGTTCAATCCCAGTATCGCGCACCACCGAGAACCCCCGGTCATCTCCACGACCGGGGGTTCTTCCGTCGTGCCGGTGGCGGTCAGGACGAGAAGAGCATCCGACCGAAGCCCTTCTGGCGGCGGTGGCCGTAGTGCCCGCCGTGCTGCTGGCCGTACTGCGGGGCGCCCCAGGCGGGAGCGTGGGCCGGAGGGGCCGCCTGCGGGTAGGCCTGGGGGGCGGGCGGCGGAGGCGGGGCCTGCTGGGCCCACTGCGACTCCAGACGGGTCAGCGACTCCAGCTCGCCGTAGTCCAGGAATATCCCCCGGCAACCGCTGCACTGCTCGATCTGGACCCCGTTGCGGTTGTACGTCTGCATCTGCGCGTGACACTTGGGACACTGCATCATCGGCTCGGCTCCTCGCCCTCGTCGTGCCGCCGCCGGAAAGCCCGTCCGGCCGCGGTCCGTTCAGCCTACGACGCGGACCCGTCCGCCAACTCGGGCGGGAACGTAGCGATTCGGGCACAGGAATCGATCATCAGCTGTTCCATCTCGTCCGGCTCCCGGCCCTCCGCCGCGCACTTGGCGAGGGCGACGGCCGCCGTCTGGACCGTCAGCGCGCGTGCGGGGACGTCCAGTTGCGGCCAGGGGTCCCCGCCGGCGGGCACGGCGGGTCCCCCGGCGGACCGGTAGGCGTCGAGAAACAGCAGCCAGTCCTCCGGGGCCAGCACCCCGGCCGCGTACCAGGCGGCGGGCCGGGCGAGGTCCCAGGCCGGGTCGCCCAGCCCCGCGTCGTCCACATCGATGAGCAACCAGGGCCCGTCCGGGACGGGATGACGGACGAGCTGCCCCAGGTGCAGATCCCCGTGGCAGAGGAAGCCCGACCGCGCGGCCGGCGGCGCGGCCTCACCCCGCGCCCAGGCCGGCAGGGCGTGCCAGGCGGCCTGTACGGGGAGGACCGCGCCGGTGCCGGGGAGTGCGGCCACCATCCGGGCGACCGCGCGGGCCGCCTTGACCGGGCCGCGCATCGGCGGGGCCGGGACCGGGAGCGGAGAAACGGTTCGGTGGAGGCGGGCGAGCAGGACGGCGGCCGCGGCCCAGGGAGCCGCGTCGGGGTCCCTGGGGTCGACGGGGGCTCCGTACGGCCAGAAGGTGACGGGACGGGTGACGGGCCCCGCCGTATCGACCGGGCCCGGGGTGGCGAGCGGCGGGAGGAGGATGCCGGCCAGCTGGGGCGCCGAGGCGAGGGCGAGGCGGACCGCCAGGGCCTCGCGGTCGATGTCGGCGGCGTGGGCCTTGGCCACGACCGGGCCGCTGCGGACCACGGTGCCGTCCGGCCGGTCGGCCAGAAGCTGCGACGGCGCGCAGCCGCAGGGGGCGCCGGGCGGGTGGCGGAGGCGGTGGGCGAGGGCGCCCAGCTCACGGATGACGGGCTCGCGGGTGATGGTCCCGGCGGCGGCCGGGTCCGGGATGGCCCGCTGGGGAACGGCGGGCAGGGCACAGCCTGCTTCGGCGGCCGCTGGATCAGGAAGGGTCGGCTCGCGGTCGGCTGAGGTTGAGGTGGTACGCAACGGCTCCCCCGGCGGCGGTCGGTCCCGGCCCTGGCACCGGTCCCCGCCGAGCGTACGCCGCAGGCGGGGCGGAGGGCGGTAGAGCCCGCCGGACGGGGCGCGGACCTCAGGCGGCGCCCGGTCCGTACCGGCGTGTCCCCCGGCCACCGCGAACAGCCACGGAGTAGCCGATCGCCCGCCCGGAGCCCGTCACGGAGACGCGGCCCCTGGACCCCATCAGGGAACGCGGCCCCCGGAACCCGTCAGAGAAACGCGGCCCCCGAAAACCGCCCCCATACAGCGCGATGCCCGGTCAGCTCCCCAGCTGACCGGACAAACGCTGCCGTCCGCCGCACCCCCGTCCCCACGGGGCTGTTGGCCTTGATGCCTGGGTCCGGACCGCTCTTCCGGACCCCGGGCGCCGCTCAGCGCCCCAGCATCACCGCCACGGACGACGCCTGTGTGACCACCGCGTCCCAGCCGCCGAAGGCGACTGCGAGCAGGGCCGCCAGGGGCAGGACCATGGCCGTCGCCACCAAGGGGTGACGGGTGCCGGACGGGCGGGCGCCGAACGAGGCGTAGGCCTTGCGTCCCTGCGTGCGGATCATGGTCCGCGTTGCCGTGTCCGCCATGGTTCCTCTCCTGACCTGATGGGGGGCGGCGGGCGTGTGACCTCGGGGGACGAGTGCTGCGCCCGCCGCTTGACCTCAACATTAGGTAACCGGCGAGCACGGGGCGTCATGCCCGCGTACCGAATCCCGGGCCTCCCGGAGGATGAGCGGTCGGCGGTCGGCGTACTCCCCTGGGTGGAGACGGTCCCCCCGGTCTTGGGGTCATCCCGGAGGGGGCGCAGGGGGGCCACCACCCCCGGGAAGGGCCGCGAGGGGTGACTTCACTCACTCCCTCCACCCTCCGTAGGAGGGTGGAGCGCGCCGCCCGGCGGCCTATAAGGAACGTCACCGTGTACGTCCGGGTGGTATCCGCACTGCCCCGGACCGGTTCGTCCCGGCCACCGTGGCTCGAACCAACGCCCCTTGTTCGGAGGCCCTTTGCCGTACCGCCCGGGCCGACGGCCCCGGAACCGCCGCTCCCTGACCGCTCTTCACCTCTCCCGCCGGCCACGGACAATCGAATCCCCGGTGAGGGCGCGGCCTCTGAGCGCACCGGGCGCGGGGTACGTAAGCTGTGCCTCGTCAGGCGGACCAGGCAGCGGGGATGGGCAGACGATGGCGATGATGCGGCTCCGGCGCGAGGACCCGCGTCTCGTCGGCTCGTTCCGGCTGCACCGACGGCTCGGCGCCGGCGGTATGGGCGTGGTCTACCTCGGCTCCGACCGGCGGGGTCAGCGGGTGGCGCTGAAGGTGATCCGGCCCGACCTGGCGGAGGACCAGGAGTTCCGTTCGCGGTTCGCCCGCGAGGTGTCCGCCGCGCGGCGGATCCGGGGCGGCTGTACGGCCCGGCTCGTCGCCGCCGACCTGGAGGCGGACCGCCCGTGGTTCGCGACGCAGTACGTCCCCGGCCCGTCCCTGCACGACAAGGTCGCCGAGGAAGGCCCCTTGGCCGCGGCCGAGGTCGCCTCGATCGGCGCGGCGCTCTCCGAGGGCCTGGTCGCGGTGCACGAGGCCGGTGTGGTCCACCGGGACCTGAAGCCGTCGAACATCCTCCTCTCCCCCAAGGGCCCGCGCATCATCGACTTCGGCATCGCCTGGGCGACGGGGGCCAGCACGCTGACCCATGTCGGTACGGCGGTGGGGTCGCCGGGCTTCCTCGCGCCCGAGCAGGTCCGGGGCGCGGCGGTGACCCCGGCGACGGACGTCTTCTCGCTCGGCGCGACCCTGGCGTATGCCGCGATGGCCGACTCCCCCTTCGGGCACGGCAGTTCCGAGGTGATGCTCTACCGCGTGGTGCACGAGGAGGCGCAGCTCCACGGGGTGCACGACGCTCTGGCCCCCCTGATCCGCGCCTGCCTGGCGAAGGATCCGGAGGAGCGGCCGAGCACGCTCCAACTCTCCATGCGGCTCAAGGAGATCGCGGCGCGCGAGGCGCAGGGCCTGCACGAGAGCCGGCCGCCCGCCCAGCGTTCGGCCCCGGACACGGACCGGCCCACCGGTCGGCTCGACGGCCCGTACACCGAGCAGCACACCCGCCGCGCGGAGGGCCCGTCCTCGGCGTCCCGCCCGCAGCAGGGGCGGCGTCCGGCGCGTTCGGGGGGCGGGGGCGGGGGCGGGAACGCGCCGCGTACCGGTGGGTCCCGGCCGCAGCAGCGGGCGCCGCGCTCCACCACGGGGTCCGGGAAGCGGCCGGGCGCGACGAACGGCAGGCCGGGGACGCGTCCCGGGGCCCGTACGACCTCGGCGGGACGGCGTCCGGCCAACCCCAAGCTGCTGCGTCAGCGGCTGGTGGTGTTCGTGGTGGTGACGTTGCTGGTGGCGCTGGGGATCGCGGCCGCGCAGGGGTGCCAGGGGCCGGCGCGCGGACTGGGCGGGAGCGAGCGGCCGAGCCAGGTCTCGCAGATGCAGGAGCAGGCCCAGGAACAGGTGCGGGCCGAGCAGTCGCGCTGAGTACGCCGAAGGCGGCCCGGTCTCAGCTCTCCGGGCGCCCCGTCGCCACCGCGTAGAAGGCGACCGCGGCCGCCGCGCCGACGTTCAGCGAGTCGACGCCGTGCGCCATCGGGATGCGGACCCACTCGTCGGCGGCCATCAGCGCCTTCGTGGAGAGACCCTCCCCTTCCGCGCCGAGCATCAGCGCGACCCGCTCCAGCCGGTGCGGGGCCGCCTCGTCGATGCTGGTGGCCTTGGCGTCGGGCGTGAGGGCGAGGAGCCGGAAGCCTGCTTCCCGTACGGTCTCCAGCGTCTTGGGCCAGGCTTCCAGCCGGGCGTACGGGACGGAGAAGACCGCGCCCATGGAGACCTTGACCGAGCGCCGGTAGAGCGGGTCGGCGCAGTCCGGCGAGAGCAGGACGGCGTCCATGCCGAGGGCGGCGGCGCTGCGGAAGATCGCGCCGATGTTGGTGTGGTCGTTGACCGACTCCATGACCACCACGCGGCGGGCGGTGGTGAGCAGTTCGTCGGAGGTGGGCAGCGGCTTGCGCTGCATGGAGGCGAGCGCTCCGCGGTGGACGTGGTAGCCGGTGACGCGTTCGGCGAGCTCGGGGGCGACGGCGTACACCGGGGCCGGGACCTCGTCGATGACGTCGCGCATGACGTCGACCCACTTGGCGGAGAGCAGCATCGAGCGCATCTCGTACCCGGCGTGCCGGGCGCGGCGGATGACCTTCTCGCCCTCCGCGATGAAGAGGCCTTCGGCGGGCTCGCGCCGTCGCCGCAGCTCGACGTCGGTCAGCCCGATGTAGTCGCTCAGGCGCGGGTCGTCGGGGTCGTCGAGGGTGATGAGATCTGCCACAGGGTGATACTGCCTTGTCCGGTCTGCGGTGCCAACGCCTGGGATGGGATGCGTAACCGCGGGTTACTTGGTGGGGTGCGGATTCATTCGGCCGGTGAGGCGTCGTCCGGCTGCGGCGCGGAGTCCGGGCCGACGGCGACGACGTCGCCGATGACGATCACGGCGGGCGGGCGCACGTCCTCGGCGGCCGCGCGCTCGCCGACGTCCGCGAGGGTCGCGTCGACCCGGCGCTGGGCGGCGGTGGTGCCCTCCTGGACGAGGGCGACCGGGGTGGCCGGGTCCTTGCCGTGGGCGATCAGGGCGGCGGCGATGGCACCGATCTTGTCCACGGCCATGAGGAGGACCAGGGTGCCGCGCAGTCGGGCGATCGCCTCCCAGTCGACCAAGGAGCGCGGGTCCTCGGGCGCGACATGGCCGCTGACCACGGTGAACTCATGGGCGACGCCGCGGTGGGTGACCGGGATGCCGGCCGCTCCGGGGACGGAGATGGTGCTGGAGATGCCGGGGACGACCGTGCACGGGATGCCCTCGGCGGCGAGCGCCTGGGCCTCCTCCATGCCGCGGCCGAAGACGAACGGGTCGCCGCCCTTGAGCCGGACCACGGCCTTGCCCGCCTTGGCGTGCTCGATCAGCGCCTGGTTGATCGCCTCCTGAGCCATGAACCGGCCGTACGGGATCTTCGCGGCGTCGATCACCTCGACGTGCGGCGGCAGCTCGTCGAGCAGGTCGCGGGGGCCGAGGCGGTCGGCGATGACCACGTCCGCCTCGGCGAGGAGGCGGCGGCCGCGCACCGTGATCAGGTCCGGGTCGCCGGGGCCGCCGCCGACCAGGGCGACGCCGGGGGCGCGGGTGCGGTGGTGCGGGGCGGCGAGGGTGCCGTCGCGCAGGCCCTCGACGATGGCGTCGCGCAGGGCGGCGGAGTGGCGGGGGTCGCGGCCGCGGGGCGTGGTGTTGAGGACGGCGACGGTGATGTTGTCGATACGGCCGGTGGCCGGGGTCCAGGCGGTCGCGGCCTCGGCGTCGTCGGCCCGGACGCACCAGGTGCGGCTGCGCTCGGCCTCGGCGGAGGCGGCGTCGTTGGCGGCGGTGTCGGAGGAGGCGACCAGGGCGTACCAGGTGTCGGCGAGGTCGCCGTCCTGGTAGCGGCGGCGTTCCCAGCGGATCTCGCCGGCGTCCGCCATGGCCTCGACGGAGGCGGTCGCGGACGGGGAGATCAGGGTGATGACGGCACCGGTGGCGATGAGCTGCGGCAGCCTGCGCTGGGCGACCTGGCCGCCGCCGATGACGACGGTGCGGCGGCCGTGGAGGCGCAGGCCGACGGGGTACGCGGGGTGATCGTTCTGACCTGCGCGGTCGGCGTGGTCTGCGTGCTCGGCCATGGCGGTGCGGGCTCCTCGTGCGGGGTGCTGCGTAGGGGCCGCTGCGGCGGTGGAGCGGCTGTGACGTGCGGAAGTGGGGGCCTGGGTGGGGGTCAGGATACGGGGTGGTGCTCGCCTGGGCCCGGGCGCGGGGGGCCTGGGGCGGGGGGCCTGGGGCGGGGTGGGCGCCTGCGGCGGGCCTGTCCCCTCCCCGCCCCTTCCCGAAACCGGGGCGCTGCCCCGGGCCCCCTTGTCCTCAAGCGCCGGACGGGCTGGGTTTCGGGGCTCCGCGCCGGGCCCCGCTCCTCAAACGCCGGAGGGGCTGAAATGCAGGCGCCCGGAGGGGCTGGGAGGGCGGGGCCCAGAAGGGGTGATCAGGGGGCTACTTCTCCGTCACTCCTGCCGCGTCGAACGTCGCCACCTCGTGCATCGCCCGTGCCGCGCTCTGCACGATCGGGAGCGCCAGCAGCGCGCCCGTGCCTTCGCCGAGGCGGAGGTCCAGGTCGACCAGCGGGCGCAGGCCCAGTTTGTTCAGGGCTGCCACGTGGCCCGGTTCCGCGCTGCGGTGGCCGGCGATGCAGGCCGCGAGGGCCTCGGGGGCGATGGCCCGGGCGACCAGGGCCGCCGCGCCCGCGCTCACGCCGTCCAGGATCACCGGCGTACGCAGAGAGGCTCCGCCGAGGAGGAAGCCCGCCATCGCGGCGTGCTCCAGGCCGCCGACCGCCGCGAGCACGCCGATCGGGTCCGACGCGTCCGGCTGGTGGAGGTCGAGGGCCCGGCGTACGACGTCGACCTTGCGGGCGTGCATCTCGTCGTTGATGCCGGTCCCCCGGCCGGTCACCTCGGAGGCGTCGATCCCGGTGTACACGCAGATCAACGCGGCCGACGCCGTGGTGTTGGCGATGCCCATCTCACCGGTGAGCAGCGCCCTGTTGCCCGCCGCCACCAGGTCGCGGGCCGTCTCGATGCCCACCTCGATCGCGGCGAGAACCTCGTCCCGGGTGAGGGCCGGGCCCGTGGTGAAGTCCGACGTACCCTTCCGTACCTTGCGCGGCAGCAGGCCCGGGGTCGCGGGCAGGTCCGTGGCGACACCGACGTCGACGACGCAGACCTCCGCGCCGACCTGCGCGGCGAACGCGTTGCAGACGGCTCCGCCGCCGAGGAAGTTCGCCACCATCTGGGCGGTGACCTCCTGCGGCCACGCCGTGACGCCCTGCGCGTGCACCCCGTGGTCACCGGCGAAGATCGCGACGGCCGCAGGCTCCGGGATCGGCGGCGGGCACATCCGGGAGAGGCCGGACAGCTGCGCCGAGATGATCTCCAGCATGCCGAGCGCACCGGCCGGCTTCGTCATCCGCTTCTGCCGCTCCCATGCCTCGCCGAGCGCCTTCGCGTCCAGCGGGCGGATGGCGGCGATGGTCTCCTGGAGCAGGTCGTGCGGCTCCTCGCCGGGCAGCGCGCGCCGGCCGTACGTCTCCTCGTGGACGACCCAGGAGAGCGGGCGGCGCTTGGACCAGCCCGCCTGGAGCAGCTCGGGCTCCTCCGGGAACTCGTCGACGTAACCGACACAGAGGTACGCCACCACTTCGAGGTGCTCCGGCAGGCCGAGCGCGCGGACCATCTCGCGCTCGTCGAAGAAGCTGACCCAGCCGACGCCGAGGCCCTCGGCTCGGGCCGCCAGCCACAGGTTCTCCACGGCCAGCGCCGAGGAGTACGGGGCCATCTGCGGCTGCGTGTGACGGCCGAGGGTGTGGCGGCCGCCCCGGGTGGGATCGGCGGTGACGACGATGTTCACCGGGGTGTCGAGGATCGCCTCGATCTTCAGTTCCTTGAACTGCTTCGCCCGGCCCTTGGGGAGCGACCGGGCATACGCCTCACGCTGGCGCTGGGCCAGTTCGTGCATGGAACGGCGCGTCTCGGCGGACCGGATCACCACGAAGTCCCATGGCTGCGAGTGGCCGACGCTCGGCGCGGTGTGCGCGGCTTCCAGCACCCGGAGCAGGACCTCGTGCGGGATCGGGTCGCTGCGGAAGCCGTTGCGGATGTCCCGGCGCTCGCGCATGACCCGGAGCACCGCCTCACGCTCGGCGTCGTCGTAGCCGGGCGCGGGCGGGGTGACGGGCTCCTCGGGGGCCGCCTCCGCCGCAGGCTGCTCGACCGGCTGCTCGTCCAGCTCCGGCGTCTCGATGACCTCGGGGCCGGTGCCGTCCTCGGCGTCGGATACGGGCTCGGCGACCGGGGCCTGCTGTACGGGCTCCGCCGCCGTGACGGGTTCGGGTGTCTGCTGCGGCGCTGCGGGCTCGGCCTCGATGGGCTCGACGGTCACGGCGGTGGGCTCGGGGGCCTCCGCAACCGGCACGGCCTCCACGTTTCCGTCGGCCGCCGGGGGCTCGGGGGCGGGTGCGTCGGCCAGGACGGGCTGTGGCGCGGACTCGACCGGTACGTCGGCGGGAGCGGCGGATGCCTCCACCTGGACCTCGACCGGAACCTCCGCCGGGGCCGCGGCGGGCAGCTCCGTCGGAGCCTCTGCCTCCGCCTCCGCTTCCGCCGGGGCCTCCGGCTGCTCGGCGGCTACCGGCTCGGGAACGACCGTTTCTGCCGGGGCCACCTGCTCCACCGGCTCGGGCTGTACGACGACCGGCTCGGGCTCGACCACGGCCTCGGGCTGGACCGGCTGGTCCACCGGAGCCGGAGCGGCCGCCTCGGGCTCCACCGCCACCTCCGGCTGGACCGGCTCGGCGGGAACGACTGCCTCGGGCTGGACCGGCTCAACAGGAGCCTCAGGCTCCACGTGCTCCGGCACGACCTCCTCGGCCGGGGCCACCGCCTCCGGCGCGACCGGCTGCTCGGCCTCGACCGGCGCGACCGGCACTGCCACCGCGACCGGCTCCACAACAGGCTGCTCGACCTCGGCCTCGACTACGGTCACCGTCTCCACGACCGGCTCAGCCTCGGCCTCGGTCACCGTCTCCACAACCGGCTCGGCCTCGGCCGCCACCTCAGGCGCCACGGTCGGCTCAGGCTCGACCACCGCCACGGCCTCTGGCTCAGGCTCAGGCTCAACCACCGCCTCAACCTCAACCTCAGCCTCAGGCTGCACCTCAGGCTCGACAGCAGCCTGCGGCGGCGGCCCCCACGGGGACGCGCCCTGCGGCGGGATCTCGCCCAGCTGCGGGCCCGGCAGTACCGGAGCCTCCTCGGCCGGGGCCTCGACGTACTCGGGGCCGGTCGCCGGCGGGCTCGCGTGGCGGGCCGGGGGTGCGGTCCGCACCGCTCCGGCGGGGCCTCGGTCGGCCAGCGAGCGGACCACGCCGCCCCCTTGCGTACCGCCGCCGTACGACGGAGCCTCGGCCGAGACCGGTCCCCGGTGCAAGGGACGGCGGGCCGGAGCGGGAGCCTGGACCGCCGCCGTGGTGTGCACGGGCACGGGCACGGGGGTCTCGACAGGCGCGGGGGCCGGAGACGGGATCCGTACGCCGTTGAGGTCGACCGATCCGGTGTCGCGGCCGCCCGACTCGTGGGTGCCGTACATCGCCTCGGCGGGAACCTGGGCCTCCTGGCCCGGCGCGGGAACCTGCGGTTGGTGCTGGGCCTGGTACTGCTGTGCCGCCTGCTCCGGGGCCGTGACAGGAGCAGCGACAGAAGCAGCGACAGAAGCCGGTGCGGCGGCGGCCTGCGGGACCGCCTGGGCCGGGGCCGTCTGCGGGTCGCTCCACGCGCCCTGGGAGGTCGGCATCAGCAGGAGGTCGTCGTCCTCGGGTGCGTGCTCGGAGGGGTCGAGGAAGGTGTACGCGTCCGGGGCGGGGTTGCCCGGCTGCTCCACCATGCCTGCGTTCTCCGGCAGTCCCTCGCCCGGGATCTGGCCGGTGTCAGTCATGCGTACCCCTCGCCCATCGTCAGTGCTCCTTCGGCCCTTCGCCCGGGACGCCGAGACCACGGCACGCCGGTGCTCGTCATCAAGAACGAGCGGGCTCGCCGCGCGGCACGAAACGCCCGCGGACCTCTTCTTATTCTCGCGGCCGTTCGTCGCCGCGGCAGGCAGTTCCGCCACGGCTCGCTGTGGACTGCGCCACGTCGCGCGTCCCCCGGTTGGTGCCGTACCACAGAGCGGACCAAAACAGTCCACTTTTCCGGACATTGACGAACGAAGCGACGAACGTCCGGGCGCGGTACAACAATCGGCCAGCCTACCTCCCGTACCGGGCGGAAAGGTCAGGGGGCGACGTCCGAACGCCGTGCGGAGAGAAGGAACACGACGGACCGTTCGCGCTCGGTCCACACCTCGGTGTCCAGGTCGACGGACTGGAGCAGCGAGCACTCGACGGTGTAGCAGTTGCCGGTGAGCGCCGCGCCGAGGGCCTCGGCCTCGTCGCGGGTGGAGGCGTGCGTGACGATGCGTTCCGGGCGCCGGTCCATGACGGCCCGGACCACCGGGGCGCCGCCGCCGCCGACCCGTACGACATCGGGTTCGGGCAGCCGTTCCAGGACGTGCGGGGCCCGGCCGCAGACGATCTGGAGCGGTACGCCGAAGGCGCGGGCGGCCGCGTCCGTACGGGAGCAGGCGCCCGGGTCGGCGTCGACCGCCAGCACGGCGGCGCCGAAGCGGGCCGCCTCCACGGCCAGGGCGCCGCTGCCGCAGCCGATGTCCCAGACCAGGTCGCCGGTGCGGGGGCCGAGGCGGGCGAGCTGGGCGGCGCGCAGGTTCGGCGACTCGCCTTCGCCGGACTCCCCCATGCGGTCCGCTCCGGCCTCCCGGTAGGCGTCGGCGGGCAGGGCCCAGCCCCGGATGCCCTGCGGGTAGGCGGGCTCGCGGCCGGCGAACCAGGCGCCGGCGGCGGTCATCTCGGAGCTGCCGCCGATGACGATGACCACGTTGGGGTCGCGCCAGGTGTGGTCGGCGGCCTTGTCGGAGGTGAGGACGGTGACGCGTTCGCGGTCGGTGCCGAGCTCCTCGCAGATGACGAAGGTGCGGTGGACGCCTTCGAGGAGGAGGGCCAGTTCGGCGGGGCCCGCGCCCGGTGAGGTGAGGACGGCGACCTTGTGGTGGGCCCGGCAGACGTTGACGGCGCGGCGCAGGGTGCGCGGGTGGGCGACGACGGTCTGGGCGTCGTCCCAGGGCATTCCGGCGCGGGCGAAGGCGGTGGCGACGGCGGAGACGGCCGGCACGACTTCGACTTCGAGGCCGTGTTCAGGGGCGCGGAGGGTGCGGACGACGCCGAAGAAGCCGGGGTCGCCGTCGGCGAGGACGACGGCGCTGCCGCGGTGGCCGGCGATGCGGCGGGCGGCGAGGTCGACGCTGCCGAGGCGGATGCGTTCGGCGCCCTGGGGCACCTCGGGCAGGGCGAGGTGGTGGGCGGCGCCCGCGACGAGCGTGGCGGCCGAGAGCGCGGCCGTGGCCGCTCCGGGCAGTGGCGAGCCGTCCCAGCCGATCACCGTGACCCGGTCGGCCATCTTCGTCTGTCTCCTGGGGTGTCGGAGGGAGCGAGGGAACGCCCGTACGCAGGCGGGCAGGGGTGACAGTACCTGGTCCGGAGCGGGGCCCGGCCGGTGGCCTCGGGGAGCCCGTACCGACGGCCCGTCGCGCTCACTTCCAGTCGTTGTACGTGCCGTAGCCGCCGGCGTCGGCCAGCTGCTCGGCGACGCCTTCGAGGTCCTCGGGGAGGAGGCCCCAGACGATCAGGTCGGTACGGATGTCGGTCCAGCCGCCGTCGGTGCCGTTCTCGGTCCGGGTGCGGGCGATGCGGGCGTTGCGCAGGACGCCTTCGCTGATGCAGCCGAGTTTCTGCGCGACCTGCTGGGCGGCGGTGTTGTCGGCGGGGGTGCGGAGTTCGATGCGTTCGAAGCCCTGGTCGCGGAAGAGCCATTCGGCGACCGCCAGCACGGATTCGGTGGCGTACCCCTCGCCGCGCGCCCAGGGTGCGGTGATGTAGCGGACCTCGGTGGCCAGGGTGCGCCAGTCGGTGTTGAGGAGCTGGACGCTGCCGACGAGCCGCTGGGTGAGGAACTCGGTGACGGCGAGGGCGATGCCGTGGCCCGAGGTGCGTTCCCCGGGGGCGATTCTGCGGACCCAGCGTTCGGCGTCGACCTGTGTGTAGGGGTGCGGTCCGTCGGTCCAGGCGGTGACCGTCTCGTCGTTCATCATCTCGATGTACGCGGGGATGTCGGCCATCTCGAAGGGGCGCATCACCAACCTGTCCGTGCTGATGGAGACGGACGGAAAGGTGGTAGTCATGCGCAGCTCCATGCAGAAGACCGGGTAAAAGCGAAGACCGGGTAAAAGCACAGCATGCAGCATCGCGTCCGCGGTGTGCATGGGCGGGTCCGCACGACGGAGCCCCGCGCCTTCGCGGGGAAGGGGCGGGGCTCCGGCGGGCAAGTGCCTGACGGAGGTCAGGACTTGGCGGGGGTCAGGACGCGGCGGGGGCGCCGAAGGAGGCGATGATCGAGCCCTGGTAGGTGTCCTCGATGAACTTCTTCACCTCGTCGGAGTTGAGGAGCTTGGCGAGCTTCTCGACCCGCGGGTCCTTCTCGTTGCCCTCCTTGACCGCCAGGAAGTTGGCGTACGGGTTGCCCTCGGCCTTCTCCAGGGCCAGGGAGTCCTTGGCCGGGGAGAGCTTGGCCTCGATGGCGTAGTTGCCGTTGATGACGGCGGCGTCCACGTCGTTCAGGGCGCGGGGCACGGTGGCGGCCTCCAGCTCCTTGAACTCCAGGCCCTTCTTGTCGGTGATGTCGCTCAGCTTGGCGGAGGTGCCGACGCCGTCCTTGAGCGTGATCAGGCCGTTCTCGGCGAGCAGCTGGAGGGCGCGGCCGCCGTTGGTGGTGTCGTTGGGGACGGCGATGGTCTGGCCGGCCTTGATGTCCTTGAGGTCCTTGATCTTCTTGGAGTAGAGACCGAGGGGCTCAAGGTGGACGTTGACGACCGGGACGATGGTGGTCTTGTTCTTCGCGTTGAAATCGTCCAGGTACGGCTTGTGCTGGAAGAAGTTGGCGTCGACCTGGCCGTTCTGGGTGGCGGTGTTCGGCAGGACGTAGTCCGTGAACTCCTTGACCTCCAGCTTGAGGCCCTCCTTCTCCGCCAGGTTCTTCTTGACGAAGTTCAGGATGTCGGCGTGCGGCGTCGGGGACGCGGCGACGACCAGGGCCTTGGAGGTGTCGGCCTTGGCGCCGGTCTCGCTCTTGGAGGCCGGGTCGGAGTCCGTACCGCAGGCGCTGAGGCCCAGGGCGAGGGCGGCGGCGGAAGCGACGGCTGCGGTGATCTTGATGTTCTTGCGCACGAAAAGTGCCTCTTTCTCGGTGGTGGTGCGCCCGGACAAGGAGTTCGGGCTCGATGGGGAGGGAAAGTTCAGGGGGCCCTAGGAGGCGGTGCGGCCTCGGCGGACCAGCAGGCGCACGATGAGGTCGCCGATCAGCTGGATCACGCTGACGATCACGATGAGGAGCGCGACGGTGATCAGCATGAACTGGTTGTCGAAGCGCTGGAATCCGTAGGTGACGGCCTTGGAGCCGAGCCCTTCGCCGCCGACCGCACCGGCCATCGCGGAGTAGCCGATGAGCACGATGAGGGTGGTGGTGACACCCGAGACGAGCGAGGGCAGGGCCTGCGGCAGGAGCACCTTGCGGACGATGGTGGGGATGGATCCGCCCATCGACTGCACGGCCTCGACGAGCCCGTGGTCGACCTCCCGGATCGCCGTCTCGACGAGCCGGGCGAAGAACGGGATGGCGCCGACGGCGAGCGGGACGATCATCGCGGTGGGGCCGATGAAGGTGCCGACGACCCAGGTGGTGAACGGGATCAGGGCGATCAGCAGGATGATGAACGGCAGCGAGCGGCCGATGTTCACGATCACGCCGGTGACCTTGTTCACCGCGGTGTTCTGGAGCAGTCCGCCCTTGTCGGTGAGGACCAGCAGGACGCCGAGCGGCAGTCCGCCGGCGACGGTGACCAGCGCGGACCAGAGCACCATGTAGAGGGTGTCGAAGGTGCCCTGGGTCAGCAGGGGCTGCATTTCGGACCAGGTCACTTGACGGCCTCCTTGGTGATCGCGGCGGGCGCCTGCTCGGGGACGGTCGCGGCGGCGCGGGCCCGGGGGCCGTTCTCGTCCTCGACGACCTCGGCCTGGAGGCCCTGCTCGCGCAGGAAGCCGATCGGGACGACGTTCTCCTCGAACCGGCCGGGCAGCTCGATGCGCATCCGGCCGATCTGCCTGCCGCCGACGGTGTCCATCGCGGCGCCGAGGATCGAGATGTCGATGTTGTACGTACGCGAGAGCTGCGAGATCACCGGGCGGCTCGCGGCCTCCCCGTGGAAGGTGACGTCCACGACCGTACGGTCCGGTCCGGAGGCACTCCCGCCGACCGGGAACAGCTCGCTCGCCAGCTCGGAGCCGGGGGTGGCGAGCAGTCCGCCGACCGTGCCGGACTCCACGATCCGGCCCCGCTGCATGAGGGCGGCGGAGTCGCAGATCGTCTTGACGACGTCCATCTCGTGGGTGATCAGCAGGATGGTGAGGCCGAGCTGCTGGTTGAGGTCGCGCAGCAGCTGGAGGATGGAGCGGGTGGTCTCCGGGTCGAGTGCGGAGGTCGCCTCGTCCGAGAGCAGCACCTTCGGGTCGCCGGCCAGGGCGCGGGCGATGCCGACGCGCTGCTTCTGACCGCCGGAGAGCTGCTTGGGGTAGGACTTCCCCTTGTCGGCGAGGCCGACCAGGCCGAGGAGCTCCTTGGCCTTGCGGGTGCGCTCCTGGCCGGAGACTCCGAGGATCTCCAGCGGGAGCTCCACGTTGTCCAGGACGGTCCGTGAGTCCAGCAGGTTGAAGTGCTGGAAGACCATGCCGATCCGGGTGCGGGCGGCGCGCAGTTCGGCGCTCGCCCGGCGGCCGCGTCCGGCGAGGGCCGTGAGGTCCTGGCCGGCCACGGTGACCGTGCCGGAGGTGGGGCGCTCCAGCAGGTTGACGCAGCGGATGAGGGAGGACTTGCCGGCGCCGCTCTGTCCGATGACGCCGTATATCTCGCCTTCGCGGACGTGGAGGTCGACTCCGTCGAGTGCGGTGACCTCACGGTCGCGCGACTGGTAGACCTTCGTGAGGCCCGTCGTGGTGATCACAGGGGTTTCCGTCACTGTCGAGTGCGCGGCGCGGGTGTCCGCCGGGCACGGGGCAAACGTCTGAAGAGACTGATGCGGGCTGGTCGTCCGGTTTACGTCTCAGCACGGCTGTGTACGGCGGTCGGCCGGGGTGACAGCGCATGCTCGGGCGGCTCGTTCCACAGGGGGCGAACGGCGAAAAGGCTCGGGTCTCGCTTCGGGGCGCGAGGCTCAGGCGGGGGCCCTCAGAAGGCGCGCATTCGACACATACAACGAGCACCGGGCGTACTGATCGCCTCGGTCGCAAGGGTGCGGCTGCTCGTCGTGGTCATGGGCCCAAGTAAAACAGACGTACGCCTCGGCACGAACCCGGCTGTCCGCATTCCGGACAGCTGTGGATGGTCGGCGGAGGCGTGTCGGGCTGACTCGGCGACGTACGACCGCAAGGCTCTGACCTGCACTTACGAGGGTTCCTCGGGAGGTCGTACGGCTCCGGTGGTGGCCGCCCGCGTGGCCGGTCCGGGTGGGCGTTGTGGTCAAGGCCACGATCCGCGGCGCCGGGCCGGACGCGGGCCGGGGCTGGGCGGGGCCGCACGCGGGCGGGCGGTGCGGCCGTAATACCCTCGCTACATGCTTGACGCCCTGACGGTCGCGGTCGCCGTGACCGCGCTCCTCCTCGCCGCCTGGTGCGGACACGCCGCCTACAAGGACCAGCCGACGAAGGACTGGCACTTCATCGGGATGGCCGTCGTGACCGTCCTGGCCTTCGCCCAGCTGGTGGTGGGCATCGTGCAGCTGGCGCGCGGGGAGCGGCCGGAGCAGGGGATGGCGGTGTTCCTCGCCTATCTGATCGGCTCGTTCGCGGCCGTGCCGGCGGCCGGTGTCCTCTCGCTCTCGGAGCGGACCCGCTGGGGATCGGTGACGGTGGCGGCGGGCGCGGTGGTGCTGGCGGTCCTCGAAGTACGGCTCTACGACATCTGGGGTGGCTGACATGAAGGACACCGACGAGGTATCCGGCGTGCGTGGCACCGATCGCCCCGAGGTGGACGCGGCGGCCCGCCCCGAGGCCGGCATCGCGGCTCGCTCCGAGGCCGACGCGGCGGCGAAGCCGTCCTTCCACCTGGGCACCGGTCCGGGCCGGGTGCTCGTCTGGTTCTACGGGGTGTTCACCGTGGCGGCGGCCTCGCGCTCGATCGTCGAGGTGATCCGGGGCTTCGACCGGGCACCGCTCCCCTATTCGCTCTCGGCCGTCGCCGCCGTCGTCTACGGGTTCATCACGTACTCGCTGGTGCGCGGCGGCGAGAAGGCCCGCCGGGCGGCGCTGGCGTGCTGCGCCGCCGAGCTGCTGGGCGTCCTGGTCGTCGGCGCCTGGACGCTGGCCGAGCCGTCCGCCTTCCCGGATTCGACCGTCTGGTCGGACTTCGGGATGGGCTACCTGTTCATCCCGGTGATCCTGCCGGTCACCGGGATGATCTGGCTGCGGCGCGCCCGGAAGGCCTGACGCGCCGGGCCCCTGAGGTCTTTCAGGCGCTGGCCACGAACTCCTGGGCCGCCGCTTCCTTCTCCAGCAGGATGAGCCGGACGCCGTCCGTCCCGGTGACGTCGCCGACCTGGGCGTAGCCGGCCCGCCGGTAGAGCCGCAGGTTGCTCTCGCTGCGGTGGCCGGTGTGGAGCCGGAAGCGGGTGGCGGCGCGGTCGGCGGTGAGGGCCGCCTCCACCGCGTTCAGCAGCCGGGTGCCGAGCCCGTGGCCCTGGAGCCTGGGGTGCACGCAGAGTCGGCCGATCTGTCCCGTACCGTCCGGGTCGGTGAATCCGTGGACGGAGCCCACGACTTCGTCGCCGAGGCGGGCCACGAAGACCAGGTCGTCGGCGACTTCGCCGCGTACCGCGTCCAGGGTCTGGACCAGCGGGTCGATCCGGTAGTTGTCGTACAGCTCCGCCTCGCGCTGGAAGCAGAGGTACTGGAGCCGGAAGATCTGCTCCGCGTCCTGTGCCGTCGCCGCCGAGATGATCACGCTCATGCCCATGTGTGCACGCCTCCCGCTCACCTGTCCGCCCGGTTGCCTACCGCACCCTTCCCCGCAGTTCAGGGACGGCAACCTCCGCCGCCAGCATTCTGCGCAGACATCCAAGGCAACGGGAACGGATCGGGCCCAAACTCCCCTGTGACATACCCAACTCCCCTGCGATTTCCCGGTACGTCGGGTCGGTGGGCGCCAGCATCGCGTCCAGCAGCCGGGCGCAGCGCTCGGGCAGCCGGGCCACCGCCGCGCGGAGCGCCAGGCGTTCGGCGGCTCCGAGCGCGGCCCGTTCCGGGGAGCCGGTGTGCGGAGCGGCGGGTTCCGTTCCGGCGTACGGGCGTTCCCGCCGGGCCGCGCGGCGGCCTTTCCGGGCCTCCGCGCGGACGGTGTCACGCACCCAGCGGGCCGGGTCGCCGGGCGGTCCGGCGGCCACCGGACGCTCCAGGAGCCGCAGCCATACGGCCTGTTCGAGGTCGGCGGGGTCGAGGCCGGCGGCGGGCGCCTCCGCTCCGGCCTCGGCCCGCACCAGCGGTTCTAAGCGGACGACGAGAGCGGTGGCGGTGGCCCGGCCTGGTTCATGATCGAGAAGCGTCATGCCCCGGCAAACGTGGTGGCGGCCCGCCCGGTTGCCCGGTGCGGACCGCACCACCCGACCGGGGCACGGAGGCCCGGCGGCTGACGCGCGCGCGAACCTCGCCGGGAAGGGCTCAGCGTCCCGGGAAAGGCTCAGCGCCCCTTGAAGTCCGCCGCCGCCAGCAGCGCGGTGTCCGGGTGGTCGGAGAAGATGCCGTCGATGCCGGTGGCGAAGTACGCGGCGGCGGCGCCGAACACGTCACCGTAGGCGTTGGGGTCGGTTCCGCGCCGGAAGTCGGCGGGCAGGAAGCTGTTCTCGTTGCGCAGTGTGTACGGGTGCAGGAGCAGGCCGCGCGCGTGCGCGTCCTTCACCAGCGTGGTCGGCGTGGTGAGCCGGCCGGTGGCGTCCTTGGGGATGACCAGGTCGAGGGTGGGGCCGATGCCCTGGGCGTAGGAGGCGATCCACTTCAGCCCGGCGGGGGTCACGAGGTCGGCCACCGTGCGCGGGTCGCCGGACTCGACGAAGTCCCAGGGCCGGGTCGTCGGTCCGGAGAGGAGAACGATGCGCGGGGTGTCGACCAGCCGGGCGAGGCGCTGGACGGAGCTCGGCTCGAAGGACTGGAGGATGAGCGGGGCGTTCCTGCGGTCGCGGCCGTAGCGGCGCAGCAGCCGGGCGAGCGGCTCCTCCAGGCCGAGGCCCAGGCTCCGGAAGTACGTGGGGTGCTTGGTCTCCACGTACAGCCAGACGGGCTTTCCGCGCTTGCGGCCCTCCCGGTCGGCCCAGCGCAGGACCTCCTCGAAGGTCGGAATGGTCCAGCGGCCGTCGTAGAGGGTGTTGTCGGGGCGGCTGCCGGGGATGCGCTCCTTCGCCCGCAGGGTCTTGAGCTCGGCGAGGGTGAAGTCCTCGGTGAACCAGCCGGTGTAGCTGACGCCGTCGATGGACTTCGTGGCCTTGCGGCCGGCGAACTCGGGGTGGTCGGCGACGTCCGTGGTGGCGGTGATGTCGTTCTCGTGGCGGCAGACCAGGTGGCCGTCCTTGGTGGGCACGAGGTCCTGCTCCACGATGTGCGCGCCGAGGTCGAGCGCCAGCTGGTAGGAGCCGAGGGTGTGCTCGGGGCGGTAGCCGCTGGCCCCGCGGTGGCCGATCACCGTCGGTACGGGCAGGTCCCGCAGCGAGCCGTGACCGCCTCCGTGGCCCCCGCGTCCCCGCTCGGCGGCCTGGGCCTGTGCCTGTGCCGTGCCGGCGAGACCGAGGGCCGCCGTTCCGAGTACGGCGGCGCCCAGCAGGGCCCGTCGGCCGGGAGTGCCGGTCACACGCTCCGTCATGAATGCTCCTCGCTCGGTGCTGTCCTGGCCCGGTCGGGCGCGGCCCGATCGTAGGCAGACGGGCAGGTCAGCGGGGCGGATCCGAGGCGAACATGGCGGAAACACACGTCAACACGGCGTATCCACTCCGTGAACCCGATGTGCGATCAGCGCATACCCGCGAGTATCGTCCTCACCTGCACAGTCCAACACCTCGCACCACCGGACACCACCCCGCACCACACGCCGTACCGCCTCGCACCACCCCCGCACCACCTCACTCGCCCCGGCCGGCCCGGCCACGACACCGGAGGAACCGTTGTCCCGTCAAACGGTCATCAAGGCAGTGCTCGGACCGATTCTGCGCCTGATGTTCCGCCCCCAGGTGGAGGGCGCGGAGAACATTCCCGGGACCGGGCCGGTGATCCTCGCGGGCAACCACCTCACCTTCA
The DNA here is from genome assembly GCF_050942385.1 of Streptomyces sp. CA-146814. Lineage (NCBI taxonomy): Bacteria > Bacillati > Actinomycetota > Actinomycetes > Kitasatosporales > Streptomycetaceae > Streptomyces > Streptomyces sp. CA-146814. The sequence goes on from NZ_CP192068.1 coordinate 960,781, forward strand.
TCGACTCGATGATCATGCCGATCTGCTGCGACCGGCCGGTGTTCTACATCGGCAAGGACGAGTACGTGACCGGCAAGGGGCTGAAGGGCCGCCTGATGGCCTGGTTCTTCACCGGCTGCGGCATGATCCCGGTGGACCGGGACGGCGGCCGGGGCGGGGTCGCGGCGCTGATGACCGGGCGCCGGGTGCTGGAGGAGGGCCAGGCCTTCGCGATCTACCCGGAGGGCACCCGCTCCCCCGACGGCCGGCTCTACCGGGGCCGTACGGGGATCGCGCGGCTGACGCTGATGACGGGCGCCCCCGTCGTCCCGTTCGCCATGATCGGCACCGACAAGCTCCAGCCGGGCGGCGCCGGGCTGCCCCGGCCGGGCAAGGTCACGGTGCGCTTCGGCGAGCCGATGGAGTTCTCCCGGTACGAGGGCATGGACCGCGACCGCTATGTGCTGCGGGCGGTGACCGACTCGGTGATGTCCGAGGTGATGCGGCTCTCCGGCCAGGAGTACGTGGACATGTACGCGACGAAGGCCAAGGCCGCCTGATCCCGTAGAGCGTCTTACGCGGAAGGGCCCGCACCCCGCCTCCCGGGGTGCGGGCCCTTCCGTATGCCGGACACGCCCTACGGGTGCTCGATGCCGTCCTCCAGCTTCTGGCCCCGCAGCAGGAACCAGGCGGCGACGGCCGCCGCCAGGAGCACCACCGACCCGACGCCCGCGGCGGACCGCATGCCCTCGACGAACGCCTCCTGGGCCGCCGAGATCAGCGGGCCCGCCTGGGCGGCGGGCAGGGCGGTGGCCGCTTCGACGGCGCCGCCGAGCGACTCGTGGGCCGCCGACTCGACATCGGCGGGGATGCCCGCCGGGGTCGGGAAGCCCCGGTAGACGCCGGTGACGATGGAGCCGAGCAGGGCGATGCCGAGGGCGGCGCCGAGCTCGTACGCCGTCTCGGAGACGGCGGAGGCGGAACCGGCCTGCTCCTGCGGGACGCTGGAGAGGATGACGTCGGCGGTGACGGTGAAGGAGAACCCGGCGCCGACGCCGACGACCAGCAGCATGGAGCCGAGGAGCGGATAGCCGGTGTGCTGGTCGAGCAGCGTCACCGTACCCAGTGCGAGACCGACGGCGCCGAGCCCGCCCGCCACGACCGAGCGCACCGAGAACCGGCGGGCGGCGAATCCGGCCAGCAGACCGGCGGTCACCGCGCCGATGGCGGCGGGCAGTTCGGCCAGCCCCGCCTCCAGCGGGCCCCGGCCCTGGACCAGTTGGAGGAACTGGGAGAGGAAGAAGACCAGGCCCGACAGGCCGAGGATGGTCAGCAGGTCGGCGAGGACCGCGCCGGAGAAGCCCCGGTGCTGGAAGAGCCGCATGTCCAGCAGCGGCGCGGGCAGCCGGAGTTGCCTGCGGACGAACCAGGTGAGCGCGCCGGCACCGACCACGGCCGCCGCGGCCGGACCCCAGCTCAGCCCGTGCGAGGCCGTCTCCTTGATGGCGTACACGATGCCGATCATGCCGACCAGCGAGAGCCCGACGCTGAGCATGTCCCACGGGCCGGGTGCCGGGTTCTTGGACTCCGGGATCAGCTTGACGCCGACGACGACGAGCACGGCCATCACGGGCAGGTTGATCAGGAAGACCGAGCCCCACCAGAAGTGTTCGAGCAGGAACCCGCCGACGACCGGCCCGACCGCCGCGCCCGCCGAGGCGGCCGCGCCCCAGATCCCGATGGCGAGGCTGCGCTCGCGCGGGTCGTGGAAGAGGTTGCGGATCAGCGCGAGGGTGGACGGCATGAGGGTGGCGCCCGCGACACCGAGCAGCGCCCGGGCCACGATCATCATCTCGGGCGTGGTCGCGTACGCGTTGAGGACGGAGACCGCGCCGAACGCCACGGCGCCGATCAGCAGCAGCTTCTTCCGGCCGATGCGGTCGCCGAGCGAGCCCATGGAGACGAGCAGACCGGCGATGACGAAGGAGTAGACGTCACCGATCCAGAGCAGCTGGTTGCCGGTGGGGGCGAGGTCCTCGCTGAGGAACGGGGTGGCGAGGCCGAGGACGGTGGCGTCGACGGCCACCAGCAGCACGGCGAGGACGAGCACGGCGAGCGCGATCCACCGCCCGGGGCGGCGCTCGTACTCCGTGGTCTTCGGGTGCTGGTCGATGCTGGTCACTGCTCCACGCTCCGGCGGGCTCCGCCGAGCAGCAGCTCGACGATCATGTACTGGAAGTCCTGTGTGGCGACCCGTCCCACCTGGACGGCCCAGGCGCCGGTGCCGATGAGCCCGTAGAGGGCCTCGGTCAGCCAGGCGGGGGTGAGGTCGATACGGAATTCGCCGCGTTCCTGGCCGCGGCGGAAGAAGGCGGAGACCCGGGCGTCGGCCCGGTTCCAGCCCTCGTGGACCTGGTCGCCCTCGAAGAGCTGGTTCTCCGTGACGAGGAACGAGAGCAGGCCCGCACTGGGCTCGACGGCCGCGATGAGACGGCGCAGCGCCTCCTCGGAGGTGCCTTCGTCGAGCCGGGCGGCGTCCAGGGCCGCCTCGAACGCCTGGATGCCGAGATCCTCCAGCGCCTTCACGAGCGCGTCGCGTCCGGCGAAGTGGCGGTGGAGGGTGGCGCGGCCGATTCCAGCTGCTTTGGCGACCTCGTCCATGGTGGCGGTCGATTTGTGGGTCAGCAGAGCGGCGGCGCTGCGCAGCACCTGCTCACGGTCGAGAGTCATGAGACGACCATAACCCATGTGAGACATGATTGTCTCACCGATAGGGATGCGGCCACTCAGGGTGGGGGTGCGGTGCGCCGCGAGGAGCCGGATGTCCTACGAGCGGCGGGGTGAGGCGGAAGAAGAAGGCGGGAGGCGACAGGAGGTGAACCCACTCCTTGCCACTCTCAACTTATAGCGGATGGGGGGTCTTGCCGCAAGCCCCCCCAAATGCCGCAGAATCGACGGCCGAAGCCGGGATCAGAAGCGCCGGCTTCGGGAATTCGACGTCGACAAGGGCGGAACAGAGATGATCGACGTGATCGTGGTCGGCGGTGGACCGACCGGCCTCATGCTCGCCTGCGAACTGCGGCTGGCCGGGGTGCGGACCGTGGTGCTGGAGAAGCTGGCCGAGCCGACCCGGGAGAGCCGGGGGCGCGGCCTGCATGTGCGGAGCGTCGAGGTGATGGACCAGCGCGGGCTGCTGGACCGGTTCCTCGCGGAGAGCGAGAAGTTCCAGGTCGGCGGGTTCTTCGGCGGCATCCAGAAGCCGTGGCCGGACCGGCTGGACACGGCCCACCCGTACGGACTCTCCACGCTCCAGCCGGTCACCGAACGGCTGCTCCGCGAGCGGGCGATCGAGCTGGGCGCGGAGATCCGGCGCGGCTGCGAGGTGGTCGCAGTCAGCCAGGACGGTGACGGGGTGACCGTCGGGTCGGCGGACGGGACGCGGCTGCGCTCGCGCTACCTCGTCGGGTGCGACGGCGGCCGCAGCGTGGTGCGCAAGGAGGTGGGCATCGCCTTTCCCGGTGAGCCCGCCACGGTCGAGACGCTGCTCGGCGACATGGAGATGACCGAGGAGCCGGAGGTGGTCGCCGCCGTGGTGGCGGAGGTCCGCAGGACCCAGTTGCGGTTCGGCACCATCCCCAACGGCGACGGGACGCACCGCGTCATCGTGCCGGCCGAGGCCGTGTCCGAGGAGCGGGCGGGCGCGCCGACCCTGGAGGAGTTCACGGAGCGGCTGCGGGCGGTCGCGGGCACCGACTTCGGCGTGCACTCGCCGCGCTGGCTCTCCCGGTTCGGCGACGCCACCCGGCAGGCCGAGCGGTACCGGGTGGGCCGGGTGCTGCTGGCCGGCGACGCGGCGCACATCCACCCGCCGACCGGCGGACAGGGGCTCAACCTCGGGGTGCAGGACGCGTTCAACCTCGGCTGGAAACTGGCCGCCGAGGTCAACGGCTGGGCGCCGCAAGGCCTGTTGGACACCTACCACACCGAACGCCACCCGGTCGGCGCCCGCGTGCTGGACAACACCCGTGCGCAGATCACGCTGCTGGGGTCGGACCCGGGAGCGACCGCGCTGCGCGAACTGTTCGCCCGGCTGCTGGACTTCGAGGAGGTGAACGCGTACGTGACCGGGATGGTCACCGCCGTCGACATCCGCTACGACCTCGGCGAGGGCCACGACCTGCTCGGCAGGCGGCTGCCTGACGTACGGCTGGAGCACGGCCGCCGCGTCTACGAGCTGATGCACGAGGGCCGCGGCCTGCTGCTCGACCGGACGGGCGGACTGTCGGTGGCGGGCTGGGAGGACCGGGTGGATCACGTGGCCGACGCGGCCGGAGAACTGGACGTGCCGGCCGTCCTGCTGCGGCCGGACGGGCATGTGGCCTGGGTGGGAGAGGGCGAGGACCAGGAGGGGCTGGTGGCCGGGCTGACGCGGTGGTTCGGCGCACCGGCACCGACCGGCTGACCGGTCCCGTACGCCCAGCAGACCCCAGCACCCCGCACCCGGAACCCGGCACCCGGCACCCGGCACCCCGCAGAACGGAACGCACCACCATGACCACCACCGCCTTCCACCTCCCCGACCGCCTCTCCCCCAAGGCCGACCCGGCCCTCATCGCCGCCGACGAGCGGCACTTCGCCGCCGTCGCCCGGACCCTCGACGCGTCGATCGCCGAGCTGACCGGCCGGCTCGACGCCGAGCGCCGGGCACCCGGCGGCACCGGACGGCAGGCGATGGACCGGGACGCCGAGATCCACCGGCTCACCGCCCGCCTGCGCACCCTGCGCCGCTTCGGGCTCGACCTCTGCCTCGGGCGCATGGTCGCCGAGGACGGTTCCGGGCCCGTGTACGTCGGCCGGCTCGGCCTCACCGACAGCGAGGGCCACCGGCTGCTGGTGGACTGGCGCTCCCCCGCCGCCGAACCCTTCTTCGGCGCCACCCACGCCAATCCGATGGGCCTGGCGAGCCGCCGCCGGTACCGCTGGACCGGCGGCCGGATCAGCGACTACTGGGACGAGGTGTTCGCGCCGGACGCCTTCGCCGGTCATGCGGCGCTCGACGACCAGTCCGCGTTCATCGCGAGCCTCGGCACCAACCGGTCGGAGCGGATGCGGGACGTGCTCGGCACCATCCAGGCCGACCAGGACGCCGTCATCCGGGCGAGTTCGCGGGGCGCGCTGGTGGTGGACGGCGGGCCGGGTACCGGAAAGACGGTCGTCGCGCTGCACCGCTCCGCGTACCTGCTGTACTCCGACCCGCGCCTCGCGCACCGCCGGGGCGGGGTCCTGTTCGTGGGCCCGTCGCGGCCCTACCTCGGGTACGTCGCCGATGTGCTCCCGAGCCTCGGTGAGGAGGGCGTACAGACCTGCACACTGCGGGACCTGGTGGAGGAAGGGGCCACGGCCGCCGCCGAGGCCGACCCGGAGGTGGCGCGGCTGAAGGCGTCGGCGGAGCTGGTGCGGGCCGTCGAGACCGCCGTACGGTTCTACGAAGAGCCGCCCACCGAGCCCCTGACGGTCACGACCCCCTGGGCCGACCTCCGGCTGACCGCCGCCGACTGGGCCGTGGCGTTCGAGACCGCCGGGCCCGGTGCCGTACACAACGAGGCGCGCGACCAGGTCCGGGAGGAGCTGCTCACGCTCCTGGTGGAGAAGTACGACGGTGAGGAGGTCGCTCCGGAGCTGGTCCGGAAGGCGCTGGGCCAGGACCGGGAGCTGGCCGCCGCGTTCGACCGGGCGTGGCCGCTGCTGGATCCGGCCGAGCTGGTCGGTGATCTCTGGTCGGTCGCCGCCTATCTGCGCCTGGCCGCCCCGTGGCTCACCCGGGACGAGGTGCGGCTGTTGCAGCGTGCGGACGCGCAGGCCTGGACGGTCTCCGATCTGCCGGTCCTGGACGCGGCGCGGCAGCGGGTCGGTGATCCGGAGGCGTGGCGGCGCAGGCAGCGGGCGCGGGCGGCCGTGGCCGCCGAACGCGCGGGCATGGCCCAGGTCATCGACGCGCTCCTCGCGGACGAGACCCTGGCCGACGCCGATGTGGACAGCGAAGGGGCGCTGGTCATGCTGCACGGCCAGGACCTGAAGGACACCCTGGTCGACCCGGACGGATCGTCCGGCGCCGAACCGGACCGGCTGGCGGGCCCGTTCGCGCACATCGTCGTGGACGAGGCGCAGGAGCTGACCGACGCCGAGTGGCAGATGCTGCTGGTGCGGTGCCCGTCCCGCAGCTTCACCGTCGTCGGCGACCGCGCGCAGGCCCGGCACGGGTTCACGGAGTCATGGCGGGAGCGGCTGGGGCGGGTCGGGCTGGACCGGGTGTCCTCGGCCTCGCTGACCGTCAACTACCGGACGCCTCAGGAGGTCATGGCGGAGGCCGAGCCGGTGATCCGGGCCGTGCTGCCGGACGCCAATGTGCCGGTCTCGATCCGCTCCGGTGGCCTGCCGGTCGTATACGGCCCGGTGGCGGATCTCGACGCGGTCCTGGACAGCTGGCTCGCCGCGCACGCGGACGGGATCGCGTGTGTCATCGGTGATCCGGCGTTCCGGGCGAGGCCGCGCGTACGGTCGCTGACGCCGGAGCTGTCGAAGGGCCTCGAATTCGATCTGGTGGTGCTCGTGGATCCGGAGGCGTTCGGGGAGGGCGTGGCGGGGGCGGTCGACCGCTATGTGGCGATGACGCGGGCCACTCAGGAGCTCGTCGTCCTGACCGGCTGACGAGCTCCTTCAGGCTCAGCGGCTTTCGGCTCAGCGGCTTTCGGCTCAGTGCCAGGGCAGGGCCGCGCGGTGGCGCCAGTACGACTCCGGCTCCTCCACCAGCGCGTCCAGCCGGGCCCTCTGCTCCTCGTCCAGGCCGACCACGGGAGCGTGCAGGTTGCCGGCGAGCTGGGTGGCGGTGGCGGCGCCGGAGAGGACGACCCCGGCCCACGGCTGGTGCAGGACGAGCGCCAGGGCCACCGCGTCGCCGCCCACCCCCGCGTCGGCGGCGATCTCACGGAAGACGGCGGGCGCCTCGTCCCCGGCCAGCCGCCCGTTGGCCATGCCCTCCTTGACGATCACGGTGAGGCCGGCGTCATGGGCCTCGGCGAGAGCGGGGGCGGCCGAGGTCTCCAGGGCGTTGTAGGTGGCCTGGACGGTACGGAAGAGCGGGTTGCCGTCGACCGTGAGCGCGAGCGCGGCGCGGATGGCGTCGGCCTGGTGGGGGCCGCTGGTGGAGAAGCCGACGGCGACCCCGTCGGCGGCGAGGGCGGCCAGGCGCTCGTGGAGCTCCTTGTCGGCGAGGGCCGGGCTGTCCGGGGTGAGCGAGTGGATCTGGTAGAGGTCGAGCCGGTCGCCGAGGAGTTCGCGGGTCTCGGCGCGCTGGCGCTCGAAGGTGGCGAGGCTGTGGTCCTTGACCTCGTGGGCCTCGGCCTCGGTGTTCCAGTCGGCGGTGTAGGTGTAGCCCCACTTGGAGCCGACGACCAGGTCGGTGAAGGAGGGCCGGGCGTCCAGCCACTCGCCGAGGAACTCCTCGGCGCGGCCGTAGGAGCGGGCCGCGTCGACGTACCGGACGCCCTGCGCGTACGCCGCGTCCAGCAGCTCGTGCGTACGGGCGCGCAGGTCCTCCACGTCCCTGCCGTCGGGGAAGTCCTGGTCCCGGTGGAGGTTGATGTATCCGGGCCTCCCGACGGCTGCGAGTCCCAGTCCGATGTGAGCGGTCGGGGTCGTCGCGGTGGCCAGGGCGGTGAAGGGCATCGCGGGCTCCTCGGGGTCGGTTGCGGTACTCCTACCCCGGTCAACGTAGCCCGCTCCACCTTTCGTACACCTGCGACGACACCGTACGTACGCCGCCCGGGCGCGACCGTACGTACGCGAGGTCGTACGGCCTGCGCGAGGTCGTACGGCCTGCGCGAGGTCGTACGGCCTGCGCGACGTGGTACGGCTACCGGCGGGCGGTCGCCCAGGCGTTCTGCGCCTCCAGGTCCTTCTTCACCTCGGCGAGCTGGACGGCGACGGCGGAGGGTGCCGTTCCGCCCCGGCCGTTGCGGGAGGCGAGGGCGCCGCGCACGTTGAGGACCGTGCGGACCTCCGGGGTGAGGTGCTCGGAGATCTTCGCGAACTGCTCGTCGGTCAGCTCGTCCAGCTCGATGCCGTGCTGCTCGCACTCCTTGACGCAGGCACCGGCGACCTCGTGCGCGACCCGGAACGGCACGCCCTGCCGCACCAGCCACTCCGCGATGTCGGTGGCGAGCGAGAAGCCGGCCGGGGCCAGCTCCTCCATGCGCTCGCGGTTGACGGTGAGCGTGGCCATCATGCCGGTGAAGGCGGGGAGCAGGACTTCGAGCTGGTCGCAGGAGTCGAAGACGGGCTCCTTGTCCTCCTGGAGGTCGCGGTTGTACGCGAGCGGCAGCGCCTTCAGCGTGGCGAGGAGGCCGGTCAGGTTGCCGATGAGGCGGCCGGACTTGCCCCGGGCCAGCTCCGCGATGTCCGGGTTCTTCTTCTGCGGCATGATCGAGGAGCCGGTGGAGAAGGCGTCGTGGAGGGTGACGAAGGAGAACTCCTTCGTGTTCCAGATGATGACCTCCTCGGCGATCCGGGAGAGGTTGACGCCGATCATCGCGGTGATGAAGGCGAACTCGGCGACGAAGTCCCGCGAGGCGGTGCCGTCGATGGAGTTGCCCACCGAACCGTGCTCGAAGCCGAGGTCGGCGGCGACCGCCTCCGGGTCGAGGCCGAGCGAGGAGCCGGCGAGCGCGCCGGAGCCGTACGGGGAGACGGCCGTGCGCTCGTCCCACTGGCGCAGCCGCTCGGCGTCCCGGGACAGCGACTGGACGTGGGCGAGCACGTGGTGGGCGAAGAGCACCGGCTGGGCGTGCTGGAGGTGGGTGCGGCCGGGCATCGCCACGTCCGGGTGGGACTCCGCGAGGCCGACCAGCGCACCCTGGAGGTCGGCGATCAGGCCGCCGATGATCCGGGCGTGGTCGCGCAGGTACATCCGGAAGAGCGTGGCGATCTGGTCGTTCCGCGACCGGCCGGCCCGCAGCTTGCCGCCGAGGTCGGGGCCGAGCCGCTCCAGCAGTCCGCGCTCCAGGGCGGTGTGGACGTCCTCGTCGGCGATGGTGCCGGTGAAGGAGCCGTCCGCGACATCGGCTTCGAGCCGGTCCAGGCCCTCCTGCATCCGGGTCAGCTCGTCCTCGGTGAGGAGGCCCGCCTTGTTGAGGACGCGGGCGTGGGCGCGCGAGCCGGCGATGTCGTACGGCGCGAGCCGCCAGTCGAAGTGGACGGAGGCCGACAGCTTGGCCAGCGCCTCGGCCGGCCCGTCGGCGAAACGCGCGCCCCAGAGCCGGACGTCACCGTTGTTGCTGCTCACTGCGTGCTCCTCAAAGGCAAAGACAAAGGCGGAAGGCAAAGGCACAAGGCATGGGTGCGGATATGCGGCCGCCTCCCTGCCGCGTGCGGACGGGGAGGCGGCTGTACAACGAGCGAGGGTCAGGCGAGGTCGCGCTTGGCGGCGATCTTCGCGGAGAGGCCGAAGAGCTCGATGAAGCCCTGCGCCTTGGACTGGTCGAAGGTGTCGCCCGAGTCGTAGGTGGCGAGGTTGAAGTCGTACAGCGACTCGTCGGACTTCCGGCCGGTGACGACGGCGCGGCCCGCGTGCAGGGTCATCCGGATGTCGCCGGTGACGTGCTGGTTGGCCTCGTTGATGAAGCCGTCCAGGGCCCGCTTCAGCGGGGAGAACCACAGGCCGTCGTAGACCATCTCGCCCCAGCGCTGCTCGACCTGCCGCTTGTAGCGGGCCAGCTCGCGTTCGACGGTGACGTTCTCCAGCTCCTGGTGGGCGGTGATCAGCGCGATCGCGCCGGGCGCCTCGTACACCTCACGGGACTTGATGCCCACGAGCCGGTCCTCGACCATGTCGATCCGGCCGATGCCCTGGGCGCCGGCCCGCTCGTTGAGCTGCTGGATCGCCTGGAGGACGGTGACGGGCCGGCCGTCGATGGCGACGGGCACGCCCTCCTTGAAGGAGATGACGACCTCGTCGGCCTCGCGCGGGGTGGCGGGGTTGGAGGTGTACTCGTAGATGTCCTCGATCGGCGCGTTCCAGATGTCCTCCAGGAAGCCCGTCTCGACGGCCCGTCCGAAGACGTTCTGGTCGATGGAGTACGGGGACTTCTTGGTGGTCGCGATCGGGAGGTTCTTCTCCTCGCAGAAGGCGATCGCCTTGTCCCGGGTCATCGCGTAGTCCCGGACCGGGGCGATGCACTTCAGGTCGGGGCCAAGCGCGGAGATACCGGCCTCGAAGCGGACCTGGTCGTTGCCCTTGCCGGTGCAGCCGTGGGCGACGATCCCGGCGTTGTGCTTCTTGGCGGCGGCGACGAGGTGCTTGACGATGGTCGGCCGGGAGAGGGCCGAGACCAGCGGGTAGCGGTCCATGTAGAGGGCGTTGGCCTTGATCGCCGGGAGGCAGTACTCCTCGGCGAACTCGTCCTTGGCGTCCGCGACCTCGGCTTCGACGGCACCGCAGGCGAGCGCGCGCTTGCGGATGACGTCCAGGTCCTCGCCGCCCTGGCCGACGTCCACGGCAACGGCGATGACCTCGGCGCCCGTCTCCTCGGCGATCCAGCCGATGGCGACGGAGGTGTCCAGGCCGCCCGAGTAGGCGAGTACGACGCGCTCGGTCACGGGTTTCTCCTTACGGTGCAATCACTGATGGGTATAACTATGCGGTACTCCGTATGCTTTGTCAAAAGCGCAGGTCAGGTGTGGTGAGGACGGCCATACGGGCCGGATTCTGCTGGCCGGTCGAGCTCACTTGACGGCGATGCTCCACGCGCCGTCGCCGGGCGCGGCGGCACCAAGGGCGGTCCACCCGGTGCCGTCGAGCTTGAAGGCGTCGAGGAGGTAGGCCGAGACCGCGTCGGCGACGAGCGCGACGCGGGCAGGGTCCTCGTCGGTTGTCTCGGCGGCCATCTCACCGGCCAGGCCGCCCAGGGTGTGCTCACCCTCGGCGATGGTGAGCAAGGCCTTCGGGGACGGGCTGAGGTGGTAGGCGTCGGTGAACCACTCCGGGCCCCGGGTGGAGAGCTGCGACTGATCCTTGCCGCCCGCGACGACCAGGGCCGGGGTGGTCATGATGGAGTAGTCCGGCCTCATGAACGGAAGGTGCTCGGCGGCGAACGGGGTGAGCGTGTCGCCGGTTCCGGTCGCCGCGATCAGCGCGCCGGCCGAGACCGCCGGGTGGGAGAAGTCCTCGCCGGGAACGCCGTCGGCGTCGAGCACCCGCGCACCGAGGATCGCACCGGCACTCTGGGCGCCCCAGGAGTGGCCGACGACCGCGATGCGCTCACGGTCGACCCGCGTCGCCAGGTCGCCGGCCTGGAGAAGGATGTCGCCGAGGCCGTCGAGGACCGCGTGGAGGTCGGCGATCCGGACGCGCCAGATGGTGGCGAAGCGCGGGTCGTCCCACCCGATGCCGTTGCGGCGGGAGTCCAGGTGGGTGGGCTGCACCACGATGAATCCGGCGGCCGCCCACCGGTCGACGAGGGGCTCGTATCCGTCCAGGGACCAGGCGTTGCCGTGGGAGAAGACGATGACGGGCAGGTCGTGGCCCGACAGCGGAGCGGTGACCTTGACCTGGAGGTCGATGCCGCGGCCGGGTGCGGGGACGGTGATGGGCTTGACCGCGACGACCGGCCGGTCGAGAGGGCGGAAAGACATGGGGGACCTGCGCTTTCTCCATGGGGCCGCCCTGCCATACTTTGGCGGAGCATCGTTCCGCCAATTTAGCGGAACATTGTTCCGCGAGCAATGGAGGTCCCGTGACGGAGCCGGTCGGAGTACGCCGGGCACAGGCGCAGCGCACCCGCAGCGGTGTGCTGGCCGCCGCGTCGGCGGTCTTCGTGGACCAGGGCGTCCAAGCCCCCATCCGCGACATCGCCGAGCGCGCCGGCGTGGGCGTGGGCACGATCTACCGGAACTTCCCGACCCGGGCGGACCTCGTCACCGCCGTCTACCGCCACCAGATCGACGCCTGCACCGCACTCGCTCCCCGCCTCCTGGAGGAATCGGCCTCCCCGTTCACCGCGCTGACCCGCTGGGTGGACGCGTTCGTGGAGTTCCTGGTGACCAAGCACGGTCTCGGTGCCGCCCTTGGGTCCGGTGATCCGGGGCTGGAGAACCTCCACGCCCTCATGCTCGACACCCTGGTCCCGGCCTGCGCGACGTTGCTCGACGCCTGCGCCGCCGACGACGAGGTCGACCCCGGCATCACCGCCTACACGCTCATGCGCGCCATCGGGAACCTCTGCATCACCGGCCCCGACTACGACCGGGCCGACGCCGGGCGGATGGTCGAGGCCCTCCTCGCCGGGTGCCGTCGCCCGGCTTAGCGGCGGAGACCGGGTCCGGCCCCGCGCCGACCTCGGGCCATCGGGCCGAGCCCCCGGGGGCGACCCGGCATCTCCGGTGGCTTTCTGGGGCTCTCGGGGGCTCTCCCGGGGTGGGCCGCTGGGCCGTACGGAGCAGGTCCGGTGGGTCGACGGCCCCGGCCACCGTACGGTCCGGAGCATGCGCCGACGACCTCTCCCGACCTTCGCCGTACTCCTCACGCTGGCCCTGGGCTCCCTCGGAGCCACACCCGATGACAGCCCGCCTCCCCTCCCGTACCGGCTGGCGGACACGGGCGGTGGTTCGCAGCTGATCACGGCCGAGGCCCCGGACACCGGCTCGACCACCGGCACGGTGACCTGGTGGGAGCGGCGCGGGGGCCGGTGGGTGGCGGCGGGCTCGGCGGACGCGCGGTTCGGGGCGAACGGGCTGGTCGAGGGCGGCAGCCGCGAGCAGGGCACCAGCACCACACCGACCGGGCTGTACGACCTGCCGTACGCCTTCGGCATCCAGGACGCCCCGGCGGGGACGCGGTATCCCTACCGCAAGGTGACCGAGGACTCCTGGTGGTGCCAGGACAACGCCTCGCGCGCGTACAACCGCTGGGTGGAACCGCGTCCCGCCGACTGCCGGGCGGACGAGGCCGAGCACCTGGTCACGTACGGGACGCAGTACGCCCACGCGCTGGTGATCGGCTTCAACTACGACCGTCCGGTACGGGGCCGGGGCGCGGGGATCTTCCTGCATGTGAACGGGCGTGGGGCGACGGCGGGTTGTGTGTCCGTGCCCGCCGACGCCATGGCGGAGATCCTGGCCTGGGCGAAGCCGGAGCGGCGGCCGCACATCGCGGTCGGGACCTCCTCGGGCCCGACCGCGATCACGCGCTACTAGAAGAGGTCAGCGGTCGTTCTGAGCGAGCCTCAGCAGGTGGTCGGCGAGCGCCTGACCGCCGTTCGCGTCGCGGCTGATGAGCATCAGCGTGTCGTCGCCCGCGATCGTGCCGAGGATGTCGTGCAGTTCGGCCTGGTCGATGGCCGAGGCGAGGAACTGCGCGGCGCCCGGCGGCGTACGCAGCACCACCAGGTTGGCCGAGGCCTCCGCCGAGATGAGCAGTTCGGCCGAGAGCCTGCGCATCCGCTCCTCCTTGGCCGAGCCGCCGAGCGGCGCCTGCGGGGTGCGGAAACCGCCCTCGCTCGGCACCGCGTAGATCAGCTCGCCGCCGGTGTTGCGGATCTTGACCGCGCCCAGCTCGTCGAGGTCGCGGGAGAGCGTCGCCTGGGTGACGCTCAGCCCGTCGTCGGCGAGGAGCTTGGCCAGCTGGCTCTGCGAGCGGACCGGCTGCCGGTTCAGGATGTCCACGATCCGGCGGTGGCGGGCGGTGCGGGTCTGCGGCACGGACGGTCCGCCGTGCTCGGTCTCCTGCGCCTCGGTCATCGTCGTCGCCTCATTCTCCGGAGGGTCATGCTCCGGATCGTCCGTCCCCGTGTGCCGCGTCGAGAGCGCTCGGCAGGATCTCCAGGAACGCGTCCACCTCCGCGTCACCGATGATCAGCGGCGGCATGAGCCGTACGACATCGGGGGCGGGCGCGTTCACCAGGAGGCCGGCTCCCTGGGCCGCCTGCTGCACCTGCGGTGCGAGGGGTCCGGTGAGCACGATACCCAGCAGCAGGCCGCTGCCGCGGACATGGGAAACCAGCGGATGTCCGAGCGCGTCCACGCCGTCGCGGATCTTCTCACCGAGCCGCTTGACCTCGTCGAGCGCGCCGTCGGCCGCGAGGGTGTCGATGACGGCGAGTCCGGCGGCGCAGGCGACCGGGTTGCCGCCGAACGTGGTGCCGTGGTGACCCGGCTTCAGCAGGTCGGCCGCCGGGCCGAACGCGACCGTCGCACCGATCGGCAGTCCGCCACCGAGCCCCTTGGCGAGCGTGACGAGGTCCGGCTCGACGCCTTGGTGGGCCTGGTGCTCGAACCACTGGCCGCAGCGGCCGATGCCGGTCTGGACCTCGTCCAGGACGAGCAGCGTGCCGGTGGCGCGGGTGATCTCCCGGGCCGCCTCCAGGTAGCCCTTGGGCGGGACGACGACACCGTTCTCGCCCTGGATCGGCTCGATGATGACCAGGGCGGTGTCGGTGGTCACCGCTGCGCGCAGGGCGTCCACGTCTCCGTACGGCACATGCGTGACATCGCCGGGCAGCGGGACGAACGGCTCCTGCTTTCCAGGCTGGCCGGTCAGCGCGAGCGCGCCCATCGTCCGGCCGTGGAAGCCGCCGTCGGTGGCGACCATGTGCGTGCGCCCGGTGAGCCGGCCGATCTTGAACGCGGCTTCGTTGGCCTCGGCGCCGGAGTTGGCGAAGAAGACCCGGCCCGGGCGGCCGAAGAGCTGGAGCAGCCGCTCGGCGAGGGCGACCGGCGGCTCCGCGATGAACAGGTTCGATACGTGGCCGAGCGAGGCGACCTGCGTGGAGACGGCCTCCACGACGGCCGGGTGCGCGTGGCCGAGGGCGTTGACCGCGATGCCGCCGACGAAGTCGAGGTAGCGGGTGCCGTCCTCGCCCCAGACGTGGGCGCCCTCCCCGCGGACGAGCGACAGGCGGGGCGTGCCGTAGTTGTCCATCAGCGCGCCCTGCCACCGCGAGGTGAGTCCGCTGCTGTCGGTGCCGGTCATGATGCCCCCAGTTCAGGCCCTGTGTGTACGTCGATGGGGGCGTCCGGCACGACCATCGTGCCGATGCCCTCGTCGGTGAAGATCTCCAGCAGGATCGAGTGCTGGACCCGGCCGTCGATGACACGGGCGGTCTCGACGCCGTTGCGGACGGCGTGCAGACAGCCCTGCATCTTGGGGACCATGCCGCTGGACAGCTCGGGCAGCAGCTTCTCCAGCTCGCTCGCGGTCAGGCGGCTGATGACGTCGTCGCTGTTGGGCCAGTCCTCGTACAGCCCCTCCACGTCGGTGAGGACCATCAGCGTCTCGGCGTTCAGTGCGGCGGCGAGCGCGGCGGCCGCGGTGTCGGCGTTGACGTTGTAGACGTGGTGGTCGTCGGCGGAGCGGGCGATGGAGGAGACGACCGGGATGCGGCCGTCGTCGAGCAGCGCCTGGATGGCCCCGGTGTCGATGGCGGTGATCTCGCCGACCCGGCCGATGTCGACGGACTCGCCGTCGATGGTGGGCCGGTGCTGGGTGGCGGTGATGGTGTGGGCGTCCTCGCCGGTCATGCCGACGGCGAGGGGGCCGTGCTGGTTGAGGAGGCCGACCAGTTCGCGCTGGACCTGTCCGGCGAGGACCATCCGTACGACGTCCATCGCCTCGGGGGTGGTGACCCGCAGCCCGGCCTTGAACTCGCTGACCAGGCCCTGCTTGTCGAGCTGGGCGCTGATTTGCGGGCCGCCGCCGTGCACGACGACGGGCTTGAGCCCGGCGTGCCGCAGGAAGACGACGTCCTGCGCGAAGGCGGCCTTCAGCTCCTCGTCGATCATGGCGTTGCCGCCGAACTTGATGACGACGGTCTTGCCGTGGTGCCGGGTCAGCCAGGGCAGCGCCTCGATGAGGATCTGCGCCTTCGGGAGTGCGGTGTGCTTCCGCGCCGTCGTCATGAGCTGTACGCGCTGTTCTCGTGGACGTAGTCCGCGGTGAGGTCGTTGGCCCAGATGACGGCGGACTCGGTGCCGGCGGCGAGGTCGGCGGTGATCTTGACCTCCCGGTAGCGCATGTCGACCAGGTCGCGGTCCTCCCCCACTCCCCCGTTCTTGCAGACCCAGACGTCGTTGATGGCGACGTTGAGCTGGTCCGGCTCGAAGGCCGCCTTCGTCGTGCCGATGGCGGAGAGGACCCGGCCCCAGTTGGGGTCCTCGCCGTGGATCGCGCACTTGAGGAGGTTGTTCCGGGCGATGGACCGGCCGACCTCGACGGCGTCGTCCTCGGTGGCCGCGTTGATCACCTCGATCCGGATGTCCTTGGAGGCGCCCTCGGCGTCCCCGATGAGCTGCCGCGCGAGGTCGTCGCAGACGGCCCGTACGGCCTCGGCGAACGCGGCCTGGTCCGGGGTGATGCCGCTGGCGCCGGAGGCGAGGAGGAGCACGGTGTCGTTGGTGGACATGCAGCCGTCGGAGTCGACCCGGTCGAAGGTGGTCCGGGTGGCGTCGCGCAGGGCGGCGTCCAACTGCGGGGCGGGCACGTCGGCGTCGGTGGTGAGGACGACGAGCATGGTGGCGAGGCCCGGGGCCAGCATGCCGGCGCCCTTGGCCATGCCGCCGACGGTCCAGCCCTCGCCGCCCGCGACGGCCGTCTTGTGCACGGTGTCGGTGGTCTTGATGGCGATGGCGGCCTTCTCGCCGCCGTGCTCGCTGAGCGCGGCGGCGGCCTGCTCGATGCCGGGGAGGAGCTTGTCCATGGGGAGCAGGAGCCCGATGAGGCCGGTGGAGGCGACGGCTACTTCTCCCGCGCTGTGGCCCTCCAGCACCTCGGCGACCTTCTCGGCGGTGGCGTGGGTGTCCTGGAACCCCTTGGGTCCCGTACAGGCGTTGGCGCCACCGGAGTTGAGGACGACGGCGGTGACCTCGCCGCCCTTGAGGACCTGCTCGGACCAGAGGACCGGGGCGGCCTTGACGCGGTTGGAGGTGAAGACGCCCGCGGCGGCGCGACGGGGCCCGTGGTTGACCACGAGGGCCAGGTCCGGGTTACCGCTCTCCTTGATTCCGGCGGCGATGCCCGCCGCCGAGAATCCCTGTGCTGCCGTGACGCTCACGGTGCCACTCCGATCGTCGTGAGACCTGTGTCCTCGGGGAGCCCGAGGGCGATGTTCATGCTCTGCAGGGCGCCGCCCGCGGTGCCCTTGGCGAGGTTGTCGATGGCGGTGACGACGACGATCCGCCCGGCGGCCTCGTCGTACGCGACCTGGATCTGTACGGCGCTGGAGCCGTACACCGCGGCGGTGGCGGGCCACTGGCCCTCGGGCAGGAGGTCGACGAACGGCTCGTCCGCGAACGCCTTCCCGTACACGGCGCGCAGGCTCTCCGCGCTCACGCCCGGCGTCGCCTTCGCGCTGCACGTGGCGAGGATGCCGCGCGGCATGGGCGCGAGGGTGGGCGTGAAGGAGACGGTGACCGGCTGCCCGGCGGCGGCGCTGAGGTTCTGGATCATCTCGGGCGTGTGGCGGTGGCCGCCGCCGACGCCGTACGGGGTCATGTTGCCCATCACCTCGGAGCCGAGCAGATGCGGCTTGGCCGCCTTGCCCGCACCGGAGGTCCCGGAAGCGGCGACGATGACGGCCTCCGGCTCGGCGATACCGGCCTCGTACGCCGGGAAGAGCGCGAGCGACACGGCGGTCGGGTAGCACCCCGGCACCGCGATCCGCTTGGACCCGGCGAGCGCGGCCCGCCCACCCGGCAGCTCGGGCAGCCCGTAGGGCCAGGTCCCGGCGTGCGGCGACCCGTAGAACTTCTCCCAGTCCCCCGCGTCCTTCAGCCGGAAGTCGGCCCCCATGTCGACCACGAGCACCTCGTCGCCCAGCTGCTCGGCCACGGCTGCGGACTGCCCGTGCGGCAACGCCAGGAAGACGACGTCGTGCCCGGCGAGCACCTCGGCGGTGGTGGGCTCCAGCACCCGGTCGGCCAGCGGCCGCAGATGCGGCTGGAGCGAGCCGAGGGCCTGCCCGGCGTTGGAGTGTCCGGTGAGCGCACCGATCTCGACGCCCGGGTGCGCCAGCAGAAGGCGGAGCAGCTCACCGCCGGCGTATCCGCTCGCCCCTGCCACCGCTGCGCGTACCACCATCGGAACCCTCCTCGTCGATGGCATGACTATACGCAGCGCTGCACTTTTATGCAATCAGATGCATCGGTGCCCGGCCGACGGGCACGAGCACCCGGCGCCCGCGACCGAGCCGACGCCCGTGCCCCGCGTACCCTCTTCCCCGTGCCCGCCCCGTCCCCGCATCGCGTCGCCGTCCTCGTGCTGGAGGGGGCGAAGCCGCTCGACGTCGGGATTCCCGCGCAGGTGTTCACGACCCGCGCGAGCATGCCGTACGAGATACGGGTCTGCGGTGCGGCTCCCGGGCTCGTGACCGGCGGCGACGGGCTGTCGTACTCCGTCGCCCATGGGCTCGACGCGCTGGAGTGGGCCGACATCGTCTTCGTTCCCGGCTACCGGTTTCCGGACCGGGACGATCCGCCGCGGGCCGTCGTCGATGCGCTGGTCGGCGCGCACGACCGGGGCGCGCGGCTCGCCGCCATCTCGACCGGGGCCTTCGCGCTCGCCGCGACCGGTCTGCTCGACGGCCGGCGGGCCACGACGCACTGGCATTACACACGGGCGCTCGCCGCGAGGCATCCGCGCGTCCGGGTCGACGAGAACGTCCTGTTCGTCGACGAGGGCAGCGTGCTCACCTCGGCCGGTGCCGCCTCCGGCATCGACCTGTGCCTGCACATCCTGCGCGGCGACCTCGGGGTGGCCGCGTCCAACCACGCGGCCCGGCGGCTCGTCGCGGCCCCCTACCGGAGCGGCGGGCAGGCGCAGTACGTGCCGCGCAGCGTGCCCGAGCCGCTCGGCGAGCGGTTCGCCGCCACCCGGGAGTGGGCGCTGCACCGGCTCGCCGAGCCCCTCACCCTCGACGTACTCGCCCGGCACGCGGCGGTGTCGCCGCGCACCTTCTCGCGGCGCTTCGCCGAGGACACGGGGTACACGCCGATGCAGTGGGTCATGCGCGCTCGTATCGACATGGCCCGCGAACTGCTGGAGCGCTCGCAGCGCAGCATCGAGCAGATCGCCGCCGATGCCGGCCTCGGTACGGGGACGAATCTGCGGCTCCACTTCCAGCGCATCCTCGGCACCACGCCGAGCGAGTACCGGCGCACCTTCTCCCGGGACGAATAGCCTGGCGCGATCCTTTCGGACCGTGGCGATCACGCCGCTGTCACCGGCGGCCGTAGCGGGCGAACCTGGAGGCGAACCCGCAGGGACCGGAAGGGACACCACCACTCATGACGCGCATCGCCATCAACGGATTCGGCCGCATCGGACGCAACGTCCTGCGCGCGCTGCTCGAACGCGACAGCGGCCTGGAAGTCGTCGCCGTCAACGACCTCACGGAGCCCGCCGCCCTCGCGCGGCTGCTCTCCTACGACTCGACGGCGGGTCGCCTCGGCCGCCCGGTGACGGTCGACGGGGACGTCCTCGTCGTCGACGGCCGCCGCATCACCGTGCTCGCCGAGCGCGAACCGGCGCGGCTGCCGTGGGCCGAGCTCGGCGCCGACATCGTGCTGGAGGCGACCGGCCGCTTCACCTCGGCCAAGGCCGCCCGCGCGCACCTCGACGCGGGCGCGAAGAAGGTACTCGTCAGCGCGCCGGCGGACGGCGCCGATGTCACGCTCGCGTTCGGCGTCAACACCGACGCGTACGACCCTGCGGTGCACACGATCGTCTCGAACGCCTCGTGCACGACCAACGCGCTCGCGCCGCTGGCGAAGGTGCTCGACGATCTGGCCGGAATCGAGCACGGCTTCATGACGACGGTGCACGCCTACACGCAGGAGCAGAACCTGCAGGACGGCCCGCACCGCGACGCCCGCCGCGCCCGCGCCGCCGCCGTCAACATCGTGCCGACCACGACCGGCGCCGCCAAGGCGATCGGCCTCGTGCTGCCGAACCTCGACGGCAAGCTGTCCGGCGACTCGATCCGCGTACCGGTTCCGGTGGGATCGATCGTCGAACTCAACACGACCGTCGCCCGCGACGTGACGCGCGAGGACGTGCTGGCGGCGTACCGCACCGCGGCAGAGGGGCCGCTCGCCGACGTACTCGAGTACTCGGAAGACGCGCTCGTGTCGTCCGACATCACGGGCAATCCCGCCTCGGCGATCTTCGACTCGGCCCTCACCCGCGTCGACGGCCGCCACGTCAAGGTGGTCGCCTGGTACGACAACGAGTGGGGCTTCTCGAACCGCGTGATCGACACGCTCGAACTCCTCGCCGCCGGCTGAGTCATAGCCGCCGACTGATTCCTGGCCGGGCCGCCCCGGACGGGCACCTTCCAGCGCGGGATCGGCGCGGGTCAGGGCACGTCGTACCGTACGAGCGCCGTGGACACCGGCTCACCGCTGCGCCCGGCGTACGCCAGGCGTTCGCGCACCTCCCGGAGTGTGCGGGGCCGGTAACCGGGCCCGCCGCAGCAGCTCTTGTGGAACCCGACGCCGGCGTTCAGCAGCACGGTGAGGGTCCGCCAGGCCGCCACGTCCCGCCGGCGCGGCGCGGCGAACGCCGACCCCACGTGGATCATCGACTCAGCACAACGCGGGCAGCTCCGCGGCCTGGTGGGGCCGTGGGGCTGCTTGTACGAGGCCCGGCAGGGGAGGCAGACGTAGGAGGTCTTGGCGGGAGGCATGGGGCCAGGGTAGGGATCGCGTCGCCGGGCGGCCATCGAGTTCCGCGCGCACACCGTCACAAACAGCCGCAGTCGGTGGCGTAGAGCAGCAGGAAGACCGCCGTCGCGGCGGCGAACGTGAATCCGGTCATGGCCATGACCGTGAGAGTCCGGTGTCGGCCCTTCGCAGGATCGCGGAAGGTCGCCCACGCGCCGTGGGCGAGGATGAGGCTGAGCAGAGCCGCCCCGGCCAAGGTCAGCCCCGGGCTGAACGACCAGCTCAGGTAGGCGCGATCAGCACCAGCCCGGCCGGCAGAGCGCAGGCGAGCAGGGAGAGCATCGCTTCTACGACGGCCTCTCCGACCGTCTCCTCCAGGAACTCCTTGGTACCGCGCGCTAGCCTGCGGAACCCCATGGAACTCCCCCGCCCCGAGCAACGATGCCCTCGAGGGGCCCGTCTCCAGGAACGCTTGCGGCACGACGACGGTTGACGGAGCCCGACGGGCGCCTGCTCGGCTCCGTACGACAGAGCACGGCACGGTTCACTCCCCCGAGGGTCGCGAACCGTGCCGTGCTCCTCACCATTGGGCGAATCCGCTCACCCGAGGATCAGCGGGCGTTGGCGAACCGCTTGAACGCCGCCTGGGTGCCCGGACCGGCGACGCCGTCGATCGCGCCGGTGTAGCCGTAGTGCGCCTTCAGCCAGCGCTGCAGCGCCTTGACCGTGTTCGGGCCGACGACTCCGTCGATGGCGTCATTGTAGTTGGCGGCCGACTTCAGGAAGCGCTGGAAGGCCTTCCAGCTGTTGGTGCCGAGCTGGCCGTCGATGGCGCCGGTGTAGTTCCAGGAGCGCGCCAGCCAGCGCTGGACCTCCTTCGCCTGTGCGTTGCTCAGGCCGAGGTTGACGACCGCGAGCGGCGCGACCTGCTGGGCGCTGACCGCCGGTGCCTGCTGGGCCGGCGTCGCGGCGAAGCTCGTGCCCGCCGCCGTCAGCGTTCCGGCCGCGATCACCGCGGCGGTGGCGACACTCACGAACGTCCTCGTCATGGCTCGCATGTACTTCCCCTCCCATGTACGGAACCGACCGCACCGGCCGGCTGACGACCACCCTGCTGGACCGGGGGCGGCGGCCACCATGGCTGCCGGGGAAGTGACGCAATCCCGGGAATTCCCGCGCTCCGACCTGCTGGGACGCCGGCCGTGGGATCGGTGGGGCGGGACGCGCGGCGAAGGCGTGGAGCGACCGGGAAGGCGTACGGGGGCGGGGAGGGCAGGCCCTAGCGGCCGCGCGGCTTTCCTCGTTTGCCGGGCGCCTTGCCGGTCGCCTTGCCGCCCTTGGGAGTGCCCGCGCGGCGGCCCGTGGCCGCCTGCTTGCGTGCGGAGCCGGTCGCCGTGCCCGACCGCTTGGCCTTCGCCTTGGCCTTCTCCTTCGCCGACGGCTGCGGCGGCGGCGTGGCCGCGCGGCCCCGGGTGCTGTTGACCGTGCGGCCCCGGACGATGCCGATGAACTCCTCGACCAGGTCGGGCGTGGGCTCCTCCTGCGGCCAGGACAGGGCCACGCGGGACTCGGGAGCCTCCAGGACCGGGCGGTAGGTGAGGTCCTTGCGGTGGTGCAGACGGGCCAGGGACTGCGGGACGAGGAGAACGCCCACGCCCGCCGCCACCAGCTCGACGGCGTCCGCCGTGGAGGCAGGGCGTTCGAGCGCGGGACGGCCCGGAAGGGTCTCCCAGTCCAGGACGTCGTCGAGCGGGTGCAGGACGATCTCGTCCGCCAGGTCGGGGAGCGTGACCTCCTCCGCGGCCGTGACGGCGTGGTCCTTGGGGATCACCACGACCGTCGTCTCGGTGTACAGGGGGATCGCGCTGAGGACGTCCCGGTCGACCGGAAGCCGTACGAGCCCCGCCTCCGCACCGCCGTCCGCCAGCAGCCGGCCCGCCTCGGCCGGAGGGACCTGGACGAGCTCCAGAGGGGTGTCGGGCAGCCGCTCGTGCCAGACCCTCACCCACTTGGTCGGCGTCACACCGGGGACGTACGCGAGCCTGAAGGAAGGGGGCGTAGCAGAGGGGGTATCCGAGCCTGTCACGGATCCAGGCTACCGGCAGGTGGTCGGAGGTATGTCCCATCGTCGATACCCTGGACCCATGACGTCGCACAAGACCGCCCAGACCATGAAGCCCGCCACCGCGGCGAAGAAGCTGGGTGTGTACCTCCAGGCCACCCCCGCCGAGTTCCAGGAGGGTGCCGTCTCGCGCACCGAGCTCAACGCCCTCCAGACCGACCCGCCCGCGTGGCTGGTCGAGCTGCGCCGCACCGGACCGCACCCCCGTCCCGTGGTCGCCGCGAAGCTCGGCATCTCCATCGCCGGCCTCGCCCGTGGCGGGATCACCGATCCCCTCACCACCGAGCAGGTCGACGCCCTCAAGGACGAGATGCCGGAGTGGCTCCAGAAGGAGCGGGCCACCCAGGCGGAGGTCCGCAAGGAGACCGCCCGTATCAAGGAGCGCAACGCGGAGCGCGCCGCCCGGTCGAACTGACCGAGGTCCACGGCCGGTCGAACTGACCGAGGCCCACGGAGAGAGCGGGAAGCCCGGCCGACGCGGTGCGTCGGCCGGGCTTCCTGTGTTCCGCCGGGCCCGAAGGCGCCGCGTCGGTCAGAGAACGCCGGACTCGGCGATGGTGACCTTGGCGCGGGTGCGGCCGCTGGAGGAGCCGAGCGCCTCGATCTTGCGGACGAGCTTCATGCTGTCGTCGTCGGCGACCTCGCCGAAGACCACGTGCTTGCCGTCCAGCCACGGGGTGAGCACCGTGGTGATGAAGAACTGCGAGCCGTTGGTGTTCGGGCCGGCGTTGGCCATCGAGAGCAGGCCGACGCGGTCGTGCTTGAGGTTGAAGTTCTCGTCGGCGAACTTCTCGCCGTAGATGCTCTTGCCGCCGGTGCCGTCGCCGCGGGTGAAGTCCCCGCCCTGGAGCATGAAGTCCGTGATGACGCGGTGGAAGGACGAGCCGGCGTAGCCGAAGCCCTTCTCGCCGGTGGCGAGCGCGCGGAAGTTCTCCGCCGTCTTGGGGACGACGTCGTCGAACAGGTTGAACGTGATCCGCCCTGCGGGCGCGTCGTCGATGGTGATGTCGAAGTAGACCTTGGTTGTCATGGTGACATCCTCACATTCCTGGCAACCGCAGGTGAAACCCGGGTTGGGTCGGCGGTGTGGAATGTCGGGTTCCGATCATGCCCGGGCGGCGTCCCCGAGGGCCGCGTACACCGCGTCCACCAGCACCGTCTTCCGCGGGTCGTCGGCCACGCCGGAGCCCATCCGGTTCATGACGTACCCGAGGGCGATTCCGGCTTCCGGGTCGGCCAGGCCGCAGGAACCGCCCGCGCCGTCGTGGCCCATGGCTCGCGGATTGGGGCCGTACGAGCGGTTGCGGCCGCTCAGCCAGAGGCCGAGCGCGATCTCCGTCTCGTGGGCGAAGGCGTCGCCGAGGACCAGGTCGCGGCAGGCGCCCTGGCTCTCGCGGACCCGTTCGACGGCCCGCCCGGAGAGGATCCGGTGGCCGCCGATGCTGCCGCGTCCGGCGAGGATCCCGTAGAGCGCGGCGACCGCGCGGGCGGTGCCGTGGCCGTTGGCGGCGGGAATCTCGGCGGCGCGCCACCCGGGCGTGTTGGCGGCGGCGCGACCGGTGGGCGGGTTGAGCAGCGAGGCGACGGCCACCGGTTCCATCCGGGCCAGGAGCGCGGCCTGGGCGGCGCGGTCGGCACGCTCCTGGACGAGTTCGGCGAGCCGGTGGGTCTCCTTCTCCGGGAGGCCGAAGGTGAAGTCGATGCCGAGCGGTCCGGTGACCTCCCGCCGCAGGAACTCCCCCGGCAGCACGCCGCTGACCCGGCGGACCACTTCACCGACGAGGAATCCGTACGAGATCGCGTGGTAGCCGGACCGGCTTCCCGGCTCCCACATGGGCGCGGTGGCGGCGAGCCTCGCGCAGGTCAGTTCCCAGTCGTACAGCTCGTCCAGGGTGTGCGGTGTGCCGACTCCGGCGACTCCGGAGCGGTGCGAGAGGAGGTGGCGTACGAGGACGGTCTCCTTGCCGTTCGCCGCGAACTCCGGCCAGTACGCGGCCACCGGGGCGTCCAGGTCGAGCAGGCCCCGGTCGGCCAGGATGTGGGCGCAGAGCGCGGTCGGGCCCTTGCCCGTGGACCAGACGTTGACCAGGGTGTCCCGCTCCCATGGGCGGGTGCGGGCCTCGTCGGCCCAGCCGCCCCAGAGGTCGACCACGGGGACGCCGTCGGCGAGGACGGTGAGCGCCGCGCCCAGTTCGCCGCGGGCGGTGAAGTTCTCCTCGAAGGCGGCCCGGACCCCGGCGAACCGGTCCTCGCAGTGGCCGTGGATCTGCGGCACGTCTCCTCCGGTACGTCACGGGTCAGATGCCCCTGCAACGTACCGACCGGTCGGACCGGCGGGAAGGGAGCGTGCTGCCCGGAATCGGCGTCAGCGGACGCCGGACCTCAGCCTGGAGTCCGGGGTCAGCGGACGCCGGACTCCAGGCTGAGGCTCCAGCGGCCGGGCGAGCCGGCGAGCGTGATCGTGGAGAGCGGGCGGACGTCCACGTTCCAGTACGCGGTGGGCGGCACGTTCAGCGCGTAGACGAGGGCCGCGCGGATCACGGCGGGTTCGGCCACCGCGACGATGAACCCGTCGCACGCCGGGCGGGTGTCCAGCCAGCCGCCGATCCGTCCGATGAAGGCGAGGAGCGACTCGCCGCCGTGCGGGGAGCTGCCCGGGTCGGCGAGCCAGACGTCGACGGCGACCGGTTCCCGGGCCGCGACCTCGGCCAGGGTCATCCCGCGCCAGCGGCCCATGTCGCAGTCGCGCAGGGCGGGCTGGGCCATCGGCGCGTAACCGAGCGCGTCGCCGGTGGCACGGCTGCGCGGGGTGGGCGAGCAGTAGCGCAGTTCGGCCGCGCCGAGCGGGACGAGGGTGTGGGCGACGAGCTGCACCTCGTGCCAGCCGGCCTGGTCGAGCGGCCGGTCGTCGTCGAACCGCTCGGCCAGGCGGGGCGAGGTGCGTGCCGCCGCGACCAGGGTGACCCGCTGTGCCATGGCCGGATGCGTCATGGCCGGATCGTGGTGCCGAACGGTTGAACGGTCAAGAGGGCCCCCGGGTGGTACGGCCCCCGCCGGTCAGTTTCCGGCCAAGGCCGACAGGCCCGGACTCTCGTACGCGGTACGCAACCGGCGTACGCCCTCCGCGATCTCGGCCGCCCCGGAGACCGCCGCGAAGCTCAGCCGTACGTGGCCCGCCGGAGGTTCGGCGCAGAAGTACGGGGTGCCCGGGGCGATGGCGACCGAGGTGCGCAGCGCGGCGGAGGCGATGGCCGTCTCGTCGGGGCCCGTGCCCGCACCGGTCGCCGGGATCCGGAGCCAGAGGCTGCCGCCGCCCGCCGGTACGTGCGGCAGGGCGAAGGCGGGCAGTTCGGAGCGGAGGGCGGCGGCCATCACCGTACGGCGGTTCCGCAGCTCGGCCGCCACCGCGGCGAGGTGGCGGCCCCACGACGGGGAGCCGACGAGTTCGAGCGCGGCCTCCTGGAGCGGCCTCGGTACGAAGAAGCTGTCGACGACCTGGATGGCGCGCAGGCGCTCCAAGACGGGGCCCCGGGCGGCCAGCGCGCCGACGCGGAGGCTCGGCGAGGTGACCTTGGTGAGCGAGCAGACGTGGACGACCACGCCGTCGGGGTCGTCGGCGGCCAGGGGTACCGGCAGCGGTCCGGCGTCGTCGTGGACGAGCCGGCGGGCGAAGTCGTCCTCGACGACGAACGCCCCGGCCGCACGGGCGATGGCAAGGATCTCGGGGCGGCGGGCGGGCGCGAGGGTGGCTCCGGTCGGGTTCTGGAAGAGCGGCTGGGTGACGAAGACCCGGGCTCCGGTGGCGCGGAAGGCGTCGGCGAGCAGTTCCGGCCGGACCCCGTCCGCGTCCATCGGGACCGGGACCGGGCGCAGTCCCGTGGCGCGGGCGACCGCGAGCATGCCGGGGTAGGTGGGCGACTCGACGAGGACCGGGGCGCCGGGCGGGGCGAGGGCGCGCAGGGCGGTGGCCAGGGCGCTCTGGCCGCCCGCGGTGATCAGGACGTCGGCGCCGGAGACGGCCGGGCCGATCTCACGGGCGAACCAGGACCGCAGTTCGGGCAGCCCGTCCGTGGGCGGCCGGCCCCAGGCGCCCGGGCGGCGGCCGGCCCGGGCGAGGGCGGCGGCCAGGGCCCGCTCGGGCTGGAGGTCGGCGTGGAGGTAGCCGCCGTTGAACTCGATGGTGCCGGGCGGTGGTGCGGCGAGGGTGGCCAGGACTCCGGAGGCATCGACCGTACGCGGCACGACCTCGGGTCCGCCGTCACCGCTCAGCGACACCTCCTGCCAGGACGTGTCGCCGAGGGCCGGCACCTCGGCACGCGGCTCGGCCCGGAAGGCGCCGGAGCCGGGCCGGGTGGTGACGAGCCCTTCGGCGGCGAGCTGCGCGATGGCGCGGGAGACGGTGACCGGGCTGACCCGGAAGCGTTCGACCAGAGCGCGACTGGACGGCAGCTTTCCCCCGGGTGAGTAGCGGTTGAGTTCTCCACGGAGGAAAGTGACCAGCTCGGCCACGCTGCTACGCTCTTGCATGAGAGCACAGGATAGCGCTACCGATTCCGGAGCGATAGCGGTCGCCACCGGTACGGGTACCTCCGCCACGCACGGTCCGGGCGTCGGCAGGCCGACGCCTCGCGCGGGTTCGGAGACCTCACCGGCACCCGGCACGGAAGCACCGCCGCACACCGCCGGGGCGTCCGCCGGCACCGGTGCGGAGACCTCACCGACGCCCGACATGGCGCAGGCCGCCCCCGCCCGCCGTGGCACGCTCCTCGCCGCGCTCGGCGTCGTGGCGTTCTCGCTCACCTTCCCCTCCACCGCCTGGGGCCTGGAGAGCTTCGGCCCCTGGTCCCTCGTCGCCCTGCGCTCCACGCTCGCCGCGCTCATCGCCGGCTGCTTCCTGCTGGCGGTCCGGGCGCCACTGCCCGCGCGCCGCCACTGGGCCGGGCTCGCGGTGGTGGCGGGCGGTGTGGTGGTCGGGTTCCCGCTGCTGACGACCCTGGCGCTGCAGACCTCCACCACTGCGCACGCGGCCGTGGTCGTGGGCCTGCTGCCGCTGACGACCGCGGTGCTCGGGTCGCTGCGTACCGGCGAACGCCCTTCCCGTACGTTCTGGGTCGCCGCCCTCGCCGGGGCCGCCGTCGTCATCGGCTTCACCGTGCAGCAGAGCGGTGGCGCCCTGACCTCGGGCGATCTGTATCTGTTCGGCGCGCTGCTGGTGTGCGCGGCCGGGTACACCGAAGGCGGCAGGCTCGCGCGGGTGATGCCCGGGTGGCAGGTGATCGGCTGGGCGCTGATCCTCTGTCTGCCGTTCGCGGTGGCGGGCAGCGCGGTGGCGCTGCCGCTGGAGCCGGTCCACCTCACCGCGCACGGTGTCCTCGGCCTGGTCTGGGTGGCCGCCGGATCGACCTTCTTCGGGCTGTACGTCTGGTACAAGGGCATGGCCGAGATCGGCGTCCCCCGGGCCAGCCAGCTCCAGCTCGCCCAGCCGCTCCTCACGCTGGCGTGGTCCGTCCTGCTGCTCGGCGAGAAGGTCTCCGCGGCGGCTCCCCTCGCGGCGGTGGCGGTGCTCGTCTGCATCGCGGCCACCCAGCGGACGGGCCGGGGCAAGGTTCCCCGGCGCCTTCCAGCAGGCGAACCCAGGCCCGTACGGTCATAGACTTGGTGGTACGGACCGCCACCCCGTGAGGAGGCCACCCCCATGGAGGCACACGCGGGCGACCGGCTGCTGATGCACGGCAGGACCGTGGGACAGCACGACCGGGTCGCCGAGATCATCGAAGTCCTCGGGGACGGGGGCGCCCCTCCGTACCGGCTCCGCTTCCCCGACGGCCACGAGCACCTGATGTCACCCGGCCCCGACAGCGTCGTCCAGCACATCGAGGCGCCCCGGGACCGGCCTCAGCAGTAGCGGAACCGGGACCGGGGTCCGAGCGGCCCCGGCCCCCTTCTCCGCTCTCCTCCCGACGCCCAGCTCAGCTCAGCGCGGCGCGCGTACGCGGTCCTGGTAGTGGTCGGCCACCACCCGTGCCATCGCGCCGATCCGGTCCGCCGCCACGTGCTTGGCGGAGAAGAAGATGTGCCCGCCCACCTCCTCGTGGTCCCGGGCGAGGGTGAGGTGGCGGGAAAGCTCCGCCGGGTCCTGCCAGGCAGCGGGCTGGGCCGGGTCGCCGGCCTTGTACAGCGCCTCCCCCACGTACAGCCCCACGCCCGTGCCCCGCACGGTGGCGGCCCACCAGGCGAGGACCTTGGCGTAGTCGGCGGTCGCGAGCCCGATGTGCCAGTAGATCTGCGGGCAGATGTAATCGATCCAGCCCTCCTTGACCCACTTACGCGTGTCGGCATGCAGGTCGTCGTACGTCTCCACGCCCGCCCGGGTGTCGGAGCCGGCCGGGTCGGTCGCCTTGTTCCTCCAGACGGCGAAGGGGCTGATGCCGAAGCGGACACCCTGCCGGACTTCCCGGATCCGCTCGCCCATCTCGCGCACCAGCCGGTCCACGTTGTCGCGACGCCAGGCCGCCTTGTCCGGAAAACCACCCCCGTACCGCTCGTACGCGGCGTCGTCCTTGAACGCCTCCCCGGCCACCGGATACGGGTAGAAGTAGTCGTCCCAGTGCACCGCGTCGATCTCGTAGCGGCGCACGGCGTCCAGCATCGCGTCCTGGACGAAGCGGCGGACCTCCGGCAGCCCCGGGTCGTAGTAGAGCTTCCCGCCGTACGGCAGGACCCAGTCGGGGTTGCGCCGGGCCGGGTGGGAGGCGGCGAGGCGGGCGGGGTCCGTGTGGTTCGCCACCCGGTACGGGTTGAACCAGGCGTGCAGCTCCAGGCCCCGGTCGTGCGCCTCGCGGACGGCGGTGGCCAGCGGGTCCCAGCCCGGGTCCTTGCCCTGGACGCCGGTGAGGCAGTCGGCCCACGGTTCGTACGGGGAGGGCCAGAGGGCGTCCGCGGTGGGACGGACCTGGAGCACCACCGCGTTGAGCCGGTGCTCGACCGCCCGGTCCAGGTGGGCGATCAGCTCGGCCTCCTGCGCGGCCGCCGTCAGGCCCTTCTTGGAGGGCCAGTCCAGGTTGGCGACCGTGGCGATCCAGACGCCGCGCAGCTCACCCCGAGCGAACCGGTCCTCGCCGCCGCCTCCTCCCCGTACCGCCCGGTCCGTCCGCGCGGCCACCGCGTCCCCACCCGTCGTCATCGCCGCCACCAGTCCCGCCGCACCCGCCACGAGCGCTCTCCGGGTCATTCCTGTCCGTCGCATGCGCCACACTCGTCCCTTCACGTCGACCACCACCTTCATTGCTGTACGTAACAGGATCATGCCCGTACGTAGCTGAATGACCCGCAGGTCACCGGGGTCGGCTCGCGGAGTAACGTCGTGGGGTCGAGGCGGGCACCGGAATCAGACGGGACCCTGCACTGCGGAGAACAGCGAAAGGCACGAGGTGACGGACTCTATGGCCGACATTGCACGCGTCGGGGTGGTGGGCTGTGGCCAGATGGGCGCAGGGATCGCGGAGGTGTGCGCGCGCAGCGGCCTCGAAGTGAAGGTCGCCGAGACCACCGGCGAGGCGCTGGAGATCGGCCGCACCCGGCTGCACAACTCCCTCTCGAAGGCCGCCGAACGCGGCAAGATCACCGAGCAGGAGCGGGACGAGACCCTCGGCCGCCTGAGCTTCACCACCGACCTCGGGGAGTTCGCCGACCGCGACCTCGTCATCGAGGCCGTCGTGGAGAACGAGCAGGTCAAGACGGAGATCTTCCAGGTCCTGGACCAGGTGGTGGTCCGGCAGGACGCGATCCTCGCCTCCAACACCTCCTCCATCCCGCTGGTGAAGCTGGCCGTCGCGACCTCGCGCCCGGACCGGGTCATCGGCATCCACTTCTTCAACCCGGCTCCCGTCCAGAAGCTGGTCGAGCTGATCCCGGCGCTGACCACGTCGGACGAGACGATCAAGCGCGCCGAGGCCGTCGTGCAGGACGTGCTCGGCAAGCACCCGATCCGCGCGCAGGACCGGTCCGGCTTCGTCGTCAACGCGCTGCTGATCCCGTATCTGCTCTCGGCGATCCGGATGTTCGAGTCGGGCATCGCGAGCCGCGAGGACATCGACAACGGCATGGAGATGGGCTGCGCCCACCCGATGGGCCCGCTGAAGCTCGCGGACCTGATCGGCCTGGACACGGTGGCCTCGGTCGCCGACTCGATGTACGCCGAGTACAAGGAGCCGCTGTACGCCGCTCCCCCGCTGCTCCAGCGCATGGTCGACGCGGGCCGCCTCGGCCGCAAGACCGGGTCGGGCTTCTACCCGTACGGCTGACACCGCCCCCGCGCTGCGTGGAGCCGGTCCCGGACATCCCGGGGCCGGCTCCCCGCGCGTTCAGCCCAGCCGCAGGTGGTGCAGCATCAGCAGGGCCGCCGCCATGTTCGCCGCCGGCACCTCGCCGCGGGCGATCATGTCCGGGACGAGCTTCAGCGGTATCCACTCACGGCGTGAGGACTCGAAGGCGTCCTGCGGCGGGCCCGTGTACCGCGCCTCCTCCGCCCAGTAGAGGTGGTGGCGGGCGTCGGTGAGGCCGTTGGCCGGCTCCACGGTGAGCAGCGGGCGCAGCGGGCCGGGGCGCCAGCCGGTCTCCTCCTCCATCTCGCGGGCCGCCGCCGCCGCGATGTCCTCGCCGTCCTCGACGACCCCTGCCGCCAGCTCCCACCCCCAGCTGTCGGTGATGAACCGGTGGCGCCAGAGCAGCAGCACCTCGTCCGCCGCGTTGACGACGGTGGCCGCCGCGACCGGCCGCAGCCGGATGACGTAGTGGTCGAGATGGCTGCCGTCGGGCAGCTCCACATCGGCCAGGTTCACCTGGAACCAACGGTTCTGATACACATTCTGTTCGCTTAAGTTCGTCCACTGCACGGTTCTGCCGCCTTTCGACATGTTGGGGGCAACATGCCAGCAGGGTCGGCCGCGAAGCGGAATGAACGGCGGGTGCGCGGCGGAGCTCACAGAGGCACGCGCAGCGCCCCGCCGATCTGGTCGGCCGTCTGTACGGCGTCGGCGCAGCCGCTCTCCGCCAGCTCCCGCCGCACCTGGCGCAGCCGGTCGCGCAGCCGCTGGGACTCCATGCCCCGGGCCCGCTCGGCCATTTCGGCCGCCGTACCGGCCGCGCGGTCCGGCTCGCCCTGGAGCAGCTCGATATGGCTGAGCATCGCGAGCCGGTGCACGCGCCCCCGGTCGTGCGCCGGGGCGCGCACGGCGGAGGCCGCGTGCTCCCGCGCCGCCGGCAGGTCACCGAGGCTGAGCAGCGCCTCCGCCACCTGGACGTCGACCAGGCCGGGCTGGACGTACCCGGTCTCGTCCGGCTCCCGCCCGCTGTGGATCCGGCCCGCCTGGGCCTCGGCCCGGGCGATGCAGGCGCGGGCGCTCGCCGCGTCACCGAGCTGGGCGTACGCCTTGGCCTGCATGGCGTGCAGATCGGCGGCGAGCGCCGGGGTGATGTGGTCGCCGGCCGCCCGGAGCGCGGCCTCGGCGAAGGCGATGGAGCGGCGGTGGTCGCCGAGGAAGAGGGACTGGGTGGTCAGCAGCGCGATCACATAGCCGCCGAGCGCCCGGTCGCCGCTGGACTTGGCGAGCCGCAGCGCCTGGTGGAAGTAGCGCTGGGCGAGGCCGTGGGCGTCGGAGTCGTACGCGCAGATGCCGGCCATCGCCACCAGGGCCGCCGTCGCCCGGTGCAACCGTCGGCCGAGCGCGTCGCTGTGGCCGCCGCGCAGCAGCGGCGCGGCCTCGGCGTTGAGGAAGCGGACGATCCGGGGTCTGGTCGCGATGCCGCCCGCCTTGCGGTACATCTGCTCGTAGTGGTCGCGCGCGGACCGGAGCGTCTCTATGTCGGCCGCGCTGACCCGGCCGGGGCCCGGGCGGGAGACGTCGGTGTCCTCCGGCGGGTTCTCCCACTCCCAGACCGGCATCACCGCCGTGGTCCCGGTGACGGTGGGGACGGTGGCGAGGTGCGGGCGCTGCTGGTCGTCCGAGCGCCAGAGCGCGGTGGCCCGGTCGACGAAGCCGGAGAGGGAGGCGCTGGGCGGTGAGCTGTCGGTGCCGTAGCCGCCGCCGGGCAGCAGGCCCATGCCGATGTCGTCCAGTACGACCGGGCGGCCCAGCCGGCCGCGCAGCACCTCGCAGATCAGGTCCGGCACCTGGCCGCGCGGGCGCTGGCCCTTCAGCCAGCGGGAGACCGCGGTGTGTTCGTACCGCAGGCTCAGGCCACGGGCCCGGCCCGCCCGGTTGACATGGCCGGCGAGCCCCGCACGGGACATCCCGGCCTCGTCGATCAGGGATTCGAGCAGGACGTTCGGCTCCATGGTCCCCCCAGGTGCGTGTCGCAATGAGCCTAGTCCAGCACGTTTCACACGGGGTGTGAACGGAATGCCCGAACCGTCGCGCTGTGCGCTCTGCCGCGCCGGGGCGGGGCTCGGTTGAATGAGCTCCTCGCAAGAGGCGGCCGGGTCGTCGGCTCCCCCTCGTAACGGTTGACGACCCGCACCCGCGTCCGTCCGCACCGCCGGCCTGCCCGACACTCCGTGGCCGTGCGGACGGACGCCGGATCGCACGACCCACTGCCCAACGACGAAGGAGGGTGGCTGCGGGTCGGGGCCCGGAACCGCGCTTCCTCCCGGTTCCGTGTCCGGTCCGCGCGCGGTCCCCGCCGCCGCGAGAGAAGGAGAAGGGGCGTATCCGGTGGCCGGATACGCCCCTTCTCCGCGCCTGCGGTGCTACGCGCCGCGCAGCACCGCGCCCGTGCGCTCGGCGGCCAGGGCCACCGCGCTGTCGCGGGCGGCCGAGGCCTCCTCGACGGTCAGCGTGCGGTCGGCGGCGCGGAAGCGGAGCGCGTACGCCAGGGACTTGTTGCCCTCGCCGATCTGTTCGCCGGTGAAGACGTCGAACAGCCGCAGCGATTCGAGCAGTTCACCCGCTCCCTCGTGCAGCGCCCGCTCCACGTCGGCGGCCGGGACGTCCCCGGCGACGACGAGCGCGACGTCCTGGGTCGCCACCGGGAAGGTGGAGATCCTCGGCGCCTGGAGCGCTCCGTCGACGGCCCGCTCCAGGACGTCCAGCTCGACCTCGGCGGCGCAGGTCCGCTCGGGCAGGTGGAGCGCCTTGATGACGCGCGGGTGGAGTTCGCCCGCGTGTCCGAAGAGGGTCTCCTCGGCGTTCACGGTGACGTACAGCGCGGCGCAGCGGCCCGGGTGCCACGGGGCGTGCTGGTCGGCGCGGACGGTGACCTCGACACCGGCCTCCGCGGCGATGGACCGGGCGGCCTCGATGGCGTCCGCCCAGGTCGCCGGGGTGCCCTTGCCCCACCAGCCGGCCTGCTCGCGGGCGCCCGCGAGGACGACGGCGGCGCGGCGCGGCTGACGCGGGAGGGCCGCGTCGAGACCGGCGATCTCCTCGTCGGTGGGCCGGCGGTCGACGGGCAGCCGGACGGCGGCCGTCTCCTCGCCCGTGGGCCGGAAGACCAGGCCCGTCTCGAAGAGCGCCAGGTCGTGGCTGCCCCGGCCGTCGTTGCGCCGCAGCGCGCCGAGGAGGCCCGGCAGCAGCGTGGTGCGCAGCGCCGGCTCCTCGTCGGAGATCGGGTTGACGAGCTTGACCGTACGGCGGCGCTCGTCGTCCTTCGCCAGGCCGAGCTGGTCCAGGACGGCGTCGCCGGTGAATGGGTAGCTCAGCGCCTCGACGTAACCGGCTCCGGCCAGCACCCGGCCGATACGGCGGTGCAGCCGCTGGCGGTCGGTGAGGCCGCGGCCGGAGGGCGGCGTCGGCAGGGTGGAGGGCAGGTTCTCGTAGCCCTCAAGCCGGATGACCTCTTCGGCCAGGTCGTTCGGCTCGTTCAGGTCGGGCCGCCAGGACGGGACGGTCACGATCAGCTCGTCCTGCCCGTACACGTCGCAGCCGACCTCCTGGAGGCGGCGGACGACGGTCTCGCGCCCGTACTCCACACCGGCCACCCGGTCGGGGTGGTTGGCCGGCATGGCGATCGTGCGCGGCGCGTGCGGCGCGGTGATCTCGGTGACCCCGGCCTCGGCGGTGCCGCCCGCGAGGAGGACCAGCAGGTCCACCGTGCGCTGCGCGGCAGCGGCGGCGGCCTGCGGGTCGACGCCGCGCTCGAAGCGCTTGGACGCCTCGGAGGACAGCTTGTGGCGGCGCGCGGTGCGGGCGATCGAGATCGCGCCGAAGTGCGCGGCCTCGATGACGACCTCGGTGGTGAGCGCGTGCTCGCCGTCCGCGTCCGCGATCTCGGTGTTGGCGCCGCCCATGACGCCCGCGAGGCCGATCGGCCCGCGGTTGTCGGTGATGACCAGGTCCTCGGCGTCCAGCACGCGGACGGTGCCGTCCAGGGTGGTGAGCTTCTCGCCCTGGGTGGCGCGGCGCACGCCGATCGGCCCGTCGACCCGGTTGCGGTCGTAGGCGTGCAGCGGCTGGCCCAGCTCCAGCATCACGTAGTTGGTGATGTCGACGGCCAGCGAGATCGGCCGCATCCCGGCCTTCTGGAGGCGGCGCTGCATCCAGATCGGCGAGCGGGCCTCGGGCTGGAGACCGGTGACGGTGCGGGCGGTGAAGCGGTCGCAGCCGATCGGGTCGGAGATCTGGACCGGGTAGCCGTACGCGTTCGGCGCGGGCACGTCCAGGAGCGCCGGGTCGCGCAGCGGCAGCCCGTACGCGGTGGCGGTCTCGCGGGCGACCCCGCGCATGGAGAGGCAGTAGCCGCGGTCCGGGGTGACGGCGATGTCGAGGACCTCGTCGACGAGCTGGAGCAGCTCGATCGCGTCGGTGCCGACCTCGTGCTCCGGCGGCAGCACGAGGATGCCGTCGCTTGCGCGACCAGAGGGGTCGCCCATGCCGAGCTCGTCGGTGGAGCAGATCATGCCGTGGGAGGTCTTGCCGTACGTCTTGCGGGCGGCGATCGCGAAGTCGCCGGGCAGGACCGCGCCCGGGAGGACCACGACGACCTTGTCGCCGACCGAGAAGTTACGGGCGCCGCAGACGATCTCCTGCGGTTCGCCGGTGCCGTTGGCGGAGCCGACGTCGACCGTGCAGAAGCGGATGGGCTTCTTGAACCCCTCCAGCTCCTCGATGGTCAGGACCTTGCCGACGACCAGGGGGCCCTTGAGGCCCGCGCCGATCTGCTCGACGGTCTCGACCTCCAGGCCGACGGAGACGAGCTTGGCCTGTACGTCACGGCCGGTCTCCGTCGCCGGCAGGTCGACGTACTCCCGCAGCCAGGAAAGCGGGACGCGCATCAGATCTCCATCCCGAACGGCCGGGTGAACCGGACGTCACCCTCGACCATGTCTCGCATGTCTTCGACGTTGTGGCGGAACATCAGCATCCGTTCGATGCCGAACCCGAAGGCGAATCCGCTGTACTTCCGGGGGTCGACACCGCAGGCGGTCAGCACCTTGGGGTTGACCATGCCGCAGCCGCCCAGCTCGATCCAGCCCTCGCTGCCGCAGGTGCGGCAGGGGCGGTCCGGGTTGCCGACGGACTCGCCGCGGCAGACGTAGCAGACCATGTCCATCTCGGCGGACGGCTCGGTGAACGGGAAGAAGTTCGGCCGCAGCCGGGTCTTCATGTCCGGCCCGAAGAGCGCCTGGACCATGTGGTCCAGGGTGCCCTTGAGGTCGGCCATGGTGAGGCCCTCGTCGACGGCGAGCAGCTCGATCTGGTGGAAGACCGGGGTGTGCGTGGCGTCCAGCTCGTCGGTGCGGTAGACCCGGCCCGGACAGACCACGTAGACCGGAGGCTTGCGCTCCAGGAGCGAACGGGCCTGGACGGGCGAGGTGTGCGTACGCAGGACGACACCGGACTCGTCGCCCTCGGTCGCCTTGCCGTCGGCCGTGGTGCCCTGGACGAAGAAGGTGTCCTGCATCTGGCGCGCCGGGTGGTCGGGCACGAAGTTCAGGGCGTCGAAGTTGAACCACTCCGCCTCGACCTCGGGGCCCTCGGCGATCTCGTAGCCCATGGCCACGAAGACGTCCGCGACCCGCTCCATGATGGTCGTCAGCGGGTGGCGGGCGCCGGCCGGGGTGCGGTCGTAGGGCAGGGTGACGTCCACGGCCTCCTCGACGAGCACGCGAGCGTCGCGCTCGGCCTCCAGCTCGGCCTGGCGGGCGGCCAGCGCCTTGGAGACGGCGCCGCGGGCCTGGCCCACGCGCTTGCCCGCCTCGGCCTTGGCCTGCGGGGGCAGGGCGCCGATCTCGCGGTTGGCGAGCGACAGGGGCGAGGTACCTCCGGTGTGCGCGGTCTTCGCCTGGGCGAGCGCGTCGAGGTCGCCGGCGGCGGCGAAGGCGGCGAACGCCTCGTCCCGCATGCGCTCGATCTCTTCCGGTTTCAGTGCCTCGACCTCGACTGGGTCGTACGACTTGTTCGGTGCCGACATCTCTTCCCGTGCTTCCGATTGGCTGGTGGCGCGACCCGGCTGGAGACCGCTGGACGCAAAGGTGCCAAAGGTCGAGTCTAAAGGCCGCAGGACGGTCGGGGCGCCCGTGGGCCGCTCACGCCAGGTAGGCGGGCATGCTCACGGGCAGGATAAATCGGAACTCGGCCCCGCCGCCGGGCCCCCGGCCGACGGTGATGGTCCCGCCGTGCGCCTCGACGATGCCCTTGACGATGTAGAGGCCGAGGCCCGTGCCACCGCGCTTGCTCCCCCGCCAGAAGCGGGTGAAGACACGGCCCATCGACTCCTCGGGGATGCCGGGGCCTTCGTCGCTCACGGTGACCGCCGTTCCCATCTCGTCGTTCGTCCCCGGCGCGGGTGCGGGGGCGATCTCCATGGTGACGGTTCCCTCGCCGTGGCGCACCGCGTTTTCCAGGAGGTTCCCGAGGATCTGGTCGATCTTGTCGGGATCGGCCCAGAGGTCGGGCAGCGGGCCCCTGGCCCGGACCCGGAAGCGGTCGGGCGCCTGGCCGCCGGCGATGAGGGCCTGGATGTGGCGGGCGACGGCGGCGGAGATGTCGACCGGCTGGCGGCGCAGCTCCAGGCGGCCGGAGTCGATCCGGGAGATGTCGAGCAGCTCGGCGATGAGCCGGGTGACCCGGCCCGCGTCCGCGTCGACGGTCTCCAGCATCAGCCGCTTCTGGTCGTCGGTGAACCGCTCCCATTTGGCCAGCAGGGTGGCGGTGAACCCTTTCACCGAGGTGAGCGGGGAGCGCAGCTCATGGGCGACGGTGGCGATCAGCTCGGCATGGCTGCGTTCGGTACGCCGGCGGGCCTCGGTGCCGCGCAGCGAGACGACGACCCGGCGCACCGGGCCGAGCGGGTGCTCGCGTACGTAACGGGCGGAGACGAGCACCTCGCGGCCGCCGGGCAGCAGCAGGTTGCGCTCGGGCTGGCCGTTACGGGTGGCGAGACCGCCGTACGGGTCGGTCAGCGGCCACCAGCGCTTCCCCTTGAGGTCCTCCAGCGGGAGGGCCACGTCCAGGGGCCGGCCGATCGCCTCGGCGGCGGGGGTGGCGGTGATGCGGGCGGCGGCGGCGTTGAAGCAGACGACGCGGCCGCTCCCGTCGGCGACGACGAGCCCGTCGGGCAGGTCGTCGGGGTCGACGGCGGCGGGGAGGGCGTCGGCGGGCGCGGTGCCGGTGGTGTCCCGGGCGGCTTCGGTGCCGGGCGCGCTTCCGACAGCGGTGTGCGCCGGTCGCGGCGAGCTCATGCCGACAGCCATTATCCCGTATCCCCACCTCTCGAACCGGTGCAGTGGGCCCCCGAGTTCGTCACCCTACTAGTCGTCGGTGAACCCGCGACACCCTGTGGGGGCGCGCGGTGGGCGTGCGCCGGTGGGCGGGGAAGCGGAATGGCTGGGACCGATCGGTGACGGACCGTCGGACGGCGTGCGGTTACGCGTCGGGGGCGCGGCGCGGGCGCTGGGCGCGGGCGGAGGCGTAGAGGCAGACGGCGGCGGCGGTCGCCAGGTTGAGGCTCTCCGCCTTGCCGTGGATCGGGACGCGGACGACGGCGTCGGCGAGCGCCCGGGTCTCCTCGGGCAGCCCCCACGCCTCGTTGCCGAAGACCCAGGCGGTGGGCCCGCCCATGGTGCCCGCGTCCAGCTCGTCGTCCAGGTCGTCGTCACCGGCCCCGTCGGCGGCGAGGATCCGCACTCCGGCGTCCCGGAGCCCCTGCACGGCCTGCTCGACGGGGACGCCGACGGCGACGGGCAGGTGGAAGAGCGAACCGACGGACGCCCGTACGGACTTGGGGTTGTACAGGTCGACGGAGGCGTCGGTCAGCACCACGGCGTCGGCGCCGGCCGCGTCGGCGCAGCGCAGTACCGTACCGGCGTTCCCGGGATCGCGGACGTTGGCCAGAACGGCCACCAGGGTCGGCTTCGCGTCCAGGATCTCCTGGAACGGCGAGTCCAGGAAGCGGCAGACCCCGATCAGGCCCTGCGGGGTGACGGTCTGCGAGACGTCGGCCAGGACGTCGTCCCCGGCCAGGTGGATCCGGGCCCCGGCGGCGTGGGCGGCGGCGACGATGTCGGCGTACCGGTCGGCGGCCTCGGGGGTCGCGAACAGCTCGATGAGCGTCGGCTCGCCGTCCCCGCCCCGGTGGGCGGCGGCCTCACGTACGGCCTGGGGCCCCTCGGCGATGAACCTGCGCTCCTTGCCGCGGAAGTTGCGGCGGGCCAGCCGGCGGGCGGCGGCGACGCGCGGGGAGCGCGGGGAGATCAGTTCGGGGGTGCCCATGGTCGGCGGCGAGCCTCTCTGCGTACGGCGGTGGGGGTTCGGCGGCAACGCACCGGACCCGCAGACGGCGTGCGCCTGCGGGTCCGGTTCACGTACCGAGAAAGCGGTGCCTGGATCAGGCGGCCTTCGGGGCGTTGACGTCGCTCGGGAGGGCCTTCTGAGCGACCTCGACGAGAGCGGCGAACGCGTTGGCGTCGTTGACCGCGAGCTCGGCCAGGATCTTGCGGTCCACCTCGATGTTGGCGGCCTTCAGACCCTGGATGAGGCGGTTGTACGTCATGCCGTTCTGGCGGGCAGCGGCGTTGATGCGCTGGATCCACAGCTGACGGAAGTCGCCCTTGCGCTTCTTGCGGTCGTTGTAGTTGTAGACCAGGGAGTGGGTGACCTGCTCCTTGGCCTTGCGGTACAGACGCGAGCGCTGACCGCGGTAGCCGCTGGCGGCCTCGAGGATCGCCCGGCGCTTCTTGTGGGCGTTGACTGCCCGCTTGACGCGTGCCACTTGTTAACTCCTTGTAGCGGGGCCGTGGGTGTCTTCACACGGCCCGGAAACGAATTGGTCCCGGTGTGATCGAGGTCGCGCCTCCGGCGTGAGCCGGAGGCCGGGCCTCACTTGCCGAGAAGCTTCTTGATCTTCTTGGCGTCGGCCGGAGCCACGACGACCGTGCCGGTCAGCGAGCGGGTCTTCTTGGACGACTTGTGCTCGAGCAGGTGGCGCTTGCCGGCCCTCTCGCGGAGCACCTTGCCGGAGCCGGTGATCTTGAAGCGCTTGCTGGCACCGCTGTGCGTCTTGTTCTTCGGCATCGCGCCGTTCTCTCCTCGTCAGTGGCGCCCCTCACGGTGCGGGCACCGGACTGCAGGGGCGTCAGATCTCTATGGGGTTCCGGAGTGACCCGGGGGCGCCTGGATGGCGACCCCCGAAGGTCACGCCTCGGAAGGTGTGTCGGCCGGAGCCTCGGCGTTGTCGCCTTCGGGCGCGGCGTCGGGCGTACCGCCCTGACGCTCCGCCTTGCGGGCGGCCTGAGCCTCGCGGGCCTCGGCCATGGCTTCGGTCTTCTTCTTGTGCGGGCCCAGAACCATGATCATGTTCCGGCCGTCCTGCTTCGGGTTGGACTCGATGAAGCCCAGGTCCTCCACGTCCGAAGCGAGACGCTGGAGCAGTCGGAAGCCCAGCTCCGGGCGGGACTGCTCACGACCACGGAACATGATCGTGATCTTGACCTTGTCGCCCTGCTTGAGGAACCGGACGACGTGACCCTTCTTGGTGTCATAGTCGTGCGGGTCGATCTTCGGCCGGAGCTTCATCTCCTTGATGACCGTGTGCGCCTGGTTCTTGCGCGCCTCACGGGCCTTCATGGCCGACTCGTACTTGAACTTCCCGTAGTCCATGAGCTTGCACACGGGCGGACGGGCTGTCGCCGCCACCTCGACCAGGTCGAGGTCGTACTCCTGTGCGAGTTCCAGGGCCTTGGCAAGCGGAACAATCCCGACCTGCTCGCCGCTGGGACCGACAAGTCGGACCTCGGGAACGCGAATCCGGTCGTTGATGCGGGGCTCGGCGCTGATGGATCCTCCTCGGTAGCACCACGCGACCGCCTGGCGGACAGCCGCGTAACGTGTGTGACGTCAAGACCAACCGAGCCGGAAGCGCAAAAATGCCCCGGACGGGACACAGGCGGGGCTCCTGGAAGTACCGGAGCACCGCCGCGGTCAACCGCGGGGCGCATCGGGCGGCTCCATCGTCCGTACGGAACGATGGGGACCGCCTGACCGGTGACCCGCCGTCCGTGAGGACGGTCAGGTGGGAGATCGGAGCCTCCACTTGTGGGCCGGGCACATAGGTGTCCGGCCGGTCGTTACACAAGGTTAGCAGCCCGGTCGCGGGGGCGCTAATCGTGCGTCCGTAAGGCTCCCGGGGGCGGGGCCGCCGATGCCGGGCCTTATCGTGTGGGCATGAGCGACGCGACCCCCACCAGCAGTGAGAACCCCGGCTTCGACGCCATGGCCCGCGACATCGCGGAGGTCCCGGCCGTCGAGGTCATCGTGACGGTCGCCGTCAACCTGATGAGCGCGGCGGCGGTGAAGCTCGGCCTCACCGAGGAGGGCGAGGACCACAAGGACCTGGACGAGGCCCGCAAGCTGGTCCACGCCCTGGCCGGACTGCTGGACGCCTCCACCACGGAGATCAGCACCTTCCACGCCTCGCCGCTGCGGGACGGCCTGAAGTCGCTCCAGCTCGCCTTCCGCGAGGCCTCACTGGTGCCGGACGAGCCGGGCCAGGGTCCGGGCGAGAAGTACACGGGCCCGGTCTACGGCTAGACACCTTCTTCTCGTACGTACGTGAGCCCGCCTCCCCCTCGTGGGGCGGCGGGCTCTCGCGTGTCCGGCCTCAGCGGCGGAACAGCGGCTCGCCCGGTGCGTCGGCTCCGGCCGGCAGCAGCGCCAGGTCCAGCCCGCCGACCAGCCGGGCCCGGAGCACCTCGCTGCCGGAGAGCACCTCGGCCACCCGGCGGGCCGCCTCGGCGGGGACCGCGTCCGGGGCGAGGACCAGGGCGAGGGTGCCGTCGGCCCGGCCCGGGCCGAGGTGGGCGCGGAGCACGGCGGGTTCGGCGGCGACGGCCTCCCGTACGGCTTCGATCACCGCGGGGTCCTGGAGCGGGTCGGTGCTGGTGCGGTTCTCCGCCAGCGCCAGGAGCGCCTGGCCGCTCAGCTCGAAGGCGACGGGCCCGGCGAGGTCCAGCACCACGGTGTCGGCCTTCTCGTGCGCGGCGGCCTGGAGGGCCTGGTGCAGCGGTACGGCGACGGGCCGGGCCTCGGGGTCCCAGCGGGCCAGCGAGTCGGTCGAGGTGAAGGCGGGCAGCGCGCGCCGGTCACCGGCCTTGAGGGTGGGGACGGCCATGTCGCTGGTCTTCTCACGCCGCAAGCCGTTCTCGTCCTCCTCCACCTCACCGAGGATGGCGACGACGGGAACGAGGAGGCGGGCCTCGCGGAGTGCCGCCAGGACCGGGCCGACGGCGGTCCGGTCGCGCGACCAGGCGTCGAGTGCGCTGGTCAGGACGGGAGAGGCCGAGCCGTCGTCGTCGGAGAAACCGGAGTCCGGGATGTTCTTGAGCGCCACGGGTCGAGGGTAGTGCCTGGAGGCGTGGGCGCTGAGCCTGGGGTTCAGCGGCGGCCGGCGGTGTTCCGGCCGCGCCAGAGGATGACCGCCGCCGCCAGGAGGGCCGCGCCGAGGCCGCCCGCGAGCGGGGCCGCCCAGTTGACCGGGGCGTCGGCGGCGGGCGGCGGGGTCGGGCCGGGGCCGAAGTACTTCTTGCGGTGGCCCGCCGTGGCGGTCTGGGCGCCGATGTCGCCGGGGCGGAGCCGGGAGCCCGCCTCGATGGCCTCCGCCGGGTCGACGATGCCGTAGCCGCGGGCGTCGTCGCGGCCCTCGGCGGGGGCGTCGCGGGCGGTGTCGGCGAGGAGCTTCTTGATCTGGGCGGGGTCGAGGCCGGGGTGGGCGGCGCGGACCAGGGCGACAGCGCCGGAGACGAACGCGGCGGCCGCCGACGTACCCCACTCGATGTAGTAGTGGCCGTCCGGGTTGGCGACGACGATGTCGACACCAGGCGCGCTGACGGTGGCGTACCAGCGGCGGGTGGAGAAGGCGGCGTGGGTGCCGTACTCGTCGACGGCGGCGACCGCGATCACGCCCGGGTAGGCGGCCGGGTAGGAGATCCGGTCCCCCTTCTCGCCGCCGTTGCCGGCCGAGGCGACCACGGAGATGCCTTTGGAGAGGGCGTACTGGATGGCGGAGTCCTCGCCCGGGTCCGGGTGGGCGGACTCGCTGTCGTCGCCGAGGGAGAGGTTGATGACGTCGGCGCCGTTGTCGGCGGCCCAGCGGATGCCCTGGGCGAGTGCGGTGCCACGGGTCTTGCGGGCCTTGGCGCGGGCGGGGTCCTTGGACTCCAGGATGACGCGGACCGGGAGGATCTTGACCTCGGGCGCGATGCCGAGGACGCCGTCGGTGCGGCCGGGGCCGTTGCCGTGTCCGGCGATGATCCCGGCCATGGCGGTGCCGTGCAGGGCCCAGGAGGAGTCGCCCTGCGAGGCGCCGAAGCCGACGAGGTCCTTGCCGGGAAGCACCTGGTCCACGAGGTCGGGGTGGGAGCCGTCCACGCCGGTGTCCAGGACCGCGACGGTGACGCCCGCGCCCTTCGTCGTCTGCCAGGCGCGGTCGGTGTGCAGGGCGGCGAGGGCCCACTGCTGGTCGCGGATGGCGTCGGCGTGCGCGGGGGCCGCGGGGGTGAGCGCGAGGACGGCGGCGGCGCAGACCGCGGCGAGGACGCGGTGGGGTCGTCGTCGGGTC
Source organism: Streptomyces sp. CA-146814 (assembly GCF_050942385.1). Lineage (NCBI taxonomy): Bacteria > Bacillati > Actinomycetota > Actinomycetes > Kitasatosporales > Streptomycetaceae > Streptomyces > Streptomyces sp. CA-146814. The sequence goes on from NZ_CP192068.1 coordinate 1,004,639, forward strand.
ATGCGGGCGGCTCCACGAGCTCGGTGACGGTCTTGCGCAGCCCTCGCTCCACCCGGTCCGCGATGCCCTTGACCTCGTGGCCGAGGCCGGCCTGGGCGATGTCCGTGGTGGCGGGCGTCCGCGTCGCCGCGTCGGCGGGCTGCGGCTCGGCGACCGTACGCGCGTCGGCGAAGCCGGAGACGGCGAAGACGACGACCGGGATCTCGGTGAGCGGCCGGACGGTCCAGCTGGCCCGCTGCCGGTCGCCGAAGCCGGCGGCGAGGGTGCCTTCGGGAGCGTACGTACGGGGCATCAGGTCCTTGCGCGCGGCGAGCTGCTGCTCGGTGAACCGCGTGCTCAGGGCCTGCATCCCGGCCGCGTCGGCCTCGGTGACGACCATGCCGACGGTGGTGACGGCGGAGCGGGTCGAGTCGGTGTAGGTGGCCCGCACCATCCGCTCGCAACCGACAGACCGGAGGGTGGTGCGGAGCAGCGGGTCGAGCCCCTGGGAGCAGTCGCTGTCGGCGGCGACGGAGAGCCGGGTCCAGGTGCGGTTGGTCCCGCCGGGCCCGGCGCCGGTGCCCTTGAGCGTGCTCGGGAAGAGCGTGTCGACGGGGACGCTGTGCCAGACGGTACGGCCTTCGGTGTACGCGGTCCGGGTGGGTTCGGCGGAGGAGTCCCCGGTCAGCCAGGCCCCGGTGACGGCCCCGCCGATGAGCCCGAGCCCGAGGACGACGCAGGCGGCGGCGGTCGCCGCACGCCACCGCTGCCGGACCGTCGGGACAGGCCGGAGCCGGGTGGTGGTCTCCACGGGCGTCTCGGGGTAGCCGTAGCGGGCGGGGACGGGGTACGCCCCGGGGGGCGGGGGGCCGCCCGAACCCGGCGCCGGGGTGAGGTCGACGGCCCCTACCGGCCTGCGCCGGGTGGTGAAGGCGGGGGGCGGGCCGGGGTGGGTGGGGTAAGGGGTGGCTGCGGGGGCGGGGGGTGCCTCGGGGGCCGGTGGGGCGGAGGGTGCTGGGGAGGGGCGTGGGGCTGCGGGGGCCGCCGGGGCCGCCGTGTTCGGTGGTACGGGTGGGGCTGAGGGCGCCTGGGAGGAGCGCGGGTTCTGTGTGGGCACCGGTGCTGCGGGGGTGTCCGGTGCCTGCGGGGCACACGGGGCCACCGGGGCGGAAGAGGTGCCCGGAGCCTGCGGGGTACCCGACGCCTGCGGGGTGCCCGGATTCTGCTGCGCGCCCGATACCTGCTGCGTGCCTGGAGCCTGCTGCTGCGTGCCCGGAGCGCGAGGAGCCCGGGAAGGGGGCGGCGGGACAGACGGGGCCGGTGGGGTCGTCGGGCGGGGTGGCACGGGAGCGCGTCGCGCTTCGGTACTCATCCGGCCCCCTGGTTCACGTCCCGTACCGACCACGGATCACCGCCACCGCCAGGCGCGTTGGTGCTCGCGTGTCCGTCACTCTACGGGCTACGGGCGTACGGCGGGGAACGGGACGTCCGGCCTCGGCGGATCTGCACCGAACGTCCCCTACCCAGCCGTAGCGGCTCTCTGGCAAGCTGCGGCCATGACTGCCCGCGCCGCTGACCGGACCCGGTACAACCGGGCCACCGCCCATCTCGATGCCCCGCTCGCGATCGTCGATCTGGACGCCTTCGACGACAACGCCGCCGATCTGGTGGCCAGAGCCGGCGGGAAGCCGATCCGCGTGGCGAGCAAGTCCGTGCGGTGCCGGGCGCTGCTGGAGCGGGTGCTCGCGCGGCCCGGGTTCGCCGGGATCATGTCGTTCACGCTGGCGGAGTCGCTCTGGCTGGCGCGGGCCGGATTCGACGACGTACTGCTGGCCTATCCGTCCGCCGACCGGGCCGCCTTCGCGGAGCTGGCCGCCGATCCGAAGCTGGCCGCCGCGGTGACGGTGATGGTGGACGACCCCTCCCAGCTGGAGCTGATCGACGCCTCCCGGGCCGGTGGGCAGGAGGAGATCCGGGTCTGCCTGGAGCTGGACACCTCGCTCCGGCTGCTGGGCGGCCGGATCCGGATCGGGGCGCTCCGTTCGCCGCTCCGCTCCCCCGCCCAACTCGCCGAGCTGGCCCGTTCGGTGGCGCGCAGGCCGGGGTTCCGGCTGGTGGGGCTGATGGCGTACGAAGGTCATGTCGCCGGGGTCGGTGACGCGCTGGTGGGACGGCCGCTGCGGTCCCGGGCGATCCGGCTGATGCAGGCCACGGCCCGTAAGGAGCTGGCGGCCCGGCGCGCCGAGGTGGTGCGGGCCGTCCGCGCGGTCGCGCCGGAGCTGGAGTTCGTCAACGGCGGCGGCACCGGCAGTGTGCAGCACACGGCGGCCGAGGCCGCGGTGACGGAGATCGCGGCGGGTTCGGGGCTGTACGTGCCGCGCCTCTTCGACAACTACACGTCGTTCTCCGCCCGCCCGGCGGCCCTGTTCGCGCAGCCCGTGGTGCGCCGGCCGGGCGTGGGCGTGGTGACGGTGCTCGGCGGCGGCTACCCGGCCTCGGGCGCGGCCGGCGCGGACCGGTCGCCGGTTCCGTACCTCCCGGAAGGGCTGCGCTACGACCCGCAGGAGGGCGCAGGCGAGGTCCAGACGCCGCTGCTCGGTTCGCCCGCCGACGATCTGCTGATCGGCGACAAGGTGTGGTTCCGGCATGCGAAGGCCGGTGAGTTGTGCGAGCGGTTCGACGCGCTGCAGCTGATCGAGGGCGACCGGATCACGGCGACCGTTCCGACGTACCGGGGCGAGGGGAAGACCTTCCTCTGAGCCCCTGCTCGCGCGTGTTCAGGGGCCGATCGACGCACCCACGCCGCCGCTCGTCGCGCTGTCCCCGATCGGCCGGATCGACCGCGTGATCGTGTCCATCAGCGAGACCGGCAGCTCCGGCCGGTCCGCGTCGAAGGCGAGCCGGACGATCACCGGTGTCTCGGTGCCCACCGTCGACGGGAAGGCCACGGACTGCACCACACCGCCGGGGCCCTTCCCGGTGACGACCCGCCAGCGCACCAGGTATCCGGTACGCCCGGCGACCGCCACCGGCTGCGCCTTGAGCACCTGGTGGGACGTGATCCCGCCATGGGTGCTCTGACCTAGGACGTCCTCCCCGTAGGCCTTGTCGGCGGCGGTGGTGATGTCGGCCTCCGCGCTGGCCTTCGGGTCACTCTGGCCGGCCCGGGCGGAGCGGGTCGAGACGGTGCCCCGGTAGCAGAAGGAGGAGGCGCCGGGGCAGTCGTAGGAGACGGCGGTACGGATGGTGGGGGCGTCGTCGGAGGTGTTGTCCGCCTTCTCCCAGCCGTCGGGCACCTCCAGCGTGATCCCGTTGAGCTGGTCGACGAGGACACCGGGGTCGCCGTCCGGGCTGTCCTCCGGCGAGGGCGTCGGGGAGGTGGCCGGCGCGGTGGGGGCCGGGTCGGAGGCGGTGGGTCCCGGGGCCGCTCGCGTACCGCTGTCGTCGGGGCCCAGCAGCACGGCGGCGGTGACGGCCGCGCCCAGGACCAGCAGGCCGGAGAGGGTGATCGCCAGGACGCGCGTACGGCTGCCGCTTCGGGGGGCCGGAGGCGGGACCGGCGGGCCGAACGCCTGGGGTGCGTACGGCTGGTGCACCGGCTCGTGCGGTGCGGCGGCGGCGGACGGGCGGGTGTGCGCGGTCCAGGCCGTGCCGTCCCACCAGCGGTCGGTGCCGGGTGTCCCGGCGTCCGGGTACCAGCCGGGCGGCGTCGCGAAGCTCATGGGGCCACTCTAGGCGGCGTTCACAACGTGTTCGAAGCGGTTACGGAGTCGGGGCGCCGGTGGACCGCCCGGTGCGGGAGAGCAGGTCGCGGGCGGGGCCGGTGGGTCGGTGGCCCGCCGGCCAGACGGCCCGCAGCTGGCGGCGCAGCCGTACGCCGGCGACCGGGATCTTGACCAGGCGGCGGGCGGACAGCTCCTCGCCGAGGGCCAGTTCGCTCAGGACACAGGGTCCGGCGCCGCTCTCCGCCGCGCCCTTCACGGCGGTCGTGGAGGAGAGTTCCAGCAGCGGCTGCGCGAGGCCGCCGTGGACGGCGAGGGCCGCGTCCAGAACCTGCCGGGTGCCGGAGCCGCGCTCGCGGAGGATCAGCGGGGTGGCGGCCAGTTCGTCCGGGAGCAGCGGGGTGCGGCGGCGGGCCCAGGCATGGCTGGGGGCGACCACGACGACCAGGCGGTCGTGGGCGATGACGGTGCCGTCCAGGCCCTCCGGTATCGACAGGCCCTCCACGAAGCCCAGGTCGGCCTCGCCGGTGACCAGGCGGCGGGCCACATCCGCCGAGTTGCCGACGAGGAGCGAGACGGCGGTGTCCGGGCGCTCCGCGCGCAGCGCGATCAGCCAGCCCGGCAGCAGGTACTCGGCGATCGTCATGCTGGCCGCGACCCGCAGCCGGGAGTCCCGCCGGTCGCGCAGCGCCTGCGCCCCCGCGTCGAACGCCTCGGCCGCCTCGACCACCCGGCGCGCCCAGTCGGTGACCAGCGCGCCCGCGTCGGTGAGCCGGGAGCCGCGCGGGGAGCGGTCGAGCAGGGCGACGCCGAGCTGCCGTTCCATGGAGCGGATGCGGCTGGAGGCGGCGGGCTGGGTGATGCCGACGTCCTTGGCAGCCCGCCCGAGGCTGCCGTGCCGGGCGACGGCGAGCAGCAGCTCCAGCGCTCCCAGGTCGGGGACCCGGTGGGAGAGGGGGGCGCGGAGGGCTTGGTCGTCACTGGGCATAAAGCCAGCTTATGACCTCATAGGAACGGGGTCCCTGGTGGGCGGAGCCGGGCGCGCGAAGAATCGTGGCATGGCCATCTTTCCGCAGACCAGGACCGTCGAACCGCTCCCCCGCCAGGACGCGTGGCCGGGCCCGCGGCCGGTCGTGCGGCGGCTGCCGTCCCTGCGGCACATCGGCCCGAACTGGTACGCGAGCGTCATGGGCACCGCGATCGTGGCGAGCGCCGGAGCGGCGCTCCCGGTGGACGTGCCCGGTCTGCGCGGCGCGTGCACGGTGGTGTGGGCGCTGTCGGCCGTGCTGCTCGCCACCGTCCTCGCCGCGCGGGCCGGCCACTGGCTCCACCACCGCGACCAGGCCCGCGCGCATCTCCTGGACCCAGCGGTCGCGCCGTTCTACGGGTGCCTCTCCATGGCGCTGCTGGCGGTCGGCGGGGCCACGCTGACGGTGGGCGCGGACGTCGTCGGCGTACGGGCGGCGCTGGCGGTGGACGTGGTGCTGTTCGTCGCGGGGACGGTGATCGGTGTGGTGGCCGCCGTCGTGGTGCCGTACCTGATGGTCGTACGCCACCGTCCGGCGCCCGGCACCGCGTCACCCGTCTGGCTGCTGCCGCTGGTCGCCCCGATGGTCTCGGCCTCGCAAGGCGCCCTGCTGGTGCCGTACGTGGCGGCCGGGCAGGGGCGGGAGGCGCTGCTGCTGGCCTGTTACGCGATGTTCGGGCTGTCCCTGCTGGCCACGCTGGTGGTGCTGCCGCTGGTCTTCGCCCGGCTCGTCCACCACGGTCCGCTGCCGCTCGCGCTGACGCCGACGCTCTTTCTGGTGCTGGGACCGCTGGGGCAGTCGACGACCGCTGTCAACCAGCTGGCCGACGCGGCTCCTGGGGCGGTGGCGGGGCCCTATGCCTCGGCGTTCGGGGCGTTCGCGGTGCTCTATGGGGTGCCGGTGATGGGGTTCGCGTTGCTGTGGCTGGCGCTGGCCGGGGCGATGGTCATAAGGGCGACGCGTGACGGTATGGGGTTCGCGATGACGTGGTGGGCGTTCACGTTCCCTGTAGGGACGTGCGTGACGGGCGCGGCGGGTCTGGCCCGGCACACCGGCCTGGACGCGCTGATCTGGCTGGCGGTGGCGCTGTACGTGTTCCTGGTGGCGGCGTGGCTGGTCGCCGGGGCGCGGACCGTACGCGGGGTGGTCAGCGGAGCGCTGACGGCAGCTCCTGTGCCGCCCGCAGCAGGGACGGCCCGTACCAGGTGAGCAGGCGGCCGTCGACGAGGGCGGCGGGCAGGGCGGGGAAGGCCTCGGGCCCGTCGTCGGCGGTGAAGCGGTAGGGCTCGTCCGGCAGGACCACCAGCTCGGCACCGGACGCGTTCAGCTCGTCGAGCGGGATGCGCGGGTAGCGGTCGGCGTGGTCCGCGTACACGTTGCGCACCCCGAGGCGGGCCAGCAGGTCACCGGCGAAGGTGTCGCGGCCGAGCACCATCCAGGGCCTGCGCCAGATCGGTACAACAGCGGGGCGCGGGCTCGCGGAGGGGGCGGGGATGTCCACCCAGGCCTCCTCGGCCTCGTCGAGCCAGCGGGGGCGGGTCAGGCCGCAGCCGGTGGTGAGGACCCGGTCCAGCTCGGTGAAGGCCTGGTCCAGGGTGCGGATCTCGGTGACCAGGACGTCGAGTCCGGCGGCTCGGAGTGCGGCGAGGTCCGGGGCGCGGTTCTCCTCCTCGTTGGCGATGACGAGGTCCGGCGCGAGGGCGGCGACGGCGGCCACGTCCGGGTTCTTCGTGCCGCCGATCCGGGCGGCGGTGAGGCCTTCGGGGTGGGTGCACCAGTCGGTGACGCCGACGAGCAGCCCGGGGGCGGTGACGGCGACCGCCTCGGTGAGGGAGGGGACCAGGGAGACGACACGCACCGGTGACCCCGGCCCTCAGCGGCGCGAGTCGTACGTGGCGTCGATGTGCTCCGCCACCGCGACCAGCAGGAGCCGGGTGCCGGGCAGGGTGGCGCGCCAGCGGTGCCGTACGCCGCCGGAGAGGAACAGGGTGTCGCCGCGCTCCAGCCGGTACGCCTGGCCCTCCGCCTCGACCTCGGCGGCGCCCTCGACGACGTACATCAGCTCGTCGTTGCGGTGCTGGAACTCGCGCCCGAGGTCCTGTTCGCCGGTGAACTCCAGGGCGCTGAGCTGGTGGCGTCCGCGCACCACCCGGCGTACGCCGTCGCCTTCCGCTCCTCGTACGACATCGACCGCGCGCGCCGAGTCGGCGGCGGCCCGCAGCCGTGAGGTGGTGGTCTCCAGCGCCTCGGCGACCCGGTCGAGGGAGCGGGCGCTGGGGCGGGCGCGCTCGTTCTCGATCTGGCTGAGGAAGGGCACGGAGAGCCCGCTGCGCTCGGCGACCGCGGCCAGCGTGAGGCCCAGGGTGCGGCGCCGACGGCGGACCGCGGCACCCACCCGCGGTGTGTCCTTGTCGTCCATGAACGGCTCCCTCCCGCCTCAGCCATCCTCCCGGCTGCCAGCACCTTACGCACATGGTTGCGCGAGACGTCCGGTTATCGGCCCCCGGGACAGCCGGAAGGGGTGGGCCCCGCCCGACGGCGGCACCCACCCCTCACCTGCGCTTTTCGCGTTCCGGAACCCCTACTGAGGTGCCATGGTGTCCGCGATGCCTGGATTTTCGTCCATCCAGGCCTTCACGGCTTCCTCCTCGTGGCCCGCGCCGTGCTTCTGGATCTCGTTCTCCAGGCCGCCGAGCTGCTTCTCGTCGAGCTTGAAGTTCTTGAACCACTTGGTGAGCTGCGGGTACTGCTTCGGGAACTCCTTGGAGGCGATGGTGTGCAGCCGGTCGCCGTCACCGAACGTCTTCTTGGGGTCCTTCAGCTTGGTCATGCCGTACTCGTTGTACGCCCAGTGCGGGGTCCAGAGCAGGACGGCGATGGGCTCCTTCTTGGCGTACGCCCGCTTCAGCTCGGCGAGCATGCCGGGCGTGGAGGAGTCGAGAACCTTGTACTCCTTGTCCAGGCCGTAACTCGGCAGGACGTTCGTCTTGAGGTTCTCCATGGTGGCGGTGCCGGGCTCGATGCCGACGATCCGGTTCTTGAAGTCGCCGCCCTTGCCCTTGAGGTCGTCGAGCGTCTTGACGTCCTTGACGTAGTCGGGGACGGCGACCTCGATGGAGGTCGGCCCGTACCAGGAACCGAGGTTGGAGAGCTTGTCGCCGTACTTGTCCCAGTAGTTCTTCTGGGTGTACGGCAGCCAGCCGTCGAACTGCACGTCGATCTGGCCGCGCGACATGGCGGCGTACATCGGGCCGACCTCGAACTGCTTGAGGTTGATCTTGTAGCCGCGCTCCTCCAGGACCGCCTTCCACAGGTACGTGGCGGCGATGTCCTCCTCCCAGGGGAACCAGGCGACCTCGACCGGGCGCTTGCGCTCGTCGTCACCGCCGGCCGCCTGGGCGTCCTTCGGGGCCGGGGACCACTTGTCGGCGACGCCCGGGTTGTCCTTGAGCCAGGTGCGGACGGCGTCCTGCTCCTTGCCGGAGCCGGCCTTCTGGATCTCGGCCTCAAGGCTGGTGAGCTGCTCCTCGCTCATCTTGAAGTCCTTGAGCCACTTGGCGACCGTGGGGTTCTCCTCGGTGAAGCCCTTGCGCGCCAGGGTGTGGATGCCGTCGCCCTTGCCCCAGAGGCCCTTGGGGTCCTTGAGCTTGGTGAGGTCGAAGTCGTTGTACGCCCAGTGCGGCGACCAGAGCGGAACGACGATCGGTTCCTTCTTGGCGTACGCGCGCTTCAGCTCGGCCAGCATGGACGGCGTGGAGCCGTCGATGAGCTTGTACTCCTTGTCCAGGCCGTAGCCCGGCAGGAGCTTGTCCTTGAGCAGGCCCATCTCACCGGCGCTCGGCTCGATGCCGACGATCCGGCCCTTGAACTCGGAGGCCCGGCCCTTCAGGTCCTCCATGGACCGGACGTCCTTCATGTACGCGGGGACCGCGAGCTCCAGCGAGGTGGGGGCGTACCAGGCGCCCATGTCCTCCAGGCGGTCCTGGTACTTCTTCCAGTAGCTGGCGTGGGTGGTGGGGAGCCAGGAGTCGGTCTGGAAGTCGATCTGGCCGTTGGCCATGCCGGTGTAGAGCGCGCCGGCCTCGTACTGCTTGACGTCGACCTCGTAACCGCGCTGCTCCAGCATCTCCTTCCAGAGGAAGGTGGAGGCGATGCCCTCGTCCCACGGGATGTAGCCGATGGAGATCTTCTTGCCGTCGCCGACCTGCGCGTCCGCGCCGGATGCGGTGTTCTTGGCGGAGCCGCCGAAGATGCCCATGCCGCCCGCGACGAGCGCGAGGGCCACGATGCCGGCGACCGCGACGACGGGCTGCGGGCGGTAGGCCCAGATCTTCCAGCCTTCGACGGAGGCCTGCGCCTTGGCGGCGGCGCGGCGGCCCAGCGGGGAGACCTCGCGGCCGAGCGCGCCGGTCATCCGGTCCAGGTACATGGCGAGGATGACGATGGAGATGCCCGCTTCGAAGCCGAGGCCGACGTCGATGTTGCCGATGGCGCGGTAGACGGAGCCACCGAGGCCACCGCCGCCGACCATGCCCGCGATGACGACCATGGACAGGCCCAGCATGATGACCTGGTTGATGCCCGCCATGATCGTGGGGAGGGCGAGCGGCAGCTGGATGCGGAGCAGGGTGTTGCGCGAGGTGGTGCCGAAGGCCTCGGCCGCCTCGACGAGTTCGCCGTCGACCTGGCGGATGCCGAGTTCGGTCATCCGGACGCCCGGGGGCAGCGCGAAGATGATGGTGGCGATGATGCCGGGGACCACGCCGACGCCGAAGAAGATGACGCCGGGGATCAGGTAGACCATGGCGGGCATGGTCTGCATGAAGTCCAGGACCGGCCGGACCACCGCGCTGACGGTCTTGGACCGGGAGGCCCAGATGCCGAGCGGTACGGCGATGAGCAGCGTGACCAGAGTGGCGACGAGCACCAGGGTGAGGGTGTCCATCGCCTCGGCCCACAGCTCGACGGAGTCGATGAGGGCGAATCCGACGAAGGCCAGCAGCCCGGCGGGCAGGCCGCGCAGCCACCAGGCGATGATCGCGACGATGCCCGCGAAGAGGAGCGGGTGCGGCGCGGAGAGGACGGCGGCTATGCCGTCGAACATGGAGCTGACGACGGAGCTGATGGCCTCGAAGAGCCAGGCGAGGTGGGTCTGGAGCCAGTCGACGGCGGAGTCGACCCATTCGCCGAGAGGGAGCCTAAACACTGGCCACCTTCTTCACGGCATCGTTGTCGGAGAGCGTCTTGGACGGTGCCACGGAGTCCTTGGACGTCCCGGAGTCCTTGAGGGCCTCGGTGTCCTTGAGGGCCTCGGTGGGCGTCATCGGGTCGCCGAGCACGGCGAGCAGCCGGGAGCTGGGAACGACGCCGACGAGCTTGCCCTTGGCGTCGGTGACGGCCACCGGGTCCGCGCTCTGCGAGCAGGGGGTGAACAGCTCGATGATCGGCGTGGACTCCGTGACCGTGGCGGGGGCCGCGGCGAGGACGTCCTGCGGGGTGCGCAGCTCCTTGCCGTCGGTCGTGGTGGAGCCCATGACGGTGTGCGGTTCGGCCATGATGGCGCCCGCGGTGAGGACCCGGGAGCGGTCGACGTCCTGGGTGAAGGAGGCGACGTAGTCGTTGGCCGGGGTGACGAGGATGTCCTCGGCGGTGCCGAGCTGGACGATCCTGCCGTCGCGCATCACGGCGATCCGGTCGCCGAGGCGCATGGCCTCGTTGAGGTCGTGGGTGATGAAGACGATGGTCTTCTTCAGCCGCTTCTGGAGCTCCAGGAGCTGGTCCTGCATGTCGCGCCGGATCAGCGGGTCGAGCGCGCTGAAGGACTCGTCCATGAGGAGCAGGTCGGCGTCGGTGGCCAGGGCGCGGGCGAGGCCGACGCGCTGCTGCATACCGCCGGAGAGCTCGTCGGGCCAGGAGTTCTCCCAGCCGGCGAGGCCGGTCAGCTCCAGGGCCTCGGTGGCCCGCCTGATCCGCTCGGCGCGGGGGACGCCCTGGACCTCCAGGCCGTACGCGGCGTTGTCCAGGACGCTGCGATGGGGGAAGAGCGCGAAGTGCTGGAAGACCATGCTGATCTTGGTGGAGCGCACGTTCCGCAGGTCGCGGGGGGCCAGGGCGGTCAGGTCCTGGTCGTCGAAGAGCACGCGTCCGGCGGTCGGTTCGAGCAGTCCGTTGAGCATCCGCAGCAGCGTGGACTTGCCGGAGCCGGAGAGGCCCATGACCACGAAGATCTGGCCCGGCTCCACCGTGAAGGAGGCGTCGATGACCGCTGCGGTCGTTCCGTCGGCGCGGAGTTCGTCGCGGTCCGCGCCGCCCTCCAGCTTCCGGACGGCTTCTTCGGGTCGTCGGCCGAACACTTTGTACAAGTTCTCGGCTTGCAGCCTGGACACATACACCTCACGGGTCGAACTGAAAAAACGGTCTGCCACCCCCGCCGGCAGACCGTGGAGCGGTGCGGTTTCGGCCCGCATGGCACATGCACTAGTTGAAAATGCGACGTGGTCCGCTCCGATGGCGCGCCTGCCCGTACTTACACAGACCAAACGGAAGTGTGTTCCAGGTCACTACAGGCGTACGCCCCGGTCACCGGGAGCCATCGACGGCGACTGTCAGTGGCGTGGGGCATCATCGGTTGAGTGACGCGACGCCTGATGCTCCTCGACACCGCTTCTCTCTACTTCCGCGCCTACTTCGGCGTCCCCGACTCGGTGCGCGCGCCGGACGGGACGCCGGTCAACGCCGCGCGCGGCCTCCTCGACTTCATCGCCCGCCTGGTGCAGGACCACCGGCCGGACGAGCTGGTCGCCTGCTGGGACAACGACTGGCGCCCGCAGTGGCGGGTGGACCTGATCCCGACGTACAAGGCGCACCGGGTGGCCGAGGAGACGCCGGCCGGGCAGACCGACGAGGAGGAGGTCCCCGACACCCTCTCGCCGCAGGTCCCGATCATCGAGGACGTGCTGGCCGCGCTGGGGATCGCCCGGGTCGGCGTCACGCCCTACGAGGCGGACGACGTGATCGGCACGCTCACCGCCCGGGCGACCGGGCCGGTGGACATCGTGACGGGCGACCGCGACCTCTATCAGCTGGTCGACGACGCCCGGCAGGTGCGGGTGCTCTATCCCCTCAGGGGCGTCGGCATACTCCAGCTGACCGACGAGGCGTGGCTCCGCGAGAAGTACGGGGTGGACGGGCCGGGCTATGTGGACCTGGCCCTCCTCCGCGGCGACCCGAGCGACGGGCTCCCGGGCGTGCCCGGCATCGGCGAGAAGACGGCGGCCAAGCTGCTGGACGCGTACGGGGACCTGGCCGGGATCATGGCGGCGGTGGACGACCCCCAGGCGAAGCTCACCCCCTCGCAGCGCAAGCGGCTGAACGAGGCGCGGGACTACGTGGCGGTCGCGCCGAAGGTCGTGCGGGTGGCCCAGGACGTGCCGCTGCCCGACTTCGACCCGGCACTGCCCCGCGAGCCGCGCGACCCGGCCGCACTGGAAGCGCTTGCCGAGCAGTGGGGGCTGGGCGGGGCGCTTCAGCGGCTCCTCACCACACTCCGGGCCTGAGGTGTTAACTTAGGCATACCTAAGTCATCGGGGCCGGAAGTGTCCGGCCCCGTGCGCCGATACGTATGCCGTGCGCGCCCGTCCACCGACGAGCGGGCCCGTACGTCACAATCCAGGGAGTACCTCGTGGCAGAGCGGCCGGCCCGGCAAGGACCCAAGGCCCAGGGGGCGCAGGTCGTGCGCACCGAGCAGATCACCCCGCACATGGTGCGTGTGGTCCTCGGCGGCGAGGGGCTCGCCGACTTCTCCCTCGAGGGCTTCACCGACCACTACATCAAGCTGTGCTTCGCGCCCGAGGGCGCCGACTACGCGCACCCGTTCGACATCGCCGCCATCCGCGAGAGCCACCCGCGCGAGCTGTGGCCCACGACCCGTACGTACACGATCCGCTCGTGGGACCCGGTCGCCCGGGAGATGGCGGTCGACTTCGTCGTCCACGGCGACGAGGGCCTCGCGGGCCCGTGGGCGCAGCGCGCCCAGGTCGGCGAGCAGGTCACCTTCCTCGGCCCCGGCGGCGGTTACGGACCGCAGGCCTCGGCCGGCTGGCACCTCCTGGCCGGCGACGAGAGCGCGCTGCCGGCGATCGCCGCGTCGCTGGAGCAGATGTCGGCGGGCGCCCTGGTGCACGCCTTCGTCGAGGTGCCGGACGCCTCCGAGGAGCAGAAGATCGTGACGCCCGACGGCGTGGAGGTGACCTGGCTGCACCGCGGCGACCGGCCCGTCGGCGAGCTGGTGACCGCGGCCGTGAAGGGGCTGGACTTCCCGGAGGGCGAGATCCAGGCGTTCGTGCACGGCGAGGCGGGCTTCGTGAAGGAGATCCGCCGCTACCTGCGCGTGGAGCGGCAGATCCCGCTCACCCAGCTGTCGATCTCCGGCTACTGGCGCCTCGGCCAGAACGACGACGCCTGGCGCGCGGTCAAGCGCGAGTGGAACGAGCAGGTGGAGCGCGAGCAGGAGGGCCCGGCAGCGGCCGCGTAGGCCCCGCGTCCGCAGGCGTCCCGGACTTCGCCCACCGTCGGTCCCGGCGGTGGGCGAAGTCCGTACGTCACCGGATGAGCGAGCGCGGCTGAATCGCGCCGCTGCGTCGCACGGCCGGACGGGACAGATTCTGGAAAGATCGCGGGCACTGGACCAATCCGCACGGCCGTCGGCTCCGAACCATTCCCGGAAGCGATGACGTCCCGGGAGGAAACCCGCGTGAACCAAGCCGTACAGATGAGCGGGGTGCCCTCGCCGGAGCCTGACTTGCAGGAGCTCCTGGTGCGGGTCGCGCGCGGGGACCAGGACGCGTTCGCCAAGGTGTACGACGCGGTCTCCGGGCCCGTGCTCGGCCTCGTACGCAGTGTGCTCCGCGATCCGGCCCAGTCGGAGGAGGTCGCCCAGGAGGTGCTGGTGGAGGTGTGGCGTACCGCCCCCCGCTTCCAGGCCTCCCGGGGCAGCGCGATGAACTGGGTGCTGACCCTGGCGCACCACCGGGCCGTCGACCGGGTCCGCTCGGCCGAGGCGTCGGCGGCGCGCGAGCACAAGGCGGCGCTCCTGGACCGGACGCCCGCCTTCGACGAGGTCTCCGAACAGGTGGAGACACGGCTGGAGAGAGAGCAGGTACGCCGCTGTCTGCGGACGCTGTCCGAACTCCAGCGCCAGTCCGTCACCCTGGCCTACTACCAGGGCCTGACTTACCGTGAGGTGGCAGAGCTCCTCACTGTGCCGCTGGGCACCATCAAGACACGACTCCGCGACGGCCTCATCCGGCTGCGCGACTGCCTGGGGGTGAGCGCATGACCACGGCCGATCTGCACACGTTGACCGGGGCCTATGCCCTGCATGCGCTGCCGGAGGACGAGCGCCGCGAGTTCGAACGGCATCTCGGCGACTGCGAGGCCTGCACCCAGGAGGTGCGGGAGCTGTCGGCCACGGCCGCCCGGCTCGGGCTCGCCGTCGCCGAGTCCCCGCCGCGCGAGCTGCGCGCGAGGGTGCTGGCGGAGATCACGACCGTACGCCAGGAGACGCCGTCGCACGGCAGGCCGGGACGGACGGGCGGCGGTGGCCGCACCGGCCGCTGGTCGGCCTTCGCGCTCGCCGCCTGCATCGCGGCGGCGGCCGCCTTCGGCGGAGTGGCGGTGTGGCAGAACCAGGTGGCGCAGGACGCCCGCCAGGAGGCGAACCGGGCCCACCAGCAGAACGAGCAGCTGGCCCAGGTGCTCTCCGCGCCGGACGCGAAGACCAGCTCCGGCGAGCTGACCGGCGGCGCGCGCGGCACGGTCGTCGTCTCGCAGCAGGAGAACCGGGCGGTCTTCCTGGCTTCCGGGATGGAGCGGCCGCCGAGCGGCAAGGTGTACCAGATCTGGTTCAACGACGAGGGCACCATGCGCTCGGCCGGTCTGATGGACCCTTCGGCGAGCGATGACGCGGTGCTGCTGGACGGGCCCGTGGACCGGGCGACGGGGATGGGCATCACGGTCGAGCCGACGGGCGGATCGGCCGAGCCGACCTCCGACCCGGTGGCGCTGATGGACTTCCCGGCCGCCTGACCTCTCATCTGCCCCCGTCTGCAAGGAGCATGCGTTCCATGAACGTCGCGGTGGTGCTGTTCACCTCCGATCTGCGTCTGCACGACAACCCGGTACTGCGTTCCGCCCTGCGGGACGCGGACCGGGTCGTCCCGCTCTTCGTCCGGGACGACGCCGTCCACCGGGCCGGGTTCGACGCCCCCAACCGGCTCGCGTTCCTCGCCGACTGCCTGGCGGACCTGGATGCCGGGCTACGGAAACGGGGCGGCCGGCTCGTCGTCCGTACGGGCTCGGTGGCCAAGGAGGTGCGCCGGCTGGTCGAGGAGACCGGGGCCGGGGCGGTGCACATGGCCGCCGGGGTGAGCGGGTACGCGGCACGGCGTGAGGAGCAGCTGCGTACCGCCCTGGCGGACAGCGGCTGTGAGCTGCGCATCCATGACGCGGTGGTCACCGCGCTCGCTCCGGGCCGGGTGGTCCCGGCGGGCAAGGACCACTTCGCGGTGTTCACCCCGTACTTCCGCCGTTGGGAGGCGGCGGGGGTACGGGGCACACTGAGCGCGCCCCGCACGGTCCGGCTGCCGGACGGCGGTCTCTCCTCGGACGACCTGCCGGACCGGGACCAGGTCGAGGGCGTCTCGCCCGGTCTCGCGGACGGCGGCGAGCAGGCGGGCCGGAAACTGGTGACGTCCTGGCTCAACGGCGACCTGGCCGACTACGCGGACGGCCACGACGACCTCGCCGGCGACGCCACCTCCCGGCTCTCGCCGCACCTCCACTTCGGTACGGTCTCCGCCGCCGAACTGGCCACCCGCGCGCAGGAGAAGGGCGGTCCCGGCGGCGAGGCGTTCGTCCGGCAGCTGGCCTGGCGCGACTTCCACCACCAGGTCCTGGCGGGCCGCCACGACGCCTCCTGGTCCGACTACCGGCCGCGCCGGGACCGCTGGCGCTCGGACGAGGACGAGATCACCGCCTGGAAGACCGGGCACACCGGCTATCCGGTGGTGGACGCGGCGATGCGGCAGCTGGTGCACGAGGGATGGATGCACAACCGGGGCCGGCTGCTGGCCGCGAGCTTCCTCACCAAGACGCTGTACGTGGACTGGCGCGTCGGCGCACGGCACTTCCTGGAGCTGCTGGTGGACGGCGACATCGCCAACAACCAGCTCAATTGGCAGTGGGTCGCGGGCACCGGCACCGACACCCGGCCCAACCGGGTCCTCAACCCGGTGACCCAGGCGAAGCGCTACGACCCGCGCGGCGATTACGTACGCCGGTGGGTTCCGGAGCTGGCGGAGGTGAAGGGGTCCGCCGTCCACGAGCCGTGGAAGGTGGACGGGCTGGACTATCCGGCGCCGGTGGTCGACCTCGGCGAGGCGCGGGCGCGGTTCGAGAAGGCGCGCGGACTGGACTGAGAAACCGGTCGGGGCCCGTACACGAGGTGTGTACGGGCCCCGGCACGTTTCAGCCGCGCTTGGGCGGTCGCGGGAAGAAGGCGCTGGTGCGGGCCTGGTACGCGGCGTATCCAGGGCGGTCGGCCATATGGCGTTCCAGCAGGGCCGCACCGCTCCCCTTGGTCAGCAGGAAGCTCATCACCAGCGGGGCGACGACGGTCGCGGCGGCGGCGCCCGGCGCCTGGCAGACGAAGAGGAACAGGCCCCACCAGACGCAGAAATCACCGAAGTAGTTCGGGTGCCGGGTCCACGACCACAGCCCCCGGTCCATGATCTTCCCCTTGTTGGCGGGGTCGGCCTTGAACCGGGCGAGCTGGTGGTCGCCGACCGCCTCGAAGACCAGCCCGACCGCCCACAGCACCGCTCCCGCCCAAGCCCACCACACCAGCGGCCCGGTCAGGTAGTGCGCGGCCTGGACCGGCAGCGAGACCAGCCAGACCAGCGCGCCCTGGAGGAGGTAGACCTTGCGCAGCGCGTAGAGCTGCGGGTTGCCGGGTGCCTTGGCGAGCATCTTCTCGTAGCGCGGGTCCTCGCCGTGGCCGCGTCCGCGCCGCCCGATATGGACGGCGAGCCGCAGCCCCCAGACCACGGTCAGCACGGTCACCACCAGCCGCCGCGTGTCATCGCCGTCACCGGCCGAGAGGCCGTACGAGACGAGGGCGACGGCGGCGAAGCCGATGCCCCACGCCACGTCGACGATGCGGTGGACGCCCATCTTCAGCGCGACGGCGAAGGTGACCAGCATGACGACGAGGGCGGCGCCGGCCGCGCCCGCGAGCCCGCCCGCGAACCCGGACCAGTCGAAGCCGCTCACCGGTCCGCCTCGGAGGCCCCGTGCCACTCACGCCGGGTCGCCGGCATCGCGGCCTTCCCCGCCCGGTCGGGCCGTACGCACAGGATCTGGTCGACGCCCATGCGCCGCTCCTCGAACGCGAGCGCGCCGCCGACGAGGTAGAGCCGCCAGACGCGCGCGGTCTCCTCCCCCACGAGCGCCGTGAACTCCGTCCACCGCTCCTCCAGGGTCCGCCGCCAGGCGTCCACCGTCAGGACGTAGTGCTCGCGCAGGGCTTCCACGTCCCGCACTTCGAGCCCGGCGCCCTCCAGCAGGCCGACGGTCTCGCCGACCGGCCGCATGTGCATGTCCGGAGCGATGTACGACTCGATGAACGCGCCACCGCCGGGCGCGTCGGCGCCGCGCGACATCTGCTGGACCAGCACCCGGCCCTGCGGCCGCAGGGAGTCGTGCAGGATGCGGGTGAAGGCCGGGTACTCGGCGTCCCCGACGTGCTCACCCATCTCGATCGTGGAGACGGCGTCGTACGCGCCCCGGGTCTCCGGCCGCTCCGCGATGTCCCGGTAGTCGATGTTGAGGACCTCGACCAGCTCCTCCAGCCCGCGCTCGGCCACCTGTCCGCGTACGTACGCGGCCTGTTCGGCGGCGAGCGTGACGGCGGTGACCCGGACACCGTGGTGCTGGGCCGCGTGCAGGGTCAGCGAGCCCCAGCCGCAGCCGATGTCCAGCAGGCGCGCGCCGGGCGGCAGTCCGAGCTTGCGGCAGATCAGCTCCAGCTTGTCGCGCTGCGCGTCGGCCGGTCCGTAGCCGGAGGCGTCGCTGGTCCAGTAGCCGCAGGAGTACGCCATGGTCTCGTCGAGGAGCAGCGCGTAGAAGGCGTTGGACAGGTCGTAGTGGTGGCTGATCGCCGCCCGGTCCCGGGCCTTGCTGTGCAGCGCCCCGCGCAGCCCGGCCCGGGCCGCCGGGACCGGCGGACGCGGTCCGACGGCGCCGAGGCGCAGCGCGGTGCCCGCCGCTCTGAGGCGGTCGGCGAGACCGGGCGCGGGCGGGGTGAGGCCGCGTTCGGCGACCGCCCGGCGCATGGTGCGCAGCCCGTCGGCGAGGTCTTCGTCGAGGTCGATCTCGCCGGTGATGTACGCCTCCGCCAGGCCGAGTTCGCCCGGCTCCCAGAGCAGGCGGCGCAGCGCGCGCCGGGAACGTACGTGGACCGTGGGTGCGTCCTCGGGTCCGGCCTCGCTGCCGTCCCACATCCGGACCCGGACCGGCAGCCCGCCGCCGAGCAGCCGCTCGGCCAGGGGTTCCAGGCGCTGGGCGGCGCCGGTGGGGGTGGCGCGGCGGACAGTCGGCTTCGCAGGCGGCCGGTTGGCGGTGGTGGTCACGGGGTCTCCTGCTGGGTCGGTTCACGGGTCAGGAGCAGTTGCTGCACATCGAGATAGCCGGAGCGGAAGCCCGCCTCCGAGTAGGCCAGGTAGAAGGTCCACATACGCCGGAAGACGGCGTCGAAGCCGAGGGCGTCGACCTCGGCGGAGCGCTCGGTGAACCGTTCGCGCCACAGGCGCAATGTCTCCGCGTAGTGCGCGCCGAAACCGGTGCGCCGCACGGTCCGCAGCCGGGTGTGCTCGGTGGTGATCCGCTCGATCGCCTCGGTGGAGGGCAGCAGTCCGCCCGGGAAGATGTACTTGTGGATCCAGGTGTACGTGGAGCGGCTGGCGCGCAGCCGGTCGTCCGGCATGGTGATGGCCTGGAGCGCGACCCGGCCGCCGGGCGCGAGCAGCCGGTCCAGGGTCTCGAAGTAGACCGGCCAGAACTCCTCGCCGACCGCCTCGATCATCTCGACGCTGACGATGGCGTCGTACTCACCGGTGACCTGGCGGTAGTCGCAGAGCCGGACCTCGACCCGGTCCTCGAACCCGGCCTCGCGGATGCGCGTACGGGCCAGTTCGCGCTGCTCCTCGGAGAGCGTGACGGAGACGACCCGCGCGCCTCGGGCGGCCGCCCGCAGGGCCAACTCGCCCCAGCCGGTGCCGATCTCCAGGAGCCGGGTCTCCTCGCCGACGCCGGCGGCGTCCAGCAGGAGGTCGATCTTGCGGTGCTGGGCGGCGGGCAGCAGCGCGTGCTCGGCCGGGAAGGTGCGGAAGACGGCGGAGGAGTAGGAGAGCGTCTCGTCCAGGAAGAGGGCGAAGAGGTCGTTGGAGAGGTCGTAGTGGTGGCTGATGTTGTCCCGTGAGCCCTCGGGCGTGTTCAGCTGGGCGGAGGGCTTGCGCAACGCCCAGAGGGAGCGCAGCCGTTGCAGCGGTGCCGGGATCAGCTCCGCCGCGTTGTCGGCGAGGACGGTGAGGACGGCGACGAGGTCCGGCGCGTCCCACTCGCCGGCCATGTAGGACTCGCCGAAGCCGATGAGCCCGCTCGCGCCGATCCGCCGGAAGAAGGCGTCGGGGTCGCGGATGTCCATCAGCGGCCCGCCGAGGCCGATGTCGTCCCGGCCCGCGAGCCGGACGCGCAGCGGGAGGCCGGCGAGCGCGCGGCGGACGATGCGTTCCGCAAGGGCGGTCCGGGCGCGGGAGGCGCGGGGGCGGGCGACGACGTCGGGCCAGCGCTCGGGGTCGGCGGCGGGCTGCTGCCGGTCCGCCGGCCGGTGGTCGTGGCCCCTCTGCGCGGGGACGGGCGCTGCCGGGTCGGGGGTCCGGTCTGCCGGCAGCTGATGGGTGGGCGCGGTCACTGCATGCCTTCCTGTGGGCGGTGGTGGGGGCGGGGCTGCACGGGGAGGCCGCGCAGATAGAGCCGGATGCCGTGCAGCCGGATGGCGAGGGAGACGGCGACGGTGGAGAGCGGGTGGCGCAGGGCGAGGCGGGCCAGCGCCTTCGGGGTGGCCCGGCGGCGGGTGCCCCGTACGGTCGCGGTGAACGGACGGCCGCCCTCGCGCTCCAGATGGACGGTCAGGTCGAGCCGCTCGCCGGGTTCGGGCAGCCGCATCCGGTAGCCGCCGTCGACGGCGAAGAACGGCGAGACGTAGAACTCCTTGCCGACCGTGGCCCGGTGCTCGCCGTCCGGGTGCAGCAGATAGCCGTGGCGTTCGCCGTACGTGTTGTGCACCTCGGCCACGACACAGAGCGGGGAGCCGTCGGCGCGGCGGCACCAGTAGACGGTGAGCGGGTTGAAGACATGGCCGAGGACGCGGGCCTGGGTGAGCATGGTGACGGTGGAGTCGGCGAGGTCCACACCACGGGCTTCGAGAAACCGGCTCAGGCCGGCCCGGATGGTGGGGGCGGTGCCGCCGAAGTGGTCGCGGGGATCGAACCGGGCCAGCGGCCGCAGGACGCGCGGCAGCCGGGGCGGGGCGTCCGGGTCGATGAGCCACAGGTAGGTCCGGTGCCGGAGCGCGTACCTGCTGGGCCTGGTCCGTACGTGCGTGATGGCGCACGGGTACAGGGCAGCCGCGCTCACCACGTCACCCCCAGCGCCGCGGCGGCCTCGACGCCGGACCGGCAGCCGTCCTCGTGGAAGCCCCACCCGTGGTACGCCCCGGCGAAGGCGGTGACGGCCCCGGAGAGAGCGGGCAGCCGGGCCTGGGCCGAGACGGATTCCGGGGTGTAGACGGGGTGTTCGTAGACCATGCGGGCGCGTACGGCATCGGGGGCGACCCGGTCGGAGCCGTTCAGTGTGACGACGAAGGTCTCGGGCGCGTCGAGCCGCTGGAGCCGGTTCATGTCGTAGCTGACGGTGACCCGGTCGGCGTCGGCGGCACAGGAGGGCATCAGGTAGTTCCAGGAGGCCCTGGCGCCTCGGCTGCGGGGCAGCAGCGTGGTGTCGGTGTGCAGGAGCGTGGCGTTGCGGGAGTAGGTGAAGGCGCCGAGCGTCTCGCGTTCGGCGTCGGTCGGATCGGCCAGCAGCCGGAGCGCCTGGTCGGGGTGGGTGGCGATGACGACGGCGTCGTACGGGGTGGTGGTGCCGTCCTCGGTGGTGAGCTCGACGCCGTCCGCGTGGCGGGTGATGGCCCGGACCGGGGTGGCGGTGTGGACGGCGGTGAGCTGTTTGACGACGCGTTCGACGTAGGCGCCGGAGCCGCCGGTGACGGTCCGCCAGACCGGCGAGTCGCCGATGGTGAGCATGCCGTGGTGGGCCAGGAACGCGAAGAGGTAGCGGGCCGGATAGCGCAGGGCGGTGACCGGGTCGCAGGACCAGACGGCGGAGACCATGGGCGTGAGGAAGTGCGCGCGGAAGTACGGCGAGAAGCGGCCGCGCCGGGCGAACTCCCCGAGCGTCATGTCGGTGGCCGGGCTCTCCGGCAGCTCCAGCAGCGCGCGGGCGGCGCGGTGGAAGCGGGTCACCTCGACGAGCATCCGCAGGTACGGGCCCCGCACCGCCGAGCGCGGCTGGGCGAAGAGTCCGACGGGCCCGCGGGCACCGGCGTACTCCAGGCCGCACCCTTCACACCGTACGGACATCGACATCTCGGACTCCTGGGTGGCGACGCCCAGTTCGTCGAAGAGCCGCAGGAGGTGCGGGTAGGTCCGCCGGTTGTGCACGATGAAGCCGGAGTCGACGCGGTGCACCCGGCCGTCGGACGCGCCCAGCTCGTGCGTGTGGGCGTGGCCGCCGACGCGGTCGTCCGCCTCGTACAGCGTGACGTCGTGCGCCTCGCGCAGAACATGGGCGGCGGTCAGCCCCGCGACCCCGCTCCCCACCACGGCTGTCCGCCGCCGCTCCCGTGCCATCCCGGTCTCCCTCCGGCCCTGCCTGCTGCGCTGTTCGGAGCAGTACGGAGACGCTCCTCAGCACTCCATTCGTCGCAGGTGGCCGGAAGGATTGGTCGATGATCGGAAGTACCTCGATCGAGTGAATACCCACGTCGGACCAATCCGCGGCGAGCCGGGCGCCGAATCCCTTACGTGAGAGCAGATCGGAACACTTCGCGGACGGACGGGGCCCTCGGGTCCCGGCGGTCCCGCCCGGCGTGCGCCTTGTCCGCCACGCCCGGCGGCCGGGCCACCGGGCCCGGAGCCCGGTGCGCCGCCCCCTCGTCCGCCGCGCCCCACGTGCACCGGCCGGCGCCGGTCACCGCGGCGGGCGGGGTGGGCCGGCGGCCCGTCGCGTCGGCGGTTCCAATCTGCGGTGCGGTCGGCGGCGGCAGCACCGCCCGGACGGCCGGGGAGCCGTTCGTGCGGTGCGCCGCCACCGGTCGGGGAGGCCGGGCCGGCCGCAGGAGCGAGGCGGCTCCTGGTCGGACGGCCGGCTCCGGCACCAGGTCCGTCTCCCGCGGCTGGGAGACGGACCACGGTACGCCGGAGGCCGCCCCGCACCGCCAAGCACCTCCACCTCTCCCCTTCCCCCACCCCTGAGCACCGCTCATCTCTCCCCCGCTCAGCACCTTCGATCTCCAGGAGACACACCATGAACGCCCTCCGCTTCCGCCGCACCGCCGTCGCCGTGGCCACCGCCGCCGTACTGCCGCTGGCCCTCACCGCCTGCTCCTCCGACGACTCCTCCAAGGACTCGGCTTCCGGCTCCACCCCCAGCGCGGCCGCGTCGACGAGCGCCTCCGCCGACGACTCCATGAACACCGACAAGCCGTTCGGTCCGGGCTGTGCGTCGGTGCCGCAGGACGGCGCGGGCTCGTTCGACGGCATGGCCAAGGACCCGGTCGCGACGGCCGCCTCGAACAACCCGGAGCTGTCGACGCTGGTGGCCGCCGTGAAGCAGGCCGGCCTGGTCGACACGCTGAACAACGCCGAGAACATCACGGTCTTCGCCCCGACGAACGACGCGTTCGCCAAGATCCCGAAGGCCGACCTGGACGCGCTGCTGGCCAACAAGGCCGAGCTCACCAAGGTCCTCACCTACCACGTGGTGGGCCAGAAGCTGACGCCGCAGCAGCTGGAGAACGGCTCCTTCGACACGCTGGAGAAGAGCAAGCTGACGACGGCCGGCTCGGGCACGGAGTACACCGTGAACGACGCCTCGAAGGTCGTCTGCGGCAACGTCCCGACCGCCAACGCGACGGTGTACATCGTCGACTCGGTCCTGATGCCGCCGAAGTAGTCACCTCGGTGTGAGGGGCGGTGTGCCGCAGGAAATCGCGGCACACCGCCCTTCGCCGTCCCCTAGCCTGGCCGGATGATCCCTCCGCACATACCGTCCCGGGCCGACCGGGTGGCCGGGGCCGTCGTCGGCTCCGCCGCCGGTGACGCGCTCGGCGCTCCCTTCGAGTTCGGCCCGGCCGGGGTGTTCTCCGCCCGCTTCACCGATGGCGTCGGCACGCTGTGCGGAGGCGGCGGCTGGGATCCGGGCGAGGCGACGGACGACACGCAGATGGCGGTGCTGGTCGGCGAATCGCTGCTGGAGCGGGGCGGCCTGGACCTGCCGGACATGTTCGACCGGTTCCGGCGATGGGCGGCGGGCGAGCCGAAGGACATCGGGCTCCAGACCGAGGACGTACTGACCAACGGCGAACCGTGGGACCTGGCCGCGGCGCTGCACTTCCAGGTCAACGGGCGGGCCGCGGGCAACGGTTCACTGATGCGGGCCACGACGTCGGCGGTCCACTTCGCCGCCGCCGGACGTACGGCGACCATGGAGGCGGCCCGCCGGATCGCGGCCCTGACCCACGGCGACCGCGCGGCCTGGGAGGGCACCGCCGTCTTCCACGAACTGGTCCGGGTGGCCCTGGCCGGGGACGACCCGCTCGCCGCCGTCCCGGACACCCTGGCCGAGGTACCCGCGGACCACCGGCCACGATGGGCAGCAGTCCTCGCCCCCGACTGGCACCCCGCCCTGGCAACCGAGTTCAACGGCGCGGTCTGGCCCTGCCTGGGCACCGCGCTCTGGGCCCTGCGCACGACGGACACGTTCGAGGCCGCACTGGCCGCCGCCGTGGACGTGGGCGGGGACACCGACACCGTCGCCGCGGTGACGGGCGGCCTGGCCGGCGCGGTGTACGGCATCGACGCCGTCCCGGCCCGCTGGACCGAGCTCCTGCACGTGCCGCTGCCGGGGTTCGAGGGGCGGGTGCTGCGCGCACCGGAC
The DNA here is from genome assembly GCF_050942385.1 of Streptomyces sp. CA-146814. Classification (NCBI taxonomy): domain Bacteria; kingdom Bacillati; phylum Actinomycetota; class Actinomycetes; order Kitasatosporales; family Streptomycetaceae; genus Streptomyces; species Streptomyces sp. CA-146814. Next base: position 1,028,701 of record NZ_CP192068.1, read on the forward strand.
CTTCTCGCCCTCGCCGAAAGCCTGGACAGCCAGCCATTCAGGACTACACATAAGGCGCAGATAAGAGCAAACTAGACAGATGGGTGCCTGGCGCACACTCCACACGGCGTCGGGGCCCGCAGGAGCGAAGGAGACGAAATCTCATGAGCAACGTCTCGGATGCCAGGAGTGACCTCAGGGGTGACATATCAGGCCACCCCGACGCCCCCGAAATGCGCGCACGGTACGACAAGATGATGGGCGGCCGCGATGTGGCCCTGGTGGACGCGCCGGTGTTCCTCGTCGGCCTCTACTGCGCCGTCTCCCCGTGGGTGCTCCACTTCACGGCCGGCCAGCCCGCCCTGGTGACGCACAACCTCGTGATGGGTATCGCCATCGCCGTCCTGGCCCTCGGCTTCACCGCGATGCCCGAGCGGATGTACGGCCTGAGCTGGGCGATGTGCGCGATCGGTGCGTGGATCATCGTGTCGACCTGGGTGGTCGGGAGCAGCCCGGACGCCGGAGTGGTCATCAACAACATCATCGTCGGCGGCCTGACGGTGCTGCTGGGCATGGTCTGCGCCGGAGCGGCGATGAGGAGCCGCAGCACCTGACGGCTCGCGGCATTCTCAGCCCCTCCCACCTCGCCACCTCAGCCCCTCCGCCCCGCCTCCCCAGCCCCTCCGGCGTTTGAGGAGCGGGGTCCGGGGCGGAGCCCCGGTTTCGGGGACGGGGCGGGGAGGGGAACAGGCTGGCCGCAGGCGCCCACACCCCCACCCCCACCCGCCCCGCACGCTCACCCACCCCCACCGGTGTCAGCCGAGAGAGCTGTAGGCCACAACCCCCCGCAACACCGCATCAACCGCCTTCCGAGCATTACGGGCCACCGAGCTCGCCCCCGCACTCCCCTCCCGAGGAGCCGCCGCAGCCACCTGCCCCAGCACATCGATCACCTGCTTGCACCACCGGACGAAGTCCCCCGCCGGCATCTCCGCCTCGCGCAGCACCTCGTCCAGCGTGCGGCCGGAGGCCCACATGTAGACCGCCCAGGCGAAGCCGAGATCGGGCTCGCGCTGTCCGACCCCCTCCGTCTGGTTGATCTTGAAGTCCTCCTCCAGCGCGTCCAGCCGCCCCCAGATCCGCACCATCTCGCCCATGGCGATCTTCGCGGGCCCGGCCGGCAGCTTCGGCGCGACCGCGTCGTCCGCCTGCCGTGCCTCGTACACGAGCGCCGAGACACACGCGGCCAGCTCAGCGGGGTTGAGCCCTTCCCAGACCCCGTCCCGCAGACACTCACTGGCCAGCAGGTCCAGCTCTCCGTACAGCCGGGCCAGCCGCCGGCCGTTCTCCGTGACCTCGTTGCCCCGGAGGTAGTCCATCTCGGTCAGGAGCGCGACGATCCGGTCGAAGGTCCGGGCGATCGTGTTCGTCCGCCCCTCGATCCGCTGCTCCAGCTGCCGCGTGTCCCGCTGCAGCCGGTGGTAGCGCTCGGCCCACCGCGCGTGGTCCTCCCGCTCGTCGCACCCGTGGCACGGGTGGGCGCGCAGCTCGGTCCGCAGCCGGGCGATCTCGCGGTCGTCGGCGGCCGGCGCCCGGCCCTTACGGTGCCGGTCCGGCACGATGTGCCCGGCCTTCGTCCGCAGCGCGGAGGCCAGATCGCGCCGGGACTGCGGCGAGCGCGGGTTGAACGACTTCGGCACGCGCATCCGGTCCAGCGCCTCCACCGGCACCGGGAAGTCCATCGCGGCCAGCCGCTTGACCTGCCGTTCGACGGTCAGCACCAGCGGCCGAGGCCCGTCGTGGTGGTCGAACCCGCGGTGCCCGTTGGCCCGTCCGGCGGGCAGCCCCGGATCCAGCACCAGCGCGAGACCGGCGAACTTGCCCGTCGGCACATGGATGACATCGCCCGGCTTCAGCTTCTCCAGCGAGGAGGCCGCCGACGCACGCCGCTGTGCCGCACCCTGCTTGGCGAGCTCCGTCTCCCGGTCCTTGAGGTCGCGGCGCAGCCGCGCGTACTCCTCGAAGTCACCGAGGTGGCAGGTCATGCCCTCCTTGTAGCCCTCCAGCCCCTCCTCGTTGCGCTGCACCTGCCGCGAGATCCCGACCACCGACTTGTCGGCCTGGAACTGGGCGAACGAGGTCTCCAGCAGCTCCCGCGACTTGTGCCGCCCGAACTGCTGCACCAGGTTGACCGCCATGTTGTACGACGGCCGGAAGCTGGAGCGCAGCGGATACGTACGCGTGCCCGCGAGGCCGGCCAGCGCCGTCGGGTCCATGCCGCGCTGCCAGAGGACCACCGCGTGGCCCTCGACGTCGATGCCACGGCGTCCGGCGCGGCCGGTGAGCTGGGTGTACTCGCCGGGGGTGATGTCGGCGTGCTGCTCGCCGTTCCACTTGACGAGCTTCTCCAGCACCACCGAGCGCGCGGGCATGTTGATGCCGAGCGCCAGGGTCTCGGTGGCGAAGACCGCCTTCACCAGCCCTCGTACGAACAGCTCCTCGACGACCTCCTTGAACGTCGGCAGCATGCCCGCGTGGTGCGCGGCGATGCCCCGCTCAAGCCCTTCGAGCCACTCGTAGTACCCGAGGACGTGCAGGTCCTCGCCGGGGATGGAGGCGGTCCGCTCCTCGACGATCTCGCGCACGAGGCGCCGCTTGTCCTCGTCGTTGAGCCGGAGCCCGGCATACATGCACTGCTGTACGGCGGCCTCGCAGCCGGCCCGGCTGAAGATGAAGGTGATCGCGGGCAGCAGGCCCTCGTTGTCCAGCCGCTCGATGACCTCGGGCCGGCCGGGCGTCCAGATCCGGCTGCGCTGGCGCCGCTCGCGCTCGCGGTCGGCCTCGCGGACCATCTTGCCGCGGCGGCGGTCGCGCGGGTTGTAGGTGTTCTGGTTCTCCTGGCGGGCGAGGCGGACCAGGTCCGGGTTGACCTCACGGCGTCCGGCGCCGCGGCCGCCGTGGTCGGTGGCCTCCTCGAAGAGGTCGTACATCTTGCGTCCGGCCATGACGTGCTGCCAGAGCGGCACCGGCCGGTGCTCGGAGACGATCACCTCGGTGGAGCCGCGCACGGTGTCCAGCCAGTCGCCGAACTCCTCCGCGTTGGAGACGGTCGCCGACAGCGAGACCAGCGTCACCGACTCCGGGAGGTGGATGATCACTTCCTCCCACACCGCGCCCCGGAAGCGGTCGGAGAGGTAGTGCACCTCGTCCATGACGACGTAACCGAGGCCGGAGAGCGACTGCGAGCCCGCGTACAGCATGTTCCGCAGGACCTCGGTGGTCATCACGACCACCGGCGCCTCGGAGTTGACGCTGTTGTCGCCGGTCAGGAGGCCGACCTTGTCCGCGCCGTACCGCTTGGCCAGATCGGCGTACTTCTGGTTGGAGAGCGCCTTGATCGGCGTGGTGTAGAAGCATTTGCGGCCCTGCTCCAGGGCCAGGTGCACGGCGAACTCGCCGACGATCGTCTTGCCCGACCCCGTCGGGGCCGCGACCAGCACCCCCTTGCCCGCCTCAAGGGCCTGGCAGGCCTCGATCTGGAACGGGTCCAGCCCGAACTCGTACATCTCCCGGAAGGGCCCGAGGGCCGTCGCCATCTCGGCCGCACGGGCGCGGGATGCCTGGTATCGCTCAGCTGGTGAGAGGTCCTCTGTCATCTTGCGTACGAGCCTACCCGTCACCTCCGACAGTCAGCCCGATCTTTAAATCCCCTTGATCCGTCACCCCGCCAGCACCCGCACCGCCCCCGGCACACAGGTCGCCGTGAGCGGCAGCGCGCCCATCGGTTCACCGTCCGCGTACGCCGTGACACCGGCCGCCGCCAGCTCGATCGCGGCGACCCGGTGCACGGTGACGGCCGGGTGGTCCAGGTGCGTGCCCTTGTAGACCTTCGGGAACACCTTGAGGAGCGTGGCGCGGGAGCACTCCCCCACCACGGTCACATCGAAGAGCCCGTCGTCCATCGCGGCCTCGGCGCAGATCCGCATGCCGCCGCCGTACGTCGTCCCGTTGCCCACCGCGATCAGCGTCGCCTCGATCTCGCGGACCTCGCCGTCGTCGAGCCGGACGCGGTACGGGATCGGCTGGAAGGCGGCCAGTTCGGCAAGGATCGCGAGGTCGTACTTGAACCGGCCGCCGACGAAGCGCATCCGGTTGCCCCGGTCGTTGACCCGCGAGTCGAACCCGGAGGCGAGCACCGTCCCGAACCACCGCTCACCGACCCGCCCGAGGTCGATGTCCCGGTGACCGCCCTCCTTGAGCATCCGCGCGGCCAGCGCACCGGCGGCGGCCGGATCGCGTATCGGCAGGCCGAGCGCGCGGGCGAAGTCGTTCCCGGTCCCGACGGCGACGACACCGAGCGGCGTGCCCGTTCCCGCGACGGCCTGGAGGGCGAGGGACGTCAGCCCGTCCCCGCCCACGGCTATCAGCGCCCCGGTCCCCGCCGCCACGGCCTCGCGCGCCCGGCGCAGGGCGTCGTCGGCGTCCTCACCGAGGACCGTACGGACGGAGAATCCGGCGTCCCGCAACGCGGAAGCGGCCGGCTGCGCGGCGTGCGCGCCCCGGCCGCGTCCTGCGGTGGGATTGACGAAGAGGGTGATCTCGCTGGTCACCCGCCGGACCCTACAAGGTCAGGTGATGTCGTCGTAACCGTTGAGCCGCTGCGAACGTGAGCCGTCCGCCTCGCCGGACGCCTGCTCCGGCAGCGCTCTGCGCGGGGCCGCCACGGGCTCGATCCCGCCGACCGGCTCCGGGGTCAGGTTCAGCTTGGACGCCTCGTCGTCGCTCAGCTCGGCGTCGGGGTTCTTGCGCCGGCGCCGCTTGTCGTTCAGCAGGGAGAAGCCGACGGCGATGAAGTAGAGCACCGCGAGCGGACCGGCCAGCAGGAGCATCGAGATGGGCTCGCCACCGGGGGTGGCGATGGCCGCGAAGGCGGTGAGGCCGACGATCATGCCGCGCCACCAGCGCAGCATCCGGACGCCCGTGAGAATCCCGGTCATGTTGAGGGCAATGAGCAGCAGCGGCAGCTCGAAGGCGAGACCGAAGACGATCACCATGCGAGTGATCAGGTCGAGGAAGTCGTCGAGCGGCAGGAGGTTCGTGACGTTGTCCGGCGTGAAGCCGAGCATGATCTCGGCCGTCTGCGGCAGGATCGTGTACGCGAGGTAGGCGCCTGCGGTGAAGAGCGGAACCCCTGCGGCCACAAAACCCAGGGAGTACCGCTTCTCTTTCTGGTGGAGGCCGGGAGCGACGAAGGCCCAGAGCTGGTACAGCCAGACGGGCGTGGCGAGGAGAACGCCCGCCATGAGGGAGACTTTCAGCGCGATGGTGAACGGTGACAACAGACCGTTGGTGGTCATCTCCGCGCACGGGCGGCCGTTGACCATCGTCTGTACGCCGTTCTTGCAGCCGACCGAGTCGAGGATCGGCTTCATCAGGAACTCGAAGATCTCCTTGTGGAAGAAGGCGGCCCCGATGACGGCGATCAGGATCGCCAGCACGGCCTTCAGCAGCCGGTTACGCAGCTCACGCAGGTGATCGAGGAGGGGCATCCGCCCCTCGTCGTCCTTCTCCTGCTTGCGGGCAGACTTGAGCAACCCACTTCCCTCGTCTCGTGCGGCGGCTGTCGGCGGAGCGCGTCAGCGGTCAGCTCTGGGTGGTGGGCTTGGGCTCGTTGACCGGACGGGAACTGGTGACGTCACCCGGGGCGGCCTGGATGGTACGGGCGGTGGTGGACTGCGGCGGGGCCGGGTCCGCGACGGTCTCCGTCGTGGGCGTGGCGGTCGCCGCGTCGTCCTTCTTCATCGCCTTGGCCTCGCTCTTGAGGATGCGGGCCGACTTGCCGAGCGAACGCGCCATGTCGGGAAGCTTCTTGGCACCGAAGAGCAGCAGGATGACAGCGATGATCAGAACGATCTCGAGGGGCTTCAGATTGCCGATCATGTGCGACTTCCTTCTCACTGAGGCGGCTGGAGGGTGGGCTCGCTACCCGTTCGACCGGGCATACGTCCGATCGTTGCGCTTGGCAGCGATCGTAACCCGCAGGGGTAAACGCGAGGCAATGCCCGTGCGTACTGCGGCTTGCGGCCCGCACCTCCCTGCCTGGGCCGACCCTTGCAGCGTACCCCTCGGTGCTGTGGAACAGCAGGCCGCAGGCTCGTCAGCGCAGGCTGTCGCCGGTGGCCGCGAGGCGGGTCGCCGCGCGTTCGAGGTCCTCGGAGGCCTGGTTGATCCGCTCGGTGGTGTCGGCGACCTGACGGCCGAGGCGCTGCGTCTCGACGAAGACCTTGATGCCGAGTACGCCGAGGACGGCGACCCCGAGGAATCCCAGGGCGATGGCGAGCATGGGCCAGAACATGCGGCGGTGCCTCTTCCTACGGAGCGGGGGTGTTACGGAGCGGCGTGCAGGCGCAGGGTCCGCACGCCGCCGCCGGTGAGCAGTTCGATGATGCGCTCTCCGGCGGGCTTGCGGACGGCGGCGGCGCACTCCGGGCAGGTGAAGGTGTAGAAGGTGGTGCGGCTGGTGGCGCCGATCGCCAGCCGCAGCGCGCCCGCCGCGAGCTCGAAGCGCCCGCGGCAGCCGGGACAGGCGGCCCGGAACCGTACGGCGGCGGGCACGGGAACCGGGACGGGCCCGGTGCGGACGGCAGCCGGGTTGGTGCCGTGGGCCGGACCGGAGCCGCCGGACGGTTCGGTGCCGTCGGACGGTTCGGTGCCGTCGGACGGTTCGGTGCGGACGGCCGTCGGGCCGGTGGCGGCGACCGGTATGAGGTACGTCGGGTTCATCTCGTATCCGTTCCGGGCCCCGCTCAGACCGCGTCGTACGCGGCGAGCGCCTCGCGGGCCGCCGTCCGGGCGCTCTCGGCGAGCTCCGGCGGGGCGACGATGCGGCCCTCGCCGCCGAGGCGCAGCGCGAGGCGGCGCAGCGAGGCCGGGTCCGGGGTGCGCAGGGTGATGCGGAGTCCGCCGTCAGGCAGCTCCTCGGCGGAGTCGTGCGGGTAGTACTCGGCGACCCAGCGGCCGCCGGTGCCGACCTCGATGACGACCTCGGGGTCCTCGGCCGCGGGCTGGACCAGCCCTTCGGAGAGGTCCCGCAGCTCCAGCTCGGGCGGTGCGGCGGGGGCGTCGAGGAGGCGGATCTCGGCGACCCGGTCCAGGCGGAAGGTCCGGCGGGCCTCGGAGAGCCGGCACCAGCCCTCCATATAGGTGTGGCCGACGGCGAAGAGCCGGATCGGGTCGACCTCGCGCTCGGTGAGCTCGTCGCGGGCGGGCGAGTAGTAGCGCAGCCAGAGGCGGCGGCGCTCGGAGATGGCCCGGTCGACATCGGCGAAGACGCCGCCCTCGGACTCGAAGGTGACCGAGAGCCGGGAGCTGGCGGCCCCGGACTCGCCGGCGGCCGTCTCCAGCTTGGCGGTGGCCCGGAGCAGGGCCTCCCGGTCGCTCTCGCGCAGTCCGGGCAGGGTGGCGACGGCACGCGCGGCGACAAGGAGCGCGGTGGCCTCGTCGGCGGCGAGCCGGAGCGGCTCGGCGACGTCGTCCGGGTTGTGCCACCAGATCCGGTCGCCGTCGGTGTCGATGTCGAGGAGGTCGCCGCCGCGGAAACTGGTGCCGCACATGGGCAGCACGTCGAGGTCCGAGATCAGCTCGTCCTCGGTGATGCCGAAGGCCCGGGCCACGTCCTGAACGTGGGCGCCGGGGCGCTCGCGGAGGTACGTCACCAGGGAGAGCATCCGGCGGGTCTGGTCGATCGCGTTCGTGGCCATCGGTACGTTCCCCTAGTCCTTGGCCACGGCTCGGAGCCGGTCCACCACATCGGCCCGCAGATCGGCGGGTTCCTCCACGACGACGTCCGGCCCGAACTCGACGAGCCAGGCATCGAGCCCGTGTCCGTACGGAATCTCCAGCTCGTCCCAGCCGTCGCCGCGCTCATGGACGGATATCGCCCGCGAACGCAGCGGGTAGCCCGATCCGGCGCGGAGCCTGATCCTGGCCGTACGGGTGGCGGTCTCGCCGGCCCAGCTCTCGACGGTCTCGCGGACCGTGACGACGTCGGGCACCTCGGCGGTGAAGGCTCCGGCACGGGAGCGGACCTTGCCGGTGATGCGGGAGAGCCGGAAGACGCGTTCGGCGCCGCGGCCCCGGTCCCAGCCCGCGAGGTACCAGTGGCCGCGCCAGCACTCCAGGGTCCAGGGTTCGACCTGGCGCTGCACCGGGGCGGCGGAGTTGGCCTTGCGGTAGTCGAAGGTGACCGGGCGGCGGTCGCGGCAGGCGAGCATCAGGGGCTCGAAGGCCGCCTCGTGGACGGGGATACGGGGTTCGAGGGCGCTGTGCACCTCGTACGCGTCCTCCGCCTCGGGCATGCCAGCCGCGCGCAGCTTCTGCAGGGCGCCGCTGGCGGCTCCGGCGAGGCGGGCCTGCTGCCAGACCTTGGCGGCGAGCCCGAGGGCGGCGGCCTCCTCGGCATCCAGGGTGATGGGGGGCAGCCGGTTGCTGTCGCGGCGGGCCAAGTAGCCGGTGTCGCCGTCGAGGTTCTCGACGGTCTCGATGACGAGGCCGAGCTCGCGCAGATCGTCCTTGTCGCGCTCGAACATCCGGTTGAAGGAGTCGTCGGAGCCCGCTTCGAGGTAGGCCTCGATGGAGCCGCGCAGCTCGCGCTTGCTGAGCGGGCGCCGGGTCCCCAGCAGGCACAGCGCGAGGTTCATCAACCGCTCGGCCTTGGCAATCGCCATCGACGCCCTTTCTCTTGTGCTCTACGACCGTCGACCGTACCGCCCCGGGGTGTCGGGACCAAAGCGGGACCGTGGACCGGACAGCGGTGAGGGCCCCCACCGGTGCGGTGGGGGCCCTCACTCACGCGGGTCCGGACCGGATCAGACCGCGACCAGGTCGCAGACGAAGATCAGCGTCTCGCCGGGGGCGATCGCGCTGCCCGCGCCACGGTCGCCGTACGCGAGGTGCGCGGGGATGGTCAGCTGGCGGCGGCCGCCGACCTTCATGCCCTGCACGCCCTGGTCCCAGCCGGAGATGACCTGGCCGACGCCGAGCTGGAAGGCCAGCGGCGTACCGCGGTTCCAGGAGGCGTCGAACTCCTCGCCGGTGGAGAAGGCCACACCCACGTAGTGGACCTGGACCCGGTCGCCGGCCTTGGCGACGGGGCCGTCGCCCTCCCAGATGTCCTTGATCTCCAGGTCGGCCGGCGGCTCGCCACCCGGGAAGTCGATCTCGGGCTTCTCGATGCTCACTGAACTGCTCCTCAAAATGATGAACTGGGCAACCGGGACAGTCTTACACCTTGGCGAGGATGTCCACGGCGAAGACCAGCGTGGAGTTCTTCGGGATCGCCTGCTGCTGCTGGTCGCCGAAGGCCTGGTCCGGCGGGATGACGAGAAGCACGCGGCTGCCGACCTTCTTGTCGATCAGACCGGCCTTCAGCCCCTTGAGGGTGACCTGCGACAGCGGGAAGGTCTGGGTCTTGCCGGTGGAGTAGGTGTTGTCGAACTCCTTGGCGCCCTTCCAGATCATGCCGACGTAGTTCACCACGACGCTGTCGGACTCCTTGACGGCCTCGCCGTCGGACTCCAGGACGTAGTTGGAGACGAGCTTCGTCGGCGGGTCGCCCTTGGGGATGGTGACCGTCGGGGCCTTGCCGTCGGTCTTCACACCGACCTTGGGCAGGTCGGTGTTGTCCTGGGCGACCTCGGTGCCCTTGGCCGAGGCCGGGATCTGGGTGGCCTTCAGGATGTCGACGACGAAGACGAGGGTGGCGTTCGGCTTGATGTCACCCTGGCCCTGCTCGCCGTAGCCGAGCTCCGGCGGGATGACCAGCTGGACGCGGCTGCCGACCTTCTGGCCGACGAGGCCCTTGTCCCAGCCCTGGATGACCATGCCCGCACCCAGCGTCAGGTCGAAGGGCTGCTTGCGGTCGAAGCTGTTGTCGAACGGCTTGTCGGAGTCCCACGACTGACCGAGGTAGTTGACCTGGATCGCGTCGCCGTTCTTGAGCTTCGCGCCGTCACCCTCGCTGACGACCTCGGTCTTCAGCTCCTTGGGCGGGTCTCCCTTGCCCTTGGAGAGGGTGGGCTTCTCGCCGAACTTCGCGCCTGCGGTGATCGCGGGCACGCCGTTCTTGGACGAGGCGGAGTCGGAGGCCTTGTCGTCGCTGCCGCAGGCCACTGCCGACAGCAGCAGGAGGGGGGCGACGAGAAGGCCGGCAATTCGGCGCACTGGTTCCTCAGATCTCAGGGGGCACTGTGGTTAGTCCGAACCACTCTAGGCCGTGAAAAGGGCCCCGTACGAGGAACGTACGGGGCCCTGTCACGCCACGGCCTGCCGAGGGGCGCCCCGGCCGCCCGCTCACATGCCCGCGATCAGCTTCTCCACGCGCTCGTCCACGGAACGGAACGGATCCTTGCAGAGCACCGTGCGCTGCGCCTGGTCGTTGAGCTTGAGGTGGACCCAGTCGACGGTGAAGTCCCGCCGCTGCTCCTGGGCCCGGCGGATGAAGTCGCCGCGCAGCCTCGCCCGGGTGGTCTGCGGGGGCACCGTCTTGCCCTCGAAGATCTTCAGGTCGTTGCAGATGCGGGCGGTCTGGCCCTTCTTCTCCAGGAGGTAGAAGAGACCGCGGCGGCGGTGGATGTCGTGGTAGGCGAGGTCTATCTGGGCGACCCGCGGATTCGACATGGTCATGTTGTGCTTGGCCCGGTACCGCTCGATGAGCTTGTACTTCATGACCCAGTCGATCTCGGTGTCGATCCGGTCGAGGTCCTCGGCCTCGACGGCGTCGAGCGTGCGGCCCCACAGCTCCAGGACCTGGTCGACGGTGCCGGTGCGGATGCCCCGGCGCTCGACGAAGTCCACGGCCTTCTCGTAGTACTCCCGCTGGACCTCGATGGCGGAGGCCTCGCGGCCGCTGGCCAGGCGCACCTTGCGCCGGCCGGTGAGGTCGTGGCTGACCTCGCGGATGGCCCGGATCGGGTTCTCCAGGGTCAGGTCGCGCATCACCGTGCCCGCCTCGATCATGCGGAGCACCAGGTCGGTGGCGCCGACCTTGAGCAGCATGGTCGTCTCGGACATGTTCGAGTCACCGACGATGACGTGGAGGCGGCGGTACCGCTCGGCGTCGGCGTGCGGTTCGTCGCGGGTGTTGATGATCGGCCGGGAGCGGGTGGTCGCGGAGCTGACGCCCTCCCAGATGTGCTCGGCGCGCTGGCTGACGCAGTAGACGGCGCCGCGCGGCGTCTGGAGCACCTTGCCCGCGCCGCAGATGAGCTGGCGGGTGACGAGGAAGGGGATGAGGATGTCCGCGAGCCGGGAGAATTCTCCGTGCCGGGCGACGAGGTAGTTCTCGTGGCACCCGTAGGAGTTTCCCGCCGAGTCGGTGTTGTTCTTGAAGAGATAGACGTCGCCCGCGATTCCCTCCTCGTGCAGGCGGCGTTCGGCGTCGACGAGCAGGCCTTCGAGAATGCGCTCGCCCGCTTTGTCGTGCGTGACCAGTTCGGTCACGTTGTCGCATTCGGGGGTTGCATATTCCGGATGCGATCCCACGTCGAGGTAGAGGCGGGCGCCGTTCCGCAGGAAGACATTGCTGCTGCGGCCCCATGACACAACACGGCGGAAGAGGTAGCGCGCCACTTCGTCAGGTGACAGTCGGCGCTGTCCCCTGAACGTGCACGTGACGCCGTACTCGTTCTCCAGCCCGAAAATGCGGCGGTCCATGACTGAACATTACGCCTTACGGCCGGTGCTGAAACCGGGTTCGACAGCACCGTTTCGATCATTTTCCGATCCGGTCACGACGTCAGGCGTACGGACGGGAGCTGCGAGGACCCTTCCGGTGGCCAGCAGGACCACCAGGGCGAGCACTCCGCCGACCCCCGCCACGCCGAAGCTCCAGGCGGTGGAGCCCAGCTCGACGGCCGGTCCGGCGACGGCCGTTCCGGCGGCCGCGCCGACGCCGAAGGTGGTGACGAGCCAGGAGAACGCCTCGGTCACCGTGCCGCGCGGCGCGTGCCGGTCCACCACGATGAACGAGCACGCGATGGCCGGGGCGAGGAAGACTCCGGCCAGGGCGGCGAGGGCCGTCATGACCGGGACCGAGGGGGTGAGCGTCAACGGCAGGTAGCCGAGGGCCAGGAGGCCGACGATGACGCGCAGCCGACGCTCGGGGGCACCGGCCCACTGCCGCGCGCCGTAACCGAGGCCGCCGATCAGCGCGCCGAGGCCGAGCGCGGCCATCAGCCAGCCGTACACCGACTCGCGGCCGTGGTCGTCGGCGTAGGCCACACCGGCCACCGTGATGGAGCCGAGCGCGAGCCCCACGAAGAAGAACGCACCGAGCAGCGCGAGGAGTCCGGGCGAGCGCAGCGCGCCGAGCCAGTGCGCCTCGCGGGGTGCGGAGCGCCAAGCGCGCGAGGGCTCGGAGAGGGCGACCGACAGCGCGCCGAGGACGCCGATGGCGTTGATGACGAGCAGCGCCGCGGCCGGCGACCAGAGGGAGACGAGGAGCGTCACCAGGAGCGGTCCGACGGTGAACATGATCTCCTGCGCCACGGCGTCCATCGCGTACGCCCGGTGCACCTGGTCCTCGCGCTTCAGCACGCTGGGCCACAGGGCTCGCAGCCCGCCTTCCAGAGGCGGTGTGGCGACTCCGGCGACGATGACGGCCGCGTACGCCAGCGGGAGCGAGCCGAGGCCGGAGACCGCCAGGAGGGCCATGCCGAGCGCGGACAGCACGGCGGCGGGGAGCTGGACGCGCGGCTGCCCGTACAGGTCGACGGCCCGGCCGAGCAGCGGCTGTCCGACGGCGGTGGCGAGCCCGTACGCGGCGGCCAGCGCGCCGGCCAGCGTGTAGCTGCCGCCCTCGGCCCGGGTGAAGAGCACGATCGCGATGTGCGCGGTGCCGTTGGGCAGCCGTCCCACCAGCGTGCCCGTCAGCAGCCGGGCGGCATGCCGCGCCCGGAGAATGTCCAGATATCCCGCGGCCATTCCCGCCCCTCTCCGCCGGACGGCTGCCGCCACCCGAGGTTTTACGTATAACTTCGAGGTTCATACGTACCATGTCCGCAGTCCGCGGGTCCACCTCGCGGCGCCACGGAACCATCGCGCACGGAGGCCCGAGTGACCGACTCCCAGCCCGCCCCGCCCCGGCCGACCAGCCGCGACGTGGCCCGTGCGGCGGGCGTCTCGCAGGCGACGGTCTCGCTGGTGCTGGGCGAGAAGTGGCCGGGCCGGGTGTCCGAGGCCACGGCCCAGCGGGTCCGGGACCATGCGGCGGAGCTGGGCTACCGGCCCAACCTGGCGGCCCGCAATCTCCGGCTCGGCCGCACCAGGACCGCGCTGCTGGTGGTCCCCGCCCTCACCAACGAGTTCTTCGCCCGGGTCTACACCGGGGCCGCCGCGGTGGCCGCCGAGCACGACTTCGGCGTGGTCCTCTACCCCTCGCCGGACGGCACGGGACCGGCCCGGGCCCCGTTCGCCTCGGCCCGCGCCGCGCTGGACGGCGTGATCGCCTCCTCCATGGCCTCCGACGCGCTCAGCGCGCTGCACGGGGCCGACCTGCCCCTGGTGATGCTGGACAGCGACCCGGCCGGCACGGACGCGGCGGCGCACGTGAACCTGGACATCGCCGACGGCATGCGCCAGGTGACGGAGCATCTGCTGGACCTAGGCCACCGCCGGTTCGTGCATCTGGCGTCCGCCGTGGACACCTGGACGTTCGCGGTCCGGGCGCAGGCGCTGCGGGACGCGGTCGGCGCGGTGCCGGACGCCACGGTCCGTACGGTACGGTCCCCGCTCGACGTACGGGCCGGCCGCGAGGCGGTCGAGCAGGCGCTGGCCGTCGCCGGGGAGCGGCCGACCGCGGTGGTCTGCGACGACGACATCCTGGCGGCCGGTGCCTGCAAGGCGGCCCGCCGGCTCGGGCTGCGCGTACCGGACGACCTCTCGGTCACCGGTTTCGACGACCTGGCGCTCGCCACCGCTGTGGAACCGGAGCTGACCACCGTACGGCTGCCCGCCGAGCAGGTCGGCGAGCGTGGCATGGCGGCGCTGCTGGCGGCGCTGGAGGGCCGTGAGGCCGATACCGGCAGCCTGCCGGTGAGCCTGGTCGTACGCGGCTCCACGGCGCCGCCGCCCGCCGCTTCCCGGGCATGACGGATGCCCCCGGGCCGGAACCCGGGGGCATCTGTCTGTGAGCGTGCCGGCTACTCCTCGGTGGAGTCGGGCGCGTTACCGGTGCCGGTGCCGGGGGTGCGGTTCTCCGGGGAGTCGGCCTCCTCCACGTCGGACGGGGCGTCCGTCGGGGTGGCGGCCGCCGCTTCCGCGTCGAGCAGCCGGGTCAGCTGGCGGCCGACGATCCGCTTGAACTTGCGCTGCTGGGGCCGCGTGCGGTCCAGCACCGCGACTTCGAGGCGCTCGGCGGGAATCTCCCGCTCGCCGCCTCCGGGCTCCCGGGAGAGCGCCTGGACGGCCAGCTTGAGCGCCTCGGCGAGCGTCATGCCGTCGCGGTGGCGCTGGTCCAGGAAGCTGCTGATCTGCTCGGCGTTGCCGCCGACCGCGACCGAGCCGTGCTCGTCCACGATCGAACCGTCGTGCGGCAGCCGGTAGATCTGGTCGCCCTCGGGCGCGGTGCCGACCTCGGCGACGACCAGCTCCACCTCGTACGGCTTCTCGGCGGCGCTGGAGAAGATGGTGCCGAGCGTCTGGGCGTAGACGTTGGCCAGCCCACGGGCCGTCACATCGTCGCGGTCGTAGGTGTATCCGCGCAGATCGGCGTAGCGCACGCCGCCGATGCGGAGGTTCTCGTACTCGTTGTACTTGCCGGCGGCCGCGAAGCCGATCCGGTCGTAGATCTCGCTGAACTTGTGCAGCGCGCGGGACGGGTTCTCGCCGACGAAGACAATGCCGTCGGCATACTGCAGCACAACGAGGCTGCGACCACGGGCGATGCCCTTGCGGGCGTATTCCGCCCGGTCGGCCATGGCCTGCTGGGGTGAGACATAGAACGGCGTCGACACCGGCTATCCGTCCCTTCCTGTCAGTGACGAGTGCATCGGAAAAAGGCTCGGAGTCCGGGTCAGAGCAGCGCGGCGCGCGGGCCGTCGGGCTGCTCCAGTCGGCGCTCCAGGATGGAACGCGCGATCTCGGAGGACTCCTGGTCGGTCAGCCTCCGGAAGCCTTCGTCGGTGATGACGGTGACGATCGGGTAGATGCGGCGGGCCACGTCGGGGCCACCGGTCGCCGAGTCGTCGTCCGCGGCGTCGTACAGCGCCTGCACGACCAGGGTGAGGGCCTGCTCCTCCGTCAGATCCTCGCGGTAGAGCTTCTTCATGGAGCCCCGGGCGAAGATCGACCCGGAGCCGGTGGCGGCGTAGCCGTTCTCCTCGGAGCGGCCGCCGGTGACGTCGTAGGAGAAGATGCGGCCCTTGTCACGGTCGACGTCGTACCCCGCGAAGAGCGGCACCACGGCAAGGCCCTGCATGGCCATGGCGAGGTTGGAGCGGATCATGGTGGAGAGCCGGTTGGCCTTGCCCTCCAGGGAGAGCTGGGCGCCCTCGACCTTCTCGAAGTGCTCCAGCTCCAGCTGGAAGAGCTTGACCATCTCCACGGCCAGTCCGGCGGTGCCGGCGATGCCCACCGCGGAGTACTCGTCGGCCGGGAAGACCTTCTCGATGTCGCGCTGCGCGATCATGTTGCCCATGGTGGCGCGCCGGTCACCGGCCAGGACCACGCCACCGGGGAAGGACGCCGCGACGATGGTCGTCCCGTGCGGTGCCTCGATGGCCCCCTGGAGCGGCGGCAGGCTCCGGTTTCCCGGGAGCATCTCGGGCGACTGGTCGGACAAAAAGTCCATGAACGAGGACGATCCCGGCGTCAGGAAGGCAGCTGGTAGACGCCCGGTGCTACGAGTGTTGGCTTCCACGCGTTTCCCTCCAGGTATGCGATGGCCCTGCGCAAGAGAGTCAGGATCATCCCCCAACTTGCCGATGGCCGGATTGCAGTTGAAGCAACGTACGCCACGGACCCTACCCGCCTCGGGGCGGTGATCCACATGTTCGGCGGAGGGATCTGCGCAGATCCCGCGCTCGCGGACCGGTGGCGCTCCTCCGGTTGGCGAGCGGGGTGACGGCGACCACCGCGGCGGTCGCCGTCACCCCGTCTCCCCCGGTTCGTCACGGTCGCCCGGGACCTACCGGGCGTTCACACTCGTGAACTACTGTCCGCCCTTTTGCACGAATGACCTCACGAAGTCTTCGGCGTTCTCTTCGAGGACGTCGTCGATCTCGTCCAGCACCGAGTCGACATCGTCGCTCAGCTTCTCCTGGCGCTCCGCGAGGTCCTCGGACGCCTGCGCGTCCTGCGCCTGCTCCTCGGTCTCCTCGGTGGAACGCGTCGCCTTCTGCTGTCCGCCGCCGGTGTCCTTGGTCGCCATGTAGCTCACCCCGCTCGGTTCGAAGCAATCGAAGCTCTTGATCAGACCCTACCCACGGGGTCCGACATTTGGCCTGGTAGTTGTGCAACGTCCGGGCCTCGGGTGATTGATTCCCAGCCCGGACCCCTTTCAGCCGCTTTCAGCCGCCCGAGAGCGTGCGGACCAGCTCATCCGCCGTACGGCAGCGGTCGAGCAGGTCCTTGACGTGTTCCTTGGTGCCCCGCAGCGGCTCCAGCGTGGGCACCCGCTGGAGCGAGTCGCGGTCCGGCAGGTCGAAGATGACCGAGTCCCAGGAGGCGGCCGCCACGTCGTCGGCGTACTGCTCCAGGCAGCGGCCCCGGAAATAGGCCCGGGTGTCCTCCGGAGGCTTGGTACGGGCCCTGGTGACGTCGTCCTCGTCCAGCAGCCGCTTCATCCGCCCACGGGCCGCCAGACGGTTGTAGAGCCCCTTGTCGGGCCGTACGTCCGCGTACTGGAGGTCGACCAGGTGGAGCCGGGGGGCGTCCCAGTCCAGCGAGTCGCGGCGGCGGTAGCCCTCCATGAGCTCCCGCTTGGCGATCCAGTCCAGCTCACCGGCCAGACTCATCGGATCGGTCTCCAGCCGGTTGAGCGTGTCCTCCCAGCGGGTCAGGACGTCCTTGGTCTGCTCGTCGGCGTCGGTGCCGTACCGCTCGTCGACGTACTTGCGGGCCAGCTCGAAGTACTCCATCTGGAGCTGGACCGCGGTGAGTGTCCGGCCGCTGCGGAGCGTGATCAGCTGCCGCAGGTCCGGGTCGTGCGAGACCTGGTGCAGGGTGCGGACGGGCTGGTCGACGGCGAGGTCGACGGTGATGAACCCGTCCTCGATCATGGACAGCACCAGAGCGGTGGTGCCGAGCTTCAGATAGGTCGAGATCTCCGAGAGGTTGGCGTCGCCGATGATCACATGGAGCCGGCGGTACTTCTCCGCGTCGGAGTGGGGCTCGTCGCGGGTGTTGATGATGGGGCGCTTGAGCGTGGTCTCCAGGCCGACCTCGACCTCGAAGTAGTCGGCGCGCTGGCTGATCTGGAAGCCGTGCTCGTGGCCGTCCTGGCCGATGCCGACCCGCCCCGCGCCGGTGACGACCTGGCGGGAGACGAAGAACGGCGTCAAATGGCGCACGATGTCCGAGAACGGGGTCTCCCGCTGCATCAGATAGTTCTCGTGCGTCCCGTAGGAGGCGCCCTTGTTGTCGGTGTTGTTCTTGTAGAGGTGGATCGGCTGGGCGCCGGGGATGGCGGCCGCGCGCTCGGCGGCCTCGGCCATGATCCGTTCGCCGGCCTTGTCCCAGAGCACCGCGTCGAGCGGGTTGGTGATCTCCGGTGAGCTGTATTCGGGGTGCGCGTGGTCGACGTAGAGCCGGGCACCGTTGGTGAGGATCACATTGGCCAGGCCGATGTCCTCGTCGGTGAGCTGGCTGGAGTCGGCGGTCTCACGGGCGAGGTCGAAGCCTCGCGCGTCGCGCAGCGGATTCTCCTCCTCGAAGTCCCAGCGGGCGCGGCGCGCCCGGTGCATCGCCGCCGCGTAGGCGTTGACGATCTGGGACGAGGTGAGCATGGCATTGGCGTTGGGGTGGCCGGGGACGGAGATCCCGTACTCCGTCTCGATGCCCATCACTCGCCGTACGGTCATGCGGCCCTCCTTGCCCGGCGTCGGTCCCCTCCGGGAGCGACGCTCAAGTACCGCTGCTTGTCCGGTGCGTATGCGGTGCCCGTCACCGCACTGCGCGACTCGGCGGTACCGCAGAGCCTAGAGCGCCTCTGCGCCGGTGGGGAGATCAAATACGACATTGCTCCGACGTGGCCGGAACAGGGGAAAACGAGCGGCTGCGGATGCCCCTCCAGGCATCCGCAGCCGGTCGGCGTATTACAGGTACTGGCCGGTATTGGCCACGGTGTCGATGGAGCGCCCGGTGTCCGCGCCCTGCTTTCCGGTGACGAGTGTGCGGATGAAGACGATCCGCTCACCCTTCTTACCGGAAATCCTGGCCCAGTCGTCCGGGTTGGTGGTGTTGGGCAGGTCCTCGTTCTCCTTGAACTCGTCCACGCAGGCCTGGAGGAGATGGGAGACGCGAAGGCCCTTCTGCTGGTGTTCGAGGAATGCCTTGATGGCCATTTTCTTTGCCCGGTCGACGATGTTCTGAATCATCGCGCCGGAGTTGAAGTCCTTGAAGTACAGGACTTCCTTGTCGCCGTTGGCGTACGTGACCTCGAGGAAGCGGTTCTCCTCGGATTCCGTGTACATCCGCTCCACGACCGACTGGATCATGGCGTGGGCGGCGGCCTCGCGCGAGCCGGTGTGCTCGGAGAGGTCGTCCGCGTGCAGCGGGAGCGACGGGGTCAGGTACTTCGCGAAGATGTCCTTCGCGGCCTCGGCGTCCGGACGCTCGATCTTGATCTTCACATCGAGTCGGCCGGGTCGCAGGATGGCGGGGTCGATCATGTCCTCGCGGTTGGAGGCGCCGATGACGATGACGTTCTCCAGGCCCTCCACACCGTCGATCTCGGCGAGCAGCTGCGGGACGATGGTGTTCTCCACGTCCGAGCTGACGCCGCTGCCGCGGGTGCGGAAGAGGGACTCCATCTCGTCGAAGAAGACGATGACGGGGGTGCCCTCGCTGGCCTTCTCGCGCGCACGCTGGAAGACCAGGCGGATGTGCCGCTCGGTCTCACCGACGTACTTGTTGAGGAGCTCGGGGCCCTTGATATTGAGGAAGTAGCTCTTCCCTGCGGGCTGCCCGGTCACCTCGGCGACCTTCTTGGCGAGCGAATTGGCGACGGCCTTGGCGATGAGCGTCTTGCCGCAGCCGGGCGGACCGTAGAGCAGGATGCCCTTCGGCGGTCGCAGTTCGTGCTCCTTGAAGAGGTCGGGGTGGAGGTACGGAAGCTCGACCGCGTCGCGGATCAGCTCGATCTGGTCGCCCAGGCCGCCGATCTTGTCGTAGTCGATGTCCGGGACCTCTTCGAGGACGAGCTCCTCGACCTCGCTCTTGGGGACCACCTCGTAGACGTATCCGGACCGGGAGTCCAGCAGCAGGGCGTCACCGGAGCGGATGGTGATGTCCAGCAGCGGCTCCGCGAGCCGCACCACCCTCTCCTCGTCGGTGTGCCCGACCACCAGGGCCCGCTCGCCGTCCTCCAGGATCTCCTTGAGGGTGACGATGTCCCCGGCCCGCTCGAACTCCATGGCCTCGACCACGTTGAGCGCTTCGTTGAGCATGACCTCCTGGCCGCGCCGGAGGTCCTCCAGCTCGACGCTGGGAGACACGTTCACCCGGAGCTTGCGGCCCCCGGTGAAGATGTCGCAGGTGCCGTCCTCGTTGGCCTGAAGGAAGACTCCGAAGCCGGCCGGTGGCTGAGCGAGCCGGTCGACCTCCTCCTTGAGGGCCACGATCTGGTCGCGCGCCTCGCGGAGCGTGTTGGCGAGCCGCTCGTTCTGAGCGGACACGCCTGCCAGATTCGTCTGCAACTCGACGATCCGCTCTTCGAGAATCCTCGTATGACGCGGAGAGTCGGCGAGCTTACGTCGCAGGACGGCGATTTCCTGCTCGAGATAGGCAACCTGGCCGGCTGGGTCCTCGGACCCGCGCGCGGGCCGGGTGCCGCGGTTGATGTCGTCGTCGTGGGCTGCCACGGTCCTCACCTCCTCCATGGGGAGCTGGACGCTTCCTGACCCTACCTGGGCTGGTGGTGATTGAAACCCCTAGATCACAAAGACTGCGGGGTGTGTCCGATCTTCACCCTTGCGCTCTCCCTCACGTCAAGGGAATACCCACCCTTCGGCATCGGAAAGCCGCCGGTTGTATCGTCGAAGCGTTCAACACCCGTCAGGGCTGGCTCCCATGGGTTCGGATACGCAGGAACGGCAGGACACATGACCGTGCAGCAGGACGCGCCGGGCGACGGTGACACGCAGGACCTGGAGGTCTGGATCGATCAGGACCTCTGTACGGGCGACGGCATCTGCGTGCAGTACGCCCCCGATGTCTTCGAGCTGGACATCGACGGCCTGGCGTACGTGAAGAGCGGCGACGACGAGCTCCTCCAGGATCCGGGGGCCACCACTCCGGTGCCGCTGCCGCTCCTCCAGGACGTGGTCGACTCGGCGAAGGAGTGCCCCGGGGACTGCATCCATGTGCGGCGCGTGAAGGACAGCGTCGAGGTGTACGGGCCGGACGCGGCCTGAGCCGTACGGGCAGCCGACGCGGCCTGACTCGTACGGGCAGCCGCTCAGGCGCTGCGCGCGAGGTCTCCCGAGGTGCGGACGAAGGCGCTGCCCTTCCACCGCCAGGAGGCCTGCTCCTCCTGGTCGGGGCAGCAGCGGGGCACCTCCAGCGAGGAGTAGCCGAGCAGGGTCGCCGATATGCGCCCCTCGCGTACGGCGAAGTCTCCGACGGTCTTCCTGTCCGCGGGGTCCACCAGGGTCGCCACGATCCTCGGTGCGGCCCCGCTTCCCTGTGTCAGGACGTAGACGCCGCTCGGCGGGGTCCCGGAGCCCGCGTCGCAGTGGACCACGGCGACGGTCTCCGGCCGCCCGTCGCCGTCGAGGTCTCCGGGCGCCTGCCTGGCCACGGTGGTGCCGGCTCCGCCGCATTCCAGCGGGAAGTCCACCTTCGCGGGGTCCGGGGCGGCGACGGGCGTGGTGGTCCGCTGCTCGTGGGCGGTGGCGGTGGCGGTGGCCGTACGGGGCTGGAGCAGCCCGGCCAGGGCGACGACGGCGGCCATGGCCGCGGCCGTGGCGAGCCAGTGCACCGGCTTCGTGGCGGTGTGCGCGAGGTCCGGGAGCGCGGAGGTCTGCACGCGGGATGTCTCCATGTGGTTCCTGGGAGCCCGGGGCGGGGACGGGCCCGGCCCTGAGGGGTGGCCAGCATCGTGCCACACCTCACACGCCGGGGGAACGGCGGGGTGTGCGCCGGTTTCCGTGCGGGGCGCGCGCCGGCGGCAACAGGAAGGCGCCGCCACGCGGTTCCCCGGTCGGTCGGGGAACCGCGCGGCGGCGCCGGTTCGTTGGGCGGATCAGCCGCGGTCGGCGGCGGAGCCTCCGCGGCTCTGGCTGCCCGGTCCCTCGTAGTCCTCGCCGTAGGCGCCCTTGGAGGGGCGGCGGCGGCGCAGCGGCGGCTCGACGCCGTCCGCGAGGCGGCGGGCGGTGACCAGGAAGCCGGTGTGGCCGATCATCCGGTGGTCGGGGCGGACGGCCAGGCCCTCGACGTGCCAGTTGCGGATCATCGACTCCCAGGGCTGCGGTTCGGCGAAGCAGCCGATCTCGCGGATGGACTCGACGGTGCGCGAGAGCTGGGTGGTGGTGGCGACGTAGGCGCAGAGGATGCCGCCGGGCACCAGGGCCTTGGAGACGGCCTCCAGGCACTCCCAGGGGGCGAGCATGTCAAGCACGACGCGGTCGACGTCGGTGTCGGAGAGGTTGTCCTGGAGGTCTCCGACGGTCAGCTGCCAGGCGGGGTGCGGCGAGCCGAAGTAGCGCTCGACGTTCTGCTGGGCGATCTCGGCGAAGTCCTCGCGGCGCTCGTAGGAGTGCAGCATGCCCTGCTCACCGATGGCGCGCAGCAGGAAGGTGGAGAGCGATCCGGAGCCGACCCCGGCCTCCACGACGCGGGCGCCGGGGAAGATGTCGGCGAAGGCCAGGATCTGCCCCGCGTCCTTGGGGTAGACCACGGCGGCGCCGCGGGGCATGGAGAGGACGTAGTCGGGGAGCAGGGGGCGCAGCGCGAGGTAGGCGACGTTTCCCGTGGTTCGGACAACACTGCCCTCGGGAGCACCGATCAGCTCGTCGTGCGGGAAAGAACCCTTGTGGGTGTGGAAGTTCTTTCCGGCTTCGAGCGTGAAGGTGTAGTGGCGTCCCTTGGGGTCGGTGAGCTGGACCTGGTCCCCGACCTTGAAGGGCCCACGTCGGCGGGCGGCACCGGTCGGTTCAGACATGTGACCAGCGTACCGGTGTTTCAGGGGCCCTTTTCCGGGGCCCTTCAGGACTCGGGGCGGGCCATGGCCTTGACGAAGGCGCGCTCGACGTCGGCGGTGGAGAGGACTCCGTAGATCTCGCCGGTCTCCTCGATCACCAGGTACTCGGTGGCCGGGTTGGCCTTGAGCCGGTCCAGGAGGGCTTCTCCGGCCAGCTCGGCGGGGACCTTCATGCCGTCGGTGAGGTCCTGGGCGAGGCCGCTGACGGCGACCCAGGGGCGGCGGTGTTCGGGGACGCCGACGATGGCGGCCTCGCGGACGACGCCCTTGGGGTGGCCCTGTCCGTCGACGACGACCAGGGCGCGGGCGCCCGCCTCGTTGGCGCGGCGCAGCGCCTCGGAGAGCGGGGTGGCGGACTCGACGGGGACGGCGCGGCGGGTGAGGGTGCGGGCCCGCAGGTCGGGCAGGTGCTCGCGGAGCCGGGCCATGCGCAGGCTGTTGCCGGCGCCGGTCCAGATGATGCCGGCGAGGATCGCGGCGAGCAGGGCGTCCATGACGGTCTCCACACCGCCGATCTCCTCGTTGGCGGAGCCGAGCGTCCCGGTGTGGGTGAGCAGCGGCAGTCCGATGAGGACGGTGACGGCGAGGCCCCGGCCGACCCAGGCGGCGGCGATGGTGCCGCTCATGGGCTTGCCGGTGATCTTCCAGACGATGGCGCGGAGCATCCGGCCGCCGTCGAGCGGCAGGCCGGGCAGCAGGTTGAAGGCGGCCACGATGAGGTTGGAGATCATCAGTCCGGCGATCAGGACGCCGGGGACGGTGCCGGGCTCGACGAACCGCATCGCGCCGTAGAAGACGCCGCCGAGGACGAGGGAGAGGAGGGGCCCGACGAAGGCGAGGATGAACTCGCGGCCGGGGGTCTCGGTCTCCTTCTCGATCTCGGAGACGCCGCCGAAGAACTGGAGCTGGATGCGGCGGACCGGGAGCTTGTAGCGCAGCGCGGCGACCGTGTGGGCCAGTTCGTGGACGAGTACGGAGGCGTAGAAGGCGATCGCGAAGAAGAGGGCGACGAGGTAGCGGGCGCCGCCGAGTTCGGGCAGGACCCGGTCGAGCTGGCCGCCGAAGACCCAGGTGATCAGTGCGGCGACGACGAACCAGCTGGGCGCGACGTACACGGGCACACCGAAGGGACGGCCCATGAGCAGGCCGCCGCCCGGATCCGCGGGCCGCTTCGGCTTGCCGTTGCCGGGGGCGGCGGAGGGGTCCGTTCCCCCTGCGCCGGGCTGCGGCCGCCCGCTGTCGCCGCTCTCGTCCACGGGGTCCCTTCGGTTCGGTACGTGGCCTGCGCCACGATGATGCTGTCTGCGAGGGTCTGCCGTCGATGGTATGCCGCCGGTTGTCAGTGGCGGGCCGTAGGGTCGTGAGACATGAGCACCGTGCCCCGGCCGCCGCAGCCGCCTTCGTCCCTGTCGCCGTCGCGGGCGAGCGATTTCATGCAGTGCCCTCTGCTCTACCGCTTCCGGGTCATCGACAAACTGCCGGAGAAGCCCAGCGAGGCGGCTACCCGGGGCACCCTGGTCCATGCGGTGCTGGAGCGGCTCTTCGACGCCCCGGCGGCGGACCGGACGGCACTGCGGGCGCGGGCGCTGGTTCCCGGCCAGTGGGACCGGCTGCTGGAGGCGCGGCCGGAGCTGGGCGAGCTGTTCGCGCAGGATGCCGGGGGTGAGCGGCTGGCGCGGTGGCTCGGTGAGGCGGAGCGGCTGGTGGAGCGGTGGTTCTCGCTGGAGGACCCGACGCGGCTGGAGCCGGCCGAGCGCGAGCTGTTCGTCGAGACGGAGCTGGAGTCGGGGCTGCGGCTGCGCGGGGTGATCGACCGGATCGATGTGGCGCCGACCGGTGATGTGCGGATCGTCGACTACAAGACGGGGAAGGCGCCGCGGCCGGAGTATGCCGACGGCCCGCTGTTCCAGATGAAGTTCTACGCGCTGGTGATCTGGCGGCTGAAGGGGATCGTGCCGCGCCGGCTCCAGCTGGTCTATCTCGGCAGCGGCGATGTGTTGACGTACGACCCGGTGGTGGCGGATCTGGAGCGGGTGGAGCGGAAGCTGCTCGCGCTCTGGGAGGCGATCGGCCTGGCGACGCGGACCGGTGAGTGGCGGCCGCGTCCGACGAAGCTGTGCGGCTGGTGCGACCACCAGGCGGTCTGTCCGGAATTCGGCGGGACTCCCCCGGTGTATCCGCTGTCGGTCCGCCCGGCGGAGTCGGGCGAGGATGATCAGGGCAGAATGGGACCGGTCCGGGCCGAGGCCGGCCGTGCCGTGGCCCTTGAGGGCCCTTAAGGAGTTCCTGTGGCGATCCGCGTCCTTCTGGTCGACGACCAGCCTCTGCTGCGCACCGGTTTCCGGATGATCCTGGAGGCCGAGGGCGATCTGGCGGTGGTGGGTGAGGCCGGTGACGGTCTGCAGGCCATCGACCAGGTGCGGGCCCTCCAGCCCGATGTGGTGCTGATGGACATCCGGATGCCGCGGATGGACGGCGTGGAGGCGACCCGCCAGATCACCGGCCCCGGCAAGGACGGTCCGGCGAAGGTGCTGGTGCTGACCACGTTCGATCTCGACGAGTACGTGGTGGAGGCGCTGCGCGCCGGCGCGAGCGGCTTCCTGCTGAAGGACGCTCCGGCCAATGAGCTGGTCCAGGCCATCCGGGTCGTGGCGGCGGGCGAGGCGATGCTCGCGCCGAGCATCACGCGTCGGCTCCTCGACAAGTACGCGGACCACCTGCCCTCCGGCGAGGACCCGGTGCCGGACGCGCTGCACACGCTGACGGACCGTGAGGTGGAGGTCCTGAAGCTGGTGGCGCGCGGCCTGTCCAACGCGGAGATCGCGGCGGACCTGTTCGTCAGCGAGACGACGGTCAAGACGCATGTGGGCCATGTGCTGACGAAGCTGGGCCTGCGCGACCGGGTGCAGGCCGCGGTGTACGCGTACGAGAGCGGGCTGGTGCGCCCCGGCGCGCAGTAAGCAGCCGACGTACGAAAGCTGACCGGCGTACGAAAGCCGTCCGGCCCGCACCGGTCCTGTTGCCAGGAGGTGCGGGCCGGACGGCTTCAGCGGTGCTCAGGCGGTCTTGTTGAGCTCCCAGAGCTGGAGCTCGGAGGTGGCGCTGACGGACCTCTCGACCCCGGCGACCCCGCTGCGCGAGGCCACGTACTGCTTGCCCTGCCAGATCGGCAGGACCGGGACGTCGGTGGCGACGATGTCCTGGAGCTTCTCGTACGTCGTGGCGGCGGCGCTGCGGTCGGCCTCGCGGCGCGACTTCGGGATGAGGACGTTCTGCGCTTCCCGCGACCGGTAGGGCGAGTTGAGGAAGTTGTTCTTGTCCAGGAACGGGGCGGTGTAGTTGTCCGGGTCCGGGAAGTCGGGGAACCAGCCCATGCCGTACGCCGCGTAGTCGCCGCGCTTCTGCTCCGGCCGGTACTTCGACCACTCCTTGCCCTGGACGTCGACGTCGAAGAGGCCGGAGCCGTTCAGCTGCGCCTGGAGCGCCTTGAACTCCTTGGCGGTGGCGGAGCCGTAGTGGTCGTTGGTGTAGTGCAGGGTGAACTTCACCGGCGTCTTGACGCCGGCCTTCTCCAGGGTCTGCGCGGCCTTGGCGGTGCTCGGCTCGCCGTACTTGTTGAAGAAGGCGTTGGTGTGGCCGGTGATGCTGGAGGGGATCAGCGAGTAGAGCGGCTCGGCAGTGGTGCCGTAGACCTTGCCCGCGATCTCGCCCCGGTCGATGATCTGCGCGATGGCCTGCCGTACGGACTTGTTGACGACCGGGTCCTTGGTGTTGAAGCCGAGGTAGCTGATGGCGAGGCCGGGCATCTCGGTGAGCTCGATGCCCTCCTTCGGCTTCACCAGCATGTCGCGGGCCTGCTCGGGCGACATGGCCCGGGTCATCATGTGGATCTTCTCCTCCTCCAGCGCCTTGCCCATGGCGTCGGCGTCGGGGAAGAGGTCCATCTCGACCTTGTCGTTGAGGACCTTCAGCTCACCCTGGTACGAGGGGTTCTTGGTGAAGGCGATCCGCGTCACCCGGCCGTCCTCGACCTGCGGCTTCATGGTGTACGGCCCCGAGCCGTCGACCTGGAAGCCGTCGCGCGCCTCCTTCGCCGGGTACTTCCCCTTGGGGACGATGCCGGCGGCGGGGGTGGCGAGCTTGTACGGGAAGGTCGCGTCGGGCGTGTTCAGGTGGAAGACCACCTGGTCCTCGCCCTTGGTCTCGATGGTGTCGATGTTGGCGAGGAGCCCGACCGGTCCGCTGTCGGAGTTGATGTCGATGACCCGCTGGATGGAGTACTTCACGTCCTCGGCGGTGACGGGGGTGCCGTCGGCGAACTTCAGGCCCGCGCGCAGGGTGCAGCGGTAGCTCTCGTTCGCGTTGTCCGTGAAGGTGCAGCTCCGGGCGGCCTCGGGCACCGGCTCGCCGCCGCCGTGGGGGACGGTGGTCAGGGTCTGCACGGTCTGCCGCAGGACGTTCCAGACGCCTGCCTCGTACCCGATGGCCGGGTCGAGAGGAGCGGGGTTCTCCTCGGAGGCCACGAGCTGGTCCGTGGTGCCGACGACGATGGCGCCTTCGCCACCGGCGCCGCTGTCCGTGCTGCCGCAGGCGGCGAGCACGGGGGCGAGCAGGCCGACGACGGCCGGCAGCACCAGGGTCTTGCGGTTCATACGGACGGTCTCCCTCATCACGGTGGGTGAGGAATCAAAGTTAGTAGCCGCCGGTGGCCGCTCCGACCGCGCTCGGAGCGGCTTGGCCTCCTCCGCCGTCCGGGAGGGACGATATTTGATCACCATTCCGGACAGATCATCCGATCATGGCAGGCGGTTGGAGGGGTTCAGGTGAGGAAGCTCACCCGTCCGACCTCTTCACAGAGAGGGGATCTGGCTGATTCACGTCCACGGAAAGTTGCCGGAACGCACACGGTTCCTTCAGTTCGTGGCGGTGACGAGCTTCCGCAGGAAGGCGAGGTCGACCTCTTCGAGGGAGCCGACGACGACCCGGCCGGAGGCGGGTGCGATGGGGGCCACGGACGGGATGGCGACGACCCGGCAGCCGGCCGCCTCGGCCGCCGCCACGCCGGTCGCGGTGTCCTCGATGACCGCGCAGCGCCACGGGTCGGCGCGGAAGCCGGCGGCGGCGGTGAGATAGGGCTCGGGGTGCGGCTTGGTGCGGGTGACCTCGTCACCGGCGACCGTGAGCGCGAAGTGGTGGTGGCCGACGGAGTCCAGCACCCGGTCGATGATCCGGCGGTGCGAGGCGGAGACGAGCGCGGTGGGGATCTGTGCCGCGTGCAGCTCGGCGAGCAGCCGTTCGGCGCCCGGCATCAGCGGCACGCCGTGCCGGATGCGGTTCTCGAAGCGGTCGTTGAGCAGCACGGTCAGCTCGTCCAGGGCGATGTCCGCACCGGTGACGTCGATGAGGTAGCCGGCGCTGCGGGTCATGGGTCCGCCGACGACCACATCGCGCCAGGACTCCTCCAGCCGGTGTCCGAGGTCGGCGAAGACCTCCTTCTCGACGTCCCACCAGAAGCCCTCGGTATCGACCAGGGTTCCGTCCATGTCGAGAAGGACCGCCTGCAGGGCGGCGCCTTCGGCCGTGCGGGTCAAGGACGCGGGGACCGTACTGGTCATCCGGCACACCTTCCGTAAGGGACGAGAAGGCCGGCCGCCATTCCCGAGGAGCGGGAGGGCGACCGGCCTGCACTGGACCGACCAGTGTACGACCTGTCCGGCCACGGTGCGCGAACGGCGCGGGGCCGTGGTGCGACGGGGTGGTTACCGTGCGTTGAAGTACTTCGCCTCGGGGTGGTGGATGACGAGGGCGTCGGTGGACTGCTCCGGGTGGAGCTGGAACTCCTCGGAGAGCTCGACGCCGATCCGGCCCGGCTGGAGGAGGTCGGCGATCTTCGCGCGGTCCTCCAGGTCCGGGCAGGCCCCGTAACCGAGCGAGAAGCGCGCGCCGCGGTACTTCAGCGCGAACATGTCCTCGACGTCGGCGGGGTCCTCCCCGGCGAAGCCGAGCTCGCTGCGGACCCGGGCGTGCCAGTACTCGGCGAGGGCCTCGGCGAGCTGGACGGAGAGGCCGTGCAGCTCCAGGTAGTCGCGGTAGGAGTTGGCGGCGAACAGCTCGGCGGTGGCCTCGCCGATCCGGGAGCCGACGGTGACGACCTGGAGGCCGATCACATCCGTCTCGCCGGACTCCTCGGGACGGAAGAAGTCCGCGAGGCAGAGGCGGCGGCCGCGGCGCTGGCGCGGGAAGGTGAAGCGGGTGCGCTCGGAGCCGTCCTCGTGGAGGAGGATCAGGTCCTCGCCCTTGGAGACGCAGGGGAAGTAGCCGTAGACCACGGCGGCTTCCAGAAGGTTGTTGGACTGGAGGTGGTCGAGCCAGCCGCGCAGGTGCGGGCGCCCCTCGGTCTCCACCAGCTCCTCGTACGTCGGTCCGTCGCCGGTCCTGGCCTGCTTGAGGCCCCACTGACCCTTGAACAGCGCGCCCTCGTCCAGCCAGGAGGCGTACTCCTTGAGCGGGATGCCCTTGATGACCCGGGTACCCCAGAACGGCGGCTCGGGGACGGGGTTGGTGGTGGAGACGTCCGAGCGCACCGAACCCTCGGGCTCCTCGACCTCCAGCACCGCCGCGGCCTCCTTCTTGGGGACGCGCCGCTGCTTGAGCTCGGGCAGGACCGCGCCCGGCACACCGCGCTTGACGCCGATGAGCGCGTCCATCAGGCGCAGGCCCTCGAAGGCGTCGCGGGCGTAGCGGACCTCGCCCTCGTAGATCTCGTGCAGGTCCTGCTCGACGTAGGCCCTGGTCAGCGCGGCGCCGCCGAGGATGACCGGGAAGTCGGCGGCCATCTTGCGCTGGTTCAGCTCCTGGAGGTTCTCCTTCATGATCACGGTCGACTTCACCAGGAGGCCGGACATGCCGATGACGTCGGCCCGGTGTTCCTCGGCGGCTTCCAGGATCGCGGAGACGGGCTGCTTGATGCCGAGGTTGACGACGTTGTAGCCGTTGTTGGAGAGGATGATGTCGACGAGGTTCTTGCCGATGTCGTGGACGTCGCCGCGGACGGTGGCGAGCACGATCGTGCCCTTGCCGTCGGCGTCGCTCTTCTCCATGTGCGGCTCCAGATGGGCCACCGCGCTCTTCATGACCTCGGCGGACTGGAGGACGAACGGCAGCTGCATCTGGCCGGAGCCGAACAGCTCGCCGACCACCTTCATGCCTTCGAGCAGCGTGTTGTTGACGATGTCCAGGGCCGGGGTGTCCTGGAGGGCCTCGTCGAGGTCGGCCTCCAGGCCGTTCTTCTCGCCGTCGATGATGCGGCGCTGGAGCCGCTCGTCCAGCGGGAGGGCCATCAGCTCCTCGGCCTTGCCCGCCTTCATCGACTTCATGTTGACGCCCTCGAAGAGCTCCATGAGCTTCTGGAGGGGGTCGTAGCCCTCGGCGCGGCGGTCGTAGATCAGATCGAGCGCGACCTTGACCTGCTCCTCCTCCAGCCGGGCGATCGGCAGGATCTTGGAGGCGTGCACGATCGCGGAGTCCAGGCCCGCCTTGACGCACTCGTCCAGGAAGACCGAGTTCAGCACGACCCGGGCGGCCGGGTTGAGGCCGAAGGAGATGTTGGAGAGGCCCAGCGTGGTCTGGACGTCCGGGTGGCGCTTCTTCAGCTCGCGGATGGCGCCGATGGTGGCGATGCCGTCTCCGCGGGACTCCTCCTGGCCGGTGCAGATGGTGAAGGTCAGGGTGTCGATGAGGATGTCGGACTCGCGGATACCCCAGTTGGTGGTGAGGTCCTCGATGAGCCGCTCGGCGATGGCGACCTTGTGCTCGATCGTCCGCGCCTGGCCCTCCTCGTCGATGGTCAGCGCGATCAGTGCGGCGCCGTGCTCGGAGGCCAGCGCGCTGACCTGCGCGAAGCGGGAGTCGGGGCCGTCGCCGTCCTCGTAGTTGACCGAGTTCAGCACGGCCCGGCCGCCCAGCTGTTCCAGGCCGGCGCGCAGGACGGGCAGCTCGGTGGAGTCCAGCACGATCGGGAGGGTTGAGGCGGTGGCGAAGCGGCCGGCCAGCTCGGTCATGTCGGCGACGCCGTCGCGGCCCACGTAGTCGACGCAGAGGTCGAGCATGTGCGCGCCCTCACGGATCTGGTCGCGGGCCATCTCGACACAGTCGTCCCAGCGGGCCTCCAGCATGGCCTCGCGGAACTTCTTGGAGCCGTTGGCGTTGGTGCGCTCCCCGATGGCCAGGTAGGCGGTGTCCTGGCGGAAGGGGATGGTCTGGTAGAGCGAGGCGGCGCCGGGCTCGGGGCGCGGGTCGCGCTCGCCCGGCGTGAGCCCGCGGACCCGGTCTACGACGGCCTTCATGTGGGCCGGGGTGGTACCGCAGCAGCCGCCGATGAGGGAGAGGCCGTAGTCCCGGACGAACGTCTCCTGGGAGTCGGCGAGGCCGTCGGGGCCGAGCGGGAAGTGCGCGCCGTCCTTGGTGAGGACGGGCAGGCCGGCGTTGGGCATGCACATCAGGGGCGTACGGGAGTGGCGGGCGAGGTAGCGCAGGTGCTCGCTCATCTCGTCCGGGCCGGTGGAGCAGTTCAGACCGATGAAGTCGATGCCCAGCGGCTCCAGGGCGGTGAGGGCGGCGCCGATCTCGGAGCCGAGCAGCATGACGCCGGTCGTCTCGAAGGCGAGGGAGCAGACCAGCGGCACGTCGATGCCCAGGGCCTCCATGGCCCGGCGCGCGCCGATGATGCTGGACTTGGTCTGCAGCAGGTCCTGGGTGGTCTCGACGATCAGGGCGTCGGAGCCGCCCGCGAGGAGGCCCTCGGCGTTCTTCTGGTAGCCGTCGCGCAGGACGTCGTACGTGATGTGGCCGAGCGAGGGCAGCTTGGTGCCGGGGCCGATCGAGCCGAGGACCCAGCGCTGACGGCCGTCCTTGGCGCCGAACTCGTCGGCGACCTCGCGGGCGATCCGGGCACCGGACTCGGAGAGCTCGAAGATCCGGTCGGCGATCTCGTACTCGTTGGCGGCGGAGTGGTTGGCGCCGAAGGTGTTGGTCTCGACGCAGTCGACGCCGACCGCGAAGTACTCCTCGTGGACGGAGCGCACGATGTCGGGGCGCGTGAGGTTGAGGATCTCGTTGCAGCCTTCGAGGTTCTCGAAGTCCTCAAGGGTCGGGTCCTGCGCCTGGAGCATGGTGCCCATCGCTCCGTCGGCCACCACCACCCGGGTGGCGAGCGCCTCGCGCAGGGCTGCTGCGCGGGTCCGGCTGTCGGGGGCGGGTGTCGGCAACGAGGCCATGGATGATCTCCCAGGGATGCGACGGCTGTCGGCTTTGCGTCCTTCTTGGGGAAGGCGCACCCCGTCAGCGTAGCCGGACACCCCGGCGCGTGGTCGGTCCGTCCAGGAGACGGACTGCATGCTGTGCGGGTGCGGGCGCTGCGGGCCGTCAGGAGGAGACTTTCCCCCGGAGTCCGGCGCAGGTCGGCATCGACCGATAGTGTTCAGCATTGTCGAACCGAGGTGGAGGAGTACGGCGCGATGGCCAAGAACATCCAGTCGCTGGAGCGGGCGGCCGCGATGCTGCGCCTGCTGGCGGGCGGCGAGCGGCGGCTCGGGCTGTCCGACATCGCCTCCTCCCTGGGGCTGGCCAAGGGCACCGCCCATGGAATCCTCCGCACGCTCCAGCTGGAGGGGTTCGTCGAGCAGGACGCCGCCTCCGGGCGCTACCAGCTCGGCGCCGAGCTGCTGCGGCTCGGCAACAGCTATCTCGACGTCCACGAACTGCGGGCCCGCGCCCTGGTCTGGACGGACGACCTGGCCCGCTCCAGCGGTGAGAGCGTCCACCTCGGCGTGCTCCACCAGCACGGCGTCCTCATCGTCCACCACGTCTTCCGGCCCGACGACAGCCGCCAGGTGCTGGAGGTCGGGGCGATGCAGCCGCTGCACTCCACGGCGCTCGGCAAGGTGCTGTCCGCGTACGACCCGGTGGCGCACAGCGAGGTCATGGAGGCGGAGCGCCGTTCCTTCACCGCGCGTACGGTGACGGCCGCCGACGAGTTCGAGGCGATGCTGGACCTGATCCGCGCCCAGGGGTGGGCTGCCGACGCCGAGGAGACCTGGGAAGGGGTGGCCGCCGTGTCCGCGCCGGTCCACGACCGGCGCAGGATGCCGGTGGGCGCGGTGGCGGTGACGGGGGCGGTGGAGCGGGTGGCGCCGGGCGGCGTGCTGCGGCCCGAGCTGATCGCGGCCGTACGGGACTGTGCGCGGGCGGTCTCGCGGGACCTGGGCGCCGGGCGCTTCTGAGGACCGGGGCCCCTGAGGGCCGGCCCCCGAAGGCCGAGGCCCCTGAAGGCCGGGCAGCCATCCCCGTAACACCTGGCGCACCTGCACATCTGAGCGCCCGGGTGCGCCCGCGCGCATCCGGGCGCATCGTGGGGTAACGATCGCGTCGCGCACCGAGTCCTGCACCACAGAACCCTTGACGCTTCCTTCACTCGGGGGAAACACTGCCGTTCAACGGTCGGCATTGTCGAACGCCTAACGGCAATACGCGTTAGGGTGTGACAGTGCCAAGGGCCGGTCAAGCCCTCACAGGTGGGGTGCCCACGCTTTGTGGATACCCGCCTGGGGCGTGAAACACCGAGGGACCGGTGTTCCGCTCCCCCTGGACGAAGGACAAAGGAGTCGCGGGTGTCCAGCTCCGACATTTTCATCGGCGAGACCATCGGGACCGCCGTACTCATCCTGCTCGGCGGCGGTGTCTGTGCCGCCGTCACGCTGAAGCGCTCGAAGGCCCAGAACGCGGGCTGGCTGGCCATCACCTTCGGGTGGGGTTTCGCCGTGCTGACCGGCGCCTACCTGGCCGGCGGCGTCTCGGGCGCCCACCTCAACCCCGCGGTCACCCTCGGCCTCGCCATTCAGGGCGGCACCGCGTGGGGCGACGTACCCCTCTACCTCGGCTCCCAGCTGCTCGGCGCGATGATCGGCGCCCTGCTGGTCTACGCGGTGTACTACGGGCAGTTCCACGCCCACCTCACCGACCCGGAGATCATCAAGGCGCAGCCGACCGACGAGGCGATGGTCGACCAGATCTCCGCCCCCAAGGCCGGACCGGTGCTCGGGATCTTCTCCACCGGCCCCGAGATCCGCAACGGCGTGCAGAACGTCGTCACCGAGGTCATCGCCACCGTGGTGCTGGTCCTGGCGATCCTGACCCAGGGCCTGAACAACGAGGGCAACGGCCTCGGCACGTTCGGCGCCCTGATCACCGCCCTGGTCGTCGTCGGCATCGGCCTCTCGCTCGGCGGGCCCACGGGCTACGCCATCAACCCGGTCCGCGACCTCGGACCGCGCATCGTGCACGCGGTGCTGCCGCTGCCGAACAAGGGTGGTTCGGACTGGGGCTACGCGTGGGTACCCATCGTGGGTCCGCTCATCGGTGGCGCAATCGCCGGCGGACTCTACAACCTGGCCTTCGCCTAGCCCACCCGGGTATCAGCGCCGTAACCCCTTTTCCCTTCACAGACTTCCGGGAGCACACCGTGACCGACGCACACACCACCGGCACCCACGGCACCGGCCCGTTCATCGCGGCCATCGACCAGGGCACCACCTCCAGCCGCTGCATCGTCTTCGACAAGGACGGCCGGATCGTCTCGGTCGACCAGAAGGAGCACGAGCAGATCTTCCCGAAGCCGGGTTGGGTCGAGCACGACGCGACCGAGATCTGGGAGAACGTGCAGGAGGTCGTCGCCGGCGCCATCGTCAAGGCCGGCATCACCTCCGCCGACGTCAAGGCGATCGGCATCACCAACCAGCGCGAGACCACGCTCCTGTGGGACAAGAACACCGGTGAGCCGGTGCACAACGCGCTGGTCTGGCAGGACACCCGTACCGACGCGCTCTGCAAGGAGCTCGGCCGGAACGTGGGCCAGGACCGGTTCCGCCGCGAGACCGGGCTGCCGCTCGCCTCGTACTTCGCCGGGCCCAAGGTCCGCTGGCTGCTCGACAACGTCGAGGGGCTGCGCGAGCGCGCCGAGGCCGGCGACATCCTCTTCGGCACCATGGACTCCTGGGTCATCTGGAACCTGACCGGCGGCACCGACGGCGGTGTGCACGTCACCGACGTCACCAACGCCTCGCGCACCCTCCTGATGAACCTGCACAAGATGGAGTGGGACGAGAAGATCCTCCACTCCATCGGCATCCCGGCCGCGGTCCTCCCCGAGATCCGCTCCTCCGCCGAGGTGTACGGCCACGCCAAGGGCGGCATCCTCGACGGCGTGCCGGTCGCCTCCGCGCTCGGCGACCAGCAGGCGGCCCTGTTCGGCCAGACCTGTTTCGCCGAGGGCGAGGCCAAGTCCACGTACGGCACCGGCACCTTCATGCTGATGAACACCGGTGGCACCCCGGTGAACTCGTACAACGGGCTGCTGACCACCGTCGGCTACCAGATCGGCGACAAGCCCCCGGTGTACGCCCTTGAGGGCTCCATCGCGGTCACCGGTTCGCTGGTGCAGTGGATGCGCGACCAGATGGGCCTGATCAAGTCGGCCGCCGAGATCGAGACGCTCGCCTCCTCGGTGGAGGACAACGGCGGCGCCTACTTCGTGCCCGCCTTCTCCGGCCTGTTCGCCCCCTACTGGCGTCCCGACGCCCGGGGTGTGATCACCGGTCTCACCCGTTACGTCACCAAGGCGCACATCGCCCGTGCCGTCTTGGAGGCCACCGCCTGGCAGACCCGCGAGATCAGCGACGCCATGACGAAGGACTCCGGCGTCGAGCTGACCGCGCTCAAGGTCGACGGCGGCATGACGTCCAACAACCTGCTGATGCAGACGCTCGCCGACTTCCTGGACGCACCCGTGGTGCGCCCGATGGTCGCCGAGACCACCTGCCTCGGCGCGGCCTACGCCGCCGGCCTGGCCGTCGGCTTCTGGCCGGACACCGACGCGCTGCGCGCCAACTGGCGCCGGGCCGCCGAGTGGACCCCCCGCATGGACGCGGACACCCGTGCCCGCGAGTACAAGAGCTGGCTCAAGGCCGTCGAACGGACCATGGGCTGGGTCGAGGACGAAGAAAGCTGACGAGGAGCATTCGACATGACCACCCTGCAGAGCGTTCCCGCCCTCGGAACGCACCCGGCCTCCGGCTCGCTGCCGAGCCGCGCCGAAACCCGGGAGCAGCTGTCCCGGGCGACGTACGACCTCCTGGTCATCGGCGGCGGCATCCTGGGCATCTCCACCGCCTGGCATGCCGCGCAGTCCGGGCTGCGGGTGGCTCTGGTGGACGCCGGTGACTTCGCCGGCGCCACCTCCTCCGCCTCCTCCAAGCTGCTCCACGGCGGTCTGCGCTACCTCCAGACCGGCGCGGTCAAGCTGGTCGCGGAGAACCACTTCGAGCGCCGCGCGGTCTCCCGCGAGGTGGCCCCGCACCTGGCCAACCCGCTCACCTTCTACCTCCCCGTTTACAAGGGCGGCCCGCACGGCGCGGCCAAGCTCGGCGCGGGCGTCTTCGCCTACTCCGCGCTCTCCGCGTTCGGCGACGGCGTCGGCCACGTCATATCCCCGGCCAAGGCCCAGCGCGACGTGCCGGAGCTGCGCACCGACAACCTCAAGGCCGTCGCGGTCTACGGCGACGACCAGATGAACGACGCCCGCATGGCGCTGATGACGGTCCGCGCGGCCGTCGACGCGGGCGCGGTCGTCCTCAACCACGCGGCCGTCACGGGTCTCCGCTTCACCCGGGGCCGGGTCACCGGCGCCGAGCTGAAGGACAGCGTCGACGGTACGGAGTTCGGCGTCACCGCCCGCCTCGTGCTCAACGCGACCGGCCCGTGGGTCGACCACCTGCGGAAGATGGAGGACCCGAACGCGGCCCCCTCCATCCGCCTCTCCAAGGGCGCCCACCTGGTCCTCAAGCGGACCCGTCCGTGGCGGGCCGCGCTGGCCACGCCGATCGACAAGTACCGCATCACGTTCGCGCTGCCGTGGGAGGACATGCTGCTCCTCGGCACGACGGACGAGGAGTACGAAGGTGACCCGGCGGACGTCTCGGTGACCGAGGCCGACACCGCGCAGATCCTCGACGAGGCGGCGTTCTCGATCAAGGACCAGCAGCTCTCGCGCGATCTGATCACGTACTCCTTCGCCGGTCTGCGCGTACTGCCCGGCGGTCCCGGCGACACCTCCAAGGCCAAGCGCGAGACGGTCGTGACCGAGGGCCGCGGCGGGATGCTGTCGGTGGCCGGTGGCAAGTGGACGACCTTCCGCCACATCGGCCGTAAGGTGATGAACAAGCTGGCCGCCCTGCCCGGCCACCCGCTGACCGAGGACATGGAGCCGATGAACCGGCTGCCGAGGAAGCTGCCGCTGCCCGGCATCGCCAACCCGAACGCGGTCGCGCACCGGCTGCTCGTCGACGGCCCCGCCCCCGGCCCCCGGATGGCGCCGGACACCGCTCGCCACCTGGCCACGCACTACGGCTCGCTCGCCTTCGACATCGCGCGCCTGGCCAACGAGAGCCCGGCGCTGGCCGAGCGCGTCCACCCGGACGCCCCGGAGATCTGGGCCCAGGTCGCCTACGCCCGCGACCACGAGTGGGCCGAGACGGCGGACGACGTCCTGCGCCGCCGGACCACGCTGACGATCCGCGGCCTGGCGACGGACGACGTCCGCGACGGCGTCGAGAAGCTGCTCGCCGACCGCGGCTGATCCACCGAGGGCGGCTTCCCGTGCGGGGAAGCCGCCCTCTCCATGCGCCACACTCCCGCCATACGCGCGCAATGCGCGGCGAGGAGAGTGGAGGTCATGAGATTTTCGGTGCTTTCCCTGATCGGCCATGACCCACGCCCCCTCACCGGTGAACTCCCCTCCCCCGCCGACCGGTTCGAGGAAGTGATCGCCACCGCGACGGTGGCGGAGGAGCTCGGCTTCGACTCCTACTCGGTCGGCGAGCGGCACGCCGGAGCGTTCCTCTCCTCCAGCCCGAGCGTGGTGCTCGGCGCGATCGCGGCCCGGACGAGCACGATCCGGCTGCTCACCGGGGTGACCGTCGTCGCGATCCTGGACCCGGTCCGGGTCGCGGAGGACTTCGCGACGCTCGACCAGATATCCCGGGGCCGGATCGAGCTGGTCGTCGGGAAGGGCGCCGAGGCGGGCCACTTCGACCTCTTCGGGCTCGACGAGGAACGGCAGTGGGACCTCCAGAAGGAGAAGTACGAGCTGCTGCGCCGGCTCTGGACCGAGGAAGGCGTCGACTGGGAGGGCGAGTTCCGGCCGCCGCTGAAGAACGTGACGACCGTGCCACGTCCGTACGACGGTCTCCCCCGCATCTGGCACGGCTCGGCCACCAGCCTCAACTCCCCCGAGCTGGCCGCGAAACACGGCGACCCGCTCTTCACCGCCAACGCCATCCAGCCACGCGAGGCGTACGCGAAGCTCATCGCGCACTACCGGGAGCGGTTCGAGGCGTACGGGCACGATCCGGCGGACGCCAAGGTGGCGGCGGGCTCCGGCGGGCTGCTCATCGCGGACAGCTCGCAGGCGGCCGTGGAGCGGTACAAGGAGTTGTACGAGGCGCGGGTGCGGCAGACGTTCAAGCCGCACCTGGCGGGCAAGGCCGGCTACAACACACCGTTCCGGACCATCGAGGACGCGATCGCGGGCGGCCCGCAGCTGATCGGCTCCCCGCAGCAGATCATCGACAAGATCCTCGGCTGGCACACGGTCTACCGCCACGACCTCCAGTCGATCACCGTGGACGGCTTCGGACTGAGCCGGCCGGAGCAGCTGGAGACGCTCCGGCGGTTCGCGGAGGAGATCGCGCCGGTGGTGCGGCGGGAGGCGCCCTCCACGCTCTGGCAGTGAGCGCGGGGACGGACCGATGCACTGTTCGGCCCGCTGATCCACTCCTGCTGGCAAGGTTCACCCGGCCGTGCAAACGGGCTGCGGTCGAAGGGTCCCGAAGCCGTAAGGTTGCTCCGTACGTATGGAGACATCGGAAGGAGGCCCGGGTGATCGAGCTCGAGTCGGTGCCCGAGCTGGTCGACCCGGTCATGGTGGCCGCGTTCGAAGGCTGGAACGACGCCGGTGACGCCGCCTCCACAGCGGTCGCCCATCTGGACCGGGAGTGGAAGGGCGAGGTGTTCGCGGCGCTGGACGCCGAGGACTACTACGACTTCCAGGTCAACCGGCCCACGGTGTGGCTGGAGAACGGCGTGCGGAAGGTCACCTGGCCGACGACCCGCCTCTCGGTGGTGCGCGTCGGCGGCGAGAAGCCCCGCGACCTCGTCCTGGTGCGCGGGATCGAGCCGTCGATGCGCTGGCGCTCGTTCTGCAACGAGATCCTCGGCTTCGCGCACGAGCTGGGCGTCGAAATGGTCGTCATCCTGGGCGCGTTGCTCGGTGACACCCCGCACACCCGGCCGGTGCCGGTGAGCGGGGTCACCTCCGACGCGGATCTGGCGCGGACGATGGACCTGGAGGAGACCCGGTACGAGGGCCCGACGGGGATCGTCGGCATCCTCCAGGAGGCGTGCACGCATGCCGGGGTGCCGGCGGTGAGCCTGTGGGCCGCGGTGCCGCACTATGTGTCGCAGCCGCCGAACCCGAAGGCCACGCTGGCCCTGCTGAACCGGCTGGAGGACCTGATCGGGCTGCGCATCCCGCTGGGCGAGCTGCCGGAGGACGCGCGGGCCTGGCAGCTCGGCGTGGACCAGCTGGCGGCGGAGGACAGCGAGGTCGCGGAGTACGTCCAGACGCTGGAGGAGGCGCGGGACACGGCCGAGCTGCCCGAGGCCTCCGGTGAGGCCATCGCCCGGGAGTTCGAGCGGTATCTGCGGCGCCGGGACGGCGGCCCGGGCCCCGGCGGTCATGCGACGGAGAGCGGGGACTCGGCGGCGTATCTGCGGGACCCGTCGAGCGGCCGCACCCGCCCGCCGAAGCCGCCGAGGCCGGAGGCGGGTCCCGCGAAGAAGCCCGAGGACAAGGGGGACAAGGGGCCTGACGAGGCGTCCGGGGAGACTCCCGAGGAGGAGTGACGGGCGGGAAGGGGGTGCGGTACGGGAGGTCGTCCCGTACCGCACCCCCTTCTTCCTGTACGGAACTCAGGCGCAGTGGAACCTCGCCGCCGCCCAGTCCCCGTGGTCCCCGGTCTTGGACCCGTCGGTGTCGGTGACCTTCAGACGTGCCTGCCGTACGCCGTCGAGCTTCACGTCCACCGGTACGGTCGCCGAGGCTCCGGTCAGCTTCGGCGAGGTCCACAGCACCTTGCCGTCGCCCTCCACCGAGAACGCGACCTCTCCATAGCCGTCGATCTCGTCGTCGATGCCGACATCGGCGGTGAAGGCGGTGCAGCGGCCGCCGAGGTGGAGGGCGATGCTGGAGTCGGCGTGGGTGCCGATGCCCTTCTCGTACGTCGTGCCCGCGAGCGTCAGCGTCCTCCCGTCGGCCGCTCCCGACTCGCCGTTGGAGCGGTCGCGTTCGGCGGGCCCGTAGCCGTTGGTCTCGGCGAGCCAGACGAGGTCGCTCGCCCAGGCCTGTCCGGTGGGCGGCGGTGGCAGGACGGAGAGGGCGAGCCGCTGTTCGGTGGTGCGGGTCTCTCCGGCGGCCCGGTAGCGGGCGAGCGCGGTGAGCCGGGTCTCCCGTACCTCCGCGTCCCTGGCCGGGGTCACCTCCACCGCGACCCGGCGCGTGGCGCCTGCCGGGATGCGGCCCGGGACCTTCGCCGTGACGGTCTGCCAGCCCGCGGGGACCTGGAGCGTGACCGTGGTGTCCGTCAGGTCGGCGCTGCCCGCCGTGACGTCCACCTGGACCTGGCCGGGCGTTCCCGCGCCGGCCTCCTGGCCCGTGGCGGCGGTGAGCACAGCTGTCGCGGAAGCCTTCCTGCCGCCGACGGCGCTGGTGCCGGTCAGCTTGACGGTGAACTTCCTGTCCGTACGGAGCGGCGCGGTCTTGACGTGCACCACACCACCGCGGTCGTCCCGGTCGTACCACCAGCCCTGCTGTGCCGCCGTGTACGCGGCCTCGGAGGTCAGCCGGGGCAGGGTGCGGTCCAGCCGGACCGCGCGGGGTTCGGAGCCGGTGTGCACGGTGAACGTGTAGGGGCGCTCGGTCTGTTTGCCGGTGAAGCTGCCGCGGCTCTCGTTGATGGTGACCGTGACGTCGCCCGCCCCGCGCACGGGGGCGCGGACGTCGGCGCGCTGGGTGGCGTACTTGCCGTCGCGGTGCTGCCGGGTGACGCCGTCGTCCTCGTACAGGGTGAAGGAGCTGGTGCCCTGCGGGTAGACGTCCCAGGCCAGCGGGGAGTCGGCGGTGCGGTCGCGGTAGGAGCGGATGCCGGGCCACATCGGGATCGCCGCGCCCGCCTTCACGAAGAGCGGCAGGGTGTCGAGCGGGGCGCTGTAGGAGTCGACGGTGGTGGGGCCCTCGTACGCGCGGCCGCTCCAGTAGTCGATCCAGGTGCCCTTGGGGAGGTGGATGTCCCGGCGCTCGGTGGAGTCCTGGTAGACGGGTGCCACCAGGAAGTGCTCGCCGGAGAGGAACTCGTACTTCGCGGCCTCCGTCGCCGCCTTGGGGTCGTCCGGATATTCGAGGACCAGCGGACGGACCAGGCCGACGCCGGTCTTGGTGGCCTCGTGGGCGTAGGAGTACTGGTAGGGCAGCAGCGACTCCTTGAGCTTCAGGTAGTCGCGGTTGACGGAGGTGTACGGCTCTCCGTGGCGCCAGGGCTGCTTGTCCGTGGGGGCCCAGCCGTCCATGGTCATCGTCGTGCCGAGGAACATCTTCCACTGGAGGTCACGCGTGTACGTCTTGGGGCTGCCGCCGAAGATGCCGTCGATGTCGCCGGTGGTGTAGGCGAGTCCGGACATCGTGGCGCCCGCGTAGGTGGGGATCTGCCAGCGGATGTACTCCCAGGTGCCGTACTGGTCGCCGGACCACTGGACTCCGCAGCGCTGCGCGCCCGCCCAGCTCTCGGGGGCCCAGGTGAAGCCCCGGGCGTCGCTGTTGGCCTCGATGCCCTGATAGGCGTCCTTGCAGCCGTCGAGCGCGAACTTGTAGCCCGGGCCGACCCAGGCGACGTCCAGCTTGGCGACCCGCTGTCCGGCCTTGACCTGGTCGGCGAGGTTCTCGATGCCGTCCTCGGTCCACAGGCCGAGCTCCATCTTCCGGCCCTTCAGGCCCTGCGCGGTCTCCTCCAGGTCCTCGTAGCCGCAGCCGTAGCCGTCGTTGACCAGCATCCAGCCGTTCGGCATGTCGTGCTCGACGTATCCGTCGGCGACCTTCAGCGCGTCCAGGGTGCGGCGCTCACCGCGGTTGGCGTTGTGGAGGTAGCAGTCGGCGTCGCCGACCTCCATGCCGTAGACGGGCGGCAGGAAGGGCTTGCCGGTGAGGTCGGTGTACCGCCCGATGACGTCCTTGGCCCCGTCGCCGGCGAAGTAGTAGGCGTCGAAGCGCTGTTCCTTCGCGCTGGTCACCACCGGGTCGGTGAACGCGTACGTGTTGGGGGCGTAGGTGTTGCGGAAGACGCCGTAGCCGGCCGACGAGAGGTAGAAGGGCACGGAGTTGGGGTGGCCGCCGTCGTTCCAGTTGTAGTCGACGGCGACCTGGACGGTCCTGTCCCGGTGGGAGGTGTTGCCGCGGCCGTTCTGCATCCCGGCGCCGTAGAACTGCTCGTCCGCGCCCCGGGTTAGCGTCTGGACGGTGGTGTCGCCGGTCCAGCTCAGCCCCTTCGCCTCCGACCAGACGCGGCTGCCGTCGGCCCGGTGCAGCGCGAAGCGGAGCGGCTTCTTGTAGGCCCGCAGGGTGACTTCACCGGTCGACAGCTCGTAGCGGTCACCGCGGTCCTTCCAGCGGGTGCGGGGCGCCTTGCCCTGCGGCAGGACGATGTCGTCGCCCGTGGCGTCGGTGAACCTGCCGTCGGGGGCGAGTTCGATACGGAAGGTCTCCTCGGAGACGAAGCTGACCCGGGCCTCGGCGGACCCGGCGCTCAGCCGGTACACGGGCCCGTCGGCGCGGAACCCGGTCACGTCGCCGACCGTGGTGGCCTCGGGTGCCGCGTCCTCGGCGCGGGCGTTCCCGGGCCCGGCCAGGGTGGCGAACAGTCCGAGCGCCACAGCAACTGCCGCCGCTCTGATGCGCGTTGTTGATTGCATAGGAAGCTTTTAGCGCAACTTCGAGCATGTGACTACGGACAAAAGGGGACCGGCGCCGAACTTCGTGGAGAAGTCCGAGACCGGTCCCGGTACGTCGGAGACGGGCTGGGGCGCCTTAGAGCGCGACTCCCAGCAGCGCGTCGACGGTACGGGAGACGAGGCCGGGGGCCCCTTCGTCCGTACCGCCCTCCGCGCTCTGGAGCTCGGCCCACCGGTCCACGGCGGCCAGCGCCGTCGGCGTGTCCAGGTCGTCGGCGAGGGCCTCGCGGACCTCCTCCACCAGCGCGTCGGCCGACCGCCCGTCGGGGCGCGAGACGGCGGCGCGCCAGCGGGCGAGGCGCTCCACGGCGTCGGCGAGGACCTGGTCGGTCCACTCCCAGTCGGCGCGGTAGTGGCGGGAGAGCAGCGCCAGGCGGATGGCCGCCGGGTCGACGCCGTCACGGCGCAGGGTCGAGACGAAGACGAGGTTGCCCTTGGACTTGGACATCTTCTCGCCGTCGAGGCCGACCATGCCGGCGTGGACGTACGCCTTGGCGAACGGGTGCTCGCCGGTCAGCGCCTGGGCGTGCGACGCGCCCATCTCGTGGTGCGGGAAGACCAGGTCGGAGCCGCCGCCCTGGATGTCGAACCCCATGCCGAGGTGGTCCAGCGCGATGGCGACGCACTCGATGTGCCAGCCCGGGCGGCCCTCGCCCAGGGTGGCCCCGTCCCAGCTCGGCTCACCCGGGCGGGCGGCCATCCAGAGCATCGGGTCGAGGGGGTTCTTCTTGCCGGGGCGCTCGGGGTCGCCGCCGCGCTCGGCGGAGAGCAGGCGCATGGCCGCCGCGTCGAGCCCGGAGACCTCGCCGAAGTGCGGGTCGGCATCGACGGAGAAGTAGACGTCGCCTTCGAGATCGTAGGCGGCACCGGCCTCCCGCAGACGCTCCACGAGCGGCACGATGCCCGGTATGGCCTCGACCGCTCCGATGTAGTGCTGCGGGGGCAGCATCCGCAGGGCGGTCATGTCCTCGCGGAAGAGTGCCGTCTCGCGCTCCGCGAGCTCG
Organism: Streptomyces sp. CA-146814; assembly: GCF_050942385.1. Classification (NCBI taxonomy): domain Bacteria; kingdom Bacillati; phylum Actinomycetota; class Actinomycetes; order Kitasatosporales; family Streptomycetaceae; genus Streptomyces; species Streptomyces sp. CA-146814. The sequence goes on from NZ_CP192068.1 coordinate 1,072,270, forward strand.
GTCCAGTCCTGACCGTCGCGCACGGCCCGCTCCAGGAGCGGATCGTCCACGTCGGTCACGTTCTGGACGTAGTGAACCTGCCGCTTGGTGTCGAGCCACACGCGCTGAACGAGGTCGAACGCGTTGTAGGTCGCCGCATGACCCAGGTGGGTCGCGTCGTACGGCGTGATGCCGCAGACGTAGATGCGGGCGACGGGACCGGGGTCAAGGGTGATCCGTCCGCCGGTCGCGGTGTCGTGGATCCGAAGGTCGCGGCCCTTGCCAGGCAGGGCGGGGACCTCAGAAGCGGGCCAGGCATGCATGTCATGAGCGTAACCGGACGATGCTTCCGGATACGAACCGGATCCGGATTCCTGTCCGAAGAGACACTCCTGCGGTAAACCTTCGAAAGGCTGTACGGCCAGGACGTTCGCCGCGTGCCTGCCGGGGTCCGCTACACGGGCGGCCACGGGATCGGCGGCCACTGCCCGCTCGGTTTCGGGTGTACGCGGCTGTCGAGCAGACCCGCCACCCGCGCCCGCAGTGCCTCCAGTTCGGCCGCCGTGATGAGTTGCGCCATCCGGGTGGCCAGCGGCTCGCCCGGTGCCAGCTCCGCGGCGAGCAGCGCGAGGACCCGCAGCGCCTCCTCGGTGAGCGGCTCACCGGCCCAGCCCCACAGGAGCGTGCGCAGCTTGTCATCGGCGTTGAAGGTGACCCCGTGGTCGATGCCGTACAGCAGGCCGCCGGGGGCCGGCAGCAGATGGCCGCCCTTGCGGTCACCGTTGTTGATCACCGCGTCCAGCACCGCGAGCCGCCGCAGCCGGGGGTCGTCCGCGTGCACCAGCAGCGCGGTCCTCCCGCCTCCGACGTCCGCGTAGCCCACGGCCTTCCAGCCCTCGCCCGGCTCGTCGTCCTCGACCAGGGCCAGCAGCTCGGGCGGGTCCTCGGCGGGCCCGTCGATCCAGAGCTGGCACATGCCCTGCCCGTACGGCCCCTCCCGCAGCACGGTCGGCGGCACCAGGTCCCAGCCGGTCGCCCGGGAGATCTCGTACGCGGCCACCTCCCGCTGCGCGAGCGTGCCGTCCGGGAAGTCCCAGAGCGGCTGCTCGCCCGCGACCGGCTTGTAGGCGCAGGTGCGCTCCTCACCCTCGTACGCGATGGTGCAGTGCAGCACCGCGTTGGACGCCCCGCCGACCTGCCCGAGCACCGTGAGCGTGCCCTCGGTGAGCAGGGTGAGCAGCTCGGTGTCCGTCAGGCTCCGCGACGGTATCCGTTCTGGCGCGGGCATACGTGTCCTTCCGGATCGAGCGGCAGGCTGCAGAGCGGGCACGGCGGGCGGCCGGCGTTGACGACGTCCAGGGCGCGCTTGGCGAACGCGCGGGCCTGGGCGCCGCTGAGCCGGACGCGGAGCATCGGCGGGCCGTTCTCCTCGTCCTGGAGGAGCTTCTCCTCGGCCTCCGCGAGATCGTCCTCGGAGTCCGCGTCGAGCTCGACGAGGGCCTGCGCCTCGACGATCATGCGCTGCTCGTCGCCGTCCCAGGCCAGGGCCATGGTGCCGACCCGGAACTCCTCCTCGACGGGCACGTCCAGCGGGGCGGTGTCGGTGACGTCGGTGGGAGCGACGGCGGGCACCGGCGAGTTGCCGCCGGTCCGCCGGACCACCTCGTCGAGCAGTTCGTCGATCCGCTCGGCCAGGGCGGCCACCTGGGTCTTCTCCAGGGCGACGCTGGTGACCCGGCCCTGGGAGGAGGCCTGGAGGAAAAACGTACGGCGGCCAGGCAACCCGACCGTACCGGCCACGAATCGGTCCGGTGGGTCGTAGAGGAACACCTGACGGGACACGTCCTGTCTCCCTTGAGAATCGATGGGGTGGATAGCGGCGCTACGGCGCGTCCACCCTACTGCCCACGGAGATCACGGCGCGCCCCCGCCGCCCCCGACCGCCGCGTCCGACGTGGCGTCACCCGCGCCGGACGGCACGGCGTCCGCGCCGACGGGCTGTTCGCGCGGTGCCAGCGGGGTGAGGTCGCCGGTGTCGCCGACGCGCAGGAGGAAGGGGCGCAGCCGCGTGTAGCGGATCGCGGTGACCGAGCAGGGGTCGACGTGGATGCGCTGGAAGAGGTCCAGGTGCATGCCGAGCGCGTCCGCGACGAGGGACTTGATGATGTCGCCGTGCGAGCACATCACGTACGTGGCGTCCTCGCCGTGCTCCGCCGCGACGCGGTCGTTCCAGTCGCGTACGGCGTCGACGGCGCGGGCCTGCATGGCGCGCATCGACTCGCCGCCGGGGAAGGCGGCGGCGGAGGGGTGCTGCTGGACGACGGACATCAGCGGTTCGTCGGAGAGTTCGGCGAGCTTGCGGCCCGACCAGTCGCCGTAGTCGCACTCGCTGATGCGGTCCTCGGTGTGCGCGGCCAGCCCGGGACGGGCCTCCAGCAGTGGCTGGAGCGTCTGGCGGCAGCGCTCCAGAGGACTGGTGACGGCGGCGGCGAAGGTGAGCGCGGAGAGCCGTGCGGGCAGGGCGGCGGCCTGTTCGGTGCCGCGCTCGTCGAGGAGGACCCCGGGGGTGCGGCCCGCGAGCACTCCGGCGGTGTTGGCGGTGGAGCGTCCGTGGCGTACGAGGATCAGCGTGGGCATACCGGCCAGGGTAGATGTCCGGCGACGCCGGGTGCGAGGGAGGAGCGACGGGGAAGGAGAGGGCGGTGAACGGGCCCCTGCCCACCTTGTACGTTATGGTCCCTGACCTCCCGAGGATGCCGAAATGATCGTGGACTGTGCCATCTACCAGGACGGCCGCCGGACCGATGGTCCGAGCGACTTCTCCGACGCTCTCGACCGGGCGCGGAAATCCGACGACGCCTTCCTCTGGATCGGGCTGCACGAGCCGACCGAGCAGGAATTCGACCTGGTGCGCCACGAGTTCGGACTGCACCCGCTCGCGGTCGAGGACGCGCTGCGCGCGCACCAGCGTCCCAAGCTGGAGGTGTACGACGACTCCCTGTTCGCGGTGGTGAAGCCGGTCGTCTACGAGTCGAACAGCGACACGGTGAGCGCCGATGAGCTGATGATCTTCATCGGTGACTCGTTCGTGGTGACGGTCCGGCACGGCGAGAGCGCTCCGCTGGCGGACGTACGCAGCCGTCTGGAGGCGGATCCGCAGATACTGGCGCACGGGCCGACCGCGGTGCTGTACGCGATCAGCGACGCGGTGGTGGACCACTACATCGACGTGGCCGGTGAGCTCCAGGTGGACCTGGAGGAGCTGGAGACCGAGGTCTTCGCCCCGGCCGCGAGCGGCGACTCCTCGAACACGGCGGCGAGCATCTACACGTTCAAGCGGCAGGTCCTGGAGTTCCGCCGGGCCACCGGCCCGCTGACGGCGCCGATGACCCGGCTCGCGGGGGCCGGGGTGCCGTTCGTCCACCAGGAGGCGCAGCCGTTCTTCCGTGACGTCGCCGACCACCTGACGCGGGTCAACGAGCAGGTGGAGGGGTTGGACCGGCTGCTGTCGGACATCCTCTCGGCCCATCTCGCGCAGATGGGGGTGCGGCAGAACGACGACATGCGCAAGATCTCGGCGTGGGCGGCGATGGCCGCCGTCCCGACGATGGTGGCGGGCATCTACGGCATGAACTTCGACAACATGCCGGAGCTGCACTGGTCGTGGACCTACCCGGCCGTGATCCTGTTCATGACCCTGGCGGTGGTCGGCCTCCACCGCCAGTTCAAGCGGCGCGGATGGCTCTGAGGGTCGCGCGCGACCCTTCAGGGTGACGCGTGCGCGGAAGAGGTCACGCGTACTCGGGTTCCGGTACGGGACGGCCGCCGAGGGCGTCGCGGCGCCCGGGCATCTCCAGGCTCACCATGCGCCGCCAGCCGACGAGGCGCTCGTACGCGTACACCGCGCGGATCCCGGCCGCAAGCGCCACGGCCTTGGGGCGCGGCCAGCCCAGCAGCCGGCCCATGTGGTCCATCACCGCGAGGCTGACGTCGCGGTAGACGGCGATCTCCGCCAGGGCGCACTCGCGCATGATCCGCTGGATGGTCCGGCCGTGGCCCTCGCGGGCGAGCCGCAGCAGCTCCTCGTGGCAGTACGCGAGGTGGTTGTCCTCGTCGTCGGAGATCATCCGCACCGCGCGGCCGATGTCCGGGTGGTCGGCGAAGTACCGCCGCAGCAGCCGCATCTGCTCGGAGGCGCGCTGCTCGGTGATCCTGCTGTGGGCCAGATAGGTGATGATGTCGCGCTCAATGAGCCGCTCCTCGCCGCGCAGCCGGGAGTGGGCGAGGCCGATGCCCTGCTGCTCCAGGAGCATCGTGTAGTCGGTCTCCGGCGGGACGTCGGCCGGCCGGAGCCCGCGCTTCTTCAGGAGGGCGCTGAAGATCCGGCCGTGCTTGTCCTCGTCGGCGCCGTGCCGGACGATCCTGGGCGCCAGGGAGCGGCGGCTCTCGGGGACCAGTGCGGCGATGCGGGCGTTCTCCCAGCCGCCCTGGGACTCCCCGCTGGCGGCGATGGAGCAGAAGAGCCGGTAGGCCTCGTCGTCGTCCAGGATCTCCTGGAACAGGCTTCGGGCTGAGAGCATGGGGCCACCTCCGTACCGGACCCCGCGGAACGGTCGCCGCGGGGCAGTAGTGCGCAGGGCAGCAGTCAAATGCGCCCGGGAGGAGTCGGCAACCGGAGCAACGGAGGCGGCGGTGAAGGCGCCCCGCGTAACCCCGGGGCGTGCGGCGCGTTGTTCCCTGTGACGGCCGTGGCGGGGAAGACCCCCGAGCCCCCACCACGGCCGTAGTGCTGCTCCCGAAGCCCCTGAAGGCGTTACGCGAGTCCGGAGCGCTCCAGGGCGTCCGTACCGGCACGCAGGGCGGTGATCCGCTCCTCCAGGGTGAATCCGGCGGGAGCGAGGTTGAGCGTGGTGACCCCGGCGGCGGCGTACGCCTGCATCCGGTCGGCGATCCGCTCGATGGGCCCGAGCAGCGTGGTCTGGTCGATCAGCTGGTGCGGTACGGCGGCGGCCGCGCCGGCCTTGTCGCCGTCCAGGTACTTGTCCTGGATCTCGGCGGCCTCCTTCTCGTACCCCATGCGCTGCGCGAGCTGGTTGTAGAAGTTCTGCTTCCGGCTGCCCATGCCGCCGACGTACAGGGCGGTGTACGGGCGGAACATGTCGGCGAGGCCTTTGACGTCGTCGCCGACGGCGAGCGGCAGCGTCGGGGAGACGTCGAAGCCGTCCATGGTCTTCCCCGCCTTCTCGCGGCCCGCGCGCAGATAGGTGAGCGCGGTCTCCTCCAGATGCTCGGCGGAGGGGAAGATCAGCAGGGCCCCGTCGGCGATCTCGCCGGTCTGCTCCAGGTTCTTCGGGCCGATCGCGGCGATGTAGAGCGGGATGTGCTCGCGCTCCGGGTGGACGGTGAGCTTGATCGGCTTGCCGGGGCCGCCGGGCAGCGGCAGCGTCCAGTGCTGCCCCTCGTAGGACAGCCGCTCGCGGGTCATCGCCTTGCGGACGATCTCGACGTACTCGCGGGTGCGGGCCAGCGGCTTGTCGAACTTGACGCCGTACCAGCCCTCGGAGACCTGCGGGCCCGAGACGCCGAGGCCGAGCCGGAAGCGGCCGCCGGAGAGCGAGTCGAGGGTGGCGGCGGTCATCGCGGTCATGGCGGGCTGCCGGGCCGGGATCTGCATGATCGCGGAGCCGACGTCGATGGATTCGGTCTGCGCCGCGACCCAGGTCAGCACGGTCGGCGCGTCGGAGCCGTACGCCTCGGCCGCCCAGCAGACGTCGTAGCCGAGGCGATCGGCCTCCTGCGCGACCGCGAGGTTGTCGCCGTCCATGCCCGCGCCCCAGTAGCCGAGATTGATGCCGAGCCGCATAGCCGCTCCCCTTACTGATCAGTAACGTCCCTTCCTCGCGACTCTAGCGCGGGTGGCGGCGATCCGGCAGGCCCGCGCGACCTCGCGTTGTCCACAGGCCTGCACCCGGTGGGGCCGTGGCCAGTAATCTCAGCGCCCATGGAGCAGAGGCATCTCGGCCGCACCGGCCTACGCGTGTCCCGGATCGGGCTCGGCACCCTCACCTGGGGCCGGGACACGGACGAGCACGACGCCGCCGACCAGCTCAAGGCCTTCTGGGACGCGGGCGGCACCCTGGTGGACACGGCCGATGTGTACGGAGGCGGGGAGGCCGAATTCCTGCTCGGGCGGCTCGTCGGCAGCCTGGTGCCGCGTGAGGATCTGGTCATCGCCACGAAGGCCGGGAACATCCCCGACCCCTACCGCCGCTTCAACGGCTCGCGCGGACACCTGCTGGCCGCGCTGGACGCCTCGCTGGAGCGGCTCGGCACGGATTACGTGGACCTCTGGCAGGTCCACGCCTTCGATCCGGCGACCCCGCTGGAGGAGACGCTCCAGGCGGTGGACCTGGCCGTCTCCTCCGGCCGGGTCCGGTACGCGGGCGTGTCCAACTTCTGCGGCTGGCAGCTGGCCAAGGCCGCCACCTGGCAGCTCGCCGCGCCCGGGGTGCGCACCCGGCTGGCCAGTACGCAGATGGAGTACTCGCTGCTCCAGCGGGGCATCGAGCGCGAGGTGCTGCCCGCCGCGCTGGACCTCGGGATCGGGCTGCTGCCCTCCTCGCCGCTGGGCCGTGGCGTGCTGACCGGCAAGTACCGCCAAGGCACGCCGTCCGACTCCCGGGGCGCCTCCGAGCGGCTCGCCCCGTTCGTCGAGCCGTACCTGGACGACGCGGCGGCCCGGATCACCGACGCGGTGGCGACGGCTGCCGACGGCCTGGCGACGAGCCCGCTGCACGTGGCGCTGGCGTGGGTGCGCGACCGGCCGGGTGTGGCCGCGCCGATCGTCGGTGCGCGCAACGCCGGGCAGCTCACGGAGGCTTTGTCAGTGGAGGCGCTTACTCTTCCCTACGAGATCTGCCAGGCGCTCGACGATGTGTCGGCGCCCGTGCACCGCTATCCCGACCAGGACTGGAGCACGCTGTGACTGCGCTTCCCGGGGAGACCCCCGGCACCGCCGGCACGGACACACCGGAGGCCGCCGAGGCCCCGGTGGCCACCGACGCCGAGGCCTCCGCGCACGCCGAAGTGCCCGAGGCTGCCGAGGCGCCCGACGCTGCCGAGGCCGGGGCTGATGCCGGGGCCGGGGCTGCCGGTGACGGACCTGTGGAGGCCGGTGGACCCGCGGAGTCGGCTGAGACAGCTGAGGAGACCGCTGAGGCCGGTGGGGCCGGGCAGGCCGACGAAGCGGCGGACGCCGGTGAAGTCGGGCAGGCCGGTGCGGCGGCTGACGCCGGGGCTTCCGGTGGCGGGCAGCAGGCCGGTGAAGCCGCCGGTGACGCGGGAGCGGACGAAGCGCCCGTGGCCGCCGCGCTCTCCGAGGCTCAGGCCGAGCTGGCCGCCCAGCGCGAGCTGCGCGAGAAGATCGCGAAGCGCAAGGCGGAGAAGGATGGTCCCGTCGCCGCCGGTACGAAACTGAGCGGCACCGCCGCCGATCTGCTCGCGGCCGTACGGGCCGTGGAGAGCGGCGAGAAGGCGGGCGCCGAGTTCTTCGACTCCCCCGCACCGCCGCCCGCGCCCCGCCGCGCCGTCCCGGCACCCGCAGGACAGCCTCACCGCCCCGCGCCCGCCCCGGCCGCACCCGTCGACCGGACCGCCTCGCCCGAGGCCACGGAGGCGGTGCGCGCGGTCCTCGCCGAGGGCGGGGCCCCTGAGGTCCTGGCCCGCCCCGCGACCGCGACCCTGGGCGAGCAGGCCGCCGAGCTGCTGCGCGCCGACCCCTGGCAGCTGCTGGCGGTCCCCGGCGTCCGGCCCGAGCAGGCGGACGGCTTCGCCCGGGCCCTGCTGGGCGCCGCGTGCGGCCCGGACGACGGGCGCCGCACGGCGGCCCTGGTCGGCTGGCTGCTGGAGCGGGCCGCCCTCCAGGGCCACACGGCGCTGGACGCCGAGGCGGTACGGGCCGCGCTCGCCGAGCGTGCGGTGAGCGACCCGGAGGAGGCCGTGCGCGACGCCGTGGAGGAGGGTGTGGCCCTGGTCTTCCAGGAGGGCGCGGACCCCACGGAGTCGGAGGCCGCCGAGGAGCGGGAGGGCGAGGAGGCCGCCGAGGCCCCGGAGCCGGTCCAGGTGCTGCTGGGTCTCGACCGGTACGCGCTGGCCGAGGAGAGCCTCGCCGACGGCCTGGCCCGCCTCATGAACGCCTGCGAGAAGGGGGCCGACTGGACGGAGGCCGCTGCCGCCGCGCCCTCCCCCTCCGCCGCCGAGCTGATCCGTACGGCGGCCACCGCCGGGCTCGTCGCCCACAGCGGCGGCGAGGCGGCCCGGGCCGAGCCCGCCGCCCTGATCGCCGCGGCGCGGGGCCTGGGCCTGCGGGCCCTGGGCGCCGCCCACAGCGAGGACGGCCGCCGCCGGCTGGCCGAAGCGGTCGGCGCCCCGGAGGCGGCGGTCACCCTGGCCGGGCTGCTCTCCGGCGCCGAGGGCCCGGGCCGTGACGAGGAAGGGGCGCTCGCGCTCGACCTGCTCGTCGTGCTGGACGCCCCGCAGCTGGACGTGGAGGGCGCGGCCGTCCTCGTCGAGGCGCTGGCGGACGGGACCCGCCTGGTGCTGAGCGGTGACCCCGGTGTGCTGGGTTCGGCGGGCGCCGGGCGGGTCTTCGCGGACGTGCTGGCCGCACGCGCGTGCCCGCAGGTCGTCTCCCGTACGCCGGATCCCGGCCCGATCGGCGAGCTCGTCTCCGGGATCGGCATCGGCGAGCTGACCCAGGTGGAGGCGCCCGGCAAGGAGGTCGTGATCGTCCCGGTCCGCGATGCGGGCGAGGCGGTCCACCGTACGGTGCAGCTCGTCGCGGACTCGGTGCCCCGGGCCTTCTCGATCCCCGCCGCCGACACCCAGGTCATCACCGTGGGCCATGGCGGCGCGGCCGGGACCCGGGTGCTCAACGAGGCCCTGAAGCAGCGGCTCAACCCGGGGCCCGGCCGGTTCGGCGGGTTCGACCCGGGCGACCGCGTGATCCATGTCCCGGCGCCCGGCCGTGTGGTGCCGGGCGTGGTGCGCTCGGCGGACGCGGAGGGGCTGCACCTGGAGTGCGGCGGCGTCCCCGTCGTCGTACCGCAGGAGCGGGTGGAGTCGGCGGTGCGGCACGGGTGGGCGCTCAGTGCCCATCAGGCGGCCGGGATGCGCTGGCCCGCCGCGGTGGTGGTGCTGCCGGGCGACGCGGCGGCGGGGCTGAGCCGGCCGTGGGTCTACACCGCGTTCGGCCGGGGCGAGCGCCATCTGTCCGTGGTGCACGGGGTGGACCAGGCGCTGCCGCACGCGGTGGCGCAGGTCCCGGCCCAGGAGCGGACGACCCGGCTCCGCCCGCTCCTGGAGGCCGTGCCGACACCTGACGCGGCTTCCTGAGGGACGTACGACAGCGGGCCCCGGCGCACTCCGCACCGGGGCCCGCTGTCGGGTCATGCGCGGCCGGCCGCCGGCTCGTCGAGCTCCTCGTCCAGCTCCTCCTCGTCGAAGACGGCGCTGACGTCGAAGCGGCACACCACCAGCTCGGGGTCGGCGTCCTCGAACGGGGCGCCGAGCCACTCCCCCGGCTCCGGAAGCGCCTCCGCGGCCGAGACCCAGAGCGTGGAGTCGCCCTCCTCCAGGCCGAACTCCTTGTGCCGGGAGGCGATCTCGTCCGGTTCGTACTCGCCGAAGAGCATGCCGAGCGCGGCGTGGACGCTGGTGCCGACCACCGGGGTCGTGGTCCCGTCCGCGCCGGGTCCGGCGTCGATGTCGGCGAGGCGCTGGGCCTGGGCGAGCAGCCGCGGGGGCTCCGCGACCGCGTAGTCGCGCCGGATCAGCACGCTCAGCGCGCTGGGCTCGGCGGGTCCGGCGTAGGGCGGCAGGGAGTCGTCCGCGCCGGGGATCTCGAAGGGGGTGACCTCGTCGTAGCGGTCGTAGAGCAGCTCGTCGTAGACCTCGGCCGCAGCGGCCAGTGAGTTGAACGCTTCGTAGACGGCGGGGTCGTCGTCCCCGGTACGGCGTTCGACCGCGTCGAGGTGACGGTCGATCGCGGCTTTGACCGCCTCGGCGGCGGCACGTACCTCGGCAGCGGTGGGCTGCGCAGCATCAGACATAGTGCAGACGCTATCCGTACCGGGCCTCTGCCCGCACAATAGATGCGATGCCGGAATACGAATTTGTCGACGTGTACGTGCCGCGCGGGGTCTCCCGCAAGGAAGCGGCCCGACTGCTGACCGACCACGCCGAGTACGGACACTGGGAGCTGGACCGCCTGACGCTGCGCCGTGACGGCAGCCGCAGGGTGCGGTTGCGCAGACGGATCATCCGTCAGCTCCGAGCCACCTGGTGACAGGGTTGGGCGCCACCTGAGGACAGGGAACGGGCCCCGCGACCGCGGGGCCCGTCCATGGTGCGTCCTGCTGTACTGCTCCTGCTGTGCCAGCTGTGACAGCTGTGCGCGCCAGGGTCAGGCGGCGCTGCGGGAGCGGCGGTAGAGCACCGATCCCAGGCCGGCGAGCAGCAGTCCGGCGCTCGCCGGGATGAGCATCTCCATGCCGCCCGCGCCGGTCTGCGCGAGCTGCTCCTCCGGCTCCAGCTGGGGCTCGGGGACGTTCGGCTCGGGCGGCTGGTTGGCCGGGGGCTCGACCGGCGGGTCGACCGGCGTCTCCGGCGTGACCGGGGGCTTCACCGGCGGCGGCGGGGGCGGCGGCTCGGCGTCGTTGGAGCAGCTGTTGCCGAAGGTCGGGTTCAGCAGCCCGATCACGGAGACGCTGTTGCCGCAGACGTTCACGGGGATGCTGACCGGCGCCTGGATCGCGTTGCCGGAGAGGATGCCGGGCGAGCCCTGGGCGACCCCTTCCGCACTCGCGCCACCGGCCCGGTGGCGGCCCGTGCCGGGCTCGCCGTGCCGGTCCGAGGCGGTGGTGTCGCCCGCCTGCGCGGTGTTGCCCGCCTGGGCCGTGTCGCCGGAGCCGCCGCCGATACGGTTCTGCGGTCCGGATCCCTGGCTCGACCCCGCCGACCCGTTCTCGCAGTCGTTGCCGAAGGTCGGGTTGATGAGACCGCCGACGGTGACCGAGTTTCCGCAGACGTTGACCGGGATGTCGATCGGGACCGAGACCGAGTTGCCGGACAGTACGCCCGGCGAGCCGGTGGCCGTGGAGGCCGCTCCGGCGTCGGCGTGGGCATAGCCGCCGCTGAGCGCGAGGACCCCGCCCGCCGCCGCCATGGTGATCAGGCCTTTACGAGTGACCTGTCGCATAGGTTTGTTTCCTGCCTTCTGCCTTCCGAAAAACCCCCGGACATGACCGTGCGGGAGCCGAATGCCGAACGGTCCCGGAGTGCATGGCACGCACTCCGGGACCGGCCGGGCTCAAACCCTTAACGGGTTGACGACCAGCGTCAGGCGTTGACGCAGGTGTTGCCGAAGGCGGGGTTCAGCAGCCCGATCACGGAGACCGTGTTGCCGCACAGGTTGATCGGCACGTGGACCGGGACCTGGACGACGTTGCCGGAGAGCACGCCGGGGCTGCCGATGGCCGCACCCTGGGCGCCCGCGTCGGCGGAAGCCATGCCCGCACCCGCGAGAACGAGGCCACCGGTGGCAGCCGCAACTGCGACGACCTTCTTGATCATGATTCCTCCTAGTTGGAAAGTGCGGTCCCAGCCGCGGACCGCAAACCTTGTAACGAGGAGGACGGGGCGGGGCTACGCGTGAACGGCGCGTTTCACCCTTTCGGTCACGTACGCACAGGCGGTCGAATTGCGCCCGGGCCCGGTCGGCGGTTCGTACGGGCCCGGGTCACCGTCCGTCCGCGTCCGGTCGGCGGTTCGTACGGGTCCGGTCAGCTGTGGTCGATGAACCGGTCGAGCACCCGCACGCCGAACTGCAGACCGTCCACCGGGACGCGCTCGTCGACGCCGTGGAACATCCCGGCGAAGTCCAGCTCCGGGGGCAGCTTCAGCGGGGCGAAGCCGAAGCCGCGGATGCCCAGGTCGTCGAAGGACTTGGCGTCGGTGCCGGCCGAGAGCATGTACGGCACGGCCCGGGCGATCGGGTCCTCGGCGACCAGCGCGGTCTGCATGGCGTCGACCAGCGCGCCGTCGAAGGTGGTCTCCAGCGCCTTGTCCGCGTGCACGTCCTCGCGCCGCACGTTGGGGCCGAGGATCCGGTCCAGGTCGGCGAGGAACTCCTCCTCGTACCCCGGCAGGTACCGGCCGTCGACATGAGCGGTGGCCTGGCCCGGGATGACGTTGACCTTGTAGCCGGCGCCGAGCTGGGTCGGGTTGGCGGTGTTCTGGAGGGAGGCGCCGATCAGCTTGGCGATGCCGCCGAGCTTGGCGAGCGTCTCGTCCATGTTCTCCGGGTCCAGCTCGGTGCCGAGCGCGTCCGAGAGCTCGTCCAGGAAGTGCCGCAGCGTCTTGGTGACCCGCACCGGGAACTTGTGCCGCCCCAGCCGCCCGACCGCCTCGGACAGCTCCGTGATGGCGTTGTCCTTGTGGATCATCGAGCCGTGCCCGGCGGTGCCGTCCACGGTGAGCTTCATCCAGTGCATGCCCTTCTGGGCCGTCTCCACCAGATACAGCCGCAGGTTCTCGTTGACGGTGAACGAGAACCCGCCGACCTCGCTGATCGCCTCGGTGACGCCCTCGAAGAGCCCCGGGTGGTTGTCGACGAGGTACCGGGCGCCGTACGTACCGCCCGCCTCCTCGTCCGCGAGGAAGGCCAGCACGATGTCGCGCGGGGGCTTGCGGCCGGTGCGCATCCGCTCCCGTACGACCGCGAGGGTCATCGCGTCCATGTCCTTCATGTCGACCGCGCCCCGGCCCCAGACACAGCCGTCCGCGATCTCGCCGGAGAACGGGTCGTGCGTCCAGTCCGCAGCGTTGGCCGGGACGACGTCGGTGTGGCCGTGGATGAGCAGCGCGGGCCGGGAGGGGTCCTCGCCCTCGATCCGGGCGACGGTGGAGGCGCGGCCCTTGTGCGACTCGAAGATCTGCGGCTCCAGACCCACCTCGGCCAGCTTCTCCGCCACGTACTCGGCGGCCAGCCGCTCGCCGGGGCCGGAGTGGTCGCCGTAGTTGCTGGTGTCGATCCGGATCAGGTCGCGACAGAGGTCCACGACCTCCTTCTCGGCGTTGCCGCCGCCGACGGCCTTGCCCGTGCTGCTCTCGCTCACGCTGCTTCCTTCCGCTGTCGCTCTGGTGCTCCCTTCCCATCCTCCCGCGCCCACGGCCCACACCCAAGGCCGTGCACCGCCCGTCACGCACCGTTCACAGCCATCGGGGCGTGATCGAGCACCCTCGAATGTTTGCTATGGTTTTCCACGTCGGAACGGGCACGGCCCGCGAGACAGACACCTTGTCCGGGTGGCGGAATGGCAGACGCGCTAGCTTGAGGTGCTAGTGCCCTTTATCGGGCGTGGGGGTTCAAGTCCCCCCTCGGACACCAGCAGGAGCCCCACTTCGGTGGGGCTCTTTTGCGTCACCGGGTCAGGGCGGGAAGGGGTGAGGATGAGGGGCCGCAGGAAGGCGTCCGCCGGGCCTCTCCCGCAGCGGGACGGGATCGATGCCGTACGGGTGCGGCTGCCGGAGGATCCGGACGGGCTCTGGGCGAGCGTCGGTGCGTATCTGGCCGGACGGTTCGGTGCGGCGATCGGGGTCGCGCGGGTGGTGGCGATGCTCGATGCGGGGCGGTTCGTGGGGGCCGACGGGACCGCCGTACGGGGTGACGAGCCGTATACCGCCGGGCGGAGCCTCTGGTTCCACCGGGACTTCGCGGCCGAGGAGCCGGTGCCGTTCCCCATCGGGGTCGTGTACCGGGACGCGCATCTCGTGGTCGTGGACAAGCCGCACTTCCTCGCCACCACGCCCCGGGGCCGGCACATCACGGAGACCGCGGTGGCGCGGCTGCGGCGGGAGCTGGGGGTGCCGGCGCTCCAGCCCGCGCACCGGCTGGACCGGCTGACGGCAGGGCTCGTGCTCTTCGTGGTGCGGCCGGAGGAGCGGGGTGCGTACCAGACGCTGTTCCGGGACCGGCTGGTGCGCAAGGAGTACGAGGCGGTGGCCCCGTACGACCCTTCGGTGGCCCTGCCCCGGACCGTGCGGAGCCGGATCGTGAAGGAGCGCGGGGTGCTCGCCGCCCGGGAGGAGCCGGGTGAGGCGAACAGTGAGAGCCGGGTGGAGCTGGTGGAGGCGCGCGGTGGACTGGGCCTCTACCGGCTGGTGCCCGCCACCGGGCGGACGCATCAGCTGCGGGTCCATATGAACGCGCTGGGCGTGCCGATCGTCCATGATCCGCTGTATCCGGTGGTGGAGCCGGAGGACGCTGTGGAGGACTTCTCGAAGCCGTTGCAGTTGCTGGCGCGGCGGCTGGAGTTCACCGATCCGGTCAGCGGGGAGCCGCGCCGCTTCGAGAGCGGACTGCGGCTCTCCGCCTGGCCGGAGAGGTGACGTACGCGGTCGTCAGTGGCCGCGCTTGATCCAGTCGTCGAGCTGCGGGGCCTCCGCGCCGATGGTGGTGGGGTCGCCGTGGCCCGTGCGGACCTTGGTGTCGCCCGGGAGGGTGAGCAGCCGGTCCCGGATCGAGTCGATGATCGTCGGGAAGTCCGAGAAGGAGCGGCCGGTGGCGCCGGGGCCGCCCTGGAAGAGCGTGTCGCCCGTGAAGACCGTCCCCAGCTCGGGGGCGTAGAGGCAGACGCATCCGGGGGCGTGGCCGGGGGTGTGCAGGACCGTGAGGGTGGTCCCGGCGACGGTGAGTTCCTGGCCGTCGGCCAGGGGGCCGTCGGGGGTCCGTTCCGGGTGGGTCTGGAGCCAGAGCGGGAGGTCGTGCGGGTGCAGCAGGATCGGGGCGCCGGTGGCCTCGGCGAGGGCCGGGGCGGCGTCGATGTGGTCGTTGTGCGCGTGGGTGCAGACGATGGCGCGCAGCGTACGGCCGCCGAGCGCGGCCTCGATGGCGGCGGCGTCGTGGGCGGCGTCGATGACGATCGCCTCGGTGTCGTCGCCGACGATCCAGACGTTGTTGTCGACCTCCCATTCGCCGCCGTCGAGGGCGAAGGTGCCGGAGGTGACCAGGTGGTCGATGCGGACGGTCATCAGAAGACCACCACCGAGCGGAGGACGTCGCCGTCGTGCATCCGGGCGAAGGCCTGCTCGACGTCACCGATGCCGATCGTCTCGGTGACGAAGGCGGCGAGGTCCAAGCGGCCCTGCTGGTGGAGGTCGACGAGCATCGGGAAGTCGCGGGAGGGCAGGCAGTCGCCGTACCAGGAGGACTTGAGCGAGCCGCCGCGGCCGAAGACGTCCAGGAGCGGGAGTTCGAGCTTCATGTCCGGGGTGGGGACGCCGACGAGGACGACCGTGCCCGCCAGGTCGCGGGCGTAGAAGGCCTGTTCGTACGTCTCCGGGCGGCCGACGGCCTCGATGACGACGTCGGCGCCGTTGCCGTCGGTGAGTTCCCGGATCGCCTCGACGGCGTCCGTGGAGCGGGAGTTGACGGTGTGGGTGGCGCCCATCGTCTTCGCCGTCTCCAGCTTGCGGTCGTCGATGTCGACCGCGATGATCTTCGCCGCTCCGGCCAGCCGGGCCCCGGCGATAGCCGCGTCGCCGACGCCGCCGCAGCCGATGACGGCGACCGAGTCGCCGCGGCCGACCTGGCCGGTGTTGATGGCGGCGCCGATGCCCGCCATGACACCGCAGCCGAGGAGTCCGGCGACCTCGGGGGCCACCTCGGGGTCGACCTTGGTGCACTGGCCGGAGGCGACGAGGGTCTTCTCGGCGAAGGCGCCGATGCCGAGGGCGGGTGACAGCTCGGTGCCGTCGAGCAGCGTCATCTTCTGCTTGGCGTTGTGGGTGTCGAAGCAGTACCAGGGGCGGCCGCGCAGACAGGCACGGCACTGGCCGCACACCGCACGCCAGTTGAGGATGACGAAGTCACCGGGGGCCACGTCGGTGACGCCTTCGCCGACCGACTCCACGACGCCCGCCGCCTCGTGGCCGAGGAGGAAGGGGAACTCGTCGTTGATCCCGCCCTGCTTGTAGTGCAGGTCGGTGTGGCAGACGCCGCACGCCTGGATCTTCACGACGGCCTCCCCGGGGCCGGGGTCCGGGATGACGATCGTCTCGACCCGCACCGGCTCGTTCTTCCCGGGTGCGATGACCGCTTGCACCTGCTGTGGCATAACCCTGCTCTCCCTGCTCCCGCGCTTCGCGAAGATCGATCGCGGACCACCGTACGCCTCGGAGCACCCTCTACGGAGCGAGCACGTCCAACTCGTGCAGGGCGCCGACCGCGATCTCCTTGGTGAGGCGCTCGGCCGCTTCCGGGTCGCCCTCGCGGACCGCTTCGGCGAGGCGTACGTGGAGGGTGACGGCGGCCGGGTCGGGGTCCTCGAACATCACCTGGTGGTGGGTGCGGCCCGCGAGGACCTCGGAGACGACGTCCCCGAGGCGGGCGAACATCTCGTTGCCGGAGGCGTTGAGGACGATGCGGTGGAAGGCGATGTCGTGTTCGAGGTAGCCCTCCAGCTGCTGGCCGCGCGAGGTGGCGACCATGCCGAGGGCGCGTTCGGTGAGCTCGGCGCACTGCTCGGCGGTGGCGTGGCGGGCGGCGAGGCCCGCCGCGACCGGCTCGATCGCGGAGCGCAGGACCGTGAGGGAGCGCAGCTGGCGGGGGCGGTCGGAGCCGGCCAGCCGCCAGCGGATGACCTGCGGGTCGTAGACGTTCCAGGCCTCGGTCGGGCGGACGGTCACGCCGACCCGGCGGCGGGACTCGACCAGGTGCATCGACTCCAGGACCCGGACGACTTCGCGGATCACCGTACGGGAGACGTCGAAGCGCTGGGCCAGCTCGTCGGTGCGTAGGACGTTGCCCGGCGGGCACTGGCCGGAGGAGATCTCCAGACCCAGGGTGTCCAGCACATGTGTATGCAGCCCCTGGCTCTGTGTGGTCATGGGGCAAGCCTACGGGGCGGCCCTCGGGAACAAAAAGTACGACGTATCTGTCACAGACTCTTGAATAAGTCGTACCTAATAGGTTTCAGTAGCGCGACGGACCGATGTCGAAGAAGACAGCGAGGCACCCCATGAGCACCCCCCACGTCGTCGTGGTGATGGGCGTAGCAGGAACCGGCAAGACCACGATCGGTCCCCTGCTCGCCGCCGAACTCGGCGTTCCGTACGCCGAGGGCGACGACTTCCATCCGCCGGCGAACATCGCGAAGATGTCGGCCGGCACCCCCCTGGACGACGACGACCGGTGGCCCTGGCTGGACGCCATCGGTGCGTGGGCGCACGGGCGGGCGGGGCTCGGTGGGGTGGTCTCCAGCTCGGCGCTCAAGCGGTCCTACCGCGACCGGCTGCGGGCCGGGGCGCCCGACGCGCTGTTTCTGCATCTGACCGGCGACCGGGCGCTGATCGAGGAGCGGATGGCGGACCGCAAGGGCCACTTCATGCCCACCGCGCTGCTCGACTCCCAGTTCGCGACGTTGCAGCCGCTCCAGGCCGATGAGGCCGGGGTGGACGTCGACGTGTCCGGCACCCCTACGGAAATCACCCAGCGAGCCGTCGCCGCACTGCGCCGGCTCGACAGTTAAGGACCATCACCGTGACCAGTCTCAGCGTCGAGATGCTGGCAGCGGACGCCGCCGAACCGATCACCTCGGCAGGCAACGCGCAGTTGGGCATCGCCGTCCTGGCGGGCATCGCCGTCATCGTTCTCCTGATCACCAAGCTCAAGATGCACGCGTTCCTGGCGCTGACCATCGGTTCGCTGGCGCTCGGCTCCTTCGCGGGAGCGGCCCCGGCCGACACGATCGCCAGCTTCACCGCGGGCCTCGGCTCCACCGTCGCGAGCGTGGGAGTGCTCATCGCGCTCGGCGCCATCCTGGGCAAGCTGCTCGCCGACTCCGGCGGGGCCGACCAGATCGTCGACACCATCCTGGCGAAGGCGAGCCGGGGGGCCATGCCGTGGGCGATGGTCCTCATCGCCTCCATCATCGGTCTGCCGCTCTTCTTCGAGGTCGGGATCGTGCTGATGATCCCGGTGGTGCTGCTCGTCGCCAAGCGCGGCAACTTCTCCCTGATGCGGATCGGCATCCCGGCGCTGGCCGGACTCTCCGTGATGCACGGCCTCATCCCGCCGCACCCCGGCCCGCTGGTCGCGATCGACGCGCTGGACGCCAATCTCGGGGTGACGCTGGCGCTCGGTGTGCTGGTCGCCATCCCGACCGTGATCATCGCCGGTCCGGTCTTCGCCCGGTACGCCGCGCGCTGGGTGGACATCGAGCCGCCGGAGAAGATGATCCCGCAGCGCCCGTCCGAGGACCTGGACCGCCGCCCGAGCTTCGCCGCCACCCTGGTGACGATCCTGCTGCCGGTGGTGCTGATGCTGCTCAAGGCGCTCGTCGAGATCGTCGTGGACGACCCGGAGAACAGCGTCCAGCGGGTGACGGACGTGATCGGCTCGCCGCTGATCGCCCTGCTCGCCGCCGTCCTGCTCGGGATGTTCACCCTCGGCCGGGCCGCCGGGTTCACCAAGGGCAAGCTCGCCGGGACCGTGGAGAAGTCGCTCGCTCCGATCGCCGGGATCCTGCTGATCGTCGGCGCCGGCGGTGGCTTCAAGCAGACGCTGATCGACGCCGGGGTCGGCCAGATGATCCTGGACTTCTCCGAGAACTGGTCGATCCCCGCCCTGCTGCTCGGCTGGCTGATCGCCGTCGCGATCCGCCTCGCCACCGGCTCGGCCACGGTCGCCACGATCTCCGCCGCCGGTCTGGTCGCGCCGCTCGCGGCCGACATGTCGACCTCGCACGCGGCCCTGCTGGTGCTGGCGATCGGTGCCGGTTCGCTCTTCTTCAGCCATGTGAACGACGCCGGGTTCTGGCTGGTGAAGGAGTACTTCGGGATGGACGTCGGCCAGACCGTGAAGACCTGGTCGGTGATGGAGACGATCATCTCCGTGGTGGCCATCGCCTTCATCCTGCCGCTGTCGCTGCTGCTGTAGCGGCCCCGCGCAGATGGAGAGCGCCCGCCCCGGTTCCGTACCGGGGCGGGCGCTCCTGCGTACGTACGAGGTGGTCAGCGGCGGGTGGCCTCGCTCTCGGCCGCCTTCTCCAGCTGGAACGCCTCGTTGCCGAGGCCGATGCGGGCGTGCACCTCGGGCTTGACCTTGCGCAGGACCGCTCCGTAGACCAGGCCGCCGATCAGCGCGAGGACGATCACGCCGGGCAGCAGCCAGTTGAGGACCGAACCGTCGCCGGAGCCGACCAGGACGTCGAAGTCGCGGACGGTGAAGACGGCGATCGACAGCAGCGCGATCCCAGCGAGCCCGGAGGCGACCAGGCGCGGTGCCTGGACCCGGCCCGCGCCGCGCTTGACGAAGAAGGCGATGACGGCGAAGGCGGCGGCGGCCATGAGCAGGATCACGCCGAGCGCGCCGACGTTGCCCATCCAGGTGAACAGGCGCAGGACCGGGACGGTCGGGTCGCCGATGTGGTTGCCGTCGCTGAAGGCGAAGGCCAGCACGATCACCACGGAGATGACGGACTGGAGCAGCGAGCCGATGCCCGGTGCGCCGCTCGCCCGGTTGGTCCGGCCGAAGCGGGCGGGCAGCAGCCCTTCGCGGCCCATCGCGAACGCGTAGCGGGCGACCACGTTGTGGAAGCTGAGGAGGGCCGCGAACATGCCGGTGACGAAGAGGATGTGCAGCACGTCGGTGAAGGTCGAGCCGAGCCGCTCCTCGGTGAGGCCGAACAGCATGCCCGGACCCTCCTTCAGCGAGGTGTCGGCGATGAAGCCGGGTCCGGCGGCGACAGTGAGGGCCCAGGAGCTGATGGCCAGGAAGAGCGCGGCGTATCCCACCGCCAGGAACATGACACGGGAGACCACGATCTGCGGGCGGCTGGTCTCCTCCGCGTAGACCGGCGCCTGCTCGAAGCCGACGAACGCCGCGATGCAGAAGCAGAGCGCGGTGGAGAGCCCGGCGCCGGTGAGGGTCTCCGGGTTGAACGCCGCGAACGAGAGCCCCTCGGGACCCGGCTCGGAGACGGCGGCGATGTCGAAGATCACGACGAGCAGGCACTCGATGACCAGCAGGACGCCGAGCACCTTGGCGTTGAGGTCGATCTTCAGCCAGCCGAGGATGCCGACCACGACCACCGAGATCAGTGCGGGGATCCACCACTGCACGTCGATGCCGGCGTACGTGGAGAGGATGACGGACACCTCGAAGCCGAGGATCCCGTAGATGCCGACCTGCATCGCGCTGTACGCCACCAGCGCCACCAGCGAGGCCCCGGCACCGGCCGTCGGGCCGAGGCCGCGGGCGATGTACGCGTAGAAGGCGCCGGCGTTGTGGACGTGCCGGCTCATCTCCGCGTAGCCGACGCTGAACAGCATCAGGACGGCGCCGAGGATCACGTAGAGAAGAGGCTGGCCGACGATGCCCATCACGCCGAAGACCGTGGGCATCACCCCGGCGACCACCATCAGCGGGGCGCTGGCGGCGAGCACGGAGAGGAGCAGGCCGGGGGTGCCGAGGCGGTCGGCGCGCAGAGCGCGCTCCTCCCCCTTGTAGGTGTTGATCCCGCCGGTGTCGCCGGTCTGCCGGGTGGTGCCGGTCTGCCGGGTCCTGCCTGGAGATGAACTGCCCGTCGACATGGCGGGGGTGGTCCCTTCTTCGGTCTTCGGTTCTCGGGCGTGCGTGCGTGGGTGCGTCAGGGCGTGCCGAGTGCGTGGTCGCGGGCGGCGGTGAACGCGGCGTACGGGTCGCGGCCGGAGTACGACCAGGGCGCGGCCGTGGCGTGCGGGCCGATGCGGTGGAAGAGGGCGGCCGCCTCGGCGGTCCGGCCCTCGCAGACCTTGGCGTGGGCCAGGAAGTTGAGGTCGACGCGGTGGCGGGGGTGGTCCTCGTGCTCCCACTCCAGCCACCAGTCGAAGGCCGCCTTCATCACCTGCCGGGCCCGCCTGCCCGACCAGTGCCCGGACGCCACCGGGTCGTCCGGTTCGCTGCCCGCCGCCACCAGTACGCGGTAGCGCTCGGCGTGCGCGATGACCGGGAGGACGGCGAGCGGCGAGTCGGCCGGCGCCTGTTCGGCGGCCCAGGCGGCGAAGTCGTACACCTCGTGGAGCGGGTCCTGGCCGCTGTCGGGGCGGCTCTCGGCCAGTTGCGCGGTCATCACGTGGTGGGCGTGGTGGTGCTCGGGGTGGCGGGAGCGGACCTCCTCGAAGAGCCGGCCGGTCTCGTCGCCGCCGTCCTCGCGGCCCCGGTCCAGGAGGAGCAGGGCCAGCCACGGCGTGGGGTCGTCGGGGGTGATGCGGGCGGCGGCGAGACAGGCCTGCCGGGCGCGGGCGGTGTCGTCGGGCCTGGCCTTGGGACGCAGGGCCCGTACGACACAGGCGCAGCCGAGGAGGGTGGTGGCGTCGGCGCTCTCGGGTTCGGCGAGCAGCCAGTCGCCGGCCCAGTCCGCGGCGGAGGGGATCTCGGCGAGGCCCAGGAGGCGGTGTCCCCGGCGGTCCCAGTCCTTGCCGGTGGCCACCAGCAGGGCCCGGGCGGCGCCCCAGCGACCCTGGGTGAACTGGCTGCGCGCGTCGATGAGTTCGCGGTCGTCCAGGGCCGGGTCGAAGGCGTGGTCCGAGCGGCCGCCCCGGCGGCGGGAGCGGCCCAGGGGCGGCGGAGGCGGGGACATGCCGCAGACTTCTTTCGACGCGGTGTGCGAGCAGATGATCGCGCACAGCCAAGCGGTAGGGAATGCTCCGAGTCAAGAGGAGGTCTCTACCAACTCCACTCCCTTTTCGGATAGTTGGCCGGAAGTCGTCGGGCCGGAAGAGGTGTTTACGCAGCGTGCGGGTGGGGTGGGCGGGTGGGGAGTGAGGCCTGACACACTGAGGGGATGGAGCCTCGCGAACCCCTCGCCCCCTTCCTTCTCGCCTTTCCCGGCCCGTTGCGCGACCGGCTGGTGGCGGCGGTCCTCTCCGGTGAAAAGGTGTCCACCTCCGGGCTGTTGGCCGAGTACGAGCTGGAGGGCGAGGAGCTTCCGCCGGTGGGCGAACGGTCCGCGCTGATCGACTCGGAGGGGCGGGAGGTGGCGGTGCTGGAGATGACCGAGGTACGGGTGCTGCCGCTCGGGGAGGTGGATCTGCAGCATGCGCTCGACGAGGGCGAGGGGTATCGGTCGGTGGCCGAATGGCGTGCGGGGCACGAGGCGTTCTGGCACGGGGAGGAGATGCGGGAGGCGATGGGGGATCCGGCGTTCACGGTGGACGACGGGACGATGATTGTGGCTGAGCGGTTTCGGGTGGTGGAGGTGTTGGACGGGGGTGGGGCCTCCTCCGGGTGAGGGGCCCCACGGGGTGTGCGGCGGGCCTTCGGCCGGGTGGAGCTCCGGGGCGCTGCCCCGGGCCCCGCTCCTCAATCGCCGGAGGGGCTTGAATGGCGGGCCCGGACCGCTTCGTACGGGAGCGGCTTGAATTGCCGGCCCGGACCGCTCCGTGCGGGAGCGGCGCGAATTGCGGGCGCGCTCCTCGATCGCCGGAGGGGCTTGAACGGGCCGCAGGGGCTCGTCAGGAGACCGCCCTCGCCGCTGCCCTTCCCGCCGCTCGGCCCGAGAAGATGCAGCCGCCCAGGAACGTGCCCTCCAGCGAGCGGTAGCCGTGGACTCCGCCGCCGCCGAAGCCGGCCGCCTCGCCCGCCGCGTACAGGCCCGGGAGCGGGCTGCCGTCCGCGGTGAGGACCTGGGAGGAGAGGTCCGTCTCCAGGCCGCCGAGGGACTTGCGGGTCAGGATGTTGAGGCGTACGGCGATGAGCGGGCCCGCCGCCGGGTCCAGGATGCGGTGCGGTTTCGCCGTACGGATGAGGCGGTCGCCGAGGTAGGCGCGGGCGCCGTGGATCGCGGTGACCTGGAGGTCCTTGGTGAAGGGGTTGGCGATCTCGCGGTCCCGGGCGGTGATCTCGCGGCGCAGGTCCGCCGCGTCGATCAGGCCGTCGCCGCTCACCGCGTTCATGCCCCGGACCAGCGCGTCGAGGTCCTTCTCCACCACGAAGTCGGCGCCGTGGTCCATGAACGCCTTCACCGGTGCGGGCACGTCCGCGCGGGCCCGGCCGATGACGTCGCGTACCGACTTGCCGGTCAGGTCCGGGTTCTGCTCGGAGCCGGAGAGCGCGAACTCCTTGCCGATGATGCGCTGGTTGAGCACGAACCAGGTGTAGCCGTGGCCCGACTTCATGATGTGTTCGAGGGTGCCGAGCGTGTCGAAGCCGGGGAAGAGCGGGACCGGCAGGCGCCTGCCCCGAGCGTCCAGCCAGAGGGAGGAGGGGCCGGGCAGGATGCGGATGGCGTGCTTGGACCAGATCGGGTTCCAGTTCTCGATGCCCTCGGTGTAGTGCCACATCCGGTCCCGGTTGATGTGGTGCGCGCCCGCCTCCTCGGCGATGCCCAGCATCAGGCCGTCCACGTGGGCGGGGACGCCGGAGAGCAGCTTCTCGGGCGGGGTGCCGAGCCGCTCGGGCCACTGCGAGCGGACCAGGTCGTGGTTGCCGCCGATGCCTCCGGAGGTGACGATCACCGCTTGGGCCTTCAGCTCGAAGGTGCCGGTCGCCTCCCGGCTGCTGGCGGTGCCTCGCCCGGCCGCGCTCGGCTCCAGGATCTCGCCGGTGACCGTGTCCAGCGCCCCGGCGGTGCGGGCGAGGCCGGTGACGCGGTGGCGGAACCTCAGCTGGACGAGCCCCTTGGCGACGCCCGCGCGGACCCGCCGCTCGAAGGGGGCGACGACGCCGGGGCCGGTGCCCCAGGTGATGTGGAAGCGGGGTACGGAGTTGCCGTGGCCCGTCGCGTCGTAGCCGCCGCGCTCCGCCCAGCCGACGACCGGGAAGATCCGCAGCCCTTGCTGGTGCAGCCAGGAGCGCTTCTCACCGGCCGCGAAGTCGACGTACGCCTCGGCCCACTTCTTCGGCCAGTGGTCCTCCTTGCGGTCGAACCCGGCGGTGCCGTACCAGTCCTGGAGAGCGAGCTCGCGGCTGTCCTTGATGCGCAGCCGGCGCTGCTCGGGCGAGTCGACGAGGAAGAGGCCGCCGAAGGACCAGTGGGCCTGCCCGCCGATCGACTGCTCGGGCTCCTGGTCGAGGAGGATCACGGAACGGCCGGCGTCGACCAGTTCGGCGGTGGCCACGAGTCCGGCGAGACCTGCCCCGATCACGATCACATCAGCGTCGTACGCCATGGGTTCCATCCTGTTCGGGGCGGCTCAGGGGTGGGAGAAACGTTCAAGTTACCCGTGCGTCAGATCTTGGGTACCGGCCGCTGCCACGTCAACCACCCGGGTGCTGTTGGATGAAACGCATGACGCCTTCTGACGAGATCCTGGACATCGTCGACGAGAACGACGAGGTCATCGGCCAGGCGCCGCGCGGCGAGGCGACCGCCCGGGGACTGCGCCACCGCTGCGTCTTCATCGAGGCGCGGGACGCCGAGGGCCGGGTCTTCGTCCACCGGCGCACGGCCACCAAGCTGGTCTTCCCGTCGTACTACGACATGTTCGTCGGCGGAGTGGTCGGCGCGGGCGAGTCCTACGACGTGGCGGCGCTGCGCGAGGCGGAGGAGGAGCTGGGCGTGTCCGGGCTGCCGGAGCCCGAGCCGCTGTTCCGGTTCCTCTACACCGATGAGAAGCACTCCTGGTGGTCGGCGGTCTACCAGGTGCGGTGCGAGCTTCCGGTCTCGCCGCAGGCCGAGGAGGTCGCCTGGCACACCTTCCTGGACGACGCGGAGCTGGAAGCGCGGCTCGGCGAGTGGCTGTGGGTGCCGGACGGCGTGGAGGCGTACCGGCGGCTCCAGCGGTTCCGGGCACTCTGACCTCGTAAGGTGCCCTGTGTGAACAAGATCGCGCAGAGCGTACGCCTGTGGTTCGCGCCGCAGCGGATCCGGGACGAGGGGTCCACCCCGGACTACCGGTTCTCGCTGGCCAACGAGCGGACGTTCCTCGCCTGGATCCGGACCGCGCTGGCGCTGATCGGCGGCGGCTTCGCCGTGGACCAGTTTCTGCCGGAGCTGGCCTGGGGCGTGCGGGCGGGGCTCGCGCTCGGGCTGCTCGTCGCGGGTGTGCTGTGCGCGCTGCGAGCGGTCAACCACTGGGTGCGGTGCGAGCGGGCGATGCGGCGCGGCGAGGACCTGCCGGCCTCCCGGTTCCCGGCGGTGCTCGGCATCGTGGTCGCCGTCGTGGCCGTGGCGATGGTGGTGGTGGTCCTCTTCGGCTGGGAGGGCCGGTGACGGCGGCCGTACGGGGCGAGGGCGGGGGCCGGGACCGTGATCCGGGTCTGCAGCCCGAGCGGACCCGGCTCGCGTGGCGGCGTACGACGCTCTCCGCCACGGTGGTGGCGCTGCTCGCCGGGCGGCAGGCGCTGCACAGCGGTGCGTCCCCGGCCGCGCTGGTGGCGGTGGCGCTGACCGCGGTGGGCTGGCTGGGGCTCCTGGCGGTGGCGCATCTGAGGGTGCGGCGGCTGGATGTGCCGCAGCCGGATCCGCTGGCTCCGCGCGGGGCGCTGACGGCGGCGCTGTGCACGGTGGCGTTCGCGGTGTTCGCGGTGGCGATGCTGTTCTGAGCGCGCCCAGCGATGTCAGCTGTCCCAGTCCACCCTGACGACGATCTTGCCGCGCGTCCGTCCCTCCTGGTTGAGGCGGTACGCCTCGGCCGCCTGCTCCAGCGGGAAGACCCGGTCCACATGGACGGTGACGATGCCCTGTTCGGCCAGCTCCGCAAGCTGCGCCAGGTCGGCGGCGTCGGGCCGGACGAAGGCGTAGCGGCCGCCGTACGAGAAGACCTCGCTGTCCGCGATCGAGGCGAGCCGCCCGCCCTCGGCCAGCGTCTCGGCCGAGACCCGCAGCGCCTCGCCGCCCACCGTGTCGAAGGCGGCGTCGAAGCCGTCGGGGGACAGCTCCCGCAGCCGGTCGGCGAGGCCGTCGCCGTACTCGACGGGTTCGGCGCCGAGGCTCCGCAGGTGCTCGTGGTTGCGCTCGCTCGCGGTGCCGACGACCCGGCAGCCCTCGTGGCGGGCGATCTGCACGGCGAGCGAGCCGACCCCGCCGGCCGCCGCATGCACGAGGACGGTGTCGCCGTCGCGGATCTTGAGCGTGCGGTGCAGCACCTGGTACGCGGTGAGCCCGGCCAGCGGCAGCCCCGCGGCCTCCTCGAAGCTGAGGCTGAGCGGCTTGCGGGCCAGGGTGCGGACGGGTGCGGCGACGTACTCGGCGAACGTACCGCGCGAGAGGAAGTCCTCGCGGACGTAGCCGATCACCTCGTCCCCGACCGCGAACTCGTCGACGGCGACACCCGGTTGCACGACGACCCCGGACACGTCCCAGCCCGGGATCACCGGGAAGACCGCTTCGAGGCCGCCCTGGAGGTAGCCCTCGCGGGCCTTCCAGTCGACCGGGTTGACGGCGGCGGCCCGCACCTTCACCAGGACCGCGTCGGGGCCGACCTTGGGGTCGGGCCGCTCGCCGTACCGCAGGACGTCCGCCGAGCCGTACGCGTCGTAGCTGATCGCCTTCATCCCTCGACCTTCCGCGCAGAGCAAGGTCACCGCAACTCAGAGCGCACGACTTCCGGTGTCGGATCATGGGCACCCACTGGACGACATACCGACTGGTCGGCATCATGGTCGGCGACCGTGGTCACGGTCGCCGCTCGTCCCATCGCCCCGGAGGTAGGCCCCATGAGTCCCGTCCCCCCACCAGGTCTCGACCCCGAGCTGCTGCGCGGACACCTCGACCGCGAGCACCCCGGGCTGGTGCGCGGGCCTCTTGAGGCGCGGCTGATCGAGGGCGGCCGCTCGAACCTGACGTACACGGTCACCGACGGGTCCGGCCGCTGGGTGGTGCGCAGGCCGCCGCTGGGCCATGTGCTGGCCACCGCGCACGACATGAAGCGCGAGCACCGCGTGATCAGCGCGCTGCACCCGACCGCCGTCCCGGTGCCGGAGCCGGTGCTGTTCTGCGAGGACGAGACGGTGCTCGGCGCGCCGTTCTACGTGATGGAGCACGTCGCGGGCGTCCCGTACCGGACCGCCGAGCAGCTCGCGCCGCTGGGTCCCGAGCGCACCCGGGCCGCCGTCCTCGCGCTCGTCGACACGCTGGTCGACCTGCACGCGGTGGACCCGGAGGCGGTGGGGCTCGGGGACTTCGGGCGGCCGGAAGGGTTCCTGGACCGGCAGCTGCGGCGCTGGGGCAAGCAGCTGGACGGCTCCCGCAACCGCGAGCTGGCCGGCATCGACGAGCTGCACGCCGCCCTCGGCCGCGAGCTGCCCGCCTCGCCCGCGCCCACCGTCGTCCACGGCGACTACCGCCTGGACAACGTGCTGCTCGGCCCGGACGAGCGCATCAACGCCGTCCTGGACTGGGAGATGTCCACGCTGGGCGACCCGCTGACCGACCTCGGGCTGCTCGTCATGTACAGCTCCGAGCTCGACCTGCCGCACTCACCCGTCTCCACCACCAGCGGCGCCGCCGGCCACCCCTCCCCCGCCGAGCTGATCGAGCGGTACGCCGCCGGGTCGGGCCGGGACACCTCCGCCATCTCCTGGTACACCGCGTTCGCCTGGTTCAAGCTCGCCGTGATCCTGGAGGGCATCCACTACCGCTACACCCTCGGCCAGACCGTCGGCGCGGGCTTCGATCAGATCGGCGATCTGGTCCCGGTCTTCATCGAGCACGGCCTCACCACCCTCCAGGAAGGCTGATCACCCATGGACTTCGCATTCGACGCCCGTACCGAGGAGCTGCGGTCCCGGCTGCTCGCCTTCATGGACGAGTACGTGTATCCGGCCGAGCCGGTCGCCGAGGAGCAGCGGGCGCTGCTCGCCTCGCCGTGGGACACGCCCGCGATCGTCGGGGAGCTGAAGGCCGAGGCGCGGCGGCAGGGGCTGTGGAACCTCTTCCTGCCGGACGCGGAGTACGGGGCCGGGCTGACGAACCTCCAGTACGCGCCGCTCGCCGAGATCACCGGCCGCTCCCCGCACCTCGCGCCGACCGCGCTGAACTGCGCGGCGCCGGACACCGGGAACATGGAGGTGCTCTTCCAGTTCGCCACCGACGAGCAGAAGAAGCAGTGGCTGGAGCCGCTGCTGGCCGGGGAGATCCGTTCCGCGTTCGCGATGACGGAGCCGGAGGTGGCGTCATCGGACGCGACGAACATCGAGACGCGGATGATCCGGGACGGCGACAACTACGTCATCAACGGGCGCAAGTGGTACATCTCCGGCGCGATGAACCCGGATTGCGCGGTCTTCATCGTGATGGGCAAGACCGACCCGGACGGCGCCGACCTCCGCCGCCAGCAGTCGATGATCCTGGTGCCGCGGGACACACCGGGTGTCGAGGTGCGGCGCGCCATGCAGGTGTACGGGTACGAGGACCACTCCCACGGCGGCCACGCCGAGGTGGTCTTCCACGACGTACGGGTGCCGGCGGCCAACCTGATCGGTGAGGAGGGCGGCGGTTTCGCCATCGCGCAGGCGCGGCTGGGCCCGGGGCGGATCCACCACTGCATGCGGCTGATCGGGATGGCGGAGCGGGCGATCGAGCTGATGTGCCGGCGGGCGGTGTCCCGTACGGCGTTCGGCAAGCCGCTCGCCTCGCAGGGCGTCGTACAGAACTGGATCGCGGACGCCCGCGTGACGGTGGAGCAGCTGCGGCTGCTGGTGCTGAAGACGGCCTGGCTGATGGACACGGTGGGCAACAAGGGCGCGCACACCGAGATCCAGGCCATCAAGATCGCCACTCCGCGCGCGGTGGTGGACATCCTGGACGCGGCGGTGCAGCTGCACGGCGCGGGTGGGGTGAGCCAGGACTTCCCGCTGGCGGAGCTGTGGGCCTCGGCGCGGACGCTGAAGCTGGCGGACGGGCCGGACGAGGTGCACCAGCGGTCGCTGGCCCGCCGGGAGATCAAGCGGTACGTGTGAGAACCGGGCGGGAGATCAAGCGGTACGTGTGAGAGACCGGGTGCGGCCCGCTCCTGGGGAGCGGGCCGCACCGGGGTCACGTGACGGTCAGAAGGTGAGCTTCCAGCTGTCGATGTAGCCGGTGTCCTGGCGGGCGATGTCCTGCACCCGAAGCCTCCAGACGCCGTTGGCGGCCTTGGCGGAAGCGTTGACGGTGTACGTCGTGATGACGTTGTCCGCCGAGTCGCCGCTGCTGGAGTTCTTCAGCCGGAAGGCGGCGCCGTCCGGTGCCAGCAGGTCGATGACGAGGTCGCCGCGGTAGGTGTGCTTGATGTCCACACCGACCTGGAGTGCGGCGGGCGCGTTGCCGGTCCGGCCGGAGACGGTGACCGGGGAGGTCACGGCCGCGCCGACGTCCGGGATGGCGACATCGGCGTCGTTGGAGAAGACTGTGCCGGTGGGCGGCTCGCCCGTGGAGCCCGCGGAGAGGGTCCAGATGGCGTGGGCGGCGGCGTCGCTGTTGCGGTCCAGGGCGGTCTCGTTGATGTTCGCCGTGGTGTCGCAGGAGGTGTGGTAGCAGCGGTCGAAGGCCTGGCCCTGCGTCCCTCCCCACTTCTGCACCTGGGCCGCGGTCTTGGTGCGGCTGGCGCCGGTGAAGAGGCCGCCGACGGGGACCCCCGCCGACTTGAACGGGGCGTGGTCGGAGCGGCCGTCGCCCTCGGTCTCGATCTCGGTGGGCACGCCGAGGCCCGCGAAGTAGTCCTTGAAGGTCTTCTCGATGACCGGGTCGTCGTCGTAGACGAAGTAGCCGGCGTTCGGCGAGCCGATCATGTCGAAGTTGAGGTAGCCGGAGATCTTCGAACGCTCGGCGGACGGCAGGTTGTTGACGTAGTACTTGGAGCCGATCAGGCCCAGCTCCTCCGCTCCCCACCAGGCGAACCGCAGGTGCTTGTCGGGCCGGTAGCCGGCGCGCGAGACGGCGAGGGCGGTCTCCAGGACGGCGGCCGAACCGGAGGCGTTGTCGTTGATCCCGGCGCCGGAGGAGACGGAGTCCAGGTGGGCTCCGGCGAACAGGACCTTGTTCGGGTCGCCGCCGGGCCAGTCGGCTATGAGGTTGTAGCCGGTGGCGCCGCTGGAGGTGAACTGCTGGAGCGTGGTGGTGTATCCGGCCGCGTCGAGCTTGGCCTTCACGTAGTCGACGGACGCCTTGTAGCCGGGGCGGCCGTGGGCGCGGTTGCCGCCGTTGTTCGCGGCGATCGTCGAGAACTGCGTGAGGTGGGCCTTGACGTTGGCCAGCGGGATGTCGGGCGCCGCGACGGCGGCGGTCGTGGCCGGGGCCGCCTGCGCGGTGGGCGCGGCGGACCCGAGGAGGGCTGCGAGGGCGACGGCGGCGACGGCCGCCGGGGATCTGCGCAGGGTGAGGCGGTTCGGTCTCATGGTGGGGCTCCGGATTCCGTTCGGGGACTGACGGAACGTGCGGGGGGCACCCGGCCGCGTGGAACGTACGGCCGGGTCCTGGAGCTGGTGGTGCGCACCGCGAGGCCGACGGCCGGTGCGATGCGTGACCGATGGTCAATGAGGTGACAGTGTTCCGTCAAGAGCGGAAAGCGGACATGTCAGTTCCATTAACGAACACATATCGGCGTTTGGATGTGTTCAACCGGCTCTGAACAGGCCTGCGTTGAACCGGCCGGTGTTACGGGCGCAGGGCGCGCAGCAGCAGGTCCGCGAGGTGGTCGGCGACCTGCTGGCGGGTGAGCGGGCCGTCCGGGCGGTACCAGGTGGAGAGGTGGTGGACCGAGCCGAAGTGGTAGTCGACCACCAGGTCGGCCGGGGTGGCCGTGGAGAACACGCCGCTGCGCTGGCCCTCCTCGATCAGCGCCCGGAACCGCTCGTGGTAGCGGCGGCGCTCCACCCGTACCTGCTTGTTCTTCTCCGGACTCAGGTGGTGCATGGAGCGGAAGAAGATCGCCGCGTCGTCCAGGTTGTCGATGGTCGTGACGACCACGTCGGCGGCCGCGTCGCGCAGCCGCTGCTCGACCGGCGCGTCGGCGTCCGCGAAGGCGTCGAGCCGCTCCTGCTGGAGCCGCAGCACCCGGGCGTACACCTCCTGGAGGAGGTCCTCCTTGGAGCCGAAGTAGTGGTAGAGCGCCCCCTTGGTGACGCCCGCCGCCTCGACGATCTCCTGCACCGAGGTGCGGTCGTACCCGCGCTCGGCGAAGAGCCGGGTGGCGGCGGCCAGCAGCCTCTGGGGGACGGGAGTGCCGTTCTGCTCCGTCGCCTTGGCCATGAGCCGCCACCTGCCTTTCATACCGTGCGCTCGCTGTTTCTACGTGGTTCTAACGGGAGGAACGCAGTTCCCGCCTGAGGATCTTCCCACTCGCCGTCTTCGGCAGCTCGGCCAGGATCTCCACCTCGCGCGGATACTTGTACGCGGCGAGCCTTTCCTTGCAGTACGTCCCCAGCTCGCCCGGTTCGACGGATGTGCCCGGACGCAGACTGACATAGGCCCGTACGGTCTCGCCCCGGTACGCGTCGGGCACGCCCACGACCGCGGCCTCGCGCACCGCCGGGTGGGTGTACAGGACGTCCTCCACCTCACGCGGCCAGACCTTGAAGCCGGAGGCGTTGATCATGTCCTTCTTGCGGTCGACGACGTAGAGCCAGCCCGCCTCGTCCATGAACCCGATGTCACCGGTGCGCAGCTCGCCGTCCGGGAAGGCGGCCTCGGTGGCCTCGGGGAGGTTCCAGTAGCCGGAGACGACCTGGGGCCCGCGCACCGCGATCTCGCCCTGCTCGCCGAACGGCACCTCCTGCCCGGTCTCGTCGAGGATCCGTACGACGGTGTCGGGGCCGGGCACGCCGACGGAGAGGGTGCCGGAGACCGGGTCCACCGGGGCCTCGCGCTCGGGCGGGACCGCGGCGCAGGGGGCGGTGCACTCGGTGAGGCCGTAGCCGTTGCGGATGTACGGGCCGAAGCCGGCGCGGAACCTCTCCACCAGGGCGGGCGGCAGCGGGGCGCCGCCGGAGGAGATCACCTGGAAGGAGGCGAAGTGGTCCGGGGTGACGTCGGGGTGGGCGGCGAGGGCCATGAAGGCGGTGGAGGGGCCGACGGTGTACGCGGGGCGGTGGGCGGCGAAGGCGTCGAGGACGACACCCGCCTCGAAGCGGTAGGCCAGCGCCAGGGTGCCCGCGTTGGCGACGCACGCGGCGAGCTGGCAGACCATGCCGGTGATGTGGAAGAGCGGCGCGAGCGCGAAGTAGGCGGAGCCTTCGGCGACGGGATGGCCGGTGCGCTGCCGCTCGGCGTTGACCATGATGTTGGCGTGGGAGTTCATGGCGCCCTTGGGGGTGCCGCTGGTCCCGGAGGTGTAGCTGATCAGGGCCACGTCGGCGGCGGCGAGCTCCCGGCCGTCCGGGGGCGTGTGGCCGGCCCGGGCGACGGTGAGCAGGTCGTCGGCGAGGTCGTCGGGGCCGGGGGCGGGGAGCCGCTCGAAGCCGAGGACGCGGGGGTCGTTCCGGCTCTGGAGGTCCAGCTCGCAGGCGGTCAGCGCGATGGTGAGGTCCGGGGCGGCCTCGGCGGTCTCCCGCAGGTACGCCGCCCAGGCGCGGTCCGAGCAGATGAGCGCGGTGACCCCGGCGTCCTTCAGCACGTGCCCGACCTCGCCGGACTTGTACATCGGATTGAGCGGTACGACGGTGGTCCCGGCCTTCCACGCGCCGAGGAGCGCGAGGACGAAGTGCGGGCTGTTCTGGAGCATGATCGCGACCCGGTCGCCGCGCCGCAGGCCCCGGGCGGCGAGGTGTCCGGCGACCGAGCCGGAGAGCGCGTCGGTCTCGCGGTAGGTCAGGCGGCCGTCGAAGTAGGCGAGGGCCGCGTGGTCCTCCGGGGCCCGCGCGACGGCGTCCCGGAAGGCGTGGAGCACGGTCGGCGGCGGGGTGACCGGTGCGCGCTGGGCGTCGCTGAGGAGGGCGAGCCAGGGCTGGGCGGCGTAGCGGGATGCGGTGTCGGTCATGCGCCGCTCGCCTCCTCCCACTTCTGCTGGAGGCGGTTCATGTTGCCCATCCAGCGGTCGGGATCGGCGGCGCGCGCCTGGTAGTACCCGGCGACCTCCGGGTGCGGCAGGACCAGGAAGCGGTCGGCCACCATCGCGTCGAACAGCGCGTCGGCGACGGCGTCCGGCTCGATGGCCCCGGGGGCGAGCACCAGCTCGCCGGCCGAACCGGCGGCGGTGAGCATATCCGTCCGTACGCCCTGCGGGCAGATGGCGTGCACCTTGATGCCGCGGTGGCGGTAGGTGAGCGAGAGCCACTCGGCGAAGGCGACGGCCCCGTGCTTGGTGACGCTGTAGGGGGCCGCGCCGATCATCGTCAGCAGTCCGGCGGCGGAGGCGGTGGTGACGAACCGCCCGCTGCCGCGCTCCAGCCACTCCGGCAGCAGGGCCTTCGCCGCCCGGACATGGGCCATCACGTTGACGTCCCAGGCGGCGGCCCAGACCTCCTCGTCGGCGAACGCGTCACCGGGCGAGGCGAGTCCGGCGTTGGCGCAGTAGATGTCCACCGTGCCGTCCAGCGCGTCGCGGGCGGCCTCCACGATGCCCGAGGCGTCCCCGGCCACGGCGATCCCGCCGATCTCCTTCGCGAGCGGCTCGATGCGCGCGAGGTCGAGGTCGTTGACGACCACCCGCGCACCCTGCTCGGCGAACCTGCGGGCCAGAGCGGCGCCGATGCCGCCTCCGGCTCCGGTGACCACCACGCCGGCGCCTCGCACCGTATCCATCGTCATCCCGCCTTCCGGTCCGTCTGCACCGGCAGACTAACCGGTCGGTATGTGATCGGGGAAGGGTCGGGAAGGGCCTGGGGCAGGTCGGCGCGGCCGGGGTCGTTCCGTGCGGCCCGCACCCGCGCTAGGGTCTCTCGTTCGGATCAGGTCGGGCCCGCGAGCCCTGCATGATCCGAACGAGAGGCCCTGGCGTGCGTGGCCATGACAGTCGGCGCGATCATGGAGGTAGCGGAATGAGCCTGTCCCGACGTGGTGTGCTGGCCGCGGGAGGCGCGGTGGGAGCGCTGGCGGCGACGGCGGCCGGCACCGGCGGAGCCGCCGCTGCCGCACGTGGCCCCGGACATGGGCGCGGGCGCGTCCGTACCGGCTTCGACCGGCTGGCCGCCGACGGCTACCGGCTGCTGCGGGGCCAGAAGGTCGGCGTCGTCACCAATCCGACCGGCGTCACCGCCGACGTCACGCACATCGTCGACGTGATGCACCCCGACGACCGGGTGAACCTGACCGCCGTCTTCGGCCCCGAGCACGGCTTCCGGGGCACCGCGCAGGCGGGCGGCTCGGAGGGGCGGTACGACGACCCGGCGACCGGGCTGCCGGTCTACGACACGTACCTGAAG
This sequence comes from Streptomyces sp. CA-146814, assembly GCF_050942385.1. Lineage (NCBI taxonomy): Bacteria > Bacillati > Actinomycetota > Actinomycetes > Kitasatosporales > Streptomycetaceae > Streptomyces > Streptomyces sp. CA-146814. The sequence goes on from NZ_CP192068.1 coordinate 1,106,570, forward strand.
AGCGGGCAGGACCTCGCGGACATCTTCACCGCGTCGGGCGTGGACACGGTGGTCTTCGACATCCAGGACGCCGGTGCGCGCTTCTACACGTACATCTGGACGCTGTACGACTGCATGGAGGCGGCCGCGCTCGCGGGCAAGCGCCTCGTCGTGCTGGACCGGCCGAACCCGGTGACCGGGCGGGCGGCGCTGGGTCCGGTGCTGGATCCGGCGTACGCGACGTTCGTCGGGCGCCGGGAGATCGCGCAGGCGCACGGGATGACGGTGGCGGAGCTGGCCCTGTTCTTCAACGCGGAGTTCCTGCACGCGAAACCGGTGCGGCTGGAGGTGGTGACGATGGAGGGGTGGCGACGGTCGGACTTCTTCGACGCGACCGGGCTGCCGTGGGTGCCGCCGAGCCCGAACATGCCGACGCCGGAGACGGCCCTCGTCTACTCCGGCACCTGCCTCTTCGAGGGCACGAACCTCTCCGAGGGCCGGGGCACCACGCGCCCCTTCGAGCTGCTGGGCGCGGAGGGCATCGACCGCCGCTGGGCGGCGGCCGCGAACGCGTTGCGGCTGCCGGGGGTCGCCTTCCGGGAGGCGTACTTCGCGCCGACGTTCTCCAAGTTCCAGGGCAGGACGGTCGGCGGGGTGCAGGTGCACGTCCAGGACCGGGAGGCCTTCGACCCGGTCCGTACGGGCATCGCGCTGCTGGTGACGGCGAAGCAGACGTGGAGCGGCTTCGCCTGGCGCCCGGACAACTGGATCGACAAGCTCACCGGGAACGCCCAGGTCCGCACGATGATCGACGCGGGGGCGGACACGGACGCGGTGGTGGCCGCGTGGCGGGCGGACCTGACGGCGTTCCGGGCGAAGCGGCGGAGGTATCTGCGGTACGGAGGGTAGTGCGGCGGGCGGGGTCGGGGCGGACGGGCCGGGGCGCGCGGGGAAGCGCGCCCCGGCCGGCCGGTCTCAGCCCGTGAGGTCCATGTCGCCGAGGTACTCGCCGTCGCTGGTCAGGCCGTGCTTGCGGTAGCCGAGCTTGAGGTAGAACTCCTCCGGGCCGCCCTCACCGGGATGCCAGGTCACGGTCGAGACCGTCCCGCCGCGCCGCCGGATCTCCTCGTTCACCGCGCCCACGGCGAACCGCCCGTACCCCCGCCCCTGCTCGCCGGCGGCGACGGCGAGCCGCCAGAGGCCGGAGCGCTTCGGGGCATCCGGCACATCGGCGTCGTAGTCGAACACGGCGTCGAAGAAGGCCATCACGAAGCCCACGATCCGGTCACCGTCACAGATCAGCCGGGGCCAGGCGACGTCGGGATGCACATAGGCCTCGGCCAGGGACTGCGCGACCGGCGAGACGAACTTCCGCTGCTCGGGCGCGACTTCCAGCCGACAGGCGTCGAGCACCGTGTCGGGCGTGACCTTTTCGAGGCGGGGCGAGGCTGCCTTCATGGGGCCAGCCAATCGCATCCGCCCGGCACTCCGCCACCGGTTTCCCCTGGTCAACGAATGGGCGCGAGCAGCCGCCGGATACCGGAACGGCGAGAGCTCCGGCACACACGTGCGCCCTTTCACCACCCGTCCGCGCGCCGTTCCGCTTCCGCCCGTGGTCCCCGCCCGACATGGGCAGTCTCAGCCAATGGACGGGTTTCATCTTTCGATGGAGCCGAAACGGGCAGGCGTACGTCCACTCCTTGACGCCGATGGACGAACGACGGAGGTGGCAGTGGCATGGCCGGTTTCCGGAGTCTTGCGAGACAGGTCCGCGATCCGCTGGGTGATCTGGCGCTGCGCAGGTATTCGTTGCGCAAGTGCCTGGAGAGGTTCGCCCCCTACGGGCACCGGGCGACCTGGGACCATCTGTGCGCCCGGCACGGGATCGATCCCGAGGACCGGGCACCCGATCCGGCGCGCCTGCTGAGCGCGCTGGAGGAGCTGGAGGAGGCGCGGGGCATCTGGCTCGCCTACGAGGCGGGGTTCGCCGAGCGGCGGCGGCGCGAGAAGCACGAGGGGCTGCGGCGGCCCGGCGCGTTCGACGACTGGCACCGCCGGACGTGGGGCGGCCACGGGGTGGCGCGCTGCGCGGATCCGGAGGTCCATCCCAGCGAGCCGCTCGCCGAGGTGCTGCGCCGGCTGATCGCGGCGCTCGGCTCCGGTCCCGGTTCCGCCTGCCCGGTCTGTGCGGACACCGGGATCGAGTGGCGGCAGGAGCGGGATCGCGGGCACGAGCCGTGGTCGGGTCCGGTGTGCACGGGGTGCGGGATCGCGGTGCCGCAGCCGGTGCTGACGGACCGCACGCTGGCGAAGGCCCGGCTGGTACGGCACCGGAGGCTCGCCGCGGCGGCGGCGTAGGGACGGGTCCCGGAGTCCTCGGGCGGTCGCTCCCGAGGCCGTTGTCAGTGGTGGATGTCACCATCGGGGACATGATCCAGGTCTGCCTGAACGGCCGGCGTGGTGCGGATGCTTCGGCCGCCGTGCCCCTGTCCCCCGAAGCGCTGGCCCGGTCGGCGGCCGAGGCCGTCGCCGCCGGGGCCACCGACATCCATGTGCATCCGCGGACCCCCTGCGGGGACGACACGCTCTCGCCCCGGGTGGTGGCCGCGACGCTGACCGCGATACGGGCGGCGGTGCGGGTCCCGGTCGGGGTGACGACGGGCGCCTGGGCCGAGCCGGACCCGCGGCGCCGGGTGGAGCGCGTACGGGAGTGGTCGGTGCTGCCTGACCACGCGTCGGTCAACTGGCACGAGCCGGGCGCCGAGGAGCTGGCCGCCGCACTGCTGGAGCGGGGCGTGGGGGTGGAGGCCGGGCTCTGGTCGGGCACGGAGGGGCACCGCCTCTTCCGCCGCTCCCCTCTGGCGCCCCGGGTCCTGCGGGTGCTGGCCGAGGTCACCGACACCGACCCGGCGACGGCGGCCGGTTCGGCCCGCCTCCTCCTCGCCGAGGTGGCCGCCGCGCACGGCCGCCCGGTGCTGCTGCACGGCGAGGACGGCGGCGCGTGGCCGGTGGCGGCGCTGGCCTTCCGGCTCGGCCTGGACACACGGATCGGCACGGAGGACGTGACGGTGCTGCCGGACGGCCGCCCGGCCCGCTCGAACGCGGAACTGGTCACCGCGGCGGTGCGGTTACGACAGGGACTGGAGTCGCTCTAGGGGTGTCCTAGAGGAGTGTCCTAGTCCTGCTCTTCCGCCGTGGCGCGCCTGCGTTCGGGCATCAGACGGGAGCCGGTGATGCGTTCGCCGGAGATGTCGTCGGGGTTGGAGAGCACGCAGTTCTCCAGCGAGAGACAGCCGCAGCCGATGCAGTCGGTCAGATGGTCGCGCAGCCGGTGCAACTGCGTGATGCGCTCGTCCAGTTCCTGGCGCCAGGCCTCGGAGAGGCGGGCCCAGTCGTCCCGGTTCGGTGTGCGCTCCTCAGGGAGGGAGGCGAGTGCGTCGCGGATCGTGGCCAGTGGGATGCCGACGCGCTGGGCAGCGCGCACGAAGGCGACGCGGCGCAGGGCGTCACGGGAGTAGCGGCGCTGGTTGCCGCTGGTGCGGCGGCTGCTGATCAGGCCCTTGGACTCGTAGAAGTGCAGAGCGGAGACCGCGGCGCCGCTGCGCGCCGAGAGCTGGCCGACCGAGAGTTCGTGGAGTGTCTGTGGGATCTGTGGCACTCCGCAGACCCTACTGCTCCCCCGGCGGCCCCCACCGCCCGATCGTTGACAGGAACGCACCGCACCAGGATGCTGAGCAAGCGCTTAGACATCGCGCCGGGACGGCGCGGAGAGCCGGAAGGCAGGGAGCCGGAACATGGCAGAGCCGAAGATCTTCACGTCCGCACAGGAGCTGCGCGACGGAGTGGGCGAGCAGCTCGGACACAGCGACTGGCTGGAGGTCGACCAGAAGCGGATCGACCTGTTCGCCGAGGCGACCGGCGACCACCAGTGGATCCATGTGGATCCGGAGCGCGCGGCGGCCGGGCCGTTCGGCACGACCATCGCGCACGGCTATCTGACGCTCTCGCTGCTGCCCGCGCTGGTGCCGCAGGTGATGCGGGTCGAGAACATGAAGATGGGCATCAACTACGGGACCAACAGGGTCCGCTTCCCCTCCACCGTCCCGGTCGGCTCACGGCTGCGGGCCACCGCCGTGCTCACGAACGTGGAGGAGGCCGGGGGCGGCGTGCAGATCACCGCGCTCGTCACGGTGGAGCGCGAGGGGAGCGAGAAGCCGGCCTGTGTGGCCGAGTCGGTGTCGCGCTACTACTTCTGACGCCACCACTTCTGACGCCATTACTCCTGAGCGGCGGATTCCGGGGCGGCGGAGCCGGCCGGCCGGGCTCCGACCATCCGCAGGACGAGGTCGGCGTAGAGCGCGCCGACCTCGTCGGGCGTGCGGCTGCCCTGCGCGTTGAACCAGCGGGCCACGTCGATGCAGAGCGAGAGCACGGCGAGGGTGGTGCCGGGGATGTCGGGGACGTCGAACTCCCCGGCCCGCACGCCCTCGCTGATGATCCGGCGCACCACCGCGTCGCTCCTGCGGCGCAGTTCGACGATCTCGGTGCGGTGCTCGGGGCCGAGGGCGTCGAGCTCGTACTGGACGACGCGCGCGGTGGTGTGGCGCTCGGCGTGCCAGCGGACGAAGGACCGTACGGCTCCGGCGAGCCGCTCGGCGGCCGTGCCGTCCCGGTCGGCCTCGGCCTGGAGCACGTACAGCGCCCGGTCGTGGCCGATCTTGCTGATCCGGTGGAGCAGCTCTTCCTTCGTCTTGTAGTGGATGTAGAGGGCGGCCGGGCTCATCCCGGCCCGGCCGGCGATGTCGCGGGTGGTCGTCGCGTGGTACCCGCGTTCGGCGAAGGCGTCGACCGCGGCGACGAGGAGCCGCCTGGCCGCCTCGGGCGTGACCTCGCCCCAGGGAGCGTCGTCGCCGCTCGTCTCCTCCGCCGTACTCATCGCCCAGGACCCCTCTCCGTCAACAGGACGAACACCATACCCCGAACCTGAGCAAGCGCTTAGGGGTGTCTCATGGGGCGGTGCGGACGCGGTCCGGATGCGGTCCGGATTCAGAGCTTCTGGAAGGGGTCGTGCTCGGCGAGGATCTTCTCCAGCCGGGCCTGGTCGACCCGGCTGACGATCTGCCCGGCCTCCTGCCGGTCCCGGATCACCTTGGCGAGGGTGAAGCAGGAGGTGACGAGGTAGAGCACCCCGATGGCGAGGAAGCCGCGCACCCAGGCGTCGGCGTCGAGGAAGAAGATACCGAGGGCCACCGCGCCCATCGCCACCAGGAAGGAGGCGACGGCCTGGCCGTAGAAGGCGGCGGTGCTCTGCTGCTTGACCGATGTCGTGTCACTCATGGGCCCAGCATCCGCCGACGTGGCGCACGCCACATCCGCGCCCGTACTCAGGCCGGCTACTCAGACATCCGTGCGAGCCGGGATCACGGCAGTCGCGATCAGAACGCCGAGACGCCCGTCAGCGCGCGACCGATGATGAGCTTCTGGATCTGGCTGGTGCCCTCGTAGAGCGTCATCACGCGGGCGTCGCGGAGCAGCTTGCCGACCGGGTACTCGTCGATGTAGCCGTAGCCGCCGAAGACCTGGATCGCGTTGTTGGCGCAGCGGACGGCGGCCTCGGAGGCGTACAGCTTGGCCTGGGAGGCGGCGGTGGCGAACTCCTGGCCCCGGTCGATGAGGTCGGCGACCCGCCAGGTGAGCAGCCGGGCCGCCTCGACGTCCACGGAGATGTCGCTGAGCAGCTCCTGGACGAGCTGGTGGCCGGCGATGGGCGTGCCGAACTGCTCGCGCTCACCGGCGTACCGCACGGAGGCGTCCAGGGCGGCCTGGGCGATGCCGACGCACCCCGCCGCGACCGACATCCGGCCCTTGGCGAGGGCGGACATGGCGACGGTGAAGCCCTTGCCCTCGGGGCCGAGGAGGGTGTCGGCGGGGACGCGGACGTCCTCCAGGACCAGTTCGGCGGTGGCCTGACCGCGCAGGCCGAGCTTGCCGTGGATGGTGCGGCGGGTGAGGCCGGGGGTGTCGGCGGGGACGAGGAAGGCGGAGACGCCGCGGTGGCCGGGGCTGTCGTTCGTCCGCGCGAAGAGCAGGACGACGTCGGCCCAGGTGCCGTTGGTGATGAACATCTTGGTGCCGTTGATGACGTAGTCACCGCCGTCGCGGACGGCCCGGGTGGCGAGGTTCCCGGCGTCCGAGCCGGTGCCGGGTTCGGTGAGGCCGAAGCAGCCGATCACCTCGCCGGAGGTGAGCCGGGGCAGCCACTGCCGCTTCTGCTCCTCGCTCCCCCAGGACGCGACGGTCTTGGCGACCAGGCCGAGCGAGACGGAGACGATGCCACGGACCGAGGAGTCGCCGCGGCCGAGCTCCTCGGTGACCAGGCAGTACGTGAGGTGGTCGCCGCCGGAGCCGCCGTACTCCTCGGGGACGGTGAGGCCGAGGAAGCCGAGCGCGCCGAGCTTCTTCACGATCGACCTGTCGACATTCTCGGCCCGGTCCCAGGCGACGATGTGCGGCGTGACCTCGCGGGCCACGAACTCCTCGGCCAGCCGCCGGACGGCTTCCTGCTCCTGGCTGAGCTCCAGGTTCATCGCGCGCCACCCCACTTCTCGTACACCACTTAATTAGCACTGCTAGTTTCTTCTTCGCAGCGCCTACTATGAGCCGCATGGCCCGACCGCGCAAGCCCCTCCTCAGCAGAGACCGCATCGTCGAGGCGGCGAGCGCGCTCGTGGACGCCGAAGGGCTGGACGCCGTCTCGACGCGGCGGCTGGCGGCGGTGCTGGGGGTCAGCGGGCCCTCGCTCTACAACCACTTCCGCAACAAGGACGAGATCCTGGACGCGGTCGCCGACGCCGTCTCCGTACAGGTCGATCTGTCGATGTTCGACGCGTCCGACCCGCGTGGCTGGCGGGAGGCGCTGCACGACTACGCGCTCTCCTACCGGGCCGCCCTGGCCGCGCATCCGCACATCGTGCCGGTCCTGGCGCGGGGTCCGGGACGCCGGCCGGCGGGGCTGCGGGTCGCGGACGCGGTGTTCGGGGCGATGGTGGGGGCGGGGTGGCCGGCGGCGCAGGCGACGCGGATCGGGGCGCTGATGCGGTACTTCATCACCGGGTCGGCGCTGGGGTCGTTCGCCGGGGGGTTCGTGGACGACGAGAGTGCGTACGATCCGGCCGACTATCCGCACCTGGGGCAGGCGCATCTCCTGGCGGAGCGGCGGCGGCAGGTGGACGAGGGGGCGTTCGAGGTGGGGCTGCGGGCGTTGCTGGACGGGTTGGCGCTGCAGTACGAGGAGTACGGGGGGTGATGGTGGGGGTGCGCTTGTTCGGCCGGTCCGGCGTTTGAGGACGGGGCCGCGCACCTGTCCAGCCCGTCCGGCGTTTGAGGACGGGCCGCACTTATCAGCCCGTCCGGCGTTTGAGGACGGACCCGGTGCTCGGGGCGGGCGGCACCCCATGCTTTCCGGACACGGAGAGGTTGCCCGGTGCCACGGCCACGGTTCCGTCCTCAAACGCCGGACGGGCTGGGTGTGCGGGGCCCCGCAATTCGGTGGGCGGTGGAGCGGTTCGGCTTTACCGTCGTGGCCATGACGACGCCCCCCGCTCCCGCCCCCGCCACGTCCTGGCGGGCCACCGCCGCCGCCTGCACCACCGTGGTCCTGTGGGCCTCCGCCTTCGTCTCCATCCGCAGTGCGGGCGAGGCCTACTCCCCCGGTGCGCTCGCCCTCGGGCGGCTGCTGGCGGGCGTGCTGGTGCTCGGGGCCATCCTCCTCGTACGCAGGGAAGGGTTGCCCGGGCGCGGGGCCTGGCGCGGGATCGTCACGTCCGGGGTGCTGTGGTTCGGGCTGTACATGGTGGCGCTGAACTGGGGTGAGCAGGAGGTCGACGCCGGGACCGCCGCGATGCTCGTGAACATCGGGCCGATCCTGATGGCGCTGATGGGCGCCCGGATGCTCGGCGAGGGGCTGCCGCGCCGCCTCCTGCTCGGCATGGGCATCTCGTTCTCGGGCGCGGTCGTCGTCGGCCTCGCGATGTCCGGGCACGGCAGCTCGTCCGTACTGGGCGTGGCGCTCTGTCTGCTGGCCGCGGTGGTGTACGCGCTGGGCGTGGTGAGCCAGAAGCCGGCGCTCGCGTACGGCTCCTCGCTCCAGATCAACACCTTCGGCTGCCTCATCGGCGCCGTCGCCTGTCTGCCGTTCACCGGCGTGCTGATCTCCGAGGCGGCCGACGCGCCGATGTCGGCCACGCTGAACATGATCTACCTGGGCGTCTTCCCGACCGCGCTGGCCTTCACCACCTGGGGCTACGCGCTGGCCCGGACCACGGCGGGCCGGATGGGCGCCACCACGTACGCGGTCCCGGCGATCGTGGTGCTCATGGCGTGGGTGCTGCTGGACGAGGTGCCGACCCCGCTCGGCGTTCTCGGCGGGGTGCTCTGCCTGGCCGGGGTGGCGGTCTCCCGGAGCCGTCAGCAGACTGGGCCCACACGCGGAAAATCGGCTGGGCCGGTGGAGGGAAACCGTCATGACGCGGAGCACCAGGGCGCACGGCGACCGTAGCGGGCGCAGGAGGAAGGGCGACGGCGAGCAGGCCGCGCGGGCGGCCCGCCACGGCGGGCCGTACCTCGACGGGTTCAAGGTGGCCGACAGCGGTGACGACGACCCGGTCCTGGTCGAGCCGGACGGCCATGCCCGGGACGCGTGGCGCGAGGACTACCCGTACGAGCAGAAGCTCCGGCGCCGCGACTACGAGAAGGCCAAGCGCGCCCTCCAGATCGAGCTGCTGAAGCTCCAGCACTGGGCGAAGGAGCGCGACGAGCGGCTGGTGATCCTCTTCGAGGGGCGGGACGCGGCGGGCAAGGGCGGCACGATCAAGCGGTTCACCGAGCATCTGAATCCGCGTGGTGCGCGCATAGTGGCGCTGGAGAAGCCGACCGAGCGTGAGCGCACCCAGTGGTACTTCCAGCGGTACGTGGCCCATCTGCCGAGCGCCGGCGAGATCGTGCTGTTCGACCGTTCCTGGTACAACCGGGCCGGGGTGGAGCGGGTGATGGGGTTCTGCACGACCCGTGAGTACCTGGAGTTCATGCACCAGGCGCCCGGCTTCGAGCGGATGCTCGCGCGCGACGGCATCCACCTGGTGAAGTTCTGGTTCTCCGTCTCGCGCAACGAGCAGCGCAACCGGTTCATGATCCGGCAGATCGATCCCGTACGACGGTGGAAGCTGAGCCCGGTGGACCTGGCCTCGCTGGACAAGTGGGACGAGTACACGGAGGCCAAGGAGCTGATGCTCTTCCACACCGACACGGCCGACGCGCCGTGGACGGTGGTGAAGAGCAACGACAAGAAGCGGGCCCGGCTGGAGGCGATGCGGCATGTGCTGGACCGCTTCGACTACCCGGGCAAGGACCCCGAGGTGGTCGGGGTGCCGGACCCACTGATCGTGGGCCCGGCCTCCCGGCTGTTCGAGGAGGGCGAGATGGACACCCGGCTGCTCGGACCGGTCGCCTCGACCTCCCGGACGACGGACTACTAGCAGCGCTCCAGAACTAGAAGACGACCAGGGCCCGGCCGCCCTTGCCCGCGATCATGTTGTCGAAGGCGGCGGGAATGCCGTCGAGCGCGATGCGTTCGGTGACCATCATCGACAGGTCGAAGCGGCCCGCGCGGATGTGGTCGGCCAGGGCCGGCAGATCGCGGGCCGGGTCGCTGTTGCCGTAGACGCAGCCGGTGAGGGAACGGCCCCAGTGGAAGATCTCCAGGGCGTTGAACGTGACCTCCTGGTCCTTGCCGCCGATCCCGACGACCGTCGTACGGCCGCCGCGCCGGGTGGACTCCCAGGCGGCCCGGATGGTCGCGGGCCGGCCGACGCACTCCACCGCGACGTCCGTGCCCTGGCCGCCGGTGAGCTTGCGGATCTCGCGCGGGGTGGTGGCGGAGGCGATGACGTAGTCGGTGGCGCCGGCCTGCCGGGCCAGCTCCTCCTTGGCCGGGGAGACGTCGACCGCGATGATCCTGGAGGCGCCCGCGATCCGGGCCGCCTGGAGGACGGCGAGGCCGACGCCGCCGATCCCGAAGACGACCACGCTCTCGCCTTCGCGGACCCGGGCGCTGTGGTGGATGGCCCCGTAGCCGGTGAGGACCGCGCAGCCGAGGAGGGCGGCGTCGGTGAGCGGGATTCCGTCGGGGGCGGGGAGCACGCAGTTCGCGGCGACGACGGTCTCCTCCGCGAAGGCCGCCACGTTGAGGCCGGGGTGGAGGTCGGTGCCGTCCGCCGTACGGGCGTGGAGGTTGGCGGTCCCCTTCAGCGCGTCGGCGCAGAGCCAGACCTCGCCGATCCCGCAGTGGAAGCAGGCGCCGCAGGAGGGCGCCCAGTTGAGGACCACGCCGTCGCCGGGCGCGACATGCGTGACGCCGTCCCCGACCGCCAGGACCGTACCGGCGCCCTCATGGCCGAGGACGGCGGGCACCGGGACGCGCATGGTGCCGTTGGACAGGGACAGGTCGGAGTGGCAGACGCCCGCCGCGGCGAGCGCGATGCGCACCTGGCCGGGGCCGGGCTCCGGCAGGACGATGTCGGTGATCTCCAGCGGAGCTCCGACGGCGGGCAGTACGGCGGCGCGGACCACGAACAGGCTCCTTACGAAGAAAGGGTTACGGGGGTCAGAACTGGAGCGACTTGGTCTGGAGGTACTCCGCCAGACCGTGCGGCCCCAGCTCGCGCCCCACGCCCGACTGCTTGTAACCGCCGAACGGGGCCAGCGGGTTGAACCGGCCGCCGTTGATGTCGACCTGTCCGGTGTCCATGCGGCGGGCGAAGGCCACCGCCTGCTCGTCGTCGGCCGCCCACACGGCTCCGGCGAGCCCGTACACCGTGTCGTTGGCGATACGGAGGGCGTCGTCCACGTCCTCGTACCGGAGGATCGAGACCACCGGGCCGAAGATCTCCTCCTGGGCGATGGTCATGTCCGGGGTGACGTCGGCGAAGACGGTGGGGCTGACGTAGTAGCCGGTCGGCAGGGGTGCGGCGGGGCCTCCGGCGATCAGCCGGGCGCCCTCGTCCATCCCCTTCTGGATGTAACGGCTCACCCGGGCCTGCTGCTTGGCGTTGACGAGCGGGCCGACCCGCTCGCCGGGCGCGTACTTGAGGACGGCGTGGGCGGCGAGCTCCACGGCCTCGTCGTACCGCTCGGCGTCGACCAGCATCCGGGTCCAGGCGCTGCACGTCTGGCCGGAGTTGGTCATCACGTTGGCGATGCCCACGTTGACCGCCTTGGCGAGGTCGGCGCCGGGCAGGATCACGTTGGCGGACTTGCCGCCGAGTTCGAGGGCGACGCGCTTGATCGCGGCTCCGGCGGTGGCGCCGATCTGCCTGCCGACGGCGGTCGATCCGGTGAACGAGACGAGGTCGACGCCTTCGTGCTCGGCGAGCGCCTGTCCGGCGACCGGGCCGAGGCCGGTGACCAGGTTGAAGACCCCGGGCGGCAGGCCGGCCGCCTCGGTGGCCTCGGCGAAGAGCTGGGCGGTGAGCGGAGTGTCCTCGGCGGGCTTGAGGACGACCGTGCAGCCGGCGGCGAGGGCCGGGGCCACCTTGGCGACGATCTGGTGGAGCGGGTAGTTCCAGGGGGTGATCGCGCCGACGACGCCGACCGGCTCCATGAGGACGGTGGAGTTGCCGATCTTCTCCTCGAAGGCGTACGAGGCGGCGAGTTCGGCGTACGAAGCGGCGACCAGGACCGGCACGGCGGCGTGGACCATCTGCGAGAGCGGCAGCGGCGAGCCCAGCTCGGCGGTGATCGTCTCGGCCATCTCGTCCTTACGGGCCGCCATCGCGTCGCTCAGCGCGGAGAGGCGGGCGGCGCGCTCGGCGGGCGGGGTGGCGGCCCACGCGGGGAACGCGGCGCGCGCGGCCCGCACCGCCGCGTCGACGTCCTCGGCCGTGCCCGCCGGTACGCGGGCGATGAGCTGCTCGTCGGCCGGGTTCACGACCGCGATCGTGTCCTGGCCGACGGCGGGCCGCCACGCGCCGCCGATGTACATCTGGTCATGGGCCTTCATGGCTGTTTCCTCCCGGACGGGTTGTGCACGACGCCGACGTACTGTCGTCTGCCCCGACCGCCCAAACTAGCGCCGTTAGTTTTCCGGCGCCAGGGAGCTTCCGGAGACGCCGGTCACGCCGGGAGGCGCACGCCCCCGGGAGGTCCGAGGAGGAGGGCCCCTCAGCCGTCCAGCCCCGGCACGTCCTGCGGCAGCGGGCAGATGCGGCGGCCGTAGTGGTCGAAGACGTACAGGTGGGCCAGGTCCACCAGCAGCGGCACCTGGCCGCCGGTCCGCAGGCGCATGTCGGGGCCGGTGCGCACCACCAGGTCGCCGGAGATGACGGAGGGCCGGTCCGGGGTGCGGACCGCCGTGGGGTCCGGGGCGGGTTCGTCGAGCGTGACGACCGGGCCGCTGATCCGTGCCCCGGCCCGCCCCTTCAGCCGGTCCAGGACGCCGAGCGCGCCTTGTGCGCTGCCTCCGGAGCGGGCCGCGGCGGCTCTGCGGCGGCGGGGCATGGACCGGGGCCGGGCCGATTCGAGGTCCGGGACGACGGCGGGCCGCGAACCGGTGTCGAGGTGGACCAGCGCCTCGTGGCCCTGGTACTCGACGTGCTCCACGATCCCGCTGAGCGCCACCTCGCCGGGGCGGGCGTGGCTGGGCGGGGCGATCCGGACCGCCTCCGAGCGCAGTCCCACGATGATCCGGCGGCCCTGCTGGATGCGGAGCAACTGGTGGTCGGGGCTGAGGGGTTCGGGCAGCGCGAGCCGCTGACGGCCGAGGTCGATCGACATCCGGCCCTCCAACGGCGCGTGGACGACGGCCTGGAGGAGGTTGATGCGCGGCGTGCCGATGAACGCGGCCACGAAGACGTTGTCGGGCAGCGCGTAGACCTCGCGGGGCGGGCTGACCTGTTGCAGGACGCCGCCGCGCATCACGGCCACCCGGTCGCCGAGCGACATCGCCTCTGCCTGATCATGCGTCACATAGACCGTGGTGACGCCGAGTTCCCGGGTGAGCAGAGCGATCTCGGCGCGCAGATGGTTGCGGAGTTTGGCGTCCAGGTTGGAGAGCGGCTCGTCCATCAGGAAGACGGACGGCCGGCGTGAGATCGCCCGGCCCATCGCCACGCGCTGGCGCTCCCCGCCGGAGAGCTGGGCCGGGTAGCGGTCGAGTACGTGCTCGATGCCGAGCATCCGGGCCGTGGCCTCGATCCGGGCGGTGCTGTCCTCGCGCGGGTTCTCCAGCTTCAGCGGAAAGCCGATGTTGGCGCGGTTGGTCATGCTCGGGTACAGCGCGAAGTTCTGGAACACCATGGCCATACCGCGTGTCCGCGGCGGGATGTGGTTGGCGAACTCGCCGTCCAGCAGCAGCTCGCCCTCGCTGATCTCCTCCAGGCCCGCGATCATGCGCAGCACGGTCGACTTGCCGCAGCCGGAGGGGCCGAGCAGCACGACGAACTCGCCGGGCTCGATGGAGAGCGTGAACCGGTCGACGGCACGCCGGTCCCGTCCGTAGCTCTTGCTGACGTGGTGCAGGGAGATGGCGCGCGTCATGAGGTGTCCCCGGGATGAAGAGGTGTGGCGTCGCGGTGGGGAGCGGCTGTGGAGGGAAGCTAGCCCACCGGGCGGGGTGTGGGAATGACTCGCGCGAAGGTTGGGACGCGTGGGGCGTACGGGGTTGGTGTCTCACGAACGGTTCCGGTCGGCCAGGGACGCGTCGTCCGCCTGGTCCCGTTCGCGTACGGGCGTGGGCTCCGGGGATACGGGCGTGGGCTCCGGCTGTTGTACGGGCGTGGGCTCGGTCTGTTGTACGGGCGTGGGCTCGGGCGGTACGGAGGTGGCCCGGGCCGTTCGTCCGCCGCGCAGGCCCAGCCCCGCCGCCGCCAGCAGCAGCCCCCCGAGCAGCGCGAACGGGGCCGCCGCACCTGCCGTACCCGCGATCAGGCCGGCGGCGGCAGGGGCGGCGGCCTGGCCGAGCCGGTTGCCGGTGAGGCGCAGGGCCAGGGCGGTGGACCGGGCCTCGGCGGGTGCGGCCTGGACCACCGTGGTCATCGACAGCGGCTGGCCGGCGCCGAGGCAGAAGCCGAGTGCGGCCAGCATGGCGGCGAGCACCGGGACGGGGACCGGGAGGACCATGCCCGCGCAGAGCAGGCCGGCCAGCAGGCAGCTGGTGGTCAGCAGGGCCGTCCGGCCCAGCAGCCGCAGCATCGGGGTCATCACCAGGCGGCAGGCGATGGTGGCGGCGGCCCGCAGGCTGAGCAGCAGCCCGACCATGGCCGGCGCGATGCCCCGGTGTTCGCCGACGACCGGCAGGTAGGCGGTGAGGATGTCGGTCGCGGAGAGGACGGCCATGCTGATGAAGATCCCGGCCGGCACACCCCGCGCACCGAGGATCCTGGTGACCGGGGCCTTGGCGGCGGCCTTCTTCGTGGCAGGCCCGGCGCCGGGCGTACGCCGGTGCTCGATGCGCCACAGCGAGGTGAGCGCGACCGCGCAGACCCCTGCCGAGACGAGAAGCGCGAGGGCGCTCGTACGGCCGAGAGCACCGCTCTCTCCGGAGATCAGCGCTCCCGCGGCGATCGGGCCGCCCAGCTGGCCGAGCGAGGCGCCGATGGTGAAGTGGCCGAAGTTGGGGTCCTGTTCGGCCGGGGCGGACTGCCGGGCCACGATCGACTGCGCGCCGATCACGAAGCAGAGGTGGCCGAGGCCCATCACCCCGCTCCAGGCGGCCATCGCGGGCAGCGAGGAGACGACCCCGCTGAGCGCGCAGCCGCCGGAGATCAGCACCACGCCGATCGGGAGCAGGGGCGCGCACCGGCCGTGGTCGGTGCGGCGGCCGATCGGGACGGCCGCGAACAGCGGCAGCAGGGCGTAGACCCCGGCGATGACCCCGACCGCCGTCTCTTCCCCAAGCTCTCAGCTTCGTTCGAGCAGGGGAGACCCCACTCACCCAGCGCGAGGGCCCGGTAGGAGACGGCGGGCCGCGCCATCGACACCGCCCCCTGCCCGAAGGCGAAGGCGATGACGAGGCGCAGCAGCCAGCTCCTGCCGAGCCCGGCAGAACCCCTGCCGAGCCCGGCCCCGGGCCCTCGCGCGCGTGACATCAGATCGTGCCGAACAGGATGCCCGCCCCGAGCACCACCAGCGAGGTCAGCACCGCCCACTTCACGGTGAACCGGGTGTGGTCGCCGAACTCCACCTTCGCCATACCGACCAGCACGTACACGGCGGGGACCAGCGGCGAGGACATGTGCAGGGCCTGGCCGGCCAGCGAGGCGCGGGCGATCTCCAGCGGCGAGACGCCGTGGGCGGCGCCTGCTTCGGCGAGGACGGGGACGACGCCGAAGTAGAAGCCGTCGTTGGACATGAAGTAGGTGAGCGGCAGGCTGAGCAGCCCGGTCACGATCGCCATGTGCGGGCCCATCGCGTCCGGCACGGCACCGACGACCCAGTCGGCCATGTGCTCGACCATCCCGGTGCCGGTGAGGACGCCGGTGAAGACGGCGGCGGCGAAGACCATGCCGGAGACGTTGAGGACGTTGTCGGCGTGGGCGGCGATCCGGGCCCGCTGGTCGGGCATGTGCGGGAAGTTGACGGTGAGGGCGAGGGCGGCGCCGAGGAGGAAGAGCACCGGGATCGGCATCAGTTCCATGATCATGGCCGTCAGCAGGGCGACGGTGAGACCGGCGTTGAACCAGTAGAGCTTGGGCCGCAGCGTGGAGCGGTTGGGGTCGAGGCCCTTGAACTCCTCCTCGTCGTCGGCGTTCTCCTCGTCATCGTCCCGCGTGAGGTCCGCCGAGCCCGTGCCGCCGGAGCCCTTGCGCAGACGGTCCTCGCCGCCCGCACCGACGCCCGCACCACCGCCCGCCCCCGCCATGACGGTCTCCTGCTCCGGCTCCCGTACCAGCGCCTCGTCCAGCGTGAGGATGCCCAGACGCTTGCGCTCGCGCAGCCCCAGCACGTACGAGAGCAGGAAGACGGCGAGCAGTCCGACGGCCAGCGCCGGGATCATCGGGACGAAGATCTCGGAGGCGTCCAGCTTGAGCGCGGTGGCGGCGCGGGCGGTGGGGCCGCCCCAGGGCAGGGTGTTCATGACGCCGTTCGCCGTGGCGGCCACACCGGTCATGACGACCAGGCTCATCTTCAGGCGTTTGTAGAGCGGATACATCGCCGAGACGGTGATCATGAAGGTGGTGGAGCCGTCGCCGTCCAGCGAGACGATCGCGGCGAGCACCGCCGTACCGACGACGATCCGCATCGGGTCGGCCTTGCAGAACCGCAGGATGGCCCGGACGATCGGGTCGAAGAGGCCGACGTCGATCATCACGCCGAAGTAGACGATGGCGAACATCAGCATGGCGGCGGTCGGCGCCAGGTTGCCGACGCCGTCGATGACGTAGTCGCCGAGCTGCGCTCCCTGTCCGACGGCGACACAGAAGAGTGCGGGGATCAGTACCAGCGCCGCGATCGGCGACATCTTCTTCGTCATGATCAGGACCAGGAAGGTCGCGATCATGGCGAAGCCGAGGATTGTCAGCATGGGGGTTACCTAACGTTCATCCTTGAACTCCCACCGGTCTCGGCGGTCGGTCCGGACGACGTTAGGGGCCTCCTCGAAGAGTTAACAAGACGTTGACGCGTGAGCAATACGAGCAAAACCCCAGGTCAACGCGGTGGTGTTACGGAGAGCGTTACGGGGACGGGGTCACCGTCACCGGAATGGCGTTCAGCACGGCGGTGCCGGACAGCGGGTCCAGGAGCGTGCCGTCCAGCAGCTGGTTCACGTTGACCCCGGGGTGGGCGGCGGCCACCGCCATCCGGGTGCCGGGACGGCTGTGGCCCCAGCCGTGCGGGAGGCTCACCACTCCGCTGCGTACGGTGTCCGTGATCTCGGCCGGAGCCTCGATCCCGCCGCCGGCCGACTCGATCCGTACGGTCGCCCCGTCCATGAGCCCGAGCCGGGCCGCGTCGTCGGGGTGGATCTGGAGCGTGCAGACGTTGGAACCGCCGCTGAGCGAGCCGACGTTGTGCATCCAGCTGTTGTTGGAGCGCAGATGGCGGCGGCCGACGAGGACGAGCGGGGCGGGCCGGTCGCCCAGCGCCCGGCGCAGGCGGGGCAGGTCGGCGGCGATCGGTGCGGGGAGCAGTTCGATGCGGCCGGAGCGGGTGCGCAGGATCTCCGGGACGCGGGGTTTCAGCGGGCCGAGGTCGATGCCGTGCGGGTGGGCGAGGAGCTGGTCCAGCGTGAGGCCGTACGGGCCGAGGCGGAGCATGAGGTCGAGGCGGCGTTCGGGCCCGCTGTCGCCGGTCAGTTCGCCGGCCAGCTCCTTCGGGGCGCCGGCCTTGGTGAGCGCGGTGGTGATGGCGAGGTCGTCGACGGCGGAGGGCGGGGCGCCGTGCATCCCGCTCACCGCGAGGATCAGCCGGGCGTGGATCTCGCTCTCGTCCATCCGCCCGTCCTCCAGCGGGACGGGGGCGCGGGTGTAGCGGACCTGGTTGTGCACGGCGAAGGAGTTGAACGCGAAGTCGAAGTGGGCGCTCTGCGAGGGCGGCGGCGGGGGCAGGACGACGTCGGCGTGGCGTGAGGTCTCGTTCAGGTACGGGTCGACGCTGACCATGAAGTCGAGGTGGCCGGCGAGCGCCGCGTCGAGCCGGTCGCCGTCCGGGGCGGAGAGGACGGGGTTGGCGGCGAGGACGACCAGGGCACGGATGCGGCCCTCGCCGGGCGTCTCGATCTCCTCCGCGAGTGCGGCGACGGGCAGTTCGCCCTTGGCCTCGGGATGGCCGGAGACCCGGGACGTCCAGCGGCCCAGGGCGAAGCCGTTGCCGGGGGCGGCTTCGCGCGGTGCGCGGGCCGTGGCGGAGAGCGGGAACAGCGCGCCGCCGGGGCGGTCCAGGTTGCCGGTGAGGATGTTGAGGACGTCCACCAGCCAGCTGGCGAGGGTCCCGTGCTCGACGGTGCAGCTGCCGATCCGCCCGTAGACGGCGGCGGTCGGAGCGGCGGCCAGTTCGCGGGCGAGGGCGGTGATGGTGGCCGCGTCCACCTCGCAGGCGGCGGCGACCGCGACCGGCGTGAAGTCGGCCAGGGCGGCGGCGAGTTCGTCCGCGCCTTCCAGGTGCTCGGCGAGTACGCCGGGGTCGGCGAGCTTCTCCTGGAGCAGCACGTGGGCCATCGCGGCGAGGAGCAGCGCGTCGGCTCCCGGCCGGATCGCCACGTGCCGGTCGGCGAGGCGGGCGGTCCGGGTGCGGCGCGGGTCGATGACGGTGAGCGTGCCACCGCGCCGGCGCAGCGCCTTGAGGCGGCCGGGGAAGTCGGGGGCGGTGCAGAGACTGCCGTTGGACTCCAGCGGGTTGGCGCCGATCAGGAGGAGGTGGCCGGTGCGGTCGAGATCCGGTACGGGGATGGCGTTGGCGTCACCGAAGAGGAGCCCGCTGGAGACGTGCTTGGGCATCTGGTCCAGGGTGCTCGCCGTGAAGACGTTGCGGGCGCGGAGGGCGGCGAGCAGCAGGGGCGGGTAGAGGGAGCCCGCCATGGTGTGGACGTTGGGGTTGCCGAGGACGACACCGACGGCCCGCGGGCCGTGGGCTTCGACCAGGGCCGGTATGCGGGCGGCGATCCGGTCGAACGCCTCGGCCCAGGACGCCTCCCGCAACTCGCCGTCCTCCCCGCGCACGAGCGGGACGCGCAGCCGGTCGGGGTCGGCGTCCAGACCTCCGAAGGACGCGCCCTTGGGGCAGATGAAACCCCGGCTGAAGATGTCGTCCCGGTCGCCGCGCGCCCCGGTGACGGTCGTCCCCTCGATGGTGAGGGTGAGGCCGCAGGTGGCCTCGCAGAGCGGGCAGATACGCGGTGCTGTACGGGAGTCGTGGGACATGGGGCCCTCCCCGGGGCGACGGCGGTGGCGGCAGTGACGGCGGTGCCGGCGCCGACCGGAGGGACGGCGATGGCGACGCTGACGGCACCGCGAGCATACCGACCGGTACGCATGGTGGGGAGGTGCTGGAGCGCGTGCACTCCGGCAGCGAGCCGACGCCCCGCCCTCTCAGTCCAGGATCTGCGCGAGGTACGCCAGGACCAGCGTCCGGGTCTCGGCGACGATCGCCGGGTCGCCCGACGGGTCCGTGCGGAAGGCGAGCTGGAGCAGCGCGTCGGCGGCCTCGACGCTCACCAGGATGGCCCGGAGCAGCTCCGGGCCGGGGTCGCGGCCGAGGTGTCCGGCCAGGAGCTCGGCGAGCCGGCCCGCGAGGCGCAGGTTGGCGTCGTCGCCCGCGTCCTGGTCCGGCGCCGGAGGCCCGAAGTCGACCAGCGCGAAGCCGGGCACGGTCCGCTTCATCGCCAGGTACTCGTCCAGCACCGCGTCGATCGCGCCCCGCCAGTCGTCGGCGGGGAGCGCGTCGAGCCGGGCGGTGATGCGCTCGGCGTAGAGGTCCAGGTTGCGCAGCGCGAGGGCCTCGACCAGGGCCCGTTTGTTGGAGAAGAAGCGGTAGAC
This sequence comes from Streptomyces sp. CA-146814, assembly GCF_050942385.1. NCBI lineage: Bacteria > Bacillati > Actinomycetota > Actinomycetes > Kitasatosporales > Streptomycetaceae > Streptomyces > Streptomyces sp. CA-146814. The sequence goes on from NZ_CP192068.1 coordinate 1,126,075, forward strand.
GGAGCCGATGGGCACTTCGGCGCGCGACGCGACGTCACGGGTGGAGAGCTGTTCGTAACCGGTCTCGTCGAGCAGTCCGGCGCAGGCGTCGAGTATCCGGGCGAGCCGGTCGGCGCTGCGCTGCTGCACGGGGGCGCGGCGGAGGTTCGGGTTCGGGTGGGGCACGGGACCCATGATGCCGTGCACGCCCCGGGCGCCCTCCGCAAGCCCCTCGGAAGCCACCTCACGCCCCTGACCGGCGCCCGGACCCCCCGAATGGCGTGATCCAAGCCGTTGACGCGCCCGCCTCCTATTCCTACGGTGTTCCATAGGATTCGTTGTCCGGCGGATCCAAGGGCTTCACGGTCACCGGGAGTGCGGGATGAGCGGCATCGAGCAGGCGAGGAAGACGGCGGAGGGGCTGACGTACTCCTCGGGTTTCGGCAACGAGCACAGCTCGGAGGCGGTGCCGGGGGCGTTGCCGCACGGCCGTAACTCCCCCCAGCGCGCCCCCCTCGGCCTCTACGCGGAGCAGCTGAGCGGCTCCGCCTTCACCGAGCCCCGCGCCGACAACCGCCGCTCCTGGCTCTACCGGATCCGCCCCTCCGCCGTACACCCGGCCTTCACCCGGACCGACAACGGCGGCCTGCGCACGGCACCCTTCACCGATTCCGTGCCGGACCCGAACCGCCTCCGCTGGAACCCGCTGCCCGACCCCGCGCCGGGCACGGACTTCATCGGGGGGCTGTGGACGCTCGGCGGCAACGGTGACGCCGCCCAGCGCACCGGAATGGCCGTGCACCTCTACCACGCCAACTCCTCCATGACGGACCGGGTGTTCAGCGACTCCGACGGCGAGCTGCTGATCGTCCCGGAGCGCGGCGGCCTGCTGCTCCGCACCGAACTGGGCCTGCTGCGCGCCGAACCGGGCCATGTCGCGCTGATCCCGCGCGGCGTCCGCTTCCGGGTGGAGCTGCTGGAGGAGACGGCACGCGGGTACGTCTGCGAGAACTACGGCCGTCCGTTCGTGCTGCCGGACCTCGGGCCGATCGGCGCCAACGGGCTTGCCAACGCCCGGGACTTCCTGGCCCCGGTCGCCGCGTACGAGGACGAGGACCGGCCGGTGGAGGTGGTCAACAAGTTCTGCGGCAACCTCTGGTCGGCGACGTACGACCACTCGCCGCTCGACGTGGTCGCCTGGCACGGGAACCACACGCCGTACGTCTACGACCTGCACCGGTTCAACGTCATCGGCTCGATCAGCTACGACCACCCCGACCCCTCGATCTTCACGGTGCTGACCTCGCCGTCCGACACCCCGGGTCTGGCCGGTGTCGACTTCGTGGTCTTCGCGCCGCGCTGGCTGGTCGGCGAGGACACCTTCCGGCCGCCGTACTTCCACCGGAACGTGATGAGCGAGTACATGGGGCTGATCGACGGCGCGTACGACGCGAAGGCCGACGGCTTCGTCCCCGGCGGCGGCTCGCTGCACAACATGATGTCGGCGCACGGACCGGACCGGGAGACCTTCGACCGGGCGAGCGCGGCGGAGCTGAAGCCGCAGAAGATCGACGACGGCCTGGCCTTCATGTTCGAGACCCGCTGGCCCATCATCGCGACCTCGCAGGCGGCCGGCGCCGACCATCTGCAGCGCGGTTACGACGACGTGTGGCAGGGTCTGAGCCGCAACTTCCGGCCGTAGCGACGGGCCACAGGCGGCCGGAGGGGCCCGGAGTGCGGGACGGGGACGACGACGTGACAGAGAGCCATGAGACGACGAGTGCCGAGACGGGGACGCCCGGGGGCTCGGAGACGCTCGGGGGCGCGGGGGCCGAGGCGAACTCGGCGGGGAGGCCCCACCCGCCCGCCTTCGCGCCCGACTCGCTCGTCCTCAACCGGAAGCTGCCGCTCTGGTACCAGGTCTCCCAGTCGCTGCGGGCCTCCATACTCGGCCGGCCGCAGGACGCCTCCCTCCGGCTGCCCACCGAGGAGCAGCTCGCCGGGCACTACGGGGTCAGCGTGCTCACGATGCGGCAGGCGCTGAAGGAGCTGGAGACGGAGGGGCTGATCAGCCGGCACCGGCGGCGCGGCACCTTCATCGAGCCGCGCGCCCGGAGGGTCTCGCCGGTCCGGCTGCTGGGCTCGGTCGACGCGATCGTCGCCCAGCAGTCCGGTGAGGCGACGACGGTTCTCGGCCATGGTCCGGTGCCGGTTCCGGGCGACCTGGCCGAGTTCTTCCCGGACTGCGGCGAGGTGGTCAGCTACCGGCGGCTGCGCCGCGACGGCGAGAGCGACGAGCCGACCAACTGGGCGGAGAACGCGGTGCGCTCCGACATCGCCGCCCGCATCGACGTGGCGGACCTCGAACGCTGGCCGATGACCAAGGTGCTGCGCGATGTCGTCGGCGTCCGCATCTCCCGGATCACCGACACGGTGGAGGCCCGCCTCGCCGACCCGGTCACCGCCGAACTCCTCCAGGTCCCGCTGCTCAGCCCGATCCTGCACTACACGGGCGTGACGTACGACGAGGAGGGCCGCGTGGTGGATGTGGCCCGGATCCGCTACCGGGGCGACCGGTTCTCGTTCTCCGTGACGGTGGAGGCCCACTAGGACGCCCCCTACGGGGTGCCCGTCTCCGCCGTTACGATGCGAACGGGTCACGGCGGACAGGGCCGGCCGAGGCAAGGGCAGCGGACACGGGAGGACGGCTCGGTGGCAGCGCGCAGGACCGCGGCGGCGGGAGCGGCGACGGCGGCCGGATCGGGCGAGGACTCGGCGGCCGTGGAGCTGGACGAGCTGATGCCGTGGTCGGTGCGGCCGCTGCGAACCGGCCGGGCCTGGGTGAGCGGCCCCGATCCCGCCGCGCTCCGGGCCCGTTGGGAGCGCCTCGCCGCCGCCGAGGGCGCCGAGCAGGAGCGGCTGTTCCGCCCGAGCCGCTCCCGTACGCCGCACACGCCGGTCGCCGCACTGCCCGGCCGGTCCACCACCGGCACCGACACCGGCACCAGCACCGGCCGCTTCGCCCGCGAACCGGGCGCCTGTCCCGACCCCGTACGGATCGCGCACGGCCCGTTCGACGAGGAGTGGCTGCTCCCCGACCACCGGCTGATCGACGCGGCCCGGCCGGAGCTGTGGCGGGTCGGCGACGAGCGGCAGCTCTTCGCCGTCGAGCACGGTCACGTGCCCCAGACCACCGCCGGGCCCGCCCTCTCCGTGACCCACCTGCTCCCCGACGGCCACTCCCCCGCCGGACGTCCGGGCCGGATCCGGCCGCTGTACCGGCGCCCCGGCGCCACCGACCCGAACCTGGCACCCGGCCTGCTGGACGTCCTGCGTGCGCGGCTGGGGCCGGAGGCGGCCGACCCCGAGTCCGTACTGGCTTGGATCCTCGCCGCCGCCCTGCCCTCCCCGTCCGGCTGCCGGGTCCCGCTGCCCGCCGACGCCGAGGTGTGGGCGGCCGGGGTGGAGCTCGGCCGGGAGCTGGTACGGCTGCACCTGCGCGGGGCCCGGGACGGCGAGCGGCCCCGGCTGCCGGGCGGGCGCAGGCCTTATGTGCGGGCGGCGCTGCAGGCCCGGCCCACCGGGATCGCGTACGACGCGGAGGCCGAGGCGCTGGTGGTCGGCGACGGCCGGATCTCGCCGGTGCCCGCGGGGGCCTGGGAGTTCACGGTGAGCGGGGTACGGGTGGTGGAGCTCTGGTTCGAGCGCCGGGCGGCGGCCGCGGTGGGCGCGGTGCCCGAAGGGGCGTCCGGGGACGGGCCCGAGGGGGGCGGGCTGGACGCGGTCGGGGCGCGCGGGTGGATCCCGGAGTGGACCTCGGAGCTGCTGGAGCTCATCACCGTACTGGCCCTCCTGGACGGTCTGCGGCCCCGGCAGGCGGCGTTGCGGGCCCGGCTGGAGCAGGCACCGCTGATCTCCCGGGACGAGCTGCGGGCGGCCGGAGTGCTGCCGGTCCCGGCCTCCGCACGGCGGCCGGCCTCCGTGCTCGGTCACCAGGAGGAGGGGCCGGAAGGGCAGTTCGCGCTGCTGTGAGCCTGCCGTGAGCCCGCCGTGAGCCTTCTGTCGGGGGCGGGAGTGGCAGATGCGCGATGCACAAGGTAAGCACGGGGCCATGAACACATCGCCCCTCCCCCTCGACGGCATCACCGTGGTGGCCGTCGAACAGGCCGTCGCCGCTCCCTTCGCCACCCGTCAGCTCGCCGACCTCGGGGCCAGGGTGATCAAGGTGGAGCGCCCGGACGGCGGCGACTTCGCGCGCGGCTACGACACGGCGGCCCGCGGTCTCGCCTCGCACTTCGTCTGGTGCAACCGCGGCAAGGAGTCGCTCGCCGTCGACCTGAAGGACCCGCGCGGCCTGGCGGTGGTGCGTGAACTCGTCGCCGGGGCCGATGTGTTCGTACAGAATCTGGCCCAGGGCGCGGCGGCCCGGCTCGGGCTGGACGCCGCCACGCTCTGCGCGGCGCACCCGCGGCTGGTGGCCGTGGACATCTCCGGGTACGGGGAGAGCGGCCCGTACGCGCACAAGCGGGCCTACGACATGCTCGTGCAGTGCGAGGCGGGCCTGGTCTCGGTCACCGGGACCGCCGGGCAGCCGGTGAAGGCGGGCATTCCGGCGGCGGACATCGCGGCGGCCATGTACGCGTTCTCCGGGGTGCTGGCGGCGCTGCTGCGGCGCGGGACGACCGGGCGCGGCGGGCCGGTGCGGGTCTCCATGCTGGACGCGCTGGCCGAGTGGATGGGCCATCCGCTGCACCAGGGGATGCACGGGTCCGCGACTCCGCCTCGTACGGGCCTCGCGCACTCGGTGATCGCCCCGTACGACGCGTACGGCACGGCCGACGGTGAACAGGTGCTGCTCTCCGTGCAGAACGACCGGGAATGGCGGCGGCTCGCCGAACAAGTTCTCGTACGGCCGGAGTTGGCCGACGATCCGGACTTCGCGACGAACACCGCGCGCACCGCCAACCGGAAGCGGACCGACGAGGTGGTGGGGCAGGCACTGGCGCGGCTGACGGGTCAGGAGGCGCTGGACGCGCTGGACGCGGCGGGCATCGCGTGTGCCCGGCTGAACACGGTGGCCGGTGTGGCGGCGCACCCGCAGCTGGCGGCGCGGGACCGGTGGCGGGAAGTGGAGTCACCGGTGGGGCCGTTGCGGGCGCTGCTGCCGCCGATCACTCTGCCGGGCGGCCCGGAACCTTCGATGGGTGCCGTACCGGCGCTGGGTGAGCACACCGATGCGCTGCTGCGAGCCCTGGGGATGACGGACGAGCAGACATCGGCGCTGCGCCGGGACGGAGTGATCGCCTGAGCCACGCCGAACAACGGGGCGCACGAGCGGTAGGGCCGCCCCGAGCGGTGGGCCGGCCCCGTGGTCGACGTGGCGTCGGTCAGTGGCGGCTGCCGAAGAGCGAACGCCGCAGTCGCCGCAGCGGGGCGAAGAGCGACACACGGGCGCTCCTGCTCCGGCGGGTGTGCGCGGCGTCACGCGAGGTCAGCTCGCGCATCAGCAGCGTCGCTTCCGCCGACTCGCGCTGCGGGACGACAGGGCCGCCGAGCACCGCGAGATGGCGGTCGAGGCGCGTACTGGTCGCACCGCTTCCGCATGTGATGGCAGGCACCCGCGGCCTGCTCCGCACCGTTATCTGTTCCATGTCACTCCCCACCCGTACGAGGGCACCCGGTCCGGGCAGGTTAACCCTATCGCCCCACGGTGACACACGGGTATCCCGCCTGCGGGACGAGCACACCTATACGGAGGTTGACGACCAGTTACCGAATCCGCCCGATTCCCGGGCGACTTCGGACAGTTCGGATGGATTGTTCGACGGAGCGGGAGGATCCGACGTCCGGGATCCTCCCGCCCGGGAAGCTGGTTCGCCGTTCAACTCTCCTGTCAGGCAGCCGACTTGAAGACCGGCAGATATCCGCCCGACTGTCCGGCGGCGGTGGGGTGGTAGGACTCGCCGATGTTGAGCCAGTTCACGCTGTGCAACCAGGAGTTGCCCGAGCAGATCTCATGTCCGGTGAAGGTCGTCCTGACGTCACCGAAGGTGAATCCGTGGTCGGCGGCGCGCTTGGCGGTGGCGGTGTTGAGGTGGTCGGAGGCGCCGTTGATGGCGGAGCGCTCCCTCTCGCTGAGGCCGGCCACACAGTTGCCGCTGAGCTGGTAGAAGCGGGGGTAGCCGAGGACGACGACGCGGGCCGAGGGGGCCTTGGCCTTGATGGCGGAGTAGACGGAGTCGAGCCGGGCGGGCAGGGTCGAGTCGACGTAGGCGCGGGCGGTGGCGATGCGGTTGAGGCAGGTGGCCTCGGACTGCAGGACACAGGTCGTCATGACGTCGGCGAAGCCCGCGTCGTTGCCGCCGATGGAGATCGAGACGAGGTCGGTGGAGGCGTTGAGCGGTCCGAGCTGACTGCTCGTGACGTCGTTGGTCCGGGCGCCGGAGCAGGCGGTGAAGGCGAAGCTGGACGGGGAGTTGGCGTTGACCCAGAGCCTGGGGAAGGCGCGGGTGCTGCGCTTGCAGTCGCCGCTGGCACTCTCGTAGCTGCCGGCGCCGACGCCGGAGGAGTACGAGTCGCCGAGGGCGACGTAGTCGACGGCTCGGGCGGAGGAGTCGGCGTTCGCGATCCCCGCACCGGTCAGGGCGAGGGCGGCACCGAGCAGGAGCGAGGACGAGAACGCCACGAGTCTGGACATTTTCATGGGGGACTCCTTGAGCAGGGGTAACTGCGTTACTCCGTAGTAGCAGCGCACCCGGCTCGCTGGAAGTGTTCATGCCAAAAATAAGTGGCGAGTGCTTCCGTCCGCCGTCCGGAGTTCAACGCGCGCGCCTTGACGCGCCGGTGACGGGTGGTGGGCCGGGCTGATGAAACCTGGGTGCGTGGGGTGGTCCCGTGCCGGATCATGGGCGCCATGTCTGCCAACCCCGAGTCCGCTCTGCCGATCCGGCTCACCGTCGACGACAGCGACTCCCCGTCCGACGTCGTCGACGCGCTCTTCCTCGGCCGTTTCGCGACGGGCGAGCAGCCGTACTCCCACAGCTCCTCCCTCGACCGGGTCAAGGCCGGAGCGACCCTGCTGCCGCCGCACGCCTCGGTGCTGCGGTCCGCCCGCGACGACGACCGCAGCGCCACGCTGGCCGAGGGCGACGGCTGGACCCTGCTGATCTCGCGGTGGAGCCGGGGCGCGGACGTCACGGTCACCGCGACCACCGCCGAGCTGGCGGAGAAGGTCCTCGGGCAGGCGACCGACGGCGCGCGGGACGAGCCGGAGCCGCAGCCGGACAACGTGACCATGGGCTTCTGGTACGTCTCGCCGCGCCGCGGCCCGTACCGCACCACGCGTCAGATCGCCGCCGGAAGCTGGGACGAGGTACGGCCCAACTACACCGCGCCGGTGGCCGATGCCATGGACCGGCTGATGAAGGTCACCCCGGACGACATCGCGGGCCGGCTGCTCCTGCTGCACGGGCCGCCCGGCACCGGCAAGACCTCCGCGCTGCGCACGCTGGCCCGGTCCTGGCGCGACTGGTGCCAGGTCGACTGCGTACTGGACCCGGAGCGGCTCTTCAACGACGTCGGCTATCTGATGGACATCGCGATCGGTGAGGACGACGGCACGGCGAAGGGCCGGTGGCGGCTGCTGCTCCTGGAGGACTGCGACGAGCTGATCCGCGGCGAGGCCAAGCACACCGCGGGCCAGGCGCTGTCCCGGCTGCTGAACCTGACGGACGGTCTGCTCGGCCAGGGCCGGAACGTGCTGGTGGGCGTCACCACCAACGAGGACCTGGAGCGGCTGCACCCGGCGGTCGTCCGGCCGGGCCGCTGCCTGGCCCGGATCGAGGTGGGCCCGCTGACCCGCCCGGAGTCGGTGGCCTGGCTGGGCACGGAGGAGGGCGTGAGCCGGGAGGGCAGCTCGCTCGCGGAGCTGTACGCGCTGCGCCGGGGCATCGGCCCCGCGTCGGTGCCGAAGCAGGACGCGGGGGCGGACGCGGGGCTGTATTTGTAGGTCGTGCGGGATCTGCAGGTGGTACGGGGATGGGTGCGAGAGCCGGTACGGGACACGGCTGTCCGTAGCCGGCACGGGGCACGGCTGTCCGTAGCCGGTACGGGAGCGGGCTTCAGTCCCCGTACGCGGCCCGCACCGCGTCCTTGGCCAGTGCCAGGGCCTGTTGCCGGGTGAGGCCGAGTCGCTCGGCGGTCTCGGCGTACAGCTGTGCGGCGGTCGCCGCCTTCTGCTCGGCCGCTCCTCCGGCGGCGGCGACGAAGGTCCCGTTCCGGCCGCGGGTCTCGATCACGCCGTCGGCCTCCAGCGCGCGGTAGGCCTTGGCCACGGTGTTGGCGGCGAGGCCCAGCTCCTCGGCGAAGCCGCGTACGGTCGGGAGCCGGTGGCCGACGGGCAGCGCGCCGGAGCGGGCCAGTTCGGAGAGCTGGGTGCGCAGTTGCTCGTACGGGGCGATGCCGGAGTCCGGGTCCAGGACGATCTTCTCAGTCACCCGCCGATTCTCCCTCACGGGCGGTCTCACGGTGGGGAAAAAAGGGGAGGCGATCGCGGCGCGCTCGCGCGTAACCTCCGCCGCATGACAGTCATCGTGCGCGACTTCCGGCCATCCGACGCGGAGGCGTGGACCCGCGTCCGGCGCGCGGCCGTCCCGTATCTGGTGTCCACCCCCGAGCAGATCACCCACGATCTGGCCCACGCCCATCCGGACCGGCACTACCGGCTGCTGGTCGCCGAGCGGGACGGCGAGATCATCGGCACCGCGCAGGCCGGTATCGCCCACGACAGCACGGAGCCGGGTCAGGGCTCCTGCACCCCGCACGTCCTCCCCGGCCACACCGGCCACGGGGCGGGCTCGCTGCTGCTGAGCTCGGCGGAGGAGCATCTGGCGCAGGCGGGGGCCACGGTCGTGCACGCCTGGGTGCTGGAGACCCCGGAGAGCCTGGAGTTCGCGCGTGGCCGGGGCTACCGGCCGGGCCGCTCCGCCCACTTCCAGCACCTGGACCTGGCGAACGGCGTCCTGCCGCCGCTCCCGGAGGTTCCACCGGGCGTCGAGCTGAGGCCGGGTTCCGACTTCGCCGACGATCCGCGGCCGCTCTTCGACGCGGACGCCCAGGTGACCCTGGACGAGCCGAGCGACATCCCCACCGAGCTGGACGACTACGAGGACTGGCTGGCGACCATCTGGCGCCACCCGACCTTCGACGCGGCTCTGACCACGGTGGTCCTGGTGGACGGTCAGGTGGCGGCGTTCAGCGCGGCCGGCACCGACGGCCACCGGACGTACTCCAGCAACATGACCGGCACGCTGCGGGCCGTCCGGGGCCGGGGCCTGGCCAAGCTGGCGAAGAACGACTCGCTGCACCGGGCGCGGGCGGCCGGTTACACGGACGCCTACACCGCCAACGACACGGGCAACGGCCCGATGCTCGCCATCAACAAGTGGTTCGGCTACACGGTCTGCGCCACGGAGATCCGCCATGCCCGCACTCTCGGCTGAGCCCCGTGCGCCCCGGTCCAAGGGCGTGGTCGTGGCCCTGACCAAGGCCGGCCGCACGAAGATCAGGTATCCGGCGGAGCTGGTCCGTGACGACGGCATCCGGGTCACGGTCCGGGCGCCGTGGGCCGCGCCGGGAGTCCGGGACTTCGGCTTCGTACGGTTCGAGCCGGGCGATGTCTTCACCGAGCACTACTGGCGGGACCGGTGGTTCGCGGTGAAGGAGGTCCGCACCGGTGACGGCGAGCTGAAGGGCTGGTACTGCGACATCACCCGGCCCGTGATCCTGGCCGCCGGAGTGCTGGTGGTCGAGGATCTGGACCTGGACCTGTGGGTGTCGGCGGACGGCTCCTCAGTACTGCGGCTGGACGAGGACGAGTTCGAGGCGAGCGGCCTGGCCGTACGCGACCCCGAGGCGGCCGGGGCGGCGGCCGCAGCCTTGGACGAGCTGGAGGAGCTGGCCCGGAGGGAGGGGCTGGCGGGCCTGCTGGCCTGACGCACGCCTCACCCCACTGGCAAGGGTGCTTCAGGGTCGAGGCTCAGGATCGGGGCTCAGGGCGGGGCCCGGGTCGGGGGCTCAGGGCGGGGCCCGGGTTTCAGGGCCGCGGCTCCGACGTCACGACCAGCTCCACCTCGTATCCGGCCTCGTCCTCCAGATAGGCGGCGCAGTGCCCCTGGCCACCGGCGTACGGATGGCGGTCGGGGTGGAGCAGCCGCCAGCCGTACGACGGTGCCTCGGCCGTCAGGGCGTCCAGCGTGGCCCGGCCCGCGACGTGGAACGCCAGGTGGTTGAGGCCCGGGCGGCGGCGGTCGTGGTGGTCGGCGGAGAGGTCGGGCGACGCCTCCACGACCACGTAACTCTCGCCGCGCCGCCAGCTGCGGCCGCTCGCCCAGCGCTGGTACGGGAGATGGCCGAGCCGGGTCAGCAGCCAGCCCCACCGGCGCTCCGCGCCCACGAGGTCGGGCACCCACAGCTCGATGTGGTGCACCCGGCCGGTCCGCTCGGCGGCGGGCGGGAGTGCCACGGCGCGGCGGGGGCCGTCCGGGCGGTGGGCGATCGGGTCGCCGTCCTCGTGCCAGTGGAGCATGAAGTGCTCACCCGACCGGTAGCCGTCCAGGCCTGCACGGCAGTACGCGACCATGTCGTCCGGCAGGGCGTCCAGCGGGAACCAGTCCAGCTCGGAGCACTTCTCCGGCTCCGCGTTGTGCGGCGGGTGCTCCACGTCGTACTCCGCGACGAAGAACCAGCCCATCCGCGCCCCTCCGCCGGGTCCCCGGTGCTGCATCACGAGGGCGACCCGCACCTCGTCGGGGTCCAGGACGACACCGATCTCCTCGGCGGCCTCCCGGATCATCGCCTCGCGGACGTCCTCGCCGTCCTCCGCGTGGCCGGAGGGCATGTGCAGCAGGCCGTCCGCGTAACCGGTGTCGGCGCGGCGGGCGAGCAGGACGTCCGGGCCCCGGCGCAGGATCAGGTGGACGTCGACGACCTCCGTGTGCCGGTGAGGCGGCTCGGCGCGGGCCACCAGGGCGTATCGCTCGTCGTCGACCTCCTTGCCCCACAGCCGCGCGTCACCGGCCAGGTCCTCGTGGTGGACGCGCTCGGTGTGCGGGGCGAGCAGAGCGGTGATCCGCTCGGCGGAGAGCCCGACACCGCCCCACACGCCTTCGATCAGGACCAGCCGGCCGCCCGGCTTCAGCAGCCCGAACCAGTGGGCCAGGGCGGCCGCCGGATCGGGCAGCAGCCAGACGACGTGCCGGGCCAGGATCACGTCGAACGCCCGCTCCCCCACCGGCGGCAGGCCCGCGTCGCCGACGAGGACCTCGGCGCCGGTCCCGGCGAGCTTGGCGCGGGCCAGCTCGGCCATCCTCGGTGACCGGTCCACGGCGGTGACCCGGTGGCCCTGGCCGGCGGCGAGCAGCGAGAGACTCCCCGTACCGCATCCCAGATCCAGCACGTCAGCGCGGCGGGCGGGCAGCCAGCTCTCCAGCCGGCCGGCCCACGCGTCGCGCACGGCGGGGTCGAGAAGCCCGTGGTCGGGCTCCTCGTCGAAGGATCCGGCCGCCGCGTCCCAGTCGATCGTCGTCATGCCATCGATACTCTCAGCCACCACTGACAGTGCCGGTTTCCTCCTTCTCCTTCCGGCCGTTCCGCGGCCGCACGACGGTCAGCCGGTACACCAGCGGCCAGGCGAGGATCAGCGCCACGATCGCGTAGACGGTGATGGAGAACGGGGTGTTGACGAGTCCGGTCACGCTGCCGTCGCTGATCTGGAGTGCGCGCCGCAGCTGCTGCTCGGCGGCCGGGCCGAGGATCACGCCGATGACGGCGGGCAGCACCGGCAGCCCGTACCGCCGCATCCCGAACCCGATCAGGCCGATGATCAGAAGGATCACCAGGTCCAGGGACTCGCCGCCGACCGCGTACGCGCCGACGGCCGCGAAGAAGAGGATGCCCGCGTAGAGGTAGGGGCGCGGGATCCGCAGGAGCTTGGCCCAGACGGGGGCGAGCGGCAGGTTGAGCGCGAGCAGCAGCACCATGCCGACGAAGAGCGAGGCGATGAGGCCCCAGACCAGCTCGGGTTCGCGCTCGAACAGCAGGGGCCCGGGCTGGATCCCGTACTGCTGGAAGGCGGCGAGCATCACGGCGGCGACGGCGGTGGTGGGCAGGCCGAGGGTGAGCATGGAGACGAGGGTTCCGGCGGCGGAGGCGGAGGCCGCCGACTCCGGTCCCGCGACGCCTTCGACGGCCCCTTTGCCGAACTGGCCGCGGTGCTTGGAGAGCCGCTTCTCGGTGACGTAACTGAGGAAGGTGGGGATCTCCGCGCCGCCCGCCGGTATCGCGCCGAACGGGAAGCCGATGAGCGGGCCGCGCAGCCAGGGCTTCCAGGTGCGGCGGAGGTCGTCCCGGCCGAGCCAGGGGCGGCCGACGGGGATGGCCTCGCCGGTGGAGCGCCGCAGATGGGCGGCGACCCAGAGGGCCTCACCGATGGCGAAGAGGCCGACCGCGACGATCACCACGTCGACCCCGTCGGCCAGTTGGAGCGAGCCGAAGGTGAGGCGCTGCTGCCCGGTCATCTGGTCGAGGCCGACCAGTCCGATGGTCAGACCGATGAGCAGGGAGGCCAGTCCCCGGATGCGCGAGGCGCCGAGGACGGAGGTGACGGCGATGAAGGCCAGCACCATGATCGCGAAGTAGTCGGGCGCTCCGATGCCGATGGCGAGCGACGCGACCGTCGGAGCGAGGACGACCAGCAGGATCGTGCCGATCATGCCGCCCGCGAAGTGGCCGATGGCGGCGGCGGCCAGCGCCTGCGCGCCGCGTCCGGCCTTCGCCATCGGGTTGCCTTCGATCGCGGCGACCACGGCGGCGCTCTCGCCGGGGGTGTTGAGGAGGATCGAGGTGGTGGAGCCGCCGAACATCGCGCCGTAGTAGATCCCGGCGAACATGATGAACGCGCCGGTCGGGTCGAGTCCGTACGTCACGGGGAGCAGCAGCGCCACGGCCATGGCGGGTCCGATGCCGGGCAGCACACCGATCGCGGTGCCGAGCAGGACGCCGAGCGCGGCCCAGAGCAGGTTGGCCGGCGTGAGCGCCGTACCGAACCCGTCGATGAGGGAGTTGAGGGAGTCCATCGGTCAGATCACTCCCATCAGCGGGCCGCCCGGAAGGGGGACGCTGAGCAGGTTGTCGAAGAGGAAGTAGGTGGCGAGGGAGAGGACGGCGGCGATGAGCGGATCGCGGTCGAGGTGGCGGCTGCCGAGCGCGTAGGCGGACCCCCAGAAGAGGAGCGCTCCGGCGATCGGGAAGCCGAGGGGGCCGATGAGGACGGCGGTGGCGAGGAAGACGCCGCTCAGAAGGAGGACCGTGCGCCAGTCGGCGGGTTCGTCGAGGTCGACGTCCTCGCCGCCTTCCGCTTCGCCGCGCCCGCCGCGCAGGACGTCGACGGCGAGGAGGACGGCGACCAGGAGGAGCGCCGAGCCGACGACGAAGGGGACGGTACGGGGGCCGATGGGGCCGCGCTGGGCGATGTCGACACTCATGGTGAGGGCGTCGGTGAGGACGAGGGTGCCGATGGCGAGGAGGAGGACGCAGACGCCGAGTTCGGAGTGGTCGCGCAGCCAGGAGCGGGTGGTGGTGTCCTGCTTCGGGGCGGAGCCTTCGGGTTCGGCGGGCCCTTGGGGGCCGGTGGGTTCGGTGGTCACAGCCCCAGCTCCTTCAGCACGGTGGCGACGCGCCGGTCCTGTTCGGCGAGGAAGTCACCGAAGGGGTCACCGGCGAGGAAGGCGTCGTCCCAGCCGTTCTTCTCCCTCGACTCCTTCCACTCCTTCGACGCGTGCAACTTGGTGACCAGTCCGATGAGCTTGGTGCGTTCGGCGTCGGAGAGGCCGGGCGGGGCGACGATGCCACGCCAGTTGGTGAACTCGGTGTCGAGTCCGGCCTCGCGCAGGGTGGGCGCGTCCATGCCGGGGACCCGCTTCGGGCCGGTGACGGCGAGCAGCCGCAGCTCGCCCGCCTCGATCTGGTCGCGGTACTCGCCGAGGCCGGAGACGCCGAAGCCGACCTTGTTGCCGAGGACGGAGGCGAGGAGTTCGCCGCCGCCGTCGAACGGGACGTAGTTGACCGCTTTCGGGGCGATCCCGGCGGCCTGCGCCATGAGCATGGGGGCGAGGTGGTCGGGCCCGCCGGGCGAAGATCCACCACCCACCGGCACGGCGGCCGGGTTCTTCTTCCAGGCGGCGAGAAGCTCACCGATGGTGCGGTACGGGGAGTCCTTACCGACCACCACGATGTCCGGCTCCTCGGTGAGCCGGGCGATGGGGGTGGTGTCGGCGAGCGTGCTCGGGGACTTGTTGGTGTGGACGGCGCCGACGACGCCGAGGCCCATGGAGAGGGCGAGCTTGCCGTTGCCGTGCTCGCCGACGAGCCGGGTCAGGCCGACCGTGCCGCCGGCTCCGGGGAGGTTGAACACCTCGATGTTGTGGGTGAGTCCGGCGTCCTCGGCGTTCTTGGCCATGGTGCGGGCGGTGATGTCGTAGCCACCGCCCGGGGTGTTGGGGACCATGAAGCGGAGCCCGGGGATCTGGGTGCCGGTGTCGGAGCCGTCGCCGGTGGCGAGCAGGGGTGGCCCCACCAGCACGAGCAGTGCGGCTCCGAGCAGGGCGATGGGGGTGCGTAGTCGCACGGGTTCCGCCTTTCGCTGTGAAGTGGCCCACATGTTGCCCGCGCGTTGAGAACCTGTCTCTCTTCCGGAATCAACGGACGTTGTGGTCGTTGCGGTCGCGGCTTAGCGTGGCGGCGTGACAACGGTGCTGGTGGTGGACGACGACTTCATGGTCGCGAAACTGCACAGCCGCTATGTGTCCGTAATGGACGGCTTCACGGTCGTCGGGGTGGCCCACAACGGTGCCGAGGCCTTGCGGGCGGCCGAGCGGCTGCGCCCCGACCTGGTGCTGCTGGACATCTACCTGCCCGACATGGACGGGATCGACGTCCTGCGGGCCCTGCGCGCGGCGGAGGAGCGGGACGCGTCACGCCCCAGCACGGACGCCCTGTTCATCACGGCGGCGAGGGACGCGGGGGTGATCCGGGCGGCGCTGCGGGCCGGGGCCCTGCACTACCTGATCAAGCCGTTCAGCCGACCCGCCCTCCAGGAGCAACTGCGCCACGTGGCCGCGCTCCGCACCCGCCTGGACGAACTGGGCGAGGCCCGCCAGGAGGACGTGGACCAGATCTTCGGCACCCGCCCACCCGGCTCCCGCGAACTCCCCAAGGGCCTGGCCGCCCCCACTGCCGACCTGGTGGAACGCACCCTCCGCGCCCGCCCGGAGGGCCTGTCCGCCACGGAGTGCGCGGAGGCGGGCGCCCTGTCCCGGGTGAGCGCACGCCGCTACCTGGAGCACTTCGTGGGGACGGGCCGGGCGGAGGTGACGTTGCGCTACGGGGGGACGGGGCGGCCGGAGCGGCGGTATCGGTGGATCGGGTGAGGGCACGTGAGGTTCCCCCCTCGGACACCTCTTCCGGGCACACGGTGGTCCAGGAGTAGCCGCGTAGCGGTGTCCGGGCCTCCCAACCGAATCCCGTACCGTCGGCCCTCCCTTCTCGGATGATCGTCGGCATCCCGCATCAGCAGGACTGTGCTCTCCGGCTCTTCACTTCGGCAGCCCCCACCTGAGCACCCTCTTAGCCCCTCCTTAAAGCGACCATAAGGATCCCCTCCACCCCGTCCCAGCAGGCTTTTTGGCCCTTTCGAGCGGCTAGCTTGCTGAGCGCCGGGACGGATTCAGGGCCCGGCGCCCCACCGTTGTGCCGCTTTGAAGGAGAACCCTCCATGACCGCTCGTCGCAAGGCCGCCGGAATCCTCGCCCTCGGCTTCGCACCGTTCGCGCTCTCCGGGCTGACCGCCACTCCGGCGATGGCCCACGGTTCGCTCACCGACCCGGTGAGCCGGGTGTCCGCGTGCTTCGCGGAGGGGCCGGAGAGCCCGGTGTCGGCGGCGTGCAAGGCGGCGGTCGCGGCCGGTGGGACGCAGGCGCTGTACGACTGGAACGGCGTGAACATCGCCAACGCAGCTGGAAAGCACCGTGAGTTGATCCCGGACGGCAAGCTGTGCAGTGCGGCCAACGACAAGTTCAAGGGGCTCGACCTGCCGCGCGCCGACTGGCCGGCCTCGCCCGTGAAGGCGGGCAACCACACCTTCAAGTTCCGGGCCACCGCCCCGCACAAGGGCTCCTTCGAGCTGTACCTCACCAAGCCCGGCTACGACCCGACGAAGCCGCTGGCCTGGTCGGACCTGGAGGCGAAGCCCTTCGCCCAGGCCACCGACCCGGCACTGGTGGACGGTTCGTACGTCTTCGACGGGACCATCCCGAACGCGACGGGGCGGCAGCTGATCTACACGGTGTGGCAGCGCTCCGACTCCCCCGAGGCCTTCTACGCCTGCTCCGACGTGGTCTTCGGCGGCGGGTCGGCGGGGACGGGCGGTGCGGGTGGCGATGGCGCTCAGGAGGAGAAGCCCGCCGGGGAGGCGCCGAAGAACGAGGAAGCGGCTCCGGCGCCGGCTCCCTCCGCGCCCTCCGAGGACGCCATCACCGAAGGCGCCGAAAAGTCCTCCGTCGAGCACAACGGGCACGGTGACGACGACGCGAACACCGGAGCGAAGGTCAACGCCGCCGCTCCCGCCGCTCCGGCCGCCGAGCCTGAGGCTGAGGCTGCGCCCAAGCCCGCCGACGAGGGCAACGCGCCGCAGGCCAACGCGGCCGGGCAGGAGGACGTGCTCGCCGAGACCGGTGGGTCGAGCAGCAGCACGTATCTCGCGATGGGCGGGGCCGCCGTACTCGCCGTCGGCGCCGCCGTGTTGTTCTCCTCGCAGCGTCGCCGGGCCACCGCTTCCACCGGTCGCCACAGCCGCTGACCCACGCCGTACGGCATGAAAACGGGCCGAGGTCGCTGTCCGCCCCCACCGGACAGCGACCTCGGCCCGTGCGCTTCGTACGCCGTGCGTCAGCCGATGACCGAGGAGCAGGTGGTCGGGGTCGCGCGCGTCGGGTCCAGGGCGTTCGCCACCTCGTGGAAGGCGATCCGGTCGATGGTCCCGATCGCCACGTGCTCGGACAGGTCCAGCGGGCACAGGTCCTGGAGCAGGACGTTGCGTACGTTCGGTCCGTCCAGGTACTGCGTGCGGTACGGGGTCACCACCTGGTCGTACTTGGTGGCGATGACGGTGTAGCGGACGCCGGGTACGGTGTCGCCGCCCGCCGTGAGCTTGGTGATGAAGGGCGAGCCGACGACCTGGTCGGCGAGGCCCGGGGTCTTGTCGTTGATGAACTTCTCGACGCCGGGGAAGTACGGCAGCAGCTTGGTGAGGCCGAGCAGGGTGGTGCCGTGGTTGCTCGGGGCGAGGCCGATCAGGGCGTTGACCTTGGCGGCGCCGCCCAGGAACTTCAGGTAGTAGTTCGGCATCATGCCGCCCTGGGAGTGGCCGACGATGTCGGCCTTCGGCGCTCCGGTGGAGGCGAGCACCTTGTCGACGAACACGTCGAGCTGTTCGGCGGACTTGTCGACGGGGCCGAGGCCGTGGAAGAACGGCACGCCGGGGAGCTGGCCGTAGTCGAGGGAGAAGACGCAGTAGCCCCGGTTGACCAGGTAGGGCGCGAGGACCAGCCAGTTGTCGATCGAGTTCCCGAAGGTTCCGTGGACCAGGACGACGGGGCGGGGGTGGGCAGCGGAAGGCTTGCAGGAGTAGTCGTTCCAGCCACGTGAGGTGGCCGCCGCGGCGCTGGGGGCCGCCGCCGCTGTCGCCGTGGGGGCGACCAGGAGGGTGACGGCCAGGAGGAAGGCGGCGAAAACGCTGCGCGTGCGGGGAACGCGCGCAGCACGGAACCAGGGCAGCATCGTGTGGTCTCCTTGCGGCTCAAGGGAGGTGCGATGGCGGTGCGCCCTGTGGCCCGGACCACAAGCTTTGTGTGCTCATGCCAAATTACGCACGAGTAAGGTTCGGTGGGAAGTTACGCGTCGGTAAAAAATGGCGCGGCCTCACCGTAGATCGAGTACGGGCGTCAACCACGTGATTCAGGCCGCGAGTCCGGCCGGCTTCACCGCACCGGGCCCGAACCTCTCCCGCAGCCGGTCCGCCACCTCCTCGATCCGGCGCGACCGCTCGTCCGCCGGGTCGAAGGTGAGCTGGCGGGAGGCCCGGTCCGCGTCGACCAGCCCCTCCGCGCGCAGCGCGATCCCCCGCACCCGGGCCCGCTGGAGCCCGAAGGACTCGTGGATCCGGTAGGCGAGCGCGGTGAGCGCCGCCGAGTGCGCGGTCGGCTCCCCCAGCGTCCGGCTCCGGGTCAGCGTGGCGTAGCCAGTCCGGTCCGCGTACCGCACCGAGACCGCCAGCGACCGGCACACCTGCCCCTCGCCCCGCAGCCGCGCCCCCAGCTCCTCGGTGAGCGAGAGGAGGGCGCGGCGGTGCTGCTCGGGCGACAACTCGTCGCGGGGGAAGGAGCGTTCGGCGGCGAGGGAGCGGGCGGCGGCGTTCGGGACGACCCGGGTACGGTCGATGCCCCGCGCCCGTTCCCACAGCTCGCGCCCGGTCCGTACGCCGGTGATGCGCTGGAGCGTGGCCAGGGGTGCGGCGGCGATCCGGCCGACGGAGTCGAGCCCGTAACCGCACAAGGTGCGCGCCGTGGCGGCCCCGACACCGTCCAGGGCGGCGGCCGGGAGCGGCGCGAGGAAGGCCGCCTCCTCGCCCCGGTCCACCACGAAGGTGGTCCCGGGCGCGGCCCGCCGGGCGGCCATCCGGGCCACCATGGGGTTGGCCGCCGCCCCGATCGAGCAGTCCACACCGTGCAGGGCGAGCGCCCGGACCCGGATCACCGAGGCCAGGCCCTGCGCGTCCCGGCCGAAGTAGCGCAGCGCGCCGCCCACATCGGCGAGCGCCGCGTCCGGCGGTGCGGCCTCGACGAGCGGGGTGAAGGCGCCGAGCAGAGCGAGCAGGCCGGTGTAGCCGGCGCTGTCGGGTGGCCCGCCGGCGGTCCTGCGGAACCGCAGGTACAGGACGCCTGCCGGATCCTCCGCCACCACGCACTCCCCCAGGACGCCTGCCGGATCCTCCGCCACCACGCACTCCCTCAGGACGCCTGCCGGGTCCTCCGCCATCACGCACTCCCCCAGAACTCCTCCCGGACCTTCCGTCATCCCGCGCTCCCCTGCGACCGGTGCCACAACTTCCTTCCGGTGGGCGGCCCTTCGCCGGGTGGCTGAAGGTCGGCCCAGGGGTTCATCTCGTAACCGGTCTCCATCCGTATACGACGTCCAGGCCCGGGTTCCGCCTCCTCCGCGCCCTCCTCCCGCTGCCCCTCCGCCAGCCGGGCCGCCACCGCGTCGAGCCCTCCGGTGCGGCGCAGTTCGGCCAGTTCGGCGAGGTTCCAGGCGGCCTGGCCCACCACGCTCAGGCTGCGCGCGCCGCGCCGCTGCACCACTCCGCGTACCAGCAGCAGCCAGGAGTGGAAGACGGTGTGCGCGCAGGCGGCGTGGCTGTCGTCGAAGAACGCCAGGTCGGCCAGGCCGCTGCCGTCGTCGAGGGTGGTGAAGATGACCCGGCGGCCGGAGCGGACCGGTGGCGTCTGGGTGGCCACCTTGGCCCCGGCGACCAGCACGGTCTCCCCGTGCCGGGCCTCGCGCAGCCGCTTGGCGGAGACCACGCCCAACTCGTCCAGGAAGGCCTGGTGATCCCCCATCAGATGGCGGGAGACATCCATGCTCAGCACCCCGAGCTCGGCGCTCAGCCGCTCCGCCTCGTTGAGGTCGGGCAGCCCGACGGAGCCCGTACGGTGTCCGTCCCCCAGCGGAAGCTGCCCGCCGTGGGCACCCGAACCGGAGCTCCGATGGGCACGGTGGAGCTCGGAGAGGTGCAGCAGCAGATCGCGGCGGTTGGCCCCGAAGGCGTCCAACGCACCGACCTGCGCCAGCCGTTCGGCGACCGGGCGGCCCGGGCGGGCCCGCTGCCAGAAGTCCAGCAGCGAGGTGTACGGCTGCCCCTCCTCGATCCGGGCGGCCTCGGCCTCGCTGATGCCATGGACGTCGGAGAGCGCGAGCCGCAGCCCCCAAGCCTCCTTCCGATCCCCCTCATCAGACACCAGTTCGATTCGATGAGCGACCGCCGACCGGTTCACATCCAGCGGCAGCACCGGCACGCCGCGCCGCCGCGCGTCCGCGAGCAGCAGCCGCTTCGGGTACATCCCCGGGTCGTGGGTGAGCAGACCGGCATAGAAGGCGGCCGGGTGGTGCACCTTGAGCCAGGCCGACTGGTACGTCGGTACGGCGAACGCGACGGCGTGCGCCTTGCAGAAGCCGTAGCTGCCGAACGCCTCGATGATCTTCCAGGTCCGGGCGATCACCTCGGCGTCGTACCCCCGAGCCGCCGCCTGCCGGGCGAACCAGACCTTGATCAGCCCCTGCGACTCGGGGTGGGAGAGTCCGCGCCGCACCCGGTCGGCCTCGCCCCGGCCGCAGCCGGTCATGATGGCGACGATCTCGATGATCTGTTCGTGGAAGACGACCACGCCGTAAGTGCCGCTCAGAGCTTCTTCCAGGTCAGGGTGGGGGTAGCGGACCGGCGCGCGGCCGTGCCGGGCCTCGATGAACGGCCGCACCATGTCGGCGGCGACCGGCCCGGGCCGGAACAGCGAGATGTCGACGACCAGGTCGTGGAAGGTGGCGGGCTGGAGCCTGGAGACCAGGTCGCGCTGGCCGGGCGACTCGATCTGGAAGCAGCCCAGCGTCTCGGCGGTGCGGATCAGCCGGTACGTCTCCGGGTCGCCCGGCGGTACGGCGTCCAGGTCCACCTCCGTACCCGAGGCGCGTTTCACCTCGGCGACGGCGTGCGCCATCGCCGACTGCATCCGTACGCCCAGCACATCGAGTTTGAGCAGCCCGAGGTCCTCCACGTCCTCCTTGTCGAACTGGGACATCGGGAAGCCCTCACCGCTGGTGGGCATGGTCGGCGTACGGTGCAGCAGCCCGGCGTCCGAGAGCAGTACCCCGCACGGGTGCATGGCGACGCCGCGCGGCAGCGCGTCCAGGCCCTCCACCAGCTCCCAGAGCCGGCCGTACCGGTCCTGGCTCCGCGCGACCTCCTTCAGCTCGGGCAGCTCCTCCATCGCGGCGCGCGCGTCGCGGGCCCGGATGTGCGGGAACGCCTTGGCGAGCCGGTCCGTCTCGGCCGGGTCCATGGAGAGCGCGGCGCCGACGTCACGGATGGCGTGGCGCACCCGGTAGGTCTCGGGCATCGCGACGGTGGCGACGCGTCCGGAGCCGAAGCGTTCGATGATCCGGCGGTAGACGTCGAGCCGGCGGGCCGATTCGACGTCGATGTCGATGTCGGGCAGGACGAAGCGGCGCTTGGAGAGGAAGCGCTCCATGAGCAGTCCGTGCTCGACCGGGTCGGCGTGGGCGATGCCGAGGAGGTGGTTGACCAGGGAGCCCGCGCCGGAGCCGCGCGCGGTGACCCGGATGCCCATCTCCCTTACGTCGCGCACGACCTGAGCGACCGTCAGGAAGTACGAGGCGAAGCCGTGGTGGGCGATGATGTCCAGTTCCTCACGCATCCGGTCCCAGTACGCGCGGTTGCGGTCGTGGCCGAGCCGCACCATTCCGGCGGCGGCACGGGAGGTGAGCACCCGCTGTGCGGTACGGCGGCCGGCGCCGACCAGGTGCGGCTCGGGGAAGTGGATGGAGCCCATCCCGATGTCGGCGGCGGGGTCGACCCGGCAGGCGTCGGCGGTGTGCCGGGTCTCCGCCAGCAGCCGGGCGGCGGCGCCCCGGCCGAGACCGGCGGCGGAGGCGATCCGCTCGGCGGTCTCCCGCATCACGCCCTCGCCCTTGAGCCAGCGCTCACCGCTGTCCAGGGGCGAGCGGCGCGGGTCGAGAGGGACGAGCCGGCGGGCGGAGTCGAGCACGTCGGCGATGGGCCCCTGGCCCGGGTCGGCGTACCGGACGGCGTTGGTCAGCACCGCCCGTACGCCCTGGTCGGCGGCGAAGCCGAGGGTACGGGCGGCCAGCCGCAGCGATCCGGCCCCGGCGCCGGGGCGGCCGTGGTCGACGGCTTCGAGGCGCAGGTCGTCGCCGTACATCTCCCGCCAGGGCGCGAGCAGCGCGGCGGCCCGGTCGGGTCGGCCCGCGGCGAGTGCCCGGCCCACCTCGGAGGCGGGCCCGAGCAGCACGGTCAGCCCGTCGGCGGGCAGCGCTTCCCGGCCGACCAGGGGCGGCCCGGTGACATCGGGCGGCCCGGACCCGTCGAGCGGATCGGCGGAACCCCGCGCATGGGCGGCGGTGATGAGCCGGCACAGCTCGGCCCAGCCGCGTGCACCGTCCCGGGCGAGGAAGGTGACACGGGGTGCGGATTCATCGACAAAGGCACCCCCGCGCGCGGGGGTGCGCGGGCGCACAGCGTGCCGGCCGGCCCCCTCCCCGCACGAGCCGTACGACCCGTATGAGCCGTACGAGGCCACCGCGAGGTCCACCCCGAAGAGCGGCCGCACCTCGCGGTCCCCCGCCCGGCACGCCTTGGCGAACCGGACCGCCCCCGCGAGGGTGTCGCGGTCGGTCAGCGCGAGAGCGCCCATCCCCCGCTCGGCGGCCCGCTCGGCGAGCCGCTCGGGGTGCGAGGCCCCGTACCGCAGGGAGAACCCCGAGACGGTATGGAGATGCGTGAAACCGGACATGCGCACCTCCTGAACCGCTCCGACCATTCCGTCACTCACCACCCCCTGCCCTCCACCATAGACCAGCTTCGAACATTCGTACGATATTCGGCGTGCGGAGCACCACGGCGCCCCCGTCCACCCCTGAGCCATTCGGCCCCACCCCACCTGCGCGGACACCGTCCCGCCCGGACCGTAGGGGCATGACTTTCGTCGATGAGGTGAAGAACGCCGTCACTCCGCGGGCCGCCCTGCTCGTCATCGGCGTACTCGGGTTGCAGCTGCTGTTCATCGCGTCCTACGTCGGCGCGCTGCACAAGCCGAAGCCGACCGATGTGGCCTTCGGAGTGGTGGCCCCGCAGCAGATGTCCCAGCAGCTCGTCACCCAGCTCGACGGGCTGCCCGGCGGTCCGCTGGATCCCCGGGCGGTAAGCAGCGAGGCCGAGGCGCGGAAGCAGATCATGAACCGGGAGATCGACGGGGCCCTGATCGTCTCGCCCCAGGGCCGCACCGACACCCTGCTGGTCGCCTCCGGCGGCGGGACCGTGCTGTCCAGCGCTCTGGAGCGGATCCTCACCCAGGTCGAGGCGGGTCAGCAGCGGACCGTACGGACCGTGGACGTGGCGCCGGCCTCGGCCGACGACTTCGACGGGCTCTCATCCTTCTACCTGGTGGTCGGCTGGTGCGTCGGCGGCTACCTCTGCGCGTCGATCCTGGCGATCAGCGCCGGCACCAAGCCCGCCAACCGGCAGCGCGCGCTGATCCGGACGGCGGTGATGGCGGTGTACGCGGTCGCCGGCGGCATCGGTGGCGCGGTGATCATCGGGCCGATCCTCGGTGCGCTGCCGGGCAGCGTCTGGGGCCTGGCCGGTCTCGGCGCCCTGGTCGTCTTCTCGGTCGGGATGACCACGCTGGCCCTGGAGGCCCTCACCGGCATCGTCGGGATCGGCCTGGCCGTCCTGATCATCGTCATCGCGGGCAACCCGAGCGCGGGCGGCGCCTTCCCGCTGCCGATGCTCCCGGACTTCTGGCGCGCGATCGGCCCGGCCCTGCCGCCGGGCGCGGGCACCTGGGTGGCCCGCTCGATCGCCTACTTCCGGGGCAACGCGGTCACCGGGCCGCTGCTGGTGCTCTCCGCGTGGGCGGTCGCCGGGACGGCGCTGACCCTGCTGTTGTCGATGCGGCGGCGGGGCGGGCCGGATGGCGAGAGCCTGGAGGCGGCGTCGTCACCGTCCGGTGGGTCGACGGCCGTCTGAAAGCTCCGCCGTCCGTTCACGGGGCCGCCTCTCCGGCGGCCCCGTCCGACGTTCTGCCCAATTCCTGATGTCAGGTCGGCTCAACGGCTATGCATGACAGGTACATGACGACATTCTGGAGCGGCCTCGTCCAACCGACGAGGAGCACGGCCAGGACCACTCCTTCCCACCCCCACGGAGATCGCTCATGCGTCGTCGATTCACGGCTCCGCTCGCCGCCGTCGCCCTGTCGCTCCCGCTCACCCTGATCAGCGCCGCCCCCTCCTCGGCCGCCCCCGCCGACAAGCCCCAGGTGCTCAGCTCCTGGACCCAGACGAGCGCCTCCAGCCACAACGCCTGGAACGCCGCCCGCAACAACCAGGGTGCCTGGTCCGCGTACGGCTTCGACTGGTCCACGGACTACTGCAGCAGCTCCCCCGACAACCCCTTCGGCTTCCCCTTCCAGACCTCCTGCGCCCGCCACGACTTCGGCTACCGGAACTACAAGGCCGCCGGTACGTTCTCCGCCAACAAGGCCCGTATCGACTCCGCCTTCTACGAGGACCTCAAGCGCGTGTGCGCCGCCTACTCCGGCGCGAAGCGGACCTCCTGCAACAGCACCGCCTGGACCTACTACCAGGCCGTACGCGCCTTCGGTATCGCGCCGGCCACGGCGGACTCCACCCGCCCGGCCGCCTGAGCGCAGGCACGGGAGAGGCCCCCGGCTCGCGCCGGGGGCCTCTCCTTGATGCGGTGCCGTGCCGTGTTACGTCAGCCGATCTCGGCCCCGTAGGCGGCGAGCGCCTCAGGGACCGGCTGGAAGAACGTCGTACCGCCCGAGGAGCAGTCGCCGCTGCCGCCCGAGGTCAGGCCGAGCGCGGTGTCGCCTGCGAAGAGGGCGCCGCCGCTGTCGCCCGGTTCGGCGCAGACCGTCGTCTGGATGAGGCCGTTGACGATGTCGCCGTTGCCGTAGTTGACCGTGGCGTCCAGCGCGGTGACCTCACCGTCGTGCAGCTGGGTGGTGGAGCCGCTGCGGGTGACCTGCTGGCCGACCGTCGCGTCGCCCGCCTGGGTGATCGCCTGGGTGGAGCCGTTGTAGAGGTTGACCTCGCTCGGGTGCGCGGTGTCCGAGGTGTACTTGACCAGGCCGTAGTCGTTCTCCGGGAAGCTGGAGCCCTCGGTCGCCCCGATCTCCCCGCCGCCCTGGCTGTCCGACCAGCTGGTGACCCCCTCGGTGCAGTGGCCGGCGGTCAGGAAGTACGGCTCGCCGTCCTTGACCACGTTGAAGCCGAGCGAGCAGCGGGAGCCGGAGCCGAAGATCGCGTCGCCGCCCGCGATCAGCGGCTTGAACTCGCCCGCCGCCTTGTTGAGTTCGGCCTTGCCGCCGAGACCCTCGACCACCGCCGAGAGCTTCTTCCAGGCCGCGCCGTCGACCGTGCTGTCGGCGGTGACGAGGACCTTGTTGCTCACCGGGTCGACGGCCCAGGAGGTGCCCGGGATCGTCGCCTTGTCGGTGAGGGTCTGCCGGGCCGACTTCAGCGCGGCGAGGGAGTTCTCGACGACTCTGGCCTTGCCGCCCGCCTGACGGACCTGCTCGGCGGCGGCCTCGTCGACGACGTTCACGACGAGGGCCTTCGCCGTCGTGTCGTAGTAGGAGCCGGCCGCGTCCGCGCCCAGGTCCCGGTCGAGCGTGGTGGCGAGCTTTCCGGCCGCGTCCGCGTTGAGCGTCTTGACCGTGAACTCGGGTACCTCATCGCTGGCGTTCGCACTCTGGAACGTGAAACCCGCTACGACCAGGGCGACGACGGCCGATCCGGCTACCGTCGCGCGCTTCCTGGATATGCGTCGATGCTTCAACTTCGACCTCCTGTGGGGCCGTGCACGGAGCATGTGGGGTGCTCGTACACGGAGGATGGGGCGCCCACTATTCCTAGGGGGTCCGGTAGCACACAAGGCCGACTTCCAGACGTGCACACGACACCGACGCTTCACCCGCGCCATGTTCACTTACCCGGGGTCATGCCATGTCGGTTCCGTTCGCGAACACCCGGTGCAACCGGTGGCGGTCCCTGGGTGAGGACTAGTCCTGTCTGGTTTTCGCCCCTCCAACGGGCCGAGCGGACATCGACAAGGCGTCGACAAGGCGTCGATATGGAGTGCCGGTTGCCGCCCTGATGGGTCATCATCGAAAAGTCGGCAGACGCCGGGGGGACCGAGCTGGGGAGGCGCGGGTGCGCAATCGGGTGCGCGCGGCGGACGGGCGGCATCTGACGGTGGAGCGACTGGGCGACCCCCGGGGCAGACCGGTGTTCCTGCTCCACGGGACGCCGGGCAGCCGGCTCGGACCCGCTCCTCGCGGCATGGTCCTCTATCAGCGCCGTACGCAGCTGATCACGTACGACCGGCCGGGATACGGCGGCAGCGACCGGCAGGAGGGCCGCCGGGTCGGCGATGTCGTCGAGGACGTCCGGGCGATCGCCGACTCGCTGGGGCTGGAGCGGTTCGCCGTGGTCGGCCGTTCCGGCGGGGCCCCGCACGCGCTGGCCTGCGCGGCGCTGCTGCCCGAGCGGGTGACCCGTACCGCCGCTCTGGTCACGCTGGCGCCGTGGGGTGCGGCCGGTCTCGACTGGTTCGACGGGATGGCCGCGTCCAACGTGCTCGCGTACTCCACGGCCGCCGCCGACCCGGACTCCCTCGCGGAGTCCTTCATCGTCCGCTCGGCGCAGATCCGGCAGGACCCGGTCCGGCTCCTGGACGATCTGCGCCGGGAGCTGACCGACTCCGACCGGATGGTGGTCAACGACGCGGGCATCCGGTCCATGCTGCTGCGCAACTACAGTGAGGGGCTGCGGACTTCGGCGTACGGCTGGATCGACGACGCGATCGCGTTCTGCAGCCCCTGGGGGTTCGAACCGGCCCACATCACCGGCCGGGTGCTGCTCTGGCACGGGGTGAAGGACGTGTTCTCGCCGGTGGGCCACTCCCGCTGGCTCGCCGGGCAGATCCCGGGCGCCACCGCCGTACTGGAACCGGCGGCGGCGCACTTCGACGCGCTCTCCGTCCTCCCGCGCATCCTCAACTGGCTGCTGGACGAACGGGAGGACCCGGGCGAGCCGCTGCCCGCCACGGCGGCGGGCTGACCGGACGCGCTGCCGGAAGGACCGGCCTCACACCGCCAGCGGCTCCAGCTCCCGCCGGAAGCGCCGCTCGTCCCGGGCGATCTGGGTCAGCGGGTGCTCGTCGCCGAGCTGCCGGGACAGCTCGCCCAGCAGCTCGGCCCGCACCTGCGCCGCCTCCTCCCCGCGCCCCATCGCGTCCAGCGTGACCGCCATGTTGGAGATCATCGCCAGCGTCTCGGGGTGGTGGGCCCCCAGCGCCTGGCGCAGTTGCACCGCCAGCCGCTGCTCCGTCTCCAGCACCAGCGGAAGGTCGCCGCGGTCCGCCGTGGCGTTGGCCAGGTTCATCACGCAGAAGAGGGTGTTCGGGTGCTCCCGGCCGAACCGCTCCCGCATCGAGGCCACCACCAGCTTCAGGATCTGCTCCGACCGCTCCGCCTCCCCGGTCCCCGAGAGGTAGACGCCCAGGTTGTTCTGGGCCGCCAGGGTGTACGGGTGCTTCTCCCCCGGCACCTTCATGTACTGGTCCACCACCTCCTGCGCGGTGTCCCGGGCCTGGACCGCGTCCCCGGCGGCGAACAGGTCGGCCGCCAGGTTGAGGTCGCAGGCCAGCGAATCGGGGTTGGCGGAGGTGTACTTGGCCCGGTACCGGGCGCGGGTGGCGACCGTCAGCCGGTGCGCGTCCTCGAACCGCCCGGCCCGCCGCAGCGACACCGCCAGGCTCTTGGCCGCGCTCAGCGTCGTCGGGTAGGTGCGGCCGAGCGTCTCCTTGAAGCTCTCGTACGTACGGCTGAGGAGGCCGACGGAGTCCTCGTACCGGCCGACCTCGCGCAGGTCGCGGGCGAGGTTCATGGCGGAGGAGAGGGAGTACGGGTGCTTCGCGCCGAGCACCTCGGTGCGCCGGTCGTAGACGTCCTGGTCGATCTCGCGGGCCCGCGCGTACTGGCCGATGCTCCGCAGGTTCAGCGCCAGGTTGTTGGCGGCCGCCAGGGTCCTGGGGTGCGCGTCGTGGAAGATCTGGCCGAAGCCCTCGTGGGCCTCGGTGGCCAGCTCGATCGCCCGCCCGTAGTCCCCGAGCAGCCCGAGGTCGATCGCCAGGCTGCTGGTGGTCATGTACGTGTGCGGGTGCTCGGCGCCGAGCACCTCCCGCTGCCGGTCCAGCGTGAACTCGTCGAGCTCCTTGGCCTCCACGTAACGCCCGCGTGTGCGCAGGATGTTGGAGAGGTGGAAGCAGAGATAGAGGTACTGCAGGTCCCGCTCGCCCAGCGTCTCCTGCCAGACCTCCCGCAGCTCCTCCCCGAGCGCCCCCGCGGTCCTGATGTCACCGCGCTTCCACAGGTAGCGGACCCGGTCGATCAGGAGCCTGCGGGTCTCCGGCTCCTTGCAGTTGCGGGCGTCGGAGGGGCCGAGGTGCGGCCAGATCGCGGCGAAGCGCGGCCAGGTCTCCGGGTTGTCGATCGGCTCGTCGTCGTCGGGCCGGGCGCCGGCCAGGATGCGGTGGACGACGTGGCGCGCCTCGCGCTGCTCCTCCTCGCTGAGCTGGGCCTTGATCACCGCCTGGACGAGGCGGTGGACCTGGATGGAGTTGGAGACCTGGTCGACCTTGGCCAGCGCGAACCGGCCGATCTCGCGGATGACCCGGCCGAGCACCAGCTTCTCCTGGAGCGAGGAGTCGTACGGCTTCAGCGCCTCGATCATCTCCTTGCTGTAGAGGAGATTGGCGGAGATCGGCTCGGGGGCGAAGAAGGCGCAGAGCTGGAGGAGGCGGACCGCGGCGGGCGAGCGGTCCTTGAGCCGGGCGATGGAGATGTTCCAGGTCGCGGCGACCGGTTCCGGGTAGCCGGCGGGCTGGTTGAGGGCGAGGACCTGCGGCGCCTGGCGGGCGAGCTGTTCGAGATAGGTGTCGATGGGGGTGGCGGTCTCCGCGATCCAGGCCGCCGCCTGCTCGACGGCGAGCGGCAGGTCGCCGACGGCGGTGGCCACCTGGTCGGCGTCCTCGTCGCTCAGCCCCGGGGCCCGGCGCTGGAGGTGCTCGACCGACTCCTCCCGCAGGAAGACGTCGACGGGCAGCGCGTCCCCGTGCTGGGACCAGCTCTGGTTGCGGGAGGTGACCAGGATGTGGCCGGAGCCGCCCTGCGGGAAGTAGCGGCGCAGCGTCTCGGGGTCGTCGGCGTTGTCGAAGACCAGCAGCCAGCGCTCCGACGGCACTCCGCGCCGCAGCAGGTCGACGGCCTCCTGCGAGGCGGCCGCCATGTCCTCGCCGCCCTGGGCGCCGAGCCGGACGGCGAGTTCGGCCAGCGAGGCGACCACGTCGTCGCCCTGCTCGGACGATATCCACCAGACCAGGTCGTAGTCGGCCATGAAGCGGTGCACGTACTCCAGGGCGACCTGGGTCTTGCCGACGCCGCCGAGTCCGTACAGCGTCTGCGGCTGCGGCAGGACCACGGCCATCCCGCCGCCGAGCTGGTCGCGCATCCGCTCCAGGACGAGGGAGCGGCCGGTGAAGCCGGGGTTGCGGGGCGGTACGTTCCAGATCCTGGGGACGGTGCCGGGGAAGCGCGGTCCGGGTGAGACGCCGTCGGCGGGCTGCACCGGACGGTCCAGGGCGCGCATCAGGGCGGCGGTGGCGTGCACCTCGTCCAGCCGGAAGAGGTCGACCGGGTTGCGGTCGATGTACGGAGCGGAGAGGCGTACGTCCCCGACGCGCAGCGGCAGCAGCTGGCGCCGGCCGCCGCCCGGGTCCTCGGCGACGGCCCGCTCCCAGAGGTCGACCGCGCGCTGCGACTTGAGGTAGGCGTTGGAGAGCAGCACCACCGTACGGGCGGCGTTCTCGGGAGTGGCCGCCGGTACCGGCGCGACCGGTTCGGCGGAGACGTCGCGCGGGACGACCCGGAAGCCGGCCCGGGTGAGGACCGATTCGATCCAGTCGGCCCACATCCGGTTCTCCGCCACATAGCTGAGGAAGAGGTCGGCGGGCAGGGCGGGGCGGCGGCGGGTGAAGGCGTCGCGGATCCGCAGGCGTACCTCTTCGCCGACCGGCGGCATGGAGGTGATCTCGCGGTCGGTGATGACGGCGGTGAGCCGTTCGAAGGCGGAGAGGAGGGAGTTGGTGAGCCCGGCCTCGTCGCCGAAGGTGGCCAGCGTCTCCTCGTACGCGTAGTACGGACGGTACGGAATCTCCACCGCGCCCCAGTAGGCGGTGAGTTCGTCGCCGGACAGGTCGCGGGGCAGCCGGTCGAACTTGAGCCGGGCCAGCGCCCTTCCGGCGTCCGCCTTCTCCTTCTCGCCCTCATCGATGCGCATCGGGACCGGGAAGATGGAGATGGGGCGGCCGGTGTAGCGCTCGGCGATCTGGCGGGCCACGGAGGCGGCGCCGTCGATGGACTGGTCGCTGAGGGTGAAGCAGTCGACCAGGGCGTCCGGGAGGTGGACGGTGCAGATGTCGGCGATGTCGCTGAGGCCGGTCCGGCTGTCGATGAGGACGTAGTCGTAGTTGGCCTTCATGTCCTCGCGCAGCGCGTCGAAGAAGTGGCCGCCGCCGAGCCGGTCGTAGAAGTTGTCCCAGTCGAAGGTGGAGACGGTGGCGCTGTACTCGCGGTTCTGCCGTCCGGCGGAGACGAAGTCGAGCGTGCCGCCCTGCGGGAACTCCCAGCCGAGCGCCTCCGGGGTCAGCGAGACGGCGTGCGGCTGGATGCGGGCGTAGTCGCGGTGCCAGTCCTCGGCGCGCTGGGCGGGGCTGGTCGCGGCCCACGCGTACTCGGTGATCAGGTCGATCACGCCGGTGGTGGCGCCGAGGGTGGCGGGGTCGAGGAAGGGGTGGAAGAACCGGTGGAGACCGGGCGCCTCCAGGTCCCAGTCGACGGCCAGCACCCGCTTGCCGTTGGCGGCGAGGATCCAGGCGGTGTTGGCCAGGGCCATGGTGCGCCCCGTGCCGCCCTTGTACGAGTAGAAGGTGACGATGCGCCCGTCACGACCGGCACTCATAGGTCCTCCGCTTCCGTCGCAGGGTCGTGCGGGTCGGGTGTGTAGCTGGTGTTGCCCATGGGGCCGGTGAGCCGGGTCCGTTCGCCGTGTCCTCCGCCGGTGACCGGCGGGTAGGCGGTGGCGTGCCGCAGATACTGCTGGGCGGCCACCTCGACGACCTGCGGCAGGATCTGGCCGAACGCCTCCATGGTCGGCACGCCGCGGGCCGCGGCGCGGCAGAAAGCCCGTCCGTGGCGCATCTTGGCCGGCATGGTCGCTTCGAGCTTCTCGGTCAGTTCGGCCTCGGCGGCCCGGCTCTGGTGGTCCTCGCGGCTCCACGGCACGACCATGGTCACCCAGGGCCGGTCCTCCGCGTCGAAGGCGGCGAGCCTGCGGCGGCGGTCCTCGTCCTGGAGCGCCCAGCGGTCGACGAGGAGGATCTCCGGGGTGGTGGGCGGTGACTTTCCCTCGGGCCGGCCCGACTCCTCGTCGAACGAGGTGATCTGCGCCTGGTAGTTGAGCGAGCGCACCAGCTCCTCGGCGACATAGGCCAGCGGGCGGGCGGCGGCCGGGTGGTAGGGGTTCCAGTCCTGCGGGTGGTCGCCGTAGTAGTCG
Organism: Streptomyces sp. CA-146814; assembly: GCF_050942385.1. Taxonomy (NCBI): domain Bacteria; kingdom Bacillati; phylum Actinomycetota; class Actinomycetes; order Kitasatosporales; family Streptomycetaceae; genus Streptomyces; species Streptomyces sp. CA-146814. The sequence goes on from NZ_CP192068.1 coordinate 1,157,677, forward strand.
CCGATGCGCCCGTCGGGCAGGTCGTGGCGGGTGGGCGCGGCGATGGTGATCCGCATCGGCCGGGGAGCGCCGACCCCGCTGCTCGGGGAGCCGAAGGCGCTGGGCGCGAGGCGGTAGTCGACGGGTCTGCCGGTGTCGATGCGGACGGTGTCGGCGACCCGAACGATGCGCTTGGCCAGTTCGTAGACGGCCCGTTCGTACTCCTGGGCGAAGAGTCTGAGCTTGATCAGGCCGTAGAGGCCGTCGGTGACGTACCGGTCGCCGAAGTCACGGTGGTTGAACTGTAACCGCTCGGCGGAGCCCGGCAGTTGGCTCGGCGGCACCGGCACCCACAGGGCCGGGACGATCGCCTCGGCGGGCTGGTTGGAGCGGGCCCGGTGGTGGATGGCCCGCTGCTCGAAGGCGTGCCACTCCTTGCCGCACATCTCGCTGGCGAAGTAGCGCGGTGAGAACAGCGGGACGAAGACCCGGCAGGTGGCGAGCGTTTCGCCGAGCCGCTCCGACCAGCCCTCGCCGGAGCGTATCTCGCGGTCCATGAAGCCGGGGGACGCACCGGCGGGCAGATCCGTCATGGCCAGCACATGGCCGCAGAGATCACGGAAAAGGCGCTCGACCCACATATCGGGGTCCGTTCCGCTGCCGTGGCCCGGCGTGTGGGCGTAACTCAGAAAGAAGTACGGCCGATGGTCCGCCGCTCGCTGCTGCGTCGATGCGTGCACACGACCCCCGTCCTGTGTGAGCACTCGCACCCGAGGAGTAGGAAAGGAATGCGAGCGAATTCATCATTCCGGAGCGGACTCCGCTCCACCCCCCTGCCGTTCGGTCATTGAACGCTACTTTTCAGTCAACCGTTCCCGTGTTCACCGCACTGCGGCGGACTCCGTAGCGGTCTTGCAACCGTTCCTCCCGGATGTCCCGTGTGTACCGTTGATCTCTTTACGCATCGCGGCGAGCAATTGTTTTCCGTCGACGGTCGTTTCGGCCGCCTCTTCGATCAGGTCGAGCGCTTGCGGGACCCCGGCGAGGAACTGAGGTGCGAAGAGGCCGAGCCCGACCCGTTCGTACGTTTCCGACAGCAGCCGGGAGAACGGAACGGGTTCTTCCCCCTCCTCCTGCCAGGGCATCCGATGATCCCAGGAACCGTCCGAGGCGTACAGGTCCGCGACCTCGGCCAGCGCCCGCAGTTTCGCCCGCCGGAACCCGCGCAGCAGAGCCATCGCCAGGGCCTGGGCATCACCGGCGGCCGCGATGCCGAGCGCCCCGTACCCATGGCGCCCGGCCCGGACCGGCGGGCCGTCGGCGAGCGGCGTGAAGGTGGTGAGCGGCGTGAAGGTGGTGAGCACGGCCGCCGCCTCGGCCGCCTGCTCCGGAACGGCCGCCGCCAGCAGCTCCCAGGCGGCGGCGAGAGAGACCGACCAGGCGTCGGCGGCCTGCGGGGAGAAGCGCTCGGCGGCGGGCGTGTCGAAGCAGGAGCGGTACGGATCGAGATCGTCCAGTACGTGTACGGGACCGGGTCCGGGTCCGGGTCCGGGTCCGTCGGCCACGCGTACGGGCCCGGCCGCCGCGAGACGGCGTACCGGCGACCACTGCGAGCTCTCCCCGGCTCCGCGCGCGATGTGCAGCACCGAGCCGCCTTCGGCACGGACGGCGAACCCCTCCCCCTCGGCCCGCACCACCGCCGTGCCCGTCTCCTCCGCCCCGCCGATCCGGACCTCGCCGAGCGTCGGCAGGAAGAGGCGGCCGTCGCGGTAGACCACCGGGACGGCCAGGTCGAGCCCGGCGTGCACGGCGGCGGCGGCCACCGTGGCGGCGAGCCGCTCCACCGGAGGACCGTGCACCGGCCGGCCGGCCCGTACCGCCTCCAGCGCGTCGAGCAGCCAGGTGCGGGTGTAGGGGTGGGCGAGGACCAGGTCCAGGCCCTCCTGCCCGGCCGGGTCCGCCTCCAGCTCGGCGGCGAGCGCCCACGCCGACTCCCAGACCTCCCCGCCGCTGCCGCCGAGGCCGTCGTGGAGGGCGGCGAGCAGGGTGCGGGTCAGATCCTGCTGGGCGGCGAGTAGTTCGTCCGGGTCGCGGACGGCGGGCGACTCGGTGGCGGCGGCCGTACGGTCCTCGATGCCCCGGATCAGCGCGGCCAGGTCGGCGCAGTAGACGGACGGGTTGTCAAACCCGTTCGCCGGGCGGTAGCGGTGGGTGTAGAGGCCGCCGCCGCACGAGCGTACGACGGGGCAGCGGCGGCAGGTCTCGCTGACCCCGGCCAGGCCGAGCTGGCGGGCCCGGACGCCGGGGTGGGCCGCGACCTCGTCGAAGCTGTGGGTGAAGACGTCGAACCCGGTGGCCGCGGCGCCTTCGTAGGCGCTCTTGAGGGAGTCCACCTGCTCCAGCTGGCCGTCGGTCTCGACGACGACCAGGTCCGTGGGGGCGAGCCCGAGGGACTCGGTGAGGCTGGGGCCGCCGCTCAGGGTGGAGAGCACCGAGGAGAAGAGGCGGACCGGCACCGGGCGGCCCTGCTCCTGCCAGCGGTCGAAGACGGTGAGGAGCCACTCGGCGTAGGCGGTGGGAGATCCGTCGGGGCGCGGCGGGGGCTCGTCCCAGGTGGCGTGCGGGAGGAGGAAGTCGATGAGCGGCGGTTCGAGTCCGGTGAGCGCGTCGAGGACCGCGACCGGGTCGTTGGCGATGTCGACCGTGCAGAGGAGGCCGAGGTCGAGATGGCGGTAGCGCTCCTGCCGGAGCAGCTCCACGGCCTTGAGGACCAGCGGGTGGCTGCTGCGTCCGTCGGCGTAGCGGCGGTGGCGGTCGTTGGCGGCGCGGTCGCCGTCGAGGGAGATGCCCACCTTGACGTCGAACTCGTCGAAGAGGTCGAGGTAACGGGGGCTCAGCTGGAGGCCGTTGGTGTGGATCCGCAGATCCAGCTCGGCGATGCCCGCGAGGGCCGAGGTGAACTCCTCGCAGACGCGGCGCAGTCGGGCCGGTCCGGCGAGCAGGGGCTCCCCTCCGTGCAGGATCACTGTCACGGAGGGCAGGGCGTGGGTCCTGGCGTGTTCGGCCAGGCGTCGAGCCGTCCGGGAAACGACATGGTCAGAGATTGCCTTGGGGCGGGTTCGCCAGCTCTGATCAGCATGTTCGTAGACATAACAATGGTCACAGGCCAGATCGCATCTGCTGTGAACCTTCAGAACGATTTCGCGGAAGGGGACCGCGGGTCCTGTCATTCCCTCAGTCTAGTGCAGTGTTCCGCACCGGAATCCGACCGTGCGGAGCGCTTCAGAGAGCCGAGTTGAAGGTGGAAATCCGGGAGGTGCGGCCGTCGGCCGTGGGGATCACTCGCGCAAGTTTCCGAGCGGCGGAGCCACCGGAAAGGTCGATCTTGGCGAGCGGCACACGGCTCTTCTTCGCATCAGCGAAGAGAGGGGATGATGCATAGGTCTTCACGGCCGTCCTAGGGGGGCTCGTTCCGGTCAGGGGGGCAACACCGGCAGGTGCACCATTGCAGTGCCTGGCGGCACGACTTTACTCTCATGACCTAGGTGTGCAACTCGTGTCGCACCCTCGTAAGCCGAGTGACATACGGGACTGCTCCAAATGGTTCGGAATCTTTCATTCCGACAACGGAGCCCCGACTACATGGGATACGGGAGTGAACATGACGGCGATTCCCGGACCTCTTCAGAGCATGGTCTTCAGGAACGCCGACCTGCCCGCACTCTTCCACCGTACGGACGCCATCGCCGTGTCCCGGCAGCGCGAGGCCGTGAACACCACCCGCGTCCAGCTGGCGCTGCTCGTGGCCGGCTCGGTGCCCGCGGCGCTCCCGTGGCACGCCGACGACGGTCTCGCCGTCCGACTGCTCTACGGGGCGGCGGTGTTGGCGTATCTGGGTGTCCTGTTCACGACCTACCTCGGCTCCCGGCGGAAAGCAAAGTCGCACTGGCAACTCAACCGCTCCGCTGCGGAGTTCATCAAGTCCCTCTGCTGGCGTTACGCGGTCCACGGCTCGCCTTTCGAGAGTGCGACCCACCACCCCGAGGCGCTCTTCGCCAACCGGCTGGAGGAAGGGCTCCAGGAGCTGAGGAAGGTGGGCTGGGCCGATCCGCGCGAGGAGATGACGGACGCCGACGGGTCGGTCATCACGGAATCCATGCGGGAGTTACGGGACAAGGCCTTCACCGTACGCAAGGAGACGTATGTACGGGACCGGCTGATCGAGCAGCGGCGGTGGTACCGCAGACGGCGGCTGGTCTCCCGGCGCGGGGCTCTCGTCTGGTCCGGCGCGATCGTGGCGCTGACCCTGCCGGCGCTGGCGCTGAGCGTGGCGCAGATCTTCGGGGCGGGGCGCTCGCTCGGGCTGACCGGGGTGCTCTCGGCGGCGGGCGCGGCCTGTCTCGCCTGGAACGAGCTGCGCCGCCACCATCCGCTGATCTCCGCGCACTCCTTGGTGGAGGACGACCTGGAGTCGATGCAGGCGGCGATGGAGACCACGCTCACCGAGCGGCAGTGGCCGGTGGCGGTCTTCGAGACCGAGCGGATCGTCTCGCCGGAGCACACGGACTGGCTGGTGCGGCACCGCACCTGAGCGGCCGTCGTCGGCGCCGCACCTGAGTAGCCCGTCAGCCGCGCTCCACGCCGTCCCGCCAGATGACGGTGACCGGGCGGCCCAGCGTACGGGCGTAGTCGACGATGTCGCCGGTGCCGCCGAGGCCCCGGGCCGGGCGGCCGTCCCAGACGGCGAGCAGCAGGTCGCAGTGGTCGGCGATGTAGGCGCCGGCCGCGTAGTACGCCTCGTCGGTGGAGTGCGGGAAGCCGAGCCGGACCTCCTGTGCGGCGCGGGACTTGAGGAGGCGGTAGCGGTCCAGGTCGGCGGTGGACTCGAAGCAGGCCTCGTAGTCGCCGCTGGGGATGACCACCGTCAGCTTGGCGCCGCAGTCGAGTGCGAGGCCGGCGAAGAGCTGGTCCGCGCCGACGGCCAGGCTGGAGAGCGCCTCGGTGGCGCCGTCGAGTCCGCACAGGGCCGCGCGCAGACCGGCGAGGACATGGGTCCGGGCTTCGTCGGGGATGGAGCGGTGACCGGTGATGCCGATGCGATTCACGGACCTGGGACCCCCTGGTGTCGGCGCTACCCGTGCGACCGGTCGTGGCGCCATCCTCTCAAGAGCCGGGGGGCGCGCGGGAGCCCCCGTCCGGAATTCCGGACGGGGGCTCGTATGTACGGACAGCGCCGGGCGTGACCGGTACCTCGGCAGGGGGACCTGGTGCGCCGGTCGGGTGGCCCGGTGGGCCGGTCAGTAGACGCTGACGCCGTACGCGTTCAGGGCCTCGACGACCGGCTGGAAGAAGGTCGTACCGCCGGAGGAGCAGTTGCCGCTGCCGCCGGAGGTAAGACCGATCGCCCGGGTGCCGGAGTAGAGCGGGCCGCCGGAGTCGCCGGGCTCGGCGCAGACGTTGGTGCGGATCATGCCGTACACGACGTCGCCGCCGCCGTAGTTGACCGTGGCGTTGAGGCCGGTGACCGATCCGCTGCGGGTGCCGGTGGTGGAGCCGCGGCGGGTGACGGCCATCCCGACGGTGGCGTTTGCGGCGCTGGTGATGTCCTGGCCGCCGACCGTGCCGTCCTTGGGGATGCTGTTGTTCGTGTAGCGCACGATGCCGTAGTCGTTGTTCGGGAAGCTGGAGCCGGAGGCGTTGCCGAGCACGGTGGTGCGGGCGGAGTTGGCGTACCAGGTGCCCGTGCCGTTGGTGCAGTGTCCGGCGGTCAGGAAGTAATAGGTGGAGCCGCTGCGGACGTTGAAGCCGAGCGAGCAGCGTCCGGTGTTGGAGTAGATCGCGTCGCCGCCGGAGATCAGCTTGTTGAACGTGCCGGGCGTGCGCTCGATCTTCAGGGCGGAGGCGTTGGCGCCCGCGGCCTTCTTGATCTTCGCGATCTCCGCCTGGGTGACCGTGCTGTCCACGGTGACCAGGAGGCGGTTGGTCTTCGGGTCGATGTTCCAGGCGGTGCCCGCGATGTCGGCGCCGAGCACGGCGTCGCTCGCGGAGGACAGCTGGGTGGCGCTGAACGTTCCGGTGGGTTCGGCACTGGCGGTGGGGACGGTGAACGCCGCGACGGCGGCGAGTCCGGCGAGGACGGCCGTGGTACGGACGCGTCTCGCCTGGTTGTGGCGGGGGTTGGTGCGCTTGATCCTCACTTCGGGTTCCTCCGAGGGGAATCGGGGGCCCTCCTGTGGGGTGGCGGGCCCGTGAGGCGCAGTCGGGGGCCTGTCCGGATTCCGGAGTTGCCGTGCCCCTGACAATCGCTGACGGGAGTATCGAGGCGTCCGGACAGGAGACGCAAGCATGCCTTTCGGCCACCCACGCCCCACCCGCACCCCGGCCCCCGGCAGCGCTCGGGCTGCCGGGGGCCGGGGTGGCCGTACGGGGTTCGCGGCTCAGGCGTCCAGGCGGTTCCGCTCCCCCGCCGGGACCTCCACGGTGAGGGTGTTGCCCGGGGGCGGGAAGGGGCAGATGAAGTGATCGGCGAAGGCGCACGGCGGCAGCAGCGCGCGGTTGAAGTCGACGTCCACGCTGCCGTCGGCGGCGGGCGGACCGGGGCGCAGGAAGCGGAAGCGGTAGCTGCCGTTCCCGCTGGTGGCGTCGGCGAAGACGGCCCACAGCGAGCCGTCCGGCTCGACCGCCACCTGGAGCGTGTGCTCGTCCCCGGCCACCGTGAAGGCGATCTCCCCGCCGAGCCCGAGACCCCGCTCGACCCCGTCGGCGTTGGGCACCCGTACGGCCCGCTCCTCGCCGTACGGCCGGAAGGTCCCCGGCAGCGCCCAGTCCGGGTCGTACGGGGTCGCGTCGATGGTCGAGAAGGCGTGCCGCGATGGTGAGTCCGGGTCGAAGTCCCGTACCGCCCAGAGCCCTTCGCGGCGGAGCACCACCAGCCGCCGAACCCCCTGCGCCACCCGGGAGTCGTCGATGGGGCCGCGGTCGGCGGAGAGGCGGACCTCGCCGGTCAGCGGCTTGCCGTCGACAACGATGCCGTCCTCGGCGGTGGCGGTCAGCACCACCTCGTCACCGCCCTCGCGCCACCGGCCCGGGACGGCCGGAATTCGACCGTCCGCGTGGTCGGAGAGCCAGTGGGTTCCGATCAGGGAGAGCGGGCCGTAGGGGGCGGCGACCGCGAGGACGCGCTCCTCGTGCCACCGCTGCCACTCCTGTGCGGCGTCCGGGTCTCCGGCCTGCTGGTGCTGCTGTGCGTCCGTGCTCATGCGATCAACCTTTCCACACCGGCTCCGCGAGGCCGAGGTGCGACCGCAGCGTGGAGCCGGAGTATTCGGAGCGGAATGCTCCGCTCTCCTGGAGGAGCGGGACGACCCGGTCGACGAAGTCGTCCAGGCCGCCCGGGGTGAGATGCGGTACGAGGATGAAGCCGTCGGCCGCCCGCTCGTCGACGAACGCGGTCAGCTCCGCCGCGACCGTCCGTGGCGAGCCGATGAACGACTGCCGGGTGGTCGTCTCGATGACCGTCTGCCGCAGGGAGAGCCCTTTGGCCTCGGAGATCGCACGCCACCGGGCGACGGTGCCGACCGGGTCACCGTGCAGGACCCGCCCCTTGACCAGGCCCGAGTCGAGGACCGGGTCGACCTCCGGGAGCGGGCCGTCGGGATCGTACGCGGAGAGGTCGCGGCCCCAGAGCTGCTCGGCGGCGAGGATCGCGTTCTGCGGCGAGACCTGTTGGCGCCGGATCTCGTACGCGCGCTCCTGCGCCTCGGCGTCGGTGTCGCCGATCACCACGGTGACGCCGGGCATGATCTTGAGGTCGTCGGGCTCACGTCCGTACGCGGCGAGCCGGGCCTTGACGTCGGCGTAGAAGTCCCGGCCCGCCTCCAAGGTGCCGTGCCGGGTGAAGATGATGTCGGCGGCCGACGCGGCGAACTCCCGGCCCTCGCTGGAATCCCCGGCCTGGATGACCACCGGGTGGCCCTGCGGGGAGCGGGGTACGGTGAACTCGCCGGAGATCGTGAACTGTTCGCCCTCGTGCGCGAAGGGCCGGGACTCGCCGCCGGGCGTCCAGGAGTCCCACAACTCGCGGGCGGTGGCGACGAATTCGGCGGCTCGCGTGTACCGGTCGGCGCGGTCCAGGTAGCCGCCCCGGCGGAAGTTCTCCCCGGTGAAGGCGTCGGAGGAGGTCACCACGTTCCAGGCGGCGCGCCCCGCGCTGAGGTGGTCGAGGGTGGCGAGGCGGCGGGCCAGTTCGTAGGGCTCGTTGAAGGTGGCGTTCACGGTGGCGGCGAGGCCGAGCCGCTCGGTGACGGCGGCCAGCGCGTTGAGCACGGTCAGCGACTCGGGGCGGCCGACCACGTCCAGGTCGTGGACGCGCCCGTTGTGCTCGCGCAGCCGCAGCCCCTCGGCGAGGAAGAAGAAGTCGAACTTGCCGCGCTCCGCCGTCCTGGCCAGATGGACGAAGGACGAGAAGTCGATCTGGCTGCGGGAGCGGGGGTCGGCCCACACGGTGGTGGCGTTGACGCCCGGGAAGTGCGCGGCCAGATGCATGGTGCGGGGCATGGTCAGGCCTCCTTCGACGAGACCGACGGGGCCGACGAGGCTGGCGAGGCCGACGAGGCTGGCGAGGCCGATGCGGCTTCGGTGCGCGCGTAGCGGCTGGCGGGCCGGGCGAGGCCCAGGTGTTCGCGCAGGGTTCCGCCGGGGTGGAAGGTGCGGAAGAGGCTGCGGTGCTGGAGGAGGGCCACGGTGCCGTTGACGATCCTTTCGAGGTCGCGCTCGGGGGTGATGGGCGTGAGGTGGAAGCCGTCGGCCGCGCCGGAGCGGTGCCACTGGGCGACCAGGTCGGCGAGGTCGACCGGGCCGCCCCGGAAGTAGGTTCCGCGTGCGGCGAGTTGGGGGCCGCTCTCCAGCCCGGGTTCGGGAGCGCTCTCGACGTCGCCGAGGTCGACGGTGAGCGCGACGAGGACCCGCAGCGTGTCGGGGTCGCGCCCGTGGGCGGCCGCCTTGGCGCGCAGCTCGTCCCGGAGCGCTGCCGCCTGCTCGGGGGTGGTGGCCCGGATGTGGACGACGTCCGCGTGCCGGGCGGCCGCCTCCTTCGCGGGCGCGCCGACGGCGTCGATGACGGTGACGGGGCGGCCCTGCGGCGGGCGCGGCACGATGGCGGGGCCCTTCACCATGAAGGTGGCGCCCGTGAAGTCGACGTAGTGCAGCTTGTCCCGGTCGATGAAGCGTCCGGTCGCGGTGTCCCGGATCTCCGCGTCGTCCTCCCAGCTGTCCCAGAGCCGGGCGGAGACGTCGGCCACCTCGCCGGCCTCCTGCCAGAGCGCGGCGGGCGGGGCGGCGGAGCGGCGGCCGAAGAGCCGGGCCTCCGCCTCGGTGGTGGACACCTCCACGTGCCAGCCGGCGCGTCCGTTGCTGACCCAGTCCAGGGAGGCGAGGGCCGAGGAGACGTGGAAGGGCTCGGTGTGGGTGGTGGTGACGGTCGGGACGAGGCCGATGCGGTCGGTGGCGGGCGCGACGCGGGCGAGGACGGCGAGCGCGTCGAGGCCGGGGCGGGCGAAGGAGTCGCCGAGGGTGACGTAGTCGAGGGCGCCGTCCTCGGCGAGCGTGGCGAGGCGGAGGTAGTGGCCGGCGTCGTAGTGCGGCGGGCCGCCGATCTCGGCGGCCAGGTGGAGGGGTGTACGGGCGGACATGGCGGGACCTCTCGGGTCGACGGGTGGGGCGGGGGCCTCGCGCCGGAGGTGTCCTGCCGGCCGGGGCAGCGGGCCCGGACCGGACCGGACCGGCAGGAGACCTCCGGCGGTCATCGGCGGCGCGAGGGCCACCGGCAGGAGACCTCCGGCGGTCATCGGCGGCGCGGGTGCGCTCCGGTCGGACCGGAGACACCCTGAGACCCCTGAGCGGAAGACCGGCCGGGTCTCGCGGGACCGGCCGGACGGTGCCGGTCCCGCGAGACCCCGGCGGGCGCCTCGTCGGTCAGGGCCGGGTCCACGGCACCGGCCGGCAAGGCGCCGCCAGGCGGGTCAGCTCTTGGTCTTGGGCAGGCCGGGCGGGTTGATCTCGGACTTCTCCACGGCCTCGCCGGTCAGCCCCCAGCGCTCCAGGACCTTGCCGTACGAGCCGTCCTCGATGATGTGGTCGATCGCGGCGGCGTAGGCCTTGACCAGGCCGCTGTCCTTCTTGGTGGTCGCGGCGATCTTGCCCTGGAGGCCGCCGCCGGCGCCGGAGATCTGTCCGGCGATCTCGCTCTGGCCGGCCGTCGCCACGTGGAAGGCGGCGGACGGGCTCGGGCCGAGGTGGGCGTCGATGCGGCCCGACTGGAGCGGCAGGTAGTAGTCGTTCTCCTTCTGGAAGTACTTGATCTCCACCGGCTTCCGCCCGGCCTTGACGTTCTCCTCGCTCCACTCGACGAGGATCTTCTCCTGGTTGGTGCCGGAGGAGACCGAGATCGTCTTGCCGGCGACGTCGGCCGGGCCGCTCACCTTCCAGCCGGATCCCTTCTTCGCCTCGAAGGCGAGGTTGTCGAGCCGGTAGGCGGCGAAGTCGTACTTCTCCTTGCGCTCCTCGGTCACGGTGACGTTGGAGAGGACCGCGTCGAACTTGGAGCTGTCCAGGCCGACGAAGAGGTTCTCCCAGGAGACCTGCTCGAACTCCGGCTTCAGGCCGAGGGTGTCGACGACCAGGGTGGCGATGTCGATCTCGGAGCCGATCCGGGTCTTGTCGTCGGTCGCGTAGAAGCCGAGCGGCGGCACGGCGTCCGCGCTCGCCCCGACCTTCAGCGTGCCGCGCTTGCGGATCTCCTCGGGGACGAGGTCGGCGATGGCGTCGACCTTCTTGCCTCTGAGGCGGTCCTGGTCGGGACTGGTGTTGATCCCGGTGTCCTTCTTGTCCTTGGACGCGGCCACGTCGGTGGAGGCGTCGGAGTTGCCGCAGGCGGTGAGCAGTCCGGTGGCGGTGAGCGTGGCGATGGCGAGGGTGATGCTGCGGCGGACGGACACGTACGTACTCCTTGTGGATGGTGCGGATGAAAGGGACATGAAGGCGGTTCAGAGAACCTTCGAGAGGAACGCTCGGGTGCGTTCCTGGGTGGGGTGGTCCAGGACGTCGGAGGGCGGGCCCTGTTCGACGATCCGGCCCTCGTCCATGAAGACGACGGTGTCGGCGACCTCACGGGCGAAGCCGATCTCATGGGTGACGACGATCATCGTGGTGCCACCGTGCGCCAAGTCCTTGATGACGTCGAGGACTTCACCGACGAGCTCCGGGTCCAGCGCGGACGTCGGCTCGTCGAAGAGCAGCAGCCTCGGCTCCAGCGCCAGGGCGCGGGCGATGGCGACGCGCTGCTGCTGGCCGCCGGAGAGCTGCGCCGGATAGGCGGCGGCCTTGTCGGCGAGGCCGACCCTGGCGAGCAGCTTCTCCGCCGCCGCGACGGCCTCCTTGCGGGGCCGGCGCAGGGCGGAGACGGGCGCCTCGATGATGTTCTCCACCACGGTGAGGTGGGGGAAGAGGTTGAAGTTCTGGAAGACGAACCCGATCTTGGTGCGCTGGCGCAGCACCTCGCGCTCGCGGAGTTCGTAGAGCTTATTGCCGTCCCTGCGGTAGCCGACGAGGGTGCCGTCGACGCTGATCCAGCCCTGGTCGACCTTCTCCAGGTGGTTGATGGTCCGCAGGAGCGTGGACTTGCCGGAGCCGGAGGGGCCGAGGATGACGGTGACCTCGCCGGGCCGCACGGACAGGTCGACGCCGCGCAGCACCTCCAGCGAGCCGAAGTTCTTGTGTACGGAGCGGATCTCGACCATGGCTTCGCCGGTTGCGCTCATCGCACGGCCCCCTTCGCGTAGTGACGTTCGACGTAGTACTGGATGATCGAGAGGGCGGTGGTCAGGAGGATGTACCAGGCGGTGGCGACCATCAGCAGCGGGACGACCCGGCCGCTGCGGCCGTAGACGACCTGGACCTGGTAGAAGAGTTCGCCGATCGCCATGACGGAGACGATCGAGGTGCCCTTGAAGAGCGAGATGATCTCGTTGGCCGCGTCGGGCAGGATCGAGCGCATCGCCTGCGGCAGCACGATCCGGCGCAGCTGCCGGAGTTTGGGGATGCCGAGGGCGGCCGCCGCCTCCAACTGGCCGCTGCCGACGGCCAGTACGCCACCGCGTACGATCTCCGCCGCGTACGCCGCCTGGTGCAGCGCCAAGCCGAGGACGGCCGCGCTGACCGCGCCGACCAGGTTCATCGTGTCGAAGGTGAAGAAGCCCGGCCCGAACGGGATGCCGAACTGCAACTCCTTGTACAGATACGCCAGGTTGAACCAGAACAGCAGCTGCACGACGAGCGGGATCGAGCGGAACGCCCAGATGTAGCCGTACGCGACCGTCCGCAGGAACGGGCTGGCCGACAGCCGCATGAACGCCAGCACGATACCGAGCGCGAAGCCGAGGACCGTGCCATAGAAGGTCAGTTGCAGCGTGAGCCAGATGGCCTTGAGGATGACCGGCGCGGTGAAGAACTGTGCGAAGACGTCCCATTCCCAACCGGGGTTGGTGACCAGCCCGTTGATGAACTGGGCGACCAGGACCGCGGTCACGGCGACGGCGACCCAGCGCCAGGGGTGGCGGGCCGGGACGACGGTCAGCTCTCCGTGGTCGGCTCCGGGGCCGGCCTTCTTCGTGGCCGGGCCGTCGGGCGTTCCGGCGGATGGATCGATGGGTGGATCGCTGTTCAGCGACATGGCGGGGTTCCTTGGGAGCGGGGTTGCGGGAAGGTCTGCGGCGGGTTCAGGAGGCCAGGCGGCCGCGACAGGAGAGGTCACGCAGGAAGGTGAGGGCGGCGCGGGCGGTGGCGTCGTTCTGCCGGAAGGCGGGTCCGCCGGTACGGGGCCGGGTGAAGGCGCCGCTGTTGCGGGCCGTGGTGAACGGGCCGAGCGCGAAGCGGCGCGGGTGCGGGCGGCCCTCGCGGTCGACGACGCGGCTGTCCGCCGGGTCCACGGAGAGCAGCCCGGTGTCGGTGACGGCGGCCCCGCCCTCGTACAGGGTGCGCAGCAGCGGGCTGGCGGTGTGGCGGAGCGAGGGGTCCGGCAGGCGAGCCTCGACCAGTGCGCGGGCTTCGGTGTGCTCGCCGGGCACGGTGGCGGAGGAGGCCCGGAAGACGCCGCGTTCCTCGTCGGCCTCCACGGTGATGGAGGCGCCGAGGAAGCGGACGACGCCGGCCCGGGAGAGCGCGAGGAGCTGTTCCAGGCGGGGTCCTGGCGGGCCGGAGGCGAGGTAGCTGAAGAAGCCGTGCCACCAGGTGCCGATGTCACCGAGCCGGATGAGCTGCGCGTAGGCGGAGAGCAGTCCGAGGAAGACCGCGAGGTCCGTGCTGTGTTCCGGGTCGTGGCGGCGTGTCAGGTCGGCGGTGATGTAGTCGCGCAGCCCGTCCTGGAGCGCCTCGCCGCTCTCGTACGTCACACCGTCCAGCGGCCGGTCGAGCGCGTCCAGGTCGAGCCGGTCGGCGGGGTCGGGTACGGCACCGGCGACGAGGTCGGCCAGCTCGGCGCTGCCGGGGTCGGCGGCGGCGTACTTCGCGTCGAAGACCTCGGGGTCCAGGGTGGTGCGCTCGGGGTGGGCGGTGAACAGCCGGTGGTAGTGGGCGTGGCCGAGCTCCTTGGCGACCAGCGGCCAGACATCCCGCCGGAAGTCGAGCGGCCCGGTCCGGCTCAGCAGCCCATCGGCCCAGGTGAGCGTCAAGTAGCGCGGCAGCGGAGGGCGTTCGCCGGTCCAGGGGTAGCCGATCTTCGAGTGGTACGGGACGCCGCGCCGCGATCCGACGTACAGCACGGGCTCCTGCCCTGACGGCACGTAGACGCCGTTCTCGTGGCGGCCGCCGCGGCCCTCGGTGAGCAGGACCATCAGGTCGACGAAGGCGAGGCCGAAGCCGCGGACGATGACCGGTTCGCCGGCGGGCAGCGCGGTGAGGTCGGTGTCGGCGGTGAAGTCGGGCGGCAGGTGGAGCAGTCCGTGCCGCGCCGCGAAGTCGCTCAACTCGGCTTGTTCCGGCTCCTGTTGTGCGTCCAGGTGGCCGACGGTCAGGACGACGAGGTCGGCGAGGAGCGGTTCGGTGCGGTCCTTCAGCCTCACGCGCTGGCGGGAGCCGCGCGGGCCGGTGACGGCGAGGGCGGTGGTGCGGTGCTCGTGGACGGTGACGGAGGGTGGCAGGGCGGCCAGGGCGCGCCGGTAGGTCCAGCGGAGGTAGGCGCTCTGGAGCCGCCGGCTGGGGAAGTCCTGGCCGGTGAGGCCGTGGATCTCTGCCAGGACGGCGGGCTCGGCGTCCGGCGTGACGCGCCCGACGCGGACGCCCTCGGCCCAGGCGTGCAGGGCCGGTCCGGCGACGACCGGCCCGGCCAGCTCCACCGTCTCGTCGGTGAACATGGTGACGTCCTCGGCCATGGAGTTCATCCAGAGCAGCGGCGACTGGTCCGGCCGCCAGATCCGCCCGCCACCGGCCGGATAGGGGTCGACGAGGTGGAGGTCCAGGGGCAGATCTCCGTACAGCTCACGGGCGTTGGCGGCGATGCGCTCGATGACGCCGGTGCCGCGCGGGCCGCCGCCTATCACCACGAGCGTGGGCACGGCGCTCATCGGGCACCCGCCGTGCCGCGCGCGTAGTAGCGCTCCACATAGCGCTGGCCGATGCTCAGCAGCGAGGTGACGAGCGCGTACCAGAGGGTGGCGACGAGGAGCAGCGGGATGACCTGGTAGGTGCGGTGGTAGACGAGCTGGACGGAGTAGAGCAGGTCCTGCACGGCGATGATGCTGACGATCGAGGTGCCTTTGAGCGTGCCGATCAGCATGTTCCCGGCCGGCGGGACGATGGAGCGCATCGCCTGCGGCAGCACGATCCGCCGGAAGCGCCGCCAGGGCCCGAGCCCGAGGGACTGCGCGGCTTCGATCTGGCCGCGCTCCACGGAGAGGATGCCGCCGCGGACGACCTCGGCGGCGTACGCGGCCTCGTGCAGGGTCAGTCCGACGACGGCGACGGTGACCGGGCCGAGGAGGGTGACGGTGGAGACGCCGAGGATCTGCGGGTACAGGGCGCCGATGTTGAACCAGAACAGCAGCTGGACCAGGATCGGCGTGGACCGGAAGAGCCAGACGTACCCCCAACTGACCGCCTGCAGAACGGGGTTGCCGGAGAGGCGGAGCACGGCGAGGAGCGCTCCGAGCGCGAAGCCGAGCACCATGACGACGGCGGTGAGCCACAGGGTGAGCCAGAGCCCGCGCAGGACGGAGGCGGTGGCGAAGTAGGAGATGACGACGTCCCACTCGAAGGCCTCGTTGCGGATGACCGAGTTCAGCGCCAGCGCGAGCAGGACGAGCACGGCAACAGCCGCTGTCCAGCGGCCCGTTCGGCGTACGGGGACGATGCGGGGAACCGCGTCGTCGCCGTCGTTCTTGACGGGTGGTGGCGCGGAGGACGAGGGAGGCAGCAGATCGGTCTGCGGGGGCATGCGAGGGCTCCGTGGATGCTGAGATCGAACACGGGGCGTACCTTCACACCACGAACCACACACGGACCGGGCCCCTCAGCGCCGGTCCGCCTCCGAGATAAGCGGTGAACACGGCGCGCTGTCAAGCCTGTCCACACTCTGAGCCGTATGTCTCACGTCAGTTGACGCGCACCCGGATGCCTGTTCCACTGGCCCCATGTATTCGCAGCAGTGGCTGGTCACCCGCTCCCACATCGACTTCGGTCGCGTGTGGTCCTCTTCCTGTTGAGCTGACCCTCTGCTGTCCGGATTTCTCCCTGCTCACGCCTGTTCTGAGGGCGTTCGAGCACTGTTCCTCGCGTGACTTCACCTCCACCACACCGCATCACCCTCCCCTCGCTCCGCCGCACGTCCTCAGGCACCGCTGAACCTGTCGCCGCCGCTCCGCGCC
The DNA here is from genome assembly GCF_050942385.1 of Streptomyces sp. CA-146814. NCBI lineage: Bacteria > Bacillati > Actinomycetota > Actinomycetes > Kitasatosporales > Streptomycetaceae > Streptomyces > Streptomyces sp. CA-146814. The sequence continues at coordinate 1,173,570 of NZ_CP192068.1, forward strand.
CGTCCGGGCCCGGGGCCGGTCGGCATACCTTGACGAACCCGGAGAAGGACAGAGCCATGCCCAGATCACGCCATAGCGCCCTTTTCGCCTTGATCACCGCCGCCGCGCTCACCCTCACCGGCTGCGCGGACCCGGCGGAGCCCGGGGCGAGCACCACCAAGGGCGAGGCCGAGGGGAAGACGCCGACCGAGGACGTGGTGTCCTCGGTGAAGAAGGTCGACGCCGTGGCGGAGCTGCTGCCGGAGGAGGTCCGCAAGGCCGGCACCCTGCGGATCGCGGCCGCCACCGGCTCCCCGCCCGGGGCCTTCTACGAGGAGGACGGCACCACGCTCTCCGGCGCCGACATCGACTTCGCGGACGCGGTGGCGAAGGTGCTCGGCGTGGAGCTGAAGCGCGAGGTGGCCTCCTTCGAGGCGATCCTGCCGGCGCTCGGCAGCGGGAAGTACGACCTGGGCACGGGGAACTTCGGCGTCACCGACGAACGCCGTAAGACGATCGACTTCGTGACGTACATCAACGACGGCCAGGGCTTCGCCGTCCGCGAGGACAGCAAGCTGAAGGAGATCACCGACCTCACCGACCTGTGCGGCCTGAACGTCTCCACCGGCGCGGGCACCACCTTCGAGGTCGCGCTCCAGGAGAACCTGCCGCGGTGCGCGGAGAAGGGCAAGAAGCCCTACGAGGTGAAGACCTACGCCGACCCGGCCGCGGTCTGGCTCTCCCTCAAGCAGAAGCGCACCGACGTGAACATGTCCACCATCAACGGACTGCGCTACGCCGTGACCCAGCAGGAGGGGCTGCGCTTCCTCAACGAGTACAAGCGGCTCGACGTCGGCTTCGCCTTCAAGAAGGGCAGCCCGCTGACGCCGGCCTTCCAGGCGGCGGTCAACCAGCTCAAGAAGGACGGGACCTACGACCGGATCCTGGGGAAGTGGGGCACCACCGAGTCCGCGATCGAGGAGTCGCAGATCTCGCCGCCGGAGCTGAAGGGCCCCGAGCCGAAGTAGCCCGGGGCCGGCGACTCCTGTGGGCTCAGCAGTCGCACCCGCAGGAATCGCCGCAGCAGCAGCACCCCTCGCCGCACTGGCCGCAGCAGTTGCACGCCTCGCAGCAGTCGCCGCAGCTCTGGCACGGCGCCTCCCGCCGCTCCCGGCTCCACGGGTCCTCGAAGCTCCCGCAGCACATCTGGCAGGTGCAGGCGAGCCCGGCCCACACCAGGCACCCGGCGATCAGCCCGCGCCGGTCGCGCGGCGGGCGCGGCGGAGGCGGTGCGGCGGGGCCGCCGGGGGTCGGGCCGTAGGGGTTGCCGGGGGTGGGACCGTACGGACTTCCAGGGGTCGGGCCGTACGGATTGCCGGGCGGCGGCCCGAAGGAGGCGTCGGGCGACAGCGGTCCCCGGGGGACATCGAGACCCTGCGGCACCTCAAGCCCCTGGTGCGAGCAGGACGACGTGCCGAACGCCCGGTCGACCGAGCGCCGCAGCTCATGGGCGAGCAGGACGTGGACGAGCTTGCCGTCGGTGAACTCCACCTCGCGCAGCGCGAGCCGTACGCCGTGCAACGCGTCGTCGCAGAGCCGGCGCGCCTCGGTCAGCGAGGTGCTGGTCACCGTGAGCGGGTTCCAGGCGCCCGACGCGGCGTCAGCTTCCCGGTCCTCCACGGCGTCCAGCAGATGCGCGAGCCGCCCGAAGAGCCGTCCGGCCTCCGCGAGCGGGGCGGCGTTCCGCGGCTTCCCGGCGAGGACCGCGGTGTGGGCGAAGGCGGCCGCGGTGGCCGTCTCGGTGGGTTCGGTGACCGTGAGCAGGGGTGTGCCAGGCCCGGCGAGCGTCTCGATGCCGGTCTGCCGGTCGACCGCGTCGACCAGGAGCGCGGTGTCGAAGCCGAGCGCCGCTCCCGTACGCGCTCCGGCCCGGCCCCAGCCCGCCGCCACCCGCCGCGCGGCCGCCGCGACCGGCCTGCGGGCCAACAGCCCGTCCCGGTCCGCCACGTGGTCGCGGACCTTGGCCGAGGCGAGGACGAGCGAGACGGCGGCGGCGAGCCTGGCCCCTTCGCCCTTGGCGACCGGAGCGGTCCGCATGGCGCGCAGCGGGCACGGCCCGGCGGTGCGCCGTCCGGCGGGCGTGGTGCCGGTCTGAGCCTCCGTCAGGACCGAGACGATCAGACCATCATAGTTCGTGACGATCCGGGCAAACTGCCCGTGATCCGCCCTCAGGGCCAGGCAGAGACCGCAGAGATGGGCCATCCACTCGGTCCGCAGACCTTCGGAGAGCCGGTGCGTACAGGGCCTCACGATTCCGAACATGCCGATCCCCCGCGAGCCGTTCCAGCCGGTACGCGCCGTTCGCGCACCTGAGCGCCGTGCATCGTATCGAGTGATCCGTTCACCCGTACGTCCCCCATGTCACCCGTACGGACCGGTGCATCATATTTTCCCACCAGGACCGCCCTTATCCAGGAGGAACCTTGACGAACCGCCACATGTTCTGCACCAGTACCGTCACGAATCACCTGCGCGGCGACTATCCACTTGGCGCCGGATCCGCATCATGGACGACCATAGGGATACGAAAGAGATGCGGAACACCAAGGAACCGCGGTTGAGAGGAGGCGTCCATGGGATCGGTGCGCAAGGCGAGTGCGTGGCTGGGCCTCGTAGAGGACAACGACGAGCGGTACTACGACGACGAGTACGCCGAGGGTACGGAGACGGGCACGGGCAACCAGGCCTGGGTCACCGACCCGCGGGTGCAGGTGGCCGCCGAGGCGGCCGAGGAGCAGGACCGCCGGATCGCCACGGTGACCCCGGACAGCTTCCGGGACGCACGGGCCATCGGTGAGCTGTTCCGGGACGGTGTCCCGGTGATCGTCAACCTCACGGCCATGGACCCCGCCGACGCCAAGCGTGTGGTGGACTTCGCCGCCGGGCTGATCTTCGGTCTGCGCGGTTCGATCGACCGGGTGGCCACCCGGGTCTTCCTGCTCTCCCCGGCCGACACGCAGGTGGTCGCCGGTGAAGCCGCCGGCCGCAAGGCCGACGGCTTCTTCAACCAGAGCTGAGCAGGGCGCTCGCCGGAAAGTTCCGGTCAGCGCCTCCGGTCGGCGCGTCCCTCCGGACGGGCCGTGGTCACCGGAAGGCGTCGAGACCGGTGAGCGCCTTGCCCAGCACCAGCTGGTGCATCTCCACGGTGCCCTCGTACGTGAGCACCGACTCCAGGTTCGTCGCGTGCCGCATCACCGGGTACTCCAGCGAGATCCCGTTGGCACCGAGGATCGTGCGCGAGGTACGGCAGATCTCGATCGCCTCCCGCACGTTGTTGAGCTTGCCGAAGCTGACCTGCTCGGGGCGGAGCCGTCCCGCGTCCATGCGGCGGCCCAGATGGTGGGCGAGCAGGATGCCCTTGTGCAGCTCCACGGCCATGTCCGCCAGCTTGGCCTGGGTGAGCTGGAAGCCGCCGATGGGACGGCCGAACTGTTCCCGGCTCCTCGCGTAGTCGAGGGCCGACTCGAAGCTGGCCCGCGCCGCGCCCATGGCGCCCCAGACGATCCCGTACCGCGCGTGGCTCAGACAGCTGAGCGGGCCGCGCAGCCCCGTCGCGTCCGGCAGCACCGCGTCGGCGGGGAGCCGGACCCCGTCCATGACCAGTTCGCTGGTGACCGAGGCGCGCAGCGACCACTTGTGGTGGATCTCCGGCGCCGAGAAGCCAGGCGTGTCGGTCGGTACGACGAAGCCGCGGATGCCCCGGCCCTCGTCGCCCTCGTCGGTCTGCGCCCACACGATCGCGACCCCGGCGACCGAGCCGTTGGTGATCCACATCTTGCGCCCGGTGAGCACCCAGTCCCCGCCGTCGCGCTTGGCGTACGTCCGCATCCCGGCCGGGTCGGAGCCGTGGTCCGGCTCGGTCAGCCCGAAGCAGCCGATGATCTCGCCGGCCGCCATGCCGGGCAGCCACCGCTGCTTCTGCTCCTCGGAGCCGAAGCGGTGGATCGCGTACATGGCGAGCGAACCCTGTACGGAGACGAGCGAGCGGATCCCGGAGTCGGCGGCCTCCAGCTCCAGGCAGGCCAGCCCGTACTGGACGGCGCTCGCTCCGGCGCAGCCGTACCCGTCCAGCGACATGCCGAGCGCGCCGAGCGCGCCGAGCTCCCGGGCCAGCTCCCGGATGCCGGGCAGCTCCCCCTTCTCGTACCACTCGGCGATGTGCGGCAGGACCCGGTCGGTGGCCCAGGTGCGGACGGTGTCGCGGATCGCCAGGTCGTCGGGGCCGAGCAGATCGTCGATGCCGAGGGGGTCGGTGGCGTCGAACGGCGGGAGCTTCGACGGCTTCGCGGCGGACTCGGTGCTGGTCATGAGGGTGCCTCCGGCGGCTCGCACGGGGTCCGGAGGGGCGGGGGTCGGCCGCCGCCTCCGAAAACTAGCAGTGGTAGTCGAAACGTCGTGGAGACGTTACGGCTCAGCGTGCCGCTCGTCCAGAGCCGGTGGCCTCGGCCGGTTCGCGCCGCGCGGGAAGCGGCAGGCGGGCGGCCTTGCGCTCCCGAGCGGGGGCCGGGACGGCGGCGTGGGGCTCCGGCGCGGAGGCCGTGCCTTCGGGGGTTCCGGGCTCGGCGGCCGGGCGGCCGGCCAGGAGGCAGGTGTCCTTCGGCGGGCAGTCCATGGCCCTCGGCAGCCGCAGCGCGGCGAGCGCGCCGAGCAGCAGCAGGCCCGCGCTGACGAAGAGCGTGACGTGCAGCCCGCCGACGAAGGCGTGCCGGGCCGTCGAGCGCAGCAGCTCTCCGGTCGGGCCGCCGAGCTGTGCGGCCACCTGGTACGCCTCACCCAGCGAGTGCGAGGCCTCCGCGCCCGCGCGGGCGGGTACGCCCTGGTCGGGCAGGGTGGCGAGACCCGGGGCGTAGGCGGCGTTCATGACGCTGCCGAGGAGCGCGATGCCGAGGCCCGCGCCGAGCTGGTAGGAGGTCTCCCCTATCGCCGCCGCCCCGCCCGCCCGCTCGGCCGGCGCGTCGCTGAGCATCGACTCGTACGCCCCGAAGAGCGTCGTCTGGAGTCCGAAGCCGAGCAGCACGAAGGCGCAGGTCAGCAGGGCGGGCCGGTCGTGGTGGCCCATCGAGGTGAGCAGCAGCACGGAGGAGGCCGTCAGCACGAAGCCCCAGCCGACCATCCTGCGCGGGCCGACGCGGCGCAGGGTGTACGAACCGGTGGCGCCGGCGGCCATCGCGGCGAAGGTCAGCGGGAGCAGCCGCAGCCCGGTCTCCAGCGGGCTGAGGCCCAGCACCAGCTGGAGGTACTGGACGGCGATCAGCTGGAGGCCGACCAGGGCCAGCATGGCGAGCACGATGCAGCCGACGGCGGTGGAGAAGGCCGGGCGGGCGAACATGGCGATGTCGATGAGCGGGTGCGTACGGCGCCGCTGACGGCGTACGAAGAGGATCAGGAGCGCCAGTCCGAGCGCCAGCGGCCCCAGCGCGACCGGGTCCAGCAGGCCCGCGCCGCCGCCGAGCCGCTTGACGCCGAGGACGACCCCGAGCACTCCGGCCGCGGCGGTCAGCGCGCCCAGCACGTCCCACGGGCCGTCGTCGGCGCCGCGCGACTCCGGCAGCAGCCAGCGGCCGAGCGGCAGGATGACCGCCATCAGCGGGATGTTGATCAGGAAGACCGAGCCCCACCAGAAGTGCTCGACCAGGAAGCCGCCGACGACCGGTCCGGTGGCGGCGCCGACCGCGGCGACCGCGGTCCACACCCCGATGGCGAGCGCCCGCTCCCGCCGGTCCGGGAAGACCTGGCGCAGGATCGACAGGGTGGCAGGCATGATCATCGCGCCGCCGACGCCGAGCAGGGCGCGGGCCGCGATGAGGACGGCCGGGGTGTCGGCGGTCGCGGCGAGCAGCGAGGCGGCGCCGAAGAGCGCGTAGCCGAGGAGCAGTACCCGCCGTCGGCCGATCCGGTCACCCAGCGTGCCGAAGAGGATGAGCAGCGAGGCGCAGACGAGGGGGTAGGCGTCGACGATCCAGAGGAGTCCGGTGGCGCTCGGGCGCAGGTCCTCGGTGACCGAGGGGACCGCGACATGGAGCACGGTCGCGTCGAGCGCGACCACCAGCAGGCTGAGACAGAGGACGACGAGGACGACCCAGCGGTTGGAGCCGTCGGCGGCTCGGCGCAGCCTGGCTCCGGCCGTGGTCGTCCCGGACATCTCCGTACCTCCCGATGAGTCCCTCGCGCTCGGTGGGCCGGCGGGGACCTCTTGTGTCGCGTCTCCCGGGGCCCGGCATCGACGGGCGAGTGCGCCGTCAGCGTACGCGAGTTCGGCCTGGTGAGACGTGGCCCACCTCATACACCGGTCCGCCGCACAGTGTGTCGTACGCCACGGAGGCCCCGCCCGTGGGCCCTCACGGCGGCCGGCCGGAGCGGTGTGCGCCTCCCCCGAACGGCCGGATCAATTCCTCCGGATTCCCGTGCACGAAATTACCCGGAAGATCAAACACGCTTCCGAACAGAACCCCGGGGAAAAGGGACACAAGATCACCGGGATTCTTCTCCCGGCCCGGAAAAAGTCATCGATCTGAGACGAAGTCCACATCACATCGTCATCACAAAGCGGCCGGATTGGCCTGCACACACACTCACTCGCTGTAACGTCGATTGGGTGCGTACCGACATCTTTGCCCGCCTGGACCGGGAGCCGGAACCGCCGAAGATAGTGGCACCGCGGATGAGCCGTCACCGTGCCGCCCTCTTCGGCGGGACGTTGGCGTTCTATCTCGCCATCGTCTTCGCCGTGCTCGTGACGTCCTGGCTGGTGGCCCTGGACTGGAAGGTCATGCTGTTCCGGCCCTACCAGCAGTGGCCCGAACTGCACGCCTTCCTCGACTACTACGTCGTGCTCGGCCAGCGCGGCCCGACGGCGGTGATGGTGGCCTGCTGGCTGGGCTGGCGTTCCTGGCGGCAGCACACGCTGCGGCCGCTGCTGGTCCTCGGCACCTCGCTGCTGCTGCTCAACGTGACGGTGGGCGCGGTCAAGCTGGGCCTCGGACGGCTCGGCCCGCACTACGCGACGCAGATCGGCTCGGCCGAGATGTTCGCCGGCGGCGATATATTTCCTTCGGGCCACACCGCCAACGCCGTCGTGACCTGGGGAATCCTCGCCTATCTGGCCACTACGCCCCGCGCCAGGCGCTATCTGTCGGCGGTCTCCGCCACGGTCTCGCTGGGCGTCGGCCTCACCACCGTCTACATCGGCACGCACTGGCTCAGCGATGTGGTGCTGGGCTGGGCGGCGGGTCTGCTGATCCTGCTGGCGCTGCCCTGGTTCGAGCCGCTGATCGCCCGGGCGGAGAGCTGGGTCTTCACTGTGCGCGAGCAGTGGCGCGCAGGGCGCCGGGCGGTCCGCCAGGTGCGGGCCCCCGAGATCGTCCCGCAGCCGGTGCTGCTCCCCCAGTCGATCGCCGCCGAGGGCGCGGCCCTCACGGCCGGCGGGAGCGCCGCCACCGCGCACCTGGCCACCGGCGCCCGGGCGCGCCATGCGCCCTCGGTCTGCCCGGAGCGGCCTCAGTCGGCTCCTGCGGGCACCCGCCGCCCGCCGGCCCACCCGGAGCACAGCCCCCGGGCCGCCACGAGCCCGGCTCCGGCCGGCCCGTTGACGGGCGGCTAGGACGACGACATCCGCGGATACGGCGAGGGCCCCGACCACCCGGTCGGGGCCCTCGCCGTATCCAGGGGCAGGGTGTCAGCCCACCCAGCAGCGGGTCACCGTGGCGTCCTCGACCTGGAAGTTGATGCGTCCGGAGCGGAACTCCATCGTCAGGAACGTGCCCGGCGGGACCGCCCGGACGGTGTCCCAGCCACGGCTTCTCGCCTGCTGTTCGGCGGCGTCGGCACCGAGGCCGACGTACGAGTCGGGGGCGTCGTCCGGCTGTGCGGGGGGGGTCGGTTCAGAGGCCATACCCTCACCGTAGGCGGCCGGGGGCGCGGACGGAAGGCGGGGCCGCGGACCGCCCCACGCATCCCCACATGCCGTCGCGGTCACGCTTGTGTCACAGAATCCCCACACCCGTATATCCCGCCCTATTCACCCGAACGGCCCGTCCGGAAGCGGTGGGGCGAAATGGCCGCACACCTCCGACGGCCGCGCGGCGAGGCCTGTCCCCAGGCTCCGTAAACACCTGGGGTGACTTGCCGCTTTTACCCTTCTCGGAGCTCGTCACCCGAATGGCCGCGACACCTGAATTTCATGCTCCCTTATACCTGTCCTACATTTCCTCACGATTCCGCCACCGGGCGGCAGTCCGGTCGCGGTCCGGAGAGCGCCCGGTCGAGCCGGTCCCGGGCCCGGACCATCACCTCGGTGAGCTCGGGCGGCTCGACCACCTCGAAGTCGATCCCCATGAGCAGGACGTGGATCACCAGGACGTCCAGGTCGGGCGCGCCCGCCGTCAGCCGGCAGGTCTCCGCGTCGACGGGCTCCAGCACCCCGGCGGAGGGCGAGATGCGCCGGGCGGCCTCCGCCACCGGAGCCTTGAGCAGGACCACCGCCCGCGCCGCGTAGGCGGAGACCGAGACGCCCTGGGAGACATAGGCGGCCAGGTCGTCGGCGGGCGGCGGCCGGGGGGTGAAACGGGGGCCGTGCGGCGGGGTCGGGGTGATCCGGTCCACCCGGAAGGTACGCCAGTCCGCCCGGTCAAGGTCCCAGGCGACCAGGTACCAGCGGTGCTCGGTGCAGACGAGCCGGTGCGGCTCCACGGTCCGGCGGGAGTCCGAGCCGCCGTGGGAGCGGTAGGAGAAGCGGAGCCGCTCGCTGTCCCGGCAGGCGGCGGCCAGCTCGGTGAGGAGCGCCGGATCCACGGTGTCGCTCTCCGCCCCGCGCAGCATCGGCACGGTGAAGGCGCCGAGCGCGCTCACCCGGCGCCGCAGCCGGCTCGGCAGCACCTGCTCCAGCTTGGCGAGAGCGCGTACGGAGGTCTCGCCGATGCCCTCGATGCCGTGACCGGCCGCCGTGCGCAGCCCCACGGCGACCGCGACGGCCTCCTCGTCGTCCAGCAGGAGCGGCGGCAGCTCGGCACCGGCCCCGAGCTGGTAGCCGCCGCCGGTGCCGGGGCTGGCGTTCACCGGATAACCGAGCTCGCGCAGCTTGTCGACGTCCCGGCGCACGGTGCGCGGGGTGACGCCGAGCCGTTCGGCGAGGTCGGCGCCGGACCAGTCCCGGTGGGCCTGGAGCAGGGAGAGCAGACGCAGGAGTCGTGCCGAGGTCTCCAACATGGGGACGAGTCTGCCAGGGCTTGCGGACAGGACTTGTCCGCAAGCCGCTATGGGGAGGGCTGGGGCGGAGGCCGTCCGCAAGCCGCTCAGGGGGCAGGGGCGGAGACTGTCCGCGGGCCGCTCAGGCGGGCGCGGGGTCCAGACGGACGCAGAGATCGTTCGCCGCGGTGTAGCACGGTGTGGCGAGGACGCCGTCGGCCACCGGACGGCCCGGGTAGACGTGGGTCTTGTCGCGGGACCAGATGTCGTCGAGGATCCGCGAGATCCTGACCGCTTTCGCACCGGCCGACGGGATCAGCCACAGCCGCCAGAGCCGCACCTCGGTGACGGGCTCGGTGGCGAGCGGCGCGTACGGCAGGGTGAAGGCGAAGCCGCCCGCCTCTCCGGCTGCGGTGAGCGGCACCCGGTGGACCCGCGTCGGCTCCCCCGGCAGCCGGGCCTCCACCACGGCCCCCTCGCCCGCCCCGACCCCGTACAGCACGCCCTCGGCGCTCATGCCGGACGGGCCGACGCGGAGCGTGCCGGCCTCGGCGTGCGGGGCGCGGTGCCAGCTGCGCAGTGCGAGGCGGCCGTCGACGGTGGGGTACGGGACCCGGGAGCTGATGGCGGCGGTGCCGGAGTCGGGGGTGCGGTCGACGAGGGTGCGCAGGTCCCGCAGCCCCGGGACGACGGTCAGCGTGCGGTCGGAGCCGGGCTCCTCGACGTACGCGTCCCAGCGTCCCTCGGGCAGTGCGGTGGTCGTCGGCAGCACCGCGCGCAGCCGGCCGGGCGCGGTGCTGCTCAGCGGGAGCCGGACCGTGGTGCCCGCCGCTCCGCGGTACCGCAGGAGCAGTACGGCCTCGGGGCCGGGCGCGGCGGTGGGGGCCAGGTCGAAGGTGAGCGCTCCGGCCGGATCGGCGGCGCAGTCGGCGCGGACGGTGGCGGTGGTGGTCATGCTGCCTTCCCCTTGCGGAGCACGTCGGCGGCCTTGTAGCGGAGGGCGTACGCGCCGTCGAGCACGGTGCCCCGGGTGCGGTGGAGCGCGGTGCGCAGCGGGCCGTGGCCCCGGGCGCGGGCGCCTTGGGCGAGGAGTTCGGTGTAGAGGCGCTCGTGGCGCTCCGCGATCCGCTCCGGCGCGAAGCGCTCCGAGGCGGCGAGCGCGGCGCCGCCCATCCGGTGGCGCAGGTCGTCGTCCTCGATCAGCTGGAGCAGCGCGGCGGTGATCGCGCCGGTGTCGCCGACCGGCACGAGACGGCCGTCGACGCCGTCCTCGATGATCTCGGCCGGTCCGTGCGGGCAGTCGGTGGCCACGACGGGCAGTCCGCCGCGCATCGCCTCGACGATGGTCATGCCGAAGGACTCGCGGTCCGAGGCGACGGCGGCGATCGACCCCTTGGGCCACTCGGCCTCCATGGGGTTGACCGAGCCCATCAGGAACACATGGTTGTGCAGGTCCAGTTGGTCGATGAGCGCGCGGAGCGTGGCCCGTTCGTCGCCGGAGGCGTCCGCACCGCCGTAGATCCGCAGCCGCCAGTCCGGGCGGACCGCGGCGACCTGGGCGAAGGCCCGTACCAGCAGGTCGTACCGTTTGATCCGGTGCAGCCGGCCGGCCGCGACGACCCACTTGAGGTCGCCGCCGGCGGGCGGACAGGCGGGCTCGGGAACGGCGTTGGGGATGGCCTCGATCCGCAGGCCCGGCAGCTTCATCCGGCGGCGGTAGTCCGCGGCGTCGGCGCGGGTGACGGTGGTGAGGGCGTCGAGCAGCGTGTAGCGGTGGGCGATCTCGCGCCGCAGCCGGTAGCCGTGGTTGTCGAGCGTGAGGTGCTCCTGCCCGACGCGCACCGGGCCGCGGCGGGTCTGCCGGCTGATGTGCACGTTCAGCCCGGGACGGGTGCCGACGACGACATCGGCCTCAAGTGACTGGAGATGGGCGGCGATCCGGGCGTCGGTGAGCCTGCTGTACTGCCTGTGCCGGCTGTCGCCGCGCGGGAACACCGTGGCGGGCCGGGCGTGTTCGGCGTCGTCACCGTCGTACGTCGGGCTCTTCTTCCGCGTATCGACGAGGTGGCGCAGGGTCACACCGTCGAGCGCGCCGAACGCGGGCGCCTCGCGGTGCCGGAAGACGGAGACGATCTCCACGTCGTGCTGCTCGGCGAGGGTGCGGGCGAGCGTGAAGGTCGAACGGATCGTCCCTCCGATGCCGTACGCATTGTGCAGAAGAAATGAAATATGCATGGCGCTCGCCGTTTCCCCCTGGTCTGGCCAGTCTGTTGCGACTGTACGTCCCGGTGGTTCGCCACCCGGAATGCCTCCGGAATCCGGCTGGATTCCGGAGCGGAATGCGCCGCCCGAGCAGGGTGGCTCCGCCACACCGCCGGAACCCCGTCTGACCAGCGCGTTCCCGGAAGGCTTGCGTCCGGTTCCCGGCCGTCGTCCGGCTGCCGGAGCATGCTTCTCGGGCGACCGGTCCGCCGCCCGGCCGCCTGCTCGCCACCCGTTCCGGCGACGCTTTCCTCCGTGCTTGACGTGAGGAAATGCGAGGAGGTTGCCTGCGTCCGGGAAAAAACTTCCGGAGAGTATCCGCCGCCCGCCCCACCGGCTCCTGCGGCACGGCGGTCGACTCATCGACAGGGCGATCTGTCGACTCCGTCTCCACTTCGGTCCCCACCGGTGCGTGACCCCGGCCACGGATCCCGCGTTGTCTCTTCATGAGCCGGGAACCCCCCGGCCCACGCACCGAGTTCGAGGAGCCACCCGTGCCGCGCATGCTCGACGTCAGCCAGGACGTACGCGCCGAGATCGGCGACGACGAAGCCGACCGGCTGCTCGTCGGCGACGACACACCCGGCAGCTACGACTGCACCTCCTGCCGCACCCCCGGCGACTCCGACCAGGAACGCACCAGCACCGTGCTGTTCATCGGGGACGAGACCGCCGTGCTCGCGTTCGCCCACGCGACGTGCATCCCCTCGCAGGTCGTCAAGGTCGCCGAGGACCAGCTCCAGGGCGCGGTGCGCAGCATCACCGGCAGCGAGCAGAAGAACACGGAGGGGCGCATGCCCGAACAGGCCGTCCTCGGCATCACCAGCGGTCTCGTTCTCATCGAGGACGATGTCCGACCGGCCCTGGTCGTCGAACCGACCGGACCGGTCGCCCGGCCCGGCACCGACGGCAGCGGAGGCGACCAGTTCCTCCAGCTGCTGCTGGAGCAGGGCTTCCACCCGGCCCCCGACCTGCACCTGCTCCCGGCGCCGCTGCCCGGCTGGTCGGTGCTGCTCGCCGTGGGCCAGCTGCACGCGGTGCTGCAGCCGGGCTCCGGCGGCGGAAACCCGGTCGCCTGGTGGCAGGCCCACCAGCCGCTCCAGGTGACCGACGGCTGGCGGGCCGCGGTCAACAAGTCGCAGACGGTCCTGGTCTTCGCCGCGCCGGCCGGCACCATCGGCCAGCAGCCGCGCGAGGACCTGCTCCGGGACGCCCTGGAGAAGGCCGCGGTCAACGGGGTCCTGGTCGCCGCCTCCATGCCGCTGGCCGGGACCTGATCATGTCCGCCCCGGCCGGGCAGCCCCGCCGAACAGCGATTTCTCCGGCGGGGCCGCATCCGACGGGCGGTGAGGTCGTTGGCACCTACGTGCACTCATACGACCCATCCCGCCAGCACCAGAGCCAGATTCCTGCCATGCGCCCCTCGCAGGATCCATCGGCGGGCACCTCCGCCACCCCGATCTACGACGCGCTGTACTCCGAGTACCGCCGCTCGTTCCGGGCGTTGCCGGGTGACCGGAGCGGTGAGGAGAACCTCCGCTTCCCGGCCTTCAGCGCCGGACTCTTCGCCTCCCGGACCCCGCTGGGCGGCCACGCGTCCCCGGCCGGTCAGAGCCGCCACACCGGGACCGGCAGCGTCCAGAACCAGCACACCGGCACCCTCGGCTCCTGGCAGCGGGTGGGCCGGCACGCCGGACGGCCCCGGCCCGCGGCGCTGCCTCCGGGCTCCCGGGAGTCCTGAGAGCGGGTATGCGAGAGCCCCGGCACGGACTGTGCCGGGGCTCCGCTGTGCGTCCTACTTGTTGCGGCCGCGCTTCTCGCGGACCCGGACCGAGATGTGGATCGGGGTGCCCTCGAAGCCGAACTCCTCGCGCAGGCGGCGCTCGACGAAGCGGCGGTAGCCGTGCTCCAGGAAGCCGGAGGCGAAGAGCACGAACCGCGGCGGCTTGGTGCCCGCCTGGGTGCCGAAGAGGATGCGCGGCTGCTTGCCACCGCGGATCGGGTGCGGGTGCGAGGCGACGATCTCACCGAGGAAGGCGTTGAGCCGGCCGGTGGGGACGCGGGTCTCCCAGCCCTCGATCGCGGTCTCGATCGCCGGGACCAGCTTCTCCATGTGCCGGCCGGTGACGGCCGAGACGTTGACGCGCGGGGCCCAGGAGATCTGCGCGAGCTCCGTCTCGATCTCGCGCTCCAGGTAGTAGCGGCGCTCCTCGTCGAGCGTGTCCCACTTGTTGAAGGCGACGACGATGGCGCGCCCGGCCTCCACGGCCATGGTGATGATCCGCTGGTCCTGGACGCTGATGGACTCGCTGGAGTCGATCAGGACGACGGCGACCTCAGCCTTCTCCACGGCGGCCGCCGTACGGAGCGAGGCGTAGTAGTCCGCGCCCTCCTGGAGGTGGACGCGGCGGCGGATACCGGCCGTGTCGATGAACTTCCAGGTGATGCCGCCGAGGTTGATCAGCTCGTCGACCGGGTCGCGGGTGGTGCCGGCCAGCTCGTTGACGACGACCCGGTCCTCGCCCGCGACCTTGTTCAGCAGGGAGGACTTGCCGACGTTCGGGCGGCCGATCAGCGCGATGCGGCGGGGTCCGCCGAGCGCCGTGCCGAACTTCTGGGCCGGGGCGTCCGGGAGGGCCTCCAGGACCGCGTCCAGCATGTCGCCGGTGCCGCGGCCGTGCAGCGAGGAGACCGGGTAGGGCTCGCCGAGGCCGAGCGACCAAAGGGCGGTGGCGTCGGCCTCGCCGCTCTGGCCGTCGACCTTGTTGGCGCAGAGCACGACGGGCTTCTTCGCCCGGCGCAGCAGCTTGACGACGGCCTCGTCGGTGTCGGTGGCGCCGACGGTGGAGTCGACCACGAAGACGACCGCGTCGGCCGTCTCGATGGCGTACTCCGCCTGGGCGGCGACGGAGGCATCCAGGCCCAGCACGTCCTGCTCCCAGCCGCCGGTGTCGACGACCTTGAACCGGCGGCCCGCCCACTCCGCCTCGTAGCTGACGCGGTCGCGGGTGACGCCGGGCTTGTCCTGCACGACGGCCTCACGGCGGCCGATGATGCGGTTCACCAGGGTCGACTTGCCGACATTGGGGCGGCCGACGACGGCGAGCACGGGGAGCGGGCCGTGACCGGCCTCGCCGAGAGCGCCCTCGACCTCTTCGGGGTCGAAGCCCTCCTGCGCGGCGAGCTCCATGAACTCCGCGTACTCGGCATCGCCAAGTTCTCCGTGCTCGTGGTCCGAGCCGCCGGAGTGAATCTGGTCGTTCATGAAGTCCGTTCCTCTTTGCATCATCATCGATGGACCACGGTCAGCGCGGTCCACTACTCAAGTCAGGTCAAGTCTCGCCTATCGCCCGGTGAGGCGCTTGGCGCTCTCCAGGTGGGCGGTGAGCTTCGCCTGGATCCGCAGGGTCGCCTCGTCCAGCGCCTTGCGCGTACGCCGCCCGTCGCCGGCGCTCGCGTCGAACGCGTCACCGAAGACGACGTCGACGCGGCTGCGCAGCGGGGGCAGCCCTCGTATCAACCGTCCGCGGCGCTCCGTACTTCCCAGGACGGCGACGGGGACGATCGGCGCCCCGCCGCGTACCGCGAAGTACGCGAGTCCGGCCCGCAGCGAGGCGAAGTCTCCCTCGCCCCGGGTGCCCTCCGGGAAGATCCCGAGCGCTCCGCCGTCCGCGAGGACGCCCAGCGCGTGGCCGATGGCGGTGCGGTCGACGGTCGTACGGTCCACCTCGATCTGGCCGATCCCGTGCAGGAACGGGTCGAGGGGGCCGACGAACGCCTCCTTCTTGATCAGGAAGTGCACCGGCCGGGGTGCGGTGCCCATCAGCATCGGTCCGTCGATGTTGTGGGAGTGGTTCACCGCGAGTATGACGGGTCCGGCGGCGGGCACGCGCCACGCGCCGAGCACGCGCGGCTTCCACAGCCCGTACATCAGGCCGATCCCGATCCTCCGCCCGACCGCCGCTCCGCGCAGCGTCGGCGCCCCCGTGGCGTCGCTCACGCGGCGGCCCGCTTCTCCTCGACGAGGGTGACGACGCACTCGATGACCTGCTGGAGGGTCAGTTCGGTGGTGTCCACCTCGACGGCGTCGTCCGCCTTGGCCAGCGGCGAGGTCTTCCGGCCGGAGTCGGCGGCGTCCCGCTTGATCAGGGCCTCGCGGGTGGCGGCCAGGTCGGAGCCCTTGACCTCACCGCTGCGGCGGGCGGCGCGGGCCTCCGGGGAGGCGGTGAGGAAGATCTTCAGGTCGGCGTCGGGCAGCACGGTGGTGCCGATGTCGCGGCCCTCGACGACGATGCCGCCGACGGCGCCCGCGGCGATGGTGCGCTGGAGCTCGGTGATGATCGTGCGCACCTCGGGGACCGCGCTGACGGCGGAGACCTTGGAGGTGACCTCTTGGGTGCGGATCGGGCCCGAGGCGTCCTCGCCGTCGACGGTGATCGTCGGGGCGGCCGGGTCGGTGCCGGAGACGATGACGGGCTTGGCGGCGGCGGTGGCGATCTCGGCGGCGTTGGTCACGTCGATGCCGTTGTTCAGCATCCACCAGGTGATGGCCCGGTACTGCGCGCCGGTGTCCAGGTAGCTCAGGCCGAGCTCGGCCGCGACGGCCTTGGAGGTGCTCGACTTGCCGGTGCCGGAGGGCCCGTCGATGGCGACGATCACGGCGGAGCTTGCGGTTTCCACGGTGGTGGACACCTTCCTGGTACACGGGGTGGGGACGGACGGGCCAGGGGACGGCCTCGTACCAGGTTACCGAGTGCCGGACCCGCCCTTGTACCCCGTACGGCGGAGGCGCCGCACACCGCCGGCGCCTCCGCCACCGGCTTGAGCCCCGGATACCGGCCTCAGCTCCGGATCGACCAGCCGCGCTCGGTGAGGGCGGCGCTCAGCACCGGGGCCGCGCTCGGTTCGACCATGATCTGGACCAGGCCCGCCTGCTGCCCGGTGGCGTGCTCGATGCGGACGTCCTCGATGTTGACCCCGGCCCGGCCCGCGTCGGCGAAGATCGCGGCCAGCTCGCCCGGCTTGTCCCCGATGAGGACGGCCACGGTCTCGTACGCGGCGGGGGCGGCGCCGTGCTTGCCGGGGACCCGGACGCGGCCGGCGTTGCCGCGGCGCAGGACGTCCTCGATGGCGTCGGTGCCCGCCCGCCGCTTCTCCTCGTCGGCGGAGTGCAGCCCGCGCAGCGCCCGTACCGTCTCCTCCAGGTCCGACGCGACCCCGGCCAGCACGTCGGCGACCGGCCCGGGGTTGGCGGAGAGGATCTCCACCCACATCCGCGGGTCGGAGGCGGCGATCCGGGTCACGTCGCGGATGCCCTGGCCGCAGAGGCGTACGGCGCTCTCGTCAGCCTCCTCCAGGCGCGCGGCGACCATGGAGGAGATCAGCTGCGGGGTGTGCGAGACGAGCGCGACGGCCCGGTCGTGGGCGTCGGCGTCCATCACCACCGGGACGGCCCGGCAGAGCGCGACCAGCTCCAGCGCGAGGTTGAGGACCTCGGTGTCGGTGTCGCGGGTCGGCGTGAGGACCCAGGGGCGGCCCTCGAAGAGGTCGGCGGTGGCGGCGAGCGGACCCGAGCGCTCCTTGCCCGCCATCGGGTGCGTACCGATGTACGGGGTGAGGTCGAGGCCCAGCGCCTCCAGCTCGCGGCGCGGGCCGCCCTTGACGCTGGCCACGTCCAGGTAGCCCCGGGCCACGCCGTCCCGCATGGCGGTGGCCAGGACGGTGGCGGTGTGGGCGGGCGGTACGGCGATGACCGCGAGGTCGACCGGGCCGGCCGGCGGCCCGTCCGTACCGGCGCCGAGCGCGGCGGCGGTGCGGGCCGACTCGGGGTCGTGGTCGACGAGGTGGACGTGGACGGAGCGGGCGGAGAGCGCGAGGGCGGCGGAGGTGCCGACGAGCCCGGTTCCGATGACGAGGGCGGTTCTCACTGGGCGATGTCCTTGCGCAGGGCGGCGGTGGCGCCGAGGTAGACGTGGCTGATCTCGGCGCGCGAGAGGTAGGTCTCGACGTGGGCGAGGAGGCGGACGACGCGGGGCATGGCGCCTTCGATGTCCAGCTCCTGGGCGCAGATCAGGGGGACGTCGACGATCCCGAGGCCGCGTGCGGCGGCGGCCGGGAAGTCGCTGTGCAGGTCCGGGGTGGCAGTGAACCAGATGCTGATCAGGTCGTCGGCGACCAGCTCGTTGCGTTCCAGGACGGCCGTGAGCAGCTCACCGACCCGCTCGTCCATGTGCCCGGCCTCGTCCCGATCCAGCTGGACGGCGCCTCGGACCGCTCGTACCGCCACGTCGTACTCCTCGCTCGTTCACTTCCGCGCTGCTCCTGATCACCCTAGAGGGGCGGCGCCGGACCGGTTCACCGCGCTCTCCGGTTGAGACGGGCGGTGGCGTGGACCGCGAGGAGCATGTGCCAGATCCGGCCGGCGAGGTGTTCGGGCGTCGCGGTGGTGCGTCCGTGGACCCAGTCGGCGAGCACGCCGGTGAAGAACCCGGCGACGGCGCTCGCGGTGAGGTCGTGTCCGGTCTCCGCCGGGCGGCGGGCGGTCAGCTCGTCGAGGCTGCGCTGCCGCAGCTCCCGGTGGAGCAGCTCGCCGAGCGGCCCGCCGCCGCCTTCGCGCAGGAGGCTGCGGTAGACGGGGGCCCGGGTGTGGACGGACGCGAGGAGGGCGGCGAGCGGGGCCGGCGGCGCGTCCGGTCCCGGCGGCGCCCCGTCCCAGGCGTGCAGGGCGTCGACCGCCTCGGTGACGACTTCGGCGCAGGCGTCCACCGCGAGGGCGTGCAGGTCGTCGTAGTGGAGGTAGAAGGTGGCGCGCCCGACCCCGGCCCCGCGGACCACCTGCGCGACGCTGACCTGTTCGAGTGGCCGGTGCTCGCAGGCGGCGAGCAGCGCGGTACGGAGCTTGGCCCGGGTGCGTGCGGTACGGGGGTCGGCGCTGCCGTCGGTGACTGCGGGGCTCATCGGCCCAGGATCTCAGCCCGCGAGCAGGACGGCGCCGAGGGCCAGCGCGGACGGGACGGCCTGGACGTACAGGATCTTCCGGCTCACGGTGGCGGCCCCGTAGACCCCGGCGACGATCAGGCAGCTCAGGAAGAAGACCTGCGCCTGGAAGGCGACCGGGTCGGCGGCGATGAGGCCCCAGACCAGGCCGGCGGCCATGAATCCGTTGTAGAGGCCCTGGTTGGCGGCGAGGGTGGCGCTCGCGCGGGAGGAGGCGGGAGTCGTGCCGAAGGCCTTGCGGCCGCGGTCGGTGTCCCAGAGGAACATCTCCAGGACGAGGAAGTAGGCGTGGATCAGCGCGACGAGCGCGACCAGGATCTGAGCAGTGATGTGCATGACGGTCGGCCTCCCGGTGGCGATTTCCTGGACGACTGTACAGGAAGTAGATCGGATCCGCCCTGTTGCTTCACCTGCGCGCTCCCCCGCACCACCATGGCCACCAGAGATCGCCCCCCACGCCCGACAACTGGAGAGCCCATGCCCATGAACGCGAACGCACGGCGAAGGACGGTCCTGACCGCGGGCGCGGCGGGTGCCGCAGCCCTGGTGACCGGCTGCGGATCGTCCGGCGACGAGAGCGGCGGAGGGGACGCGAGCGGTACGCCGACGGGTACGGCGTCGGACGCCGCGTCGCCCGGGGCCTCCCCCGGCGGCGGCGGTCAGCAGCTCGCCGCGACGAGTGACATCCCGGTCGGCGGCGGCACGATCTTCAAGGAGCAGAAGGTGGTGGTGACGCAGCCGGAGGAGGGCGAGTTCAAGGCCTTCTCCGCCGTCTGCACACACGCCCAGTGCCTCGTCTCGACGGTCAGCGACGGCACCATCAACTGCCCGTGCCACGGCTCCAAGTTCTCCATCACGGACGCGGCGGTCGAGGCCGGGCCGGCGACCCGCCCGCTGCCGGCCGAGCAGATCACCGTCGAGGGCGGAGAGATCCGGCTGGGCTGAGCACGGGGCTTCCCAGGAGCGGCGGCCGGAATTCCGGGGGCGGTCCGGTCCGCCGCCCCCGTACCCTCTCGGCCATGATCACTCCCGCCGACAAGGCTCTCGTACGCGACCACACGGTCTACGCGTGTGTGATGGGTTCCCGCGCGTTCGGTCTGGCGACGGAGGGGAGCGACACCGACCGGCGAGGCGTGTTCGTGGCCCCCACGCCGTTGTTCTGGCGCCTCACCAAGCCGCCGACGCACATCGAGGGCCCGGCTCCCGAGCAGTTCTCCTGGGAGCTGGAGCGCTTCTGCGAGCTGGCGCTGCGGGCCAACCCGAACGTGCTGGAGTGCCTGCACTCACCGCTGGTGGAGTACGTCGACGCCACCGGCCGCGAACTGCTGGAGCTGCGCGGCGCCTTCCTCTCCCGCCTGGCCCACGCCACGTTCGTCCGTTACGCGCTGGGCCAGCGGAAGAAGCTGGAGGCCGACGTACGGCAGTACGGCGAGCCGCGCTGGAAGCACGCGATGCACCTGCTGCGGCTGCTGGCGAGCAGCCGCGAGCTGCTGCGCACCGGCGAGCTGCACATCGACGTCGGCGCGGCGCGCGATGAGCTGCTGGCGGTGAAGCGCGGCGAGGTGGCCTGGCCGGAGGTGGAGCGCCGGATGAACCGCCTGGCCGAGGAGAACGACGAGGCGGCCACGGCCTCACCACTGCCCCCCGAGCCGGACCGGGCGGCGGTGGAGGACTTCCTGGTACGGGTCCGGCGGGCGGCAGTTTGACGACAGGCCCTAGACGTGTGTCAGGGCGCGAGCCTCGTCCGTACGACCAGGTCGTGCAGGTCGTCGAAGGCCGTCGTGGTCTCCGGCAGCCGGGAGCGCTCCTGCGCCTCGTCCAGGGCGCGGTGCAGCTCCTCGATGTCCCGGACCACCGCCTCCGCGTCCGCGCCCGTCGCCGCCGCGTGTTCGGCCTCCGCCTTGGCCGCGATCAGGCCGGGCAGGTAGGCGGGAGCGTCGACCTCGTCGAGCAGCGTCGGCAGATGGGCCTGGAGCTCCCCGCTGCGCATGAGGTGGATGCCGGTGAGCAGCGCCCGGAAGGTGTAGAGCAGCGGTTTCAGCTCGCCGGTCCTCGCGTACAGCCTCCACTGCGTGCCGGCGAAACCCCGGTAGTGGTGGGCGTGGTTGCGGGTCAGTACGCCGGGGACGAGGGCGGCCAGTTCGGTGTGGAGGCCGCTCGTGTGCACCACCAGCGGGGAGAGCAGCTGCTCCAGGACGTAGCCGTTCGGCCGGAGCATCAGGCGGACGAACTTCCGCAGGTCGTGGGTGACGAGGTCCATCTCGATCCCGTCCCGCTCCCACATCCGGGTCCGGGTCTCCTCCGGCTCACGCAGCCCCACCAGGTCCTCGGCGGGCAGGACGTGGACCCCCCGCAGGTCCACGTCCGAGTCGCGGGAGGGGAAGCCGTAGAGGTGGGCGCCGGAGACCGTGGCGAAGACCAGCGGGCCCGGGGCGTGGGCGAGGTCCGGGCGCAGGTCGGCGACCGGCAGACCGGCCCGCGCCAGGGTGAGGGGTGGGGTGCTCATGGCTCAAGCGTCCCAGAGCGCCGCCAGGGAGAGCAGGTCGCTCCGGTACTCGATGCGCTCCGACCACTCCTGGGGCCAGGCCCCCGCGCCCAGGTGGGCTCCGGCGAAGGCGCCCGCCAGGCAGGCGATCGAGTCGGAGTCGCCCCGGGTGCAGGCGGCCCGGCGCAGGGCGGTGAGCGGGTCCTCGGGGAAGAGCAGGAAGCAGTGCAGGGCGGTGGCGAGGGCCTCCTCGGCGATCCAGCCGTCGCCGGTGCGCTCGCACGGGTCGGTCTCCGGTGACGGGTCGCGCAGGGCCTCCTGCAGGGCGGCCAGGGCGCTCTGGCACTCGTCCCAGCCGCGGCTGATGAAGGCCTCGGGCGAGGTGTCACCGGCGTACCGCCACAGGTCGCCGAGCCAGCGGGTGTGGTAGCGGCCGGTGTTCTCGTACGCGTAGCTGCGCAACTGGCCGACCAGGCCGAGCGGTTCGGCGCCTCGGGCCAGGAGGTGGACCGCGCGGGCGGTCAGGTCGGAGGCGGCCAGGGCGGTGGGGTGGCCGTGGGTGAGGGCGGCCTGGAGCTGGGCGGCGCCGGCGCGCTGTTCGTCGCTGAGGCCGGGGACGAGGCCGATGGGCGCGACCCGCATGTTGGCGCCGCACCCCTTGGAGTGCGTCTGGCTCGCCTCCTGCCAGACCCTGGTGGATTCGAGCAGGCGGCAGGCGGTGAGGCAGGTGTTGCCGGGCGCCCGGTCGTTCTCCGGCGAGTGGTACCAGGCGATGAACTCCCGCCGTACCGGGTCCACCAGGCGCTCCGGCGTGAGCAGCCCGCTGTCCATCGCGGTGCGGATGCCACGGCCCAGCGCGATCGTCATCTGGGTGTCGTCGGTGACGAACGCGGGGGTCGGCAGCTCCATCCCCCGCCAGGGGCCGCACTTGGCGAGGATCGCGGGCACGTCGTTGAACTCGGTCGGGAAGCCCAGCGCGTCACCGAGCGCGAGCCCGGTCAGCGAGCCGGTGGCCGCCTGCTTGGTCAGTCTTCGGGTGGCGATGGTCATGGCGTTCGTCCTTCCGGGCGTGAGTTGGGTGGTTCGGTGGGCGGCGGGCGCAGCAGCGGCGGGTGCAGGGTCGTGGTTCCGCCCGCCCGGTACAGCGCGGCCGGTTTGCCCCGGCCGCCGGTGCGGCGCGGCGGGCCGTCGACCGGTACGACGAAGCCGGGCGCGCTCAGGACCTTGCGGCGGAAGTTGGGGCGGTCCAGCGCGACGCCCCACACCGTCTCGTAGACCTGCTGCAGCTCGCCGAGGGTGAACTCGGCGGGGCAGAACTCGGTGGCCAGGCAGGTGTATTCGAGCTTGGCGCCGATCCGGTCGCGGGCGTCGGTGAGGATCCGGTCGTGGTCGAAGGCGAGCGGTCCGGTGACCCCCGCGTCCCACCACCGGGCGCTCGCCGCGTCGCCGCCGCCGCGCGGTTCGGGCAGGTCCGGCAGGAGTGCGGCGTACGCGACGGAGACGACCCGCATCCTCGGGTCGCGGTCCGGGTCGGTGTAGGTGCGCAGCTGCTCCAGGTGGAGGGTGCCGACGGCGTCCGGGCCGAGGCCGGTCTCCTCGGCCAGCTCGCGGCGGGCGGCCTCGTCGGCGGACTCGCGGGGCAGGACGAAGCCGCCGGGCAGCGCCCAGCGCCCCCGGAACGGGTCCTGCCCGCGCTCCACCAGCAGCACGTGGAGCGCCGCGTCCCGGACGGTGAAGACCGCGAGGTCGACGGTGACCGCGAA
Organism: Streptomyces sp. CA-146814; assembly: GCF_050942385.1. Lineage (NCBI taxonomy): Bacteria > Bacillati > Actinomycetota > Actinomycetes > Kitasatosporales > Streptomycetaceae > Streptomyces > Streptomyces sp. CA-146814. Next base: position 1,196,298 of record NZ_CP192068.1, read on the forward strand.
CGGCGGGAAGGCGTGCGGGTCGTACCCCTCCGGTACGCCGGTGCTCATCGCTTCTCCGGGAGCGGGGCGGCGAAGTCCCAGCCGGTGGCGAGGAGTTCGTCCACGGCGGCGACGGCCTGCGCGAGACGGGCCTCGGGTGGGCCGGTGATCTCGATGAACCGGCGTCCGGTGCGCGTGAGTTCGGCGCGGAAGCGGTCGGTCATCCAGGGTCGCAGCTCCTCGCCGTCGCGCAGCCCGTCGTCCTCGAAGGCGACGCCCTCGTGGTCGGTGAGCAGCCAGAGGTGGTGGCCTGCCCGGTCCGCGATCTCCTCGACGAGCGGGTTGCGGCCGCCGACGTACCGCTCGTGCCAGACGGTGGTGGCGAAGGAGTCCGTGTCGCAGAAGAGGATCGGTGAGCCGGTGCGGGCGGCGGCCTCCTCGCGCTCGTTCTGGACCCGCGCGATGACGGGGAAGTCGCCGGTGGTGAAGGTGACGTCCTCCCAGGCGGCTCCGGGCCACCGCTCGCGCAGGGCGGCGAGCTTGTGCTCGCTGTACTCGCGCCCGTACTCCGCGACGCACACCGTCCGCGCCCAGACCCCGCCACGGGCCCGATAGTGGGCGGTGAGGGCCCGCGCGAGCGTGGTGGTGCCGGTGGACTCGGCGCCGAGGACGACGACCCGGCGGGCGAGGGCGGCCCGGACCGGCGCGCGGAGGAAGTCCCAGCAGCCGATCGGGTCCTTGCGCACGGCGGTGCCGGAGACCGGGAAGAGCGTGCGGTCGGGGTCGACGAGCACGGACGCGGCGCCGAAGCGGCGGCCGAGCTCCTCCCCGTATGCCTCCGAGGTGAAGACCGCGTCCACCCGCTCCGGCACGGCGGCGGTGAAGACGGCCATGTGCGCGTCCCAGACCGCCGGGTCGTGCACGTCCATGTGCGTGTCGTCCACCGTGCCCACCACCGTGACGTCCGGGTGGACTTCGCGCATCCAGGCCACCCGGTCCGCGAGCGGAACCGACTCCACGGAGGCGGCGCAGACCAGCACGGTCAGCCGTTCGCAGTGGTCCTGGGCGGTCCGGACGAGGTGGTGGTGGCCGGCGTGCGGCGGGTAGAACTTGCCGAGGACCAGGCCGTGTTCGTACGTCTTCATGCCGTGGCCACTTCCAGGGTGCGGGAGTTACGGGCCGTCAGGTCGCGGTGCCAGTTGCGCAGGCCGACGATGCAGAGCACGAGGAACCCGGCGTACAGCAGCGAGGTCAGATACAGCCCCTTGTGCGCGTAGAGCGGGATGTAGACCAGGTCCGCCGCGATCCAGAGCCACCAGGACTCCAGCCGCTTCCGGCACTGCCCGTACGTCGCCATCAGGGACAGCGAGGTCGTCAGGGCGTCCCAGAACGGGACGGTGGAGTCGGTGGCCCTGGCCAGCAGCAGCGTGATCCCGGCGGTCCCCACCACCCCCGCCGCGAGCAGCCAGACCCATTCGGTGCGGGTCGTCCTGCGCACCGGAAGGACGGAGGAGCCTGGTCCACCCCCGTGGGTCCAGGTCCACCAGCCGTACGCGGCGAGGGTGATGAAGACGATCTGGAGGCCGGCGTCGGCGTACAGGCCGGCCTGCGCGAACAGCAGGATGAAGAAGACGTTGTTGGCGATGCCGATCGGCCAGTTGGCGATGTGCTGGCGGGCCACGAGCCAGACGCAGAGCGCCCCGCTGCCGAATCCCAGCACCTCGGTCCAGCTGACCGGGGTGTCCAGGACGGTCACCAGGGGCTGCTGCAGGGGATCGAGTATGTCCGCGAGGCTCACGGGCCCGCCTCCTTCTTTAATGGTCACTCTGACTATAAAGGGTGGACGGGGGCAGCAAAAGGCCCGCGGCCGGTTCTGTTCGAACCTTCCGAACGGATACCGGCCGCGGGCCTCGGTGAGGAGCTTCTAGAGACCGACCTCGCGCATCAGCATGCCGACCTCGGTGTTGGTGAGGCGGCGCAGCCAGCCGGACTTCTGGTCGCCCAGCGGGATCGGCCCGAAGGACGTCCGCACCAGGCGCTCGACCGGGAAGCCGGCCTCGGCCAGCATGCGGCGCACGATGTGCTTGCGGCCCTCGTGGAGGGTGACCTCGACCAGGTAGTTCTTGCCGGTGTTCTCGACGACGCGGAAGTGGTCGGCGCGGGCGTAGCCGTCCTCCAGCTGGATGCCGTCCTTGAGCCGCTTGCCGAGGTCGCGCGGCAGCGGGCCCTGGATGGCGGCCAGGTAGGTCTTCTTCACGCCGTACTTCGGGTGCGTGAGGCGGTGGGCCAGCTCACCGTGGTTGGTGAGCATGATGATGCCCTCCGTCTCGGTGTCGAGCCGGCCGACGTGGAACAGCCGCGTCTCGCGGTTGGTCACGTAGTCGCCGAGGCACTGGCGGCCGTCCGGGTCCTCCATCGAGGAGACGACACCGGCGGGCTTGTTCAGCGCGAAGAAGAGGTACGACTGCGCGGCGACGGTCAGGCCGTCGACCTTGATCTCGTCCTTGTGGACGTCGACGCGCATGCCCTGCTCGACGACGATCTCGCCGTTGACCTCGACGCGGGACTGCTCGATCAGCTCCTCGCACGCACGGCGCGAGCCCATGCCGGCCCGGGCGAGGACCTTCTGCAGCCGCTCGCCCTCCTGCTCGGCGCCCGGGTGGGTCTTGGGCAGGTTGATCTCGGGCTTGTTCGCGTACCGGTCGCGGTTGCGCTGCTCGATCTTGGCGTCCAGCTCACGCGGGCGCGAGGGGGCGCCGCGACGGAAACCGCCGGTGCGGCCGGAGCCGCCCTGTGCGGGCTTCGGGCCGCCCTTGGCGCCGCCGCGGGCCGCCGAGCCGCGGCCCTTGCGCGGGCCGTCCTGCTCGGAGCGGGCGCCGGGGGCGTCGTTGCCGACGTCGTAGCGGCGCTCCTCGGGGCGGGGACGGCGGGGGCGCTGCTCCTGCTCGTCACGCCCACCCTGGTAGCTGCCACGCCCGTCCTGGGAACGCCCGCCCTGCGAGCCGGAACGCCCGCCCTGGCCGAAGGGGCGGCCACCCTGGCCGCCGGGACGCCCGCCCTGGCTGCCGCCGCGTCCGCCCTGACCGCCGGAGGGACGACCGCCCTGACCGCCGGGACGGCCGCCCGAGGCTCCGGGCCGCCCGCCCTGGCCGCTGCCGCCGCGTCCGCCGCCGCCCTGGCCGCCGGAGCGCCCGCCCTGGCCGCCGCTCCGGCCGCCCTGACCGCCGCTGCCGCTTCCGCTGTTCCTGCCACTGCTTCGCATCAAAATTCCGTCTTGTCGTCTGCGTGAGTATCCGGGGTGTCCGGTGCGTCCGGATCGAACGACGGCACACCCTCTAGCGTCTCAGCCTCGATCGCGTCCGCCTCGGGGAGGAAGGGCGCGAGTTCCGGGAGCTCGTCCAGGCCGCGCAGGCCCATTCGCTCCAGAAAGTAGTTCGTCGTCCTGTACAGGATCGCACCTGTTTCGGGTTCCGCGCCCGCCTCGGCCACCAGGCCCCTCTGGAGGAGGGTCCGCATGACGCCGTCGCAGTTGACTCCGCGCACCGCCGAGACCCGCGACCGGCTCACCGGCTGCCGGTAGGCGACCACCGCCAGGGTCTCCAGCGCGGCCTGGGTGAGCCGGGCGTGCTGGCCGTCCAGGACGAAGCCCTCGACGGCCGCCGCGTACTCGGGGCGGGTGTAGAACCGCCAGCCACCCGCCACCAGCCGCAGGTCGAAGCCCCGGCGCTGCACGGTGTACTCGTCGGCCAGCTCCCGCAGCGCGTCCGCCACCGCTCTGCGGGGCCGCTGGAGCACCTTGGCCAGCTGGTCGACGGTGGCGGGCTCGTCGACGACCATGAGGACCGCTTCGAGGGCGGGCTTGAGGTCGAGCGAGGCGACCGCGCCCGTGTCGTCCGCCTGGACCGGCTGCTCACTCATTCCCGTACGTCCTCCTCGTCACTGCCCCCGTTGAGCTCCTGGTCGAACTCGTCCGTCACCACCGGCTCCGCGTCCGTCCCGCCGGACCAGGTCACCAGCAGGTCGCCGAGCGCCTCGTCCTGGTCCAGGGTGACGGCCTTCTCCCGGTACAGCTCCAGCAGGGCCAGGAAGCGGGCGACGACGGTGAGGGTGTCCGGGGCGTCCTCGGTGAGCGTGCGGAAACTCACCGCCGCTCCGGCCGCGCGCAGCCGCTCCACCACGATGCCCGCCTGCTCCCGCACGCTGACCAGCGGGGCGTGGATGTGGTCGACGTACACCTGCGGCTTCGGCTTCGGCTGCATCGCCTTGACGGCCAGCTTGGCGAGCCCTTCGGGCCCGATGCTGATGACGACCTCGGGCAGCAGCTCGGCGTGGTGGTCCTCCAGGCCGACGGTACGGGGGTGGCGGCGGGCCTCGGACTCCAGGCGGCCGCTGAAGATGTCCGCGATCTGCTTGTACGCGCGGTACTGGAGCAGCCGCGCGAAGAGCAGGTCCCGCGCCTCCAGCAGCGCCAGGTCCGCCTCGTCCTCCACCTCGGCGGCGGGCAGCAGCCGGGCGGCCTTGAGGTCGAGGAGCGTGGCGGCGACGACGAGGAACTCGGTGGTCTGGTCGAGGTCCCAGTCGGGGCCCATGGCGCGGATGTACGCCATGAACTCGTCGGTGACCTTCGAGAGCGCGACCTCGGTCACGTCGAGCTTGTGCCGGGAGATCAGCTGGAGGAGGAGGTCGAAGGGGCCCTCGAAGTTCACCAGCCGGACGGTGAACCGCTTGTCGTCGGACGCTTCAGGCCCGTGAGGCGCTTCAGGCCCTTCACGCGCTTCTACGGGCTCAGGCCCGGCCTGTACGGCCTCCGGAGCGGTTTCCGGCACATCCGGTACGGAAACGGCTTCCGGCTCCCGTACGGCCTCCGCAGGCGCCTCCACGGCCACCGGAACGGCCTCCGCGACCGGCTCCGGACCGGGCTCCCGCTCAGGCGCCACCGCCCCGGGCCCCCGGCCCAGGGCGCGGCGGCGCGGGGCGGCGGGGTCGTGGGGCGGGGGCATGGTGGTCCAGAGGTGGGGCGCGGAGGGGGCCCGCCGGGCGGCGGGTCCCATCCGGCAGGCTACCGGCGCGGCGCCGGTCAGCGGCCGCGCAGCCGCCGTACGAGGATGCTCGCGTCGCCCCGGGACTCCAGGTCGGCGAGGACCACCGCCACCGCCTCACGGACGATCCGGCCCCGGTCGACGGCGAGGCCGTGTTCGCCGCGCAGGACGAGCCGGGCGTGTTCCAGGTCCATCAGCTCCTCGGCGGAGACGTAGACCGTGATCTTCTCGTCGTGGCGCTCGCGGCCGCTGGGGCGCCGGTTGGCTCCACGGCCGCCGCCGCGCCTGCGCTGCTGCTGGACGGCCGGGGACTGCTCCGCCGGGGCGGAGGCTGCGGCCCGGTCGCCGGACGGCGGGGCCGGGGCGGGGGCGGGGGCAGGGGCAGCGGCGGCCTGGCGGTCGCTCTCTGCGCCCCGGCCGCGCGCGTCGCCCGCGTCGTCGGCGGAGGCGTGCTCCTCACCGGCCTCGGCGGACCGGCCCGAGGGGTCGCTCTCCCCGGCCGGTGCCGGCACCCGGGGCTCGCCGTTCGCCTTGCGTCGCCGGTCCGCCGGGGACGAGGCCTGGAGGCCCATCCCTCCCCCGGTCGTACGGAACAGTTCGTCGGCCCCCGGCAGACTCACTCGGCGTGACACCGGGCGAGCACCTCCCTGGCGAGCTGGCGATAGGCGGCGGCACCGACCGAGTTGGAGGCGTACGTGGTGATGGGCTCACCGGCGACCGTGGTCTCCGGGAAGCGGACCGTGCGCCCGATGACGGTGTGGTAGACGTGCTCGTCGAAGGCCTCGACGACGCGCGCCAGGACCTCGCGGCTGTGCACCGTACGGGAGTCGTACATGGTGGCGAGGATGCCGTCGAGCTCCAGCTCGGGGTTGAGCCGCTCCTGGACCTTCTCGATGGTCTCGGTGAGCAGCGCCACCCCGCGCAGCGCGAAGAACTCGCACTCCAGCGGCACTATGACCTTGTGAGCGGCCGTCAGGGCGTTCACGGTGAGCAGGCCGAGCGAGGGCTGGCAGTCGATCACGATGTAGTCGTAGTCGGCCATCAGCGGCTTCAGGGCGCGCTGGAGCGTGGACTCGCGGGCCACCTCGCTGACGAGCTGCACCTCGGCGGCCGAGAGGTCGATGTTGCTCGGCAGCAGGTCCATGTTCGGGACGGCGGTCTTGAGCAGGACCTCGTCGGCCGCCATGCCCCGCTCCATGAGCAGGTTGTAGACGGTGAGGTCCAGCTCCATCGGGTTGACCCCGAGGCCGACGGAGAGGGCGCCCTGCGGGTCGAAGTCGACGAGCAGGACGCGGCGTCCGTACTCGGCGAGCGCGGCACCCAGGTTGATGGTCGACGTGGTCTTGCCGACGCCGCCCTTCTGGTTGCACATCGCGATGATCTTCGCGGGGCCGTGGTCGGTCAGGGGGCCCGGGATCGGGAAGTACGGCAGGGGCCGTCCGGTGGGGCCGATGCGCTCGCGGCGCTGGCGCGCGGCGTCGGGCGCGAGCGTGGCCGCGTACTCCGGATCGGGCTCGTACTCGGCGTCGGGGTCGTAGAAGTGCCCCTCGGGCACCTCGGCGAAGTCGGCGAAGCGGTCGGTGTTCCGGCCACTCTCGTTGCCGGCCGTGGCGTTCACGTGTAGGCCGTCCATCATCTGGGGGGCTGTCGTCATGTGCTGTTGGGTGGCGAAGGTGCGGACAGCGACGGAGCCGACAGCTTCGAGCCCGATCGGGCTCAGACCCCGTGCAGGCATCCCTGGTTGACCACCCCCGGGAGTAATTGTCGACTCATTCACAAGTCGTCTTACCTCCTTGGACGTGACCAGGAAACTTATCGATAGGTCAGCGTGGCACCATGCCGACGATTGGCGACTCTATGGCGTGTCACCGGTCCGCAGCAACACAATCCGCCGGACCCGGCCCGATGTGTCGGCAATCGAACGCCTCGCTGTCAAGGGTGCACAGCGACCAAGCCGCACATTTCGCCGCTGCACGAAACGGGTAAAGGGTTACGTTCGAGGCGAGTTGCGCAAGGGCCTCAGAGGCCCCGATACGCGTCCGGCCGGACCTTGCTCGGCAAGGTCCGGCCGGAGTCGCGATGTTGACGGGAAGTGTTGACCCGTCAGCCGAGGAGGGTGCTCAGCTCGACGTGCGGGAGGCCGTGCGCCTCGGCCACCTCGCGGTAAACCACCTGGCCCTCATGGGTGTTGAGGCCCTTGGCCAGGGCGGCGTCGCGGCGCAGGGCGTCGGCCCAGCCACGGTTGGCCAGCTCCACGATGTACGGGAGCGTGGCGTTGGTGAGCGCGTAGGTGGAGGTGTTCGGTACCGCGCCGGGCATGTTGGCGACGCAGTAGAAGACCGAGCCGTGGACCTGGAAGGTCGGCTCGGCGTGGGTGGTCGGGTGCGAGTCCTCGAAGCAGCCGCCCTGATCGATTGCAATGTCGACAAGTACACTTCCTGGCTTCATCTTGGCGACGAGCTCGTTGGTGACCAGCTTCGGGGCCTTGGCTCCGGGGATCAGGACGGCGCCGATGACGAGGTCGGCCTCGACGACGGCCTTCTCCAGCTCGAAGGCGTTGGAGACGACGGTCTGCACCTTGGTCCCGAAGATCTTGTCGGCCTCGCGCAGCTTGTTGATGTCGCGGTCGAGCAGCGTGACGTGGAAGCCGAGGCCCACGGCGATCTGCGTGGCGTTCCAGCCGGAGACGCCACCGCCGATGACGACGGCCTTGCCGGCGTGGGTGCCGGGGACGCCGCCGGGGAGGACGCCGCGGCCGCCGACCGAGCGCATCAGGTGGTACGCGCCGACCTGCGGGGCGAGGCGGCCCGCGACCTCGGACATCGGGGCGAGCAGCGGGAGCGCGCGGTTCGCGGTCTCGACCGTCTCGTAGGCGATGGCGGTGGTGCCGGAGGCCAGCAGCGCGTCGGTGCACGCGCGGGAGGCGGCGAGGTGCAGGTACGTGAAGAGGGTCTGGTCCTTGCGGAGGCGGTGGTACTCCTCGGCGACCGGCTCCTTGACCTTCAGCAGCAGGTCGGCGGTGGCCCAGACCTCGTCGGCGGTGTCCAGGATCTGCGCGCCGGCGGCGACGTACTCCTGGTCCGGGATGGACGAGCCGACACCGGCGTCCTTCTCGATGACGACCTGGTGGCCGTGGCGGACGAGCTCATGCACTCCGGCGGGGGTGATCGCCACCCGGAACTCGTTGTTCTTGACTTCGCGGGGGATGCCGACCTTCACGTCGATCACGGTCCTTGGCTCGGAGGGTAATCCGGGCACGACAGAACAGACCCGGACATACACAGCATAAATGGAGACGCCACGAACGAGCGCGGCAGAGCCAGTCTAATGAAGGACTTCGCGCTGTCTAGCCTTACAAAGCATTAACTTTCCGTCGAAGCACTGCGGATTTCGTAGGCAGAACCCTCCTCGCCCAGCAGTCTGTCGGCGGCGGCCCGGTGCAGCCGGGCCGCCGCCGGGTCGCCGAGCCGGTCCAGGGTGTCGGCCAGCCGGAGCTGGAGCGCCGCCTGAAGCCGCACGTCATCGGCGCGACGGGCCAGCTCGGCCGCCTCCCGGCAGGTGTGCAGCGCCTCCTGCGGCCGCCCGGCGTACTCCTGCACCCGGGCCGCCTCGCTGAGCGCGCGCGCCTGGGCCGCCAGGTCGCCGAGCCTGCGGTGGCCGGCCGCGGCGGCCCGCCAGTTGCGCAGGGCCTCGCCGTACCGTCCGGCGTAGCTGTGGACGGCGCCGAGCCGCCCGTAGAGCCGTGCCTCGTCCGCCCGCTCCCCCTGGGTGAGGCGCTGGGCGAGCGCGCGGCCGTACCAGTCGGAGGCCCGGTGGTAGTCGCCGAGCTCGGCGTACGTCCCGCCTACGGATTCCATCGCGCGGCCCGTCGCGTACAGGTCGCCGGCGGCCCTTCCGGCGTCCAGCGCGGCCCGGTAGCGGGTCAGGGCGTCCCGGGTGCGGCCGGTGCGGGCGTCCAGGTCGGCGAGGTTCAGCAGGGCCGCCGCCTGCTCGCGGGGCAGGTCGCGGCGCTCGGCCACGTCCAGGACCAGGCCGTGCAGGCCGTACAGCTCGGGGGCGGCGGCCTCGGTGCCCCGGTGCGCGGCGAGCGCCCGCACCAGGGCGGCGACGAAGCGGCGGGCCAGGGTGTCCAGCTCGCCGTCGGCCACCGCGAGCCGGGCGGAGGCGAGCAGCGCGGGCTGGCGCAGCCGGAGCCAGACGCCCGCCTCCTCGGCGTTCGGGAAGCGGAGGGAGCGCGGCAGTCCGGCGAGCTTGCGGTGGGCGGTGGAGCCCTCCGGTTCGGTGACCGCGCGGCAGGCCTGGAGCCGGCGCACGGTCCGCTCCAGCATCCGGGCGCGGGCCAGCTGGATCTCGGCCGGTCGGTCGCGCTCCTCCAGGAGGGCCCGCAGCATCGGGGCGAGGCAGCCGGGGATGCCGTACTGGGGGTGGGCGGCGCCGTCCGTCCGTACCAGGCCGAGCTTCACGAAGTCGTCCAGGGTCTGCTCGGCGGCCGAGACCGAGCAGCCGGCCAGCGCGGAGGCCGTATGGGCGTCGGCCAGTCCGGCGGGAGCGAGGGCGAGGAGGCGCAGTATCCGGGCGGCGGCCGTCGGCAGCGAGTCGTGGACGAGGCGGAAGGCGCGGGCCAGCGGACGGGCGCCGGTGGGCTGCTGGTCGCCGGTGTCGGGCAGGTCGTGGAGCTGCTTGGTGACGTCGGCGACGGAGGCCATCGGGTGGGTGGCCAGCAAACCGCCGATCAGGGTGAGCGCGGCGGGCTGGCCTCCGCACTCCTCGGCCAGGCTCTCGGCGGTGCGCGGGTCGACGGTGATGCGGACCTGGCCGATGGCGCGGGCCAGCAGCTGGACGGCCGCGCCCGCCTCCAGGCCGCCGAGGGTGCAGGGCCGGACGTCCGGGATGCCGGTCAGCGGGCCGGTGGCGACGGCGACGACCAGGCAGTCCGGGTTCTCCGGGAGCAGCGGGTCGACCTGTTCGGCGTCGGCCGCGTCGTCCAGGATCAGGACGAGACGGCGTACGGCGAGGGCCTCGCGGACCATCTCGGAGAGCTCGTCCTGATCCGCGCCGGGCGGGACGGGGAGCCCGAGCAGGCCGAGGATCTCACCGGCCGTGCGTTCGGTGGGGACGGGTGCGCCGCCGGGTTCGGTGAGGCCGACCCGGAGCACGCCGTCCGGGTAGTCGCCGGAGCCCGTACCGGCAACGGCCCACGGCAGCGCGCCCGTTCCGGTCTCCGGTCCGGAGGCGTCGGCCGGAGCGGAGCCCGTACCGGTGAGGGCGCCCGCGAGTTCGGCGGCCAGTGCGCTGCGGCCGGAGCCGGGGCGGCCCGCGATGAGCAGGACCCTCGCGCGAGGGGTCTTGCGGCCGGCCAGGGTGTCGAGTCCGGCCCGTTCGATGTCGGCCCGCAGGGCCTTCAACTCGCGTTCCCGGCCGAAGAATCGGGGCGGGGCGGCGCCGGACGGCTCCTCGGTCCCCGCGGTCTCGGCCGGGCCGCTGGTGTCCACCGCCTGATCGGTCACGAGCCACGCTCCACTTCGCTGCACGCGGTGCCCGCCGGAACTCCGGTCGGGGCCTTTCGAGCCTAGTTCAGCGGTGGTGTGGATCACTGCGGAGCGGGGCGGAGCCCGGGAGAACATCCCCCGATCGGATCAGCATTTCTTACGATCGTCCGACCGGAGGAGCCGAGAAGAGCGGACGGGCCGTCAGGCGTCGAACGGGCGGGCCGGCCACGGCGCCTCGGCCGGGCGGAGCGAGTCGACGCCGTCGCCCGCGAGGACGGCGGTGAGCGCGAGCGCCCCGACGACCAGGCAGTTGTTGTGCAGGTCCCCGGCGAGCACCGAACGCACCAGCTCGGGCAGCGGGATACGGGCCTGCTCCATGTCGGCCTCCTCCTCGGAGACCGCGAACCGCTCGCCCTCCACGTCGGAGAGGCCGCGCGCGAGGAAGATCCGTACGGCCTCGTCGCAGCCGCCGGGCGTGGTGTAGACGTCGGTCAGCACCCGCCAGTCCTCGGCCTTGACGTGCGCTTCCTCGTACAGCTCGCGCTGGGCGGCGTGCAGCGGGTTCTCGCCGGGCACGTCGAGCAGTCCGGCCGGGATCTCCCAGAGCCGCTGGCGGACCGGGTGGCGGTACTGGCGTACGACGAGCACCTGGTCGTCCTCGTCGACCGCGAGGATCGCGACGGAGCCGGGGTGGACCTGGTAGTCACGGCCGTGGACGGAGCCGTCGGGCATGACGACCTGGTCGGTGCGGACGCTGGTCTTGTTGCCGGTGAAGGGGGTGGTGGTCGCGGTGACCTGCCACTCCTCGGGCGTGTCCTGGATACCCACTGCGTCCTCCCACGTACCACGTACAAAACGAGAAACCGGGGCACGCGTCCGTCAAGGACCCGTACCCCGGTCAACCGTAATGCCTCGGGACTACTCGCCCGCGCCGACCTTGCGCGCGACGGCCGCCTTCACCAGGCCCGCGAAGAGCGGGTGGGGGCGGGTCGGGCGGGAGCGGAGCTCCGGGTGGGCCTGGGTGGCGACCAGGTAGGGGTGGACCTCGCGCGGGTACTCGACGTACTCGACGAGCTTGTTGTCCGGGGAGGTGCCGGAGAAGACCAGTCCGGCCTTCTTCTCCAGCTCACCGCGGTAGGCGTTGTTGACCTCGTAGCGGTGGCGGTGGCGCTCCTCGACGTACGGCTCGCCCGCGTACGCCTCGCGTACGACGGAGCCCTCGGCGAGCTTGGCCGGGTAGAGGCCGAGCCGCATCGTGCCGCCGAGGTCGCCGGCGCCCTCGACGTAGGCGAGCTGCTCCTCCATGGTCGAGATGACCGGGTGGGAGGTGGCGGCGTCGAACTCGGTGGAGTTGGCGTCGGGGATCTCGGCCAGCGAGCGGGCCGCCTCGATCACGATGCACTGGAGGCCCAGGCAGAGGCCGAGCAGCGGGACCTTGTTCTCGCGGGCGTAGCGGATGGCGCCGACCTTGCCGTCGACGCCGCGCTCGCCGAAGCCGCCGGGGATGAGGATGCCGTCGACGTCACCGAGGTGCTCGGCGGCACCCTCGGCGGTGCGGCAGTCGTCGGAGGTGACCCACTTGACCTTGACGCGGGCCTTGTTGGCGAAGCCGCCGGCGCGCATGGCCTCGGTGACCGAGAGGTAGGCGTCGGGCAGGTCGATGTACTTGCCGACCAGCGCGACGGTGACCTCGTGGTCGGGGTTGTGGACGCGGTCCAGCAGGTCGTCCCAGGTGGTCCAGTCGACGTCCCGGAAGGGCAGGTCGAGCTTGCGCACGACGTAGGCGTCCAGGCCCTCGGTGTGCAGCACCTTGGGGATGTCGTAGATGGACTTGGCGTCGATCGCGGCGACGACGGCGGCCTCGTCGACGTCGCACATCAGCGAGATCTTCCGCTTGATGGACGTCGGGACCTCACGGTCGGCGCGGAGCACGATCGCGTCCGGCTGGATACCGATGTTGCGCAGGGCGGCGACCGAGTGCTGGGTCGGCTTGGTCTTCAGCTCGCCGGAGGGGCCGATGTAGGGCAGCAGCGAGATGTGCACGACGAAGACGTTGTCCCGGCCGACCTCGTGGCGGACCTGGCGGACGGTCTCCAGGAACGGCAGCGACTCGATGTCGCCGACCGTGCCGCCGACCTCGGTGATGACGACGTCCACGTCGTCGGTGGCCATGCGGCGGATGCGGTGCTTGATCTCGTTGGTGATGTGCGGGATGACCTGGACGGTGTCACCCAGATACTCGCCGCGCCGCTCCTTGGCGATGACCTGCGAGTAGACCTGGCCGGTCGTGACGTTGGCGGAGCCGTCGAGGTCCACGTCGAGGAAGCGCTCGTAGTGACCGATGTCCAGGTCGGTCTCGGCGCCGTCGTTGGTGACGAACACCTCGCCGTGCTGGAACGGGTTCATCGTCCCCGGGTCGACGTTCAGATACGGGTCGAGCTTCTGCATCGTGACCCGCAGGCCGCGCGCCTTGAGCAGCGCACCCAGGCTGGAGGCAGTCAGACCCTTGCCGAGGGAGGAGGCGACACCCCCGGTGACGAAGATGTGCTTGGTCGTCGTGGATGTGGGCTGCATAGCCAAAGGGGGCTCCCGTGGTCGCGGTTGTGAGGTGCGTACCGGCCGCCGAACCGGGGATTCCGGGGTGCCGTCGCTGCGGTTCGGGGGCCTCGTCCGCTGTCGGATACGACCACCGGTCCACGGGCTACCAGGGTAACAGCGACGAGGGGAGGCTGCTTCCGGCCACACCCTGCACAGGGGCGTCACACCATCACCGCAGTCGTTTCACGTCCCACCCGATCAGCTCAGAGATGTTGCGGGGACCGTCGCGCGGATCTTCGTACCGCGTCGTATCCTGCTCGGACACTCGCTGCCGAGACGGCCGGACGGCGGCACCTCAGGCCCGCTCAACCGGTACGGGACTCGTCGGTTCCACTACGACCCCCTGAAACCCTCCCTCCCCCAGTAAGCGCCCCGGACGGGGCGACATGGCCGTTCGACTGGAGACGCACGTGGCCGGGCGCATCGAGGATTACGCACTCATCGGAGACATGCAGACCGCTGCCCTGGTCTGCCGGGACGGCACGGCCGACTGGCTGTGCCTGCCCCGCTTCGACTCGCACGCCGTCTTCGCGGGACTGCTGGGCACCGAGGAGCACGGCTTCTGGCGTCTGAGTCCGGCGAGGCCGGAAGGGACCGAGCCGCCGTCGGCGGACCGGCGCCGCTACCGCGGTGACTCCCTCGTCCTGGAATCGGAGTGGGACACTCCGCGCGGCACCGTACGGGTGACCGATTTCATGCCCCCGCGTGACGGGGCTCCGCAGCTCATCCGGATCGTGGAGGGCGTCAGCGGCCGGGTGCCGATGCGCTCGGAGCTGCGGATGCGGTTCAGCTACGGCCGGGTGACGCCGTGGGTGCACAAGGTGGATGGCCGTACGGTCGCCGTCGCCGGGCCGGACTCCGTCTGGCTGGACACCCAGGCCGACACCTACGGCGAGAACCTGACCACCTACTCCGACTTCACCGTCGGCCCCGGTGACCGGGTGGCGTTCACGATCAGCTGGCAGCCCTCGCACCGTGAGCCGCCCGCGCTTCCCGACCCGGAGGGGTCGCTGGAGGCGACGGAGGTGTTCTGGCGCGAATGGGTCGATCAGTGTACGTACCACGGGCCCTATCGGGAGGCGGTCGTCCGCTCCCTGATCACCCTGAAGGCCCTCACGTACGCCCCGACCGGCGGCATCGTCGCCGCGCCGACCACCTCGCTCCCCGAGGAGATCGGAGGCGTACGGAACTGGGACTACCGCTACACCTGGCTGCGCGACGCCGCGATCACCCTCTCCTCGCTGCTGCGCACCGGCTACCGCGAAGAGGCCCGCGCCTGGCGCGAGTGGCTGCTGCGGGCGGTGGCGGGCGACCCGGAGAACCTCCAGATCATGTACGGCATCGCCGGCGAGCGCGAGCTCGGCGAGGCGGAGCTGGACTGGCTGCCCGGCTACGAGAACTCCACCCCGGTCCGCGTCGGCAACGGCGCCGCCAACCAGCTCCAGCTGGACGTGTACGGCGAGGTCACCGAGGCGCTCCACCTGGCGCACATGACCGGCCTGACCCGCAACGACTACGCGATGGGCCTCCAGCTCAAGCTGATCGAGTACCTGGAGAAGCACTGGGAGGAGCCGGACGAGGGCATCTGGGAGGTGCGCGGTCCGCGCCGCCACTTCGTGCACTCGAAGGTGATGGCGTGGGTCGCCGTCGACCGGACGATCAAGCTGGTCGAGTCCGGCGACGTCGAGGGCCCGCTGGAGCGGTGGTACGAGCTCCGCGACGACATCCACCGGGACGTCCTCGAGCGCGGCTACGACAAGGAGCGCAACACCTTCACCCAGTCCTACGGCTCGAAGGAGCTGGACGCCTCCCTGCTGCTGATCCCGCAGATGGGCTTCCTGCCGCCGGACGACAAGCGGGTCATCGGCACGATCGAGGCGATCCAGCGGGAGCTGTCCACGGAGGACGGTTTCATCCTGCGCTACCCGACCGAGGGCGAGGACGCGGGCGTCGACGGTCTGGCCGGCGACGAGGGCGCGTTCCTGGCCTGCTCGTTCTGGATGGCCGACGACCTGGCGATGATCGGCCGGGTCGACGAGGCCCGCCAGCTCTTCGAGAAGCTGCTGGCACTCCGCAACGACCTGGGCCTGCTGGCCGAGGAGTGGGACTCCAACCTGCAGCGGCAGGTGGGGAACTTCCCGCAGGCGTTCAGCCACGTTCCGCTGATCGACACGGCCCTGCGGCTGACGGCGAGCGGGGCGTACGTGGGGTGAGGCCCCGCTGTCCGTGACGGTGGCCGCTCCTGGTTCTCCAGGGGCGGCCACCGTGCGTTGCGCGCTGTCTCACTCGAAGGCCGCTGCCGCCTGCTTGAGTGCGGTGGCGACCGCTTCCGGCGAGTCCGGGCCCGGGGCGCCGGGGGTGTAGGTGACCGAGCGCAGGGTGCCGCCGTAGCGGAAGGAGCGGTGGCGTTCGAACAGGGGCCAGGAGACAGGGGACTTGCGGTCGATGCCGACGCTGATGCCCTGGAACGGGGCCATGCCGATGAGCTGGTGGACGCTGGGAGGCGTGGCCCTCACCTCGCCGTCGACGCTGACCGTGAACGACCAGCGCAGGCCCTTCTCCGCCGTGGCGGCGAGGACGATGACATGTTCCCCGGGCACGAGCGGGCCCGCGTCGGTCTCGTGGAGGACGCCGTACTCGTTGTACGCGAGGTGGAGCCGCCCGTCCTCGACGTACAGGCTGTAGCCGCCGCCCTGGTCGCCGTGGGAGACGAGGACCCCTTCGCCGGTCGCGTCGACGGCCACGGTGATCTCGAAGGAGCGCAGGGAGACCAGGCGGGAGGAGCGGTAGCGCTCCAGCTCGGGTGTGGCGGGCAGCAGGGTCAGGGGGCGGGTGAGGCGCTGTTCGGCGGGGTTGCGGCGGGCGAGGGCGCCGCTGCCGTCGGGGAGCGGGAAGACGCCGTTGCGCCAGGCGGCCGCCTCCCAGGCCTCGGACAACTCCGCGGCCAGGTGCGGGCGTTCGGCGGCCAGGTCGTGGATCTCGGTGGGGTCGGTGCGGATGTCGTAGAGCGCCCACTCGGAGTCGTCGTAGGGGGTGCCGGGGCGGTGGAGGGTGACGAGTTTGTGGCCGTCGTGGTAGTAGCTGCGGTTGCCGGTCATCTCGCAGTACTGCTCGGGGTGGGTGGAGGCGTGGTCCGGGTCGGCGAGCACGGGCGTGAAGCTGATGCCGTCCGGCTCCTGGAGCGTGGTCCCGCGCCGCTCGGCCGGGCGGTCGAGGCCGGCCAGGCTCAGGAGGGTGGGGGCGATGTCGGTGACGTACTGGTACTGGGTCCGGACGCCCGGCGCGAGCAGGCCCTCGCGCGCGCCCCTCGGCCAGGACAGGACGAACGGGACACGGACCCCGCCGGCGTAGGTGTGGCCCTTGTAGAGCCGGAACGGGGTGTTGGAGGCCATACCCCAGCCGCGCGGGTAGTGGACCAGGCTGCGTGGGCCGCCGATGAGATCGGGGTCGCGGTCGACGTCGGGGGTCCAGTCGCCGGGGAGGGCGGGGTGGTGGACGAAGCGGCTGAAGTAGGAGCGGGTGCCTTCCGGGCCGCCTTCGCCGGTGCCGCCGTTGTCGGAGGTGAAGACGATGATGGTGTTGTCGAGCTCGCCGAGCGCTTCGAGCGTTTCGGTGAGCCGGGCGAGGTTCTGGTCGATGTTGTCGACGAGCGCCGCGTACACCTCCATGTACCGGGCGTAGAGCCGCTGTTGCTCCTGGTCGAGGCTGTCCCAGGCGGGGACGTCGGGTCCGGCCTCGCTGTTGCGGTCGGGCAGTTCGGTGCCGGGCGGGAGAAGGCCTGCGGCGAGCTGGGCGGCGAAGCGGCGTGTCCGCAGGACGTCCCAGCCCTCGTCGTAGCGGCCCTGGTGGCGGGCGATGTCCTCGGGCTTGGCCTGGAGCGGGCCGTGGACGGCGTTGTGGGCGAGATAGAGGAAGAACGGCTTGTCGGGGTCGTGGGCGCGGAGCGACTTCACCATGGAGATCGCCTGGTCGGTGATGTCGTCGGTGTAGTAGTAGTCGTCCGGGAACTCGTCGATGTCCAGCGGGCTGTTGTCGCGCACCAGTTGGTGGGGGTGGAAGAGGCTGGTGAGCCCTTCGAGGACGCCGTAGTACTGGTCGAAGCCCTTCTTCAGCGGCCAGTTGTCCCGGTCGTCGGCCGCGTTGGAGGCGGAGTCGCGGACCAGGTGCCATTTGCCGACGGCGTAGGTGGCGTAACCGGTGTCGTGGAGCAGCTCGGCGAGGGCGGGGATGTCGTCGGCGATCTCCATGCCGTAACCGGGGAAGCCCGGGTCGGAGTTGGCGACCATGGAGTAGCCGACGCGGTGCGGGTTGAGGCCGGTGAGCAGGGCGGCGCGGGCCGGGAGCAGAGCGGCATGGTGTGGTAGTTGGAGAGCCGGACGCCCTCGTCGGCCAGGGTGTCCAGGGTCGGCGTGGCGATCTCGGAGCCGAACGGGCCGATGTCGCTGTAGCCCATGTCGTCGACGAGGACGACCACGATGTTGGGGGCCTTCTCGCCGGGTGCGGTGCGCGGCGGCCAGGACGGCTCGGACTCGGCGAAGGTGCGGCCGATTCGGCCGGGGAAGCCGGCGTAGGGGTCGCGGCGGGTGGGGCCGGTGGTCGGGTCGGCGGTCGGGTCGGTGGTCATCGGCTGGGCTCTCCGTGGTGGCTGGAGGGGTGGTCTGATACGGGGAAGAGGCGGGCCAGTTCGTCGGCCACGGCGGTGAGCCGGTCCCGTCCCGGATGGCCGGTGAAGGCGGCGATCTGGAGCAGGGTGGCGCCGCCTCGGACGGTGAGCAGCTCGGTGTCGAGCAGGCCGGGGACGATGCGGCGGATCGTGTCGGCGGCCGACGGCTCGGCGAGCAGTTCGGCCAGTGGTGTACGGAGGTTGAGCGCGCCTTCGGTGAACTCGTCGGAACGGGCCGCTGGTTGGCGGCCCGCCTCGGCTCGCTCGCGGTGTACTGGTCGGCGGGCGCGTCGTTGGCGCGGAGCCTTTCCACCAGCAGCCGGGCCAGGCGCAGTTCGACGGCCGGGTCGCTGATCGGCTTCTCCTGGAGCGGGTCGGTCTCCAGGTCGAAGAGGAGCGTGCCGAACCGCTGCGGGCCCAGGAGCGGTGAGGGGTGGGCGGGGATGCGGAGGGTGGGCACGCCCTTGGTGAAGGGGAACGGGTCCGCCAGTGTGAGGCCGGTCAGCTCCTCCGGAGTGAAGCGGCCACGGATGCGGGTGGGCATCAGCGTGTGCTCGTACAGCGGCTGGTTGGTGTCGTCGTGGCAGGCCCGCATGTAGACGTACCGGCCGTCGGTGATGTTGACGTGCCCGCCGAACATGCCGAACAGGGCTGACTCGCGGGGTTGTTGCGCTTCGGCGGTCTCGCTCAGCGGGCGGCCCTGCATGTCCGGCGGGAGTGCGGCGCCGAAGAAGTCCAGCAGGGTCGGGGCCAGGTCGATGGTCTGGACGAGGGCCGCGTCCCGGGTTCCGGCGCGGTCGGGGCGGCGCGGGTCGTGGACGAAGAGCGGGGTGTGGACCAGCTCGTTGTACCAGGGCGTGACGACCTTGGCCCACCACCCTTTCTCGCCGAGCAGATAGCCGTGGTCGGTGCAGACGATCAGCAGCGTGTCGTCCCACAGCCCGTGTTCGTCCATCGCGTCCAGGACCCGGCCGAGCGAGTGGTCGCACATGGAGAGCAGCGCCGCGTACTCGTAACGGGCGTGCTGCTCCTGCTCCTTGGTCTCGGTGACCCGGTTGTAGTCGGGCCAGTCGAAGTGCGGTCCGTCGTAGTCGTGCGGATAGAGCTCCTTGTAGTGGTCCTGGGTGAAGAAGGGTTCGTGCGGGTCGAACGTCTCGATCTGGACGAACCAGTCGTCCTCGGTGTGGTTCGTCCGCAGGAACTCCAGACCGGCGTCGAAGGTGAGCGTCTGCGGCTGCTTCGCCTCGCTGTCCAGGTACTGCCGGTTGACCCAGTCCTGGCGCCAGAGGTCGTTGCGCGTGGCGCGCGGCGAGTCAGGGTCTCCGGGTCGGCCACCTGCCCTTTCCAGGCGTCACCCTCCTGGCCCCGGAAGAACTCCCAGGAGTTGTACCGCCCGTGGTAGGTCGCCCCGCCGTCCTCCCAGTAGTGCTGGTGGTCACTGACCAGGTGGGTGTAGACGCCGTGCCGCTTGAGGTTCTCGGGCATGGAGTCGTCGAAGGGTTCCAGCGGGCCCCAGCCCCGGTGGAGGAAGTTGTGGCGGCCGGTGTGGAGTTCGCGGCGGGCCGGCATGCACGGCATGGAGCCGGCGTAGCAGGTGTCGTAGGTGACCGTACGGTCCGCGAGGCGGCGGAAGTTGGGGGCGTGGGTCCAGTCGGCGCC
This sequence comes from Streptomyces sp. CA-146814, assembly GCF_050942385.1. Classification (NCBI taxonomy): domain Bacteria; kingdom Bacillati; phylum Actinomycetota; class Actinomycetes; order Kitasatosporales; family Streptomycetaceae; genus Streptomyces; species Streptomyces sp. CA-146814. The sequence continues at coordinate 1,215,725 of NZ_CP192068.1, forward strand.
GTACGGCGGCAGCAGGTGCCGGTTGAGGCTGTCGAACATCACCATGACGGCCTTCACGCGGTGGACCTCTCTTCTGTCGGGCTGTGCGGTGCCAGGTCGCGGGCGCGGCGGAAGCCGCCGTGGCCGGTCGAGGAGTCGGGGGTGTTGTGGGAGCGGGCGGCGACCCGGCAGCGGTTGCAGTACGAGGCGTGGCAGAGGTAGGAGCCGCCCCGGATAACCCGCTCACCGGGCCCGAAGGCGTCGGCGCACCACTCCCAGACGTTGCCGGAGGTGTTGTGGAGCCCGTAGCCGTTGGACTCGTACGCCGTCACGGGCACGGTGCCCGTACGGCCGCCGGACCGGTCCGGGCGGTGCGGGAAGCGGCCGAGCCAGATGTTGCACACCTCCCGTCCGCCGGGCGCGAGTTCGTCGCCCCACGGGTAGCGGGCGCCGTCCAGGCCGCCGCGTGCCGCGTACTCCCACTCGGCCTCGGTGGGCAGCCGGGTGCCGGTCCAGTCGCAGTAGGCGAGGGCGTCGTCGTACGAGATGTGGACGACCGGATGGTCCGCGCGGTCCGCCAGGTCGGAGCCCGGGCCTTCCGGTGCGGCCCAGGACGCGCCGGTGACGCCGAGCCACCAGGGGGCGCCGGGCACCCGGCCGAGGACGTGGCGCTCGGCGGCCTTGGGGTGGAGCAGGAGGTGGAAGACGTAACTGCTGCCGTAGCGTTCGGCGTCGGTGCGGTAGCCGGTGGCCTCCGCGAAGACGGCCCACTCGGCGTTGGTGACGGCGGTGGTGTCGATGGCGAAGGGCGCCACGGTGACCTCGCGGACCGGCCCCTCCCGGTCGGCGAGGTAGCCCTCGCCGAAGGCGTCGCCCATCCGGAAGGTTCCGTCGGGGAGTTCGGTCATCCGTCCGGCTTCGACGGGGGCCGGTCGGCGTACGGCCGGAAGCGGCAGAACCGCCGTGGACGCTCCCGTACAGGCGCGTCCCGGCGTGCAGCACGCGCTCATGCCGGCACCTCGATCTTCCGGAGTGTGTGCTGTACGGGTACGGGCTCCGGCGCCGCCGCCAACAGGGCCCGGGTGTAGGGGTCCTGAGGGTTCTCGCAGATGTCGTCGGCGCTGCCGCTCTCCACGATCGGCCCTGGTGCATGACCGCGATGCGGTGGCTGACCTGCCGGACCACCGCGAGGTCATGGGCGATGAAGACCAGGGCGAGGCCCAGGTCGCGCTGGAGGTCGGTGAGCAGGCCGACGATCTGTGCCTGGACGGAGACGTCGAGCGCCGAGACGGGTTCGTCGCAGATCAGGACGGACGGCTCGGGTGCGAGCGCGCGGGCGATGCCGATGCGCTGGCGCTGGCCGCCGGAGAAGGAGCGCGGGTGCCGGTCGGCGACGGCCGGGTCGAGCCCGGCGAGCGTGAGCAGCTCGGCGACCCGGGTCTCCCGCTCGTCCCGGTCGCCGAGGCCGAAGGCGATCAGCGGTTCGGCGACGATCTGGCCGACGGTCATCCGGGGGTTGAGCGAGGCGTAGGGGTCCTGGAACACCATCTGGATCTGCCGGCGCACCGCGTGCAGCTCGCGCCGCGCGGGCCGGGTGATGTCCTGGCCGCGCAGCCTCACGGTGCCGCCGTCGGAGGGGTGGGCGTGGGCCAGGACCCGGGCCAGCGTGGACTTGCCCGAGCCGGACTCCCCCACGATGCCCAGGGTCTCGCCCTCGGCCAGCGTCAGCGACACCCCGTCGAGTGCGGTGAACCCGCGCCCGCGCACGCCGCGCCGCTTGTACGTCTTGCGCAGCCCGTCCGCCTCCAGGACCACGGCCCCGGTGGCCGGGCGGTCGATGCGGACGGGCGGGGCGGGTGCGGGCAGCGGTTCGGTGCGCTCGGCGGCGGGCAGGCAGGCGGCCCGTACGCCGTCGGTCAGCGCGACCAGCGGCGGCACCGCCGTACGGCAGCGGTCCTCCACCAGCGTGCAGCGCTCGGCGAAGGCGCAGCCGCCCCCGAGGAGGGTGAGGTCGGGCGGGGAGCCGGGGATGCCGGTGAGGCGGGTGCCGGAGGGGGCGGAGAGGCGGGGGACGGCGGCCAGGAGGCCGGCGGTGTACGGGTGGCGGGGGCGGGTGAGAACCTCGGCGGTCGGGCCGTCCTCGACCACCGTGCCGCCGTACATGACGAGGACGCGTGCGCAGGAGCGGGCGACGACGCCCATGTTGTGCGTGATGAGGACGAGGGCGGTGCCGGTCGCGCGGTTGAGGTCGGCCAGGAGGGTGAGGATCTGTTCCTGGACGGTGGCGTCGAGCGCGGTGGTCGGTTCGTCGGCGAGCAGGATGTCCGGCTCGCCGGCCAGGGCCATGGCGATCAGGATGCGCTGGCGCTGGCCGCCGGAGAACTGGTGCGGGTGGTCGTCGATACGGCGGTGGGGCTCGGGGATGCCGACCCGGTCGAGGAGTTCGACGGCGCGGGCCCGGCGTGCGGCCCGGTCCCGCCTGCGACCGTGCTTCTTCCAGGACCCGTGGGCGCGGAGCACCTCGTCCAGGTGGCGGCCGACGGTCAGCACCGGGTTCAGGGCCGTCATCGGGTCCTGGAAGATCATGCCGATCCGGGCGCCGCGCACCGCGCGCAGCTCCTGGTCGCTCGCGGCGGCGAGGTCCTGGCCGCCCAGCAGGACCGATCCGGTGGTCACGCGCCCGGTGCCGGGCAGCATCCGGGTCAGCGCGAGGGCGGTGGTGGACTTGCCGGAGCCGGACTCACCGACGACGGCCAGCGTCTCGCCCCGGCGCAGGGTGAAGGAGACGCCGCGCACGGCGCGCAGGGCCGAGCCGTCGGGTGCGGTGAACTCGACGCCCAGATCGCGGACTTCGAGCAGATCGTGAGCGGCTTCACCCGGTGTGGCGTCCTGGGGCAGGGCGGTCATCGGCGTACCTCCCGGTTGAGCGCCTCGGCGATGAGTGAGAGGCCGAGGACGAGCGCGGTCACGGTGATCAGCGGCCCGGCCGCGAAGTTCGGGGCCTGGGCGAGGTAGGGCATGGACTGGCTCAGGACCGAGCCGAGCGTGGGCTCCGGCGGCCGTACGCCGACGCCGAGGAAGCTCATCGCGCCCTCGATGAAGACGGCGACGGTCAGCGAGACGGCGACCTGGACGATGAGCGGGTCGGCGGCGTTGGGCAGGATGTGCCGGACCAGCACGCGAGGGCCCGAACTGCCGCCGACCCGGGCGGCGGTGACGTACTCCCGCTCGCGCTGCACGAGGATCCCGCCGCGCAGCAGCCGCCCGAACGCCGGGATCTCCGCGAGCGCGATGACCAGGACGACCGGGAGCCGGCCGGGGCCGAGGATGGCGGTCACGGCGAGCGCCAGGATCAGGCCCGGGAAGGCCAGGATCAGGTCGAAGATCCGCTGGACGAGGGTGTCGAGCACCGGGTGGGCGGCCGCCGCCAGAGCGAAGAGGCAGCCGAGGGCCGCGCCGACGGGAACGGCGATCGCGATGATGCCGAGGTCGGCGCGGATGCCGTACAGGACGCGGCTGAGCAGGTCGCGGCCGAGGTCGTCGGTGCCGAGCGGGTGCCCGGGGGTGCCGACGGGCGCGAGGCTGAGACCGCTCTGGTCGGTGGGGCCGTGTCCGGCGAGGACCGGGGCCAGCAGGCCCGCGAGGACGACCGCGCCGACGAGGACGAGTCCGATGCGGGCGCGGGTGGTGGAGAGCGCGGCGCGGTAGGGGTGGCGGGAGGTCTTGCGCGGAGCCTTTCGGGGGTTGGTGACGCGCAGGGCTCGTACGGGCTTCCGCAGAGTTGCCGGGTCGGCCGGGGCGAGGTCGGGGGTCGAGGTCATGGCGGTCACTCCCACCTGATCCGGGGGTCGAGCCAGGCGTAGACGAGGTCGGTGAGCAGCTGGACGACGACGAAGACGGCGACCAGGAGGAGCAGCAGGTCCTGGACGACCGGGTAGTCGCGCCGGCTGAGGCCCTGTTCGGCGAGCTGGCCGAGGCCCGGCCAGGCGAAGATCGCCTCGACGAGCACGGCCCCGCCGAGCAGGTGTCCGGTCTGCATGCCGAGCAGCGTGACGACGGGCGGGAGGGCGTTGGGCAGGGCATGCCGCCAGAGCAGCCGGCGCGGTGCGACCCCGGCGGCGGTGGCGGTGCGGATGTAGTCCTCGGCCAGCGCGCGTTCGATGCCGTCCTTGAGGTAGCGGCCGAGGACGGCGGCGCTCGGGAGGGCCAGGCAGAGCGCGGGCAGCAGCAGATACTGCGCGGCCAGGTCGGGTGCGCCGAAGAACGCCACGCGTCCGCCCGGCGGCAGCACGCCGAGGACGACCGCGAACAGCAGCACCAGCAGGACACCGCTGACGAACGGCGGCACGGCCAGTGCGGCGGTCGTCGTCACCCGGATCGCGCTGCGGACCCAGCCGCTGCGTGACGTGGCGCCGAGAATGCCGAAGGCCGTACCGAGCACGATGACGAACAGCAGGGCGGCCACGGTGAGTTCGGCGGTGGCGCCGAGCCCGTCGGCGATCAGGTCGGAGACCTGGCCGCCGATCGCGTACGAGGGTCCGAGGTCGCCGGTGACCAGGGAGCCGATCCACTGCCCGTACTGGGAGAGCAACGGCGCGTCCAGGCCCAGCCGTTCACGGATCGCGGCGACGGTCGCCGCGTCCGCGTCGGGCCCGGCCAGCGAGGTCGCCGGGTCGCCGGGGACGAGCCGGAGGATGGCGAAGATGAGGAACGAGGCCCCGAGCAGGACGAGGAAGGCGGAGGGCAGCCGCCTCAGCAGGTAGCGGCCCATGTCACACCAGGTAGGCGTCGTCGAGGTTGAGATAGGAGAACTTGTTGAGCGCGACGCCGTACAGGCGCTCGGAGTTGACCTGGACCTGGCCGCGGACGACGAGGTCGATGATGAACGCCTCGTCGAGCAGGATGCCGGAGATCTTCTCGTGCAGGGCGTTGGCCTCGGCGGCGCTCGTCTCCGGCTTCGTCCAGGCCTCCTGGACGACCTTCGTGTAGGCGGTGGAGCGGTACTTGGAGGTGTTCTTGGCCTCGTTGAAGGGGTACGCGCTCACCGCGAGGGTGGAGGGCTGGACCTGGGCGAAACCGTGGCCCATGGACCAGAGCGCCGGCATCTGCTGCGAGATCAGCTTCTTCTGAGCGGTGGCGCCGTCGGTGGGCTCCAGGGTGGTGGTGACGCCGATCTGCTTGAGGTCGTACTGGATGGACTCGGCGATCGCCGTCTCGCCGGGCAACGCGATGTGCAGCAGCGGGAATCGGAGCTTGCTGTGGCCGGCGGACTTCAGCAGCTCGCGGGCCTTGCCGGGGTTGTGGGTGTAGTGGGTGCGGTGGGCCTCGCTGAAGGCGGGCGAGGACTTGGGCCACGGAGCGGCGGAGGCGAGACCGTAACCGCCCAACGTCTGTGCGAGGAGCCGGTCGCGGTCGATGGCCCAGGCGAGGGCCTGGCGGACGGTCTTGTCGTTCAGCGGGGCGACGGTGGTGTTGACGCCGAGGTAGATGGCGCCCGCCCCGGTGTCGTAGTTGGTGATCTTCAGCTCGGGGTCGCTCTTGATGACGCTCAGACTCTTGCCCGGTACGCCGAAGGAGAGCTGGGACTGGCCGGAGCGCAGGGATGAGATCAGCGCGTCGGCCTGCGGTATCACCCGCAGTTCGACGCCGTCGAGGTAGGGCCGGTCCGGCAGCCAGTAGCTGTCGTTGCGGGTCAGGCTCAGCCCGGAGCCGGGGCTCCACTTCTTCAGCCGGAACGGGCCGGTGCCGATGAGCTTCTTGCCGGTGACGGCGTCCTCGACGCTCTTCTCATCGGTGATGATCATGAACTCGAAGAGGTCGAACAGGTTGTTGACCGGATGCGCGAGCTTGAGCACCAGCTCGTGGTCGCCGCGCTTCTCGAACCCGTTGACGGTGGCGGCCGTACTGCGCAACTGGGCTGCGCGGACCGGGTTCTGGAGGTTCTTCACCGCGAAGATGACGTCGTCGGCGGTGAAGGGCCGGCCGTCGTGGAAGGTGACGTCGTCGCGCAGCCTCAGCGTGATGCTGCGTCCGTCCTTCGCGTACGTCCAGGAGGTGGCGAGCTCCGGCTTGGGCGTGAGGCTCTCGTCGTACCGGGTCAGGGTGTTGTAGATCAGCCGCTGCTGGAGGGACTGGCCGCTCTGCGCGAAGAGCAGGCCCGGGACGAAGTCGGCGTTGATGGCGAGGTGGAGGGTGCCACCGCGCCGGGGCTTGCCACCGGTCTCCTGCGGAGCGGACGAGCTCTCGGAGACCGCCGAGCGGCAGCCCGTCAGCCCCAGTCCGAGCAGCAGGGCGCTGCCGCCGCCGGCGAGCAGGGTGGAGCGCCGGGAGAGCCCCGTGGAAGGGGACGGGGACGGGGAGGGGAACAGCTCGGTCATCGAAGCCTGCCTGTGACAGTGAGGGACGGTGGGTGAGGGACGGTGGGCGGAACGAAGCGGGTGCGGGTGGCACCAATTGATTCCGCTGCGGGAGCAATTGAACGGAGACGCGTCTACAGGTGTCACCGGCGCGCGGAACGCGGTGGCGGTAGGGAGTCAGCGCGTACGGGTTCGGGGCGGACCGGCCGTGAAGGGCCGCCCACCGGCGTACGGGAGGAAGGGGCGCTCAGCGCGCCGGATCAGCGCAGGACCGGGTCCTGGGAACGGCTCCGCGGAGGGGAGCCCGTCGGACGGGGAGGGGTCCGGGTCAGCCGTGGACGGCACAGACCGCGCTGGCCTGTCGACAGAGGTCGACGTGCCTGCGGGAGATGAGGCGCATGTCCGGGTTCACGGGAGCAATATGACAGTGGCTTCGCCGGACGGTCAACCTGGTCTGTCCGGATCTTGGTACGAATTCACCTCCTGCCCCATACGCGCGGCTACCGCTGAGAGGCCGCCAAAGGGCTCCTGAACAGGGGATTCAGCGCGATCGTGCCCCCGGCGACCGGCAGGACGGTCATTCCGGCATGCGGACCGACGATGCGTTCGGGGTCTCCGCAGACATGCGAGAGATCGACGGCGGCGCCTCTGATCTCCTCCAGGTACTCCGGGTTGAGGAGGCTGGAGTGCTCGGTGACCACGACCAGGTCGGGGTTGAGGACGTCCAGCAGCAGGGCGGTCGCCCGGCCGACCGCGCGGGCCCGCTCGCGCAGCAGCCGGTCCGCCCGGCGGTCCCCGGCCGCCGCCGCGTCCACCAGCAGGAACACATCGGCGTCGGGCACGATCCCGCGCCGCACGGCAGTCCGGGCGACCGCCATGTTGGAGGCCGTCGCCTCCAGGCAGCCGGTCCGCCCGCACGGGCAGGTGACCGTGGAGTCCGGTACGGGCAGGTGGGCCACGTCCCCGGCGCCGGAGCCCGGCCCCTGGTGGACGACTCCGGCGATGCCGAGGGCCGCGTCGACCACGTTGCCGATGAAGAGGTGGACCAGGCTGCGGCGGGCGGCGGGCCGGCCGAAGAGGATCTCGGACTGGGCGATGGCTCGGGCGTGGTTGTCGATGCGTACGTCGATCCCGCCGAGGCCCCGGGAGAGTTCGGCGGCGAGCGGACGCTGGTGCCAGCCGAGGGTGTCGTGCCGCACCGCCGTCCCGAGTGCGGGATCCACCCAGCCGCCGAGCGCGGCGCCGACCCCGAGGAGGTGGTGGTCGCCGGTGGTGTCGGCGAGGAAGTCCCGCAGCCCGGCGACGACTTGGCGCGAGAGGTCCCCGGCGGCGATGCCGTCGTGCGGGAAGGTGCGGCGGGCCAGCAGCCGGCCCCGTAGATCCAGCAGGCCGAACGTCGACCCGGGCACCCCGATGTGCACGCCGCCCGCCACCGGCCCGTCGCTCTCGCCGGTGTGCAGGTCGACCGGGATCTGGGGTCTGCCCACGCCGCTGCTCTCCACCCGTTCGGGCAGCTCACGGACGAGGCCGAGGCGGACGAGGTCGACGCACTGGCGCGATACGGCGGCGGGGCTGAGGCCGGAGAGCTGGGCGATCGACCTGCGGGCGACGGGCCCGTGGTCCAGCACCGCGCGCAGCACCGTCGCGGCGTTGGCCTCGCGCCGGCCGTCACCGGTCGCGCGGGGCATCCGGTCGGCGGGGCGGACGGAGAGGGCGGTGGTCGTCCGAGGGAGCTGGGGGGCGGCGGTCATGGGGCCTTCCTTCGGTCCTGCGCCACGGGGGGGCACGGGGGCACTCGCAACATTACGGCGGCGTGAAATCGCGCCGGGTCCCGCGCCCGGTGGCCGGACGGGATGGCCGAGCTGTCCGGGATCACCGGTGAAACCGCTGCTCAGGGGCGGTTTGACGGTACGTCGCCGGACAGCGGCCGGGCCGTGCGCGAGCGCCGATTCAACCACCGCCGGGCACCTGCCGGGGCCCGGACGGGTGCTTGACGTACGCGGAGGAGCGCTGGAATTCTCCGGTCCATGTTCGCGACGGCCGTTTCCGACGCGCGGCCCGCCCACGCCGGCCGCACCGCAGCAGCGCCCGGGTGTCCCGGCCGCTGTACCGCCGCCTGACCGGCCGCTTCTCCGGCCGCACCGCGCTTCCTCCTCCCCCAGGCCTCCGCTTCACCCCTGGTTCTCCAGCGGGGGCCTTTCCTCGCCCGAATTAATTTCGCTCCAAGATTAATCAATGGATGGTCTTGGACCCCGAAAGGAACCCGCCATGTCCTCGGCAACCACCACCTCCGCCCTCACCGTCCAGAAGGTCGGCGGCCGCCTCGGCGCCGTCATCTCCGGCGTCCGCCTCGGCGGCGACCTCTCCCCCGAGACCGTCGCGCAGATCCGCGCCGCGCTCCTCGCCAACAAGGTCGTCCTCTTCCGCGGCCAGGACCACCTGGACGAGGAGAGTCACGAGGCGTTCGGCAAACTGCTCGGCACGCCGGTCGCGCACCCCACCGTGCCGTCCGCCGACGGCCGTTACTCGCTCGGCATCGACTCCGACCACGGTGGCCGCGCCAACCAGTGGCACACCGACGTCACCTTCGTCCCCGCCTACCCGGCCTTCTCCATCCTGCGCGCCGTGACCATCCCGCCGTACGGCGGCAACACGCTGTGGGCCAACACCGCCACCGCGTACGAAGGGCTGCCGGAGCCGCTCCGCGTCCTGGCCGACTCGCTGCGCGCGGTCCACTCCAACGACTACGACTACGCGGCGCTGCGCCCGCAGGCCCTGCCCGAGGCGCTGAAGCAGTACAAGGAGGTGTTCACCTCGACGAAGTTCCTCACCGAGCACCCGGTGGTGCGCGTCCACCCCGAGACCGGTGAGCGCACCCTGCTGCTCGGCAACTTCGTGCAGCGGATCGCCGGGCTGACCGGCAAGGACTCCCGTACGCTCCTGGATCTCTTCCAGTCGCACATCGAGCGCCCGGAGAACACCGTGCGCTGGCAGTGGCAGGTCGGCGACGTGGCGATCTGGGACAACCGCGCCACCCAGCACTACGGGGTCGACGACTCCGACGCCCACGAGCGCAAGCTCCGCCGCGTCACCATCGACGGCGACGTGCCGGTGGGCGTCGACGGCCGCTCCTCCACGCTCATCTCGCCGGAGGAGGTCCCGGACCCGTCCTTCGGCATCGCGTCCGGAGCCTCCACCGCCGCCTGACCTCACGGTCTGCACGCCTCCCCTGCCATGCGCACCCCGTACCCCGGGCGGTAGCGTCCTGAACAGGACGACCGCCCGGGGTACGGGCGGCGGGAACAAGGGGAAAGCGAGCCGGGTACGTGGAGAGCCACAGCGGAATCACCGTGCAGCGGGCACTGGAGCTGCCGGGTCTGCGTGCGGGGCTCCCGGAGGTGGTGGCCGGCGCGGACCGGCTGAGCCGCACCGTGCGCTGGGTGCACGCGGGCGAGGTGCCGAACATCGCCTCGCTCCTCAAGGGCGGCGAACTGCTCCTCACCACCGGCCTCGGCCTCGGCACCCGCCCCGCCGAGCAGCGAGCCTTCGTCCGCCGCCTCGCCGACCGGGGCATCGCCGCCCTGGTGGTGGAGCTCGGCCCGCGCTTCAGCAGGCTGCCCGCCTCCATCGTGGACGCGGCCCGCGCGGCCGGTCTGCCGCTGGTGCAGCTCCACCGCGAGGTGCCGTTCGTCGCGGTGACCGAGGAGGTGCACACCGAGATCGTCAACGGGCACTACGCCCTGCTCCAGCAGGCGGAGGAGGTGCACCGGCGCGCCACCCGGGCGCTGCTCGACGGTGGCGGGGTGCCGCAGGTGCTCGGCATCCTCGCCGACTTCACCGCCAACCCGGTCTTCCTGGAGACGCCGGACGGCCAGCTCCTGTACGCGGCGTCCACGGGCACGGGTCCGGTGGGCGCGGACCCGCTCCAGGTCTGGGAGGGCATGCGCGGGGACCGGGCGGCCCGGGAGTCGCCGCCGACCGGTGCGCTGCTGGTGGACGTGCCGGGCGGCGGTCCGGACACCGGTGCCGTACGGGCCCGCCTGGTGCTGCTCGCCGTCTCGGGCCCGCTGGCCACCGTGCACCGGATGGCGGCCGAGCGGGCGGCGGGGCTCCTCGCGGTGGTCCTGATGCAGGCCCGGCAGGAGGAGGAGCTGGCGGCCCGGGGCCGGGGCGACTTCCTCACCGACCTGGCGGAGGGCCGGATCACCCCGGAGGACGCCCCGGCCCAGGCCCGGGTGCTCGGCTTCCGGCCCGGGGACACCCCGCTCCTCCCGGTCGTGATGCGCCTGGCGCCCGAGCTGTCCCCGTCGGGCAACTGGGCGCTGCTGGCCCGCGCGGTGCTGGAGGAGCTGGCCTCGGTCGGCGTACCGGTGCTGCTCGGCGTACGGCCGGTGGAGGGGCGGGTTCCGCTGCTGCTCGGGCTGCGGTCGGAGGGCGAGCGGACGGCGGTCGCGGACCGGGTGGCGGCGGCGCTGCGGGCGGGTGTGGCCCGGGCCGGCCTCGACCGGGCCGGTTCGCAGCCGCCGGTGGTCGTGGTCGGCGTCGCCGGAAGCTGGGCCGGGGCCGGTGCCGGGCTGCGGCACGCGTCGGAGACGGCCACGGCGGCGCAGGGTCTGGACGACCGGCCCTGGTACGACGCCCGGCGCCTCGACATCGACCTGCTGCTGTGGCGGCTGCGGGACCACCCGGACCTGGCGGCGTTCGTGAACCGGGCGATCGGTCCGCTGCGCGAGCACGACCGGACCTCGCGCCCGCCGCTGCTGCCGACGCTCCAGGCGTATCTGGCGCACGCGGGCCGCAAGGCGGAGACCGCGCGCGAGCTGCATCTGAACCGCCAGACGCTCTACAACCGGCTGGCCAGGATCGGCGAGCTGCTCGGCACGGACCTGGACGACCCGCAGACGGTGCTGGCCCTCAGCCTGGCGCTGCGGGCCCGCCGCCACACGAACTAGGAACGTGAAGGCAGCGGCTGCGCCAACTCGTCGTACACGCTGAGCACATGGGCGATCGTGTCGTCCTCGGTGGGCCAGCCGGCCGCCTGCTCCCGCCCGGCCTCGGCCAGCCGCGCGCACCGCTCCGGATCACCCAACAGCCGTACGACCGCTCCCGCCAGCGCCTCCGCGTTCCCGAACGGCACCAACTCGGCAGCCGCACCCACCAGTTCGGGCACACCGCCGACCTCGGTCGCCACCAGCGGCACCCCCAGCCGCAACGCCTCCTGCGCCAGCAGCGAGCGGCCCTCCCACCGGCTGGGCAGCACGGCCAGGTCGGCGGCGGCGATCAACTCACCGACGTCCTCCCGGCATCCGATCAGCCGCACGGGCAACCCCTCGTCCCGAATGCGCTGTTGCAGCGCCTCCCGCTCGCACCCCTCCCCCGCGATGACCAGCAGAGGTACGAGGTCGAGTCCGCGCCAGACGCGGGCCGCGTCCAGCAAGGTGTCGAAGCCGTGGTGCGGGACGAGGCTGCCGACGGCCATCAGCAACGGCCGCTCGACCGCACCGAGTTCGGCCCGCGCCTTGCCGTCGTGCAGGACACCGGCCGAGCGCGGTACGGGGGCGGCCACCGGGGCGAGCCGCGCGTCCCTGGCGCCTCGGACCCGCGCCCGGTCCACCAGGTCGGAGGAGGGAGCGAGGACGACGGCCGCCGCCCGTACGGCTCTTCGCTCCAGCAGGTGCAGGATCTGGCGGCGGGCGCCCTCGGCATACCGGCGGGTGTGCCAGGTCAGCACCAGCGGCACGGTCCGGCCGCTCAGCGCGAAGGCGGTACGGGAGGCGGCGTGCAGGCCATGGGCGTGGACCACGTCGGCCCCCGCGCAGGCGGCGCGGAGAGCGGCGACGGCGGCCGGGTCGCTGCGGCGGGGCACCGGCAGGAAGCGTGCGCCGGTCGCCGTGAAGTCGTAGGCGCGGTCCACGGCGGACGGGGCGCAGACGGTGACCTGCACCCCGCGCGCCACCAGCCCCGCGGCGAGCGAACTGACGTGCGCGCTGCTGCCCGCACTGCCGCCGCCCAGGACTTGGACCGTACGCAGCTGTGACACGTTGATTGGCTCCCGGGGTCCCCGAGTCGGCGGTCGGTGGTGAGAGGTCAGTGATCAGTGGTCGGTGGTCAGTGGTGAGTACAGCGCCAAGGATGCCAGCCCGTACGCGCGTTCCGGGACCGCCGGAACGTTGCTGCTGACCGCGCGGCGACAACCGGCCACACCTCACCACCCTCACGAGTGAACCAAGAGGCGCGAAGTTGCCGCCGCCGGCGCCCTCAAGCCATCGCCGCACGCCCTACCCGCCCCCGCACCGCGCGCCTCAGCACCCCCGAGGCGCGTCGGGCGAGTCCGCTGACCCGCTCCCCGTTCGCCGCGGCCGCCACCAGCCCGGCGGCCAGGACGACACGCCCCGTACGACCGCCGCACCGTCCACCGCACCCGGCCAGAGCCACCCCCAGCGCCGCCCCGAGCCCATGGGCCCCGGTGTCCCCGAGCATGGCGCGTTCGCCCAGGTCGGCCGGGGCGAGCACGGCCGCCGCCGCAGCTCCCGGCATCCCGGCCGCCGTTCCCAGCAACACCACGGAAGCGACCGCCACCCCCGGCCCCACATCCACCAGGTTCACCAGATGGGCCGTCCCCGCGATCACCACCCCGCTCAGCACCCCGTCCACCGCCCGCTCCTCGGTCAGCAGCCCGGCCAGCACCCCCGCCGCCCCGATCCCGAAGAGCTTCACGGCCCCGCTGGTCACCTCGCCGCCGCGCAGGGCCCCGAGATGCGCCCGGAACCCCCGCCGCGGGTCATCGGCCCCCACCAGGTCGTCGTACGCCCCGCAGCCCCCGGCAACCAGCACCGCCAGCACTCCGGCCGCCCACTCCCGGACCGGCCCCGGGGCGACGGCGATCCCGGCGGCTCCACCGAGGACGGCCGCCGGCCCGGCGTACAAGGTGACGGTCCGGCCGGCGTGGTTGGTCCGCAGCCACGCGGCGTCCGTACGACGACTGAGCACGGCGTACACGCCCGCACCGACGAGACCTGCGACGACGACGGCCCTGCCCACGTTCGTACCCATGGAGGAAGCCTAGACATGCGTACGGGGCCGGGCGGGGAGACCCCCGCCCGGCCCCGTACACCTCGTCATCCGTCCTTGCGCGCCGTCGCCAGCAGCTCCTCCGCATGGGCGCGGGCCGTCTCGGAGTCCTCCTGGCCCGCCAGCATCCGGGACAGCTCCTTGACCCGGTCCTCGCCCTCCAGGACCGTGACCCCGCTCCGGGTCACCGAACCGTCCACGGTCTTCTCGACCAGCAACTGCCGGTCGGCGAAGGCCGCCACCTGCGGCAGGTGCGTCACGACCACCACCTGCGCGGACCGGGCGAGCTTGGCCAGGCGCCGCCCGACCTCGACCGCCGCCTTGCCGCCGACGCCCGCGTCGACCTCGTCGAAGAGGTACGTCGGCACCGGGTCGGAGCCCGCGAAGACGACCTCCACCGCGAGCATCACCCGGGACAGCTCACCGCCCGACGCGCCCTTGGCGATCGGCCGGGGCTGGGCGCCGGGGTGCGGGGCGAGCAGCAGTTCGACCTCGTCCGCGCCCGAAGGGCCGTAGACGACGCTCCGTCCGCCGATGTCGATGCCCGACGCCTCGTCGGCCGCCTCGGTCTGCCGGATGGCGAAGGAGACCCGGGCGTGCGGCATGGCGAGCGAGGCCAGCTCCTCGGTCACCGCCTCGGCGAACCGGGCGGCGGCCTCCGTACGGGCGTCGGTCAACGCCTGACCGAGGGCGGAGAGTTCGGAGCGCAACGCGTCGCGCTCCGCCGTCAACTCGCCGATCCGCTCGTCGTCGCCCTCCAGCTCGGTGAGCCGCCCCGCGCCTTCCTGCGCCCAGGCGAGCACGGCCGCGATGTCCTCGCCGTACTTGCGGGTCAGGGTGGTGAGGGCCGCCCGGCGCTCCTCCACGGCGGCCAGCCGCAGCGGGTCGGCGTCGAGCTGGTCGGCGTACCCGGCCAGCTCACCGGAGACGTCGGCCAGCAGGATGGAGATCTCCCCCACCCGGTCCGCCAGCGCGGCCAGCGCCGGGTCATGGGCCCGGACCCCGTCCAGCGCCTGCCCGGCCGCGGCGACCACGGTCGTGGCGTCGACGCTCTCCGGGTCCTCCGGGTTGCCCGCCAGCGCGGTGTGCGCGAGGGCGGCGGCGGAGGCGAGGGCCTCCGCGTGCCCGAGCCGCTCCGCCTCGGCGGCCAGCTCGGTGTCCTCCCCCGGCAACGGCTCCACGGCGGCGACCTCGTTCAGCCCGAAGCGCAGCAGATCCGCCTCCTGGGCCCGCTCCCGGGCCCGGGTGGTCAGCTCATCGAGCTCCGCGGCGACGGCGCGCAGCCGCCGGTAGGCCGCCGCGTACTTCGCGTGCGGGACCTCCACGCCGTCCCCGGCGTACCGGTCCAGCGCACCCCGCTGCCGCGCGGGCTTGAGCAGCCCCTGCTGGTCGGTCTGGCCGTGCACGGCGACCAGCTCGTCCGCCAGCTCGGTCAGAACCCCCACCGGCACGGATCTGCCGCCGAGGTGGGCCCGTGAGCGTCCTTCCGCCGAAACGGTACGGCTGATGAGCAGCGCACCGTCGTCGAGTTCCGCCCCGGCCTCCTCGGCCCGCAGCGCCGCCGCGTCCCCGTCGGACACCGTGATCCTGCCCTCGACGACCGCGGCCTTGGCCCCGACCCGTACGAGAGCGGGGTCCGCGCGCCCGCCGAGCAGCAGCCCGAGGCTCGTGACGACCATGGTCTTGCCCGCGCCGGTCTCACCCGTCACCGCGGTGAAACCGGGTGACAGCTCCACCACCGCGTCGTCGATGACTCCGAGCGACCGTATCCGCATCTCCTCCAACACGGACATGACCTTACGAGGTTCCGAGGCGGACGCGCGACGGCCCCCGCTCCCGGATTCACTCTCCCGGGGTTCGCGGAGGCCGTGGAACACCATCCGAGCCGTCAGTGGGGCGCGCCCCGCCACCCCGACACCGGCAGCGCGAACTTCGCCACCAGCCGGTCCGTGAACGAGGCCTGGTGCAGCCGCGCCAGCCGTACGGGCACCGCTCCGCGCCGCACCTCGACCCGCGCGCCGGCCGGCAGCTCCACGGTCCGCCGCCCGTCGCACCAGAGCACCCCGTGCGGCGTGTGCGGCTGGACCTCGACGGCGAGCACGGAGGTCGGCGAGGTCACCAGGGGCTTGGCGAACAGGGCGTGGGCGCTGATCGGGACCATCAGCAGCGCCTCCACCTCCGGCCAGACGACCGGCCCGCCCGCCGAGAAGGCGTACGCCGTCGAACCGGTCGGCGTCGCGCAGACGATCCCGTCGCAGCCGAACCCGGTGACGGGCCGCCCGTCGATCTCCAGGACCACTTCGAGCATCCGCTCGGGCGACACCTTCTGTACGGCCGCCTCGTTCAGCGCCCAGTCGGTGTGGACGACGTCCCCGTTCGCGTGCACGAGGACGTCGATCGTCATGCGCTCCTCGACCTCGTAGTCGCGGGTGACGACCCGCGAGACCACCTTGTCGAGATCGTCGCGCTCGGCCTCGGCGAGGAAGCCGACGCGCCCGAGGTTGACGCCGAGCATCGGTACGCCGGAGGCGCGGGAGAACTCGGCGCCGCGCAGCAGCGTCCCGTCACCGCCGAGGACGATCAGCAGCTCGCAGCCGTCCACGGCGGCCGGTGAGGTGTCGGTGACCGTCTCCACGGCCTCCGGGAGCGGCAGATCGGCCGCCTCCGTGGCCAGGACCCGTACGCCGAGCCCGTTGCGCAGCAGCCCCTGGACGACGAGCTCCGCGCTGCGGATCGCGGCCGGGCGGCCGGTGTGCGCCAAAAGAAAGACTGTTCGTGCCGCATTCGCCGTCACATTCGTCGTCAACGAGGCCCCTCCGCCACTGCACGGTCGACATCCGCGGGATCCAGCTCAGGTGCGCCGGCCCGCAGCCACAGAAAGTACTCGACGTTCCCCGACGGTCCCGGCAGCGGACTGGCCGTCACCCCGCGTACGCCGAGCCCCAGCCCCCAGGCCCGGCGCGCCACTTCCCGTACGGCTTCGGCGCGCAGCTCCTCGCTCCGCACCACGCCGCCGCTGCCGAGCCGCTCCTTGCCGACCTCGAACTGCGGCTTGACCATGAGGACCAGGTCCGCGTCGGGCGCGGCGCAGCGAGCCAGAGCGGGCAGCACGAGGCCGAGCGGAATGAAGGACAGATCCCCGACCACCAGGTCGACCGCCTCCCCGTCGATGGCCTCCAATGTCAACTCCCGTACGTTGGTACGGTCCTTGACGACGACCCGTTCATCGGACTGCAGCGACCAGGCGAGCTGCCCGTACCCGACGTCGACGGCGACGACCTGCCGGGCCCCGGCCCGCAGCAGGACATCGGTGAACCCGCCGGTCGAGGCGCCGGCGTCCAGCGCCCGCCGCCCTTCGACGGCCAGACCGAGCGGCACGAAGGCGGCGAGCGCCCCGGCCAGCTTGTGGCCGCCGCGCGAGACGTACTCGGGGTCGTCCTCGTCCTTGGTGACGACGATCGCGGCGGCGGTCTCGACCTGGGTGGCGGGTTTGGTCGCGGTGGTCCGTCCGACGGTGACCCGCCCCGCGGCGATCAGCTGGCTCGCGTGCTCGCGCGAGCGGGCGAGCTTGCGGCGTACCAGCTCGGCGTCGAGGCGGCGACGTGCCACTCCTGCCACGTTCGGTTCAGCTCCTGTGGTCGTGCGTGTTGTCGTACGCGGGTGTGGGTCCGGGCCTGGGCGGCCCGGGTGCGGGGGCCGGACGGGCGTCCCCGGCCGGACGGGCGTCCAGCGAGGTCAGCGCATCCTTCAGCCCACGGTGTACATCCTCGTACACCTCGGTGTGCCCGTCCGCCGGGAGGTGGTCCGCGTCCGCCAGCCGCTCCAGGACGGCGTCGACCTCGGCCCGGCCGGTGGGGGTGCGGTCCACGCCGAGGGGTGCGGGCTCGGCGGGCTCGAAAGAGGGCGCGTCGTCCGTCGGCCCCTGCCCCGGTGTCTCCGGCTCCCCGGGCGCGCCCACGGGCGGCGCCTCCGCCTCCGGCATCCAGTCGCTCATGCCGAAACGCTACCGCGACGGGCCGGTGTACCGTCGAGCACGATGGCGACCATGGCGGAGTGCCGCAGCGCACTCGACAAACTTTCCGACAACCTGGCGGCGGCCGACGACGACGTGCGCGGCGCGGCCGCGCTCGACCGCTCGCTGAGCTGTCACATCAAGGACCTCGACATCACGTTCACCGGCCGGCTGGCCGATGGCCGGATCCAGGTCCAGGACACCGCCGAGGGCCCGCCCCGCGAGAAGGCGGAGATCCGGCTCGCGATGACGAGCGACGACCTGGTGGCCCTGGTCGACGGCGACCTGAACTTCGCGAAGGCGTGGGCCGCGGGCCGCGTACGCCTGGAGGCGGGCTTCAGGGACCTGCTGAAGCTGCGATCACTGCTGTAGCACACGTCTTCCCTGTCGCGTCCGGCCACACTTCCAGGACGTGCGGCGGCACAGATCAAGCCCGTCCGGCGATTGAGGACAAGGCGCCCGCCGGGGCGCCACCCGCACCCGTTCACCACCCTCAGGCGGCGACCTTCCGCGCCTTCCGGGCCGCCGGCACCACCAGCGGCGTCCCGGTCTCAGGATCATCGATCACCTGACACCGCATCCCGAACACCCGCTCCACCAACGCCGCGTCGACCACATCGGACGGCGCCCCCTCGGCGACGATCTCCCCGTCCCGCATCGCGATGAGATGCGTGGCGTACCGCGCGGCGTGGTTCAGATCATGGAGTACGGCGACGAGCGTGCGCCCCTGCGTCTCGTGCAGCTCCGCACACAGGTCGAGGACATCGATCTGGTGCTGGATGTCGAGGTACGTCGTCGGCTCGTCCAGCAGCAGCAGCGGCGTCTGCTGGGCCAGGGCCATGGCGATCCAGACCCGCTGCCGCTGACCGCCGGAGAGCTCGTCGACGTACCGCTCGGCCAGAGCGGCGACTCCGGTCGACTCCATGGACTCCTGGACCACCCGCTCGTCCTCCGGCGACCACTGCCGCAGCAGCCCCTGGTGGGGGTAGCGGCCACGGGCGACGAGGTCGGCGACGGTGATGCCGTCGGGCGCGATGGAGGACTGCGGCAGCAGCCCCAGCGTGCGGGCGACCTTCTTCGCGGGCAGCTGGTGGATGACCTGCCCGTCCAGCAGCACCTGCCCGCGGCTCGGCTTCAGCATCCGGGCGAGCGAGCGCAACAGGGTCGACTTGCCGCAGGCGTTGGGCCCGACGATCACCGTGAAGGAGTTGTCGGGTATCTCCACCGAGAGATCCTCGGCGATGACCCGCTGGTCGTAGCCGAGGGTCACCGATTCTGCGGTGAGGCGCTGCATGGTCGTACTCCCGGAGTCGGAGGGTGTCCGGTGGATCGGAGCCGGACGGACCTCCGACCAGCACGAAGTTAGGTTAGCCTACCTTCGCATTACCGCCCCGGCTCCGGGCGTCCCGCTACAGCCCGAGCGCCGAGACGGCCTTCTCCGCATCCAGCCCGAACGACCCGTCCCCCGCGAAGGTCCACGCCGCACCGCAGAGCGCCCGCAGCCCGTCCAGCGGGTCCCCTTCGCCGTCCAGGACCAGCTCCTCCCCGTCCCGTACGACCGCGCTCCACTCGCCGCACCGGAACACCTCGCCCGCGTCACCCTCCACCGTCACCTCGGGCTGCCCGGTCAGCAGCCCCCGCAGGTCCCGGTCCACATACGTCGGCCGGTGGTACGGCTCCGCGGCCAGCAGCTGGGCCGCGTCCGTCACCCCGGTCAGCACCAGCAGCGAGTCCACGCCTCCGTTGAACGCACCCTCGATGTCCGTGTCCAGCCGGTCCCCGACGACGAGCGGCCGCTTCGCCCCGGTCCGCAGCACGGTCTCGCGGTGCATCGGCGGCAACGGTTTGCCCGCCACCTGCGGTTCGGCGCCGGTGGCGATCCGTACGACCTCCACGGCGGCACCGTTGCCGGGCGCGATGCCACGGGCGCCCGGAATGGTCAGGTCGGTGTTGGACGCGTACCACGGCAGCCCGCGCGCCACGGCGTAACTCGCCTCCGCGAACCGCCCCCACGCCAGATCCGGCCCGCCGTACCCCTGCACCACGGCCACCGGTTCGTCGTCCGCCGACTCCACCGGCACCAGACCGCGCTCCCGCAGCGCGACCCGCAGCCCTTCGCCGCCGACGACCAGCACCCGGGACCCGGCGGGCAGCTGGTCGGCCATCAGCCGGGCCACCGCCTGGGCCGAGGTGATCACATCGGCGGCCTCGGCGGGCACACCCAGCTCGGTCAGGTGCTCGGCCACCGCGTCCGGTGTGCGCAGGGCGTTGTTGGTGACGTACGCGAGGTGCATCCCGCCGTCCCGCGCGGTACGCAGCGACTCGACGGCGTGGACGATCGCCTCGCCACCCGCGTACACCACGCCGTCCAGGTCGAGGAGAGCCGTGTCGTACGCCTCGCTCAGCGCCGTACTGCTCCCGGCGGGCCGATGCCGATCCCTGTCGTGCTGCTGACTCTGGCTCTGGCTCATATGGCTCTGCTCCTCAATCCCGTCTCTCCCCCGATCATCGCGCATGCCTCGTGCACACATACGATGCCCAAATGAACACTTCAGGCCCCGACGAGCAGGGGCTGCGGCTGATCCCGTTCCGAGGACTGCGTTACGTCCCCGAGCGGGTCGGCAGCCTGGCCGCGGTGACCTCACCGCCGTACGACGTGGTCGTCCGGCCCGACGGTCTGCACCACCTGGAATCGGCGGACCCGCACAACATCGTGCGCCTCATCCTCCCGCAGGCCGACACCGCCGAGGACCGGCACCGGCAGGCGGCGGAGACACTGGAGCGGTGGCTGGCCGACGGCGTGATCGCGCCGGATCCGGAGCTCGCGCTGTACGTCTACGAGCAGCGCAACGACCAGATCCTCCAGCGCGGCCTGATCGGCGCCCTGGCCCTTTCGCCCGCCGCCGACGGAATCGTGCTGCCGCACGAGGACGTCATGGACGACATCGTCGCGGACCGCGCCGAGCTGATGCGCACGATGCAGGCACACCTGGAGCCGCTGCTGCTGACCTACCGCAGCGACGGGGCCCGGGAGGGCGCCGCGGCGGTCATCGAGCGCACGGCCGAGCAACCTCCGCTGCTGGCCACCACGACGGAGGACGGGTTCCACCACCGCCTCTGGGCCGTCACGGACCCGGCCGAGCGGACCGAGATCCAGACGGATCTCGCCCGCCACCAGGCCCTGATCGCCGACGGCCACCACCGCTGGGCCACCTACCTCCGGCTCCAGCGGGAACAGACCGCCCCGGGCCCCTGGGACTTCGGCCTCGTCCTCCTCGTCGACACGGCCCACCACCCGCTCCAGGTCCGCGCGATCCACCGCCTCCTGCGCGGCCTGCCGGTGTCCCGGGCACTCGAAGGACTCTCGGGCCTCTTCCGCGTCCGTACGGTGGAGGGCTCGCTCCCCCGCGCACTCGACGCTCTCGCCGGCGCGGCGGCGGAGGGCAACGCGTTCCTGCTCACCGGCGACGGCGGCTTCCACCTGGTGGACCGGCCCGACCCGGCCCTGCTGGCCCGCACGATCCGGCCGGACCGGCCCGAGGCTTGGCGCACGCTGGACGCGACGGTCCTCCACTCGGCGCTGCTCGACGAGGTCTGGCGGATCCCCGACGCTCCCGAGCACATCGGCTACATCCACGACACCGAGGTCGCCGTCGAACAGGCCGAACGCCTGGGCGCCACGGCGGTGCTGATGCATCCGGTACGCGAAGAGGTCGTCCGGGACCTGGCCAGGCAGGGCGTCACCATGCCCCGTAAGTCGACATCCTTCGGCCCGAAGCCGGCGACGGGCCTGGTCATGCGGAGCCTGACCATCGACTGAGAAGGCGGCCGGACATGCGAAAGGGGCGGGATCCTGGGGGATCCCGCCCCTTTCGTGTGCCGGCTGTCAGCGACTAGGCGTTGTCGGCTCCATCGCCACGCCGGTCCGTGTCGGCGTCCCGCTCATCACCCTCGTCGTCCGCGTCGTCCTCGACGGACTGCACGACCTCGACGGCCTCGTCGTCACCGAGGGCGTCGACGAACTCCACTCCGTCCAGCTCGGCCAGCCGGTCCGACGCGTCGGTCGAGCCGTCCTTGTCGGCCTCCAGGGCCTTGCCGAACCACTCGCGGGCCTCGTCCTCGCGCCCAGCCTCCAGCAGCGCGTCCGCGTAGGCGTAACGCAGCCGCGGCGTCCACGGCTGGATGGAGTTGGAGGCCAGCTCGGGGCTCTGGAGCGTAACGATGGCGGCGTCGATCTGCCCCATGTCCCGACGGGCACCGGCGGCCACCAGCCGCATCTCGACCTGGCCGGCCTTGTCCAGCTTCTGCACCTCGGGCTCACCGGCCATGGCCATCGCCCGCTCGGGCCGGCCGAGACCGCGCTCGCAGTCCGCCATGACGGGCCACAACTCCACGGACCCGGTCATCCGCCGGGACGCCCGGAACTCGGCGAGCGCCTCCGCGTACTTCTGCGTCGCGTAGGCCGCGAACCCGGCCGCCTCGCGCACGGCAGCGACGCGCGAAGCCAGACGCAGGGCGATACGGGAGTACGCGTACGCCTCCTCCGGGTCCTCGTCGATCAGCCGGGCCACCATGACGAGGTTGCGTGCGACATCCTCGGCCAGGGTCTTCGGCAGGCTCATGAGCTCCTGGCGTACGTCCTTGTCGATCTCGTCACCGGTGACGTCGTCGGGGATGGGCAGCCGCTTGATCGGCTCACGGTCCCTGTCCCGGTCGCGGTCGTCACGGCCACGGAATCCGCCACGGTCGTCACGCTGCCCGCCGCGGTATCCACCACGGTCCCCGCCACGATCGCGGTCGTCACGGCGGAAGCCGCCGCCGGAGCCGCCGCCACGGTTGTCATCGCGCCGGAAGCCACCACCGCTGGGACGGCCACCACGGCTGTCGTCACGCTGCTGACCACCGCGGTAACCACCACGGTCGTCATCACGACGGGGCCCACGATCCCGGTCCCGGTCCCGGTCGTCACGGCGGAAGCCGCCGCCGGAGCCGCCGCCACGGTTGTCATCGCGCCGGAAACCTCCGCCGCTGGGACGGTCATCGTCGCGACGCGGCCCACGCGGCCGATCGTCACGCCGGTCGAACCCACCACCGCTGGGGCGACCACCACGGTCGTCCCGACGGAAGCCGCCACCGCCACGGTTGTCGTCACGGCGGAACCCACCACCGGAGCCGCCGCCACGGTTGTCGTCACGCCGGAAGCCGCCGCCGCTGGGCCGGTCGTCGTCGCGACGCGGCCCACGCGGCCGATCGTCACGCCGGTCGAACCCACCACCGCTGGGGCGACCACCACGGTCGTCCCGACGGAAGCCGCCACCACGGTTGTCATCGCGCCGGAAGCCGCCGCCGCTGGGCCGGTCGTCGTCGCGACGCGGCCCACGCGGCCGGTCATCACGCCGGTCGAACCCACCACCGCTGGGGCGACCACCACGGTCGTCCCGGCGGAAGCCGCCACCGGAGCCGCCACCACGGTTGTCGTCACGACGGAAGCCGCCACCGGAGCCACCGCCACGGTTGTCGTCACGACGGAACCCACCGCCCGAGCCGCCACCACGGTTGTCGTCACGACGGAAGCCGCCACCGGAGCCACCGCCACGGTTGTCATCCCTGCGCGGCCCACGATCGCGGTCACGGTCCCGGTCGTCACGGCCACGGAAGCCGCCACCGGTCGGCCGGCTGTCGTCGCGGCGCGGGCCGCGGTCGTTGTCACGGCGAGGCGCTGCGGAACCGGACCGGTCGTCACGACCACCGCGGAAACCGCCCCGGTCACCACCGTCCCGGCGACGCGGCTCGCGCTCCGGACGATCGTCGGGAGAGTTGGTGGACATGGGTGTGACTCCTGTCTTCGGGTACCACAGACATTCTCGCGCAGCCGACCGTCCGACGCGCTTCGACAAAAACAAAAGGACCCCTGGTCCCAGCGTGAACGCTGGGACCAGGGGTCCTTGAAAGATTGTTCGGCGGCGTCCTACTCTCCCACAGGGTCCCCCCTGCAGTACCATCGGCGCTGAAAGGCTTAGCTTCCGGGTTCGAAATGTAACCGGGCGTTTCCCTAACGCAATGACCACCGAAACCCTATCGGGTTCTAGCGAACAAGCACACTCTTCAATTAAGTAGTGAAACTGTTCAACCGGTGCGATAACTGTTCGCAACCCGGGAACAACACAGTGGACGCGAGCAACTGAGGACAAGCCCTCGGCCTATTAGTACCAGTCAGCTCCACCCCTTACAGGGCTTCCACATCTGGCCTATCAACCCAGTCGTCTACTGGGAGCCTTAACCCCTCAAGAGGGTGGGAATACTCATCTCGAAGCAGGCTTCCCGCTTAGATGCTTTCAGCGGTTATCCTTTCCGAACGTAGCCAACCAGCCATGCCCTTGGCAGGACAACTGGCACACCAGAGGTTCGTCCGTCCCGGTCCTCTCGTACTAGGGACAGCCCTTCTCAATATTCCTACGCGCACAGCGGATAGGGACCGAACTGTCTCACGACGTTCTAAACCCAGCTCGCGTACCGCTTTAATGGGCGAACAGCCCAACCCTTGGGACCGACTCCAGCCCCAGGATGCGACGAGCCGACATCGAGGTGCCAAACCATCCCGTCGATATGGACTCTTGGGGAAGATCAGCCTGTTATCCCCGGGGTACCTTTTATCCGTTGAGCGACAGCGCTTCCACAAGCCACTGCCGGATCACTAGTCCCGACTTTCGTCCCTGCTCGACCCGTCGGTCTCACAGTCAAGCTCCCTTGTGCACTTACACTCAACACCTGATTGCCAACCAGGCTGAGGGAACCTTTGGGCGCCTCCGTTACTCTTTAGGAGGCAACCGCCCCAGTTAAACTACCCATCAGACACTGTCCCTGATCCGGATCACGGACCCAGGTTAGACATCCAGCACGACCAGAGTGGTATTTCAACGACGACTCCACAACCACTGGCGTGGCCGCTTCACAGTCTCCCACCTATCCTACACAAGCCGAACCGAACACCAATATCAAACTATAGTAAAGGTCCCGGGGTCTTTCCGTCCTGCTGCGCGAAACGAGCATCTTTACTCGTAGTGCAATTTCACCGGGCCTATGGTTGAGACAGTCGAGAAGTCGTTACGCCATTCGTGCAGGTCGGAACTTACCCGACAAGGAATTTCGCTACCTTAGGATGGTTATAGTTACCACCGCCGTTTACTGGCGCTTAAGTTCTCAGCTTCGCACACCCGAAAGTGCACTAACCGGTCCCCTTAACGTTCCAGCACCGGGCAGGCGTCAGTCCGTATACATCGCCTTACGGCTTCGCACGGACCTGTGTTTTTAGTAAACAGTCGCTTCTCGCTGGTCTCTGCGGCCACCCCCAGCTCACCGAGTAAATCGGATCACCAGGAATGGCCCCCCTTCTCCCGAAGTTACGGGGGCATTTTGCCGAGTTCCTTAACCATAGTTCACCCGAACGCCTCGGTATTCTCTACCTGACCACCTGAGTCGGTTTAGGGTACGGGCCGCCATGAAACTCGCTAGAGGCTTTTCTCGACAGCATAGGATCATCCACTTCACCACAATCGGCTCGGCATCAGGTCTCAGACTTCATGCACGACGGATTTACCTACCGTGCGTCCTACACCCTTACCCCGGGACAACCACCGCCCGGGCTGGACTACCTTCCTGCGTCACCCCATCGCTTACCTACTACAAGTCTGGTTCATCGGCTCCACCACTACCCTCAACTCCGAAGAGATCGGGCCGGCTTCACGGACTTAGCATCGCCTGATTCAGTACTGGGCGTTTCAAAGCGGGTACCGGAATATCAACCGGTTGTCCATCGACTACGCCTGTCGGCCTCGCCTTAGGTCCCGACTTACCCTGGGCAGATCAGCTTGACCCAGGAACCCTTAGTCAATCGGCGCACACGTTTCTCACGTGTGTATCGCTACTCATGCCTGCATTCTCACTCGTGAACCGTCCACAACTCGCTTCCGCGGCTGCTTCACCCGGCACACGACGCTCCCCTACCCATCCACACAGGCGTTGGCCCTATGTGTGTGAATGACACGACTTCGGCGGTACGCTTGAGCCCCGCTACATTGTCGGCGCGGAATCACTTGACCAGTGAGCTATTACGCACTCTTTCAAGGGTGGCTGCTTCTAAGCCAACCTCCTGGTTGTCTCTGCGACTCCACATCCTTTCCCACTTAGCGTACGCTTAGGGGCCTTAGTCGATGCTCTGGGCTGTTTCCCTCTCGACCATGGAGCTTATCCCCCACAGTCTCACTGCCGCGCTCTCACTTACCGGCATTCGGAGTTTGGCTAAGGTCAGTAACCCGGTAGGGCCCATCGCCTATCCAGTGCTCTACCTCCGGCAAGAAACACACGACGCTGCACCTAAATGCATTTCGGGGAGAACCAGCTATCACGGAGTTTGATTGGCCTTTCACCCCTAACCACAGGTCATCCCCCAGGTTTTCAACCCTGGTGGGTTCGGTCCTCCACGAAGTCTTACCTCCGCTTCAACCTGCCCATGGCTAGATCACTCCGCTTCGGGTCTAGAGCGTGCAACTCAAACGCCCTATTCGGACTCGCTTTCGCTACGGCTTCCCCACACGGGTTAACCTCGCTACACACCGCTAACTCGCAGGCTCATTCTTCAAAAGGCACGCAGTCACGACTGACAGCACAAGTGCTGCCAGCGACGCTCCCACGGCTTGTAGGCACACGGTTTCAGGTACTATTTCACTCCGCTCCCGCGGTACTTTTCACCATTCCCTCACGGTACTATCCGCTATCGGTCACCAGGGAATATTTAGGCTTAGCGGGTGGTCCCGCCAGATTCACACGGGATTTCTCGGGCCCCGTGCTACTTGGGTGATTCTCAAACGAGCCGTTGATGTTTCAGCTACGGGGGTCTTACCCTCTACGCCGGACCTTTCGCATGTCCTTCGCCTACACCAACGGTTTCTGACTCGTCTCACAGCCGGCAGACTATGAAAGAGAACTCCCACAACCCCGCATGCGCAACCCCTGCCGGGTATCACACGCATACGGTTTGGCCTCATCCAGTTTCGCTCGCCACTACTCCCGGAATCACGGTTGTTTTCTCTTCCTGAGGGTACTGAGATGTTTCACTTCCCCTCGTTCCCTCCACACTGCCTATGTGTTCAGCAGCGGGTGACAGCCCATGACGACTGCCGGGTTTCCCCATTCGGAAACCCCCGGATCAAAGCTTGGTTGACAGCTCCCCGGGGACTATCGTGGCCTCCCACGTCCTTCATCGGTTCCTGGTGCCAAGGCATCCACCGTGCGCCCTTAAAAACTTGGCCACAGATGCTCGCGTCCACTGTGCAGTTCTCAAGCAACGACCAGCCACCCA
>NZ_CP192068.1:1245000-3262500 GCF_050942385.1 Streptomyces sp. CA-146814
TCGCCCGGCGGCGACGGGGAGCGTGGGCGCGGTAGGGGCTCACCGTGGGGTCGCTCTCGATCCAGAAGCGCCATGGCTGGTGTGCCCCGTCGCCGCCGACTCCGGTGCGGGGGCCGCTCCGTACCTGGTCAGGCGCGGGCGGAGTGCCGTGGAGGACGGAGAGTGCGGGGGTGGGGCCGGCGAACAGGTCGCTGCCGTTCAGTGTGCGGTCGACGTCGAGGGCGGTGGCGAGGCGGGCCGGGCCTTTGGCCAGTTCCTTGTCATTGCGGGCCGAGACCCTTCGTACGCGGGCGAGGCCTGCGCCCACGTTGATCTCGCCGGCCCGGAGCAGCACCCCGCTCGCGTGGCCCTCGGGGCCGCAGACCAGGTTGAGGCAGTGCCACATCCCGTACGTGAAGTAGACGTACGTATGGCCGGGCGGGCCGAACATCACGCTGTTGCGGGCCGTGCGGCCCCGGAAGGCGTGCGAGCCGGGGTCGACCTCGCCTGCGTACGCCTCCACCTCGGTGAGGCGGACCTCGATCGTGCCCTCGTCGCTGCGGCGGACGAGCGTGCGGCCCAGCAGGTCGGGGGCGACGTCCAGGACGGAGCGGTCGAAGAAGTCACGGGTGAGCGGTGTGCGGTCGGGGCCCTTGGTCATGCCGTCCGAGGGTACTGGGAAGGCGGGAGCGGGAACCGGCTACGGTCATGGCGCGTATCTAGGGGTCAGGACCAAGAAGGAGTGAACATGGGCTTCAAGCGGCTGCTCGCGAGTCTGGGTGCCGGAGGTGCCTCGGTGGAGACCGAGCTCACCGAGGTGAACGTCGTCCCCGGTGGGGTCGTACAGGGTGAGGTGCGGATCCAGGGCGGGTCGGTGGCCCAGCAGATCGAGGGGCTCTCCGTCGGTCTGCAGGCGCGGGTCGAGGTCGAGAGCGGTGACCAGGAGACGAAGCAGAACATCGAGTTCGCCAAGGTGCGGCTCGGCGGTGCTTTCGAGGTGCAGGCGGGCGCGGTGCACGTGGTGCCGTTCGGTCTGGAGATCCCGTGGGAGACCCCGGTCACGATGTTCGCCGGTCAGCATCTGCGCGGTATGGACATCGGGGTGACCACCGAGCTGGAGATCGCCCGCGCGCTGGACTCCGGTGACCTGGACCCGATCAATGTGCACCCGCTGCCGGCGCAGCAGGCCATTCTCGACGCCTTCGGACAGCTGGGCTTCCGCTTTCGCAGCGCGGACATGGAGCGCGGTCACATCCGCGGGTCGCGTCAGCGGCTGCCCTTCTACCAGGAGATCGAGTTCGTCCCGCCGTCGCAGTACCGCGGGCTCCACCAGGTCGAGCTGACGTTCGTCGCGGACGACCGGGAGATGGACGTGATCCTGGAGATGGACAAGAAGCCGGGGCTGTTCAGCGAGGGCAGCGACTCGTACCGCGCGTTCAAGGTGGGTCTGCACGACTTCCAGCAGACCGACTGGGCCGCGTACCTCAACCAGTGGCTCGCCCAGGTCGGCGGACAGCGCAACTGGCTCTAGGGCCTGTCGTCAAATGTCACGCCCACATCAGGAGTGACGCGAGCGTGACAGCTGCTTCGTAGGACTCGGCAGTCTTGTCGTACCGGGTGGCGATCCCGCGCCACTGCTTCAGGCGGTTGAAGCACCGTTCCACGACGTTGCGGTGCTTGTAGACCTCGCGGTCGAAGGCCGGCGGGCGGCCTCCGCGGCTGCCTCGCCGGGCCCGGTTGCGGGCCTGGTCGGCCCGTTCGGGAATCGTGTGGGCGATGCCCCTGCGACGGAGCCAGGCGCGGATCGCCTTCGAGCTGTAGCCCTTGTCGCCCAGGACGTGATCGGGCCGGACCCGGGGACGGCCGGGTCCGATCCGGGGCACGCGGATCGCTTCCATCACGGCGGTGAACCGGGTGCAGTCGTTGGTGTTTCCACCCGTGACCACGAATGCCAGGGGTCGGCCCCGCCCGTCACAGGCCAGGTGGATTTTGCTGGTCAGACCGCCTCTTGACCGGCCGAGGGCCGGGTCGCGGAGCCCCCTTTTCGGGCCCCGGCCGCGTGCTGGTGAGCGCGGACGATCGTCGAGTCGACGGACACCAGCCAGTCGACGTCGCCCGCCGCATCCGCTTTCGCCTGGGCGGCGCGGAGCATCCGGTCGAACGTCCCGTCCGCCGCCCACCTGCGGAAACGCGTATGCAGCGTGGCCCACGGGCCATAGCGCTCGGGCACGTCCCGCCAGGCCGTCCCGGTCCGGAACTTCCACACGATCCCGTTCAGGACCCTGCGATCGTCCAACCGCTTGCGTCCCCGCAACGACGCGGGCAGCAGCGGCCGGACGAACTCCCACTCGGCATCCGACAGTTCATGGCGACGTATCACGACACCATGATCCACCAGCGGTGATCATTTGAAGACACTGCCTAGGGCTCTAGGGTCGGGTGGGGTAGATCCGTCAGGTGGGGAAACCCGATGACGACGAGCCGACGCCGATCAGGAGAGGTACGAGACGTGACCGAGCCGAAGAGGGCCCCGCTGCCGCACGACTTCCATCCGGAGGTGCACGCGTTCACCGTGACGAGCAAGGATCTCGCGCCGGGTGCCGTGCTGGGGGACGCGCAGGTGCTTGCGTCCGGGAACACGTCGCCGCACCTGCGGTGGGAGGGGTTCCCGGCGGAGGCCAAGAGCTTCGCCGTGACGTGTTTCGATCCGGATGCCCCGACGGGGAGCGGGTTCTGGCACTGGGTGGTCTTCGACATTCCGGTGTCGGTGACCGAGCTGCCGGCCGGCGCGGGCAGCGGTGCGTTCGCGGGGCTGCCCGAGGGCGCCGTCCAGGCCCGTAACGACTACGGGGCGAAGGAGTTCGGCGGGGCCGCGCCGCCGGCCGGGGAGAACCACCGCTATGTGTTCACCGTGTACGCGGTGGACACCGAGAAGCTCGGTATCGACAGCGACTCCTCGCCCGCGGTGGTCGGCTTCAACCTCCGGTTCCACACGCTGGGGCGTGCTCAGCTGGTCGGTGAGTACGAGGCTCCCGCCGCCGATTAGTTCGCCTGTTGTTTGCCCTGCTCTGGTCTTGGAGAGATCAGAGCAGGGCATTTTTTATTGCGTTGTCCATCGCGGCCTGCCCAGCCAGAGTTGATCCGGGCCTGCCAGGGGGCGGGCGGCACACGGGAGGTGGGCAGGATGCGTGACACGCTGGTTCTCAACGCGAGCTTCGAGCCGCTGTCGACAGTGACGCTCAACCGTGCGGTGGTCCTGATCCTGACGGACAAGGCCGTCGTCGAGCAGTCGCACCCCGAGCTCCGTATGCGTGGTGCCGCCGTGGACATTCCGGCGCCCCGGGTGATCAGGCTCTGCCGGTACGTGCGGGTGCCGTTCCGAAGACAGGCGCCGTGGTCGAGGAGGGGCGTGCTGATCCGGGACCAGCACCGGTGCGCGTACTGCGGGAGGCGGGCGTCCACCGTGGACCATGTGGTGCCGCGGGCCCAGGGCGGTCAGGACACCTGGCTGAACACGGTGGCGTCCTGCGCCGAGGACAACCACCGCAAGGCGGCCCGGACGCCGGAGCAGGCGGGGATGCCGTTGCTGAAGCAGCCGTTCGTCCCCTCCCCCGCCGAGGCGATGCTGCTGGCGATGGGGGCCGGTGACCGGGCGGAGCTGCCGGAGTGGCTGGACCGGGCGGCGGCTGCCGCGTAGAGCCATGGCGTAGATGACGTACGGCTGATGCTGTGTGCGTGGGCCCGTCCCTGTGCGGGGGCGGGCCCACGGGGGTCAGCGGAGCAGCAGCTGGACGATGGCCGCCGAGCCGACCACGACGATCAGGGCGCGCAGGAGGGTGGGGCTGAGGCGGCGGCCGACCTTGGCGCCTATCTGGCCGCCGATGGCCGAGCCGGCCGCGATCAGCACGACCGCCGTCCAGTCGAAGTCGGCGACGAAGAGGAAGAACAGCGCGGCGATGGTGTTGACCACGGCGGCCAGGACGTTCTTGACGGCGTTGAGGCGCTGGAGGGTGTCGTCGACCAGCATGCCCATCAGGGAGAGGTAGATGATCCCCTGGGCGGCCGTGAAGTAGCCGCCGTAGACGCTGGCGAGCGTCAGGCCGGTGAAGAGGATCGGGCCGCCGTCGGGGCGGGGCGGGGTGCCGGTGCGTTCGCGGCGGCGCTGGACGGCTTTGCTGATGCGTGGTTGCAGGATCACCAGGACGAGGGCCAGGGCGACCAGGACCGGGACGATCGTCTCGAACGCGGTGGAGGGCAGCGCGAGCAGGAGGGTGGCACCGGTGAGGCCGCCGATGGCGGCTCCGACGCTCAGTTTGAGGATGCGGCGGCGTTGGCCGGCCAGCTCCTTGCGGTAGCCGATGGCTCCGCTGATGGAGCCGGGGATGAGGCCGAGCGCGTTGGAGACGGTGGCGGTGACCGGCGGGAGGCCGGTGGCGAGCAGGACGGGGAAGGTGATCAGGGTGCCTGAGCCGACGATCGTGTTGATCGTGCCCGCGCCGACTCCCGCCGCGAAGACGGCGAGTATTTCCCAGATGGACAAGGCCATCTCCTTCGATGGTCAGTGATGCCTCCCCGCCATGAAGGTCGAGGGGCCTCACTGATCATGCACGAAGGGGGTGGCGCGTCAGTGGACCGGGGGTTCTTCGCGGCGTTCGACGGCGGTGCCACGGGGGTTGACCACGCCGGGACCGCCTCCGTTGCCGCCGTTGCCCCCGTTTCCGCCGTTGCCTCCATTGCCCTCGTTGCCTCCGGTGTTGAAGCCCGGGGCGCCGCCGCCGATGTTGCCGAAGGCGCCGCTGAGGCCCTTGAGGGCGTCGCCGATCTCGCTGGGCACGATCCAGAGCTTGTTGGCGTCGCCCTCGGCGATCTTCGGGAGCATCTGGAGGTACTGGTACGACAGCAGCTTCTGGTCCGGGTCGCCGGCGTGGATGGCCTCGAAGACCGTACGTACCGCCTGGGCCTCGCCCTCGGCCCTGAGGGCCGCTGCCTTCGACTCGCCCTCGGCGCGCAGGATCGCGGACTGCTTCTCACCTTCGGCGGTGAGGATCTGGGACTGCCGGATACCTTCGGCGGTGAGGATCGCGGCGCGCTTGTCGCGGTCGGCGCGCATCTGCTTCTCCATCGAGTCCTGGATGGAGGTGGGCGGTTCGATGGCCTTGAGCTCGACGCGGTTGACGCGGATGCCCCACTTGCCGGTGGCCTCGTCGAGGACGCCGCGCAGGGCCGCGTTGATCTCCTCGCGGGAGGTCAGGGTCCGCTCCAGGTCCATGCCGCCGATGATGTTGCGGAGGGTGGTGACGGTGAGCTGCTCGATCGCCTGGATGTAGCTGGCGACTTCGTAGGTCGCGGCGCGGGCGTCGGTCACCTGGTAGTAGATGACGGTGTCGATGTTGACGACCAGGTTGTCCTGGGTGATCACCGGCTGCGGCGGGAAGGGCACGACCTGTTCACGGAGGTCGATCCGGTTGCGGATCGAGTCGATGAACGGGACGACGATGTTCAGGCCCGCGTTGAGGGTGCGCGTGTAGCGGCCGAAGCGCTCGACGATGGCGGCGCTGGCCTGCGGGATGACCTGGATCGTCTTGATCAGGGCGATGAAGACGAGCACCACCAGAATGATCAGGACGATGATGATCGGTTGCATCGTGTCTCTCGTGCCCTTCGGTTGCCGGCGGATCTCATGATGATCGACATGATCGACTTCGAGTCTCGCAGAACTGCGCCCGCCCCGTGCGTGGTTCGCTCACATGACGACGGCCGTCGCTCCCTCGATGTCCACGACATCGACCTGTCGGCCGGGCTCGTAGACCTGGTCCTCGTCGAGCGAGCGCGCCGACCAGACCTCGCCGGCGAGCTTGATGCGGCCGCCGGCGGCGCTGACCCGTTCCAGCACGACCGCCTGACGGCCTTTCAGCGCGTCGATACCGCTGGCGTGTCCGGTCTGTCCGGCCCGGTGTCTGGCGGCGATCGGGCGGACGACGACGAGCAGCGCCACCGACACCCCGACGAAGACCAGCACTTGGGCGACGATGCCGCCGCCGAGCGCGGCGACGAGCGACGCTGTCAGCGCCCCGACCGCGAACATTCCCAACTCGGGCATCGCGGTCAGGACGAGGGGGATGCCCAGCCCCACCGCGATGATCAGCCACCACACCCACGCGTCGATGTCCACATGGTCATCGTAGGACTGTCGGTGCGTCACCGACAGGGCGCAGGGGTGGTCAACTGTCGTCAACTGCGGTACGCGCCGCAGGGCTTGTTCCGGGGATCGCCCCGGGCCGGTCAGGAGAGGGGCAGGCCGTGGGCGGTGTAGCGGTCGCCGGTGTGCTCGACGATCAGCGGCAGGCCGAAGCAGAGCGAGAGGTTACGGGAGCTGAGCTCGGTCTCCATGGGTCCGGCCGCGAGGATCCTGCCCTGGCGGATCATCAGGACGTGGGTGAAGCCGGGCGCGATCTCCTCGACATGGTGGGTGACCATGATCATGGAGGGGGCGTACGGGTCGCGGGCGAGGCGGCCGAGGCGGCGGACCAGGTCCTCGCGGCCGCCGAGGTCGAGTCCGGCGGCGGGCTCGTCGAGGAGCAGCAGTTCGGGGTCGGTCATCATCGCGCGGGCGATCAGCGTGCGCTTGCGCTCTCCTTCGGAGAGCGTGCCGAACTTGCGGTCCAGGTACTCGGTCATGCCGAGGCGGTCCAGGAAGGCGCGGGCGCGCTCTTCGTCGACGGCCTCGTAGTTCTCGTGCCAGGTGGCGGTCATGCCGTACGCGGCGGTGAGCACGGTCTGCAGGACCGTCTGCTTCTTGGGCAGCTTGTCGGCCATCGCCACGCCCGCCATGCCGATGCGGGGGCGGAGCTCGAAGACGTCGGTGCCGACGCCGCCCAGCTGCTCACCGAGGACGGTGGCCGTTCCCTTGCTCGGGAAGAGGTAGCTGGACGCCAGGTTGAGGAGCGTCGTCTTGCCGGCGCCGTTGGGGCCCAGGATGACCCAGCGCTCCCCCTCCTTGACCGACCAGGAGACGTCGTCCACCAGAGCGCGTCCGTCGCGGACCACGGATACGTCCACCAGCTCCAGTACATCGCTCATGAGCGCGTTGTCTCCCCATGCAGTCTCGTCGAGATCGTCGCGTGCCTGTGGGCACAGTCCCAGGAGAAAACCTACGCCACCGCGCGAGTGGTCCGGCCGTGAGGTCCGGTCCCGGTCCGTCTCCGGTCCGTTCCCGGTTCGTTCTCTAGGCTGTCTCCATGCTTGTGGAACCACGTTCAGGGTTGTTGGCCGCCTGGGGGAACGCGCTTCTGGCGGGACTTGTCTCGCCGGACGACGCGGCTCTCGCGGTTGTCGGGGAGGACGCGGTGCACCGCGTCGAGGGGCTGCCGGGTGAGGCGGGGCCGGTCGGACTCACGCTGGCGCTCGGGCGGCTGCGGGCGCTGGGGGCGACCGGTTTCCGGGTCGCGCTGCCGGTGCCGGGGCATCCGCTGGGGCTGTCCGGTCCGCCGGACTTCAACGCGCGGGCGCTGGAGGCGGAGGAGGCGGTGATCGCGTACGGGGTGCCGTACGGGCTGGTGCCGGAGGTGAGCGAGGTCGGGCCGGCCGGGGATCTGCACGTCGAGGTGGTGTGGCGGGTGCTGCCGGTACGGGAGGCGCCGCCGGCGGACGTGCCGTCGCTGAGCGAGGCGGAGCGGGAGCTGGCGGAGGCGTTGCGGGAGGCGACGGCGGCGCTGTCCCGGCTGGATGTGGCCGGTTCCGGGCCGGTGGCGGAGGCGGCGGTGGACGCGTACCGGGCGCGGGCGGAGGGGGGCCGGGGGCGGGATGTGCTGGCGCCCGGGTATCCGCCGCGGGCGGTGCGGGTGCTGGAGCTGGCGCGGCGGGTGGGGCTGCTGGTCTCGGTGGCGTACGGGTCGGGGCACGGGGGTGCGGTGAGCGCGTCGGAGATCGCGGCTCGGGGGGATGCGTTGCGGCCGGTGGAGCGGGTGGCTCGGCGGGCGGTTGTCGCCGCGTACAACGCGTATGTGGAGGGCGGGGAGGTGGCGCGGTAGCCGCGGGCCTTTGTCCTCAGGCGCCGGACGGGCTGATTCCCGGGTGCCCCTGGGCGGGGGGCGTGTTCTGGGCGGGCCCACCGGGGGTGAGGGTTCCGTCCTCAAACGCCGGACGGGCTGGGGTTTGCCGGGCTCGGTGCTCCGTTGCCTCGGGGGCTCCTGCGCGAGGGGTCCGGCCTCAAGCGCCGGACGGGCTGGGGTGGCGCTGGTCAGCCCGCGGCCCCGTTCCGGACCGCCCACAGCGCCGCCTGCGTGCGGTCCGCCAGGTCGAGTTTCATCAGGATGTTCGACACATGGGTCTTGACCGTCTTCTCCGAGAGGACGAGCGCGCGGGCGATCTCCCGGTTGGAGCGGCCGTCGGCGATGAGGCCGAGGACCTCGCGCTCGCGCTCGGTGAGGGTGCTCCCCCGGCCCGTACCGCTGCCCGCGTCCTCCTGGGCGAGGAGTGCGCCGGCGACCTCCGGCTGGAGCAGGACGTGTCCGGCGTGGACCGACCGGATGGCACCGGCCAGGGCGTCCGGGTCGACGTCCTTGTAGACGTAACCGGAGGCTCCGGCGCGCAGGGCCGGGACCACCGTGCGCTGTTCGGTGAAGCTGGTGACGATGAGGACCTTGGCCGGGTTGTCGAGCCGGCGGAGCCTGCGCAGGGCCTCGATGCCGTCGGTGCCGGGCATCTTGATGTCCATGAGGACGACGTCGGGCCGCAGCTCCACGGTGCGGGCCACGCCCTCCGCGCCG
The DNA here is from genome assembly GCF_050942385.1 of Streptomyces sp. CA-146814. NCBI lineage: Bacteria > Bacillati > Actinomycetota > Actinomycetes > Kitasatosporales > Streptomycetaceae > Streptomyces > Streptomyces sp. CA-146814. The sequence continues at coordinate 1,253,748 of NZ_CP192068.1, forward strand.
TCGGACGCCTCGCCGACGACCTCTATGTCCTCCTGGATCTCCAGGAACGTACGCAGTCCACGGCGGACCACCTGGTGGTCGTCGACCAGCAGCACCTTGATGATCTTCTCAGCCACCGGGGACCTCCATCTCGATCGTGGCGCCCTTTCCGGGCTCCGAAACAACGGTGAGGCGGCCGCCGACGCTCTTGGCCCGGTGGCGCATGGAGACGAGCCCGAGGTGGCGGCCCGCCCGCCGGACGGCCATGGGGTCGAAGCCGATGCCGTCGTCGGTGATGAGCAGGACGGTCGCGGCCGCGCGCCGGGTCAGGGTGACGTGCACGCGCTCGGCGCCGGAGTGGCGCAGCGCGTTGTGCAGGGCCTCCTGGGCGACCCGGAGCAGCGCCTCCTCCTGGGCGGCGGGCAGGGCGCGTACACCGCTGCTGCCGAAGGTGACCGCGGCCGCGTGGGCCCGGTCCAGGACCTGGATCTGGGTACGGAGGGTGGCGATCAGGCCGTCCTCGTCGAGTGCGGCCGGGCGCAGCTCCACGACGGCCGCCCGCAGCTCGTCGACGGCTTCGGCGGCGAGGACGGCGACCTGCTGGAGCTCTCCCTTGGCGCGGGCCGGGTCGCGGTCGACGAGTGCGGCGGCGGCCTGGGCGGTGAGCCGGAGCGAGAACAGCTTCTGGCTGACCGCGTCGTGCAGCTCGTGGGCGAGGCGGGAGCGTTCCTCGGCGATGGTCAGCTCGCGGCTGCGCTCGTAGAGGCGGGCGTTGGTGAGGGCGATCGCGGCGTGCTGGGCGAGGATCGAGAGCAGTTCCTCGTCCTCGGCGGTGAAGCCGCAGCCGCCGTCGGGCTTGGGGCACATCTTGTTGGCGAGGAAGAGCGCGCCGATGATCTCGTCGCCGTCCGTGATGGGCAGGCCGAGGAAGTCGGACATGTCCGGGTGCGCGTCGGGCCAGCCCTCGAAGCGTGGGTCCTTGCGGACGTCGGCGAGCCGCTCGGGCTTCGCCTGGTGCAGCATCGCGGCGAGGATGCCGTGCTGGCGGGGCAGCGGGCCGATGGCCTTCCACTGTTCGTCGCTCACGCCGTCGACGACGAACTGGGCGAAGCCGCCGTGGTCGTCCGGGACGCCCAGGGCCGCGTACTGGGCGTCGAGCAGGTCGCGGGCGGAGGCGACGATCGTCTTGAGGACGTCTCCTACTTCGAGGTGCCGGCTCATGGCGAGCAGCGCGGCACTCACCGCGGCGAGGGCCGACGGTGGGCGATGACTCATGGGATCACCGTACCGGCGGGGGTACGGGGGCCGTATCGGGCCGAGGACGGCTGCGGGCGGGCCGTGGACCTAGGCCGGTCGTGGCCCGTAGCCGGTCGCAGGTCCTAGGACCTCCCCGGTCCTAGGACGAAGTGCCGGGTGCGGGTGCGGCTCCTGGGCGAGGCGCTCCGTGATCAGGGCTTCCTAGGTTGGAGTCGCCGGGGTCGGCCCGGTGGACGCCGATGCGCTGTAAGGGGACGGTCACGATGCCGGTTGCGTTGATCACGGGTGGTTCGAAGGGGCTGGGGCGCGCGCTGGCCGAGGCGCTGGCCCGGCAGGGGTGGGATCTGGTGCTGGACGCGCGGACGTCCGGGGTGCTGGAGGCGGCGGCGAAGGAGGTGCGGGAGCGGTACGGGGCGCGGGTGGTGGCCGTGCCGGGCGATGTCACGGACGCGGCGCACCGGGCGGAGCTGGTGGCGGCCGCCGGGGAGCTGGGCGGGCTCGATCTGCTGGTGAGCAATGCCAGCGTGCTGGGTGCCGAGCCGCTGGTCCGGCTGGAGGCGCAGCCGCTGGAGGGGTTGCGGCAGGCGCTGGAGACCAATGTGGTGGCCGCGCTCGGCCTCGTACAGGAGGCGCTGCCGTTGCTGCGGGCGTCGGCCTCGGGGGCGGTTGTGATGGTCAGCTCGGACGCGGCGGCGGAGGCGTACGAGACGTGGGGCGGTTACGGGGCGTCGAAGGCGGCGCTGGACCAGCTGGCGGCGGTGCTGGGCGTGGAGGAGCCGGGGCTGCGGGTGTGGGCGGTCGATCCGGGGGACATGGACACGGATCTGTACGAGGCCGCGGTGCCGGACGACGGCGGGGAGACGCGCCCGTCGCCGGCGAGCGTGGCGCCCGCGTTCCTGCGGTTGGTGCGGGAGCGGCCGGCGAGCGGCCGGTTCGCCGCTCCGGCGCTGCTGGAGGAGGGCCCGGGGGCTTTCGGGGGTGCGCGGTGAGTGCGGTGGAGGCGGCGCGGCGGGACGGGAGCCCGGGTGCTCCGGCGGATGAGGGGTGCCGGGCGTCGTCGCTGGAGGCGTTGCGGGTGCCGGTGGAGCTGTCGGCCCGGGTGCCGGCCGAGCAGCGGGGGTCGGGGCGGGACGACGTACGGCTGCTGGTGACGCGGGGGCCGGCCGTCTCGCACCATGCGTTCCGGGAGTTGCCGGGGCAGCTGCGGGCCGGTGACGTGCTGGTGGTGAACACGTCGGCGACGTTGCCGGCCGCGGTGAACGGGCGGGTGGGCGGCGAGCGGGTCGTCGTGCACTTCTCCACGCGGGGTGAGGACGGGCGGTGGGCGGTGGAGCTGCGGGCGCCCGGCGCCTCGGGGGCCAGCGGGCCGCGTCCGGGCGGGCCCGCCGGTGCCGTCGTACGGCTGCCGGGCGGGCGGGAGCTGGTGCTGGAGGAGCCGGTGGGAGGCGGTCTGCCGGGCGGGCCGGACCGGCGCCGCGCCCCGGGCCCCGCCGTGGGCGCGCGATTGTGGTGGGCGCGGGTTCCGCAGCGGGTGCCGGAGCTGTTGCGGCGGTACGGGCGGCCGATCCGGTACGCGTACACGGAGCGGGACCAGCCGCTCTCGGCGTACCAGACGGTGTTCGCGGTCCAGGGGGCCGACGGGAGCGGTTCGGCGGAGATGCCGAGCGCCGCCCGGCCCTTCACCGCCGCCCTGGTGGCGGAGCTGGTGAGCCGCGGGGTGCAGTTCGCGCCGCTGTCGCTGGATACGGGGGTGGCGTCGGCGGAGGCGCACGAGCCGCCGTACCCGGAACGGTTCGCGGTGCCGTCCGCCACGGCGTGGCTGGTGAACGCGGCGCGGGCGGCGGGCGGCCGGGTGGTCGCGGTCGGGACGACGGCGGTGCGGGCGCTGGAGTCGGCGGCGGACGCGGACGGAGTGGTGCGGCCCGCCGCGGGCTGGACGGACCTGGTGGTGACGCCGCGCCGGGGTGTGCGGGTGGTGGACGGGCTGCTGACCGGGCTGCACGAACCGCAGGCCTCGCACCTGCTGATGCTGGAGGCGGTGGCGGGGCGTGAGGCGCTGCGCCTCGGGTACGAGGCGGCGCTGGAGCGGCGCTACCTCTGGCACGAGTTCGGCGACGTCCACCTCATCCTGCCGGATGAGGAACGTAACGCTCCGAATTGCTCCAGCAACGAGTGGTGAGGTCGGCGCGTCGCCGATGTGAGCCCAGGCATAGGGCGCAGGTCACTTACGAACGTCCCTAGTGGACCCAAAAGGGCGTTTTGGGTGGGCATGAGCGGGGGTTATTTCGGACGAACAGGACCCTGTTCCACTACCCGGCTTCGTACGTCACACCTTTGCCACGCAATTTTGCTGCCGCTAAGAATTGCTCTCGTCCCCGACGGAGGTGCGCATCGCCGCCTCCGGTCTCGTCCTCCGTGAGGACACCTGAGCATTCGAAGAGGTAGCCCTACATGTCTGCGACTCGCATCCCCAGCCGTGTCCGTCGTCTGAACAAGGTCCAGAAGATCTCCGTGGCCGGTGTGTCGGCCCTGGCCGTCGCCTCCCTGACCTTCTCGCTCGTCCCGTCGAACGCCGAGGCCGAGGTCGCCCCGCAGGCAGCAGGCGCTGCCGCCCCCGTCGCCTTCACCGGTGGCTCCGCACAGGCCAAGACCGTGCAGAACAGCATCATCGAGCAGCACTCCACCGCCGAGCAGCTCGTGAAGGCCGCCGACGCCGCCAAGGCGAAGGCCGCCGCCGAGACCAAGGCGAAGGCCGCGAAGGCCAAGGCCGCGGCGGACGCGAAGGACAAGGCCGAGAAGGCCGCCAAGGCCAAGGCCGACGCGAAGAAGCGCGGCGCCGAGGCCGCCAACCGCTCCACCGCGCGCAAGCCCGTCTACGCCAACAACCTGGACGGCTGGATCCGCGAGGCCATGGCGATCATGAAGAAGGAAGGCATCCCCGGCTCCTACGAGGGGATCCACCGCAACATCATCCGGGAGTCCAGCGGCAACCGCTGGGCGATCAACAACTGGGACATCAACGCCCGCAACGGCGTCCCCTCCAAGGGCCTTCTCCAGGTGATCCAGCCGACCTTCGACCGGTACCACGTCAAGGGCACCAAGAAGGACCTGTACGACCCGGTCGCCAACATCGTCGCCGCCTGCAACTACGCGGCCGACCGCTACGGCACCATGGACAACGTCGACAGCGCGTACTGAGCCCAGCAGCGCACATGCCGGAGGCCGGCACCCCACGGGGTGCCGGCCTCGGCGTCGTACCGTACAAGCCTCCGTACGGGCCTTACTTGCGCATGACCTCCGGCTCGTGGCGGCGCAGCAGCCGGGCGACGGCGAAGGCGCAGAGGAGGCCGAGCACCAGCAGCACGAAGATGTTGATCCCCCACTGGGTCGCCGTGGCCTCCCAGAGCGGGTCCAGGTCGGTCGGGTTCTTCGGGTCCCACGGCGGCATCAGGTTGGCCAGGTCCAGGGTGGTGCCGGCCGCGGCCACGCCCCAGCGGGACGGCATCAGCCAGGTGAGCTGCTCCAGGCCGGGCGTACCGTACACCTGGAAGAGGACCCCGGTGAACACCAGCTGGACGATCGCGAACATGACCAGCAGCGGCATGGTCATCTCGGAGGTCTTGACCAGCGCGGAGATCATCAGGCCGAACATCATCGAGGTGAACCCGAGGGCCACGATGGAGAGGCAGATCTCGACGGCCGGAGACATGAACAGGCCCTCGGCCGGCAGGTCACGGGCGGCGAAGCAGATTCCGCAGAGGATGACGCTCTGGAAGGCCGTGATCACGCCGAGCACGATCACCTTGGACACCAGGTAGGCCGAGCGGGAGAGGCCGGTGGCCCGTTCCCGTTCGTAGATGACGCGTTCCTTGATCAGTTCCCGTACGGAGCTGGCCGAACCGGCCAGGCAGATGCCGACCGCGAGGATCAGCAGGATCATTCCGGCCTTGCCGTTGAACTGGGTCGGCGGGGTCGGCGGGGCCAGTCCGAAGTCGGCCGGGATGACCGCGGCCAGCACACCGATCACCGCCGGCAGCGCCACCATCAGACCGAGGAAGGCCTTGTCGGAGGCGATGACCGAGGTGTATCTGCGCACCAGGGTCCACAGCTGCGTCCCCCAGCTCTGCGGCTTCGGCGGCCGCATCTGCTGGGGCGGCGGCATGTGGACGGACTGCGCGGCGACGGCGTCGATGTCGGCGGCGTACATCTGGTAGTGCTGCGAACCGCGCCAGCGGCCCGCCCAGTCGTAGTCGCGGTAGTTCTCGAAGGCGGAGAAGACGTCGGCCCAGGAGCTGTAGCCGAAGAAGTTCAGCGCCTCCTCCGGCGGACCGAAGTACGCGACGGCGCCGCCGGGCGCCATCACGAGCAGCTTGTCGCAGATGGCCAGCTCGGCCACGGAGTGCGTGACGACGAGCACGGTACGGCCGTCGTCGGCGAGGCCGCGCAGCAGTTGCATGACATCGCGGTCCATGCCCGGGTCGAGGCCGGAGGTCGGCTCGTCCAGGAAGATCAGCGACGGCTTGGTCAGCAGCTCCAGGGCGACCGAGACGCGCTTGCGCTGGCCGCCGGAGAGCGAGGTGATCTTCTTGTCCTTGTGGATGTCGAGCTTGAGCTCGGCGAGGACCTCGGTGATCCGGGCCTGGCGCTCGGCCTCGGTGGTGTCCGCGGGGAAGCGGAGCCTGGCCGCGTACTTGAGGGCCTTGGTGACGGTCAGTTCCTTGTGCAGGATGTCGTCCTGCGGGACCAGACCGATGCGCTGGCGCAGTTCGGCGAACTGCTTGTACAGGTTCCGGTTGTCATAGAGGACGTCGCCCTCGTCGGCGGGCCGGTAGCCGGTGAGGGCCTTGAGGAGAGTCGACTTCCCGGAGCCGGAGGGGCCGATGACCGCGACCAGCGACTTCTCCGGGACGCCGAAGGAGACGTCCTTGAGGATCTGCTTGCCGCCGTCGACCGTCACCGTGAGGTGGCGGGCCGAGAAGGAGACCTGGCCGGTGTCGACGAACTCTTCCAGCCGGTCGCCGACCAGGCGGAACGTCGAGTGGCCGACGCCGACGATGTCGTTCGGGCCGAGCAGCGCCGAGCCGGACTTCTGGAGCGGCAGACCGTTGACGTACGTGCCGTTGTGCGAGCCGAGGTCGCGGATCTCGAACCGGCCGTCGGGCGTCGCGTGGAACTCGGCGTGGTTGCGGGAGACCTGGAGGTCGGAGACGACCAGCTCGTTCTCCAGCGCACGGCCGATGCGCATGACCCGGCCGAGCGCCAGCTGGTGGAACGTGGTCGGGCTGCGGTCGCCGTAGGCGGGCGGAGCACCTGCGGCACCGCCGTGGACCGGTCCGCCGCCGTGGGCCGGGGCGGCGGGCCGGGCCGGGCCCTGCTGGTGCGGAACCTGCTGCTGGTGCGGGGCCTGCTGCTGGTGCTCCGGTGCCTGCTGCTGCCACGCCTGCTGGGGCGGGGCCTGGTGCTGGGCGGCTGCCTGCTGTCCGGGCCAGGCGCCGCCGCCCGCCTGCGCGTGCTGCTGCGGCTGGTGTTGCTGGTGCGCGGGGGCCTGGTGGGCTGCGGCGGCCGGCCGGCCGCCGTGAGCACCGGCACCGGCGGTGAGATTCAGCTGCGGGCCGTCGGTCGCGTTGCCCAGGCGCACGGCGGAGCCGGGCCCGATCTCCGTCCGCTGGATCCGCTGTCCCTGCACATACGTGCCGTTGGTGGAGCCGTGGTCCTCGATGAACCAACTCCGGCCGCCCCAGCTGATCGTGGCGTGCCGCCACGAGACCCTGGCGTCGTCGATCGTCAGGTCCCCCTGCGGGTCACGCCCCAGGGTGTACGGCCTGGACGGATCGAGCGTCCAGGTGCTGCCATTCAATTCCAGTACGAGTTCCGGCACTCCGCGCCCCACTAGTTGTCCCCCGTGTTACCCCCGTCGCAGGGAGTCTAGGGATGCTGAACATCGTGGGGAACTATTCCAGGAGCAGTCCCTTATCCGAAAGTCGGGCCGGAGAAGCCGGTCCTGGAAGCGGAGAAGCGGTGTGATCCCGGAACAAAGGGGACAGCGGGCGGAACGCCCGGGTCTGCCCCGGGTCTGCCCCGGGTCTGCTCCGTGTCGTCCGTCCGGCACTCGGGACGGGCAGCCGGGCGCGGCCTCGAGACCGATACGGTGGGATCACCATGAGCGCATCTCAGCCACCTCAGCCTTCCTCCTCCTCCGAACCTCCCGTGAACCCGGCGGAACCTGTGAATCCGGCGGAACCTGTGGACCTTGCGGAACCTGTGGACCTTGCGGACAGCACCCCCACGCTCCTCGTCAAGATCTTCGGCAAGGACCGCCCCGGCATCACCGCCGGGCTGTTCGACACCCTCGCCGCGTACGCCGTCGACGTCGTGGACATCGAGCAGGTCGTCACCCGGGGCCGCATCGTGCTGTGCGCCCTGGTCACCTCGCCCACCGCGGGCGGGACGACCGAGGGCGATCTGCGGGCGACCGTGCACAGCTGGGCCGAATCCCTGAAGCTCCAGGCCGAGATCATCTCGGGCACCGGTGACAACCGGCCCCGAGGCAGCGGCCGTTCCCATGTGACCGTGCTGGGCCACCCGCTCACCGCGGAGTCGACCGCCGCCATAGCGGCCGCGATCACCGCGACCGGCGGCAACATCGACCGCATCTTCCGGCTGGCGAAGTACCCGGTCACGGCGGTCGAGTTCGCGGTGTCGGGGACCGGGACGGCGGAGTTGCGGACCGCGCTGGCGACCGAGGCCGCGGAGATCGGCGTGGACGTCGCCGTGGTCTCGGCCGGGCTGAGCCGGCGGGCGCAGCGGCTGGTCGTGATGGACGTGGACTCCACGCTGATCCAGGACGAGGTGATCGAGCTCTTCGCGGCCCACGCGGGCTGTGAGGACAAGGTCGCCGAGGTCACCGAGCAGGCGATGCGCGGCGAGCTGGACTTCGAGCAGTCGTTGCACGCCCGGGTCGCGCTGCTGGCGGGGCTGGACGCCTCGGTGGTGGACAAGGTGCGCGCCGAGGTCCGGCTCACGCCCGGCGCCCGCACCCTGATCCGTACGCTGAAGCGCCTCGGATACCAGGTGGGCGTCGTCTCGGGCGGATTCACCCAGGTCACGGACGACCTCAAGGAGCGCCTCGGCCTCGATTTCGCCTCCGCCAACACCCTGGAGGTGGTGGACGGCAAGCTCACCGGGCGGGTCGTCGGCGATGTGGTGGACCGGGCGGGGAAGGCCCGTCTGCTGCGGAGCTTCGCCGAGCAGGCGGGGGTGCCGCTGGACCAGACCGTGGCCATCGGGGACGGGGCGAACGACCTCGACATGCTGAACACGGCGGGGCTCGGGGTCGCCTTCAACGCCAAGCCCGTGGTCCGCGAGGCGGCGCACACGGCGGTGAACGTGCCGTTCCTGGACACCGTGCTCTATCTGCTCGGCATCACCCGTGAAGAGGTCGAGGCGGCGGACGGCGTCGTCGACTGACGGTTTCGGCAGCGTACGGAGTCGCCCGACGGTCTCCGGCAGCGTACGGAAGAGGGCCCCGGCACGGGACGCGTGCCGGGGCCCTGCGTGTTCATGTGTGCCGGTGAGACCGGGGCACTCAGTCGTTCGGCGTCCAGTACTCGGTGAGCCTGCCCGCCCCGTGCTCCACGCTCTTCCAGGAGCCGGGGAACTCCACCACGGCGTAGGACGCCGTCGGGAAGCCGTCCCGGGTCATCCGGGCCAGGGTGTCGCCCTCGGCCGATCCGGAGAGGGCGTCGGCGGCGCTGTGCATGCCCGGGTTGTGGCCGATGACCAGGAGGTTGTGGACGTCGTCCGGGACCTCGTTGAACAGGGCGATCAGTTCGCCGAGGGAGGCCTCGTACAGCCTCTCCTCGTAGACGGTCCTGGGGCGCTGGGCGAACTCGTGGACCGCCAGCTTCCAGGTCTCCCGGGTCCTGACGGCGCTGGAGCAGAGGGCCAGATCGAAGTCGATGTTGGAGTCGGCGAGCCTGCGGCCGGCCACGGGCGCGTCCTTACGACCGCGCTCGGCCAGCGGGCGCTCATGATCCGAACTCTGCGACCATTCCGCCTTGGCATGCCTGAGAAGGACGATCCTGCGAGGTGTCTCGACGCTCATACACCTCAGCTTCGCATGAAACGCGGCCTCCGGCGCAGGGTGTTGACAGCCTCATCCGGAAGGTGGACGCGCCGGTCCGGGACGGTTTCGCCGCGACGCGTGGATCAAGGGGCGAGCAGGTGGAGCGCGCGCTCGATCAGCTGTCCGAGTGCGGGGTCGGCGGTGGCCGCCTGCGCCTGGCCCGGGCTCATGATCATGAGCAGCAGCGCGGCAAACGCGACGGCCGGGAGCGCCACGGCCCACCACGACAGCCGTATCTCGACACGGTCGGCGGCCGGTCGGTGAGAAGCGGTGGCCGGCCGGTGGGAAGCCGTGGTCGGCCGGTGGGAAGCGGCGGCGGGTCGCGAGGAGGCGGCCGGTCGGTGGGACCTGAGGTGCGCAGGGACCGGCATGTCCGCCTCCGTGGGGTGTTCGGTTCGTTACCGAAGAACCTACGGAACGGATCGGGCCGGTCCCATCCGGTGATCCACCCACTTCACCCTGACCCTGGCCCCCTAGGGGACAGGGGGCCAGCCCCACCATGGGCGAGGCGGCAGTCCACGGGCGGGGCCGCCGGACGTCAGGGCGAGGCGATCGAGGCGATCACACCGATGACCACCGTGACGAGAAGCATCGCCCCGAAGACGAGGAGGAGCTTCTTCTGACCGTTCTTGGGCTGCGGATCGAGCACTGGCATGGAGCCAGTCTCGCATCTCAGCATTCGTCCTCGACGGTCCGGTCCCGCCCGGCCAGCACTCCGGCCACCATCTGCGGGATCATCAGCCCCGCCATCAGTGCGATCGGCAGTCCCCAGCCGCCGCTGTGCTGGTAGAGCACGCCGACGAGCAGCGGGCCCGGGATGGACAGCAGGTAGCCGGTGGACTGGGCGAAGGCGGAGAGCCGGACCACGCCCGCCCCGGTCCGCGAGCGCATGCCGATCATGGTGAGGGCGAGCGGGAAGGCACAGTTGGCCACGCCGAGCAGCACCGCCCAGACCCAGGCACCGGCGGCTGGGGCCAGGTAGAGGCCGCCGTAACCGATCAGGCCGCACAGACCCAGGACGACCACGATGGGGCCCTGCTGCTTGAGCCGGCCGGCGACCCTGGGGATGACGAAGGCGAGCGGGACGCCCATCGCCATGGTGACCGCGAGCAGGACGCCCGCCGTACCGGCCGAGACCCCGGCGTCGCGGAAGATCTGCGGCATCCAGCCCATGGTGATGTACGCGGCCGTCGCCTGGAGCCCGAAGAAGCAGGCGAGCCCCCAGGCGGTCCGGCTGCGGGTGATCCGGAGCTCCGGGGCGTCGGCGGGCCGGGAGGTCTGACCGGACGCGGACCGGTCCGGTGCGGGCGTCCCGGGCGCCGGGGTCTTGTCCCGTACGAGGACGATCCACGGCAGCACCGCGAGGGCGGCGAGCACGGCCCAGACGGCCAGCCCGGACTGCCAGCTCCCGCCCATGGCGCTCGTCAGCGGCACGGTGACGGCGGCGGCGAGAGCGGTGCCGAGAGCCAGGGCCATGGAGTAGAGGCCGGTCATCGTGCCGACGCGGTCGGGGAACCAGCGCTTGACGATCACCGGCATCAGGATGTTGCTGACGGCGATGCCCATCAGAGCCAGCGCGCTGGCGGCCAGGAACCCGGCGGTGGAGCCGATGTACGGGCGGATCACCAGGCCCGCCGCGATGGCCGCCATGCCCGCGCAGACGACGGCGCCCGCGCCGAAGCGGCGGGCGAGGCGGGGTGCCATGACCCCGAAGACCGCGAAGCAGAGCGGCGGTACGGAGGTGAGCACGCCCGCCACGCTGCCGCTCATGTGCAGCCCGTCGCGGACCTCTTCGAGGAGGGCGCCGAGGCTGGTGATGGCGGGGCGGAGGTTGAGGGCGGCCAGGACGAGCCCGACGGCGATCAGCCGCAGCAGCCAGGGGGCCGGGGCCTCGGCGGCTCCGGGGAGCCGCGGGGCCTGGGGGGCGGTGGGGGTGCGCGCGGCGGCGCCGCGGTTCAGGGTCTGGGTCTGGGTCTCGTCGTCCGGCATGAGGCCATCATAGAATCATGGGATGATTGGTTGTCCAATCCCTTTCCCGGCGACCCGGCCTCCCCCCGGTCCCCCTGAGAGAATCCCCCGGACCCGCCCTCTCAGCTCACGAGCAAGGAGCACCATGGCGCTGACGTCTCCCCGGCGTTCGGCACTCGCCGACCAGGTGATCGCGCAACTGCGGAACCAGATCACCTCGGGCGAGTGGCCGGTCGGCTCGCGGATTCCGACCGAGCCGGAGCTGGTCGAGCAGCTCGGCGTGGCCCGTAACACCGTGCGCGAGGCGGTCCGGGCCCTGGCGCACAACGGGCTGCTGGACATCCGGCAGGGCTCGGGCACCTATGTGATCGCCACGAGCGAGCTGGCCGGGGTGATGCACCGCCGCTTCGCCGCCGCCGACCCGCGCCACATCGCGGAGCTGCGCTCGACGCTGGAGTCGTCGGCCGCCCGGCTCGCCGCCGTACGCCGCACCGAGCGCGATCTGCGGCAGCTCGACACCCTGATGGCGCGCCGGGAGGAGGCGTGGGCCTCGGGCGACGCGGAGGCGTTCGTGGCGGCCGACGCGACGCTGCACCTGGCGGTGGTCGCCGCCTCGCACAACGACGTACTGACCGGGCTCTACGCGGACCTCGGAGATCTGCTGCGCGACTACCTACGGGGTGACGTGGGACCTGAGCTGCGCCCCGAGAACCATATGGATCACGCGCGACTGGTCGAGGCGATCCGCGCCGGGGACGCGGAGACGGCGGCGGCCGAGGCGGCGGGCCACGCGCTGAACTGCCTGGCAGACCGCGTATAACGCCGGGCTCCTCAGAGCGGCGCCGGCCGGTGGCTGACCCAGGCCGTCGCGATCTCCTTCCAGCAGCGGTCCTCCAGCCGTACGGTCCGCCCCGGCGCCACCGCGACCGCCGCGCCGTCCGCGTCGACGTCCCACCAGCGGACGCATTCGGTGTGGAGCTGGACCAGGTCGGTGGAGGGGTAGGGGTTGTAGCAGTACGCGACGACCCGGGAGCCCTCGATCGTCGTACGGCACTCGGAGCCGGCCGGTTCGGGCTCCGGAGGCGCCGCCGCCGTACCGGAGTCGGCGCCTCTGGCCACGTGGACCCCCAGAGGTACGGCGAGCGCGGCGACGGCGACCGAGGCGGCCAGCAGGAGACGGGTGCGGCGACGCGTGGGGCGCACAGCGATCTCCCTCCCGCAGCCTGACAGAAGTCCGGTTCCTCCACATTCTGCGGTGGAACGTCAGACTTTTCGACCGGAGCGGCGGCAGGGAGTCACGGACGGCGACGACCCCCGGCCGCGTACCGCCTCGAAAAGCCAGGAGGGGGTACGCGGCCGGGGGCCGTCATCAGGGGCTGCGCGCGGTCAGGCGCCCATCATGTGCACGCCGCTGTCGACGTGGATGATCTCGCCCGTCGTGCGCGGGAAGAAGTCGGAGAGCAGCGCCACGACGCCGCGGCCGGCCGGCTCCGGGTCGGACATGTCCCAGGCGAGCGGTGCGCGGTGGTTCCAGACGTCGGCCAGCTCCGAGAAGCCCGGGATGGACTTGGCGGCCATGGAGCCGATCGGTCCGGCGGAGATCAGGTTGCAGCGCAGCCCGTCCTTGCCCAGGTCACGGGCGAGGTAGCGGGAGGTGGCCTCCAGCGCGGCCTTGGCCGGGCCCATCCAGTCGTACTGCGGCCAGGCGTACTGCGCGTCGAAGGTGAGGCCGACGATCGAGCCGCCCTCGCTCATCAGCGGCTTGCACGCCATGGCCAGCGACTTCAGGGAGAACGCCGAGACGTGCATCGCGGTGGCGACGGACTCGAACGGCGTGTTGAGGAAGTTGCCGCCGAGCGCGTCCTGCGGCGCGAAGCCGATGGAGTGGACGACGCCGTCCAGCGAGCCGAGCTCCTCGCGGACCAGGCCCGCCAGCCGGTCCAGGTGCTCCTGGTTCGTCACGTCCAGCTCGATGACCTTGGCGGGCTTCGGCAGCTTCTTGGCGATGCGCTCGGTCAGGGTCGGGCGCGGGAAGGCGGTGAGGATGACCTCGGCGCCCTGCTCCTGGGCCACCTTCGCGGTGTGGAACGCGATGGACGACTCCATCAGCACCCCGGTGATGAGGATGCGCTTGCCGTCGAGAATTCCGCTCATGGTGATCAGTGACCCATGCCCAATCCGCCGTCAACGGGGATGACGGCTCCAGTGATGTACGACGCGTCGTCGGAGGCGAGGAAGCGCACGGCGGCGGCGATCTCGTCGGGCTGCGCGTAACGGCCCAGCGGCACCTGGGACACGATGCCCTTGCGCTGCTCCTCGGTGAGCGCCTGGGTCATGTCGGTGTCGACAAAACCGGGTGCGACGACGTTGAAGGTGATGTTCCGCGAGCCGAGCTCACGGGCCAGCGACCGGGCGAACCCGACGAGTCCGGCCTTGGAGGCCGCGTAGTTGGCCTGGCCCGCCGAGCCGAGGAGGCCGACGACGGAGGAGATCAGGACGACGCGGCCCTTCTTGGCGCGCAGCATGCCGCGGTTGGCGCGCTTGACGACCCGGAAGGTGCCGGTGAGGTTGGTGTCGACGACGGAGGTGAAGTCCTCCTCGGACATCCGCATCAGCAACTGGTCCTTGGTGATACCGGCGTTGGCGACCAGCACCTCCACGGGACCGTGCTTCTCCTCGATCTCCTTGTAGGCCTGCTCCACCTGCTCGGCGTCGGTGATGTCGCAGCGGACCGCGAGGACACCGGCCTCGGTGAGGGCCTGGGGCGGCTCGCCGGAGCGGTAGGTGATCGCTACCTGGTCGCCGTTGTCGGCGAAGGCGCGGGCGATGGCGAGGCCGATGCCCCGGTTTCCTCCGGTGACGAGAACCGAGCGGCTCAACGGATCACCCTTTCCTTGGCGGTGTGGTGCGCAGTCCATGACGGGCTGGTACGTCGAAAACCTATCGGTACCGTGCGCCGATCGAGGAATCGGGCCCTGACAGTGGCTTGTCCGGGGTGCTGTGGGGTTCCTACAGTTCGCACGGTTGCGTGCCGGGCACACCTGTCCGCGATATCCCCGGCTGTCCACGCCTTCCGCATGGTTCACTGCCGTCGTGTATCGAGAAGGGAATTCCCTGTGCCCCACGAGGTAGATCAGTCATTCCTGGCCCTCCCGCTGCGCGCGCTGGCCGACGCGGCGCTCGCGCGGGCGCGCGCGCTGGGCGCCGCGCACGCCGACTTCCGGCTGGAGCGGGTGCGCAGCGCCTCCTGGCGGCTGCGGGACGCGCGGCCGGCCGGGGCTTCGGACAGTACGGACCTCGGGTACGCGGTGCGGGTGGTGCACGGCGGGGCGTGGGGGTTCGCCTCGGGTGTCGACCTGACGATGGACGCGGCGGCGAAGGTGGCCTCGCAGGCCGTCGCGATGGCGAAGTTGTCGTCCAAGGTGATCGCGGCGGCGGGCTCCGACGAGCGCGTCGAGCTGGCGGACGAGCCGGTGCACGGCGAGCGGACCTGGGTCTCGGCGTACGACGTCGACCCGTTCTCCGTACCGGACGAGGAGAAGGCGGCGCTGCTCGCGGAGTGGAGCGGGCCGTTGCTGGGCGCGGACGGGGTGGCGCATGTGGACGCGTCCCTGATGACCGTCCACGAGAACAAGTTCTACGCGGACACGGCCGGGACGGTCACCACGCAGCAGCGGGTGCGCATCCAGCCGCAGTTGACGGCCGTGGCGGTGGACTCCACGACCGGTGAGTTCGACTCGATGCGGACCATCGCCCCGCCGGCCGGGCGCGGCTGGGAGTATCTGACCGGCACCGGCTGGGACTGGGACGCCGAGCTGGAGCAGATCCCCGGGCTGCTCGCGGAGAAGATGCGGGCGCCGAGCGTCGAAGCGGGGACGTACGACCTGGTGGTCGACCCGTCGAACCTCTGGCTGACCATCCACGAGTCGATCGGCCACGCCACCGAGCTGGACCGGGCGCTCGGTTACGAGGCGGCGTACGCGGGCACGTCGTTCGCCACCTTCGACCAGCTGGGCAAGCTCGCGTACGGCTCCTCCGTCATGAACGTGACCGGTGACCGCACCGCCGAACACGGCCTCGCGACCATCGGGTACGACGACGAGGGCGTCGAGGCGCAGTCCTGGGACCTGGTCAAGGACGGCACGCTGGTCGGCTACCAGCTGGACCGCCGGATCGCGAAGCTCACGGGGCTCGGCCGCTCCAACGGCTGCGCGTACGCGGACTCGCCGGGCCATGTCCCCGTACAGCGCATGGCGAACGTGTCGCTCCAGCCGGACCCGGGCGGGCTGTCGACGGAGGACCTGATCGGCGGGGTCGAGCGCGGGATCTACGTGGTCGGTGACCGGTCCTGGTCGATCGACATGCAGCGCTACAACTTCCAGTTCACCGGGCAGCGGTTCTTCCGGATCGAGAACGGGAAGCTCGCCGGACAGCTACGCGATGTGGCGTACCAGGCGACGACCACGGACTTCTGGGGCTCGATGGAGAAGGTCGGCGGCCCGCAGACGTACGTGCTCGGCGGCGCGTTCAACTGCGGCAAGGCCCAGCCGGGCCAGGTCGCCGCGGTCTCCCACGGCTGCCCCTCCGCCCTCTTCCGGGGCGTCAACATCCTCAACACGACGCAGGAGGCCGGACGATGAGCCGCGTCAGCAAGCCGTACGAGATCGTCGAGCGGGCCCTGGAGCTGTCCACCACGGACGGTCTGGTGGTCATCGCCGACGAGCACTCCTCCGCCAACCTGCGCTGGGCCGGCAACGCGCTCACCACCAACGGCGTCACCCGGGGTCGGACCCTCACCGTCATCGCGACCGTCGACGGCGCCGAGGGCACGGCGTCCGGTGTCGTCTCCCGGTCCGCCGTGACCGCCGACGACCTGGAGCCGCTGGTCCGGGCCGCCGAGGCCGCCGCCCGGGGTGCCGGTCCCGCCGAGGACGCGCAGCCCCTGGTCGGCGGAGTGCCCTCCTCCCCCGACTTCACGGACGCGCCCGCCGAGACCGGCTCCGAGGTCTTCGCCGACTTCGCCCCGGCCCTCGGTGACGCCTTCGCCCGGGCCCGCTCCGGCGGCCGCGAGCTGTACGGGTTCGCCAACCACGAGCTGACCTCCACCTACCTCGGTACGTCGACGGGGCTGCGGCTCCGCCACGACCAGCCGACCGGGACGCTGGAGCTGAACGCCAAGTCGCCGGACCGGACCCGTTCCGCGTGGGCGGGCCGGTCGACGCGGGACTTCAAGGACGTCGACCCGGCGGCGATGGACGCGGAGCTGGCGCAGCGGTTGCGCTGGGCGGAGCGGCGGATCGACCTGCCCGCCGGGCGGTACGAGACCCTGCTGCCGCCGACCGCCGTGGCGGACCTGCTGATCTACCAGCTCTGGTCGTCCACCGCGCGGGACGCCGTGGAGGGCCGGACGGTCTTCTCCCAGCCGGGCGGCGGAACCCGGCTCGGCGAGATGCTGGCTCCGCTCCCCCTCACCCTGCGCAGCGACCCGCACGCGCCGGGTCTGGAGTCGGCGCCGTTCGTGGTCGCCCACGCCTCCGGCGACAGCGCTTCCGTCTTCGACAACGGGCTGCCGCTGGCCCCGACGGACTGGATCCGGGACGGGAAGCTGGAGCGGCTGACGACGACCCGGCACACCGCGGCCCTCACCGGGCTGCCGGTCGCCCCGGCCGTCGACAACCTGGTGCTGGACGGGGGCGGTGAGCGGTCGCTGGAGGAGATGGTGGCCGCGACGACCGGCCGGGCGCTGCTGCTGACCTGCCTCTGGTACATCAGGGAGGTGGATCCGGCGACGCTGCTGCTGACCGGGCTGACCCGGGACGGCGTCTATCTGGTGGAGGACGGTGAGGTGGTCGGCGAGGTGAACAACTTCCGGTTCAACGAGTCGCCGGTGGACCTGCTGTCGCGGGCGTCCGAGGCGGGCCGTACGGAGAAGACGCTGCCGCGCGAGTGGGGCGACTGGTTCACCCGGGCCGCGATGCCCGCGCTGCGCATCCCGGACTTCAACATGAGCTCGGTCAGCCAGGGCGTATGACCCGCCTAGACTGGCTCGTAAACCCCTACACCCACAAGGAGCACCGGAACCGTGACGGACATCGTCGACGAGCTGAAGTGGCGCGGGCTGTTCGCCCAGTCCACTGACGAGGACGCATTGCGCAAGGCTCTCGCGGACGGTCCCGTCACCTTCTATTGCGGCTTCGACCCGACGGCGGCGAGCCTGCACGTGGGGCACCTCGTGCAGGTCCTCACCGTGCGCCGGCTCCAGCAGGCGGGCCACCGTCCGCTCGCCCTGGTCGGCGGGGCCACCGGTCAGATCGGTGACCCGCGCCCGACCGCCGAGCGCACGCTGAACGACCCGGAGACCATCGCGGCCTGGGTGCAGCGGCTGCGGGAGCAGATCGAGCCCTTCCTCACCTTCGAGGGGCCGAACGCGGCGACGATGGTCAACAACCTGGACTGGACCGCGGGCATGTCCGCGATCGAGTTCCTGCGGGACATCGGCAAGCACTTCCGGGTCAACAAGATGCTCACCAAGGACTCGGTCGCCCGCCGGCTGGAGTCGCAGGAGGGCATCAGCTACACGGAGTTCAGCTACCAGCTGCTCCAGGGGATGGACTTCCTGGAGCTGTACCGCCGCTACGGCTGTGTCCTCCAGCAGGGCGGCAGCGACCAGTGGGGCAACCTCACGGCGGGCATCGACCTGATCCACCGTCTTGAGCCGGGTGCCACCGTGCACGCGCTGGCGACGCCGCTGATGGTGAAGGCGGACGGGACCAAGTTCGGCAAGTCCGAGAGCGGTGCCGTCTGGCTGGACCCGGAGATGACCACGCCGTACGCATTCTACCAGTTCTGGCTGAACGTGGACGACCGGGACATCTCGCGGTACCTGCGCATCCTCAGCTTCAAGAGCCGGGCCGAGCTGGAGGAGCTGGAGCAGCTGACCGAGGAGCGGCCGCAGGCGCGTTCCGCGCAGCGGGCGCTGGCCGAGGAGCTGACCACGCTGGTGCACGGCGGGGCGCAGTGCGCGGCGGTCATCGCGGCGTCGAAGGCGCTGTTCGGCCAGGGTGACCTGGCGGAGCTGGACGAGGCGACGCTGAGCGCGGCCCTCTCCGAGGTGCCGCACGTGCGGGTCGCCGAGCTGGGTCCGCTGGTGGACCTCCTGGTGGAGGTCGGGCTGGCACCGAGCAAGTCGGGTGCGCGGCGCACGGTCAAGGAGGGCGGCGCGTACGTGAACAACGTGAAGGTCGCCGACGGTGAGGTCGCGCCGGACGCCGGGGAGCTGCTGCACGGGCGCTGGCTGGTGCTGCGCCGGGGCAAGAAGAACCTGGCGGCCGTGGAGGTCGTCCCGGCCGGCTGACGTACGCCGTACGCCTGAACAGCGCCGTGGCCGGACACGCGATTCCTCGCGTGTCCGGCCACGGCGCTGTGCTGTGCTGTCTGCTCCGGGCTCAGGTTCTGCGCTTGTTGCCCCGGATGGACTGCCAGGCCATGTCTCCGACGGCGACCACCGCCACGGCACCGGCCAACTGGAGCAGATGACGGATCCAGTCGATGCCCTTGGTGTCCTCGACGCCGATCCAGCCGGCCACGGCGTTACCGAGGATGGAGCCGAGAATACCGAAGACGGCCGTCAGCCAGAGTGGGATGTCTTGTTTGCCCGGCAGGATCGCCCGTGCGATCACACCGAGCACAAGGCCCACGATGATTGCCCACAACCAGCTCATTTCGCCTCCTCGTGCGGCGCGGAGTGCGCGTCCGCCCAGTCTTGGACGGCGGGCGGAGGACCGCATTCCGGGCGGGGCCGTACGGGTGGGCCGTGCGGGTGGGCCGTGCGGGTGGGGCGCGCTCGGGCGGCGGTGGTGCGCCGCCCCGGTCTTCGGTACGCCGGGAGCTCGGCGTACCGTGGATGCGGCCCGGTCCCGGAGCGTCCGGCACAGAGATCTGGTGGTGGAACACATGCTGCGGAAGAGCGACGAGGTGGAGGTCTTCCGGATCACGGGGGCCCGTCAGGGGCTGGCCGACGATGTGCGGGGCAGGCAGCGGCGCTATGTGATCTCGATGTCCGTGCGTACGGTGTCGGTGGTGCTGGCCGCGGTGCTGTGGAACGTGGAGCGGCATGTCGCGATCGTGGCGCTCGCTCTGGGCGTGCTGCTGCCGTACGTGGCGGTGGTCATCGCCAACGCGGGCCGGGAGAATGCCCCTTCGCTGCCGTCGACGTATCTCACCGCACCGGTGCGACCCGCCGTCGAGGCGGCCGAGGCCACCGGTCGCGCCGAGTCCGCGGGCCCCGACGGGCGGGCCGGCCGGGTGCCGCCGCCACAGGAGCACAACTGAGCCCGCGTGTCCCGCGAAGCTCAGGAAAAGCTCAGATCAATCATGACGTTCCGGTGCACCGCACCCCGGTGCCCGTGACATACTTCAGAGGCGCTCCGCATCCCCCGTCGGAGCGATGGACCGACGCCGGGCAGCTCCCCCCGTGGCTGCTCGGCGTCGCCGTTTCTCCGGCCGGGGATGCGTCGTTCAGCGTGCGGAGCACCTGACTTAGGCTGGGTCCCGTGATCTTCCCCGAGACATCCGCCGAGAGCGCCGCAGGTGCCCCGATCTGTTCCGCCAAGGGCTGCCGGGCCGACGCGGTCTGGGTGCTCGCCTGGAACAACCCGAAGCTGCACACGCCCGAGCGGCGCAAGACCTGGCTGGCCTGCGAGGAGCACCGGGAGCACCTGTCGCAGTTCCTGGGCGTACGAGGGTTCCTCAAGGACGTCGTGGCGCTCGCCGACTGGGAGTCCGGGGCTTGACCGACTGGGAGTCCGGGACTTGACCGACTGGCAGTCCGGGGCTTAAAGGCCTGCCGTCAGCCGCCGATCGCCGACATCGGGCGGTCGGGCTGGAGGAAGGACGGGTCGTCCAGTCCGGAGCCCGCCTTCTTGCCCCACATGGCGACCTTCCAGAGCCGCGCGATCTCCGCGTCCGGCGCGTCCGAGCGCAGGGCGGAGCGCAGGTCGGTCTCCTCGCGGGCGAAGAGGCAGGTGCGGACCTGGCCGTCGGCGGTGAGCCGGGTGCGGTCGCAGGCGCGGCAGAACGGGCGGGTGACCGAGGCGATCACGCCGACGCGGTGCGGGCCGCCGTCGACGGTCCAGCGCTCGGCGGGGGCGGAGCCCCGTACGGTCTCGTCCTCGGCGGTGAGGGTGAAGCGGGTGCGCAGCGAGGCGAGGATGTCACCTGCGGTGATCATGCCGTCGCGCTTCCA
Organism: Streptomyces sp. CA-146814; assembly: GCF_050942385.1. Taxonomy (NCBI): domain Bacteria; kingdom Bacillati; phylum Actinomycetota; class Actinomycetes; order Kitasatosporales; family Streptomycetaceae; genus Streptomyces; species Streptomyces sp. CA-146814. The sequence continues at coordinate 1,274,321 of NZ_CP192068.1, forward strand.
GCCGTGCTGGGCGTCGAGCGGCATCTGCTCGATGAAGCGGAGCTCGTACGCGTTGGCCACGGCCCAGGCCAGCAGCTCGGGCGCCTCGTCCTCGTTGAGTCCCGGCATCAGGACGGAGTTGACCTTCACCGGGGTGAGGCCGGCCTCGCGGGCGGCTTCGAGGCCTTCCAGGACGTCCTTGTGGCGGTCGCGGCGGGTGAGGGTCTTGAAGACGTCGGGGCGCAGGGTGTCCAGCGAGACGTTGACCCGGTCGAGGCCCGCGGCCTTGAGGGCGGCGGCGGTGCGCTTGAGGCCGATGCCGTTGGTCGTGAGGGACATGCGCGGGCGCGGGGTGAGGGCGGCGCACTGCTCGACGATGGAGACGAGGCCGGGGCGGAGCAGGGGCTCGCCGCCGGTGAAGCGGACCTCGGTGATGCCGAGGTCGGTGACCGCGATGCGGATCAGGCGCACGATCTCGTCGTCCGAGAGCAGCTCGCTCTTGCCGAGCCACTGCAGGCCCTCTTCCGGCATGCAGTAGGTGCACCGCAGATTGCACTTGTCGGTCAGTGACACGCGCAGGTCGGTGGCGACCCTGTCAAAGGTGTCGATGAGCACGGTGGCTCTCCTCCCCCGGTGGTGTCGGTGCGGTCGGTGTGGTGTCGGTACGGTCGATCTCTTCCGAGCCTACGTGAGACCGGGGACATCGCAGGGGCCCGTTTGCCACGAGGTGCGGCCGGGCCGCGTCGTAGGACTCTACGACGCGGCCCGGCCGCGGGGGTGGGTGATGAACCGAACGGCTCCGTGAGTTCCTTCTCTCAGTGCGCTCCGGTGCCGGTGAGGGACTTGACCTCCAGCTCGGCGTACTTGTCCGCGTCGGCCTTCTCCTTGCCGATCACCGAGCCGAGCCAGCCGAGCAGGAAGCCGAGCGGGATCGAGATCAGGCCAGGGTTCTCCAGCGGGAACCAGGCGAAGTCGACGCTCGGGAACATCGAGGTCGGCTTGGAGGAGACGACCGGTGAGAAGAGCACCAGCAGGACGGAGGAGGAGAGCCCGCCGTAGATGGACCAGAGGGCGCCCTGGGTGGTGAAGCGCTTCCAGAAGAGGCTGTAGAGGATCGTCGGCAGGTTGGCGGAGGCGGCGACCGCGAAGGCGAGGGCCACGAGGCCGGCCACGTTGAGGTCGCGGGCGAGTGCGCCGAGCGCGATGGAGACGATGCCGATGGCGACGGTGGCCCAGCGCGCGGCGCGGACCTCCTCCTTCTCGGTGGCCTTCCCCTTGCGGATCACGTTGGCGTAGATGTCGTGCGCGAAGGACGAGGAGGAGGCGAGGGTGAGTCCGGCGACGACGGCGAGGATGGTCGCGAAGGCGACGGCGGAGATCACCGCGAGGAGGATGGCACCGCCGGTGGAGCCGGAGCCGCCGCCGATCTCCAGGGCGGCGAGCGGCGCCGCCGTGTTGCCCGCCTTGTTCGAGGCGATGATGTCGTCGGGGTTGAGGATCGCGGCGGCGCCGAAGCCGAGGACGATCGTCATCAGGTAGAAGGCGCCGATGATGCCGATCGCCCAGTTCACGGACTTACGGGCGGCCTTGGCGGTGGGCACGGTGTAGAAGCGGATCAGGATGTGCGGCAGGCCCGCGGTGCCGAGGACCAGGGCGAGGCCGAGCGAGATGAAGTCCAGCTTGGAGATGCCGGAGACGCCGTACTTCAGGCCGGGCTCCAGGAAGGCGGCGCCCTTGCCGCTGTTGCTGGCGGCGGTGCCGAGCAGGTCGGAGATGTTGAAGTTGAACTTCAGCAGGATCAGGAAGGTGATGAGCAGGGTGCCCGCGATGAGCAGGACGGCCTTGACCATCTGCACCCAGGTGGTGCCCTTCATGCCGCCGATGGTGACGTACAGGATCATCAGCACGCCGACCAGGGCGACGATGACGATCTTCCCGAAGTCGCTGGTGATGCCGAGCAGCAGCGAGACGAGGACGCCCGCGCCGGCCATCTGGGCCAGCAGGTAGAAGATCGAGACGACGATGGTGGACGTACCGGCGGCGGTACGGACGGGCCGCTGGCGCATCCGGTAGGCGAGGACGTCGCCCATGGTGTAGCGGCCGGAGTTGCGCAGCGGTTCGGCGACCAGGAGCAGGGCGACGAGCCAGGCGACGAGGAAGCCGATGGAGTAGAGGAAGCCGTCGTAGCCGAAGAGGGCGATGGCGCCCGCGATGCCGAGGAAGGACGCCGCGGACATGTAGTCGCCGGAGACCGCGAGCCCGTTCTGGAACCCGGTGAACTGGCGGCCGCCCGCGTAGAAGTCGGCGGCGCTCTTGGTCTGGCGGCCGGCCCACACGGTGATGAAGAGGGTCGCGACGACGAAGGCGGCGAAGAGGGTGATGATCAGCGGCCGGTGCTCGCCCGCGCTGTCGGCGGCGAGCTGGACGGTCGGATAGAGGGTGTGGGCGGCGCTCATACGTCGGCCTCCATACGGGACTTGATCGCTTCGGCCTTCGGGTCGAGCTTGGTGGCGGCGTGCCGGGAGTAGAGCACGGCGATGAGGAAGGTGGTGGCGAACTGGGCGAGGCCGAGGACGAGCGCCATGTTGATGTTGCCGACGATCTTGGTGGCCATGAAGTCGCCCGCGTAGCTGCAGAGCAGGACGTAGAGCAGGTACCAGGTCACGAAGGCGACGGTGAGCGGAAAGGCGAACGACCGGAACGAGCGGCGCAGGTCGGCGAACTCGGCACTCGCCTGCACCGCGTTGTACGCCTCGGTGGTGGGCTGGGCCGGGCTGGAGTCGGAACGGCCCTCGGGCGGCGGTGCATCGGTAGCCACGGAATCTCCTCGCGACGCGGGTGCGGTGAACTGGGGGACGGGGGGTGTCATGGGAGGCCTCGTTTACCGGGAACGGTGACGTGCCTCCTGGACAACGGCACGGAGGGCGCGACGAAGCGGTTCACCGGATCTTTCGCCTTCTCGGCCGCATCCCGGCGTCCTGAACGCGCTCCTTTGCGGCGAAGGGCACGGCAGCACCCAGGTCCGCGACAGCGAAAACCGGCGCACCCGTCACCGCCGCTCCGAGGAGTCGCGGTGACGGGTGCGCCGGCCTGTCCGCCGGGGTCCCTGCCGGTCTCAGTCCCCTCTGCCCCGGCCCCCGTCCACCGCGGTTCGTGCGGCCGTGAGCACCCCGAGGGCCAGCAGGAACTGGGCGGCGATGTAGGTGAGCATCACCCAGAAATCAGGTGCGGGCAGCCGGGGCCACTCGGCGATGCCCGTGGCGATGAGGGCGTCGGAGAGCAGGAAGAGCGCCCCGCCGGCCGCCGCGTACCGGCCGAGGACGCCGGCCCGCCACGCCATCGCGGTGAGCAGCAGGCTGTAGCCGGTCAGCGGTGCGCGCAGCTCGGCCGGGAGGTCGGGCCAGATCAGGACGAGGAAGACGACGAGCACGACGGCGTACGCGATCCCGGCGGCCAGCGACGCACGGGTCCGGGCGTGTCCCTGCCCTCGCCCTCGCCCGAACAGCGTCAGGTAGCAGACGTGGCCGACGGCGAACGATCCCATCCCGAGCAGGAACGCCAGGTCGTTGTCGGCGAGCAGGAACACGTCACCGCCCCACCCGAACAGCAGCGCGGCGATCAGGAGCCGCGGCCCGCCCCGCACGGCCGCGTACCCGGCGAGCAGCGGCATCAGCAGCGGCTTGGCGACCAGGTGGAGGGTGTCGAGACCGGCGAGGACCCCGGCCAGGTCGACGGCGGCCGCGAGGAGGAAGGCGATGAGCAGGGGCCGCGCGAACCGCTCGGCCCGTGGGGTGGTGGCGCGTCCCGGGTCGGTGGGACGGGAGGCGGTGGCGCTCATCGGGTGGGCTCCGGGGCGGGGGCGGACACTTCGGCGGGAGCGGGTACAGGACCGGCGGCTTCGGCGCGTACGGGAGTGGGTGCGGGTACAGGACCGGCGGCTTCGGCGCGTACGGGAGTGGGTGCGGCGGCTTCGGCGCGTACGGGAACGGGATCGGGTACGACGGCTTCGACGGGCGCCTCGGTGAGGGCTCCCGCCTTCGCGACGGGCTGCCAGCCCGGCCCCCGGAAGACCCGTCCGGCGCGCTCGCCCCAGCTCCCGGCGGCCCGGACGTCCCGGGCGATGGCGGCGTACTCGTGGGTCGCCACGCGCAGCGGGTTGTGGGTGGCGATGTTCTTGGTGAGGCCGTAGACGGGCCGCTCGGTCTCCGCCGCGAAGGACCCGAACATCCGGTCCCAGATGATCAGGATGCCGCCGTAGTTGCGGTCCAGGTAGCTGCCCTGCGAGGCGTGGTGGACGCGGTGGTGGGAGGGCGTGTTCAGGACGTACTCGAAGGGGCGCGGGAGCTTGCCGACGCGCTCGGTGTGCACCCAGAACTGGTAGACGAGGTTGGCCGACTGGCAGAAGGCGAGCGCCGCCGGGTGGACACCGCAGGCGATCAGCGGCAGGTAGAAGGGCCAGGAGGTCGCGGAGGTCCAGGGCTGGCGCAGCGCGGTGGTGAGGTTGAACTTGCGGCTGGAGTGGTGGACCACATGGCAGGCCCACAGGATCCGGATGACGTGGTGACCGCGGTGGGACCAGTAGTAGAAGAAGTCCTGGACCAGGAGCATCAGCAGGACGGTCCACCACACGACGGGCACCCGCAGCGGCGTCAGTTCGTAGAGGCCCATGTAGATGGCGAGGATGGGGATCTTCCACAGCAAGTCGAACCCGAGGCTGCCGAGCCCCATGGTGACGCTGGTCGCGGCGTCCTTGCTGTCGTAGCCGGCCGCGTCCTCATCCGGATGGAAGCGGTAGCTGACCATCTCGATCACGGTGAGCAGCACGAAGGCCGGTATTGACCACAGCACGACATCGGGCAGGTTCGGCTCCATGCGAGCACCGTAGGGCCGCCGGTCGGTGAGGGCTAGAGGTTGTTACCCACAAGTATGCGAGACCTGCTGTCAGCAGAATTTGGCACCTTCTGCCAAGGGGCCGGCCGTAGGATTTACGGCACTCGTGTCGCGGAGGGGGAGGAACGCACGTGTCCGGTACGGAAGTTGCCCTGTTACGGCTGGCCACGACGGTGATCGGCGCGGCCACCAGGGCGTTGCTGACCCCCAGGCCGGGGGCGGGCCTGGTCCCGGACCCGGTCCGCCCGCTCCCCCGCCCCGCCAAGCCGGACCGGCTGGCGAGGGTGCTGGCGGGACGGATATCCGAGTCGTACGCGGATCTCCCCGAGCACGAGCGGCTGGCCGCGCTCGCCTCCGTACAGGACACGTTCGAGGCAAGCGTCGCGGATATCGACCGGCTGTTCGCGATGAAGCTGGACCCGGAGCGACTGCGGGCGGAGCTGTCGGCGCCTGCCACCGGACTCTCGGAACGCGCCTGCGAGCTGTACGAGGAGCTGCTCGGCCGCTGCTGCGCACACCTGCTGGAACAGCTGACCGCCCACCCGTCGTTCACGGCACGGGCGGCGGTGGAGCAGGTCCGGGAGGCGGAGCGGACGCGAACGCTGGTGGAGGACGTACGGGACCGGGTCGGCCCGAGCCCGGACACGGCGGACCTGGAGTTCGAGGACCGGTACGCGGAGTTCATGGCGGCGGCCAACAGCCGGGTGGAGCTATTCGGGCTGACGCTGGGACGGTCGGCGGGCGGGTGGCCGCTGAAGACGGCGTACATCGGTCTGGAGGTGAGCGGGGAGTACGAGGTCACCGACCGGTTCAGCCTGAATCATCCGCTCCGGACCACGGTCAGGATCGAGCAGGCGCTCGGCGAGCGGGACCGGCTGTTGCTGCGGGGCCCTGCCGGTTCCGGCAAGAGCACGCTGGTGCAGTGGCTGGCGCTGAACACGGCCCGGCAGTCGTTCGGCAGCGAGCTGGCGGACTGGAACCGCTCGGTGCCTTTCGTGCTGCGGCTCCGAGCGTTCACCGCCCTCGACACGCTGCCCGCTCCGGCGGACTTCCTTCGCGCCACCGGCGTACCGCTGCATGGCTCGACCCCGGTGGGCTGGGCGGACCGGATGATGCGGCAGGGCCGGGCGCTGGTGCTGGTCGACGGGGTCGACGAGGTGCCGGAGCGGCTACGCAAGCGCACGGAGCGCTGGCTGAAGGACCTGATCACCGCCTATCCGCAGGCCAAGTACGTGGTGACGACGCGCCCGTCCGCCGTCCCCGAGACCTGGCTCTCCGCCTCCGGCTTCGAGCCGCACACCCTGCTGCCGATGCGCCAGGAGGACGTACGCGCGTTCATCGGCCACTGGCACCGGGCGGCGCGCTCGGAGTGCGGGTCCGAGGAGGAGGGCGCCGAGCTGGACCGGTACGAGAGCGCCCTGCGTCGGGCCGTCGGCACCCGCCGGGACCTGGGGCTGCTCGCGACCAACCCGCTGATGTGCGCCCTGCTCTGCGCGCTGAACCGGGACCGGCGGATGCAACTGCCCCGGGCGCGCAAGGAGCTGTACGACGCGGCGCTCGACATGCTGCTGGTCCGGCGCGACACCGAGCGCGAGATCGTCGGGGTGGAGGGCGTCGACCTGACCCGCGAGGAGCAGATGGCGCTGCTGCAGCGGTTGGCGTACTGGCTGATCCGGAACGGGCTGGTGGAGGCGTGGCAGGAGGAGACGGTGGGCCTGCTCACCGACTGGCTGCACGCGATGTCCCAGGTCCGGGGCACCCCGGACCAGGTCTTCGCCCACCTGTTGAACCGCAGCGGCCTCCTGCGCGAACCGGCCCTCGGCGCGGTGGGGTTCGTCCACCGCACCTTCCAGGACTACCTGGGCGCGAAGGCGGCGGTGGAGGCCCGCGACTTCGGCGTGCTGGTCAGTCATGCCCACGAGGACCAGTGGGAGGACGTGCTCCAGATGGCGGTGGGGCACGCGCGGCCGGACGAGCGGGCGTTGCTGTTGCGGGGGTTGCTGGAGCGGGCGGACCGGGAGCCGGAGCACGGGAACCGGGTGGTGCTGCTGGCGGCGGGGAGTCTGGCGCATGCGCCGGAGCTGGATCCGGCGGTGCGGGCGATGGTGGAAGCGCGGACGGAGAGGCTGTTGCCGCCGGACAGTGAGGAGAGCATCGACGAGCTGGCCAAAGTGGGTGATCTCGCTCTGGAACTCCTGTCACCGATGGCGGAAGGCTTGACGGACCGGCAGGCCGAGGCCGTGGTGCGGACAGCGGCGGCTGTGCGCACGGACATGGCGTACGAGCTGGTGAAGCAGTTCCGGGACGATCCGCGGAGCCTGGTCGCTCACCAGGTCTCCGTCTCCTGGGAGCATTTCGACGCGGAGCGCTACGCGCGGGAGGTCATGGCGGCCCGGACCTGGGACGACGCCTACGCCCAGGTGCGGACGTCCGCACAACTGTCCGCGCTCCGGCACATCCCGCATCTGAAGGCCGCGCAGGTGACAGGTGACCACGCCGACCTCTCAGCGCTGTGGACCCGATCGGAGACGGAGCGGGTCTTCCTCTTCCGTAACGGGGAACTGACCGATCTCCGCCCGCTGGCGCGGATGGAACGGATCCACGAGATCGGCCTGAGCCACTGCCCGGGGATCCGGGACATCGCTCCGCTGGCGCGGCCGGGCCTGACATCGCTCACCCTCGTCCAGCTCCACGGAACACGCGACCTCACGCCGCTGAGCGACATGCCGGACCTCCGGCATCTGACGCTCGGCAACCACACGGGTGAGCTGCCCGTCTGCGAGAAGGCGACCTCTCTCGCCCTGCTGCCCCAGACCCGGTACCTCCACCTGGCAGGCATCAGCAGCCGCTGGCCGGGGCTCGAACGGCTGGGGCTGTACTCCTCCGATCATCTGCAGCAGCTCAGCCACGAGGAGTCGCTGTTCAGGCTGACCCATCTGCTGCTCTACTACATGCCGGAGTTGGACCTACGCCAACTGGCCCCCTTCGGCCAACTGACCGACCTGTTCCTGTTCGGCTGCTCCCTGACCGCCCCAGATCTCGCTCCGCTGGCCGGCCTCCCCGCCCTCACCAAGCTGGTCCTCCACAACCCCAGAGGGCCGGTCGACCTCACTCCCCTCGCCGATACGGAGCATCTGACGATCGAGATCGGCTATGGCTCCGACGTCACCGGCACCCACCTCTTCCCACCCGACCGCATCGTCCGCCTCCCCTGAACACCCCGCCCCACCCCGCCGAATAGGGCCCTGTCAGTCCCGGCCCGTATTCTCTGTGACCATGCTCGACGACCGCCAGACAGCCGCACCATGGCCGACCGCCTACCCCCAGGGGTACGCGGTCGTCGACGTGGAGACCACCGGCCTCGCCCGGGACGACCGGATCATCTCCGCCGCCGTCTACCGGCTCAACGCCCTCGGCAACGTCGAGGACCACTGGTACACGCTGGTGAATCCGGAGCGGGACCCCGGGCCCGTCTGGATCCACGGGCTGACGAGCGATGTGCTGGAAGGCGCGCCGCTCTTCCCTGAGGTGGCCGAGGAGCTGTCGGCGCGGCTCGCGGACCGGGTGCTCGTCGCGCACAACGCGGCGTTCGACTGGTCGATGATCGCCCGGGAGTACGCACGGGCCTCCGTGGTCGCCCCGGTCGAGCAGCGGCTCTGCACGATCGCGCTCGCCAAGGAGCTGCGGCTGCCGCTGCCCAACCACAAGCTGGCCTCGCTCGCCGCCCACTTCGGCGTCGTACAGCAGCACGCGCACCACGCGCTGGACGACGCCCGGGTGCTGGCCGAGGCGTTCCGGCCGAGTCTGCACGCGGCGGCCCGGGGCGGGGTGCGGCTGCCGTTGCTGGAGTGCCGGCCGCTGACCGAGTGGTCCGACTCCCCCGTGACCCCGCGCGTCGGGTACCGCCCCGCGCGGCAGCCGAACAGCTGGCGGCCCTCGCGGAAGCGGCCGGCCTGCCCGTATCCCAATCCTGGGCGGTACGAGAAGGAGAAGCCGCTCCAGCAGGGGATGCGGGTGGCGTTCTCCGGGGACACCTCGGTCGACCGGGAGCTGCTGGAAGACCGGGCGGTGGAGGCGGGGCTGCATGTGGCGACCAGCGTGTCGCGGCTGACCAGTCTGCTGGTGACCAACGATCCGGACGCGGCGACCTCCAAGACGCAGAAGGCGAAGACGTTCGGCACACCGATCCTGGAGGAGAGCGCCTTCACCCATCTGCTGCGCGATGTGGCCCCCGCCGACCAGGGCGCACGGGGGTCGGTGCCGCCGCAGGCGACCCCGCCGCCGGAGTGAACCCGGCGCGACTCGCCCGGTTGCCGCTCGCCCGGTGGAGCCGGGCGTCCCACCCTGTGGCGCATGGCACGTTGTGAGGTTTGCGGAAACGACTACGGCATGTCCTTCGAGGTGCACGCACAAGGTGCGGTGCACGTCTTCGACTGCTTCTCCTGCGCCATCCACCGCATGGCGCCGATCTGCGAGCACTGCCGGGTCCAGGTGATCGGGCAGGGCGTCGAGGCGGACGGGCACTGGTACTGCGGTGCCCACTGCGCCCGCGCCGAGGGAAAGGCGGGCATCGTGGACAAAGTATGAGGAGAACCATCACTGCCGGGCAGCCCCGGCACCCACCCCTGAGTGCCGCACCCCATGACGCCGGTTGTACGGTCATGGGGTGTACCGCTTCCTGTTGACCCGGCAGTGGGTGATCCTCACCCTGCTGGCTCTCGTACTGATGCCGACGATGGTCGAGCTGGGTTTCTGGCAGTTCCACCGCCATCAGCACCGGGTCGCGCAGAACGAGCTGATCTCGCGGAACCTGAAGGCCGATCCGGCCCCGGTCACCGATCTCACCTCTCCCGGCCACACCGTCCCGCGCGCCGACTACTGGCGGGCGGTGACCGCGACCGGCACGTTCGACAGCGAGCACGAGGTGGTGGTGCGCCGGCGTACGTCCGAGGACGACAAGATCGGCGTCCACGTGCTGACGCCGCTGGACCTCAAGGACGGCGGAACCGTTCTCGTCAACCGCGGCTGGGTGCCCGCCGCGCCGAACCAGACGGCGTTCCCGGACGTGCCGCCCGCACCGCGCGGCGAAGTGACCGTCACCGGGCGGCTCAAGGCGGACGAGACGACCGGCAGCAGCGGGATCAGGGACCTGGCGGGGCTGCCGGACCGGCAGGTGATGCTGATCAACAGCGAGCAGCAGGCGCACCTGCTCTCCCGTGAGGTCCTCGGCGGCTACATCGAGCAGACCGCCCCGGCGCCCTCGGCCGGACTGCCCGAGCAGATCCCCTCCCCGGACGACAGTTCGATCGGCGCGCACATGGCGTACGCCGTCCAGTGGTGGCTGTTCGTCGCCGCCGTCCCGGTCGGCTGGATCATCCTCGTACGGCGGGAGAAGCGCGACCGTGAGGAGGCCGCCGCGAAGGGTGAGCCGGCCGGTACCACCGCCGGGCAGCCGGAGACCGCGAGCGCCTGAAGCTCCGGGCTCTGAGAGCTCCGGCACACCGGGTGGCTGGTTGACGAGGGTCCGGTTCGGGAACACGCCAGAGCGTGACCCCACGCATCGAGGACTACGCTCTGATCGGCGATCTCCAGACCGCCGCGCTCGTCGGCAGGAACGGTTCGATCGACTGGCTCTGCCTGCCGCGCTTCGACTCCGGCGCTTGCTTCGCCGCCCTGCTCGGTGAGGAGGAGAACGGCCACTGGCGCATCGCGCCTGCGGGCACGGACCCATCGGACACCTGTACCCGGCGCGGCTATGCGGGTGATTCGCTGGTCCTGGAGACGTACTGGGAGACCCGGACCGGCACGGTCAAGGTCATCGACTTCATGCCGCAGCGCGACAGGTCGCCCGATGTGATGCGGATCGTCGAGGGCGTCAGCGGGACCGTCGACATGAGCTCCGTGCTGCGGCTGCGGTTCGACTTCGGATCCGTGGTGCCGTGGGTGCGCCGGTCGCACGGCCACCGGGTCGCGGTCGCCGGTCCCGACTCCGTCTGGCTGCGCAGCGAACCGCCGGTCAAGACGTGGGGCCAGCAGTTCAGCACCTGCTCCTCGTTCACCGTCACCGAGGGCGAGAGCGTGGCGTTCGTCCTCACCTGGCACCCGTCGCACTCGCAGCGGCCGAAGCTGATCGACCCGCACAAGGCGTTGAAACACACGCTGCACGACTGGGCGAAGTGGACGGAGCGGTGTACGTACGAAGGGCCGTACCGCGAGGCCGTGCTGCGTTCGCTGATCACGCTCAAGGCGCTGACGTACGCCCCGACCGGCGGCATCGTCGCGGCCCCGACCACCTCGTTGCCGGAGGAGATCGGCGGCGTACGGAACTGGGACTACCGCTTCTGCTGGCTGCGGGACGCCACGCTCACCCTCGGCGCCATGGTCTCGGCCGGCTATCTGGAGGAGGCGGCGGCCTGGCGCGACTGGCTGCTGCGGGCCGTCGCCGGGGACCCGGCGGACCTCCAGATCATGTACGGGCTCGCGGGCGAGCGCCGGCTGCCCGAGATGGAGCTGCCCTGGCTCGGCGGGTACGAGAACTCCCGCCCGGTACGCATCGGCAACGCGGCCGTCCGCCAGCGTCAGCTGGATGTGTACGGCGAGGTCATCGACGCGCTCCGGCTCGCCAAGGTCGCCGGGTTGGACGACAAGCCGCACGCCTGGAACCTCCAGCTCAGCCTGCTCGGCTTCCTGGAGTCGTCGTGGCGGGAGCCGGACGAGGGACTGTGGGAGATCCGGGGTGCGCGGCGCCACTTCGTGCACTCCAAGGTGATGGCCTGGGTCGCCGCCGACCGGGCGGTGTGCTCGCTGGAGGAGAACCCGGAGCTGCCCGGCGACGCGGACCGCTGGCGGGCGATGCGGGACGCCGTCCACGCCGAGGTCTGCGAGAAGGGGTACGACCCCGTCCGGAACACCTTCACCCAGTCCTACGGGTCCGAGGAGCTGGACGCCGCGACGCTGCTCATCGTGCGGACCGGGTTCCTGCCGCCGGACGACCCGCGGGTCATCGGCACGGTCGACGCGGTCCGCGCCGAGCTGGGCAGCGACGGGCTGGTCCGCCGCTACAGCACCGAGGGCGCCTCCGTCGACGGGCTGCCCGGCGACGAGGGGGCGTTCCTGGCCTGCTCGTTCTGGCTGGTGGACGCGTTGCAGCGGATCGGCAGGCCGGACGAGGCGCGGGAGCTGTTCGAGCATCTGCTGGAGCTGCGCAGCGACATGGGACTGCTGGCCGAGGAGTACGACGTCGCGGCCGGGCGGCAGCTGGGCAACTTCCCACAGGCGTTCAGCCATATCGGACTGGTCAACTCCGCGGTCGACCTCGCCGGGGTGGACCCGGCAGGATAGGGCCATGGATCTTGGACTGAAGGACCGCGTGTACATCGTCACCGGCGCGACCCGGGGCCTCGGCAACGCCACGGCGCGGGCCCTGGCCGCCGACGGCGCGAAGGTGATCATCACCGGCCGGGACGCGAAGGGCGCCGAGGAGGCCGCCGCCGAGCTGGGGCCGGACGCCGTGGGGCTCGCCGCCGACAACGCCGACCCGAGCGCCGCGCAGCGGCTGGTGGACACGGCCCGGGAGCGGTTCGGGCGGCTCGACGGCGTGCTGATCAGCGTCGGCGGGCCCGCGCCCGGCTCCGCCGCCGACAACACCGACGACCAGTGGCAGACGGCGTTCGAGACGGTGTTCCTCGGTGCGGTCCGGCTGGCCCGGACGACCGCCGCCGCGCTGGGCGAGGGCGGTGTCATCGGGTTCGTGCTCTCCGGTTCGGTGCACGAGCCGATCGGCGGACTCACCATCTCCAACGGGCTGCGCCCCGGTCTCGCCGGTTTCGCCAAGTCGCTCGCCGACGAGCTGGGGCCGCGCGGCATCCGGGTCGTCGGCGTGCTGCCCGCCCGGATCGACACCGACCGGGTCCGCGAACTGGACGCCCTCTCGGGTGACGCCGAGGCGGCCCGTACGGCCAATGAGGCGCGCATCCCGCTGCGCCGTTACGGGACGCCGGAGGAGTTCGGGAAGACGGCGGCCTTCCTGCTCTCCCCCGCCGCCTCGTATCTGACCGGGATCATGGTGCCGGTCGACGGCGGGTCGCGGCGCGGGTTCTGAGCCGCCGGCGTCCGCCCGGTACGCCCACGGGCAACTCTGAACCGCCGCCCTTCGGCCCGTGTACGTCCACGGGCCGAAGGGACAACGCGCGTTCCGCTCCGTCCCGTACGTCCACGGGCCGTCAGGACACCCGTTCCGCGCGGTGCTTGACGGCCCGCAGCCGTACCTCGGCCGGGAGCTCGTCCAGTCCCGCCGACTCGCGGGCGTGCGCCAGCGCTCCGTCGGCCACCGCGTTCAGCGCCTCCCCGGGCGCGGCGTCCGGCTCCATCAGCAGCCGGATCCGGGCGCGCGGCGCGGTCCGTCGGCCGGTCAGGGCCGCCTGGGCGCGGGCCACGCCGGCCACCTGGCCCGCCTCCTCGGCGAGCACGCCCTCCAGCGCCTTGCCCCGCACCTGCGCGCCCTCGCCGTCGCCGCTGTCGACCAGGACGTCGGCGAGCCGGCCGCGCCGGAGCTGGGCGAGGAGCCACCACAGGGCGAGGACGACCAGCACGGCGAGGATCGCGATCACGGTCGGCCACCACCAGCCCTCGTCGCGCCAGCGGCCCCGGTCGGCGGCGCTGAGCAGCACGTCGTTCTTGCCGTCCCAGGGCCACCAGGTGGGCAGGGAGGCGCCGAGGCCGACGGCGAGCACCGCTCCGCCGACGACGATCAGCACGAGCCCGGCAAGGGCCAGCAGGACCCGGTTGACGGTGGAGCGCATACCGCTCATCCCTTCTTCGCCGGCCGGTGCACCTGGACGGAGAGACCCGGCTCCTTCGCCAGGCCCAGCTCCCCGACGGCCTTGGCCAGCGCGGTGTTCAGGTCGTCGCGTACGTCGTCGAGTTCCCGGAAGTGCGAGAGGGCCCGCACCTTGGCCTTGCGCCGCCCCATCCGGACCCGTACGGACTGCACGCCGGACACCTCCACGGCCCGGTCCCGCAGGACCAGCGCGGCGGCGGTGCGGTCGAGTCCGGCGCGTACGGAGGCGCGGTCGCGGCGCATCGGCAGCAGGTCGCGCAGCCCGGGGGTGAGGGCGAGCAGGAGCAGCCAGAGGCCGACGGCCGCCGCGACCCCGGCCCCGACGAGCACCGCGACATCGTCGAGCTGCCGCTCCGCGAGGCCGTCGGCCAGGGAGCGGCGCCACTGCATGGCCGGGTGCCCGGCGCGTACGGCGGCGATGTCGTAGAGCAGCAGCGCGGCCGCGCCCAGGAGCACCAGGGCCAGCAGCGCGGCCGGGATCCGGCGCGCGGACCAGAAGCGGCCCGCCCGGCCGCCGCCCTGCTCCAGCGTGGGGACCCGGTCGTGGGCGGCGGGCGTGCCGGGCTCGTCCCGGTCCACCGTGGGCATGCGCCGGGTGGAGCCGGCGGGGTCGCCGTGGTCGCCGGGTTCGGTCATCGGATCCTCCCCTGTGCTCCGCTCGTGGCCGGGTGCAGCCGTTCGACCTGGACGGCCACCTCGGGCACCTCCATGCCCGCCAGCGCCTTGACCCGCTGGGCGACCCTGCTCCGTACGGCACCGCACTGGCGGCCGATGTCACCGGGGTAGCCGAGCTCCAGGCTGATCCGGACGCGGGCGGCGTCGCGGTGCACGGTGACCGTGGCGCGCGGGGAGGCACCGTTCTCGGGCGGATCGTCGACGGCTTCCTTCGCCGCCTGGGCGGCGATCTTGGCGACGACCCGGTCGGCGATCCGGGTCTCGCCCCGGTCGGCGGCGGCGACCCGCCCGGTCACCGCCGTCACCGTCGCCGGTCGCCGCGCTCGCGACTCCGGAAGAAGTCGCCGGGCTCCAGGTCACCGTCCAGGAAGCGGCCGGCGATGAAGCCGACCGCACCCAGCGCGGCCACCAGTACGAAGGCTCCGAAGCCGCCGAAATAACCGGCGAACCCGAGCGCCATGCCGGCCAGCAGACCGGCCACAGCCATGCTCATCGTCTCTCCTCAACTGCCTTGCGGCGTCCATGTCTTTCGGCGACACCTGCCTTGCGGCGGGAACCGTCCTTCGGCGGGGAACCCGGAACCTACTGGACGCGGCTCTGATCGCCGTCGTCCTCGTCGTCGTCCTCGTCCGGCAGCTTGACGTCGCTGACCGCGATGTTGACCTCGACGACTTCGAGCCCGGTCATGCGCTCGACCGCGGCGACGACGTTCTGGCGCACATCGCGGGCCACGTCGGAGATGGCGACGCCGTAGTCGACGACGATCTCCAGGTCGAGGGCGGCCTGGGACTCGCCGACCTCGGCCTTCACCCCTCGGGTGACGGACTTGCCGCCGCCGGGGACGCGGTCGCGGACCGCGCCGAAGGTCCGGGACAGGCCGCTGCCCATCGCGTGGACGCCGACCACATCGCGTGCGGCCATTCCGGCGATCTTCTCGACGACGCCGTCGGCGATGGTGGTGCGGCCGCGGGTGCCGGGATCGCCTCCGCCGCGCTTGCTCAGAGGGGATTTGCCCGAACCGCTGTCGGGGCTGTTGCGCTGGGGGGTCTCAGTCATCGCCGCTCTTCCCTTCGGGGCGGGGTGGGGACTTCCTTGCCCACGTTAAGTGCGCTTGCCCGGTCCCGCGCCGTGGATACGGCAGGCTGGGGCGATGACGACGGAGCGGGGCCCGCAGAGGGCCGACGGATGGACGGCTGCGGTACGGCAACGGCTGGGCCTCGGCAGACTGCTCCCCCTGGGTGGTGCCGTGGACGGCACCTGGATCGCGGAGACGGCGGCGGCCTCGGTGCTGCGCGGAGCGGCTGTGGAGGGCGCGGTGCTGGGGACGCTGAGGATCGGGCCGGCCCGGGCGGCGCTCGACGCGGACACGCGGGCGGAGGCGGGCGGTCCGGTGGGGGCGGGAGGTCCGGCGCGGACGGGGGGGCCGGCCGCGGTGGTGGCGGTGCCTCCGGCGCCGCCGAGTGGGCTGCCGCCGGGGCCGCTGCGGATCGAGGCGGAGTTCCGGGCGGCAGGCGACCGCCCGCTGCCCGACGCGGCGGCCGCCCTGCGCGCGGCGCTCGTCACGGCGGCCGCCGCCCGGCTCGGCCTGGACATCGTGGAGGTGGACCTGCGGGTGACTGCATTGTTCGACGACGCTGCGCCCGATCAGGTGACGGACCCGCCCGCGCCCGCCCCGGCCCCGGTGGGGAAGGCCGACGGACCTGCGGGAGAGGCCGCCGCGGCGGTCCCCGGTGTCGTCTCGCTGACCCGGGTCCTCGGCAGCCCCGTACACACCGCCGAGGACCACATCCGCGTCGAGGTGGCGACGGCCGTGGACCGCCGGGCCCTCGATGTGGCCCGGTCGGTGCGCACGGCGGTGTCGGCGGCCACGGGGACCGGGCTGCCGGTGTCGGTGCTGGTCACCGACGTGGTGGAGACGGTCGGCGGGACCCGCTAGGGGTGCTTCCCGGGTCGTTGGTGACGCACGTGCCCGGGGTCCGCGAACCCGGCGGGACCCGCTAGGGGTGCTTCCCGGGTCGTTGGTGACGCGCGTGCCGGGGCCCGCGAGCCCGGCGGGGCCCGCTAGGTCGGCCTCCCGGGACATTGGTGACGCGCGAGCCCCGGCGGGACCCGCTAGTCGGTGATGCCCGCCAGGTCGCGCAGCCTGCGGCCCTGAGCGGCGCGCTCGGCGGTGCGCTGCGCCTCGTAGTCACGCGAAAGGGCGCCGGACAGCAGGGCCTTGGTCTCCACGACGGCGTCGCGCGGGGCGGAGATCAGCGCGGCGGCCAGGTCGCGGGCGGCCGCGTCCAGCTGGTCGGCGGGGACCACGAGGTTGGCGAGGCCGGTGCGCTCGGCCTCCTCGGCGTGGACGAACCGGCCGGTGGCGCAGATCTCCAGCGCGCGGGCGTACCCCACGAGGTTGACCAGGGGGTGGGTGCCCGTGAGGTCGGGGACGAGGCCGAGGCTGGTCTCGCGCATGGCGAACTGCACGTCCTCGGCGACGATCCGCAGATCGCAGGCGAGGGCGAGCTGGAAGCCGGCGCCGATGGCGTGGCCCTGGACGGTCGCGATCGACACGAGGTCGTTGCGGCGCCACCAGATGAACGCCTCCTGGTACTCGGCGATGGTCGCGTCGAGCTCGGCCTCCGGACCGCGCGCCAAGTCGAGGAAGGACGGCTCGCCGTCGAACCCTTCCGGCGTGAAGGCCTGCCGGTCGAGGCCCGCGGAGAAGGACTTGCCCTCGCCGCGGAGCACCACGACGCGGACATCGCCGGGCAGCACCCGTCCGGCCTCGGTCAACGCCCGCCACAGAGCGGGAGACTGGGCGTTGCGCTTGGCCGGGTTGGTGAGCGTCACCGTGGCGACCGCGTCTTCGACGGTGAGCCGTACGCCGTCCTTGTCGAGCACAGGGTCGAGCGAGGTCATGAGGCGCCTCCGGATCGGGTGCAGTCAGCACTCAGTAACTAAGTGACTGAACAGTAACCACCCGGACGACCTCACGGTCAGCCGGGTGGCCACCCCGAATTCCGATGAGCCCGCACGCCTCCGGTCCACTCAGGCCGAAGCGGCCTTCTTGCCTCGTGTGGCTCCGCCGCGTCCTCGCAGCGTCACTCCGGACTCACTGAGCATCCGGTGGACGAACCCGTAGGAGCGGCCGGTTTCCTCGGCCAGCGCCCTGATGCTCGCACCGGAGTCGTACTTCTTCTTCAGGTCTGCCGCGAGCTTGTCACGCGCGGCGCCGGTCACCCGGCTGCCCTTCTTCAGAGTCTCGGCCACCCGTGCCTCCTCTATGGGAAGTGCGCTCTGGACTCTCATGATCACCCCTCCCGCGCTTCCTGGCCACCCATTCGGCAAGGTCGGTGCGACCGGATTCCGGACCGCAGGGCGCTCCGATCCATGCGGAATGCCTGATTCCGAGCGGCCACAGGGACGTGCGGCATCCGCCGGCGAAAGAACCGGCAGGTCAGAGCCGTACGGGGAGCGGGGGTCCGGAAAGGGGCACGCGGCGGGCGAGCGCGGGGCGCACCACCGGGGTACGAGACGTCCTCACGCAGATGGTGGATCACACGTAGGCCGAATGATCTATCCGGAGGGGGTCCACACCCCCTCCGGAGCTGCCTCCGAGCGGGATCAGGCGAGGGCGACGAGGTCCCGGTAGTCGGCACCCCAGAGGTCCTCGACACCGTCCGGGAGCAGGATGATGCGCTCCGGCTGGAGCGCCTCGACCGCGCCCTCGTCGTGGGTGACGAGGACGACGGCGCCCTTGTACGTGCGCAACGCGCCGAGGATCTCCTCGCGGCTGGCGGGGTCGAGGTTGTTCGTCGGCTCGTCGAGCAGGAGCACGTTGGCGGAGGAGACGACCAGGGTCGCGAGCGCGAGCCGGGTCTTCTCACCGCCGGAGAGCACTCCGGCCGGCTTGTCGACGTCGTCGCCGGAGAAGAGGAACGAGCCGAGCGTCTTGCGGACCGCGACGAGGTCGAGGTCGGGCGCGGCGGAGCGCATGTTCTCCAGGACCGTGCGCTCCGGGTCGAGGGTCTCGTGCTCCTGGGCGTAGTAGCCGAGCTTGAGGCCGTGGCCCTCGATGATCTGGCCGGTGTCGGGCTTCTCGGCGCCGCCGAGCAGCCGCAGCAGCGTCGTCTTGCCGGCGCCGTTGAGGCCGAGGATGACGACGCGGGAGCCCTTGTCGATGGCGAGGTCGACGTCGGTGAAGATCTCCAGCGATCCGTAGGACTTGGAGAGGCCCTCCGCCATCAGCGGGGTCTTGCCGCAGGGCGAGGGGTCGGGGAAGCGCAGCTTGGCGACCTTGTCGGAGACCCGTACGGCCTCCAGGCCCGAGAGGAGGCGGTCGGCGCGCTTGGCCATGTTCTGGGCGGCGACGGTCTTGGTGGCCTTCGCGCGCATCTTGTCGGCCTGCGCGTTGAGGGTCGCGGCCTTCTTCTCGGCGTTCTGGCGCTCGCGCTTGCGGCGCTTCTCGTCGGCCTCGCGCTGCTGCTGGTAGAGCTTCCACCCCATGTTGTAGACGTCGATCTGGGAGCGGTTGGCGTCCAGGTAGAAGACCTTGTTGACGACGGTCTCCACGAGGTCGACGTCGTGGGAGATGACGACGAAGCCGCCGCGGTAGTTCTTCAGGTAGTCGCGCAGCCAGACGATGGAGTCCGCGTCGAGGTGGTTGGTCGGCTCGTCGAGGAGCAGCGTGTCGGCGTCGGAGAAGAGGATCCGGGCCAGCTCGACGCGGCGGCGCTGACCGCCGGAGAGCGTGTGCAGGGGCTGGCCGAGCACCCGGTCGGGCAGGCTGAGCGCGGCGGCGATGGTGGCGGCCTCGGCCTCGGCGGCGTACCCACCCTTGGTGAGGAACTCCGTCTCCAGGCGCTCGTACTTCTTCATCGCCTTCTCGCGGGTGGCGCCCTTGCCGTTCGACATCCGCTCCTCGTTCTCGCGCATCTTGCGCAGGATCTCGTCGAGACCCCGGGCGGAGAGGATGCGGTCGCGGGCGAGGATGTCGAGGTCGCCGGTGCGCGGGTCCTGCGGGAGGTAGCCGACCTCGCCGGAGCGGCTGATGGTGCCGCCGGCGGGGGTGCCCTCGCCGGCGAGGCACTTGGTGAGGGTGGTCTTGCCCGCTCCGTTGCGGCCGACCAGGCCGATGCGGTCGCCCTTGGCGATACGGAAGGAGGCGGACTCGATGAGGATGCGGGCGCCGGCGCGCAGCTCGATGCCGGAGGCGGTGATCACGGAAAAACTCCAGGGCAGGTTGGACGGCGGAGGGACGAGGGCGGAGGTCTCTCGACGCCGCTAATGCGCAAGGAGAATGGCCATGGCCCCCATTCTACTGGCGGTGTGCAACTGCTTTTCCGCGTGCCCGCCGGGACGAACCGTCCGATACTCGGCGCAGGGCGGCTCCCCGTCGCCCGCCCCGAGCCGAGGGTGGTGCGCCCGTGCAGTTCGACGACGACGCCGATCTGGACACGTCCGAGGTCCAGGATGTGCGCGGCAGCCGGATTCCGGGCGGGCGGGCCACCGTGGGCGGCGGCATCGTGGGCGTGATCGCGCTGATCCTGGGGCTGCTGTTCGGCGTCGGCCCGGACCAGCTGGGCCTCTCGTCCGGTGATACGGAGCCGGGGGCGGCCTCGTCGTCGGCGGCGCAGGTGCAGGAGAGCTGCCTGAAGGGCCAGGACGCCAACAGCCGGGACGACTGCCGGACGGTGGCGGTGGTCAACAGCGTGCAGGACTTCTGGCGTCAGGAGTTCGAGCGGCGGCGCGGGAGTTACGGGGCCGCCCCGACGGTCCTGTTCAGCGAGCGGGTCGGGACCGCGTGCGGGGCGGCGACCTCGGCGGTGGGTCCGTTCTACTGCCCGGGCGACCGGAAGGTCTATCTGGACCTGGGCTTCTTCGACGAGCTGCGGACGAAGTTCGGCTCCAGCGGCGGCCCGTTCGCGCAGGCGTACGTGATCGCGCACGAGTACGGCCACCATGTGCAGAACCAGACGGGCACGCTGAGCCGGTCGCAGGACGGGCGGCAGGGGGCGGACAGCAACGCGGTGAAGGTGGAGCTGCAGGCCGACTGCTACGCCGGGGTCTGGGCGCACCACGCGACGACGACGCCGGACGAGTCGACGGGCCGGCCGCTGATCACGGAGCTGACCCGGGCGGACATCCGGGACGGCCTGGACGCGGCGGCGGCGGTCGGGGACGACCGGATCCAGGAGCGGTTCCAGGGCCGGGTCACGCCGGAGTCCTGGACGCACGGCTCGTCCGCGCAGCGCCAGCAGTGGTTCTCGACCGGGTTCCGCAGCGGTGACATGGGGCGGTGCGACACCTTCGCCTGAGCCGTGGACCGTGCGCGGGTGGCCCCGGGCCCGCCGGCTGAGCGGTGGGCCCGGGGCCGTACGGACGCTCAGGCTCCGCCGGTGTGGACCTGGAAGGCTGCCCGGCGGACCGCCTTGGCCAGGGCCGGGTCCGGGTGGGCGGCGGCCAGGGCGACCAGGACCTGGACCGTGCGCGGGTGGCCGACGGCTCTGACCTCGTCGAGCAGGGCCGGGACGGTGCCCTGGACGGCGGAGTCGAGGTGGCGCACCAGCAGTCCGGTCTCGCCGTGGTCGGCGACGGCGGCGGCGGTGTCGACCCAGAGCCAGGTGGCCTCCTCACGGCTGAGGATCTCCTGCGCGTCGTCCGGGTCGGCCCCTTCGTACTCGGCGAGCCAGAGCAGCGCGTAGGGCCGCAGCGACGGATGGGTGACCACGGCCCGGACCTCGGGCTCGGCGGGGGCTCCGACGACGCGGAGCGCCTCGAAGGCCAGGCCCCGCAGCAGCGCGTCCTCGCCCCGGGCGACGGCGAGCAGTTCGGCGACGGCGCTGCCGACCGTACGGGCGGCGAGCCAGGCCCGGTATTCGGCGCGGGCCGGTCCGGGGGTGAGGCGGGCGCAGCCGAGCAGCATGTCGGCGGCGGACTGCTCGATGTTCCCGGCCGGGCTCTGGGCGGCCACGCAGATCTGTTCCAGCTTGACCCAGACCGCCCAGTTGCCGAGCGGGGTGAGGGTGGCGTGGCCGTTGCCGAGGGTCAGCGCGCCGACGGCGGCGAGGCCTTCGAGGGCCCAGTCGAGCAGGAGGGCGTCGAGGCCGGCGCTGCGGGCGGGCGCGGGGCGTCCGGCGGTGGGAGCGCTCTCGGCGACCGCACGGCCACCGCCGTACGGGACTTCGCAGCGCTCCTCCTGGAGCTCGGCGATGCGCTGGGCGAGGAGGTCCAGGAGGGCGGGTACGGGGACGGGGCCCGCGGAGAGCTGGAGGAGGGAGAGCACCTGGGGCACGGCTTCGACGGCTTCGGCGACCGCGCCGGTCTCGATGCCCTCGGGCGCGGCGTGGACGAGCGACCAGGCGTCGAAGAGCGCCACCCAGCCGCGCAGCACGGCCGAGTCGTCCCGGTCCCAGGCGCGCAGCCGCCAGCCGGGGCGGGCGGTGTCGCCGTGCAGCTCGATGAGGCCGGCCAGCCGGGCCCGGTCCCAGCCCGCACGGACCTGGGCCGGGGAGAGTTCCAGGGCCGTCGCGGCCCGTTCGAGCGCCTGGGTGGCGAGCGGGGCGGTGCTGCCGGGGGCGGGGGCGCCGGCGGCCCAGTGGGCGATGCGCACGGCGTCGGCGAGGACCGACCGGGCCTGGCGGGCCAGTTCGGTGCGGGGCGGGGTGCCCTCGGGGGGCCTGGGGGCCGGCCTGGTGCGCCGGGTGGACACGGCCCTGCGGGCGGTGGCAAGGGGTCGCGGGCGGACAAGTCGCAGCCTGGAGTCGCGCGGGGTACGGGACGTCACGGGAGCAGTCTTGCCTCTGACGGCCCGAAAGCCCAAACGGAAGCCGTTTCACCGGTACGCGCGGGGTTACCGGGGGTGCGGCGGCCAAAGGGACCGATGCGCCCATCACCTCACATCAGGGGCGTGAGGAAACGCCTGAGGGTCTCTTCGTAGCGGCCGGGGTCCGCGTTCCACATCGACGCATGCGGAGCCTGCTGTACGGCGTGGAGGCTGACCAGGTCCGGGCGGCGGGCCGCGAGCACCCGCGACGGGCCCCACGGCGCGATCGTGTCGTCCGGGCCGTGCACGATCAGCGTCGGGGCGGGCAGCGCGTCGGCCAGGGAGGCGTCCAGGAGCGGGGCCGAGGTCATCCCGGTCCGGCCCTGGGCTGCGCGGACGGCCAGCGGCAGCAGGGCGGCGGGAACGCCCCGGGCGGCGGCGAGGGCGCGCAGCGTGGTCGGCCAGTCCAGGACCGGGGAGTCCAGGACGAGGCCGCCGACGCGGTCGCGCAGCGGGGAGTTCACGGCGGCGTGCAGGGCCATGGAGGCGCCGGTGGACCAGCCGTACAGGATCACGTTCCGGGCGCCGTAGCGGACGGCGAAGCGCATCGCGGCGTCCAGGTCACGCCACTCGGAGGCGCCGAGGTGGCCGAGGCCGTCGGCGGGGCGCGGGGCTCCGGCGTCACCTCGGTAGGCGAGGTCCAGCACGGGGAACTGCTGGTCGCTCAGGAAGCCCATCAGGTTCATGGGGTGCGCGCGGGTGGTGCCGAGGCCGTGCGCGGTGATGATCCAGGTGTCGCGCTTGCCGGGGACCCACCAGGCGGGCAGTCCGCCGAGCTCGCCGGGGATCTCGACCTCCCGGAACTCCAGGCCGAGCGCGCTGCCCGGGTCGCCGCGGTACAGCTCGGGGGTGAGGCGGACCTTGTCGCCGGGTTCGAGGAGGCCGTGGGTGATCCGCTCCAGGGTGCGGACGACGGTGTCGGCGGTGGACTCGGCCCCTTCCACGACGGGCCCGACCACGGCGTGGACTCCGGAGCCCTCGATCCCGTACGTACCGGGGCGGAGCGCGGTGAGGGAGCGGGTCAGCGTGATCCGCTCGATCGCCGTGGCGTGCACGGTGAGTCTGCGGTCGGCGGGCAGGGGCCGTCCGGGCGCCGCCTTGAGGGCGGCGTCGCTGGCGTACCGGCCGGCCGCGACCGCTGCCGCGCCGGCGCCGAGGATCGTGGTGACGGCCGTTGCCGTCGCAGTTGCCGGGCGCACCGCTTCAGTGTCGTGGTACGGCCGCCGTGGTGCCAGTGGGCGGGGGCCGTCCGGTGCGGCGGCTCTCCAGGTCAGCCGGGCTGGCCGTATCCCTTGAGCGCCTCGGTCACCTCGTCGAGCTGGGCCGCGCTGAGCAGGGACGGGGTGCGGCCGGGCAGCGCGCTCGCGGTGAGCCAGAGGCGGCAGAGCCACTCCAGCTGGGCGGTGCGCTCGTAGGCCTGGTCGAGGGTGGAGCCGTAGGTGACGGTGCCGTGGTTGGCCAGCAGGCAGCCGGTGCGGCCGCGCAGCGCGGTGAGCATGGCGTCGGCCAGCTCGGGCGTGCCGTAGCGGGCGTACGGGGCGGTGCGTACGGGGCCGCCGAGGAGTGCGGCCGCGTAGTGGACGAGCGGCACCTCGGTGACGAGGGTGGAGACGGCGGTGGCGTGCACCGCGTGGGTGTGGACCACGGCGGCGGCGTCGGTCTCCGCGTAGACCGCGAGGTGGAGCGGGAGTTCGCTGGTGGGCCTGAGCTCCCCCAGCACCTGCCGCCCGGCCAGGTCGACGCCGACCGCGTCCTTGGCTCCGAGCCGGTCGTACGGGACTCCGGTGGGCGTCACCAGGACCAGGTCTCCGACGCGGGCCGACACATTGCCGGAGGTGCCGACGACCAGGCCGTCGGCGGCGCTGCGGCGGGCGGTCGCGACCACGTCCCGCCAGGCCTGGAGGACCGATTCCGGCTGCTGCTCGCTCATGCGGCGAGCGTAGGGGTGACCGTGGGAAAGCGGAACGTGATGCCCCACGTGACCGGGATCTCTTTCGGGGCCATATGTGACCGTCAAAAACTTCGCCAACGAGGGGTAAAGGGCAGACCAGCCGGTGCCCCACGGGCGTCCCGCAGCCCCTCCCGCACACAAACGGAACCACCGCACTCCGATTCGGGTCACCACAGCGCCCCGCCCAGTTCATCTTCCGTTCACCCAGGTTGCCTACGGTCCACGAGCCACTGACGTCGAACGATTGCCTGGGTAAATGGAACACATCACGCTGCTGCTTGCGATTGTGGTCGTAACAGCTCTCGTGTTCGATTTCACGAACGGTTTCCACGACACCGCCAACGCGATGGCGACCACCATCTCGACCGGCGCGATGAAGCCCAAGACAGCGGTGGCCATGTCCGCCGTTCTCAACCTGATCGGCGCGTTCCTGTCGGTGGAGGTCGCCAAGACGATCTCCGGCGGGATCGTCAACGAAAACGGCATCAGAACAGAGGTCATCTTCGCGGCGCTCGTCGGCGCCATCCTGTGGAATCTCTTCACCTGGCTGCTGGGGCTTCCCTCCAGCTCCTCCCACGCCCTGTTCGGCGGTCTGATCGGTGCGGCCGTGATGTCGGCCGGCTGGTCCTCGATCAACGGCGGCACCGTCGTCACCAAGGTGCTGCTCCCCGCGATCGCCGCCCCGCTGGTCGCCGGTATCGCCGCGATGCTGGCCACCCGGCTGACGTACCGGATCAACCGGAACGTCACCGACCCGAACCAGCAGAAGTCGACCGCCAAGGGCTACCGGGCCGGGCAGATCGCCTCCGCCGGTCTCGTCTCGCTCGCCCACGGCACCAACGACGCGCAGAAGACGATGGGCATCATCACGCTGGCGCTGGTCACCAGCGGTGTCCTGGCCCCGGGCTCCAACCCGCCCATGTGGGTCATCGTCTCGGCCGGTGTCGCCATCGCGCTCGGCACCTACCTCGGCGGCTGGCGCATCATCCGCACCATGGGCAAGGGCCTCACCGACCTCCAGCCGCCGCAGGGCTTCGCCGCCCAGACCAGCGCGGCGACCGTCATCCTGGCCTCCTCGCACCTCGGCTTCTCGCTCTCCACCACCCAGTCCTGCTCGGGTGCCGTGATGGGCGCGGGTCTCGGCCGCAAGGGCGGCGTGGTCCGCTGGTCCACCGCCACCCGGATGTTCGTCGCCTGGGGCCTCACGCTCCCGGCCGCGGGCCTGGTCGGCGCGGGCGCCGAGTTCCTCACCAAGCAGGGCCCCTGGGGCATCGCCGTCACGGCGGTCATCCTGGTCGGCGGCTCCTTCGCCATCTGGCTGGCCTCGCGCCGCGAGCCGGTCGACCACACCAACGTCAACGACACCGACGGCACGACGGCCGACGAGCCGCAGGGCGTCGTCACCACCGCCATGGCCGCGGTCGCGCCGCCGCCCACCGCCGGTGCGGTCTCCGAGCTCTCGACCACCATCCCGGCCCCGGCCGCGGCATCCGACGACACGCCCCGCCCCGCGGCCACGGTGTAAGGACAGATCCGTATGAAAATCGACTGGGCAGCACTCGCCTCCGTCTTCGGTGTCAGTCTCGTGGTCACCGTCGCACTGGTCGGCGTCTTCACCCTGGGCATCGTCGCCCTCTCCAAGCTGTCGGCCCCGGCCGGCAGTGCCACCGGTGCCACCGGCGGTTCGGCCGCACTGGCGCGCACCGGCGCGTACGCCGCCTTCGCGGGTTGCGTGGCGGCGGTCGCGTACGGGATCTATCTGATCGTCGCCTGACCGCACCGCGACACGTTCCTCCGGGCCGGACACACCACCGTGTGTCCGGCCCGATGTGCGTCTGCGCACACCGGCCCTTCGCAGGTCAACAGCAAGTTGACGGCCGTTCTCGCAGCGTGGTGGACTGCCGGAGCCATTTACGGCGACAGAAGAGGAAGCCGGTGCGAATCCGGCGCGGTCCCGCCACTGTCACCGGGGAGCACTCCCCCACACCGGATGTCACGGCCCTCCTGACCGAGGGCTGGAAGGCCGGGGGAAGTGCGGATCCGGAAGCCAGGAGACTCTTGTCGCCGGTCACGTCGAACCAGGGCGCGGACCCTGAGTGAGGACATAAGCCATGCCCGGCCGCCGTGCGCCGCATCCTGTGCCTGTTCCGACACCTCTTCCGGTACCTCTCGCGGTACCTCTCCGTGCCGGAACGCCTCTGCCCACGGCAGACTGAACCGTGCGTGTCGATCGCGTTTTCGCGTACGGCGCCACCGCCGGGCTGATCGCCGACGCGGCTCTCGGCGACCCGCGCCGGGGCCACCCCGTCGCCGGGTTCGGCCGGGCGGCCGCGCGGGTGGAGTCCCTGCTGTGGCGGGACGACCGGGGCCGGGGCGCGCTGCACACCCTGCTCTGCGCCGGAGGCGCCGTGGGGGCCGCCGCGCTGGCCGCCCGTGCCGTACGGAACCGTCCCGCGCTCGCCGTCGCGCTGACGGCAGCCACCACCTGGTCGGTCGTCGGCGGTACGTCGCTGGGCCGGGAGGCCCGCGCCATCGGGGGCGCGCTGGCCGCCGGTGACCTGGAGGTGGCCCGGGAGCGGCTGCCGCATCTGTGCGGGCGCGATCCGCAGGCCCTGGACGGGCCGCAGATCGCCCGCGCGGTCGTGGAGTCGGTCGCGGAGAACACCTCGGACGCCGTCGTCGGCGCGCTGGTGTGGGGCGCGATCGGCGGGGTGCCGGGGCTCGTCGGCTTCCGGGCCGTGAACACGCTCGACGCGATGGTCGGCCACAAGTCGCCCCGCCACCGGCGTTACGGCTGGGCCTCGGCCCGCCTGGACGACGTGGCGGGATGGCCCGGCGCCCGGCTGACGGCCGCGCTGGCCGTGGTGGGCGGCGGGCGGCCTGCGGAGGCCGTACGCGCCTGGAAGGCGGACGCGGGGCGGCACCCGAGCCCGAACGCGGGGCCGGTGGAGGCCGCGTTCGCGGGGGCGCTCGGTGTACGGCTCGGCGGGACGCTGGCGTACGCGGGGCGCGTCGAGCACCGGCCGGTGCTGAACGGGGAGTCGGGCCGGGAGGTCCGGAGCTCCGACATCGAACGCGCGGTGCGGCTGTCGCGGCGGGTGAGTGTGCTGGCCCTCGGGGTGTGCGTGGTGGGCCGGTTGGCTGTGGGGCGTGTGGTCGCGGGGCGGTCGTCGGCAGGACAGGGGCGGGGACTGGCATGAGTGGTGGGCTGCTGGTCGCGGGGACGACCTCGGACGCGGGCAAGAGCGTCGTCACGGCGGGCATCTGCCGCTGGCTGGTGCGCCGGGGCGTGAAGGTCGCGCCGTTCAAGGCGCAGAACATGTCCCTCAACTCCTTTGTGACCCGTGAGGGCGCGGAGATCGGACGCGCGCAGGCCATGCAGGCACAGGCCGCCCGGGTCGAGCCGACCGCGCTGATGAACCCGGTGCTGCTCAAGCCCGGCAGCGACCGCTCCAGCCAGGTCGTCCTGATGGGCAAGCCGGTCGGCGAGATGAGCGCCCGGGGGTACCACGGCGGCCGGCAGGAGGCGCTGCTCGGGACGGTCACGGACTGTCTGGAGCGGCTGCGGTCGACCTATGACGCGGTGATCTGTGAGGGGGCGGGCTCGCCTGCGGAGATCAATCTGCGGCGGACCGACATCGTGAACATGGGGATCGCACGGGCCGCGAGGTTCCCGGTGCTGGTGGTCGGGGACATCGACCGGGGCGGGGTCTTCGCGTCGTTCTTCGGGACGACGGCGCTGCTGAGCGCGGAGGACCAGGCGCTGGTCGCCGGGTACCTGGTGAACAAGTTCCGGGGTGACGTCTCGCTGCTGGAGCCGGGGCTGGACATGCTGTACGGGCTGACCGGGCGCCGTACGTACGGAGTGCTGCCGTACGCCCATGGGCTCGGCATCGACGAGGAGGACGGCCTGCGGGTGTCCCTGCGCGGGGCGGTGCGGGAGTCGGTCGTGGCGCCGCCGCACGGGGAGGACGTGTTGCGGGTCGCGGTCTGCGCGGTGCCGTTGATGTCCAACTTCACGGACGTGGACGCGCTGGCCGCCGAACCGGGCGTCGTCGTGCGGTTCGTGGACCGGGCCGAGGAGCTGGCCGACGCGGACCTGGTCGTCGTGCCCGGGACGCGCGGCACGGTGAAGGCGCTGGCCTGGCTGCGTGAGCGCGGTCTCGCGGAGGCGCTGGTGCGGCGGGCGCGCGAGGGCCGGCCGGTGCTGGGGATCTGCGGTGGGTTCCAGGTGCTCGGTGAGCGGATCGAGGACGAGGTGGAGTCGCGGGCAGGGGTCGTGGACGGGCTGGGGGTCCTTCCCGTACGCGTGCGCTTCGACCGGGCCAAGACGCTGGCGCGGCCGGTGGGTTCGGCGCTCGGTGAGACGGTGGAGGGGTACGAGATCCACCACGGGGTGGCCGACGTACGGGGCGGCGAGCCGTTCCTGGACGGGTGCCGGGTCGGGGCGGTGTGGGGGACGCACTGGCACGGGTCGCTGGAGAGCGATGGGTTCCGGCGGCGGTTCCTGGAGGAGGTGGCGCGGGCCGCCGGGCGGCGGTTCGTGCCTGCGCCGGACACCTGTTTCGGGGAGCTGCGGGAGGAGCAGCTGGATCGGCTGGGGGATCTGGTGGAGGAGCACGCGGATACGGATGCGTTGTGGCGGTTGATCGAGGGGGGCGCGCCGGTGGGGTTGCCGTTCGTGCCGCCGGGGGCGCCGCCGTTGGGGACGGGTGCGGGTTCGTCGGAGAGCCGGGGCGCTGCCCCGGACCCCGCTCCTCAATCGCCGGAGGGGCTTGAAAATCCCGGGTCCGCTGGGTCAAAGGGCCAGGGGCTTGATTTCGCCGGGTCCGCTGGGTCAAAGGGCGAGGGGCTTGTAGCGACCGGTCGCGTCGAAGCTGAAGAGCATGTCAACGAGGAGGCCTTGTGAGTACGCCGTATCCCTTCACCGCGATCGTCGGGCAGGACGATCTGCGGCTCGGGCTGTTGCTGAATGCCGTCAGTCCGGCCGTCGGCGGTGTGCTCGTGCGGGGTGAAAAGGGGACCGCCAAGTCCACCGCCGTGCGGGCGCTCGCCGCGCTGATGCCGGAGGTCTCCGTCGTCCCCGGGTGCCGGTTCTCCTGTGATCCGGTCTCGCCCGATCCGGCGTGTCCTGACGGGCCGCACGCGGAGGCGGCCGGTGTGTCGCGGGCCGCGCGGACCGTGGAGTTGCCCGTCGGGGCGTCCGAGGACCGGCTCGTGGGGGCGCTGGACATCGAGCGGGCGCTGTCCGAGGGCGTGAAGGCGTTCGAGCCGGGGCTGCTGGCGGACGCGCATCGCGGGATCCTGTACGTCGACGAGGTCAACCTCCTCCACGACCACCTGGTGGACCTGCTGCTGGACGCGGCGGCCATGGGTGCCTCGTACGTGGAGCGCGAAGGCGTCTCCGTACGGCATGCGGCACGGTTCCTGCTGGTCGGGACGATGAACCCGGAAGAGGGCGAGCTGCGGCCGCAGTTGCTGGACCGGTTCGGGCTGACCGTGGAGGTGGCCGCCTCCCGGGACACCGAAGAGCGGGTGGAGGTCGTACGGCGCCGGCTCGCGTACGACGACGATCCCGAGGGGTTCGCCGCGCGCTGGGCCGAGGAGGAGAGCGCCCTGCGCGAGCGGATCGCCGCCGCGCGCGCCCTGCTGCCCCGGGTCGTGCTCGGTGACGGCGTGCTGCGGCAGATCGCCGCCACCTGCGCCGCGTTCGAGGTCGACGGGATGCGGGCCGACATCGTGATGGCCCGTACCGCGACCGCGCTCGCCGCCTGGGCCGGACGCGAGGAGGTCACCGCCGACGACGTACGGCAGGCCGCTCTGCTGGCGCTCCCCCACCGGCGGCGCCGCAACCCGTTCGACGCGCCGGGCCTGGACGAGGACAAGCTCGATCAGACCTTGGACGAGGCAGGCCCGCAGGAGGACAACGACGGCGACGACGATCCCGATCCCGGTCCTGATGGCGGCGGTGACGGTGGGGGTGGCGGTGGTGTGCCGCCTCAGGCCGATGGGGACCGCACCCCGCCGCAGGGGTCGGAGGGCGACGACACGCCGTCCCAGGCCCCCGAGTCCGCCCCCGACGCGCCCGGCCGGTCCGCCGGAGCCGAGCAGCAGCCGGTGGCGGCCGCCGAGCCGTTCCGTACGAAGGTGCTCAGCGTTCCCGGGCTGGGTGAAGGTGCTGCGGGACGGCGTTCCCGGGCCCGAACTGCGCAGGGTCGGACCACAGGATCGGTCCGGCCACAAGGCGCTCTCACCAAACTGCACCTCGCCGCCACCGTCCAGGCCGCCGCACCGCACCAGCATGCGCGCGGGCGCTCTGGGCGCGGGCTCGTGGTGCGGCGGGACGATCTGCGGCAGGCGACCCGGGAGGGACGCGAGGGCAACCTCGTGCTGTTCGTCGTGGACGCGTCCGGGTCGATGGCGGCCCGGCAGCGGATGAGCGCGGTCAAGGGGGCTGTGCTGTCGCTGCTGCTCGACGCCTACCAGCGGCGGGACAAGGTCGGTCTGGTCACCTTCCGGGGCAAGCAGGCCGAGGTGGCGCTGCCGCCGACCTCCTCCGTGGACGCGGCCGCCGCCCGGCTGGAGTCGCTGCCGACCGGGGGCCGTACTCCGCTGGCCGCCGGGCTGCTCAAGGCCCATGACGTGCTGCGCGTCGAGCGGCTGCGCGACCCGTCGCGCCGGCCGCTGCTCGTCGTCGTCACGGACGGGCGGGCGACCGGCGGGCCGGAGCCGGTGGCGCTCGCGGGACGGGCCGGACGGCTGCACCGCTCGGAGGGGACGGCCTCGGTCGTCGTGGACTGCGAGTCGGGGTACGTACGCCTCGGTCTCGCCGGGGAGCTGGCCCGGGAACTGGGAGGCACCGCCGTCACGCTCGACGAGCTGCGGGCCGACTCGATCGCCGGGCTCGTCAAGGACGTCACCGCAGCCGGGAGGGCCGCTTAATGCCGCAGGGACAGCCGACATCGGTGCCGGACGACGGGCTCACCACCCGTCAGCGGCGCAACCGCCCGCTCCTGTTCGTCCACACGGGCATAGGCAAGGGCAAGTCGACAGCAGCTTTTGGGCTCGCGCTGCGGGCCTGGAACCAGGGGTGGCCGATCGGGGTGTTCCAGTTCGTGAAGTCGGCGAAGTGGAAGGTCGGCGAGGAGAACGCGCTGAAGGTGCTCGGCGCGAGCGGCGAGGGCGGCACGGTCGACTGGCACAAGATGGGCGAGGGCTGGTCCTGGGTCCAGCGCGACGGCCAGCTCGACAATGAGGAGAAGGCCCGCGAGGGCTGGGAGCAGGTCAAGCGCGACCTCGCGGCGGAGACGTACAAGCTGTATGTGCTCGACGAGTTCGCCTATCCGCTGCACTGGGGCTGGATCGACACCGACGAGGTCGTCGAGGTCATGCGGAACCGGCCCGGCACCCAGCATGTGGTGATCACCGGCCGCAACGCGCCGGACGCGCTCATCGAGGCCGCCGACCTGGTGACCGACATGTCGAAGGTCAAGCACCCGATGGACGCGGGGCAGAAGGGCCAGAGGGGCATCGAGTGGTGAGTACGCCCCGTCTGGTCATCGCCGCTCCGGCCTCCAACAGCGGCAAGACCACCGTCGCCACCGGCCTGATGGCCGCCTTCACCGCGCGCGGGCTCGCCGTCTCGCCGCACAAGGTGGGGCCGGACTACATCGATCCCGGGTACCACTCGCTGGCGACGGGCCGTCCCGGCCGGAATCTCGACGCGTACATGTGCGGGCCGGAGCTGGTCGCTCCGCTCTTCGCACACGGGGCGGCGGGGTGCGACCTCGCCGTGGTCGAGGGCGTGATGGGGCTGTACGACGGTGCCTCGGGTCAGGGTGAGCTGGCGTCGACCGCGCAGGTGGCGAAGCTGCTCAAGGCGCCGGTGGTGCTGGTGGTCGACGCGTCCTCGCAGTCGCGTTCGGTGGCGGCGCTGGTGCACGGATTCGCCTCCTGGGACCCTCAGGTGCGGATCGGCGGGGTGATCCTGAACAAGGTGGCCTCGGACCGGCACGAGGCGCTGTTGCGGGACGCGTTGGACGAGTCGGGCCTGCCGGTGCTCGGCGTGATCCGGCGGGCCCCTCAGGTCGCGACGCCCTCGCGCCACCTGGGTCTGGTGCCGGTGGCCGAGCGGCAGGGCGATGCGGTGGATGCCGTACGGGCCATGGGTGAGCGGGTCCTCGCCGGGTGTGACCTGGACGCGCTGATGGCGCTGGCGCGGACGGCGCCCGCGCTGGCGGACGAGCCGTGGGAGCCCGCGTACGCCTCTGCGGAGGGCCCCAGGCCCGTCGTCGCCGTCGCCGGCGGGGCGGCGTTCACCTTCGCGTACGCGGAACACGCCGAGCTGTTGACGGCGGCCGGTGCGGAGGTGGTGGTCTTCGACCCGCTGCGGGACGAGAAGCTGCCGGCGGGGACGGCGGGGCTGGTGATCGGCGGCGGGTTCCCGGAGATGTACGCCCCCGAGCTGTCGGCCAACGAGCCGCTGCGACGGGCGGTGACCGAACTGGCCCTGAGCGGTGCTCCGGTGGCGGCCGAGTGTGCGGGGCTGCTCTATCTGGCACGGGAGCTGGACGGAAAGCCGATGTGCGGGGTGCTGGACGCGGAGGCCCGGATGTCGGAGCGGCTCACGCTCGGGTACCGGCAGGCGGTGGCGGTCTCGGACAGCCCGCTGGCGGCGGCCGGGACCCGGATGCGCGGCCATGAGTTCCACCGGACGGTGCTGGAGCCGGGAGCGGGGCCGGTGCCCGCCTGGGGCATGCACCAGCCGGGGCGGCGGGTGGAGGGGTACGTCCAGCGGGGCGTGCACGCCAGCTATCTGCACACCCACTGGGCGGCCTCGCCCGGGGTGGCCCGGCGGTTCGTGGAGCCCTGCCGGGTGCGGTGAGTTCGTGGAGCACTGCCGGGTGCGGTGAGGCGTACCAGGGCGCACGCCGGCGCACGTACAGCTCACTCGGCGATGCCGACCACCAGCCAGATGAAGCCCACGCCCCCGATGGTGCAGAGAAGGGTGGAACGGGCGGGATGGGTGTGGTGTGCCTCGGGAAGAATCTCCGCAGCGGCCAGGTAGAGCAGGGCTCCGCCGAAGAATCCGAGATAGCCGCCGAGCAGTTCCTCCGGAAGGGTGAACAGCAGCGTCGTCGCGGCGCCCACGACCGGGGCCACGGCTGCCGCGAACAGCATCAGGAGCGCCTTGCGACGGGCGTTCCCGTAAAGACTGGTGAGGGTGTACGTGTTGAATCCGTCGGCGAAGTCATGACTGATCACCGCCAGCGCGACGGCCACGCCCATGGCTCCGCTGACCTGGAAGGCGGCGCCGAGCGCGATGCCGTCCATCAGGCTGTGGCCGACCATCGCGGCGGCCGCCGTCAGCCCCACCTGCGGCACGCGCTCACCGCTCGCCCCATGTGCCACCTGGCGTACGGCGAGCAGTCCCTCCACCAGGTGGGCCACCAGGAAGCCGCCGACGAAGAGCAGCAGAGCGGCGGGCACACCGAAGACCGGGGTGCCCGCGGCCTCCATCGCCTCCGGCAGGAGGTCCAGGCCGACCACGCCGAGCATCAGCCCGCCCGCGAAGCCGAGCACCAGGTGGCGGCGGTCGGTGACGCGTTGCGCGACCCAGCCGCCGGCCAGAGTCATCAGGAACGCGCCGAGCGCGACGAACACCGCCATGGGGTCTTGCTAGTCGATCGGCACGGTCGGCCGCATCTCAGGGTGTCCTTACCGGGGCCGCCCGCGTCCGCCCGTACGCCGAGGCCCGTGAGCCGTAAGGCCGCCAGGTCCGTGAGCCGTACGGCCGCCGGGTCCGTGACCGTATACGGAACAGCTCCACCCCCCACCGCTTGATGTGAAAGGCAGGCTCCGCCATGACGACCCCCACCTCCGAGCCCGGTGTGCGGAACCTGGTCGTCGGGGTCGGCGCCCGCCGGGACGCGCCGGCCGACGCGGTGTTCGGCCTGATCGAGCGGACGCTGCGCGCGGCCGGGCTGCGGACCGCCGATGTGGTGGAGGTGGCGACCGTCGACGCGAAGGCGGACGAGCCGGGGATCGTGGGGGCCGCGGCGCGGCTCGGGGTGCCGGTGCGGACCTATCCGGCGGCGGCGCTGGCGGCGGTGCGCGTACCGAATCCGTCGGGTGCGGCGGCCGAGGCGGTGGGGACGCCGTCGGTGGCGGAGGCGGCGGCGCTGATCGGCGCGGACGAGCTGGTCGTCGGGAAGGCCGTCGGCCAGGGTCTGGCGACTTGCGCGGTGGCCCGCCGCTTTCCGGCCGTCCTTGCGCCTTTCCCTGTTTCCGGCGAGAAAACTTCCACCCCACTCGTGACGGAAGGCCCCGGCCCGTTCACCATGGCAGCCATGACTCCCCCCACACATCCCCCCACGCGAGACATCGAGAGCGCCGGGCCCGACCTGCGGCACCACGGCGACGCGGAGGTGCGCGGCGAGAATCTGACCGATCTCGCCGTGAACGTCCGGACCCACACACCACCGGAGTGGCTGCGCCAGCGGATAGCCGCCTCGCTCGTCTCGCTGGCCGCCTACCCCGACGGCTCGGCGGCCCGGGCGGCGGTCGCCGAGCGGCACGGACTGCCGGTGGAGCGCGTCCTGCTGACGGCCGGGGCGGCGGAGGCGTTCGTGCTGATCGCGCGGGCGCTGCCGGCCCGCTGCCCGGTGGTCGTACACCCGCAGTTCACCGAGCCGGAGGCGGCGCTGCGGGCGGCCGGGCACGGGGTGGGGCGGGTGCTGCTGCGGGCGGAGGACGGCTTCCGGCTCGACCCGGCGGCGGTGCCGGAGGAGGCGGATCTGGTGGTGGTCGGCAACCCGACCAACCCGACCTCCGTGCTGCATCCGGCGGCGCTGCTGGAGCGGCTGGCCAGACCCGGGCGGACGCTGGTGGTGGACGAGGCGTTCATGGATGTGGTGCCGGGCGAGCGCGAGGCGCTGTGCGGGCGGACGGACATTCCGGGTCTGGTCGTGCTGCGCAGCCTGACCAAGACCTGGGGGCTGGCCGGGCTGCGGATCGGCTATGTGCTGGCCGAGCCGGAGACGATCGCGCTGCTGGCGGAGGCGCAGCCGCTGTGGCCGGTGTCGTCCCCGGCGCTGGCGGCGGCCCAGGCGTGCATGGAGCCGCGGGCGCTGGTGGAGGCGGCGGAGGCGGCGGACCGGATCACGGTGGACCGGACCCATCTGCTGGCCGGGCTGGCGGAGTTCAGCGAGGTGCGGGCGGTGGAGGCGGCGCGGGGGCCGTTCGTCCTGGTCCGGCTGGAACGGGCGGCGGAGATCCGGGAGCGGCTGCGGCTGCTGGGCTTCGCGGCCCGGCGCGGCGATACGTTCCCGGGGCTCGGCCCGCAGTGGCTGCGGCTGGCCGTCCGCGACCGGGCGACGACCAACCGCTTCCTCCAGGCCCTGGACCAGGCGGTTCAGGCGCTGCCCGCGCGCACCGGGCTCTGAGGACCCTGCCGGAAGGGCCCCTGCCGGCGGCGGCGTTCCGTCGGACGAACGCCGCCGCCGGGTTTCGTGGGTGAGCCGGGATCAGCTCTGGGCGCTGCCGCTGCGCCGGCGCGCGACCACCGTGGCGCCCGCGCCGACCGCGAGCAGCAGGGCCGCGCCGCCCGCGATGTACGGGGTGGAGGAGCTGCCACCGGTCTCGGCGAGGTTGGCCGTGGTGGGGGCCTTGCCGGAGTCGGAACCGGTCTGCGGCTTCACGTCGGAGCCGCCGTCGCCCTGGTCGCCACCGGTGGAGCCGCCGTCGGAACCACCGGTGTCGCCGCCACCGGTGGACCCGCCCGTGGAGCCTCCGGTGTCACCGCCGCCGGAGCCGCCCGTGGAACCGCCCGTGGCACCGCCGTCCGTCGAACCGCCGTCGCTGCCGCCCGGCTCCTCCGGCGCCTTCGGGGTCTCGCAGGTCGCCTGGGCCAGCGTGACCTCGCCGTTTACCTCGGCCACGTTGAGCTTGAGCGGGTTGATCGCGACCTTCAGCTGGAGCGCCGTCGCCGCCGCCGTACGCGCGGTGGTCTCCGTCTTCGACAGGTCGAGGCTCACCTCACCGACGCCCGGAACCGTGACCAGGGTCGGGCCGCCCGCGGAGAGCGTCACCTTCTTGCCGAGCACCTTGACGTGGCCGAGCACGTTCGATTCGGCGACGGGCTCCTTGCCGACCTCGCAGAGCGCCTTGGAGGTCACCTTCTCGACCTCGATGAGCGAGAGCAGCGGCAGTCCGGGCACATGGACGCGGGCCTTGACCAGGTTGACGTGGCCCTCGGCCTTCTTCTCGTCCACGGTGGCGTCGGCCGTGGCCACGTCGGCGCGCAGGACACTGACCGGCTTTCCGCCCGCCACACCGTCCAGGTTCACCGAGAGCGCGGTCTGCTCGGCGCTGGCCGGTGCCTGCACCTCGTTGAGCGTGACCTTGAGGGGCACCTGGACGGACTTGTTGAGGAGCGGGACGTCGAGCGCGGTACGGAGCACGACCGCGCTCGCCTTGCCCTCGCCGCCGGTGGCGGGCGTCGCCGGGGCTGCCTGCGCGGGGACGGCGGCAAACAGGGCGACGGGAGCGGCGGCGACCGCCAGGGCAGCGAGACGGAAGGTGTTGCTGTTCAAGATGGTGGAACCCCCACAAGAGACATGGAGCCACCGGCACAGTCCAATGGGGGACATCGCCTGTGCCGGTGGCCTCGACTCCGTGAATCTTTACGCACTGTGGGTGAACTGGCGGACACCTGGCGTGAGTTCACCCCAAAGGGGGGTTTCCGCGCGCATATTCGAATCTTTCGGCACGTGCGTTCCCTCCCACCCCACGTACTCACCCGTTTCACACACCGTGAGCCCAGGTACGTCGACGAGCGGACCACATCAACGAGCCGGAAGGCCGATCCGTCACTGCCGGTCAACCAGGCGCACCATCACCCGACGACCCGCCCGTTCAGCACGATGTGGCGCGGGGCCGCCAGCACCCGGACGTCCGCGCGCGGGTCCTCCTCGTACACGACCAGGTCCGCCGGAGCGCCTTCCTCCAGACCCGGCCGCCCCAGCCACCGCCTCGCTCCCCACGCCGTGGCCGAGAGCGCCTCCAGCGGCGGGATGCCCGCCTTCACCAGCTCGGCGACCTCGCCCGCGACCAGGCCGTGCGCCAGCGAGCCGCCCGCGTCGGTGCCGACGTAGACCGGGATGCCGGCGTCGTACGCGGACCGGACGGTGTCGTAGCGCCGCTCGTACAACTGCCGCATATGCGCCGACCAGCGCGGGAACTTGGCCTCGCCGCCCGCCGCGAGGTCCGGGAACGTGGCGATGTTGACCAGCGTCGGGACGATCGCGACGCCGCGTTCCGCGAAGAGCGGGATGGTCTCCTCGGTGAGGCCGGTGGCGTGCTCGACGCAGTCGATGCCCGCCTCCACCAGATCGCGCAGCGACTCCTCGGCGAAGCAGTGCGCGGTGACGCGGGCGCCGAGCCGGTGCGCCTCCGCGATGGCCGCCGCGACCTCGCCGCGCGGCCAGCAGGCGGTGAGGTCGCCCGCGTCCCGGTCGATCCAGTCCCCCACCAGCTTGACCCAGCCGTCACCGCGCCGGGCCTCCTGCGCGACGTACGCCACGAGGTCGCCGGGCTCGATCTCATGCGCGTAGTTACGGATGTAGCGCCGGGTCCTGGCGATGTGGCGGCCGGCCCGGATGATCTTCGGCAGGTCCTCGCGGCCGTCGATCCAGCGGGTGTCGGACGGCGATCCGGCGTCCCGGATGAGCAGGGTCCCGGCCTCGCGGTCGGTGAGGGCCTGCTTCTCGGCGGTCGCCGCGTCGACCGGGCCGTGCCGGTCCAGGCCGACATGGCAGTGCGCGTCGACGAGTCCGGGCAGCGCCCAGCCGGTGACGGTCTCCGCGCTCTCCGCGCCCGGCGGCCGCTCGTAGGTGATGTGTCCGTCGACGGCCCACAGTTCGTCGCGCACCTCGTCCGGCCCGACGAGGACCCGTCCCTTGACCCGCAGCACCCGCTGCCCGTCCCGCTCGCGCACCTGATCACTCATAGCGGCACTGTACGAGGCCCTCGGTAGGCTGCGAGGAGGGCGTCGGCCGCGAGCCGGACCCCGCCGCCCGCACCAGAGAAGACGACCCGACCGACCCGGAGAGAGCCCCACCGTGACGCACCCCTTCCTCGACCTCCCCCCGCTGACCGCCGCGCACTTCGCGGCCATCGAGCGGCGGGTGGCCGCGCTCCTCGCCACCGAGCAGGACGTCGTCATCACGCAGGGCGAGGCGCTGCTGCCGCTGGAGGGCTGCATCCGCAGCGGTGCCAGGCCCGGCTCGACCGCGCTGAACGTGGTCACCGGACCGTACGGGCAGACCTTCGGCAACTGGCTGCGGGACTGCGGCGCCGAGGTCGTCGACCTCAGCGTGCCCTTCCACACCGCGGTCACCGCCGACCAGGTGGCCGAGGCGCTCGCCGAGCACCCGGAGATCGACTTCGTCTCGCTGGTGCACGCGGAGGCGGCGACCGGCAACACCAACCCGGTCGCGGAGATCGGCGAGGTGGTCCGGGCGCACGGGGCGCTGTTCATGCTGGACGCGGTCGCCTCGGTGGCCGCCGAGCCGCTGCTGCCGGACGCCTGGGGCGTGGACCTGTGCGTGATCGGTGCGCAGAAGGCGATGGGCGGTCCGGCGGGTGTGTCGGCGGTGTCGGTGAGCGCACGGGCCTGGGAGCGGATCGCCGCCAACCCGGCCGCGCCCCGGCGCTCGTACCTCTCGCTGCTGGACTGGAAGGAGCGCTGGATCGA
The DNA here is from genome assembly GCF_050942385.1 of Streptomyces sp. CA-146814. NCBI lineage: Bacteria > Bacillati > Actinomycetota > Actinomycetes > Kitasatosporales > Streptomycetaceae > Streptomyces > Streptomyces sp. CA-146814. Next base: position 1,313,220 of record NZ_CP192068.1, read on the forward strand.
CGGCGGCCGCACGGCTCTGCCGCACGCTCCGGCGCAGCTGGAGATGCTGGGTCTGGAGGCGTGCCTGGAGCGGATCGAGGAGGACGGGCTGGAGACGGTGACGGCCCGCCACGCCTACGCCGCGGCGGCGACCCGGGCGGGTGAGGTGGCGCTCGGCGGCGGTCTGGAGCCGTACGTCCTTCAGGCGCGGGACGCCGCTCCGGTGGCCACGACGCTGCGCGCGCCGGCCGGGACGGACGCCTCCGCGCTGGTCGCGCGGGCGCTGGAGCTGGAGCCCTCGCTGCCGCTCATCGCGGGCGGCGGGGCGCTGGCCAAGGAGATGATCCGGGTCAATCACTACGGGGCGGACGCGACGGGGAGCGCGGTGCTGACCTCGCTCGCGGCACTGGGGGCCGCGCTGTCCGATACCGGGCGGACGGTCGACTTCGATGCTGCCCGCCGTGCGGCCTCGGAAACCTGGCCGGGCCTCTGATATTCATAATGCGGGGAGCTGCTTTACCGTAAGCAGCTCCCCGCATTCTTCTGCCCGCTTTCCTGCCCGCTAAACGCGGAAGTTTTTTCGGGGCTCGAACTTCATGATTCGGACACGTCTCACAGGAGTTACAACCCTGTGACCGACTCCACACGATCGACGTTATGCCCGAAAAATTCAGGACAAAGAGCGCGAAATCGTGCCCGGATCCTGGGGGATCTCGCGCACGCCTGATAACACATACAGGCGCTCCGCCCAACCCTTTGCCGCGATGCAATTTAGAAATTTGCTGGGTAAATTCAATTCACATGACCGCCGCACCAGCAGATTTTGCCCGTGCCCGAAGCGAATTCCTGAGTATCGACACGCCACGAGTGGAGGACGGAGCCGCGATCTGGCGCATCGCCCGCGACTCCGAGGTCCTGGACCTGAACTCCTCGTACAGCTACCTGCTGTGGTGTCGTGACTTCGCCGCGACGTCCGCCGTCGCCCGTGGCGAGGACGGCGAGCCGATCGCCTTCGTCACCGGCTACATCCGTCCCGACCGCCCGGAGACCCTCGTCGTCTGGCAGGTCGCCGTCGACGGGGCGCACCGCGGCAAGGGACTCGCCGCAACCCTGTTGGACGCGCTGACCGCGCGGGTCGCCGCCGACCAGGGGCTCTCCTGCGTCGAGACGACGATCACCCCGGACAACACCGCGTCCGACCGGCTCTTCACGTCCTTCGCCCAGCGGCACGACGTGCCGCTGGAGCAGGAGGTGCTCTTCGACGGCGGGCTGTTCCCCGAAGGGACGCACCTGCCGGAGGTCCTCTACCGGATAGGTCCCTTCGCGGACTGAGCCGCCTGAGCCACCCCGAGCCGCCCGAGTGACCTGAGCGGACAGGCTCCGCTCGCGGTCCGGCGTACCTGACCCGTACGCCGGTTTCCCCACGACTTTTCGCGCCGGCCGACCATCCGGCGCGGTCCCGGCCGCCTCCGCGCGGCAGGGAGCACCGACCACCTTGCCCGTCACACCCCCTCACGCAGGAGATTCGCTGTGACCATCACCCCGCCCGCACTGAGCGTCTTCGAGACCCTGGAGTCGGAGGTCCGTAGCTACTGCCGCGGCTGGCCGGCTGTGTTCGACCGCGCGCAGGGCGCCCGGCTGACCGATGAGGACGGCCACTCCTACCTGGACTTCTTCGCCGGCGCCGGCTCGCTCAACTACGGCCACAACAACCCGGTGCTGAAACGAGCGCTGATCGACTACATCGAGCGCGACGGCATCACCCACGGCCTGGACATGGCGACCACCGCCAAGCGCGCCTTCCTGGAGACGTTCCAGAACGTCATCCTGCGCCCGCGCGACCTGCCGTACAAGGTCATGTTCCCCGGCCCGACGGGCACCAACGCCGTCGAGTCGGCGCTGAAGCTGGCCCGTAAGGTCAAGGGCCGCGAGTCGGTCGTCTCGTTCACCAACGCCTTCCACGGCATGTCGCTGGGCTCGCTCGCCGTCACCGGCAACGCGTTCAAGCGGGCCGGCGCCGGGATCCCGCTGGTGCACGGCACGCCGATGCCGTTCGACAACTACTTCGACGGTACGGTCCCCGACTTCCTCTGGTTCGAGCGGCTGCTGGAGGACCAGGGCTCCGGGCTGAACAAGCCCGCCGCCGTGATCGTGGAGACCGTCCAGGGCGAGGGCGGCATCAACGTCGCCCGCGCCGAGTGGCTGCGCGCGCTCAAGGAGCTGTGCGAGCGCCAGGACATGCTGCTGATCGTCGACGACATCCAGATGGGCTGCGGCCGTACCGGCGGCTTCTTCTCCTTCGAGGAGGCCGGCATCGTCCCGGACATCGTCACGCTGTCGAAGTCCATCAGCGGCTACGGCCTGCCGATGTCGCTCTGCCTGTTCAAGCCGGAGCTGGACATCTGGGAGCCGGGCGAGCACAACGGCACCTTCCGCGGCAACAACCCGGCCTTCGTCACGGCCGCCGCCGCGCTGGACGCCTACTGGGCCGACGGCCAGATGGAGAAGCAGACCCAGGCCCGCGGCGAACAGGTCGAGCAGGCGCTGCTGGCCATCTGCGCCGAGGAGCCGACCGCGCAGTTCCGCGGTCGCGGCCTGGTCTGGGGCATGGAGTTCCAGGACCCGGCGCGCGCCTCGGCGGTCTGCGCCCGCGCCTTCGAGCTGGGGCTCCTGCTGGAGACCTCCGGCCCGCAGAGCGAGGTCGTCAAGCTGCTGCCGCCGCTGACCGTCACCACCGACGAGCTGGACGAGGGCCTGCGCACGCTGGCCCGCTGCGTCCGCGAGACGGCCTGACCCGGCGAGTCCGGGGCAGGCGGGAAGTAGCGCCCCGGGCCTCACGGGCCCGGGGCGGAGTTCAAGAGAAAGGCACTGCTCACCGTGATCGTCCGATCGTTCAAGGACATCGAGAACACCGACCGGCATGTGAAGTCCGCGTCCGGCACCTGGGAGAGCAAGCGCATCGTGCTCGCCAAGGAGAAGGTGGGCTTCTCGCTCCACGAGACCGTGCTCTACGCGGGTACGGAGACCTCCATGTGGTACGCGAACCACATCGAGGCCGTCCTGTGCACCGAGGGCGAGGCCGAGCTCACCAACGACGAGACCGGCGAGACCCACTGGATCTCCCCCGGCACGATGTACCTGCTGGACGGGCATGAGCGGCACACCCTGCGGCCCAAGACCGACTTCCGCTGCGTGTGCGTCTTCAACCCCCCCGTCACCGGACGGGAGGACCATGACGAGAACGGTGTCTACCCACTGCTGACCGAGGAGGCCTGAACCACCATGACCACCGAAGTACGCGCCGATCTGTACCCCTCGCGCGGCGCCGCCGAGATGACCACTCCCCGCCAGGACCCGGTCATCTGGTCCGCGCCGGGCGCACCGGGCCCGATCGCCGCCAAGGATCTCCAGGGCTACGAACACGACGGCTTCCTCACCGTCGACCAGCTCATCACCCCGGACGAGGTCGCCGTCTACGAGGCGGAGCTGAACCGGCTGATCACCGACCCGGCGATCCGTGCCGACGAGCGCTCCATCGTGGAGAAGCAGTCGCAGAACGTACGGTCCGTCTTCGAGGTCCACAAGATCAGCGAGGTCTTCGCCGCTCTGGTCCGCGACGAGCGGGTGGTGGGCCGGGCCCGCCAGATCCTCGGCTCGGACGTGTACGTCCACCAGTCCCGGATCAATGTGAAGCCGGGCTTCGGGGCCACGGGCTTCTACTGGCACTCGGACTTCGAGACGTGGCACGCCGAGGACGGTCTGCCGAACATGCGGACCGTCTCCGTGTCGATCGCGCTCACCGAGAACTTCGACACCAACGGCGGGCTGATGATCATGCCCGGTTCGCACAAGTCGTTCCTCGGCTGTGCGGGCGAGACGCCGAAGGACAACTACAAGAAGTCGCTCCAGATGCAGGACGCCGGCACCCCGTCCGACGAAGCCCTGACGAAGATGGCCGACCGCCACGGCATCAGGCTCTTCACGGGCAAGGCCGGTTCGGCGACCTGGTTCGACTGCAACGCCATGCACGGCTCGGGCGACAACATCACCCCGTACGCGCGCTCGAACGTCTTCATCGTCTTCAACAGCGTGGAGAACGAGGCGCAGGAGCCGTTCGCGGCGCCGATCCGCCGCCCGGAGTTCATCGGGGCGCGGGACTTCACGCCGGTGAAGTAGCGCCACGCGCAGGCACACAGGGGCCCGGGACGGTAAGCCGTCCCGGGCCCCGGCGCGTATCTCGCTGGACCCGGCACCGGCCACCGGTCAGGGTGGCGACCATGACTTCTCACGTACGGCACATCACCGTCGACTGCGCCGACGCCCACGCGCTCGGCACCTTCTGGTCCCAGGTGCTCGGCGCGCCGCTCGCCGACGACGACCTCCCCGGCGACCCGGAGGCCCTGCTCGAAACCCCGGGCGCCGCGATCCTCTTCGTTCAGGGCCCCGACGCCAAAACGGCCAAGAACCGGGTGCACCTCGACATCCAGCCGCAGGACCGCACCCGGGACGAGGAGGTGGAGCGGCTTCTCGGGCTCGGCGCCACGCTGGTCGGTGACCACCGGAGGCCGAACGGGCGGGGGTGGGCGACGCTGGCGGATCCGGAGGGGAACGAGTTCTGCGTGGAGTGTTCGGCCGCCGAGCGGGCCGCGCTGAGCGGGACGCGGCTGCCGGTGACGGCCGACGATGTGACCACCGCAGTGCGGCTCGCGGTGGACGTGCTGGCCGGAGCTCCGGCGGACCGCTGGGACGCGCCTGCCGGGACGCTGGAGTGGAGCTGCTGGGAGACGGTGGAGCACCTGGGCGACGATCTCTTCGCGTACGCCGTCCAGTTGGGCCCGCGTACGCCTCCGCTCGACGGTGAGGTGCCCTACCGGTGGGCGCCGGAGCGGCCGGGCGGGCCGTACAACGCCGTCTTCGCGGACCGGGCGGCCGGGCCCGCCGGGCTGCTGGCCACGCTGGAGGCGAGCGGTGCGCTGCTGGCCTCGATGGCGCGGACGACGCCGCCGGAGGTGCGCTCGTACCACGGGTTCGGGATCTCCGACCCGGAGGGCTTCGCCGCGATGGGCGTGGTGGAGACCCTGGTGCACACCCATGACCTCGCGGAGGGCCTCGGCCTCACGTGGGCGCCGCCCGCCGCGCTCTGCGACCGGGTGCTGGCCCGGCTCTTCCCCGCAGCGCCGGCGGGCGGCGACCGGTGGACCGTGCTGCTCTGGGCCACCGGCCGCGAGGAGTTGCCGGACCACCCGCGCCGCACACAGTGGCGGTGGGACGGGCGGCCCCTGGAGGATCAGACGGCGTCGAGCGCCGGGTAGTCGGTGTAGCCCTTGGCGTCGCCGCCGAAGAAGGACGACGGGTCGGGGGCGTTGAAGGGGCCCTTGGCCTTGAGGCGGGCGGGCAGGTCCGGGTTGGCGAGGAAGAGGACGCCGTACGAGATGAGGTCGGCGATGCCGTCGTCGATCACGGTGTGGTCGTCCGGGCCGGTCGGCCCGTCGGAGTGCACGTTGATCAGGACGGTGCCGGTGAACACCTTGCGCAGCTGGAGGGTCAGTTCGCGGATCGGCGCGCCCTCCAGGATGTGCAGATAGGCGAGGCCGAGCGGCTCGATCTCCTGGGCCAGCGCGGTGTAGACGGCGTCCGGAGCGGGCTCGTCGATGTCGTTGTACGGGTTGGACGGCGAGATCCGCAGTCCGGTGCGGGCTCCGCCGATCTCGGCCGCGACCGCCTTGACCACCTCCACGGCGAACCGGATGCGCGCGCTCTCCGAGCCACCCCACTCATCGGTGCGCAGGTTGGTGTTGGGCGCGAGGAACTGGTGGATGAGGTAGCCGTTGGCGCCGTGCAGCTCCACGCCGTCGAATCCGGCCTCGACGGCGTTGCGGGCGGCGGCGGCGAAGTCGGCGATGGTCTGCCGGATCTCGGCACCGGTCAGCTCGTGCGGCTCGACGAAGTCCTTGGGGCCCTCGGCGGAGTAGACCTGACCGGCGGCCTTGACCGGCGAGGCGCTGACCGGGACCAGGCCGTCGGGAAGCAGATCCGGGTGGCCGATGCGGCCGGCGTGCATGATCTGGGCGAAGATCCGGCCGCCTTCGGCGTGCACCGCGTCGGTGACCTTGCGCCAGGAGGCGACCTGCTCGGCGCTGTGCAGCCCGGGTGTGAACGGGTAGCCCTGGCCGACGGCGGAGGGCTGGATGCCTTCGGTGATGACGAGGCCGGCCGAGGCGCGCTGGGCGTAGTAGGCGGCCGTGAGCTCGGTGGCCGTACCGCCCTCGCCCGCCCGGCTCCGGGTCATCGGGGCCATCACGATGCGGTTGGCCAGCGGGATGCCGGAGAGGTCGATGGGGTCGAAAGCGGTGGTCATCAAGGCTCCCAGAAGATTATGTGGTCGACCAATAAATTAGGTATGTGGTCGGCCAACCATTGGCGCTGACGGCCACTGTAGCGCATTGATTGGCCGACCAAGGTAAAGTGTCCGGAAGGCTCCGGTCGCCAGAGAAGCCCCCCATCGGAGCAGCACCGAGGAGCCCGCCATGAACACCGCCACCAACGCCACCGCGGAAGCCCCCTGTACCGACGCGCTGCCCGGAGCAGCGCTCGGCGGGCCCGTGAGCCACGCCGTCTCCCGCGTCGCCCGGCTGCACCGGATCGCGGCGGGCAAGCTGCTCAAGGGGCTGGGACTCTATCCGGGCCAGGAACTGCTGATGATGCAGCTGTGGGACTCGGGGCCGGTCCGCCAGTCCGAGCTGATCAGGACGCTGGACCTGGACCCGTCGACGGTCACCAAGATGCTCCAGCGCCTGGAGCAGACCGGCCATGTGCGCCGCCGCCCCGACCCGGACGACCGGCGGGCGGTCCTGGTGGAGGCGACGGCGGAGAGCTGCGCGCTGCACACGGCGGTGCGGGACGCGTGGTGCAGCCTGGAGGAGCACACGCTGGCGGGCCTGGAGAGCGATGAGCGTACGGAGCTGACGCGGCTGCTGGCGAAGGTGGAGGCGAACCTCTGCCAGGAGACGCAGGGGTGCCCGGAGCGCGGCTGACCCCTCCTCTTCCCCCTCCTCCGATCCCTCCTCAGCCTGATCCCTCCTCAGTCCAGCACGTCCAGCACCCGGTCCACATCCGCCTCCGTGTTGTACAGGTGGCAGGAGATCCGCAGATTCCCGGCGGGAGCCGAGACCGCGATCCTGGCCCGCGTCAGTTCGTCGTGACGGCCTTCGAGACCCGGCACGGAGACGATCGCCGACTCCCCCGGCACCACCTTGTGGCCCCGCTCCACCAGCCCCGAGCGCAGCCGGGCGGCGAGCGAGGTGGCGTGCGCGTACAGCGCGTCGGTGCCGATCTCCGCGAGCAGCGCGAGGGAGTGTTCGGCCCCGTGGTACGAGAGGAACGCGGGCGGCTCGTCGAAGCCGCGCGCACCGGGGGCGACACGCTCCAGCGGCCCGTAGTTGCCGGCCCAGGGCGCACCGGCGGCGACCCAGCCCGCGAAGAGGTGCGGCAGGGTGCCCTGCGCCTCCTCGGTCACGGTGAGGAACGACGTACCGCGTGGGCAGAGCAGGAACTTGAACCCGCCGGTGACGGTGTAGTCGTACGCCCCCGCCTCCAGCGGGAACCAGCCCGCCGACTGGGTGGCGTCCAGCAGGGTCCGGGTGCCATGGGCGGCGGCGGCCGCGCGGACGGCGGCGAGGTCGGCGACCCGGCCGTCGGCCGACTGGACCGAGGAGAAGGCGACGAGCGCGGTGGTGGGCCGTACGGCATCGGCGAGGTCCGCGAGCGGGACGTACCGCATCCGCAGGTCGCCGCGGAGCGCGAATGGGCTGACGACGGAGGAGAACTCGCCCTCGGGCGCCAGGACTTCGGCGCCCGCCGGGAGCGAGGCGGCGATCAGCCCGACATGGACGGTGACCGAGCTGCCGGTGGCGACCCGGTCCGGCTCGACCCCGGCGAGCCGGGCGAAACCGGCCCGGGCCGCCTCCACCACGTCGAAGCTGCCCGCGCCGATCCGGCGGCCGGCGGCGTTCTCGTCGGCGAGGGCCTTGACGGCGGCGATGGTGCGGCGGGGCAGCAGCCCCCAGCTGGAGGTGTTGAGGTAGGTGACCTCGGGTGCGAACTCGGCGGCGGCCACCTGGCTGAGCGGAGAGATCGTCATGGGCTCAGCCTGGAGCCCCCGCGACTCATAGTCAATTGCCGGAATCTGCGGTGCGCATCCAAGAAACACTTATACCGTCGGCGGTGCTCAGCTCTTCGGGACCTCGCAGGCGCCGTCCGTGTCGCAGGCGGCCGCGTCACCGCCGACGGTGGTCAGCGCGGTGGCCGGACGGTCCTTCCAGGCCTGCTCCAGCGCCTGGACGAAGACCTCGGAGGGCTGGCCGCCGGAGATCCCGTACCGCCGGTCGAGCACGAAGAACGGCACCGCGTTGGCGCCCAGTTCGGCTGCCTCGCGCTCGTCGGCCCGGACCTCGCCGGCGTACGCCTCGGGGTCGGCGAGCACCGCACGCGCCTCGTCACCGTCGAGACCGGCCTCCACGGCGAGCGCGAGCAGCACGTCGTCGTCGAAGACGGACCGCTCCTCGGCGAAGTTGGCCCGGTAGGTGAGGGTCAGCAGCTCGTCCTGGCGGCCGCGGGCCTTGGCCAGGTGCAGCAGCCGGTGGATGTCGAAGGTGTTGCCGTGGTCCCGGCCCTCCGTGCGGTAACCGAGCCCCTCGGCCTGCGCGTTGGCCGCGACGTTGGCCTCCATACCGGCGGCCTCCTCGCGGGTCCGCCCGTACTTGCTCGCCAGCATGTCGACGACCTGCTCGGTCTCGCCCTTGGCCCGCCCGGGGTCGAGCTCGAAGGAGCGGTGCACGACCTCGACCTCGTCCCGGTGGGCGAACTCGGCGAGCGCCTTCTCGAAGCGGGCCTTGCCGATGTAGCACCAGGGACAGGCGATATCGGACCAGATCTCGACGCGCATGACTCTTCTTCTCTCCAGGGGGTGTGGACGGGTCGGGGATGCCGCCCCGCGGGGCGGACCTCTGAGTCGAACACCGAACCTGACCTGGTCATTCCCGGCAGCCGTCGGACGCCTCCGGGGCGCGGGGCACGGTTGTTAATCTGTGGCCGGTCCGACGCGGGCCCCGGCGGCCGTGCACTGCGGTGACCGCGCACTGCGGTGACCGTGCCCTCTGATGGCCGTGCCCTTGTGAGAGGTCCCACCATGCCCCTGGCGCATTCCGGCTTCAGCGTCCTGTCGGACGCGTTCGAGGCCGACCCCTACCGCCACTTCGCCCGGCTGAGGGAACAGGCCCCGGTGCACCACGAGCCGGCGATCGACAGCTACTTCCTCTCCCGCCACCAGGACGTCCGGCGGGTGCTCACCGACCACCGGGCGTTCACCACCGAGACCCTGCAGGCGCGCGCCGAACCGGTGATGCGCGGACCGGTCCTCGCCCAGATGACCGGCGCCGAGCACACCGCCAAGCGCGGGATCGTCGTCCGGGGCCTGACCGGCGAGGCCCTGCGCGGCCAACTGGACGCCGTCCGCGCACGCGCCGCCGAGCTGATGGCGCCGCTGCTGGCCCGGGGCCGGATGGATCTGGTGGCGGACTTCGGCAGGCCGTTCGCCGTACAGGTGACGATGGACGTCCTCGGGCTGGACCGGAAGGACTGGCGGCGGGTGGCCGCCTGGCACAGCGGGGTCGCCGAGTTCATCACCAGCCTGGCCCTGACCCCCGAGCGCCGCCGGCACTGCCTGGAGTGCGCCGAGCAGCTGGAGGCCTACCTCGTCCCGGTCACCGAACAACGGCGCCGCGACCCGGGCCCGGACCTCATATCGCGGCTGTGCACCGCGGAGTTCGACTCCACCACACTGAGCGTCCGGGAGGTCACCGCGCTGATCATCAATGTGCTCGCCGCCGCCACCGAGCCCGCCGACAAGACCCTCGCGCTGCTCTTCAAGCATCTGATCGACCATCCCGAGCAGCTGGCGCAGGTGCGCCGGGACCCGGATCTGCTGCCCGCCGCGATCGCGGAGACGCTGCGTCTCACACCGCCGGTGCAGCTGGTGCCTCGCCGCGCGAAGGAGGCGACAGTGATCGCCGGGACCACCGTCCCGGCCGGTGCCACGGTGTTCTGCATGATCGGCGCGGCCAACCGCGACCCGGCCGCCTTCACCGACCCGGACGCCTTCGACCTCCACCGCGCCGACCTCGGCACCGCCCGCTCTTTCACCGCCGCCGCCCAGCACCTCGCCTTCGGCACCGGACTCCACCAGTGCGTCGGCGCCGCCTTCGCCCGCGCCGAGATCGAGACCGTCGCCGCGATGCTCCTGCCCCGGCTCGACCAGGTCCGCCACCGTCCCGGCTCCCGCTACCGGGAGACCGGCCTCTACACCCGCGGCCCCGTCTCCCTGCCGCTGGTCTTCACCCCCGTACGGACTCCGCTCCTCGTGGACGCAACCCGCGGCGGCCGGCCGGCGTCTTGTACGACGGCTCCGGCAGCGCACACCTCGTGCCCGGAACCCGTACGTACTCCTCCACTCCCCCAGGCGACCGAGACGATGACGACGACCGACATCACCAGAGCCCTCAACGACCTGCTGTTCACGCCGGACGGCGACCTCGCCGCCGCCGTCGAACGGCACTTCGCGCCCGACTACCGCCAGCGCACCAACGGCGTGTGGAGCGACCGGGAGGGCTTCGTCCAGCACATGACGGCCCTGCGCTCCCTGGTCCGGGACGGGCGGGTCGAGGTCCACGACGAACTCCGCGACGGACCGCGCTACGCCGACCGCCACACCGTCACCCTCACCAGGAACGACGGCGGCGTCTCGGTCACCGAGGTCTACCTCTTCGCCGAGATGGCTCCCGACGGCCGCTTCCGGCGGGTCGAGGAGACGACCCTCCTGCTCTCCGGCCACGCCGACGACCGGAACCTCGGAAGCGTCAAGTAGCGGGAGAGACAAAGGAGTTCGGGAGCCGGGATGGCATCGGTCGGGGAGCGGCTGAGCAGAGCGCGCGTCCAGGCGTTCGTCGGCCGGGACGGGGAGCTGGAGCGCTTCGAGGAGGCTCTGGCCGGCGGGCCGCACGCCCCGTTCGCGTTCTTCGTGTGCGGGCCGGGAGGCATCGGGAAGTCGACGCTGCTGCGGCGCATGGCGGACGGCGCCCGTGCGGCGGACCGCCGACTCGTCGAGTTGGACGGCCGGTTCGTCAGCCGGGACCCGGCCGACTTCGAGCAGGCCGCCACCGCCTTCCTGGACGTGCCGGGAACGGTGCTGCTGGTGGACTCCTTCGAGCACTGCCAGTGGCTGGAGAGCTGGCTGCGCCACCGGTTCCTGCCGCGCGCCGCCGACGACACCCTGGTCGTCCTGGCCGGCCGGCGCCCGCCGGAGCCGGAGTGGACCGCCGACCCCGCCTGGTCCCGGCTCCTGCACGTCACCGAACTGGAGCCGTTCACCGAGGAGCAGGCCCGCGCGCTGCTGACCTCGGCGCGGATCCGGCCCGAACTGCGCGACCGGGTCCTGCGCTTCGCCGGCGGCAACCCGCTGGCCCTCTCCCTGGCGGCGGCGGCCGGATCGAAGGGCTGCGGCCGCGAGGAGATCTGGACCCCGTCGGCGGACGTCCTGCGCACCCTGCTGGCGGGGCTGATCGGCGAGGTGCCCACGGCCGCGCACCGCCGGGCCCTGGAGGTGGCGGCGCAGGCCCACTCGACCTCCGAGGAGCTGCTCGCATCCGTGCTCCCCGACGAGGACGCCCACCTGCTCTTCTCGTGGCTGCGGGACCTGCCCTTCATGGAGTCCACGCACCGCGGCCTCCACCCGCACGACGCGGCCCGCGAGACGCTCGCCGCCGATCTGCGCTGGCGGGCGCCCAACGCCTTCGAGGCCGTGCGGCGGCGGCTGGCGGACGAGTATCTGCGCCTGCTGCGGGAGGCGCCGGAGGAACGGGTCTGGACGGTCACCGACGACCTCTTCCACCTCTTCCGGGAGAGCCGGATCCTCGCCCGGCTGCGCACCTGGTCCCGCGAGGACGAGGTGCACGACCGCCCGCTCCACCCGGACGACCTCGGCGCGGTGCTCGCCATGGCCGAGGAGACCGAGGGCCCGGCGTCGGCGGAGCTGGTACGCCACTGGGCGCGGCGCCAGCCGCAGGCGTTCAGCGTCTACCGGCTGGTCAGCACGGGCCGGATGGTGGCGTTCACCGCCCGCCTCGTCCTGCCCGCCCCGCCCGACGCCGAGGACCTGGCCGCCGATCCGGTGGTCGCCGCCGCCTGGCGGTACGCGGAGGCCACCGCGCCGGTGGACCCCGGCGAGCACATCGGCATCAGCCGCTTCTCGGTCTACCCCGAGCGCTACCAGGTCCCGTCGCGCGTCATCGACCTGAGCAGCTCCCGGGCCCAGGCGGAGGCGGCCCGCGCCCGTGGCCGCGCCTACGGGTTCGCCGTCTACCGGGACGCCGAGACCTGGGCCGAGCGGGTGCGGGGCACGCTCGCCGACACCGGGGAGCGCCCGCGGGTCGGTGACCACACCTACGGGCTGTTCGGCGTGGACTGGCGCCGCACGCCGGTGGAGACCTGGCTCGGCCACTTCATCTCCGCCACCACCGACGAGCCGCTCTCGCCGGGACCCTCACCTCTTCCCCGTACGGCGTTCGACCAGGCGGTACGGGAGGCGCTGACGCACTGGGGCGACGCCTCGGCCTTCGCCGCGTGCGCGCTGCTGCGCAGCCGGCTGGCGGCCGACGCCACGGAACCCGTCCCGCACCTGCGCGACCTGCTGCGCCGGGCCGTGGACGAGCTGGCCGGTGACCCGCGCGGGGTGCGCGCCCGTGAGGCGCTGACGGCGGGCTACTTCTCCCGGGTGCCGACCCAGGAGGCCGCCGCCCGCCGGCTCGGCCTGCCGTACGGCACCTACCGGCGTCATGTGCGCCAGGGCCTGGACCTGCTCTGCGACGCCTTGTGGCAGCGGGAGTTGTACGGCCGGCGGTAGGCGGGGCACCTCCCTGTTCCACCGGGTGGACAGGTGCGGACAGCGGTGGACAGTCGCGGCCTCCGCAGGCCCTGGATAGTGGACAGCGGCCGACCCGAGGCTGTGCGTCATGAACCTTGGACGTACGAAGGACGGGACGGCCGCGCCCCGCCGGGGAGCCGCACTCGCGGCGCTGGCCGCGGCGCAGTTCACCGTCATGCTCGCCACCTCGATCGTGAACGTGGCCCTCCCGCAGATCCGCCTCGGGGCGGGCCTGTCGGACGGGGGCGTCACCTGGGTGGTCAACGCCTACAGCCTGGCGTTCGGGGCGCTGCTGCTGGCCGGGGGCCGGGCGGGCGATCTGCTCGGCCGCCGCCGGGTGCTGGTCGCGGGCCTGGTGCTGTTCGCCGGGGCGTCGGCGGCGGCGGGCCTGGCGTCCTCGCCGGGCCCGCTGATCGCCGCCCGCACCGCGCAGGGCCTCGGTGCCGCCGCCATCGCCCCGGCCGCCCTGGCCCTGACGATCGGGCTGTTCCCGTCCGGCCCTGGCCGGAACCGGGCGCTCACGGTGTGGGGCGCGGTCTCCGGCGCGGGAGGGGCGGCCGGGGTGCTGCTGGGCGGCATCCTCACCCAGGCGTGGGGCTGGCCGTGGATCTTCCACGCCGTCGCCGTCGGAACGGTGCTGGTCCTCGCCGCCGTGGTGGCCCTGGTGCCCCGGAGCGGTGGCCGTACGGCCGGCCGGCTCGACCTGCCGGGCACGGTCACCGTGACCCTGGCCCTGACGGGCCTGGTCTGGGCGCTGACCGGTGCGCGGGAAGCCGGCTGGACGGACCCCGGAGTGCTCGGTGGGCTCCTCGGCGCCGTGGTGTTGTTCGCGGTCTTCGCCGTCATCGAGCGGAGCCGGCCGGACGCCCTCGTACCGCCTCGGCTGTTCACCGCCGGCCGCGTCACCTCGGGCAATCTGCTGATGGCGCTGCTGGGCTCCGTGTGGATCGCGCTCTTCTTCTTCCTGCCGCTCTACATGCAACAGGTGCTCGGCATGAGCGCCTTGGCCACCGGCGTGGGCCAACTCCCGCTCGCCGCCGCCAACATGCTGGGCGCGCTGGCGGCACCGCGTCTGGCCCGCCGTACCGGCGCCACCGCGACGCTGACCGCGGGCCTGCTCGTCGAAGGCGCGGGGCTGCTGTGGCTGTCCCGTATCGACTCCGGCGGAAGCTACGCCGTCGACGTCCTCGGCCCGACCGTCCTCGTCGGCCTCGGCCTCGGCATCGCCTTCGTCCAGCTCACCGCGCTCGCCGTGGACGGCGTCCCGGGACCGGACGCGGGCCTGGCCGGCGGGCTGGTGAACACCACGCGCCAGATCGGCGGAGTGGTCGGCCTGGCCTTCCTCGCCACCCTGGCCGGCTCCGTGACGGCCGAAGCCTCGGGCCACGCGTCGGTGCCGGAGGCCCTGACCGCCGGCTACCGGGCCGCCTTCGCGGTCTCCGCCGCGATCCTGGCCGCCACGGCGCTGCTCACGCCGCTGCTGACCCGCCGGGGCGACCGGGGCCGCCGGTGCGGCGGCAGCCGCACGGAGAGCGCCCGTGGCGTGACGACGGCCGACGGCACGGCGGCCACCGAGGCCACCGCCCTGCCGCAGCACGTCTGAGCTCACCCCTCCCAGACCACGCACGGCCGAAGCGATCCGGAGAACCGAAGAACAGAACCGCGAACCGAACCACGAGACCGAACCAACCGCGAACCCGAACCGCGAAGCCGAACCAACCGCGAAACCGATCCGAGAATCCGAGAGACCGAGGGACCGACCATGACCACCCCGCCCTTCCTGACCGGCCACTACACCCCCGTCGCCGACGAGATCACCGCCACCGGCCTCACCGTCGACGGCACCCTGCCGCCCGAACTGACCGGCCGGCTGATCCGCAACAGCCACAACCCCAAGCCCGGCGTCACGCCCACCCACTGGTTCAAGGGCAGCGGCATGGTCCACGGCATCCGCCTGCGCGAGGGCCGCGCCGAGTGGTACCGCAACCGCTGGGTCCACACCCCGGCCCTGGACGGCGCCCCCTACATGACCGACCGGGGCCCCGACCTCACCGCCAGCACCGCCGGTACGCACGTCATCGAACACGCCGGACGCCTCCTCGCCCTCTGCGAGGCCAACCTCCCGTTCGAGCTGACCCCGGACCTGGAGACCGTGGGTGCCCACGACTTCGGCGGGAAGCTGCGCACGGCCATGACCGCCCACCCGAAGGAGGACCCGGTCACCGGAGAGCTGCACTTCTTCGGCTCGTCCCCGTTCCCGCCGTTCCTGACCCACCATGTCGCCGACGCGAAGGGCGAGCTGATCCACAGCGCCGAGGTCCCCGGCGCGACCGCCTCCCTCAAGCACGACTTCGCGCTGACCCGCCGCCACGTCGTCTTCGTCGAGGGCAACGTCACCTTCGACCCGGCCGAGCACTCCGGCATTCCGTACGGCTGGAGCGACGCGCAGCCCTCCCGTATCGGGGTCATGCCACGCGGTGCGGACGGGGCCCGGCACGTCCGGTGGTTCTCCGTCGAACCCGGCAACATGCTGCACGTCGGCAACGCCTACGAGGACAGCCAGGGCCGGATCGCGCTGGAAGGGCCCACCGTCGACCGCGAGGGGTTCCGGCTCTCGTGGAACTGGTGGGTCGGCGCACCGGGACGCGGCGCCGAGCCCAACACCCGCTCCTACACCCGCCGCTGGGTGATCGACCTGGACACCGGCTCCGTCGACGAGCAGATCATCGACGACCTGGCGGTGGAGTTCCCCACCCTCAACGAGGAGTACCTGGGCGCCGAGCACCGCTACCAGTACGCGGTGTCCTTCCCGGACCAGGAGGGCTTCGGGGGCTACGGCGTGGTCAAGTACGACCGTGTCACGGGCGCCCGCCGCATCCACCAGGTCGGTGACGCGCGGCTGCCGAGCGAGGCCGTCTTCGTCCCCGCGGCCAGCGGGACGAACGAGGACGACGGCTACCTCCTGACGGTCGTCTCCGACCTCAAGCAGGACGCCTCGCAGCTCCTGGTGCTGGACGCCTCCGGACTCGACCGGGTCGCCACCGTCCATCTGCCGCGCCGCGTCACCGCGGGCATCCACGGCTCCTGGATCCCCGACGACGCCTTGGACGGCCTCCGGCCCTGATGGGACACCCGCACACCGGGGCGGCGGGCGTCCCGCCCGCCGCCCCGCCCCCTCCCCCGATCGCGAAGGAATCCGCCATGACCAGCACCGCCATAGCCGCCACCCTCCCGCCGCCCACGGCCCTTCCGGTGTCACGGGCCCGCGAGACCGACAACCGCGCGGCCTACGTGAGTTTCGGGCTCGCCTACGTCCTCGGCCACGGCGCCGCCGCGGTGTCCGGAGGCGGCACGCCCTGGATCGCCCTGCCCGGCTGGCTGCCCGTGACGCTCCTCGGCACCGGGCTGGTGACCGGCATCGCCCTCGCCACCCGCGCCGCCCTGCGGGCCCAACGCGGCGCGGCCGCACCGGACGTGCTCTCCGGCAAACTGCTCGGCACCGCCTGGATCGTCGCGTTCACGGCCCTGTTCCTCGCCATCACGGGCCTCACGTCCGTCCTGGACCGGCCGGAGCTCCAGGACGTCCTCTGGCCCGCCGGCTCCGGCCTGGTCGTCGGGCTGCTCTACCTCGCCGAGGGCTCCGTACGCCGCAACCTGCTGCACTACGGTCTCGGCGTCTGGCTGGCCCTGGTCTCCACGGCGGCGCTCTGGTTCGCGTCCCCCGCCCTGTTCTGGATCCTCGCCGTGGCGGGCGGCGGCGCGTACGCCGTCGCCGCGCCGCTCGAACACCGCCGCCTGCGCGCCCCGGCGCCGTAGCGGGAACCGTCAGCCCACGCGGCGGCCGTCCACCCACCGGGGCAGGCCCAGCGGGTTCGCCTCGCGCAGCTCCGGCGGGAGGAGCGCGTCGGGCGTGTTCTGGTACGTCACCGGGCGCAGCCAGCGTTCGACGGCCGTCGCGCCGACCGAGGTGGTGGGCGAGGTGGTGGCCGGGTACGGGCCGCCGTGGTGCTGGGCCGGGGCGACGGCGACGCCGGTCGGCCAGCCGTTGACCAGGATGCGCCCGGCGAGCGGGGTGAGGGCGGTGAGGAGCGCGGCGGCCTCCGGGTCGTCGCCCTCCGTCGCGGCCTGGAGCGTGGCGGTGAGGTTGCCGGGGAGCCGGGCGAGGACGGCGGCGACCTCGTCCGGTGCGCCGTACCGGGCGATCACGGTGACCGGGCCGAAGCACTCCTCCAGGAGCGCGTCGTGCGGGCCCTCGGCGGTCAGGTGGCGCGCCGGCACGGTCAGGAATCCTGCGGAGACCGTGTGGTCGCTGCCCGCGCCGGGGGTGACCGGGGCCCCGACGTCCGGGAGTCCGGCCCGTTCCCGTACGCCCGCGAGGAACGCGTCCCGCATCCGGTGGTCCAGCATCACGCCGGAACCGGTGGAGCTGACCGTCTCGGTGAGGGCCTCGACCAGCCGGTCGCCCGCGTCACCGGCCGGGACGAGGACGAAGCCGGGCTTGGTGCAGAACTGGCCGACGCCCAGCGTCATGGAGCCGCCGAGCCCGCTGCCGATCTCCGGGGCACGCTCGGCCGCGGCCGCCTCGGTGACCACGACCGGGTTGAGCGAGCCGAGTTCGCCGTGGAAGGGGATGGGGGCGGGACGGGCGGCGGCCGCGTCGAACAGCGCGCGGCCGCCGCGCACCGAGCCGGTGAAGCCCGCCGCGCTCACCAGCGGGTGGCGGACCAGTTCGACGCCCGCGTCGAAGCCGTGGACCAGCGTCACCACATCCTCGGGCAGGCCGGTGCGGGCGGCGGCGCGGCGGAGGACCGAGGCGCAGAGCTCGGAGGTGGCCGGGTGGCCCGGGTGGGCCTTGACGACGACCGGGCAGCCGGCGGCCAGCGCGCTGGCGGTGTCGCCGCCGGGTACGGAGAAGGCGAGCGGGAAGTTGCTCGCCGCGTAGACGGCGACCACCCCGAGCGGGACCTTCCAGCGGCGCAGGTCGGGCCAGGGCGGGGTGCGGGAGCCGTCCTCGTGGTCGATGCGGAGGTCAAGGTACGCGGCCTCCTCGACGACCTCCGCGAAGGCCCGCAACTGCGCTGCGGTCCGCGCGAGTTCACCGGTCAGCCGGACCGGGCCGAGGGCGGTCTCCGCGTCGGCGGCCTCGATGATGTGCGCTCCGGACGCCTCCAGCAGCTCCGCCGCCGTACGCAGGAACGCGGCGCGTGCGGTGCGGTCGGCCAGGGCCTCGCGTACGCAGTGGGCCGCCCGGACCGCGCGGTCGACCTCCTCGGCGCCGGCCCCCACCGCGACCTGCTCGCGCGGGTTCCCGCTGCGGGGGTCGACACTCCAGACTGGTGCTGCACTCACCGTGATTCCCCTCGGGTCCTGGAACACCGGCCGAACACGTTCGGTATTCTGAACAGAGTTCCTGATCGTGAATGTGCCCGGACTCTATTTCCGGGCCTTCCGTGTTGGCAACGGCCGCAGAAGCCGAAGAAGGAGCGTGGGGCGATGTCGGTCGCCGAGCCCGGCGGGGCACAGGTGAAGTCCGCCGTACGGACGGTGGAGCTGCTCGAATACTTCGCGGGCCGCCCCGGCATGCACACGCTCGCCACCGTCCAGGAAGCCGTGGGCTACCCCAAGTCCAGCCTCTACATGCTGCTGCGCACGCTGGTCGAGCTCGGCTGGGTGGAGACGGACGCGACGGGCACGCGGTACGGGATCGGGGTGCGCGCGCTCCTCGTGGGCACCTCCTACATCGACGGCGACGAGGTCGTGGCCGCCGCCCGCCCGACCCTGGACCGGCTCTCCGACGACACCACGGAGACCATCCACCTGGCCCGGCTCGACGGGACCAACGTGGTCTACCTCGCCACCCGCCAGTCCCAGCACTATCTGCGCCCCTTCACCCGGGTCGGCCGCCGGCTCCCCGCGCACTCCACCGCGCTCGGCAAGGCGCTGCTGGCCACCCACAGCGACGAGCAGGTCCGCAAGCTGCTCCCCGAGACGCTGCCCGCGCTGACCGAACACACCATCACCGACCGCGAGAAGCTCATCGAGGAGCTGCGCCTGGTCCGCGAACAGGGGTACGCGGTGGACCGCGAGGAGAACACCCTCGGCCTGCGCTGCTTCGGCGTGGCCGTCCCGTACCGGACCCCGGCCCGCGACGCGGTCAGCTGCTCGGTCCCGGTGGCCCGCCTCACCCCCGGCCACGAACAGACGGTCAAGGAAGCCCTGCTGGACGCCCGCGACCGGCTCACGCTGGCCACGCGGAGGCTCTGACGAGGTTCGCGCGACGCTGCACGGCTGAGGCTGTCCGCCCCGTCTCCCCCGCGCGGCGGAGGCGGATCGTCGGCGGGCAGGAGGTGCGGGCGGCGGCTCCACGGGAGCGTGGACGTCATGACGCCAGCGAACCGGACCACCGCCGAGCCCTCGACCGTCCCGCTTCCGACGCAGCACCCGCCCCCAGCCGCACCGACCGGCCCGTCCCCCGAGGCCCCGACCGCACCGACCGGCCCGTCACCGAAGGCCCCGTACCGCATCGGCCGGGTCCGGGCCGTGGCGCGGGTGCTCGCCATCGTGTCCTGCGTGCCGTACGTCGGGCTCAAGACCGCCTGGATGGCGGGCAGTCGGGTCGGGATCCCGGACGGGAGCCCGCTGCTCGACGCCGACGCCGTGCTGGTCGTCGGCAACGCGGCCACCGTGCTGCTGGACGGCTGCGTGGTCGTCCTCGCTCTGCTGCTCACCCGGCCGTGGGGGCTGCGCGTGCCCGCCTGGCTGCTGGTCCTGCCGATGTGGGTGGCGAGCGGGCTGCTGCTGCCGATCATGACGGCCTACCCGTTGCAGCTGGTGGTGCGGCTCCTCGGCGGGGACGGTGGCGGTGGCGGTGGCGATCCGTTCCTCGAACCGTGGGTCTTCGGTGTCGTCTACGGCGGCTTCATCGTCCAGGGCCTGGCGCTCGGCACCCTCTTCGCGCTGTACGCCAGGGAGCGGTGGGGCCACCTCTGGCAGGGCCGGCTGCGGGAGCTTCCCCGTACGCCGTCCTCCTCCGTGCTGCGGGTCACCGCCGTGGCCGCCGCGCTGCTCGCCCTCGCACCGGGCCTCGTCCATCTGTTCTGGGCGGCCGGGTCGACCGCCGGGCTCAACAGCGGGCGCGTGGCGGGGCGGAGCAGCGACTTCTTCGTGCTCGAAGCCGTCAACGCGCTCTTCGTCGGTGTCGCCGTCGCCGGGGTGCTGCTGCTCGCCTTCCGGCGCGGCGGGCGGCTCCCGTTGCGCGTGCCGCTCCTGCTGGTCTGGACCGGGTCAGCTCAAGTGGTCTGCTGGGGAGGGTGGTTGAGCCTCGCAGCCCTGGTGGGTGCGGGTGACGTCGCCGATCGGCCGACGACGGTGATGGTGCTGATCTACGCTGGGCAGATGCTGGTCGGGACGCTCATCGCGCTGCCGGCCGCGCACCTCCTCGCGGAGCGCGCGGCGGCCTCCGGGACCTCCGGCAGTCACACGTGAAACTGCTCACCCCGCTGCTCGGGCGGCGGTCGCGGCTGCGGTGGCTGCATCTGATCATCGGCGGCGCGCTGCTGATGCCGTACTTCCTGGTCGGCACGGTCCTGGTCAGCCTGGCGGGCGCCGGCGCGGGGCTCTTCTCCTCCCTGCCCGCCCAGCTGACCGCGTTCGCCTGCGCCCTTCCCATGGTGGCGGTCAGCGGCTTCTTCCCGCTCGTCCGGCCGCTCTCCGTGGCCGCGGCCCGCGCCCTGTGCGGGATCCCGCCGGCGCTGCTGGCCGACGGGCCCGCCCGGACCCGGCAGGCGCGGGTGCGGGCCGCCGCCTGGTTCACGCTGCACCTGGGCCTCGGCGGGATCGTCAGCGGGATCACGCTGGCGCTGACGCCGTTCGCCGTGGCGGTGATGGGCCTGCCGTTCTCGGCGGCGCTGCGGGACTCCTGGCTGGCTGCGGGCAGCGACGTGCTGGTGGAGCCGTGGGCCCTGGCTCTCGCGCCGTTCGCCGGGATCGCGATGCTGGCGGCGATGGCGGCGGTCGCGGCCGCCGCCGGGAAGTTGCTGGCCCGGTGGGTGCCGGTGCTGCTGGGGCCGGCGCCGGAGGACCGGCTCGCCGCCGCCGAGCGCCGGGCGGCGGAGCTGGCCGTGCGGAACCGGCTCGCCCGGGAGCTGCACGACTCGGTCGGCCACGCGCTGAGCGCGGTGACCCTGCAGGCCGGTGCGGCCCGGCGGGTGCTGGACCGGGATCCGGAGTTCGTCCGCCGGGCGCTGACCGCGATCGAGGAGACGACGCGGCGGACGGTCGGCGAGCTGGACGCGGTGGTCGGGCTGCTGCGCCGGGACGAGGAGCCGGGCAGCGGCGGGAGCGCGTACGGGCCCGGGCTGGACGCGCTCGGCGGGCTGCTGGAGCACTGCGGGGTGCCGGTGGCGTACGAGCACGAGGGCGACCCGGACTCCGTGGTGCCGGTCGTCTCGCGGGAGGCGTACCGGATCGTGCAGGAAGGACTGAGCAACGCGCTGCGGCACGGCGGTGGCGGCCCGTCGCCGGTGCGGCTGCTGATCGCGGTACGGGAGAGGGAGCTGGAGATCGTGATGGAGAACCCCCTGGACGGGCGGCCCGCGGTGGTGCGCCCCGGCGGCGGTCGCGGACTGCGCGGTGTCGCGGAGCGGGCGGCGCTGCTGGGCGGCCGGAGCGAGGCGGGACCGTACGAGGGCCCCGCCGGCTCCACCTGGCGGCTGGCCGTCCGGCTGCCGCTGACGGTCCGCGCCGAGGAGCGGTCATGAGCGGGGCGCAGCCGCCGGTCCGGGTCGTGGTCGCGGACGACGAGGAGATGGTCCGTACGGCGCTGCGCGCGATCCTCGGCGCCGAGGACGGCATCGAGGTGGTCGGGGAGGCCGCCACCGGGGCGGAGGCCGTCTCCGTGGTGCGCGCGCTGCGGCCCGATGTGGTGCTGATGGACGTGCGGATGCCGGAGACCGACGGCATCCGGGCCACCGAGCAGATCCTCGCCACCCTGGAGGACCCACCGCGGATCGTCGTCGTGACGACCTTCGAGAACGACGCGTACGTGTACGACGCCCTGCGCGCCGGAGCCGCCGGGTTCCTGCTGAAGCGGTCGGCGGCCGAGGAGCTGGTGCAGGCGGTCCGGCTGGTGGCGTGCGGCGACTCGCTGCTGTATCCGGCGGCGGTCCGCACCCTGGCCGCCGAACACACCGGGCGGCGGGCGCCACGGGCCCCGGCCTGGGTGGCGCGGCTGACCGGGCGGGAGGCGGACGTGCTGCGGCTGATGGCGGCGGGGCTGACCAACGCCGAGATCGCGGGCCGGCTCGCGGTGGGTCCGGCGACGGCGAAGACCCATGTGGCGGCGGTCCTGGCGAAGACCGGCGCCCGGGACCGTACGCAGGCGGTCATCGCGGCCTACGAGTCCGGGTTCATCACCCCGGGCTGAGAGCCTGGGGCCCCCGAACCCGGTCTTCACAGCCGGGCGGGCCGCGTGAGAAATCGGTGAGAAGCGGCACAACCGGGAACGGGCGGGGCGGCCCCGCTCGTCCCTCCAGCGGGATGAACAAGACAATCAGGCGCGCTTCGGTCTTCTGCCTGCTCGCGGTCCTCGCCCTCCTGGTGCGGGCGACGTGGGTGCAGGGCTACCAGGCCAAGGCGCTCGCAGACGACGAGCACAACCGGCGGAACACCATCGCGCAGTACGCGCAGCCGCTCGGGGACATCATCGTGGCCGGTTCGCCGGTCACCGGATCGAAGGGGACCAGTGGCGGCGACCTCCGGTACAAGAGGACCTACACGCAGGGCGAGCTGTACGCGGCCGTGACGGGCTACAGCTCGCAGGCGTACGGGGCGACCCAGCTCGAAGGCATCTACAGCCATGTCCTGGACGGCACGGACGACCGCCTGAAGAACCCGGCCGACCTGCTCACCGGCGAGCAGGCCGCCCCGGGCAACGTCCTGACCACGATCGACCCGGGCGTCCAGAAGGCGGCGTACGAGGCGCTCGGCGACGACAAGGGCGCGGCCGTGGCCATCGACCCGAAGACCGGCCGCATCCTCGGCATGGTCTCCACGCCCTCGTACGACCCGTCGGAGATCAGCGGTACGGACGACGGCGACGCCTGGCAGAAGCTGCTGGACGACGAGGACAAGCCGCTGGTCAACCGGGCGCTGCGGCAGCCGCTGGCGCCGGGTTCCACGTTCAAGCTGGTGGTCGCGGCGGCGGCGCTGGAGAACGGGCTGTACGGCTCCGTCGACGATGCCACCGAGAGCCCCGACCCGTACACGCTCCCCGGCACCCGTACGGTCCTGCGCAACGAGAACGCCTCCGCGCCCTGCGAGAACGCGACCCTGCGCACCGCCCTCCAGTACTCCTGCAACAACGTCTTCGCGAAGGCCGCCGCCGACCTCGGCCAGGACAAGGTCAAGGAGATGGCGGACGCGTTCGGCTTCGACACCGAGAAGCTGGACGTCCCGGTGCGGGCGGCGGAGAGCGTCTACCCGACCGGTATGGACAAGGCGCAGACGGCGCTGACCGGCATCGGCCAGTTCGAGGTCACCGCGACCCCGCTCCAGATGGCGATGGTCACCTCGGCCCTGGCCAACGGCGGTGAGCTGGCCGCGCCGCACATGGTCTCGTCGGTGACGGACGGCGACGGCTCCGCGCTGGAGGAGAGCGAGGACGGCGACACGGAGCGGGTGGTGGACGAGAAGACCGCCGAGCAGCTGCGCAGCGCGATGGTGACCGTCGTCGAGGAGGGCACCGGCACCAACGCGAAGATCGACGGGGCCGAGGTCGGCGGGAAGACCGGGACCGCGCAGAACGGCGTGGACAACAGCAACACCCCGTACGCCTGGTTCACCTCCTACGCGAAGGACGACAGCAGCGGCAAGGAGGTCGCCGTCGCGGTGATCGTCGAGGACTCCGGCTCGGCGCGCTCCGAGGTCAGCGGCAACGGCCTGGCGGCGCCGATCGCGCAGAGGATGATGAAGGCTGCGCTGGAACGGTGAGTCGTCCACCCCGACTTACGACTTAGGTTACCCTTGCCTTACTTGGCGCCCCGGACGGTCCCGGGGCGCCAACGTGACGACGTGCGGGGGTACGGGGATGGGTCCGGCGGAGCACAGCGGGGCCACGGCCCCCTCCTCCCACAGCCAGGGCGAACCGGGGATCGCGCGCACGCGGGACGGGCGGGAGCTGTACTACCAGCGGCTCGCCGGGCCGGCGACGGCGCCCACGGTGGTCTTCGAAGGCGGGCTGGCCGCCGGACGCTCGTACTGGGCGCCCGTGCAGGCCGCGCTCGCCGGTGCCGCGCCGACCGTGGTGTACGACCGCAGCGGTCTCGGCCGCAGCCCCGCCGCCCCGGCCGGAGCCTCGCGCCGGTGCACGCGCTCGCCGACGACCTGGGCGATCTGCTGGACCACCTGGACGGCCTCGGCGGACCCGGACGCCCAGGCGGACCGTACGTCCTGGTCGGCCACAGCTGGGGCGGGCCCCTGGTGCGGCTGGCCGCAGCCGCCCGGCCCGCGCGGGTGGCCGGGCTGGTGCTCGTGGACCCCTCCGACGAGGCGTGCGAGCTGCTGTTCCGGCCTTCGATGCGGCGGGTCGAGCGGGTCGGCCAGATGGCGACGGTGCTGCTGGCCCGGCTCGGGCTGCTGGGCCGCGCCTACCGCTCCCTCACCGCCGCACTGCCGCCCGACGCCGCCGCCGACATGCGGGCCGAGGGGTACACGGTCGCCATGACCCGCACCCGGGGCCGCGAGCTGGAGGACGCGGCGGGCGACCTGCGGGCGCTGCTGGAGAGTCCGCCGGGTCTCGCGGGGCTGCCGGTGACGGTGGTGTCGGCGGGCCGGGTCTCCCCCGGCATGCCGAAGGCCGTACGGGAGCGGGCCACGGTCTCGCACGCGTACCGGGCCCGCCAGTCACCGCACGGCCGCCATGTGGTGCTGCCGGATGCGGACCACATGGTGCTGACCACCTCGGCGGCGGAACTGGCCGAGGAGATACGGCGGTCGGTCCTCCGAGGCCGGTGACCCCACCTCGTACCCCTGCCTCCTCCCCCTGCCTCCTACCGCGCCCCGCCCGCGAACGGGACCTCCGCCGCGCCGCCCGGCCGGACCGGCCCCGCCGGGTGCGTCCAGAGTCCCGCGTCCGCCAGCCGGGGCAGCACGCCCTCGCCGAACCAGTACGCCTCCTCCAGGTGCGGATAGCCGGAGAGCACGAACTCGTCGATGCCGAGCGCGTGGTACTCCCGGATCCGGTCCGCGACCTCCGCGTGGCTGCCGACCAGCGCGGTGCCCGCGCCACCTCGGACGAGGCCGATACCGGCCCACAGGTTCGGGTGGATCTCCAGGCCGTCCCGGCCGCCGCCGTGCAGCTCCAGCATCCGCCGCTGGCCCTCCGACTCGCTGCGCGCCAGCCCTTCCTGGACCGAGCGCACGGTCTCCGGGTCGAAGCCGGCGAGCAGCCGGTCCGCCTCGGCCCAGGCCGCCTCGGAGGTGTCCCGGGTGATCACGTGCAGCCGGATGCCGAACCGTACGGTACGGCCCTGCTCGGCGGCGAGCGACCGGATCCAGGCGATCTTCTCCGCCACCTGCGCCGGCGGCTCGCCCCAGGTGAGGTAGACGTCGGCGTGGCGGGCGGCGACGCGTCCGGCGGCCGGGGAGGAGCCGCCGAAGTAGACCTCGGGGACGGGGTCGGGGAGCTGGGTGAGGCGGGCCTGCTCGACGTGGAGGTGGTCGCCGTCCAGGTCGACGGTCTTGCCGTCCCACAACTGCCGCACGATCTCCAGGAATTCGCCGGTGCGGGCGTAGCGGGCGTCCTTGTCCAGGAAGTCGCCGTACGCGCGCTGCTCGTGGCTCTCGCCGCCGGTGACGGCGTTCAGGAGCAGCCGGCCGCCGGTCTGCCGCTGGTAGGTGGAGGCCATCTGGGCGGCCAGCGTCGGCGAGATGAAGCCGGGCCGGAAGGCGACGAGGAACTTCAGCCGCTCGGTGTGCTGGCTGACCATCGCGGTGGTCAGCCAGGCGTCCTCGCACCAGGCGCCGGTCGGCGTGAGCACTCCGGTGAAGCCGACGTCCTCGGCGGCGCGGGCGATCTGGGCGAGGTAGCGGACGGACGGCGGGCGGTCGCCACCGGCCGCGGTGACCGGGGTGCCATGGCCGCCGCCGACGACATGGCGGCTGTCGCCGTTGGTGGGCAGGAACCAGTGGAAGGTCAGGGACATCGGTTCTCTCCGCAGGATGGTGGTTCAGAGCAGGCCGTGGCGGGGCGGGCGGGTGCCGTTGAGGACGTACCGCCCGAGGTGCTGGATCTTCCAGCGCGCCGGGTCGTGCAGGGTGTGGGTGCGGGCGTCGCGCCAGTGCCGGTGCAGGTTGAGGCTGTCGAGCGCGGCGCGCGTGCCGGAGACTTCGAAGAGCGCGTCCGCGATCTCCAGCGCCGCGCTCCCGGCGTACGCCTTCGCCGCCGCGACCGCGATCGACGCCTCGGCCGCGCTGTCGTCGTCCAGGTCGGCGCGTGCCGCGTCCACGGCCCGCGCGGCGGTGGCCAGCAGGGCGTCGGCGGCCCGGCGGCGGAGTTCCAGTTCGCCGAAGCGCTGAATGAGGAGCGGGTCCTCGGCGGCGCTCTCGTACCCGCTCTCGAACCAGGGCCTGCTCCGGTTCCGTACGAAGTCGGCTGCCTCCGCCAGCGCTCCGGCCGCGATCCCGGCGTCGATGGCGGCGTGCAGCAACTGGGCTATGGCGCCGTGCAGTTGAGGGCCGTTGAAGGTGAGGTGGTGCGGGACGACGTGGGCTGCGGGGACCGCCACGTCAGCCAGTTCGACCGTGCCGCTCGCGGTCGTCCGCTGGCCCATGCCGTCCCAGTCGTCGGTGACCGTGAGGCCGGGCGCGTCGGCGGGGACGTAGGCGACATGGAGCAGGTCGTCCTCGGCGCGGGCGAGGACGGGGATCCAGTCGGCGAAGAGAGCGCCGGTGGAGTAGTTCTTCACACCGGTCAGGCGGTACGAGCCGTCACCGGCGGCCACCAGCCGCGTCCGGATGTCCTGGAGGTGCTTGGTCCCGGCCTCGGACTGGGCGTTGCCGAAGCGGCGGCCGGCCAGCACCTCGGCGAAGAAGAAGGCCTGCTGCTCCGGACTCCCCTGCTGCCGCAGGACGTTGACGTACGCGAAGTGGCTCTGCGGGATCTGCGCCAGGCTGGCGTCGGCGGAGGCGAGCAGCCGGAAGACCTCCGCGAGCGTGGCGGCGCAGACGTCGGCCCCGCCGTGCTCGGCCGGGACCGTGACGGCGAGCAGACCGGTGGCGGTGAGGCGGTCGAGCTCGGCGCGCGGCAGCTCGCGGCGCGCGTCCCGGCCGGAGGCGCCCGGACGGAACTCCTCGGCGAGTTCGGCGGCGGTGCGCAGCGCCTCGGCACCGTCGCGGATCACCCGCGCGGTGAGCGGTGGTCGTCGTCGGGTCGGCGCGGTCACGGCCTGCCTCCAGGAGAGCTGAGCACGGCGGATTGGCCCCGGTGATCGAGAAACCCGATCAGGGGCGAGGAGCGCGGGAGGGGAGGAGCGTCCCGGTCGCGTCGGTCACCGCACGCGTGCGACGGCGGCACAGGCGGACCACGGACTCGGGGACGCGAAGGAGGAGGGCTCTCCTCAGACTTCGCGACAACAGAAGGCGCTGGAAACGCGGCCGAGGTCGATGTGGCGGCGACGGGTCAAGCGGCGCACATCCCTCTCCTTTCGCGTCCCGCGGCGGGCACCCGGTGGATGCCGGGGCGCCTTCGGGTTCCAGAGTAGGGTGCCGGAACGCTCCGGGTCGAGAAGGCATCGGCGAGGGAGCGATAGGGTTCCCCTTCCACCTGATGCCCGGTCGTGGGAAGGGCCGCCGTGCGGATCGAACAGCTGGAGTACATCGAGGCCGTCACGCGGCTCGGTTCGCTGCGCCGGGCGGCGGAGGAACTGCACCTGTCGCAGCCCGCGTTGAGCGAGACCGTACGGAATCTGGAGCGCGAGCTCGGGGTGGCCGTGCTGGACCGGAAGCGGTCGGGGGCGACGATCAGCGAGGCGGGCCGCGAGCTGCTGCCGCACATCATCGGGGTGCTGGACGCGGTGGACCGGCTGCGGCGGGCCGCCGACGAGCAGCACCGCACCAGCCGTTCGGTCCGGCTCGGCACGGTGTTCGCGGCGACGGTGCCGCTGCTCGTACCGGCGATCCGGGAGTTCCGCACGCTGCATCCGGCGACCGAGGTGGAGGTGATCGCGGCCCAGCAGTCGGTGATCCACCGTTCGCTGCTGGAGGGCGGCGTGGACCTCGGGCTGGTGAACTACCTGGAGGGCGACGACATCGCGCCGGACCTGGACACCACGGAGCTGATCCGGGGCCGTCCGGTGGTCTGCGTGCGTCCCGACAGTCCGCTGGCGGCCCTGGAGTCGGTCGGTGTGGAGGAGCTGCTGCGCGAGCCGCTGATCGTGATGCGGTCGGGCTATGTGATGCACCGGTTCACGCACCGGCTGCTGAAGGGCCGGGTGCCGTCGTTCTCGTACTCCGCCGACGGCGCGGAGATGGGGAAGCTGATGGTGGCGGAGGGGCTCGGCGTCACGCTGCTGCCGGACTACAGCGTGGTCGGCGACCCGCTGGAGCGCAGCGGCGCGATCACCTGCCGTCCGCTGGGGCACGGCTCCACCACCGTGGTGCTGGTGGTGCAGCGCAACCGCTCGGCCTCGGTGACGCGGACCGCCCGCGACCTGCACCGGATCTTCGTGGAGCGCGCCGAGGAGCACCGTACGGACGGATCGGTCTCCCGGTGACGCCGGACCGGTCCCCGCACCTCCTGGCCGGAGGTGCGGGGACCGAACGCCGTCAGGCCGGCTAGGACGAGGTCTTCGCCGTCGGTTCGGGCGCCGCGGGCGGCAGCTCCCGCAACCGGCTGACCGGCGACTTGACCAGGGCCACCACCACCGCGGCCGAGAAGGCGGCGGCGACGATGAGGGCGTTGCGGTTGCCGATCGCGCCGGAGAGCAGACCGGCCACCAGACCGCCGAGCGCGCCGCCGCCGAAGAGCAGCGTGCGGAAGCAGGCGGTCATCCGGCTCATCATCGAGTGCGGCGTGGTGGTCTGCCGCACGCTGACGATGATGACGTTGGCGATGCCGAGGCCCAGGTAAGTCGTGAAGAAGGACAGCGTGACCAGCCCGATGACCACCAGCTGGGGCCCGCCGGCCAGGACGATCAGGATCGGGCCGAGCAGCAGCGCCGTCTGCGCGACGAAGTAGACGCGCCCGATCGGCCAGCGCTGCACCACCTTGCGCGAGGCGATCGCGCCGATCAGGCCGCCCACCGATGCGGTCCCGAAGATCGCGCCCAGCGTCGAGGCGCTGAGCGAGAGGTCACGGGTGCCGTAGAGCAGGAACATGGTCCACACGGTGATCATCGAGAAGTTGCAGCAGAATCCGACGATCGCCAGCCAGCGCAGGATCGGCTTGCGGAAGACCCACTCGATGCCCTCCCGCAGCTCCCGCCACACGTGCCGCTTCACGCCCGGCTCCGGGACGGCTTCCCGGGTGCGGACCAGCAGCAGCATGAAAGTGGAGAAGAGGTACGAGCCCGCGTTGACGATCAGCGCCACCGGAGCGGTCAGCACGGAGACCAGGACACCGGCCATACCGGGCCCGGCGACGTCGGAGACCGACTGGCTGATGCCCATCTTGGCGTTGGCCTCGACGTAGTGCTTGGGATCCTTGACCAGGGTCGGCACGAACGGCATCCAGCTCACGTCGAAGAGACACGAGGCGGTGCCGAGCGCGCAGGCGATGACCAGCAGCACCGGCATGTTGAGCACGTCCAGCCAGTGCAGCACGGGTATCAGCCCGATCAGCACCGCGCGGAACATGTTGGTCGCCAGCATGACGTTCCGCCGCCGGACCCGGTCCACCCAGACCCCGAAGAGCAGGGCGAACCCGATGTACGGGACGAGCTGCAGGAACCGCAGGAAGCCGACCTGCTCGTCGCTGGCGTTGAAGGCGTAGATCGCCGTGAGCGGCAGCGCCAGGTTGGTGACCTGGGTGCCGAGCAGCGACACGGTCTCGCCGACCCAGAACCGCAGGAAGTCCGGGTTGTGCCACAGGCTCCGTACCCGTTCCTCGGGTTCGCTCCCGGTTTCCGATGTGACCGACATCGCTGCCCCTAACCGTAGTTCTCGGCGTCGAGAGCGTCCTGGACGATCCGGGTCAGGGTCTCCAGGCTCGCGCCGTTCCAGATGGTGTGATGCGTGCCCGGCACGGTGTGCTCGCGGAGGTCGGGCATCAGCCGCTTCCACGGCATGTCCTCCGCGACCGACCCGCTCGCCATGATGTGGATCGCGGGTCCGTCGTAGCCGCCGGTGACGTCGATGGAGTAGAAGCCCTCCAGGTGCGAGCGGAAGACGTCGTACTGGCCCGCCAGCAGATAGGCGTCGAACTCCTCCGGCAGCAGGCCGGACTCCTCCACCGCTTCGAAGACGGTGTCGGGTTCGACGTCCGGCGGGAAGGCCGCGAAGAGCCGCTTGAGCTCGGCCGGCTCCTCTTCGAGGCCCATCATGTCCCGGATGTAGCGGATCAGGATGTCCCGTTCCGGCGGGAGCGGCGACACCACGGGCAGACCGGTGTCCACCATGATCAGGTTGGCGACCCGGTGGCCGGCCGCCGTCAGCCGCTTCGCCATCTCGTGGGCCAGCAGCCCGCCGAGCGACCAGCCGAGCAGCCGGTACTCGCCCTCGGGCCGGAACTCCCGCAGGATCTCGGTGTACTCGTCGGCCAGGTCCGGCAACGACCGCACCGGGGTGCGGTCGTTGTCGAAGCCGGGCGCCTCGAACCCGTACACCGGCCGGCCCTCGTCGAGCAGCCGGGCCAGGCCCGCGTACGAGTAGGCCGAGCCGGACACCGCGTGCACGCAGAACAGCGGTGTCCGGTCGCCCTCGGTCCGCAGCGGGACGATGCGGTCCAGGTCAGCCACGGGTCTTCGCCTCGATCAGCTCGTCGACCACGGTGGAGATGGCGGCGACCGTGGCGTTGCCGTAGAGCAGCCGGACGCTGATGCGGATCTTCAGGGTCTTGTTGATCCGGCTCACCACGCGCAACGCCTGGAGCGAGTTGCCGCCGATGTCGAAGAAGCTGTCGTCGGCGCCGACCTGCTTCAGCGCCAGGACGTCGGCGAAGGCGGCGGCGACCTGCTCCTCGGTCGGGGTCCGGGGCGCGGTGAAGTCGCGGTCGCCGTCCTCGTCCGCCGGCTCCGGAAGCCCGTTCCGGTTGATCTTCCAGCCGTCGTTGTTCATCGGGAACTTGTCGAGCGGCACCCAGGCGGTCGGCACCATGTAGTCCGGCAGCGACTCGGCCAGGTGCTTGCGCAGGTCGTCGATGTCCGGCACCTGGCCGACCGAGGTGAAGTAGCCCACCAGCCGGTTCTCGCCGCGCCGGTCGGGCCGCATCAGGACGACGGCCCGCAGGATGCCGGGGTGCAGCTGGAGCGCGGTCTCGATCTCGCCGAGCTCCACGCGCAGGCCGCGCAGCTTGACCTGGTTGTCCATCCGGCCGAGGAACTCGATCTGGCCGCCCTCGGTCCAGCGCACCAGGTCACCGCTGCGGTAGACCTTGCTCTCCGGGTCGAAGGGGTCCTGGATGAACTTGGCCGCCGTCATCTCCGGCTGGTTCAGGTAGCCGCGGGCCAGCCCGCCCTCCTTGCCGCCGATCAGCAGCTCGCCGTAGACGCCCTTGGGCACCAGGTTGTTCCGCGGGTCGACGATGTAGACCTGCCGGTTGAGCTGCGGGCGGCCGATCGGCGGCGGCGTCGTCCACTCGATCTGCTCGACGTGGTACTCGGTCTGGCCGATCGCGCACTCGGTGGGGCCGTACAGGTTGAGGTACTTGCGGCCCGGCAGGTTCCACTTGTTGACGAGCTCGGGAGGCAGCACCTCGGCGCCGCCCATGACGTACTTCAGGTCCGGGTACGGTCCGGGCTCCATCACCGACTGCATCGCCGGCGGCAGTCCGGCGTAGGTGACCTTCTGGTCCCGCAGCAGCGCGGTCAGCGCCTCCGGCGACTGGGCGTCCTCCGGCGACACCGCCACCACCCGCGCGCCGACCAGGAACGCCGTCCAGATCTCGCCCTGCGACATGTCGAAGTTCAGCGCGGGCAGCTGGAGCAGCCGGTCCTCGGGGCCGAAGTCGAACGTCCGCCGGTAGGCCTCGCAGAAGAACGAGACCGCGCGGTGGGCGATCATCACGCCCTTGGGCGTACCGGTGGAGCCCGAGGTGTAGAGGACGTACGCCAGGGACTCGCGGGTCGCCCACTCCTCCAGCGGCTCGTCGGCCGGGACGGCCTCGATCTGCGGCCAGTCGGTGTCGATGAGCACCCGGGCCCAGCCGGTGGACTCCGGCAGCCGGTCGGCCAGCGGGGAGCGGGTCAGCACCACCGGGGCTGCGGTGTCCTTGATCATGTAGTCCAGGCGGGCCGCGGGCAGCTTCGGGTCCATCATCGCGAAGGCGCCGCCGGCCTTCAGGATGCCGGCCATCGCGACGTACGCGTCCACGTCGCGGTCGATCACGGTGGCGACGACCTGGCCGTGCTGCAGGCCGAGGGCCCTCAGGTGGCGGGCGAGGCGGTCGGCGCGCCGGTCGAGTTCGCCGTAGGTGATCTCGACGTTGCGGCAGACCACGGCCACCGCGTCCGGCGTCTCACGCGCGATCTTCGCGAGGCCGACGTGCAGCGCGTCCTCGCTGTACTCGGCGTCCTCGCCCTTGCCGATGGCGAAGGCCTCCTCGCGCTCGGCGTCGGTGAGCAGCGGGAGCTGGGAGACGCGGAGCGAGGTGTCCTTCGCCGCGGCGGAGAGCACCGTCTCGATGTGGCCGAGCAGCGCCGTGATCCGCCACTCGTCGAAGAGGTCCTTGCTGTACTCGACGAACGCCTTGAGCGTGTCACCGGACTCGACGAAGTCGATCGCCATGTCGAAGCGCGAGGAGGCGCCGGGCGGGCTGACCGGCGTGCTGGTCACACCCGAGAAGGCCACGCTGCCACCGGAGTTGGCGGCGCCGAGCAGCTGCATGGAGACCTGGAAGAGCGGGTTGCGGCCGGCCACCCGCTCCGGCTGCACGCGCTCGACGATCAGGTGGAAGGGGACCTCCTGGTGCTCGTAGAGGTCCAGGTTGGCGTCGAGCGTCCGGTCCAGCAGCTCGGCGAAGGTCGGGTCGCCCGACACGTCGGAGCGCGCGACGACCATGTTGACGAAGAGGCCGACCACGTCCTCCAGTTCGACCTCGGTCCGGCTCAGCATCGGCACGCCGATCGGGAGGTCCTCCTGGCCGGTGTAGCGGCTCAGCACCACCTGGAGGGCGGCCGAGAGCACCATGTAGAGCGAGACGTTGTGCTCCTTGGCGAGCGCGCGCGCCCGCTCCAGCAGCTCCGTCGGGAACTCGCCGACCACCGCGCCGCCGCCGCGGGTCGCGGTGGCGGGCCGGGGCCGGTCGGTCGGGAACTCCAGGGTGGGCAGGTCGGCCAGCCGGCCGGCCCAGAAGTCCAGCTCCTCCTTGAGCACCTCGCCCTGCATGTACTCGCGCTGCGCGCGGGCGGCGTCCAGGTACTGCGAGCCCGGCTTCTCGAACTCCGGCTCACGGCCGGCGAGCAGGGCGTCGTACGCGGTCCGCAGCTCCGCGTTGACGATGCCGGAGGACCAGCCGTCCGTCGCGATGTGGTGCAGGTTCTGGACGAAGACGTGGTCGTCGTCGGCCAGCTTGATCACGCTGTAGCGGTAGAGCGGCCCGTTCTGGAGGTCGAACGGCTTGCCGGAGAGCTCACCGAGGGTCTCCTGGACGAAGCGGTCCTGGGCCTCGGCGTCCAGGCCGGTCCGGTCGGTGACGGGGAGGTCCACCTCGGAGGAGTCCGCCGCCTCCTGGTAGGGGATGCCGCCCTCGTCGGCGTGGATCGTCACGCGCATGGCCTCGTGCCGGGCCAGCACCAGCGTGAGGGCGCGCCCGAGCAGGTCGGTGCGGAGCGGGCCGCGCAGGCGGGAGGCGAGCAGGATGTTGTAGGCCGTCACACCGGGGGTCAGCTGGTCCAGGAACCAGAGCTGCTCCTGGCCGAACGAGAGCGGCGCGCGACGCAGGGCTGCGGTGGATGTGGTCATGAGTGCGACTTTCTGTGTGAGCGGATAACAACAACGCAGCACTTGCGGTGGCCGCGTCACCTTTTGGGTGCGGCACCGCAAGTGCTTGTCGTATACGGCGGGGAGGTCAGCCCTTACGGCGGGTGACGAAGGTGTCGTTGATGACGTAGCCGTCGAGACCGTGCTCCTCGCCGTACTTCAGGAGGTCGCTGGTGGTGTTGATGAACCCGCGGCCGTTGAAGTTGAGGGAGGTGTTGCACAGGACGCTGAACCCGGTGATGTCGCGGAACGCCTCCAGCAGCGTCGCGATGCCCGGGTTCCGCTCGTGGGTGACCGTCTGGGTGCGGGCGGAGCCGTCGATGTGCGTGACGGCCTTCAGCTCCTCGGTGGTCACCCGGTTGAAGAAGAGCATGTACGGGTCGTGGACCGAGCCGACGAACCACTTGTCGGCGTCCGCCTCCAGCGCGATCGGGGCGATCGGGCGGTAGCCCTCGCGGCCCTTGATCGTGTTGAGCCGGACGGTGGTCTCCTCGGTGAACGGCGCGGCCAGGATGGACCGGTTGCCGAGCGCGCGCGGGCCCATCTCGTAGCGGCCGCGGGCCCAGCCGATGATGTTGCCCTGCTCCAGGAAGCGGGCCACCTCGGCGGCGACCAGCGGCCGGGTCTCGTAGACCGAGGGGTCCGGCTGGATGTCCTCCTGGAACTCCTCGCCCGCGTAGACGTCCCAGTCGATGGTCGCCTGGCCGGTGTAGAAGAGCTGGGCGTCGATGGCGGTGCCGAGCGCCGCGCCGCTGTCGTTGGGGCACGGCGGCACGAAGACGGACTCGAACAGGCCGCTCTGACGGAACTCCGCGTTCCAGTTGCAGTTGAGCGCGCAGCCGCCGGAGATCTGCAGCGGCAGCCCCTCGGTCATGTTCTTCGCCGCGTAGTCGTAGAACCGGCCGAAGATCGCGTCCGAGTGCTTCGCGGCGGCGTTGCGGTACGCCTGCGAGTCGACACCGGCGTTGTACAGGTGCGACCAGGACATCTCGTCCTTGGAGACACCGAGCACGATGCCGTCCTGCTTCAGGATGAAGTCGATGGTCTCCTTCTCCTCCCTGGACATCGGGGAGTCGTCGGCGAAGGCCGTCAGCGCCATCTGCTTGCCGGCGTGGCTGTAGTTGAAGTAGCCCTTGCCCGCCGGGTGCTTGGGGTCGGCGAGGGAGAAGAGGTAGGCGTACTTGTTGCCCGGGTCGGTCATCACGTGCTGGAGGTGGGTGACCTCGCCGGACTCGTCGATCCGGTAGAAGTCGCCGATGCTGCCCTCCCACACCAGCGAGTAGTGCGCCTTGCCGGTGGCCGCCGGGGCCATCCCGTACGCGGTCATGATGTGCGAGCGCTCGTGGGTGGAGGAGAAGATCCGGACGTCCTTGCCGAACCACTTGCCCGGGTCGTCCTGTATGGAGCCCTCGCCGACGCCGAAGTAGCCGGCCCGCAGCTTCGGTTCGACGGAGTGGAAGCCCTTGACCCAGCCGCTCAGCGAGATCACGTCGGGCTGGCGGTCCAGCATCCCGGCGGCCCGGGTGATCACCTCGGCGGTCAGCCGGTCGTAGCGCGGGAAGCTGTCCTTCTCCGCCTCCAGCGCGAAGAGAAGCTTGCCGTCCTCGATGGCGACGACTCCGCCGTCATGGCCCTCTTTGAAACCCAGGATCAACATGTGTGGGAGAACCTTTCCGTAAGGGATGTCGGGTTACTGCGCCGGCCGGTCGCCGTCGGGGCGGCCGGTGGCACGTCCGGTGCCGAGCACGGGCCCGAGGACGCGGTCGAGGTCGGTCAGTGCACGGGACCAGACGCCTGGTGACGGCACGTAGTGGTTGTAGTAGCTGGCCCCTTCGGCGGGCGGCCCGAAGACGGCGACCGACCGGGCGGAGCCGGAGGGCTCGCGCGGTACGACGAATCCGTCCCGGTCCAGGCGGAGCGCGCCGCGGGGCCCGGGGGTGGCCCACTCGCGCAGCGAGCAGGCGACCGGGTCGATCCGGGGGTCGAGGACCGGCCAGTCCATGTTGGCCTTGATCACCACATCGGCTTCGATGCGGTGCGGCCGCTCCAGCGTGGTCGAGGCGATCGTCCAGCGGTCGCCGTCCCGGGTCACCTCGGGTGCGGCTCCGGGGCCGGGCACGACCACCTGGGCATCGATGAGCTGGAGCAGCTCGTGGATGCGCTCCTTCTGCGGGCCGATGACGGTCCGGTTCACCAGAGGGACGTACGCGCTCATGAAGTAGCGGTGCGATGCGTCGGTCAGGCCCGGCGGGTCCAGGGCCGCGCGCACGCCGTCGCGGTGGTCGCGGAGGATCTCCAGGGCCTCCTTGACCGGGCTGGTGCCGAGGCCGCGTTCGGCCTCGCGCAGGTCCGCCGCCGCCTCCTCGACCAGCTCGGCCACGTACTCCTGGTAGCCGGGCGAGGTGCGGGCGTCGGGCCGCAGGGAGCGCTCGACGGCCGCGGTCTCCTCAGGCGTGGCGCCGGCCATCCGGGCGCGGGCCTCGCGGAGGATCAGCGGTTCGACGTCCCGCCGGAAGTCGAGCCGGCCGTCCTCGGTGCCCTCGCGGAGTGCGGCGACGGCCTCCTGGGTGAGGAAGGCGGCCGGTGCGGCGCGGCGGTCGCGGGTGGTGGCCGGGCGGGCGCGGGGCAGTCCGCCGGTCCGGTTCACCAGGACGATGCGCGGCTCGCGGCCCGAGGCGCGGTAGCCGTCCTCGGTGAACTCTCCGCCGCGGCCCACGGTCAGCGCCGCGATGACGTCCATGGCGCTCAGGCCGGTGCCGAGCAGCGCGACCGTGGCGTCCTCGGGGATGGCCTCCACCTGATCGGGCAGCGGGTAGGGCATGGCGATGAAGCCGTCCCGTGCCGTCGGAGGGGTCCGGGTGAGGCCGTGGCCGGTGGTGACGACGGCCAGGTCCACACGGTGCTCGGCGCCGTCCGCGAGCGTCACCGTGGCGCCTTCGGCGTCCTGGTGTACGGAGGCGGCGACGGCCGGCAGGTGGCGTACGGTCAGCCGCTCGGAGGCCGAGGCCTGGT
Organism: Streptomyces sp. CA-146814; assembly: GCF_050942385.1. NCBI lineage: Bacteria > Bacillati > Actinomycetota > Actinomycetes > Kitasatosporales > Streptomycetaceae > Streptomyces > Streptomyces sp. CA-146814. The sequence continues at coordinate 1,350,319 of NZ_CP192068.1, forward strand.
CCAGCAGCTCACCCGCGGCCCACTGCAGGTACTCGCCGAGCAGGCGGCGCGGCAGGAAGGCGTCGAAGGCGACGGGGCCGTGGCGCTCCTGGCACCACTCCAGGAAGCCGGGTCCGGGCGTGACCGGTGCGTCCGGGGTCATCCGCTCGTCGGAGAAGATGGTCAGCTGCGAGGCGATGGTGTTGAGCAGCAGGTAGTCCGGCTGCTTGACCTCGTGCATGCCGATGCCGGGCTCACCGGGCTCGATCAGCAGCAGTTCGACGGGCGGGCCTTCGAGCCGGGTGTGGCTGATGACCCGCTCCAGCGCGGAGAGCCCGCGCGGACCGAGGCCGACCACGGCGATGCGTACGGGAGTCACCAGCGGCTCGTCTCGCCGAAGAAGTTCGGGATCTCGACCGTGAGGCCCTGGGCGCGGGCCGCGGTGAGGACGTACTGGCCGACCGCGAGGTCCAGGACGCCGAGGCCGAACGGGGAGAAGACCAGGCCGCGCCGGCCCTGCGGCTGGGTCCGGCCCTTGAGCACGTCCGCGAGGGTCCCGCTGACGAAGTCCCGGCTCCCGGTGGCCTGTTCGGCCAGGTGCGGGGAGGTGTTGGCCTTCATGCAGTGCTCGACGTCGTCGAAGTAGTTCTCGGCGGCGAGGATGACGGTCGGCTGGAAGTCGCGCAGCGAGATGTTGAGCGCCAGCTGTCCCGGGCGGAGCAGCTGCCCGATGTACGGGGTACCGGCCGTGGTGGTCGTGATCACGGTCTGGGCGGCCAGCGCCTCGCCCAGCGTGCCGACCGCCTTGGCCGTGAGGCCGAGCTCCTCGGTGGCGAAGCGGGCCAGGTGCTGGGCCGACTCGGCGTGCAGGTCGAAGATCTCGACGGAGTCCAGCGGATAGCCGGTGGCCACGAGGTACCGGAGGATGGTCCGGGCGATGACTCCGGCGCCGATGAAGGAGACCCGGCCGTCCGGGGTGACGTGACGGGCGAAGGCGCGGGCCGCCACGGCGGCCGAGGCGGCGGTGCGGACCGCGCTGATGTTGGCGGCCTCCAGCAGCGCCTTCGGGTAGCCGGTGGCGTAGTCGTTGAGGATCAGCGCGGCGGAGGCGCGGGGTATGCCGTCGGCGACGTTGCCGGGGAAGCTGGATATCCACTTGATCCCGACGGCGTGGTCCTCGGGCAGCTCGATCGCGGCGGGCAGGGCGATGATCCGGGCGTCCGGCTTCGCGGGGAAGCGCAGGAAGTAGCTGTCCGGGTTGACCGTCTTCCCGGCGTCGTGACGCAGGTAGGCGTCCTCCACCAGGTCGACGATCTGTGCGGCCGAGCTGTCCAGGATGTCCTTGACGACCTTGCCGGGCACCACATCAAACGAGAACATCGAGCTCCTCCTCGGGCAGCTTTTCATCATCGAAGTGGGCCTTGTCCAGGCCTCGTTCGGCCACCCACGCGTCGTCGTACACGGAGTTCAGGTAGCGCTCGCCGAGGTCGGGCGAGATCGCCACCACGGTGGCGTCCTGCGGGATGCCGGGCGCGAGGCGGCGGATTCCGGCCAGGACCGTGCCGGTCGAACCGCCGGCGAGGAGGCCGGACTTCTCGGCCAGCCAGCGGCACTCGCGTACCGTCTCCCACTCGGGGATGAGCACGACCTCGTCGGGCGCCTGGTTGTCGAGGATCGGCGGCCGTTTGCTGGTCCCGAGCCCCGGGATGTGCCGGGGGCCGGCGGTGGCCTGGAAGTTGACCGAGCCGGCGGTGTCGACCGCGATGATCCGGGTATGCGGACTGCGGCGGCGGAAGTAGTCGACGCAGCCCATCAGGGTGCCTCCGGTCCCCACTCCCAGGAAGAGGTAGTCGACCTTGCCGAACTCCCTGAGCATGGACGGCGCGGTGGCCTGTTCATGTGCTGTGGGGTTGGTCGGGTTCTCGTACTGGTTGAGCCAGTAGACATCGGGATCGGCGGCCTGTAATTGCTGGATGTAGGAGATCCGGGATCCCAGGAATCCGCCGTTGGCGTCCCGTTCGGTGATCTCCACGACCTCCGCTCCGAGAGCGCGCATGATGGCCACGGCCGTCGCGTTGGAATTCGGGTCGGTCACCAGGGTCAGCCGGTATCCCTTCGCCGCGCAGATGACGGCGAGGGAGATTCCGAGATTTCCGGATGTCGACTCGATGAGCCGGAGTTCGGTCAGGTCCCGTCCGGAATCCTCCGCGGCCTGGATGAGGCCGCGGGCGGTCTTCATCTTGATCGAGCCGCCGGGGTTGAATCCTTCGACCTTGAAATAGAGCCGGTTCAGGTTGTCGATCCCGGAAACTCGGAGATATATGTCGTCCAGGATAAGGTCATAGACATGCTCAGCGATCAACTTCATTCCCGAAGCGAGTAGGGATGGTGCCTCAGCTGTGCCTGCGACTGCGTTGCTGCAGCTCCTGAAGTGAACTCACCTCGAATTCCATGCGGCTTCTGGCCCGGATGCCCCTGACCATGGCCAGCAGCCCGGAAGCCGTCGTCACGTAGGGGACGGAGTACTGTGCGGCCGCCGTGCGGACCGGCCGGTCGGCGTCGTGCGCCGCGAGGCTGATGACGAAGTGGACCTCGCCGTCGCGGAGCCGGTCGACGGTCGGGTCGCCGGGGCCGGCCTCGACCACCTCGTCCGGCAGGAACCCGGCGACCTGCAGCAGCTCCGCCGTACCGGACTCGGCCGTGATCTCGAAGCCGTACCCGCGAAGGGTCCGCAGCGAGGGCAGCACGCGGGTCAGGTGTTCGAGGGCGGAGGAGACGTGGACGCGGCCCGAGAGCGGCAGGGCGAAGCCGGCCGCCAGCTGGGCCTTGGCGAAGGCCACGTCGAAGCCGGTGCCCATGCCCATGACCTCGCCGGTGGACTTCATCTCCGGCCCGAGCAGGCTGTCCAGGCCCTCGCCGTCGCCGGTGCGGAACCGGTGGAACGGCAGGACCACGTCCTTGACCGCGATGTGCGAGCCGGTCCTGCGGTGGCCGCCGTCGCCGGTCGCCGGCAGCAGCCCTTCGGCGCGCAGCCCGGCGACGGTGGCGCCGAGCATGATCCGGGCACCGGCCTTGGCCAGCGGGACGCCGGTCGCCTTGGAGACGAACGGCACCGTGCGGCTGGCTCGCGGATTGGCCTCCAGGACGTGGAAGACGCCGTCCTTGAGCGCGAACTGGATGTTCAGCAGACCGCGCACGCCCAGCCCGGCGGCGATCACCTCGGTGTGGGCGCGCACCGTGTCGATGTCGGCCCGGCCCAGCGTGAGCGGCGGAAGGGCGCAGGCCGAGTCGCCGGAGTGGACCCCGGCCTCCTCGATGTGCTCCATCACGCCGCCGAGGTAGACCTCGTGTCCGTCGCAGAGCGCGTCGACGTCGATCTCGATCGCGTCCACCAGGAACTCGTCGATCAGCAGCGGGCGTTCGGGGTCGACCTCGGTGGCCTGCCGGACGTAGGCGGCCAGCGCCTCCTCGTCGTGGACCACCTCCATGCCGCGTCCGCCGAGGACGTACGAGGGGCGCACCATCACCGGATAGCCGATCCGGTCGGCGACGCTCCTGGCCTGCTCGAAGGTGACGGCCATGCCGTTGCGCGGGGCCGTCAGCCCGGCCGCGTCCAGCACGTCGGCGAAGGCGCCGCGGTCCTCGGCCAGGTGGATGGCGTCCGGCGAGGTGCCCGCGACGGGCAGCCCGGCCTCGGCCAGCCGCCGCGCGAGCTTCAGCGGTGTCTGGCCGCCCAACTGCACGATGACTCCTGCGACTTCACCGGTCGCGCACTCGGCGCGGTAGACCTCGATGATGTTCTCGAAGGTCAGCGGCTCGAAGTAGAGCCGGTCGGAGGTGTCGTAGTCGGTGGAGACGGTCTCCGGGTTGCAGTTGACCATGACGGTCTCGTAGCCGGCCGACCGCAGGGTCAGCGCCGCGTGGACGCAGGAGTAGTCGAACTCGATGCCCTGGCCGATGCGGTTGGGCCCGGAGCCGATGATGAGCACCTTCGGCAGCGGCTCGCTCCGCGCCACCACCTCCGACTCCGCCGCCGGGTCGGTCTCGTAGGCGGAGTAGTGGTACGGCGTGGTCGCGGCGAACTCGGCGGCGCAGGTGTCGACCGTCTTGTAGACCGGCCGGACCGCCCAGCGGTCACGCAGCGCCCGTACGCCGTCCTCGCCGTCCAACTCGGGCCGCAGCAGCGCGATCTGCAGGTCGGAGAAGCCCATCCGCTTGACCCGGCGCAGCAGTTCGGCGTCGACGGTCTCGGCGTCCAGCAGCTCCTGGCGCAGTTCGACGAGGCCGAGGATCTGGTCGGCGAACCAGGGGTCGATGCCCGAGGCCTCGTGCACCTGCGCGACCGTGGCGCCGAGCCGCAGCGCGCGCTCGACGGTGTACAGCCGCCCGTCGTGCGGGGTCCGCAGCGCCTCCAGGGTGGCGGACCGGTCGGCGCCCTCGGGGTCGGGGCCGGTCCAGAAGCCGGCGGTGGCGGATTCGGTCGAGCGGAGCGCCTTGCCGAGCGCCTCGGCGAAGTTGCGGCCGATCGCCATGGCCTCGCCGACGGACTTCATCGTGGTGGTGAGGGTCGCGTCGGCGGTCGGGAACTTCTCGAAGGCGAAGCGGGGGACCTTGACGACCACGTAGTCGAGGGTCGGTTCGAAGCTGGCCGGGGTCTCGCCGGTGATGTCGTTGGGTATCTCGTCCAGCGTGTAGCCGATGGCCAGCTTCGCGGCGATCTTGGCGATCGGGAAGCCGGTCGCCTTCGAGGCCAGCGCGGAGGAGCGCGAGACGCGCGGGTTCATCTCGATCACCACCAGCCGGCCGGTGGCGGGGTGCACGGCGAACTGGATGTTGCAGCCGCCGGTGTCGACGCCGACCGCGCGCAGCACGTCGATGCCGACGTCGCGCATGTGCTGGTACTCGCGGTCGGTGAGGGTCATCGCGGGTGCCACGGTGACCGAGTCGCCGGTGTGCACGCCCATCGCGTCGACGTTCTCGATCGAGCAGACCACGACGACGTTGTCGTTGCGGTCCCGCATGAGTTCGAGCTCGTACTCCTTCCAGCCGAGCACGCTCTCCTCGACCAGCACCTCGCCGAGCGGGCTCTGGGCCAGCCCGTCCCCGGCCAGGGACTCCAGATCGCTCGGGGTGTATGCCATGCCGGAGCCGAGGCCGCCCATGGTGTAGGAGGGCCGGATCACCACCGGCAGGCCCAACTCCGCGACCGTGGCGCGCACTTCGTCCATCGTCCGGCAGACGGCGCTGCGCGGGGTCTCGGCGCCGACGGAGGCGACGATGTCCTTGAACCGCTGCCGGTCCTCACCGCGGGCGATCGCCTCGACGTCCGCGCCGATCAGCTCGACGCCGTACTTGTCCAGCACGTTCCGCTCGTGCAGCTCGACGACGCAGTTCAGCGCGGTCTGTCCGCCGAGCGTCGCGAGGATCGCGTCCGGCCGCTCCAGCGCGATGATCTTCTCGACGAACTCCGGGGTGATCGGCTCGATGTAGGTGGCGTCGGCGAACTCCGGGTCGGTCATGATCGTCGCCGGGTTGGAGTTCACCAGGCTGACCCGGAGCCCCTCCTCGCGCAGCACCCGGCACGCCTGCGTACCCGAGTAGTCGAACTCGCACGCCTGCCCGATCACGATCGGTCCGGAACCGATCACCAGGACATGTCTGAGGTCCGTACGCTTCGGCATCAGCGGTCCCCGCTCATCAGGGTGGTGAACTCGTCGAAGAGGGCGGCCGCGTCGTGCGGCCCGGCCGCGGCCTCGGGGTGGTACTGGACGGAGAAGGCCGGGACGTCCAGGCAGCGCAGACCCTCCACGGCACCGTCGTTGGGGCAGTGGTGGGAGACCATGGCCCGGCCGTACGGGGTGTCGAACCGCTCCGCGGCCTCGCCTTCGACGGCGAACCCGTGGTTCTGCGAGGTGATCGACACCCGGCCGTCGCCGGCGTGGATCACCGGGATGTTGATGCCCCGGTGGCCGTAGCGCATCTTGTACGTCGCCCGGCCCAGCGCCCGTCCGAGGATCTGGTTGCCGAAGCAGATGCCGAAGAGCGGGATGCGGCGCTCCAGCACCTCCCGGGTCAGGGCGACCGCCTGGGTCATCGCCGCCGGGTCGCCGGGGCCGTTGGAGAGGAACACCCCGTCCGGCTCGGTCTCCAGGAGCTGGTCCAGTGTGGTGGCCGGAGGCAGCACATGCGTCTCGATCCCGCGGTCGGCGAACATGCGCAGCGTGCTGGTCTTCACGCCGAGGTCCAGCGCGGCCACCCGGAACCGGCGGCTGCCGACCGCCGGCCGGACGTAGGGCCGTACGGTGCCGACGCGGGTCGCGAGGTCGGCGCCGGCCATCCGCGGCGCGGTCAGCACCTGTTCCGTCATGGTGTCGGGGCCGGCCAGGGCGTCGCCCGAGAAGACTCCGGCACGCATCACTCCGGCCTCGCGAATGTGCCGGGTGAGGGACCGGGTGTCGATCTCGGAAATCCCGACGACGCCCTGCCGTACCAGCTCGTCCGCGAGTTCTCCGCGCGACCGCCAATTCGAGGCGACCCGGGAAGGATCGCGCACCGCGTATCCGGCCACCTGTATCCGGGCCGATTCGTCATCGTCGTCGTTCCATCCCGTATTGCCGATCTGCGGGGAGGTCTGTACGACGATCTGACCGTGGTACGACGGGTCGGTGAGCGTCTCCTGGTAACCCGTCATGCCGGTCTGGAAAACCACTTCGCCCAGGGAGCGTCCAAGGGCACCGAATTCTCTGCCCCAGAACACTTTCCCGTTCTCGAGTACGAGTGCGGCCCGCGTCGCGGACGTGTTCATAATTCCCTCCTCCTAGCCGTCGAACGGATGTGAATCCAGGCGTGCGGACATGCAGGGGCCGCGTCCCGTCAGGGAGAGGACCGCTGGGTATGACCGGGCGTGGGGAAGGGCTGTCAGCGGCCGCTTCCGGAGGCGTTCCATCCGACGTCGTCGGAGGGCGGGAGGGTGGCCGGCGCCGGAGCCGTCCACGGCGCGACGGCCGCCGTGGCGGCGAGGGTCTCGACCCGCGGTGCGGGGAGCGGGCGGGCCGGGGCCGCGTCCGGAAGCGGTCCGGAACGGTGGGAGCTCATGACTGTCCTGACTTCGGAATGGGTCGGCCGACGAAAGGCTTGACCCGGAGCTTATGAATGTCCTCGGTGACACACGGCGGTTGCCTCGGGCGCATTCCAGCAGCCCTATTGTCTGCTGCCCGCCGATGTCACTGATCTGTTCTGGCCGGATCCGTTCCGGCCGGATTTCATCTTCCGGAAAGGCCCCTCCGGAGTCCCTTCCGGTATCGAGGCCCTGCCGGTTCGCGCCGCTCCGTGACATGAGAAGTGATGGTCGGCCCCTGCCGCAAGGGCAGCCCGCCGAGAGTTTTAGGACATCTCCTGCCGAAAGATTTCGGACATCCTCGGGCAGGGGTACCGCGAGTGGCTACGAGAGCCGGCTACCGGGAACAGCACCTCGGGGTGACATGCGGGCCGTCAGGTCGAATCACTGGGCCCGAGCCACGATCCATACACTCCATCAGAACTTCCCCCCATAGATGTATCCGGCCACACACCAGATGATTCTGGCCAACGCATCGCCGTCTTGGCTCCATCTTCAAGCGAGTGTCCAGTACTGCACGGGTCGGAGGAAAGATCCATGATGGTTCAGGTAATCGCATTGCTACTATTGGAGCCATCTCGCTTGGCACACGGCGGGCGGCGACGGGCCGTCTCCACGGTGCACGAGTCTGGGGGCGACGGCTGATGACGAGCAGGTCGGGAGGGGTGGGCCCCGGTTCCGGGCTCGCGGCGGTCCGGGACCGTACCGGCCCCGACCCGGACGACGACCCGGCGAGAACCGGCGGCTCGGATCCATCGGGTTCCCATGGCTGGAAAGAGATCGCGGAAACGCTCGCCGAGCTGTCCCGGCGGGTTCTGCGGCAGGCGGACCACGACGACCGGGCCGGATCCCTGACGAACGCGCCGCCTTCCACCGGTCCCCGGAGCCGGCCGGGGCTGCTGAACCTGCACGGCGTGGCGACGATCAACGCGGCCATCAGCTCCAGCCTGGACGGTGCCGTGTCGGAGATCCTCACGGCCCAGCCGGACGGCGCGCGGCCGAAGGAAGTGCTGACCGGGGCCCTGGAGTCGGTCCGCCTCAGGATCGACGACGGCGTCGGCATGCGGACGATCTATCAGCACTCGGCCCGCTTCGACGAGGCGACCAAGTCCTACGTCCGTGCCGTCACGGGCTACGGCGCCGAGGTCCGGACCCTGCCCGAGTTCTTCGACCGGCTGATCATCATCGACCGTTCCACCGCCTTCATCCCGGCCAACTCCGAGCGCACCATCGCCGTCGCGATCACCGAGGCGTCCGTGGTCCACTTCCTCGCCGACGTCTTCGAGCGTGCCTGGGACCGCGCGGAGCCCTTCCCGTTCGTCCCCAACTACGCCGCGCAGGCGGCCTCCGAGGTGATCGAACCGATCCGCGCCGCCATCCGGCAACTGCTCGCGCAGGGACATTCGGACAAGGCGATCGCGCGCCGCCTCGGCATCAGCGAGCGCTCGCTGCAGGCACACATCGCGCACATCAAGAAATGCCTCGGTGCGAAGAACCGCACGCACCTCGGCTACCTCCTCTGCCACTCCGCCCACCACGGCGCACGGCCGGACGCGGAGACCGGAGGCGGGGAGGAGGAGCGGCCGGAGAGCCCCGAAGGTAAGGGAACGGCAAAGCCGGGTCGTTCGTTACCCCGTGCATGACCGCAATGACCCCCGGCTCGAACATCCCTCTCTCCGCCGTCCGCGTGGCGGTGGACGTCGCCGCTCCGGTGCGGCTCGACGTCTCGGGCCTGCTGCTCACCGCCGACGGCAAGGTGCGCTCCGACGACGACTTCATCTTCTACAACCAGCCCTCGGGCCCCGGTGTGACCTACCGCGCCGGCGGGGGCTCCGCGCCCGACGCCATCGTGGTGGACACCACCGCGGTCCCGCCCGGCATCGAGAAGATCGTCGTCACCGCGAGCCCCGACGCCGCAGGACAGACCTTCCAGGGCGTCGAGCCCACCGCCACCGTGCGCAACGCCGACGACGGCACCGCGCTGGCCACGTTCACCCCGCCCCAGCTGGGCGGCGAGACGGCGCTCGTGGTCATCGAGGTCTACCGGCGCAACGGCGCCTGGAAGGCCCGCGCGGTCGGCCAGGGCTATGCGAACGGGCTGGCCGGTATCGCCACGGACTTCGGCGTCTCGGTGGAGGAGCCGGCCGCCCCGCCGGTCCCGGCGGCCGCCGCCCCGGTGGCCCCCGCGGCCGCCCCGGTCGACCCGCGCATCGCCCCGCCCGCCCCCGCCGCTCCCCCGGCCCCGCCCGCGCCCGCCGCCACCGGGAAGATCAACCTCGACAAGGGCCGGGTCAACCTCCAGAAGAACCAGACCGTCTCCCTGGTCAAGGGAGGCGCCCCGCTCCTCTCCCAGGTCAAGATGGGCCTCGGCTGGGAGCCGGCGTTCCGCGGCAAGGACATCGACCTGGATGCCTCGGTCATCGCCTACGGCCCCAACCGCAACCACCTGGACAGCTGCTACTTCGGCAAGCTCTCCATCCTCAACGGCGCGATCAAGCACTCCGGCGACAACCTCACGGGCGAGGGCGCGGGCGACGACGAGGTGATCGTCGTGGACCTGGGCCGGATCCCGGCCGAGGCGACGGGCCTGGTCTTCACGGTGAACTCGTTCACCGGCCAGAAGTTCAACGAGGTCGCCAAGGCCTACTGCCGCCTGATCGACGCGGCCACCGGCGAGGAGCTGGTCCGCTTCGACCTGACCGGCGCCGAGCCGCAGACGGGCGTCATGATGGCCAAGCTGATCAAGCAGTTCAGCGGCGAGTGGGAGATGACGGCCATGGGCGAGTTCGTGAAGTCGCGGACCGTACGGGGCATGGTGAAGCCCGCCGCCAAGTCCCTCTGAGCCGTCCGCCCGGGCCACAGCCGTCCGTCCGGGCCACAACGGCATCCGGGGCACCTGAAGTGGTTCTTCAGGTGCCCCGGATCCGGAGAAGGAGGAGACGGGCGCTGACGCTGCTCGTGCTCGCCCGGTGTCTCAGAGCTTGGTCAGCTTGGAGTAGGGGCTCAGGATCCTCCCCTGTCGCCCCGAGAAGTCGATGAGGACTGCGTCGTTGTCGCCCTCGACAGCAAGGATTCTGCCGAGCCCGAACTGGTCGTGCGACACCCTGTCGCCCACATCGAAGCATTCGACCGGTGGGGCCTCCTGGGCCGGGCGGTTGAAGGGACTGGAAGGCAGGTGACGCCGGGATCCGGCTGACTGTTTCATTAAGTCGAGTATGCGCCCTGTGAAGGCCCGACGCCATGCCCGTTTGCCGCCCGGGTCCCAGAAGTGCCGGATTCGTGACCCGCGCCCACCGGCCCCGGTCAGCGCTTACCCCCGCCGCCGGCAGCGGAACCACGCGGAACACGGCCTCGGAAAGCCCCCCGAACGTGTGGCGGTTTCCCTCGCCGTACGGGGCGTGGCCGAGCCGGTATCCGGCCAGATCGCGGGCGCGGACGGGCACGGTGTCCGGAACGCTCCGGGTGGCGTCGCCACGGTGGGTGTACGGAGCCTGCTCGACGGTGACGATCAGCACCGCGGGCCGTGACCCGTGCCCGGACAAGGAGTGCCGGGTCGCATACTGCCCCCCAGGTGAATACTCGGCCAGGGGGCGGTTGTGCGAACGGTCTACGACGGTGTTCTGGAAGTCAGCTATGGGCAGTTCTATGTCGAGAGCCGCCCCTATGGCGCTCATGAGGAGGAGGTGGCGCACAGGGCCGGGCAGAGCAACGGGCTGTGCGGAGGAGCCAATCCGGGCCACCTGTTCCTGACGACGGGACTGCACACGGGACGGGTGGGGCTGACCGTGGAGGTCCACGAGGCCGAGCCGCCGATCGATGAGCGGTGGGAGGAGATCGTCGAGGTCTCCTTCCGCCCCGGCTCCACGGAGACCGCCGTCGTACCGTGGGGCGACGGACCCCTCTGCTCGCTCGGTCTGCCGATCGCCGACCACCGGGTCCGCTACTGCGCACGAGGCATGGACATGACGTCGGACGACGAGCTCTCCGTTCTGGACGGCGGCCCCGTCGTCGATCACTACCTGCTGCAGTTCTGGCCGGCGGAGCCCGCCGCGGACCGCGTGGTCAAGCAGACGACGCGGAGCGCCGCGTACTGGCACGACCACGCCCGCGCGCTGCCACCGCCGCCCACGCCCGAGGAGCGCGCCGAGGCCGAGCGCCCTCGGCGTGAAGCGGAGGAGAAGATCGTCCGCGACGCGGAGTGGCGGGCGCCGGCGGGCGAGTGGGGTGGCCGGGAGCCGAGCCCGGCGCTGCGTGAGGCGGGCGGCGACCTGTGGGGCCTCATCCTCCTGGACCGTGACCTGGTGGACGCCGTGGACACCGCCGACGCGGCCACGCAGCGGGCCATCGCCCGGTGGGCCGTCAGCCGCGCCCTCGTCAGGGCCGAGCTCCACACGTTCTACGCGTTCGCCCGCGCGGCTCGGGACCTGCACACCGGCGAGCCGTTGTCCGGCCCCTTCGAGGACCGGGAGAAGGCCTGGAAGTGGTTCTTCGCCCAGGAGAACGTCCCGCGGACCTTCGTACGCGCTCCGCACGGTCCCCGGGACGACCTGTTGCAGCAGGCCATGGCGGTACGCGCGCTGTTCGCCGCGGTGGAGGAGGATCCGCTGCGCGCCGCGCTGGATGCCGTGTACGCGGCCGCCGCCACGTACGGCAGCGCCTACCCGGACCTCCTGGCGGAGGTGCGGGAGGCGTTTCCGGAGCTGAACCGGCCGACCTGAGTGACCGCGGACACCTGCTCGGTAGGAGAGGAGCCCGCCTGAGCTACGCTCCCTCGCCGCCCGCGCGCGACCGGGCCTTGAACGCGGCCTTCCGGGCGGCCTTCGCCGCCTTCTTGTCGCTGTGCAGGCGGCCCATGGCCTCCAGCACATCGGCGGTGGCCGGGTGGTCGACCCGCCAGACCTCGTCGAAGAAGCCGCTGTGCTGCGCGGAGAGCCCTTCGACCAGGCCCTGGAGCTCGTCGAGTTCGCCGTCGGCGTCCAGTTGGGCGGCGATCGTGTCGATGGCCAGCCAGAAGACCATCGCCTCCGGCGGGGCCGGGACGTCGGACGCGCCGTGTTCCGCGAGCCAGACACGGGCCAGACCGCCGAGCTCCTGGTCGCCGAGGACGGCGCGTACGGCCGGTTCGGCCTCCTCACCGGCCAGCGCGAGGGCCTGCTGGCAGTGGAGGCGGCGCAGCGGTGCGCCCTCGTCCGTACCGCGTGCGGCGGCCAGCAGCTCGGTGGCGGCCGGGACCGCGCCTGCGGCCCCGTGCGCCGCGAGCCAGAGTTGGATCTCGGCGCGGGCGGCGGCCTCCGGGTAGGAGGCGATGCCGTCGAGAAGGGCTTCGGCCCCCTTGTCGGCCAAGTCGCCGACGGCCGGGGCGTCCACGCCGGCCTCCAGCATCCGGGCTCGGATGCCGTACAGGCCGAGCGGGGTGAGCCTGACCATGCCGTACCGCGTGACGTCGTCCTCGTCGGCTTCGGTGACCGCGGCCTCCGCCGGGTCACCCTCCTCGGCCATCAGCGACTCGTCCACCGGCTGGTAGGCGACGATCCCGATGGGTTCGAGCAGCCGGAACTGGTCGTCGAGACGCATCATCGCCTCCGACACCTGCTCCAGGATGTCGTCGGTGGGCTCGCCCATGTCGTCGGGGACGATCATCGACGCGGCGAGGGCCGGCAGCGGCACCGGGCCCTCGCCCGCGCCGTGGTCGGCGAGGGTGAGCAGGTAGAGGTTGCCGAGCACCCCGTCGAGGAACTCCGCCTCGGCCTCCGGGTCCCAGTCCAGGGCGTCGAAGTCGATCGAGCCGTCCTCACCGACGAGGTCGGCGAAGTCGTCCAGGACGGGTGCGGTGGCGTCGGCGTGCACGGCGTCGAGCCCGTCGAGCCAGATGGAGAGGACGTCCTGCGGGGAGCCGGAGGTGAGCAGCGCCAGGTTCTCGCCCACGGTGACGGTGCCCTCACCGTCCTCGTTCTCGGGGTCCGTGACGTCGAGGAGCCCGGTGTCCACGGCGAGCCGCCAGGCCTCGCTGGCGTACGCGGCACCGTCGCCGTCGTCCGTCAGGCCGAGGTGCTGGGCGGCGGCGGGCAGTTGCGCCTCCACCAGCTCGCCGCCGGCGCCGACCCGCGCGTCGGGCCCGGCCCACCGGGCGAGCTTCACGGCCCGCACGAACAGCGGTGCGGCGAGCGCGTCCCGCGCCAGTTCGGCCTCGGAGTGCAGCCGCACCGGCGGCAGGATGGGGCGCTCTGCGGACATCGGGGGTTCTCCTCGGTGCGTGCTCGGGGGCGTACGGAACGGGTACGCGGTTCAGCCGCCCAAGCCTAGGGCGTGTCCGGCGGATCTCGACCGGGCCCACGACGCCTGGCACGGCACCTCGCCGCGGCCTGCATGGCCCTGATCCGCCGGACACACCCTAGACGTCCTTCACCACCCGCTGCCCGCCGCGCCCCCTCACGCGCCCGCGCCCGCCTCCATGCTGAGCGCGGGCGTGTAGCGGTTCACGCCCCCGCCGGTCATCCCCGGGTACGTCTGGACGCGTTCCCACAGCGGGGACGGGGAACCGATCCCCTCGCCGGGCGCGGCCAGTGCCGCGATGTGGTGGTCGGCGCTCTCCCACTCGGCGTAGTTGAGGACCCTGGTGCCGTCGGTGCTGACGTGGAAGTGGGCGGCGATGGCGCCGGCGAGGGCGTGGTCCTCGGCGAGCGCCTCGAACACGACGTCCACCCAGTCCCGTTGCCGCGCCGGGTCGGGACCGGCGAACTCCACGTCGACGATCACGACGCACCCGGGCTCGCGGAGGTCGCCCTCGGCCCGGAGCCCGGAGCGGTACAGCTCGTACGTGTGCAGGGCGAGGCGTTCGATGCCGGGCACGGCGGCGTCGATGTCGGCGCTGCGGGCGTCGCGGCTCTCCCGGACGAAGTCCCGGTAGGCCTGCTCACCGGACCACTGGGAGTGGTGCAGCAGGGTCCTGCCGTCCTCACCCGCGTGGACGCTGTACGAGAGCAGCCCGGGATGCGGCCACTCCCGGCTCTCCCACGCCTTCCGGATGGCGTCGACGGCCTGCCGCTGCCGCTCCGGCGTACCGACGTCCCAGGTACTGACCTTGACGATCCCGGCGTCGGTGCGGGCCGGGTCCGGGCGGTCGGTGAACTGCACGGTCATGGTGGCTCTCCCCTCCCCCGCGCACCGGTCGGCGAGCGGTTGCCACCACCGTCACACCTCAAGTCACCTTGAGGTCAAGCGCGGTCACTCGGGCAGCTCCGCTCGCCACGCCGTCATGTTCAGCTCGTCCATGTACCGGATGTCGTGGCCCTCCAGCCGGTAGACGCGCGCCCCTGCGTCCGGAGCGGCGGCCAGTTCCAGGGCGTCGGCCATGATGAGTTCGCCGCCTTCCTGGGTGGAGACCCAGGCGAGCATCGACCGTACGGTGGCCCCGGGCTTCAGGGTGCGAGCCTCGGGGCCCTTGTCGTGGCCGAACATCGAGCCGCCAGGGTTGACCTTCACCGGGAGGCGTTCGCCGTCCTCGCCGAGCGCCTGGACCGACGGGTAGCCGTCGACCCGGTAGGGCTTCGTGCCGCAGTTGGTCAGGGTCAGGACGACCGCGCGGCTCATCATCCCGGTCTGCACCTCCCCCATGGTCACCACGGCCCCGGAGGCGGGACAGTCGCCGGTGGGGGTGGGGGTGGGCGTGGGCGACGGGTCCGGACCCTGAGCCGGTACGTCGGCGGTCGGCGGCGTCACGGAAGGCGGCGTCACGGAAGGAGGCGCCACGGCCCGGGCGGACGGGGCCGGCTCCGGTTCGCCCTCACCGGCCGGTACGAGGAACCCCGAACAGCCGGCCAGCGCCGCCAGCACCACCGCCACCGCCACCGCCACCGGGACCAGTCTCCACATCCGCGCCCGCTCGCCCGTCTCGCCCATCCCTCGCCCGCCCCTCATCACAGCCCCCGGCCGTACGTCGTCCGCGTGTTCGATCATGTCAGCAGGCGGGCCCACCCACAGCACCGTTCAGCATCTCTTCCCGATCCGGCCAAACAGATCTAAGTGGACCTTCACGGTCACCCCGGCCGACACTGCGGACATGACCACCACCGCACCCCGCCCCCGTCCCCGCCCCTTCGGCCGCGCGCTCTGCGCCATGATCACGCCGTTCACCACCACCGGCGCACTGGACCTCGACGCCGCGCGCGCCCACGCCGCGCACCTGGTGGCCGAGGGCTGCGACGGGCTGGTGCTCAGCGGGACCACCGGCGAGTCGCCGACCACCTCGGACGCGGAGAAGGCGGAGCTGCTGCGGGCCGTGCGGGCGGAGGTCGGAAACGGGGTGCCGCTGGTCTCGGGCGTCGGCAGCGCGGACACCGCGCACGCGGTGCGGCTCGCGCGGGAGGCCGAAGAGGCAGGCGCGGACGGGCTGCTGGTGGTGCCGCCGTACTACAGCCGCCCGCAGCAGACCGCCGTCGAGGCGTACTTCCTGCGGGTCGCCGAGGCCACCGGCGTACCGCTGATGCTGTACGACATCCCCGGCCGCACCGGCGTCCGGATCGAACCGGAGACCCTGCTGCGGCTCGCGGACGACCCGCGGATCGTCGCGGTGAAGGACTGCGCGTACGACCTGCTCGGGTCGACGAAGGTGATCGCCCGCACCGGGCTGGCGTACTACTCGGGGTGCGAGGAGCTGAACCTGCCGCTGTACGCGCTCGGCGGCGCGGGCTACGTCTCCACCGTGGCCAACGTGGCCCCGGGCCGGATGCGGGCGCCGCTGGACGCGTTCGACGCGGGGCACACGGGCGAGGCGGCCCGGCTCAACGGGCTGACCAGCCGCCTCACCGAGCTGATGATGGCGAGCGGCCTGCCCGGCACCGTCACCGCGAAGGCCCTGCTGGACGCGGGCCCGGTCCGGGAACCGCTGCAGCCCGCCGGCCGCGAGGCGGTCGACGGGCTGCGTGCGGCGTACGGGGAGCTCCTGGCCTCCGCCTGAAGCGCGAGCTAGTTGTGGGCGTGCAGGACCTCGTTCAGCCCGCCCCACACCGCGTTGTTCGGGCGGGCCTCGACCGTGCCGGTGACCGAGTTGCGGCGGAAGAGGATGTTGGAGGCGCCGGAGAGCTCGCGGGCCTTGACGACCTGGCCGTCCGGCAGCGTGACCCGGGTGCCGGCCGTGACGTACAGCCCGGCCTCCACCACGCACTCGTCGCCGAGCGCGATCCCGACGCCGGCCTCCGCGCCGACCAGGCAGCGCTCGCCGATGACGATGCGGACGTTGCCGCCGCCGGAGAGGGTGCCCATGGTGGAGGCGCCGCCGCCGATGTCCGAGCCGTCACCGACGACGACACCGGCGGAGATGCGGCCCTCGACCATGGAGGTGCCGAGCGTGCCCGCGTTGAAGTTGACGAAGCCCTCGTGCATGACGGTGGTCCCGGCGGCGAGGTGCGCGCCGAGCCGGACCCGGTCGGCGTCGGCGATCCGTACGCCCTTGGGGGCCACGTAGTCCGTCATGCGCGGGAACTTGTCGACCGAGGTCACCTGGAGGTGCAGCCCCTCGGCGCGGGCGTTGAGGCGGACCCGCTCCAGGTCGTCGACGGCGACCGGGCCGAGCGAGGTCCAGGCGACGTTGGCGAGCATGCCGAAGAGGCCGTCCAGGTTCTGGCCGTGCGGCTGGACGAGCCGGTGCGAGAGCAGGTGCAGGCGCAGGTACGCGTCGTGCGCGTCGAGCGGCTTGTCCTCCAGCGAGGAGATGACCGTGGAGACGGCGACGACCTCGACCCCGCGCCGGGCGTCCACGCCGATGGCCTTGGCGGCGCCCTCGCCGAGGCGGTTGACGGCCTCGTCCGGGGTGAGCCGCTGCGTACCGGCCGGGCCGGGCTCGGCGTTCAGCTCGGGGGCGGGGAACCAGGTGTCGAGGACGGTGCCGTCACCGGCGACGGTGGCGAGGCCGGCGGCGACGGCGCCGGTGGTACGGGAAGTGGCCTGGGAAGTCGTGTCGGTCATGGACAGAAACCTAACCGGCCGGAGCCCGCTCGGGCGAACCGGTCTCAGCCTCCGGCCGGTTCTCCGTGACCCGCACCGACTCCCCCCGCCCGGGCAGCCGCCGCGCCGCCGGCACCGCCGCCCGCGCCCCCTCTCATCCCCGCCCCTCCACCACCCGCGCCAGCATCTCGCGGGTGTAGGCGGGGTCGAAGGCGGAGCCGGTCAGCAGCACCTGGAGGCAGACGCCGTCCATCAGCGCGACGAGCGCCCGCGCGGTGGCCGGATCGGTGCGGGTGGACAGCAGCTCGACCGCCGACGTGGTCCACTCGGCGGCGACGGGACGCAGGGCCGGGCGGCGCAGGGCGGCGAGGTACAGCTCGTACTCCAGCTCGATCGCGCCCCGCTCGCCCGCGAACCACTCCCCCAGCACCCGGGTCAGCTCATCGGCCAGCCCGGCGCCGGAGGACGCCTCCCCGGCGCAGACCTCGCTGTCACGCAGCGCCTGCGCGAAGTTCTCGTTGGACCGGCGCAGGGCCGCCGTCAGCAGCTCGTCCAGCGAACCGAAGTGGTACGTGGTCGAGCCGAGCGGCACGTCCGCCTCGGCGGCCACGGTGCGGTGGCTGAGCCCGGCTATCCCGTCGGCCGCTATCACCCGCAGCGCCGCGTCGATGATCCGCGTCCGCCGGTCGGGGTCGTACCGGCGGGCCATCAGTGCGCGCCTCCCAGGTTGAGCACGACGACCCCGACGACGATCAGACCGACCCCCACGATCTTGACCAGGCTGCTGGACTCGCCGAGGAACAGGATGCCGATGAGGGCCACGGCCGCCGTGCCGACGCCGGCCCAGATCGCGTACGCGGTGCCGACGGAGAGGGTCTTGAGGGTCTGCGCGAGCAGGGTGAAGGCGATCAGGTAGCCCACCGCCGTACCGATCGAGGGCCAGAGGCGGGTGAAGCCCTCGCTGTACTTCATGGCCGTCGTCCCGGCCACCTCCGCCGCGATCGCCGCGGCCAGCAGTCCGTATGCGTATCCCATAGGGACGACTGTACGCATCGTTGCGTACAGCTGTACATATCATCGGCCCACGTCGGGGGCGCTACGGTGTCCCGACCGATGACACGGCCCGGGACCACGGGCCGGCGGAGCTGAGCGGAGAAGCAGTGGCGCAGGACGCAGGGCGGGACGGTGACCCGTACGGGGGCGCGCCCCACGGTGGGGGGCCCTTCTACGGGGGAGCGCAGGGGCCGGTCGGCTGGAACGGCGGATGGGCGCCGCCCAAGCCGGGGGTGATACCCCTGGCGCCGCTGAGGGTCTCGGACATGCTCAGCGGCGCCTTCGCGACCATCGGGCGGTACTGGAAGCCGCTGATCGGCGTGGCTCTGACGCTGTTCGGCGCGGCGACGCTCGTGATGGTCGTCGCCCTGGTGGTGGCCGCCTCGGCCGTGGCAAGCCAGTGGGACGAGCTGACGTCCGGCTCCTCGAGCTCCCCCGACGCCGAACTCGTTCCGCTCGCCGTGGCGTTCGGCGTACTGATGGCCGTCGGCATGATCGTCTACCTGCTGGCGTCGGCCATGATGCAGGCGGCGGTCCCCGTCGTCCTCCAGGAAGCCGTCCTGGGCCGCCCGGTCCGCTTCGGGGAGGTCTGGAAGCGGGCGTGGGCGCGGGTCTGGTCGATCATCGGCACGGTGTTCCTGACCGGGCTGATCATGCTCGTCCCGATGGCGCCCCTCCTGGCCGCCTTCGCCGGGCTGATGGTCTACGCGGTCTCGCTGGGCGACGAGGACGGCGCGCTGCCGGTGGCGCTCGTCGGCTCCCTCGTCGGGCTGCTCATCGCTCCGGTGGCGATGTGGCTGTGGGTGCGGTTCTGCCTGGCCCCGACCGTCGTGGTCTTCGAGAACCAGCGCCCGTTGGCGGCCCTGCGCCGCTCGGCCCAGCTCGTGCGCGGCACGTGGTGGCGGGTCTTCGGCATCACGCTGCTCGGCCTCGGTCTTGCGGCCATGATCGGCTTCATGATCCAGATGCCGTTCCAGATGATCGGCGTGCTTCCCGGCTTGTTCGACCCCGCGGACATGGGTTCCGAACCGAGCAACGGGGCGCTCATCGCCATGTTCGGCGGCGTGATGGTGCTGTCGTTCATCAGCCAGATGATCTCCCAGCTGATCACGATGATCCTCCCGCCGCTGGTGACCGGCCTGCTCTACGTCGACCTCCGGATGCGTACGGAGAACCTGGGCCCGGTCCTGGCCGCGGCGGCGGGAGCGACGCTGCCCGAGCAGTACGGACCGGCGCCGGCCACCCCCGCGTAAGGCAAGGGCTCAGTCCAGCAGGGTCCGCTTGGGGCGCAGCACGCAGAACTCGTTGTCCTCGGGGTCGGCCATCACCACGAAGGTGGCGTCCGGCCCCTGCCCGACGTCCACCCGGCGGGCGCCGAGCGCGATGATCCGCTCGACCTCGGCGGCCTGGTCGTCGGGGTTCAGGTCGATGTGCAGCCGGTTCTTCACGGTCTTCTCCTCCGGCACGGGGAGGAAGCACATGCCCGGCAGCGCGGTCTCGTGGGCGCCGATGACGATCTCGTGCTCGTCCTCGTAGAGCACCTGCCAGTCCAGCACCGCGCTCCAGAAACGGGCCATGAGCGGCAGGTCGTGGGCATCGACGGCGAGGTGATACAGGGATACGGCCATGCCCGCCAGTATGACTGGCGGGCATGGCCGCATCCGTGATGCTCAGGGCGCGTCAGACGTTGAACCCCAGCGCGCGCAGCTGCTCGCGGCCGTCGTCCGTGATCTTGTCCGGGCCCCACGGCGGCATCCAGACCCAGTTGATCCGGAGCTCGTTGACGATGCCGTCCGTGGCGGACTTCGCCTGGTCCTCGATGACGTCGGTCAGCGGGCAGGCCGCGGACGTCAGGGTCATGTCGAGGGTGGCGATGTTGGCGTCGTCGACGTGGATGCCGTAGATCAGGCCCAGGTTGACGACGTCGATGCCCAGCTCGGGGTCGACGACGTCGTACAGCGCCTCGCGGACCTCCTCCTCGGAGGCCGGCTTCATGGTCGCGGTCTCGTTCTCGCTCATGCGGTCTTCCCTTCGGACAGCGCCTTGGCCGTCGCGTCCTTCCACGCCATCCAGCTCAGCAGCGCGCACTTGACCCGGGCGGGGTACTTGGAGACGCCGGCGAACGCGACCGCGTCCTCCAGCACCTCCTCCATCGCGTCGTCCGGCTCCAGCTGGCCCTTGGACTGCATCAGCTCCAGGAAGGTGGCCTGGATCTTCTGCGCCTCGGCCAGCTCCTTGCCGACGAGCAGCTCGTTCAGCACGGAGGCGGAGGCCTGGCTGATGGAGCAGCCCTGGCCCTCGTAGCTGACGTCGGCGATGGTCTCGCCGTCGTACTTCACCCGGAGCGTGATCTCGTCACCGCACGTCGGGTTGACGTGGTGCACCTCGGCGTCGCCGTCCCGCAGGCCGCGCCCGTGGGGGTGCTTGTAGTGGTCCAGGATCACTTCCTGGTACATGGAATCGAGCTTCACCGTTCCACCCTCAGCCGAAGAAGTTCCGGACGTGCTCCAGCCCGTCCACCAGTGCGTCGACCTCGGCGGGCGTGGAGTACAGATAGAACGACGCTCGCGTCGTCGCGGGAATTCCGTACCGCAGGCAGACCGGGCGGGCGCAGTGGTGGCCGACCCGGACGCAGATGCCCAGCTCGTCGAGGACCTGTCCCACGTCGTGCGGGTGGATGTCGCCGAGCGTGAAGGAGATCGCCGCGCCGCGGTCCTCGGCCGTCGCCGGGCCGATGATCCGCAGGTCCGGGACCTCCAGGAGGCGCTTCACCGCGTACTCGGTGATCGCCTTCTCGTGCTGGTGGATCTTCTCCATGCCGATCGCGGAGAGGTAGTCCACGGCCGCGCCGAGACCGACGGCCTGCGCGATCGGGGGCGTACCGGCCTCGAACTTGTGCGGCGCCGGAGCGTATGTGGACGAGTGCATCGACACGGTCTCGATCATCTCGCCGCCGCCGAGGAACGGCGGCAGGTCCTCCAGGAGCTCCTGCCGTCCCCAGAGCACGCCGATGCCGGTCGGGCCGACCATCTTGTGGCCGGTGAAGGCCACGAAGTCGGCCTGGAGCGCCTGCACGTCCAGCACCATGTGCGGGGCGGCCTGCGAGGCGTCGATGCAGACCAGCGCGCCGACCTGCTGGGCACGGCGGATGATCTGCTCGACCGGGTTGACGGTGCCCAGGATGTTGGAGACCAGCGTGAAGGAGACGATCTTCGTCTTCTCGGTGATGATCTCGTCGATGTTCGACAGGTCGAGCCGGCCGTCGTCGGTGATGCCGAACCACTTCAGCTTCGCACCGGTGCGCTGCGCGAGCAGCTGCCACGGCACGATGTTGGAGTGGTGCTCCATCTCCGTGGTGACGATCTCGGTCTCGCGGTCCACCCGGTAGGGCTCGTCCGCCCAGCCGAGCATGTTGGCCACGAGGTTGAGCGACTCCGAGGCGTTCTTCGTGAAGATCACCTCGTTGCGGCTCGGCGCGTTGATGAAGGCCGCGACCTTGTCACGGGCGCCTTCGTACAGCGCGGTGGCCTCCTCGGCGACCGTGTAGACGCCTCGGTGCACGTTCGCGTTGTGGCGCTCGTAGTACGTGTTGAGCGCGTCGAGGACCTGGCGCGGCTTCTGCGAGGTCGCCGCGGAGTCCAGGTAAACGATCTTCTTGCCGTCGTGGACCGTGCGGTCCAGGATCGGGAAGTCCTTGCGGATCGCCTCGGTGTCGAGGAGGCCGGTGAGCCCCTGTCGGGCGTCAGTCACGCGGAAGCGCCACCCTTCGTGTATGCCTCGTAGCCCTCGTTCTCCAGCTGGTCGGCCAGCTCGGCACCGCCGGAGGCCGCGATCCGGCCGTTGGCGAAGACGTGCACGAAGTCGGGCTGGATGTACTTCAGGATGCGGGTGTAGTGCGTGATCAGCAGCGTGCCGACCTCGCCGGTCGCGCGGACCCGGTTGACACCCTCGGAGACGGTCTTGAGCGCGTCGACGTCCAGGCCGGAGTCGGTCTCGTCCAGGACGGCGATCTTCGGCTTGAGGAGCTCCAGCTGAAGGATCTCGTGGCGCTTCTTCTCACCGCCGGAGAAGCCCTCGTTGACGTTGCGCTCGGCGAAGGACGGGTCCATCTGGAGCCCGGCCATCGTCTCCTTGACCTCCTTGACCCACGTACGCAGCTTGGGGGCCTCGCCGCGGACGGCGGTGGCGGAGGTGCGCAGGAAGTTGGAGACCGAGACACCGGGGATCTCGACGGGGTACTGCATGGCGAGGAAGAGGCCGGCGCGGGCGCGCTCGTCGACGGACATCTCCAGGACGTCCTCGCCGTCCAGGGTGACCGTGCCGCCGGTGATCGTGTACTTGGGGTGACCCGCCAGCGAGTACGCGAGGGTGGACTTGCCGGACCCGTTGGGGCCCATGATGGCGTGGGTCTCGCCCTGCTTCACGGTCAGGTCGACGCCCTTGAGGATCGCCTTCGTGGCGTTGTCGGCCTCGACGGAGACGTGCAGGTCGCGGATTTCAAGCGTTGCCATGGGTGACTCAGGACTCCTGGGTGACGGAGACGAGCACATCGTCCCCTTCGATCTTTACGGGGTATACGGGGACGGGGCGCGTCGCGGGAAGGCCGGACGGCTTGCCGGTGCGGAGGTCGAACGACGAGCCGTGCAGCCAGCACTCGATCGCACAGTCCTCCACCTCGCCCTCCGAGAGCGACACGTTCGCGTGCGAGCAGATGTCGTTGATCGCGAACACCTCGCCCTCGGTGCGGACGACGGAGACCGGTGTGCCGTCGAGCTCGACCCGCTTCGGGGTGTCGTCCTCCAGCTCACTGAGCGCGCACGCCTTGACGAAGGTCATCAGACCGACGCCTTCAGCTCGGCCTCGATCTTGTCGAGCAGCCGCTGCTCCACGTCCGGCAGGCCGATCTGCTGGACCAGCTCGGCGAAGAAGCCGCGCACGACCAGACGGCGGGCCTCCTCGGCCGGGATGCCGCGGGACTGGAGGTAGAAGAGCTGCTCGTCGTCGAAGCGGCCGGTCGCCGAGGCGTGGCCGGCGCCGACGATCTCGCCGGTCTCGATCTCCAGGTTGGGTACGGAGTCGACCCGGGCGCCGTCGGTGAGGACGAGGTTCCGGTTCATCTCGTAGGTGTCGGTGCCCTCGGCCGCGGCCTGGATGAGGACGTCCCCGATCCAGACGGCGTGGGCGCCGTCGCCCTGGAGCGCGCCCTTGTACACCGCGTTGGACTTGCAGTGCGGGGTGTTGTGGTCGACCAGGAGGCGGTGCTCCTGGTGCTGGCCCTTGTCGGTGAAGTACAGGCCGAAGAGCTCCGCCTCGCCGCCGGTGGCCGCGTAGGCGACCCGCGGGTGCAGCCGGACGAGGTCACCGCCGAAGGTGACGACGATCGACTTGAAGGAGGCGTCCCGGCCGACCAGCGCGTTGTGCTGGCCGACGTGGACGGCCGTGTCGTCCCAGTCCTGGACGGAGACGACGGTCAGCTTGGCGCCGTCACCGAGGACGTAGTCGACGTTGGCGGCGAGCACCGCGTCACCGGTGTGGTCGATGACGACGACGGCCTCGGCGAAGGCCTTCAGCTCGATGAGCTGGTGGCCGTAGGCGGTGCCGCCCTCGCCGTGCACGGCGATCCGGATCGGCTCCGTGAGCACGGCCTCCTTGGCGACGGTGACGACCGAGGCCTGCTCGAAGGAGGAGTACGCCTGGGCGGCGACCCGGTCCACCGGCGTACCGGCCTTGCCGAGCCGGGCGTCGTCGCGGCCGACGGTCTCGACCGTGACGCCCTCGGGCGCCTCGATCGCGACCTTCACGCCGCCGCCGTTAGCGACGGCGGTGCCGTCGTGCAGTCCGCGCAGCCGCTCCAGCGGGGTGAAGCGCCACTCCTCCTCGCGACCGTGCGGGACGGGGAAGTCCGCGACGTCGAAGGACGGGGGTGCGCTCATGCGCGTGGCGACGGTCGACTCGGCGGCCACCGCGATGGAGCCGGCGGTGGTGGAGCCCACCGGAGTGTTCTGAGCCTCAGCCATGGCTGTCGTAGTGCTCGCTTTCTCAGTCAAGAAGGGGGGTGGTTCGGTGAGGGCGGGGGCGGCCGCGAGGGCCGCCCCACAGGATCCTCGTACGAGGTCCTAGCCGACCGAACCCTCCATCTGCAGCTCGATCAGCCGGTTGAGCTCCAGGGCGTACTCCATGGGCAGCTCCTTCGCGATCGGCTCGACGAAGCCGCGCACGATCATCGCCATGGCCTCGAACTCGGTGAGTCCGCGGCTCATGAGGTAGAAGAGCTGGTCCTCGGAGACCTTGGAGACGGTCGCCTCGTGGCCCATCGACACGTCGTCCTCGCGGACGTCGACGTAGGGGTAGGT
Organism: Streptomyces sp. CA-146814; assembly: GCF_050942385.1. Lineage (NCBI taxonomy): Bacteria > Bacillati > Actinomycetota > Actinomycetes > Kitasatosporales > Streptomycetaceae > Streptomyces > Streptomyces sp. CA-146814. The sequence continues at coordinate 1,374,763 of NZ_CP192068.1, forward strand.
GTCCGAGCGGGAGATCGTGTCGACGAGGAGAGCGTCGCAGAGGACGTTGGACTTCGCGCCCGGCGCGCCCTCGCCGATCTCGATCAGTCCGCGGTAGGACGTACGGCCGCCGCCTCGCGCCACCGACTTGGAGACGATGTTCGAGGAGGTGTTCGGCGCCATGTGGACCATCTTGGCGCCGGCGTCCTGGTGCTGGCCCTCGCCCGCGAAGGCGATGGAGAGGGTCTCGCCCTTGGCGTGCTCGCCCATCAGGTAGATGGCCGGGTACTTCATGGTCACCTTGGAGCCGATGTTGCCGTCGACCCACTCCATGGTCGCGCCCTCGTAGGCCACGGCCCGCTTGGTGACCAGGTTGTAGACGTTGTTCGACCAGTTCTGGATGGTCGTGTAGCGGCAGCGGCCGCCCTTCTTCACGATGATCTCGACCACGGCGCTGTGCAGCGAGTCCGAGGAGTAGATCGGGGCGGTGCAGCCCTCGACGTAGTGGACGTAGGCGTCCTCGTCGACGATGATCAGCGTCCGCTCGAACTGGCCCATGTTCTCCGTGTTGATACGGAAGTAGGCCTGGAGCGGGATCTCGACGTGGACGCCCTTGGGCACGTAGATGAACGAGCCGCCGGACCACACGGCCGAGTTCAGCGAGGCGAACTTGTTGTCACCGACGGGGATGACGGTGCCGAAGTACTCCTTGAAGAGCTCCGGGTGCTCCTTCAGCGCGGTGTCGGTGTCCATGAAGATGACACCCTGCGCCTCCAACTCCTCGTTGATCTGGTGGTAGACGACCTCGGACTCGTACTGCGCGGCGACACCGGCGACGAGGCGCTGCTTCTCCGCCTCCGGGATGCCGAGCTTGTCGTACGTGTTCTTGATGTCCTCGGGCAGCTCCTCCCAGGAGGCCGCCTGCTTCTCCGTGGACCGCACGAAGTACTTGATGTTGTCGAAGTCGATGCCCGACAGGTCGGAGCCCCAGTTCGGCATGGGCTTCTTGTCGAAGAGCTTGAGGCCCTTGAGCCGCAGCTTCAGCATCCACTCGGGCTCGTTCTTCTTCTCCGAGATGTCGCGGACGACAGCCTCGGAGAGGCCGCGCTTCGCCGCCGCGCCTGCCGCGTCGGAGTCGGCCCAGCCGAATTCGTACGTACCCAGACCCTCGAGCTCAGGGTGGGCAGTCTCCGTGGGGAGCGTCATGCGGGGTTCCTCCCGGCCGTGCTTGCAGATGCTGAATGGGTGGTCTGTGGGGGTGCTGTCTGACCGCTGCGCGGCACATAGGTCGTGCACACGCCGTCGCCGTGGGCGAGGGTGGCCAGACGCTGCACATGGGTCCCGAGGAGGCTGGAGAAGAATTCCGTCTCCGCCTCGCACAGCTGTGGGAACTGCTCGGCGACATGCGCCACCGGGCAGTGGTGCTGGCACAGCTGCTCGCCCTGCTGCGGGCCCGGCGCGCTGCGCGCCGTTGCAGCGTACCCGTCGGCGCTCAGGGCCCTGGCTAGGGCCTCCGTGCGCTCGGAGGGCTCCGCGGCCTCGACGGCGGCGCGGTACGCCTCGCCCATCGCCGCCATCCGGGCGCGGGCGAAGGCGGTGACCGCCTCGTCCCCGCCGGATGCGGCGATGAACCGCAGCGCGTCCGCGGCCAGCTTGTCGTAGGACTGGTCGAAGGCGTCCCGGCCGCAGTCGGTCAGGGCGAACACCTTGGCGGGCCTGCCGCGGGTCCGCGCCCCGTAGACCCGCTGTTCACGGGCTTCGACGACATCGTCGGAGACGAGGGCGTCCAGGTGGCGGCGGACGGCGGCCTGGGTGAGGCCGACGCGCTTGGCGAGGTCGGCGGCGGTGGACGGGCCGTGGTCCAGGATGGAGCGCGCGACCCGGTTGCGCGTCGAGCGCTCACCGGTCGCGAGTTCCTCCTGAGGAGCCTCACCGTCGTATTTCACAACACCATTGTTGCGTAATTCATTCGGCCATGACAACCACGGTCCGGAACGATCTACGGTGTGGTTCGTCACTTAGGGTTACCTAATCTGGCCCCGGGACCGGGCCGCCGCCGGACCCTGCCTAGACTTCCCTGCCATGGAGAACGAGCCCGTCGTACAGGTCACCGGCCTGGTGAAGCGGTACGGCACGAAGACCGCGGTGAACGGCCTCGATCTGGTCGTGGCGTCGGGCGCGGTGACCGCCGTGCTCGGCCCGAACGGCGCCGGCAAGACCACCACGATCGAGACCTGCGAGGGCTACCGCCGCCCCGACGCCGGCACCGTACGCGTCCTCGGACTCGACCCGGTCGCCGACGCCGAGCGGCTGCGCCCCAGGATCGGGGTCATGCTCCAGTCCGGCGGCGTCTACTCCGGCGCCCGCGCCGACGAGATGCTCCGCCACATGGCCAGGCTCCACGCCCACCCGCTGGACGTCGACGCCCTGATCGAGCGCCTCGGCCTCGGCTCCTGCGGCCGCACCACCTACCGCCGGCTCTCCGGCGGCCAGCAGCAGCGCCTCGCCCTGGCCCTCGCGGTCGTCGGCCGGCCCGAGCTGGTCTTCCTGGACGAGCCGACCGCCGGGCTCGACCCGCAGGCCCGCCGCTCCACCTGGGACCTGGTGCGCGAGCTGCGCGCCGACGGCGTCTCCGTGGTGCTGACCACCCACTTCATGGACGAGGCCGAGGCGCTCGCGGACGACGTCGCGATCATCGACGCCGGCCGGGTCATCGCCCAGGGCTCCCCGGAGCAGCTCTGCCGGGGCGGCGCCGAGAACACCCTGCGCTTCACCGGCCGTACGGGGCTCGACCTCGGCTCGCTGGTCAAGGCGCTGCCCGACGGCTCCGAGGCCGCCGAGCCGCTCCCGGGGACGTACCGCATCACCGGGACCATCGACCCGCAGCTGCTCGCCACCGTCACCTCCTGGTGCGCGCAGCACGGCGTGATGCCCGACGGCATCTCGGTGGAGCGGCACACCCTGGAGGACGTCTTCCTCGAACTGACCGGCAAGGAGCTGCGCGCATGAGCGCCGGTACGTACACCCCGCGCCCCGGCGCCGCCCCGCTCCCCCGGATGATCGGCGCGCAGACCGCGCTGGAGACCCGGATGCTGCTGCGCAACGGGGAGCAGCTGCTGCTGACGGTGATCATCCCGACGCTGCTGCTGGTCCTGTTCAGCGCGGTGGACATCGTCGACACCGGCTCGGGCGCGTCGGTCGACTTCCTGGCGCCGGGCATCCTCGCGCTCGCGGTGATGTCCACGGCCTTCACCGGCCAGGCCATCGCCACCGGCTTCGAGCGGCGTTACGGAGTCCTGAAGCGGCTCGGGGCCTCTCCGCTGCCGCGCTGGGCCCTGATGACGGCGAAGACGCTGTCGGTGCTGGTCACCGAGGTGCTCCAGGTGCTGCTGCTGACCGCGATCGCCTTCGCACTGGGCTGGTCGCCGCAGGGCAACCCCCTCTCCGTGCTGCTGCTCCTGGTACTGGGGACCGCCGCGTTCTCGGGGCTCGGGCTGCTGATGGCCGGGACGCTGAAGGCGGAGGCGACGCTGGCCGCCGCCAACCTGGTCTTCCTGCTGCTGCTGGTCGGCGGCGGGGTCATCGTGCCGCTGGACAAGTTCCCGGACGCGGTGCAGTCGGTGCTGGGGCTGCTGCCCATCTCGGCGCTCTCCGAGGGGCTGCGGGACGTCCTCCAGCACGGCGCGTCGATGCCGTGGGGCCAGGCCGGGATCCTGGCGGTGTGGGCGGTGCTGGGGCTGGGCGCGGCGGCGAAGTTCTTCCGCTGGGAGTAGCCCCGTCCGCAGGGATCTTCGCGGGCAAGCCGCCACGAACCACCCCTCGTGAAAACGTGCACAAGCCACGTCCTACGATGGTCCGCGTGGAAACCCCCATCACTGCCATCGCCAAGCGCTGGACGCCGTCCACCAAAGTGGTGAAGCGTGCCGCGCTCTCCGCCGTGATGATGAGCGTCTTCATCATCGTGACCGGCGGCGCCGTCCGGCTGACCGGTTCCGGTCTCGGCTGCGACACCTGGCCCAAGTGCACCGACGACAGCCTCTTCGCGACGCCCGCGCAGGGCATGCACGGTGCGATCGAATTCGGCAACCGGCTGCTGACGTACGTCCTGTCGGCCGCCGTCGGCTGGGCGATCATCGCCGTCAGCTCGATGAAGCCGCGTCGCCGCAAGCTGACCAGGCTGGCCTGGACGCAGTTCTGGATCGTGCTCGGCAACGCGATCCTCGGCGGCATCACCGTCTGGGCGGGGCTCAACCCGTGGACGGTGGCCGGACACTTCCTGCTCGCCAACGCGCTGCTCGCGGTCGCCGTGATCACCTGGGTGCGGATCGGCGAGGGCGACGGCCCGGCCCGCCCCCGCGCGCCCCTGCCCGTACGCCGGCTCTCCTGGGCGATCCTGGCGACCACCGTGGTGCTCATCGTGCTCGGCACCTCGGTGACCGGTTCCGGCAAGCACGCGGGCGACAGCAGCGACGTACCGCGCATGCCGTGGGACTGGTCGGCCGCCGCACACATCCACGCCATCGCCGCCTGGGTGGTCTGCGCGCTGGCCATCGCGATGTGGCTGGCCCTGCGGGTGGTCGACGCCCCCGCCGACACCCGGGCGCGCGCCCGTGACCTGCTGGTCGTGCTGCTCGCCCAGGGCGCGATCGGGTACGTCCAGTACTTCACCGACGTCCCCGAGATCCTGGTCGGCGTCCACATGTTCGGCTCCGCCATCATGTGGATCGCCGTGGTCCGGCTGGTGCTGAGCATGCGCGAGCGCGGCGACGAGCAGCCGACCACGCTGCCGGGTCCATCCGCCTCCGCCGAGCAGCGGGAGTCGCAGGCGGTCTGAGAGACCCTGCATACGGAGAAGGGGCGGCGGGCCTGTGCCTGCCGCCCCTTCTCCGTACCCGCTCAGCTGTCGTTGGACGGGCCGCCGACCTGGATCCCGGCCATCCGCGACCACTCGTACGGGCCCGTGCGGACCTTCAGCGCGAAGTCGCCGTCGAACTCCTCGTGCATCGTGATGCCGGACTTCTCCGCCGCGCTCTCGGCCACCGCGTACGTCGGCGCCACCAGGTCACCCCAGGCGCCGTCCTGGCCGACCAGGACGATGCGGGCGCCCGCCTGGCCGATGTAGGCGAGCTGCCCTTCGGCGCCGCCGTGCTCCTTGGCGAAGGCGCCGATCTCGCGGGCCAGCTTCGCCGCCTTGCGCTCCGCGCGGGCCGCCTTCCTGGCGTCCGTCCGTGAGGTCTGCTCCGTGTCTGCTGCGTCTGCTGCCGTCTCTGCCATGGACAGGATGCTACCGACGGGTAGGAGGAACGGCGACGGGCGGGTCACGTGGCTTGTGCCACGTGACCCGCCCGTGAGACCTGGGCTAGCGGAGGAAGGGGTCCACCGCGACGGCCAGGAAGAGCAGCGAGACGTAGGTGATGGACCAGTGGAACAGCCGCATCTCCTTGAGCTTGGCGCCACTCACCCCGGCCCTGGCCCGGTTCTGCAGCCCGTGGGCCTCCCAGAGCCAGAAGCCGCCCGCCAGCAGCGCCACCGAGAGGTAGAACCAGCCGGTGTAGCCCAGCGGGGTGAGCAGCAGCGAGACGCCGACCATCACCCAGCTGTAGATGACGATCTGCCGGGCCACCACCTGGTTGGAGGCGATGACGGGGAGCATCGGGACGCCGACCCGGGCGTAGTCCTCCTTCACCTTCATGGAGAGCGGCCAGTAGTGCGGCGGCGTCCAGAAGAAGATGACGGCGAAGAGGATGACGGCGGCCCAGGAGAGGGAGTTCGTCACGGAGGACCAGCCGATGAGCACCGGCAGGCAGCCGGCGATGCCGCCCCAGATGATGTTCTGCGAGGTGCGGCGCTTCAGCAGCATCGTGTAGACGACGACGTAGAAGAGCAGCGCCCCGAGAGCGAGCGCGGCGGACAGCCAGTTGACGAGCAGTCCGAACCAGAGCGTCGAGATCACCGCGAGCGAGATACCGAAGACCAGGCACTCGCGCGGGCTGACCATCCCGGTGACCAGCGGACGCTGCGACGTACGGTCCATCAGCGCGTCGATGTCGCGGTCGATGTACATGTTCAGCGCGTTGGCGCCGCCCGCCGAGAGGTAACCCCCCAGCGTGGTGGCGAGCACCAGCCACAGGTCGGGTACGCCCTGGGCGGCGAGGAACATCACCGGAACGGTGGTGATGAGCAACAGCTCGATGATCCGTGGCTTGGTAAGCGCCACGAATGCCTTGACACGGGCCCCGTACGGGCGATGGCCCCTTGGGCTGGGAGTCAAGGCGACCCCTGCGGGTCGGGACTCGACGGCCGTCACGCACACCCCTGACAGAGAAATCCCAGCAAGCTCCGGGCCGGAAAGGCCCTTGTGAAGACTTGCGCGAACTCGACCACTCTAGACGTTGGGGATACACCGCCCTTCGCGGGGGTGGGGTCGTGTTGAGGGTGACTGTGCGATGTACGGGACCCGTCCGCCGGGAGGCGAAGTGGGCAGCTCGCCCGCACCCTGGAAAGTGCCCGGAAAGCGCGCCCTGTGGCGGGGGTAGGCTCGACAGCGCCCGGTGCGGTAACAGTCACCGGCTTACGAACAGTGGAGAGGAGCCCTGACTCAGGGTGAGCATCAAGCCGACCACCACAGACCTCCAGTGGACCGATTTGGACCAGCGGGCCGTGGACACCGCCCGCGTCCTCGCCGCGGACGCCGTACAGAAAGTCGGAAACGGCCACCCGGGTACGGCCATGAGCCTGGCTCCCGCCGCGTACACCCTGTTTCAGAAAGTCATGCGGCACGACCCCGCGGACGCGGAGTGGACCGGCCGCGACCGGTTCGTCCTGTCGGCCGGTCACTCCAGCCTGACCCTGTACATCCAGCTCTACCTCGCCGGTTACGGCCTGGAGCTGGAGGACCTGAAGTCCTTCCGGACCTGGGGCTCCAAGACCCCGGGCCACCCGGAGTACGGCCACACGACGGGTGTCGAGACGACGACCGGTCCGCTGGGCCAGGGTGTCGCCAACGCGGTGGGCATGGCGATGGCCGCCCGCTACGAGCGCGGCCTGTTCGACCCCGAGGCGGCCCCCGGCACCTCCCCGTTCGACCACACGGTCTGGGTCATCGCCGGTGACGGCTGCCTCCAGGAGGGCATCTCGGCCGAGGCGTCCTCGCTGGCCGGCCACCAGAAGCTCGGCAACCTGGTCCTGCTCTGGGACGACAACCACATCTCCATCGAGGGCGACACGGAGACCGCGGTCTCCGAGGACACCTTGAAGCGGTACGAGGCGTACGGCTGGCACGTCCAGCGCGTCGAGCAGGCGGCCAACGGCGACCTGGACCCGGCGGGTCTGTACGCGGCGCTGCAGGCGGCCAAGGCCGAGACCGAGCGCCCCTCGTTCATCGCGGCCCGCTCGATCATCGCCTGGCCCGCGCCGAACGCGCAGAACACCGAGGCCGCGCACGGCTCGGCGCTCGGCGATGAGGAGATCGCGGCCACCAAGCGGGTCCTCGGCTTCGACCCGGAGCAGACCTTCGAGGTCTCCGACGCGGTCATCGGCCACACCCGTGAGGCGCTCGACCGCGGCCGCGAGGCCCGCGCCGAGTGGGACAAGGCGTTCGCCGCGTGGCGCACCGCCAACCCGGAGCGCGCCGCCGACTTCGACCGGATCGCCGCGGGCGAGCTGCCCGCGGGCTGGGAGGAGAAGCTCCCGGTCTTCGAGCCCGGAAAGGGCCTGGCCACCCGTGCCGCGTCCGGCAAGGTGCTCCAGGCGCTGGGCGAGGTCGTGCCCGAGCTGTGGGGCGGCTCCGCCGACCTGGCCGGCTCGAACAACACCACGATCGACAAGACGTCGTCGTTCCTCCCGGTGGGCAACCCGCTGCCGGAGGCCGACCCGTACGGCCGCACGATCCACTTCGGAATCCGCGAGCACGCGATGGCGGCCGCGATGAACGGCATCGCGCTGCACGGCAACACCCGCATCTACGGCGGCACCTTCCTGGTGTTCTCCGACTACATGCGCAACGCGGTGCGGCTCTCCGCGCTGATGCACCTGCCGGTGACCTACGTGTGGACGCACGACTCGATCGGCCTCGGCGAGGACGGCCCGACCCACCAGCCGGTGGAGCACCTGGCCGCGCTGCGCGCCATCCCGGGCCTGAACGTCGTGCGCCCGGCCGACGCCAACGAGACGTCCATCGCCTGGCGCGAGATCCTGCGCCGCTACACCAAGGAGTTCGGCGTGGGCGCCCCGCACGGTCTGGCGCTGACCCGCCAGGGCGTGCCGACGTACGAGGCGAACGAGGACGCGGCGAAGGGCGGTTACGTCCTTTTCGAGGCGGAGAGGCCCTCCGGGCAGAGCGCAGAGCCGCAGGTGCTGCTCATCGCGACCGGCTCCGAGGTCCACGTCGCCGTGGAGGCGCGCGAGCAGCTCCAGGCCGCCGGTGTGCCGACCCGGGTCGTCTCGATGCCGTGCGTCGAGTGGTTCGAGGAGCAGGATCAGGGTTACAAGGAGAGCGTGCTCCCGCCGTCGGTCAAGGCGCGGGTCGCCGTGGAGGCCGGCATCGGCCTGACCTGGTACCGGTACGTCGGGGACGCCGGCCGGATCGTCTCGCTGGAGCACTTCGGTGCCTCGGCCGACGCGAAGGTCCTCTTCCGCGAGTTCGGCTTCACCGCCGAGAACGTGGCCGCCGTAGCGCGGGAATCCCTCGAAGCCGCAGCGCGCTGACGCCGTATATACGACGTAGATATACGACTAGTAGGAGATGCAACCCATGACAGACGCACTCAAGCGCCTCTCCGACGAGGGCGTGGCGATCTGGCTCGACGACCTGTCGCGCAAGCGCATCACGTCCGGCAACCTGGCCGAGCTGATCGACCAGAGCCACGTCGTCGGCGTCACCACCAACCCGTCGATCTTCCAGAAGGCGATCTCGCAGGGCGACGGTTACGAGCAGCAGCTCACCGACCTCGCCGCCCGCCGGGTCACCGTCGAGGAAGCGGTCCGCATGATCACGACGGCGGACGTCCGCGACGCCGCCGACATCCTGCGCCCGGTCTTCGACGCGACCGGCGGCCAGGACGGCCGGGTCTCCATCGAGGTGGACCCGCGCCTGGCGCACAACACCCTGGCCACCACCGCCGAGGCCAAGCAGCTGGCCTGGCTGGTCGACCGGCCGAACACGCTCATCAAGATCCCGGCGACCAAGGCCGGTCTGCCGGCGATCACCGAGACCATCGGCCGGGGCATCAGCGTCAACGTGACGCTGATCTTCTCGCTGGAGCGGTACCGCGCCGTCATGGACGCCTACCTGGCGGGCCTGGAGAAGGCGAAGGCCGCGGGCCTGGACCTCTCCAAGATCCACTCGGTGGCGTCCTTCTTCGTGTCCCGCGTGGACACCGAGATCGACAAGCGCCTGGACGCCATCGGCTCCGACGAGGCGAAGGCCGCCAAGGGCAAGTCCGCCCTGGCCAACGCGCGCCTGGCCTACGAGGCGTACGAGGAGGTCTTCGCGGGCGAGCGCTGGGAGGCGCTGGACAAGGCGCAGGCCAACAAGCAGCGTCCGCTCTGGGCCTCCACCGGCGTCAAGGACCCGTCCCTCAAGGACACCCTGTACGTCGACGACCTCGTCGCCCCCAACACGGTGAACACCATGCCGGAGGCGACCCTGGAGGCCGTGGCCGACCACGGCGAGATCACCGGCAACACCGTCGCCGGCGGCTACGACCAGGCGCGCGCCGACCTCGACGCGATCAAGAAGCTCGGCATCTCGTACGACGAGGTCGTACAGCTGCTGGAGGACGAGGGCGTCGAGAAGTTCGAGGCGTCCTGGAACGACCTGCTCAAGTCGACCGAGGCGGAGCTCTCGCGCCTCGCCCCCTCGGAGGGCTGACCACTTTGTCTGCTGTTCCCGGAGCCAACCCGCTCCGTGACGCACAGGACCGACGGCTCCCGCGTATCGCGGGGCCGTCGGGCCTGGTCATCTTTGGCGTCACGGGCGATTTGTCCCGTAAAAAGCTGATGCCTGCCGTCTACGACCTGGCCAACCGCGGCCTGCTGCCACCGGGCTTCTCGCTCATCGGCTTCGCGCGCCGCGACTGGGAGGACGAGGACTTCGCGCAGGTCGTCCACGACGCCGTCAAGGAGCACGCCCGTACGCCGTTCCGCGAGGAGGTCTGGCAGCAGCTCATCCAGGGGATGCGCTTCGTCCAGGGCAACTTCGACGACGACGAGGCGTTCGAGACGCTCAAGGCCACCATCCAGGAGCTCGACAAGGCGCAGGGGACGGGCGGCAACTTCGCCTTCTACCTCTCCGTGCCGCCGAAGTTCTTCCCGAAGGTCGTCCAGCAGCTGAAGAAGCACGGCCTGGCCGACCAGAAGGAGGGCTCCTGGCGGCGGGCCGTCATCGAGAAGCCGTTCGGCCACGACCTGGCCAGCGCGCAGGAGCTCAACCAGCTCGTGCACGACGTCTTCCCGCCCAACGAGGTCTTCCGGATCGACCACTACCTGGGGAAGGAGACGGTCCAGAACATCCTGGCGCTGCGGTTCGCCAACACGATGTGGGAGCCGATCTGGAACCGGTCCTACGTCGACCACGTACAGATCACGATGGCCGAGGACATCGGCATCGGCGGCCGGGCCGGCTACTACGACGGCATCGGCGCCGCCCGTGACGTCATCCAGAACCACCTGCTCCAGCTGCTGGCGCTGACCGCGATGGAGGAGCCCGGCTCCTTCCACCCGAAGGCCCTGGTCGCCGAGAAGCTCAAGGTGCTCACCGCCGTCGAGCTGCCCGAGGACCTCGGCCTGCACACCGTGCGCGCGCAGTACGAGCACGCCTGGCAGGGCGGCCAGGAGGTCCTCGGCTACTGCGAGGAGGAGGGCATCGACCCCAAGTCGACGACCGACACCTACGCGGCGATCAAGCTGACGATCAACAACCGCCGCTGGGCGGGCGTGCCGTTCTACCTCCGGACCGGAAAGCGGCTCGGCCGCCGGGTCACGGAGATCGCGGTCGTCTTCAAGCGCGCTCCCTACCTGCCGTTCGAGTCCGGCGCCACGGAGGAGCTCGGCGGCAACGCCCTGGTCATCCGGGTCCAGCCGGACGAGGGCGTCACCGTGCGCTTCGGCTCCAAGGTGCCCGGCACCTCGATGGAGGTCCGGGACGTCACGATGGACTTCGCGTACGGGGAGTCCTTCACGGAGTCCAGCCCGGAGGCGTACGAGCGGCTCCTGCTGGACGTGCTGCTCGGCGACGCCAACCTCTTCCCGCGCCACCAGGAGGTCGAACTCTCCTGGACCATCCTCGACCCGATCGAGGAGTACTGGGACAAGCACGGCAAGCCCGCGAAGTACGCGGCCGGCACCTGGGGTCCGGCCGAGGCCGACGAGATGCTCGCACGTGACGGACGGAGCTGGAGGCGGCCATGAAGATCGATCTCACGGAAACCACGTCCAGCAAGATCAACCAGGCGCTGGTCTCGGCCCGCCGGGCGATCGGCACCCCGGCCATCGGCATGGTGCTCACGCTGGTCATCGTCACCGACGAGGAGAACGCGTACGACGCGCTCAAGTCGGCCGGTGACGCCTCCCGCGAGCACCCCTCGCGGATCATCGCGGTGATCAAGCGGGTCAGCCGCTCGCCGCGGGCCCGCCGGGACGCCCGGCTCGACGCGGAGGTCCGGGTCGGCTCCGACGCCGGGACCGGCGAGACCGTCGTCCTGCGCCTGCACGGCGAGCTGGCCAACCACGCCCAGTCGGTGGTCCTCCCGCTGCTGCTGCCGGATGCCCCGGTGGTGGTGTGGTGGCCCGAGGACGCGCCCGCCGACGCGGCGAAGGACCCGCTGGGCGCGCTCGCCCAGCGCCGGATCACCGACAGCTACTCCGCCGAGCGGCCGATCGACGAGCTGGCGGTGCGCGCGGCGACGTACAGCCCCGGCGACACCGACCTGTCGTGGACCCGGATCACGCCGTGGCGCTCGATGCTGGCCGCGGCGCTCGACCAGCAGCCCGCGACGGTGATCGGCGCGACCGTCGAGGGCGAGAGCGACAACCCGAGCTGCGAGCTGCTCGCGATGTGGCTCGCGGACCGGCTCGGCGTACCGGTGGAGCGTACGTACTCCGCCGGGCCGGGTCTGACCGCGGTCCGGATGGAGACGAAGAACGGCGTCATCGTCCTCGACCGGGCCGACGGCTCGCTGGCCACGCTCTCCATGCAGGGCCAGCCGGACCGCGCGGTGGCGCTCAAGCGCCGGGAGACCGCCGAGCTGCTGGCGGAGGAGCTGCGCCGGCTGGACCCGGACAACACCTACGAGTCCGCGGTGAAGTTCGGGGTGGAGAAGCTCCACGCGGGCGGCGAGGTGAAGGCGGCCCCGGCTGCCTCCGCTGCCTCGGCCGAGAAGAAGCCTGCGGAGGGCGAACAGAAGGCGCCGGCCGCGAAGAAGGCCCCGGCGAAGAAGGCGGCCGCCAAGTGACGCCTCCTCAGCTGGTCGTGCACCGGGACAAGGAGCTGATGGCGCAGGCCGCGGCGGCCCGGCTGATCACCAGGATCGTGGACGCCCAGGCCTCCCGGGGCCACGCCTCGGTGGTGCTGACCGGCGGGCGCAACGGCAACGGCCTGCTGGCCGCACTCGCCGCCGCGCCCGCCCGGGACGTGGTCGACTGGTCGCGGCTGGACCTGTGGTGGGGCGACGAGCGGTTCCTGCCGGAGGGCGACCCCGAGCGGAACGTCACCCAGGCCCGCGAGGCGCTGCTCGACGCGGTGCCGCTCGACCCGGCCCGGGTGCACGCGATGCCCGCGTCCGACGGCCCGTACGGCAAGGACGTGGACGAGGCGGCGGCGGCGTACGCGGCCGAACTCGCCGCCGCCGCAGGACCGGAGGACCACGGTCCGGTACCGGCGTTCGACGTGCTGATGCTGGGCGTCGGCCCGGACACGCATGTCGCCTCGCTCTTCCCGGAGCTGCCGGCGGTACGGGAGACCGAGCGCACCGTCGTCGGTGTGCACGGAGCGCCCAAGCCGCCGCCGGTCCGCGTCTCTCTCACGCTCCCCGCGATCCGCGCGGCGCGTGAGGTGTGGCTGCTGGCGGCCGGCGAGGACAAGGCGGAGGCGGCGGCCATCGCCCTGTCCGGGGCCGGGGAGATCCAGGCCCCGGCGGCGGGCGCGTACGGCCGCAGCCGGACGCTCTGGCTGCTGGACGCGGCGGCGGCCTCGCAACTGCCGCGCGCGCTGTATCCACCGGCGTCCGCCTGACCGTTTCCGGCTTTACGCCACCAGGCCCGGCCCGCTCTTTATCCGAGCGGGCCGGGCCTGGTGCGTGAAAGGCTCGCGCCCATGGTGCATATCGGAACCGTGGTGATGGGCGCGACCGGCGTACGACGGGCGGCCGCCTTCTGGAAGGCGGCGCTCACGTACACCGAGCGCGAGCCGGGAACGGACGACTGGGTGGTGCTGGTCCCGGTCGAAGGGCCCGGCGTCGGCGTGGCGCTGGGGCGCTCCACCTCACCCGTCCAGGAGGTCCCCCGGGTCCACCTCGACCTCTACTCCGACGAGCAGGAGGCCGAGGTGGAGCGGCTGATGGGACTGGGCGCGGAGCGGGTCGCGTGGGAGCTCTATCCGCCGGACCCGGACTTCGTGGTCCTCGCCGACACCGAGGGCAACCGCTTCTGCGTCATCGACACGACGCACAACGCCTGAGGACCCCGCGGATCAGAGGATGACCTGGTCCGTGCCCTGCTCCAGCTTGGTGATCGCGGCCCGGCAGGCGGCGGTGAAGCGGTCGAAGACCGCGGTCGTGGAGCCGGCCCGGCCCGCGCGGGTGTTGTTGGTGAACATGGCGGCGCGCAGCTCCGTGGTGAGCTCCAGCTGACCGCCCTTGGAGAGCATGGTGCGGTTGACCGGGTTGGTGGGGTTGACGCCGGCCAGGTCGGGCGTCTCGTTCCCGTCCCGCCAGGCGATGCCCACCTTGTCGAACTCGGCCTTGAGCAGGGTCTTGAAGCGGGTGTTGAGCCCGCCGACCACCACGGCCTGCGGGACGGTGCCCGCCTGTGCCGACGTACAGCCGTGCAGGCTCAGGACGTTGAGGCTGCCGGCCGCCATGGAGATCGCGACGTGGTCGTCGCAGTTCTTGGCGGTGACGTGCAGGTCGCGGTTGCCCGAGGTGCGCAGCCCTTCGAACATCCAGTAGTCGTGCACGCCGTGGCCGTCCTGGAGCGGCGCGAGCGTGGCCGGGTGGTAGCCGGCTATGGCGAGGCAGAGTTCGGAGGTCCCGGTCTCGATGCCGCCGCCGTGCAGGGCCATGACGGTGGTCCGGTTGTACGGGTATCTCTGCGGCGTCGAGTGGTCGGCGTACTCGTGTCTCTTGTAGCGGCGGGCGAACTCGACGCCTTCCTGTCCGGCGAGCTTCTTGTAGAGGTCGGTGTTGGAGGTGTAGATGTCCAGGTCGTCCGTGGCGTGGGCCGGGGTCGCGGTGAGCGAGCCGAGCAGCGGGCCGCTGACGGCGGCGGTGGCCAGGGCGGTGAGGACCGTACGACGGTTGGCAAAGGTCATGATCCGTATCGTCGCCGACGCGGGTCCGGCGCCCGGCGCCGGGGTGGTGCCGTCGGTCACGGGGCGGGGCGGTCACCGCGCTCCAGGAACGGCTCCAGCAGCCCGGGGACGGCCTCGGCGGCGAAGGTGAGGCCCTCGGCCGCGTCGGTGTCGTACGCCGTGTACGCGCCTCCTCCGGCGGCCGTGGTGGCCGTGATCGTGAGCAGTCCGGCCCGCCGCTGGAAGTACGACTGCCTGACGGTCCAGCCGATCACTCCGGCCCGCTCCAGCGCGGCGGTGGAGCGGCGCAGCGTGCCGGAGCGGGTCACCAGGTAGCGGCCGGAGAGCCCGTGGCCGAGATTGCGGTACGCGTCCAGCGCCAGCGCCACCGCGAGCGGCAGGAACACCGCCGCGCAGCCGAGCGCGATCCAGAGGAGTACGGGAGTGAACAGCGCCCCGAGGACGGTGAGGAGCAGCACCGGGGCGAGGGCGGCGGCCAGCGACCAGCGCAGCCTGCGGCCCCGGGCGGCGCGCGGGTGGCGGGTCAGCGGGGCGCCGGTCGGCGTCGCCTCCTCGCGGAGTATCGCGGCGGCGACGGAGTCGGCCCGTGGGCGCGGCACCGCCGGGAGGACCGTGTTGTGGTCGGCGTTCCTGGACTCCTTGTCCTTGGCGAGTCCGGTGGTGATGGCGTCCAGCCGGCCGGCGCCGAACAGCCGTACGCCGAGCGGTTCGACCAGGTCGACCCCGCGCAGCCGGGCCTCCTCGACGGAGATCGACCGGGAGGTGAAGAGCCCGCGCCGGACCCGGATGGTGCCGCCGGGCTCGCGCTCCAGGCGGTAGTTCCACCACATCTCGATCCAGAGGCCGAGCGCCCCGACGGCACCGGCGACCAGCGCGGCGAGGACCAGGATGACGATCGTCCAGAGCAGCGGGGTGTCCCGGAACCGGTCCCCCACCCACGCGATGACCTCGCCCTGCGCCCCGACCCATTCGCTGATCTGCATCACGGCTCCGACGGCCGCGCCGCCGAGCATGGGCGCGACGAAGGAGACCGGTGCGTACCGGATCCAGCGCGGGTCGAGCATGGCCAGTTCGCCGTCGCGGTGGACTCCGGCAGGCGCGGTGGTGGCGCGTTCCAGCAGGAGGCGGCGGAGCCGTTCGCCTTCGGCGCGGGTGACCGGGTCGAGCTCCAGGGTGGAGTCGCTGCCCTGTTCGCCGGTGCCGATCCTGACGGTGACCAGGCCGAAGAGGCGCAGCAGCAGGTTGGCGGTGAGGTCGACCGTACGGATGCGGCTGCGGGCCAGCGAGCGGCGCTTGACCAGGAGGAGGCCGGTGTGGAGGTCGACGCGCTCCTCGCCGACGCGGTAGCGGGTGCGGTGCCAGCGGACCCGGTCGGCGCCCGCCGCCACGCCGATGACCAGGAGGCCGGCGCCGAGGACGGCGAGCACCCCGCCCGGGAGCCCCAGCCAGTTGGAGAGGCCGAGCGCGGCGGGAAGGGCCGCGCCGGCGACGACGCCCGCCACGACGAGGGCGGAGACCAGGACCGTACGGGGATCGAGGCGGAGCCAGTCGTCGTAGGGAGGGCGCGGGGTGCTCATGTGGCGTCGCCGGGGGTGTTACGGGTGATGCGGGTGAGGCGCTCGGCCAGTTCGGCGGCGACCTCGTGGTCCAGGCCCTCGATCCGTACCGCGCCCTTGGAGGAGGCGGTGGTGACCGTGACGGTGGCGAGCCGGAAGAGCTGTTCCAGCGGGCCGCGCACGGTGTCCACGGTCTGGATCCGGGACATCGGCGCGATCCGCCACTCCTGCCAGAAGAACCCGGTGCGTACGTACGCCGCGTCCTCGGTGACCTCCCAGCGGTGCGTGCGGAACCACCAGAGCGGGAGGAGGACGGCAAAGGCCACGCCCGCCGCGGCGAACACCGCGGCGGGCAGCAGGAGCCAGAGGCGGGCGGGCTCGATCAGCGCGCCGAGCACGACCAGCGGCACGACGGGGACGGCGGTCATCAGCAGCCACTGGACCCGCCACCAGCCCACGACCCGCCCGTTCAGCGTGTTGCGCGGCGGCCGCAGCCGTATCTCCGCCGTCGTCCCGTCCCCCTCCCCCTCCGGCATGGGCTCAGCGCCCCCGCAGCGTGCGGTAGGCGGTGACCAGCGCGGCGGTGGAGCTGTCGAGCTCCTCCGTGCCGGCCTCACCGGTCAGGACCGGCTCGATCTTCTTGGCGAGGACCTTGCCGAGTTCGACGCCCCACTGGTCGAAGGAGTCGATGTTCCAGATGGCGCCCTGGACGAAGACCTTGTGCTCGTAGAGCGCGATGAGCTGGCCGAGGACCGACGGGGTCAGCTTGTCGGCGAGGATCGTCGTCGTCGGGTGGTTGCCGCGGAACGTCTTGTGCGGGACCAGCTCCTCCGGCACGCCCTCCGCACGGACCTCGTCGGGCGTCTTGCCGAAGGCGAGCGCCTGGGTCTGGGCGAAGAAGTTGGCCATCAGCAGGTCGTGCTGGGCGATCAGGCCGGGCAGCAGGTCGTGGACCGGGGCGGCGAAGCCGATGAAGTCCGCCGGGATCATCTTCGTACCCTGGTGGATCAACTGGTAGTACGCGTGCTGCCCGTTGGTGCCCGGCGTGCCCCAGACGACCGGTCCGGTCTGCCAGTCGACGCGGTGGCCCTCGCGGTCGACGGACTTGCCGTTGGACTCCATGTCGAGCTGCTGGAGGTAGGCGGTGAACTTGGAGAGGTAGTGGCTGTACGGCAGCACCGCGTGCGACTGGGCGTCGAAGAAGTTGCCGTACCAGACGCCGAGCAGGCCGAGCAGGAGCGGGGCGTTCTCCTCGGCGGGGGCGGTGCGGAAGTGCTCGTCGACGAGGTGGAAGCCGTCGAGCATCTCGCGGAACCGGTCCGGGCCGATGGCGATCATCAGCGAGAGGCCGATCGCGGAGTCGTAGGAGTAGCGGCCGCCGACCCAGTCCCAGAACTCGAACATGTTGGCCGTGTCGATACCGAACTCCTCGACCTTCTCCGCGTTGGTCGACAGCGCCACGAAGTGCTTGGCGACGGCGTCCTGACCGGCGCGCAGCTCGGTGAGGAGCCAGTCGCGGGCGGAGGTGGCGTTGGTGATCGTCTCGATGGTGGTGAACGTCTTCGAGGCGACGATGAACAGCGTCTCGGCCGGGTCCAGGTCGCGGACGGCCTCGTGGAGGTCGGCGCCGTCGACGTTGGAGACGAACCGGACGGTGAGGGAGCGGTCCGTGAAGGAGCGCAGCACCTCGTACGCCATGGCGGGGCCGAGGTCGGAGCCGCCGATGCCGATGTTGACGATGTTCTTGATGGGCTTGCCGGTGTGGCCGGTCCACTCGCCCGCCCGGACCTTGTCCGCGAAGGCGGCCATCTTGTCCAGGACGGCGTGCACGGCCGGGACGACGTTCTCGCCGTCGACCTCGATGACCGCTCCGCGCGGGGCGCGGAGCGCGGTGTGCAGGACGGCCCGGTCCTCGGTGGTGTTGATCTTCTCGCCGCGGAACATCGCGTCCCGCAGCTCCGCGACCCCGGTGGCGGCGGCGAGTTCGCGCAGCAGGCGCAGCGTCTCGTCGGTGACCAGGTGCTTGGAGTGGTCGAGGTGGAGGTCGCCGACCCGGAGGGTGTAGGCGGTGCCCCGGTCCGGCTGCTGCGCGAACAGCTCGCGGAGCTCGGTGGCGCCGAACTCCTCACGGTGCTTGGCGAGAGCGGTCCACTCGGGGGTCTGGTTGAGCTTGGTTCGGCTTGCTGCGTTCATCCCGGATATCAGCCCACTTCTTCTTGTACGTCAGCATCCCCGCTGCCCCACCAACCTAATTGATCGAGGAGGCGGGTGGCGCGGACGCGGGCCACGGCGCGGTGAAGCGGTCCGGCCGGACACCCGTGGGGTGTCCGGCCGGTGAACGACTGGGGTGGTCCGTGGAGCGGTGCGGGGAACGTCAGATCTCGCCGCGGAGCTTGGCCAGGGCCTCGGCGAGGATCGCCTCGCCGTCCTCGTCGCTGCGCCGCTCACGTACGTACGCGAGGTGCGTCTTGTACGGCTCGGTGCGCGGCGGGTCGGGCGGGCTGTCCTTGTCCTGGCCGGCCGGGAAGCCGCAGCGCGGGCAGTCCCAGGTGTCCGGCACCTGCGCGTCATGGGCGAAGCTCGGCTGCGTCTCGTGCCCGTTCGAGCACCAGAAGGAGATGCGGAGGCGCGGCGCGGACTCGCCCCGCTCGGCCTCCCCCATCGGCCCCGCTCCGACCCGGCTTCCCCGGATCGCGTTGCCACTTGCCACGGTCGTAACTCCCTGCCTGATGGTGCTCGACGAAGCCCCAGTCTACGTAAGGCCCAACGCGCGTCCAGTGAAAGGAGTTACACCCTCACCGGGGATCGCGGACGACGGTCAGTCGCCCAGCTTGACCAGCAGACCGAGGACGACGACGCACGCGAACCAGATCAGGCCGACCACGACGGTGATGCGGTCGAGGTTGCGCTCGGCCACGGAGGAGCCGCCGACGGAGGACTGCATTCCGCCACCGAACATGTCGGAGAGGCCGCCGCCCTTGCCCTTGTGCATGAGCACCAGCAGCATCAGCAGCAGGCTGAAGACGATCAGAGCGATCTGGAACGCCATAACCACGGCTGGTCCCTACTTTCAGAATTCTCGACTACTGCCTGTACGTACAGCGGGGGCCGGAGGGTGACAACCCCCTCGGCCCCCGCAAGGGTACGACGGATCCGCGCTACCGCATACTCACTGGTCGCGGAAGCGGACGATCTTGACGAACTCGTCGGCGTCCAGCGCGGCGCCGCCGATCAGGGCGCCGTCGACGTCGGGCTGCGCCATGATGGCGGCCACGTTGCCGGACTTCACCGAGCCGCCGTACTGGATGCGGACGGCGTCGGCCAGCTCCTGCGAGTACAGCTCGGCCAGCCGGCGGCGGATCGCACCGCAGACCTCCTGAGCGTCCTCGGGGGTGGCGACCTCGCCGGTCCCGATCGCCCAGACCGGCTCGTAGGCGATGACGACGGTCTCGGCCTGCTCGGCCGGGATGTCCTTCAGGGCGCCGTCGAGCTGCGCGAGCGTGTACGAGACCTGGTCACCGGCCTTGCGGATGTCCAGGCCCTCGCCGACGCAGAGGATCGGGGTCAGGCCGTGCTGGTAGGCGGCCTTCACCTTGGCGTTGCAGATCTCGTCGCTCTCGCCGTGGTACTGGCGGCGCTCGCTGTGGCCGACGGCCACGTACGTGCAGCGCAGCTTGGCGAGCATCGGGCCGGAGATCTCGCCGGTGTACGCGCCGGACTCGTGCGCCGAGATGTCCTGGGCGCCGTACTTGATCTTCAGCTTGTCCCCGTCCACCAGGGTCTGCACGGAGCGCAGGTCGGTGAAGGGCGGCAGGACGGCGACCTCGACGGCGTCGTAGTCCTTGTCGGTCAGGGCGAAGGAGAGCTTCTGGACGTGGGCGATGGCCTCAAGGTGGTTGAGGTTCATCTTCCAGTTGCCCGCCATCAGCGGGGTGCGGGTGGTCATTGAGGTTCAGTCCTCCAGTGCGGCGAGGCCGGGAAGCGTCTTGCCCTCGAGGTATTCGAGGCTGGCGCCGCCACCGGTCGAAATATGTCCGAAAGCATTCTCGTCGAAGCCCAGGATGCGGACGGCCGCGGCGGAGTCGCCACCGCCGACGACGCTGAAGGCCGGGGAGCCGACGAGCGCCTGGGCGACCGCGCGGGTGCCGTCGGCGAAGTCGGGGTGCTCGAAGACGCCCATCGGGCCGTTCCAGAAGACGGTGGCCGCGTCGGCGAGCTTCGATGCGTAGAGCTTGTTGGTCTCCGGCCCGTTGTCCAGACCCATCTGACCGGCCGGGATGGCGTCGGCGGCGACGGTGGTGGCGTCGGCCGGGGCCTTGGTCTTCAGGTCGGGGAAGGCGGGGGCGACGACGACGTCGACCGGGAGGACGAACTCCACGCCCTTCTCCTCCGCGCGCCGCAGGTACTCCTGCACGGCGGGGATCTGGTCCTCCTGGAGCAGCGAGCTGCCGACCTCGTGGCCCTGGGCCTTGAGGAAGGTGTACGCCATGCCGCCGCCGATCAGGATGCGGTCGGCCCGCTCCAGCAGGTGGTCGATGACGCCGAGCTTGTCGGAGACCTTGGCCCCGCCGAGGACGACGGCGTACGGCCGCTTGACGTCGGTGGTCAGCTTCTTCAGCACGCCGACCTCGGTGGCGATGAGGTAGCCCGCGTAGTGCGGAAGCCGCGCCGGGAGGTCGAAGACCGAGGCGTGCTTGCGGTGTACGGCCCCGAAGCCGTCGCCCACGTACACGTCCGCCAGCTCGGCCAGCTGGTCGGCGAAGGCGCCGCGCTCGGCGTCGTCCTTGGAGGTCTCACCGGCGTTGAAGCGGAGGTTCTCGATCACGGCGACCTGGCCGTCGGTGAGGCCCGCGACGACGGAGCGGGCGGAGTCACCGACGGTGTCGGTCGCGAAGGCGACGTCCGCACCGAGGAGTTCACCGAGCCGCGCGGCGGCGGGCGCCAGCGAGAACACCGGGTCCGGGGCGCCCTTGGGGCGGCCCAGGTGCGAGGCGACGACGACCCGCGCGCCGGCCTCGGCGAGCTTGGCGACGGTCGGCAGGACGGCGCGGATGCGGCCGTCGTCGGTGATGGTGGTGCCGTCGAGCGGCACGTTGAGGTCGGCGCGGACGAATACCCGCTTGCCCGCGACCCCTTCGGCGAGAAGTTCGTCGATCGTCTTCATCTGGTCTTCCGTTACTCCTTGCAAGGACGGATGAACATGCTAAGAGGCTCGACCGGCGCCTCGTTGCGCCGGTCGAGCCTCTTACTCACATCGTTGTGCCTGCCGACCCGAGGGTCAGAGCTGCTCGCCGACGAAGACCGTGAGGTCGACGAGGCGGTTGGAGTAGCCCCACTCGTTGTCGTACCAGCCGAGGATCTTCACCGAGTTGCCCTCCTGGACCATGGTCAGGGAGGAGTCGAAGGTGCAGGACGACGGGTCGCCGACGATGTCCGAGGAGACGATCGGGTCCTCGGTGTACGTCAGGAAGCCCTTGAGGGCGCCGTCGTCGGCGGCCTTCTTGAACGCGGCGTTGACCTCGTCCTTGGTGACCTCGCGGTCCAGGGTGACGACGAGGTCGGTGGCGGAGCCGGTCGGGACCGGGACGCGCATCGCGATGCCGTCGAGCTTGCCCTTGAGCTGCGGGAGGACCAGAGCGGTGGCCTTGGCGGCGCCGGTCGTGGTCGGGATGATGTTCTCGGCGGCGGCGCGGGCGCGGCGCAGGTCCGAGTGCGGGAAGTCCAGGATGCGCTGGTCGTTGGTGTACGCGTGGACCGTCGTCATCAGGCCCTTGACGATGCCGAAGTTCTCGTCGAGAACCTTGGCCATCGGCGCCACACAGTTGGTGGTGCAGGAGGCGTTGGAGATGACGTGGTGGCTGGCCGCGTCGTACTTGTCCTGGTTGACGCCCATCACGATGGTGATGTCCTCGTCCTTGGCCGGAGCCGAGATGAGGACCTTCTTGGCACCACCGGCGATGTGCTTCTCGGCGTCGGCCTTCTTGGTGAAGATGCCGGTCGACTCGATGACGATGTCGACGCCCAGCTCACCCCAGGGGATGTCGGCCGGGTTGCGCTCGGAGAGCACCTTGATGGTGTGACCATCGACGGTGATGGTGTCGGCGGTGTGGCTGACCTCTGCCTTGAGACGACCCAGGATGGTGTCGTACTTCAGCAGGTGGGCCGTGGTCGCAGTGTCACCCAGGTCGTTGACAGCCACGATCTCGATGTCCGCACCCTGCTCCAGCAGCGCGCGGAAGTAGTTACGACCGATGCGGCCAAAGCCGTTGATGCCTACGCGGATCGTCACGAACCGATCTCCTCGTATAGGTACGCCGGTTTCTGACGCCGGCGAGGGTGTATAGGGATGTCCCCGACCGCTATCGACCCTACCTCTACGAGGGCCCCGGGGTGACATCGACAGGGGCCGTACGCGCCAGCGGAATACGGCGGGAGGCCCGTACTCCCCAGTAGGGTGCACGGGCCTCCGCACGGCCGCGGGACCTTCGTCCCGGTGCGGCCCGGGACCTTGGTCCCGGGCCGTCGGCGGCTCAGCCGACCAGGCCGTCCGCCAGCTCCTCGCTGAGGGTGGCTTCCGTGCCCGGGATGCCGAGGTCCTGGGCGCGCTTGTCGGCCATGGCCAGCAGGCGGCGGATCCGGCCGGCGACGGCGTCCTTGGTCAGCGGCGGGTCGGCGAGCGCTCCCAGCTCCTCCAGCGAGGCCTGCTTGTGCTCCATGCGGAGCCGGCCGGCCGCCGCGAGGTGCTCGGGGACCTCCTCGCCGAGGATCTCCAGCGCGCGTCCGACCCGGGCGCCGGCGGCGACCGCCGCGCGGGCCGAGCGGCGCAGGTTGGCGTCGTCGAAGTTGGCCAGCCGGTTGGCCGTGGCGCGGACCTCGCGCCGCATCCGGCGCTCCTCCCAGGCCAGCACCGACTCATGGGCGCCGAGCCGGGTGAGCAGGGCGCCGATGGCGTCGCCGTCGCGGACGACGACCCGGTCCACGCCGCGCACCTCGCGGGCCTTGGCGGCGATGGAGAGCCGGCGGGCCGCGCCGACCAGGGCGAGGGCGGCCTCCGGGCCGGGGCAGGTGACCTCCAGCGAGGAGGAGCGGCCGGGCTCGGTGAGCGAGCCGTGGGCCAGGAAGGCCCCGCGCCAGGCGGCCTCGGCGTCGCAGGTGGCCCCCGAGACCACCTGCGGCGGCAGACCGCGGATGGGGCGGCCGCGGCCGTCCACCAGGCCGGTCTGGCGGGCCAGCTGGTCGCCGCCCGCCACCACCCGTACGACATAGCGCGAGCCGCGCCGCAGTCCGCCGGGGGCCATCACGATCAGCTCCGAGCTGTGCCCGAAGATTTCGAGGATGTCGCGCTTGAGCCGGCGCGCCGCCATCGCGGTGTCCAGCTCCGCCTCGATCACAATGCGGCCGCTCACCAGGTGCAGCCCGCCCGCGAACCGAAGAATCGCCGAGACCTCTGCTTTCCTGCAGCAGGTCCGGGTGACGGGAAGCCGAGAGATTTCGTCCTTCACCGCTGGCGTCATCGCCATGGGCCGATCCTTCCATGCATCCGAAAAATACGGTCGTACGCGGCGGCCAACAGCTCCTGATCATGGACCGGAACGCCGTCGGGCGATGCCACCGGCGCCAGCTCGACCGCCGCCCCGAGCCGCTGGGCGGCGTCGTCGAGCGATGCGCGGTCGGGCACGGCTGCCTCGTCGGCCAGCACCACGTCCAAGGCGAGTTTAGGGGCGTGTCGTCCCAAAACCTCCAAATGACGCTGCGGTGAGAACCCCTCGGTTTCACCGGGCTGTGGTGCGAGATTCAACGACAGGACCTTGCGGGCCTTCGTGGTGACCAGTGCGTCGAGCAGTTCCGGCACCAGCAGATGCGGGATCACCGAGGAGAACCAGGAGCCCGGGCCGAGCACCACCCAGTCCGCGTCGAGGACCGCCGCGACGGCCTCCGGGACGGCCGGCGGGTCGGGCGGGACGACGTGCACGGACTGCACCTCGCCCGGCGTGAGCGCCACCGTGGCCTGGCCGCGCACGGTGACGATCGCGTCGGGCAGCTCCGGGTCGTGGCCCTTGACCAGCGCCTGGAGCTCCAGCGGCACGGCGGACATGGGCAGCACGCGGCCCTGCGCGCCGAGCAGCTTGCCGACGAGGTCGAGGGCCTGGACATGGTCGCCGAGCTGCTCCCAGAGGGCCACGATCAGCAGGTTGCCGACCGCGTGCTCGTGGAGGTCGCCCTTGGACTCGAACCGGTGCTGGATGACCCGGGCCCAGGTGCGGCCCCAGTCGTCGTCGCCGCAGAGCGCGGCGAGCGCCTTGCGCAGGTCTCCGGGCGGCAGGACGCCCAGCTCCTCGCGGAGCCGGCCGCTGGAGCCGCCGTCGTCGGCGACGGTGACCACGGCCGTGAGGTCGCCGGTGATCCGGCGCAGCGCCGCCAGGGACGCCGAGAGGCCCATGCCGCCGCCGAGCGCGACGACCTTGGGCTGTGCACCGCGTTTGCGGCCGGAGAGCGCCGAGGTGGCGCGGCTCAGCCGCCGCATCCGCAGATTGCGACCGGTCACTCTCGCCCCATGTCCCGGTGGACGAGGACGGTCTCGATGCCTTCGGCGGCCAGGCGGGCGGAGAGCTTCTCCGACATGGCGACGGAGCGGTGCTTGCCGCCGGTGCAGCCCACGGCGATGGTCACGTACCGCTTGCCCTCGCGGCGGTAGCCGGCGGCGATCAGCTGGAGCAGCTCCGTGTACTGGTTGAGGAACTCCTTGGCCCCGGGCTGGTCGAAGACGTAACCGGAGACCTCCTCGTTGAGGCCGGTGAAGGGGCGCAGCTCCGGGACCCAGTGCGGGTTGGGCAGGAAGCGGCAGTCGACGACGAGGTCGGCGTCGACGGGCAGGCCGTACTTGTAGCCGAAGGACATCACCGTGGCGCGCAGCTCCGGCTCGGACTCGCCCGCGAACTGGGCGTCCATCTTGGCCCGCAGCTCGTGCACGTTGAGGCTGGAGGTGTCGATGACCAGGTCGGCGTCGCCGCGCAGCTCGCGCAGCAGGTCGCGCTCGGCGGCGATGCCGTCGACGATGCGGCCGTCGCCCTGGAGGGGGTGCGGGCGGCGGACGGACTCGAAGCGGCGCACCAGCGCGTCGTCGGAGGACTCCAGGAAGACGATCCGCCGGGTGACGTGCTTGGCCTCCAGGTCGGCGAGGGACTCGCGGAGGTTGTCGAAGAAGCGGCGGCCGCGCACGTCGACGACGACGGCGATCCGCGCCACGTTGCCCTGCGAGCGGGCGCCGAGCTCCACCATGGTGGGGATCAGCGCGGGCGGCAGGTTGTCGACGACGAACCAGCCGAGGTCCTCCAGACACTTGGCGGCGGTGCTGCGTCCGGCGCCGGACATGCCGGAGATGATCACCAGCTCGGGGATGGCCGGCGCGATTGCCTCGCCCGTCTCGTTCGTGGTGTTCGTACTCACGTCTGCTCCGTCTGCTCGGTCTGTTCGTTCGTGCTGGTGCTGGTGGTGTCGGTGCTGCTGCTGGTCGTGGTCGCCGGGGCGGGCGCCACTGCCCTGCCCGGTGGCCCGGCGGGTGTGCTCGGTCATGACGTGCCCCCGTCGTCCTCTTCCATGATCTCTCCTGTGGCCGTGTTCACGGCAGGGGCCGCGGGAGCCGCCGAGGCGAGGGCGGCCGCCACCGATTCGGCCGTCCTGCGCCCTATCCCGGGGACCTCGCAGATCTCCTCGATTGTCGCCTGCCGGAGCTTCTTCACGGAGCCGAAATGCTTGATCAGGGCCTGTTTACGGGTCTCGCCGAGCCCGGTGACGTCGTCCAGAGGGCTCGTACGGATGCGCTTGGCCCGCTTGGCGCGCTGGTAGGTGATGGCGAAGCGGTGGGCCTCGTCCCGGACGCGCTGGAGGAGGTAGAGGCCCTCACTGGAGCGGGGCAGGACGACGGGGTCGTCGTCATCGGGGAGCCAGACCTCCTCCAGCCGCTTGGCCAGGCCGCAGACGGCGATGTCGTCGATGCCCAGCTCGTCCAGGGCGCGCTGGGCGGCGGCGACCTGCGGCTGTCCGCCGTCGACCACGACGAGCTGCGGCGGGTACGCGAACCGCTTGGGGCGGCCGTCGTCCTCACGGGGCTCGATCTCGTCGGCCGGGGAGGCGGGGGTGAAGGCGGGGGCCGCGACGGGGCCGGTGGGAGCGGGGCCGGTGGGAGCGGGGCCGGTGGGAGCGGGGCCGGTGACCTCGGCGATGGGGCCGGGAGCGGTCTCCTGCGGCGCCTGGTCCCACTCCCCCGTGCGCTCCTTCTCCTGGAGGTAGCGCTTGAAGCGGCGGCCGATCACCTCGTGCATCGAGCGGACGTCGTCCTGGCCCTCGAAGCCCTTGATCTGGAAGCGGCGGTACTCGCTCTTGCGGGCCAGGCCGTCCTCGAAGACCACCATGGAGGCCACCACGTCGTCGCCCTGGAGGTGCGAGATGTCGTAGCACTCGATGCGCAGCGGGGCCGTGTCCAGGCCGAGCGCCTCCGCGATCTCCTCCAGGGCCCGGGAGCGGGTGGTGAGGTCGGAGGCGCGCTTGGTCTTGTGCAGGCCGAGCGCCTGCTGGGCGTTGCGCTGGACCGTCGCCATGAGGTCCTTCTTGTCGCCGCGCTGCGGGATGCGCAGGCTGACCTGCGAGCCCCGGCGCTCGGCGAGCCACTGGGAGACCGCCTCGGTGTCCTCGGGCAGGGCCGGGACCAGGACCTCCTTGGGGACGGCGTCGCCGCGCTCCTCGCCGTACAGCTGCTGGAGCGCGTGTTCGACGAGGCCGGCCGTGTCGACCGCCTCGACCTTGTCGGTGACCCAGCCGCGCTGGCCGCGCACCCGGCCGCCGCGCACGTGGAAGATCTGGAGGGCGGCCTCCAGCTCGTCCTCGGCGACGGCGATCAGGTCGGCGTCGGTGGCGTCGGCGAGGACGACGGCGCTCTTCTCCATGGCCCGCTTGAGGGCCCCGGCGTCGTCCCGGAGGCGGGCGGCGCGCTCGTACTCCATCTCCTCGGCCGCCTGCGCCATGTCCTTCTCCAGGCGCCGGATGTACGTGCCCGTGCGCCCGGCCATGAAGTCGCAGAAGTCCTCGGCCAGCTCCCGGTGTTCCTCGGGGGTGACGCGGCCGACGCAGGGGGCCGAGCACTTGTCGATGTAGCCGAGGAGGCAGGGGCGGCCGGTGCGGGCGGCGTTCTTGAAGACGCCGGCGGAGCAGGTGCGGACGGGGAAGACGCGGAGCATCAGGTCGACGGTCTCGCGGATCGCCCAGGCGTGCCCGTACGGACCGAAGTAGCGCACGCCCTTCTTCTTGGCGCCGCGCATCACCTGGACGCGCGGGAACTCCTCGTTCAGCGTGACGGCGAGATAGGGATAGCTCTTGTCGTCCCGGTACTTGACGTTGAACCGGGGGTCGAACTCCTTGATCCAGGTGTACTCCAGCTGGAGCGCCTCGACCTCGGTGGAGACCACCGTCCACTCCACGGAGGCGGCGGTCGTGACCATCGAGCGCGTACGCGGGTGGAGATTGGCCAGGTCCTGGAAGTAGTTGGCCACGCGCTGGCGGAGGTTCTTGGCCTTCCCGACGTAGATCACCCGGCGGTGCTCGTCGCGGAACTTGTAGACCCCCGGGGAGTCGGGGATCTGCCCCGGGCTGGGGCGGTAGCTGGAGGGGTCTGCCATGGTTCACACCCTACTTGCGGGGTGTGACAGGACGTCGTCCGCGAGGTGACCGGTGCGCTCCGGGGCACCGGTGGTGCCGGCGGCCCCGGAGCGCGGCTTCATGAACGGCCGTTCCGGGGCGTGCGTGCCCCGGAGCGGTCCGCTCAGGCGTCCGGCGCGGAGGTCTGCCGGGCGCGGGTCCGGTGGCGTACGGCGGCGGCTCCGCCGAGCGCCAGGGCGAGCAGGGCCCCGGCTCCGGCCATCGTGGAGACGGCGGTCAGCGCGGTGTCCGGGGTGCCGGTGCCGACCGCGTCGGCGAGCGCGGGGCCGGGTGCCGGAGCCTGCCCGGTGTCGGCACCCGCCGCCCCGGGGCCGTAGCCTCCCGCCTTGCCGGACTGCGCGTAGCCGGAGCCGGGCAGCTTGTCGCCGTACGCCTCCTTCACGCGGGCCCGGTACGCGTTCAGGCTGGTGCCCTTCGCGCCCACGGCCGCCGTCGCGTCCTCGTCCAGCGGCAGCACGCGGGAGGCGTCGTGGACGTACCAGGCGTCGATCTGCGGCTCCCGGAAGACCGTGCCGCCGGGGAGCGCGCGGGCCCCTTGCGCGGTGTAGCGGGCCTCGTCGTCGTCGGTGGCGATGTTCACCACCTGCCACTCTCCGCTGCCGCCCGAGCCGGGGACGGTCCACAGGGAGGCCTTCTGGCCGTCGGAGGAGACGGCGGTCGCGGCGAGGTAGTCCAGGGTGCTGGGCGCGGCCCCGGGCTTCCCGGCGACGAACGCGGCCGAGAGCGTACGTACGGGGACGGTCTTCGCCTCGATGCGCGGGGCGGCCGCCGTACGCGCCACCGCTCCCTCCCGGGCGAAGAACCGGGACAGGGTGTCCAGGGTCGCCGGTGCGGAGGCGGCCTCGTGGGCCGCTTCGAGGGTGGCGGCGGTCAGCTTGGGCGGGGCGGGCGTCCCGTCGGCGGAGGCCACGGGGGCTGCGGCGAGCAGGGCGGTGGCGGCGAGAGCGGTGGCTACGGCGAGGCGCCGGGTGGTCGCGGTCATGTCCTCACGCCCCGATCCGGTAGAGCGAGTGGGTCCAGGAGAACTGGTTGTTGTTCACGTACCAGGAGTGCGAGGCCCAGTTGTAGCGGTCGCTGGAGGGCCACGGGTCGCCCCAGTAGACCCAGCTGTTGGCGTCGTCGTAGCCGTAGATCACGTGCATGTGACCGCCGCCGGACGACCACTGGATGCGGGTCTCGATGGGCCGCTGGGCGGCTATCTCGGCCTGCACGGTCGGGTAGCGCAGCCAGCCGGTGACGTAACTGCCGGGCCGCACGCCGGCCCAGGAGAGGCCGGTCTGGACGTTGCCGAGGGTGGCTTGCGAGTTGGGGCACTCGGTGTTCTGCGAGCGGTTGAAGGAGGCGTTGCAGAACTGGTTCTGCGAGTAGCTGCGGCCGAACCAGGCGGCGATGGTGTTGCCGCCGGCCGCCCAGCACCAGTTGCTCTTCTGCTGGGCCTGCATGGTGATGTTGAGGCGCTGCGCGGCGGCGATGGAGACACCGCTGTCCGACTGGGCCGCGGTGGCGGTGGCCGCGGGGACGGCGAGGAGGGCGGCGGCCAGAAGGGCGGTGAAGGACAGCCTTCGGGGACGGATTCTTCGGTTGCGCATGGCGTTCCTCCCAAGGCGGGGGGCGGGGATCGGAGGAGCGCGTCCGGACGCTGATGAGGAGCATCGACCGTTGTCCGGAACAGGTCAACACGCTTCAATGCGGAGTGACATCACGGTGTGAACGGCGCGACGCCCGTGTGAACGGCGCAGCCCCGTCACCTGCTCCCCCGCATCCCCCGGGGGCGGTGTCGCCTCTCCCCCACGTGAACGTTCACCGGAGGCCCTTATGCGGCATACCGAGAGAGAACTGGACCGGGTGCTGGACACCGGCCCCTTCCATCTGGCCCTGCGCACCGCCCTCTCGGTGCGCGGGCTGCCGCTCCACCGGGTGCAGCACCATCTGGCGCACCGGGGCGTCAAGCTCGGTGTGACCAGCCTGAGTTACTGGCAGCAGGGCGTACGGCGGCCGCGCCGCCCGGAGTCGCTGCGGGCCGTCCGCGCGCTGGAGGACGTGCTCGCACTGCCGGACGACTCGCTGCTGCGGCTGCTGCGGGACGACGGTTCCGGTGGCACGGACGGGGAGCGCCCGGCGGCACGCTCGTACCGCTCGCTACTGGAGTCCTCGGGTGCGGTGGAACGGCTGCTGGCGGCGATGGAGTCACCGGTGGACGGCGGGCTGCACACGGTGGACCACCAGGAGCGGGTCCGGATCGGGGCGCGGCGCGAGCTGGCGGGCCGTACCTCGCTCCACGTCGTACGCGCGCACCGGGACGGCGTCGACCGCTATCTGGCGGTCCACCGAGGCGATCCGGGGTGCGACCCGTCGCGGATCGCGGTGCGGGCGGGAGAGAACTGCCGGACCGGACGGGTGCGCTGGGACGCGGAGGCAGGCGTGCTGGTGGCGGAGTTGCTCTTCGACACCCGGCTGCGGTCGGGTGAGACGTACGTCTTCGGCTACGGCTTCGAGGACGGTACGGGCGGCCCCAGCGGCGAGTACGTGCGCGGCTTCACCTTCGGCGGCGGGCAGTACGTGCTCCAGGTCGGCTTCGACGGCGCCGCGCTGCCGGTGCGGTGCCGCCGCTTCGAGCAGTCGTCGGCCGCCGCGGCGCGCGCGGCCCGCCGGGACCTGACGCTCACCGGCCTGCACCGGACGGTGCACGTGGTGGAGGAGGGGGTGCGGCCGGGGCTGGTCGGCATCGACTGGGACTGGGAGTGAGGACGGGGTGCGGCTCCGGCGTTACGGGGTGGGGTCAGGCGTCGTGGTCGTACGGCTCGTCAGGCGTCCGGGCCCGCGACGAGCTTTCCGCCGTCGGCCGTGACCGGGACTGCGGGCAGCGGGACGGTGGCCGGGCCCTGGATGACCTCGCCGGTGGTCGTGTCGAAGCGGCTGCCGTGGCAGGCGCAGTGGCCTTCGGTGCCCTCGATCTTGGTCAGGACGCAGCCGCCGTGCGTGCACTGGGCGCTGAACGCCTTGTACTCGCCCTTCGCCGGGCAGCTCACGACCAGGCGCTGCTCGCGGTAGAGCTTGGCACCGCCGACGGGCACCTCGGAGGCCTCGCCGAGCGCGACGGGCGCCGTGGGCGTGGGCGACTTGGCGTGGCCGAGCTTGGACTCGGTGGAGCAGGCGGCCGCTCCCAGCCCGGCGGCACCGGCGAGCGCGGCGCCCTTCAGCACGGTACGGCGGGCGGCGGGCAGGCCGGGCATGCGGACTCCACGGATCGTTGTTCGGGGTGGGGCGGGTGTCGCCGGGAAGCGGCGAAGGCTGGTGCCGCCGGTGACGGAACCGACGATACCGGCGGGGAACGGACGGCCTGCGGCCGGGCCCGGCCTTGGTCCTGGTCCTGGTTCATGGCTGTGGCCCCCTCCCGGGCGGGAGGGGGCCACAGTCGTCGGCTCACGCCTTGCGGGCGCGCGTCGCCTTCTTCGCGGGGGCGGCCTTGGTCGCCTTGGTGGCGGTGGCCTTCTTCGCCGCCGTGGCCTTGGT
The DNA here is from genome assembly GCF_050942385.1 of Streptomyces sp. CA-146814. Taxonomy (NCBI): domain Bacteria; kingdom Bacillati; phylum Actinomycetota; class Actinomycetes; order Kitasatosporales; family Streptomycetaceae; genus Streptomyces; species Streptomyces sp. CA-146814. The sequence goes on from NZ_CP192068.1 coordinate 1,406,050, forward strand.
GGCAGCCGCCTTCTTGGGCGCTGCCGCCTTCTTCGCCGTGGTGGTCTTCCGGGCGGCGGTCTTACGAGCCGTCCCCCGCCCCGACGGCACCGCGGCCTCGCTGATCCGGTCCGCGTCCAGGATCCCCTGGAGGAACTTCCCGGTGTGGCTGGCCGGGACCGAGGCGACCTGCTCCGGCGTGCCCTCGGCGACGACCAGTCCGCCGCCATTGCCGCCTTCGGGGCCCATGTCGATGACCCAGTCGGCGGTCTTGATGACGTCCAGGTTGTGCTCGATGACAATCACCGAGTTGCCCTTGTCGACCAGGCCGGAGAGGACCGTGATCAGCTTGCTGATGTCCTCGAAGTGGAGCCCGGTGGTCGGCTCGTCCAGGACGTAGACCGTGCGGCCGGTGGAGCGCTTCTGGAGCTCGCTCGCCAGCTTGACGCGCTGCGCCTCACCGCCGGAGAGGGTCGGCGCGGACTGGCCGAGCCGGACGTATCCGAGGCCGACGTCGTTCAGCGTCCGGAGGTGGCGGGCGATGGCCGGGACGGCCTCGAAGAACTCCAGGCCCTCCTCGATCGGCATGTCCAGCACCTCGGCGATGGACTTGCCCTTGTAGTGGACCTCCAGGGTCTCCCGGTTGTAGCGCGCACCGTGGCAGACCTCGCACGGGACGTACACATCGGGCAGGAAGTTCATCTCGATCTTGATCGTGCCGTCGCCGGAGCAGTTCTCGCAGCGGCCGCCCTTGACGTTGAAGGAGAAGCGGCCCGGCAGATAGCCGCGCACCTTCGCCTCCATCGTCTCGGCGAACAGCCTGCGGACGTGGTCGAAGACGCCGGTGTACGTCGCCGGGTTGGACCGGGGCGTCCGGCCGATCGGCGACTGGTCGACGTGGACCACCTTGTCGACCAGGTCGTCGCCGTCGACCCGGGTGTGGCGGCCGGGGACCGACTTGGCGCCGTTCAGCTCGCGGGCCAGGTGGGTGTAGAGGATGTCGTTGACCAGGGTCGACTTCCCCGACCCGGAGACCCCGGTGACCGCCGTGAGCACGCCGAGCGGGAAGGAGACGTCGATGTCGTGCAGGTTGTTCTCCCGGGCACCGTGCACCGTGAGGCTGCGGGCCGGGTCGACCGGGCGGCGGATGTCCGGCGTCGGGATGGCCCGCTTGCCGGACAGATACTGGCCGGTGATCGACTCCTTGTTGGTCAGCAGCTCCTTGAGCGAGCCGGAGTGGACGACCTTGCCGCCGTGCTCGCCGGCGCCGGGGCCGATGTCGACGACCCAGTCGGCGACCTTGATGGTGTCCTCGTCGTGCTCGACGACGATGAGCGTGTTGCCCATGTCGCGGAGCCGGACCAGGGTCTCGATCAGGCGGTGGTTGTCGCGCTGGTGGAGGCCGATGGACGGCTCGTCCAGGACGTACAGCACGCCGACCAGGCCGGAGCCGATCTGGGTGGCGAGCCGGATGCGCTGGGCCTCGCCGCCGGAGAGCGTGCCGGCCGCGCGGTTCAGCGAGAGGTAGTCCAGGCCGACGTCGACCAGGAACTTCAGCCGCTCGTTGACCTCCTTGAGGACCCGTTCGGCGATCTTCTTGTCGCGGGCGTTCAGCTTGAGGCGGCCCAGGAACTCGGCGCACTCGCTGATCGACATCGCGGAGACCTCGGCGATGGACTTCTCCATCACCGTCACCGCGAGGACGATCGGCTTGAGCCGGGTGCCCTCACAGGTGGGGCAGGGCACCTCACGCATGTAGCCCTCGAAGCGCTCCCGGCTGGAGTCGCTCTCGGCCTCGGTGTGGCGCCGCTTGACGAACTGGACCGCGCCTTCGAAGGCGGGCGTCGTGTAGGCGCGCTCGCGCCCGTAACGGTTGCGGTAGCGGACCTCGGTCTGGATCTTGTGTCCGTACAGCAGGGCCTTCTTGGCGCGCTGCGGGAGTCCGGCCCACGGGATGTCCGTGCGGAAGCCGAGCGCCTTGGAGAGCGCGCCGATCAGCCGGCCGAAGTACTCCTTGGTGTGGCCGTGCGACCAGGGGTGGATCGCGCCCTCGTCGAGCGACTTCTCCTCGTCCGGAACGATGAGCTCCGGGTCGACCTCCATGCGCGTGCCGATACCCGTGCAGTCGGGGCAGGCGCCGAAGGGCGAGTTGAAGGAGAAGGAGCGCGGCTCCAGCTCCTCGAAGGAGAGGTCGTCGTAGGCGCAGTAGAGGTGCTCGGAATACATCCGCTCGCGCTCGGGGTCGTCCTCGGGGAGGTCGACGAAGTCCAGGACGACCATGCCGCCGGAGAGGCCGAGCGCGGTCTCCACCGAGTCGGTGAGCCGGCGCTTGGCGCTGTCCTTGACGGTGAGGCGGTCGATGACCACCTCGATGGTGTGCTTCTCCTGTTTCTTGAGCGTGGGCGGCTCGGAGAGCTGGATGGTGGTGCCGTCGACCCGGGCGCGGCTGTACCCCTTGGTCTGGAGGTCGGCGAAGAGGTCGACGAACTCGCCCTTGCGCTCGCGCACGAGCGGCGAGAGCACCTGGAAGCGGCTGCCCTCGGGGAGGCCGAGGACCTTGTCCACGATGGCCTGCGGCGACTGGCGGGCGATGGGGCGGCCGCACTCGGGGCAGTGCGGCTTGCCGATCCGGGCGAAGAGCAGCCGGAGGTAGTCGTAGACCTCCGTGATGGTGCCGACCGTCGAGCGCGGGTTGCGCGAGGTCGACTTCTGGTCGATGGAGACGGCCGGGGAGAGACCTTCGATGAAATCGACGTCCGGCTTGTCCATCTGGCCGAGGAACTGCCGGGCGTACGAGGAGAGGGACTCCACATAGCGCCGCTGGCCCTCGGCGAAGATCGTGTCGAACGCGAGGGACGACTTGCCCGACCCGGAGAGCCCGGTGAAGACGATGAGGGAGTCACGGGGGAGATCGAGCGAGACGTTCTTCAGGTTGTGCTCGCGCGCGCCACGGACGATGAGACGGTCGGCCACGCCGGTCCGCACCTTTCTAGAGAGAAACGGGGGAACTCAGCCCCCGGTCCAGGTTATGGGGGGCGCCACAGCGATGTGGGAAGCTTTGTCTCCTCCGAGCGTATAGCACGCACATTCGATTTACGGTCGCGCTAGGACACCTTCACCCGAATGAGTGGCGGAGCTAGGCTCGGCCGCATGATGGATCATGCGCATGACCTGGGAGCTGTACGCGAAGCGACCGATCGACTGCTCGACGAAGCGGGTAAGTGGGACAACGCCGCACTCGCCGAGCCGTCACGGCTGCCCGGATGGAGTCGGGGCCATGTCCTGACCCACTTGTCACGTAACGCCGACGCGCTCGGAAATGTTCTCCGGGGTCTGCCGATGTACGCGAGCAGCGAAACGAGGGACGCCGACATCGCGGCCGGCGCCTCACGCCCGCTGGACGAGCAGCTGGCCGATTTCCGGGAGAGCGCGGACCGTCTGCGGGCGGTGGCCGACGAACCGGCCGACTGGTCCCGTACGGTCGCCCTCCGCAACGGTGTGACGGACTCCGCGTCGCGGGTCCCCTTCCGGCGCCTGATCGAGGTGGAGATCCACCATGTCGACCTGGACGTCGGCTACGAGCTGGAGGACCTGTCGGCGGACTTCACGGAGCGGGAGATCGCCTTCCTCACCGACCGCTTCGCCGGCCACCCGGACGTCCCCGCCACCACGGTGACCGCCGAGGACGGCCGCACCTGGACCACGGGCGGCGGGTCGGACGGTCCGGCCGTGTCCGTACGGGGTACGGCCGCCGATCTCCTCGGCTGGCTGGCCGGCCGCCGCGACGGCTCGGCGCTGACCGTGAGCGGGGGCGCGCTGCCGGGGCTGCCGCCGTTGTAGCGGCTGTCCGGACTCCGTCCCCGCTGTACGTCATACGGATTAGGGTGATCCGTATGACGTACAGCGGAGCGGTGAAGGTCGGCGGACCGGCGAGCGTGCACGAACTGACGGATCTGATGATCTCCAAGGTCGCCGTCGGCGCGATGAACAACAACGCCTATCTGCTGCGCTGCCGGGCCACCGGCGAGCAGCTCCTGATCGACGCGGCGGCCGAGCCCGCCACCCTGCTGGCGCTGATCGGCGACGACTCCATCGCGTCCGTCGTCACCACCCACCGCCACGGCGACCACTGGCAGGCGCTGGCCGAGGTGGCGGCGGCCACCGGCGCCCGGACGTACGCGGGCCGGTACGACGCCGAGGGCATCCCGGTCGCCACGGACGTGCTCGTGGAGGACGGGGACACGATCACGGTGGGCCGGGTGGAGCTGACCGCCCGCCACCTGGTCGGCCACACGCCCGGCTCGATCGCGCTGGTCTACGACGACCCGCACGGGGCCCCGCACCTGTTCACCGGGGACTGCCTCTTCCCCGGCGGCGTCGGCAACACGCACAAGGACCCCGAGGCGTTCGCGAGCCTGCTCCACGACGTCGAGACGAAGCTGTTCGACCGGCTTCCCGACGAGACCTGGGTCTACCCGGGCCACGGCAACGACACGACCCTCGGCGACGAGCGTCCGCACCTGCCGGAGTGGCGGGCGCGGGGCTGGTAGTCGACGGACGCCTTGTGCTGCGGGCTGTGTCAGACCCGCTCAGCAGGGTCCCGGCATGACCTTCACCGTGCCCGAGGCGACCCGCGTCGATCTGGACCTCGACGGGCGCCGACTGTCCCTCCTCGACTTCGGCGGGCCTGGCCGGCCCCTGCTGGCCCTGCACGGCCACTTCTCGGAAGGCCGGACCTTCGCCCGGCTTGCCGGGGCGCTGGCTCCCGGCTGGCGGGTCATCGCGCCCGACCAGCGGGGGCACGGGGAGTCGGACCGTCCGGGCGACTACGGCCGCCGGGGCTATCTCGGGGACGCCCTCGCCGTCCTCGACCATCTCGGCCTCGGCCCGGCCGTCGTCCTCGGCCATTCACTGGGCGGCGTCAACGCCTACCAGCTCGCCGCACACCATCCGGAGCGGGTTGGCGCCCTGGTGATCGAGGACACCGGCGCCGTCGTGGAGGACGACCTGTCCTTCTGCCTCTCCTGGCCTCGCCGGGCGCCGGACCGAGAGGCCCTGGTCGCGGGGCTGGGCGCGTCCGCCCGCTATCTGGGCGACGCCATCCGCTCGTACGACGACGGGTGGGGGCTGGCCTTCCGGCCGGAGGACATGGTCGCCTCGCAGCGGCTGCTCCAGGGCGATCACTGGGGCGACTGGCTGGCCACCGACTGCCCGGCCCTCCTCGTGCACGGCGTCCGCAGCTCCACCCTCTCCGCCGGGCACGCGCAGGCCATGGCGGACCGGCGCCCGCACACCCGCCTGGTCCGTCTGCCCACCGGCCATACGGTCCACGAGACCGCCCCCGACGGGTTCGCCACCGCTGTCCGTGCGTTCCTCGGAGACCTTCCGCTCCTCGGGGAGCTTTGACGGGGGTACACGCACAGCGGCCGGGGTGGTCGGGCTCGCGCCCTTCCGCCCCGGCCGCTGCCGGTGGGTCCCTGTGCCGCCCTCGGCGGCCCGGGGTCAGCTGCTGACGCTCTCCGGCTGCTCGTCGGACGCGTCGACGGACTTCGCCTTCGCCGCCGCCTCCGCCTCCTCACGCTTCTTGTTGGCGATCAGGCTGGTGATCGTGGTGACCACCAGGACGCCGCAGATGACGGTGAGGGAGAACGGGATGGAGATCTCGGGCACGTGCACCCCGGACTCGTGCAGGGCGTGCAGCACCAGCTTGACGCCGATGAAGCCGAGGATCACCGACAGGCCGTAGCTGAGGTGGACCAGCTTCTTCAGCAGACCGCCGATGAGGAAGTACAGCTGGCGCAGACCCATCAGCGCGAACGCGTTGGCCGTGAAGACGATGTACGGATCCTGGGTCAGGCCGAAGATCGCCGGGATCGAGTCCAGCGCGAACAGGACGTCGGTGGTACCGATGGCGAGCATGACCACCATCAACGGGGTCATGACGCGCTTGCCGTGCTTCTGGATGAAGAGCTTCGTGCCGTGGTACTGGTCGGAGACGCCGAAGCGCTTCTCGATCGACTTGAGGAGACGGTTCTCCTCGAACTCCTCTTCCTCCTCGCCGGCCCGGGCCTCCTGGATGAGCTTCCAGGCGGTGTAGATCAGGAACGCGCCGAAGATGTAGAACACCCACGAGAAGTTCGCGATCACGGCGGCACCGGCGGCGATGAAGATCGCGCGGAGCACCAGGGCGATGAGCACACCGATGAGCAGCACGCGCTGCTGGAGGTGCGAGGGCACCGAGAACTTCGCCATGATCAGGACGAAGACGAAGAGGTTGTCGACGCTGAGCGACTTCTCGGTGATGAATCCGGCGAAGAACTCGCCGGACGCCTGGCTGCTGCCGAACACCAGCAGGCCGAGTCCGAAGATGACGGCCAGCGCGATCCAGACGATCGTCCAGATCCCGGCTTCCTTGGTCGACACGTCATGGGGCTTGCGCCCGATGAAGAAGTCGACGGCGATCAAGGCTGACAGACCAATGATGGTCACAGCCCAAAGGGTCCATGAAACGTCCACTGCGCCTCCGGCAGTTCGCTACGGCTACTGATCAGCGTCGTCGCTGCCGGAGGTCTCTTCCACCCTGGCACACGGGATGCGTGCCGGGCCGACGCCCCGGGACCGGTCACGGTCCGTACTGACGGGACGTCGCGTAAGGAGTACTCCCCTCCGTGGTCCGTACAGTACATGTACCACCAAGGATAGGTAAAGGAGAAGGTAAAGATGAGGTAAAATCAGCAGGTCAGATACGATTCTGTGGTCATCGGCCGGCGGCTCTGCGGGCGGCCGTGACCGCCGCGAGGACCTGCTCCAGGACGCGGCTGCCCGGTGGCGTCACCGGCGGCTCATATGTCCAGGCGTGACCGACCCAGGGGTCGGCGAGGTGGCTGTCGGCGACCGGGGTGATCCGCAGCAGCGACCGCCAGAGCGGGTCGAGCAACGGACCGTACGCACTCGCATCTTCGCGATCCGCGACCATCAGCAGATGTACGCCGACGGCCGGGCCCTCGTCCCCGAGGTAGCGGAGCTGGGTCACGGCCCGGTCGTCGAAGCCGTGCGGGAAGTCGTTGACCACCAGGAGCTGCTCGCCGGTGTCCAGGTCGGGCGGGAGCGAGTCGGCCGCGCCGGCCCGCACCGCCATCTGCACCAGGTCCACGCGGCGGGTGAGGTGGGCGAGGACCGCGGCCACGCCCTGAGGTCCGGCGGCCGGTGGTCCGGCGAGGACGCCCGCGTCGACCAGCGGCGCCAGCGGTCCCGCCGCCGAACCGGCCGGGTCGATGACGTGCACCGAGAACTCGCCGGGCGGGTACACCGCGAGCAGCCGGGCCGCGTGCAGGACGGCGGTCTCCATCGCGAGGCGGCGGAGCCGGTCGCCGTCCATGAGCGCTGCGGCCTCGGAGGCCGTACGCCCGCTGTCCACCCACATCCCCCGCTCCAGCGGCAGCCGGACCAGCAGCGGGATGCGCAGGTCGGTGCGCTCGGGCAGATGGAGGTCGCCCAGGCGCAGGGCCATCGGCAGCTCCATCGGGATGCGGTGGGCGTGCCAGACGGGGTTGTCCCAGCCGGCGTACGCGGCGGGGAGCGCGGGTTCGACGACGGCGGCCTCGGCGGCCAGCTGGGCGAGGTCGCGGTCGAGGACCTCGCGGGCCCGGGCGGTCAGCTCGTCGCGTTTGGCGCGGGCCTCCTCGCGGGCGCGGTCGCCCGCGCCGCCGATCCGGTTGCGCGGGTCGGAGAGCGACCGGTCGAGCTCCTGGTCCATCCGGGACTCGGCGAAGTCCACGGCGCTGCGGTAGGCCGCGGCGGCCCGTGCCAGGTCCTCGAACATGCCCCAGATCTGGTTGTAGAGCCGCTCGTCCATCGACCAGCCGGTGGCGTCCCCGGCCACCGGCTGCGCGGCCTGCCCGGGCTGGGCGGGGGGCGCGGTGGGCGGTGGCGTCGGCGGGGCGGCGTGCTGCCGTCGCGGGTGCGCGTAGTTGATGGGGCCGCCGGGGGCGGGGGCGGCGGCCGTGTCGGTGCTGGTGACGGTCGGCGGTTGCGCGGGGGTGGCTGCCGGGGGCGTGGCGGGCGCGGGGCCGGGGTCCGGCGGCCCGGACGCCTGTCGTACGCGGTCGCCTTCGGGTGTGCGGGGCGGTGGCGGGGCCACCGAGCGGGCCAGGGAGCGGGCCACCGCCTCCTGGATGGACGCGGCCAGCTCGGCCGCTCCGGACAGGCCCTGGTCGGCGAGCATCTCGGCCAGCCCGGCCGCGTACCCCTGGCCGACAGCCCGGACCTTCCAGGCGTCCTGGCGGCGGTAGAGCTCCAGGGCGGTGACCGCCGACTCGCTGTCGAGACCGGTGAGAGTGAAGGTGGCGATCTCGGTGCCGTCGAGCCCGGTGACGGCGACGAAGGGCGCGGCGGTGGCGCCGAACCGGGCCGGGCCGCCGACGCCGACCGGGAGGGCGAGCAGCACGGTGACCCGGTGCACCGCCTCGGGCAGCGCCTCCAGGTCGACGGCGAGGCGGTGGCCGGCCGCGGCCTGCTGGGAGACTTCGAGGCCGGGGAGCTGGGGCGAGCCAGGGTGGGCGATCCACTCGGCGCCGCGCACCACGCCCCTCTCGTCGCCGAGGGTGGCGCCGGCCACGACGGGTGAGCCCGCGGACACCCGGATCTCCAGACGGGTCTGGGGCAAGGTGTGGTTCTGCCCGCGGACCAGTTCGGCCGTCATTGCGCTGTCCCCCTCGACGATGTGTGCTGTGCCCGCGCACCACGCGCGGTGCGGCTCCCGGAGGCGGGTGCCTCCGGGAGCCGCAGGTGCCGGTGCCGGCCTGAATCCGGTCCGGCCGTCCTACAGGTGGGGCAGGATGGACGGCATCAGGTCCTGGAAGGTGCGGCCGTTGGCCGGGTTTCCGAGGGCCGTCATCTGCCAGCCGCTGCCCGCGCGGTGCACCTTGGCCATGATCTGGGCGGTGTACTGGCCGCCGCCGTCCAGCGTGTACCGGGCGAGCTCCTGGCCGTTGGTCTCGTCCACGATGCGGCAGAAGGCGTGTCGCACCTCCTGGAACGTCTGGCCGGTGAAGGAGTTCACCGTGAAGACGATCTGGTCGATGTGGACCGGGACGCGCTGGAGGTCGACGAGGATCGCCTCGTCGTCGCCGCCGGAGCCGGCGCCGCCGACCAGGTTGTCGCCGGTGTGCTTGACCGAGCCGTCGTCGCTGACGAGGTGACGGAAGAACACGACATCGACCGGCTGCTTGTCGGCGAAGAGCACCGCCGAGGCGTCCAGGTCGATCTCGCGGGTGCGCGAGCCGAACAGACCGCGGCGCGGAGCCGCCTGCCAGCCGAGCCCCATCCGTACCGCCGTCAGGGTCCCCCCGTCACTCTTCTGCAGGCTGATGGCCTGACCCTTGGTCATGTTGACCGTCACGCGCTGTCCCCTCTCGGCATTGCCCCGCAACCGTCGGTGTGCGGTTTCCCCGCACCCTACGCATTCCCCCCGGCGCGGCAGCAGGTTCGGTCCGTTTTTGTGTCGGTCTTGCAACACACCGGGCGGTCCACCGGCGGGCGGCGGTCGCCGCGCCGCCGGACAGGCCGCCGGAAACGCCCCGGGCCTCAGGCGAGGCCCGCCTCCTTCATCTGGCGCAGCTCCTTCTTCAACTCGCCCACCTCGTCACGCAGCCGGGCGGCGACCTCGAACTGCAGGTCGGCGGCGGCGGCCCGCATGCGGTCGGTCATCTCCTCGATGATTCCGGCCAGTTCGGCCGCGGGGCGGTCGCTGACCACCGCACCGGCCGAGGTGCCCTTGGCCTTCGCGCCGCCCTTGGCCGCCTTGGCGCCGAGCGTCGGCACCGGCGTCTTGGCCTCCTTGCCCTGCCGGTAGCCGGTGCCGAGGAGCTGCTCGGTGTCGATCTCCTCGCGGGCGATGGTGGCGACGATGTCGTTGATCTTCTTGCGCAGCGGCTGCGGGTCGAGGCCGCGCTCGGTGTTGTACGCGATCTGCTTCTCGCGGCGGCGGTTCGTCTCGTCGATGGCCTGCGCCATCGCCGGGGTGACCTTGTCGGCGTACATATGGACCTGGCCGGAGACGTTTCGGGCGGCGCGGCCGATGGTCTGGATGAGCGAGGTGCCCGAGCGCAGGAAGCCCTGTTTGTCGGCGTCGAGGATGGCCACGAGGGAGACCTCGGGGAGGTCGAGGCCCTCACGCAGCAGGTTGATGCCGACCAGGACGTCGTACTCACCGGAGCGCAGCTCGCGGAGCAGCTCGATGCGGCGCAGGGTGTCGACGTCGCTGTGGAGATACCTGACCTGGATGCCGAGCTCCAGGAAGTAGTCGGTGAGGTCCTCCGACATCTTCTTGGTGAGCGTGGTGACCAGGACCCGCTCGTCGCGCTCGGTGCGCTTGCGGATCTCGTGCACCAGGTCGTCGATCTGGCCCTCGGTCGGCTTGACGACGATCTCGGGGTCGACCAGGCCGGTGGGGCGGATGATCTGCTCGACGAAGCCGTCGCCGCGCGAGAGCTCGTACTTGCCCGGGGTGGCGGAGAGGTAGACGGTCTGGTCGATCCGCTTCAGGAACTCCTCCCATTTCAGCGGGCGGTTGTCCATGGCGGACGGCAGCCGGAAGCCGTGGTCGACGAGCGTCCGCTTGCGGGAGGCGTCGCCCTCGTACATCGCGCCGATCTGCGGCACGGTGACGTGCGACTCGTCGAGGACGAGCAGGAAGTCCTCGGGGAAGTAGTCGAGGAGGGTGTTGGGGGCGGTGCCGGGGGCCCGCTCGTCGAAGTGCATCGAGTAGTTCTCGATGCCGGAGCAGCTGCCGATCTGGTGGAGCATCTCGATGTCGTACGTGGTGCGCATCCGCAGCCGCTGGGCCTCCAGCATCTTGCCCTGCTTCTCCAGCTCGGCCAGGCGGGCTTCGAGCTCCTCCTCGATGCCCCGGACGGCCTTCTGGAGCCGCTCCGGCCCGGCCACGTAATGGCTGGCGGGGAAGACGTGCAGGGACCGGTCCTCGCTGATGACCTCGCCGGTCAGCGGGTGGAGCGTGGAGAGGGCCTCGATCTCGTCGCCGAACATCTCGATGCGGACGGCGAGCTCCTCGTAGACCGGGAAGATCTCGATGGTGTCGCCGCGCACCCGGAAGGTGCCGCGGGTGAAGGCGAGGTCGTTGCGCGTGTACTGCATCTCCACGAACCGGCGCAGCAGCTGGTCGCGGTCGATCTCCTCGCCGACCTTGAGCTGGACCATGCGGTCCACGTACTCCTGGGGCGTACCCAGGCCGTAGATGCAGGAGACGGAGGCGACCACGACGACGTCGCGCCGGGTGAGCAGCGAGTTGGTCGCGGAGTGGCGCAGCCGCTCGACCTCCTCGTTGATCGAGGAGTCCTTCTCGATGTAGGTGTCCGACTGCGGGACGTACGCCTCGGGCTGGTAGTAGTCGTAGTACGAGACGAAATACTCCACCGCGTTGTTCGGCAGGAGCTCGCGGAACTCGTTGGCCAGCTGGGCGGCGAGCGTCTTGTTCGGCGCCATCACCAGGGTGGGGCGCTGCAGCTTCTCGATCATCCAGGCGGTGGTCGCCGACTTGCCGGTGCCGGTCGCGCCGAGCAGGACGACATCCTTCTCACCTGCGCGGATACGCCGGTCCAGCTCGGCGATGGCCGCCGGCTGGTCGCCGCTGGGCTGGTAGGGACTGACGACCTCGAAGGGCGCCACCGAACGTTCGATCTTGGAAACGGGCCGCATGCAACCACCGTACGGCCCCCCACTGACAACGGCCTCGGATCGGCGCGACGAGGACCGTCCGGTGGCCTCGCGCGGGTGCGGCGGAGGCGCTCAGTCCGCTGTGAGGTGGTCGGAGGTGAGGCCGGGCGCGGTCGGGTGCAGCTGTACCCCGAGCGCGGCCATCCCGGTGTAGTGCATCCCGGTCACCGCGACGGCCATCATGGCACCCGCGCCCAGGCCGGAGAGGAGGACGCGGGTGGAGAGGGCGGCGCGGAGCGCGGCCGTGGCGGCGGTCGCGGCGATCAGGACCGAGAGGACGACGAGCGGCGTCTCGTACGTGAAGTGCCCCCGGAAGCGGATGCCCGCCATGCCCAGGTAGTGCGTGGAGGCGATGCCGAGGCCGGTGAGGGTGCCGCCGGTGATCAGCGCCATGCGGGTCGCGCCCCGGTACCCGACAATGAAGAGGCCGACGCCGGCCATCACGACGGCCACGGCCAGACCGGCGAGGATGTGGGGCTTGTCGTGGGAGAGCGGTGCCTCCACGACGGTGAAGCCCGTCATCGCCACGTAGTGCATGGTCCAGATCCCGGAGCCGATGGACAGCGCACCGAGCGCCAGCCGGCCGGCCTTGAAGGAGCGCGCCGTGCGGGGAGACCTGATGGTGAAGCGGAGCCCCAGAGCGGCTCCCAGGCAAGCCACGAGGAAGGCCAGGACCGGGATCACCGGGCCATGGGTGAATCCGTCAACCGTTCCCTGCACTCCGGCACGCCCTTCGAGAAAGCCCGGGTTCGATGGGGGTCTCCCAGGGCCCGACAGGCATATGTAGGGAACACATTTTATCGGCACGGGACGGTGCTCCCGGCCGTCCGGTGTGTTCCCCGTGCCACTCCGGTGGCTCCTTTTCCCTGGTCGCTCCCGTGGCTCTCTCCCCTGGTCACCGCGGTGGCTCTCTCCTGGTCACCGCGGCGGCACGGATCCCGTGATTCCGTTCACTCCGCGGCCATCGCCGCCCCGCCCGGCGTTGGTGGGCCGCTGTCAGTCTCGTCGTGTCCGCACACTCCGATACGAGGAGTCCACGTGTCCGTACGCACCGCAACCGCCTCCACCGCCGCGGCCGTACTCGGCGCCGGCGCCCTGCTGCTGCCCGCCGCCCAGCCGCAGGAGACGGCGACCACCCTGACCTCCGACCGTCGGACGAGCCCGGTCGTCGTGGCCCACCGGGGCGCGTCGGGCTACGCGCCGGAGAACACGCTCGCCGCGGCGGACGCCGCGAAGGCGCTTGGGATCGAGTGGGTGGAGAACGACGTCCACCGCACCAGGGACGGTGTGCTGGTCGTCCTGCACGACACCGACCTGAAGCGCACGACGAACGCCGAAGAGGTCTTCCCCGACCGTGCGCCCTGGGCGGTCAAGGACTTCACCGCCGCGGAGATCGCGAAGCTCGACGCGGGCAGCTGGTTCGGGAAGCAGTTCGCCGGAGCCGGGGTGCCGACGCTCACCCAGTTCGTGAACCGTCTGGAGCGCAACCGGCAGAAGCTGCTCCTGGAGATCAAGAGCCCGGCCTCCTACCCGGGGATCGAGCGGGACATCCTGCGCGTGCTGCGCCAGGAGGGGTGGCTGGACCGCTCGCACGTACGGGACCGGCTGGTCATCCAGAGCTTCGGTGCCGACAGCGTCAAGAAGGTGCACGCCCTGCGCCCCGACATCACCACCGGCTTCCTGGGCACCCCGCCGGTGGCCGACCTTCCCGGGTACGCGGCGTTCACCGACCAGATCAACCCCTCGCACACGACGATCGACGCCGACTACGTGGCGGCCGTCCAGCGGTTCAAGGGCCCGCACGGCAAGCGACTGCGGGTCAACACGTGGACGGTCAACGACGCGGCGAACGCGGCCAAGGTCCACGCCTACGGCGTGGACGGCATCATCACCAACTATCCCGACGTGGTGCGGGACGCGACGCGCTGACGCGGCGGAGGCGGGCGCCGGGCCCGGCGGCGGAGACCGACGGGCCCGGCGGCGGAGACCGACGGGCCCGGCGGCGGAGACCGACGGGCCCGGCGGCGGAGACCGACGGGCCCGGCGTTGTCAGTGGCCGGTCGTACCGTGGACGGCATGAACAGCTACGGGTCCGGAGAGCCGGCCGTCGAGTGGTCCGTCGTGGAGAGCGCGATCGGGCCGCTGCTGCTCGCCGCGACCTCCGCCGGCCTGGTGAGCGTGGCCTTCCACGCCCGTCCCGACGTGCGGGACGCGGCGCTCTCCCAGCTGCGGACCCGGCTCGGCTCCGAGCCGGTGGAGGCGCCCGGCTCGGAGCGGCTCGCCGAGCCGATACGCAGGCTCGCGGCCTACTTCGCGGGCGAGCGGCAGGACTTCGGCCTGGCGCTGGACTGGTCGCTGACGGCCGGTTTCCACCGCGAGGTGCTCCGCGAGCTGGAGTCCGGAGTGCCGTACGGGACGGTCGTCGGGTACGGGGAGCTGGCCGCGCGGGTCGGCCGGCCGGAGGGCGCACAGGCGGTGGGGGCCGCGATGGGGTCGAACCCGTTGCCGGTGGTGGTGCCGTGCCACCGGGTGGTGGAGAGCGACGGCGGCCTCGGCGGGTTCGGGGGCGGGCTGGAGACGAAGCGGCAGCTGCTGGCGCTGGAGGGGGTGCTCCCGCAGCCGCTGTTCTAGAGCCCGCTGCTCCAGGGCCTGCTGCTTCAGGGCCCGCTGTTCCGGCGCATCGGCCGCCGGTTCACTCGTACGGGTGCAACACGCCGTTCATCTGATGGCACACTGCGCCGGTGACACCATCGCTCCCCCGTTCCGCCGCACCCCCGCTCACCGCCGCCGAACTGCCCGCACTCCAGCGCCGGACGTCGGCCGTGCTCGTCGTCAGCCAGATACTCGGCGGCCTCGGTGTGGCCATCGGCATCGCGCTGGCCCCGATGCTGGCCACCGAGGTGACCGGCTCCGAGGCCCTTTCCGGGCTGGCCCCGACCGCGTCCGTCGCCGGTACGGCGCTGCTGTCGCTGCCACTGGCCGCCCTGATGACCTCGCGCGGCCGGCGCCCCGGTCTGGTGCTCGCCTATCTGATCGGCGCGCTCGGCGGCGCTCTGGTGGTCCTCGGCACGGTGGTGCGCAGCTTCCCGTTGCTGCTGCTCGGGATGGCCGCGTTCGGCGCCGGGTCCTCCGCCAACCTCCAGGCCCGGTTCGCGGCGGCCGACCTGGTCGGGCCGGAGCGGCGGGGCCGGGCGATCTCCACCGTCGTCTGGGCCACCACCATCGGCTCGGTGGTGGGCCCCAACATCGCGGCCCCGGCGGGCCGGGTGTTCCGCGGCGGTCCGGTGCCCGAGACCGCGGGCCCCTACCTCTGGTCGGCCGTCGCCTTCCTCCTCGCCGGAGTGACCGTGGCCGTACTGCTGCGCCCGGACCCGCTCCTCACGGCCCGCGCCCTGGCCCCGCAGAGCCCGCAAGGAGTGCGGAAGCGGTCCCTGCGCGCCGGGGTGGCGGCCGTCCGCGAGTCGCCGATGGCCAAGCTGGCGCTCGGGACCGTCACCGTGTCGCACACCGCGATGGTGTCGATCATGGTCATGACCCCGGTCCACCTGGGCGGGCACGGCGCCGGTCTCCAGCTGATCGGGCTGGTCATCAGCGGCCACATCGCGGGCATGTACGCGTTCTCGCCGGTGATGGGATGGCTGGCCGACCGGTTCGGCCGGCTCTCGGTGATCGGCCTCGCGGTCGGTCTGCTCAGCTGCGCCGCACTGCTCGCGGGCACCGCCGGGCCCCGGCACGGCCAGACCGCGCTGGGCCTGTTCGTGCTCGGCCTCGGCTGGTCTGCGGGCATGATCGCCGGTTCGGCACTGCTCACCGACTCCGTACCGCAGGACGACCGGGCCGCCGTCCAGGGCCTGTCGGACCTGACCATGAACGCGGCGGCGGGCATCGGCGGAGCGACGGCCGGAGTGATCGTCGCCCAGTGGGGGTACGGCCCGCTGAACGCGGTCGGCGCCGCCCTGCTGCTGCCGGTGGCCGCGCTCGCGCTGCGCCGGAGCGTGAAACCGCCCGCCGCCGGAGCCTGAAGCCGTCCCGCCACGGAAGCCTGAAGCCGCCCGCCACGGGAGCCTGGACCACCCGAGCCTCAGAGGCTGATGTGGTACGCCTTGCGGAGTGTCTCGTGGACCGTCCACGTCGTCCGGTCACCTTCCCGCAGGACACAGGCGTCCCCCGGGCCGATCTCCAGCGTCGCGCCGCCTTCCACCGCCACGGTCGCCCGCCCGCTGACGACGACGAACAGCTCGTTCGCCTCGGTGTCGGTGACCACGCCCGGCGTGATCTGCCAGATCCCCCGGATCTGCGTGCCGTCGGCCGACTCCCACAGCACCTTGCCCGTCACCACGGGCTCGCCCGAGACGATCTGGGCCGGATCCAGCGGCTCCGGTTCGAGCTCGGCGTCCGGGATGTGTACGGCGAAGGAGGCGGGGGCCTGGTCGTTTGTCGTCATGGCCGGTCACCTTAGCGACCACTTCCGGCCGACCCGTCACCAGGACCGGCCGGAACCCGCCTCTCCATGGTTTGCGGCCCTCCCGCCCGCGACAGGGATGGGGACATGCCACAGAACAGCGATACCTCGTACGAGCCGGTCCTCTCCGCCGAGGTACGGGCGGCGCTGGCCGGCGGACTGCCCATCGTGGCCCTGGAGTCGACGATCATCGCGCACGGGCTGCCACGCCCGCGCAACCTCAAGGTGGCCGTCGAGCTGGAAGGGATCCTCCGGTCCGCCGGCGCTGTCCCGGCCACCATCGCCGTCCTGGACGGGCAGGCCCATGTGGGTCTGGAGAAGGACCAGTTGGAGCGGGTGGCCGCCGACCCGGAGGTCCGGAAGCTGGGCCACCGCGATCTCGCGCCCGCCCTCGCACTCGGGGCGAGCGGAGCGACGACGGTCTCCGCGACGGGGTTCCTCGCTGCACGGGCGGGCCTGCGCTTCTTCGCCACCGGCGGACTCGGAGGCGTACACCGTGAGTGGGCCGACAGCCAGGACGAGTCCGCCGACCTGCGGCTGCTCGCCCGCACCGGAATCACGGTGGTCTGCGCGGGCGTGAAGTCGATCCTCGACGTCCCCGCGACGCTCCAGCGGCTGGAGACCCTGGGCGTGGGCATCCTCGGCTACGGCACCGGCCACTTCCCCGGCTTCTATCTGAGCAGCTCCGGCCGGCCCGTCGACTGGACCGTGCACAGCCCCGAGGAGGTGGTGGAGGTGGTCCGGGCGAAGGAGGCGCTGGGCGGCCCGGAAGCCGCGCTGATCGTCGCCAATCCCGTACCGGAAGCGGACCAGTTGGATCCGGCGCTGCACGACCGGGTGCTCGCCGAGGCGCTCGCCGCGTGCCGGGAGCGCGGGATCTCCGGGCAGGGCGTCACGCCGTTCCTGCTGGCGGAGCTGATGCGGCGGACCGAGGGCGCGTCGCTGGAGGCGAACCTGGCGGCGGTACGCGGGAACGTGCGGCTCGCGGCACGCATCGCAGCAGCCGCAGCGGCGGCGGCGGCCGTACGGTGACCGACGCCGACCCGGCGGCGGGGCGCGGGCTCCTGGTGGTCGGTGAGGTGGTCACCGATGTCGTGGCGAGGCACGGCTCGCCTCTCGTCCACGGCACGGACACCTCCGCCCACATTCTGAGCGTGCCGGGTGGCGCGGGCGCCAACGTGGCCTGCTGGGCAGTGCGTTCGGGCTGCCGGGATGTGGCGCTGGTGGCGCGGGCCGGCACGGAGTCCGCCGGCTGGCACCGGGAGGCGCTGGAGCGGGCCGGGGTGCGGGCGCTGCTGGCGGTGGACGACGAGGTGGCGACCGCGACCGTCATCGCGCTGGTGGACGCCGCCGCCGAGCGGACGTTCCTCACCGACAGCGGGGCCGTACTGCGCCTGGCCACCGAGGACTTCGCGCCGTCGATGCTGGACGACGTGGGGCGGCTGCACCTCTCCGGCTATCTCCTGTTCGCCGCGGCGAGCCGGGCCACGGCGCTGCTCGCTCTGCGTACGGCCGTGGAACGAGGCGTTCCGGTGAGCGTGGATCCGGCGTCGGCGGGATTCCTCGCCGAGCTGGGACCGAAGCGGTTCCTGGAGCTCGCGGAGGGGGCCGAGCTGCTGCTGCCGAACGCGGACGAGGCCCGGCTGCTGACCGGACTGCCCGAACCGGAGGAAGCGGCGGCCGAGTTGAGCCGTACGTTCCCCCGGGTCGCCGTCACTTTGGGCGGGCGGGGTGCGGTGGTGGCCGCCGGGGGTGTGGTGACGGGGCGGGTCCTGGCCCGGCCGGTCCGGGAGCCGGTCGACTCGACGGGCGCGGGCGACGCGTTCACCGGCGGGTTCCTCGCGGCTCTGCTGGCCGGGGCCGACGACGAGGCAGCGGCGGCGGAGGGCTGCCGGGCCGGGGCCGAGGCGGTGACCACGGTGGGCGGCCGCCCGCCCCTGCCCTAGAGACCCAGCCCCGACCACGCCGGATGGCCCGGGTCGTCCGCGCGCACGACCACGTCCGCCGCGTCGACCGGCGCCACCTCCTCCTCGTACCGCGCGAAAGCCGGCAGCGTCCACCGCGCCGCCTCCGCCGTACGCCGCCGCAACGCGCCCGGTGAGAGCCGCACATGGACACTCAGCGCGAACGGGAACCAGTGGCCGAGCAGCAGCGGCCCGTGCACGATCACCACGCCGCCCTCCGGCAGTTGGTGGTACGGCGTGCGCGTGGCCCGGTCCGTCACCGGGTCCCACAGATCGGGCAGCACCCGCCCGGTACCGCCCGCCTCCAGCGGCCCGAACACCTCGCGCCAGAGCGCGCCCGTGTCGAACCAGCTGTCGGCGTACGCGTCCGGGTCCTCCTTCCCGTACTCGAACCGCAGGCTCGCCGGGCGCAGGAAGCCCTCGGTGGAGACCACGAGCACCGAACGGCCGCGCAGCCGCAGCTCATCGGCGAGGCGTTCCGCCAGGTCACCGGTGCCGGCGGCCGGGGCGCCGTCGATGCCGAGGGCGAGCCAGGGTGATCCGTCGGCGGCGGAGAGGCCGTCGCCGTGCCGGGCCAGCTCGCCGGCCAGCCGCTCCCAGGTGATCGCTTCGAGTCGCACCCCTCCATCATCCCTGGTGCCGCTCACCCGCCCCGCAGCTCGGCGGCGAGCGGTCCATCCCCCGTCACCTCGATCCGCCCGTCCTTGACCGCCTCCGCGAACGTGACCTCGCCGCGTCCCAGCTCCAGGCACAGCTCCGCGTCCAGGGTGATGCGGGCGTCGGGCCGCGGAGCCGGACCGAACCCGTACGGCTCGACCGCCGCACCCACTCCCGTACGGACGTGGAACTCGCCCTCGTCCAGCCGCACTTCGAGCACGCCTTCCTGGGTCAGCCCGACCAGTGCGCGCAGCAGCGGCAGGGCGAACCAGTGGGCGCGTACGGCGTCGGTGGGGCGGCGTTCGGTGAGGGCCGGGGCTCCCCACTCGGCGAGGGCGGCGAGGACCGGGAGCAGGCCGTGGCCGCGTTCGGTCAGCTCGTAGACCGAGGCGGCGGCGGGGGGCGGGAGTCTGCGGCGTACGGCGAGGCCGCCCTGTTCCATGTCCTTGAGGCGGGAGGCCAGGACGTCGGTGGAGACGCCCGGCAGGTCGGCGTGGAGGTCGGTGTAGCGGCGGGGTCCGGCGAGCAGTTCGCGGACGATCAGCAGCGTCCACCGGTCGCCGACGGAGTCGAGGGCGCGGGCGGAGGCGCAGAACTGGTCGTAGCTCCGGCGTCTGACGGGGCGTGCGGCGGCGGGCTGCTGACGTGGCATGCGACGCAGTCTAGACATGTTGTTGGACTTTCCAAGCTCACACTTGGTAAAACCAAGTATCGCAGTTCGGCTCGGGGAGGCACCGCATGGAGTTCCGGCAGTCCAGCAAGCTCAACGAGGTCTGTTACGAGATCCGGGGCCCGGTCATCGAGCACGCCAACGCCCTGGAGGAGGCGGGCCACAGCGTGCTCCGGCTCAACACGGGCAACCCGGCACTCTTCGGCTTCGAGGCGCCGGAGGAGATCGTCCAGGACATGATCCGGATGCTGCCCCAGGCCCACGGCTACACCGATTCGCGCGGCATCCTCTCCGCGCGGCGGGCGGTGGCGCAGCGCTACCAGGCCATGGGGCTGACCGAGGTCGGCGTGGACGACATCTTCCTCGGCAACGGGGTCTCCGAGCTGATCTCGATGGCCGTACAGGCGCTGCTGGAGGACGGCGACGAAGTACTGATCCCGGCTCCCGACTTCCCGCTCTGGACCGCCGTCACCACCCTCGCGGGCGGCAAGGCCGTGCACTACATCTGCGACGAGGAGTCCGACTGGAACCCGGACCTCGCCGACATGGCCTCGAAGATCACCGACCGCACCAAGGCCGTCGTGATCATCAACCCGAACAACCCCACCGGCGCGGTGTATCCGCGCGAGATCCTGGAGGGCATCCTCGATCTCGCGCGTCGGCACGGGCTGATGGTGTTCGCCGACGAGATCTACGACCAGATCCTGTACGACGGCGCCGAGCACCACAGCGCGGCCGTCCTCGCCCCGGACCTGGTCTGCCTCACCTTCAGCGGGCTCTCGAAGACGTACCGGGTGGCCGGGTTCCGCTCCGGCTGGATGGTGGTCTCCGGTCCGCAGCAGCACGCGCGCAACTATCTGGAGGGCCTCACCATGCTGGCCTCCATGCGCCTGTGCCCCAACGCGCCCGCGCAGTACGCCATCCAGGCCGCGCTCGGCGGACGGCAGTCCATCCGGGAGCTGGTGGCGCCGGGCGGCAGGCTGCACGAGCAGCGCGACCGGGCCTGGGAGCGGCTGAACGAGATCCCCGGCGTCTCGTGCGTGAAGCCGAAGGGCGCGCTGTACGCGTTCCCGCGCATCGACCCCAAGGTGCACCCCATCGTCGACGACGAGAAGTTCGTCCTGGACCTGCTGCTGCGCGAGAAGATCCAGGTGGTGCAGGGCACGGGCTTCAGCTGGCCGCGCCCGGACCACTTCCGCATCCTGACCCTTCCGTACGCTGATGATCTCGACGCGGCGATCAGCCGCATCGGCCGCTTCCTGAACGGATACCGCCAGTGACGTGTGCTCTCTGCTCCCTCCCCGTCCACACGCAGTTCGCCACGGCCGAGTTGGTCGGGCCGATCGTGGAGGGCGGGCTGGATCCGGCCGAGGACCCGGGCTGGGCTGAGTCGGGCGCGGGTTCGCGCGAGGAGTACGCGCGGTGGGCAGGTCATCTGTGCGGTATGACCTGCCTGCGCATGGCGCTCGGCGCCGACGCGCCCTCGCTCTTCGAACTGCGCGAGGGAGCGCTGAAGTACGGGGCGTACACGGAGGACGCGGAGGGTGTGATCCGGGGCCTGGTCTACGCGCCCTTCGCGGAGTACGTCAGCGAGGTGTACGGGCGCGAGGCCACGGTCCACCGGCACCTGGAGGTGGACGAGATCCCTGAGCTGCTGGACGCGGGCCGGACGGTGCTGACCTCCGTCCACTACGGGATCCGGCATCCGGAGCGGCCGGCTCCGGGACGCGGCGGGCATCTGGTGCTGGTGACCGCGCGGACGGCCGACGGAACCGGCCTCCACTTCCACAACCCGTCGGGGACGGACGCCGGGACGCGGGCGGCCGTACTGCCGGCGGCGGAGTTCGAGCGCTTCTTCGCGGGGCGGGGCGTGTCGCTCGGAGCAGCAGAGGTACCGGGAACGGGAGCGGGCCCGGAGGCGTAGCCGGCCTCCGGGCCCTGAGAGTGCCGCCCATCTTGCACGCCGGCGCGTTTAAGGGTCCGGGTCAGTCATGATGTCGTCGCGTCCTGCCTTTGGACCACCGCAGATCGGAGCTCTGCGGGCCGGACTTGAACCGGCATCTCGACGCGCGCGGGCCCGGGCCCGTTCGATCCGGCGATCGGCGGCGAATGCTGAGTCTGGAGCAAGAGTCTGAGATTGACGGCGGTCTGCCTCTGCCTGCTTGGGCTACTCCGGCCCGTGCCGGAGGGAGGAGTCGAACCTCCACTGGAACCGCGCCTTCACGACAAGCTTCAGTTTCAGCTTGCGCTCCTCGCGCACCCCGGTCACCGTCATCGGCGGCCGGGGAATCCATGGTCGGTCACCCGAGGGGATGACCGAGGCCGGTCACCCGAAGAGGTAACCGAATACCGCATCACCCACCCGCTGGTCGGTGACCTCGACGCCGTTGGCCTCCTCGCGGGCGAACTTCACGGCCTGCTGGAGCTTCTCGACCCGGTCCAGCAGCTCGTTGACGCGCCGCGCGGGCAGTGCGCCGGAGAACTTGACCGTCGTCCAGTAACCGATCGGGATGTCCTCGTAGTACACCTCGACCTGCGCCGGGTGCTTCTCGGTGGCCTCCGCCTTCACATGGTTGCGGGGCACCTTCTTCGTCCGGAGCGTGCGGACCGGCTCGGTCTTCCAGGAGTCGGTGGACGGGTCCTGCACCCAGGCCTCGGCGGCGTCCAGCACCGGCAGCTTGCGGATGAAGGTGTTGAGGTCGGTGAGCTGCTTCTCCAGGAAGAGCAGGTACGACACCGGCACTTCGGCCACCAGCACCCGGCCGTCGACCTTCACGTCGGCCCGGGCCGAGCAGTTCGCCCAGTCCTTCGTGGCGGTCACATCGAAGAGCCGGGTGAGGGTGCTCGCGGTGTCCCGCAGCACGTCCTCGGCCTTGACCTGGACCAGCGTCGACTCGGGCGGAAGCTGCTCGCCCTCCTCGTCCTTGGGCTGGTAGGTCCGGGAGATCCCGGCCAGCAGTCCGGCCTTCTGCAGGCCGTGGTGGGCCGCCGTCAGGTCCTGGTGCGCCTTGGACTTGACGCCCTTCTCCACTGCGATGATCTGATTGAGTTTCGCCACGTCGAGGACGGTAACAGCGTCAACTGGGCTGTGGCCAAAGGTTTTGTCGTCCGTAGGTGTCATCTGACGTACGACGGGTCGATGTCGTCCGGGGCCGTGGTGTCCGTGTCGCCGGCCAGCAGTCCTTCGAGGGCGGCGACCGGGTCGGGGTCGGGTGTGGCGCGGGGCCACCAGTCCTCGGTGCCGGGGTCGGACTCGTAGCCGTACCAGCGGGCGTCGTGGCCGAAGCGGAGCTGGAGCGTGCCGGCCGGGTGGGTGAGGTGGTTGCGCCAGGGCGTGAAGCGCGGGAACTCGGCGGCGGCCAGCAGCGGCCTGGCCCGGTCAAAGGGGCCGGCCGGCGGGTCCCAGGGCTCCTCCAGGACCGCGAGGCCCTCGGCCCCGCCCTGCCGCCAGGCGGCCACCGCGCGGGCCAGGTCGGTGGTGTTGCGGCCGGTGGCGTGGGCCAGCTCCCGGTAGAGCGCGCGGGTGGTGGCGGTGAGCCCGGCGGTCGGACGGGAGGCGGCGATCCGGACCGCGTCCTGCCAGGCGGTGAGCCCGGCCAGCGGATCACCGCCGGTCGTCAGGAGCGCGTGGGCGCGGGCGGCGGCATCGGTGGCGAGGTGGTCCAGGCCCAGCGGATCGCGTGCGCCCGGCAGGTCCGGGTAGGACGGCGGCTGACCCGGATTCGGCGGTACGGGAAGGGGCGCCGGGAGCGGCGGCAGGTAGCGGTCCGCGAGCGCTTCCGCCGCCGGGACCGAGGGGACGGCCGGGGCGGCGGGGCGCTCGCGGGCGGTGTGGACGGCGTTGCGGCGGCCCAGCTCGTCCAGCAGCTCGCGCTCGCCCCGGCCCCGCATCAGCAGCAGGACGAACGGATCGCTGTCGAGCAGCCGTGCGCTCTGGTAACAGAGGGCGGCGACATGCTTGCAGGGCCGGCCGTGGTCGGGGCACGTACAGCTCGGGTCCAGGTCGTTGCCACCGGGCAGCAGCCGGACGTCGGCCTCCCGCGCGGTGTCGGCGAGGGAGTGCGGCATCTCCTTGGCCAGCAGCGCGGAGAGGTGGCCGGGGTGGGCGGCGACCGCGTCGAGCAAGGTGTCCCAGCCGGTGTCGGTGAAGGTGCGCAGGCGCAGCTCGGCGCGGTAGGGACGGGCGCGGCTGCCGTGCACATAGGCGACGACGCGACCGGGGGTGACGGTGATCGCGGCGACCTTGCCCTCGTCGGCGTACGCACGGCCGCGGGCGAGCCGGGCCCCGTCCATCGACAGCGACTCCAGCGCGGCCACCCAGGCGCGGCCCCACCAGCTGTCCGCGAAGGGCTCGCCCTCCGGGGAGGTGCGGGCGGGCACCGCTTCGAAAGTGCGGCGCAGGTCGTCGGGGCCGGGGCGGGCGCGGGGGGCCGATCTCCGGGCGGCCGGGCCGGTGGTCGGGCGCGGGCTCATGCGGGCCTCCGCGATGACGGGCTCATGCGGGCCTCCGCAGGGAGACGAGGTCGGCCAGGTCGCGGTCGCTCAGCTCGGTGAGGGCGGTCTCGCCCGTGGAGAGGACCGCGTTGGCGAGGGCGCGCTTGGACTCCAGCAGCTCGGCGATCCGGTCCTCCACCGTGCCCTCGGCGATGAGCCGGTGGACCTGCACGGGCTGGGTCTGGCCGATGCGGTACGCGCGGTCGGTGGCCTGCTCCTCCACGGCCGGGTTCCACCAGCGGTCGTAGTGGATGACGTGCGCGGCGCGGGTGAGGTTGAGCCCGGTGCCGGCGGCCTTGAGGGAGAGCAGGAAGACGGGGACCTCGCCGGACTGGAAGCGGTCCACCATCCGCTCCCGCTCGGCCACCGGCGTACCGCCGTGCAGGAGTTGGGAGGGGATGGCGCGGGAGGCGAGGTGCGCGGAGAGGAGCTTGGCCATGGTCACGTACTGCGTGAAGATCAGGACCGAGCTGTCCTCGGAGAGGATCGTGTCCAGCAGCTCGTCCAGCAGGGCGAGCTTGCCGGAGCGGCCGGTGAGCCGGGTGGGCTCCTCCTTCAGATACTGCGCCGGGTGGTTGCACACCTGCTTGAGCGAGGCCAGCAGCTTCATGACCAGGCCGCGGCGGGCGATGCCTTCGGCCGCCTCGATCTGCGCCATCGTCTCGCGCACCGCCGCCTCGTAGAGCGTGGCCTGCTCGCGGGTGAGGGAGACGGGGTGGTCGGTCTCGGTCTTGGGCGGCAGCTCGGGGGCGATGCCGGGGTCGGACTTCTTGCGGCGGAGGAGGAAGGGGCGGACCAGCCGGGAGAGCCGCTCGACGGCCTCCTCGTTGCCGAGGCCGGCGGCCGTGCCGGTGTTCTCCACGATCCGGGCGTGCCGGGCTCGGAACGCCTTGAGCGGGCCGAGCAGTCCGGGGGTCGTCCAGTCGAGCAGGGCCCACAGCTCGGAGAGGTTGTTCTCCACCGGGGTGCCGGTCAGGGCGACCCTGGCCGGGGCCGGGATGGTGCGCAGGGCCTTGGCGGTGGAGGAGTGCGGGTTCTTGACGTGCTGGGCCTCGTCGGCGACGACCAGACCCCAGGTGTGCGCGGCGAGTTGAGGTGCGCTGGAGCGCATGGTGCCGTACGTGGTGAGGACGAAGCCGCCGTCCATCTCGCCGAGGGTGCGGTCGGTGCCGTGGAAGCGGCGGACCGGGATGCCGGGGGCGAAGCGGTGGATCTCCCGGTGCCAGTTGCCGAGGAGGGAGGCCGGGCAGATGACCAGGGTGGGGGCCTTCCGCGCGCGGTGGAGGTGGAGGGCGATGAGGGTGATCGTCTTGCCGAGGCCCATGTCGTCGGCGAGGCAGCCGCCGAGCCCGAGCGAGGTCATCCGGTCCAGCCAGGCCAGACCGCGCAGTTGGTAGTCGCGCAGGGTGGCGCCGAGGCCTGGCGGCGGTGCGATCACCACGTCGTCGGCGAGGATCCGCGCACGGAGCGCGGCGAGGGCCCCGACCGGGACGGCCTCGACCTGTTCCCCGTCCACCTCGGCGCTGCCGGTGAGGGCGACGGCCAGCGCGTCCACCGGGTCCAGCAGTCCCAGCTCCCGCTTGCGCGCCTTGCGGACGAGGTTCGGATCGACGACCACCCACTGGTCGCGCAGCCGCACCACCGGGCGGTGGGCCTCGGCGAGGGTGTCCATCTCGGCCTCGGTGAGCCGCTCGTCGCCCAGGGACAACTGCCAGTTGAAGGCGAAGAGCTGCTCGGCGTCGAAGAACGAGGTGCCGTCGGTGGCCGATCCGGGCGCGGGCCGCACGACGGCGGCCGCGGTGAGCGAACGGGCCAGCTCGCGGGGCCAGTGGACATGGACCCCGGCCGCCGCCAGCCGGGCTCCCGCGTCGCTCAGCAGCTCGTACAGCTCGTCCTCGGTGATCGCGAGCACATCGGGCACGTGCTGGTCCAGCAGCCGCTCCAGCGGTCCCCAGACCCGGGCGGCCCGGCGCAGCGCGAGCACCGCGTCGACCCGGGCGCGCGGCCCGAACGGCTCGCCCGCCAGCCCGTTCCAGAGGGCGGCCGCGTCGACCACGTACGTCGGGTCGGCGAGGCTGTGCACCTGGACGACGGCCGCGGCGGCGTGGCGGAGCGCCGGGTCGTCCGGGTGCGCCGGGGCGCTCTCGTCGCCCCCCTCTCCGGAGGCCGTGACGGCGTAGGTGTCGGCGGTGTCGAACAGCTCGTAGGCGGAGAGGTCGAGCCGGAGCGAGACCCGCACCCCCGCGTCCAGGCCGGAGGCCACCTCGACGGCCCAGGCGGCGGAGTGGGGCAGGTGCTGCGGCTCCCGGGCGGCGAAGGGCGCGCCCATCGCGAAAGCGGCGGCCGGGGTGCGCGGGAGCGTGTCGGCGACCGCGTCCAGGAAGGACCCGATCAGCGCCTCCGGGTCGGGGAGCCGGGGCGGGTCCTGCTCCGGGAGCGGCGTCGCGTACCCCTCGTACGGCATCGCCGCCGCGGTGGCCCGCAGGTGGGCGACGTCCTCGGCGTCCCGTGGGCCCGCACGCCAGGCGTCGTGGCCGTCCGCCGTGAGTCCGGGCAGGAGCCTGCCGCGCGCGACCAGGTGGAGAGCGTGCAGTGCGGCCGCGCCCCAGCAGCGGGTGGCGGGATGCGCGGACGTCTGGTGGCGGGCGCGGACGAGCACGGGGAGCGCGTCGGCCACGGAGAGCAGCGCGGCGGGCACCTCGGCGCTCCGGATACCGGGGGGTGGCGCGGCCCCGTCCCGCCGGAGGACGGTGAGCTGGTCCGGGCTGTACGGCACGGCGTCGGCCGGGGCCCGGTCGTCGGCGTGGGCCCCGTCCGCGTAGGCGAAGGAGGACCCGCCAGGCGCCTCCGCGTGCGGGTCCCAGAAGGCGATCCGGCCCTCGCGCGGAACCGGGCCCGGCAGGAAGACCGCCGCACAGCGCAGCAGGCGGCCGACGTCCGCGGTGCGCGGCCCGCCGCCGCGCGGGTCGCGCGGGTCCTCCGCCGTCATTCCGGCCACCCCCTCCCACCTGCTCCCGGCTGCTCCGACGAGTCAGTCGGTCAGCACGGTTCATGCTGACTCTGCGAGTCTAGGCGGGAGGTCTGACAACGCTTCTCGCGGTCACGTCATCGCAGCTCAGAGCCGTATGCGGCGCTCCTGCGGCCGATCCGGAACCGGTCACACCCAGTGATGGACGAGCGGCTCCCGGTCCGGGGTCGGGGTGCGCTCCCCCGTCCCGGCCCTCGCCCGGTCGGCCGCGCACCGGATGCCGGGGCGGTGGGGAGCGGGCAGGGTGGCCAGCGCCAGCACGTCTTCCCGGCGTACCGATGAGGGCCGGAGACGTACCGAACGAGCCGGACGAGCACCGGACGAGCAGACGAGGACCCGCCCATGTCCGTGACCGCGCCCGATCCCCGCCGACGCCGTCTCGGCGCCGTCGCCGCCGCCTCGCTCCTCGCCCTCACCGTCTCGGGCTGCTCCGGTCTCGGCCGCACCGCGGTCGGCCCGGTGACCTACCACACCGACCGCGAGGCGGTGGTGCAGGTGAACAGCCCCTCCGTGCGCGGCTGCCACCGGCTGGCGCCCGCCGGAGCCCGCGAGCTGGAGAACGGCACGCTGGTCGACATCGTCCTCTACCCGACCCGCGACTGCTCCGGGCAGGGCACGGCGTACGTGGCGACCCGGTTCAGCGACGTGGCTCCCGAGAGCGGCCCGCCGTGGCGCAGCTACACCTTCGTGCACTGAGCGATCCACCCGGCCGGGACCGGAGAAGGATCAACGGTCCGCGCCGGGGCATCGGTTCCCGCCGCAGGGCTCACGGGTCCATGCTGGAGGGGAGGTGATGGCCATGCGTACCGGCAGTGAGCCCGCGACCGCCCGCAGTCCGCTGCGGATGCGGCTCTGGCTGAGTATCTGGGGGACGTTCTGGGCGCTCTTCGGCCTGGTGGCGTTCTTGCTGGTCGGGCGGGTGGGCTGGGCGGCGGCCTGCGCGGTGCTCCTGGCCCTCACGCTCCTGGACCTCTGCGTGGTCACGTACCGCATGCGCCAGGGAGCGCACTTCCAGCCGGGCCGGGACGTGCCGCCGTACGAACCCGACCGCGCCGGGCGTCCTCGGTGGCGGAGGCCGGACCCCGGGGACCGTACGAAACCGCCGTGACGGCCCCGGGACCTCCGCGTCGGGCCCGGCCTCCGGCGCTCACTCGTCCGCGTCGAACCTGGCCGCCTTCATGTACTCCGGCTTCGGGTCCAGCGCCGCCGCGAGCCGGAAGTGCCGCGTCGCCGCCTCCGGGCGGCCCGCCCGCTCGAAGGTGCGGGCCAGTGCGTAGTGGGCGAACGCGTTGTCCGGCTCGCGCTCCAGCACCAGCTCGAACTCCAGCTCGGCCGGGCGCAGTTGGGCGGCGGCGAAGAAGGCGCGGGCCCGGAGCAGCCGGGCGGCGGTGTTCTCCGGGTGGGCGGCGATCACCGAGTCGAGCAGTTTGACCGCGCCCCGGGGGTCCCGGGCGTCGAGCAGTTGCTCGGCCGCGCGGAAGTCGATGACATGGGTTTCCGGGTTGCTCTCGGGCACGGTCGCATCCTTCCCTTCGCTCCCGGGTTTCCAACGTCCACCCGGGAGCGGGTATTCCGGTACGGCGATCAGCGCGTGGCGGCGGCCCTGCGGAGCAGCTCCTCCCACACTCCGCGGACCTGCGGCTCCAGCGCCTCCAGCGGCCCGTCGTTGTCCACGGTCAGATCGGCGACGGCGAGGCGTTCCTCGCGGGTCGCCTGGGCGGCCATCCGGGCGCGGGCGTCGGACTCGGTCATTCCGCGTACGTTCACCAGCCGGTCCAGCTGGGTGTCGGGCGAGGCGTCCACGACGACGACCAGGTCGTAGAAGGGTGCGAGGCCGTTCTCGGCCAGCAGCGGTACGTCGTGGATGACGACGGCGTCCGCACCCGCCTCCCGCTCCAGCTCGGCGGAGCGGGCGCCGACCAGCGGGTGGACGATCGCGTTGAGCGCCGCGCGGCGGTCCGGGTCGGCGAAGACGATGCGGCCGAGCGCCGGGCGGTCCAGCGTGCCGTCGGCCGCCAGGATGTCCGGCCCGAACTCCTCGACCACGGCCGCGAGCCCGGGGGTGCCGGGCTCGACGACCTCGCGCGAGATCCGGTCGGAGTCGATCAGGACGGCACCGTACGCGACGAGTCGCCGTGACACTTCGCTCTTGCCGGCGCCGATCCCGCCGGTCAGGCCCACTTTCAGCATGGGCCGCAGCCTACGGGCCCCGCCGGGACGCCCGACCGCCGCCCTCCCGGTCGCAGGCGGCCCGGCAGCTCAGCCGTCGCCCTCCCGCTCCGCGAGGAAGCGCTCGAACTCGCGGCCGATCTCGTCGGCGGACGGCAGGTCGACCGGTTCGGCGACCAGGTTGCCGCGGGTCTCGGAGCCGGCGACCGCGTCGTACTGGTGCTCAAGGCCTTCGACGAGCGAGACCAGCTCCTCGTCGCCCTGGCCGATCTGCCGGTCGATCTCGGTCTGTGTGCGGTGCGCCTCGGTGCGCAGGGAGTGCGCGAGGGCGGGCAGGACCAGGCCGGTCGCGGCGGTGATGGCCTCCAGCGCGGTCAGGGCCGCGTCCGGGTAGGCGGAGCGGGCCACGTAGTGCGGGACGTGGGTGGCGACTCCGAGGACGTCGTGGCCGGACTCCATCAGCCGGTACTCGACGAGGGACTCCGCCGAACCCGGGACCTGCGCCTCGTCGAAGGGGCTGCGGTGGCCCGGCATCAGGTCGGTGCGGTTGCCGTGCGGCGTGATGCCGACGGGCCGCGTGTGCGGGACACCCATCGGGATGCCGTGGAAGTTGACCGTGAGGCGGACGCCGAGGCGCTCGACGATCTCCTCGACGGCGGCGGCGAACCGCTCCCACTCCACGTCCGGCTCCGGGCCCGACAGCAGCAGGAAGGGCGCTCCGGTGGCGTCCTGGACGACCCGGACCTCCAGGGTCGGGGCCTCGAAGGAGGTCCAGCGGTCGCGCCGGAAGGTCAGCAGGGGCCGGCGGGCGCGGTAGTCGACGAGCCGGTCGTGGTCGAAGCGGGCCACGACCTGGTGGGGCAGCGTTTCGAGCAGGCCCTCGACGATCTGCTGGCCGGTCTCGCCCGCGTCGATGTATCCGTCGAAGTGGTAGAGCATGACCAGGCCGGCCGACTCCTGGGCCAGCGCCATGTCGACGACGGCCAGGCCCTTCGGCTCCCATTCGTACAGACTCTGCGGATCAGGCACGGTTACCGCTCCTCCTCGTGTTCCCTGGGAAGAACACGGCCGGCCGCATGAGCATTCCCCGCGACCGCACTTTCCGGCAACGGAGCTTCACGGCGCGTCAGTTGCCGGTCGGGGCCGGGAAGTTATTGGTCCAGACCTTGACGGGCCCGATCGCCGTCCCTACCGTCACTGGGCGACACGTTCAGAGATGCGGCCTCCATTCACGTACAGGAATGTGCAGGAATGTACGGGACGCCCCTGGACCCCCCTCCGACGGGAAGGCCTCCCCCATGCGCCCCCGCACTCCCCTCACCGCCCTGCTCGCCGCCGTCCTCGCCACCGGTGGGCTGCTCCTGACCGGTGCCGGGCCCGCGCACGCGGCCGTCATCGACGTGTCCACGGCGGCCCAGCTGAAGTCGGCGCTCACCACCGTCTCCCCCGGCGACACGATCCGGCTCGCCGACGGCACGTACACCGGCAACTTCAAGGCCACCCGGCCCGGCACCTCCGGCGCCCGGATCATCCTCACCGGCTCCAGCAGAGCCGTCCTGACAGCGGGCGGCGGCTACGGGCTGCACCTGAACGGCGCCTCGTACTGGACGGTCCACGGGGTCACGATCAAGGGCGGGCAGAAAGGGATCATGGCCGACGCGGCGAACGGCGTCGTCATCGACTCGGTGACCGTCCACGACCTCGACATGGAGGGCGTCCACTTCCGCAAGTCCTCGCGCGACGGCGTACTGAAGAACTCCCGCATCTACGACATCGGGCAGAACGGGCGCGGCATGGGCGAGGGCGTGTACGTCGGGACGGCGAACGACCTCTCCGACCGGAGCGACAACGCACAGATCCTGAACAACACGATCGGGCCGGATGTCCGCGGCGAGAACGTCGACATCAAGGAAGGCACCACCGGCGCCCGCATCATCGGCAACACCTTCGACGGCAACGGGCTCACCGGGGCCAACTACGACGACTCCTGGGTCGACGTGAAGGGCAACAACGTCCTGGTGGAGGGCAACCGGGGCTCCCGTACCACCAACAACGGCTACGAGACCCACACCCAGCGGAGCGGCTGGGGCTGCGGCACCGTCTTCCGCGACAACACCTCGAACCTGACCGGCGCCACCGGCGACCGGCAGCTGGCCATCAACGTCACCAACAACAGCGCCACCTGCCGCACCACGGTCCACGCGAGCAACACCGTCACCGGCGGCAAGGGCCTGACCAACATCACCGTCACCCCGTAGACGTCTCCTTACGCGAGTGAGGCCCGCCCCCCGAAGGGAACGGGCCTCACACTTACCGCTCTACAGCTTTACCGCAGCCGATGAGCCGTCGGGATCCGGAGCGTCAGCTCTGGCCGCCCGCCAGCTTCTCGCGCAGGGCAGCGAGGGCCTCGTCCGACGCCAGGGCGCCGGAGTTGTCCGCCGACTCCGAGGAGTACGAACCGCCACCGGAGCCACCCGAGGCGGCCGGAGCGGCGCCGGCCGGGGCGGCAGCACCCTCGGCAGCGGCGGCCTCGTCGGCCTCGCGGGACTTGATGACCTGGGCCTGGTGCTGCTCGAAGCGCTGCTGCGCCTCGGCGTACTGCGTCTCCCAGACCTCACGCTGCGACTCGAAGCCCTCGAGCCAGTCGTTGGTCTCGGGGTCGAAGCCCTCGGGGTAGATGTAGTTGCCCTGGTCGTCGTAGGACGCGGCCATGCCGTACAGGGTCGGGTCGAACTCGACCGAGGCCGGGTCGCCACCGAAGGACTCGTTGGCCTGCTTCAGCGAGAGGCTGATGCGGCGGCGCTCGAGGTCGATGTCGATGACCTTGACGAAGATCTCGTCGTTGACCTGGACGACCTGCTCCGGGATCTCCACGTGGCGCTCGGCCAGCTCGGAGATGTGGACCAGACCCTCGATGCCCTCGTCGACGCGGACGAACGCACCGAACGGAACGAGCTTGGTGACCTTACCCGGGACGACCTGACCGATCTGGTGCGTCCGGGCGAACTGCTGCCACGGGTCTTCCTGCGTCGCCTTGAGCGACAGGGAGACGCGCTCGCGGTCCATGTCGACGTCGAGGACCTCGACGGTGACTTCCTGGCCGACCTCGACAACCTCGGAGGGGTGGTCGATGTGCTTCCAGGAGAGCTCGGAGACGTGCACGAGACCGTCGACGCCACCCAGGTCCACGAAGGCACCGAAGTTGACGATCGAGGAGACGACGCCGGAGCGGACCTGACCCTTCTGGAGGGTGGTGAGGAACGTCTGGCGCACCTCGGACTGGGTCTGCTCGAGCCAGGCACGGCGGGACAGGACCACGTTGTTGCGGTTCTTGTCCAGCTCGATGATCTTCGCCTCGAGCTCCTTGCCCACGTAGGGCTGGAGGTCGCGGACACGACGCATCTCGACGAGCGACGCCGGGAGGAAGCCGCGGAGGCCGATGTCGAGGATGAGACCACCCTTGACGACCTCGATGACGGTACCGGTGACGATGCCGTCCTCTTCCTTGATCTTCTCGATGGTGCCCCAGGCACGCTCGTACTGAGCGCGCTTCTTCGAGAGGATCAGGCGGCCTTCCTTGTCCTCCTTCTGGAGAACCAGGGCCTCGATCTCGTCGCCGACCTTGACGACCTCGTTCGGGTCGACGTCGTGCTTGATCGAGAGCTCACGGCTCGGGATGACACCTTCGGTCTTGTAACCGATGTCGAGGAGAACCTCGTCCCGGTCAACCTTGACGATGACACCGTCAACGATGTCGCCGTCGTTGAAGTACTTGATCGTCTCGTCGATCGCCGCGAGGAACGCGTCCGCGTCGCCGATGTCGTTGACCGCAACCTGCGGAGTGGTGGCGGTGGTCTCGGTGCTGCTCGTCATGTGGGAAAGGGCTCCGGTACGGACAGAGAGTCGTAGGTACTGCTACGCCGAAAGCCCGTATCGCCTCTGCAGAAGCCGGACAGCCTGGAAAGCACGCAATCCGTTTCCGGAGAGACGCTCTCGACAACCGAGGGGACATGCAACAGACGCGAGCGCGGCCTGCTAGGTCTGAGGCGCGCAGGCTCGCAGCGCAACTTGTAGCATACGGGGGCAGCCGGACAGGGTCAATGCGCGCAGGCGCGAACCGAGGGGCACCACGGCCCCGTACCGGCTCTGTACCGGCTCTGTACCGGAGCAACTCCTGTTCTCCGAGGCGCGTTCGGGCCGATCGACCCGTACACAATACGGCAGTGCGGCAAGGCGTCGCGCACACACGTGTCCACCCGGTACCACCTCTGGTCCGTACCGCGTGCGGCGAGTGAAGGCAAACTACAACGACGGGCACGATGAGCCAAGAGATCCACGGGACCTACACAGAGGAACCCGCAGAACCCGAAGCGACCCGCCGCGCGGCGGACGAGGCCGAGAGCAGCCGGGCCAGCCGCGGCTGGTGGGACCGGAACGCCGACGAGTACCAGCTGGACCACGGCGGCTTCCTCGGCGACGACCGCTTCGTCTGGGGCCCTGAGGGGCTCGACGAGGCGGAGGCCGGCCTGCTGGGGCCCGCCGCCTCCCTCAAGGGGCTCGATGTCCTGGAGATCGGCGCGGGGGCCGCACAGTGCTCGCGCTGGCTGGCCGGACAGGGCGCCCGGCCGGTGGCGCTCGACCTCTCCCACCGCCAGCTCCAGCACGCGCTGCGCATCGGCGAGGGGATGCCGCTGGTCGAGGCGGACGCGGGCCGGCTGCCGTTCCGGGACGCCTCCTTCGACCTGGCCTGTTCCGCGTACGGGGCGGTGCCCTTCGTCGCCGAACCCGTACAGGTCTTCCGCGAGGTGCACCGGGTACTGCGGCCCGGCGGGCGCTGGGTCTTCTCCGTGACGCACCCGATCCGCTGGGCGTTCCCGGACGAGCCGGGGCCCGAAGGCCTCTCCGTCGCCGCCTCCTACTTCGACCGCGTCCCCTACGTCGAGCAGGACGAGGCCGGCAACGCCGTCTACGTGGAACACCACCGCACGCTCGGCGACCGGGTGCGGGACGTGGTGGCGGGCGGGTTCCGGCTGGTCGACCTCGTCGAGCCGGAATGGCCCGAGTGGAACGACCAGGAGTGGGGCGGCTGGTCGCCTCTCCGGGGCAACCTGATCCCGGGCACGGCGATCTTCGTGTGCGAGCGGGACTGAGGTTCTTCGTGTGCGGGCGGCACTGAGGTTCTTCGTGTGCGGGCGGGACTGACCGTCCGCACCGGAAGTGCCCGTACGACACTGGGACCGTGATCCGCACCGAAGCCCTGGACCGCCTCCCCGTCCGCACCGCCGTCCCCGCCCTCCGGCGCGCGCTCGACGACCGTGGCGTCGCCGTCCTCTGCGCCCCACCCGGCACCGGCAAGACGACCCTCGTGCCGCTGGTCCTGGCCGGGCTGACCGGCGACGGACCGGTGCGCCGCGTCGTGGTCGCCGAGCCGCGCCGGATCGCCGCACGGGCGGCGGCGCGGCGGATGGCGTGGCTGCTGGGCGAGCAGCCGGGCGGGCGGATCGGCTTCACCGTGCGCGGCGAGCGCGTGGTGGGGCGGGACACCGTGGTGGAGGTCGTGACCACCGGGGTGCTGCTCCAGCGGCTCCAGCGGGACCAGGAACTGGCCGGGGTCGACGTGGTGATCATCGACGAGTGCCATGAGCGCCACCTGGACGCGGACACGGTGGCCGCCTTCCTCCTGGACGTACGGGAGGCGATCCGGCCCGCTCTGCGGCTGGTGGCGGCCTCCGCGACGACGGACGCGGAGGGGTGGGCGCGACTGCTGGGCGATGCGCCGGTGGTCGAGGCCGAGGGGGTCTCGTACCCGGTGGAGGTCGTCTGGGCGCCGCCCGCCCGGCCGGTGAAGCCTCCACACGGGATGCGCGTCGATCCGGCGCTGCTGACGCATGTGGCCGCCACCGTTCGGCGGGCGCTGGCCGAGCGGGACGGGGACGTGCTCTGTTTCCTGCCCGGTGTCGGGGAGATCGCGCGGGTGGCCGGGCAGCTCGCCGGGGTGGACGCGGAGGTGCTCCAGGTGCACGGGCGCGCTCCGGCCGCCGTGCAGGACGCGGTGCTGGCCGGGGCGTCCGAGGGGCGGCGGGTGGTCCTGGCGACCTCGGTGGCGGAGTCGTCGCTGACGGTGCCGGGCGTGCGGGTCGTCGTCGACTCGGGCCTGGCCCGGGAACCCCGTACCGACCACGCCCGGGGCCTGAGCGCGCTGACCACCGTACGGGCCTCGCAGGCGGCCGGTCGGCAGCGTGCGGGCCGGGCGGGGCGGGAGGCGGCCGGGGCGGTGTACCGGTGCTGGGAGCAGGCCGAGGACGGGCGGCTCGCGCGGTTCCCGGCCCCGGAGATCAAGGTGGCCGACCTCGCGGCGTTCGCGCTCCAGGCGCTGTGCTGGGGCGATCCGGACGCCTCCTCGCTCGCCCTGCTGGACCCGCCGCCCGCCGGGGCCATGGCCGCCGCCCGTGAGGTGCTGGGCGCGATCGGGGCGGTGGACGCGGACGGCCGGGTCACCGAGCGCGGTGTACGGATGTCCCGCCTCGGGCTGCATCCCCGGCTGGCGCGGGCGTTGCTGGACGGTGCGCGGGAGGCCGGGGCGCGGCGGGCGGCGGAGGTGGTGGCGCTGCTGAGCGAGGAGCCGCCGAGGGAGTACGGGGACGATCTGGCGGCGGCGCTGCGGACGGCCCGCCGGGGCCAGGACGGGTACGCGGCGCGGTGGAAGCAGGAGGTGCGGCGGCTGTCGTCCCAGGTGGACGGGGCTTCCGGACACGGCTCCGATGACGCCGTCGTCGGGCTCGTCGCCGCGCTGGCCTTTCCGGAGCGGGTGGCGCGGGCCCGGGGCGACGGGGCGTTCCTGATGGTGTCGGGTACGGGCGCGGAGCTGCGGGAGACCTCGCGGCTGCGCAGCGCACCCTGGCTGGCCGTCGCCGTCGCGGACCGGCCCTCCCACGCGGCCTCGGCCCGGGTGCGGCTGGCGGCGGTGGTCGACCAGGAGACCGCGCTGCTGGCCGCCGGGCAGCTGCGGGTGCGGGGCGAGGAGGTGCGCTGGGTCGACGGTGAGGTGGTGGCCCGGTCGGTGGACCGGGTGGGGGCGGTGGAGCTGGCGGTGCGGCCGCTGAAGCAGCC
Source organism: Streptomyces sp. CA-146814 (assembly GCF_050942385.1). NCBI lineage: Bacteria > Bacillati > Actinomycetota > Actinomycetes > Kitasatosporales > Streptomycetaceae > Streptomyces > Streptomyces sp. CA-146814. The sequence goes on from NZ_CP192068.1 coordinate 1,442,316, forward strand.
GGATCCGGAGCTGGTGCGCGGGGCCTTGGTGGAGGGGCTCGCGCGGGAAGGGCTCGGGCTGCTGCGGTGGAGCCGGGACGGTGAGCAGATGCGGCTGCGGCTGGCGTTCCTGCACCGGGTGGTGGGCGCGCCGTGGCCGAACGTGTCGGACGAGGCGCTGCTCGCGGACCCGGGGGGCTGGCTGGAGCCGGAGCTGTCGCGGGCCCGGCGGCGCGCGGACCTGGGCCGGATCGACGCGGGGCAGGCGCTGCGCCGGCTGCTGCCGTGGGCGACGGGTGAGGCGGTGCGGCTGGACGAGCTGGCGCCGGAGCGGATCGAGGTGCCGAGCGGCTCCCGTATCCGGGTCGAATACGGCGGCGAGCAGCCCGTACTCGCCGTGAAGCTCCAGGAGTTGTTCGGGCTGGGCGAGACGCCCCGGGTGGCCGGCGTACCGGTCCTGGTCCACCTCCTCTCCCCCGCCGGCCGGCCCGCCGCCGTCACCGCCGACCTGGCGTCGTTCTGGCGGGACGGCTACAAGGCCGTACGGGCGGAGCTGCGCGGCCGCTACCCGAAGCATCCGTGGCCGGAGGACCCCGCAACCGTACAAGCGACGCGGTACACCTCCGCACGTCTCAAGCGCTCGTAACACCCTCCGGCCGTCGCGACCGCGCCTCCAGCCACAGCGCGAGCGCCAGTAGTCCGATGCCGAGGCCGAGGAAGCCCCACGGCAGGTACGAGGTGAGCAGGAGGACCAGGACGCGCTGGGACTTCACCAGCTCGACGGTGTCCACGATGTAGTCCTCGCGCATCTTCACATGGCCGGAGAACGCGGTGACGGTGTCCTCGGACATGCCCATCTTCTTCGCGTTCCGCAGCTCCTCCTCGTGGATCTCCTCGCCGTTGACCGGGGCTCCGGTGACCGGCTCGACCCAGAACATGCGCTTGGTGGTGTACCAGCGGGTGATGCCGGTCTGGGCGATCTGCTCGGCGGTGACGCCTTCGATGGGCATCTTCTTCGGCATCGGGACCTCGGTCCACGGGATGGTCTGCTCGAAGTAGTAGACCTCCAGGCCACGGAAGGTGCGGGTGCCCTTGTAGTGGATGGGGGCGGTGGCACGGGACTGGGCGTCGAAGTACTCGTAGTCCCGCTTCTCGGTGAGGAAGGGCCACTTGAACTCGATGCCGGTACGGCGGACCGGGTCGCCGTCGACCATCTCACCGGTGGCGTTGACCGGGTCCTGGGTGTGGGCGTCGAAGATGTAGCGCTCGGGTATGGCGGAGACCATCTTGCCCTCGGGGCCCTCGATGTAGGAGAGCGCGTCCCAGACGACGACGTCGCGTCCGGCGCTGCGTTCGATCTTCTCGGACTCCTCCACGTTGCCTTTGAGCGTCTGGACGATGGTGACCTTCTCGACCTCCTTCGCCTTGAGCGTCGTGTAGTCGAGAAGGGTCGCGGGCTTCGCCTCCAGCACGACCTCCTGGTACTGGTTCGGCGGCACCTTGGCCAGGCGGGGAAAGGCGTACCAGCGCAGCAGTGGGGACAGGGCGGCGAAGAAGACGGCGAAGGCCAGGAGTACGAGACCGGCTCGGCGGCGCATGGTGGTGGTGACCTCTCCCTCTGCGGTACTACCTCTTGGGGCCCGGGACCGTGGTGAGCAGGGGTTTCGGCGAGGTCTCGCCGGGCGGTGAGCCGACGGCGGAGAGGGTGAACACGAGCGCGAAGGCTGCGGCCAGCCCGATGGCGGCGGCGACGAGGGCACGCATGCTCGACCTCCCGGAACGGTACGGCGGCGATCTGATGGTTCGTCAGGGATGGGGCACCGTAGCAACCGTGGCGTGAGATGAGAACAGCGCGGACAGCCCCCGCGCCGGGTGGGCGCGGGGGCTGTCGGTGGGAGCGGTGAGATCTTCGGGAGCGGCCGGGTCAGGCTTCGGGGGTTTCGGTCTCCTCCGGGGCCGTCTCCTCCGGCGCCTGGACGGTCAGCTCGATGACGACCGAGCCGCCGCCCTCGGTGGTGAGCCGCAGCTTGTACGTGCCCGGGTTCTCGTCGGCGAAGATCTCCGGGAGCTGGAGCAGGCCGTCGGCGTCGGTGGTGAGCTCCAGGGTCCGCAGCGGCTTTCCGGCCGCGTCCTTGAAGTACGGGCCCTTGTCGTTGTCGATGAGCCCGAGGCTGTCCTTGACCATGGTGGCGGTGACGGCCACTCCGGGGGCGGCGACGCCCTTGTGGGTGGCCTTGACGGTGACGGCGTCGGCGAACTTCTCGCCGGGCGCTGCGACGAGCGCCTTGTCGTCGACCCGGATGATCTTGTCGGCCTGGCGGGCGGTGACGCTCGCCGCGTACGTCAGGGTGCGCGGCCGGGTGGTGCCGGCGGTGGCGGTCACGCTGAACTCGCCGGTCTTCTCGCCCGCCTTGAGCGCGGGTGCGGTGGCGGTGCCGTCGGCCTTGCTGATGACCGTGACCTTCTTCTTGCCGCCGTCGAAGAGGGTGCCGGTGGTCCCGGTGATGGTGAAGGTGACGGGCAGCTGGGCCATCGGGGCGCCGAGGGCGTTGCGGGCGCGGACGGAGACCCGCTCCTCGAACGTGGCGCCGGCGGTGGCGCGGAGGGGGCCGGTGCCCGCGTTCTCCAGGGAGCCGAAGGTCTCGGCCGGGGACGGGGTCGGCTTCGGGGGCGGCGTCGGCTTCGGCGGCGTGGTGGGCGGTGTCGGCGTCGGCGTCGGGCTGGTGGAGCCGCCGCCGGGCTTCGTGGGGCCCGGGCTCGGCTTCGTACCGCCGGGTGAGGACGGGGACGGGGAGGGCGTCGGGCTCGTCGTCCCGCCGGGGGTGAGGGTCGGGCTCGGCGCCGGGGTGCTGGGCGCGGTCGGGAGGACACCGCTGCCGTCGGGCACCTCGTGCGCACCGCGCTGGTAGTACGCGAACCAGGACCGGACCGTACGCAGGTACTCCGTCGACTGGTTGTAGCTCAGCACCGCCCGGTCGAGGTCGGCGGCGACGGCGAGGTTCCGGCCGCCGGCGCAGAGGTAGCGGCCGGCGGCGAGCGCCGCGTCGTAGATGTTGTTGGGGTCCTTGCGGCCGTCGCCGTTCGCGTCCTGGCCCCAGATGGCCCAGGTGGACGGGATGAACTGCATCGGGCCGACCGCGCGGTCGTGGACGGCGTCGCCGTCGTACGCACCGCCGTCGGTGTCCTTGATGAGCGCGAAGCCCTGGCCGTTGAGGGCCGGGCCGAGGATCGGGGTCGGGGTGGTGCCGTTCGCGTCGACCTGGCCGCCGCGGGCCTGGCCGGACTCGACCTTGCCGATCGCGGCGAGCAGCTGCCAGGGCAGCCGGCAGGCCGGGTCGGTGGTCGTGACGGTCCGCTCGGCCTGCTTGTACGCGGCCAGGACCGAGGCCGGGATGCCCGCTTCCGCGCTGCCGGTGGCGGCCGGGAGATTACTGGACGAACCGGGCCGGTTGGGTGTGACGAGGGGCGGAAGGTCGGTGTAGTACGGCGAGTTGCCGGTGGCGGCGCCGTCGTCCGGGCCGCCCGACTCACCGCCGGCGGTCTGCTGGTCGCCGCCCGTGGACCCTTCGGCCAGCGGGGCCGCGGGTGCCTGGGACGCCGCGAGCGCCGCCACGGCGGCCGCCGCCACCGCTGTGGTCGTGGCTCCCTTGCGCAGCCGTCGGCGCATGTGCGCTGCCATACGTTCCGGTCCCTCCCCCTCGAAGGCTGATCGCGCTCCCCAGCGCAAGACTCAAGCGACCCTACGGCACCTCGTGGCGCCCGGGCACCGCACCCTGACCGCTTCTTACTGTTTTTCCACGTTCCGGCGCTCGCGTGGTCCGGGAGGGCAACGGAGGGTGCCCTGACGTACGGCTCGGGGCGTTCGCGCATACTTGCCGCCATGCCGTTCACCCTCAGCCATGCCGCCGCCGTGCTCCCGGCGATCCGCCGGAACGGGACCGCCCGCTGGCGGCTGTACCCCTCGGCCCTCGTCGCCGGTTCGTTCGCGCCCGACGTCACCTACTTCGCGGACACGCTGATCCCCGGGGCCATGAGGTTCGGCGACTTCACGCACACCTTCCTCGGTGTCGTCACGGTGAACGTGCTGATCGCCGCCGTGCTGGTGGCGGTCTGGGCGGCGCTGCGCGAGCCGCTGGTGGCGCTCCTTCCGGTACGCGTACGGGGTCGCGTCCACACGCTCGTACGGGGACAGCGGTGGACCCGGCGGACGTTCGGGCCGCACGCCTGGCTGGTGTTCGTGGGATCGGCCGCACTGGGCGCGGCCACGCATGTGGTGTGGGACGCGTTCACCCATCACAGCCGGTGGGGCACGGAGTTGCTGCCGTTCCTGAACCGGAGCGTCGGCGGCTTCCCGCTCTACCTGTTCGCGCAGTACGGCAGTTCGGCCCTGGCACTGGTGGTGCTCGGCTGGTTCCTGCTCACCGCGCTGCGGCGCACGGTCGTGACCCCGGTGCCGGAGGCGCTGCCGGAGCTCGCCCGTGGCGAACGGTGGGGCGCGCTCGGGCTGCTGGGCGGCTGCATGGCGGTCGGGATCCTCCACCGGTGCCTGCGCTTCTACGCTCACTTCGGGCGCATCGAGAACCCGCTCGACATCATCCCGACCGCCTGCTTCGGCGCGGGCGCGGGGCTGGCGGGCGGACTGCTGCTGTACGGGGTGTGGATGCGGCTGCTGCGCGGGCGCGGGCGGCCGGCGGAGAGCCCGGAAGCCGTATCCGTACCGTCCATGGCGGACGGGTCCCGTGCGGAGGAGTCCGCCGCCGACCGGACGTAGCAGGACGGGTGAGGGCCCGGAACCGCATCCCGGTTCCGGGCCCTCCGCCGTCGGTCAGTGCGCCGCCGACTCCCAGTCCTTGCCGACGCCGACCGAGACGTCCAGCGGGGCGCGCAGCTCGACCGCGTCCGCCATCTCGCGGCGCAGGATCTCCTCCACCTGCTTCCGCTCGCCCTTGGCGATCTCCAGCACGATTTCGTCGTGGACCTGGAGCAGCATCCGCGAGGTCAGCTCCGCCTCCCGCAGCGCCTTGTCCACCCGGAGCATGGCCACCTTCACGATGTCCGCCGCGGTGCCCTGGATCGGGGCGTTGAGCGCCATGCGCTCGGCGGCCTCGCGGCGCTGGCGGTTGTCGCTGTTGAGGTCGGGGAGATAGCGGCGGCGGCCGAGGATCGTCTCCGTGTAGCCGGTGGCCCGCGCCTCCTCGACGACCCGGTGGAGGTAGTCCCGTACGCCGCCGAACCGCTCGAAGTAGGTGTCCATCAACACCCGCGCCTCGGCCGGGTCGATGTTCAGCTGCTGGGAGAGGCCGAACGCGGAGAGGCCGTAGGCCAGGCCGTACGACATGGCCTTGATCTTGCGGCGCATCTCCGGGTCGACGGCGTCCTTGTCCACGCCGAAGACCTGCGAGGCGACCGTGGTGTGGAGGTCCTCGCCGGAGGTGAACGCCTCGATGAGACCGGCGTCCTCGGAGAGGTGGGCCATCACCCGCAGCTCGATCTGGCTGTAGTCCGCCGTCATCAGCGTCTCGAAGCCCTCACCGACGACGAACCCGCGGCGGATGGCCCGGCCCTCGTCGGTGCGGACCGGGATGTTCTGCAGGTTGGGGTCGGTGGAGGAGAGGCGGCCGGTCGCCGCGACCGTCTGGTTGAACGTGGTGTGGATGCGGCCGTCGGCGGCGATCGTCTTGATCAGGCCCTCGACCGTGACCCGGAGCTTGGCCTGCTCGCGGTGGCGCAGCATCAGCACCGGCAGCTCGTGCTCGGTCTGCGCGGCCAGCCAGGCCAGCGCGTCCGCGTCCGTCGTGTATCCGGTCTTGGTCTTCTTCGTCTTCGGCAGGCCCAGCTCGCCGAAGAGGATCTCTTGGAGCTGCTTGGGCGAACCGAGGTTGAACTCGCGGCCCACCGCCGCGTGCGCCTCCTTCACCGCCTGCTGCACGGTCCCGGCGAACTGCTGCTCCATGGATTCCAGATGGGCCCGGTCCGCCGCGATGCCGTGCCGCTCCAGACGGGCCAGCAGGATCGAGGTCGGCAGCTCCATGTCATGGAGCAGCTCGGTGGCGTTGACCTCCTTCAGCCGCGTCGTGAACGCGTCGCCCAGGTCCAGCACGGCGCGGGCCTGCGCCATCAGGGCGTCCTGCTCGGCCCGGTCGTCGGCGCCGAAGGCCAGCTGCCCGTCGGAGGCGGCGGCCGGGGCCAGCTCGCGGCCCAGATACTCCACGGCCAGCGCGTCCAGGGCGAAGGAGCGGCGGCCCGGCTTCACCAGGTACGCGGCGAGCGCGGTGTCCATGGTGACGCCTTCGAGCTGCCAGCCGTGCTCCGGGAAGACCCGCATCACGTTCTTCGCGTTGTGCAGGACCTTCGGCCGCTGCGGGTCCGCCACCCAGGCGGCGAACGCCTGCTCGTCGGCCTCCTCCAGCTGCGTCGGGTCCAGCCAGGCGGCGGTTCCGTCGGCGGCGGCGAGCGCGACCTCGGTGACCGTACCGGCGCCGAGCGACCAGGTGTCGACGGTCATGACGCCGAGCGGCTGCGCGCCGTGCGCCTCCAGCCACGGGGCGACCTCGCCCGAGCCGAGGACCGTGCCGTCCAGCTCGATTCCGGCGGCGGGCGCGGGCGGCTCGGCCTCCGCCGCACCCGGGTCGACGGCGAGGAGGCGCTCGCGCAGGCTCGGGTTGCGGATCTCCAGTATGTCCAGAATGCCGGTGACCGCCGAGCGGTCGTACGGAGCGCGCTCCAGGTCGGTCGCGGACTTCGGCAGCTCCACATCCCGGACCATCTCGGTCAGCACCCGGTTCATCTTCACCGCGTCCAGGTGGTCGCGGAGGTTCTGCCCGGCTTTGCCCTTGACCTCCTCGGCCCGCTCCATCAGCTCGGCGAACGAACCGAACTGGTTGATCCACTTCGCGGCCGTCTTCTCACCGACGCCGGGAATGCTCGGAAGGTTGTCCGACGGGTCGCCGCGCAGAGCGGCGAAGTCCGGATACTGCTGCGGGGTGAGCCCGTACTTCTCGACGATCTTCTCCGGGGTGAACCGGGTCAGCTCGGAGACCCCCTTCGTGGGGTACAGCACGGTCACGTTCTCCGTGATCAGCTGGAAGGAGTCCCGGTCGCCGGTGACGATCAGCACCTCGAACCCGGCCGCCTCGGCCTGGGTCGCCAGCGTCGCGATGACGTCGTCCGCCTCGAAGCCGTCCACCGCGAACCGGTCCGCGTGCATCGCGTCCAGCAGCTCGCCGATCAGCTCGACCTGGCCCTTGAACTCGTCGGGGGTCTTGGAGCGGTTCGCCTTGTACTCCGGGAACTCCTGCGCCCGCCAGGTCTTGCGGGACACGTCGAACGCCACCGCGAAGTGCGTAGGGGCCTCGTCACGCAGGGTGTTCGCCAGCATCGACATGAAGCCGTACACGGCGTTCGTCGGCTGCCCCACCGCCGTCGTGAAATTCTCCGCGGGCAGGGCGAAGAACGCCCGGTACGCCAGGGAGTGCCCGTCCATGAGGAGCAGGCGCGGTCGGTTGTCTGCCGTCTTCTTCGATGCCGTCTCAGCCACGCCCCCGATCCTGCCACGGCCCACTGACAATCCGGACCGGCACGGCCTTGCGGAGGCGTGACAGGATCGATGGTGAGGACACACGACCGCCGAAGAAGCGCTCGAAGGGGAGCAGCATCATGGCCAGCAAGCCGCCCACAGGTGACCCGGTCCAGGACGCCCCGCAGGTCGAACCGGCCCCGCACGCCGCCGCCGGCCTGCCCGCCGTCGCCCACTCCCTGCGCATCGCGCAGCAGCAGATGGGCGTGCGCCGCACCGCGCAGACCCTCCTCAAGGTCAACCAGAAGGACGGCTTCGACTGTCCCGGCTGCGCCTGGCCCGAAGGCGACAAGCGGCACACCGCCGAGTTCTGCGAGAACGGTGCCAAGGCCGTCGCCGAGGAAGCGACGCTGCGCCGCGTGACGCCCGGTTTCTTCGCCGCACACCCGGTCGCCGACCTCGCCGGACGCAGCGGCTACTGGCTCGGCCAGCAGGGCCGGATCACCGAGCCGGTCTACCTCCCCGAAGGCGCCGACCGGTACGAGGCCATCACCTGGGAACGCGCCTTCGCGATCATCGCCGAGGAGCTGACCGCGCTCTCCTCACCCGACGAGGCCCTCTTCTACACCTCCGGACGTACGAGCAACGAGGCCGCGTTCCTCCTCCAGCTCTTCGCCCGCGAGTTCGGCACCAACAACCTGCCCGACTGCTCCAACATGTGCCACGAGTCCTCCGGCTCGGCGCTCAACGAGACCATCGGCATCGGCAAGGGCAGCGTCTCCCTGGAGGACATCCACCAGGCCGACCTGATCATCGTCGCCGGACAGAACCCCGGCACCAACCACCCCCGGATGCTCTCCGCCCTGGAGAAGGCCAAGAACGCGGGCGCGAAGATCATCTCGGTGAACCCGCTGCCCGAGGCCGGCATGGAGCGGTTCAAGAACCCGCAGACACCGCACGGCATGCTCAAGGGCACACCGCTCAACGACCTCTTCCTGCAGATCCGTATCGGCGGCGACCAGGCCCTCTTCCGCCTCCTCAACAAGCTGATCCTCGCCACCGAAGGCGCCGTCGACACCGCGTTCGTCACCGAACACACCCACGGTTACGAGGAGTTCGCCAAGGCCGCCGAAGCCGCCGACTGGGACGAGACCCTCACCGCCACCGGCCTCACCCGCGCCGAGATCGAGCAGGCCCTCGCCCTCGTCCTCGCCTCGGAACGCACGATCGTCTGCTGGGCCATGGGGCTCACCCAGCACAAGCACTCCGTGCCCACCATCCGCGAAGTCGTCAACTTCCTTCTCCTGCGCGGCAACATCGGCCGCCCCGGCGCCGGCGTCTGCCCGGTGCGCGGCCACTCCAACGTCCAGGGCGACCGCACCATGGGCATCTTCGAACGGCCCGCACCGGCCTTCCTCGACGCCCTGGACCAGGAGTTCGGCATCACCTCGCCGCGCCACCACGGCTACGACGTGGTGCGCTCCATCCAGGCGCTGCGCGACGGCGAGGCGAAGGTCTTCTTCGCGATGGGCGGCAACTTCGTCGCCGCCACACCCGACACCGCCGTCACCGAGGCCGCGATGCGCCGCGCGCGCCTCACCGTCCACGTCTCCACCAAGCTCAACCGCTCCCACGCCGTCACCGGCACCCGCGCCCTGATCCTGCCGACGCTCGGCCGCACCGACAAGGACGTCCAGGCGAGCGGCAAGCAGTTCGTCACCGTCGAGGACTCCATGGGCATGGTCCACGCATCCCGAGGCAACCTCACCCCCGCGAGCCCCCACCTCCTCTCCGAGCCCGCCATCGTGGCCCGCCTCGCCCGCGCAGCCCTCGGCGCCGACTCCCGTACGCCGTGGGAGGAGTTCGAGCGCGACTACGCCGCCATCCGCGACCGCATCTCCCGCGTCGTCGCCGGCTTCGAGGACTTCAACACCCGCATCGCCCACCCCGGCGGCTTCACCCTCCCCCACGCCCCCCGCGACGAACGCCGCTTCCCCACCGCCACCGGCCGCGCCAACTTCACCGCCGCCCCCGTCGAGTTCCCCGAACTCCCCGCAGGCAGGCTCCTGTTGCAGACCCTGCGCTCCCACGACCAGTACAACACCACCATCTACGGCCTCGACGACCGCTACCGCGGCATCAAGGGCGGCCGCCGCATCGTCATGGTCAACCCCGACGACGCCGCCGCGCTCGGCCTCACCGACGGCTCCTACACCGACCTCGTCAGCGAGTGGAAGGACGGTGTCGAGCGCCGCGCGGAGGGCTTCCGCGTCGTCCACTACCCCACCGCCCGAGGCTGCGCCGCCGCCTACTACCCGGAGACCAACGTCCTGGTCCCCCTCGGCTCCACCGCCGACACCAGCAACACCCCGGCCAGCAAGTCGGTCGTCATCCGTTTCGAAGAAGCGGAGGCCAACGGCTGAAAGCCGCCACCCCCTAAGCGTCCGCTCAGCACTCTGGTAAGAACAGTGCACACAGCGATGAACCAGCGCAGACGATCGGAGCCGGACCCATGGGCGAGCACACCACCCCCCTCTTCCCCAAGGAAGTCATCGACGAGTACGCGGCACTCGGCATCGACCTGCCCGCCCTCTTCTCCGCCGGCCACCTCGGCGAACGCATGGGCGTGACCATCGTCGAAGCCGCCGCCGACCGCGTCGTCGGCACCATGCCCGTCGAAGGCAACACCCAGCCCTACGGCCTCCTGCACGGCGGCGCCTCGGCCGTCCTCGCCGAAACCCTCGGCTCCATCGGCTCCATGCTCCACGGCGGCGCGAACAAGATCGCCGTCGGCGTCGACCTCAACTGCACCCACCACCGCTCCGCCCGCAGCGGCCTCGTCACCGGCGTCGCCACCCCCGTACACCGCGGCCGCTCGACCGCCACGTACGAGATCGTCATCACCGACGAACAGGACAAGCGGGTCTGCACCGCCCGCCTCACCTGCCTCCTCCGCGACGCCCCCCGCCCCGACGCCGGCTGACCCCGCACCCCGGAAGCACGCCGCGTCACCCCCGTACCACCGCCGCCAGAACCCCACTGCCCGGCCGGAATCGCCCCCCGCATTCCGGCCGGGCAGCGCCAAACCCCCACCAATCCCAACGGCGTTGATCACCACCCTCGGTCAACACCCTTGACGGCGAACGACGTTCCATGAGCCACTCAGCAGCCACATCGGCCTCAGCGAACTCGAACGCACCTTCGCCGTCGTAACACTGCGTAACAAGTACGAAATGTGAAAACCAGCCGCCCACCCCGGCCCGAGGCCCCCGGGGCACCCCGGCACGCCCGACGCCGCCCCCACCCCGCGTCAGCACCAAGATCACCCCAAGCCCCTTAGCAGAGCTGCGCGTTCTCAGCATGTGGTCACTCCGCACTCCGTGCCAAAGCCACACATCCGCACCCGGAAACCTCAAGCCTTGCTCAACGGCATAACAAGAGCGTCACATCCGTCGCCGACCCGTCCCGGACGCCCCCAGCTGCGCTTAGAGTCACCGCCAGTCACCGCGCCGCCGGGCACGTCAGCTGCACAGTCCCTCGCACCACCCCAGAACGGCCCGGCGACCGACACGGCACCTCAAGCAGAGGAGGCCGCGCCAGGGAAAGGACTTTTCGTGCGACACCGTTCTTTGCTCATACTCACCGCCGTGCTCACCACCGGGGCACTCACCCTCACCGCCTGCGGTTCGCGCGACGACAGCAACAACAGCAGCGGCGACGGCGGCACCACGACCGTCGTCATCGGCCTCGACGCCCCGCTCACCGGCGACCTCTCCGCCCTCGGCCTCGGCATCAAGAACTCCGCCGACCTCGCCGTCAAGCAGGCCAACGCCAAGAAGTACGTCGACGGCGTCACCTTCGAGATCCAGGCCCTCGACGACCAGGCCCAGCCGTCGTCCGGCCAGCAGAACGCGAGCAAGTTCGTCGCCAACAAGAAGGTCCTCGGCACCGTCGGCCCGCTGAACTCGTCCGTCGGCGAGTCCATGCAGAAGGTCCTGGCCGACGCCAAGCTCGTCCAGGTCTCCCCGGCCAACACCTCGCCCTCCCTCACCCAGGGCCAGAAGTGGAACGAGGGCACCAAGGAGCGCCCCTTCGCCTCCTACTTCCGCACCGCCACCACCGACGCGGTCCAGGGCCCCTTCGCGGCGCAGTACCTCTTCAACGACGCCAAGAAGAAGAAGGTCTTCGTCATCGACGACAAGAAGACCTACGGCGCCGGCCTCGCCGGCACCTTCAAGGCCGAGTTCGAGAAGCTCGGCGGCAAGATCGCCGGCACCGAGCACATCGACCCCGAGACCAAGGACTTCTCCTCGGTCGCCACCAAGGTCAAGAGCTCCGGCGCCGACGTCGTCTACTACGGCGGCGAGTACCCCGCGGCCGGTCCCCTCAGCAAGCAGATCAAGAAGGCCGGCGCCAAGATCCCCGTCGTCGGCGGCGACGGCATCTACAGCGCCGAGTACATCAAGCTCTCCGGCGCCGAAGGCGTGGGCGACCTCGCCACCTCGGTCGGCGCGCCGATCGAGACCCTGCCGTCCGCCAAGGAGTTCGTCGCGAACTACGAGAAGGCCGGCTACAAGGAGCCCTTCGAGGCTTACGGCGGCTACTCCTACGACGCCGCCTGGTCGATCATCGAGGCCGTCAAGGCCGTCGTCGAGGCCAACGACGGCAAGCTCCCGAGCGACGCCCGCGCCCAGGTCGCCGAGGCCGTCGGCAAGGTCGACTTCGAAGGCGTGACCGGCAAGGTCTCCTTCGACGAGTTCGGTGACACCACCAACAAGCAGCTCACCGTCTACGAGTACAAGGACGGCGCCTGGGCCGCGGTCAAGTCCGGCGAACTCACCAGCTGACACCACCCAGCCTGACCCACCACCGGCAGCGCGGGGCGCCGCACACCAGGCGCCCCGCGCTGCTCTATACCCGGCGAAAGACACGGAGGACCCGCGGTGAACGAACTGCCGCAACAGCTGGTCAACGGCCTGCTACTCGGATCGATGTACGGGCTCGTCGCCATCGGCTACACGATGGTCTATGGCATTGTCCAGCTCATCAACTTCGCCCACGGCGAGATCTTCATGACCGGCGGCTTCGGGGCCCTCACGGTCTGGCTCATACTCCCCAGCGGCACCAGCGTGCTGCTCGCACTCCCCCTCATGCTCATCGGCGCGATCGTCGTCGCCACCACCATCGCCGTCGGAGCGGAACGATTCGCCTACCGACCCCTGCGCGGCGGACCACGCCTCGCCCCCCTCATCACCGCCATCGGCCTCTCGCTCGCCCTCCAGCAAGCCGTATGGGCCTGGTACCCGGGCGCCAAGTCCGCCCGCACCTTCCCCGAAATCCCCGGCGGCCCCTTCGAGCTCGGCCCCGTCACCATCCAGACCGGTGACGTCTTCCTGCTCATCGCCGCCCCCCTGTCGATGGCCGTCCTCGGCTACTTCGTCATCAAGACCCGCACCGGCCGCGGCATGCAGGCCACCGCGCAGGACCCCGACACCGCCAAGCTCATGGGCATCAACACCGACCGCATCATCGTGGTCGCGTTCGCCCTCGGCGCCACCTTCGCCGCCATCGGCGCCGTCGCCTACGGCCTCAAGTACGGCGAAGTCCAGTTCCGCATGGGCTTCCTCCTCGGCCTCAAGGCCTTCACCGCAGCCGTCCTCGGCGGCATCGGCAACATCTACGGCGCCATGATCGGCGGCCTCACCCTCGGCGTCGCCGAGACCATGGCCGCCGCCTACATCGCCGAAGTCCCCGGCCTCGAACAGCTCGGCGGCCAGTCCTGGGCCAACGCCTGGGCGTTCGTACTCCTCATCCTCGTGCTCCTCTTCCGGCCCCAGGGCATCATGGGCGAGCGCGTCGCGGACAGGGCGTGACCACCATGACCACCACACAGACCACCACCACGGTCACCGCACCCGCACCGACCGCCACCACCCACCGCGGCGCACTCACCCTCCCGCCGCACATAGCCCGGGCCACCGCCACCGCCGGCGGCGCACTCACCGTCGTCTCCGCCTTCCTCGCCTGGACCTGGACCTCCGCCTTCCCGGGCGACCTCACGGTCTACGGCTACCCCGGCGGCCTCCAGTGGCTCGTCCTCGTCAGCGGCGCCCTCCTCACCCTCTTCGGCCTCTCCTCCTACGGGATCAAGGGCCTCACCTGGCTCACCCCCCAGGGCGCCGACCCCGCGATCCGGCTCGCCTCCTACGCGGCCCTCGCCACCGCCTGGTTCTCGATCATCGCCATCAGCGTCAGCCTCGGCGGCGTCGTCAACCTCGAACCCGGCGCCTACGTCGCCCTCGTCGCCACCCTCATCGGCTGGCTCGGCGCCCGCTCCCTGCCCTACGAGCGGCCCGAGATCACCCCGGCAGACCCCGAGGACAGCGCCTACGACCAGTTCAAGCACAACCTGAGCAACCGCTGGGCGACCTACAAGGGCACCCTCGCCACCACCACCGCCCCGCCCGCGAAGACCCTCCCCTCGTACATCGAGATCCTGATCGTCGCGGTCGTCCTCGCCCTCGGCCTCGCCGTCTTCACCTACGGCATCACCACCGAGTACGACGAGCTCTTCATCGGCTTCCTCATCACCGCCGGCTTCGGCTTCGCGGCGATCCAGAAAGCCGGCCTCATCCAGCGCGTCTCCACCCTCACCGCACGCCACCGCAACGTGACCCTCGTCGGCGCCTTCGTCGCCGCCGCGGCCTTCCCGTTCACCCAGTCCGACGACCAGTACGCGACCATCGGCGTCAACATCCTCATCTTCGCCACCGTCGCCCTCGGCCTGAACATCGTCGTCGGCCTCGCCGGCCTCCTCGACCTCGGATACGTCGCCTTCCTCGGCGTCGGCGCCTACGCCGCGGCCCTGGTCTCCGGCTCCCCGACCTCCCCGCTCGGCATCCAGCTGCCGTTCTGGCAGGCCATCCTGGTCGGCGCCACCGCCTCCATGGTCTTCGGCGTCCTCATCGGCGCCCCCACCCTGCGACTGCGCGGCGACTACCTGGCCATCGTGACCCTCGGCTTCGGAGAGATCTTCCGCATCGCCGTCCTCAACCTCGACGGCACCTCCGGACCCGACGTCACCAACGGCTCCAACGGCATCTCCTCGATCCCAAACCTCTCCATCTTCGGCTTCGACTTCGGCGCCACCCACTCCATCGCCGGATTCACCATCGGCCGCTTCGCGAACTACTTCTTCCTGATGCTGCTGGTCACCCTCATCGTGGTCGTGGTCTTCCGCCGCAGCGCCGAATCCCGCATCGGCCGCGCCTGGGTCGCCATCCGCGAGGACGAGACAGCCGCAGAAGCCATGGGCATCAATGGCTTCCGCACCAAGCTCATCGCCTTCGCCCTCGGCGCCACCCTCGCCGGCCTCGCCGGAGCCGTACAGGCACACGTCACCTACACCGTGACCCCCGAGCAGTACCAGTTCGCCCACGCCGTCCCGCCCAACTCGGCCTTCCTCCTCGCAGCGGTCGTCCTCGGCGGCATGGGCACCATCAGCGGCCCGCTCGTCGGCGGCGCACTGCTCTTCCTCATCCCCGCCAAGCTCCAGTTCATGAGCGACTACCAGCTCTTCGCCTTCGGCCTCGCACTGGTCCTGCTGATGCGCTTCCGCCCCGAGGGCCTCATCGCCAACCGCCGCCGACAGCTCGAATTCCACGAGAAGGACGAAGCGCCCGCCACTCTCACCAAGGCAGGGGCCTGACGATGACCACCGACACCACCACCGCCGAGGCCACAGCCGTGAGCACCCCCGGCGAAACCGTCCTCGACGCCCGCGGCGTCACGATGCGCTTCGGCGGCCTCACCGCCGTCCGCTCCGTCGACCTCACCGTCAACTCCGGCGAGATCGTCGGCCTCATCGGCCCCAACGGCGCAGGCAAAACCACCTTCTTCAACTGCCTCACCGGCCTCTACATCCCCACCGAAGGCGAAGTCCGCTACAAGGGCACCGTCCTCCCCGCCAAATCCTTCAAGATCACGGCGACCGGCATCGCCCGCACCTTCCAGAACATCCGGCTCTTCTCCAACATGACCGTCCTGGAGAACGTCCTCGTCGGACGCCACACCCGCACCAAGGAAGGCCTCTGGTCCGCCCTCCTCCGCGGCCCCGGCTTCCACCGCGCCGAAGCCGAATCCAAGGCCCGCGCCATGGAACTGCTGGAGTTCGTCGGCCTCGACCACAAGGCCGAACACCTCTCCCGCAACCTCCCCTACGGCGAACAGCGCAAGCTGGAGATCGCCCGCGCACTCGCCAGCGAACCCGGCCTCCTCCTCCTCGACGAGCCCACCGCCGGCATGAACCCGCAGGAGACCCGCGCGGCCGAAGAACTCATCTTCGCCATCCGCGACAAGGGCATCGCCGTCCTCGTCATCGAGCACGACATGCGCTTCATCTTCAACCTCTGCGACCGCGTCGCCTGCCTCGTCCAGGGCGAGAAACTGGTCGAAGGCACCGCCGCCGAGGTCCAGGGCGACGAACGCGTCGTCGCCGCCTACCTCGGCGAACCCTTCGAAGGCGACCCCGGCGCGGCCGAAGTCGCCGAAGTCGAAGCCGCCGAAGCCGCCGCGGCATCGGAAACCCCCGAGGCCACCACCCCGGAAGCCACCACCCCCACGGCGAAGGCCACGACCGAGGCCACCACCGAGGACGCTCCCGCCACCCCCGGCGAGAGCACCAGCAAGGAGAACGACCGATGACCGCACTACTCGAAGTCGAGGACCTGCGCGTCGCCTACGGCAAGATCGAGGCCGTCAAGGGAATCTCGTTCAAGGTCGAAGAAGGCGAAGTCGTCACCCTCATCGGCACCAACGGCGCCGGCAAGACCACGACGCTGCGCACCCTCTCCGGACTGATCAAACCCCTCACCGGCCAGATCAAGTTCAACGGCAAGTCCCTCCGCAAGATCCCGGCCCACCAGGTCGTCTCGCTCGGACTCGCCCACTCCCCCGAGGGCCGCCACATCTTCCCCCGCATGTCCATCGAGGACAACCTGCGCCTCGGCGCCTTCCTCCGCAAGGACAACGACGGGATCAACAAGGACATCCAGCGCGCCTACGACCTCTTCCCCATCCTCGGGGAACGCCGGAAGCAGGCCTCCGGAACCCTCTCCGGCGGCGAACAGCAGATGCTCGCCATGGGCAGGGCCCTGATGTCCCAGCCCAAGCTGCTCATGCTCGACGAGCCCTCCATGGGCCTCTCCCCGATCATGATGCAGAAGATCATGGCGACCATCACCGAGCTGCGCGCCCAGGGCACCACCATCCTGCTCGTGGAGCAGAACGCCCAGGCGGCGCTCTCGCTCGCCAACCACGCGCACGTGATGGAGGTCGGCAGCATCGTCCTCTCCGGCACCGGCCAGGACCTGCTGCACGACGACTCGGTCCGCAAGGCGTACCTGGGCGAGGACTGAGGTCCTTTCTCCTCTGTACGTGAAGAGGCCCGCACCCGGTTCTTCCCGGGTGCGGGCCTTTCGCTTGGGTGCGTACGCGGCTACTCGGCCGCCTTCTTCTTCTCCTCGGCGTCCGCGATCAGCGCCTCCGCCAGCTGCTGCATCGACATCCGGCGGTCCATCGACGTCTTCTGGATCCACCGGAACGCGGCCGGCTCGGAGAGCCCGTAATCCGTCTGCAGGATGCTCTTCGCCCGGTCCACCAGCTTGCGGGTCTCCAGCCGCTGCGACAGGTCCGCGATCTCGCTCTCCAGCGCCTTCAGCTCCGCGAACCGGGAGACGGCCATCTCGATGGCCGGCACGACGTCGCTCTTGCTGAACGGCTTCACCAGGTACGCCATCGCCCCGGCGTCCCGGGCCCGCTCGACCAGGTCGCGCTGCGAGAAGGCGGTGAGCATGAGGACGGGCGCGATGGACTCCTCGGCGATCTTCTCGGCGGCGGAGATCCCGTCGAGGACCGGCATCTTCACGTCCAGGATGACCAGGTCCGGCTTGTGCTCCCGGGCCAGCTCGACGGCCTGCTGCCCGTCACCCGCCTCACCGACGACGGAGTAGCCCTCCTCCTCCAGCATCTCCTTGAGGTCGAGGCGGATGAGGGCCTCGTCCTCGGCGATGACGACGCGGGTCGTCAGCGGCGGGACGTGCGACTTGTCGTCGTCGACGGCGTCTACGGGCTGGGGCGACTCGGGGGTGGTCACGGGGCTCCTTGATATGGGGCAGATACTGCTGCCACGAGCCTACCTAGCTCCTGTAAGGTAGTGACGCGCAGGGCAGCAATGACCCTTCCTTTCTAAGGCCCCAGTACTCCAACTGGTTAGAGAGGCCGCTCTCAAACAGCGGACAGTGTGGGTTCGAATCCCACCTGGGGCACTTTTCCTTGGATTCCAAGGCGCAAGGCGATTCGGCGAACTTCACTTGATCTGGGTACGCCTGTGCCATTTCAGGCCGGGAAGCCGCCTCCACGGCGAAACTCGGCAGCATGTACGACGTGAGAACCCGCGAGCGAGTTCTGGCTCTGGTCGCCCAGGGCCGCAGCCTCAATTCCGTGAGCAAGCAGACCGGCATATCGCGCGCCGCGATCCGCTCCTGGCAGACGCGCCTCGAACCGCTCGAAACGGACCGGGGCAAACCCTGCCCGAGGTGCTCCGAGGAACCCACGGCGATCGAGAACCCGTCCGCGTACGCCTACTTACTGGGGCTCTACCTCGGAGACGGCTGGATCAGCACTTCTCGACGCGGGGTGCACTTTCTCCGGATCGCCTGCGATGACGCCTGGCCCGGGCTCATCGACGCGTGCGCAGACGCCGTACAGCTTGTTCGACCGGACAACAAGGTCTTCCGGCTTCAGCGGGAAGGCTGCAAGAACGTCACCTGCTGGAGCAAGCACTGGCCCTGCCTCTTCCCCCAGCACGGCCCCGGCAAGAAGCACGACCGCCGGATCGTCCTCGAACCCTGGCAGCAGCAGATCGTGGACGCCCACCCCTGGGAATTCATCCGTGGGCTCATCCACTCCGACGGCTGTCGCATCATCAACTGGGCCACGCGCATGGTTCGCGGCGAACGCAAGCGCTACGAATACCCCCGGTACTCCTTCACCAACAAGTCCGACGACATCCGCAAGCTCTTCAGCGACACTCTCACCGCCGTAGGCGTCGAGTGGACCACCCTTGCGCGCGGTAGCAAACCGCTCAACATCTCCGTAGCCCGACGGGCATCCGTCGCCCTCATGGATGCGCACGTCGGGCCGAAATACTGAGCCGCCCTACTTCGGGCTGTCGTCCTCGCCGATGTGGTGGACGCGGACCAGGTTGGTGGAGCCGGCCACGCCGGGCGGGGAGCCGGCGGTGATCACCACGATGTCGCCCTTCGCGCAGCGGCCGATGCGCAGGAGTTCCTCGTCGACCTGGGCGACCATCGCGTCCGTGGAGTCGACCTTCGGGCCGAGGAAGGTCTCGACGCCCCACGTCAGGTTGAGCTGGGCGCGGGTCGCTTCGTCGGGGGTGAAGGCGAGGAGCGGGATGGGTGAGCGGTAGCGGGAGAGGCGTTTCACCGTGTCGCCGCTCTGGGTGAAGGCGACGAGGAATTTGGCGCCGAGGAAGTCGCCCATCTCGGCGGCGGCTCGGGCGACCGCGCCGCCCTGGGTGCGGGGTTTGCTGCGTTCGGTGAGGGGCGGGAGGCCCTTGGCGAGGATGTCTTCCTCGGCTGCTTCGACGATGCGGGACATGGTGCGTACGGTCTCGATGGGGTACTTGCCGACGCTGGTCTCGCCGGAGAGCATCACCGCGTCGGTGCCGTCGATGATGGCGTTGGCGACGTCGGAGGCTTCGGCGCGGGTGGGGCGGGAGTTGTCGATCATCGAGTCGAGCATCTGGGTGGCGACGATGACCGGTTTGGCGTTGCGCTTGGCGAGTTTGATGGCGCGCTTCTGGACGATCGGGACCTGTTCCAGGGGCATTTCGACGCCGAGGTCGCCGCGGGCGACCATGATGCCGTCGAAGGCGGCGACGATGTCGTCGATGTTCTCGACGGCCTGGGGTTTTTCGACCTTGGCGATGACGGGGAGGCGGCGGCCTTCTTCGTCCATGATGCGGTGGACGTCGTCGATGTCGCGTCCGGTGCGGACGAAGGAGAGGGCGATGAGGTCGGCGCCGGTGCGCAGGGCCCAGCGGAGGTCGTCGATGTCCTTCTCGGAGAGGGCGGGGACGGAGACGGCGACGCCGGGGAGGTTGAGGCCCTTGTTGTCGGAGACCATGCCGCCTTCGATGACGGTGGTGTGGACGCGGGGGCCGTCGACGTCGGTGACTTCGAGGGTGACGCGGCCGTCGTCGACGAGGATGCGTTCGCCGGTGGTGACGTCGGCGGCGAGGCCGTCGTAGGTGGTGCCGCAGATGTCGCCGTTGCCTTCGTTTTCGAGGGGTTCGACGGTGATGGTGAAGGTGTCGCCGCGTTCAAGGAGTACGGGGCCTTCGCGGAAGCGTCCGAGGCGGATCTTCGGGCCTTGAAGGTCGGCGAGGATGCCGACGCTGCGGCCGGTCTCTTCGGCGGCTTTGCGGACGTGGTGGTATCGCTGCTCGTGTTCGGCGTAGGAGCCGTGGCTGAGGTTGAAGCGGGCGATGTCCATTCCCGCTTCGACCAAGGCCTTGATCTGGTCGTATGTGTCGGTTGCGGGTCCCAGGGTACAAACGATTTTTGCTCGGCGCATGGTTCGAGCCTAAACCTTACCTACGGGTAGGTATTTGGCTTGGCATGACACCTCAACAACCTTTGGGTGAAGGGTTATTGACAAGTGTTGAATTGTGCGGCGGTCCGCTCTGATGAGCGTTTATCCGAGGTTCGGGGGGATGAGGGTGAAGGACGCTTCGACCTGGGCGTCGATGGTCTGGCGTACGGGTTCGAGGTCGACGGGTGCGGCGTCGGCGGCCTCTGCTCCGCCTGCCGCTGCCGCGTAGGGCATGGATTCGGCGAAGGCGGCGCGGCCGAGGGGGGTGTGGTGGGTGCCGGTGTCGTTGAGTTCGAGGAGGGCGCCGAGGCGGGTGTCGAGGGCTTCGGCGTATTCGCGGGCGCGTTGGAGGGTTTCGCGGACGGCTTGGCGGCGTGCGGTGGCGTGGTGGGGTGAGGTGGGGCGGAGGGACCACCAGGGGCCGTCGATGCGGGTGAGTTCCTGGTCGGCGAGGCGGGTGATGAGTTCGCCGAGGGTGGTGAAGTCGTTGATGGTGAGGGTGAGTTGGATGTGGCCGTGGTAGGCGCGGATGCGTTCGGCGCGGCCGTGGCGGGTGAGTTCGGGGTTGATGGTGAGGGTGCCGGTTTCGAGTTTTTCGATGGTGTCGCCGTAGCTCTTGATGAGGTCGAGGGTGGTGGTGTTGCGGCGGGTGAGGTCGTCGAGGGTGGTGCGGCGGTCGGTGCCTCGGGCGGTGGTGGTGAGGGTGATGTGGGCGAGTTCGGGGTCGACTTCGAGGTGGGCTTCGCCTCGGACGGTGATGTGGGGGGTGTCGGGGGTGCCGTAGGGGTGGTGGGCGGGTGCGGGCGTGGGTGTGGGGGTTTCGGTCATGCGTTCACTGTGGCATGGCGGGCGGGGGTGGTTGTGGAGGAGGTGTGTGGGGTGGTCATCGGATCCTCATCTGCCGGGGGTGTTGCGTGTGACGGGGGCGGGCCAGAATCTACGCGCGTTGCCCTACTGAACGAGGAGTGAGAAGCATGGCGTTGGACCGGTGGGACCGTAGGACGTTTCTGGGCCGTTCGGCCGCTGTCGGTGCGGGTGCCGCCGGTGTGGTGGTGGCGGGTGGTGAGGCTCGGGCGCAGGGCCGGGGCCACGGTCACGGTCATGGGCGGCCGGGCCGGCGGTACTCCTTCACCGTCATGGGCACGACCGATCTGCACGGGAACGTCTTCAACTGGGACTACTTCACCGACAAGGAGTACGACGACGCGGCCCGCAACGACATCGGTCTGGCGAAGATCTCGACGCTGGTGGATCAGGTGCGCCGGGAGAAGGGGCGCCGGAACACGTTGTTGATCGACGCGGGCGACACGATCCAGGGCACGCAGTTGTCGTACTACTACGCGAAGGTCGATCCGATCACCGCGCGGCGTGGTCCGGTGCATCCGATGGCGAAGGCGATGAACGCGATCGGTTATGACGCGGCGGCGCTGGGGAATCACGAGTTCAATTACGGGATTCCGGTGCTGCGGAAGTTCGAGGAGCAGTGTGATTTTCCGCTGCTGGGGGCGAATGCGCTGGATGCGAGGACGTTGCGGCCCGCGTTCGCCCCGTATGTGATCAAGCGGTTGCGGACGCCGTTCGGGCGTGATGTGCGGGTGGCGGTTCTCGGGTTGACGAATCCGGGGATCGCGATCTGGGACAAGGTGAATGTGGGCGGGAAGATGGTGTTCCCGGGGTTGGAGGAGCAGGCGGCGAAGTGGGTGCCGAGGCTGCGGTCGATGGGTGCTGATGTGGTGATCGTGTCGGCGCATTCGGGTTCGTCGGGGACGTCGTCGTACGGGGATCAGTTGCCGTACGTCGAGAATGCGGCGGGTCTGGTGGCGGAGCAGGTGCCGGGGATCGACGCGATTCTGGTGGGGCACGCGCATGTGGAGATCGCCGAGCATTTTGTGGTGAACAAGGAGACTGGGAAGCGTGTGGTGCTGTCGGAGCCGGCGAAGTGGGGGCAGCGGCTGACGGTTTTCGATTTCGATCTGGTGTGGGAGAAGGGGCGCTGGACGGTCGAGAAGGCCGGTTCGCAGGTGCTGAATTCGAATGCGGTGGCCGAGGACCGGAAGGTGGTCTCGCTGTTGCGGGGGGAGCACCGGAAGGTGGTGGCGTACGTCAATCAGGTGATCGGTACGTCGGTGGTGGCGATGTCGACGGCGGACGCGCCGTGGAAGGACGAGCCGATCATCGATCTGATCAACCAGGTGCAGACGGAGACGGTGGCGGCGGCGCTGGCGGGTGGGGAGTACGCGGAGCTGCCGGTGTTGTCGCAGGCGTCGTGCTTCTCGCGTACGGCGGGGATTCCGGCGGGTGAGGTGACGATCCGGGATGCGGCGGGGCTGTATCCGTTCGAGAACACGTTGGAGGCGCGGCTGCTGACGGGTGCGCAGTTGAAGGAGTATCTGGAGTATTCGGCGCGGTATTACGTGCGGACCGCTCCGGGTGGTCCGGTGGATACGGCGAAGCTGACGAATGCGGACGGGATTCCGGATTACAACTATGACGCGGTGTCGGGGGTGACGTACGACATCGATATCGCTCAGCCGGTGGGGTCGCGGATCGTGGGGCTTTCGTTCGGGGGGAGGCCGGTGGATCCGGCGGCGCGGTTCGTGTTCGCGGTGAACAATTACCGGGCGAGCGGTGGGGGTAATTTTCCGCATGTGCCGGGGGCGAAGCAGGTGTGGGCGAATTCGGATGAGATCCGGAACACGATCATCGGGTGGGTGCAGGCGAAGGGGTCGGTGGATCCGGCGGCGTTCGCTTCGGTGGGGTGGCGGCTGACGCGTGAGGGGACGCCGGTGTTCCCGTAACTCTGGGCGGTGTGCTGTTCGTTCGGCCCGGGTCTCCGTGTGGTGGAGTCCCGGGCCGTTCTGTGTCTGCCGTGCGCCGGCTAGACGGACTGGCTGAGGGGGATGAGGGCGGGGGGCTGGGCGGGGACGCGGGGGTGGCCGGTGGTGAGGCCGAAGGTGGTGAAGGCGGTGCGTTCGGGGAGGGGGTAGGGGGTGGTGGCGGTGAGGTTGTTGAGGATGGTGGCGCTGCGCCAGGCGGCGAGGCCGAGGTCGGGGGCGCCGACGCCGTGGGTGTGGCGTTCGGCGTTCTGTACGTAGACGTGTCCGGTGACCGCGCGGTCGAGGATCAGGCGGTACTGGTCGTCGATGCGGGGGCGGTGGGAGGCGTCGCGGCTGAGGTAGGGGTCGAGGCCGCCGAGGAGGGCGTCGAGGGGGCGTTCGCGGTAGCCGGTGGCGAGGATGACGGCGTCGGTGGTGAGGCGGGAGCGGGTGCCTTGCTGGGTGTGTTCGAGGTGGAGTTCGACGCGGGTGTTGGCGAGGCGTCCTGCGGTGCGGACGTGGACGCCGGGGGTGAGGGTGGCGTCGGGCCAGCCGCCGTGGAGGGTGCGGCGGTAGAGCTCGTCGTGGATGGCGGCGATGGTGTCGGCGTCGATGCCTTTGTGGAGCTGCCATTGGCGGGGGACGAGTTCGTCGCGGGCGGTTTCGGGGAGGGCGTGGAAGTAGCGGCTGTAGTCGGGGGTGAAGTGCTCCAGGCCGAGCTTGGAATATTCCATGGGGGCGAAGGCCTGGGTGCGGGCGAGCCAGTGGATGTTCTCGGCGCCTTCGGGGCGGGCGCGCAGGAGGTCGAGGAAGACTTCGGCGCCGGACTGGCCGGATCCGATGACGGTGATGTGGTCGGCGGCGAGGAGTTGTTCGCGGTGGCGGAGGTAGTCGGCGGAGTGGAGTACGGGGACGGATTCGGCTTCGGCGAGGGGGCGGAGGGGTTCGGGGATGAAGGGTTCGGTGCCGATGCCGAGGGCGATGTGGCGGGCGTAGGCGCGGCCGAGGGCTTCGGCTTCGCCGTCGGGGTCGAGTTGGGTGAAGTCGACTTCGAAGAGGGCGCGTTCGGTGTTCCAGCGGACGGCGTCGACCTGGTGGCCGAAGTGGAGTCCGGGGAGTTGTTCGCTGACCCAGCGGCAGTAGGCGTCGTATTCGGCTCGTTGGATGTGGAAGCGCTCGGCGAAGTAGAAGGGGAAGAGGCGGTCGCGGGTGCGGAGGTAGTTGAGGAAGCTCCAGGGGCTGGAGGGGTCGGCGAGGGTGACGAGGTCGGCGAGGAAGGGGACTTGGAGGCTGGCGCCGTCGAGGAGGAGGCCGGGGTGCCAGTGGAAGGCGGGGCGTTGTTCGTAGAAGGTCGCGGCGAGGGGGCGGGGGTCGTCAGGGGTGGCGGGGATGTTGTGGGCGAGGGCGGCGAGGGAGAGGTTGAAGGGGCCGATGCCGATGCCGACGAGGTCGTGGGGCCGGTCGGGGGCGGGGGCGGGCCGGTCGGTCATCGCGGGGTGTCGCCTTCTGTGCGGGGGGTGGTGGTGACTGCCAGGTCGGTGGTGGTGGCGGTGACGAGGTCGATGAGGGCCTGGAGGTCCTGGGGGGTGGTGTGGGGGTTGAGGAGGGTGGCCTTGAGCCAGAGGCGGCCGGCGGCGTGGGCGCGGCCGAGGACGGCGTGGCCGCGGTTGAGGAGGGTGCGGCGGAGGGTGGCGACGGTGTGGTCGTCGGCGTCGGTGGGGCGGAAGAGGACGGTGGAGATGGTGGGGCGTCGGTAGAGGTCGAGGGTGGGGGTTTTGGTGATGAGGTCGGCGAGGTGGTGGGCGGTGGCGAGGGTGCGGTCGATGAGGTCGGCGAGTCCGGTGCGGCCGAGGGCCTGGAGGGTGACGGCGATCTTGAGGGCGTCGGGGCGGCGGGTGGTGCGCAGGGAGCGGCCGAGGAGGTCGGGGAGGCCGGCTTCGGTGTCGTCGTCGGCGTTGAGGTAGGGGGCGTGGTGGTGGAGGGGGGTGAGGTGGTGGCGTTCGGGGACGGCGAAGAGGCCGGCGGATGCGGGTTGCCAGCCGAGTTTGTGCAGGTCGAGGGTGACGCTGTGGGCGCGGTGGAGGCCGTGGAGGAGGGTGCGGTGGGTGGGGCTGAAGAGGAGGGGTCCGCCGTAGGCGGCGTCGATGTGGAGTTCGGCGCCGTGGGTGGTGCAGAGGTCGGCGATGGTGTCGAGGGGGTCGATGGCGCCGGTGTCGGTGGTGCCGGCGGTGGCGACGACGAGGAGGGGCCGGTCGAGGCGGGTGAGGGCCTGGTCGAGGGCGGCGGGGTCCATCGTGCCGTCGGGGGCGGGGACGGTGACGGGTTCGGGGAGGCCGAGGAGCCAGGCGGCGCGGGCGACGCTGTGGTGGGTGTTGGTGGCGCAGACGGTCTGGACGGGGCCGTGGCGTTCGCGGGCGAGGAGGAGGGCGAGTTGGTTGGCTTCGGTGCCGCCGGTGGTGATGACGGCGTCGGGTGAGGGGGCGTGGGGGTAGATCTCGGTGGCGAGTGCGGTGGTGAGGTCGGCTTCGAGGGTGGCGGCGGCGGGGGCCTGGTCCCAGGAGTCCATGGAGGGGTTGAGGGCGCTGGCGGCGAGGTCGGCTGCGGCGGCGAGTGCGAGGGGTGGGGTGTGGAGGTGGGCGGCGCAGTGGGGGTGGGCGGGGTCGGCGGCGCCTTCGGTGAGGGCGGTGACGAGGGCGCGGAGGGCGTGGTGGGCGCCGGTGCCGTGGTCGGGGATGAGGGGGTGGGTGGCGGTGCGGGTGCGGGGGGTGACGGTGTCGGGTCCGCCGGCGGGGAGGGGGCCGTCCCGGAGGGCCGCGCCGTCGTGGAGTGCGGTGAGCACGGTGTCGATGAGGGGGCGCAGTGCGGCGGGCCCTGCGGTGCCTCCGGCGAGGGGTGGGGTGGGCATGGGTGGGGTGGTCCTTCGGGAGGGCGGGGGTGGACATGCCAGCTTGTCCCGGGTTTCGGGCGGGGCGGCCGAAGAGGTCAACGATCTGAACTCGAAAGGGGTACTGGTGGCCGGTGTGGGCCCTTTGCCGGGGGTTCGGGTGGTATAGATGTGCGGTTTCGGGACGGGCGTACGGGGGTGCCTCGCGGGGTGGCTTCGGTGAGGGGCGGTCGGGGCGGTTCCGGTGGGGGCGGGGTGCGCTTCAGGCGGAGGCTCGGGGGGCCGGCGGAGGCGGGGGCGGAGGCTCGGGGGGCTTCCGGCGGAGGCCGAGGCCAGGGGGGCTTCCGGCGGAGGCCGAGGCCTTCCGGCAAAGGTGGCGGCGCGGGGTGCGGCGGCGCGAGGGGACGCGGGCGATCCTGACCGAGGCGCTGGCGGCCAGGCGGAACTGCCGGCGGTTCTACGGGCCGGCGGTCCGGGGGCGGGCGGTCCAGAGACGGGCGGTCCACCGGCGGTCTATCCCCCGATCGTCGGTCCGTCGGCGGTCAGTCGCGGGGCCGTCGGTGCATGACCGGCTGAAAAGCCTGCGGGCGCGCGAAGGGTGTCTTCGCGCGCCCGCCGGTCCTCCCCCGGTTCTGCCGGGTCAGTGCTCCGTCGCCCGTACAGCCAGGGCCCGGCGGAGGTCGTCGAGCTGGTCGACCAGCTTGCGGCGCAGCGCCGGGATGAGGGCCGGGTCCTTGAGGGCCCGGGTGCCGGTGGCGAGGCTGTCGGGGTCGATGGCGTACGCGGGGAAGGCGTACCGTCCGGCGGCCTCCGCGATGGCCGGGCCCCGGCGGGCGGCGAGTGCGGTGGCGTCGGGGTAGAAGCGGTCGACGTACGCGGTCAGGAGCTCGTCCTGGCCGGGCTGCCAGAAGCCCTGGGCGGTGGCGGTGAACAGGTAGTTGGAGAGGGTGTCGTCGCCGAACATGGCCTGCCAGGCCGCCGCCTTGGCCTCGGGCGTGGGCAGTGCGGCCCGGCAGCGGGCGGCTCCTTCGCGGCCGGTGGCGCTGGGGTCGGCGGCGAGTTCGGCGTCGATGGCCCTTTCGTCGGTGGCGCCGAGGGCGGCGAGGCGGGTGAGGATGCGCCAGCGCAGCTCGGGGTCGAGTTCGGGTCCGCCGTGGACGGTGCCTTCGGTGAGCCAGGCCTGGAGGGTGTCGGGCTGGGTGGCGGCGTCGATGAAGTGGCGTACGGCGGTGAGGCGCAGGCCCGGGTGGGAGCCGTCCTCCGTGCGGCGGATCAGGTCGCGGCAGAGGCTGGTGAGGGTGGCGAGGGCGGCCGGGCGGGCCTCGGGGGTGACGTAGCGGTCGGCGATCTGGCCGCCCGCGAAGGCCAGGACGCCTTGGACGAGGGCGAGGTCGCTCTCGTACGGGAGGTGGGTGCGGGCGGCGGTGAGGTAGTGCGCGGGGTCGAGCTCGCCGTCGCGGACCATGTCGCGGGCGGCGTTCCAGATGACGGCGCGGGTCAGGGCGTCGGGGATGGCGGAGAGGTGGCCGAGGGCGGTCTCCCAGGAGGTGGTGTCGAGGCGGATCTTGGCGTAGGTGAGGTCGCCGTCGTTGAGGACGACGAGGGCGGGGCGGCGACCGGTGCGGACGGTGGGGGTGGAGTCACCGGGGATGTCGAGTTCGAAGCGGTCGCGGGGGGCGAGGTGGCCGGGGCCGGCCTGGGTGTTGAGGGCGTGGTCGAAGGTGGCGACGGTGATGCGGTGGGGCCGGCTGCCGTCGCGCTCGACGGCGAGCGCCCAGGACTGGCCGGCCTCGGTGGGTCCGGTGGGTTCGTGGACGTCGGCGGTGAGGGTGTCGACGCCGGTGGTGCGCAGCCACTGCTCGGCCCAGGCGTGGACGTCGCGGTCGGTGGCGGAGGCGAGGTTGTCGATGAAGTCGGCGAGGGTCGCGTTGGCGAACTTGTGCCGGGCGAAGTGGGTGTTGATGCCGGCGAGGAAGTCCTTCTCGCCGAGCCAGGCGACGAGTTGGCGGAGTGCGGAGGCGCCCTTGGCGTAGCTGATGCCGTCGAAGTTGAGGAGGGCGGAGGCGGTGTCGGGGACGGCGTCGGGGTCGGGGGCGACCGGGTGGGTGGAGGGGCGCTGGTCGGCGTCGTAGCCCCAGCCCTTGCGGGCGACGCCGAACTCGACCCAGGTGTCGGTGAAGGCCGTGGCCTCGGTGAGGGTCTGGTAGCCCATGTACTCGGCGAAGGACTCGTTGAGCCAGATGTCGTCCCACCAGCTGAGAGTGACGAGGTCGCCGAACCACATGTGGGCCATCTCGTGGGAGACGACCATGGCGCGGGTCTGGCGTTCGGTGTCGGTGACGGCCGAGCGGTAGATGAACTCGTCGCGGAAGGTGACGAGTCCGGGGTTCTCCATGGCGCCCGCGTTGAACTCGGGAACGAAGGCCTGGTCGTAGGAGTCGAACGGGTAGGGCTCGTCGAACTTCTCGTGGTAGCGGTCGAAGCAGGCGCGGGTGATACCGAGGATCTCGTCCGCGTCGGCGTCCAGGTGGGGCGCGAGGGAGCGGCGGCAGTGGAGGCCGAAGGGCAGTCCGGCGTGCTGGGTGGTGACCGAGTGCCAGGGGCCGGCGGCGACGGCGACGAGGTAGGTGGAGATGAGCGGTGTGGGCGCGATGGTCCAGTGCCCGTCCTCGGTGCGGTCGGCGACGCCGTTGCCGAGGACGGTCCAGCCTTCGGGGGCGGTCACGTCGATGGCGAAGACGGACTTGAGGTCGGGCTGGTCGAAGGCGGCGAAGACGCGCTGGACGTCCTCCATGAACAGCTGGGTGTAGACATACGTCTCGCCGTCGGCGGGGTCGGTGAAGCGGTGCATGCCCTCGCCGGTGCGCGAGTAGCTCATCGCGGCGTCGACGTGCAGTTCGTGCGGGCCGGCGGCGAGGCCGGTGAGGGGGTAGCGGTTGCCGTCGAGGAGGGCGGGGTCCAGCGGCTGTCCGTCCAGACTGATCGAGCGCAGGGTGGCGGGCTTGACCTCGACGAAGGTGTCTCCGGCGGTGCGGGCGGTGAACCGGATCGCGGCCCGCGAGTCGAAGGTCTCCTCGCCGGTGGTGAGGTCGAGGGCGATCGTGTACCGCTCCACGTCGATGATCTGGGCTCGGGTCTGCGCTTCGTCGCGCGTCAGTACGGACATGGGCCCATGCTGCCGTACGGGATCGAGAGCGGGCAGGGGGGTTCTCCCTGGGCGTACGGGAAGGGGGGCCTGCCCCAGGAGGGGGTGAGGTGTGCCGGTGTACGGGAGGGGGCGTATACCCCCTGGGGGCTGTCGGCGCTTACCATCTCCTCGGTGCGGCACACCGAGTACCGAGGACATCCTCATGACGCTCACGCCTGCGCGCGCTGCCGCCGCCCGCCTTCCTGATCGGGTCCCTTCCCCTTCGCCTTCCCTCTCCCCCGGCCTGATGTGCCGTGCCGGCTGCGAGTTCGGGCTGACCGCGCTGCTGCTCCTGGCCGTGGTGAGCGGTGTGCGGTGGCTCTTCGCGCCGGACGGGTACGGAGGCGGTGGGGCGGCGTTCGCGCTGCTCGGGGCGGAGGTCGGCGCGCTGCTCGCCGTCCTCATGCTCTCCGCGCCGGGGCGGTGGTCGGGCGGGCATCTGAATCCGGCCGTCACCGTCGCCCTGTGGCGGCTCGGGGCGTTCCCGGGGCGGGAGGTGGTGCCGTACGTCGTCGCGCAGGGGGGCGGCTCGGTGGTGGGGACGTGGCTGGCGGGGCTGGTGTGGGGGTCCGTGGTCGTCCGGCCGCCGGTCGTCCACGCGGTGGTGCGGCCCGGTCCCGGCTGGAGCGAGGGGGCCGTGCTGGTGGCGGAGGCCGAGGTGCTGGCCGGGTCGACGCTGCTGCTCGCGGGGCTCCTGGCGCATCCGGTGGGCCGGAGACTTCTCCCGTACGCCGTCGGTCTGGTCACCGCGCTCATGATCACGGTGCTCGGGCCGCTGAGCGGCGGATCGGCCAATCCGGCGCGGCAGTTCGGCCCGGCGCTGTTGTCCGGGGAGGCCGGGCTGCTGTGGGTGTACGTGGCCGGGCCGGTGCTGGGGGCGGTGGCCGGGGCGGGGCTGGTGACGGTGGTGCGCGGGAGGCTGGGCGCGGAGCTCGCGGCGGTGGCGGTGGCGTACAGGAGGCTCGGCGGTCGTCCGCCCGTCAGGCCCCGGAGGCCTTAACGCCCCGCCCCTCAGGCCCCGGAGGCCTTAACGCCCCCGCCCGTCAGGCCCCGGTGGCCGTGGCGTCCGTCAGGCTCCGGCAGCCGTAGCGTTCCCGTCGTCGGCGTCGGCAGCGTTCCCGTTGCCCGTCTCCTCCGCGATGCGCTCGTGGTGGCGGATGACCTCGGCGATGATGAAGTTCAGCAGCTTCTCGGCGAAGGCCGGGTCCAGGTTGGCGCTCTGCGCGAGCTGTCGCAGGCGGGTGATCTGGCGGGTCTCGCGGGCCGGGTCGGCGGGCGGCAGCTGGTGGTCGGCCTTGAGGCGGCCGACCTGCTGGGTGGCCTTGAAGCGCTCGGCGAGCATGTGGACGACGGCGGCGTCGATGTTGTCGATGGACTCGCGCAGCCGGTTCAGCTCCGCCTGGACGGACGGGTCGATCAGCTGGGACGTGGACGCGGGCGCCGACGCGTCGTTCTCGCTCGTACTCATGGTCAGCGAGCTTAGACGTCCTCCTCACGGCCCGATCATCGGCGGGTGGTCCGGGTCGGGCACCTGGTCGCTCCAGCCGCCGGGCACGCTGCGGCCCTGCTGTTCGCGGAAGCGGACGGGGGCGGTGCCGACGCGGCGGGCGAAGAGGCGGGAGAAGTAGGCGGGGTCGTCGTAGCCGACGCGGCGGGCGACGGCTGCCACCGGGAGGTCGGTGGCGGCGAGGAGTTCCTTGGCCCGGCCGAGGCGGATGGTGAGGAGGTAGTCCTTGGGGCTGCACCCGGCGCCGCGCCGGACGGCGGTGCGCAGTTCGGCGGGGGTCATGCCGTGCTTCGCGGCGTGTTCGGCGACGGTGAGCGGCTGGTAGGCGTCGCGGGCGAGGGCCTGGAGGACCGGGTCGCCGTCGGGGCCGAGGTCGGCGCGGGCGCGACGCAGGGCGACGAGGAGCTCGTGGACGGCGGCCGCCGTCTCGACCTCCAGCAAGGGGTTGCCGCGGCGGGCGGCGCGCACGATGCGGCCGACGGCGGCGCGGGGGGCGGCGGTGTCGGAGAGCGGGACGAGGGGGCGGTCGGGTTCGATGCAGCCGAGCTCGGTGTAGGTGGTGGTGGCGGGGCCGGTGAAGTCGACGAAGCTCTCGTCCCAGCCGGTGCCCGGGTCGGCGCCGTAGTGGTGCGGGGTGCCGGGGGTGAGCCAGATGAGGGTGGGGCCGGTGACAGGGGTGCGGCGGCCGTCGGGGCCGCTGAACCAGCCGGTGCCGGAGTTGACGATGACGGCGACGTGGTGGTCCAGGGTGCGGGGGCCGACGGTGGGCAGTGCGCCGTGCTGGAGGCCGACGCCGAGGCAGACGAGGCCGAGGCGGTGGTGGAGCGGGCTGGGGGTGAAGAAGCGCATCCAGGTGTGGTACATCGCGGCCT
The DNA here is from genome assembly GCF_050942385.1 of Streptomyces sp. CA-146814. Classification (NCBI taxonomy): domain Bacteria; kingdom Bacillati; phylum Actinomycetota; class Actinomycetes; order Kitasatosporales; family Streptomycetaceae; genus Streptomyces; species Streptomyces sp. CA-146814. The sequence goes on from NZ_CP192068.1 coordinate 1,473,752, forward strand.
TCCCCTCCCAGGGTCCTTGAACCCGTCGCATCCGGCGGGTCCGTTGCGGGCGACGGGTCCCTTGCGCCCGAGAGGCCCGTTGCGTCCGACGGTCCCTTGCGTCCAATCAGCAGCGATCTTTGTCCATGGACCGTCGTAACACCAGAGGTCACAGTGGTCGGACCATTGCACGCCCGGGCCGCCGGGTGGGCCGAGCGCAGGAGCGTACGTACACGATGTCCGACTTCACCGTGGGGACCGACCACTTCCGGCTGGATGGGAAGCCCGTACGGCTGCTGTCGGGTGCGCTGCACTACGTCCGGGTGCACGAGGAGCAGTGGGAGCACCGGCTGGCGATGCTGGCGGCGATGGGGCTGAACTGCGTCGAGACGTACGTGCCGTGGAATCTGCACGAGGAGCGCGAGGGGGCGTACCGGGATGTGGGGGCGCTGGGGCGGTTCCTGGACGCGGTGCAGCGGGCCGGGCTGTGGGCGATCGTGCGGCCGGGTCCGTACATCTGTGCCGAGTGGGAGAACGGCGGGCTGCCGGTCTGGGTGACGGGCCGGTTCGGCCGGCGGGTGCGGACGCGGGACGCGGGGTTCCGGGCGGTGGTGGAGCGGTGGTTCCGGGAGCTGCTGCCGCAGGTGGTGGAGCGGGAGATCGGCCGGGGCGGTCCGGTGATCCTGGTGCAGGCGGAGAACGAGTACGGGAGTTACGGCAGCGACGCGGTGTATCTGGAGTGGCTGGCGGGGCTGTTGCGGGAGTGCGGGGTGAGCGTCCCGCTGTTCACGTCGGACGGGCCCGAGGACCACATGCTGACCGGCGGGTCCGTGCCGGGGCTGCTGGCCACGGCGAACTTCGGCTCCGGTGCGCGGGAGGCGTTCGAGGTGCTGCGCCGCCATCAGCCGGAGGGGCCGCTGATGTGCATGGAGTTCTGGTGCGGCTGGTTCGACCACTGGGGTGCGGAACCGGTCGTACGGGATGCGGCGCAGGCGGCCGGGGCGCTGCGGGAGATCCTGGAGTGCGGGGCGTCGGTGAACATCTACATGGCGCACGGCGGGACGAACTTCGCGGGGTGGGCGGGGGCGAACCGGGGTGGGCCGGTGCAGGACGGGGAGTTCCAGCCGACGGTGACGTCGTACGACTATGACGCGCCGGTCGACGAGTACGGGCGGGCCACGGAGAAGTTCCACCTGTTCCGGAAGGTGCTGGAGGGATACGTGGAGGGCCCGTTGCCCGCGGTGCCGCCGGAGCCGGTGGGGCCGGCCGGGCCGCCGGTGCGGGTGGAGTTGGACGGGTGGGCCGGGCTCGGTGACGTACTGGAGGCGCTGGGTGATCCGGAGGGGCCGGAGTCGGGGGTGGCACCGACGTTCGAGGAGCTGGGCGTGGGCCGGGGGTTGGTGCGCTACCGGGTGGCGGTGCCGGGGCCGCGTATGCCGTATCCGCTGACGGTGGCGGGGTTGCGGGACCGGGCGGTGGTGTACGTCGACGGGGTGCGGGCGGGGGTGCTGACCGAGGAGAGCCCGACGCTGCCGGAGCCGGTGGCGGGTCCGGCGGAGGTGGAGCTGTGGGTGGAGTCGCTGGGCCGGGTCAACTACGGGCCGCGCCTGGGTGAGCCGAAGGGGATCACGGGCGGGGTGCTGCACGAGCGGCAGTACCTGCACGGTGTACGGGCGCGGGGGCTGCGGCTGGACGCGTTCGAGGAGGCGGGTGCGGTGGCGGGGGTGCCGTTCGGGCCGGTGCCTTCTCCGATGCACGCGGGAGGGGAGCGGACCGGGTTGTTCCGGGGGGCGTTCACCGTCGATACGGCGGAGGGCGTCGGTCACGCGGGGGTGCGGCTGCCGGGCTGGACGCGTGGGTTCGTCTGGGTGAACGGTTTCTGTCTGGGCCGGTACTGGTCGGTGGGCCCGCAGGAGACGCTGTACGTACCGGGTCCGGTGCTCCGGGACGGCGTCAACGAGATGTGGGTGCTGGAGCTGGAGGGTGCGGGCGAGGCGTGGGGGGAGCTGGGCCCAGGGGCGCCCGTACGGTGCTCGGGCGCCCCCGGGGTGGTTCAGCCGTGATCGTCCCCGGGGTGGTTCAGCCGTGACCACCACCCGCGGGGCGGCGAGTGGTGGTCACCGGCGTCAGAGCGTGCGGGCCGCGGAGGCGATGGCGGAGGCGAAGGTCGAGACCTCGGCGTAGACGCCGGGGTAGCCGGGCCGGGCACAGCCGTAACCCCAGCTGACGATGCCGACCTGGACCCACTCGTTGGCGTTGTCCTTGCGGAACATCGGGCCGCCGGAGTCACCCTGGCAGGTGTCGATGCCGCCGGTGTCGGGGTAGCCGGCGCAGATCTCCTCGTTGGCGACGAGCTCGTTGCCGTAGGCGGAGCGGCAGGCGGCGTCGGAGACGAACGGGACGTTGGCCTTGAGCAGGTAGCGCTGCTGGCTGCCGCCCTCGCGGTTGGCGCCCCAGCCGGCGACGGTGAAGGTGCCCTGGTTGTACGCGGTGGTGGTGGCGATCTTGAGGGTGGGCTGGTTGATGGGCTGGGCGAGCTTGATCAGCGCCCAGTCCTTGCCGGTGCCGTTGTAGCCGGGGGCCTGGAGGACCTTGGTGGAGCGGACCTTGACGGCGTTGGGCGACTGGAGGTCGACGACGCCGCCGGTGGCGGTGATCGAGGTGTTGTTGCCCGATCCGTTCACGCAGTGGGCGGCGGTGAGGACGATGTCCTTGGCGTAGAGGGCGCCGCCGCAGCCCATGGAGAGCCGGACCATGAAGGGGAACTCGCCCTGGGCGGCGCGGGTTCCGCCGACGACGGGGTTGGGGGCGGCCGAGGCGGTGACGGGCTGGAGGCCGACGACGGCGATCGCGACGGTGGCGACGACGACGGAACATCTCTTCAGCGCACGCAGGAGTTGCTTCACGGACTGCCTTCTTTCGTGGGGGGTTGCGGTGGGAACCACGACGGGACGACTCCATCTTGGTCATGAACCCGTCAAGGCCATCCGATTATCGGGAGCCGTTCACCGCTGCCACAAGGCGTACTTTTCGGCCAAGCTCGCCCTCGGCGATTCCCGCACCCCTCGGACACCCCGGCCTACAGTGGAGACCGGCCGGGGGCGGGGGTTCCCGGCCGGAGCGGATGGGGGTACGGACGTGAGCAACGGCAGTCCGGGCGCACCGGTCGTCCACGGCTTTCCGCATCTGGAGACGGTCCGGTCCGCGATCACCGCGCTGTACCGGCGCCTCTCCTCCGACGGCGTCCACTCCTACGGCACCAGCCTGGTCCCGGCCGACGCCGCCTTCTCCGACGCGGACGACCTCCATCTCGGCGCCCAGCGGGTGGCCCGGGCCCTGGTCCAGCACCTCCATCTGCCCGACGCCCGCGTGATCGTCGGCTTCCGCACGATGGAGCACGCGGCGAGCGTGGAACTGACCGCGGGCCCCGAGTACTTCATCGAGCTGAACGACCGCTTCCGCACCCACCGCAGGGACATCGGCGCGGCGCTCGCGCATGAGATCACCCATGTCCTGCTGCACCGGCTGGGTCTGGAGTTCGCCGGCACGCGGGACAACGAGATCCTCACCGATACGGTGACCGCCTACCTCGGCGCGGGCTGGCTGCTGCTGGACGCCTTCCGGGAGGACGCCACGTCCCGGCAGAAGCTGGGGTATCTGACGCCGGAGGAGTTCGGATACGTCCTGGCCAAGCGGGCGTGGGCGTTCGACGAGGACCCTTCGCCGTGGTTCACCAGCCCGCAGGCGTACACGGCGTACACCAAGGGCCGGGCGCAGGCGCTGCACGATCTGCGCCGGCCTCCGCTGACGGCGGCGGGCTGGGCGGGACGGCGGCGGTACGCCAAGGACCGCCGGTACGCCCAGGACCACCCCGGCACGGCCGCTGAACCGGATGTTCCGTACGCCTTCGAGTCCGGCGGCGAGGGCCTGCGGGTCTCCTTCGCCTGCCCCACCTGCCACCAGCGCATCCGGCTCCCGGTGCGGGGCCGGGTGGTCGCGCGGTGCGGGCTGTGTCGTACGCGACTGGAGTGCGACACCTGAGCATCATTTCGGCCACCGTAGGGTCGAAGCATGACGAACGAGCCGATCGGGGACGAACCAAGCCTGTTCGATGCGCTGTACGAGGACGAGAACGCTGTCGTACGGGCGCTGCGCGCGGGTGCGCAGGCCGAGGCGAGCGACGAGGAAGGCACGACGGCGCTCTATCTGGCGGCGGTGCAGGACCTGCCCGGAACGGTGCGGCTGCTGCTCGCGGCGGGCGCCGACCCCGACCGGGCGAGCGGCCCCGAGGCGGGCGACCTTCCGCTGTGCGGGGCGGCGTGCGGCGGGCACACCGAGGTGGTGGAGGCGCTGCTGGCCGCCGGGGCGCGGCCGGATCTGCGCGAGGAGTTCGGGTTCACGGCGCTGCGCTGGGCGGTGGGTCTCGGCCACGCCGCCACGGTGGAGGCGCTGCTCGCCAAAGGCGCGGACCCGTTGCTGCCGGGCCCGCAGGGCGAGCCGATGCTGGTTCTGGCGGCGCAGCGGGGCTCGGGGCGGACGGTGCGGGCGCTGCTGGAGTACGGGGCGGGAGCGGGGGGGCAGGAAGCGGTGGTCGGGGTGGCGCTGGCCGAGGCGCGGCGGCTGGCCGGGGTGGACCTGGAGCGGGAGCTGATGGGGCAGCTGGAGGAGGCGTACGGGACCGGGCTCGACGCGGTGGTGCGGCGGGAGGTGGTCGACGGCGAGGAGACGGTGGCGGTGGAGCTGTTGCGGGACGGGGTGACGGCGGCGGGGGTGGACCGGCATACGGGGCATGCGGAGGTCGTGGGGCTGCTGGAGGGGGTGGTGCGTGGCGGTGGGGCCGGTCCGGCCGGCGGTGCTACCGGTCCGCCCGGCGCGCCTCCCACTCCGCCCGGGTGAGTACGTACTCCACCTCGCCGTGTTCCGAGCCCGCGATGGCGTCCGGCCAGTCCTCGGTGTAGGCGCGGAGGAAGGTCAGGCCCGCCTTCTCCATCACCCGCCGGGAGCCCGCGTTGACGGCCATGGTGTTGGCGGTCACGCGCTCCGCCCCGAGGCCGGTGAACCCCTTGTCCACCAGGGCCCGCGCGCCCTCGGTGGCGTAACCACGGCCCCAGGCCGCCCGGTCGAGCCGGTAGCCGAGCTCGACGACGGTGGGGTCGTGGTCGGCGAGGGGCCGGAGTTCGAACCAGCCGAGGAAGGTGCCGGTGGCCTTCTCCTCGGCGGCCCAGAACCCACGGGTGCCGGTGCAGGGGTGGTCGTGGAGGAGCCTCGGCAGGGTCCGGTCCCGGATGGCGTCGGCGGTGGTGGGCCGGCCGCCGTTGATGTACCGCATGACCTCGGGGTCGTTGTCGAGGGCGAGCAGGTGGGGGGCGTCGGCGTCCGTGAACGGGCGCAGCACGAGCCGGTCGGTCTCCAGGAAGGCGGGCATGCGGTGATCCTCTCGGTATGCGGCCGGGTCCCGCCACCGGACGGGCGCGGGGCTCACAGGCCCAGCGGGTGGATGCGGAAGGTCAGCCCCTCCGGGCTCCTCAGCTGCGCGCGGGGCCGGCCGCACTCCCGGGACAGGGTGACGAGGCCGCATTCGTGCGCGCAGGCCCGGGTGACGACGGCTTCCACGTCGTGCACGCCGATGGCCAGCTCCCACCGCGGCGCGGAGGTGGCTCCGTAGGGGCCCTGCTGGAAGGTGGTCCGGGCGAGCGGGGTGCCTGCCGTCTCGGTGTAGAAGTCCCGGGCCCGCGTGGGGTCTTCGCAGACCAGGACCATACGGTGGGGAGCGGCCTCGATGCGGGGCGCGCCCTCGTCCCCACCCTTGTCCTCCTCCAGAGGCGGTGGCGGCCACCCCGCGTACCCGGACGGCCGCCAGAGGGAGAAGGCCGCTCCCATCGGGTCGATCAGCGTGGCGATCCGGCCCTGGTCCCCCGCGTCGAACGGCGGTACGAGGATCTCCGCCCCGTTCTCCGCCGCCACGGCCGTACGGTGGTCCACGTCGTCGACCGCCAGGTAGTAGGCGATATGGGCGGGTGTGCCCGGCGGGTAGACCGGCTGCGCGAGGTCGCTGATGCCGCCGATGCGGTGGCCGCCGGCGGAGAACTTCACGGCCCGGCGCCAGTCCTCCTCGTCCACGGCGAACTCCCAGCCCAGCACCGAGGAGAAGAAGGCGGCGGTGCCGGAGGGGTCGTGGGTCTTCAGGTCCATCCAGCAGAACTCGTTCAGCGGGCCGTGCCGTGTCATCGTGCGCTCCTCGGTGTCCTGTGCTGGATACCGGGAGCGCGGACGCCTCCGCAAGCGAGTTTCCCCGCGACCCGTGGTCCGGGCCTTCTCCTACGACGTCCCGTACACCCGCTGTGGCGCCTCCGCGTCCCCCAGCAGCCGGCGCACCGCCTCTCCCGCCTCGGCCGGGGACCTGCGCGCGCGCCGGTCGTCGGTGGGGCCGGGGCGCCAGCCCTCCATGACGGTGATGCGGCCCGCCTCGGCCTCGAAGACGCGGCCGGTCACGCCGTCGCTGGCCGATGAGCCGAGCCAGACGACGAGGGGCGAGACGTTCTCGGGGGCCATCGCGTCGAATCGCCCTTCTCCCGGGGCCGCCATCGTCGCGGCGAAGGTCTGCTCGGTCATCCGGGTCCGGGCGGCCGGGGCGAGGGCGTTGACGTGGACTCCGTACCGGCCGAGTTCGGCGGCCGCGACCAGGGTCAGGGCGACGATTCCGGCTTTGGCGGCCGCGTAGTTGCTCTGGCCGACGCTGCCGAGGAGTCCGGCGCCGGAGCTGGTGTTGACCACCCGGGCGACGGGCGGGCGGCCCGCCTTGGCCTCGGAGCGCCAGTGGGCGGCGGTGTGTTTCAGCGGCAGGAAGTGGCCCTTGAGGTGGACGCGCATGACCGCGTCCCAGTCGTCCTCCTCCAGGTTGACCAGCATCCGGTCGCGGAGGAAGCCCGCGTTGTTGACCAGGGTGTCGAGGCGGCCGAAGGCGTCCAGTGCGGTGGTGACGAGGGAGGCGGCGCCCTCGGTGGTGGCGATGTCGCCGTCGTGGACGACCGCTTCCCCTCCCCCGGCCACGATCTCCTCGACGACCCGCCGGGCGGGTCCTGCGGAGGTGCCGTCGCCGCCGGGGCCGACGCCGAGGTCGTTGACGACGACCCGGGCGCCTTCGGCGGCGAAGGCGAGCGCGTGGGCCCGGCCGAGGCCGCGTCCGGCGCCGGTGACGGCGACGACCCGGCCCGCGCAGAGCCGTCCGCTGGTGGATGAGGTCATCGCATCTCCCGTTCGCGTGGGCCTGGTTGGCGGCCGGAGGCGTGACTGCTACCGTCCACCTAACAAATGTTTGGTGGAAAGGTAGCTGATCCTCCGATGACTGTCTCCACCGCACATCCGGCCGGCGCCGAAGGCGTGTGTGTCGTCACCGTCGACCACCCACCCGTCAACGCCCTTCCCGTACAGGGCTGGTACGACCTGGCCGACGCCGTCCGGGCCGCGGGCCGCGACCCGGACGTACGGTGTGTCGTCCTGGCCGCCGCCGGGCGCGGCTTCAACGCCGGTGTGGACATCAAGGAGTTGCAGCGCGACCCGGGAGCCGGCTCCCTGATCGGCGTCAACCGGGGCTGTGCGGAGGCGTTCGAGGCCGTGTACGCGTGCGAGGTCCCGGTCGTCGCCGCCGTGCGGGGGTTCTGCCTCGGCGGTGGTGTCGGCCTCGTCGGGAACGCCGACGCGATCGTGGCGGGCGAGGACGCGGTCTTCGGCCTGCCGGAGCTGGACCGGGGCGCGCTCGGGGCGGCCACTCATCTGGCCCGGCTGGTCCCGCAGCACCTGATGCGGACGCTGTACTACACCGCGCGCACGGTGACGGCGGCCGAGCTGCTGTCCCACGGCTCGGTCTGGCGGGTCGTCCCTCCGGAGGAAGTGCCGGCCGCGGCGCTGGAGTTGGCCGTGGAGATCGCACGTAAGGACGGACACCTGCTGCGGCTGGCGAAGGCCGCGCTCAACGGCATCGATCCCGTCGACGTACGCCGGAGCTACCGCTACGAACAGGGCTTCACCTTCGAGGCGAGCCTGTCCGGGACCGCCGACCGGGTCCGCGCCGCCTTCGGCAAGGAGGCCTGAGAGATGGATGCCGACCGAGCCCGCTCCCGTACGGTGTCCGCCGCGCGCGACAAGACGATGACGCCTGACGAGGTGGCCGCCCGGCTGCGCAGTGGCATGACGATCGGCATCGGCGGCTGGGGCTCACGGCGCAAACCGATGGCTCTGGTGCGGGCGTTGCTCCGCTCCTCCGTCACCGATCTGACGGTGATCTCCTACGGCGGCCCGGACGTCGGGCTGCTCGCCGCCGCCGGCCGGATCTCCCGCTTGGTCACGGCGTTCGTGACGCTCGACTCGATCCCGCTGGAGCCGCACTACCGGGCGGCCCGGCAGCGCGGGGCGTTCGCGCTGACGGAGATCGACGAGGCGATGTTCCTGTGGGGGCTGCACGCGGCGGCGAACCGGCTGCCGTTCCTGCCGGTGCGGGCGGGGCTCGGCTCCGATGTGATGCGGGTCAACCCGGAGCTGCGGACGGTGACTTCACCGTACGAGGACGGCGAGGAGTTCGTCGCGATGCCGGCCCTGCGGATGGACGCGGCACTGGTCCACCTGAACCGGGCGGACCGGCTGGGCAACGGCCAGTACCTGGGCCCCGACCCGTACTTCGACGATCTGTTCTGCGAGGCGGCGGACGAGGCGTACGTCTCCTGCGAACGCCTGGTGGAGACCGTGGAGTTGACGAAGAGGTCCGTGGCGCCGCAGACCCTCCTCGTCCAACGGCACTCCGTCACCGGGGTGGCGGAGACACCGGGCGGCGCGCACTTCACCTCATGTGTTCCCGACCAGCCGCGCGACGAGCCGTTCCAGAAGGCGTACGCGGCCGCGGCGGCGGATCCGGCGGCCTGGGCCGAGTTCAGCGCGCGTTTCCTGCCTCCCGACGGCGACGAGAAGAGCTACCACCAGGCGGTCCGCACATGGCACGAGGAGCAGAGATGACCCCATCCGCCGTCAAGGACATCACCCGCGCCGAGTACTGCGTGATCGCCTGCGCGGAGGCCTGGCGCGGCGACGGTGAGATCCTGGCCAGCCCGATGGGCGCGGTCCCGTCCGTCGGCGCGCGGCTGGCCCGGCTGACCTTCGCACCCGAACTGCTGCTCACCGACGGCGAGGCGATGATCGTCGACGCGGACGGCGAGGTGGAAGGGTGGCTCCCGTACCGCAAGCACCTCACCCTGGTCACCGGCGGGCGGCGGCACGTGATGATGGGCGCGAGCCAGATCGACCGGTTCGGCAACCAGAACATCTCCTGCGTCGGCGACTGGGAACAGCCCACGCGTCAACTCCTGGGCGTACGCGGAGCACCGGTCAACACACTCAACAACCCGGTGAGTTACTGGATCCCCCGGCACTCGGCCCGGGTCTTCGTCGAGCGGGTCGACATGGTCTGCGGGGTCGGTCACGACCGGGCCGAGGCGGCGGGCCCTTCCGCCACGCGCTTCCACCGCATCCCTCAAGTCGTCAGCGATCTCGGGGTGTTCGACTTCGCGACCCCGGACCGTTCGATGCGGCTGGCCTCGGTCCACCCGGGCGTCACGGTGGACCAGGTCCGCGAAGCGACCGGCTTCGCCCTGACCGTACCCGCCGACGTCCCGTACACCCGCGACCCCTCCCCCGCCGAACTCGCCCTGATCCGCGAGGTCATCGACCCCTCGGGCACCCGGAACCGCGAGGTGCGGGCCTGATGCGCACGGCGCTCACGGAACTCACGGGGGTGCGGTACCCGATCGTGCAGACGGGGATGGGGTGGGTCTCCGGCCCCCGCCTGGTCACCGCGACCGCGCGGGCCGGGGCGCTCGGCATCCTGGCCTCCGCGACGATGACGCCGGACCAACTGCGTTCCGCCGTACGGGAGGTGAGGTCCCGGACGGACGCTCCGTTCGGGGTGAACCTGCGCGCCGACGCCGGGGACGCGCGGGAGCGGGTGCGGATCATCGTGGAGGAGGGCGTCCGGGTGGCGTCGTTCGCGCTGGCCCCGTCGAAGGAGCTGATCGCGGAGCTGAAGGACGCCGGCGTGGTGGTCGTCCCGTCGGTGGGGGCCCGGCGGCATGCGGAGAAGGTGGCGGCTTGGGGCGCGGACGCGGTGATCGTGCAGGGCGGCGAGGGCGGCGGCCACACGGGAAGCGTGGCGACGACGGTGCTGCTGCCACAGGTGGTCGACGCCGTGGACATCCCGGTGATCGCGGCGGGCGGGTTCCACGACGGGCGTGGGCTGGTGGCGGCGCTGGCGTACGGGGCGGTGGGCGTTGCGATGGGGACCAGGTTCCTGCTGACCTCGGACTCGACGGTGCCGGATGCGGTGAAGGCGCGGTATCTGGCGGCCGGGGTCAGGGACATCACGCTGACGACCGCCGTGGACGGGCTCCCGCACCGGATGCTTCGCACGGAGATGGTGGCGGAGTTGGAGGGTGCGGGACGGGTCCGCGCCCTGTCCCGCGCGGTGCGGCAGGCCGCCCGCTTCCGGCGGATCTCGGGCCTGAGCTGGCCGGGGATGGTGCGGGACGGTCTGGCACTGCGGCACGGCAAGGAGCTGGCCTGGAGCCAGGTTCTGATGGCGGCGAACACACCGATGCTGCTGAGGGCGGCGATGGTGGACGGCCGCGCGGATGCGGGCATCATGGCGTCTGGCCAGGTGGCGGCCCTGATCGAGGACCTGCCGAGCGTGGGGGTGCTGGTGGGGCGGGTGATGGCGGAGGCGGAGCGGACCCTCGCGGCCCTGGGCGCCACTTCGAGCCCGTCCGGCGCTTGAGGACACCACGTCGGTCCTGCGCCGGACGACCGGGGTCATCTCCAGCCCGTCCGGCGCTTGAGGACGGCTGGAAGTGGCCCCGGTCCTCAAGCGGCGCCGGACGACTGGGTGCGTGCCGGACGGCTTGAAATGCCGCTACGCGGCGCGACGCCCCCGCGTAGCCGCACCGGAGCGGCCCGCACCACGGGACTCGCCACCGGAGCGCGCCGCACCGCCGGAACGACCCGCGCCACCCCCCTGGGCACCGCCACCGGCGCCACCCGCACCGGAACCCCGCCGTCCCCGGCCCCGGCTCCCGGAGCGCACCGTGCCGCCGCCGGAGCCGGCCGAACCCGAACCGCCCGACCGCGTCCGCTGCTTCGGCGGCGTCGGCTGCGGGACCTCGACCACGATCGCGATCCCCGACGGCTCACGCGCCCCCGTGATGCGGGACAGCTCCTCGTCGCTGGAGGTGACCCGCGTGGTGCGCGGCGCGATGCCCGCGTCCTGCATCAGCCGGGTCATCTCCCGCTTCTCCTCGGGCAGCACCAGCGTGACGACACTGCCGGACTCCCCGGCGCGGGCCGTGCGGCCACCGCGGTGGAGGTAGTCCTTGTGGTCGGTCGGCGGGTCCACGTTGACGACGAGGTCGAGGTCGTCGACGTGGATGCCGCGGGCGGCGACGTTCGTCGCGACGAGCGCGGTGACCTGGCCGTTCTTGAACTGGTCGAGCGTCCGGTTGCGCTGCGGCTGGGAGCGGCCGCCGTGCAGGGCGGCAGCCCGTACACCGCTGGCGAGAAGCCGCTTGGCGAATCGGTCGGCGGCGCGCTTGGTGTCGACGAACATGATCACGCGGCCCTCGCGGGCGGCGATCTTCGTGGCGACGGCCTTCTTGTCCGTCTCGTCCAGGACGTGGAGGACGTGGTGCTCCATCGTGGTGACCGCACCGGCGGACGGGTCGACGGAGTGGACGACCGGGTCGGTGAGGAACATCTTGACGAGGCGGTCGATGTTCTTGTCCAGGGTCGCGGAGAACAGCATCCGCTGCCCGTCCGCCTCCACCTGCTTGAGCAGGGCGACGACCTGCGGCATGAAGCCCATGTCGGCCATCTGGTCGGCCTCGTCGAGGACGGTGATGGAGACCTGGTCCAGCCGGCAGTCGCCGCGCTCGATGAGGTCCTTGAGCCGGCCCGGAGTGGCGACGAGCACTTCGGCGCCGCGCCGCAGCGTGGCGGACTGCCGGGTGATCGACATGCCGCCGACGACGGTGGCGAGCCGCAGGTTCACGGCGGTGGCGTACGGGGTGAGCGCGTCGGTGACCTGCTGGGCCAGCTCACGGGTCGGGACGAGGACCATGGCCAGCGGGGCGCGCGGCTCGCTGCGGCGCCCGGCGGTGCGGGCGAGCAGGGCCAGGCCGAAGGCGAGGGTCTTGCCGGAGCCGGTGCGGCCACGGCCGAGGATGTCCCGGCCGGCCAGCGAGTTCGGCAGGGTCGCGCCCTGGATCGGGAACGGCTCGGTGACGCCCTGCGCGGCGAGGGTCTTCAGGAGCGCGGCCGGCATGTCGAGGTCGGCGAAGGCGTCGACGGAGGGCAGCGCGGGGGTCACCGTCTCCGGCAGCGCGAACTCGCCCTGCGGCGGGGTGGCGCGGCGACGGGCCGGGGCCTTGGAACGGGCGCCGCCACCCCGGTTGCCCGACGGTGCCTGAGCGCCGCCGCCACGGGCGGGGCGGGAGCGGGGGGTGCGGTCCTGGCGTTCGAAGCGGGTCATACGGAATTGCCCTCCTGGGGGATTCCTGGGCAACTACGGATTCGGATCACTGCCGATGTGCTTGTCCTACCGCTTGTCGTGCGCCCCCAGGATGCGCGCACAGAACGGGTTGTTGCTCGGACAGCACAAACCGGGGCCCGCACCTTCACGGTGCGGGCCCCGGTCAGCGAGGTACGCGTCGCGGCAATTAGGCCGGGACGATGTTCTCCGCCTGCGGGCCCTTCTGGCCCTGCGTGACGTCGAAGGAGACCTTCTGGCCCTCCTGGAGCTCACGGAAGCCCGAGGTGGCGATGTTGGAGTAGTGGGCGAAGACGTCGGCGCCGCCGCCGTCCTGCTCGATGAAGCCGAAGCCCTTTTCCGAGTTGAACCACTTCACGGTGCCGGTGGCCATGTCATTCTCCTAAAACAGGTGCAGTGCCGAGAACCCGCACTTTACGGATTCCAAGTCGCCGCATTGAGCCCCATCCGGAGAAAGCCGGAAAACAATAAAGCGCCTGAGGAAGCATTCCCGTCAGGCGCACATAAAGTTCATGGGTACCAAAACTGCAACGGGAACACCGTAGCACGTCCTCCCCGCCGGTGGTGGATCACGCCACGCCGCAGCGGGAGGAGACCGTCACAGGCGCTCGACGATGGTGACGTTGGCCTGGCCGCCGCCCTCGCACATGGTCTGGAGCCCGTACCGGCCGCCGGTGCGTTCCAGTTCGTGCAGGAGCGTGGTCATCAGCTTGGCGCCGGTCGCGCCGAGCGGATGGCCGAGCGCGATGGCCCCGCCGTTGACGTTGACGCGCTCCGGGTCCGCGCCGGTCTCCTTCAGCCAGGCGAGGACGACCGGCGCGAAGGCTTCGTTGATCTCGACGAGGTCGATGGCGTCGATGGTGAGGCCGGTCTTCTTCAGGGCGTACGCGGTGGCGGGGATCGGCGCGGAGAGCATGCGGATCGGGTCCTCGCCCCGTACGGAGAGGTGGTGGATCCGGGCGCGCGGGGTCAGGCCGTGTTCGGCGACGGCCCGCTCGGAGGCGATGAGCAGGGCTGCGGCCCCGTCGGAGACCTGCGAGGAGCAGGCAGCGGTGATCGTACCGCCGGGCAGGACGGGGCTGAGGGCGGCCATCTTGGCCAGGGTGGTGTCACGGCGCGGCCCCTCGTCCACGGTGACGTCCCCGTACGCCACGGTCTCGCGGGCGAAGCGGCCCTCGTCGATGGCGCGGACGGCCCGCCGGTGGGAGGTGAGCGCGAACTCCTCCATGTCCCGGCGGCTGATGTCCCACTTCTCCGCGATGAGCTGGGCGCCGTGGAACTGGTTGACGGGCGCGTCGCCGTACCGGGCGCGCCAGCCCTCGCTGCCCGCGTACGGGCCCTCGGTGAGGCCGAGGGGTTCGGCGGCCTGGCGGGAGGCGAAGGCGATGGGGATCTGGGTCATGTTCTGCGTGCCGCCCGCCACCACGAGGTCCTGGGTGCCGGAGAGGACGCCCTGGGCCGCGAAGTGGAGGGCCTGCTGGGAGGAGCCGCACTGCCGGTCGATGGTGACGCCCGGCACCTCTTCGGGGAGCCCGGCGGCCAGCCATGACGTACGCGCGATGTCGCCGGCCTGCGGTCCCACGGTGTCCAGGCAGCCGAAGACGACGTCCTCCACGGCCGCCGGGTCGACGCCCGAGCGCGCCATCAGCTCGCGCAGCACATGGGCGCCGAGGTCGGCGGGGTGGACGGCCCCGAGGCCTCCCTTGCGCCGTCCGACGGGTGTCCGTACCGCTTCGACGATGTAGGCCTCGGCCATGGCTGCTGCTCCTCGGTCATCGAGAGGGGGCTAGGTACGCAGGGCGATCCCGTCCAGCACCATCGACAGGTACTGGCGGGCGATCTCCTCGGGGCTGTGGTGTCCGCCGGGCCGGTACCAGGAGGCGGCGACCCAGACGGTGTCGCGGACGAAGCGGTAGGTGAGGCGGATGTCCAGGTCGTCGCGGAAGGCGCCTTCCGCGACGCCGCGCTCCAGCGTGGAGAGCCAGGCCTTCTCGAACCTCGTCTGCGAGTCGGTGAGGTAGGCGAAGCGCGGCTGGGTCGCGAGGTGCTTGGACTCCTTCTGGTAGATCGCGACGGCGGGGCGGTGCCGGTCGATCTCCCGGAAGGACTCGGTGACCAGTGCCTCGATGGTCTCGCGGGGGCCGAGTCCGGCCGCCAGGACGGCGTCGTACCCCTGCCAGAGCTCGTCCAGGAAGGCGGAGAGGATCTCGTCGATCATCGATTCCTTGGAATCGAAGTGGTAGTAGAGGCTGCCGGCGAGCATCCCCGCCTCGTCCGCGATGCGGCGGACGGTGGTGGCGTTGTATCCCTGGGCGGCGAAGACCTCGGCGGCGGTGGCGAGGAGTTCGCGGCGCCGTTCGGGGGTGGGGGTCACCTGGGGCTTCTTCTTGGTAGGCACCGGTCCATTGTCCGCCCGCCACCGCCGCGTTCACGCATGCTGGCTGCTGACGGCGACGACCTCACCGGTCATGTAGGACGAGTAGCCGCTGGCGAGGAAGACGATGACGTTGGCGATCTCCCAGGGCTCGGCGTACCGCCCGAAGGCCTCCTTCTCCGTCAGCTCCGCGAGCAGCTCGGCGGAGGTGACCTTGGCCAGGTGCGGGTGCAGGGCGAGGCTGGGGGCGACGGCGTTGACGCGTACGCCGTAGTCGGCGGCTTCGAGCGCGGCGCAGCGGGTGAGGGCCATGACACCGGCCTTGGCGGCGGCGTAGTGGGCCTGCCCGCGTTGGGCGCGCCAGCCGACGACGGAGGCGTTGTTGACGATCACGCCTCCGGTGCCGGCGGCCTTGAGGGAGCGCAGGGCCGCGCGGGTGCAGCGGAAGGTGCCGTTCAACGTGACGTCGAGGATCTTCGTCCACTGGTCGTCGGTCATCTCGGTGAGTTCGGCGGTGCCGCCGAGGCCCGCGTTGTTGACGACGATGTCCAGGCGGCCGTGGGCGGCTTCGGCGTGGGCGAAGAGGGCCTGCACCTGGCCCTCGTCGGTGACATCGCAGGTCAGAGCGGTGACACGGTCGGCGCCGAACTCCTCGGCGAGGGTGTGCGCGCTCTCCTTGAGCCGCCGGGCGTGGGCGTCGCTGATGACGATTCGCGCCCCCTCCTCCAGGAGGCGGCGGGCGGTGGCGCCGCCGATCCCGGCTCCGGCGGCGGCGGTGACGACGGCGGTGCGGCCGGTGAGCAGTCCGTGGCCCGGCAGGTAGTCCGGCGCGCCCATCGACCCCTCCCCCACTCCTCGACGGTGCTTGGACCGTACGTTAACCTACCAAACACTTGTTAGGGAACGGCCTCACGGAAGGCAGCCCCATGGATCTGGCGCAGACACCACGGACCGAGGCGCTGCGGGCCGAGGCGAGGGAATGGCTGCGCACTCATGTGCCCGCCCGGCCCCTCCCCTCCCTGGAGACGGCGGAGGGGTTCGCCGCGCACCGGGAGTGGGAGGCGGAGCTGTACGCGGGCGGGTGGTCGGCTCTCTCCTGGCCGGAGGAGTACGGGGGCCGGGACACCGACCTCTTCGGGTGGCTGGCGTTCGAGGAGGAGTACTGGGCGGCGGGCGCGCCGGGCCGGGTCTCCCAGAACGGGATCAGCCTCCTCGCCCCGACCCTCTTCGACCACGGCACCGCCGAGCAGCGGGCCCGGGTGCTGCCCCCGATTGCGGGCGGCGAGGTGATCTGGGCGCAGGCCTGGTCGGAGCCGGAGGCCGGGTCGGATCTGGCGGCGCTGCGGTCGCGTGCGGTGCGGACGGCGGGCGGCTGGCTGCTGTCGGGGCAGAAGACGTGGTCGTCGCGGGCGGCGTTCGCGGACCGGGCGTTCGGGATCTTCCGCACGGACCCGGCGGCGGCGAAGCCGCATCAGGGGCTCACGTACCTGATGTTCGGGCTGCGGGACCCCGGGGTCACGGTCCGGCCGATCGGGCGGCTGGACGGGAAGCCCGCGTTCGCCGAGATCTTCCTGGACGAGGTCTTCGTACCGGACGAGGACGTCATCGGTGAGCCGGGCCGGGGCTGGCACATCGCCATGGCGGCCACCGGCAACGAGCGCGGCCTCACCCTCCGCTCCCCCGGCCGCTTCCTGGCCGCCGCCGACCGGCTGACGGCCCTGTGGCGCGCGGCGGGCGACCCGGCGGACACAGCGGTGCGCGACCGGGTGGCGGACGCGGTGATCGGGGCGCGGGCGTACCGGCTGTTCACGGCCGCCTCCGCGTCCCGGTTCACGGCGGGCGCGGCGCTCGGCGCGGAGTCCAGCCTGAACAAGATCTTCTGGTCGGAGTACGACATCGCGCTGCACGAGACCGCGCTCGACCTGCTCGGCCCGGACGCGGAGGCGGCGGACGGGCCGTGGGCGGAGGGGTACGTCTTCGCGCTGGCGGGGCCGGTCTACGCCGGGACCAACGAGATCCAGCGCGACATCGTCGCCGAGCGGCTGCTCGGTCTGCCGAAGGGACGGCGGTGATGCGTTTTCTCCTCACCGACGAGCAGCGGGAGTTCGCGCGCTCGCTGGACGCGCTGCTGACGGCGTCCGATACGCCTGCGGTGGTACGGGCGTGGGCCGCCGGCGATCACGGGCCGGGGCTCGGTCTGTGGCGGCGGCTGGCGGAGGCGGGCGTGTTCGCGCTGGCGGTGCCGGAGGCGTACGGAGGTGTGGGCCCGCTCCCGGTGGAGACGGCCGTCGCCTTCGTGGAGCTGGGCCGCCACGGGGTGCCGGGGCCGGTGGTGGAGAGCGTGGCGGCGGCGGTGCTGCTGGGCGCGGTGGGCGGTCCGGCGGCCGGGGAGTGGCTGCCGGGGATCGCGGACGGTACGGCGGTGGCATCGCTGGCCCTGGGGGCGTACGGGCCGTACGCCCTGGACGCCGATGTGGCGGAGGCGGTGTTCGTGGTGGCCGGGGACGAGCTGCGGCTGGCGCGGGGCCCCGGAAGGCCCACGTCCTCCATGGACCCGGCGCGGCGGCTCTTCCGGCCGGAGGCGGGCGGCGAGGCGGCGGCCTCCGGGGCCCGGGTGCGCGAGGCGGCGACGGCGGCGGGCACCTGGGCCACCTTCGCGACGGCGGCCCAGGCGCTCGGCTGCGGGGAGGCGCTGCTGCGGGCGACGGTGGCGTACGCCAAGCAGCGCACCCAGTTCGGTGTGCCCATCGGCTCCTTCCAGGCCGTCAAACACCGCCTCGCGGACACCCTGCTCGGCCTGGAGTTCGCACGCCCGCTGCTGTACGGGGCGGCGGTGGAGCTGGCCGAGGGCGCGCCCGGGGCCGGGGCTGCGGTGGCGGCGGCGAAGGTGGCGGCGGGCGAGGCGGCGTACGCGGCGGCCCGCACCGCGCTGCACCTGCACGGCGCGGTGGGGTACACCGAGGAGCTGGACCTGGCGTGGTGGCTGCGCCGGGCCCGGCCGCTGCGGGACGCGTGGGGGACGCCGTCGGCGTGCCGGGCACGGGTGCTGGCGGGGTGAGGACCTCTCAGGTCCCGCCGAGCGGCGTCACTTCCGGCCCTGACGGAGTGAAGGCCTCTCAGGTCCCGAGCGGCGTCACTTCCGGCGTGCCGTGCGCAGCGGCTGTCCGGGCCGCCAGGACTCGATGACCAGGAAGTCGCCGTCCAGCCCGATGCGGACCGCCTCCGTCAGCTCGGCCCGGAAGAGGTGGAAGGGCTCCGGCGGCGTGGCGTCCTCGACGAAGCGGGCGAGGTACTCGGGGTCGGTGATCTCGACGACCCGGCCGCTGACGCGTACGTCGCCGTCGTTCATCTCGGCGTCGGGCCCCGGGTTGGCGTGGAGGGAGAAGCGCGGGTCGCGGCGCAGGTCCAAGGCCTTGCGGGAGTCCGGCATCATGCCGAGCAGCAGCTCGTCGAAGCGGAAGTCGGCCTCCAGGCCGGTGGCGCGGGGTGAGCCGTCCGCGCGGACGGTGGCGAGGACGTGGTGCTTGTAGAGCTGGAAGCGCCGGCGCACGGTGTCGGCGAAGACGGGCTCGGCGGCGGCGAAGCCGCTCCAGGAGAGGGGTGCGGAAGACGTCATGGCCGCCATGGAACACCCGATACCCGACACCTTCTGTCCGGTATCACCGACCGGCCCCGGCCGCTCACACGTCCGAGAACGTGATGACCACCGCCTGGCCCATCGTCCGCAGCACCCCGGGCGAGCCGCCCTCGGCGAGCACCGCGTCGTAGCGGTCGAGCCGGACACCGGTCCCGTCGAGCACGGCACCGTCGTCCAGCGAGAGGGCCAGCACCGCGCCGCCCGGCGGGGCCATGAGGCGTACGGTGCCGCAGACGACGGCGGTCTCCGCCCGCGTACGCCCCCTGCGGTACATGACGTTCAGGTTGACCACGGGTCCGGCCAGCAGGAAGCCGTCGGTCGGCCGGTCGCCGGCGAAGTCGTGCGGCCACAGCGGCTCGTCGACGATGTGGTGCTCGCCGCCGACGACGAGGTCCATGCCCGCGCCTTCGACGACGGTCAGCGTGCGGTCGACGTCCGGGAAGAGCGAGAACGGCCCGTCGGCGGTGACGTCGGCGAGGCTCACCCGCCAGTCGAACGCGTCGGCTCCCGCGGGCGCGGCCGCCACCTCGCGGGTGAGGCCGCCGCCGTTCTTCCACGGGACGGGCGTACGGTCGGCAGCGCGCAGGATCCGCGTATTCATCGGACGATCCCCTGGGCCTCGGCGGCGGCCAGCCAGGACGGGAACTCCGCGACCAGCCGGTCGTACAGCTCGGCGTCCGAGACCTTCCGCGGATCGAGCCCGGCGTGGAAGTACCCGGCGTTGTCGACGACCCGCTTGGCGGGAACAGCCAGTTCGTCGAGCTTGCGCAGGAAGTCGAACTGGGTGCTGCGGGTGTCGCCGAAGCCGACGAACTGCCAGAACAGCGGCAGCTTCGCGGCCTTGCAGAGGTAGCGCTCGGCGGCGAGCTTGCTGGTGGGCCCGCCGTCCGTCTGGAAGACGACCAGGGCGGGTTCGGTGGAGCCGCTGTCGAGGTAGTGGTCGATGACCGCGTCCATGGCGGCGTGGTAGTTCGTCCGGCCCATGTGCCCGAGGTTCGCCACGATCTTGTCGATGATCCCGTGGTGGCCGCTCAGCCCGGCCTCTCCGAACCCGTCGATGTCCGTGGAGAAGAAGACGACGGGCACCCGGCCGTCGTCGTCGAGGTGGGCCGAGAGCCCCAGCACCCGGTCGGCCAGCGCCTGGACGGTGCCGTCCTTGTAGTAGTCCCGCATCGAGCCGGAGTAGTCGAGGACCAGGTAGACGGCCGCGCGCCGGCCGTTCAGTCCGTGCTTCTCCAGCGAGACGCCGGCGCTCTTGTAGAGGCTGACGAGGCCGGGAGCCGTCTCCCGTACCTTCTCCAGGCTGATGGCCGGGCCGGTGGCGGCCGCCGTGTTCACGCCGTGCATGGCGCCCCCCTTGTGCGGTCCGTTGTGCGGTCCGTGCTCTGCGGACCTAGAGCATAGGGGTGCCCCGGCACCGGAGTCCCCCGTACCGGTTCGCTATCTTGATCGCCGCCGACCCGCGCCGGCCCCGCAGCGCACTCCCAGTGAAGGAGCCGGTCATGGAGGCCGCCGCCACCACGTGTTACCGCCATCCGTCGTACGAGACGTATGTCCGCTGCACCCGCTGCGAGCGCACCATCTGCCCGGACTGCATGCACGAGGCCTCGGTGGGCTACCACTGCGCCGAGTGCGTGAAGGAGGGCCGGAGCTCGGTGCGGCAGGCCCGGACGGTGTTCGGCGGTGCGGTGACCGGGGCGGCGGCGCCGGTGGTGACGTACGTCCTGATGGCGCTGAACATCCTGGCCTACCTCGGTGAGGTGGTGCGGCCGGAGATCGTGGACCGGTTCGCGGTGCTCGGCGCCGCGCTGACCGGGCCGGACGGGGAGCGGTACTACTACCGGGGCGAGACGTTCGCCGGGTACGAGCTGACGGGCATCGCGGGCGGCGAGTGGTACCGGCTGGTGACCGGGGCCTTTCTGCACCTGCCGCCGGATGCCTCGTTCGGGGTGATGCACCTGCTGTTCAACATGTTCGCGCTGTGGAACATCGGGCGGGTGGTGGAGGGGCAGCTCGGCCGGGCCCGCTATCTGGCGCTGTACCTGCTGTCGGCGGTCGGCGGTTCCGTCGTGGTGTACCTGCTGGCCCCGGACACCTCCACCGTGGGCGCCTCCGGTGCGGTCTTCGGTCTTGCCGCCGCGTTCTGGGTGATCAACCGGCGGCTCGGCCGGGACATGGCGGCGGTGAACCGGTTCATGGCCGGGTTCCTGCTCTGGATGGTGCTCTCGGCGCTGTTCACCTCGTGGCAGGGGCACCTGGGCGGGCTGCTGACCGGGGCGCTGGTGACGTACGGACTCGCCTACGCGCCGGCGCGGCTGCGGACCTGGCCGGTGCAGCTCGCGGGTGCGGTGGTGCTGGTGGGGCTGTTCGCGGTGGCGGTGGCGCTGAAGACCTCGGCACTGACCGGCTGAGCCCGCCGGGCCGAACCGGCCCCGGACGCGCCACGGCGCCCACTGAGTCCGGTCGGGGACGGGCGGGCGCCGCGTTCAGTTCCGTACGCCGTTGTACGGGACGTTTCTGTGGGGCTCCCCCGGGCCGCGTGGCCCAGGGGGAACCCGGGTGGTGCTCAGACCAGCAGGGACCGGTCCGTCGGGCGGATCGGCGCGTGCAGGGCGCTGGTCCCGGTCAGGAAGCGGTCCACTCCGCGGGCGGCGGAGCGGCCCTCGGCGATCGCCCAGACGATCAGCGACTGGCCGCGGCCCGCGTCACCGGCGACGTAGACGCCGTCGACGTTGGTCGCGTAGTGCTCGTCGCGGGCGACGTTGCCCCGTGCGTCGAGCTCCAGGCCGAACTGCTGGACCAGACCGTTGGACTGGTCGGTTCCGGTGAAGCCCATGGCGAGGGTGACAAGCTGCGCGGGGATGCGCCGCTCCGTGCCGGGCTTCTGCTCCAGCTTACCGTCCTTGAACTCGACCTCGACCAGGTGGAGGGCCGCGACGTTTCCGTCCTCGTCGCCCTCGAAGTGGGTGGTGGAGACGGAGTAGACCCGCTCGCCGCCCTCCTCGTGCGCGGAGGTGACCTTGTAGAGCATCGGGAAGGTCGGCCAGGGCTGGTTGGCGTTCCGGTCCTCGCCCGGCTTCGGCATGATCTCCAGCTGGGTGACGGAGGCCGCGCCCTGGCGGTGGGCGGTGCCGACGCAGTCGGCTCCGGTGTCGCCGCCGCCGATGACGACGACGTGCTTGCCGCCGGCGTGGATCGGGGCGACCGTCAGGTCACCCTCCTGCACCTTGTTGGCGAGCGGCAGGTACTCCATCGCGAAGTGGATGCCGCCCAGCTCACGGCCGGGGACCGGCAGGTCGCGGGAGACGGTGGCACCGGCCGCGATGACGACCGAGTCGTAGCGGCGGCGGAGCTTCGCGGCGTCGATGTCCTGGCCGATCTCCACCCCCGTACGGAACTTGGTGCCCTCCAGGCGCATCTGCTCGATGCGGCGGTTGATGTGCGACTTCTCCATCTTGAACTCGGGGATACCGTAGCGGAGGAGGCCCCCGATGCGGTCCGCGCGCTCGTAGACGACGACGGTGTGGCCGGCCCGGGTCAGCTGCTGGGCGGCGGCGAGTCCCGCCGGGCCCGAGCCGATGACGGCGACGGTCTTGCCGGAGAGGCGCTCGGGCGGCTGCGGGGTGACGTCGCCGCTGTCCCACGCCTTGTCGATGATGGAGACCTCGACGTTCTTGATGGTGACGGCCGGCTGGTTGATGCCGAGCACGCACGCCGACTCGCAGGGGGCCGGGCAGAGCCGCCCGGTGAACTCCGGGAAGTTGTTCGTGGCGTGCAGCCGCTCGGAGGCGGCGGTCCAGTCCCCGCGGTAGGCGTAGTCGTTCCACTCGGGGATGAGGTTGCCCAGCGGACAGCCGTTGTGGCAGAACGGGATGCCGCAGTCCATGCAGCGGCCGGCCTGCTTGCTGATGATCGGGAGCAGCGAGCCCGGAACGTAGACCTCGTTCCAGTCCTTGACGCGCTCGGCCACGGGGCGGGTCTGGGCGACCTCGCGTCCGGTGGTCAGGAAGCCCTTGGGGTCAGCCATTGGTCGCCGCCTCCATCATCTTCTCGGTGGTCTCCTGCTCGGAGAGACCGGCGAGCTCAGCGGCGTCCTTGGCGGCGAGCACTGCCTTGTACGTGGACGGGATGATCTTGCTGAAGCGGGCCACGGCGGTGTCCCACTCGGCGAGGAGCTTCTCCGCGACGGTGGAGCCGGTCTCCTCGTGGTGGCGGCGCACGACGTCGTGCAGCCACTGCCGGTCGGTGTCGGTGAGCTCCTCGATCGCGCCGAGGTTGCCCACATTGACGTTGTCGCGGTCCAGGTCGATGACGTACGCGACGCCGCCCGACATACCGGCGGCGAAGTTGCGGCCGGTCTCGCCGAGGACGACGGCGTGGCCGCCGGTCATGTACTCGCAGCCGTGGTCGCCGACGCCTTCGGAGACGACGGTCGCGCCGGAGTTGCGGACGCAGAAGCGTTCGCCGGTGCGGCCGCGGAGGAAGAGTTCGCCGCCGGTGGCTCCGTAGCCGATGGTGTTGCCGGCGATGGTGGAGTACTCGGCGAGGTGGTCGGCGCCCCGGTCCGGGCGGACGATCACCCGGCCGCCGGAGAGGCCCTTGCCGACGTAGTCGTTGGCGTCGCCCTCCAGGCGCAGGGTGACCCCGCGCGGGAGGAAGGCGCCGAAGGACTGGCCGGCGGAGCCGGTGAAGGTGATGTCGATGGTGTTCTCGGGCAGGCCCGCACCGCCGAACTTCTTGGTCACCTCGTGGCCGAGCATGGTGCCGACCGTGCGGTTGATGTTGCGGATGGCGACCTGGGCGCGGACCGGCTGGGCGGCCTCGGGGCTGTCGGCGCCGAGCGCGTCGGCGGCCAGCTTGATCAGCTGGTTGTCGAGCGCCTTGGTCAGACCGTGGTCCTGCTCGACGATCCGGTGGCGGACCGCGCCGTCGGGCAGCTCGGGCACGTGGAAGAGCGGAGCCAGGTCCAGGCCCTGCGCCTTCCAGTGGGTGACGGCCCGGTCGGTGTCGAGCAGCTCGGCGTGGCCGACGGCCTCCTCGATGGTGCGGAAGCCCAGCT
This sequence comes from Streptomyces sp. CA-146814, assembly GCF_050942385.1. Lineage (NCBI taxonomy): Bacteria > Bacillati > Actinomycetota > Actinomycetes > Kitasatosporales > Streptomycetaceae > Streptomyces > Streptomyces sp. CA-146814. Next base: position 1,497,381 of record NZ_CP192068.1, read on the forward strand.
CGGCGAGGATCTCGCGGACCTCTTCGGCGATGAACTCGAAGAAGTTGACGACGTACTCGGCCTTGCCGGAGAACCGGTCGCGGAGCACCGGGTTCTGGGTGGCGATGCCGACCGGGCAGGTGTCCAGGTGGCAGACGCGCATCATGACGCAGCCGGAGACGACGAGCGGCGCGGTCGCGAAACCGAACTCCTCGGCGCCGAGCAGCGCGGCGATGACGACGTCGCGGCCGGTCTTGAGCTGGCCGTCGGTCTGCACGACGATGCGGTCGCGCAGGCCGTTGAGCAGCAGCGTCTGCTGGGTCTCGGCGAGGCCGAGCTCCCAGGGTCCGCCCGCGTGCTTGAGCGAGGTGAGCGGGGAGGCGCCCGTTCCGCCGTCGTGGCCGGAGATGAGGACGACGTCCGCGTGCGCCTTGGAGACACCGGCGGCGACCGTGCCGACGCCGACCTCGGAGACCAGCTTCACGTGGATGCGGGCCACGGGGTTGGCGTTCTTCAGGTCGTGGATCAGCTGCGCGAGGTCTTCGATGGAGTAGATGTCGTGGTGCGGCGGCGGCGAGATGAGGCCGACGCCCGGCGTCGAGTGACGCGTCTTGGCGACCCACGGGTAGACCTTGTGGCCGGGCAGCTGGCCGCCCTCGCCGGGCTTGGCGCCCTGGGCCATCTTGATCTGGATGTCGTCCGCGTTGACCAGGTATTCGCTGGTCACACCGAAGCGGCCGGAGGCGACCTGCTTGATGGAGGAGCGGCGCGCCGGGTCGTACAGGCGGTCCGGGTCCTCGCCGCCCTCGCCCGTGTTGGACTTGCCGCCGAGCTGGTTCATCGCGATGGCGAGCGTCTCGTGCGCCTCGCGGGAGATCGAGCCGTACGACATGGCACCGGTGGAGAACCGCTTGACGATCTCGGAGGCGGGCTCGACCTCGTCGATCGAGATCGGGGCCCGGCCGGAGGTGAAGCCGAAGAGGCCGCGGAGCGTCATGAGGCGCTCGGACTGCTCGTTCACCCGGTCCGTGTACTGCTTGAAGATGTCGTAGCGCCGGTTGCGGGTGGCGTGCTGGAGGCGGAAGACCGTCTCCGGGTCGAACAGGTGCGGCTCGCCCTCGCGGCGCCACTGGTACTCGCCGCCGATCTCCAGCGCGCGGTGCGAGGCCGCGATGCCGGAGGCGGGGTACGCCTTGGTGTGCCGGGCGGCGACCTCCTTGGCGACGACGTCCAGGCCGGCGCCGCCGATCTTGGTAGCGGTGCCGTTGAAGTACGTCCCGACGAACTCCTCGTCCAGGCCGACGGCCTCGAAGACCTGGGCGCCGCGGTAGGAGGCGACCGTGGAGATGCCCATCTTGGACATGACCTTGAGGACGCCCTTGCCGAGCGCGTAGATCAGGTTCCGGATGGCCTGCTCGACGTCGATGTCCTCGATGAACGTGCCGGCGCGGACCAGGTCCTCGACGGACTCCATCGCGAGGTACGGGTTGACCGCGGCGGCGCCGTAACCGATGAGCAGCGCGACGTGGTGGACCTCGCGGACGTCCCCGGCCTCGACCAGCAGCCCCACCTGGGTGCGCTGCTTGGTGCGGATGAGGTGGTGGTGGACGGCGGAGGTGAGCAGCAGCGAGGGGATCGGGGCGTGCTCGGCGTCGGAGTGCCGGTCGGAGAGGACGATGAGGCGGGCGCCGTCCTCTATGGCGGCGTCGACCTCGGTGCAGATCTCCTCGAGCCGCGCGGCCAGCGCGTCGCCGCCGCCGCTGACCCGGTAGAGACCGGCCAGCGTGGCGGCCTTCATGCCCGGCATGTCGCCGTCGGCGTTGATGTGTATCAGCTTGGCGAGCTCGTCGTTGTCGATCACCGGGAACGGCAGCGTGACGCTGCGGGCCGCGGCGGCGGTCGGCTCCAGGATGTTGCCCTGGGGGCCGAGCGAGGAGCGCAGCGAGGTGACGAGCTCCTCGCGGATGGCGTCCAGCGGCGGGTTGGTGACCTGGGCGAAGAGCTGGGTGAAGTAGTCGAAGAGGAGCCGGGGGCGCTCGGAGAGCGCGGCGATCGGCGAGTCGGTGCCCATGGAGCCGAGCGGCTCACCGGCGGTGCGGGCCATCGGCGCGAGGATGACGCGGAGCTCTTCCTCGGTGTAGCCGAAGGTCTGCTGGCGGCGGGTGACCGAGGCGTGGGTGTGCACGATGTGCTCACGCTCGGGCAGGTCGCTCAGCTCGATCTCGCCGGTCTCCAGCCACTCCTGGTACGGCTGCTCGGCGGCGAGGGACGCCTTGATCTCGTCGTCCTCGATGATGCGGTGCTCGGCGGTGTCGACGAGGAACATCCGGCCGGGCTGGAGGCGGCCCTTGCGGACGACCTTGGCCGGGTCGATGTCCAGGACGCCGACCTCGGAGGAGAGCACGACGAGACCGTCGTCGGTGACCCAGTAGCGGCCGGGGCGCAGACCGTTGCGGTCGAGGACCGCGCCGACCTGGACGCCGTCGGTGAAGGTGACGCAGGCCGGGCCGTCCCAGGGCTCCATCATCGCGGAGTGGTACTGGTAGAAGGCGCGCCGGGCCGGGTCCATCGAGTCGTGGTTCTCCCACGCCTCGGGGACCATCATCAGCACCGCGTGCGGCAGGGAGCGGCCGCCGAGGTGGAGCAGCTCCAGGACCTCGTCGAAGGAGGCCGAGTCGGAGGCGTCCGGGGTGCAGACGGGGAAGATCCGGTCGAGCTGCGCCTGCCCGAAGAGGGAGGAGGCGAGCTGGGACTCGCGGGCCTTCATCCAGTTGCGGTTGCCCTTGACCGTGTTGATCTCGCCGTTGTGAGCGACGAAGCGGTACGGGTGGGCCAGCGGCCAGCTCGGGAAGGTGTTGGTCGAGAAGCGGGAGTGGACCAGCGCGACCGTGGAGGCGAAGCGGCGGTCGGAGAGGTCCGGGAAGAACGGCTCCAGCTGCCCGGTGGTGAGCATGCCCTTGTAGACGATGGTGCGGGCGGAGAGCGAGGGGAAGTACACCCCGGCCTCACGCTCGGCACGCTTGCGCAGGACGAACGCCTTGCGGTCCAGGACGATGCCGGTGGACTCGCCGTCGGCGACGAAGACCTGGCGGAACTCGGGCATGGTGGCGCGGGCGCCGTTGCCGAGAAGTGCGGGGGTGACCGGGACGTCACGCCAGCCGAGGACGGTGAGGCCCTCTTGGGTGGCGATCTCCTCGATCGTGCGGACGGCCTCGGTGGAGCTGTCGGCGGGGAGGAAGGCGATACCGACGGCGTACGAACCCGCCTCGGGCAGCTCGAACGGGGTCTCGGCGCGCAGGAAGGCGTCGGGGACCTGGCACAGGATGCCGGCACCGTCGCCGGAGTCGGGCTCGGAGCCGGTGGCGCCGCGGTGTTCGAGGTTGCGCAGAACGGTCAGCGCCTGCTCGACCAGCTCATGGCTGGCCACACCGGTCAGAGTGGCCACGAACCCGACGCCACAGGCGTCGTGCTCGTTACGGGGGTCGTACATCCCCTGCTGGGCGGGGCGACCGTCCATGGGCGACCAGGCGTCGATACGCATCGGCTCTCCCGTCGTCGTCGTGGCATATGCAGTGCCGAGGGACGACGTTGGCCCTCTGCGAAATTTCGTGCAGGTTACATGATGGGGCGCTTCTCAAGAAGCGGAAGGCTCGTTCCAACATACGGACACCGCGGTGACCGGAAGTGACTGGGTGACCAGAGGTGACCGGCTGACCGGGGGTGGGTCGCTGTCGGCTGGATCGGCGCCCGGGGACCCGCAGAGAGCAGGCGTCGTTGCCTGCGGTGCCTACGGCTCATGCCCGGCGGCAAAGGAAACGAAACCACCGAGTAACGGCTACTTATGTGTAGCCCTGCATAGAGACTCATTTTACGGCCGCGGAGCCCGTCCCGCCCAGGGTCCGGCGCCAAGACGTACGTCACACGGGTTGCCGCGCGGTTAAGCCGTTCGGGCGGGTCCGTTACGCCGTACGCCCCGGTTCCCTGGACGCCCCCCCCGTCAGCCGACCGCCACACCGAACAGCGTGCCGAGCCCGTACGTCAGCGCCGCCGCGCCGCCACCGAGGGCGAGCTGCCGCAGCCCGCTGAACCACCAGCTGCGGGCCGTCACCCGGGCCACCACCGCACCGCAGCCGAAGAGGCCGAGCAGCGCGAGGAGCACCGAGGGCCACAGGGCGCTCGCGCCGAGGAGGTACGGCAGCACGGGCAGCAGGGCGCCGAGCGCGAAGGCGCCGAAGGAGGAGACGGCGGCGACCAGCGGGGAGGGCAGGTCGTTCGGGTCGATGCCCAGCTCCTCGCGGGCGTGGATCTCCAGCGCCTGCTCCGGGTCGCGCGAGAGCTGCCGGGCCACCTCTCCGGCCAGCGGCGCGTCCACGCCCCGGGCCTCGTACAGCGCGGCGAGCTCGGCCATCTCGTCCTGGGGGTGCTTGCGCAGCTCCCGGCGCTCGACGGCCAGCTCGGCCTCGACCAGCTCACGCTGGGAGGCGACGGAGGTGTACTCACCGGCCGCCATGGAGAAGGCCCCGGCGGCCAGACCCGCGAGCCCGGTGATGACGATGGTCTGCTGCGAGACCGCACCTCCGGCGACACCGGTCATCAGGGCGAGATTGGAGACCAGGCCGTCCATGGCGCCGAAGACGGCGGGGCGCAGCCAGCCGCCGTTCACATCCCGGTGGGTGTGGTTGTCCCGGTGCGCCTCGTGCAGGACGGCGTCGGTCTCGATGATGGCCACTGCTCACTTCTCCCTATGCGGTACAACTTTCGACAAAGTCCAAAGTATGCCTGCCGGGCGATCTTCGCCAGGAAGGCAAGCCTGCCTTAACACCCCCTCTGACCTGCGAAGAAAGGGCAGCCTCAGGATGACCGGCCGTCATCCGACCGGACCCTTTCTGCCCGTTTCCCGCCTCCGACCGCCCTCCGCGTGGCACAGATGCGGACAGAGCCCGGAAACGGACTCGCCGGACGAGCGGAGGGCGACGCGATGGACACGGCCGTCGGCAAGGAACGGGCCAGGGGTGCGCTGCTGGGTCTCGCGGTCGGGGACGCGCTGGGCGCCCCGGCGGAGAACCTGCGGCCCTCCGAGATCCGCCGCCGCTGGGGGCGGATCGAAGGGTTCGTGAGCGAGGACCCGGCGGGGACCGATGACACGGAGTACGCGATCTTCTCCGGGCTGCTGCTGGCCCGGCACGGCTCCGCGCTCACCGTCTCCCATGTGGAGCGGGCCTGGCACCACTGGATCGCGGACCTGGACGAGGGCCCGTTCCGGGGCGCCGGGTTCAGTGAGCGCGGCACGCTGGAGAACCTGCGCCGGGGCCTCGCCGCACCGATCTCGGCCCAGCACCGGCACGCCTGGAGCGACGGCCTGGCGATGCGGGCGGCCCCCTTCGGCGTGTTCGCGGCCGGACGTCCCGCCGAGGCGGCCCGGCTGGTGGCGGTGGACGGCCGGGTCAGCCACGAGGGCGAGGGGATCTACGGGGGCCAGGCGGTGGCGGCCGGAGTGGCGGCGGCGATGGTCGGCGCGGGCCTCGCCTCGGTGATCGCGGCCGCGCTCTCGGTGGTGCCGATGGACTCCTGGACGGCCCGCTCGCTGCGCCGCGCGGTGGCGGCGGCCCAGCGCCCGTACCCGGACCGGCTCACGATGGAGCGGGCGGTGCGTTCGGCGGTGGTGATCGGCGGCTATCCGTGGACGGACCTGGCGCCGGAGGCGGTGGGCCTGGCGTTCGGCGCGTTCACGGCGGCCCGGGGCGATTTTCGTACGGCGGTGCTGACGGCCGTGAACATGGGCCGCGACGCGGACACGACGGCGGCGGTGGCGGGGTCCCTGGCCGGTGCGCTGCACGGCTCGGACGCGATCCCGCCGGAGTGGGCGGCGGCGATCGGGCCGGTGCGCGGGAGCTGCCTGCCGTCGATGCGCGGCTACCACGTGCTGGACATCGCCGACCTGCTGACACCGGAGGGCGCGGAGGCGGCGGAGAGCCAGGGCCGTGGCGGCGGGCGTGAGCCTTCCGCCGTACGGGACATGGCGTCGGTGGCCGCGTCCTTCGAGCCCGTACGGGAGGAGCGGCGATGACGACACCCAGGCTGCCCGCGAGCGTCGCCGCACCCTCCCGGCGCGCCCGGATCGAGGGCCTGCTCCTCGGCCTCGCCTCCGGGGACGCCGCCGGGTGGCCCGCCGCGCGGCACCGGGCGGCCCGGATGCCCGAGTGGACCCGGCGGCTCACCCGGGAGCTGGACACCTTCGCCGAGCAGAACGCCACCACCACGCTCCCGGTGCCCATCGCGCTCAACCAGCCGCCCGAACCGCTGCGGCTCGGGCCGTCCGACGACGCCGAGTGGGCCGCGTTCGCCGGGCGTACGGTGCTGGCGGCGGCCGCCGACGCGGACGGGCTCTCCACCGGCCGCCGGATGCGGGACGCGGTGGACCGGTCCTGGAACGCGCTGGCCGCCACCGTCGCCGCCGCGAGCGCCCGGGCCCCCGAGGTGGAGGCGGCGGTGATGCCGTTGCGCGCCCGGATCTCGGTACGGGCGGGGCTCGGCAACCTGGCCGCCGGGCTCCGGCCGCCCGCCACCGGCCACGACAACCCGCACTACTTCGACGACGCCGCCTGCGTACGGGCCGCCGTCCTCGCCGTCGTCCACCCGGGCGATCCCGAGGAGGCGGCGGCGCTCGCCGAGTTCGACGCCCGCTACACCCAGGACGGCGACGGCGTGCACGGCGCCCGCGCCATGGCCGCCGCGATCGCCGTGGCGCTGGCCGGGGCGGACGTCGACGCGGTGGTGAACGCGGCGCTGGCCCAGCTCCCCGACTCCACCGAGATCGCCCGCAACGCCGCGCACGCGGTCCGCCTGGCCCGGGAGTTCGCCGACGAGCCCGCCGGGGCGTTCGCCCTGGTCCCGGTCCTGGAGCACCAGATCGTGGACCACGTCTACAGCTACGGGATCGCCGCCGCCGAGACCGTACCCGTGGCCCTGGCCCTCGCCACCGCCGCCCGGGGCGAGATCGCCCAGGCGCTCCCGGCCGCCGCCTGCCTCTCCCGGGTCGCGGACTCCGCGCCCGCGCTGGCCGGGGCGCTGACCGGAGCGATCGGCTCGGTCACCGCCGTACCGGCGGGCTGGCTCGAGGCGTGCCGCACGCTCGCCGGCTGTGCGCTGCCCCGGCTCGCGGGCACGGATCTGGTCGAACTCGCCGGGCTGCTGGCAGCCACGGAACCGGCCGCTCCGGGTGGACAATTCCGGCATGACGCCCACAACGGCCACGGCTCCCGCCGCCTCGGTCCCGCAGACCTCCCCGACCACGCCCGGACTCGATGACCGCATCACCCGCGCCCTCGTCGGCGCCGCCGTAGGAGACGCCCTCGGCGGCCCGGTCGAGGGGTGGACGCCCGAGCAGATCGCCGAGCGCCACGGCGGCCGGGTGACCGGCATCGTCGGCCCCTGGCACGGCGAGGACTGGCGCACCGCCCGCCCCATCGCCCCGTACCACAAGGGCGACGGGCACGTCACCGACGACACCTTGATGACCCACGCGCTGATCCGCGTGTACGAGAAGGTCCGCGACCACCTCGACGCGTACGCCATCGCCGACCACCTCGTCCCGGACCTGCTCTCGCCGCGCTGGATCCCGGAGCTGGAGGCCGAGGCGCTGCCGCTCCAGCGGATCTTCCTGGCCGAGAAGTGGCTCGTCGCCCGGCTGCACTACGGGCACGTCGACCCGCGCGAGGCCGGTGCGGGCAACATCGTCAACTGCGGGGCCGCGATGTACATGGCCCCGGTCGGCCTGGTCAACGCCGGAAATCCGGAGGCCGCGTACGCCGAGGCGCTGGAGATCGCCGCGCCGCACCAGTCCTCGTACGGGCGGGAGGCCGCCGGGGTCTTCGCGGCCGCCGTCGCCGCCGCCTGCCACCCGGGCGCGACGCCGGACGCGGTGATCGACGCGGCCCTCGCGCCGGCCAAGGACGGCACCCGGTACGCGATCGAGGCGGTCTGCGAAGTCGCCTCGCACCACGACGACTTCGAGTCCGCGCTCGCGCCGCTGCGGGCGGCGGTGGAGCCGTTCGACACGGTCGGCCCCGACTACCGCTCCCCTTCGCTCGGCGCCCGCCGCCCGTCCCGGCTGCACTCCATCGAGGAACTGCCCATCGCGCTGGGCATGTTGCTGGTCGGCGGCGGTGACTACCGGCGTACGGTGCTCGGTTCGGTCAACTACGGGCGGGACTGCGACTCCATCGCCACCATGAGCGGCGCCCTCGCGGGTGCGCTGGGCAGCGAGGTCCCGGCCGACTGGGCGGAGACGGTCGCGGAGGCGAGCCGACTGGACCTGGAGGCCCCGGCCCGGACCCTGGCACAGGTCGCCCGCGAGGTCTTCGCCCGGGACCTGGAGCGCCGCGCGGCCCACGAGGAGGCGTTCACCGCGATGGCCGGTGAGCGGTGAGCCTCCGCCCGCCCCAGGACGTGAACGTCCGCCTCACCTGGGTGCAGCCCGAGGATCTGGTCGGGCACGAGCTGCGGCAGGCCGCGCAGGACGGGCGGGACGCGCGGGAGATCGCGGAGCGGTGGTACGCGGCCGGGGGCAGCCCCGCTCCGGACCGTGCGGGCGCGTCCGAGCCGCCCGCACCGCCGCGTCTGCGCGCGCTGGCGGGGCAGCTCCTCGACGAACTCGCCACGCTGGAATCGCCGTTGGCGGCGGACGAGCCGACCGGCCTGGACGCGATCATCGCGGCCTGCCCGCAGTGGCCAGGACCGCCGGAGACCGGGCCGGTCCTGGCCGGCCAGGACCGGCGGCCCACCACCGTCCGGGACCGGGCGCCCTCCGTCGACCGCGACCGCCTGCACGCCGCCTGGCTCGGCCGGGCGGCGGGCTGTCTGCTCGGCAAACCGGTCGAGAAGCTGCCGCTGACCGGCATCCGCGCACTCGCCCGCGCCACCGGGAACTGGCCCCTCACCACCTGGTTCACCGCACATGGCGTGCCCGCCGAACTGCTCGCCGCCCACCCCTGGAACCGCCGCTCGGCCCCCACCTCGCTCGCCGAGAACATCGACGGCATGCCGGAGGACGACGACCTCAACTACCCGCTCCTCACCCTGCTGTTGCTCCAACGGCACGGCCGCACCTTCACCACCGCCGACCTGGCCCGCCTCTGGCTCGACGAACTCCCGGCCGGCCGCACCTTCACTGCCGAGCGCATCGCGTACGGCAATCTCCTCGCAGGCGTCGAACCCCCGGAGACGGCCCGCTTCCGCAACCCGTTCCGGGAGTGGATCGGCGCCCAGATCCGGGCCGACGTGCACGGCTGGACCCACCCCGGCGACCCGGCCGGGGCCGCCGCCCAGGCCCACCGCGACGCGGTCCTGACCCACACCGCCAACGGGGTCTACGGCGCGATGTTCACGGCGGCGGCGCTCGCCGTGGCGGCGGGCGGCGAGAGCGATGTGCATGGCTGCCTGGCCGCCGGGCTGCGGGTCGTGCCGCCGCACTCGCGGTACGCCCGCGCGATCCGGCTCGGGATCGAAACGGCGCGCGCGGAAAGGGAGTTCGACACCGTGGTGGACCGGCTGCACGCCGCGTATGCCGACACCCACCACTGGGTACACGTGCTGCCCAACGCCGCACTGCTCGCCGCCGCGCTCACCCACGCCGACGGCGACTTCACCCGGTCGATCGGCAACGCGGTCTCCGGCGGCTGGGACACCGACTCCAACGGAGCCACCGCGGGCTCGCTCGCCGGACTCCTCGCCGCCACCCCGGCCGCCCTGCCCGACCACTGGACCGCCCCGCTCAAGAACCGCCTCACCACCTCCGTACCCGGCTACGACCAGGCCGGATTCGACACCCTCGCCGCTCTGACCCACCAGGAGGCTCTGCGCCCATGACCCGTATCGCGGTGCTCGGCAGCACCAACATGGACCTCGTCGCCTACACCGCCCGCGCCCCGGGCCTCGGGGAGACCGTCACCGGCCGGAAGTTCCGGACCATCCCCGGCGGCAAGGGCGCCAACCAGGCCGTCGCCGCCGCCCGCGCGGGCGGCGAGGTGACGATGATCGGCGCGGTCGGCGACGACGCGTACGGCGTCCAGCTGCGCGACGGCCTCGAACACGCCGGAGTCGACACGGACTTGCTGCACACCGCCGAAGGCCCGAGCGGCACCGCTCACATCGTGGTCGACGACACCGGGGCCAACGCGATCGTGGTCGTCCCCGGCGCCAACGGCGTGGTCACCGCGCTCGGCCCTGGCGAGATCGCGGCCATCGCCGCCGCCGAGCTGCTGCTGATGCAGCTCGAACTCCCGCTCTCCGCCGTCGTGGAGGGCGCCCGAGCCGCCAGGTCCCAGGGCGTACGGACCATCCTCACCCCCTCCCCCGTACAGCCACTGCCCGATGAACTCCTGGACCACATCGACCTGTTGGTCCCCAACGAGCACGAGGCCGCCGAACTCTCCGGACAGGCCGAACCGCACGCCGCCGCGCAGATCCTGCTCCGGCAGGTGCCCGAGGTGATCATCACGCTCGGCGCGAAGGGCTCCCTGTACGCGGCCCGGGGCGGCGAACCGGTGCTGTTCGCGGCGCCCGAGGTGAGCGCGGTGGACACGACCGGGGCCGGGGACACGTTCGTCGGGGCGCTGGCGGTGGCGCTCGGTGAGGGGCGGCCGGTGGCGAAGGCGCTGGCGTTCGCCTCCTCGGCCGCCGCGCTCTGCGTCCAGAAGCCGGGCGCGTCCACGTCCATGCCGTACCGCGGCGAGATCGAGGCAGCATGAGTACGACAGCGGCAGGACCCCTGACCGGGCTGAAGGTCATCGACCTCGCCACCCTCTTCGCCGGGCCGCTCGCCGCCACCATGCTCGGCGACTTCGGTGCCGATGTGATCAAGGTCGAGCACCCCCGTAAGCCGGACCCCTCGCGCGGGCACGGACCCGCCAAGGACGGCATCGGCCTGTGGTGGAAGCTGCTCGGCCGCAACAAGCGCACCCTGACGCTGGACCTGTCCGCCCCCGGCGGCCGGGACGTGCTGCTCCAGCTGGCCGCCGGGACCGACGTGATCGTCGAGAACTTCCGGCCCGGGACGCTGGAGCGCTGGGGCCTCGGTCCCGAGGAGCTGCACGCCGTCAACCCGCGGCTGGTGCTGGCCCGGGTCACCGGCTTCGGCCAGTTCGGGCCGTACGCGCACCGGCCCGGGTTCGGCACGCTGGCCGAGGCGATGAGCGGGTTCGCGGCGATCACCGGGGAGCCGGACGGGCCGCCGACGCTGCCGCCGTTCGGTCTCGCGGACTCCATCGCGGCGCTGGCGACGGCGTACGCGGTGATGGCCGCACTCGCCGGACGGGAGAAGACCGGCGAGGGACAGGTGGTGGACCTGGCGATCATCGAGCCGATCCTGACCGTGCTGGGCCCGCAGCCGCTCTGGTACGACCAGCTCGGCTACGTCCAGCCGCGCACCGGCAACCGCTCCCGCAACAACGCCCCGCGCAACACCTACCGCACCGCCGACGGCCACTGGGTCGCGGTCTCCACCTCCGCGCAGTCCGTCGCCGAGCGGGTGATGCGGCTGGTGGGCCGCCCGGAACTGATCGAGGAGCCCTGGTTCGGGTCGGGCACCGGCCGGGCCGAGCACACCGAGGAGCTGGACAGCGCCGTCGGCCACTGGATCTCCCGCCACAGCCGCGAGGAGGTGCTCAACGGCTTCGAGAAGGCGGAGGCGGCCGTGGCGCCGATCCATGACGTACGGGAGGTGATGGAGGACCCGCAGTACCGGGCGCTGGGAACCCTCGCCGAGGTCGACGACCCGGAGCTGGGACCGCTGCGGATGCAGAACGTCCTCTTCCGGCTCTCCGAGACGCCGGGCGCCATCCGCTGGGCGGGCCGCCCGCACGGCGCCGACACCGAGGAGATCCTGGCCGGGCTCGGCCTCTCGGCGACCCGGATCGCGGCGCTGCGGGAGCAGGGGGCGCTGTGAGCGACTGCACGGCCCCCGCCGTCCCTCCGCTCCCGGAGGACACGCCGCCGCCCCTCGGCCGGCCCCCGCTGACCTGGCTGTACGTCCCCGGGGACCGGCCGGAGGTGGTGGCCAAGGCGCTCGGCTGCGGGGCGGACGTGGTGATCGTCGACCTGGAGGACGCGGTCGCTCCCGACCGCAAGGAGTACGCGCGGGCCGCCACCGCCGAACTCCTCGCCGACCCGCAGACCGCCGCCCCCGACGCCGTACCCGTCCATGTCCGGGTGCACGGCGAGGACGACATCCGCGCGCTGGCCCACCTGCCGGGCCTCTCCGGCTTCCGGCTGCCCAAGATCACGCACGCGGTCTCCGTCCACCATGTGGCGGCGGTGGCCCCCGGCGTACCGCTCTATCCGCTGCTGGAGTCGGCGCTGGGCGTGGAGCACGCGTATTCGATCGCGTCGGCCGACCCCGCCGTCCGGGGCATCGCGCTGGGCGAGGCGGACCTCCGCGCCGATCTCGGCGTACGGGAGGACTGCGGGCTGGACTGGTCGCGCAGCCGGCTCGTGGTGGCGGCCCGCGCGGCCGCACTGCCGCCGCCCGCGCAGTCGGTCTTCCCGGATGTGCGGGACCTGGACGGGCTGTGGACCTCCTGCGTACGGGGGCGGGGGCTCGGGCTGCTGGGGCGGGCGGCGATCCATCCGCGTCAGCTGGAGGTGATCGAGCGGGCGTTCCGGCCGACGGCCCGGGAGATCGAGGCGGCGGAGGAGATCGTCGCGGCGTCGGCGGTGGAGGCGGGGGCGCTGGCGCTGCCGGACGGGCGGTTCGTGGACGCGGCGGTGGTGGCGTCGGCGCGCCGCACACTGGCGATCGCCGGGCGGTCCTGAGGTTTTCCCAGGTCCGCCCGGCGATCGGGGGCAGTGCGCGCGCGGGAGGTCAGCTCTTGTCGGCTGCCTCGGCGGCGGCGTCCTTCTTCGTCAGCGGGTCGCTGTCGTCCTTCTTCAGCGGGTCGCCGTCCGCGTCGGCGGCCTCCGCGTCGTCCTTCTTCTCGGCGTCCTTCGCGGCCTCGGCGGCCTTGTCCGGCTCGACGATCTCCTCGCGGCCCGGGCGGAGCCTGGCGGAGATCACGATGTAGGTGACGGCGAGGACGAAGACGATGATCGCGGTCCACACGTTCAGGCGGAGGCCCAGGACGTGGTGGGCCTCGTCGACCCGCATGTACTCGATCCAGCCGCGACCGGCGCAGTAGGCGGCGACGTACAGCGCGAACGCCCGTCCGTGGCCGAGCCTGAAGCGGCGGTCGGCCCAGATGACCAGCAGCGCGACGCCGATGCACCACAGCGACTCGTAGAGGAAGGTCGGGTGGTACGTCCCGGCGACCCGGTTCGGGCCCTCGCTGATCTCCAGCGCCCACGGCAGGTCGGTCGGCTTGCCGTACAGCTCCTGGTTGAACCAGTTGCCCCAGCGGCCGATGGCCTGCGCGACGGCGATACCGGGGGCCAGCGCGTCCGCCCAGGCGGGCAGCGGGATGCCCCGGTGGCGGCAGCCGATCCAGGCGCCGACCGCACCGAAGGCGATCGCGCCCCAGATGCCGAGTCCGCCTTCCCAGATCTTGAAGGCGTCGACCCAGTTCTGGCCGTCGCTGAAGTAGAGCTGGTAGTCGGTGATCACATGGTAGAGCCGGCCGCCGACGAGGCCGAAGGGCACGGCCCAGACGGCGATGTCGGCCACCGTGCCGGCTTTGCCGCCCCGGGCGACCCAGCGCTTGTTGCCGATCCAGACGGCGACGAAGACACCGATGATGATGCAGAACGCGTAGCCGCGGAGCGGGATCGGGCCGAGCTCGATCACGCCGGTCGACGGGCTGGGAAGGGAGGCAAGGTTCATGACGGGGTCGACGCTACCTTGCCGGGCGGTGGGTACCGCAAGCCACCCGGCAACGTCTGGATAACGAGGACCCTGCCCCGCTCCCTCAGGAAGCGGGGGCGGACGGGGTGGCGGTGCCGGGTTTCTTGCCCTTGTTGGCCTCGGCTACCCACTTCTTCAGGTTCTCCACGGAGATCTGCTCGTCGCCCTTCTTCGGGAAGATCGACTCGCCGTTGAGAAGCGCGGTCGGAGTGCCCTGGAAGCCGCCCTCGCGGAACGCCGTGTCGGACTTCTGCACCCAGCTGTCGTGCTCGCCGTCCTCCACACAGCTGCGGAAGGCGGGGGTGTCGAGCCCCTCGACCTCACCGGCCAGCTCGATCAGCCGGCTGTTCTTGGCGAAGGCGTCGTCCGGCTCGGGAGGCTGGTTGCGGAAGAGGACGTCGTGGTACGGCGCGAACTTGCCGACGTCCTGGGCGCAGGCGGCGGCATTGGCGGCGCGGAGCGAGCCCTTGCCGCCGAGGTTGCCGTCGATGATCGTCGCCAGGTGGTACTCCACCTTGAGCTGGCCCGCCTCCACCAGCTCGGTGATGGTGTCCCGGAAGGCGTTCTCGAACTGGGCGCAGACCGGGCAGCGGAAGTCCTCCCAGATCGTGAGCGTGGACGGGGCGTCGGAGGCGCCGACCGGCAGGGTCAGGGAGTCCTCGCCGGTCGCTCCGGACGGGGTGATGGCGGGGCCGGAGGCGGTGTCGCCGCCGCTGTCCTTGCCGACGTTGGCCGCGATCAGGCCGACCACGGCGGCCAGCGCCAGGACGCCGACCACGGCGGAGGAGACGATCAGCGTACGGCGGCGCTTGTCGCGGCCCTTTTCCCGCTCGCGCTGCTGGGCCAGGCGCTCACGCGCACTTCGGTTTCCCTCAGGGTTCTTGTCGCTCACACCCGCAGCAACGAACCGGGGAGGCGCCTGCGCGCCTCCCCGTCCATATTCCACCCATTCAGGTGACTTCGAGGGTCACCGCTTTCGAACGCCCTGGGCCAGCTCGCCCGCCAGCGAGCGGACGGCGTCGAGGCCGGCGGCCTCGTCGGGGGCGTCCAGCATGGCCTTGACGAAGGCCGAGCCGACGATCACGCCGTCGGCGAATCCGGCGACCTCGGCGGCCTGCGCGGCGTTGGAGACGCCGAGGCCGACGCAGACCGGCAGGTCGGTGGTGGCGCGGGTGCGGCCGACCAGCTCCTGGGCCTGGGCGCCGACGGAGACGCGGGTGCCGGTGACGCCCATCAGGGACGCCGCGTAGACGAAGCCGCTGCCCGCCGCCGTGATGGTGGCGAGGCGGGCGTCCTGGCTGCTGGGAGCGACGACGAAGACGGTGGCGAGACCGTGCTTCTCGGCGTGCTCGCGCCACAGCGCCGACTCCTGGACCGGCAGGTCGGGCAGGATGCACCCGGCGCCGCCCGCCTCGGCCAGCTCGGCGGTGAACCGCTCGACGCCGTACCGGTCGATGGGGTTCCAGTACGTCATGACCAGGATCGGGACCCCGGTGGCCTCGTACGCCTCGCGGACCGTCCGCATCACGTCGGCGATGCGGACGCCGCCGCGCAGGGCGATGTCGTCGGCGGTCTGGATGACCGGCCCGTCGAGCACCGGGTCGCTGTGCGGGAGGCCGATCTCGACGACATCGGCGCCGCCCGCGATGACGGCCTTGACCGCCTCGATGCCGCCGTCGACGGTCGGGAAGCCGGCCGGGAGGTAGGCGATCAGCGCGGCCCGGTCCTCGGCCTTCGCGGCGGCGAGGGTGGTGCTCAACAGCTCGATGTTGCCGCTCACTTGGCGTCCCCCTCGATCTCGGCGCGGTCGCTGTCGGCGTCCGCCTCGACGGCGGCGTCGGTGTCGTACAGCCCGAAGTAGCGGGCGGCGGTGTCCATGTCCTTGTCGCCGCGGCCGGACAGGTTGATGAGGATCAGCCCGTCCTTGCCGAGCTCCTTGCCGAGGTCCAGCGCACCGGCGAGCGCGTGGGCGCTCTCGATGGCCGGGATGATCCCCTCGGTGCGGGAGAGCAGGCGCAGGGCCTGCATGGCGGCGTCGTCGGTGACCGCGCGGTACTCGCCGCGCCCGATGTCCTTGAGGTAGGAGTGCTCGGGGCCGATGCCCGGATAGTCCAGCCCGGCGGAGATGGAGTACGGCTCGGTGATCTGGCCCTCGTCGTCCTGGAGGACGTAGGAGCGGGACCCGTGCAGGATGCCCGGCTCCCCCGCCGTCAGGGTGGCCGCGTGCTCGCCGGTCTCCACGCCGTGTCCGGCGGGCTCGCAGCCGACCAGGCGGACGTCGGCGTCCGGGATGAAGGCGTGGAAGAGGCCGATGGCGTTGGAGCCGCCGCCGACACAGGCGACCGCCGCGTCCGGGAGGCGGCCGGTGCGCTCCAGGAACTGGCGGCGGGCCTCGACGCCGATGACGCGGTGGAAGTCGCGGACCATCGCGGGGAAGGGGTGCGGACCCGCGACCGTACCGAAGAGGTAGTGCGTACGGTCCACGTTGGCGACCCAGTCGCGGAACGCCTCGTTGATGGCGTCCTTCAGGGTCCGGCTGCCGGACTTCACGGCGACGACCTCGGCGCCGAGCATCCGCATCCGGGCCACGTTCAGCGCCTGGCGCTCGGTGTCGATCTCGCCCATGTAGATGGTGCAGTCGAGGCCGAAGAGGGCGCAGGCGGTGGCGGTGGCGACGCCGTGCTGGCCGGCTCCGGTCTCGGCGATGACCCGGGTCTTGTCCATGCGCTTGGTGAGGAGCGCCTGGCCGAGCACGTTGTTGATCTTGTGCGAGCCGGTGTGGTTCAGGTCCTCGCGCTTGAGGAAGACCCGGGCGCCGCCCGCGTGCTCGGCGAAGCGCGGGACCTCGGTCAGCGCGCTGGGCCGGCCGGTGTAGTTCACCATCAGCTCGTTGAGCTCGGCGGCGAAGGCCGGGTCGGACTTGGCCTTGTCGTACTCGACGGCGACCTCGTCCACGGCGGCGACGAGCGCCTCCGGGATGAACTTGCCGCCGTAGGCACCGAAGTAGCCTTCGGCGCTGGGGGTCAGACCCTCGGGGTCCGGAATGAAGAATTCGGACGTCATGCGATGTGCTCCTTGGCGTGCAGGGCAACGGGTGGGTTCACCGTATGCGCGGAGGAGCGAGCGCCACCGGGACCGGCGTGCGGTCGGGGTGGTGCGGTCGTACGTACGGGTGGAGATGGGGGTACTGCGGTACGTCGGCCGGGGCTCGCTACAGCGCGGTCCCCGGGCGCCATCGCATCCCGTTCACCTGGCCGGGCTCGTCACCGATCACGTACCGCACCCGCCGGCCGTGCACGCGCCGGGCGGGGGCGCGGCAGCCTCGCGGCCTGCACCCGCGCGCCAGCGGGGCGTGCGGGTCCCGGGCCGGGGCCCCGGCGGGGCGCAGGCCCGGCCGGGTGCGGGCGGCGGCGGGACGGTCGGTCATGGTCGTCGTGCTCCCGGTCAGCCGCGGCCGTGGCGGAGGGCCGGGTGGGCGCCTGCGGCGACGAGGTCGGCGACGGCGGCGCGCGGGTCGCGGCCGGTGACCAGGGACTCGCCGACCAGGACGGCGTCGGCGCCGGCGTTGGCGTACGCGATCAGGTCGTGCGGGCCGCGGACGCCGGACTCGGCGACCTTGACGATGTGGTCGGGGATCTCGGGGGCGACGCGCTCGAAGGTGGAGCGGTCGACCTTGAGGTCCTTCAGGTTGCGCGCGTTGACACCGATGATCTTCGCTCCGGCGTCGACGGCGCGCTCCGCCTCCTCCTCGTCGTGCGCCTCGACGAGCGGGGTGAGCCCGATGGACTCGGCGCGCTCGATCAGGGAGACCAGGGCCTCCTGGTCCAGGGCGGCGACGATCAGCAGAGCGAGGTCGGCGCCGTACGCCCGGGCCTCCCACAGCTGGTACGAGGTGACGATGAAGTCCTTGCGCAGGATCGGGGTGTCGACCTTGGCGCGGACGGCCTCCAGGTCGGCGAGCGAGCCGCCGAAGCGGCGCTCCTCGGTGAGGACCGAGATGACGGACGCGCCACCGGCCTCGTAGTCCGCGGCGAGGGCGGCGGGGTCCGCGATGGCGGCAAGGGCCCCCTTGGACGGGGACGAGCGCTTGACCTCGCAGATGACGGTGACGCCCTCGCCGCGCAGGGCGGCGACTCCGTCCTTGGCCTGGGGAGCGCGGGCGGCGCGCTCCTTCAGCTCGTCGAGGCTGACGCGCGCCTGCCGCTCCGCGAGGTCGGCGCGAACGCCGTCGATGATCTCGTCGAGCACACTCACGCGAGCGGCCCCCTTCCGGAACGGTTGACGGTGAACAGGATCAGCCATACCGATGGTATCCGCAGGAGGCCCTGGGGCCCGCATCCGGCCACGCCGCGTCCCACTACCTGGGCATTCAGGGCGCCAGTGCGGAGCCGAACGGCAGATTCCGGACGACGGTGAAGACCAGGAGCAGCGCGCCGATGCTCCACCACCAGGCGGGGGCGAGGGCGATCCGCAGGGGCTGTCCGCGCCAGGCCCGGACGAGCCAGAGGATCCAGACGGCGGCGAAGAGGAAGTAGCCGGTGGTGGCGATCGCGTTGGCGGAGAAGGCGGCGCCGAGGTCGCCGTGGATGAAGGCGTGGGCGCTGCGGAGGCCGCCGCAGCCGGGGCAGAAGGCGCCGGTGATCTTGAGCAGCGGGCAGACGGGGTAGTGGCCGGGCTCGTTGGGGTCGACGGTGCCGACGTAGGCGAAGGCGGCGGTGACGGTGGCGAGGATGCCGAGGGGAGTGGCGAGGCGCATCCAGCCCGTCCGGCTTCCTCCCCAGCCCGTCCGGCGTTTGAGGACGGAACCGTGGCCTGGGGGGCCGGGTGCCTGAGAGGGTTCCTCGCCCGAGGGGCCTGTGCGCTCCGGGCCCACCCCGGAAAGGGTTCCGTCCTCAAATGCCGGACGGGCTGGAATGGCGCGGGTTTCGTCCTCAAGCGCGGGGCGGGCCATGTCTGGGGTCGGGCAGACCGTCAGCGGCATGTTCCAGGGGCCGACGCCCTCGGGCTCGGCTTCGGGCTTCAGCGGCGGGTTCGGGGTGGCGTCCACCCGGTGATTGTCGCCGGTCATACGGAAAGGCGCAGCCCACCCGGGGCTGCGCCTTGCTGCGTGTCGGCCGCGCCGGTCAGTGGGAGACCTGGGCCTCTCCGGCGCGCGCCCGGGCCTCCACCAGCTCGGCGGACTCCTTCGGCATGCCGAGGCCGGCCAGCCTCATGGCGTAACCGACGACGCCACCGGCGAAGATGACGGCGATACCGGCCCAGAAGCCGAGCGGGTTGGCCGCGACCATGAAGACGCCGGCGACGCAGAAGCCGATGAAGGCGATGATGACACCGGTCCAGGCGGCCGGGGTGTGTCCGTGGCTCGTGCCCGCCATGAGTTGCTCCTTGTTGATGTTGCGCAGTGGGTATCGCGGTGGGTGTCGCTGCAGCTGTCGCTCGGGGGACGGCTCCCCTCCATTGTCCCGTACGGGAGCACCGGGGGTACGCCGGGGGTCCACCCTCGTCCGGCGTTCAGCCTGTCGGGTCCTCGCCGCGGTCCAGGGCCTTCCACAGCTCCTCGGGCCGGTCCGGGTCCGGGGCGGTGCGGGGCGCCTTGCGGGGGCGCGGGGTGCCGTCGCGTTCGTACCGGCCCGACATCGTGGGCCAGCGGCTGCCGAAGCGGAGGGCGAGCAGCCCGGCGAGCAGGATCAGCAGGCCCCCGGCGGCGGTGACGTACGGCCAGGCGGTGTGGGTGAGGGCGTCGATGGTGGCGGCCGTGTCGCCGGTGGTGCGGGCGGCCTGCTCGTCGAGGGCCGAGCTGTCGGAGGCGCCCGCCCAGGCGCTGAGCGCGGCCCCGAGGCCGCTGAGGGCGAGCAGGGCGGCGACGAGGCGGCGGCCCGCGCCGCGGACGGCGAAGACGGCGACGAGGGCGGCCAGGCCGACGATCGCCAGGGCGGCCGGGGCGCCGGTGACGTCCCGGCCGTCGGCGGTCAGCGGCAGGGCGCCGCCGCCGGTGGCCGCGCGGCCCTCGGCCCAGATCTGGCCGGAGGCCAGGAGGACGACGGTCGCACCGGCCGCGCCCAGGAACAGTCCGGCCGCGAGGGACCGGCGGCCGCCCCGGCCGTCCGAGGAGTCGGCCGGGGAGTCGGGCGCGGGGTCGGCGGTGTCGGTACGGGGCTGGGGTACGGGAACAGCACTCACGCGTTCCACTATCCCCTACCGCCTCAGCGGTCGTGGAGCCGGTTGGCCGTATGGACCGCGCGCAGGACGGCGGCGGCCTTGTTGCGGCACTCGGTGTCCTCCGCGACCGGGTCCGAGTCCGCGACGACACCGGCGCCCGCCTGCACGTACGCCGTACCGTCGCGCAGCAGCGCGGTGCGGATGGCGATGGCGGTGTCGGAGTCCCCGGCGAAGTCGAGATAGCCGACGCAGCCTCCGTACAGTCCGCGCCGGCTCGGCTCCAGCTCCTCGATGATCTGCATGGCGCGGGGCTTGGGGGCGCCGGAGAGGGTGCCGGCGGGGAAGCAGGCGGTGAGGACGTCGAAGGCGGTGCGGTCCTCGGTGACGCGGCCGGTGACGGTGGAGACGATGTGCATCACGTGGGAGTACCGCTCGATCGACATGAAGTCGACGACCTCCACGCTGCCCGGTTCGCAGACCCGGCCCAGGTCGTTGCGGCCGAGGTCGACGAGCATGAGGTGCTCGGCACGCTCCTTGGGGTCGGCGAGCAGCTCCTCGGCGAGCGCCTGGTCCTCCTGCGGGGTGGCGCCGCGGTGCCGGGTCCCGGCGATCGGGTGGACCATCGCTCGGCCGTCCTCGACCTTGACGAGGGCCTCGGGGCTGGAGCCGACGACGTCGAACCCGTCGAAGCGGAAGAGGTACATGTACGGGGACGGGTTGGTGGCCCGCAGCACCCGGTAGACGTCCAGGGCGCTCGCGGTGCACGGGGTCTCGAAGCGCTGGGAGGGGACCACCTGGAAGGCTTCGCCGGCGCGGATGCGCTCCTTGATGTCCTCGACGGCCTCCTGGTAGGCCTCGCCGCCCCAGAGCGCGGTGTACGGCGGCAGCTCGGACGGCGGGAGAACGGCGGGGGCGTTCTCGACCGGGCGGCGCAGGTCCTGCTCCATCGCGTCGAGCCGGGCGACGGCGTCCGCGTACGCCTCGTCGACGCCCGTGGAGAGGTCGTTGTGGTTGATCGCGTTGGCGATCAGCAGGACGGTGCCGTTCTGGTGGTCGAGGACGGCGAGGTCCGAGGTGAGGAGCATGGTCAGCTCGGGCAGCTTCAGGTCGTCGCCGCCGTGCTCGCCGATCTTCTCCAGGCGGCGGACGACGTCGTAGCCGAGGTAGCCGACCATGCCGCCGGTGAACGGCGGCAGGCCCAGGTCGCTCACCAGGTCGCGCGGGGTGTGCAGGGTCTCGACGGTGGCGCGCAGGGCGTCGAGCGGGTCGCCGTCGACGGGGACGCCGACGGGCGGGGTGCCGAGCCAGTGGGCCGCGCCGTCGCGGGCGGTGAGGGTGGCGTCGCTGCGTACGCCGATGAAGGAGTAGCGCGACCAGGTGCGGCCGTTCTCCGCGGACTCCAGCAGGAAGGTGCCGGTGCGCTCGGCGGCGAGCTTGCGGTACAGGCCGACCGGGGTGTCGCCGTCCGCGAGGAGGCGGCGGCTGACAGGGACGACGCGCCGGTCGACGGCCAGCTTGCGGAAGGTGTCGAGATCCATGGCCGGACCTTAGCTGTCGAGGAGGGTGAGGACGTCGGCGTCGAAGCAGGTGCGGTCGCCGGTGTGGCAGGCGGCGCCCGTCTGGTCGACCTTGACCAGCACGGTGTCGGCGTCGCAGTCCAGCGCGACGGCCTTCACCCGCTGGATGTGGCCGGAGGTGTCGCCCTTGACCCAGTACTCCTGGCGGCTGCGCGACCAGTAGGTGGCCCGGCCCGTGGTGAGGGTGCGGTGCAGCGCCTCGTCGTCCATCCAGCCGAGCATCAGCACCTCGCCGGTGTCGTACTGCTGGGCGATGGCCGGGACCAGACCGTCGGCGCCGCGCTTGAGGCGGGCGGCGATGGCGGGATCGAGGCTGCTGGCGGGCGGTGTGGGGCCGGGCGTGCTGGTCATGGGCCCATTGTGCCGTGGCCGCGACCGGTCTCCGGGCGGACGTCCACTGGGCGGACCACGGGTGACGGTCGTACGCTGGCGGGCATGTCGACCCATGCGAAGCGTGAACGTCTTCTGCTCGCCGATCTGTTGGAAGCGGCCGGCCCCGAGGCCCCGACGCTGTGCGGGGGCTGGAAGACCCGCGATCTGGCGGCCCATGTGGTGGTCCGTGAGCGCCGCGCCGACGCGGCGGGCGGGCTGCTGATCTCCGCGCTGAAGAACCGTCTCGATCGGGTGCAGGCCGAGTTCGCGGCGAAGCCGTACGAGGAGCTGATCCAGCTGATCCGGACCGGCCCGCCCCGGTTCTCGCCGATGTCCCTCAAGCAGATCGACGAGGCGGCGAACACGGTGGAGTTCTTCGTGCACGCGGAGGACGTACGCCGGGCCCAGCCGGACTGGTCCCGGCGCGAGCTGGACCCGGTCTTCGCCGATGTGCTCTGGTCGCACACCGAGAAGACCTCCCGGATGCTGGGGCGCAAGTCCCCGGTGGGGCTCGTGCTGCGCCGCCCGGACGGCCGGACGGCGGTGGCCCACAAGGGCACCCCGGTGGTGACGGTGACCGGGGAGCCCGCGGAGCTGCTGCTGTTCGCGTTCGGCCGGCAGGACACGGCGGACGTGCAGGTGGAGGGCGAGAAGGAGGCGGTGGACCGGCTGCACCGGGCGGAGCTGGGGATGTAGTCCCGCTACCCGCCCAGCAGCCGCCGGGCCGCCAGGGCGAGGGAGACCTCCACGGCGTCGCGGGGGCGGGTGAGGCAGCGGCCGGTGAGCTGTTCGAAGCGGCGGAGCCGGTTGAGGACGGTGTTGCGGTGGCAGTAGAGCCGCGCACCCGCCCGCTGCGCCGAGCCGTCCGCGTCCAGCCAGGCGGTCAGGGTCTCCAGGATGACGTCCCGGTCCGAGGGGTCCAGCCGGTCCAGCGGGCCGAGCACCCGGTCGGCGAGGACGGAACCGAGGGCCGGGGACGAGACGACGAGGGCGTCCGGGAGGTGCTCGTCGAGTACGACGGTGCCCCCGGAGGCCGGGCAGGCGCGCAGGGCGGTCTCCGCCAGCCTCCGGGCGTCGCCGAGGGCGGCCAGGCCGTCGACGGCGGAGCCGATGCCGGTCCGGGTGCCGGCGGGGGCGTCCAGGGCGGCGGCGATGGCGCGCAGCTCGCCGGGGTCGCCCGGTTCGCCGGTGAGCCGGAGGATGGCGAACTCGGCGTCGGGTCCGGTGTGCCAGAGGGGGGTGGCGGGGGCCGCGTACGGGGGCCCGTCCGGTGCCGCGTACGGGGGCCCGTCCGGTCCCGCGTCCGGTGCCCCGGGCGGGGCTGCGCCCGGTGGCAGCGCGGCCGGCAGGGTCACCCGTGGCCGGGCAGGGGCCGGCTGCTGCGGTCCGCCGGATCGTACGGAGGCCACCGCGAGGACGGCGTACCGGCCCTGCTCCGGCAGCCCCAGCATCGCCGCCGCCTCGCAGAGGTCCGCGATCCGGGCGGTCCCGTCGAGCAGGGCCGCGATCATCAGCCGCTGCTGGTTCTCGCGCCGCCAGGAGAGCCGCCGCTCGGCCTGCCGGTAGGCGTCCGCGACGATCCCGCAGTGCTCGTCGACGAAGTTCCACACGTCGGCGGCGACATGGACGAGCAGCCGTACGTCGTCGGGGTCGCGGCGGGCCGTCTCGTCCACCAGGTCCTGCCAGACCATCGCGCCGCCCATCCGGAAGGCGTGCAGGACGGCGTCGAGCGGTACGCCCTGTCCGGCACGGATCTCGCCGATCCAGCGGGAGGTGCGGTGGGCGGCGTCGCGGAACTCCTTGGGCTGGAGGAGCGAGCCGACGTTGTGGCGCAGCGAGTGGTGGACCTCCTGCCAGACCTCGGCGCGGTCGGAGTCGATGGCCGCGCGGTAGCCGGGCTCCTGTTCGTACAGGGCCTCGACCAGCCGGTCGGTGAGGACCGGGAGCGAGGCGACGAGGACCCGGGCGGCCCGGTGCAGCACCTCGACGGCTTCGCGGTCGGCCAGGGAACGGAAGCGCTGGGGCAACGGCGCCGCGGGGTGGGTGCCGTGCAGCACCGCGAACCGAGGACGTACGACCTGTGGCATGGCGGCCTCCACCGGAGATCGACCGGGCGATCCTGACGCCCGCAGAATGGCATACCGCCCGGTCGGTACCTAGGGGTCTGCGCGGAACTTGTCATCACGGTCTCGCAACCACCGGCCTTCACGGGTCCTCGGGACCCAGCAGCCGGGCCAGTTCGGTGCGGGAGCGGATGGCGAGGGCGGCGAAGACGTTGCGCAGGTGGTGGTCGACCGTGCGCGGGCTGAGCGAGAGCCGGAGCGCGACCTCGCGGTTGGTGGCTCCCTCGGCGACGCAGCGGGCGATGCGCTGCTGCTGCGGGGTGAGGGCGGAGAGCACATCGCCCGCGGCGGGCCGCACCGACGGGCCCTGCTCCCCCGCCGCCCGTAACTCCCCGGCCGCCCGCTCCGCCCACGCGCGGGCCGAGCAGCGCTGGAAGGCGACCAGGGCGTCGCGCAGCGGGGTGCGGGCCTCGCGGGTACGTCGGCGGCGGCGCAGCCACTGCCCGTACAGGAGCTGGGTGCGGGCCCGTTCGAAGTCGCCGCCGGCCCGGTCGTGGTGGGCCAGGGCCTCCGCGTACCGGGCGTCGGCCTCCTCCGCCGGTGCCAGCAGGGCGCGGCAGCGGGCCAGTTGGGCGGGGGCCTGAGGGTCGGTGGTCCGGGTGGTCCACCGGGCGAACTCGGCCACGGCGGCGCGGAGTTCGCCGGCCTCCTCCCCTCCTCTTCCGCCGAGGACGGCGGCCTCGACATAGCAGGGCACGGCGAGCATCCGGGCGGCGAAGTGGCCTTGCCGTGGCCCGGGGCGCACCAGCGGTCCGAGCCGGGCGGCGGCCTCGTCGGAGCGCCCGGCGGCCAGATCGGCGCGGGCCCGGGCCCAGGTGGCGAGGGTGGCGGCCTGGGCGAGCCCGTGCGGTCCCGCACCGGCCAGTGCGGCGTCGCTGTGGGCGGCGCAGGCCTCGGCGGGCCCTTCCACGGAGGCGGCGAGCGCGAGGACGGCGTGGAGGTGGACGGAGCTGTTGGGCTGCCCGGTACGGCGTGCCGCGTGCAGCCCTTCCAGCGCATGGGCGCGGGCGGCGGCGTGGCGCCCGGCCCGCAGCTCGGCGTAGGCGAGGTGCTCCAGCGCCTGCGGCAGCAGGGCGTCGGGCCCCTTGGCCCGTACGGCGGCGAGCGCCCGCGCCCCGGTCCGGCAGGCGACGGCGACCTCCCCGAGGACGAGCGCGGCGACTCCGGCGCGGAGGAGGGCGGCGGGTGCCGGGTCCACCGGGTCGAGGCACTGGCGGAGCAGCGCGTGCCCCGCCGCCGTACGTCCGGCGAGCACCGCGCACATCCCGGCCCGATAGGCGGCGGACACACGGTCGTACGGGTCCGGCTCGACGCGCGCCATGGCCTCCAGGTAACCGGCCGCGTCGCCCATCACCCAGGCCGCCTCCGCCGCACCGACGAGGGCGTCGAGGGCCCGCCGGGGGTCGTACGGGCCGAGCAGTTCGGCTGCGGCGAGGAGGGCTTCGTGAGCGTCGGCGGCGGGCCCGGTGCGCAGGGCGAGCAGGCCGTGGACGTACGGGGCGAGGCCGTGGCGGGGCTCGCCCGCGGAGGGACCGGTCCGGGCCAGCAGGGCGCGCGCGAGGGCCGGGTCACCGGAGAGGGCCGCCTGCTCGGCCGCCGCCGCGAACCGGGCCGAGCGCAGGGGCTGGTCGACGGCGAGGGCAGCGGCACGGGCGAGGGCCGAGGAGCGCTGGGCGTGGGGGTACGGGGAGGTCGCGGCGGCCTCCAGGCGGGCGGCGAGCGCGTGGTCCGGGCCGGAGGCGGCGCAGGAGAGCTGGACGAGGGAGGCGAGGGGGACGCGATGGCCCCCGGTCTCCGCCAGCAACGCGGCGAGCAGCTCGTGGGCGGCTCGGCGGCAGGCGGGTGAGGCGTGGTGCAGGACCGCGCGGGCGTCCAGCGGGTGGCTGAAGTGGACCCGGCTGCCCGCCCGTTGGAGGAACCCCTCGGTGGCGGCCGAGCCGAACAGGACGCCGTCCAGGAAGTCCCGGGGCAGCCCGGTCCGGGTGCCGGCGCGCAACAGGAGCAACGCGTCCGCCCCGGCGCCGGCGGGCTCGTGCTCCTGGGCGGCGGCGGCAAGGAGGAGCAGCGCCCTGGTGTGCGCCGGGAGCCCGTCGAGCCGGTCCGCGTGCGCGGCCAGCACGCCCTCGGCGCCGGGCAGCGGACACGGCAGCGGAGTACGCCCGGCGAGCTGGTCCGGGGTGAGGCGGCCGGTGAGCGCGGTGAGGAGACGCGGGTTGCCGGCCGCCTCCCGGAGGAGCTCGGCGCGGACGACCGGGTCGAGTCCCTCCGTACCGCTGAAAGCACCTGGCGCGCCGCAGGGGCGCTCCTCCGCACTTCCGGTCAGCCGGTCCAGCAGCGCCGCCGAGGCGTCCTCGTCCAGTGGGCCGAGCCGGAGTGCGGGCAGTCCGGCGAAGGCGGGGCCGTCGTCCGCCGTGATCAGGACGGCCGCCCGGCTGCCCGCGTCGAGGCCGCGGGCCGCGGAGATGAGGGCCGTGCGGGAGGCCCGGCCCCAGGTGTGGGCGTCGTCGGCGCAGACCAGCAGGGGGCGCCCGGCGGCCAGTTCGCGCAGCGCCTCGGGGGCCGGCAGGCCGCGTCCGTCCGCGTGCAGCACCGGGCCCCGGGGGCGGTGCGCGGCGGCCGCTTCGTGGAGCAGTGCGGTGCGGCCGAGGCCGGGCGGTGCCGCCAGCACGAGAGCGCTGCCGTCCCCCTGCCACAGCCGCGCCAAAAAGCCTTCCAGGATGGCGAGTTCACCGCTGCGGCCGTACAGCCGGAGCGGACTGCGCACGGTCGTCGATGGGGTCACATCGGCACGGTACGGTCGCCCCACCGACGGAGGAAGGCGCGCGTCCGGTCAGCGGTGCGGGCTCCCAGCCGAACGGCTCCGGTGCTGTGCGCGGGCACAGCACCGGAGCCGCCGGAAGGAGCCTTTCCAGGACGTGCGCGGGTCTACGACGTGTGCGGGCAGGTGCCCCGGTACTCCGCGATGGTGAGGCTCGGCCGCGGGATCGGGCAGAGGAACTGCTCGTAGCGGGTGTCGTTGTCGATGAAGCGCTTCAGCCACGAAAGGCTGTACTTGGCGATCGTGGTGTTGGACGAGTTGGGCGTGAAGTGCGAGGCGCCCCGCAGCTCCAGGTACGCCTTGTCCAGCGACCCGGGCAGCGACTGGTAGAACGGCTCGGAGTGCGAGGCGACCGGGGCCACCGTGTCGCCGTCCGCTCCCACCACCAGGGTGGGCGTGCGGAGTTCGGGCCAGGTCTTGTCGGTGTTCCAGCCGGTCAGCGGGATGGCCGCCTTCAACGACGTACGGCTCTTGGCGGCCTCCAGCGAGCCGCCGCCGCCCATCGAGTGGCCCATCACACCGAGCCGGCTCGCGTCGACCCGGGTCCGTACCGAGCTGCGCTGGGTCAGGTAGTCCAGCGCGGAGAGGAGTTGGCGGCCCCGGCTGTCGGGCTGGTCGAGGGTGGTGTTGGTGTCGATGGTGAAGACCACGAAGCCCTGGGACGCCAGGCGTGGGCCGAGCCAGGCGATGGAGGACTGGTAGGCGGTGAACCCGGGCGAGATGACGACCGCGCCGAAGGTGCCGTCGGCGGTGGAGGTCGGGTAGTAGATCGTGCCGCCGCCGAATCCGCTCACGGCGAGCGAGGAGACGGAGGTCTGGGAGGTGGCGTACGAGCCGCGGCTGGCCTCGATGGAGGCGTTGGTGGGGGCCGGGCCGCGCTCGTAGGGGTTGGCGGCGACGGCCTGGGCGCCGGGTGCCAGGCCGGTCAGCAGGAGGCCGGCGGTGGCCGCGGCGGTCACGAAACCGGTGAGGGTGGGGAAGCGGCTCGGGCGTGGGGCCTGTCGGCGTGCGAGGAGGTGCTGCTGCACGGGGGGATCCTCTCGGTGGTGGCGGGGGGAACCACACCACGCGGAGGCCCATGAGCCCGTCGTCCGGGGGCTGTCGGGGTGCGCCGCGTGGCTGCCGTCGTCGTTCGTCGGCGGTCGCCACTCTCACGGTGCGTCCCGTGCGCACGCATCGGCGGTATCACCGGTCTTCGCGGACCGGTGATACCGCCTCAGCTCCTTAGGTGCTCAGCGGACCGGCTGTCCCGCTTCCCGCAGCGCGTCCTTCACCTGCGAGATCCGCAGGTCGCCGAAGTGGAACACCGACGCGGCCAGCACCGCGTCCGCGCCCGCCTCGATGGCCGGGGCGAAGTCGGCGAGGCGGCCCGCGCCGCCGGAGGCGATGACGGGGACGGTCACGTGCTTCCGTACCGCCTCGATCATCTCGGTGTCGTAGCCGTCCTTCGTGCCGTCCGCGTCCATCGAGTTGAGCAGGATCTCGCCCGCGCCCAGCTCGGCGGCGCGGTGCGCCCACTCGACGGCGTCGATGCCGGTGCCCTTGCGGCCGCCGTGGGTGGTGACCTCGAAGGTGCCCTCCGGGGTGCGGCGGGCGTCGACCGAGAGCACCAGGACCTGGCGGCCGAAGCGTTCGGCGATCTCGCGGATGAGGTCGGGGCGGGCGATGGCGGCGGTGTTGACGCCGACCTTGTCCGCTCCGGCGCGCAGCAGCTTGTCCACGTCGTCGGGGGTGCGGACGCCGCCGCCGACGGTGAGCGGGATGAAGACCTGCTCCGCCGTGCGGCGGACCACGTCGTACGTCGTCTCGCGGTCGCCGCTGGAGGCGGTGATGTCCAGGAAGGTCAGCTCGTCCGCGCCCTCGGCGTCGTACAGCTTGGCCATCTCGACGGGGTCGCCCGCGTCGCGCAGGTTCTGGAAGTTGACACCCTTGACGACCCGGCCGTTGTCGACGTCCAGGCAGGGGATGACCCGTACGGCGAGCGTCACTTCGCGCCTCCTCGGTAGGCCTCGATCTCGACCTCGACGACCAGGCTCGGGTCGACGAACCCGGACACGATGATCATGGAGGCGGCGGGGCGTACCGCGTCGAACAGCTCCTTGTGGGCGCGGCCGATGTCCTCCACGTCCCGGGCGTGCGTGAGGTACATCCGGGTGCGGACGACGTCCTCGCGGCCGAGGCCGACCTGCTCCAGCGCGGCGAAGGCGACGTCGAAGGCGGTGATCGCCTGCTCGTACGGGGAGCCGGCGGCGATCTCGCCGTTGATCACGGAGGTGCAGCCGGCCACCAGGACGAGGCCGTTGGGGAGTTCGACCGCGCGCGAGTAGCCGAACTTCTCCTCCCAGGGGGCGCCGGTGGAGATCCGGCGTACGGAGGTGGCGGCATCGCTCATGCGGCGACCGCCTTCAGCGCCTCTTCCAGCGTGAACTCCTTCGCGTACAGCGCCTTGCCGACGATCGCGCCCTCGACGCCTTCGGGGACGAGGAGCGAGATGGCGCGGAGGTCGGCGAGCGAGGAGACGCCGCCGGAGGCGACGACCGGGCGGTCGGTGACGGCGCAGACGTCGCGCAGGAGGCCGAGGTTGGGGCCCTGGAGGGTGCCGTCCTTGGCGATGTCGGTGACGACGTACCGCGCGCAGCCCTCGGCGTCGAGGCGGGCGAGGGTCTCGTAGAGGTCGCCGCCGTCGCGGGTCCAGCCGCGGCCGCGCAGGGTGGTGCCCCGGACGTCGAGGCCGACGGCGATCTTGTCGCCGTGCTCGGCGATGACCTTGGCGACCCACTCGGGGGTCTCCAGGGCGGCGGTGCCGAGGTTGACGCGGCGGCAGCCGGTGGCGAGGGCGGCGGCGAGCGAGGCGTCGTCGCGGATGCCGCCGGAGAGCTCCACCTTGATGTCCATGGCCCCGGCGACCTCGGCGATCAGGTCCCGGTTGTCACCGGTGCCGAAGGCGGCGTCCAGGTCGACGAGGTGCAGCCACTCGGCGCCGGCGGACTGCCAGGCGAGGGCGGCCTCCAGCGGGGAGCCGTAGGAGGTCTCGGAGCCGGACTCGCCGTGGACGAGGCGGACGGCCTGGCCGTCACGGACGTCGACGGCGGGGAGCAGTTCAAGCTTCGGCATTACAGCGTCTCGATCCAGTTGGTCAGCAGCTGGGCGCCGGCATCGCCGGACTTCTCGGGGTGGAACTGGGTGGCCCACAGCGCGCCGTTCTCCACGGCGGCCACGAACCGTTCGCCGTGCGTGGCCCAGGTGACCTTGGGCGCACGGATCTTGGCGTTGGTGACTTCGAGGGACCAGTCGTGCGCCGCGTAGGAGTGCACGAAGTAGTAGCGGGCCTCGGCGTCCAGGCCGGCGAAGAGCCGGGAGTCCTCGGGGGCGTCCACGGTGTTCCAGCCCATGTGCGGGACGACATCCGCCTTCAGCGGGCCGACCGTACCGGGCCATTCGTCCAGGCCCTCGGTCTCCACGCCGTGCTCGATGCCCCGCTCGAAGAGGATCTGCATCCCGACGCAGATGCCCATCACCGGGCGGCCGCCGGAGAGCCTGCGGCCCACGATCCAGTCGCCGCGGGCCCGCTTCAGCCCCTCCATGCAGGCGGAGAACGCGCCGACGCCGGGGACGAGGAGCCCGTCGGCGTTCATCGCGCGGTCGAAGTCACGGGTGATCTCGACGTCCGCGCCGACGCGGGCGAGAGCGCGTTCGGCGGAGCGGACGTTGCCGAAGCCGTAGTCGAAGACGACGACCTTCTTGGTGTCGGTCATGGTGCGCCCCTCAGTCCCACAGGCCCTGGATCCGCAGGATGCCCGCCACCAGGCACATCACGGAGCCGATCGACAGCAGCACGATGACGCCCTTGGGCATCCCCTGCTTGGCGAAGGAGTAGACGCCGCCGGCCAGGAAGAGGCCGACGACGATCAGGATGGTGTTGAGGCCGGTCACAGGGCGCCCTTCGTGGAGGGCAGGATGCCGGCGGCGCGGGGGTCGTGCTCGGAGGCGTACCGCAGGGCGCGGGCGAGCGCCTTGAACTGGCACTCCACGATGTGGTGCGCGTTGCGCCCGTACGGCACGTGGACGTGCAGGGCGATCTGCGCCTGCGCGACGAAGGACTCCAGGATGTGCCGGGTCATCGTCGTGTCGTACGCGCCGATCATCGGCGCCATCTTCTCGGGCTCGGTGTGCACAAGGTACGGGCGGCCGGAGAGGTCGACGGTGACCTGGGCGAGCGACTCGTCCAGCGGGACGGTGCAGTTGCCGAAGCGGTAGATGCCGACCTTGTCGCCGAGGGCCTGCTTGAAGGCGGCGCCGAGCGCCAGCGCGGTGTCCTCGATGGTGTGGTGGCTGTCGATGTGCAGGTCGCCCTCGGTCTTGACCGTGAGGTCGAAGAGGCCGTGGCGGCCGAGCTGGTCGAGCATGTGGTCGTAGAAGCCGACCCCGGTGGCGACATCGACCTTTCCGGTGCCGTCGAGGTTGATCTCGACCAGCACGGACGTTTCCTTCGTGGTGCGTTCCACGCGGCCTACGCGGGGGCTCATGCGTCGTGCTCCTTCTTGAGTTCGCGTACCGCATCGAGGAACGCGTCGTTCTCTGCCGGGGTTCCCGCGGTGACCCGCAGCCATCCCGGTACGCCGTTGTCCCGGACCAGGACGCCCCGGTCGAGGATGCTCTGCCAGACGGCGTGGCTGTCGTCGAAGCGGCCGAACTGGACGAAGTTGGCGTCCGACTCGGTGACCTCGTAGCCGATGGCGCGCAGCTCGGCCACCAGCCGGTCGCGCTCGCTCTTGAGCTGCGCGACGTACCCGAGCAGCGTATCGGTGTGCTCCAGGGCGGCGAGCGCGGTGGCCTGGGTGACGGAGGAGAGGTGGTACGGGAGCCGGACCAGCTGGACCGCGTCGACGACGGCCGGGTCGGCGGCGAGGTAGCCCAGGCGCAGCCCGGCGGCGCCGAACGCCTTGGACATGGTCCGCGAGACGATCAGGTTGCGGCGGCCCGCGATCAGCGGGAGGAGCGAGGCGTGGTGGCTGAACTCGCCGTACGCCTCGTCGACGACGACGACCGAGGGCCCGGCGGCCTGGGCGGCGTCGTACAGCGCGAGGACGGTGTCGGCGTTCACCGCCGTGCCGGTGGGGTTGTTGGGCGAGGTGATGAAGACGACCTCGGGGCGGTGCTCGGCGATGGCGGCGCGGGCGGCCTCCACGTCGATGGTGAAGTCCGCCGAGCGCGGGCCGGAGATCCAGCCGGTGCCGGTGCCGCGCGAGATCAGGGCGTGCATCGAGTACGAGGGTTCGAAGCCGATCGCGGTGCGGCCGGGCCCGCCGAAGGTCTGCAGCAGCTGCTGGAGGACCTCGTTGGAGCCGTTGGCGGCCCAGACGTGGGCTGCGGTGACCTCGTGTCCGGCGGTCCGCGTGAGGTAGCGGGCCAGCTCGGTGCGGAGCTCGACGGCGTCCCGGTCCGGGTAGCGGTTGAGGTCGCGGGCGGCCTCGCGGACGCGCTCGGCGATCCGGTCGACGAGCGCCTCGGGCAGCGGGTACGGGTTCTCGTTGGTGTTGAGGCGTACGGGGACGTCGAGCTGCGGCGCGCCGTACGGGGACTGGCCGCGCAGCTCGTCGCGGATGGGGAGCTCGTCCCAGGGGTTACGGGGGGTGGTGCCGACGTTCGTCACTGCTGGGGGACCTTCCATCCGAACCTGGCCTTGAGCGCGGCGCCGTGGGCGGGGAGGTCCTCCGCCTCGGCGAGGGTCACGACATGGTGGGTGACCTCGGCGAGCGCGTCGCGGCTGTAGTCGACGATGTGGATGCCGCGCAGGAAGGACTGCACGGAGAGGCCCGAGGAGTGGCAGGCGCAGCCGCCGGTGGGCAGGACGTGGTTGGAGCCGGCGCAGTAGTCGCCGAGCGAGACCGGGGACCAGGGACCGACGAAGATCGCTCCGGCGTTGCGGACCCGGTCGGCGACGGCGGCGGCGTCGGCGGTCTGGATCTCCAGGTGCTCGGCACCGTACGCGTCGACGACCTTGAGGCCGTCCGCGATGGACGAGACCAGCACGATCGCGGACTGGCGGCCGGCCAGCGCGGGCTCGATGCGGTCCTTGATGTGCTTGGTCGCGGCGACCTGGGGGGCCAGCTCCGCCTCGGTGGCGGCGGCCAGCTCCTCGGAGTCGGTGACCAGGACGGCGGCGGCCATCGGGTCGTGCTCGGCCTGGCTGATCAGGTCGGCGGCGACGTGCGCCGGGTCAGCGGTGGCGTCGGCGAGGATCGCGATCTCGGTGGGCCCGGCCTCGGCGTCGATGCCGATGCGGCCCTTGAGGAGGCGCTTGGCGGCGGCGACGTAGATGTTGCCGGGGCCGGTGACCAGGTTGACCGGGGGGCAGTCCTCGGTGCCGTACGCGAACATCGCGACGGCCTGGGCGCCGCCCGCCGCGTACACCTCGTCGACGCCGAGCAGGGCGCAGGCGGCGAGGATCGTGGGGTGCGGGAGGCCGCCGAAGTCTTTCTGGGGCGGGGAGGCGACGGCGACGCCTTCGACGCCCGCCTCCTGGGCCGGGACGACGTTCATCACGACGGAGGACGGGTAGACCGAGCGGCCGCCGGGGACGTAGAGCCCGACGCGCTCGACCGGGACCCACTTCTCGGTGACGGTGCCGCCGGGGACGACCTGGGTGGTGTGCGTGGTGCGGCGCTGCTCGCGGTGGACGAGGCGGGCGCGGCGGATCGACTCCTCCAGCGCGGCGCGGACGGCCGGGTCCAGCTCCTCCAGCGCCTGCTTCAGCGCCTCGGCGGGCACCCGGACCGACGAGATCCGGACACCGTCGAGCTTCTCCCCCCACTCGATCACTGCCGCGGAGCCACGATGGCGTACGTCCTCGCAGATGGGCCGCACCGTCTCCAGGGCGGCTTCCACGTCGAACTCGGCACGGGGCAGCAGGTCGCGCAGGGCCGCACCCTCGGGGAGGGTGTCGCCGCGCAGATCGATTCGAGAGATCACACCGCAATTCTCGCAGACCGCTCAGGAGCGCCGGTCGCCCGTATCACTGGCTGATACATGTCTCGGCCAACTCGGGCCGCACCGGTTGTCACTGCTGACCGATAGCTTTCACGCCGTGACGCAACGGGAAGAACAGCACTACAGCATGTGTGCACGGAGGGAGCGGCCGTGACCGAGCCGCACGAAGGCGATATCCCGGACGGGCTCAGCGCGGCGGAGCTGGGCATGTGGCAGTCCTTCCGGAACGGGACGACCTACGACTTACGTACGTACGACTCCGCCCGCAACGATCCGTTCGGCCCGCACTCCTGGGGGCCGGAGCGGAGTGTCGGCGCGCGGACGGTGGCGCGGCTGCTGCTGAGCGGGCCGCCGGCGCGGCCGGGCCGGGTGGCGGCGCTGAAGCTCCGGGGGGTGCGGATCACCGGGAAGCTGGATCTGGCGGGCGGGCGGGTCTCGCCGTACGTGGAGCTGACGGGGTGCCGTTTCGAGCAGGAGGTGGTGCTGCCGGAGTGCCACTTCACCACCCTGCGCATGGTGGGCTGCCTGCTGCCGCGGCTGGAGGCGGCCCGGCTGCACACGGAGGGCGATCTGCATCTGCCGCGCTGCCGGATCGACCGGGGCATCCGGCTGACCGACGCGCAGATCGGTACGGATCTGCTGATCAGCCAGCTGAGCGTGGGGCCGGACCGGCACGGCCGGGCCTTCGTCGGGGACGGCATGTCGGTGGCGCAGGACATCCAGGCCGAGATGATCGAGACGCACGGTGAGCTGAGTCTGCGCGGGGCGAAGGTGGGCGGCTCGCTGAGTCTGCGCGGCAGCCATCTGCGGGCGGCGGAGGACCGGCGCGCGCTGAACGCGCCGCAGCTGACGGTGGAGCGGACGCTGTACATGACCGAGGCGTGGGTGAGCGTCGACACCGGGAACCAGGGCACGACACCTCCGTACGGCGTGGTCTACGCGCCGACCCCGGCGCGTGGGACCCGGTCGCAGATCTTCGAGTGCAAGGGCGGGGTGCGGCTGGACGACGGGCGGTTCGGGGACGCGGTGGACCTGCACAAGGCCCGGTTCTCGATGACGCGGCAGGAGGAGCTGTCGCTGCGCCGGATCGTCACGCCGGAGCTGCGGTTCAACGCGGAGCGGCCGGAGGAGGGCCGGGTCGTGCTGAACGGCGCGAAGGTGGTGACGCTGATCGACCTGTCCACCAGCTGGCCGGGGCCCGGCGGTCTGGCTATGGGCGGATTCGTCTACGAGAACCTCGTCCCGTACGGCCACTTCCCGCTCTCGCGGCGGCTGGAGTGGGTGTCGGCGGCGACGCCGGAGTACGTCCCCGAGCCGTACGAGCGGCTCGCGACAGTGCTGCGCGGCAGCGGCGAGGACTCGGACGCGCGGGAGGTGCTGCTGGCCAAGCAGCGGCGCCGCCGGGAGACGCTGCCGCCGGCCGCGAAGGCGTGGGGGTTCCTCCAGGACTGGACGGTGGCGTACGGGTACCGGCCGGGGCGGGCGCTGGTGTGGATGGCGGTGCTGTGGGCGGCGGGCACGGCGGCCTTCTCGCGGTACGACCCGGCGTCGATCAAGAACGACGAGTCCCCCGAGTGGAATCCGGCGCTCTACGCCCTGGACCTCCTGATCCCGG
This sequence comes from Streptomyces sp. CA-146814, assembly GCF_050942385.1. Classification (NCBI taxonomy): domain Bacteria; kingdom Bacillati; phylum Actinomycetota; class Actinomycetes; order Kitasatosporales; family Streptomycetaceae; genus Streptomyces; species Streptomyces sp. CA-146814. The sequence goes on from NZ_CP192068.1 coordinate 1,532,845, forward strand.
TGATCAACCTCGGCCAGGACGGCTACTGGCGGATGGAGGGCGGCTGGCAGTGGGCCGCGGCCGCTCTGGTGCTCGTGGGGTGGGTTCTGGCCACGACGGTGGCTGCCGGAGCCTCCCGGCTGCTGCGCAGGGGCTGACCGAAAGGGCAGTTCGTACGGGGTGAGGGCGGCCGGGACCGGCGGGTCCGGGAGGTGTGCGGGGCCACTGTGGCGGCGGTGACGCGGTGACCGGAGGGTCATGTTCAAGCCACCACCGGACATTTCCTTTGCCCTTTCTTGACCCGGCCCGATACAACCCATGCACTCGGCACAGAAGCTTCACAGCGCACCCCTGGCGCGGCCCTCACCAGCGCTTTTCAATGGTCTGCACCATGGCCTTCCTTCGCGCTCTGCTCAGTACCGCGCGCATGATCCGGCACAGCCCTCCGCTGTCCGCCGGACTGCCCGCGGATGACGCCGTGCTGCTCGACGCCCCCGACGAGCGGCTCTCCCCGGCGCTGGTGGCGGCGGCCCTCGGCGACCACGAACCGGCCGCCAAGCTGCTGGCGACCACCCGGGACGCCGCCGACTGGGAGAACCGCGACCGCTACCTCGGCAGACTCGTCACCTTCGCCCGCCACCGGGACGGCTGGCTCACCGACTGGCTGGCCACGGCCCCGCGCGACCCGGACGCGCTGCTGGTCAAGGCGGAGCTCGCGGTCCGCCGGGCCTGGGAGTCGCCCGCCCGCGCGGAACGGCTCCACGAGGTCGGCCCGCTGATCACGGCCGCCGCCGAGGCGGACCCGCGCGACCCGGTGCCGTGGCGGCTCGCGCTGGACCACGCGCGCGGCAGCCACGCCACGCACACCTCCTTCGAGTCGCTGTGGGAACAGGCGATACGGCGCTCCGCGCACCACTACGGCTGTCATGTGGCGGCGCTGCGCTACCTCTCCGCCGCCTGGTACGGCTCGCACCGCGAGTGCTTCGACTTCGCCGAGCGGGCCGCCGAGGACGCCGTACCGCACTCGCTGGTGCAGGCCCTGCCGGTCCGGGCGGCCTTCGCGCTGCTCCTGGACGCGCAGGCGGTGGGCCGCACCACCTCCGTACTGGAGGAGCGGATCGACGCGGCGGCGGACGCGGCCATCCGGCTGTCGGCCGCCTACCGGCCCGGCGACCCGTGGCCCGCCGAGGTGCGCAACCTCCTCGCGTACGTGCTCCTCGCCCGTGGGCGCTGGGCCGAGGCGCTGGAGCAGTTCACGCTGATCGGGCAGCACGCGACGTCGTTCCCGTGGTCCTCGGTCTCCGACGACGCCCTGGGCCGGTTCCTCGACGCACGGGACGGCGCGCGGCTCCAGGTGGCCTCCGTGACGCCCTTGCGCGGCCGGGCCGACCGCGGACGTCCGCGTGGCCATTACGCTTGAGCGTTGTGACCACCGCCCGTCTCCCCCTTTTCCCGCTCAACACGGTGCTGTTCCCGGGCCTCGTGCTGCCGCTCAACGTCTTCGAGGAGCGCTACCGCGCCATGATGCGGGAGCTGCTGAAGAGCGACGAGGACGAACCTCGCCGCTTCGTCGTGGTCGCGATCCGCGACGGCCGCGAGACCGCGGTGACGGGCACCGGCATGCCGGACCCCGTCGCCTCCGCGCCTCCCGCCGAGCGCGCTCCGGCCGAGGGCTTCGGCCCCGACCCGATCCAGACCTTCCACCGGGTCGGCTGCGTCGCCGACGCGGCGACCATCCGCGAGCGGCCGGACGGCAGCTTCGAGATCCTGGCCACCGGCACCACCCGGGTCCGGCTGCTCTCCGTCGACGCGAGCGGCCCGTATCTGACCGCCGAGGTCGAGGAGGTCACCGAGGAGCCGCCCGCCGAGGACGAGGCCGACGAGGCCGGAGCCCTCGCCGAAGGCGTGCTGCGGGCGTTCCGCGCCTACCAGAAGCGGCTGGCCGGAGCGACCGAGCGCTCGCTCGCCACCGGCACCGAGCTGCCCGACGACCCGTCCGTCGTCTCCTACCTGGTCGCGGCGGCCACCGTCCTGGACGTCCCGACCAGGCAGCGCCTCCTCCAGGCCCCGGACACCGCGACCCGGCTGCGCGAGGAGCTGACGCTGCTGCGCCGGGAGACGGCGGTCATCCGCCACCTCCCGTCACTGCCCGCGCCGGACCTGACCCGCGCCCCGACGCACCCCAACTGACCAAGGACTCCCCACCGGTGGCGAAGAAGCCGAAGAAGCAGTCGGGCGGCACCCCCGCCACGGTCGCCCTGACCGAGGCGGGCACCGCCTTCACGGTCCACGCCTACCACCACGACCCGGCGGCCCCCTCCTACGGCGAGGAGGCCGCCGAGGCCATGGGCGTCTCCCCCGACCGGGTCTTCAAGACCCTGGTCGCGGAGGTCGACGGCGAACTGACGGTCGCGGTCGTCCCGGTGGCCGGCTCCCTGGACCTCAAGGCCCTGGCGGCGGCGGTGGGCGGCAAACGCGCCACGATGGCGGACCCGACGGCGGCGGAACGCACGACGGGCTACGTCCGCGGCGGCATCTCCCCGCTGGGCCAGCGCAGACGCCTGCGTACGGTGCTGGACGCGTCGGCCCGCTCACACGCCACGATCTGCGTCTCGGCGGGCCGCCGGGGCCTGGAGGTGGAGCTGGCGGCGGAGGATCTGGCGGGGCTGACGGGGGCGGTGTTCGCGGAGATCGGGCGCCCCTAGGGCCTGTCGTCAAATGTCACGCCCACATCAGGAGTGACGCGAGCGTGACAGCTGCTTCGTAGGACTCGGCAGTCTTGTCGTACCGGGTGGCGATCCCGCGCCACTGCTTCAGGCGGTTGAAGCACCGTTCCACGACGTTGCGGTGCTTGTAGACCTCGCGGTCGAAGGCCGGCGGGCGGCCTCCGCGGCTGCCTCGCCGGGCCCGGTTGCGGGCCTGGTCGGCCCGTTCGGGAATCGTGTGGGCGATGCCCTTGCGACGGAGCCAGGCGCGGATCGCCTTCGAGCTGTAGCCCTTGTCGCCCAGGACGTGATCGGGCCGGACCCGGGGACGGCCGGGTCCGATCCGGGGCACGCGGATCGCTTCCATCACGGCGGTGAACCGGGTGCAGTCGTTGGTGTTTCCACCCGTGACCACGAATGCCAGGGGTCGGCCCCGCCCGTCACAGGCCAGGTGGATTTTGCTGGTCAGACCGCCTCTTGACCGGCCGAGGGCCGGGTCGCGGAGCCCCCTTTTCGGGCCCCGGCCGCGTGCTGGTGAGCGCGGACGATCGTCGAGTCGACGGACACCAGCCAGTCGACGTCGCCCGCCGCATCCGCTTTCGCCTGGGCGGCGCGGAGCATCCGGTCGAACGTCCCGTCCGCCGCCCACCTGCGGAAACGCGTATGCAGCGTGGCCCACGGGCCATAGCGCTCGGGCACGTCCCGCCAGGCCGTCCCGGTCCGGAACTTCCACACGATCCCGTTCAGGACCCTGCGATCGTCCAACCGCTTGCGTCCCCGCAACGACGCGGGCAGCAGCGGCCGGACGAACTCCCACTCGGCATCCGACAGTTCATGGCGACGTATCACGACACCATGATCCACCAGCGGTGATCATTTGAAGACACTGCCTAGGCCCTCCCGGGGGCGGAGCCCCGATCTGTAGCCCCTCCGGCGCTTGAGGAGCGGGGCCCGGGGCAGCACCTGAAACCCAGCCCCTCCGGCGCTTGAGGAGCGGGGTCCGGGGCAGCGCCCCGAAACCAGCCCGTCCGGCGCTTGAGGACGAAGGGGGTCCGGGGCGGAGCTCCGGTTTCGGGAAGGGGCGGGGAGGGGATCAGCCCGCCGCAGGCGCCCTACAGGCCCCCCGGCCCCCCTGCGGGCGGCCCGCCCGGCCCAGCCCCACCCGGCCCAGGCGGCGGCCCACCCGCCCCCGGCTCCCCGTAATACGACGACCACCCCAGCCCCGCCCACTCCGGCTCCGGCTCCCGCTCCCCGAACGCCGCCGTCAGCAGGACATGCAGGGCCAGCGCCACGAACGGCCACACCAGCACCGCCGCCGCCACCCCGTGCAGCTCCAGCGGCGCGTCGAAGACGACTCCCTTGCCGACCTCCCGCGCCCGGGCCACCACGTCGGAGGACGGGCCCAGCCAGACCCCGACCCGCCACGCCGCGAGCGAGCCGAGCACACTGCCCAGCGCGAGAGCGATCACCACGAGGACCCCGCCCCGCCGCAGCCGCCAGAAGACGGCGGCCGCCGACAGCAGGCCGAACACGGCCGCCAGCAGGACAAACGTTCCGTCCGCCCCGATCGCCTCCTCGCCCTCGCTGTTCTCCAGGAAGACGGCGCTGCCGTCGGAGACCAGGGGGACCCGGGGCGCGAGCCACAGCCACAGCAGCCCGAGCGCGACACCGGCGAGCGCCACGAGCACGGTGACCACAGCGGCCTGACGGAGCTCCGTCGCCGTGTCCGGGTCGTCGGGCGAGTCGAACGCGGGCGCGAGGTGGGAGCCCGAGGGCGGGGCCTGCCACGGATCGTGGGGGTCCGGCTGGTGAGGCGGCGTCAGAGGTGCGGTCACCGTGCCATCGTGCCAGGCCACCCTGTGCGGCGCCTCACCGGCTGCCGCACGCGTGCGCACGACACGCCACCGGCGTACGGCACGCCACCGACGTACCGACCGCCAACCGCCCTACCGCACCGCCGCCCGCCGGTACGCCCACGTGGCCACCGCCAGCGACAGCACCCCCACCACCGCGCACACCGCGAGGAAGAGGCCGATCATGCCCCAGTCCGGTGACGCGTCGAAGGAGCGGGCCAGCGCCTCGACCCCGTACGTCGACGGCAGCAGGTCCCGCGCCCACCCCACCGGCTCCGGCAGCCGGTCGGCCGGCAGCACGCCGAGCAGCAGCGCGGCGGACATGCCGAGCTGGCCCAGCAGCGTGGCCAGCTCCTGGCGCGGTGCGAGCAGCCCGAGCGCGGCGCCGAGCCCGGCCAGCGCGGCGCCGGAGAGCGGGATGACGGCGACCAGGACCCAGAGATGGGTCATCGGGAGCTGGAACAGCACGCTGCCGGTAATCGCCGTGAAGACCGTGCCGGGCACGGTGAACGAGGCGTACGCGGCCGCCGCCCCCAGCACCACCGCGGCCGGCGGCACCGGCAGCGTGGCGTAGTGGTCGAGCCCGCCGCCGGCCCGCAGCTGGCCGAAGTACTGGGCGAGCAGGTTGAGCGCGACGAACGCCACCACCAGGACGCTGGAGCCGGCGACCACGGCACGGGCCTCGGCCCCGCCGTCGACGACGCCCCGCATCAGGACCATGATCCCGACGGACTGGAAGGTCGCCACGAAGAGCAGCGGGATCCGGGCGACGCGCGCCCGGGAGAGCTGGGCGCGGTAGACGGCGGCCAGCGAGGGCAGCAGCCGGGCGCGCGGCGCGAGCGGGGCGGGCACGGTCCGCGCGGCGGAGCCGGGGCCGGAGGGGCGGGGCATGGGCCGGACGCGCGACGGTGCGGTCCTGGCCGGAATGATGCTCGTCACCTGAGGCCGCTCCCCTTACACCCGTCCAGTACATCCACCGCGCCCACCACTACGTACGGTGCCTGCGCCCCGTTCAGCGCTCCCGCTCCGCGTCCCCGGATCATCACGCCTTCACCAGCCCCTTGCTCGCATTGGCCGCGTCCCCGCCGAGCGCCAGGTACACATCTTCCAGGCTGGGTGTGGCCAGGGTGAAATCGTCGAGCGCGGCGAAGGCCGCGCCGCCCGTCACCGCGGCGACCGCGGCCCGGGCCTCGTCGGGGCCGAGCCGCAGCACCCAGCGCCGCCCGGACTCCTGGGCGGACGGGCGCAGCGCCGCGACCTCCGGGACGTCCAGCGGGGCCCGCTCGCGCCACATGAGCTCGACGCGGACCTCGCCGGCGACCTTCTCCTTGAGCCCGGAGGGGGTGTCGCAGGCGATGACCCGGCCGCGTTCCAGGACGGCGACCCGGTCGAGGACGGTCTCGGCCTCGATGACGTTGTGGGTGACCAGCAGGACGGTCGCGCCGCGCTCGGCCCGGCGGCGGTCGACGGCGGCCCAGACGGCCCGCCGGGCCACCGGGTCCATGCCGGTCGTGGGCTCGTCCAGGACCAGTACGGGCCGGTCCCCGACGAGCGTGGCGGCGAAGCAGGCGAGCCTGCGCTGTCCGCCGGAGAGCTTCTTCAGGGGCCGCCCGGCCAGCTCGGTGAGGCCGAGCTCCTCCAGTACGGCGTCGCGTTCGGCGCGGGCCTCGCGGACGTGGAGGCCGCGCAGCCGTCCGGTGGTCTCGGCGGCCAGCGAGACGGTCAGCTCGTCCAGGGCGGTGGATTCCTGCCCGAGGTAGCCGATCAGCCGGGAGGCCCGCTCGGGGTGGCGTACGAGGTCGTGGCCGAGGACTTCGACGGAGCCGGAGTCGGGGCGCATCAGCCCGGTGAGCTGACGGACGAGGGTGGACTTGCCGGCGCCGTTGGGGCCGAGCAGTCCGAAGATCTCGCCGCGCTCGACGTCGAGGCTGATCCCGTCGGTGGCCCGCACCTCGGGCGTGGCGGGCGCGCCGCGGCGGCCCCGGACGGCGGGATAGGTCTTGACGAGGTCACGCACCGCGCACACGGTGCCGGTGTCGCTCTGCGCCTGTGCTGTGCCCGTACTCACGAGGTACGAGGGTACGGGGTCACATGCCCCGGTTCGCGTCCGGGGCCATCACGCGTCGCGGGACCCGGCGCGATCCGCGGGAGGCATACGTCGCCCGCCCGGCACGATCCGCGGGAGACACGCGTCGCGCACCCCGCGTAGGCGCCTACTCCCCCGCGGGCACGTGCTCCGCCGCCGCGCGCACGTCGATCTCGCGCCAGAACCCGGCCCGGATCGCGTACCGGTCGTGCTCGTCGATCTGGTCGTCCTTGTGGGCGAGGAGCCCGAAGCGGGCCGCGTACCGCAGGAGTTCGCCGTCGATGCGGTGCGGGATGCGCGGGTACATGGTGGAGAGCTTCTGCAGGTGGACGGTCTCCGGGAGGCGCTCCATCCAGCGGCGGGCGAAGACCTGGCCGACCTCGAAGGGGTCGCCGCCGACGGTGGTGATGTCCTCCTCCCGGTCGGCCCACCGCTGTTCGGCGCTGGTGAGCTGGGCGAGGGTCGGCAGGGAGGCGGTCTCGGCCGGTTCGCCGAGCGGGCCGGAGCGCTCGACCCAGCCCTTGTCGGAGGACCAGCGCAGGGTGGCGCTGGCGGGGGCCGCGTGCTGGGCGGCACTCCGGTCGGGGTGGGTGGCGTGGGCGCGGAGTGCGGCGAGGTCCTTGGGGGTGGGAACGGTCTTGTGGCCGGGGGCCGGCGGGGTCTGGGAGGGTTCGGTCTCGGCGGGAGCGGCGGGGCCGTTGCGGGCGGCGGCCTGCGCGGCCTGGGCCGCTTCGGAGGCCCGCTCGGCGGAGGCGGCGAGGGCGGCCTCGGGCAGTGGTGCGGAGAGGATGGCGGCGATCTCGGGGCGCGGGGCGGGCGGCGGCGGGCAGCTGCCGCCGGTGTCCTTGGCGCGGACGGCCTTGGTGATCCAGGCCCGGTCGAGGACGCGGCGTTCGTCCGCCTCGGCGACGAGGTCCTCGGACTGGTTGTAGTCGCCGTCGGCGGCCTGGACGGCCCAGAGGTGGACGGCGACGCCGTGCTCCTTGGCGGACATGAGGCCGGGCAGCAGGTCGCCGTCACCGGTCACCAGGACCACGTCGGAGCAGGCCCGGTTCCTGGCCAGCTCGGTGAGCTCGGCGTGCATGGCGGCGTCCACGCCCTTCTGCGCCCAGCGTCCGTCGCTGCGGGTCAGGGCTCCCAGCCGTACGGTCACCCGGGGCATCACCCGGAGCCTGCGGTGCTCGGGCTGGGGCACCCGGTCGGGGGCGCCGTCGAACCAGTAGATCCGCAGCAGCGGCTGCTGCGTGTCGGCCTCGGCCCGCTCGCGCAGCCCCTGGATGAGGGCCGCGTGGTCGACGGTGATCCGGGAACGGGCGGGCTCTCCGGCCAGCAGACTCGCGGCTGCGCCCAGCAAGTAGCCGGCGTCCACCAGGACGACGCAACGGTCCACGCGTTCCACCCTCTTCCAGGAGTTCGGGAACGGTTCAGCGGCCCGCCCCTCGATGACCGGGTCCGCTTACCCAGGGTTTCCTTCGAGTCTGCCCGACCGCACAAGGGTTAACGGCCGGAACTCGATCATCGGCGTGGCGAATCGGGAAAGGGCCGGAAAAGGTCTGGGGCGGACAGCGGGAACGGTCCTCACTGCGGATACCGCTACGCACGGTAATGATCCAACATGCACGGTTTGCGGCGCTATGTGAGTCTGACGATGGTCCTGGCCCCCCAGGATTCCCCACAGGAGGCATTCATCATGGCCAAGAACAAGAACCGCAAGCAGGGCAGCCAGCACGATCGCGCGTCCGCGTCGGAGCGTAGCGCCGAGCAGGCCAAGTCGACGGCGTTCGAGTCGCAGACCCAGTCGCAGACGCAGTCCCAGGGCAGCCCGTCCGACGTGGCGCGCAAGCACCAGCGGCGCTTCGGTCACAACTGACGCGTCGGCCGCTCGCGGTCGTACGACGAGAGGGGCGTCCCGCCGGTGCGGGACGCCCCTCTCGTCGTACGCCGTTCTGAAACTCGTTACGCCGTTTCCGAAACTCGTTCGTACGCCGTTCCGAAAAGCCTCAGCCGGCCAGGCAGGACGGGCCGAGCAGCACCTTCAGGTCGCCGAAGAGGGCCGAATCGGCCTTGACCCGGTGCCGGTCGAGCCGGAGCACGGTGGTCTTGCTCGGGCCCTGGAGCCTGATGCGTACCTCGGTGTCGCCCCGGTGGTGGCTGAGCACCTCGCCGAGCCGGGTGACCATCGGCGGGGTGATCTTCACGGTCGGGATGGTGAGGATGACCGGCGCGTTGGTGCCGGCGTTGGAGATGTCCGGGACCTGCATCTCCATGGCGACGAGCCGGGGCACGTCCTCGCGCTTGTCGAGCCGTCCCTTGACGAAGACGACGGTGTCCTCGACGAGCTGGGTGGAGACCAGCTGGTAGGTGGCGGGGAAGAACATGCACTCGATGGAGCCGGCCAGGTCCTCCACGGTGGCGATGGCCCAGGCGTTGCCCTGCTTGGTCATCTTGCGCTGGAGGCCGGAGATGATGCCGCCGACGGTGACGATGGCGCCGTCCCCGTAGTCCCCGCCCATCAGCTGGGAGATCGAGGAGTCGGCCTTGTCGGACAGCACGTGCTCCAGGCCGAACAGCGGGTGGTCGGAGACGTACAGGCCGAGCATCTCCCGCTCCTGCGCGAGCAGATAGGCCTTCTCCCACTCGATGTCGGAGAACTCCACGTCGAGCCCGAAGCCCGGCTCGCCGCTCTCCTCCTCGCCGCCGCCGAACAGGTCGAACTGCCCCTCGGCCTCCTTGCGCTTGACCTGGACCACGTTGTCGATCATCGGCTCGTGGTGGGCGACGAGGCCCTTGCGGGTGTGGCCCATCTCGTCGAAGGCGCCGGCCTTGATCAGCGATTCGACGGTGCGCTTGTTGCAGACGACCGCCTCGACCTTGTCCAGGAAGTCGGGGAAGGAGCTGTACTTCCCCTTCGCCTTGCGGGACCGGATGATCGAGTCCACGACGTTCTGGCCGACGTTGCGGATGGCGGTCAGGCCGAAGAGGATCACGTCGTCGCCCTGGGCGGCGAAGTTGGACAGCGACTCGTTGACGTTCGGCGGGAGCACCTTGATGCGCATGCGGCGGCACTCGTTTAGGTAGACCGCGGACTTGTCCTTGTCGTCCTTGACCGAGGTCAGCAGGGCCGCCATGTACTCGGCGGGGTAGTTCGCCTTGAGGTAGGCGGTCCAGTAGGTGACCAGGCCGTACGCCGAGGAGTGCGCCTTGTTGAACGCGTACCCGGCGAACGGCACCAGGACGTCCCACAGCGCCTTGATCGCCGCGTCGGAGAAGCCCTTGCCCTTGGCGCCCTTCTCGAAGAGGACGAAGTTCTTCGCCAGCTCCTCGGGCTTCTTCTTGCCCATCACGCGGCGCAGGATGTCGGCCTCGCCGAGCGAGTACCCGGCGACGATCTGGGCGGCCTTCTGGACCTGCTCCTGGTAGACGATCAGGCCGTAGGTGAGGCCGAGGACCTCCTTGAGGGGCTCCTCCAGCTCCGGGTGGATCGGGGTGATCTCCTGGCGGCCGTTCTTGCGCTCCGCGTAGTTCGTGTGCGAGTTCATGCCCATCGGGCCCGGCCGGTAGAGGGCCGAGACGGCGGAGATGTCCTCGAAGTTGTCGGGCTGCATCTGGCGGAGCAGGGAGCGCATCGGCCCGCCGTCGAACTGGAAGACGCCGAGCGTGTCACCGCGGCAGAGCAGTTCGTACGTCTTGGGGTCGTCCAGCGGCAGCGAGAGCATCTCCAGGTCGATGCCCTTGTTGGACTTCACCATCTTGATGGCGTCGTCCATGATCGTCAGGTTGCGCAGGCCGAGGAAGTCCATCTTCAGCAGGCCGAGCGACTCGCACTGCGGGTAGTCCCACTGCGTGATGGTGACGCCGTCGGTGTGCCGGACCCAGACCGGTGCGTGGTCGACGATCGGCTCGCTGGACATGATGACGCCGGCGGCGTGCACGCCCATCTGCCGGACCAGGCCCTCGACACCCTTCGCGGTGTCGATGACCTTCTTGACGTCCGGCTCGTTCTCGTACATCCCCCGGATCTCGCCCGCCTCGCTGTAGCGCGGGTGCTTCGGGTCGGTGATGCCGTTGAGGTCGATGCCCTTGCCGAGGACGTCGGCGGGCATCGCCTTGGTGAGGCGGTCGCCCATGGCGTACGGGTAGCCCAGCACGCGGGCCGAGTCCTTGATGGCGTTCTTCGCCTTGATCTTGCCGTACGTGCCGATCATGGCGACCTTGTCGGCGCCGTACTTCTCGGTCACGTACCGGATCACCTCGACGCGCCGGCGCTCGTCGAAGTCGATGTCGACATCGGGCATGGAGACGCGCTCGGGGTTGAGGAACCGCTCGAAGATCAGCCCGTGCTCGATCGGGTCGAGGTCGGTGATGCCCATCGCGTACGACACGATCGAACCGGCCGCCGAACCACGACCGGGGCCCACGGCGATGCCGTTGTTCTTGGCCCACATGATGAAGTCCGCGACGACCAGGAAGTACCCCGGGAACCCCATCTGGATGATGATGTCCATCTCGTACTCGACCTGCTTCTGCCGGTCGTCGGGCACACCGTTCGGGAAGCGGCGGGCCATCCCGGCCCGGACTTCCTCCTGGAACCAGGTGATCTCCGTGAAGCCGTCCGGGATCTCGAACTTCGGCATGAGGTTCTTCGCCTCGAACATGCCGGAGGTGTCGATCTGCTCGGCGACCAGAAGGGTGTTGGCGCACCCCTGCTGCCAGGCGTCGGAGGAGTCGACGGCGTACATCTCGTCCGTCGTCTTCAGGTAGTAGCCGGTGCCGTCGAAGCGGAAGCGGTCGGGGTCGGAGAGGTTCTTGCCGGTCTGGATGCAGAGCAGGGCGTCGTGGGCGGTGGCCTCGTGCGCGTACGTGTAGTGGGAGTCGTTGGTGACCAGCGGCGGGATGTCGAGCTTCTTGCCGATCTCCAGCAGCCCGTCGCGGACCCGGCGCTCGATCTCGATGCCGTGGTCCATCAGCTCCAGGAAGTACCGGCCCGCGCCGAAGATGTCCTTGTAGTCGGAGGCGGCCTGGACCGCCTCGTCGAACTGGCCGAGCCGGAGCCGGGTCTGGACCTCGCCGGAGGGGCAGCCGGTGGAGGCGATGAGCCCCTCGGACCACTGGGAGATGGTCTCCTTGTCCATCCGGGGCCACTTCTGGAGCCAGCCTTCGGCGTACGCGTCGGAGGAGAGCCGGAAGAGGTTGTGCAGCCCGGTCTTGTTCGACGCCCAGATCGTCTTGTGGGTGTAACCACCGGATCCGGACACGTCGTCGCGCTTCTGGTGCGGCTGTCCCCACTGCACCTTCCGCTTGTGTTTGCGCGACTCCGGAGCGACGTACGCCTCGATGCCGATGATCGGTGTGACGTTCGCCTTCTTCGCCGAGTGGAAGAAGTCGTACGCCCCGTGGAGGTTGCCGTGGTCGGTCATCGCGATGTGCGTCATGCCCATCTCGTTGGCCGCCTCGAACATGTCCTTGAGCCGCGCCGCACCGTCCAGCAGCGAGTACTGGGTGTGAACGTGCAGGTGCGTGAAGGGCGGCTTGGTCACGGCGTCGGGCCTCCGGGAAGTCGGGCGATGACGGACGGGGGGACAGCGTGGAAGTCTACGACGTGACGGAGTCGGACGACGGGCACTCCCGGCTTCCGCCGAGCGTTGGAGAGAGCGGGACGGGTGTCCGTTTTGTGATGCACTCCGTCACACGCACCGGGTTCCCCGGCAGGTACGCCAACGACAGCAGGAGGCAGCAAGAGATGTCGGAAACGCAGACCGGCGCAGCGCAGCGCGGGGAGCAGATTCTCGCCGTTTTCGACGCCGCCTTCGGGGAGCTGATGGCCGCCGATCCGGCCGCTTTCCGGGTCAAGTTCCGCAAGATGGCGGGCTCGGCCTTCGCCTTTTACCGGGGCACGGCCTGCCTGTTCTACACCGACCTGGAGCGCGAGCAGCGCGGCGGCCCGTATCTGGACGAGCGCACGGGCCGGGTCTGGATCCACGGTGATCTCCACGCGGAGAATTTCGGCACCTACATGGACGCCAACGGCCGCCTCGTCTTCAACGTCAACGATTTCGACGAGGCTTACGTGGGCCCCTTCACCTGGGACCTGAAGCGGTTCGCCGCCTCCGTGGCACTGATCGGTTACGCGAAGGCGCTGGCCGACGAGCAGATCACCGACCTGGTCCGGATCTTCGCCGCCGCCTACCGGGAGCGGATCCACGCGCTGGCGACGGGCGCGAAGAACGACGAGGTGCCGCCCTTCACGCTGGACACGGCCCAGGGCCCGCTGCTGGACGCGCTGCGCGCCGCGCGCTCGCTGACCCGGTTCTCGCTGCTGGACTCGATGACGGTGATCCGGGACTTCGAGCGCCGCTTCGCCGACGGCGGCGGCGCGATCGACCTGGACGCCGCCACGCGGTACAAGGTGCTGGCCGCGTTCGACGGCTATCTGGAGACGTTGCCGGAGTCGAGCCTGACCCGCCCCGACTCCTACCGGGTCAAGGACGTGGTGGGCCGGCGGGGCATCGGCATCGGATCGGCCGGGCTGCCGTCGTACAACATCCTCCTGGAGGGCAACAGCGACGCCCTGGAGAACGATGTGGTGATCTACCTCAAGCAGGCGCAGACCCCGGCGGTCTCCCAGCACATCACGGACGCCGCCGTGCGGGACTACTTCCAGCACGAGGGGCACCGGACGGTGATCTCGCAGCGCGCGCTGCAGGCGCACGCGGACCCGTGGCTGGGCTGGACCGAGCTGGACGGCTCCGGACAGCTGGTCGCCGAGGTCTCGCCGTACGCGGTCGACCTGGACTGGTCCGAGATCGACGAGGTGGACGAGATCGCGGCGGTCGTCGCGGACCTCGGCCGGGCCACGGCCACCATGCACGCGGCGGCGGACGACGAGAGCGGCCACTCGCTGGTGCCGTTCTCCACGGAGCGGGCGATCGACGCGGCCATCGCGGCCGACGAGGAGGGGTTCGGCGAGCTGCTGGTCGACTTCGCCCACAGCTACGGGGCCCGGGCCCGCGCGGACCACCAGATCTTCGTGGACCTGTTCCGCAACGGCAGGATCCCGGGGCTGTAGGCCGCCCGCACCCGGCCGTGCTGTGACTCTCAGCTTCTTTTAAGGTCCGCTTACCTCCGCACATGACACACTTTCCGGCGATGGACATTTCAGGTACGCAGCTCAGGGTGGTGCGCGCGGCGTTGTTCGCCGCGCTCGTCGTCACCCTGTCCACCGCGTCCCATGTGCTGCTCTCCGGGGTGCCGCTGCCACTGACGGCGGTGGCGCTGCTCGCGGCCGTCGTCTTCACCGTGGCGTACGCGCTGGCCGGCCGGGAGCGCGGTTTCGGCGCCATCGCGGGGCTGCTGGTCCCGCTGGAGCTGGCGGCCGACACGCTCTTCACCACCGGCCAGCACCTCTGTTACGGAGCGGCCGGCGGGCCCATCGCGGGCCCGCTGCGCGCGGTGGGCTTCGACGTGCTCTGCGGAGGCGGCGAGGTCGGCGCGACCGGTGCGCGGATCGCGGGCGTCGGCGCGGTGGGCACGCCGCTCGCCGGGATGACGGGTGCGGGCGACCGCGCGGCGGCCCTGCTGGCGCAGCCGGGTCCGGCCGTGCCGTGGCTGCTGCTCACCGCGCATGTGGCCGTCGGGCTGCTCGCCGCCGCCTGGCTGCGGCGCGGCGAGGCGGCGCTGGCCGGGCTGGTGCGCACGGCGGCGCTGGTGGCGTTCCGGCCGCTGCTCACCGCGGTCGCCGTGGTGCGCGGAACCGTCCGGTCCGCCCCCCGTCTGCCGCGCGCCGCCGGGCGCGTGCACCCGCTCTCCCCGGCCAGCTTCCCCGTGCACTCCGTGGGACGGAGGGGGCCGCCGCTCACCGCGTACGCCACCGCTGCCTGAGGGCAGGACGGCCGGCGCCGAGCAGCACCCCTTCCACTCCCCACACCTTCACGGAGAACGATCATGAGCAAGCGCAACACCCAGCAGAACAAGGCAGCGGCCCGTGAGCGGCTGCGCGCCGAGCGCGAGGCGCAGGCCAAGAAGGACAGGACCCGCAAGCAGCTCGTCGTCGGCGTCTCGGTCGTCGCGGCCCTCGCCGTCGTCGGCGGTATCAGCTACGGCGTGATGCAGCTGAACAAGCCGTCCGCCTGGGAGACCGCCGCCGACGCGAAGAACGTCAGCGCGCCGAAGAACACCTCCGGCACCGACGGCACCACCGTGGTGATCGGCAAGTCCGACGCGAAGAAGACGCTGGAGCTGTACGAGGACTCCCGCTGCCCGGTCTGCGCCACGTTCGAGCAGGGCGTCGGCGAGACCCTCGCGAAGGACGTCGAGGCCGGCAAGTACAAGGTCAAGTACGTCGGTGCGACCTTCATCGACAACACCGACAACGGTGAGGGCTCCAAGAACGCCCTCAGCGCGCTCGGCGCCGCGCTGAACGTGAGCCCCGAGGCGTTCATGGAGTACAAGGCCGCGCTGTACTCCGCGAAGTTCCACCCGCAGGAGAGCGAGGACAAGTTCGCCAAGGACAGCTACCTCATCGAGGTCGCCGACTCGGTGGACGCGCTCAAGGGGAACAAGGCGTTCCAGAAGGACGTCGAGGACGGTACGTACGACGCCTGGGCGATGAAGATGTCCGACGCGTTCGGCAAGAGCGGCGTGGAGGGCACACCGACGCTGAAGATGGACGGCAAGAAGGTCACGAAGGAGGGCAGCGACAACGCCCCGATGACGGCGGCCGACTTCACGGCGGCGGTGGACCAGGCGCTGAAGGCGTAACGCCTCCGGGCGGGCGGACGTGCCCTGTTCGCCCGCCCGCCGTCAGGCCCCTACAGCGGCCCCTACAGCGTGGCCAGGAAGCCGAGCGCGACCTTCCAGGTCTGCTCGGCGGCCGCCTGGTCGTAGTCGTGGAGGTCGGGGTCGGTGAACAGGTGGCCGGCCCCGGGGTAGCGGTAGATCTCCACGTCCGCGCCGGTCCGCTGCATCTGGAGGTACCAGCTGTTCAGCCAGTCGTGGGACTCGAAGGGGTCCGGGTCCGCGACGTGCAGCTGGACCGGAAGCTCCTCCACCGTGGCGTTCTCCGCGATGTCCGAGGTGCCGTGGAGGAGCAGCAGACCACGCGCCTTCGCGTCGCCGAGCGCCAGGGTCTGCGCGGTCGCCGCACCGAGCGAGAAGCCGGCGTAGACGAGCCCCTGGTCGGAGTAGGGGGCCGCGGCGAGCACCGCGCGCTTCAGCAGCTCCTCCTTGCCGACCTCCTCCTTGAAGGCCATGCCCTCCTCCACCGTGTCGAAGGTGTGGCCCTCGAAGAGATCGGGCACGCGCACCTCGTGGCCGGCGTCCCTCAGACGTGCGGCTGCGGCGTGCACTGCGGGCGTGAGCCCGTAGGTCGAGTGGAAAAGCATGATGTCCATGAGGCCCATGGTGCCAGCTGCGCCTCAATGCTTGGAGGACTGGGAGATGGAGAACGTGCTGCGCCCGCTGATCGTCTTCGGCGGATCCGTGGTGATCACCCTGCTGATCGGCTGGCTGGTCGACCGGCTGCTGCGCAGGGCCGACAGCCGCCACCACGAGACCCCGCTGTGGGGTCTGCTGCGGCGGTGCCGGCCACCGCTGCAGGTGGTGATCATCGCGGCGCTGCTGCGCGGCTCCTACCGGCAGACGAAGATCCCCTGGGTGTGGGAGCACCGGGTCGGCATCGGCCAGGCCCTCTCCCTGGTGCTGATCGGCGCCACGGCCTGGCTGGTGGTCCGGGCCGCCGCGACGGTCGTCGAGGCCAGCTACGCCCGGTACGCGACAGCCACCCGCGATCCTGCCCGGGTCCGCCGGGTCCGTACGCAGGTGACGCTGATCCAGCGTGTCGTCATCGCGGTCGTGATGGTGGTCGCCATCGCGGCGATGCTGCTGACGTTCCCGGCGATGCGCGGGGTCGGCACCTCGATGCTGGCCTCGGCCGGTGTGCTCGGCATCGTCGCGGGTGTGGCCGCCCAGTCGACCCTCGGCAACCTCTTCGCGGGGCTCCAGATCGCGTTCGGCGACATGGTCCGGCTCGGTGACACCGTGGTGGTGGACGGCGAGTGGGGCACGATCGAGGAGATCACGCTGACGTTCCTGGCGGTACGGACCTGGGACGAGCGGCGGATCACGATGCCGGTCTCGTACTTCACGAGCAAGCCGTTCGAGAACTGGTCGCGCGGCGGGGTGCAGATGACCGGCACGGTCTTCTTCCACCTGGACCACGCGGCGCCGGTGTCCGCGATGCGCAAGAAGCTGCGGGACATCCTCGGCGACATCGCCGCGTGGGACGGCCGGGACTGGTCCCTCGCCGTCACCGACACGACGCCGTCCACGATCCAGGTGCGGGCGGTGGTCACGGCGAAGGACGCGGACGACATCTGGACGGTGCGGTGCGCGGTGCGCGAGCAGCTGATCGGCTGGCTGCGCGACCACCACCCGTACGCGCTGCCGCGCATCGCCAGCTCGCCCGCCGCCCTGCCGCCGGGCGAACAGTGGGCGGAGCTGACAGGGGCGCGGCCCCGGCCCGGCCGCAACGGCTCCGGCCCCTCCCCTGACCTGGAGGACTCCAAGGCGCCCCGGACGGGCCGCGGCTGAGACCGCCGGGTTCAGCGCAGCGAGCGGAAGTCCAGCTGGCGCAGCACCCGGTCGACCACCTCGGGGTCGGAGCCGGGCTCGTTGCGCGCGGAGAGCACCTCATGGCGGGCGGCCGACATCATCTCGCGCTGGATCCGGCTGACCGCCTGGAACCGCTCGGCCCGTTTCGCGTACGCCTCGCGCCGCTCCTCGCCGACGATCTCCGGGTTGATCCGGGCGCCGATGTCGTACGCGGCCTTCTGGAGCCGCTCCACGACCTCGTCCGGGAACTCCTCGACCTCCTGGATCTCCTTGAGCCGGTACTTGGCGGCTTTGGCGGCGCGCAGGGCGAGGTCCCGTTCCAGGGCCTCCTCGGCGGCGGCGTCGGCGCGCACGCGCAGCTTGCGGACCAGCCAGGGCAGGGTCAGCCCCTGGAAGACGAGGGTGACCATGATCACGCAGAAGGCGATGAAGATGATCTCGTCGCGGCCGGGGAAGGGCTGTCCGTCGTCGGTCTCCAGCGGGATGGCGAGCGCCAGCGCGACGGAGGCCACGCCTCGCATCCCGGCCCACCACATGACGACGGTCTCCCGCCAGCTGGTCGGGATCTCCTCGCTGACGTCCCGCCGGGTGTGCAGCTTCTTGGCGAGCCAGGTGGCGGGCAGCAGCCACGCCAGCCGTACGCCGACGACGACCGCGACGATCGCGAGCCCCCAACCGACCATCTGGAACTCGCGCCCGCCGGAGGTGCCGAACACGCTGTGCAGCTCCAGGCCGATCAGCCCGAAGGCCACCCCGGTGACCAGAGTGTCGACGATCTCCCAGAAGGTGCGTCCGGTGAGCCGGCCCAGCACGTCGTCGGCGTCGGCGGTGTGCTCGGCGAGGTAGAGCGCGATGGTCAGGACGGCGAGCACACCGGAGCCCATCAGCTCCTCCGCCAGGACGTAGGCGGCGAACGGCACCAGCAGGCTCAGGCCGACCTGGAGGGTGGCGTCGCCGAGCAGTCCCATCAGCTTGATGGTGAGCCAGCCGAGCGCGAGGCCGACGGCGACCGCGACCACGGCGGAGAGGATCAGCAGGCCGAAGGCCTCGGGCACCGAGAAGGTGCCGCTCACCGCCGCGGCGATGGCCACGTGGTAGAGCACGATCGCGGTGACGTCGTTGAAGAGCCCCTCGCCCTCCAGGATGGAGACGAGCCGGCGCGGCAGTCCGACCGAGCCCGCCACGGCGGTCGCGGCGACCGGGTCGGGCGGGGCGACCAGCGCGCCGAGCGCCACGGCGGCGGCGATCGGCAGCCCGGGAACGACGGAGTTGGCGACGGCGGCGACGGCGGCCGTGGTGACGAAGACCAGGGCGACGGCCAGCAGGAAGATCGGGCGTTTGTTGGCGGCGAACTGGCGCCAGGAGGTCCGCTGCACGGAGGCGTAGAGCAGCGGCGGCAACAGGGCCGGGAGAATGATCTCGGGCGGGATGTCGACGTTCGGCACGAAGGGCGCGAACGCCATGGCGACCCCGGCCAGCGTCATCAGCACCGGTGCCGGCAGCCCCAGCCGGGCGCCGAGCGGCACCGTGACCACGGCTCCGAGCAGCAGCAGGAGCAGCAGGGCCATTTGATCCACGGGAGGCGCCTTCCGGAGCGTACGGTTCCGGGCCGCTCACCGTGTCCTCCAGGACACCCCCCGAGGTGAACGGCCGTCAGGAAGCCCGGCCGGATCACCGGCCGGGCGGTCCTCCACCCTGCCATGCGGGACCCGCGAGGAGGCCGAGACCCCCCGTGGACCGGGGCCGGACCTCCCGGTGGGCGGGCCGGAACCTCCCGGTGGGCGGGGTCAGGCGGCGCCGATCTCCCGGCGCATCGCCCGGTGCGGAATGCCCGCGTCCGGGAACTCGGGGCCGTACGCGACGTATCCGAGCCGTTCGTAGAAGCCGAGGGCGTGGGTCTGGGCGTGCAGGTCGACGGCGGCGAGGCCGAGCCGGGCCGCCTCGTCCTCGATGGCCCGCACGAGTGCGGCGCCGACGCCGAGGCCGCGCGCCTGCCGGGTCACCGCGAGCCGGCCGAGCGAGCCGACGGTGAGGTCGCCGCCGGTCTTCCCGGCCGCGTCGGCGCCGTGCAGCAGCCGCCCCGTACCGAGGGCGGTGCCGTCGGCCGCCACGGCCAGGACGTGCACGGCTGTCGGGTCGTAGGCGTCGTACTCGATCTCCTCGGGCACGTTCTGCTCGCCGACGAAGACCTCCTTGCGCACCTGGAAGCAGGCGGCGAGGTCGCTCTCCTCGACGGCCCTGCGGGTGGAATACGAGGTCACTGGCTCTCCGCCGCGATGGTGTCGAGGGCGTGCTGGAGGTCGGCCGGATAGGTGCTGGAGAACTCCACCCAGGAGCCGTCGCTCGGGTGCTCGAAGCCCAGGCGCACCGCGTGCAGCCACTGCCGGGTCAGCCCGAGCCGCTTGGCCAGGGTCGGGTCGGCGCCGTACGTCAGGTCGCCGACGCACGGGTGGCGGTGGGCGGACATGTGGACCCGGATCTGGTGGGTGCGGCCGGTCTCCAGCTTGATGTCCAGGAGGCTGGCGGCGCGGTACGCCTCGATCAGGTCGTAGTGGGTCACCGACGGCTTGCCCTCGGCGGTGACGGCCCACTTGTAGTCGTGGTTGGGGTGGCGCCCGATGGGGGCGTCGATGGTGCCGCTCATCGGGTCCGGGTGGCCCTGGACGAGCGCGTGGTACTTCTTGTCGACGACCCGGTCGCGGAACTGGCCCTTGAGCAGCGTGTAGGCGCGCTCGGACTTGGCGACGACCATCAGGCCGGAGGTGCCGACGTCGAGGCGGTGCACGATGCCCTGGCGCTCGGCGGCGCCGGAGGTCGAGATCCGGTACCCGGCGGCGGCGAGGCCGCCGATGACGGTGGTGCCGGTCCAGCCGGGGCTGGGGTGGGCCGCGACGCCGACCGGCTTCATGATGACCACGATGTCGTCGTCGTCGTGGACGATCTCCATGCCCTCGACGGGCTCGGCGACGATCTGGACTGGGGCGGGCGCGCCCGGCATCTCGACCTCCAGCCAGGCACCGCCGTGCACGCGCTCGGACTTGCCGGCCACCGAACCGTCCACCTGGACCTTCCCGGCGGCGGCCAGCTCGGCGGCCTTGGTGCGGGAGAAACCGAACATCCGGGAGATGGCGGCGTCGACACGCTCGCCTTCCAGGCCGTCCGGTACGGGCAGGGTGCGGATCTCGGGGTGCGTACTCACCAGTCGAGTATGCCTTGCGCGCAGCCTTGCCCGCGCAGCCCGGTCGGTCCCTGTGGACGGTCAGTCCCTGTGGACGGTCAGTCCTTGTGGACGGTCCCGTCGGGGTCCAGCCCCTTGAAGGAGAGGATCACGATGAGGATGCCGCCGCAGACGATGGCGGAGTCGGCGAGGTTGAAGACGGCGAAGTGCTTGGGGGCGATGAAGTCGACCACCGCCCCTTCGAACACGCCGGGCGCCCGGAAGATCCGGTCGGTGAGGTTGCCGAGCGCACCGCCGAGGAGCAGCCCCAGGGCGATGGCCCACGGCAGGCTGTAGAGCTTGCGGGCCAGGCGGATCACGACCACGATCACGCCGACCGCGATGATGGTGAAGATCACCGTGAACGCCTCGCCGAACCCGAACGCGGCGCCCGGGTTGCGCAGCGCCCGGAACTGCAGCCAGTCACCGATGATGTCGATCGGCGGCTGGTGCTCCAGCTTGGCGACCACGATCAGCTTGGTGACCAGGTCCAGCAGATAGGCGACGATCGCGACGCCGACGAGCGCCAGGATCTTGCGCTTGCCCACACCCGCGTTCACGGCGGCGTCGGCGGCCGTGGAGCCGCCTTCGTCCGTGTGCTCGGCCTCGGGATTGTCCGGCGTACCGATGATGCGCTCCGCCTCTGCCACGTGAGTCCCTCAACCTAGGTGCCTGACTGAGGACGAGGGTACGACACACCTGTGCGGGTCAGCCGCGCCGCTCCTGCTTCTGTTTGTCCTCGACGCAGAGGGTGGCGCGGGGAAATGCCTGCATCCGTGCCTTGCCGATCGGTTTGCCGCAGATCTCACAGAGCCCGTAGGTGCCCGCTTCGAGCCGGGCGAGGGCCCGCTCGGTCTGTTCCAGCATCTCCTGGGCGTTGGCGGCGAGCGACAGCTCGTGTTCCCGCGTGATGTTCTTGGTGCCCGTGTCGGCCTCGTCGTCGCCGGCGCCGTCCCCGGAGTCCCGCATCAGCCCGGCGAGCGCGGCGCCGGAGGCCTCCAGCTCGCTGCGCAGCCGCATGATCTCGCTGGTCAGCAGGGTGCGCGCCTCGGTGACCTCCTCGGGCGTCCAGGGGTCCTCACCGGGCCGTACCGCCAGTTCGCCGGGAGCGGTCGCGGCGGCGGCCCGGGCCGGCGGCACGGCCGCCTCGTCCGTACCGGCTGCGGGGCGACTCGCGCTCTTCTTGGCTACCACCGTGTGGGCTCCCGTCTCCTCGGCGGCCGCAGCCGCCCCCGTGGCCGTCTCTGCGGCCGTCTTCGAAGCCTTCTTGGCCGCGCTCTTCTTCGCGCTGCTCTTGGTCGTGCTCTTCGTCGTGCTCTTCTTGGCGGCGGTCTTCTTCGCCGCACCCTTCTTGGCAGGCGTCTTCTTCGCGACGTCCTTCTTGGCGGTCGTCTTCCCGGCAGCCGTGTCGTCCTGGGACGTCTCGCCGGCCGGTGGCTTCCCGTCGGCCTTCTGCCCGGCCGCGGTCTCTTCCGCCGTCTTCTTCGCCACCATGGCCGCGGCCCCTTCACATATTGTGATCTTGCTCGCGAATCGTGCTGGGACGATAAATCGACCCCAGCCCCGCGGCAACGGGGCACGCCGCCCTTTCGCCCCTCCCCCTGCCCGGTCGTGGCGCGTCTGCATCGGTTGTTCCCAGCTCCCCGCCCGGTAATCCGCCCCTGGCCGCCCCCGCACCGCCGCGGCCAACTCCGTACGCCTCCGACTGGCCATTCGGGTCACGCCCGGGCGCCGGGTTAAACCGGTCGGCCGTCAGCCGTACGGGCCCGTACACTGAGCCCAGCGAGAGGCGTGGATGGGACGAGTAGCGTCGTACGCAGCCAGCAGCGACCCGGGGACGGTGGGAGCCCGGGGGCGAGCGCGTCGTGAAGATCACCCCGGAGCCGCCGGAAGAAAGTCTCGGCCCATGGGCACCGCCCACGGACGGCGAGGCCACTAGACCCGGCATCGCGACCCCAATGAGGGGGCCACGGGCGCACGCCCGGGGCCAAGGAGGGTGGTACCGCGGGAGCGCCAGACGCTCTCGTCCCTCCGACGGAAGTGGAAGACGTCCGCCGGAGGAAGCCGCACATGACATCGCCGCAGTACCGCCAGGTACCCGCTCAGGTCGACCTGCCCGCGCTGGAGCACGCCGTGCTCGACTTCTGGCGCGAGAACAAGGTCTTCGCCAAGAGCCTGGACCAGTCCGAGGGCCGCCCGGAGTGGGTGTTCTACGAGGGCCCGCCCACCGCCAACGGCATGCCCGGCGCCCACCACATCGAGGCCCGCGTCTTCAAGGACGTCTTCCCGCGCTTCCGCACCATGCAGGGCTACCACGTGGGCCGCAAGGCCGGCTGGGACTGCCACGGCCTGCCGGTCGAGCTCGCCGTGGAAAAGGAACTGGGCTTCAACGGCAAGAAGGACATCGAGGCGTTCGGCATCGCCGAGTTCAACGCCAAGTGCCGCGAGTCGGTGACCCGCCACACCGACGCCTTCGCCGAGCTCACGACCCGTATGGGGTACTGGGTCGACCTGGACGACGCGTACCGCACGATGGACCCGGAGTACGTGGACTCCGTCTGGTGGTCGCTGAAGGAGATCTTCAACAAGGACCTGCTGGTCCAGGACCACCGCGTCGCCCCCTGGTGCCCGCGCTGCGGCACCGGCCTCTCCGACCACGAGCTGGCCCAGGGGTACGAGACGGTCGTCGACCCCTCGGTCTTCGTCCGCTTCCCGCTCACCTCCGGCCCGCTGGCCGGCGAGGCGGCGCTCCTGGTCTGGACGACGACCCCGTGGACGCTGGTCTCCAACACGGCCGTCGCCGCGCACCCCGAGGTCCGCTACGTCGTCGCGACGAACGGCGAGGAGAAGCACGTCGTCGCCGAACCGCTCCTGGAGAAGGCGCTCGGCGAGGGCTGGGAGGCGACCGGCCAGTCGTTCACCGGCGCGGAGATGGAGCGCTGGACGTACGAGCGCCCCTTCGACCTCGTCGACTTCCCGGCCGAGGCGCACTACGTGGTCAACGCCGAGTACGTCACGACCGAGGACGGTACGGGTCTGGTCCACCAGTCCCCCGCGTTCGGCGCCGACGACCTCCTGGTCTGCCGTGCGTACGGTCTCCCGGTGGTCAACCCGGTCCGCCCGGACGGCACGTTCGAGGAGGACCTCCCCCTGGTCGGCGGCGTCTTCTTCAAGAAGGCCGACGAGGCGCTCACCGCGGACCTGGACGCGCGGGGCAAGCTCTTCCGCCACGTGCCGTACGAGCACAGCTACCCGCACTGCTGGCGCTGCCACACGGCGCTGCTCTACTACGCGCAGCCGTCCTGGTACATCCGTACGACCGCGATCAAGGACCGTCTCCTCCAGGAGAATGAGAAGACCAACTGGTACCCGGACTCGGTCAAGAACGGCCGCTTCGGCGACTGGCTGAACAACAACGTCGACTGGGCGCTCTCCCG
The DNA here is from genome assembly GCF_050942385.1 of Streptomyces sp. CA-146814. NCBI lineage: Bacteria > Bacillati > Actinomycetota > Actinomycetes > Kitasatosporales > Streptomycetaceae > Streptomyces > Streptomyces sp. CA-146814. Next base: position 1,556,730 of record NZ_CP192068.1, read on the forward strand.
TAACCGCTACTGGGGCACGCCGCTGCCGATCTGGCGCTGCGAGGACAACCACCTCACGTGCGTGGGCTCCCGCGCGGAACTTACGGAACTCACGGGCACCGACCAATCAGGTCTGGACCCCCACCGCCCCTTCATCGACGAGATCACCTTCACCTGCACGCACGAGAACTGCCAGCTGGAGGCGTACCGCGTCCCGGAGGTCATCGACGCCTGGTACGACTCGGGTTCGATGCCGTTCGCGCAGTGGGGCTACCCGTACAAGAACAAGGAAGTCTTCGAGAGCCGCTACCCGGCGCAGTTCATCTCGGAGGCCATCGACCAGACCCGCGGCTGGTTCTACACGCTGATGGCGGTAGGAACACTGGTCTTCGACAAATCCTCGTACGAGAACGTGGTCTGCCTGGGCCACATCCTCGCCGAGGACGGCCGCAAGATGTCCAAGCACCTGGGCAACATCCTCCAGCCGATCCCGCTGATGGACCAGCACGGGGCGGACGCGGTGCGGTGGTTCATGGCGGCGGGCGGCTCTCCGTGGGCGGCGCGGCGGGTGGGCCACGGCACGATCCAGGAGGTCGTCCGCAAGACGCTCCTGACGTACTGGAACACGGTCGCTTTCCAGGCCCTGTACGCGCGCACGTCGGGCTGGGCCCCGTCGGCGGCCGACCCGGCCCCGGCGGACCGTACGGTCCTGGACCGCTGGCTGCTGAGCGAACTCAACGCGCTGGTCGACCAGATGACGGTCGCGATGGAGAGCTACGACACCCAGCGCGCCGGCAAGCTGCTCTCGGCGTTCGTGGACGACCTCTCCAACTGGTACGTACGCCGCTCGCGCCGCCGCTTCTGGCAGGGCGACAAGGCGGCGCTGCGCACGCTGCACGAGGTGGTGGAGACGGTGACGCGGCTGATGGCGCCGCTGGTCCCGTTCATCACGGAGCGGGTCTGGCAGGACCTGATCGCGCCGGTCACGCCGGAGGCCCCGGAGTCGGTGCATCTGTCCTCCTGGCCGAAGCCGGACGCGACGGCGATCGACCCGACCCTCTCGACCCAGATGGCGCTGGTGCGCCGCCTGGTGGAGCTGGGCCGGGCGACGCGCGCGGAGTCGGGTGTGAAGACGCGCCAGCCGCTGTCGCGGGCGCTGGTGGCGGCGGCGGGCTTCGACGCTCTCCCCGCCGATCTGCGGGCGCAGATCACGGAGGAGCTGAACGTCACATCGCTCGCCTCGCTCTCGGAGGTCGGCGGCTCGCTGGTCGACACGACGGCGAAGGCGAACTTCCGGGCGCTGGGCAAGCGGTTCGGCAAGGGCGTACAGGCGGTGGCCAAGGCGGTGGCCGAGGCGGACGCGGCAGCGCTGTCCCTGGCTCTGCGCGAGGGTACGGCGTCGGTCGAGGTGGAGGGCGAGAGCATCACCCTCTCCCCCGACGAGGTGATCATCACGGAGACCCCGCGCGAGGGCTGGTCGGTCGCCTCGGACGCGGGCGCGACGGTGGCCCTGGACCTGGAGATCACCCCGGAGCTGCGGCGCGCGGGCCTGGCCCGTGACGCGATCCGCCTGATCCAGGAGGCCCGCAAGAACAGCGGCCTGGACGTGGCGGACCGCATCGCCGTCCGCTGGACCACAACATCCCCGGCAACGGCGGAGGCCCTCACGGACCACGCGCCGCTGATCTCCGAGGAGGTCCTGGCCGTGGACTACGCGGAGGGCGAGGCGGACGACACGTACGGCGCCCCGTTCGAGGACGAGGGCCTGTCCCTGGTGTTCCGCCTGCGCAAGCAGTAGCGGTAGCCCGCAGTAAGGAGGAGGGCCCGGCTGGGAGGTTCCAGCCGGGCCCTCCCACGTACCCCCTCAGGGGCTCCGCCCCCGAACCCCCGCGCCTCAAACGCCGGCGAGGCTGAGTTTTCCAGCCCCTCCGGCGCTTGAGGAGCGGGGTTCGGGGCAGCGCCCCGAAATCAAGCCCGTCCGGCGCTTGAGGACAGAGGGGGCCCGGCCACACCGGCCGCCGCCCACGGCAGAGGGCCGGGCCCCGGGGAAAACCCCGGGGCCCGGCCCTCTGACTGCCGACGGCTACGCGCTCAGCGAGCGCGTACCGATCAGTTGTCGTCCTCGTCGATCAGAAACCCACGCATCGGCGACGGCGCCTGCTGCATCGGCTGCGGCGCCTGAGGCCGAACCGGCGCCATCGGCTGCGTCATCGCGGGCGACATCTGCTGCTGCCCGCCGTAGGACGGCGCACCGCCCATGGACTGGCCGCCACCCATCTGCTGGCCACCGTGGCCACCGTGGTTGGAGCTGCCCATGGAGTGACCCATCGCACCCGCACCGGCCGGGGCCAGCGAGGGGGACGGCGGCAGCGAGGCCGTCGCCGGCGTACGCGGCGGCGCGAGCGAGTCGTCCGACTGGGTCTCCAGCTGACGCAGCTGGCTCTCCAGGTAGGACTTCAGCCGCGTGCGGTACTCGCGCTCGAAGCCCCGCAGGTCCTCGACCTTGCGCTCCAGCGTCGCGCGGGCCGACTCCAGCGAGCCCATCGCCACGCGGTGCTTCTCCTGCGCGTCCCGCTCCAGGGCGTCCGCCTTGGCACGGGCGTCGCGCTCCAGACCCTCGGCACGGCTGCGCGCCTCGCCGACGATCTTGTTGGCCTCGGAACGGGCCTCCGCGATCGCCTGGTCGGCGGTCTGCTGCGCGAGCGAGAGGACACGGGCGGCACTGTCGCCACCGGGGCCCTGCCCCTGCTGCTGCATCTGCGGCTGCTGCATCTGCTGCATTTGCTGCATCTGCTGCTGCTGGGGGTGCTGGCCCATGGGGCCGCCCATCGGGCCACCCATGGGACCGCCCTGCATCGGGCCCTGGCCCTGCGGGCCGCCGTGGCCGCCCTGGGGGCCGTGACCGCTGGGGCCGGCAGGCAGCTGCGGCGCGCCACCGGGCAGCTGGGGCGGACCCATCTGCGGGGGCTGCTGCTGCGGCGGTCCAGATATGGCGGCGGGGACGGGTGCGCCCGGGCGGTCCTGCTGCTCCGGGGGCTTACGCATACCCTGCTGCTGTTGCTGCTGCTGGTTCTGCGCGGCGGCGCGCGTCGCGGCGGCCAGCTTCGCGCGCAGGTCCTCGTTCTCACGGAGCAGACGGGTCAGCTCCGATTCGACCTCGTCGAGAAAGGCATCGACCTCGTCCTCGTCATAGCCTTCTCGGAGGCGGACGGTCGTGAACTGCTTGTTCCGCACGTCCTCGGGGGTCAACGGCATCTCTTCTTCACCTCTACGTAGTCGTCGGCAGTCGGCAAGACCGTATCGCTCACAACCTGACCACAACGCTGATCAGGATGTAGACGATGATCATCAGAACGAAGAAGGACAGGTCGAGTGCCACGCCCCCGAGACGCAGCGGCGGAATGAACCGCCGCAGAAGCTTGAGCGGTGGATCGGTGACAGTGTAGGTGGCCTCCAGTACGACCACCATCGCCTTGCCGGGTTGCCATGAACGTGCGAACTGGAAGACGTAGTCCATGACGAGCCGGAAGATCAGCACGATGAGGAAACACATCAGCACGATATAGACCACATCCAGTGCGACGCCCATGTCCCGCTGTTCCCTCTCCCCTGGCTCTCATAGCTCCGGCCGCTCGGCCGGTTCCGGCCTCGCGGCCGGGTTGTTCCCGGTGTCGTGTTCTCAGCTCTGGTTGAAGAATCCGCCCTCTGCGATGCGGGCCTTGTCCTCCGCCGTGACATCGACGTTAGCAGGCGACAACAGGAACACCTTCTGCGTCACGCGTTCAATGCTGCCATGGAGCCCGAAGACGAGTCCTGCGGCAAAGTCGACAAGTCGCTTCGCGTCCGTATCGTCCATCTCCGTGAGATTCATGATCACCGGAGTGCCCTCACGGAAGTGTTCCCCGATGGTACGGGCCTCGTTGTAGGTCCTGGGATGCAGCGTGGTGATGCGGTACGGCTCCCGCTCGGACACGACCTTGGGCATGATCACCGGTGCGTTCTTCTCCATGTTCGGGCGTTCAGGTGTGATGGATGCCACGGGTGCGATCCGGGCGGGTCGCACGCTTTCCGCGGGGAGCCGAACCGGCTCACGCTGGGCGGGCGGCTGTACCACTCGTACCGGTTCGTCCCTTTCGCGCTCCCGCTCGCGCTCGCGTTCCACCTGGTGCGGGGGCTGATGCCGTCGCCGATCGGGCTCCGGCTCAGGTTCGAATTCGTCATCGGGGTCGAACCCCGGGCCGTCGTACCCATCGTCCTCCACGAGGCCGAGGTAGACCGCCATCTTGCGCATCGCGCCGGCCATGCTCCGAGTCCTCCGCTCTGTGGTGGATCGGCATTCGTCACCAAGTGCCCGCGATCCACGGTGGTCAGCCCCGCCGTGCCGGGCAATGACCATATTTTCTGCTGTGGTCCGACTTGCTTCGCGACGTTACCCGAGCCCGGGTCGGACTCCGAGTACCGCCGTACCGACGCGTACATGTGTCGCTCCGGCCGCCACCGCGTCCTCCAGGTCCGCACTCATACCTGCGGAGACCATGGTGGCAGCCGGATGACCGGCGCGCAGGCGGGTGGCGATTTCCATCAGCCGGTCGAACGCGGCCCGTTGCCTGCCGGCAAACGGTCCGGCCAGCGGCGCCACGGTCATCAGACCGTCCAGCCGCAGACCCTCCGCCGCGTCGACCGCGGCCGCCAACTCCTCGATGCCGTCCGGCGCGACCCCGCCGCGCTCACCGCGCTCGCCGCTCTCCGCGTCCAGGGCGACCTGGATCAGACAGCCGAGCTCGCGCTCCGCGCGGACCGCGGCGGACGAGAGGGCGGTGACGAGCTTGATCCGGTCGACCGACTGCACGACATCGGCATATCTCGTCACAGAACGAACCTTGTTCGTCTGCAATTGTCCGACAAAGTGCCATGTCAGGGAAAGATCCGCACAAGCGGTGGCTTTCGGTGCCGCGTCCTGGTCACGATTCTCCGCGACATGGCGCACACCCAGTTCATGCAGCATGCGGACGTCGCTCGCGGGGTAGGTCTTGGTGACCACGATCAGGGTCACGTCCTCGCGCCTGCGGCCGGCCGCCGCACAGGCGGAGGTGATCCTTTCCTCCACCTGCGCCAGATTCGCCGCGAGTTGAGCCTTACGGTCCGTCATGCCCTATCAGTCCAACCAGACATATCCGGCGAGCCGCCCGGTGGTGCGGTCGCGGCGGTACGAGAAGTGATCGCCCGATTCACGGGTGCAGACCGGCGAACGGTGCAGGTCGCTCACGCCGAGAGCGGCGAGCTGGGCGTGGACTCCGCCGGTGACGTCGACCGCCGGCGTCCCCCAGCTGGTCTCGGACCAGGTGCCGGGGACGGCTTCGGCGACCTCGGCCCGCATCTCCTCGGGCACTTCGTAACACCGTCCGCAGACGGCCGGTCCGGTGTGCGCGGTGATCCGGGACGGGTGTGCGCCCCGCGCGGTCATCGCCGCGACCACCGCGGGGACGACTCCGGCGACCAGCCCCGGCCGCCCGGCGTGCGCCGCCCCGACGACTCCGGCGACCGGGTCGACGAGGAGGACCGGGGTGCAGTCGGCGGTGAGGACCGCGAGCGCCAGTCCGCGCCGCGTGGTCACCACCGCGTCCACGGCCGGGATCTCCGCCTCCGCGCCCCAGGGCCCGTCGACCACCGCCACGTCCCGGCCGTGCACCTGGTTCATCCAGACGACCGAGGCCGGGTCGAGGCCGAGCCGACGGGCCGCGCGCTCGCGGTTCGCGCCGACGGCGGCGGGGTCGTCACCGACCGCGCCGCCGAGGTTGAGCTCACCGTACGGAGCGGCGCTCACTCCGCCCCACCGGTCGGTGAAGGCGAAGTGAGCGCTGCCCGTGACGGGTTCCGCCCGGTCCTGACCTATCACTTCAAGAAGTCCGGTACGTCCAGCTCTTCGGCCTGGGTGTCCTGGTAGGGACGGGCCGGCGGGACGTGCGGCGGAGAGACCGGCGACAGCGGGCTCTCGCTCGAAGCCGACGCGGGGGCGGGCTCGGCCGGAGCCGGGCTCTCCTCGCGCGGAGGTACGGAACCGAGTCCGCCCGACGGACGCGCGGGCTCGGCGGAGGACCTGGCCGGGGCGGCCGGCTCCTCCCTCTTGTTCGTGTTGGCGCCGAGGGTGCTCTCGCGCCGGGCCGGCGGCTGTCCGCCGTCGAAGCCCGCCGCGATCACGGTGACCCGGACCTCGTCGCCGAGGGCGTCGTCGATGACGGCGCCGAAGATGATGTTGGCCTCCGGGTGCGCCGCCTCGCTCACCAGCTGGGCGGCCTCGTTGATCTCGAAGAGACCGAGGTCGCTGCCGCCGGAGATGGAGAGCAGGACACCGCGGGCGCCGTCGATGGACGCCTCCAGGAGCGGCGAGGAGATCGCCATCTCCGCCGCGGCGACCGCGCGGTCGTCGCCGCGCGCCGAGCCGATGCCCATGAGCGCCGATCCGGCCTCGGACATGACCGACTTGACGTCGGCGAAGTCGAGGTTGATCAGGCCCGGCGTGGTGATCAGGTCGGTGATGCCCTGGACACCCGAGAGCAGGACCTGGTCGGCCGACTTGAAGGCGTCGAGCACGCTGACCTGGCGGTCCGAGATGGACAGCAGGCGGTCGTTGGGGATGACGATGAGGGTGTCGACCTCTTCGCGGAGCTCGGCGATGCCGTCCTCCGCCTGGTTCGCGCGTCGCCGGCCCTCGAAGGTGAACGGGCGGGTGACCACACCGATCGTCAGGGCGCCGAGCGAGCGCGCGATGTTGGCGACGACGGGTGCGCCGCCGGTGCCGGTGCCGCCGCCTTCTCCGGCGGTGACGAAGACCATGTCGGCCCCCTTGAGGACCTCCTCGATCTCCTCACGGTGGTCCTCTGCCGCCTTACGACCGACGGCCGGGTTCGCCCCGGCGCCGAGGCCCCGGGTGAGTTCGCGGCCGACGTCGAGCTTGACGTCGGCGTCGCTCATCAACAGGGCCTGTGCGTCCGTGTTGATCGCGATGAACTCGACGCCCTTGAGACCGACCTCGATCATTCGGTTGATGGCATTGACACCACCGCCGCCGACACCGATGACCTTGATGACTGCGAGGTAGTTCTGCGGTGCTGCCACGTCGAAGGCCTCTCGCCTCGAGTTACGTGTCGTCGCTCTGCGGGTGATCCGCGGCGACGACTGATGTCGATGGGGACGGTCCGAACGCCGACCCAAACCCTAACGTTCAAGTTTAGGGTTACCAGTGTGTCTGCTTCCTGGACTCTTCCGAACAGGACACTAAGTCGACAAGTGGCGCACGTTCAACGAACACGCCGAACCTCCCGTTTTTCTTTTCACCCTATGTGATCACCCGTAGCGCTGACCAACCAGGGGGCTGGCCAGCACAAATGCACGTCAACTCCCCGATACCGCAGGGGCGCTGGGGGCACTCACGTCGAACTGTCCCGCTTTGGGCTCCGCCTTCATGAGAGCGGTGAGAACATCCGCCTTCACCGGCCCGTCCTCACTACTGCCCCAGATCACCGTCCGGCCACGGGTGAGCCGCAAGGAGATCCCGTCGTACGAGGTGATCCGCACCGCCTCGACCTCCTTCGCGAGACGCTTCGGCAGCTCGCCCGCGACCAGGACGGCTTCCGCCGACAGACCGTCACTGCCGAACCTGCGCAGACTCGCGGACCGTTCCGGCTTCAGCTCCAGCAGCGGTACACCCTTGGGTGCCCGGTCCACCGTGGCGAAATGGAAGCCTGTTCCGTCGACTTCGACGAACTTCGCGCCCTTTTCCACCAGAAGGACCGGCTTGCGTTCCGTCACCTTAAGGCTGATGCGGTCCGGCCAGGACCGCACGACATCCACGGAGTCGATACGTGGCAACTTCTGGAGCAACCGGCCTTCCATCGCGCCGGTGTCCACGGAGATCAGCGGGGCCCCGAGCGGCACGGCGGCGACGGCTTCCACCTCTTCGCGGGTCAGCGCCTCGACACCGGTGGTGGAGACGCGTTCGACGCGCAGCCAGGAGGAGCCGTACAGCGCCCAGATGACGAACGCGGTGAGCAGGGCCGCCGCGACGCCGATGAGGATCAGGAGCGTACGGCGGCTGAGCCGGCGCCCCTCGGGGCCGATGTGCGGCGGGCGGGCGGTGGTGTCCGCCCGTCCCGTTGCGCCGCGCTGGGCGGTCGTCGGTCCGGCCACGCTCGCTCCTTCGCCGGACCCGGGGCGCCCGCCCCGGGTCCGCACCGCCTCACGCCTGGCGGCGGGAGGCAATCGCTTCGTACACCATGCCGACGAGCAGGTCGTCGGCGTCGCGCCGGCCGAACTCGGCCGCGGCACGGGACATTTCGTACAGCCGGTGGGGGTCCGACAGCACCGGCAGCACGTTGCCCTGCACCCACTCGGGCGTCAGCGCCGCGTCGTCCACCAGCAGGCCGCCGCCGGCGTTGACCACCGGCTGGGCGTTGAGCCGCTGTTCGCCGTTGCCGATGGGCAGCGGGACGTAGGCGGCGGGGAGCCCGACGGCGGAGAGTTCGGCGACGGTCATCGCGCCCGCGCGGCAGAGCATCATGTCGGCCGCGGCGTACGCGAGGTCCATCCGGTCCACGTACGGTACCGGGATGTACGGCGGCATCCCGGGCATGTTGTCGATCTGCGGCAATTCGTTCTTCGGGCCGACCACATGGAGGATCTGGATCCCGGAGCGCTGGAGCAGTGGCGCGACCCGCTGGACCACCTCGTTGAGGTGGCGGGCGCCCTGCGAGCCGCCGGAGACCAGCAGCGTGGGCAGGTTGGGGTCGAGGCCGAAGGAGGCGCGGGCCTCCGGGCGGACCCGGGCGCGGTCCAGGGTGGCGATGGTGCGGCGCAGCGGGATGCCGATGTAGCGGGCGCCGCGCAGCTTGCTGTCCGGCGTGGAGACGGCGACCCCGTGGGCGTACCGCGAGCCGATCTTGTTGGCGAGGCCCGGGCGGGCGTTGGCCTCGTGGACGACGATCGGCACGCCGACGCGCTTGGCGGCGAGGTAGCCGGGCAGCGCGACGTAACCGCCGAAGCCGACCACGCAGTCCGCCTTGGTGCGTTCCAGGATCTGCTCGGCGGCCTTGATGGTGCCGCGCAGCCGGCCCGGGACGGTGATCAGCTCGGGCGTGGGCTTACGCGGCAGCGGTACGGCCGGGATGAGCGCCAGCTCGTACCCCCGCTCGGGTACGAGCCTGGTCTCCAGGCCGCGTTCCGTGCCGAGGGCCGTGATTCCCACGGTCGGGTCCTGCCTGCGCAGGGCGTCTGCGAGGGCAAGCGCGGGCTCGATGTGTCCGGCGGTCCCCCCGCCGGCGAGTACGACATGCACCGAAATTCACCGCTCTCCGGACGGACGCTTCGTGACGCGCCGTCTCATCGTCTTCCATCTCACCCCGGGCCTCCGCATGGCCAGGGCCGCCTTCGCGGCGGGATCGTTCCGCGCGAAGGCGATCATGAGCCCGACCGCGAACATCGTCGGCAGCAGGGCGGATCCTCCGTAGGAGAACAGCGGGAGCGGGACACCGGCGATCGGCAACAGGCCGAGCACCGCACCGATGTTGATCACGGCCTGGGCCATGATCCAGGTGGTCACGCCTCCCGCGGCATACCTGACGAAGGGGTCCTCCGTGCGTCCGGCCACGCGGATACCCGCATAGCCTAGAGCCGCGAAGAGGGCGAGCACGGACAGCGTCCCCGCCAGACCCAGTTCCTCACCGGTGATCGCGAAGATGAAGTCGGTGTGGGGTTCCGGGAGTTGGCCCCATTTTTCCACACTCGCACCCAGCCCGGAACCGAACCATCCGCCGGAGGCCAGAGCGTAGATTCCGTGGGCGGCCTGCCAGCAGCCGTCGTCCGGGTCGGGTTCGCCGATGATGCCCATGCAGGAGAGCCGGGACATCCGGTTGGGGCTGGTCCAGATCAGCAGGAACGCCATGGCGGCGGCGAATCCGAGGACTCCGGCGAAGAGCCGGGTGGGGGCTCCGGCCAGCCAGAGCAGGCCGAAGAGGATGGCCGTGAGGATGATCGCGGTGCCCATGTCACCGCCGAGCATGATCAGTCCGAGGAGCATGAAGGCGACCGGGACGAGCGGGACGAGCATGTGCTTCCACTGCGTCAGCAACCGCTTGTCCTGCTTGCGGGCGAGCAGGTCGGCGCCCCACAGGATGAGGGCGAGCTTGCCGAACTCGCTGGGCTGGACCTGGAACGGGCCGCCGAGATAGAGCCAGTTCTGGTTGCCGTTGACCGACATCCCTATCCCCGGCACCTGGACCAGGACCATCAGGAAGACGGTGACCATGAGCATGGGGTAGGCCAGGCCGCGGTGGAGCTTCACCGGCATCCGGGAGGCGACCATCATCAGCGCGCCGCCGATGACGGCGGCGACGAACTGCTTGCCGAAGAAGTACGTCGACGACTTGTCGATGCTCAACGCCTTGATCATCGAGGCGGAGTAGACCATCACCAGGCCCAGCACGGTGATCAGGAGGCTGGAGCCGAGGATCACGTAGTAGGCGGTCAGAGGGCGGTCCCAGGCCCGGCGTGCCTGCTCGTAGAGGCGCCGGACCCCGCTGCCGCGCGGGGTCCTGGGTGCCGGGGAGCCGCGTCCCGCGCCACGGGGCGGCGCCGGCCGGCGGCTGCGTACGGCGGAGCTCTTCTCGGCCGGCATTGTCGCTGTCCCCTCCACTGCTCGTGCCCCAGGGCGCGGCCCCGGCGCGGAGCCCGGTCGGTCAGGCGCTCTTCTCGGCGCGTTCGCGGACCGCGTCCGCGAAGGCCTCGCCCCGCTTGATGTAGTTGGTGAACATGTCCATCGAGGCGCAGGCCGGGGCCAGCAGTACCGTATCGCCCGGCCGCGCGAGCCGTGCGGCCTGTTCGACCGCCTCGGACATGGCCCCAGTGTCGGTGCGGTCGAGGTCGACCACCGGGACTTCGGGGGCGTGTCGCGTCAGGGCTTCGTGGATCAGCGCGCGGTCGGCGCCCATCAGGACGACCCCGCGCAGCCGCTTCGCCGCGCCGGTGACCAGCTCGTCGAAGGTGGCGCCCTTGGCGAGGCCGCCGGCGATCCAGACGATGGAGTCGTAGGCGGCGAGCGAGGCCTCGGTGGCGTGGGTGTTGGTGGCCTTGGAGTCGTCGACGTACGCGACTTCGGCGATGTCCGCGACGTGTTCGATGCGGTGGGCGTCGGGGCGGAAGGTGCGCAGCCCGTCGCGGACGGCGGCCGGTTCCACGCCGAAGGCGCGGGCGAGGGCGGCGGCGGCGAGCGCGTTGGCGATGTTGTGCGGGGCCGGCGGGTTGACGTCGGAGACCTCGGCGAGCTCCTGGGCCTGCTTCTGGCGGTTGGCCACGAAGGCCCGGTCGACGAGGATGCCGTCGACCACGCCGAGCTGCGAGGGGCCGGGGGTGCCGAGGGTGAAGCCGATGGCGCGGCAGCCTTCTTCGACGTCGGCCTCGCGGACGAGGTCCTCGGTGGCGGGGTCGGTCGCGTTGTAGACGCAGGCCACCGTGTTGCCCTCGTAGATCCGGCCCTTGTCGGCCGCGTACGCCTCCATCGAGCCGTGCCAGTCGAGGTGGTCCGGCGCCAGGTTGAGGACGGCGGCGGAGTGGGCGCGCAGGGAGGGTGCCCAGTGCAGCTGGTAGCTGGAGAGTTCGACGGCGAGGACGTCGTACTCCTGCTCGCCGAGCACCGCGTCCAGCAGCGAGACGCCGATGTTGCCGACCGCGGCCGTGCGCAGGCCCGCGGCCTGAAGGATCGAGGCCAGCATCCGTACGGTGGTGGTCTTGCCGTTGGTGCCGGTGACGGCGAGCCAGGGCGCGGCCTTGCGGCCGTTCGTCCCGCGCAGCCGCCAGGCGAGTTCGACATCGCCCCAGATGTCGACGCCCGCCTCGGCGGCAGCCAGGAAGAGCGGCTTGTCCGGCTGCCAGCCGGGGGCGGTGACGACGAGTTCCGTGGACGGCGGCAGGGTGGCGCCGTCGCCGAGGCGCACGGTGATGCCGAGCGCCTCCAGTTCGGCGGCCTGCGCGCGGGCGCGCTCGTCGTCGCCGTCGTTGACGACGGTGACGACCGCTCCGCGCTCGTGCAGGGCGCGGGCCGCGGGGATGCCGCTGACGCCGAGTCCGGCGACGGTGACGTGCTTGCCCTGCCAGTCCACGGTGCTCACTTCTTGGCTGCCCATCCCGCGTAGAAGAGGCCGAGGCCGACGATCACGCACATGCCCTGGATGATCCAGAAGCGGACCACGACCAGGACTTCGGACCACCCCTTGAGTTCGAAGTGGTGCTGGAGCGGTGCCATCCGGAAGACCCGCTTGCCGGTCATCTTGAACGAGCCGACCTGGATGACCACGGACATGGTGATCATCACGAAGAGGCCGCCGAGGATGGCGAGCAGGAACTCGGTGCGGGACAGGATCGCGAGGCCCGCGAGGGCGCCGCCGAGGGCGAGGGAGCCGGTGTCGCCCATGAAGATCTTGGCGGGCGAGGTGTTCCACCACAGGAAGCCGAAGCAGGCGCCCATGAGGGCGGAGGCGACGACGGCGAGGTCGAGTGGGTCCCGTACCTCGAAACAGGCGCTGGGGTTGGTCAGGTTGTCCGCGAAGGCGCAGGACTCCTGGAACTGCCAGAGGCCGATGAAGGTGTAGGCGCCGAAGACCATCACCGAGGCGCCGGTGGCCAGTCCGTCCAGGCCGTCCGTCAGGTTCACGCCGTTGGACATGGCGAGGATCATGAACAGCGCCCAGACGCAGAAGAGCACCGGGCCGATCGACCAGCCGAAGTCCTCCACGAAGGAGAGCCGGGTGGAGGCGGGGGTGTTGCCCCGGGAGTCCGCGAACTGGAGCGAGAGCACCGCGAAGGCGATGCCGACGATCAGCTGGCCGGCCATCTTCGCCTTGGCCCGCAGACCCAGCGAACGCTGCTTGACGATCTTGATGTAGTCGTCGAGGAAGCCGACGAGGCCCATCCCGGCCATCAGGAACAGCACGAGGATGCCGGAGTACCGGATGTCCTCGCCGGTGATCACCTTCGCCAGGACGTACGCGATGATCGTCGCCAGGATGAAGGCGATGCCGCCCATCGTGGGCGTGCCCTTCTTGCTGCCGTGGGTGCGCGGGCCGTCGTCCCGGATGAACTGCCCGTATCCCTTGCGGGCCAGCAGCTTGATCAGCAGCGGGGTACCGACCAGGGTCAGGAAGAGCCCGATGGCCCCCGCGAAGAGGATCTGCCTCATCGGCCGGCGACCTCGCCCTCGGTCGAGTTCTCCAGCAGTGCCTGGGCGACCTTCTCCAGGCCGACCGACCGGGACGCCTTCACCAGCACGACGTCTCCCGGGCGCAGTTCACTGCGCAACAGGTCGACGGCCGCCTGTGCGTCGGACACGTGCACCGACTCCTCACCCCACGAACCCTCGTTATATGCGCCCAGTTGCAGCCAGGAGGCTTCTCTCCCCCCGACAGCGACGAGCTTGCTGACGTTGAGCCGGACGGCGAGCCGTCCGACCGCGTCGTGCTCGGCGAGCGACGCGTCACCGAGCTCGGCCATCTGACCGAGCACCGCCCAGGTGCGCCCCCCGTCGGCCGCTCGGGCCTGGCCCATGGCAGCCAGCGCACGCAGTGCGGCTCTCATGGATTCGGGGTTCGCGTTGTAGGCGTCGTTGACAACCGTCACACCGTCCCCGCGCTCGGTGACCTCCATGCGCCAGCGGGAGAGGGTGCCCGCCTCCGAGAGCGCATCGGCGATCTCGGTCACGGACATGCCCAACTCATGGGCGACGGCGGCCGCGGCGAGCGCGTTCGACACGTGGTGCTCACCGTACAGGCGCAAGGTCACGTCGCTGCACCCGGTGGGTGTGTGGAGCTCGAACGCGGGCCGCCCGTCGGCGGTCATCCGGACCTTCTCGCCCCGTACGTCCGCTTCCGGGGCTTCTCCGAAGAGCAGGACGCGGGCCTTGGTGCGCGAAGCCATCGCGCGTACGAGAGGGTCGTCGGCGTTGAGTACGGCGCAGCCGTCCTCGGGGAGCGCCTCGACCAGCTCGCCCTTGGCCTGGGCGATCGCCTCGCGGCTGCCGAACTCCCCGAGGTGGGCGGAGCCGACGTTGAGGACCAGGCCGATGCGGGGCGGGGTGAGCTCGGCGAGGTAGCGGATGTGCCCGATGCCGCGGGCGCCCATCTCCAGGACCAGGTGCTGGGTCTCGGAGGTGGCGCTCAGGGCCGTGATCGGCAGGCCGATCTCGTTGTTGAGGGAGCCGGGCGTCCAGACGGTCGGGCCGTGGCGCTGGAGGAGCTGCGCGATCAGGTCCTTGGTGGACGTCTTGCCCGCGGAGCCGGTGAGCGCGACGACGGTGGTGCCGAGGCGTTCGACGACGGTACGGGCGAGCGCGCCGAGCGCGCCGACGACGTCGTCCACGACGATCGCCGGAACGCCGACGGGACGGGCGGCCAGGACGGCTGCCGCGCCCGCCTCGACGGCGCGCTGCGCGTAGTCGTGACCGTCCACGCGCTCGCCGGCGAAGGCGGCGAACAGGCTGCCGGGTCCGACCTCGCGGGAGTCGATGACGACGGGGCCGGTGACGGTGACTGCCGGATCCGGTATGTCGTGCGGCTGCCCGCCGACGATGTCCGCGATCTCGGCGAGGGAAAGGGTGATCACTTGGTCATCCCTGACTGTTGTTCTCGTGGTGCGGGGCACGGTCGGCGGCGCCGGTGCGCCCCAGCGACCGCTCGATGGCGTCGTGCAGGACCTTGCGGTCGTCGAAGGGGCGTACGACCCCGTGGATGTCCTGGCCCTGCTCGTGGCCCTTGCCCGCGACGAGGACGGTGTCGCCCGGCTCGGCGCGCGCGACGGCGGCGGCGATGGCCGAGGCCCGGTCGGCGTCGACCAGGACGTCGCCGCGTTCGTGGACGGGGACCTCGGCGGCGCCGGAGAGCATCGCGGCGAGGATCGCGAGCGGGTCCTCGGAGCGGGGGTTGTCGGAGGTCAGTACGGCGGTGTGGGCGAGGCGGGCCGCGGCGGCGCCCATCGGGCCGCGCTTGGTGGTGTCGCGGTCGCCGCCGCAGCCGAGGACGATGTGCACCCGGCCCTCGGTGACCTTCTGCAGGGAGCGGAGCACGGACTCGACGGCGTCGGTCTTGTGCGCGTAGTCGACGACGGCGAGGTACGGCTGTCCGGCGTCCACCCGCTCCAGCCGGCCCGGGACGCCGGGGACGGCGGAGATGCCGTCGGCGGCGGTCTGCGGGTCGACGCCCGCGACGGCCAGGGTGACGATCGCGGCGAGGGTGTTGGCGACGTTGAACGGGCCGGGCAGCGGGGCGCGGGCGGCGATCCGCTCGCCCTTGGGGCCGACGGCGGTGAAGGTGCTGTCCTGCGGGCCGACCTGGACGTCCTCGGCGTGCCAGTCGGCGTCCGGGTGGCCCTCGGTGGAGAAGGTGGTGACGGGGACGCCGGACTCGGTGATGAGCCGGCGGCCGTACTCGTCGTCGAAGTTCACGACGCCGCGGTGGCTGCGCTCGGGGGTGAAGAGCTGCGCCTTGGCCTGGAAGTAGTCCTCCATGCCGGAGTGGAACTCCATGTGCTCCGGGCTGAGGTTGTTGAAGACGGCGACGTCGAAGACGCAGCCGTCGACCCGGCCGAGCACGAGGGCGTGGCTGGAGACCTCCATCGCGACGGCCTCGACGCCGCGTTCGCGCATGACGGCGAACAGGGCCTGGAGGTCGGTGGCTTCGGGGGTGGTGCGCTCGGACTTGATGCGCTCGTCGCCGATGCGCATCTCGACGGTGCCGATGAGCCCGGTGGGCCGGCCCGCGGCGCGCAGTCCGCCTTCGACCAGGTACGCGGTGGTGGTCTTGCCGGAGGTTCCGGTGATGCCGATCTGGAGGAGGCCGATGCCGGGCCGCCCGTAGATGTCGGCGGCCAGCTCGCCCATGACGCCGCGTGGGTCCTCGGCGACCAGGACCGGCAGGCCGGTGGCGGCGGCGCGTTCGGCGCCCGTCGGGTCGGTGAGGACGGCGACGGCACCGAGGCCCGCGGCCTGGGCGGCGAAGTCGGCGCCGTGCATACGGGCGCCGGGCAGGGCCGCGTACACGTCTCCGGGTCGCACGGCCCGTGAGTCGTGCGTGATGCCGGTGACGTCACCGCTCCCGGCGGTCTCGACGCCGAGCCGGTCGGCCAGCTCGCCGAGGGGGGTGGGCCGGAGCCGGTCCGGTCGGGGCGCTCCCGGGTAGGTCACAGGCGCGTCCTTCTGAGAGGTTTGGGACTGATCAGCGTGGGGCACGGCGGTGAGCGTACCGGGCCGGTGCGGGCTCTCGCGAAGCGAGGGACCGGGTGCCGGGAAGTTCTCGTTCCGGTTCCCGGGATCGGGGGTGATGGTTGTCACTGAGGGTTCCCTTGGCGGAGATGCTCGCGCATCCCCGTGTTCACTCGCCGGGTTTGAAGGACACCGGCAGCCGGGGCGGCTTGCTGCCGGACGGTGGGGTCTGGAGCGTCTTGAGCGCGAACTCCATGACCTGCTTGTAGATCGGGCCGCAGATCTGGCCGCCGAAGTAGCTTCCCTTGGTGGGGTTCTGGATCGCGCAGTAGACGGTGATCTGCGGATCGTCGGCCGGTGCGAAGCCGGCGAAGGAGGCGGTGTACCCCTTGTAGACGCCGCGGACCGGGTCGACCCGGTTGGCGGTGCCCGTCTTGCCCGCGACCCGGTAGCCGGGGATGGCGGCCTTGGTGCCGGTGCCCTCCTGGTCGTCGACGACGGATTCCAGCATGGCCGCCAGGGTCTTGGCGGTCTTCTCGCTGACCACCCGGGTCTCCTCGGGAGCGTCGGCGGCGGTGAAGCGGCCGTCGGCGCCCTTGGTGCCGCGGACGAGCGTGGGAGCGACGCGTACGCCTCCGTTGGCGACCGTGGAGTAGACCGAGGCGGCCTGGACGGCGTTGATGGAGAGGCCCTGGCCGAAGGGGATCGTGTACTGCTGCGAGGTCGACCAGTCCTTCGGGTGCGCGAGGAGGCCGGGTGACTCGCCGGGGTAGCCGAGCCCGGTCTTCTTGCCGAGGCCGAACTTCCGCAGGTAGTCGTAGAGCACCTGGTTCGACTCGGCCTGGGTCTTGCCGAGCTGACCGGTCGCCAGGATGGTGCCGATGTTGCTGGACTTGGCGAGGACCCCGTTGAGCGTGAGGTACCAGGTGGGGTGGTCGACGTCGTCCTTGAAGAGCCGGTCGCCGCGGTGCAGCCGGTTGGGGACGGTGACATGGGTGCCGGGCGTGGCGGCACCTTCCTCCAGCACGGCGGCGATCGACATGACCTTGCTGGTGGAGCCGGGCTCGTACACGTCCTGGAGGGCCGCGTTGCCGAGGGAGGCCGAGGTGGCCTGGGAGAGGTCGTTGGGGTCGTAGCCGGGCGCGTTGGCCATGGCCAGCAGCTCGCCGGTCCGGGTGTTCTGCACGATGACGTAGCCGCGGTCGGCCTTGGACGCGGCTACCTGGTCGCTGATGGCCTTCTGCGCGGCCCACTGGATGTCGCGGTCGATGGTCAGCTCGATGTCGGAGCCGGGCACGGCCGGGTCCTCGCTGCCGCCGGCGGTCGGGACGCGGCGGCCGCCGGACTGGGCGTAGCGGATCTTCCCGTCCTCGCCCGCCAGCTCCTTGTCCAGCTGCGATTCGAGCCCGCCGCCGCCCTTGCCGTCGGCGCTGACGAATCCCAGTATCCCGGCGGCGAGGCCACCGTTGGGATAGACCCGCTTGGTGGTCGGCTCCTGGAGGACGCCGGCCAGCACGTTGGCGCCCGTACCGCCGTTGCGCTCGTCCTCCAGGGCCTTCTCCGCGAAGACCGCCTTGAGGTCCTTGATCTGCTTCCAGACCTGGGGGGTCTGGCGGTACGCGAGCACGGTGTAGCGGCTCTTGGGGGCCGAGAGCTTCTTGACCAGCTCGTCGACGTCCTTGCCGAGGATCGGGGCGAGCAGGGCTGCGGCCTGCTGGGGCGCGTCCGGGGCCTTGCTGTCCTCGGGCGTGAACATCTTCGGGTCGGCCGTGATGTTGTGCGCGTCCACGCTGGTGGCCAGCGCGACACCGCGGCGGTCGGTGATCTCCCCGCGCTCGGCGGCCACCGTGTACTCCAGGTAGCGGTTCTTCTCGGCCTTGGCCGCGTACGCGGTGGCGTCGACGGCCTGGACCTGGAGCAGCCGGACCACGAAGAGCAGCATGACCAGCGTCAGCCCGAGGCTGACCAGCCGGAGCCGGGGGCGCGGGGAGCCGAGGCGCAGGGTGCGGGGCGCGCGCCCGCGTGCGGTGGTGCGCCGTGGGGCGGGGCGGGGGGCGCGGGCCGGGGGGCGTGCGCCGGAGCGGCCGTTGGCCCCGTTACGGGGGCGCGCCGGGCCGGGTACGCGGCGGCGCGGCGGTTCCTTGGGCGGCACTGCGTCACCTGCCGGGGGTGGTCGGGGGCGGGGTGTTCTCTGTGGCGGGGGCGGTGCCGGGCTGGGCCTCGGGCTCTGCCGGGGCGCTCTGCGCCTGGGGGGCCGCGGATGCGGCCGGTGAAGGGCTCGCGGAGGCGGAGGGCGTGGCCGCGGGTTCCTCGGCGTCCGCCGCGTCGGCCGGCACGCCGTCCTCGGGGGCCGGCTCCGGGCTCGGGGTGGGGCTGGGCGGGGGCGGTGGGGCGGTGGCCTCGGTGGGGACTCCGCGGACCGTGCCGTCCGGGTTCAGGAAGGCGGGACTGCCGCCGGGGACCATGCCCAGCTCCCGGGCTCGGCGCTCGAGGGCGTCGGGCTGGGAGTAGCTGTCGACGTCGCGCTGGAGGGCCTGCTGCTCGTCGGTGAGCTCGGTGGTGTCCCGCTTGAGCTCGCTGAGCCTGAACGATCCTTCGTTGAGCGCCGAGTTCAGCAGGAGCAGGGTGATGAGCCCGCCGCCCAGGAGGAGCACGACCAGGAGCACGAAGGGCGTGCGGGCCGCGCTGCTGGGGGACGCGGACGGCATCAGCCGGGCGAGCCGTCCGGCCCGCCCCATCAGCGGTGCGGCCGGCCTGCTCACCGCGCGCCCCCCGTGGTGCTCATCGCTCGTCCTCCCGGATGCGCTGGGCGCCGCGCAGCCGGGCGGGGGCGGCACGGCGGTTCTCGGCGACCTCTTCCTCGGTGGGCAGCTCGGCGCCCCGGGTGAGGAGCTTCAGGCGGGGCTGGTAGCGCTCGGGGACGACGGGTAGGCCGGGCGGCGCGGTGTTGGCGGCGCCGGCCGCGAACACCTGCTTGACCAGCCGGTCCTCCAGCGAGTGGTACGAGAGGACGGCGATCCGGCCGCCGACGGCGAGGCTCGCCACGGCCGCCGGAACGGCCCGCTCCAGCACGCTCAGCTCGCCGTTGACCTCGATGCGCAGGGCCTGGAAGGTCCGCTTGGCGGGGTTGCCGCCGGTGCGCTTGGCGGCCTGCGGCAGGGAGTCGCGGATCAGCTCGACGAGCCGGGCGCTGTTGCTGAAGGGCTCCTTCTCGCGCTCGCGCACGACGGCGGAGACGATCCGCTTGGCCTGCTTCTCCTCGCCGTACGCCCGCAGGATCCGCACGAGTTCGCCGGGCGGATAGGTGTTGAGCACCTCGGCGGCGCCGATCCCGGTCGTCTGGTCCATGCGCATGTCGAGCGGGGCGTCCTGGGCGTACGCGAAGCCGCGGTCGGCCTCGTCGAGCTGCATGGAGGAGACGCCGAGGTCGAACAGGACGCCCTGGACCTTGGGGGTGCCGAGTCGGGCAAGGACGTCGGGGAGTTCGTCGTAGACGGCGTGGACGAGGGTGGCGCGGTCGCCGTACGGGGCGAGCCGCTCGCCGGAGAGCCGAAGAGCCTCCTTGTCCCGGTCCAGCGCGATCAGCCGGGCGGTGGGGAAGGCTTCGAGGAGCGCCTCGCTGTGTCCGCCGAGGCCGAGGGTGCAGTCGACGACCACGGGCTCGGGGTGGGCCGGGTCCTGGAGAGCCGGGGCCAACAGGTCCAGACACCGCTGGAGCATCACCGGGACGTGTCGGGTCTGGCTCAATGCGCCCTCTCAGGCTCTGTACCGCGCGGCCGGTACGTACGTCCTGGTCCCCGCCCGCTCCGAAGGGGAGGTCCGCCGGCGCCGGGGAAGGGGCGTCGGCCGACCGGGAGCGGGAGAGGGCCGGGCCGCACGTACGCCGCACATCACGGGGGAAAAACGGAATATGCAGGAGGTGCAGGGTGTGCGGAGTGGGTGATACGGGTTCAGGGTGGTGACTTCGCGTTACTTTAGTCCACCCTGCCATTCGATCGATGCACGATCAACGAACCGGGCAGCGAGTCGCACCACCCGTCCGGAAGCGGCGACGTCACCCGAACGGCCGCGTCCCTTGGTGCTTGTGGGTTAGCTCACAACAAGACACGTTGATGTTCTTTGTCCGCTCTCACAGCCCACCCGGGCCAGGTGGGAAGGCTAACGTCGTCACCATGTCGACTTCAGCTCACTCCCCCGCCGAGTCCGTCACGGTCCGCGAGGGGGGCCAGGTCACCGATCAGCTGGTCGAGGCGAACTCCACGTACGCGAAGAGCTTCCGCGATCCCGGCATGGACGCCAAGCCGGTCCTCCAGGTCGCCATCGTCGCCTGCATGGACGCCCGTCTCGACCTCCACGCCGCGCTGGGTCTCGAACTCGGCGACTGCCACACCATCCGCAACGCCGGCGGTGTCGTCACCGACGACGTGATCCGCTCGCTCACCATCAGCCAGCGGGCGCTCGGCACCCGCAGCATCGTCCTCATCCACCACACGGGCTGCGGCCTGGAAGCCATCACCGAGGAGTTCCGGCAGGACCTGGAGCGCGAGGTCGGCCAGCGGCCGGTCTGGGCGGTCGAGGCGTACACGGACGCCGACCAGGACGTACGCCAGTCGATGCAGCGGGTGCGTACCTCGCCGTTCCTCCTGCACACCGACGACATCCGCGGTTTCGTCTTCGACGTGACCACCGGTCTGCTCCGCGAGATCAAGCCCGCTTCCTGAACATCGCGCACGCCCGGCCCACCCCCCGAAACACGGCAGAGACTGACAAATCACACCCACTTATCCACAGGCGAGTGACACGAAGCGGTAACGGCAACAAGAATGCGGGGGTGACCTCCACCGGGCCTTCCGGAGGAGAGTCACGAATTTCGGGGTGGGCCGGGCGGGCAGTGCGCCGGTCCGTGCGCAGGAAAGGCCGAGGAGGGCCGGGTGACGACCTATGACGATCGAGCGAGCCTCACAGATCTGACCACCACAGCGGAGCGGGTGCGCAGGTCGGTGGAGGGTGTGATCGAGGGCAAGCCTGAGGTCGTACGGCTTTCGCTGACCGTGCTGCTCGCGGAGGGGCATCTCCTCATCGAGGACGTCCCCGGGGTCGGCAAGACCATGCTGGCCAAGGCGCTGGCGCGGTCCATCGACTGTTCGGTGCGCCGCATCCAGTTCACGCCGGACCTGCTGCCGTCCGACATCACCGGTGTGTCGATCTTCGACCAGCAGCGGCGCGACTTCGAGTTCAAGCCCGGTGCGATCTTCGCGCAGATCGTGATCGGCGACGAGATCAACCGGGCCTCGCCGAAGACGCAGTCGGCGCTGCTGGAGTCGATGGAGGAGCGCCAGGTCACCATCGACGGGCAGACCTACGAGCTGCCCGACCCCTTCATGGTGGTGGCCACCCAGAACCCGGTGGAGATGGAGGGCACCTACCCGCTGCCCGAGGCCCAGCGCGACCGGTTCATGGCCAGGGTCTCCATCGGCTATCCGAGCCCGGCGGCCGAGCTGCAGATGCTCGATGTGCACGGCGGCGTCTCCCCGCTGGACGACCTCCAGCCGGTGGCGCACGCCCACGACATCGTGAAGCTGATCGACGCCGTCCGTACGGTGCACGTCGCCGACGCGATCCGGCGGTACGCGGTGGAGCTGGTCGGGGCCACCCGCAGCCACCCCGACCTCAGACTCGGCGCGTCGCCGCGCGCCACGCTGCACCTGCTGCGCGCCGCGAAGGCCTCGGCGGCCCTCAGCGGCCGTGACTACGCCTTGCCGGACGACGTCCAGGCCCTGGCCGCGCCCGTCCTCGCCCACCGCCTGCTGCCCACCGCCCAGGCCCAGCTCAACCGCCGCACGGCGGAGCAGGTGGTGCTGGAGATCGTCCAGCGCACCCCGGTCCCGACCTCGCCAGGCGGCCCCGTTCCCCCGGCGCAGGGCGCGCACGAGCCGGGCCGCCCGCTCTACGGCCAGCAGCAGCCCGGCACCCGGCGGCTGTGATGGCGGCCGGCGAGCCCGGCGCGGTGGAGGACGGCTCCAGCAAGGGCGGCCTGCGCGCGGCTCTCGGCGGGCTCACCACCCGGGGGCGCTCCTTCCTCGCCGCCGGGGTGGCCGCCGCCGTCTGCGCGTACGTCCTGGGCCAGGCCGACCTGCTGCGCGTCGGGCTGCTGCTGGCCGTGCTGCCCCTGGTCTGCGTGACCGTGCTCTACCGCACCCGCTACCGGGTGACGGGGACCCGGCGGCTGACGCCGTCCCGGGTGCCCGCGGGCGCGGAGGCGCGGGTGCACCTGCGCATGGACAACGTGTCCCGGCTGCCCACGGGGCTGCTGATGCTCCAGGACCGGGTGCCGTACGTGCTGGGGCCCCGGCCCCGGTTCGTGCTGGACCGGGTGGAGGCGGGCGGCCGGCGCGAGGTGTCCTACCGGGTCCGTTCCGACCTGCGCGGCCGCTATCCGCTGGGCCCGTTGCAGCTGCGGCTGAGCGACCCGTTCGGGATGTGCGAGCTGACCCGTTCCTTCAGCGCGTACGACACCCTCGTCGTCGTCCCGCGCACGGTGCCGCTGCCCGCTCTGCGGCTGGCGGGCGAGGCGTCGGGGTACGGGGACGGGCGGCAGCGCTCGCTCGCGCTGGCCGGTGAGGACGACATCATTCCGCGCGGCTACCGCCACGGCGACGACCTGCGCCGGGTCCACTGGCGCTCCACCGCGCGCTACGGCGAGCTGATGGTCCGCCGTGAGGAACAGCCGCAGCGGGCCCGGTGCACGGTGCTGCTGGACACCCGTCAGGTCGGGTACGCGGGCGCCGGACCCGACTCGGCGTTCGAGTGGGCGGTCTCGGGTGCGGCCTCCGCGCTGGTGCACATGCTGGAGCGCGGCTTCGCCGTACGGCTGCTCACCGACGACGGGAACGCGGTGCCCGGCGAGGGCTCCGACGGTTTCGCGGGCTCGACCCAGGAGTCCGCGGACTCGGCGGGCCTGATGCTCGACACCCTCGCGGTCGTCGGCCACTCCGACGGCGGCGGGCTCTCGCGCGCCCACGACGTGCTGCGCGGCGGCAACGAGGGGCTGCTGATCGCGTTCTTCGGCGATCTCGACGAGGAGCAGACCTCGGTCGCGGCCCGGATGCGGCAGCGTGCCGGTGCGGCGGTCGCCTTCGTCCTGGACAGCGCCCGCTGGTCCAGCGGCATGGAGCTGCTCCTCGGCCCCCCGCCCGGGCAGACCGAGGAGCGGCTGCGGCAGCTGCGCGAGGCGGGCTGGATCGTGGTGCCCGTGCCGCCGGGGGCCGAGCTTCCGGCGCTGTGGCAGCTGGCGGGCCAGATGCGCACCGACACCCAGTCCGCCGGCAACGGCGGTTCGACAGGTTTCCCGGGGGGATGGTCATGAGCGGGCGGGCCCGGCTGGCGCTGTGCGCCTTTGCGGCGACACTCCTGGCGTCGGGAGCGCTGATCCCGCTGGTGGAAGGGGCCGGCTGGCTCCCGCAGGCGGCGCTGCTGCTCGCGGTCCAGAGCGGAGTGGGCGCGCTCGCGCGCCGGGTTCCGCTGGCCCGGTCGCTGACGATCGCCGCCCAGACGCTGGTGACCCTGCTGCTGCTGACCGTGGTCTTCGCGCGCGACCAGGCCCTGTTCGGCGTGGTCCCGGGCCCGCAGGCCCTCGCGCGCCTCGGTGAGCTGCTGGTGGCGGGCGGCGAGGACATCGGCACGTACGCCATCCCGGCCCCGACGACGGACGGTATCCGGCTGATGATGGTCGGCGGGGTGCTGCTGATCGGGCTGACGGTGGATGCGCTGGCGGTGACCTTCCGCAGCGCGGCCCCGGCCGGACTGCCGCTGCTCGCCCTGTACTCGATCGCCGCCGGGCTCGGCGACGGCACGACGGGCTGGCTCTGGTTCCTGCTGGCCGCCTGCGGCTATCTGCTGCTCCTGCTGGCCGAGGGCCGCGACCGGCTCTCCCGGTGGGGGCGCGTCTTCGGCGGCGCCAACCGGTCCCCGGGTGGTCTGTCGGACGGTCTCTCCGGCCGGGGCGGCGGGGCCTCCGCGCCGGTCCGTACCGGGCGGCGCATCGGTGTGCTGGCCCTCGGCATCGCCCTGGTGGTCCCGCTGGCCCTGCCCGCCATGGACAGCGGTCTGCTGGGCGGCCGGGGCGGCGGGAACGGCAAGGGCAGCGGCGGCGGCACCATCTCCGCGGTGAATCCGCTGGTCTCGCTCAAGGACAACCTCAACCAGCCGGAGAACCGGCAGGTGATGACGTACCGCACGAACGCCGAGGACCCGCGCGACCTCTATCTGCGGATCCTCTCCCTGGACGAGTTCAACGGCAGCGACTGGCGCTCCTCGACCCGCCGGCTGACGGACGTGCCGGACCGCCTCCCGCAGCCCACCGGTCTCGGCCGGGACGTCGCCGTCACCGAGATCCGGACGAACATCTCCTCCTCACCCTCGTACCAGCAGGACTATCTGCCGCTCCCCTACCCGGCGAGCGAGGTGGAGATCGAGGGCCGCTGGCGGTACGAGCCGGAGGGCCGCACGCTCATCGGCGACAAGAGGCAGAACACCGGCGGCGCGCAGTACGAGGTCTCCTCGCTGGTCGTCGAGCCGACCGCGGCCCAGCTGGCGGCGGCCGGGCCGCCGCCGCAGAAGCTGTTCGACGAGTACACGCAGGTCCCCGACTCGCTGCCGGGTGTGGTGGCCGAGCAGGCCCGGGAGATCACCGAGGGCTCGGCCAACGCCTACGAGCGGGCCGTGAAGCTCCAGAGCTGGTTCGCCTCCGAGGGCGGCTTCCGGTACAGCACCTCGGTCAGCTCCGGGACGGGCTCCTCGGCGATAGCGCGGTTCCTCCGGGACAAGGAGGGGTTCTGCATCCACTTCTCCTTCTCCATGGCCGCGATGGCCCGGACCCTGGACATCCCGGCCCGGGTCGCCGTGGGCTTCACTCCGGGCGCCCTTCAGGGCGACGGCTCGTACTCGGTCGGCCTGCGCGACGCGCACGCCTGGCCCGAGCTGTACTTCGAAGGCGTCGGGTGGACCCGGTTCGAGCCCACCCCGAGCCGCGGCAACACACCGTCGTACACGCTGCCGGAGACCCCCACGGGCGGTCCGAGCGATCCGGCGCAGCCGTCGGCCGATGCCTCCATCGCGCCGTCCGCGGTCCCGTCGGCCCCGGAAAGCTGCTCGCCGCAGATGCGCCGACAGGGTGAGTGCGGCGTCTCCGCCGCGCCCGGCCCGACGGCTCCGACCGACCGGGGCACGCCGGTCGGCACGGTCCTGCTGGTGGGTGCCGGTGCGCTCGCGGTCCTGCTGCTGCCTCTGCTGCCGCTGCTCTGGCGGACCCGCGCGAGAAACCGGCGGCTCGGCTCCGGAGGGCGTACGCCGGCGGACGCGGCGACCAGGGCTCTGGCGGCCTGGCAGGAGGTCACCGACTGCGCCTGGGACTACGGCATCGCGCCGGACGAGTCGCTGACGCCCCGGAAGGCGGCGGCCCGGATCGTGCGGCTGGGCGGGCTCGACACCATGGCGGCCGAGGCCGTGCACCGGATCGCGGGCGCGGTGGAGCAGGTGCTGTACGCGCCCGAGCCGCGCCTCGCGGCTGGGCTGACCGAGGACGCGCTGGCGGTACGGGCCGGGCTGGAGGCCAACGCCGGCCGGGGCGCACGGCTGCGGGCGAAGCTGGCACCGCGCTCGGCCGTCCGGGTGGCGTGGGCGGTCTCGGACCGGTGGGCGTCGCTCGTCCAGCGGTGGACGGACCGTCCGGGGCGCGGCCGCTGGACGGCCCGGTGGCGCCGGCTGTCACGCCAGCACGGCTGAAGCCGGGGCGGGTCTGGCCAGGACCATGCGGTCCTGGCCAGACCCGCCCCGTCTGTCCTTCCGCCCGCCTGCCCGCCCGTCACACAGAATTTATGCGGCAACGGCTGAGGGGCGGCCGCAGAAATGCGGCCGCCCCTCACCCATCAGTGTCGTACGTCGTGCCGAGCGCGGCCCGGACCCGTCATCTGCGCCGGGGCCGGGCCGGAAAGATTCTTTACTGGCCCTGCTCGTCGCGGCGGCGCTGCCACCGCTGCTCGATGCGGTTCATCACCGACCGGCGTTGTCTGGGTCGTCGGCGCGAGCCGCCGTCCCCGCCGTCCGCGGCGGTGGCCTGCTGCTGTTCACCGGGCTTCGGCGCCTTGCGCCATCCGGTGACCGCGAGCACGGCACAGCCGAGCATGACGAGGAACCCCACCACGCTGATCCAGATCTGCTGGGCGACCATTCCGGCCATGAGGAGCGCGATACCCACCAGGAAGCCAGCGACCGCCTGGTAGACCCTTTTACGGGTGTAAGTACGCAGCCCGCTTCCCTCGAGCGCTGTCGCGAACTTGGGATCTTCGGCGTACAGCGCTCGCTCCATCTGCTCGAGCATGCGCTGCTCGTGCTCCGAGAGCGGCACGGGATCCTCCTCGTCGTCGGCCGCGGGGGCGACCGGTATGCGGCCCTTCCAGGATAGGCAGGGATTCGCCCCCGTGAAACCCGCCCTCTAGCGTTCAGCCAGTCCGGACCGCTATGTCGGCTCGGCTGCTGAGGCGTAGATTCCCCGACGACCGATCCGTCATGCCGGATGGTGTCACCCGATCATACGGGGCTCCTGCCCGCTACGGGGGTCCCGAGTCCTACTCCGTTCACAGCTTCGTTGCTGATCAGCCCCGTACCGGCCCTCGCGGAGGCTCCCGGGGGCCGGTCCGCGCGGTCGGTTCAGCCGCGCTTCTCGCCGAGAACGTGCAGCTGGGTCGCGACGGAGTGGAAGGCGGGCAGCTCGGCGACGGCGGCTTCGAGCTTGAGGAGCGCGTCCACGGCGCCGGGCTCGGTGTCCACCAGGACGCCGGGGACGAGGTCGGCGAAGACCCGTACACCGTGGACGGCGCCGACCTCCAGACCGGCGCCGGAGACCAGCTCGGTGAGCTGCTCGGCGGTGAAGCGGCGGGGCACCGGGTCGCCTTCGCCCCAGCGGCCCGCCGGGTCGGTGAGCGCCCGCCGGGCCTCGGTGAAGTGACCGGCCAGCGCGCGGGCCAGCACGGCCCCGCCCAGCCCCGCGGCGAGCAGGCTGAGGGCGCCGGAGGGGCGCAGGGCCTCCACCGCGTTCCGCACGCCCTCGGCGGGCTCGTCGACGTACTCCAGGACGCCGTGGCAGAGCACCGCGTCGAAGCCGCCGCGCTCCACGACGTCGAAGAGGCCGAGGATGTCGCCCTGGACACCGCGGACCCGGTCGGCGACCCCGGCCTCGGCGGCGCGGCGCTCCAGCGCGAAGAGCGCGTTGGGGCTGGGGTCGACGACGGTGACGCGGTGGCCGAGCCGGGCGGCGGGCACCGCGAAGTTGCCGGTGCCGCCGCCGGTGTCCAGGACATCCAGGGCGTCCCGGCCGGCCGCCTTGACCTGACGGTCCAGAGCGTCCTTCAGGACCTCCCAGACCACGGCGGTACGGAGGGAGGCGCGGGGGCGCAGCTGGTCCGACACGGCAGATGACTCCTCGGCACGGTGCCGCCTGGGACGGCGGAGCGTGAACAGTGCGGGTGGTGATGTGAGCGTTGACCACCCTATTGCCTCGCACCGCCGTCCCGGTCACCCGGCACCGGCTCGTCTCACCCCGTGGCCGGCCTCCCCGGCCTGGGCTGCGGGAGGACCGGCTGGAGGACCAGCAGCCGCTCCACCAGGCGCAGGAACCGGGCGGCGTCGTGCAGCAGGCCGTCCGCGTCCCGGTCGTCTGCGGCTCCGGGCATGCCCGCCTCGGCGCGGGCCCGGCGGGTCGCTCCGGAGGCGAAGAGGTCGCTCCAGTCGGTGAGCTCCGGGGCTATCTCCGGGAGGACTTCCCAGACGCTCCGGATGCGGTCGCGGTGGCGCTTGTTCGTCTCGGGGCGGCCACGGGCGGCCAGCACGGCGGCCGCCGTGCGCAGGGCCGCGAGGTGGGCGGTGGCGTAGCGCTCGTTCGGTTCGTGGAGCACGGCGGCCTCGTCCAGGCCGGTGCGGGCCTTGGCGAGCAGGTCGAGGGCGGCGGGCGGTGCCGTGGTGCGGCGCAGCACGGGGTGCACATCGTCGGCGGGACCGGTCAGTGAGGGGGCAGGGCTGCCTGCGCGGCGCCGCGGGGCGGCGGCTGCGGACGAGCTGGCCATGACGAACCTCCTGTCGTCGTGTGACGGCTCCGTGGCCATCTGTATCCATGGTGACGGTCCCCACTGACAATCGGTCAGAACCCTTCCCTGACCTGCCGTTTTGCTTCGAGCGCGAGTTCGGGCTAACTTTTTGCACTGACCAGTCAGTTCAAAAGACCGCAGCACGGACGAAATCAGGGGAGGGTCTGTGGAGAGCCCGCACGGCGCCGCAGTGAGCGCCGAGGACTTCGGACTCAAAGGGCCACGCGGCTGGGCCTTTCGCGGCGTGGAGTTCAGCGCTCCGCCGGGGTCGCTCGTCGCCGTCGAAGGGCCTTCCGGCTCCGGACGTACCTGCCTTCTGCTCGCTCTGACCGGCCGTATGCGTACCACCGAGGGCAGCGCGCGGGTCGGCGGCCTCGAACTGCCCCGCAAGGCGGCGCCCGTGCGCAGGATCGCGGCCCTCGGCCCGGTGCCGGGCGTCAGCGAGCTGGACCCGGCCTTCACCGTCGCCGAGCACCTGCGCGAACGGGCCCTGCTCCAGGGCCGTTACGGGTCCTCCCTGCGCACCCTGCTCCGCCCGCGCGCCGAACGCCGGGCCACCGCCCGGGCCCGGATCGACACGGCCCTCGAAGCCGCGGGGCTCGACCCGGCCACCCTGCCGAAGGCCGAGCGGACCTCCGTACGGGATCTGGAGCGGATCGAGGCGCTGCGGCTCTCCGTCGCTCTGGCCCTGATCGGCACCCCCCGGCTGCTGGCCCTGGACGACGCCGACCTCAAGCTCGCCCCGGCCGAACGGGCCGACGCCTGGGCGCTGCTGCGGTCCGTGGCCGAGTCCGGCACCACCGTGCTCGCCGTGTGCAGCGAGGCTCCGCAGGACGCCCAGGTCGTCCGTACCGAGCCCGCCGCCGAAGACATCCCGACCGCACCCACCACCGAGAAGGAGAGCGCCGATGCGATCGCCGAAGCTGGCCGCGCTTGAGCTGAGGCGGTTCCGCAGGGGGAAGCTGCCGGCCGCCGCGCTGGTCGCCCTGCTGCTCCTGCCGCTGCTCTACGGCGCCCTGTACCTGTTCTCGTTCTGGGACCCGTACGGGAATCTCGACAAGCTGCCCGTCGCCCTGGTCAACAACGACAAGGGGGCCACCAATGACGGCAAGCGCGTCGAGGCGGGGGACGAGATCAGCGACAAGCTGCTCGACTCCAAGGTGTTCTCGTGGCATGAAGTGAGCTCCGCGGAAGCGGACAAGGGCGTCGAGGACGGGACGTACTACCTCTCGCTGACGATGCCGTCCGACTTCAGCGAGAAGATCGCTTCCAGCGGCGGCGACTCACCGGAGACGGGCGCGCTCCAGGTGCGGACGAACGACGCCAACAACTACATCGTCGGGCAGATCTCCAAGACGGTCTTCGGCGAGGTACGCAACGCCGCCTCCACCAACGCCTCCCGGGGCTTCCTGGACCGCATCTTCATCAACTTCTCCGATCTGCACGACAAGACCGCCGACGCGGCCAAGGGCGCCGATGAGCTCAAGGGCGGCATATCGAAGGCGAAGAAGGGTTCCCACGAGCTGGCGAACGGCCTCAAGGACTCAAAGGCGGGCAGCAAGCGGCTCTCCGACGGGATCGTCAAGCTGAACACCGGTGCGGGCGAAGTCGCCTCCGGTGCCCGTCAGGTGGCCGGCGGCACCCAGCAGCTGGCCGACAAGGTCAACGGCGCCGCCGGTCAGGCCCGCCCCTTCTTCACGTACTTCAAGGAGAACGGGAAGAGCATCGGGGAGGCCGCAAGTCTGGCCGCCGACGGGGCGAAGACCGCGCGCGAGGACCTCGGCAAGCTGGTGGCCGCCGCCCCGGCGGCGGCAGCCGACGCCCGCACCGCCGCCGACGAACTCGGCGAGGTGTACCGCACCCGGTGCGAGGAGGCCGCCGAGCCCGACGAGGCCTCCTGCCCGGCGCTGAAGAAGGCCAGTGAGACGGCGTCCGACGCCGCCACGACGGCCGCCGACGTGAGCAAGCTGGTCACCAGCCAGAACGGCGAACTGAAGACGCTCAGCACCCACCTGGCCGCCTTCCAGAAGCAGGCCGAGAACCTGGCGCAGCGCGCGCCGACCCTGCAGTCCGACCTGGAGAAGGCCGTCAAGGACGTCAACGCCCTCAACACCGGTGCCCACAAGGTCGCCAAGGGCGCGGCGGACCTGCACACCGGCCTCGGCAACGCCCGTACCGGCTCGGCCGACCTCGACACCGGCATGGGCAAGCTCAAGACGGGCGCCGAGAACCTGGACGGCGGGCTGTTCCGGCTCGGCGACGGCTCGGCCGAGCTCGCCCAGGGACTCAACGACGGCGTGGAGAAGATCCCGGACTACGACAAGAAGGACCGCGACGCTCGGACCGACGTCATGGCCGACCCGGTGAAGCTGGCGTCCAAGTCTCTTCACGCGGCACCCAATTACGGCACCGGTTTCGCCCCGTACTTCATCCCGCTCTCTCTATGGGTCGGCGCGATGGTCGCTTATATGATCATCCAGCCGCTCAACAAGCGGGCGCTCTCGACCGGCGCCTCCGCCTGGCGGATCGCCTTCGCGGGCTGGCTCCCGGTCGCCGCGATCGGCATCCTCCAGGTCGGCGCCCTGATGGCCGTCCTGCACTGGGGCCTGGGGCTCCAGATGGAGCGCTCGGCCGGGACGATCGCCTTCCTGGCGCTGGTGACCTGCTGCTTCGGCGCGATCGTGCAGTGGCTGAACGCCTGCTTCGGCGCGGCGGGACGCATCCTGGTGCTGGTCGTCCTGATGCTCCAGCTGACCTCGGCCGGAGGCACGTACCCCGTCCAGACCAGCCCCGGCTTCTTCGGCGCGATCCACCCGTACCTGCCCATGACATACGTCGTCGAGGGGCTCCGCAGGCTCATCACCGGCGGTCCCCTCGGCCCGGTCTGGCTGGGCTGCGCGGTACTGGCGGCCTTCACCGTCGGCGCGCTCGCCCTCACCGCCTGGACCGCGCGCCGCAAGCAGGTGTGGAGCCTGAGCCGGCTGCACCCGGAGCTGAGCCTGTGAGCGCGCCGGAAGCTGGGAGAATCGGCCTCATGGAAAGCAGTGGCACCACGCGCCGCCAGGCCACCCGGCAGAGGCTCTACGAGGCGGCGGTGACCCTCATCGCCGAGAAGGGGTTCTCGGCGACCACCGTCGACGAGATCGCCGAGCGGGCCGGGGTCGCCAAGGGCACGGTCTATTACAACTTCAAGAGCAAGACCGAACTGTTCGAGGAGCTGCTCCGGCACGGCGTCGGGCTGCTCACCGCCTCGCTGCGGGCCGCCGCCGAGGAGTCCGAGGAGCGCGGCGGCACCCGGGTCGAGGCGCTGGACGCGATGATCCGGGCCGGCCTCGCCTTCATCGACCGCTACCCGGCCTTCACCCAGCTGTACGTGGCCGAGCTCTGGCGCACCAACCGCGCCTGGCAGTCCACGCTGCTGGTGGTGCGGCAGGAGGCCGTCGCGGTGGTGGAGGACGTGCTGCGCGAGGCGGTGCGCAGCGGTGAGCTGAGCGAGGAGATCGACATCCCGCTGACGGCCGCGGCCCTGGTCGGGATGGTGCTGGTCGCGGCGCTGGACTGGCAGGCGTTCCAGCCGGAGCGGTCGATCGACGAGGTCCACTCGGCGCTGTCCCTGCTGCTGCACGGGCGGGTCAGCGGCCACTGAGGGCGCAGGGCCCGGACGAACGGAGAGCTCAGGGTCCGGAGACACGAGGACGCCGGCCGGCGCAGTTCGCATCCCCCTGCGAACTCCACCGGACCGGCGTCTTCCGTGCATCCGTCGGGCCCGTTCCCCGTGACCCCGTATGTCCCCCGTGGCCCCCGGGTCCTGACGTCGTGCACCCCCGTTCCGTCAGGGGCCGCGCCGGTCCGCCGCCCCGTGTCGGCGGTCCGGGCGCCGCGCCCCTTCCGTGGTCACCACTCTTCCGTCCCCGCAGGTCCGGGCCTATCCGCGCACCTACTCATCTCGCTCCCTGAGTACGGGTACTCAGAGCTGCGCACCCGACCCCAGCCGGTTGTCGGACCGGGTCGTTACGATCTCCTGCGTGTCCGTAATCCCTCTGGTGTTCACAAGTGGCTGGGCGAGCGGGATCAACGCCTATGCGGTGGTCCTGTTGCTCGGCGTCTTCGGCGCGACCGGCGTCTCCGACGAGGTGCCCGCCGCGTTGCAGCGCACCGACGTGCTGATCGTGGCCGGTGTGCTCTTCCTCTGCGAGGTGGTGGCCGACAAGATCCCGTACGTGGACTCCGTCTGGGACACCGCGCACACGGTGATCCGTCCGGTGGCGGGAGCGGTGATCGCCGCGCTGCTCGCCGGGGAGAACGGGTCGCTGCCGGAGCTGGCGGCCGGGGCCATCGGCGGGTCGACGGCGCTGATGAGCCATCTGGTGAAGGCCGGCACGCGGATGGCGGTCAACACCTCGCCGGAGCCCTTCAGCAACATCGGGATGAGCGTCGCCGAGGACCTCGGGGTCGCCGGGGTCGTCACGTTCGCCATATTCAATCCGGTGGCGGCGGCGATCATCGCCGCCGTTCTGCTGGTCCTCGGGATCGTCATAGTGATCTTCCTGGCCTCGCGGATCCGCCGCTTCCTGCGCCGCCGGGCCCAGCGCCGCGAGGAGAAACGCCTGGCCGGCGCGGAAGGGCCCTGGCCTCCCGGCTGAGCTGTACGTGGTGGGGCCCCGGCCTCCCGGCCGGTGTGTCAGTGGCGGTCGATAAAGTCACCGGCATGGCACGAATTGCGGTGATCGGCGCCGGGACGGGCGCCATGGCGGCGGCCGCCCGGCTCGCCGTCGCGGGCAACAAGGTGACGGTGTACGAGCGGTCCGCGAGCTACGGCGGCTCGCTCGGCCGCCATGAGCACGAGGGCTTCGTCTTCGACACCGGGCCCGGGCTGCTGCATCTGCCCGCCGTCCAGCGGGACCTCTTCGTCAAGACCGGCAAGGAGTCCCTGGAGCAGTGCGTCACGCTGACCCAGGTCGACCCGGCGAGCCGTCACCTCTTCGCCGACGGCACGGCGGTCTCCCTGCCCAACGCCTCCCGCGCCGGAGTGGCTTCCGCCCTGGACGCGGCGCTCGGAGCCGGTGCCGGTGAGCGGTGGAGCGGGTTCCTGGAGCGGGCCCGGGACGCCTGGGACCGGTCGCGGCGGCCGCTGCTGGAGGAGCCGCTGCGGGCGGACCACCAGGTGCTGGGGCGCGACCCGTATCCCGCCCTGAAGCAGCGGCGGTTGCTGCGCACCCGGCAGGCGGCCACGGTGGCGGAGATCGGCGCGTGGGAGCTGGCGGACGCCCGGCTCGCCGCCCTGCTCGACGGGTACGCGCTCTCCTACGGCCTCGACCCGCGCACCGCCCCCGCGAGCGCCGCGCTGCTGCCGTACATGGAGCAGACCTTCGGCAGCTGGTACGTGGTGGGCGGGATGCGGGAGCTGGCCCGGGCGGTGTACGAGCGGTGCGTGGCGCGGCGGGTGGAGTTCGTCTTCGGGGCCGAGGTGGTCCGGGTCGTGGAGAAGGACGGCCGGGCGGCGGGCGTGGAGCTGGCCGGCGGTGAGGTGGCCGAGGTGGACCGGGTGGTGCTCGGAGCGCGGCCGCACGCGGATCTGGTGCCGGGTCAGCAGGTGTGGGGCGCGGACGATGTGCGGGTCCGGGCGGGTGCGGCGGTGCCGGGGCGGTTCGTGGTGCTGCTGTCGCTGCGCGGGGGCCGGGAGGCGGACGCGGTGCACCGGACCGTGGTGCACAGCGCCGACGCGGCGGCGGAGCAGGAGGCGGTGTTCGGGGGCCGGGTCGCCGCGCACCCGACGGTGACGGTGCTGTGCCCCGACGACCCGGCGACCCGTCCGGACGAGGCGCACGAGGCGGTGACGCTGACCGCGGTGGTGGCTCCGCAGGGCCCGGTGGAGTGGACGGACCCGGTGGTGCGGCGGAAGTTCGCGGAGCTGCTGGTGGAGCGGGCGGAGGCGGCCGTTCCCGGGCTGCGGGAGCGGATCCTGCACACGGAGGTCCGTACGCCTGCGGAGACGGAGGCTCAGACCGGCGCCGAGGGTGGGGCGGTGCCGCCGCCGGCGCTGGCCGGTGCGCACGGCGCGTATCTGCACCCCGGCAACCTCACCCGGCTGCCGGGGCTCTATCTGGCGGGCGGCTGGTCGCACCCGGGCGGCGGGCTCGCGCACGCCGGGATGTCGGGGACGCTGGTGGCCGGGCTGGTGGTGGAGGGCGACGGCTTCCGCGGCTCGCAGTAGGGGCCGCGAGGGCGCGCCGCCTCAGTAGCGGTACTGCTCGTTCTGGCCGGTGTCGTACCCGTTGCCGTTGCTCCGGCCGTACGGAGCGGGCTGCTCGGGAGGCATCGGCGGGTACTGCTCGGCGTCGCGCTGCTGCGGGACCCAGACGCCGCCGGGCGGGGTGTCCGTGGTGTACGCGTCCGTGCCGTAGCCCTGGGCGTAGGGGTCGGCGTAGCCCTGCCGGCCGCCCTGGCTGTCGTAGCCGTTGCCGCCGTTCCCGTAGGCGTCGTAACCGGCGTAGGAGGCCGTCCCGTTGGTGGTGCCGATGTACGGGTCGGAGTAGGCGGCGTAGCTCTGCTGGCCGGTCGTCCCGTAGTCGTACGGGCCCGTGTAGGTGTCCTGGGCCTGCTGCGGGTCGTAGCCGGTGTACGGGTCGTACGCGGCGAACTGCGGCGCTCCCGCCGGGTCCGGCTCGTACGCGTGCTGGTCCTGGCCGTCGGAGCCGCCCGTCCCGTAGCCGGAGTCGCTGTACACGCCGTACTGACCGGTGTCGTCGGGCAGCGGCTGCGGCTCGTACACCGACGTCGGCTCGTCGGAGGCGGTGGCCGGGGTCCCGGTGGAGTGGCCGAAGGAGTCGAAGCCGGAGTCGGCGGCCGGGTCCGAGACCTCCAGGCCGGAGACCTCCAACGTGGGCTCCTTGGCGGCCGCGCGCTCGCCGCCCTTGCGGCGGCGGCTCTCGCCCGGGCTGCCGCCTATGGCCCAGCCCGTGGAGAAGCCGCGCCGGAAGGAGAGCGTCACATAGGTCTGGCCGGTGGCGAAGGCGAGGGTGCCGACGACGATGACCGGGACGGAGGCGAGCAGGACCCCCATGACGACGCCGAGGAAGCCGCCGAAGGCGAGGAGCCGCCAGCGCAGCCGCGCCTTGTACTGCAGCAGCACCTCACCCAGCAGCCACAGTGCCACCAGACCGAATGCGATGTAGAGGACCGTCCAGCCCACGCCCGCCCCCTCCTGCGGCCGCAGCCGCTCGGGGGCGGGTACGGCCGGTCACGACTGCTTGTGCAGTCCGAGATTCTCGTAGATTTCGAGCGTTGCCGTCGAGTTGTTGAGCGTGATGAAGTGCAGCCCGGGTACACCCTCGGACAGCAGTTTCGCGCAGAACTCCGTTGCGAACTCGATACCGATGGAGCGTACAGCGGCGGGATCGTCCTTGACCGCGAGGATGCGCTCTTTCAGCGGCTCCGGGACGGTCGCGTTGCTGAGCTGCGAGAATCTTTCCAGTTGCTTCACACTGGTGAGCGGCATGACCTCGGGAATCACCGGCGTATCGCAACCGGCGGCGACCACCCGGTCACGCATCCGGAGATAGTCCTCCGGGCGGAAGAACATCTGGGTGATCGCGTAGTCGGCCCCGGCCCGGCACTTGTCGACGAAATGACCGATGTCGGTCTCCCAGTCGGTGGAGCGCGGGTGCATTTCGGGGAAGGCGGCGACGCCGACGCAGAAGTCGCCGGACTCCTTGATGAGGCGGACGAGGTCGGCCGCGTACTTCACGCCCTGCGGGTGCTCGACCCACTCCCCCATGGGGTCGCCGGGCGGGTCGCCGCGGACCGCAAGGATGTTCCTGATCCCGGCGTCGGCGTACTGGCCGATCATGTTGCGCAGCTCGGCCACCGAGTGGCTGACGGCGGTGAGGTGGGCGACCGGGGTGAGCGTGGAGTCGGCGGCGATCTGCTGGGTCGCGCGCACGGTCCCGGCCCGGGTGGAGCCGCCGGCCCCGTAGGTCACCGAGACGAAGCTCGGGCGCACGGACTCGATCCGGCGCAGCGCGTTCCAGAGGTTGCGCTCGCCCTTCTCGGTCTTGGGCGCCCAGAACTCGAAGGAGTACGAGGTCTTGCCGGTCGCGAGAAGGTCACGCACCGTGCGTGCGTGGTCCGTCCTGGTGGAAGCTGTCCCAAGGGCCATACGGCGAGGTTAACCAGGGGGTGGACACTCCCCCAACCAGAGCGGGCGAGATTGTCTCGTTTTGCCGGTTTGCCGTCCACCCCTTGGGACGAAGGCGCCCCCGGAGAGCTCGTAAGACCTGCTCAGAGGGTGTGCGCCCGGACCCGCTCCGCCAGGTCGGCGGTGGCGGCCGCCGGGTCGTCCGCCTCGGTGATCGCCCGGACGACGACGATGCGGCGGGCACCGGCCTCCAGCACCTCGTCCAGGTTGCCCGCGTCGATCCCGCCGATCGCGAACCAGGGGCGCGGCTGGGCCAGGGAGGCGGCGTACCGCACGAGGTCCAGGCCGGGGGCGTGGCGGCCGGGCTTGGTGGGGGTGGGCCAGCAGGGGCCGGTGCAGAAGTAGTCCACGCCGTCCTGGGCGACGGCGGCGTCGACCTCGGACTCGGCGTGCGTGGAGCGGCCGATCACCTTCTCCTGGCCGATGATCGCGCGGGCCGCGCCCACCGGCAGGTCGCCCTGGCCGAGGTGGAGGACGTCGGCGCCGATGGCGTGGGCGACGTCGGCCCGGTCGTTGACGGCGAGGAGCTTGCCGTGGCGTCGGCAGGCGTCGGCGAAGACCGCGAGGTGCTCCAGCTCCTCGGCGGCCTCCATGCCCTTGTCCCGGAGCTGGACGATGTCGACGCCGCTGGAGAGCACGGCGTCCAGGAAGGCCGGGAGGTCGCCCTGGCGCTTGCGGGCGTCCGTGCAGAGGTAGAGCCGGGCGTCGGACAGCTGCTCGCGAGGCGTGGGCATGGTGGAGTCCCCCCGTGGTCGTGGCGGAGCACGGGCCGCGCACCACGCGGGGCCCGTACACCGCTTCCGGTCGTGTCGGTCAGACGGCGAGCGCCTGGGCTCGGCGCTTCACCTCCGTACCGCGATTCTCGCTCAGCGCCTGTGCGGGGGTGCCGGGCAGGGTCGGGTCGGGAGTGAAGAGCCACTCCAGCATCTCTTCGTCGGAGTAGCCGTCGTCCCTCAGGAGGGTCAGGGTGCCGGAGAGGCCCTTGACCACCTTGTCGCCGTCGATGAAGGCGGCAGGCACCTGGAGCGTCCGGTTCTCACCACGGCGTACGGCGATGAGCTGGCCTTCCTTGACCAGCTGCCGTACACGCGTCACCTCGACATCGAGCTTCTCCGCGATGTCGGGCAGGTGGAGCCAGGCGGGGACGAGTGCGTCGGTCTTTGCGTCAATCTCGGTCACAAGGACAAGCGTGCCATCCAGGACTGACAGCCGGTAGCCGGGCCGACCGTCCGGGGGTCGGACCTGGCGATTCAGAGCGCGGTGGACTTCAGCGGTACGGCGGGGTCGGCGACCCGGTCCGGGTCGAGGACGGCCCCGGATTCGATGAGCTTGCGGCCCTGGGCGAGGTCGCGCGGGCGGCCCACCGCGAGGACGGCGACCAGGGCGCCGGCCTTCAGCCAGCAGACCGACCAGGTGGCCTCCGTGCCGTCGCCGCGCCACACCAGGGTGTCGGCGTGGGCGTGGTGGCCGGCGTACTGCACGAAGCGGCCGAACTGCTCGGACCAGAAGTACGGGACGGGGTCGTGGACCGGCAGCGGGTCGCCGCTCTCGGCGGCGAGGATCGCGGCGGCCGCGGTGCGCGGGCCCTGTAGGGCGTTGTCCCAGTGGTGGATGAGCAGGCGTTCGCCGTAGCGGGCGGAGGGGAAGGAGGCGCAGTCGCCGACGGCGTACACATCGGGCAGCGAGGTGCGCAGCGCGCTGTCCGCGGTGATCGAGCCGTCCGGGCCGCGTTCGATCCCGGACCCGGCGAGCCAGCCGGTGGCGGGGCGGGCGCCGATGCCGACGACGACGGCCCCGGCGGGCAGTACGCGGCCGTCCGCGAGGACCACCGTGCCGGGCTCGACGCGCTCGACCCGGGCGTCGGTGAGGAGTGCGGCGCCGCTCTCCGCGTACCAGTCGGCCATCGGGGCGGCGGCCTCGGCGGGCAGGGTGCCGGCCAGCGGGCGGGCGGCGGCCTCGACCACGGTGACCGCGCAGCCGGCGGCGCGGGCGGCGGTGGCGAACTCGGCGCCGATCCACCCGGCGCCCACGACCACCACGTCGTGCTGCTCCTCCAGGACGGGCCGCAGCCGGGCGGCGTCGTCCAGGGTGCGCAGCAGGTGGACGCCGGGGACGCCTTCGGTGCCGGGCAGGGCGATGGGCTCGGCGCCGGTCGCCAGGACCAGGACGTCGTACGGGACGGGGCCGTCGGCGGTGTCCAGGACGTGGTCGGCGGCGCGCAGGGCGGTGACGTCCAGGCCGAGGCGGAGCGTGATCTCCAGGGCCTCGAAGTCGACGTCGAAGGCGGAGTCCTCGGCCTTGCCGAGCAGCACCGCCTTGGACAGCGGCGGCCGGTCGTAGGGCTGGTGGGGTTCGGCGCCGATCAGGGTGACGGGACCGGTGAAGCCGGCTTCCCGCAGGGCGACGGCGGTCTGTACGCCCGCCATGCCCGCTCCGACGACCACGACGTTCCGTGTCGGCCGCCCGGCCACATGCTCTTCCGTCTGCTCGCTCACGTGTACCACTCTATTCAGCTGACGCGACGTCAATGGGGGACTTCTTCCACCACGCTCGTTCCGCTGCCTTCCTGTGACTCCCATTCCCAGCGCTCCTCCAGCCGCACCCGGCCGTCCGGGAGGTCGGTGACGGTGGAGAGGCAGTGTCCGGAGGAGGTCGTTCCGTCCTGCTTCAGCTGGACGTAGCGGAAGTCGAGTTCATCCGCCTCGCGGGTGCCGACGAGATGGCCGCGGACCACGTCACCGCCCGCGTACTCGGCCCAGATCCGGCCGTCCTGCTCGTGGTACGTGAAGCTGGTCCGGGTGCCGACCTGGCCCGGGGCCTGGTCGGCTACGGGTGAGAGGACGAGTCCGTCGAGCGAACGGGCCACGGTGGCTGCTCCCTTGCCGGTCGGAAGGCGGGTGGGTCTAGGCTGGCCAACGTAGAACACTCGCGGGAGCCCGGACGCACCGGGCTGAGAGGGAGGCTGAAGCGCCTCCGACCGTACGAACCTGATCCGGGTCATGCCGGCGAAGGGAGGGGCTGGACACCCATGCGCGTCTCGGGGAAGACCTCCGGAAGCCCGGGGGAGAAAACAGGATCCGATGTCCTCGTCATCGGCGGCGGCATCATCGGCCTGGTCACCGCGTGGCGGGCGGCCCAGCGCGGGCTGGCCGTCACCGTGGCCGATCCCGGTCCGGGCGGCGGCGCCGCCCAGGTCGCGGCGGGCATGCTGGCCGCCGTCACCGAACTGCACTACGGCGAGGAGATGCTCCTCGGGCTCAACCTGGCCTCCGCCGCCCGCTATCCGGAGTTCGTCGCGGAGCTGGAGGCGGCGAGCGGCCGGGAGACCGGTTTCCGGACCTGCGGGACGCTCGCCGTGGCGCTGGACTCCGACGACCGGGCGCATCTGCGGGAGCTGCACGCCCTCCAGGAGCGCTCGGGCCTGGAGTCGGTCTGGCTGAGCGGCCGCGAGTGCCGCCGCCTGGAGCCGATGCTCGCGCCGGGGGTCCGGGGCGGGCTGCGGGTGGACGCTGACCACCAGGTGGATCCGCGCCGGCTGGCCGCGGCGCTGCTGGCCGCGTGCGAGCGGGCGGGGGTGGTGTTCTGCAGGGCTTCCGCCGAGCGGCTCACCGTCGCCGGAGGCCGGGCCACCGGAGCCTCGCTCGACGACGGTACGGAGGTCCAGGCCGACCAGGTCGTCCTGGCGGCGGGCAGCCTCAGCGGGCGGCTCGCGGGCGTGCCCGAGGAGGTCCTGCCGCCGGTCCGGCCGGTCAAGGGCCAGGTCCTGCGGCTCACCGTGCCACCGGCATACGCCCCGTTCCTCAGCCGGACCGTCCGTGCCGTGGTCCGGGGCGGCCACCTCTACCTCGTACCGCGCGAGAACGGTGAGCTGGTCGTCGGCGCCACCAGCGAGGAGATGGGCTGGGACACCACGGTCACCGCCGGCGGGGTCTACGAGCTGCTGCGCGACGCCCATGAGCTGGTGCCCGGCATCACCGAGCTGCCGCTCACCGAGACCCGCGCGGGCCTGCGCCCCGCATCGCCCGACAACGCCCCGCTGCTCGGCCCGACCGCCCTGCCCGGTCTCCTCCTCGCCACCGGCCACCACCGCAACGGCGTCCTGCTGACGCCCGTCACCGGTGACGCGATGGCCGAAGCGCTGACCACCGGCGAGCTGCCCGAGGTGGCCCGCCCCTTCGCGCCGGGCCGGTTCACGTCCGCCGTCGCCACCCCCGTACTCCAGGAGCAGTCCGCATGACCCCACAGGTATCCGTCTCGGTCAACGGCGAGCCGCGCACGCTCGACGCGGGCACCGCACTGGACCGGCTCGTCGCCACCCTGACCGCCGCGCCCTCCGGGGTCGCCGCCGCCGTCAACGAGAGCGTCGTGCCACGCGGCCGGTGGGCCGCCACCACGCTCGGCGAGGGCGACCGCGTCGAGGTCCTGACCGCCGTCCAGGGAGGCTGACCGTGTCCGACGACGTCTTCACCCTGGGACCGGCCGTCTTCGGCTCCCGGCTGATCATGGGCACCGGCGGGGCGCCGAGCCTGGAGGTGCTGGAGCGGTCGCTGATCGCCTCCGGGACCGAGCTGACCACCGTCGCCATGCGGCGGCTCGACCCGACCGTGCAGGGCTCGGTGCTCTCCGTGCTGGAGCGGCTCTCCATTCAGGTGCTGCCGAACACGGCGGGCTGCTTCACCGCCGGGGAGGCGGTGCTGACCGCGCGGCTGGCCCGGGAGGCGCTCGGCACCGACTGGGTCAAGCTGGAGGTGGTGGCCGACGAGCGGACGCTGCTGCCGGACCCGATCGAACTGCTGGACGCGGCGGAGGTCCTGGTCGACGACGGGTTCACCGTGCTGCCGTACACCAACGACGACCCGGTCCTGGCCCGGAAGCTGGAGGACGTCGGGTGTGCGGCGATCATGCCGCTCGGCTCCCCCATCGGCTCCGGGCTCGGCATCCGCAACCCGCACAACTTCGAGCTGATCGTGGAGCGGGCCGGGGTGCCGGTGATCCTGGACGCGGGG
Source organism: Streptomyces sp. CA-146814 (assembly GCF_050942385.1). NCBI lineage: Bacteria > Bacillati > Actinomycetota > Actinomycetes > Kitasatosporales > Streptomycetaceae > Streptomyces > Streptomyces sp. CA-146814. The sequence continues at coordinate 1,598,289 of NZ_CP192068.1, forward strand.
GCCGGGACGGCGTCGGACGCGGCGCTGGCGATGGAGCTGGGGTGCGCGGCGGTGATGCTCGCCTCGGCGGTGACCCGGGCGCAGGAGCCGGAGCTGATGGCGGGTGCGATGCGTCACGCGGTGGAGGGCGGGCGCCTGGCGTACCGGGCGGGCCGGATTCCGCGCCGCCACTTCGCCGAGGCGTCGTCGCCGGTGGACGGGCGGGCGGCGCTGGATCCGGAGCGGCCGGCGTTCTGAGCGGCGGTACGCGCCGGTGCGTGGTCGGGGGCACTGCCCCCGAGCCCCCGCTCCTCAAACGCCGGAGGGGCTTGAATCGCACGTCACAGGTCGGTAAGGGAACGGCCCCGGGAGTGCCCCGGCCCGTCCGGGCTGTCGGTGGCGGCTCGTAGACTCTCGGGGTGGACACGACCCTCCAGGACCCTCTCGTCGGGCAGCTGCTCGACGGCCGGTATCGCATTGAGGCGCGCATCGCGGTCGGCGGGATGGCCACGGTCTACCGGGCCGTGGACACCCGCCTGGACCGGGTGCTCGCCCTCAAGGTGATGCATCCGGCGCTCGCCGTCGACGTCGCCTTCGTCGAGCGGTTCATCCGCGAGGCCAAGTCGGTGGCGCGGCTCGCCCACCCCAACGTCGTCGCGGTCTTCGACCAGGGCGCCGAGGGCGCGTACGTCTATCTCGCGATGGAGTATGTGGCGGGCTGCACCCTGCGCGACGTCCTGCGCGAGCGCGGCGCCCTCCAGCCCCGGGCCGCGCTGGACATCCTGGAGCCGGTCCTCGCCGCGCTCGGCGCCGCGCACCGGGCCGGGTTCGTGCACCGGGACATGAAGCCGGAGAACGTCCTGATAGGCGACGACGGCCGGGTGAAGGTCGCCGACTTCGGGCTGGTCAGAGCGGTCGGCACGGCCACCGACACCACCGGTTCGCTGCTGGGCACGGTCTCGTATCTGGCGCCGGAGCAGATCGAGCACGGCACCGCCGACACCCGCAGCGATGTGTACGCCTGCGGGGTCGTGCTGTACGAGATGCTGACCGGCGCCAAGCCGCACACCGGCGAGAACGCCGCCCAGGTCATCTACCAGCACCTCAACAACGACGTCCCGGCCCCGTCCGCCATGGTGCCGGGGCTGCCGGTGGCGCTGGACAGCCTGGTGGCGAGCGCGACCGCCCGCAATCCCGAGGTGCGCCCGTACGACGCGGTGCTGCTGCTGGCCGAGGCCCGGGAGGCCCGTGCCGGGCTGACCGAGGCCGAGCTGGACGCCGTACCGCCGCAGGCGCTCTCGGACACGCACGACGGCGCACAGGACCGTACGAGCGTGATCCCGCGGGCCCTTCCGGCGGACGGGCCCGGGGACGGCGTGCACCGCACCAGCCGGCTGGAGATGCCGCCGCCGGTCGCACCGCCCCGGCGCAGGGCCGCCCGGCGCGGTCCGTTCGGCGGCCCGCACCGCAAGCTGATCACGATCATCACCGCCGTCCTGCTGACGCTCGGCGTCGGCCTGGGCGTCTGGTACATCAACTCCGGCCAGTTCACCCAGGTCCCCTCGCTGCTCGGCCAGACGCAGAAGGCGGCGGAGCAGCGGCTCTCGGACGAGGGGCTCGGGCTGAAGGGCGTGGAACGGGTCTTCAGCGACACCGTGGAGCGGGGTTCGGTGGTCGGCAGCGACCCGGCCTCCGGCGACCGGATCCGGGGCAACGGCTCGGTGAAGCTCGTCGTCTCGCGCGGCCCGGAGATCGTCCGGGTGCCCGATGTGGCGGGCTCCTCCCTCGCGGACGCCAAGCGCTCGCTGAAGAAGGTGGGCCTGGTCCCCGGCATGGTGGCCAGGGAGTTCAGCGAGGAGGTGGCGCGCGGTGAGGTGATCCGTACGGATCCGCGTGCGGGCACCGACCGCAACCCGGACACCGCCGTGGCCCTGGTCGTCAGCAAGGGCAGCCCGATCGACGTCCCGGACGTCACCGGCCTCTCCGTCGAGGACGCCACCGCCGAGCTGGAGGGCGAGGGGCTGAAGGTGGAGGTGCTGCCCGGCCGGGTCCACTCCACCGAGGCCGACGGGGACATCGCCAAGCAGTCCCCGGGCGCCGGCGACGAGGCGGCGGAGGGTGACACGATCGAGCTGACCGTCTCCAAGGGACCGCGCATGCTGGACGTCCCCGACGTCACCGGGCGGGACGTCGACGAGGCCCGGGCCACCCTGGAGGAGGCGGGCTTCGACGTGAAGGTCGACCGGCCGTTCCTCTCCTTCAGCGACACCGTCGCGCGCCAGTCCGTGGACGGCGGCGAGCAGGCTCCCGAAGGTTCCACCATCACGATCAGGACCAAGGGGCTCTAGACATGCGTAACCCTGTGGGCGGACACGTCCCGGTGGCCGGCGGCCTCGCCAAGGTCGGTCTGGAGTACGCCCGGGAGCTGGCGGCCGAGGCCGTGCAGGTCTTCGTCGCCAATCCGCGCGGCTGGGCGACGCCCGCCGGGAACCCTTCGCAGGACGAGCTGTTCCGCGCGGAGTGCGCGGCCGCGTCGATACCGGCGTACGTCCACGCCCCGTATCTGATCAACTTCGGGTCGCACACCGAGGCGACGGTCGAGAAGTCCGTGGAGTCGCTGCGCCACTCGCTGCGGCGGGCCCGGCAGATCGGCGCGCTGGGCGTGGTGGTGCACACCGGCTCGGCGACCGGCGGGCGGCCCCGCGCCGAGGCGCTGGCGCAGGTGCGGGAGCACATGCGGCCGCTGCTGGACGAGCTGACCCATGACGACGACCCGTATCTGCTGCTGGAGTCGACGGCGGGCCAGGGCTCCTCGCTCTGCTCCCGTACGTGGGACTTCGGACCGTACTTCGAGGCGCTGGACGCCCACCCCAAGCTGGGCATCTGCCTGGACACCTGCCACATCTACGCGGCGGGCCACGATCTGGCCGGACCGTCCGGGATGCGGCAGACGCTCGATCTGCTGGTGGAGACGGTCGGTGAGGGGCGGCTGAAGCTGATCCACGCCAACGACTCCAAGGACGTCGTCGGCGCGCACAAGGACCGGCACGAGAACATCGGCTCCGGCCATATCGGCGCCGAGCCGTTCCGGGAGCTGTTCACGCACCCGGCGACCGAGGGCGTACCGCTGGTCATCGAGACGCCCGGCGGCAAGGAGGGGCACGCGGCGGACGTGGCCCGGCTGAAGGAGCTGCGGGAGAGCGTCCGGAAGTAGCCCTGGAGCTCCGGGAGAACGTCCGGAAGTAGCCCCGGGGCTGAAGAAGCCCTAGAGCTCGGGGCCGTCCCCCGGCTCCTCCTGGTACGAATAGCGCTGCTCGCTCCAGGGGTCGCCGATGTTGTGGTAGCCCCGCTCCTCCCAGAAGCCTCGCCGGTCGGCCGTCATGTACTCCACGCCCCGGACCCACTTCGGGCCCTTCCAGGCGTACAGGTGCGGGACGACGAGGCGGAGCGGGAAGCCGTGCTCGGCGGTGAGCAGCTCGCCGTCCTTGTGGGTGGCGAAGAGCGTGCGGTCGGAGGCGAAGTCGGCCAGGCGCAGGTTCGAGGAGAAGCCGTACTCGGCCCAGACCATCACATGGGTGACGCCGGGCGCCGGTGGTGCCAGGTCGAGCACCGTACGGGCGGAGACTCCGCCCCACTCGGCGCCGATCATGCTGAACTTCGTCACGCAGTGCAGATCGGCGACGACGGAGGAGAACGGCAGCGCCGAGAAGTCCTGGTGGTTCCAGCAGTGCTTGTCGCCGTCGGCGGTGGCCCCGAAGACCCGGAACTCCCAGCGCTCCGGTTTGAACTTGGGAACGGGCCCGTAGTGGGTGACCGGCCATCCGCGCTGCAGGCGCTGTCCCGGCGGAAGCTCGGACTGCTCTGACTCGCGGTTTTCCCGGCTTTCCGGCTGACCCATGTCTCCATGGTGACAGACAGGCAGGGGTGGTCATGACCAGGGCAGACCCCCGCGGGGTCAACTCGTACTAAGCGTGCACTTACTGGACGGCCGGTGAGTGCGGTGCGAGGATGCGGCCACCTTGTCGATCACGCTTGGAAGGAGCCTCTGCGATGCAGGGCGACCCCGAGGTCCTTGAGTTCCTCAATGAACAGCTGACTGCCGAACTGACCGCTATCAACCAGTACTTCCTGCACGCGAAGATGCAGGACAACTTCGGCTGGACCAAGCTCGCCAAGTACACCCGGGCCGAGTCCTTCGACGAGATGAAGCACGCCGAGATCCTCACGGACCGGATCCTGTTCCTGGACGGGCTGCCGAACTACCAGCGGCTCTTCCACGTGCGCGTGGGCCAGACGGTCACCGAGATGTTCCAGGCGGACCGCCAGGTCGAGGTGGAGGCGATCGACCGCCTCAAGCGTGGGATCGAGGTGATGCGCGCCAAGGGGGACATCACCTCGGCGAACATCTTCGAGTCCATCCTGGAGGACGAGGAGCACCACATCGACTACCTCGACACCCAGCTGGAGCTGGTGGAGAAGCTCGGTGAGCCGCTGTACATCGCGCAGCTGATCGAGCAGCCGGAGAGCTGACAGCCGCTGTACGGGGAAGGGTCAGGCCGCGTCGGGAAGACGGGTGTCCTGGGCCGCCGCCACCGGCAGGGCCACCGGGTGGCCGACGGAGGCCGCCACGGGCTCCCGCTGCTGGCTCACGAGGTCGCGGCGCGAGCAGTCGCGCCCCAGCAGGGCCTGGATCCGGCGGACACAGCCGCCGCAGTCGGTGCCGGCCTTGCAGGCCGAGGCGATCTGGCGCGGGGTGCAGGCCCCGGCGTCCGCATGCTTCTTGACCTGCGCCTCGGTGATGCCGAAGCAGGAGCAGACGTACATGCGGTTCACCTCCCTGCGGGCCGGTCGCTGGTGCCGTCCCCGTCTTCGTCGGTGAGGCTAACCTAACCTTACCCGCCTGGCGAGCCGCGCAAAAGCCCGGGAACGGACTGTGGGGCACGGATCACATGGATCCGTGCCCCACAGGTGCGTCCGGCGGGAACACCCACCAGGGACTGCTTACTGGTCGCGGTACATCTCGGCGACGAGGAAGGCCAGGTCGAGCGACTGGCTGCGGTTGAGCCGCGGGTCGCAGGCCGTCTCGTAGCGCTGGTGCAGGTCGTCCACGAAGATCTCGTGCCCGCCGCCCACACACTCGGTGACATCGTCGCCGGTCAGCTCCACGTGGATGCCGCCCGGGTGGGTGCCGAGGCCCTTGTGAACCTCGAAGAAGCCCTTGACCTCGTCCAGGACGTCGTCGAAGCGGCGCGTCTTGTGGCCGGAGGCGGCCTCGAAGGTGTTGCCGTGCATCGGGTCGGTCACCCACGCCACGGTGGCGCCGGACGCGGTGACCTTCTCGACCAGCTCGGGGAGCTTGTCGCGGACCTTGTCGGCGCCCATGCGGACGATGAAGGTCAGCCGGCCGGGCTCGCGCTCGGGGTCCAGGCGGTCGACGTAGCCGAGGGCCTCGTCGACGGTGGTCGTCGGGCCGAGCTTGATGCCGATCGGGTTGCGGACCTTGGAGGCGAACTCGATGTGCGCGCCGTCCATCTGCCGGGTGCGCTCACCGATCCAGACCATGTGGCCGGAGGTGTCGTACAGCTCGCCCGTACGCGAGTCGGTGCGGGTCAGCGCCGTCTCGTAGTCCAGCAGCAGCGCCTCGTGCGAGGCGTAGAACTCGACCGCCTTGAACTCGGCCGGGTCGGTGCCGCACGCCTTCATGAAGTTCAGCGCGTTGTCGATCTCGCGGGCCAGGGCCTCGTAGCGCTGGCCTGCGGGGGACGACTTCACGAAGTCCTGGTTCCAGGCGTGCACCTGGCGCAGGTCCGCGTAACCACCGGTGGTGAAGGCGCGCACCAGGTTCAGCGTGGAGCTGGACGCGTGGTACATCTGCTTCAGCCGCGCGGGGTCCGGGATCCGGGCCTCCTCGGTGAAGGCGAAGCCGTTCACCGAGTCGCCGCGGTAGGTCGGCAGGGTCACGCCGTCGCGGGTCTCGGTCGACTTGGAGCGCGGCTTGGAGTACTGGCCCGCGATCCGGCCGACCTTGACGACCGGCACGGAGGCGGCGTAGGTCAGGACGGCGCTCATCTGGAGGAGCGTCTTCAGCTTGGCCCGGATGTGCTCGGCGGACACGGCGTCGAAGGCCTCGGCGCAGTCGCCGCCCTGCAGCAGGAACGCCTCGCCCTTGGCGACGGCTCCCAGACGGGCGCGCAGCTGGTCGCACTCGCCCGCGAAGACGAGCGGCGGATACGACGCGAGGTCCGCGAGTACATCGCGCAGGGCCTCGGAGTCGGGGTACTCGGGCTGCTGCGCCGCGGGAAGGTCTCGCCAGGTGTTGCCACCGGCGACGGAGGTATTGGCGTTCACGGTCACATGGACCACATTACGGGGTCGCGCGGGGCGTCCATTCGAGCGCTCAACAGTTGAGACACCCGCTCCGATGCCCGGAACGTCCGCTAGGGTCGCAGCATGTCGACGCAACAGATCCAGATCTCGATCCAGAACTGGTGGTGGACCGCTCATCCGGCGGCCCGCTGAATCATCGCGCTGACAGACACCGCGAAGGCCGCCCGAGGGGCGGCCTTTCCTGCGTTTCGGAGCCGTTCCTCTCCCCCGTGAATCCCGTACGAGGCCCTCGTACGGACCGTCCGGAAGGAACCCGCTCCCATGTCCCGTACCGCCGTTGAACTCGTCCGCCGGCTGCTCGCCGACGACGCCCCGCCCTTCGCCCTGCTGCGCCGGCGTACACCCGGCCGTGACCACGATCACGTGGAGGTGCTGATCGGCCCGGTGCGTCAGGCGGAGCGGCTGGCCGATCTGCCGGTGGGCGAGCGGCCCGCGCTCGCGCTGGTGCCGTTCCGGCAGATCGCCGAGCGCGGCTTCGACGTGCGGGACGACGGGACGCCGCTGAGCGTCCTGGTCGCCGACGAGACGCACGAGGTGGAGCTGACGGAGGTGCTGGCCGCGCTGCCCGGCCATGACGTGAAGGTGGAGGACCGGGGCTTCGATGTGCCGGACGGGGAGTACGCGGAGATCGTGCGGCGGGTGATCCGGGACGAGATCGGGCAGGGCGAGGGCGCGAACTTCGTGATCCGGCGGACGTTCCGGGGCGAGATCCTGGGGTTCGGGCGGGCCGACGCGCTGGCGCTGTTCCGGCGGCTGCTGGCGGGTGAGCGGGGCGCGTACTGGACGTTCGTGGTGCACACGGGCGACAGGACGCTGGTGGGGGCCAGCCCCGAGGTGCATGTGCGGATGTCCGGCGGGACCGTCGTGATGAACCCGATCAGCGGGACCTACCGCTACCCGGCCGAAGGGCCGACCCCCGAGAGCCTGCTGGCCTTCCTCGGTGACCGCAAGGAGAGCGAGGAGCTGTCCATGGTGGTCGACGAGGAGCTGAAGATGATGTGCACGGTCGGCGACATGGGCGGCGTGGTCGTCGGACCCCGGCTCAAGGAGATGGCCCACCTCGCCCATACGGAGTACGAGCTGCGGGGGCGCTCCTCGCTGGATGTACGGGACGTCCTGCGCGAGACCATGTTCGCGGCGACCGTCACCGGCTCTCCGGTGCAGAACGCCTGCCGGGTGATCGAGCGGTACGAGCACGGCGGGCGCGGCTACTACGCGGGCGCGCTGGCGCTGCTGGGCCGGGACGCGAACGGGGCGCAGACGCTGGACTCGCCGATCCTGATCCGGACCGCCGACATCGCTCCGGACGGCAGCCTCGCGGTCCCGGTCGGCGCCACCCTCGTACGCCACTCGGACCCGGAGAGCGAGGTCGCCGAGACGCACGCCAAGGCCGCCGGGGTGCTGGCGGCGCTCGGGGTGCGGCCGGGGCGGCCGGAGGCGGAGGCGGGCCGTCCGCTGCTGGCCGCCGATCCCCGGGTGCAGGCGGCGCTGGACGACCGGCGGGGCGGGCTCGCCCCGTTCTGGCTGCGGATGCAGGAGCGGACCCGGGAGCTGACCGGGCACGCCCTGGTGGTGGACGGCGAGGACACCTTCACCGCGATGCTGGCCCACCTGCTGCGCTCCTCCGGGCTCGATGTGTCGGTGCGCCGGTACGACGAGCCGGGGTTGCGTGAGGTGGTGCGGGCGCATCAGGGGCCGGTCGTGCTGGGACCCGGCCCCGGGAATCCGGGCGATCTCACGGACCCGAAGATGCGGCTGCTGCGGGAGCTGGCGGCCGAACTGGTCCGGGAGCACCGGTACGGGCTGCTCGGTGTCTGCCTCGGCCATGAGCTGATCGCGGCGGAGGTGGGGCTGGAGATCGTACGCAAGGCGGTGCCGTACCAAGGGGCGCAGACGCGGATCGAACTGTTCGGGCGGCCGGAGACGGTCGGCTTCTACAACAGCTTCACCGCTCGGTGCGACTCCCCTGCCGCCGTCGAGCTGGCCGCGCACGGCATCGCGGTGAGCCGGGACGAGGAGAGCGGTGAGCTGCACGCGCTGCGCGGGCCCGGCTTCGCCTCGGTGCAGTTCCATCCGGAGTCGGTGCTGACCGTGCGCGGGTCCGCGATCGTGACGGAGCTGCTGGCGGGGCTGCCGGTGCTGAGCTGAGCTTCCGAGCTCACCTACGGGGCACGAGCACGTTCTCGCTGTGGCGGCGGGCCAGGTAGTCGGTGACGTTCTGTACGGTCGCGTCGATGATCTGGCCCACCGCGTCCTCGGTGTAGTACGCCTGGTGCGAGGTGACGATGACGTTCGGGAAGGTCACCAGCCGGGCCAGAGTGTCGTCGTCGACGCCTTCCAGGGACTTGTCCAGGAAGAAGAGCCCGGCCTCCGCCTCGTACACGTCGAGTCCGACGCCGAGGAACCGTCCGGCCCGCAACTCGGTGACCAGGGCCGCGGTGTCGATGAGGCCGCCGCGGCTGGAGTTGACCAGGATCGCGTCGTCCTTCATCGACTTGAGGGCCGCCTCGTTGATGATGTGCTGGGTGGCGGGGAGCAGCGGGACGTGCAGGCTGATCAGGTCGGCCTCGGCGAAGAGCCGCTCCTTCTCCACGTACTCCATGCCGAGCTCCAGGCAGGCCGGGTTCTCCACGACGTCCCAGCCGAGCAGCTTCATCCCGAAGCCGTGGGCGACCTTGGCGAACGCCTCACCGATCTTGCCGGTGCCGACCACGCCGACGGTCCGGCCGTGCATGTCGCGGCCGAGCAGTCCGTCGAGCCGGAAGTCGAAGTCGCGGGTGCGGCTCGCGGCCCGGATCACGCGCCGGTTGGCCGCCATGGCCAGGGTCCAGGCGAATTCGGCGACCGAGTACGGCGAGTAGTACGAGACCCGGGCGACGCGCAGGGCCAGGCGCTCGGCGACGTCCAGGTCGATGTTGTTGAAGCCGGTGGAGCGCTGGGCGATCATCTGCGTGCCGCCGGTGGCCAGGGTCTGGAGGACCTGGGAGCCGAGGTCGGCGTTGACGCTGGTGGAGATGATCTCGTACCCGGCCGCGATGGGAGCGGTGTCCCGGTTCAGGAAGACGTCCAGGCAGCGCACCTCGTGCAACCCGGCGAAGGCCTTCTCGATCAGGGGCTTCTCGTCTGACTGCACACCGAACGCCAGGATCTCCATAGCGCGAATATAAGGCTCCGCACCGGGGCGCGCCTGCGGCCGGACGGCCCGCCGGTCGGGCCGGAGGTCCCGGCGCTCCCGGCCACAGGTCCCGGCCCCGGGTCGGTCCTGGATCGGCCCCGGGTCCCGGTCAGGCGTCGTCGAGGCCGCGCTCGATCGCGTACCGCACGAGCTCCACCCGGTTGTGCAGCTGGAGCTTGCCGAGGGTGTTCTGCACGTGGTTCTGGACGGTGCGGTGCGAGATGACCAGGCGCTCCGCGATCTGCTTGTAAGAGAGTCCCTTGGCGACCAGCCGCAGCACCTCGGTCTCCCGGTCGGTGAGCTGCGGGGCCTTGGGCTCGTCGGAGGCGGCGGGCGCGGGGTCGGAGGCGAGCCTGCGGTACTCGCCGAGGACCAGGCCGGCGAGGCCCGGGGTGAAGACCGGGTCGCCGTCGGCGGTGGAGCGGACGGCGTCGGTCAGCTCCTGGGTGGAGGCGGACTTGAGGAGATAGCCGGTGGCGCCGGACTTCACCGCCTCCAGGACGTCGGCGTGCTCGCCGCTCGCGGAGAGGACCAGGACGCGCAGGCCGGGGTGGGAGGGGACCAGTTCCTTGCAGACCTGGACGCCGGGCATGCCGGGCAGGTTCAGGTCGAGGACCAGGACGTCCGGGTTGACCGCCTTGGCGCGGCGGACCGCCTGCGGGCCGTCCCCGGCGGTCGCGACGACGTCGAAGCCGGACTCGGCGAGGTCGCGGGCGACGGCGTCGCGCCACATGGGGTGGTCGTCGACCACCATGACCTTGATCGGCCGGTCGGTCGGCTCCGCGCCGTCCTGCTGCGGTGCGCTCCGAAGTGCGTCCTGTGGTGCCGCGTCCTGTGGTGCGTTCTGCGTCGTCGCGTCCTGCGGTCCTGCGTTCTGCGTGCTCATCGGGCCGATCCTGCCTTCCCCCGGGAAACCTGTGCTTTCGGAACCTTCAACTCGACCTCGGTGCCCTGTCCCGGCACCGAGATCACCTCGGCCGTGCCGCCGAGATCGCGCAGCCGGCCGCGGATGGAGAGCGCGACCCCCATCCGCCCCTCCCCCTCCGCCTGGGCGAGGCGGCCCTCCGGGATGCCGGGGCCGTCGTCCCGGACGGTGACGACGACCTCGCCGGGCTCGTCCTCGACCAGGATCCACGCCTGCGCCCCGTCGCCGGCGTGCACCCGCACATTGTCCAACGCGGCACTGACTGCGGCGGCCAGCTCACGGGCGGCCTCCGCAGGCAGGACGACCGGAGCGCCGGGCTCCGCGAAGCTGGTACGGGAGCCGGCGTGCGGGGCGAGGAGGGCGCGCAGGTCGCAGGTGGTGGCCTCGGCGCCGGAGTCCTCGTCCACGTCGACCGTGCGGACGACGGCCCCCTCCGCGGCGTCCTCGGAGACCCGGGTCGGCGGGACCAGGCCGCTGGAGACCAGGGTGCGCAGGGCGACCTCCTGCTCCCCGGCCATCCGGCCCAGCTCGGCCGCCTCACCGCCGATCGCGGTGCCCCGGCGCTGCACCATGGCGAGGACCTGGAGCACGCTGTCGTGGATGTCCCGGGCCAGCCGCTCGCGCTCGCGGGTCGCGGCCTCGATCTCCAGGGCGCGGGCCAGGGTGCGTTCACTGGCGCGGGCGACCTCGACGACGTACCCGATGGCGATGGAGGCGACCCAGACCAGCAGGACGTTGTGGAAGGTGTCCCGGCTGGGGTCGCCGCGCTGGATGATGTTGGCGACGGCGACGAAGGTGGAGGCGAAGGCCGCCCACCGCCAGCCGCCCTTGATGGCGAAGGCGAGAACCGCTCCGGCCGTCCAGATCGAGGGCAGCGTCGGGCCGTCGAAGGTCTGGGAGTGGACGTCGGCGACCGGGGTGAGCATGATCCCGGTCAGCGCGACGACGAGGTCCGCGCCGAGGAAGCGTTTGGTGCAGCTCGCGGCCGAGCGGACCTTGGGCAGGGTGGCGAGCGTCCACACGAAGAGGAACGCGAGGTAGGCGCAGGCCACCCAGGGCCGCTCGAACCTCTGCTGGCCGAAGTTGTCCTTCCCGAAGATCGCGAGCAGCACCGCGTAGATTATCGTCAGTACGCGGTAGCCCGTCAGCGCACGCCACAGCGGCTGCTCGACCGACATCCGTACGACCCGCTCACGCTTGGCCATGTCGCCCCACCCCCCGACCGTCCACGACGCCGTTACGCGCCGGACCGTTCCGTTCCGTCCTCGTCGCCCGCCGCCTGCGCCTGCTTCCGCTCCCGCTTGGCCTCCTCCGCCTTCGCCTTCGCCTCGTCGTCGATCTGGCGCTTGGCGGCGGTGGCGTAGATGTCCACGTACTCCTGGCCGGAGAGCTTCATGATCTCGTACATGACCTCGTCGGTCACCGAGCGCAGGATGAAGCGGTCGCCGTCCATGCCCTGGTAGCGGCTGAAGTCCAGCGGCTTGCCGATCCTGATGCCGGGGCGCATGAGCTTGGGCATCACCTGGCCGGGCGGCTGGATCTTCTCGGTGTCGATCATCGCGACCGGGATGACCGGGGCGCCGGTGGCCAGCGCGACGCGGGCCAGGCCGCCGGGCTTGCCGCGGTAGAGGCGGCCGTCGGGCGAGCGGGTGCCCTCCGGGTAGATGCCGAAGAGGCCGCCGCTCTCGACGACCTGGATGCCCGCCTTGATCGCCGCCTCACCGGCGCCACGGGCTCCGGAGCGATCGACGGGGAGCTGGCCGACGCCCTTGAAGAAGGCGGCGGTGAGCTTGCCCTTGACGCCCGGGGCCGTGAAGTACTCGGCCTTGGCGATGAAGGTGACCTTGCGGTCCAGGACGGCCGGGAGGAAGAACGAGTCGGAGAAGGAGAGATGGTTGCTCGCGAGGATCGCCGGCCCCCGCTCGGGGATGTTCTCCAGGCCCTCCACCCACGGCCGGAAGGCGAGCTTCAAGGAGCCGCCGATGGAGAACTTCATTGCGCCGTAGATCAACTGCTCTGCCTCCTGTGTGCTGTGGCTCAGACCTTATCCCGGGGCGTGCGCGGGGTCCGCGACCCGGGGCGTGCGCGGGGTCCGTGACGGCCCTGGTCGGTGTCGGTCCGGTCGCGTACGGTGAAGTCATCCGTCAAGCACGCCCCCGGTGCGCGCCCCCGCCCCGCCTCACCTCACGAACAGGAGACCCCGGTGCCGGTCCTCCCTGGAGCCGAGCCGTTCCGCCACGAGGGCGGAGAGGTCGGCGTCCTCCTCTGTCATGGCTTCACCGGCTCGCCGCAGTCCCTGCGTCCCTGGGCCGATTACCTCGCCGAGCGCGGGCTCACCGTCTCGTTGCCGCTGCTGCCCGGCCACGGCACCCGCTGGGAGGACATGGCGGTCACCGGCTGGCAGGACTGGTACGCGGAGGTGGACCGCGAGCTGCGGGTGCTGCGCGAGAAGTGCGAGCGGGTCTTCGTCTTCGGCCTCTCCATGGGCGGCGCGCTGTCCCTGCGGCTGGCGGCCAAGCACGGGGACGCGATCAGCGGTCTGGTGCTGGTCAACCCGGCCAACAAGGTGCACGGCCTCTCGGCGTACGCGCTGCCGGTCGCCCGCCATCTGGTGCGTACGACGAAGGGGCTGGCCGACGACATCGCGCTGCCGGGCTCGCACGAGGTCGGCTACGACAAGGTGCCGCTGCACGCGGCGCACTCGGTGCGGAAGTTCTTCCGGCTGGTCGACGGCGAGCTGCCGCAGGTGACCCAGCCGGTGGTGGTGCTGCACAGCCCGCAGGACCATGTCGTACCGCCGGCGGACAGCGCGCGGATCCTCAGCCGGATCTCCTCCACGGATGTTTCCGAGATCTTGCTGGAACAGAGCTACCACGTGGCGACGTTGGACCATGATGCGGAGCGGATCTTCGATGAGAGCTACCGGTTCATCGGCCGTCTCGCACCGAGCGTCGGGATGAAGGGGAGCACGTCCGGTGGCTGAGCACGACGCGGAACGCACAGGCAGCGACGAGGAGCGCGAACCGCGCCCCACGGAGAGCGCGGCCGTCCCGGAGGGGACGACGAAGCCGGCCGTCCCGGAAGGGGCCGAGCCGGAGAAGCGGCCGGACGAGGAGCGGGTGATCGACGAGGACGCGGCCTGGGCCGCGATCGTCGCGGGGTACGGGGAGGAGCCGCCGGACCCGCCGGGGGCCAAGCCGTTCAAGTCCGTCGAGGATCTGGCCCTGCTGGAGGACGACCAGCGCAATGTGGTGGGGCCGGAGGACGGCCGGGCCGGGAGTCCGGCGGACAAGGGGGCCGGGAAGCCGCCGAAGCCGCCGGAGAAGAAGCCGCTCGGCAGCTCCGTCGTCTTCGCGCCCGGTGTCGCCGGTCCGCGCGACTACGAGCTGCCCGAGTCCAAGGACGACGGCATCGACGCGCCGGACGACGGCGAGGAGGGCCACTTCGTGCCTCCGGAGCCACCGCCGCTGCCGGAGGCCGACACCACGGCGAAGTTCGCCTGGCTCGCGGTGCTCGGCGGGCCGGTGCTGATGCTGCTCGCGGTGCTGCTCCAGTGGGAGATGACGTGGTGGCTCACCACGCTCTGCATCGGCGGCTTCCTGGGCGGCTTCGCCACGCTGGTGGCCCGGATGCCGCACGACGACGATGACGACACCTACGGCGACCCGGGGCGCGGCGCGGTCGTCTGAAAGCTCAGCCAGCAGGCACTTTGAGGGCGGCCAGGACCGGCAGATGGTCGGTGGCCGCCCTCAGGTCCGCGTCGCTGACGCCGGAAAGCCCGGCCGGGACTCCGCAGCCGAGCACCTCGATGCCCGGCGTCGCGAAGACGGCGTCGATGCGCTTACGGGGCCCGTCGGGCGGGAACGTCAGCTCGCCGCCCCACGGGGCGACGGCCCGGCAGTCCTGAAGCTGCCCGGCCAGGTGCTGGAACGCCTTTCCGGTCGGTACGTCGTTGAGGTCGCCGCCCGCCACGGCGTGCTGGACGCCCAGGGACGCCAGCCGCTCCAGCAGCAGACCGGCCTGGGTGAGGCGTTCGTCGCGCTGGAGGCTCAGATGGCAGCTCAGCACCCCGAGCCGGGCCCCGCCGATCCGTACGACAGCGGTGGCGAAGCCCCTGCGGTGCCGGCCCGGAGTGAGCGGCAGCAGGACGTCCTCGGTGCGCTCGACGGTGGCGCGCAGCGAGCAGAGCAGCAGCGGTCCGGCGGCGGTGGCGCCGCCGCCGAGGACCACCAGGCCGCTGCTCTTGGCCAGCCGCGCGGCCGCCTTGCGCCAGCGGAAGAAGCGCGGCGCCTCCTGGACGAGGACGAGGTCGGGGGCGCAGGCGCGGATGACCCGGGCCAGGGCCGCGGTGTCGTCGCGCATCGAGCGGACGTTGTAGCTCAGCACCCGGATCACGGCTGAACCGTCCGGTTCGGTACGGGAGTCGGGCAGCGGCGTCAGGACCATGCGGGCCACGATACGACGGACGCCCGCCGCTGCCCCGGAGGGCGGCGACGGGCGCCGTGTGCGTCGTACGGGCCGGGTGACTAGCCTTGGCGGGCCAGGTCGGCCGCGCCCACGAGGCCTGCCTTGCCGCCGAGTTGGGCGGCGAGCACCTGCGCGTGCGGGCGCCACTCGCCGCCGATCAGCCAGCGCCGGAACGACTTGCGGATCGGGCCGAGGACCAGCTCGCCCTCGTCCGAGACGCCGCCGCCGACGATGAACGCGGACGGGTCGAACAGCGAGGCGAGGTCGGCCAGTCCGGCGCCGGCCCAGCGGGCCAGCTCACGGAACGAGTCGACCGCGACCGGGTCGCCCTGGCGGGCGGCCTCGCTGATGTGCTTGCCCTCGATGCCGTCCACCGTGCCGTCGCCGAGGCCGAGCAGTATGGCCGCGTTCTCGGGGGTGGCGTTGGCGCGCTGCTTCGCGTACCGCACCAGGGCGCGGCCGGAGGCGTACTGCTCCCAGCAGCCCTGGCTGCCGCAGCCGCAGAGCAGGCCGTCCGGGACGACCCGGATGTGGCCGAACTCGGCGGCCACGCCGAAGCGTCCGCGGCGCAGCTTGTTGCCGATGATGATGCCGCCGCCGAGGCCGGTGCCGAGCGTGATGCAGATGACGTCGTCGTGGCCCTGGCCGGCGCCGAAGCGGTACTCGCCCCAGGCGGCCGCGTTGGCGTCGTTCTCGACGACGACGGGCAGGCCGACGCGCTGCTCGACCTTGTCCTTGAGCGGCTCGTGGCGCCAGTTGATGTTGGGTGCGAAGAGCACGGTGGCGCGCTTGTCGTCGACGTAACCGGCGGCGCCGATGCCGACGGCCTCCACGTCGTGACCCTCGCTCGCCCCGGCCACCGCCGCGCAGATCGCGTCGACGATGCCTTCGGCCGTCGGCGGGGTCGCCACCTTGAACGTCGAGAGGATCCGGCCCTCTTCGTCGACCACTCCAGCCGCGATCTTCGTGCCGCCGATATCGACGCCGATGGTGAGTCCCATGAATCCCTCAGTTTCGGTCGAGCCCCGCTAAGGGCAACCGTACCCGAGGCAGCGCCCGGCCCGGCCGGGACCGGTCGGTCCCGGCCGATGTGGAGCGCGCGGCCGGCCGGCCCGTCCGGTCAGTCCAGGTCGATGCGTTCGGTGCCGGAGGGGCCTTCGTCGCGGCCTTCGTCACGCGGATCGGACGGGTCGTCGGCGGCCTTCTCGGCGGGGGCGGGCTTGGCGGGGTCGGCGGCGGTGCGGGTCCAGCGGCTCTCCTGGCCCTCCACCGCCGAGCGGTAGGCGGCGAGCAGCTCGTTCCCGGCGGCGGCGAGGTGGTCGAAGACCTGCGGGTTGCGCTCGATGACCGGCTCCACGGCGGACCGTGCCTGCCGGATGGCCTGCTGGACCGCGCCCTGGGCGGCGACGCCGAGCAGCGGCGACTGGAGCGAGGAGACCTTGTCGGCGACCGCGTCGACCAGCTTGCGCAGCTCCTCGGCGGCGGAGCCGGGCTGCGGGCCGTACTGGGCGCGGCGGCGGGCCTTCTCCTCCGCGAGGTCCTCGGCGCAGGCGTCGGCCCACGCGTCGCCGTCGACGGGACGATCGGTGGCTTCACTCATGGCGGACTCCTGCGACGCGGGGTGGAGGCAGCCGGCGCCGGCCGGCCGGGCTCGAACTCGTACCACCGACGTTACCCGAATGGCCGCGGACCGTTCAGGAGGTACGGGTCACGGGGTACGCGGCCAGAGCGCCGGGTCCGGGGTGAAGCGGACCCGCAGGACGCCGTCGGTCAGGGCCGCGCCGGAGACCGTGCAGCGGCGCAGGGCCGAGGCGACCTTGAGGATCCGGTGGAACGGGCCCACGGTCAGGAGCAGTTCCTCGCCGCGACGGACCAGGCGCAGGTCCTGCTTCACCGCGCCGGGCAGCGGCAGGCACCAGGCCAGCACGGACGGGCCGCCCTCCTCGCCCGGCTCCTCCTCGATCCACCACGGGTCGTCCGCCCGGCCCGGCGCGCGCTCGTCCGGCGCGGGGACGGCGAGCGCGGCCAGGTCGTCGGCGGAGCGCGGGTCGCGGCCCAGGTGCGCGGCCTCGTGGACCGGGACGTGCGGGGCCCACTCCTCGTGCCAGTGGCCCAGGCACTTCTCCTGCCGGGCGGCGAGATCGGCGAACCAGGGGTCGGAGGAGTGGCGCGGCAGGACCCGGTTGGCCACCAGCAGGTCGGCGCGGAGCCCGTACAGGGCGAGGCCGGTGCGGGCGGTGCGCAGGGCGTCCTCGGCGGCGGGCCCGGGCTCGGCGACCAGGCGGAGCGTGGTGGCGCCGTCCTCGACCAGGGCCTGGACGGCGGCCAGCTCCTCGTCCTTGCGGGCGGCGGCCTCGTACAGCCACTGCGCGGGCATCGGGACCCCGGCGAGCTGGGCGAGGACCGGGCGCAGGGCGCGGGCGGCCTGGCGTTCGGCGGGGAGCAGGCGGCGCAGGTAGCGGCGGAGCTGCTCGGGCAGGGCCAGCAGCGCGAGGGCCTCGGTGAGCGGCGGGAGGTCGACGACGAGGGTGTCGTAGCCGGCGGTGGACCAGTCGCCGGCGGCGGCCCGGTGCAGGGTGTGGAGGAGGGCGAGCTGCGGGGCGCCGGGGAGTTCGGTGAGCTCCTCGCCGTCCAGGCGTCCGGCGCCGAGCAGGTCCAGGACGCCGGATGCGCGCTCCTGGAGCTCGGTGAGTTCGGCGCGGAAGTGGGCGCCGGAGTCGATCCGGGCGTGGTCGAGGCGGTCGGTGACGGCGGTGGGCTCGGGGCCCGCGGGGATGCCGGGTATCGGCTCGGCGGAGACCAGGAGGGTGCGGTGGCCGTGCGCGGCGGCGGCCAGCGCGGTCGCCGCGGCGAGGGTGGTACGGCCCGCGCCGCCGGGACCGGTGGCCAGGACCGTACGCATGGCTCTCAGCCCTGCGGGACGGACTCGACGCGCTTCTTCAGACCGGCGAGCGCGCGGTCGATGATGACCTTCTCGGCCTTGCGCTTGATCATGCCCAGGAGCGGGATCTTGACGTCCACGGCGAGCTTGTAGGTGACCTCGGTGCGGACGCCGCCGGCCATCGACGCGAGGGCGTACGTGCCGTCCAGCGAGCGCAGCATCTGGGACTTGACCAGGGTCCAGCTGACTTCCTTGTCGCCGAGCCAGGTGTACTGCAGGACGTGGTCGTCCTTGATGGCTCCGGCGTCCAGGACGAGGCGGACCTGCTCGGCGCGGCCCTGGTCGTTCACCGCCAGGACCTCGGCCTCCTTGACCTCGCCGGTCCACTCCGGGTAGCGGGCGAAGTCGGCGATCACCGCCATGACGTCGGCCGGTGCCGCCTCGATCGTGATGCTCGAGCTGGTGTGTTCAGCCATCGCCGTGGCCCTCCAGTGCGGTGTTACCGGTCGCGTTCGGCAGAAGCCTGCCGCTGTGCAGGCTATCGCGTGCCCGCCGCGCTCCGGTCCACGCCCCGGGCCCTTCCGGTCACCAGGTCAGCGCCCAGGGCGTGCCGGTGGAGGCGAAGTGGCCGACGTTGACGCACTCGGTGGTACCGATCCGCATCCTGCGGACCAACGGCTGGTGAACATGGCCGAAAAGCGCGTACCGGGGACGGGTGGTGCGGATGGCTTCCAGCAGGGCGGTGGAGCCGCGTTCGAAGCGGCGGGCGACGGTGTCGTACGTCAGCTCCGGGACCTCGGGCGGGATGTGCGAGCAGAGCACGTCGACCGGGCCGAGCGCTTCGACCTTGGCGGCGTACTCCTCGTCACTGATCTCGTACGGGGTGTTCATCGGGGTCCTGAGGCCGCCGCCGACGAAGCCGAAGACCCGGCCGCCGATCTCCACCCGCTCCCCGTCCAGCACGGTGGTGCCGGGGCGGGCGTACTCGGGCCACAGGTCGGGGACGTCGACGTTGCCGTAGGTGGCGTACGTCGGGGTGGGGAAGGCGGCGAAGAGTTCGGCGTACTGCGTGCGTACGGCGCCGATGATCTCGGTGAAGCGGTCGCGGCCCGCCCACAGCTCGCGGCCGAAGGCGCGGGCCTCCTCGTAGCGGCGGGCGGTGCGCAGCTCGACGATGCGGGTGGCGTTCTCCTTGCCGAAGAGGGCGGGGAAGATACCGCGCGAGTGGTCGGCGTAGTCGAGGAAAAGCACCAGGTCACCGAGGCAGATCAGGGCGTCGGCCCCCTCCCCCGCGCGGGCCAGGGCCTCGGCGTTGCCGTGCACATCGCTGACCACGTGGATCCGGGTGGAGCGGCGTGCGCCCGCCGCCGGCCCGTCCGCTTCGCTGCCTCGCATACGGATCACCCTAGGACGGCCGCCCGCGTGCGGGTAGATCCGGCCGGACCTGCGGTTACTTTCGAGTCGTCGGGCCGGTGGACTAGTGTGCGCGAAAAGGGCCATTTACCTGTGTGATGCATAAGACATCTGGCCGGAACCCCCTATCGGGAACCCAGTACCGGTGGGTAACGTCCGGGCAGTCCAGTCGTGCTCACCCCACTGAGCACCCGCCATTCTTGGACCGCAGCCGGTGCGTCACACAGAGCCGTGGCACCGGAGCCCGATGAGGAGCAGCAGTCTTGCGCGAGTTCAGCCTTCCGGCCCTGTACGAGGTCCCGACGGACGGCAATCTGACGGATCTGATCCGCCGCAACGCCGCTCAGCATCCCGAAGTTGCGGTGATGAGCCGCAAGGTGGCCGGTGCGTGGTCCGATGTCACCGCCACCCAGTTCCTGGCCGAGGTGCGCACCGCCGCCAAAGGGCTGATCGCCTCGGGCGTGCAGCCCGGCGACCGGGTCGCCCTGATGTCGCGCACCCGGTACGAGTGGGTGCTGCTGGACTTCGCGATCTGGAGCGCGGGCGGGGTGACCGTGCCGGTGTACGAGACCAGCTCCGCCGAGCAGGTGCAGTGGATCCTCAGCGACTCCGGCGCGGTGGCGGTGTTCGTGGAGAGCGACGCGCACGCGGCGGCGGTGGCCTCCGTACGGGAGGGGCTGCCGGATCTCGCGCACGTCTGGCAGATCGAGGCGGGCGCGGTGAAGGCCCTGGGCGAGGCGGGCGCCGAGGTCTCCGACGAGACCATGGACCTGCGGATGGTCAGCGCCAAGGCGGACGACCCGGCGACCATCGTCTACACCTCCGGCACGACCGGCCGCCCCAAGGGCTGTGTGCTCACCCACCGCAGCTTCTTCGCGGAGTGCGGCAACGTGGTGGAGCGGCTGAAGCCGCTGTTCCGTACGGGCGAGTGCTCGGTGCTGCTGTTCCTGCCGGCGGCGCACGTCTTCGGCCGGATGGTCGAGGTGGCCTCGGTGATGGCCCCGATCCGGCTCGGCTGCGTCCCCGACATCAAGAACCTCACCGATGAGCTGGCCTCGTTCCGGCCGACGCTGATCCTCGGTGTGCCGCGCGTCTTCGAGAAGGTCTACAACGCGGCGCGCGCCAAGGCGCAGGCGGACGGCAAGGGCAAGATCTTCGACCGGGCCGCCGACACGGCGATCGCCTACAGCCGGGCGCTGTCCACTCCGCAGGGCCCCTCCCTCGGGCTGAAGCTCAAGCACAAGCTCTTCGACAAGCTGGTCTTCGGGAAGCTGCGCAACGTCCTGGGCGGCAAGGGCGAGTTCGCGATCTCCGGCGGCGCCCCGCTCGGTGAGCGGCTCGGCCACTTCTACCGAGGCATCGGCTTCACGGTCCTGGAGGGCTACGGCCTCACCGAGAGCTGTGCGGCGACCGCGTTCAACCCGTGGGACCGGCAGAAGATCGGTACGGTCGGCCAGCCGCTGCCCGGCTCGGTGGTCCGGATCGCGGACGACGGCGAGGTGCTGCTCCACGGCGAGCACCTGTTCACCGGGTACTGGAAGAACGAGGCGGCCTCCGCCGAGGCGCTGGCCGACGGCTGGTTCCACACCGGGGACATCGGCACGCTCGACGAGGACGGCTACCTCGCGATCACCGGCCGCAAGAAGGAGATCATCGTCACGGCGGGCGGCAAGAACGTCGCCCCGGCGGTGATCGAGGACCGTATCCGCGCCCACGCGCTGGTCGCCGAGTGCATGGTGGTCGGCGACGGCCGCCCGTTCGTCGGTGCGCTGGTCACGCTGGACGAGGACTTCCTGGGCCGCTGGGCCGAGGAGCACGGCAAGCCGGCCGGTTCGACGGCCCTGTCGCTGCGCGAGGACCCGGAGCTGCTGGCCGAGGTGCAGCGGGCGGTGGACGACGGGAACGCGGCGGTCTCCAAGGCCGAGTCCGTACGCAAGTTCCGGATCCTGCCCGCCCAGTTCACCGAGGAGGCGGGCCACATCACGCCGTCGCTGAAGCTGAAGCGGAACGTGGTGGCGAAGGACTTCGCGGACGAGGTGGAGTCGATCTACCGCGCCTGAGCGGTGTTACGCGTACGAAGGGGCCCGCACCTGAATCGTCAGGCGCGGGCCCCTTCCGCGTACTCACAGCAGCGTCTTGAGCTTCTCCGCCAGCAGGTCCCAGCGCCACTTCTCCTCGACCCAGGCCCGCCCCCGCTCCCCCATCCGCTGCCGCAGCTCCGCGTCCCCGAGCAGCGTCACGATCCGGTCCGCCGCTTCCTCGGTACTACCGCCGCGCACCACCCACCCGGTCTCGCCGTCGAGTACCGCGTCCGGGGCGCCGCCCGAGTCCCCGGCCACCACCGGCAGCCCGGTCGCGGACGCCTCCAGGTAGACGATCCCGAGCCCCTCCACGTCGAGCCCCCGCCGCCGGGTCCGGCACGGCATGGCGAAGACGTCCCCCGCCCCGTAGTGCGCGGGCAGCTCCGCCCACGGCACCGACCCGGTGAACCGCACCGAGCCCGCCACCCCGGTCTCCGCCGCGAGCCGCTCCAGCTCCTTGGCGTACGGGCCGCCGCCGACGATCAGCAGCACCGCGTCCGGGATCTGCGCCAGGATCGCGGGCATGGCCAGGATCAGCGTGTCCTGGCCCTTGCGCGGGACCAGACGGGAGACGCAGACGATCACCGGCCGGTCGGTCAGGCCGAGGCGGGCCCGGACCTGGTCACCGCCGGAGGCCGGGTGGAAGGTCTTCTCGTCGACGCCCGGCGGCAGTTGCACCATGCGGGCGGCCGCGTCCGGAGTGAGGGCCTCGGCGATCCGGGAGCGCGTGTACTCCCCCAGATAGGTGATCGTGTCCGTGGACTCGCCGATCCTCCGGAGCAGCTGCCGGGAGGCGGGCAGCTGGGCCCAGCCGGCCTCGTGGCCGTGGGTGGTGGCCACCAGCCGCTTCGCGCCCGCGCGGCGCAGCGCCGGGGCCATCAGGCCGAGCGGGGCGGCGGCGCCGAACCAGACGGAGGTGCAGCCGTGTTCCCGCAGCAGGTCGGTGGCCCGCCGGGTGACGCGCGGGGTCGGCAGCAGCATCGTCGTCCGGTCGCGGACCACGGTGAACGGCTGCTCGGCGTCGAAGGCGGCGGTGGCCGCCGTACCCTCATCGCCGCGTTTCCAGGTGGAGGCGTAGACGACGACCCGGTCGGGGTCCAGGCGGAGCGCCATGTTGTGCAGGAACGCCTGGATGCCACCGGGGCGGGGCGGGAAGTCGTTGGTCACGATCAAGGTCTTGTCCATCGCGGCTGACAGTACCGAACGGCCGCGCCTCACCGTCCACGCCCTCACCCCCCGGCATCATGGGCCGCCGAACGGGAGCCGGGACGATCCAGGGCGGCGGCGATGACAGGGCGGGCATCCGGATGACAGGCCGGACATCCAAGGGCGCGGGGCTCCTGCCGTGCGCGGCCTGGGCGGTGACCCGGGCGGCGCTGCTGCTCTGGGTGTTCGGGGTGCTCACCCTGGGCACCCTCGATGTCACGGTGGACGTGTCGGTGATCTACCGGGGCTGGTACGAGACGCTGCTGACCGGCACGTACCCGCTGGACGACGTCACCTGGCAGTACCCGCCCGGCGCCGCCCTCGCCATCCTCTCCCCCTCCCTGCTGCCCTTCTGGGAGTACGCCAGCGCCTTCTACGTCCTCGTGCTGCTCTGCGACGCGCTGGTCTTCGGCCTGCTGCTGTACGCGGGGCGGCGGCCGGGGATAAGGGCGGCGGGCACGTGGGTGTGGATCGTGGGGGTGCCGCTGCTGGGGCCGACGGTGTACGCGCGGTACGACCTGATGGTGACGGCGGTCGCGGTGGCGGCGCTGCTGGCCGGGGTGCGCCACCCGAAGGTGCTGGGCGCGCTGGCCGCGTTCGGGGCGCTGCTGAAGGTGTGGCCGGCGCTGGTGCTGATCGGGGTCCGGCGGGGGCGGCCGACCCGGGCGGCCTGGTCGGTGGCGGTGCTGACGGGGGCCGGTCTGGCGGTGGGGTTCGCGCTGTGGATGCCGGGGGCGTACGCGTTCCTGGCGTTCCAGCGGGACCGGGGCCTGGAGATCGAGTCGCTGGGCGCGCTGTACTTCCACCTCGCGCGCCAGGTCGGCTGGGAGGGGCGGGTGGAGCTGCACTACGGCTCGATGGAGTTCCTCGGCCCGCAGGTGGAGCTGGTCTCGACGCTCGCGCTGGGGCTGGCCGTGCTCGCGCTGGGCTGGCTGCTGGTGTGGCGGCTGCGGGCCCGGACGTTCGCCGCGCACACCCCGGCGCAGGCCGCGTTCACGGCGGTGCTGCTGTTCACCACGACGAGCCGGGTGATCAGCCCGCAGTACATGGTGTGGCTGGTCGGACTCGCTGCCGTCTGCCTCGCCTTCCGGAACGGCGGAATGGTGCGGCCCGCCGTACTGGTGCTGGTGGCGGCCGGAGTGACGGTGCTGGAGTTCCCGGTGTACTTCGCCGAGGTGGTGGCGAGCGACGCGTGGGGCGTGGCGCTCCTCGTCGTACGGAACGGGCTGCTGGTGGCGGCCTCGGTGACGGCCGCGCGGCGGCTGTGGCGGGAGACGGTGCCGAGGGCGGTGGCCGGTCTGCCTCCGGTCGGCGGGGATCAGCCGAGCCGGGTGCTCAGGTAGTCGCGCCAGTCGGCGGTGAACTGCTCCGGCGTCGTGGCGAGCACCGACCCCAGCGCCTGCTCCACCGCCCCGTCCCGCCCGGGATGGGCGCCGACCGCCGCGTAGAAGGCGGTGAGCTTCTCCTGGCCCCACCGCTCGGCGATGAGCTCGCAGGCCATCCAGGCGCTCTCGTAGGCCCGGGACAGCTTGGCCGGGTCGCCGTCGAAGCCGAAGTCCTGGTCGACGGGGAGTTCGGCGGGTAGCTCACCGGCCCGGACCGCGCCGGTCAGCTCGGGGGCGATGAGGTCGGGCGTGCGGTCCTCGCCCCGGTAGGCGGCCCAGTCGGCGAACCCTTCGGAGAGCCAGACCGGCGTGGCCGTGGAGGTGCTGGTCCGGGTGGCGACATGGACCGTCTCATGGGTCAGGACGACGCGCTGGCCGAAGCTGCCGAGCGTGGCGTACGCCTGCGGGTTGACGATCACCCGGTCCGCGAGCGCCGGCCGCTCCCCGGCGGCGCCGGCCTCGCCGGTGGTGACGGCGGCGATGCCCCGGTAGCTGGTCTCCGGCGAGCCCAGCAGGTCCGCCATGGACTCCGTGGAGTCCGGGACGAGGACGACCACCCGGCGCGCCCAGGACCCCGGCCAGGCGTCGGAGACGGCCGGTACGGCGAGGTCCACGGTGTCCGCGACCTGGCGCAGCTCCTCCTGCGGCCGCCCGACGCCCAGGACGAGGCTGTGGGCGCCCCGCACGACCTCCACCTCCCCCTGGTGCCAGAGCTGTTCGGAGGCGCCCTTGGCGGGCCGGTCGGCGCTGACGTACCACTTCTCGCCGTCGCGCATCAGCTCCAGGGTGCGGCGGGTGGCGACGGGCGCGGTGTCATACCCGTCGATCCGGTAGCGCAGCTCCACCTCGGCGGTGGCCCAGTCGCCGTCCTCCGCGGTGATGCCCTTCACCTCATACGACCAGGAGTTCAGCGGTACGTCGGCGAGGTTGGCGAACTCGGTGCGCTGGACGGCCCGCAGCTTCACGGCGTCGGGGGCCAGCGCGTCGAGGTAGCCCGCCGGGTCCCGGGCGAGGACGGCGGCGGCCCGGCGCTCCAGGGTGGCGTCGATCTCCCGGACGGTGAGCGAGGTGTCGGCATCGGCCGGGGCCACACAGCCGGAGGCGGTCAGCAGGGCGGCGAGCACCACGCCCGCCGCACGCCGAGGAGACCGGGGTCGTCCCCCTCGCGCACCACGTACTCCTACGGCCACCCTGCCGATCGTACGGTCAGATCCGGGTGACCGAGGAGACCGGCATCATGCCGACGGGGTCGTAGCGGATCGCGGCGCCCGGGTACGGGGCGTGGATGACCTGGCCGTTGCCGACGTACATGCCGATGTGGCTGGCGTCGGCGCGGTAGGCGACCAAGTCGCCGGGCTGGGCCTGGGAGAGCGGGACCATGCGGCCGGCGTACCGCTGGGCCTGCGAGGTGCGCGGCAGGCTCACCCCGGCCTGGCCGTAGGCCCACTGCATGAGGCCGGAGCAGTCGAAGCCGGAGGGCCCGTTGGCGCCCCACACGTACGGCTTGCCGAGCGCCTGGCGAACGGCGGCGACGGCCGACATCCCGCGGGCCGAGCCGGGCGCGACACCGGAGAGGTCGGGGGCGGCGTCGCGGCCGGAGCGGGAGGCGCGGTCGAAGGCGGCGCGGTCCTGGGCCGGCAGCGAGTTCAGCAGCTGCCGGGCCTGGCGGAGCTTGGCTTCGACGGTCCGCTTGTGGCGGGTGACGGCGGCCCGGTCGCGCTCCAGCCCGGCGAGGGCGCGGCCGGCCTCGGCGCGGGTCTGGGCCACCTTGCGCTGGGCGTGCCGGAGCTTGTCCAGGGTCAGCGCCTGGCGCACCCCGGCCCGGTCGAGCGCCGCGGCCCGCTCCAGGTAGGTGTCCGGGTCGGAGGAGAGCAGCAGCGCGAGGGCCGGGTCGATCGAGCCGGTGCGGTACTGGGCGCCCGCCATCGCACCGAGCGAGTTCCGCATCCGGTTGATGGCCTCCTGGCCGCGGGCGGTCGCGTCCTGGGCCCGGTCCGCCTCGCCGCGCAGCCGCTCCACCCGCTCGCCGGCCTCGTTGTAGAGCTCGGTGGCCTGCTCGGCCTCGCCGTAGAGCCGGTCGACGGCCGCCTTGGCGCTCGCGCGGGTGTCCTGGGGGTCGGCGCTCGCCGGGGCTCCGGTCAGGGTGGCGGCCGCGGTGGCGGCGGCCGCCGAGACGACCGTGACGCGGACGCTCCGATGGAGGCCGGACTGGGTGGGACGGCGATGGGACACCACAGGAAGCCGCACTTCCTTCCGCTGACGCAGTTGACGCAGGAACGCGCGGGTCCGTACCGGGAGCCGCGCAGCAGCCAGACAGTAATCGGACGACCACCGGGCGGCCAAAGACCTCGGCGGTGGCGGAAGAGGCGTCGAAACGGCGCTGCCCCGCCGGTGACCTCGGTCTCCGGGCGGGGCAGGGCGTCAGTGCGGGGTGGGGCGATTCCCTCGTTCGGGCGTCGCTCCGGGCGGGCGCGGCGTCGGTTCGGACGCGTCAGATGTGTACGCGTCGGAAGCGTCCGTGCGGACGCGTCAGATGCGGACGCCGAACTGGAAGGTGCCCATGTAGTCCATCGACTCGTAGCGGACGACGGTGCCCGGCTTCGGGGCGTGCAGGATCTGGTTGTTACCGGCGTAGAAGCCGACGTGCGACAGGCCGTTGAAGAAGACCAGGTCGCCGGGCCTGAGCTCGCTGCGGCCGATCTTCGTGCCGTCGTTCTGCTGGGTGTACGTGGTCCGGGAGATGCCGACACCGGCCTGGGCGAAGGCCCACTGGGTCAGCCCGGAGCAGTCGTACGAGTTGGGGCCCGAGCCGCCGGAGACGTACGGCTTGCCGAGCTGGGTGGCGGCGGCGCTGAGGGCGGCGGCTCCACGGCCCGACGCGGGGGCCTCGTTGCCGAGTTCGACGCGCTCGCTGGTGGCGCGGCTGGCGCGGTCCTTCTCCGCCTCCTCCTCCTGGATCTTCGCGCGCTCGGCGGCGGTCAGGCTGTTGAGGAGGCGCTGCGCGTCGGCCAGCTTGCCCTGGTACTTCTTCTTGTTCTCGCCGAGCTGCTTGCGGACGTCGGCGAGGTCGCCGAGCTTGTCCTGGGCCTCCTTGCGCTGCTGGGCGAGGGTGCGCTGCTTGGCCTGGATCTTCTGCAGCGACTCCGTCTGCTTGACCGTCAGCTGGTCGAGCGCGGAGGCCTGGTCGAGGAAGCTGTCCGGGTCCGAGGCGAGGAAGAGGGCGACCGAGGGGTCGATGCCGCCGGAGCGGTACTGCGCGGTGGCGATCGAACCCAACTCGCCACGCAGGGTGTTGAGCTCGTCCTGGCCGCGGGCGACCTTGTCCTGCAGCGCGTCGACCTGCTTCTTCAGCTTGTCCTGCTGCTCCTTGGCCCCGTTGTACTTCTCGGTGGCGGCCTCGGCCTCGTGGTAGAGCTTGTCGACCTCCGCCTTGACCTCGTCCTTGGTCGGCTTGGGGTCGGCGTGGGCGGCCTGGGAGGTCAGGGCCACAGCCGCGGCGGCGGTCGCGGTGAGCACGGTCACACGGGCGCGGCTCGGCTGCTTGGGACGACGGTGGGACGCCACGAAGGCGAGCTCCTTCTTCCTCAGAGCCGCCTACCGGGCTGGGGGAAAGAATCCCCGGCTCCGTGCACTCACGGATTCGGCGGTTCCTTCGCCGCCACCCCCAATGGGTGATCAACCGTGCGAAGGTTCGAGGGCTAAACCTAGTGACCATCTTGTGATCAGTTCAAATCCTCACAGGATTTTTCTTGTCACATCAGGCACTTCTTTACTCTCACTCCACCACGTGTAGCGGGGACTTGACGGTACGTTCCCAAAAATCCGGCATGCCACACATGCCGTACAACTGTACCTAGACGCGCGAAAGCCGCTTGAGGAGCAAGACGGACGCGACCGGCCGGGCACCGGCCTTGGCCACCCCGTCCGCCACCTCGCGGTCGGTGGAGACCACCACCACGGGCCGTCCCGGCGGTTCCGCGCGGGCCAGTTGGCGGATCAGCTCGTCCGCCGTGACCCCCGCCTTGCTGAACAGCACCCGCACCCCGCGCGGCGGCGCGAGCAGCACCGGGGCGGCCAGCTCGGCGCCGTCGAAGACACAGGTCATCTCGGCGCCGGTCTGCGCGGCGAGCACCGAAAGGCCGCCCAGCAGCCGCAACCGCTGCTTCTCCAGCGGCATCTGGGGATAGCCGGTCTTGGTGACGTTGTAGCCGTCCACGATGAGGTGGGCCTGCGGCAGCGCCAGCAGCTGGTCGAGCAGGGCCGGATCGGTGTCCGAAAGCGCCCTGGCGGCGATGTCCTTGGGCGACATCCGGCCGGGCTCGACCGCGTCCACGCTGTCGGCCGGGCGGGTCGTCACCGGGGGCAGGGCCAGCTCGCGGCGGAGCCCCGACGCCGCGTCCAGCACGGTGTCCAGGAGCAGCCGCAGCCGCATGTCCTCCACCGAACGGCCCTCGCGGGAGGCCCGGCGGCCCGCCTCCACGGCCGCCTCGGCCTCGCCGAGCCGGTGCTTGAGCCGGCGCGACTCGCTCTCGGCGGCGGAGAGCTGGGCGGCCGCCTCGGCCCGCTGGACCTCCGCCTCGGCGGTGGAGCGGCGCAGAGCGGCCTCGCCGCGCTTGACCTCGCTCTGCGCGGAGCGGAGCTTGCGGTGGAGCGACTCGGACTCCTTGCGGGCCGCGTCCAGCTCGGCCCGCAGCCGCTCGGTCTCGCTGCGGGTGTGGGCGCGCGCCCGCTCCAGCTCCTCGCGCAGCTGGAGCAGTTCGCGCCGCGTCTCCTCGTCCACCCGCTCCGCGTCGGCCCGCTGGGCCTCCTCGCCGGCCGCCTCGACCAGCTTGACCCAGCCGACCGGGCGCAGCACATAGGCGGCGGCGGCCACATCGACGGGGTCGGCGGCGGCGGGCGGCGAACCCGCCTCCAGCGCACCGGCCAGCTCCGGCTGGGCCTGGCTCAGCCGCTCACCGATGCGCTGGCGGAAGAGCGGGTCGCTCTCCAGCGCGGCGGCCATCGCGTTCCCGGCGAACTTGGCCCGCCGGGTCGGGGTGAACCGGGCGTACTGCCGCAACTGGGCGGGCAGTTCGGCGATGGTCAGACCGCCGAAGGCGTCCGCGACCAGGGCGACGACCCGCCGCCGTACGCCTTCGGGCAGCGGGCGGTCGAGCGCCTCGGCACCGCCGTCGGCCGCATCGGCCGGTTCGGCGCCGCTGGTCGGCTGATCCACCGTCCGTCACCCCATAGATATGTCTGTCGGCGCGCTCCCTCAGGAGGCGGCACCCGGCCTGTCCACCAGTTCGATCTGGTCCACCGCGTTGCACCAACGACAGCGGACCGACTCGATGGTCTCACTGACCACCTCCCGCTCCTCGACACTGGACTCACCGGCCAGGTCGAGGTGCACGTACTCCACGACCTTGGAGGACCGCGTCACGTCGAAGCGCGTGAGATTGCCGCACAGGGTGCAGCGCCAGCGGGTCCCGTCGGTCGGCAGGGGAACCGTCGTCATCGTTGCGTCCTCTTTCGTCGTCTCCGACAGCGCGCGCGGGGCGTGCCGCCGTGTCGCTTCCTGTCCTACGTCAAGGATCTCGCGGTGCGCCGTCGAACTGCGGAAGTCCTGGCGTAACCCTACGGCCTCGCGTATAGGCATCGGCACGGCGAGGCGCTCCGTCCCGTTCTCCGCCGGTACGCCATGCTCTGTACATGATCGACGTACGGCGGTTCGACTGGCGGGCCTCGGCCGGGAAGGTCCGGGACAGCGCGGCGGGCGGGACGGTGGGCGGGGTGCCGGTGACGTACGGGCTGATCGCCCTGTGCTGCGCGATCTTCGTGATCAGCCCGCTCTCCGGATTCGGCGGCGCCTCCTACGGCAGCCAGGACGCACTGCTCGCCGCGCAGGCCGGGTACTTCGAGCGGTGGGGGGTGATCCCGGCCGAGCTGTGGGAGGGCTCGGCGCGCGCCCTGGCCACCCCGTTCACCGCGCTGTTCGTGCACGGCAGCTGGCTGCACCTGCTGGGCAACCTGCTCTTCCTGTACGTGTTCGGGGCGATGGCCGAGGAACGCATGGGCCATGTGCACTTCGCGCTCTTCTACGTGGGGTGCGGCTACCTGGCGCTGGTCTGCTACGCGGCGGTGCACGCGGACTCGGAGCAGACGCTGGTCGGCGCGTCGGGCGCGATCTCGGCGGTGCTCGGGGCGTTCCTGTACCTGTTCCCGAAGGCCCGGGTGACCAGCCTGTTCCCGTTCCTCTTCTTCCTGCCGCTGCGGTTTCCCGCCTGGATCGTGCTGGTCTTCTGGTTCGGGCTCCAGTGGGCGGCGGCGCAGGCGGCGGACGCCGGGCCGGGGGTGGCGTATCTGGCGCATGTGGCGGGGTTCGCGGCGGGGTTTCTGTACGCCTGGGTGCGCTATCGGGGAGGGGCCCGAGCGGAAGGCCCTAAGGTGAAGGTTCCAGCCACGGCGACCGAGGGAGACAGACAGCCGTGATCACCGCGATCGTGCTCATCAAGACCAGCGTGGACCGGATTCCGGAGATCGCCGAGGCCATCGCCGCGCTGGACAGTGTCAGCGAGGTCTTCTCCGTCACCGGCACCTACGACCTGATCGCCATGGTCCGGGTGGCCCGCCACGACGACCTCGCCGACGTCATCCCCGGCCGGATCAGCAAGATCCCGGGGGTCGAGGGCACGGACACGCATGTGGCGTTCCGTACGTACTCCCAGCACGACCTGGAAGCGGCGTTCGCCATCGGCCTGGACGCGTAACTCCACGTATTCCGGCCGGGGGCGGGCAGCGCGCCCGTCCCCGGCCGAGGTGTTGTCAGACCGTACGGGCTCCCTCGCCACGGTCCGGGACGCAACGGCCGTCCTCGGTGCGGTACTTCCACTGGGCGCCCTCGCGAACCAGCTCGGAGACCGCGCGCAGGAACCGCTCGATGTGCTCGTCCGGCGTACCGGCGCCGAAGCTGACCCGGATGGCGTTGAGCGAGCGTTCGCCCGGCTCGGCCTCCGGCGCGCCGCACTCGCCCGGGTCCTGCGGGTCGCTGCCGAGGAGGGTGCGGACCAGCGGGTGGGCGCAGAAGAGGCCGTCGCGGACGCCGATGCCGTACTCGGCGGAGAGCGCGGCGGCGAAGTGCGAGCTGTTCCAGCCGCGCACCACGAAGGAGATGACGCCGACGCGGGGCGCGTCGTCGCCGAAGAGCGAGAGCACCTGGACCTCGGGGACCTCGGCGAGCCCTTCGCGGACCCGGCGCACCAGCTCCTGCTCCCGGGCGACCAGGGTGTCGAAGCCCGCCTCGGTGAGGGCCTTGCAGGCGGAGGCGATGGAGTAGACGCCGATCACGTTGGGCGAACCGGCCTCGTGGCGGGCGGCCGTGGTGTGCCAGTCGACGTCCACGCCGCCGTCCGCGCGCCGGGCGACCTTGCGGGAGGCGCCGCCGCCGGCGAGGTACGGTTCGGCCGCCTGGAGCCAGTCGGCGCGGCCCGCGAGGACCCCGGAGCCGAAGGGCGCGTACAGCTTGTGGCCGGAGAACGCGACCCAGTCGACGTCCAGTTCGGCGATGTCCACCGGGTGGTGCGGGGCCAGCTGGGCGGCGTCCAGGACGATGCGGGCGCCGTGTGCGTGGGCGGCGGCGGCCAGTTCCTTCACCGGCCACAGCTCACCGGTCACGTTGGAGGCGCCGGTGACACAGACGAGGGCCGGGCCGTAGGGGTCGCGGTCGGCCAGCGCCCGCTCCAGGCTCTCGACCGCCTGGCCCGGCGTACGGGGCGCGTTGAGGTAGGTGACCTGGGCGTCGCGCCAGGGCAGCAGGGAGGCGTGGTGCTCGGTCTCGTACACGAAGACCTGGCAGTCCGCCGGGAGCGCGGCGGCCAGCAGGTTGAGGGAGTCGGTGGTCGAGCGGGTGAAGACGACCTGGTCCTCCGCGCGGCAGCCGAGGAACTCGGCGACCGTGCGGCGGCTGCTCTCGAAGAGGTCGGTGGAGAGCTGCGAGAGGTATCCGGCCCCGCGGTGGACGCTGCCGTAGTACGGGGCGTACGCGGCCACGTCGTCCCAGACCCGCTGGAGGGCCGGGGCGCTGGCGGCGTAGTCGAGTGCGGCGTAGGTGACTTCACCGCCGGTGACGAGCGGAACGGTGACATCCTGCCCCAGAACGGGCAGCGGGGCACAAACCGACGGGTCGATGGCAGCGGTGGAGACAGACATGGCGAACTCCCGTAAAAGGCAGGCGAAACTCACGCGCCTGCGGATACGCGGCGGCGCGGGAGGGGGAAGGAAAAGGGTGCGCTGAAGGAGGGCGATGAAGCCCTAGCGCATTCGCTTGCTCACAGAAGGCTCCCTAGGGACCAGGACCCCGGGGGCTGACGTCCACTGGACGCCGAGGGGCCCGCGCTTGCCGCAGACCTCGCTGCCTACGGCCTGGTCTTCACCCGGGGCACCCCGCCACGGACGGAGGGTTGCCGGACAGCGGGCCGGGGCCGTAGTCGCTGTCACTCATGACCTGCGCAGCATCTTGCCATATGTATGCGCACGCGCAAGGGCGCAGTCCGGCATCCGGACTGCGCCCTTGGCCGGTTTCAGACGTTGCTGGCCGCCACCCACCGCTCCAGCGCGTGCTTGGCCGCACCGGAGTCGACGGCTTCGGCGGCCACCTGGATCTTCGCCGCGATCTGCTCGGTCAGCGTGCCGGTGCCCGGGTCGAGCGCGACCAGCGCCGCCGCCGAGTTGAGCAGCACCGCCTCCCGTACCGCGCCGGTCTCGCCGTCCAGCAGGCGGCGGGCCACATCGGCGTTGTACGAGGCGTCGGCGCCGCGCAGCGCCTCGACGGGGACGAGCGGGAGGCCGACGTCGCGCGGGTCGAAGGGCTCCTCGCGGACACTGCCGTCCCGGACCACCCAGACCCGCGAGGTGGCGGTGGTGGTCAGCTCGTCGAGCCCGTCGTCGCCGCGGAAGACGAGGGCCGAGTTGCCGCGCTCCGCGAGGACGCCCGCGACGATGGGCGCCATCCTGGCGTCGGCCACGCCGATGGCCTGGGAGCGCACCTGGGCCGGGTTGGTGAGGGGGCCCAGGATGTTGAACGTGGTCTGCGCGCCGAGCTCCCGGCGGGCCTTGGCCGCGTACCGCAGGGCCGGGTGGAACTTGACGGCGAAGCAGAAGGTGATGCCCGCCGCCTCGGCGACCTCGACCACCCGCTGCGGGGTCAGCTCCAGGTTGACGCCGAGCTTCTCCAGTACGTCGGAGGAGCCGCTCGCCGACGAGGCGGCCCGGTTGCCGTGCTTGACGACCTTGGCGCCGGTCCCGGCGATGACGATCGCGGACATGGTGGAGATGTTGACCGTCTTGGCGAGGTCGCCGCCGGTGCCGACGATGTCGACGGTGCGGCCGGGCACATGGATGGTGTTGGCGTGCGCGTACATCGCGCGCACCAGACCGGTGACCTCTTCGACGGTCTCGCCCTTGGCCCGCAGCGCGACCGCGAAGCCGGCGATCTGCGCGTCGGTCGCCTCGCCGCTCATGATGCGGTCCATCGCCCAGGCGGTCTCCTCGGTGGAGAGGTTCTCGCCGCGGAGCAGGGGGTTCAGCAGGCCGGGCCAGGAACGGTCCGCCACGCTGTCGCCGCCGCTCGGGGTCACAACGTTCATGGTCCGCTCCAGGGGTCCACAGCCGGAAGAGATACGGCTCCACCCTATCCAGCCGCCGGGACCGCGAAGAGCCCCGTCCATCGGATGGACGGGGCTCTCACGGTGGCGATCAGGTCAGGAGATCAGTGGTGGCCGTGGCCCGAAGTGATCTCCTTGTACTCCTCCGCGGTGGGCTTGGCGATCTGGTTGTTCTCGCCGTAGTAGCCCTTGCTGAGCTTGGCTCGCACCTTCTGGACCGGGGAGATCTTGCGCTTGACGCCGTTCTCGTCGACCTCGGGGCCGAGCTCGACCGGCTTGTACTGCTCGTGCGCGGTGAGCGTGTGCAGCTGACCGGGCGAGAGCGGCTCGTGGATCTCCACGAACTCACCGTGCGGCAGGCGCTTGATGATGCCGGTCTCGCGACCGTGCAGCACCTTCTCCTTGTCGCGGCGCTGGAGGCCGAGGCAGATCCGCTTGGTGACGATGAACGCGATGACCGGTCCGGCGAAGAAGAAGATCCGGACGAACCAGGAGATGGCGTTCAGCGACAGGTGGAAGTGCGTGGCCCACAGGTCGTTACCACCGCCGACGAGGCCGATGAAGTACGCCGTGATCCAGGCGACACCGAGCGCCGTACGGGTCGGGGCGTTGCGCGGGCGGTCCAGGATGTGGTGCTCGCGCTTGTCCCCGGTGATCCAGGACTCGACGAACGGGTACACCGCGGGCAGCGAGAGCACCAGGCCGAAGAGGACCAGCGGGATGAACACGCCCAGGTTGAGCGTGTGACCCCAGAACACGATCTCCCAGCCCGGCATGACACGGACCAGACCCTCGGCGAAGCCCATGTACCAGTCGGGCTGGGCGCCGGTGGACACCTGGTCCGGGCGGTACGGGCCGAGCGCCCAGATCGGGTTGATCGTGGCGATGGCCGAGATGATCGCGATGATGCCGAAGACCAGGAAGAAGAAGCCTCCGGCCTTCGCCATGTACACCGGCAGCAGGGGCATGCCCACGACGTTCTTGTTGGTCCGGCCGGGACCCGCGAACTGCGTGTGCTTGTGGTAGAAGACCAGGATCAGGTGGGCCACCAGCAGCCCGAGCATGATGCCCGGCAGCAGCAGGATGTGGATCGAGTAGAACCGGGCCACGAAGTCGTGGCCGGGGAACTCGCCGCCGAACAGGAACATCGAGATGTACGTACCGACGATCGGCACGGACAGGATCGCGCCCTGGGTGAAGCGGACACCCGTACCGGAGAGCAGGTCGTCCGGGAGGGAGTAGCCGGTGAAGCCGGTGAACATGCCCAGCACGAAGAGCAGGAAGCCGAAGACCCAGTTGACCTCACGCGGCTTGCGGAAGGCACCGGTGAAGAAGACACGGCACATGTGCACGAACATGGCGGCCAGGAAGATCAGCGCGCCCCAGTGGTGGATCTGCCGGACGAGCAGACCACCGCGGACCTCGAAGCTGATCTTCAGCGTGGAGGCGTAGGCCTCCGACATCCGGATGCCCTGCATGGGCTCGTACGGACCGTGGTAGACGATCTCGTTCATGCTCGGCTGGAAGAACAGCGTCAGATACACACCCGTGAGGATGATGATGATGAAGCTGTAGAGCGCGACCTCACCGAGCATGAAGGACCAGTGGTCCGGGAAGATCTTGCGCATGTTGGCCTTGGCCAGGCCGTAGATGCCGAGCCGGCCGTCCGCCCAGTCGGCGACCCGCTCGCCCGCGGGTGCCTTGCGCTGTCCCGCCTGGTCGGCGGGCTCGTTGGTTGCTGCAGTACTCATCCGCGCTCCCAGAAGGAAGGGCCGACGGGCTCGTCGAAGTCACCGAGCGCCTCGAGGTTGCCCTCGCTGTTCACGCCGATCCGCAGCTGCGGGAGCGCGTGGCCGGCCGGACCGAAGATGACGCGGGCGCCGTCGGAGAGGTCGAAGGTGGACTGGTGGCACGGGCAGAGCACGTGGTGTGTCTGCTGCTCGTACAGGCTGATCGGGCAGCCGACGTGGGTGCAGATCTTGGAGAAGGCCACGATGCCCTCGTGGGCCCAGTCGCGCTGGCGCTTGTCCTTGATGTCGTCCGGCTCGATGCGGACGATCATCAGGGCGGCCTTGGCGATCTGCGACAGGAAGTCGTGCGCGTCGTCCTCGAGCCCCTCGGGCTTGGCGAAGGTCAGCGACCCCACGGCCACGTGCTCGGGACGCAGCGGCTCACCCGTGTTCATGTTGACGAGCAGCTTGCCCTTGGCCCACATCGTGGTCCGGAGCTTCTTCTCCGGGAGCGGACCGAGGTCGCGCAGCAGCACCACACCGGAGAGCGGGACCAGGGCCAGCGCGCCGAACATGGTGGTGCGGATCAGCTTGCGACGGCCGATCGCGGACTCCTCGGCACCGGCCTTGAAGTCCGCCAGGACCTGGGCCTTGACCTCGGCCGGCGCCTCGATCGGGTGCCGTTCGGCGGCGACCTCGACGTCGGACATCAGGGTGCGCGCCCAGTGGACGGCGCCCGCTCCGATGAAGAAGAGCGCGAAGCCGAGCGTCAGTCCCAGGGAGAAGTTGAGCGCGCTCACATGGCCGAAGGGCCAGATGTAGACGATCTTGTCCACCGGGAAGATGACGTAGGAGGCGATGAAGCCCACCGTCGACAGCATCGAGAGGACGAACATGAACGCGACGGCCCGCTCCGAGCGGTTCGCTGCGCGTTCGTCGAGGTCCTGGATGCGCGGCTTGTGGGCCGGCAGCCCCGGGTCGGCGAACGGGTCGTCCGTACCCTCCACCGCGCCGTGCGCGGTCTCCTGCACTACGGGCAGGTTGTCTTCTGGAATCTGTTGGCTACTCATGACTTCTTGGCCTTAGCGGTGTGGGCCGCGACCCAGACGGCGGTTGCGATGAGAGCGCCGAGCCCGAAGATCCAGGCGAACAGACCTTCGCTGACCGGACCCAGACCGCCGAGGGAGAGGCCACCGGGGCTCGCCGTCTCCGAACCGTTCACGGTCTGGATGTACGCGATGATGTCCTTCTTCTCCTGCTCCGGCATCGTCGTGTCCGGGAAGGAGGGCATGCTCTGCGGGCCGGTCTGCATGGCCTCGTAGATGTGCTTCGGGCTCACGCCTTCGAGGTCCGGGGCGTACTTGCCCTTGGTCAGGGCGCCGCCCTTGCCCGTGAAGTTGTGGCACTGGGCGCAGTTGTTGCGGAACAGTTCGCCACCCTTGGCGACGTCCGCGCCGGCCGGGTCGACCTGCTTGTCGGTCGGCGTGATCGGACCGGCGCCGAGCGACGCGACGTACGCCGCGAGCTGGTCGATCTCCGCCTGGGTGTAGATGACCTTCTTCTTCGGTACCTGGGCGCCCGGCTGCTGCGCGGGCATACGGCCCGTACCGACCTGGAAGTCGACGGCGGCGGAGCCCACGCCCACGAGGGACGGCCCGTCGGTGGTGCCCTGACCGCCGGTTCCGTGGCAGCTGGCGCAGCCTACGGTGTAGAGCTTCTTGCCCTCGTCGATGGCGAGGGACTGGGCGGTTTCTTCGGCCTGCGCCTTACCCGCAGGCGCGAACGCGGCGTACAGCCCCCCGGTAGCCGCCAGCGCGAGGAGTAGTACGACGACCGCCGCCAGCGGATGGCGTCGTCGTGCGGAGAGCTTTTTCACGGATTACCCCGGTGTCAGGATCTTCTGCGTCGATGGTGGGTGGGTGCGAGCCCGGTTACTTGATCATGTAGATCGTTGCGAACAGGCCGATCCACACCACGTCGACGAAGTGCCAGTAGTAGGACACGACGATGGCTGCGGTGGCCTGGTCATGGGTGAACCTCTTGGCCGCGTACGTCCTGCCGAGGACCAGCAGGAAGGCGATGAGACCGCCCGTCACGTGCAGACCGTGGAAGCCGGTGGTCAGGTAGAACACCGAGCCGTACGGGTCGGACGAGAGGGAGAGCCCCGCCTCCTTGACCAGCTCCACGTACTCCAGGACCTGGCCGCCGACGAAGATCGAGCCCATCACGAACGTCACGATGAACCAGGTGCGGAGCTTCTTCACGTCGCCCCGCTCGGCGGCGAAGACGCCGAGCTGGCAGGTGAGTGAGGAGAGCACCAGGATCGTGGTGTTCGTGGCCGAGAACGGGAAGTTCAGATGCCCGGCCATCTCCTTCCAGTAATCGGGTCCCATCACCGATCGAAGGGTGAAGTACATCGCGAAGAGGGCCGCGAAGAACATCAGCTCGGACGCCAACCAGATGATGGTTCCGACGCTGGTGAGGTTCGGCCGATTGACCGACGGGTGCGCGTGCCCGGTTTCTACTGTCGTTGCTGTCGCCACGACCGACATTATGTCGGTCGCTTATCCCGCCCTCACTCCGGGGGGTGCCGTTCGGTGTGTCAGTCCCGTGTGTCCTGCCCGAACGGCCCATCGAATCGGTGTCCTTACCGGTGCTGACGGCCGGTCGACCGGAGTACGATCCGCGCATCGGTTCATGCCCCGAGAGCCCCGAAGACACAGATGTCACGGAGGAACAATGCAGGCGACCGCCACGGTCCTGGTCTACAGCGACGACGCCAACATCCGCGAGCAGGTGAAGCTGGCAGCCGGCCGCAGGCCTGCCGCCGACGTGCCACCGGTGACGTTCCTGGAGTGCGCCACGCTTCCGGCCGTCCTGGCGGCGCTGGACGGCGGCGGGGTCGACGTCTGTGTCCTGGACGGCGAGACGGCTCCGATCGGCGGCATGGGCGTCTGCCGTCAGATCAAGGACGAGATCTTCCACTGCCCCCCGGTCCTCCTGCTGATCGGCCGTCCGCAGGACGCCTGGCTGGCCACCTGGAGCCGTGCCGAGGCCGCTGTGACGCTGCCGGTGGACCCGGTGGAGTTCGCCGACGCGCTGGCGGCCCTGCTGCGCGCGCGGCTCGCCGTGGAGGCCTGAGCGGGCCCTGTGAGCCCGTGAGGAGCGCCCCGCCGTGCGGGGCGCTCCTGCTGTGTCCGGTCAGACATGCGGGCGCAGGCGGGCGGCCTGGAGCGTCTGCGGGCTGTCCGGCACCCCTTCGTTGAGGGCGCTGCCCTTCTGCCACTTCTCCCAGGAGAGGTTCCACTCGCCGAACCCGTTGTCGAACGGGGTCATGGTCTCCCCGGCGCTGCCGACGACCTTCACGATGTCGCCCTGGCGCACGGTGTCGAAGAACCACTCGGCGTTGCTCGTGCTCATCCCGGTGCAGCCGTGGCTGACGTTGGCGCTGCCCTGCGAGCCGACGGACCACGGCGCGGCGTGGACGTACTCACCGCTCCAGGTCACCCGGGTGGCCCAGTAGACCGGCAGGTCGTACGACTCCGACGAGCCGGCCGCGATGCCGATGGACTCCCCGCGCATCCGTACGAACTGCTCCTTGGCGAGGATCACCTTGACGCCGTTGCGGGTGGAGAAGCCGGGCTTGCCGGTGGTGACCGGAATGGTGTTGATCACTTCTCCGTTGCGCAGGACCGTCATGGTGTGGGTGGAGGCGTCGGTGAGGGCCTCGATCCGGTCGCCGGTGGTGATCTTCAGGGGCTTGGCCTCGGCCCCGTAGAGCGCGTTGGTCACCTTGATGCCGGTGAGGTTGGAGCGGACCTCGATGGTGGCGTTGGCGGGCCAGAACTCCTTGGGCCGGTAGTGCAGCTTCTTGTCGTCGACCCAGTACCAGGAGCCGGTGGAGGCCGGGGTGGACCGGACCTTCAGGGCGCGCTCGACGGTGGCGCGGGAGGCCTTGCCGGTGACCGGAGCGCTGAGTTCCGCCGTGATGGGCTGTCCGACGCCGTAGGTGCCCGTCTGCGGGCCGAAGGCGACCTTCAGCAGCTTCTTGGGCGAGGAGGTGTCGAAGGAGAGCGTACGGGTGCCGGGGGCGCCGTCGCCGTTCTCGGTGGAGACCCTGACGGTGTATCCGGTGCCGGCGGCCAGCGGGGCCGTGGAGCGCCAGCGCCTGCCGTCGGCGGAGAGCTCGCCGGCGAGGTGGCGGCCGCCGGTGTCGACGGCGCTGACGTCGGTGATCCGGCCGTCGTCGCCCTTGACGGTGACTTCGAGCGGCTTGTCGGGGTCGGCCTTCTCGTTCTTGGAGGGGCCGTTGAAGGAGACCTGGTCCCCGGCGTCGTACGGCTTCGTCGACAGCGGGTGTCCGTCGGGCTCACCACAGGCGGTCGCACCCGCGCCAAGGGTCACGACCAGCAGAGTGCAGCTCACTACGGTGCGGATGCGCGGCGTGTGGTTCATGTCATCACGCTAAGAAGATTCATCCGATCCAGCGCGTTCAATGACTCCGAACGAGCGAGGGGCCCGCGTCGCTTCCTTGCGACGCGGGCCCCTCGTGGGGTAGTGCGGTGTCACCCTCGGGAGGGTGTCACTGGGTGCGGTTCTCGCCCCGGTAGTACTCGAAGACCCAGCCGAAGAGGCCGATCAGGAGCAGCGGAGCCGAGAAGTACATCAGCCACCAGCCGAAGACGACGCCCATGAAGGCGAAGGCGCCACCGACGGCCAGGGCGAGCGGCTGCCAACTGTGCGGGGAGAAGAACCCCAGCTCGCCCGCCTCGTCGGCGACGTCCGCTTCCTTGTTGTCCTGGGCCATGGCGTCGACCCGGTTGGCCGTGAAGGCCAGGTAGAAGCCGATCATGACCGAGAGCCCGAAGGCCAGGAAGAGGGCCGTGGTGCCGACCGGCTCCTTCGACCACCAGCCGTACACGCCGGCCATGATGAGGATGAAGGCGCTCAGCCAGAGGAACAGATGTCCCTGGATCTTCACTTGCCTGCCTCCTTGCCGCCGACGATGGCCTTGTCCGACTCGGAGTGGTGCTCAAGCTGTTCGAGCGCCGCGATCTCCGGGTGGTGCAGGTCGAACGCCGGGGATTCGGAACGGATCCGCGGCAGGGTGAGGAAGTTGTGCCGCGGCGGCGGGCAGGAGGTCGCCCACTCCAGCGAACGGCCGTAGCCCCACGGGTCGTCGACCTCGATCTTCTTGCCGTACTTGGCGGTCTTCCAGACGTTGTAGAAGAACGGCAGCATCGACAGGCCGAGCACGAAGGACGCGATCGTGGAGATCGTGTTCAGCGCGGTGAAGCCGTCGGCGGCGAGGTAGTCCGCGTAGCGACGCGGCATTCCCTCGGCACCGAGCCAGTGCTGCACCAGGAACGTGCCGTGGAAGCCCACGAACAGCGTCCAGAAGGTGATCTTCCCGAGCCGCTCGTCCAGCATCTTGCCGGTGAACTTCGGCCACCAGAAGTGGAATCCGGAGAACATCGCGAAGACCACGGTGCCGAAGATGACGTAGTGGAAGTGCGCGACGACGAAGTACGAGTCGGAGACGTGGAAGTCCATGGGCGGCGAGGCCAGGATGACGCCGGTCAGACCACCGAAGGTGAAGGTGATGAGGAAGCCGACGGCCCAGAGCATCGGTGTCTCGAAGGACAACGACCCCTTCCACATCGTGCCGATCCAGTTGAAGAACTTCACACCGGTCGGCACCGCGATGAGGAACGTCATGAAGGAGAAGAACGGCAACAGCACGCCGCCCGTCACATACATGTGGTGCGCCCACACCGTCACCGAAAGACCGGCGATGGCGATCGTCGCGGCGATCAGGCCGATGTAGCCGAACATCGGCTTGCGGCTGAATACCGGAATGACCTCGGAAATGATTCCGAAGAACGGCAGGGCGATGATGTACACCTCTGGGTGTCCGAAGAACCAGAAGAGGTGTTGCCACAGCAACGCGCCGCCATTGGCGGAGTCGAAGATATGCGCACCGAATTTACGATCCGCCTCCAGCGCGAAGAGCGCGGCGGCGAGAACCGGGAAGGCGAGCAGGACCAGGACACCGGTCAGCAGGACGTTCCAGGTGAAGATCGGCATGCGGAACATCGTCATGCCGGGGGCGCGCATGCAGATGATCGTGGTGATGAAGTTGACCGAGCCGAGGATCGTGCCGAAGCCGGAGAAGGCCAGACCCATGATCCACATGTCGGCGCCGATGCCCGGCGAGCGGACGGCGTCGTTCAGCGGCGCGTAGGCGAACCAGCCGAAGTCGGCGGCGCCCTGCGGCGTGAGGAAGCCGGCCACCGCGATGAGCGAGCCGAAGAGGTACAGCCAGTACGCGAACATGTTCAGCCGCGGGAACGCCACGTCGGGCGCGCCGATCTGCAGCGGCATGATCCAGTTGGCGAATCCGGCGAACAGCGGCGTCGCGAACATCAGCAGCATGATCGTGCCGTGCATCGTGAACGCCTGGTTGAACTGCTCGTTCGACATGATCTGCGTGCCGGGACGAGCGAGCTCGGCGCGCATGAAGAGCGCCATGAGTCCGCCGATGATGAAGAAGGCGAACGACGTGACCAGGTAGAGCGAGCCGATCGTCTTGTGGTCAGTGGTGGTCAGCCACTTGATGACGACGTTTCCCGGCTCCTTGCGGCGGACGGGCAGCTCGTCCTCGTACGAGTCGTCTGCCGGTGCCGCACCCTGAGGTTCGTTGAGGATGCTCACAGTTGCTTCTTCTCCGAATCCCTGGCCGGGTCGGTCTGCTCGATACCTGCCGGCATGTAGCCCGTCTGACCCTTCTCAGCCAGCTCCTTGAGGTGCTGCTGGTACCGCTCCGGGGAGACAACCTTGACGTTGAAGAGCATCCGGGAGTGGTCGACGCCACAGAGTTCGGCGCACTTGCCCATGAAGGTGCCCTCCCGGTTGGGAGTGACCTCGAAGACGTTGGTGTGGCCCGGGATGACGTCCTGCTTCATGAGGAACGGCACCACCCAGAAGGAGTGGATGACGTCACGCGAAGTGAGGACGAAGCGGACCTTCTCCCCCTTCGGCAGCCACAGGGTCGGACCCGGGTTGCCGTTCTGGGGGTTGCGCGTTCCGGGGATGCCCGCGTCGTAGACGCCGGTGGCGTCCGCGGGGAAGTCGTCCTGGAACTTCTTGGGGATGGCGTCGAGCTCCTTGGGGATCTCGTTGCCCGCCGGGGCGGACTGGCCTTCCACCTTCTCGATGTAGTTGAAGCCCCAGCTCCACTGGTAGCCGACCACGTTGATGGTGTGGGCCGGCTTGTCGGAGAGCTCAAGAAGCTTCGACTCATCACGCGCGGTGAAGTAGAAGAGCACCGAGACGATGATGAGCGGTACCACGGTGTACAACGCCTCGATGGGCATGTTGTACCTGGTCTGCGGAGGTACCTCCACCTTGGTCCGGCTACGCCGGTGGAAGAAGACGCTCCAGAGGATCAGCCCCCAGACAAGGACACCCGTGACGAGCGCTGCCGCCCACGAGCCTTGCCAGAGGGAGAGGATCCGAGGGGCCTCTTCCGTTACCGGGGTGGGCATACCGAGGCGGGGAAAATCCTCCCAGTTGTATGAACAACCGGAGGCCGTCGCCAGGACCAGGCCCGCAGTCAGCACCTGCGGCAGCTTCCGCCGCATCGGGCGCCGCGACGAGCGGTCGGAGCCGTTGGGACTCACGTAGCGCCTTCCCGAGAGTCTCGCCCGCACGGTCGGCGCGCCCGTCTCGCTGGTCGGTCGCCGTCCCTGTCGCGGGCAGGGGTTTGGATGTTTATGCGGACCAAACCCTACTGGACGCTATTTGGGGTCGCGCGGGGAGGGTGCCCAACGCGCCGCCCGACTCCCCGAAGGGGTGGAATCCGGGCCTCCGGCCGTCATCTGACGCCCTCTAGGACGGGCGGCCGGGCAGGTGGGCGCCGGGGTGGGAGGCGGTGCGGGCTAGCGTGACGGTGTGCCCTACTTCGACGCCGCCTCCGCCGCCCCTCTGCACCCCGTCGCACGCCAGGCGCTGCTTGCCGCGCTGGACGAGGGCTGGGCCGATCCCGCCCGGCTCTACCGCGAGGGCCGGCGCGCCCGGCTGCTGCTGGACGCCGCCCGGGAGGCCGCGGCGGACGCGGTCGGCTGCCGTCCGGACGAACTGGTCTTCACCTCTTCGGGGACCACCGCCGTGCACGCGGGAATTGCCGGCGCTCTTTCGGGCCGTCGGCGTGTCGGCCGCCATCTGGCCCTCTCGGCCGTCGAGCACTCCTCCGTACTCCATGCGGCGGCGGCGCACGAGGCGGCGGGCGGCTCGTTCACCGAGGTGCCGGTGGCGCGGTCGGGGGCGGTGGACCCGGTGGCGTACGCCGGAGCGCTCCGGCCCGACACCGCGCTGGCCTGCCTCCAGTCGGCCAACCATGAGGTGGGGACCGAGCAGCCGGTGGCCGAGGTGGCCGCGCTCTGCGCCGAGGCCGGGGTGCCGCTGCTGGTGGACGCCGCGCAGTCGCTGGGGTGGGGGCCGGTGGCGGGTGGCTGGTCGGTGCTGACGGGGAGCGCGCACAAGTGGGGCGGGCCGGCCGGGGTGGGGCTGCTGGCGGTACGGAAGGGGGTCCGGTTCGCGCCGCAAGGTCCGGCCGGTGAGCGGGAGTCGGGCCGGGCGCCGGGGTTCGAGAACCTGCCGGCGATCGTGGCGGCGGCGGCCTCGCTGCGCGCGGTACGGGAGGAGGCGGCGGCCGAGGCGGTGCGGCTGCGCGGGCTGGTCGACCGGATCCGGGCGGTGGTGGCCGAGCGGGTCGGCGATGTGGAGGTGGTCGGCGATCCGGAGCGACGGCTGCCGCATCTGGTCACCTTCTCCTGTCTCTATGTCGATGGAGAGACCCTGCTGCACGAACTGGACCGGCACGGTTTCTCCGTATCATCCGGTTCGTCCTGCACGAGCAGCACGCTGGAGCCGAGCCATGTGCTCAAGGCGATGGGCGTGCTGTCGGAAGGGAACGTCCGGGTGTCGCTGCCGACGGGCACGGCGGAGGCGGATGTGGACCGTTTCCTGGAGGTGGTGCCCGGGGTGGTCGCGGAGGTACGGGAGCGGCTCGGCGCGCCCGTGTCGGCTCCCCCCTCCCCCGCACCGGCCCGGTCCCTGGTGGTCGACGCGCTCGGCCGACGCTGCCCGATCCCGGTGATCGAGCTCGCAAAGGTGATCGGAGAGGTACCGGTGGGCGCCACGGTGACGGTCCTCGCCGACGACGAGGCGGCGCGGCTGGACATCCCGGCCTGGTGCGAGATGCGGGAGCAGGAGTACGTGGGTGAGGAGCCGGCGGACCGGGGCTCGGCCTATGTGGTCCGCCGGCTCTCCTGAGGACTAGGCCAGGTGCTGCTGGACCTCGGCGGCGGCCTCGTGGCCGT
Organism: Streptomyces sp. CA-146814; assembly: GCF_050942385.1. Classification (NCBI taxonomy): domain Bacteria; kingdom Bacillati; phylum Actinomycetota; class Actinomycetes; order Kitasatosporales; family Streptomycetaceae; genus Streptomyces; species Streptomyces sp. CA-146814. The sequence continues at coordinate 1,642,942 of NZ_CP192068.1, forward strand.
ACGCCTTGGTGAAGCGGTCCATGAAGGCGGTGCGGCGCAGGGTGTACTCCTGGGTGCCGACCGTCTCGATGACCAGCGTGGCGAGCATGCAGCCGACCTGGGCCGCGCGCTCCAGGCTGACACCCCAGGCGAGACCGGAGAGGAAGCCGGCGCGGAAGGCGTCGCCGACGCCGGTCGGGTCGGCCTTGGTGTCCTCCTCGGGGCAGCCGACCTCGATGACCGGCTCGCCGGCCTTCTCGATCCGGACCCCGCGCGAGCCGAGCGTGGTGACGCGGTGGCCGACCTTGGAGAGGATCTCCTCGTCGCTCCAGCCGGTCTTGGACTCGATGAGCCCCTTCTCGTACTCGTTGGCGAAGAGGTACGTGGCGCCGTCCAGCAGGATGCGGATCTCCTCGCCGTTCATCCGCGCGATCTGCTGCGAGAAGTCGGCGGCGAACGGGATGTTCCGGGAGCGGCACTCCTCCGTGTGGCGGAGCATCGCCTCCGGGTCGTCCGCGCCGATCGAGACCAGGTCGAGGCCGCCGACCCGGTCCGCGACGCTCTTCAGCTCGATCAGGCGGGCCTCGCTCATCGCGCCCGTGTAGAAGGAGCCGATCTGGTTGTGGTCGGCGTCGGTGGTGCAGACGAAGCGGGCGGTGTGCAGGACCTCGGAGATCCGGACCGAGCCGGTCTCCACGCCGTGCCGGTCGAGCCAGGCGCGGTACTCGTCGAAGTCGGAGCCCGCGGCGCCCACGAGGATCGGCTTGGTGCCGAGCAGGCCCATGCCGAAGCAGATGTTGGCGGCGACACCGCCCCGGCGCACATCGAGGTTGTCGACCAGGAAGGAGAGGGAGACCGTGTGCAGCTGATCCGCGACCAGCTGGTCGGCGAAGCGGCCGGGGAAGGTCATGAGGTGATCGGTGGCGATGGAGCCGGTGACTGCGATACGCACGGGGAGGCTTCTCCTGCGGAAGGCGAAGGGCCGAGGTGCGCCCTCCGGGACGGCGTGACAGTTCACGCTACCGGGTGACTCCTCCGGGCGGGAAAAGGGAAAACTACCCGATAGTAGGTCTTTCTACCTGAGCGTGACCGTGGTTACGGTGCGGATATGTCGAACCACACCGCATCGCGAGAGTCCGAAGTGAGCCTGGCCGAGCTGCGCGGGGACTGCGCGCGCATGGCTCCGCACTGGGCCGCACCCAAGAAGGCCGTGACCACGCCGGTGAAGCCGTCCCTGATCCACGGAGTGACGGTGCCGCCCGCCTCGGCGCGGCTGATCGACGCGATGTCCGAGTACGGGGACTGAGCACGTCGACGCACTTCGACGCGCTCAGACGCACTTCGGCGCAGTTCGGCGCGTTCTTCGGCCGGAACCGTACGGGCTCCGCGCCCGGTTCGCCGTCGTACGGGAACCGCATCCTCTTCCGCTCCGTCCCATCGGTGTCCCCGTCCGGGGGCACGCGGTAGTGAACGCGACGGCAACGCAGTCGAAGGAGCGATCCGGTGAGCACCGAGCGACCCGACAACGACGTGACCGGCCCCCGGCGGCGGCGTCCGCCGCTCGCGGTGGCCTCGGTGGCAGCGGCGGTGCTGCTGGCCGGAGGCGGCGGGGCCTACTGGGCCGCCACCGCCTCCGGTGACGGCAGCGCGGCGGACAGCGGCTCCGCCTCCCGCGACAAGGCCCCGGTGCTGGCGCTGGACGCCGCCGAGGCGGCCCCGGCCACGCCCGGCGACCCGAGCGGCCCGCCGCCGGGCATCGCACCCGGTGAGCCGGACCCGGGCGGTCCGCCGGTGGTCTACCGGGCGGCGGGCCAGCTGCCCGACGGGCCGGACGAGGCGGCGGTGCACCGCGCCACGGGGACGGTCGCCTCGGCGGAGGTGGCCCGGCTGGCGGAGGCGCTCGGCATTCCGGGGACCCCGCGGACCGTGGACGCGTCCTGGGTGGTCGGTGACGAGGACGGGCCCGGTGCGCTGCTGAAGGTCACCAAGCAGGCCCCGGGCACCTGGACGTTCGCCCGCACCACAGCGGCGAAGCCCTGCGACCCGGGCCGGATGTGCGCGAACCAGAGCCCGCCGGAGGCCGACGGGCAGCCGGTGAGCGAGAAGGCGGCGAAGGCCGCCGCGGTGCCGGTGCTCAAGGCCGTCGGCCAGGACGACGCGGCGCTGAACGCGGGCCAGCTCATGGGCGACGTACGCGTGGTGAACGCCGATCCGAAGGTGGACGGGCTGCCGACGTACGGCTGGTCGACCGGGGTGCAGATCGGGCCGGACGGCAAGGTGGCCGGAGGCAGCGGGCAGCTGAAGGCGCTGGAGAAGGGCGACACGTATCCCGTGGTCGGCGCCGAGGACGCGCTGAAGCAGCTCAACGAGGCGGGCAAGGCCAAGGGGGACGCGAGCGGGGACATCGGCGGGTGCGCCACTCCCGTACCGCTGGAGGGTGAGCCGAAGCCCTCGGACCCGCAGTGCGTGCCGTCGAACGGCAAGCGGGCGCCGGTGACGCAGACGGTCGAGCACGCGGAGTTCGGTCTGGCGCTGAGCTACGTGGACGGCCGGCAGACCCTCGTACCGTCGTGGCTGTTCCACGTCCGGCAGGCGCCGGGCGGGCCGGAGAGCACGGTGACGCAGATCGCGGTGGCGCCGGAGTTCGTCGAGAAGCCGGCCGGGCCGACGCCTTCGGGCGACCGGAAGGCGACCTCGTACGCGGCCGACGGCCGGACGGTCGAGGTGACGTTCTGGGGCAGCGTCTGCTCCACGTACTCGGCGAGCGCCGAGGAGAGCCCGGGGCAGGTGCGGATCACCATCACGGAGAAGCCGCAGAAGGGCGGCGCCTGCATCATGATCGCCAAGGAGCTCAAGCAGACGGTGACGCTGGAGAAGCCGCTGGGCGACCGGACGGTGATCGACGCGGAGAGCGGGGCGACGGTGCCGCGCAGCTGAGTGTGCGGTGACGTACGAGGGCGGCCCCGGGAATCACTCCCGGGGCCGCCCTCGTACGTACGCGTTCTCGCAGCGGTTAGCTGAACGAGTCGCCGCAGGCGCAGGAGCCGGTGGCGTTCGGGTTGTCGATCGTGAAGCCCTGCTTCTCGATGGTGTCGACGAAGTCGATGGAGGCGCCGCCCAGGTACGGGGCGCTCATCCGGTCGGTGACGACCTTGACGCCGTCGAAGTCCTTGACGACATCACCGTCGAGCGAACGCTCGTCGAAGAAGAGCTGGTAGCGCAGGCCGGAGCAGCCGCCGGGCTGGACGGCGACGCGCAGCGCCAGGTCCTCGCGGCCTTCCTGCTCCAGCAGGCCCTTGACCTTGGCTGCGGCGGCGTCGGACAGGAGGATGCCGTCGCTCACGGTGGTGGTCTCGTCCGATACGGACATCTGCTTCTCTCCCGGGTTGTACGGACTGCTTGCCGACGGTTCAACCGCCAGAGCCGCGGATTCATTCCGGGCCAAGCGCTTGTCTGTTCCTTTTCATGCTCGCACACCCGGTCGCCCGGGGGATGCGTCACATCGACGCTATCGGCATCGTCAAAGTGACACGAAGGAGCTATGATAGATAACGTCAAATAGACGAAAAGGCGCGTTCGCAGAAGCGCAGAGCAGAACGCAGAGAAGAAAGAGTGCGTGACGTGACCACGGCCCAGCCCCTGGACGTACAGCCGACACCCCTCGCGCTGCTGCTGCTCGGCCGCGAGGCCGACCCGAGGAGCGAGCGGGGCGTCGAGTGCCCCGGCGACCTCCCCTCCCCCTCCGACCCGGACCTGGTCGCCCGCGCCCGCGCGGCGAAGGAGAAGCTCGGTGACCGGGTCTTCGTCCTCGGCCACCACTACCAGCGCGACGAGGTCATCCAGTTCGCGGACGTCACCGGCGACTCGTTCAAGCTCGCCCGGGACGCGGCCGCGCGCCCGGAGGCGGAGTACATCGTCTTCTGCGGTGTCCACTTCATGGCCGAGTCCGCGGACATCCTGACGACGGACGCCCAGGCGGTCGTGCTGCCGGACCTGGCGGCGGGCTGCTCGATGGCCGACATGGCCACCGCCGAGCAGGTCGCCGAGTGCTGGGACGTCCTGACGGAGGCCGGGGTCGCCGACCAGGTGGTGCCCGTCTCGTACATGAACTCCTCCGCCGACATCAAGGCCTTCACCGGCAAGCACGGCGGCACGATCTGCACCTCGTCCAACGCGAAGCGGGCCCTGGAGTGGGCCTTCGAGCAGGGCGAGAAGATCCTCTTCCTCCCCGACCAGCACCTGGGCCGCAACACGGCGGTACGGGACATGGGGATGAGCCTGGACGACTGCGTCCTCTACAACCCGCACAAGCCGAACGGCGGCCTCACCGCCGAGCAGCTGCGGAACGCCAAGATGATCCTGTGGCGCGGCCACTGCTCGGTCCACGGCCGCTTCTCGGTCGAGTCGGTCGAGGACGTCCGGGCCCGGATGCCCGGGGTCAACGTGCTGGTGCACCCGGAGTGCAAGCACGAGGTCGTGGCGGCCGCGGACTACGTCGGCTCGACGGAGTACATCATCAAGGCCCTGGAGGCGGCTCCGCGCGGTTCGAAGTGGGCCATCGGTACGGAGCTGAACCTGGTCCGCCGCCTGGCGAACCGTTTCGCCTCGGAGGACAAGGAGATCGTCTTCCTCGACAAGACGGTCTGCTTCTGCTCGACGATGAACCGCATCGACCTGCCGCACCTGGTCTGGACCCTGGAGTCGCTGGCCGACGGCAAGCTGGTGAACCGGATCGAGGTCGACCCGGAGACGGAGAAGTACGCGAAGCTCGCGCTGGAGCGGATGCTGGCGCTGCCGTAGCGGCGGGGCCTCGTCCGCCAGGAAAGCCCGGGTATGCCGCAGGTGCGGCATACCCGGGCTTTTCGCTGCCGAGCGGGGCTTTTCGCGCGTTCGCGGGGAGGCTGAATCTGCTCCATACACCCCCCGACCCCTCCTCCTCGTAATTACGCTGCTACTCACCGCAGCGGGCCTTGGCGCGCGCGGCACTGACCGGATGGTGACGGAACGGCGAGGACGGTGGGGCGGGCATGAGTTACGAGGACCGTGGAACGGGTGCGGGCGACGAGGCACGTGGGGCGGGCGTGGGGGTCGCGGTAGGCCGGGACGGCGTGGAGCCCGGCAGCCTCGCTCAGGCCGAGGAGGAGGTACGGAGTCGGCGTGGCGCGGCCGAGCATGACCCCGCCGCCGGTCGGCCCGGGCTGGCGGCCGCCCTGGGTGCCCTCTCCGCGCTCCGGGCCGAGGCCGGTGACCGGGAAGGGGCGGTGGCTCCGGCCCGGGAGGCGGTCGAGATCTACCGGTCGCTCAGCGAGAACCCCGAGGACGGCTTCGTACCCACGCTGGCCGGGGCCCTGCACCAGCTGTCGAACCGGATCGCCGCCACCGGGGACCACGCCGCCGCCCTGCCCCCGGCGAAGGAGGCCGCGACGCTGTACGCCGAGCTCGGCATGAAGCGCCCGGACCGCTACCAGGCGGAGCTGGCCGAGGCCATGGACGCCTTGGGCGACCGGATCGCCGACAGCGGGGACCGGATCACGCCCGTGCCGTTCGCGAAGCAGGCCGTACGGCTCCAGCGGGAGCTGGTGGAGGAGGAGCAGCCGGACGCGTCCGTACCGGCGCTCGTGGCGTACCTGCTGAACTACGCCCGGCATCTGGCGGCCGCCGGGGAGCCGGTGGAGGCCGTGCCCCGGGCCGAGGAGGCGGTCGGCCATCTCCGGAGCCTCGCCGCGGAGGACCCGGAGGCGTTCCGGCCCCGGCTGGCCACCGCCCTGCACGCGCTGGGCGGCCACCGGGCGGCCGTCAGCGACGTGTCCGGGGCGGTCGAGGCGGCCCAGGAGGCGTGCGGCGTCCTCGGCGAACTCGCCGATCAGCGGCCGGACGCCTTCCGCCCGGAGCTGGCCACCGCGCTCGACGGCCTCGCCGGTCACCTGAGCAAGGCCGGTGACCCGGCGGCGGGCCTGCGGGCGGCCGAGGAGGCCGTGGCCCTGCACCGCGAACCGGCCGCACAGGACCCCGACGCCTTCCGTCCCGGCCTCGCCGCCGCCCTGCTCACGCTGGGCCGGTGCCTGGCCGCCACCGGGGACCCGGTGGGTGCGCTGCCGCCGGTACGGGAGGCCGTCGACCTGCTGCGGGAGCTGGGGGACTCCTTCCTGGCCGAGCTGGCCGGCGCCCTTCAGCTGCTCGGTACGTATGTGGAGCCGGCCGGTGACGCAGAGGGGGCGGTGGAGGCGTTCTGGGAGGCGGTGGCGCTCCACCGGTCGCTGGCGCTGGAGCACCCGGGCGCCTCCGCCGCCTCGGTCACCGCTCTGGTCGCGGCGCTGGACGACCTGACCCGGGCGCTCGCACGGACCGGTGAGCATCTGGCGGCGATCCACGAGTTCGAGGAGACCGTCAAGGAGTTCGAGGAGACCGACCCGCCGACCGCCCGGCGCCTGGGCGTGGAGCGGGACATCTTCCTGCTGCGCTGCCCCGAGCCGTGGCCCGGGAACGGGATGACCGAGCTGGTGGCGTGGCTGGACCGCGAGGCGGAGGGTGGCGTGAGCGCGGACACCGTGACCGTGCGGGCCCGGCAGGCGCTGCGCGCGTACGGCGACACGGCGGCGGTGCGCACGGCGTGGGAGGAGGAGACGTTCACGCCCGTACCGGACTGGCTGACGCTGCGGCCGGAGACCCTGGACCTGGTCAGCGCGTGGATGTTCGCGCCCAACTGGCCCCGGTCGCGGGACTTCTGGTCCGAGAACGCCGACATCCTCGGCGGCGAGGAGGCGGCGACGGCCCTGGACGAGCTGGCGGTCCTGGACCCGCGCGGCGCGCAACGGCACGCCGCGCTCCGCGACGCCGTACTCGTCCACGGGGTGACCGCCGCCTACGATCCGCTGATCCTGAACGAGCAGCTGGCGGAGTGGCTGGAGTGCGCGGACTGGACGGAGTCCCGGGCCTACCTCGAGGAGCACCCGCGCCTGCTGACCGTGGCGCCGCCGCAGGACACCCCGCTGGCCCACGTCGCCATGCTCGACATCGGCCGCGCGGAGGGCCTGGACGCGGCGTACCGCCTGGTGGCGGACCGCGAGGCCCTCCAGGCGTACGTGGACCGGTCGCTGGAGGCCGGTGACGGCACTTCGCTGATGCACGGCGGAGGCATCGAGGGCCAGGTCTTCGGCGACCGCCTCTCCTCCCTCACCCACGCCCAGGTGGCCCTGGTCCTCTCCGGCGAGAGCGAGGGCTTCGACCCCGGCGACCTGGCCGCGCTCCGGCACAAGTCCGACGAGGAGACCCGTATCCGCCTGCTGAAGGAGACCATCGCCGTAGGCGCCCGCCACCCGGAACGGAACGGTGAGACGCTGCGCCGGATCATCCAGGCCCTGGGCGGGGACGCCTGACACCCGCCTACTTCCCTCAGGCGAGGAACCCGAAGGGGCCTGCCCCACGCACCCGCGTGGGACAGGCCCCTTCTCGTCGTCAGGCCTTCGCGGGCTCGGCCTCCTTCGCTTGCTCCGGCTCCGCCTGTTCCGGGACACCGGCCTTGGCCGCGCGCTTGGCGGCCTTCTTCTTCGCTCGGCGTTCCTTGCGGAGCTCGACCAGCGCGTACAGCGTCGGGACCAGCACCAGGGTGAGGACCGTGGAGCTGATCAGGCCGCCGATCACCACGACGCCCAGCGGCTGCGAGATGAAGCCGCCCTCGCCGGTGACGCCGAGCGCCATCGGGAGCAGGGCGAAGATCGTGGCCAGGGCCGTCATCAGGATCGGGCGGAAGCGGTGGCGGCCGCCCTCGATGACGGCTTCGACGATGCCGAGGCCGCGGGCGCGGTACTGGTTGATCAGGTCGATCAGCACGATCGCGTTGGTGACCACGATGCCGATGAGCATCAGCATGCCGATCATCGCGGGGACACCCAGCGGGGTGCCCGTGATGAGCAGGAGGCCGATGGCGCCGGTCGCCGCGAACGGGACCGAGACCAGCAGGATCAGCGGCTGGATGAGCGAGCGGAACGTGGCCACCAGCAGCATGAAGACGATCGCGATGGCCGCCAGCATGGCGAGGCCGAGCTGCGCGAACGCCTCGTTCTGGTCCTCGGTGACGCCGCCGATGGTGGCGGTGGCGCCCTCGGGGAGGTCCAGTGCGTCGATCTTCGTGGCGAGGGTGGTGCTGACCGCGCCGGTGTTGTCGCCGACCGGCTTGGCGGTGATCGTCGCCGAGCGCTGGCCGTCGATGCGGGTCATCGAGACCGGGCCGGGGACCAGTTCGACCGTGGCGATGTCGCCGAGCTTCACCGGGCCGAGCGGGAGGGCCTTGAGCTGGGCCATGGTGGCCGCCGGGCGCGCCGACTTGATGACGATGTCGCGCTCGGTGTCGTCCAGCATCGCGGAGCCGGCCGGGGTGCCGCGTACGGCTCCGGCGACGATCCCGCCGAGGGTGGTCGCGTCGAATCCGGCGGCTGCCGCCTTGTCGTTCGGGGTGACCGCGATGCGCGGGACGCTCTGGGCGAGGTCGCTCTGGACGTCGGTGACGTCCTTGATGGTGGCGACCTCGGTCCGTACCGCCTCGGCCGCCTTCTTCAGGACGTCGCCGTCGGACGCCTTGACCACGACGCTCAGGTCCTGGGAGCCGAAGCCGTCGCCCGCGGCGATGGTGGTGTCCCCGATGGAGTCGAGCTTGCCGAGGGCCTCGGAGATGCGGTCCTGGGCGTCCGCGCCGTCCGCCGCGTCCTTCAGCGTGACCTGGTAGGACGCCTGGTTGGAGCCCGTACCGCCGCCGAAGGCCGCCATGAAGCCGGAGGAGCCGACGGTGACCTGGTAGTCCTTGACGCCCTTGTCCTCGGAGAGGACCTTCTCGACCTTGCGCGCCGCCTCGTCGGCGGCCTGGAGGCTGGTGCCGGGTTCCAGCTCCTGCTTGACGGTGAGGACTTCCTGCTCGCCCGCGTCGAAGAAGTTGGTCTTGAGGAGGGGGAGCATGCCGAAGGTGGCCAGCAGTACCGCCGCGGCGATGACCAGGCTGGTGATCCGGCGGCGGGTCGCGAAGCGCAGGACCGGGACGTACAGGCGCTGGAGCTTGCTCGCCGCCTCCTTCTCCTCGGCCAGGCGGCGGGCCTCCGCCGCGTCCTCGGGGGTGCCCTTGGGGGCGCGGAGGAACCAGTACGAGAGGACCGGGACCACCGTGAGCGAGACCAGCAGCGAGGCCAGGAGCGCGGCGGTGACGGTCAGCGAGAACGAGCCGAAGAGCTGGCCGACCATGCCGCCGACCAGACCGATCGGCAGGAACACGGCGACGGTGGTGAGCGTCGCGGAGGTGACCGCTCCGGCCACCTCCTTGACCGCTGTGATGATCGCGGTCTCGCGCTCCTCGCCGTAGCCGAGGTGGCGCTTGATGTTCTCCAGCACCACGATCGAGTCGTCGACGACCCGGCCGATCGCGATGGTCAGCGCACCGAGCGTCAGCATGTTGAGCGACAGGTCGCGGGTCCACAGCACGATCAGCGCGAGGACGACCGAGAGCGGGATCGAGACCGCGGTGACCAGGGTCGAGCGGATCGAGGCGAGGAAGACCAGGATCACCAGGACCGCGAAGACCAGGCCGAGCGCGCCCTCGGTGGTGAGGCCGGAGATCGACTTGGAGACGGCCGGGCCCTGGTCGGAGACGACGGTCAGCTCGGCGCCCGCTCCGAGGTCCTTACGGAGGTCGGGGAGCTTCTCCTTGACGGCGTCGGAGATGGCGACGGCGCTGCCGTCCTTGTCCATCGTGGCCATCACGGCGAGGCTCGGCCTGCCGTTCGTCCGGGTGATGGAGACCGCGGTGGACGGCTCCTGCTTCACCTCGGCGACGTCGCCGAGCCGGACCGGTTCGGCCGGGCCCTGCTCCGTGGCGCCGGGCCGAGGCTGGGGGGCGATCCGGAGGTCCTCGATCTGCTGCAGCGAGGTGTAGCCGCCGCCGACCTGGATGGTGCGGTTCTTGCCGGCCTCGGAGAAGGAGCCGGCCGGCAGCGTGGCGCCGCCCGCCTGGAGCGCCTGCGCGAGCGCGCCGGCGTTCAGGCCGGCCGCGGCGAGCTTCCTGTCGTCGGGGACGACGGAGACCTGGAGCTCCTGGACGCCGTCCACCGTGACCTGGCCGACGCCGTCGATGTCCTGGAGGGCCGGGACGACCGTGCGGTCCAGCTGGTCGGCGAGCGCCTGCTGGTCCTTGTCGGAGGTGACGGCGAGGACCACGGTCGGGATGTCGTCCGTGGAGCCGGCGATGACCTGCGGGTCGACGGTCGGCGGCAGCTGGGCGCGGGCCCGGTTCACCGCCTGCTGGATGTCCGCGACGAGCTGCTTGGTGCCCTCGTCGCCGAAGTCGAAGGTGGCCATGATGAGGGCGTTGCCCTCGCTGGCGGTGGAGGTGATGGACTCGACGCCGTCGACGGCCTTGAGCGAGTTCTCCAGCGGCTCGACGACCTGCTTCTCCACCACATCGGGAGACGCACCCTGGTAAGGAGCCAGGACCGAGACCATCGGGAGTTCGATGGTGGGCAGCAGCTGCTGTTTGAGCTGCGGTATCGCGATCGCGCCGAAGACGAGCGCGACGATCGAGATCAGCCCGATCAGGGCCCGCTGCGCGAGGCTGAATCTGGACAGCCAGGACATGGGTGGGTCTCTCTTCTGTGGCGTGCGGGACGGAGGGGCGGGAGGAGGGGGAAATCGGGGCGCTACGGGGACAAGCCCGCCCGCCTATACGATCTCCGACCCGGACCGCCCGGACGTCGGTCCCCGGGCTGCCTTCTTATGCCGCGCATACCGCAGGTGGAGTACGCCGTCTCTCCACCCTCCGCGTCCTCCGGCCGCCCGTCACTCCACCCGGGGTCGTACCAGGCCCGATTCGTACGCGATGACCACCAGCTGGGCCCGGTCCCGGGCCGCCACCTTCGCCATCGCCCGGTTCACATGGGTCTTGACGGTGAGCGGGCTGACCGCCAGCCGCTCGGCGATCCGGTCGTTGGAGTGGCCGCCCGCCACCAGGACGAGCACCTCCCGCTCGCGCACGGTGAGCGCGGCCAGCCTCTCCGCGTACTCCGCGCTGTCCGGCCCCTCCCCCGAACTCCCGCCCTGCGCAAGGAAGGTGGCGATGAGCCCCTTGGTCGCCGCCGGCGAGAGCAGCGCCTCGCCCGCGTTGGCGATCCGGATCGCGTTGAGCAGCTCCTCCGGCTCCGCGCCCTTGCCGAGGAAGCCGGAGGCTCCGGCGCGCAGGGCCTGGACCACGTACTCGTCGACCTCGAACGTGGTGAGCATGACCACCCGTACCGCCGCCAGCGCCGGGTCGGCGCTGATCATGCGGGTGGCGGCGAGCCCGTCCGTGCCCGGCATCCGGATGTCCATCAGCACCACGTCGGCGCCGGTCTCCCGGGCCAGCTCGACCGCCTGGGCGCCGTCCGCCGCCTCGCCGACGACCTCCATGTCGGGTTCGGAGTCCACCAGCACCCGGAACGCGCTGCGCAGCAGTGCCTGGTCGTCGGCGAGCAGCACCTTGATGGGTGCCTCGGTCGTTGGTGCAGGCTGCGTCATCGGCGCTCCCCCGTCGTGACCGCCGGGCCGGGCGGTTCCGGTTCACCCGTGCGGGCCTCGATGGGCAGGATCGCATGGACCCGGAAGCCGCCCCCGTAGCGAGGTCCCGCCGTGAGGGCGCCGCCGAGGGCGGTGACGCGTTCGCGCATGCCTAGGAGGCCGTGGCCGCCGCCGTCCGGAGCGCTCTCGGCACCCGGGCCCCGCGCCGCGCTCCCCCGGCCGTTGTCCAGCACCGTGATCTCGGCGGTCGTTCCGACCCGTACGACGCTGACCTCGGCCCTGGCGTCCGCGCCCGCGTGTTTGCGTACGTTGGTCAGGGCCTCCTGGATGACCCGGTACGCGGCCAGGTCGACGGCGGCGGGCAGGCGCGGGGCGCGGTCGGCGCCGACCACCTCGACCGGGAGGCCCGCGTTGCGGAAGGTGGCCACCAGCTCGTCCAGGACCGCGAGGCCGGGGGCCGGTTCGGTGGGGGCCTCGGGGTCGCCGGACTGGCGGAGCAGGCCGACGGTGACGCGTAGCTCGTTGAGCGCGGAGCGGCTGGCGTCCCGGACGTGGGCGAGCGCCTCCTTGGCCTGGTCCGGGCGCTTGTCCATGACGTGGGCGGCGACCCCGGCCTGCACGTTGACCAGCGCGATGTGGTGGGCGACGACGTCGTGGAGGTCCCGGGCGATCCGCAGCCGCTCCTCGGCGACCCGGCGCCGGGCCTCCTCCTCCCGGGTGCGCTCGGCCCGCTCCGCGCGCTCCCGGATCGCGTCGACGAAGGCGCGCCTGCTGCGTACGGCGTCCCCGGCGGCCGACGCCATCCCGGTCCAGGCGAAGACGCCGAGGTTCTCCTGGCTGTACCAGGGCGTCGAGCCGAAGACCATCGCGGCCACCGTCAGGATCCCCATGGTCAGCAGGCCGACCCGCCAGGTGGTCGGGCGGTCGGTGCGCGAGGCGACGGTGTAGAGCGCGATGACGGTGCTCATCACGACCGGGGCCGGCGGGTCGATGAAGATGTACTCGATGGCAGCGAAGCCACCGGTCACCGCCAGGACCGGCATGGGGTGCCGTCGGCGCAGGACGAGCGCCGAGGCGGCGAGCACCATCAGCAGCACGCTGAAGGCCTCGGGCGTGCGGGTCCCGAACGTCGGCCCGTGGCCCTTGCCCGGGTCCGCGAACGAACCGCAGATCATCGCGATCAGGACGCAGAACGCCAGGGCCGCGTCGAACGCGAGCGGGTGGTCCCGGAGCCAGCGGCGGGCGCGCGCGAACCCGGAGGGAAGGGTGGTCACGTCCAGCAACGGTACGGCGTGTCGCGTACGGATCCGTCTCCGCGGTGTGCCGGTACGGCCACGGAACCGTACGGGAGCGGTCACGCCTGTACCCCGCGTCGGCGGACCGGGCGCGGGGCACAGGCGTGACCACGAGTGCTGGTGGAGCAGGTGCGTCTGGTGGGGGATGAGCCAGTTCGAGATGAGCTGGTTCGGGATGGACTAGTTCGGGATGAGCCCGTCGTCGCTGAGCATGGCGCGCACCTCTTCGAGGGTCGCGTCGGGCGCCGGCAGGATCAGCTCCGACGGCTCCAGGGAGTCGTCGGGCAGCGGCGTGCCGAGCTCGCGCACCTTGTCGAGGAGTGCGTGGAGCGTGGTGCGGAAGCCGGGACCGTCCCCGCTGTCCATCTCCTTGAGCAGGACGTCGTCGAGCTCGTTGAGTTCGACGAAGTGACTGTCGGCCAGCTTGACCTGGCCTTCCCCCATGATCCGTACGATCATGACGCCGCCCTCACTACTGCTTGTCGAACTTGTGCGGGGACTGCTGCGACTGCTGTGTGCCGTCCTGCGCGCCGCCCTCGATCGCCTGCTGCGAGGACGAGGAGCCGCCGGCCAGCTCGGCCTTCATGCGCTGGAGCTCCAGCTCCACGTCCGAGCCGCCGGAGATCCGGTCCAGCTCGGCGGCGATGTCGTCCTTCGCCGTGCCGGTCGGGTCGTCCAGGGCACCGGAGGCGAGCAGCTCGTCGATGGCGCCGGCCCGCGCCTGGAGCTGCTGCGTCTTGTCCTCGGCCCGCTGGATCGCCAGGCCGACGTCGCCCATCTCCTCGGAGATGCCGGAGAAGGCCTCGCCGATCCGGGTCTGCGCCTGGGCCGCCGTGTAGGTCGCCTTGATGGTCTCCTTCTTGGTGCGGAAGGCGTCGACCTTGGCCTGCAGCCGCTGGGCCGCGAGGGTGAGCTTCTCCTCCTCGCCCTGCAGCGTCGTGTGCTGCGTCTCCAGGTCGGTGACCTGCTGCTGGAGGGCGGCACGCCGGGACAGCGCCTCACGCGCCAGGTCCTCGCGGCCGAGCGCCAGCGCCTTGCGGCCCTGATCCTCCAGCTTGGACGACTGGCCCTGCAGCTGGTTCAGCTGCAACTCCAGCCGCTTGCGGGACGTCGCGACGTCGGCGACGCCGCGACGCACCTTCTGAAGCAGCTCCAGCTGCTTCTGGTACGAGTAATCCAGGGTCTCGCGCGGATCCTCGGCCCGGTCAAGGGCCTTGTTTGCCTTCGCGCGGAAAAGCATCCCCATACGCTTCATGACACCGCTCATGGGCTTCGCGCGCCCCCTTCTGACGGACTGAGCTCCAGCACTCCCGATAGAACCCACAGTACGGGCCCTGTCTCTATTACCGCACTGTTCGAGTCCCGATGTGCTCCTCCCCAAGGACGACTGCGCCCCGCCGACGCTCCCGCCCAGGGTGTAGGTGACGGTCAGGGAAACCGGTGGTTAAGGCCTGTTCTGCCCGGGTCGGGTGCCTACAGGGACGCCGTCCGTTGCCGGATCGTTCCCGCCCTGGTCCGCGAACCCGTGTGCCGACCCCGTACCCTTGGGTTTTGTGTTCCGTAGCCGTGCCAAGACAGAGAAGACCCCCACCGACAAGGTGACGGCGGATCTCTCCCAGCAGCCCCGCGACCCGCAGGCTCCCAAGGGTCGCCCCACCCCCAAGCGCAGCGAGGCCCAGACGCAGCGCCGGCGTGCCGCGTCCAGCGCTCCGGCCGACCGCAAGTCGGCCGTGAAGCGCCAGCGCGAAGCGCGCCGGGCCGACCTGGCCCGGCAGCGTGAGGCGCTCGCCTCGGGCGACGAGCGGTACCTCCCGGTCCGCGACAAGGGCCCGGTGCGGCGCTTCGTCCGCGACTTCGTGGACTCGCGCTTCTGCATCGCGGAGTACTTCCTGCCGCTCGCCGTGGTCATCCTGATCCTCAGCGTGATCCAGGTGCAGAACATCCAGACCATCTCGCTGATGCTCTGGATGGCCGTGATCATCCTGATCGTGATCGACTCGATCGGTCTGTCGATCCGGCTGAAGAAGCAGCTGCGGGAGCGCTTCCCGGACACGCCCAAGCGCGGTGCCGTCGCCTACGGCCTGATGCGCACGCTCCAGATGCGTCGTCTGCGGCTCCCGAAGCCGCAGGTCAAGCGCGGAGAGCGGCCCTGAGCACGGAAACCTCCGGCTCCACCGGGGTCCGTCCGGTGAGCCCCGACGGTGTGCGTGGAGCCGTGGGCGTACGGGACACCGTCCGCCAGGAGCTCGTGGCCCGGCAGCTGGACGAGCAGATAGCCGGGCGGTTCCCGGTCGGACAGCGGCTGCGCGTGCTGGACGTCGGCATGGGCCGGGGCGTCCAGGCGCTGCGGCTCGCGCGGGCCGGTCACTCGGTGACCGGTCTGGAGGCCGACGCCGAGCTGCTGCGGGCGGCCCGCGAGGAGCTGGGGGGCGAACCGGAGGGGATCCGGGAGCGGGTCCGGCTGATTGAGGGGGACGGCCGGGAGACCGGTGTGCACTTCCTGCCGGGCAGCTTCGACCTGGTGCTCTGCCACGGCGTCCTGATGTACGTCGAGGAGCCCGACCCGATGCTGGCCGGGCTGGCCCGGATGCTGGCGCCGGGCGGCCTGCTCTCGCTGCTCGTGCGGAACGCGGACGCGCTCGCGATGCGCCCCGGCCTCACCGGCGACTTCGGTGCGGCGCTGGCGGCCTTCGACTCGGCGACGTACACGAACGACCTCGGCCTCACCGTGCGGGCCGACCGGCTCGACGCGCTGCGGGCCACCCTGGCCGGGATCGCCGCGCCGCTGCACGCCTGGTACGGCGTGCGGGTCTTCACGGACAACGTGGCCGACGGGACCGAGCTGCCGGCCGGAGAGCTGGAGCGGGTGCTGACCCTGGAGGACCGGGCCGGGCGGACCGACCCGTACCGGGGTGTCGCGGCGCTGCTGCATCTGTGCGGAGTGCGCGGCTAGGAAACCGTACGGGCCTCGTTCGGCCCATCAGCACAGGCACCCGAAAGGGTGGGTCCACCAGACTCCGGATATGGACGCATCCTCCTCCCGCCGCTCCGCACGCCGTCTGCCGCTGTCCCTGTCCGCAGGTGTCTGTGCGATCGCCCTGGCGGCGACGGCCGGCTGTTCCGGCGGGTCCCCGGCAGCCGCTCCCGCCCCGCAGGCCAGCCCTTCCGGTACGGCCCAGGGCTCGGCGGCCCGCGCCACCAACGACCTGGAGAGCGCCTACCAGGACGTCATCAACGACGTCCTGCCGTCGGTCGTCCAGATCGACGCGTCGGACAGTCTCGGTTCCGGGATCGTCTACGACGGCAAGGGCCATATCGTCACCAACGCCCATGTGATCGGTGACGAGAAGAAGTTCAAGGTCACCGCCGCCACCGGCGAGGCGGTGCTGAACGCCTCGCTGGTCTCCTCCTATCCGGAGCAGGACCTGGCGGTCATCAAGCTGGACGAGGTCCCCGACGGCCTGAAGCCCGCGAAGTTCGGTGACGCGGAGAAGGTCGAGGTGGGGCAGATCGTGATGGCGATGGGCTCGCCGCTCGGCCTCTCCAGCAGCGTCACCCAGGGCATCGTCTCGGCGCTCGGCCGGACGGTGAGCGAGAGCCGGGCGGGCGGCGGGACGGGCGCGACGATCGCCGACATGGTGCAGACCTCCGCCGCGATCAACCCGGGCAACAGCGGCGGGGCGCTGGTCAACCTGGACAGTGAGGTGATCGGCATCCCGACCCTCGCGGCGACCGACCCGCAGATGGGCGACAGCGCGGCACCGGGCATCGGCTTCGCGATCCCCGTCTCGATGGTGCGGACGGTCGCGGACCAGATCGTCAAGGACGGCCGGGTCACCGATTCGGGCCGGGCGGCGCTGGAGATCACCGGCCGTACGGTCGTCGACGACTCCTACCGGCCGGCCGGAGTGGCGCTGGTGAGCGTGGAGCGGGGCGGGGCTGCGGACGAGGCGGGGCTGCGGGCCGGGGACATCGTCACGAAGATCGGCGGCACGGCCGTCACCACCATCACCTCGCTCTCCGAGGCCCTGGCGGGCGACAAGCCGGGCGAGAAGGTGACCGTGACGTACACGCGGGACGACGACAGCAGGACGGCGGAGGTCACGCTCGGGGAGATCTGAGACCCGCAGGGGAGAGGGCGGTACGGGATCTCCCGTACCGCCCTCTCCTGTGGCCCTCCGGCCGCTCCTACGGCCCTCCGGCTGTGGTTCTCAGGCGCCGTCGGCCTGCAGACTCATCGGGCCGTAGATCTTGGTCGAGTCCTCGAAGAGCGTCACCTGAGCGGCGCCGCCCTCCAGGAGCTCTTTCCAGTACTCACCGATCCAGGACTCCGCGTCGCCCTGGGTGGTGAACTCCTCCGGCTGCAGCGCCGGCTCCGTCTCCGTACCGTCGGACTTCTCGAACCGCCACGTCCACGCCATGTGCGCCTCCTGGGTCACGTTGCCGACCGACTCCTGGGCCCGTCGCCGCTCCTGGGTCGGTTCCCGAAGCCTAGCCGGGCGCGCACCTGGCGTGGGGACACGGGAGGATCAAGGTGTGGAACTGACTCTGCTCGGCACCGGAGCCCCCGACGGGCTGCCGCGCCCCTCCTGCCCCTGTGCGGCCTGTGCGCGTGCCCGTGGCCCGTGGGCGCGTGCCGCGACCGCGCTGCTGGTCGACGACGCACTGCTGCTGGACCTGACCCCGGGGGCCGTGTTCGCGGCCGCCCGCGCGGGGCGCTCGCTGGGCGCGGTGCGCCAGGTGCTGCTGACCCATCCGCACGACGGGCCCGCCGTCGAACTGCCGCCCTCGCTGCCGCCTGCCGGACGGGTGCCGGACGGCCAGGTGCTGACGCTGATCAGCGGGCACCGGGTGCGGGCGGTGCCGATGGACGCGCCGGGGACGGGTTACGAGGTGGGCTCACCGGACGGCGAGCGGCTGCTGTACCTGCCGCCGGGGGCCGCGCCCGCCGGTCTCGACGGGCGGGCCGAGCACCCGTACGACCTGGTCCTCTGCGATGTCGTCGGGCGGCCCGACGCGGTGGCGCGGCTGCGGTCGGCCGGCGCGGTCGGCCCGGCCACCGAGGTGGTCGCGGTCCACCTGGACCACGACGCGCCGCCGGGCCCGGCCCTGGACCGGCTGCTGGCGGCGGCCGGGGCGCGGGCGGTGCCGGACGGGACGACGCTGGTGGTGGGTGAGTATCCGGTGGTGCCGGACGTGCCGCGCCGGGTGCTGGTGACGGGCGGCGCGCGGTCGGGGAAGTCGCTGGAGGCGGAGCGGCGTCTGGAGACGTTCCCGGAGGTGGTGTACGTGGCGACCGGCGGGCGGCGCGAAGGGGACCCGGAGTGGGCGGCGCGGGTGGCGCTGCACCGGGAGCGCAGGCCGGGCGCGTGGCGGACCGAGGAGACGTGCGAGGTGGCGGAGCTGCTCGGAGCGAAGGGGCCGCCGCTGCTGGTGGACTGCCTGTCGCTGTGGCTGACGGACGCGATGGACCGGGTGGACGCCTGGGAGGACGCGCGGTGGCGGGAGGGCGGCCAGGAGGCGCTGCGGGCACGGGTGGCGGAGCTGGTGGCCGCGGTGCGCGGGGCCCGGCGTCAGGTGGTGCTGGTGACGAACGAGGTGGGTGCGGGGGTGGTGCCGGCGACTGCGGCGGGACGGCGGTTCCGGGACGAGCTGGGACGGCTGAACGCGGCGGTGGCGGCGGAGTGCGAGGAGGTGCTGCTGGTGGTGGCGGGGCAGGCGGTGGTGTTGCGGGGGTGAGGGGGCGTCAGTACGCGGGGCATCGGCTCCTCCAGGCCGACCGGTACTGTTCCCGGCAGGGGCCCGCCGGGTACCCGGACCGGAAACCGACGTGACGACCCGCGAGGCAGACCTCCGTGAACCTGGACGACTTCTCCGACCTGATCGAACGCCCCGACGGGGGCGTGCGGCGCGACGCCGAGGAACGGCGGGAGCGGCTGATCGTCCCGCCGGGCGCCCTGGGCCGGCTCGACGAGCTCGGCGAGTGGCTGAGCGCCGCGCAGCAGTCCGTACCGGTCAAGGCCGTGTCGCAGCCGCGCGTGGTGCTCTTCGCCGGTGACCACGGGGTGGCGGAGCTGGGCGTCTCCGGGCGGGCGGCGGGCACCACGCATGAGCTGGTGCGGGCGGCCCTGGACGGCGCGAGCCCGGTGGCGGTGCTGGCCCGGCGGTTCTCCGTACCGCTGCGGATCGTGGACGCCGGCATCGACTGCGACCCGGAGCTGCTGCCCGAGTCCGTCGTCCGGCACCGGGTGCGGCGCGGGTCGGGCCGCATCGACATCGAGGACGCGCTGAGTGCCGAGGAGGCCGAGCGGGCCGTCCGCCTGGGCATGGCGATCGCCGACGAGGAGGCCGACTCCGGCACCGATCTGGTGGTGCTCGGCGACCTGAGCGTCGGCGGGACCACGGCCGCCGCCACGCTGGTCGCCGCGCTCTGCGGCACCGACGCCTCGGTGGTGACCGGGCGCGGTGGTGCGGGGATCGACGATCTCGCTTGGATGCGCAAGTGCGCCGCGATCCGGGACGCGTTGCGCCGGGCCCGGCCGGTGCTCGGTGACCAGCTGGAGCTGCTGGCCACGGTGGGCGGGGCGGATCTGGCCGCGATGACGGGGTTCCTGCTCCAGTCGGCGGTGCGGCGGATGCCGGTGATCCTGGACGGGGTCGTCGCGTCGGCCTGTGCGCTGGTGGCGCAGCGGGCGGCGTTCCGGGCGCCGGACTGGTGGCTGGCCGGGCAGGTCAGCGGGGAGCCCGCGCAGGCGAAGGCGCTGGACCGGATGGCGCTGACGCCGCTGCTGGACCACGGGGTGACGGTGGGCGAGGGTACGGGTGCGCTGCTGGCCCTGCCGCTGGTGCAGGCCGCGGCCGCGTTCGCCGCCGAGCTGCCGGAGCGTACGCCGGAGAAGGGCGAGGAGGGGGACGCCGGGCCTTCCGGGAGCGGGGAGTACGACGTACAGGCTCTCGACGCGACCTGAGCGACCGGGGGCGGTGCAGGTCAGGTCCTGTGAGCGACTTTCACCGCCCCCATGTCCGTAATGCGCCATATGATCCACTCCTATGGGAGAGGTTCGATCGGCCGAAGAGGCAGCCCGGCGCAGTACCGTCCGGTCCCGGCGGAGCGCGGCGTTCGCCATCTGGTACCTGCGCGTCGTCTCGTTCATCAATTTCCTGAGCGCCGTCTGGGTCACCCTCGGCCAGGACCTGCGCCGCCACAACACCGAGAACTACTTCACGCCGTACCTGCTCACCGCCGGGTTCTCCTCCGGCGTGATCGCGCTCTTCCTGGCGGTCACGATGCGCCGCCGCAAGCGGGCCGCCTGGATCGTGAACATGGTCCTCGGCGGGCTCGTCCTCCTGGCGCTGGTCCTCGCGTTCTTCTTCGCGGAGATCCGGCAGCACGCCCAGAACTGGATCTCGCTGGCGCTGACGGCCGCCTTCGTCGTGGCGCTGGTGCTGGGGCGGCGGGAGTTCTACGCCAAGGGCGACCGCTCCAACCCGAAGCTGGCGGCCCTGGTCGCCGTGGTGGGGCTGCTGGTCACCTCACTGATCGCGACAGCCCTGGTCACGGTCACCAACACCGCACACGACGACTACCGCTCCACCTTCCTCGACCGCTGGCGCTACGGCGCGCTGCGGCTGGTCTCCGTGGCCGCCGACGACTCGCGCTTCCCCGGGATCACCACCCCCGGCTGGGTCAACGTCGTCATCAACGTCCTCTCGACGCTGCTCCTGATCGCCGTCGTCTACGCCGCGTTCCGCTCCCGCCGCGCCGTCGACCCGCTCACCGCCGAGGACGAGGCGAAGCTGCGCGCGCTGCTGGACCAGCACGGCGACCGGGACTCGCTCGGGTATTTCTCGCTGCGCCGGGAGAAGAGCGCCGTCTGGTCGCCGACCGGCAAGGCCGCCGTGGTCCACCGGGTCGTCGGCGGCGTCTCGCTGGCCTCCGGCGACCCGATCGGCGACCCGGAGGCCTGGCCCGGCGCGATCGAACCGTGGCTCGCCGAGGCCCGCGAGCACGGCTGGATCCCGGCCGTGATGGGCGCGAGCGAGGAGGCCGGCACGGTCTACGCCCGGCACGGGATGGACGCGCTGGAGCTGGGTGACGAGGCGATCGTGGAGACGGCGGAGTTCACGCTCGACGGACGGGCGATGCGCGGCGTGCGCCAGGCCTACAACCGGGTCAAGCGCGCCGGTTACGAGGTCACCATCCGGCGCCACGCGGACATCCCGGAGGCCGAGATGGCCGAGCTGGTCCGGCGCGCGGACGCGTGGCGCGACGGCGAGACCGAGCGCGGCTTCTCCATGGCGCTCGGCCGCCTCGGCGACCCGGCGGACGGGCAGTGCGTGATGCTGGAGTGCCGGAACGCGAGTGAGGACGGCGGCGGGAGCGGCGAACTCCGCGCGCTCCTCAGCTTCGTCCCCTGGGGCCCGCACGGCCTCTCGCTGGACCTGATGCGCCGCGACCGCGAGGCGGAGAACGGCCTCATGGAGTTCATGGTGATCCAGCTCCTCCAACGCTCCGGCGAGATCGGGATCACGCAGGTCTCGCTCAACTTCGCCATGTTCCGGTCCGTCTTCGAGAGGGGATCGCGGCTCGGCGCGGGACCGGTGCTGAGGCTGTGGCGTGCGCTGCTGAGCTTCTTCTCGCGCTGGTGGCAGATCGAGTCGCTCTACCGGGCCAACGCCAAGTACCGACCGATCTGGGAGCCGCGTTTCATGCTGTTCGAGAAGAGCGCCGACCTGGCGCGCATCTCCATCGCGGCGGGCCGCGCCGAAGGGTTCCTGGAAGCGCCGGGGCTGCCGAAGTGGCTGCACCGCGCGCGTCTCGGCGCGCATAGATGAGCCGCTTCCCGGCGCTGCGCCGGGCCGCGCTGCGCGAGTGGGGCCCGCTCGTCACCACCGTACGGACGGGGCTGCACGACCACGGAGTGCGGGCGCTCGCGCTGACGTTGACGGCGGTGGCGCTGACCGCGACCGTGCAGCTGATCCAGAACCAGCCGTGGGGCTACGGGCCGGTGCAGGAGCTGGGCGCGGTGCGGGCCGAGGACCCCCTCTGGCCGGCTCTCCTGCGTACACCCTTGTCGTTGTTCGTCCCCGCCCTCGACCTGCCGGTCTGGGGCGCGCTGGCGCAGATCCTGCTGGTGTTCGGCATCGCGGAGGTGTGCCTGGGGCGGTGGCGGACGCTCGCGATCGCGTACGTGGCCACGCTGGCCGGGACGCTGTACGCCCGGGTCGGCATCGCGCTCGGCCCGGACGCGTTCCTGGGGCTGCCGGCCTCGGACGCGCAGGTGGTGGACACCGGGCCGTCGGCCGCGGTGGTGGGGCTCGCGGTGTACGTCTGCCACGCCTACCGGGCCTGGTTCACCGGGGCGCTGGTGGTCCTCGCGATGGTGGTGGAGGTCCTGGTGAAGGACAACCTGGCGGGCCGGGAACATCTGGCCTCCATCGCCGCGGTCCTGGTGATCTGTGCCGTACGGGAGTGGCTCGGGCGGCGGCGGGAGGGCCCGGGTCAGGGCTTGCGGGCGGGCGGCAGCGGGACCCGGTCCGGGGTGCCGCCGATGAGGTCCTGAAACTTCCGGCGCGGCCCCACCCACCGCACATCGTGGTGGTAGGCGCGCAGCACCGCCTTGGAGCGGGCCCGATGGCGGTGGCGGTAGAACCGCTTGGCCCACGGCGAGGTGGGACGGGCGAGGCGGAGCGCGCCGACCAGCGCGACGAACGGGACGAGCGTGCCGAGCACCGCCATCCGGGTCTTGCCCTTGAACAGCGCGATCAGGACGAAGCAGAAGTTGACCGCGTACGAGGTGATGACGCCGAGCCTGCTCTGCTGCTCCTCGTCGGTCACGTCGTCCACGCCGAGCGGCGAGAACCCCGCCAGGACCAGCGCCACCAGTGAGGCGGTCAGCACGACCACCTCGACGCTCTGGCGGCCCTCCTCGGTCCAGTACACGTCGTCCAGATGCAGGATCAGCGCGAACTCGTCCAGCACCAGTCCGGCCCCGACCCCGAAGATCACCGCGCAGATCCCGGCGGCCACCCCGTGCCGTCCCGCCGCCACCGCGCCGAAGCCGCCGACCACCGTCAGCACGACGCCGGGCACCACGTGGTGGATGTGGATCCCGCCCGGCGTGATGTTGCGGAACGGGCCCTTCCCGGCGCGGATCATCCGCGTGATCGTGCGGGTGATCGCGAAGGTGAGGACGAAGGCGGCCAGCGCGAGGAGCAGCGGGAGCTTGCCCGGTTCGGCGATGTTGGTGTGCCACCAGTTACCCATGCCACCCGCTCCCGATACACCCAGTTCTGCGGCTTTTCTGACGTTCTGACCAATCTATCCGTGCGCGAGAGCGGCTAACCTGCCCGCGGTGACCTCCCTGAACAGCCACGGGCTGCGTTTCGCCTTCGGCACCCTCACCGTGCTGCCCGTCTCCGTGACCCGCTGGGACCGCGCGACCGCCCGGACCGGCATGCTCTGCGCCCCGCTCGCCGGGCTCGTCGTCGGGCTGCTCGCCGCGGCGCTCGGCGCGCTGTCGCTGCTGGCCGGGTCCGGTCCGCTGCTCGCGGCGGTCGCCTCCGTCGCGGTGCCGGCCGCACTGACCCGGGGGCTGCACCTGGACGGCCTCGCGGACACGGCGGACGGCCTCGGCAGCGGGAAACCGGCCGGGGACGCGCTGCGGATCATGAAGCAGTCGGACATTGGGCCGTTCGGTGTCATCACGTTGCTGCTGGTGCTGCTGGCGCAGGTCGCGGTGGTCTTCGAGCTGTACGGGCAGGGGTGGGCGCACGGGGCGCTCGGGGCCGTCGTGGCGGCCGTCGCGGCCCGGCTCGCGCTGACCCTGGCGTCCCGCCAGGGCGTCCCGGCGGCCCGGCCGGAGGGGCTCGGCGCGGTGGTGGCGGCGACGGTCCCGGTGGGGCGGGCGGTGCTGGTGGCGGCGGTGACGGTGGGTCTGTGCGCGGCGGCCGGTGCGGTGTTCGGGCCGTACGGGGCGCTGCACCACGCGCTCGCGGTGCTCGGGGCCCTGGCCGCCGCCGAACTCCTGCTGCGCCACTGCGTCACGCGGTTCGGCGGGGTGACCGGGGACGTGTTCGGCGGGGTGGCGGAGGCGGCGGCCACGGCGGCGCTGGTGGTGCTGGCGCTCGGCCCTTGACCCGGCCCTTGACTCGGCCCTTGAGCGGGGGCCGCCCTCCTTCACGTACGCCTGCGGGACGGGCCTGCGTACGGTCGGGAACGGCCCGCCGCCGCATCCCCCGGCGAACGACGCGCGTAGGCTCGATCCCGGCACATTGCGGAGGCGTCTACGATGCGCCGGGCACGGTCGGCCCACCCCTCGACCGAACTGGAACTCAACGGAAGCGAGATTTCACCACCGTGACTGCTCTCACTCTCAGCACTGCCGGTGCGGCGACGCTGCGCGCCGACGCACTCGTCGTCGGCGTCGCGAAGACCGCCAAGGGGCCGCTCCTGGCGCCGGGCGCCGAGGCCGTGGACAAGGCGTTCGACGGAAAGCTCGCCTCCGTTCTCGCGACCCTGGGGGCCGTGGGTGCCGAGGGCGAACTGACCAAGCTGCCCGCGCCGTCCGGCCTCAAGGTCCCGGTCGTCATCGCGGTCGGCCTCGGTCCGGTCCCGGACAAGGAGGACGCGTACGACGCGGAGGCGCTGCGCCGCGCCGCCGGCACCGCCGCCCGTGCGCTCTCCGGCTTCAAGAAGGCCGGCTTCGCGCTGCCCGCCGGCTCCGTCGAGGACGCCGCGGCCGTCGCCGAGGGCGCCCTGCTCGGCGCGTACGCCTTCACCGCCTACCAGGGCGGCGAGAACAAGCTCGCGCCCAAGGACGCCAAGTCCAAGGACAGCGGCCCGAAGCTCCCGCTCGCCGAGATCACCCTGGTCGGCACCAAGCCGCGCGACAAGGCGTACAAGGCGGCCGTCGAGCGCGCCCTCGCGCTGGCCGAGGAGATCAACCGCGCCCGCGACCTGATCAACACCCCGCCCAACGACCTCTACCCCGAGTCCTTCGCCGCCGTGGCCACCGCCGCCGGCAAGGAGCACGGCATCAAGGTCCAGGTGCTCGACGAGAAGGCTCTCGTCAAGGGCGGCTTCGGCGGCATCCTCGGCGTCGGCCAGGGCTCCGCGAACGGCCCGCGCCTGGTGAAGCTCGCCTACACCCACCCGAAGGCGGAGAAGACCCTGGCCCTCGTCGGCAAGGGCATCACCTACGACTCGGGCGGCATCTCGCTCAAGCCGGCCGGCCACAACGAGACGATGAAGTGCGACATGAGCGGTGCCGCCGCCGTGTTCGCCGCCGTCGTCACGGCCGCCCGCCTCGGCCTCAAGGTCAACGTGACCGGCTGGCTGGCGCTCGCCGAGAACATGCCGTCCGGCAACGCCACCCGCCCCGGTGACGTGCTGCGGATGTACAGCGGCAAGACCGTCGAGGTCCTCAACACCGACGCCGAGGGCCGGCTCGTCCTGGGTGACGCGCTGACCCGCGCCTCGGAGGAGAAGCCGGACGCGATCGTCGACGTGGCGACCCTGACCGGCGCGATGGTGCTGGCGCTCGGCAACCGCACCTTCGGGATCATGGCCAACGACGACGCCTTCCGTACGTCGATCCACGAGATCGCCGAGGAGGTCGGCGAGGCCTCCTGGCCGATGCCGCTCCCCGCCGACCTCCGCAAGGGCATGGACTCCCCGACCGCCGACATCGCCAACATGGGCGAGCGGATGGGCGGCGGCCTGGTGGCCGGCCTGTTCCTCAAGGAGTTCGTGGGCGAGGGCATCGCCTGGGCGCACCTGGACATCGCGGGCCCGGCCTTCCACGAAGGCGCTCCGTACGGCTACACGCCCAAGGGCGGCACCGGCTCCGCCGTCCGCACCCTGGTGCGGCTCGCCGAGCGGACCGCCGACGGCGACCTGGGCTGAGTGACCGATGCGTACGGCCCCGGGCATAGGTCCGGGGCCGTACGTGTTGTCCGGGCGGAACCGGTCAGAAGGAGACAGGGTTTCGCTCTCGACGAACAGCAGCGGAATCCGTAGGTATCTACGCAGCAGTAACCCTCCGGAACGGACGATCATCCGTCCCGGACCCGGGCCCCGCGTCCCGCCCGCCGTCGACAAGTGCGAAGATGGGTTCTCGGCAGGACAGGGCCCCCACCACAGGGCCGAAGACAAAAGCGGCCGAACACCAGCCGACCGGCCGGTCACACCCCAGCGACGGGGCCCGGCGTACGGCGCACATGCATGGAGGACGTGACGTGGCGAACGACGCCAGCACCGTTTTCGACCTAGTGATCCTCGGCGGTGGCAGTGGCGGGTACGCCGCGGCCCTGCGCGGAGCGCAGCTGGGCCTGGACGTCGCCCTGATCGAGAAGGGCAAGGTCGGCGGCACCTGCCTGCACAACGGCTGCATCCCCACGAAGGCGCTGCTGCACGCGGGCGAGATCGCGGACCAGGCCCGCGAGTCGGCCCAGTTCGGCGTGAAGGCCACCTTCGAGGGCATCGACATGGAGGCCGTCAACAAGTACAAGGACGATGTGATCTCGGGCCTGTACAAGGGTCTCCAGGGTCTCATCGCCTCGCGCAAGGTCCACTACATCGAGGGCGAGGGCAAGCTCTCCTCCCCCACCTCGGTGGATGTGAACGGCCAGCGCGTCCAGGGCCGCCACGTGCTGCTGGCGACCGGCTCCGTGCCGAAGTCGCTGCCGGGCCTGGAGATCGACGGCGACCGGATCATCTCCTCGGACCACGCGCTGAAGATGGACCGCGTCCCGAAGTCGGCGATCGTGCTGGGCGGCGGCGTCATCGGCGTCGAGTTCGCCTCGGCGTGGAAGTCCTTCGGCACCGAGGTCACCGTTGTCGAGGGCCTGAAGCACCTCGTCCCGGTCGAGGACGAGAACAGCTCGAAGCTTCTTGAGCGCGCGTTCCGCAAGCGCGGCATCAAGTTCAACCTCGGTACGTTCTTCGAGAAGGCCGAGTACACGCAGGACGGCGTCCGCGTCACCCTCGCCGACGGCAAGACCTTCGAGGCGGAGATCCTGCTCGTGGCCATCGGCCGCGGCCCGGTCTCGCAGGGCCTCGGCTACGAGGAGCAGGGCGTCGCGATGGACCGCGGCTATGTCCTGGTCGACGAGTACATGCAGACCAACGTCCCGACGGTCTCGGCCGTGGGCGACCTCGTCCCGACCCTCCAGCTCGCCCACGTCGGCTTCGCCGAGGGCATCCTGGTGGCGGAGCGGCTCGCCGGTCTGAAGACCGTCCCGATCGACTACGACGGTGTGCCCCGGGTGACGTACTGCCACCCCGAGGTCGCCTCCGTGGGTATCACCGAGGCCAAGGCCAAGGAGATCTACGGTGCGGACAAGGTCGTCGCCCTCAAGTACAACCTGGCGGGCAACGGCAAGAGCAAGATCCTGAAGACCGCGGGCGAGATCAAGCTCGTCCAGGTCAAGGACGGTGCCGTGGTCGGCGTCCACATGGTGGGCGACCGCATGGGCGAGCAGGTCGGCGAAGCCCAGCTGATCTACAACTGGGAGGCGCTGCCCGCCGAGGTCGCCCAGCTCATCCACGCCCACCCGACGCAGAACGAGGCGATGGGCGAGGCTCACCTGGCGCTGGCGGGCAAGCCCCTCCACGCCCACGACTGATCCCCCCGTTCCGGGCGCGACGACCGATCACTTCCGCATTTTCGTAAGGAGCAACTGAAACCATGTCGGTTTCCGTAACCCTTCCGGCGCTCGGCGAGAGCGTCACCGAAGGCACCGTCACCCGTTGGCTGAAGGCCGAGGGCGAGCGCGTCGAGGCCGACGAGCCGTTGCTCGAGGTCTCGACCGACAAGGTCGACACCGAGATCCCGGCCCCCGCGTCCGGTGTTCTGACCTCCATCAAGGTCGCCGAGGACGAGACCGTCGAGGTCGGCGCCGAGCTGGCCGTCATCGACGACGGCTCCGGCGCTCCGGCCGAGGACGAGGCTCCGGCTGAGGCCGAGTCCACCGAGCCGGCCGCCACCCCGGCCCCGGCCGCCGAAGAGGCGCCCACCGCCCCGTCGACCGAGACCGAGGCTCCGGCCGAGGCCCCGACCGCCGAGGCGGCCACCGGCGGTTCGTCCGCCGAGGGCACCGACGTCACCCTTCCGGCGCTCGGCGAGAGCGTCACCGAAGGCACCGTCACCCGCTGGCTGAAGGAGGTCGGCGAGGAGGTCGCGGAGGACGAGCCCCTCCTTGAGGTCTCCACGGACAAGGTCGACACCGAGATCCCCGCCCCGGTCGCCGGTGTGCTGCTGGAGATCGTGGTCGGCGAGGACGAGACCGCCGAGGTCGGCGCCAAGCTCGCCGTCATCGGTGCTCCGGGCGCCGCCCCGAAGCAGGAGGCCCCGAAGGCCGAGGCACCGAAGGCCGAGGCGCCGAAGCAGGAGGAGGCTCCGAAGCAGGAGGAGGCTCCGAAGCAGGAGGAGGCTCCGAAGGCCGAGGCCCCCAAGGCCGAGGCGCCGAAGCAGGAGGCTCCCAAGGCTGAGGCTCCGAAGCAGGAGGCCCCCGCGGCCCCCGCTCCCGCTCCGGCCGCCCCGGCGCAGCCCGCCCCCGCCGCCCCGGCACCGGCCGCCACCCCGGCCGCGCCCTCCGGTGACGACGGCGCCTACGTCACGCCGCTGGTCCGCAAGCTCGCGTCCGAGAACAACGTGGACCTGGGCTCGGTCAAGGGCACCGGCGTCGGTGGCCGTATCCGCAAGCAGGACGTCGTCGCCGCCGCGGAGGCCGCCAAGGCCGCCGCCGCTGCCCCGGCTGCCCCCGCTGCTCCGGCCGCCGCCAAGGCGCCGAAGCTGGAGGCCTCCCCGCTGCGCGGTCAGACGGTCAAGATGACCCGCATGCGCAAGGTCATCGGCGACAACATGATGAAGGCGCTGCACTCGCAGGCCCAGCTGACCTCGGTCGTCGAGGTCGACATCACGAAGCTGATGAAGCTGCGCAACCAGGCGAAGGCCGCGTTCGCCGCCCGTGAGGGCGTCAAGCTGTCCCCGATGCCGTTCTTCGTGAAGGCGGCGGCCCAGGCGCTGAAGGCCCACCCGGTCATCAACGCCCGGATCAACGAGGACGAGGGCACCATCACGTACTTCGACGCGGAGAACATCGGCATCGCCGTGGACGCGGAGAAGGGCCTGATGACCCCGGTCATCAAGGGTGCGGGCGACCTGAACCTCGCCGGCATCTCGAAGAAGACCGCCGAGCTGGCCGGCAAGGCCCGCGGTGGCGGCCTGACCCCGGACGACATGTCCGGTGCCACCTTCACCATCAGCAACACCGGTTCGCGCGGTGCGCTGTTCGACACCGTCATCGTGCCGCCGAACCAGGCAGCCATCCTGGGCATCGGCGCCACGGTCCGCCGCCCGGTGGTCATCGACCACCCGGACCTCGGCGAGACCATCGCGGTGCGCGACATGACGTACCTCGCGCTCTCCTACGACCACCGTCTGGTGGACGGCGCGGACGCCGCCCGCTACCTGACGTCGGTCAAGGCGATCCTGGAGGCCGGTGAGTTCGAGGTCGAGCTCGGCCTCTGAACGCTCCGGCTGTAACCAGCCTCACCAGCGGCGCCCCCGTCCGGAACTCTTCCGGACGGGGGCGCCGCCGTATTGTCTAAACAGCCCGGGAGGCCCACCGCCACCGTGATGATGTAGGCAGCACCGGTCTGCCCTGAAGGAGCACCACATGAGCCCGCCCGTCGTCCACTCGCTGCGCGAACAGATCCGCGAGCACATCGTGGAGGGGATCGTCAGCGGGCGCTGGAAGCCGGGCGAGCGGATCGTGGAGCGCCGGATCGCCACCGAGCTGGAGGTGAGCCAGACGCCCGTACGCGAGGCGCTGCGGGAGCTGGAGACGCTCCGGCTGATCGAGTCGGCCCCGAACAAGGGAGTCCGGGTCCGCAACCTCACCGCCGCCGACCTGGAGGAGAGCTACCCGGTACGGGCCGGCCTGGAGCAGATCGCCGCCGAGCTGGCGGCCCCGCTGCTCGGCCGGGACTGCTCGGCGCTGGAGCCGCATGTGGCCGCGCTGTACGAGGCGGACCGGCTGGCCGACGGCGAGGCCCAGGTCCGGCACACGGTCGGCTTCCACCGCGAGATGGTCCGGGCCGCCGGGAACGCGGTGCTGCTGCACACCTGGGAGGGGCTCGGCATCGAGGTGTTCACCGCCCTCTCCATCCGCTGGCTCGGCACGGTGCAGAAGTCGTACGCCGAGGAGCACCAGGCCCTCATCGACGCGTTCCTCGCCGGGGATCCGCAGATCGGCGCCTTGGTGAAGGCCCATGTGCTGGGCTGCGCACCACGCGCCTGACCCGACCGGCAGACTCCGATCATCTGGCGTGCGACCTGCTCTTCCGTGCAGGTCAGCGCCCTATTTGCGCGCTATTTCGCGTCACTCCGTGCCCCCTTTCGAGGCACCCCATGCCACTTTTCTTCGTATCGAGAAGTTTTGCCTTCAATCCTTTGATCGATCATCGATCAGCGCCTTACAGTTCACTTCGCGGGCCCACCGGCCCCATCGCTCTGTCCTGCCAGATAGGGCCTTCTCCACCCCCCTCCTCTCCGGAAGGCGGCGATCATGACCGACCCCGTAGGAAAGCTTCCGAGCGAGCTCGACCAGCTCCCGGACCGTGACCCCGAGGAGACCGCCGAATGGGCGGCCTCCCTGGACGCCGTCACCCAGGCCGCCGGCCCGCACCGCGCCGCGTACCTGATGCGCCGCTCGCTGCAGCACGCCGAGGGCGCCGGTCTCGCGCTGCCCAAGCTGCTGGAGACCGATTACGTCAACTCCATCCCGACCGCCGCCGAGCCCGCGTTCGACGGCGACCTGGAGATGGAGTCGAAGATCACCGCGTGGAACCGCTGGAACGCGGCCGCGATGGTGACCCGGGGAGCCCGGTACGGGGTGGGCGGCCACATCGCCACCTTCGCCTCGGCGGCCTGGCTCTACGAGACCGGCTTCAACCACTTCTTCCGCGGCAAGGAGGGGGACGGCTCCGGCGACCAGCTCTACATCCAGGGCCACGCCTCCCCCGGCATCTACGCCCGCGCCTTCCTCGACGGCCGGATCAGCGAGCAGCAGCTCGACCACTTCCGCCAGGAGTCCGGTGGCGAGGGCCTGCCCTCCTACCCGCACCCGCGGCGGCTGCCCTGGCTGTGGGAGTTCCCCACCGTGTCGATGGGCCTCGGCCCGCTCTCGGCCATCTACCAGGCGCGCTTCAACCGCTATCTGACCAACCGCAACATCAAGGACACCGCCAACTCGCACGTCTGGGCCTTCCTGGGCGACGGCGAGATGGACGAGCCCGAGTCGACCGCCGCCCTGGCCCTCGCGGCCCGTGAGCAGCTCGACAACCTGACCTTCGTCATCAACTGCAACCTGCAGCGCCTCGACGGCCCGGTCCGCGCCAACTTCCGCGTGGTCCAGGAGCTGGAGGCGCAGTTCCGCGGGGCCGGCTGGAACGTCGTCAAGACGCTCTGGGGCAACGCCTGGGACGAGCTGTTCCAGCTGGACACCACGGGCGCGCTGCTGCGCCGCCTGCGCGAGGTCCCGGACGCGCAGTTCCAGACGTACGCCACCCGTGACGTCGCCTACATCCGCGAGCACTTCTTCGGTGCCGAGCCCGCTCTCGTCGAGCTGGCGAAGCTGCTCACCGACGCGAAGATCGCCGAGTGTTTCTACACCTCGCGCGGCGGCCACGAGGCCCGCAAGGTGTACGCGGCGTACAAGGCGGCCGTGGAGCACAAGGGCGCGCCGACCGTGATCCTGGCCCAGACGGTCAAGGGCTACACGCTCGGCAAGGGCTTCGAGTCCAAGAACGCCAACCACCAGATGAAGAAGCTGTCGATCGACGAGTTCAAGGGCATGCGCGAGCTGCTCGGCCTCCCGATCCCCGACAGCGCCTTCGAGGACGGCCTGGTTCCCTACGGCCACCCCGGCGCCGACTCGCCGGAGGTCCGCTACCTCCAGGAGCGCCGCGCGGCCCTCGGCGGTCCGGCTCCGGCTCGCCGGATGCACGCCTCCGCTCCGCTGCCGCAGCCCGAGGAGCGCGCGTTCAAGGCGCTGTACAAGGGGTCCGGCAAGCAGGAGATGGCCACCACCATGGCCTTCGTCCGCCTGGTGAAGGACCTGATGCGGGACAAGGAGACCGG
Source organism: Streptomyces sp. CA-146814 (assembly GCF_050942385.1). NCBI lineage: Bacteria > Bacillati > Actinomycetota > Actinomycetes > Kitasatosporales > Streptomycetaceae > Streptomyces > Streptomyces sp. CA-146814. The sequence goes on from NZ_CP192068.1 coordinate 1,674,893, forward strand.
CAAACGCTGGGTGCCGATCGTCCCGGACGAGGCCCGTACCTTCGGGATGGAGTCCCTGTTCCCGTCGGCCGGTATCTACTCGCCGCTGGGCCAGACGTACGAGCCGGTCGACCGTGACCAGCTGATGTACTACAAGGAGGCCAAGGACGGCCAGATCCTCAACGAGGGGATCACCGAGGCCGGCGCCATGGCCGACTTCATCGCCGCCGCCACGTCGTACGCGACGCACGGCGAGACGATGATCCCGTTCTACATCTTCTACTCGATGTTCGGCTGGCAGCGGACCGGCGACCAGATGTGGCAGCTCGCCGACCAGCTCGGCAAGGGCTTCATCGTCGGTGCCACCGCGGGCCGTACGACGCTGACGGGTGAGGGCCTCCAGCACGCGGACGGCCACTCGCACCTGATCGCGGCCACCAACCCGGCCTCGCTCAACTACGACCCGGCGTTCGCGTACGAGGTGGCGGTGATCGTCAAGGACGGTCTGCGCCGGATGTACGGCCCCGATGCCGAGGACGTCTTCTACTACCTGACGGTCTACAACGAGCCGAAGCCCCAGCCCGCGATGCCCGAGGGCGTCGAGGAGGGCATCGTCAAGGGCCTGTACCGCTTCAAGGAGGGCACGCCCGCGAAGGCGGACGCGCCGCGCCTGCAGCTGCTGGCCTCCGGCACGGCGATCCACTGGGCCCTGGAGGCCCAGGAGCTGCTGGCCGCCGACTGGGGTGTCACGGCCGACGTCTGGTCCGCCACCTCGTGGGGCGAGCTGCGCCGCGACGCGCTGGAGGCCGACGAGGCGCTCCTCCGCGGTGAGGTGCAGGTCCCGTACGTGACGCAGGCGCTCTCCGGTGCGCCGGGCCCGGTGCTGGCGGTCAGCGACTGGATGCGCCAGGTGCCGGACCAGATCAGCCAGTGGGTGGAGCAGGACTGGTCCTCGCTCGGCACGGACGGCTTCGGCCTCTCCGACACCCGCGAGGCGGCCCGCCGCCACTTCGGCGTCGACGCGCAGTCGATCGTCGTCGCCTCGCTGGCCCAGCTCGCCAAGCGCGGCGAGGTCCCGGCCTCGGCGGTCAAGGAGGCCCGGGAGCGCTACGGCCTCTGAGCCCCGCTCCCGCACCGATCCGAAACCCCCGCTCACCGGGGCGAGCGCGTCCGACAACGTGCCCGCCCCGGCGGCCGGGGGTTTCGGCGCGGTCGGCCGGGTTGCGGCCCATGAGCCTCGCTGCCGCCACAATGGGCTCATGCGTGCTGCTCGGCTGATCAAGATGGTCCTCCTTCTTCAGTCCCGTCCCGTCATGTCCGCCGCCGAACTGGCGGCGGAGCTGGAGGTGTCGGAGCGCACGGTGACCCGTGACGCCCAAGCGCTCTCCGAGGCCGGCGTCCCGGTCTACGCCGAGCGCGGCCGGGCGGGCGGCTACCGGCTCATCGGCGGCTACCGCACCCGGCTGACCGGCCTCGCCCGCAACGAGGCGGAGGCCCTCTTCCTCTCCGGCCTGCCCTCCGCGCTCCGCGAGATGGGCCTGGAGGACGCGGCGTCGGCCGCCCGCCTCAAGGTCTCGGCCGCGCTGCTGCCCTCCTTGCGTGACGCCTCGGCCTCCGCCGCCCAGCGCTTCCACCTGGACGCCCCGTCCTGGTACCACGAGCCGGAGCCGCCCGACCTCCTGCCCGCCGTCGCCGACGCCGTCTGGGACGACCGCCTGCTTCGGGCCCGCTACCGCAAGGGCGGAGGCCGGGGACACGGACGCGAGGGTACGGAGGTGGCGCGGGAGCTCGCTCCGTACGGGCTCGTCCTCAAGGCCGGGGTCTGGTACCTCTGCGCCAGGGTCGGGGACGACTTCCGGGTCTACCGGATCGACCGGTTCACCTCGGTGGAGCCGGCCGACGAGCGCTTCGACCGGGACGAGAGCTTCGACCTGCCCGCGTTCTGGGAGGAGCGTGCCGCCGACTTCGCCCGGTCCCTCCTCCGTACCGAGGTGACCGTACGCGTGTCCGAGAGCGGTGCGCGGCAGCTCGCGTACACCGGCGACCGGGCGGCCGCCGCTACGGCCCTCTCCGAGGCCCCTCCCGCCGGCCCGGACGGGTGGCGCACGGTGCTCCTTCCCGTGGAATCACTGGACGTGGCATACAGCCAGCTCCTTTCGCTGGGTCCCGAGTTGGAGGTCGTGGCGCCGGAGTCGCTCCGGAGCCGGTTCGCCGCGGCGGCCGAACGCCTGGACGAGCTGTATCGCTGAAAGGCTTCTTTTCGCCGTCTGGGCGTGCGAGGGGTCCCGGCAGGCTGGATGCTGGACCCGTGATGGACGAGACGGAATTCTGGGAGCTCATCGACAGCAGCCGCGAGGGAGCCGAGGGCGACCCCGAGGAGCAGGCCGATCTGCTCGTGGAACGGCTGGTGCGGCTCGACCCCGATTCCGTGCTGGACTTCGCCCGGCACTTCGAGGCCCGCTACAACCGCGCCTATCGCTGGGACCTGTGGGGTGCGGCCGCCGTGCTGCTCGGCGGTGCGAGCGACGACGCCTTCGACTACTTCCGGTGCTGGCTGATCGGCCAGGGCCGGGAGGTGTTCGAGGGTGCGCTGCACGACCCGGACGATCTGGCGGAGCTGCTGGACGACTTCGACGAGGAGATCGACGGGGACGGCGAGGAGCTGGGCTACGCCGCCGACGAGGCGTACGAACAGCTCACGGGTGTGGTCGCGCCCGATCTGGGACTCCCGCCGCAGCCCACCGAGCCGCTGGGCTCCCCGGTCGACTTCGAGGACGAGGAGGCGCTGGCCGCCCGCTACCCGGAGCTCTGGGACCGCTTCGCACCCAGCTGAGCCGCCGAGCTGCTGGACCCCACTGCTCAGGGTGCCAGCGAACGGCCCATCAGCACGTCGTCGACATAGCGCCCGTGCAGGAAGAACTCCCCGCTCAGCACCCCTTCCACGGCGAACCCCTCGGAGGCGTACAGCGCCCGGGCCGGGGTGTTGTGCCCGAGCACGCGCAGCGTGATCCGGTTGGCGCCCTGCCGCCGCGCCTCGGCGCACGCGGCCCGCAGCAGGGTCCGCCCGACCCCGGCCCCGCGCGCCCAGGACGCCACGGCAAGGCCCTGTATCTGGCGGACATGGGCGTTGCAGACGAGAGGCGTGGGCGGGACCAGGCGTATGTAACCGGCGATGCGTGTCCGGCCGGACCCCGACCCCGACTCGGCCTCGGGCTCGGACTCGGACCCGGAATCGGACTCGGCCATCGTCGCGGCCTCGGCCACCAGGAAGTCCTCGGGCCGGTGCCGCTCGTCGAAGAACGGCTCGTACGGCGGCCGGGGCCGCGGCACCACCGCGTGCAGCGTGGACCAGGTGGAGCGGTCGAGCTCGCCGAGGGCTTCCTCGTCGGCGGGCCGGGCGGGACGGACGGAGACGGAGTGGAGGGTGGTGGTTGCGGACATGACGTCACTGTCCCATGCCGGGTTCTTCGTACTCCATGGTGTTTTCCCCCGTATCCAGTGCCGTGTTTCCCCCCATCCCTGGGGCAGGATGGCACCATGCCGACCTCCCGTATCGCCGTCACTGGATCGTCCGGACTCATCGGAGCGGCGCTCGTGCGCTCGCTGCGCGCCGACGGGCACGAGGTGGCCCGCCTGGTGCGAAGGCCCGCCCGGTCCGGTGATGAGGTGGAGTGGGACCCCAAGCGCGGTTATGTGGACGCGGCCGGGCTCGTGGGCTGCGACGCGGTCGTCCACCTCGCCGGGGCCGGGGTCGGCGACCATCGCTGGACCGACGCCTACAAGCGGGAGATCCGCGAGAGCCGGGTGCTGGGCACGGCCGCGATCGCCGAGGCCGTCGCCTCGCTCGACACCCCGCCGAAGGTGCTGCTCTCCGGCTCGGCCATCGGCTACTACGGCGATACGGGCGACCGGGCCGTGGACGAGAGCGCGCCGCCCGGAGAAGGCTTCCTGCCCTCCGTCTGCGAGGAGTGGGAGGCCGCGACGGCCGCCGCCGAGGAGCGCGGCATCCGCACGGTGCACGCCCGTACCGGACTGGTGGTGGCCCGCGAGGGCGGGGCGTGGGGGCGGCTGTTCCCGCTGTTCAAGGCGGGGCTCGGCGGGCGGATGGGCGACGGCCGCCAGTACTGGAGCTTCATCGCGCTGCACGACGAGGTCGCGGCGCTGCGCCACATCCTGGACACCGAGTCGCTGACCGGCCCGGTGAACCTGACCGGTCCCGACCCGGTCACCAACGCCGAGGTGACCGCCGCGATGGGCCGCGTCCTGCGCCGCCCGACCCTGTTCACCGCCCCGGCGCCCGCGCTGCGGGTCGCGCTCGGCGAGTTCGCCGGCGATGTGCTGGGCAGTCAGCGCGTGATCCCCGGTCAGCTGCTCGACTCCGGCTTCTCGTTCGCGTTCACCGGCATCGACGCGGCGATCCGCGCCGCCCTGCGCTAAGCGCGACGCGGCTTTCCACGCGGCGCCGCGCTGAGCCGGCTCCGCGACCGAGGGGACGCCCGGCGGCCGCGTGTGCGACCCCGTGCCCCGGTGCCCCCGGCCACGCGCGTCTGACCCACTATCAGCCATCCTCCTAACCTCGGTGCGAACTCCGGCATTCCGGGGACCTGTTGGGGGCAAGAAGCCCCCACCAGTCGCACCGACTCGGGGAGGGCCTTGTGCGCAGCACGGCACACCACGCGGACGTGATCATCATCGGGGCCGGGATCGCCGGCCTCTCAGCGGCCCATCTGCTGACCGGCGCCGGAGTCGGCGTCAGTGTTCTGGAGGCGGCCCCCACCGTGGGCGGCCGGCTGGCCACCCGTGAGGTGGACGGCTTCCGTCTCGACCAGTTCGGCCCCCTGCTCTGCGCCTCTTGGCCGGAGCTGACCTCCACGCCGGGCCTCGGCACCCCGGAGCTGCGGGAGTTCACGCCCGGGGTGCTGGTGCACAGCGAGGGCCGTCGCCACCGCACCGGTGACATACGGAGCGCGAGGGGCGCACTCAGGGCCGTACGCACCCGATCGAGCGCCCCCCACGCCTCGCCGGGCGGCTACGGGAACCACCTGCGGCTCGTCTCCCGGGCCGGCCTGGGCACGAAGGGCTCGGGCCTCCGCTCCACCGCCACCGTGTCCGACGCGATCGACCGGGCCCGGCTCGGCGCCGCGCTCTCCCGGCTGGCCGCCACGCCGACGGCCCGGATCCTGGCGCGCCCCGAGCGGACGGCGCTCGCCGCACTGCGGGCCGGCCAGATGCCCGCCCGTACGGTGGACGGCGTCCTGCGCCCACTGCTCTCGGCGCTGCTCGGCGACCCCGGTCTCACCACGTCGAGCCGGTACGCGGATCTGGCGCTGCGCGACTATGCGCGGGGCGGACTGTGTGTACCGGCGGGCGGTTCGGGAACGCTGCCGGATCTGCTGGCCGCCGCGCTGCCGCCGGGCACGGTACGGACCGGGGTGCATGTCACGGCCGCCGACATCACCACCGTACGGACCAAGGAGCACGGCGAACTGGGGTGCCGTTCGCTGCTGCTGGCCACCGGTGCGGGTGCGGCGGCCGAGCTGCTGCCGGGGTTGCGGGTGCCCGCCTTCCGCCCGGTGACGGTCCTGCACCACACCGCGCCCGCGCCGCCGCCGACCGGCAGGTCGCTGGTGCTGGACGGCGACCGGTCGGGGCCGGTGGCGTACACGGCGGTGATGAGCGCGGTCGACCCCTCGCGCGCGCCGGAGGGCCGGGCGCTGGTCACCTCGACGGTGCTCGGGACGCCGCCGCCGGACCTGGACCGTTCCGTACGTGCCCATCTGGCGAGGCTGTACGGGACGCCGACGGACGACTGGGAGCTGCTGGCGGCCCACCACGACCCGGAGGCCGTGCCCGCGATGGAGGCCCCGCACGACCCGCGTCGGCCGGTGCGGGTGCTGGCCGGGCTGTACCTGTGCGGCGACCACCGGGACACCAGCTCGGTCCAGGGGGCGCTGCACTCGGGGCGCCGGGCGGCGGAGGCGATCCTGACGGACCTGGGGGTGGCTCCGGCGCGTCAGGGGGGCGCGCGGGTGCCGGAGGCGGCGTAGGGGGCGGTGCGTAGAGGGCGCGGCGCGTAGGGGGCGGGCGCCCCTTTCGAAGGCGCCCGCGCGCGTCTCAGCCGAGCGCCGCCACCCGGTCGCGGTAGCCGCGTACGGGCGCGGCGTCCCGGTACGGCTCCAGGCTGCGCTCGAAGGCGCGTACGTACTCGGCGGCCCGGACCGAACGCATCTCGGAGGCCTGCTGAGCCGCCTCGGCCCCCAGCTGGCAGGCCTGCTCCAGCTCGCCGAGGCCCAGCCGGGCGGAGGCCAGCACCACCCGGCAGAAGAGCCGACTGCGGGCGTACGCCGGAGCGCGCAGCTGGAGCGAGCGCTCCGCGTGCTGGGCGGCGGCCCGGTACTGCTGGAGGTCGCGGTGGCAGTGGCCGAGCTCGTGGGCGAGCTGCGCCTCGTCGAAGGGGCGGGCCCACAGCGGCGCATCGTCGCCGGGTCGCGCGGTCTCCAGGGCGTGCTCGGCCCGGGTCAGCGCGGCGGTGCAGGCCCGCGCCTCGCCGAGGATCCCGTGGCCGCGCGCCTCGACCGAGTGGAGCAGGGCCTGGACGAGCGGCGGGGCGGCGGAGCCGATGCCCTGCTGCGCGACCCGGGCGAGCTGGACGGCTTCTCTGCCGTGGCCGAGGTAGACGGCCTGGCGGCTCATGGTGATCAGGACGTACGCCCCGTAGCCGCGGTCTCCGGCGGCCTGGGCGAGCCGCAGGGCCTGGACGAAGTACCGCTGGGCCAGGCCGTGGGCGGCGATGTCGAAGGAGGTCCAGCCGGCCAGCCGGGTCAGGTCGGCGACCGCGGCGAAGAGGCGGCGCCCGGTGGCTTCGCCGTAACTCCCGCGGAGCATCGGCTCGGCCTCGTGCTCCAGATAGCGCACGAGGGCCTGGCGGGCGTGGCCGCCGCCGTAGGTGTGGTCGAGGGTGCGGAAGAGCTCACCGACCGAGCGCAGCGCCGCGACATCGCCGTTGCCGACCCTCAGGCCGGGTCCGCGCTCGGTCTGCCGCTGGCGGGGGACGACGGGGAGCGTCTCCGTACCGGACGACGCTCCGGAACCGGACGCTCCGCCGGGCAGGGCTCCCACTCCCGTACCCGCGCCTGCTCCCGGCCGGGCCGTTCCGGTCGGGTCCGTCGCCGTGGAGGGGCGGCCGCCGGCCGGGACGGGGTGGCCGGTGGTGGGCCTGCCGACCGGGCGTACGGGGCCGCCGGGGCGGGCCACGCCACGGGCGTCGGTGCGCAGGGCGCCTGCCGTCCCGTCCGTACGGCCGTGTGTCGGTGCCGGGGCTCCGGCGCCGCCTCTGCGGTGCGCGGCGGGTGGCCGGTCCGCCCCTCCGTCGCGGGCCACCCACTCGTCGGCGCGGCCGATCAGCCAGTCGCGGCTGGGGACGACCAGGCCGGCGGGGGTGAAGGCGATCTTGCGCAGCTCGGTGTGCGTACCGGAGTCCTTGCGCCACAGGCCGCTGACGATGTCGACGGCCTCGGTGGGCGTGGCGGCGAACTCCAGGCCCGCGTAGACGGGCGCGCAGGCGTCGAGGCCGAGGTCCTGCGCGGAGAGCCGCCGCCCGAGGCGCCGGGTGAAGACCTCGGCGATCAGGGCGGGCGTGGTGCCGCGCGGCTGCTGTCCCCGCAGCCAGCGGGTGACCGAGGTCTTGTCGTACCGCAGGTCCAGTCCGTGTTCGAGGCCGAGCTGATCGACCCGGCGGGCGAGGCCCGCATGGGAGAACCCGGCTTCCGCGATGAGTGCGGCGAGGCGGCGGTTGGGCGTGCGCTGCGGGGGTCGTTCCGACATCAGCTGTACGGTCTCCTGCCTTCGGGGGCCCGGGCAGCCCCTGGGGAACGGCGCGAATTTAGCGTCCACCGGGGCGGTCGGAGCCACCCTTTGCTCCACGTTCATCCGATCGTGTGAGGATTGTGGACAGAGCTGACAGAAGGGGCCGGACCCCTCTCGGGTCGGGACGCGCGTGCTCCGCCAGGCCTGGACACCTGCCGGTGGGCCGGACGGGTGACGGCCGTACAGTGGTTGAGGGCGCGATCAGTGCAGGGTGCCGTCATCCCGGGGACACCCCTTCGGGCACACGGCGCCCGACGTAGGGAGGCATCTGTCGTGAGCGAGCTGCGGTTCGTCCGTCTGGGCTTCGGTGACGAGGCCGTCGAGTACACGGAGGCCTGGCAGAAGCAGCGCGAGGTGCACGCGGCCCGGTTCGAGGACCTGGTGCCGGACACCTGTCTGCTCCTGGAGCACCCGCCGGTCTACACGGCGGGCCGTCGTACGGCGGACAGCGAACGTCCGCTGGACGGCACCCCGGTCATCGATGTGGACCGCGGCGGCAAGATCACCTGGCACGGTCCGGGCCAGCTCGTCGGCTATCCGATCCAGAAGCTGCCGCGTCCGGTCGACGTCGTCGCGCACGTCCGCCGCCTGGAGGACGCGCTGATCCGTACGGCCGTCGACTTCGGGGTGGAGACCTCGCGGGTGGAGGGCCGCAGCGGGGTCTGGGTGCTCGGCGACCCGGTCGAGCAGCGGCAGGCGCTGGGCGGGCTCGCGCTGGACTTCGACCCCAGGCTCCAGGACGAGGAGTTCGACCCGCGGCTGAACGGTCCGGAGTACGCCCCGTCCAACGCGGGCCAGCGCCGCGAGGACCGCAAGCTGGCCGCGATCGGGATCCGGGTCGCCAAGGGCGTGACCATGCACGGCTTCGCACTGAACGTGAACCCGGACAACACCTGGTTCGACCGGATCGTGCCGTGCGGCATCCGGGACGCGGGGGTCACCTCGCTCTCGAACGAGGTGGGCCGGGAGATCACCATCGAGGAGGTGCTGCCGGTCGCCGAGAAGCACCTGCGGGACATCCTGGAGAACGCGGAGCTCGCGCCCCGCGAGATCGAACAGCCGAAGGCCGTGGCCCCGGCGTGACGCGATCCATTACCGGAAAGTAGTACCGGTCAGTAGCCCCGACCGCCGCCACCGGCCGGGGAATAGGCCCCGTCGGCCGCAGGTTGGCCAGACGTAAGGCCGTTTGATTTACGGGCGTACCCTGGTGTTCGCCGAAGAATCCCATGCGAATCCCACGCAGCAGAAAGCAAAGGGGAGCCGGAGTGTCCGCTGTCGCACCCGACGGGCGCAAGATGCTGCGCCTGGAGGTCCGAAACAGCCAGACCCCCATCGAGCGCAAGCCCGAGTGGATCAAAACGCGGGCGAAGATGGGCCCCGAGTACAAGCAGCTGCAGAATCTCGTGAAGGGCGAGGGGCTGCACACGGTCTGCCAGGAGGCGGGCTGCCCCAACATCTTCGAGTGCTGGGAGGACCGCGAGGCCACCTTCCTCATCGGCGGCGACCAGTGCACGAGGCGCTGCGACTTCTGCCAGATCGACACGGGCAAGCCGCAGGCGCTGGACCGTGACGAGCCCCGCCGGGTCGGCGAGTCCGTCGTGAAGATGGACCTGAACTACGCCACCATCACCGGCGTCGCCCGCGACGACCTGGAGGACGGCGGATCCTGGCTGTACGCCGAGACCGTCCGCCAGATCCACACGCTGACGGCGGAGCGGGAGGCGGGCGCCACCAAGGTCGAGCTGCTGATCCCCGACTTCAACGCCGAGCCCGAGCAGCTGGCCGAGGTCTTCTCCTCGCGCCCCGAGGTGCTCGCGCACAACGTGGAGACGGTGCCGCGCATCTTCAAGCGCATCCGCCCCGGCTTCCGCTACGAGCGGTCCCTGGAGGTCATCACGCGGGCCCGCGAGGCCGGCCTGGTGACCAAGTCGAACCTGATCCTCGGCATGGGCGAGACCCGCGAGGAAGTCAGCGAGGCGCTCCAGGACCTGTACGACGCGGGTTGCGAGCTCATCACGATTACGCAGTACCTGCGGCCCACCGTGCGCCACCACCCGGTGGAGCGCTGGGTGAAGCCGATGGAGTTCGTGGAGCTGAAGGACGAGGCCGACGCGATCGGCTACTCCGGCGTGATGTCGGGGCCGCTGGTGCGTTCCTCGTACCGCGCGGGCCGTCTCTTCCAGCAGGCGATGGAGGCGCGCGGCGCGGCCGCGACGACCGTCCCGACGGCCCAGGCCGTGTGAGTCCGCTCACCTGAGCTACCGAGCAGTAACCGCAAGGCCGAGGCGGCTCGTACGCTCCCCGCAGGTGAGGGGCGCGGATGGGCCGCTTCGGCGTGCGGGGCACCGGAATGAAGGGTTCATTGGTGTTTGACCCACCGGTCACGCACTGGTAACACCGAGCAGTGACCCTAGGTACACGTGCAGCGGCAGCTTCCACAGCCGTCGCCGTCACTGCTTCCCGTACTCAGTCCGCGCCCGGGTGGCGCATCCACTCCGAGGGGAAACACCATGCAGGCCGCACCGGTCCGCGCCCACGCTCTTCCGTCCGTCACCACCGCCCTGCGCGCCGTCGAGTCGCTGCTCCTGAGCAGCGGCCAGCGCACCGCCCGCCGCAACGCCTGGACGGCCGTCCTGGAGGACCGCCGCCGGGCCAAGGACCGGGTGGAGTCCCCGTACGTACCGGACGCGGTGGCCGACCACCGTTCCTAGGCCGCTTCCACGCCACGTAAACTTCGGTACATGGCGAGGAAGGCAAAAACCGAAGGCGCGGACAGCGCCGAGAACGCAGGGCGGCTCAAGCAGATCGCCCTGACCTACAAGATGACCAAGCGGTCCGACAGCAAGATCGGGTTCATCGTCGCGGGCGTGGGAATCGCCACGTTCGGTGTCCTCCTCGGCATCGGCTTCTTGATCGGCCACCCGGTCTACCTGGGCATCCTGGGCTTCGTCCTGGCCGTCCTCGCGATGGCGATCGTCTTCGGACGACGGGCCGAGCGAGCGGCCTTCGGGCAGATGGAGGGCCAGCCCGGTGCGGCGGCCGCCGTCCTGGACCGCATCGGACGCGGCTGGACCACGACCCCCGCGGTGGCGATGAACCGCAGCCAGGACGTCGTGCACCGGTCGGTCGGCAAGGCCGGCATCGTCCTGGTCGCCGAGGGCAACCCGAACCGGGTGAAGGGCCTGCTGGCGGCCGAGAAGAAGAAGATGGCCCGCATCGTGGTGGACGTCCCGGTCCACGACATCATCGTCGGCAACGGCGAGGGCCAGGTGCCCCTGAAGAAGGTCCGCACCAAGATGCTGAAGCTCCCCCGCGTCCTGACCGGCCCGCAGGTGACCACCACCAACGACCGGCTGCGCGCGATGGGCGACCTGATGAGCAACATGCCGCTGCCGAAGGGCCCGATGCCCAAGGGCATGCGGATGCCGCGCGGCGGAAAGATGCGCTGAACGCGCGTACGCGAGAACGCAGGGCGGCCCCGGACCGAGGATCGGTCCGGGGCCGCCGCGTTTGCGCGTACGGGTTGGCGCGTACGGGTTGGGCTGATGGGGCTGTGGGGTGGGGCTACATCCGGACCTGTACGGCGCGGCCGAGGCGGTCGTGGAGGCCACGCCCGTCGCGGTCCCAGACGAGGGCCGGGATGACGAGCAGCAGCAGGACGGTCCGTACGACGACACGTCCGAAGCCGAGACGGCCGCCGTCCTCGGAGACCACGCGGAGCCCGAGGAGGCGCTTGCCGGGGGTGCAGCCGATGGTGCCGACGGTGAGGGCGCTCATGAGGAGGAAGACGCCGAGCGCCCAGTTCCCCGCCGCCTGCTGGTCACCGCGAGCGAGCAACCCGTATGCGATCACCATGCAGATCGACCAGTCGATGAAGACGGCCCCGAGACGGCGGCCGAACGAGGCGACGGCCCCCGGCCCCTCCGCGGGCAGCCCGAGGCGCTTGCCGCGGTGGCCGAAATCGGCACCCATGTCTTCGGCGGCCGCGCGGGGCCCTGAGAGCCACGATCCGATTGCTTGCCTGTTGTCCACCCGTCCACGGTACTGCGCCCGTGTTTGGACCCGGCCGGGCGGGGCACGAAAACAGCCGCGCGGAGACAGCCGCTGAGATGCCGGTCACCCTCGCCCCGGTTAACTTGGGCGAAACAAATGGGTCATGCTTGAGAAATCACGCCTGCCTATGGTCGGGACCAGCGTGTGCCACCGCACTGGCCGCACCACGAGCTACAACCCCGCCCGTCCCGGGTCGGGAGTAGGAGGAGTTGGATGTTCCAGAACGCCGACGAAGTGCAGAAGTACGTAGCGGACAACGACGTCAAGTTCATCGATGTCCGGTTCTGCGACCTGCCCGGGGTGATGCAGCACTTCACGATCCCGGCAGCGACCTTCGACCCGGCCGAGGAACTCGCCTTCGACGGCTCGTCGATCCGCGGTTTCCAGGCGATCCACGAGTCCGACATGGCGCTGCGCGCCGACCTGTCGACGGCTCGGGTGGACCCCTTCCGCCGTGACAAGACCGTCAACATCAACTTCTTCATCCACGACCCGATCACGGGCGAGCAGTACAGCCGCGACCCGCGCAACATCGCCAAGAAGGCCGAGGCCTACCTCGCCTCGACCGGCATCGCGGACACCGCGTACTTCGGCCCGGAGGCCGAGTTCTACGTCTTCGACAACGTCCGCTTCCAGACGTCGGCGAACGAGAGCTTCTACCACATCGACTCCGAGGCCGGCGCCTGGAACACCGGTGCGGTCGAGAACAACCGTGGCTACAAGGTCCGCTACAAGGGCGGTTACTTCCCGGCCCCGCCGGTGGACCACTTCGCCGACCTGCGTGCCGAGATCTCCCTGGAGCTGGACAAGAACGGCCTCCAGGTCGAGCGCCAGCACCACGAGGTCGGCACCGCCGGCCAGGCCGAGATCAACTACAAGTTCAACACGCTGCTGGCCGCCGCCGACGACCTGATGCTCTTCAAGTACATCGTGAAGAACGTCGCATGGCGCAACGGCAAGACCGCGACCTTCATGCCGAAGCCGATCTTCGGCGACAACGGCTCGGGCATGCACGTGCACCAGTCGCTGTGGCAGGGCGGCTCGCCGCTCTTCTACGACGAGCAGGGTTACGCGGGCCTCTCGGACATGGCGCGCTACTACATCGGCGGCATCCTGAAGCACGCCCCGTCGCTGCTGGCCTTCACCAACCCGACGGTGAACTCGTACCACCGCCTGGTCCCCGGCTTCGAGGCCCCGGTCAACATGGTGTACTCGCAGCGGAACCGTTCCGCCGCGATGCGCATCCCGATCACCGGCTCGAACCCGAAGGCCAAGCGCGTCGAGTTCCGCGCCCCGGACCCGTCCTCCAACCCGTACCTCGCGTTCTCCGCGCTGCTGATGGCGGGCCTGGACGGCGTCAAGAACAAGATCGAGCCGGCCGAGCCGATCGACAAGGACCTCTACGAGCTGGCTCCCGAGGAGCACGCCAACGTCCAGCAGGTCCCGACCTCCCTCCCGGCCGTGCTCGACGCCCTGGAGGCGGACAACGAGTACCTCCAGGCGGGCGGCGTCTTCACGTCGGACCTGATCGAGACGTGGATCGACTACAAGCGCACGAACGAGATCGCCCCGATCCAGCTGCGGCCGCACCCGCACGAGTTTGAGCTGTACTTCGACATCTAGGACCGCCGCAGGTCAGAGGGGTTTCCCTCTAACCTGGGCCGTCTGTGGGCCGTCGGCCGTATCCCTCCGGGGGTGCGGCCGACGGCCTTTTCTGCTTCCGTCACACCGCGACGGGCACTGCTCCGTCGTCGCCGTCGTCCTCGGCGGCCGGGCCGAACGCCGCGTCGATGGCCTTGCGCGCCCGGTCCTGGCTGTTGGGCATGAGGTGGGTGTACGTCCGGAGCGTGAAGCCCGGGTCCGAGTGTCCGAGGTACTCGGAGAGAGCCCGGATGTTCTCCCCTGCGTCGAGGAGAACCGACGCGTAGTAGTGCCGAAGCGCGTGCATACCGTGCTCTCGCGACTGCTTGAACCTCTCCCCCGGCAGACGATCCGGGATGACGCCGGCGGAGACGAGGGCAGGCTTCCAGAGGTACATGTTGGAGTAGTTCCGGTTCAGCGCCTTGCGTTCGCGAGAGTAGAACAGCAGCGTCGCCGTAACGGGCGGCCCATCGGGCGTCTTCCACGGGAGCGTGATCTCGATGGGCGGGCGCTGAGTGATGTGCCGGGCCAGGGCCTGGGCGACTACTTCCGGCAAGGGCACCTCCCTCAGCTTTCCGCCCTTGGGCGGAGCGAATACGAGGTGAGATCCCACCATCTTGACCTGTCGGACGACGTGGACGGTTCCTCCGAGGAAGTCGACTTCGTCGACGGCCAACCCGAAGACCTCCCCTTGCCTCAAGCCGCATCCGGCACCGACATCGACGATCGCCTTGTATTGCTGCGGGAGCCCTTCTCTGACGGCGAGGACCCGTTCACGGGTCCAGGGCTTGAGCTTCCTGGCGTCGAGCTTCGGGGCACGAACTGATCCAGCCCGGCAGGGGTTCCGGGCGATGATCCCGTCGTCCACGGCCGCGGCGAAGACAGCGGAGACATTCGCGAAGATGACGCGCTGGTAAGAGGCCGCAAGCCCCGCCTCTTGGAGACCCCGGGCCCACGTGCGGATGTGCCCAGGCTGGAACGCAGACATCGAGCGGGAACCGATGTACGGGTTGGCATGGAGCCGAAACCTCAGCTCCATTGCCGCGATGGTGGACACGTCGGTCGTCTGTGACGCGAGCCACGTCGTGGCGAACTGCTGGAAGGTGACCCTGCCTTCGCTCGGATCGACGTACTGCCCGCGTGCCATGTCGGCGGAAAGCTGCGTCAACCATGCCTCCGCAAGCCGCTTTTGCTTGTTGGGGAAGCTCTTGGACTTCTCGGTGCCGTCGGGGCCGATGTACCGGGCGCGGTAGCGGAGTCCGGAACCGTATCGGTCGCTCTTGACCCGCCGGGGCTTCCCGGCGGGTCCGGTTTCGGTTTTGTACCAGCGGTCTTGGATGTGGCCGGCCAAGGGGTGCTCCTGTTGGGTACGCGGCAGGGGCACGACCTGGTGGTGGTCGTGCCCCTGCGGGTGGTCGTGATGTAGGTCAAGCCGCTTCGCGCTCGGACAGGCTGCTGATCCATGCGTGCACGGCGGCGGGGTCGTAGCGGAGGTGCTTGCCGACGCGGAAGCCGGGCGGGCCGGTGCGCTTCTTGCGCCAGGCGTAGACGGTTTCGAGCGGGACGGAGAGGAGGGTGGTGAGGTCTTCGGGGGTGAGGTAGCGGTCCGGGAGTCCGCCCCGGAGCGTGGACCGGGGGTCTCTGGTAGCCGTCGCAGCCACTGCATCTCCTTGGATGTGGGAGGGAGCCCGGCGCTCTGTGGCCCTCGTCGTTGTCTGGCGAGGTGGCCGCGCCTGTCCGAGGTGTGGATTTCTGCGTCATTGCGTCATCAGCGTCATCCGGACCTCTGACCTGCGGATCTGTGTGACGCAGAGGCTCAGGGCTGCGTCATCGGTGCGTCATGGGCCGCGTCATGCCATGACGCAGATGACGCAGGATGACGCAGAGACTGCCGTCTGCGTCATGTATGAAGCCGCAGGTCAGAGGCTGGTTTCCGGCCTGCATGACGCAGATGACGCAGCGTCTTCCCTCTTAGGACAAAAGAGGGGGTGCCTGTAGTAGTGCGGTGCGCCTCACAGCGTGAAAGGGGAGCCGCGGCGCGGCGCGACCTTGGGGCGGCGCTGCCGCCGAACAGCAAGAAGAGCACGCGCCGCCGGGTGCTCTTCTTGCTTGTCCGGAGGCCCGGGCGGCGGGTCAGAACGCTCCCGTCTGGTGATGCGGTTTTGGGGCGCCCTTGCGGACCATTTCGAGGTAGCGGCCCTCGCTGGTACGGCCGCTGTCGATGAGCACCCCCCGGGCCGCCAGGGTGGGCTGGAGGCGCTTGAGGCGGTCGGAGAGGACTTTGCCCGTGGTAGGCCACCCCTTAGGCAAGGGGCGCAGTTCATCGCCGCTGTAGAGGCGGCTGAGGCAGTGCAGCCACTCGGTCGATGTCATGCGCTGCTCGGCGCCGGGGGCCATGGTGTCGGCGTGCTGAAGGACCGTCTGCGCCAACAGGTCGCCTTCGATGACGTCGTCGTTCAGGTCGTCCAGGCTCGCCCGGTACGCGGGCAGCGCCCCGAGACCGGTCGCCGCGTCAAGCTGTGCACACAGGTGGGCGAAATCCGCCATCCGCAGATCGGTGGGCGTCTCTGCCTGGGCCGCGCGCACCTTGACGGTGAGGTCCAGGAGCGAGCCGAGGACGACGGGCAGCACTTCCGCGTACTCCGCCCAGAGTTCTGCTTCGGTGCGCCGGACGGTGGGTCGTTCCAGTCGCAGGGGCAGGAGGCGTTCTGCGAAGTCGGGGCGGATGATTCCGACGTCGATGCCGGTGAGGAGGAGGGGGCGGCGGTAGCCGACGCGGAAGACGTCGCCGTCGGTGAACAGGGCGCGCTTCACGGATTCGGCTCCGGTGACGATGCAGCACATGGCGTCGGACAGCTCCGGGCTCATGTGGGACAGGTTGTCCAGCGCGGTGACCCATCCCGCGGCCACGGCCGCGATCAGGTTCTCCTCATCCTTCGGCGCCCGCCGCAGGTCCCCGCTCATCCCCTCGATGATCCGCACCAGCATCCGCCCACCGGTCGACTTCCCGGCCCCCTGCGGCCCGGTGAGGAACGGGGCGGGGACGGGCACGGAAGGGCCGAGGCAGCCGATCAGCCAGGCGATGGCCAAGCACTCGGTTTCCGCGTTGGCGAAGTTGCACAGCCGCATCAGCAGGTCGATGCCCTTGCCGTCGGTGTCCTTGGCCGGCAGGGGGAGTTCCCCGGTGAGCTGGGTGCGCCGCCAGCACACTTCCCGCGGGTCGGGAACGGTGATCTCCCAGCCGGTGGGGTGGATGCGGACGGACTGCCCGTCGTCGCGGCCCAGGTCCAGCCACGTCGCCCCGTCGAAGCCGGGGGCGACGCGGATGTTCACGGCCTGGGTGTCCTCGGTCAGCGCCAGCGCCTCGATCAGATCCAGCGCCTCTTTCAGCGCGGTCCCGTTGAAGACGCCAACCCCGTCCTTGAACATGCCGACCATGAGTTCCTGCCGGTGGCTGCCCGTGGTGCCCTGGGAACGGATCGGGCGGGCCACCGGGTGGCCGTTCCTCTGCGCGTAGACGGTGCCGTCGGCGGTGCGGAAGTACCGGAAGTGGGACTGCGCGTAGTCCGTGATGATCTCGCGGGCGGGATTCTTCTCGTCGTCAGCCATGATCACAGTCCCAACCGGGTGAGGGCATTGGTCCACGCGTCCGTGCAGTGCCGCAGGCTCTCGCCCTTGGCCTGCGCGGCGGCGAACAGCCGCGCCATGTGAGCGTCGGTGAGGCAACCGCACCGGCCGTGCGCGGACAGCACAGCGAGAAAGACGCGGTAGACGGCCGCGTGCACGCCGTTGGCAGCCTGGGTGATGCTCTGCTCCGCCATGGCGATGCCGCGCTCCAGATAGGCGGCCATCCGGTGAGGGCACTCCCCGCCCCCGACCGGCACGCTCACCGTCACAGCGCGCGCTACGGGCCGGACCGGCGCCAGCTCCTTGACGACCAGGGCACGCACGACGTCAGGCAGCGCGGTCATGGTGCCGGAGCCAGGGCCGAGCCACCGGGCGTAGACCATGGTCGACTTGATGTCGACGCCATCCCGCACGGCGTTCGCGGACGACATCGCGCCCCGGTAGATCCAGTGCTCGCCCCGCGTGGTCGGCACGGTCCGGGTGGCGGGGAGCGTCCGGCGGGCCCAGGCGACCGCGTCGGCGTGGTCCAGGTCGACGACGGTGAGGCCGATGCCGCCGGGGTGGTAGGCGACGGCCGCCGCTTGCTTCCATGCCGTCGACCAGGTGGGCCCGGTGATGACGTCGGGGTCGGTGGTGGCGGCGGCCCAGGCGTGGCAGGGGCGGGGGCAGGTGCAGGGGCCGGGGGTTTTCATGTTCGGCCGGCCGCCGCAGGCGTTGTCCCGGCAGGCCGGGCAGTTCCCGAACGGGACCTTGCCCGCCCGCAGGGGGAGGACGGGGACGGACCGGTTCGCCAGGTCGAGGGCGGTGGTGAGGTGGAGGGTGTTCATGCTGCGGCCGTCCTTTCGTGGGTGAGGAACTGGTGGCCGATCCACTGGGTGTAGGCCGGGGGTACGGCTTGGCGGGCTTCGACGTTGGTCATCCAGGTGCAGCCCATGGCGTCCGCGTAGGCCCGCTCGCCCTTGTGCTCGAAAGCGAGGAGCCCTTTGTGGTGCCAGCAGGGCGGGACCAGGTCACCGCCGCCGCCCCAGGAGGTCTCGAAGGCCCGGTGCCGGCGCACGTTGAGCCCGAACTGGGACCCGCACAGCAGGTAGTCGGGGCGCAGGGGCGCTTCGGGGACGTTCTCCATCACGTAGGGGATGCCGGATGCCTTGAGGCGGTCGCGGCCGGGGGTGAGGAGGTCGGGGTGGTTGTTCTGGGTGCCGCGCCAGGCGGTGACGCGGGCGAAGTGCTGGCAGGGCCAGGAAGCGTGGACCAGGTCGTAGCCGTCGAGGGGGAAGGCGAGGGCGTCGGCCTGGTGGAAGGTGAACGGGTAGTTCGGCTGCGGGTTCACGTCGACGCCGGTGACGTCGTATCCGGCGAGGTAGTAGCCCATGGACAGGCCACCGGCCCCGCAGCAGAGGTCCAGCACCCGCAGCCCGTTCGGCTTGCGCAGCGGCAGCACACGGGCATTCACGCGGCCACCCCCAGACCGTGCACGGCCAGCAGAGCAAGAGCCTGGGTGCCGATGCGGTGGGTGTAGGCCGGGGGGATGCATTCGCGGATGCCGTCGCGGTTCATCCACGGCACCCCCATCACCCGGCGGGCGAGGTCGACGCCGGAGAAGTTGCCGACGAACTGTCCGTAGTGGCCGGGCGGGATGGGGCGGCCCATCTTCGCCTGCGGTACCAGGTGCGGGGGGTGGTGGGGCTGGGTGAGGGTGAGTCCGCCGCCGGTCTCGAAGTACCGGTGCCGGTAGGTCTGAACGCCGAACATGGGCCCGCACAGCATCACCGGGCGGTCCAGCTTCGGCAGGGCTCCGCGTACGTTCTCCATCACCCACGGCCGCCCAGTGGTCTGGAGGGCGGTGCGGGTGGGGGCGATGAGGTCGGGGTGGGTGTTGCCCTGGAGGCGCTGGCAGTCGCTGTCGTGCTGGCACGGCGGCGACGCGTGGATGACGTCGAACTCCGCGCCGTGCTCCAGCACGTAGGCGATGGCGTCGGCCTGGACGAACCGGAAGGGGTAGCGGGGCTGCGGTGCGGTGTCGACGCCGGTGACGTCGAATCCGGCATCGGCGTAGCCCTTGGCGGCGCCGCCCTGGCAGCAGAACAGGTCGAGTAACCGCGGCTTGGGCCTTGTTCGGGGCCGGGTGTCAGTGGGGTACGGCATCCTGGTGTTCTCCAGTTCTGTTGAGTGGGCTGGGGGTGTGGGGCAGCCGCGTTCTTTTGCGAGATGGGCGGCTGCCCCGGCTCATTGGCACGTGAAGGGGGCGCAGTGACGACGGCATGGCTGGTGCTGGCTGTGGGCGATGAGGACCGGCAGCACGGGGGCAATGACGGGTATGACGACGACCCGTCGCAGCACTACAGCTGGGACGACACGGTCCCCAATCACGCGCGTATCGCTGTGGGGGACGTGATCGCGCTGTGGGACAAGAAGCAGCTGCTCGGCCTCGGAGTGATTTCCGGGATCGAGACCGGGAGCGAGATCAAGACGCTCTACTTCTGCCCGGAGTGCAAGAAGGCCGACTTCAAGCGGCGCAAGCGGCTGAAGCCGACGTGGCGCTGCAACAAGTGCCCCGCCATGTTCGAGGAACCCGGCAGCAAGCAGAAGCGTGTGGTCACGTACCGGTCGCGCCACGGCGAGGTATGGATGGATGGCCGGGGCCTGCTTGACGGCAAGCAGTTGCGGGCCTTGTGTGACTCGCCCGACTCCCAGCTGAGCATGCGTCCCGCCCGCTGGGAGAAGTTGCGCGATGCCCTCCTCGCGCTGGACGGAGTCGACTTCAGCGACCTGGGCTTGGACGATGACGAGAGGGAGGGCGACCGCGGGAACCCGGCAGGCGGCAGGGAGCGGAGGAAGATCGCGGGCGGGCACCGCATCTCGAAGGTCCGCGCTCGCGTGGGACAGGGGCCCTTCCGGCAGCAGCTGCTGGACGACTACGGCCAGGTGTGCGCGTTCACCGGGCCCGCGCCGGCTGGGGCTCTTCAGGCGGCACATCTGTACAGCTATGCCGACGAGGAAGAGCACCACGAATGGGGCGGCCTGCTCCTGCGCAACGACGTCCATAGCCTCTTCGACCGCGGCCAGATCGGCGTCAACCCCGGCACCGGGTGCATCGAGGTCGACGACGAACTCCTGGGCTACCCGATGTACGCAGAGCTGCACGGCAGGGCTCCCCTGGTCAGCCTGCGGCCTGAGCACGAGGTGTGGCTGGCTGCCCACTGGCGCCAGCACTGGACCGCGCTCGTGACCGTGCCCGCCAGCCGGGCCCCGCAGCCTGTGTCCTAGAGAGGCGGGATGGCGTCGACGATGGCCGCGGCCATCTCGTTGATGGGTCCGGCGGCTCCGGTGGAGGCGAGGAAGAACCCGAACCCGGCAGCGGTGAACGCGGCCCCCGGGGTGAGGCTGCGGGAGCGCAGCAGGAAGAAGAGGACGAGTCCGAAGAGGGCGACGAGGGAGAGGGTCACTGCCATGGGGTGGCCTTCCGGTCGGTGACGTGGGGGCGGGTGCCGTGCGCGTGGATGGTGCGGCTGTTGTTGAGGAGCCGGCGTCCGATGCGGAGTCGGGCGCGGTCGCCGTGGCAGCGGCGGCAGAGGGTCACGGTGCGGCGGCGGGTGCGGACGCCGGTGCCGGAGCACATCCGGCACGGGGCGAACGGCTTCACCGCGCACAACACTGCGTAACCAGCGATGGCGAGCAGAGCGAGGAGGCTAGCGAGCGCCACGAGGGGCTCACATCCCTTCATCAGGCGGGTTTCCGGGTGTTTCCGCAGGTGGGCTGCTAGACGCTAGGTCGCAGCCCAGGGCGGGTGCGGGGTGCTAGCGAGGGTGCTAGACCTAGCAGCCGGGGGTGCTAGGTCTAGCAGCGCCGCTGGGGTCAGGCGACCATCTTGTTCTGGTTACGGTGGGTGATGGCGGTGGTGATGTCGGCGCGGTCGATGCCGCGCCGGTTCTTGCCCTCGCCGGTGTCGGTCTGTCCCCAGACCTGCCCGGCCTTGATGCCGTGGGGCTTGAGGGCGGCGGTCACGTTCTCGCCCTTCCACCCGCCGTAGACCTCCGGCTGCGCCGCGGCCAGCCGAGCGGCCAGGCGCTCGCACCAGACGGCTTTCTCGTCGGGGGCGATGACCGCGAGGACGTCGGCCAGCACATCGGACTGCCCGGACTTCTCAGGGCCGGCGCCGATGGCGTGGCCGGTGACGTTGCCGTACTCCTCGCGGACCTGCCGGGCGCGGGCGGCGATCTGCTCGGCGGCCACCGCGTCCACGAACGCGGACGCCACGATGCGCGGGTCGTCGCCTTCACCGGCCATCCAGCAGATGCCCCGGTCCGAGCGGGAGAACATCGTGGCCCGGTACCCGGCCTTGTACATCGACGTGCCGAGCACCATGTCGTTGGCGGGCTGGCCCATGACCTTGAGGCAGAACCGCAGCACCGCGTTGGCGCTGATCCCGGTGGGCAGCGACTTCGCGTCCGGGCGCTGCGTCCCGAACAAGGTCACGATGCCGAGTGCGGGCCCGCGCTTGACGAGGTCGGTGCAGATGGCTTCGATCTCCTTGCCGTGCTCCTCGTGCTCGAAGGGCACCTGGCACTCGTCGAACCCCGCGACGATCGGGTGCAGCCCCAGGCTCTTGTCGCTGGCCAGTTCGGGGGTGACCTTGGATTCCGGGCAGCGGGAGCGCGGCAGGGACTTGATGACCTTCGCCCGGCGGCGCAGCTCCTCCTTCAGCTCCCGCAGAGCGTGCAGCACGTATTCGATGTCGTCGTTCTCCTCGCCTGCCCGGTAGCGGTGGCAGACGGGTTCCAGGGCGCCGAAGTCGCCGGTGCCCTTGAAGTCGAACGCGTGCAGCTCGGCGCGCGGGTCGAGTGCGGCGATGAGGAGGAACAGCCTCATCAGGAACGTCTTGCCCATGCGGGGGATCGAGCCGACGACGACGGCGGCGAACATGAGCGTGACGGACACGTCGCGCATGCGCTGGTCGTTGCCGAACACCACCGGCCGGAACAGATCCACCTGCCCCGTCTTGAGGAGAGGCCAGGCGGGCTTGGTGGTCTCGTTCATCGGCTTGTCCCCGACCCACAGGACCAGGCGTCCTTCGTGCTCGGTGGGGTCGGGTGAGGGCCAGACGCAGCCGACCTTGCGGCGCAGCCCGGACGCCAACGGCTTGCGCGCCTCCATGATGTCCTCCGGCGTCACCCCGTACGGGAGATCGAGGTCGGCACGGTAGCCGGGGCCGTCACGCACGATCTCACTGGTGAAGCGCAGCCCGTTCATCTCACCGCCCTTCTTGATCGCGGCGGAGATCTTCGCGTTCCCGATGGAGTCGAGACCGCGCAGCACGATCGACCCGGTGAGCTTCTGCACCTCCGTCTTCAGCACCGCCGGGCCGATGACCGGGGCGTCGGGCTGCTGGCCGGCCATGCCGAGAAGCAGCACCCCGCCGGCCGCGAACGCGTACATCAGCGCGGGGGCCATGACGTAAAGCCACAGGGCGAAGCCGACGCCGAACACGGCCGCGACCAGAGTGACCAGGCCGCGCAGCCGCACCCGTCCGGCCCGCAGCCGGGACAGCCGCATGTACTCCTCGACGTCTTCGGCGCGGACGGCGGCGGCGCGCAGGGGGGCGGCTTCGCGGTCCCAGACCCACCGGTTGGTGGTGGCGATGAACCGGCAGGCTCCCCGCGGCGACATCAGCGCGAGACGCCCGGCGTACACCGGGAGCCGCACGCCGTGGAACAGAGCGCTGTACCCGGCGTTCGCCCCCGCGTGGCGGGCAGTGGCGGTGAAGTCACGCCGGTCGGTCAGCCAACCGGCAAGCACCGGCTTGCGCTTCTCCACGCTCACCTTCGGCTCGGGCAGCGCGGGGTTGTCGACCGCGACCGGCACGGTCGTTTCGTGGTCGTCGTCCAGGTCGGGGACCGGCCGCAGATGCGCGGCCGGGGCGGCGGTGTCCGTCATGCTGGTACTTCCTCCTGCTCGATGGTTCGGGACCCGGGGGAAAGGGGGGTGGCCGGCTTCCTTGGCCGGGTCCGGCCGCCCCCGCTCAGTCGCGCTCGGCCTTGTGAACGGCCCGCTCAGCGAGGCGGACGCGCTGCTCGGCCTGCTTGCGGGCCTCGCGGGCGGCGGCCCTGTCGGCGCGGGGGGCGGTGCGCTCGGCGGCCTTCGCGGCGGCAAGATTCTGCCGGGCGGTGGCCTGCACCTCGTGCAGCGCGTTCAGCTCCCGCTGGCCGCGCTCGGCGGCCACGGCGTCGATGGCGTGGATGCGGGCCGTGACCTTGGCGTCGACGCAGTCGGCCAGGGCCTGCTTGAAGCCCTTGCGGAACAGCTTGTTGCGCTCGCGGGACTCGGCTCGGGTGTAGCTGTGCACGGTGAACCTCCTCGGGCGGGCCGGTCTGTCCGGCCCTCCACCCGCCCGGTACGAGACCGGACGGACGGAGGGCCGTCAGCGACGGCGGCCCCTACGCAGCGAAGAGGCGGCGGCCTTGCCGTCCGAGCCGCCGACCGACTTCACGACCGTGACCACGCCCCAGGTCAGGGCGACGGCGAGGAACGTGAGGATCGCCAGGTTCGCGGCGATCGCGGTGAGAGCACCGACGAGGAGCGGGCCGAAGTAGACCCCGGCGGCCACCGCCCCGGCGCCCATGCCGGAGCCGAGCGCGAGGCGCTGCACCGTGCGGTCCGGCGGAGCCTGGTGAACGTGGACGACCTGCGGCACCGCGTTGGTGGGCTGGCAGGTGGTGGGGAGGTGATCGGTGTAGGCGGGGGTACCGTCCGGAAGGTGCACGACGGCCGGCGGACGGGGGGCGGGCAGGTGGGGTTCCATGCGGTGACCTCTCAAGGGGAGTCGTGGCAGGGCACGCACATGCCGAGCGAACGTGGGATGCAATACCCGGCGTCGACGCGGCAGTTGGGGCAGGTGCGCCGGGCCCGCATCGCCGCAGCCAGAGCAGCGGCGCGGGCCGGGGTCATGGGGCGTACGGGTTTGGCCCGGTCGACGCGGTAGAGGTAGGCGACCAGCGGGGCTTTGCGCCGGCGGGGGCGGTGGACTTCGGCGACGACGTCCTGACCACCCGGTCGCAGCCCCAGCGCTCGGAGCTGACGGCGGGTGGCCAGACCATCGGGGGCGAGACGCCACCGGTAGACGTCGGCCATCAGGCTGCGGTGCGTTCGGCGCGCAGGGTCTCGCGCAGATCGCGCGCCCTGGCGGGCGACGTCCGCACGGCCCGCCGGATGCCCTCGGCCGTCAGCTCCTTCACCGGCCAATCGGCTGTAGCCGTACGGGCCTCGATCAGGAGCTGTTCGGCGGTGCGGGTCGGTCGACTCGATCGGGCGGCATCGGGGACGCGGCCGGTCGCCCGACGCGGGCGGGTCGACTCGGCGGCCACCGCACCGACCGGGGCCCGATCGGTCGGCTTCACCAGGTCGACCACTACCTGGGCTTCCAGCGCCGCAGGTACCGGGGCCGGGGTGATCGGGGCGGGGGTCGATACGTCCAGGTCAGCCGTCGACCGTTTTACGGTGGTCTCGGTCGATTCCTCCTGATTCGTGGAATCGGCCGGAGGCTCGATCAGCTGGTGGTGGAGCACCTTGGCGACGAGGTCGGAGCCGAAGTAGATCGACCCAACCGGCAGCGACGTGGCCAGCAGCACCAACGCCCAGTTGGCAGGGGCCCAGTCGGCCAGGCGACCCCAGTCGACCACCTCGTCATGCAACTGCGGGACGAGACCGTGGACGTAGTTCAGGACGAGCGAGGCCAGGGTGTAGGCGGCCAGCACCCGCAGTGCGAAACGGCGGGCATCACCGGTCAGGACCAGCGTGGCGACCAGAGCGAGCGCCATCAGTCCATCGACGACGAACGGATAGAGCATCGCGGCCGTGGAGTCGGCGCCGGTGGCGGTGGCGACGTCCCGCAGCGCGTTCCAGGACACCCGGAACGCCATCCCGACCACACCGACCAGAGCGGCGACCAGCAGACCCTTGCCCAAGCGGTTCATGACTGCTCCCCCCGCCACGGGAAGGGGCGAGCGTGGTGGGCGGTGCGGAAGATCCGTACGGCCACCCCGGCGGGGGCGTCGGGCTTGGGGACCGGGCGAGCGCCGCTGATCGAGGCCAGCATGCGGGCGGCATGGTGCTCGCACCCGTCGGCACCCGCGTTCTCCGCATCGACGACGGTCACGACGACCGGCCCCTCGCACGGCGTCGAGTCCTCCGGGTGCGCGGCCGGGCACCGCACCGCAGTCCCGGCGGGCGGCGCGTCGACCATCTCGACCAGACGTTCCACGGTCACCTCAAGGCGACCGATCATCCGGGCCATGGCGGACGCATCCAGCAGGGGCATCACCCGTGCATCCGCCAGCGCCTGCCGGGCAGCGACGATCACGCTGCGGTCGTACGCGGTGAGATCGAAGCGACCACCCATCAGGCAGCACCCCCCGACAGGCTCACGTCGGCCGACCGGTTCGCCAGCTCCCGACGAGCCGCCAGCACCCGCCGCCGCGCCCTACGGATACGCCGCTCATCCAGCTCGGTCGGCGTGCGGTCGATGGTCATGATCTGCGCGTCCAGCAGGACGACGTCCGCGAGGATGGCGGGCATCTCCTGGTCGATCGCGTCCAGCTCGGCGTCCGACGGCTCACCGTCGAACGGGGCGGCGGCCGTAACGGCCGCCTGAAGTGCTGCGATGCTCTTCATGGGTCTGTTCCTCTCAGGAAGGAACGGCTCAACACGAACCCCCGGAGTTGCTGCTCCGGGGGTTCTCGCCGTTGGAACCAGGAACCGGCTCCCCTCAGCCCCGCCCGTACAGCACCGCGCGAAGCGGACTGGACGGGCGGAGGAGGCAACCGACCGCAGCAGTCATGGGCGCTGCGGAGTGGCTTAGCGCGCGGGACTGTGCCCCGCGCTGCCGCCTACTTGTGGCACAGGAGAGGCGGCGAATCCTTGGCACGCTGTTCAGTTCTCAAGGAACGACCAGCTCAGGGCCACGCAGCGTGCGGCCGAAGCCACCTTCAGACGAGCAATCCCGAACCAGCTAGAGCAGCCCAAAGAAGGGCCCAGCCCCCCGGACCTGAACAGCTTGGCTAGCCCGGCTGAGCTGTTCCCAACGTAACCAGCATGACTAGCCATGTCAACATCTGGCTAGCTTGGCTGCTCCGATCGCCGCTTTGGGGCGTAACATCGAGGCATGACTTTCACGCCCGAACCGCTGGACCCGGACGACAGCCGTCCGCCCTACGAGCAGGTCGCGAGCAGCCTTGCCGCAGCCATTCGGACGAGGAGGCTCGCCCCAGGCGACAAGCTGCCGTCGCACAAGAACCTCACCGAGCTGTTCGGGTTCGCCCGGGCGACGATTCAGCGCGCTCTGCGGGACCTGGAGGATGAGGGACTGGTCGTCTCCCGCAAGGGAAGTGGCGTGTACGTCCGGAACCGGACCGAACGGCCGGCCGGTCTCCGGCCCTACGTCGAGCAAGCTTTCGCAAGCCCGAACGTCTCAATCGACTTCGCTGGCTTCTCCAGTGAGACGCTGCATGGAGCCCTGCAGGAACCCATCGACAAGATCCGGGTCGGCCGGCTAACGCCGACCAGCATCAACATCCGCATCCTGGTGCCGGACATGACCGTGCCCCAGGCCGCCCCGGTGCGTCGGGGGGATGGCGCCGACGACCCCCGCCTCCGAGCCCGCATGCACGACATGATGGTCGGCTTCACCCGAAGCATCGCCAACGCCGTCGGGGAGCTCCAGCACCTCGGATTGGTCCAAGAAGCCACGGTCAGCGTGCGGGTTCACAGCGGAACGCAGTTCTTCAAGCTCTACGTCATCAACCAGGGAGACGCGTTCTTCGGGTACTACCCCATCCGCCCGAACAAAGTGTCCGCCGGAGGGGAAGCTATCGACATCTACGACCTGGTAGGCGCGGACGCCGCACTGTTCCACTACTCCACCAATGAAGGAGACGCGACCAGCGGCGCACAGCAAGTCGAACAGGCCCGACTCTGGTTCGAGAGCGTCTGGACCACCATTGGAAGGGACTTCGATCCCTATGGTGCCTGAGAACCTGGCGGCGACCGTCGCCGCTACCAGCGGAGTGCTCTTCGACTTCGACGGGCCTGTCTGCGACGTGTTCGCCGGGTGCCCCGCCCCCGGGGTCGCGCGAGAGCTAGCTGCCATCCTCGCCCGGATCGACGCGACTACTGGCAAGCGGGCCCTCGAAACGGACGACCCGATGGAAGTGCTGCGATTGGCGCCGCATGCCGGCGAGAAAGCCGTGTGCCGAATCGAGGAGTCCCTCACAGCAGCAGAGGTCACGGCCGTCAAAGCGGCGGGCATGCCCGTTCCGGGTGCTGTGGAATCCCTTAATGCGGCCCATACGTCCGGCCGACAGGTCGCAATCGTCAGCAACAACTCAGCGGCGTCCGTGCGGGAGTTCCTGGCGCTTCACAACCTCGATCGATTCGTTGACCAAGTGATCGGGCGATACCCGAGCCGACCTGACCTCATGAAACCCTCGCCGTACTCTCTTGAAAGGGCCGCTAAAGAACTTGGGGTCAAAGCGAGCACGTGCACTCTGATCGGTGATTCCACTACGGACATCGAGGCGGCCACCCGAGCTGGCTCCATGACGATCGGCTTCGCCAACAAGCCAGGCAAAGAGGCAAGTCTTGCTGCGGCTGGAGCCGGGGCAATCGTCACGACCATGGCCACAGTCGCTGAGGCTCTTCTGATGCCGCCCGTTGCGCGTTGACCCTCGCGCTCGGGGGCCGAACGCACTCGACCGGAGATGGGCAGCCGATGCACCATTTAACCAGCAGAGGAAAAAGCTAACCAGCCCGAAGCTCCGTGCAGGCGAAGAGGTCGCGGGCACCTATCCTGACAGCTAAGCAGCAGAGCAGAGGGCCGGTACTGAATTCAGTACCGGCCCTCCGACTTTGATATCTCATTCTAGCTTGGCCGGGAAGCCGACGCCTTGCGGGGCTTCCTCTTCTTACGACGAAGTGACCCTTCAGGCATTGGGATGCGTGCCAAAGCCACACCCAGCCCTAGCCGCTGCACTATTCGCGCATTGAAGAGAAGGCTAATTTTACTGAAGAAGAAAAGAGTGTCCGCGAGATCCCCTGAACGGTCGTTAGCTATCGCATAAACGATGACAGGACCGCCAGCGGGCTCATCTATGTTTTTCTTCCAGTATTCGGAGGCATCCCGATAGATGCGATCTTTGTAGTCCTGTTCGCCTCTGTAGAGTTCCGCCGAGACGCTGCCTTGACTAAACAAGTGAGATAGGGTGGCCGAACTCGATTGCTGCTTTACACAGATTAGGTGTATATCCTCGCTCAGCAGATCGCAAATCTCAATCTTCTGCGAAGGCCCCCCAATGTAGTAATTATCCTTGTCCAGCAGAACCCACTTCCGCTTCTTTGCTACCCGTTCATTATAGTCACCTTCTTTCTCCTTCGGGTCCCATTCCTCGAAGTTGAAATCATCCGTCATGTCAGGGATCTTGCGGATGGCATCGTTAACCGATGTCACGTAATCCCTATTTACCTCATACCAATCCCCGAGGGAAAGCACGTAAGTCTTTCCCGAGTGCTCCAACTCGCAGACCACCCAATCGCGCAGGGTACGCTTTTTCCCTGACGCCTGGCCTGAATCCGCAATGGGGACAATCTTGGTATCACCTAGAGGGTCTTCACCCGTGTAATACTCATCAAGGAATCTGTATGCGCCGCTCAAAGTAACTTCGTCAAGTTCAACTACTTTCCGTCGGGCAGAAATCTCGAAGTGATTGACTTGCTCATCATCGATTATTTGCGGCATGGCCAGAGATACCTTATCCTCCTTTCGCTCTTGCACGCGCTCAAGCAGCATTTCATCAAGGGTGGAAACTATTTCAGATCCCACACTGAGGGGTTGGAAGTAGTCCAGGAACGGGAAGCCCTTCTTATAATCCGTTGCCTCGTACCGCTCTAGCAGTTCAGTGAGAACCTCAGGAAGCCGATCCAAGGAGACGGAGAGGTTGACCTGAAGCGAGTCCGCTCCGGCGATGCTGCTGACATAGGAAAGCTTGTCGGTCTTCCCTTGAATTCGACGCACCCAATCCTGCTCAAGAGGAATGGAGAATTCCGAGATTCTACTACCGGTACTCAGATGGGTACGCTGTTGGCGGGTTACCGCATCAAGGTTGCGCGTATCCACGGTGATCAGGTCATTTTCATCCACCGAGTTCGCGGAAACTCGCAATCCGAACCCTTTTTCCAACCTTGCAGGGTCCAATGCGCTGTAACCTGACATACCAAACGTGAGTGCAAATATTCGCCCGGCCACCTTGACCAAGAGGACGAATGAAGTTGACGTATTCGATATGCCAGAAACGTCAAAATGAGGCTTCAGGAACCCGAGCCATTTAGGTTGAGTCGGTTTGTCCTGTTGGATGTAAGCCTGCACGGGAAATCCGAGAGAGTCGGCAGGGTCTAGCTTTTCGAGTCCCAGACTCTCGATATAGACAGGCCTGATGAGTTCAGAGAAATCGGCAACGTCTTCCCGAGCGAGATGCACCGTCAGCTTCATAAATCCCCCTACACGTAGCCCACGTGCGTGACCCTGACCCTCACGATAAGGGCGATAGTGTTCACTGGGAAGTACATGGATATAGCGCTATAATCGAACATATTTTCTACCTCGGGCCGCTGGCCAGACGTCCAGCGTGCGAGGGCACGGCGGCGTTGCGCCGACTAGGTGTCATCACATACTGCTCGGCATGCTTCGTTGTCCTGGTCTTTGTCCAGTACGCCGACGGCCGCCACCGTTCACCGACGTACGTGCACCTCACGTGACCTGCCCCGGCAACCTAAGCGAACGCCTCCGTACGGCCGCGCGGACAGTTGGGAAGCGTGTTGGCCGCCTAGGGCAAGGGGCAGTCAGCCTACAGGCAGTCATGGGCGAGCCGGGCCGTAACGCCCCCGGGAGGGGCTCCGGCCGTAAGCGCGGGTCGCCCTCAAGCATGTCGGCGCGGCGTGACCGCCTCTATGACTACCGTGACTGAGGACCTGGGCCGCCCCCGGGCCGTCAGGGGTCAACCAATGGCGGCCAGCGATGACCAATACCCACCACTCCCCCGCAGGTCATCGATGTCGCCTGGGCGAGAGTCCGAGGTGTCGGAGAGGCAGCATCAGTTCTTCGACATCTAAATCTCTCTGCGGGCCCCAGTCACCCGCACCCGAGTGAGCACACCGTGGGCCGCCAGTTTCTCTTGGAGCTGGCGGCCCACTGCCGTGCTGCTGCCTCCCGAAAAGTCCGGTGC
Organism: Streptomyces sp. CA-146814; assembly: GCF_050942385.1. Lineage (NCBI taxonomy): Bacteria > Bacillati > Actinomycetota > Actinomycetes > Kitasatosporales > Streptomycetaceae > Streptomyces > Streptomyces sp. CA-146814. The sequence continues at coordinate 1,705,327 of NZ_CP192068.1, forward strand.
CTTCCGCCAGGAGTTCTTGACCTCCTGGCGGAGTGATGTTGATGTAGCCTGCTTCCAGCGCTGCTGCGGCAGCGTGTCTCGCTACACAACCGGTCCCGGCGCCGGAGCGAGCAACGGGCTCTTGAGAGTCACCCGCAGTTGGCAGTCAACACGTATCAGGACATCCGAACTGTCTCTCCTGTCGTCGCCGGGCGGCAAGTGGAAGGGGCTAGGTATGTCCAGGTCGCGTAATGCCAACCGTTTGGCCAAGAGAATCCGAAATCAGACACAGCTGACGCTCTCAACTGCTTCCAGGCTGGCACAACAAGCTGATGTCTATTTCGGGCCATCGATCGAAGACTCCCCTGACCCACGACAGCGTCGTCTGGAAGCCCACATGGCCCACGTGTTGGCCAGCAGCTTTCAGGATCACCAGCTCAACGGCGCTCTCTTTGGTATTCGAAAAGCGGAGCCAGAGGCTCAGGGCGTGAAGCTGACCCTGGAATCAGAAATGGCGGACGAGGTTCTCCGCGAGCTTCTCCCACGGTTTGACCATCTTTACGGCGGGCTTCGCGGTGTGCCCGGGCTGCGCGTGCGAGGTAATCAAAATCAGCTGATTCTCCATGACGCTGCCAGCTCGGCGCAGGTCACTGTGACGCGCGACGATCGTGGCGCCTTCCGTCTGCCAACCGCCCGCGACAGCGAGGTTCTTCTGTGGAAGAAATTTCCTGATGGCCCCTCTCGCAACGAACGGCAGGAGGCCAAGGGCTGGACAGACTCAAGAGCAATCGACGACCTACAGGTACGCGACTTGTTGTTCAGCCGAATGCTGCGTTGCCCGGATTTGATCAACAGGACTGCCACACCGCACGGATTCGCCAACTGCTACACCCACCACGCAGGCGATCTGGTGATTGAGTGGTGCTGCGGTGTCACCGTGGAATCGCTCTGTGCAACCCTCTTGGCCCATGGATTCGCTGATGCCGTACCTCGTGCGAACGCGATCAAGCTGGCCTCTCGACACTCTGCTCACCTAGGCGATTGGACAGTGATCTTGAATCGCCACGGATCATGTTTGTACGGCCGCAACGCGCAGCGCCTCGCGGAGTCCATCAGGAAGGGCTACAGGTCGTGACTCTCTCTGAAATGGCCTTCACTGTACCGGTGTGCATAGCTCTGGGGGTCGTCGCACGCTACATACGGGACCTTTCCGTGCTTCGCCGCCTGGAACGACTTCTCGACGGCTGTGATCAACAGCAACGAGTTGAGGTCTGTCGAATCCTCGCCGCCTCGTTGCACACGGCCAGCGTAACGGAGCCGCAACGCGAGTTACCTTCCAGTGAGCCATAGGAATGGTGAGGTTGGCTCTGCCGGATGCGAGGAGCCTCTCGCGCCTCGCATCCGGCGGAAGGCCACGGTCCGCTATGCGTCCCGGATGTCACCCTAGAAGGACAGAGCTTTACCAAGGAGTTTTTCCTGAACCGCTTCCGTGCCTGCGGACAAGCGCACCTGCCAAGGAACGGAACTGGTCACTTGTATCTCCTCATCCTGATCCGGTCGGGCCCGTGGGTTCGCAGAGACCGTACGAACGCATCGGCCTCTGCTCAGAGCAGCGCCGGAGATCACGAGCGTTTGTAGGCCCATGCCTGCCCGGTCTGCCGGTACTGCTCCACGGGAATGGGGGTGACTCCCGCGTTCATACGCGCGGTGTAAAGCAGCCCGCCGAGGTGATCGATCTCGTGATGGATGAGGCGGGCGAGGCCGCGTTCATACGCAGTGGTCACGGTCTCGCCGGACTGGGCCGTGGTTTCGACGGTGATCGTCATGGGGCGGGGCACTAGGCCCCGTACGTCGAAGAAGCTCAGGCAGCCCTCGTATTGCTCATCTGTCTCGTCGCAGCTCTCAGTGATCCGGGGGTTTAGCAGGACGATTGAGGGCGCGTCACCGGGCGGCTGGACGACGGCGACGGCTCGGCTGATGCCGATTTGTGGGGCCGCTAGGCCCATGCCCTTGGCGAAGGGGTGCACCTGGCCGATGCGGTCCATGGCGGCGAACAACTCGTCTACGACCCTTTCCGCTTCGTCCCGTTCGGCAGGCAGGTCGAACGCGCGGGCCTGTTCGGTGAGGATGGCGGCACCCTGTTGGACAACTCCGAGGTCTCGCATCCGCTGGCTTGGCCGCATGTCCGTCACCTGAACTCTCCTTGGTCCGAATCGGGTTCGGGCTGTGCCCGGAACCGCCATTCCAGACGGTACCGAGCATGCAGCGCGGGTGCAGTCGTGATCCACGTGAACGTCCGCTGTTCACCGGCGTCACCGCGGATGGGCGAGGTACGCAACGGCGAGGCTTCGGCGGTCATGGATGTCTCGGTGCCCCAGACGACGGGGTCGAGAGCGGCCGGGAAGACCAGTTGGACTTCGAGCTGCTCGGTGGGCAGACGCACGGCCCGCTGGAACCAGTTGCCCCATTTCTCATGGCCCACGGTGTAGGTGTACTCGATCCAGACGGATTCGCCCGGATAGAGAGGAAAACGACCGTGTTCGTTGTCGAAGAGCAGCCAGACTTCCTTGAAGGCGTCGCGATCGTGCTTCGCCTGCCACCGCATCTTCTCGCCTCGACAGGTGGCGGTGAGATCGAGTTCATCCCAGGTCAGAGGGTGTGCTCGGTAGTGGGCGTTGGATTGCTCGGGGTCGCCGGGGTAACGATCGACGGAGATACGGATCAGATAGCGGGTCACCGGCTCGGTGCCGGTGTTGCGCAGTAATCGGCGCATGGTGAGTCGATAGGAGCGGCCGTCGTACTGGAGGGAGGCGGCGTCGTGTTGGACGACGAGAGCTGAATCAGTTGCGTACGGCTGCTCGGGACGGTGGGGAGCCGACAGAGTTGATGGCGTGAGGCTGGTACGTACCCGCGCCTTCTCGTAGGTGAGCCATCGTCGCCAGATCGACTTCCCCGCGTTCAGCGCTTCGTCGGCCAGCCGGGCGAAGTCCTCGCTGGGCTTGTGGCGGCCCGACTCCACGTGGCTGACGTAGGACGGGTCGAAGCCCATCGCCATGGCCAGAGCCCGTTTGGACATGCCGCGCATCTCGCGCCAGCGTGCCACTTCCGCCGCGAAGTCCTCGGCCGCCTGGTCGACGGTGGTCTCTTCGTCTTGCGCGTCCATCGAACGTCCCGCCCCGCGTGATGGTCAGTGAGCATGAATGAACCGTGAGTGATCACAGTTCATCATCCCGTCACGGCCCACGTCACCGGTTTCCTTCCCTCATCACCCCCGGATCGACCAGTCCGGGCATCTGCGGAAGGCGAAGCTCAATGCACATCTTGTACCTGCTCAACATCTCCAACCCTGATCGTCTGTCCGCTGATTCAGGATGGATCTTCGCGGACCTCCTCGCCCCTGCCTTCGTGGACGCCGGAGCGAGCGTGACAGTAGCCGCGCCGGCGGCAGTCGGGGACGAGCGTTGCGGCTTCTACCTGACCGGAGTGCCGGAAACGAAGTACCGGGCGCGTTTCTCTTCCGACCTCGACGAGTTGACGGAACTGATCCGGGAAGAGCGGCCGGACGTGGTGGTGGCGAACCAGATCGAGGAGGCTGCCGCACTACGTATCGCCCTGATGGAGGCCGGATCGAACGCGCTGCTGGTCGGCTACTGCCACTACCTTCCGTTCTCGTTCACTGCTGAGGGGCAGCTTCTGCTCGACCCCGCCATGAACGACGCCGGAATGGGCAGGCCCGTGCTGCTGGCGTTCGCCGCCGGGCTGGCCGCTTGCGACCGGGTGCTGGTCCACTCGGGCGTGGCCGCGTCCTGGGTGTCCGCCGCTGCCGCGCGGATGACGGTGAATCTCGATGACAAGCTGCGCGTCGTACCCGCTCCCCGGGACGAGCGGCTCGTCCGAGACCCGGCCCATACCAAGCCCGAATACAGCGCTGGTTCGATCGGTGTCTACAACCACCGGCTGTACGCGCACTACGGCACTGAGCAGTTCGTGGATCTCGCACGGCAACTCGCCGCATCCGGCACGGTCCGGCTGTGGGTCATGGATCTCTTCGGGCCACGTCGGGCGGGGCGGAAGAGCCTGGACGACAGCCCTGAACGAATGCGCGACCAGCTCGCCGTCTTGCCGCACGTGCAGCTCGTGTCCGACCGAGGTGACCGGCTCCGCTACAAGAACCTCATGGCCGGTGCCCGCTTCGGGATCGCCCCGTTCCGCCCCGGCTGTCCTTGGTCGATGAGCGTGATCGACTGCCAGGCTATGGGACTGCCGGTCATCGCGCCCCGACTGGGCTGGTTCGCCGAGCACATCGATCCTGATCTCTGCTTCACCACGGCGGCTGAAGCCGTCGGCCTCGCCGAGCGCCTCGCCGCCGACGACGAGTTCCACTCCCTGCACGCCAAACGTGCTTACGCCTCCACCGCTGATTTCACGCCCGCGCTGGTCGCGGCGCGCTACTTGGAGGCTCTGTCGTGACGAACTTCGACGCCGTTCTCCTGTCGTACGACGAGCCCATGGCCGACGCTCTGTACTCGCGGCTGCAGCGGACCCTTGGCGGTTCCGTCAAACGGCTGCACGGGGTGCACGGAATGCGCAGGGCCTACCGGCTGTGCGCCGAGGTCGTGGACCGCGAACAGTTTTTCCTGGCCGACGGGGACTTCGCCATTGCCGCCGACTTCGATGTGGCTGCAGTCGAACCGCTGGACGAGGGGGTTTCCATGCGCGTGTGGCAGGCGATCAACCCGGTCAACGGCCTGGCGTACGGATACGGCGGGCTCAAGCTCATCCGCCGCAGCGCTCTGCGAGAGATGGGCCAGGCCGTGGACGTGCTCGCCGCCCTGCCGGGCCGGATCGAGTTCGCCCAGCAGATCGCTGGGATCACAAGGTTCAACCAGAGCCCCTTCCACGCCTGGAAGGCCAGTTTCCGAGAGTGCGCGATGCTTGCTCGCGGCAGCGAGTACGGCATGGCCGACGACGGCTCCCGCCAGCGGGTGGAGGCGTGGGCCAACAGCCGCAACGGCGAGTTCGCCCCGTACGCCGCCGCCGGGGCTCGCGAAGGCGTCGCCTTCGCACGGGAGTTCGCGCGCACCTCCGGACAGTTCGACCACCTGAACGACCCCACGTGGCTGCGGGCTCGGTTTGCCGCCGCTCACGGGGACCAGGCGGTGGCAGGGTGACCGGCCCCCTCGTACTGATCGAGCCGTACGCCGACCGCCTGGGCGGGCACCACCAGCGCACGCTGGTAGGCCTCGCTCAGGCGCGGCCGGGCAGCCTGGTCATTGCCCCGCGCGGGGTCGCCCTCGACACGGTGGCGGCGTTGCGCGAGGCAGACGCCCAGTTGGTGACCTCACCGGCCAGACACCCCGCAGCCGCACTACTGGCAGCCTCACAGCTTGCGGCCGGGCTTTCCTGCGCTGGCCTGCGGGCCTTCCGCTCGCGCCGCTGGCCGGGCTTCCTGCGGAGGTTCCCGCATCAGCTCACTCTCATCGCTCGGTGCCTTGCGGAAGCGTCGGCCTTACGGACCGCCCGTCGACTGGAGCCCGACGCTGAAGCGGTGGTGATCCTCAGCGCGAGCGAGGGCCTGCACGGCGCCGCCGCACTCCTCGGTGGACTGCCGCACCTGCGGTTCGTCCACGAACAAGTAACCACTGAGGATGCCGCCGTGCGGTTTCTCGGCCAGCTCGCCCGGCGGGGCGAGAGGCAGACAGTAGCGGTCTGCCCGACCCAGGCTGTAGGTGATCAGCTTATGGCTGCCTTCCCGGGTCTGCCCATGGTGGTTCGGGCCTGCGCAGTCGACGACGGTCGGCGCCTCACCGACGCTGAACGCGTCGGCGGCCGTACTGCCTTCGACATTCCCACCGGCGAAGCCGCAGTGTCCCTGATCGGCGGCTGGTGGCCGTACAAGGACATCGGCGTCGTCGACGCCGCCCTGACTCGGCTGAAGCGGCCGCTGCACCTGGTGGTCACCGGCACCCCGCTCGACGAAGCCGTGCTCGTCCGATGGCGTGGCCTGTCGAACGTACGCCTTCACTACGTGCCCGGGCCGGTCAGCGAAGCGGTACTACGGCTGGTCTATGCCGCCGCCGACGCCACCCTGGTCGCTCGCCACGCCGGCATCGGCAAGGAGTCCGGGCTCGTGATGGATGCCGCCCGTCTCGGCGTCCCCTTGGTTGTCTCCGACCATGACCCCGATCTCGCCGCTCGCCTCAGCGGCAGGCCCTGGGCTCTGACCTTCACCGACAGCACCCCGGACGCCCTGGTCGAGGCTCTGCACGAAGTCATCCGGCGACCGCCCGCGCGGCCCGGGCCGGAGGTGCCCCGCTTGTTGGGGATGTGGTCGGCCGCCGGGCAGGCCGACTTCCTCGCCCTCACCTTCGCCTCACTGCGTACGAAGGACCGCCGATGCTGAGCACCCCTCCTGCACTGATCGCAGTTGTCGGCCCTGTCGAACCCCCACTGCTGGCCGCCTGGGTCCGCCATTACCGATCGTTGGGCGTCGAGCGGTTCCTGATCGCCTTCCACTTTCCCGAGCATGTGTCTGTCCAGCAGCAGCGCGAGATCCAGGCCGCCGGCCGCGAGCTGGGCATCGTTCCCATGGGCACCAGCTTGGGCCCATGGCACGAGCACACCAACACCCTGCTCCGTGACGCACTGCGGCATCAGGCCGGCTCGGGCTGGCATCTGCTCGCCGACACCGACGAGTTCCAGCAGTACGCGGTCCCGCTGCATGAGGTGATCGCTCAAGCCGAGGACTCAGGCCGTCGAGTGGTGGGCGGATTGATGCTCGACCGGATTGCCGCGAGTGGGCGCCTCACCGACTGGAGGCCTCACGGCGAACTGGACACGGCCTATCCGTTCGGCGGGCATCTCACCCACCGGCTCCTGCACGGAGACCCACGCAAAATCGTGCTCGCTCGCCACGATGTCACCGTGTCGAGTGGCAACCACAGAGCCCCCGGACTGCGTCCGGACGTCGATCGTATCTGCGCGGTTCACCACTTCAAGTGGCGTTCGGGCGTCCTCGACGACCTCCGTCGCCGAGTGCAGCACTTCTCGACCGGCACATGGCAGGAACAGACCCCGGCCGTACGCGACGAGGCCGGCCGGCTTCTGTCGCACGTCGACCAGCATGGCGGAGTGATCAACACGAGCGATCAGCGATTCGCCTTCCGCCGGGTAAGCCTTGACCGTCTGCCGTACAACTGGTCCGACGAGGCTCGCAGCATCTTCACGACGTGGCGACCGCCCGTCGTGCACCAACCAGGATTCGAGACAATGGAAGCTCCCACGCACGGCTCCTCGCGGAAGGATTGAGGCGTGCCCCTCGCCGTTCTTCTGGTAGGCATCACCGGCTCCGGGAAGACAACCGTCGCCCAAGCCTTGGCCGACCATGGCTACACACGGCTGTCCGTGGACGAGGAAGTGCATCGCCTCCACGGCCGATACGGAGTCGACTACCCCGAGCACACCTACTTCGAGCGCCAACGACCCGTGGTCGAGGCGATCCGTCACCGGTTCGCCAAGGAGCTGGAGGCCGGGAACGACATCGTCCTGGACCATGGCCTGTGGCTGCGCGAGGAGCGTGACGCCTGGCAGCAGGCCGCCCGCGAAGCAGGCGGCCACCCGGTCGTGGTCTACCTCCCTGCCAGTCGGGAAGAGCTACTGAAGCGCCTCGCCGAGCGCAATATGCGCGACGACGCCAACGCGCTCACAGTCACACCCGAAGCCCTGGACGACTTCTTCGCCCGATTCGATCCCCCGGCCGACGATGGACACGTCATCGTCTACACCGGAGACCTGGCCGTGCTCATGGCGGCGCTGTCCACGAAGAGGTATGGACAGGCCTAGCACCAGGCTGGGTCACAAGCTCCAACGTCATGGCGTTCAGGACGCTCGGCACCTTCTCCGATGTCTACATTCGCTTCCAACCGTAGCCACGATCAGGCTTAGCATGGGCAGCCCAGCCGGGTCACCCAACGGCGCAGTCAACGATCGTGAGGCCTGCCGATCAACACCGAGGACAGCGGGACCAGCAACCGGATCTCAGGCGGAACGATGCATGGGCCTGTCTTCCAGGCGCACTCCATCCACGTGCAGTTTCAGCACGACCATCATGATGGCGGAGATGCAGCGCTGCACACAGACCCATGGATACAGGCGGCTGCTCATTCCAGGGTATGGGATCACGTACCGCCGACGCGGGACCTGTCGGCGTTCCAGAACCACGTCATCGGAGTGGTGGAAAAGCTGACCATGCTGCGCGATGATTCCCACGCCGACCTCGCAAGCGATCCATGGCAAGACCCGGGCATGGCCGTACGGTTCGCGGAACGAGTTGAATGGCTGCTGGGGGAACCAAACGCGACGGCACCACTCGATTTATACGCAGCGGAAGCCGCCCTGCTCGTCCTCGCACCGTTTCTGTATGCGGCCAACTGTATGCGCGTGGCAGCACGCTACGCGTCGGTCAACCCGGAGATCCTGGAGAACGACGCGCATGCGGACGCTGACCGGGTTTCCTTCGAGGCGTTTGTGGAAGAGCACAGCCTGCTGGTCAATCGGACGGTGCTAAGGCCCGAGGCTGCAGTCCCCGTCGGCTGGTGGATCTTCCACCGGTGGTTGCTACATCGTGGGTTCCACGCGGATCGTCATGGCGTGCAGGAGCTGATCGGTCTCCTTGGCGAACACGGCAGGGCACTGGGAGAGGTCCTCAGTCCTGATCGTTTGATCGGCTTACTACACGGGGTGCGCCGTGGTCCGGACGTAACGAACCCCGAATTCCTGGAACGTCTGCCGTCCGATGACCGGGTTCGCGCCCCCGGCCACCAGCGTATTCGTGACCAGCGGGTGGCTCTCATCACCGCGCTGGCATACGGAACGTGCGTTGATATGGCGACCATGCCGGACATCGTCGCGGAACATCTTGGCATTCCCCGTCCGGTTGACTTGGACCGACTTCGTGAAACCTTGGAGCATGCGACCTGGGGAGGCCAACCCTTCTTTCCCGTGTTGCGGGCCGACTGCCATCATGAAGCTGTCATCGAAGGGCTGCGAGCGCACGTCGCACGGGCGGATGACATCCTTCACCGGGTCCACCGAACTGCCCGGGAGCGGCTCACCCATCCCATGCCGGTCTTACCCACTCGGCTATCTGCAGACAACGTACGCCCCGCCAACGGAATCTTCGATGGTTGGGCCTCCTTCCGTCTGGATGAACGCAGAGTCCGCGAAATGTTGATGGGCGTCCAGCTGTACAAGGACCAGAACCTGGCTGTCCGTGAGCTGTACCAGAACGCCCTGGATGCCTGCCGATACCGACGCGCCAGGACTCAATACCTGGACCGGACCGAGCCGATGTCCTATTCCTACGAGGGTCGTATCACCTTCGAGCAGGCGTCGGACGCGAACGGCCGTCTCTACCTGGAGTGCGGTGATAACGGCATCGGCATGGGAGACGCCGAACTGCGAGGTGTGTTCTCCCAAGCCGGCGCCCGATTCGCCGATCAGCCCGACTTCAAGCTGGAGCGCACGGCATGGGGGCGCTTGGACCCGCCGGTGGAGCTCTTTCCCAACAGCCGTTTCGGCATCGGAGTGCTCAGCTACTTCATGCTGGCCGACGAACTTACCGTTACGACCTGCCGCATGGGGTTGGACGGCAGGCCTGGTCCCGTCCTGGAAGCCTCGATCCATGGTCCGGGTCATCTATTCCGTATCGTCAAGACGGCCGAACAGGGTACTGAGCCCGGCACTCGGATCCGGCTCTACCTGCGAGAGACGCCGACAGCAGAGGAACGTTGGTCCAGCATCGATGTGCTGGACCAGTTACTGGGCATTGCGGAATTTCCTATGTCGGCCCGTGATGGCGGGCGCCACAAGGCATGGGAAGTGGGCCGCCTTCACAGCAGAGAGCAACCCTCCAGGGAGCGCTTCGGCCTCAATGCCCACGGCGACCAGGTGGACTGGTCGGAGCCACCACCCGGTGTCCAAGTCACCTGGACCGAACACGGGGGTGGTCTCCTAGTGGACGGCTTGGTGGTACAGCCCACCCATCGCAAGGGCGTCTTGTCTTCCTCGCAGTCTGGGCTGACCGGGGTCGTGGTTAACCTGACGGGCGCCTATGCTCCCGCGCGCCTCTCCGCCGACCGCGCGCAGGTCCTCGACGACGTCTCACCTCTGTTGCGCAGCCTACTCATTGAGGCCTCAAAGTCCTTGGCATCGCAAGAGGAATCCCTCCCAAAGTTGACATGGATAAATCGGATCGCTTATGAAAGCCCTGACCTGGCCGACCTCTTGACCATTTCCCTATTGAAGACAGGACGGCAACTGACGGACGGGGTACGGAAGCTGGACATTCGAGCGACAGGAATTTTCCCCTCGGATGCGGAGAATAAAATTATCCGCAGAAGTGCCTCCGACAGACGGGAATCTCTCTGGCGCACTGTCGGCGATCCACCGAACTACATCTACCTGTGGCGAATTATCGCCCATAGCGATCAGCGAATCCTAAGTCAGCTGAGCACTTTCTGCCCAGAGATCATAAAATCCAGCCCCACCCTCACCGCATTACCATCTGATCAATTGCTACTCAGCGCAATGGATGATGACCGCGACTACTGGCATTGGACCGGGGGCAGCTATCGATCTCAGACTGAATATTTCCTTTCAGCTATCGAGAAATTTGACTTACCTCCACGTCAGGCGGCATCGCGAGCAGCACGCCTCGGAATCCATGACCTGCTACCGGAAGGATTTCCGGATCAACGCATCGAGTTGACCAGGATTCTCCCTCTGCTCTCCGAATCCCTCGACCACCAGCGTTCCTTCATTTCCCGCAGCACGCAGCCAGGCGTCCAACTCCTGGCCGCCAAAGCTGCGCAGACCGACCTCTCGCCACGTGAGGTTGCCTCGTTCTGGCACGGTTTGGGCATCAAAGTGTCGGACCAGGTCGTTGCCCTCGCCGAAGCCATTCCGAACGAACCGCTGTTGCTGCGCGACGGCAAGACCACAGGGGCAGGATTCTTCGACCCCGGAAATACCGTGCCACTGGGCCGGATCGCACAGGCCGCGGTCGAACTCGACGTCTCCGTCACCGAAATCTGTGATCGCTACCGATCGTATGGGCTGCGGGCAGAGCCCGGCAGGCTGGCTGGCGGAGCCAACTCAGAGATCGTAAAACTACTGCGGGACCACTGTGCCCACCAAAAGTCCTGGCTAGTGGCTGAGAATCCGATGCCTCCCGCTCAGGTACTCATTGCTGCTCACGAGCTGGAAGTTACCCCTGCGGCTGCACTACGCAAGTATCACGATCTGGGTATCGAGGGCCCCGTTCATTTTCCCTCCGACGCAACAATGGGCGATCTATCAATCTTCGAGAGCCCGGACGAAGATCACTCCGTTTGGGTTGCCCCAGGCCCGATCCCCTATCAGCTGATACTCGACGCCGTGCAGAAAGATCGCCCTCTCCGAGACGTGATCACGCGACTGCGAAAGTACGGTTTCACCGTACCGATGGTGGCCCCAGAAACCCCGGACGAGCTCGACGCACAGCTTCTCTCCACGTTAAGCCCTTGCTCTTGGTGGGATGTCTACACCGGCGACAGCATGCCCTACGCCCATGTCCTAGCAGCGGCTAGAGCTACATTCAATAGCCCCCAGACAATCGCCAGAAGAATTGAAAGCTATGGAATTCCTCTGTCGTGCACCAGCCTACCGCCAGGGCTCAGTTCGACTAGGGCCCACGAGCTACTGTCCTTTGGGCAAGAGGAAGGAATGTATCTTTCGAAGGAATCTTATTTGCCCTTGCAGGACCTGCTAGAGCGAGCCGCGCACTGCCGAGTCCCGCTCGCCCAAGCAGTTGACTGGCTGACGCAGCTGGGCCTTTCGGTGCCCAACCTCGGCAACACGATCCGAGAAGCCTTGACCCGCCTGCCACGCCCCCAAGCACCTGATCACTGAACGACCGTCGGGAGTCAGCCGTCGCCGGACAGCGAACTTGGCCGGAAGGATTTGGCGCGGTCAGCGCTTCTTGGTGTTCCTCTTCTGGCGTGGTGTCCACTCGCCTCGGTGCAGTTGGCACCGGGAGTAGCCGACCATCGCCGGGTTCTTGCACGGCTTGCCGGTCGTGGTCTTCGTCGATCCGCACGTGACCTGCTTGCCCATGAGCCCTCCCGTGCCGTCGGTCGGTGCACTGAAGGCATCGTCAGGGGCGGGCATGTTCTGTGTCCGTCGACCCGTGCGTTTCGGCTGATTTCAGGCCTAGGGCGACCGGTTCCCGACTCGGTCTCAGCGCAGCGACGGCCGCGCCCGCCCAGCCCAGTACTCGTCCGCCGTGATGCCCAGCAGGACCACGTCGTGGTAGGCGCCGGCGAAGAACTCGTGCTGGCGTAGGCGGCCCTCCTCGACGAAGCCGAGTTTGCGGTAGAGGGCGAGGGAGGCGTCGTTGAAGGCGTAGACCTCGACCTCGCACTTGTGGCTGCGCTGTTCGGCGAACATGTAGGTGAGGACCAGTTCGGTGGCCTCGGCCGCGTAGCCCTGGCAGCGGTGTTCGCGGGTGACCTCGATGCCCGTACGGAAGCGGCCGGCGCGGGCGTCCGTCTCGCCGACCGACACCGCGCCGACGAAGGCGTGCTCGAAGCGGGTCTCGATGACCAGTTGGTACGCGGCCGGGTTCGGGGGGCGGTCGGCTCGGTCGGCGACCAAGGTGCGGAAGCTCTCGTCCGAGCGCGGGGGGTCGACCACGTCGGCGTTGCGGGCGTCCACGGTGTGCAGGGCCAGGGCCCGGAAGCCCTCCCAGTCCGTGGGTTCGATGCCTCGGAGGCGTACTCTCTCGCCGGTCCACAGGTCGCTCATCGTGCTCCCCCGGCGTGGAGGCGCTGGGCGGGGCCGGGGCCGGGTCCGTTCTTCGGCGTGATCACCTCGGTCGTCATTCGGTCACAGTAGAGGCATTCGACTGTGTGTACGCAGACCGGAGGCATCGAGTGGCGGCGGGCACGGGTGCGTCCGAGCCTGTGAGGATGAGTGAACAGTCCCCGTACGGGGCTTCGAGCGGCGGCTGGGCAGGCCCTCCCCCCGCCGCGCCTCCGAAGAAGCGACGCAAATGGCCATGGATCCTGCTCGTGCTGGCCCTCCTGGTGATCGGCGGCTGCGTTGCCGTGGCCGCCTCGGTCTTCAAGGGGGTCTCGGACGAGAGCGAACGGACGGTCCGGATCCGGTACGAGGTGACGGGCACGGCCGAGAACGTCTCCATCTCCTACTCCACCTGGCGGAACGGCGACATGTCGACAAGCCAGGAGACGGCACAGAGCCTGCCGTGGACCAAGGAGGTCACGACGAAGGGGTTCATGAAGGGAGGTTCGCTGAACATCACCCTCGGCGAGTCCGGCGGGAAGGCAGCCTGTTCCGTGACGGTGGACGACGACGCACCGCGCACGGCCACGGCATCGGGCGCCTTCGCCAGCGCCTCATGCAACGGCTTCTGACGTCGGCCAGGCATGCGCCTGTGCCCCCGGTCCGAACATCGGGCCGGGGGCACAGGGCTGTCGGCAGGCGGGCAGGTGGTGTCAGCGGCCGTAGCGGATCAGGGCGCGGACCATGCGGCACGTGGTGTCGGACGGCGGGTGCATGCCGAGGCGCTCGGCGGTGGTCCGTATCTTGTGGTTTCCGGCGCTGGCCGGCTGGTAGACCCCGCTGTCCAGCAGGGCGATCGCCAGGCGCATGGCCTTCAGGCGGCGGTTGTGCGAGACGTACCACTCGCGGGGGCGGCCGGCGGGCAGGCGCTTCTTCGTCGGCGGGGTCGGCAGCGGCGGGTGATAGGGCATCGGGAGCTGTCGGTCGAGCGGCTCGGTCGTGACTGCGGCAACGGCCATCGGCATCCTCCTGGCAGGGTGGTGGAACCCTCACGAACTCCCTCCATTTTACTGCCCCCCACTGACAATCGCCCCTGGCCAGAGGCGCCTTCGGCAACCCCTCGCGTAACCTTGGCCCCATGGAGATCTGGATCAATCCGGCCTGTTCCAAGTGCCGTGGCGCAGTGAGTTTGCTGGATGCCGAAGGGGCCGACTACACCGTCCGGCGCTACCTGGAGGACGTGCCGTCGGCAGAGGAGATCCAGGACGTTCTGGATCGGCTCGGCCTGGAGCCTTGGGACATCACGCGGACACAGGAAGCGGCGGCCAAGGAGCTCGGGCTCAAGGAGTGGCCTCGGGACGCCGGTTCGCGGGAGCGGTGGATCGCCGCCCTGTCCGAGCACCCCAAGCTGATCCAGCGGCCGATCATCACCGCCGACGACGGGACCGCCGTGGTGGCGCGGAGCGAGGAAGCCGTGCGGGATGCGTTGGGGCGCCGGTAGCCAGGGGGGCGTCAGCGTTCGTCCGTGCCCGCTCGCTTCGCCGTGGCGAGGGCTATGCGGTTCCAGGTGTTGATCGTGAGGATCAGGGCGAGGAGCTGGGCCAGCTCCTCCTCGGTGAAGTGCGTCGCCGCCCTGGCGTAGATCGCGTCCGGGACCCCCGCGTCCGCGATCCGTGTGACCGCGTCCGTCAGGGCCAAGGCTGCCTGTTCCCGCTCCGTGAAGAAGTGTTCCGCCTCCTGCCACACCGCCACCATGTGCAGCCGCTCCTCGCTCTCCCCCGCCTTCCGCGCGTCCTTCGTGTGCATGTGGAGGCAGTACGCGCAGTGGTTCAGGTGCGAGGAGCGGATCTGGACCAGCTCCACCAGCGTGGGGTCCAGGCCCTCGCGGGCCGCCGCGTCCAGGCCGATCACCGCCCGGAACACCTTCGGGGCGGCCTTCGCGAAATTGAGCCGGGCGGTGGGGGCGGGGGTGGCGGTGCGGTTTTGCGGCTTGATCTCTGTCGTCGTCATGGGTACGAATCTATGGGCGCAGGCGACCGGTTGTGGGGTGCATTCTGATGGCTGAATCGTGGGTCAATTCCGCGGAGATCCTGGGCAGCGATCTGCCGTTGGAGTTTTCCGGTACGGGGAACCGCCGGGCCGTCCTGATGGGCGCCCTCCGCGAGGCCGTGCGCAGTGGGCGGCTGGCCCCGGGTACGCGGTTGCCGCCGTACCGTTCCCTGGCCGCCGACCTCGGCCTCGCCCGTAACACCGTCGCCGACGCCTACGCGGAGCTCGTCGCGGAGGGCTGGCTCGCCGCCCGTCAGGGCTCGGGCACCCGGGTCGCCGAGCGGGCCGCGCCCGTCACCCCGGCCCACCGCCCGCGCACCCCGGAACGCCCCTCCCGCCCCGTCCACGACCTGGTCCAGGGGCAACCGGACCCCGCCGCCTTCCCGCGTACCGCCTGGCTGGCCTCGGCACGGCGGGCGCTCGCCACCGCACCCAACGACGCGTTCGGGCCCGGTGATCCGCACGGGCGGCCCGAGCTGCGGCGGGCGCTGGCCGGCTATCTGGCCCGGGTACGCGGCGTACGGGCCACGCCGGAGCGCATCGTGATCTGTTCCGGCGCCGCGCACGGGCTGCGGCTGCTGGCGGACGTCATGGGCGGGCCGTGGGCGGCGGAGGCGTACGGGCTGCCGTTCCACCGCGAGCTGCTCGCCTCGCACGGCGTCGGCACCCGGCCCGTGGGCGTGGACGGCGACGGGGCCCGGGTCGGTGAACTGACCCGCCGCGACCGGGCCGTCCTCCTCACGCCCGCCCACCAGTTCCCCACCGGCGGTCCGCTGCACCCCGCGCGGCGGGCGGCCGTGGTCGACTGGGCGCGGTCCTCCGGCGGGCTCGTCGTGGAGGACGACTACGACGGGGAGTTCCGCTACGACCGCCAGCCCGTGGGGGCCGTTCAAGGACTCGATCCCGAGCATGTGGTGCTGCTCGGGTCGGTGAGCAAGAGCCTCTCCCCCGCCCTGCGCATCGGCTGGATGGTCCTGCCCGAGCGGCTGGTGGCGCCCGTCGTCGCGGCGAAGGGCGAGCGCGAGCAGTTCTCCAGCGCCACCGATCAGCTGACGCTGGCGGATTTCGTGGACTCGGGCGCGTACGACCGTCATGTACGCCGGATGCGCCAGCGCCACCGGCGGCGCCGGGACCAGCTGGTGGCGGCGCTGGCGTCCCGGGCTCCGCACGTCCGGGTCACCGGCATCGCGGCGGGGCTGCACGCGGTGGTGGAGCTGCCGCCCGGCACCGAGCGGTCGGTGGTCCGGGCGGCGGCCTGGCAGGGGCTCGCGGTGGAGGGGCTCGCCGATTACCGGCATCCGGGGGCGGAGCCGGCGAAGGGCGAACAGGCGGACAGCGAGCAGGCGGACGGTGCGCGGGACGGGCTCGTCGTGGGGTACGCCACGCCTGCCGAACACGCCTACCCGGAGGCGTTGGAGGCCCTGTGCCGGGCCCTTCCGCCTCCGGGGTGAGCCGATCCGGCTACCGGCCCGCCTGGGTCTCCGCCTCCGCCAGCAGCTCCGTCAGCCGGAGGCCGAAGCGGGCGTCGCAGGCGTGCGGCACCCCCGTACGTACCGCTTCGGCCAGCGCGTCCACCGCTGCCCGGAACGCCGCCTCCGCCCCATCCCAGTCCGGGACCGCGGCCGTACCGTGCTCGCCCCGCACCTCGATGTCCATGCCCGCCGCGGCCGGCGGGGCGCTCAGGCCGAGGGCCACCGTGCTGGAGGCGCCGGAGGTGTGGCGCAGGATGAGGTGGGTGGTGTCGGCGGGGCCGCGGGCGGCGGTCAGCTGCTCGACCTCACCCAGGACCGGGATCAGCACCGAGAGCGCGTGCGGGCCGACGTCCCACAGACCGCCCTTCTCGCGCCGCCACGGCGAGTCGGCGTACTCGCTGGCCGAACCCTCGGCGTAGAGCGAGCCGAGCCACTGCGCCCGGGCGGTGAACCAGCCGCCCACCGCCGTCTGTTCGGCGATCCACGCGGTGGTCTCCGGCGCGAAGCGGAGCGTGCAGAAGACCACCGAGGCGACCCCGGCCTTCTCCGCCGCCTCCGCGACCGCGCGGGCCCCGTCCACCGTCGTGGCGACCGGCTTGTCCATCAGAAGGTGGCAGCCCGCCTCCGCCGCCCGGACCGCGAGCGGCGCCTGGATGTCCGGCGGCAGCGCGAACGCCACCGCGTCGCTCGCCTCCAGCAGCGCGTCGATCCCCGCCTCCCCCGTGTACGCCCGGGTCCCGTGGGCGGCGGCCAGGGCCTCGGCCGCCTCGGCCCGGCGGCCCCACACCCCGCTCAGCTCGACGCCGGGATGGGCGGCGAGCGCGGGGGCCTGGGTGTTGCGCGCCCAGGGGCCGGTGCCGAGGAGGCCGATGCGCAAGGGGGTGGGGGCGGAGGTGGAGGCGGGGGTGGCGGGTGTCGTCATGGGGGCCAGTGTGCCTGGTGGTGGTCGGCGCCTGGACAGTGGTGCGAGCTGGTGCCGGTCGGTGCCTGGACGGCGGTGCGAGCTGGTGCCGGTCGGCGCCTGGACAGCGGTGCGAGCTCGTGCCGGCCGCCACCAGGCGCGTCGGTGCGGCCTCGGCGCGCGGCGTCGCCCGAATGCGGTGGCGCGCGGCGGGCGCGGCCCGTTACGTTTCCGGGGCCGGCCGCGGGACTTCGGCTGCGACTACCGGGACGTGCCTGTGAAGCGATGATTTCGTTGTTCGCGCCTCCATTCCCCGGCCGGCATCCGCAGTCCGCAGTCCGCACCGGGGAAGTGCGTGAACACCGTCCGCACCGGGGGAAGCGCATGAACACCGTCCGTACTGGGGGAAGTCCATGAACCCGCCGCCCGAGACGCTCGCCGACCTCGTCGCCGCCGAAGACGTCCTGCTCTTCGCGAACGCGGCGATCACCGCGACCGGACAGCGCGAGTTCCGTTCCGGCGCCCTCGACCAGCAACTGTCGCTGGACTTCCTGCACGCCTACGTACGGGTCAACTACCGCCGTGTGTACGCCGCTTCCCTCGCCCTCGACATCAACGACCACAACGCCGCCCGCATCGTCCTCGGCCTGCTGGGAACGGCGGGCGAGGCGAGCGCCGAGGAGCGGCGCACCGAGGGCCGGCTTCAACAACCGGCGGACCCGGGCGATCATGCGCGACTGGCTGGCGGCCCGGCCGGATCTGGGGCACGACGCGGTGAAGTACCGGAGCGGGGTGAAGACGGCCGCCCGCCATGTCCATCTGCGGTGCCCGCAGGGGACGGGCCCGCTCGCCGAGATCGGGGCGTTCCTGTTCCGGCCGGGGAAGCTGCCGCGGTACGCGCACCCGATGCTGGACGCGTGGCGGCGCGCCCACTACGAGCAGGGGGCCGTGGCCGAGCTGCCGTTCACCGTCGCGGAGGGGTTCGCGGCCCGGCACGGGATGGAGCGCGAGGCGTTCCTGAAGCGGGCCGCGCCCAGGATGACCCGGCTGGAGCGGCTGCGCACCCACGCCGTGGCTCAGCGGCCGGACGTGGACCTGGGCGTGATGCCGCTGACCCGGCTGGCGCTGTACGTCCTCGCGCTCCCCTTCGAGCAGCGCGCCGCCCGGCGCACCGAGCTGACCGGTGCGCTGCGCACGGCCGCGCGCCGGACCGCGGGGAAGCACGCGGGGAGCTGGGGCCGGGTGCACGCGGTGCTCGACGACAGCTTCTCCTCGTCCGGGTCGGGGCAGAAGCGGCGGCGGCCGCTCGCCGTGGCTCTGGCCTGCCACCACCTGTTGGAGGCGCTCGCGGCGCCGGGTGCGTACCGGGGGCTGTGGACCTCGGGGCGGGACGACGCCCTGCTCGTACGTCCGTGGGGCCCGACCCCGCTGGGGATGCGGGTCCTGGACGCGCTGGAGCCCGGTCCCGGTGGCGCGGAGCCGGACCGGCTGGTGATCGTGTCGGACGGCTGGGACAACGCTCCGGTGGGCCTGGCGGGTGAGGTGCTGCGGGTGTGGCGGCAGCGGCTGGATCCGGGGCGGCGGACGGCGGTGGTGCACGTGAACCCCGTATACGACGCGGACGGTTTCGACGTGCGGCGGCTCGCGGCGGGGGTGCCGACGGCCGGGATCCGGGACGCGGAGGATCTGCCCGCGCTGGTGGAGATCGCCCGGTTCGCGGAGGGCCGGACCGGGGCGGCGGAGCTGCACGCGTATCTGGACCGGCGGGCGGCGCTGTTCCTGGGAAAGAAGGAGACGGAGAAGGGGGCGGTGGCGTGAACCGGCTGGAGCTGACCGGGCTCACCACCCGGCCCTCGCAGGTCTGGGGCGGCGTCCGGCTCGTACCGCTGGTGCGTGAGGCGCCGGTGGAGGGGCTCCGGCTGCACCGGGAGGTGTATGACGGGCTCGGGGCGGGGGTCGTCGAGCTCGGGACCCGTACGCACTACGTCTCGTACATCCCGGACGGCCTGGTCGCCGACTGGTCAGGCTCGGGCGCCGAAGGGCAGGGCGGGCAGTCGGCCGCGTACGGGACCCAGTTCGGCGGGCCGGACACGCCCCGTAGCCTTCGCCTGCCCCGGCCGCCCCTCCACCGCATGGCCAAGCGCCGCCCCGGCGACCGGCTGCGGTTCCTGCCGCTCCATATGGCCCTGGAGGGGTACCTCGCGCTGCACTTCGGCGGCCCGTCCACCGCCTGGGAGGAGTGGTCGCGCCGGGCGCTGCGCGACGGGCTGTCGCCGCGCGCGGAGGACGCGTACCTCGGGTGGTCAGTGTGCGGGCTCGGGGACGCGCTGCGGATCTTCGAGATCCACCCGGACCAGTGCGGGGTCATGGTGTACGTCTCCGACGCGCTCGCCGCCGCCTTCGTGGTGCCGCACCCGGAGGACTACCGGCTGCTGCACGCCTCGCTGGTGGAGGACCTGTACGGGGAGCTGGTGCACCAGTACGCGCTGTACGGGGCGCCGGTGCCGGAGTTCGGGGCGCGGCTCGGGGACGGGGCGCACATCCGTACGCTCGCCGAACTGCGGGCGGCCGCGCGGGGGCAGCAGCGGGTGTGGGAGGAGGCGCACGAGAGCCTGTTCGCGCGGGAGCTGCTGGACTCCTCGTACGGCTTCGACCGCGTCTACCGCATGGGGTCGTTCACGCTGTGGCGGTTCCTGCCTCCGTTCGTCCGGGACGGCAGCGGGCAGCACATCGGCGAGACGGTCACCGACCACAAGGGGCGGGTCGCCTACCTCAAGACGTTCCGGCTCTCCGACGCCCAGATCCGGCGCGGCTATCTGCTGCACGTCCTCGCGGGCGCGGACTGGGAGCTGTCCCGGGCGGCCGCCACGCTGGGGTCGAGCCGGGAGGAACTCGTGCGGCGGATCCGTGCCGCCGGGTTCGCCCAGCTGCTCAAGGGCAACGTATGAGGCTCAAGGGCAACATATGACGAGTCCCTACAAGGTGGCCTTTTATCGCAGGAAACCTCGGTAACACGGGGTTCACACTCGGGCAACGGACGGGAAATCGCGTCTTGCCAAGCTGCGCGGCATAGACCGCTGCACCCGCAAAGGATGGCGTCCGTGACGTTCAAGGCTGAGTACATCTGGATAGACGGCACCGAGCCGACCGCCAAGCTTCGCTCCAAGACGAAGATCATGGACGGCACGCCGTCGGGCGACGTGGCGGATCTCCCGATCTGGGGATTCGACGGTTCGAGCACCAACCAGGCCGAGGGCCACGCCTCCGACCGGGTGCTGAAGCCCGTCTTCACCTGTCCGGACCCGATCCGCGGCGGTGAAGACATCCTCGTGCTGTGCGAGGTCTTCAACATCGACATGACGCCGCACGAGTCCAACACCCGGGCCGTGCTCCGTCCGGTCGCCGAGCAGTTCGCGGGCCAGGCCCCGATCTTCGGCATCGAGCAGGAGTACACCTTCTTCGACGGCCACCGGCCGCTCGGCTTCCCCGAGGGCGGCTTCCCGGCCGCGCAGGGCGGCTACTACTGCGGCGTCGGCGCGGACGAGATCTTCGGCCGCGAGATCGTGGAGAAGCACCTCGACAACTGCCTGGCCGCCGGGCTCGGGATCTCCGGCATCAACGCCGAGGTCATGCCGGGCCAGTGGGAGTTCCAGGTGGGCCCGCTCTCCCCGCTGGAGGTCTCCGACCAGCTGTGGGTGGCCCGTTGGCTGCTCTACCGCACCGCCGAGGACTTCGACGTCTCCGCGACGCTGGACCCGAAGCCGGTCAAGGGCGACTGGAACGGCGCGGGCGCGCACACCAACTTCTCCACCAAGGCGATGCGCGAGGGGTACGAGGCGATCATCACCGCGTGCGAGTCGCTGGGTGAGGGTTCCAAGCCGCTGGACCACGTGAAGAACTACGGCGCGGGCATCGACGACCGGCTCACCGGTCTGCACGAGACCGCCCCGTGGAACGAGTACAGCTACGGCGTCTCCAACCGCGGCGCCTCGGTCCGTATCCCCTGGCAGGTCGAGCAGGACCAGAAGGGGTACATCGAGGACCGCCGTCCCAACGCCAACGTCGACCCGTACGTCGTCACGCGGCTCATCGTGGACACCTGCTGCACCGCGCTGGAGAAGGCCGACCAGGTCTGATCCCGACGCCACGGATGCCCCGACGGGCATCCCAACGGGTGTCCCATCGGATGTCCCAGGGGCCCGCCGGTTCACACCGGCGGGCCCCTTCCCGTTTGTTTCCCCGCTCGTTCGAGACCGGGGGAAGGAAAAGTGAGCAAGAAAAAGCGCAGCGTGAGGAAGGTAACGCCAAGAGGCCGTATCGACGGGTGAGAGGAGTCTGATGCATTGCCGCAATGTCTGCTTCAATGGAGCCATGGCCAGCTTCCAGTACATCGCGTCGGGTCGCAGCGACCTTGAGCCGTTCTGGCCTTCCCGTCAGCACCATGATTTCGACCGGGTGTGTTGCCGCGCGTGGAACGCGCAGGCCCTCTAAAGCCGCTCACCCCGGCCTTCGGTCCGCGCGCACGACGTAAGTCCGTCCTCGACGACTCCTCGCGCGAAAGAGCTGACCCTCCATGGCGAACACCCGTACTTTCTCCGCCGCTTCCGCTGCCACCGCAGCCTCCCCGGCGCCCGCTGCGGCCAACCCCACCGCCCGCTCCCTCTCCCCCAACCGGCACCGTCTGCGCGCCGTCGACCGTGACGAGGTCGCCCGGCTCTCCGACGTGGCCGACTTCCTGCCGCCGGGCGCGACGTGGCTGCCCGCCCCCCAGCACACGCTTCCCGCCCTGCCGGGCCAGCCGCCGATGATCGGTTACCTGGTGCTCGTGCCGGCCGACCAGCAGCCGGCGCTGGCCGGTGCGGTCGCCGCCTCGCAGCACGCCCGGCAGCTCGACCGCCAGGGTGACCGGCAGACCGACCGGCCGGGCGACCGTCAGGGCCGCGGGCCCTTCGCCCAGCAGTCGGCGCCGGAGCCGGCCGAGGAGGCGGCGCCGCCCGGGCCGGTCCGGATCGACGCGACCCGGCGTACGGCCTCCGTCGACGGCGTCACCCTCGACCTCACGTACCTGGAGTTCGAGCTGCTGGCCCACCTGGTGGCGCACCCGCACCGGGTGCACACCCGGGACCAGCTGGTGACGACGGTGTGGGGGTACGGGCATGTGGGCGACGGGCGCACCGTCGACGTCCATGTCGCCCGGCTGCGCCGCAAGCTCGGTGCGGAGCACCGGCGTTCGATCCAGACGGTCCGCCGGGTGGGGTACAAGTACACGCCCTGAGCTGTCTGTTGCCCGCGCGGCGGCCCCGGACCACGGTCTCGTACCGTGGTCCGGGGCCGTCCCCGTGTGTCACACCTTCGCGGTTACGGGGGTGGCCTCCGCCCGCAGGTCCGGCTCGCCGCCCTCCAGGCTCGGCAGCCGCGAAAGGCCCCTCGGTGTGCGCCAGTTGCGCTCGCCGAGCAGCAGCATCACGGAGGGCAGGAGCACCATCCGTACGACGGTGGCGTCGAGGAGCACCGCCACGGCGAGGCCGACGCCCATCTGCTGCATGTCCTGCATGGAGAGCGTGCCGAACACCGCGAAGACCGCCACCATGATCGCGGCCGCGCCGGTCACCGCCCCGGCCGTGCGGCGGATGCCGGTCTCGATCGCCGCCCGGTTGTCCTGGCCGGCGCCGCGGGCCTCGCGGATCCGGGAGACCACGAACACGTGGTAGTCCATGGAGAGGCCGAACAGCACGACCAGGACGAAGAGCGGCATCCACGCCTCGATGGCGCCGACCCCCTCCGAACCGATGAGCGAGGCGCCCCAGCCGTGCTGGAAGACGGCGGTCATCACCCCGTAGGCGGCGGCCACGGAGAGCAGGTTGAGGACGATGGAGGTGATGGCGATGACGTACGACCGGAAGCAGAACAGCGTCAGCAGGAACGTCACCGCGGTGATGAACGCGAAGACCGGGACGATGCCGCGCCGCAGCTGGTCGTTGAAGTCGACGGAGGAGGCGGTCTCCCCGGTGACGTACGCTTCCGCTCCCGTCCCGTCGAAGGCGGCGGGCAGCCGCTGCTCGCGGAGTTCGGTGAGGCCGGTGGTGCCGCCGGGGAGGGGGACCTCGATCTCGGCGATGTTCCGGTCGCGGTGGACGGTGACGTTGTCGAAGCCCGCGAGGGCCTTGCCGACGTCCGGGGCGGTGATATCGGGTGCCCGGACGACGACCAGGGCGGGGGCGGGGCCGCCGGGGAAGCTCTCGGTGATCGTGCGGTGGGCGACGGAGAGCTGCGAGTCGGAGCCGAACTGCTTCTCCAGGCCCAGGGTTTCGGTCTTCATGCCGAGCGCGGGGGCGGCCAGGCCGAGGAGGAGGACGGTGGCGGCGACGGCGAAGAGGCGGGGGCGGGCGAGTACGGGGCCGAGGACGCGGCCGCTGATGTGGCCTCCCTGCCGGGCGCGGCGGTTGAGGAACGGGATGCGGCCCGCGTCGACGCGGTCGCCGAGCCAGGAGAGCAGCGCGGGCAGGACGGTCACCGAGCCGAGCATGGCGATGAACACGACGATGATCGTGGCGAGGGCGAACCCCTTGAACAGCAGGAGCCCGGAGAGGAACATGCCGCCCATCGCGACCATCACGGTCAGCCCGGAGACGAGCACCGCCCGGCCGCTGGTGGCGGCGGCGATCCGCAGGGCGGTCCCGGCGTCCCGGCCCGCCGCCCGCTCGTCGCGCTCGCGGCGCAGGTAGAAGAGGCAGTAGTCGACGCCGACGGCGAACCCCATCAGGAACATCACCGAGTACGTCGTCTGGAACAGGTGCAGCTGGTGGCTGGCGAGGGAGAGCAGGCCGAAGGCGGCCAGGCACGCGGTGAGCGCGAGGCCGACCGGGAGCAGGGCGGCGACGACGGCGCCGAAGGCGACGAGGAGGATGCCGAGGGCGAGCGGTACGGCGGTGAACTCGGCCCGCCGGAAGTCGTCGGCCAGCAGGTCACCGAGCCACTTGCCCGCACTCGCCTCGCCGAACTGGTGGATCTCGACGTCCGGATGGGCCTTCGCCACGGCGGCCACGGCGTCCAGCACGGGCTGGACCCGGTCCGGGGCGGTCCGTGCGTCGCCGCGCATCGCGAAGGTGACCAGGGCGTCCTTGCCATCCTCGGAGGGGAGGGGCGCGGCCAGGTCCCGTACCGCGCCGGTGTCACCTACGGCGTCGGCCAGGGCCGCGGCGGCCGTTTCCCACTCCCCGGCGGCGGGGGCGGAGACCATGACCAGCTCGCCGGCGGGCTTGGCGAGGCCCGCGTCCTGGAGGATCTGCTCGGCGCGGGCGGAGTCGCCGGCCCCGTTCTCCGCGTCGGACATCTCGACCATGCCGGTGGCCCCGCCGATGCCCGCGGCGAGCACGACGAAGAGCAGCCAGCCGAGAACGGCGGTCTTGCGGTGGTGTGTGCTCCACACGCCGATGCGTGCGGCGAGGTTGTGCCTCGCGCGGTTGCGCTTCATGCGGTTCCCCCCAGGGACAGGCTTCGGAAAGGGCCGTACGTCGGAACGCATCGAATCTAGGAACGGCGGCCCGGCCGCCCCAGCCGTCGGAGCCCCCCATCGCGAGGGGCCGGCACGAGGTCCCGGGGTGGTGCTGGCTACACCCCCGGGTGGGTGGCGTACCGGCTGCCGCCGTGGGGTGGGCGGGGGCGAGACTTGCAGCACGACGGGGGCCGGCTCGGGTCCCGTGAGGGGAGAGGGATCACGATGAACGCACTCGCGACACGGATACGGCCGCCGATGCTGGCGGCGGGACGGGGGCTCGTCCTGTCGGTCTACGGGCTGGCGGTCTCCATCATCCTGTTCGTCCTCGCGGTGCTCTCGATCGCCTTCATCCTGCTGGGCATCGGGGTGTTCACGACCCCGCTGGTGCTGGAGGGGGTGCGCCGCCACGCGAACCAGCGGCGGCTGTGGGCGGCCGACTGGTCCGGCGTACGGATACCGGTGCCGTACCGCCCGTTCCCGCCGGATCTGCGGAGAGGCGTGACCGGGCAGGTGGAGCGGACCACGCTGCTGCTGAAGGACCCGGCGACCTGGCGGGACCTCCAGTGGCTGCTGGCCGACATGACGGTCGGCCCGGTCGTGGCGATACTGGCCGCCGCCCTGATGATCTACCCGGTCGAGGGGCTGGTCCTGGCGGCGGGGCTGTGGCGGGTGTTCCAGGACGGCAGCCCGTACTGGTACGGGTTCGTGCCCGTGGACAGCCAGGCGACGGGGCTGGCCGCGCTGGCGCTCGGGGCGGTGATCTTCGCCGTCGGCCTCAGGGCCGCGGCGCCGCTGCTGCGGCTGCACTTCGTGATCGCCCGCCCGCTGCTGGCGCCGACGCCCGAGCAGACGCTGGCGCAGCGGGTGGACCGGCTCACCGAGACGCGGCACGAGGCGGTGGACACCGCCGCCTCCGAGCTGCGGCGCATCGAGCGGGACCTGCACGACGGGGCGCAGGCGCGGCTGGTCGCGATGGGGATGAACCTGGGCACGATCGAGGCGCTCATCGAGAAGGACCCCGCGCAGGCGAAGAAGTTGCTGGCCATGGCCCGGGAGTCGTCGGCGGAGGCCCTGACCGAGCTGCGTGACCTGGTCCGGGGCATCCACCCGCCGGTTCTCGCCGAACGGGGCCTCGGCGACGCGGTCAAGGCGCTGGCCCTGCGGCTGCCGGTGGCCACGGAGGTGACGGTGGAGCTGCCGGGGCGGGCGGAGGCGTCGGTGGAGTCGGCGGCGTACTTCGCGGTGAGCGAGGCCCTGACCAATGCGGTGAAGCACTCCGGCGGCGACCGAATCCGGGTGGACCTGCACCACGGCGAAGGCATGCTCCGGATCTCCGTGACGGACAACGGCGGGGGCGGTGCGCGGATCGGGTCGGGCTCCGGGCTGAGCGGAATCGAACGGCGACTCGGTACATTCGACGGCGTCCTGGCCGTCAGCAGCCCCGCGGGCGGCCCCACTATGGTCACCATGGAGCTGCCTTGCGTGTTGTCCTAGCCGAAGACCTCTTCCTGCTGCGCGACGGACTGGTGCGCATGCTGGAGGCGTACGGGTTCGAGATCGCCGCAGCCGTGGAGACCGGGCCCGAACTGAGCAAGGCCCTGGCCGAGTCGGAGCCGGACGTCGCGGTCGTCGACGTCCGGCTCCCGCCGTCCCACACGGACGAGGGGCTGCAGTGCGCCCTGGCCGCCCGGCGGGCCCGGCCGGGGCTGCCGGTGCTGGTGCTCTCCCAGCACGTGGAGCAGTTGTACGCGCGGGAGTTGCTGGCCGACGGCAACGGGGGCATCGGCTATCTGCTGAAGGACCGGGTCTTCGACGCGGACCAGTTCATCGACGCCGTACGACGAGTGGCGGCGGGCGGCACGGCGATGGACCCGCAGGTCATCTCCCAGCTGCTCTCCCGCCGTTCGCGGGACGAGCCGATGGGCGGGCTCACCCCGCGCGAGCGGGAGGTGATGGAGCTGGTGGCGCAGGGCCGGTCCAACACGGCGATCGCCGCCCAGCTGGTGATCACAGAGCGGGCGATCGCCAAGCACACGTCGAACATCTTCGGGAAGCTCGGCCTGCCGCCCTCGGACGACGACAACCGCCGTGTGCTGGCGGTGCTGGCCTATCTGGACCGCGGCTGAGCGCCGGTACGCGCGGCAGGGGTGCGCGGAGCGGTGCTCAGCCCGTGAACCAGCCCGCCGCGTCCAGCCGGAACGCGCCGCCCGGGGCCATCGCGCGGAGGTCCTGCTCCAGGGCGGCCAGCCGTTCCTCCCCCAGCTCCCGGGCCCACTCGGCCCGCAGCCGGTCGAAGCCCTCGGCGGACCGGGCCAGCAGGTCGACGCCGTGCGAGGTGAGGCGGATCAGGGTGCGCCGGCCGTCGGCGGGGTCCGGGGCGCGCTCCACGTAACCGAGGGTCTCCAGCTTCTCGACGGTCTTCCCGGCCGCCTGCTTGGAGACCCCAAGGCGCCGCCCGATGTCACTGATGGCCGCGCCGTCGCGCCCCACCGCCTGGAGGGCGAAGCCGTACGCGGGCCGGGTCTCGGGGTGTCCGTGCTCGGCGAGGTCCCGGTGCAGGGTGTCGATGATCGAGCGGAAGCCTGCGAAGAGGAGCAGCGGCAGCTCAAAGCCGTTGCGGGACTCGACAACCTGGTTTACCTTTTTTTCGTCAACCATGTTGTCCACCCTAGCGCTGCGAGAGGTTTGCCATGCCCTTCCCCGACCACACTCCCGACACCGCCCCGCCCGCCGCACGGCGAGCGCTGGAGTCGGTGACGGAGCGCCTGGGCTACCGACCCGCCGCCGTCGCCCGGCTCGCCACCTCGCCGCACACCCTGGACGGCTTCCTCAAGATCAGCGCGATCTTCGAGTCCTGCACCCTGGACCCGCTCTCCCGCGAGGTCCTGATCATGACGATGGCCACCCGTAACGACTGCCACGTCTGCGTGGCCATGCACACGGCGAAGCTGACCCGCATGGGCGCAGACCCGGCACTCCTCGCCGCCCTCCGCGACCGCACGAACCCCCCGCTTCCCGACGAACACCTGGAAGCCGTACGCCGGTTCACGCTGGAGGTGCTCGCCTCGGCGGGGGCGGTCGACGACGAGGCGTTGCGGGACTTCCTGTCGTACGGCTACACCGAACAGAACGCCCTGGAAGTGGTCCTGGGCATCGGCGCCTACACGCTGTCCACGCTCGCCAACCGGCTCACCGGAGCACCGGTGGACACCCCATTGGCCGCCTTCGCCTGAGAATTGGGCATTCGGGCCGCTTTCCCGCTGGAGCTTCGCACGAATCGGCCGCGGGGCTGAACAGGGCGCCGGGGCCGCGCGTATGGGACGTCACGCTTCTCCCTCGAAGCAGAGGAGTCCCATGCGACGCACAGCACGTACACCCCGTACGTCCCGCAAGAAACGCTCAAGCCTGGCCAACCGGGCCATAGCCGCCTCCGCCGCCCTGATCCTGGGCGGGGGCGGGCTGGTGGCGGTCAATGTCTACGCCTCCGCGGGGGAAGGGCCGTCCGGATCGCCGCCCACCACCCGGGCCCAGAACACGGGCCGCCAGATGTCCACCATCGACTGTCCCGATGCCGGTAACGAACTGCCCGACGTGCCCGAGCAGGCACGCCCCGAGGTCGACCGCGAGCTCGCCGCGATGGATACCCAGATCACCGATGCCTACCGGCAGTTCGCCGACCGGAAGGAGCAGATATCCCAGGATCCGGGGCTCGCCGAGAACACTGTGCTCGGCCCGTTGCGGAACAAGCGGACGGCGAGCCTCGACCGCATCGGCATCGCGATCGGACGCGTCGGAGAGCGGCCCGCGGGGATCGAAGGCCTCGCCGGGTGCAACCTGCGCGCCGACGACAGCGCCTCCGGCAACCCTGGCGGCAATCCCGGCGGAGACACGGGTGCCGGCGGCAACGGCAGCAACGGCGGTGACGGCGGCAACGGCGATGGCGGCCAGGACGACGGCCAGGGGCAGGACCAGGGCCAGAATCAAGGCCAGGGCGATGACCAGGGCCAAGGTGACAACCAAGGCCGGGGTGACAACCAAGGCAACGGCCAGGACCCTGGACAGGGTCAGGGCCAGGGCGGTCAGGGCGGCAACGGGCCCGAGCCGTCCGATTTTGTCGACATCCAGTCCGTCCAGCCCAATGTCCAGCGCCCCCGCCAGCGCCGCGGCGCCTCCCGGGGCACCTTCACCACCGACTGCGGCCGTAACGAGAACGGGAAGTTCAACCCGGACAACGTCATCGTCGCGCCCGGCGTGAGCAACGGCGCGCACCATATGCACGATTACATCGGCAACCAGGCCAACGACGCCTTCGCCAGCGACGACGACCTGGCGAACGGCGCCACCACCTGCCGTAATCAGGGCGACCGGTCGACCTACTACTGGCCCGTGCTGCGCCTGCAGAACGGGCAGGACGAGGCCGACGTGAACGCCGACGGCGGCGGGCGCGACCAGAACGTCGGCCAGATCCAGACACCGTCCCAGGTGACCCTGAAGTTCGTCGGCTCCCCCGTCGGCAGGGTCACCGCGATGCCGCGTTTCCTGCGGATCATCACCGGCGACGCGAAGGCGTTCACCAACGGCGACGCCAACGCCAACGCCTCCTGGAGCTGCACCGGCTTCGAGAACCGCCAGCTGAAGGACAAGTACCCGATCTGCCCCGAGGGCAGCCAGGTGGTCCGTACGTTCGCCTTCCAGAACTGCTGGGACGGGCAGAACACCGACAGCGCCAACCACCGCACCCATGTGGCGTTCGCGCAGCCGAACGGACGGTGCCCGAACGGGTTCCGGGCGGTTCCGCAGCTGGTCCAGCGGATCGTGTACGACGTGCCGCCGGGGCCCGGCTTCGCCGTCGACTCCTTCCCGGAGCAGCTGCACAAGCCGATCACCGACCACGGCGACTTCATCAACGTCTTCGACCAGAGGCTGATGAAGAAGATGGTGCGGTGCATCAACGACGGGCGCAGGTGCCGCTGATACGCCATCTGCGACACCTGTGACACCTGTGACACCTGTGACACCGAGGGGGCCGGTGCCGGTGATTCGGCACCGGCACCGGCCCCCGTGAGGCCCGTCCCCCCGAACCTGCGCGGTCAGCTCCCGTGGTGACCGGAGTGCCCTTCCTCGCTCCCCCCATCCCCGCTCTCCCCCGAGTGGTGCGGCGAGGCGGTCTCCACCGTCCCCCCGAGCCGGCCGCGCAGCGCCGCGACCACCTTCGCCTCGCCGACGGCGACCCAGCGCCGGCCGACGAGGTACGAACCGCCGTAGTCCTTGGCCTCGTTGATCCACTCGCGCTGGCCGCGGTCGGTGGCGAAGGTGGTCAGTACGTAACGCCCGCTCGCGATCTTGCAGTTGGCCTGCCGGAGCTCCTGGGCGTCGGTCTGTACGTTGGGTTCGCAGCCTGCCTTCTCGGCCAGCTGCTCCAGGGTTCCCGTCGCGGTCGGCGGTGCCGAGGGACGGTCGTTCCCGGCGCCGTCGGCCGCGTTCTGTTTGCCGTCCGCGCTGCACCCGGTCAGAAGCAGCAGCGCTGCCAGGAGGGTGCCCGCGGCCCGGGGGCCGGCTCCGACTCGCCATTCCGGTTCTGTCGCCATCGGCCCATCCTGCACCCAAATCCGGTCTCAGGTACGGGTGACGGCCAGGCTCGTCACATAGGCCTCCCGGACGGTGCCGCCGGGAAAGGCGTCGGCCAGCAGGGCGCGTTCCCGCTCCAACACAGGCTCCGCCACCGCCCGTTCCGCGACCAGGAAGATGGAATGGCTGGCGAGGTTGGCGAGGTGGACGTCGAGCGTCACCTCACGGCTCCACTCCACCTGCCGGGTACGGAAGTCGACCCCGGCGGGCAGCTCGGCGCGGAGCCTGGCGTCGGGGTCGTACGCCGCCACGTGCTGGTCCTCCTGACCCTCGCCGAAGGCGTCCAGCACCCGCCGCCGCTGCTCGCCGATCCACTCCACGCGCGGGTCGGAGTCGTTCCACCACAGCGCGAGCGCCCCGCCCGGGCGCAGCACCCGGCGCGCCTCGGGGACCGAACGGTGGGGGTCGGTCCAGTGCCAGGACTGGGCGTACGTGATCAGGTCCAGCGACCCGGTCCGCAGCGGCAGCCGGTTGCCGTCACCCCGGACCACCGGCACGTGCGGCAGGCCCCGGCGGAGCTGCCCCGCCATCCCGTCACCGGGCTCCACCGCCGTAACCCTCGCGCCCCGGCCGTCCAGCAGAGCGGTGGCGATCCCGGTGCCGGCACCGACGTCCGCGACGCGGGCCCCGGCCAGCGGACAGCCGGACAGCTCCTCGATCGCGTCGAGCAGGGCAGGCGGGTAGGAGGGCCGGTGGGCGGCGTAGGAGGCGGCGATCGCGTCGAACGAGCGGGCACGGGATGAATTCGTCGTCGTCATCCCTTCATCATGGCCCGGCCCCATTCCCGTACAGGGCGGCGGGAAATCCGTGCAGACCCCTGGCCCCACCGGGTACCCGTCAGTACATTGACACCATGTCTAACACGCAGCCAGCGGCGGTCGCGTCGGAGCGGACGGCGCTCAAGGCCCGCAAGGTCTCCTTCGCCTGGGAGAAGACCCCCCTGCACTGGGTGCCGGGCGATCCGTTCACCACGCACACCATCAACGTGCTCCATCTGCTGCTCCCTGCCGGAGAGCGCTGGTTCATCCATGTGTACCGGCAGATCCTGCCGTACATCCATGACGACCAACTCCGCGAGGACGTCATCGGGTTCATCGGCCAGGAGGCCGTGCACTCGCAGGCGCACGACGATGTGCTGCCGCACATGCGGGAGTTGGGGCTCGACCCGACGCCGTACACCGCGCAGGTCGACTGGTTCTTCGAGAAGCTGCTCGGGGACCGGACGCTGCCGCCGGGGCGGCCCTCGCAGTGGTGGCTGATGGAGCGGGTGGCGATGATCGCGGCCATCGAGCACTACACCGCCTTCCTCGGCGACTGGATCCTCAACGCCGAGGCGCTGGACCGCAAGGGCGCCGATCCGACCATGCTGGACCTGCTGCGCTGGCACGGTGCGGAGGAGGTGGAGCACCGGTCGGTGGCGTTCGAGGTGTTCATGCATGTCGACGGCGGCTACCGCAGGCGGGTGCGGACGTGGGCGGCGGCCTTCTCGGCGCTGGTCTTCCTCTGGCAGCGCGGCATCCGGTTCTTCATGGAGAACGACCCGAGCCTGCTGGACGGCAAGGCGTCGTTCAAGGCGTTCCACGCCAGCGGGAAGGAGGGGACGCTGCCCAGCACGGGCGCGATCCTGCGGTCCATACCCAGCTACCTCAGCCGCTCCTACCACCCCTCCCAGGAGGGCAGCACGGCCCAGGCCGTCGACTACCTCGCCCAGTCGCCCGCGGCGCTCGCCGCCGAGGCCCGTACGACGGGAACGTCCTGACCCATGGCCCTGCCGCGTCTCCGTACCGCCGTCCTCGTCGCCGGTACCGCCCTGCTCACCCGGCGGGCGCTGCGCCGCCGGATCGCCCGGTCGCCGCTGTGGCCGATGCCCGCGCTGCCCGATCCGGTCTCCGGGCACTCGCGGCGACGGGCGACGACCATCCGGCGGCTGACCGTCACCGAGCGCTCCTCCGTCGCCGACGGGGTCGTACAACTCCGGCTGGAGGGAACCGGGTTGCGGAGCTGGCAGCCGGGCGCCCACCTGGACCTCGTCCTGCCCTCCGGGCTGGTGCGGCAGTACTCGCTCTGCGGTGATCCGGACGACCCGGGTACGTACACGGTCGCAACCCGGCTGGTGGCGGACGGGCGGGGCGGGTCGCGGGAGGTGCATGAGCAGCTCCGGGAGGGCGCGGAGATCGAGGTGCGCGGGCCGCGCAACCGGTTCCCGCTGGTGGAGGCGGAGGCGTACGTCTTCGTGGCGGGCGGGATCGGGATCACGCCGGTCCTGCCGATGCTGCGTGCGCTGGCCGCGCGGGGGGCCGACTGGCGGCTGGTGTACGGGGGCCGGTCGCGCGGGTCGATGCCGTTCCTGGACGAGGTCGAGAAGCTCGGCGCCGACGGTGACCGGGTGACCGTGGTCGCGCAGGACGAGGCGGGACATCCGGACGCCGCCGCCACGCTGGCGGACATCGCGCCCGGCACGGCCGTCTACTGCTGCGGGCCCGAGCCGCTGATGGCCGCCGTCACCGCCGCGCTCCCCGAAGGCTGCACCCTGCACCTGGAGCGGTTCTCCGCGACGACGGGCGGGACGGACGCGACGGGCCCGGCGGACTCCGACGCCTTCGAGGTGGAGCTGCACCGCACCGGCCGTACCGTGCGGGTCGCGGCCGGGCAGTCGGTGCTGGCCGCCGTCCGCGAGGAGCTGCCCCATATCGCGTACTCCTGCGAGCAGGGCTTCTGCGGAACCTGCCAACAGCGCGTCCTGGAAGGCGAGATCGACCACCGCGACGAGCTGCTGACCGACGACGAGCGCGCCGATTCCATGCTGATCTGCGTCTCGCGCTGCCGGGGCGGGCGGCTGGTGCTGGACCTGTAGGAGCCACCCGGCCGCACTCCGGTTAGGCTGTCCGGATGACGACGACCGGGGTACGGCGCAGGATGGGCGTCGACGAGCGCAGGCAGCAACTGATCGGCGTAGCGCTGGACTTGTTCAGCCGGCGCTCCCCCGAGGAGGTGTCGATCGACGAGATCGCCGCTGCCGCCGGCATCTCACGGCCGCTGGTCTACCACTACTTCCCGGGCAAGCAGAGCCTGTACGAGGCGGCGTTGCGGCGAGCCGCCGACGAGCTGGCCGCCCGCTTCCTGGAGCCGCTCGAAGGGCCGCTGGGCGCACGGCTGTTGCGGGTGATGGGGCGGTTCTTCGACTTCGTCGACGAGCACGGGCCGGGCTTCTCGGCGCTGATGCGCGGCGGCCCGGCGGTCGGCTCCTCCACGGCCAACGCCATGATCGACGGTGTGCGGCAGGCCGCGTACGAACAGATCATCACGCATCTGGGTGTGGAAGACCCGCCCGCCCGGCTGGAGTTGGTGGTCCGCTCCTGGGTCTCGCTGGCCGAGTCGACCGCGCTGATCTGGCTGGACGGGCGGCGCATCCCGCGCGAGGAGCTGGAGGTCCAGCTCGTGCACGACTTCGCGGCGCTGGCCGCCGTCAGCGCCGCGTACGACCAGGAGATGGCGGGCATCGTGCTGCGGGCGCTCTCCCGGGAGCCGGCCGAGGGCCCGTTCGGCGACCTGCTGGCCCGCCTCTCGGCGCTCGCTCCGGCCGTCCCGGCACAGCGGCTTCCGCACGAAGAGGCCTGAGGCCCTAGGCCGGCAGGCCGTTGCGGTGCGAGACGCGGCGGGCGGCGGCCAGCAGGGCGTGGATCTGCGGGCCCGCCTGGTCGATGTCGGTCACCGGCTTCGGGAACGGCAGCCGTACGTCACGGTGGCTGCGCGGGTACTCCAGGCGCAGCGTCACTCCGTACCGGTCCATCGCCAGCGGCACGGCCCGCACCATCCCCCGGTCCGGATGCGGGCGGACCAGGCGCAGCAGCAGCGGCACCAGCTCGCTGTGGTCGTCGACCAGGTGCGTCAGCATGCCCGCCTCGCAGGCGGCGACCGGGTCCGTCTCCGTCCGCTCCAGCTCCTCCAGCGTGACGAACGTCCGGCCCTCGGCGTCCTCCAGGACCGCCTGGCCGAACTCCATGCAGGTGGAGGCCTCGGTGTCCGTGCTGTACGGCGCCGCCAGCAGCCCGGTCACCGTGACCCGGGCGCGCAACCGCTCCCGTACCGGAGTGGGCGCGATGTCCGTGAACTCCAGGCGCGCCGGGACCCGCTGCCCGGCCGGTGCGTGGCCGTCCTCGGACGGGGCGTGCAGGTGGATGTGGCCCATCGCTCCCGTGCCGTCCAGGCGGCGGACTTCGGTCTGCACCCCGTCGCTCACCACCGTCATCGAGTGGGCGACGACGAGGATCGACCGGACGCGCTCGGCGCGGGTCGGCTGCGTGGCACGGGGGCTGAAAGGACGCATCCGAACTCTCCAGAGGCGGTCAGGAAACCCAAGCGGTCACTTAGGTATGCCTAACCTAACCCATGATGCGCGGGTCGGGGTAGTCCGCTGCATGGATCGGTCCCGTGCGTCACTCCTCCGGGGCCCTCTCAGAGCTGGAGCTCGCTCTGCAGCGCCGCCGCGAGACCGACCTCCGCGTTGTCCGCCTGACCGCGTTCGAAAGCGCGCTGGTACGCCTCGTCCCCCACCGCCGCCCGGGCCTGGAGCTCGCAGGTCTCGCGGACCGCGCCCAGCTCCGGCGTACCGCGCTGCGGGTGGCCGACCATCCGCCAGTACGCGTGCCCGGTGCCGTACACCCTGGCAGCCTGCGCCCCCGCGCCCTGCGCGGCGATGGCGGCGGCCAGGATGTCCAGGCCCAGCGCGATGCCGAAGCTGTCGCGGAGCCGGTGCTTGCCCGCGAGCATGGCCCGGGCGTGGGCGGCGGAGTCCGCCGGGCGGCCCTGGAGCAGGGCGATCAGGGCGAGCTGGTAGTCGGCGTAGGACCGGGTCCAGTACTCGCCGCCCCGCTCGCAGGCCCTGCGCAGCGCGGCGGCGGCCCGCCCGGACTCGGTGAGCCGGCCCAGCGCGGTGAGCGCGAAGACGGTGATGAGGCGGCAGCGCAGCCGGTGGGCGGACTCCACGGGAGGCATGCCCCCACCGGACCCGGAGGCCGCGGTGGCCCGCTGCTCCACGGGCCCTCCGTCCGGCGGCGCCGTCTCCGTCATCCGCAGCACCCGTTCCGCCGCCTCCAGCGCCGCCGCCGGCTCCCCCGTCATCAGCTGGGTGAGGCCCGAGAGATACGTGGCGCCGAGCATGCCCTCGTCGTCCCGGTCGTACAGCGCGATGGCCGTGCAGAGCGCCCCGTACTTCTCGGCGGTCGCGAAGTCGCCCTGGAGCAGCGCCGCGACGCCGAGCACCCACTGGAGCCGGGTCCGGTGCGGGCCCTCCACCGGGCCTGATTCCAGGGCCCGTTGGGCGTAGCCGCGCGCCTCCGACAGATGGCCGCAGCAGGCCCAGAAGAAGCCGACCCGGCCCGCCATCTCCTGTGCGCCCGCCACATCGTGGGCGAGCAGGTGGTCCAGGGCGGCGCAGAGGTCGAGGTGGGTGTCGGAGACCTTGTGGTACCAGGAGATCTGGTCGGGCCCGGTCCAGCCCGCGTGGGCGCGGCGGGCGAGGCCGAGGAAGCTGGCCGCGTGCCGGTCGGCGGCGGCCCGCTCCTCACCTAGTTCGGCGAGCCACATGCGGCCGTACTCGCGCAGCGTGTCGAGCATGCGGTAGCGGGTGCCGTCCCACTGGACGACGGACTGCGCGACGAGCCCTTGCAGCGCCCGGTCCACCTCGTCCGGAGTGAGCGGCCCGCCGGTGCAGACCTCGCGCGCGGTCTCCTCGTCGAAGTCGGTACGCAGCACGGTCAGCCGGGCCCACAGCAGCCGCTCCAGCGGGGTGCAGAGCTCATGGCTCCAGCCGATCGTGGTGCGCAGGGTGCGGTGGCGGCGGGGCCAGAGGGAGTCGTCGGCGAGGAGGTCGAGCCGGGATGCGGTGAGGTCCTCGGCGTCGACCGGGGCGTCGAAGCGGGTTCCGATGCGGGTGGCGAGCTGGGCCACGGTGTGGCGGCCGATACCGGCGGCGGCCAGTTCGATGGCGAGCGGGATGCCTTCCAGGCGGCGGCAGATGTCGGCGGCGGCGGCCCGGTCGCCCGGCGCGTCCAGCCCCGCGTGCGGATCGGACGCCCGCAGCCGGTCCTCGAAGAGCTGGAGCGCGTCCGGGGCGCCGTCGACCGGCAGCGGCGGGATCCGTACCACGTGCTCGCCCCGGGTGCCGATCGGCTGCCTGCTGGTGACCAGGACGGTCAGGCCGGGCGAGGTGGTGATCAGCTCGGCGAGGAGGTGGGAGCAGGGGGCGCGGAGGTGCTCGGCGGAGTCCAGGACGAGGAGGAGGCGCTTGTCGCTGAGCCACTCGCAGAGCGCCTCCACCGGCATCCGCAGCGTGTGGTCGGCCAGCCCGACCGCGTCGGAGACGGTGGGGAGCAGGAGCGCGTCGTCGTAGAGCGGGGAGAGGTCGGCCCACCAGGCGCCGTCCGGGTAGCGGTCGGCGGCGGCGCGGGCGGCCCGGAGCGCGAGCCGGGTCTTGCCGACGCCGCCGGGCCCGATCAAGGTGGTCATCCGGTGCGTGGCCAACGCGGTCTCCAGCCGGGCCAGTTCGGCCCGCCTCCCGACGAAGCTGCTCGTCTCCTCGGGAAGGAATCCCACCAGGGTCATCATCACACCGTCCGGCACGCTGGGGCAGAGGGCGCCGGTGAGCCGGCCGCCCCGGCCGGGGCTTCCTGCCACGCGGACCGGGCCGGTCCCGCCTCCCCGACGCGGGGGGAGGCGGGACCGGCCCGGTGGTGGACCAGGACGGCTGTCGCGGCTCCATCGCCGACGTCTGCCGTCACCGTAGTGCCGGTCGGTGTCAGCGCAGGACGAAGACCGCCACCGTGCGTCCCGGTACGGTGAAACTGGCTGATTTCCCGTCGTACCTGGCTCGTTTGACCGTAAGATCCGCGCCCTTGGCCTGGACCGGGTGCAGCGCGTACGTCTTGCCCGCCGGTGCGGCGAGCTTCTGCACTGCGGTGTCCGGGGTGGCGTTGAGGACGACGGCCAGCTTGCCCAGGCGCATGGTGATCACGCCGGGGGTCTCGGCCGGGCCGGAGAGCGGGAAGGACAGGGCGGACTGCACCTGGCCGGTGGTGGAGAGCGAGAACTCCTTCTCGGTGCCACGGATGGTGAGCAGGTCGCGGTAGGCGGCCGAGGCGCCGTCGATCTGCGCGCAGTTGGGTGCGATCGTCGCGGAGGCCGTCAACAGCGGCTTCGCGTACGACCACTTGTCCTGGTTGTCGGCGGCGGGCGGCAGGCCCCGGCCGAAGCCGTTGCCGTCACGGCAGTCCCAGTGCAGGGCGTTGAACCAGTCGCCGCTGTCGTAGGAGTTGCGGTCCAGCGACTTGGAGCGCAGCAGGTCGGTGCCCGCCTGGGAGAGCGAAGGACCCTGGGAGAGGACGGAGGCGCCCATCGCGACGACCTGGGCCCTGGCCCGCTCGGCGGCTGTCGTGTCGGCCGGGAGCTTGAAGGCGAGGGTGTCGAAGAGCGTCTCGTTGTCGTGGGCGTCGGAGTAGGCCAGCGCGTCACCGGGGACGGCCGCGTATCCGGCGGGCGCCCCGTTGTAGTCGACGTCCGAGCCCTTGACCGTACGGCCGGAGGTGTCGGTGAAGGTGTAGTCGGCGAGGTTGCCGGAGAGGCCGACCTTGATCAGGTCCTGGTAGTGCAGCAGCCGGGCCTTCTGCTCGGCGCGGGTGCCGTTGGCGGTCGAGGAGTTGGGGTCGGTGTAGAGGCCGGAGGCGAAGCCCTGGACACCCGGGTCCTCGTCGAAGGGGCCGCCGCCGCGCACGGCGTCACGGGCCCGGTCGGAGAAGGTCGCGATGCCGGTGCCGGCCATGTTCTTCTGGGTGGCCTGGACGAAGCGGACGTCGTCCGCGATCTCGCCGAAGTTCCAGCCCTCGCCGTACAGGATGATCTTCTTCCCGTCGACGCCGTCCTTGGCGGGCGTGAGCCGGTCCAGCGCCTTGCGGACCTCCAGGATGTTGTCCTTGGGGTGGTGGCCCATCAGGTCGAAGCGGAAGCCGTCGACCTTGTACTCCTTGGCCCAGGTGACGATCGAGTCCACGACGAGCTTGCCCATCATGGCGTTCTCGGGCGCGGTGTTGGCGCAGCAGGTGGAGGTGGCGACGGTGCCGTCCTCCAGCAGCCGCTGGTAGTAGCCGGGCACGATCCGGTCGAGCACCGACTTGTCGTCCTGGCCGGAGGCGACGGTGTGGTTGTAGACGACGTCCATGACCGTGCGCAGTCCGGCCTGGTTGAGGCCCTGGACCATCTGCCGGAACTCGACGGTGCGCTTGGTGCCGTCGGGGTCGGAGGCGTACGAGCCTTCGGGGACGGTGTAGTGGAAGGGGTCGTACCCCCAGTTGAAGCCGTCCTTCGCGGCGGCCTTGCTCACGCAGGCCTGCTGCTCCTCGGAGTCGAGGGCGTAGACGTGCAGGTCGCAGGCGGGCTTGGCCTGGTCCTTCTTCTTCTCGGGGATGGTCCCGATGTCGAAGACGGGCAGCAGGTGGACGTAGCTGGTGCCGGAGTCGGCGAGCTTCTTCAGGTGCCGCATGCCCTTGGAGCGGGTGTCGGTGAAGGCCAGGTACTCACCGGGGTGGGTCGCCGTGCGGTCCGTGATGGAGAAGTCCCGGACGTGCAGCTCCTGGATCTGGACGTCCCGCAGCGGAGTGGCAGCGGGCTTCTTCAGGCCGGACCAGCCGCGCGGCGCCAGCTTCGGGTCGGTGAGGTCGACGACGAGGCTGCGGGCGGAGTCGGCGGTCAGGGCGGTGGAGTAGGGGTCGGTGACCTTGTTGGTGACCAGCTTCTGGACGGTGGGCGCCCAGACGGTGACCACGTACCGGTAGGGCTTGCCCCGCCAGTCCTTCTTCCCGGTGACCGACCAGACGCCGGTGCGGTCGTCGCGCTTCATCGGGTGCATACGGCCGTCGAGTTCGAGTGCGACGGTCGCGGCGGTCGGCGCCCACACGGAGAGCGTGGGGGTCGACTTCTTGAATACCGGGCCGAGTTCGGCGGTGGCCGCCTTCTTCCCGTACAGGTCGTCCAGAATTCCCGCCGTCTGTACGCCGGTTGCGGCGAGCAGAGCGCCATTGGCGGCGCGCTGCGTGGCGATGAGCTGGCCGCGCAGGGACTCACGGACGCGGTCGCGATCACGCGGGTCGACGGTGAAGGCCGGATAGTCCTTCAAGTGCGGGAACTTGGCCTTCTGCGCGTCACTGAGCGCGGAGGCAGTGAGCCGCAGCCACTGGCCCTCGTCGGAGAGCGCCCCGTCGACGACGGAGATGCCGCCCTTCTTGGCGTACACGAGCTGCTGGCTGGTGGCGTCGGTCGCCTTCACCTTCCAGACGACGGTGTTCGCGTCGATCCACTGCGCCTCCGCCTTGGTGAGGTCGGGGGCCGCGCCGCCGCCGACCTGCGGGAGCAGGTAGCCGGGCTTGGAGCCGAGCAGCCAGACCTCGTGGCCGTACGTGGCGAGGTCAAGGGACTGGTCGCTGGGGAGGTCCTTCTCGTCGCCCTTGTGCAGGATGTAGCTGAGCGAGGTGGCCCCGTCAGTGAGCGGGACCTCGAAGGTGACCCCGTAGGCGTCCTTCTTGACCGGCATCAGCGGCTTGGCCCAGTCGGTGGGCTCCTTGGCGCCGGTCCAGGTGTGCAGCCCCCAGCCGTCGTAATTCCCGTCGACCCGGTGGTAGTTGAGGACGGCCTTCGTGGTGTCCTGCGGAGGTGCCTCGGGGGCTTCGACCGCCTGCTCGTCCTTGCCCTGCTCGATCCAGACCTGCCCGGTCACCCCGAGGTCGATGGTCCGCCGCGGCCCGTCCGCCGTGCCGTTCTTCTCGACGGTGTACGGGACGGAGTCCGTGCCCTTCTCCAGGTCGAGCCAGGCGAACGCGCCGTACGCGCTCCGACCGATGAACTCGGCCGTCCTCTCACCGGACTTGAGCTGCCAGCCTTCGTAGTCGCCGTCGGCACGCTGGTAGTGGACGACGGCCCGGTCGCGCTCGATCGCGACGGGCTTCGGCGTCGGCGGGGTCTGTCCGGCGGTGGTGGCGGCGAGAGCGCTGGAGGTGCGGCCCGTGCGGTCGACGACAACGGCCTTGTAGCGCAGCGGCGTTCCGGCCTTCACCGACTCGTCGAGGTACTGCGTGACCTTGTACGGGGCGTAGTCGGCCGAACCGAGGGTCTGCCACTTCCCGTTGCCGACCTGCGCCGCGAAGACGACCCGGTTGAGCTGGCCGCCGTCCACGTCGGCGGTGATCTCGACGGTGCCGGTGGCGCCGGCGGCCGGGGCCTTCAGGGCGATCACGGGCTTGGCGGCGGGGGCGCCGAGCGGCTTGTCCGCGCGCAGCACGATGCTGGAGAGCGCGGGCACGGTGACGGTGACCTTCTTGTCCGTACCGCTGCGGACCGCGCCGGAACCACCGTAGATCTTACGGAAGTTGACCCCGGCCGACTCGGTGGAGAGCTGGACCGTCTTCGGCGTGGTCGCGTTGTTGGAGGCGACGAGGTACTCGTACGGCCGCTTGGCGTCGATACGGGAGGTGGCGTAGACCGAACCATCGGCGTACCGCTCGCTCTGCACGCCGTCCCGCAGCGCCGGGTGCTCCTTGGTGAGCTTGGCGAGGCCCGCGATGGAGCGGTAGATCGGGTGCTGGGTGTCGTACGCGTCCGAGGCGTGGGTGCGGTCGGTGCCGAGCTGGTCGTCGTCCAGGTAGTCGGCGGTCTGCGAGGCGAAGAGGGTCTGGCGGGAGTCCTTGTCGCCGCCCGCTCCGGTGAAGCCCTGCTCGTCGCCGTAGTAGATCACCGGGTTGCCCCGGCCGAGGAACATCAGCTCGTTGGCGAGGCGGGCCCGCTTCAGCAGTTCCGCGTCGTCGGCCTTCGGGTTGTCCTGCTTGAGGAAGGTCCCGATGCGGCCCATGTCGTGGTTGCCGAGGAAGGTGACCTGCTCGTAGGCGTTGGCCTTGTCCGTGGTGTAGCGGTAGTCCTGGCCGTACACCGAGGCGAGCCGGTCGGCCGGGGCTCCCTGCGAGGCGAACTGCCGGGCGGCCTCCTGGAACGGGAAGTCCAGCGTCGAGTCCAGCCGGCCCCGGGTGACGTACGGGGAGGTGATCGCCGGGTCGGCCGAGTAGACCTCGCCGAACATGAAGAAGTCGTCCCGGCCCCGCTTGGCCGCGTAGGCGTCGAGCGCGGTGGCCCACTGGGTCCAGAAGTCCAGGTCGACGTGTTTGACGGTGTCGATGCGGAACCCGTCGATGTCGAAGTCGCGGACCCACTTCTCGTAGATCTTCTCCATGCCCTTCACGACCTCGGGACGCTCGGTCCACAGGTCGTCGAGCCCGGAGAAGTCGCCGTACTCGTTGGACTCGCCGGCCCACGTCGAGTCGCCCCGGTTGTGGTACATCGTCGGGTCGTTGAGCCAGGACGGGACCTTCTTCTCCGCGCCGGGCGCCTGGACCGGGGTGTACGGGAAGGAGTCCCTGTCGACCTTCTTGATGCCGTCCCGGTCGTCGAAGGGGCGGCCGTCCTTGTCCAGGTACGGGAAGGCGCCCTTGGGCTTGTAGCCGTAGGCCTTCTCCGCGTAGTCGACGGTGTCGGCGGTGTGGTTGGTGATGACGTCGAAGAAGACCTTCATGCCCTTGGCGTGGGCCTTGTCGATCAGCTTCTCCAGGTCGGCGTTGGTGCCGAAGTGCGGGTCGACCTGGGTGAAGTCGGTGATCCAGTAACCGTGGTAGCCCGCCGACGCGTCCTTGCCGGTGCCCTGGACCGGACGGTTCTTGAAGATCGGGGCCATCCAGATGGCGGTGGTTCCGAGGCCCTTGATGTAGTCCAGCTTCTGGGTCAGGCCCTTGAGGTCGCCGCCCTGGTAGAACCCCTTGTCCGTCGGGTCGAAGCCGTGCTCCAGGCGCGAACCCTTCAGCCCGCCGCGGTCGTTGGCGGTCGAGCCGTTGGCGAACCGGTCCGGCAGCACGAAGTAGAACTGCTCACGCGTGAGGTCGTGCCGGGCCGCCTCGCGCGCGAGCTTCGCGTCGGAGGGCGGGGCGGGCGGTCGGGGCGCAGCGGCGGCGGTGGCCGCCGGGACGACGGGCAGCAGCGCCACGCAGAGTGCGGCGATCACCCCTCGCCTGAGGGTGGTTCTGGACACGAGAGGGTTCGCTCCTCGGCTGGTGTGGCAGGAGGGTTGGCTGTGGGCCGGAGGCAGCGCGCCTCCGGCCCACGGGGAGCTACGGGTCAGCTGCGCCAGACGTCGGCGGTCAGCGTGACCTTTCCGGAGGACGGGACGGTGGCGGTGCGGTTGGCGCCGCTCTCCCAGGTGACGTTGCCGCCTGCGTCCTTGCGGACGTACTTGTACGCGAAGGTGGTCCCGGCGGGCAGGTTCACGTCCAGCTTCCAGACGGGGTACGTGACCGGGTCGAGCTTCGGCGCGTTGGCCGGGTTCCAGTTGCCGAGGGCCGCCTGGTCGCCGGTGACGTGGATGTTCTGGCCGAGCTGGGTGGTGGCGTTGACGCCGAAGGAGGCGCCGGACTGGCCGTTGCCGGGGCCGGGGCTCGGGGTCGTACCGCCGCCGCCTCCGGAACACGTACGGGCGCCCGCGTGCAGGGCGACAGCGGTCCCGGCGCCGAGCGTGGCGGTGAACTGGCCGGAGCCGTTGACGCTCACTCCGCGGCCGGACTGCACATCGCAGTAGTCACCGGCCGGCAGCGAGGTCTGGAAGGTCCGGGTCAGCGAGGAGGACTCGTGGTTGATGGCCACGTACGCCTTGTTCCCCCGGCCGAAGGCGATCTGGTCGCCGCCGTTGTCCCACCAGTTGGTGACGGCCTGGCCGCGTGCGGTGTTGCGGAAGCCGACCATGGAGGAGATCTCGCGCCAGTCGTGCTGGCACTTCCAGCCGTCGCTGTAACAGGCGTTCACCTGGCCGTTGTTGGGCGGTCCGGCGTCGTGGTTGCTGAACTCGTAGCCGGAGTGGACGTCCGGGGAGCCGTAGGGCCAGGCCAGCATGAAGACGTTGGCGAGCGTGTAGGCCGAGCCGTTCTTGTAGTTGAGGGTGTCGCCGCCGCGCTCGGTGTCGTGGTTGTCGACGAAGACGCCGGACTTGCCGGACTCCATGAAGCCCCAGCCCTCGCCGAAGTTCTTCAGGTGGGCCAGGTTCTCGTTGAGGAAGACCTGCTTGAGGCTCCGCCCGTAACGGAACTCCTGGACGTCGCCGCTGCCGAGGTACTCGGACGGCGGGACGGCCTCACCGGCCCCGTAGATCGCCTCGTGCTTCCAGTAGACGTTCGGGTTGGTGAGCCGGGTCTTGATGTTGGCGAGGTCGGCGGCGGGCATGTGCTTGGCCGCG
Source organism: Streptomyces sp. CA-146814 (assembly GCF_050942385.1). Taxonomy (NCBI): domain Bacteria; kingdom Bacillati; phylum Actinomycetota; class Actinomycetes; order Kitasatosporales; family Streptomycetaceae; genus Streptomyces; species Streptomyces sp. CA-146814. The sequence continues at coordinate 1,749,003 of NZ_CP192068.1, forward strand.
TCGATCCGGAAGCCGTCGACGCCGAGCGAGAGCAGGTCGTTGAGGTAGCCGGCGATCCTGCCGCGTACGTACTCCTCGCCGGTGTCCAGGTCGGCCAGGCCGACGAGTTCGCAGTTCTGGACGTTGGCACGGTCGTTGTAGTTGGTGATCTGGGCGCGGCAGTCGTCCATGTCGCTGCCGGAGTAGATGCCCGGATAGTCATACTTCGTGTACGACGAGCCGCCGGTGCCGGTGCCGTTGCCCGCCGCCATGTGGTTGATGACGGAGTCCGCGATGACCTTGACCCCGGCCGAGTGACACGTGTTGACCATGGCGGAGAAGGCGGCCCGGTCGCCAAGGCGGCCGGCGATCTTGTAGCTGACGGGCTGGTAGGACGTCCACCACTGGGCGCCCTGGATGTGCTCCTGGGGCGGCGAGACCTGGACGTAGCCGTAGCCCGCCGGACCGAGGGTGTCCGTGCAGGCCTTGGCTATGGAGGCGAACTTCCACTCGAACAGCACGGCGGTGACGTCCTTGTCGCCCGGAGCGGCGGCCTGCGCGGGGGACGCGGTGCCGAATCCGGTGGGGATGACAAGAGCGGCAGCGGCGCCGGCCACGAGGGCGAGCGCGGCAGACAGGGGTCTGCGTGCCATGTCTTTCCTCCTGCGGGGGTGGGGGAAACGCGGGTGACGGTGCAGCCTCAGCCGGCAACGCGCCATGCCCTCAAGGCTCCTGAAGGTTCTTGCTGCAAGAATGCAAACCTTGCCGCGGACCAGACCGTACGAGGCCGCCAGTCACCGGTCAACCCTTTGGACACGCCCCGCTCACATCCACGAAACAAGCCATTTTTCTTCGCGGTTTCTTGCTGCAAGGTCTTTCGCAAGATATTGCGGGCCTGTTACGTTTCATCCGACTCCGGTCCGGTCGGCCGAGGGTTCCGGCGCTTCACCGTGCCCGGACTCCACGCGCCCGGCCGGCCGGGCCGGTCACGACAAGAGAGGCGTCCAGGAGTCGCACAACTCCCCGCCGGCCCTTCCTGGGCCGACTCCTGGACGCCTCTCTGTACGTGTCCCTCGCGGCCCCGCCTACGCGCGTACCGCCGCCGTCGACCCCCGTACCACCAGCTCCGGCTGGAAGACGTACTCCGTGCGCTGCACCGGACTTCCGCCGATCTCCTCCAGCAACGCGCCCACCGCCGCCGCAGCCATCGCCTGCACCGGCTGGCGCACGGTGGTCAGCGGCGGGTCGGTGAAGGCGATGAGCTGCGAGTCGTCGAAGCCGACGACCGAGACGTCACGCGGCACGTCGAGTCCCCTCCCCCGGGCCGTACGCACCACGCCCAGCGCCATCAGGTCGCTGCCGCAGACGATGCCGGTGCACCCCGCGTCCAGCAGCGCGCCCGCCGCCACCTGGCCGCCCTCGACGCTGAACAGGGTGGAGCAGACGAGCCCTTCGGCCTCCGCCCGGTCCGTGCCCAGCAGCGAGATGGCCGCCTCCACGAACCCGTCCCGCTTCCGCCGGGACGGCACGTACCGCTGCGGGCCGATGGCCAGGCCGATCCGGCGGTGGCCGAGGTCGGCGAGGTGGCCGACGGCCATCCGTACGGCAGCGTTGTCATCGGGTGAGACGAACGGGGCGCTGATGCGCTCGTTGTAGCCGTTGATCAGGACGAACGGCACACCGCGCTCGGTGAGCGCGGCGTACCGGGCCGGGTCGGCCGAGGTGTCGGCGTGCAGGCCGGAGAGGAAGACGATGCCGCCGACGCCGCGCTCCACCAGCTGTTCGACCAGCTCGTCCTCGGTTGCGCCGCCCGGGAGTTGGGTGCAGAGCACGGGCGTGTAGCCGTGTCCGGCCAGCACCTGTTCCACGGACTGCGCGAACGCCGGGAAGATCGGGTTGGTGAGTTCGGGCGTCACCAGGCCGATCAGACCGGCGCTGCGCTGGCGCAGCCGTACGGGCCGTTCGTAGCCCAGGATGTCGAGCGCCGCGAGCACCCGCTGACGCGTGGTGTCCGCGACGCCCTGCTTCCCGTTCAGAACCCGGCTGACCGTCGCCTCGCTGACCGCCGCCTGTCCGGCGATGTCGGAGAGGCGCGGCGTGGCCGTGGTCCTGGGTGCGGGCAGTGTCACACCGTCCACCACACCGTGGTGTCGGCGGGCAGCACGGCCTCGGCGCCGTCGACGGTGACCGGGGAGCTGGCGAGCAGCACCCGGCCGCGGGCGGTGATGCGGACCGGGGCGCCGGTGGTGTTGACGGTGCAGACGAAGCCGGGGCGGGCGAGGACGAGGACGCCCTCGGGGCCGTCCAGCCACTCCACGTCCGCGCCCGCGCCGAGCCCCGGGTGCTCCCGGCGGGCGGCGATCGCGGCCCGGTACAGCTCCAGCGTGGAGCCCTCCACACCGGTCTGCGCCTCCACCGACAGCTCGCCCCAGCCGGCGGGCTGCGGGAGCCAGCTGCCGCCTTCGCCGAAGCCGTAACTCGTTCCCTCGCGGTTCCACGGGATCGGGACGCGGCAGCCGTCGCGGAAGCCGTCCTGGCCCTCGGCGCGGAAGAACGAGGGGTCCTGGCGGGCCTCGTCGGGCAGGTCGGTGACGTCGGGCAGGCCGAGCTCCTCGCCCTGGTAGACGTAGGCGGAGCCGGGCAGGGCGAGCATCAGGAGGGTGGCGGCGCGGGCCCGGCGCAGGCCGAGTTCGCGGTCGCCGGGGGTGCGGATCTGGGTGCCCAGGCCCGCCGGGTTGGCGAAGCGGGTGGCGTGCCGGGTGACGTCGTGGTTGGAGAGCACCCAGGTGGTGGGCGCGCCGACCGGGCGCATGGCGTCGAGCGAGACGTCGATGACCTTGCGGAGCTCGGCCGCGTCCCAGGCGGTCGACAGGTACTGGAAGTTGAAGGCCTGGTGCATCTCGTCGGGACGCACGTAGTTGGCGGTGCGCTCGACGGTCGGGGTCCAGGCCTCCGCCACGGCGATGCGCTCGCCGGGGTACTCGTCCAGGATCGTGCGCCAGCTGCGGTAGATCGCGTGGACGCCGTCCTGGTCGAAGAAGGGCATGACGTCGTTGCCGAGCAGCTTGAGCTGGTCGTGGGCGCCGAGGTCGGGCAGGCCCTCCGCCTTGACCAGGCCGTGGGCGACGTCGACCCGGAAGCCGTCGACGCCCATGTCGAGCCAGAAGCGCAGGATGGAACGGAACTCGTCGGCGACGGCCGGGTGCTCCCAGTTGAAGTCGGGCTGCTCGGGGGCGAAGAGGTGGAGGTACCAGTCACCGGGGGTGCCGTCCGGGTTCACCGTACGGGTCCAGGCCGGGCCGCCGAAGATGGACTCCCAGTCGTTGGGCGGGAGTTCGCCGTCCGCGCCCTTGCCGGGGCGGAAGTGGTAGCGCTCGCGCAGGGCGGAGCCGGGGCCCTCGGCCAGGGCGCGCTTGAACCACTCGTGCTGGTCGGAGGAGTGGTTGGGGACCAGGTCGACGATGATGCGCAGGCCCAGGCCGTGCGCCTCGCGGATCAGGGCGTCGGCGTCCAGCAGGGTGCCGAACATCGGGTCGATGGCCCGGTAGTCGGCGACGTCGTACCCGGCGTCGGCCTGCGGGGAGGCGTAGAAGGGGGAGAGCCACACCGCGTCGACCCCGAGGTCCCGCAGGTAGGGCAGGCGGGCGGTGACGCCGGGGAGGTCGCCCATGCCGTCGCCGTTGCCGTCGGCGAAGCTCCGCGGATAGACCTGGTAGATCACCGCGTCCTGCCACCAGCCGGTGCGGTGGCCCGGGGCGTCGTCGGACGTGCCGGTGGAGGGGGCAGCGAGGTGCTGGGTCATGTCGTCCCTGGGGTGTCTGGGTGGGGGGCGGCGCCGGTGACCGGTCGGGGTGTGTCCGGCGCCGCCGTGACGAATGCGGTGGTGCGTGCGGGTGGTGGCGTCGTCCTGGCGTTGTCAGCCCTTGACGGCTCCGGCGGACATGCCGGTGACCAGGTGCTTCTGCGCGAACAGGAAGACCAGGGCGGCCGGGATGGCGATGAGCACGGAGGCGGCCGTCATCGGGCCCCACTGGGCGCCGTACTGGTTGACGAACTTCTGGAGTCCGCCGGCGAGCGTCAGGTTCTCGTCACCGACCAAAAAGGCGGAGGCGTACGCCACCTCGCCCCAGGCGGTGATGAAGGAGTAGAACGCGGTGACCGCGAGGCCCGGCTTGGCCAGCGGCAGGATCAGACGCCAGAACGTGCCGAACGGGGTGAGGCCGTCGACCTCGCCCGACTCGTCGATCTCGCGCGGGATGGTGTCGAAGAAGCCCTTCATCATCCAGGCGCAGAACGGCACCGAGATGGTGAGGTAGGTGATGACGAGACCGGCGGGCTGGTTGAGCAGGCCCAGGTTGGCCATGATGTTGTAGATCGGCACGATGAGGACGGCGACCGGGAACATCTGGGTGATCAGCAGCGTCCACATCAGCCCGCGCTTGCCGGGGAAGCGGAAGCGGCTCACCGCGTAGCCGGTGGTGGCGGCGACGAAGACACCGATGACGGTGGAGAGCCCGGCGATGATCGCGGAGTTGGCGAACCAGGCGAGGAACTCGGTGTCGCGGATCAGGTTCGTGTAGTTGACGAACGTGGTCTCGCGGAAGAAGTCCGTGGTCGTCGCGTACTTCGCGGGCTTGAGCGAGGTCAGCAGGACCCACAGCACCGGGAAGACCGCGATCACCGAGGTGACGATCAGCGTGAGGTGCAGGGCGACGGAGGCGAGGGGCGAACGGTCGCCGCGGAGACGGACCTTGGCCCCGGCGTGACGCGCGCGGGTGTCGGTGGTGGTGGTCACCAGTTGTCTCCCTGGGAGCGCAGGACTCGCCGGTAGACCACGGCGAAGAGCATCAGGAGTACGAGGATCAGCACGCCCCACGTGGAGGACTGCGCGAAGTCGCGCGGGCTGATCTCGAAGGAGAACTTGTACGCCTGGGTGACGAGGATCTGGGTGGCCTCACCGGGTCCGCCGCGGGTCAGCAGGAAGATCACCGGGAACATGTTGAAGGTCCAGATGGTGGAGAGCAGGATCACCGTGGTGGAGACCGGGCGCAGGCCGGGCAGCGTGATGTGGCGGAACCGCTGCCAGGCGGTGGCCCCGTCCATCTCGGCGGCCTCGTACTGCTCCGAGGGGATGGACTGCAGTCCGCCGAGCAGGGCGACCATCATGAACGGGACGCCGAGCCAGACGTTGACGGCGATGACCGCGAACTTGGCCCAGGTCGGGTCGTTCAGCCACGGGATGCCGTCGATGCCGATGCCGCCGAGGACCGTGTTGAGCAGGCCGCGCTCCTCGTTGTAGAGGAAGCGCCAGGCGAAGACCGAGACGAAGCCGGGGATGGCCCAGGGCAGGATGAGGGCCATGCGGTAGGCGGAGCGGCCGGCGATCCTGCGGTTGAGGATGTTGGCCAGCGCCATGCCGAGCGCGAACGTGATGCTCACGCAGGAGACCGTCCACACCAGCGTCCAGCCGAGCGTGCCGAGGAACTGCGAGCCGGTCAGCGCGTCGATGTAGTTGTCCGCGCCGACGAACTCGTAGGTGGCGGGCAGTTCGTTGACGCCGATGGTGCGTGCGACGTTGCGCTCGTCGGCGTCGGTCATCGACAGGTAGATCCCGCGCAGCAGCGGGTAGCCGATGATCACGCTGATCACGACGACGACCGGGGCGACCATGGTCCAGGCGTACCAGTGGGTCGACAGGCCGCGCCGGAAACGGCCGGGGGCCGGTGGTGGGGTGCCAGTACCGCGGCTCCGGCCGCGGGCGACGTCATCGCCCGCGGCCTTCACCACCGACTGGCTGGTGTGGACAGCCATCAGTCGGCCAACCTTCCTGTTACTTCCAGTCCTTCAGGAGCTTGCGGTACGCGTCGCCGGTGGTCTTGGCGGCCTTCTCCGGCGTGGTCTGGTTGGTGAGGACCTTGGTGTACTCGATGCCGAGCGGGGCGAAGAGGCTGCCGCCCTCGGGGATCCAGGGGCGCTCGACGGCGGTCTCGACGACCGGCTTGAAGAAGCCGACGATCTCGCTGTTGACGGCTTCCTTCTTGGCGTACGCGGAGGTGCGCGTCGGCAGCAGGTTCAGCTCACCGGCGGCGGTGGCCTGGGACTCCACGGACGTCATGTACTCGACGAAGGCGTAGGAGGCTTCCAGGTTCTTCGAACCGGCGTAGACGGCGAGGTTGTGGCCGCCCTGCGGGGCGCCGTGCGCGGCGGAGCCGGCCGGGACCGTGGCGATGCCCAGGTTGTCCTTGTCCGTGAACTCCTTGCCGGTCAGCGTGTCGGCGACGGCCCAGGGGCCGTTGATCATCATCGCGACGTCGCCGTTCTTGAACGCCTGCATCATGTTCTCCCAGCCGTCGGAGGCATCCGTCTTCGCGGTGCCGTCCTCGACCAGGGCCTTGACCGCCTTGAACGCCTTGACGCCCTCGGGCTTGTCCACGGTGACGGTCTTGGACTCGGCGTCGACCAGGTCGCCGCCCTCGCCGTACAGGAAGGAGAGGAAGAAGTACGGGTCGTCGCCGCGCAGGTAGAGACCGGTCTTGCCGGTCTTGTCCTTGATCTTCTTCGAGACGCTCTTCAGCTCGGCCAGGTTGGTGGGTGCCTCGACGCCCGCCTTCTCCATCAGCTTCTTGTTGTAGAAGATGCCCATGGAGTCGATGACCTGCGGGACGGCGAAGGTCTTGTCCTCGTACTTGGTGGACGCGACGGCCTGCGGCAGGAAGTCGTCCTGGTTCTTCAGGGCGGCGGTGCCGTCCAGCGGGGCCAGGTAGCCGAGGGAGGCGAAGTCCGGCGTCCAGGCGACCTCGGAGCGGATCACGTCGGGGGCGGAGCTGCCGGCCTGGGCCGCGTTCTTGAACTTGTTCTGCGCGTCACCGAACGGGACGCTGACGTACTTGACGTCGACCTTCGGGTGCTTCTTCTCGAAGCCTTCGGCCAGCTTCTTGAAGACCTTGTCCTCGCTGCCGACGCTGGAGGTGTCCCACCAGGTCACGGTGCCGGAGAGCTCGCCCGAGCTCTTGCTGCCGCCGGTCTCGTCGCCGCTGCCGCAGGCGGTCGCCGCGAGCGCCAGGGCCGCGACCAGGGCGGTGGCCGTTATGCCACGTCGCATCTGAACTCCTTCAACTGCCGTACCGCTCCGTCGCGGCGCCGGGTCGACGTGAACGTAACAAGGATGAAAGACCGCCGAAAGACCTTGCGGAAGATTTCTGCAAGCCCTGCTGATCGTTACATTCGCGTGTCCTCAAGGTTGCCGTCAAGCCCCTTGACGGAACCGGTGAAACCCTGGCAAGGGCAGGCCACGCACGGGATACGTACGCCATCACCGCAGTGCGACGATCCGACCGCAGCCCGCAGTGGAAGACCGCAAGAGCTTGCAAGGCCTTGCCGAGGCATGAAGCCCGGACGGGCCCCGTACAGGGGTGCGTGTGCCGTGCCGACGCACAGTGGGCAATCCGACACCGGCCCGGTACAGTCCACTGACATGACCGCACGGCTTGCCGATATCGCAACTCAGGCGGGGGTCAGCGAAGCGACGGTCAGCCGAGTCCTGAACGGCAAGCCCGGGGTCGCGGCGACCACCCGCGAATCCGTCCTCGCGGCGCTCGACGTCCTGGGCTACGAACGCCCCGTACGGCTGCGCCGGCGCAGCGCGGGCCTGGTCGGACTGATCACGCCCGAGCTGGAGAACCCGATCTTCCCGGCGCTGGCCCAGGTGATCGGCCAGGCGCTGACCCGGCAGGGATACACACCGGTCCTCGCCACACAGACGCCCGGCGGCTCCACCGAGGACGAACTCACCGAAATGCTGGTGGACCGGGGCGTCTCGGGCATCATCTTCGTCTCCGGCCTGCACGCCGACACCTCGGCCGACATGCAGCGCTACGAGCAACTGCGCGGCCAAGGCGTCCCCTTCGTCCTGGTCAACGGATTCTCCGCCAAGGTCCAGGCACCCTTCATCTCCCCCGACGACCGGGCGGCGATGCGGCTGGCGGTGACCCACCTGGTGGCGCTCGGCCACACCCGGATCGGCCTCGCGGTCGGCCCCAAGCGCTTCGTGCCGGTGCTCCGCAAGATCGAGGGCTTCCACGTCACGATGCGCGAGCAGCTGGGCCTGGACCCGGAAGCGGTGGAGGAGCTGATCCAGCACTCGCTGTACACGCTGGAGGGCGGCCAGGCCGCCGCCTCCGCGCTGATGGAGCGCGGCTGCACGGCGGTCGTCTGCGCGAGCGACATGATGGCGCTCGGCGCGATCCGCGCGGCCCGCAGGCTCTCCAAGGAGGTCCCCCGGGACCTCTCCGTGGTCGGCTACGACGACTCGCCCCTCATAGCGTTCACCGACCCGCCGCTCACCACCATCCGCCAGCCGGTGACGGCGATGGGCCAGGCCGCGGTGCGCACGCTGCTGGAGGAGATCGGCGGAACCCCGGCCCCGCACAGCGAGTTCGTCTTCATGCCGGAGCTGGTGGTGCGCGGGACGACGGCCTCGGGACCCGGTACGGGGAACGGCACGGCACCCGCAGGCGGCTCAGGGTTCCCGTCTCGTCCTTGAGGCCGACGCCCTCGTCCTTGAGATGCAGGATGTGCGACCGGAACCCGACCGGAGGATGATCGGGGGCAGGGGAATCTCTATGGAAGACTCTCTGCCTATGGGTGAAACGGACGTGACTGCGCAGGAAGACGGGAAGACCGGCTGGTCGGACCGCTTCCGCTCCTTGCGATCGCCCGGTCGCCCCCGGCTCTGGTTCGAGATCCTGCTCATCGCGGTCAGTTACTGGCTGTACTCGCTCGTACGCAACGCCGTACCGGAGCAGAAGACCCAGGCGCTGGCCAACGCGGACTGGATCTGGTCGGCGGAGAAGTCCCTAGGCCTCGCCTTCGAGGAAACGGTCAACCACGCGGTCAACTCCGTGACCTGGCTGATCGTGTCGATGAACTACTACTACGCGACGCTGCACTTCGTCGTGACCATCGGCGTCCTCGTCTGGCTCTTCCGCCGCCACCCGGGCCGGTACGCGGCCACGCGCCTCGTCCTCTTCGCGACGACGGCGGTGGCGCTGCTCGGCTACTACCTCTACCCGCTCGCGCCACCGCGTCTGATGAACGGCGCGAACTTCATCGACACCGTGCTCGTGCACGAGACCTGGGGCTCGATGGCCTCGGGCAACTTCAAGAACATGTCGAACCAGTACGCGGCGATGCCGTCGATGCACATCGGCTGGTCCCTCTGGTGCGGCCTGACGATATTCGCCCTGGCCTCGGCGCCCTGGGCCCGCATCCTGGGCCTGCTCTACCCGACGCTCACGCTGGTCGTCATCGTGGCCACCGCCAACCACTTCTGGCTGGACGCGGTCGGCGGCATGGCCTGTCTCGCCTTCGGCTACGCGGTCTCCCGCGTCTGGTACGGCTCGCTGCCGCACCACCTGCCGAAGTGGGTCCCGTCGAAGCGCGGCGGCCGGCTGACGGGCGTACGGGCGACGGCCCGGCTGCCACGGCCGTCGGAGGAACCGGCCGGAGAGCCGGAGCCCGCGGGGGCGCGGAGACCTTAGCCGGTACGGAGACGGAGACCTCAGCCGGTACGGAGAAGCGGGCGGACGCCATGTCCGCCCGCTTTCCGCTGCCCTACCCCCGGTGCACGACGCGTCCGCCCGTGACCGTGAGCCGGACCGGCGCCTCGCCCAGCTCGTCCGCCGGGGCCTCCACCGGATCCACCCCGAAGGCGGTCAGATCGGCCCGGAAGCCGGGCGCGATCCGTCCCGCCACCCCCTGCTCCCCCGCCGCGACGGCCGCGTGCGAGGTGCACCCTTCCAGGGCCATCAGCCCGGTCAGCGCCTGTTCCGGGGCGACGGGCTCGGTGTCGTACGCGCCGGGAAGCCGCCGCAGCCGTGCGGTCGCCAGCACCTGGCGTACGTCGTAGTGGGCGATGGGCCAGTCCGAGCCGAGCGCCAGGTAGGCCCCGGCGTCGCGCAGGTCGCGGCACCGCCAGGCGCGGGCGGCGCGTTCGTCGCCGAGCCGCCGGGACCAGGCGTCGGTGTGGTCGGCGCGGGTGTACGCGGTGTGGGTGGGCTGCATGGAGGCGATCACGCCGAGCCGGACGAACCTCTCCGCCACCGCGTGCGGGATCGACTCGATGTGCTCGACGCGGTGGCGCAGCCTCCCGCTCCCGCCGAGCCCTTCCACGGTGTCCAGGACGTGCCGTACCGCCGCGTCCCCGATGGCGTGGGTGGCGGTGCGGACGCCGGCGCGGTGGAGGTGGGTGACGGCCTCGGTGTACGCGGCCGGGTCCGGCCAGAACGCCTCGGTGCCCTGCCCGTGGCAGTCGGCCTCCTCCAGCCAGGCGGTGCCGCCCTCGACGGTCCCGTCCATGAAGAACTTGACCCCGCCGACCCGCCACAGCCGCCCGGCCTCACGCTGGAGCCGGACCAGCTCCTCCAGCCCTTCCGCGTCCACGCCCGGCATGCACCAGGGCGCGAGCCGGAGCCGTACGGGAAGCTCGGCGTCCTCCTCCACGGCGGCGAGGAAGGCGGGCACGGAACCGTCCCCGAGGTCCATCACATGTGCCCCGGTCAGCCCGGTGGCCGCCATCGCGGAGAGCAGCTCCACCAGCCCGGCCCGCCGCTCGGCCACGGAGGGCCGGGGCAGGAACGGAGCGAGAAGATCCATCGCGGCATGCTCGACGAGGTGCCCGGTGGGCCGCCCGTCCGGATCGCAGACGACTTCGGCGCGCTGGCCGAAGGTACGGGGCCCGGTGACGCCGGCCCGCTCCAGGGCGGTGGCGGAGGCGAGGGCGGAGTGCCCGTCGTAGAGCCGGAGGAAGGCGGGCGCGCCACCGAGGGCGTCCTCGATGTGCTGGTGGCTGACGGGCAGCTGCCCGAACACGTTGTGGTCCAGCCCCCACCCGATCACCCACCCCTCGGTGCGCGGGGCGGCGGCGAGGGCGGCGCGGAGCTGATCGAGGTCGCGGACGGCGGTGAGGTCGGTGCCGGTGGCCATCTCCAGACCCCAGACGGGGTGGCTGTGGGCATCGGTGAGCCCGGGAGTGAGGGTGGCCCCGCCGAGATCGAGCCGCTCGGTACCGGGTCCACGCAGCTCACGCAGGTCGTCGGCGTCCCCGACACCGATGATCGTCCCGCCCCGGACAGCGACGGCGGTGGCGGCGGGCCGGTCCGGATCGAGGGTGCGGACACGGGCTCCGGTGATGAGGAGGTCGGCTGAGGACGGCACGGTGGAGGCTCCTTGGATGCTGGTCAGAGGGTTACGGAGGTGGGGACGGGTTTCGCGGGCGGGTCCGGGAGGTCGTCGCGGCCGTCCTCCGGCGGCTCGGCGGCGAAGGAGGCGTACACCTCGGGCCGGCGGCGCCGGAGGCGGCGGGCGAGGAGGAGCCCGAGCAGGAAGACGCCGGGCACGAGCGCGACGAGGAGGACGTTCACGCCGGTCGAGGCGCCGGTGAACAGCTCCACGTTGTACGAGACGAGCCCGATGGCCCCGGTCAGCAGCACGGCCGCCACCAGCGGGGCGACCACGGTCCGCAGGACGCCCTCCTGGTGCGGGATCTTCCGGAAGAACCGGAACACCGCCAGTGCGGCGAGCAGCTGGAGGACCATGAGCCCGATCATGCCCGGGGTGTTGACCCAGAGCAGGAGCTGCGCGTACGGGTCGGCCCCGGCGGCGGCGAACCCGATGACGACGAGGGCCCCGAGCACGGTCTGCGCGGCCCCGGCGACGTACGGGGAGCGGTGGCGCGGGTGGACGCGGCCGAGGGCTGCGGGCAGGACGCCTTCCTCGGCGAGGGCGAGGCCGTACCGGTTGATCGCGTTGTGGAAGGCGAGCAGCGAGGCGAGGACGCTGGTGACGATGAGGATGTGCATCAGGTCGGCGGCCCAGGGCCCGACGTAGGTGGTGATGGCGGAGAAGAAGAGCCCGCCGGGGTCGTCGGCGGCGGCCTGGACGACCCTCTCGTCGCCGAAGGCCTGGATGACGGTCCAGACGATGAAGGCGTAGAAGAGGCCGAGGAAGGTGACGGCGATGTAGGTGGCGCGCGGAACGGTCCGCTCCGGGTGACGTGCCTCGCGGCGGTAGATGACGGTGGACTCGAACCCGGTGAAGGCGGCGAAGGCGCAGGCGAGGACGGCGGCCATGCCGGGGACGAAGACGTTGCCGGGAGCGAAGGAGGCCGGGGAGAGCCCGGAGGCGGTTCCTCCGTCGATGAGCACCCCGGCCGCGAGCAGGACCAGGATCCCGGTCTCGGCGACCAGCAGAACACCGAGGACCTTGGCGCCGAAGTCGATGGAGCGGAAGCCGCCGTACCAGATGAGCGCCAGCCCGAGGAGGGAGACGGGCAGCCAGGGCACATCGATGCCCCGGAGGGCGTGGGAGGTGTCGGCGGCGGCGGAGCCGAGGAGCCCGTAGACGCCGATCTCCATGCCGTTGTAGCCGAGCATGGCGATGAGCGCGGCGGCGATCCCGACGCGCCTGCCGAGCCCGCGCGTGATGTACGCGTAGAAGGCCCCGGCGCTGCGGACGTGCCGGCTCATGGTGGTGAACCCGACGGTGAAGATCGCGAGGGTGACGCCGGCGACCAGGTAGCCGACGGGGGCGCCGATGCCGCCGAGGAGGAGGGCGATGGGGGCGACGCCGGCCATGACGGTGAGCGGGGCGGCGGCGGAGATGACGAAGAAGGCGATGTCGGCGGTGCCGAGTGTGCCTTGCCTGAGGGTGGGCGCAGACATGTGCAGGAAGAGCCCTTCCGCGACGGTAAACCTAAAGCCTTTCGGTTTCGGGGAATGTAGCCTCACCCCAGGTCATCGGGGAAGACCTTTCGCCGACGCAGATCAGGAGACGCACACATGGGACGGCCGCGCACGCCGCTGCTCGACCGGGAGCGCATCGGCGCCACGGCGCTCGAACTCATCGACGAGCAGGGCGAGTTCAGCGTCCCGCAGGTGGCACGGCGGCTGGGGGTACAGACGGGATCGGTGTACCACCATGTGGACGGCCGGGCCGGGGTGATCGAACTGGTCCGCGAACGTGTCAGCGCGTCGATCGACACGGCCACACTGGACCTCCACCCCTGGGACACGGCCCTGACCGCCTGGGCCCGCTCCTACCGGGCCGCCTTCGCCGCCCACCCGCACGCGATCCCGCTGCTCATGACGTCACCGGTACGGGCCCCGAAGGTGCTGGAGCAGTACGAACGCGCGGTCCGCCTGCTCCTGGAGGTGGGCTTCCCGGTGGCGGAGGTGATGACGGTGATCACGGCCCTGGAGAACCTGGTCCTGGGCTCGGCGCTGGACCTGGCGGCCCCGGAGACGATGTGGGAACTGCCGCAGGACCCGTCAGGGACGGAGAGCCTGGCGGAGGCCCTGGCGGCGACGGGGCCGGGACGAGCGGACGCGGCGTTCGAACTGGCACTGAAGGCGTTCGTGAACCACTGCCGGTCCCATCTGGGCCCGCGCTAATCCAGCCCGTCCGCCCATTCCAGCCCGTCCGGCGTTTGAGGACATCTTTCCGCCGGCGCACGGGGGCACCTGGCCTCGGCGGAGGCCCGCAATCCCAGCCCCTCCGGCGTTTGAGGAGCGGGGCCCGGGGCGGAGCCCCGCGAGGACGCGCCTAGACCACCGCCCCGTAGAACCGCTCCTCCACCACCGCCCGAGCCCTCCGCGTGATCCGCCGGTAGTCGTCCAACATGTCCCCGACATGCCCCGGCTCGTACCCCAGGTACCGCCCCACCGCCGCCAACTCCCGCGGGTCCGACGGGAACGTGTCGCCCGACCGCCCCCGCACCAGCATCACCGCGTTCCGCACCCGCGTGGCCAGCACCCACGCCTCGTCCAGCATCTGCGCGTCCTCGCCCGGGATCAGCTCCGCCGCGCACGCCGCCGCCAGCGCCTCCCGCGTACGGGTCGTCCGCAGCCCCGGCTCCGCCCACCCGTGCTGCATCTGCATCAGCTGCACGGTCCACTCGACATCGCTCAACCCGCCCCGCCCCAGCTTCGCGTGGAGCGTGGGGTCCGCGCCGCGCGGCATCCGCTCGGACTCCATCCGCGCCTTGAGCCGGCGGATCTCGCGTACGGCGTCGTCCCCGAGCCCTTCCGCCGGATACCGCAACGGGTCCACCAGCTCGATGAACTCGCGCCCCAACTCCGCGTCGCCCGCCATGCGTTCGGCCCGCAGCAGCGCCTGGCTCTCCCACGTCAGCGACCAGCGCCGGTAGTACGCCCCGTACGACTTCAGCGTCCGCACCATCGGCCCGGTCTTGCCCTCGGGCCGCAGGTCGGCGTCGATGAGCAACGGCGGGTCGGCGGTGGGAAGTTGGAGCAGCCGCCGCATCTCCCCCACCACCGCGTTGGCCGCCCGCGCCGCCTCCTCGTCGCTCACGCCCTCGCGCGGCCGGTGCACGAAGAGGACGTCGGCGTCGGAGCCGTAACTCAGCTCGTGGCCACCGAAGCGGCCCATGCCGATGACGGCGAACCGGGTCGGCAGGGTGTCGCCCCACTGCTCGCGTACGGCGGCCCGCAGCGCGCCCGCGATGGTGGCGGCGTTGAGGTCGGTGACGGCGGAGCCGACGCGGTCGACGAGGGCCCCGTGGTCCTGCTCGGCCGGGCTGTCCTCGGTGCCGTACGAGCCGATGATGTCGGCAGCCGTCGTACGGAACAGTTCCCGCCGCCGCACGCCTCGTACCACCGCGATCGCCGGCTCCGCGCCCCCCGCACGCCCCACCGCCGCCAGCACCTCCTGCTCCAGGTGCTCGCGGGTGCGCGGGGTGAGCCCCTCCGGGTCGCCCAGGATCGCCACCGCCTCCGGGGCCCGCATCAGCAGGTCCGGGGCGAGGCGGCCGGCGGAGAGGACCCGGGCGAGGTTCTCCGCCGCCGCCCCCTCGTCGCGCAGCAGCCGCAGGTACCACGGGGTCTTGCCGAGCGCGTCGGACACCTTGCGGAAGCCGAGGAGCCCGGCGTCCGGGTCGGCCGAGTCCGCGAACCAGCCGAGCAGCACCGGCAGCAGCGTCCGCTGGATCGCCGCCTTGCGCGAGACCCCGGAGGAGAGGGCCTCCAGATGGCGCAGGGCCGCCGCCGGGTCCGCGTACCCGAGCGCCTCCAGCCGGATCGCGGCCGCCTTGGTGCTGAGCCGGGATTCGCCGGGCGCCAGCTGGGCGACGGCGTCCAGCAGCGGCCGGTAGAAGATCTTCTCGTGCAGCCGCCGGACGACGGAGGCGTGCCGCCGCCACGCCTTGTTCAGCTCGGCGACCGGGTCGGTCCGCATCCCGAGCGATCGCCCGAGCCGCCGCAGATCCGCCTCGTCCTCGGGGACCAGGTGGGTGCGGCGCAGCCGGTAGAGCTGGATGCGGTGCTCCATGGAGCGCAGGAAGCGGTACGCCTCGTCCAGCTGGGCGGCGTCCGCGCGGCCGACGTACCCGCCCTCGGCGAGCGCCCGCAGGGCCTCCAGCGTGGTCCCGCTGTGCAGCGAGGCGTCGCTGCGCCCGTGCACCAACTGGAGGAGCTGGACGGCGAATTCGACGTCCCGCAGCCCGCCGGGCCCGAGCTTCAGCTCGCGGTCTATGCGGTCGACGGGGATGTTGTCGACCACGCGGCGGCGCATCTTCTGCACGTCGGGGACGAAGTTCTCGCGGTCGGCGGCCTGCCAGACGAGCGGCGAGACGGCGTCGACGTACTCCTGGCCGAGCTCCGGGTCACCGGCGACCGCGCGCGCCTTCAGCAGCGCCTGGAACTCCCAGGTCTTGGCCCACCGCTGGTAGTAGGCGAGGTGCGAGCTGAGGGTGCGGACGAGCGGCCCGTTGCGGCCCTCGGGCCGGAGGTTGGCGTCGACCTCCCAGATCGTGCCTTCGGCGGTGGTCTCGGAGCAGATCCGCATCATGTGGGCGGCCAGCCGGGTGGCGGCCTGCATGGCCTTGTGCTCCTCGACCCCGTCACGCGCCTCGCCGACGAAGATCACGTCGACGTCGGAGACGTAGTTCAGCTCGTGCCCGCCGCACTTGCCCATCGCGACGACGGCGAGCCGGCACTGCGCCGCGTCCTCGGGGGCCGCCGTACGGGCGATGGCGAGGGCGGCGCGGAGGGTGGCGGTGGCGAGGTCGGCCAGTTCGGCGGCGGTCTGGGCGATGCCGGTGGTGCCGCAGACGTCGCGGGCGGCCAGGGTGAGCATGCACCGGCGGTACCCGACGCGCAGCGAGTCCGGGTCGACGGCGTCGGCGAGCCCGCGCTCGAACTCGGCGACGCCCGGGTTGAGGTCGATCGACTCGTACGTGACGAGCGCCTGCCAGTCGCGCGGGTGCCGGGCCAGATGGTCGCCGAGCGCCTCGGACGCGCCGAGCACGCCGAGGAGCCGGTCGCGCAGGGGCTTGGCGGTGACGAGGGTGTCGAGCAGCACCTGCCGCTCGCCCTCCTCCTCGGCCTCCACGAGCCGGACGAGGCCGCGCAGGGCCAGATCGGGGTCGGCGGTGGCGCCGAGCGCCTCCAGGAGGACGGGATCGGACCGTACGGAGGCGAGGTCGTCCAGCTCCAGGAACCGCTCGGCGGCGGACGGGTCGGTGAATCCGTGCCGCAGCAGCCTGATGAACGTACTGCTCCTGCGTCCCGGCACCGTCGTCATTGCACGCTCTCCCGCCGCCCGACCCGATCTGCGTAACCGCTCGGCCGCTCTCTCACCGCGCCCAGCTCTCCGAGCCTAGTCCTGTGCCGATGAATTCGGTGCGGGGGCGGAGTCCACCCACCGGGAAAGCACCTGACAGCACCCCCTGACGCCCCGCGGAGGAACCATGTCCACCACCGAGCAGCCGCCCACCACCGAGCTGGACGCCCGCTACAGCAGCGAGGGCGCGACGGCCCGTCCCTGGCCGGAGACGGCCGCCGTGCTCACCGGCGCCCCGCTGTACTGGCTCTCCACCGTCCGCCCCGACGGCCGCCCGCACGTCACCCCGCTCATCGGCGTCTGGTCACAGGGCGCCCTCCACTTCTGTACGGGCCCGGCGGAGCGCAAGGCGCGCAACCTCACCGCCAACCCCGAGGTGGTCCTGACGACGGGCGCGAACGCTCTCGACTCGGGCTTCGACGTGGTGGTCGAGGGCCGGGCGGACCGGGTGACGGACCACGCCCGGCTGACCGTCCTGGCCCGGGAGTGGGAGGCGAAGTACGGCGGTGACTCGCACTTCGACGTGGCGGACGGCAGCTTCGTCCAGCCGGAGGCGGGCCACGCACACGTGTTCGCGGTCCATCCCCGTACGGTGTTCGGCTTCGGCAAGGGAGAGCCGTACAGCCAGACGCGCTACCGCTTCACGTGAGCCGCTCCGGGGCCGTGCCGATGACGACGGTCGCGTACAGCTCCTCGCAGACCACCACGCGCGGGACGAGCCCGGCGTCGCGGAGAACGCGCACCGCCGCGTCCCGTTGCCGCTCGCCGGCCTCCACCAGCAGGCTGCCGCACGGCGCAAGCCACCCGGGCGCCTCGGCGGCGACGCGGCGCATGACGTCGAGCCCGTCGCCGCCACCGTCCAGGGCTACGCGCGGTTCGTGGACGCGGGCCTCGGCCGGGAGCAGCTCGACGTCGGCGGTCGGTACGTACGGGACGTTGGCCAGCAGCACGTCGACGCGGCCGCGCAGACCGGCGGGAAGGGGAGCGAAGAGGTCGCCCTCGTAGACCTGCCCGAGACCGCCGATGTTGCGCCGGGCGCAGCGTACGGCGGCGGGTTCGACGTCACAGGCGTGCAGCTCGACCGGGCCCAGCGTGGCGGACGCCTCGGTGGCGAGCGCGACGCCGAGCGCGCCCGAGCCGCAGCAGAGGTCGACGACGACGGCCCGGCGGGGCGCGAGGGCGGCGGCCTGCGCCACCAGGAACTCGGTACGGCGCCGGGGCACGAAGACGCCGGTGTCCACGGCGATCCGCCGGCCGCGGAACTCGGCCCAGCCCAGGACGTGTTCGAGCGGAAGCCCGGCGGCGCGTTCCGCGACGAGCCGGGCCAGCACGGCCGGGGAGGCGGCGGCCTCATGGAGGAGACGGGCCTCGTCCTCGGCGAAGACGCATCCGGCGCGGCGGAGGGTGGAGGCGGTGGTGGAGAAGGAACTCACGGGGTGAACCGACATGCGGGGCAATGCCTTTCGGGAAATCCCATGGGCGCTCCGCGATCGGTCAGAGCCGTCCGGCCGGCTTACGCCGGTCGGTCGACGCGATCGTACGAGGTGAGCACCCGGCCTGATCGAGCGTTGATGGGTCCCACCTCCTCGGTCCGTCCCCGTACCGGTGCACGAGGGGTCGTAACAGTACAACAGCCCGCGCCCCTGGGCGCGGGCTGCCGTCCGGCCGGCTACAGATCCACGCTGTCACGCAGCTTGGTCGGCGTGAGGAACAACGACGCGACGACACCGACCACCGCGATGCCGGCCGAGATGAGGAAGATGTGCCCGGTGGCGTCCCCGTAGGCGGCCCGGACGACCTCCTGGATCTGCGGCGGCATGGCGGCGACGTTCAGGGTGGACCCGCCGGAGCCGGAGGCGGCGGGATCGATGCCCAACCGGGTGAGCCCGTCGGCGATCTTGTTCGCGACCTGGTGGGCGAGGACCGCACCGAGGACGGAGACACCCATGGTGCCGCCGAGGGAGCGGAAGAAGGTGATGGCTCCGCTGGCCGCGCCGATCTCGCTGAGGGGCACGGTGTTCTGGAGGACGAGCACCAGATTCTGCATCGACATACCGACACCGGCCCCCACCCCGAGCATCCCCAACGACACGGCGACGAGCGGTGTTTCGTGGTCGATGAAGGAGAGCCCTAGGAAGCCGAGGGCGAGGACGACGACACCGGTGACGATGTACGGCTTGACCTTGCCGGTCTTGGAGACGAGGCGTCCGGCGACGGTGGAGGAGACGAGCACGCCCGCCATGAGCGGGATGGTGAGGAGCCCCGCCTCGGTGGGTGAGTAGCCGCGGCCGATCTGGAAGTACTGGCCGAGGAAGACCGCGCCGCCGAACATCGCCATGCCGACGGCGAGGCTGGCGACGATGGCGAGGGCGGGGTCGCGGCGGCGGACGACGTGCAGCGGGACGACGGGCTCCTTGACGCGCGCCTCGACGAGGACGGCCGCACCGAGGATGACGACACTCCCGCCGACCATGAGGGCGCTCTGCCAGGAGACCCAGTCGAAGTCGTTGCCGACGAAGGTGACCCAGAGGAGCAGGAGGCTGACCCCGGCGGCGATGAGCGAGGCGCCGAGGTAGTCGACCTTGGTGTCGGGTCGGCGGACCTCGGCGAGGTGCAGGGTGCGGGCGAGCATCACGGAGGCGAGCAGCGTGAAGGGCACGGCGATGAAGAAGCACCAGCGCCAGCCGAGCCAGGAGGCGTCGGTGATGAACCCGCCGAGCAGCGGCCCGCCGACGGTGGCGACGGCCATGACACCGCCGAGGTAACCGTTGTAGCGGCCGCGCTCCTTGGGGCTGATCATCGCGGCGATGATCACCTGGACGAGCACCTGGAGCGCGCCCATGCCGAGCCCCTGGACGGCGCGGAAGGCGATGAGCTGCTCGGTGGACTGGGCGAATCCGCAGGCCACGGACGAGACGACGAAGATCCCGATGGCTATCTGGAGCAGCAGCTTCTTGCTGAAGAGGTCGGCGAGCTTGCCCCAGATCGGCGTGGAGGCGGTGGAGGCGAGCAGGGTCGCGGTGACGACCCAGGTGTACTGCGACTGGGTGCCGTCGAGCGACCCGATGATCTGCGGCAGCGCGACCGAGACCACGGTGGTGCTGATCATGGCGACGAACAGCACGATGAGCAGCCCGCTGAGGGCCCGCAGGACGTGGCGGTGGTCCATCGGTACGGGGGCGGGCGCGGGCGCCCCGGCCGGGGCGGCGGTGGTGTGTGCTGCGCTCACGCGCAACCTCCGGAAGGTTCGTACGGGGGGAGAAGACTTCACCATACATGCACACTGCGCAATTTTGCCCACTGAGCAACAATTTCAGGTCCGGGGGATAATGCCTCCATGGACAGCAGCACCGCGGCCCCGGGACTCCGGGAACGCAAGAAGGAAGCCACCCGGCAGGCCGTGCACGAGGCGACCCTGCGCCTGACCGTGGAGCACGGCTTCGACCAGGTGACGGTGGAGGCGGTGGCGGACGCGGCCGGGATCTCCCGCCGGACGTTCTCGAACTACTTCACCAACAAGGAGGACGCCCTCCTCTACGGCGAGGAGCAGCAGATCCGGGCCCTGGTCCGCACGGTCCGCGCCCGCCCCGCCGACGAACCGGCCTGGCCGGCGCTGCGAGCGGCGGTGGCCCAGTTCGCGGAACGGGTCGCACCTCCCGAACGCGACTGGGCGATCCGCACCCGCCTGGCGATGCGCCACCCGTCCCTCCTGGCCCGCCAGTTGGCCAACCACGCGGCCCTGGAACGCGACCTGGCCGAAGCGGTGTCCTCCCGCCCGGGCCCGGCCTCGGCCCCGGTCCGCCCGATCGTGCTGGCGGCGGGCTTCCTCGCCTCACTCCGGATCGCGATGCGCATGTGGATCGAGGAGGACCTGGCCCGGGATCCTGCGGCGGTGATCGACGAGGTGCTGGACGAGATGGGGCGGGGGTTCGGGTGAGGGGTGGCACGCTGATGCCCCGCCCGTCTCTGCGACCTTTCGGAGCCCACCATCAGCACCGCACCTGACCCCATCCTCTGGATCGGCACCGACACCTGCGCGCTCGGCCCGTACCGGGCGGACCTGGTGGAGACGTACTGGCGCTGGGAGCAGGACCCCGCACTCCTAGTCGGCTACGGGCGCCAGCAGCCGGAGTCCCTGGAGGCCCGCACGGAGGGCATGGCCCATCAACTGCGCGGGGACAACATCCGCTTCACGGTGTACGACCTCGCCGCCGGCAGCCCCGTCCCGGCCGGGGTGGCGACGCTGCTGCCCGACCCGTCCGTCCGCACGGCGGAGTACGTCGTGATGCTGGCCCCCGAGGCGCGCGGGCGCGGGCTGGGTACGGGGGCCACCCGGCTGGTGCTGGACTACGCGTTCCACATCACCAACCTGCGCATGGTCTGGCTGAAGGTCCTGGCCCCCAACAAGGCGGGGCGGCGCGCCTACGAGAAGGCCGGCTTCCGGACCGCCGGGACCTTGCGAGAGGCGGGCTACTGGCTCGGCGAGGTGTGCGACGAGGTCTTGATGGACGCGCTGGCCACCGACTTCACGGGCCCGTCCGTCATCACGGCCTGACGGCCCGAAGGCGGCTCACCGCACCGTGGCGCGGAAGCCGCCCTCAGGACCGACCCGGCTCAGAACCGGGAGTCGTCGACGTCGATCTCGTACGCGATCTCCCAGCGGATGTCCGGGACGATGATGTCTGCGGTCTCGACCGGACGGCCCTCCGAATCGAAGTAGATGCGCTCCAGTTGGGTGACCAGGCTGCCCACGGAGATGTTGAGGAAGTTCGCCTGCTCGCGTGTGGCGCGGGCCGGTCGCGGCATCTCGAGTGCGGTGGAGATGTTCACGTTGATGGAGCGCATACGGGCGACCACGCCGATCTTGCCGCGCGGTCCCATCTCCGGCAGCAGGACCTCCGTACCGCCGGTGATGGCCATGGGCTCCCAACTCGTGGCGAGCTGCGCCGGCTGACCGTCCGCGAGGAACTCGTAGTGGGTCATGACACAGAGGTCGCCGGGCTTGATCGCCAGCCGGGCGGCGATGTCTTCCGTGGCGGGGACCCGGGCGCGGCTGTTGCACTCCCAGGTGCCCTCGCCGCCGTGGTCCTTCAGGTCGGCGCGGAACGGGGAGCCGTTCCGCTCCTGACGGAGGCGTGAGCGGACCATCCTGAGGCGCTGGCGGGCTTTGCGGACGTACGTGCCGGAACCGGCGCGGCCTTCGAGGATGCCCTCGATGATCAGGCGCTCCATGGCACGCTGGGCGACGGACTGACCGACGCCGTACTCCTTGGCGAACCGGGTGCGGGACGGCAGCTTGTCACCGACCGCCCATTCACCCGACAGCACCCGGGCACGGATCTTGTCGGCCACCTGCAAGTACGGGGTATCGCGAGGCATTTCGGCGGCTCCGTGAGGGTGCGGCGTTCAGGGCTCGATATTGACAAAGCTAACCAATCAGGTTGAAGCTGAGTATTCAGCATTACATGGAGTGACATCGGCTTCACCAGGGGAGAAGTGTGCGCTCAGCACAAGCGCGGGCAGCGGCACTGACCGGCATGCTCACCGCAGCCATCGGCACCGAGCCGCGCGTGGCCGACACCGAGGCCGGTATCCGCGTCGAAGCGGACCTCCCCACCGAGCTCACCGAGGCCGAACACGCGGCCGTCCTCGCCGCCCTGGCCACCGCCGACCACTTCGGACACACCGTCACCCGCACCGCCGAATTCGTCTGGGCCGAGATCAGCAGAGAGGCGACCGTGACCACGACCGACATGCCCGACGCGGCCTACCGCGACCTGCTCGCCCATACGACGACGTGCGACGCCTGCCGCGCGGGCTCGGCCTGCTCCACCGCGACGAAGTTGGTCCGCGCGTGGCGCGAGACCCGCGCGTAAGGGGCACAGTTCGCCAACTCACCACGAGAAGGAGGCACTTCATGCGTATGCAGGTACCTCACGCCTTACCTCCGGCCCACCCCGGGAGGCCCTGATGATCACCCTGTCCGCGACGGACGTCCGCACCTGCGAGGCCTGCTGGACCGCCCCGGTCACGGCGGCCCGCCACACGGAGGCCGGCCGCGACCTGCTCTGCGACGAGTGCGCGGAGGGGAACTACCCGCGCCGCGTGGACCTGTTCCCGCCCCTCGGCGTCTACGGCCTGCCGCCCCGCAAGGTCCCCCCGAACGCCAAACACCGAGGCAACCCCGGGCAGCCCCCACCCAACCCGGGCCCACCGCTGCCCAACCCACCGCCGACACCTTCACCGCCGGGGACGCCGCCGGTGTAGTGCCCGTCGGACCCGAATTCCTCGCCACCCAAGGCCCGTCGAAGTGCCACACCGAACCCGAACCCCTCTTGTGGCGTACTCGTGACCGCTGCCGGCAACACGCTGTCCAACGGCAGCGGTGCCGCCCTGAGGGTCTGTCCGGCTGATCATCAAACGGGAGACAGCTGCCTGATACCGTCCAGCGTGAACTTCACCTCTGGCGGGACAGGTGGGCCACGTCTCGACGCCGCTGCTCAGGTACAGGCTGAACACGGCAACAACGTATGGGGGGCCCTCACAGCGACTGCCAACGCTCAACGCGCGGCCGAGATGTTCCACTCCGCCGGCTGGGGGGCCCGCCGCTCGGGCTGGACCGAGTTCGCGGTCGAGACCGCCTTCGCCGAGCTCGAACTGCTGCCACTCGATCCTGTGACGTTCCGCGGATTCGTGGACCCCGACCGCATCGCTGACCTTCTCGCAGCTCTGAGCGAGATGGGCTTGTCATTCATTGTCGAGTTCGAGGACAACGAAGGGCAAGAGCACGTCTTTCGCTCCGCGACTCAGTCCGATTGCTGACCGATAGTCGCGTTGGCGTAAGCCTGTATGCGTCGCAACGGAGCGCTACAGACCGATATTTCTTGAGTTGATTGATGGTCCGCTCGACTTCGTTTCGGCGCCGGTAACGCTCGTGGTTGAAGCTGGTGTGTCTGACGAAAAACGGCGTCGGGCCGACGGTGTTCATGCCGTCGGCCCGAAGCCGTATGCGCAAGCCTTACAGCACCGGCAGCAGGTTCTCCAGCTCGAACGCCGTGACCTCGCTGCGGTACTCCTCCCACTCCTGCTTCTCGTTGCGGAGGAAGTGATCTGTAGCGTCCTCGACCTGAGGCAACGCATCGACTAGCGCTCCGACCTGCAGCTGAGGTGTCAACGATTGTCAACGTTGTTCACTGTCGGGTTCCCTTGCACGGCCCACGGACGGCCCCAGCCTCGCCGGAAGCTGGGGCTGGCCGCGCCTCGACCGACACGACGCAGCAAGCCCACACTTGACTTGACGGCCATTGCATCCCGCGTGCGGGCGCTCTCTGCTTCAATACTCAACATGGCCGACAGATGGATAGCCCTGGTTGGGGCCGGAAGCGCGCTCGCCGGTGTCGCAGTAACCGGCGCATTCACCCTACTTAAAGGGCGTCAGGAGGCGCGGGAAAAGCGGCGGGATCGTGCCGAAGGGCGGCGAATTCTACATCGGGAGGCACGTCGGGGCGCCTATCTTGAAGTTCTCCGTGCCGCTCACGAGTTCGATGAATATATGGATGATGTGTGGAAGGGCCTCCCAGTCGGCCTCCCCAACGATCCACCTAGGCCGCCCTGGAGGGAAGCCGAGGCAGCAGTGAAGCGATTGAGGGAAGCGGCTGTGAAGGTTTCCATTGAGGGAACCGCGGAGGTTGCCGCCTCAGCCCACGATCTTTGGATCTCGAATTATGACGCACTCCATGACGCCAACCGGATTTCTGGTGAGAACGCCGGTAATTCCACGGAGAGACTATTCATGTTGGCTGACGCGAATGGGTCTACATCGGAACCGATAAGGGTTGAAGCCAGAAATCACTTCATTGCTGCGGCCAGGGCAGCGCTAGGCGGAGACGCCCCTAGCTTCGACACAGGACAACTGGACCAGTAGCGGGTAGAGGCTCGCCTCACCCACCACTCGCCCCGGCTCCCATCCCGTCCGCCTTCGACCCACACACCGTGGAGCAGTCGTGGTTCAGGGCATCAAGGTGGAGCGCGCCACTGTACGAACGACCTCGACGCCCTGGGCCGCGACTGCTCGGCTCTGCCTGGGTCGAAGGTGGTCGGGATGGGAGCCCCACGATGCTCGCCCCGTTCCGGCCGGCACTCGCGAACGGTGCCCCTCCCATCCCGGAGTCTGAGCGCCCCCGCCGGAGGCATCCTCTTGAAGCCGCGGGCTTGGTTCTCGTCTCATGCCCCACGGGCCTATCCACTGCGGGCGCGCGTCGGCGGCGGCAGCGCCGAGCGGGCCGAAGGCAGGAGCGCGGGCGCAGCCAGAGCCGGGAAGCGCGCCCGGCGGAGCGGAGCGCAGCCGGGTGCCTTGATGAGGTAGAGAAACCCGTAACAACCGGCCCAGCACACATCTGCTTCGGCCCGGCCGCCCCGCGGAAGGCCCGATGTGCGCCTCGCTCAGTCCTGCGTACTGCCTCTGCCAGCACCGGAGGATGCACTGCTGATCCATCGGAACGCGTCAGCGTTGTGCTTCTCGTGCGACGTCTCTGACGTGCCACGCTGCGCTCAAATCCCGTATGTGTCAATGTGACGCGAACTTGTCCGATGCGCAGTTGCCGAGCTCGCATCTCTGCGATCCTGAAGCCCGATCGAGAGGGGTCGCAGCGATGCAGTGGAAGATCCACGGGGAACGTCCGATCTATGAGAACAGCTGGGTGAACCTGTGGCTCACCGACGTCGAGACCCCGGACGGGAACCGCTGGGAACACCACGTCGTCAAGCTCCGCCACTTGGCCGTGGCCGCCGTCGTCAACGAGCGTCGCGAGATCCTGATGATGTGGCGACACCGCTTCATCACCAACGCCTGGGCGTGGGAACTCCCCATGGGATTGGTCGAAGAAGGTGAAACGCCCGCAGAAGCGGCAGCCCGTGAAGTCCTGGAGGAGACCGGCTGGCGCCCCGGTCCGATCAACCCGCTGATCTACGCCGAGCCGGCCAACGGCATCACCGACTCCCAGCACCACATCTTCCGGGCCGACGGGGCAACGTACGAGGGGCCTCCGACAGAGAAGAACGAGTCGGACCGGATCGAGTGGATCCCGCTGGCCGACGTGCGGGACATGATCGACCGTCGGGAGATCGTCAGCAGCGGTTCTCTTGTCGGACTGCTCTACGTCCTCATGGACGAGGCGATCCGCTGACCTGGCGGGGCAGCATTTCCCGGAGCCGGGCCTCGAACGCTACTGCGGCCGGTTCCCGGCGGAAAGGTTCCAACTGCTCGTAGAACTCCCTGAGGTGGCCGGCGACTCGTTGCGAGCTGACGGCCGCTGCCGGGGCGAGGGCGTTCATCGCTGTGTGGCATGCCTCATCGAGTTTGCCGCGCTGGAGCTGGGTGCGAGCGAGCCAGAAGGCGTGGAAGGCGCGGCCTCGGTGGTTCGACGCCTGCTCGCGGCGGAGAGCGTCTGCGATCAGGGGTTCGGCGAGGGCTGCTTCGCCCAGGCGGCCGTGCGCGATGCCGGTGTCCACGATCAGCTTCGGCTCGTCGAAGTAGGCGACCCAGGCCGGGTCCGGATCACCGGTGCTGATCCGGCCGAACTGGGTGTGGGCTTCCGAGATCGCGGTGTGGGCCGTGCTGTGGTTGCCGAGGGTGGCGTGGGCGAAGGCTTCGCGCATCGCGAGCATGGCGAGTACGCGTGGTGTCGTTCCGGCAGCTGCTCGTGCCTGGTCCTGGGCGGCCGTAACCAGGGCGAGGGCGTCACCGGGCTTGTCCTGGTAAGTGGCTTGGAGGCTCATGCAGGCAAGGACGTTGGCCATGAACTGGCGGTCGTCGATGGCCTTGGCCAGTCCGAGGGCTTCGGTGAAGTAGGCGCGTGCCTGGTTGTACTGGCGGGCGTCGAAGTAGGTCCATCCGGTGAGCCGGGCAAGCTCGGCCGCGATGCCGTGCAGGCCGTCCCACAGTGGAGCAGGGCGCTGTTCCTTGAGGAGATCGACAACGTAGCGGAGCTGGCCGACGACGGCCGGCCGTAAGGCCTCGCCGCCGTGTTCGTCATCCCGGCGCCAGTAGTCCGCGATCGACGAATGCAGCGCGTCCAGCGTCGACGGACTGAGATCCCGCTCGGCCGCCAGGGCGAGGATGCTGTCGACGTCCGCCCCCGGGAGCCCGGCGGCAAGAGGTTCGATGGCTGAGGTCGGTGACTGGGCCGTTTCGCGGGGCGTGGCCTCCAAGTTGGGCGGTGTCTCCCAGGAGCGTCGGGCGAGGCCGAGCATGTGCCCGGGGATGCGCAGTCCGTCCGAGATCCGTTCGATCACGTCCATGTGCAGCAACTGCCGCCGCCCGGCGATCACTTCGCCCACGCGGCTCGGGGTGAGGTCGCAGCGGCGCGCGATCATCGATGGATAGATGCCCGCTCGTGCCTTGACCAGCCGGAAGATGCGGCCGAAGTCTCTGGCCCGGCATGCCTCGATCATCACTGGGTCCGTGAGCAGGCCGACCGGGAGTTCCTTCGAGCGGGATGGCTCGGACATCGGCACGCTCCGGCATGAGGACTACGGATTGCAGCTCGTGGTCAACCGAGGGTGATATTACCCAAGTTGGGTAATCCGCTGGGCCTTTCTGGCCTGGTCGGTGGATCGCCATGCTCCTGACCATGGCGAACGAACAGGATGACGTACGGATGACGTTGCGGGTCTCCCGCGACTCCGGGCTGACGTGGAGGCCTCTCGCGAAGGTACGCGTGGGCGACGACCCGGTGGCACCGGAGAACCCGGGCCGCTACCCGCCGTGCGTCTGCCCCCGCTGCTCACAACAAACCCGGAACGCCGTCGCGTCCCTCCGGACGGTGTCGTGATGCGGTGCGCGCACTGGCGCCGCATGCCCGTCGACCTGGCACGGGAAGCGCTGGAGAAGTCGGCCGTCCCGTACGTCGACAGGGCGGTGCAGTGCCAACTGTCCACGCACGACGACAGCGACCACTTCGGTCTCCTGACCGATGACTGCACGTACGGGGCTGCGCTGTGGCTTCGCTGGCACGGGGCGGACGAGACGGAACTCGTCCTGCTGCCGGACTGCCCGGTAGCCGCTCCGGGACCCGACGGTGACAGCTGCTGTCTGTTCGCCGACCACGCCGAACAACACACCTGGGAAGACGCCCTTGAGGAGGTCTCGTGCACCGGCTGATCGCGAGCCCGCACAAGCCCCGCCGCCCGCGCCCGCCTCGCAACGAACAGTGCGGGGACTGTGGCGGCAGCGGCGCCACCTCGTCCGGCACAACCTGCGGCACCTGCAACGGCCTTGGCGAGATCCACTGCCACAACGGCTACCAGAAGTCCCGCGCCCTGTCCCACTCCGCAATCCGGAAGGAGGGCCACCGATGGCCCACGTGCTGATCGCCTCCCCGTTCCTCGACGGACACCTTCTCCTCAAGCCGGGAGCACGGACCGGTGCCCGCATCCCCGCCGACCACTACGAGGGCCTGCGCCAGGTCGCCGACGGTGAGCCGCTTCCCCTCTGGGCGGTGCAGACCGCCGCCGACGTGTGGGACCTGGACCTGGACGGCCGGACCGCGCAGGACACCGTGCTGGTGCGCGAGCCGTCCCCGTACGGCTACTGCCGGGCCTCCTGGGAGATCAACCTCGGCTGCAACTTCGGATGCAAGCACTGCTACCTCGGCGAGCGGCCCTTCTCCGGCCTCGGCTGGGACGACAAAATGCGACTGCTGGACATCATGCGCGAGGCCGGCGTCCTCTGGCTCCAGATCACTGGCGGCGAACCCACCATGGATCCCCACTTCCCAGACGCCTACCGGTACGCCTGGCAGGCCGGGATGATGCTCACCATCTCCACCAACGGCTCGCTGCTCTGGCGGCCGGACCTCCTGAACCTCTTTCGCGACTGCCCGCCCTACCGCCTGGTCGTCAGCATGTACGGGGCGAGCGAGGAGTCCTTCGACACGCTCACCCAGCGCCGCGGGGCGTGGAAGGCGTTCCGGCGTGGGATGGACGCCGCGCGCGAGGCGGGTCTTCCTCTGCGCATCAACGTCGTTGTGACCGAGGACAACGCCTCCGAGGCCGACGAGATGGCCGCCCTCGCCGACGAGTGGAACGTCGAGAACCACGCGTACACGAACATGACGCCCACGATCTACGGCGGCGGCGAACCGCTCCTCGCCCAGTCCGCCGCCCACCTGCGGCAGCGCAAGCCGTTCGCCGGCTGCAACGCGGGACACACCTTCTTCCACGCCGACCCCCACGCCAAGGTCTCGATCTGCAAGGTCGGCCGCGACGACCAGATCGATCTCATGGCCGAAGGCATCGACGGCCTCACCCGGCTCGGCACCATCGCCCACCGCCTCTTGCTTCGCACCGGAGGGTGCGAGGGCTGCGCCCTGTCCGGCACCTGCCGGGTCTGCCGCCCCCTGGCCAAGCACTACCAGGAGGCCAAAGCGCCGCTGCACAGCTACTGCCAGCACGGAGACAAGGAGAACGCCTCATGACCCCGCCCGTACCGGTGACCATTTTCCCCGGCCCGCCACCCTCAGCCCGCCGCGCGGCCCCGCCCGTCGCGACCGCGTCGATCACCACCGTCCAGGACCTCGACGCCATCGTGGAGAGCGCGGAATGCTCCTGCGACGCCGGAGACGACAACCCCCACTGACCGACACGAACCGGTCAACTCCGTTCAGGCCCCGGCGTACTCGCGTCGGGGCCTGAGCCCGGTCCGCCCCGCCACTAGGGTGCCGCTCATGTTCTTCCGCTGGGACTGGCTCCGGCCCCAACTGACCGCACCGATCGTGCCCACCCTCGGCCCCGTCCACCCCGACGCCCTGACCCTCGACATCTTCGAAGACACCCTGCGAGCGGCCGGCACCGGAGACTTCCTGCCCTACGACAAGGACCGGCGCTGGGGCGGCGAGAAGGACGAGAAGGTCCTCCGCGAGGACGTAATCCACCAACCCGAGCACACCCTCATCCCCACGCTGGCCCGGCGTGGACACGGCGTAGTCAAAGTTTTCGCCTACGGGTCCTCTGACAGCGTCGTGGGTAAGGCCGCCGAACTGGCCGCCAAGCTCGCATCCAGGCACGCCGTGGCGGGCGCCCGGGTCGTACGTCCCCTCCGCCGCGAGACCACACACCCGCGCGGCACTCGCATCCAGCTGAAGGACTTCACCACCGGCCCCTGCCCCACCCCGGACGGCCCGGTCCGCCCCATCACCGCCTGGCCGGCCACCGTGCAGAACACCTTCGCCCCGTTCGCGGAGACGATGGCCGCCGACGGCCTGGCCTTCCTCCACACCCAGATGCGGGCCGGCCGATGCGGCCCCGTGCTCACCACAGCCATCCAAGACCGCATCGTCGGCGCGATCGGCCCCATGGAAGTACGCAGGGATGCGATCGGACGCCCCCATCTCATGCCCCAGTACTTCGCTGTCCTCCCCGAGGCCCGAGGCCAGAGCCTGGGACGCGTCCTGTGGCGGGCGGCCATGCACTGGGGGCAGTCCCATGGCGCCGCTTACCAACTTCTCCAGACCGAGGTCGGCGGCCCTTCGGATCGGCTGTGCCGCTCGGAGGGGCTGGCCTCCCTCGGATTCAGCCACATGACACGTCTAGCCTCTGAAGGATGGAGAACGCGATGACCAGCACAATTGCCGTAGTGGGCGGGTTGCTTCGGTCCAACCCGGGGGCCCGCCCACAGTCACGTACGTGCGTATGCCCTACAGCACCGGCAGCAAGTTCTTCAGCTCGAAGGCCGTGACCTCGCTGCGGTACTCCTCCCACTCCTGCTTCTTGTTGCGCAGGAAGAAGTCGAAGACGTGCTCGCCCAGCGTTTCGGCGACCAGTTCGCTCTTCTCCATCAGCGAGATCGCCTCGCCCAGGTTCTGCGGGAGCGGTTCGATGCCCATCGCGCGGCGTTCCGCGTCGGAGAGGGCCCAGACGTCGTCGTCGGCGCCGGCCGGGAGTTCGTAGCCTTCCTCGATGCCCTTGAGGCCGGCGGCGAGGAGGACCGCGTAGGTCAGGTACGGGTTGGCGCCGGAGTCGATGGAGCGGACCTCGACGCGGGCCGAGCCGGTCTTGCCGGGCTTGTACATCGGGACGCGGATCAGTGCGGAGCGGTTGTTGTGGCCCCAGCAGATGTACGAGGGGGCCTCGCCGCCCGCTCCGGCGGCGCGGGACGAGCCGCCCCAGATGCGCTTGTAGGAGTTGACCCACTGGTTGGTGACGGCCGAGATCTCCGCCGCGTGCGTCAGCAGGCCCGCGATGAAGGAGCGGCCCACCTTGGAGAGCTGGTACTCCGCGCCCGACTCGTAGAACGCGTTGCGGTCGCCCTCGAAGAGCGAGAGGTGGGTGTGCATGCCCGAACCCGGGTACTCCGAGAACGGCTTCGGCATGAACGTCGCCTGTACGCCCTGTTCCAGCGCCACCTGCTTCATCACCAGACGGAACGTCATGATGTTGTCCGCCGTCGACAGCGCGTCCGCGTAGCGGAGGTCGATCTCCTGCTGACCCGGGGCGCCCTCGTGGTGGCTGAACTCCACCGAGATGCCCATCGATTCCAGCATCGTGATCGCCTGGCGGCGGAAGTCCATGCCCACGTTCTGCGGCGTGTGGTCGAAGTAGCCCGAGCTGTCCGCCGGGGTCGGGCGCGTGCCGTCGACCGGCTTGTTCTTCAGGAGGAAGAACTCGATCTCGGGGTGCGTGTAGAAGGTGAAGCCGAGGTCGGACGTCTTGGCGAGGATGCGCTTCAGGACGTAGCGCGGGTCCGCGAAGGACGGCGAGCCGTCCGGCATCAGGATGTCGCAGAACATCCGCGCGGTGCCCGGAGCCTCCGCGCGCCACGGCAGGATCTGGAAGGTGCCCGGGTCCGGCTTGGCGATCATGTCCGATTCGTACACCCGGGCGAAGCCCTCGATCGCCGAGCCGTCGAAGCCGATGCCCTCGTCGAAGGCCTGCTCCAGCTCGGCCGGGGCCACGGCGACGGACTTGAGGAACCCGAGGACGTCGGTGAACCACAGCCGCACGAAGCGGATGTCGCGCTCCTCAAGGGTCCTGAGGACGAATTCCTGCTGCTTGTCCATTGCCACATCCTTGCAGTTCAGACGGTCCGTGCACCACCGCCCGGGGTAGGGGGACACTTCAGTATCGCGACCCGGGATTTCCCCCAGATTACGCACACGGTGTGAGAGAGAGCACTCGGCCACCCACTACGATCGGCGACCGTGGCGCGCGAGAGCCGTGGCGGCTTCCCCGCCCGCCCGCGCCCATCGGTCGTCGGACCGGCCGTCCCCCCTCCCGCCCCTTCGCAGAAGGACTCGTCGCCATGAGTTTCGGCCCCAGCGGTCCCCTGTACGCCACCCCGCCCCAGCAGCCCTCCGGTGGTGCCCGCTCCACCCGTAACCGGGCCATCGCCATAGGGCTGAGCGCGGCCGTCGTGGCCGGTCTGACCGTGTTCGGTACGTACCTGGTGCTGGACACGTCCGAGGCCGCGGAGAAGTGGGCCGGCCACTCCCCTGCCCAGGACGACAAGCCGTCCGGCGGAGACAGCGGCGATACCGGTGGGGCCATCGCGGGGCTCAGGTCCTGGGACTCCGCCTCGCTCGGGCGCAACCACGCCCCCGGGGACGTGGACTACCCGATGACGCCTCCCGTCGGCGGCGACCACAACGCGTCCTGGCTCAACTGCGACGGCGACGTATACGAAAAGGCCGTCCCGGACGTCAACGCGGTGCACTCCCTGGAGCACGGCGCGGTCTGGGTCACCTACAACAGCCAGGCCTCCGACGCCGACGTCACCAAGCTGGCCGAGCGCGTCCGGAGCACCCCCTTCACCCTCATGAGTCCGTACGCCGGTCAGGAAGGCGCCATCACCCTCACCGCCTGGGGCAAGCAGGTCACGGTCGACAGCGCCGACGACCGGCGCGTCGGCCAGTTCCTCGCGCAGTACGTCCAGGGGCCGCAGACCCCCGAGCCCGGCGCCCCTTGCACCGGCGGGCTGGCCGAGGGGCCGGCCGCGGGGCAGTCGTGATGCCCGTAGCCGTCCGGGAGGCCGACAGCGAGGAGCGGGGCCGGACGCGTCTTGTGCGGTGGGTGGTGGCCGCTGGGGTTGCGGTTCTTGCTCTGCTTCTTGCCGGGGTCCTCGCCTTCGCCTTCGCCCGTGGCGACGACGAGCCGCGTGTGCCCGGCGTCGATTCCGCCGATGCCGGGTTCGCCCGGGACATGGCCGTCCACCACCAGCAGGCCGTGGAGATGTCCTTCATCGTGCGCGACCGTACGGACGACGAGGACGTACGCCGGCTCGCCTACGACATCGCCAACACCCAGGCCAACCAGCGCGGCATGCTCCTGGGCTGGCTCGATCTGTGGCAGCTGCCCAAGGTCGCCCCGGACGGAGCCGGGCCCATGGTGTGGATGGAGAAGGAGGGGGGCCATGGTGGTCATGGGGCGGGCAGTGCCGCTGCCATGCCGGGGATGGCCTCCGAGGAGGAGCTCGAACGCCTCGGGAGGCTCCGTGGTGAGGAGGCCGAGGTCTTCCACCTCCAGTTGATGACCGATCACCACCAGGGCGGCGTGCCCATGGCCGAAGCGTGCGTGTCCCTGTGTGCCGTTCCGGCGGAGAAGCGGCTCGCCGCCGGCATGGTGGAGGGCCAGCAGTCCGAACTGCGGCTCATGCGCGACCTGCTCGCCGACCGTGGGGCGAAGCCCCGTACGTGAGCGGAAGCCCGTACGTAAGCGGAAGCCCGTACGTGAAGGGAAGCCCGTACGTAAAACGGAGCCCGTACGTAAGCGGAGCCCCGTACCACCGCACCCGAACGGGTGGTTGCGGTCGCGCCCGCCCGGTGGGCCGATGACGATGGGTTGCGCTCGGGGCCGAACGGCAGTGCCATCGGCACGCAGGAGGAAATCCCCCATGACGACCGCCAAAGACATCATGCACAGCGGGGCCCGCTGGATCCCCGCGCACGAGACGCTCGACCGTGCCGCGCAGCTGATGCGGGAGCACAACGTGGGCGCGCTGCCCGTCTCCGCCAACGGTGACTCGGACCGGATGGTCGGCATCATCACCGACCGCGACATCGTCGTCGGCTGTGTGGCCAAGGGCCACGACCCGTCGAAGGTGACCGCCGGCGACCTCGCCCAGGGCACGCCGCGCTGGATCGACGCGGAGGCGGACGTGAACGCGGTCCTGGCGGAGATGCAGAACCACCGCATCCGCCGGCTCCCCGTCGTCGAGAACAAGAAGCTCGTCGGCATGATCAGTGAGGCCGACCTCGCCCAGCACCTCACCGAGGAGCAGATCGCGGCCTGGGCCGAGAAGGTGTACTCGCGCAGCTGAGCGCTCCCGCCCTTCCGGCAGCGGCCCGGCACCCTCGGAGGTGCCGGGCCGCCGTCCGCCCGTATACCCACCGGGGGTAGGGTGGCGCCATGGCGAGCATGGTCGGCGGGGCCCGGAGCGGGAGCGCGGTGTACGGGCAGCTCCTGCTGCTCGCCGCGCTGCTCCTCGGCATCGTCACCATGCATACGGTCGGGCATCCGGCTGAGCACGCCTCCTCGCCTTCGGTATCCGCGGCTCCTGTGGCCGCCGCGGATGCCGCCTCCGACGCCGCTCATCCCTCGCACCACTCCCCCGACGACACCCCCATGAGCGGCATGGATCCGCTCTCCGTCTGCCTCGCCGTCCTCGGTGTCTGGGGCCTCGCCCTCGTCGGTGCCTGGCTGCTCGGGCTGCGCGTGGACGGACGGAGTCCCGGTACGCCGGTGGGTGCGGGGCTCCTGCGGGTGCTGCGGGCGAATCCGCCTCCTCGGATATCGGTGCTGGCCAGCGTCTCGGTGCTGCGTATTTAGGAGTGGGCGTCTCACCTCCGCCCCTTCGCCCGAACCACAGCACTCCAGAGGTGTCTTCAGCATGCCCATGCACCGACCCACCCGACGCGCCGTGCTCGGCGCAGCTCTCGCCGTCGCCGGTTCGGGAGCCCTCGCCGCCTGCTCCGACGGCGGCAGCGGCCACGGCGGGGCCCACGCTCCCGGCGGCGTCCAGGACTCCGGTACGTACGTCTCCCCCGGCGGCAAGAAGGTCGCGGCGGCCGAGGCGGCGCGCGGCTCCGGTCCCGTACGCGAGGTCTCCCTCACCGCCACCCGTACCCGGCTCGATCTCGGCGGCTCCACCACCGTCGCCTCCTGGGCGTACGGGGACCGGCTGCCCGGCCGTGAGGTGCGGGTGACCGCCGGGGAAACCCTCGATCTGACCCTCGCCAACCACCTTCCCCAGCCCACCTCGATGCACTGGCACGGGCTCGCCCTGCGCAACGACATGGACGGCGTCCCCGGGCTCACGCAGCGGGCCATCGCGCCGGGCGCCGACTTCCGGTACCGGTTCGCCGTGCCGCACCCGGGGACGTACTGGTTCCACCCGCACTCCGGCGTCCAGCAGGACCGGGGGCTGTACGCGCCGCTCATCGTGGAGGACCCGAAGGAGCCGCTCTCGTACGACAGGGAGTGGGTCGTCGTCCTCGATGACTGGGTCGACGGGGTGGACGGGTCGACGCCCGATGCCGTGCTGGAGGAACTCTCCGGGGGGATGGGTGACGGGATGGATCATGGGGCGCACACCATGTCGGGGGCCGAGGAGAACGATCCGGACGGTGATGGGCCCTCGCGGATGATGATGGGCGCCCGTAGTGAGGTGCTCGGTGGCGATGCCGGTGATGTCGCTTATCCGTACTACCTGGTCAACGGGCGGGTCGCGGACGATCCGGAGACCTTCCGGGCGCGGGCCGGAGACCGGATCCGGCTGCGGATCATCAACGCCGGTGGCGACACCGCCTTCCGCCTCGCGCTCGGCGGGCACCGGCTGACCGTGACGCACACCGACGGGTTCCCGGTCCGGCACGCCGAAGGGGACGCGCTGCTGCTCGGGATGGGCGAGCGGTACGACGTGCTCGTCACCGCCGAGGACGGGGTCTTCCCGCTCGTCGCGGTGGCCGAGGGGAAGAAGGCGGCCGCGCTCGCCGTGCTCCGGACCGGGGGCGGGGCCGCACCCGGCGCCTCCGTACGGCCCGAGGAGCTGGACGGGAAGCTCGTCGAGGCGGGGCGGCTGGTGCCGGATCCGTCGGCGGCTCTGGCCCGCCGTGCGCCGGACCGGACCATCCGGATGCGGCTCACCGGTGGGATGGCCGATTACGACTGGGCCTTCGACGGGCAGCCGTACGACGCGAAGCAGCGGCGGCCGGTGGAGGCGGGCGAGCGGGTGCGGGTCGTCTTCGACAACGGGACCGCCATGTGGCACCCGCTGCATCTGCACGGGCACACCTTCGCGCTCGGCGGGAACGCCGCCGGGGCCCGTAAGGACACCGCGATCGTGCTGCCGCACCGGTCGCTGACGGTGGAGTTCGACGCCGACAATCCGGGGCTGTGGATGGTCCACTGCCACAACGTGTACCACGCGGAGGCCGGGATGATGACGGTCCTCGGGTACCGGGGCTGACCTGCGGTTCCTGGTGGGCCGGGCAGATTTTGCCCGGCCCACCGGGACATCGCGTCAGAAAGACGATTACACTGGCGGACGTGCCTCAACTACGCCTCGCACTGAATCAGATCGACTCGACCGTCGGCGACCTCGCCGGCAACTCCGAGGCGATCGTCCACTGGACCCGGCACGCCGCCGAGCAGGGCGCCCACCTCGTGGCGTTCCCCGAGATGGTGCTGACCGGATATCCCGTCGAGGACCTGGCCCTGCGGTCGTCCTTCGTCGAAGCCTCACGGCAGGCGCTGCGCGCGCTGGCCGTCCGGCTCGACGCGGAGGGCTTCGGCGAGCTGCCGGTCGTCGTCGGCTACCTGGACCGCTCCGAGCACGCCGCCGCGCGGTACGGGCAGCCCGCCGGGTCCCCCCGTAACGCGGCGGCCGTGCTGCACCGCGGCGGGATCGCGCTCAACTTCGCCAAGCACCACCTGCCGAACTACGGCGTCTTCGACGAGTTCCGGTACTTCGTGCCGGGCGACTCGATGCCCGTCGTGCGGGTCCACGGCATCGACGTGGCCCTCGCGATCTGCGAGGACCTGTGGCAGGACGGCGGGCGCGTGCCGGCCGCCCGGTCCGCCGGCGCCGGGCTGCTGCTGTCGATCAACGCCTCGCCGTACGAGCGGGACAAGGACGACACCCGGCTCGACCTGGTCCGCAAGCGGGCTCAGGAGGCCGGCTGCACGACCGCGTACCTCGCGATGATCGGCGGGCAGGACGAGCTGGTCTTCGACGGGGACTCGATCGTCGTCGACAAGGAGGGCGAGGTCATCGCCCGTGCCCCGCAGTTCTCCGAGGGCAGCGTGATCCTCGATCTGGAGCTGCCGGCGGCCGAGGCCGTGGCGCCGTCCGGTGTGGTGGACGACGGGCTGCGGATCGACCATGTGGTGCTGTCGGACCGGCCGGTGGACGCGTACGAGCCGGAGCTGGCGGGCGGGTACGCGGAGCGGCTGGAGGACGACGAGGAGATCTACTCCGCGTTGGTCGTCGGGCTCCGTGCGTACGCTGCGAAGAACGGTTTCAGCAGTGTGCTGCTCGGGCTCTCCGGCGGGATCGACTCGGCGCTCTGCGCGGCCATCGCGTGCGATGCGCTCGGGGCGGAGAACGTGTACGGCGTGTCCATGCCGTCCAAGTACTCCTCGGACCACTCCAAGGGCGACGCGGCCGAGCTGGCGCGGCGGACCGGGCTCAACTTCCGTACGGTGTCGATCGCGCCGATGTTCGACGCGTACATGGAGTCCCTGGGGCTCACCGGTCTCGCGGAGGAGAACCTCCAGGCGCGGCTGCGCGGTACGACGCTGATGGGCATCTCCAACCAGGAGGGGCAGATCGTGCTGGCGCCCGGCAACAAGTCGGAGCTGGCGGTCGGTTACTCCACGCTGTACGGGGACGCGGTGGGCGCGTACGGGCCGATCAAGGACGTCTACAAGTCGTCGGTGTTCCGGCTGGCGAAGTGGCGCAACCGGGCGGCGGAGGAGCGGGGGCAGACGCCGCCGATCCCCGAGGCCTCGATCACCAAGCCGCCGAGCGCGGAGCTGCGGCCGGGGCAGGTCGACACGGACTCGCTGCCGGACTACGACGTGCTGGACGGAATCCTGGAGCTGTACGTGGACCGGGATCAGGGGATGGATGCCATCGTGGCGGCCGGGTTCGATGCGGAGCTGGTGGCGAAGACATTGCGGATGGTGGATACCGCGGAGTACAAGCGGCGGCAGTATCCGCCGGGGACGAAGATCTCGCCGAAGGGGTTCGGGAAGGACCGGCGGTTGCCGATCACCAATCGGTGGCGCGAGTCGGCTTAGCGGGGTGGGGTGGTTGCCGGGGGCGTCCGGCGGCCGCCTTTGTCCTCAAGCGCCGGACGGGCTGGGTTTGCCGGGCGGGCCCGGGGGCGATGTGGCCTCGGGCCCGTCCGGCGTTTCGGTTCCGTCCTCAAGCGCCGGACGGGCTGGATGTGCGGGCACGATCGCGAGTGCCTGGCCCGTCCGGCCCGACGGTTCCGTCCTCAAACGCCGGACGGGCTGGAAGGGGTGCCGGACCGGCCTGGAAGGGGTGCCGGGCGGGCTTGGTTGGCCGCCACCACCCGGGAGCCTCCCCCATCGCCCCGGTCCAAGAACCCCGCCGTCGCCGCGATCGCCAGGCCCGCCACCGCCAGTACCGCGCCCACGAACGCCGGGGACGTCCAGCCCCAGCCCGCCGCTATCGCCACGCCGCCGAGCCAGGCACCGCCCGCGTTGGCCAGGTTGAAGGCCGAGTGGTTGGAGGCGGAGGCCAGGGTCGGGGCGTCCTTCGCCTTGTTCATGACCAGCATCTGGAGCGGCGTCGTCGTCATGAAGCCGACCGCGCCCAGCAGCACCACCATCACCAGCGCCGCCCACTGCACGTGGACCGTGAACGGGAACGTCACCAGGACCACCGCGAGCGCGCCGAGCGAGCCGTACAGGGTCGGGCGCAGCGCTCGGTCCGTGAGCGGGCCCGCGGCCAAGGCACCCAGGGTCATGCCGATGCCGAAGAGGGCCAGGACGACGGTGACCGAGGACTCGCCGAAGCCCATCGCCTCGGTGGTCATGGCCGAGAGGTACGAATACACCGCGAAGACCCCGGCGAAACCGAAGACCGCCGTGAGCAGGCCGAGAAGCACCTGGCGGTTGCCGAGGGCGCGGAGTTCGCGGCGTACGTCCTGGTGGGCCTCGACCGGGATGCGCGGCACCAGGCGGGCCAGGGCCGCCATCGCCGCCAGGCCGATCGCCGCGACCACCAGGAAGGTGGCGCGCCAGCCGAGGTGCTGGCCCAGCAGGGTCGCGGCGGGTACGCCGACGATGTTGGCGACCGTCAGGCCGAGGAACATCGTCGCCACCGCCCGCGCCTGTCGGCCCTCGGCGACCAGCCGGGCGGCGACGACCGCGCCGACGCCGAAGAACGCACCGTGCGGAAGTCCGGCGAGGAACCGGCCCGCGAGCAGCCAGCCGAAGTCGGGCGCGAGCGCCGAGGCGAGGTTGCCCACGGTGAACAGCGCCATCAGGAGCAGCAGCATCTTCTTGCGCGGGACGCGGGAGCCGAGGCCGGTGAGCAGGGGTGCGCCGAGGACGACGCCGATCGCGTACGCCGATACAAGGTAGCCGGCGGTCGGCACGGACGTGTCCAGGTCGTCCGCCACGTTGGGCAGCAGGCCCATCATGACGAACTCGGTCGTGCCGATGCCGAAGGCGCTCACGGCCAGGGCGAGCAGGGCCAGGGGCATGGTGAATCTTCACAATCTCGGGGCGGGGGCAGAA
Organism: Streptomyces sp. CA-146814; assembly: GCF_050942385.1. Lineage (NCBI taxonomy): Bacteria > Bacillati > Actinomycetota > Actinomycetes > Kitasatosporales > Streptomycetaceae > Streptomyces > Streptomyces sp. CA-146814. The sequence continues at coordinate 1,788,381 of NZ_CP192068.1, forward strand.
CGAAGAACCGTCGCCCGGTATCCGCACCGGGGCGACGGCTCAGTCTCTGCTTATGTATGCGACTGGAACAAATTGTCGCAGACGATTTATGCCGCTAGGGGGTGTCTTGCCGATCAGGCCGGATCAGGGAGCGGGGCTTGGTGCCGTGCATCGCAAGGCGGAGGAGGGAGTCGACGCGATGGGGTCTCCCCTGCTCGAGCGAAGCCGAGAGCTTGGGGAAGTCGGCGAGTGACGACAACGCCGCGAGGTGCGGCACCAAGCCCCGCAAGCCCGGCCTGGTCGGTAAGACACCCCCTAGGGTGAACGGGCGGTTGCCCGATCGTTTTCACAGCTGCACGCGTGCCGCTATCGGCAGGTGGTCGCTGTCCGTGGCCGCGAGCGTCCACGAGGACTTCGGCTCGACGCCCTTGACCATGATCTGGTCGATCCGGGCCATCGGGAACGACGCGGGCCAGCTGAAGCCGAAGCCGTCGCCCGCCGCGCCCTGCGTGGAGCGCATCTGGGAGGTGACCGCGTTCAGCGAACGGTCGTTCATCGTGCCGTTGAGGTCGCCGAGGAGGACGACGCGCTCGACCGGTTCGTCGGCGATGGCCTCGCCGAGCGCGTCGGCGCTGTTGTCGCGCTGGTTGGCGGTGAAGCCCGCGTGCAGCTTCACCCGGACCGACGGCAGGTGGGCCACGTACACCGCGACCTCGCCCTGCGGTGCCTTGACCGTGGAGCGCATGGCCCGGGTCCAGCCCATCTTGATGTCGACCGGCCTGGTGTTGCTGAGCGGGTACTTGCTCCACAGCCCGACCGTGCCCTGGACCGAGTGGTACGGGTAGCGGGCGGCCAGCGACTTCTCGTACGTGGAGACCTGCCCGCCCGGCAGTTCCTGGAGGGCCACGACGTCGGCGCCGGAGCCCGCGACCTGCTGGGCGGTGCCGGTGGGGTCGGGGTTGTCGGCGTTCACGTTGTGGGTGGCGACGGTGAGGTCGCCGCCGGTGCCGGACTTGTCGGTGATCAGGCCGCCGAAGGTGTTGACCCAGACGACGGCCGGGAGCAGCAGCGCGATCAGCGCGGTGGCGGAGCGCCGCAGCAGGGCCAGGAGCAGTAGGAGCGGGATGAAGAGCGCGATCCACGGCAGGAACGTCTCGACGAGGCTGCCGAGGTTGCCGACCCGGTTCGGGATCTGCGCGTGGACGGCCATGACGAGGGTCAGCACCACCGAGCAGAGGGCCAGCAGGATCCCGCGCCGCCAGATCCCCCGGTCCCGGCCCGCTCTGTTCAGCAGGCCCCGGAAGCGGGATTCTTCGGGGTGCGGCCGCTCCGCGCTGCCGTTGCCCGTGTCCGCCCCGTACGCCTGCACCATCGCGTCGTCCTCACTGCCTTGCCGTACACATCGCCGCGCCCCTCGACCCTAGGTGATGGGTGGCGTCTTTCCCGCCGTCGACGTCTCTCTGCCGAGTTCGCTCGGTCGACTTCCCGGTCGACTTCCCTGTCGACGGCGGCTCTCCGTCATCAGGACGAGCCGAACGGCACGGGAGGTTCCGGTTTCCGCCGGGTCCGTCGGCGCTTGTGACAGAACGATCACACTCGCCCGGCCGCCGGGGCCAGTCCCTGGAGCAGCGCCGTGATGATGCGGTCGACGAGGTCGTCGGGGAGGGGTGCGTCGGGGCGGTGGACGGTACGGACGAGGACCGGGCCGACGAAGAGGTCGTCGATCAGCTCCACGTCGAGGTCGTCGCGCAGCTCTCCGGCGGCGACGGCCCGGCGTACGGCTGCCAGCATCGCGGCGCGGCGGGGTGCGATGACCCGGCCGGAGTACTCGGCCCAGAGCTTCGGGTGGCTCTTCATCTGGGCGAAGATGTTGTGCAGCAGCACCGAGGAGCGCTGGGCGAGGCCCCGGGTGCGCAGGGACTCCAGCATGATGCGCAGGTCGGCGAGGCCCTCGGTGCCGGAGACGGGCGGGTCGACGGGTTCCATGTCCCGTACGACATCGACGAAGAGCTCCTCCTTGCCGGTCCAGCGGCGGTAGATCGTCGCCTTGCCGACGCCCGCCGTACGCGCGATGCGTTCGATGGAGAGGCCCGCCAGGGGTTCGCCGGCCTCCAGGAGGGCGATGACGGCGTCCAGGATCGCCCGTTCGGCCGCGGCGGAGCGAGGGCGGCCGCGGCGGGGCTCCGGGTCCGGTGTCCCGTCGTCCCGCGTGGCGCGGTCGCGTTCCGGGCCGTGGTGGTCCGGAACGGCGGTCCGAGCGCCGTCCTGCTCGCCGTCGTCGTCCTGGTCCCGCACCTTGGTGCCGCCTCTCGCCGTGCCGTCGTACGGTCGTCGCCGTGCCGCCGTACGGTCGTCGCCGTACGGCCGTACGTCCCGATTCTCGCCGACCGGAGCGGTGCGGACGGCCGCGGCCCGGCCCTTCCGGTGACGTCAGCGGCCCACCGGCTCCTGCGTGGGCCGGGGCGCCTGGTCCGCCGGCTCCTCCGGGACCGTACGGCTGCGTCCCGGCAGGTACAGGCCGACGACCAGCGCGCCGATCAGGGCGACGGCCGCCGAGCCGAGCGCGGTCACGTGCATGGCGCTGATGAACGCGTCGTGGGCGGCGGCGATCAGTGGCTTTCCGGCCACCGGGCCGAGCCTCTCCGCGACTCCGAGCGTGGCCTCGATGGACTCGCCGGCCACGTCCCTGGCCCCGGCCGGAACGGCGGTGAGGTGGCCCTCGATGTCACCCCGGTAGACGGTGGAGAGCACCGAGCCGAGCACCGCGATCCCGAGTGCGCCGCCGACCTGGCGGAAGGTGTTGTTGATGGCCGATCCGGAACCGGCCTTCTCGCGCGGCAGCGCCTGCATCACGGCCACGGTGACCGGCGGCATGATGTGCGCCATCCCGGTGCCCTGGACGAAGAAGACGAGGCAGAGCACCCACACCGGCGTACCGGTGTCGAACAGCGCGAAGCACGCCAGTCCCGCGGCGACCAGCAGCATGCCGACCGTGCAGACCGCGCGGGCGCCGAAGCGGTCCACGACCAGCCGGGCCCGCGGCGCGAAGATCATCTGCGCGGCGGCGAGCGGAACGATCAGCAGGCCCGACTGGAGGGCGCTGTAGCCGCGCACGCTCTGGAGGTAGAAGGCGGAGAAGAAGGTCACGCCCATGAGCGCGAAGAAGACCAGCGCTATCGCGGCGACGGCGGCGGAGAACGCGGGCTTCCGGAAGTACGTGACGTCCATCGCCGGGTGGCTGCTGCGCTTCTCGTGCCACACGAATCCGGCCAGCACCAGCAGTCCGCCGACGATGGAGAGCAGCACGGTGGTGTCGGTGAAGTCGGCCAGCTCGCCGCCCCGGATGATCCCGTACACCAGCAGGACCAGGCCGACGATGGAGAGCGCGACGCCCACCGGGTCGACCTTGCCGGGCTTCGGGTCGCGGGAGTCCGGGACCAGGATCACCATCGCGATGAGCGCGAGGACGACCACGGGGACGTTCACCAGGAAGATCGAGCCCCACCAGAAGTGCTCCAGGAGCAGTCCGCCGGTGATCGGGCCGATCGCGATGCCGAGGCCGACGCTGCCGGCCCAGATACCGATGGCCTTGGGCTGCTCGTCGCGCTCGAAGACGTTCATCAGGACGGCGAGCGTGGCGGGCATCACGAAGGCCGCGCCGAAGCCCATCAGCGCGCGCCAGGTGATGAGTTCACCGGGTGAGGCGGACATCGCGGCCAGCGCGGAGCCGATGCCGAAGACGAGGATGCCGAAGAGGAGGACCTTCTTGCGGCCGATGCGGTCACCGAGGAGGCCGGCGGTGAAGAGGAGTCCGGCGAAGACGAGCGTGTAGGAGTTGATCGCCCACTCCAGCTCGCTCTGGGTGGCGCCGATGCCGGTGGGCGCGGGGCTGGCGATCGTCTTGACCGCGACGTTCAGGATCGAGTTGTCCAGCACCACGATGAGCAGGCTGAACATGAGGACGGTGAGGATCCACCAGCGGCGGCGGTGGATCGCCTCGGGTATGCGGGGCTCGGCGGCAGCGGCTGGGGGTGAGGATGGGGACATGGGTCGAGCCTAACGCCGTTTCGATACGAGACCGTCTCGTATTGTTAAAGCTTTGCCCAACGGAAGGCGGCCGGACGGGCCTCGCGCGGGCCCACTTCCCGTTTGCCCCGGCGGGATGCCACCATGGAAGGGATCCGGGGACGCCGTCAGGGCGCCTCGAGATGACGAAGGAGCCGTTGGCCATGTCGCTTCAGGCTGCGCAGAACCAGTCTTCCCCCGCGGGAACCACCGCTTCCGCCCCCGACAGCAGCAAGGCGCTGTACGGAGGGAAGTCCACGCGCCGCGTCACCGTCCACGACATCGCCGCCGCCACCGAGCGCGGCGAGAAGTGGCCCATGCTCACCGCCTACGACGCGATGACCGCGTCCGTCTTCGACGAGGCCGGCATCCCGGTCATGCTCGTCGGCGACTCGATGGGCAACGTCCACCTCGGCTACGAGACCACCGTGCCCGTCACGATGGACGAGATCGCCATCCTCTCCGCCGCCGTCGTACGGGGCACCAAGCGCGCGCTCATCGTCGCGGACCTGCCCTTCGGCTCGTACCAGGAAGGCCCCGTCCAGGCGCTGCGCAACGCCACGCGGCTGATCAAGGAGTCGGGCGTCGGCGCGGTCAAGCTGGAGGGTGGCGAGCGGTCGCTCGACCAGATCCGGCTGCTCGTGGAGGCGGGCATCCCGGTCATGGCCCACATCGGCCTGACCCCGCAGTCCGTCAACGCCATGGGCTACCGGGTGCAGGGCCGTGGCGACGAGGCGGCCCACCAGCTGCTCCGCGACGCCAAGGCGGTCCAGGACGCGGGCGCGTTCGCCGTGGTGCTGGAGCTGGTGCCCGAGGAGCTGGCCACGCAGGTCACCCGGACGCTGCACATCCCGACCGTCGGCATCGGCGCCGGTGCGGGGACCGACGCGCAGGTGCTCGTCTACACCGACATGGTCGGGCTGACCGGCGGCAAGGTGCCGCGCTTCACCAAGCAGTACGCGAACCTGCGCCAGGTCCTCGGTGACGCGGCGAAGGAGTTCGCCGAGGAGGTCGTGGGCGGCACGTTCCCAGCGCCGGAGCACACCTTCCACTGATCCACCCGGATCCGCCCAGGATCCCCGTCGACCATTTCCCGCACCACCGACAGCCCGCCGACATCCCCCATCGGCGGGCTGTCGTCCGTCCAGGGAGGCTGTCGGCCGGCTGTCGGTGAGCTGTCGGTCGGCGCTGGTCCCATGGTGGACATGGAACGCATCGACACGAACCCCAGGAGCGGCGGAAACGCCGTCGAGGTACGGGGGCTGGTCAAGCACTACGGCGAGACCAAGGCACTGGACGGCGTGGACCTCGACGTCCGCGAAGGCACCGTCCTCGGCGTGCTCGGCCCCAACGGCGCCGGCAAGACCACTCTCGTACGCTGTCTCTCCACGCTGATCACCCCGGACGCCGGACACGCGGTCGTCGCGGGCTTCGACGTGGTGAAGCAGCCGCGCGAGCTGCGCCGCCGGATCGGCCTGACCGGGCAGTACGCCTCGGTCGACGAGAAGCTCTCCGGCTGGGAGAACCTCTACATGATCGGGCGGCTGCTGGATCTGCCCCGCAAGCAGGCGCGGGCCCGCGCGGACGAACTCCTGGAGCGGTTCTCGCTCACCGGCGCGGCCAAGCGGGCCTGCATGGAGTACAGCGGTGGCATGCGCCGCCGGCTCGACCTGGCCGCCTCGATGATCGGCAGCCCGGCCGTGCTCTACCTGGACGAGCCGACGACCGGCCTCGACCCTCGGACCCGTAACGAGGTCTGGGACGAGGTGCAGCGGATGGTCGCCGAGGGCGCGACCGTCCTGCTGACCACGCAGTACATGGAGGAGGCCGAGCAGCTCGCCAAGGAGCTGACGGTGATCGACCAGGGGAAGATCATCGCCCGGGGCGGGGTCGACGAGCTGAAGGCGAAGGTCGGCGGCCGCACGCTACACATCCGGCCCTCGGACCCGGCGGAGCTGCCCGCGATGGCCCGGGCGATCCGGGAGGCCGGACTCGACGGCGTCGCCGGGGCGCAGGCCGTGCCGGACGAGGGGCTGCTGTACGTCCCGATCCTCAGCGACGAGCAACTGACCGCCGTCATCGGCCTGTTGGGCGTACGAGGGTTCTCCCTGGCCCATGTCTCCACCGCCCTGCCCAGCCTGGACGAGGTCTTCCTCGCGATCACCGGCGACAAGGCCACCCCCCTCACCGACGCCGCTCCCCAGGAGGTCGCCGCATGAGCAGCACCACCACTCTGACCCCCGCACCCGCCGGGCCCGCGGGCCCCGTACCGACGAAGGCCGCGGTGGCCGAGGAGGGCGGGATCGGGCTGCGGGCCAATCTGCGGCACATCGGGGCCCTGGTCCGGCGCAATCTGCTCCAGATCAAGAAGGACCCGGAGTCGATGTTCGACGTCCTTCTGATGCCGATCGTCTTCATCGTGCTGTTCGTGTACGTCTTCGGCGGCTCGGTCGGCGCCAGCCTCGGCGGCAACCGGCAGGACTATGTGAACTACCTGGTGCCCGGGCTGATGGCGATGATGGGCATGAACATCGCCATGGCCGTCGGCACCGGCGTCAACGACGACTTCCGCAAGGGCGTCATGGACCGGTTCCGGACGATGCCGATCGCCCGCTCCTCGGTACTCATCGCCAAGATCGTGGTGGAGCTGGGCCGGCTGATGGTCGCCACGCTCATCCTGCTCGCCATGGGGTTCGCCCTCGGCATGGAGCTGAACGGCTCGGTGTTCGGGCTCCTCGGGGCGGTGGCGCTGGCGGCGGCGTTCGGCGCCGCCATCATGTGGATCTTCATCCTGCTCGGGCTGACCATGAAGACGGCCCAGGCGGTCCAGGGGACGGCGATGCTCGTGCTGATGCCGCTGCAGTTCGGCTCCTCGATCTTCGCGCCGACGCAGACGATGCCGGGCTGGCTCCAGGCGTTCACCGACTACAACCCGCTCTCCAACCTCGCGGACGCGGCGCGCGGGCTCATGCAGGGCGGCGCGCTCGGCAACTCGGTCTGGTGGACGCTCGCCTGGGCCGCCGGGATCACGGTGGTGATGGCGCCGCTGGCGGTGGCCAAGTTCCGCAAGAAGGCCTGAGCCGGGGCCGGGTCATGGCCGGTACGTCTCCGCCAGGGCGGTGGCCTCGTCGACGGTGAGGCCGCCGCCGCTCGCGTACGCCGCCGCGTACGCCTCGTCGCCGAGGCCGGCCCGCGCGGCCTCCTCGGCCTCGGCCAGGGTGCGGCGCTCGACCGTCGACGGCACGTACCCGGAAGGCAGCAGCGCCGCCTGGAGGCCCAGCAGCCGGGCCGCGTCCGCGTACGCTCCTGTCCCGGCCCCGCCGGCGGCGGCGAGCCCGGCCAGGGCGCGGGCGGTCGCCGTCAGATGGGCCGACGGCATCTGCGGGGCGATCATCATCGACAGCCGTTCCCGCGAACACCTCAGCGCCGTCAGCGCGTTGCCCAGCGCGGAGGCGTGCTCGCCCTCCAGGTTGTCCAGCCAGGACAGCACCCCGAAGACGAACCCGTCGAAGACGGCGACATCGCCGAAGGTGAGCTGCGCGCTGATCAGGTCCACCTGTTCGCGGGCCTCCGCCGGCCGGCCCTGCGCGCCGAGGACGAAGGCCAGATGCATCCGGGCGATCGCCATGGACTCGGGGCTCGGGGGCCGGCCCGCTTCGACCACCTCCCGCAGCACGGCCTCGGCCTCCGGCAGCCGGCCCAGCTCGGCGAGCGGCCCCGCGTACCGGGCGCGCAACAGCGCCACCTGGGACCGGGCGCCGATCTTCCGCGCGTACTCCACGGCGACGGCGTAGTCGTCCAGGGCCTCGGAGAAGTGACCGGTCCGTTCGTTGGCCTCGCCGCGGGACGCCAGCGCCTCGGCCGTGCCCCAGTCGTCGTCGAGCCGGGTGAAGATCTCCAGGCTCTCGTCGGCGTCGGCGCGCGCCAGGTCCGCGTGGCCGGAGTGACCGGCCAGGAAGTTGGCGCGCAGCTGGAGCGCGGCGGCCAGCTCCCACTCGTAGCCGTAGGCGCGGGAGGCCCGGACCGTCTCGTCGAGCGCGTCACGCGTCCGGTCCATGTCCCCGGTGAACATGATCGCGTACATCCAGAACGTGCCGGGCATGCGGCAGGTCTGCGGCTGCCCCGGCCGGTAGGCGTCGGCGATGATCCACAGCCGCTCCTGCCCCGTGGCGTCCGACCACGCGGAGATCGCGTCGTCCACGCTGGCCACCTGGATCAGCGCGGACCCGCGCCGCGCCTCCGCGAGCTGGTCGTCGTCCCAGGGCGGCGGCCGGTCGATGGCCGGATCCGGCAGTGAGGGGGCCCGGACGCCGGGCCGGGCGAACGGGTCGGGGCCGAGCGAGGAGGCGGCCTCGGCCCACTGGCGGGCGTCCGAGCGCAGGTCGCGCAGCATCCAGTACCAGGACAGCGAGAGCACCAGGCAGAGCGCCTCGTGCTCGTCCCGGGCGGCGACGGCGTGGCGGAACGCGGTGCGCAGGTTCTCGTACTCGCGGCGGATGACCGCGATGGCCGTGCGCTGCCCCGCCCCGCGCATCGCCGGCCCGGTCGTCCGGGCCAGCTCCCGGAAGTGGACCAGGTGGCGCCGCTCGACGGCGTCCCGCTCGCCCGCCTCCGCCAGCCGCTCGGCGGCGTACTCCCCGACGGTCTCCAGCAGCCGGTAGCGCATCTCCGCGTCCTCGCCGGGCGCGGCGACGACGAGCGACTTGTCGACCAGGGAGCCGAGCAGGGCGGCCACGTCGAGACGGTCGACGGCGGGGCCGCCCGGTCCGGCGGGCAGGGCGCAGACCTCCTCGGCGGCGGTGAGGGAGCAGCCGCCCGCGAAGACGGCCAGGCGGCGCAGGACCGCGCGTTCCCCTTCGTCCAGCAGCTCCCAGGACCAGTCGACGACCGCGCGCAGGGTCTGCTGGCGGGGCAGCACGGTCCGGCTGCCGTTGGTGAGCAGCCGGAAACGGTCGTCCAGCCTGTCCGCGATCTGGCGCGGGGTGAGCATCCGCAGCCGGGCAGCGGCCAGTTCGATGGCGAGCGGCAGCCCGTCGAGCCGGCGGCAGATCTCGGCACAGGCGGCGGCGGTCTCCTCGTCGGCGTCGGTACGGAACCCGGGCCGGGCGGCGGCCCCGCGCTCGGCCAGGAGGCGCAGCGCCATCGGGTCGGGCAGCGGTTCGACCGGGCGGACGAACTCGCCGGGCACACCGAGAGGTTCACGGCTGGTGGCGAGGACGGTGAGCTGCGGGCAGTGGGTGAGGAGGTGGTCGGTGAGGGCGGCGGCCGCCTCGACGACGTGTTCGCAGTTGTCGAGCAGGAGGAGCATGCGGCGCCGGGAGCAGTACTCGGTGAGCCGTACGAGAGGGTCGTCGGCGCCGTGTTCGGCCAGGACCCGCAGCTCCTCGGCGCCGGCACCGCGCAGCACGGTCTCCCGGGCGCCGAGCGCGCTCAGGACGGCCTCGGGCACGGCGTCCGGGTCGTCCAGCGGGGCCAGCTCCGCCAGCCAGACCCCGTCGGGCCAGGCGTCGGCGACGGCCTCCGCGGTCTCCTGGGACAGCCGCGTCTTGCCCGCGCCGCCGGGGCCGAGGAGGGTGACGAGCCGGGTGCGGGTGAGGTCGTCGCGGAGGGCGGCGATGTCGCCGTCCCGGCCGACGAAGCTGGTGAGCCGGGCGCGGAGGTTGCCGGGAGGAGGCGGGGCGGGCTTCCTGGGGGCGGGCTGCTCCACGACGGTGGGTGCGGCCGGTTCCGGGTGCTTGGGTTCCGCCGCTTCCGGGTGCTTCGGAGCCGCCGGTTCCGGGTGCCTCGGTCCGGCCGGTTCCGGGTGCCTCGGTCCGACCGGTTCCGGGTGGAGGAGTTCGGCGTACAGGCCACGCAGTTCCGGCCCGGGGTCGGTGCCGAGGCGGTCGGAGAGTACGGTGCGGACCTCCTCGTACGCCGCCAGCGCCTCGGCCGTGCGTCCCGCGTCCCTCAGGGCTCTGACGCGCAGGGCCTGGAGCGGTTCGTCGAGCGGGTGGGCGGCGCAGAGCGCGGCCAGCTCCCACAGCGCCTCGTCCGCCCGGCCGAGGAGCCGCAGCGCCTCCAGCCGGGCCCGCCGGGCGGCGAGTCCGCGGGACTCCAGGCGGGAGGCGGACGCCGTACGGTCGGGCAGGTCGTCGAGCGGCGGCCCGCTCCAGAGCGCGAGGGCCTCGTCCAAGACGGCGAGGGCTTTGACCGGGTCGCCCTGCTCCAGCGCCCGGCTCCCCTCCCCCGCCAGCCGCTCGAACCGGTGCAGGTCCACGGCGTCCGGCTCGGCGGCGAGCCGGTAGCCGTTCTCCACCGACTCCACGGCGCTCCGGCCCAGCGCCCGGCGCAGCCGCCCGACCAGCGCCTGGAGCGCACCGGCCGCGTCGGCGGGCGGGTCGCCGTCCCACACCTCGTCCACGAGGACCCCGGCCGGGACGGTCCGTCCGGGGTGCTGGGCGAGGACGGTGAGCAGGGCACGCAGCCGCGCGCCGCCGAGGGCGACGGCCGTACCGTCGTCGCGGAAGGCCCGGGTGGTGCCGAGGATGCAGTAGCGCACGGGCCCATTGTCCGCGACGGACGCGGTCACGGTGTTGACCGGGTGGAACTCCTGGCCGGGTCGTCGTCGTTCCCGCCGTGTCGGCGTACGTACGATGTCGCCGCCCCGACCAGCCCCAGGAGCCGTGTGCCGATGACCACCACCGCAGCCACCCGCGGGGACCGGAGGATCAGCCCGGTCTTCCTGGGGATCGCCGCCGTCACCGCCGTCGCGGGCTGGGCCGTGTGGACCGGCTTCGCGAGCGCGACCGGCTTCGCGGTCTTCCTCTTCGTCACCGGGGCGTGGATCGTCTCGCTCTGCCTCCACGAGTACGCGCACGCGCGCACCGCGCTGCACAGCGGGGACCTCTCGGTGGGGGCGAAGGGCTATCTGACGCTCAATCCGCTGAAGTACACCCACGCGCTGCTCAGCATCGTGCTGCCCGTCCTCTTCGTCGTCATGGGCGGGATCGGCCTGCCGGGCGGCGCGGTCTACATCGAGCGGGCCCGGATCCACGGCCGGTGGAAGCACAGCCTGATCTCGGCGGCGGGCCCGCTGACGAACGTGGCGTTCGCGATTCTCTGCACGGCCCCGTTCTGGCTGGACGCGCTCGACGGGGTGCCGCTCGCCTTCCAGTACGCGCTGGCGTTCCTGGCGATGCTCCAGGTGACGGCCGCGATCCTGAACTCCCTGCCGATCCCGGGGCTCGACGGCTACGGCGTGATCGAGCCCTGGCTGTCGTACAAGATCCGCCGCCAGGTGGAGCCGATCGCTCCGTTCGGGCTGATCGCGGTCTTCGCCATCCTGTGGATCCCCGGCGTGAACATCGCCTTCTTCAACGGGATCGACGCGCTGCTGGGCGTCCTGGGCGTCGACGACCTCCAGCGGTACTGCGGCTACGACCTCTACCGCTTCTGGCGGTCCTTCTTCGGCGAGCAGAACGCGGTGTGCGCGGTGGAGTGAGCCCCGGGACGGCTCAGTGTGCGGCCGCCACCGGCTCCCCGGGACGGGCCTCGCGCTGCCGCCTGCCGCGCAGCGCGGCGGCGAGGATCGCCACGACGACACCGCCGAACGCCCAGGCGCCGAGGATCCACAGCGCGCCGGTGGTGGCGTTGCCGTCGAAGTAGACCGTGTTGCGCACCACGGTCGTCCCGGCGCCCGGAGGCAGCGCCTGGCCGATCGCGCTCCAGAACGGCGGCAGCAGCGAGGACGGGTAGACGCCCCCGGAGCTGGGGTTGCCCAGGATCGTGAAGATCAGGATGGTGAGGCCGAGGCCGACCGTGCCCGCCACGGACTGGAGCGCGACGCCCACCGCCCCGGAGGCGAAGACCACCAGGGTGCCGATCCCGACCAGCTCCCAGAACGCGCCCGGCAGGCAGTCCAGCACCGGGCCCACGATGATCGCGCCGCCGATGCCCGAGACGAAGCCGTACGGAAGCATCGCCGCGAGCCGGACCAGGGTGCGCCGCAGGGTGGGCTTCTTGGAGCCGGCCGCCATGTTGAGGGCCGAGGCGGCGAGGTAGCCGCCGATGGTCCAGCTGAGGACCAGGTAGAAGGACGACAGGCCCCGCGAGTCGCCGGCGGCGGGCGGCCGGATGTCGCGGACGACGATCGACCGGTTCTGCGCCCGTGCGACCTCCTGGAGGATCTCGGTGGCCGCCGTGGTGGCCGACGGGCCGCCCGCCGAGGCGACGATCAGGGTGTCGGTGCGCCCGGCCGCGTCCATGACGAGGGCGGCGTCGGTGCTCCGGTCCAGCAGCCGGGCCCGCGCCTCGGCGCGGCTCCCGACGGCGGTGACATGGAGCGGGTCGCCGGGGAGCGCGTCGAGCCGGGCGACCAGGTCGCTCTCGGCGGCGGGCGGCGCGACGACGGTGATCGGCACCTGGTGCGGCTTCGGGGCGTGGAAGGCGCCCATGTAGGAGAGGGCGAAGCCCAGCTGGAGCAGGAGCACGCCGAGCATGACGAGCGCCGACCGGGTGGAGACGGCGTCCCGCACCTCCCCCAGGAAGCCCCGGTCGCCGTCGCCCGTCCGTGCGGTCGAGCCGGATCCGTACCCGTCGTCCCTCGCGTCTGCCACGCGGACCTCCCTCGTCGGCCTCGCCACGGCCGTGGCGAGGCCGTCACATGGTCGGCTCCGGGGGGCGCTGGGTCTCCGGGGCGCGCCCGCGAGGGAGGGCCCTCGACCCGAACGGCTCAGGGCTCAGGCCTCAGGGCTTACGAGGGGTGGTGCAGCGGCGAGGGGTGGCGCAGCGGTCAGCGGGCTTCGGCCGCGGCCTCCATGCGCTGCTTGCGTACGTAGAACCACACCATGTTCGACGAGAGCCCCGCGATCAGCACCCAGATGATCCCGAGCAGGCTGCCCTGGACGAAGGAGACCACGGCCGCCGCGACGGCGAGGACGCAGACGACGAGGGCGTAGAGAGCGAGGCGGGGCATGGGGAGCGGCTCCTGTCGGGGAACGGTCGGGCACCGGGCGGGGAACGGACGGCGTGGTCCCGTCCAGTGTCCCCCATGCCCCGTTGTGCCCCGCCTCGGGCCCGGGGAGCCGGGCCCGGATCCCCGGGCCCGGTCCGTACGCGTCAGACGTCGGTGGTGCGCAGTCCGGCGTGGGCCTTGTAGCGGCGGTTGACCGAGATCAGGTTCGCGACCAGCGACTCGACCTGGTGCGCGTTGCGCAGCCGGCCCGCGAAGATGCCGCGCATGCCGGGGACGCGGCCCGCCAGCGCCTGCACGATGTCGGTGTCGGCGCGCGCCTCTCCCAGGACCAGGACGTCGGTGTCGATCTCCTCGATCGACTCGTCCTGGAGCAGCACGGCCGAGAGGTGGTGGAAGGCGGCGGTGACCCGGGAGTCCGGCAGCAGGGCGGCGGCCTGCTCGGCGGCGCTGCCCTCCTCCGGCTTGAGGGCGTAGGCGCCCTTCTTGTCGAAGCCGAGCGGGTTGACGCAGTCGATGACGAGCTTGCCCGCCAGCTCCTCGCGCAGGGCCTCCAGGGTCTTGGCGTGGCCGTCCCACGGCACGGCGACGATCACGATGTCGCTGCGCCGGGCGCACTCCGCGTTGTCCGCGCCCTCCACGCCGTGGCCGAGCTCGGCGGCCGCGTCGGCGGCGCGTCCGGCGTCCCGGGAGCCGAGGGTGACGCGCTGTCCGGCGCGGGCGAGCCGGTAGGCGAGGCCGCGCCCCTGCGGTCCGGTCCCGCCGAGTACGCCGACGCTCAGCGCGGAGACGTCGGGAAGGTCCCAGGGGTCCTTGGCGGGGGGCTTGGGCGCGCTGCCGCTGTCCTGTGTAGTCATGGGCCGACCCTACTGCGAGGTAGGGCCGGGAATCCCGCCCGAGTCCGGCGAAGGCGACCGGGGAAACCGGTTTGCCCGGGGCGCCCCGCAGTACGGATCATGGCCCCTCGTGACCGAAGCTTCCCCCGGCCTCCCCGGCTCCCCTGCCTCCCCTCCCCCGTCGCGGCTCCGCGCCCTGCTGCCGGACCTCGCGCCGTGGCGCTCCTCGCCCGACTTCCGGCTGCTGTGGATCCAGGGGCTGATCACGTACTTCGGCAGCTTCATGGCCCTCATCGCGCTGCCGCTCCAGATCAAGCACCTCACCGGTTCGCCGCTCGCGGTCGGGGCGATGGGGGCGGTGGAGCTGGTGCCGCTGGTGGTCTTCGGGCTGTACGGCGGGGCGCTCGCGGACGCCGTGGACCGGCGCCGGGTCATCCTGCTCACCGAGGCGGGGCTCGGTGTGCTCGCCGCGATCCTGCTGGTCAACGCGTTGCTGCCGGAACCGCTGCTGTGGCCGCTGTACGTGGTGGCCGGCGGGGTCGCCGCCCTGGCCGGGCTCCAGCGGCCCGCGCTGGACTCGCTGATGGCCCGGATCGTGCCGCACGCCCAGCAGACGGCGGCGGCCGCGCTGAACTCGCTGCGCTGGCAGATCGGGGCCATCGCGGGTCCGGCGCTGGCCGGTCTGGTGGTGGCGTACGCGGGTCACGGCACGGCGTACGCGGTGACGGTCTGCACGTTCGCCGTTTCCGTCGTGCTCTGCCTGCGGCTCTCGCCCGCGCCGCCCGCCAAGGAGGCGGCCAAGCCGTCGCTGCGCGGGATCGTGGAGGGGGCGCGGTACGCCTGGAGCCGGCCGGTGCTGCTGGGGACGTACGCGATCGACCTGGCGGCGATGTTCTTCGCCTTCCCGAACACCATCTTCCCGTTCCTGGCGGACGAGCTGGACGCGGAGTGGTCGCTGGGGCTGATGTACGCGGCGGGCTCGGTCGGCTCGCTGGCGCTCGGGCTGACCAGCGGCTGGACGTCCCGGGTGCGGCGGCACGGGCTGTTCGTGGTGTTCGGGGCGGCGGTGTGGGGGCTGGCGATCGCGGCGGCGGGGTGGTTCTCCAGCGTGTGGGTGGTGCTGGTCTGCCTGGGGGTGGCCGGGGCGGGCGACATGCTGAGCGGGCTGGGGCGCTCGACCATCTGGAACCAGACCATTCCGGAGGAGCTGCGGGGGCGGCTGGCGGGCATCGAGGTGCTCTCGTACAGCGTGGGGCCGCAGCTGGGGCAGGTGCGGGCCGGGGCGATGGCGGGGTGGACCGGGACCCGGTCGGCGATCTGGACGGGCGGGGTGGCGTGCGTGGCGTCGGTGGCGCTGCTGACGGCGGCGCTGCCGAAACTGGTGCGGTACGACTCGGAGACGGATGAGGACGCGGTGCGGAGGCGGGAGGCCCGGGTGGAGGGGTGACCCGGGGCTCCGCCCCGTACCCCGCTCCTCAGACGCCGGAGGGGCTGAAAGATGCCCTCAATCGCCGGGCCGGCTGGAACGGTCCTCGTCGTGCCACTTCGGGTCCGTGTCCCACTCCAGGTTGCGGTCGCGGGCCGTGTCCATCGCGTGCTGGGCCGCCTCGCGGGAGGTGTAGGGGCCGAACCGGTTCTGGGCAGGGCACTCCGGGCCCTCCTCGACCTTCTTGTGCTCCAGGCAGTAGTACCACTCGCCCGGCTTGCCGACCGTGCGCTTCTTGAACAGGGCCATCGACTGCTCCTTTCCTTGTTGCCATGGTGCCCCCGGGACCCCTGGTTAGACTCGCTGGCATGTCTGGCCAGTCGCTTCTCGTACCAGGGGAGATCACTCCCGTCCGTTCCGTTCCCGGAAACATCCGGCGCCCCGAGTACGTGGGGAAGCCGGGCCCGAAGCCGTACACCGGCCCGGAGATCCAGGACTCCGACACCATCGAGCGGATGCGGATCGCGGGCCGCATCGCCGCGCAGGCGATGGAGGAGGCCGCCAAGCACATCGCCCCGGGCGTGACCACGGACGAGCTCGACCGGGTCGCGCACGAGTTCATGGTCGACCACGGCGCGTACCCCTCCACCCTCGGCTACCGGGGCTTCCCGAAGTCGCTGTGCAGCTCGCTCAACGAGGTCATCTGCCACGGCATCCCCGACTCCACCGTGCTCCGCGACGGCGACATCGTGAACCTGGACGTCACCGCGTACATCAACGGCGTGCACGGCGACAACAACGCCACCTACCTCTGCGGTGACGTGGACGAGGAGTCGCGGCTGCTCGTCGAGCGGACCCGGGAGTCGCTGGACCGGGCCATCAAGGCGGTCAAGCCGGGGCGGCAGATCAACGTCATCGGCCGGGTCATCGAGTCGTACGCCAAGCGGTTCGGCTACGGCGTCGTGCGCGACTTCACCGGCCACGGGATCAACTCCTCGTTCCACTCCGGCCTGATCATCCCGCACTACGACAGCCCGAACGCCACCACCGTGATGCAGCCCGGCATGACGTTCACGATCGAGCCGATGCTGACGCTGGGCACCCACGAGTACGACATGTGGGAGGACGGCTGGACCGTGGTGACGAAGGACCGCAAGCGGACCGCGCAGTTCGAGGAGACGCTGGTGGTCACGGAGACCGGTGCGGAGATCCTCACCCTGCCGTAATCAGCCCAGACTGTCCGTTATCGGGCCCTCCGCTCTCTCATCGCGTATTTTTTTACCGACAGACAGTCGGGAACCAGTTGACTTAGGTAAACCTAAGTAGGAGGATCGGCGTACCGGCACGCGCCGCCGCAGCGTCGCGGCGGTCGCCTGCCGATATTTCCGTCTGTTTCTGGACTTCCCGTCCCCCTCGGCCCCGGAGGCCCGCCTTGGACGCAACCGCCACCGTCACTCCCTTCTCGACGCTCATCCGCACCGCGTCGCACGAGCAGCACACCGAGGCCGAGACCTCGACCTTCATGGGTGACCTGCTCGGCGGGCGGCTGGGCGTCGACGCGTACACGCGCTACACCGAGCAGCTGTGGTTCGTCTACCGGGCACTGGAGGAGGGTGCGGAGGCCCTGCGGAACGACCCGGTCGCGGGCCCGTTCATACAGGCCGAGCTGATGCGCTCCACCGAGCTGGAGCGCGACCTGGCGCACCTGCGCGGCGAGAACTGGCGCGAGGGCCTGGAGCCGCTGCCCGCCACCGCCGCGTACGCCGCCCGGGTCACCGAGTGCGCGCGCACCTGGCCCGCCGGATACATCGCGCACCACTACACCCGCTACCTCGGCGACCTCTCGGGCGGCCAGATCATCCGCGACAAGGCGGAGAAGACCTGGGGCTTCGAGCGCAAGGGCGACGGCGTGCGGTTCTACGTCTTCGAGGAGATCACCAACCCGGCCGCGTTCAAGCGGAGTTACCGCGAGCTGCTGGACGGCGTGAACGCGGACGACCTGGAGAAGCAGCGGATCATCGAGGAGTGCAAGCGCGCCTTCGCGCTGAACACCGCGGTCTTCCGGGAGCTGGGCGAGGTGTTCCCGCTCAGCGCGTAATACCGCTCATCTTGCTCACGGCCGCCCGGAGTTCAGCCCCGGGCGGCCATCAGGACGCGGCCCCCCACCTCCACCGTGCCGTCCGGCGCGGGTGCTGTGAGGATCTGGGAGCCGCGTCCTTGTGTGATGTTCAGGGCCCGGCCGAGGTGTGCGCTCAGCAGCATGGCCGCCGCGCCGGTCGCCTCGTCCTCGGTGACCCCGTCGCCGCGCCTCGGGAAGGCCCGCGCGCGGACGCGTCCGGCCGCCTCGTCCTCCCAGGCCCACGCGTAGAGCCGGCCGTCTCCGGGCGGTGGGCCCGGCAGCGCCTCCACCTCGCCGGCGCTCGCGTACTGCTGGAACGTGCGCGGCGGGGCCCACTCGGGACGCGCGGTGATCCAGGTGAACTCGCCGTCCTGGCGGGCGAAGACGTCCCCGACGGCCAGCTCCAGGATCTCCAGATCGAGCAGCCAGGCGGCGCCGACCAGCGGATGTCCGGCGAACGGCAGCCGCAGCCCGGGTGTGTGGATGTCCACCCGGCCGCGCTCCGGGTCGTCGACGAACACGGTCTCGCTGAAGCCCAGTTGCCGGGCCAGCCGCTGCCGGGACGCCTCGTCGGGGTGGCTGCTTCCGTCGCGTACGACACCGAGGGCGTTGCCGTGGCGGCCGTCGGGTCCGCAGAAGACCCGCAGGACGTCGATGCCCCGGGGTACGTCGTCGTGGTTCACGTGCGCATTCAAGCACCACCCGGTGGCGGGCCGGGGGCCGAGGGAGCCCGGTGACGGCCGCAGGGCCGTACCCGGTGGGTACGGCCCTGCGGGTGGTGCGGGGTCGGATCAGGCGGTGGCGTTACGGCGACGACGTGCCAGGAGCACGATGCCGGCACCGGCCGCCACGACGACGCCGGAGGCGGCGATCAGCGCGCCGGTCGGCGTGTCGGAGCCGGTGGCGGCCAGGGCGCCGGAGCCGCCGACCGAACCGCCGGTGGTGGAACCGCCGGTGGTCGAACCGCCGACGGTGCCGCCGCCGGTGGTGGAGCCGCCCGCGGTGGAACCGCCGGTCGAGCCCGAGCCGCCGGACTCGCCGGACTCGCAGGCCACGCCGTCGCCGTCACCGTCGAGGTGGGCCGCGTAGCCGGGCTCGCCCTTCTTGATGGGCGTCACGCCGGCCGCCTCGGCCGCGGCGCAGTTCTCGTACTCCGTCGAACCGCCCGGAGGCAGCGTGGCGTCCTTGTCGAGCGAGACCGCGGCGTTCAGGGGGTCGAGCGCCTCGCCCTTCTGGTACATGCCGCTGAACGCCTTGGAGCCGTCCTCGGTGAGCGTCGCCGGGATGCCCTTGAGGGTCACCACGCCTTCCTTGGCGGTGAGCGCGCCGGCGGGCACCTTCAGGTCGGCGAAGGGCAGGCCGGTGAAGGTGTTGACCTTGCCGGAGGCCCGGTCCTTGGTGGAGACGTCGGCGAGGAGCTTGCCGGTGGTGCCCTGGACGTCGACCTTCAGGTTGCTGAGGGAGAGGTCCAGCTCGTACTCACCGGCGGTCTCGTGGCCGAGGAAGCGCACCTTGCCCTTGAACTGGGCGTCGAGCGTGTTCTTCGCGGCGTCGAGGTGACCGGTCGCCTTGGTGAAGCGGTAGCCGGCGTCGTTGGCGGTGGCGCCGTCGCTCGTCTCGACCTTGCCGTGGGCGATCGGGCCGACGACGTACGAGCGGAAGGACTGCTTGAGGCCCCAGTCCAGGGTGCCGTCGACGACCGGGCCGGTGGTCGGCTTGGCGGACTCGGTGGGGGTCGGCTTGACGGGAGGCTTGACCGGGGGCTTGACCGGAGGCTTCACGGGCGGGTCGACCGGCGGGTCCACGGGCGGGTCGACCGGGGGGTCAACCGGCGGGTCGACGGGGGGCTTGGCCGGCTTGACCGTCAGCGTGGCCGGGTCGACCGGGTCGCCCTCCTTGTAGGCCGAGCCGAAGACCGCCGCACCCTCCTTGGCGAAGGTGGCGGGGATGGCGGCGAACTTCATGCCCTCGGCGCCGTTCGAGGCCGCCACGTCGGTGAGGTCGAGGTTGGCCATCGCCAGGTCGTCGGTGACGACGGCGTCCTTGCCCGGCGACTTGGTGGTGACGTCGACGGTGATCTTGCCGCTCTTGCCGACCGTGAGGACCTTGACGTCGGACAACTTGATGTCCAGGGCGCCACCGTGCGCCTCGTAGTGGACGCTGCCCTTGAAGGAGGAGGTCACGGCGTGGGTGCCGAGCTCGTACTCACCCTTGTCCAGGGGGAACTTGTACGAGCCGTCCTCGTTCTTGGTGGCACCGTCCGCGAGGGTGGCGGTGCCGCCGAGGCGGTCGATCATCGAGCGGAACGACGCGCGGACGCCCCAGTCCAGGGTGCCGGACTCCAGCGTGTACGTCTCCGAGGGGGCGCCGGCCTCGGCCACGGCCTGGGCGGGGGCGCCGTCGGCCGCGAAGGCCGGGAGGGCGAAGGTCGCGCCCAGGGCGGCGGCCGTGGCGACGGCTGCCGCCAGGGCTATGGGGCGGCGAGTTGCTGCCATGTCGGTGGGTCTCCTAGGGAAACGGGGGGAGGAAGGGAGGCGTGGGGGGAGGGGGTGAGGAACCATAAAGCGCACATGGGGGCGTCAGGAGGTCTGGGGCGCGTCGGCACCGGGGGCCTGGCCGGCCTTGCGGCGGCGCAGCGCGAAGAACGCAGCGGCCGCGGCGAGCAGCAGCACACCGCCGCCGATCGCGGCGTACGTCCCGGCGCCCGGCCCCGAGTCGGAGGCGGCGGCGACCGGTTCGGCCGACGGCTCGGCCGAGGGCTTCGCGGTGGGCTCGGCGGCGGCCGTCGGCTCGCTGCCGAGGTCGGGCAGCGGCGGCAGCTGGGCCTTGCCGTCGACGGCGACGGCGAGCGAGACCGGGTCCATCTCGGTGCCCGCCTTGTACATGGAACCGAACGCCTCGGCCCCGCCCTCGGTGAGCGTCGCGGGCACCTCGGTGAGGACGGCGAGGCCCTCCTTCGGCGCGAAGTCCTTGGCGGCGAAGGTGATCAGGGGCACGCCCTTGCGGGTGGTGCCCGCGCTCGTGACGTCGGCCGACAGCGTGCCCTTGCCCCGGGCCACGGCGACCCTGACACCGGCGAACTTCAGGTCCAGGTCATGGGCGCCGGTGAAGTGGACGCTGCCGCCGAAGTCCGCGGCCAGCGTCTGCCTCTTCGCGTCGTACGTGCCCTTGCCCTGCGGGAAGCGGAAGAGCGCCCCGCCGTCCTGGGCGCCGTCGGCGAGCGTCCACTTGCCCTGGCCGATGGAGCCGGTGACGTACTCACGGAAGGTACGGCGGACGCCCCAGTCGACGGCGGCGTCCTCGAACCGGCCCGCCTTCTCCTTGTTCTTGGCCTTCTCGGCGTCCTTCTTCTCGTCCTCGTCCTTCTTGGCGTCCTCGTCCTTCTTCTCGGACGGGGCCGGCTTCGGCTGCTCGGCCGGCGCGCCCTCGGTGTCCACCGAGAGGCTGATCGGGTCGAGCGGCGTACCGGCGGTGTAGTAGCCGGCGAAGGCGGACGCACCCTGCGCGGTCAGCGTCGTGGGGACGTTGCTGAGGGCGATGGGGGTGGAGCCGCCCTTCATGTTGATGCCGCCGAGGCCGAGCGTGGCGAGCGGCACCTGGGAGCGGTTGGAGACCTTGCCGGTCCCCCGCTCCTTGCTGACCATGTCGGCGAAGAGCGTGCCGCTGCCGCCGCTGATCCTGATGGTGGGGCGGCTGATGACGAGGTCCAGCTCGTTGGTGCCGTCGGCCTTCTTGTGGCCGGTGAAGTGCACCCCGCCGGAGAACCCGGAGCTGAAGGCGCCGGTCGCCGGGTCGTAGGAGCCGTTGGCGGAGTGGAAGCGGAACTGGCTGCCGCCGACCGTGGCGGCGCCGCCGGTCAGGCTCCAACTGCCCTGGGCGATGGGGCCGGTGACGTAACTCTGGAAGGAGGACTTGATGCCCCAGTCCAGCCGTCCGCCCTGCACCGTACGGCTGGCCGCTTGCGCGGTGGTGGCGGGGAGCATCGCTCCCAGCAGCACCGCGAGGAGCGCGACGGCGAGCGCGCGGGCGGATCTGGACGGCAGCATGAGGGACCCCTCCGAGGGCTGGATGTGCAGGTAAGGCTAACCTAAGGTATTCCCAGCCCCGGCCGGAACCCCTCCGGCACCTCCACACCACCGACACATACGTCACATCTGAACCACCTTTCACAGACCGCGGAACGACAGGACGGTGCCCCGTGCGCATCACGCAGGACTTCGCCCCTCAGGGCCCGGACACCGAGCGGGCCTTCGGCCGTCGGCCGGTCCGCGGCCGGGCGGGCGCCGCCCTCACCGCCGCGATGGCTCTCGCCCTGCTGCTGACGGGCTGCGGCGGAGGCAACGATTCCGCATCGACGCCCGCCAAGAGCTCCGCCGACGCCGACCGGGTCGAGCCGCTCGCCGCCGCGCCCGCGCCGAAGCTGCCGGTGACGGTGGACTCGGCGGACGGCAAGAAGGTGACGGTCGACTCCACCGACCGGATCGTGCCGCTCACCGGTTCGCTGAGCGAGATCGTCTTCACCCTCGGCTTCGGGAAGCAGGTCGTCGCCCGGGACATCACCGCCACCTTCGAACAGGCGGAGAAGCTCCCGGTGGTGACCCGTGCCCACGACGTCTCGGCCGAGAGCGTCCTCTCGCTCAAGCCGACCGTCGTCCTCGCGGACACCACCACCGGTCCGCGCGAGGCGATCGACCAGATCCGCGACGCGGGCATCCCGCTGGTCGTCGTCGACCCCGCCAAGGAGCTCGCCGACGTCGGCCGCCGGATCGACACGGTCGCCGAGGTGCTCGGCGTACCGGCGGCCGGCACCGAGCTGAAGAAGCGGACCGAGTCCCGGATCGCGGCCGTCCAGAAGACCATCCCGGACCACGCGGACGGCAAGAAGCCGCGGGTCGCCTTCCTCTACCTGCGCGGCTCGGCCTCCGTCTATCTGCTGGGCGGCGCGGAGTCGGGGGCGAGTTCGCTGCTGGAGGCGGCGGGCGCGGTCGACGCGGGCAAGACGTCCGGGCTGAACAAGGACTTCACCGCCATCACCAGCGAAGCGCTCGCCAAGGCCGCGCCGGACGCGATCCTGCTGATGAGCAAGGGGCTCGACTCGGTGGGCGGCATGGACGGTCTGGTGAAGATCCCCGGCATCGCGGAGACGCCCGCCGGGATGGACCGCCGGGTCGTCTCGATCGACGACGGCGTACTGCTGAACTACGGCCCGCGCACCGACCGGGTGCTCGCCGAGATCGTCGAGCAGCTGTACCCGAAGGGCGGCACGGGCCAGTGACGACGTCGTACGAGGAACGCACCGGGGAGCCGGAGTCCACGGGCCCGAGGGCCGGGGCGGCCCTTTCCAAGGCCCCGGCTGCCGGAGAGCCGCTCTCCAAGATGACCCCCGACGGCACCGCCGAAGCGAAGGCCACCCCCAAGTCCCCGCGCAGCAAAGCCTTCGTCCTCACCGCCGGACTCTCGCTCGCCCTGCTCGCCGGCTGTCTGCTCTCCGCCGCGATCGGCGCGTACTCCATCCCCATCGGTGACGTCCTGGCCTCGCTCCAGCACCGGATCGGGCTCGGCGGACAGCCGCTGGACCGGGTCGGCGAGAGCGTCCTGTGGAACGTCCGGCTCCCCCGCGTCGTCCTCGCGCTGCTCGTCGGCGCCTCGCTCGGCTGCGCGGGCGCCCTGATGCAGGGCGTGTTCGGCAACCCGCTCGCCGAACCCGGTGTCATCGGGATCTCGGCGGGCGCGGCGGTCGGCGCGGTCGCCTCCATCGCGCTCGGGCTGACGTTCTTCGGCAACTGGACGATCACCGTCTTCGCGTTCATCGCCGGTCTCGCCACCGTGCTGCTCGTCTACACGCTCTCGCGCTCGGGCGGCCGGACCGAGGTGGTGACGCTGATCCTCACCGGTATCGCCGTCAACGCCTTCGCGGGTGCGCTGATCGGGCTGTTCATCTTCTTCGCGGACAACGCGCAGATCACCCAGATCACCTTCTGGCAGCTCGGTTCGCTCTCCCAGGCGACCTGGCCCAAGGTGCTGGCGGTCCTGCCCTGCGCCCTGGCCGGACTCCTCATCGCCCCGTTCTACGCCCGCAAGCTGGACCTCCTGGCCCTCGGTGAACGGCCCGCCCGCCATCTCGGCGTGGACGTCGAGCGGCTGCGGATCACCCTCGTCCTGGTGGTGGCGCTGCTGACGGCAGCCGCCGTGGCCGTGGCGGGGATCATCTCGTTCGTCGGGCTGCTCGTCCCGCACCTGCTGCGGATGGCGAACGGTCCCGGTCACCGCTTCCTGGTCCCCGGCAGCGCGCTCGGCGGTGCGCTGGTGCTGGTCGCGGGCGACCTCGCGGCCCGGACCGTGGCCGCCCCCGCCGAGCTGCCGCTCGGGGTGCTGACCGCGCTCTTCGGCAGCCCGTTCTTCTTCTGGCTGCTGCGCAGGACCCGTCGTAAGCAAGGTGGTTGGGCATGAGGACGCTGAGAGACCTGTTCGCGGTACGGAGCCGGGAGCTGCCCTCGCCCGTCGCACCCGGCTCGCCCGCCGTCCAGGCCACCGGGGTCTCGGTCCGGCTGGGCGGGCGGCAGGTGCTGGATGCCGTCGACCTGACCGCGCACGCGGGCGAGGTGGTGGCGCTGGTCGGTCCGAACGGGGCCGGCAAGTCCACGCTCCTGGCCGCGCTCGCCGCCGACCTGGCCCCGGGCAGCGGCGAGGTGCTGATCGGCGGCCGCTCCACCGCCGAGTGGACCGCGCCCGAACTGGCCCTGCGCCGCTCGGTGCTGCCGCAGTCCGCCGTGCTCTCCTTCCCGTTCCCGGTGGAGGACGTCGTACGGATGGGGCGTGCGCCCTGGGCCGGTACGGAGCTGGAGGACGAGGACGACACGGCCGTGGCGGCGGCGATGGCGGCCACCGAGGTGACCCGGTTCGCCGCCCGCCCGTTCTCCGAACTCTCCGGCGGTGAGCGGGCCCGGGTGGCGCTGGCCCGGGTGCTGGCGCAGCGGGCGCCGCTGATGCTGCTGGACGAGCCGACGGCCGCGCTGGACCTGCGCCACCAGGAGCTGGTGCTGCGGATCTGCCGGGAGCGGGCGGCGGCCGGGGACGCGGTGGTGGTGGTCCTGCACGATCTGGGGCTGGCAGCGGCGTACGCGGACCGGGTGGCCGTGCTGCACGAGGGGCGGATCGCGGTGGTGGGGCCGCCTCGGGAGATCTTCGACGGGGAGCTGCTCGGCGAGGTGTACCGGCAGCCGGTGGAGGTGTTCCCGCATCCGCGTACGGGGACCCCGCTGGTCGTCCCCGTACGCCGCCCGGCCTGAACTCCGGCTTCCCGAACTCCGGCTCCGGGGCCGCCAGGTCACGGTGTGGACGCTGTATCCGGTCCGCGCCCGCACGCCGTACGCGGCCCCGGTAGGGTTTCGACGGTCAGTGCGGGCGACGGATGCAGAAGGCGCAGAGCAACGGATGACAAGGCTGGGTCGACTGACGGCGGGGCTCGCTACGGCCACGGCGCTGTGCGTGACGGCGAGCGGCTGTGTGACGGTCCACGGTGAGCTGGAAGTGCTGCCGGGGGCGACGGAGTCCGAGGCCGCCCAGGCGCTGACGGACTTCGTCAACGCCTACAACGCGGCGGACAAGACGTACGATCCGGCGCTGGACGCGGACCGGGTGACGGGGTCGCTCGGCGCGATCAACCAGGCCGGGCTGAAGGCGCGGCAGACGTACAGCCCGGACGGCAACAAGGCGTACAGGCCCCTGGAACTGACGGACGCCACCTACATCATCCCGAAGAAGGCAGGGTGGCCGCGCTGGTTCCTGGCGGACACCGACTCCAACCGGGACGAGGACGGCGGGAAGCTGGACACCCGCTGGCTGGTGGTGTTCGTACGGAGCGGTCCCGACGCGCTGTGGAAGGCGTCGTACCTCGGGGTCGTCCTGCCGTCCCAGATGCCGGAGTTCACCCGGGACGAGGACGGGCTCGCCACGCCGGTGGAGCCGCAGAGCACGGAACTGACCGTGTCTCCGGCCGACTTGAGCATCGCGTACACGGAGTACCTGCAGAAGGGCACGCCGGACGTGTTCGCGGCGGGCACGACGACCTCGCAGTGGCGCGAGACGCGCCGTACGACCCGGCGGCCCGGGTTCTCGTACCAGTACGTCGACCAGCCGCTGACCGGTGGCACGTTCGGGCCGCTCGGGCTGCGCACCGAGGACGGCGGGGCGCTGGTCTTCTTCAACAGCAAGCACTTCGAGCGGCAGGTGACGGCGGAGGGGCTGAAGCCGGAGGTCAACGCGGATGTGAAGGCGCTGATGACCGGCGAGGTCACCAACAGCCTCACCAAGGAGCGGATCTCCAGCCAGCTGGTGCACGTGCCGGCGCGCGGCGAGGCCGCGGGCTCGGGCGGCCGGGTACGGATGCTGAACCGGCTGCCGGGGCTGATCGCGGCGAAGGGCGAGTGAGGGGCGCTTCGGAACGCCCCTGGACCCGCACCCTCGACGGTTCGCCCCGTCCTCACCGGTCCGATCCGCCCTCAGCAGCTCAACGGCTCAACGGCTCAACGGCCAGGCGATCGAGTCGTGGTCCAGCTCGCTCTGCTCGGCGCTGCCCGCGTACCGGGCGCAGGCGTCGGTGAGCGTCTCCAGCAGGTTCAGCGGGTCGGGCAGCTCGTGCTCGGGGCCGCGCACCCAGTGGACGTCGAGCTCACCGGGGAGCCGGGCGGGCGGCAGGAGGACGTAGCTGCCGCGGCAGTGCCAGCGCAGGCCCGGATGGGCGTCCATGGTCTCGGGATGGCAGTCCAGCTCGCAGGGCCACCACTCGTCCTCGTCCTCGGGGGTGCCACGGGTGGCGGTGAAGAAGAGCATCCGGTCCTCGCCGGACCGGGCGACCGGGCCGACGTCGATGCCCGCCGCGAGAAGACGCTCCAGGGCGCTGAGGCCGGCGGTGAGCGGGACGTCCAGCACGTCGTGGATCATGCCGGTCGCGGTGATGAAGTTGGCCAGCGGCTGGCTGCGGGCCCAGCGCTCGATCTGGGCGCGGTCGGTCGTCGACTGCGTCTGCCAGGCGAAGGAGATGGGGTGCCGGGCGGGGGTGGGACAGCCGATGCGCTCGCACGAACATCGGTAGCCGAGGGGGTGGGCGGCGGGAGCGATGGGCATGCCCGCGTCGGCGACCGCCAGGAGCAGCTCCACCCGGGCCGTCCCGTCGGCTTCGGCCTCCGGTGCTTTGGGACGTCGCCGCAGCCAGTGGGAGATCCTGCTCTCTGTGCCGCGGAAACGGCCGGAATCGGCGCCCATCTATCCCCTCACCTCAGCATTTCACCTCAGCGTTGCCCGTCCATGGTCGCACCATCCGGCGGCTGGGGTGGCCAGAGTTCACCAGTGGGGCCGTGTACCACTGCACCGAGTGAGCACCATCACGTCCGATGTCATCACATAACGGATAAGGATCAAGGTCGCGGGGTGAGCCCGCCGAGGGCGTAGTCGACGATCGTGTCGGCGTACGCATGGGTGAGCGGGAGGGTCCGCAAGAGCCAGCGGTGGGTCAGTGGCGCGATCAGGAGCTCCAGGGCGATGCGCGGATCGGCGTCGGGACGGAGCTGTCCGGCCTCCTTGGCGGCCTCCAGTCGTGTGACATACAACGCGAGCTGCGGGTCGAGCAGCTTCTCGACGAATTCGGCGCCGAGTTTCGCGTCGACGATGCCCTCGGCGGTGAGCGCCCGGGTGGGGGCCTCCATCAGCGGGTCGTTCAGCTCGTCGACGGTGGCGCGCAGGACGAGCTTCAGATCGGCGGCCAGGTCACCGGTGTCGGGGATGCCGTACTCGGCGCCGTCCACCTCCGCACCACCGCCGGCCTGCGGGTTCGCCTCCTCGGCGGCCCGGGCAGCCAGGTCGAGGAAGGCCTCCATCAGGACGGCCGCCTTGGAGGGCCACCAGCGGTAGATCGTCTGCTTGCCGACCCCGGCGCGGGCGGCGATACCCTCGATCGTCGTACGCCGGTAGCCGCTCTCGCCGACGAGGGCGAGGGCCGCGTCGTAGATGGCCCGGCGGGAGCGGTCGCTGCGGCGGCTGGAGTCGGGTGCCTTGTGGGGTGCCATGGGTCCAATCTAGTACCGGACGAGCCGATACGTATCGTCTTGCCGGAATCCGCTGGAAACGGGCCACGTCGGGCTCCGTAGGACGATCTCGGAAACGGGCCGCCGTCGGGCTCCGTAGGACGATCTCGGAGACGGGCCGCCGTCAGGCCTCCGTAGGAGGATCCGCCGAACCACCCGATCGGTCCACTGCGGATCCGGCCCGGACGGCGCACCATGGGCTCACGCACAGACCGTGCGCATCCCACCGTTCCGCGGCCCCGGCCGCCGATCGCGAGGAGCCCCAGTTGAACCGTGACGCCACCCCTCGTCGCTACCTGATGTGCGCTCCGGCGCACTTCCGGGTCACCTACTCCATCAACCCGTGGATGGACCCGTCCAAGCCCGTCGACCTGCCGCTGGCCCAGACCCAGTGGGAGGACCTGCGGGACCGCTACCGCTCGCTCGGCCACACCGTCGAGCTGCTCACTCCGCGCCCGGACCTCCCGGACATGGTCTTCGCGGCCAACGGCGCCACCGTGATCGACGGGCGGGTGCTCGGTGCGCTGTTCGCCTACCGGGAGCGGTACGAGGAGGCCGAGGCCCACCGCGAGTGGTTCCGGGAGAACGGTTTCACCGACATCCGGGAGCCGGACCACGTCAACGAGGGCGAGGGCGACTTCGCGGTCACCGCCTCCTACCTCCTGGCCGGCCGCGGCTTCCGCTCCAGCCCGCTCTCGCACGACGAGGCCCAGGAGTTCTTCGGGCTGCCGGTCATCGGCCTGGACCTGGTGGACCCGCGCTACTACCACCTGGACACGGCGCTCTGCGTGCTGGACGCGGTGGCCGACGAGATCATGTACTACCCGGACGCCTTCTCCCCCGGCAGCCGGGCCGTGCTGCGCCGCCTCTTCCCGGACGCGCTGCTCGCCCGGGAGGCTGACGCGGCGGCGTTCGGTCTCAACTCGGTCAGCGACGGCCGCCACGTGCTGCTGCCCCAGGCGGCGACGGGCCTGCTGGACCCGCTGCGGGACCGGGGCTTCGAGCCGGTCCCGATGGACCTGGGCGAACTGCTCAAGGGCGGCGGCAGCGTGAAGTGCTGCACGCAGGAGCTGCGGGGCTGACGAACACCCGGGGCACCCTGCGGCCGGACGTGGACGCCGTAATTCCTTGGGGAAACGGCGTCCATGCGACGAGTATGTGAGGAAACACCGGCATGAGTCCGGTGGTGTCCTATGAGGGGGAATTGAGGGATGTTCGCACTGCCGAGCCGTCGAGGCGCCGGCCATGGCTGACGGGTTCATCCAGTGGTACCGGGACGGCGTGACCACTGCCGACTTCGCCGAACAGGTGGAGATCTTCTCGGAGTTCGGGATCAAGCTCATCCACCCGAACAGGAACGCGGCCTTGGTGCTCGACATCGAAGGCAACGACGTCCCCATGAGCCAGGAGGAGCTGGCCGGTCTCATCGGGCGGCGCTTCGCCACGCTCACGTTCAACTGGTGGCTGACGGCGGACATCAATGTGGTCGACACGCACGGGGCCGTACCGGTCGACCGTGAGACGCAGACGCTGTGGCTGGACGGCCTCCGCCCCGACGAGGCCCGGCGCGTCGAGTCGGCCGTCATGGCCGCCGCGACGCGTCTGCCCGTGCCGACCCGGGCCGTCATCGTCGACCGGCGCGGAGTCTCCGACCCCGATGCGTGGGATTCGATCGCGCTGTGGGACGGGACCGGCGTCCCGCTGCTTCCCGACGCGGTGCTCGCGCTGGAGCCCATCGCCGAACGGATCCGGCGCGCCGCCCCGGGGCTGCGGAAGGAGGACGCGGGGTCCGGTCTGAGCAGGCTCGTGCCGCGTCACGGCCCGGCTTAGCCGCTGCCCTCCGGCGGCCAGGGATCGCCCCAGGCGATGTTCCTGGCCGCCCGGTACAGCTCGCCGTGGCGCTTGGTGACCGTCGAGCGGTCCAGGCCCTCGTCGCGGGTGCAGAGCTCCAGCAGCACCTGGCCCTTGCGGATCTGCGGCTTGCGGGTGACCCGGGCGGGCGCCGGGGTGGTGGGGAAGCGGGTGGCGGCGACGTAACTGAACTTCTCGTCCTCGTGGCTGAGCGAGCCGCCCTTGACCTGGCGGTGCAGTGAGGAGCGGCTGACCCGGGCCGAGAAGTGGCACCAGTCCGTGCCGGGCTCGATCGGGCAGGCGGCGCTGTGCGGGCACGGGGCGGCGATCCGCAGGCCGGCGGCGATCAGGCGGTCCCGGGCCTCGATGATCCGCGCGTAGCCGTCCGGGGTGCCCGGCTCCACGATCACCACGGCCTGCCCGGCTTCGGCGGCCGCGTCGACCAGCTCGGCCCTGGCCTGCGCGGTCAGCTCCTTGAGTACGTAGCTGACGGTGACCAGGTCCGCCGGTGCCAGCTCCAGCGCCGCGCCGATCCGGGCCCGCTCCCAGCGCGCCTCCCGCAGCCCCGGCACCCCGGACGCCTCGGCCAGTTCGCGGCCCAGTGCCAAGGCGGGTTCGGCCCAGTCCAGGACGGTCGTCGCCGCGCCTTCCCAGGCCTCGGCCACCGCCCAGCTCGCCGCTCCCGTGCCGCCGCCGACGTCGGTGTGGGTGGCGGGCGACCAGTCGGGCGCGGCCTCGGCGAAGGCGCCGAGGGCGGAGCGTACGGCCTCGAAGGTGGCGGGCATCCGGTACGCGGCGTACGCGACGACGTCGGAGCGGTCCCGCAGGATCGGGGCGTTCGTCGGGGTCTCCCCGCGGTAGCTGGCGATCAGCCGGTCGACGGCCTGCGCGGCCTGCTTCGGCGGCAGCCCGTCGAGCAGCCCGGCCAGGGCCGCGCGCAGGGACTGGGCGGTGGGGAGGGTGGCGTTCACCGCCGAATTGTAGGCGGAGGCGACCCGGCCGGCGCATTCCGCCCGGCCCGGCCCGGGAGGGGTACGGGGCCCCTGCGGCGGAGCCGCGTAACCGGTTTTCCACGAACTCCACGCCGTCGAAAGCCGGTTGCTACGCTGGCCCGCGCGAGATCGGCACAAGGCGCGCACCGGCCGTGTGCCGCGAGGCACGAGACGCACAGCACCAGGCACCGGATCACGTCCGTTCCATCGGGGGAGCCATGAGGCAGAAGGTCGTGCGGCTGGCCCTCGTCGGCGGGGTCGTCCTCCTCGCCCTGCTCCTTTCCCTGGCGACCTGCGGCTCCGACCCGGAGGACACCGTCCCGGTGAAGCGGGTGATGCCGAGCGCGGGGACGGTCACCCGGCTCACCGTCCCGCCGCAGTACACGACCGACCGGGGCTGGGAGATCATCGGCTCCTCCCCCGAGGTCGCCGTCTCCCACGCGACGGGCCGCCTCGCCTATCTGGAGCGCCTCGACGGCAACCGCTACCGGCTGCGCACCGTCGACACCGCCACCGGCGGACTCGGCTGGCAGGGCCAGGTTTGGCGGCCGCCGGACCCGCTGCACTACCCGAGGCTCGCCACCGTCACCGCGGGCGACCGGCAGTACTTCGTGACCTGGTCGTACGGGAAGGTCGGCGACGGGATGACCCCGGCGTCCACCTTCGTCTCGCTCGACGTGTACGACGTGACGGACGGCGCCCGGCAGCGCGTCGAGGTGCCGTGGTCCGGCGCCCCGGACGTCGACACGAACGGCCCGGAGATCGTGGTCAGCGACGGCAAGGCCAACAGCGCGCTGGTCGACCCGGTCACCGGCACGGTCTCCGAACTGAGCGCGGACGAGCTGAAGTACCCCAAGGGCTGCCCGGCCTGCAAGCAGCTCACCGAGGTGTACGGGCAGACCGAGGCAGGCCTGCTCGTCGGCGGGGCCCGGGAGTTCTGGGTGCGCGGCGGCTGGTTCAGCCGGAACGTGGCGCCGAAGGGCGTCGACCGGGGCAGCGGCGTGGTGACCTCGGTGGCCGGGGACCGGGTGCTGGCGAAGTGGGCCCTGGCGAAGAAGGCGAAGCGGGCCGCCACCCACGAGCTGTGGACGGTGCACGACGCGGCGACCGGCAAGGCGCTGGTCTCGGTGGAGTGCCACCGGCCCGCCATAAAGCCGGGCCGCTACCCGCAGGCCGTCCTCTCCCCTTCGGGCGACCACCTGATCGCCGGGAACCTGGCCTTCGACCTGGAGGCGGGCCGGGGCCACTGCTTCGAGGCGGCGGACGGCGCGGCCCATCTGACGCTGGCCACGGTGACGGACGACGGCATCGCGTACGGCGCCGAGAACGCGCGCGACGCCGCGGAGGCGCTCTCCGGCGTCGGGCTGCCGGTCGCGGTGGACCTCGCGAACTGGACGGTCGAGCAGCTGTCGCGCAACGCCCGGCTGCCGGGACTGGAGGCGACGGGGGTCGGGGTGTTCCGCTGGACGGACCGCCAGGAGCGGACGCGTCTGCTCGGCTATCCCCGTACGGACTGACCCTCCGGCCCTCCGGAAAGGGGGCAAGACACCCCCTAGAGGGCTTCCTTCCCCGCCCGCTGCCACGGCCGGCACAGCCCCAGGAAGCAGCCCACCGCCGCCACCGCGCACACCAGCTGCACGACCGCCATCGGCACGGCCGTGTCCTCCCCCGCGATCCCGACCAGCGGCGAGGCGATCGCGCCGATCAGGAACGAGGACGTGCCGAGCAGCGCGGAGGCCGAGCCCGCCGCGTGCTTGGTCCGCATGAGGGCCTGGGCGTTGGTGTTGGGCATCGCCACACCCATCGCCGACATCAGCACGAAGAGCCCGGCCGCGATCGGCACGAGCCCCACCTCACCGAACACGCCCGTGGTCATCAGCAGCAGCGCCACCGCCGCGAGCACGATGACGGTGAGGCCGAAGCCGAGCACCTTGTCCAGGCTGATCCGGCCGACGAGGAGCTTGCCGTTGATCTGCCCGACGGCGATCAGGCCGATCGAGTTGAGGCCGAACAGCAGGCTGAAGGTCTGCGGCGAGGCTCCGTAGATCTCCTGGACGACGAAGGGCGAGGCGGAGATGTACGCGAAGAGGACGGCGAAGGCCAGTCCGCCGGTGACCATGTAGCCGGTGAAGACCCGGTCGGCCAGCAGCCCGCGCATCGTCCGCAGGGCCTCGCCGACCCCGCCGGTGTGGCGGCTGCCCGGCGGCAGCGTCTCGTGCAGCCACTTCCAGACGACCAGGGTGAGCACGATGCCGACGCCGGTGAGCACGACGAAGATGCCGCGCCAGTCGGTGAACCGCATCACCTGGCCGCCGATCAGCGGCGCGATGATCGGCGCTACGCCGGAGATCAGCATCAGGGTGGAGAAGAACCGGGCCATCTCCACGCCGTCGTAGAGGTCGCGCACCACCGCCCGGGCGATCACGATGCCCGCGGCGCCCGCGAGCCCCTGGAGGAGGCGGAAGCCGATGAGGAGTTCGGCGGAGGGGGCGAGCGCGCAGATCGCGGTGGCGATGACGTAGACGACCATGCCCAGCAGCAGCGGCCTGCGGCGCCCCCAGCGGTCGCTCATCGGGCCGACGACGAGCTGGCCGAGCGCCATTCCGGCCAGGCAGGCGGTCAGCGTGAGCTGGATGGTGGCGGCGGGCGCGGCGAGGGAGTCGGTGACGGCCGGGAGCGCCGGGAGGTACATGTCCATGGAGAGCGGCGGCAGGGCGGTGAGCCCGCCGAGGACCATGGTGACCAGGAACCCGGTGCGCCGGGCCGCCTTGACGGCGGGGGCGGTGAGGCCGCCTGCCTCCGGGACCGCCGGGAGGCCGGCGGGGGCGGTGACCTGCGGGGCTCCCGGGTCGACGGAGAGGGCGCCGGCGTCACCGTGCGGGGTGAGGGGCGCGCTGTCGGGTCCGGGACCGGTCCCGGAGGTGGGTATGTGCTCTCGCTGGGCCCGGCTGCCGCCGCTGTCCGGCATTCTCTTCTCCACATCGTTGAATCCGCATCTATGCTCTCAGCTCGGCCGGAGTGGTCGATACCTCTTTTGTTACGGCGGTGGCACGGGCATGGGCGAGACGGTGCGCTGGGGCGTTCTGGCGACGGGCGGCATTGCCGCGACCTTCACGGCGGACGTACAGGCGCTGCCCGGCGCCGAGGTGGTGGCCGTCGCCTCGCGTACGGAGGCCTCGGCGCGGGCCTTCGCCGACCGCCACTCCATCCCGCGCGCCTACGGGAGCTGGGCGGAGCTGGTCGCCGACGACGCGGTGGACGTGGTGTACGTCGCCACCCCGCACTCGGCGCACCACGCGGCGGCCGCGCTCGCGCTGAACGCCGGAAAGCATGTGCTGTGCGAGAAGGCGTTCACGCTCAACAGCCGGGAGGCCGAGGAGCTGGTGGGCCTCGCGCGGGACCACAACCTCTTCCTGATGGAGGCCATGTGGACCTACCTCAACCCGGTGGTCCGCCGGCTGGCCGAGCTGGTGCGGGACGGGGCGATCGGCGAGATCCGTACCGTACAGGCGGACTTCGGCTTCGCGGGCGACTTCGCCCCCGGCCACCGGCTGCGCGACCCGGACCTGGGTGGCGGCGCGCTGCTGGACCTCGGCGTCTACCCGGTCTCCTTCGCGCACCTGCTCCTCGGCGAGCCGGACCGGATCCAGGCCGACGCGCTGCTCTCGCCGGAGGGCGTCGACCTGAACACGGGGATGCTGCTGGGCTGGGAGTCAGGCGCCACCGCGCTGCTCTCCTGCTCGATCGTCGGCCACCACCCGACGGCGGCCACCGTCATCGGCACCGAAGGCCGGATCGACCTGCCGCGCGACTTCTTCCACCCGGACCACTTCGTGCTGCACCGGCCCGGCAGGGAGCCGGAGACGGTCACCTCGGGTCCGGGGCCGCAGGGCCTGTCCGGGATGCAGTACGAGGCGGCCGAGGTGGCACGCGCGGTCCGGGCGGGTGAGACCCAGTCGCCTCTCGTACCGCTGGAGGGCACGCTCGCGGTGATGCGGACGCTCGACGCGGTACGGGACCGCATCGGCGTCCGCTACCCGGCGGACCGCTGAGCCTGGTTGCGTAGAACCGGTTACGCGGGTGTGAGCCCCGGGTTCCCCGCCTCGGTCACGAAGGAGGCGGCGGTGGTGACCGGCGCTCCGGGCGTGGTGACGGCCGACACCGTACGGAAGTCGGCGCGGGCCTGCTTCTCCGTGAGCGTGACGAGCGCGTAGCCGCGCCGCCCGTTGTAGTGCTTCATATGCGGGTTGGCGCGGGTCTGGTTCTCCCAGTTGGCGGGCCGCTCCGCGCCGTCCTTGCCACTGGAGACGGACGTGGTGACGATCTCGGTGCCGACGGTCCGGGAGGCCGGGTCGTCGAAGTCCTTCTTCAGGTCGAAGGCGTAACTGACGTGGACGTCACCGGTGAGGACCATCAGGTTCTCCACCCCGGCCGACTCGGCCCCGGCCAGCACCCGCTGCCGGGAGGCCGGGTAGCCGTCCCAGGCGTCCATGGAGAGCTTGTAGGCGGCGGTGGGCACATCGCGCCGCTGGGCGAAGGTCACCTGCTGCGGCACGACGTTCCAGGTGGCGGCGGAGGTGCGCCAGCCGTCGATCAGCCAGCGCTCCTGGGCGGCGCCGGTCATCGTGCGCGCCGGGTCCTCGGACTCCGGGCCGGGGGTGCGCCAGCCGTCCCCGTACGCCTGGTCGCTGCGGTACTGGCGGGTGTCGAGGATGTCGAACTGGGCGAGCCGGCCGAAGGTGAGGCGGCGGTAGAGGCGCATGTCCGGGCCGGTGGGACGCTGCGGGGTGCGCAGGGGCTGGTTCTCCCAGTACGCGCGGTACGCGGCGGCCCGGCGCAGCAGGAACTCCTCGGGCTCCACGTCGTTCTCCGGGATCTCGCCCGCGTAGTTGTTCTCGGTCTCGTGGTCGTCCCAGGTGACGACGAAGGGGTGGGCGGCGTGGGCGGCGATCAGGTCCGGGTCGGACTTGTAGAGGCCGTAGCGCAGCCGGTAGTCCTCCAGGGTCATGGTCTCGCGGTTGTAGTGCGCGGGGAGGCGGCGGTCGGTGTAGTTGCGGGCGCCGCCGGTGGCGGTGACGGCGTACTCGTACAGGTAGTCGCCGAGGTGGAAGACGACGTCGACGTCCTCGGCGGCCAGGTGGCGGTGGGCGGTGAAGTACCCGTCGTGGTACGCCTGGCAGGAGACGGCGGCCAGGGTGAGGGAGCTGTTACGGGTCGCGGCGGCGGGCGCGGTGCGGGTGCGGCCGGTCGGGCTGGTCCAGCTGCCGGTGCGGAAGCGGTAGAAGTAGCCGCGGCCGGGGTCCAGGCCCTGGACGTCGGCGCGGACGCTGTGGCCGAACTCGGCGTGGGCGGTGACCGACCCGCGCCGCACGATGCGGCGGAAGCCCTCGTCGTGGGCCAGCTCCCAGCTCACCTGGACGCGGCCCGCCGGGAGGCCGCCGCCGGGCTCGTACGGGCGCGGCGCGAGCCGGGTCCAGATGAGGACAGAGGCGGGCAGCGGGTCGCCGGAGGCCACGCCGAGGGTGAAGGGGTCCTCGGTGATCCGGCGGGCGTCCAGCTCGGCGGCGGCGGCCGTACCGGCGGCGGGCAGGTTCATCGAGAAGGCGAGCGCGGCGACGGCTCCCGCGCCGGTGAGCAATCGGCGGCGGTCCAGGCCGCCCCGGCCCAGGCCGCCCAAGCCGTCCCGGCCGCCCAGGCCGCTCTTCGGACGGGATAAGGGCGCTGTGGCGGCGGTGAGTTCGGCGGGTCGGACGGATCGGACACCCTGGCCGGGCCCCGTGAAGTTCTGTGCGGCTGTCATATGCCCCTCGCTTGCCGGATGCTGCCGGATGGTGTCGGAATCCAGCGCACCGCCGGCGCGCGACGCGCCGTTGTCGCGTGCACAACATCCGCATGGCGGGTCGATGAGCACCGTGTGCCCTGTGCACCGACCTCTCCCGTACGCTCCCGGGCCATGAACACTGATCGAAAAGTCGCCGTCGTCACGGGTGCGGGTTCAGGGATCGGGCGGGCCGTCGCGCTCGCCCTCGCGGGCGCGGGGTGGTCGCTCGCGCTGGCCGGGCGGCGGGCGGAGCCGCTGGCGGAGACGGCCGCCGCGGCCGGAGCCCCGGACGCGCTGTGCGTCACCACGGACGTCACCGACGAGGACGAGGTGGCCGCGCTCTTCACCGCCGTACGGGAGCGGTTCGGCCGGCTGGACCTGCTGTTCAACAACGCGGGCACGTTCGGGCCGGGCGGCGTGCCGGTGGAGGAGCTCGCGGCGGCGGACTGGCGGGCGGTGGTGGACGTGAACCTGACGGGGGCGTTCCTCTGCGCGCAGGCGGCGTACCGGCTGATGAAGGAGCAGGATCCGCAGGGCGGCCGGATCATCAACAACGGCTCGATCTCCGCCCACGCGCCGCGCCCGGACTCGGTGGCGTACACCGCGACCAAGCACGCGATCACCGGGCTGACGAAGTCGCTGTCGCTGGACGGCCGCCCGTACCGGATCGCCTGCGGTCAGATCGACATCGGCAACGCGGCGACCGAGATGACCGAGCGGATGCGGACCGGCATCCGCCAGGCGAACGGGGAGCTGGCGGTGGAGCCGGTGATGGCGGCGGCCGATGTGGCGCGGACGGTGGTGCACATGGCGGAGCTGCCGCTGGAGGCGAACATCCCGTTCCTGACGGTGATGGCGACGAACATGCCGTACGTGGGACGGGGCTGAGGAGGCTGGACCGCCGTGCCGGGCTCCCGGAGTGACCGTTTCTGTCCGAAGTTGCCGCCGGGCGACCGACTTTGCGGATTTCGTTACTCCTGGGAGAGCAAGCGCGTACTCACCGTATGATCGCATCTCGTTACGCCTTCACCAGAACGACACAGAAGGAACACCGCATGCGCATACGCACCGCTGCGCCGATCGCCCTGGCCGCCGCCACCGCACTGGCCGGCTCGCTCCTCGCCACGGCGGCTCCGGCCACGGCGGCCGCCCACCAGGGCGGGCTGCACTTCGGCACCATCCAGTACGACGGCCCCGGCAAGGACGACCGGTCGAACAAGTCCCTGAACGCCGAGTGGGTGAACATCCACAACAACAGCAAGAAGAAGGTCCAGCTCAAGGGCTACCAGGTGAAGGACAACACCGGCTTCACCTACACCTTCGGCAGCTACGCCATCGGCGCGGGCAAGACCGTCAAGCTCCGCACCGGCAAGGGCAAGAACGTCTCGGGCACCGTGCACTGGAACCGGGGCTCGTACGTCTGGAACAACACCGGCGACAAGGCCCGGCTGATCAAGCCGAACGGCAAGCTCCAGGACTCCTGCTCCTGGCCGAAGTCGACGCCGAAGAACAAGGGCGTCAAGAACTGCCACTGACGCTCACCGTGCTGGTGGGGCTGCCGCGGTTCGGGGGGACCGCGGCAGCCGTACGGCGAGGAGCCGGGCGGGAATGCCGGGAGCGGCGGCAGGGTTGGCCCCCTCATGACACCTGATCGCGGTCCCGAGGTCCTGCGCTACACCGCCTTCTCCGCCGACCCGGAGGGCGGAAACCCGGCCGGGGTCGTCCTGGACGCGTCGGGTCTGGACGAGGAGCGGATGCTCGCCGTCGCGGCGGAGCTGGGCTACAGCGAGACGGCGTTCCTCACGGAGCGGACCGGCGAAGGCGCTTACACGATCCGGTACTTCAGCCCGAAGGCCGAGGTGCCGTTCTGCGGCCACGCCACGGTCGCCACGGCCGTCGCGCTGGCGGAACGGGACGGTCCGGGCGCGCTGGAGTTCGCGACGGCCGCCGGTACGGTGCCGGTCACCGTGGTCCGGGAGGCCGGCGAGCTGCGCGCCACCCTGACCAGCGTGGCCCCGCACGTCGAAGAGGCCTCCCCGGCCGACCTGGCGGAGGCGCTGGCGGCCCTGGACTGGCCGGCCGCCGACCTCGACCCGGCCCTGCCGCCCCGGATCGCCTACGCGGGCGCCCGCCACCTGGTGCTGGCCGCCGCCACGCGTGAGCGGCTCGCGGACCTCCGTTACGACTTCGCCCGGCTGGAGGCGCTGATGCGCCGGCTGGACCTGACGACGCTGCAGCTGGTGTGGCGCGAGGCGCCGGAGGTCTTCCACGTGAGGGACCCGTTCCCGGTGGGCGGGGTGGTGGAGGACCCGGCGACGGGAGCGGCGGCGGCCGCGTTCGGCGCGTACGTACGGGAGTTGGGCCTCGTCCCGGAGACGGCCACGCTCACCCTCCACCAGGGCGCGGACCTGGGCCGCCCCGGCACGCTCACGGTGGAGCTGCGCGCCGGGGACGACCGGGTGCGGGTCAGCGGAACGGGCACGAGGATCGGCTGAGGCGTACGGAACGGGCCGGGGCGTGTCCGGCGGACCGGGTCGAGGTCCGCCGGACACGCCCCGGGTCAGCCGGTGAGCTCCTTGGCCGGGGAGACATGGGCGAACCAGCGCTCCGTCTCCTCGGCTTCGAGGGCGCGCTCCAGGATGAGGTCGCCGCGCATGCCCGGGAAGAAACGGCCCGCGGGCCAGGACCGCCGGTAGGCCGGCTCGTCCAGCACCAGGAGGCGGACGCCGTCGACGAGAGGGATGTCGGCCGGGTTCCCCTCGTTCCAGAGCCGCGCGCCGTCCGGGGCCACCAGTTCGAAGGAGCCGACGGTGTCCACCTGCCCCGGAGTCTCCCGGCAGACGGCGACCTCCTGCGGCGAGGGGGCGTAACCCTGCACATGGCCGCCGCCTATGAGGGCGTCGGCGAGCAGGGTGTGCAGCTGGAAGTTGTCGCCGATACCGAAGAACCGCAGGGCGTAGCCGGTACCGCTCGGCCGGTGGAGGGCGACGAGGGGTTCGCCGTCCAGCACCTGGAGGGCGTAGCCGAGGGACCGGAACTGCTGACCGGAGGCGTGCTCCACGGCGGCGAGGAGGCGCAGGAGCGCGTGGCGGCTGCTGGGGGCCTCGGCGCGTACGGCCTGATCGTCCGGGCCGCCGCGTACGGCCTGCTCGTCCGGCTCGCCGCGTACGGCCTGATCGTCCGGGCGGCCGCGGGCTTCGGCGCGTACGGCCTGGTGGGCGGCCTCTTCGTCCGGGCCGCCGAGACCGGCGCGTACCGCCCGGTGGTTCAGCAGCGCGACGGCCGCCATCTCCCACTGGCGCAGCGTCCACCAGCCGACCGCCGCCTCGAACCCCGCCCGCTCGACGGTCTCCGCGCCCGGCTCACCGGCGTCCGGCTCCGGAAACGCCCCGCCGCCGGTCGCCGCCCACGCCTCCGCGAACGCCGCGGCCCCTTCGGCCGCCGCCCGCAGCCCGGCCAGTACGCCAGGGGCGCAGCGCTCGGCATCCGCGCCGCGCTCGACGCAGGCCCCGACGAGGACCGCGACGACGGCACGCGGCCCGGGCGGAACCTGCTCCAGTACGGCGGCCAGGCGCGGTCCGCCGGCCAGCAGCTCCGCCTCCTTGGCCTGCCCGAAGGTCTCCTGCAACCGGACGAACGCCTTGCCGGACCGTTTCGCGTCCTGGGCCACCACCGCGGCCTCGAAGTCCGCGACCGCTCCCCCGAACCCGGCCTTGCTGAATATCATTCCAGCACTTTATCGACGTGCCGCCGGGGGCTGTGCGGCCGGTCGAGCTCCGGCGGGCCGAGGGGCGGAACCGCGCCGATCGCGGGAGGATACGGGCATGGCTGACCGCAAGCCTGACGCCACGTCCGAGCCCGCCCCCGACACGACGTCCGGCACGACCTCCGGGTCCGACGCGAACGCGAGCGCGGACGCGAAGACGGACCCGGAGGCGGGCACGGACCCCCGGCCCGGCCCCGAACCGCTGACCGTCCCGAGCATGTCCGCGGGCCCGGACTTCGTGCTGCGCCCGTGGGAGATGAGCGATCTGCCGCTGGTCCGCGAGGCCGCGCAGGACCCGTACATCCCGCTCATCTCGACGATCCCGCCCCGCTACTCGGACGTGGCCGCCGAGGCCTTCGTCCGCAGGCAGTGGGAGCGGGCGGCGACGGGCGCCGGGTACCCGTTCGCCATCGTCCGCTCGCGGGACCGGCGGCCGGTGGGCGCCATCGGGCTCTGGCTGCGGGACCTGCCGGAGGGCCGGGCGTCGATCGGGTACTGGATGGTCGCCTCCGGCCGTGGCCAGGGCGTGACCCGCGCCGCGCTCCGTACGGTGACGGGCTGGGCCCTGCGCGACCTCCGCGTCCCGCGCCTCCAGCTCTTCATCGAACCGTGGAACACCGCCTCCGCCCGGATCGCGGTGGACGTCGGGTACCGGCACGAGGGGCTGCTGCGCGGCTGGCAGCAGGTGGGCGACGAGCGCCGGGACATGGCCGTGTACGGGCTCCTGAACAGCGACGGGCCCGTGGATGGCCGGGCGGTAACCTCGAACTGAACACCGAGGCGTTACGATCGCGGGCACCGCCGCCGACCAGCAGCCGCACGGCAGCCGAGCTCCAGGAGTACCGAACTTGTCCGCACCACGCATCGGCGTATCCATCGTGACCATGGGCGACCGCCCGCAGGCGGTCGAGGCGCTGCTGGCGTCGGTCGCGATGCAGGACGTCCGGCCCACCCGGCTCGTGATCATCGGCAACGGCACGGAGCTCCCGGACTACGCCGCCACCCCCGGCCTGGCGGATCTCGACGGCGGGGTGACCACCATCGAGCTGCCGGAGAACCTGGGCTGCCCGGGCGGCCGGAACGAGGGGCTGCGCCGGCTCGCCGAGATCGGTGACGTGGACGTGGTGATCGAGCTGGACGACGACGGTCTCCTGGTCGACAAGGACGTCTTCCGCCGGGTCCGGGACCACTTCGCCGCCGACGACCGGCTGGGCATCGTCGGCTTCCGGATCGCCGACGAGACCGGCGAGACGCAGCGGCGGCACGTGCCGCGACTGCGGGCGGGCGACCCGATGCGCGGCGGCGAGGTCACCGCCTTCCTCGGCGGCGGCCATGCCTTCTCCATGAAGATGCTGGAGCGGACGGGCCTGTGGCCGGCGGAGTTCTTCTTCACGCACGAGGAGACGGACCTCGCCTGGCGCGCGCTGGACGCCGGCTGGAAGGTGCTGTACGAGCCGGAGCTGCTGCTCCAGCACCCGAAGACGAGCCCGGCCCGGCACGCGGTCTACTACCGGATGACGGCCCGCAACCGCGTCTGGCTCGCCCGCCGCAACCTGCCCCTCCCCCTGGTCCCGGCCTACCTCTCCACCTGGACCCTCCTCACCCTGGCCCGCACCCGCGACCCGAAGGGCCTGCGCGCCTGGGCCGGCGGCTTCGCCGAGGGCGTCCGCACCCCGTGCGGCGAACGGCGCCCGATGCGCTGGTCGACGGTATGGCGGATGACGAGGCTGGGCCGCCCGCCGGTCATCTGACCCGCTACGCCGACGGGCTCGTGGCGGCCTTGAGGCCCGTCCACGATTGCTGGTCTACTACGGCGGTGTGGGCCCCGGGCGCGAGAGAGGGCCGGGGGTCCAGGGGGAGGAAGGTCGCGATGAGCTGGTTCTGGTGGATTCTCATCCTGTTCTGGACCGGCGGCTTCGCCTGGGCCGCCGACACCGTCCGCACCGCCCTGCGCAACCGCCACGAACGGAAGCTGGAACTGCTGGAGGCCGCGAAGCAGGAGCGGCTCGCGCTGGAGGCCGCGCACAAGTCGCCGGAGCCGGTCTGCGGCTGCACCCACCACCTCGCCAAGCACGACAGGCGGGGCCGGTGCCATGAACAGGTCGAGGTCCCGACGGCCTGGGACGAGAACAAGAAGCCGCTGCGTTACGAGGCCGGGCAGTGCACCTGCCAGCAGTACGTGGGTCCGCAGCCGCTCTCCCAGGTGTACGCGGAAGAACTGACGGACCGCTGGCCGACGGACCCGCCGACGGAGGAGAAAGGGCCCCCGCCCAAGTGAGACACCTGGTCGGAGGCCCTTGTCGCTCACCGGCAGACGAGTCGCGCTGTACGCCGGGTTCTGTCTCCCGATCGCCTCGCGGCGGCCGGGGAGACGGCCATCCATCTAGGGCCGGCATTGCTGCCGGCCTCGTGCGGTCTACCCGTGAACTCGGGCGAGCAGCCCTCGAACGTTCACGCAGGGCC
This sequence comes from Streptomyces sp. CA-146814, assembly GCF_050942385.1. Classification (NCBI taxonomy): domain Bacteria; kingdom Bacillati; phylum Actinomycetota; class Actinomycetes; order Kitasatosporales; family Streptomycetaceae; genus Streptomyces; species Streptomyces sp. CA-146814. The sequence goes on from NZ_CP192068.1 coordinate 1,830,734, forward strand.
ACTCCATCTCTGGAACGACCCCTCTTGACCTTGCTCCGGGTGGGGTTTACCTAGCCGCCTGAGTCACCTCAGGCGCTGGTGGTCTCTTACACCACCGTTTCACCCTTACCCGGGACCGAAGTCCCGGGCGGTCTGTTTTCTGTGGCACTGTCCCGCGGGTCACCCCGGGTGGCCGTTAGCCACCACCCTGCTCTGTGGAGCCCGGACGTTCCTCGGGAGGAGTCCCGAAGGATCCTCACGCGGCCGTCCGCACGGCTCGTCTGCCGTATCCGCCATCCTACCGGGCCGTATCGGCAGCTCAGCCGAAGTCCCCGGTCTCCAGATCGAAGGCGAAGGGCTCGGGGAGCGGGAGCGGCTTGCCGTACGGGATGGTGAGGTGCTGGCGGTAGTCGGCGTCCTCCGGGTCGCTGAACAGGGTCACCGAGCCCGCGTCGCGGTCGATGAGCAAATAGAGCGGGATGCCGCCGCGGGCGTAGCAGCGGCGCTTGGCCTCGCGGTCGGCCTGGGGCTTGGTGGAGGTCACCTCGACGACGAGGGCGACGCCTTCGCAGGGCATCCAGGGGTCGGCGCCGCGGAACAGTCTCAGGTCAAGAGGGGCGAAGGTGCCGTCGGGGATGGCGTGGTTCTTCGGGCAGCCGCCGCCGCTGCGAAGCTTCAGGCCCTTGTTCCCGGAGAACTGCATGCGCGTACGGGCGCGTCTGGCGACTTGGTCCACGATCAGCCCGATGTAGTCCTCGTGGTCCCCGTCCGGCGGCGGCGTCACGACAATCTCCCCCTCGATCAGTTCCGCCCGGAAGCCTTCCGGTGTGTCCAGGGCCAGGAAGCCTTCCAGAAGGACTTCCGCCTGCGTGAGCGGCTCGTGCGCCATGGCAGTCATGTCACGCCCCTTCCTCGGTCGCTCGCCAGACTGGGACATCGGGGGACCAGCCGTCCGTGAGATGGGAGTTCTTCCCCCGATCGTGGCACAAGTCCACGGGCAGAGGGCGGAGGCGGCCGAACCGCGCTTGACCTTGCCGCAGCGTCAGGGTTTCTACTGGCCGCATGCGTATCGGAGAGATCGCCGCGCTCGTCGGAGTCACCTCCCGGGCCGTTCGGCACTACCACCACATCGGGATGCTGCCCGAGCCCGGTCGGCGGGCCAACGGGTATCGGGCCTACACCGTCCGCGATGCCGTGCTGCTGGCCCGGATCCGGCGGCTGACCGAGATCGGGCTCTCGCTGGACGAGGTGCGGGACGTGCTGGCGGATGACGAGGGGCGGGAGCTGGTCGAGGTGCTCGGGGAGCTGGACGCGGATCTGGCGCGGCAGGAGCGGGAGATCCGGGAGCGGCGGGAGGTGCTGGCGGCGTTGTTGGAGGCGCCGCTCACCTCGGACGGGCCGCTCTCGCCCGCCTTGGCCGCGCTCCTGGAGAGTGCGCCCGCCGGCGGGTCGCCGGCCGCGGCGAAGGACCGGGAGCATCTGGCCTTGCTGGACACGGCGGGCGGTGGGGCCGGGGCCGAGCTGTACGCGGCGTTGCGGCCGCTGGCCGAGGAGCCCGGTGTCGGCGCGCTGTACGAGCGGCTGGACGAGCTGGCCGGGGCCGGGGTGGACGATCCGCGGATCGCGCCCCTGGCGGCCGAGCTGGTGGCCGCCGTACCGGACGAGGTCCTGGCGGTGATCCCGGACGGGGAGCCGTCGCCGACGGGGTTCGGGCGGGTGCTGCTGGAGGACTATCCGCCCGCGCAGCGCGAGGTGGTGCGCCGGGTGATGGAAGCGCTGGCCGTCCGGGTCCGCGCGACGCGAGGGAGGTCGGAGTGAGAGTGACAGCTCTGCGGGCGGCTCGGGCCGCCCTGTGGGTGGTGCTGCTGCCCGCCGAACTGGCGCTGGTGGTCTGCCTGCTGGGAGGCGTACGGATCACCGGTGCGGTCCTGCTGGCGGCCGAGGCGCTCGTCGTGTGCGTGCTCGCGCTGGAGGCCGCCGTGATGTGGCCGCTGTACACGGCACGGCGGCGGACCGGCGACCCGCGGCGGGCGGCCGCGCTGGCGGCGGTGCGTGCCGTGGTGCCGGTGGCGGTGCGGCGGCTGATGATGCACGAGCTGCGGGCGCTGCACAGTCTGGGGGTGTGGGCCGTACGCCGTCGGCACCGGATCCCCGAGGGCGCGCTGCCCTTCTCGTACACCGAGCCGCAGACAGGGACCATGTGGGCGTTCTTCTTCGCCTCCGTCCTGGAGACCGTGGTGCTGGCCCTGGTGATCCCCTGGCCGCTGGTCCACCTGATCCTGCTCGTGGTCGGCGTGTACGGGACGGTGCTCATCGTCGCCCTGCACGCGGCCTGCGTGACCCGGCCGCATGTGGTGGGGGCCGACGGTTCGCTGCGGCTGCGCTACGGCGCCCTGTTCGACCTGCCGGTGCCCGCCTCGCTCATCACCGCCGCGCGGGTGGAGCGGCGCTACGACGGCGGCGGGCTCGTGCGGGTCGGTGAGGACGGGGTCCTGGACCTGGCGGTGGGGAGCCAGACGACGGTGACCGTGGAGCTGGCGGAGCCGGTGGAGTTCGTCCGGCCGCTCGGGCGGCGCGGGAGCGCGCGTACGCTCCGGTTCCATGCCGACGATGCTCGGGCGGCCGTCGCCGCGCTCGGGCGGAAGCCGGTCACGCGGGAGCCGGTCGGGCCGAAGCAGGTCAGGCGGCAGCCGGTCACGCCGGAGCGAACAGCACCGTCTTCGACGCCGGGCCCGCCCGCGTGAGCCGGACCCGCAACCGCTCGCCGAGCGGGAGCGGAGCCGTACCGCCCTCGATCCGGCCCACGATCGCCGGGTCCCGGAGGTGGACCGTGCCGGTGGCCGGGTTCCGGTCCCCGACATCGACCACGTACGCGTCGAACAGCTCACCCACCCGCCCCTCCAGCAGCGCCGCCTCCACCAGGTCGACGCAGGCCCGCTCCACGGTGTTCGCGCGGCGCGTCCCCTCGGCCATCTCCTTCGGGAGGGCGGGGAGGGCCTCCCGTACCCACTCCGGAGGTTCCCTCTCCGCGGTGGCCGCCAGGCAGAGCTCGGAGGCGTACCGGTCGACGAGGCGGCGCAGCGGCGCGGTGCAGTGCGTGTAGAGGTCGGCGACGGCCGCGTGCACGGCGGGGTCGGGGAGTTCGCCGTGGTCGAAGGTGGTGTATCCGGCGCCGCGCAGCAGGGTGGTGCACTCCTGGAGGAACGCCGCGTGGTGGGAGAGTTCCGGGTCCAGGGAGCGGACGACCTCCGCGTACGGGACGTGGTGCGGCCAGTCGATGCGCAGGGCGCGGGCGGAGCACCGCAGCCGGGCGACGGCACCGTCCGGGGCGATCGGCAGGGTGCGGAGGACGCCGGTGCCGGTCTCGGCCATGAGGTGGGCGGCGGCGATGCCGGTGAGAAGTGAGACCTGCGCGTTCCAGGCCTCGGCGGGGAGCGGGGCACGGTAGACGAGGCCGTACGAGCCGTCGTGCTCGGTGATCTCCTGTTCGGGGACGTCGAGCGAGATGCCGCCGCGGGCCCGTTCCTGTTCCTCGCGCAGCCGGCCGATGTCGCGGAGCAGGGCGAGGGGCTCCTCGGCGGTGCCCGCGTCGATCTGCCGCTGCACACCCGCGTAGTCGAGCTTCGCGCGGCTGCGGACCAGGGCCCGGCGTACGTCGGTGGCGACCGTTCGCCCGTCGCTGTCCAGGTCGATCCGCCAGAGCGCGGCCGGGCGGGTTGCGCCGGGGAGGAGGCTGGCGGCGCCCTCGGAGAGGACCGTGGGGTGGAGGGGGATCCGGCCGTCGGGGAAGTAGAGCGTGGTGACCCGGCGGTGGGCCTCGGCGTCGAGCGCGCCGCCGGGGCGGACGAAGGCGGCGACGTCCGCGATGGCGTAGTGCACCCGGTAGCCGCGCCCCCGGCGCTTCAGGTGCATCGCCTGGTCCAGGTCGGTGGAGGCGGGTGGGTCGATGGTGAGGAAGGGCAGGTCCGTGGCGTCCTCGTGGGCCGACAGGTCCGCGTCCCGGACGGCCGCCTCCGCCTCGGCCATAGCCGCGGCCGGGAAGTCGGCGGGCAGGTCGAGCTCGGTACGCAGGTCGCGCAGCGCGGCCCCGAGCGAGCAGTCGGCCGCTCCGGTCATACGCAGATGGCGGCGGGGCATGGACCGAGCGTAGGCGGGGATGGGGCGGGCGGCATCCGGGGATCGTCACGGGGCGGGGGCCCGATACCCCGTGGCGCGTGCCGGGGCCCCGGCACCGTACAAGAAGCCCGTCCCCGCCCCCGTACCCTTGCCGAGGACCCCGGAGTGCCCGCACGCCCGCCGGGACCGCTCGTCGTGCGTATGAAGGAGAACCGCCGTGCTCGTGCTGTTGCCGCCCTCCGAAGGAAAGGCCGCTTCGGGGCGCGGGGCTCCGCTGAAGCCGGAGTCGCTGTCGCTGCCGGGGCTCTCCGAGGCACGGGCGGCGGTGCTGGAGGAGCTGGTCGAGCTCTGTCAGGCGGACGAGGAGAAGGCCCGCGAAGTGCTCGGGCTGAGCGTGGGGCTGCGCGGCGAGGTCGGGAAGAACGCCGAGCTGCGGACCGCCGGGACCCGGCCGGCCGGAGAGCTGTACACCGGTGTCCTGTACGACGCCCTCGGCCTGGCCTCCCTGGACGCGGACGCCCGCCGGCGCGCGGCGAAGTCGCTGCTGGTCTTCTCCGGGCTCTGGGGCGCGGTCCGGATCGGCGACCGGATTCCGCCGTACCGCTGCTCGATGGGCGTGAAGCTCCCGGGTCTCGGCGCGCTCGGCGCGTACTGGCGTACGCCCATGGAGGCGGTCATGCCCGAGGCCGCCGGGAACGGGCTCGTCCTGGATCTGCGGTCCTCGGCGTACGCGGCGGCGTGGAAGCCGAAGGGTGAGGTGGCCGCGCGGACGGCGAGTGTCCGGGTGCTCCAGTCGCAGATCGTGGACGGCGTGGAGAAGCGGTCCGTCGTCAGCCACTTCAACAAGGCGACCAAGGGGCGGATGGTCCGGGATCTGCTGTCGGCGGGGGCTCGGCCCAAGGATCCGGCCGAACTGGTGGATGCGTTGCGGGATCTCGGGTACGTGGTGGAGGCCGAGGCCCCCGCGCGCGCCGGGCGGCCGTGGTCGCTCGATGTGGTGGTGACGGAGATCCACTGAGTTGCTGAGTTGTGGTGGGCGACGGAGATCCACCTGAGACGCACCTGGTCGCATTGCGTCCTCCGCAACGGGCGTTGCAGATACCGCTCGTGGCGCGGCAGGATGGGGCCCATGACCTCCTCCCCCGCTTCGCCGCCGCCCGCCGCTCCCTCCGACACCTCCGTCCTGGACCTCGCCCCCGTCGTCCCCGTCGTCGTCCTGCATGACGTGGCGGACGCCGTGCCGCTGGCGCGGGCGCTGGTGGCGGGCGGGCTCCCGGCGATCGAGGTGACCCTGCGGACGCCCGCCGCGCTCGACGCCATCCGCGCCGTCGCCGCCGAGGTGCCGGGCGCGGTCGTCGGCGCGGGCACGGTCATCTCGCCGCAGCACGTACGGGACACCGTCGACGCGGGCGCCAGGTTCCTGGTGAGCCCGGGGTGGACGGACGCGGTGCTGGAGGCGATGCGGCAGTCCGGTGTGCCGTTCCTGCCGGGCGTCTCGACCACCTCCGAGGTGGTGGCCCTGCTGGAGCGCGGGGTGAGCGACATGAAGTTCTTCCCGGCCGAGGCCGCGGGCGGCACCGCCTATCTCCAGGCCCTCTCCGCCCCGCTCCCCCAGGCCCGCTTCTGCCCCACCGGAGGCATCTCGCTCGCCTCCGCACCGTCGTACCTCGCGCTGCCGAACGTGGCGTGCGTGGGCGGCAGTTGGATGGTGCCGGGTGACGCGATCGCGGCGAAGGACTGGGACCGGGTGGCCCGGCTCGCGGCGGAGGCGGCGGCGCTCGGGGCGTGAAGCCCCGCCTCCGGTTCGCCGGCCCCCGGCCGCTCAGCGCAGGTGCGAGGTGTCGTTGAGCAGGCGTACGGAGGCGTTGCCGTCCCCGTAGTACGCGACGGTGGAGATCGAGGCCGCCGACAGCTCCATCCGGAACATCGACCGCGCCGGAGCCTCCAGCGCCAGCCGGACCAGCGTCTTGATCGGGGTCACGTGGGTGACGAGCAGGACCGTGCGGCCCGCGTACCGCGCGGTCAGCCGGTCCCGGGCGGCCGCGACCCGCTCGGCGACCTCCGTGAAGCTCTCGCCGCCGCCCGTCGGCGGGGTCTCCGGGTCCGCGAGCCAGGCCGTCAGGTCGTCCCCGTACCGCTCGCGCACCTCGCCGAAGGTCAGCCCCTCCCACGCGCCGAAGTCCGTCTCGCGCAGGCCGTCCTCGATGCGGACGTCCAGGCCGAGGCGGTCGGCGACGGCGGCCGCGGTCTCCCGGCAGCGGCGCAGCGGTGAGCTGACGATCTCCTGGACGGTGCCGAGCGCGGCGAAGTGGACGGCGGCCCGGGCGGCCTGGTCGCGGCCGACCGCGGAGAGTTCGGGGTCGGTGCCGCCGCTTCCGGAGAACCGTTTCTCGGGGGTGAGCAGCGTCTCGCCGTGCCGGAGCAGGACGAAGGTGGCGGGTGCGCCGAGGTCGGGGGCGGCGGCCCAGCCGACCTGGGGGACCGGGGTCGCGGCCACAGCGGTGACGTCGGTGGGCTCGGGGGCCTCGGTGACGTCGGTGGGCTCGGGGGCCTCGGTGACGTCGGTGGGCCCGGGTTCTTCCGCAGCAGCGGCACCGGCGTCGACCTCGAACAGCGTCCCGGTGTCCGACCCGCTCCGCGCCGCCGCCAGTGCCGCCCGCGCCTTCGCCGCTCCCGCCGCCGCGTCGCCGGGCGGGCCCCGGTCGGGCAGCGGGGTGCGGGCGGGGGCGTCCAGTTCGGCGGTGGAGGCGGACGCCTCCCACCGGCGGCCGTCGCGGCCCGCGTCCATCGCCTCGTTGGCGAGCCGGTCCGCGTGCTTGTTCTGCGCGCGCGGGATCCACTCGTACGTGACCGAGGACGGCGGCAGGATCGCGGCGGCGCGGGCCGCCAGCGGCTTCATGTCGGGGTGCTTGATCTTCCAGCGGCCCGACATCTGCTCGACCACCAGCTTGGAGTCCATCCGGACGTGGACCTCCAGGTCCGGCCCGGAGGCCCCCGCGTCCGGCAACAGCGCCTTCGCGGCCGTCAGACCGGCGATCAGGCCCCGGTACTCGGCGACGTTGTTCGTCGCGACGCCGATGTACTCGGCGGCCTCGGCGAGCGTCTCGCCGGTGGCCGCGTCGAGCACGACCGCGCCGTAACCGGCGGGCCCCGGGTTGCCCCGGGAGCCGCCGTCGGCCTCCACCACCAGCCGGCGGGCAGCGCTCATTACAGGCCCGACTCCGAGGTGCGGACCAGGATGCGGTGGCAGTTCTCGCAGCGCAGGACGGTCTCCGGGGACGCGGCCCTCACGTCGCCCACCTCGGCCATGTTCAGCTCCAGGCGGCAGCCTTCGCAGCGGCGCTGGTAGAGGCGGGCGGCGCCGACCCCGCCCTGCTGGGCGCGGAGCTTGTCGTACAGCTTCATCAGGTCGGCGGGGATGACCTCGGCGACGACCTGGCGGTCCTTGGTCACCGTGGCGGCCTCGGCGTCCAGTTCGGCGGTGGCGGCGTCCCGGCGGGCGGTGGCGTCGTCGACCTTGGCCTGGACGGCGGCGACCCGCTGGGTCAGCTCGGCGACCCGCTCCTGGGCGGCCTCGCGGCGCTCCATGATCTCCAGGACGACGTCCTCCAGGTCTCCCTGGCGCTTGGCGAGCGAGGTGATCTCGCGCTGGAGGCTCTCCAGGTCCTTGGGCGAGGAGACCGCGCCGGAGTCCAGGCGCTGCTGGTCGCGGACGGCGCGCTGGCGCACCTGGTCGACGTCCTGCTCGGCCTTGGTCTGCTCGCGGGTGGTGTCGCTCTCCTCGGTGGAGGAGGCGACCAGCAGGTCACGCAGCTGCGCGAGGTCGTTGCTCAGCTGCTCGATCTCGGCGTGCTCCGGCAGCGAGCGGCTCTTGTGGGAGAGCTGCGCGAGACGGGTGTCGAGGGCCTGGACGTCGAGAAGTCGGATCTGGTCGGCGGGCGCGGCGTTCAGTTGGGGGCTCCAGAGGAATGGTGGGTGGTCCAGGGGTCGGTGACCTGCTTCGAGACGTGGACCCGAAGGTCCCATCCGTGGCGGTCGGAAAGCGCGTCGAGCTGCGCGGCGGCCTGCTCGCACCAGGGCCATTCGGTGGCCCAGTGCGCGGCGTCGACCAGGCCGAGCGGCGCGTGCTGCACGGCCTCGGAGGCCGGGTGGTGGCGCAGGTCGGCGGTGAGGAAGGCGTCGGCCCCGGCGGCTCGTACGGCGTCGAAGAGGCTGTCGCCGGAGCCGCCGCTGACGACGACGGTACGGACGAGGGCCTCCGGGTCGCCGGCCAGCCGGATGCCCTGCGCGGTGGCGGGGAGCCGGGCGGCGGCGCGGGCGGCGAAGTCGGCCAGGGTCTCGGGGTGGTCCAGCTCGCAGATCCGGCCGAGTCCGCGCCGCCCGTGGGGGTCGGTGGGGTCCGGTACGAGGGGTCCGGTGACGCGCAGGTCCAGGGCGCCGGCCAGCGCGTCGGAGACGCCGGGGTCGGCGGTGTCGGCGTTGGTGTGCGCGACGTGGAGCGCGACGCCGTGCTTGATGAGCGTGTGGACGACCTTGCCCTTGAAGGTGTCGGCGGCGACCGTCGTCGTCCCGCGCAGATAGAGCGGGTGGTGGGTGACGATCAGCTGGGCGCCGAGCTCCAGGGCCTCGTCGACGATCGCGTGGACCGGATCGACGGCGAACAGCACCCGGTCGACCTCGGCGTCCGGGTCGCCGCAGACCGTGCCGACCGCGTCCCATCCTTCGGCCCGCTCGGGGGGCCAGAGGGCGTCGAGGGCGGCGATGACTTCAGACAGACGGGGCACGGGGGAAAGGCTACCTGTCCGGGCAGGCCCGCCGCCCCTGGCCGCCGGACCTGTACGCCAGGACCGGCGGCCGGACACGCATCGTCACGTCAGCAGGTGGGGCGGGGAGCCCGGGTGGTCGCTCCAGCAGACCGGCGCGGCCGCCGCCGTCAGCAGCACACCCACCCCCCTCACCTCAGGAGAATCCGGGCATCACCACCCTTATGTGTGAAGTGAGGTGGCACGTGTTGTCCGGCAGGAAGTGCGAAAACTAGCTTGCGTAGCCGGAGGTGACGAGCCCATGACTGCCTGTGCCATCGAGGGCGGAACCGCCGGGGCCGCCACGACGGCGGATCCCGGCCCTGAAGAGTCCGGCGAGCCGGAGGAACCCGTCGGGGCGGCGGAGGCTGCCGTGCCGGAGCGGGCCATGGAGGCGGCCGCACCGGAGCGGGCCGCGCAGGCTGCCCCGCCGGAGCGGTCTGCCGCCCCCTGGGCCGAGCCGCCTCCCGCCCCCGCCCCCGGCACCTTCACGCTCACCGCGGACGGCGCGTACGGGGCCCGGCTGACGGCCGCGCCCGTCCCGCCCGGCGGGCAGCGGGCCTGGTACCCGGAGCGCTGGACGCTGGACGGGCCCGAGCCCTACGCCGTACCGCTGCCGCTCCACCAGCCCGAGGAGCCGGACGCGCAGGTGGTGCCGCTCGCCGACGGGCGGGTGCTGATCCGGCGGCGGGTGGCGGACCGGCAGATGTTCTCGCTGCTCTACCCGACCGGGCCCGCCACCGGCGAACTGGCCCTCGGCGCGGTCGAGTGCGACGGGATGACGTTGCTGCCGCCTTCGCCGGACGGCTCCAGCGTGTACGGCCTCTCCCCCGGAGACCACTCCTCGCTGCTGTGGCTGGTGGCCGGCGGCGCCTTCGGGCCGGAGCTGGTCGCGGAGATCCCGGGCCACTGCTCGGGCGGCGTCTGGCTGGACCGGGCGGGCCGGATACTGGCCCTGGACCGGCGGCTGCCGGGCGGCGGGCCGGTGAAGGCGGTCGCCGTGGACCTGGAGCGGAACGGCGAGGTGACCCCGCTGCTCCAGATCACGCCGGAGAGCGACGACCGGCTGCTGCTGGCCGACCCGGACAGCGGGCTGCTGCTGATCCGCTCGAACGCGCCGGGCCACGACCGGCTCGGCTGGGGCGTCCTCGGCAGCTGTCTGCCCGTCCGCTTCCCGGAGTGCCTGCGGCAGGCGGATCTGGCGGTGACGCCGTTCGCCGTACAGCCGGGACAGATGCTGATGCCGGAGAGCTGCGCCGTCGCGCTGCGCATCGACGGGGCGGCGGGGAGCTGGGTGGGGATCTGGCGTCCGCAGGGGCGGCGGCTGCACCAGCTCGCGGCGCCGGAGGGCTGGTCGGCGGGGGCCGGGTACTGGAGCCGGGACGGCGTGCTGCATCTCCCGTACGCGAACGCCTCGACGCCCTGCGGTGTGGCGCTGCTCCACGCGCCGGGCGACGAGGAACCGCCGCCGGGGACGGCCGGAACGGACGGCGATACGAGCGGAACGGAACCGTCCGTCGCCGTCACCCCTCCTGTCGTGTGTAAGCCGGTTCCGTTGGGGCAGGCGCCTCTGCACCGGACGGCGTCACCTGACTGAACTCGGCGCCCGGCCACGCAGCCGCAGAACACGAAAACGTACGTGCGACGTGCGACACAGGTACCAGGTAAGCGATCACAACGGGGTGACTTCCCAGATGTCTGAAGCCCGAACCGACACGACCACGCCGCGCACGCCGGGGGGCGGCGCGGAGGGGGCCGGGACCGGCGGTTCCGGAAAGCACCGAGGGGGTGCGTCGATGGAGAACACGTCGGTGCAGCCGCACGGACGCCACCGCAGGCCCGCCCAGGAGGAATCCCGGGCGGCCTGAGCCGTAGCGCAGCAGCATGAGGTGGGCCCGGGGGCGTACGGCGAACCGCCGTACGCCCCCGGGCCCACCTTCTGTTCTCCTCTTTACTCCCGCTTGAGGCCCAGCACTTCGGCCGCCGCGAAGGTCTCGCCGCGTGGCCGGTCCGCGTAGTACGGGGTGATCAGCTCGTCCAGCTCGGCGAAGGTGAACGTCTCCTTCGCCGCGTCGAACTTGGCCGCCACCTTGGGCCGTTCGACGATCGCGGCCATGCCTCCGTGGACGACGAGCAGCTGCCCGTTGACTCCAGCAGCGGCCGGTGAGGCCAAGTAGCCGACGATCGGCGAGACATGCTCGGGCGCCAGTGCGTCGAGCGTGCCGTCGGCCGGTTCCTGGAAGCCCGCGAAGACGTCCTCGGTCATCCGGGTCCGGGCGCGCGGGCAGATGGCGTTGGCGGTGACGCCGTACTTGGCGAGGGCGAGCGCGGTGGAGGTGGTCAGGCCGACGATCCCGCCTTTGGCCGCCGCGTAGTTGGGCTGTCCGGCGGAGCCCGCGAGGTACGCCTCCGAGGAGGTGTTGACGATCCGCCCGTACACCGGGCCGCCCGACTCCTTGGAGCGGGAGCGCCAGTGGGCGGCGGCGAAGTGCGTCGTGTTGAAGTGGCCCTTGAGGTGGACGCGGATGACCGCGTCCCACTCGTCCTCGCTCATCGAGAAGATCATCCGGTCGCGGAGGATGCCCGCGTTGTTGACGAGGATGTCGAGCTTTCCGTACGTGGAGACCGCCAGCTCCACCAGCTCTCGGGCCTGTTCGTGGTCGGAGACGTCTCCGAGGTGGGCGGTGGCCCGGCCGCCTGCCGCGCGGATCTCGGCGGCGACCTCCTCGGCGGGCGCGGCCGACGCCTCGCCCGATCCGTCGCGGCCGGGCTGCCCGTAGTCGTTGACGACGACGGCCGCGCCGAGCCGGGCCAGCTCCAGCGCCTCGGCGCGGCCGAGACCGCGACCGGCGCCGGTGACGATCGCGGACAGCCCGTCCAGCGGGAGGGGAAGTGACATGGCATTCCTCAACGTCGTTGTTCAGGGCCCGGGTTCAGAGTTCGATGCAGGTACGCAGCGACTCCCCGGTCCGCATCTGGTCCAGCGCGTCGTTGACCTCCTCCAGCCGGACCCGGTGGGTGATCATCGACTCCAGGTCGATCCGGCCCGCCCGCCAGAGCGCGATGGCCCGCTCGTACGAGCGCAGCACGTCCCCGCCGCCGTACATCGACGGCAGGATGCGCTTCTCGTCGAAGAACAGCTCGAACATGTTGACCTGGAAGTGGTCGTCCATCGCTCCGGCGCCGACGACGCAGAGAGTGCCGCCGCGGCGGGTGTGCTCGTAGGCGGTGCGGGCGGTGGCGGACTTGCCGACGACCTCGAAGACGTAGTCGAACCCCTCGCCGCCGGTGATGCGCTGCTTGGCGTCGGCCAGTTCGTCGGGGGCGACGGCCTCGGTGGCGCCGAAGCGGAGGGCGGCCTCGCGGCGGGAGGCGACCGGGTCGACGGCGATGATCTGGGCGGCGCCCTGGACCCGGGCGCCCTGGATGGTGGAGATGCCGACGCCGCCGCAGCCGATCACCGCGACCGACGAACCCGCCTCCACCTTCGCCGTGTTGATGGCCGCGCCGAGGCCGGTGGTGACCCCGCAGCCGATCAGGGCGGCGATGGCGAACGGGACGTCGTCGGGGATCGGCACCGCGCAGCCCGCGCCGACGACGACCTCCTCGGTGAAGGTGCCGGTGCCCGCGAAGCCGAAGACGTCGCCGCCGGGGCGCTTGAAGTTGGGGGTGCCCGCGTTCATGAAGCCGGCCAGGCAGAGCTGGGGCTGGCCGCGCTTGCAGGACGGACAGGCCCGGCAGGCGGGCAGCCAGCAGACGAGGACCCGGTCCCCGGCGTTGAGTCCGCTCACCCCGTCACCGACGTCGATCACCTCGCCCGCGCCCTCGTGGCCGGGGATGAACGGGGCGGGCTGCGGAAGGATGCCGCTCATCGCGGAGACGTCGGAGTGACAGAGGCCGGTGGCCCGGATGCGGAGCTTGACCTTTCCGGGGCCGAACCCCACCGCCTCGACGTCGTCGAGGACTTCCAGCTTCTCCTGGCCTATCTCGTGCAGTACGGCTGCGCGCATGGGTACGGCTCCCCTCGAATCGGCTGCCGAGAATGAGTGCTGCTGGGTTCAGGAGTGGTCAGGAGTGTTCGACGAGCGTGTCCGCGAGGACCGGTGCGTCGTCGCGTTCGGCGGCGGTGACGGTCACCTGGGCCAGCCCGTCCTCCACCGACCACATCCGGATACGGAGGGTCTCGCCGGGAAAGACGATTCCGGCGAAGCGGGTGCGGTAGGCGGCGATACGGGACACGTCTCCGTCCAGCAGGGTGTCGGTGACGGCCTTGAGCACCATCCCGTACGTGCACAGCCCGTGCAGGATCGGCCGGTCGAAGCCGGCCAGCTTGGCGAAGGCGGGGTCCGCGTGGAGCGGGTTCCAGTCCCCGGAGAGCCGGTAGAGCAGCGCCTGGTCCTCGCGGATCGGGCGTTCGACGGTCCGGTCGGGTTCGCGGTCCGGTACGGCGAGGCGGTCGGACGGCCCGCGCTCTCCGCCGAAGCCGCCTTCTCCCCGTACGAAGATCTGCGCGTCGTTGGTCCAGAGCGGACCGTCCTCGTCGCTCGCCTCGGTGCGCAGCACGATGACGGCGGCCTTGCCCTTGTCGTACACCGCCGCCACCTTCGAGGTCTGGACGGCCCGGCCGGTGACGGGGATCGGCCGGTGGACCCGTACGGACTGGCCGCCGTGCAGGACGGCGGCGAGGTCCACGTCGATGCCGGGCGCGCCCATCCCGCCGAACGCGGCCGTTCCCGCGCCCGCGACGGTGGCGAAGCTCGGCAGCACCTGGAGCCGGGACTCCAGCGTGTAGCGCAGCTCGTCCGGGTCGGTGGCGGGCGTGCCGGCGCCGAGGCCCAGGTGGTAGAGCTGGACGTCCTTGTGGTTCCAGGCGATCTCGGCCCGGCGGGGGTCGGCGGCGAGGGCCGCTGAGGTGTCGATGGGCATGGCGAAGCCGCTCCTTGACGGTGAGGGACCGACGGTGGGAGACCTCGGTGCGGCCTGTCCGCACCGCCGACCGCACCGAGGCCGTGCGGGGACCGGCAGAGCGCGCCGTTCTAGAACGCGTTCTAGCCGATGGCCCATGTATAGCTCAGCGCAAGGAAGTTAGGAAGACTGCTGACGTCACGTCAGGTCGAGTCAGGTCAGATCGAGTGACGTCACGTCAGGTCGACTGATTCAGACCCGTTCCTGTGCCTGCACCTTCGCCGCCGCCGCTTCCTCCTCCCGTACGCGAGGCGTCCGGTGGTTCGGCAGCCACGCCAGCATCACGACCACGCCGACCAGCAGCACCGCGCACGCCGTACGGAACGCCGTGGCGTATCCGGCGGTGACCTCGGCCGGGTCGACGGAACCCGCCGTGCGGGCGGCCGCGACCGTGGAGAGCACCGCGAGGCCGAGCGCACCGCCCATGGTGCGCGAGGTGTTGACCAGGCCGGAGACGAGTCCGGCGTCCCCGGGGGCCGCGCCGGAGGTGGCGAGGGTGGCCAGCGGCGTGGAGGCGAGTCCGGCGCCGGCCATCATCAGGACGCCGGGGAACATGATCGCGGTGAGGTAGGAGCCGTCGACGCCCATGGTGGACTGCCAGCCGAAGCCCGCGGCGGTGGTCAGCACCCCGGCGACGGCGAGGCTCTTGGCTCCCGTACGGACCATGATCCGGGGCGCGATCTTGGAGCCGAGGATGACGGCGGCCGAGGTCGGCATCAGGGCGAGGCCGGCCTGCAACGGCGTGTAGCCCAGCACGTTCTGCGCGTAGACGGTCATGAAGTACCACATGGAGAAGGTCGCCGACCCCATGAGGAACATCGACACATTGGCCGAGGAGACGGCCCGTACGCCGAACACCCGCAGCGGGACCAGCGGAACCGCCGTCCGCGCCTCGACCAGGACGAACGCGGCGAGCAGCGCCACCCCGGACAGCAGCGGTACGAGGGTGGCGGCGGCCGTCCAGCCGACGGCCTCGGTCTGGACGATGCCGTACGCGACGGTGGCCAGGCCCGCGGTGACGAGGACGGCGCCCAGCAGGTCGATGCGGCGGCGGTCGCCCGCGCGGCCCTCGGTGATCCACAGGGCGGCGGCGACCAGGACGAGGGCGCCGACGGGCACGTTGATGAGGAGGACCCAGCGCCAGGAGAGGGCGTCGGTGAGGACCCCGCCGATGAGCCCGCCGGCCGCGCCGCCGCCCGCGCCGACCGCCATCCAGGTCGCTATCGCCTTGGTCCGGGCGGGGCCCTCGGGCACGGCGGCGGTGAGGATGGTGAGCGTGGCGGGGGCCAGGACGGCGGCCCCGAGGCCCTGCGCTCCCCGGGCCGCGAGGAGCTGCCAGCCCTCCTGGGCGAGGCCGCCCGCGAGGGAGGCGGCGGTGAAGACGCCGAGGCCGACGAGGAACATCCGCTTCCGGCCGTAGATGTCGGCGGCCCGCCCGCCCAGCAGCATGAACCCGGCGAACGCGATCGAGTAGGCGTTGACGACCCACTGGAGCGCGCCGTGGCTCAGCCCCAGGTCGGCGCGCATGGAGGGCAGTGCCACGTTGACCACGGACACGTCGAGGACGACGAGGAACTGCCCGGTGCAGGCGGCGAGCACGACGGCCCACGCGCCGGTGGGTATGCGGGAACGGGAGGTGCGGGTGGGCGCGGGGGCCGGGACGTCTGCCATGCCGGTCATGGTCGCAGGTAGTGGATGCCCCGTACATCGGGTATCGGTCGGAGATCGGGGATCCGGGACGTCCTAGGTCCGAAGTCCCGACCCGGCTGCCACTGAACCTCACCGCCGCAGCCCGGCCTGCGGCCTCCGGCGGCCTCACCGCAGCAGCCCTGGCCCCCGGCCCCCGTCGGCAAACACGCCGGGCCCTCACCGCCGCAGCAGCGTCACCACCGCCGCGCCGCCCAGCCCGATGTTGTGGGCCAGCCCGGTACGCGCCCCCGGGACCTGGCGCGCGCCCGCCTCGCCGCGCAGCTGCCAGGTCAGCTCGGCGACCTGCGCGATCCCGGTCGCACCCAGCGGATGCCCCTTGGAGATCAGCCCGCCCGACGGGTTCACCACCCACCGCCCGCCGTACGTCGTCGCCCCGGACTCCACGAGCTTGCCGGACTCGCCCTCGCCGCAGAGCCCGAGCGCCTCGTAGGTGAGCAGCTCGTTGATGGAGAAGCAGTCGTGCAGCTCGATCACGTCGAGGTCTCCGGGGCCGAGGCCGGAGGCCGCGTACACCTGCTCGGCGGCGGCCCGGGACATCGGAGCGCCGACCGCGTCGACGCAGGTGCCGGAGGCGAAGGAGGCGTCGGTGTCCGTGGTCATGGCCTGCGCGGCGATCTCCACGGCCCGCTCTGCCAGGCCGTGGCGCTCGGCGAACCGTTCGGAGACCACCACGGCGGCCGCCGCGCCGTCGGAGGTCGGTGAGCACTGGAGCTTGGTGAGGGGGTCGTGGACGGTACGGGCGGCGAGGACCTCCTCCACCGTGTACGGGTCCTGGAACTGGGCGTACGGGTTGTGCACCGAGTGCCGGTGGTTCTTGGCCCCGACGGCCGCGAGCTGCGCGGGCGTGGTCCCGTACCGCCGCATGTG
Organism: Streptomyces sp. CA-146814; assembly: GCF_050942385.1. NCBI lineage: Bacteria > Bacillati > Actinomycetota > Actinomycetes > Kitasatosporales > Streptomycetaceae > Streptomyces > Streptomyces sp. CA-146814. The sequence goes on from NZ_CP192068.1 coordinate 1,847,173, forward strand.
CTCGCGGGCCGCGTTGCCGAAGATCTGCGCGGTGGGCGGGGACGCCGCGAAGCCGTGGGCGGCGGCCATGATCCCGTAGTGCCGGGCGACGGGCGAGGCGGCGAAGTCACTGCCGCTGGAGCCGCCTCCCGTGCCACCGCCCAGCGACCCGCGGGCCATCTTCTCGAAGCCGACGGCGAGGACGCAGTCGCTGGAGCCGCCTTCCACGAACTGCCGGGCCAGCATCAGGGCGGTGGAGCCGGTGGCGCAGTTGTTGTCGACGTTGTAGACGGGGATGCCGGTCAGTCCCAGCTCGTAGACGGCCCGCTGTCCGGCGGTGGAGGGCTGGAAGCAGTAGCCGACGGGGACCTGTTCGACCTGCTCGTACCGGACACCGGCGTCCTCCAGCGCGGCGGTGCCCGCCTCGCGGACCATGTCCCAGTACTGCCAGTCGCGGGTCTCGGGCTTCTCGAACTTCGTCATGCCGACGCCGGCGATGTAGGCCTTCATGTTCCGCTCCTCAGGTGGTGGCCGGGATCAGTCCCGGGGCAGGCCGAGCATCCGTTCCGCGACGACGTTGAGCTGGATCTGCGTGGTGCCGCCCGCGATGGTCAGACAGCGGGACATCAGGAAGCCGTGCAGGGCCCGTTCACCGGCCTCCGGTTCGTCCACCGCGCCTGCGGGGCCGAGGAGTTCGAGGGTCAGCTCGGCGACCTTCTGCTGGTGGACGGTCTGGACGAGCTTGCGCACCGAGGCTCCGGCGCCCGGTTCGCGGCCGGAGACCTGCTGGAGCGTGGTGCGCAGCCCGATGCAGGCGAGCGCGTGGGCCTCGGCGGCGAGCGCGCCGATCCGGGTACGGGTCACGTCATCGGTCTCCGCGGACCGGGCGATCAGCGCTTCGAGGCCGCTGTCGAAGGTCATCTGGTCGGCCATGTGGACGCGTTCGTTGCCGAGCGTGTTGCGGGCGACGCGCCAGCCGCCGCCGACCTCGCCGACCACGGCGTCGGCGGGGAGCAGCACATCGTCGAAGTAGACCTCGTTGAAGAGGGATTCTCCGGTGATCTCCTTCAGCGGGCGGATGTCGATGCCCCGGGCCTTCTTCATGTCGACCAGGAAGTAGGTGAGTCCCCGGTGCTTGGGCGCGTCCGGGTCGGTGCGGGCGAGCAGGATGCCGTGGTCGGCGGTGCGGGCGGCGCTCGTCCAGACCTTCTGCCCGGTGATCCGCCACCCTTCGGCGGTCCGTACGGCACGGGTGCGCAGAGCAGCCAGGTCGGATCCGGCGTCGGGCTCGGAGAAGAGCTGGCACCACTGGAGGTCGCCGCGCAGGGTGGCGGGCAGATAGCGGTCCCGCTGCGCCTCGGTCCCGTACGCGATGAGCGACGGCACGACCCAGGTGGCGATGGAGAGGTCGCTGAGCCGGATGGACTGCTCGCTCAACTCCTGCTGGATCGCGAGCTGTTGTACGGGGCCTGCGCCCAGTCCGTACGGGGCCGGCAGGTGCGGGGCCGCGTAGCCGGTGGCGGCGAGGGCTCGGCGGGCCTCGCGCGGGGCCAGGCCGCGGGCGGCGGTGAGGTGCGGGCGGGCCTCGGCGCGGTGGCGGGCGGCCTCGGGCGGGAGTTCCAGGGCGAGTTCGCGGCGGGCGCCGGCCTCGGCGAGGCGGGTGGCGCGCAGGTGGTGGGTGGCGGGAGTACCGAGGAGCTGGCGGGCGAGGGCGGCCCGGCGTAAGGAGAGGTGGGCGTCGTGCTCCCAGGTGAAGCCGATGCCGCCGAGGATCTGGATGGTGTCCTTGGCGCAGCTGTACGCGGCCTCCGGCGCGGTGGCGGCGGCGAGCGCGGCGGTGAGCGCACGCTCCTCGGCCCCGGTCTCCTCGTCGGCGGCGCGGGCCGCGTCCCAGGTGAGGGCGCGGGCCTGTTCGAGGCGGACGAGCATGTCGGCGCAGAGGTGCTTGACCGCCTGGAACGCGCCGATGGGACGCCCGAACTGCTCGCGTACGGTGGCGTGTTGGACGGCCATGTCGAGGCTCCGGGCGGCGGTGCCGCAGGCGTCGGCGGCGAGGAGGACGGCGGCCAGGTCGCGGACGAGCGCGGGGTCCCCTATCGGCAGAGCGCGGTGCTCCGGTACGAGAACGGCGTCGGCCCGCACCTCCGCCGTCGGCCGGGTCGGGTCGACGCTGCGGTGCGGGCGCACGGTGAGCCCGTCGGCCCCGGCGCCCACGAGGAACCAGCGCTCGCCGGTGGGCGTGGCGGCGGGCAGGAGCAGCAGATCGGCCGCCTCGGCGGAAAGGACGGGCGGCGCGGTGCCGTCGAGGCGGTGGCCGGTGGGGGCGGGGGTGGCGGTGAGGGTGCCGGGGGTGAGGGCGAGGGCGGCGGTACGGTCTCCGGCGGCGAGAGCCCGGAGCGCCCCCCGGAGCAGGTCCCGGAGCGGGCCCCGGGCCAGGCCCCCGGTCCCGGCTGCCCGGTCGAGCACCGCCCCCGTCAGCGCGGTCGCGAGGTACGGCCCCGGCAGCGCCCCGTAGGCCGCCTCCTCCAGGACCACGGCGAGGTCCAGGAGACCGCCGCCCCCTCCCCCGTACTCCTCGGGCAGATGGATCCCGGCCAGCCCCTGCCCGACGAACGCCTCCCAGTGCGCGGGGCGCACCCCGGAGGCAGCCGGGCCTCCCGTGTCAAGGAGCTTGCGCACCTCACCGGCCGGCACGGCCCGCGCCAGCCACCCGCGTACGGAGTGCGCCAGCGCGCGGTGCTCTTCGGTGATGCCGATACCCGTGCCGATCCCGATACCCGTGCCGATCCCGATACCCGTGCTGATACCCGTGCCGATGCGCATGCGGATCCTCGCCGGTCGCAGCCACTGGAACGGCGCAAGAGTAGAACACGTTTCACTTCGACGGAAGGCCCGGCGACGGAAGATCTGACGGCCAGTCAGAAGGCTGCGGGGCCCGAACCGGAATAGAGCCCGCCAGGGAAGCGTTCACCATGCACACACTTGGGGGGAGCCCGGGTGGTCAAGGCTGCCCGGGAGGCCCCACGGATGCGACGGACGAAACAGATACGGCACACAGCAGGCCTCCCCCGGCCGCCGAAAGCGCGCTCCGGTCCCATCGTTCCCGTCCTCGCCTTCGCCGGGATCACCGTCGCGGTCATGCAGACCCTGCTCGTCCCGGTCATCAAGGACCTGCCGGTCCTGCTGGACACCGACCCGGCCGATGCCACCTGGGTGATGACCGCGACCCTGCTGGCGGGCGCCGTCTCGACCCCGATCATGGGCCGGCTCGGCGACCTGTACGGCAAGCGCCGGATGCTGCTCGCCTCGCTCGCCGTGATGGTGATCGGCTCGCTGATCTGCGCCTCCACCGACGACCTGGTCGTGATGATCACCGGTCGTGCGCTCCAGGGCTTCGCCATGGGCGCGATCCCGCTCGGCATCGGGATCATGCGCGACGAGCTGCCGCGCGAGAAGCTCGGCTCGGCGATGGCGCTGATGAGCTCGTCGATCGGCGTCGGCGGCGGCCTCGCGCTTCCCGCCGCCGCGCTGGTGGCCCAGCACGCCGACTGGCACGTCCTCTTCCTCGGCTCGGCCGGGCTCGGCGTACTCGCGATGGCGCTGACGTACGCCTTCGTCCCGGAACCTCCACTCCGCGCCCCCGGCACCTTCGACTTCATCGGCGCCTTCGGCCTCTCGCTCGGCCTGGTCCTCCTGCTTCTGCCGACCACCAAGGGCGGCGACTGGGGCTGGGCGTCGGCCCCCACGCTCGGCCTGCTCGCCGCGTCCGTCACGGTTTTGGTGCTGTGGGGCCTGTTCGAGCTGCGGACGACGGCACCCCTGGTCGACCTGCGCACCACCGCCCGCCGTGAGGTGCTGCTCACCAATCTCGCCTCGATCATGGTCGGCGTCGCCTTCTACGCGGTCTCCCTGGTCCTGCCGCAACTGCTCCAGCTCCCCACGTCCACCGGCTACGGCCTCGGACAGTCCATGGTGGTCGCCGGGCTCTGCGTGGCCCCGCTGGGCGTGACGATGATGTTCGTCGCCCCGCTCTACGCCCGGATCTCGGCCCGCCGGGGCCCCAAAGCCACGCTGATGCTCGGGATGCTGATCATCGCGATCGGTTACGGGGCCGGGCTCGGGCTGCTCAGCGCCGCCTGGCAGACCGTGCTGATCGCGGTGGTGCTCGGCGCCGGGATCGGCCTCGCCTACTCCTCGCTGCCCGCTCTGATCATCGGCGCCGTCGACCCGTCGGAGACCGGCGCGGCCAACGGCCTCAACACCTTGATGCGGTCCATCGGTACGTCGGTGTCGAGCGCTGTCATCGGCATGGTGCTGGCCAACACGTCGGTGCGGATGGGGTCGGCGCAGGTGCCGTCCATGGAGGGGTTCCGGATCTCGTTCCTGATCGCGACGGGAGCGGTGCTGGTGGGCCTGGTGCTGGCGGCGTTCCTGCCGTCGCAGCGGCCGTCGGGACACCCGGTGCTGCTGGCGAGCAGCACGGACGCCGGGCCTGCTCCGGTCGCGGCTCCGGCCTCCACCGCTGTCGCCCCGGCCGGCCCCGCCCCCGCCGTGAGCGCCGGCCGGACCGTACGGCACGATGGAGCGCCGTCGTAAGCAGACCCGCCCCACCTGGAGGAACCCCGTGACCGCGCCCGCTCCCACTCCGGACGTGCTCGCCGCGTTCGAGGCCGCCAAGGGTTTCATGCCGGTCCACGAGGGGCTCGCCCTGTACTCGGCCGCCACCGAGGCCGGGGCGCTGGCGCTGCCGCTGCTGGAGGTGGGCACGTACTGCGGGCGCTCCACCCTCCTGCTGGCCGACGCGGCCCGGAGCGCCGGGGTCGGCGCGCTCACCGTGGACCACCACCGGGGCAGCGAGGAGCAGCAGCCGGGCTGGGAGTACCACGACCCGGGCGTGGTGGACCCGGAGATCGGGCTGATGGACACCCTCCCGACCTTCCGCCGCACCCTGCACCGGGCCGGTCTGGAGGAGCACGTGGTGGCGCTCGTCGGCCGGTCCCCGCAGGTCGCCGCGGTCTGGGCCGGGCCGCTCGGCCTGGTCTTCATCGACGGCGGGCACACCGACGAGCACGCGAACGCCGACTACGAGGGCTGGGCCCCGCACATCGCCGAGGGCGGGCTCCTGGTGATCCACGACGTGTTCCCGGACCCGGCCGACGGCGGCCAGGCCCCGTACCGGGTGTACCTGCGGGCGCTGGCCTCGGGAGCCTTCACCGAGGTCTCCGTGACGGACTCGCTGCGGGTGCTGCGGCGCACGGGCGCGGGGATCTGAGCGTACCCGGGCGCGTCACCCCCGTACCCGTGGCGGCGCGGGGATCCGAGGTTCCGCTGCCCTCCTGCCCGTACGGATAGCATCGCCCGCGTGCCGTACGACGACAGCGTTCCCCCCACCCGCCGCGCCCGCCCGCTCCTCGCGGCCTCCGCGCTGGCCGCGCTCTGCCTGACGACGATCACCGGATGCGGCGGCCCCCCGGACACGACGGACGGAGCGGGAGCGAAGGCCTCCGCGTCGCCCACCCCGGAGCCCTCCTCGCCCACTCCGAAGCCCTCCCCCACCACCCCGCTCCCCCAAGGCCCGCTGACCGGCAGGACCGTGGTGATCGACCCGGGCCACAACCCGCGTAACCGCGAGCACACCAAGGAGATCAACGAGCAGGTCGACATCGGCACCGGCCGCAAGGAGTGCGACACGACCGGTACGTCCACGGACGCCGGTTACGCGGAGGCCCGCTTCACCCTCGATGTGTCGTACCGGCTGCGGGAGTTGCTCCAGGCGCAGGGGGCGCGGGTCCTGCTGACGCACGACGACGACCGGCCGTTCGGGCCCTGCATCGACGAGCGGGCCCGGATCGGCAACGAGGCGAAGGCCGACGCGGTGGTCTCGGTGCACGCGGACGGCTCGGCGGTCGGCAACCGGGGCTTCCATGTGATCCTGCCCGCCGCGGTGAAGGGCGGCGGGGCGGACACCTCGACGATCGTGAAGAGTTCGGCCGATCTCGGAGCCCGTATCGCCGGCCATTTCGTCCGTACGACCGGAAGCGCGCCTTCCAATTACATCGGCGGCGGTACCGGACTGGACACCCGGGACGATCTCGGCGGACTCAATCTGTCGACCGTGCCCAAAGTCTTCGTGGAATGCGGCAATATGCGTGACCCGAAGGACGCGGCTCTGCTCACCGACGCGAGTTGGCGGCAGAAGGCGGCCCAGGGCATGGCGGACGGCATCGCCGCCCACCTGAAGGGGTAGGTCTGCCCGGCGGGGAAGGGATGGGTCTGCGGGGATATTGGGGGGATAACTGTTCAAGAACCGGGCACGGGCGCAACCCGCCCGGTCAGACGATAGATTCATCCGTACGATGGGGAGCCACCCCCGAGCTCCGTGCCGTGCCCGCCGCACAGGCGGCAGCGACGACCGCCCCGACGAGACGACCGACTAAGGACCTTCACGTGAATATCCGCTCCCTCACTCGAGGCGACGGCGTGGTGATCGGAGCAGCGGTCGTGCTGTTCATCGCCTCTTTCCTCGACTCCCTCAATTACTCAGGCATCACCAACCCGAACGCCTGGGACTCGCTCGGGCTCCTGATGAGCGTCTTCCTCGCCGGCATCATCGGCGCGGCGCTGGTGATCGTGGGCCGACTGGCGCCCCGCAAGGTCGTGGGGCTCGACCTCGGCCAGTTCGGGACCGCGTTCACCGTCTTCGCGCTGTGGACCGCCTTCTGGACGATCATCGACGTCAGCGACGCCGGTGCCGGCCTGATCCTCGGCCTGCTGGGGACGCTCGTGCTCGCCGCGGCCACGGTCGCCGGCCCACTGGTCCCCGCGCTCAAGGCCCCGCTCGTCGGCGCCCCGAAGCCGCAGCAGGCCGTGCAGCCGCCGTACGGTGGCCAGCCCGGCCAGGGTTACGGCTACCCAGGCGCCCAGCAGCAGCCCTACGGCGCACAGCAGAGCCAGGGCTACGGCTACCCGGGCGCGCAGACCGGTGGCCAGCAGGGTCAGCCGGGTCAGCCCGACCCGGCGCAGGCGCAGGCCGCGCAGGCCCAGCAGTCCGCACCGCAGGGCGGCGCGGCTCCGGCGGGCGACTTCACCCCGTTCTGGTTCGCCGTTCCGGTGGCCCGCCCGCTGTACGGCGAGGACGGCGCGCCGAACCCGATCGCCGAGCTGGCGCCGGGCACCTGGTACCTCGCGGTCGAGCAGCGCGGTCAGGGCCTCATCGCCCAGACGCAGGACGGCCGTCGCGGTGTGCTCCAGGACACGACGGGCATCCAGCGCGGCTGATCCCGTACGCGTGACGCCTGCGGCCCCTCGCCCTTCCGGGCGGGGGGCCGCTGCCGTACAGTCCGTCCCGCACCCTCCCCACCTGACGGATCGTCACTTACGGCTGGAGGCAACGGAATGCGGCTCGGACTGGCACTCGGATACTGGGGCCGCGGCCCGGACCCCGGCCATCTCGCCCTCGCTCAGGAGGCGGAGCGGCTCGGCTACGACTCGGTGTGGACGGCGGAGGCGTGGGGCTCGGACGCCTTCACCCCGCTGACCTGGATCGCCGCCCACACCTCACGGATCCGACTGGGTACGGGCATCGCACAGATGGCGGCCCGCACACCCACCGCGACAGCCATGCACGCGCTGACCCTGGACCACCTCTCCGGCGGCCGGCTGCTGCTCGGCCTCGGCCTGTCCGGGCCGCAGGTGGTGGAGGGCTGGTACGGCCGCCCGTTCCCGAGGAGCCCGCTCACCGCGACCCGCGAGTATGTCGAGGTGATCCGCCAGGTGCTGGCCCGCGAGGCCCCGGTGGAGGTGGCGGGGAGCTTCCACTCCCACCCGTACGCGGGCCCGGACGCCACCGGCCTGGGCAAACCGCTGAAGCCCATCACGCACCCGCTGCGGGCGTCCCTCCCGGTCCTGCTGGGCGCGGAGGGTCCGAAGAACATCGCGCAGACGGTGAGGATCGCGGACGGCTGGCTCCCGCTGTACTGGTCCCCGTACCGCACGGACGTGTACGAGGCCTCGCTCGCCGGTCTCCGCGAGGGCTTCATGATCGCGCCGATGGCCCGCGCGCACGTCTGCGACGACGTGGCGGAGGGGCTGCTGCCGGTGAAGGCGATGCTCGGCTTCTACATCGGCGGCATGGGCCACGCGGCCCGCAACTTCCACGCGGACCTGATGGCCCGCATGGGGTTCGAGGAGGAGGCCCGCCACATCCAGCACCTGTTCCTCCAGGGCCGCAAGGAGGAGGCCGTCCAGGCAGTGCCGGACACTTTCGCCGACGAGATCTCCCTCATCGGCCCGCGCGCCCGGATAGCGGAGAAACTGGCGGAATGGCGCAAGGGCCCGGTGACCGACCTCCTGCTCACCGCCCCGGACCCGCACACGCTACGGGTCCTGGCGGAGCTGAACAGCTAGGTCATTCCGCAGATCAGCCTGATAACCAGATCAAGACCCCCAGCACTCACGCTGCGGGACCGCCTGGCGAACCGAGAAAGCAGACCCGACATCGCCGCCGCTTCCATGGCTTGAGGCGACGGCCTGGGCACGGAATGGCCGAGCCACCGGTACGCCCTTTCAGCCCCGGAGCTAAGCCCCTCGTCGGCGATGCCGGGGCGGCGGGCGGCGGTCAGGTCTCGGAAGACCCAGGCAGCGCCAACACAGCCCACAGCAGGCGGTCGAAGGGAACAACGAAGATCTGGACGTTCACACCGAGGCGCTTACGCTTCCCGGGGAGGACGTCGGCGGCGATCCGGTCGATCGACAGGCGGGCGGTGGACACGATGATGAACACCTTGTCCGGAGCTCTCTCCTCACCTCAGTGAGAGTCCCGGCAATGGGCACGATGTCGATCGTCTCGCGTATGTAGCGGTACAAAGTCGCGATACCGAACCTGGTGGCGAGTTGAGCGTAGACCGTATCGCATCGCAGATGTGCCAGGAAAGGAGAGCCTGACGGTCCAGGGCTCACACGCCGCCACCGAGCTCCGGTCTTCCTCTTCCGGAAGGCGGGTTCCCCAGTCGCTCACCGCAAAGTGGGGCTGAGCAGGTCCATCTAAGTCCAGCGTGTGCCTCTCCGCCCCTGCGCCGCACGAGCCGGAGAATCAGGGATTGCGGCCAGTTGATCATATGAGTCACGCCTCGTTCGAGATCTTGTCCGGATGAGTCGCCGAACTTTGCACTATCCAAAGAGCTCAACTACTGGCCAGCAGCGGCGCTTTAGGGGATCATCCTTTGATGCACAACAGACAGGATGGCGGTACGAGCAAGATCGCTACCCTTGATCAAAACGGTCGAGCACGCACCCTGCGAGAGAAAGCGAATCAGTCGCTCCATGAAGTCCGCTGAAGATCGCTGGCTAGACACTTCCTCCGGAAGGCGAGTCAATTTGTCCCGCCCGTCTCCTGAATCGATCACGCTGGAGGATATCGCTGGCGCGCTGTCCCGCATCTGCCGATTCGGAGGTCACACGTCGGAGTTCTACTCGGTTGCCCAGCACTCTGTATTGGTTTCCAAGGTCGTGGCTGATATGGGTAGGCAGGATCTACGCCTATTGGCACTGCATCACGACTCCCACGAGGCCTATTTGGGGGACATGCCGACGCCACTGAAGAGACGACTGCGAGATGTGGGTCAGTACGCCGGATACTCCGATCTGACAGAAACCATGGACGTGGCAATCGGCCAGGCTCTAGGAGTCCCGATGCCACCATCGGATGAAAATAAGAGGATCCTCAAGGCGGCCGACAACGTAGCATTTCAGGCCGAAGCCAGAAGGCTGCTACCCGAGAACGGCTCCAGGGCAATTCGCGATGCCCGGTGCCCACAGGTGGAGAGTCGGCGATCATGCGCCACTCCTCTATTGCCGCCCCAGGCCGCCGAGGACTTTATAAACGTGCACAACACCCTCGTCCGGGAACTTTCACACATGAGCCCTCGCCCATGAATTCATCATGAGTCATTATCCATGAAATGAGTGTGCATCCAAAATGCGTGAGACGTCGCTCATACTCTTTTCTGGAGGACGCGACTCGTCCCTAGCCGCTTGCTTGGAGGCAAATGCGGGACGTGATCTCGTTCTCATGACCGCCCGTACCGGCGCTACCATAGAGACAGACGTCGTCCCGTTGCGCGTAGAGGAGATCACCCGGGCTTTTCCAGCAGTTTCGGTGGAGCATCACCTGACGCACAGTTCCGGAATCTTCAGAAGAGTAGCCATAGCCGATATCGAGAGCGACTTCGCCAGGTATCGGACGAATCTCATTCTGCTCGGCCATCAGATGGCCATTCAATGCGAGGGGGTCGCGCTTGCGCTGCAGCGGAACATAAGAAGAGTAGTGTCCGGATTCTCGTCCTACCAAGCACACGAGTACATGGAACAGATACCCGAGGCTGTCGCGTTCTCCCGAAAATTCTTCCAAAGCTACGGACTGCATTTCGAAACACCGATCGAACCCTACCGCACACTTGACGACGTCAAGTTCCAGCTTCTCGATTTTGGGGTGACAACCAAGTCGCTTGAAGCAGTCTCACTCTTCGCGGACAGCTTTTCTGTCGCCGAGGTCGATTCGGTCATGGCATATATGGAGTCGAAGCTCTCAGTCTGTAGATCCTACATCAAGCTGAAAACTGGAGTTGACCCGTCGCCAGGATCGGGGAGATACGAACAGTGAGAAGGCGCATCTTCCTGCATTTCGCGGATCACGAGATCTTGGCCCGCATGGCTGCAGGCTCCATACCGCCGCTAATTACATGCGAGCGCTTGGTCCGCATATCCGCGGTCGTCTCCCCCGAGCCCGCTCTCTTTCCTATATCGGCCCATCACGAAGAGATAGCGATATCCAAACTCCTGCAGGAATTCTCCCCGCTGATCCAGAACGATCTGCTTCGTGTCACCGGCAGTGGAGCCAACCCCAGCGTTAATCTCTACAGCAGGCGCCGCCAGTTCGACAGCGACAAGAAGCTGTTCGCTCCACTCTTCGCATCAGCGCAAAACCGCTTGGTGGAGGAGTACAGCGCGGGGTGGGTAGAGAAGCAAGGGAATACGACATTCGGCATCCGCAAATGGTGGGCGACAAGCGTCGTCGATCCAGAGAGTCAACTCTCCCTAACCTTGTACGCTGGCCGTCCGGTTCCTGATCATCGCCTGGATGCTCTCCTTGATCTCCCGGATCAACTCGGTAATCGACCGATCCTCGCGGATCTGATTGCGGACGCGATATCCCTGCGAGGGCTTGCCGAAGGGGCCACTGCCCATCTCAGAGGAGATCTGGGTGCTCATCTGACGCGCCAGTGGGCCAGCTTGTACTGCGACAGCCTCTCGGCAACAGTGTTCCGGGACTTCGGACGCGGTGTCCCGGAGATGAGCGTTTTCACTCCTACCCACTTTCCTACGCTCAGCGCACGCCGCATCGAATTGATGCTCACGGAGCTCGGCATCCATCAACCGCTTTTCGAGCTTCCAATCCCTGTGCTGGCCGCCGTCCTCTACGATCTGCGCGTGGAACGCGAGTACCTGGCGAACGATCTGTTTGCGCAAGGGATTTCTAGGTCCAACTCATGGACGGAGCGCCACCTGACGGGACTGGCACGCTATCAAAAGCGGAGGCAACGCTCCCTCTTTTGGACTGGACCTTCACATTACTCGTCCAGGACACATTCGAGTGCGACGATACGGAAAAGTGCTCACAGTCTGGCGCGGTCTCTCGAATGCTACGCGGACGTCGCCAGGAATCATCACTCAGGCCTACCGGAAAGGGAATATATCGTGGATCGATCATTCCATGTGTCGCACGTTACCGGAGATGTGAATGTGGCTCAGGATTCGGCCACCATCAACACGGTGAAAATATCTTCCTCAGGAGTGGCCAATCACCTCCTGAGGGCCATGAAATCCGAAAGTGACGCTGCGCGGTTCGTCGAATGGATCAGCGGCACCGACGTGACCCTGGCTGAGGGAGTCACTGCTGACACCATCGTCGCCGATTTCGATTTTGAACAAATGAGCAGCGAAAATAAGTCCCTGCTCAGGAGGATCAGTGAGAATCTCGCGCTCAGCGCCACTTCTTCCGGCACGGTCATCGCGGTCATCGAGGCGATAAAGGGGTTGACTTCTTGACTCAGCACGTCCGTGACGAACAGAGTCACTTTGAGTAGCGGCTGGGTCCGTAAGGATGTCACGCCACACGAAGCCCGCTGGCGTAGAGAGATGCCCCCCACTGTCATACGAGAGCTGATCGCAGCAGCGAGGTTGGGGAACCATGAGGCCGGTGGTTACCAGTCAGCTCTGTGGCTCCAGATGCTTCCGGCGTCCAGAGCTCTTGCCGCCCGCGTGCGCAGGGAGTTGCGAGCAGGCTTCGGATTTGCCGTACTGACCGGCTTTCCGGTGAACGAGGATCCTTCACTGGTCGAGCGGGCCTACTTGATTTTCGGCCACCTTCTAGGCCGGCCGGTGTCACAGAACCGGTGGGGTGATCTCATCGGGCGAGTGGAGGACGTCAGTATTAAGCGCAATGGTGGGAAGAAGCGAGGCTATACGGGTTCGGACTCGTTGTCGTTCCATGCAGATCGCACCGATGTAATCACGCTCTTGTGCATACGGCAGGCAGCCGCAGGGGGAATGAGCCGTCTTGCTTCCGTCCCCGCCGTGCACGGCGTCATACTGAATGAATCGCCGGAACTATGGGCCGAGCTCCATCAGCCGATACCCAACGATCTCCGAGGTGAAGCTTTCCCAGGATTCTCCGACTGGCACGCAATACCCGTGTTCAGCATGACTAGTTCATCGCTTGTGATGCGCTATATCAGGACCTTCATCGAGAAGTCGCAGCGCTACCCGGACGCCCCCAGAATCACCGCGAATCAGCGAAGCGCCATGGACAAGCTAGACGCGATACTCGAACGTCCCGAAATGTCGATAGAAATGATCCTGACCCCCGGGGACCTGCAGGTGATCGACAACTTCCGGACGCTCCATGCACGGACCGCATTCGTCGATTCGGCCAGTACCGGAACGCGTTTGCTCCTACGGCTGTGGCTCGCTTCCGCCGACAGTCCCGAGCTGCCGAAAAGTTATCGACCACTCTACGGGGCCACGCAAGCGGGGAGTTTTCGGGGTGGCGTATGGCCCGCAGGGTTCGCCCCAGATCAGCTCGGCGAGGCCCTTGGGCCACCGACAGGGGACGAGGAGTGAGGATGGACTGGGCGAGCGAACTTTCCAGGCTGGCCGACGGATACGAGCCCCATATGGATCTTGATTCCTCATCGCCTACGCGAGCCACTCTTCTACTGGTCGGGCCCTCTGGGGTGGGAAAGGACTCGATCAAACGAGGTCTCCTTTTAACACATCGTTACTGCGAAATAATTTCACATACCACGCGGGCCCCACGCTACAACAGCGAAGTACTTGAAAGAGACGGTGTCGAGTACCACTTCGTTACACACGAGTGCATGGCTCATCTCGCCCGGGACAAAAAGTTCGTCCAGTTCAAGCGCTATGGAGGTAATTTCTACGGCACCAGCGCCCAGGAACTGCAGAGGGCCTGGGAGAGCGGGACCGCCCTGACGGACGTGGATATCCAAGGAGCCATGGAGTTCGGCCGGATCGGGCTACCTGATCTATTGATGGTATTCCTACTGCCTCCTGATCTTCCAGAACTCCTGCGCAGACTGGAAAATCGTTGTGCGCGGAACCCGCAGGGCGGAAGGGTTGCGATCTTCCAGCGCATCGCCATAGCGCTCCGTGAGGTCGAAGGTGTCATCTCACACGCCGACCGCTTCCGGTTGGTAGTCAACGACGATCTGAACACCGCGGTGGAGGAGATCGACGCTCTGGCAGCCGGGGGAGCGGGCCGTGGCATGAATGCCGCCCGTAGAGTGCTCCACGCCTTGGCATCCGACATCAAGGCGTACTTGAGCAACAACTCAGCTTCGTGACTTCCCCGTTCATCGTTCCCGATGAACATTTCCCCCACCTCCACCCGCGGCGAAGCGACAGGCAAACTGAACAACCTAGCATCCTGATAGTCGAATCGCCGTGCAGCGGGCCGAACGGTGCGGACGGCGGGCCGCCTGGTCGTCCAACCTCGGCTTACAACGGGACCCCTCAGGCCTTGGCCCTCGCCTTCGGTAAAGCGTTCCGGCCTCCGAGGTCGACGCCTCGGGCGGGATATCGACCGAGTATCGCCCTGGCCGACGAAGTGTTTCCTTCCCGCTCGATCCTCGAGACCTATAAGGAGCACATGGCCGACCTGTGGATCAACCGATTTGAGCAAGGGGGCTTATCGAATCTGTAATCGCCATTCCTTCTGAACCTCATATCTGCATGAAACGACTTACTGAGATTGAACTCGTGATGTCGCTGGGTCGCTCAGGTAATTCTGATGGTCAGGCCGGTCGCGGCGAGGCAGCCGTCTATGAGGTGGCTACGGTATTGGATGTGACGTAGGCCGTGTCAGATGCGCTGGACGAGGTGTTCGAGGGTGGAGAAAGCGACGTTGGAGAGCCAGCCGCGTCGCAGGAGGGCCCAGATCCCCTCGACGGGGTTGAGGTCGGGTGCGTAGGGCGGCAGGTAGTAGATCGTCAGCCAGTCACGGGATGCGGCGAACTCCCGCAAGGCAGCGGCCCTATGGACGTTGAGGTTGTCACAGACGAGCACGATCGGGCCGCCGAGCTGCGGGTGGGCGCGATCAGCAGGTCCCGGTAGTCGCGCCAGGAGAGACTCTTGCGGCCGTCGCGTCGGCGCGGTCGGTAGATCAGCCGGGACCGGTGACCGGGTTTGTAGCAGGTCAGCGCCGCGATGGATATGCGTCTGCGGGAACGGCCGCGAACCCGCACCACGGGGGGTCCGGCCGCGCTGTGACCAGGTCTTCGCCTGCGGCGGCGTCATGGAGAATCCGGCTTCGTCCTCGAAGACAAGCCAGGCTCCACGGGCCGTCGCGAGTCTTCCGCGCACGGCCACACCTCCTTGACCCACCCGGCCACTGCCTCGTCGTCCCGCTCGGTGGCGCGTCGGGCCGGGACCTGACAGGACCAACCGTTGCGTACCAGGAGCTTGCGCACGCCCTGGATCGTGTAGGTCAGATAGAAGCGCCGGCCGATCACCGTCCTCACGCGGCCCAGGGTGCAGCGCTGGTCTTCCCAACCGTGCGCGGCGGGCCCCTTGGCCAGCTCCGCCTCCAGCTGGGCGAACTGCTTCTCGCTCAGCCTCGGCAACGATGCCGGCCCCTGTGACCGCAGACCGCCCTCATCTCACATCCGCCGCCACCGCTGCACCGAGCAGACGCTGACCCCGTAGGTCCCTGGCGATCACCGAGATCGCCTCGCCCTGAGCGAACCGCCCGGCCGCCTTCACCCGCAACTCCTCGCGGAACTGCTGCCGCTCGGCGGTTAGCCCGCTCCCTTGTGGATACCGCATACCCCGGTGATACCGCAGGAGCGACCAGCCATCAGCCCCAACAACTCCACAAGTTCAACCTCAGTAATTGCGGGTCTCACCCGAACGACGACCGGTCCAGCCAGAAGTCCAGCAGCTCCGCGTCGCCGAGCACCTCGACCCGCTCGCTCGTCGGCTCCAGGCGGCGGTTGAAGACGAGCATCAGGTCGGTGAGCGAACCGCGCAGGGCGACCGTCGCCTTCGCGTGGTCGTGCCGCCAGGTGAAGCGGTCCTCGCCGAACTCGATCAGCCACTCCGCCCCGGGTACGTCGGTGGCGTGCAGGTGCAACGAGCGTCCACCGCCGCGCAGGTCCGCCGCCTCCGGGTCGCCCTCCTCCTGCGAGAAGGAGACGATCCGCAGCCACTCGTCGATGGTGTCGGCTGCCACCTCGGCGTCGACCGTGTACGGGACCCGGGCGGCGAGCGCCGCGTCCGCCCGGTGCACCACCGTCTCGTGCGTCATGCGCCGCGCCCAGAACGCCGTACGCCGCTCCCACGCCCAGGTCCACACCTCGGCGTCCGGCCCCGCCTCCCGCAACGCCTCGACGGTGGCGGCCGCCCCCTCGGCGAGCCAGGCGTCCAGCGTGTCCGGGGCGTCGCTCCCCGGCCCCTCGAACCCCGGCACCTTCTCCTCCGCCACCTCCTCGGTGGCCCGACCGCGCACGATCTCCCCGACCCAGCGGTGGGCGCCGCCGACATGCACGGCGAGCTGCCGCAGGGTCCAGTCGGGGCAGGAGGGGACGTTCGCGGAGAGATCCGCGCCCTTGAGGGTCGCGCGCAGGGCGTCGGTCTGCGCGAGGATCTCGTCGCAGTAACGGTCGTAAGAAAGAAGCGTCATGCCGCGGACCCTAGCCGCGCCGCAGACGGTGATCATCTGAATAACGGACGGCCGCTCTACCCCGTCAGCTGCGAGGTGGAGGGGACCTTGTCCTTCACCTCGGCGCCCGCGTCCTTCCCGGCGTTCTTGATGCTGTCGATGACGCTCTCGAACGCCCCGATGTCCCCTTCGCCCGCCTCACCGTTGCGCAGCTTCGTGGCCATCCCCTGGAGCGACTCGATCCCGGCCGTGAGCGGGGCGACGGCCTTCGACAGCAGCGGGTCGCCCTTGGCGTTCTCCGCGGCCGCCTTGAGCCGGTTGTACGCGAACCCGCCCGCGAGCCCCGCCTTGACGAGGGCGAAGGTGCGCCCATCGGCCCCCTTCTTGAAGGTCCCCGCGCGGTACGGCTTCACGATCCACTGGTACGTCGCCCCGGCCGCGAGCCCGGCGTTGGCCACGAAACGGGTCTTGGCGAGCCGCTGCTTCTCGGTGGAGGCGGAAGGGGACGGGCCGGTGGCGGACGCGGAGACACTCGCCCCGGTACTCACCCCCGTACCGGTCGCACTGCCGGAATCACCGGAATCCCCGCACGCGGTGGCGGAGACCAGCACGGCGCAGGCGAGCAGGAACGCCATCAGCGGCCGACGGATCGGCATGGAACGGGTCACATCGGCCTCCCGGGCAGGCACGTCACAGGGAGTGACGAACCTCGGCACTCCCGGCCAGGCTCGCCCGGCCCCGCACGGGCCGCCACCCGGTACCGCCATTCGGGTTTCACTGAGGGTAAAGCGGTAACCAGGACCCCATGTCCTACAGAACCCGTTCTTCAGGCAGCAGTTCAGCGGCGAGGATCATCGCCGTCGTGGCCGACATACTGGCCTTCATCATCATTCTCTGGATCCTGATGTACCTGCTGGACGCCAACCGGACCAACGACTTCGTGCAGTGGGTGCACGACGCCGCCACCTGGCTGGCCGGCTGGTCGTACGACCTGTTCACGTTCGACGCGGCATGGGCGCGGGTCGTGGCGGGTTACGGTCTCGCGGCCGTGGTCTACCTGTTCATCGGGCACGCCATCGCCGGCCGGATCCGCCGCTGACGGCGGCCCGGCCGCACCGGCGCCCAGCACCTGCCGGCGATCGGCTACCGGCAGCAGTCCGGCTCAAGCCCGACCGGCAGCCGCTCCCCGGAGAAGACCGCGGTGGTCGCCTCGTCCCCCCCGAGCGCGGCCACCGCCAGCAGGAGCGAACCCGCCGTCCAGGTGGTCAACTCCTCAGGCCAGAAGGCCTTGTTGCCCTCGAAGACGTACCCGGTCCAGTACAACCCGCCCTCCGCGCGCAGGTGCTGGATCGACTGGAGGATCTCCAGGGCCCGGTCCGACTCCCCCGTCACCCAGAGCGCGAGAGCCAGTTCGCAGCTCTCGCCGCCGGTGACCCAGGGGTTGGGCAGCACGCAGCGCACCCCGAGCCCGGGGACGACGAAGCGGTCCCAGCCTTCCTGGATACGGGCGGTGGCCTCGGCCCCGGTGATGGCGCCGCCGAGGACCGGGTAGTACCAGTCCATCGAGTAGCGGTTCTTGTCGAGGAAGCGCTCCGGGTGGTGGCGGATCGCGTGGGCCAGCGCACCGGTCGCCAACTCCCAGTCGGGCTGCGGCTCTTCGCGCATCTCGGCGACGGCGAGCGCGCAGCGCAGCGCCTGGTGGATCGACGAGGAGCCGGTCAGCAGCGCGTCGTCGACCGCCGTACCGTCGTCCTCCCGCTTCCACCCGATCTGCCCGCCGGGCTGCTGGAGCCCGAGCACGAACTCGATCGCCGCGAAGACGCTGGGCCACATCCGGTCGACGAACGCGTCGTCACCGGTGGCGAGGTAGTGGTGCCAGACGCCGACGGCCACGTACGCGCAGAAGTTGGTCTCGCGGCTGCGGTCGGTCGGCCGCTGCGGGTCGCCGTCGTGGTAGGCGGCGTACCAGGAACCGTCGCCGTTCTGGTGGCGGGCCAGCCAGTCGTACGCGCGCTCCGCCGCCTCGTGCTCACCGGCCGCGTCCAGCGCCATCGCGGCCTCGGTGTGGTCCCACGGGTCCAGGTGGTGGCCCCGGAACCACGGCAGCGCCCCGTCCTCACGCTGTACGGCGAGGAGCGCGGCGACCGTCTCGGCGGCCTGACCCGCCGTCAGGACGCCGGGCAGGACGAGGTGTTCGGTCTGTTCGGGAGTGCTCACGCCTCGGCCTTCGGAAGGTGCGGCTTGGTGGCGTACGCGACGAAGCTCTTGCCGACGACCGGGTTGAGCAGCTGTTCGGCGACCCGGGTGGCGAGCGGCTTCTTCATGATGTCCCACACCAGCAGCTTGTGGTACGCCCGCACCGGCAGCGCCTTGTCGTTGTCGACCCCGAAGGCGCACTTCAGCCACCAGTACGGCGAGTGCAGCGCGTGGGCATGGTGGGTGCCGTACGGCTTGAGTCCGGCCTCGCGGATGCGGGCGAGGAGCTGGTCGGCCTTGTAGATGCGGATGTGGCCGCCCTCGACCTCGTGGTACGCGTCGGAGAGGGTCCAGCAGATCTTCTCGGGGCCGTAGCGCGGGACGGTGATGGCGATCCGGCCGCCCGGCTTGAGAACGCGGACCATCTCGGCGAGGACGCCCTTGTCGTCCGGGATGTGCTCCATGACCTCGGAGATGATCACGACGTCGAAGGAGTCGTCGGGGAACGGCAGGTTGAGCGCGTCGCCCTCCATCGCGGTGGCGGTGGCCCCTTCGGGCGCCTCGCCGGCCTCCTTCATCGCGGCGAACCACTTGGCGACCTCGCGGATCTCCTCGCCGTTCTGGTCGAGGGCCACGACCTGCGCACCGCGCCGGTAACACTCGAAGGCATGCCGGCCGGCACCGCAGCCCAGGTCGAGCACTCGGTCGCCGGCGGCGAGCGGGAAGCGGGTGAAGTCGACGGTCAGCACGAGGGCCTGCCTTCGAGGTCGGAGGTACGGGTTCAGAAAAGCGGGTTACGGCAGCCGGTGCACGGGATCGCCGTCACCTGCGGGCCGTTGCCTTACGGACGGCGATCGACTGACGGTACAGCTCGGCCGTTCCGGCGGCCGCCCGGGCCCAGGTGAAGCGGGCGAGCACCCGCTCCCGGCCTGCCGCGCCGAGCCGGGCGCGCAGCTCCGGGTCGCCCAGCAGCCGGGCCAGCGCCCCGGCCAGCGCGTCCGCGTCACCGGGCGCCACCGCGAGGCAGGTCTCGCCGTCGCGGCCGGAGACCTCGGGGATCGCGCCGCCGGTGGTGGCGACGAGCGGGGTGCCGGTGGCCATCGCCTCGGCGGCGGGCAGCGAGAAACCCTCGTACAGCGACGGCACACAGGAGACCTGGGCGCTGCGCACGAGGTCGACCAGTTCCGGATCGCTGATGCCCTTGACGAACTCGACCGCGTCCGCCAGCCCGTGCCGCTCGATGGCCCGGGCGACCGGCCCGTCCTCGGCCCGCTTGCCGACGACGACGAGGTGGGCGGCGGGGTTCTCGGTACGGAGCTTGGCGAGCGCGTCGACGAGGTGGACCAGGCCCTTGAGCGGGACGTCGGCGCTGGAGGTGGTGACGATGCGGCCGGGCACCTCGGGGACGGAGGGGTCGGGCGACCAGAGGTCGGTGTCGGCACCGATGTGGACGACGCTGATCCGGTCGGCGCGTACGCCGAGGTCCTCGACGATCTCGTCGCGGGAGGAGCCGGAGACGGTGAGCACGGTGTCCAGCTTGCGGGCGACCCGCTTCTGCATCCGGGTGAAGGCGTACCAGCGGCGTACGGAGGCGCGTCGGCGGCGGCTGGTGGCGGCGGCCAGGTCGAGCCGGCGGTCCACGGTGATCGGGTGGTGGATCGTCGTCACGAGCGGGGCCCCGAGGTCGCCGAGGAGCCCGTAACCGAGGGTCTGGTTGTCGTGGACCACGTCGAACTCGCCGCGCCGGGCCAGGAGGTGACGGCGGGCGCGGAGGCTGAAGGTGAGCGGTTCGGGAAAGCCGCCGGTCCACATGGTGGCGACCTCGGCGAGGTCGACCCAGTCCCGGTACTCGCGCCACTTCGGCGTACGGAACGGGTCCGGCTGCCGGTACAGGTCCAGGCTGGGCAGCTCGGTGAGCGGAACGCCCTCGTCGAGCACGGGGTACGGCTGCGCGCCGATGACCTCGACGCTGTGTCCGAGCCGGGCCAGCTCACGCCCGAGGTGCCGTACGTAGACACCCTGGCCGCCGCAGAACGGGTTGCCCTTGTACGTGAGGAGCGCGATGCGCAACGGCCGGTCGCCGTCCCCGGCGGAGGAGCTGCTGTCGCCCGTGCGGGGGCCCGTCTCTATGGCCTCAGCGGTCACACTCGGCCCCCTTCTGACTGCGTGTTCGCCGGAGCGTAACCGGTAGCGCTAATCTAGAACAAGTTTCAGACTTGATCGTTCGACGTGCATCGAATCTACCGGCAGGTAGCGTCGGCGTGAGGTCCGGATCAGGTGATTCGCGCCACGACGGACGCCCTGGCATGCTGTGCGCGCCCGGTGCGCAACTCAGGGAACGGACCGGTGGATCACGGATCGTGAACGGGGACAGCATGACCACGTACGGATCGCGGATGGGGGCAGTATGACCGCGGACGCCAGACCGGCAGCGCAGCCGCAGCCGCCCAAGGACCGCGCGACGCCTCCGCTCACCGAGCGGCAGGAGGCCCGCCGCCGCCGCATCCTGCACGCCAGCGCCCAGCTCGCCAGCCGCGGCGGATTCGAGGCGGTGCAGATGCGCGAGGTGGCCGAGGCGGCCGGGGTCGCGCTCGGCACGCTCTACCGCTACTTCCCCTCCAAGATCCACCTGCTGGTCGCCACCATGCAGGACCAGCTCCAGCACCTCCACACCACACTCCGCAAGCGCCCGCCGGCCGGGGACGACGCGGCCCAGCGGGTCGCGGAGACCCTGATGCGCGCCTTCCGCGCCCTCCAGCGCGAACCGCACCTCGCGGACGCCATGGTCCGCGCCCTGACCTTCGCGGACCGCAGCGTGAGCCCGGAGGTGGACACGGTCTCCCGCCTGACGACGGCGATCATCCTGGACGCGATGGGCCTGGAACACCCGACGCCGGAGCAGCTCTCGGCGGTCCGGGTCATCGAGCACACCTGGCACTCGGCGCTGATCACGTGGCTGTCGGGCCGTGCGTCGATCGCCCAGGTCAAGATCGACATCGAGACGGTCTGCCGCCTGATCGACCTGACCGAAGGGAGCGGAGCGACACCGTGGCGTGGGCAGTAGGCACAGGCATGCTCCTGGGGCTGCTGATGATCGCCATGGGAACGGCCACGCTCCGGACGGGCTGGACCGTGCCCACAGCACGCCGCCACGTCACCAGGCCCCCACTCCACGGCCTCGGCACCCTGCTCATGGGCACCTCACTCGTGCTGCAGAGCCTTCTTGTACTTCGAGGTCCTGCCGAGCGTCTCCTGGGAAGCCCGCTTCTACGGCGGGAACGCGCTGCTGCTCGGCGGAATGCTCCTGCTGCTCGTCAGCCAGCTGCTGCCGCCGCGCCGCCACCGCGACCCCGCATGAGGATCAGCCCGGCGGAGCAGGCGCCTGCCCCCGCCGTCCGGCGGACGTCCGTCAGCGACCTGGCGTAACGCCGACCCGCGAGCAGCTCAGGGCGCCGGCGGCGCGGCCGGATAGCACTGCCGAGGCTCGCCCAGGGCCAGACGGACGCAGACGCGGAGGGTCTCGGGGTTGTCGGTGGTGACCATGGGCGTGTGGAGGCGCACGCCGGTCGCGTACTTGTCCGGCACCGTGAGCGTCTGCGGCTCCCCGCCCGCCGCGGAGACGGTGAACTCGTCCCCGACGCTCTGCCCCCAGACCCGCGCCCACCCGGCACCGCACCCGGCCTCGTACCGCAGATCGACCCGGAGGCCGGGCGTGGGCCGGTGGGTGCTGACCGTGTCGGGGTGCATGCCGCAGCGGGTGGCGACGGCGTCCTTGCCCGTGCAGTTCTGTCCACGACAGGCGAACTCGGGCTCGGCGGAGACCGGAACATCGGCGCTCTCCGACCGCCACGGACCGGCCATGGCCAGCCAGCCGGTGCAGAGGAGAACGGCGGCGAGGACAGCGGCGACGCGTACGTGGCGCGCGTAGGGGTGCCGTCGCGGCGGCGCGGTCCGCGGAGGTGTTTCGCGTACGGATACGGGTTCGGCTTCAGGTACGGGCGCGGGCGCGACCCGGCGAGGGGGCCGGTTCCTGGCCGTCTCGGCGCGCTCCCACAGAGCAAGCGGGTGCGCGGGAGGCTGCCGGGCGAGGCTGCACAGGGCCATGACGGCGGCGCGCGGCGGGTGGCCCTTCCCGTTGAGGTACCTCTCCCAGGACGACTTGCTGTACGGAGTCCGAGCCGCGAGCTCCTTCAGCGAGAGCCCACTGTGCCGGCGGAGGACGCGCAAGGCCTCGGCGCAGGCACTCTCCTCGGCGGTGCGCTCCAGGGGCGGGAGGCTCATCCGCGTAACACCTTCCAGGTGTCGGGCCCGACGAGCCCGTCGTCCTCGATCCCCGCTCCGGCCTGCAACCGTTTGACGGCCTGTTCGGTGGCCGGGAGCGTCAGCTGCACGGGGCGAGGGGTGCAGGTCGGCCGTACAAGGTTCGGGGCTCGGGGTCGGATACGGCGTCAGCCCTACGGGGATCATGTCCCGCGTCAGCCGCACGGGGCTCGGGACCCACGCCGGCCGCCACACCGTCGTCCCGCTCCTCCCGCTCCTTCCGCGCGGCCACCTCCGCAACCGCCACCTCGCGCAGGGCCAGCAACGGCGCCGGGTCACACCCCGCCGCGGTGCACAACGCCCGTACCGCGTCGGCCGAAGGAAGGGTGCGGCCGTTCAGGTACCGCTCCCAGGAGGACTTGCTGTACGGCGTCTTCCGCTCCAGCGCCACCAGCGTCATCCCACTGCGGCTCTTCACCGTCCGCAGCTCCACCACCAGCTCGGCGGCCGACTCGCTCAAGGACTCCGGCAGCTCGCGCCCGCGCGGCATAGCGCTTCCCCCTCTTTCTGGCGTCGCCCCTCCCCCGAGGGGCTGCTCAGAAACTTTCACTGCCACACACAGCGACGCAAAGAAGGCTGATAATTGCGGCTATGCGGCGTTATGCAGCCTATGGCGCTCGGCGCCGCCCTCGCCCGTCCCGCCCGTGGGACGTCCCACCACAGCTTCCCGGCTGACGACATAACAGCAGGTCAAACAACCTGGCCTCCCACCTTTTCCCACACCGCCGATCCCCGTGGACGCCAGGCCGACGGGACGGGCAGGGTCTGGCCCAGCGGGTGGCGGCGCCGAGGCTCCCCCACCCACCGGACCAGCGATGAACGGGGATGTACTCCATGAACAGCCAGACCTTCCGCACACGCTTCGCACCGGCCGCCCTGGCCGTGGCGCTCCTGAGCACGGGCATGTCCGTGGCCACGGCCGGGCCCGCCGCCGCACAACCGGCGGAGGCGGCAGCGGCGTTGGCGGCGAAGGGCAAGGCCAAGGCGCCGGCGCACTACCTCAAGTTCGTCAAGAACAAGAAGAGCCCGGCCAACTCCAAGCTCCACCTGATGAAGAAGGGCAAGAAGAAGGACACGTCGGTCGCCAGCTGGCGGGCCGGCTCGGGCAACGGCTCGACGAACGCCTGCAAGCCGAACGCGGGGTGGCTGCCCAACGGCTCGTACACCATCGAGTTCCACAAGAAAAACTTCAACGGGAGCGCCATCAAGGGCTACGTCATCAAGCTGCAGGACAAGAAGTGCAGCAACGGCACCAAGCGCACCGAACTTCATCCACAGTGAGATGAAGAAGAACGGCAAGCAGGGCCCGAAGAAGGGCAAGGACTCGCCGTGGCGCTGGGACGGCAACGGCGACTACAAGTCCCTGGCCTGCATCAAGCTGAAGCCGGCCCACATCAAGACCCTGTTCACCAAGGCCTCGGACAAGGGCTGGCCCAAGACCCTCAAGGTCGTCTGACCCGCCTTCTGCCCTCCCTGCCCCCTGCTCCCCTCCGGCGGACCGACCACCCCGCCGGAGGGGAGCAGCCGTGTGCACGCCCGGCGCGGACGCTTGCGATCCCGACGAAGGTGCGATGATGCGACCGTGGCGACAGATGACGAGTGGGCCCTGATTCGCCAGGGCTTGCGCTTCGGCCAGGTCTTCGAGGGCACCGTTGTGAAAGTTCCTCGCCCCGGCGCCATAGGTATTTTCGTGGACATCAGCTTGAGCGTCGGTGGCTTCGTCGACGCCCTGTTGCTGCCCGAACAGGGTGAGGACTGGCCGGCAGAAGGCACCGTGAGCGCGTTCGAGATCTGGTGGGCCGACAGCCGTCAGCAGATCCGGCTGAAGCCGTCCGATTCCCGTTATCTGCGCCACGACTTCGCAGACTTCGTCAAGCGCTTCCGTCCCGGTTGGCCGCTGGACGTGGGCCATCCCGTTCGCGACCTGAATCCCCGCAGCTGAGAAGCACCGTCGCCATGACCGGCCATGGAGCCGGCCTGGCCATGCACGCACACGGCCTGGATTCCCTGTACTCCGTCGTTCCACCTCTGCATTCCGTGCGCCTGAGATCCTCCCACCTCGGCTGGCGGGGTCCCGCGGTGACGGCGCGGATCGACCTGCCTTCCTACCCGGAACACCCGCCACCCGAGTGGTCCGGTCTCGACCACAACACTCTTCAGTTTCATCTGCAGTTCCTGGCCGTGGATGACCTGGCAGCACATGGGCACATTCCCCGCACCCCTGTGGATATCACCTTGTCAGCACTGGCCGACCGGAGGCTGTTCGCCCAATAGTCCGGGGACGGAGGCTCCGGCGTGCAAGAGGGTGTCCATCCGGCGTGACGTCGACGAAAGGTTGGCGGTCAGCATCGCGTCAGAGGGAATGTCGGTCAGGTTCCGCGCACACACCATGTCCCTCACGGCAGTGCGTGTCGGGTTGATCTCCCGATCCGAGTAACACTCGCAGGCAGGATAGCCGCTCATCCAGCGAGTGCACAGAAATTGCCGTCCTGGAAGACGTCACGCTCTCCTGGGACGGCGCTACCCTCTCCGAGTAGACCACCCGAGAGCGCACTGCCGCCGACTGCATCGTCCTATCTTGGGACCACCAGGGGCTCCTCCCTCTCACGCAGGTTGAACGCCGATTCACGGAGGAGACGTCTGAGCAAATAATTGATCAACGTTTTTTCATCGCCACCGATCATGTCGGCACTCCGAGCGAGCTCGTCGACGAATTGCTCCGGCACCAGCCGGCCAGCCGGTAACCCACGGCCCGACTGGGACACTGATCGACTCCGATGGGTCAAGCCTGCGCAATTTTGAGAACGCGCTGAACGAAGGTGAGAATGATGTCGTGGCCCACGGCAGTCGGGACGGATTCCTGGAAATTCTGGGGGTAAAGTCTCATGGTGTGCCATTCGGGTTCGGACAGTTCTGGATTTTCTCAGCAGATCGCCAACGAGCTCAGGACCACCGTGCGAGCACCGACCAAGAAGGTTGGCACGAGCCCTATCCTAGGTACCGGGCAAGCACCGCGGATCGACAATGACGGATATTGGAGGAGATTCCTCACAATCTCAAGAGGGTGAACCGAATGGAAATGATTGGATTTTTCCGGGAGATGGCACCCGGAAGCAGTTTGGAAATATTTCGCGAATCCATCCAGGATAGAGCGAGGAACCAGGCGGCATACCCTAAGGCAGAGGTGCAGGGGTACCTTGAGTCCGGTCACCCCATTTTTGACATCATGGAAACAACACTGGATGTCATGAAAGGATCGTTCAGGGTGCCTGGCGGCTCGTCACTGGTATCTGATGGACGGTTCGTATGGCGCGCGGATCTGTCGGCGTACATTGAAACGTACAATATTGATCTGCCTCCGCATTTTATTTCTTTTGTCGTCGAGAACGGATTCTCCGTACCCCCTGCAAGCCTCCAAAACCTTCTCTCGGTTTCCGCCGCCACAGAAAGGGCTTTGGGGTTCCGGGTGGATGGAGGTGCCGGGCCGAGCGCCAGTGGGCGACGGGCCGGTTCATGGAATAAGCAAAGATGACGCAGAGGCGAGGGGCCGCCCGCGCACGGCTCCGTGGACCCCGTCTACGGGGGGAGCGCCAACGCCTACGAATACGCCATGGGTGACCCGATCAACGGATTCGACCTCGACGGAAAGAAGGCAAAGAAGGCTACAACTACGCGGACCGCTCTCGCATGACGGTGTGCGTACCCTGGGTCGGCTGCTACACCCAGACGTCAGCCTGGAACGACGGCAGGTGGGGATAGGCACATGCCCCCAACATCCTGAGTGACTCCCAGTAACCTGCGGGGTCCGGTGACCACCGGACCCCGCAGGCCCACATCGTTCCCCAGCCCACCACAGAGAAGCGATCTTGAACATACTGAACGTGGTACTCGGACTCCTGTGCATCCTGATCGCTTTCGTCATCGCCGCGCGCTCCAGCGGCCTGCGCGACCGGTTTCTCTGGGGCGCAGTGGCCATCACCGGCGTGGGTGGGGTAGTCCTTCCCCGACTGCTGCCGGGCGACGGGACACGACTCGCGCTCATCGTCGTCTCCCTGGCCGCACTCCTGCTGCTTCTGTGGAGGCAGCGGAAGCAGTGACCGGGCAGGCGCCGTCGGCTTGGAGAAGCCTCACTCCTCCGGCGGGAACACCACCTCCCCCGACCCCGCCAGCGTCAGCGTGATCGCCTCCACCGGGCAGCCCTCCGCCGCCGCGAGGACCTGTTCGCCGGCGTCGCGGTCCTCCTCGCGGGGGTGGGACTGGCGGGCGGTGTCCAGGTGGAAGGCGTCCGGGGCGTGGTTGACGCACATGCCGGAGCCGATGCAGAGGGAGCGGTCGACCTCGACGTGCCAGCGGTCGCCCATCATGCCTCCCGGTGGCCGGCGGGGAGGTGGATCATCTTGTGCTCGAAGAACTCGCCGTAGCCCTCGGGGCCGAACTCGCGGCCCAGGCCGGAGTTCTTGTAGCCGCCGAACGGGCCGAGCATGTCCAGGCTGAAGGTGTTCACGCTGTACGTGCCGGTGCGGACGCGGCGCGCGATGTCGATGCCGCGCTCGGTGTCGGCCGTCCAGACGCTGCCGCTGAGGCCGTACGGGGAGTCGTCGGCGATGCGGACGGCCTCGGCCTCGTCGGCGTACGGGATCAGGCAGATCACCGGGCCGAAGATCTCCTCGCGGGCGATGCGCATGGAGTTGTCGACCGAGCCGAAGAGGGTGGGTTCGACGTACCAGCCGCGTTCCTGGGAGGCGGGGCGACTGCCGCCCGTCAGGATCTTCGCTCCCTCCTCCTGGCCCAACTTGATGTAGTCCAGGGAACGTTGCTGCTGGCGTTGGGCCACCAACGGGCCCAATTCCGTCGTCGGGTCCATCGGGTCGCCCACCCGCAGCGCTCCCGCCGCCGCCGCGAACGCCTCCGCCATCTCGTCGTAGCGGGAGCGCGGGACCAGGATGCGCGTCTGCGCCACGCACGCCTGGCCGTTGATCATCCAGGCGAAGGGGACGATGCCCGCGACCGCCGTCTCCAGGTCCGCGTCCGGGAGGATGACTGCTGCCGATTTGCCGCCCAACTCCAAGGTGACGCGGGTCAGGTTGCGCGACGCTACCTCCATCACCCGGCGGCCGGCGGCTACCGAGCCCGTGAAGGAGACCTTGTCGATGTCCCGGTGGCCCACCAGGTACTCGCTGACCTCCCGCTCCGCCGGGAGGATGGAGAGGACCCCGGGCGGCAGGCCCGCCTCCGCCGCTATCTCCGCCAACAGGTAGGCGTCCAACGGGGTTTCCGGGGAGACCTTCAGGACCGCCGTGCAGCCTGCCAGGAGCGCGGGAGCCAGTTTGGCCGCGGCCGTGAACTGCGGGACGTTCCACGGGACGACCGCCGCCACCACCCCGACCGGTTCGCGGCGGATCAGGAGCGGGCCCAGCACTCCGTCGCGCCGCTCCTCGTACGGGAACGCGCGTGCCACCGTGATCGCCGAGTCCCACACCATCATCGCGGCCAGCGCCTGCACCATCACGCTCGCGCTGTACGGGGTGCCGTTCTGGGCGCTGATCAGGCGCGCGAACTCCTCGTACCGTACGGCGAAGGCGTCCTTGATCCGCGTGATCACCGCGATCCGCTCGTCCAGGCTCATCCTCGGCCACGGGCCCTCGTCGAAGGCGTGGCGGGCCGCGGCGACCGCCCGGTCCACATCGGCCTCGGAGGCGTGCGGGACGCGGCCGATGACCTGTTCGGTGTGCGGGGAGATCACCTCGATGACGTCGGTGCCGAGCGGATCGGTGAACTCGCCGCCGATGAACAGCTTTCCGTGTTCCACCAGCTCCGTACGTTCCGTCATGGCCGTTGCCTCCCGCGAAGCGAACCCGTGCACCGCAACTGACTGTTCGTCAGAACTGATACCAGTTCCCGTTCCAGGAGTCCACGGCGCGGACCGCACCCGAGAGGCGTCGATTTGGTAGACCTGGGCTACCACTGGAACGAGTTCTCGTTACAGTGGGATCAGCGCACGCCGCCGAGCAGAGATGGGAAGCCCATGACGCAGGTGCCGCAGGTGCCGCAGGTGACCGACCACGGCGGGGGCGTCCACAGCATCAAGGTCCCCATCCCGGACAACCCGCTCGGCCACACCCTCGTCCACGTCGTCGACACCGACCGCGGGCCCGTCCTCATCGATACGGGGTGGGACGACCCGGCGTCGTGGGACACCCTGACCGCCGGGCTCACCGCGCTCTCCACCTCCGTCGCCGACGTCCACGGCGTCGTCATCACCCACCACCACCCCGACCACCACGGCCTCTCCGGCCAGGTCCGCGAGGCCTCCGGGGCGTGGATCGCGATGCACGAGGCCGACACCGCCATCGTCCGGCGCACCCGGGACACCGGGCCCGGCACGTGGCTCGACTACCTCACCCGCAAGCTCGCCGACGTCGGTGCCCCCGACGACCACCTCGCCCCGCTCCTCGCCGCCCGCGAGTCGGGGCGGCTGCGGACCCTGCCCGGGCTGCGCGCCGCACTGCCGGACCGCGACATCGTCCCCGGCGAGCTGCTCGACCTCGCCGGGCGGCGGCTCCGCGCCGTCTGGACCCCCGGCCACACCCCGGGCCACGTCTGCCTCCATCTGGAGGAACGGCATCCGGCGCATCTGCCGGGGCACGGGCGGCTCTTCTCCGGCGACCATCTGCTGCCCGGGATCAGCCCGCACATCGGGCTGTACGAGGACCCGGACGACACCGCCGTCACCGACCCGCTCGGCGACTACCTCGCCTCGCTGGAGCGGATCGGGCGGCTCGGGGTGGCCGAGGTGCTGCCCGCCCACCAGCACGCGTTCGCCGATGCGGGCGGGCGCGTACGGGAGCTGCTGGACCACCACGAGGAGCGGCTGGCCGGACTGCTCGACCTGCTCGCCACTCCGCTCACCCCGTGGCAGCTGGCCGAGCGGATGGTGTGGAACCGGCCCTGGGAGCAGATCCCGCACGGTTCGCGGTCCATCGCCGTGTCGGAGGCCGAGTCCCACCTGCGGCGGCTGGTGAAGCTCGGACGCGCGGAGGCGGTGCCCGGCAGCGCCCCGGTCACGTACATCGCGGTGTGAGTCGGTGACGTACGTAGATCGTGGGGGGACCCGGCGACGTACGTGCTGGCGGTATGGCGGTATACCCGGCGACGTACCGACGCGAGCGGTCCGCCGCCCCGGGGAGGGACGCTACGGCCCGGTAGAGTGGGTAGGTCGTCATCATGCCCGTCCAGGGGGAAGCCGGTGCGAATCCGGCGGCCGCCCCTGGCCGTGAGCCGTCCGAGCCGTCCGTCCGACGGCAGCCGGGACCGCTCCGGTCGCGGAGTGTGAGCGGCCAGGGGCAGTGTGACCACGGGCCCCGCGGGCCATCGGGTTTCCGGTGGTCCAGGGTCACCGGAGCCCCGGTGGCCGGCACCGTCGAGGTATACCGAGGTATACGGGACCGGAGCCCGGTGCCCTCGTGCGTCCGGGAGAGCCGGCCCCCGCAGGAGAGGCACAGCCCGCCATGACCGTACGCCGCAGCGCAGCCGCGCTCGCGACCACCGCCGTTCTGCTGGGCGCGGCCGCACCCGTCGCGGTCGCCCCCGCCGCGGTCGCCGCACCGAGCCCGTCCCCGTCGGTCCAGCTGCCGCTCGGGCTCTACGGGACCACGGACCCCACGTACGACGGGGTGTGGCGGCAGTCGCTGGCCTTCCTCGCGCAGAAGATCGAGTACGTCACGCCGGCGCAGCAGTCCGTGGACTGGCTGCTGGAGCAGCAGTGCGACAGCGGCGCCTTCACCTCGTACCGGAGCGACGCCTCCGCGCCGTGCGACGCCTCGACCGTGATGGACACCAACGCCACGGCCGCCGCCGTCCAGGCCATCGTGGAGCTGGGCCAGCACAGGGAGGCCGCGGACAACGGGGCCGACTGGCTGAAGTCCGTCCAGAACGAGGACGGCGGCTGGGGCTACAACCCGGGCAGCCCGAGCGACGCCAACTCCACCGCCGTGGTGATCGGCGCCCTCGCCCGTACGAGCGTCCCGGTCGGCGAGCTCACCACCGCCGACGGCAGCACCCCGTACACCGCGCTCCAGGCCCTGGCCATCCCGTGCGGGAAGAAGGACGGCGGCGCCTTCGCCTACCAGCCGGGCAAGAAGGGCGAGCTGGTCGCCAACAACGACGCGTCGGCGGCCGCCGTGCTCGGGCTGCTGGGCAAGGGCATGGCCATCGGGGACGCGAACGCGGTGAAGGACCCCGTCTGCACGAAGGGCGACGACCTCACCGCCGAGCAGAGCGCGCAGAACGGCGCCCACTACCTCGCCGCGACCCTCGCCGCCTCCCCTTATCTGGAGCAGCCGCCGATGCCGGGCGCCGAGGAGAACGAGCCGCAGCCCGACTTCGGCAACACCGCGGACATGGTCGTCGCCCTCGCCGCCTCCGGTCACAAGGACAAGGCCGCCGCCTCGGTGGAGTGGCTGGAGAAGAACTCCAGGACCTGGGCGGAGCAGGGCGGGCCCGCCGCGACCGCACAGCTGATCTTCGCCGCGCATGCCACCGCCGCCGACGCCCGCGACTTCGGCGGTGTCGACCTGGTCGCCCAGCTCAACGCGACCGGCCCGGCTCCCGCCGCGACCGCCCTCCCTTCCCCGACGCCGAGCGGTCCGCAGCCCTCCAGCGGCACCGAGAGCGAGGACGGCGGGCTCGGCCTGTGGTGGCTGGTCGGCCTCGGTCTGTTCTTCGGCGCCGGCATCGGCTTCCTGCTCTCCATGCGCCGGAAGAAGCAGCAGCCGTGACGCGCACCTCGTCGGCGCTGCTCCGGACTCCGGTCGCCGGTCTTCTCGCCGTCCTCCTCGCCGCCTCCGCCGTCCTGCTCGGAGCGGGCGGGGCGCAGGCGGCCGGGTACCGCTACTGGTCCTTCTGGGAGGCCGACGGCACGAGCTGGGCGTACGCCACCCAGGGCCCGTCCCTCGTACGCCCCGACGACGGTACGGTCCAGGGCTTCCGGTTCGCCGTCAGCGAGGACTCCGCCGACGCCGACCGGCCGCGCCGCGCCCCCGACTTCGCGGCGGTCTGCGCGGACACCCCGGCGAAGGACGGCGCCAAGCGGGTCGCGCTGGTGATCGACCCCGGTACGGCGGAGGACGCCCCGGACGGCGAGAAGCCGCCCGCGCTGCGCACCGCCTGTGCCCAGGTCGCACCGGACGCCAGCAGCGCGGAGGCGCTCGCCTCGGTGGCGAAGCCGCTGCGGTACGACAGCAGCGCGATGATCTGCGCGATCTCCGGCTATCCGAGGACGGGCTGCGGCGAGCAGGTGTCGGGCGAGGGAAGTGAGAAGCCCTCCGAGGCCCCTTCCGCCTCCTCGGCGCCCGCGACCGCGGCCGATGACGACGGCGACAGCGACAGCGGTGGCGGTCCGTCCGCCGGGCTCCTCGTCGGCATCGGGGCCGTCCTGCTGCTGGGCGTCGCCGCCGTGTTCCAGGCCCGCCGGCGCCGATGACGTACGCCCCGGGGACGGCCCGGCTGCTCCGCCGTGCCCTGCACACGCCCGAGGCGGGCCGCTCCAACGCGCTGCCCGCCGGGGCGTGGTGGCTGTGGGCGCTGGGGCTGGCCACCGCCGCCTCCCGGACCACCAACCCGCTGCTGCTCGGCCTGCTGGTCGGGGTGGCGGGGTACGTGGTGGCGGCCCGGCGCACCGACGCGCCGTGGGCCCGCTCCTACGGGGCGTTCATCAAGCTCGGGCTCTTCGTCATCGCGCTGCGACTGCTCTTCTCCGTCTTCCTCGGCTCGCAGATCCCCGGCACGCACACCGTGTTCACGCTCCCCGAAGTGCCGCTGCCCGACTGGGCGCAGGGCGTGCGGATCGGGGGCCGGGTCACGGCGGAGCAGCTGGTCTTCTCGCTCTACGACGGGATGAAGCTGGCCGCTCTGCTGATCTGCGTCGGCGCGGCGAACTCGCTCGCCAACCCGGCCCGGCTGCTGAAGTCCCTGCCGGGTGCGCTGTACGAGGTCGGGGTCGCCGTCGTCGTCGCGATGACGTTCGCCCCGAACATGGTCGCCGATGTGGTCCGGCTCCGCACCGCGCGGCGGCTGCGGGGGCGGCCGACCGGTGGGGTGAAGGCGGTCGCGCAGATCGGACTGCCGGTGCTGGAAGGGGCGTTGGAGCGGTCGGTGGCGGTGGCCGCGTCGATGGACGCGCGGGGGTACGGGCGTACCGCCGAGGTTCCGCCCGCCGTCCGGCACACCACCAACGTCCTCACGCTCGGCGGGCTGCTCGGCGTGTGCGCCGGAACGTACGGGCTGTTGGCCGCGCAAGGGGCCGTGTACGGGCTGCCGGTGCTGCTGGCGGGGCTCGTCGCGGCGATGGCGGGGCTGCGGCTGGGCGGGCGGCGCTCGGTACGGACCCGGTACCGGCCGGACCGGTGGGGGGTGCGGGCCTGGCTGGTGGCGGGGTCGGGTGCGGTGGTGGCGGCCGCGATGATCTGGGCGGGCTCGGTCGATCCGGAGGCACTGCACCCCGGTGTCGTCCCGCTGACCGCGCCCGAGCTGCCGCTGTGGCCCGCTGCCGCCGTGCTGGTCGGGCTGCTGCCCGCACTGGTCGCCCCCGTACCGCCGTCCTCGCGCGGCCTGGAAGAACACGACCGTCGCGGCTTCGAAGAACACGGCCGTCGCAGCAAGGAGCAGGCGTGATCAGGTTCGAGCAGGTCTCCGTGCGGTACGACGGGACGGACCGGCCCACGCTCTCCGGCGTCGATCTCGCGGTGCCGGAAGGGGAGTTGGTGCTGCTCGTCGGGCCGTCGGGGGTCGGCAAGTCGACGTTGCTGGGGACGGTCTCGGGGCTGGTGCCGCACTTCACCGGCGGGGTGCTGAGCGGCCGGGTGACGGTGGACGGGCGCGACACCCGCACGCACAAGCCGCGTGAGCTGGCCGATCTGGTCGGCACGGTGGGGCAGGACCCGCTGGCCCACTTCGTCACGGACACGGTCGAGGACGAACTCGCGTACGGCATGGAGTCGTTGGGCCTGGCGCCGGACGTCATGCGGCGGCGCGTGGAGGAGACGCTCGATCTGCTGGGCCTGGCCGAGCTGCGGGACCGGCCGATCGCGACCCTCTCGGGCGGCCAGCAGCAGCGGGTGGCGATCGGTTCGGTGCTGACCCCGCACCCGAAGGTGCTGGTACTCGACGAGCCGACCTCCGCGCTGGACCCGGCGGCGGCCGAGGAGGTGCTCGCCGTACTCCAACGGCTGGTCCACGACCTCGGGACGACCGTACTGATGGCCGAGCACCGGCTGGAGCGGGTGGTGCAGTACGCGGACCAGGTCGTCCTGCTGCCGGCGCCGGGCGCCGCACCCGTGATGGGCGCGCCCGCCGAGATCATGGCCGTCTCACCGGTCCGGCCGCCGGTCGCGGAGCTGGGGCTGCTGGCGGGCTGGGACCCGCTGCCGCTCTCGGTACGGGACGCCCGGCGCGGGGCCGGTGAGCTGCGGGAACGGCTGGCTTCGGCCGCGCCGCCCGGGCCTCCGGAGCTTTCCATGAACGTGTCCGTGGCGCCTGCGCCGGTGTCGAGCGGCCCCCGTCCCGGACGGATCGCGCGGCTCCTGGGCCGTACGAAAGCCGTCGAAGCGCCCGGTCCCGCCGACCCCGTCACCCGGGTCGAGTCCCTGGGCGTGCGGCGCGGGCGGATCGAGGCGCTGCGGCGGGTCACGCTGACCGTGGCGCCCGGGGAGACCGTGGCGCTGATGGGCCGTAACGGGGCCGGAAAGTCCACCCTGCTCGGCGCGCTCGTCGGCATGGTCGAGCCCACCTCCGGCTCCGTACGTGTCGGCGGCCTGGCCCCGGCCCGTACCGATCCACGCGCCATGATCCGCCGCGTCGGCCTCGTCCCGCAGGAGCCGCGCGATCTGCTGTACGCGGACACGGTGGCCGCCGAGTGCGCCGCCGCCGACCGGGACGCGGGCGCGGACGAGGGCACCTGCCGGGCGCTGGTCACCGGGCTGCTGCCGGGCGTGGAGGACGGCACACACCCCCGTGACCTCTCCGAGGGCCAGCGCCTCGCGCTGGCCCTCGCGCTGGTGCTGACCGCCCGGCCGCCGCTGTTGCTCCTTGACGAGCCGACCCGGGGCCTGGACTACGCGGCGAAGGGCCGGCTCGTCGGCGTCCTGCGGTCGCTGGCGGCCGAGGGGCACGCGATCGTCCTGGCCACGCACGATGTGGAGCTGGCGGCGGAGCTGGCCCACCGGGTGGTGATCCTCGCCGACGGGGAGGTCGTCGCGGACGGCCCGACCGGCCGGGTGGTCGTCTCCTCCCCCGCCTTCGCTCCGCAGACCGCGAAGATCCTCGCTCCGCAGGAGTGGCTGACCGTCTCGCAGGTGCGCGGCGCGCTGGAGGCGGGCGCGTGAGTGGTACGGAGAAGGTGCGGGCTCCCCGGCCCGTGCGGCTCGGGCCGAAGTCGGTCGCCGCGTTGGTGCTGGTGAGCGCGGTCGGCGTGGTCGCCTTCGGGTGGCCGCTGCTCGCCGGTGCCGGGTCCGGGCTCGCGCACGCGCAGGACGCGCCGTGGCTGTTCGCCGCGCTGCTGCCGCTGCTGGTCGCGGTGGTGGTGGCAACGATCTCGGAGTCCGGCATGGACGCCAAGGCCGTCGCGATGCTCGGCGTGCTGGCGGCGGTCGGGGCCGCGCTGCGCCCGCTCGGAGCGGGCACGGCGGGCCTGGAGCCGATGTTCTTCCTGATGGTGCTGAGCGGACGGGTGCTGGGTCCGGGCTTCGGGTTCGTGCTCGGCTCGGTGACCATGTTCGCGTCCGCCCTGCTCACGGGTGGGGTGGGGCCGTGGATGCCGTTCCAGATGCTGTCGATGGGCTGGTTCACGATGGGCGCGGGGCTGCTGCCGGGCGCGGATCGGCTGCGCGGGCGGGCCGAGCTGGCGATGCTCGCGGTGTACGGGTCCGTGGCGGCGTTCGCGTACGGCACGATCATGAATCTGTACGGGTGGACGATCATCCCGGGACTCGGCTCGGGCATCTCGTTCGTCGCGGGCGACCCGCTCCACGAGAACCTGGTGCGCTTCCTCGCCTACTGCGCGGCGACCTCGCTGGGGTGGGACCTGGGGCGTGCGGTGCTCACGGTGGTCCTGACGCTGACCATCGGCCCGACGCTGCTGAAGGCGCTGCGGCGGGCGACCCGGCGGGCGGCGTTCGACGCGCGGGTGGGGTTCGAGACCAACCAGTCGTAGGGATCCTAGGGGTGGACGGCCCCCTGGACTCCTGAGCTCCTGGACTCCTGAGCTCCCGGGCTCCCGGGCTCCTGAGAGGCAGGTCGGGCGCTACAGCCGCTGGATGATGGTGCCGGTGGCCAGCGCCCCGCCCGCGCACATCGTGATCAGCGCGAACTCCTTGTCGCGGCGTTCCAGTTCGTGCAGGGCCGTGGTGATCAGGCGGGCGCCGGTCGCGCCGACCGGGTGGCCGAGCGCGATCGCGCCGCCGTTGACGTTGACCTTCTCCAGGCCGTCGAGATCCGCCTCGAACTCCTGGGCCCAGCTCAGTACCACCGACGCGAACGCCTCGTTGATCTCGACGAGGTCGATGTCCTTGAGCGACATGCCGGCCTTGCCGAGCACCGCCCGGGTGGCATCTACGGGTCCGTCGAGGTGGAAGTGCGGGTCCGAGCCGACGAGCGCCTGGGCCACGATCCGGGCCCGGGGCTTGAGCTTCAAGGCTCGGGCCATCCGCTTGGAGGACCAGAGGATGGCGGCGGCCCCGTCGGATATCTGCGAGGAGTTGCCGGCGGTGTGGATCGCGCTCGGCATGACCGTCTTCAGGCCGGCGAGCACGTCCATCGAGGTGTCGCGCAGCCCCTCGTCCCGGTCGACGAGCCGCCACATGCCCTGGCCGGCCGCCTGCTCCTCCTCGGTGGTCGGGACCTGGACGGCGTACGTCTCGCGCTTGAAGCGTTCCTCGGCCCACGCCTCGGCCGCGCGCTGCTGCGAGCGGAGGCCGAGCGCGTCGACCCGCGCGCGGGTGAGGCCGCGTTTGCGGGCGATGCGCTCGGCGGCCTCGAACTGGTTGGGCAGGTCGACGTTCCACTCGTCGGGCCAGGGCTTGCCGGGACCGTGTTTGGAGCCGCTGCCCAGCGGCACCCGCGACATCGCCTCCACGCCGCAGCTGATGCCGACGTCGATGACCCCGGCGGCCACCATGTTGGCGACCATGTGCGCCGCCTGCTGCGAGGAGCCGCACTGGCAGTCCACGGTGGTCGCGGCGGTCTCGTACGGCAGCCCCACGGCCAGCCAGGCGTTGCGGGCCGGGTTCATGGACTGCTCACCGGCGTGCGTGACGGTGCCGCCGACGATCTGTTCGACGCAGTCGGCCTGGATGCCGGTGCGGCCGAGAAGTTCACGGTAGGTCTCGCCCAGCAGGTAGGCGGGGTGCAGATGGGCGAGCGCGCCTCCACGCTTGCCGATCGGGGTGCGTACGGCTTCGACGATGACGGGTTCCGCGGCCATGAGCTCGTCCTCTCCTCGCGCTTCCGTCGGGGCGTCCCGGCGCCCACGGAAGGAACTAGTACGCGTTCTAGTTCTGCAAGCAGTCTCATGACGGCGGCCCGGCTGCGCAAGGGGCGCGCACCGGCCGCGTACCCCCCTTTCGCGCGCCCCCACACCAGGCCGGGCGACTGTGGGCGGCAGTCGCGGGGAACGGATCCGGCCAGGGCTCTTGCGACTTGTAGAACTCGTTACTACCTTGCGGGCAGATTCTGATGGAGCGTCAGACCGCGCTGATCGTCCGACGGTTCACCGCCAGATCCGGAGTGGAGAGGTGCCCATGCGCTGCCCCCATCTGCCCGACGGGTTCGACTTCACCGACCCCGATCTCCTCCAATCCCGCGTCCCGCACCCGGAGTTCGCGCTGATGCGGCAGACCGCGCCGGTCTGGTGGTGCACGCAGCCCGCCAACATCTCCGGCTTCGGCGACGAGGGGTACTGGGTCGTCACCCGGCACGCGGACGTCAAGTACGTTTCCACGCATCCCGAGTTGTTCTCCTCGAACACCAACACCGCGGTCATCCGCTTCAACGAGACCATCAGCCGCGACCAGATCGAGGTCCAGAAACTCATCATGCTCAACATGGACCCGCCGGAACACACCCGGGTCCGCCAGATCGTCCAGCGCGGCTTCACCCCGCGTGCGGTGCGCTCCCTGGAGCAGGCGCTGCGGGCACGCGCCCGGTCCATCGTGGAGACCGCCCACGCGGCGGCGGCCGGGGGCGACGGGACGTTCGACTTCGTCACGAACATCGCGGTGGAGCTCCCGCTCCAGGCGATCGCCGAACTCATCGGCGTACCGCAGGAGGACCGGTCCAAGATCTTCGACTGGTCCAACAAGATGGCCGCGTACGACGATCCGGAGTACGCGATCACCGAGGAGGTCGGCGCCGAGGCGGCGATGGAGATCGTGGCGTACTCGATGAACCTGGCGGCGGCCCGCAAGGAGTGTCCGGCGCAGGACATCGTGAGCCAGCTGGTCGCGGCGGAGGGCGAAGGGAACCTGTCCTCCGACGAGTTCGGGTTCTTCGTGATCCTGCTCGCGGTGGCCGGCAACGAGACCACCCGTAACGCGATCAGCCACGGCATGCACGCCTTCCTCACCCATCCCGAGCAGTGGGAGCTGTACAAGAGGGAGCGTCCGAAGACGACCGCCGAGGAGATCGTGCGCTGGGCGACCCCGGTGGTCTCCTTCCAGCGGACCGCCACGCAGGATCTGGAGCTCGGCGGCCAGCGCATCCGGAAGGGCGAGCGGGTCGGCCTGTTCTACTCCTCGGCCAACAACGACCCCGAGGTCTTCGACTCTCCGGAAGCCTTCGACATCACCCGCGACCCCAACCCGCACCTGGGCTTCGGTGGCGGTGGCCCGCACTTCTGCCTCGGCAAGTCGCTGGCCGTGATGGAGATCGACCTGATCTTCAGCGCCATCGCGGACGTGCTGCCCGATCTGCGGCTGCTGGAGGATCCGCGGCGGCTGCGGTCGGCCTGGCTCAACGGGATCAAGCAGCTTCAGGTGCGTACGTCCGCCGCCGGTTCCTGACTCCGGCCGCCGGCCTCGGCGCGTACGGGTCCGGGAGCGGGCTCCGTCGTCAGCGGCTTCTCCTGCGGCACCAACTTCCGTGGGCCCGCCAGCAGGTACGTCAGCCCGAAGCCCGCGAGGACGACCAGCGCCCCGCCGGCCGCGTCCAGCACCCAGTGGTTGGCGGTCGCCACGATCGCGGCGATGGTGAAGAGGGGGTGGAGCAGGCCGAGCGCCTTCATCCACATCTTCGGGGCCAGAATCGCGATGACCACTCCGCACCACAGCGACCAGCCGAAGTGCAGCGACGGCATCGCCGCGTACTGGTTGGTGAGGGTGGTCAGCGTGCCGTAGTCGGGCTTCGCGAAGTCCTGGACGCCGTGGATGGTGTCGATGAAGCCGAGGCCCGGCATGAGGCGCGGCGGGGCCAGCGGGTAGAGCCAGAAGCCGACGAGCGCCAGCAGCGTGGCGAAGCCGATGGAGGAGCGGGCCCAGCGGTAGTCGGTGGGGCGGCGCGCGTACAGCACGCCGAGGATGGCCAGCGGGATGATGAAGTGGAAGGTCGAGTAGTAGTAGTCGAAGAACTCCCGCAGCCAGGTGATCTCCACGACCGTGTGGTTGACCCAGAGTTCGATGTCGATGTGCAGCCACTGCTCGATGGCGTGGATCTGCCGGCCGTGCTCCTCGGCGACGGGACGGCCCGCGGTGGCGGCGAGGCGGACCTGTGCGTACGCGGAGTAGACGACGCGGATGAGCAGGAGTTCCAGCAGGAGGTTCGGGCGGTGGAGCGCCCGGCGCCAGAACGGCAGGAGCGGCACGCGTCTCCACCGCGCGGCGACCGGCTTCGCGTGGTCGGTGGGGACGGGCCGCTGCCAGTACGGCGAGGTGCGCGGCAGGAAGGGCGCGGCGCAGGCCGCGGCGAGCGCCACCAGGAGCAGGCCGTTGTCCCGTACGAAGGTGAGCGGACCGACGTTCGGGAGGAGCATCTTGCCGGGGAGCGTGAGGACGAGCACCACGACGGCGGGCCAGACCAGCCGGTCGGAGGCGCGCTTGCCGACCCGGCCGACGACGGCCAGGAGCACCCAGAGGAGCTGGTGCTGCCAGGCGGTCGGCGCGACGGCCACGACGACGCACCCGGTCACGGCGACGGCGAGGAGCAGCTGGCCGTCCTGCGCGTAGCGGACCGCGCGGCGCACACCGACGACGACGACCGCGGCCGCGAGCACGAGGAACAGCGCGATCTCGGCCGGTCCTTCGAAGCCGAGCCGGAGCAGCACGCCGTGCAGCGACTGGTTGGCCAGGCTGTCCGGCCGCTCACCGAGCCCGGCGCCCGCGACGTGGTGCACCCAGTACGTCCACGAGTCCTCCGGCACCGCGGCCCAGGCGGCGGCCGTGCAGAAGGCGAAGGTGGCGAGCGAGACGGCGGAGGCCCGCCGCTTCCCGGTCAGCCAGAGGAGGGCGGCGAAGAGGAGGAGCGTCGGCTGCAGGGCGGCGGCGAGGCCGACGAGGACGCCTCGCAGCCGGTGGTCCCGGACGGCGAAACAGGCCAGCAGGACCAGGAGGACCGGCAGGATGCTGGTCTGGCCGAGGTGGAGGGTGTTGCGGACCGGCAGCGACAGCATGAGCAGGGTGATCGCGACGGGTACGGCGAGCAGCGCCGTACGCCGGCCCACCGGTGCGGGCAGAGCGCGCGCGGCGACGACACCGAGGGCGGCCACCAGGAGCAGGGTGCCGAAGGTCCAGGCGATGCCGAGGGCCGCCTCGGCCGACGCGGTGAGCGGCTTCAGCACCAGACCGGCGAAGGGCGTGCCGGTGAACCGGCCGCTGTCGTACAGCGAGCCCGTCACCCGCAGGACACCGTTCTCGCCGATCCAGGTCTCCAGATCGGTGAGCCGTTCGCCGGGCGGCTGCCGCAGCACCACCGCAATCTGCCGCACCGCCAGCACGGCGACGACCAGCCAGAGCACGGCCCGGGTCAGCCCGGTCCTCGTCTCCGTACTCGTCACCGCGTCCGCCGCCGCGCCACCGCGCACACTGTGCTCCGCGTTCGCCACGCTGCGCCGCCCCTCCCGCCGTTCCATGCCCCGCCCCTTCGACTCGGGGCAGCGCCGGATGAAGCCTCGCACTGCCCTACGGGGTAGACACAATCAACCCCCTCTTTGCCTGACTGTCATCATCCTCCGGTCCGGAGAATCTCTGTTCGGAAGGACGATCAGGTGTGCGCCGGGCCGGAGGGCGTGTCCGCCTGCCAGGCGGCGAAGAGCGGGACGTCGGTGCCGGCGGGCAGGACGACGGTGCCGAACGGGCGGTCGAAGGCGAGGCGCAGGAGCCGCTGCGGCGGCGGGGCCGCGCTGCCGGCCCGCATCGCGACCACGGTCACCGCCGCGGCCTCCACACCTTCCTCGGCGACCTTCAGCACGGACTCCTGGACCACGTCGGAGATGGTGAGCGGCTGCGGCGAGAGGCCGGAGAAGTCCGCCGCGTCGGAGGTGGCCAGCCGGACGCCGAGCGCGGGCAGCTGTGCGGTGACGGCGATGCGGGTACGGAGGGCGAGGCGCGGCAACGCGATGGTCACCAGGTCCGCATCCGGCCGGCCCCCGGCGCTCCGGTCCGCCCAGCCGGCGGGCAGCACCTGGCGGGCGCCCGCGCCCGGCTCGCCGAGGACGAACCTGACCCGGGCTCCGCCGCCGGAAGCGTCCGAGGCGCAGCGCAGTTCGACGACGTACGTGCCGTCCACCGTCCACACATCGGCGAGCGGCACGCCCTTCGTCATGGTCGGCACCGGGCGGGTCGTGCCGGACGCGTCGGTGAACGGCAGGTCCCGGGTCAGCCAGCCCTCGAACGGCTTCTCCCAGCGGGCCTTCAGCGCCAGGACGTTGACCAGGGCGAGCAGGGTCTCGTCGGTGATCTGCAGGGGCAGCCGCTCGATCAGCTCGCCGGTGGCCTCCCGTACCCAGGCGTCGGCGGCTGCCGGGTCCATCCCGTCGTCGAACCGGACGTCCGGCAGCGCCTCGCGGTACGCCTCCCGTACCGGCACCCGGCTCCACACCCGGGTCGCCACCTCCAGCGCACCGGTCAGCGCCAGCTCGCGGGCCGCCGCCGTCACGGCGGGTGCCGCCTCCCGGTCCGCCGTACCGAGCAGCGCCCGCAGCTCCCGGGCGGTCTCGCCGCGCGCTCCGGCGGCCACGGCGGCGAGCGCCAGCCACAGCCCGGCGGGCGAGCAGACGAAGCTGTCACCGTTCGCCGGCTTCCCGGTGGCGAGCGCGTCCCGTATCCAGCGGTCGGCGAGATGGCGGACGGCCCGGGCCCGCGTCGTGGCGTCGGCGCCTGCGCCTGCGCCTGTGCCTGTGCCTGCGTCTGCGTCTGCGTCTGCGGTAGGTCGGTTCACTGGTGCCCCCTGCACATAAATCACATCGTCCTTCGGCCGTGCGGGAGCAAGAATGCCGCACATGACCTGGACCGTGACCGCCGAACGCTTCGACTCCGCCGACGCCACCGCGCTGCGCCGCGACTACTACGACGAGGTGGCGAGCCGCTACTGGCAGCGGCCCGCCACCGAAGCGGAGATAGCCGAGGGGCTCGCCGACGACGGCGCGGACCTGCTGCTGCCGCCGACCGGTCAGTTCGTCGTCGGCCGCCACGAGGGCAAGGCGGCGAGCTGTGCGGGGCTGGTGCTGACGGAGGAGGCCGTACCGGGTTCGGCGGAGCTGACGCGGGTGTACGTACGCCCGGCGTTCCGGTCGACGGGTGGCGGCGGGGTGATGCTGGCCGCGATCGAGGAGGAGGCGCGGGCGCTCGGCGTACGGCTGCTCCGGCTGGACACCCGTCTCGACCTGGTCGAGGCGCGCGGCCTGTACGCGAAGCACGGCTACGCGGAGGTGCCGGCCTTCCACCGGCGCAACCCGTACGCGGAGGTCTGGTTCGCGAAGGAGCTGTGAGGTCTGGAGGAGCTGGAGGGGCTGGACGTCCTCAGGAGCTGTGAAGGGCCTGTCCTCGTGGACACGGGCGCGGGCCGGTGGCCGGTGGCCGGTCAGGGCCGGTGGTCGTCCCGGCGGTCCCGGTGGTCGATGTCGTGGTGCCAGTCCGCCGCGTGGTCGCGGGGCGGTGCCGGCATGTGCGGGCGCTCCTTGCTCGACCCGCTGACCTCCGCCGTCAGCTCGGCCACCAGCTTGACCAGGTCGGTGGGCCGGTCCGGCCCCCACCAGTCGCCCAGCAGCTCCGCGAGGGAGTCCTCCCGGGCCTGCGAGAGCCGCACCACGGCCTCGGCACCCGCGTCGGTGAGGATCATCTGGAGCCCCTCACGGCGGGCCAGTCCGCGCCCCTCCACCTGCCGGGCCGCCTCGGTGATCACCCGGAGCGGTACGGGCGCCACCTCCGCGAGCCGCGCGGGCTCGACCGTGCCGTGCCGCTTGATCCGCAGCAGCAGCCAGCTGGCGGCGGGCAGCAGGTCGTACCCGGCGCGCGCGGTGATCTTCTCGTAGATCTCCCGGCGCCCCTCCCGGGTCGCGAGCACCGAGAGTGCGCGGGCGCACTCGTCGTACGAGGAACGCTCCACCGGGTTGGAGGCGAGGGTCTGGCTGGTGTCGGGAGCGGTCACCGAGCCCCGGAGCTTGTCCTCCCGCAGGAACCAGGCCAGCACGAAGGCGAGGAGGACGACGGGTGCCGCGTACAGGAAGACGTCCGTGATGGAGGTGGAGTACGCGTCGAGGATCGAGGGGCGCAGGTCGGCCGGGAGCATCTGGATGGAGCGGGGGTCGGCCGCCAGCCGGTCGGCGTCGACGCCCGGCGGTAGGGACCGGCCCGTGAGGGCGCTGTCGAGCTGGCCGATGAGCCGGTTGGTGAAGACGGTGCCGAAGATGGCCACGCCGAACGAGGCGCCGATGGAGCGGAAGAAGGTCGCGCCGGAGGTGGCGACGCCGAGGTCCTGGTAGGAGACGGCGTTCTGCACGACGAGGACGAGGACCTGCATGACCAGGCCCAGCCCGGCGCCGAAGACGAAGAAGCAGAGGCTCATTTCCCAGGTCGAGCTGTCCGGGGTGAGGCGGTGGAGGAGCAGCAGGCCGGCGGCGGTGAGCGCGGTGCCCGCGAGCGGGAACACCTTCCAGCGGCCGGTACGGCTGACGATCTGCCCGGAGGCGGTCGAGGTGAGCAGCAGGCCGAGGACCATCGGCAGCATGTGCACACCGGACATGG
Organism: Streptomyces sp. CA-146814; assembly: GCF_050942385.1. Taxonomy (NCBI): domain Bacteria; kingdom Bacillati; phylum Actinomycetota; class Actinomycetes; order Kitasatosporales; family Streptomycetaceae; genus Streptomyces; species Streptomyces sp. CA-146814. Next base: position 1,891,129 of record NZ_CP192068.1, read on the forward strand.
TGGGGGTGATGCCGTGGACCACCTGGAGGAAGGTGGGCAGATAGGTCATCGCCCCGAACATCGCGAAACCGATGACGAAGCTGATGACGGCGACGAGGCTGAAGGTCCTGATCCGGAAGAGCTTCAGCGGCAGCACCGGTTCCGCCGCCCGCCGCTCCACGGCCACGAACGCGATCAGCAGCACCACGGCGAGCACGGCCAGCGCGATGATCTGGGCCGATCCCCAGGCCCAGGTGGTGCCGCCGAGGGACGCCACGAGGATGAGGCAGGTGGCGACGGAGGCGATGAGGAAGGTGCCGAGGTAGTCGATGGTGTGCTTCTCGCGGTGGACCGGGATGTGCAGCACGGCCGCGATGACGAGCAGCGCGACGACGCCGATCGGCAGGTTGATGTAGAAGACCCAGCGCCAACTGAGGTGCTGGGTGAAGAACCCGCCGAGCAGCGGTCCGAGCACGCTCGTCGCCCCGAAGACGGCACCGAAGAGGCCCTGGTACTTGCCGCGTTCGCGCGGGGTGACGAGGTCTCCGACGATCGCCATCGAGAGCACCATGAGCCCGCCGCCGCCGAGCCCCTGGAGAGCGCGGAAGCCGATGAGCTGGGGCATGTTCTGGGCCATGCCGCAGAGGGCGGAGCCGATCAGGAAGATGACGATCGCGGTCTGGAAGAGCTTCTTGCGGCCGTACTGGTCGCCGAGCTTGCCCCAGAGCGGGGTCGCCGCCGTCGCCGCCAGCAGATAGGCGGTGACCACCCAGGAGAGGTGGTCGAGACCGCCGAGCTCGCTGACGATGGTGGGCAGCGCGGTGGAGACGATGGTCTGATCGAGTGCCGCCAGCAGCATGCCGAGGAGCAGCGCGCCGATCGCCACCAGGACGGTCCGGCGGGACTGCCCCTCGCCGGGGACCATGGGCGGGCTCAGCTGCTGGGCCATGGGCGTCTCCTCGATCCGCTGCGATCCACCGCAGCCCGATCCACTGCGATCTGCTGATCCACTACACCCCCATCCTGGCCGTTCCGCCCTGTTATGGCCTGCCGAGCGCCGCCCGTGGCCCGTCGTGGGCCGGTGGGGCATTGGGGTTCGCCGGGGCGGGCTGCATAATCGCAGGCAGTTCAAGGGGAGGGGACCCACGATGACCGGACACGCATGCCCGGAGTGCGGCAGACGGACGGCAGGCGAGCCCGGCACGGAGCACCGGATGCCCTGCCGGTGCGGTACGGACACGGGCGCGCAGCCGCTCACGGGGGACGAGCTGCGCGCCGCCCGCTCGGCGGAGATGGCGGCGGCGGAGGACTTCGACCCGCTGCGGATCAGGCCGTACGTGACGCTGGGAGAGGGCACCGGGCCGGAGGGCGGGGACGCCTTGGAGGGACCGGTACGGGATCCCTCGGCGGGGCCGGCGCAGCTCGCTTCGGGTGATGCCGCGACGACCATGCCGCTGCATCTGGGCGGCGGGGTGGACTCCCGTACGGGGGTGGGTACGGGCTCCGGCTTCGGTACGGGCTCCGAGTCCGGTGCCGGGCCGGCCTTCGGTACGGGACCCGAGTCCGGTGCCGGGCCGGCCTTCGGTACGGGACCCGAGTCCGGTGCCGGGCCGGCCTTCGGTACGGGACCCGAGTCCGGTGCCGGGCCGGCCTTCGGTACGGGACCCGAGTCCGGTGCCGGGCCGGCCTTCGGTACGGGCTCCGAGTCCGGTGCCGGACCGGCCTTCGGTACGGGACCCGCCTTCGGCGCGGCCTCGGGCGTCCGCACCACCGCACCCCTGGAAGCCCCCGACCCCGTACAGCCGCGCCGCAGGCGTCCCTTCGCGGCCCTGGCCGTAGGCGCGGCCGTGGTGGCGGTGGTCGGGACGGCGGCCTTCGCCGGCGGGCTCTTCGACCGGGACGGGGCCCAGAGCGAAGCGCTGCCGGAGGCGACCACGAGCGCCCCGGACACCGCGGACGAACCCGCCGCCTCCGTCGCCCCGGCCCCGTCCCCTTCCGCCTCGGCCGCTCCGTCCCGTACGGCATCGCCCTCGTCCACCCCGTCGGCCTCCGCCTCCGCGTCCCCCTCCGCCTCGCCCTCCACCTCGGAGAGCGCCGAGCCCAGCGCGACCGCCTCCGCTCCGGCGACGGCCTCGCCCGACGCGCCGTCCGCCTCGGCGACCCGTGAGGCGGCGCCGCCGACCGACGCGCCGCCGGCCGAGCTGGCCCCTTCCTCGCTGCGGCGCGGCGACCAGGGCCCACAGGTGGCCGTGTTGCAGAACCGGCTCCAGGAGGTGTGGCTCTACCACGGCGACGCGGACGGGAACTTCAACGACCGGGTGGAGCACGCCGTACGGATCTACCAGTCGTACAAGGCGATCGAAGGCGATGCGGCCGGTGTGTACGGGCCGAACACCCGGAGCGCGCTGGAGGCGGAGACGAGCGGACGGGGGCGCGGCTGAGCGGCGATGCGGGGTTTCCGGACCGGGCGGACCGGCGGGATTGGCTTTCCGGCCCAGGTTTTTGTATCTTCGTGGAACAAAGTAGCTCCCGCCCGCACTCCCTGACCGGCGGGCGGGGCTGCTCTTGTACCGCACGACCAACCCCCCGCGCGTTGGAGCCAGCCGATGTCGGCCACCGTCCTCACCGCAAGCGCCCTCCTGCTGGACATGGACGGCACCCTCGTGAACTCCGACGCGGTCGTCGAGCGCTGCTGGCGCCGGTGGGCGCTCAAGCACGGACTGGACCCCGAAGCCGCTCTCAAGGTGGTCCACGGCCGCCAGGGGTACGCCACGATGGCCGTCCTGCTCCCGGACCGCCCGGTCGAGGAGAACTACGCGGACAACCGGGTGATGCTCGCCGAGGAGACCGCCGATGTCGACGGCGTGGTCCCGATCGGTGGCGCCGCCGCGTTCATGGCCGCGATCGCCGACCTCCCGCACGCCCTGGTGACCTCGGCCGACAGCGCGCTCGCGACGGCCCGGATGGGTGCGGCCGCACTGCCGATGCCCGCCGTCCGCGTCACCGCCGAACAGGTCGGCGCCAGCAAGCCGGACCCGGAGGGCTTCCTCAAGGGCGCGGCGGAGCTGGGGTTCGGTGCGGCGGACTGCATCGTGTTCGAGGACTCCGAGGCGGGCATCGCGGCGGGCCGCGCGGCCGGTATGCGGGTCGTGGGCGTCGGCCCGCGCGCCGCGGCCCTGGCGCCGGACGCGCACGTCGAGGACCTGACGCAGATCCGGGTGGAGACGGCCGGCGACGGCACGATCCGCCTGCACATCAGCGCCGCCTGAGCCCGGACAGCGCCGCCTGAGCCGGGACGGCGCCGCCTGAGCCCCGACGGGCGCCAGCGCTCACTCCCGGCGCCCACTCCCGGTGCAGCCACCCGCGCGCGACCAGCTCCAGCACCACCGCGACGGCCACCACCTGCACCGCCATCAACGCCACCAGGACGAAGAGCTGCACGGCGCCCGCCTCCACCGGTGAGGCGCCGCCCAGCAGCATGCCCACGAACGCTCCCGGCAACGTGACGAGCCCCACCGTCCGCGTCTGGTCGAGCCCCGGCAGCAGCGCGTCCGACGCGGCGGGCCGGACGATCTCCAGCCGCGCGTCCCGGTCGAGCAGCCCGAGCGCCATGCCCGCCTCCACCTCCCCGTGACGCGTGGTGAGTTCGCCCAGCGCGCGCCGCCCGCCGAGCACGGTCGCGGTGAGCGCCCCTCCGATGAGGATGCCCGCCACCGGGATGAGCGCCAGGCCCCGGACCGGCACCAGCCCCGTGGCCAGCAGCAGCCCGACCACCGGGAGCGCCCCGGCCCCGATCGGCACGGCCGCCCACCACCAGGTGCGGTTACGGGTGATGCGGCGCCCCGCCGTCCAGGCGGCCACGGCGAACATCAGCACCAGGAACCCGAGCAGCGGCCCCAGCCGCTGGGCCACCCAGCCGATCAGCAGGGAGACCACGGCGAGTTGGGCCGCGGCCCGCACTCCGGCCACCAGGATCTCGCGCGACCACCCCAGCCGGGCCCACGCGGCGGCAACGGCGGCGAGCACCAACAGGACGACGAGGACGACCCCGAGGGCCGGCGTGACCGGTAGCAGCACGAGCCAACGATAGAACCGCCGGGCACTCCTCCCGCCGCCCACGGAACGGCCCCACACCGCACCGCGCCGCCCCCCGCAGCCCTATACCGCACCGCCCCGCGCCGTACCCAGGAACACCTCCGGCCGCGCAACTCCCTTCACGCACCGGGCGGTCTGTTCACTCCCACACGCCCCGTCACACCTCTTGATGTGACGTGCACATGTCGTCACCCTGTTACCTGACGCCCACCCCCAGGAAACCTGGCGCCGCCACGCTGGCCGGGCTCCACATGCCGCCCGCCCCAGCACCCCCCGCCCCAAAGGGAGTTCGCATGTTCGGTATCTACGCGCGTCGCTCGGCCGTCGCCGCCGCCACCGCCACCCTCGCCGCCACCTCCGTCCTGCTCACCGCCCCGACCGCTCAGGCCGCCCTCCCCACCCCGGTCAGCGCGGCGACCGCGCGCACCTACCTCGGCCAGCTCACCGTCGGCGCCGAGGGCTCCTCCAGCGGCTACAGCCGCGACAAGTTCCCGCACTGGATCACCCAGTCGGGCGCCTGCAACACCCGCGAGGTCGTCCTCAAGCGCGACGGCACCAACGTCCAGCAGGACGCCTCCTGTGCCGCCGTCAGCGGCAGTTGGTACTCGCAGTACGACGGCGCCACCTGGAGCGCCGCCTCCGACGTGGACATCGACCACATGGTCCCGCTCGCCGAGGCCTGGCGCTCCGGCGCGAGCAGCTGGTCCAACGCCCAGCGCCAGTCCTTCGCCAACGACCTGACGCGCCCGCAGCTCATCGCGGTCACCGACAACGTCAACCAGGCCAAGGGCGACAAGGACCCGGCCAAGTGGATGCCGCCGCGCGCCGCGTACAAGTGCACCTACGTCCGCGCGTGGGTCCACGTCAAGAAGCACTACAACCTGAGCGTGGACTCCGCCGAGAAGTCCGCCCTGCAGACGGCCCTGAACGGCTGCTGACCCCAGGCCACCCCCGACCACCCCGGGCCACCCCCGACCACCCCCGACCGCCCCCAGGCCACCCCGGCCGCCGGAACCCGTGCACCCTCCTCCGTCGTTCTGTACGTTACGGAGCCCATCCCTGACGTAGACGCGAGGAGGGCACGACATGGCCGGACTACGGCTGGGACCGCTGCTGCGGTACGTCGACTGGGAGTCCGGTTCCACCGCGACCGTCTGGGCCGAGGCGAGCCGTCCGTGCACCGTGGAGGTCCGGTGCGCGGACGGCGCCTCGGGGTCGTCCCCGACCTTCGCGGTGGCCGGACACCACTACGCGCTGGTGGTCGTGGAGGGGCTGACGCCCGGCACGACGACGGCGTACGAGGTGCTGATCGGCGACCGGCGCGTGTGGCCGCCCGAGGACGCACGCCTGCCGCCGAGCACCATCACCACGCCACCGGTGGGCGCGGGTGCGCCCCAAGCACCCGGCGTACGGATCTCGTTCGGCTCGTGCCGCTGGGCCGCGGCCCCGGGCGGCGGGCACGATCCGGTGGGCCCGGACGCGCTGGTCACCCTGGCCGCCCGTCTCGCCGCCGACCCCGCCGCCGAGCGCCCCGACGTCCTGCTCCTGCTCGGCGACCAGGTGTACGCGGACGAGACGTCGACGGCGACGCAGCGGAGGCTGGCGATGCGGCGCGACCTGCGCGAGCCGCCGGGCACGGAGGTCGCGGACTACGAGGAGTACACCTGCCTGTACGACGAATCGTGGCGCGACCCCGAGGTGCGCTGGCTGCTCTCCACCGTGCCGAGCTGCATGATGTTCGACGATCACGACGTCATCGACGACTGGAACACCAGCGCCGCCTGGCAGGAGCACATGCGCGCCACGCCCTGGTGGAACGAGCGGATCGTGAGCGGGCTGATGTCGTACTGGGTCTACCAGCACCTCGGCAACCTCTCCCCCGCCGAGCTGGCGGCCGATCCGGTGTACGCCACCGTGACGGCCCTGCCCGACGGCACCGAGACGCTCCGGCGCTTCGCGGCGGAGACCGACGCCGATCCGGCCCGGACCCGCTGGAGCTACCAACGCATTTTCGGCCGAGTACAGCTGCTGATGGTGGACACCCGGGCGGCCCGCGTCCTGGACGAGGGGCGCCGGGCGATGCTGGACGAGGGTGAGGCCCGCTGGCTGCGCGAGCGCGTGCTGGAGGACCCCTCCGCGTACGACCATCTCCTCATCGGCAGTTCGCTGCCGTGGCTGCTGCCGCCGCTCGTCCACGACGTGGAGACCTGGGACGCGGCCCTGTGCGCGGGTGCTCGCGGTGGCCGCTGGGCGCGGTTCGGCGAGAAGCTGCGCCGGGCGGCCGATCTGGAGCACTGGGCCGCGTTCCCCGAATCCTTCGGCCGGTTCACGGAGTTGCTGTGCCGCGTGGGGAGCGGTCCGGACGCTCCGGCGACGGTATGTGTGCTGTCCGGGGACGTGCACCACGCCTACATCGCCGAACCGCACTGGCCCGCCACCACCCCTGGCGGCGCCCCGGAATCCCGCGTTCTCCAGCTGACGTGTTCCCCCGTGCACAACTCGGTCCCCCGGTCGATCCGGCTGGGCTTCCGCTTCGGCTGGAGCGGGGTGGGCCGGCGCATCGGCCGCCTGCTGACCCGCCACGGGCGTACGGAACCGTCGCCGGTCACCTGGAGCAGAGCGGGCGGCCCGTGGTTCGGCAACCAGCTGATGACGTTGACCCTGAATGGCCGGAACTCTGCGCTGACATTGGTCCAGGCCAAGTCGGTGGGTGGCGACAACCAGCTCGTGAGCGTTCTTGAGCGTTCACTCACCCAGGAGATCTAGTCGATTTTCAGCCACCCGACAGAATGTTGAACTTGCAAGTACTGGTGAGGTTTCCCTAACCTGAGGCGCTCAGTCGGTTCACGCCCCCACCCAGACCGAGGAGCCCACCCCCCATGCCCCTTCACCTGAACAGGGCCCAGCCCTATGCGCTCGGCCTCTTCCGCTTCGTCGTCGGCCTGATCTTCGCCGTCCACGGCGCCTCCAGCCTCTTCGGCGTGCTCGGCGGCCGCGACGTGGCGGCCGGCACCTGGCCGGGCTGGTACGCCGCCCTGATCCAGCTGGTCTGCGGCACCCTGGTCGCGCTCGGCCTCGGCACCCGTATCGCCGCCTTCATCGCCTCCGGCTCGATGGCCTACGCGTACTTCGTGGTCCACCAGCCCGAGGCGCTCGCCCCGGTGGGCAACGGCGGAGAGGCGTCGGCCCTCTTCTGCTGGGCGTTCCTGCTGCTGGTCTTCACCGGCCCGGGCGCCTTCGCCCTGGACCGCCTCTTCGGCTCGCGCACCGAGCACGCCCCGGCCGAGGACTCCCGCCGCGAGCCCGCCACGCCGGTCTCGGTCTGAGGCTCACAGGCCCGGCCCCGGACGGTACGGTGCCCCGCTCCCCGCGACGCGACGGTCGCGGGGAGCGGGGCACCGCCGTATTCCCCTCGGGTGCCGCCGCCGTACACGGCAAGGCGCCGGCTAGGACGAGAACGGCACCGTGAAGCAGGCCACCCGCTTGCCCGCGCCGCCCTGCGCGTCGTGCACGACCACCGACCGCGCCCCGCCGTCCCGGAACCCCCACTCGTGCCGGGCCTCCGCCTCGCCGGCGCCGTTCCGGTCGGTGCGGAAGTCCAGCCACACCTCGTTGACCGGGTCCGCGGTGGCGGAGGCGCGGTGCTGGTAGTGCGGCCCCGCCGAGGCGGGATCGGCCGCACAGGGCGAGGTGTGGACGTGCATCCCGTACGCACGGTTCGGGACGAGGCCGCGCAGCCGGGTGCCGACGCGGTGACTGGTCCGGTGGGAGTACTGCGTGATCTCGATCCGCGCGGCGGCCGGTACGAGGGCGGTGTCGTACGTCAGCGCGTCGGACGGGACGAAGGAGCCGGGCGGCGAGAACACCCCGTCGGCCCGCATCCAGAACACGCCGCTCCGCGAGGCACCACCGACCGGTCCCGCCTCCCCGGCACCACCGGCGGCGGCGGTGTGGGCCGCGTGACCTCCGCCGTCCGGCCCGTCCGCCGCGCCGTGGGCGATGGAGACGCCGCCGCCGAGCATCACCAGGGCCGCCGCGCCGACCAGGAGCCTCCGCCGGACGCTCCCGGGCGCCCGCACCGACGACACCTCTGCCGCCCCTGCCACCTCTGCCGTCCCTACCGTCCCCGCCGTCCCCGCTGCCTCTGCTGTCCTGTCCACCTGTGGCTCCTCGCTCGTGCCGGTCGCTTCGGCCTGCCTAACGCCCCTACCACCGGCGAGGTGTACACGACCCGCACAACATCACCCGACCCTGAGCCATCTGCGCGGAACCTCCACGCGTACGCTGTACAGCTGAACCTGCCGCCCATGCCGCTCCCCTGCGACGTCGCGGCGTTGACACGATCGGGGAGTCGACGGGTGCTTGAGAGTGTGGCCGCACTGACCAGCAGCCCATGGATCTACGTGGTGGTCGCGGCCTCGGTGCTCCTGGACGTCTTCCTCCCTCTGCTGCCCAGCGGTGTCCTCGTGATCACCGCCGCCACCGCGGCCGCCGCGGGCTCGACCGGCGTCAACGGTTCGGGCGACGCCACCGGTGAGGTGCCCTCGCTCGTGGTCCTCATCCTCTGCGCGGCCACCGCCTCGGTCCTCGGCGACCTCGTCGCGTACCGTCTCGCCTGGCGCGGCGGCGACCGGCTGGACCGGGCGATCGCACGCTCGCGCCGCCTCACCAAGGCGCAGGAACGTCTCGGCGCGGCTCTGAGCCGGGGCGGCGGGGCGCTGGTGATCGTCGCCCGGTTCGCCCCCGCGGGCCGCTCGGTGGTCTCGCTCGGGGCGGGCGCGGCCCACCGCCGGAAGCGGGACTTCCTCCCCTGGTCCGCCGTGGCGGGTCTGGTCTGGGCGGGCTACAGCGTGGGCCTCGGCTACTTCGGAGGCCGGTGGCTCGGCTCGACCTGGTTCGGGACGGCCGTCTCGGTGCTGGCCCTGTTCATGGCGGGCGCGCTGGCGGCGTTCGTGGTGAAGAAGCGCCCGAAGGCGGCGCGGGAGGCGGGGGCGGGTTCAGTAGGGACGGGTTCGGCGGGGGCCCTCCAGGCATCCTCCGTACCGGCGGACGCATCCGGGTCCGCCACCTCGGTCACCACCTCCCAGGCCGCCCCGGCCCCCGGCACCATTCCCGGCCAGCCGAACGGCCCCGCCCCGGTCACGTCACCGGCGCCGGTCTCGCCCTGAGCCGTCGGCCGGGGCCTCAGCTCTCGGCGGTGCTCCGGGTGGCGGCCGAGCCCCGTATCTCCAGGCCGTCCAGCAGCTTCATCGTGGCCTCGGTGATGTCGTCGACGGCACGGTCGAACACCTCCCGGTTGTGCGCGGCGGGCGCGCGGAAGCCGGACACCTTGCGTACGTACTGAAGGGCGGCGGCCCGCATGTCCTCCTCGGTGGCCTCTTCGGGGAGGGCGGGCGGGCGAAGGGTCTTGATGCTGCGGCACATGACTCCAGTGTGGACCGCACCACTGACAACGGCTCGCGTCGCGACCGGCTCCTACCCTTCGACCCGCTCGATGACGGGGATCTCGTACCTCCCGTCGAGGACGGCGGCACCCGGTGTGTACAGCCGCAGCATGGGCCGGAAGTCTCCGGCGGGCGCGGGGAGCCAGTTCGCCGCGTGGGCGGGGTCGGCGGGCCGGTCGTGGGAGAGGGGGAGGGTGAGCGAGCCGTCGCCGGCGTGGACGAGGCCGGGCGTACGGTCCCCGATCGAGTAGCGGTGGGCCGGATTGTCGACAAGGCGGTAATCCGGCGTGCTGTACATCGTCACCGACCAGAACGACTCGACGGGCGGCGGCTCCGGGAAGCGCAGGAGGTAGGAGTACGCGCCGTTCAGCTGCCGGCCCTCGCTGTCCTGGAAAGTCTGGGCGTACACCGCCTCGTACCCGTGGTTCCCCCACAGCCCGATCCGGGCGGCGACCGCGCGGGCCAGGTAGGAGGCCTCGCGGTCGGCGATCCGCCACTGCGGCGAGTCGACCGTGCCGACGCCGAAGTGGTCCAGGTTGTAGTCGAAGAAGTGCGGGTCCAGCTCCCAGCTCCCCGGCCTCCGGCCCGCGCCGCCGCCCGTCCCGGCACGGCTGACCCCCTCGACCCGGGCCCGCCCCCGCTCCAGCCCCTTGGCCAACGCGTCGACGAGGTCCGGGGCGGCGGCGACGTACGGCGAAGGCCCCTCCTCCAGCAGCCCGAGCGGCTGGAAGCGGTCCTGGTACGCCTGGTCGGCCGCGGACGGCGGGAAGTCGGCCATCCACACCCGCAGCTCCTCGAAGAATCGCAGCTCCTCGGGTACGCCGGGCTCCGGCGCGGGCAGGCCGGTGCGGTGGGGCCTGCCGTCGAGCGGGGTGAGGGTGAGCCGCTCCTGGAGCGCTCGGACGCGCGGCAGGTCGCCGGGTCCGTCGCAGGCGTAGCGCCCGACGACGGTCACCACGGAGGTGGGCGCGTCGATGACCCCGCGCAGGCCACCGGGAACGCTGCCGGCCCAGCCGGGCGGCACGATCAGCCACTCGCCCTCGCCGGTACCGGTGGCGCGCCGGCCGACGTACGCGAAGGGGTTCGTCCAGGCGTCGACGAACTGGAGCACGTAGTACGCGCCGCCGGTGCCGGGGACGTGGAGGCGCAGCGGCCCGCCGGAGAGGTCGAGCTGGGCGACGGAGTAGACGGTGTCGTTGTTGACGGAGACGAACTCCGTACGGTGGTCGGCGAGGTGCTCGGAGTGGGCGAACCGGTTGAAGGGCTCGGCCGCCATCCCGCCGAACCCTTCACGGAGCGATCTCCCGACCATGGAGAGGTCGTCCACCAGGGGGTATCCGTAGACGTACGCCTCGGCGGCGAGGTCCACGAGCTCCGTCCTGGTGCGGTCGGCCACGTCAGAGCACCGGCTTGGAGCGGTCGGTGCACAGGGCCCAGATGATGAAGACGTCGATGGCGATGGTGACGACGGCCCAGATCGGCGTGTACGGGAGCCACATGAAGTTGGCGATCAGGTTCAGCGAGACGAGGACGATGCCCACGACCCGGGCCCAGGACGCGCCCTTGAGGATGCCCCAGCCGACGAAGATCAGGAGCACGCCGAGGATCAGGTGGATCCAGCCCCACGCGGTGACGTTGAACTTGAAGACGTACTCGTTGACGACCGTGTACACGTCGTTGGTGGCGATCCCCGCGATGCCCTTGATCACTCCGAGGACACCGTCGACGAGGAGCAGGAACCCGGCGAACAGCGTTCCGCCGCCGGCCCACGGGTTGCCGGCGGCGTCGCCGGGTGCGGCGGGGCGGGACGTACTGCTGCCGGGCGTCGGTGCGCTGGGCTGGGACATGAGAACTCCTCGGCCTGGGCAGGCACGCCGGGCGCCTGCGGTCCTGACCTGCGCTGATGGTGCGTGCAGATCAGCTCCGACGTTCCCTGCGCCCGCCCCGGCAAGCCACTTGGACGCACCCGTTCGGGTGACGCCCTCTCGCACTCACCGGGTGTGACGGCCCATTCGTACTCACCGGGTGTGACGGCCCACTCGTACTCACCGGATTACGAGTTCGTGGCCGGGCTCCAGGTGTCGAGGTCGCCGCCGCGCCATTCGATCAGCCCCGGTCGGTCCAGCTCGACGGCCTCGTCCGGCCCCGGCGCGAACCCGGCGGCCCGCAACAACGCGGCCACCTCACCCCGCCCGTGCGCCAGCCCCACGATCTGCCCGTGCACGGTGACCCGCCGCGCTCCGGTCGCGGAGGGCGGGTACACGATCACAGGCGGGTGCGCGGCCATGTCTCCACGGTGCCTTGGCGCTCGCGGGAGCGCATCCCGGGAGGCCGTGGCGGTGGCGGACGAGGGCTGCATCCCGCTCCGAAAATCGTCCGGCCCCTGGCCCTGAACACGAGAGGATGAGCCATGGACCCGATCGGAGAGCCCGGAACGCCCTGCGGATTCGAACGAGCGGACCGACCGGCGGGCCCGGATGATCTCTTCCTGCACATCATCGAAATGGGCTGCACCGACGTCTGCGTCCTCGCGCTGACGGGCCCGCTGACCGGCCGCATCCTCACCGGCAACAGCGACGGGCACCGGGGCCCAGACCTCTCCCCCGCCACCGACTTCCTCGACTGGTACGAGAGTTGGCTCGACGGCATGAGCGCCGGACGCACCGACAGAACACTCGAACTCACCGCGCCCGGCTCCGCCGCCGTCCCTGGAACTCGCGGACAGGACCGGTAGCCCCACCGAACCCGTCAGCCGCCCGCAGCCCGCCCCTACCGACCGAGCAGCAACGCCTCCGACCCCACCGGCCGGAACCCGGCGGCCTGGAACGCCCTGATGCTGCGCGCGTTGCCCGCGGCCTGCTGCGACCAGAGCGGTTCGCCCCCGGGCACCAGGTGGCGGCGGCGGTGGCCAGGGCCCGGCCGAGACCCCGGTGCCGGGCCTCCTCGTCCAGCTCGACGGCCACTTCCCAGCGCCCCGCCACCCCGCGCCCGAGGACCAGCACCCCACCGTCGACCGCCCACATCCGCACGCCGTCACGCCGCCCGCGGGCGCTCACCACCCGGGAGTGAACGGGATCGGTGATCTCCCGCAGGTCCAGCGGAGGATCGTCGGGGAGAGCGGGCGCGACCGTGAGGAGGTCGATGGTGTCGGTGGTCCGGCCCGTCCGCTCCAGGAACGCGTGCAGGAAGCGCGGGTGCATGGTGGCGGCCAGCGCATCGCAGTCCAGGGACGCCAGGGTCGCGGGGACCCATGCGGGATCCTCGTCGGTGAACACCACCGAGTGCGCGGTGAAGGCGATCACGCCACTGTCCCGCCCACTCGGCGCCTCCACCACGGTGGTCCCCCCGTCAGCTGCCGGAAACCGACCGCGCGCGGCCCCGTCCAGGATCTCCGCGAGTGTCTGCCCCATGCCTGTTCCTCTCCCCGTCCCGCCCCTGTACGCCTGCACCCATAGGGGCTGCGCCCATCATGGAGTGCCCGGCGGATGCGCCGTAGGACCCCGTCGGCACGCTCAACGGCGACGCTCCGCGCGCCCGCCCGCACAACCGACACAGGTCGTGGCCGCCGGCCGCACCTCCAGCCGGGCCGCCGGAGTCTGCTCTCCGCACACCTCGCAGCGCCCGTAGTCGCCGCTCGCCAGCCGTTCCACGGCCAGGTCCAGCTCGGCCAGATGCTCCCGCGCCTGCGCCAGCAAGGCGGCGACGTGGGCCCGCTCGAAGGCGGTGCTCGAACCCTCGGGGTCATGCTCGTCGTCGACGGCCACCAGGGCGTTCGCCTCGACGATGGCCTCGAAGTCACGGCTCAGCGCCGCCATCCGCTCGCTCGTATCGGCGTGTTCGGCCAGGAGCCGCTGCCGTACGGCTTCGTGCTCGGGCGGGACGTACGGGCCACCACGCGTGTCCTCGGTCATCCCCTCCACAACGTCGGTCGGGGAGCGCCCATTCCCCTTGCTGCCTGGCGGCTTCCGGGCGCCTGAGACCTGCGGGGGCCGGGGCGGGCATGCGAGGGGTTTGCGGACGGCTGACGAACGGCCAGGGCCCCGACCGTGACGGTCGGGGCCCTGGCCGTTCGCAACGGTGGGCGCGGACGGTTTCGAACCGCCGACATCTGCTTTGTAAGAGCAGCGCTCTACCCCTGAGCTACGCACCCGTGGATGAGGCAACAGCGTACATGGACCGGACCACCTGTTCATAAACCGGATCGGGAACCGCTCGGAGCGGCCCCGAGCCGCAGGTCCTGGTCGGGAGTGCTGGTTGCAAGCGCCCGTCCGGAGGCGCGAGCGCCGGCCCCGAAGGGGGGGTTAACCCCACCTCGGAGACGGTAGCCGTCCGGATGCCCCTGCCCCCGCCCCGGTACATACGGTTTGCAGTACACCGGCAGCGACGACCGGTGGCACTGTCCGGCCTTATCTCCTGGGGGACCGATCATCGTGGACATCCGTACCAGCGCACCGACCCGCACGCGCCGCAGGGTCCCCGGCCGGCTGCTCGCCGTGGGGAGCGGGGCCGCGCTGCTCGCGCTCGGTCTCACCGGGTGCGGGAGCACCGACGTCGATGACGCGCCCGCGGAGCGCACGTCGTTTGCGTTGCAGGGGAAGACGCTGACCATCGACGCCGAGGACTCGACCGTGACCCTGGTGCCGGCCGATGTGGACGAGGTCGAGGTCGAGCGGCAGGTCGACGGGTGGGTCGTGCTGGGGAGTGGGCCCGATCCCGTCTGGAAGATGGAGAACGACACCCTGACGCTCCGGGTGAGGTGCGACGCCATGATCAACAACTGTGCCGCGCGCCACGAGGTGAAGGTGCCCCGTGGGGTGACGGTGAAGGCCGACGCGGACAACGGCCGGATCGCCGCGGCCGGGTTCGACACCCCGCTGCGGCTCTCCGCCGACAACGGCGACATCGTCGTACGGGACTCCGGCGGGCCGCTCGACCTCAAGAGCGACAACGGGTCGCTCCTCGCCGAGCGGATAGGCACCAAGTCCGTGGTCGCCCGCGCGGACAACGGCGAGATCCGGCTGGGGTTCAGCGGCGTGCCCGACCTGGTGGACACCGTCAGCGACAACGGGAGCATCGTCATCGATCTGCCGCAGGGCGGACAGAAGTACGCCGTGAACGCGAACGCCGACAACGGCGAGGTCAGCATCAAGGTGCCGCGCAGCGAGAGCAGCGCCCATGTGGTGAAGGCCCGCAGCGACAACGGGGAGGTGAAGGTTCGAACGGCGAACTAGAACCGCGAACTATCGGGCCCGTGTGTTCGTCCTTACCTGGTGGGAGAATGTACCGGCAGGGGCGGAACAGCACGGGAGAGGGATGTGACGGCGACACACACGCGGCCAGAGGCAGGAGCGGGTGGGAGTTCCGCCGTCGAGAGCGTTTCCGGTGCCGGGGGCGGAGCCGGTGCCCGGAACGGAGCCGGATCCCAGGGCGAGGTCCATGCGCGGCGAGCGCCGGGAAGGCGGGCAGACTCGGCAGTCCAGGGGCTCCGGGATGTTCTGGCCCTCGCGCTGCTGCCTGTGCCCCTGCTCGTCGCCACGCTGCCCGCCGCCTTCGCCGGGGGCGGCACCCGGCGGTGGTTCGGCGGGCGTGGGGAGAGCCAGCGTGCCGAGGCGCAGGCAGCCAGGGACGCGGCGGCCGAGGCCTTCTACGAGCTGGACACCGCCCAGCGTGACCTCAAGATCTCCATCGAGACGATCAACGCCGTCGACAACTCCCCACGCGGCCGCAAGGCGGCGGAGGACTTCGCCGCGCTGGGACGGCGCATCGACGACGTCAGCCACGCCTACATCACCGCCGTCGACGCCCACGACCTGGACCGGGACGATCTGGAGCCGTCCGTCGCCGCCAATGCCCGTACCGAGCTGACCCGGGCCAAGGACGATCTCGTACGGGTCAAGGGCGAGCTGGACCGGTTCGGGCAAGGGCTCGGGACGCTGCTGGGCAGTGCGGAGACCCAGCTCGCCCGGCTCGCCCCCGCCGTGGAGCGGGCCCGGCAGGCGCTGCTCGGGGCGAGCAACGCGCTCGATGCGGTACGGGCGGCGGGGCTGCGCGCCGATGAGCTCGCGGCCCGGCTCGCCGCCCTCGCCCCGGAGCTGACCAAGCTGAACCAGGGCGCGGGAAAGCACGGGGTCGCCGAGACGCTCCAGCGGGCCGATGTGGTGCTGCGCGACGCGGAGGCGCTGCGGGCGGAGGCGGAGCGGCTGCCGGAGCGGGCCGCCGAGATCGACCGGCGGCTGGTGTCACTGCGGACCCGCGCACAGGCCCTGACGACGCGGGCGGGCTCGGTGGAGCCGGTCCTGAGCGAGCTGCGCCGCCGCTTCTCGGCCGCCTGCTGGCAGGACCTCCAGCCGGTGCCGGAGCAGGCCGCCGTCAACGTACGGCAGGCCGAGGAGAAGCTGGCGGAGGCGGCGAAGGCGCGGGACGAGCAGCGCTGGGCGGATGCCACGTCCCGGCTCTCCACGGTCCGCGCCCTGCTCAACGCGGTCGACGAGGCGGTCTCGGCCGCCGGGGACCGGCTGCAGCGGTTGGACGCCGTGGCGAAGGACCCGCAGCAGGAGATCGAGCGGACCCGGTTCGCCGTACGGGACGCGCAACGCCTCGCCATGGCCGGCCGGCACACGCCCGACCCCCGGCACGCACGGCCGCTGGACGACTCGGTGGCACGGCTGGACCGGGCCATCGCCGGTCTTGAGGGCCGCCACCCCGACTACTGGCACTTCCTGACCGAGACCGAGGCCGTGCGCCAGACCGCGGCCCGGGTCGTCTCCGACATCCGCGAGGAGCGCGGCGGCGGGGCCTGAGCCCGCGCTGTTCCAGGTGGCCGGAGCCACGCTGTTCCCCAGGGAGCCACAGCCGCACTGCCTGCTCCGAGCGGCGTGAGTCCGCGCTGCCCCAGGTGCCTGGAGCGTGCCTGGAGCCTCGCCGCTCCAGGAGCCCGGAGCCGCGTGGTTCCAGGTGGCCGTAGCCGTCCGGCGGTGATGGCTCTAGCCTGAGGCCATGCCTCGCTATGAATTCCGCTGCCGCACCTGCGGAGACACGTTCGAACTCAGCCGTCCCATGGCCCAGTCCTCGGACCCGGCCTCCTGCCCGGCCGGCCACGACGACACCGTCAAGCTGCTCTCCGCCGTGGCCGTGGGCGGCGCCGCCTCGTCCGCGCCCGCGCCGTCCAACGGCGGCGGGGGCGGAGGCTGCTGCGGCGGCGGTTGCTGCGGCTGAGCCCGGCCGCGTAACGGAGCAAGCAGTAGCCGCTTGACAGAGCAAGCGGAAAGAGACCGCGCGCTACTTCTTGCGCGCGAGCGTCAGGCCGTCCGCGATCGTGAGCAGCACGCTGTCCATCCGGGCGTCGGCGGCCGCGTGGTCGTTGAACTCCTTGATCGCCGCCGTCGACCCGGTGGCGTGCGGGTCCGTGACACCGCCGTGGAAGAGCACGTTGTCCACGGCGATGAGCCCGCCCTGCCGCATCCTGGGCACCAGCTCCTCCCAGTACGCGATGTAGCCGCCCTTGTCCGCGTCCAGATAGGCGAAGTGGATGTGCGGCTCGGCGGGCATGGCGCGCAGGGTGTCCAGGGCCGGGGCGATGCGCAGGTCGATGCGGTCCGCGACGCCCGCCTTCTCCCAGGCCTCGCGCCCGTACGCCGTCCACTCCTCCGAGATGTCGCAGGCGATGAGCGTGCCGTCGGCGGGCAGCGCCTGGGCCATCGCCAGTGCGCTGAAGCCGGTGAACGTGCCGACCTCCACCACGTGCCGGGCGCCCACCAGCCGGACCAGGAAGGCGAGCAGCGGGGCCTGCTCCTCGGCCGACACCATGCCCGCGTGGTCGGGGAAGCGTGCGTACGTGGTGTCCACCAGCTGCCGCTGGACCGGGTCCAGCGGCGGGTTGTGGGCCAGCATGTACGCGTACAGCTCGGGAGTGATCGTGGTCTCGTTGCCCTTGGTCATGGCTCCAGCCTTCCCCAGCCCACGCAGTCGCGCAGCCGAACGCGCGGAGCCGGACCTACGTGGCCGAAGCCGCCAGGAACCGGCGCAGGATCTCCTCCCCCGCCGCCCCGCCCCGCTCCTTGAGCGCCACGACGTGCGGGGCCCGCCAGTCGTGGTCGGCCAGTTCACCGTGGCCGGGGCGCCAGCCGAGGTCGGCGGCGAGCAGCAGGTCCGCGTCGAGGAGGGAGTCCCCGGCGGCCAGCGTGCGGGTGGCCCCGGAGCGGCGGGCGACCTCGTTCATGGCGGCGCTCTTGGTGAGCGGCACCGGAACGGCGTAGATCTTGCGGCCCTGGAGCGAGACCGTCCAGCCGCGCTCTGCCGCCCACACCGCCAGCTCCTTCACCCACTCCTCGGGCAGCAGCGAGCGCTCGACGACCAGGTACGCGAAGAGGTTCTCGGCCACCCGCTCCTTGAGGAGCCAGGCCGGGTCGGCGGTGGTGGCGAGGTGGGCGCGGATCTCGGTGAGGGGGGCGCACTCGTCGGCGATGCGTGCCTCCACCTGCCGCTGCCAGTCCCGGTCGGAGACGCCGTCGACCAGGATGTGGCCGCCGTTGGCGCAGATCGCGTACCGCGGGGCGGGGCCGGGGAGGTGGATGCGGTGGTACTGCTCGCGGGTGCGGGTGGTGGTGGGGACGAAGACCGTGGAGCCGGCCACCTCGGTGAGGAGCGCGGCGGCTGTCTCCGTCATGTACGAGAGGGGCTTGTGGCCGTACACCTCGACGCAGAGCAGCCGAGGGGCCTCCGCGTCGGGCATCGACAGGTCGAGCGAGGCGGCCGAGTAGATCAGCGTACGGTCGAGGTCGCTCGCCACCAGCGTGGCGGAGCCGTTCCCGGCAACGGGGGTGCTCATGCGCCCTGCACCGCCTTGCCGTCCGCGCCCGTCGCGCCGCGCGTGAACCGGGGGTGGATCAGACCGACACAGCTGTACGGGAGGTCGTCGACCTCCTCGACCGGGACGCCGCGCTGTTCGGCCAGCAGCCGGATGTGGGTCAGGTCCGCGCCCGCGCCGCGCTTGGCGAGGATCTTCCACGGGAC
This sequence comes from Streptomyces sp. CA-146814, assembly GCF_050942385.1. Taxonomy (NCBI): domain Bacteria; kingdom Bacillati; phylum Actinomycetota; class Actinomycetes; order Kitasatosporales; family Streptomycetaceae; genus Streptomyces; species Streptomyces sp. CA-146814. Next base: position 1,909,659 of record NZ_CP192068.1, read on the forward strand.
CCGGCGCAGCAGGACCCGGGTGGTCTCGCCGACGCCCGGCTTGACCAGGTTGACGTCGTGGATGCCGTACTCCTCGCTGATCCGCTCGACGGCCGCCCAGCCCTCCCAGGTCGGGGCCCGGTCGGCGGCGAGCAGCTCCTTGGCCTCCGCCTCCACCTGGTCCGCCACCTCGTCGAAGCGCGCGGTCACCGCCGCCAGGAAGTCGCCGGACACGTCCGACTCCGCCAGCTCGCGGTAGAACTTCCCGCCGTGGAAGTCGTTCGGCCCGACCAGGTCGGCGCGGAGCACCGTACGGGAGATGAGGCCGGATACCGTGGAGTTGAGGCAGGCCGAGGGGATCAGGAAGTCCTCGCGGGTGCCGTACGTACGGACGCAGCCGCCCGGGTCGGCGAGCACCGCGATCTCCGGGTCGAAGCCGGCGATCCCGGTCGACACCTCGAACGCGCTGATCGCCGCCGCCAGTTCGCGGGTGATCGCGCCCTTCCCCGTCCAGCCGTCGACGAACACCACGTCGGCCGGGTCGTGATGGGCGGCGAGCCAGCGCAGCGCGGTGGCGTCGATGCCCCGGCCCCGGACGATGGAGATGGCGTAGTGCGGCAGGTCCAGGCCGTGCCGGTGGCGGGCCCAGTGACGCATCAGGACCCCGACGGGCGTTCCGGCGCGGGCGAGCGAGACGAGGACCGGGCGCGGGCCGCGTTCGGCGAGGACCGTCTCGGTGACGGTGCCGACCGCGCGGGCGATGCGCGCGGCGGAGGCGTCCAGCGCGGCCGTGAACAGGGCCTGGTACTCGGCGCTCGGCTGGTACTCGACGGGCAGCGACTCCGCGTAGTGCGCGCCGCCGCTCTGGATCGCCTCCTCGCGCTCCTCGGTCGGCGCCTCCAGCTCGGTGTGCGAGAGGTCCTGGAGCAGCCAGCCGACGTCCTCGGGCGCGTAACTGGAGAAGTCGGGGCCTCGGAGGGGCTCGGGCAGCACGGCGGGCTCCTGAACAGGTGTGGGGGTGTACGACGGGACCACCGCGAGGAGGACCTGGCCGGCGTGGGCCGCCAGGCGGGCCAGCAGGCCGTCGGGGGCGTGGAGCCCGGGGGTGTCGGCGGTGGAGTCGACGACGGCGACCACCGCGTCGAACCCGGCTCCCGCCACGTTGTACGCGAACCGGTCGCCGGGGCCGTCCGCCGGACCGTCGTGGGCCGGGAAGACGAGGCGGGTGCGTATCGCGTATCCCGGGTCGTCGACGGCGAGGACGGGCGAGCGGGTGGTCGTGGAGTACCGGACCTCCGCGTCGGATCCCAGCGCCTCTTCCAGCGCGGTACCCAGGCGCAGCGGCGCGTACATCAGCTCCTCGAAGCCGAGGACGAGGACGCGGCCGTGGCGGGCACCGCCGTCCAGCGCGTCCGCGATCCGCTCCGCCATCCCCGGGAGCGCCGCTTCGAGCGCCGCCCGGTGCGCCGGGGTGAAGCCGTGCCGGCCGCCGTCGGGAACGCCTGCGGGCCAGTCCAGCGCGACGCGGGTGACCGGGGCGGCGTGCTCGTCGGCCTCGTGGGCCCGGCCCGTCTGCTCCGCCTCCTGGGCCGCGACCAGGGCCTGGCCGCGTTCCAGTACGCCTTCGGGGAGCGTGACCGTGCCGGAGGAGCGGGTCACCAGGTCGACGCGGGCGCCGATCTCGGCGGCGAAGGCGGTCAGCCGGTCGCGGTCGCCCGCTGAGCGCATGTCGACCAGGGCGACGATGACGTACCGGTCGCGCGGATACAGCTCGTGGAGCGCGCGGACGGTGTTGAGCACGGTGTTGCCGGTGGAGAACTCGTCGTCGACCAGCACCAGAGTGGACGCCTCCGCTCCCCCCGCCAGCAGCTCGGGGTCCTCCGGCAGCAGCAGGTGCGAGGTGGCGTGCGAGTGGGCCTCCTCGAAGCCGCCGGCCTGCGCGACGCCCGCGACGGGCCGCCGGGTGGAGTGGAGGTACGGGGCGTCCCGCAGGCCGTCCGCGACGGCGTGGCCGAGGCCGGTGGCCGTCTCCGCGTACCCGAGGACCACCGCGCGGCGGGCCTCGTCGGCGCCGAGGAGCGCCCGTACGCGCTCACCGAGCCCGTACCCGGCCCCGTACACGACCGAAGGCTTCTGCGGCACATGCTTGCCCAGCACGTTGGAGACGAGCAGGTGGGCCCGCTTGGGGTTGCGCCGCAGGGCGAGGCCCAGCAGCTCCTGGAGCTCCCCGTCGCCCTCCAGGGCCACCCCCAGCCGCTCGGCCACCCAGTCGCCCGACCACACCACGTCCACGGCCTCTTCTCTCCTCGCGCGCCCGCTCGTCGGTACGCGCTCACTACGCTCGGTCATCGACACCCGCCGCCACGGGCGCTCACTTCGTCAGGCCGGCGGCCAGCAGGTCCACGAAGCCGACGTCCTCGCTCGCCACACCGAAGACCTCGGCCCGCCGGAGCGTGCGCTCGGCCCAGGCCCGGTGGGGCTTCACTTCGTTCATCTTGTTCGTATACGCCGAGCGCAGCACCCCGCCGCCTCCGCGCTCGGGCCGCAGGATGTCCTGCGCGTCGGTGAACTCCTCGTGACTGACCACGGAGAGTGCGTGGACGGGTGCCACATGCGACGGGTGGATGCAGGTCTTGCCGAGCAGGCCGTTGGCCCGGTCCAGCTCGATCTCCCGCAGCAGTCCGTCGAGGTCGTGCTCGATCAGCGCCGTACGCAGCTCCTCGGCGCTGCCCTCCAGGAAGGGGCTGCGGCGCAGCTGGGGCTTGAACATGCGCTCCTGGCGGCGGAAGTACTCCCAGACCGGGCCGCTGATCGTGAAGCCGGTGCCGTCGGCCCGGCCCAGCACATTGACCACGTCGGCGATGACGGAGCCGACGATCTGGACGTCGTACGCCGTCATGTCGGGCGCGCGGCGCAGTCCGTAGGCCGAGCAGAAGTCGGTGACGCCGAGCCGCAGGGCGAGCACGCGGTCCCGGTACTTGTCGACAGAACGCGCGATGCCCTGGAGGACCTCGCCGCGCGTCTCCAGGTGGAGCAGCTCGGGCGATTCGAGGACGGGCATGGCGAACAGCCGCTGCCCGCAGGCGGCTTCGGCCTCTTCCAGGGCCTCCAGGAAGAGCGTCCCGCGCTTCTCGGTGAATTTGGGAAGTACAAAACCGGACAATGTCCGGACGGCCGTGCCGAGCCGGTCGACCAGGTCGGTGATCTGGCCCGGTTCCCGGACTCGGACGAAGAGGAGCGGCAGTCCGGCGCCCGTGGCGTCCCGCTCCGCGAGCGCGGTGAACTGCCTGACCAGGTTGGCCTCGGCGTCGACCACCTCGGCGTCGTCGATGGAATCCTCCAGGCAGAGCACCATGGAGACGACGCCGCGCCCGGCCTGCTTCATCACATCGTCGGCCAGGGTGGGCCGGGTGGCCGGGGAGTAGAGCGTGGCGCCCAGCGCGACGGAGAGCAGGCTCGCGGGCGAGTCCGCGGTGAACTCGCACGGCTCGCGGAAGAACAGGCCCTCCCGGGCAGCGGGCGGTATGTACCCGAAGTGACGCATGAGTTTCCCCCGAACTGCCTGACCGGCCGGACAACGTATGGCCGGTAATAGTACGTACGGACGAGTGTCAACAGTTCCCGATGTACATGAATTTCCGGTTACCCGCCCTTCACCCGGCCTCTCCTCGCGGTACCGTTCGGCCCTCCTCCTTCCCCCTCTCCGGCTCGCTACCAGCGCAACAGGACCGCAACAGGACCGGGGCTTTGCCGCCCCCCGCGTTGTCCGCACGTGCCGCCGACAGGCAGGATGACGCCCATGACGCACACGATGCTGAAGGGCTCGAACGTCCCGGTCGACGCCGTGGCCGTACGGGCCGTGCTGCGGTGGACCCCGGGGACCGGCGTTCCCGATGTGGACGCCTCCGCTCTGCTGCTCGGGGCCTCCGGCCGTGTGCGGTCCGACGAGGACTTCGTCTTCTACAACCAGCCCCGCCACCCCTCCGGTCTGGTCCGGCGGCTGCCGAAGCGGAGTGTCCCCGAGGGACTCACGGACACGGTCGAGGCGGATCTCGGCGCGCTCGACCCGTCGGTGGACCAGGTGGTCATCGCCGCCTCGTCCGACGGCGACGCCTTTCAGCAGGTGCCGGACCTGCGGATACTCCTCTTCGACGCCGCCTTCGCCGACGGCGAGCCGCTGGCCGTCTTCGATGTGCGGCCGGAGACCGGGGAGGAGACCGCGATCATCTGCGGCGAGCTCTACCGGCGCGGCGAGGGGTGGAAGTTCCGGGCGGTCGGCCAGGGCTATCCGACCGGGCTGATCGGTCTCGCCACCGCCTTCGGGATCTCGGTCGACGATTCGGAAGCCGGGAACGGGCCGGAGGAGGAGCCGGCCGGTGCCGCTCAGGCTCCCGCGCACGCCGTCTCCGATCCCGCCGCGCCCCCGCACGCCGCCTCCGCGCCGGGCCCCGACTCCCAGGCCACCGTCCTGCACCGGCAGCCCGCCTACGGCTACCCGCCACCCGCCGCGCCCCCGGCCGTGCCTCCGGTGCCCGCCGTGCCCGCGCCGCAGCCCGCCGCGAACGCCCAGCCGGCGTACGGCTACCCGCAGGCGGCCGGTGCGCCGCCCGCGTACGGCTATCCGCAGCCCGCCGCGGCCGCCGCCCACGCGCCCGACCCGCACTTCGTCCTGCCGCCGCAGGGGCCGCAGTTCATCCGGTCCTGAGGGCTCAGGTCCGGGACTTGTAGCCGCGTCCCCACTGCATGCCGTAGCCGTAGAGCCGGTCCAGCTCGGACTGGAATCCGTAGACGAACTTCACCTCGCGCCGCACGATCAGCTCGCCCTTGACGTTCTCCACGGTGAACACCGCGCAGGAGCGGGCCTGCGGCGCGCGCTCGTCGAGTTCGATCTCGATCCGGGGGCCGTTGCCCGGGTAGAGCGTGATCTTGGCGTGCGTCCGGTCGAACGCGGGCGTCCGGTCGTAGATGTAGACGAAGAAGAGCAGCCGCTTGAACTGGTCGCGCTGGTCGAGGTTGACGTACACCGTCTCGCCCGAGGGCGCGCCGAAGCGGTCGTCCCCGCTGAGCCGGATGTAGGGCGGGCTGTTCAGATCGCCGATCAGGTTGCCCAGCGGCTGGACGACCCCCTTGGTGCCGTCCGCCAGCTCGTACATGCAGCCGAGGTCCAGGTCGACGTTGACGACGCCCTGGGTGTGCGCCTGCACCACCTCGGGCTGGAAGAGCTTGAGCGGGCGCCGCAGCCGGCCGCTCTGGCGTGAGCGGCCCTCGATGTCCGACGTACGCATCCGCCAGGACAGGTTGACCCTGAGGTTGCCCGAGAGGGCGCCCTGTTTGCTGAGCGAGACCGTGGCATTGCGTTTCGAGAGCACGATGGCGCTCGATGTGCCGTTGCCCGAGTCGAACTGTGCCGCGCGCGCCGGCCACAGGCCGTCGAAGAACCCCATCCCAACCCCCACCTGTCCGACCTGTTCGCCGTGTCGGCCTGTCGCCTTGCCCGCCCGCCGTCCGCGGCCTGGCACACCACTGCGGGGCGGCCACCGGGCCGGGTCCGGGAGAGTCCCGGAGAGCCGTCGCCGTGTGGGCCGCCCCGCAGAGAGCGTTCCTCAATCCCTACCGGGTCACACCCCTGAGTGGACGTGGGCCTTGGAACCGGGACTTCCACCGATGTCCCCGCCGCCTCCGCCCGAGGCGGCGATGGCCTTGTTGCGGCGGAGCGAGGACCAGAAGGAGAGGCCGATGAGGACGACGCCGATCAGGCCGGTGATGATCTCGTTGATCTCGTACTGGATGGTGACCAGCAGGATGACCGAGAGCGCGCCGATCGCATAGTGCGCGCCGTGCTCCAGGTAGACGTAGTCGTCCAGCGTGCCCTGGCGGACCAGGTAGACGGTGAGCGAACGGACGTACATCGCGCCGATACCGAGGCCGAGGGCCATCAGTACGATCTCGTTGGTGATGGCGAAGGCGCCGATGACGCCGTCGAACGAGAAGGAGGCGTCCAGTACTTCCAGGTAGAGGAAGAGGAAGAACGCGGCCTTTCCGGCGAGGGCGACCCCGGTGACGGACTTACCCTTCTTCCTGGCCTCTTCCTCGGCCTCGTGCTCGCGCTCCTCCTCCTCTTCGAGCTTGCCCTCGAAGAATCCGGAGAGCCCGCCGACGATGAGGTAGGTGATCAGACCGGCGATACCCGAGAGCATGACGGTCGACGCCTTGTCCACGTGCCCGCCACCGTGCTGGTGGGCCTGGGTCGCGAAGGTCATGGCGGTGATCATCAGCACGATCAGCGCGACGCAGACCGACAGCATGTCGACCTTGCCGAGCTTGGCGAGCGGGCGCTCGATCCAGCGGAGCCACTGGATGTCACGGTCCTCGAAGATGAAGTCGAGGAAGATCATCAACAGGAACATGCCACCGAAGGCGGCGATCGACGGATGGGCGTCCGTCACCAGTTCCTTGTAGCGCTCGGGGTCGTTGAAGGAGAGGTCGATGGCCTCGATCGGTCCGAGCTGGGCGCTCACGGCCACGATCACGACGGGGAAGACCAGCCGCATGCCGAAGACGGCGATCAGGATGCCGACGGTGAGGAAGATCTTCTGCCAGAAGGCATTCATCTTCTTCAGGATTCCGGCGTTGATCACCGCATTGTCGAAGGACAGCGAGATCTCCAGGATCGTCAGGATCGCGACGATGCCGAATGCTTGCCACCCCCCGTAGAAGAAGGCCGCGACCAGGCCGAGCGCGGTCACCGCGAACGACCAGCCGAAGGTTTTCAGAACCACTGCTACCCCATCGTGTTTATGTAAGGGTCTCCCCCGGTGTGTACGGGGCTCCCCCGCGCCGTGCGCGGCGTTACGAAACGTTGACGCCGAAGTCTAGAGCGATGCCGCGCAGCCCCGACGCGTACCCCTGACCGACTGCACGGAATTTCCACTCACCCTGATAGCGGTAGAGCTCACCGAAGATCATCGCGGTCTCGGTGGAGGCGTCCTCGCTCAGGTCGTAGCGCGCCAGCTCCTGGCCGTCGGCCTGGTTGACCACGCGGATGAAGGCGTTGCTGACCTGACCGAAGGCCTGGCCGCGGTTGTCCGCGTCGTGGATGGAGACCGGGAAGACGATCTTGTCGCAGTGGGCGGGGACCTGGTCGAGGCGGACGATGACCGACTCGTCGTCGCCGTCGCCCTCACCCGTCAGGTTGTCACCGGTGTGCTCGACGGAGCCGTCGGGGCTGGTGAGGTTGTTGTAGAAGACGAACCACTCGTCACCGAGCACCCGGCCCGACCGGCACAGCAGCGCGCTGGCGTCGAGGTCGAAGTCGGCTCCGGTGGTGGAGCGTGCGTCCCAGCCGAGCCCGACCAGCACCTGCGTGAGGTTGGGTGCGACCTTGGAGAGGGAGACATTGCCTCCCTTGGCGAGTGTGACGCCCATGTGTGTCCTCCCCGAGTCGTGGAAACGCTGACGGGCGCTTTCGACACCCGCGGTCGGGCGTCGAAAGCGCCCGGTTGAGCGCGTCCGGCGCCGCACGGGGCGGCGCCGGACGGGGTGGTGCGTGGGCGCGGCGCTGCGCGCCCGGTCCTGCTGGGCGTGCGTGTGCTCAGACGTTGACGCCGAAGTCCTGCGCGATGCCGCGCAGGCCCGAGGCGTAGCCCTGGCCGATGGCGCGGAACTTCCACTCGGCGCCGTTGCGGTAGAGCTCGCCGAAGACCATCGCGGTCTCCGTCGAGGCGTCCTCGCTCAGGTCGTAGCGGGCGAGCTCGCTGTTGTCGGCCTGGTTCACCACGCGGATGTACGCGTTGCGGACCTGGCCGAAGCTCTGCTGACGACTCTCGGCCTCGTAGATCGAGACCGGGAAGACGATCTTGTCGACGTCGGCCGGGACACCGGCGAGGTTCACCTTGATGACCTCGTCGTCGCCCTCGCCCTCACCGGTGAGGTTGTCACCGGTGTGCTCGACGGAGCCGTCGGGGCTCTTCAGGTTGTTGAAGAAGACGAAATTGCCGTCCGCCGCGACCTTGCCCTCGGCGTTCGCCAGCAGCGCGCTGGCGTCGAGGTCGAAGTCGCCGCCGGTTGTGGTGCGGGCGTCCCAGCCCAGACCGACGATGACCGCGGTCAGGTTGGGCGCGGCCTTGGTCAGCGAGACGTTGCCGCCCTTGCTGAGGCTGACTCCCACGAGTCCTCCAGTAGTTTTCTCAGGGGCCGGCAGACACCAGCGTCCCCGTCGTTCGTTGGCATCGGATCAACGATTGGATCCTAGTGACCGGTTCCCGGCCAAAACAGGCTTTTGGCCGGGCGTCGCCAGGAGATCGCCTCAGAGCGCTTCGAGCGCCTTGATGTAGTCGTTCAGGTCACGTGCGTCCGGCAGACCGTTGACGACGCTCCAGCGGACGGTGCCCGCCTTGTCGATGATGAAGGTGCCGCGCACCGCGCAGCCCTTCTCCTCGTCGAAGACGCCGTACGCCCGTGAGGTCTCGCCGTGCGGCCAGAAGTCGGAGAGCAGCGGGTATTCCAGGCCCTCCTGCTCGGCGAAGACGCGCAGGGTGTGGATGGAGTCGTTGGAGACGGCGAGCAGCTGGGTGTCGTCGTTCTCGAAGCGGGGCAGCTCGTCCCGGAGCGCGCACAGCTCACCCGTGCAGACGCCGGTGAAGGCGAACGGGTAGAAGAGCAGGACCACGTTCTTCCCGCCCCGGAAGTCCGCGAGCCGCACGGTCCGGCCGTGGTTGTCCTTCAGTTCGAAATCCGGGGCCTCGGTGCCGACCTCGATCGCCATGGAACAGGTATCCCTTCCGCCGCTTCCCACTTCTCGCTTCCCGGAACGGCCGGTACGAATCCGTACGCACGCGTCCGGCCGTCCGGGTGACTCCCACCCTACGCACGGCCGGCGGGGCACGTACGAAGGCCCCCGGCAGCGCGTAAGCGCCGCCGGGGGCCCCGGGTGGTCCTGCGAGTGGTTCAGCGCTTGGCCTTGGCCCCCTTGGGGGTGGCCAGACGGCTTCCCGTCCAGTCCTTGCCCGCGCTGATGCTCTTGGTCTGGGCGAGACCGGCCGTCTGGGCAGCCTCATTGATGTCGCTCGGCTCGACGTATCCGTCACGGCCGGTCTTCGGCGTCATCAGCCAGACCGTACCGCCGTCCTCGAGCAGACCGATGGCATCCACCAGCGCGTCCGTAAGGTCGCCGTCCTCGTCGCGGAACCAGAGCAGGACGACGTCTGCGACATCGTCGTACTCCTCGTCGACGATTTCCTGGCCGGTAGTGGCCTCAATGCCCTCACGGAGCTCCAGCTCGACGTCGTCGTCGTAGCCGATCTCCTGGACCACCTGTCCGGGCTCGAACCCCAGGCGTGCTGCCGGGTTGGTCCGCTCCTCCGCGTGGTCCGCGGTCGCGCTCACGGGATGCCTCCTGATCATGTCTTCGGAAAATGCTGCAGCCACGCGCGTGCGCGGGGCGTAGGCGTAGTCCACACGGGCCCGGCGAATCGCGCAAGTACCCGGCGTGCGAGACCGCCTAAACGGTGACGTTCCCTGCCACGTCACCGCAGGCTCCGGCAGGTCTCTCCGGGCCTGGGCCTGTCCCTCCGGGGCTCCGCAAGGTCGCCCCATCCGTTTACGTCCTTCCTCAGCTTATGCCGTTTCGCTCCGGCAATCGGATTCGAACAGCCTTTGGGAACGCTTGGACGGCTTGGGCGTAAGGTTGCGGTTTGCCCGTACCCCGCCGCGTACTGCCCATACTCGTGCCCCGCCGGAGAAATTTCGGAACCTCGGGGTTACCCCACGGTAGAGATGACGTCCGGGCCCTCGCGGTAGCACGATGGAGGCGGCGCACACACAGTTGTCCCGGGGGTACGTTCCCCGTAACAGACCCCGCAGAGCACCACCGAACAGCGAAGGAACAGTGTGGCTTCCGGATCCGATCGCAACCCGATCATCATTGGCGGCCTTCCGAGCCAGGTCCCGGATTTTGATCCCGAGGAGACCCAGGAATGGCTCGACTCCCTCGACGCCGCCGTCGACGAGCGAGGCCGTGAGCGGGCCCGCTATCTGATGCTCCGGCTCATCGAGCGCGCGCGCGAGAAGCGTGTCGCCGTGCCCGAGATGCGCAGCACGGACTACGTGAACACGATCGCCACGAAGGACGAGCCGTTCTTCCCCGGCGACGAGGAGATCGAGCGCAAGGTCCTCAACGCGACCCGCTGGAACGCGGCCGTGATGGTCTCCCGGGCCCAGCGTCCCGGGATCGGTGTCGGCGGCCACATCGCCACCTTCGCCTCCTCCGCCTCGCTCTACGACGTGGGCTTCAACCACTTCTTCCGCGGCAAGGACCAGGGCGACGGCGGCGACCAGATCTTCTTCCAGGGGCACGCGTCCCCGGGGATCTACGCCCGCGCGTTCCTGCTGGACCGGCTGAGCGAGGCCCAGCTCGACGCCTTCCGCCAGGAGAAGTCGAAGGCGCCGAACGGCCTCTCCAGCTACCCGCACCCGCGGCTGATGCCGGACTTCTGGGAGTTCCCCACCGTCTCGATGGGCCTCGGCCCGCTCGGCGCGATCTACCAGGCGCGGATGAACCGCTACATGGAGGCGCGCGGCATCGCCGACACCTCCAAGTCGCACGTGTGGGCCTATCTGGGCGACGGCGAGATGGACGAGCCGGAGTCGCTGGGCCAGCTGTCCATCGCCGCCCGCGAGGGCCTGGACAACCTGACCTTCGTCGTCAACTGCAACCTGCAGCGGCTCGACGGGCCGGTGCGCGGCAACGGCAAGATCATCCAGGAGCTGGAGTCGCAGTTCCGGGGCGCCGGCTGGAACGTGATCAAGCTGGTCTGGGACCGCTCCTGGGACCCGCTGCTGGCGCAGGACCGCACGGGCATCCTGGTCAACAAGCTGAACACCACGCCGGACGGCCAGTTCCAGACGTACGCCACCGAGACCGGCTCGTACATCCGCGAGCACTTCTTCGGTGACGACCCGCGGCTGCGCGACATGGTCAAGGACATGACCGACCACCAGATCCTGCACCTGGGGCGTGGCGGGCACGACCACCGGAAGGTCTACGCGGCCTACGCGGCGGCCAAGGCGCACAAGGGCCAGCCGACCGTGATCCTGGCGCAGACGGTCAAGGGCTGGACGCTGGGGCCGAACTTCGAGGGCCGCAACGCGACCCACCAGATGAAGAAGCTCACGGTCGAGGACCTCAAGCGGTTCCGCGACCGGCTGCACATCCCGATCACCGACAAGCAGCTGGACGAGGGCTACCCGCCCTACTACCACCCGGGCCGCGACTCGGAGGAGATCCAGTACATGCACGACCGCCGCAACAGTCTGGGCGGCTATGTGCCGACCCGGGTGGTGCGTGCGAAGCCCCTGCCGCAGCCCGAGGATAAGACGTACGCGGCTGCGAAGAAGGGTTCGGGTTCGCAGTCGATCGCCACCACCATGGCGTTCGTCCGCATCCTGAAGGACCTCATGCGGGACAAGGAGATCGGCAAGCGGTTCGTGCTGATCGCCCCCGATGAGTACCGCACGTTCGGCATGGACGCGTTCTTCCCGAGTGCGAAGATCTACAACCCGTTGGGCCAGCAGTACGAGGCGGTCGACCGCGATCTGCTGCTCGCGTACAAGGAGTCGCCGACAGGCCAGATGCTGCACGACGGCATCTCCGAGGCGGGCTGTACGGCCTCGCTGATCGCCGCCGGTTCGGCGTACGCGACGCACGGCGAGCCGCTGATCCCGGTGTACGTCTTCTACTCGATGTTCGGGTTCCAGCGCACCGGTGACCAGTTCTGGCAGATGGCCGACCAGCTCTCGCGCGGTTTCGTGCTGGGTGCGACCGCCGGGCGTACGACGCTGACCGGTGAGGGCCTCCAGCACGCGGACGGCCACTCGCAGCTGCTTGCCTCGACCAACCCGGGCTGTGTCGCCTACGACCCGGCCTTCGGGTACGAGATCGCGCACATCATGCAGGACGGGCTCCGCCGAATGTACGGCGAGGCCAACGAGGACGTCTTCTACTACCTCACCGTCTACAACGAGCCGATCCAGCACCCGGCCGAGCCCGAGGACGTCGACGTGGACGGCATCCTCAAGGGTGTCTACCGCTTCAAGCAGGGCGAGACGGGCGAGGTCCCGGCGCAGATCCTGGCGTCCGGTGTGGCGGTCCCTTGGGCCGTCGAGGCGCAGAAGATCCTCGCCGAGGAGTGGAACGTCAAGGCGGACGTCTGGTCGGCCACCTCCTGGAACGAGCTGCGGCGCGAGGCCGTGGACGTGGAGCGGTACAACCTGCTCCACCCGGAGGAGGAGCAGCGCGTCCCGTACGTGACGAAGAAACTGGAAGGGGCCGAGGGCCCGTTCGTGGCGGTCTCGGACTGGATGCGTTCGGTGCCGGACCAGATCGCGCGCTGGGTGCCCGGCACCTACCAGTCGCTCGGCGCTGACGGCTTCGGTTTCGCCGACACCCGTGGTGCGGCGCGCCGGTTCTTCCACATCGACGCCCAGTCGATCGTCCTCGCGGTGCTCACCGAGCTCGCGAAGGAGGGCAAGATCGACCGGTCGGCTCTGAAGAAGGCGCTGGACCGTTACGACCTCCTGGATGTGGCCGCGGCCGATCCGGGCGCGGCGGGCGGCGACGCGTAGCCGTAGAGCTGCTGTACGGATCCGAGGGGCGGTGACGCGCGTGCGTCGCCGCCCTTCGGCGTACAGCGGCTCCTCCTAGTTCTCCCAGATCTTGAACGCCCTCACCTGGTACGGGGAGCGGGGCAGCCAGGTCCCGCCGCCCGGGTACGTCTCGAACTCCGCCGTCTCCTGGCATTCGGCCGACTGGTAGGTGGTGACGGGCCGGCCGGTGCGGTTGGCGAGGGACTGCGCGTCGCCGCCCTTGGGGAGCGGGGTGCAGCTCTCGATGTCGACGGTGGAGAGTTCGTACGTCTGCCGGGCGCCGGTGAAGTCGGGCTTCTTCCAGAGGCAGAGCCGGCCCGCCTCACAGGTGCCGAGCCGGACGTCCGAGGCCGGGTGCGCGCTCGCCCGGGAACGGTCCTGGGCGAGCGCCTGCGGGATGAGCGCGGTGAGCGCCGTGACGGCCAGGCCCGCGGCGAGAACGGTCGTACGGTTCGTGCGCGTGGTCGTACGCATGGTTGATCAACCCCCGTGGTCGTGCGCCGCCCCTGTCGTGGTGCGGCGCTGTCCTGACCACCCTGGCCAGCGGGACGGCACCGGCGGAAGAGGGAGACGGCCCACACCACCCTGATAGGCGACAGCCCCGCCGAAAGGATTCGGCGGGGCTGTGGTGTGCGCTGTGTTGACGCCGCAGGGGCTAGATGTGGCCGACTCCGGCGCCCGCCTCGGCGTTCGCACCGCGCTTGGTGAGGGTGGCGACACCGGCCGCGATGACAGCGACGACACCCGCGACGGTGAAGGCGAGGCCCATGCCGGACATGAACGTGTCGTGGATGACGCCGCCGATGGTGTTGATGACGTCCGGCGTCATGCCGGGAGCCTGGGAGAGGGCGTCGACCGGGACCATGCCGAACTCGGCGGCCTCCTCCAGCTTCGGGTCGGGCGTGCCGGGCAGGCCCGCGTCCGTCCAGTTGCCCGCGAACTCCGAGCTGACCTTGGAGGACATGACCGCGCCGAGGACGGCGGTGCCGAGGGCGCCGCCGACCTGCATGGCGGCCTGCTGGAGGCCGCCGGCCACGCCGGAGAGCTCCAGGGGCGCGTTGCCGACGATGACCTCGGTGGCGCCGACCATGACCGGGGCCAGGCCGCAGCCGAGCAGGGCGAACCAGAGGGACATGGCGAAGGTGCCGGTGGACTCGCTGAGCGTCGTCATGCCGAACATGGCGGTGGCCGTGCAGACCATGCCGCCGACCAGCGGGACGCGGGGGCCGAACTTGGTGATCAGCAGACCGGCGACCGGCGAGGAGACGATCATCATGGCGGTCAGCGGCAGCAGGTGCAGACCGCTGTCGACCGGGCTGAGGCCGTGGACGCCCTGAAGGAAGAACGTCACGAAGAAGAGGCCGCCCATGAAGGCGAACGCCATCAGCACCATGAGGACGGTGCCGGCCGTCAACGGGATGGACCGGAACATCGCCAGCGGGACGAGCGGCTCGCGTACCCGCGTCTGCCAGAGGCCGAAGGCGAGGAAGAGGGCGATCGCGAGGCCGAGGAAGAACCAGGTCCAGCCGCCGCCCCAACCCCAGGACTCACCGGCCTTGATGATGCCCCAGATGAGGGAGAACATCGCGCCCGAGAGCAGCACGATGCCCAGGATGTCGAAGGAGCGCGGTGCGTTGGCGGCTCGGTGGTCCTTGAGGATGACCAGGCCGAAGACGAGCGCCAGGATGCCGACCGGCACGTTGATGAAGAAGACCGACTGCCAGCTGACGTGCTCGACGAGCAGACCGCCGACGATGGGGCCGCCCGCGGTGGACGCCCCGATGACCATGCCCCAGATGCCGATCGCCATGTTCAGCTTCTCGGCGGGGAAGGTGGCCCGCAGCAGACCGAGCGCGGCCGGCATCAGCAGGGCGCCGAAGAGGCCCTGGAGCACCCGGAAGAGGACGACCAGGCCGATCTCCTTGGAGAAGCCGATCGCGGCGGAGGAGGCCGCGAAGCCCGCGATGCCGATGAGGAAGGTCTGGCGGTGGCCGAAGCGGTCACCGAGCTTGCCCGCGGTGATCAGGGCGACGGCCAGGGCGAGCAGATAGCCGTTGGTGATCCACTGGACGTCGGCGAGCGTGGCGCCGAGGTCCTTCTGGATCGCGGGGTTCGCGATGGCGACGATCGTGCCGTCGAGCGCGACCATCATCACGCCGATGGCGACGGCGAACAGGGTCAGCCAGGGGTGGCCGCGAAGCCCCTTGGCCGCGGCGGGCACGGGGCCGTCTTCCGGTTCCCGCGGCGCCTTCTCGACGGTGGTCTGACTAGTCATACGCGGAGACTAGTGACAGTCGCTGACAGTTGACAAACGCATTCACGAGACCGTAGCTGTCGCGTAGCTCACAGGTAAGCTGACCTGGACAAACGAGGGAAAAGAGGACCGGTACGTGACCCACGGGCAGAGAGCCGCGACCCGGCCCGGACTGCGCGAGCGCAAGAAACAGCACACCCGCGACGCCCTGTTGCGCGCCGCCCTGGAACTGTTCACCACCCAGGGGTACGAGCGGACCACCGTCGACGAGATCGTCGAGGCGGTCGACGTCTCCCAGCGCACCTTCTTCCGCTACTTCGCGAGCAAGGAGGACATCACGTTCGCCGTACAGGAGATGGTCGAGTCCCGCTTCATCGCGGAGCTGCGCCGGCGACCTTCCTGCGAGGCTCCCTTCGAGGCCATGCGGCGGGCGGTGCTCTGCGCCTGGAACAGCATCGGCGAGGCGATCGAGGAGGTCATCACGGTCGACCTCCATATGCGCACGTACCAGATGATCGAGTCGACCCCCTCCTTGCTCGCCGCCCATATGCGGCGCGGAATCGCCCTGGAGAACCAGATCGCCCATCTGATCGCGGAGCGCGAGGGGCTCGACGTGACGCAGGACCCCCGGCCCAGGGTGGCCGTGGCCGCCTTCTCCGGGGTCATGCGGGTGACCGGCCAGCTGTGGGGCCAGGGGCACGATCCGAGCGTGGAGGCGCTGCGCGACCTCACGGAGGAGTATCTGGACCAGCTCGTCCCGGCACTGGCGGGCGCCTGGCGTCAGGCGGAGTGACCCCCGGCCGCAACCCGACAGCGAGACACCGGGGCGCCCGCGGCAAACAGAAGGCAGACGATAACCGTCTGTGAAGAAATTCGGTTGAATCCTCTGCAGCCGGGTGATGTACCTCACCTGAATCACGGTCATACGCGCACGTCTCCTAGGGTGTGGCGCAGTGACCTCTTTCGACTCCTCCCCCACCCTGACCGCCTGGCGCGCGCTGCTCGCCGTAGCGGTCGTGTTCGTGATGCTGGCGACCACAGGCTGGTCCGCCGTACGGGATCACCACGCCGAAGGGGAGCGCGAGCTGGCCCTCGCCTCCTGGGCGCGGGATCGGATAGCGGGCCGTTCGCTGCCGGAGGTCGGCGCTCCCGCCTACCGGACGGCCCACTTCTTCGCCACGCTCACCTCGGGGCAGCAACTCGCGCTCGCCGGCAAGTACCCCTCGGTCGTGGGAAATCTGAACGGGGTTCCGGTCACCCTGCGCTACCACGCCAACCGGCTGGCCCTGAAGCGGGCGGCGGCCGTCGAGAAGCGGCGTACGTGCGACGAGGCGCTCTCACCGGACGGCCGAGACGAGGCGGCCCGGCGGATGGCCAGGTTCCGGTCGATGCTCGCGAAGGACCGCCAGATCCTGGCGTTCGACCCGTCCGGGAGGGGCCGCGCCGCCGAGGTGTTCGGCGACCTCGAACGGGCCGCGCGGGTCTCCGTGGTGGTCCCCGGCGTCGACACCGACCTCCTCACGCTGGAGCGGAGCCGCCGCGTCAACTCCGCGCCCGTCGGCATGGCGAAGTCCCTGTACGCGGCGGAACGCGCCGCCTCCCCCGGGACCCGTACCGCCGTCATCGCCTGGGCCGACTACACCGCACCGGCCGGTCTCGGCATGGACGCGGCGCTCGGTGTGCTCGCGGCGGAAGGCGCCCTGCGGCTGAACGCGCTGGTGAAGGCGTTGCCCGGCACGTCCGCGGTCTCGCTGTTCTGCCACAGCTACGGCTCCGTGGTGTGCGGCGTGGCCGCCGACAAGGCGCCCGACCGGGTGGCCGACATCGCGGTCGCCGGATCACCCGGCATGCGGGCCGAGAGCGCCGCACGGCTCGACACCGACGCCCGGATCTGGGCGATGCGGGACCGAAACGACTGGATCCGGGACGTGCCGCACCTGGAGTTCGGCGGCATCGGCCACGGCGCCGACCCGGTCGACCCGGCGTTCGGCGCGCGGCTGGTCTCGGCGGCCGGAGCGGCAGGCCACAGCGGCTACTTCGAACCCGGCACCGAGAGCCTCGGCAACTTCGCCGCGATCGGCGTCGGCGCCTACGGATCGGTCCGCTGCGCAACCGCCGATGGCGCTTGCCACCGTGGTATTTCCGGCGAACGGGAGAGCTGACGCGCGTAGAGCCGCGTGGCAAGACGATTAATTGGGACTTACGCCGAGGGGGGACGTGTGCGCCTGTGCCGCATACGATGAGGCACATGGGTGATGTGCTGGCCGGAATTCATGCCACCTGGGAGTTCGACACCGACTCCGTGCTCATCCGCTTCGAACGGGGTATCCGCACGCCGAAGCTCCTGCAGAGCCTGCGGGAGCGCCGCATCCCGCATGCTGCGCTGTCGTCGGTGACGCTGACCCCGGGCAAGCGGGACACGGTGGTGCTGCGTGTCGTGCCGAGACCGGGTGCCGATCCGCTCCTGGAGGCTGCCGCGGGGCAGCTGAAGGAGGGGTGCGACCCCTACCGCCTGGTGCTTCCGGCGGAGCGGGAGCTGCTCGCGGAGTATTACGCGGACGAGCTGCGGTCCTGTCTGGACCCCACGTCCGACGAGCCCGCGGACCGGTTCCTGGTCTCCGCGCCCGAGGCGCCGATGCAGTTCAAGGCGTATGACGGACGAGCCGCCTTCGACGGGGAGCGGGTCTCCTTCCGGTGGTTCTGGACGGGGGCCTCCAGTGCGAAGTGGAAGGCCGGTGACCAGACCTACCGGGTGAGCGAATTGGCCGGAATCGAGTGGCGCTCCCCCGAGGCCCTGGACGGCTACCTCCGGTTGGTGCCGCGCGCGGCCGTCCCGGCTGACCATCGCACCGGCGGCAGCCTCGGCGACCAGCACGGGCCCGTAACCCCTGGCCTGGAGGCGGCGGGCATCGCGGTGAACGGCGCTTCGGCCACCGTGAGCCGCGTCCCGGCGGACCAGGATCCGGCGGCGGTGCTTTTCGGCCTGGGGTACGGACCGGTGCACGAGTCGCTGCCCTTCGCCGCCGCCGTACTGGAATCCGTACGCCGGACCCAGAGCGCACCGGCCGTTCCGGCCCCGGTCCTGGTGAACGCCGGGCGGCGGGACCCCGCGGACATCGCCGAGCGGATACATCACCTCGGCGAACTGCATCAGGCGGGGCTGGTGACGGACGACGAGTACAGCGCGAAGAAGGCCCAGCTGCTCGCGGAGCTGTGAAACCCCGTACCGGAGTATCAGGAGGCGGCGGGCTGTTCAGCACTCCGGTATGACGCCCGGGAGGCGCTCTGGCTCCTAGGCTGACCCCGTCATGTCCACCACCCCCGCCGGGCCTCCGCCGCCCGCCGACGGCCTGCTGAGCGCCGCCCGCCGCAATCTGCGCGAGCTCGCCCACGGGCTGTCCCACGCGTCCCATCCGTCCACGCCGCTGCTGGCCGACGCCCCGAAGCTGTGGCAGCGGCTCCTGCCGTATGCCGTGGTCCTCGCGCTGGCCGCGACCTTCATCCCGGTCACGATCACCGTGCTGACCGGCCGGTACGGCGTGCCCGGCGCGCTGGCCGGGGCGCTCGGCGTGGCCCAGGCGGCGCCGCTGCTGATGCTGGCCCACCGGCCGCTCCAGGCGTGGTGGATCATCTTCCCGGCCGACATCCTGGGCGCGGTGGTGCTGCTGGCGCAGCCCGCCGAGCGGTACGGCGTCTGGCCGTGGCCCCCGCCGGTGATCGTCGCCTACCTCTTCCTGCTGCTGGCGCTCGGGCTGCGCGAGACGCGGCGGACCGTGATAGCCGTCTGGGTGGCGACGGGCGCCGCCGGAGCCGTGCTGCACCTGATCGCACCGGACCGCAGCAGCGGCAGCGCCCTGCTCCTGACGATCCTGGGCGCGGTGGTGCTGTTCGTCGGCGGTGCGGTACGGGAGAGGGGCGTGGCGCAGCGCCGGCTCGCCGAGCAGGAGACGATCAGCGAGGCCGAGCGTGCCCGGCGCACGCTGCTGGAGGAGCGGACCCGGATCGCGCGCGAGCTGCACGATGTGGTCGCTCATCACATGTCGGTGATCACCGTGCAGGCCGACTCCGCCCCCTATCGGATCAGCGGACTGTCGAAGGCCGCCGAGGAGGAGTTCACGGCCATCGCGGCGGCCGCGCGGGAGTCACTGGGTGAGATGCGGCGGCTGCTGTCGGTGCTGCGCAGCGACGGTACGGACGGCGACCGGGCTCCGCAGCCGGGCCTGGACCGGCTCCAGCAGCTGGTGGAGGCGACGGTACGGGCGGGGTTGCCGGTGGAGTTGTCGCTCGCCGCCGAGCTGAGCGGAGGCCGGAGCAAGGACCCGGGCTCGAAGCCGGGGCCGGGGCGGGTGGAGGTGCCGCCGGCCGTCGATCTGTCGGCGTACCGGATCGTGCAGGAGGCCCTGGCCAATGTGGTGCGCCACGCGCCGGGGGCCCGCACCCGGGTCCTCGTCGCGCCGGACCACGGCGACCTCGTCGTACTGGTCGTCAACGGGCCCGCCACCACCCGCAGTTCGCCGCTGGAGACGAGCGGGACCGGGCACGGACTGGTAGGGATGCGTGAGCGCGTACGGTTGACCGGCGGCACGCTGAGCACCGCCCCGCTGCCCGACGGCGGGTTCCGGGTCGCGGCCCGGATACCGCTGCCCCCGGCCACCCCGCCCGTCGCCGCACCAGCCGACCCCGTGCCTCCGGAGGACCTGTGACCATCCGCGTGATCATCGTCGACGACCAGGCCATGGTGCGGGCGGGGTTCGCGGCGCTGCTGGCGGCGCAGAGCGACATCGACGTGGTGGGCGAGGCGGCGGACGGCCGGAAGGGTGTGGAGGTCAGCCGCCACCAGCATCCGGACGTGGTCCTGATGGACGTCCGGATGCCGGAGATGGACGGACTGGCCGCCGCCCACGAGCTGTTGAACCCGCCGATCGGGGTGGTGCACCGGCCGAAGGTGCTGGTGCTGACCACGTTCGACGTGGACGACTATGTGTACGAGGCGCTCCGCGCCGGGGCCTCCGGGTTCCTGCTGAAGGACGCCCCGCCCGCCGATCTGATCGCGGCGGTACGGGTGGTGGCGGCGGGCGACGCGCTGCTGGCGCCGTCGGTGACGCGGAGGCTGATCGCGGACTTCGCGACGCAGCGGCCCTCGGGAGCGACGCGCGGCAGGCAGGCGCTGCGGCTCAACGGGCTGACTCCGCGCGAGACGGAGGTGCTGGAGCTGATCGCGCGGGGGCTGTCGAACCAGGAGATCGCGGGCCGGCTGGTGCTGGCCGAGCAGACCGTGAAGACGCACATCGGCCGGGTGCTGGCCAAGCTGGACCTCCGGGACCGGGCACAGGCGGTGATCTTCGCGTACGAGTCGGGGCTGGTGACGGCCGGGGACGCAGGGGCGTAGGGCCCGGCCCTCCCCCACCCCCTACCCCAGTAGCACCTCGCAGTTGGCACTCCGGTGTGACGCCTCCTCACCCACCGTCTTCCTACCTTCCTCCCGGTCGCACCGATCGGTGCGGCGGCAGAGAGGGAGGGCACGATGCGCCGATACGCGAGGACCGTGGTCGCGTTCGCACTGGCGACGAGCGTGGTGACGGGGACGGCCGGCTGGGTTTCGGGGGATGCGCAGCAGGCGCTGACCGGGCCGCCGCCGGGCATCACGTCGTGGCGGGCGGACCGGGCACTGGGAGTGGAGCTGCCGGATCCGGAGCGCGTGAGTCCGGTCGAAGTCGCCGCGTTCTTCGACGAGCTGAGCGAGCGGGAGCGCCAACTCCTCCTCGTACGGCACGCCTCCGTCGTCGGGAACCTCGACGGCGCGCCGCTGGAGCTGCGTTACCGTGCCAACGCCCTGGCGCTCGCCACCGCCGACGACCCCCGCTACCGCTCGCTCGCCGCGCCGGGCCGCCAAATCCTCGCGTTCGACCCGCGCGGGCGCGGCCAGGTCGCCGAGGTCTTCGGGGACCTGCGCACCGCGCGCCGGATCTCGGTGGTGGTGCCCGGTTCCGACAACGACGCCGGCACCTTCGACCGGAAGGTCGCCGCCCACGGCGCCCCGCCCGGCATGGCCAGGACCCTGCATCAGGCGGCCGGTCCGGGCACCGCCGTCATCGCCTGGGCCGGATACACCACCCCGGTCGGTGTCGGCGTCGACGCCGCGACCGGGCGCCTCGCTGAGGCGGGCGCCGAGCGGCTGGAGCGGTTCGCCAAGGGGCTGACCGCCGACGGGCTGCCCGAGCCGGCCGTCTTCTGCCACAGTTACGGCTCCGTCGTCTGCGGCCTCGCCGCCCACCGCCTGCCCGCCACCGACCTGGTGGTCCTCGGCTCCCCCGGCATGCGGGCCGACGATGTGGACGCGCTGCGGACGCGGGCCCGGGTGTGGGCGGCGAAGGCTCCGGCCGACTGGATCGACGACGTGCCGAGCGTGCGGTTCGCCGGGCTCGGCCACGGCACCGACCCCACCGACCCGGCGTTCGGGGCCCGCCGCGTCCCGGCCGGCGACGCCGAGGGGCACGCCGGGTACTTCGCCCCGGGCACGGAGTCGCTGCGGGTCTTCGCGGCGATCGCGCGGGGAGCCGCCGCCGGGGAAGGTGCGGCCCGATGAGGACGACTTCCTCCCGTGCGCGCCGGCTCGCCGCCCGCGTAAACGCCGCCACCCCTGCCCACCGGGACCGGGCCATCGACGGCCTGCGTGCCCTCGCCCTGGTCGCCGTGCCACTCGGGCACTGGATGCTCGGCGGCTTCCGGCTCGACGCGGACGGCCTGCACAACGCAAGCCCGCTCTCGGCGTTCGGGGCCTTCGCCCCGCTCAGCTGGGTGCTCCAGATGCTGGGGATCTTCTTCCTGGTCGGCGGGTACGCCTCGGTCCTCTCCTACCACCGCCGGCCCTCCACCACGGCCGCCTGGCTGCGCGGACGGCTGGTCCGGCTCGGCAGGCCGGTGCTGGGAGTGGCCGCCGTATGGGCGGTGCTGCTGGCCGCTTTGTCCTGGCTCGGCGTGCCGGGCGACACCCTGCGCACGGGGTCGACGCTGGTGATCCAGCCGCTCTGGTTCGTCGGCGTGTACACGGTCGTCACCGCCCTCACCCCGCTCTGTGTCCGCCTCGCACGGCGGCTCGGCGGGTGGGCCGCGCTGCCGCTGCTGGGGTCGGTCGCGGTGGTGGACTTCCTGAGGTACGGGCCCTTCGCCGACGGGATGCCGTCCTGGCTGAGCGTGCTGAACATCCTGCCCGGGTGGCTCTTCGCCTATCAGCTCGGTGTCGCGTGGGGCGAGGGGCGGATCGGGAAACGGGGTGCGCGGCTGCTGCTCCTCGGGGGCGGGGTGCTCTTCGCCGTCCTGCTGCTGGCCTTCCACTACCCGGCGTCGATGGTCGGTGTGCCGGGCGAGGTGCGGACCAACTCCCACCCGCCGTCGCTGCTGGTGGTGGCGTTGGCGGCGGCCCAGAGCGGGGCGGCGATCCTGGTACGGGACCGGCTGGGGCGGTTGTTGCGCAGGCCGCTGCTGTGGGCGCCGGTCGTGGTGGTCAACCTGTCGGCGATGACCATCCTGTGCTGGCACCAGAGCGCGATGCTGGCCGCCGCCATACCGGCCTCGGTGCTCGGCGACGGCACGGCGGCGGTGGCGGGGCTGACGACCGCGCCGGACACGGTGGGCTGGATCCTGGCCCGGATCGTGTGGCTGCCGGTGTTCGCGGGACTGCTGGTGCTGATCGCTCGGTACACCCGCCGCTTCGACGCCCCATGGCAGGCGGGCACCCGCGCCGCCCATGCCCGCCGCGCGCTGGCGGGGCTGCTGGCGGCGGGGTTCGCGGTGTTCGCACTGGGGCTGGCGTGAGCAGGGGCCGGCGTGAGGGGGGCCGGGTCCTTGGTCCTGATGAACTTCATGAACCATGTGATGGCCACGAGCCCGCCCCCGGCCCCTCGCCGCGCCTACTCGCGAGCCGCCGACGTAAGGCTCATGTCCGGGTAGCGGTCTCCCGCCACCTGGTCCGCGATCGGCTCCAGCAGGGCCAGTTCCTCCGCCGTCAGCGTCAGCCGGGTGGCGGCCACGTTCTCCAGGAGGCGGCTGCGCTTACGGGTGCCGGGAATCGGGACCACGGTGAGGCCGTGCACCTGGGCCCGCTGCTGCACCCAGGCGAGGGCCACCTGGGCGGCCGTCACCCCGCGAGCGGCGGCGATCTTGTGGACCGGCTCCAACAGGGCCGCGTTGGTGCGGGCGTTGTCGCCGGTGAAGCGGGGCTGCTGCTTACGGAAGTCGCCCTCGGACAGGTCCTTGCCCGCGTCGGTGAAGGACCCGGTGAGGAAGCCCCGGCCGAGCGGCGAGTACGGCACGAGCGTGACGCCGAGTTCCACCGCCGCGCCGAGCGCGCTCCTCTCGACGTCCCGGCTGAAGAGGGACCACTCCGACTGGAGCGCGGCGACCGGGTGCACGGCGTGCGCCTCGCGCAGCTCGGGGCCGGTCACCTCGCTCAGCCCGATCTGCTTGATCTTGCCCTGCTGGACCAGCTCCGCCATCGCGCCGATCGACTCGGCGAACGGGACGGCCGGGTCGTGGCGGTGCATGTAGTAGAGGTCGATGACGTCGGTGTTCAGCCGGCGGAGGCTCGCTTCGACGGAGGTGCGGATGTAGGCGGGGTCGTTGCTCACCGCCCGGTACTCGGGGTCGTCGGAGCGCACCAGCGCGTATTTGGTGGCGAGGGTGATCTCGTCGCGGTGGGCGCGCACGAAGGGGGCGAGGAACTCCTCGTTGGCGCCGCGCCCGTAGACGTCGGCGGTGTCGAAGAGCGTGACGCCCGCGTCCAGGGCCGCGTCGAGGGTGTCGCGGGCGGAGCGCTCGTCGGTGTCACCGTAGAACTCGCTCATGCCCATGCAGCCGAGCCCCTGGACGCCGATCGCCGGCCCGCCGTCGCCGCCCAGCCGGACGGTGGCGATGGGCGCCATCTCGTTGTCGGTCATCAGGCACTGTGCCTTTCCGGCGCCGTGCGGGCGCCCGCGTAGTACTCGATCTTGTGGTCGAGGACGGCGAGGGTGTCGTGGAGCTCCGCGATCCGCGTGATCACATCGCGGCGGGTCGACTCCAGCAGCTCCTGCCGCTCCTCGAAGGTGGACTCGCCCTCACGGAGCAGCT
The DNA here is from genome assembly GCF_050942385.1 of Streptomyces sp. CA-146814. Classification (NCBI taxonomy): domain Bacteria; kingdom Bacillati; phylum Actinomycetota; class Actinomycetes; order Kitasatosporales; family Streptomycetaceae; genus Streptomyces; species Streptomyces sp. CA-146814. Next base: position 1,933,642 of record NZ_CP192068.1, read on the forward strand.
CCGCGTACCGCACCATGTCGGCGACGGGCATCCCGGTCAGCCGGAGCTTGCCGACGAAGACCAGCCAGTCCAGGTCGCGGTTGGAGAAGCGGCGCTGGCCGGTGTGCGAGCGGTCGACGTGCGGCATCAGCCCGATCCGTTCGTACCAGCGCAAGGTGTGCGCGGTGAGCCCGGTGAAGGCGACGACCTCGCTGATGGTGTAGCTGTCCCTGCCGGTGGGCCGGGGATGCGGCTTCGGCAGGGCCGTACAGGCGTTCACGTTGGAAGAAGCCGCGGAAGGCTGCGGCTGTGCGCTGGTCGCGGGGGTGCTCCGGGACGTTCCGTCGATCACCGTCATGCCCTCCACGCTAAATCCTTGGAGTGCACTCGAAGCAAGCGGAAAAGGTGCTCAGAGCTCTTCCTCGGCCCGGGTGAGGGCGTCGGTGATCAGGCGGGTGGCGAACTCCTGGTCCTCGGCGATGCGGTTGATGTGCTCCGCGAGCAGGAAGCAGGTGGCCTCCAGCGGGGTCATCTCCGCCTCCGTCCACTCCCCGTACTGCTGGCGCCACAGGCTCGGGCTCAGGCCGGTGCCGGCGGCGATGACCAGACCCGCCATGGTGGGGATCGCCTCCGGCCGGATGCTCCGGGTCATCACGCGCATCGAGGCCACGAGCGGAGGGACCACGTACTCGATGACGTCCTTGTCGTGCTCCTCGTGCGCCTGCCGTAGCCAGGTCATGTACATGTAGATGAGGGTGCAGGCGCCGTCCAGCAGGTCATGGACGCTGCGCGGGCCCATCGAGCTGGTGAAGTGCTCCATCAGCTCGCGCTGTTCGGCCCTGTCCTCACTTTCGCTCGTCCCCTCGTAGATGCTCCTGAGCCGGGAGTCGATCATCAGCAGCGCGGCGCCCACATCGCCGGCGGGAGCGTGCTGGGGGCCGCAGGGCGATGACATGGTTGACACGGGAGGCCTCCTCGTCCGGCTGCGGTGCGCAGCGCTTCGCCTCCGCACAGTAGTCGGCTCAGGGGGCGGGAGTTGGTGACTTCGTCACCTTTCGGACGCGGTGCGGGTGCCGCCCGCGCGAACGTTAGGCTCGGGGCCATGGAGAGCTTGCGGATCATCGACACCTGGCCCGTCCCGACCGCGGCGGCCGCCGTCGTACGGGCGGACGGCACCGTCCTCGGTACGCACGGGCCGACCGCCCACCGCTTCCCCCTCGCCTCGGTCACCAAGCCGCTCGCGGCCTACGCGGCGCTGGTGGCGTACGAGGAGGGGGCGGTCGAGCTGGACGAGCCGGCCGGGCCCGAAGGCTCCACGGTCCGCCACCTCCTGGCGCACACCAGCGGCCTCGCGTTCGACGAGCACCGGGTGACGGCTCCGCCCGGCGAGCGCCGCCTCTACTCCAACGCGGGCTTCGAGGTGCTGGGCGACCACATCGCGAAGGCGTCGGGCATTCCGTTCGGGGAGTATCTGCGCCAGGCGGTCCTGGAGCCGCTGGCCATGACGTCCACGACCCTGGACGGCTCGCCCGCCCGCGACGGCGTCTCCACCGTGGACGACCTCGCCCGCTTCGCCGCCGAGGTCCAGGCCCCGCGTCTGCTCGACCCCCGTACGGTTCTCGAAGCCCAGAGCGTGGTCCACCCGGGCCTCAAGGGCGTCCTGCCGGGCTACGGCCACCAGAGCCCGAACGACTGGGGCCTCGGCTTCGAGATCCGCGACGCCAAGTCCCCGCACTGGACGGGTGCTTCCTCCTCCCCGGCGACCTTCGGCCACTTCGGCCAGTCGGGCACGTTCCTGTGGATCGACCCGGTGGCCGGGGTGGCCTGCGTGGCGCTGACGGACCGGGCCTTCGGACCGTGGGCGGCGGAGGCGTGGACGCCGTTCACGGACGCGGTCCTGGCGGAGGTCGCGGGCTGACCGGGCGCGCCCGCCCGCCGCGCCACTCGGTACCGCCGGTGACGGCATTGGCCGGAATCAGCCCCCGCCCGCCACCGTCGGACCCATCACGCCTGATCGCGAACGGCACGGCGGCCGTGCGGTGTTCCGCCGTCTCCACGCGTACGTCAGCCCTGGTCGGCAGCCGCCCGTTTCCGCCGCCGCCTGACCAACGCGACGACCAGGAACACCGCAGCCAGCGCTCCCATCGCCCCGCCGTAGACCCGGGTGTGGACCGGGTACCCGGAACTCGCCGCGTCCCAGACGCCGACGATCGCCACCAGCGCGAGGAATGCGGGCGTATCGACGAATCCCCGCCTCCTGGCCGCGCTCGAACCATCGCTCACCGGCTCCACCCTCCCCGTCGCCCCGCCCCGACTCCTCGGCCTCATCATCGCCGACGGCCGCAGAAGGGGGGAACTCCTCCAGGCCCTCAGCGCAGCTCCCAGACCAGCAGCTCCGCCGCCTCCCCGACCGCGGCCGCCTCCAGCCCGTCCGCACCCGTGATCCGGGCCGCGTCCCCCGGGCCCAACTCCTCACCGTGCACGGCGACTCGGCCTCGTACCACATGCACATACAGGCGCACCGCGTCCGGCAGCGCCGTGCGCTCACCCCCGGCCAGGCGGCGCACGTGCAGCATCGCACCGGCCGCGGGCACGGCGTACGGGGTCGAGTCGGCGATGCCGGGAACGACCGTGTACGAGGGTTCGCCGCCCGACTCCAAGGGAGCCAGCCACACCTGAAGGAACGTCAACGGGGCCTCCCCGTCGTTGCGTTCGACGTGGCGGACTCCGGCGGCGGCGCTGAGGTGGGCCAGGTCTCCGGCCCGTACGACGGTGGAGTGACCCGCCGAGTCGCGGTGGGTCAGCTCGCCCTCGACGACCCAGGTGAGGATCTCCGTATGGCTGTGCGGGTGCTCGTCGAAGCCCGCACCGGCGGCGAGGCGCTCCTCGTTGCAGGCCAGGACAGGGCCGAAGCGGAGGTTTTCGGGGTCGTAGAAGGAGCCGAAGGAGAGCGCGTGCCGGGTCTCGATGCCGGCGTCCGGCTCGCCGCCCCGGTAGCGGTCCTCGGACCCGTGTACGGAAATCACCCGGCCACGGTAGCCCGGCCCTCCGCACCCCACCGGCCCCAGGCACCCCGTACCCACCGGTAGCCCGCACCCTCGCCCCGCCCCACCGATCCACCGGCCCGATAAGGCAGTCTTGTCCTCGTGCCCCGACCCGATCCTGAGCATCCTGAGCATTCCGCCGCCCACGACGCCCATCTGCATGCCGCGACCCTGAAACGGCTGGAGCAGTCATCCGGCCGGCTGGCCGCGAACGCGATTGCCCGCATGGACGAATCGCTGCCGTGGTACCGGGCGATGCCCCCGGAGAACCGGTCCTGGATCGGCCTGGTCGCCCAGGCCGGTATCGCGGCGTTCACCGAGTGGTTCCGGCATCCGGAGACCCCGCAGGCCATCTCGACCGATGTGTTCGGCACGGCCCCGCGTGAGCTGACCCGGGCGATCACGCTGCGGCAGACCGTCGAGATGGTGCGGACGACGATCGAGGTCATGGAGGCCGCGATCGAGGAGGTGGCCGCGCCGGGCGACGAGTCCGTACTGCGCGAGGCGCTGCTCGTCTACGCGCGGGAGATCGCCTTCGCCACCGCCCAGGTCTACGCCCAGGCCGCCGAGGCCCGGGGCGCCTGGGACGCCCGGCTGGAGTCGCTGGTGGTGAACGCGGTGCTCTCCGGTGAGGCGGACGAAGGGGCCGTGTCCCGGGCCGCCGCGCTCGGCTGGAACTCGCCCGAGCACGTCTGCGTCATCCTCGGCACCGCGCCCGACGGCGACAGCGAGCTGACCGTGGAGGCGATCCGGCGAGCCGCCCGCCACGCCAAGCTCCAGGTCCTCACCGGCGTACTCGGCAACCGGCTCGTCGTCATCGCGGGCGGCAGCGACAACCCGCTCCAGGTCGCGAAGGGCCTGATCGGGCCGTACGCGGCCGGGCCGGTCGTCGCCGGACCCGTCGTGCCGGACCTGCTGGCGGCCACCCGGTCCGCACAGGCCGCGGCGGCCGGGCTGAAGGCCTGCCTCGCATGGCAGGACGCGCCGCGCCCGGTGCTGGCGGACGATCTCCTGCCCGAGCGCGCGATGGCCGGGGACCCTGCCGCGCGGGACCAGTTGGTGGAGGAGATCTACAGACCGCTGGAGGAAGCCGGTTCGGCGCTGCTGGAAACGCTGAGTGTCTATCTGGAGCAGGCGAGCAGTCTGGAGGGGGCGGCGCGGATGCTTTTCGTCCACCCCAACACCGTGCGCTACCGGCTACGACGTGTGACCGACGTCACCGGCTGGTCACCCTCCGATGTCCGCTCCGCGTTCACCCTGCGGATCGCCCTCATCCTGGGGCGCTTGGCCGCGACGGATCCTCAGTCCTAGACTTTTGTCGGACTTCAACAATTCCCCTGACGGTTCTTCGTCCCTGTCCCCACCGGCGTACGGGGCCGTCCACAAGAGAGAGTGTGAGGGTGCTCGTACTCGTCGCTCCCGGCCAAGGCGCTCAGACGCCCGGCTTCCTGACTCCCTGGCTCGACCTCCCCGGTGCCGCCGACCGCATCGCGGCCTGGTCCGACGCCATCGGGCTCGACCTTGCCCACTACGGCACACAGGCCGACGCGGACGAGATCCGCGACACGGCCGTCGCCCAGCCGCTCCTCGTCGCCGCCGGACTGCTCTCGGCCGCCGCTCTGGATGCCGCTTCACCTGACGTCGTCGCGGGTCACAGCGTCGGTGAGATCACCGCCGCCGCGATCGCCGGTGTCATCGACGACGAGGCGGCGCTCCGCTTCGTCCGGACGCGGGGGCTCGGCATGGCCGAGGCCGCCGCGGTCACCGAGACCGGTATGGCGGCCCTGCTCGGCGGCGACCCCGCCGTGACGGTCCCGCACCTGGAGAAGCTCGGCCTGACCCCCGCCAACGTCAACGGCGGCGGCCAGATCGTCGCCGCCGGCACCGCGGCCCAGATCGCCGCCCTGGAGGCCGACAAGCCCGAGGGTGTACGCCGGGTCGTCGCGCTGAAGGTCGCCGGCGCGTTCCACACGCACCACATGGCCCCGGCCGTGGAGAAGCTGCGCGCGGCCGTCGGGGACCTCACGGTCACCGACCCGGTCGTGCGGTACGTGTCCAACGCCGACGGCCACACCGTCGCCACCGGCACCGAGGTCATCGCCCGGCTGGTCGGCCAGGTCGCCAACCCGGTCCGCTGGGACCTGTGCATGGAGACCTTCCAGGAGCTCGGCGTGACCGCGCTGGTCGAGCTGAGCCCCGGCGGCACCCTCACCGGACTCGCCAAGCGGGCGCTGCCCGGTGTGAAGACGCTCGCGCTCAAGACCCCCGACGACCTCGACGCCGCCCGCGCGCTCATCTCCGAGCACGCAGGCGCCTAAGGAGCCCGAGCATGTCGAAGATCAAGCCCAGCAAGGGCGCCCCGTACGCGTGCATCCTCGGGGTCGGCGGCTACCGCCCGACCCGGGTCGTGCCGAACGAGGTGATCCTCGAGACGATCGACTCCTCCGACGAGTGGATCCGCTCCCGCTCCGGCATCGTCACCCGCCACTGGGCCTCCGAGGAGGAGACCGTGGCCATGATGTCGATCGAGGCGTCCGGCAAGGCCATCGCCGACGCGGGCATCGACCCCGAGCAGATCGGCGCGGTCGTCGTCTCGACCGTCTCGCACTTCAAGCAGACCCCGGCCGTCGCCACCGAGATCGCCCACAAGATCGGCTCGGGCAAGCCCGCCGCCTTCGACATCTCGGCCGGCTGCGCGGGCTTCGGATACGGCCTGACCCTCGCCAAGGGCATGATCGTCGAGGGCTCGGCGGAGTACGTCCTCGTCATCGGCGTGGAGCGGCTCAGCGACCTGACCGACCTGGAGGACCGCGCGACGGCCTTCCTCTTCGGTGACGGCGCGGGCGCGGTCGTCGTCGGCCCCTCGCAGGAGCCGGCCATCGGCCCGACCGTGTGGGGCTCCGAGGGTGACAAGTCCGAGACCATCAAGCAGACGGTGTCCTGGAACGAGCTGCACATCGGCGACGTCTCCCGGCTGCCGCTCGACTCCAAGGGCGAGATCAAGTTCCCGGCCATCACGCAGGAGGGCCAGGCGGTCTTCCGCTGGGCCGTCTACGAGATGGCGAAGGTCGCCCAGCAGGCGCTGGACGCGGCCGGGATCTCGTCCGAGGACCTGGACGTCTTCATTCCGCACCAGGCCAACATGCGGATCATCGACTCGATGGTGAAGACCCTGAAGCTGCCGGAACACGTCACGGTCGCCCGTGACATCGAGTCCACCGGCAACACGTCCGCCGCCTCGATCCCGCTCGCGATGGAGCGGCTCCTGGCGACCGGTCAGGCGAAGAGCGGCGACACCGCGCTCGTCATCGGCTTCGGGGCGGGTCTCGTCTACGCCGCGACGGTCGTTACCCTCCCCTAGGCACACCGGACCTTTTGGTCCGTCACCACGAACCCTGAAGAAACCCACCGAAGGAGCGCCAAGATGGCCGCCACGCAGGAAGAGATCGTCACCGGTCTCGCCGAGATCGTCAACGAGATCGCCGGGATCCCGGTCGAGGACGTCCAGCTGGACAAGTCCTTCACCGACGACCTGGACGTCGACTCGCTGTCCATGGTCGAGGTCGTCGTCGCCGCCGAGGAGCGCTTCGACGTCAAGATCCCCGACGAGGACGTCAAGAACCTCAAGACGGTCGGCGACGCCGCCGACTACATCCTGAAGCACCAGGGCTGATCCCAGCCCGGCTGTGTCGCCACCCGGCGGTGGCGCCGCTGATTCACGACCCTCTACACGTGGAGAAGATTTTCCAGTGAACTCGACCAATCGCACCGTGGTCGTCACCGGTATCGGCGCAACCACTCCGCTGGGTGGCGACTCCGCATCGACCTGGGAAGGTCTGATGGCCGGCCGGTCCGGCGTCAAGCCTCTCGAAGGCGAGCGTTTCGCCGAACTGCCCGTCCGGATCGCCGCCCTCGCGGCCGTCGACCCGAACGACGTACTGCCCCGCCCGCTCGCCCGCAAGCTGGACCGCTCGGCGCAGTTCGCGCTGATCGCGGCCCGCGAGGCGTGGGCCGACGCGGGCTTCACCGCCAAGGCAGGCGAGGACGAGTCCATCGCCCCCGAGCGGCTCGGCTCGGTCATCGCCTCCGGCATCGGCGGCGTGATCACCCTGCTCGACCAGTACGACGTGCTGAAGGAGAAGGGCGTACGCCGCGTCTCCCCGCACACCGTTCCCATGCTCATGCCCAACGGCCCGGCGGCCAACGTCGGCCTGGAGGTCAACGCCCAGGCCGGTGTCCACACGCCGGTCTCCGCCTGCGCGTCCGGCGCCGAGGCCATCGGGTACGCCGTCGAGATGATCCGCACCGGCCGGGCCGACGTGGTCGTGGCCGGCGGCACCGAGGCGGCGATCCACCCGCTGCCGATCGCGGCGTTCGCCAACATGATGGCGATGTCGAAGAGCAACGACGAGCCGGAGAAGGCCTCGCGCCCGTACGACACCGGCCGGGACGGCTTCGTCCTCGGTGAGGGCGCGGGCGTCGTCATCCTGGAGTCGGCCGAGCACGCCGCCAAGCGCGGCGCCAAGGTCTACTGCGAGGTGCTGGGCCAGGGCCTGTCGGCCGACGCCCACCACATCGCGCAGCCCGAGCCGAGCGGCCGGGGCATCGCCGCCGCCATGCAGAACCTGCTGGACTCCAGCGACCTCAAGCCGTCCGAGGTGGTTCACCTCAACGCGCACGCCACGTCGACGCCGCAGGGTGACATCGCGGAGATCAAGGCGCTGCGGAAGGTGCTGGGCGACGACCTGGACCATGTCACGATCTCGGCGACGAAGTCGATGACGGGCCACCTGCTGGGTGGCGCGGGCGGTATCGAGACGGTCGCCACCGTGCTCGCGCTGCACCACCGGATCGCTCCGCCGACCATCAACGTCGACGAGCTGGACGAGGCGATCGACGCGGACATCGTGCGCGGTGAGCCCCGGGTGCTGCCCGAGGGGCCGATCGCGGCGATCAACAACTCGTTCGGGTTCGGCGGGCACAACGTGGTGCTGGCGTTCCGGTCCGTGTAGCCCTGCGTTTTACGGGTGAAGCCCGCTTCCCGATGGTCGGGAGGCGGGCTTCCGCACGTTCAAGCCCCTCCGGCGATTGAGGGGCGGGGTCCGGGGCAGAGCCCCGGCGGTCAGACGACCTGGTGCAGCCAGCGGACAGGTGCGCCCTCGCCCGCGTGGCGGAAGGACTCCAGCTCGTCGTCCCAGGGCTTGCCCAGGAGGGAGGCGATCTCCACCTCCAGGTCGCTCTCGCCGCGCGTCGAGCGGGCCAGGGCCGCGCGCAGGCGGTCCTCGGGGATCAGGATGTCACCGTGCATGCCGGTGACGGCGTGGAAGATGCCGAGGCCGGGGGTGGAGCTGTAGCGTTCGCCCTCGGCGGTGGGGCACGGCTCGGCGGTCACCTCGAAGCGGAGCAGGTCCCAGCCGCGCAGGGCGGAGGCGAGCTGCGACGCGGTGCCGGCGCGGCCCTTCCAGGAGAACTCGGACCGCCAGGTGCCGGGCGCGGCCGGCTGTCTGATCCAGTCCAGCTGGACCCGCACACCGAGGACGCCCGCCACTGCCCACTCGACATGTGGGCACAGCGCGCGCGGGGCGGAGTGAACGTACAGGACTCCACGTGTCGTCACCGGAACCTCCCATGTGGGACGAGGTACGCCTTCCCCAGCGGCCTCGCGGCCGTACCGTCTCTTTCCGGATCATCTTTTTCCGGCCAGGACCCGAGGTTGTCATCAGTAAACAGCATCGGGAGTTAATCTCCTGAAAAGGGACAGTGTGTGACGTGACGTAATGTACCGGAGCCACCCGCCGTGACGAGGTGGGGAACGGTGCCACTGGTTCGACGGGGAAAAGCTACCGTGCGCGGGGGCCGTCCGTGTGACGTACCGTCGGTCCGGCCCCCCTGATTCGCCGGCTTTCACCCGGCAGGGCGCGCACGGCCACGACCTGGGGATCGTGGGCTTGCCGGGGGCATGTCCAGCGGCATAAACCAGGGGTTGACCGGAGGGGAACGACGGATGACGGAGCGTACGACACGCCCACGGATGCGCCGCCGGGTCGCGGGGGCGGCGGCGCTCGCTTTCGTCGCCGTCGCGGCGCTGGCCGGATGCAGTGGCGAGAGCTCAGGTGACGGCGTGTCACGGAACGCGCCCACCGCCTCGTCCTCGCCGACCCCATCGCCCTCCCCCGCCTCCGGCTGGAACCCGAAGCCCGGGTCCATAGCAGCCGTCGGCGACTCCATCACCCGGGGCTTCGACGCCTGCTCGATGCTGGCGGACTGCCCCGAGGTGTCCTGGGCCACCGGCACCGACAGCCTGGTGCGGAGTCTCGCCGTCCGGCTGCTGGGTACGACGGAGGTCGCGGACCGGAGCTGGAACCACGCGGTGTCGGGCGCCCGGATGGTCCAGTTGCCGGAGCAGATGGCGCTGGCGGCGAAGGAGCGGCCGGAGCTGGTCACCGTGATGATGGGCGCGAACGACGCCTGCCGGGACTCGGTGCGGCTGATGACGCCCGTCGCGGACTTCCGGGCGTCGTTCGAGGCGTCGATGCGGCAGCTGCGGGCCGGGGCGCCGAAGGCGCAGGTGTACGTGGCCAGCGTGCCGGACCTGAAGCGGCTCTGGTCGACCGGGCGGCTGGACGAGGGGGCCAAGAGGATCTGGAGCCTCGGCGTCTGCCGGTCCATGCTGGCGGACGCGGACGACCTGGGGCCGGCGGCCGTCGCGCGGCGGGACGAGGTGCGGGACCGGGTGGTGGCGTACAACGAGGTGCTGCGGGACGTCTGCGCGAAGGACCGGCGCTGCCGGTACGACGGCGGCGCGGTCTTCGACTTCCGCTTCACCGGGACCCAGCTCAGCCCGTGGGACTGGTTCCACCCCAGCCGCGACGGCCAGGCCCGGCTGGCGGAGATCGCCTACCGCACCGTCACGGCCGCCGAACCGCCCGCGTAGGGCCCTGTGCGTAGAACCCCCCGCGTAGGACCCCGCGCGTAGAACCCCCGCGTAGGACCCGACGGGTGGCGGGACCCCGCTCTCCCCCTTCACCATGGGGAGCGTGACGTGCCCGTCGGCGACCGAGGGTGGTTGATCATGACGACAGTGGAGCAGAGCCCCGGTGTGCCGGACGCCGAGGACACCGCCCCGCTCGTCTCACCGGTCCGTTCCCACAACGAGTGGGACCCGCTGGAGGAGATCGTCGTCGGGCGGCTCGACGACGCCACGATCCCTTCCGGCCATCCCGTCGTCTCCTGCAACATCCCGCCGTGGGCGGCCCGCTTCCAGGGGCTCGCCGCCGGCTACAAGTACCCGCGCCGGCTGATCGAGCCCGCACAGCAGGAGCTGGACGGGTTCGTCTCGCTGCTCCACTCCCTCGGCATCACCGTCACCCGTCCGGACGCGGTCGACCACCGGAAGCGGTTCGCCACCCCGGACTGGTCCTCGCGCGGCTTCTGCAACACCTGCCCGCGCGACAGCATGCTGGTCATCGGCGACGAGATCATCGAGACCCCGATGGCGTGGCCGTGCCGGTACTTCGAGACGCACTCCTACCGCCGGATCCTCAAGGACTACTTCCGGCGCGGGGCCCGCTGGACCGCCGCGCCGAAACCGCAGCTGACGGACGAGCTCTTCGAGCCGGATTTCCGTACGCCCGGGGCCGACGAGCCCATGCGGTACATCCTCACCGAGTTCGAGCCGGTCTTCGACGCGGCGGATTTCGTCCGCGCCGGACGCGATCTCTTCGTGACGCGCTCCAACGTCACCAACGGCATGGGCATCGAGTGGCTGCGCCGCCACCTCGGACCCGGCTACCGCATCCACGAGATCGAGAGCCGCTGCCGTACACCCATGCACATCGACACGACGTTCCTCGTGCTCGCGCCCGGCAAGGCGCTGGTCAACCCCGATTACATCGACGTCGACCGGCTGCCCGCCGTCCTGGACTCCTGGGACATCCTGGTCGCGCCCGAGCCCGAACCGGTCAAGGACCTCGTGCTCCGGACGACCTCGATGTGCGGCAAGTGGCTCAGCATGAACATCCTCATGGTCGACGAGAAGCGGGTCATCGCGGAGCGCCACCACACCGGGATGCTGCGCGCGCTGGAGCGGTGGGGCTTCGAGCCGATCCCGTGCGACCTGATGCACTACGCGCCGTTCGGCGGCTCCTTCCACTGCGCGACGCTCGATGTGCGGCGGCGCGGGACGCTGGAGTCCTACTTCGGCTGATCGCCGGTGATCTCCACCGTCGCCGTGGCCCGGACGTCCGCCAGGGAGCGGGCCGCCTGGATCCCGTACGTGCCGGGGACGGTCGTCCAGCCGTACGTCTCCTCGTCCCAGACCTGGTACGCGCGGCGCTCGACGGGGACCGTGACCTCCACGCTCTCGCCGGGGCCCGCCGTGACCCGCGCGAAGCCGGCGAGCCAGCGGGCCGGGCGCTCGGGGGCTCCCGGGACGGGCTCGGGGGCCAGGTAGATCTGGACGGTGTCGCTGCCGGAGCGGGCGCCCGTGTTGCGGACGCGCACGGTGGCCGACTCCGGGGTGGCAGTGACGGCGTCGTACTCCCAGGTGGTGTAGCCGAGGCCGTGGCCGAAGGCGTACGCGGGTGTGGTGCCCGCCTGCTCCCAGGCGCGGTAGCCGATGAAGACGCCTTCGCTGTACGGGAGTTCGCCGCCGGTGGGCGTGGTGGCGGAGACCGGGACGTCGGCCAGGGTGACGGGCCAGGTGGTGGGGAGGCGGCCGCCCGGCTCCTCCTGCCCGCGCAGTACGTCGGCGAGTGCGTGGCCCGCCTCCTGGCCCGGGAACCAGGTCAGCAGGATCGCGGCGACCTCGTCGCGCCAGGGCAGCTCGACCGGGGAGCCGGAGTTGACGATGACGACCGTACGGGGGTTGGCGGCGGCGACCGCGTGGACCAGGGCGTCCTGGTGGCCGGGGAGCTTCAGGTCGGTGCGGTCGAAGCCTTCGGACTCGACGCGTTCGGTGGTGCCGACGACGACGATCGCGGTGTCCGCGCCGCGGGCCGCCTCGACGGCCTCGGCGATCAGCTCGTCCGGGTCGCGGAGCGGGGCGAGGTGGACGAGCGAGAAGGCGACGCCCTTGAGCGGGTGGCCGGTGGCAGGGCCGGGGCGGTGGCTCAGGGAGACCCGGACCGGAGCGCCTTCGGTGAGCGGGAGGCGGCCGCGTTCGACCGGCTCGTTGAAGAAGGCGCCGAGCGGGTCGGTGCCGGGGGCGCGGTCCTGGGTACCGTCGAAGAGCGGGCGGTCGTCGACGGTGAGCGCGAAGGAGCCGGTGCCGCGGGTGCCGAAGGTGTGCTCGCCGCTCTCGCGCGGGGTGAAGGTGCCGGTGATCTCGACGGTGTCCAGGGTGTCGTGGGTGACGCCTTCGGGCAGGTCGGCGCCGATCCACTGAATCTGGCCGCTGGGCAGCGGGACGGTGGCGAGAACGGTCCCGGAGGCGTCGCGGCAGACGGCTGTGAGGTCGAACCCGGCCTCGGCGATGGCCAGTTCGTCGCTCGGGTCGGCGCCGACCGCGTACGTCAGCGCGCCCTCGGGAAGAGCGGCCGCCAGTCCGTCGAGCGGCGGGACCACATGGTCCGGGAAGACCAGCGCCGAGCCGCCGCCGAGCACGCGGGCGTCCCGGGCCAGCGCGCCGGAGAGGGCGACGGTGGTGTTGGGCGCCAGGGGGAGGACACCGGCTTCGTTGCGTACGAGCACGAAGGAGCGGCGGGCGATCTCGCGGGCCAGCGCCTCGCCGTCCACGGGCGCGGGCAGGTCGGCGGGGTCCACGGCGGGCGGGGCGGGGTCCAGGGCGCCGGTGCGGGCGGCGAGCAGCAGGACGTTCCGTACGGCGATGTCGACGATCTTCTCGTCCACCTCGCCCGCTCGGACGGCTTCGGCCAGCGCCTCGCCGTAGACCGTGCGCGGGCCGGGCATCGCGGCGTCCAGGCCGCCGGTGATCGCGCCGACGGTGGTCCGGGCGGCGAGCCAGTCGGAGACGATGAAGCCGTCGAAGCCCCATTCGCCGCGCAGCACCGCGTTCTGGAGGTAGCGGTGCTCGGTCATCGTGGAGCCGTTGACCTGGTTGTAGGCGGCCATGATGCCCCAGGGGTGGGCGTTCCTGACGATCCGCTCGAAGGGCGCGAGGTAGAGCTCGCGCAGCGGGCGCGGGGCGACGACGTTGTTGACGGTGAAGCGGTCGGTCTCGGCGTCGTTGGCGACGAAGTGCTTGACGGTGGTGCCGACGCCGCCGTCCTGGACGCCTTGCACGTAACCGGTGCCGATCTCGCCGGTGAGGTAGGGGTCCTCGCTGTACGCCTCGAAGTGGCGGCCGCCGAGCGGGGTGCGGTGCAGGTTGACCGTGGGGGCGAGCAGCACGTGGACGCCCTTGCGGCGGGCCTCCTGAGCGAGCAGGCGGCCCGCGCGCCGGGCCAGCTCCGGGTCCCAGGTGGCGGCGAGCGCGGTGGGCGAGGGCAGCGCGATGGAAGGGTCGGCGGCGGTCCAGCGGACGCCCCGGACACCGATCGGGCCGTCCGACATCACCAGGGAGCGCAGCCCGATCGCGGGCAGGGCGGGCAGCGACCACAGGTCCTGACCGGCCAGGAGGCGCGCCTTGTCGTCGAGGCCGAGCGCGGCGAGGGCCGTGTCGACGGCGGTCCGACGGAGGGCTTCGGAGTTGCTGGTGCTGGATGCGGCTGCCACGGCCGTACCTCCTGGTCGAGTCCGGTGGAGGTCTCCATGGTGTCGCGGTGACCGGTAAAGCGGTAGGTTTTGTTATCTCTTCGTTACGTTGATGAGCGCGGGTCCGGCGATGACGTACGGTCCAGGTGGGCGCGGCCGACGTGGGGCCGGGCGGCACGGAAGGGGCCGGTGATGGCACGGGCCAGGAGCGAGGAGCGGCGGGCCGAGATCCTGCGGGCCACCCTCGAAGTGATCGCCGAGCGCGGCTACCGGGGCGCGACGCTGGGGGCGGTGGCCGAGCGGGTGGGGCTGACCCAGCAGGGGCTGCTGCACTACTTTCCGACGAAGGAAGCGCTGCTGGTGGCGGTGCTGGAGGACCGGGACCGCTGGGACACCGGCGGCCGGGGCAGTACCGACGGGGCCTGGCGGCTGGAGCTGCTCGGCTCGCTGGTGGAGTACAACGCGATGCGGCCGGTGATCGTGCGGACCTTCTCGGCGCTGCTCGGCGAGAGCGTGACGGAGGACCACCCGGCCCGGGAGTTCTTCACCCGCCGCTACACCCAGGTCCGGGCGGGCATGGCGGCCACTCTGCGCGCCGAGTACGGCGACACGCTGCCGGGCGGGCTGAGCCCGGAGCGGGCGGCGGTGGTGCTGGTGGCGGTGATGGACGGGCTGCAGTACCAGTGGCTGCTGGACCCGGAGGCGGTGGACATGCCGGAGGCGTTCGGGGACTTCCTGGGGCTGTTGCGGGGTCCCGGGGAACCCTCGTAGAGCTTTGAGGACCCCTCGTACAGCTGCCGTTCCTCAGCGCGCCAGGCCCAGCGTGACACCGAGGCCGACCAGGACCGAGCCGATGGACCGGTTCAGCACCTTCTGGCGGCGCAGCATCGCGCCGCGCAGCCGGGAGTGCGAGAAGAAGAGCGCGACCAGCGCGAACCAGCCGAGGTGCGCCGCCGACATGAAGAGTCCGTACCCGGCCTGCTGCCACAGGGCGGTCTCCGGGCCGACGACCTGCGTGAAGGTCGCGACGACGAACAGGGTCGTCTTCGGGTTGAGCGCGTTGGTCAGGAAGCCGCCGCGCAGCGCGCCGAAGCGGGTGAGGCCCGGCCGGTCGGTGAGGTCGACGTCGAGGTCGGCGCGGGCCAGGAAGGTGCGGACGCCGATGTAGATCAGGTAGGCCGCACCGACGAGCTTCACCGCGGTGAACAGAGCGGTGGAGGAGGCGATCAGCAGGCCGACGCCGAGCATCGTGTACGTGACGTGGACCAGGACACCCGCCGCGACCCCGGCCGCCGCGAGGACGCCGGTGGTGCGCCCGTACAGATAGCTGTTGCGGACGACCATGGCGAAGTCGGCGCCCGGGCTGATGACGGCGAGGACGGTGATGGCGGCGACGGCCAGCAGCTCGGTCATACGGCCCGCTCCTTGGCGGTGGCGGGAAGGTCGGCGGCCGGGTCGACCAGCTCGCGGGCGAGGAGCGTGGCCCCGGCGACCGCTCCCGGCATCAGGAACACCGCGACGAACGGGACCAGGAACGAGAGCGCGAGCGGGACGCCGAAGCCGAGCACCAGCAGTCGGCGGGTGCGCAGCAGGCCGAGCCGCTTCTTCAGGTGCAGCCCCCGGCGCTGGAGGGTCACGCCGGTCAGCTCCTCGGCCAGGAAGTAGCCGGAGACGCAGATACCGATCGCCGGGACGACGGTCTGGCCGACGACCGGGATGAAGCCGCAGGCGAAGAGGATGATCCCGAAGAGCGCGACGCGGAGCAGGATCCGTACGGAGTCGCGTGCGGAGATCCACAGTTCGCGCCAGAGCGGGAGCCCGGACTCGTGGACCTCGCCGCCCTCACCGCGTTCGACCTCCTCGGAGAGCGACTCGTAGAACGGCTGGCCGACCAGGAGGGTCACGGCGGTGAAGGTGATGACCGCGAGGAAGAGGCCGAAGAGGAAGACGAGCGCGGTCAGCGTGGTGCGGAGCAGGCCGATCCAGGGCGAGGACCAGTCGTCGGCGAACGGGGTGGCCCAGGCGACGAAGTCGTCGGCGCCGTAACCGAGTCCGGTCAGGGCACCGGCGTACACGACGAGGGTGATGAGTCCGGGCAGCAGCCCGAAGCCGAACCACCGGCCGTGTCCGAGGACCCAGCGCTGGCCCTTCATCAAGTAGCCGAAGCCTGCCCCGAGATCGTTCATGGCGTCAGCGTACTGGCGTACGGAAGCAGTGCGGAAACGGCGAGGACCGCACCCCGGAGCGGGGTGCGGTCCTCAAGCAGAGCCGGTGCGTCAGGCGACGGAGAGCTCGACCTTGATGTTGCCGCGGGTCGCGTTCGAGTACGGGCAGACCTGGTGGGCCTTCTCGATGAGCGACTGGGCGGTGGCGGCGTCGACGTTGGGGATGGTCGCGCTGATGGCGACCTCCAGGCCGAAGCCGCCGGCCTCGGTCTTGCCGATGGAGACCGAGGCGGTCACCGTCGAGCCGGAGATGTCGGCGTTCTCCTGGCGGGCGACGACGCCGAGCGCGCCCTGGAAGCAGGCGCTGTAGCCCGCCGCGAAGAGCTGCTCCGGGTTGGTGCCCGCGCCGCTGCCGCCGAGCGCCTTCGGCGGGTTGACGACGACGTCGAGCTGGCCGTCGTCCGAGGAGACGCGGCCGTCACGGCCGTTCTCGGCGGTGGCGACAGCGGTGTAGGCGACGTCGATCTTCTGGATGGTCATGATGTGAGGATTCCTCCTGTTGGTGCGCCGCGACTCGCGCCCACGATCGCGACGGCCTGGGATGAGCCTAACGCGTGACCGGAACGGGTCGGGGGCGGACCCGGGCCGGGCCCGGGGGCGGGTCAGACGAGCGAAACGATCATCTTCCCGGTGTTCTCACCGCGCAGCAGGCCGACAAACGCGTCGTAGCCCTTCTCGATGCCTTCGACCGTCGTCTCGCGGTACTTCAGCTCCCCGGAGGCCAGCCAGCCGGCCACCTCCTCGACGAACTTCGGCTGGAGGTCGGCGTGGTCGCCGACGAGCATGCCCTGAAGGCGCAGCCGCTTGCCGATGATCAGCGCCATGTTGCGCGGGCCGGGGGTCGGCTCGGTGGCGTTGTACTGCGCGATCATGCCGCAGATGGTGGCGCGGCCGTGCACGTTGAGCGCACCGATGGCGGCTTCGAGGTGGTCGCCGCCGACGTTGTCGAAGTAGATGTCGATGCCGTCGGGGGCGGCTTCTTTGAGCTGGTCGCGGACCGGCCCGTTCTTGTAGTTGAACGCGGCGTCGAAGCCGTACTCCTCGGTGAGGAGCTTGACCTTCTCGTCGGAGCCGGCCGAGCCGATGACCCGGGAGGCGCCCTTGAGCTTGGCCAGCTGGCCGACCTGGCTGCCGACGGCACCGGCGGCGCCGGAGACGAAGACCGCGTCGCCCTCCTTGAAGGAGGCGACGTCGAACAGGCCCGCGTAGGCGGTGAGTCCGGTCATGCCGAGGACGCCGAGGTAGGCGGAGAGCGGGGCGAGGTCGGGGTCGACCTTCACCGCGTGCTTGGCGGGCACGTCGGCGATCTCGCGCCAGCCGAGGCCGTGCAGGACGTGGTCGCCGACGGCGAAGCCCTCCGCGTTCGAGGCGATGACCTCGCCGACCGCGCCGCCGTCCATCGGGTGGTCGAGCTTGAAGGGCGGGGTGTACGACTTCACGTCGTTCATCCGGCCGCGCATGTACGGGTCGACGGAGAAGTACTTGTTGCGGACGAGGATGCGGCCTTCGGCCGGAGCGGCCACGGCGGCCTCACGCAGCGCGAAGTCCTCGGCCTTGGGCCAGCCGTGGGGGCGGGCGACGAGGTGCCATTCGCGGCTGGACGCGGGAAGTGCTGCAGACATGGGCTCGGGGTCTCCTCAATGTCCTACGGGGGAAGCTTCGGGGGAAAGCTTCATGACATGAAACAACCCTGCTCCTTCATATTTCATATTGTCAAGTAAATCGGTACGCTGGTCCCCATGGCCACCCGCACAGACCCCCTGACCCTTGAGGTCGTCGAGCTCATCGGCACCGTCGTGGCGCGCTACCACGAGGAGTACGACCGGGCCGCCGCCGAACACTCCCTCACCGGGGCGCAGGCGCGGGTTCTCGGGCTGCTGGCGATGGAGCCGACCCCGATGCGGAAGATCGCCGTCAAGCTGAAGTGCGAGCCGTCGAACGTGACCGGCATCGTGGACCGCCTGGAGACCCGCGGCCTGGTCGAGCGCCGGGCGGACCCGGTCGACCGCCGGGTGAAGCTGGCCGCCGCGACGGAGTCGGGGCGGCGGACGGCCCGGGAGCTGCGGGACGCGCTGACCTTCGCCCGGGAGCCGCTGGCCGAGCTGTCGGACGCGGAGCGGACGGTGCTGCGGGATCTGCTGCGGCGGATGCTGGGCGAGGCGTAGGGCCCGTCGCCCCTACCGGCACCACCAGAGGAACGGGGTGCAGGTCGGCGACGGTGTCGGCGAGGGCGTGGGCGTCGGCTCCTCGGTCGGGTCTCCGGGTGGGGGCGGAGGCGCCGGTACGGTCGGCGGCTCCTGCGGGTCCTCCGGCTCGACCGGCCCGGACGGGTCGGCCGACGGGCTGTCCGAGGCGTCCGGGGGCGCGGCGGGTGCGGTCGTCGCCTCGCCGGAGCCGGGGCCGGGGTCCTTCGACTCGGTGGGCGCGGCCGTGGCGTCGGGGTCCGGTGACTCCGCTGGACCGCCCGCCGGCGCGCCGCTCGACGGCGACGGGTCCACGGGTCTGCCGCGGCCGGTCGTGACCGGGCCCGGGTCCTGCGGCCCACCGGAGACGACGGCGGAGTCCGGGACCGGGGCGTCCGGGTCGCGCGGCGCGTCCTCCACGAAGTCGGCGGCGGTGTCGTCCCGGCCCGGCTCCATCGCCAGCTCCGCCAGGCTCAGCGCACCCGCCGCCAGCACCAGACCGCCCACCGCGAGCAGGACCGTACGCCCGCGTCTGCGGTGGCTGCCCCGCGCACGCCGGCGCGAGCGGGTCGTGGGCGCGGGCGCGGCGGCATCGGCGGGCGCGTGGTCCGTGGGCGTCGGCGCGGGCACCGCGAAGGGGCCCAGCGCCTCGGCGGGAGTCCCGCACCCGGCGCAGGCCAGGGCTCCGTTGAGATGCCGTCGGCACGGGTGGCAGTAATCCATGGCGCCCGCAGATTAGACGCGCGGAGATCACCTCAGGAAGCCGGCCAGGTGAGAATCCTGTGAGGAACGGAGGATTCCGCCGACGACCGGTCCGATACGCCTGACCTGCGGGAGGATGGGCGGCATGACCGCTCCCACCCCCTTCGGCCCGCGCGAATTCCAGCTCGTCCTGCTCCGCCGGATGGCCGACCACCAGCCGGATCTGGTCGAGGAGGCACGCCAGGAGCTGAGCGCCTCGCTCGCCGACCTGCGGGAGGCCAACCGCCGCTGGCAGGCCATGGTCCGCGCGCCCCGGGGCCGGGGATCGCTGCGGCGCTACCGCTCGGTGCTCGGTGAGCCGGAGCTGACGCTGAAGCGGCGCGTGGGCGACCTGGAGTGCGAGGCGCTGCTCTGGCCGGTGCCGCTCTGGCCGGACCTCCGGTTCGAGGTGATGGCCGGGCCGGGCGGGGCCGTGTGGAACGAGTGGCTCGTCCGGGCCCCGGAGGCGGCGGGCCCGCGGCTCACCTCCGTACCCTCTCTCCGTCCCTGGTCGTGCACGGTGGACGAGGTGGCGCGGGCCTTTCCGCCGGCGCGGCCCATGGAGGGCAGCGCGCCGACCCGGTGGGCGCTGGCCGTCACCGACCCGGCGAGCGGGGAGGCGTACGTCGCCGAGTTCACCTGGGGGTTGTTCCAGCGGCTGCTGCCGGGGTGAGCTGGCGGGGCGTCAGCTTCTCCCCCTCGTACGGCCTCGTACGGCGCAGCCCAGCGCGCGCGACCCGGCGGGGGACGCGACGATGCGATGAGAGGCCGGCTGCCGCCGGTGCCCCCATCCGTGCTCTCGGGAGAACCTGCCGTGACCGTCAGCCTTGAGCAGTTGCAGCGTTGCCACATCGCCGTCGATCTCGGGGCCGCGAGGACCCGTGTGTACGTGAAGGGGCTCGGGCTCGTCGTCGACGAACCGAGCGTCGCCGCCGTCAACACCCGTACCGGATCGCTCATCGCGGTCGGGGTGCTCGCCGAGCAGATGACCGGCCGCACCCCCGAATACATCCGGGTGGTCCGCCCGGTCTCCGGCGGCTCCGTCGTCGACATCGAGATGGCCCAGCGGATGCTGCGCCATCTGCTCGGCGACAAGCTCCGCCGCCAGCTGCGCCGCAAGCCCCGGCTGCGCGCCGCCGCCTGCATCCCGCACGAGGCCGATCCGCTGGCCCGGCGCGCCACGGTGGAGACGCTCACCGGGCTCGGCGCCCGGCGGGTCGAGCTGGTGGACACGCTGATCGCGGCGGCGGCCGGCTGCGGGCTGCCGGTGGAACAGCCGACCGCGACCATGATCATGGCGTGCGGCGCGGCCACCACACAGATCGCGGTGCTCTCGCTCGGCTCGATCGTGACGGCCGTCCGGCTCCCGGTCGGCGGCAACGCCATCGACGAGGCGGTGATCCAGTACCTGCGCCAGCACCACGCGCTGATGCTGCCGAGCCAGTCCGTGCGCCCGCTGCAACTGGCGCTGCACGGCAACGGCCTCCAGCTCACCGGACCCGCCCTCACCGAGATCCACGGCCGGGACGTGGCGACCGGGCTGGCCCGCTCGGTGCAGGTCGACACCGCCGCCGTACGGAAGGCCATCCACACCCCGCTCACCGCCGTCCTGGACGGGGTCGGCAAGGTGCTGCGCGAGTGCCCGCCCGATCTGGTGGCCGACCTCGCGGACCGCGGGATCATGATGGTGGGCGGCAGCGCGCTGCTGCCGGGGTTCGACGAGATGCTCCGGGACGCGACCGGCATGCCGGTGTTCATCGCCGACCGGCCCGACGTCTGCTCGGTGCTCGGTCTCGGGGCGATGCTGGACGGCAAGATCCAGCCGATGGTCCTCAACCCGACCGCGAGTTAGGCCCGGATGCCGGTGGACCGGCTGCCGATGCTCCTGGAGGCCGTCCTCAGCATCGGCAGCGACCTCGGTCTCCGGGCCACCCTCCAGCAGATCGTGGACACCGCGACCACGTT
Source organism: Streptomyces sp. CA-146814 (assembly GCF_050942385.1). Lineage (NCBI taxonomy): Bacteria > Bacillati > Actinomycetota > Actinomycetes > Kitasatosporales > Streptomycetaceae > Streptomyces > Streptomyces sp. CA-146814. The sequence continues at coordinate 1,954,432 of NZ_CP192068.1, forward strand.
GACCGGGGCCCGGTACGGCGCCCTCGGTGTGCTGGAGCCCGACCAGGACCGGACCGAGGCGCTCTACACCACCGGGATGACGGAGGAGGAGCGGCGGCTCGTCGACCACCTCCTCCCGGAGCGGGCGGCCCTTCCGCCGGAGGAAGGGCCGCCCGCTCCGGCCTTCCTCGTCGCCCCCATCCAGGTGCACACCGAACTCTTCGGCCACCTCTGTCTGGCCGGGAAGAGTTCGGGTTCCTTCAGCGAGACGGACCGGGCCCTGCTGCACGTCCTCGCCGCCCAGGCGGGCATCGCGATCGGCAACGCCCGGCTCTACGAGAGCGCCCGGCAGCGCGAGCGGTGGATCGAGGGGGCGGCGGCCGTCACCACGGCCCTGCTGACCGGGAGGAACGCGGCCGACGCCCTGATGACCGTGGCCGAGAGCGCCCGGCTGCTGGCCGGTGCCTCGGCCGGAGTGATCCTCCAGCCGACCGAGGCGGGCGGCATGGAGATCGTGGCCGCCTCCACGCTCGACGACCCGGCGGGCATCGTCGGCACGACCATCGCGCCCGGCTCCCCGGTCCTGGTCCACCTGCTCGGCGGCGAACCGGTCTTCATCGACGACTCCGCCACCGACCCCCGGATGACCACCGACGTACGGTCCCGGTTCGGGCCCAGCATGATGCTGCCGCTGCAGAGCGGCGGCCGGCTCATCGGCACCCTCGCCCTGCCCCGGCACCGCGGCGCACCTCCGTACACGGCGGTCGACCGGCTGCTGGCGACCCAGTTCGCCTCGCAGGCCGCCCTGGCGCTGGTGATGGCCGACGCGCAGGCGGACCGGGAGCAGCTCGCGGTGTACGAGGACCGCGACCGGATCGCCCGTGACCTGCACGATCTGGTGGTCCAGCGGCTCTTCGCCACGGAGATGATGCTGGAGTCGACGCGCCGGCGTGCGGCCACGGAGGAGGACGCGAGCGAGCTGCTCGGGCGGGCCGTGGACGAGCTGGACTCCACCATCCAGGAGGTCCGCACCGCGATCTTCGCGCTCCAGCAGCCGCCGGCCGAGGCGCCGAGCACGTTCCGGGGCCGGGTGCTGCGGGAGACCGGCGGCGCCTCCGCGCTGCTCGGTTTTCCGCCGTCGGTGCACTTCACGGGGGCGGTGGACGCGCTGGTGGGTGAGGAGGCGGGCCGGGAGCTGCTGGCCGTGCTGCGCGGAGCGCTGGCCGCCGCGCACCGCAGGGCCGGGGTCTCGGCGATCGACGTGGCGGTGGACGCGACGGTCCGGCTGGCGGACGGGCGGGGCGCGGTGCGGCTGGTGGTGGCGGATGACGGGCGGGGCGAGGGGGACGGCCCGACGGCGGTGACCTGGCAGACGCCTCTCTGACGCGGTGAGCGCCCGGTGTGCGTGCTCGCGAGCGGCGCGGCGGAGCCGTCAGTGCTTCGGGGCCGCCCGCAGCGCGATCCGGGTGTTGGAGTGCGCGACCCCGGCCTCCCGTCTCAGCCGCCGCAGCAGCGTGTCCAGCGACACCGGGTCGGCGGCCGTGGCGCGGATCAGGTAGTCGTGGCCGCCCGTCACGTGCACCACCTCCGTGATCCCGGGCAGCATCAGCACCGAACGCTCGAACTCCTCGTTCGTCGTGTCGAGCCGCAGCGTCACATCGATGAAGACGACCAGGCCCGAACGGGTGTCGGCGGCCGGGTCGACGATGACGGTGAAGCCGCGGATCACCCCGTCCTTGCGCATCCGGCGGACCCGGTCGCCCGCCGCGTTGGCGCTGAGCCCCACCCGTACGCCCAGATCCCGGTACGAGATCCGCGCGTCCTCCTGGAGAATGCCGAGGATTTCCCTGTCCAGCCGATCCATACCGCGATTGTCCCAGCTTGCGGCGATATCGGCTGAGGAGAGCGCGTACCGGCGGACGGGAGCGCGCTGTCGCCCGGTCGGCGCAGTCCGGCGGGCCCTGCGCTCCGCCGCGTCCTTGACTTACAGGTGTGAACACCGCCGTCAAGCAGTCCCCCGAGCCGCCGGACGCCTCCGCACCGGCCCCGACACCGTCCGCCGCCGCGTACCGCAATCTCGTCATGGCCACGATCGGCTTCGCCCTCACCTTCTGGGCGTGGAACCTGATCGCGCCGATGTCCGGCGACTACAAGGACCGGCTCGGGCTCAGCTCGTTCCAGCAGTCGTTCCTGGTGGCCGTGCCGGTGCTGGTCGGGTCGCTCGGCCGGATCCCGGTGGGCGCGCTGACGGACAAGTACGGCGCGAAGCTGATGTTCCCGCTGGTGTCGGCGCTGACCATCGTGCCGGTGCTGCTGCTGATCCCGGCGAAGAACTCGTACGGGGCGATGCTCGCGGTCGGCTTCCTGCTCGGGCTCGGCGGGACGACGTTCGCGATCGGCGTCCCGCTGGTCAACTCGTGGTTCCCGCCCGCCAAACGGGGCTTCGCGCTGGGCGTGTTCGGGATGGGCATGGGCGGGGTGGCGCTGTCGGGCTTCTTCACCCCGCGCATCGCGAAGCACGGGGACAACCTGCCCTTCCTGGTGGTCGCGGGGGCGCTGGTGGTGTTCGCCCTGCTCTCCGCCGTCCTGATCAGCGACCATCCCGGCCGGAAGGTCCCCACAGACACGTTGGTGCACCGGCTGGGCGAGGCCGGGAAGCTGCGGGTGACGTGGGAACTGTCGGCGCTGTACGCGATCGGCTTCGGCGGGATCGTGGCGTTCGGGGTCTATCTGCCGACGTACCTGAAGACCTGGTACGAGATGTCACCGACCGAGGCGGGCACCAAGGCGGCCGGGTTCGCGCTGGTCACGGTCATCTTCCGGCCGATCGGCGGCTGGCTCTCGGACCGGATCCACCCGGCGCTGGTGACTTCCGGCGCGCTGCTGCTGGCGGCCCTGATGGCGGTCGTCCAGGCCTTCGAGCCGCCGCTGAACCCGATCGGCACCATCGCTCTGCTGGCCATGGCGGCCGGGCTCGGCACGGCGAGCGGCAGCGTGTTCGCGCTGGTCTCGCAGGTGACGCCGCAGCCGAAGGTGGGGAGTGTGACGGGCATCGTCGGCGCGATGGGCGGGCTCGGCGGCTTCGTACCGCCGCTGGTGATGGGCGCGATCTACAGCGCCAAGGACAGTTACGCGATCGGCTTCATGCTCCTGTCCGATCTGGCGCTGGCGGGATGCGTGTACGCGTACGGGCGGATGCGGAACGTCCAGCGCGACGGGTGAGGGCTCACCCTGGGGCGGGGCCGGGACCCGGGTGCCGCACCCCTCGTAGGCCTCCGGCCCCCGGGTGACGCTCCCCTCATCGGTCTCCGGAGCCGGGCGGCGGCCGGGCCGAGCCCCTAGGCAGTGTCTTCAAATGATCACCGCTGGTGGATCATGGTGTCGTGATACGTCGCCATGAACTGTCGGATGCCGAGTGGGAGTTCGTCCGGCCGCTGCTGCCCGCGTCGTTGCGGGGACGCAAGCGGTTGGACGATCGCAGGGTCCTGAACGGGATCGTGTGGAAGTTCCGGACCGGGACGGCCTGGCGGGACGTGCCCGAGCGCTATGGCCCGTGGGCCACGCTGCATACGCGTTTCCGCAGGTGGGCGGCGGACGGGACGTTCGACCGGATGCTCCGCGCCGCCCAGGCGAAAGCGGATGCGGCGGGCGACGTCGACTGGCTGGTGTCCGTCGACTCGACGATCGTCCGCGCTCACCAGCACGCGGCCGGGGCCCGAAAAGGGGCTCCGCGACCCGGCCCTCGGCCGGTCAAGAGGCGGTCTGACCAGCAAAATCCACCTGGCCTGTGACGGGCGGGGCCGACCCCTGGCATTCGTGGTCACGGGTGGAAACACCAACGACTGCACCCGGTTCACCGCCGTGATGGAAGCGATCCGCGTGCCCCGGATCGGACCCGGCCGTCCCCGGGTCCGGCCCGATCACGTCCTGGGCGACAAGGGCTACAGCTCGAAGGCGATCCGCGCCTGGCTCCGTCGCAGGGGCATCGCCCACACGATTCCCGAACGGGCCGACCAGGCCCGCAACCGGGCCCGGCGAGGCAGCCGCGGAGGCCGCCCGCCGGCCTTCGACCGCGAGGTCTACAAGCACCGCAACGTCGTGGAACGGTGCTTCAACCGCCTGAAGCAGTGGCGCGGGATCGCCACCCGGTACGACAAGACTGCCGAGTCCTACGAAGCAGCTGTCACGCTCGCGTCACTCCTGATGTGGGCGTGACATTTGACGACAGGCCCTAGGCTTCCCGGCGTGACCCTCCTTCTCCCCGCGCTCCAGTCCCCCACCGGCCCGGCGGCCTCCCGGGAGGCCGTCCGCTTCGGTGATCTCTCCCTGACGTACGGCCGGTTGGCCGAGGCCTCGGCCGCGCTCGCCGCCCGGATCGCGGACGCGGGCCGGGTCGCCGTCTGGGCCACCCCGACAGCGGAGACGGTGATCGCGGTGGTGGCGGCGCTCCAGGCCGGGGTGCCGGCCGTGCCGCTCAACCCTCGTACCGGCGAACGCGAGTTGGCGCACATCCTGGCCGACAGCGCGCCCACCGCCGTACTGGCCGGCCCGGACGACAAGTTGCCCGCGGCGCTGGAGAAGCTGCGGCGGGTGACGGTCGACGCGCGGGCGTTCGAGCGTACGGACGGTCACCCGGCGGTCGAGGCGGACCCCGAGGCCCCCGCCCTCATCGTCTACACCTCCGGCACCACCGGCCCGCCCAAGGGTGCCGTCCTGCCGCGCCGGGCCATCGCCGCATCGCTGGACGCGCTGGAGGACGCCTGGGGGTGGACCGGTGACGACGTCCTGGTCCACGCGTTGCCGCTGTTCCACGTCCACGGGCTGATCCTGGGCGTGCTCGGCCCGCTGCGCCGGGGCGGCTCGCTGTGCCACCTGGGGAAGTTCTCCGCCGAGGGTGTGGCCCGGGAGCTGGGGTCCGGGGGCACGATGCTGTTCGGCGTACCGACGATGTACCACCGGCTCGCGGAGGTGCTGGACACACCGGCGGGCGCCGCCGAACGGGACGCGCTGGCACGGGCGTTGGCCGGGGCGCGGCTGCTGGTCTCCGGTTCGGCGGCGCTGCCCGTGCACGACCACGAGCGCATCGCGGCGGCGACCGGGCGGCGGGTGATCGAGCGGTACGGGATGACGGAGACCCTGATGAACACGGGGATCCGGGCGGACGGCGCACCGCGCCCGGGCACGGTCGGCCCGCCGCTCGCCGGGGTGGAGCTGCGCCTGGTGGAGGAGGACGGCACGGTGCTCGACGAGCCCGGGGCGATCGGCGAGATCCAGGTGCGCGGCCCGAACCTGTTCACCGGCTACCTGAACCGGCCCGACGCCACGGTCGCCGCCCACACGGCCGACGGCTGGTTCCGTACGGGGGATGTCGGCACGGTGGACGAGGACGGGTACGTCACGATCGTCGGGCGCAAGGCCACCGACCTGATCAAGAGCGGCGGCTACAAGATCGGCGCGGGCGAGATCGAGAACGTGCTCCTCGCCCACCCCGGGGTCCGGGAAGTGGCCGTGACCGGCGAGGCGGATCCGGACCTCGGCGAGCGGGTGGTGGCCTGGGTGGTCGCGGCCGACCCCGACTCGCCGCCGCCGGCCGAAGAGTTGGCGGACCATGTGGCGGGCCAGCTGGCCCCGCACAAGCGCCCGCGTACGGTGCGCTTCCTGGACGCGCTCCCCCGTAACGACCTGGGGAAGATCATGAAGAGGTCGCTCGATGCCCGCTGAGCCGTCGACCCGGATGACGGCCCGGGAGGCGATCGCGCTGCTCACCGGCGCGGCGGACTTCACCGAGCACCGCCCGCCGCCGCGCACCCTGCCGCCGGACGGCCCGCTCGGCTGGACCGGGTACGACGCGGCGCGGGAGCGGGCGGTCGAGCGCACGGGCGAGGCGGAGTCCGTGGTGTACGGGACGGGAGTCGTGGGCGACCGGGAGTGCGTGCTCCTCTCCTTCGAATTCGGCTTCCTGGGCGGCTCGTTGGGTCAGCTGACGGGTGACCGCCTGGAGGCCGCGTACGAACTGGCCCTGGCCCGGCGCCTCCCGCTGCTGGCACTCGTCGCCACGGGCGGCAGCCGGATGCAGGAGGGCATGGTCGCGCTCACCCAGCTCCAGCGGGTGGCCGCCGCCTCCACCCGGCTGCGGGCGGCGGGGCTCGCTCAGCTCGCCGTGGTCCGGGACCCGACGACCGGCGGCGGCTGGGCCACGGTGGGGGCGGGCGCGGACGTGGTGCTGGCGCTGCCGGGCGCGCAGGTCGGGTTCGCCGGGTCCCGGGTGCGGCCGCCGGACGCCGACCCGTACGCGTACGGCGCCGAGGGCCAGTTCGCGGCGGGCCAGGTGGACGCGGTCGTCCCGGCCGGGGAGCTGCCGGGCACGGTGGGCCGGTGGCTGCGCGCGCTGGGGCCGCATGAAGATCTGCCCGCCGCACCGGTGCCCCGCGCGCTGCCGACGGCACGGGCCGGGTCGTCGGCCGGAGCCGGTGCCGGGACGGAAGCCGGTGCGGGATCGGCGGCCGGCAGGGGCCCGGTGGCCCCGCTGCCCGCGACCGGACGGGAGGCGGTGGCGCGGGCCCGCGATCCGCAACGCCCGCGCGCAGAGGCGTACTTGGCCGACTACTTCACCGTACGGCTCCCCCTCCACGGCGACCGCAGCGGCTCCACGGACCCCGGGCTGCTGACCGGCTTCGGGCTACGCGCGGACGGGCAGCCGGTCGCGTACGTCGCCCAGTGCGGGACCCCGACCCGCCCGGCCGGATACCGCGCGGCGGCCCGCACGATCCGGCTCGCGGACCGGCTCGGCGTCCCCGTCCTCACCCTGGTCGACACCCCGGGCGCCGCCAACGACGCCGAGGCGGAACGGGCCGGCGCGGGCGCGGCCATCGCGGATACCTTCGCGGCGATCGCGGCGGCCCGGGTCCCGGTGACGACGCTGGTGATCGGCGAGGGCGGCTCGGGCGGTGCGCTGGCGCTCGCGGCACCGGACAACACCCATGTCACGGTGGACAGTTACTTCTCCGTCATCGCCCCGGAGCTGGCAGCGGCGATCCTCAAGCGGCCGACGGAGGAGACCGGCGCCACCGCCGACCAGCTCCGCCTGCGGCCGCAGGACCTGGTGGAGCTGGGGATCGCGCGCTCGATCGTCCGGTAGAAGGCACTCACGGCCGCGGGTCACGGGCGTCGTAGCGGGCGAAGCCGCGCCACTTCAGGGCGAGCAGAGCGACGGCGACGACACAGGCGGTGCCTCCGCCGACGACGGCCACGGCGGGCGAGGTCAGGTCGGCGACCGAACCGGCCAGGAAGTCGCCGAGCCGGGGCCCGCCCGCCACCACGACGATGAAGACGCCCTGGAGCCGGCCGCGCATCTCGTCGGGGACGGCGGCCTGGAGCATGGTGTTGCGGAAGACCATGGACACCGTGTCGGCGCACCCGGCGATCGCCAGGAAGAGCAGCCCGAGCCAGAGGTGGCGGGTGAGTCCGAAGACGGCGATGGCGGCGCCCCAGCTGCCGACGGCCAGCAGGACGGCGAGGCCGTGCAGCCGGATGCGGCCGAGCCAGCCGGAGAACACGCCCCCGAGGAGCGCCCCGAGCGCCGGGGCGGCGACGAGCATGCCGGTGGTCCGGGCGTCCCCTCCGTACCAGAGTATGGCGACGACCGGGAAGAGCGCCCGAGGGTGGGCGAGGACCATGGCGCACAGGTCGGTCAGGAAGGTCATCCGGAGGTTGGGCCGGCCGGCCAGGAACCGGAGCCCGTCCAGCACAGAGGCTCGTTTGCGCGTCTCGCCGTCCTGCCGGTCGGGCAGCATCGAGGGCAGCCGCCACATGGCGTACAGGGAGGCGGTGAAGGTGACGGCGTCCACGGTGTACGCGGCGCGGTACCCCCACCAGCCGACGATCAGCCCGCCCAGCATCGGCCCGACGAGCGCACCCGTCGTCGTGGTGATGGAGCTGAGCGCGTTGGCGGCGGGCAGCTGTTCGGGCGGCAGCAGCCGGGCGACCATCGAGGAGCGGGCGGGCGCGTTGAGCGCGAAGCAGACGGCCTGGAGGGCGACGATCGCGTACAGCAGGCCGACGTTCTCGACCCCCGCGAGGGTGGCGGCCGCCAGGACGAGGGCCAGCGAGAACGACCCCACGGCGCTGAACAGCCCGAGCTTGCGCCGGTCGACGGTGTCGGCGACGGCCCCGCCGTAGAGCCCGAACACCACGAGCGGCATGAGCGAACAGAACCCGATGAGCCCCACGGAGAACGCGGACCCGGTGATGTCGTACACCTGGAGCGACACGGCGAGGGCCGTCATGCCCTGCCCGATCCAGGACACGGTGTTCCCGAACCAGAGCCGCCGGTAGTCGGGGTAGGACCGCAGCGGGGTCAGGTCGGCGAATATCCGGGTGCGGCGGACGGGAGGCCCGGTGGGTTCAGGCGGCTTGGTGGCGTCAGGCCGCTTGGTGGGTTCAGGCGGCTCGGCCGTGTCGGCCGTTTCGGTCACAGGGGATGGTAGTCACGTCCCGTTCCCAGCGGTCCGGGCGGCCGTCGGCGTACGCGGTAGGCACCGCCGCGACCTGGAGGAACGGGCGCCCCGGGGTGGGCGGAACCGGTGTGATGGGGTGAGGCATCCGCCCGACCGGGGCGCATCCGAACGGAGACAGCCGTGCCGTACAACCCCCTACTTCGATCTGCCCGGTGTATCCGGGTTCCCGCAGCCCTGGCGGTGACCTCCGTGCTGCTGCTCGGCGCGTCGGCCCCAGGCCAACTGCCGCCCACGGGCGCCACGGTGGCGGCCGGCGTCGAGCCGGTGGGGCGGATGCCATTGGGCCCGGCAGACATACCGACCCTCACCAGACCCGCCGACGTGCTCGCCCCGGGTGTCACGTACCGCAAGTTCTGGCAGGGCGAGGCCTCGGACTCCTGGGCGGTCTGGGTCCGCCACCCCGTCACGGGCCAGGAGACCATCGGCAGCATCGTCGTCGCCAACGACCTGGCGGCAAAGGTGAACGCGGCCGGATTCACCGCCCGTGTCGACACCTTCACCGTGCCGGCGAGCGTCGACACGGACAGCCGGATCGTGGGGTACGGGGTCCGGGTCGGCCGGTACGCCCCCGACCGCCGGGCGGACGCCGTCCAGGCCAGGCAGGCCCTGACGGCCGCCGGTTTCCCCAACGGCCGGATCTTCTTCACCGCCGAGGACGGGGGCCCGAGCAGGGGCCCGTGGCAGGTCAGAGTGATCACGATCGCACCCTCGGCCCGGGTGACGCTCAAGGCCGTCCACGGGAAGGACGTCCAGGGCTCCGAGACCGTGAGGCAGCTCGCCGAGGACAGTGGCGCGCTCGTCGCGGTGAACGGCTCGGAGTTCGACATCGCCGGGCCCGGCAACACCGACTTCGGAGGCTTCGAAGGCGTACCCCAGGGACTGTACCTCCAGAACAACGTGCTGCTCAGCGTCCCGAACAACGGCAGAACCGCCCTGCTGCTGGAGGGGCTCAAGGGTCGGGCAGCCGTCGACGAGATCAGCTCCGAGACACGGATCACCGCGCCCAACGGCGCGACACGGGTGATCGACGGTGTCAACCGGGCGACCGGCCAGGTCCTGGGGTGCGGCGGCGTCGGGGGCGACTACCGCCTCTCCAACGGGTTGAGGACGCTCCAGCCCTGGCGCAACACCAACTGCGTCGACCCTGACGAGATCGTGATCTTCCGCCCGGAATGGGGCGCCGCGACCCCCGAGCCGGTGCGCCGGGACGAGACACGGACCGACCCCGCCACGGGGTGGCAGGCCCAGTGGTACGCGAACCAGCGCGAGTTCCTCGACCACACCGTGGACGTCGTCATGGACGGCAACTGGGTCGTCAAGGCGATCCACACTCCGGCCGGCAAGCGCCCGATCCCGCCGGGAGGCCGGGTCCTCCAAGGCATCGGCACGGGGGCCGACTGGCTCCGCGCGCACAGCGAGGTCGGCAAGGCGTTCAAGCCGGGCTCCACGGTCCGAGGTCGTGACGGCAGGTCCGTGACCACGCCCACGCTGTCCGCGGTGGCGGGCGGTACCCCGGCACTGGTCCGGGGCGGAGAGGTGTGGATGAACCCGGCCGCCAACGGGATGTCCCAGACGTCCTGCGTCCCGGCCGAGCTCGGTCCGGGCCAGAAGTGCCGCGCCAACAACACGCTGTTGCAGCGCCATCCCCGTACGCTCGCCGGGGTGACCGCCGCGGGCGAACTGCTGCTCGTCACGATCGACGGCCGCGACCACACCCTGAGCGTGGGAGCGACGCTGCCCGAGGCGGCCGAGGTGATGAAGTGGCTGGGCGCCGAGGACGCGGTGGGCATGGGCAGCGGCGGCGACACCACGCTCATCGCCAAGAACACGCTCTACAACCGGCCGGTGGACGACTGGGGCGGCCCCCTGCGCGAGCGGCCGATGAGCAACGCCGTGGTCGTCGTCGAGAAGCCGTGAACGACAGGCCCTGACCGCCTGCGTGGGGCCCGCGCCGGCCGTCAGGGCGCGGCCTGCGCGCCGCCTCTCCGGCGGATCCGGTCGAAGATCTCGCGGTGCAGGGCCTCCGGTCCGGCGGGATACAACGGTACGGGGCCGCCGGACTCGTCGGCCATCGCCCCGCCGGGGCCCGCTTCCACGTCGTCCACGAACTGCTGCAGTGCTCTGGATCGTGTCCGTCCATGGCCGGGGCTCGGCCATGGACGGACCGGAGAGCCGTTCGGCGTGCGGGAGTTCCAGGGTGGAAGTGCGGACTTCGCCGTCGGAGCAAAGCCGCGAAGGTACCGCTGGGCGCCCATGCGCGCCGAATACACCCGCAAAACGCGCATCCCCAGGTCAGAAACGATTCTGCCTGGGGACACCCGGTGGGGCGGGTGGGACTCGAACCCCACGAGGTGACGCCTCTCACCTGCGACACTGCCGGAACACCCGACGAAGCAGCCCATTTCCGTCCGGCTGAATCCCGCTCGATCCAGATCCAGCGGATGCGGTGCAGCGTTCGCTGCACCGCATCAGGTCACGTCAGGGCTGAGGTGCACAGCCGATCAGGGCGTCGGTCTGTGTGACGGCGTCGGCGTCGACCGTGGGATCTGAGCAACATCGGTTCCACCGCCAGGCCGCATGGTCGACCGGACTGCGGCGCCTCAGGGCCCCGGCGTCCGGGCCCGCTCCTCCTCGGCTGCGAGAACGCAGGCCTTGATCCGAGTGCGGTCGACTTTGCCGGTGGAGGTCCTGGGCAGCGGTTCCGTCACCATCTCGATCACGCTGGGGATCGCCGCGCGCACCGTTCGCTCCGAGCAATGCCGGCGCAGCGCAAGGCTGTTCACACTTCCCGCCTCGGTCAGCCGAAGGCGGGCATGCAGGCGATGACCGGCGACCGGATCGGGGAGGGCGATGACGGCGGCCTCGGCGACGGCCGAGTGGTCCAGAAGGATCTGCTCCACACTCTGGGTGCTGACCTGGAAACCACGCACCTTCACCAGGTAGTCGGTCCGGCCGATCACGCTCAGGGCGCCGTCCTCGTGCAGGGTGACCACGTCGCCGGTGCGGTAGTAGACGAGGCCGGGTGCACCGTCCGGGTGCGGGGCGAAGGTCTTCGCGTTGGGCGCGTTCACGTATCCCGCGCTCTGGAAGGGGGTGTTGACCAAGAGCTCACCCTGACCGGGGCCGGCCAACGCCCGGCCGTCCTGGCCGGTGATCAGCCAGCGCACACCGGCCAGCGGCCGGCCGATCGGCAGCGGGATACGGAGGGGCCGGTCCTGGTCCACTTCGTGGAGGAAGCTGTTGTTCGTCTCCGTGCAGCCGTAGTTGTTGTACCAGCGTGCCTTGGAGAAGGTGGCGGACACCCCGGCCAGCACACGAGCGGGCATGCTGTCACCGGCGAAAATGACGTGCTCGGGCGTGTCGAGGGGACCGCTTTCCGCTGTCGCCTCTGCGAGCAGCTGGAAGAGCATCGGCACACCCTGAACCACGGATACCGCGTGATCGGCGACCAGATCACGCAGATAGCCGGCCGAGGCACCCCTGTCCGGGTCGACCAGCACGACGGTGCCGCCGTACGCCAGCGTCGTCCACACGTCCAGCATGCAGAGATCGAAGTTGAGCGGCGCGTAGTTGAGGACAGCGACGCCGGTCGCGATCCCGAAGGTGTCGGCCGCCCACTCGGTGAAACGGCCGACCGCTCCGGACGACAACGGAACGACCTTGGGCAGACCGGTCGAGCCGGACGTGGTGAGCATGAAGGTCACGGCTTCGTCGTCGACGGCCGCAGCCGGGGGGTATTCCTCACAGCCCATAGGAGCCCCGGCTGGCTCCACCACCAGGTCGACGGGTGGAGCGTCGGCGAGGCCGAGCACCACCGCGCATCCCGTTTGCTGGAAGAGGGCTTTCAGGGGCGCCTCGGGAAGCTCGTGCGAGGGCAGGAGGAAGGAGCGGCCGGCCATCAGGCAGCCGAGCACCAGGGCCACGGCTTCGGGTGACTTGCGTACCAGCAGACCGACGGGACGGCCGGCGTCCGGCGCCGCCTCCTCGACCTGGGTGCGCGCCCTGACCGCCATGGCGTACAGATCGCCGTAACTTACGGGCCGGTCCTCCCAGACGAGCGCGGGTGCGCCGGGCTGGGCGGCCGCGCAAGCCGTGAACGATGCGACGAGCGAGCGGGTCATGCCGCACCACCCGCTTCCGCGCGCTCGGCCGTCGCCCGGATGGTCCGTACGGAACGGAAGTTCCCGGCCGTCAGTTCAGGGCCGGTCAGGGTGATGCCGTGCTGCTTCGCCAGCCAGCTCGCGATCTGCAGCACCCCGAGGCTGTCGATCACTCCGGTCACCAACAAATCGTAATCCGGGTCGAGTTCGTTCCACTCGACATCGGAGAGAAAGCGCTCGACGACGAATCGGGCGATCTGATCCTCGGAGATCCTGATCAGTTCCTCCGGCTCGATCCCGGACTCGGTGGTCATTTCTGTTTCCCATCCTGGGGTCGTGACATGGGGAGCACAGCCTTGTCTAGATGTTCCGGTCTCACACCTCGAGGAGCGTGCAGAACCAGTGCATGCCGGGGGAGGCGACACCCGCGAGGGCGACGAGGTCCCCCGGCGCCAGCTCTCCGGCCTCAGCGTGCAGGTGAAGGGAGACCAGTTGATCGGCAGCGCCCATGTGGCCGAGTCGGCGGGCGAGTTCGGCGTTGGTGCGGGCGACGTGGATGCCGATCGCGTCGGCGGCACCGTGGATAGCCCGTTGGCTGTCGTTGAAGTAGACGAGCCGGGCCAGTTCGCTCCGGTCCCGGCCGGCCCGCGCCAGAGCCTGATCGACCACGTCGGTGAACCGTCCGACGACCTCCCCGATGAACTGCCCGAACCGCTCGGGGTCCGCGCCGAAGTGCTCGTAGACCGCGATCATCGGGTCCAGGTCGCGGTGGGTACGACCCGGGGGCGGTACGGGGTGGGCGGAACCACCGATGTCGATACGGAACAGATCCGCGAACTCAGGGTTGGTGAAGCTGGCGGAGGAGAGACGGCGGAGGCGTGGATGCCCCCGGCGCAGGACAGCGGCGGCGGCTCCGTCACTGGCGATGGTGCCGTTGAAATCCATCCGGTTGGTGTGCGTCTCGCTGACCACGTTGACCATGGCCACCAGTACGGTGCCCGTGTCGGGCGAGAGCGCCATCGCACCGGCCGCGTGGTCGAGGGCCAACGACCACGCGGCGCAGGACTGGGTGAACAGCACGGTCGGGGTGCCCTGGGCGTCGAGCGCCCTGGCCACCGCCGCCGAGGGGTCCCATCCCAGGTACTGAGGGATGTCGGAGTGGCCGAGGACGATCAGGTCCACGTCCGCGATGCCGAGGCCGGCGTTCTTCAGGGCGACGCGGCACGCTTCAGCCGCCAGGTCGACCGCGGTCACCCCGTCGGCCACCCGGTGATAGCTCTCGTAGCCCAGTTTGGTGACGGCCTCGGGATCGGGAAGGTACTCGTGCGCGGTTCCCGCCACATCACGTGGAGTGCCGAAAGCGGTACCGGTCGCGACGATGCCCATTTCCGTCGGAGTCTCCACTGGTCGTCCTTCAATTATCACGGGTATCGGTCCCCCCGGCGGTGAGTACAGCTTCGAGGCCGAGGCCCCAGTGCAGCAGGGACTCGTCCTCACCGGCACGGCCGACGCACTGGAAGCCGAGCGGGAGGGCGCCCGTGGGACGGGCGGTGGGGATGGTGAGGCACGGGAGGCCGACGCCGCTCCACGGCAGGGACATCACCGAGTCTCCGGCGCTCTCCAGGCCGAGCGGAGCCGGTCCGGTGGCGGCAGGGGTGATCCACAGGTCGACGCCGTGCTCGGCCGTGGAGGCGGCCAGCCGGTCACGGAACGCGTCGCGTCGCGCCAGCGAGTCGGCGTGGTCGGACGCCTGGGCGCCCTGGCCCTGGCGGATGGCCTCGGCGGTGCGCTCGTCGTAGAGCTCCTCGTAGCGTGCGAACCGGTCGGCGTGCGCCTGGGACAGCTCGTAGAGGTTGATCACGAAGAAGTCGAAGACCTCTTCCTCGAAGTTCTCGAACATGGGGACGCTCACCACGTCGTAGCCGGCCGTGCGCAACGCGGCCACCTGCTCGTCGAAAGCGCTACGGGCCTCCGGCTCGGCGAAGTCCATGTACGGACCCTCCGGGATGCCGAGCACCGGCCGGCCGGGGGCCGCACGGTCGGACCTCCAGTCGTCGCACAGACAGCTCGCGGCCAGCGCGACGTCGGCGACCCGAGCGGTGATCATGCCGACGGTGTCGAAGGTCGGGGCGACGGGGAGAACACCGTCCAGCGGAATGCGTCCGTGGCTGGGCTTGAAGCCGACCACTCCGCAGTACGCGGCGGGGCGGATGAGCGACCCGATGGTCTGGGTACCGATGGCGAGGGGCACCAGACCCGCGGCGACGGCCGCGGCGGAGCCGCTGCTCGTTCCGCCCGGGGTGTGCTCCGGGCGGTGCGGATTACGGGTGGGCCCCGGCGCCGTGACGGCGAACTCGCCCGTCACCGTCTTTCCCGCGATGATCGCCCCGGCATCGAGCAGCCGGTCCACGACGGTGGCCTGCCTTCCTGCCATGGCCTCGGGCGGCAGTGCCGAACCCGCAGCGGTGGGCAGCCCCTCGACGTGGATGATGTCCTTGATCCCGACCGGAACGCCGTGCATCGGAGGCAGGTCTCCCGGCTCCGTCCCGCGCCGGCCGGCTTCCTGGGCCGCGTGGGCCAACCGGTCCGCCCGGCCGGGCTCCGCCACGAAGGACTGGACGGTACCGTCCACTTCCGCGATGCGCTCGATGGTTCTCGCCGCGTACTTCTGCGGCTCGACAGCACCCGTCCGCAGGCTTTCGGCGGCGTCCGTCAGCGATATGGGCTGAACAAGATCTTCCATGGTTTCCTTCATACGTTCCGGTCGGCGGGCATATGTTCCGGTCGGCGGGCCGAGGCCCGTCACCGCTGCTGGGCCTCTCCAAGCGTCTTGGTACCGGTCGCCGGAGTGGGGATGTCTTTCTCCGGAGGGGCCGTCGGCCCGCTCTCCTCACCGGGGGGCGGGACGCCCGGCGGGAGTAGTTCCTCCACGTCGGCCAGCGGGATGTCGAGCACCCTGAGATACCGCCGCGCCGCGTGCAGGGTGACAGCCAGCAGGGCCATGGCTGCGGCCAGCACCAGGATGGCCCTCTCCACGCCCGCCGCGTCGGCGAGGATGCCCGCTCCCAACGGGCCGATCCACTGGACCCCTTGGACGAAGAAGCGACTGGTCGCCGCGACTCTGCCCTGGTACCGGTCCGGGACCAACCGGACCTCGTACGACTCGGTCACGACGTTCATCGGCACCATGCTGATCATGGCCACCATCACCACCAGGCCGATCTGCCACGGCTGGGAGACAGACACAACCACGGCGAAGGAGGCCATGAAGACCCACGCGGAGATGATCAGGACCCGCCGTGCGCCCAGCTTGCCCATCAGCAAGGGACCGAGGACCGCTCCGATGACACCACCGGTGACCGCGAGCGAGGTGGCGAGACCGACCGCCGTGGGCCCGCCTCCCCGGTGCTGTATCAGCACCACGAAGAGCAGGATGAAGCCCTCGGCGACGGCGTTGAGTACAGCGCCCCAGATGAGCGTGAACACCAGGTAGTCGCTGCGCCTGATCATGCGCAGGCCGTCGCCCACGTCCTTGGCCAGGCTGGACCTGGGCCCGTCGCCCTGGTGCCGATCCGGGCCGAGGGGCCGGCGGATCAACAGGGAGCCCAAGGTGACGAAGAGGAAGGAGACCGCGTCGAAGAGGAACGGGATCCAGCGGCCCATCGCGTAGAGGAGGCCACCGAGCGGAGCGCCGACCAGCTGGGCGACCATGTCGCGCCCCATCCCTTGGGCAGTCGCGGTCGCTATCTGCTCCTTCGGGACGATCCTGCGGAGAACCGGCATCGAAACAGCGACCCGCAGGCCGGCCGCCAGACCACTGACCAGGGCCATCGCTCCGATCGCGGTGATCGAGGGGGCGCCCCGGTACACCAGCAGGGCGACGACGCCCATCGACACCGCCTGGACCAGCGGTGCGAGACACAGGATGGCGCGGCGGGACACCCGGTCCGCCAGCGCCCCGCCCACCGCGAGGGTAGCCAGCTTGCCGACCATGTGCAGGACGGTGATGACGCCGGCTTGGGCGGCGGATCCGGTCAGGTGGAGGACCAGCAGCGGGAAGGCGAGCGTCGACACGCTGGTGCCCAGCGTCGACAGGCCGTTGCCCGACCACCAGTACATGTAGTCGCGATCCCGCCACAGTGACGGGGGGCTGACCGAAGCCGGCCTGGTCTCCTCGGGACGCGCCTGCGCCATGGCTAGTCGTCCCCTGTCCTTTGTCTCCACGCTCGTCCGGGCGTATGCCGCCGACCTGCGATGCATGCTGGTCGATGGAGAACGGGCCGGGCCAGGCAGCGCACCGGCAACTCACGGGGCGGGAATTGCCGCTCGATCGACCGGGCCACGGTCGTACACCTCGATGGTCCCGGCGCGGATCCGGCCCGCCCCGCCACCGGATCGAACCCCCGACGGCAGGACCGGCGCACCGCTACCGGAAGAATCGCGACGCCCGCGTAACCCGTTGTCCAGCAGGAGGAGGCGAGGCGTGATCGCTGAGGTGGTGCCCACCGAGGTGCGAGCACGGGAGGCATTCGACGACGACGGCCCGGACGGCGCCGTCACCCTCTTCGCCACCGAGCAGGCAGTGGTGGAAGGGGTGCTCGACGAGCGGCGCAAGGAATTCACCACGGTGCGGGGGTGCGCCCGTGCGGCCCTGACCGCCCTTGGGGTGGGCCCGGCGCCCTTGGTGCCCGGCCCTCTGGGCGCGCCCGGTTGGCCCGCGGGGGTCGTGGGGAGCATGACCCATTGCCGGAACTATCGCGCGGCCGCTGTCGCGCTGACCAAGGACTTCGCGGCTCTGGGCATCGACGCGGAACCGCGGGAGCCCCTCTCCCCCTTTATGGCGGAGCGGATCGTTTCGGACGTCGAAGCGAGCTGGCTCCGGCAGGACTTTCCCTCGGCCGCCGGCCTGCCACTGGACCGTCTGCTCTTCTGCGCCAAAGAGGCTTCCTACAAGGCGCTCTCGCCGTGGACGGGAACCCGTTTCGGCTTTCGGGACTTCACTGTTCGACTGCGGCCCGACGGCACGTTCCTCGCAGTTCCCCCGACGCCCGAAACACCCATTTCATCCGGCAGCCCAGCTGGGTTCACCGGCCGCTGGGCGGCATGTTCCGGCCTCCTCCTGTGCGTAGTGGCACTTTCGGCCAGCTATGCATCGTCCGATCTTCTGGACGATTTGGCGTCGAAAGCAGGTAAAAATTGGGACAATCAGAAACAAGCAACCCGGCGGAACAGGTGATCTTCACCATGCGGCAATGTCATTTCAAGCCAATCTCGCCCGTCCGAGAGCACATCGATGCGGTACTTTCAAGCCGTCATGAGCGTTCGTCGACTCGGTCAGCGCCCCTTCGGGGGCGGTAGCCACCATCGACCTCGGAAGAGTGCGGCGTTTCTTGTCCGGGCGCCCGGAAGGACGACGTGTTGGACGGGCGCTGCGCAGGCGATACGAGCAAGCATGCCCTTGCCGTACCCACGCCTCCCCATGCACGTGCTCCACAAGGATCGAATAGGCACATGCTGATGATTTCAGCATGTACACCGGTGGGCCGTGCGATTGCCGACGAGTCACAGCTGGTCAAAGCCGGAGCGGCCCGAGCCGTCCTGCTCAGCCGAATTTTCTGCCGCCTCCACATCTCCCACTCGGATGAGGTCTTGGAGTAGGGTCCTCCGTAATTGCAGGAGATGTTTCACTGAGCCGCTCGTCAGCGCACACGCGAACCTCACGGCGCCACAAACGCCACGGCTCGCCTATCGGCACCACCGCTCTCATAAAGAATGCGGCGACCGGGTTTTCGCATCGCGCGGATGCGCACGACTGGCACTGTTAATAATTCACGGGGGGCTTACATGCCGACTCTGAAGGATCACCACTCTTTCGACAGAACAGACATTCATCAGCTCCGCGACTTCCTGGTCAATCAACGTAGACTGTCCGGCTGGACGCAGGAGGAGCTCTCCGACCGCTCCGGCGTCAGTGTCCGGACCATCCGCAATCTGGAAACCGGCTCCAACACCAATCCACGCCGGACCTCCGTCAGCCTGCTGCTCACCGCGCTCGGCGCCACCGCCACCGCGTTCCCCGAGCCGGCGCCCTGGGACAGCGGGCGCGGGCCGGCGCTCGGGCAGTCCCCGGACCTCCGATCCGACCCGACAGCACTCCCGCCGTGGCAGGGCCCCCGGCCCTTGGGCGACGCGTTGGTGGGCCGCCAGGCCGACCTGGGGCACGTCCTCTCCGCCGCGCAGCGCAGCCGGCTGATCGTTCTCACCGGACCCGGCGGAGTGGGCAAGACCCGCATCGCCCTGGCAGCGGCGTCCCGGCTGCGCCCGCTGTTCCAGGGCGGAGTGGCCGTCGCCGAACTGCACGACATCCCGCCCCAGCATCTGGAACCCGCCGCCTCGGCAGCTGAGTTGACGCGTGTAGTGCGGCGCCTGACCAGCAGCAACAAGGGCGGTGCGCGGGGCGGTGCCGGGCTCGGACGGCGGCTCCTGGTCCTGGACAGCGCCGAGCATGTCTCGCAGCATACGGCGCGGATCGCGCGGCAACTCCTGGACGAGCATCCCGGGCTCCAGATCATTGTGACCTCGCGTCGCGCCCTGGCCGTCGGCGCGGCCGAGACCTGGGAGGTCGAGCCGCTTTCGTGCGACCGGCAGGACGGCTCGGACACCGAACTCCCGAGCGCGGTGGAGCTGTTCCTGCGCCGGGTACGGGCCAGTCTGCCGACGCTCGACCTGGGCAACCGCCTGCCGCTGGTTCAGCAGCTCTGCCGACTCCTCGACGGCATGCCACTCGCGATAGAAGTGGCCGCGCGAGGACTCAGATCGCTCCCTCTCACCACTCTCCTGCACGACGGGACGCTCTTCCACCTGCTCGCACATGTCGACGCCGGTGACCTGTCGCGGCACCGCACGCTGTCGGACAGCGTGCGGTGGAGCTACGAACTGCTGCCCGCCCCTCATCGCGAGTTGCTCCGTGAGCTGTCCTCGCTGCCCAGCACGTTCTCCCTGGACGCGATCCCGGCCCAGGCGGGCGGGGGTTTCGGAAGCACACGCGTCGCCCACCTCCTGGCCGAACTCGCCGACGTCTCACTGGTCCAGATCAATCGGGGGCAGCAGTACAGATACGGGGTCCACGCACTCGTACGCCATTGGGTCACACAGGAGGAAGCCTCGTCGGACCTCGGACGGTCCGCCGAGCAGGCCCGCGACCGGCCTGTACTCGCGGGCAGCGCCTGACGCCGGGCCATCTGACGCGCCACCGGGGACGGCGGCCCGCTCATGCCGGCGCCGGCCCGGCAGCTGACCTGACCGTCTGGAGCGAGAAGTGCCGCGGGCCTTCGAGGCTCGACAGCATCAGCTCCTCCAGCCACGGCAGGCAGCTCTCCTCCAGCTCGGTCGTGTGGTCGAGCCGTCGCAGCAGGCGCTGAAGCGCCAGCACCAGCCATCCGCTGCCGCCCGGCTCCGCGCGCTCCCGCTCGAACGAGTAGAGCCAGGTATAGAGGCAGGAGGCAGCCGCGTGGTGGACGCTGTGCTCGGTGGCCTGATCCTGCCCGTGCGTGGAGGCGGCGTCGGGCGCCTCGGCGGCGATCCGCGCGTAGAAGTCGGTCCGGCGTCGGGAGAGCTCGCTGAGAACCTTGACGAGCGCGGCGCCCTCGGGCCCGACGAGTTCGCGTTCCGCGATCCGGCGGGCCTCGGCGGCCGCCAAACCCCAGCCCCGGGTGATCTCGTCCTCACTGGCGTTGGTCAGCCGCAGCGCCCTGCCCGACGGATGCCACTGCGGGGCGTCCTCGGACCAGTCGAAGAGCTGCCGCAGGACCTCCTCCCCGCCGACGGCGGGACGGTCGGCCACTCGCGCCACCGCAGGAAGCTGTGCGGCGATGCTGTGGAGGTTGACGTGCGTGGTCCCCTCGAAGATGCTCGCTATCGCATGGTCGCGCTGGAGCTTCTGGAACGCGCCGGAAGCCACACCTTCCCGCAGATAGCTCCGGGCTCCGAGAACCCTGGCCGCCTCCTGCACCACCTCCTCGCCAAGGGTCGGGACGAGGTATTTGACCACCGACGACCACAGGCTGAGCCGGGACGGCACGATGGAGAGCGAACGCGCCACCGGCAGCGCCGTGCACTCCGCGATCAGCAGGTCCACATGGGCATGGACCAAATGCCGCCGGATGACCGGAAGCTGGTAGATCTCCTGTCCGTAGAGCACTCGCTCACGCGCGTGACGCAGAGCGATCCGCAACACCGAGTCCATGGTGCCGATGGACAATGCTCCGATCGCCGTCCGGGTGATCTGGAGCACCTGAAGGATCCCGACCAGTCCGGCACCGGCGCGCCCGAGGAGTGCGTCGGCGGGCACCCTGGTGCGGTCGAAGGTGATCCCGCTGAGGTCGTGACCGCGCAGCCCGACCGTCCTCACGAACGGGTGGTTGGTCCAACTGCCCTTCTCCATCTGCTCCTTGTCAAGGAGCAGCAGGGAGGACCGCGAACCGTCGACCGCGGCGTAGACGGTGACGAAGCGGCCCCGGGTCGCGTTGCCGACGGGCCACTTCTCTCCGGTCAGGAGGAAATCGTCACCGTCGGACTCGGCCATGGTCTCGTTGGTGCCGAGATCGCTGCCGTGGTCCGGTTCGGAGACTGCGAAGCAGGCGAGTTCCCCGTCCAGGAGGGCACCCGCGACCCGTGCGCGCTGCTCGTCGTTCCCCCACAGCCAGACCGAGTTGACCCCGAGGAGCGCGGAGCCGAACATCACCGCGAGCGTCAGATTGCGGCGCGCGAGCGTACGCGTGAGCAGGAAGAGGTCTTCGAGGTTCCGGAGCCGGCCGCCGAAGTCCTCGGGCACCAGGTATCCGGAGAATCCCCACGATCTGAGCAGCTCCACCGCCCCTGGTGGAAGACTGTCATTCTCCTCGTGCGCCACGATCTCGGCAAAGCTGAAGGGGCCGCTCTCGGCGGCCGGGTCACCGAGCGTCCGCTCCAGATCGGCGACCAGCGCGTGGGCCGGGCGCTCGCCTGCGGGGCCGCTCATACCAGGGGGCTGTCGACGCCGTAGCGGCTGAACATGCCGTCCAAGGCTTCCGCGTCGGGCAGCTCCGCCCGGCCCGCAACCACCTCGGCGCTGACCAGCTCGATCACATCACTGACCCGCTCCAGCTTCATGGCGGCCTCAGGGTTCAGCGCCTGGAGGGTGAAGAGATCCTCGAGGTTGTATCCGAGCTCCGCGAGGACCAAGGAGTGGAAGCCGAGGTCACCGACGAGCCGGTGGTCGAGATCGATCCGGTCCACCTTGCGAGGCGCGACCACCTGGACCATACCGATCACCACGGGAGCGATGGCCTCGGTGCCGATCGCGGCAGGAGTGTGAGTCATGCCGTCGACGCTAGGACCTGCCGATGACCGGGCCCAGGCAACGGGCCCGGCAAGCGCGCGGCAACTAGAAGCCTGTCAGGCAACCCGTCCGTCCGTCCGTCCAGGGAATCATGATGCCTCGTCAGTCGTCATGACCCCAGGAGGTGGACCCGGCCCGGCCGTCGAGGCGTGCACAGCGCTCCGAGGACCCGCCGCCCCGCCGAAGTTGCCGCCCGCCTGCCTTGCCGGAACCGGGCTCGGCGATGAGGCTGACCGGCATGAGCACAGCGGACAGCACGTCGGCGGTCGACTGGGTCAGCGCCCGGTTCACCGTCGGGAACCCGCGCCTGAGGCTGATATGCCTTCCGCGGGCGGGCAGTGGCGCGGGCGCCTTCCGTGCCTGGCGGCCTCACGTCCCCGAGCACATGGAGCTGGTGCCGGTGGAGCTGCCGGGCCGCGGCTCGCGGATCGACGAGCCCGTACCGGACGATCTCGACGCACTGGTCGAGGCCCTTCTCCACGGCCTTGAGCCCGAACTCGATTTGCCCTATGCCCTGTTCGGCCACAGCTTCGGCGCCGTGGTGGCGTACGAGCTGGCGCTGCGGATCGAGCGGGCGGGGCTGCGTCCGCCCAGCGCCCTGCTGGCCTCGGCGTCCCGCGCGCCGCATCTGCCCCTGATGCGTGAGCCGATCTCGACCGGCTCCGACGACGAGCTGATCGCCTGGCTGCTGAGTACCGGCGGGCTGCCGCGCGAACTCCTGGCCTTCCCCGACTTCCTGAGCGAACTGCTGACGGCCGTCCGGGGCGACCTGGCCCTCGCCGAGGACTACGTCATTCCGCACCCGGTCGCCGTGAGCTGCCCCCTCTTCACCTTCGCCGGCGAGGACGACACGGTGGTCCCGGTGGCACAGGTCAGACCGTGGGCCGCGTACACACCGGCGGAGCACCGGACCCGGGTGCTGCCCGGCGGTCACTCGTTCCCGGGCACCCACCCCCGGCAGACGATGTCAGCGGTGCTCGACTCCCTGTCGGCTCTCCGGTGAGGCTCACCGGCTGGGACGAGAGACCGCTCAGGAAGTTCGAGTACACGTAGGTCGGCGGGCCTGTCGGGCGAGCCTCCGCGACCAGGTCGCACAGGCTCTCCAGGAGGGCCGCCAGCTCGGCGCGGGCCAGGAAGGCACCGAGGCAGAAGTGGGGCCCGTAGGCGAACGTCAGGTGCTTGTTGGGGGTCCGCGCCAGGTCGAACTCCTCAGGGTCGGCGAAGACCCGGCCGTCGCGGTTGGCGGAGGCCAACCAGGTGGTGACGATGTCGCCCTCCTCGACGAACTGGTCGCCGAGGAAGAGGTCCTGGGTCGCGGTCCGCCCGCTGTGCAGGGCCGGGCTCGTCCAGCGCAGTACCTCCTCGACCGCCGAGTCCACCGTCACCTCACCGGACTTGAGGGCCCGCCACTGGCCGGGCCGCTCCATCAGTGCCTGGAGCCCGCCGACCATCGAGAAGCGGGTCGTCTCGTGACCGCCCATGATGATGCTGTAGCAGTTGAAGACGATCTCCTCGTGCGTGAGGGGCCGCCCGTCGATCTCCTTGGTCACCAGCAGGCTGACAACATCGTCGTACGGTTTGTCGTGCCGGGCGGCGGCAAGCTCCGAGAAGTAGAGCAGCAGTCCGTTGCGCGACGCCCAGGTGGCCTCCTCGTCGGGGAGCCCGTCCTCGGTGGACAGGGCGGAGGAGGTGAGCTCGATGATGTGCTGCCGGTCGGTGGGCGGCACGCCGAGCAGGTCGCAGATGGCTGCGAGCGGGATGTGCGCGGCCACGTCGGCGGCGAAGTCCACCTCGCCCCGCTCCACCGCCTCCTCGACCAGCCGCCGGGTACCCCGCCGCACGCTCTCGACCACCACGTCGAGGGATCGCGGCGAGAACGGCTTCAGCAGGGCGCTGCGCAGCGCCTTGTGCGGCTGCCCGTCCGTGACGGCGAGCATCCTCCCGGCCGCCGAGTCACGGCCGGCGAGCAGGGTGTCCAGCACGTTTCCCCGCTCCGAGGTGAAGCTCCCGCTGTCGCTGAGCACCGAGACGACGTCCGCGTGACCACTGATCACCCAGAACCCCGGGCGGCTGTCGCTCTCGGGCTGCCAGTGCACCGGCGCCTCGTCCCGCAGGCGGCGCCACAACGGCCCCAGGTCGTGGTGGGCGTGCAGGAGCGGATCGGCCAGATCGACGGCGTCGAGCGGGCCCTGTTCGAGCGCGGGGCGGGTGTCCATGGGGCGGTTTCCTCGGACTCGGTTACGGGCGGGCGACAGTGGAGAGCGCGATGCGGACGGCGGCCGGGCGCCGCCGTCCGGGTCAGCGCATCGGCTCGATGGGGCCGGGGAAGAACGCTGTGGTGGCACCGGCCGTCTCCGCGCCGTCCACGGTGAACTGCTGACCGGAGATGAAGGACGCCTGCGGCGAGGCCAGGAAATGGAACACGTCCGCGATCTCCTCGGGCAGGGCGTGCCGCCGGGCCGGGATGCGTTCGTTGACCTCGTCGAGCATCGCGTCGGTGTACTCGGCGCGCTGCATGGGTGTCAGTACGGCGCCGGGGGCGACACACGCCGTCCTGATCAGCGGGCTCAGCTCCACGGCGAAGGTCTGGCACAGCGAGGCGACACCCGCCTTGCTGGCGTTGTAGTCCGCGTAGAGGGGGTAGCCGCGCGACCCGTTGACGGACGCCGTCGCCAGGAGCACCCCGCGTCCCTCCCGCAGCATGTGCGGAACGGCGTGCCGCCACAGGGCCAGGACACCCATCAGATTGACATCCAGGGTGCGCCGGGCATCCGCCTCGGTGAGGTCGAGGATGGAATGCCGGACGCTGATGCCCGCATTGGCGATGACGACGTCGATGCGGCCGCGCTCGGCGTGCACCCGATCGACGGCCTCACCCACGGCGGTCCAGTCGGCGATGTCGAGCATGACCGTCCGGATCTCGCCTCCCCCCTCGCGAGGGCCGTCCGCCGCGTCCCCGGTGAGTGCCTGGATGTCGAGATTGACCACGTGGTCGCCCGAGCGGGCGAACCGCTCAGCGGTGGCGAGTCCGATACCGCTGGACGCGCCGGACACGATGACTGTGCGCATGATGCCTCTCCTGCTCCTTCCGCCCGACCGGCTCAGACGATGACGCGGTGGTTGCCGAGTACGTATCCGCTGAAGTTGCGGCGCAGGTTGCGGCTGACGGTGAGCTTTTTCAGCCAGCGGTCGGTGCCGTCGTACCGGGCCTTGAACGACCGGCGGCCATGCACGGCCCGGTAGTTGTCCACGATGAGCAGCGAGCCGGGGCCCACAGCGACGTCCCGCTGTACCCGGTGCAGCTCGGCCATCAGCCGGTCGAGCGCGCCCTCGGCCTCGGTGTCCCCCGGTGCGACATCCATGAACGGCCGGTCGATGCGCAGGTAGGGCTTGAACCGGTCGCCCGACAGAACGGCGGTCGGAACGGCGCTGTCGATCATCCCGTACAGCTTCTCCAGCGCGGGATGTGCGGGGTCCAGGGCCTCCAGCTGCCGTATGTGCTCGGTGTCCGGCATGATCCGAAAGCGGGCCTCGGCGAGTACCGCGCGGTCGTGGTCGCTCAGCCGGACGTCACGGACGGAGGCGACGATGGTCGGCACCAGGTCGGGGTTGCGCAGCCCGAAGAGCAGGAGGTAGTCACAGCGGTTGGGGTGGAAGCCGTCCTCGGTGTGGAACTCCAGCAGGCTCTCGCTGCCGTAGCCGCTCTGCCGCAGCTCGTCGCCCCGGATCGGCAGGATGTTCTGGATGATGCGCCCTTCCTGGAGGGTCTCCCAGCCGAACGGGTCGCCCAGCGCCATGCCGCACATCGCCAACCACAGCTCCTGGGACCGGGCCGCGTCGGAGCGGATGGCGTGGCGCCAGTGGTCGGGTGTGGGTCCGATCAGCGCGTCGTCCACCGGGAAGCCGTGCACCAGGCATGCCGCGGACCTCTCGGTCCTGCGGTAGGAGAGGAGGAATCTGCGCAGACCGGCGGGGAGAAGCTCCTCGGCCGTGTGGGCGTGGTCGTAGAAGTCCGGCAGGCCGGGTGCCCCGTGGGCATCCCGGAGCCGTGCGGCGGCCTCCTCCAACTGAGTGACTTCGGTGGTGTCCAGGTGGTATTCGGCGGGAGTGTCGCCGCGGTCCTTCCCCGGCAGGGCCGCCGCGGCCACGTCCGGGGAAGGTACGTCAACAGTCGGGGTGCTGCTGGTCATGTCGGTTGTCCTCACCTGGTCGTGACCGCTCGGGTCGTCCGTCGTTCGGTCCTGTGCGGTCCGCGCCGGTGGCCAGGCCGCGTGGTGGTGCGCACCGGACCGGCCTGGCAGGGTCCAGGCCTTTCGTGGTCCGGTGATCGCGCTCGGTGCGGTGGTGCGTGTTCGGTGGTGCGTCGGCCCCATGTGCGAGGGGCCGGCTACCGCCAGTCCTCGGCGAACTCGTCGAGTTCGCTCTGGTCCAGGGTGATCAGCGGTTCCTGCGAGTCGGCCTCATCGGCGTCCGCCGCCGGAACGAGATCCTTGACCGCGGTGGCGAGCGCCGCCACGGTCTTGTGGGCGAACACGTCGCGCGGGGCGATGTCCAGGCCCTCCGCATAGGCCATCGTGACGAGCTTGATCGAGACGATCGAGTCCCCCCCCAGGTCGAAGAAGCTGTCGTCGATGCCGACGCCCTCCGTGCCGAGTGCCTTCTCGAACAACGCGCACAGCAGCTTCTCGCGCTCGGTCCGCGGTGCCCGGCCGCCGCCGGCTCCGGAGAAGTCGGGAGCGGGCAGAGCAGCGCGGTCGAGCTTGCCGCTCGGCGTCACCGGCAGTCGGTCGAGGGCGACGACGGCCACGGGCACCATGTGTTCCGGCAGCACGGCGGCGACGCGTTCACGGAGCGCAGCCGGGTCGAGCGGGCCGGTCCCCACCGGGGCCGCGTACGCCACCAGGCGTGGTGAGCCGGGGGTGTCCTCCCGTACGACCACGACGGTCTGCCCCACCGAGGGGTCGGCGGCGAGCACCGCTTCGACCTCACCCGGTTCGATACGGAAGCCGCGTATCTTGACCTGCTCGTCGACGCGGCCCAGGTACTCCAGGCCCCCGTCCGCCGTGCGCCGCGCCACGTCGCCCGAACGGTACATCCGCGCGCCCGGCGGTCCGAACGGGTCGGCCACGAAACGCTCCGCGGTGAGCCCGGACCGCCGCAGATAGCCGCGGGCGAGGCCCTGGCCCGCCAGGTAGAGCTCACCCGCCACCCCGACGGGCGTCGGCCGCAGGGAGCCGTCCAGCACATGGACCCGGGCGCCGACGACCGGCCCGCCCATCGGCGGAGCGGTCCGCCCGGACAGCGGGCGGCTCATCGTCGCGATGACGGTCGCCTCGGTGGGACCGTACGCGTTGACCATGCGGCGCCCGGCCGACCAGCGTGCGACCAGGTCCGGCGGGCACGCCTCGCCGCCCACGACGAGGGTGACCCCGTGGGGCAGGGCGTCCTCGGGCAGTACGGCGAGCGAGGACGGCGGCAGGAGGAGCGCGGTCACACCGTGGCGCGCCACGGTCCGTGCCAAGGCCGGCCCGGGGAGCAGCTCGTCGGGGTCCGCGGTCACCGCACTCGCCCCGGTCAGGAGCGCCGTGGCCAGTTCCCACACTGACGCGTCGAAGCTCGGCGAGGCGAACAGCAGCACCCGCTCCTGCGGACGGAGCGCGAGCGCGACACGCTGCTGGGCGATCAGAGCGGCGATCCCGAGGTGGGACACCACCACGCCCTTGGGGCGGCCCGTCGACCCGGAGGTGTAGATCAGATAGGCGGCGTTCGCGGGCCGCAGCGGCGCGATCCGGTCGGCGTCGGTGAGAGTCGCCCCGGACCGACCTGCGGTCAGCTCCGCTTCCGGGTCCAGGAGTTCGGTGACGTTCCCGGCATCCGGCCCAGGCCCGTCCAGGCACAGCACCTTCCCCGCACCGGCCTCGGCCATGACCGCCGCTCCCTCACCGGTGGTGAGGACGAGATCCGGCCGCGCGTCACCGATCAGGTAGCGGAGCCGGTCCGGCGGGTAGCCGAGGTCCAGCGGAAGATAGGCCGCGCCGGCCTTGAGGACCGCCAGCACAGCGAGGACGAACCGTGCCGACTTCGGCATCGCGATCGCCACGACACACTCCGGGCCGATGCCCCGGTCCACCAGCGCGCGTGCGAGCCGGTTGGCCTGGACATCGAGTTTCCCGTAGGTGAGGGCCAGCTCGTGGTCGTACACCGCGACGGCGTCGGGTGTGGCCCGTACGTGCTCCTCGAAGAGCTCCGGGAAGGTCGCCGTCCGCTCGTGGGCCGCCCCTTCCGCCGCGGCCAGGAGCTGACCGCGTTCCCGGTCCGTGAGCAGGTCGATCCGGCCCAGAGGTACGGTCCGGTCGTGCACGAAGCAGTCGAGGATCTTGCGCACCCGGGCCAACAGCGCGCCGGCCGCCTCGGCCGTGAACAGGTCCGCACGATAGCTGAGTTCGAGGCTGAGACGCTCGTCGGGCATGACGACCAGGCTGAGCGGATAGTGCGAAGCGCCGGGTACGGGCTCCTCGTCGAGGGAGATCCGCAGGCCCGGGACCTGCTCCTGGATGGCCGCCCCGTCGAAGGGGGTGTTCTCGAAGCCGATGACGGTGTCGAAGAGCTCCCCCAGTCCCAGAGCCCGCTGTACGTCGGGGAGCCCGACATGGTGGTACGGGCGCAGCTCGGCCTGGCGCGACTGGAGGTCGGTCAGGATCTGGTCGAGCGATCGTGCGGGGTCCAGCCGTACCCGTACGGCGACGGTGTTCATGAACAGGCCGACGATGTCCTCGACGCCGGCCAGTTCCGGTGGGCGCCCGGCGGTCGTCGCACCGAACACGACGTCGTCCCGTCCCAGTTGGTGGCCGAGTGCCACCGCCCAGGCTCCTTGGACGACCGTGTTGAGCGTCAGGCCCGCGCCGCGCGCCGCGGCGGTGAGCGCGTCCGTCCCCTCCGCGTCCAGGGCCTCCGTGACCAGGTGGGGCACGGTAGCGGTGGCCGCGTCGGCGCCCGGGGCGACCAGGGTCGGTTCGTCGATACCGGCCAGGGCCTCGCTCCAGGCCCGCGTCGCCCCCTCATCGTCCTGGCGGGTGAGCCAGCCGAGGAAGCCGGTGAACTGTGCCACCGGCCGGCCCGTGTCGGCTCCGCCGCGGGCGTAGAGGGAGAAGACGTCACGGAAGAACAGCGGCAGCGACCATCCGTCGAGCAGGGCGTGGTGGTAGGAGGTCAGCAGGGCATGGTCGTCGGTTCCGAGCCGGACCAGGGTGACCCGCATCAGCGGAGGGGCGGTGAGGTCGAAGCGGGTGACGCGGTCCTCGTCGACCAGCTCCGCCAGTCGCCGGCGGCGTTCGTCCTCACCGTGACCGGAGAGATCGATCTCCCGCCACGGGACGCGCAGGCCGTCGTGCACCACCTGGACGGAACGGCCCGATGCCAGGAGCCGGAAGGAAACGCGCAGCGCGGTGTGGCGGGCCAGAGCGGCGTCGAACGCTTTGCGCAGCACGGCGGGCGTGAGTGGTCCCTCCAGCCGTGCGGGTGCCTGGGCGGTGTAGACGTCGATGCCGTCGGCGGCCAGCAGGGCGTGGAAGTGCATGCCCTGCTGGAGCGGGGTGAGAGGCAGTACGCCGGTCAGCTCGTGTCCGTCGGCGGTGATCTCCGCCCGTTCGGCGTCGTCCAGCGCGAGCAGCGGCCCGGCGCCGGAGCTGTCCGCCCCCGTGGGACCGTTCTCCTCGATGTCCTCGGCCGCCTCGGCGAGCTTGGCGATGGTCTTGTGGACGAAGACGTCCTTCACGGTGACGGCGAGGCCGGCGCGGTGAGCGCGGGCCGCGAGCTGCATCGAGATGATGGAGTCGCCGCCGAGATCGAAGAAGCTGTCGTCGACACCGATACGCGGCTGCCCCAGCACCTCCGCGAACACCTCGTGCAACACCAGCTCCCGCTCGGTGACCGGAGCCCGGTACACCTCCGCCGCCCGGAACTCCGGCACCGGCAACGCCCCCCGGTCCACCTTCCCGTTCGGCGTCAGAGCGAACGACTCCACCACCATCACCACCGCCGGAACCATGTACTCCGGCAACCGCCCCGCCACGAACTCACGCAACGCCCCCGCATCCGGCCGCTCACCGGAGGCCGCCCGTACGTACCCGACGATCCGCCGTACGCCCTCGGCGTCGGCGGACACCGCCGCGACCGCCTGGCCCACCGAGGGGTGGTCGGCCAGAACGGCCTGGATCTCGCCGAGTTCGATGCGGTGGCCGCGTACCTTGACCTGGAAGTCGGACCGGCCGCGGTATTCCACGACACCGTCGGGCCGGCGGCGCCCCAGGTCGCCGGTGCGGTACATCCGGGCGCCCGCCGGGCCGAACACGTCGGCCACGAAGCGCTCCGCCGACAGGCCCGGGCGGCCGAGATACCCGCGGGCGACCCCGTCACCGGCGATGTACAGCTCGCCGACGACCCCGGCCGGCACCGGCCGCAGGAACGCGTCCAGGAGATAGACCCGGGTGTTGTCGGCGGGGACACCGATGGCGGGCGCGTCCGCCGCCGCACCGGGCGAGCCGCCGGGGTGCCAGAGCATCGCGTCGACCGTGCACTCGGCGGGGCCGTAGAGGTTGTAGACCGACAAGCCGGGTACGGCGTGGAGTTCGGCCCATAGGTCGTCGCCCACCTCCTCGCCGCCGAGCGCGAGGACCCGCACGCGGTGCCGCTCCCCCGCCGCTTCGAACATGCCCGCGTCGAGCATCTGCCGTGCGACGGAGGGGGTGGTGTCGAGGACGTCGATCCGTGCTTGTCCCGCGTGGCGGACGAGTGCCAGAGAATCCTTGCGCACGGTGTCACCGACGATGTGCAACTCGTGTCCGGCGACCATCCACAGGAGCTGGCTCCAGGAGGCGTCGAAGCCGAGCGAGTTGGTGAGCGCGGCACGAAGCGGCCGGCCGCCCGCCCTCGCCCGCTCGGGTTCGAAGAAGTTCACCCGGTGGCTGTGGAACATGTTGGCCAGGTTGCGGTGTTCCACGGCCACACCCTTGGGGCGCCCCGTGGAGCCCGAGGTGTAGATGACGTACGCGAGGTGGGCGGGCAGCAGCGCACCGGTGCGGTCGTCGTCGTCGAGGTCCGTGCCGTCCGCGGGCGGAAGGGTCTCGTCGAGCAGCAGCGCCGGCACCGATGCGGGTACGTCGCCCGCCGTGGCGACGGAAGCCAGGACGAGAGCCGGTCGGGCCTCCGCGCAGATCGCCGCGATGCGCTCGGCGGGGTGGTCGATGTCGATGGGCAGGTACGCCGCGCCCGACTTGAGGACGGCCAGGATCGCCACCACGGCGTCCGTGGAGCGCGGCACGGCGACACCGACGATGTCGCCCGGTCCCACGCCACGGGATGCGAGCAGCCGGGCCAGGCGGTTGGCGTCGGCGTTGAGCAGGCCGAAGGTGAGGCTGGTCGTGCCGTCCGTGACGGCCACCGCGTCGGGCGTCGCACGGACCTGTGCCTCGAACAGACCGGGCAGCGTCCCGGCCGGCCGCTCGACGGCGTGTCCGCTCGCCTCGCGCAGGATCTCGCGCCGCTCGGCGTCCGTCCGCGCGGGGAGCCGCCCGGCCGGCTCGTCGGGCCGGGCGGCGATGTCCTCCAGCAGACCGGTCAGGCGCCGCAGTACGCCGCTCGCGGTATCGGCGCTGTAGACGTCCTCGCGGTAGTTGAGTTCGAAGCGGAGCCGGCTGCCGGGGTGGACGGCCAGGCTCAGCGGGTAGTGGGTGCCCTCGAACGCCTCGTCGACGGCGTCCCGCAGAAGGCCGACGTCGAGCCCGGGCACCGAGGCGCCCTGGACGGCCCGTTCCACGGGAACGTTCTCGAAGGCGACGGTGGTGTCGAAGAGTTCGGTGGCGCCTACGGCGCGGTGGATCTCGGCGAGGCCGAGGTATTCGTGACCCATCACGACCGTGTGGTCGTGCTGGATACGGGCCAGCAGGTCCGCCACCGGTTCTGCCGGGTCGATCCGGACCCGGGCGGGCACGGTGTTCATCATCAGGCCCACCATGCGGTCGCTGCCGGGCAGCTCCGGCGGGCGGCCGGCGACGGTGTTCCCGTAGACGACGTCCTGGCGCCCGGTCAGCTCGGTCAGCAACAGCGCCCAGGCGCCCTGGACCAGGGTGTTGATGGTGAGTTCGCGGCTCCGGGCCAGGGCGGTGAGTTCCGCCGCGGTCCGCTCGGACAGCTCCGCCACGACGCGCCGCTGTCCCCGGTCCGAGGAGCCGGTGCCTGTCCCGTCCGCGACGAGCGTGGCGCCGTCGACCCCCGAGAGCACGCCCCTCCAGGCCCGCTCGGCCTGGTCCCTGTCCTGCTCGCCGACCCAGCCGAGATAGTCCTGGAAGGGCACCGTCGGCTCCAGCCGATCCGCCGTGCCGCCGTCACCGTAGATGCGGAACAGGTCGCCGAGGATCAGGGGAAGCGACCAGCCGTCCATCAGGATGTGGTGGTTGGTGATCAGCAGGATGTGCCGGTCAGGTGCGAGCCGTATCAGCGTGAACCGGAGCAGCGGCGGCTTCGCCATGTCGAAGCGCCTCGCGCGCTCCTCGGTGAGCAGCCGGGAGAGGCGTGGCCTCAGTTCCTCCTGGCCGAAGCCGGAGAGGTCGATCTCCTCCCACGGCGGCTCGACCACCCGCGCGACGGCTTGGACGGCCTCGCCCGAGCGGCGGCGCAGGAATCCTGCCCGCAGGCTCGCGTGCCGGCCGACCAGCGCGCCGCAGGAGGCACGCAGCAGGTCGGTGTCGAGTGCCCCGGTCAGCTCCAGCGGCGTCTGGACGTTGTAGAAGTCGATGTTCCCGCCGTCGGCCTGTCCCTCCTCGTAGAGGGCGTGGAAGAGAATGCCCTGCTGCAACGGCGAGAGCGGCAGGACCGCTTCCAGGGATGTCTGTCTCACAGTGCTGTCCCCCACTGGGCTTCGAGCTCGTCGAGTTCTTCCGCGTCGATCCGCACCAGGCTCCCGGCACGGGGGGTCGCGGCCCGCTCGCCGGCGTCCTCGGCCGCCTCGGCGAGCTTGGCGATGGTCTTGTGGACGAAGACGTCCTTGACGGCGATGGCGAGGCCGGCCCGATGGGCCCCGGACGCCACCTGTACGGCGATGATGGAGTCGCCGCCGAGATCGAAGAAGCTGTCGTCGACACCGATACGCGGCTGCCCCAGCAGCTCCGCGAACACCTCGTGCAACACCAGCTCCCGCTCGGTGACCGGAGCCCGGTACACCTCCGCCGCCCGGAACTCCGGCACCGGCAACGCCCCCCGGTCCACCTTCCCGTTCGGCGTCAGAGCGAACGACTCCACCACCATCACCACCGCCGGAACCATGTACTCCGGCAACCGCCCCGCCACGAACTCACGCAACGCCCCCGCATCCGGCCGCTCACCGGAGGCCGCCGGGGACACATAGGCCACCAGGTGCCGGTGGCCCGGCCGGTCCTCGCGGACGGCCGCAACGGCCCGGTCGACTCCGGGTGCCTCGGCGAGAACGCTCTCGACCTCGCCGAGCTCGATGCGGAAGCCTCGAACCTTGACCTGGCTGTCGGCACGGCCCAGGTAGGACAGCTCGCCGCTCTCCGACCGCCGTGCCACGTCTCCCGTCCGGTACATCCGGGTGCCGGGCGCGCCGAAGGGGTCGGCGACGAAACGTTCCGCGGTGGTTCCGGGTCGGCCGAGGTAGCCGCGGGCGAGCCCGTCGCCGCTCAGATACACCTCGCCCGCCACTCCGGGCGGCACCGGTCGCAGCGCGTCGTCGAGCAGCCGGACGCGGGTGCCGGGGACGGCGCGGCCCATGGGCGGGACGGTCCGCCCGGACAGCGCGCCGGTCTGGGTCGCGATGACCGTCGACTCGGTGGGGCCGTAGGCGTTGACCATGTGCCGGCCGGGCGACCATCGTGCGACCAGGTCTGGCGGGCACGCCTCGGCGCCGACGACCAGGTTGATGCCGTCCGGAAGCCCCCCGGCCGGCACGGCCGCCAGCGTGGACGGGGCCAGCAGCAGGCAGTCGACGCCGAGTTCGGCGACGAGCTCGGCCAGTGGTGGCCCCGGCGTGAGCCGTTCGGCCGGCGCGACCACCGCGGCGGCGCCGGTGAGGAGCGCCGCACACAGCTCCCATACGGAGGCGTCGAAGCTGGGCGAGGAGAACTGGAGTACGCGGGTCCGGGGGGTCAGGCGCAGCAGGTCGCTCTGGTGGCGCGTCAGCGCGGCGAGGCCGGTGTGCGTGACGACGACGCCCTTGGGCCTGCCGGTCGACCCCGAGGTGTAGATGACGTACGCCGGGTGGGTGAGGCGCAGGGACGTGCGGCGGTCCCGGTCGTCGAGATCGCCGCCGTCGGTGTCGCCGTCCGCCGGCGGGTGGTCGACGGGAGCGGCCGCCTCGTCCAGGTACAGGCGCGGCACCTCGGAGGCGAGCGTGGCGTCGTCGGCGGCGCGGGTCGTGAGCAGCAGCAGCGGTGCGGTGTCGTCGAGCATGGCGGTGACCCGGGACCGCGGGTAGTCGAGGTCGACCGGGAGACAGGCCGCGCCGGACTTCAGCACCGCCACCGTGGCGGTCAGGGCGGCACCGCCGCGCGGGAGGGCGACCGCCACCAGCCGCTCGGGGCCGGCACCTTGCCCGACCAGCACCCTTGCCAGCCGGTTGGCACGGACGTTGAGCGCCGCGTAGTCGAGGGATTCGGTCGGGGAGAGCACGGCGCAGGCGTGCGGGGTCCGCCTGACCTGCTCCTCGAACAGCTGCGGAAAGGTACGCGGGACGACGGGTTCCACGTCCTGCCCGGGGCTGCCCGCGGCGAGTGCCCGGGTGCGTTCCGCCGCGGTCAGGACATCGAGGCGGGCGAGCGGCACGTCTGCGGGGCCGGCGAGGAAGCGGGAGAGGAAGTCCGTGAACCGGTTCTGGTGTGTGCGGAGTTCGGCGAGGCCGTACCGGTCGGGGTTGGCCTCGAACTCGATGCGCATGCCCCGGCCGCCCGGATCGGGGTGGCAGGTGATGTTGAGGTCGGTGACGGGCCCGCCGGACAGGGCCATGACCTCGGCCTCGCGCCCGGTGAATGCGGTCTCGGACCCCGACGGCATGATGTTCACGAGCACCCCGAACAGCTGCTCATTGGTGCCGAGCATGCGCAGGTCACGCCGGAGTTCGTCGTACGGGTAGCGCTGATGGGTGAGCAGTTCCCCCAGACGCCGCGCGACCTGCCGCACCAGTTGGGCGCGGTCGGCCGCCGGGTCGACGGTGATCCGCAGCGGAAGCGTGTTCGACAGCATCCCGGGCACGTTCTGCGACCTGGCCCCGAGCCGCGCGGTGGTGGGCACCCCGATCGTCAGGTCCTGAGCCCCCGTCATCCCGTGCAGATAGGCGGCGACGGCCGCCAGCATCGGCACCGTCCAGGGAGTGCGGGCGGCCCGCCCGGCGGTGTGCAGCGCCCGCAGTCCGTCCGGTGGAAGCACTGTCGTCGTGGCGATCGCCATACCCGCCGCGGTCGTCGGTGCTCCTGGCGCCAGACCGGCCGTCTCGGGCCGGTCGGCGAAGATGCCGGCCCAGTACGCCCGGTCGGCGGTGTAGTCCGCCGACGCACGGTAGGCGCTCTCGTCCGCCAGCAGGTCCTGGAGCCGGCCCAGCGGTTCACCGTCGGGTTCCGTCCCGGTGGCCAGCGCCTCGTAGCACGCGGAGATCCGGCGCGAGTGCAGCACCGACCCGAAGGCGTCGGACAGGATGTGGTGGCTGCGCTGGTACCAGACGTGGTGATCGGCTCCGACCCGTATCAGGATGTGCGCCGACAGCGCGTCCTTCTCCAGGTCGAGCGCGGTCGCGCGGTCGCGGTCGATCAGCGTCCGCGCGGCGGCGAGGGGGTCCGGCTCGTCGCTGAAGTCGTACTCCTGCCAGGTCGAACAGCCGGGTGCGACCGGCCGCTGGTACGTACCGTCCGGCCGCTCCACCAGTTCGACGTCGAAGCTTCCGCTCTCCCCCTCGGCCCGGCGGATCGCGCGCTGGAGCAGCCCGCCGTCCAGCGGCCCGCGCACCTCCATGGCGACCATGGTGTTGTAGGCCGGGTTGGCGGGGTCGAGCCGTTGGGCGAAGAACACCCCCCGCTGGGCCGCCGTCAGCGGCAGCAGACCGTTCTCGGCGCGTGAAGTCATCGGGTCGTAACCGCTCTCTCGTGCATCCCCGCGAGCCTGGAGGCCCGGATCTCGCGACGATGCTGCATCGCCCGTCCGTGTGGTAACCAGGCAACCGAACCGGCAATCAGCGGCGCTGGTCGAAATGCCGCCCGGACCGGGCCGAGTTACCGGCCGCTTGCCTGGTTCTCGTACGGGAGGCGGGTGATGCTGCGGCGAGCCGGGCACGGCGCCACGCCTCGCGTGTGCCGGAAGTGCCGTGAACCATGGGAGAGGACAGGGACGTTGGGAGACCGGAACCGAGGCCTGCTCGATTGGCTGGACCAGCCGTCCACCGAACGCGGCCTGTACTACGCGGACTCCGCCGACGGATGGGACTTCTGGTCCTACCGTGATCTGGCCGCGCTGGTGCTGAGAACCGCCGCCGCCCTGCGGGCGCAGGGGGTCGGGCAGGGCGACGTGGTCGCCCTGGTGCTGCGCTCCAGCCCGGGCTTCGTCGCCGGGTTCTTCGGCGCGCTCGCGGCCGGCGCGACGCCGTGCTCCATCCCGCCGCCCTTCGCCTTCCAGCGTGCCGACGAGTACGAGAAGCACGCGAGCCATCTGTTCGCGACGGCCGCGCCCCGGTTCACCGTCTGCGACGACGAGTCGCTGGAGCAGATCCGTAAGGTCGCGAGCGGACTGGGGCTCCAGGAGCCGGTCGCCTTCGACGAACTCGTCGCCGGGGCAGAGCCGTTGGAGCGGCCGATGCCGCTGCCGGAGACCGCGTTGATCCAGTTCACCTCCGGGTCCAGTGGCTTCTCGCGCGGCGTGCTGATCTCCGCCGACGCGCTGCGGACCAATCTCGCCGGCATGGGGCAGTGGCTGGGCTGCGCGCCCCAGTACCCGGCGATCAGCTGGCTGCCGGTCCACCACGACATGGGTCTCGTCGGCTTCCTGCTGAACGTCGTCGTCACCGGTTTCGACGGCTGGATGATGCAGCCGGACGACTTCATCCGCTCGCCGCTGCGGTATCTGCGCTGCATCAGCGACCAGGGCGCCGTCATGACGGCGATGCCCAACTTCGGGCTGGCGTACATCCTTCGCCGGGTGAGACCGGCCGA
Source organism: Streptomyces sp. CA-146814 (assembly GCF_050942385.1). Classification (NCBI taxonomy): domain Bacteria; kingdom Bacillati; phylum Actinomycetota; class Actinomycetes; order Kitasatosporales; family Streptomycetaceae; genus Streptomyces; species Streptomyces sp. CA-146814. The sequence continues at coordinate 1,991,609 of NZ_CP192068.1, forward strand.
CCTGCGGGAGCTGCGCTTCGACTCGGTCCGGTGCGTGATCATCGGCGCGGAGCGGGTCGACCGGCAGGTGCTGGAGGACTTCCACGCGCTGCTGGGGCCGCACGGTCTCGACCGCGGCGCGCTGCTCCCCGCGTACGGCAGCGCCGAGGCGACCCTCGCGGTGACGGGTCTGGCCCCCGGCGAGGGCTGGTCGGCGCAGGCACCGGACGCCGGAGACGCGGCGTCTCTCGCCGGAGCGGCGGTAGTCGGCTGCGGCCGCCCGCTGGAGGGCAGGACAGTGCGGATCCTGTCCGAGGAAGGTGAGGAACTGCCGGACGGACGGGTCGGCGAGATCGTCGTCACCGGGGTGTCGATCGCGAGCGGGTACATCGGTACCACCGGGTCCGCCTCAGGTACCAGCGTCGATGACGGGGGCCTCGCCACTGGTGACGCCGGCTTCCTCCGGGACGGGCAGCTCTTCGTGATCGGCCGGCTCGGCGACGGGCTGAAGGTGAACGGGAAGATGGTCTTCGCCGAGAGCCTGGAGGCCCTGCTGCACCACCGGGGCATTCCCGAGCGGCGCGTCGCCGTCCTGCTGGGGGTACGCGACGGGATACCGACCGGCGTGGCGGTGTTCGGCGGCGTGCGGCCCGGCTGGCGGGAGGCCGCCCACGAGGTTCTCTCCGAGTGGCTCGGCGACGCGGAGCTCCACATGGTCGAGCTGCCCCGTGGCGGTGTCTCGGTCACGTCGAGCGGAAAGCCACGCCGGAGAGTCATCTGGAAGGCGCTCTGCGCGGGCGAGTTCGACGCGACGACCCGACCGCTGACGGCGGAGGCGGAGGCGCCGGTCGCAGCGGACTGATCGGTCCTGGACGAACCGTACGCGTGACAATAGTGTGTGCCGCACAGTACAGTGCAGTGCATGGCTACAGAAGAGATCGCTCTTGGCCAGGCCCAGGAGCTGCGACGCGGCACGGTCGTCCTGGCCTGCCTCGCGCTGCTCCGCAAGCCGCAGTACGGCTACGCACTGCTGGAGACACTCAACGACGCGGGTGTCACCGTCGACGGCAACACCCTCTATCCCTTGCTGCGCCGACTCGAGAAGCAAGGCCTGCTCACGAGCGAATGGAACACCGACGAGTCCCGGCCACGGAAGTTCTACCGGGTGAGTCCCGAGGGCTCCCGGGTACGCACCTCACTGGTGCGCGAATGGCAGGACCTCGTCGCCTCGATCTCACGGCTTACCAAGGAGAGTGGATGAGCACGAACACGCTCACCGAGCGCTACGTGCACGAGGTCGTCAGGCGGCTGCCCGCCGATCAGCGCGACGACATCGCCGACGAGCTGCGCACCACCATCGCCGACACCATCGAAGCACGCGACCCGGCCCGTCCCGAGACGGTCGAGCGCGAGGTCCTGAGCGAGATGGGCGATCCGATCCGGCACGCCGCGCGCTACGCCGACCGGCCGCTCGCCCTGATCGGCCCCGATCTCTACCCGACCTACATCCGACTGCTGGTCTTCCTGCTGACCACCGTGCTGCCGGTGCTCACCGCCGTGTTCGTGCTGCTGGAGATCGTGGACGGCAACGGCCTCGGGGCGGCCGTGGGCGCCGGCGTCGAGACGGTGTTCACGGTCGGCGCCCAGATGGTCACCGTACTCACCGTGCTGTTCGCCGTCGCCGAGCGCGCCGGCCACCGGAAGGGGACTCTCATCCGTACCACCGACTGGACCCCCGACGACCTGCCCGAGACCCGTGAGCCCCAGAAGGTCGGCTTCGGTGCCGTCCTGACGGCGGTCTGGTACGCGCTGCTGCTCGGCCTGACCGTCTGGCAGCAGCTCTCCGAGCCCTACCGGACCGACGGTGGCGAGCGGATCGCCGTACTCGACCCGGACCTGTGGTCGGGGTGGATCTGGCCCATCCTCATCGGGCTCGCCGGCCTCGTCGTGCTCGCTCTGGTCCGCGTGGTCACGCACGGCTGGACCAGCCGGCTGGCTGTCCTGCACGCCATCGCCCAGGCGGTGTTCGTGCTGCCGCTGGCCTGGATCCTCCAGCAGCGGCAGCTCCTCAACCCGGACTTCCTGGCGGACGTCACCGACAACACGACGCCCGAGGTGTACACCGGAGTGGCCCTGATCGTCCTGGTCGCGAGCCTGATCGCCGTCGTCAACAGCTTCCGCGCGGCGAAGAAGTAGGACGGGAGCCAGGCGAGGGAAGCAGGAACGCCGGCGCCGATGTCACCCGAGGTGGCATCGGCGCCGGCGCGACGGTCGAGGAGCCCGGAATCAGCGCGTCACCGCCATGATCTCGGGACGCACCAGGTTCTCCGCCAGCAGCAGGCTCTTGACCCGGTCCGAGAGCATGTCCAGCTGCCGCAGGACATGGATGACCTGCTGGAACAGCATCTGCCGGTAGGTGGCCATCATCGGGTTCGTCCGCGCGAACAGCAGTCCCTTCTCCACGTCGAGGTCCATCCGCTCCCAGACCTCGCGCAGCATGAACCGGCGCGACATCAGCTGGATGGCCTCCAGCAGGAAGTCCTCGCGCTCACGCAGCTCGGCGGCGGTCACCTGCCCGTACATGCCGGTGAGCGCGGTGACCCCGAAGGCGATGTGCCGGGCCTCGTCGCTCGCGACCATCTTGGTGATCTGACGGATGATCGGGTCTCCGAAGCCGCTGCTCGCGAGCCGCAGCGCGGTGATTGCCAGCCCCTCCACGACCACCTGCATACCGAGATAGACGATGTCCCACCGGGATTCCGACAGCAGATCGTGCAGCAACGTCTTGAGCCCGGGGTTGATCGGGTAGGAATCGCCCAGCTTCTCGTCGACATAGCGGGCGAACGCCTCGACATGCCTCGCCTCGTCGGCGACCTGCGAGGCCGCGTAGGTCTTGGCATCCATGTCCGGCACCGTCTCCACCAGCCGGGCCGTGGTCACCAGCGCACCCTGCTCGCCGTGCAGGAACTGGCTGCACATCCACGACTGGTACTGCCAGCGGAACTGCGTCAGCAGTTCGCGGGGCACGGGACTTCCCTCGCCGACGACGAAGGACGCGAGTCTCCCCCCGCTCTCCTCCGACATCTCCGACCCGAAGTGGATCTCGTGGTCCCAGTCGATGTCGGTGGTGGCGTTCCACTGCGAGAGCTTGTTCTTCTCGTAGAGGTTCCACACCCGGCTGTCGCGTTGGCCGTAGTCCCAGTTCAAGAATGCCTTGAACATCGCGTCGACCTCCATGAGGTCCGCGGTGACGGTGTCCAGTGTGAAGAAGGTCGATTCGGCCGAGCCGGTCGTGGTGGCCGACCCGCCAGGAGCGGCCGCCATGCCGGTCGCCGAGTCCGGAACTGTGGTCATTGGATTACGGTCCACCCCTCGGGCACGGAACAGGACTGACGCTCGTGGAGTCTGACGCGCCCCGGAACAGCTCTCCAGGCACCCGTGGGGCAACTTGGCGGCAGACCGGTTGCCGGTCCCATGCCTGGCCCGCTGCCACCCGCCGAACCATGATGCCCGGAAGGGGCTGCTGCCCCGCACGACCGTCGGCCGACCGAAGGGGCGGGACGCGCATGACTGCCGCCGCACCACCCACCCGCTCAGGGAGCCCGTCCGGCTCGCGCAGCACGCCGGCTCCCCAGGACGACTGCCCCTGGATCGTGGGCCGGGTCCGCGCTTCCCGGCCCCGGATGCGGCTGTTCTGTCTGCCGCAGGCAGGCGGCAGCGCGGCCTCGTTCGCCCCGTGGCGTCTCGCCCCGCCCTCCGGCGTGGAGCTCGCGACGGTGGAGCTGCCGGGCCGAGGTGTACGCGGCACGGACCCGCTGCCGGAGACCATGGAGGAACTGGCCGACGCGGTGATCGACGGCATCTCGGACGAGTTCGACCTGCCGTACGCGATCTTCGGCCACAGTTTCGGCGCGCTGCTCGGCTATGAGATCGCCGTCGGGATCGCGCGGCGCGGCCTGACCCCGCCACGCGCACTGCTGGTGTCCGCGGCACGGTCGCCGCACACCCCCGTGCGCCGACGGGTATCGGACCGGGACGACGCCGGGCTGCTCGCCTGGCTGAACAGCTTCGGCGGCATTCCTTCGGAACTGTCACGCTATCCGGCGTACTTGCGGTACGCGCTGCGCACCGTCCGCCACGACCTCGCCCTCACAGAGGCCTACCTGGCGCCCGGGCCGGAGCGGGTGGACTTCCCGCTCCATGTCCTCGGCGGTGCGGACGACCCACTGATCAGCGGGGCGCAGTTGGAGCGCTGGCGGGACTGCGCGGCAGGCGAGTTCTCCCTCCGGCTGCTGCCCGGCGGGCACGACTACCTCTTCACCGGCGCGCCAGCGGCGCTCGACGCCCTCGGAACGACGCTGCGCTGAGGGCGGAGGGCGGACGGGAAAGCTGCCGGTCGGCTGCCTGTCCCCGCATGCGAACCGTGCGGCAGCATCGCGCTGTCGGCCGCGCCGGCGCCCTGCGCACACCGCCCGCCGCATTGTCACCGCCACCACCGACCGCTCACGGGGAAGACCTCACAGTGAACGAAGCGACCGAGTCGCCGATCGAGATGGCGCTGCCCCTCACGCCGCTGCAGGAGGGCATGCTCTTCCACGCGCTGTACGACTCCGAGACGGTGGACGTCTACAACATCCAGGCCGGCTTCGAACTGGCCGGGGAGCTCTCGGCGGAGCGTCTGCGCGCGGCCTGCGCCGCCACGCTCCGCCGCCATGCCGTCCTGCGGGCCGGCTTCCGGCTGCGTGCCAACGGCAAGCCCGTGCAGTTGGTACGCCGCGTCGTGGAGACGCCGTGGACGGAACTCGATCTGTCGGCGGAGTCCGAGTCCGGGCGGCGGAAGAGGCTGCTGGCCTTCCTCGAGGACGAGCGGCTGCACCGCTTCGAGATGGGGGCGCCACCGTTGATGCGGTTCGCGCTGATCCGTCTGGCGCCCGACCAGCACGCCTTCGTCATGACTTACCATCACATTCTGCTGGACGGATGGTCTCTGCCACTCGTCCTCCAGGACCTGTTGGCGTTCTACCGGAGTGACGGCGACGACGCCGGACTTGGCCCCCTCACCCCCTTCTCGGACTTCCTCCGGTGGCTCTCCCGCCAGGACCGGCCCGCCGCGGAAGAGGCATGGCGCGACGCTCTGCACGGTCTGGACGAACCGACCCTCGTCGCCCCTGGCGCGCCCTTCGCCGAGGCGATGCCCGGGCTGGCCTTCGTGACGCTGTCCGAGCAGGCGACCAAGGCACTGACCGCCACCGCCCGGGAGCACGGCCTCACGCTCAACACCGTTGTTCAGGGCGCCTGGTCACTGCTCCTCTCGCTGCTGACAGGGCGCGACGACGTGGTCTTCGGGCAGACCGTGCACGGCCGCCCGCCACAGCTCCCCGGGGTCGACTCGGTCGTGGGCCTGCTCATGAACGCGATACCGGTACGGGTACGGATCGCCCCCCAGGATTCGATGGCCGCTCTCTTCGCCCGGATCCAGAACGAACAGGCCGCACTCGCACCGCACCACCACCTGGGGCTGGCCGAGGTGCAGCGGCTGGCCGGGCTCGGCGCGCTCTTCGACACCTCCACCGGCTTCGGGAACGCGCCCTTCGACCGGGAGGCCGTACAGGACGGTCCGGCCGGCCTGCGAGTGACGCCGCTGGAAGGGGACGAGGAAGCGGCCGGACAGCAGGAGATCACCGGATCGACCCACTACCCCTTGAGTGTCTTCGCCGCCCCCGGCCCCGGCCTGCGGCTCGAACTCAACTACCGCACCGACCTGTTCGACGCCGAACGTGTCGAACTGATCGGCTCACGGCTGAGGTTGCTGCTCAGGACATTCGCCGAACAGCCCACGACACCGGTCGCCGCCGTTCCGCTGCTCACCCACGAGGAACGGGAGCAGGTGATCGGCGACTGGGGAGGCCGGCAAGCGGAGTCCGGTCGCGTTCCCGCCCGCGTACCGGCGACACTCACCCAGCGGTTCGAAGACCAGGTGCGCGCCACACCCGACGCCCCGGCCGTGGCGGACGGGGAGCGGTCGCTCAGCTACCGCCGGCTCGACGCGGAGGCGAACCGGCTGGCACGGCTGCTGCTGGCCCGCGGGGTGAAGCCCGGCGACTTCGTCGCCGTGGCGCTGCCGCGCGGGACGGCCCTGATCGTGGCGCTGCTCGGCACGCTGAAGGCGGGAGCCGGATACCTGCCGATCGACCCCTCCTATCCCGCCGAACGCGTCTCGTTCATGCTCGACGACGCCTCCCCGTCCGTCGTCATCTGCGCCGGCACCGCCCGCCCGGCGTTCATCACGCACCCGTCGGTCGTCCCGCTCGCGGACCCCGCCGTCCAGGAGGAGCTGGCACTCCTGCCCGAGCACCGCGTGGAGGACAGCGAACGCGGCGCGCGGCTGCGGCTCGCGGACGCCGCGTACGTCATCTACACCTCGGGGTCGACCGGCCGGCCCAAGGGCGTCGCCGTCGAGCACCGTACGGTCGACAGCTACCTCGCCTTCGCCCGCGCCGCCTATCCCGGCCTCGCCGGACAGGCGCTCGTGCACTCCCCGCCCTCGTTCGACCTCACCGTCACCGGCATCTTCGGCCCGCTGACCTCCGGCGGTCTGGTGCGCATCGTCGATCTGGAGGACTTCGACGCCCCGGAAGGCGCCACCCCGCCGCCCACCTTCGTCAAGGCAACGCCCAGCCACCTGCCGGTGCTGACGGCTTCGTCCGACTGGTACTCACCGACCGGGGAACTGGTCCTGGGCGGTGAACAGCTGAACGGCGAGGCGCTGGCGCAGTGGCGTGAGGCCCACCCGGGCGTGACCATCGTGAACGAGTACGGACCCACGGAGGCCACCGTGGGATGCATGGAGTACCGCCTGGAACCCGGCGATCCGCTGCCGGGGGGTGCGGTGCCGATCGGCCGTCCGGTCCCCGACGCCCGTGTCTACCTCCTGGACGCTTTCCTGCGCCCCGTCCCCGCGGGCCTGCCCGCCGAGCTGTACATCGGCGGTGACGTGCTCGCCCGCGGCTACGTCAACCGGCCCGGGCTCTCCGCGTCCCGCTTCGTCGCCGACCCCTTCGGCCCGCCCGGTTCCCGGATGTACCGCACCGGTGACATCGCGTGCTGGCGGCCCGACGGCACCATGGTCTACCGCGGCCGGTCCGACGACCAGGTCAAGGTCCGCGGCTTCCGGATCGAACTGGGCGAGGTGGAGACCGTCGTCGCGGCTGATCCCGCCGTCGCCCAGGCCGCGGCAGCCGTACGGAAGGACCGGCACGGGAACGAGCGGTTGGTGGCCTATGTCGTCTCCGCGGCCGACCCGTCCGCGGACCCTGCCGCGCTGGCGGACCGGATCGGGGCGCGGCTGCCCGCGAGTATGGTTCCCTCGGTGTTCGTCACCCTGCCCGCACTGCCGATGAGCCCGAACGGCAAGGTGGACCGGGCCGCGCTGCCGGCCCCGGACGAAGCGCGCGAGTCCGGGCAGCGGCAGCGGGCGGACCAGGCGCGGGACGAGAGCGTCGAGGCCGTTCTCGTCGAACTGTTCGTCCAGGTACTCGGTGTGGACAGCGCCGTGGCGGCGGACGACTTCTTCGCCCTCGGCGGCGACTCCATCACCGCCATCCAACTCGTCGTCCGCGCCCGCGCCGCAGGCTTCCGCCTGACCCCGAAGCACATCTTCACCCACCGCACCGCGAGCGCTCTCGCCGCCTTCCTCATGGTGAGCCCGGCCGGCGCGGTGGAGTCCGCGGACGGCGGCTCGGGCGCGGCCGACCCGGTGGCGCAGTGGCCGGCGGACGTGATCCCCGCAACGCCGATCATGCTCTGGCTGCGGGAGCAGGGCGGAACGACCGACGCGTACCACCAGTCGACACTGCTCCGGGTACCGGCCGCACTCGACGCCGACCTGCTGGCCGCCGCCGTACGGACTCTCGCCGAGCGGCATCAGTCGCTGCGCGCACGTCTCCGGGAGGACGGGACGCTGACGCTGGACCCGGTGGACCCGGTCACCTGGCGGAACTCGGTACGCCGGGTGGATGTCGTGGGTCTCGCGCCGGAAGGCGTCCGTCTGCGGATCGCCGCGTGCGCCCGCGAGGACGCCGACTCCCTCGCCCCACGCGCCGGTGCCATGCTGAGAGTGACCTGGTTCGACGCCGGCGAGGGTGTCCAGGGCAGATTGCTCGTCACCGTCCACCACCTGGCCGTCGACGCGGTCTCCTGGCACATCCTGCTGACCGACCTGTACGGCATCTGGCAGGACCTGGCAGCGGGTGCCGTCCCGGAGACCGGTCCGGTGCCGTTCTCGATGCGGGAGTGGAGCCTGCTGCTCCACGCCGCGTCGGAAGCGCCCGCCCTGCGGGACGAGCTGCCCCACTGGCGGAGGACTCTCAGCGGAGGAGGGGGGCCGGGTGACGGCAGGCTCGCCGATGTGGAACTCTCCCCGTCGCACGACGTCTACGCGACGGCCGGGGAACTCTCCCTGACCCTTCCGTCGGATCTGACCGCCCCACTGCTCACCACCGTGCCCGCCGTCTTCGGCACCCACACGAACGAGGTACTGCTCACGGCTCTGGCGGTGGCCGTCGCCGCCTGGCGTCGTGACCGCTCGCCCGCTGAGGGCGATGGCACCGCCGTACTCGTTGACGTCGAGGGCCACGGCCGCGAACACGTGTCCGAGGACGTCGACCTGTCCGGCACCGTCGGCTGGCTGACCACGCTGTACCCGGTACGCGTCGACGCCAGGATCGCCGACTGGGCGCCGGACGACGATCCGGCCGGAGCCCGCCTCGGCGAGGCGGTGCGCCGGATCACGGCCCAGGTCGAAGCCATCCCCCGGCGCGGCACCGGCTTCGGTCTGCTGCGCTACCTGAACCAGGCGACTGCCGCCGAGCTGGCGGCCCGCCCCGCACCCCAGATCGGGTACAACTACCTCGGGAGACAGGGCGGTGCGGGGACCACCGACTGGAGCGTGGCCCCCGAGTCGGATGTGCTGCCCCTCGGTGCCGACCCCCGTATGCCCATGGCGCACGTCGTCGAACTGACCGCGGCGGTCAGCGACGGCGCGGAAGGGCCACGCCTGGTCACCAACTGGCTGTGGGCCCGTCGGCTCCTGTCCGACCAGGACGTCGCCGAGCTGGGCCGGCTCTGGTTCGCGGCTCTGCGCGCGCTGGTGGAGCACGGGACGAGCACGGAGGCCATCGTCGCGCGGCAGGCGATGCCGCCCGCCCTGCCACGGGAGGGCGGGCCGCTGGGCGGAGAACCGCTCGACCGGCACGACACCGAGCTCGCCGGTCTCGGCGCCCGTATCGGCCTGCCGGTCGTCGAGGCCCTGCCGATGACGCCGCTCCAGGAAGGGCTGCTCTTCCACGCCCGGTACGACAGCCGGGACCTCGATGTCTACAACGTGCAGATCTCGTTGGAGGTTGAGGGCCGGCTCCACGCCGAGCGGTTCCGGAGCGCCTGCGACGCTCTCCTGGAACGGCACCCGATGCTGCGGGCAGCCTTCCTGCAGAAGCGGTCCGGGGAGCCGGTGCAGGTGATCCCGGAGCGGACGGCCATGCCGTGGCACGTCCACGACCTGGCCGGCCTCGACCCGCGCGAACAGGCCGAGCGGCTGGCGGCGGTGCTGGCGGCCGACCGGCACCGGCGCTTCGACCCCGCCGACCCGCCGCTGATGCGCTGCACCGTGGTCGGCCTGGGCGAGGACAGGCAGAGAATCGTCCTGACCATGCACCACCTCCTGGTCGACGGCTGGACCACTTCGCTGCTGCTGCGCGACCTGCTCGCTCTCTACGACCACGGCACCGCGAGCGGGCTGCCCGCGCCCGGCCACTACCCCGACTATCTGCGGTGGCTGGCCGAACAGGACCGCGAGAAGGCGCGTACGGCCTGGCTGGAGGCGCTGGCGGGTCTGAAGGAGCCCACGCTGGCCTGCCCCGGCACGGACACCGCGCGGATACGCGTCCTTCCGGAGCGGATCGTCGTCGCCCTCTCCGAGGCGGACACCTCCGCGCTGCTCGACATCTCGCGCCGTCACGGTGTCACGCTCAACACCCTGGTCCGGGTCGCCTGGGCGCTGTGCCTGCACCGGCGGACCGGGCAGCTGGACATCACCTTCGGGGCCACGGTCTCGGGCAGGGAGGCCGAACTCCCCGGCGTCGAGGAGATGGTCGGGGTGTTCATCAACACGGTGCCGGTGCGGGTGCGTCTCGACCCGTCCGAGCCGGTGGCCGAACTGCTCGAACGCCTCCAGGGCGAGCACGCCGAACTTCTCGAGTACCACTACCTCCCGCTGAGCGACATCCAGCGGACGGTGGGACTGGGGACCCTGTTCGACAGCTGCGTCGTCTTCGAGAACTTCCCGACCGCCGAGACCCTGCCGAGCGGTCCGGACAACGGCTTGCGGCTGACGGATGTCGTCGGCCACGACGCCTATCACTATCCGCTCAAGCTGATGGCCGCACCCGGCCGGCAGCTGGAGCTGGAGATCAGCTACCGCCCGGACCTGTTCGACGCACCGCTCGGGCAGCAGGTGGCCGATCGTCTACGGGAACTGCTGATCGAGCTGCCCGGAGCGCTGGCCCTCCCGACGGGCCGGTTCCTGGAACACACTCCCGCACCACCTGCCGAACCAGGGCAGCAGATGATGTGCGAGCTGATCGCGGAGGTACTGGGACGCGACTTCGTCAGCGCGGACGAAGACGTGTTCGAGCTCGGCTGCGACTCCCTGACGGCCCTGCGCCTGGCGGGCCGGATCGAGACGGAACTGGGACGGCCCGTCGACGTGGAGAGCGTCTTCCGCTGCCGTACCGCCCGCGCCCTCGGCACCGCACTCACCTGAGGCCCACGCAAGGCCTGGAATCAGCCCAGGCCGAACCCCGAGAACAGAAAGACTGGAACCATGACAAACCCCTTCGACAACGAAGACGGCGTCTTCCACGTGCTCGTCAACGACGAGGGTCAGCACTCCCTGTGGCCGGCGTTCGTCGAGGTACCGGCCGGCTGGAACGCGGTGGTGTCGGACAGCACCCGGCAGACCTGCCTCGACCACATCGAGGAGAACTGGACCGACCTCCGGCCCGCCTCGCTCGCCGCGACCGACGCGGCCTGACCCGCTTCCCACATCGAACGCTCCGGCAGAGACAGGTAACCGCACATGCCGAACAACTTCCCCCCCGTCGTCAACTCGTGGAACGAGTGGGACACCCTCAAGGAAATGGTGGTCGGCTCCGCCGACAACGCCTGCTTCGAACCGGCTGAACCAGGCAGTCGGCCCGCGATACGCAACGCTCCCGACCAGCCGTTCCCGACGGGCCCGAAGTCCAAAGAGGCCATCGATCTGGCCAATGAGGAACTCACCGGTCTCGCCCGGCTCCTGGAATCCCAGGGCGTGACCGTACGCCGCCCCGAGACGCACGACTTCTCCGCCCCGGTCACCACCCCCGACTTCGAGGTCGAGAACCAGTACTGCGCCGTCTGCCCGCGCGACGTGATGATCACCATGGGCAACGAGATCATCGAGGCGACCATGTCGCGCCGCGCCCGTTACTTCGAGTACCAGCCCTACCGGAAGCTGGTCTACGAGTACTGGAACGCCGACCCGCGGGTGGGATGGACGACCGCGCCCAAGCCGTCGATGAAGGACGGCATGTACCGCGAGGACTTCTGGGAGTGGCCGCTGGAGGAGCGCCACGCGAAGATGCACTCGTTCGAGTTCTGCGTCACCCAGGACGAGGTGATCTTCGACGCCGCCGACATGAGCCGGCTGGGCCGCGACATCCTGGTCCAGGAGTCGATGACCACCAACCGGGCCGGCATCCACTGGCTCAAGCGCCACCTGGAACCCCGCGGCTTCCGCGTCCACGCCGTGCACTTCCCGCTGGACTTCTTCCCGTCCCACATCGACTGCACCTTCGTACCGCTGCGCCCCGGCCTGATCCTCACCAACCCGGAACGGCCGTTGCGCGAGGGCGAGGAGAAGATGTTCCTCGACAACGACTGGCAACTGGTCGACGTGCCCCAGCCGGTCCTGAGCAACGACGAGATGCCGATGTACTGCCAGTCGTCGAAGTGGCTCTCGATGAACGTGCTGAGCATCTCGCCGACCAAGGTCATCTGCGAGGAGCAGGAGAAGCCCCTCCAGGACCTTCTCTCCTCGCACGGTTTCGAGGTCTTCCCGATTCCGTTCCGCAACGTCTTCGAGTACGGCGGCTCCCTCCACTGCGCCACGTGGGACATCCACCGTGACGGCGACAGGCAGGACTACTTCTCCTCCCTCCGGTACGAGCCGCTGTTCTGACCGCTCGAACCGCTTCTAACCGCTTCTCCGAAGCAGCAGAGACGGCCCCGGCCAGTGGCCGGGGCCGTCGGCATGCACGCGCCAGGCCCAGGAACACGTATCCCCAGGCAAGAACGATTCTGCCTGGGGACACTCGGTGGGGCGGGTGGGACTCGAACCCATAAGAGTGACGGCTCTCACCTGCGACGATGCCGAAACAACGGACATAGCCACCCGTTTCCATCCGGCTGCATCCCGCTCGATCCGACTCGATCGGGTGCCGGTGCAGCGTTCGCTGCACCGGCACCCGAAACCCTCTCCGCGCCCTCGAACTCCGGGAAGACTCTGCCGGCCAGGATCCCGAACACCCACACACGCTGCCGTGGATCTACCGGAACGTACCCCAGAGCCGCCCCCTCCGCAGTGACGCTGCGTAGTGCCACCCTGCCGTCGTGGGCAACACATGCCGACGATCGGCGAGGTCCACGTGGGCGAGTCGCGAGCCCCCCGCTCCCGCACCAAGCCGATCAGGTGCTTGCCATGGCAGGAAGAGCAATTGACTGGACGCCACGCCATGAGGGCGGGGCGCAGCGGTGTTCGTGTGGATGCGGCCACAGGTCGAGGGGCTGCGCTGCCTGCTGGGCTCATTGGGGCGGTCCCGGCGGCGGGTGCGGCGTTCAGTGAGAGGTGAGTGCGGCACGGATCGAAGGGAGGACCTCGGTGCCCAGGAGTTCGATGGCCTTGAGGTAGTCGCGGTGGCGGTGGAGGGCCGGGTAGTTGTCATCGTGCCCGCCCCCTTGGGACCCGGCCTGTAGGGAGAGGTCGCACCGCCCCCTCCGGGTCTGGTGCCGTGCCGGTGAACGTGGCGAGTTCCAGCACCGTCGGCTCCGTCGAGGCGGGGCAGGGCTACCGGAGTGCCATCGGTCGAGCTGAGGCTGGCGACGGCCGCCCGGCATACGGGGGCGCACACCGGCCAGAGGCGTGCGCCGGAGTGAACAGTCGTTTCGCAACGTGATCCGGCACGCGCCTGACCCGTCGGGTGATCTTGTGCGAGTGGCGCTTCCGCCGAAAGGGCCCACCATGATCAAATTGAAGAGATTTGCCCCGCTTTATCCTTGAATGCCTGTGCGGCGTGATGGAGCAGCCAGCGTGCGGTTCTCTCTCGCGCCGGCGTCGCATGTGCGCGGTCAGGAGCGTCGTTATGCGGAGAAGTCTGTGTCGTGCCCGGGCGCGGCCGTTAACCGGCGGCAGGGCAGTGCCTCGTATCGTCGTGCTGATCCCTGCCCATAACGAAGCCGATCGCATCGGTGCGGCCATCACGGCCTTGCGTGCGCAGAGCAGGCAGCCGGACCGGATCACGGTGGTGGCCGACAATTGCAGCGATGCCACCGCGGACATCGGCCGGCAGGCCGGGGTGGAGGTGGTGGAGTCCTCGGGCAACCGCCACAAGAAGGCCGGTGCCCTCAACCAGGCCCTCGACCAAGCCCTCGACGGTCTGGCCGACCACGATCTCGTGCTCGTCCAGGACGCCGACACCACCCTTGTCCCGACCTTCATCGAAAGCGCCCTCGATGCCATGGCGGACGAGGTGGGGGCGGTCGGCGCGATCTTCTACGGCGAGCCGGGCGGCGGACTGCTCGGCCTCCTGCAGCGGATCGAGTTCCAGCGCTACGCCCGAGAGATCGCCCGACGCGCCTACCGGGCCGACGTGCTCACCGGGACCGCGACCGTGTTCCGCGTCGCGACCCTGCGGCAGATCAGACAGGCACGCCTGGACGGACTCATCGGCGGCGGCACCTCCTACTACTCGTTGGCCTCACTCACCGAGGACGACGAGATCACCAAAGCGGTGCGCACCATCGGCTACCGCACCGTCTCGCCCGCAGGCTGCCGGGTGGTCACCGAGGTGATGACCACGGTGCCCAAGCTGTGGCACCAGCGGATGCGCTGGCAGCGCGGCGCCCTGGAGAACCTGCGGGACTACGGCCTGACCAGAGTCACCGCCCCCTACATCGTGCGTCAGGCCGCGATGGGGGCGTCCGTGCTGGCTCTCGGCCTGTATCTGGTGTTCACCGTCTGGATGCTGGCCCGCGGCCGGCCCGAGTTCAAGCCGTTCTGGCTCGCGGTCGGTCTGGTCTTCGTCGCGGAGAAGGTCGTCACTGCCCACGGCGCGGGCTGGAAGTCCCAGTTGCTGGCGGGCACGCTCGCCGTCGAACTGGCCTACGACATGTTCCAGCACGCGGTCTACCTCCGCTCCCTGTGGGACATGGCCAGACGCCGCGAGGAGCGCTGGTGCGCGACCTGACGGAGCCCAGCCAGCATCCAGAAGCACCTGCTGCCGGTCCTGTGGCGGCATACGGAAACAGCGGCGTTGGGGAACAGGCGGCGAGCGAAGGGAGATCCGTGTACGCAGGCCTGCCACTGGCCAGCGCTCTGGGAGCCGGCGGAGCATCAGCGCTCGCCTGCCGGCGCCGGACAGGCTTCGACACCCTGGCCACCGTCGTCGCAGCCACCACCCTGCTCATAGCAGGCGCCTCCGTATACAAACTGCTACCCCGCAGCCGCCCGGACAACGCCATGCGTACCGGCCGCCCGGCCCCCGCCACACCAGACCGGCCGACCCTCCGACAGCCGAGAGAACGAAACACAGGAGGCGCTAGGGCAGGGATCACCTGACCTGGCCGTCCTGGACTGCCACTCCGAGGCCTACCGCGATCACTCCCCCGACCCCCGCCACCCTCTCCGCGCGTCGACCCATGCGCCGCACGCAGCCACAACACACCCACACACGGCATCCCGGCACCGGAACGGTTCGGATGCCCCCCAGCCCCCGCAACAGGAGGAACTGAAATGACGCAAACGAACCCCGGAACCGCGTCCTACCGGGACGGCACACTCGTCACCGTCGCCGGCAACGGCGAAAAAGGCTACGCGCTGGACAGAGGTTCGGCCCTCGAAGCCAAGCTCAACCAGCCCCGGTCAGTAATGGTGGACGAGCAGGGGAACATCTACATCACCGATTACGGCAACGCCTGTATCCGCAAGGTGACCCCCGAGGGCACCATCTCTCCCCTCGTCGGCCAAGGTCTGCGCGGAACAACAATCACCGACCTCCCATGTCCCTACGACACCGCGAAGGACGAAGCGGGGAACCTCTACATCGCTGCGGCGGGATACGTTTACAAGGTGGAGCCCGACGGGACAGCCTACTTCTTCGCCGGAAAGGGCAAGTACTTCGAGTACAACAACGACGGCGGTGATGCCATCAACTCCCGTTTCGATACTGTCGAAGCAGTGGCGGTGGACGGGGACGGCATCGTCTACATCGCCAGCCGTGATGTTCGCAAGGTGACACAGGACGGGAAGATCCACGCATTCGCGGGCACCAGTGCCGGCGATTCAATCGGCGACGACGGCCCTGCCCTGAGGGCCAGGCTCGCCTCGCCGCGCGGAATGGCGGTGGACGAGCACGGCAACCTCTACATCGCCGACAGCGGCAACAACCGTATCCGCAAGGTGGCGCCGGACGGAACCATCACCACCGTCGCCGGCAACGGCACCCCGGGGTACAACGGTGACAACCGCAACGCCCTCGACGCGTGGCTGAACAACCCGCACTCCGTGGCCGTGGACGCGGCAGGAAACCTCTACATCGCCGACACCGACAACCATCGTGTCCGCAAGGTGACCCCCGACGGCATCATCAACACCATCGCGGGCAACGGTCACGGCGGATACAACGGCGACGGCGCAGAGGCGGTACACATCAGTCTCCATGAGCCCGTCGCCGTGGCCTTGGCTCCGTCCGGCGACCTGTACATCGCCGACCGTGCGAACCATCGCGTACGCAAGCTGGTCGGGGCATCGTCCCTGCACCCGCCGACCCCGCCGGCCGCCGATCTGTACGGCAAGTTCGTCCTGCCCGTCACCGCTCCACGCGGTGAGGAGTTCGAGATCGGTGCCCGTGTACACAACCGTGGTCCGGCCACCGCCGACGGCCAGGACGTCACTGTGGTCCTCACCCTGGCCGGCGGCCTGAAGAGCACCCAGGCGGACAACGGACGCCTGGCCCGCACCTTCACCGGCACCGAGCTGGCCCCGAACAGCGCCTCGCTCGACGGCGTGTTCCGCGTCCGCGCCGCAGAAGACGCCGCACCGGGTGTGTACGAGTCCACGCTGGAGATCCAGTACGGCGGAGACCTCAACATCAAGGACAACACCGCCGTCCTGCCCGTCACCGTCGTCGTCCCCGAACCCGTCGGCGGCGAAATCGATCTGATCGTCTACCAGGACAACCTGCCCAAAGCCGCCCCGGGCGAGAAGGCCCGCTTCCACCTGCGCCTGCTCGCGCCCATCGGGCAGCCGGTGAACCCCGGCGTTCTCGACCACCGGTTCACCGCACCCACCGGCTTCGTCTTCATCGGCCGCCCCACCTACACCTACCCGAACACCGCCCTGGGCGCCGTGCACGGTGACCTCGACCACAAGGTCCAGGACGACGGCCGCACTCTGCTCATCCGCGCCAACCCGCACCTCAACACCACCGAAACCGACGCCGCTCCCCTCCTCTACACCCTCGACCTCTGCGCCCTGGACGACGCCGCCCCCGGCCTCTCCAGTAACGGGTCGGCCAGCATCGGCCGACGTTCCCCCGTGCAGATCAGGGCCGAGGTCACCACCAACTCGGCAAAGCCCAGCATCAGCATCGTCCAGACCAAACTCGACGAAGCCCACATCACGCCCGGCGAAGGCGAGTCCTACCCCGTCAGTCTCAAGCTCACCAACACCGGGCAGAACCGGACCGGAGCCCACGACGTCGTCTTCACCGCCCCTGAAGGCCTGTGCTTCTTCGCAGACCGGGCGACGATGTGGAGAGGCGAACAAGACGATCAAGTCGAACTGGCGGCTGAACGATCCAACGACAACCGCACCCTGACCATCCGCAACGCCGCAGCCCTCAACCTCAACCCCGGCCAATGGTCCTCCCTCTACCCCGCAATGGAAGCCGAACCCAACGCCACCCCCGGCACCGTCCGCGTCAACATCCGCATCGGCGACCCCACCTTCGCGAGCAGCCACGCCAACGTCACCATCAAACGGCCATAAGCCACAGAGACCCGGCCCAGCCGAGGTGAGGGACCGGATCTCACCTCCGGCGGGCCGGACCGGCAGGGCCACGAAGCGCGAATACATGCGCTTGTGCCCGCTGCCGCCGCTCCCCGCCACTGCACCGGCCGCGCGGAAGATTCGCCGACCGCGATGACCAGGCTTTTCACCCGCTGGGCCAGCTCGGGGTAGGTAGCAACCGGCGGCCGGCCCCGACCGCTATGGACCGGATTGCATGGTCGCGCGTTCTCCGGTTGCGCAGTGGTCGTGGTCGAGATGCCCACCACGTAGTCAAGAGAGCGTTCTTCCAGGCCGATCCGGAAGGCAGCCGTGTCCTTGCAGTCGGCGTCGGCGATGTCCTGGGGCACCTCGATGCCCCAGGACCGTGTCTCGTCGATCACGTCGAGGGCCAGATGCCACTTCTCGACGTACCCCGCCTGGGCGGGAATGGCGCACGTGTCACGGCGGGCGATCTTGGCCGGATCGGCTTTCGGTGAGGCGGGGTCCCAGCTGCCGGGCAGGAACAGGCGCCGGTTGACCGCCGTGGAGGCGACGTTGGAAGCCAGGTGCAGCGAGACCCCGCCTGGCAGTGAGCAGCGCGGTCACCTCGCCGGAGATGCCCTTCGCCAGCCAGGGCAACTGCGACTGACCAGGACATCTCGCCGCTCAGGCGGCCGTGGGAGCATCCATAACCCTCCCGCGGACCCGGCACCACAACGGCCCAGGTCACAGCCGTGCAGAGCTGGTCTGCACACCCCCAACGCCACGTTCGCTGCACCCCTGTGCAGCGAACGCTGCACGGAAAACGCCCCCGGGAAAACACGTTTCCCCAGGTCAGAACGATTCTGCCTGGGGATACTGGGTGGGGCGGGTGGGACTCGAACCCATAGGCGTGACGCCTCTCACCTGCGGCGATGCAGGAAAGACGGACGTATCCACCCGTTTCAATCCGCCTGTATCCCGCTCGATCCCCGTCAGCCGTGACGTGGTGCAGCGTTCGCTGCACCACGTGCTCCCGCCACCGGATTGCCCTGTCCCTCCGTGGGGCTCGGCGAGCTCTCTCTTTTCAGCACCCCGGAGTCGCCCCGGGTTGCTGGGGCAGCTCCGCCCGTGCCGCTCATCCGCGGCGAGTCACGTTCCGTGACGGAATCGCGGTCACTCGGCCGGGTGAGTACTGGGCGGCATCTGTTCCGGGGGCTCCGGGTGGCTCCTCAGCCGGAGGATGGCGGTGATCAGCCCACCCCAGACGATGAGCATGGCGACAACCATCATGACGATCGCGCTGGCGGACATCAGCGGTCCTTCCGGTCGGCGGGCGACTCCGTGTCCAGGTCGATGTCCTCGCCACCGGCCGGCCACGGCATCAGGGTGAGGATGACCCCGACCAGCAGTGCGCCGATGGCGACGCTCCAGCCCGCAGAGAGCAGGAAGCCGGTCGAATAGCCCTCGTAGTTCTCTTCGAACTCGCTCCGCAGGCTGTCGACCATCATCCAGCCCAGCACCAGCGGCGTGATGACACCGAGGCAGATGCGCCACCAGCGGCCGAGCCGGATGGCGGAGGTCGCGTCAGCATCCTGCTGGAGGCTGGGGAGCTGCCGCAGCACCCAGACGATAACGACCAGCCCGACCAGAGCTGCCAGCGCGATTCCGTACTGGTTGATGAAGTGGTCGGACGCGTCGAGCAGATAGATGCCGGACTCGGTCGGGAACAGCAGGACCGACACCAGCGCCACGAGACCGCCGATCCCCAGGACCGCCGGCATGCGCCGCATGCCGGTCCGGTCCTGCACCGCGGAGACGACCACCTGCACGATGGAAATCAGCGAGGAAAGCCCCGCGATCACGAGGGAACTGAAGAACAGCACACCGAAGAGGGCGCCGAGCGGCATTTCCGAGATCACCGCGGGAAACGCGACGAATGCCAGACCGATGCCCGCTCCGGCGACGTCTTCGACGCCGACCCCCGAAGCGGTCGCGAGGTAGCCCAGGGTCGCGAATACCCCGATGCCCGCGAGGATTTCGAACGAGCTGTTGGCGAAACCCGCCACCATCGCGGAGCCCGTCAGGTCGGCCCGACGGCCCAGGTACGACGCGTACGTGACCATGATGCCGAAGCCGATGGACAGCGAGAAGAAGATCTGCCCGTAGGCGGCGACCCAGACGCTGCCGTTGCCGAGTTCCGACCAGTTCGGCGAGAAGAGCGCGTCGAGCCCGGTGGCCGCACCGTCCAGCGTCAGCGCGCGGAACACCAGCGCGGCGAACAGGACGAACAGCAACGGAATGAAGATCTTGTTGGCGCGTTCGATACCTCGCCGGATACCGAACGCCAGGACGAACAGCACAATCGCCCACACGATGATCAGCGGCCAGAACACACCTGGTACATAGCCGTCCAGGAAGCTCGGTGTCTCCGGTGCCCGCAGGAATTCGCCGAACAGGAACGCCTCCGGATCGTCACCCCACTGCCGGCCGATGGAGAAGCCCACGTAACGCACGGCCCAGGCGATGATGACGGCGTAGTAGGTGGCGATCACGAAGGAGATCGCCACCTGCCACCACCCGATCGCCTCTGCCGGCCGGGCCATCCTGCGCAGAGCGGCGGGGGGCGACAGGCGGTACTTGCGCCCGATGGCGTACTCCATGATCAGCAACGGGATACCCGCCGACAGGAGCGCGATGAGGTACGGCAGCAAGAAGGCGCCGCCACCGTTCTCGTAGGCGATGGCGGGGAACCGCCAGATATTGCCGAGCCCGACGGCCGAACCGATGGCCGCCAGCAGGAAGCCGGCTCGGGTGGCCCATTGCTCACGTGGCTGCTCTGCCATATGCGATCCTCGGGTCTCCTGATGACGCTGCGGATCAAACTGATGGCACGTTAGCGCGGAAGTATCCCGAAAACGCCGTGACAGGGCCCGGCAGGTGACAGGCCAAGGCGGCCTTCGCCGACCTACGCACCGGAAGACCGAGAACGCCTTGGACAGATGTCGGGAAGCGTTCTTGAGGTTCGGTGCCGCCAACCGACAGCGTGGCCCCGGGACTGGCATCCGTATCGGTGGCCCGAGCATCGTCGCCTGACGCGTGGGCGCACCCTGACAGGCCGTGCACTGCGGGGCATCCCGGAACGTCCCCGCACATCAGTCGTTGTGGCCGCGTGCAGGCCTCGGCCGTGCTTCCATGCGTGCTCGTCGGCGACGGATCGCCCAGGCCAACAGGAGCAGCGAGGCCAGAAGCCCTGCCAGGGCGGCGGGGCCGACGGCCTCCAGAATGTCGGCGACGACGCGCTGAACAGCGCCGACGGCCTCGATGACGGGGTCGACGGTGGCAGGGTCGCGCTGGACACGGATCTCGTACCAGCCGTAGTAGGCGACGTAAACGCCGACGAGGAGGAGGAGCCCGCCGCCGATGCGAGGTGCGAGTGCACCGGCTCGGCGCAAGTGGCTGACAGCTGTGCTGCGGGTGAGGGCGACAGTCAGGGACGCGACGCCGACGATGAGTCCCATACCGGCCGCGTAGGCGGCGAACAGGACCATTCCCTCGGTGGTGGAGCCGCTGTGGAAGGCGGAGACGACGATGGCGAGAAACGGGGCGATGGTGCAGCCGAGGGAAGCGGTGGCGTAAGCCATGCCGAACAGGGCCATCGAGGGGATGGACCGGGCCACCGTGGGCGCCCGTCGAACTTTCGGCATCAAGGCGGGTAGTTGTCGGCCGGTCAGCAGCCAGGCCCCGGCGGCGGCCATGAGGACACCGAAGGTGATGGTGAACCAGGGCAGGCACTCCTGGACCTGTCCGGCCAGGGGCTGGATCGCCAGGCCGAATATGCCGAACAGGGCGGCGAACCCGAGGGTGATCGAGGCGGTCGCGGTCAGGGCCCGCCCGACGGCGACACCGCGGGTGGGGCTGTCGGCTCCGAGGACGAGAAGGGAGAGGTAGGCGGGAAGCAGGGCGAAGCCGCAGGGGTTGACGGCGGCGAGAACGCCTGCGGTGAGCGCGAGGGCCAGCGGGAGGTCGGACATCGCGGGTCAGCCGGTCAGTCCGTCGACCTTCTCGGCCAGCCCGTCGCCTCCGGGCAGGACGCCCTCGTAGACGGTCTTCCCGTTCTTGTCGAGGATGACGTAGCGGCTCTGCTCGGTGACCTCGAACCGCTTCCAGAGCTCGCCCTTCTCGTCGGAAAGCTGCGGAAAACCGCCGGTACCCGTGTCGGCGACAAAGTTTTTCATGGCCTCGTTCCGGCCCAGACCCGCCACGCCGACGACGTTGGCCTCGCCCGCGTAGTCGGCGGCGACCTTCGCGGTCTCCGCGGCCTGGGCCTTGCACTTGGGGCACCAAGGTGCCCAGAACCACAGCACGGTCGGCTTGCCCGCCAGCACGTCGGCCTGGAACGGCTTCCCGTCCACCGTGGTAGCGGTGAACCGCAGCGCCTGCGCCACCGCGACCTCGGCGGCTCCGTCGCTGCTCGCGTCGGCAGAGGCCGGCGGCCGCGCAGGGGACGCGGAGCCCGCGGGAAGTACGCCCGCCGCCCCCTCGTCGGAGCCACTCTCCGCTCCACATCCCGCGAGGGCGAGGAGAGCGGCGACGACAACGGGCAGAACGGTGCGGGCGCGCATGGCGGACTCCAGTGTTGTCGGGATGGGAGTCACTCTAGAATCACCCGACCACCCCCGGGCATGACAAGGCTTACGGTTCGATGACGTGAGTCGGCGGCAGAGACCGAGCCGGTCGGATGCGAGGGCACTCCTGAGACTGCGCACGACGGAAGCAGGCCGTGGCGGCATACTCGCCAGGGGCTTCGGTCTCGCCTCGGAGGCGACTGCCTGTACCGACGAGCCCAGTCGATCCACGCCGAAGATCCCTCAACGCACCTGTGTGACCGGTGGAGACATCGGTCCTGACCTATTGCCGAGCCCGCCCGCTACTCCGGCTGGTCCGCGTCCGGGGCGTCAGGTCGGTGGTCGGGGAAAGCCGACCCTGCCGTCGCCTCGTGGTGCAGCCGCAGGAACTCCAGATGCCTTTCGTACTGGTCGAGAGTGTCGCCGATGAGCTGCTCCCTGGTGTAGCCCATGATGTCGTAACCCTGGTTGCCCTCGGCCAGCTGGACCTCGAAGCGCACATAGTTGTCGTGGGTGCTGACCGACCGGGTGGCGAAGCCGGGGGTCGGCCGTTCGACGGGCCAGACCCGGTAGACGAACTGATCCTTCGGACCGATCGGCACGGCAAGGCCGACATGCGGGAGGCCGTTCTCCTCGTCGGTGCCGGAGAGGATTTCCGCCTCCACCCCCTGCTCACGCAGTTCCTTGGCGACTTCCTGGAACGCCGGTCGGCAGACGTCCTCCACGAACCTGGCGGCGGCCCGCCTGCCCGGAAACGACATCGCACGCGACAGCCGATGCCGCCAGTTCCGGGCCCCCGAAGGCCCCTGTTGCGTTGTCCGCCCGGAGAGGGACCCCGGCAGGGTGGTGGTAAGCGCCTCCTCGCGCATCCGTTCGGAGCGCAGCGCGAGGTAGAGCCCCGCCATGATCAGGAACATGACGAACGAGAAGGGCAACCCCATGATGATCGTGGCATCGGTAAGAGCCTGCACCCCGCCCACCAGGAGCATGGCGAGGGTGAGCAGGCCTGTCGTCACCGCCCAGAAGACGCGGAGCCAGGTCCGGGCGTCGGTCACCGGTGTCGGGAGGTCCGAGCTCAAATTGCCCATGACGAGGGCTCCGGAGTCGGCGGAGGTCACGTAGAGGAGCAGTCCGACGAAGGTCGCGAGTCCCGCACTGAACATCGCCCCGGGGTACTGGTCCAGCAATCCGTAGAAGGCCTGCTCGGGGGAGTTGAGCGCGGTCTCGCCGAAGGCGGAGTTGCCGTCGCGCACCACGAACAGTGCGCTGTTGCCGAAGACGGCCAGAAAGAGGCCGGTGAAGAGGAACGGAATGATCAGGGTCGCGGCGACGAACTGGCGCAGTGTGCGGCCACGCGAGATCCGGGCGAGGAACAGGCCTACGAACGGCGCCCAGGCGATCCACCAGGCCCAGAAGAACAACGTCCACGCGTCCAGCCATTCGGTCGGCTGATCGTAGGCGAAGGTGTTCAGTGTCATCGACGGAAATCCGCTGAGGTAGTCGCCGACGTTCTGTACCAACGCGTTGAGCAGCCGGAACGGCTCGCCGACGATCAGGATGTAGAGCATCAGCAGTACGGCGAGGAGCACGTTGAGCTGCGACAGTCGGCGGATGCCCTTGTCGACCCCGGCAGCCGCCGAAACGGTGGCCATCACCACCGCGACGGCAATGAGCCCGATCTGTGCGGGCAGACCCTCCGGAACGCCGAAGAGGACCTTGAGCCCGTAGTTCAGCTGCACCACGCCGATGCCGAGAGATACGGAGATTCCGAAGACCGTACCGATGATGGCCGCCAGGTCGACGGCGTCACCGATCCTGCCGTGGATCCGACGGCCGATGATCGGGTAGATCGCGGAGCGGATGGCGAGGGGCAACTTGTGACGGAAGGCGAAGTAGCCGAGCGCCATACCCATCAGCGCGTACATGGCCCAACCGGTGATGCCGTAGTGGAACAGCGTCCACACCACGGCTTGCCGGGCCGCCTCCAGCGACTCGGGGTCCCCCTCCGGTGGCACCAGGTAGTGGCTCACCGGGCCGGCGACGGAGAAGAACATCAAGTCGATTCCGATGCCCGCCGCGAACAGCATCGCGGCCCAGGCGAAGAGCCCGTAGTCAGGCTTGTAGTGCTTGGGACCGAGCTTGATCGTGCCGTACTTCGACACCCCGATGAAGACGACGAACACCAGATACAGGGTCGCGGCGAGGAAGTAGTACCAACCGAACCAACCGGAGATCTTGTCGACCACTACGCCGATGACCTTCTCGGCGCCGGAGGGAGTGACGATCGCCCAGATCGAGATGGCCAGGATGAGCGTCGCGGATCCGAAGAAGACGAACGGCTTGAGCGAGCCTGCCCTTTCCGCATCGAGCTCTGCCCGCGGCTCACCCGTGCCAGGCTCGGGGACCTTGCCTCCTACAGCCGACATCGTCGGCTCCTTCCTTGCTGAGACGGGTAACTGTGCGGCCACCGGCCCTCCGGAAGCCAGGTCAGCCCTTGACCAGGACGGCGGCCCTTCGACGGCAAACCGCACGACCACGCCGTAGCCGAGGGCGGCACCGTCAGGTACATCCGGACGGTGGTGAGACAAACGGCTCGGGGGCCCGGCACCTCCTCGACGGACTCTGCGCGAACGGTCTGTTCCTCGTCACACGGCAGGAACCTGTCACGGAGGTAGCACGGAACCGGCGGCGCCGGCTCGGTCCCCGCCGCGACGGAGCCCGCCGGGCGGCGTGCACCGCACAGTCCACCGTCAAGGGCCTCCCCAACCGCGCAGCCAGCGCCCGGCGCGGATGTCCGCTCACAGCAGACAGCGGATGCTCAGCCCGCCCACCATCGATCTCCCTCGCCTCCAGCCTCTGCCCGCCGATCGGGGGGCGTCAGCAACATGGCCTGTGCCGTGGCCGTCGGTCCATGGGACGCACCGCCGCAGCGCCGAGTCGGTGGCCCAGTCACCCCGGGCGGCCTAACGCAGACTGCCGTGACGCGGTCTCTGTGGAGCGGTGGCTGTGGCCCCGGGGGCGGTGAAGAACTTGACGCCCGCGCTCGGCCGTAACGGAGTCGTCGAGGGCGCGACTCCCACGACACGTCGGGGGACGCATCCGCCCGGACGACGTGGCCACCGCCGATCACACGCTGCGGACCGGCCGCCGGCCCGATTCGTCGAGGACCGCCCCCCCTGAAGATGCGAGGCCCGCTGGTCCTCGGGCGCGGAGGTGCGGGGACCTTGGCGTGCTTGCTGTCATCTGTGCTCGGGGCCGAGAACAAAAGGGAGCAGCTCGTCGGCTTCTCCACGCTCCGGCTCCAGTCGGCCGGCTGTTCACGGCGTCGCGGGCCGAGGGCTGGATCCTCAACTGGGCCCGGGACCTGCACCGCTCGGGCACCAGTCCGTGTCCTGCCCGCCGGAGCGGCACTGACCATGGTTGTTTGGGGGCGTGATCAGCAAAGTTCGTGCCCGTGCTCTGCCTGCCTCCCAGCGCCGCTCGCTGGAGGAGCTGACCGAGGATCTGGACCTGTCGTCCGGAGACACCACGTCCAAGCGTTCGGCCTTCTGGACCATGCTGACTCTGTCGTCGGTCATCGCAGGCGGCGGTGTACTCACCGACTCGACCGCCACGGTGATCGGCGCGATGATCATCGCGCCCCTGTCCACGCCGATCATGGGCATCGCGTTGGGCTCGGTGCAACGCCGCCGCACCGGATCGGCCGCGATCGTCCTCCTCGCATGCCTGCTCGTGATCGCGGTCGGGATGATCATGTCGGTGACCCTCCCCAGCGGCTACGACCTGCTGTCAAACGGCCAGGTCTCGTCGCGGACGTCGCCGGGCCTGATGGACCTGATTGCCGCGTTGGCGACCGGCTTCGCCGGGGCGGTGGCACTGGCCCGGCGAGACGTGGGTTCGGTGCTCCCAGGGGTCGCGATCGCCATCTCCCTCGTCCCGCCCCTGGTGGTCGTCGGGGTGTGCCTCGGGCAGACTTCGGGATGGCTGGCGCTCGGCGCGCTGGTGCTGTTCGTGTCGAACCTCTTCGCCCTGGTCTTCGGGGGCATGGTGGTCTTCGCCTCGCTCGGCTACGGAGCTGAGGCAGAGAAGACGGCCGGACGGCCCGCCCGCAGGGCTTACGCCGCAATGGCTCTCCTGTTCGCCGTCGTGTTCGTGCCGTTGACGGCCAACACCGTGGTCACGTTCCTTCTCAACGCCTGGGTCGGCCAGACGAAGGACGCGGCCGAGCAGTGGCTCGCCGAGAAGCCCGGGGCATCCGTCACGAGCGTCGACGCGAAATCCCGCACGATGTACATTCGCGTCCGTACCCCCGGCGATCTTCCACCGGTCGAATTCTTGCTCGACCGGCTCCAGGGACGAATCCCGGACGGCATCCCCGTCGTGGTGGATGCATCACGCGGACGGCGCATCGACGCCGGCGTCGTGGGCGACTGAGCATCGCGGCGCCCCGCCCCCACCGTGGCAGCTTTTGGTGCGGCCCTCGTTCGGCCGGCGGCTCCTGAACCGGTCCACATCTCGTCCCGGTCAGCGCGAGAAAAGCGCCCGTGACCTCAAACGCCCGGCACACCCGTACCGGCACGTAGGGCACAACATCATCCGTGTACGAGATCCTCCGCATCGGCCTGGGCGAGGCCGGCCCCACCGCTTCCCCGGGCGGCTATGGGACCACTGTTGACCCTCCCACGACCGCGAGACCGGAAGACACTCGTCAGAGCCTCGAGCCGGCAGCCCACCGGCCACGTTTGAAGCGGCCGATGTCGCACCGATGCGGGTCGGGCTGGGCGGGGCCGGCCCCTTCCTCAACGGCCGTGGGATCGCTCACCACGCGTCCCACGAAGAATGACCAAAACACCAGGTCACAGCCCTACGAAAGCTCACAGGCAATCAGAACGCTGCACGTTCGCTGCACCGTTGCGGAGCCCGCAGTTCCCCAGAAAGCGCGTTTCCCCAGGCCAAAACGATTCTGCCTGGGGACGCTCGGTGGGGCGGGTGGGACTCGAACCCACGGCCGACGGATTATGAGTCCGCTGCTCTAACCGGCTGAGCTACCGCCCCGTTTCGGCGTGGCGCGTACAAGTGTGCGCACCGTCTGTCGCAGCATAGCCGGTCATACGATCTCTCGCTTCGGTTGGCCGACTTCAGCTGATCTTGAGGACGTCGCTGCGTGCTGCCCGGTTGCAGGAGAGATCGAAGCGACCCGAAAGAGTCACGCGGGGGCTCCGAGGGCGCCCCCGGGCGGGCACGCGAAAGAGGACCCCGAAGGGTCCTCTTCCGTTCCGCTCCCCCGACTGGACTCGAACCAGTAACCCTCCGGTTAACAGCCGAATGCTCTGCCAATTGAGCTACAGGGGATCGCGCTCCCCCGACTGGACTCGAACCAGTAACCTGCCGGTTAACAGCCGGCTGCTCTGCCAATTGAGCTACAGGGGATTGCTGCGTTGCTTCGAAATCGTACCTGCCTGGCGGCTGCCGGGCGGCGCGCGTTCGCTGCGACACATACATTAGCGCAAGCAGGGGGGTGCTCCGCCAATCGGTATCGCCCGGGGTGATCTCGGGTGCTCGCGGGTAGGCGGGCTGCACACGTCGCACCAAGCGTAGGAAGGGTGGCAGCCATGCGGTACCGGCTCACGTTCATCGCCGGAGTGGCCCTCGGTTACGTGCTCGGCACGCGAGCCGGGCGCGAGCGTTACGAGCAGTTGAAGAAGTCGGCCCGGCAGTTCACGGAGAACCCCGCCGTGCGCAACGCCGCCGAGAGTGCCGCGCACAGCGGCCGGGACATCGCCGGCAAGGCGTACCACTCGGTCAGCGACAAGGTCGGGGACAAGGTGCCCGCCTCCGTCGCCGAGCGCGTCCGGTCGCTGAAGGAGCGCAGCAGCCAGAACGGCGGCGCCGAGGACGACTGGGGGACGACCAACACCTGACCTGCTGAGCCTTACGTAGGCCTTGTCACGTGAGGCGGCTGTTACGGGAAAGTCCCGCGGTGCGGCAGAATCTCCGTATGGGCATAGTCGCGGGGCTGGACAGTTCTTCCGCCTTCACTCACATCGTCGTCTGCGACACGGACTCGGGCGCCGTGCTCCGGGAGGGGTATGCCGCCCACCCGGTCGAGGCCAAGGCAGCCGAGGTCGATCCGCAGGCCTGGCTGCTCTCGCTCGGTGAGGCGGCCTCCGGCGGGCTGCTCGAAGGTGTGCAGGCCATCGGTGTCTCCGCCCAGCAGCACGGGCTCGTCCCGCTGGACCGGCAAGGCAACCTCGTGCGTCCCGCGCTGCTCGGCAACGACCGGCGGGCGCAGGTGGCCGCGGCCGATCTCGTCGACGCGCTCGGGGGCCGGCAGGCCTGGGCCGAGGCGGTCGGGGCCGTACCGCAGGCCGCGCAGCCCGTGGCGAAGCTGCGGTGGCTGGCCCGGACCGAGCCGGAGAACGCCCAGCGGGTCGCGGCCGTGCTCCAGCCGCACGACTGGCTCGTGTGGCAGTTGCTCGGCCGGCCCGCCCGGCGGACCACGGACCGGGGCGCCGCGTCGGGGACCGGTTACTGGTCGGCCGGGTCCGCCGCCTACCGGCCCGACCTCGTCGAACTGGCCCTCGGCCACCAGGCCGCGCTGCCCGAGGTGCTCGGGCCCGCCGACTCCGCCGGGATGACGCCCGAGGGGCTCCTGATCTCCGCCGGGACCGGCGAGACGATGGCCGCGGCCTTCGGGCTCGGGGTCGCGGTGGGCGACGCGGTGGTGTCGCTCGGGGCCTCCGGGTCCGTGATGGCGGTGCACCACGAGGCGCTCGCCGATTCGAGCGGGATGATCACCTCGTTCGCCGACGCCACCGGGATGCACCTGCCGGTGGTGCACGTCTCCAACGCCGTACGCACGTTGCGCGGGACCGCCGAGATGCTCGGCGTGGACGGGCTGGAGGAGCTCTCCGCCCTCGCGCTGAAGTCGACGCCCGGCGCCTCCGGTCTGGTGCTGCTGCCGTACCTGGAGGGCGAGCGCACCCCGCAGCTCCCGCACACCGCCGGCACCCTCTGCGGGCTGCGGCGCGAGTCGATGAAGCCGGAGCACCTGGCGCGGGCCTCGTTCGAGGGGATGCTCTGCTCGCTGGCCGACGCGCTGGACGTGCTGCGCGGGCGGGGCGTGGAGGTGCGGCGGGTGTTCCTGCTGGGCGCCGCCGCCGAGCTGCCTGCCGTACAGGCGCTGGCCCCGGCGGTGTTCGGCACGCAGGTCGTCGTACCGCAGCCCGCCCAGTACGCGGCGCTCGGCGCGGCCCGGCAGGCGGCGTGGGCGCTCGGGGTCTCGCAGGGCAGCCTCGACCCGCGCACTCCCCCGGCCTGGCAGGGCGCGGCCGCGCAGGTGCTGGAGCCGGGCGAGGAGCTGGCGGTCGGACGGGCGGTGCGCCAGCAGTACGGGGCGACTCGGGATCAGATCCATCCCGGCGCTTTCGGTGGCGGCCAGTAGGAGGCCGGCCAGCGGGAGGGCGGCCAGTAGGAGGCCGGGACCCGCTCCAGCCTTGACCGGAGTTTGGGGAAAAGGGTTCGCCGCTGGAGTACGGCGTACGCGAAACTTGGTCGGCCTCTGCCCTTCGCCGACTCCGAGAGACACGCGTGCTCATAAAACTCCTGCGGGCCCATCTGGGCCCGTACAAGAAACCCATCGCGCTGCTGGTCCTCCTCCAGCTGCTCCAGACCTGCGCCACCCTGTATCTGCCCAGCCTCAACGCCGACATCATCGACAACGGTGTCGTGAAGGGTGACACCGGCTACATCCTGGAGTTCGGCGGCCTCATGATCGCCGTCAGCGTGCTCCAGGTGCTCTGCAATGTCGGGGCCGTCTACTACGGAGCCCGGACCGCGTCGGCGCTGGGGCGGGACGTGCGGGCGGCGGTCTTCGACCGGGTGCAGTCGTTCTCGGCCCGGGAGCTCGGGCGGTTCGGGGCGCCTTCGCTGATCACCCGGACCACCAATGACGTCCAGCAGGTCCAGATGCTGGTGCTGATGGCGTTCACGCTGATGGTGTCGGCGCCGATCATGTGTGTCGGCGGGATCATCATGGCGCTCGGCCAGGACGTGCCCCTGTCGGCGGTGCTGCTGGCGGTGGTGCCGGTGCTCGGGATCTCGGTGAGCATCATCGTGGCGAAGATGCGGCCGCTGTTCCGGACGATGCAGGAGCGGCTGGACACGGTGAACCGGGTGCTGCGCGAGCAGATCACCGGCAACCGGGTGATCCGGGCGTTCGTGCGCGACGGGTACGAGGAGGAGCGGTTCCGGGGGGCCAACACCGAGCTGACCGATGTGTCGGTGGCGACCGGGCGGCTGATGGCGCTGATGTTCCCGACGGTGATGACGGTGGTCAACCTGTCGTCCGTCGCGGTGGTGTGGTTCGGCGCGCACCGCATCGACAGCGGCGGGATGCAGATCGGTGCGCTGACCGCGTTCCTCGCCTATCTGATGCAGATCGTGATGGCCGTGATGATGGCCACCTTCATGTTCATGATGGTGCCGCGCGCCGAGGTGTGCGCCGAGCGCATCGAGGAGGTGCTCGGTACGGAGTCGAGCGTCGTGCCGCCCGTCTCCCCTGTCACCGAGCTTCGGCGGCACGGGCATCTGGAGGTGCGGGGTGCGGAGTTCCGGTATCCGGGTGCCGAGGAGCCGGTGCTGCGGGCTGTGGATGTGGTGGCCCGGCCCGGGGAGACCACGGCGATCATCGGGTCGACCGGGAGCGGGAAGTCCACGCTGCTCGGTCTCGTACCCCGGCTGTTCGATGTGACGGACGGCGAGGTGCTGGTCGACGGCGAGGACGTGCGGACGCTGGATCCGGTGCTGCTGGCGAAGACGGTGTCCCTGGTGCCGCAGAAGCCGTACCTCTTCTCGGGGACGGTCGCGACGAACCTGCGGTACGGGAACCCGGACGCGAGTGACGAGGAGCTGTGGCACGCGCTGGAGGTGGCGCAGGCCAAGGGGTTCGTGGAGGGGCTTGAGCACGGGTTGGACGCGCCGATCGCGCAGGGCGGCACCAATGTGTCCGGTGGTCAGCGGCAGCGGCTCGCGATCGCGCGGACGCTGGTGCAGCGGCCGGAGATCTACCTCTTCGACGACTCGTTCTCCGCGCTGGACTACGCGACCGACGCCGCGCTGCGGGCCGCGCTGGCCCGCGAGACGGCCGGGGCGACGGTGGTGATCGTGGCGCAGCGGGTCTCCACCATCCGCGACGCCGACCGGATCCTGGTGCTGGACGAGGGGCGGGTCGTGGGCAGCGGAACCCATCACGAGCTGATGGACGGCAATGAAACGTACCGGGAGATCGTGCTCTCCCAGCTGACGGAAGCGGAGGCCGCGTAATGGCCGGTCCGGGCGGACGGATGATGGCCGGGGGCGCGCCCACCGAGCGGTCGATGGATTTCAAGGGGTCGAGCAAGCGGCTGCTGAGGCGGTTCGGCCGGGAGAAGGCCTCGCTCTGGCTGATGCTGGGCGCGGTGACGGTCAGCGTGGCGCTGTCGGTGGCCGGGCCGAAGATCCTCGGCAAGGCGACCGACCTGATCTTCGCCGGGGTGGTCGGCCGGCAGATGCAGGCGGGCACGACGAAGGCGGAGGCGATCGAGGGGCTGCGCGCGGAGGGCAGCGGGTCGATGGCCGACATGCTCACCGGGGTGGACTTCACGCCGGGCGAGGGCATCGACTTCGGCGCGGTGGGCGGTGTCCTGCTGGCGGTGCTGGTGGTCTACGTCGCGGCCGGGCTGCTGATGCTGGTCTCGACGCGGCTGTCGATCCGGGTGATCAACCGGATCGTCTTCCAGCTGCGGGAGGACCTCCAGACGAAGCTGGCGCGGCTGCCGCTGTCGTACTTCGACCGGGCCAAGCGCGGTGAGGTGCTCAGCCGGGCGACCAACGACATCGACAACATCTCGCAGACGCTCCAGCAGACGATGGGCCAGCTCATCAACTCCCTGCTGACCATCGTCGGCGTACTGATCATGATGGTCTGGATCTCGCCGCTGCTGGCGCTGGTCGCGCTGGTGACGATCCCGCTGTCGGTGGTCGTGGCGACGCAGGTCGGCAAGCGGTCGCAGCCGCAGTTCGTGCAG
Source organism: Streptomyces sp. CA-146814 (assembly GCF_050942385.1). Lineage (NCBI taxonomy): Bacteria > Bacillati > Actinomycetota > Actinomycetes > Kitasatosporales > Streptomycetaceae > Streptomyces > Streptomyces sp. CA-146814. Next base: position 2,023,624 of record NZ_CP192068.1, read on the forward strand.
CAGTGGCGGGTGACGGGGAAGCTCAACGCCCATATCGAGGAGATGTACACCGGCCACACCCTGGTGAAGGTGTTCGGGCGGCAGGAGGAGTCGGCACGGGACTTCGCCGAGCAGAACGACGCGCTGTACGAGGCCGGGTTCAAGGCGCAGTTCGCCAGCGGGCTCATGCAGCCGCTGATGTTCTTCATCTCGAACATCAACTATGTGCTGGTGGCCGTGGTCGGTGGCCTGCGGGTCGCCTCGGGCACGCTGTCGATCGGTGACGTGCAGGCGTTCATCCAGTACTCCCGGCAGTTCTCGATGCCGCTGACGCAGGTCGCCTCGATGGCGAACCTGGTGCAGTCCGGCATCGCGTCGGCCGAGCGCGTCTTCGAGCTGCTGGACGCGGAGGAGCAGCACACGGACCCGGAGCGCGGGGAGCTTCCGGAGGAGCTGACGGGTCGGGTCTCGCTGGAGAAGGTGTCCTTCCGCTACGAGACGGACAAGCCGCTCATCGAGGATCTGTCGCTGAACGTGGAGCCGGGGCAGACGGTCGCGATCGTCGGTCCGACGGGCGCGGGCAAGACCACGCTGGTCAATCTGCTGATGCGGTTCTACGAGGTGACCGGCGGGCGGATCGCGCTCGACGGGGTCGATGTGGCGACGGTGTCCCGGGACGATCTGCGGTCGCGGATCGGCATGGTGCTCCAGGACACCTGGCTGTTCGGCGGTTCGATAGCGGAGAACATCGCGTACGGCGCTGCGCGCGAGGTCAGCCGGGAAGAGATCGAGGAGGCGGCCCGGGCGGCGCACGCCGATCGCTTCATCCGGACGCTGCCCGACGGGTACGACTCGGTGATCGACGACGAGGGTTCCGGGGTCAGCGCGGGCGAGAAGCAGCTGATCACCATCGCGCGGGCGTTCCTCTCCGACCCGGTCATCCTGGTCCTGGACGAGGCGACCAGCTCGGTGGACACCCGGACCGAGGTGCTGATCCAGAAGGCGATGGCGCGGCTGGCCCATGGACGTACGTCGTTCGTGATCGCGCACCGGCTCTCGACCATCCGGGACGCGGACGTGATCCTGGTGATGGAGAGCGGGTCGATCGTGGAACAGGGCACGCACGAGGAGCTGTTGGCGGCCGGCGGCGCGTATGCGCGGTTGTACGCGGCGCAGTTCGCGGAGGCGCTGGCGGAGATGGACTGAGGCGCGGGCCTCGGGCCGTCGCGTGGATCAGTCGAGGTAGCCGCGGAGTTGATCGGCGAAGGCGTGGTCCCGCAGCCTGCTGAGGGTCTTGGACTCGATCTGGCGGATGCGTTCGCGCGTCACGCCGAAGATCCGGCCGATCTCCTCCAAGGTGCGGGGCCGCCCGTCGTCCAGGCCGTACCGCAGTTGTACGACCTTGCGTTCGCGCTCGCCGAGGGTGGAGAGGACCGCCTCCAGGTGCTCGCGCAGCAGGAGGAAGGCGGCGGACTCCACGGGTGAGGCGGCGTCGCCGTCCTCGATGAGGTCGCCGAAGGAGACGTCGTCCTCCTCACCGACGGGCGCGTGCAGGGAGACCGGCTCCTGGGCCAGGCGCAGCACTTCGGTGACCCGCTCCGGGGTCAGGTCGAGCTGGCCGGCGACCTCTTCGGCGGTCGGCTCGTATCCGCGCTCCTGGAGCATCCGGCGCTGGACCCGGACCACGCGGTTGATCAGCTCCACGACATGGACGGGGACGCGGATGGTACGGGCCTGGTCGGCCAGGGCGCGGGACATGGCCTGGCGGATCCACCAGGTCGCGTACGTGGAGAACTTGTAGCCCCGGGCGTAGTCGAACTTCTCCACCGCCCGGATCAGCCCGAGGTTCCCCTCCTGGACCAGGTCGAGCATGGTCAGGCCGCGCCCCACGTACCGCTTGGCGACGGAGACGACCAGGCGGAGGTTGGCCTCGATGAGCCGGCGCTTGGCGGTGCGGCCCATGACGACGAGCCGGTCCAGGTCGCCGGCGAGCCGGGAGTCCAGGTCCGGGTGGCTGGAGAGGCGCTCCTCCGCGAAGAGCCCGGCCTCCACGCGCCGGGCCAGCTCGACCTCCTCGGCGGCGGTGAGCAGCGGGATGCGGCCGATCTCGCGCAGGTACTGCCGGAAGAGGTCGGAGGTGGGCCCGCCGCTGTCCGCCCGGCTCCGCGCCTCACGGGGCTCGGGGGTGTGCTCCGCTTCCTCCATGAGGGCCTCGGGTGCGCTCGCTCGCGGGTGGGCCGCGGTCTCCGGGCGGTTCTCGGGGTGGTTCTCCGGCGGATTCGCCGGGTGGTACTCCGGGTGGTGGACGGCCCGGTTCTGCACGGGAATCGCCGACATGTGCTCGGTCGTGGTCGTCACGGTCCGGGTCTGCACGGGGGCGACCTCCCAGTGATCGCTGCCGGATGACGCTGGGAGCCCCAGTGTGAGGCACGGCACAGGGTTGCCACGAGGGGCGTGCGGGGACTTTTTGATTCCGGTCGGTCACCGGCCGGTTACCGGTCACGAGGGGCCCGGTGTGCGCTCGGAGCGCGTCGGCCGACGTCTTCCCGGTCGCGGCAGATCGCTCGGCCGGCTGGTGGGAGAGTACAGACATGGAAATTGCCGACCGCACGCTGAGCTCGGACGTGATCGCGGCCCTGACGTACTGGCCTGGTGTCATCTGGGGAGGCCAGAAGTACCCTCCGGACCCGGTGGACCTCACTGTTCTGCCCCCCTTCTTCAACGCGTTGCTGGCGGATCTTCCCTGGTGGAACGGCGATTGGAAGGTGAGCCACGTCGAACCGGGTCGGCCTCTGGAGATCGCGAGTGATCACCACGGCCACCCTTCACGGTTCACGGAGGTGTCCGTGCCGGGCCTGGTCGGTCCCGGCGGTGATCAGAGCCTGCCCTTCGTCGCGAAGATCGGGTTCGCGGGCGACCAACTGATCCGTTTTCAGGCCAAGATCGACGACGTGGTCCTCGGTCCTGCCGTTGCCCCTGCCGGGCGACTGGAGCCGCATCCGTTCGCGCGGATACTCACCGGGTTGATGGACCTGCGCGGAATTCCGGTCCCGAGGATGGCACGGGAAACCGCACGTTCGAGGTCCACCATCCTCATGCTGCGCAGCGGACATCACAACCCGGATCCGCTTATGGCCCAGGAGATCGCCAGGGCTCTGGGCCTCTCCGAAGCGGACGTCAGGGTCATCGCCGGAGTCGACGGCCACCCACCCACAGCCGTGTGAACAACCCTGCGGGTCACCACACCTAGAGCGCGTCGGCGCCTCGTGCTCGCAGGGACTGCGCGTACTGCTGGAGGACCCAGACCTCGTTCTGCGCGGCTGCCAGATCGTCGGGGGCCACATGGTTGCCGAGGCGGGCGAGGCTGCTCTGGACGTCATTGATCCGACGGTCGACGGCGCGCAGGCGGACGTGGACGAGCTGCATGCCCGCGTACGTCTCGTCGATCGTCCTGCCCATGAAGACCTCGACGGCCAGCTCGGTGACCAGGCTGCGCACGGTGTTGTTGGGGGCCGCGTCCATCACGGCGACCAGATACTCGCGGTTGTCGCCGAGGCCGCGTTCGGCGCCGCCCGCCTCCTCGATGCACTGGCGCACCGCCGCGTAGGGCGGGGCGGTGAACTCGTCCGCGCCGTACGCGTCGAAGGCCGGGGAGACCAGGGCGGGCTTCTGGAGGGCGAGCTTGAGCAGCTCGCGCTCGGTGCGGTGGGCGGGGCTGCGGAGGTTGAGCGCGGGGCCGGAGGGAGCGGCGGGGGCCTGGACGGTCTGGACGGGCTGCTGCGGTGCGCCGCCGCGCCGGTCCTGGGGGCCGCGGCCGCCCTTCTCGCCGCGGTCACGGGCCCAGCGGGCGAGCTGGGCGACGCGGTGGACGACGAACTCCTGGTCGAGGATGCCGACGAGCCCGGCGAGCTGGACCGCCACCTCCCGCTGCACGCTGCTGGTCTTGATCTTGGCGACGACGGTGGCCGCCTCGTCGAGCGCGGCCGCCCGGCCCGCCGGAGTCTCCAGGTCGTACCGGCCGACGATCTGCCGTAGCGCGAACTCGAAGAGCGGGGTGCGCGGCTCGACCAGGTCGCGTACGGCGTCGTCGCCCTTGGCCAGCCGCAGGTCGCACGGGTCCATGCCGTCCGGGGCGATGGCGATGTAGGTCTCGGCGGCGAACTTCTGGTCGTCCTCGAAGGCGCGCAGAGCCGCCTTCTGGCCGGCCGAGTCGCCGTCGAAGGTGAAGATCACGCGGGCGCTGCCGTTGTCCATGAGGAGGCGGCGCAGGATCTTGATGTGGTCGTTGCCGAAGGCGGTGCCACAGGTGGCGATGGCGGTGGTGACGCCGGCGAGGTGGCAGGCCATGACGTCGGTGTAGCCCTCGACGACGACGGCCCGGCTGGCCTTGGCGATGTCCTTCTTGGCCAGGTCGATGCCGTACAGCACCTGGGACTTCTTGTAGATCGGGGTCTCGGGGGTGTTCAGGTACTTCGGGCCGTTGTCGTCGTCGCGGAGCTTGCGGGCGCCGAAGCCGACGATCTCGCCGGCGGTGTCGCTGATCGGCCACATCAGCCGGCCGCGGAAGCGGTCGATGGGGCCGCGGCGGCCGTCCTGGGAGAGGCCGGAGGTGATCAGCTCCTTGTCGCTGAAGCCCTTGCCGCGCAGATAGCGGGTGAGGTGGTCCCAGCCGGCCGGGCTGTAGCCGACGCGGAAGTGGGTCGCGGCGTCCTGGTCGAAGCCGCGCTCGGCGAGGAACTTCCGGCCGATCTCGGCCTCGGGGCTCTCCAGCGCGCGGACGTAGAAGTCGGCGGCGGCCTGGTGGGCCTCGATCAGCCGGATGCGTTCGCCGCGCTGGTGGGAGGGGTTGTAGCCGCCCTCCTCGTACCGCAGGGTGATGCCCGCCTTGGCGGCGAGGCGCTCGACCGTCTCGGAGAAGGAGAGGTGGTCGATCTTCATCACGAACGCGATGGTGTCGCCGCCCTCCTGGCAGCCGAAGCAGTGGAACAGGCCCTTGCCGGGACTGACCTGGAAGGAGGGGGACTTCTCGTCGTGGAAGGGGCAGAGTCCCTTGAGGTTTCCGCCGCCCGCGCTGCGCAGCTGGAGGTATTCGGACACGACGGAGTCGATCGGGACCGCGTCCCGTACCGCCTTCACGTCGTCATCGTTGATCCTGCCGGCCACGGATGAAGTCTACGGGTGAGGTCGGACAACCTGACGCCCGCCGGGTTCCCGCCCGCCGCCCCGTACGCGGGTCAGGCCGTGCGGCGAGCGGCCCAGACGGTGCGTTCCGTACGTACGGTGAGGTCGTCGCGGCCCAGGAGCGAGCCGGGGCCCTCGGTGTCGAGCAGCCGGTCCAGCGCGGCCAGGTCCTCGGGCGCGAGCGTCCCGGCCACGCTGTGGCGCAGGCGGCGGAGGCTGCCGAGCGCGTAGGCACCGACCGCCTCGCTGCGGGCGCCGTGGAGGTCCACGGTGATGACCCGCTCGTCCTCGACCGTGAATCCGGCCCCGGTCAGCTTCGGGCCCCAGTCGGCGCCGCGGTGCGGCACGTGTTCGGCGTGGAAGCGGTCGCTCGCCTCGTGGCAGCGCTCCTCCAGGCCGGGCCGGTCCTCGGGGGCGTCGGCGGGCAGGAAGCGGGGGAAGCCGGAGAGCTCCACCACGGCGAACAGTCCACCCGGGGCGAGCAGGTCGTGGACGGCCTTCAGGGCCCGGTCCGGGTCGGCCATGTGGTGCATCGAGGCCGACGCCCACACCAGGTCCGGCGTGCCGAGGTCGGGCCAGCCGGCGGCGTCGAGGTCGGCCTGCACGGTCCGTACGCGGCCCTCCGCGCCCCGGGCGCACGCCTTCTCGCGGAGGCGCTGGAGGTGGGCGGCCGAGGTGTCGACGGCGGTGACGTGCGCCTCCGGGAAGCGGTCGAGGAGCGCGAAGGTGCCCGTTCCCGTGCCGGAGCCCAGGTCGACGATCCGGCGGGGCGGCGCCTGGACGGGGAGCCATCCGGTGAGGGCGGTGAGGTGGTCGGCGAGGACCTCGGCGTCGAGGTCGAGGATCTCGGCTTCGCCGTGGTGGGTGTGGGTGTGCGTCATGGACCTCACGCTACGGCGACCATGCCCGTAAGGCACGCACTCTCCCGATGCAGGCAAGAAGGTCGCCGGTGACGATGCCGGGCGCGCAAGCGGAGTACGCAACCCCGTCGGAGTACGTAGCCCCGTCGGCCGTTCACGTCGTGTGCGGCAGGTCCGGCGCGCAACCGTTCACGTCGTGTGCGGCAGATCCGGTGCGCAGCCCTTCCCGGTGCTCCGGTTCTCGCGCAGGTGGCCGCGGCGGGCGTCGCGGTCGAAGATGCCGAGGATCTCGCACGGGCCGCCCTCGGCGCCGATCGCGTGCGGCAGCATCGTCGGGAACTCGGCGGCCTGGTTGGTCTCCACCCGGAAGCGGCGGTGGCCCAGCATGAGGATCGCGGTGCCGGAGAGGACGACCAGCCACTCGTGGCCGGGGTGCGCGCGCATCCGGGCCGGGTTGTCCGGCGGCGGCTCGGTCATCCGCTGCCGTACGACGGTCATACCGGGGTCGCCTTTGACGGCCCAGCGCATCAGTCCGTGGGCGCCGTCGATCATCGGGCTGGTGATGACGTCGTCGGAGGCGGTCTCCACCAGCTGGTCGAGGGTGGTGTCCAGGGCGCGGGCGAGTGTGACGAGCTGGTCCAGGGCGAGGCGGCGCTGCCCGTTCTCGATGCGGCTGAGCGAGGACTGGCTGAGGTTGGCCCGGCCGGCCAGCTCCTCCAGCGACCAGCCCTGCGCCACCCGCAGAGCCCGGATGCGCTTGCGTACGAGGCTGTCCAGCTCGTCATTGTTTTGCTCCATGCGCAACATCGTATGCCCCTGCTGCAAAGCGCGCTTAGCGTCGTGGCGCGGGTCCGGAACAGCCGGGCCCCCGTATGACGTGAGAGGCGCTCATGAGAACGCATCCGCCCGCACCGCCCGGAGCCGGTTCCGGACCCGGGGCCGCCGGGCCGAACCCGCCCGGACCGTCCGGCCCACCCGGACCGTCGGGCCCACCCGGACCCCGTCAGCTCCGGATGATCCTGATCGCCGTCTCGGTCGCGCTGATGGCGGTCATCGCCTCGGTGTCCGGGCTGAACGTGGCCCAGACCGACCTGGCCGTCGAGTTCGGTGCCTCCCAGTCCACGGTCCTGTGGATCATCAACATCTACACCCTCGCCCTGGCCGCGCTCCTGCTGCCGCTGGGCGCGATCGGCGACCGGATCGGCCGGAAGCCGATGCTGATCGCGGGCCTGGTCGTGTTCGGCGTCGCGAGCGTGCTGGCGGGGCTGGCGCCAACAGCCGGGATCATGCTCGCCGCCCGCGTCCTCAGCGGCGTCGGAGCGGCGATGATCATGCCGATCACCCTGGCCGTGATCACCTCCACCTTCCCCGAGGAGGAGCGCGGAAAGGCGATCGGCGTCTGGACCGCGGTCGCCGGGGGCGGTGGCGTCATCGGGATGTTCCTCTCCGCGCTGCTCGTCGACGTGGCGAGCTGGCGGTGGCTGTTCCTCCTGCCGGTCGCTCTCGTCGGGGTGGCGCTCGCCATGACGCTGCGCTCGGTCCCCGACTCCCGGGAGCACGCCGGGCACTCCTTCGACACCGTCGGCGCGCTGACCTCGGTCGTCGCGGTGACCGGCCTCATCTTCGCCCTCCAGGAAGGCCCGGAGAAGGGCTGGGGCGCCCCCGTCACCCTCTCCGCCCTCGCCGTCGGCATCCTCGCCGCCACCGCCTTCGTCGCCCGGGAGCTGCGCCGCCGGGAGGCCGCGCTGCTGGACGTACGGCTCTTCCGGGAGCGGCGGCTCGCCAGTGGTTCGGTGACGCTGCTGGTGGTCTTCGGTGTCCAGGCGGGGATCGCCGTGGTCCTCTTCCCGTTCCTCCAGGCGGTGCTGGGCTGGTCCGGGCTGCTGTCCACCCTCGCGCTGATGCCGATGGCGGTCCTGATGATGCTGACCTCGGGGCTCGCCCCCCGCCTGGCGGCGCGGGTCGGGGCCCGTACGACGATGGCGACGGGGATCGCGCTGGGCGGCGCCGGGCTGGCGCTCATGGCCCTGTTCGTCTCGGTGGGCGGCGGCTACCTGTCGATCCTGCCCGGCATGCTCGCGATGGGCCTCGGCATGGGTCTGGCGATGACGCCGTCCACCGAGGCCATCACCGCGTCCCTGCCGCGCGAGCGCCAGGGCGTGGCGTCCGCGCTCAACGACGTCACCCGCGAGTTCGGCACCGCGCTCGGGGTCGCCCTGCTCGGTGCGCTGCTGTCGGCCGGCTACCGGAGCGCCGTGGACGACCGGCTGGGCGGCATCCCCCGGGACGCGGCGGACACCGCGCGGGAGGGCGTCGCCAACGCGGTCGAGGCGGCCGGCGGTGCGGGCCCGCACCGGGAGGCGCTCCTGGACGCCGCCCAGCGGTCGTTTGTGGACGGCTGGCAGCAGGCCATGTGGGCGGGGGTCGCCGTGATGGCCGCCCTGCTCCTCCTCGTACTCCTGCGGGGGCCGAAGAGCCCGGCCCCGGGGGCGGGGGCCGACGCCCCCGCCCTTCAGCCCGAGGCCCCCGCCCCCCGGACCGAGGCCCCAACCCTTCAGGAGGTCGTCAGAGCAGGGAGGACAGCTCCACCGACGGATCGGCCAGCGCCTCCGGGTCGTGCTGCTGACCGGCCCTGATCAGCTCCTGGATCGTCTCCGTCACGTCCCACACGTTCACGTTCATCCCGGCCAGGACACGGCGGTCCTTGAGCCAGAACGCGATGAACTCCCGCTTCCCCGCGTCGCCCCGGATGATCACCTCGTCGTAGCTGCCGGGCGGCGCCCAGCCGGAGTACTCCAGGCCCAGGTCGTACTGGTCGGAGAAGAAGTACGGCACCCGGTCGTACGCCACGTCCTGGCCGAGCATCGCGCGGGCGGCGGCCGGTCCGCTGTTGAGGGCGTTGGCCCAGTGCTCGACGCGGAGGCGGACGCCGAGCAGCGGGTGGGCGACGGCGGCGACGTCACCGGCGGCGTAGATGTGCGGGTCGGAGGTGCGCAGCGAGGCGTCCACGGCGATGCCGCCGCCGTGCGCCCGCTCGGCCATCTCCAGACCGGCGGCCTCGGCGAGGGCCGAGCGCGGGGCGGCGCCGATCGCGGCGAGCACGTCGTGGGCCGGGTGCTCCTCGCCGTCGTCGGTACGGGCGGCCAGCACCATGCCGTCCTGGCCGGTGATCTCGGTGAGGCGGGCGCCGAAGTGGAAGCGGACGCCGTGCGAGCTGTGCAGTTCGGTGAAGATCTGGCCCAGCTCGGGGCCGACGACCTGGTGCAGCGGGGTGGCCTCCGGCTCGACGACGGTGACCTCGGCTCCGTACCCCCGGGCGGCGGCGGCGACCTCCAGGCCGATCCAGCCGCCTCCGGCGATCACCAGGTGGCCGTTGTCGCGGCCGAGGGCGGCGAGCACGTTGCGCAGCCGGTCGGCGTGGGCGAGGCGGCGCAGGTGGTGGACGCCCGCGAGGTCGGTGCCGGGGACGTCGAGGCGGCGCGGTTCGGAGCCGGTGGCGAGCAGCAGCTTGTCGTAGTGGATGACGGTGTTGTCGCCGAGCTGCACCGTCTTCGCGTACCGGTCGAGGGCGGTGACGGGCTGGCCGAGGTGCAGCTCGATGTCGGCGCCCGCGTACCAGGGGCGCTCGTGGACGAAGACGCTGTCGCGTTCCTCCTTGCCGCCGAGGTAGCCCTTGGAGAGCGGTGGCCGCTCGTAGGGGTGGTCGCGCTCGTCCCCGATGAGGATCACCCGGCCGGTGAACCCTTCCGCGCGGAGTGTTTCGGCCGCCTTCGCCCCTGCGAGTCCCGCTCCGACGATGACGAATGTCCGATGTGCGTCGACCACTTGATGCCTCCTCAGTACTGTGCTGCGCGGCGCCCCCGGCTGCGAGCGTCCCGCACGCAGCGTGATGGCGAAAGAGGGTGTGCCCGGAACAGGTCACACCCAGTGGTCAGGTTCCAGTCTGCCTCTCAGCCTCGGCGGGCGGTGAGCGCGGCGTGCAGGGATCGCGCGGAGGCGTCGGTCAGGGCCGCGATCTGGTCGACCAGGACGCGCTTACGGGAGTGGTCGTCGGGCGCCTGGTCGAACAGCGCCCGGAAGTGCGGCTCCAGCCCCTCGGGCGCGCGGGCGGTGAGCGCGGCGGCCAGCTCGGCGATGACGATGCGCTGGTCGGCGCGGAGGGTCTCCTGCTCGGCGCGCTGCATCACGTAACGGTCGGCGACCGCCTTGAGGACCGCGCACTCGTTGCGCACGGTGCGCGGAACGACCAGCTCCGCGCCGTACCGGGTGAGGCGGCCGGGGCCGTAGACCTCGCGGGTGGCGGTCTCGGCCTCGGTGCAGAACCGGCCGATGAGCTGGCTGGTGGCGTCCTTCAGACGGGCCTGGGCCACGGCCGAGCCGTCGTAACCGTGCGGCCACCACTCCTGGTCGATCAGCCGGTCCAGCGCCTCGGCCAGCTCCTGCGGGTCGGTGTCGGCGGGGACGTAACGGCCGATGGCGACGGCGAAGATGTCCTCGCGCTCCGGCTCGGCGTAGAGGCAGTTGGGGTCGATGTGCCCGGCGTGCAGCCCGTCCTCGAAGTCGTGCACCGAGTACGCCACGTCGTCGGACCAGTCCATCACCTGGGCCTCGAAGCAGGTGCGGCCCTCGGGCGCCCCCTTGCGGGCCCACGCGAAGACCGGCAGGTCGTCCGCGTACACACCGAACTTCACCGAGTGCGGGTCGGTGGGGTGCGCGCCGCGCGGCCAGGGGTACTTGGTGGCGGCGTCCAGGGCGGCCCGGGTCAGGTTGAGGCCGACGCTCACCAGCTCGCCGGTGCGCGGGTCGTGGACGAACCGCTTGGGCTCCAGGCGGGTCAGCAGCCGCAGCGACTGGGCGTTGCCCTCGAAGCCGCCGCAGTCGGAGGCGAAGTCGTTGAGCGCCTGTTCGCCGTTGTGGCCGAAGGGCGGGTGGCCCATGTCGTGCGAGAGGCAGGCCGTCTCCACGAGATCCGGGTCGCAGCCGAGGACCGCGCCCAGCTCCCGGCCGACCTGCGCGCACTCCAGGGAGTGGGTGAGCCGGGTGCGGGGGCTGGCGTCCCAGACGAGCGAACGCGTGCCGGGCGTGACCACCTGGGTCTTCCCGGCGAGCCGGCGCAGCGCGGCGGAGTGCAGCACCCGGGCCCGGTCGCGCTGGAAGGCGGTGCGGCCGGGACGCTTGTCCTGCTCGGTGTCGAACCGCTCGGTGTCGGCCGCCCCGTAACCGCTCCCGGTGCCCCGCTCTCCGAGCGTGCCGAGTGTGCGGTGTGCTCCGAGTGTGCCGTGTGTCTGATCTGCCCCGTGTACGCCCTGTGTGCCGTCCATGGTTCCGACAGTAGCGACCGGGACCGACAACGCGCCGTGAGCGGGCCGGGGAGTCAGGCGGAAGCGAGCAAGCTCACTGCCTCGGAGGGCGCGGTGGCGGACACTGCCTGGTCGTAGCGGTGGAGGAGGAGGCGGGCCATGGCGGGGTGGGCGCCGAGCGGAACGGCGGCGGTGCGGGGCGCGGCGCTCGCGGCGGCGCTCGCGAAGCGGCCGGGCGCGGTGAAGTACGAGGCGACGAAGGTACGGTGCCGGCCTCGGGCGGCCAGCGCGCGCAGCGCGGCGGGGACGGTGGGGGTGGCGGCGGAGGCGTACGCGGGGATCACGGGCACGCCGCCGAGCCGCTCGCCGAGTATCCGGGCCGTACGCCGGGTGTCCTGGGCCGAGTCGGGGTCGCGGGAGCCGGCGGCGGCCAGGACCACGGCGGCCCGGCGGCTCCCTTCGTCGGCAGGGTCCCAGCCCGCCTCCACGAGCCGCCCGTACAACGCCTCCACCAGCAGCGGGTGCGGGCCGAGGGGGGCGGCGATCCGGGTCCGTACGGAGGGGGCGGCGGCCGCGGCCGTGGGCAGGTCGTGCTTGACGTGGTGGCCGCGGCCGAGGAGCAGCGGTACGAGGACGGCGTCGGCCCCGCGCAGGCCGTCCAGGGTGTCCGGGAGGAGCGGCTGGTTCAGCTCGATGTGGCCGAGGCGGACGTCGAGCCCGGGGCGCAGGTCGCGGACCCGGTCCAGGAGCGCGAGGACGGTGCGCAGGGCCTGCGGGTCGCGGCTGCCGTGGGCGACGGCGAGGAGGGCGGGCGGGGCGGGCGCGCTGGTGGGCGGCCGGGGCGCGGCGGGGGGCCGGGGCACGGCGAGGGGGCGGGGCACGGCGAGGGGGCGGGTGCGGTGCATGGGCCTGCGGGTTCCGTTCCGGGAGGCGGCGGTGGGGCGGGCGGGCGGCGAGCTGGGCTGGGCTGGGTGGTGATGAATCCGATCGTGCCGGGCGGAGGTTGCCGGGCCGTTGCCTGAGGGTCACGGAGGTTTTCCGCGGCCTCACGGAGGGGTGGTGGCCGGTGTGCGGTGCGGGGGCCTGCACCCGTTTCTGCCGGTCGGCGAACCTTTCGGGCGTTTCGCTCGTCAGGTGAGTTGGGACCGAACGACGGTACGGACGGTGAGGGGGCTCGCGTGCGAGGGATGCGAGGGATGCGAAGGGCGCGGGAGGCGTCGGAAGTACGGGCGGCGCGGGAGGTGCGGGAGGCGCCGGGGAGACCGGAGGGCAGCGCGAAGAGACACGGACCATGGCTGCGGCTGCGGGCGCGGCTGCCGCTGCGGGTGGCGCTGAGGGTGCCGCGCACCCGCCGGGGCCGACGGCTCGCCGTGCAGGGGCTGATGGCCCTCTGCGTGCTGGCTCTGCTGCCCGCGACCTGGATGCGGGTGGGTGCGGGCGACCGGGTCGGGACCACGGCGGACGCCCCGGCCCGGGAGGTCGCCATGGTGTTCGGCGCCGGGCTCTGGAACGGCCGGCCGACCCCGTATCTGGCCCACCGCCTGGACGCGGCGGCCGAGTTGTACCGCACGGGCAAGGTGAAGGTCGTCCTGGTCACCGGGGACAACAGCCGGGTGGAGTACGACGAGCCGGACGCGATGCGGACGTATCTCACCGGGCGCGGGGTGCCGGACGACCGGATCGTCAGCGACTACGCCGGGTTCGACAGCTGGGACTCGTGCGTGCGGGCCAAGAAGATATTCGGGGTCGACCGGGCGGTGCTGGTGAGCCAGGGCTTCCACATCCACCGGGCGACCACACTGTGCCGCTCCGCCGGGATCGACGCCTACGGGGTCGCGGTCGACGAGCCCCGGGACGCGACCTGGTATTACGGCGGGACCCGGGAGCTGGCCGCGTCGGGCAAGGCGGCCCTGGACGCTCTCTTCCGTCCCGACCCGCGCTTCCTCGGGCCGCAGGAGGCGGGCGTGACGGAGGCGCTGGCGTCGGCGGCGCCGTGACGTGAAGCCGGGCGGCGCCGTGATGTGAAGCCTGGCGGCGTCGGCGGCGCCGTGACCTGGGACCTCACAGGGGTGTGGGCGGGAGGCTGAGGCGGGCGTTCCGGTGGCGTAACCGGGTGCCTCCGTCCCCGTAATACCGCTCTCGCAGGCTGGGCCCATGACCGGTACCGAGACGCCCACCCACTGCCCGTACTGCGCACTCCAGTGCGGGATGAGCCTGCGCCCGGTCTCCGGTGGGGCGGTGGCCGAGGTGGTGGAGCGCACCGGATTCCCGGTCAACCGGGGCGCGTTGTGCGGCAAGGGGCGGTCCGCGCCGGCCGTGCTGCGCCAAGGGGCCCGGCTGACTTCTCCGCTGGTACGGAGGCGGCCCGGCGGTGCGTTGGAGGAGGCGGGCTGGGACGAAGCCCTGGGGCGGATCGCGGAGGGGCTCGGCGGGGTGCGGGCGGCGCACGGGGCGGATGCGGTGTGGGTGTTCGGCGGGGGCGGCCTGACCAACGAGAAGGCGTACGCGCTCGGGAAGTTCGCCCGGGTGGTGCTCGGGACCTCGCAGATCGACTACAACGGCCGGTTCTGCATGTCGTCGGCGGCGGCAGCGCACCAGCGGGCGTTCGGGCTCGACCGGGGGCTGCCGTTCCCGCTGGAGGACATCCCGCGCACCGGATGCGTGATCCTGGTCGGGTCGAACCTGGCCGAGACGATGCCGCCCGCGCTGCGGTATCTCACCGAACTGAAGGCGAACGGGGGCCGGCTGATCGTCATCGACCCGCGCCGCACCCGCACCGCCGAGCAGGCGGACCTGCATCTGGCGCCCCGCCCCGGCACCGATCTGGCCCTGGCGCTCGGGATGCTGCACCTGGTGGTGGCGGGAGGGCGGGTGGACGAGGAGTTCGTACGGAGCCGTACGCGTGGCTGGGAGGAGGCGCGGGCCGGGGCGATGGCGCACTGGCCGGAGCTGGTGGAGCGGATCTGCGGGGTGGAGGCGGCGCGGCTGCGGGAGGCGGTGGAGCTGTTCTGCGGGGCGGAGAGCGGGATGGTGCTGACGGCGCGAGGGCCGGAGCAGCAGGCCAAGGGGACGGACACGGTGGGCGCGTGGATCAACTTCTGCCTGGCCACCGGGCGGGCGGGGCGGCCGCTGTCCGGGTACGGGTGCCTGACCGGGCAGGGCAACGGGCAGGGCGGCCGGGAGCACGGCCAGAAGGCGGACCAGCTGCCCGGCTACCGCAAGCTGACCGATCCGGACGCCCGCCGCCATGTCGCGGAGGTGTGGGGCGTGGATCCGGACAGCCTGCCGGGGCCGGGGCGGAGCGCGTACGAACTGCTGGACGCGCTGGGCCGGGATGTGCGGGCACTGCTGGTAATGGGCTCCAACCCGGTGGTCTCGGCCCCGCACGCCTCGCACGTGGAAGAGCGCCTGGCGTCCCTGGACTTCCTGGCGGTGGCGGATGTCGTCCTCTCCGAGACGGCGGAGCTGGCGGACGTGGTGCTGCCGGTGACGCAGTGGGCGGAGGAGAGCGGGACCACCACCAATCTGGAGGGCCGGGTGGTGCTGCGGCGGCGGGCGCTCGACCCGCCGGAGGGGGTGCGCAGCGACCTGGAGGTGCTGCACGCGCTGGCCGGACTGCTGGGCCACGGCAAGGGGTTCCCGGCCGACCCGGCCGAGGTGTTCGAGGAGTTGCGGCGGGCCTCGGCGGGCGGGGCGGCGGACTACGCGGGCATCACGTACGAGCGGATCGCGGCGGAGGACGGCGTGTTCTGGCCGTGCCCGGACACGGACCATCCGGGTACGCCGCGGCTCTTCCTGGACCGGTTCGCGACGGCGGACGGGCGGGCCGCGTTCGTGCCGGTGGTGCACCGGGTGGCGGCCGAGGAGACGGACCGGGAGTATCCGGTGGTGCTGACGACGGGGCGGGTGGTGGCGCAGTACCAGTCGGGGGCCCAGACCCGCCGGGTGGAGGAGCTGAACGCGGCGGCTCCGGGCCCGTTCGTGGAGCTGCACCCGCGTCTGGCGGAGCGGCTCGGCGTGGCGGAGGGCGAGCTCGTCGCCGTGGTGTCCCGGCGCGGCCGGGCGGTGGCGCCGGCCCGGATCACCGGGGCGATCCGGGCGGACACGGTGTTCATGCCGTTCCACTGGCCGGGTGAGGGGCGGGCCAACACGCTGACCAACCCGGCCCTCGACCCGGTGTCGCGGATGCCGGAGTTCAAGGTGTGCGCGGTCCGCCTGGAGCCCGCCCGGTGATCCACCGCCCTTCGGCGATGACGCTGCCGCTCGTCCGCAGGGACCGGGTGACGGCGGCCGCGGCTAGGTAGACCCAGGCACGGGTCGCCGGAGGCCCCTGCCCCGGTTCGCCCTCCCCCGCTCCGCCCTCCCCCGGCAGCTCGACCTCGCGGACGACCCGCTCGTACAGATTGCGGGGGTGGCCGGGCCCGAGGTACTCCTCCAGGTGGTCCAGGAGCCCGAGCAACTCCCCGTACACCCCGGGCGCGGCGGTGAGCAGGGTGCCGTGGACACGGCCGTGGCCGTCGATGGCGTACGGGTAGCCGGGCCCGTCGTACAGCAGGGCCCGGGGCAGGACGGCCGCCCGCTCCCTCGACGTACGGCCCCGGAGGAAGAGGTCGTGGTTGGGTTCGCCGGGGAGCAGCGTGCCGTACACGAAGAACGGCAGCTCGTCGGTGGGCGGGGGGCCGGGGTCCAGGGTGCTCATGGCCGCCGTCACAGGGCGGCTGCGGGAGCCGTCTCCGCCGTGACCCAGCCGAGGTAACGGGCGCTGCCGCGGATGACGGGGATGGCGATGATCTCCGGGGTCTCGTAGTCGTGCGCCCCCTGGAGGTACTCCTCCAGCTCCTCGTAGCGCTCGGCCGCCGTCTTGAAGAGCACCTGCCACTCCTCGGAGGACTCGATGGCGTTCTGCCACCGGTAGACCGAGGTGACGGGCGCGGAGATCTGCGCGCAGGCCGCCAGCCGGGCCTCCACCGCCCCTTGCGCCAGCTCGTGGGCCTTCTCCTCGCTGTCGGTCGTGGTCAGTACGGTCAGCCATGCCGGCGGCGCTGTCATCGTCGGTCTCCTCGGGTACGGCGGGCACCTTGCCCGTGCACCGATTGTCGGCCCGGAGCCGTTCAGGCGCTGTACGGATGCCGGTTTCGCGCGTCGCGCAGGGCGACGCCCCACCAGACCAGCTGGTCCAGGAGTGCCTTGGCCGCGCCGTCGACGTCCGCCGGCTCCCGGTGGTTCCCCTCGTCGTCGAAGAGGGCGCCCGCGTTGTGGAAGGAGACGGTGTCGCGGACGGAGACCGTGTGCGTCTCGGCGAAGACCTGCCGGAGCTGCTCGACGGCCCGCAACCCGCCGGACCTGCCGCCGTAACTGACGAAGGCGACGGGTTTGGCCTGCCATTCGGTGCGGTGCCAGTCGATGAGGTTCTTGAGCGGGGCCGGGAAGGAGTGGTTGTACTCGGGCGTGACCACGACGAACGCGTCGGCAGCGGCCAGCCGCTCCGAGACCGCCTCGATACGGGCCGCGTCCTCGGGGGCGGGGCGGAAGGAGAGGGAGACGGGGAGGTCGGCGGTGAGGACGTCGATGAGCTCGGTCTCGATGCCGTCGTACCGAGCGGCCCGGCCGAGGAACCAGTCGGCGATGACCGGCCCGAAGCGGCCTTCCCGGTTGCTGCCGAGGATGACGGCGACTTTGAGAGGGGCAGGGGTGAGGGCTTTGGTGGTGGTGTCCATGCGGTCGAGTCTTGAGCCTCAACTTCGGTTGAGGTCAAGTCGACAGCGGGTCGCGCCCGAACGGGCTTACGCGTAGGGCCGGATGGCCACCGTGACATCCATGGCGAAGACGTTCGCTCCCGCCGCCGACGGCAGGCCCAGAGCGCGGTCGAGCACGCGTCCCAGAGGGCCGCAGCCGCTGGTGCGCGGGGCGGCGAACTCCGCGTCCTGCGTACCGAAGGCAACGACCAAGGGATCCCTGGATATCACCCGGGTGGGATCGGTGTCCTTCAGGACGAGGTGGACCGCGTCCTCGTCGCTGCCCACGGAACAGCCCGAGGACGGCCGGGCAGGCGGCCCGTACGCCGAGCCGATGGCGAACGCGAGGTCGAACTCGCCGCGCCGGGTGTCGTCGGACAGGAAGTCCGAATATCCGCCGTACCGCGGAGTCAGGGTCAACGGGGTGCCTCCCACCCGGATGGGCGCAGCGGTCATCTCACCGAAGACCTGGCGGAATTCACCGTCCACACGACCTTCCGCGAAGGTGATCCTCATGGGCTCGGTGAGCGGTTCGTCGACGGCCCCCATCCGCAGATGGCCGGTGGCGTGCATGACCTCGCAGCGCCAGGTCCCGGGGTCCGCCCCTGCGGGCAGTTCGTCGACGGCCGGGCAGGCGGAGAAGTCGAACTCGGGCAGGCCCAGGGCCCGTTCAGCCCCCTGCGCGGGTGCTGCCCCCAGGACAAGTCCGGCAAGCAGGGCCCCCGCGACAGCACCGGCGAGGCGGTGGACAGCGCGACTCAGGGTCATTCGGCTCGGTGTCATATCCACAGCATTGCAGACCTTCCTCTGCAGAGGAAGGTCTGCAGAGAAATATCTGCCGTTCGGGTAGACTGCCTCCATGACGAAAGAGCGGAGAGCGGAAGCCGCCGAGCGGCGCACGGTCGACAGCCCCCTGGCGCTCAAGGCCCTCTCACACCCCCTGCGCCTGCGCATCCTGCGCCACCTCGGCACGGCGGGCCCGGCCACCTCGACCACGCTGGCCGCCGCCCTCGGCGAGAACACCGGGACGCTCAGCTACCACCTGCGGATGCTGGAGCGCAGCGGCCTCATCGAGGACATCCCCGAGCGCTCCACCGGGCGGGAGCGCTGGTGGCGCGGTGTGCGCGGGCTCGACATCCGCAGACCGCCGCAGGATGAGCTGACCGAGGCCGAGCGCGCCCTGTCGGCCGAGCTGGACCGGATGAGGATGGAGGAAGACGTCGAACTCGCCCGGCAGTTCACCGCCGGGCAGGCGGAGTCCGAAGGCTGGATGCGAGGTTCCCGCAGCCTCACCCACCTCACCAAGGCCGAGCTGGACGCCTTCCACGACGACTATCTGGCCCTGCTCGCACGCTATGCCCACGGCCCCGAGGACGCCCCCGACGACGCACGGCCCGTACTCCTCCGCTGGTTCGGCCTGCCTGCCGACTGACCGACACCCGCATGCTCACCCCACCCCACCTGAACAGGCACTTCACACGCCACGCGGGCCACGCCCGGGCGCTGTATGCGCAACCTCACCGATCCCCTGGCACGGCCTCCCCCGCCTACGGTGGTCGTATGACGCATCGCCCGCCCAGCGCATCAGCCCTCCCCCTCCCCTACGTCGAGATGGACGGTCGCCCCGCCACCGAGGACGACCTCCGCGTCCCCGCCCTCTTCGGGTTCGGGCACTTCACCGCCATGCAGGTGAGGGACCTGAAGGCGCGAGGGCTCGGGCTGCATCTGGAGCGGCTGGAGGCGGCGAATCGGGAGTTGTTCCACCTGCCTCTGGACGGCGGGCACGTGAGGGAGCTGATCCGGCGCGCGCTGGACAGGGCCGGGCTGCGGGACGCCTCCGTGCGGGTGCACGGGTTCCTGCCGCCCGGGGAGAGCCGTACGCGGGTCATGGTCACCGTTCGCGAGGCTGCCGTCATGGCTCCGGGAGCCCGGAGCCTGATGTCGGTGCCGTACACGCGGGCCGTGCCGCACATCAAGCGGCCGGGCGAGTTCGGGCAGACGTACTACGGGATGCTCGCCGCGCGGGCCGGGTTCGACGAGGCTCTGCTGACCGCGCCGGGCGGGGTGGTGACCGAAGGATCCTTCACCAACGTCGGCTTCTGGGACGGGACTTCGGTGGTGTGGCCGGACGCCCCGGCGCTCGCCGGTACGACCATGACCCTCCTGGAACGCGGCCTCGCGACGGCCGGGGAGCCGTCGGTGCGGCGGACGGTGACGCTGGACGGGCTGGGCGCGTACCGGGGCGCCTTCCTCTGCAACGCGCAGGGGATCGCGCCGGTGCGGCGCATCGATGGGGTGGAGTTCGCCGGCATGGATTTTGCGAGCGCGGACTTCGTGAGCGTGGACTTCGCGAGCGTGGACTTCGCGAGCGTGGACTTCGCGAGCGTGGACTTCGCGAGCGTGGATGAGGACATGGAGGGCGTGATGGGGCGGCTGGAGGCCGTGTATCGGGATGCGCCGGCGGAGCCGCTCTGAGACATGGCCGGAAATCGACCTCGCCATGGTCGTTCCGTCGCGGTGACGGACCATGGGGACTATGCAGATTCTTATCGAGGCCTCCGCGCTTCCCGGTCGCGCGTGCGGGCCGGACTCCGACTTTCCCGGATTCGAGAACATCTATGTCGGCGTTCAGCGCAAGGACCGGCCCGGTGAGTTGCTCGGGCTCTGCCCCGGGGACGCTCCGGGCACTTCCTGGATTCTGGAGTGTGCGGCGAAAACGACGGCGGACGGGGTCGCCGTCTCGGGGCCGTACATCCAGAATCGGCTGGGCGGGCGGTTCGTCTATCTGTCCTGGGGAACCGTGGACGAGGCCGGGCTCTTCTCCATGTTCCGGCGCGCCAAGCTGATGTTCAGCGACATCGAGCCCGAGGTCCTCGAAGCCGCCGCGCGCTCCGGGCAGCTCACCGGGCGACTGGGGCTGACCGATGAGAAGGGGCAGCCGCTGTGCGGCCGGGTGCGGCCGCCGCTGATCTCGTGGAGCGCCACGGGCGGCGAGTGACCCCCGGAGCCGACACCGCCCGCACCGGGCCCAGGGGGGGTGGGCCCGGCGGGGGCGGGTGCCGTAGGGGCGGGGATCCGTCCCGTGGGGGGGGTGTCTTGCGTGTGCCCGGCTCACGGGAGCGCATACGTGTGACGTACGTCACACTCGCTGCAGGCTCTCGCCGAACCTGGAGTTCTCGACCTCACCCGATCGGCACCCGGTCCGGGAGTACGGACCGAACGGCCCAGTCGCACCGCCGTGACCTGCGAGGACTCCCGACGGCAAGAGTGCCGCGCCGGTCCGTACGAGTGAAAGCTGACCTGGCGTCAGAAGGCATGCGGTGCCGGACGCCCGTTAGGTCGGGGGCAGGACACAACCGCTCGCGCCGTCTGCCCGGAGGATCCCCATGCGCAGTCCTGCCCGCCTCATGACCGGCACCGCCACCGCCGCGGCCACCGTCATAGCGCTCGGTCTCACCGCCGCCCCGTCCGCGTACGCAGGCGACGACTTCGGCCGGCTGGAGATCACCCCCGCCACCGCTCCGCCCGGCGCCAAGGTCACCGTGAACACCACCGCCTGCGGCCCCAAGGGCTCCGGCATCGGTGACGCCAACTCCCTGGACGCCGGGGACTTCGAGGTCCGCCACGGGACGCACAAGGAGGTGCTCGTCGGCCAGTTCACCGTGCCGCACGACACCCGGCCAGGCGTCTACGAGATCGTCGTCTCCTGCGACAACGGCAAGGACGCCGTCGGCGACCTCAAGGTGATCGGCGGCGGCAAGCACGACAGGCCCGACCACGACCGGCCGTCCGGCCACGTACGGACCGGGGTCGGCGGCAGCGTCGAGCCGAACTCCACGCAGGTCGCCCTCGGCGTCGGCGTGGTCGGCATGGCGGCCGTCGGCGGTCTGTGGCTGCTGCGCCGCCGGACCGAGCCCACCGACGGCAACTGAGGCCAGGGCCGCAAGCCCCGGAGAGCCGCAGGCCCCGGCCGGCTGAGGCCAGGGCCGCAGACCCCGAAGAGCCGCAGGCACCGGGCCCCGGCCTGCGGCCCCCGGCCCACCGCCCCGGGGAGCGAGGAGCCGCACCGCTCCCCCGCACCGACCCGAGCCGGGCGCGTCCCCGGGCGCGTCCGGCCCGCCTCGGTCCACCACCCCCGACCCGAAACCCGCCAGGCTCCCGAGACCCACCGGAGCACCGGCTGACGAGGACGGCGAACGTGTCCCAGAGCGCGCAGAAAGCCCGCGGCTGGCTGGTGGGCATCGCCGTGCTGTGCGGTATCTGGCTCGTCCAGAACGGCTCCGGCGAGCAGCTCATCCCGCCGCAGCCCTCCGGCGCCCAGGCCTTCGCCGCCGGGCCTCAGCTCCAGCCCGGCTCCCCGGTCGCCGAACCGCTGCGCCCCTCCGACCCGGTCCGCATCCGGATTCCGAGCATCGACGTCGACGCGCCCATGATGCGGCTGGGTCTCGGCGCCGACGGCAGCCTGGACGTGCCGCCGGACGAGGACCGCAACCTCGCGGGCTGGTACGCGGACGGCGTCCCGCCCGGCGCCCAGGGCACCGCCATCGTCGCCGGGCATGTCGACAACGCCGACGGGCCCTCCGTCTTCTACGCCCTCGGCGCCCTCACCAAGGGCACCCGCGTCGAGGTCGTCCGCGAGGACGGACGCACCGCGGTCTTCTCGATCGACGCCATCGAGGTGTACGACAACGAGGACTTCCCCGACCAGCGCGTCTACGGCGACTCCCCGCACGCCTCGCTGCGGCTGATCACCTGCGGCGGCGGCTTCTCCAAGGAGACCGGCTACCAGGGCAACGTGGTGGCCTACGCCCATCTCACCGACGTGCGGTGAGCCCCAATACGGCGGCTATGCCGTCCACTGGTCGTAGCCCAGCTTCGCCACCAGCGAGAACACCACCGTCAGCAGCACCGCCCGGACGAAGCCGCTCCCCCGGCTCAGCGCCATCCGCGCCCCCGCCATCGCGCCCGCCAGGTTGAAGAGGGCCATCAGCGCCGCCAGCTGCCACAGGACCGTGCCCTGGTACGCGAACATCGCCAGCGCTCCCGCGTTCGTGCACACATTGACGATCTTGGCGGTGGCCGAGGCCGTCACCAGGTCCAGGTGGAGTACGGCGGTGAGCGCGAGCACCAGGAAGGTGCCGGTGCCCGGGCCGAAGAGGCCGTCGTAGAAGCCGATCCCGCCGCCGACCAGCACGATCGCGGTGACGATCCGGGCCCGGGTGACCGGCCGCGCGTCGGTGTCGCCCGCCGCCGCCGTGCCGAACGACGGGCGCAGCAGGACGAACGCCGCGACCCCGAGCAGCGCCACCATGATCACCGGGCGCAGCACCTCGCTGCTGATCCCGGCGGCGAAGAACGCCCCGGTCATCGACCCGGCGAGCGCCATCAGCCCCACCCGTACCGCCAGCCCCACCTTGACCGGGGCTCTGCGGACGTACGTGATCGCGGCGCCCGAGGTGCCGACGATCGCGACGGCCTTGTTGGTGCCGAGGACATGGGCGGCCGGTACGTTCGGCAGGCCGAGCAGCAGCGCCGGCAGGAGGAGCAGCCCGCCGCCGCCCACCACCGCGTCGATCCAGCCCGCGGCGGCCGCGGCCAGGCAGAGGAGGATCAGGGTGGTGAGGGTGATGTCGGGCATGGACCCGACATTAAGGGGGCCCTCGGCGCCGGAACTCACAGGGGCCGCCGGCCGGCGCTGAGCGCACGGTTCCGCCCGGGAAACCGGCGGGATGCGGCTGGGTAACACCCGCCGCGCATGCTCCTGGCCATGAGGAAGAAGACGGAGAGTGCCGCGCCCGTCGTGGTGATCGGCGCCGGGATGGCCGGCGCCCGGCTCGCCGCGCGGGTCCCCGGGGCCACCGTCGTCGGCGAGGAGCGGCACGCCCCGTACAACCGGGTGCTGCTGGCCGACGTGCTGGCCGGGCGGTACGACCCGGACGTCATCGCGCTGCCGGCCACCGAGGTGCGGCGCGGCGTGCGGGCGGTCCGGATCGACCGGGCCGACCGGCTGGTCCACTGCGACGACGGCAGCGTCCTGCGCTACGGGCGGCTGGTCCTGGCCACCGGATCCAACCCGGTGCTCCCGCCGCTGCGCGGGCTCGGCGCCACCCTGCCGGACGGCGTCCACCCGTTCCGTACGCTCGACGACGCCCTGGCCCTGCGCGCCGCCGTACGTTCCGGAGTGCGCGCGGTCGTCATCGGCGGCGGGCTCCTCGGAGTGTCGGCCGCCCGCGCGCTCGCGGAGTGCGGCGCGCAGGTGGTCCTGGCCCAGCAGGGCGAGCACCTCATGGAGCGCCAGCTCGACCCGGAGGCGGCCGCCCTGCTGCGCGGCCACCTCGAAGCGCTCGGGGTGGAGGTGCACACCGAGTGCCGGGTGCGCGGGCTGCGCTGCACGACCATGGCGACCGGAGAGTCCGTACGGGCCGTCCAGCTCGCCGACGGGTACGAGCTCGCCGCCGACCTGACCGTGCTGGCCTGCGGGGTCCGGCCCCGGACCGGACTCGCACGGGCCGCCGGACTGGAGGTCCGCAAGGGGATCGTGGTCGACGACGAACTGCGCACCTCGGACCCGTACATCCACGCCCTCGGCGACTGCGCCGAGCACCGCGCCACGCTCTACGGGCTCGCCGGCCCCGCGCTGGAACAGGCCGACGTGCTGGCCGAGGTACTGGCCGGCCGGCCGGCCCGCTACGAAGGCACCCGGGCCCTGACCCGGCTCTCGCTGCGCGCCGGGAGCCGCGCCCGAGGCACCGAAGGCCCCGGCCCGCTCGACGGGCTCGACCTCGCCGCCTTCGGCGAGGCCCGTCCGCTGCCGGGCGACGACGTGATCCGGCTGGCCGACGGCACCCGGGGCGCGTACCGCACGGTCGTCGTCCGGGACGGCCGGCTGGCCGGCGGGGTGCTCCTGGGCGACCTCGGCGCGGTCGCCGGACTCGCCCGTACCTGGCAGGACGACGAACCGCTGCCGCCCGCCATGTCCCTGCTCCACCTGCTCACCGACGACGGAGGCCACTGAGATGCCGGACACCACCATGCCGGAGACCACGATCCCGACCACCGCCCCCACCTTCGTCCTCGTCGGGCACGGCATGGTCGGCCAGCGGTTCCTGGAGTCGCTGGCCGCGCGCGGGCTGACGCCGGCCGCCGGGCGGGCCCGGGTCGTCGTGCTCTGCGAGGAGCCGCGGCCCGCCTACGACCGGGTCCAGCTCACCTCGTACTTCGCCGGCCGCACGCCCGGGGAACTCTCGCTCGTGGAACCGGAGTTCATGGCGAAGCACGGCTTCGAGCTGTACGTCGGAGACCCGGCCGAGAGCGTCGACCGTACGGCCCGGACCGTCACCGCGCGCTCCGGGGCGGTGTTCCCGTACGACACGCTGGTGCTGGCGACGGGCTCGTATCCCTTCGTCCCGCCGGTGCCGGGGAAGGATTCCCGGGGCTGCTTCGTGTACCGGACGATCGAGGACCTGCTCGCGATCGAGGAGTACGCGAAGGGCGCCGAGACCGGTGCGGTGGTCGGCGGCGGGCTGCTCGGTCTGGAGGCGGCCGGGGCGCTCAAGGGGCTCGGGCTGCGCACCCATGTGGTGGAGTTCGCGCCCCGGCTGATGCCGGTCCAGGTGGACGAGGGCGGCGGCGCGGCGCTGCTGCGGACCATCGAGAACATGGGTCTCTCCGTTCACACCGGGGTCGGGACGCAGGCGGTCACCGCGGGCGCGGACGGGGCCGTGAACGGAATGGCGCTCTCCGACGGGTCCTCGCTCGCCACGGATCTCGTCGTCTTCTCCGCCGGTGTCCGGCCGCGTGACCAGCTGGCGCGCGACTGCGGGCTCGCGGTCGGTGAGCGCGGCGGGATCGTGGTCGACGAGGAGTGCCGTACGTCGGACCCGGCCGTGTTCGCGATCGGCGAGTGCGCGCTCGCATCGGACGGGCGGGTCTACGGACTGGTCGCGCCGGGTTACGAGATGGCGGAGACGGTGGCCGAGGTGCTCGGCGGCGGTCAGGCCGGGTTCACCGGGGCCGACATGTCGACGAAGCTGAAGCTGCTCGGCGTGGACGTGGCCTCCTTCGGTGACGCGCACGGGAGCGCGGAGGGCTCGCTCGACGTGGTGTACGCCGACTCCCGCTCCGGCGTCTACAAGAAGCTGGTCATCGGCGCGGACGGCACCCTGCTGGGCGGGGTGCTGGTCGGGGACGCCGCCGAATACGGCACGCTGCGGCCGATGACCGGGACCGTCCTGCCGGTCGCGCCGGAGCAGCTGGTGCTGCCGGCCGGAGCGGGCGGGCCGGTGACGCTGGGGCCCTCCGCGCTGCCGGACGACGCCGTCATCTGCTCCTGCCACAACGTGACCAAGGGCGCGATCTGCGAGCACACCACACTGCCCGAGGTGAAGAAGTGCACCCGGGCCGGGACCGGCTGCGGCAGCTGCGTCAAGGTGATCGGGCAGCTGCTGCCGCAGAGCCAGGACACCGGGCTGTGCGGCTGCTTCGCCTACAGCCGCAGCGAGTTGTACGAGATCGTCCGCACCCTGGAGGTCACCTCGTTCACCGCGCTCCTCGACTCGCACGGCCGCGAGGAGGCGCGCGGCGGGGAGGGCTGCGAGGTCTGCAAGCCGACGGTCGGCTCGGTCATCGCCTCGCTCGCGCCGACCATCGGCGCCAGCGGCTACGTCCTGGACGGAGAACAGGCCGCGCTCCAGGACACCAACGACCACTTCCTCGCCAACCTCCAGCGCAACGGCTCCTATTCGGTCGTCCCGCGCATCCCCGGCGGCGAGATCACCCCGGAGAAGCTCATCGTCATCGGCGAGGTCGCCCGCGACTTCGGCCTCTACACGAAGATCACCGGCGGCCAGCGCATCGACCTCTTCGGCGCCCGGGTCGACCAACTGCCGCTCATCTGGACCCGGTTGGTCGACGCGGGCTTCGAGTCCGGGCACGCGTACGGGAAGTCGCTGCGGACGGTCAAGTCCTGTGTCGGGCAGACCTGGTGCCGCTACGGCGTGCAGGACTCCGTGAAGATGGCGATCGACCTGGAGCTGCGCTACCGGGGCCTGCGCTCGCCGCACAAGCTCAAGTCCGCGGTCTCCGGCTGCGCCCGCGAGTGCGCGGAGGCCCGCGGCAAGGACTTCGGGATCATCGCCACGGCCGGCGGCTGGAACCTCTACGTCGGCGGCAACGGCGGGGCCACTCCGCGCCACGCCGATCTGCTGGCGCAGGACCTCTCGGACGCCGAACTGGTGCGGCTCATCGACCGGTTCCTGATGTTCTACATCCGTACGGCGGACCGCCTGGAGCGCACCTCGGCCTGGCTGGAGCGGATCGACGGCGGCCTGGAGCACGTACGGGATGTCGTCGTCCACGACTCGCTGGGGCTCTGCTACGAGTTGGAGAGGCTGATGGCCGACCATGTGTCCGGCTACCGCGACGAGTGGGCCGCGACCATCGACGCCCCGGAGCGGCTGCGGCGGTTCGTGAGCTTCGTCAACGCGCCCGACGCACCCGACCCCTCGGTGAAGTTCGTCCCGGAGCGGGACCAGATCAAACCCGATCTGGAGCTGCTCGCGGGTCCCGTCCTCGCCGTCCGCACCCTCGAAGGGACCCCGTCCTGATGACCACCACCACGCTGAGCACCACCACGCCGGGCACCACGGCCGCCGTCGTCCGGGTCGCGCACGCCGGCGGCTGGCTCACCGTCTGCGACCTGGAGCTGCTGAGCCCGGGGCGCGGTGTCGCGGTGCTGCTGCCGGACGGCGGGCAGGCGGCGCTGTTCCTGGACCGGTCGGGGACGGTGCGGGCGATCTCCAACCGTGACCCGTTCTCCGGGGCGTACGTCCTCTCGCGCGGGCTGCTCGGCTCGGCGGGCGGGCGGCCGTTCGTGGCCTCGCCGCTGCTGAAGCAGCGCTTCGACCTGGAGAGCGGCGGGTGCCTGGACGACGAGGAGGTCTCGGTGCCGGTGTACGCGGTACGGGTGGAGTGAAAGCCGGGCCCTGGCCCCCTGGCGTTCACTCCTGGTTGACGCCTCGTCAACTGCGTACTCCTACAGTCCTGACGCGCGACCCGCCGGTCCGTCCGGAGCGGCGGGCCCTCACTCATCCGTGGAGTGAATCGTGGAACGTCGGACCTTCTTGCGTACGGCGGTGGTCGGCAGCTCGGCGGCGGCCTTCGGCGGCACGCTGTGGCGCGGCGCCGCCTCCGCCGCACCCGCCCAGCCGGCCCCCGGCCCGTACGGCGCGCTGCAGGCGGCCAACGGCAACGGCATCCAGCTGCCGAGCGGCTTCACCAGCCGCATCATCGCCCGGTCGGGCCAGACCGTGGCGAACACCTCCTACCGCTGGCACAGCGCGCCCGACGGCGGTGCGACCTACGCCGACGGGTCGGGCTGGATCTACGTCTCCAACGCCGAGGTGTCGTCCGGCAGCGGTGGCGGGGCGAGCGCGGTGCGGTTCAACTCTTCGGGCACGGTGACGTCCGCGTACCGGATCCTGTCGGGGACGAACATCAACTGCGCGGGCGGCGCGACCCCGTGGAAGACCTGGCTCTCCTGCGAGGAGGTCACCCGGGGCTACGTCTACGAGACCGACCCGTGGGGCGTGAACGCGGCCGTTCGGCGGCCCGCGCTCGGCCGGTTCAAGCACGAGGCGGCGGCCGCCGACCCCGACCACGGGTACATCTACCTCACCGAGGACGAGAGCGACGGCCGCTTCTACCGCTTCCGGCCCGCCACCTGGGGCAACCTGTCGAGCGGCACGCTCCAGGTGCTGGTCGCGGGTACGGGCACCTCCGGGCCGGTGACCTGGGCCAACGTTCCCGACCCGGCGGCCTCCTCGACGCAGACCCGCCACCAGGTCTCCGGCGCCAAGGTCTTCAACGGCGGCGAGGGCTGCTTCTACGCGGCCGGTACCTGCTGGTTCACCACCAAGGGCGACAACCGGGTGTGGGCGTACGACGCGACCACCTCGTCGATCTCGCTGACGTACGACGACTCGCTGGTGACGGGCGGCGCGGCCCCGCTCACCGGCGTCGACAACGTCACCCGGGCCGGCTCCGGCGATCTGTACGTGGCGGAGGACGGCGGCAACATGGAGATCTGCCTGATCACGCCGAACGACACGGTGGCGCCGTTCCTGCGGATCACCGGCCAGTCCTCCTCGGAGATCACCGGCCCGGCGTTCTCACCGGACGGCAAGCGGCTGTACTTCTCCTCGCAGCGCGGCACCAGCGGCAGTTCGTCCGGTGGCATCACGTACGAGGTGACGGGCCCGTTCCGCGGCTGACGCCCTTCGTGTGCGCCGGGGCTCCCCCGTGGCCCCGGCGCACACCCTCGTGATGCGGCCCTTCGTGATGCAGCCCCTCGTGATGCGGCCCCGCGTGATGCGGCCCCGCGTGATGCAGCCCCTCGTGATGCGGCCCCGCGTGATGCAGCCCCTCGTGATGCGGCCCCGCGTGGATCAGCCCTGGCCCTCGACGGCTGCCTGGTCCATCCACATGACCTCCCAGATGTGGTGGTCGGGGTCCTGGAACGAGCGGCCGTACATGAAGCCCATGTCCTGCGTCTCGCCCGCCGGGGACCCGCCGGCCGCCAGCGCCGCGTCGGCGATCTCGTCGACCTTCGCGCGGCTGTCGGCGCTCAGGGCGAGGATGACCTCGGTCGTCTTCGAGGCGTCCGCGATGTCCTTCTTGGTGAAGTCCTTGAAGCGCGGCTCCGTCAGCAGCATGACGAAGATCGTGTCGCTGATGACCACACACGCGGTCTTGTCGTCGCTGAACTGCGGGTTGATGCCGTAGCCGAGCTTCTCGTAGAACCCCTTCGAGGTCTCCAGGTCCGTCACCGGCAGGTTCACGAAAATCATCTGAGCCATGGTCGTTGCCTCTTCCTCTGTCCTTCGGGCTGCCCCGTGGGCGCTGTCGAAGGGGTAGACGGCGGGGTCGCCCGGAACTCATCGCCGTCTGCGCGACGAGTTTCCGACCACTTCCGGCGACCGCCCCTCAGGAGTCTCCCGGCGGCGCCCCTCAGGACAGCGCGAGCGGCGCCCCGCCCCGGAGCAGCGAACCGCCCAGCGGCGTCAGCGTGTGGAGCACCGAGCTGCCGTGGCGCAGGGTGAGGACCAGGCCCGCCTCGCGCAGCACGGAGGCGTGCTGGCTCGCCGAGGCGAGCGACACCCCGGCGCGGCGGGCCAGTTCGCTGGTCGTGCAGCCGTTGCCTATGGACTGCAGGACGGCGGAGCGGGTGTGGCCCACGAGGCGGCCGAGCCAGGGTCCGGGCTCGGCGAACTCCGGGGCGCCGGGGTGGGTGACCGGGTAGACGAGGACGGGCGGGAGCGCCGGGTCGCGGTAGACGACCGGCGTGCCCCGGCAGAAGAACGAGGGCTGGAGCAGCAGCCCGCGCCCGTCGAGATACAGGTCGCGGTCGACGGGGTAGTCCGCCTCCAGCACCGGCGCCCGCCACCGGATCATCGGCGGCAGGGTGGCCAGCAGCCCGTCGGTGCCGCCGTCCAGGAGCGCGCGGCCCCGCACGGCCCGGTCGGCCTCGATGGAGGCCCGGATGTGCGGCCAGTACGGCTCGACGGCGGCGTCGTGGTAGCTGCGCAGGGCGCCGATGAGCCGGGCCAGCGGCTCGGCGCGGCCCTCGGAGAGTGCGGCGGGCAGCGCGGCGGTGATCCGGCCGGCGCCGGCGTCCGGGCCCGCGGGTCCCAGGCCGCCGCGCTGCCGCCGCCGGCCGGCGGCCATCAGGTCCAGCTCGCGGCGGATGCGGTCGGCGGGCGTGTCGCGCAGGGCCTCCATTCCCACGTCGAGCCCGAAAGGCTCGGCGCCTTCCTGCGAGGGCGTCAGGAAATCCGGGAAATATCCGCGGGGCGGGACGACCGCCGCCAGCAGTTGTGCTTCACCATTCAACCGCGCCCGTGTTTCGCTCCGCCATTTCCCGAAGACCGTCGAAGCCCGCCGGTCTCTCAGCCGATGAAAACTGAGAATCGTTTCCCACAACGCGTCCGGTCTCGTGGCCATCCGCACCCGCGAAAGGTCCAGCCTGGACACATGGATCCGCAGCACTACCGCCCCCACCTGTTGCATCCGCAATTGCCCCCACCGAAGGGTATGCGGACCGTCACAGGAGGTCACCACGGGGTTTCGGCCAGAAGTGAAACGTCTCGCCCCGTTCCGCTTCAGCCGAAAAGCTGTACGACGTCGGGTACGCATCCGGTGCCCGCCGGATGAGCACGTGAAGGCCGTGGGGGGCTTTGTGTGTTCGGCGGCGGCGGGCGACGGTGCGGCTCCGTACCCGGCGGGGGTAAGCCGGGTGCGGTCCATGGGTGGGGATCCATGGACCGCACCCCGGTCCACCCGATGGCTACCCACACTTCTTTGCGCATTAAACGAAGCAATGTGTGCTACGACACATCGGTAGCGCGTATTCCGCTACGGGCGGTCTTCCGGCGACGCCCACCACATATTCCGCGGGCAAGGCGAAGCGGCGGCACCCCCGCACAGGGTGCCGCCGCTTCTCGGTGTTCCGGGGATCCGACCGGGATGGCGGGCCGGTGAGGGACCCGGCCCAATTCCCTTATAAATTCCCGGAGTTGGTCACTCGTACCGCATCAGCGGCTGTCGCTCCCGCGCGACTGCGCCGCCGCCCGGCCCGCCTCCAGACGGGCCACCGGGATCCGGAACGGCGAGCAGGAGACGTAGTCGAGGCCCACCTCGTGGAAGAAGTGCACCGACTCCGGGTCACCGCCGTGCTCACCGCAGACGCCGAGCTTGAGGTCCGGGCGGGTGGCCCGGCCGGCCTCCACGGCGCTGCGGACGAGCGAGCCGACGCCGTCCTTGTCGATCGTCTCGAACGGCGAGACCCCGAAGATGCCCTTCTCCAGGTATGCGGTGAAGAACGAGGCCTCCACGTCGTCGCGGGAGAAGCCCCACACCGTCTGGGTCAGGTCGTTGGTGCCGAACGAGAAGAACTGCGCGGCCTCGGCGATCTGGGCCGCCGTCAGCGCGGCGCGCGGGAGCTCGATCATGGTGCCGATGGTCAGCTTCAGGTCGGTGCCGGTGGCCGCCTGGACCTCGGCGATGACCCGGTCGGCCTCCTCGCGGACGATCTCCAGCTCCTGGACCGTGCCGACGAGCGGGATCATGATCTCGGCGCGCGGGTCGCCCTTGGCGTTCTTGCGCTGCGCGGCCGCCTCGGCGATCGCCCGTACCTGCATGGCGAACAGACCGGGGATGACCAGGCCCAGGCGCACCCCGCGCAGACCCAGCATCGGGTTCTGCTCGTGCAGCTTGTGGACCGCCTGGAGCAGGCGCAGGTCGTTCTCGTTGGCGTCCTTGCGGGACTCCGCGAGCGCCACGCGCACCGACAGCTCGGTGATGTCCGGCAGGAACTCGTGGAGCGGCGGGTCCAGCAGCCGTACGGTGACGGGCAGGCCGTCCATCGACTCGAACAGCTCGATGAAGTCGGCCTTCTGGAGCGGGAGCAGGGCGGCGAGAGCGGTCTCGCGCTCGTCGTCGGTGTCCGCCAGGATCAGCTTCTCGACCATCTCGCGGCGCTCACCGAGGAACATGTGCTCGGTACGGCAGAGCCCGATGCCCTGCGCACCGAAGCGGCGGGCGCGCAGCGCGTCCTCGGCGTTGTCCGCGTTGGCCCGCACCCGCAGCCGGCGCACCCGGTCCGCGTACGCCATGATCCGGTGCACGGCGGCGACCAGCTCGTCGGCGTCGTCGGCGCCCGCGTGCATCCGGCCCTCGAAGTACTCGACGACCGGCGACGGTACGACGGGTACCTCGCCCAGGTAGACCTTGCCGGTGGAGCCGTCGATCGAGACGAGGTCGCCCTCCTCGATCACCTTGCCGCCGACCGTCATCCGGCGGCGCTTGGTGTCGACCTCCAGGTCCTCGGCGCCGCAGACACAGGTCTTGCCCATGCCGCGCGCCACGACCGCCGCGTGCGAGGTCTTGCCGCCGCGCGAGGTCAGGATGCCCTCGGCGGCGATCATGCCTTCGAGGTCGTCGGGGTTGGTCTCGCGGCGGATCAGGATGACCTTCTCGCCGGAGCGGGACCACTTGATCGCGGTGTACGAGTCGAAGACGGCCTTGCCGACCGCCGCACCCGGCGAGGCGGCGATGCCCCGGCCGAGCAGCTCGGTCTTCGCCTCGATGTCGAAGCGCGGGAACATCAGCTGCGCGAGCTGGGCGCCGTTGACGCGCTGGAGCGCCTCGGCCTCGTCGATCAGCCCCTGGTCCACGAGCTGGGTGGCGATCCGGAAGGCGGCACCGGCGGTGCGCTTGCCGACCCGGGTCTGGAGCATCCAGAGCTGGCCGCGCTCGATGGTGAACTCGATGTCGCAGAGATCCTTGTAGTGGTTCTCCAGCGTCTCCATGATCTGCATGAGCTGGTCGTACGACTTCTTGTCGATCGACTCGAGATCGGCGAGCGGCACCGTGTTGCGGATACCGGCGACGACGTCCTCGCCCTGCGCGTTCTGGAGGTAGTCACCGTAGACGCCCTGGTGGCCGCTGGCCGGGTCGCGGGTGAAGGCGACGCCCGTACCGGAGTCGGGGCCGAGGTTGCCGAAGACCATCGAACAGACGTTGACCGCGGTGCCGAGGTCGCCGGGGATGCGCTCCTGGCGGCGGTAGAGCTTGGCGCGGTCGGTGTTCCACGAGTCGAAGACCGCGTTTATGGCCAGGTCCATCTGCTCCCGCGCGTCCTGCGGGAACTCGCGTCCGGCCTGGTCCTGGACGATCTTCTTGAACTGCTTGACCAGCTTCTTCAGGTCGGCCGCGGCCAGGTCGGTGTCGACCGTGACCTTCTTGGCCGTCTTGGCGTCCTCCAGCGCCTCCTCGAAGAGGTCGCCGTCGACGCCGAGCACGGTCTTGCCGAACATCTGGATGAGGCGCCGGTAGGAGTCCCAGGCGAAGCGCTCGTCGCCGGACTGGGTGGCGAGGCCGGCCACCGAGGCGTCGGAGAGGCCGATGTTGAGGACCGTGTCCATCATGCCGGGCATGGAGAACTTGGCACCGGAGCGTACGGAGACCAGCAGCGGGTCGTCCGCCTGGCCGAGCTTCTTGCCCATCCGCTCTTCCAGCGCGGTGAGGTGCGCACTCACCTCGTCGCGCAGCGCCTTCGGCGCCTGCCCGCTCTCCAGGTAGACCTTGCACGCCTCGGTGGTGATGGTGAAGCCCGGAGGGACGGGCAACCCGAGGTTGGTCATCTCGGCGAGGTTGGCACCCTTGCCGCCCAGAAGATCCTTCAGATCCTTGTTGCCCTCGGTGAAGTCGTAGACGAACTTCTGAGGACCTTTGTTTTCCGACACGGGTCTCGACTCCTCGAGGACGCGGTGGCTGCCCTGACGGCGAGGAACATACCCAGATCGAAGGTGTATGGGTACGTCCACTTGGTCGTCATACGGCCGCAACCACCCGTCCGCCAGCAGATCCAAAGAAAGTCTCCGGCGGGCGGGACGCGGCTCTCCGTTCAGCTCTTGAAGGCAGCATGGCCATTTCTTGACCCTCAGCTCTCATGTGAGCGGACTACTCCGCACCTGAGTGCACCTCTCGAAGACTGCCACCTGGCACTGAGTGCCAGGTCTTCCAGAAGTGCAGCCACCGCTATATCGCTCATCTGAGCGCACCCCCGATCAAGGGTGGCGCGAATCACGCTGGTTCCGGACCCTGAGTTTCAGGATTCGGACGCCTCGGAGATGTCTCAAGGACGTCTCAGGCAGTCGGCGAGCACCCCGATGTCCACTTCTTCCAGGCTACGGGCGAACGTCCGCGCCCGCCCCGGGGCCACCGGGAGCAGCGACGGAACCACCAGGACCGCGCACCCGGCGGCATCGGCGGAGGCGGTGCCGTCCGGGGAGTCCTCCACCGCCACGCAGGCGGCGGGATCGGCGGCGAACCGCTCGGCGGCCGCGCGGTACGGATCAGGGTGCGGCTTGGTCCGTACGGTGTCGTCGGCGGAGAGCGTGAAGGCGAAGTCCACCCCGGCCAGCGACCCGGCCACCACCGCGTCCACCACGCTCCGGGGCGAGGCGCTGACCAGCGCGAACGGCACTCCGGCGGCTTCGAGTGAGGCGAGCAGCTCGGCGGCTCCGGGGCGGAGCGGGGCGCCCGCGTCGACCTTGCGGAAGAAGGAGTCGGTCAGTTCGGCGGCGGTACGGGGAAGGGTTGAAGAGTCGCCGCCGGTGACCCCGATCAGATGAGCGGCGGTGTCGGCGACGGCCCGGCCGACGACCTCCGGCGCGTCGGCGTCGGTCAGCCGGTGGCCGAGCCCGGCCGCGACCTCACGGGCCGTCTCCCACCAGAGCACCTCGGTGTCGACGAGGGTGCCGTCCATGTCGAAGAGGACGGCGGCGGGGGCGGTTGTCTTCACGCGTTCACCTTGCCACCGGAGGCCGCGGCATCGGGTGCCGCCGTCTCCCGTACGGGCACGACCAGCACCGGCCGGCGGACCGGCGTGACCCGGGCCCGTACGCCGGGAGCCAGCTCCGTGGCGTCCCGGGACGGGAGGTCGGCCTTGACCGCGACGCCGTCCGGGAGGTCGAGGAGGACCCGGGTGACCGAGCCGAGGAAGGCGGCGGAGACGACCGTGGCCGTACCGTCCGCGTCGGCGCTGACGCCGATGCTCTCGGGGCGGATGAGGACGTCGACCGGGCCTCGGCCCGCCGGGATCTCCCCGTCGACCGGGAGCACGGCACCCGCCACCTCCACCGAACCGTCCCCGGTCAGCCGGCCCGGCACCCGGTTCATGGTGCCGACGAACTCGGCGACGAACGGCGTGGCCGGGCGCTCGTACAGCTCGGCCGGTGGTGCGCACTGCTCCAGGCGGCCCGCGTTGAGGACGGCGACCCGGTCGGCCATGGAGAGGGCCTCCTCCTGGTCGTGGGTGACGAAGATGGTGGTGATCCCGAGCGCCAGCTGGAGGCGGCGGATCTCCTCGCGCAGCGTGAGCCGGACCTTGGCATCGAGTGCCGAGAGCGGCTCGTCCAGGAGGAGGACGCGGGGGCGCAGGGCGAGGGCGCGGGCCAGGGCCACGCGCTGCTGCTGGCCGCCGGACATCTGGTGCGGGAAGCGGTCGCCGTGGTCGGGCAGTCCGACGAGTTCGAGCAGCTCATGGGCGGAGGCGTGTCGCTCGGCCGTGGCGACACCGCGCATCCGGGGGCCGAAGGCGACGTTGTCGCGGGCGTTGAGGTGCGGGAAGAGGCTGTAGGACTGGAAGACCATCCCGGCGTCGCGCCGGTTGGCGGGGACCGGGGTGATGTCCTCGCCGTCGACGAGGACCTCGCCGGAGTCGGGCTGCTCGAACCCGGCGAGGACCCGGAGCGCGGTGGTCTTGCCGCAGCCGGAGGGGCCGAGGAGCGCGAGGAGCTCGCCGGGTTGGGCGGTGAGGTCGAGGCCGTCGAGAGCGACGGTGGGGCCGAACGCCCGGCGCAGGGAGCGGAACTCCACCCGGGCTCCGGTGGCGGCCCGGCCTTCCCGCGCGGCGGCTTCGGCCGGCTCGGGGCGGGGGGCGGCGGTGGGCAGGGCTGACATGGGTGGCTACTCCTTGCCGGGTACGGAAGGTGCGGAAGGTACGGGAGTGGGGGTGGCGGCGGTTCCGCTTCCGGCTCCGGCCCCGGCTCCGGCGGCCGGGGTCACCGTGGTCGGACCGGCAGGGGGCACCGTGGCCGGACCGGCCGGGGTCACCGTGGCCGGACCGGCCGGGATCACCGTGGCCGGACCGGCCGGGATCGCGGTGGCGGAGGCGGACGAACCGGTTCCGGCGCGGGAGAGGATGAGTAGCAGGGCCCAGGTGATGAGGAGCGAGAGCAGCGAGACGGCGACCGACATCCGGGCCTCGGCACCGGAGACGGTGACGATCCACACCGCGAAGGGCCGGAAGCCCAGCAGCGAGGCGACCGTGTACTCACCGAGCACCAGCGCCAGGGTCAGGAACGAGGCCCCGGCGAGCGAGGAGCGCAGGTTGGGCAGGATGACGCTGACGATCACCTGCAGCCGGCTCGCCCCGCAGTTCCGGGCCGCCTCCACCAGCGTGGGCACGTCCACGGCCCGCAGCCCCGCGTCCAGCGAGCGGTGCACGAACGGCAGCGCCAGCACGGTGTAGGCGAGGACCAGCACCACCGGGAACGACTCGTTCTGGACGGCCAGGAAGGTCTGGTAGAGCGGGGTCCGCGAGAAGTGGTCGGGCCCCCAGCGCAGCACGGTGGCGATCCCGGTGACCAGCGCGATCGGCGGCACCACCAGCGGCAGCATGCAGACGATCTCCACGACGGCCCGCAGCCGGGGCGGTCCGAGCCGCACCGCGACCAGCGCCGGAACGACGAGCAGCAGGGCGAGCGCGATGGTGGCGGCGGCGAGCGAGAGCGAGAGGAAGAGGCTCTCGGTGAAGCCGTCGGCGGACAGGATGCCGCTGTACGCCTCGAAGGTGAGGCCCTGGTTCGGTACGTGGACCGTGAAGACGAACGAGGAGATGAGCGGGGTGATGAAGTACAGCCCGGCGACGGCCAGGACGGCTCCACGCCAGTAGCGCGGGCGCGGACGGCGGGCGGTCTTCACCGGGACGGGCGCCTCGGTGGCCGGGGCGGCGGTGGTCAGTGCAGCCATCGGGAGCTCCGTCGCTGGAGGGGCAGGTAGACCGCCATCACCAGTCCGGCGATCACGATCATGTCGAGGCTCAGCGCCAGGGCCACGTTCTCCTGGCCGACCAGGACGTTCCCGGAGAGCGCGTCGGCGATCTTCAGGGTGACCAGCGGTACGGAGCCGCCGACGAGGGCGGCGGCCGTGGCGTGCGCGGCGAAGGCGCTACCGAAGAGGAGGACGAACCCGCCGAGCAGCGAGGGTGCCAGCACCGGCAGTCCGACGTACCGCCAGAACTGCCAGGCGGTGGCGCCGTTGTTGCGGGCGGCCTCGCGCCACTGCGGGCGCAGTCCGTCCAGCGCCGGGACGACGACGATCACCATGAGTGGGATGAGGAAGTAGAGGTAGATGACGGTGAGCCCGGTGAAGGAGTAGAGGTTCCAGCCGAGCGCGTCCAGGTGGCCGAGCTGCGTGACCACACCGGAGATGCCGAGGGTGGCGACGAAGGCGAAGGCCAGCGGGATGCCGCCGAAGTTGGCGAGCACCCCGGAGGCGGTGAGCACGGCCCCGCGCAGCGCGCCGCGCCGGGAGGTGACGACGGCCTGGGCGATGAGGACGCCGAAGACGGTGGCGATGGCTGCGGTCAGCGCGGAGAGTTCGACGCTGCCGGTGAGCGAGGTGAGGTAGGGCCCCTGGAGCGAGCGCTGGAGGTGTTCGCCGGTGAACTCGGTGGTGCCGGCGACCGGGTCGGTACGGGTGACGGCCCCGTACAGCAGGGCGCCGGCGGGCAGTCCGAAGCAGAGCCCGGCGAAGACGAGCAGCGGGAGCGCGCCGAACCAGGCCCGGGGCGCCCGCCGGCGGCGGCGCGTACGGCCGTCGGCCCTGCGGCCTTCGGCCTTCCGGCCGGCCTTCGCGGGGGCCGCCCCGGGTCCCGGGGCGGCGGACGGGTGGGAGGCGGTCATCAGGAGACGGCCTTGTCCCAGTTCTCGGAGAGCGTGGCGTTGGCCTGGTCCAGCTCCTCGGAGGAGGGGAAGGTCGGGGTGCCCTCGACGGCCGGAAGCTTGGAGACGAAGGTCTTGTCGACCGTGCCGTCCTCGGTCATCGCGGGCAGCATCACCGGGCGGGCGTACCCCTTCAGCCACAGGTTCTGGCCCTCGGCGCTGTACAGGTACTCCATCCACAGGCGGGCGGCCGCCGGGTGCGGGGCGTCCTTGTTGATGGCCTGCGAGTAGAACTGGGCGTAGACGCCGTCCTTCGGTACGGAGACCTTCCAGTCGACGCCCTTGGACTTGAACTGGTCGGCGTACCCGGCGTTCAGGTAGTCCCAGTCGATGCTGATCGGCGTCTCACCCTTCTCGACGGTCGCCGGGGTGGACTCGACGGGGATGAAGTTGCCGCTCTTCTTCAGCTTGCCGAAGTAGTCGATGCCGGGCTGGATGTCCCCGAACGAGCCCTTGTTGGCCAGGGACGCCGCGTAGACACCGCCGAACGCGGAACCGGACTTGGTCGGGTTGCCGTTGAGGGCGACCTTGCCCTTGTACTCGGGCTTCAGCAGGTCCGCGAAGGTCTCGGGGCAGGTCTTGATGCGGGCGGCGTCGCAGCCGATGGAGACGTAGCCGCCGTAGTCGTTGTACCAGCGGCCGTCGGCGTCCTTCTGGCTGTCGGGGATCTTGTCCCAGGTGGCGACCTTGTACGGGGCGAAGAGGTTCTCGGCGGCGCCGCTGCGGGCGAAGGCGATGCCGAGGTCGAGGACGTCGGGGGCGCGCTTCTGCCCCTTGCGGGACTTGACGGCGGCTATCTCGTCGGAGCTGGAGCCGTCCGGGTTCTCGCTCTTGATCTTGATCTTGTACTTGGCCTGGAAGCTCTTGATGATCTCGCCGTAGTTCGCCCAGTCCGGCGGCAGGGCGATCACGTTCAGCTCGCCCTCCTTCTCGGCGGCGGCGACCAGCTTCTCCAGCCCGCCGAAGTCGGCGACCGAGGTGGCCTCGGTGGACTTCACCCCGTTCGCACCGGTCGTGACCTCCTCCTCGGGTGCGGCGCCGCACGCGGTGAGAGCGGTGAGGGCGGCGGTGGAGAGGGCGAGGGCGGCAACGGCACGGCTGTTGGCACGAAGACGGGGACGGGGTCGGGCTCTGCGCACGGTAGGTCTCCCTGAAGCGAAGCGTGAGGGCCACTTGTTCATACAAGCTGGCACCAGTTCGCCCGGGCCAGGTGTCCGGGAAGTTAACGTCCCATGTCTGCTGCCGCAAGAGGGCGGGAAGAGGAAAGCCCACTATTCAGGGGTTGTGGTAGATAACGACCGCGCATCGAAACGCGCTGCGGCGACGCTAGAGTGAGTGGCAGGACCGTGACCGAAGAGCGGACCTGTACACAACACGCGGTTCATATGAAGCCGAGGGGGACGTGTGGGCGCT
The DNA here is from genome assembly GCF_050942385.1 of Streptomyces sp. CA-146814. NCBI lineage: Bacteria > Bacillati > Actinomycetota > Actinomycetes > Kitasatosporales > Streptomycetaceae > Streptomyces > Streptomyces sp. CA-146814. Next base: position 2,062,659 of record NZ_CP192068.1, read on the forward strand.
ACGCGCTACCGGGAGATCGCCGAGTCGCTGCGGCACGCCATCCGCACCGGCACCTATCCGCTCGGCTCCCGGCTGCCGTCCGAGAGCGACCTCTCCGCCCGCTGGGAGGTATCGCGCGGCACAGTCCGCCAGGCGGTGGCGCTGCTGGCCTCCGAGGGCCTGATCGGCTCCCGGCAAGGGGCGCGCCGGGTGGTCCTCCGTCAGGAGCGCCGCCAGAGCTTCCAGCAGCTCAACAGCTTCGCGCAGTGGGCGCAGGCGATGGGATGCGAGGTCACCAGCCGCATCCTGACCCGCACGGTGCGGACCGCGACCGACGAGGAGGCGGAGCGCCTGGACGCAGACCCGGGAGCCGAGGTCCTCTACGTACTGCGCCTGCGTCACCTGGACGGCGAGCCGGTGATGGTCGAGCGGACGGTGTACGCGGACTGGGTGGCTCCGGCCGTCCTGGAGCTGCCGGAGGACTGCGTCTCGATCATGGACAGCATCGCGGAGCGCGCGGACATCGTCGCGCACTACGGCGAGCACCTGATCGACGCGGTCGCGGCGGGCAGCGAGGACGCGCGCCTGCTGCGGGTGCGCCGGGCGAGCCCGCTTCTGCGCCAGCGCCATCTGACGTACACGGCGGCGGGCCGGGCCATCGAGTGGACGGACGACCGCTACCGGGCGGGCAGCGTCGTCTTCAACGTGATGAACTCGGCGGGCGCGGCCCCGCTGGAGCGCCGGGCGGGGCCGGACGTACGGGGCTGACCGGCTTCGGGGTGCTCAGTCCGCCTCGTACGCGTACGGACTCAGCCGCCGGAGGTGTCCAGCTCGGCGTCGGCGCTCACACCGGAGCAGTCGTACGGGTCCTTGAGCCAGCCGTCCGGCAGGACGACCCGGTTGTTGCCGGAGGTCCGCCCGCGCGGTCCGTCGGCGCCGTCCGGCCAGGGCTGGTCGAGGTCCAGCTCGTGCAGCTGACCTGCCAGCTCCTCCAGCGAGGAGGTGATGGCCAGCTTCTTGCGCATCTCGGAGCCGACGGCGAAACCCTTGAGATACCAGGCGACGTGCTTACGGAAGTCGATGACGCCCCGCGCCTCGTCACCGATCCACTCCCCCAGCAGCGTCGCGTGCCGCACCATGACGTCCGCGACCTCGCGCAGGGTCGGCGCGTGCCGTTCCGTACGCCCTTCCATGGCGTTGACCAGATCGGCGAAGAGCCACGGCCGCCCGAGGCACCCGCGCCCGACCACGACGCCGTCGCATCCGGTCTCGCGCATCATCCGCAGGGCGTCGTCGGCGCACCAGATGTCGCCGTTGCCGAGGACCGGAATCTCCGGGACGTGCTCCTTGAGCCGCGCGATGGCGTCCCAGTCGGCGATGCCGCCGTAATGCTGAGCGGTGGTCCTGCCGTGCAGGGCGACAGCCGTCACCCCCTCCTCGACGGCGATGCGGCCGGCGTCCAGGAACGTGAGGTGGTCGTCGTCGATGCCCTTGCGCATCTTGATGGTGACGGGCAGGTCCCCGGCGCCCGAGACGGCCTCCTTGAGGATGGCGCGCAGCAAGGGCCGCTTGTACGGAAGCGCGGAGCCGCCGCCTTTGCGGGTCACCTTGGGGACCGGGCAGCCGAAGTTGAGGTCGATGTGGTCGGCGAGGTTCTCCTCCACGATCATGCGGACGGCCTTGCCGACGGTGGCCGGGTCGACCCCGTACAGCTGGATCGAGCGCGGCGTCTCGGTCGCGTCGAAGTGGATGAGCTGCATGGTCTTCTCGTTGCGCTCGACCAGCGCCCGCGTGGTGATCATCTCGCTGACGAACAGCCCCTTGCCGCCGGAGAACTCCCGGCACAGCGTGCGGAACGGGGCGTTGGTGATCCCGGCCATGGGCGCGAGCACCACGGGCGGCTGCACGGTGTGCGGGCCGATACGGAGCTGAGGGAGGGCGGGGGCGAGCGTGGTCATTGCTCCATTGTCGCGTACGTGGGAGGGGTCGCTGACTTGGCTTCCGCGTAGGCGGGAGGGGTGGCGGCGACCTCGGCTTTCGCGTACGTGGGGGCGGCGGCCGCAACGCGATGGCCAGGCGGCGCGACCGCGGCTCCCGGGCCGTCATCACGCGGCGCGGCCTGTGGCCATGGCGATCCCGTGCGACCAGCAGAGCGCGGCGTCGACCAAACAGGTTGACCGGTCGGTTCCGCGAGACCCGGGCCACACCCTCGATCCGCCCCGCTCCATGCTCCCCCACCTCACCATGCGGCTTCTCTACCCGACCTTGACTGTTCACGCGTTCGACCATGAGGAATATCCGCTCACGCGGTCGGTTTTCAGCCCCATTTCGTTGACACCGAAACAGTTGCCACATGGAAAGAGAGGCGGAGCTGGACACCGTTCCGGGAGGAATCGGGCAGTCAAGTTGGCTTGTTCTGGCGCGTTTACGCATTTCTCGTCGAGAACTTGTTCGTGTCGCGTGAAGGACCCGTGGCAGCGTGTGGGCTTCCGGTGGCCCGGGGAGGTCACCGCGTCTACGAATCCCGCGGGGGGATCGCATGGTTTCGCGTGCTTCCGGCACGCCGTTTCGGCGTGCCCGTACATCTCGTACATCTCACAGAAGTGCTCTGACGGCGGCCTTGGTGGTGGCCGCGCTGGGCGCTTCCGCACTGCCGGCGCTGGCCGCGCCGGGCGAGGACCCGACCCCGGCTCCGGCTCCGGCTGCGGCGTCGGTGTGGGGCAAGAAGGCTGATCCGGAGTCCATACCGCCGGTCAAGGTCGGCACCACCAAGCCGCCGGCCAACGTCGAGGAGTCCGCGCCATCGGCGGCGGAGGCCGCCTGGCGGGCCGCACAGAAGCAGCAGGCCCGGACCGATGGCAGCACCTCGTCGCCTGCGGCGCGTTCGTCGGTGGGTGTGCGCAGTTGGGTGCCGGAAGGGCAGGGGGCGGTGCCCTGGCACCAGATCTCCGACGTCCGGGTCACGGACTCGCTGGTGGCCCGGGTCAACCACTCCAACGGCAACCTGATGCTGGCCGGCACCGACTTCGATGTCGCCGGTGTGGGGCAGAAGCTGCGGCTGGCGCGTACGTACAACTCGCTGGACGCCCCGTGGGGCAAGGTGTCGCAGCGGTGGTGGCAGGAGTACGAGCGGTACCTCCACGTCTTCACGAACGAGGTGGTCCTCTACGGTGCCACCGGGGACGCGGCGTTCTTCACGAAGAACGCCGACGGCACCTTCACCACGCCGAAGGGCTACTCGAAGGACCTGAAGAAGAACGCGGACGGCACGTACACGCTGACCGATCGTAAGTCCGGCTCCAAGGACACCTACGACTCCGGCGGCACGCTGACGAAGGTCACCGACCGCAACAAGGGGGCCATCACGGTCACCCAGCACGACGAGGGCTCGGAACACAAGGGCTTCAAGATCACGGAGGCCCGCTCCGGGCGGTGGGTGGATCTGGTCAAGACGTATCCGAACCAGTGGCAGGCCAAGGACCACACCGGCCGCACGGCTGTCTTCGACCTCAACCCGGCCGGTGACCTGGCGAAGACGACGGACACCGAGGGCAAGGCCACGGTCTTCGGCTACGACTCCTCGCGCCGCCTGACGAAGATCACCACGCCGAAGGGCCGGGTGACGGTCTTCACCTACGACGACCAGAACCGCGTCACCTCGATGCTCCGCGCCACCGAGCTGAACGGCTCCGGCCACACCGGCCCGACCTGGACCTACGCCTACTCCGCCAGCTCGCACGGCGATGCCGGTACGACCACGGTCACCGACCCCGAGACCCACGCGACGAAGTACGAGCACGACGCGGACGGCCAGGTCACCAAGGTCACCGACGCACTCCAGCAGACGCGCTCCAAGAAGTACGACGCGAACCGGAACGTGGAGGAGGCCACCGACGCCATGGGTGTGGGCAGCACCCCGGGCAACGTCACCACGTACGGGTGGGACTCGCGCAACAACCCCACCGGCTCCACCCTCCCCACCGGGGCATCGGCGACCGTGGAGGGCTACCAGACGATCGCGGGCGCGGATCGGCCCGCCCGGTCGACGACGGCGGACGACGAGAAGACCGACTACACCTACGACACGGCCGGAAACACCAAGTCCGTCGCCGTTGAGGGCACGGGCGGCGGCAACCAGTCCTTCGACTACAACCCCGCCACCCCCACCTGCGGCGGCTTCGAGGGCCAGATCTGCAAGGTCACCACGAAGATGACCGCCTCGAAGTCGGTGGCCACGAACTTCACCTACGACGCCCAGGGCAACCTCAAGACGGTGAAGGCCCCAGCGCCGCTGGGCACCACCACCTACAAGTACGACGACCTCGGCCGGGTGATCTCCGCCAAGGACGCCCGCGGGATCACCATCACCTACGAGTACGACCACCGCGACCGGGTGAAGAAGGTCGACTCCTCCAACTACCAGACGGTCACCTACGAGTACGACAGTGACGGCAACCTCACCCTCCGCTCGGACGGCACCGGCGTCATCACGTACGAGTTCGACCCGCTCTCCCGCGAGACGGTCCGCACCTTGCAGAACGGCTCGCAGACGGTCCTGGCCTACACCCCGGCCGGCAACGTCGACACCTATCAGGACCCCGCCGGCCTGACCGACTACACCTGGAACAAGGTCAACAAGCTCTCCGAGCTGAAGGACCCGGCGGGCAAGGTCACCAAGTACGCGTACAACAAGAACGACGTCCGCACCACGACCACCTACCCCGGCAACACCGTCCACACGGTCACGCCGGACAAGTCCGGCCGCCCGGAGAAGATCAAGGCCACCAGCTCCAAGGGCACCCTGGTCGACCTCGCCTACACCTACGCCCGTTCGGACGGCAAGGACGGCGGCAAGATCCGCACCACCACGGACGCGGTCGCCGGGACGAAGACGAGCTACGAGTACGACAGCGCCGGCCGCTTCTCCTACGCGGCGGAGAACAAGGGCAGCACGCTCAACTCCTCCTGGCAGTACTGCTACGACCTCGCCGGCAACCTCACCTCCCAGGGCACCGACAAGGGCTGCCCGCGCGGCACCACCTACACCATCAACGACGCCCAGCAGATCACCGCGAAGGACGGCTCCACCACCAACTGGTCCTACAACCAGATCGGCAACGAAACCGCCGCCGCCTCCACCCCGGAGACCACGCGCACCGGCATCAAGTGGACCGACCACTCCCAGATGACGTCGATCACCACCGGCGGCAAGACCTACACGGGCCAGTACGGCTCCACCGACCAGTCCGAACGCATCAAGCTCGGCGACACCTTCTTCCACAACGGCCCGCTCGGCCTCTCCGCCACCTCAACAGCCGGAGTGGACACGGGATTCAACCGCGAGCCCGGGGGCACCCTGAACTCCATGACCCGCGGGGGGAAGAACCACTACTACCTCACCGACGCACTCGGCAGCGTCGTGGCCCTGGCCGACGAAGCAGGCACGAAGGTCAACACGTACGCCTACAGCCCCCGCGGCGTCCAGCGCGCCGGCACGACCGAACAGGTCCCCCAGCCCTACCGCTTCGCCGGCGGCTACCAGGACCCCACCGGCCTGTACCACTTCGCGGCCCGCTACTACGACCCCAACATCGGCCGCTTCACCACCCCCGACCCCTCCGGCCAGGAAAAGAACCCCTACCTCTACGCCGAAGGCGACCCCGTCAACCGCATCGACCCCACAGGACTGGCCTGGTACTCACCCATCGTCTCGGCAGGTAAGGCGGTCATCAAGGGGGCAAAGCCTGCGCCCGCCTTCGTCGCGGCGTGCTACACGTACAACTCGGCCACAGATAGCGGACCCGAAGACGGAACTTTGAAGGAGGAGGCTTCGGACCTGTGGGAATGCGCCAACCCGGTTGGAGGCTTCCAAGGGAGTTAAACAAGCGTACGCTTTAAAGCATCGAGAACGCGAAACTGAAAGGGATTTCGCATGGGGAAAAAGGGGTGGAAGATCGCCCTCTACATAGCTGTGATCGCCCTCGGATGTTGGTATGGCTACATTATCGCCGACTGATCGCTGAGGAATCAGGGCCAGCAGGGATTCCTTGCAATGAATGCAGGTTCATGCCCGCATGAGTCGTGGAGGTTGAGTTCGATCTGCTGCGCACCGAGGTTCCGACGCTCACGAGGCTGTAGCCAGATCCATCGGAGGTAGGGCGAACGACGACCCATTTTCCGCGCGATAAAGTCCCAAAGTGAGGGCCATCCTGCCTATATGGCAGGGTGGCCCTTGCCGCTACTACGCCCCCAACATCGGCCGCTTCACCACCTCCGACCCCTCCGGCCAGGAAAAGAACCCCTACCTCTACGCCGAAGGCGACCCCGTCAACCGCATCGACCCCACCGGAGTCGTAGGCGATTTCGCCAGTGGTGATACGAAAGCAGGCTTTGCCGGCTTGGCGGGCATGGCTGGCGGCGCGCTCGTAGGGGCCACCTGCGGGGCTACGGCAGCCGCCTTCGGCGTCACCACCGGCGGCGTGGGCCTGGCGGTCGGAGTCGGCTGCTACGCGGCGACGGAATTCGGGAGCCATGCCGCCGAAGACTTCGTCAACAGGCAATTCCAGATCAGGAGGCTCATCATGATTGTCGCTGTCGTGCTCGTGCTGCTCGGAGTGCTGTTCGTCGCCATCGGAATCTACGCATCCCGGGCGCAGGGCAGAATGATCGCGGCGCGACAGGACGAGCGCAACGCGGTGATCGGCAAGTCTGTCACCCGATTCCTCTTCCTGGGGGTAGGCGTGGTCTGTTTCATCTCGGCTGGCGCGTATGTCGTGGGTGAGATCTCCCGAGGCTGATGGCCGGAGCGCCCAGGGAGGTGTACTTCCAGGATGGCGGCCGTCGCGTCGGCACCCTGGACGAGGTGCGCTTCACCGACATCGAGCACCTCGCGTTCGACCTGCGGACGAGCGCCTCGAACAGCCTGTGAGCCCCGGACCGTCAACGGTCCGGGGCTCGCTGAGTCTTCGCCGGACGGCGTGGCCGGCACCTGTTGACAGGCCGCTCACATCAGCAAACGGCGTCAGTGCCCGTGACCTGCCCCCGCAACTCGCTCAAGCCCATGAAAGTAGAGGGGCCCATCGCCGTGACGGCGATGGGCCCCTATTCCGGCTCCGCACAGGACCAGCGGCGTGGTGCGCCGTGCCGCAGTCCCGCTGCCAGCCGGTCACCGGTACGAGGTGTTTCAGGGAAGGTGCTTGCGGGCCGCCGCGACGGAGTCCGTGACGGTGTGCACCGCCGTATCCGTCACGTCGCCGAGCCGGTCGGCGACGGCGTGGGCCCGGTGGGTGAGGGCGTCGGACGCGTGGTCCGCGGCGTGGCGGGTGCGGTAGGCGAGCGAGGGCTGGCCGTGGGTGTCGGCCGCGGCGATGAGGAGGCCTCCGGCCAGGGACACGTTGGCGAGCAACTCGGCCCGTCGGGCCGCACGTTCGTCGGGATCCTCGGCCGCTCCGTCGGAGTAGGCCGCCAGGGCCGCCGGCACCAGCGTCACCGCGAGGGCCGCCGACGCCAGTCGTGGCGCGCGCCCCAGCGCGAGGAGGACTCCGGCGCCGAGCTGCACCGCGCCTTGGAGGCGGGCGAGCTGCTCGGGGTCGTCCGGGAGGAAGGAGTACCGGGCGGCGAGTCTCGCGACCGGATCGTTGCCGGTGCCACCGGAGTGGTCCCGGGGGACGGGGTGGCGTACCGCCGTGTACCCGTCACGGATGAACTTCGTGGCCAGCAAGGGCCGGGCGACTCTGCGCAGAACAGCCATGTGCGTCGGCTGCCCTGTCCGCGGCGGGTCACACCCGTCCGACTGCGGCACGCTCGGGAAGCGCGTGGCCGGCTCCGGTCGACACCCGCCCGTCCGGGCGTACGAGGCATCTCGCCGGGATGGGAGCGGCCACAGGGGGCACAAGGGCTGTGACACGATCGATGTGACGGATGGTGACACATGCTGCTCCCTCGCCCGGACACGATTCGCACGCTGCTGGCCCGCTACTACGAGCTGCAGCTGGAACACTCCCAGGACTCCCACTACGAGCTGCAGCGGAGCCTGGAGGACGTGACGTACACGTTGTGCGTCAGCACCGGCACCCGGACCGTCCAGGACGCTCTGCTCGCGGCGGAAGCCATCCTGCGGACCTCAACCACGGATCAGCAACCCGTACTTCAGATCCCGGGACAGCGGAACACGCCGCCTGGATCCGCCTCACACCCCTTCGCTCCCTGAGCGCCACGAGGCAGAGAGAGCCAGGTGAACGCTCCGTGACGGGAAACGAAGCGGGCGCGGCCGGTCACGTGTGCTGGCCGGCCTCGGCGGCCGAGGCGCGCAGGGAAGTGGAGTTCGCTCTCCACCCTCTGCTGTGCTCGCCGGACAACCACTACCTCCGGGCGCACCGGGCCGGTTTCGAGGACGCGATGCTGGTCGCCTCCGAGCTCGTCGGGCATGTGCTCCACCACCCCGAGAACTCCCCCGATGCGCGCCACCATCCCGAGGGCTCCCCCGATGCGCGCCACCATCCCGAGGACTCCCCCGATGCGCGCCACCATCCCGAGGACTCCCCCGATGCGCGCCACCATCCCGAGGACTCCCTCGATCTGCTCCCCCACCAGGCGCACTCCCCCGGCTGCTTCCTCGTGTGCCTCCTGCACAGCGACGAGGTCACCATCACCGTGACCGACACCTGTGAGGAGATCCTTCCTCTCTGCCCGCGCGCACCGACGCCCGGAAGCACCGGCCTCGCCGGCCTCGCATGGTGGGTGATCAACAAGGTCGCCGACCAGGTCGTCGTCCAGGCTCTGCCCACCGGCGGCAAGACGATCACCGTGGCCGTGCCGCTGTCCGGCCCCTGAGGGCGCTCCCCTCGGAATCACCACCCCGGATCATCACCTCGGGAATTTCGGGTAACCACTTTTCCTACGTGATCCTCTCCGGTACGCCCGCGCGTTCATCACTCCATCCCATTCTTTCGCATTCCCGATGGCGTCAGAGAATTCCTCTCCGGACCAGGTAGGTTTCGATGTGAAGGTATTCTCGTCACCCGAAGGAAATGCTTGATGAAGGTTCGCACCGGGAATCCGTCCGCAGCTCGTGCGACGACGGACGACTTCCCGCCCGGCCAGGGCCGGCGGGCCCCGTCGCCGAAGGACTCCCGAGAGATCGGCCGGCTGCTCTTCGCGCGCCTTGCCGAACTGGAGGAGGGCACCACCGAACACCAGTACGTCCGCAACACGCTGGTCGAGATCCATATGAACCTGGTGCGGTTCGCCGCAAGGCGCTACCGCATCCACCAGGCCGGGCAGTTCGAAGACATCCTCCAGGTCGGCACCATCGGCCTCATCAAAGCCATCGAGCGCTTCGAACTCTCCCGCGAGGTGGACTTCCCCGCTTTCGCGCTCCCCTATATCAGCGGCGAAATCAAGCGTTTCTTCCGTGACACCACCTGGTCCGTCCACGTACCCAGGCGCCTCAAGGAACTGCGTTCCTCCATCAAGGCCGCCCACGAAGATCTGGCCGTGCATCTCGACCGCGCGCCCACGACCTCGGAGCTGGCCGTCCATCTGGGTCTGCCCGAGGACGACGTGGCAGAGGCGCTGATCGCGGCCAACGGCTACGCCGCCGACTCTCTCGACGCGCCCTTGGGCACCAGCGCCGGCACCAGCGGTGCCGGGAGCACCACGCCGAGCTGGGCCGAAACGCTCGGCGACCAGGACAGCAGGCTGCAGCACGTGGAGAACCTGCACACGCTCGCGCCTCTCCTGGCAGCTCTGGACGACCGCCAGCGAACCGTGTTGCGGCTGCGCTACGGCCAGGAACTGACGCAGACGGAAATCGGCGCGTACCTGGGCGTCTCGCAGATGCACGTCTCGCGCATCCTCAAGCGCACCTTGGCGGTGTTGCGCGCCGGAATGCTCGGCTAGGGCCTGTCGTCAAATGTCACGCCCACATCAGGAGTGACGCGAGCGTGACAGCTGCTTCGTAGGACTCGGCAGTCTTGTCGTACCGGGTGGCGATCCCGCGCCACTGCTTCAGGCGGTTGAAGCACCGTTCCACGACGTTGCGGTGCTTGTAGACCTCGCGGTCGAAGGCCGGCGGGCGGCCTCCGCGGCTGCCTCGCCGGGCCCGGTTGCGGGCCTGGTCGGCCCGTTCGGGAATCGTGTGGGCGATGCCCCTGCGACGGAGCCAGGCGCGGATCGCCTTCGAGCTGTAGCCCTTGTCGCCCAGGACGTGATCGGGCCGGACCCGGGGACGGCCGGGTCCGATCCGGGGCACGCGGATCGCTTCCATCACGGCGGTGAACCGGGTGCAGTCGTTGGTGTTTCCACCCGTGACCACGAATGCCAGGGGTCGGCCCCGCCCGTCACAGGCCAGGTGGATTTTGCTGGTCAGACCGCCTCTTGACCGGCCGAGGGCCGGGTCGCGGAGCCCCCTTTTCGGGCCCCGGCCGCGTGCTGGTGAGCGCGGACGATCGTCGAGTCGACGGACACCAGCCAGTCGACGTCGCCCGCCGCATCCGCTTTCGCCTGGGCGGCGCGGAGCATCCGGTCGAACGTCCCGTCCGCCGCCCACCTGCGGAAACGCGTATGCAGCGTGGCCCACGGGCCATAGCGCTCGGGCACGTCCCGCCAGGCCGTCCCGGTCCGGAACTTCCACACGATCCCGTTCAGGACCCTGCGATCGTCCAACCGCTTGCGTCCCCGCAACGACGCGGGCAGCAGCGGCCGGACGAACTCCCACTCGGCATCCGACAGTTCATGGCGACGTATCACGACACCATGATCCACCAGCGGTGATCATTTGAAGACACTGCCTAGGGCCGTCCCGCCGTGGTCTGTGCGGCGGCTGCCGTGAGCACCTGGTCGGCCAGTTGTTCGGCGGACTGTCCGCGGCCCGCGTCGATACGTTGCAGGCCCAGCCTGTCCACGGCCTCGGTCATGAGTGTCTGGTAGCGCTCGGTGCGGGCCAGGAACTGGTCCATCAGGGTCTGCTCCTCGGCCGTTGCCTCGTCGTAGCGGCCCGCCGCGCGGACGCGGGCGCGTACGACGGCGTTGTCGGCGGTGAGCCACACGGCGGCCGTGCGCGGGGCCTGGAGCCTCGCGGCGTGGGCGGGCCAGAGTGCCGCCCCCTCCAGAACCATGCCCGTCCGGCCATGGCCCTCGGCCGTGTGGGTCGCGATCAACTCTTCGATACGGGGCCACAGCCGATCGTAGTGGCCGAGAACGGACGCGATCAGTTCGTCAACCGTGAGTGATCCGTAGTGCTCAGCCACGTGCGCCGGCACCTCCCGCTCCGGGGTTCTCCAGGGTCGCCCAGGGTGCCGGGCCAACCCGTCGGTGCTCAGGTACGCGAACCCGAGTCTCTCCGCCACCACTTCGGCAACGGTCGACTTTCCGACGTTCGACGTCCCGCCGATCAGAACCACCCGTACATCGCGCACATCGAGACCCTACTGAAGTGCCGCCCGTCGCCACCGGTCCAGCTCTGGTGCACCCGGTGCTCCAGCAGCCTCCACCATGCGCACGGGCGGCCCACGTGCCGTCCGAGCACGCCCCTCACCACCCGCGGTTCACCGTGGCCTTCGGGCCGGTCACCAACGTCGCCGCCGGGACGTCCTCGGCCACCACCGCGCCCGCCGCGATCACCGCGTCCCTGCCGATGGTGACGCCCGGCAGGATCGTGGCGCCGGCGCCGATCCAGGCGTTCTCCTGTACGTGGATGGGCCCACCGGTGAGGTAGTGGCGGCGTTCCTCCGGGTCGACCGGGTGGCCGCTGGTGATGAACGTGGCCTTCGGGCCGACCATCACGCGCTCGTCGAGCCGGATTCCCGCGTAGTCCAGGAACGTGCAGTTCTGGTTGATGAACACCCGGTCGGCCAGGTCGAGACGGAGGCCGTGGTCGGTGAAGAAGGGCGGGTAGACCGTGGTCCTGGGCGGCAGAGGCCCGCCGAGGATCTGTGAGAACAGGGCCGCCTTGCCCTCCTCGTCCTCGAACGGCAGGACGTTCAGCCGGGAGGTCAGTTCGGTGGCGCGGAGGACCCTGGCGGCCATGGCCTGGAACTCGGGGCTGTGGATGCGCATGAGACGGTCGCTGGGCATGGACACCACCCTGCCACCCGCCCGCTGCGAGGATGGGGATGCTCTCGTGAAGCGACGAGGGCCGGCGGAAGGCAGGCGCAGGGCCTCCCCGGCACGACCAGACCGTGAGGTGCGCATGGCCCATCTGTTTCTCTTCGGCTGCTTCGCCCTGCTGGGCGCGGCCGCCTCGCTGGCCGCCCGTGCCGGGTACCGGGGCCAGGTCTGCGACCGGTTCGCCGGGTACGAGGTTCCCGCCGCGGTGAGGTCGGATCCCGCGCTACGGAAGCGGGCCGACGACCTGGTGGCCTTCTGGTGCACCGGCGCCGCGGTCCTCGGCTTCGCTCCCCTGGTGCCCCTCGGGAGCGTCCTGCTGAGCGGCGGTGGCGCGTCGGTCTCCACCTGGGGGCTGGTCGCCCTCGCGGCGTACGCCCTGGTCGTCGTGACCGTAGGCGGCTACCCCTTCGAGAAGATCAAGCAGCTCGCCGACTCCGCCGCGCGCTGAGCGTACGCAGACCAGGAGCCCGGGGCGCTGTCCGCCCCGGGCTCCTCCGCGTTCTCCGGCTCACTCACATACTGGCGAGGACCGCGCCCAGGATCATGCCGCCCACCAGCCCGATGGCGCTGACGACGATGGCGACCGTGGAGAGCCGCTCGTGCCGGACGGTCTTGGCGATGATGGCCATCACCAGGCCGGCCAGCGCGAAGACGATCGGCAGGATGATGAACCCGATCACGCCCAGGACGATGGCGATGATGCTGAGCACGTTGCTGCTCGCCCCGCGCTGAGGCGTGCCATGGTTCTGCTGACCGGTCGGCTGGTTGCCGTACTGCGTAGTCATCTGCCACTCCTTCGGGACGGTCGCACCGAGACCCGATCCCGATGCGGACCGGCCTGTCCCTCGGATGCCCCGAAGTTCCTTGCTGACACCACTACTTGGGCTCAGAGCCAGGAACATCCGGTGCGGCAGCATCTTCCGGGCGGCCACCCCCCTGTCGTCCGGGCCCGGCGGGAGCGCGCCCGGCAGGTTCCTCGGTGCCGTCGGACGAGCCCCGCAGATGGCCGCGGTCGCGCAGGGCTCGCTCGACGGCTTCGAGGCGGCGTCGCTGCCGGCGCATGGTCAGGGGGTTGACCAGGAGCAGCCCTGCCAGCACGAGGTTGTAGCCGGCTCGCACGTAGTGCCCGTCGAGAGCCTTGAGCAGGCCGGTCACGAGCCACAGCAGGGCGAGGCCTCCCAGCAACCACCATGTCAAACGGCTGTCCTGGAGGTTCAACGCACGCCGCGCACGCCGCGCGCTGTCGATCGCGGCCGGCAACTCCGCCGGGTCCTCCGGTATTTCACCGCGTCGAATCCGGCGGACCACCTTCATGTACCGGGCCGTGCCGAGCCCCAGCCTCGCCGCCCGGCGACGCGTCTGCCACCAGGCCAGGGCGACCACGAACGCGGCCAGCAGAACGAGGACGGCGGCGAGCGTCAGCCCCTGGGAGACGCCCGCCCTCCCGTCACCGAGGATCGCTCCCACCAGGAAGCCTGCCAGCGCCGCCGCCGCCAGAACGCCGAGGACCATTCCCACCGCACCCGCGCGCCCCGACTCCGTACGCGCCTCTTCCGTTGCCCCGGACATGGCCGGTCCCCCTCCGCCGCGTTCTCTTTCCGGGCACCTACCCCCTGGGGCCTTCAGCACCCCGCCGAGCATCCGCACCCCGGCCGGTCCGCCCACCGAAATCCTCCGGAACGGCCTTGCGTCAGGCGGAAGTTGGCTCACATGCGCCGCCGCGGACCGGGCACAGGGGCCGGTACGGAAAGGGGGCCGTCGATGAGCTCTGGTCTGGAAGTGTCGGCGTGGCGCGGTTCGGACGACCCGTCCGACTGGGCGGGGGCCGCTGTGGTCATGGTGCTCTACCTGCTGATCGGCTACGGGCTGGAGTACCGGGCGAAGAAGCGCCGGGGTGCCGAGCGTCCGGTGAAGGCGGCCGCGGAGGGCCTGTTCTCGGAACGCCAGGGGAACATGATGACCGCCCCGGATCAGTACTTCGCCAGCCGTATGGTGATGCTGGTCGGTGCGCTGGCCGCGGGAGTCACCGGATTCCTCACCCGGGGCGCGCCCGCCGGGGTGCACTACGCGGCCATGGGCGGTGTGGCGCTGCTGGGGATCTTCGCGTGGGCGTACTTCGACCACCGGACGGAGCCACGCACCAACCCGGGCGAGTAGAAATAAACTTGATCACCCATCAGGTGATCTTGGTTACAGCTTCTCGGGGCCAGGTCTCCCGTCCTGCTGCGCTGCCAGACTCGGGATGTCCCATCCGATGATCACGTCCCACGTGGTCACGCCCCGACAAGGTGCCGATGTCCCCGTTCCCGCTACGGAAGAGACCCGACGACCGATCGACGAGAGGCCGGACCAGGCGCCGGAGAACCCTCTTCGGGGCCGGGCTCGCCCTGGCCCTCTCCCTCTCGACGCTCACCTTCTCCGCCACACCCGCGCAGGCGAGTGACGCCTACAACAGCATCACCAGCGCCTCCGCGTCCAACGTCGACTGGATGTCCCGTATCGCGGACGGCACCAGCCTGTCCTGGCTCTCCGTGCCCGGCACCCACGACAGTCTCGCGCTCTGCGGCGAGCGGGACCCGAAGACCGGGAAGTGCGGAGGCATCGCCACCAGCATCACGCAGACGCAGGAGAACCACGGGTTCAGCGCGCAGACGCTGACCACCCAGTTCCGCGCCGGTATCCGGGCCCTCGACATCAGGGTCCGGCTCGACAAGGGCGACGAGGGGCTGAAGTTCACGATCCACCACGGCGCCGCCTACCAGTACGCGAACTTCACCGACGTCCTGAACGCGACCCGCGACTTCCTGCGCGACGAGCCCGACGAGACGGTGCTCCTGCATCTGAAGGCCGAGTGCGACGGCGGCGCCTTCGGCTGCGAGGACGCCGAGGGCTACCGTACGGACGAGTGGCGCAAGAAGGTCTTCGACTCCTACCTCGACGGCCGCTCCTACACCGGCGACGGCGACGAGAGCACCAAGTCCACCGCCTGGCGTGACCTGTTCTGGGCTCCCTCGGTGACCGGAAAGAGCCAGGCCGGCCAGGTCCCCTCGCTCGGTGAGGTGCGCGGCAAGGTGGTCCTGATGGGCTACCGGGCCACGAAGGGCGGCATCTACGACGGGTTCGGGATCAAGCAGCCGTACCCGGCCGGCGGTTCCAACGAGGAGTACGTGCAGGACGCGTACGAGGTCGACACCATCAGCGACATCGCCGGCAAGTGGGAGAAGGTCCGGGCCCACCTGCGGAAGACCAACGGCACCTGGGACTCCTCACGGCCCGGTGAGAAGGAGTACCCGTACAAGCCGGGCGCGCTGTACATCAACTACACCAGCGGTACAGGCGGGGGCGCCCACCCCTACACCGTGGCGGGCGGCACGCCCACGGCGACCGGGGTCAACTCCTTCCTGCGGCAGTGCCTCCAGGGCGAGAACGACCGGTGCCCGGAGTTCCACGCGGACCGCGGCGACAAGTTCGGCGGCCGGTCCGGCCTGGACCGGATGGGCGTCGTGATGATGGACTTCCCCGGCGGGAAGCTCATCGACGACATCATCGGCCGCAACGAGACCGGCGGCTCCACCCGCAAGGTGATGGTCGTCGGCGACTCCATGTCCCAGGGCCACGAAGGGGACTACACCTGGCGTTACCGGCTCTGGCAGTGGTTCCGCGACCAGCGGATCGCCGTCGACTTCGTGGGCCCGTACAGCGGTACGAAGCCCCAGGACACCCCGTCCGCCCCGCAGCCGCCGCGTCTCCAGGGCGAGCCGGAACCGGCGGCGGGTCCGCCCCGCACCTCCGGCGCGTATGCCAAGGACGCGCAGGACTTCGACAGCGACCACTTCGCGGTCTGGGGACGGCAGGCGGCCCAGGACAAGTCCCTGATCAAGGAGCAGGTCGCGAAGTACCAGCCGGACCTGCTGCTGGTGGGCCTCGGCTTCAACGACATGGGCTGGTTCGTCAGCGACGCCGGCGGCACCCTCGACAGCATGAAGAAGCTGGTGGACGAGGCCCGCGCCGCCAAGCCGAACATCAAGTTCGCCGTGGCCAACGTCCCGCAGCGGGCGAAGATCGGCGGCCGTGACGACCTGATCACCAAGACGACCGCGTACAACAAGGCGCTGGCCGAGGCCATCCCCGGCTGGCACTCGTCCTCCTCGCCGGTCAAGCTCGTCGACTGGGCCGGTGCCTACGACTGCGCTCCGGCCTCCTGCCCCGCCGCCTACGACGGCCTGCACCCGAACGCCGTCGGCGAGTACCAGATCGCCGGTGCCTTCGGGTCCACCCTGCACAAGGAGTTCGGCATCGGCTCCGCCGCCCCGAGCGTCCCGACCACCGGCCCGGCCCGCCCGTCCGGCACCCCGGGCAACGTGAAGGCCACCTCGGCGGACAGCGGGATCGTGGTCACCTGGGACCAGGTCTTCGGGGCGTACGGGTACGAGGTCCGCTCCCGCCTGGCCGGGCTGCCCGACTGGAGCACCGCGCGCTCCATCGGCAACCGGTTCGACACCACCTGGGTGGCCGACGGCCAGAAATGGGAGTACCAGGTCCGTACGGACAACGGAGCGACCAGCTCCGCCTGGTCGTCCACCGTCAGCGCCACGGCCCGGCCCAAGACGGCGGCCGGACCGGTCGGCATCGTCACCCGCCCCACGGCGACCGGCATCGACTTCGCCTGGGGCGCGCCGACCGGCCCGTACACCGACTCCATCGACCGCTACGGCGTGATCGCGTACGACCAGGACACCCCGGGCGCGTTCGTCCAGACGGTGGGCACCCGGAACAAGGCCCTCCACTTCGACGGGCTGAAGCCGGGCCACCGCTACACCCTGGCCGTGCAGACCTGGAACCGGGCGGGCGGCGGACTGCCCGCCCTCGGCCGGCCCGTCGTCGTCGGCGCGGGGACACCGCCCGCTCCGACGGGCCTGAAGGTCGTCTCGACCGATGCGACGACCGTCCAGCTCAGCTGGAAGGGCTCAGCGCAGGCGGCCGGCTACCGGGTGTGGATCCGCAACATCAACAACGGCAGCCAGTCGGCGGCCGACGAGTCGGTCATCTCGGAGACGAACCACGGGATCGCGTTCCTGGTCCCCGGGACGTGGAACTACGAGTTCTGCATGACGGCGGTCAACGGCGCGCTGGAGTCGGGCAAGTCGAACTGCGTGGTGGCGCCGAGGCCGGCCGGCAGCTGAGGCAGCGTACGCCCTTGTACGGTGCCGGGTGCCCCGGGACCCTTCGTTCCGGGGCACCCGGCTCACCGCACGTCCGGGCCGATGCCCGCCGTCGTCCGGCTCGTCGAGTCGTACGTACGGGCCTCGGCCCACCGTCCCGCTACCGCCGCCGCCCCCGGCGGAAGCCACCGGCCGTCGGGGCCGGGCCAGACGGCACCGCGCCCCCGGCCGAGCGTGATGTGCGGGACCCATCGGCCAGGAGCGAGCAGCGGATGGGACCGGCCGTCGCCGTCGGCCTCGCGCAGGATCCGCCACACCTGCTCGTGCAGCGTGAGCAGAGCCGCGTCCGGCCGGACCGCCCAGGCCAGCACGTTGCTCCGGCCGGAGAACCGCAGCAGCCCGGTCAGGTGGAACGGCAGCGGCAGTACGTCGAGCGCCTCCGCCAGTGCGGTACGGGTGGCGGGCGGCACGACCTCCGCCGTGGCGAGCGTGAGGTGCGGCCGGTTGGTCGGGTGGCGGTGGCCGGCCTGGCTGGGCAGGCCCTCGTCGGCGATGGACCGCCACACGCGCCGTACGACCCGCTCGGTCGCCTCGTCCGGCAGGAGCTCGATGCTGTGCACCAGCGCAGCGTACGACCGTGGTGCCGCGCTTGCCCTCCGTACGGCCTCAGACCTCCTGCGGGTGACCGCCGTCGCCCTCGATCACCAGCCGGTCGGTGCCGGGCTCCTCCGCCCCCTCGACCACCGTCACGTCGATCGTGCCGTCGCCGGTGGTGTCGAACTGGTAGAGATCCGCGACGCCGTCACCGGTGGTGTCCGTCATCCACACGTCGGGCTTGCCGTCGCCGTTGGTGTCCGCGCTGAGGAGGACATGGTGCTCGTCCCCCTGGGTCACCGGCGCTTCTTCGGTGGTTCCGTTGGTCTCCATGGCGGCCGGTTGCCCCCGGGAGACTGTTCGAAACCGCGGCAACCGCCAGGACAGGATGAGGACATGCTCGACTACGACGAAGAGGCCCGGCACTACGACGCGTCCCGAGGCGGTGAACCGAGAGCCCGCGCGGCCGCCGACGCGGTGGAGCGGCTCCTGCCGGGCGGTTCGGGCGTGGTCCTGGACATCGCGTGCGGCACGGGCATCGTGACCGAGCGGCTGCGGCGGCCGGGGCGGACGGTGGTGGGCGTCGACCGTTCGCCCGGGATGCTGGGCCTGGCCGGGCGGCGGATGCCGGGAGGTGTCGTACGGGGCGACGCCACCGGGCTGCCCTTCGCGGCGGCCTCGGTGGACGCTGTCGTGATCGTCTGGCTGCTCCATCTGCTGCCGGACCCCGAACCGGTGCTGGCCGAGGCGGCCCGGGTGCTGCGGCCCGGCGGCGTGCTGATCACCACCGTCGACAAGAACGACGCGTACTTCACGGAGGACAGCGACATCGGCCGGATCACGGCGGAGCTGCGGCACCGGTACGCACCTCGCGTGTCCGACCGCTCGGCCCGGGTGTTCGCAGCGGCGGCGGACCTGGGGCTGGAGCCCACGGGCCGTACGGAGTTCCCGGGCATCGGCCAGGGCCGCAGCCCGCGCAGCTGGCGCGAGGCGATCGACGCGGGACTCATCTTCTGGTGCGCCGACGCGTCCCCGGACCAGGTGGCCGACGTACGGCGACGGCTCGCCGCACTGCCGGACCAGGACGTGGCCCGTCCGGACCCTCAATACCGCCTCGTCGCCCTGAAGTCCTGAGAGCAGGGCGGCCGGAGAACAAGGCGTGGGAGACTCGATCATGCCTGTGACCAATCCGTGGCTGGCCGGCCCGTCGCCGAGGAAGCGTCTCGATCGTGAGCGCCTGGAAGAACGCATACGCAACCTGCTGTCGACGCAGAACATGTGCGTGATCGCGACGGCAGGCCCGGAAGGTCCCCTCGCGACGCCCGTGCGGTACTTCTCCCTCGACTTCGCGGTGATGTTCAGTACGGCTCCGGGCTCCCCGAAGATGAGGAACCTCGCCGCCGATCCACGCGTATCGGTGGGGATCTTCGCCCCGCTGGTCGGACAGGCCAGCAGCCGGGGGGCCCAGCTCTTCGGGCAGGCTCGCGTGCTGTGCGAAGACGACCCCGACTTCGCCCACTACTGGCCGGCCTTCCGCTGGCAGTCCGACCACGTCGAACGGTCGCGTTCGCTCGACGAACCCCCGTCCGGCCCTCTCGTCGTGATCGAGGCCGAGCGGATCGTCTATACGGAGCACTGGCTACGGCGCGAGGGCTTCGCACCGCGCCAGTTCTGGACCAAGTAGGCCCGGCAGCACGGAAGTAGCACGTCAGAAGACGGACAGGCCGGTGAGCGTGGTGAAGCGGTCGAGGGCCGACACACCCGCCACCGAGTTGCCGCGCTTGTCGAGCCCCGGGCTCCACACACACAGGGTGCAGACGCCGGGCACGATGGCGATGATCCCGCCGCCGACGCCGCTCTTGCCCGGCAGCCCCACCCGGTAGGCGAACTCCCCGGCCGCGTCGTACGTCCCGCAGGTGAGCATCACCGCGTTGACCTGCTTCGCCTGGCTGCGGGTCAGCAGCGCCGCCCCGTCGGCCCGGACACCGCCCCGGGCCAGGAACCCGGCGGCGAGGGCCAGGTCCGCGCACGAGGCCTCGATGGAGCACTGCCGGAAGTAGGCGGCGAGCAGGACCGGGACCGGGAGCGTGATGTTGCCGTACGAGGCCATGAAGTGGGCCAGCGCGGCGTTACGGTCCCCGAAGGCCGCCTCGGAGGCGGCGACCTGCGGGACGAAGTCGATGGCCGCGTTGCCGCTCTCCGCCCGCAACAGGTCCCGCACCTGACCGGCGGCGTCCCCGGTCAGAGCCTGCAACCGGTCGGTCACGACCAGCGCGCCGGCGTTGATGAACGGATTACGCGGAATCCCGTTCTCGTACTCCAGCTGCACCAGCGAGTTGAACGGGTTGCCCGACGGCTCGCGCCCCACGCCCTGCCAGAGCTGCCCGCCGTCCAGGGAGAGCGCCAGGGCCAGGGCGAACACCTTCGAGATCGACTGCGTCGAGAACGGCTGCCGCCAGTCACCGACCCCGTAGACGGTCCCGTCCGGCTCCGCGACTGCCATGCCGAACCGCCGGGGATCGGCGTCGGCGAGCATCGGTATGTAGTCGGCGGGCGTGCCGTGGTCGTCGAGTGTGCTCATCTCCTCGGCGATCCGGCTGATCACCGAGGAGAACCGGTGCGAGCCGGAGCGCGGGCGCGGAGCCGGAGTGCCGATCCGAGGAGCGGCGGAGGTGTGGGGCACGGCGTTTCCTGACGGGGGCGGTTCGGCGTTCGGCGTACGGAGGTGGATCGAGGTCGCCCCCAGTCTGCCAGCTGCGCTGGAGCGCGCCGAAGCTGGTTGCGGCGGCCAACGAGCGGGGGCGAGGCGCGAACGTACGGACCCTGGTACGTCCTGGCGCCCGCGTGCGTGGGGACCGGCCTCACCCCTACAGCGGCCGCCACCCCGGCTCCGCAACCGACCGGATCCGCCCGAGGGCTACCGCGAGGCCCTCACCGCCCACCGCGCCGGCTCAGCCTGCGTACCACTCTCAGAAACCACCCCGGCTCTCTGCATTTTGAGAGAACTTGGCGCGCGTCCACGGTGTCGGGGTGGTCCTCACCGAGGAGCCGCTCACTGTCGGCCACCACCCGCTCCAACAGCTCGATCGCCTCCTCGGACCGCCCCGCCTGCTTGTACGAGACGGCGAGATTGGCCCGGGCCCTCACGGTGTCGGGGTGGTCCTCACCGAGCAGCCGCTCCCGGTCGGCCACCACCCGCTCCTCGATCACGATCGCCTCCCCGGCCCGCCCCGCCTGCCCGTACGAGGCGGCGAGATTGGCGCGGGCCAGCACGGTCTCGGGGTGGTCCTCGCCCAGCAGCCGCTCCCGGTCGGCCACCACCGGCTCCAACAACTCGATCGCCTCCCCAGTCCGCCCCGCCTGCCCGTACGAGACGGCAAGATTGGCCCGGGCCCTCACGGTGGAGGGGTGGTCCTCACCGAGCAGCCGCTCACTGTCGGCCACCACCCGCTCCTCGATCACCACCGCCTCCCCGGTCCGCCCGGCCTGCCAGTACGAGGAGGCGAGGTTGGCACGAGCAGTCACGGTATCGGGGTGGTCCTCACCGAGGCGTTGCCGGCTGGCGGTGGCCATGGCTTGCCAGTAGGTGATGGTCGGGGCGGCCAGGCCGGTGTCACGGAGGCTGATGCCGGCCCGGAACAGGACCGGATGCCCGTCCGGGTCCCAGAGGATGTCGGGGGCATGGTCGGCGAGTGCGTCGGTGTTGGCACGCAGGACAGCGGCGAGGTCCGGACGTACCTGGTCCACCTGCGGCCACACCTCCCGCAGCGCGTCGGCCGCCGCTCTGGCTGCCCGGGCGAACTCGTCGGCGGTGAGCGACTCCCGTACCGCCCGCCCCGTCAGAGCGTGCATGCGCACAGCCCGCGGTTCCGCACGCTGGTCATAGGTGATCAGCGCATACCGGTCAAGAAGACGAAGCACGGCTTGTGTGTCGTGGCTGGTGTCCGGGTGAGTGTTGAGGGTGGGGGCGGTCCACAGGCTGGCGGGATGGCCGTCCGGGTCGAGGAGTGCGATGAGGTGGAGGACGGAGCGGGCGAGAGGGCCGTGGGAGTCGCGGTCGGTGGCTTCAAGGGCGAGGAGAAGGGTGGCAGTGATCTCCCGGCCGTAGCCCTCGGTGTCCGCCCAGTGCGGCAGGAGTTCGTCCAGATGTGCGGCGCGCTGGGTGAACTGGCTGAGGTAGGCGGTGCAGGTGGTCTTCTCGCGGATCATGTAGGCGGCGGCGTGGCTCAGGGCGAGGGGAAGGTGGCCGAGCGCCTGGGCGAGGGCAAGGGCCTGATCGTCGAGGAGGTGGGCGGTGCGGTCGTGGGCGAGTCGCAGGGTGAGGTAGGCGACGGCCTCCTCAGGGGTGTAGACATCGACGTCGATACGGGTGCGGTTCCCACCGGTCAGGCGGGGGTCTTTGAGGCGGGTGGTGGCCAGGACCCAGCCGGTGGAGCGGTGGCTGTCGGGCCACCAGGGTTCGATGGTGTCGAGGTCGGTGATGTCGTCGAGGACGACTAGCCAGCGGCGGTGGGTGGTAGCGAGGTAGTTCAGGAAGACTTGTGCGTCGGCTTGCGGGTCCGTCCCGGTGAGGCCGGGGGCTCGGACACGGTGGGCGGCTTTCGCGTAGGTCGTGAGGATCTGCTGGGCGTCGGTGGCAGGCACCCACAGCACCAGATCCGTGCCGTCGGTGAGAGCTGTGCGGACGTAGTCGGCGGCAAGCTGGGTTTTGCCGACCCCGCCACCGCCGGTCATCACCTGCACCGGCAGCGGCGCGGTCGGCCGGGGCGAGGGGTCATCACGGTTTCGCGTGGTCGTGCTGTCGCTCGTCAGGACGACCGCGTGGCCGTGGTCACGGGCGTCGTTGACCTGCCGGCGCACGGTGCTGCGTGGCTGAAAAGCCGTCGCCAGTACCGGAATGGTGCCCACTACCACCGGCCAGGACATGGCTTTGTCCGGGCGGGTAGGGGTGTGGAAGATGTTGACGGTGCTGTGCGGTCCGACAGCGCTGCTCTCGACGTTTCCGCCGACCCCGATGCCGCCGTTGCCTGCGGACACCGAGGACGGGTCAGCCCTCTGATGGGGAAGGGGGCCGGTCGCGGTCGGGGTGTTCCGGCGCCGTCTGCCCGGCCAGGTCACCGCTCGCTACCCTCGCCCAGGGCGCTGTCGGTGACGTCGCCGCCGGTGGCGATACTGCCGCGCCTTGAGCTCACGTCGTCGTTCCTGGCGGGCGGGGTGGCCGTAGGCGGTGGGGACGTGGACGGGCCGGTCCTTCTGGCGTTCTTACCCACGGCGGATCCGGTGACGTTGCCGCCCACGGCGATGCTTCCTTGGTCGGCAGAGACCCGACGGCCGCCGCCACCGGGGCCGCCGCTACCGGTGCGGACCAGTGCGATGACCGAGACCAGGAGCGCGGCGAGAGCGACGACTGCCCCGGCCACGGTCGCGGCCTGCCCCGCGGTGTCGAGATCCCCCAGCAAGGCCAGGAGTACCAGGCCGACCGACATCAGGCTCGTAATCACCGCGGTCACCCATACCCACACCCGAGCTGCCCCCGTCACCGCCATCAGCCACCCTCCTTATCGCGTCGGGCCGTTCGGACCTCTGGATCCGGGGCGGCCCGCGCTCCGATGCCCCGTCAGTTCTGGTGCGACCGTAGCGGCCTGACGACGGCAAGTTCATAGGAACCGGCCAGAAAGACCCCCTCCAACCATCCTTGCGGGCCGCCGGTTCGGACTGCGGCGATCAGGTGGAACGGCCAAGCGAAGAACGCTACGTTCAAAGGCATCCGTCCGGACCCAGACGCCGCGCGCCAGTCCTCGGTGCGGCGGACCGTAGCCAGGCCATCCAGGGGGCACCAGACGGTGGATATCTGCACGCACGTCACCACGACAAGCCCGATGCGGAGCGGGACCGGAACACCCGCCCGCGCGTGCGGAGACGACCAGTGAGCGCCCCGGGCTGGCCCTGGAGCCGCCCTCCGCACCCCGCTCCCGACCAGAACACCACGGCCGCCGCCGGCCGACCCCCGCACGCTCCTGTCTCCGAGGACAGCCGTGCCCACGCCCCCCTGCACCCGAATGTTTCCGCAGCCAGCGACAGCATCGCCATCGGCGGGAACACCGACGGAAGCGCCGTCGGCACAGGAAACACCGTCTACAACATCCGCGAAGAACACACTCACCACACGACGAGCCCGAGCGGCGAGGTGCTCTGGCCGGTAGAAGTCGGCCCCGTACCGGCACTGGCCACGGCCTTCCAGCCCCGCAGCGCACTGCGCCGACACATCGATGCCGCCCGCGCCCGCACCACGACCGTGGTCCTCACCCAGGTCCTCTCCGGCGGGGGTGGTGTCGGCAAAACACAGCTGGCCGCCGCATGCGCGGCCGACGCCCTCACCGATACCGTCGACCTGGTGGTCTGGGTGACCGCGACCGAGCAGCAGCAGGTCATCACCCAGTACGCGCAGGCCGCAGCCCGCATCCATCTGCCAGGCGCCACCGGCAAGGACCCGCAATCCGACGCCCGCGCCCTGCTCGACTGGCTCGCCACCACCGACCGCCGCTGGTTGGTCGTCCTCGACGACATCACCGACCCTGTAGCGATCACCCCCTGGTGGCCCACCAGCCGCACCGGCACCGGCCATGTCTTGGCCACCACCCGCCTCAAGGATGCCCGTCTGACCGGTGGGAACCGCACCCGTATCGACGTCGATGTCTACACCCCTGAGGAGGCCGCCGACTATCTGACCCTGCGACTCGCCCACGACCACACCGCCCACCTCCTCGACGATCAGGCTCCTGCCCTCGCCCAGGCCCTCGGCCATCTTCCCCTCGCACTGAGCCACGCCGCCGCGTACATGGTCAACGAAGACCTCACGTGCACCCAGTACCACGCCCACTTCCGCCGGACCCGACTCGAACTCGCACTGCCCGACACGGCGGACGCCGAGGGCTACGGCCGGAAGATCACTGCCACCCTTCTCCTCGCCCTCGAAGCCACCGACCGAGACTCCCGCGGCCCCCTCGCCCGCTCCGTCCTCCACCTCACCGCATTCCTCGACCCCGCAGGCCACCCGCGTGCCTTTTGGACCGCTTCTGCTGCCCTCACCCACGTCACTCCGCACCCAGTCACCTCCCAGGCGCAGGCCACACCCGACCAGATCCACACCGTGCTTCGTCTACTTGACCGGTATGCGCTGATCACCTATGACCAGCGTGCGGAACCGCGGGCTGTGCGCGTGCACGCTCTGACGGCGCGGGCGGTACGGGAGTCACTCACCGCCGATGAGCTCGCCCGGGCAGCCGGGGCGGCGGCCGACGCGCTGCTGGAGGTGTGGCCGGAGGTGGACCAGGTACATCCGGACCTCGCGGCCGTCCTGCGTGCCAACACCGACGCACTTGCCGACCACGCCCCCGACATCCTCTGGGACCCGGACGGGCATCCGGTCCTGTTCCGGGCCGGCACCAGCCTCCGTGACACCGGCCTGGCCGCCCCGGCCATCACCTACTGGCAAGCGATGGCCGCCACCAGCCGGCAACGCCTCGGTGAGGACCACCCCGACACCGTGACGGCCCGGGCCAACCTCGCCACCTCGTACTGGCAGGCCGGGAGGACCCGGGAGGCGATCGCGATTGAGGAGCGGGTGGTGACCGACCGGGAGCAGCTGCTCGGTGAGGACCACCCCGACACCGTGACGGCCCGGGCCAACCTCTCCGTCTCGTACTGGCAGGCCGGGAGGACCCGGGAGGCGATCGCGATTGAGGAGCGGGTGGTGACCGACCGGGAGCAGCTGCTCGGTGAGGACCACTCCTTCACCGTGACGGCCCGGGCCAATCTCGCCGCCTCGTACTGGCAGGCGGGGCGGACTGGGGAGGCGATCGAGCTGTTGGAGCGGGTGGTGGCCGACCTGGAGCGGCTGCTGGGTGAGGACCACCCCGACACCGTGACGGCCCGGGCCAACCTCTCCGTCTCGTACTGGCAGGCCGGGAGGACCCGGGAGGCGATCGCGATCAAGGAGCAGGTGGTGGCCGACCTGGAGCAGCTGCTCGGTGAGGACCACCCCGACACCGTGAGGGCCCGGGCCAACCTCGCCGCCTCGTACTGGCAGGCGAGGCGGACCGGGGAGGCGATCGAGCTGTTGGAGCGGGTGGTGGCCGACCGGGAGCGGCTCCTGGGCGAGGACCACCCCGACACCGTGAGGGCCTGGGCCAACCTCGCCGCCTCCTACCAGCAGGCGGGGCGGACCCGGGAGGCGATCGCGATCAAGGAGCAGGTGGTAACCGACAGCGAGCAGCTGCTCGGTGAGGACCACCCCTCCACCGTGACGGCCCGAGCCAACCTCGCCGCCTCGTACTGGCAGGCAGGGCGGACCGGGGAGGCGATGGAACTGTTGGAGCGAGTGGTGTCCGACAGTGAGCGGCTCCTGGGCGAGGACCACCCCGACACCGTGAACGCGCGCCGGGTTCTCTCACAGTGGAGGACCCCGGGCAGCTCGAATATCCGTTAGTTCCAGGCCCTCCGCACGCGCTTGTTTCGCACCCTCGCTCCGAGGGCGGGGCAAGTGGAGGTTCGTCGTCTCGCCGCCGGAGACGACCGTGTTCCTCAGGGAGAAGGTCACCGAACGGTTCCGTGGGGAGAAGACCAGGAGGGTTTGAGTACACGTACTCATGAGCGCGGTTCCGGCCGGGCCCGAGAGTGGGGGCCCGCACCGAACCTGAGGAGCAGGCCATGAGTGCCCACCCCGCCCCGGCCCCGACGCCGGCCATGAGTCTGTCGTCCCGGCGTCGTCTGCCGGCCCTCCTCGCCGTCGGGGTGAGCGCGGCGCTCGTCGCGTCGTGGTTCGGGGCGGCCGATCCGACGACCTGGCTGCTGGAGACGGTGTGGGTGATGGTGGGGCTGCCGCTGGCGATCCTGCTGCGTCACCGTTTCCCGCTGAGCGGCCTGCTGTGCGGGCTGCTGGCGGCGCACGCCCTGGTCCTCATCGTGGGTGGCCACTACACCTATGCGGAGGTGCCCGCCGGGGACTGGGTGCGGGACTGGCTCGGCTGGGACCGCAACCCTTACGACCGCTTCGGCCACCTCGTGCAGGGCTTCGTCCCGGCCGTCCTGGTACGCGAACTCCTCCTCCGCACCTCCCCGTTGCGCGGCAGCCGCTGGCTCGCCCCGCTCACCGTCTGCGCCTGCCTGGCCTTCAGCGCCGTCTTCGAGATGCTCGAATGGCTCGCGGCCGTCACCGGGGGCCAGGCCGCCGACGCCTTCCTGGGCACGCAAGGAGACGTCTGGGACACCCAGTGGGACATGTTCTGCGCCCTCATCGGCGCCGTCTGCGCCCTGCTGCTCCTCAGCCGCGTCCACGACCGGTCCCTCATCCGTCTGGGCCGGGAGACACCGGCCGCCTCTTCGTCGGACGCTCGCTCCTGAGGGTTGTCCCGAAACCGTTCGCAGGCGCGGGAGAGCGCGGGAGGAGGCGCGGCAGCAGGCGCGGGAAAAGGACCTGCGAGCGCCCCGGACGGCCTGCTGGGATGCATCATCATGAAGCCCATGCACCTCCTGTCCGTCAACGAAGCCGACCTTCCGCTCGCGATGGAGCAGAATCTCGCCGAGCACGCCTGCCACCTGCACCGAACCATGAAGGGCGCGTCCGTCACCGAGACCGGCGACCTGCTGATCGCCGACAGTGGTCTCGACGACGACACCTTCAACATCGTCGCGGCGGCCCGCTTCTCCCCGGTCACCGCCCCGGCCCGCGCCGCGGAGACGGCCCGGACCCTGGCCGCCACCGGCCGCCCCTTCTCCTGGTGGGTGGGCCCCGCCTCCACGCCCGACCATCTCGCCGAACATCTTCGGGCCGCCGGCCTGGAGGCGTCGGAAACGGAGACGGGCATGGGGAAGGACCTGCGCGACCCCCTCCCCGACGCACACGTGGACGGCCTGGAGATCCGCCCGGTCACCACCCCGGAACAGCTCGCCGACTACGCCACGGTCCTCGCCGCGAACTGGAACCCGCCCGCCGCCACGGTGCGCCGGTTCTTCGCCGACGCCGCCGATGCGGCCCTCACCGCAGACTGCCCCGCCCGCTACCTGGTCGGCTACGTCGACGGCCGTCCCGTCTGCTCGGCCGAGGTCTTCCTGCACGCGGGCGTCGCGGGCATCTACAACATCGCCACCCTCGCCACCGACCGCCGCCGCGGCTACGGCGGCGCCATCACCGCGGCCGCCCTGCGCACCGCCCGGGACGCGGGTTACGAGACCGCGGTGCTCCAGGCATCCGCCGACGGGGAACCTGTCTACCGCCGCCTCGGTTTCACCGCCTGCGGCCACTTCACCGAGTACGCCCTCACCCCCTGACCAGCACAGCGGCCTGGCAGAAACCGGCAGCACTCGATCCTGCCCCGGTTCAACACCGGGTGAAAGGCGGGAAATAGCCCTGCGGTCGAGAAAGGGGTTCCTCCACCGGACACCGTCCGGTGGAGGAACCCCTTTCTCGAAGGCCGGAGAAAGTGCCGCGCGCCTGAAGAGCGGAATACGTCAGGCGTTGATCTTCTTCAGGTCCACCACGTCCTCGGCGGCGGGCTTCTGCGCGTCGACCTTCTTGTTGTAATCGCTCAGCACCGTCTCGCTCGGCACGTCGCCGCCTTCGGACACCGCCTTGAGAACGTAGGGCTCGCCCTCGGTGGCCACGTACATGGTGATCTTCTCGCCGTTCTCCTGCTTCTTCTCCAGGATCAGCGCCGGCGTGCCGTCGACCTCCGTGGTCTTGCCCTTCTTCATTCCCTTGCGCTCGGACTTGTCGCTGTCCAGCATGGCGAGGGCGGCCTGCTTGTCGCACATCCCCTCCGCCCCGGCCTGCGCCGAATCGGAGACCACCCACTTGTCCTGGACCTGCTGGACCACCTTCTCGGTGCCGGGCTTGCCCTTCAGCGTGTTCTGCCAGAACTTCTCGTCGCCCCGCACGTAGACGCTCTGCCCGACCTGGATGACATCGGCCTTGGCCCCCTGTCCGGTCATGGTGCCCGTACAGAGATCCTGGTCGTCCACGCGGAAATCGAGGTTGATCTCGTTGCCGCCGGGCTGCTCCGCCTTTCCGACGATCCGCAGGGATTTCGCGTCACGCGTCGCCTTGACCGCTTCCGCCGCGATGGTGTCCGCGCTCTTTCCCTCGAACGCGTCGTCGGAACTCTCACCGCCGCACCCCACCAGTGCCGTCGCACCCAAAGACACCGAAACCGCAGCCAGGATGACCTTCTTCATCGCTTTCCCTCCCGGAAATAATGGAAGGCCTCCCCGGGCCCTCATGAGCCCGGCTACCCAGCAAAAGCGGAAGATCACTCACCTATTTATCGATTTCCCCGGCGCCGCAGGAAAGCGGCGGAATTCGGCCAGCATGGCCGATGCAAGGGGGGGCGGGCGAGGGCGGGGGCTGCTCAGCCGGTACGCGTACGGACTCCTCGCCTCACGGCTTTCCTACGGCGTCGAACGTCCCGGCCTGCACGCCCGCGACGAACGCCGAGAACGCGGCGGTACGGACGTCGACCACCGGGCCGTCCACGCTCTTGGAGTCACGCACCGGGATGACGCCGCGCGCGGCGGCCAGGTTGACGGCCACCTCGATGCAGTTGCCGCCGTTCGAGCTGTACGAGGACGTGAACCACTGCGGGTGCTCGGTCATCGCGAAGTGCCCTTTCGTCGTGGGAAGTTCCACCATGCATGAGCCCTAAGAGCGACGCCAGAGGGCCCCTCGCGCACCCCGCCTCCGAACAGCAGGACCGCCCCACCGTGCCGAGCATGGTGGGGCGGTCCTGGACCGGCAGCGGTCAGGCGGCGTCGAACGTTCCGGCCTGCACGCCCGCGACGAACGCGGAGAACGCGGCGGTACGGACGTCGACCACCGGGCCGTCCACGCACTTGGAGTCACGAACCGGGACGATGCCCTGCGAGGCGACGAAGTTGGCGGCCACCTCGATGCAGGCACCGCCGTTCGAGCTGTACGAGGACTTGAACCAGCGGGGGGATTCGGTCTTCACGGAGTGCCCTTTCGCAACTTGCTGATCTTGGCCACAGACGCCGCCTTCGACAGCGCCTCACCCTGGAGTTGATGGTAGGTCGTGAACATCGGTGCCACCACCGAGGTTTCGCGCTCGACATAGCCCTGCGCCTGCGATTCGGCGTACGCGACGATGGACCGGTCGGCCATGGTCAGCAGGTAGACCGGCAGGTCGCATGCCCGGCGCTCGCCGAGGCTGAACGGCGCCACCTGGATGATCCAGTTGGGCCGCGCGGCCATCTCCTCCAGCCGTCGGAGCTGAGCGTTCATGACCTCCGGACCACCAACAGTCTGATGGAGGCAGCTCTCGTCCATGACGACGAACACCATCGGCGGCTGCGACCGCACCAGGGCCGCCTGCCGCTCCTCCAGGAACGCGACGCGTTCGTCGGCCTGTTCGTAGGTGATGGACCCGCGTTCCACATCCCCGTAGGCGACGGCCCGCGCGTAGTCCGGTGTCTGTAACAGCCCGGGAATGAGGCCGACCTCGAACAACCTGATCTCCACTGCCCGCCCCTCGTACCCCACGTACTCCGGGAAGCCTTCCAGCAGCGAGCCGTTCCGCATCTCGGCGAACTCGCGCTCGAACGAGTCAGCCGCGCCTGTCGTACCAAATGCCTGATCAGAGTTCCGCGCAAAGCGCAGAGTTGGCGGTTTGCGAACAGTTTCCACCGCCGAGATGTGCTGGCTGGAGTACCCGATCTTCGGAGCCAGCACGTCCTGGCTCCACCCCCGCTCCACCCGGTACCTGCGGATACGGGCACCGAAGGCAGCCCGCGGACTGCTCGCGGGATTCAGTTCTTTGATGTTGACCACGCCGCGCTCCCTACCCTTCCTTCAACTTCAGCCAGTTGAAGGGATTTTCACGGTAGGCCACTCTGAATCGCCCCGGTAGCCGTTCAGCTACAGAGTGGAGCTATAGGTGTACGGCGTGAACGCTCGTCCGAATTCCGAAGAACCACCTCCTGACCTCCCCGCCCTCGGAGCCCCCCTCGTCGACACCAGCCGAGGCAATCGCGTGGGCGAGTTCCGCGGGGTCGCCGGCGACTACTGGTCGCTGCGGCCCATCGGCGGCGGGCGCGAGTGGGAGGTCGAGCCCCGGCACGTACGGCCCGCGCTTCCCATAGAGCAGCTCCGCGCCCGCACCGCCCGCGCCAACGCCCGTAGCCGGGGTGAGGTCCTGTGAACAGCCCCCTCACCCGGGGCCCGGCCGCCGGCGACCACGGGCGGGCCGCGTGATGCGCGCGCGTTACGCCGCCGAGGTCACCGTCATCGTCGGGCAGCGGTTCGCCTCGCTCGGCGGGGTCACCGTACGCAACCGGCGCCTCGTCCTCCTGTGGCTGCGGCGACAAGCCCTCCGGCTCGCCAACGCGCACGGGAGCGCCGTACGGGACGCGTTACCCGCCGACGTACGGCCCGTTCGCTTCCACGGCACCGACGCACCCGAGAGCCTGCGGTTCTGGGCCACCGACGCGTACCGCCAGGACGACGCGATACGGACCCTCGAAGCGGGCTTCCCGCTCCACTTCACCGTCGCCGACCCCGCCGTCGGGCTGCACCTCACCCTCGCCGGATGGCACACCGCCCCGGCCGGACCGCTGTAGCCCCCTCCGCAGAAGAGGTCTCCGTGCTGCAATGCACCGCCCTCACCCGGCTCCCCCTCAGCGAGGTGCTCACCGCCCTCGTCACCATGCCCCACGGGCCCGACACCCCGCCGGACGACTTCACGCTCGACCACTACGTGCTGTGCGAGCTCGGCGACCACGACGCCGTCACCGACCACGCCGCGCTCCTGTCGCCTGCCGAAGACCCCGACCGGCCCGCCCTCTGGTTCTTCTGGAGCGGCCCCGAGACCGACCGCACCCACCGGATCACCACCGCGCCCTGGTGCCCGGCCGCCCTCCGGCACCTGCGCACCGACGCCGTCCTGCACTGCTCCCTCCCCACCGGCCATCCCACCGGCCACTCCTGGGACATCACCGATCCCCTCGCGGACCTCATCGCCGGGGCGGCCGGTACCGATACCGATGACGACGCATCCGACGACCCACGAAAGCGCCACCGGCCATGAAGCAGTGCACCGCCGTCGCCCTCCTCCCGCCCCCGGACCACCTCGTCGCCCTCGCGCCGCCCGGACAACGGCCCGAGTCCGGCCATGTCCTCTGCGAACTCGGCGGCGACCATGACGACCGGCACGCCGCCCTGCTCTGGGACGAAGGCGGACGACCCGGAAGCGGCGTCTGGGTCCGCTGGAAGGGCTCCGGGCTCGCCGCCCTCGCCCCTCTCCCCTGGTGTTCCGCGCTCAACCCCCGTAACGACGCCTGTGAGTTGTTCGCCGCGCACCCCTCCGCCCACAGCTGGCTCGTCACGGACCCCACCGACGACGCCGTCACCCGGCTCCTCGTGGACCATCACCCGGATCTGTTCTGACGCTGGTCAGCAGGCGCGCTGTGGCCTCCGGGCTTTCGAGCATCATGTCGTGGCCGGTCGGGAGCGAGTGGACGTCCCAGCCGTGGGCTCGTGCCCGGTCCTCGGACCGTTCGAGGCTGGGCAGCGGCGGCCGGGTGTGGCGTACGTAGGACGCGGGCAGGGCCGCGAGCGGTGCCGGGTCGAAGTCGACGGCGTCCGTCTGGCAGCGCAACGGGAAAGCGGTGAGGCGGGGCGCCACCCAGGCCGCCAACTCCTCCTCCGTGATGCCCCATTGGGCGAGAAAGGAGGCGTCGGCGGGCAGAAACCAGCCCTCCCCGCCCGCTGCTGCCAGTGCACGGTACCGCTGGGCCGTCTCGGGCGGCTCGACGTTTAGCAGGCACTCGCCTGGCCGGACGAGGAACGCGCCGAGGAAGGTGACCGAGGCGAGGCGACCGGCCGCCCGCTCGGCGACCGGGCCCGCCAGGACACCGGCGTAGCTGTGCAGGACCAGGTGCACCTCGCTGAGGTCCTCGTAATGCAGGAGACCGGCCACATCCTCCACGTGCGTGGCGACGCCGATGTCCGGGCCGAGCAGGTGAGCGTGCTCCCCTTGCCCGGTCAGGCTCGGCGTGAAGACCTGATGGCCGGCCCGGGAGAGCAGGTCGCGGACGGAGCGCCAGCACCAGCCACCGTGCATGGCTCCGTGCACCAGCACATAGGTCCCCATGACAGACCGCCTCGTTTCGCCTCGATCGCGCCCCCCATCCGCACCTTAGAGCGCCGATCACCACGCGGACGGGACCACAGGACCGCTCGGGGCGGGTCAGATCAGGTCATCGCCTGTGCTCCTACGACCGACAGCAGCCGCAGCCGGTCATAGCTCTCGCTGCCCGGCGGCGCCGTGTAGACGAGCAGGCTGTGCGACTGGTCCGGGTCCAGCAGCCGTTGGCAGTTCAGTTCCAGGACGCCCACCTCGGGGTGGATGAAGCGCTTGACCTCGTGCGGGCGGATGCCGACCTCGTGCCGGTCCCAGAGGCGGCGGAACTCCTCGCTCTGGTCGAGCAGCAGCTCGGCGCAGTGGGCCGCGCGGGAGCCGGCGCCCCGCAGGGTGGCCAGCTCGCGCAGGCCGGAGGCGAACATCCGGGAGAGGAAGTCGTGGTCGTCCGCCACGTACAGCGAGCGGGTGGCGGGGTCGGTGAACCAGCGGTAGCCGATGGAGCGGTCGAAGCCCGCGTAGCGGGTCGTGTCCCCGGTGAGGGCGACGCCCAGCGGGCTCTGCCGCAGGGTCTCCCCCAGTTCGGTGACGATCTCGGCGGGGGTGTCGTCCAGCCGGTCGAGGATGCGGAGGAGGCCGGGGTTGATGTGCTCACCGGTCGTTCCCCGGACGGGCGGGGTGTGGCCGGAGAGGCGGAACAGGTGGTCGCGCTCCTCCAGGGAGAGATGGAGGCCCTGCGCGATCGAGGCGATCATCTGCTCCGACGGCTGCGGTCCGCGTTCGCGTTCCAGCCGGGCGTAGTAGTCGGTCGACATGTGGCAGAGCACGGCGACCTCCTCGCGGCGCAGCCCGCCGGTCCTGCGGCGCTGTCCGCGCGGGAGTCCGACGTCCTCGGGTTGCAGCAGCTCCCGGCGGTGCCGGAGGAAGGCCGCCAGGCCTGCGCGGTCGATCTCCACTGTTCTCCTCCGGTCCGTGTCTTCGTCTTCCCGGTCGTCCGCCCCCGCCCCCGGTCGTCCGCCCCCACCTCCTTTGTAGCGTCCGGCGGCCGTCGCAACCACGGATCGTCGATCCCCCCATACGGCCGGGCGCGTCCCCGGAGTCCGGCCTCACCCGGAACGTAACGTCGCCTCGCCGGTCGAACGGCGGGCCGCCGATCAGCGGATCGGCAGGCCCTGGATAGGCCGCGGCGACGGCGTCACCGTCGAAGCGACCCGGCCTCACGGACCCCACGAGGAGTGACCCGCATGCCCCGCACGAACCCCGCCCTCACCCTCCCCGACCTCTCCGGCAGGCGTGCCGTCGTCACCGGCGGCAGCGACGGCATCGGGCTCGGTATCGCGGCCCGCCTCGCCGCCGCCGGTGCCGAGGTCGTCCTGCCCGTCCGCAACCAGGGCAAGGGCGAGAAGGCGCTCGACGCGATCCGGCGGCAGGCTCCCGGCGCCCGGGTGTCGCTGCGCTCACTCGACCTGTCCTCGCTGGACTCGGTCGCCGCGCTCGGCGACTCCCTGGCCGGCGAGGGCCGGCCCATCCACCTGCTGGTCAACAACGCGGGCGTGATGACCCCGCCCGACCGGCAGACGACCGCCGACGGGTTCGAGACGCAGTTCGGCACCAACCACCTCGGCCACTTCGCCCTCGTCGGCCGCCTGCTGCCCCTCCTGCGGGCCGGGCAGGCCCGGGTGACCTCGCAGATCAGCGTCTCCGCCAACCAGAACGCGATCAACTGGGACGACCTGAACTGGGAGCGCTCGTACAACGGCATGAAGGCCTACAGCCAGTCGAAGATCGCCTTCGGGCTGTTCGGCCTGGAACTCGACCGCCGCAGCCGGGCCGAGGGCTGGGGCATCACCAGCAACCTGTCCCACCCGGGCATCGCGCCCACCAGCCTGCTCGCCGCCCGGCCGGAGATGGGCCGGGCCAAGGACACCCTGGGCGTGCGGCTGATCCGGTTCCTGTCGGCCCGGGGCATCCTGGTCGGCACGGTGGAGAGCGCCCAACTGCCCGCCCTGTACGCCGCGACCGCGCCCGACTCGCGGGGCGGCGCTCTCTACGGGCCCAAGGGGCCCGGCCACATGGGCGGTGCGCCGGCCGAGCAGAAGCTCTACTCCCGGCTCACCGGCGCCGACGAGGCCCGTCGGGTCTGGGAGGTCTCGGAGGAGCTGACCGGGGTGCGGTTCAGGGACCTGGCGGGCCGGTAGGGGCTCGGTCGGCTCGGCTACGCGGCGGCCGGTAGGGGCCCGGTCGGCTCGGCTACGCGGCGGCCCTCGGCTACGCGGCGGCCGGTGGGGCCGCGAGCCGGAAGCCCACGCCGATCGCCGCGAGATCCTCCTCGTACGCGCCGTGGCGCCGGGCGCACCGGGCCAGGTCCCGGTCGTGGCGGAAGGCGCCGCCCCGGGTGATGTGCCGGTCGAAGGCCCAGTCCTCGGTGACCGGTACGTCGTCGGGCGCGCCGGGATAGGGGGCGTAGAGCGTGGAGGTCCACTCGTCGGCGTTGCCCGCCATGTCCAGCACGCCGAAGGGGCTCGCGCCGTCCGGGAACGAGCCGACCGGCGTGGTGGTGCCGACGCCGAGGTCCACCAGATTGGCCAGGCCGGTGCGGTACTCGTCGCCCCACGGGAACTCCCGGCCGTCGTCACCCCGCGCGGCCCGCTCCCACTCGTCCTCCGTCGGCAGCCGCACCGCACCTCCGACGCGCTCTCCGAGCCACCGGCAGTACGCCGTCGCGTCCTCCCAGGCGATCCCGATGACCGGATGGTCCGCCGCCGGGCCCCGTGGCGCCGGCCGGCCGGTGTCCGCCGCGAAGAGCGCGTACTGCTCGACGGTGACCGCCGTCCGGGCGATCCGGAAGGCCGGTACGTGAATCTCCGTACGCGGGGCCTCCTTCCGGTACCAGGACTCCGGTACGTGCGTGTCCGCGTAGCGCCGGGCCACGGCCGCCATCTCGTCGGCGGGCGTGCCGCGACGCACCGGCCCGGCCGGG
This sequence comes from Streptomyces sp. CA-146814, assembly GCF_050942385.1. Classification (NCBI taxonomy): domain Bacteria; kingdom Bacillati; phylum Actinomycetota; class Actinomycetes; order Kitasatosporales; family Streptomycetaceae; genus Streptomyces; species Streptomyces sp. CA-146814. The sequence continues at coordinate 2,098,631 of NZ_CP192068.1, forward strand.
ATGTCGATCCAGTCCACCTGATCCACTTCTTCTCCTCCGTCGCACATCGTCGTTCAGGCCGCTGCCGGCTTGACCAGGTCCACGACGCCCTCTTCCCAGGTGCCGGGCAGCACGGCGTACCCCTGCCGCTGGTAGAGCGCGATGTTGCGGTGGCTGGCGGCACCGGTGGACAGGACGATGCGGTCGCCTTCCTCGGCCGTGGACTCGGCCCGGCTCAGCAGCCAGCGGCCCACGCCGAGGCCGCGCAGATCGGGAGCGACGGCGAGCCGTCCGACGTGCAGGTCGGTGCCGGTGCGGCGGGTGCGGACCATGCCGAGCAGCCGGCCGTCCCGCCAGAGGCCCGTGGTGTCCCAGTCGGCCAGCCAGGCGCGTACGTCGGCCGGTGACTCGTGGAGCGCCGGGATGGCCAGCGTGTCGTTGGCGAGGGCCTCCTCCATCCAGCAGCAGCGCTGGAGCACGGTCACCTCGGCGGCGTCGTCCGGGCCGAGCCGACGCGCGTACGAGCCCGGCAGCGGGCCCTCGGCGGAGGCCGCGTGCTCGCGCTCGCGCATCGGGGCCAGAGCGCGGGCCGCTCGTACCAGCTCCGCCAACAGGCCCTGCGCCGCGTCCGCGTGACGCGCTTCGGGCTCCAGGCGGCCGTCCCGCAGCGCGTCCGCGATCCGCAGGGCGACGGTCGCGCCGAGCGGGACCAGCCGCAGCGTGGTCACCACCTGCTTGGCGTGCTGGACCGCGCGGGTGCCGGCCGAGGTGTGGCCGTAACTGACGAAGCCGACCGGCTTCCAGGCCCACTCGGGGCTCAGGTAGTCGAGCGCGTTCTTGAGCGTGGCCGGCATGCCGTAGTTGTACTCCGGCGTCACAAGGACGAAGCCGTCCGCCTCGTCGACGATCCGGCTCCAGCGGCGGGTGTGCTCGTGGTGGTGGACGCCGGTCGACGGGTGCTCCTCCTCGTCCAGGAACGGCAGGTCCAGATCGCCGATGGCCAGCGGTACGAGGTCCGCGCCGAGCAGCTCGGCGTCGGCCGCGAGCGTGTCGGTCAGCCAGCGGCCGACGGCGGGGCCGAGCGCGCCGGGTCGCGTGGAGCAGGTCAGGACGAGGATGCGCAGCCGTTTCGTTGCCATGGAAACGAAATTAGCCGGTAGATTGGTTACATGTCAACGAATGGGGCGGAGCCCCCGGTCAACTGGCTCTCCGCCGACGAGGAGCGCGCCTGGCGCGCGTACCACCGCATGGTCACCGCCGTCCAGGTCGGCACCGCGCAGGACCTGGCCGCAGTCGGTCTCTCCGAGCCGGACTACGAGGTGCTCAGCACGCTGTCCGAGCGCCCGGACGGCACCAGCACGCTGCACGAACAGGCCGCCAAGATGGGCTGGTCACGCAGCCGCCTCTCCCGGCACGCCTCCCGCATGGAGGCGCGCGAACTCCTCCGCCGCGCGCCCGACCCGGCCGACGGACGCGGCTGCCTCCTGGTCCTGACCCCGACCGGCTGGGACACCTTGCGCGACGCCGCTCCCACCCATGTCGCCTCCGTACGCCGCCACTTCGTCGACCGCCTGACCCCGGAGGAGCTCGCGGCCCTCGGCGCGATCGCGCGGAAGCTCATCGACGAGCGGTAGGGCCCCCGGAAAAGTGCGATGGGCCTCCGGAAAAGCGCGATGAGGCCTCCGGGAAAGCGCGGTGGGCCCGGATCGCGGATGATCCGGGCCCACCGTCGTACTTATCTACGTGTCAGCTCTGCGCGGGGCCGTCCTGGTCGGCGGCCGGCTCGGCGGTCGTGGCCGCCTGGGCCTCGGCGCGCTCGCGCATCTTGCGTACCAGCTCCTGCTTCTTGTCCTCGGCGGCCTTGCGGTCGGCGCCTCGCGCGGAACCCGCGCCCTGCTGTTCGGCGCGGGACAGCTTCTTGCGCTGTCCGCCGACGCCGAGGAGGTTGTTGCGGCTCTTGGCCACGGCGTTCTCCCATTCGTGGTGATGAGAAGTGAGTCGGGAAAGGTCGAAGGGGCCGGTCGCGCCGGTCCCCGTGGCGGCGGGGTGGACTCACCCGCCGCACTCTCACTCGTAGATCTGGAAGAACGAAGACATGCCGGAACGGTACCGCGCCCCCGAAGCGACCCGCACCCGGTTTTTCAGGCCGTGGTCGGGTCCACCGTCGCCTGGTGCGCCTCGGTCAGGTGCTCCTGGGCCTTGAGCCACGGCAGGAACTGGGCCGAGCGGCGCCAGCCGCAGGTGGCGCAGGTCAGCTCCCGCGCGATGCCCGACTTCCGCACCCGCACGACGTGTTCACGGCCGTGCTGGTCCCATCTGGTGACCTTGCTGGTGATGATCGACGGCATCGCGTACCTCCCGGGACGGCGGCGGAAGGGCCCCGGTGGACCGTACGACGAAGCCCCCGGTCTCCGTACCCGGAACCGGGGGCCTCACGCGCCCTCAGGGGCGTACAGGAGCCGTCAGCAGCCGATCAGACGGGCGCCGAGGTACGCCTGGATCTGGTCCAGCGAGACGCGCTCCTGCTTCATCGTGTCGCGCTCGCGCACGGTCACCGCGTTGTCGTCCAGGGTGTCGAAGTCGACGGTGACGCAGAACGGGGTGCCGATCTCGTCCTGGCGGCGGTAGCGGCGGCCGATCGCGCCGGCGTCGTCGAACTCGATGTTCCAGTTCTTCCGCAGGTCGGTCGCCAGGCCCTTGGCCTTCGGCGAGAGCTGCGGGTTGCGGGAGAGCGGCAGGACGGCGACCTTGACCGGGGCCAGGCGCGGGTCGAGACGCATCACGGTGCGCTTCTCCATGACGCCCTTGGCGTTCGGCGCCTCGTCCTCGACGTAGGCGTCGAGCAGGAACGCCAGCATCGCGCGGCCGACACCGGCCGCGGGCTCGATGACGTACGGCGTCCAGCGCTCGTTGGCCTCCTGGTCGTAGTACTGGAGGTCGGTGCCCGAGGCCTCGGAGTGCGCCTTGAGGTCGTAGTCCGTGCGGTTGGCGACACCCTCCAGCTCGCCCCACTCGCTGCCACCGAAGCGGAAGCGGTACTCGATGTCCGCGGTGCGCTTGGAGTAGTGGGAGAGCTTCTCCTTCGGGTGCTCGAACCAGCGCATGTTCTCCTCGCGCATGCCGAGGTCCGTGTACCAGTTCCAGCGCTGGTCCATCCAGTACTGCTGCCACTCCTCGTCCTCGCCCGGCTTGACGAAGAATTCCATCTCCATCTGCTCGAACTCACGCGTCCGGAAGATGAAGTTGCCCGGAGTGATCTCGTTCCGGAAGGACTTGCCCATCTGCGCGATACCGAACGGCGGCTTCTTGCGCGAGGTCTGCAGCACCTGGCCGAAGTTGGTGAAGATGCCCTGCGCGGTCTCGGGACGCAGGTAGGCGACCGAGCCGGAGTCCTGGGTCGGGCCGAGGTGCGTGGAGAGCAGGCCCGAGAACTGCTTGGGCTCGGTGAAGGTGCCCTTGTTGCCGCAGTTGGGGCAGTTGAGGTCGGCGAGGCCGTTGACCGGCGGCTTGCCGTGCTTCTCCTCGTACGCCTCCTCCAAGTGGTCGGCGCGGTAGCGCTTGTGACAGGAGGTGCACTCGGTCAGCGGGTCCGAGAAGGTGGCGACGTGGCCCGAGGCGACCCAGACGTCCGGCGCCAGGATGACCGACGAGTCGAGACCGACCACGTCCTCGCGCGCGGTGACCATGTAGCGCCACCACTGACGCTTCAGGTTCTCCTTCATCTCGACGCCCAGCGGCCCGTAGTCCCAGGCGGCGCGCTGACCACCGTAGATCTCACTGCAGGGGTAGACGAAGCCACGGCGCTTGCTCAGGCTGACGATGGTGTCGATCTTGTCGGCGGCCACGGTGCTCTCTTCATACGACGATGACGAACGGCGAATGCTTCAGATTACCGGCGGGCGCACCCCCTGGATCAAATCGGTGGGCGCTCGGACGATCTTCGCCCCGTCACCAGGTGACCTTCCGGGCATCTCATCCGCCTTGTTGACAATCGTTTCCACTTTTGTTGAAAATGACTGTCATGAACGTACGCCGCCTGATACCCACCACCGCCGTCGCCGGAGCTGTCGTCCTCGGTCTGACCGCTCTCTCCGCCTGCTCCACCTCCGACGCCGCCTCCGACGGGGGCAGCGGGAGCAACGGCGACCAGCTGAAGGTGACGGCGTCGTTCTACCCGATGCAGTTCCTGGCCGAGAGGATCGGCGGCGAGCACGTCGCGGTCACCAACCTCACCAAGCCGGGCGTCGAGCCGCACGACCTGGAGCTCACCCCGCGCCAGATCGGCTCCATCAGCGAGGCCGACTACGTGCTCTACCTCAAGGGCATCCAGCCCGCCGTGGACGACGCGATCAAGCAGTCCGGTGTCAAGAACACCGTCGACGCCGCGACCCTCACCACGCTGGAGAACCACGGAGCCGAGGTCAGCGGCCACGACCACGGGCACGAGGACGACCACGGGCATGAGGACGAGCACGGCCACGAGGAAGAGGCCCACGAGGAGCACTCCGAGGGCGACGGCCACAACCACGGCGAGGAGGGCGGCGCCGACCCGCACATCTGGCTGGACCCGGTGAAGTACGCCGAGGTCGCCAAGGGTGTCGGCAAGTCGCTGGAGAAGGCCGACCCGGACCACGCCGCCGACTACAAGAAGAACACCGAGGCGCTGGTCGGCGAGTTGGACAAGCTGAACACGGCGTACGAGACCGGGCTGAAGAACACCGCCACCAAGACCTTCATCACCACCCACTCCGCCTTCGGCTACCTCGCCGAGCGCTACGGGCTGACCCAGCAGGGCATCGCGGGCATCGACCCCGAGGCCGAGCCGACCCCGGCGCGCATCCAGGAGCTGCACACCATCGCGGAGAAGGAGAAGGCCACCACGGTCTTCTTCGAGACGCTCGCCAGCGACAAGACCGCGAAGACCCTCGCGAAGGACACCGGACTCAAGACCGACGTCCTGGACCCGCTGGAGGGAATCACGAAGAAGTCCCAGGGCGCTGACTACATCGAGGTCATGGAGTCCAACCTCGCCGCGCTGCAGAAGGCGCTCGGCGCGAAGTGACCCGCACGACCCGCTTCACTCGTAGGACCATCGGATCGGAGGCGCTCATGCCGGAGCGTGAGAACAGCACCCGCGAGGCCGTCGTCAGCCTGCGCGGCGCCACCGCCACCCTCGGCGCGCGGCCCGTGCTGCGCGGGGTGGACCTCACCGTGCACCGCGGCGAGGTCGTCGCGCTGCTCGGCGCCAACGGTTCCGGCAAGTCCACCGCCGTACGGTCCGCCATCGGCCAGGTCCCGCTGACCGGCGGCACCGTCGAGCTGTTCGGCACCGAGCTGCGGCGCTTCCGCCAGTGGGGCCGGATCGGTTACGTGCCCCAGCGCACCACGGCCGCCGGCGGAGTGCCCGCCACCATCCGCGAGGTCGTCGCCTCCGGCCGGCTGGCCCGTACGAAGCTGCGGTGGCCCAGGAAGGCCGACAAGGCGGCCGTGGAGCGGGCCATCGAGCTGGTGGGCCTCGCCGACCGCGCCAAGGACTCCGTGAGCGCCCTGTCGGGCGGGCAGCACCAGCGGGTCCTGATCGCCCGCGCGATGGCCGCCGAGCCGGAGCTGCTGATCATGGACGAGCCGATGGCCGGGGTGGACCTGGCCAGCCAGGAGATCCTCGCCTCGACGCTGCGCGAGCAGGTGGCGCTCGGCACCTCCGTGCTGCTGGTGCTGCACGAGCTGGGGCCGCTGGAGCCGCTGATCGACCGGGCCGTGGTCCTGCGCGACGGCTGCGTGACGCACGACGGCCCGCCGCCGGAGGCGCTCGGCCAGCACGCGCTGCCCGGCCACGACCACGTACACCCCCACGCGGCCGCCGAGCCCGTACGGACGGGACTGCTGACCTGATGTTCCTCGAATTCCTCAACCCTCCCTTCATGCAGCGGGCGCTCATCGCGGCCGTCCTGGTCGGCATCACCGCGCCCGCCATCGGCATCTACCTGGTCCAGCGCCGCCAGGCCCTGATGGGCGACGGCATCGGACACATCGCGATGACCGGTGTCGGCCTCGGCTTCCTGCTCTCCACCAGCCCGGTCTGGATGGCCACCGCCGTCGCCGTGGCCGGTGCGGTCGTCATGGAGCTGATCCGCTGGTACGGGCACACGCGCGGCGACCTCGCCCTGGCGATGCTCTTCTACGGGGGCATGGCGGGCGGCGTGATGCTGATCAACCTCTCCGACACCGGCTCCAACGCCAACCTGACCTCGTACCTCTTCGGCTCGCTCTCCACCGTCTCCGAGTTCGACGTGATCGCGATCTGCGTGCTGGCGGCCTTCGTGGTGCTGGTCACCGTCGGGCTGCGGCGGCAGATGTTCGCGGTCAGCCAGGACGAGGAGTTCGCCCGGGTGACCGGGCTGCCGGTGCGGGTGCTGAACCTGCTGATCGCGGTGACCGCCGCCGTGACGGTGACCGTCGCGATGCGGGTCGTCGGGCTGCTGCTGGTCAGCGCGCTGATGGTGGTGCCGGTGGCGGCCGCGCAGCAGATCACCAAGTCCTTCAGGGTGACGTTCGTGCTCTCCGTGGTGATCGGCACCGCCGTGACCCTGACCGGCACCGTGACCTCGTACTACCAGGACGTTCCGCCGGGCGCGACGATCGTGCTGCTGGCCATCGCGGTGTTCGTCGCGCTGACCGCGCTCGCGGCTCCGCTCGCCCGGCGCCGGGCCCGGACGAGCGAGGAGAAGGGGGCCGAGTGCACCCTGGAGGTACCGGCGGCCCGCCGGGGGACGGACGACCTGCGCGTTTGAGTGCGGCGCCCGGGCGGGCTGGCACAATGGCCCGACACATGTACGGGCGACACGAGGAGGCACCTGTGGCCACGGCGCCGATCAGTGGCACGAACGCAGCGCCGGTACGCGGCCGGTCCACCCGGCAGCGGGCGGCGGTGGCGGCGGCCCTCGACGAGGTCGACGAGTTCCGCAGCGCCCAGGAGCTGCACGACGTCCTCAAGCACCGCGGCGACTCCGTGGGCCTGACCACGGTCTACCGGACCCTTCAGTCCCTCGCCGACGCGGGCGAGGTCGACGTCCTGCGTACCACCGAGGGCGAGGCCGTCTACCGGCGGTGCTCGACCGGCGACCATCACCACCACCTGGTCTGCCGGCTCTGCGGCAAGGCGGTCGAGGTCGAAGGGCCCGCCGTCGAACAGTGGGCCGAGATGATCGCCGCCCAGCACGGCTATGTGAACGTCGCGCACACCGTGGAGATCTTCGGCACCTGTGCGGAGTGTGCCGCGAGCAAGAAGTAAGCGCGCGAACGTGAGAGGGGCCCCTGTACGCGTACAGGGGCCCCTCTCACGTCCTACGACGTCACTTCTCGGCGGCCTCCGCGGCCTCCGCCGCCTCCTGCGCCCCGCCGAAGCGGCGGTCGCGCTGCGCGTACTCCAGGCAGGCGCGCCACAGGTCGCGGCGGTCGAAATCCGGCCAGAGAACGTCCTGGAAGACCATCTCGGCGTACGCGCTCTGCCAGATCAGGTAGTTCGAGGTGCGCTGCTCGCCGCTGGGACGCACGAAGAGGTCCACGTCCGGCATGTCCGGGTAGTAGATGTACTTCTGGAACGTCTTCTCGTTGACCTTGGACGGGTCGAGCTTTCCGGCCGCCACATCCCGGGCGATGGCCTGCGCGGCGTCCGCGATCTCGGCACGGCCGCCGTAGTTGACGCAGAAGTACAGCGTCATCTTGTCGTTGTCCTTGGTCTGCTCCTGGGCGACCTGGAGCTCCTGGACGACGGACTTCCACAGCTTCGGCATACGGCCGACCCAGCGGATCCGGATGCCGAGCTCGTCCATCTCGTCGCGGCGGCGGCGGATCACGTCGCGGTTGAAGTTCATCAGGAACTTCACCTCGTCCGGCGAGCGCTTCCAGTTCTCCGTGGAGAAGGCGTAGAGCGAGAGGTTCTTGACGCCCATCTCGATGCAGCCCTTGAGCACGTCCATGACGACGCCCTCGCCGACCTTGTGGCCCTCGGTGCGCGGCAGACCCCGCTCCTTGGCCCAGCGGCCGTTGCCGTCCATCACGACGGCGACGTGCTGGGGCACCAGTTCGCCGGGGATCTTCGGAGGCGTCGCGCCCGAGGGGTGCGGCTCGGGGGTCTTGTACGTGCGCCGGTTACGGCCGCCGAGGATCCCGCGTACTGCCATGAGGTTCTCAGTCTCCCTGTGTCACTTCTTTACGTACCGCGTCGCCGCTTGACGTTCCTTACGGGCCCGCGTCACTTCTCGACGTACCGCAGCGAGCGCAGGCCGCGCTCCAGGTGCCAGTGCAGATAGGCGGACACCAGCCCGCTCCCCTCCCTGACATGACGCGCCTCGCACGCGTCCGCCGTCGCCCAGTCGCCGCTCAGCAGCGCGCTCAGCAGTTCGAGGGCCTGTGCCGAGGGTACGACGCTGCCGGGGACCCGGCAGTCACCGCATATGACGCCTCCCGCCGCGACGGAGAAGAACCGGTTGGGGCCCGGCATTCCGCACTTGGCGCAGTCCTCGAAGCTCGGCGCGTACCCGTTGACCGCGAGCGAGCGCAGCAGGAACGCGTCCAGGATCAGGTGGGGCGCGTGCTCGCCGCGGGCGAGGGTGCGCAGGCCGCCGACGAGGAGCAGGTACTGCTGGACGGCCGGCTCGCCCTCGTGGTCGGTGAAGCGCTCGGCGGTCTCCAGCATCGCGGTGCCGGCGGTGTAGCGGGCGTAGTCGGCGACGATGCCACCGCCGTACGGAGCGATCGTCTCGCTCTGGGTGCAGAGCGGCAGCCCGCGGCCGACCAGCTCGCTGCCGCGCGCGAAGAACTGCACGTCGACATGGGAGAAGGGCTCCAGCCGGGCACCGAACTTGGACTTGGTGCGACGCACGCCCCGGGCGACAGCGCGGACCCGGCCGTGGCCGCGGGTGAGGATCGTGATGATCCGGTCGGCCTCGCCCAGTTTCTGCGTACGCAGCACGACGCCGTCGTCCCGGAACAAGCTCATGGGGCCATTGTCGCGCACACCGGGACGGGGGCGTACGCCTGTGCGCCTCTCGGGAGCCCCTAGGAGGGCGTGCGGGCCGCCGCTGCCAGCAGGCGGGTGGTGTCGTCGGCCGGGAGGGCCAGGGCGGCGCCCACCGTCGTCAGGACCTCGCGCTCGGCCGGGCTGTAGGGGCCGTCGGCGAGCGCGATCCTGGCGCCCTGGAGGAGGACCGACTCGCGGCCGGCGGCGGCCAGGTGCGGGGCGAGCGGGGCCAGGACCTCGTGCAGCTCGATGGCGAGGGTCGCGCCGCACGCCTCGGCCGCCGGGTCGGTCCGGGAGCCGTAGCCGGTGTCGGCGGCGAGCACCTCGACCACGGTGTAGAGCTGCTCCTGGGTGCAGTCGTCGAGCCCGGCGTCCCGGACGATGCCGACGGCGGTGTCCAGGACCGTACGGGAGGTGGTCCCGCCGGCCGCGAGGACGGCCAGGGTGACGGTGTGGACGGCCTCCCGGAGCATCGCGGAGAACCGGGTGGTGGTGGGGTGGTCCAGGGCGTCGGTGGCGAAGCGGGCGCGGCAGGCGGCGCACTCCACGACGGGTCCGGTCTCGCCGCGGCGGGCCAGCGGGATGCCGAGGACGGTGAGCCGGCGGCGGCCGGTGAGGCGGCGGTAGTTGCGGTCGCCGCCGCAGCCGGGGCAGAAGAAGGCGCCGTCGCCGACGGCGTCCCAGACCGTGCGGATACCGCAGAGGACCGGCCTCAGAGCGCGTTGTCCTTTGACTGACCGCACGTCGCACACCTCCGTAACGCTCCGGCAACACTGCCGTGTGTTGGACGTGATGTTAGCCACATGCGTGAGGCGGCGTCAGTAGCGCGGAGGTCACAACCCTTCGAATATGGCCGAACCCCGACCGCCCGGAGCGGGCGATCGGGGTCCTGGGACCGCTGACGTACGGGGTCGAAGCGGACGTCTGTACGAGGGGGTGCGCCGCCGGGTCAGCGGGAGGCGCGGTTGACGGCGGAGACGACCGCCTTGAGCGAGGCGCGGGTGGTGTTGGCGTCGATGCCGATGCCCCACAGCACCTTGCCGTCGATCGCGCACTCGATGTAGGAGGCGGCCTGGGCGCTGGCGCCCTCGCTCATCGTGTGCTCGGTGTAGTCCAGCAGCCGGGCGTCGATGCCGATGGCCTGCAGCGCTTCGAAGAACGCGGAGATCGGTCCGTTGCCCGATCCGGTCAGCACGGTGTCCGCGCCGTCCACGGTGGCCTCGACGGTCAGGGTGTCCGTGCCGTCGGTGTCGGTGGTGGTCTGGCCGGAGCGCAGCTGGATGCGCCCCCAGGCGTTCTCCCCGTTCGGCAGGTACTCGTCCTGGAAGGTGGACCAGATCTGCGTCGGCGTGACCTCGCCGCCCTCCGCGTCGGTCTTGGCCTGAATGATCCGGGAGAACTCGATCTGCATCCGGCGCGGCAGGTCCAGCTTGTGGTCGTTCTTCAGGACGTACGCGATACCGCCCTTGCCGGACTGCGAGTTGACCCGGATGACCGCCTCGTAGGAGCGGCCGACGTCCTTCGGGTCGATCGGCAGGTACGGCACGGCCCACTCGATGTCGTCGACGCTCTTCCCCTGGGCCGCCGCGTCCTTCTCCATCGCGTCGAAACCCTTCTTGATGGCGTCCTGGTGGGAGCCGGAGAAGGCGGTGTAGACCAGGTCGCCCGCGTACGGGTGGCGCGGGTGGATCTCCATCTGGTTGCAGTACTCGCTGGTGCGGCGGATCTCGTCGATCTGCGAGAAGTCGATCTGCGGGTCCACGCCCTGCGAGAACAGGTTCATGCCCAGGGTCACCAGGTCGACGTTGCCCGTGCGCTCGCCCTGGCCGAACAGGCAGCCCTCGATGCGGTCGGCACCGGCCATGATGGCCAGTTCGGCCGCCGCCACCGCCGTACCCCGGTCGTTGTGCGGGTGGACCGACAGGCAGACGAACTCGCGGCGGGACAGGTTGCGCGACATCCACTCGAAGCGGTCCGCGTGGGTGGAGGGCGTGGAGCGCTCCACGGTGGCGGGCAGGTTCAGGATGATCTCGCGGCCCTCCTCGGGCTGCCAGACGTCACAGACCGCCTCGCAGACCTCCAGGGCGAAGTCCAGCTCGGTGTCGGTGAAGATCTCCGGGCTGTACTGGTAGCCGAAGATCGTCTCGGGGCCCAGGATCTTCTCCGCGTACTCCATGACCAGCCGCGTGCCGTCCACCGCGATCTGCTTGACCTGCTCCTTCGAGCCGCGGAAGACCACGCGGCGGAAGGTCGGCGCGGTGGCGTTGTACAGGTGGACGGTGGCCCGGCGGGCACCGACCAGCGACTCCACGGTCCGCTCGATCAGCTCCTCGCGGGCCTGCGTCAGGACGGAGATCGTCACGTCCTCGGGGATCGCGCCCTCTTCGATGATCGAGCGGACGAAGGCGAAGTCGGTCTCGCCGGAGGACGGGAAGCCGACCTCGATCTCCTTGTAGCCCATACGTACGAGCAGATCGAACATCTCGCGCTTGCGGGCCGGGCTCATCGGGTCGATCAGCGCCTGGTTGCCGTCGCGCAGATCGGTGGACAGCCAGCGGGGCGCCACGGTGATCCGGTTGTCCGGCCAGGTGCGGCCGGCGATGTCCACGGCCTCGTAACCGCGGTACTTGTGGACCGGCATCCCGGACGGCTTCTGGAGCTGCGTCGCGTTGGTGACGGGGGTGGGGCGGCCGACAGCGTTGCTCGCGGGGTTCACGGGGGTCGTCATGACGTAGGGCTCCTCGGGGTCCGACATGGGGTCGGCCGACGGTGTCGCTGCAGCACCAGACTCCGCGGGGAGGGGGTCGGCCTACGACTACAGGCCCTCGCCGCGGCAGCTAAGGAGAAGCAGCCCGAAACGCATGATGCGACGAGCCTAGCCGAGGGTGGCCCGGGGTGTCGGTCCGTATCAGTATGCGGGACCGGGCATCGATGAGGGGAAAACGGTGACTCATCACTCCATTTCGTCAATCATCGTCGCAACCAGTGACAGGACCGTGACGGAGTGCCACAGTCGATGTCATGCAGCCTCGAACCGATGAAGACGGGCTCCACCCCGTCTTCTGCACCATCGTGCCGCCCCACGTCCTCGACAAGCTGTCGCACTCCGGCGACGCCCGGCTGGCCGAACCGGCCCGCCGCACCCTGGAGGCCGACGGCCTCCGCCGCGACCGCCGCCGGCTGACGGCCCTGGCCGCCGCGCCCGCCACCCCCACGGCGGGCGCGGTCCCCGCCAAACCCCACCGCACCCTGTACGACTGCGAGAACGGCACATCGCTGCCGGGCACCAAGGTCCGCGACGAGGGCGACAAACCCACCTCGGACGCCAGCGTCAACCGCGCGTACGCCGGACTCGGCGCCACCTTCGACCTGTTGCTCTCCGCCTACGGCCGCAGCTCGATCGACGGCAAGGGCCTGCCGCTCATCGGCTCCGTCCACTACGGCCACGAGTACAACAACGCGTTCTTCGACGGCGAGCAGATGGTCTTCGGCGACGGCGACGGCGAGATCTTCCTCGACTTCACGTACGCCATCGACGTCATCGCCCACGAACTGGCCCACGGCCTCACCCAGTACACCGCCAACCTGCGCTACGAGGGCCAGTCGGGCGCGCTCAACGAGTCGGTCTCCGACGTGTTCGGCTCGCTGGTCAAGCAGTACTCACTGGGCCAGAGCGCCGAGCAGGCCGACTGGCTGATCGGCGCCGGACTGCTGGCGCCCCGGGTCAGCGGGGACGCGCTGCGCTCGATGAAGGCTCCGGGAACGGCGTACGACGACGATGTGCTCGGCAAGGACCCGCAGCCCGCGTCGATGGAGGACTACGTCGAGACGGAGGAGGACAACGGCGGCGTCCACATCAACTCCGGCATCCCGAACCGCGCGTTCTACCTGCTGGCCACGGCCCTGGGCGGCAACGCCTGGGAGCGGGCCGGGCAGATCTGGTTCGACGTGCTGACCGGCGGCGAGCTGACGGCCACGGCGGACTTCGCGGAGTTCGCCCGGCTGACGGTCGCGGCGGCCGGCGCCCGCTTCGGGGAGCGCGGCGAGAAGGAGGCGGTGCTGAAGGCCTGGTCCGAGGTGGGGGTGGCGACGGCGTAGCGAGGCGCGCGTCACCGTCTCCGAGCGAGGCGGGCTTGAGCCGTCTCCGAGCGAGGCGGGCTTGAGCCGTCTCCGAGCGAGGCGGGCTTGAGCGTTCACCCGGCCCCGGCTAGACAGGACCCCATGCGTATTCAGGTCACCAGGACCGGCGGCTTCGCCGGCATCTCCCGCCACCATGAGGTCGACACCGAGGGCCGGGAGGACGCGGCGGAGTGGGAGTCGCTCGCCGAGGAGGTCCTCGCCGCCGCTCCGCCCGCCACCGGGGACGGCACCCCGTCCGGCACCCCGGACGCGCCGCCGTCCGGGGTGCCGGACGGATTCCGGTACCGGATCACGGTCGGGGACCGCACCGTGTACTGCGCTGACCCCGATCTGACCGGGGCCCAGCGCACGCTGGTCTCACGCGTCCTCAAGGAGGGCGCGTGAGACCGGCTGCTCCTTAGGGCCTGCTCAGAACCCGAGCTTGCGCAACTGCTTGGGGTCGCGCTGCCAGTCCTTCGCGACCTTCACGTGCAGGTCCAGGAAGACCGGCGTGCCGAGCAGCGCCTCGATGTGCTTGCGCGACTTGGTGCCGACGTCCTTCAGCCGCTGGCCCTTCGGGCCGATGATGATGCCCTTCTGGCTGGGGCGCTCGATGTAGACGTTGGCGTGGATGTCCAGCAGCGGCTTGTCCGCCGGACGGTTCTCGCGGGGCAGCATCTCCTCGACCACGACCGCGATGGAGTGCGGCAGCTCGTCGCGTACGCCCTCCAGCGCGGCCTCGCGGATCAGCTCCGCGACCATGACCATCTCCGGCTCGTCGGTGAGGTCGCCCTCCGGGTAGAGCGGCGGGCTCACGGGGAGCAGCGGGGCGATGAGGTCGGCGAGCAGGCTCACCTGCTGGTCCTTGACCGCCGAGACGGGCACGATCTCGGCCCACTCGAAGCCCAGCTCGTCCGCGAGCGCGGAGACGGCGAGGAGCTGTTCGGCCAGCGCCTTCGACTCGACCAGGTCGGTCTTGGTGATGATGGCGATCTTGGGGGTCTTCTTGATCCCCGCGAGCTCCTTGACGATGTACTTGTCGCCGGGGCCGAGCTTCTGGTCGGCGGGCAGGCAGAAGCCGATGACGTCGACCTCGGCCCAGGTGGTCCGTACGACGTCGTTGAGCCGCTCGCCGAGCAGCGTGCGCGGCTTGTGGAGGCCGGGGGTGTCGACCAGGATCAGCTGCGCGTCCTCGCGGTGCACGATGCCGCGCACGGTGTGCCGGGTGGTCTGGGGGCGGTTGGAGGTGATCGCCACCTTCTGACCGACCAGAGCGTTCGTCAGGGTGGACTTGCCGGCGTTGGGACGGCCCACGAAGCAGGCGAAACCGGCCCGGTGGGGGGAGGTGGTCTCCGCTTGCGGGGCAGCGGATTCTTGGTTCGGGCGAGCGCTCATGGCGACCATTCTCCCCGATCGCGGCGGCACTCCCGCACAGCGGTCCGTACGAACGCGCCGGAACGCCGTACGGAACCGCCCCCGGGACCGGCCCGTCAGCCCGCCGTGACCCTCAGCCGCAGGGTGCCGTCCGGGCCCGCGAGGAACACCGGCGTCTCCGGTCCGCCCAGGTCACGTACGGCGGCGCGGTCCTCGTCCGCGGGGGTCTCGGCGGCGGAGACGACGGCGGCGGCCTCCAGCGAGGTGGCACCGCTGGCGACGGCCATGGCGACTGCGGTCCGCAGCGCGCTCAGCCGCAACGACTCCAGCGCCACGGTGCCCGCCACATACGTACGTCCCGTCTCGTCGCGTACGGCGGCGCCCTCGGCCACCCCGTTGCGGGCACGGGCGCTGCGCGCCAGGGTGACGATCTTGCGGTCCTCGGCGCCGAGGTCGGCGGCGTCGGTGCTGTGGGTGCTGTCGGTCATGGCACGAGCATACGAAGCGGGCCGGGCCGGCCACACGCGGGTACGCCGACGGGCCCGCGCCTGCTTGCCGGCGCGGGCCCGTCCACGTAACCCCTAAGGCCGGTCCAGCCGGAGCCGTTCCGCCTTCGGGAGGCCGGCGACCACCAGGTCGTAGGAGTCCTCGATCAGCTCGCGCAGCAGCTTGTCCGGGACGCCGGAGACGGTCACCGTGTTCCAGTGGCGCTTGTTCATGTGCCAGCCGGGGACGACGGCCTTAGGGTGCTCCTCGCGGAGCCGGATCGCCTCGTCCGGGTCGCACTTGAGGTTGACCGTCAGCGGCCGGGCATCCAGCGTGGTGAGCGCGAACATCTTGCCGAGCACCTTGAAGACCGAGGTCTCCGGGCCGAACGGGAACTCCTCCGCGCTCGCGTTGAACTCCAGGCAGAAGGCGCGCAGCCGCTCGGGGGTCATACCGTCTCCGCCTCCGCTTCCTGCTCCTGGGGCTCCACCAGCACCGTGACGATCTTGTTCCGGCGGCCGGCCGGGGACTCGGCGGTGAGGCGGAGCTTGCGGCTGTCGGGCAGGTCGACGACGGCCGAGGCGCCGGCGATAGGGACCCGGCCGAGCGCCTTGGCGAGCAGGCCGCCGACGGTCTCCACGTCCTCGTCGTCGTACTCGTCGAGCCCGAAGAGGTCGCCGAGGTCACCGATGTCGAGCCGGGCGGTCACCCGGTAGCAGCCGTTCTCCAGCTTCTGGACGGGCGGCAGCTCGCGGTCGTACTCGTCGGTGATCTCGCCGACGATCTCCTCCAGGATGTCCTCGATCGTGACGATGCCGGCCGTGCCGCCGTACTCGTCGATGACGACGGCGACATGGCTGCGGTCCCGCTGCATCTCGCGCAGCAGGTCACCGGCGTTCTTGGTGTCGGGGACGAAGGCGGCCGGGCGCATCGCGGTGGAGACCGGGTCGGCCTCGGACTCGCGGTTGATGTGGGTCTTGCGGACCAGGTCCTTGAGGTAGACGATCCCGACGATGTCGTCCTCGTTCTCGCCGGTGACCGGGATCCGGGAGAAGCCGGAGCGCAGGGCGAGGGTGAGGGCCTGACGGATCGTCTTGTAGCGCTCGATGGAGACCAGGTCGGTGCGCGGCACCATCACCTCGCGGACCAGGGTGTCGCCGAGCTCGAAGACCGAGTGCACCATGCGGCGCTCGTCGTCCTCGATCAGCGACTCCGCCTCCGCCAGGTCGACCATGGCCCGCAGCTCGGCCTCGCTGGCGAACGGCCCCTTGCGGAACCCCTTGCCGGGCGTGAGCGCGTTGCCGATGAGGATCAGCAGCTGCGGGATCGGGCCCATGATCCGGGCCAGCGGCAGCAGGACGTACGCCGATGCGGTCGCCGTGTTCAGCGGGTGCTGGCGGCCGATGGTGCGCGGTGAGACGCCGATCGCGACATAGCTGACGAGGACCATGACGCCCATCGCGACGGCGAGCGCCTCCCAGGTCTCCGGGAACTTCTGCAGGCAGACATAGGTGACCAGCACCCCGGCCGACATCTCGCAGGCCACCCGCACCAGCAGCGCGACGTTGAGATAGCGGGTCGGGTCGGCGGCGATCTGCGCGAGCTTCGCGCTGCCGCGCCGGCCGGAGCGGACCGCCTCGTCCGCCCGGAAGCTCGACGTACGGGCGATGCCGGCCTCCGCGCAGGCGGCCAGCCAGCCGACCATGACCAGCAGGACGGCACCGGTGATCAGGGGCGCGATCACGAGACGGTCGGGGCCGGGGACGCACCGGTGAGCCCGTGCTCACCGCGCCAGCCGTCCACGATGGCGGCCTGGAGGCCGAACATCTCGGCCTTCTCCTCGGGAACCTCGTGGTCGTACCCCAGCAGGTGCAGCACCCCGTGGACGGTCAGGAGCTGGAGCTCCTCGTCCATGGAGTGCTGCGTCGGTGCCTCTTCGCCCTGCTTCTTCGCGACCTCCGGGCAGAGCACGATGTCACCGAGGAGCCCCTGCGGGGGCTCCTCGTCGTCCTTGGCCGGCGGACGCAGCTCGTCCATCGGGAAGGACATGACATCGGTCGGACCGGGGAGGTCCATCCACTGGATGTGCAGCTGCTCCATGGCGTCGGTGTCCACCACGATCACCGAGAGCTCGGACAGCGGGTGGATCCGCATCCGGGCCAGTGCGTAGCGGGCGATGTCGAGGATCGCCTGCTCGTCGACCTCGGTTCCGGACTCGTTGTTGACGTCGATCGACATGGTGCGCTGCGACTACTTCCCTTTACGTCGGTCGCGTCGGCCGTCTTCCCGGCCGCCCGCCTGACCGTCCTGCTGATCGTTTCGGCTGTCGTACTTCTCGTACGCGTCGACGATACGGCCGACGAGCTTGTGCCGGACGACATCCTGCGAGGTGAGGCGGGAGAAGTGCACGTCCTCCACACCGTCCAGGATCTCCTGGACCTGCCGGAGGCCGCTCTTGGTGCCGCTCGGCAGGTCGACCTGGGTGATGTCACCGGTGATGACGATCTTGGAGTCGAAGCCGAGGCGGGTGAGGAACATCTTCATCTGCTCGGCGCTGGTGTTCTGCGCCTCGTCGAGAATGATGAAGGCGTCGTTGAGCGTGTTGTGCGTCAGCAGGTAGTCCTGCGTGACGTACAGCGAGTCCTCCGCCGCCACCTGGATACAGACCGCCTCTTCACGCCCGGCCGGTTCGATGCTGTCGATGAACCGCATCGGGCGGCCGCCGCCGCCAGCCGCCCGGTACTTCTCGGCCTTGCGGGCCAGCCGGAAGGGCTCGATGCCCTCGGGAAGGCGGATGTCGACGATGTGGGCGTCGTAGCGGTGGTGGACCGGACGGCCCTTGGCACGTCCGGGCGCACGGCCCGCCGCCGGCCGACGGCGCGTGTAGGCAACTCCGCCGAGCGACTGCACCAGCGCGATCACATCGTCGCGGAGGACGGTCGAGGCGGTCGTGTACTGAATACGGCAGGTGCGGTCCGACTGCGTGACCGGACCACCATCGGCGTCCAGGAGACCTTGGAGCACGCCGAGGCGGACCTCGGCGGAATTGTGCAGATAGGCGTCCGGAACGAACTTCGAGTGGGACCGGCTCCCGAGCAGGTCCAGCTCCCGCAGGATCGCGGTGACAGGGTTCTCCAGTGTCACCACGTCGCCCGGCACCTTGGTCCGGTTCAGCACGTAGTCCGGCCCGCCCTTGTGGCGGAGAGTGACGCCGGTGAGCGCTCCTTGCAAGGCCTCGGCAAGCTCCTGATCCGCAGTGGCGAACGACGGCGTGGTGGAACCGGTGAGGCAGCCGTCGCCCAGCAGCAGCCCCAGTGCGTACGGGTCCATCGGGACCTCGCGCTCGGGGAAGCTGACGGGCGCGGTCAGCATCGGCAGCTCGTAACGGCGCGCGTGCGCCGCTCGGAGGTTGCCGATCATCTCCTTGGTCTCCAGGACCCGCCAGGCCTTGTCCCGGCGGCGGTCGGATGCCGTCCGGACCGTCCACAGGTGCTCGCCGCAGCACAGGGTCCAGGAACCGTCCTGAGCACTGACGCGGTAGATGTCCTTCTCGCCCTGCGGGTAGACGCCGAGGACCGGAGTCGGCTCGCCGTTGGAGCCGATGACGAGGTCACCCACCTCAAGGCTACCGATGGGCCGCCAGCCGTCGGGGGTCAGCACGTTGGTGAAGACGGGCTGGGCCCTACCCCGCATGTACGCCAGCGGCGCCACCTCGATCGTGCCCGCCGCCATCAGGCGCGGGATCGAGTCGGGGTCGAGCATGTCGTGCAGCGCGTCGTAGAGCGGGCGCAGATACGGGTCGATCTTGTCGAAGAGCGTGCCCGGGAGGAAGCCGAGCCGCTCCCCCGCCTCGACCGCGGGGCGGGTCAGGATGATGCGGCTGACCTGCTTGGACTGGAGCGCCTGGACCGCCTTGGCCATGGCCAGGTAGGTCTTTCCGGTGCCTGCCGGGCCGATACCGAAGACGATCGTGTGCTCGTCGATCGCGTCGACGTACCGCTTCTGGTTGAGCGTCTTGGGGCGGATGGTGCGGCCGCGGTTGGAGAGGATGTTCTGGGTGAGCACCTCGGCGGGTGTCTCGCCCTGGGGGTCTCCCTCGCCGGTGCCGGCCGCCCTGAGCATGGCGATCGACCGTTCCACTGCGTCCTCCGTCATCGGCGCTCCGGTGCGGAGCACGAGCATCATTTCGTCGAACAGGCGCTGGATGAGGGCGACTTCGGCCGCCTCGCCCGTGGCGCTGATCTCGTTGCCCCGGACATGGATGTCGGCCGCCGGGAAGGCCTCTTCGATCACGCGCAACAGCGAGTCACCCGATCCGAGGAGCATCACCATGGGGTGAGCGGCCGGGATCCGGATCTGGGCACGCGCCTGCGGGTGTGTGGGTGTCTGAGTCATGGGCCGGCCCTCGGGCCTGCGCATACCTCCCGTTGCAGGGTTCTCGCTGCTCGACAACCTCTGGATTACCCAGCCTACGACCTGGCAGTGACAACACAGAGTCCTTTTACCGGCCGTGTGTGCGAGGAGGCCGGTGGCCGTTCACCGGCGGAAGCCGATCGTGGGGACCGCGCGCCGCAGCGGCCAGGCGCGGGCCGTGGTGGGCAGCAGCTCCTCCAGGAACGCGTACCGCTCCAGGGCGGCCGGGTCCTGGCTCTCGCAGGTGCGGATGCGCTGCCACCAGGCGGCGATCTCGGCCCAGCCGGGTGCGGAGAGCGAGCCGCCGAACTCCTGGACCGAGAGCGCGGCGGTCAGCCCGGCGAAGGCGAGGCGGTCGGCGAGCGGCCAGTCGGCGAGGGTGCCGGTGACGAATCCGGCCACGAAGACGTCCCCGGCGCCCGTCGGGTCGAGCGCCTCCACCTCGATGGCGGGCACCTGGGCGGCGGCGCCGGTCCGCCCGTCGACGGCGTACGCGCCCTCGGCGCCCAGGGTGACGACGGCGAGCGGGACGCGTTCGGCCAGCGCGTGGGCGGCGGCGCGCGGACAGTCGGTGCGGGTGTAGCGCATCGCCTCCTCCGCGTTGGGCAGGAACGCCTCGCAGTGCGCCAGGTCCGGCAGCGCGTCCAGGTCCCAGCGGCCGGTCTCGTCCCAGCCGACGTCGGCGAAGACCAGCGCGCCGTGCCGGGCGGCGGTGGCCACCCAGGGCTCGCTGCGGCCCGGGACGAGCGAGGCGATCGCGGCACGGGCGCGCGGCGGGCACTGCGGGAAGGCGGGGTCCGGGGCGGCGGCGGGGGCGGTCTCCGTGGGGCCCGTGCCCGGCTGGTCCGGGGGCGCCGCCTGATCCGGGGACGCCGCCGGGCCCGGGGACGCCGCCGGTGCCGGGGACGCCGCCGGTGCCGGGGCCTCGTGGCCGTGGGAGACCATCGTGCGCTCGCCCTCGTACGCCATCGAGACCGTGACCGGCGAGTGCCAGCCGGGAACGGTGTGGGACATCGACAGGTCGATGCCCTCGCCCTGTTCCAGCGCGTCCCAGCAGTACTCGCCGTAGTGGTCGTCGCCGAAGGCGGCGGCCAGTGAGGTGTGCAGGCCGAGGCGGGCGAGCGCGGTGGCCATGTTGGCGACGCCGCCGGGGCTGGAGCCCATGCCGCGGGCCCAGGACTCGGTGCCGCGCACGGGAGCGCTGTCGAGGCCGGTGAAGATGATGTCGAGGAAGACCGTGCCCGTCAGGAAGACGTCACAGGCGGGGTCCTGCGGGGCGCGCAGGGCCAGTAGCGGGTCGATTCCTGGAGTGTCAGTGCTCACCGTGCGCTCCCCGGCCGTGCGGCAGATCTGGACAGTGTGAGATCCGGCCAGTCTGCCCGATTCGGGTAGCGGGGCGGAGCCTCCCCGCCGATCCGAGGGTTCCTCGGCGTGCGGTGCTGACCTGCATAAACATGCGCTGATACCCGGCCTCCAGATGCATAAACGCATAAGTGGCCCAGATCACAGCGAGGCGACTTTCGGTCGGCTGGGAGCGCTTGATACAAATTGCCCCGCGAGCACCTTCGGGGACGTTGCCCGACGAGAGCCGCACTTCTCGTATATCCCGCATTTCGCCGTACCCCCTTGCATTCTCCCCCTTTCCCGTGCGCCGGGCATCGCTCTGCCCTGCCCTGTCCTGCGCGCATCGCACCACCCTCCCCCCTCCCCCTGCCTGCTCAGGCATGTCTTCAGGAACGCCCATGTCGTCGCGCCGTGCCGCGTGGCCCTTGGTTGCCGTGTTCACCGCCGGTTACCTCGCCTCCTACCTGCTGCCCACCATCGTCGGCCGCCTCAGCGTCCATCTCGGGCTGACCCCCGCGCAGGCGGGCCTGGTCGGCAGTGCGCTGCTGCTGAGTTCGGCGAGTGCCGGGTTCACGCTGGCGGGCCGGGTCGAGCGGTACGGGTCCCGGACCCCGGCCCGGGCCGGTCTGCTGCTGGCCGCCGTCGGGTACGGCTCCGCCGCGCTGGCCGGGTCCGTGCCGCTGGTGGTGGCCTCCGTGATGGTCGGCGGCTTCGGCTCGGGTGCGGCGACGGCGGTCGCGGCGGCCGGGATCGCCGCGCAGCGCGACCCGCACCGGACGTCCTCGCTCGGGCTGCTCACCGTCTCCGCGACGGCGGGCGCGCTCTATCTGACGATCCCGCACCTCGGCGGCGGACATCGCCTCCCGTTCGCCGCGATCGCCCTGGTCGCCCTGCTCGTCTGGCCCGCGACCACCCGGCTGAACGGCCCCACGGCCCCGGAGGAGTCCGCCTCCCGGGTCACCGGCCGGCTGCCGCACCGCCGCTCCGGTCTCGTCCTGGCGGGCGGGATGCTCGTCTGGTCCATGGCGCAGAACGCGCTCTGGGGCGTCAGCAGCCGCATCGGCGTGGTGCAGGTGGGGCTCTCCGAGGTCACCGTCGGCGCGGTGTTCGCCGCCGCCCTCGGCGCGGGTCTGCTGGGCGTGATGGGCGCCGGGGTGCTGGGTGCGCGGGTGGGCCGGGCGGTGCCGATCGGGCTGGGGACCGTGGTCATCGCCGGGAGCATCGTGGTCAGCTCCTCGGCCCGGGACCTCGCCTCGTTCGCGACCGGCGAGATCCTCTGGAACACCGTCTACCCGGTGGTCCTCTCCTACCTGATCGGCCTGGCCGCCTCCCTGGACGTACGCGGCCGCTGGGCGGTCCTGGCGGGCTCGGCGTCCTCGGTAGGCGTGGCGTGCGGCCCGCTGCTGGGCAGCGTGCTCTCCGAGGAGGCCGGCTATCCGGCGATGGGGCTGATCCTGGGCGCGGCCACGCTCCTGGTCGCCGCGCCCGTGACCGCCGTGGCGCTGCACACCGGTGGGCGTCCGCTGGTGCCCGGCTCGGTCCGCCGCCGCGGTGGCGCCCCGGCCGCGCTGCTCGCCGCCACCACCGGCAGCCTCTCCGGTGCGGTGCCGAAGCTCGGCTCACCGGAACAGGCCGTCACCGAACTCCGCGTACGGCGCAGGCGACTGGTGCGCAGCGCGATCCGGACGGCCGGTCCGGACGGCGGTCCCGGTCAGTCGAACGCGTACGCCGCGACCTCGGACAGGTAGCGCGCCCTGCGCTCCTCGTCGTGGTCGAGGAAGGCCGCCTCGAAGGAGTTCCGGGCCAGGGTGCGCAGCTGCTCCGGGTCCAGGGCGAGCGCGTCCCGTACGGCGTCGAAGTTGTCGCCCGCGTACCCGCCGAAGTAGGCGGGGTCGTCGGAGTTGACCGTGCAGAGGAGGCCCGCGGCCATCATCTGAGGCAGCGGGTGGTCCTTGAGCGTGTCGACCGTGCGCAGCCGTACGTTGGAGAGCGGGCAGAGCGTCAGCGGCACCCGGTCCGCGACCAGCCGGGCCACCAGCTCCGGGTCCTCCATGCAGCGCAGCCCGTGGTCCACGCGCTCGACGCCGAGGACGTCCAGGGCCTCCCGGATGTACGACGGCGGCCCCTCCTCCCCCGCGTGGGCCACCTTGCGCAGGCCGAGCGCGGTGGCCGCCTCGTACACCTCGCGGAACTTGGCGGGCGGGTGGCCGACCTCGGCGGAGTCCAGGCCGACGGCGCTGATCCGGTGCAGGTAGGGGCGGGCGGCGTCCAGGGTGCCGAGGGCGGCTTCGGCGGAGAGGTCGCGCAGAAAACAGAGGATGAGCTGGGTGGAGATGCCGTGGGTCTCCTCGCTGCGCTCCAGCGCCCGGCTGAGCCCTTCGATGACCGTGCCGATCGGGACGCCGCGGGCGGTGTGGGCCTGCGGGTCGAAGAAGATCTCGGCGTGCCGGACACCTTGGGCTGCGGCGCGGGCGAGGTAGGCGTCGGCGAGTTCGGTGAAGTCCTCCTCCGTACGCAGCACGGCCATCAGCGCGTAGTAGAGGTCCAGGAAGGACTGGAGGTCGTCGAACGCGTAGGCCCTGCGCAGTTCGTCGGTGGTGGCGTACGGCAGGGTCACCCCGTTGCGTTCCGCGAGCGCGAAGGCGAGTTCGGGTTCGAGGGTGCCTTCGATGTGGAGGTGGAGTTCGGCCTTGGGGAGGTGCACGGTGTCTCGCAAACGGTGGTGCTGGTGGGGTCAGTGGTGGTGACGGGGAGGGAGCGGGACTCTGATCAGGTCCTGCGCCACGGTGAGTTCGCCGTCGAACCCGGCGGCGCGAGCCTGGGTCTCGAAGAGTTCGGGGTCGCTGTAGCGCTGCGAGAAGTGGGTCAGCACCAGATGGCGTACGCCTGAATCCTTCGCCACGCGGGCGGCCTGTCCGGCGGTCAGGTGGCCGTGGTCGGTGGCCAGTTTCTCGTCCTCGTCGAGGAAGGTCGACTCGATGACGAGCATGTCGCAGCCCTCGGCGAGCGCGTACACCCCGTCGCAGAGCCGGGTGTCCATGACGAACGCGAACCGCTGGCCGCGCCGGTGCTCGGAGACCTGCTCCAGCGTTACACCGTCGAGAGCGCCTTCCCGCTGGAGGCGACCGACGTCCGGTCCGGCGATCCCGTGCTCCTTGAGGAGGGCGGGCAGCATGCGGCGGGTGTCGGGCTCGGTGAGGCGGTAGCCGTACGACTCGACGGGGTGCGAGAGGCGGTGGCTGTCCAGCGTGTACGAGGCCGTGGTGGCGAGGACCCCGCCGGTTCCGGCGACCGGGGTCTGGGTCAGCTCGACGGTCTCGCGGTAGGCCGTGGCGTACCGCAGCCGGTCGAAGAAGTGCTGCCCGCTCGCCGGATAGTGGGCGGTGACGGGGTGCGGGACCTGGTCCAGGTTGATGCGCTGGATCACTCCGGCGAGCCCGAGGGAGTGGTCGCCGTGGAAGTGGGTGACGCAGATCCGGTCGATGTCGTGCGCGGCGACCCCGGCCCGCAGCATCTGGCGTTGGGTGCCCTCGCCGGGGTCGAAGAGGATGCCTTCACCGTCCCAGCGCAGCAGATAGCCGTTGTGGTTGCGGTGCCGGGTCGGGACCTGGCTGGCGGTGCCGAGCACCACCAGCTCGCGTACGGACATGGGAAAACGCTCCTGCGATGCGAAGAACTATCCGGGCGGCCACTGGAGGCCGCGGCCGCCCAGGACATGGGCGTGCGCGTGGAAGACGGTCTGGCCGGCGCCGGAGCCGGTGTTGAGGATGATCCGGTAGCCGGTGGCGTCCACCTTCTCGTCGGCGGCGACCGCTCCGGCCTCGCGCAGCACGTCGGCGGCGATCTGCGGTTCGGCGGCGGCCAGCGAGGCGGCGTCCGGGTAGTGGACCTTCGGGATGACCAGGACGTGGGTCGGGGCCTGCGGGTTGATGTCGCGGAAGGCGACGGTCGTGTCGCTCTCGCGGACGATGGTCGCCGGGATGTCCCCCGAGACGATCTTGCAGAACAGGCAGTCGGTCTGCGGCTCTCCCGCCATGGCGCCGGGCCTCCTCGTTCGCTGGTGATCAGTACGGCTCATGTTAGGGCCTGTCGTCAAACTGCCGTCGTCGCCCGGAGGGCGGCCGGGCGGCGTCTGGTGCGTGCGATCGCAAGGCGCCGGAATGGTCTTGTAGCGGAGCTACCAGGGCATTGCGGCAACGCCGGAGGGGGTCCCTCCCTGCTCGAGCGAAGCCGAGAGCTTGGGGGAGTGCGTGCCAGGCGTCGCCCGGCAGGCGGCAGTTTGACGACAGGCCCTAGAGCCTCTTGCCGGGCGGCCGGGCCCTGTTCAGCCCCAGCGGCCCGTGCGTCCCAGCAGCAGCGCGGTCGCGGCCGTCCCGGCGGTGGACGTACGGAGCACATTGCGGCCCAGCCGGTACGGGCGGGCGCCCGCCTCGGCGAAGGCGGCCAGCTCCTGCGGGGAGACGCCGCCCTCGGGGCCGACGACGAGGACGATGCTGCCGGTGGCCGGGAGTTCGGCGGTGGCGAGCGGGGTGCTGTCGTGGTCGCGGTCCTCGTGCAGGACCCCGGCGAAGTCGGCACCGGCCAGCAGGGCGGCGACCTGCTTGGTCGTCATGGCCTCGGCCACCTCGGGGAAGCGCACCCGGCGGGACTGCTTGCCCGCCTCCCGTGCCGTACTGCGCCACTTCGACAGGGCCTTGGCGCCCCGCTCGCCCTTCCACTGGGTGATGCAGCGGCCGGCCTGCCAGGGCACGATCCCGTCGACGCCGGTCTCGGTCATGGTCTCCACGGCCAGTTCGCCGCGGTCGCCCTTGGGGAGTGCCTGGACGACGGTGATCCGGGGCGCGGGCTCCGGCTCCTCGTGAACACTTTCGACCCCGACCGTCAGCCGGTCCTTGCCCTCGGCGGCCCGGACCACACTCTCCGCCCAGTGGCCGAGGCCGTCGGTGAGGGTGACGGCCTCGCCGGGCTCCAGCCGCTTGACCGACACGGCGTGCCGTCCCTCGGGTCCGTCCAGCACGAACTCCGGTCCGGTGGGCATCCGTTCGACGACGAAGACCGGTGCGGTCACCGGGGGCTCCTCATGCTCAGGGCCGCCCTGGCGGCCTCCAGTTCGTCGGCGAGCAGTTCGATCAGCTCGCCGACGGGCAGTTCGCGGGCCATGCGGTGGCCCTGCCCGGCCCACAGCGCCATGCCCTGCGCGTCCCCCGCCTTGGCGGCGGCCTGGCGCAGCCCGGTGGTCAGGTAGTGGACCTGGGGGTAGGCGGCGGGGGCGTACGGGCCGTGTTCGCGGACGAACCGGTTGACCAGGCCGCGCGCGGGACGGCCGGAGAAGGCGCGGGTCAGCTCGGTGCGGACGAAGAGCGGGTTGGTGAGGGCCTGCTTGTGGAGCAGGTGGGCGCCGGACTCCGGACAGATGAGGAACGCGGTGCCGAGCTGGGCGGCGTCGGCGCCGGCCGCGAGAACGGCGGCGATCTGCGAGCCGCGCATCAGGCCGCCGGTGGCGACGATCGGGATCTGCACGGTCTCGCGGACCTGGGTGACCAGGCTCAGCAGCCCGATGCCGGTCTGGTCGACCTGCGGGTCGTCGCGGTGGGTGGACTGGTGGCCGCCCGCCTCGACGCCCTGGACGCAGACGGCGTCGGCACCGGCCCACTGGGCGCCTTGGGCCTCCTCGGCGGAGGTGACGGTCACGATGGTGTACGTCCCCGCCTTGGCGAAGGCGTCCAGCGTGTCGCGGGTGGGGCAGCCGAAGGTGAAGGAGACCGCCGGGACGGGGTCCTCCAGCAGGATGGCGACCTTCGCCTCGTACCCGTCGTCGCCGCAGCCGTCGGGGTCGCCGAGCGGGGTCTCGTACCAGGCGACCTCACCGGCCAGCTGGTGGCGGTAGACCTCGACGGCACTGGGGGCGGCGAGCGCGGGCTGCGGCATGAAGAGGTTGACGCCGAACGAGCCGCCGGTGAGCCGGCGCAGCTGTTTGATCTCGTTGTACATGCCGTCCGCCGTTTTGTACCCGGCGGCGAGGAACCCGAGCCCGCCCGCCTCGGCGACGGCCGCGGCGAGCTGAGGTCCGGAAGCGCCGCCCGCCATGGGGGCCTGCACGATCGGATACCGGCAGAGATCGGTCAACGCGGAGGACATGACCGCATCGTGCCACGTCCGCCGCACAGGGCCGAATCAGCCAGCTTCGCCGGTGACCGGATCTCCCGCAGAACGCCGCACCGCCCACCGGCGGGTAACCGATGGGCGGTGCGGTGAAAGGCGGAAAAGGGTTCAGCGGCCGTTGAAGGCGTCCTTCAGCCGGGAGAAGAGACCCTGCTGACCTGGCTGGAATTGACCCAGAGGCCGCTCCTCGCCGCGCAGCTTGGAGAGCTCCCGCAGGAGCCGTTCCTGCTCGGCGTCGAGCTTGGTCGGCGTGATCACCTCGACGTGCACGATCAGATCGCCCCGGCCGCCGCCGCGCAGGTGCGTGATGCCCCGACCGTGCAGGGGTACGGACTGGCCGGACTGGGTGCCGGGCCGGATGTCGATCTCCTCGACGCCGTCCAGGGTCTCCAGCGGACACTTCGTACCGAGCGCGGCCGCGGTCATCGGGATGGTGACCGTGCAGTGCAGGTCGTCGCCGCGCCGCTGGAAGACGGAGTGCGGCAGCTCGTGGATCTCGACGTACAGGTCGCCGGGCGGGCCGCCGCCGGGGCCGACCTCGCCCTCACCGGCGAGCTGGATACGGGTGCCGTTGTCGACGCCCGCCGGGATCTTGACCGTGAGCGTGCGGCGCGAGCGGATGCGGCCGTCGCCGGCGCACTCCGGGCACGGCGTCGGCACGACCGTACCGAAGCCCTGGCACTGCGGGCAGGGCCGCGAGGTCATGACCTGGCCCAGGAAGGACCGGGTGACCTGCGAGACCTCACCGCGGCCGCGGCACATGTCACAGGTCTGCGCGGAGGTACCGGGGGCCGCGCCCTCGCCGCTGCAGGTGTTGCAGACGACCGCCGTGTCGACCTGGATGTCCTTGGTGGTGCCGAAGGCCGCCTCCGCGAGGTCGATCTCCAGGCGGATCATGGCGTCCTGGCCGCGCCGGGTGCGCGAGCGGGGCCCGCGCTGCGAGGCCGTTCCGAAGAACGCGTCCATGATGTCGGAGAAGTTGCCGAAGCCACCGGCTCCGAACCCGCCCGCGCCGCCTCCGCCCTGAGCGGAGAGCGGGTCGCCGCCGAGGTCGTAGACCTGCTTCTTCTGCGGGTCCGAGAGCACCTCGTAAGCGGCGTTGATCTCCTTGAACCGCTCCTGGGTCTTCGGATCCGGGTTGACATCCGGGTGCAGCTCGCGGGCGAGCCGACGGAATGCCTTCTTGATCTCGTCCTGCGATGCGTCGCGGCGTACGCCTAGTACGGCGTAGTAGTCCGTGGCCACTTACGACTCCGCCAGGATCTGTCCGACGTAACGTGCCACTGCGCGTACCGCTCCCATCGTTCCGGGGTAGTCCATGCGGGTCGGTCCGACCACGCCGAGTTTGGCGACTGCCTCGTCGCCCGAACCGTAGCCGACCGCGACGACGGACGTGGAGGTGAGCCCCTCGTGGGCGTTCTCGTGCCCGATCCGCACGGTCATGGCTGAGTCCGTGGCCTCACCGAGCAGCTTCAGCAGGACGACCTGCTCCTCCAGTGCTTCCAGCACCGGTCGGATCATCACAGGGAAGTCGTGCCCGAAGCGGGTGAGGTTGGAGGTGCCGCCGATCATCAGCCGCTCCTCCGTCTCCTCGACCAGGGTTTCGAGGAGGGTGGAAAGAACCGTGGAAACCGTCCCCCGGTCCTCGCTGTCGAAGGATTCCGGCAGCTCCCGCACCAGCCGCGGGACATCCGCGAAGCGGCGTCCGACGACCCGGCTGTTGAGCCGGGCCCGCAGATCCGCGAGGGATGCCTCGCCGAAGGGCGCGGGGCAGTCGATCATACGCTGTTCGACCCGGCCGGTGTCCGTGATCAGGACGAGCATCAGCCGGGCCGGTGCGAGCGAGAGCAGCTCCACGTGCCGCACCGTCGAGCGGGTCAGCGAGGGGTACTGCACGACCGCGACCTGCCGGGTCAGCTGCGCGAGCAGCCGCACCGTCCGGCCGACCACGTCGTCGAGGTCGACCGCGCCGTCGAGGAAGTTCTGGATGGCGCGGCGCTCGGGCGAGGAGAGCGGCTTGACGCCCGCGAGCTTGTCGACGAAGAGGCGGTACCCCTTGTCGGTGGGGATGCGCCCCGCGCTCGTGTGCGGCTGCGCGATGAAGCCCTCGTCCTCCAGCACCGCCATGTCGTTGCGGACGGTGGCCGGCGAGACGCCCAGCTGGTGCCGCTCCGTGAGCGCCTTGGAGCCGACGGGCTCCTCGGTGCCGACATAGTCCTGGACGATGGCGCGCAGCACTTCGAGTCTGCGTTCGCTGAGCATGGCGCACACCTCCAGCTGTCGTTCTCCGGCGTCGGTCTTCCGGTACCCGTCTGGCACTCGGTGCGTACGAGTGCCAGCTACTCATCGGTCAGTGTACGGGGGTGGGGTGGGGCCGGGGCAAGGGCGGACCGGCCACGCCGCCGCCGAGCCGTACGGGACGGTGCCGATAGCGTCGTCCCATGGACGTGTTGTGGGAAGACTTCGGCTGGGAGCGGTTGGGTCACGGTATCGGGCGGCGTCGACTGCCCGGCTGGGACGCCACGGTGGCGCTGGTGGCCGGGGCCGGTGAGGTGCTGCTGTACGACACCGGCTCGACGCTGCGCGAGGGGGTCGAGCTGCGGAGGCAGGCCGAGGCGCTGCTCGGCCGGAGGGTGACACATGTCGCACTGAGCCACCCGCACTTCGATCATGTGCTGGGGACGGCGGCGTTCGCCGGGGCGCAGGTGTACGGGGCGGTGGGCGTCACCGCGCTGCTGAAGCGGTCGGCGGACGAGCTGACCGGGTCGGCCGTCCACCACGGGCTCGCGGAGGACGAGGCGCACCGGGCGGTGGACACGCTGGTCGTGCCGCACCACGAGGTGACCGGCGAGTGGACGCTCGACCTGGGCGGCGGCCGTCAGGTGCTGCTGGCCAACGTGGGCCCGGGCCACAGCGGCCACGACCTCGCGGTGCTGGTCCCGGGGTCGGACGGTGAGCCTCCGGTGGTGCTCTGCGGGGACCTGGTGGAGGAGTCGGGCGAGCCGCAGGCGGGCCGGGACGCGATCACCTCGCGCTGGCCGGCCGCCCTGGACCGGCTGCTTGAGCTGGGCGGCGAGGAGGCGCTGTACGTACCGGGGCACGGGGCAGTGGTGGACGCGGCGTTCGTCCGCGCGCAGCGGGAGGCGCTGGCGGAGCGGTTCGGGGTGGGGTGAGGGGCCGTGCGGTGGGGTTCGGGCGGGGTGGGGGGCTGCCCGGAGGCGGGAGGATTATCGTCTGCGCATGC
This sequence comes from Streptomyces sp. CA-146814, assembly GCF_050942385.1. NCBI lineage: Bacteria > Bacillati > Actinomycetota > Actinomycetes > Kitasatosporales > Streptomycetaceae > Streptomyces > Streptomyces sp. CA-146814. The sequence continues at coordinate 2,128,774 of NZ_CP192068.1, forward strand.
GCAGTTACCAGCCGGACCTGACCCCGCCGTGGAAGCGGTCCGCCCCCGTGCCCGAGGTGCCCGCCGAACCCGATCTGGTCGTGGAGGAGGTCGCCACCGGCTTCTGCGGGGCGGTGATCCGCTGCGAGAAGACGGCTCAGGGGCCGACGGTGACCCTGGAGGACCGGTTCGGCAAGCACCGGGTCTTCCCGATGGAGCCGCGCGCCTTCCTGCTGGAGGGCAAGGTGGTCACGCTGGTGCGCCCCGGCCCCGGCGGTCCCGCGCGCCCCACCCGTACGGCCTCCGGTTCGGTGGCGGTGCCCGGCGCGCGGGCCCGGGTGGCGCGGGCCGGGCGGATCTATGTGGAGGGCCGGCACGACGCGGAGCTGGTGGAGCGGGTGTGGGGCGACGACCTGCGCATCGAGGGCGTGGTGGTCGAGTACCTGGAGGGCATCGACGACCTCCCGGCCATCGTGGGCGAGTTCTCGCCGGGGCCGGACGCGCGGCTCGGGGTGCTGGTGGACCACCTGGTGGCCGGTTCCAAGGAGTCCAGGATCGCGGCGCAGGTCTCGGACCCGCATGTGCTGGTGGTGGGCCACCCGTACATCGACGTGTGGGAGGCGGTGAAGCCGTCGTCGGTGGGGATCGCGGCGTGGCCGGTGGTACCGCGCGGCCAGGACTGGAAGACCGGGGTGTGCCGGGCGCTGGGGTGGCCGGAGAACACCGGCGCGGCCTGGCAGCACATCCTGTCGAAGGTCCGGAGCTACAAGGACCTGGAGCCGCAACTGCTCGGGAGAGTCGAAGAGTTGATCGACTTCGTGACGCTGCCCGAGTGACGTGACGGGTGCGGGCAGCCGGTCCTCAGTCCACCAGGTCCCGCACCACCGCGTCGGCCAGGAGCCGCCCGCGCAGGGTGAGGACCGCGCGGCCCTCCTCGTACGGAACCGGATCGAGCAGCCCGTCGGTGAGCGCGCGGCGGGAGGCGGCGAGGCCGTCGGGTTTCAGGAGGTCGAGCGGGCAGCCCTCGCGGAGCCTGAGCTCCAGCAGGATGCGCTCGACCCGGCGGTCCTCCTCGGCGAGGATCTCCCGGCCGGCGCCCGGTGAGCGGCCTTCGGCCAGTGCCTGGGCGTACGCGCCCGGGTGCTTCACGTTCCACCAGCGGACGCCGCCGACGTGGCTGTGGGCGCCGGGGCCCGCGCCCCACCAGTCGGCGCCACGCCAGTACAGCTCGTTGTGGAGGCAGCGGCCGGCCTCGGTGGTGGCCCAGTTGGAGACCTCGTACCAGTCGAAACCGGCGGCGGCGAAGGCCTCGTCCGCGATCAGGTAGCGGTCGGCGTGCGCGTCGTCGTCGGTCATCGGGATCTCGCCGCGCCGGATGCGGCGGGCGAGCTGGGTGCCCTCCTCGACGATGAGCGCGTACGCGGAGACGTGGTCGGGGCCCGCGCCGATCGCCGCGTCCAGGGTGGCCCGCCAGTCGTCGTCGGACTCGCCGGGGGTGCCGTAGATCAGGTCGAGGTTGACGTGGTCGAAGCCGGCCGCGCGGGCCTCGGCGACGCAGGCCTCGGGGCGGCCCGGGGTGTGCGTGCGGTCCAGGATCTTCAGGACGTGCTGCTTGGCGCTCTGCATCCCGAAGGAGACCCGGTTGAAGCCGCCCTCGCGGAGGGCCGCGAGGTAGGCCGGATCGACGGACTCCGGGTTGGCCTCGGTGGTGATCTCGGCGTCCTCCGCGAGCCCGAACTCCTCCTTGATCGACGCCAGCATCCGTACGAGATCGGCCGCGGGCAGGAGCGTGGGCGTGCCGCCGCCGACGAAGACCGTGCGGACCGGGCGCGGGTCGTCGCCGAGGACCTTGCGGGCCTGGCGGACCTCCTCGATGAGGTGGGCGGCGTAGTTGTCGCGGGAGGCGAGCGCGCCGCCGGAGCCGCGCAGCTCGGTGGCGGTGTAGGTGTTGAAGTCGCAGTAGCCGCAGCGGGTGGCGCAGTACGGGACGTGCAGGTAGAAGCCGAGCGGGCGGTCGGCTGCGCCTTCCAGGGCGTGGCGGGGCAGCGCCCCGTCGTCGGGCACGGGCTCACCATCGGGCAGTACGGAAGGCATACCGTCCATTGTCGCTCGCGCCGGAAGCTTCCCCGACCGGTCTCAGTCCGCGTGCAGCACCAGCAGGGCCACATCGTCGTCCGGCGGCCGCTCGGCGAACGCGTGGACCGCTCGCCGGATGCGGTCCGCCGTCGCCTCGGCCGGCAGCCCGGCGCACCCGGCCAGCACCCGGGCCAGCCCGTCCCCGTCGTCGAACATCAGCGGCCCGGACCGCCGCTCGGTCACGCCGTCGGTGACGCAGAGCAGCGTGTCGCCGGGCGCGAGATCGAAGACCTGACTCTCGTACGCCACGTCCTCGACGACCCCGAGCAGCACCTGCGGCTCGGCCGCCGGGCGTACGGAGCCGTCGGGACGGAGCAGCAGCGGCAGCGGGTGCCCGGCGCTGGCCACCGTGCAGCGGACACCGCCGCCGGGGAGCGGCACGACCTCCCCGTACAGCAGGGAGAGGAAGCGGGACTGCGAGCCGTCGTGGAGCTGCCGGCCTCCGGCGGCGGCGACCATCAGCGCGGCGGCCTCGGCGGCCTCCATGGCGTCGTCCAGGAGGAGCCGGTTGAGCCGGTCCAGGACCTCGCCGACGCCGAAACCCTCGCGGGAGAGCAGGCGGAGCCAGGGGCGGGCGAGGCCGGTGACGACGGCGGCCTCGGGTCCGGAGCCCTGGACGTCGCCGAGGACGAAGCACCAGCGGTCGCCGGGGCACGGGAAGATGTCGTAGAAGTCACCGCCGACCACGCCGTCGTCGCTCGGTTCGTAGACGAGGGCGCTGGTGACGCCGGGGATCTCTGCGACCTTGCTGGGGAGCAGGCCGCGCTGGAGGATCCGGCTGATGGTGGCCTGCCGGGTGTAGGCGCGGGCGGCGCCGACGGCGAGGCCGAGGCGGCGTACGAAGTCCTCGACGAGCGAGGCGACGGCGTCGGGCACCTGGGCGACGCCCTCCCGGCCGACGAGCACGGTGCCGAGCGCGCGGCCGGCCGCGGTGATCCGGAAGGCGAGGGCGGCGCCGTCGCGGCCGCCGGGCTGCGGGGGCTCTTCGGTGGCGGGGTGCGTGGACTCTCCGGCTGCGGGGTGCGTGGGCCACGGCACCGGGACGAGTACGGGGCCGGAGCCGACGCCGGCCGGGAGGCGGAGGGGTTCGCGCTCCAGGGCCGTGCGCAGGGGCTCCGTACCGGCTTCGTCGCTGTGCCAGACCCGGGCGAGCCGGGGTTCGGCCCCCGGTCCGCCGCCCTCGGCCTCCAGCCAGATCGCGCACCAGTCGGCGAGGCGCGGCACCAGGAGCTGGCCGGCTATGGCGGCCACCAGGTCCTCGTCGAGCTGCCCGGCGAGCAGGTCGGACGCCTCGGCCAGGAAGGCGGGTGCGCCCCGGCCGTCCCAGACCGCGTCGTCGCGTTCGGTGCGCCGGGCGGCGGGAGCGAGGATCTCGGCGGCGCGCAGGCCGCGCCGGAGGGAGTCCTGGTCGGGCGGGGCGGGCGGGCCGCTCCAGTCGTCGACGGGGAGGCGGGCCCAGACGGTCTTGAGGCCGGTGCGGTAGGTGATGCCCCAGGACTCGGCGAGGGTGGCGACGAGCTGGAGGCCGCGCCCGTACTCGGCGGGGTCGGGAAGGCCGGCGGGCGCCTCGGTCTCCGTCTCCGTACGGCCGGGCTCCCTCTGCTCGTCGGCGCCGACCGGGCGGGCCGGGTGGTGGTCGGTGACCTCCAGGACCAGGGCGGCCGAGGGCTCGTCGCCGCCGTCCTCCTCCAGCCTGAGGACCAGGTCGACCGTGGTCCCGGCGTGCACGACGGCGTTGGTGACCAGCTCGTTGGTGACGGTCACCGCGTCGTCGGCCAGCCGGTCGCTGAAGCCCACGGCGGCAGGCACCCCGATCCCGGTCCACTCCGCGAGCGCGGCCCGCACGAACCGGCGGGCGGCGGAGGGGGCGAGAGGTATGCCGGGCAGGCTGGTGCGGCTGGCCAGGCGCGGGCCGTGCGCGTACCCGGCACGGGCGGTGCCGGGGCGCTGCACGGTGTCCCGCTGGTCCCGCTGCAAGGGGATGGGTGCCACGGTGCGGCTCCTCCGGGTCCGATGATTCCGACAGAGTGACAGACCGGACGCGCCCATAAGCACCGAGTTACCGAAGTGGGCAGAAAATCGAGCAGTTCGAACGCAAGGCTTCGGAAATCGGCCCCGCAGCGGAGTCCCTGTGGCGGCGCGAGAGGGTGGGCGGGTTCGCTCCTGCCGTAACGGCATGTGGTCGGGTGGGTTTCCTCCCCGCTCCATCGAGGAAAGGCCCCGCTCATGCACGTGTCCTTCGTCCCGCCGCGCCGGGTGCAGATCGGTGACGCGGCGGCGTTCGCCGGCACGACACCGCGGGCGATCCGGCACTATCACGCGATCGGTCTGCTTCCCGAGCCCGAGCGGGGCGGGGACGGGCGCCGCCGCTACGGCTACCAGGACATGATCCGGCTGCTGTGGATCCGCAGGATGGCCGGCGCCGGAATCGCCCTGGAGGACATCCGGGACGCCCTCACGGCGGAGACGCGGACCGACAGCGGCGACGGCGGCGGGGACAGCGGCGACGGGATCGCGCTCACCCTGGAGCACCTGGAGAACTCCCTCGCCGCCCAGGAGGCCGTACTGCGCCGTCAGCGGACCGCCGTGCAGCGTATGCGCGCCGAAGGCAGCCGTACGGGCTTGCTCTCCGACATCGTGACCGACCGCTTCAAGAGCCTGCCCGAGGGCTCCCTGCGCCAGGCGGAGCTGGACACGCTGCTGGTCACGGAGCGGATCTTCGGCCCCTTGGGCGCGGCCATCCAGGCCACCCGTTTCATCGCCCTGGCCACCCACCCCGCCCTGCGGGAGGAGTCCGACCGCATCGACGCCGCCGAGGAGGTACTCGACGACACCGTCGCCGTCGACGATCCGCGGGTGCCCCGGGTGGCCGCCGAGCGACACGCCTTCGAAGGCGCCTTGCAGGCCGCCATCGAGGAGTCCGGTCTGGCCGGGGAGGAGGAGGCCCTGATCGATACCTGGGACTCGCCGGACTCTGCCGCCGACGAGGAGGAGGCCGACCGTGGTTCCTCCGGCAGACGGAGGGCAGGCACCATGAGAGCGCTCGAAGCCGTGGGCAAAATGCCGTACGACTTCTCCCCGGCCCGTCTGCGCTGCATGGAGTTGGCCGTCCGACTCGCGGCCCAGGACACACCCACGGCCTGAACGACGGGCCGGCCGGCGGCCAGGAGTGGTGAAACCGGGTTCCGTCGCGGCGATGAGCCTGCGGCCGTCCGCGGGTCTACCCCTGGAGAGACCACCGACTCACCAGGAGTACGCCATGGGCCTCATCCACATCGAGCTGTTCGCGACCCTCGACCTCGTCGGCCAGGCGCCCGGCGGACCCGACGAGGACCCGCCGGGGTTCCCGTTCGGCGGCTGGCAGGCGCCCCTGCTGGACGAGGTCACCGAGGCGCAGATCGGTGGAGCGTACGAGGGCACGGACGCCCTCCTGCTCGGCCGGCGGACCTACGACATCTTCGCCGCCCACTGGCCTCACCAGGAGGGCGGCGAGGACGACGGGATCGCCACGCTCTTCAACAGCGTCCCGAAGTACGTGGCCTCCCGGGGCGGGCCCGACCTCTCGTGGGCGGGGTCGACGCTGCTCGGCCCGGACCTGGCCGCCTCGGTGCGCGAGATCCGTGACCGGCACGAACACGTGAAAGTCGTCGGGAGCCTGAACCTCGTGCAGAGCCTCCTGCGCGAGAAGCTCTTCGACCGCCTCGACCTCTGGCTGCATCCCATCGTGCTCGGCGTCGGCAAGAAGGTGTTCGACGGGGGCGCGGTGCCCACCAACCTGACGCTCCTCGCGCCACCGGCAGCCGGCCCGAAGGGCGCGGTCCATCTGCGCTACGGGCTCGCCGACGGCACTCCCGCGACGGGCGACATGAGCGCACCCGATCGCGGCGCCGGAAGCTAGCGTGCCCGGCCGGTCACGGCGGGACGCGCACGGCGGGACGCGCACGGCGGGACGCGCACGGCGGGACGCGCACGGCGGGACGCGCACGGCGGGACGCGCACGGCGGGACGCGCACGGCGGGACGCGCACGGCGGGACGCGCACGGCGGATGGGGCGGCCGGACACCCGTCGGTGTCCGGCCGCCCCATCCGCGTACAGCTCTGCGCCCTGCGAACGCGCCGAGCGTCTACGCCTCGCGCGATCCCGCGTACATCTCGTCGATCAGCCCCTGGTACTCGCGCTCGACGACCGGCCGCTTCAGCTTGAGGCTCGGGGTCAGCTCGCCGTGCTCGACGTCCAGGTCGCGCGGCAGGAGGCGGAACTTCTTGATGGTCTGCCAGCGCTGGAGGCCCTCGTTGAGGCGCTGTACGTAACCGTCGATCAGCTCGACGGTCTGCGGGGCGGCGACCACCTCCGCGTACTCCTTGCCCTTCAGGCCGTTCTCGGCGGCCCAGTTCAGGATGGTGGGGCCGTCGAGGGCGATGAGCGCGGTGCAGAAGTTACGGTCCGCGCCGTGCACCAGGATGTTGGAGACGAACGGGCAGACCGCCTTGAACTGGCCCTCGACCTCGGCCGGGGCGACGTACTTGCCGCCCGACGTCTTGATCAGGTCCTTCTTGCGGTCGGTGATGCGCAGGTAGCCGTCGGCCGACAGCTCACCGATGTCACCGGTGTGGAACCAGCCGTCCGACTCCAGGACCTCCTCGGTCTTCTCGGGCAGCTTGTGGTAGCCCTGCATGACGCCGGGGCCGCGCATCAGGATCTCGCCGTCTTCCGCGATGCGCACCTCGGTGCCGGGGAGCGGCTTGCCGACGGTGCCGGTGCGGTAGGCCTCGCCCGGGTTGACGAAGGAGGCGGCGCTGGTCTCGGTGAGGCCGTAGCCCTCCAGGATGTGCACGCCGGCGCCCGCGAAGAAGTAGCCGATGTCCGGGGCGAGGGCGGCGGAGCCGGAGATGCAGGCGCGCAGCCGGCCGCCGAAGGCGTCGCGGATCTTGGAGAAGACCAGCGCGTCGGCGACCTTGTGCTTCGCGCCGAGCGCGAAGGGGACGGAGGCCTTGCCGGTGCGGCGGTAGTTGTCCTGGGAGACCTTGGCGTACTCGCGGCCGACGCCGGCGGCCCACTGGAAGATCTTGTACTTGGCGCCGCCGCCCGCGCGGGCCTTGGAGGCGACCCCGTTGTAGACCTTCTCGAAGATCCGGGGCACGGCCGCCATGTAGGTCGGCTGAACGACCGGCAGGTTCTCGATGATCTTGTCGATGCGGCCGTCGATCGCGGTGACGTGGCCGACCTCGATCTGGCCCGAGGTGAGGACCTTGCCGAAGACGTGGGCGAGCGGCAGCCAGAGGTACTGCACGTCCTCGGCGGTGATCAGCCCGGTCGCCACGGTGGCCTTGGCCATGTACGACCAGTTGTCGTGCGGCAGCCGTACACCCTTGGGGCGGCCGGTGGTGCCCGAGGTGTAGATGAGGGTGGCGAGCTGGTCGGCGGTGATGGCCGCGACCCGCTCGGTGACCGCGTCCGGCGTCTTGGCGAGCAGCTCGTTGCCCCGCGCCTCCAGGTCGTCGAGGCTGATGATCCAGCCCTCGGGGTCGCCCTCGGCGGGCTCGACGCCGGTCGGGTCGATGACGACGACATGCGCGAGGTCGGGCAGCTCGGTGCGGCGCTCACGGGCCTTGGCCAGCTGCTCGGCGTCCTCCGCGATGAGGATCCGGCTCTCGGAGTCGGCCAGGATGAACGCGGACTCCTCCGCGTTCGTCGAGGGGTAGACCGTGGTGGTCGCGGCGCCCGCGCACATCACACCGAGGTCGATGAGGATCCACTCGACCCGGGTGGCGGAGGAGAGGGCCACCCGCTCCTCCGGCTGCACGCCGAGCGCGATCAGCCCGGCGGCGATCGCGTAGACCCGCTTCGCGGCCTGTCCCCAGCTCAGCGACTTCCAGTCGTCGGGGCCCTCGCCCGAGGCCGACGGGACCGGGTAGCGGTACGCCTCCCCGTCCGGGGTCGCCGCCACGCGGTCGATGAAGAGGGCCGCCACGGAGGGCGGCCGGTTATCGATCAAGGTCTGTGTGTCGCTCACGACGTCCTCCGGGCCTGCGGCATTGCTACGACCGGCTTCTTTGATCCTGCGACTACTGCGACTACTGCGGCTGAGCGCCGCTGTCCTGTGCTGCTGTCCTGCTGCGCAACCTGCTTGTTCGGCTTGTTTAACTGGCCAGTAACCATCGATGCGTGATCAGAGTAGAGGGCACTCGTCCGCCACGTAAGAGGCAACGAGCCGCCGCTTTCATAACGAAAGGGCCCTCACTCCGCACGTTACTGCGGTGTGAGGGCCCTGGGGCCGACCGTCGCCGGGAGCGGCGGGACGGGGGACGGACGCGGGGGGGGCTACTTCTTGCCCTTGCCCTCGCCGGCGGACTCGTCGGTCGACAGGACGGAGATGAAGGCGTCCTGCGGGACCTCCACGTTGCCGACCATCTTCATCCGCTTCTTGCCCTCCTTCTGCTTCTCCAGCAGCTTCCGCTTACGGGAGATGTCACCGCCGTAACACTTGGCGAGGACGTCCTTGCGGATGGCGCGGACGGTCTCACGGGCGATGACCCGGGCGCCGATGGCGGCCTGGATCGGCACCTCGAAGTTCTGCCGGGGGATCAGCTTCTGGAGCTTGGCGACGAGGCGGACGCCGTACGCGTACGCCTTGTCCTTGTGCGTGACCGCGGAGAACGCGTCCACCTTGTCGCCGTGGAGCAGGATGTCGACCTTGACGAGGTGGGCCGACTGCTCGCCGGTGGGCTCGTAGTCGAGGGAGGCGTAACCGCGGGTCTTGGACTTCAGCTGGTCGAAGAAGTCGAAGACGATCTCGGCGAGCGGCAGGGTGTAGCGGATCTCGACGCGGTCCTCGGAGAGGTAGTCCATGCCGAGCAGCGTGCCGCGGCGGCTCTGGCAGAGCTCCATGATGGCGCCGATGAACTCGCTGGGGGCCAGCACCGTGGCGCGGACGACCGGCTCGTGCACCTTGTCGATCTTGCCCTCGGGGAACTCGCTCGGGTTGGTGACGATGTGCTCGGTGCCGTCCTCCATCTCGACCCGGTAGACCACGTTGGGCGCGGTGGCGATCAGGTCGAGGCCGAACTCGCGCTCCAGCCGCTCGCGGACCACGTCCAGGTGGAGCAGGCCGAGGAAGCCGACACGGAAGCCGAAGCCGAGCGCGGCGGAGGTCTCCGGCTCGTAGACGAGGGCGGCGTCGTTGAGCTGGAGCTTGTCCAGCGCCTCGCGCAGGTCCGGGTAGTCCGAGCCGTCCAGCGGATACAGCCCCGAGAAGACCATCGGCTTCGGGTCCTTGTAACCGCCCAGCGCCTCGGTCGCCCCGTTCTGCAGGGAGGTGATCGTGTCACCGACCTTGGACTGCCGGACGTCCTTCACACCGGTGATGATGTAGCCGACCTCGCCCACGCCGATGCCGTCGGCCGGGGTCATCTCCGGGGAGGACACCCCGATCTCCAGCAGCTCGTGGGTGGCGCCGGTCGACATCATGCGAATGCGCTCGCGCTTGTTGAGCTGTCCGTCGACGACCCGGACGTAGGTGACGACACCGCGGTACGAGTCGTAGACCGAGTCGAAGATCATCGCGCGGGCGGGGGCGTCCGCGACACCGACCGGGGCCGGGACGTCCCGGACGACCCGGTCGAGCAGCGCTTCCACGCCGACACCGGTCTTGGCGGAGACCTTGAGCACGTCCTCGGGCTGGCAGCCGATGAGGTTGGCCAGCTCCTCGGAGAACTTCTCCGGCTGCGCGGCCGGGAGGTCGATCTTGTTGAGCACCGGGACGATGGTGAGGTCGTTCTCCATCGCGAGATAGAGGTTGGCCAGCGTCTGGGCCTCGATGCCCTGCGCGGCGTCGACCAGCAGGACCGTGCCCTCGCAGGCGGCGAGCGAACGGGAGACCTCGTAGGTGAAGTCCACGTGGCCCGGGGTGTCGATCATGTTGAGGATGTGGGTCGTCCCCGTGTCCTCACCCTCGGTGGGCGCCCACGGCAGTCGGACCGCCTGGGACTTGATGGTGATGCCGCGCTCGCGCTCGATGTCCATCCGGTCGAGGTACTGAGCACGCATCTGCCGCTGGTCGACCACACCGGTCAGCTGGAGCATCCGGTCGGCAAGGGTCGACTTGCCGTGGTCGATGTGCGCGATGATGCAGAAATTGCGGATCAGCGCCGGGTCGGTACGGCTCGGCTCGGGCACGTTGGAAGGAGTCGCGGGCACGCAGGGTCCTGATTCTTGAGACGCCGAACGCCGTGTCTCGGGTCGATGTCGGGTCGGTCGGATCGTCGGTCGGATCGATACGTAGGCTCCATCGTCCCACGCCTGCGGGCCAGCGACCGGTTTGGGCCGGTCGGAGGGTGACTGCTACCGTGGACAGCTGTGCCTCGTGGCTCTCACGAGCGGCGCGGCGCACTTAGAAGATCCAACGAACCTGAAAAGGCTCTTTCGTGGCGAACATCAAGTCCCAGATCAAGCGGAACAAGACCAACGAGAAGGCGCGCCTGCGCAACAAGGCCGTCAAGTCGTCGCTCAAGACCGCGATCCGCAAGGCCCGCGAGGCCGCCGTTGCCGGTGACGTCGAGAAGGCCACCACGGCCGCTCGCGACGCTTCCCGTCAGCTCGACAAGGCTGTCTCGAAGGGTGTCATCCACAAGAACGCCGCCGCCAACAAGAAGTCGGCGCTGGCGTCCAAGGTTGCCGCCCTCCAGGCCTGAGCTTCTTCCCGAAGCTCACTGATGTGACCGCCGGAACGGACCAGACGGGCCCTCTCTCCCGCCCCTGACCGGCACCCCGCGCCGCACACCGAACCTGCGTTCGCCACGCGGGTGCGACGCACCGAAGCACCACCCGGAAGCCCCGGCCGCCGATCTCCCCAGATCGCCGCTCCGGGGCTTCCGTGCGTGGAGGCTTCCGGGGCATCCCTTCCCAGCCCGTCCGGCGTTTGAGGACGGAACCGGTGCTCGCACGAGGGCCCGCATCCTCCCAGCACGACGCCCAGGCAATCCCAGCCCGTCCGGCGCTTGAGGACGGAACCGGTCACCACAGGGCCCCGCACCACCACGGCGCCCCCGGAGGGCTACCGCCCCGACCTCGCCGCCCGAGCCACCGCGACAACGGCCTTCTCCAGGGCGTACTCAGGGTCATCTCCCCCGCCCTTCACCCCCGCATCCGCCGCGGCCACGGCCCGCAGGGCCAGGGCCACCCCGTCCGGCGTCCACCCCCGCATCTGCTGCCGCACCCGGTCGATCTTCCACGGCGGCATCCCCAGCTCCCGGGCAAGGTCCGCCGGCCGCCCGCCCCGCGCGGACGACAGCTTCCCGATCGCCCGCACCCCCTGCGCCAGCGCGCTGGTGATCAGCACCGGCGCGACCCCGGTCGACAACGACCACCGCAGCGCCTCCAGCGCCTCCGCCGCCCGCCCCTCGACCGCCCGGTCGGCGACCGTGAACGACGAGGCCTCCGCCCGCCCGGTGTAGTAGCGCCCGACGACCGCCTCGTCGATCGTCCCCTCGACATCCGCGATCAGCTGCGACACCGCACTGGCCAGCTCCCGCAGATCGCTGCCGATGGAGTCGACCAGGGCCTGGCAGGCCTCCGGCGTCGCGGACCGCCCGTGGGTCCGGAACTCCGACCGTACGAACGAGAGCCGCTCGGCCGGCTTGGTGGTCTTCGGGCAGGCCACCTCCCGGGCCCCGGCCTTGCGCGCCGCGTCCAGGAGCCCCTTCCCCTTCGCCCCGCCCGCGTGCAGCAGGACGAGCGTGATCTCCTCGACCGGCGCGCCGAGATATGCCTTGACGTCCTTGACCGTGTCGGCCGCGAGGTCCTGCGCGTTGCGCACGATCACGACCTTGCGCTCGGCGAAGAGCGAGGGGCTGGTGAGCTCGGCGAGCGTGCCGGGCTGCAACTGGTCGGACGCCAGATCCCGTACGTCCGTGTCGGCGTCGGCAGCACGGGCGGCCGCCACCACCTGCTGCACCGCACGGTCCAGGAGGAGGTCCTCCTGGCCCACGGCGAGGGTGAGGGGGGCGAGCAGATCGTCGGTGGAATTCTTCCTGGTGGCCATCGCGCTCCAGCATCCCATGGCCCACTGACAGCCCGGATCCCCCACCGCCCCAGGGTGCGGGGCACAGATATCCGTACCGGAGAATGTCCGGGTGAACGATGAGAGACACGTACTGGTGCTGCCCGACCGTGACGCCGCCGAGGAGGTGGCCGGGGAGCTGGCGGACCGCTTCGGGGTCGCCGAGGAACCCCAGCTCGTACGGGACGCCCTGGCCGGCGAGGACGACGCCGAGGACGCCCAGTGGCTGGTGGTCGTGGAAGACCCGGCCGGACGCCTGGACCCGGCCGCGCTGGACGAGTTCGCCGCGGAGTACGAGGGGTGGCTGGAGAAGCCGTAGCGCCTCGGGCCCGCACGGGGCGAAAGACCTAGGTCCGGCGGCCGACGCGCCCCGCACCGGACGGCGGTTAGCGTGACGGCCATGAGCACCCCGGAACCTCCCCGCACCCCGGAACAGCGCCTGCGCGACACCCTCGACCGCCTCCGCGAGGACGAGGACGCCTGGGTGGCGACCGCCTCATCGGACGGCACCCCCTGCTTGGTGCCGTTGTCGTTCGTCTGGCACGGGGACGCCCTGGTCATGGCGACGCGGGGGACCAACCCGACGGCGGTCAATGTGACCCCCACCGGCCCGGTCAGGGTCACCCTCGGCCCCACCCGTGACGTGGTCCTCATCGAAGGAGAGGCGGAGATCGTCGCGGGAACGGCCCTCCCCACCGCCACCGGCGACGCCTTCGCGGCGAAGCTCACGTGGGACCCGCGCAAGGACTCCCGGTGGGTGTACCTGCGCATCACCCCGTACACCGTCCGGGCCTGGCGTGAGGTGAACGAGCTGGCGGACCGCGACCTGATGCTCTCCGGCACCTGGCTGGTCCCGCCCTCCTCCGTCGCCTCCGGCCCCGATCGGTCACCCCTCCCCTCCTGAACGGCCCACCGCCCGCAGCTCCTTGCCCGCCCCCGTCACCGCGATGGCGCCATGGGTGTCGGTACGCAGGACCCGCGCCCCGGCGGCCGTGAGCGCGTCGACGGTCCGGGGCGACGGGTGGCCGTACGGGTTGTCCGCGCCGCAGGAGATCAGCGCGAGCCTCGGCCGCGCGCCGTCCAGCAGCCCCGCGTCCTGGAAGGCGGAGCCGTGGTGGGCCACCTTGAGGACGTCCACCCGGGGCAGCCCGGCGGAGCCGAGCAGCAACCCGCGCTGAGCCGGCGGTTCGAGGTCGCCGAGGAGCAGCAGCGTCAGGCCGCCCGCCGCCCGTACGTACAGGGTCACGCTGGCGTCGTTCGGCCCGCCCGCCCCCTTCACCGCCCCGACTCCCCCGGGCCCGTCGCGCGGCCAGAGGACCCGCCACTCCAGCGGCCCCGCCCGACGCCGCTCACCGGACACCGCCCGCACCGTCGCGACCCGGGCGGCGGCCGCCGTGCGCCGGACGAACGCGGCCTGCTCGGGCGGCTCGTCCAGGCTCGTCGTCTGGACCGCGCCCACGGCCCTGCCCCGCAGCACCCCGGGCAGCCCCCGCACATGGTCGGCGTGGAAATGGGTGAGGATCACCAGCGGCACCCGGGTGACGCCGAGATCGCGCAGGCAGTGGTCGACCGAGCGGGGGTCGGGTCCGGCGTCGACGACCACCCCCGTACCCTCCCCGGCCGCGAGCACCATCGCATCTCCCTGCCCCACGTCGCACAGCGCGAACGCCCAGTCGGGCGGCGGCCACCCGGTCACGATCCGGGCCAGCGGGACCGGTCGCACCACCACGAGGACCAGGAGCAGCGCGGCGCCCGCGCAGAGCCAGGGGTGGCGCACCAGCCGGGGCGCGAGCAGCACGCCGAGGACCGTGAGGACTGCGAGAAGCCCGGCACCGGCCCAGCCCCCGGGCCACGGCACCTCCGCCCCGGGAAGGTCCGCCCCCGTACGGGCCACCCCGGCGATCCATCCGGCCGGCCAACCAGCGACCCAGGCCAGCAGTTCGGCCACCGGAGGTGCGACCGGCGCGACGGCCAGCGCCGCGAACCCGAACACCGTCGCGGGCGCCACCGCGAACTCCGCCAGCAGGTTGCACGGAATCGCCACCAGACTCACCCGCGAGGCCAGCACCACCACCACGGGCGCGCACACCGCCTGCGCCGCGGCCGCCGCCGCCAGCACTTCGGCGAACCGCACCGGCATCCCCCGCCGTTGCAGTGCCGCACTCCACCGCGGCGCGAGCGTCAGCAGGGCGCCCGTGGCCAGGACCGACAGCAGGAACCCGTAACTCCGGGCCAGCCACGGGTCGTACAGCACCAGGAGCACCACGGCCGCCGCCAGTGCGGGGAGCAGGGACCTGCGGCGGCCGGTCCCGATGGCGAGAAGCGTGATCAGGCCGCAGGCCGCCGCACGCAGGACGCTCGGCTCCGGGCGGCACACGACGATGAACACGAGCGTCAGCCCGCCGCCCAGCAACGCGGTTCCGCGCAGCGAGATGCCCAACTTCGGCGCCAGGCCGCGCCTCTCACTGTTCATTGCCGAACCGGGCGGGCCGATGAGGAGGAAGAGCAGGATCGACAGGTTTGCTCCGGAAACAGCTAACAAGTGCGTCAGGTCGGTGGCCTTGAAGGCGTCGTGGAGGTCCGGCGGGACCCTGGAGGTGTCCCCGACCACCAGCCCCGGCAGCAGCGCCCGCGCGTCCGCGTCGAGGCCGTCCGTCGCCTCCCGCAGCCCGGAGCGCAGCTCGCCGGCCGCGCGCTGGACCGCCGTAGGGGGGCCGGTGATCCGGGGTGGCCCCTCGGTGTCCACCCGCAGGACGGCGGCCAGGCGTTCGCCCTCGTGGGCAGGGGGCGAGAGGCGGCCGCCGACGCGGAGCCGGGTGGACGGGAGCAGCTCCTGCCACCTCGCCCGGTCGTCGCCGGGCGAGACCATGAGGAGCACGGGCGTACGGACCCGGGTGCGGTGGCCGCCGGGTGGGGCCACCTCGGTGATGTCCGCGTTGATCAGGAGCGTGTCCGGGGTGCTGTGGCTGCCCCGTACGCCGGGACGCGTCGGCCGGGGATCCGAGGCGACCCGCACCTCGGCGTCCACCCGTGCGTGCTCCTGCGCCAGCCCGGGAACGGGCCCTCGCCTCACATCGGCACCGTGAAACCCTGCCGTGGCACCGCCGGCCGCCGCGCAGAGCAGCACGGCTCCGGCAGCGACGGCCCACTTGCCTCTGCCCGCTGCGGCGGCCCACCTGGATGCTGCCGGTGCGGCAGCCCGCGTAGATCCTTGCGGCGCGTCGGGCCGCCCGGATCCGGAGGACGCGGCTGCTGCCCTCCTCCGCGCAGCGGTCCCGGCCACCAGGAGCACGAGCGCCACCCCGGCACAGACCACCGCCCCTGCGGCCACCCGGCGTCCCGGCAGCCCCAGCGCGAGAGCCGCGGCCGCCCAGACCGCCAGCGCAGGCGGGACGAGCCGGAGGTCCGTCGCCCCCTCCTCCCGTGCACGGGCCGTGCCCCGCACACCAGTCGTGTCCCGGTCGGCCCGGTCGGCCACGGCCGCCGTGGGGCTGTTCACGGCTGTACGAGCGGTCGGAGGTCGGCGAACCGGCGGTCACCGATGCCGTTGACCTGCCGCAGCTCGTCGACGGACCGGAATCCGCCGTTCTCCGTGCGGTGGTCGATGATGTGCTGCGCCAGCACGGGCCCGACCCCCGGCAGGGTTTCGAGCTGCTCCTTGGTCGCCGCGCTCAGGCTCAGCAGTGCCGCCGGACCGGGCGCGCCCGGTGTGCCCGCCGTCCCGTCCATCGCGCCGAGGGCCGCCGGGGCCTGCGGCAGTCCCACCGCGACCTGCTCGCCGTCCACGAGCACGCGCGCCCGGTTGAGACCCGAGAGATCGGTCCCGGCGCGCGCACCGCCCGCCGCCCGGAGCGCGTCCGCCACCCTCGAACCGGCCGGAAGGCGCTGGACACCCGGCCGGCGCACCTTGCCGCTGACGTCCACGACGATCTCCCCGGCCGGTTCGGGAGGAGGGGTGGGCGGTGCACCGGCAACCGGTCGGGGTACCGAGCCCGCGCCTCCGGCCCGTAACGGATCGTCGACCACCGCCGCGGCCCCGGCCTCCACCGTCTCGGGGGCACGCACCCCCTGCGGACGCGCGGACCAGAAATGGAAGGCGGCCAGGCCGGCGGCCGCCACCAGCACCAGTGCCAGCGCCGCGATCGTCCGCGGTGCCAGCCCCCACCCGAGCCGCGCCCCCATGGGCACCCGGTCCCACAGCCCGGCCACCACACGACCGACCCGCGGGGGCGCCTCCGGCCGGTCCGGGGCGCCCTCCCCCGGACGGGCGTCGTGCAGGGCGTACGTGGCCGGGCTCGGCTCAAGAACCACACCCGGGGCGGTCGCCGGAACCACACCCGGGCCGGCCTCCGGAACCGCACCCGTCATCAGCGCGTCCGCCCGACGCCGAGCGGCCGCCGCGGCAAGGGCGGCACGGCCTCGCGCGGGCCCGTGACGGGCGCCGGGCCGAGCACCGGGACGTACCCCGGCCCGCCCGCTCGGCCGGCTGCCGGGCCCACGCCGCATCGGGCGCCCGGCCGCCGCCACCCTCACGGCGGCAGAGGTCGGCAACGGCGACAAGGACGGAGAAGTCACGGACGCGTGGTCGGGCATCGACACCCGAGGAGTTCGAAGGGCCATGCCTCACGACGTTAGGCACAACCGCCCGAACCCGCTGAGCAGCCCCGATTCCTGTGGACAACCGGCCAGTTGTGGATATCTCGGTCACCCGTCCGAGGTTCGCCGCCATCACCTCCGAGGCTCCGTCGCCATCACCTCCAGTGCCCCGCCGCCATCACCGCGACACGGTCGCCGCCCCCGTCACCGATACAAGATCACCGTCACCGCGGCGAGATCACCACACCCAGCAGCCCCGGCCCCGTGTGCGCCCCGATCACCGCGCCCACCTCGCTGACATGGAGGTCGGCCAGCCCCGGCACCCGTTCCCGCAGCCGCTCGGCGAGCCGCTCCGCGCGCTCCGGCGCGGCGAGGTGGTGGACGGCGATGTCCACCGCCGCCGCACCGGCCCGCTCGGCGACGATCTCCTCCAGGCGGGCGATGGCCTTGGACGCCGTCCGTACCTTCTCCAGCATCTCGATCCGGCCACCGTCGAGCTGGAGGATCGGCTTCACCGCGAGCGCGGACCCCAGCAGCGCCTGGGCCGTACCGATACGGCCGCCCCGGCGGAGATAGTCCAGCGTGTCGACATAGAAATAAGCGGATGTTCCGGCGGCCCGCTTCTCCGCCGCCGCCACGACCTCGTCCAGGCTGCCGCCCGCCTCCGCGCTCTCCGCGGCCGCGAGGGCGCAGAAGCCGAGGGCCATGGCGACCATGCCCGTGTCCACCACGCGCACCGGGACCGGCGCGTCCTTCGCCGCGAGCAGCGCGGCGTCGTACGTACCCGAGAACTCCGCCGACAGGTGCAGCGAGACCACCGCGTCGGCGCCGCCCTCGGCCGCCGCCCGGTAGGTCGCGGCGAAGACCTCGGGGCTGGGGCGGGAGGTGGTCACGGAGTGGCGTTTCTGCAGGGCCAGGGCGAGCGAGCGGGCCGAGATCTCCGTGCCCTCCTCCAGCGCCTGATCGCCCAGGACGACGGTCAGCGGCACCGCGGTGATGCTGTGCCGTTCCATCGTCCGGTGCGGCAGGTAGGCCGTTGAATCAGTGACGACAGCGACATGGCGGGACATGAGCCGGAGGTTACCTGCCGAGGTGGGAGTGCGGGAGCCCGGCCCCGGCCCCGCGATCATTCGTGGTCACTTCGGAACGCGTCCGGTCGGAACGCGTCCGGTCACCGCGCAACCGTCAGTTGGTCGTCTCCGGCCGGGCCGACTTCTGCCATGGGTACGTCGTCCGCAGGCGCGGGTCCGGAGCGGTGATCGCCTGCGGGGCCTCCTCGCCGGCCGGTCCGCCCCAGGAGTCGTCCGCCGTGCTGCTGCTGCCGCCTCCGGCAGCGGGCTCGGGCCAGTCCACCCCGGTGTCGCGCCTCTGCGGCGCCCCGGCGCCCGGCCCCTGCCCGGACTGCTGCTGCTCCTCCACGGTCCAGTGCCGCAGGGCCCCCGCCTCGATGTCGATCTGCGCGTTGAGCGCGTCCAGGTCGTCGTCGGCGAACTGCCGCGCGCGGTCCCGGGCCGCCCAGCGCAGCGAGTCCGCCGAGTGGGTGATCCGCTCGGTGCGCTCCCTCAGCTGCGGCAGCAGGCCGGCGACCGTCGCCCGGTCGGGCTCGCGCTCCAGCCGCTTCAGCTCCTCGTCGAGCTCCAGGCCGTGGGCGCTCAGCCGCCGGAAGAGGCCCACCGACTCCGCGAGGGAGGAGTCCTCGGCGACTCCGGCGTGCAGGGCGTCCTGGGTGGCGCGCATCGAGGTGCGCAGGGCCAGCCGGAGCTGCGCCAGCTCACCGGCCACACCCGGCTGGCCGAAGCTCTTGGCCCGGAGCGTGGTGTCCTCCACGGTGCGACGGGCCTGCGTGATCGTGCGGTCCACGCCGCGCTTGGCCGCGCCGACGGCCTTCACGGTCATATAGACGCCCAGCGCGACGAACGCGACGAAGAGCAGCGCCAGGATCGTGATCGCGGCTTCCATGAATGCCCCTCGGTGTCTCGATGCGGCCCGCCGGTACCGGTCGCCCTCTCCACCGTAAACGGAGCGGGCAGGCCGAGGGTTCCTTCGGAACCCCCAACCTGCCCGTAGGGGATGGCCCTAACTCCGTACGAAAAGGGTCATGCGGGGACGATGTTCACCAGCTTCGGCGCCCGCACGATCACCTTGCGGATCCCGGCGCCGGCCAGCGCCGCGACGACCGCCTCGTCCGCCAAGGCCAGCGCCTCCAGCTCCGCGTCCGTGATGGAGGGCGAGATCTCCAGGCGGGCCCGGACCTTGCCCTTGATCTGGACGACACAGGTGACGGTCTCGTCGACGACGTACGCCGGGTCGGCCACCGGGAAGTCCTGGTGGACGACCGACTCGGCGTGGCCCAGGCGGCGCCACAGCTCCTCCGCGATGTGCGGGGCCAGCGGGGCGACCAGCAGGACCAGCCGCTCGGCCACGGACCGCGACAGCGGGCCGCCCGCCTTCGTCAGGTGGTTGTTCAGCTCGGTGATCTTGGCGATGGCGGTGTTGAACCGCATCCCCTCCAGGTCCTGGCCGACCCCGTCGATGGCCTTGTGCAGGGCCCGCAGGGTCTCCTCGCCGGGCTCCGTGTCGACGACGGTGACCTCGCCGGTCTCCTCGTCGACCACGTTGCGCCACAGCCGCTGCAGCAGCCGGTACTGGCCGACCACGGCACGCGTGTCCCAGGGGCGCGACACGTCCAGCGGGCCCATCGCCATCTCGTACAGGCGCAGCGTGTCGGCGCCGTACTCGGCGCAGATCTCGTCCGGCGTGACCGCGTTCTTCAGGGACTTGCCCATCTTGCCCAGGACGCGGCTGACCTTTTCGCCCTCGTAATAGAAGGCGCCGTCGCGCTCCTCCACCTCGGCGGCGGGGACGGCGATGCCCCGGGCGTCGCGGTAGACGAAGGCCTGGATCATGCCCTGGTTGTACAGCTTGTGGAACGGCTCGGCCGACGAGATGTGGCCCAGGTCGTGCAGCACCTTCGACCAGAACCGCGCGTACAGCAGGTGCAGTACGGCGTGCTCGGCGCCGCCGACGTACAGGTCGACGCCGCCCGTGGGCTGACCCTCGCGCGGGCCCATCCAGTACTGCTCGATCGACGGGTCGACCAGCTGCCGGTCGTTCGTCGGGTCCAGGTAGCGCAGCTCGTACCAGCAGGAACCGGCCCAGTTGGGCATGGTGTTGGTCTCGCGGCGGTACTTGCGCGGACCGGCACCGTCACCCAGGTCCAGCGTCACGTCGACCCAGTCCGCGTTGCGCGACAGCGGGGTCTCGGGCTGGGCGGACGCGTCCTCCGGGTCGAAGGTGCGCGGCGAGTAGTCCTCGACCTCCGGCAGCTCCAGCGGCAGCATCGACTCGGGCAGCGGGTGGGCGATGCCCTCCTCGTCGTACACGATCGGGAAGGGCTCGCCCCAGTAGCGCTGGCGGCTGAACAGCCAGTCACGCAGCCGGAAGTTGACGGTGCCTTCGCCAACGCCGTGCTCCCGCAGCCAGTCGGTGATCTTCGCCTTGGCCTCGACGACGCCCAGGCCGTCCAGCGAGACCTCGTCGTTGGCGGAGTTGACCAGCTTCGCCTCGTACGAGCTGAAGGCGTCGTTCCACGTGGCGGGGTCGGTGCCGCGGTCGTCGGACGGCTGGACGACACAGCGCATCGGCAGCTCGAAGGCGCGCGCGAAGGCGAAGTCGCGCGCGTCGTGCGCCGGTACGGCCATGATCGCGCCGGTGCCGTACCCCATCAGGACGTAGTCCGCGATGAAGACGGGGACCTTCTCGCCGCTGACCGGGTTGGTCGCGTACGCGCCGGTGAAGACACCGGTCTTGTCCTTGGCCTCGGCCTGCCGCTCGACGTCGGACTTGGCTGCGGCCTGCTTGCGGTACGCGGTGACGGCCTCGGCCGGGCTCGCGTGCCCGCCGGTCCACACCGGGTGGGTGCCCTCGGGCCAGGCGGCCGGGATGATCCGCTCGACCATGTCGTGTTCGGGGGCCAGCACCATGTACGTGGCGCCGAACAGGGTGTCCTGACGGGTGGTGAAGACGGTGATGCCACCGGCGGTGTCGACCGGGAACTCGACCCGTGCGCCCTCGGAGCGGCCGATCCAGTTGCGCTGCTGCAGCTTGATCGCCTCGGGCCAGTCCAGCCCGTCCAGGTCGTTCAGCAGCCGGTCGGCGTAGGCGGTGATGCGCATGTTCCACTGGCGCAGCTTGGCCTTGAAGACGGGGAAGTTGCCGCGCTCGGAGCGGCCGTCGGCGGTGACCTCCTCGTTGGCCAGCACGGTGCCCAGGCCGGGCGACCAGTTGACCGGCGCGTCGGAGGCGTACGCCAGGCGGTACTCGCCCAGCAGGTCGGCGCGTTCGGCGGCGGTCAGCGCGCTCCACTCACGGCCGTCGGGCGTCGCCCGCGTGCCGTTCTCGAACTGCTCGACCAGCTCGGCGATCGGGCGGGCCCGGTCGGCCTCGGTGTCGTACCAGGAGTTGAAGATCTGCAGGAAGATCCACTGCGTCCACTTGTAGTACTCGGCCTCGATCGTCGCGAACGAGCGGCGGTTGTCGTGGCCCAGACCCAGACGGCGCAGCTGGACCTTCATGTTCTCCATGTTGGCCTCGGTGGAGACCCGCGGGTGCGTGCCGGTCTGGACGGCGTACTGCTCGGCGGGCAGGCCGAACGCGTCGAAGCCCAGGGTGTGCAGCACGTTGTGGCCGGTCATCCGCTGGTGGCGGGCGTAGACATCGGTGGCGATGTAGCCCAGCGGGTGTCCGACGTGCAGCCCGGCGCCCGAGGGGTACGGGAACATGTCCATGATGAACTTCTTCGGCCTGGCGGCCAGCTCCGGATCGCCCGCCAGCTCCCCGGTGGGGTTCGGCGCCTCGTACGTCCCCTCGGCGTCCCAGAAGTCCTGCCAGCGTGCCTCGATGTCGGCGGCCATCGCCGCCGTGTAGCGGTGCGGCGCGGCCGTCTCGGCTGCGGAATTCGTCTCGCTCATGATCCTCAAAGCTCCATCGATCGTCATCTGCCGGGAAACGAAAAATCCCCTCGCACAGGAGGGGACGCCGCGCTGACT
The DNA here is from genome assembly GCF_050942385.1 of Streptomyces sp. CA-146814. Classification (NCBI taxonomy): domain Bacteria; kingdom Bacillati; phylum Actinomycetota; class Actinomycetes; order Kitasatosporales; family Streptomycetaceae; genus Streptomyces; species Streptomyces sp. CA-146814. The sequence goes on from NZ_CP192068.1 coordinate 2,150,591, forward strand.
CCGACCAGGCGTTCTCACCGGTCGGGACTGTTCAGCGCGGCTCGCTAAGCAGAAGGCGTACGGCACGCATGGCGTCAGGGTACCGCACGGGCACGGAGGGCTGCGGAGAGCAACCGGTGGGTGGACGCCGTCCCCTGCAGCGCCGGGAAACGGCCCCGCAGCGCCCGGAAAACGGCCTCCCTAGGGTGCGAAACGAAGAGGTTACTCGGCGTACCGACTTCTATCGGGGCAACCGAGCAAAGCTCGTACTGGTTGGTATGGGGCGCCCTAGCATGCGGCAACGGGACCGCTTTGCCGAACTATTCGGAGTCGCCCCCATGAACCCTCTGAACTCTCATCGCAAGATCCGCGTATCCCCCAGCATGAGCCCCGGAATGAGTCGGCCTGTACAGGGCGGCCTGACTGTCACCGCCCTGGTTTTCGTCCCTCTGCTCGCCGTCGCGGGGAGCGACGGCTTCCGCGCCACCCTCGATTTCACCACCGGCGTCCTGTCGCTGGTGTCGCTCAGCGCGGCCGTCGCCTGGGGCCTGCTGGCCACGGACCGGCTGTTCCTCTCCACCCGTCAGCGGATCATCTGCCAGGGCATCCACCGGGCCACGGCCATCGCCGCGCTCGGCTTCCTGCTGCTGCACGGCACCGTGAAGATCGCCCTCGGGCACGTCTCCGTGATCGGCGCCCTCATACCCTTCGGCCTCGGTGTCACGGGTACGGCGGGGCTGATCGGCTTCGGGTCGCTGGCCGGGCTCCTCATGGTCGTCACGGCCGCGACCGGTGCCCTGCGCAGCGCGTTCGCCCACCCCTCGCCCACGGCCACCCGGCTCGGACAGTCGCTGGGCTCGCCCCGGGAGGCGGGCGGGATCGCGGGCCGGTGGCGCGCTCTGCACGCCCTGGCCTACCCGGCCTGGTGCGCCGCGCTGATCCACGGCCTGTACGCGGGCCGGGCACCGGCCACCTGGGTCGTCGTGATGTACGGCCTCTGCCTCACCGCCGTCGCCGGCGCTCTCTGCCTGCGGCTGCTGCCGCGCCCGACGAAGCGCCGCATCACCGACCGGATCACCACGCTGATGAACGCGGACGCGGGCTTCGACACCCCGGACCCGGTGTTGCGCGCGTCCTCACGGCCCGGCACGGAGCGCGAGGCGCCTGCGGGAGACCCTGCCGGGTGGAGCGAGCCGGACCGGGAGGTCCGGGGCACTCCGGTGCGCCCGCGCACCCTGTCGGCGCCGGCACCACCGCCGATGCCACCGCCCGTACCGCTGTCCGGTTCGCTGCACGCGCCGCACGAGACGCACTCCCTGCACGAGGCGCCGACGGAACTGCTGTACGGGGTCCAGCCCCAGGCGTACGAGCCACCGCCCCGCAGCTCCGACCGGCTCGCCGACGAGCCGACGGGCGGGCCGGGCATCGGAACGGCGGGCGGCTCCGGGATCGGATCGGCGGGCGGGCCGGGCATATCGGCCGGATACCGCTTCGTCTCGCAGGCCGGGGACGCCACACGCCCGCCCGGCTCCAGATGGCCGGCCCCGTCCCCCGCACCGCCCGCACAGGCCCACCACGGCCCGCAAGGAGCCGAACACACCTACGCGCCCCCGCAGGAACCGCCGCTGTACACACCACCGCTCCACACCACGCCTCCGTACGAGACACCGACGTACGGCACCTCTGCGCACGGCACGCCGACCCACAGCACGCCGACTTACAGCGCCCCCACCTACAGCGCACCGACCTACAGCACAGCTGACGCGACGCCTTCTTTCGACAGCGCCCAGACCAGCAGCGGCCAGACCAGCAGCGCCCGGACGCCCGCCTACGAAGTGCCTTACGAAGCGCCTTACGAAGCCACCTACGTACCCGCCTACGAGTCACCGTCCCGGGCCGCCCCCTCGGCCGGCCCCTCCACCACAGCCACCCACAGCACTCCCACTCCCGGCACCGGCGCTGAGCCGTCGGCCGGACCGTTCTCCGCGCCCCCGGCCGGCGAACCGTGGCACGCACCCGCAGGAGACCGACCGTGAATGCCCCTCTTCCCGACGTTCCCGAGGTCCGCGTCGTCGGCCTGCCGCAGCTGACCACCGGCTTCGACCTGGTGGAGCGGCTCGACCTCGCCATGCACCTGAAGGTGCACGGACCCCTCGAACCGATGACCGGCGAGCGGCTGGCGGGGCTGGCCGAGGCGATATCCCTGCGCGGGCGGGGCGGCGCCGGATTCCCCTTCGGGAAGAAGCTGCGGGCCGTGGCGAAGGCGTCCATCCGGCGCGGTGTGCGGCCCGTCGTCGTGATCAACGGGAGCGAGGGCGAGCCCGCCTGCCGCAAGGACACCGTCCTGCTCAACCGCGCCCCGCACCTGATCCTGGACGGCGCCCTGCTGGCCGCCGAGGCGCTCGGCGCGCGCACCCTGGTCGTCGCCGTGACCCGTAACTCCACCGAGGTCTCCGTACGCGCGGCGCTGGCCGAGCGCGGCCTCTCCGACCGGCGCGGCCAGCAACTGCGCGCCCGGGTGATCCGCACCCCGGAGCGCATGGTCTCCGGCGAGGCGTCCTCGGTGATCCGGGCGGCGAACGGCGGCCCGGCCCTGCCACCCGGCCGGCGCGAGCGGGCGGCGGAGACCGGGGTCGGCGGCTCACCGACCCTGCTGTCGAACGCGGAGACGTACGCCCAGCTCGCCGTGGCCGCCCGGATCGGCCCCCGCCGCTACGGGCACACCGGGCTGCCGGACGAACCCGGCACCGTCCTGCTGACCGTCTCCGGCGCCGTGGCGCGGCCCATGGTCGTCGAGGTGCCGACCGGGGTGCCGCTGCGGTACATCCTCCAGCTGGCCGGAGCCCCGCCGCTCCCCCAGGGTGTGCTGACCGGCGGGTACCACGGCAACTGGATCGACGCGGTCGCCTCCCACAACGCGGTCATATCCCGCGAGTCCCTGGCCACCGTCGGCGGCGCGCTCGGTGCGGGCGCGATCCTGCCGATCGGGCCGGACACCTGCCCGCTCGGCGAGTCCCTCCGGATCGCGAACTGGCTGGCCGCCGAGACCGCCGGGCAGTGCGGCCCGTGCAAGCTGGGGCTCCCCGCGGCGGCCGGCGGCCTCTCCGACGTGCTGAACGGCGGCGGGCCCGCCGCGCTGGAGGCCCTGCGCGAGGTGACCCAGGCCGTGAAGGGCCGGGGCGCGTGCAAGCATCCGGACGGGTCGGCGCGGTTCTTCATGTCGACGCTGTCGGCGTTCACCGACGACCTCGCCGCCCATGTCCTGGACGGCGGCTGCGGCCGCGAGACGGTCGGGGTGCTGCCGCTGCCCGCCTCCGGCTACCAGGACGTGGAGGAGTCGATCCCGAGCGGCGAGAAGCTGGCGGTGGACTGGACGCTCTGCCAGGGGCACGGCCTCTGCGCGGACATCGTCCCCGAGCTCATCAGACTGAGCCCCGACGGCTATCCGGCGCTGGCGGACGCCTCGGTCCCCATGCATCTGCGCGGACGCGCCCAGCGGGCTGTACGGCGCTGTCCCGCGCTGGCCCTGCGGATCGAGCAGCCGGCCGCCGCCGAGCGGCAGCAACAGCGGCCCGCCCTGCCCGCCGTCAACCGGCGGGCCCTGGGCAGCGGACGCGACTGACCGGACCGCACAGGACGAAAGAAGCGGGCCACCCGGATCGGGTGGCCCGCTTCTTCACTGCCAAGATTGTGGATCTTGTGGAGCTAAGGAGAATTGAACTCCTGACCTCCTGCATGCCATGCAGGCGCTCTACCAACTGAGCTATAGCCCCTTGCTGCTTGCCGCCCGGTTTCCCTTGGCGACATCGAGAACATTACACGGTCCCCCCGGTGCTTCACCAAATCGTTTCCCATGCATGCCCATATGCCCGAATTATCCTGAGCGTTGAGCCGTCAGCCGCAGGTCAGAGGCCCGGAGGATCATGCCGTCGCGAAGGAGTAGAACCGCTTGAGCGTGCAGTGCTCCTCCAGGAGCCGCCCGTAGATCGGCTCCCCCTCCAGCTCCCGGTAGGTCTCGATGGGGTCGCCTTTTATGATCAGCGCCCGGGCGCATTCCTCGCACCAGTACTGGTATTCCGGGTTGATCGGGTCCATGTCCCTGACAATGGGCGTACCGCTGCCGCACCAGTCGCACTTACGCCTGTGTGCACCCATCAGTCAGCTCCAGCTGTGGCCGCAGGCCGTGCACACGTAGGAGACCCCTCCGTTGTCGCCCAGAACCTGGGCCACGTGGGACGAACCGCAGGACGGACAGCCGAGCCGGGATCGATCTTCGGACGTTACGGGACCGGGGGACGGGGCCGGGACAAGGGGCAGGCCGGGGACGTGTTCGCGACTCGCAGGCATCGCGCTCCCTCCCGATCGGTCCGTCGCCCCCTCCGGCGCTCCGATTCTGCCATGACCCCGCAAGGGGGTCAGCCCGCTTCACGCCCCCTATGCAGAAGATCCCGCCCCCAGACGGGGACGGGATCTTCGATTGTGGAGCTAAGGAGAATTGAACTCCTGACCTCCTGCATGCCATGCAGGCGCTCTACCAACTGAGCTATAGCCCCGCTGTTCGCTCTGTTTCCCTGCGTTTCCGCGCTGCGAACAAGAAGAACTTTAGCCTGTGACCTGCCGGAAAGTGAAATCCGGCCGTGGCCGCCCGTGGACGGCCCGCGAACAGCGGCCGAGCGGCCCCAGGGGGCGGCCTAGTCGTCGTCGCCGAGGACCGGCTCCGGCAGCGTGCCGGCGTTGTGCTCCAGCAGGCGCCAGCCACGCGCACCCTCGCCCAGGACGGACCAGCAGCAGTTCGACAGCCCGCCGAGCCCCTCCCAGTGGTGCGCCTCCAGGCCGAGGAGACGGCCGATCGTCGTCCTGATCGTGCCGCCGTGGCTGACCACGACGAGCGTGCCGTCGACGGGCAGCTTCTCGGCGTGCTCCAGGACGACCGGCGCGGCCCGGTCGGCGACCTCGGTCTCCAGCTCACCGCCGCCCCTGCGCACCGGCTCGCCGCGCTTCCAGGCGGCGTACTGCTCGCCGTACCGCTCGACGATCTCCCCGTGCGTCAGGCCCTGCCATTCCCCCGCGTACGTCTCACGGAGTGCGGCGTCGTGGGCCACGGTGAGGCCGGTGACGGCGGCGAGCTCGGCGGCCGTGGCAGCCGCCCGCCGGAGGTCGGAGGCGACGAGGGCGTCGGGCTGCAGCGAGGCGAGCAGCCGGGCGGCCCTGCGGGCCTGCCCGACGCCCTCCTCGGTGAGCTCGATGTCCGTGGAGCCCTGGAATCGGCGCTCCAGGTTCCACGCGGTCTGGCCGTGACGCCAGAGGACGATCCTGCGGCCCCGGCCGCTGCGACTGCCGTTCAGCTCTGGTCACCTTCCGTGCTGCCGTTGAGCTGTGCGTGCTCCTCGGCCTTGCCTCGGGTCCTGACCGCGTCCTCGGGGAGGGCGATCTCCGGGCAGTCCTTCCACAGGCGCTCCAGCGCGTAGAAGACGCGCTCCTCGCTGTGCTGGACGTGGACGACGATGTCGACGTAGTCGAGGAGGATCCAGCGGGCGTCGCGGTCGCCCTCACGGCGCACCGGCTTGGCGCCGAGCTCCTTCTGGAGCTTCTCCTCGATCTCGTCGACGATCGACTTGACCTGGCGGTCGTTGGGGGCCGAGGCCAGCAGGAAGGCGTCGGTGATCGACAGCACATCGCTGACGTCGTAGGCGATGATGTCGTGCGCGAGCCGGTCGGCGGCCGCCTGAGCGGCGGCGTTGATGAGCTCGATGGAGCGGTCCGTGGCGGTCACATGCAGGCTTTCGTCGGCGGTCGGATGCAACCTCTAGGGTCTCACGGACCGCCGACAGCCCCTCCCGCCGACGATTACCTGCTCTTGCCGTCCCGCTACTTGCTCTTGTAGTCCTGCCCCAGCACGGCGGACACGTCCGCGTTGGCGGCCGGCTCGCCCTTCTTCACGGCATCGGCGGGCAGCCCCAGGGTCTTGGCGACCTCGGTGGCCTTCCCCTTGTCCCCGGCGCTCCGGTAGAGCACGACGGACTCGGCCTCGGTCTCGGCCTTGCCGCTGTCCACGAAGGCGTAACCGCCGTTGACCAGCGTGATCCGGGCGGATTCGCCTGCGTCGGCGTTCCCGGTGGCGTTGCGGACGGCGACCCTCAGGGGCGCGCCCTCCTCGGGAGCCTTCACCGTGCCGCCGAGGATGTCCTTGACGACGCTGCGGGTGGCCGCGTCGGTGAGGGTGCCGTCGTCCTGGACCGGCAGCATCGCCGTCTTGTAGTCGCCGACCTTGGCCCGGGACGCCAGCTTGGCGAGCGAGGCCCCGAGGTCCTTCTCGGGCAGCGACGGGTCCAGGACCTGTGCCAGCGTCTCCACGGTGACGGTCGCGGCCTTGGGGTCCTCCGAGATCTTGCGCAGCACCGCGCGCATGACCTCGCCGAACCGCGCCAGCTGCTTGGCCTCGGCCTCCCCCGGCGCGAGGTAGGTGGCGTACGCGACGGCCATCGGGCCGCTGAGCGTCTGCGCCTCCCCCTTCTTCACCAGGGGCGCGGCACCCTTCTTGGCGTCGGGCACATCGATGTCGGTGTCCATCTCGATGTTGCCGACCTGTTCGACGAGGATCTCCAGGTACGGGGTGTCCAGCCGCCAGGTGCCGCTGATCCTGGTGCCGAGAAGGGTCTCGATCGACTCCCTGGTGCCGGTCCTGCCGTCGTCGTCGACGGACTTGCCCAGCGTGGTGGTGGTTCCGTCGTCACCGGCGACGGCGAGGGTGTTGGGCAGCAGGACGGTGGTGCCCTGCTTGGTGGTGGCGTTGTCGACGAGCAGAGCTGTCGACGTGCCGCCCTTCTTGGTGTTGTGCAGGTGCACCACGATCACGTCGCGCTGCTGCGCGCCGACGGCGACGGACTTCTTCTCCTCCGGGCCCGAGAGGCCGGGAAGCATGTCGGCGGACCAGAGGTACCCGACGCCGCCGACCACCACGAGCACGGCGACGACGATCAGCGCGATCATCCGGTTGCGGCCCTTGCGCCGCGCCTCCTCGCGCCGTTCGCTGCGGCTCTCGGTGAACTTCAGCCAGTCGATGACGTCTTCGGAGTCCTCGTCGGGCTCCTCGATGAACGAGAACTGCTCGGTGCGGTAGTCCGGCGCGGAGCCGCGCTGCCCGGGGACGGAGGGGTCCGCCTCGGTCTCGGGCTCCGGCTCGGGGGCGCGCTCGCGCGTGGGCTGCTGGGTCTGCTGGGTCTGCTGCGGGGCGTGTTGCGGTGCCTGTTCCGGTGCGGGGGCGGTGCCCTGCTGCGGGATGTTCCACTGGCCGGTGTCGACGGCGGCGGGCTGCTGCCCGGTGGCGTAGCCGTAGTCGGTGTAGCCCCCGTAGCCGTACCCCTGGCCTTGACCTTGGGCCTGGCCTTGACCTTGGCCTTGGACCTGGCCGTAGCCCTGGTCGGTGCCTTGGCCGCTCTGGTCCTGCTGCTGGGCCTGCTGTCCCGCGTACGGGTCGTAGGGCTGCTGGGACCGGCCGTACGGGTCGTATCCGTACCCCGACCCCGACCCCGCGTCCGAGGCCTGCCCCTGCGCCTGGCCCTGTCCCTGCTGGGCGGCGTAGGGGTCGTACTGCTGCCCGCTCTGCTGCTGCCCTTGCTGCTGGTACACCGGCTGCCCGTACTCGTCGTAGCCGATGATCTGCGGCTGCTGGTAGTACGGGTCGTGTCCGTACGGGTTCTGTCGGTCGTTCACCGGTGCCCCTCTCCGTGGCTCAGTCGCCGCGGTACAGCTGGCGCTTGTCGATGTAGCGGACCACGCCGTCCGGCACCAGGTACCAGACCGGCTCCCCCTGCGCGACCCTCTCACGGCAGTCCGTGGACGAGATCGCCAGCGCGGGCACCTCCACGAGGGAGACGCCGCCCTCGGGGAGTCCGTCGTCCGTGAGGACGTGACCCGGCCGGGTCACACCGATGAAGTGGGAGAGCGAGAACAGCTCCTCCGCGTCACGCCAGGTGAGGATCTGGGCGAGCGCGTCGGCGCCGGTGATGAAGAAGAGGTCCGCGTCGCCGTGGACCTCGCGCAGGTCCCGCAGCGTATCGATGGTGTACGTCGGTCCGCCACGGTCGATGTCGCTGCGGCTGACCGAGAACTGCGGGTTGGACGCGGTGGCGATGACCGTCATCAGATAGCGGTCCTCGGCCGGGGAGACCGTCTTGTGGCTCTTCTGCCACGGCTGCCCGGTCGGGACGAACACGACCTCGTCGAGATGGAACTGGGCGGCCACTTCACTGGCCGCCACCAGGTGTCCATGATGGATCGGGTCGAACGTCCCGCCCATGACGCCGATCCGGCGCTTCTCGGGGCCGGTAGGCACTTCCTGCTCTCCCATGCGTGCAGAGCCTACTGGCACAGCTGTACGCCTCTGACTCAGCGGTCGCGGTTGAAGCGGGTGGTGACCCAGAGCAGGAACATCAGCCCGAGGAAGGCGAGGCCGCCGACGAGGTAGGGGTTGAGGCTTTCGTGGTTGCCGCCGCCCCCGCCTCCGGAGGCGAGGGTGACCAGATCGTGTGCGGTGCTCGTGAGGCTCATCTTCGGCAGGACCTATCGATCGTGAGTCGGAAGGAAGACGTCGGGCACATCGTATGCGGGGCCTCCGGGCACGCTCACGCCGACTCAGTCGTTGTCATCGTTGTTGCGGTATCCGCGCAGCAGGAACCAGGCGAGCAGCACCGCTCCGACGATCGAGGCCAGCAGCACGATCCGGAGGGTGGCACCGGGTCCCTGGTCCTCGGATACGGCGGCGAGAGTGAAGGCGATGTGCGGCATTCCGGGCGCTCCTCATAGTTATCCACAGCCCCCCGCACACCGTAGCGCCAGCGCATACGCTGGGTTTTGTCCGGGGGACGAGCGACGTCTCGTACGAACAGGGGGCCATCCATGACCGACACCAGTCACGAGAACGTGCCGAGCAGGGCGCGCAGGCGATTTCCCGGGATCTCCTCCCGGGCCTACGAGCACCCGGCGGACCGCTCGGCCCTGGTGGCCCTGCGCCGGCTCACCGGTTTCGACACCGTCTTCAAGGCGCTGAGCGGGCTGCTCCCGGAGCGGAGCCTGCGGCTGCTCTTCCTCTCCGACTCCGTGCGGGTGAGCGAGGCGCAGTTCGCGCACCTCCACGACATGCTGCGCGACGCGTGTTACATCCTGGACCTGGAGAAGGTCCCGCCGATGTACGTCAAGCAGGACCCGCAGCCGAACGCCATGTGCATCGGGATGGACGAGCCGATCATCGTGGTCACCACCGGCCTGGTCGAGCTGCTCGACGAGGAGGAGATGCGGGCGGTGGTGGGCCACGAGGTGGGCCACGCGCTCTCCGGCCACTCGGTGTACCGGACGATACTGCTGTTCCTGACCAACCTGGCCGTGAAGGTCGCCTGGATCCCGCTGGGGAACGTGGCGGTCATGGCCATAGTGACGGCGCTGCGCGAGTGGTTCCGCAAGTCGGAGCTCTCCGCCGACCGGGCCGGGCTGCTGGTGGGCCAGGACATCCAGGCCTCGATGCGCGGTCTGATGAAGATCGCCGGCGGCAACCACCTCCACGAGATGAACGTGGACGCCTTCCTCGCCCAGGCCGACGAGTACGAGAAGGGCGGGGACCTGCGGGACTCGGTCCTCAAGATCCTCAATGTGCTGCCCCGGTCGCACCCCTTCACCACGGTGCGGGCCGCCGAGCTGAAGAAGTGGTCGGAGACCCGGGACTTCCAGCGGATCATGGACGGCCACTACCCGCGGCGCGACGAGGACAAGGACGCCTCGGTGACGGACTCCTTCCGGGAGTCGGCCACGCACTACGCCGACACCGTGCGGACGAGCAAGGACCCGCTGATGAAGCTGGTCGGTGACATCGCCGGAGGCGCCGGAGACCTGGGCGGCAAGCTGCGCGACAAGTTCACCGGAGGCGCCGGGGCCGCCCGGGGCGGTTCCGCTACGGGCTCGGACGGTACTCCCGGAGGGCCTGAGGGGACGGAGGGGCCTGAGGAGGGGCCTCGGAAGGCGTAGGGGCGCTCAGCGGCGCCAGGGTCCCGCAGAGGGCCGCGGTGGGTCGGCCGGCCGCGTACGGGTCGGTGGGCGCGGGGCCCCGGTCGTCGGCCCGCTCCCCCGCCAGGAGCGGGCGCAGCGCCCCCGCCTGGCCGGACGAGCAGGACTGCGGCCCGGCCTGTACGTGGGCGGTGCGCAGCTCCAGCCGGTGCAGCCGCAGGTCCTCGCGGTCGAAGCGGAAGCGCAGCTCGCGCCGGACGGTGAAGAGCGAGGCGCCGTCCTCCTTGCGGGGGCCTGTCGCCAGGCGCAGGGCGTAGGTGAAGGTGTGGTCCGAGACGACCTCCAGGGTGCCCGCGCCGTCCTCCGCGTACGCGAAGGTGCCCTGGACCCGGATCCCCGGGTCCGCGAGCTCCACCCGGGCCGGGTCGAAGCGGACCAGCCAGCCGGTGGCGGCGTGGAGGCCGTCGTCGGCGGGGCTGCTCATGGACCGTTCGAACTGGCCGCGCTGGTCCGGGTCCAGGAGCTGCTCGACGGGCCTGCGGACCTGGCCGGTGAGGACGTCCGGGTTGAGCGAGGACTCCACCAGGTAGTCCTTGGCGATGGCGAGGGCGGTGGTGATCTGGCTGTCCGAGAAGTTCTGCGTGCGCCGTACGGAAGGGAAGTTGATGCCCTCGCCACCGGTCCGGAAGCCGGAGAGTGGTGCGGCCCGGTAGAGCCGCTCGGGTGATCCGGCGGGTACGGCTCCGCGCGGGGCGAGGGGCACCACGGTGGTCCGGAGCGGTTCGGCCCGCCGGGTGACGGGCTGCGGATAGGGGTTGCGGAAGCCGATGTAGACGGCCGCGGCGAAGGCCAGGGCGATGAGGACGACCAGCACGATGGCGGCCCGGGAGCCGTGGTGGGCGGGGGCCACCGGCTCCGGCAGGGTCCGCACGGCGCGGGCGGGCTCGCCCATCCGCTCCTGGGCCGAGAACTCCTGCATGCGGGCACTGCGGATGAACGATTCGTCGAAGACGAGCGAGCGGTACTCGTCCTCGCCGCCCTCGGGGTTCTCGGGCGGGCCGTTCGGCGGTTCTGAGCGGCCTGTCATGACGTCTCTCCCGCATCTCCGCACCACCGGGTCCAGCGCGGCGCGCAACGGTCTGCTTCGGCCGCCGGGCGTCCGGCAGCGAGAAGCCCCCCGGGAAGCGAGGGGTCACATCTTCAGAGTAGGTCGATCGGCGGTGACGTAAACGCGGAGAGCGGCGCGAAGTGGCGGCCGGGACCACCGCCGTACGGGTGATGGACGGGCAGTTACCCGACGCTGGGCCGCTCAGGGGGCGTGGGGCGTGGCGGAGACCGTCGGGCGCGCGTGCTCCACGGCGGCCGGCGGAATGGCGCCCGGCTGGTCCACCCCGCTGGTCGCGGGCGGCGGCACCGGGTCCTGGCGGTTCGCCGAGGTGCCCCGGTAGACGGCGGAGAAGGCGAGGGCGACCATACCGACGCCCATCACCAGGGCCAGCAGCCAGGCGACCGGGCGGTGCCAGCGGGCGGCGCCCCGGTAGCCGCCCGGCCCGTAGGAGCCTGGACCGGCGTCGTCGTCGGGGTCGTAGTCGAGGTCCTGCGGGTCGTGGTGGGCCCTGGAGCGGCCGTACGAGCCGTATTCGCCGTCCGTGGGGCGGCGACTGCGGCGGGTCCGGGCGGCTTCGGCCTGCGCGCGGGCCTCGGCGGCGGCCAGGAGCCGCTCCACGGCGGTGGGTTCATGGACGGTGGCGGCCCGGACGAAGTCCTCGTCGAACACCACGGAGGCGAAGTCCTTGTCCGCGCCCCCGCGGTCGTCGTCGGGCTCCCAGCCGTCCTGGAACGGCTTGCCCCCCACGTCGTCCGGCACGGACTCAGCGTAGCCGTGCCGGGACGTTTTGGGCAGGCGCTCCGGAAAGTCGCCGGGCCGGCGGGAGGGGGAACATGCGGACGGGCCATGCCCCGCACGCGTCAGGCCGCCGGGGCTACCGGGTGTGGCCGTCGCCGGTGACGATGTACTTCGTCGAGGTCAGCTCCGGCAGCCCCATCGGGCCGCGGGCGTGCAGCTTCTGGGTGGAGATGCCGATCTCGGCGCCGAAGCCGAACTGCCCGCCGTCCGTGAAGCGGGTGGAGGCGTTGACGGCGACCGTGGTCGAGTCGACCAGCTGGGTGAAGCGGCGGGCGGCCGCCTGCGAGGTGGTCACGATCGCCTCGGTGTGGCCGGAGGACCAGAGGCGGATGTGCGACACGGCCGCGTCCAGCGAGTCCACGACGGCCGCCGCGATGTCGTACGAGAGGTACTCGGTCTCCCAGTCCTCCGTCGTCGCCGCGACCACGGTGGCCTTGGTGGACTCGGCGTGGGCGAGGACCTGCTCGTCGCCGTGGACGGTGACTCCGGCCTCGGCCAGCGCGTCCAGGGCGAGCGGCAGGAAGGCGTCGGCGACGTCCTTGTGGACGAGGAGGGTCTCGGCGGCGTTGCAGACGCTGGGGCGCTGGGCCTTGGAGTTGATCAGGATGTCGACGGCCATCGACAGGTCCGTCTCGGCGTCGACGTAGACGTGGCAGTTGCCGGTGCCGGTCTCGATGACGGGGACCGTGGACTCCTCGACGACCGTACGGATCAGGGAGGCGCCGCCGCGCGGGATGAGGACGTCGACGAGGCCGCGGGCGCGCATCAGCTCCCGTACCGAGTCGCGGCTCTCGCCCGGGACGAGCTGTACCGCGTCGGCCGGGAGGCCCGAGCCGCCGACCGCGTCGCGCAGGACCCGGACCAGGGCCGTGTTGGAGGCGTACGCGGAGGAGGAGCCGCGCAGCAGGACCGCGTTGCCGGACTTCAGGCAGAGGGCGGCGGCGTCCACGGTGACGTTGGGGCGGGCCTCGTAGATGATGCCGACCACGCCGAGCGGGACGCGGACCTGGCGGAGGTCGATGCCGTTGGGCAGCGTGGAGCCGCGCACCACCTCGCCGACCGGGTCGGGCAGCGCCGCCACGTCCCGTACGTCGGCGGCGATGGCGCGGATGCGCTCCGGGGTGAGGGTGAGCCGGTCAATGATGCCCTCGCCCGTGCCGGCCTCGCGGGCCTTCTCGACGTCCTGCGCGTTGGCCTCGACGATCTCGGCCGTCCGCACTTCCAGGGCGTCGGCGATGGCCAGCAGCGCGTCGTCCTTGGCCGCGCGCGGAAGTGGCGCGATATCGGCGGCGGCGGCGCGGGCCCGGTAGGCGGTCTGCGCGACCGGGGAGAGGTTGTCGTAGGGCGAGAGCGTGGTCATGCCCGCAGAGTAATGCGCGCTCTGCGGGCATACGGCACGTATCCCGTGATGCGAGACGGCCGACCCGAGGGGCGGACGCCTCGCCTCAGGGTCTTTCAGTAGGGGTGCACGCCGACGGGGGCGGCGGGCGGTGGCCCGTACCCCTCGGCGATGCGCAGGTGGTAGGTCTCGCGGTCGATGACTTCGAGGCCGACGATCTTCCACGGCGGCAGCTGGGCGGTGGATCGGTGCTCGCCCCAGAGCCGCAGCGCGACCGCGGCCGCGTCGTGCAGGTCGCGGGCCTCTTCCCAGTAGCGGATCTCCGCGTGGTCTCCTGCGTAGCGGCTGGTCAGCAGGAAGGGGTGGTCGTGTGCGAGCTGTTCCAGGCCGCGTCTCACCTCCCCCAGCGGTGTCTCGGTCCCCGAGACGCTGAGGGTGATGTGCCACAGTTTGGACTGCGGCCGGTCCTCCTGATTCGCCGTCACCGGCTCCTGTTCGGCGGTGCCTCCCAGGGGCGGGTTCCGGTCGAGATCCGCCCCCGCTCCGACACTCGTCAGGGCGCGGCTGCCCGTGCCTCGGGGCGACGCCCCCGGGCGCGCTCGTCTCACCGGCGGCCTCCTGTGATGTGTTGCTGTGCGGACCCCTGTTTCCCCACTACAAAGTGGACCAGTCCACGGCCTGGTCCGGGGCGGTTTTGGTAAAGGTCCCTGCCCGATGGCGGGACTTTCAGCCGTTTCAGGGGGTGAGGCGGGGCGTGAGGACGACGAGATCGTCCCTGTGTACGACCTCACGTTCGTAGGCGGGTCCCAGTTCACGGGCGAGGTCGCGGGTGGAGCGGCCGAGGAGCTGCGGGATCTCCTTCGCGTCGAAGTTGACGAGTCCGCGGGCGACCGGGGTGCCGCGCAGGTCGCGCAGCTCCACCGGGTCGCCGGCGCTGAACTCGCCCTCGACGGCGGAGATCCCGGCGGGCAGCAGCGAGGTACGGCGCTCGACGACGGCCCGTACGGCCCCGTCGTCCAGCGTGAGCGCGCCCTGCGGGGTGGAGGCGTGGGCGAGCCAGAGGAGCCGGTCGGCGGAGCGGCGGCCGGTGCGGTGGAAGTACGTACCGGTGTCGCGACCGGCCAGCGCGTCGGCGGCGCGGCTGGCGGAGGTGAGGACGACCGGCACGCCGGCGGCGGTGGCGATGTTGGCGGCCTCGACCTTGGTGACCATGCCGCCGGTGCCCACGCCCGCCTTGCCGGCGCTGCCGATGGTGACGCCCGCCAAGTCGCCGGGGCCGGTGATCTCGGCGATGCGGGAGGCGCCGGGGGTGCCGGGCGGGCCGTCGTAGAGGCCGTCGACGTCGGAGAGGAGGACCAGGAGGTCGGCGTGGACGAGGTGGGCGACGAGGGCGGCGAGCCGGTCGTTGTCGCCGAAGCGGATCTCGTCGGTGGCGACGGTGTCGTTCTCGTTGACGACGGGGACGGCGCCCATCTCCAGGAGCTTGTCCAGGGTGCTGTAGGCGTTGCGGTAGTGGGCGCGGCGGCTGGTGTCGTCGGCGGTGAGGAGCACCTGGCCGACGCGGACGCCGTACCGCGCGAAGGAGGCGGTGTAGCGGGCCACCAGGAGGCCTTGGCCGACGCTGGCGGCGGCCTGCTGGCGGGCGAGGTCCTTGGGCCTGCGGACCAGGCCGAGCGGGGCCAGCCCGGCGGCGATGGCACCGCTGGAGACGAGGACGACCTCGCGTTCGCCGCCGTCCCTGACCTTGGCCAGGACGTCGACGAGCGCGTCGACCCGGTCGGCGTCGAGGCCGCCGGAGGCGGTGGTGAGCGAGGAGGAGCCGACCTTGACGACGATCCTGCGGGCGCCGGTCACGGCCGCCGCCCGGCCGGACGGCCCGCGGCCCGGCACCGTACGCTCCGAAGGCCCGTGCTTGGGCACCGTACGGTCCGACGGCCTCTGCTCTGCCACGTGCTTCCTCGCTCTGGATCGCCCCGGTGTCCGGCGGGGCGCGCACCCGCCGCCCCGGCACAGCACAGTACGCGAGCGGCCGCCCCCGCTGCCTGCCGGTTTCGCCCGGTGGACACGTCCTAAGGGGCGTCCCCGATCGCGAGCATCCGGTCCACCACGCGGGCGGCGGCGCGGCCGTCGGAGGGCTCGCAGAAGTCGTCCCGGAATCGCGCGTACTTCTCCTGGTACTCCTCGCTCACCTCGTCGATGTTCCGGATCGCGGCGACCAGGTCCTCGGAGGTCTTGATCAGCGGCCCGGGGGCACGGGAGGTGAAGTCGAAGTAGAAGCCGCGCAGGGTGTCGCGGTAGTGCTCCAGGTCGTACGTGAAGAAGAGCATCGGCCGCCCGGAGTGCGCGAAGTCGAACAGCACCGAGGAGTAGTCCGTGATCAGCACGTCGGCGATCAGATAGAGGTCGGCGATGTCCGGGTAGTACGTGACGTCGTGGACGAAGCCCTGTCCGGCGCCGGGGATGGAGTCGAGGACCTTGTGGTGCTTGCGGTAGAGCAGTACGTGGTCCTCGCCGAGCTCGCGCCGCGCGGCCTCGACGTCGATGCGGTTGTCCAGCTTGAAGCGGCGGCCGCCGTAGCGCTGGTCGTCGCGCCAGGTCGGCGCGTACAGCACGACCTTCTTGTCCGCGGGGAGAGAGAGCTTCTTCCGTACGGCCTCGGCGCGCTCGGCGCGGTCGGGGGCGTGGAAGACGTCGTTGCGCGGGTAGCCCGCCTCCAGCACCTCGCACCGGAGGCGGAAGGCGTTGGTCATGATCGGGGTGGTGAAGGCGTTCGGGGTGATGAACAGGCTGTACTGGCTCGACCGTTGGGGCAGGCTCGCGATGTAGGCCAGGTTCGCCTTCGGGGTGCCGAGGAGGTCGGCGCCGATGCGCTTGAGCGGGGTGCCGTGCCAGGTCTGGACGACGACCTGGCCCTCGCGGCGGACGAACCACTCGCGGATGCCGCCGTTGGTGACGACGTACCGGCTGCGCGCCAGCGCCTCGTACCACTCCTGGCCGGCCCACTCCACGCCGCGTACGCCGGGCGGCAGGACGACCTGCTGGTCGTGGACCATCGCGATGTGCTCGACCTCGGTGCCGCGCCGCTTGAGCTCCTCGTAGACCGCGCGGGGCGAGTCGGAGAACTGTTTGCCGCCGAAGCTGTTGTAGAGCACGGCCTCGCGCAGCGGCAGCTTGCGCTGCTCGGGCGTGTGGACGTCGCGCATCAGGCGCTGGCGGTAGGCGGCGCGCAGCTCGGGGCCGAGGACCGGTCCCGACTCGATGAAGATCCGGTCGAAGTCGACGCGGTCCACGGTGTACGTGCGGTGCTCGCCTCGGTGGGAGAGCGGCAGTACGGGGACGAGGTCGGGGCGGAGCGTGACGGGCAGGTCGTGGGTGTGGTCCCACTCGGTGCGCCGGCGCAGCCGTGGCATCCACCGTCCGGCGCGCAGCGGCACGGTGCCCTCGTACGTCGGCATGGTGTCGGGGCGCAGGCGGGCGGTGAAGCGGCCGTCGGCGAAGTCGGCGGGCAGCGGGCGGTCCTCGTTGCGGCCGGTGTGGCGCAGGACCATCGTCATCCGCTCGGCCGGGCCGGTGTAGGTGCCGGAGAGGACCAGTTCGCCGTCGGCGCTCCACTCGACGGTGTCGACGACCGGCTGGACGGTGCGCAGCTGCGGGGTGAAGTTCCCGGCGCCGTCGGTGCGGATCGCCAGCTCGCGTCCGCCGGGCAACGGGTGGACGCCGGTGCGCAGGTGTTCGCCGTTGGTGGCGCGGCGGGTGGTGCCGTCGGCGAAGACGATGAGCGTGCGGTACGTGCGGCAGGTGCCGGGGGCGACGCCGTCGTCGGGGAGGGCGGCGAGGGGCAGCTCCGCGGTGTGGCGGAACCAGCCGTCGTCGCCGGTGCCGGTGTGCCGGAGCGGCAGGTCGATGGCGAAGCCGGTCGGCTCGTGGTCGATGCGCAGCGCGGCGGGGTGCTGGGCGGCGGGGGCCGTCACGCGGGAGCGGAGGGTGATCGTGAGGGTGTCGCCGTCGCACTCCTGGGCGTCGATCTCGGCGGGGACGACGTCGACGGTGAGCTTGAGGCGGTTGCGGTCGAAGCCGGCGACGAGCCGGACGCCGTCGTCCAGGACGCGGGTGAGGCTGTGTCCGGCCGCGCCCGCGCTGTTCTTGGTGACGCTGCCCACGGACATGCCGCCGGGGCGCGGGATGCCGATGCCCAGGCGCCAGGTGCCGGGCTGCCACCGGCCGCGCACCCGCAGCCGGCCCGGGTCGATGCCGATCTCGAAGCCGGACCGGTCGTAGTTGTGCAGGGCGCCTTTGGCCTCGGCGGTGGCGCGGGGCTCGTCGACCGTGCGCAGGCGGAGCGGGAGGGCGGAGCGGCTGCCCTGGCGGCGGAGTGCGGCGACGCGCAGGGAGCGTCTGCCGGTGGCCGAGGGGACGTTGGGGATGTAGGCGTAGCCCTTGACGAGGAGCTTGCCGCCTTCCCAGGCGAGGTCCAGGAGCTTGGCGCGTACGGGGAGTTCGCTGCGGTTGAAGTTGCGCACCGAGGACGGGAGCGAGGAGCTCTCGATGCCGGGCAGCTCGATCCGGGCCCGCCGCAGGCCCTTGACGGAGAAGGCGCCCGGGTTCTCCCGCTCGTAGTGGAGCAGCTCCGCCAGCTCCTCGCCGCGTCCGCTGGCCGCCAGGTGCCACTTGACCCGGGCCATCGGGGAGAACTGCCGCACGATCCTGGGGGCCGCTCGGTCCAGGAAGTCCTTGGCCGCGCTGTGGAAGGCGGGGCGCTCCTCGGCCGGGGTCTCGGGGAAGTACTTCATGAGCCGGCTGAGCTCTTCTGGGATCGCTTCGAGGGACGCCACGCGCGGAGTGCCTTTCCGAGGGAAAACGTACAGATGGTGAACCCCGGGAAAATGGGGTGCAATTGAGACGCCAACAGCGGCTCATGCTTACACCCCGGCACGGTGTGACACTAATCACATAAATGCTCTCTGCGGCCCCCCGCGGGCGGCCCGGGAGCCTCGGAGCACCCTCCGGTCAGACGCGGTGCGCGCGCGGGGCGCGCCAGGCGTGCAGCGCCGCACGACGGGCCTTGCGGACCACGCGGCGGGCGAAGGAGACGCGCGGTTTCGGCTGCGGCGGCTCGATCCGGCGGCCGCCGACCCATTCGGGGACGGTCACCTCGTAGGCGCGCTCCGGAAGGGCGGAACCCTTGCCCGCCTTGGCGAAGTGCGGGTACGCGAGGAGGATCCGGTCGCCCTTGCGGACCACCTCGGGCTCCTTCTTGTCGCGCAGGAACGCGGCGATGTCGAGCAGCAGATCGAGCCGTCCGCGAGCGAGCGCGGTGAGCCTCAGCCGCTCGTGGACCTTGAGCCGGCGGCCGATCTCCGGGGTCCAGTAGGCGTCCATCAGAGGGGCGGCGAGGGCCATCTTCTCGCGGCGCACGGCGTCGGACTGATTCATCAGTCCGGGTCCGAACTGGGGCAGCAGCGTGATGACGAACGGACGCACCATCAGCGCGTCCCTGCGCGGACCGGCGGGCACCAGGTCGGCGATGAGCCCCATCAGCGCGCGGGCCGAGTCGAAGCGGCGCCGGTGGCTTCCCTTCCTGGTCATCTGGTTGCCGTCCTCGCGGCCCACCAGGTAGTAGCAGGTGTAGTCGGCGACGACGGAGACGCCGTTGCCGCGCAGATAGGCCTCCATGGTGAACAGAGCGTCCTCGCCCGTCTTCAGGTTCTCGTCGAAGCTCATGCCGAGCCGTACGAGGAGGTCGCGCCGGAACAGCTTCTGCGCGCTCAGCGTGAATTTGATGTTGGATTCATAGAGGTCGGCGCGTTCGACGGTCTCTTTCCACATCGACTTCGCCGCCCCGCGGTTGACGCCGACGATCTTTCCGAGCACCACGTCCGTGCCCGCCCGGTCGCCCATGGCGACCATGCGCTCCAGGGCCTCCTCGCCGAAGTAGTCGTCGGCGTCGAGGAAGAAGACGTACCGGCCGCGGGCGAGCTTCAGGCCGAGGTTGCGCGGGCCGCTGGGGCCGCCGGAGTTGGCCTGCCGGACGACGCGCATCGGGATCGCGGTCCGGGCGGCGAACTCTTCCAGGCAGGCGCCCGTGCCGTCCGTGGAGCCGTCGTCCACCGCGACGATCTCCATCCGCCCGGCGCCGATCGTCTGCGCCTCCACGGACTCCAGACAGCGGACCAGATAGGGCATCGCTTCATACGCTCCGACGATCACACTGACATCGGGCTCGTGGTTCGTCCTGGGCATGTCGGCCATATGCACCCGTCGATTTCATCACGAAAAAGGACGATTTGCCCGGCTATGCGCCTTCTCCGTACCGGCACGCCGAACGACCCGTACATCTCCTCCCCCTGGGAGACGTACGGGCCGCTGCGGAGGTTGCGTGTTCTTCGGACAGTCCGATCGGATGCGCGGCTCAGCGCGCCGGCGAGGTCCCCTCGACGACCGCGGTCTCCGCCGCCGCCTCCACCGCGGTCTCCGGGGCCACACCGGTGACGGCCCCTCCGGAGACGGCCAGCGCACCCGGGTCCGCCACGGCACCGGCCTCGGCCTCGGTCGTGGCGACCCCGTCGGGGGCCGCCTCACGGTCCGGGACGGCGATGGGCTGGTCGCCGAGGCGCTGGGCGACACCGGCGTTGCGCGCCTCGGCCTTGGCGGCCAGCGCCCGTACGGCGGCGTTGAACTGCTCCATGGAGGTCGGCTCGTCCGGACCCAGGAGGTACGTCTTCAGCTCGCGGCGCGCACCGGCCAGCCCGTCGGCCGCCGGGTCCGCGACAGCGGCCAGCAGCTCGTCGAGCTCCTCGGCGCTGTTGGACAGGATGACCCCGGCCCGTACGGCGGTGTTCTGCCGCTTGAACTCCTCGGCCCCCAGCGCCGCCGAGTCGGTGACCGCGTACGGCTTGCCGCTCGCGATGAAGTCGGAGACCACGCTGGAGATGTCGGAGACCATCGCGTCGGACTCGTTGAAGCAGTCGTACAGCCTGGGCTGCGGGCCCACCACCGTACGGTGCTCCCACCAGCCGAAGGAGCGCCAGTAGGCGTCGTTCCACGCGGCCCGCAGCTGCGCCACCTCGGCCTCGCGGACGGGGTCGGCGAGCGAGACCCGGGACTCCTCGGCCTCGTCCCCGTCGGCGCGGCCCACGGCCGCGAGCTCCGCGAGGCGCGCCTCGATCCGTACCAGCTCGGCCTGGGCCGCGCTCCGGTCGGCGGCCGACCGCTCGGCCTCCGCGGTCCAGCGGGGCTCCGCGGCGCGCTCGGCGGCCGCCTTCCCCAGCATCGCGCGGATCTTCGCGTCGACGGCCCTGGCCGTGCGGCTGCGGATGCCGGTGAAGGGGTGCGGCTTGTAGATGATCCGGACCGGGTCGTCGGCGGCGAGCAGCCGGCGCACGATGTTCTCGCCCGCCAGGAGCAGGGAGGTGTTGCCGGAGTTGTCGTCCCAGCCCTCCCAGGTGGGGGCGTACAGCACGGTCGGGATGGGGTTGCGGACCGTACCCGTCCAGCTCTTGATGGGCTCCAGCTGCGGGCGGCCGACCTCGACGATGTCCTCGTCCCGGATCCCGACGTCGGCCAGCGCGTAGCGGTCGCGGCCGGCCCGGCCGGCCGTCCAGACCTCGTCGTACACCTTGGAGTACGGGTTGACGCTGGCGAGCTTGTCGCTGTCGCCGTGACCGATGAAGACGTGCTTCATGGTCGGCACACGCAGGATGTGGATGTTCTTGCCGACGTTGGCCGGGTACAGGCAGACGCGGACGGTGGAGAGGTCCAGGTTCATCAGATGCGTGCCCGCCGGGACGCAGAGCACCGGGACGGAGGTCTCGGCCAGCTGCGTCACCAGACCGCGCTCCCGCATGATGATCAGCGGCCGGCCCTCGACCCGGGCCATGGTCTCCAGCCACATGTTGCCCTGGTAGGCGGACTCGTTGGAGCCGGAGAAGTAGAGGACCACGGTCGGCTGGTACTCGCGCAGCCAGGTGTCGACGGCCTTGAGCACGGCGGCGGCCGACGGCACGAGCCGGCCGCGCCGCAAGTACGGCAGGAGCGCGGCGACGTAAGCGAAGGCCAGCAGCAGGGAGAGCGCGGCACCGGCGTAGCCGACGGCGTCCTCACCGGTCCCGGCGGCGATCAGGATGCCGGCCATCGCCGGGATGTCGAGGTGCAGCACCTTCTCCCCCGCGCGGCGCAGCAGCGCACCCGGCGGGGCGTCGGGGATGCGTACGGCGTTGAGGTCCACGTTGCGCGTGACGACCGGCATCGTGCGGCGCAGCCGGATCAGGGTCGCCACCGCGCCGTGCGGGGCCTGGAGGCCGTAGAAGATCAGGAAGCAGGCGACCGCCGTGTAGAACAGCGGCTCCTCGGCGAGGCCGAGCCGGGCCAGCAGCAGGACGAGCATCAGCTCGCGCACCAGGAAGCGGATGGACAGTCCGGCCCGGACCTTGCCGAGCCGGTTGATCAGATAGCTCCCCCGCTGGTGCAGATACCAGTCCGCGGCATAGGTGACAGCTGCGGCCGCCGCGAAGAACCAGATGTTCGGAAGGAGCGCCGCCAGCATGACGCAGGGGTACCCGAGCCCGAGCAGCAATGCTGCCGTGAGCTCTGACCTGCTGCCCACACGGGCCAGGCGAATAGCTGTCGAAATCACGAAGAACCTGCTCCAGGGGGGTGCCGGTCGGATTCACGCACGGGGAAAGTGTGAGGATATGACTGCACGAACACGGGCCTCTGTCGTCGCGCTAAGCGATGACAGAGGCCCGTATACACACAATGGTCAAGAATTATTACACATCCCCTTGACGGTCCAGCGCATACGCCAGCGCCTGCTCGAACCCGGAGGAGGCGGAGGCCTCGGCCGTCGGGTCCTGCTGCCGTACGTCGATGACATGACCGGTCATCGTGGAGAGCAGCACGTCCAGCGAGGTGCGCGCCACGGCCTCCGAGGAGAGCAGCGAGCCCACCGGTTCCTGGCCGAAGGCCCGGGTGCGCATCGGCGTCGCGGTCCGCTCCGGGTTGACGCAGTTGACCCGGATCCCCTCGCCCGCCCACTCGTCGGCGAGCGCCTGGGTCAGGTTGACCATCGCGGCCTTGGTGGAGGAGTAGAGGCTGTACTCGGCGCGGCCGCGGGTGTAGCTGCTGGAGGTGTAGAGCAGCAGCTGGCCCCGGGTCTGGACGAGGTACTTGTAGGAGGCGCGCGCGATCTGGACGGGGGCCAGGTAGTTGACGTTCAGCGCTTCCTGGATCGTCGCGTTGTCCGTCTCGGCCAGCTTGCCGATGCGCAGGACTCCGGCCGTGTTGATGACGTGGTCGATGCGGCCGGTCTCGGCGTACGCCTTGGCGAGCGCCTCGTCGATGTGGACCGGGTTCTCCACGTGCGTACCGGTGGTGGAGCGGCCCAGCGCGTAGACGGTCGCGCCGTAGCTCTCGGCCAGCCGCGCGATGTCGGCGCCGATCCCGTACGAACCGCCGAAGACGACGAGGGTCTTGCCGGAGAGCAGCTCCCGGTAGGCGTCCTCGCCGGCCTGGCGCGGAGCGGCGGTGGAGGCGAGCTGGAAGAGCTTGTCCGTGATGAAGACGTCGACCGGCTGGGTGACCTTCATGTTGTACTCGTCGCCCGCGACCACGTGGATCGGTACGTCGGGGAGGTACTTGAGGACCACCGAACAGTCGTCGGTGGCCTGGAAGTTGGGGTCCCCGGCCGCGATCCGGTACGCCTTGCGGATCGTGGAGAGCTTGAACGCCTGCGGGGTCTGGCCGCGGCGCAGCCGGGAGCGGTCGGGGACCTCGGTGATGAACTCCCCGTCCTCGCCGTGGGTGCGGGTCACGATGATCGTGTCCGCGGAGGGGATGGCGACGTCGACGGCCTGGTAGCGGTCGAGGGCGTCGACGCAGTCCCTGATCACCCGCTGTGACAGCAGGGGGCGCACCGCGTCGTGGAAGAGGACGTTGCGGTCCTCGCCCTCGGCCAGCCCCTCGCCGAGGGCCGCGATGGCACGCTCGGTGGTCTCGTTGCGGGTGGAGCCGCCCTCGATGATCCGGGTGACCTTGGTCAGTCCGGCCCTCGCGACGATCTTCTCGACGTCCGGCACGAAGCCGGGCGCCATCAGCACGACGACGTCGTCGATGTCCTCGGCGTTCTCGAAGATGGCCAGCGTGTGCTCGATGACCGCCTTGCCGGCGATCTTCAGCAGCTGCTTGGGGATCGACAGTCCCACGCGCTGTCCCGTACCACCGGCGAGGACGACCGCTGTGGTCCGGGGCTTGGCTTCGTGCGGCTCAGACACAGACGACCTACCTTGCTATGACGGGGGAACAGCGCGATGCTCGCACTCTCCGTGACCGTCTCGCAAGGCGGACGCCGTCCGGCGCCCGTCCCGCGGAAACCGGCAGTTCACCCTCTGGCCAGGAAGGTTGGACGGTGCGGGGCCGGTACGGAAGTGATTCGACCCACAGAGATGTTGCATAATCTGCACATCTGCGACTCTTGCGCCCGGTTCGGGGCGGCCGCCGGGAGCGGCCGGACCGCCCGATACCTGGCCGGAGACTACCGGACGGCCCGGCTCCATACGGAACCGGACCGTCCGGTCGTGGAAGCGGTGTGCCCATGAGTAGGCGCGAGCTTCCTAGAAGGGGTCGAACTCGTCGTACTCCTTCTCCGCGTCGTCACGCTCCGCATCGCGGTCCCGGCGGCGCTGCGCGGCGGGGCGCTGCTCCTCCAGGCGGTGGTCCTCGCCACGGCGGCCGAGCATCTCGGCTCCGGCGCTCACGGTCGGCTCCCAGTCGAAGACGACCGCGTTCTCCTCGGGGCCGATCGCCACGCCGTCGCCGGCCCGGGCGCCCGTCTTCATCAGGGCGTCCTCGACACCGAGGCGGTTGAGCCGGTCCGCGAGGTAGCCGACGGCCTCGTCGTTGTTGAAGTCGGTCTGGCGCACCCAGCGCTCGGGCTTCTCGCCGCGCACGCGGTAGATGCCCTCGTCGTCCAGGGTGACGGTGAAGCCCGCGTCGTCGACGGCCTTGGGGCGGATGACGATGCGGGTCGCCTCCTCCTTCGGCTTGGCGGCACGCGCCTCGGCGATGATCCCGGCGAGCGCGAAGCTCAGCTCCTTGAGGCCCTTGTGCGCGATGGCGGAGACCTCGAAGACCTGGTAGCCGCGGGCCTCCAGGTCGGGGCGGATCATGTCGGCGAGGTCCTGGCCGTCGGGGATGTCGACCTTGTTGAGGGCGACGATGCGGGGCCGGTTCTCCAGGCCGCCGTACTGGCGCAGTTCCTCCTCGATGATGTCGAGGTCGGAGACGGGGTCGCGGTCGGACTCCAGCGTGGCGGTGTCCAGGACGTGCACGAGGACCGAGCAGCGCTCGACGTGGCGCAGGAACTCCAGGCCGAGGCCCTTGCCCTGGCTGGCGCCGGGGATGAGGCCCGGGACGTCGGCGATGGTGTAGACGGTCGAACCGGCGGTGACGACGCCGAGGTTCGGGACGAGCGTGGTGAAGGGGTAGTCCGCGATCTTCGGCTTGGCGGCGGAGAGCACCGAGATCAGCGAGGACTTGCCGGCGCTCGGGTATCCCACGAGGGCCACGTCGGCGACGGTCTTGAGCTCCAGGACGATGTCCCGGCTCTCCCCCGGCTCACCGAGCAGCGCGAAGCCGGGCGCCTTGCGGCGGGCGGAGGCGAGCGCCGCGTTGCCGAGGCCGCCACGGCCGCCCTGGCCGGCGACGAAGGTGGTGCCCTGGCCGACGAGGTCGGCGAGCACGTTGCCGGCCTTGTCGAGGACGACGGTGCCGTCGGGCACGGGCAGGACCAGGTCCTGGCCGTCCTTGCCGGAGCGGTTGTCACCGGCGCCGGGCTGGCCGTTGGTGGCCTTGCGGTGCGGGCTGTGGTGGTAGTCCAGCAGCGTGGTCACGGCCTGCTCGACGACGAGGATCACATCGCCGCCGCGTCCGCCGTTGCCCCCGTCGGGGCCGCCCAGCGGCTTGAACTTCTCCCGGTGTACGGAGGCGCAGCCGTGGCCTCCGTTACCCGCGGCGGCATGCAGCTCGACGCGGTCCACGAAGGTGGTCATGGTGGGTGCCTCCAGGTACAGCAGGTAAATACGGAATTGTCTCTGTCGTAACACGCCGAGGGCGGACCCGCTTCCCCGGTTGCCGGGAAAGCTGAGATCCGCCCTCGGAAGGTGCTGTGTGCCGTTACGCGCGCGTCAGAAGGATCAGACGGCGAGCGGAACGATGTTCACGACCTTGCGGCCACGGTGCGTACCGAACTCCACCGCACCGGCGGTCAGCGCGAACAGCGTGTCGTCGCCGCCACGGCCGACGCCCGTGCCCGGGTGGAAGTGGGTGCCACGCTGGCGGACCAGGATCTCACCGGCGTTGACGGCCTGACCGCCGAAGCGCTTCACGCCGAGCCGCTGAGCATTGGAATCGCGCCCGTTCCGAGTGGACGATGCGCCCTTCTTGTGTGCCATGTGTTCTCAGTCCCTTACTTCGCAGCCGCGGGGATACCGGTGACCTTGATCGCCGTGTACTGCTGGCGGTGACCCTGGCGACGGCGGTAGCCGGTCTTGTTCTTGTAGCGAAGGATGTCGATCTTCGCGCCCTTGTGGTGGTCCACGATCTCAGCCGTGACCTTGATGCCGTCGAGCACCCACGGGTCGCTGGTGACCGCGTCACCGTCGACAACGAGCAGGGTCGAGAGCTCGACCGTGTCGCCAACCTTGGCAGTGGAAATCTTGTCAACCTCAACGATGTCGCCGACAGCAACCTTGTGCTGGCGACCACCGCTGCGCACGATGGCGTACACGCGGATCTCTCTCTCGCTCGGAACGGATCCCCTGATGCCAGCCGCTCGCACGGGCCGGGGCCCGGGACGATCCGGAAGGATGAGCGGCCTCTCCTGGCGGACGGCGCGAACACCGACCGTTACCGGGAGGGATGTGCTCAGGGGTAGGCGCGTCAAGTAAACACACCGAGGGTCAAGGTTACGGGGCCGGGGCGTGGGGGGTCAAACCGGGGTGGCGGCCCCGCTGCGGCCCCTCCGGAACCGCGGGCGCACCTATGCTTTCCGGGCCAGTCAGCTCTCCGGAAGGCACACACCGTGAACTACAGGGTCCAGCCCACCGCCCAGGTCGACGAGAGTGCCGAGATCGGCGCGGGCAGCAGCATCTGGGAGCTGGCGCAGATCCGTGAGGGCGCGAAGCTCGGCGAGGGCTGTGTCGTCGGACGTGGCGCCTACGTCGGCAGCGGCGTACGCATCGGCGACAACGTCAAGCTGCAGAACTTCGCCCTCGTCTACGAGCCCGCCGAACTCGGCGACGGCGTCTTCGTCGGCCCGGCGGTGGTCCTCACCAACGACCAGTACCCGCGCTCGGTGGACCCCGACGGCAAGCAGAAGCGCGGCGGCGACTGGGAGGCCGTGGGCGTCAAGGTCGCCGAGGGCGCGTCGCTCGGTGCGCGGTCCGTCTGTGTCGCGCCGGTGCGGATCGGCCGGTGGGCCATGGTCGCGGCGGGCGCCGTGGTGACCAAGGACGTCCCGGACTTCGCGCTGGTCGTCGGCGTACCGGCGCGGCGGATCGGCTGGGTGGGCCGCAGCGGTGTGCGCCTGGTGGCGCGCGAGGGTGAGCCGGGCGTGTGGGAGTGCCCGCAGGGCGGGGCGGTGTACGAGGAGGAGGACGGGGTCCTCAGGGAGCGGGCCGCGTAACCCCTCGGAGAAGGTTGACGGGCCCGCTTCCTGAGACCTGCCTCTCAGCCTTCCAGCAGCAGCCGGTCGAAGCCGGGGCTGATCACCGACCAGTCCCAGGTGGTCAGCGAGTGCTTGGCCGCCCCGGCCGCCGCCTCGCGCCAGGTCTCCTCGGTGGCCGTCAGCGCGAGGATGCGGTCGGCGGCCTCCTTCGGTGAGGCGACCACCCAGTCGGCGGGGAAGAGCGTGCGGGCGCCGTGCTCCTTGCCCGCGAAGAACGGCCAGTCGCGGACGACCGGCAGCGCCCCGCTGGCGGCCCCTTCGACCAGCCCGCAGTGGAAGCTCTCGCGCACCGAGCTGCTCAGGATCACGCCGACCTCGGTGAGCGCGCCCGGCACGTCCTCCGTACGGCCCAGCAGCTGAACCGCTCCGCCGGGCTCCAGCTCGGCCAGGTCCCGCCGGAGCAGGTCGTCGTAGGCGCGGGCGGCGGCGCTGGCCTTGCGGTCCAGGCCGTTGCCGATGACGACCAGCCGGTAGCGCTCGTCCCGCTCCCGCAGCAGCCGCAGCACCTCGACGGCCCAGCGCGGGTCCTTGGCGACGACGCCCGCACCGATCAGCCCGACGGTGAAGCGGACGCCGGCGCCGCTCTTCCCGCGCTGGAACCGCTCCAGGTCCATGGCGTTGGCGATGACGTGCAGCGCCGGCGCGTCCGGCTCCCGCAGGCGCGGCAGGCAGTCGACGACCAGGTCGCGCAGGTGGTCCCCGACGAAGACCAGGTCGTCGACCCGGTCCAGGTCCACCAGGTGCGGCCAGAGGGTGAACGCCTCGTAGCTGTGCAGCCGTACGACGATCCGCGTGGTGCCCGGGTCGACCAGCGTGAACAGGGCCGCGGCGTTGGTGCACCAGTCGACGAACACCGTGTCCGCCCAGTCCAGATGGGGCCGGAGCGCCTCCTCGGCCTGCTCCCCGAGGGGGGCCGCGCCGCCGAGCGCGTACTCCATCATCCGCTGGGCGCCGCGCGCGAGCGGCCGCAGCGTGTCGTCCTCCTTGACCTCCAGGAAGCGGATCTCGACGCCCGGGTGGTCGGCGTACCGGTCGCGGATCGACTGCAGGAAGTTGGCGTTGGAGTACGTCGTGACCAGCAGCCGCAGCGGCCGGCCGGTGGGCGGGGCGGCGGCGGGCAGCGCACGGCCGCGCGGCGCGGTCAGCGCCTGGAACGCCGTGCTCGCGCGGAACGGCGCCAGATAGCCGGCCGGGTCCTCGGCCAGCGGCGAGGTGAGCGAGTCGAAGTGGACGGCGCGCGGGAAGGCGAGGGTGAAGGCCGAGGAGAGCGAGGCCGCGGCCTTCTTCGCCTCGCCCTTCGCGTGGTGCCGGTCCGCGATCGTGAGCGCCGCCTCGTACGCGGACCGGCGCAGCGCCGCGTCGTCGTGCCCGCGCTCCAGGTCCGCGCGGGCGGCCTCGGCGAGCAGATCCGCGCGGAGCTCCCGGTCGGAGGTGAGCCGGGCGGCGTCCCGCAGCACCAGGGTGGCGCCGGCCTTGCGGCCGCCTTCGGCCATGCTCAGGCTGACGCGCCGGGCCAGCTCGGCCCGCAGCCGGTCCGGCACCTTGGGCGCGACCACCGCCCCGCGCCACGACTTGGCGCCGAGCGATGTGCGCAGGACGGCCGGGGACGAGGCGCGGCGCAGCACACCGCCGGCCACGCGCCGGACGCCGCGCTTGGTGGAGCGGGCGGCGCCGGCCGGGGTCGGCACGCTCCGGGTGACGGCCCGCAGCGCGTAGTGCACCGGGCGCTCGCGGCGGTCCTCGACGGCCTTGAGCGCGGGCGCGATGCCGAAGACCGCGTGGGCCCGGCGGTTCACCTGGGCCAGCCGCCACACCGTGTAGACGGCGGAGGCGTCCAGGGCGACCAGGACGTGGGCCCGGCGGCCCGAACCGCGCACCTGCCGGTCGCCTTCGGCCGAGGCCCAGACGCGGCGCGGGGCGGAGAGCTTGGCCACGCGCTTCTCGAACGTCCGGCCGCGCCCGGCAGCCGCCTCCTTGAGGGAGCGCAGTCCGGCCAGTTCGAGACCGGGGTCGATGTCGTCCGGTGCGAAGAGGCCCGCCAGTTCGACGGTGGCGCCCGCCGCGCGGAACTTCTCCAGCGACGCCTTGAGGACCGCGGCCTGCGGCCGTGTTCCGGCGATCAGAAGTACGTGCGTCATACGGAGAGGTCCTCCACCTCATGGGTGCCGGGGGCCGTGGGCGCCGTCCCGGAGCCCTGGTCGCCGTCGGGGCTGCCCGGGACGGCCTGGCGGATGAGACGGCGGACGGCGGGGCCCAGTTGGGCCGCTCGCGCGTACCGCGCCGCGTGGAGCCTGGCCGCCGCCCGGTCCTCCTCGCCCGCCTCCACGGCGAGCTTCGCCGCACGGGAGTAGCCGGCGGCCAGCGCCTCCTCGTCGAAGCCGGTGGCTCCGGTCCAGAGCGGATGGCCGGTCATCACGGTGGTCGCGTCGTGCTCCACCGCGTGCGCGGACATGACCGGCAGGCCGGTCGCGGCGTACTCGTACACCTTGCCGGAGGTCATGTACTTCCCGCCCATGATCATCATCAGCAGGACGTCCCAGCCCGCGAAGATGTCCGGCACCTCGGCCTTGGGCGCCGGCCCTCCGAAGCTCACCTCTTCGCCACGGGCGTGCGCCTGACGGATCATCTCTATATGGGCGTTGGCCTCGCGGGTGGCTCCGGAGCCGATCTGGCCGCGGATCTCCAGCCGGGAACGGGCGACGAGCGGGTCCCGTTCGCGGGCGAGACGCCAGCCGTCGAGAACGGCCTGGAGGATGCGGGGCGGTGAGGTCACCACACCGAGGTGGCCGAAGGTCAGGCCGGCCTCGGGGTCGGGAGTGCGGGTCCGGGCCGGGACGCTGTCCTCGTCGTATCCGTTGCGCACGACGTGGACGCGGTCGGCCAGATCGGGGTGGCGCTCGCGGTACCACTCGGCGATCGGGTCGTTCACCAGCCACAGGGAGAGCGCGTTGCTGAGCACCTTGCGCTCCCACACGCCGGAGGGCGAGTCGGCGGTGAACGCCTCGCCGCCCTCGATGACGTCGACGGACCAGCCGTCCCGGAAGTCGATCGCGTACGGGACCTTCCGTGTCTCCCAGAGGTGCAGGGCCGCGGCCATGTTCACGTACGGCACGCAGGTCGCGAGGACGAGGTCGGCGGGCCTGTTCCGGTGAATGCGCTCGACCGCCCGTTCCAGGTCGGCCTTCCAGCCGCCGTAGATCGGCTCGGGGAAATCCTTCATCCCTTTCTTGCGGTAAGCGGCGGCCCACTGCGTGGGCCGGAGTGCGCGGTCCTCGGAGAACTTCCGGATATCGGTTTCCAGGTCCTCGCGCACCAGCGGAAGCTTCACGACGCGTACGCGCGGATCGACCGGCTCGGAGAGTGTGTGGTCGAGGCCGAAGTCCCGCTCCCAGGACTCGTCGGCAATGGTCACCACCGTGACGTCCCAGCCTTGCGAGACGAATTGGTTGGCCGTTTCACGCATACGGTAGGCGCAGCTCTTCGCAGCGGGAGGAAACCCGATCGCCAGGTAAATCACATGGTGCGGAGCAGGGGTGTTAGGCACATAAAAACGCTAGCACGGCAGGCCTTCACCCCTGCCCCCGCCGTCTACGGAGGGTCAGCCGCCGATCACCACGCGTCGTACGCCGGCCCACTTCTCCGGGTCCGTCGTACGACGGCCGTCGACCAGGACGCGGACGTCCGGCAGGTCGGCGGCGGCGAGCTCGCGGTACTCGGCGTGGTCGGCCTGGAGGATCGCCGCGGTGACGGCCTGGTGGCTGTCGTGCGGGACGAGACCGAGCGCGGTCAGCTCCTCGGGGGTGTACAGCGGGTCCGAGACGAACGGCACCGCGCCGCGCACCTTCAGGGCCTCCACCACCCCGAAGACGCCGGAGAACGCGGTCTCCTTGACGCCGCCGCGGTAGGCGGCGCCCAGCACCAGGACCCCGACGCCGTCCAGGTCGCCGTAGGCGGCGGCCAGCAGGTCGACGGCGTACGAGGGCATGGCGACGTTCGCCTCGCGGGCCGCGCGGACGACGGTGGCCTCGGGGTCGTTCCACAGGTACATCCGCGGGTAGATCGGGATGCAGTGGCCGCCGACGGCGATGCCGGGCTGGTGGATGTGGCTGTAGGGCTGGCTGTTGCAGGCCTCGATGACCTTCTTGACGTCGATGTCGTTCCGGTCGGCGAAGCGGGCGAACTGGTTGGCCAGGCCGATGTTGACGTCCCGGTAGGTGGTCTCGGCGAGCTTCGCCAGCTCGGAGGCCTCCGCCGTGCCGAGGTCCCAGACGCCGTTGGGGCGGGGCAGGTCCTCGCGCTGGTCGAAGTCGAGGACGGCCTCGTAGAACGCCACGCCGGCCGCGGCGGACGCCTCGTCGATGCCGCCGACGAGCTTGGGGTAACGGCGCAGGTCGGCGAAGATCCGGCCGGTCAGCACCCGCTCCGGCGAGAAGACCAGGTGGAAGTCGTCGCCCGGCGTGAGGCCGGAGCCCTCGGCCAGCATCGGCGCCCAGCGCGTACGGGTGGTGCCGACGGGCAGCGTGGTCTCGTAGCTGACCAGGGTGCCGGGCTTCAGGCCCGCCGCGATGGCCTTGGTGGCGGCGTCCATCCAGCCGAAGTCCGGCGTGCCCTCGGCGTCCACGAAGAGCGGGACGACGACCACGACGGCGTCGGACGCGGCGACCGCGGCGGTGGTGTCCGTCGTCGCGGAGAGCAGGCCGGCGCCGACCGTCTCCTTGAGCTTGGCACCGAGGTCGTACTCGCCGGGGAAGGGCTCGGTGGCCGCGTTGACCAGCTCGACGACCTTCTCGTTGGCGTCCGCGCCGATGACCCGGTGGCCCTTGGCGGCGAACTGCACGGCGAGCGGGAGCCCGATCTTGCCGAGCGCGACTACACAGATGTTCATCGGGACACTTTCCTCTTCAGCCTGGACAGCAGTCGGCGCAGCCGGGGGCGCAGCGGGGGCTTCGGTTCCCACAGCAGGGCCGTCGTGATGACGAGCCGCCCCTTGGCGTTCGGGTTGGCCGAGACCCGGTAGGGCGTGGTCGTCCCCACCCGGCGGGCCAGCGGCATCGGCAGGCCGCCGGTGCGGACCGCGATCTCGTACGGGGTGCCCGCGACGTCGACGTAGAGGCGGACGCCGCGCTTGGCGTGGACCAGGTCGACGGGGATGCGGGCGGTCAGCAGGGTGCCGGTGCCGTCCTCGGCGGGCTCCTGGGTGAACTCGCCGACCGCCTCCGGACGCTGGGCGTCCTTGGGCAGTCTGCGGCCGCCGGGCTTGCCTGCGCTCTTGGGCAGGGCACCGTGGGCGAGGGCGACGAAGGCGGGCGGGGTGTCGCCGGTGAGGCCGATCCGCAGCTTCAGGGCGAGGGTGAGGTCCGACCCGTCCTGCTCCCAGGCGGCCGACAGCAGCTTCGTACCGTCCGCGAGCCGGCCGGCGACCGACTCGCGCGCCTCGTACCACCGGTCGTCGAGGCCGATCGCGGCGTCCCGGAAGCCGGGGTAGGGGGCGTAGGCGCGGCCTCCTTCCAGCAGGAAGGGCGGAGCGCCGTGCTCCGCCTCGTCCGCGATGGCCCGGGTGAGCTCCGCCACGGCGCCGCGCTGGGCGAGGCCGAGGCGGACCCGTCTCTTCACGCCGGTCGCGTCGCGCAGGGTGTCGGTGAAGTAGGTGTCCTGGAGAGCGGCCAGTCCGTCGCAGATCTCCTTCCGAGTCTCCAGAGGGAGCGCCGGGAAGTCGTCGAGCATGAGCTTGGACAGCTCCCACTCGAAGTGCCGCTTGAGGACGGCGTCGCGCTGCGGTCCGGCCTCGATGAGTCCGGCGGTGTGGTCCATGATGCGCGCCGTGCACCGGAGGCGGGCCAGGTGGTCGGCGCGGTAGGTGATGTTGCTCGCGTCGCCGCGCTTGACCGCGTAGTAGTACGTGTAGTCCGCGAGGACCGAGATCCTGCGGGCCTTGACGCACGCCTCTATGGTGAACGGCTGGTCGCTGCCGACGGGCAGGTCCTCGGGGAACCGCAGCCCGTGCTTCTCCACCAGTTCGCGGCGGAAGAGCTTGGTGTTGGCGAGGGTGAAGGGCAGCGCCGAGTCGTAGAGGCTGACATCTATCCGGTTGCCGGAGAACAGCTTCTGGTGGACGTAGCGCCCGTTGGTGCCGACCATCTTGCCGACGACCACGTCGGACTCGTTGGCGTCGGCGCAGGCGACCATCCGCTCCAGCGCCTCTTCGCCGAGGTAGTCGTCGGAGCCGATGAAGTAGACGTACCGGCCGGTGGCCAGCTCCAGGGCCCGGTTGCTCGGGGCCGCGGGTCCGCCGGAGTTGGGCTGGTGGACCACGGTGAAGACGTCCGGGTACTTCTCCGCGAAACGGTCCAGCTCGCGGCCGCTGTCGTCGGTGGATCCGTCGTCCACCGCGATGACTTCCAGCCGGTCCTCGCCGATGGTCTGCCCCACCAGGGAGTTCAGGCATTCGGTGAGGTACGGCATGGTGTTGTAGACGGCGACGACCACACTGACGTCGGGTGTTCCGGTCATCTCGCCGTACCTCGCATCAGTCGGGTGTAGACCCCGTCGAGAACGTCGGCCTGGGCTTCCCAGGTCCACTCGTCCAGCCGGCCTTCGACCTCGTAGGCGGCGGTGTAGCGCTTGGGCGCGTCGAGCACGGCCCGGACGGCGCGGACGTAGTCCGTGACGTTCTCCGCCTCGAAGACCTCGCCCTGACCGGTCTGGCGGGTCATCTCGGCCATCGTCTTCACATCGCTGACCACCAGCGGCAGCCGGGCGTGCGAGTACTCGAAGAACTTGGTGATCAGCGCGATCTCGTGGTTCGGCCAGTGGTGGATCGGGATGACGCCGACATCGGCGGTCGACAGGAACGAGACGACCTGCCAGTGCGGCACGTAGGACATGGCGTGCACCCGGTCCTGGACGCCGAGCTCCTCGGCCCGCTTCATCAGCGCACGGATGTACGGCAGCTCGGGGTGGCTGGCCACGAACGCGACATGGGCGCCGGGCAGCTCCGGGAGGCCGTCGACCATGACGTCCAGGCCGCGCTGGCGGGCGGCGAGGCCGCTGTAGACCAGCAGCGGCACATCCGGGCCGATGCCGCAGAGAGCGCGCAGGTCGGGGACGGGCAGAGCGGTGAATCGGGAGGCCTCGGCGGCCTCCGGCGCGTTGAGCACCACGTCCGGGCGCTCGGGCAGCTTGTGGGTCTTCTGCAGCAGGTCGGCCAGGCCGCCGGAGACGGTGACCACCGCGTCGGCGTACTTGGCGTGCTCGCGTTCGTACGCCACCATCGCCGGGAGCTTCCGCTGGTTGACCCAGGAGCGCACGCCGGGCAGGTACTCGTGGGCGTCCCAGACGAGGGAGACCTTCCGGCCGGCCGCGCGGGCGCGGAGCTTGGCGCGGGAGCCGACGCCGAGCATCCGGAAGTCGTTGGCGTGGATGATGTCCGGCTGGAGCACGTCGATGACGGGCCCGTAACTCAGTTCGAAGTCCCAGACGCTGGGGTCGAGCCGTCGCCACGCGCGGTCGCCCATCGTCTTCAGCCAGAAGGCGGTGGCCGCCTTGTCCACGGCGGCGGAGCGGGTCCTGCGCAGGCCGCGGAGCTTCCTGGTGTGGCGCGAGCGCAGCTTCACCCAGCGGCTGGTGGCCTTGGCCGCGCCCCTGCGCGCCGCGAGCCACACCTGACCGCCGGTGGAGCCGAGGACGGAGCGGTCCTCGCCGGTCCTCAGCGCGGCGCCACGGACCCGGAGGTCCGCGCGCCAGGCCTTGACCTGCTGCGTACGGAACTCGGCCACGCGCTCGGAGGGGTAGGCCAGCGGGCGGCGGATCGGTGCGCCGCGCAGGTCCTTGGGGCGGGTCGACATCTTGGCCTTGACGCCGAGGAGGCGGACCTCGGCCTCACCGAGCTGCCAGGCCGTCTCCTCCTCCTTGCCGGAGAACTTGCCGAGCAGGATGACGTCCCAGCCGGCCGCGGCCGCCGAGCCGGCCTGCTTCTGCACACGGGAGTCGCCGTGCACGCTGTTGTCGACGAGCATGACGATACGACCGCGTGAACCCTTGCGGGGCAGTGCGGCGAGGTCTGGGTACGAGGGGAGTTCAGGTGCCATGTTCCGTCCGGTCCGGGGCCGTGAGAGTAACGGTGGTGCGGGTCGTGGCGGACTCCAGCACGGCTTCGGCCACCTCGACGGTGAGGAGCCCCTGCCGCAGGGTGCAGACATCCGCGGACTCCCCGCGCACAGCGTCGCGGAAGAGTTCGTGCTCGACAAGCAGGGGCTCGCGCTTGGGGATGGCGTAACGGATCATGTCGCCCTCGGAGACGCCGCGGAAGGCGCGCAGCGCCTCCCACTCGGTGGCGACCGCGGCGTTGGAGTGGAAGGTGAGGTCGGCGGTGAGGGTGTCGGCGATGAAACAGCCGCGCTCGCCCGTGACCGAGGTGAACCGCTCCTTGAGCGGGCTCAGCCAGTTGACCAGGTGGTTGACCATCGTGCCGTCGGAGAGCTGGCCGACGGCGGAGACCATGTCCTCGTGCGGGCGGCCCGACTTGGAGACGGTGTGCGCGGCGATCGACGTGTACGCCTGGCCGGTGACCCAGCCCGTCAGGTCGATGTCGTGCGTGGCGAGGTCCTTGACCACGCCGACGTCGGCGATCCGGTGCGGGAAGGGGCCCTGGCGGCGGGTGACGACCTGGTAGACGTCGCCGAGCTCACCGGCCTCCAGGCGGGCGCGGAGCGAGAGCAGGGCCGGGTTGCACCGCTCGATGTGGCCGACGCCCGCGACCAGGTCACGGGCCTCGAACGCCTCGACGAGGCGCCGGGCGCCTTCGACGCTGTCCGCGAGCGGCTTCTCGATCAGGGCGCAGACACCGGCGTCGGCGAGCTGGAGGCCGACCTTCTCGTGCAGGCCGGTGGGGCAGGCGACGACGGCGTAGTCGATACCGCGGGCGAGGAGCTCGTCGACGGTGGACAGGACGGGCGCGCCCTGCGCCCAGCCGTTCCGGTCGCCCATCGGCTCGACGACACCGGCCAGCTCGACGCCCTCCAGGCCGGCGAGGATCCGGGCGTGGTTGCGGCCCATGGAGCCGAGGCCGATGAGCCCGGCCTTCAGAACGGCGGTCACAGATTCTCCCCCAGCGAGTTCACGGCGGCCACGATGCGCTCCAGGTCGTTCCGGGTGAGCGAGGGGTGGACGGGCAGCGAGACGACCTCGGCCGCGGCCTTCTCGGTCTGCGGCAGCTCCCAGATCCGGCCCGCCTTCTGGTCCGGCTCCCAGTAGGGCTTGAGGCGGTGGATCGGCGTCGGGTAGTAGACCGCGTTGCCGACGCCCGCCTCGGTGAGCCTCGCCATCGCGGCGTCCCGGTCGCCGCGGATCCGCACGGTGTACTGGTGGTAGACGTGCCGGGCGCCTTCGGCCACCGGCGGTGCGGTGACGGCCGGGGCGGTGATGTGGGCGTCCAGGTACGCGGCGTTGGCGCGGCGCTGCTCGGTCCACTCCTCGACCTTGGCGAGCTGGACGCGGCCGATGGCGGCGGAGACGTCGGTCATCCGCATGTTGGCGCCGACGATCTCGTTGGCGTACCGCTGCTCCATGCCCTGGTTGCGCAGGAGGCGCAGCGTACGGGCCAGTCCGGCGTCGGCCGTGGTGACCATGCCGCCTTCGAGCGCGTGCATGTTCTTGGTGGGGTAGAAGCTGAAGGTGCCGCCCGCGCCGAACGCGCCGACCGGTGTGCCGTTCAGCGCCGCCGCGTGGGCCTGGCAGGCGTCCTCGACCACGGCGAGGCGGTGCTTCTCGGCGATCGGCATGAGCTTGTCCATCGCGGCCGGGTGGCCGTAGAGGTGGACCGGCATGATCGCGGCGGTGCGCGGGGTGACCGCGGCTTCGACGGCCGCCGGGTCGAGGCCGAAACTGCCCGGCTCGATGTCGGCGAAGACCACGTCGGCGCCGGTCAGGCGGACCGCGTTGGCGGAGGCCGCGAAGGAGAACGAGGGGACGATCACCTCGTCGCCGGGGCCGATCCCGAGGGCCAGGAGCAGCAACTGGAGAGCCGAGGTGCCCGAGTTGACGGCGACGCAGTGCCGTCCGTCGACCAGGCGGGAGAAGCCCTCCTCGAAGGCCGCGACCTCGGGCCCCTGCACGACCCGGCCGCTGCGCAGTACGCGTACGGCGGCCTCGATCTCGTCTTCCCCGATGACGGGACGGGCAGCGGGAATCGGCTGCTCGTTGATGCTCGTCATGGACGTCCTCCTTGACACCGCAAGAGCTCGTTACCGGCAGAATTCTGGATTGCGGACACCGTGCACAGCCGCGCGAAACCCCGTCGGCGTGACGCCGACGCCCTCCCGGGGGAATCAGGTCCGGTCTGATGGGTCACCGGGCCGGTCACCAATTGTAGTTTCTGCGAAGAACTCTGACAGTCCAACAGTCGTCATCACATTATCAGGGATTTCACAACCCATTTCGGCGACGTTAACTCTCTTTGCATCAGTTCTGGTACAAAGCCCGTGGCCCGCCTCCGAAAGTAACGGGACGGGCCACGGACAATGAACAACCGATTGCGGGGAATCGTCAGCCGGCTGACGCCTCACCGTCGGAGGACGGCGCCGAAGCGGTCACGGAAGGCGACGCCTGCTCGGCGGCGACGGTCTTCTTGGTCGCCTTCTTCGCGGTCGTCTTCGCCGTCGTCTTCTTCGCGGCGGTCTTCTTGGCGGCCGTCTTCTTGGCCACCGCCTTCTTCGCCGGAGCCTTCTTGGCGGCGGCCTTGCGGGCCGTCTTCTTCGCCACCGGCGCCTCCTCCGGCTCACCGGACGCGGGAGCCTCGGCGGCCTCGGCCTCCGGGGCCTCGGAGGCCTCCGGAGCCTCGGAGGCCTGCGGAGCCTCGGGGGCCTTCGGCTCGGGAGCCGACTCGACGACGAGGACCGCCGCCTCGTCCGCGCCCGTCGGCGAACCCGCCGGAGCAGTGGCCTTACGGGTCGCCCGGCGACGGGCGCGCGGCGGTGCGGCCTCCTCGGGGGCTTCCGCCTCGGGCGCCTCCGGTACGGGGGCGGGCTCGGCGGGCGCCTCGACGACCGGGTCCTCGACGGCGACCGGGTCCGTGACGGGCTCGGCCGGCTGTACGGGCTCCGCCGGCTCGGTCTGCTTCGGCGACCCCGCCGGGGCGGACGCCTTACGGGTGGCGCGACGGCGCGTACGGCCCTGGGGCGCGGCCTCGGCCGCCTCCTGGGCTTCCGGGGCCTTCGGCGGCTCGGGCGTGTCGAGGACCGGCTCGGCGACCGGCTGTACGACGGGCTCGGCGACCGGCTCGGCCTCGATGGCGGGGGCCGGAGCGGGCGCCTCGGTCCTCGGGGCGCCGGCCGGGGCCGACGCCTTGCGGGAGGCGCGGCGGCGGCCACGGCCGGCGGCCGCCTCGGCCTCGGCCGGGCTGCTGTAGAACTCCTCGTCCGCGGCGACCTCGGGCTCCACCGCCACCGGCGCGGCGACCTCGGCGGCCAGCTCGGCCTCGGTCTCGGCGGGCTCGGCGGCGTGGTCGTCGTGGCCGTGGTCCTGCTCGTGACCGTGCTCGTGGTCCTGGCCCGCGCCGCCACGGCGCTTCTTGGACTTCTTGGAACCGCCGCCGCCACCGACGGACGTCGGCTGCTCCATGTGGACGATCACACCGCGCCCGTTGCAGTGGACGCAGGTCTCGGAGAAGGACTCCAGCAGGCCCTGGCCCACCCGCTTGCGGGTCATCTGGACCAGGCCGAGCGAGGTGACCTCGGCGACCTGGTGCTTGGTGCGGTCGCGGCCCAGGCACTCCAGCAGGCGCCGCAGGACGAGGTCCCGGTTGGACTCCAGCACCATGTCGATGAAGTCGACGACGACGATGCCGCCGAGGTCGCGCAGCCGCAGCTGGCGCACGATCTCCTCGGCCGCCTCCAGGTTGTTCCTGGTGACGGTCTCCTCCAGGTTGCCGCCCTGGCCGGTGAACTTGCCGGTGTTGACGTCGACGACGACCATCGCCTCGGTCTTGTCGATCACCAGCGAACCGCCGCTGGGCAGGTAGACCTTGCGGTCCAGCGCCTTCATCAGCTGCTCGTCGATGCGGTACGTGGCGAAGACGTCGACCTCGGAGGTCCAGCGCGAGAGCCGCTCGGTGAGGTCGGGCGCCACGTGCGAGACGTACCCGTGGATCGTCTCCCACGCGTCGTCGCCGCTGACGATGACCTTGGAGAAGTCCTCGTTGAAGATGTCGCGGACGACCCGGACGGTCATGTCCGGCTCGCCGTAGAGCAGCGTCGGCGCGTTGGAGCCGCTGGTGCCCTTCGCCTTCTTCTGGATCTCCTCCCACTGCTGCTGGAGCCGCTCGACGTCACGGCGCAGCTCGTCCTCGCTGGCGCCTTCGGCGGCGGTGCGCACGATGACGCCCGCGTCCTCGGGGACGATCTTCTTGAGGATCGTCTTGAGGCGGGAGCGCTCGGTGTCGGGCAGCTTGCGGCTGATCCCGGTCATCGAGCCCTCGGGCACGTAGACCAGGTAGCGGCCGGGCAGCGAGACCTGGCTGGTGAGGCGGGCGCCCTTGTGGCCGATCGGGTCCTTGGTCACCTGGACCAGGACGGACTGGCCGGACTTGAGCGCGGTCTCGATGCGGCGCGGCCCGTGGGCCATGCCGAGCGCCTCGAAGTTGACCTCACCGGCGTACAGGACGGCGTTGCGGCCCTTGCCGATGTCGACGAACGCGGCCTCCATGGAGGGCAGGACGTTCTGCACCTTGCCCAGGTAGACGTTGCCGACGTAGCTGGTGGCCTGCTCCTTGTTGACGTAGTGCTCGACGAGCACGTTGTCCTCGAGGACGCCGATCTGGGTGCGCTCGCCGCTCTGGCGGACGACCATCACGCGCTCGACGGCCTCGCGGCGCGCGAGGAACTCCGCCTCGGTGATGATCGGGACACGGCGGCGGCCCTGCTCGCGGCCCTCGCGGCGGCGCTGCTTCTTCGCCTCCATCCGGGTCGAGCCCTTGATGGACTGGACCTCGTCGAAGCCGGTGCCCGGCTCGCGCTCCTCCTTCTTGCGGGGCTCGCGGACCTTGACGACCGTACGCTCCGGGTCGTCGGTGCCGTTGTCGGCCTCGGCACCGGCGTCACCGCTGCGGCGACGGCGACGACGGCGACGGCGGCTGCTGCTCGAACCGGAGGCGGCGGAGTCGCTGTCGTCCTCCTCGTCGTCGGCCTCCTGGGCCTGGGCCGGTGCCTGGTCGTCCTCGGCGCGGGCGGGCGCGGGTGCCTCGTCGGCGTGGTGCTGCTCGGCCTCGTCCTGGTCTCCGGCCTCGCCGCGACGGCGACGGCGGCCACCGCGACGGCGGCGGCGCGAGGGGCGGTCGCCGTACTCGTCGGTGTCCTCGCCGTCGTGCTCATCCGCCTCGGCCTCGGCCTCGGGTGCCTCCTCGGCGGGCGTCTCCACGGGGGCGGCGGCGGTCTGCTCGGGCTCGGCGGCCTCACCACGGCGACGGCGACGGCGGCGCGAGGGACCCTGCGGCGCGGCCTCGGCGGGCGCGGGGGTCTGCTCGACCTCGGCGGTCTGCTCCTCGGCCTCCTCGACCTCGTCGTACGCGGAGGAGGGACCGGCCGCGGCAGCGGCGGCGGCCGCCGTCTCGGGGGTCTGGAACATCGGCTCGGCGAAGACCGGGGCCTGGAACACGGCGACGGCCGGGCGCGTGGCGCGGCGGCCCTTGCGGGTCGGCTCCTCGGTCTTGGCGGTGAACTCGGGGCGGCCCGCGGCGGCGGTGGCCCGGCGGCGCTGGCGTCCGCGCGGGGCGGCCTCCTCGACCTCCTCCACCTCGGCGGCGAGCTCCTCGGCGACGGCGGCGGGCAGGCTCTCGCCGGCCTCGACGGTCTCCTCCGCCTCGGTGACCTGCGGGGCACCGGCGGGAGAGGTGGCCTTACGGGAGGCACGACGGCGGCCACGCGGCGCCGGGGCCTCCTCGGAGGCGGGCGCTTCAGCGGCGGGCGCGGGCTCGTTCACCGGCGCGTCGGCGGCTTCGGCGGCGGCCTGCGGGGCGCCGGCCGGGGCGGAGGCACGGCGGCGGGTGCGGCCACGCGGGGCCTCGGCGACCGGGGCAGGCTCAGCGGCCACGGCGGTGGGCTCGGCCACGGGCTCGGCGGGGGCAACCGGCTCGACGACCACGGCGGCCTCGGCGGTCTGCGGGGCACCGGCGGGCGAAGTGGCCTTGCGGGAGGCACGGCGGCGGCGCGGGGCGGCGGGCTCCGGAGCGACCTCGGGCTCGACGGCCTCGGCCGCCGGCTCCTCGTCCTCCTCCACGACCGGCTCGGCCGGGGTCTCGACGACCTCCACGACCTCGGCGGCCTGCGGGGCACCGGCCGGAGCCGTCGCCTTGCGGACCGCGCGGCGGCGGGTACGCGGGGCCGGGGCCTCATCGGCGGGCTCGGCGGCCTGGGCCGGGGCCTCGGCCGCCGGAGCGGGGGTCTCGACGACCTCGGCGACCACCTCGGCGGTCTCCGGAGCGCCCGCGGGCGCGGTCGCCTTGCGCACGGCG
The DNA here is from genome assembly GCF_050942385.1 of Streptomyces sp. CA-146814. Classification (NCBI taxonomy): domain Bacteria; kingdom Bacillati; phylum Actinomycetota; class Actinomycetes; order Kitasatosporales; family Streptomycetaceae; genus Streptomyces; species Streptomyces sp. CA-146814. The sequence goes on from NZ_CP192068.1 coordinate 2,192,034, forward strand.
CGGCGGCGCGTACGAGCGGGGGGCGCGGTCTCGGCGGCCGGTTCGGGGGCCGTCTCCTCGGGCGCGGCGGCCGGTGCGGCCTCCTCGGCGGCAGGCGCCTGGGCCGCGCCGGGCGGGCCGGCCGGCCGGGAAGCGGCGCGGCGCCTGCGGCGCGGCGGCAGCTTGTCGCCGGGGGTGTTCTCTTCGTTGTTCCCGTTGGTGGCGGGTTCGTTCGGCTGAGGCATGCGGGCGGTTCTCCCGTCGCGCTCCCGGGCGCCGCGTCTGATTCCGGTCCGGCACGGTCCGCAGTGGTGCGATACCGCTCGTCCGGGGCGCGGGCGCCGCACGGGAGCTGATGTCTTGGCTCGCCGGTTCCGTCCGCGGTGTTGCGGACGGCCTGGCGAAAGTCTTATGGGTCAGTGCGCGGCCCGACCCAGGTGGCTCCCGAGTCGGAGGGCTGCGCTACAACGACCGCCTTACGCGGAACCTGCACCTTCCGGCGCCGTCGCGACGGCTGCTGCGACCGCGGGATGTGCGGTCGGGGCGCCCTCGCGGTCGGGCGCGAGCGGGTCGGTCACCGTGCCGGACTCCTCGTCGAAGAGCCCCTGCGCCAGCCTCGTCACCGCGGCGGGGACGGATCCCCAAGCTCTCGGCTGCGCTCGAACAGGGGAGACCCCATCCGCCAGGTCGGCCACAGCGCGGAGACCGGACAGGACGTCGTCGGGTCGCACGGCAGGTGTCACGTGCCGAACAACCAGCCGCAGTATCGCACAGGGCTTGTCCCCCGGCCTATCAGCCGGTTGCTCAAGGGCCTGCAGGTCGGCGACGGCGGAGCGGGCGTCGAAGGTACGGATGCCGTTCTTCGCTTTGCGCTGGACCTCGACACTCTCGGCGGCGTTGAACGCGTCGACGGCTTTACGGGCCTCGTCGGGTTCGACGCCGTCCAGGCGCATCTCCCAGACCGAGGCGGTCAGCCGGTCGGCGAGGCCGGAGGTGCGGGCCTCCACCGCGTCGGTGATGTCGAGACCGTCCGGCAGCGAGTCGTTGAGCAGCTCGCGCAGGAGGTCGGGGTCGCGCGCCTCGGTGAGGGCGATCTCCAGGAACTCGGCCTCGCTGCCCGTACCGGTGGGGGCGGCATTGGCGTAGGAGACCTTGGGGTGCGGGGTGAAGCCCGCCGAATACGCCATCGGCACCTCGGAGCGGCGCAGTGCCCGCTCGAAGGCCCGCTGGAAGTCGCGGTGACTGGTGAACCGGAGGCGGCCGCGCTTGGTGTAGCGCAGACGGATGCGCTGCACTGCCGGTGCGGGCGGCGGGCCTTCGGGCTGTCGCTTGCCCAGTGGTTCTTCTCCTCGGTGCGGGGCGGGCGCCGGGGAGCGCCGCCCACGAAATACGGGGTGGTCCCCGGGGTGCTGCTCCGGCTCACCCCTGCTTGACGAGTTTCTCGCTCAGCAGGGGGGTCTCGGACGCCTGCGCCGCGCTGGGGACAGTCGTTGTACTACCCAGAGTACGCGCAGGCACCCCCACCGGTTCCCCGGACCGCGTTCCGGGCGTACCGCCGACCAGTGCGCGCCAGGCGTCACGGCGGGTCTGCCGCACGGTTTCGCGGGCGGTGGCCAGGGCGGACCGGGCGGCGCGGCCCGCTTCGGCGGCGGCGCGTCGGGCCGGGGCCCAGAGGGCGTCCCGGACGAAGTGGCCGACCGGGACGGCCACCGTGCGATAGGCCCAGGCGACCGGTACGCCGATCAGGTGCCGGAACAGCCAGGCGACCGCCCGGCCCACCGCCCGGGAGAGGTATCCGGCGATCCGCCAGGCGACCTCGGCGGCCTCCGCGATCTCCCGGCCGACCGGCGCGAGGACGCGGCGGTACAGCCAGGAGGCGGGGGCCACGAGCAGCGTCATGACCAGCCAGGTGACCGCGATCCCCAGCCCGCGCCCGGTGGCCGCGAGACCCTGCCGGACGCCGCCCAGGACCCAGGCGGTCCCCTGCCACAGCAGCCCCAGGGTCCACGCCGTGCCCTGCCACACCTTTCCCAGCACCCACGCCGTGCCGTGGCCGAGCGGGGTGAGGACGGCCCCGTACAGCCAGACCAGCGGCACGATCACGCCGTACCGGGCCGCCGGGACGAGCACGTACCGCCAGAGGCCCACCGCAGGAGCGACGACCAACGTGGTGAACAGCCAGGCCGTGCCCCGGCCGAGCGGCGTGAGGACGGCCCCGTACAGCCACACCAGCGGGACGGCGATCCCGTACGTCGCCACCGGCACGACCACGTACCGCCACAGGCCGATCCAGGGCCAGATGAAGACAGCGGTGGCCAGCCAGGTGGCGGCCAGGGCCAGCGGGGTGAGGACGTTGGCGTACAGCCAGGACAGCGGGGTCAGGACCAGGGTGTCGAGCAGCCAGGCCAGGCCCCGGCCCAGCGGGCGGAGCAGGGTCCGGTCCAGGGCGTGCCAGCCGGCGGCCAGGAGGTCCCAGACCATGCGGACGGGTAGGACCACGACCAGCACCACGATGCGCACGGGGATCCTGATCAGCCTGGTCAGGGCCGGGTCGGGCGCGTACCGGTCGAGGGCCTGGTGGCTGCTGTCGTCCATGCCGTGAAAGACGCGCGGGCCCGGTCCGGGGTTGCCGGGCCGGGCCTGCGGTGTGTCACGGACCTGCTACTTGTTGACCACGCTCAGCGGGAGCAGCTTCTTGCCCGTCGGGCCGATCTGGATGTCCAGGTCGAGCTGCGGGCAGACGCCGCAGTCGAAGCAGGGGGTCCAGCGGCAGTCCTCGACTTCGGTCTCGTCGAGCGCGTCCTGCCAGTCCTCCCAGAGCCAGTCCTTGTCCAGGCCGGAGTCGAGGTGGTCCCAGGGCAGGACTTCCTCGTACGTGCGCTCGCGGGTGGTGTACCAGTCGACGTCGACGCCGAAGTCGGGCAGCGTCTTCTCGGCGCAGTTCATCCAGAGGTCGTAGCTGAAGTGCTCGCGCCAGCCGTCGAAGCGGCCGCCGGACTCGTAGACCGCGCGGATCACGGAGCCGACGCGCCGGTCGCCGCGCGAGAGCAGGCCTTCGACGATGCCGGGCTTGCCGTCGTGGTAGCGGAAGCCGATGGAGCGGCCGTACTTCTTGTCGCCGCGGATCTTGTCCCGGAGCTTCTTCAGCCGGGCGTCGGTGTCCTCGGCGGACAGCTGCGGGGCCCACTGGAACGGCGTGTGCGGCTTGGGCACGAAGCCGCCGATGGAGACCGTGGCGCGGATGTCGTTCTGGCCGGAGACCTCGCGGCCCTTGGCGATGACGTTGACCGCCATGTCGCCGATCTGGAGGACGTCCTCGTCGGTCTCGGTGGGCAGGCCGCACATGAAGTACAGCTTCACCTGACGCCAGCCGTTGCCGTACGCGGTGGCCACCGTCCGGATCAGGTCCTCCTCCGAGACCATCTTGTTGATGACCTTGCGCATCCGCTCGGAGCCGCCCTCGGGGGCGAAGGTGAGGCCGGAGCGGCGGCCGTTGCGGGTCAGCTCGTTGGCCAGGTCCACGTTGAACGCGTCGACGCGGGTGGAGGGCAGCGAGAGGCCCACCTTGTCGTCGGTGTAGCGGTCGGCGAGGCCCTTGGCGATGTCGCCGATCTCGCTGTGGTCGGCGGAGGAGAGGGAGAGCAGGCCGACCTCTTCGAAGCCGGTCGCCTTGAGGCCCTTGTCGACCATTTCGCCGATGCCGGTAATGCTTCGCTCCCGCACGGGGCGCGTGATCATGCCGGCCTGGCAGAAACGGCAGCCGCGGGTGCAGCCGCGGAAGATCTCCACGGACATCCGCTCGTGCACGGTCTCCGCGAGCGGGACGAGGGGCTGCTTGGGGTAGGGCCACTCGTCGAGGTCCATGACGGTGTGCTTGGAGACGCGCCACGGCACGCCGGACCGGTTGGGCACGACGCGGCCGATGCGGCCGTCGGGGAGGTACTCGACGTCGTAGAAGCGCGGGACGTAGACGCCACCGGTCTTGGAGAGCCGGAAGAGCACCTCGTCGCGGCCGCCGGGGCGGCCCTCGGCCTTCCAGGCGCGGATGATCTCGGTGATCTCCAGGACGGCCTGCTCGCCGTCGCCGATGACCGCGCAGTCGATGAAGTCCGCGATCGGCTCGGGGTTGAAGGCCGCGTGGCCGCCCGCGAGGACGATCGGGTGGTCCACCGTGCGGTCCTTGGCCTCCAGCGGGATGCCCGCCAGGTCCAGGGCGGTGAGCATGTTGGTGTAGCCCAGCTCGGTGGAGAAGCTCAGCCCGAAGACGTCGAACGCGCCGACCGGGCGGTGGCTGTCCACGGTGAACTGCGGCACCTTGTGCTCGCGCATCAGCTCTTCGAGGTCGGGCCAGACGCTGTACGTGCGCTCCGCGAGGACGCCCTCGCGCTCGTTCAGTACCTCGTAGAGGATCATGACGCCCTGGTTGGGCAGCCCGACCTCGTAGGCGTCGGGGTACATCAGGGTCCAGCGGACGTCGCAGCTGTCCCAGTCCTTGACGGTGGAGTTCAGCTCACCGCCGACGTACTGGATGGGCTTCTGCACATGCGGGAGCAGAGCTTCGAGCTGTGGGAAGACCGATGCGGCAGACATCTCGCGAACCTTCGTGAGCCGGCTGGGGTGACCATCCAGCGTACCGCGCGGCTCAGTGCTTCAGATCCGCCCGCAGTACGGGGGCCGAGGCCCGCGCCCACACCTCGGGCAGCTCGCGCTCCCGGGCGTCGGCGGCCGCCTCCTCGTGCCCGTACAGAAGTCCCCAGGTGAAGGTGGTCTCGCCGGCCGCGTGCGCCTCGATCGCGAGGGTGCGCAGGGCGTCGCGGGCGACCACGCTGTCCTGGTGGTCGCCGAGGACGGTCTGCACGGCCTTCACCCGCTTGGCGAACCGCTTGGCGGGCTTTCCGAGGGCGGGCCTGGCCGCGTCGGCCGCGTACCGGGCGCGTTTGGCGGCCTTGCGGGCCTCGTGCATGGCGGTGTCGCGCTCGGGGCCCGGCGGGTGCTCCAGGGCGTGGTCCATGCGGCGCGCGAGCTTCTCGTAGTCCTTGAGCACCGCGCGGGGCAGCGCCTTCTCGGGCGTACGGGAGGCGGCGGGGCGCAGCGGCGGGTCGGCGCTGAGGGCGTCCAAGGTGTCGAGGAGGGCCAGATACCGCTTCCCGTCCAGTACGCCGGTGATCCGGCGGCGCGATCCGGTGCGGCGGGCGGCCGACCAGACCTGGAGCCGGCCGCGCACCGGGCCGAGGGCCAGCGTGGCGGGCAGTTCCGCGATCCCGGTGGACAGCCGCTCGTCCAGGACCTCCTGGTCGCGGTCGACGCCCAGCTCACCGGCGAGCCACTTGAGCTCGGCGCCGATCGGGTCGGTGACCTCGCGGTCCAGGATCTTGCGGTACGTCTTGAAGGCGCTGCGCAACCGCCGGGTGGCCACGCGCATCTTGTGCACGGAGTCGGGCAGGTCGCGGCGGACGGCGGCGTCGAGGTCGACGATGGTGCGGATCTGCTTGCGTACGTAGGCGAGGACGTGGTCGCCCGCGGTCTGCGGGTCCTCCTTCGTCCGCTTCTTCTCCTTGCGTACGGGAGCGGTCTCCGCCAGCGCCCGGGTCAGCTTCGACGGCGCGTCCGACGGGCGCACGCCGGCCTTGCGGAGCCGCTTCTCGACCGCGTCCAGGAAGGCCGGGTCGCCGTCGTCGGCCAGCTCGACCTCGATCTCGGTCCAGGTGGCGGTGGTGCCGGTCCCCTCCCCCGCGAGCCGTTCGGCGCAGACGGTGTCGATGCTGACCTCGGCGAGGAGGGTGCCGTCGGCGTCGGTCAGGTGCTGGAGGTCGCGGGAGGTGAGCAGGCGGACGACCGGGGCCGGTTCCGCGTGCCGGAGGCGGGAGCGGAGGAGCGCGGCGAAGGAGGGCGGCAGGGTGTCGGCGAGCGGTTCGTGGAGCTCGTCGCGGATGCCGGTGGCGACCGGGAACTTCAGGTGCCAGCCCTCGTCCCCTCCCCCGGTCCGGCGGCGCAGGGTGAGGGAGCCCTGGGCGAGGCGGAGGTCGGCGGTGTCGTAGTAGACGGCGTCCAGCTCCGTGACGCCCTGCTCCAGGACCCGGCCGACCCCGGCCACCCGGCTCAGGTCGGGCAGCCGGGTGGCGTCGGTGGCTTCGTACTTCCGCTCGATCTCACGCTTGGTGTCCGCCATATACGGACACCTACCCGCGTGGGCCGGGTTCAGGCGGACATCGGGCGCTGCACCCTGATCGACTGAAGCAGCCCGATCGCGACCCAGACGGCGAACATCGAGGACCCTCCGTAGGAGACGAAGGGCAGGGGCAGACCGGCCACCGGCATGATGCCGAGCGTCATGCCGATGTTCTCGAAGGACTGGAAGGCGAACCAGGCGATGATGCCGGCGGCGACGATCGTGCCGTACAGCTCGGTCGTCTCGCGGGCGATCCGGCAGGCGCGCCACAGGACGACACCGAGCAGGATGATGATCAGTCCGGCGCCGAGGAAGCCCAGCTCCTCACCGGCGACGGTGAAGACGAAGTCGGTCTGCTGCTCGGGGACGAACTGGCCGGTGGTCTGGGTGCCCTGGAAGAGTCCGGTGCCGGTGAGGCCGCCGGAGCCGATCGCGATGCGGGCCTGGTTGGTGTTGTAGCCGACGCCGGCCGGGTCGAGCGCCGGGTTGGCGAAGGCGGCGAACCGGGCGATCTGGTAGTCGTCGAGCAGCCCGAGCTGCCAGACCGAGACGGCTCCGGCGGCGCCCGCGCCGAGCAGGCCGAAGACCCAGCGGTTGGAGGCGCCGGAGGCCAGCAGGACGCCGAGGACGATGACGGCCATCACCATCACCGAGCCGAGGTCCGGCATCAGCATCACGATGGCCATCGGGATGACCGCGAGGCCCAGCGCCTTGGCGACGGTCCGGTGGTCGGGATGGGGCTGGTCGCCCGCGTCGACGCGGGCCGCCAGCAGCATCGCCATCACCAGGATGATGGTGATCTTGGTGAACTCGGAGGGCTGGATGGAGAACCCGGCCGGCAGTTTGATCCAGGCGTGGGCGCCGTTGATCGTGGTGCCGAGCGGGGTGAGGACGGCCAGGACCAGCAGCACCGAGATGCCGTAGAGGACCGGGACGGCTCCGCGCAGGGTGCGGTGGCCGAGCCAGATCGTGGCGATCATCAGCGCGATGCCGATGCCGGTGTTCATGGCGTGCCGGAAGAGGAAGAAGTACGGGTCGCCCTGGGTGAGGTGGTCGCGGTTGCGGGTCGCGGACCAGACGAGCACCGCACCGAGGAGGGAGAGCGCGAGCGAGGCGCCGAGCAGCGGCCAGTCCAGCCGCCGGGCTAGGGAGTCGCGGGCGGTCAGCTTGGCCCAGGAACCGCGCTCGGGGCCGTATCCGCCTACGGAGAAGCTACCGGCCATCAGGGCCGCCTCCCGGTCATCGCGGGTGATCCGGTGAGTCCCGGCTGGCCCGGGGGCTGCGGCACCAGGTTCTCCGGGTCCGCCTCCTGGCCTTCCGGCTGGGTCGGGACGGGGTTGTACGGCTTGATCTTCGGGGCGAAGATCGAGCCGTCGGGCTGGATCTTCGGCAGCGCCTTCTGGGGCTTGGGCAGCAGGGCCTTACTCACATCCTGGTTGCCCTCGGCGTCGAGGCCGTAGAGCGCGTCGTAGATCTTGCGGACGGCGGGCCCGGAGGCGCCGGAGCCGGTGCCGCCCTGGGAGATCGTCATGACGATCGTGTAGTCGTCGGTGTAGGTCGCGAACCACGAGGTGGTCTGCTTGCCGTACACCTGCGCGGTGCCGGTCTTGGCGCGCATCGGGATCTTGTCCTGCGGCCAGCCGCCGAACCGCCAGGCCGCCGTGCCGCCGGGCTCGACCACCGAACGCAGGCCCTTGTCGAGGTCCTTGACGGTCTGCGCGTCGACGGGCAGCTTGCCGGTCGACTTGGGCTTGATCTCCTGGACGCTCTTGCCGTCGGGGCTGATCACAGCCTTGCCGACGGTGGGGGCGTAGAGGGTGCCGCCGTTGCTGATGGCGGCGTAGGCGGTGGCCATCTGGATCGGGGTGACGAGGACGTCACCCTGGCCGATGGCGTAGTTGATGCTGTCGTACGCCTTGAGCTGGTTGCCTTCGAGGCAGCTCTCGTACGCGATCTGCTGCACGTACGTGCCGCCCTTCTTGCCCTCCTTGCACCAGGCGTCCTTGTTCGCCTTCCAGAAGTCCTGCTTCCACTGGCGGTCCGGGATGCGGCCCTTGACCTCGTTGGGCAGGTCGATGCCGGTCTCGGCGCCGAGACCGAAGTCGCGGGCGGTGGTGTAGAACCAGTTCTTGGCGTCCTTCTTCGGCTTTATGCCGCCGTCCTTGGACCACTCCTCGTGGCCGAGGCGGTAGAAGACGGTGTTGCAGGAGTACTTGAGCGCGTCCCCGAGGGTGATCGGGCCGTGGCCCTGGGACTCGAAGTTGGCGAAGGTCTGGCTGCCGAGGCTGTAGGAGCTGCTGCAGTTGTACCGGTCGTTGAAGGCGTGGCCGCCCCGGACGGCGGCGCTCGCGGAGACCACCTTGAAGATGGAGCCGGCGGGTGCCTGGCCCTGGATGCCGCGGTTGAGCAGCGGGTAGTTGGACGTCTCGCTGGTGAGCTTGGCGTACTGCTTGCCGGAGATGCCGCCGACCCAGTCGTTGGGGTCGTAGTCGGGCTGGGAGGCCATGGAGACGATGCGCCCGGTCTTCGACTCCATGACGACGACGGCGCCGGAGTCGGCCTCGTACTTGCGGCCGGTGATCTTGTCGGTCTCCTGGCGGACGGTCTTCATCGCCTGGGCGAGTTCGTACTCGGCGACCGCCTGGACGCGGGCGTCGAGACTGGTGACGAGGCTGGAACCGGCCACCGCCGGGTCGCTCTCCGCCTCGCCCATGACGCGGCCGAGGTTGTCGACCTCGTAGCGGGTGACGCCCGCCTTGCCGCGCAGCTCCTTGTCGTACGTCCGCTCCAGGCCCGAGCGGCCGACCTGGTCCGAACGCAGGTACGGCGACGGGCCGTCCAGCGCCTTCTGGATCTCATCGTCGGTGACGGGCGACAGATAGCCGAGCACCTGCGCGGTCCTCGCCTTGCCGGGTGCGGTGTAGCGGCGTACGGCGGTGGGTTCGGCGGTGATGCCGGGGAAGTCCTCGGCGCGCTCGCGGATCTGGAGGGCCTGCTGGGTGGTGGCCTCGTCGGTGACCGGGATCGGCTGGTAGGGCGAGCCGTTCCAGCAGGGCTGCGGGGTCTTGGAGTCGCAAAGGCGGACCTTGTCCCGCACGTCCTGCGGCTTCATGTCCAGGACGTCGGCGAGCCGGGTGAGGACGCCGACGCCGTCGTCCTTCATCTTCAGCAGCTCGGTGCGGCTGGCGGAGACGACGAGCCGGGTCTCGTTGTCGGCGAGCGGTACGCCGCGCGCGTCGAGGATCGAGCCGCGCACGGCGGGCTGGACGACCTGCTGGACGCCGTTGCCGGCGGCTTCGGCGGTGTACTCGTCGCCGTTGCGGATCTGGAGGTACCAGAGGCGGCCGCCGAGGGTGAGCAGCAGCGAGAAGACGAGGACCTGGATGACGATGAGCCGGATCTGGACCCGCTGGGTCCGCCCGGTCTCGGGAATGTTGCTCACGGGGTGCCCCCGGTGGTGGTCCGGCTGGGGGTACGGGGGTCGTCCCCCGGGAAGTACAGCCTCACAGGCGCTTGACCCCCTTGATGCGGCCCGCGCGGGCGGCGCGGTTGCGGGCGGCCTTCACGCGCAGGCCGCCGCGCTGGTTGCCGATGCGCAGCCCGGTGCCGGAGGAGAGCCAGCCCGCGGCGACGTCGCTGCCGCCGCCGGCGGCCTCGGAGACCGGGTCGCTCTCGGTGCGTCTGGCCAGGGCCATGATCAGCGGCACGACGAAGGGCGCCAGCAGCAGGTCGTACACCGCGGCGGTGAACAGCAGGCTGCCGAGGCCGACATGGCGGGCGGCCGTGTCGCCGACGAGGGCGCCGACGCCCGCGTAGAGCAGGGTCGAGCCGAGCGCGGCGGCGACCACCGCGGCCATCGGCGCGAAGGCCGACTTGAGCTGCCCGTTCTCCGGCCGGACCATGCCCGCGAGGTAGCCGATGACGCAGAGCACCAGGGCGTAGCGACCGACGGCGTGGTCGGCGGGCGGCGCGAGGTCCGCGAGGAGTCCGGCGCCGAAGCCGATGAGCGCGCCGCTGACCGGCCCGTACACGAAGGCGAGTCCGAGGACGGTCAGGAGCAGCAGGTCCGGGACGGCGCCGGGGAGCTGGAGGCGGGCGAGGACGGTCACCTGGACGACGAGGGCGACGGTGATCAGGGCGATGGAGAGCAGAGTCCGGTTCAGGCGCATGGGGATCAGCTCTACTCCTGGTCGTTTGCCGCGTTGTCGGGTTGCTGGTTGCCGGCTGCCGCGCCGTCGCCCGCGTTCTCGTTGATGTTGCCGACGACCTTGCCCGAGCCGTCGACGAGGTCGCCGTTGGGCTGGACGGTGACGGTGACCGTGGGGGTCGGCTTGGGCTTCGTCTTGACGGGCTGCTTGGGCAGGACCGTGTCACGGGGGTCCGAGCGCGGGGCCTGGACGACGACGCCGACGATGTCGAGCTTGGTGAACCCGACGTACGGCTTCACGTAGACCGTCCGGGTCAGCGCGCCGCCGGAGGGGTCGACGCGGACGACCTCGCCGACCGGGACGCCGGGCACGAAGGGCTTGTCCTTGCTGGAGCCGAAGGTGACGAGCCGGTCGCCCGCCGCCACCTTGGCCTTGCCGTTGAGGAACTGCACCGAGAGCGGGCGTGAGCCCTGGCCGGTGGCGAAGCCGAGCTCGTCGGTCTTCTCCATCCGGGTGCCGACGGTGAAGTCCGGGTCGTTGGCGAGCAGGACCGTCGCGGTGCTCGGGCCGACGGTCGTGACACGGCCGACCAGCCCCTCACCGTTGAGGACGGTCATGTCGCGGCGGATGCCGTCGTCGGATCCGGCGTCGATGGTGATCGTCCAGGAGAAGCCCTGGGCCGCTCCTATGGCGATGACCTCGGCGCCCTTGATGCCGTACTGTCCGGCGCCCGCGTTCTTCAGCATGGCGTCGAGCTGGCGGACGCGGCTGTTGGTGCGGTCGTCGCTGCCGAGCTTCGCCTTCAGCGCGGCGTTCTCCTGCTCCAGGGCGGAGATCCGGTCGTGGCGCTTGCCGGAGTCCCGTACCGCCCCTATGGCGTTGCCCACCGGGTCGACCGCCGTCGCGACGCCGTTCTGGATCGGCCCGAAGACGGTGGCCGCGGCCTGCCGTGCGCCGTCCACCGGTGATCCCTCGCCGCCCCGGATATCGACCGTGATCAGGGCGAATGCGATGGCGATCAGCAGCACCAGGAGCAGCCGGCTCTCTCGTGTGTCCCTCACGTGCGGCGGCCGTGCCTTCCTCGTCGGAATGTTCGTGCCTGTGTGTACGTCGCTGTCGGTACGTCAGCGCCCGTGCACTTCGGTACGTGTACAGCAACGATCTATATCAACGATCCGGCGGGCGGAGCCGCAGCGTCCGCGCGCCGGATCGGGTGATGTTCCGTCTGTCCTACCGGCGGACCCTCCGCCGATGGGGCATGTCCTACCGGCGGGGCTGGGCGTCCAGCACCTGCTGGAGCGCCTCGAACTCCTCGACGCACTTGCCGGAGCCGAGCGCCACCGAGTCCAGCGGGTCCTCGGCGATGTGGATCGGCATGCCCGTCTCGCGGCGCAGCCGCTCGTCCAGGCCGCGCAGCAGCGCGCCGCCGCCCGTGAGGACGATGCCGCGGTCCATGATGTCGCCGGAGAGCTCGGGCGGGCACTTGTCGAGCGTCGTCTTCACGGCGTCGACGATCGCGTTGACCGGCTCCTCGATCGCCTTGCGGACCTCGGCGGCCGAGATGACGACCGTCTTCGGCAGCCCGGAGACCAGGTCGCGGCCGCGGATCTCGGTGTGCTCGTCCTTGTCCATGTCGTACGCCGAACCGATCGTGATCTTGATCTGTTCGGCGGTGCGCTCACCGAGGAGGAGCGAGTACTCCTTCTTGATGTGCTGGATGATCGCGTTGTCCAGCTCGTCACCGGCGGTCCGGATCGACTGGGCAGTGACGATTCCGCCGAGCGAGATCACCGCGACCTCGGTGGTGCCGCCACCGATGTCGACGACCATGTTGCCGGTGGCCTCGTGGACCGGCAGGCCGGAGCCGATGGCCGCGGCCATGGGCTCCTCGATGATGTGCACCTGGCGCGCGCCGGCCTGCGTGGACGCCTCGATGACGGCGCGGCGCTCGACCCCGGTGATACCGGAGGGAACGCAGACGACGACCCTCGGGCGGGCCAGGTAGCGGCGCTTGTGGATCTTGAGGATGAAGTAGCGGAGCATCCGCTCCGTGATCTCGAAGTCGGCGATCACGCCGTCCTTCAGCGGCCGCACGGCAACGATGTTGCCCGGCGTCCGCCCGATCATCTTCTTCGCCTCGGAGCCGACCGCCAGGATCCCGCCGGTGTTGGTGTTGATGGCCACGACGGACGGCTCGTTCAGGACGATGCCGCGCCCCCTGACGTACACCAGCGTGTTGGCAGTCCCGAGGTCGATAGCCATGTCACGGCCGATGAACGACATTGAGTTCCCCTTGTTCCCCATGAGGATGCGTCGGGCCTTCCCAGGTAGCGAAGATGGCTTGTTCTGGTAGGCGAGGTTGGCGCTGCGGGCGTGGAAGCTTCCATCGTAGTGCCGTATGCACGGACACAGCGCGAGGGTCCTTCGCCAGTGTGAGCGGAACGGGTGCCCGTTCTACCCATGGTGACGTTACGTCGGAGGGATGCGTTCCCGCGAGAGGGAACCCTATGCCGAAGGGCGACCGAATTACTTCGGTCGCCCCAGGCAGGCAGCGCTGTTTGGCCGATCGGGTCAGGAAAGTCCCGGAAAGAAAAGCTTCAGTTCTCGCTCTGCGGACTCCGGCGAGTCCGAGGCGTGGATGAGGTTCTCCCGGGTGATCGTGCCGAAGTCACCGCGGATCGACCCGGGCGCGGCGGCGATCGGATCGGTGGGGCCGGCGAGCGTGCGGACGCCCTCGATCACCCGCTCACCTTCGGCCACCAGGGCGACGACCGGGCCGGAGGCCATGAACTCCATGAGCGGCTCGTAGAAGGGGCGGCCCTTGTGCTCGCCGTAGTGCTGCTCCAGCGTGTCGTGGTCCAGGGTGCGCAGCTCCAGCGCGGTGATCCGCCACTCCGCCTTGCGCTCGATCCGGCCGACGATCTCGCCGATCAGGCCGCGGCGGACCGCGTCGGGCTTGAGGAGGACGAGGGTGCGCTGAGTCATGTGCGGCTCCTTGCAGACACTTCGGGTGCGGTGAGGCGAGATTACAGGGGTACGGGGACGGGTCTGCGCCCGGGTTCACTCAGGGTCACCTTCGCGCCCCGGGCACCTGCCGTCACCTCAGGCCGTGGCCTCGCCGGCCTCCTGCTGGGCGGCCCAGCGGGCCTTGGCCTCGTCGATCTTGCGGCCGTAGTGCACGGAGGCCCACCACAGCCCGCCGAAGACCAGGCCGAGGATGAACATCATCGGGACCACGAATCCGCTGAGGACCAGCGCGACCTGGAGCGCCCAGCCGAGCTGGATGCCACCGGGCCGGGTGAGCATCCCGCAGAGCAGCAGGGACAGCACCATGCCGGCCCCGCAGACCGTCCAGACCGTGGCCTGGGAGACATCGTCGAGCTTCATCGCGACGAGACCGGCGAAGCCGATCACGAAGAACTCACCGAGCAGCGTCGACGCGCAGAGCGTGCGCATCCTTGTCAGCCCCTTCCCAGAAGCAGCCGGGCCTCGCCGACCGTGATCACCGATCCGGTCACCAGGACCCCGGCGCCCGCGTACTCGTCGTCCTCCTCGGCCAGCGTGATCGCCGCCTCCAGCGCGTCGTCGAGACGCGGCTCGACCTGGACCCGGTCGTCGCCGAAGACCTCGACGGCGATCGCGGCCAGCTCGTCCGCGTCCAGCGCGCGGTCGGTGGAGTTCTGCGTGACGACGACCTCGGCGAAGATCGGCTCGAAGGCCTCCAGGAGACCGCGTACGTCCTTGTCGCCGCTGGTGCCGACCACGCCGATGAGCCGGGAGAAGCTGAACGCCTCGGAGATCCCGTCCGCCGCCGCCTTGGCTCCCGCCGGGTTGTGCGCGGCGTCCAGGACGACGGTCGGGCTGGAGCGCACGACCTCCAGGCGGCCGGGCGAGACCACGGCGGCGAAGGCCTTGCGGATGGCGTCGATGTCGAGCGAGCGGGCCTGCTCGGCGCCGATGCCGAAGAACGCCTCGACGGCGGCGAGCGCGACGGCCGCGTTGTGCGCCTGGTGGGCCCCGTACAGCGGGAGGAAGATCTCCTCGTACTCGCCGCCGAGTCCGCGCAGGGTGACGAGCTGGCCGCCGACGGCGACCTCGCGGGAGGTGACGCCGAACTCCATGCCCTCGCGGGCCACGGTGGCGTCCACCTCGACGGCCTTCTTCAGCATGACCTGCGCGGCGTCCACCGGCTGCTGCGCCAGGATGACCGTGGCGCCCTGCTTGATGACACCGGACTTCTCGCCGGCGATCTCGGCCGGTGTGGTGCCGAGGCGGTCGGTGTGGTCGAGCGAGATCGGGGTGACGACGGCGACGGTGGAGTCGATGACGTTGGTGGCGTCCCAGGTGCCGCCCATGCCGACCTCGACGACCGCCACGTCGACCGGCGCGTCGGCGAAGGCCGCGTACGCCATGCCGGTGAGCACCTCGAAGAAGGAGAGCCGGTAGGGCTGCTGGGCGTCGACCATCTCGACGTACGGCTTGATGTCCTCGTACGTCTCGATGAAGCGCTCGGGCGCGATCGGCGAGCCGTCGAGGCTGATGCGCTCGGTGATCGACTGGACGTGCGGCGAGGTGTACCGGCCGGTGCGCAGCTCGAAGGCGTTGAGCAGGGCCTCGATCATGCGGGCCGTGGAGGTCTTGCCGTTGGTGCCGGTGATGTGGATCGAGGGGTAGGCGCGCTGCGGCTCGCCGAGCACGTCCATCAGGGCGGCGATGCGCGTGACGGACGGCTCCAGCTTGGTCTCGCCCCAGCGTCCGGCGAGCTCCTGCTCCACCGCGCGCAGCGCCCGGTCGGTCTCGGGGTCGGCGGGCCGGGCGGGGACCGCGTCGGCCTGCGGCGCGCCCCCGTAGGTGCGCAGGGTGCGGCTCCCGGCCTCGATCACCGCCAGGTCGGGGTCGCGCTGGGTCTCTTCGCCGACGATCTCCGCGAAGGTGTCGTCGGGCTGGGACGCGTCGTGCCGGTCTGAAGGGCGGGGCTCACTCACGGGGCCAGTCTACGGATGGGCACCGACATCGCGCGCAGCGCCCGGCGGAGTGCGGAGCGGTGGTACGGGGAAGCCCCCGCATCCCCGGTCGGTCGGGGGTGCGGGGGCTTCGCCGGTCAGCTGCTCAGCTCATCAGCTCGCGGGGAGGGCCGCCAGCTGGGCGGAGATCCGCTCGATGTCGGCCTCGGCCTTGGCGAGCCGGCCGCGGATCTTGTCGACCACGTTGTCCGGGGCCTTGGCGAGGAACGCCTCGTTGCCGAGCTTGCCCTCCGCCTGCGCCTTCTCCTTGCGCGCCGCCTCCAGGTCCTTGGTGAGGCGCTTGCGCTCGGCCGGGACGTCGATCGTGCCGGACAGGTCCAGCGCGACGGTGGCCCCGGCGACCGGGAGGGACGCGGTGGCGTGGAAGCCTTCGCCGGCCGGTTCCAGCCGGAGCAGCTGGCGGATGGCCGCCTCGTGCGGGGCCAGCGCGGTGCCGGTCAGGGTCAGCTGGGCCGGGACCTTCTGGCCGGGCTTGAGGCCCTGGTCGCCCTTGAAGCGGCGGACCTCGGTGACGACCTGCTGGACCAGCTCGATCTCCTTCTCGGCCGCCTCGTCACGGAAGCCGGAGTCCGCGGGCCACTGCGCGACGACGACGGACTCGCCGCCGGTCAGCGTGGTCCACAGGGTCTCCGTGACGAACGGGACGATCGGGTGGAGCAGGCGCAGGGTGACGTCGAGGACCTCACCGAGGACCCGGCCGGAGACCTTGGCCTGCTCGCCGCCCGCGAAGAACGTGGTCTTGGACAGCTCGACGTACCAGTCGAAGACCTCGTCCCACGCGAAGTGGTAGAGCGCGTCGGAGATCTTCGCGAACTGGAAGTCGTCGTAGAAGCGGTCGACGTCCGCGACGGTCTCGTTGAGGCGGGAGAGGATCCAGCGGTCGGTGGCCGTCATCTCCGACGGGTCCGGCAGCGGGCCCTCGACCGTCGCACCGTTCATCAGCGCGAAACGGGTGGCGTTCCAGATCTTGTTGGCGAAGTTACGGGAGGCCTTGACCCAGTCCTCACCGATCGGGACGTCGGCGCCCGGGTTGGCGCCGTTGGCCAGGGTGAAGCGGACGGCGTCGGAGCCGTACGCGTCCATCCAGACGATCGGGTCGACGGCGTTCGGGTTGGACTTCGACATCTTCTTGCCGAACTCGTCGCGGACGAGACCGGTGAGGGCGACCGTCTTGAACGGGACCTCGCCGTCCATCGCGTACAGGCCGAACATCATCATCCGGACGACCCAGAAGAAGATGATGTCGTGGCCGGTGAGCAGGACGTCCGTGGAGTAGAACTTCTCCAGGTCCGGGGTCTGCTCCGGCCAGCCGAGCGTGGAGAACGGCCACAGGCCGGAGGAGAACCAGGTGTCCAGGACGTCCTCGTCCTGGAACCAGCCCTCGCCGGTCGGCGGCTCGTCGTCGGGGCCGACGCAGACGACCTCGCCGTCGGGGCCGTACCAGACGGGGATGCGGTGGCCCCACCAGAGCTGGCGCGAGATGCACCAGTCGTTGAGGTTGTCGACCCAGTCGAAGTAGCGGCGCTCCAGCTCCTTCGGGTGGATCTCGACCCGGCCGTCGCGGACCGCGTCGCCCGCGGCGGCGGCGAGCGTCTCGACCTTGACCCACCACTGGAGCGAGAGCCGCGGCTCGATCGTGGTCTTGCAGCGGGAACAGTGGCCGACGGAGTGCATGTACGGACGCTTCTCGGCGACGACCCGGCCCTGCTCGCGCAGCGCCTCGACGATCGCGGAACGCGCCTCGAAGCGGTCCAGGCCCTCGAAGGGACCGGGGACGGTGATGACGCCGCGGCCGTCCATGATCGTGACGGATTCCAGGTCGTGGCGCTGGCCGATGGCGAAGTCGTTGGGGTCGTGGGCCGGGGTGACCTTGACCGCGCCGGTGCCGAACTCCGGGTCGACGTGGGTGTCCGCGACGACCGGGATCGTACGGTCGGTCAGCGGGAGCTTGATCCGCTTGCCGATCAGGTGGGCGTAGCGCTCGTCGTCGGGGTGGACGGCGACGGCGGTGTCGCCGAGCATCGTCTCGACGCGGGTGGTCGCGACGACGAGCGTCTCGTCGCCCTCGCCGTACTTCAGGGAGACCAGCTCGCCGGCGTCGTCCTGGTGGTCGACCTCCGCGTCCGAGAGGGCCGTCATACAGCGCGGGCACCAGTTGATGATGCGTTCGGCGCGGTAGATCATCCCGTCGTCGAACAGGTTCTTGAAGATCGTCTGGACGGCCTGGGAGAGGCCCTCGTCCATGGTGAAGCGCTCACGCGACCAGTCCAGGCCGGCGCCGAGGCGGCGCAGCTGGCCGAGGATCCGGCCGCCGTACTCCTCCTTCCACTGCCAGGTCCGCTCGACGAACGCCTGACGGCCGATGTCGTGCCGCGACTTGCCCTCTTCGGCGAGCTGCTGCTCGACCTTGTTCTGGGTGGCGATACCGGCGTGGTCCATGCCGGGCAGCCACAGCGTCTCGAAGCCCTGCATCCGCTTGCGGCGGGTGAGGGCGTCCATCAGCGTGACCTGGAAGGCGTGGCCCAGGTGGAGGGCGCCGGTGACGTTGGGCGGCGGGATGACGATGGTGTACGGAGGCTTGTCACTCTTCGCGTCGGCTTCGAAGTAACCACGCTCTACCCAGCGCTCGTACAGCTTCCCCTCTACATCGGCCGGCGCGTACGTGGTCGGCAGTTCGGGGTTGCTGGCTGGCTGCTGCGATGAGTTCTCGGTCACGGGAGACAGTTTAGGGCCGTCACAGCTCTGCACTGAAACGGATTGGTTCAGTAACGGTGTCCGGGCCGATGGCCCATGTCAGGGCGGCTTCCGTCAGGATGTTCGCAACGCATAAGGAATCTGGAGGGGACACCGCAATGAGCTACAACCAGCCGGGCCCGTACGGCGGGCAGCCGCCGCAGGGCCAGCCCGGACCGTACGGACAGCAGCCCGGGCCGTACGGCGGCCCGCCGCCGCAGGGCCCGCCTCAGGGCCAGCCCGGCTACGGCTACCCCCAGCAGGCCCCTCAGGGTGTCCCGCCGCAGCAGCAGCCCGGCCCGTACGGCGCACCGCAGGGCCAGCCCGGTTACGGCTACCCGCAGCCGCAGCAGCCGGGCCCGTACGGCCAGCAGCCGCCCACTCCTCCGTACGGCGGCCAGCCGGTGTACGGGGGCCAGCCGCCGTACCCGCCGCAGCAGCCGAAGAAGAAGACCGGGCTGATCGTGGGAGCGTCGGTGCTGGCGCTGGCGGTCATCGGGGCGGGGGTCTGGTACTTCGCGGGCGGGGCGAGTAACAGCGATGTGGCCGACTCCACCAAGGGGTACAAGCTGACTCCTGCCGCGTCGGTGGACGACTACGCGCGGGACACCGCCAAGCCGGTACGTTCCGGCCCGGTGACGGGGAAGTCGAAGGAGGACGCCGAGGCTGCGGGCGTCAAGAACCCGCAGCAGGCCGGCGCTGAATACCAGAGCGGTTCGAAGGACAACCCGCTCACGCAGAAGATGCTCCTTCTCCAGGGCTACTGGGGCGAGGTCGAGGACCCGGCGAAGGTCATCAACAACTCCTTCAGCGACGCCGAGAAGAAGATGAGCGAGAGCAGCAACGGCGCCAAGGTCTCTCTCGTCGGCGACGCCAAGGACGTCAAGCCGGCCGGTTTCGAGGGCGCTCTGATGAGGTGCCAGGACCTCAAGACCATCAATGACAAGGCCGACGGCACCCTCGCGAAGGGGCCGAAGGAGGTCATCACCCCGGTCTGCATCTGGGCCGACTACAGCACGGTCGGCATGGTCGTCGCCGTGGATGTCGGCGGAGCCCTCACCGGCAAGGCCATGGCGCAGGACGAGGTCGCCGCCCTCGCCGCCAAGCTCTACAACACCTCCCGCACCAAGATCTGAAGCACCGCGTTCGCGCTCAACCCCGAAGGGGCGCCCGCCGGTTGTCCGGTGGGCGCCCCTTCGGCGTACGTAACTGCTGTGCGGCTAGGCCGACTTCTCGTGGCGGCCGCCGTCGTTCTTGCCGATCGTGCGCGGCTCGCGCGGGACCAGCGTCGGGTTGACGTGGTCGCGGACGACGTCCGGCGTGATGACGACGCGGGCGACGTCCTTGCGGGACGGGACCTCGTACATCACGGACTGGAGGACTTCCTCCATGATGGCGCGCAGGCCGCGCGCGCCGGTCTGGCGCAGGATCGCCTGGTCGGCGATGGCCTCCAGTGCCTCGCGCTCGAACTCCAGCTCCACGCCGTCGAGCTCGAAGAGGCGCTGGTACTGCTTGACCAGCGCGTTGCGCGGCTCGATGAGGATCTGGAGCAGCGCCTCGCGGTCCAGGTTGTGGACCGAGGTCAGCACGGGGAGGCGGCCGATGAACTCGGGGATCATCCCGAACTTCACCAGGTCCTCCGGCATGACCTCCTGGAACTGGTCGCTCGCCTGGATCTCCAGCTTGGAGCGGATCGTGGCGCCGAAGCCGATGCCCTTGGCGCCGGCCCGGGACTCGATGATCTTCTCCAGACCGGAGAAGGCTCCGCCCACGATGAACAGCACGTTCGTCGTGTCGATCTGGATGAACTCCTGGTGCGGGTGCTTGCGTCCGCCCTGCGGCGGCACGGAGGCGGTGGTGCCCTCCAGGATCTTCAGCAGGGCCTGCTGGACGCCCTCGCCGGAGACATCGCGGGTGATCGACGGGTTCTCGCTCTTACGGGCGACCTTGTCGATCTCGTCGATGTAGATGATCCCGGTCTCGGCCTTCTTGACGTCGTAGTCGGCCGCCTGGATCAGCTTGAGCAGGATGTTCTCGACGTCCTCGCCGACATAGCCGGCCTCCGTCAGCGCGGTGGCGTCGGCGATGGCGAACGGGACGTTGAGCATGCGGGCCAGCGTCTGCGCGAGCAGCGTCTTGCCGGAGCCGGTGGGGCCCAGCAGCAGGATGTTCGACTTGGCGAGCTCGATCGCGTCCTCACGACCGGCGCCGCCGCCGTTCTCCCCGGCCTGGACCCGCTTGTAGTGGTTGTACACCGCGACCGAGAGGGCCTTCTTCGCGGGCTCCTGCCCGACGACGTACCCCTCCAGGAACTCGTAGATCTCGCGGGGCTTGGGAAGCTCTTCCCAGCGGACCTCGCTCGTCTCCGCGAGCTCCTCCTCGATGATCTCGTTGCAGAGATCGATGCATTCGTCGCAGATGTACACACCGGGTCCCGCGATGAGCTTCTTCACCTGCTTCTGGCTCTTGCCGCAGAACGAGCACTTGAGCAGGTCGCCGCCATCACCGATGCGTGCCACGAGGTGCTTCCCCTTCGCCTGGGAGGCCGCCTGGTTCAGCGGCTCCTGGTGCCTCTATCCGACGGTACCTTGCCTGGGCCCCCGTTCGGGCCCCCCTTGGCACGGTTCACACGGCCGAGACCGTGCAAACGGAATGTGCCAAGGGGAAAGACCGACGTCAGACCGATGCGCCCGCGGTCGTCTTGCGGGTGGACACGATCTGGTCGACGAGCCCGTACGCCAGGGCGTCCTCGGCCGTGAGGATCTTGTCGCGCTCGATGTCCTCGCGGATCTTCTCCAGCGGGGTGGTCGAGTGCCGGGCCAGCATGTCCTCCAGCTGCGTCCGCATCCGGAGGATCTCGTTGGCGGCGATCTCCAGGTCGGAGAGCTGCTCGCGGCCCGTCTGCGAGGACGGCTGGTGGATCAGGACGCGGGCGTGCGGGAGCGCCATGCGCTTGCCCGGGGTGCCGGCGGCCAGCAGGATGGCGGCGGCGGAGGCGGCCTGGCCCATGCAGACCGTCTGGATGTCCGGCTTCACGAACTGCATCGTGTCGTAGATCGCGGTGAGCGCGGTGAACGAGCCGCCGGGGCTGTTGATGTAGATCGAGATGTCGCGGTCCGGGTCCATCGACTCCAGGCAGAGCAGCTGCGCCATGACGTCGTTGGCCGAGGCGTCGTCGATCTGGACGCCGAGGAAGATCACGCGCTCCTCGAAGAGCTTCGCGTACGGGTCGTACTCACGCACACCCTGCGAGGTGCGCTCCACGAAGCGCGGGACGACGTAGCGGTTGTCCACCTGCGGGCCGGTGTAGAGGCCGCTCGCGGAGGCGCCGGGGAAGTTGTTCATGTGGGTGTTCACCATCCTGGTGGCGTTCTGGGGCTGGAGGTCTCGGCGTACGAGAAGGGGGTGCGGGCGGGATGCCGACGGTCCGGTGCGGACCGGATCAGGCACCCGTGCCGCCGCCGCCCGGGATGCCCGACGCGACCGTGATGATCTCGTCGATGAGGCCGTAGTCCTTGGCCTCCTCCGCCGTGTACCAGCGGTCGCGGTCGCCGTCGCGGATGATCGTCTCGACGGACTGGCCGGAGTGGTGGGCGGTGATCTCGGCCATGCGCGTCTTGGTGCGGAGCAGGTACTGCGCCTGGATCTTGATGTCCGAGGCCGTTCCGCCGATACCGGCCGAACCCTGGTGCATCAGGATGTCGGTGTTCGGGAGCGCGAAGCGCTTGCCCGCGGCGCCGCCGGTGAGCAGGAACTGGCCCATGGAGGCCGCCATGCCCATGCCGATGGTGACCACGTCGTTCGGGATGTACTGCATGGTGTCGTAGACCGCCATGCCGGCGGTCACCGAGCCACCGGGGCTGTTGATGTAGAGGTAGATGTCCTTGTCCGGGTCGGCGGCAAGGAGCAGGAGCTGCGCGGTGATCTTGTTGGCGATGTCATCGTCGACCTGCTGACCGAGGAAGATGATGCGCTCGCCGAGCAGTCGGCTGTAGACCTGGTCACCGAGGCCTCCACCGAGGGACGGCTCTCCGGCGGCGTAGGGCATCAGATTCGTCACGTATCCACCTGCTCGTCTCTGACGGCTCCGGCCGTCTCAGCGTCTTCGTACCGGGTGGATGGGGGACTCCCCCACCCTTCCTCTTCATGGACCCTAACGCGCAGGTGGGACAACGCCATCCCGGTTCCGCAACTGTTCGCTGGGAGCGCAAGGTCCGCCGTGGGCACAGGGGTTCCGGTGCCGCACAGCGATGCGAGGTGTGACGGCGACGGGCCCCGGACGCGTATGGTGCGTCCGGGGCCCGTCGTGCCGGCCGGCGCGTGGCCGGCCTGGGATCAGGGCGAGGCTCAGGCCTCGTTCTTCTCCTCGGCCTTGTCCTCGGTGGCGGCCTCGGCGGACGCCTCCGTGGTCTCGTCCTCGTCGTCCTCCAGGTCGACGACCTCACCGTTGGTGTCGACGACCTTGGCGGCCTCGACGACGACGGCGAGCGCCTTGCCGCGGGCGACCTCGCCGACGAGCATCGGCACCTGGCCACCCTCGACGACGGCCTGGGCGAACTGGTCGGGGCTCATGCCGGAGGAGGCTGCACGCCGCATGAGGTGCTCGGTGAGCTCCTCCTGGTTGACGTTGAGCTTCTCCTTGTTGACGAGCTCGTCCAGGATGAACTGGGTCTTGATGCCCTTGACGGCCTGCTCGGAGGTCTCGTTCTCGAACTCCTCCAGGGTCTTGCCCTGGATCTCGAGGTACTTCTCCAGATCGAGGCCCATCTGGCCGAGCTGGTGGTGCTCCAGGTTGTGCTTGCGGGTCTGGACCTCGTCCGCGAGCAGCTTCTCCGGGATCGGGACCTCGGCGAGCTTCAGCAGCTCCTCCAGGACGCGCTCCTGGGCCTGGGTGGCCTGGTCGTACTGCTTGGTGGTCTCCAGGCGCTTGCGGCTGTCGGCCTTCAGCTCCTCCAGCGTGTCGAACTCGCTGGCCATCTGGGCGAAGTCGTCGTCCAGCTCGGGGAGCTCACGGGCGGCGACGGCGGTGACCTTGACGGTGACCTCCGCGGCCTTGCCCTCGGCGGAGCCGCCCTTCAGCTCGGAGGTGAAAGTGGCCTCGCCACCGGCCTCCAGGCCGGTCACGGCCTCGTCGATGCCGTCGAGGAGCTCGCCGGAACCGATGGTGTACGAGACACCGGCGGCCACGCCGTCCTCCAGGACCTCGCCGTCGACCTTGGCCTCCAGGTCGATCGTGACGACGTCACCGTCGGCGGCGGCGCGCTCGACCGGGTTGGTGGACGCGAAGCGCTCGCGGAGCTGCTCCACGGCCTTCTCGACCTCTTCGTCGGTGACCTCAAGGGCGTCGACGGTGACCTCGATGCCGGAGTAGTCCGGGATCTCGATCTCGGGGCGTACGTCAACCTCGGCGGTGAAGGCAAGCAGCTCGCCGTCCTTCAGCTCGGTGATGTCGACCTCGGGCTGGCCGAGGACGTTCAGCTCACCCTCGTTGACCGCCTCGGTGTAGAACTTCGGAAGGGCGTCGTTGACGGCCTCCTCCAGCACAGCACCGCGGCCGAACCGCTGGTCGATGACCCGGGCGGGGATCTTGCCCTTGCGGAAGCCCTTCACCGTGACCTGCTGGTTGATCTTCTTGTACGCCGCGTCGAGGCTGTCCTTGAGCTCCTCGAAGGGCACCTCGATGCTGAGCCGAACCCGGGTCGGGTTCAGGGTCTCCACGGCGCTCTTCACGGTTCGGTCTCCTTGGTGGCTGACTTCTTGGGGTTCTGCTGGGCCGCCTGATTGGCGGCTTCGCGGACCGAGCCCGGTACATCAGACACACGGGCACGCAATTTGCATAGTAACGGCAAGGGGGAGGACTCCCACAATGCGATCTTGCTGGTGGTCGGGGTGGCCGGATTCGAACCGACGACCTTCCGCTCCCAAAGCGGACGCGCTACCAAGCTGCGCCACACCCCGTCGGTGCGACACGTAGGGTACATGGACCGGAGCCCTGCGTCGGCCCCTTTACGGGACGGGCGGGGCGCGGTGGTCCGGCGGCCGGCGTCAACGGGTGTGCGGAGAGCGCCGCCGACCCGCTACGATGCTTTCCGTGCCGCGGTCCGGTGGACCTGCGGTGCGGTGCACGCGGGCGTAGCTCAATGGTAGAGCCCTAGTCTTCCAAACTAGCTACGCGGGTTCGATTCCCGTCGCCCGCTCCACGCCTGGGCCCGGTCCGACATCTCCGTCGGACCGGGCCTTTCGCGTGCCGGGCATATCGCGTACCGGGCCTCCGGTGGACGGGAGGCGGACCGGCTCAGAAGCTGATCTGGTTGATCGTGTCGGCTATCGAGTTCATGAACCTGTTGATCGACGGAGCCATGCCGGTCGACGCCAGGAAGAAGCCGAAGAGCACGGCGACGAGCGCGGGGCCTGGCTTGATGGAGCCGCCCCGGATCATTACCACCAGGACGACCGCGAACAGCAGCACCATAGACAGTGAGATAGCCACGTCTGATCACACCCTCGGTCGGTCTTGGTCGGTCCGCTTCGCCGGCCCGGAAGCGCGCACCACTGCGCGCCCCGTCGCGTCCATCGTGCCACCAACTCCCCCGTGTCTGCTGCCGGGTGACGGATCGCACTGACCGGATCCCGCCATCCTGCCCAGCTCGGCGGCGCTCCACGCCGTACACCCCGCACTTCCGCCGCGAAATCCGCGCGGCGCATATTCACCGACCCGCCCGTGGTGATCGCTCCCCTAATCCCCACAGGTCGTTCACAGGTAATTGGCGCGCGCGGATGCGAGGTAATTCACTCCTCGAACACGCCGCCGATATGCCCTGTTTAAGCGGGATCAAGTGTGTCATAGCGGGCGGTATTCGATTGTTTCGCACGCGAATAGAGGGGAACACGCGCTACCTCAACGCGGTTTTACGCGCGGCAATCGACGGGTCTAAGGTGCCTTAGATGTTGCAAGCTCCGAGCGTATTCACCAGGGCCCCGCTCCCCCCGGCGACCCGGGAGTCGGAGCCCAGACCTGAGAAGACGCCCACCCCCACGGCCACCGCCCCGGCACCCAAGGCCCCGCCGGCGGCGGTGAAGCAGCGTGACCCCTACTTCGACAACGTGAAGTACCTGGCCATCGTGCTGGTCGCGGTGGCACACGCCTGGGAACCGGTGATGGACGGCAGCCGGGCCACCCGGGCGCTCTACATGATCGTGTACACGTTCCACATGCCGGCCTTCATCCTCATCTCCGGCTATTTCTCCCGTAACTTCGACCTGTCCGCGCCGAAGGTGAAGCGGCTGATCACCGGCGTCGTCGTGCCGTACGTCCTGTTCGAGACGGCCTATTCGCTCTTCAAGCGGTACGTGGACGACTCCCCCGACACCGCGATCAGCCTGGCCGATCCGCTGTATCTGACGTGGTTCCTGATCGCCCTGTTCATCTGGCGGGTCACCACGCCGATCTGGCGCACGCTGCGCCACCCGCTGCCGGTGGCGCTCGCCATCGCGATGCTGGCCTCGGTCTCCCCCGACATCGGCGACGACCTGGATCTCCAGCGGGTCTTCCAGTTCCTGCCGTTCTTCGTCCTCGGCCTGCTGATGAAGCCCGAGCACTTCCAGCTGGTCCGGCGCCGCGAGGTGCGGCTGCTGGCCCTGCCGCTGTTCGCGGGCGCGCTGCTGTTCGCGTACTGGATCGCCCCGCGCATGCAGCTCGGCTGGCTCTACCGCGCCAACAGCGCCCAGGAGATGGACGCACCGTGGTGGTCGGGCGCGGTGATGTCCCTGGCCCTGTTCGGCTGCGCGCTGGCGCTGACCGTCGGCTTCCTGGCCTGGGTGCCGCGCCGGCACACCTGGTTCACGGCGCTGGGCGCCGGGACGATCTGCGGCTACCTGCTCCACGGCTTCCTGATCAAGGGGGCCGTCTACACGGGCCTGTTCGACCGGTACACCTGGCTCTCGGACCCCGTCGGCCTGGTCGTCGTCTCGGCCGTGGCCGCCGTCGCGGTGACGCTCATGTGCTCGCCGCCGGTGGGCCGGGTCCTGAAGTTCGCCACCGAGCCGGACATGCCGTGGGCGTTCCGGAAGGACCCCGCCAAGCGCTGAACCCGCTCCCCTCAGGCCTTGATCCGCCGGACACTCCCCGGCTCTCCGATCCACCCGCGCCACCGGCCGCGGGTGGATCAGTGCGTTTCCGGGTTGGCCGAAACCTTTCGGTCGGAGGGCGGCTCTCCGCCGGTCAGCCCCAACAGCCCCCGCACCTGCGC
Source organism: Streptomyces sp. CA-146814 (assembly GCF_050942385.1). NCBI lineage: Bacteria > Bacillati > Actinomycetota > Actinomycetes > Kitasatosporales > Streptomycetaceae > Streptomyces > Streptomyces sp. CA-146814. Next base: position 2,218,336 of record NZ_CP192068.1, read on the forward strand.
ATATTTCGCCGTCAGCCGGGTACGCGTCGGCTCCTCCAGGACCGCGAGACGGGCCGGATCGGCGTTGTGGGCCAGATCCGCCTCCTTGATGAGCAGCGCGCCCTCGGTGGCGAGGATCCGCGCGGTGTACGAGGTCAGCTCCTCGCCCGGCCGTTTGGTGACGGCCAGGACCATGTCCTTGACCTCCTGCGGCAGCGCGGCCCCGGCCAGCCACCGGGCGGAGAGCGCGTCGTCCTCGATCGCGTCGTGCAGCCAGGCCGCCGCGATCTGGTGGTCGGTGCCGCCGCGCACCCGTACGCCCTCGGCCACCGCCGCCAGGTGTTCGGTGTACGGGCGGCCCGCCTTGTCAGTCTGCGCCGCATGGGCCTCACGAGCGAGGGCCTCGACCTGGGCCAGGTTCAGATGGGTGCCGGACATGGCCCGACTCTACGGCGGTACGCCAACGCCCGCGCCGGCCTGCGGCGTTGCCGGAGTCGGCCGCCACCGCATAATCCGACAAAAGATGACAATGCGGCGATCTCATAGTTGCAGAGTCAATCGTTCGGTAAACTAATTACTGATGGTTTATTGACACCCTCTTGACACCCTCTTGACGCCCTCTTGACCTACCCCGAAGGAACAGGCTCATCGGACACGCAGACACCCTCCTCGCCATGGGCGGCGCCTTCCTGGCCGCTGCCGTCCTCGCCCGCCTCGGCGGCCGCATCGGGCTGCCGACGATCCCCCTGTTCATCCTGGCCGGCATCCTCCTCGGCCCTCATACGCCTGGTTACACGCTCCTCTCCAACCCGCACGACCTGGAGATGCTCTCCGCGCTGGGACTCGTCCTCCTGCTCTTCTACCTGGGGCTCGAGTTCCACATGGACGACCTCAAGACGGGCGGCCGGAAGATGGCCATCGCGGGCGGGACCTATCTGGTCCTGAACGTGGGCGCCGGTCTCGGTTTCGGTTTCGCGCTGGGCTGGGGCACGTCGGAGGCGCTGGTCCTCGCCGGTGTGCTCGGCATATCCTCGTCCGCCATCGTCACCAAGATCCTGGTGGACCTGGGCCGCATCGGTAACCCGGAGACCCGGCCGATCCTCGGCATCATCGTCGTCGAGGACGTCTTCCTCGCCCTCTACCTCGCCGCTCTCCAGCCGATCCTGTCCGGTGCGGACAGCCTCTCGGCCATGCTCGTCGACGCCGGCAAGGCCTTCGGCTTCCTGCTGCTGCTCGCTCTGGCGGCCCGGTTCGGGACGAAGCTCATCGGCAAGCTGATGAACACCAGGGACGACGAGCTCCTCGTCATCTCCTTCCTCGGTGTCGCGGTCTTCGTCGCCGGTGTCTCCGAGATGTTCGGCGTCGCCGACGCGATCGGCGCCTTCATGGTCGGCCTGATGCTCGGCTCGACCACCTCCGGCGAACGCGTCCTCAAGCTGGTCCACCCGCTGCGCGACGCGTTCGGCGCGATCTTCTTCTTCGCCTTCGGCCTCTCCATCGACCCCGGCGTCCTCCCGAGCGTCTTCTGGCCGGTGCTGGCGGCCGTCGTCCTGACGCTCGCGATGAACGTGGCCGCGGGTCTCGCCGCCGCCCGGATCTACGACTTCGGCTCGCAGGGCACGGCCAACATCGCCACCACGCTGGTGGCCCGCGGCGAGTTCGCGCTCATCCTCGCGACGATGGCGGCCGCCGCCGGACTCGACAGCCGGCTCTCGCCGTTCATCGCCGGCTATGTGCTCCTGCTCGCCGTTCTCGCCCCGCTGGCGGCCGGACGCTCGCACTGGCTGGCCCGGATCCTGCCCGGCGGACGCGGCGGCAAGGACGGTGGCGGCAGCGGCAAGGACGGCGACAAGGATCAGGAACAGGTCCCGGTGTCGGTCTGAGCGGCTGCGGAGGGGTGTCCTCGTGCCTCACCCGAGAGTGATGATCACTCTCGGGTGACGGGTGCCTCTTCGTTGACGAGAGGCCGAGGCCTTCACGGCCTGCGCGAGAGCAGCAGCAACGCCCGGTCGTCGTTGACGTCCTTGGCGCAGGCCTCGATCAGATGCCAGGCCGCGCCCTCGAAGCCGGTGGAGACATAGCGCTCGGCCTCGCCCGTCAGCCGGTCGATGCCCTCGGCGATGTCCCGGTCGGACGCCTCCACCAGGCCGTCCGTGAAGAGCATCAGCACGTCTCCCGGCGCGAGCGAGCCCTTCACCGCGTCGAACTCGGCCCCGTCGTAGACGCCGAGCAGCGGGCCCTCGCCCGACTTCTCCTCCCACTGCCCGCTGCCCGCGTGCAGTTGGAGGGCCGGTGGATGGCCGGCCGAGAAGATCTCGTAGTCCCCGGATTCCAGGTCCAGCACCAGGTGGATCGAGGTCGCGAACCCCTCGTCCCAGTCCTGCCGCAGCAGATAGCCGTTGGCGGCGGCGAGGAAGCCGTGCGGCGGCAGCGAGCCGAGCAGCCCGCCGAAGGCGCCGGAGAGCAGCAGGGCCCGGGAGCCCGCGTCCATGCCCTTGCCGGAGACGTCGGTGAGGACGACCTCCAGGGTCCGGCCGCCGTGGGTGCGGGCCGCGACGACGAAGTCGCCGGAGAAGGACTGGCCGCCGGCCGGGCGCAGGGCCATCTCGCGGTGCCAGCCCTGCGGCAGCCGGGGCAGGGAGCTCTGGACCCGGATGCGTTCGCGCAGGTCGAAGAGCATCGTGCCGCCGCGCCGCCACGGCACGCCGACCCGGGCCCGGAACTGGGCCAGGATCAGCCCGAAGAACCCGCAGGCGGCGACCACGAGGACGGTGCCCGGAGTGACCCGGGCGGGGCCGTCCAGGTACGGGCCGAGAAGGAGCGCCTCCACGATCAGGGCGGCGGCGGACGTGGCGTACAGACCGAGCAGGCTGGCCGGGCGCAGCAGGAGGCCGCCCGCGACGATGGGCAGTGCGAGGGCGGCCGGGTCGATCCAGACCGGGCTGGCGATGGTGGCGAAGGTGATGGCCGGAATCGTCAGCAGGAGACCGGCCAGGGCGATCCAGTCGGAGCCGTCGCCGCGGAAGTAGTCCACCCCGGATTTGCGCAGCCCGATGCGGGCCCGGTGCGCCGATCTGCGCCACCGGGCCCAGAAGTCGTCCACTCCTGCGCGACGGGCCATTGCCGGGACCCTATCCACCCGGACGCCGCCGGTGCAGGGGGACCCCGGTCTCGATCCGGGCGAAATCGAGTCGTCCGCTTCGGCGGGCCCTGGTAGGGATGGCCTATGACTTCAGAACTCCGTGTGCTGCGACCTGCCGAATGGGACCCCTGGTTCGCCTGTCTGGAGCGTGCGTTCGGGGGTGCGCTGAGCGCCCCGGAGTCACGTGCGCTCTGGCAGGACCTGACCGAGCACGACCGGAACATCGGGTTGTGGGACGGAGAGGTGTGCGTCGGTACGGCGGGGGCGTACAGCTTCCGACTGACCGTGCCCGGCGGCGCGGCGGTGCACGCGGCGGGGGTGACCGCGGTGAGCGTCGCGGGGACGCACCGGCGGCGCGGGCTGCTGCGGACGATGATGCGGCGCCAGTTGGACGACGTACGTTCCTGGGGTGAGCCGCTCGCCGTGCTGACGGCGTCGGAACCGGCCATCTACGGGCGCTTCGGGTACGGGGCCGCGACCCGCGCCCTGAGTGTGGACGTCGACACCTCTCGCGTACAGCTCGATTCCCCGCCGGGCACGGAGGACGTGCGGGTGCGGTACACGGATCCGGTGGCGGCCCTGCCCGCCTGCGAGGAGGTGTACGGGCGGCTCGCCGCGGAGCGTCCGGGGACGCCGGTGCGGCAGCCGAAGTGGGAACAGGCCTCGGTGATCGACCCGGAGAAGGACCGGGCGGGCGCCTCGCCGTTGCAGTGCGTGCTGGCCGAGCGGGACGGCGAGGTGAGCGGGTACGCCACGTTCCGGGTGCGACCCGACTGGGACCGGGCGGGGCCGAAGGGGACGGTGGCGCTGCGGCACCTCGGGGCGCTGGACCCGGCGTCGTACGCGGCGCTGTGGCGGTTCCTGTTCGGCATCGACCTGACGTCGTCCGTGGAGGCGGGCTCAAGGCCGGTGGACGAGCCGCTGATGCATCTGGTCTCGGACGTGCGGCGGTGCCAGGCGCGGGTGCAGGACGGGCTCTACGTACGGCTGGTGGAGGTGGGTGCGGCGCTGGAGGCGCGCGCGTACCGGGCGCCGGTGGATGTGGTGCTGGAGGTGGCGGACGCCTTCTGCCCGTGGAACGCGGGGCGCTGGCATCTGGTGGCGGACGCCAAGGGCGGCGCCTCGTGCCGGCGCGCGCCGGATCGCGCGCCGGATCTGGAGCTGTCGGTACGGGAGCTGGGCGCCGCGTATCTGGGCGGGGTGCCGTTCACCTCGCTCGCGGCGGCCGGGCGGGTGCGGGAGGTGCGGCCGGGAGCGGTGGAGGAGGTCTCGGCGGCGTTCTCGTGGCATGTGGAGCCGTGGCTGCCGCACAACTTCTGAGCGGAGCCGGGTCCCCGGGTCAGGTGCCGGACCGGCGCGGGTCCTGAGCGGGCGGCGCGTGCGCGGTCAGGCTTCGGACGACAGGCCCGGGTCCTGGCAGCGCGGGCACCAGAAGAGGTTGCGGGCGGCGAGGTCCGCCGTCCGGATCTCGCTCGCGCAGATGTGGCAGGGCAGGTTGGCCCGGCGGTAGACGTAGACCTCGCCGCCGTGGTCGTCCTTGCGGGGCGGGCGGCCCATCGCCTCGGGGAGGTGCTCGGGGCGGACGGTGTCGATGCGGTTGTTCCGTACGCCCTCGTGCATCAGCTCGACCAGGTCCGCCCAGACGGCGTCCCATTCGGCGCGGGTGAGGTCCTTGCCGGCGCGGTACGGGTCGATGCCGTGGCGGAAGAGGACCTCTGCCCGGTAGACGTTGCCGACGCCCGCGATGACCTTCTGGTCCATCAGGAGCGCGGCGACGGTGGTCCGGCTGCGGGAGATCCGCTGCCAGGCGCGCTCGCCGTCCTCGTCGCCGCGGAGCGGGTCCGGGCCGAGCCGCTCGTGTATCGCGCGCTTCTCGGGCTCGGTGATCAGGGCGCAGGTGGTGGGGCCGCGCAGGTCGGCGTGGTGGGCCGCGTTGACCAGGCGCAGGCGGACCGTGTCGGTGGGCGGCGGTGGCGGGGCCGTACCGAAACCGAGCTTGCCGAAGAGGCCGAGGTGGATGTGGACCCAGCCGGTGTCGCCGAAGCCCAGGAAGAGGTGCTTGCCGTGGGCGTCGGTGGTGGTGAGGGTGCGTCCGTCGAGGAGGGCCGCGCTGTCGGAGAACTTGCCCTGCGGGCTGCTCACCCGGACCGGTCCGCCCGCGAACCGCTCGGCGTGGTCCTGGGCGAGGCGGTGGATCGTGTGTCCCTCGGGCACGGCGGGCTGCTCCTGTGGTTCCTGTGGTTTCCGTGGAAGGGCGGGCGGTGACATGGCCGTGCCGCCGGGTACGGGACCCGGCGGCACAGGTGGCTCGGGGCGGGGCGGGTCAGCCCTGCTGCGGGTGGTGGGCCGGGATCGGCGGGAGCTCGCCGGTGGTCTCGTACGCCGAGAGCATCTCGATGCGGCGCGTGTGGCGCTCCTCGTTCGAGTACGGCGTGGAGAGGAAGATCTCGACGAACTTGGTCGACTCCTCCAGCGTGTGCATCCGGCCGCCGATCGCGACGACGTTGGCGTTGTTGTGCTCACGGCCGAGGGCTGCGGTCTGCTCGCTCCAGGCCAGTGCGGCGCGGACGCCCTTGACCTTGTTGGCGGCGATCTGCTCGCCGTTGCCGGAGCCGCCGATCACGATGCCGAGGCTGTCCGGGTCCGCGGCCGTCTTCTCGGCGGCACGGAGGCAGAACGGCGGATAGTCGTCCTGGGCGTCGTAGATGTGGGGGCCGCAGTCGACGGCCTCGTGCCCGTGGGCACCGAGCCACTCGACGAGGTGGTTCTTGAGTTCGTAACCGGCATGGTCGGATCCGAGGTACACGCGCATGGAGCGAAGTGTGGCACGAACCGCGCGGGGTAGCCGTCAGCGGGGTCGGAGCCTGTCCTATCGGCATCGCGGTCCGGCCGCTCGGCCGGTGTGGCGCACGTCACTTGGGTAATGATCAGGCAAATGATCCGGAGGAGAGGGTTCCGTTTCTGCCTTCTTCCGGGCTTGAATGCGTGGCCTTGTCTTCCACACCACCCCACGTGGAGCAGGGCACACCCTCATGCACGGAAACGTTAGGACTTCCCCCCCCATGACGTCGCAGACGACGCTGGCGGAGCCGGGCCACGAACCCGGTGAGCCGGATCGGCCCGACTCCTCGGGCGGACTTCAGGCAGGCCTGAAGAACCGCCACCTCTCGATGATCGCGATCGGCGGTGTGATCGGCGCGGGCCTCTTCGTGGGCTCCAGCGCGGGGATCGCGGCCGCCGGGCCGGCGATCCTGGTCTCGTACGCGATGGTCGGCCTGATGGTCGTCCTCGTGATGCGGATGCTCGGCGAGATGGCCGCCGCCCGGCCGAGCTCCGGCTCCTTCTCCGCCTACGCCGACCAGGCGCTGGGCCGTTGGGCCGGCTTCTCCATCGGCTGGCTCTACTGGTTCTTCTGGGTCGTCGTGCTCGCCGTCGAGGCCACGGCCGGCGCCAAGATCCTGGAGAGCTGGATCCCGGGCGTCCCCCAGTGGGCCTGGGCGCTGATCGTGATGGTCGTGCTGACCGCCACCAACCTGGTCTCGGTGGGCAGTTACGGCGAGTTCGAGTTCTGGTTCGCCGGGATCAAGGTCGTGGCGATCGCCGCGTTCGTGGTCGTCGGCCTGCTCGCCGTCTTCGGCTTCCTGCCCGGCTCCGACAACCCCGGCTCGGGGCTCGCGCATCTCACGGACTCCGGCGGGTTCTTCCCCGAAGGGCCGGGCGCGATCCTGACCGGTGTGCTGATGGTGGTCTTCTCGTTCATGGGCAGCGAGATCGTGACGCTGGCGGCCGGTGAGTCCTCGGACCCGCAGCGGGCCGTGTCGAAGGCCACCAACAGCGTGATCTGGCGTATCGCCGTCTTCTACCTCGGCTCGATCTTCGTCGTGCTGACGCTGCTGCCGTGGAACGACCCGTCGATCCTGGAGAAGGGCAGCTATGTCGCCGCCCTCGACTCGATCGGCATCCCGCAGGCCGGCAACGTCATGGACTTCATCGTGCTGACGGCCGTGCTGTCGTGCCTCAACTCCGGCCTGTACACGGCCTCCCGGATGGCGTTCTCGCTCGGTGAGCGCGGCGACGCGCCGAAGTCCTTCGCCAAGGTCAACAAGCGCGGCGTGCCGCAGGCGGCGATCCTGTCCTCGGTCGTCTTCGGCTTCGTGGCGGTGTTCTTCAACTACCAGTGGCCGGACACGGTGTTCCAGTTCCTGCTGAACTCGTCGGGCGCGGTGGCGCTCTTCGTGTGGCTGGTCATCTGCTTCACGCAGCTGCGGATGCGCGGGATCATCCTGCGCGAGACGCCGGGCAAGCTGGTCGTACGGATGTGGCTCTTCCCGTACCTCACCTGGGCGACGATCGCGGCGATCTCCTTCGTCCTGGTCTACATGCTGACCGACGACACCGCCCGTGAGCAGGTCGTGCTGTCGCTGCTGGTCGCGGCGCTGGTGGTGGGGATCTCGCTGGTGCGCGAGGCGCGCAGCCGCAAGGCGGTCACGCCGGCCGAGTGACACGCACGTGAGTGACACGCACGTGAGAGATACATGACTGTAGGTGTCAGGTATCTCGGGGAGGCTTTCCTTCGTACCGCCGAACAGCGCGAGCGAAGGAGAGCCTCCTCATGGTTTCCGCATCCGAAGGGTCCGCAGCGCACGCGGGATCCGCAGGGCACGCCGGGTCCGCAGAGCCCTTCCCCACCTTCCAGACCGGTTTCCCGATCCGGCCGGACCGGCTGGTGGAGGCCGGCACGCCCGAGGACGTACGGGAGGCCGTGGCGTACGCCGGTGAGTGCGGGTTCCACGTCGCCGCGCACGCCTCCGGCCACGGCCTTCCCGGTCCCGTCCAGGGCGGAGTCCTCATCGCCACCCGCGCCCTGGACTCCGTGACCGTCGACCCGGTCCACCGCACCGCCCGGGTCGGCGCGGGCGCGAGCTGGGGCCGGGTGATCGAGGCGGCGGCCCCGCACGGGCTGGCCCCGCTCAACGGCTCCTCCCCCTCCGTGGGCGCCGTCTCCTACACACTGGGCGGCGGGCTCGGGATCCTGGCCCGGGAGTTCGGGTACGCCGCCGACCACGTGCGCTCGCTGGACGTGGTGACCGCCGACGGCACCGCGCGCCGGGTCACGCCGGAGCGCGAGCCGGAGCTTTTCTGGGGGCTGCGCGGGGGCGGGCACCGGCTCGGGGTGGTGACCGGTATGGAGATCGGACTGGTGGCGGTGGAGCGGCTCTACGGCGGCTCGATCGCCTTCGACGGGGCGCGGGCGGCGGAGGTGTTGCGTGGCTGTCTGGAGTGGACGCGGACCGTGCCGGACACGGTGACGTCCTCGCTGGCCGCGCTCGTGTACCCAGACCTGCCGCAACTGCCGGAGGAGCTGCGCGGGCGGTACGTGATCTCCGTGCGGGTGGCCTTCACGGGGAGCGCGGAGGAGGGCGAGCGGCTGGTGGCACCGTTGCGGGCGATCGGGAGGTCCGCGGCGGTCCTGTCGGACTCGCTGCGGGAGATGCCGTACACCGAGAGCCACACCATCCACAGCGACCCGCCGTTCCCGCACGCGTACTACGGCGACAGCGCGGTGCTCGGGGAGCTGGACGCGGAGCGGATCGTACGGGCGTGTGAACTGGCCGGGCCCCGGGCGCCGATGATGACCGTGGTGCAGCTGAACCACCTGGGCGGGGCGCTGGCCGCGCGGCCGGAGGCGCCGAACGCCGTGCCGTACCGGGATGCCCGGTTCCTGTTGCGGCTGCTGTCGCCGCTGGACGGTACGGATGTGGCCTCGGTGCGTGCCCTGTACGGGGAGGTGGGGCGGGTGCTGGAGCCGGCCGTCCTGGGGCGGTCGCTGAACTTCTCCTTCGGCGGCGGGGACCGTACCGCCGGTTTCCATGACGCGGAAACGGCGAAGAGGCTCGCCGGTCTGGTCTCCCAGTACGATCCGGCGGACCTCTTCGGTGGCCCGTACGGGGCCTGATGGACGGGATCAGCCCCGGCGGTCGAGCAGCTTCCAGGCGGCGGGCAGGGCGCCCATCGCCAGGGCCGCCTTCAGCGCGTCGCCGATGAGGAAGGGGACGAGTCCGGCCGCGACGGCGGCGCTCAGGGACATGCCGGTGGCGAGCGCGAGGTACGGCACGCCGACGGCGTAGATGATCGCGGAGCCGATCACCATCGTGCCCGCCGTGCGGAGCACCGAGCGGTCGCCGCCGCGCCGCGCGAGGGCGCCGACGACGGTGGCGGCGAGCAGCATGCCGAGGATGTAGCCGAGCGACGGCATCGCGTAGCCCGAGGTGCCCTCCGCGAACCACGGCATGCCGGCCATGCCGACGACCGCGTACACCGCGAGGGAGAGGAAGCCGCGGCGGGCGCCGAGCGCGGTGCCGATGAGGAGCGCGGCGAAGGTCTGGCCGGTGACGGGGACCGGGGAGCCGGGGACCGGGACGGCTATCTGGGCCGCGATGCCGGTAAGGGCGGCGCCGCCCAGCACGAGGGCCGCGTCGACGGCGTAGCGGTGCCGGGCTGCGGGCAGCAGGTCGGCGAGGACCGCTCCGGAACGGACGGGGGCGGCAGCAGTGCTCATCGGGACTCCGCGGGTGAGGGCAGGCAGGCTGGGACGGCTCCGCCCGGCAGGTGGGGTGGGGCTGCTGCCGACGTTAGCCCAGGGGTGAACGACCGATCACCATCAGCCGCCCACAAAGCGGTGGTTGACGGGTTGATGGGATTCGCACAAAGGTTGCCACGCAATCGCCGCTGGGCGTGATGCTCGTCACGGAGGTGGGGCGGTAGGTGGTCCGTTTTGGCGGGAGGGGCCTTGGAGGCTCAGACTGTAGGTTCCCCATAAATGATCCGAGAGTGACCCGCATCCCGTGCACGACGCTCCCCCCACCCCCTCCGGGGCTCCCGACACCCCCGCGGAGCCCCTCGAACACGGCCTGAAACAGCGCCACCTCACGATGCTCGGGCTCGGCGGCGTGATCGGCGCCGGGCTGTTCGTCGGGTCGGGCGCGGGCATCGCGGTGGCGGGGCCCGCCATCGTCGTCTCGTATCTGATCGCGGGCGCGCTCGCGATGCTGGTGATGCGGATGCTCGGCGAGATGTCCGCCGCGATGCCCGCCTCCGGTTCCTTCTCCGTGCACGCGGAGCGGGCGCTCGGGCGGTGGGCCGGGTTCAGCGTCGGCTGGCTCTACTGGTTCCTGCTGGTGGTGGTCCTCGCCGTGGAGGCGACGGCCGCCGCGCAGATCGCCCACGGATGGGTGCCGGCGGTCGAACCGTGGGCGTGGGTGCTGCTGTTCATGGTGGTGTTCACCGTGGCCAACCTGGCGGCGGTGAAGAACTTCGGCGAGTTCGAGTTCTGGTTCGCCTCCTTGAAGGTGGGCGCGATCGTCGTCTTCCTGGGGCTGGGTCTGCTCGCGGTCTTCGGGTGGCTGCCGGACACCGACCCGGTCGGGATGAGCAACCTGACCGGGCAGGGGGGCTTCCTGCCGAACGGGTGGAGCGGGGTCGTCTCCGGCGTGCTGACCGTGGTCTTCGCCTTCGGCGGGCTGGAGGTCGTCACCATCGCCGCCGCCGAGACGGACGACCCGGCGCGCGCGGTGGGTCGCGCGGTGCGCAGTGCGGTGGTGCGCATCCTCTTCTTCTACGTCGGGTCGATGCTGGTCATCGTGACCGTGCTGCCGTGGACCGCCCAGCAGGCCGGGCTGAGCCCGTATGTGAAGGTGCTGGACTCGATCGGGGTGCCGTCGGCCGGGCAGATCATGAACGTCGTGGTGTTCGTGGCACTGCTCTCGGCGCTCAACGCCAATCTGTACGGCTCCTCGCGGATGGTGTTCTCGCTGGCGGAGCGCGGGGAGGCACCGCGCGGGCTGCTGAAGGTGTCCCGTAAGCCCGGAACGGAGGGTGGTGTGCCCCGGCGGGCGGTGCTGGCCTCGGTGGCCTTCGGTTTCGTCTCCGTCCTGCTCAATCTGGTCTGGCCGGACACCGTGTTCCTCTACATGCTCAACTCGGTCGGCGCGGTGCTGCTGTTCGTCTGGGCGCTGATCGCCGCCTCCCAACTGCGGCTGCGCGCCCGGCTGGAGCGGGAGGCGCCGGGGGCGCTGGAGTTGCGGATGTGGTGGTTCCCGTATCTGACCTGGCTGACGCTGGCGGGGCTGCTCGGCGTGCTGGTGCTGATGCTGACGGACGCCGACGCGCGGCCGCAGGTGCTGTGGTCGGCGGGGGCGACGGCGCTGGTGCTGCTGGTGGCGGTGGGGCGGCAGTGGCGGGAGCGTAAGGGTTCCGCCGCCACCGGCCGGTAGGGGGCGGCGCTTACCGACCGGTAGGCGCGTGTGCACCTTGCGTGAGCCTCGTGCCCGTATAGCGGACACCCGTTCCGTGTGAGCGGTGCGGATGCTCAGACTATGGGTTCGTCCCTCGTCTCAGCTACCGAACAGAGCTTGTCCATGTCTCGGACCTCCGTGTCTCCCCCCACCGCTGACTCCGCAGCCGCCGCCGGAGCCTCGACGGACTCCGCGCTCACCCACGGCCTCAAACAGCGCCACCTCTCGATGATCGCCCTCGGCGGTGTCATCGGCGCCGGGCTCTTCGTCGGCTCCGGGGCCGGGATCGCCGCCGCCGGGCCGTCGATCGTCGTCGCGTACGCGCTCTCCGGGCTGCTCGTCATGATGGTGATGCGCATGCTCGGCGAGATGTCGGCCGCCAACCCGGCCTCCGGCTCCTTCTCCGTGCACGCCGAGCGGGCCATCGGCCCGTGGGCCGGGTTCACCGCGGGCTGGTCGTTCTGGTTCCTGCTCTGCGTGGCCGTCGGCCTGGAAGGGATCGGCGCGGCCCAGATCGTCAGCGGCTGGCTGCCCGGGACGCCGGAGTGGGCCTGGGTCGCCCTGTTCATGGTGGTCTTCCTGGGGACGAACCTGGCGGCCGTGAAGAACTTCGGCGAGTTCGAGTTCTGGTTCGCCGCGCTCAAGGTCATCGCGATCACCCTGTTCCTGGTGCTCGGCCTACTGGCGATCCTCGGCGTCCTCCCGGACACGGACGCGCCCGGCCTGGCCAACCTCACCGGCGACGGCGGTTTCCTGCCGAAGGGCATGGACGGCTTCATCATCGGACTCCTCGCCTCCGTCTTCGCGTACGGCGGTCTGGAGACGGTCACCATCGCCGCCGCCGAGTCGGAGAACCCGGTGCAGGGCGTCGCGAAGGCGGTCCGTACGGCGATGTGGCGCATCGCGGTCTTCTACATCGGCTCCATGGCCGTCATCGTCACCCTGGTCCCCTGGGACAACCCGAAGGTCGCCGAGGTCGGCCCCTTCTACGCGATGCTCGACCACCTCGGCATCGGCGGTGCCGCGCAGATCATGAACGTGGTCATCCTCATCGCCCTGCTCTCCGCGATGAACGCCAACATCTACGGCGCCTCGCGGATGGCCCGGTCCCTGGTCGCCCGGGGCCAGGGGCCGGCCGTACTCGGCAAGATCTCGTCCGGGGTGCCGCGCAACGCGGTGCTGTTCTCCTCGGTGTTCGGGTTCCTGTGCGTGCTGCTCAGCTACTGGCGGCCGGACGACGTCTTCCCGTGGCTGCTCAACATGATCGGCGCGGTGATCCTGGTCGTCTGGATCTTCATCGCCATCTCCCAGCTGATCCTGCGCCGCCGCACCGAGCGCGAGACGCCCGAGAAGCTGGTCGTACGGATGTGGCTCTTCCCGGTCCTCACGATCGTGGCGCTGGCGGGCATGGCGGGCATCTTCCTGCTGATGCTGCGCCAGCCGGACACCCGCGACCAGCTGCTGGCCACGGGTGCGCTGACGGCGGTGCTGATCGGGATCGGGGTCGTACGTCAGCGGCGGCGTCCGGCCGGCGGCGCGGCGGCGGAGGTTCCCGCGCAGCGGAAGTAGGCGGTCCGGGCGTCCCGGGGCGCGGCCGGGCTCCTTCCGCGGCAGTGGCTCCTTCTGCGGCAGTGCGGTGACCCGGCCGGCACCTCAGAAGGCTCCGGCCGGGTCACAGCAGCAGCACCGCCGCGCCCCACAGCGCCGACAGGGCCACCAGCGGCGGGCCGACCGCCATGCCCTGCCGTGCCGCCGGCGCCTCCTCGGCCGGCCGCAGCACCGGGTCGAGGTGCAGGGCCCGCATCTCGTCGGCGGCGCGGACCGCGTACGGCTCGCGGTTCAGGCGGCGTTCCAGCCAGGCCCAGCCGGTCGGCGACAGCGCGACGTCCGGGTGGTCCTTGCCGGTGGTGACGCGGATGCCGTCCTCGGTGTGGCGTACGGCGGTGATCGCGTCCCACTCGATCCGCCGTACGCGCCACGCCCCGGTCACCCACAGCCCGTCGCGGTCGGCGGTGATCCGCCAGGTGAGGGCCGTGGCGACGGCGGTCGTCAGCCACGGCAGTCCCACGACCAGCCAGAGCCAGGTCCAGGACGGCCCGTCGTCGAGCATGGCCCACATGCCGCCGCCCTGGACCACCAGCAGGCCGAGGCCCACGGCCCGCGAGAGGCCGTGCGCCTTCCAGACCCGCAGGCCGTCGACGGGCGCCAGGGTGGCGGCGATCTCCTCGACGGGCCGCTGCGCGTTCTTCCGCCTGCGGTCCTGCGACGGGAGCTTCGGTCCGCGTCGCGCCGGGCCCGCGACGGCCGGCTTCACGGCGGTGACGCTGCACTCCACCACGACCTCGGGCGAGTCCTCGTCGTCGCGTGCGGCGAAGGCGACTTCGGCACCGGCGTACGGGACGCCGTACAGGACGGCCTCGCGCAGCGGCGGCGGAGGGTCCTCGCCGCGGAGGATCTCCCGGACCTTGGTGAGGTCGACGGCGTCCGCGTCCTCCGGCCCTTCCTCCTCCTCGTCCTCCTCGGAGGCGGCCAGTGAGTGGAAGTACAGGACCGGCCGGAGGCCCTCCGGATCGTCGGCCGCGAACACCCAGGTGCGGCCGTCCTCGTGGTCCTCGCGCACCAGCACCTTCAGCACCGGCAGGGGCCCGTGCCGCAGCCGTACCGAACGCGTCCTTCCGTCCACGCCGTTGACGAAGAACGCCAGCGACGCGGTGAGGCCGGCGAACACCAGCAGCTCCCAGCCGAAGGCGTCGTACGGCTCCGCGACCAGCGCCGCCCAGTCGCCGTCCACCACGACATCGGCTGTGCCGCCCTCGGGAAAGTTCTCCGGGAAGGCCGTCTCGAAGCGGTGGGTGCGCCCGTCGGCCTCCACCTTCACGATGTCCATGTCGTCGTCCCGTTCCAGGACCACGACCCGTCCGGACAGCCGCGTGGCGGCCGCGGCCCGCTCCTCGTACGCGTCCGCCACCCGCTGGACCTGCCAGTAGCCGAACCCGGCGACGGCGAGCAGCAGTGCGGCCAGGCCGAAGGAGAACCGGCCGCGGCGGAACGTCCGCGCGGCGGCGGGCAGCGGCTGCGCGGCCGGCCCGGCCGCCTCCATGGCCAGCGCCCGCTGCCGGCCGGCGAGGGCCAGCCGGTGGACGACCCCGGCGGTGGTGAACGCGACGGCCACGAGGTGGGCGAGGACGTACGGCTCCGCCAACGACTCCGTGACCCCGCCCTCCGCGGCGAACCCCACCACTCCGGCCGCCAGCCCCACGAGAGCGAGCCGGGGCTGCCGCCAGACCCAGTACGGGGTCAGCGCCAGCACGACGGCCGTCCCGAGGCCCCACCAGTCGGTGCCGCACGGCTCGGCGGAGGTGCAGACGGGAGCGGGGCCCGCCGCCAGATACCAGACCATCGAGACGACGAGGGCCGCCACCGACCACAACGGGCGCGCCCACCCGGCCGGAACGGCGGCGAGCCAGCGCTCGGCGCCGGGGGTGCGCCAGTCGACGGCGCCGGGGGGTATGTGCTCGGCGGGCAGGGGCAGAGGAGCTTTGTTCACCCGCGCATTATGACCAAGGGTGAGGTCATGGCCTCAGGTCCGGGTCACCGGCGGGCTGGGGGCCGGAGGCCCGGGTAACCGGCGGACTGGTAGCCGGAGGCCCGGGTCACCGGCACGGCTTCGTGGCCGGTGACCCGGGAACGGCGTTCAGCGCATCGTTTTCGGCGCGTGGTGCTCACCGCATGGTTTTCGGCGCGTGGTGTTCAGCGCGTGGTGCGCCTGTTCGCCGTCTTCTTGGCGGTCTTCTTGGCCGGCGCCTTCTTCGCCGCCGTCTTGGCGGGGGCGGGCAGCGCGGTCTTCTTCGCCGGGGTGCGCTTGGCGGCCGTGCGCTTCTGGGCCGCGGCGGCCGCGGCCTCCTCGGTGTCGGCGCCCGCGTTCGACAGGGTGCCGGAGCTGCTCTCCAGGTGGGCGCGGACGAACCACTGGAACTGCTCCAGGCCGCGCAGGTGCTCGATGAGCAGGTCCTCGGTGACGGGGTCGATCTCGCCGGCCTTCTCGACCGCCGCGCGGTGGTCCTCGATGATCCCCGTGTAGACCAGGTCCAGGGCGCCGAGGTGGGCGATGGCGTCGGCGCGGCCGACGCTGTAGTCGTCCCAGGTCCGCTCCTTGACCAGCACGCCCGGCGTGCCCTGCGGCTCGCCGCCGAGGGCCGAGATGCGCTCGGCGGCCGCGTCGGCCATGTCCCGTACGGCGGCGGTCTGCGGGTCGAGCATCTCGTGCACGGCGATGAAGTGCGGCCCGACCACGTTCCAGTGGATGTGCTTGAGCGTCAGCGCGAGGTCGTTGAGCGCGTGCAGGCGCAGCGTCAGGAGGTCGATGACTTGGCGGCCCTCGTCGACGCCGAGGCCGGGAACGGTGTAACGGGGGGTGCGTGCGGGGGACATGGGGCTCCTTGTGCAGAGGGGATGGGTGACAGGGGTGGGGCCGGGGGCGGCCGGGAACGGACTGCGGGGGCCGCCCGGAGGGGGCGTTCAGCCGGCGTCGCCGGTGCCGCCTTCGGTCGGGGTGGCGCCGGGGCGCTCGCCGCCGGGGCGGACCGGGCCCGCCGCCGCGCGGATGCTCGCCAGGGCGGCGTCGGCCACCGCGCGCGGGGTGATGCCGAACTCCTCGTACAGCCGCTCGTACGGGGCCGAGGCGCCGAAGTGCTCCAGGCTGACCATGCGGCCCGCGTCGCCGACGATGTCCCGCCAGCCCTGGGCGACGGCGGCCTCGACGCTGACCCGGGCCCGTACGGCGGGCGGCAGGACCTCGTCCTGGTACGCGTCCGGCTGCTCGGCGAACCACTCGCGGCAGGGCAGCGAGACCACCCGCGCGTCGTGGCCCTCGGCGGCGAGCAACTCGCGGGCCTCCAGGGCGATGTGGACCTCGGAGCCGGTGCCGATGAGGAGGACGTCGGGTGTGTCGCCTCGGCTGTCGGCGAGGACGTAGCCGCCACGGGCTGCTCCGGACGCGGCGGCGTAAGCGCCTTCGCCCTCGCCCCGTTCCAGGACGGGCAGCGGCTGCCGGGTGAGGGCGAGGCCGGCGGGTCGGTCGTGGTGCTCCAGGACGGTGCGCCAGCAGACGGCGGTCTCGTTGGCGTCGGCGGGCCGGACGACGTCGAGGCCGGGGATAGCGCGGAGGGCGGCCAGCTGTTCGACCGGCTGGTGGGTGGGGCCGTCCTCGCCGAGGCCGATGGAGTCGTGGGTCCAGACGTAGGTGACCGGGAGCTTCATCAGGGCGGCGAGGCGGACGGCCGGGCGCATGTAGTCGCTGAAGATCAGGAACGTACCGCCGTAGGGCCGGGTGAGGCTCTGGAGCGCGATGCCGTTGAGGATCGCGCCCATGGCGTGCTCGCGGATGCCGAAGTGGAGCGTACGGCCGTAGGGGTCGCCCGGGAACTCGCCCGTCTGCTTCCCTTCCGGCACGAAGGACGGCTCGCCCTCCATGGTGGTGTTGTTGCTGCCCGCGAGGTCGGCCGAGCCGCCCCACAGCTCGGGGAGCACGGGCGCCAGCGCGGTGAGCACGTCGCCGGAGGCCTTACGGGTGGCGATGCCCTTGGGGTCGGCGTCGAAGACCGGGAGGCTGTCGGTCCAGCCGTCGGGGAACTTCTGCTCCCGCAGCCGGTCCAGGAGCGCGGCGCGCTCGGGGTGGGCGGTGCGCCACTCCTGGTAGCGGGGCTCCCAGGCACGGTGGGCTTCGGCGCCCCGGTCCCGTACCGCACGGGCGTGCTTGAGTACGTCGTCCTCGACGGTGAAGTCGGCGTCCGGGTCGAAGCCGAGCAGCTTCTTGGTGGCGGCGACCTCGTCGTCGCCGAGCGCGGAGCCGTGGGCCTTGCCGGTGTTCTGCTTGGTGGGCGCGGGCCAGCCGATGATCGTGCGGAGCAGGATCAGGGAGGGGCGGCCGCTCTCGTTCTTCGCAGCCTCGACGGCGGCGAGGAGGGCGTCGACGTCCTCCACGTAGTCGCCGGTGCGGGTGAAGTCGACCGTCTGGACGTGCCAGCCGTACGCGGCGTAGCGGGCGGTCACGTCCTCGCTGAAGGCGATGTCGGTGTCGTCCTCGATGGAGATGTGGTTGGAGTCGTAGAAGACGACGAGGTTGCCGAGCTCCTGGTGTCCGGCCAGCGAACTGGCCTCGGACGTGACGCCTTCCATCAGGTCGCCGTCGGAGGCGACGACGTACACATGGTGGTCGAACGGGCTGGTGCCGGCGGGCGCGTCGGGGTCGAGGAGGCCGCGCTCGCGACGGGCCGCCATGGCCATGCCGACGGCGGAGGCGAGCCCCTGGCCGAGCGGTCCGGTGGTGATCTCGACACCCCGGGTGTGGCGGTACTCCGGGTGGCCCGGAGTGCTGGAGCCCCAGGTGCGCAGCGCCTCCAGGTCCGCCAGCTCCATGCCGTAACCGCTCAGGTAGAGCTGGATGTAGAGCGTGAGGCTGGAGTGGCCGCAGGAGAGGACGAAGCGGTCGCGCCCGAGCCACTGGTCGTCGGCCGGATCGTGGCGCATGACCTGCTGGAAGAGCAGGTACGCCAGCGGGGCCAGGCTCATCGCGGTGCCCGGGTGGCCGTGGCCCGCCTTCTGCACGGCGTCGGCGGCCAGCAGCCGGACGGTGTCGACCGCCCGGACGTCGAGCGGGCCCCAGCCGGCACCGTCCGCGACCGGCAGGGCGAGCTTCGGGTCACGGGGGCGGTCGGGGCCCTCCGGCGCTTCGGGGGCGTTGGGGGGTGCCATCAAGTCCTCCTGGTCGGTGGAGCGGGCGGGCGGCGAGCGGCGCACCTGCGGTCCCCGACCCCGGGCCACCCGGCTGCTTGGCCGGGTCCCCCGGGAAACGGCGTCCAAACATGGGCACTCGCGTGCGAAAGGTGGGGGCAGGCAAGAAGACAGAACGCCTTTATAACAAGAAAAGGGAGGATAATAGGACACCCGACGAGAACGAGAGGCCCACCATGTCGAAGAAACCGCCCCGGCACGGCGAGGGGCCGAGCAGGTTCACGGGCGAGGGACAGCACGGCTGGGCCCCCGACGTCGACGAGACGTCGCAGCAGCCCAACCCCAGCGCGCACCGCTCCTTCCACCCGGACACGTACGCCCCGGAGCCGGACAGGCCCCGCAAGAAGCCGACCGACGAGGAGAAGCGCGCCTCGCTGGAAGGCACCACGACGGAGAGCTCGACGCGCCGCGGGGAGGACCGCGGCGGGGACGCGGACATGCGCGAGACCGGCCGCCGGGGAAAGTCCCGGCGCCCCAGCGGCGAGAAGGACGCGTCCGCGCACACGGGTGTCGACCCGGAGGAACAGAAGGGCAGCGACCCCACGCACTGAGCCGTCGGATGCGCGTGAGCGGGCCCGTCCGGCAGATGTGCGTGAGCGGGCCCGTCCGGTCGAGCCGGACGGGCCCGCTCACGCATACCCCGGCCTCCTGCGCCGCAGGTCCTAGGCCGAAGGGCTGATCACTTCGCGGACCTTCCTGCTGCTAGCCTGCTCTTGCATATAGGTTGCAATAACAACTGGACGGCATTCCCAGCAGTCGGAGGGCTCGCATCATGGCCACGTACACGCTCCCGGAACTCCCGTACGACTACGCGGCGCTCGAACCGGTCATCAATCCGCAGATCATCGAGCTGCACCACGACAAGCACCACGCCGCCTACGTCAAGGGTGCGAACGACACCCTGGAGCAGCTGGAAGAGGCCCGCGACAAGGAGGCCTGGGGAGCGATCAACGGCCTCCAGAAGAACCTCGCGTTCCACCTCTCCGGCCACATCCTGCACTCGATCTACTGGCACAACATGACCGGCGACGGCGGCGGCGAGCCCCTCGCGGCGGACGGCGTGGGCGATCTCGCCGACGCGATCACGGAGTCCTTCGGCACCTTCGCGGGCTTCAAGTCCCAGCTGACGAAGGCCTCGGCCACCACCCAGGGCTCCGGCTGGGGCGTGCTCGCGTACGAGCCGCTCAGCGGCAAGCTCATCGTCGAGCAGGTCTACGACCACCAGGGCAACGTCGGCCAGGGCTCGGTCCCGATCCTGGTCTTCGACGCCTGGGAGCACGCCTTCTACCTTCAGTACAAGAACCAGAAGGTGGACTTCATCGAGGCGATGTGGCGGGTCGTCAACTGGCAGGACGTGGCGAAGCGTTACGCGGCCGCCAAGGAGCGCACGGACGTACTGCTGCTCGCGCCCTGATTCCGCTCCGGCGGTTGATGCGTCCTGCCTCGTGATCGTCTTCTCAACCTTCACTTCGGCAGGCGGATGAACGGAGAGCCCTCGCGAGGACGTGACTCGCGGGGGCTTTCCCATGCCCTGAGCCGGGTTGCCCGCCATCGGGTTGTTAGCTATCAGCTCATATGCTGAACATGGCGCATGGGACCACCCTCCGCCGCTTCTGGGGCGCTTCCTGAGCGCCGTGTGCCCCGAACAGATCGTGCTCCGGCACACGAAGTGGCGCCCCGCGCCGGAAGGCGACGCCTCATGATCCGGCCCAAGCTCTCCAGCACCATCGAACGCCGCCTCCTGGTGAACTACCGGGTGGACCCGTACGTCGCGGCGGCCCTGCTGCCCGCGCCGCTGCGGCCCCAACTGGTGCGCGGCCAGGCGGTGGCGGGCATCTGCCTGCTCCGGATCGGCGGTGTCCGTCCCGGCTGGGCCCCGGCCGCGACCGGCCTGACCAGCGAGAACGCGGCGCACCGGATCTCCGTGGAGTGGGACGGCCCAGACGGTGTGGAGCGCGGCGTCTACATCCCGCGCCGCGACACCGCCTCCCGCCTCAACGCCTTCGCGGGCGGCCGGATCTACCCGGGCGAGCACGGCCGCGCGGACTTCACGGTGCGGGAGGAGGCCGACGCGGTACGGGTGGCCTTCGCGACCCGGGACGGTGAGGTGGAGGTGGACGCGACGGTGGAGCCGGCGGAGGAGCTGCGCGGGAGCGGGCTGTTCACGGACCTGGCGGAGGCGTCGGAGTTCTTCCGCCTCGGCCACCGGGGCCTCTCCCCCAACGCCGGTGGCACGCACCTGGACGTCCTCGAACTGTCGGCGCCCGCCTGGAAGGTGACGGCGGGCCGGCCCCGTACCGTACGCTCCTCGTTCTTCGAGGACCTGGACCGTTTCCCGCCGGGCAGCGCGGTGCTGGACAGCGCGCTGGTGATGCGGGGCGTGGCGGCGGAGTGGTCGCAGGGGGCGGCGTTGCGGGTGGGGTGCGGGGTGGGGGCGGGGGTGGCGTAGGGCGCGGCTACCGGGCTTCGGGGCCGGGGGCGCAGCGGGCCGGGAAAAGGACGGCCGGTGGGGCGAGTTCGTGCGGGCGTACGCCGGTGATGTGCAGGCACGCGTCGGGGCTGCCGTCCTCCGGCGGGTAGTGGAGTACGACCCGTTCGAGCGGGATGGCGCGGCCGGCCAGGTGCAGCTCCGCCGCCTGCGGACCGTCGTCCGGGAAGCGTCCGGCGAGAGCTCCGAAGGCCAGGGCTCCGTCTCCGTCGCTCCCGGCGATGATCTCGTGGACGTCGAACCGCCAGTGTTCGGCGGCATCGGCGCGCAGGTGCTTGCCTTCGAGCCCGCATGTGGCGAGGAGGTCGGTGCTGCCTCTGAGGTGGTCCGCGAGGGCGCAGCAGATCGGGACGGCTTCGGCGTAGGGGGTCGCCACCCGGGTGCGGCGGTCGTGGGTGGCGAACGCCAGGGCGTCGTCGAGCAGCCCGAGGGCGGTGGCTCCGGCTTCGGGGTGTCCGTGCCGGGCGATGGCGAGGAGGATGGGCGCGGCGGTGACGACGGCGGGGAAGACCCCTCCGCTGTGGTCGTGCACGAGCCCGCCGCCCGCCAGGACCGAACCGGCTCGGGCGGCCTGGACGAGGCCGGTCGCCGTGGCGAGGGCGCGCAGGCCGGAGGCGGCGAGGTCGGGTCGGTACCAGCCTGCGGGGCCCGGTATGCGGGCCCAGTCCACTGCTTCGATCGCGTCCAGCACCGTCGTATCGTCCCACGGTGAAGGCGGAGGCGGATCTCGCCCGCCTGCGCCGAAAATACCCGCGGCTCACCGGGCCGGACTGCCACGATGACCTTCGTCCCCCGCCCGTGCTCCCCCTACGGAAGGCAACCGTGAGTTCCCGTCCCGAGCCCGTCCCGGCCGACCCCACCGTCCTGCACCCGATGCCCGGCCAGCCGCGGGTGGTGCAGCTGCGGCCGCTGGTCACCTCGGAGCTGATCGAGGTGGGTGCGTACTCGTACTACGACGACCCCGAGCACGCCACGGAGTTCGAGACCCGGAACGTGCTCTACCACTACGGGCCGGAGCGGTTGGTGATCGGCAGGTTCTGCGCGCTGGGCACGGGGGTGCGGTTCCTCATGAAGGGCGCCAACCACCGGATGGACGGGCCGTCCACGTTCCCGTTCCCGACGCTCGGGGGCTCGTGGTCGGACCACTTCGACCTGCTGACGGGGCTGCCCAACCGGGGCGACACGGTGATCGGCAACGACGTGTGGATCGGCTACGAGTCGGTCATCATGCCGGGCGTCCGCATCGGCCACGGTGCGATCATCAGCTCCCGCTCGGTGGTCGTCTCGGACGTCCCGGACTACGGCATCGTCGGCGGCAACCCGGCCCAGCTCATCCGCACCCGGTACGAGGAGGCGGACATCGCGCGCCTGCTGGCGGTGGCGTGGTGGGACTGGCCGGCGGAGCACCTGACGCGTCATATCCGTACGGTCATGTCGGGCACGGTGGCCGAGCTGGAGGCGGCGGCGCCGAGGAACTGAGAAGCAGTGCGGGCCTCCCCCGCGGAGGCCCGCCCGCGCTCAGGATTCGAGGACGCTGCCCAGTCTGCTTCCGCTGGGCGCTCCTGCGATGCTTTTGCTGAGGAAGGCGGCAGTGCCGGTGGCGGTGCGGTAGATGGTGGTGCCGTCTCCGTTGTTCTCGCCGGAGGCTCCGAGGACGAGGCCGGTGGTGCCGTTTCCGGTGAAGTCGCCCGCGGTGACCGCGCTGCCGAACTGGTCGCCGGGCTCGCCGGCGCCTCCGATGCCGCCGGTGCCCTGGCTGAGGCCGGTGGCGGACTTGAGCGCGATGCCGTCCGCTGTGGCCGACAGGTGCAGGAGGAGGACGCTTCCGGCGTCGGCGCTGGTGACTCCGTTCACGGTGGAGTCCTCGCCGGGGAGGCCGGTGACGATGTCGAGGGTCTTGTCGCCGTTGAGGTCGCGCAGGGCGACCGAGGCACCCATCGCGTCGCCTTCCTCGGCTTCTCCGGGCACGTTGGGGGTGGACTGGCTGATGGTGGTGGTGTGGCCGCGGTAGTAGAGGCCGTAGTCCTGGCCGAGCTTGACCGTGACCTGGCCACCGATGGTGCCGCCGTAGGCAGGGTCGACCTCGGGCGAGGCGGGCTGGCCGATGACGATGTCGTCCCGGCCGTCCTGGTCGATGTCTCCGGCGTCTATGGTGCGGCCCGCGCCCATCTGGATGGCCATGGCGTAGGTGAGGCCGGTCCGGCCGGCGCTCTGGTATTCGTACGCTCTCGCCCGTCCATGGCGGTCGACGGTGGTGACGGCGACGTCGTCGAACCCGTCGCCGTTGAAATCGCCGGCCGCGACGTCGACATATTTGAGGTCTTCGAAGGTGAGGCGCAGGGTGGTGGCCTTCTTGGTGGCGCTGTCGCGCCATACCAGCCAGCCGCCCGAGCCTCCGGAGCCCAGGCCGACGCCCACGACGTCGTCCAGCCCGTCACCGGTGATGTCTCCCATCGCGACCGCTGTGCCAAGGCGTGCCATGGCGGGGTTCCGGGGGTCGTCGTTGGCGGTGGTGAAGTAGTCGCCCTGGGTGAGCTGACTGCTGCCGGTCAGGACGATGACGTTGCCGCGCTCCTTGTTCACGCTGTCCGCCTCCCCCGGAGAGCCGACGGCGAGATCGGTGCGGCCGTCACCGTCGACGTCCCCGTACGCGACGTCCGCGCCGAAGCGGTCGCCGGGCTCGGGCGAACCCGGAACGGCCCCGCTCTGCGTGATGACCTTCAGCCCGGTGGACGACGGGCCGTTGCCGCTCCCGGGAAGGATGGACACCTGCCCGGCCGCGGAGGACGCCTGCGGGACACCGGCGATCAGGTCGGCGATTCCGTCGTTGTTGAAGTCCGCCCGGTTTGAGGGAACTTGGCCGGGGGCTGCCTGGGCTGCCCCCGGCCAGGCCAGGCAGCAGAGGCTGCTCATGACCAGTACCGCTGCTGCCACGCGGGGGCGTTGTCGGGCGGGGGCATGTTCGGCTCGGGCACGCCGACTCATCTGCTGCTCCTTGAGGAAAACACGAAAGGGCTGAACTCATGACGGCACCGCGGAGGGATGCGACGGTGCGGAGGTGGGTCAGGCGGTGCGGGCCTTGAGCCAGGAGACGACCATGTCGAACATGCCGGGGGTTCCCAGCAGGGTCTGTCCGTGGGCGGTGGAACCGGTGACGATTCTGGTGGTGATGTCCGAGTCGGGGACCCCTGCGGCCTTGGCGGCCGCTTCCAGTTCGGTGGAGTGCACGGGGGGTACGAAGTCGCCGTCGGAGTGGAGCAGGAGCATCGGTGCGTCGCCCTTGCCTGCCGCGTTCTTGGATTCCATGGCACGCCAGGTGTCCCAGCAGCCGACCTCCCGGTAGGCGGTGGAGTTGTCGGCGGGATCGGGGTAGCAGCGGGCCAGGATGGCGGCGTTGTCGCGGAGCTTGCGGATCTTGGCGACGGTGGAGGTGTTGCCGTCCTGCCAGGCCCGGTAAGGGGAGGCGACCGGGGAGAGCGCCACGGCGCCCTTGATGCCGAGGGCGTTGGTGCCGTGGGTGGCGGCGGCCGTGGCCAGATGCCCCCCGGCGGACGAACCCACGAGCAGAATGTTGTCCGGGTCGGCGTCGTACCGGCCGGCGTTGTCGCGTACCCACTTCACGGCACTGGCCACATCGTCGCGCTGGGCGGGCCAGGCTGCTTCGAAGTTGAGGCGGTAATTCATGATGAAGACCTGGAAGCCCCGGTTGGCGAACTGCTTCGCGTTGGTCGCCCAGCTGGCGTGGGTGTACCAGGAGCCGCCAGTGATCAGTACGACTGCCGGGCGGGGCGCGGGCGACGGATTCCAGGTGATTTCCAGGCGCTGGCGGGGGTGGGTCCCGTACTGCTGAGTGGCGGCCTCGGCATTCGCGGACGTCGCCACCTCGGTCACGGTTGGCGGTGCGGGTGCTGCGGCCGTGATGCCGACGATCGCCAGCACGGCGGTCACAAGGATCAGAAGAGTGCGACGCACGAAGGGTCTCTTTCAGGAAGGGGAGAGCAGGAGGTCGATCACGCCGGCTGGGCACGCTCCGGCCCCGGGAAGGCCGCCGGCGTTTCCCGGGGCCGGAGCGTGCTGTCGTCCGCGGTACGGAGTCAGCGCATGCCGGCGCCGAAACGCTGGCCGGTCGCCGGGAGACCGTTCTTGCCGGGCTCGTACGTCGTGACCGGTTCGCTGCCCCCGGCGATGATGTTGAACCACGGCACGGTGTGGGCGCGGCCGTACGGTGTCGGGCCGTCAGGAACACCGACGTAGAGGAACGCGCCCGTGGCGGTGAGTGCGTTGCCGACCTTCTCACCTGTCACCGGGGCACCGGGAAGACCGCGCCCCGGGTGGACCGTGACGTCGGAGTCACCCGGCTTACCGAGCAGGCCGAAGACCATGATGCCTCCGACGTCCGTGGCGGTACCGAGGTCCTCACCGGGAACACCGACGGCCACCACCGTGTTCAGTGCGGTGCTCACTGCCGAGGGGTTGGTGCTGACGGCGGCCACCGTGTGTCCGAACCGGTCGCCGTCCTCGTTCGCGCCGGACACGTCCGTCGAGCCCTGGTGGATACCGGACAGCTGGCTGAAGCCGGTGGGGGTCAGCCGGATGACGTCGATCCGGCCGGTGTTGTTGACCGTGGTGGTGCCCTCACCCGGGGTACCGATCACGAGCAGCGACTCGGTACCGGTGGCGGCCGCGTTGGGCCGGTAGGTGGTCATGCTGAGCGAGAACCCGAAGGTGTCGCCGGCCTCGGCCCCGTCCTGGAGCTCAGCGAGGTTCTGGTCCAGCCCGGCGATGCTCGTGGGGATCTTGGCGCTGTTCAGCTTGTGGTTGAACACCGCTACGGCTCCGGCGTCGGCCAGGCTGCCGATGGCCTCCCCCGGCGACCCGATGGCCAGGTGCTGGGGCGACCCGGCGAGAGAGGCGCCGAAGTCGTCGTTGCTCTCCATGGTGCCGGGCACGCCTTCGGAGTTCTGGTTGATCAGGACGTTGTTCAGCCCTGTGCCGTGCAGGTAGACAACGGCGCCGGGATTGACGAATCCGCCACCGTCCTCTCCGGGCACGCCCATGGCGAGGTACGGGACGCCTGCGATCGTGGTCCCGGCGGCGAGGGCCTCGCCCATACGGTCGCCGGCCTCCGCGCTCATCCCCGCCAGTGCCCCGATGCCGCTGCCCTGGACCAGGTTCACCGTCGCCTTGCCCTGCCCGAGTCCGGCGGTGGAGCCGTAGACGATGTGGACCCCGCCGGCCCCGGCCTCGGTACCGATGGCCTCACCGGGGACGCCGACGGCCAGGTCGGTGCAGCCGTCGAGGTTGTGGTCGAACGTCGCCAGCGAGCCACCGAAGCGGTCGTTCGCCTCCGCGGCGGAGCTGGGCAGGATCGGCAGTGCCTGGGACAGCTCCCCGTTGCCCTTTCCTCCACCGTAGACAAGCTGTACGCGCCCGGCCTTGGCGGCGCCGGAGACGGTGGCGTCCGGGTCCGCGATGGCGATGTCCCGCCGCCCGTCGCAGTTGAAATCGACGATGTCGCCCGGCCCTTGGCCGAGCGCCTTGGCGAGGTCGACACGCGGTGTGGTGGCCCCTGTGTAGGTGATGGGCTTGCCGGTGGACTTCAGCAGCGATTCGAGTGCCGCGAGGTTCTTCTCGGGGAACGCCTCACGGAGCACCGCGAGAGCACCGGCCACGTACGGAGCGGCCATGGAGGTGCCGTTCTTCGAGCCGTAACCGCCGCCGGGTACCGAGGAGACGACGCCGGTGCCCCGTGCGAAGAGGTCCAGCAGCTGTCCCCGGTTGGTGAAGGAGGACAGCTGGTCGTCCACGGTGGTGGAGCCGACGGCGATGGCGGAGGAGACGCAGGCGGGAGCGCCGACGGCGTCGGCGCCGTTGTTTCCGGCAGCGACGACGGTGGCGACCCCGGCGTTGAACAGATTGGTGATGGCCTGCTTGCGGGGGTCGTCCTCGCAGGACGTGGTGTAGCGGCCGGAGCCGAGGCTGAGGTTGGCCGCGATCACCGGTATGCCGGACTGCTTCAGCTGCTGAACCCTTTCCAGGCCCGCGATCTGGGCGCTGGTGAAGCTGAGGACGCACGGTGTGGCCTCAGGACCGCCGCAGACGTCCTCGGAACTGAACTTGCTGAAGATCTGGATGGCGATGAGGTTCGCGGCGGGGGCCACCCCGGAGGCGGGCGCTCCGGCGAGGTTCTTGCCGCTGCCGGCGGCGATCCCGGCCACGTGGGTTCCGTGGTCGCATTCGGCGATGGCCGCGCACGGCCCGGCCCCGGAATTGGCCGCACCCGGTCCTGTCTGCGCAGCGGTCCCGTCGGGGCACAGGCTGGTGGCGGCGTAGTCGGGGTCGGGGTCGGTGGGCGAGAAGCACGCCTCGGAGACGATCCGGTCCTTCACATACGGGTGGCCGGTGTCGACACCGGTGTCCAGGATGGCGATCGCGCTGCCGCGGCCGGCTTCCTCCGCTCCGGCGGGCACGTCGGCGAGGGCTCGGGTGCTCTCCAGCGTCGGCGGAACCGGTACGTCCTCGGTCACGCTGACCACGCCCGGCTGGCCCGCCAGCTTGTCCAGTCCGCCCCGGTTGACCTTGAGGGTGACCACCGGCACGGTCTCGAAGGACTGCATCGTCGTGCCGGCGGTCGCCGCGCCGGGCAGATCCGCGCGGTTCTTCGTGACCACGTTCACGCGAACGGTGCCGCCGCCCGCGGTCTCGTCGTACAGCGGCGGATCGACGGGGCCCGCCGTCTCTGCTGCTCCGGGGGTGCTGGACGGTGCGGCGGCCTGGGCCGGAATGATGCCGACGGTCGCGGTCATCACCACGGTGAGGACCGTTGCCCATATCGGTTTCTTCAACGTTGCTCCAACGAGGGGCGGGCATGGTTCGGCCCGGGGGAATGATGTGTGAGGGCAGGCGTGAGTGAGCCGGGCGGTCAAAGGTTTCTACCACCCGGCCCACTCACGATTCCTTGGTACGCGGCGTCAGAATCCTGTGCTGCGTACGGTCAGCGGGTGTTGCGGGAGATCAGGTCGCATTCGCGCCGTTCTTCGGCTTGCCCTTCAGCCCCACGGCCTTGTAGTAGGCCCATGCGATGCCATTGCACTTGGGCCTCTTCGTGATGAAGTAGGCCTTGCAGCTGTACTTCTTCATCGTGGTGTGGAAGGCGTTGTCGACATTCGACTTCTTGCTGCGGTCGAGATAGTACTTGTAGCCCTTGTACGTGTTGCCGATCAGGCCGTAGCCGTAGTCGTGCATGTCGCACGCGGTACGGAAGTTGAAGCCGCCCGGCCTGCTGATGTTGGGTCCCGGGGTGCTGCAGCCGTCATTGTTGATGCCTACGACCCAGTGGCCGGTCGGCGTCTTTTTCCAAAGCGGCTGGTGCCAGCCGTAGTGTGCGGCCCACGCGGCGCAACCACTCTTCAGATACCAGAGCCAGTCCGTCGCCCGGCTGCACTTGCGGGGATATGCCTGCGGGTCGGAGATCTCACCACTGATGAAATCCGTCGCCGGCGGTGCGGTGGCGGCGCCGTCGGTGATACCGGCCGCCCCCTGGACGGGCGACTCGGCGGACGGACGCGCGGGGCCGATGGGCTCGACGTTGGGGACGGCCGCATCGGCGGGGAACGTCAGGTCCCAGGTGCCGTTGGACGGCGAAGCGACGTCGGAGACACGTCCGGTGGAGTCGTAGGCGTACGACGAGACCGGTGCGGTTCCCTCGACCGGATTGGCCACGGAACGCAGCAGCCCCGAGGCGTCGTAGGAGTAACGCGCGAGCGTCTGCGTCGTGGCACCGGTGGTGAGGACGATCTCCTTGGCCCGGTTGACGAACTCACCGGGAGTCGTGCCCGTGGCCGTCGTGGCGGTCGAGTACTTGACCACCAGCGACTGCTCCGGGACCTCCTCGGTGGCGGCCTCCTTGATGCTGGAGATCCGCCCCTTGGTGTCGTAGCCGGCGGTGGAGAGAGTGCCGTCGGCCACGGTGCCGACGCCCGTGACACGCCAGCCGTTGGCTCCTGGAGCGGCTTGCTTCCAGGTGTAGGTGGGAGTCAGCGCGTCGACGCTGATGGGAGAGCCCGCATCGGTGTCGGCGGACTGGTCCGCATCCGCGCTCGCCCCGGCCACGGCGCCGGTCTCGGCGATCGTGGACACCAGAGTGCCGGTCGACGCGTCGAACCGGGTCGTCTCGGTCAGCTTGTCGCCCTCGGCGGTCTCGTACTTCCTGACACCACCGCCATTGGGATAGTCGACGCTGCTTTTCAGGGTGTACGTGAGCGCGACATTCACGTCGAGATCGGTGACGACGAAGGAGTTGGGCTTCTCCTCGAGCTTGCGGTTGAGCTGGCCCCCCAGGAATTCGGCTTCCCAACCGGGGCCGAAGACACCCATGTCCGGTCGGGACGCGGGCGCGGATTCCGGCCTGGCGACACCGCTCGCCTGAGCGATGACCGTGTGGCTGCGGCTCATGAGCCCCTCTGCCACATCCGTCTCGTAGATCTCGAAGGATTTTTCCGCGGTCGAGTACAGGCCGGGACCGACCTGCTGCAATTCACCCGCAGCCAGCGGCGGTTCGACAACCGTGTTCGCCGGATTCGCCGGCCCTGCGGGTGCCGCCACTGCTGCGCCTTGCGGCATGAGCAGAGACAGAGACAGCACGGCAAAAACAGGCAGCGCACTTCTGC
Source organism: Streptomyces sp. CA-146814 (assembly GCF_050942385.1). Taxonomy (NCBI): domain Bacteria; kingdom Bacillati; phylum Actinomycetota; class Actinomycetes; order Kitasatosporales; family Streptomycetaceae; genus Streptomyces; species Streptomyces sp. CA-146814. The sequence continues at coordinate 2,247,700 of NZ_CP192068.1, forward strand.
GCACGAGTTCCCCCCTCGTGTAGCAACTGTGAAGGATCTGAGTGATCGACGTGGACACTAGGTCACGTCCGGTGCCTCCACAAGCCCTTAAAATGCGGAATGGACAGCACCACTTTTCGCCCTGAGCTTCACTCATGGAAAACGTCCGGCCACATGAGTACGCGTGCTCATGTGGGCGCTCCAGGGCGGCAGGAGACTACGCGCATGACACAGACCCCCGCCTTTTCAGGCGAGTTCGCCCACCCTCTGCGTGCTTTCGCGGCAGCCGCTCTGGCGGTCCTGGCACTTTCAGGCTGCGGGAGTGGTGAGCAGAGCGGCAGTGGGCCACAAGGAGGGGCGGCCAAGGGGGGCGAATCCACGGTGGGTGCTGCGGCACCGGGCTCCGAGCAGGCGGCATTCGAAGAGATGCTCAACCAGGTCGCGCAGTCGTGCGCTTCGGCCGGCGGGGCGGGACAGGTGCCGACGGACGGGACCGTCGAGAGACCGGCCGACAGGAAGCCGAACGCGCCCGGAGGTGAGCCGAGCCTCGCCCCCGGCGCGTCTCCCCCGGACGGCCCTGTCGAGCCCGGCGCCCCGACCGGGCCCGGAGCAGAGCTGAACGACCGGGACTGGTGTGCGAGCGTCCTGCACGAGCAGCGCATCATCGAGACCCTGCAAGGGGTTTCGGAGCCCGACCCCGTCAAGGTCCGCAAAGCGTTGAACGGCCTCGGCTACATCGACGAGCGCATTCACGGCCTCCAGCAGGAAGGGGAGAAGACGCGCTTCTACCTCGACCTGCGTGAGAAGGGCGGGCAACTCTGCGAGGAGGGCCTGGCGGCGGGCGAGGTGACGGAAGTGACCGTATGCCCGCCGTCCGCCATCAAGGCCGCCGGCGGACGGTAGGCAATCAGTCTTCCGACACCGCTGCGGCCCGGAACCACCTGGCCGTGTTCGAGGTCTGCTCGGGCCGCCCGATCACGGCCGGCCCGAGCGGAACACCGACCCCACGAACTCCGTCAGCAGCCGCTCCTTCAGCCGGACCGGCAGCGCGTCGAGCAGGAACAGCACCGGGGCCATCCGCTCCGGGAGGCCGGCCCCCTCTCCCAGGCCCGCGAAGGCCAGGATTCCCGCGATCTCGTCCGGGGTGAGCGCGTCGGGGTCCAGGTCCGCCGCCAGGTCCGTGAGGGCCGGGTCCGCCGTGACCGGGGGCAGAGCTCGAGCCTCGGCCAGGGCTTCCGGCAGGTCGGTGAGCAGGGTGTCCACGCGGTCGACCGTGGCGGGGGTCAGGGTGAGGTGGAGGTTGGGCGGGAGGCCGTCGAAGGAGAGCTGGGGCTGGAGGTACCAGCCGCGTACGCGCATCTCGTCGGCCAGGTGGAGGAGGAGGCTCAGGTCCGGCGTGCCGGTGGTGCCGTCGGGTGTGGCTGTGGTGAGGACCGTGAACGCGACCAGGCCCGCCTCCGGTTCACCGAGGATGTGGACGTCCGGGATGGTGCGTAGGCCCTCCAGCAAGTGGTCGGAGGCTTCCGCCACCCTTGCGGCCAAAATCGTGTAGCCGTCCTCGCCTATGTGCTGGAGCACCGCCCACGCCTGGGCCAGCAGACCCGCCGACTTGGTGCCCTGGACCGTCGGGTTGACCACCGGGTAGCCGGGCCAGCCCGCGTGGGCGAAGTACTGGTGGCGGCGGAGTTCCGCGTCCCGGTAGAGGACCACCGAGGCGCCCTTGTCGGCGTAGCCGTACTTGTGCAGGTCCACCGAGAGCGACGTGACACCGGGGACCGAGAGGTCGAACGGCTCGACCGTGCGGCCCGCCTTGCGCAGGTACGGCAGCAGCCAGCCGCCGATGCAGGCGTCCACATGGCACAGCACCTCGTGCTCGGCGGCCGCCTCCGCGATCCTCGCCACCGGGTCGATGACCCCGTGCGCGTACGAAGGCGCCGAGGCGACCACCAGCGCGGTACGGGGCGTGATCGCGGCGGCCATCGCGGTGGGGTTCGCCTTGTACGTCACCGGGTCCACCGGGACCACCACCGGTTCCAGGCCGAGATAGGCGGCGGCCTTGTGGAACGCGGCGTGCGCGGTGGAGGGCAGCACCAGCTGCGGGTCGGTCACGCCACGGGTCGAACGGGCGTGGTCCCTGGCCGCCTTGACCGCCAGCAGGATCGATTCTGTGCCGCCGCTGGTGAAGGTGGATCGCGTCTGCGGCGACCCGCCGAGGAGCGCTGCCGCCGCGCCGACCAGGTCGTTCTCCAGCCGCGCCACGCTCGGGAAGACCGTGGGGTCGAGGCCGTTGACGGTGGCGTACGCGGCGTAGGCCTCGGCGGCCAGCTCGTCCAGGCCCTCGCGCCCGGCGTCGTAGACGTACGCGAAGGTCCGGCCGCCCCGGGTCGGGGCGTCGGCGGTGCGCAGTTCCTTGAGTTCGGTGAGGATCTCGGCGGCGGGGCGGCCGGTGGGGAGGGCGGGGGCGTTGTCCTGGTCATGGGACACGGGCGGGTTCCTCCGGGGCGTCGGCGGGGTCCTCGCGATAGTGGTGGAGCAGCCACAGGCTCGCGGCGGCGAGGAGTGCGGGCAGCAGGCTCATACCCGCCGTGATGCCGGTCAGCGCGGCGGCGGGCTGCGCGACCTCGTGGTCGGCGTCCGATGAGCGGAAACCGGTCACCGTGAGGACCAGCGCGAAGACGCCCGCGCCCAGCGCGAACGCCAGCGTCTCGGCCGCCGTCCACAGCCCGGTGAACGTGGCCGCGCGGCGCTTGCCGGTACGGGCGGTGTCGGCGGCGAGGGTGTCCGCGAGCAGGGTGAGCGGCAGGAGTTGGAGGCCCGCGTAGGCGATGCCGATGACCGCGACCGCCACGTATCCGAGCGCGCTGCCCACCTGGCCGGTCAGCGCGAGGGCGGCGGCCCCTGAGACGTACAGCAGTGTTGCGCAACCCTGCGCGTACTTCGCGCCGCGCAGCCGGGCGAGCCTGGTCCAGACCGGCACGACCAGGACCAGCGGGCCGATCAGACAGGCGAAGAGCGGGGTCACCGCGGCCGGTGAGCCGAGGGTGTACGTGGCGAAGTACTGGACCCCCGCCAGCATCACGCCGACCGCGAGCGCCTGGAGGAACCACATGCCGGCCAGGAAGAGGAACGGCCGGTTCGTGCGGGCCACGGCGAGTTGGGCGCGGAGGGAGGGTTCGGCGGTGGAACGGGCCACGGCGGGCGCCCACCGGGTGGTGAACCAGGCGCCGAACATGCCCGCCGCGAGCAGGACGGCGACCGCGATGCCCATCAGCCGGTAGCTCGCCGAAGTGCCGCCGTCCGCATGGGCGATGGCCGGGGCGAGCGCGCCCGAGAGGAGGATCGCGGCGCCCAGGAAGCCGACCCGCCAGCTCAGCACCCGGCGGCGCTCGGCCGGGTCCTCGGTGATCTCGGTGGGCATCGTCACGTACGGCACCTGGAAGACCGCGTACGCGGTCGCGGCGAGCAGGAAGAGCGCGGCGACGTACGCGGCGGCCGCCATGCCGCGCAGCGGGGGCGCGGCGAAGATCAGCGCGAAGAGCGGCGGCAGGGTGCAGGCGCCGATAAGCAGGAACGGGCGGCGCGGGCCGCCGCGCAGCCGGCTGCGGTCGGAGAGCGCGCCGACGAGCGGGTTGATCAGGACGTCCCAGGCCTTGGGCAGGAAGACGGCCGCCCCGGCGATCGCCGGGGAGACGGCGAGCACGTTGGTCAGGTAGTAGAGCAGGATCAGGCCGGGCACGGTGGCGAAGGTGCCGGTGCAGAGCGAGCCGAGGCCGTAACCGATCCGCACCCGGCGCGGGAGGAGCGGGCCCGGGCTGCCGGGGCTCCGCTCCGTACCGCTGTCGTGGCGGCTCTCGGTCGGCATGGGGCAGAGCATGAACGAGAGTTCGAGCGAAGGGCAAGGGGTGGACCCGGAGGGCCCCTCAGGTCACTGGGTGCCCTCGTCGGCCACACAGAACTCGTTGCCCTGCGGATCCTGCAGGACGTTCCAGACCAGGCCGTGCATGGAGTGCTCGCCGATCACCGTCGCCCCGAGCCCCACCAGGCGCTCCACGTCCGCCGGGCGGTCGGGGGAGGCGAAGTCGACGTGCACCCGGTTCTTGACGGACTTGGGCTCGGGCACCCGCTGGAAGCCGAGGACCAGCGGGGTGGCGGGGACCATGACGAACTCGCCGTAGTCCCGCGTGCCCTCCACTCCCAGCGCCGTGGCCCACCAGGCGGCGAGCGTCTGCGGGTCGGGACAGTCGATCGTGATCATCTCCGGTGAGATTCGCATGGTCCTCACCGTACGGTCCGCCACTGACAACGGGCCGGGAGCACGCGCGTGCTCCCGGCCCGACCAGGCAGAAGGCCCGGTCTCAGTCGAAGATCGGGCCCTGCGTGCGGGTCCGCTTGAGCTCGTAGAAGCCGGGGATGGAGGCGACGAGCAGCGTGCCGTCCCAGAGCTTCGCCGCGTCCTCGCCCTTGGGGGCGGGGGTGACGACGGGGCCGAAGAAGGCGACCTGCTCGCCGTCGGCGCCGGGCACGGCGACGACCGGGGTGCCGACCTCCTGGCCGACCTTGTCGATGCCCTCCTGGTGGGAGGCGCGCAGCTCGGTGTCGTACGTGTCCTTGTCGGCGTACTCCACCAGGTCCTCGGGCAGGCCGACGTCCTTGAGGGCGCCGACGATCGCCTCGCGGGTGGGGCCCTCGTCGTTGTTGTGGAAGCGGGTGCCGAGCGCCGTGTAGAGGGGGCCGACGACCTCGTCGCCGTGGAGCTGCTGCGCGGCGATGACGACCCGGACCGGGCCCCACGCCTGGGTCGCCAGCATCTCGCGGTACTCCTCGGCGATCTCGTCCAGCTTGTCCTCGTTGAGGACGGCGAGGCTCATCACGTGCCAGCGGACCTCGATGTCGCGGACCTTCTCGACCTCCAGGATCCAGCGCGAGGTCATCCACGCCCACGGGCAGAGCGGGTCGAACCAGAAGTCGGCCGGGGTCTTGCCGTTCGCGGGGGTGCTCTGGGACATCTCTCTCCTCAAGGAATGGCCTGGTGCTGCTGTGGTCCAGAACACTCCCTCAAGGCCCTCCATTCCCGGACCGGCCGCTGCCGGCCGACCGGATACCGGCCGCCACGGACGCGTGCAAGGATCAATAGGTTCGAACACGACACATGACGCGCGTCACGAAGGAGTGCCCGTGCCCGGTGAAAACCTGTCCCGCGACGAGGCCCAGAAGAGGGCCGAGCTGCTGACCGTCGACGGTTACGAGGTCGAGCTCGACCTGCGTTCCGCCGTCGACGGGCCCGAGGGGGCCGACGGGGGCGGGGGGCCGGTCACGTTCCGGTCGCTCACCACGATCCGGTTCCGCTCCGCCCGGGCCGGCGCCTCGACCTTCGCCGACCTGGTGGCGCCGGGTGTGGACGCCGTGACGCTGAACGGGAAGGCGCTCGACCCGGCCGCTGTGTTCGACGGCGCCCGGGTGGCGCTGGACGGGCTCCTGGAGGGCGAGAACGTCCTGGTGGTCGACGCCCGGTGCGCGTACAGCAGGACCGGCGAGGGCATGCACCGCTTCGTCGATCCGGAGGACGGCGAGGTCTACCTCTACACGCAGTACGAACCGGCCGACGCCCGCCGGGTCTTCGCCAACTTCGAACAGCCGGACCTCAAGGCTCCCTACCGCTTCCAGGTGACCGCGCCGGACGGCTGGCGGGTCTGGTCCAACGGGGCCGAGGAGTCGCACGAGGGCGGGGTGTGGCGGTTCGCGGAGACCAAGCCGATCTCCACCTACATCACGGCCGTCGTCGCCGGTCCGTACCACTACGTGACCGACCACTACAGCCGTACGTTCGACGACGGCACCACCCTGGAGATCCCGCTCGGTGCGATGTGCCGCAAGGGGCTCGCCAAGCACTTCGACGCGGACGACGTCTTCCTGGTCACCAAGCAGGGCCTGGACTTCTTCCACAACAACTTCGACTACCCGTACCCCTTCGGGAAGTACGACCAGGCCTTCGTGCCGGAGTACAACCTCGGGGCGATGGAGAACCCGGGCATGGTCACCTTCCGCGAGGAGTACATCTTCCGCGGCAAGGTCACCTCGGCCGCCTACGAGCGGCGCGCCAACGTCATCCTGCACGAGATGGCGCACATGTGGTTCGGCGACCTGGTCACCATGGAGTGGTGGGACGACCTGTGGCTGAAGGAGTCCTTCGCGGACTTCATGGGCTCCTTCTCGATGGTGGAGGCGACCCGCTTCACCAACGGCTGGATCACCTTCGCCAACAACCGCAAGGCGTGGGCCTACCGCGCCGACCAGCTGCCCTCCACCCACCCGATCACGGCCGACATCCGTGACCTGGAGGACGCCAAGCTGAACTTCGACGGCATCACGTACGCCAAGGGCGCCTCCGTACTGAAGCAGCTCGTCGCGTACGTGGGGCGGGAGGCGTTCCTGGAGGGGGCGCGGCGCTACTTCAAGCAGCACGCCTACGGCAACACTCGTCTCGGTGACCTTCTTTCGGTGCTGGCGGAGACCTCCGGCCGCGATATGACGGCCTGGTCGCGCTCCTGGCTGCAGACGGCCGGTGTCAACGTGCTGACCCCCGTCGCGGCGTACGACGAGGCCGGCGCGTTGACGGAACTCACCGTCGTACAGGAGGCCGCTCCGTCCCATCCGGAGCTGCGCCCGCACCGGGTCGCGGTCGGCCTGTACCGGCGTACGCCGGAGGGCGAGCTGACGCGGTACGCGCGGGCCGAGGTGGACGTGGCCGGCGAGCGCACGGTGGTGAAGGAGCTGGCCGGGGCGGAGCGGCCCGATCTGATCCTGGTCAACGACGACGACCTCACGTACTGCAAGGTCCGCTTCGACGAGGGGTCCCTGGCGACCCTCCGCGACCACCTGGGCGCCATCACCGACCCGCTGGCCCGTGCCCTGTGCTGGTCGGCGCTGTGGAACCTGACCCGGGACGCCCTGCTGCCCGCCCGCGACTTCGTCGCGCTGGTGCTGGCGCACGCCGGGCGCGAGAGCGACATCGGCGTCCTGCAGATGCTGCACGCCTGGGCGCAGTCGGCGCTGGTGAACTACGCCGCCCCCGGCTGGCGCGAGGAGGGCGGCCGGGCGCTGGCCGAGGGCGCGCTGCGCGAGCTGCGGGAAGCCGAGCCGGGCAGCCAGCACCAGCTGACATGGGCCCGCTTCTTCGCGGCCGTGGCGGGCTCCGAGGCGGACTTCCAGCTGCTCGGCGGGCTCCTGGAGGGCACGGCCCGGATCGACGGCCTGGAGGTCGACCAGGAGCTGCGCTGGGCCTTCCTCTCGCCGCTCGCCTCGCACGGCGTGGCGAACGAGGCGGCGATCGACGCCGAACTGGCCCGGGACGACACGGCGTCCGGCAAGCGCCACCACGTACGGTGCCTGGCCTCGCGCCCCTCGGAGGCGGTCAAGGCGCAGGCGTGGGCGGCGGTCGTCGAGTCGGACAAGCTCTCCAACGCGCTGGTCGAGGCGACGATCGCGGGCTTCGAGCAGCCCTCGCAGCGGGAGCTGCTGGCGCCGTACGCGGACCGCTACTTCGCGGCGATCGAGCGGGTCTGGGCGGAGCGGTCCATCCAGATCGGCATGCATGTGGTGAAGGGCCTCTTCCCGGCCCTCCAGGACAGCCCGGAGACCCTGGCGGCGACCGACGCCTGGCTGACCGGTCACGAGGACGCCGCTCCGGCGCTGCGCCGACTGGTCCTGGAGGCCCGCGACGACCTGGCGCGGGTGCTGCGCGGCCAGGAGCGCGACGCGCGAGCGTAAGAGAGGGCGGTTCAGGGGGCGCGCGGTCAGGAGGTGCGCGCGGCGCGAAAGTGGCGCTCGCACATCTGACCGGACGCGCCCCCTGGCCAATTCCGGCGCAACCGCCCTTTTCGGTTGTCGAACATCCTTACTTTAGGGCGGCGTTGTCCGGAATTGTCGACGGCTCTGTAACAGGGGTTAAGGGACCCTGAGTTGGCGGGAAATCATCGCCCATGACCCAGAACACCCCGCTCTCCCCCCTGTCCTCGCGCCTCCCCCGCCCCCCGCACCACCTCCAGGACGTCACGCACCGCGTCCTCTCCGCCGCCCAGCTCCGCGCACGCGGCGTCTCCGCCGCGCAGACGTCCGCGCACTGCCTGCCCGGCGGCCCCTGGCAGCACCTGCTCCCCGGCGTCTATCTGCTCCACCCGGGCCCGCCCGGCGGCCGGGAGCGGCTGCACGGCGCCCTGTTGTACGCCGGCCGCCCGCCGGTCTCCTCCCGGCGTACGCCCCCGGAGCCCACGGACCCGGGGTTCGGCGAGGCGATGGTGACCGGGCTCGCGGCGCTCGCGCTGCACGGCTTCGCCGCGGCGCCGGAGCTGGAGGCGCTGCACCGGATCGACGTCCTGGTGCCGCGCACCCGGCGGCTGCGCTCGTCCCGGTTCGTGGAGGTGGTGCGGGCCACCGCCGCGCTGCCCGAGCCGGTGCTGCTGGCCGGAGTGCCCGTCGCCCCGGTGGAGCGGGCGCTGGCGGACGCGGTGGCGGGGCTGACCGAGGCGGCGGAGGTGACCCGGCTGCTGACCGAGGCCGTCCGGGCCGGGCACAGCGAACCGGCCGCCGTGGTGCGGGAGCTGAGCGTGGCCGGGGTGCTGGGGCGGCCGGCGGTGGTGGGTGCGGTGGACGCGCTGCTGGCCGCGGGACGGGCGGCGGCGGAGGAGCGGCTGTACGCGATGGTGCGCGAGCACGGGCTGCCGGAGCCGCTGTGGAACGTGGAGCTGCGGCTGCCAGGCGGGCCGGAGCTGGGCGGGGTCGACGCGTACTGGCCGGATCTCGCCGTCGCCGTCGAACTGGACACGCGCGCGCCGCGGTTCGGTGCGCCGGAGAAGGGGTGGCGCGGCGGGAACCGGGGGCCGGGGCGTGCGGAGGACCCGCAGTGGTCCGCGTACGCCGCCAAGCGGGAGCGGCTGGAGCGGCTCGGGGTCACGGTCGTCCACCTCACCCCGAGAAAGCTGTGCGAGGCGGCGGAACAGCAGGCCACGGTGGTGCGTACGGCACTGATGGCGGCGGACGACCGGGAGCCGGCGTCGTATCTGGTGGTGCTGCCGCGGTGATCGCTGCGCGAGGTGCCGCCGGTGCCACTGGTCCGGACCACCCGGGCCGTGGTCCGGACCGCAGAGGCGGAATGATCAATTCCAGCAGACACTTTCGCCTCATTCATCCCGCGTGACGCATCGTCCCCGGTGGCGGATCTATGCCATGTACCTGTCTCGTCTCCGTCAACTCTCCACAAAGCCCTGTCATTTACGACAGGCTGAGCGGTCATCCGGTACCGAATTCCGGACTCTCTCTTTCAATTACAGGGATGCTGATGACCAAGGAATCCCCCAGCTCCATACCCGGGACGAGACGAGCCGTGCGCATAGCGGCCGCCGCCGGCCTGGCTGCCGCCCTCGCGGCCTCCAGCGCCGCACCGGTGTTCGCCGTCGACGACCCGGCACCGGCACCCGTCAAACCGGCCGCCACGAGCGACCGGGGCGACAAGCTCGGCAAGGCCGACGCCGAAGTTCTGGCGAAGGCCGAAGCCAAGGGCGAGAAGAACGTCACGATGATGATCGCCACCACCCCGGGGGCGACCGAGCAGGTCACCGAGCAGCTGGACGCCGTCAAGGGCTCCGTGCTCGGCCAGACCTACGACAAGCTCGGCTACGTCCGGGCGACGGTGCCGACCGGCACCGCCGAGGCCACCATCGAGGCGGCCTCCAAGCTGAAGTCCGTCCTCGGCATCGATCTCAAGCAGGAGATCAAGCTGGACGACCCGACGCCCTCGGGCGACCGGGCCGCGGGGGCCAAGCAGCTGAAGGCCACGGGCAGTTACCCGGCGCCGGGCAAGAACACCCCGGCCGCCAACCCGTACAACCCCTCCTTCGAGACGGGTGCGGTCGAGTTCGTCGAGAAGAACCCGACGGCCGACGGCCGCGGGATCACCATCGGTGTCCTGGACTCCGGTGTCGACCTCGGCCACCCGGCGCTGAAGAAGACCACCACCGGCGAGCGCAAGATCGTCGACTGGGTCACCGCCACCGACCCGGTGAACGACGGCGACGGCACCTGGCTGCAGATGTCGCAGACCGTCACCGGCCCGACGTTCACGTCCGGCGGCAAGACCTACTCGGCTCCGGCGGGCAGCTACAAGTTCACCACCTTCGCCGAGTCGGCCACCACCGGCGGCGACATGGCGGGCGACCTCAACCGCGACGGTGACACCACCGACGTCTGGGGCGTGCTGTACGACCCGGTCAAGGGCACCGTCCGGGTGGACCTGAACGAGAACGCGGACTTCTCCGACGACACGGCCCTCAAGCCGTACAAGGACAAGTTCCAGGTCGCGTACTTCGGTGAGGACAACCCGGCCACCAAGGTCGTCGAGCGCATCCCGTTCGTCGTCGAGACCCGCAAGAACGTGGTCTACAACGCGGCGGGCGCCAAGGCCGACTACGTCAACATCGGCGTGATCGAGGGCTCGCACGGCACGCACGTCGCGGGCATCACCGCGGCCAACGGCCTGTTCGGCGGCAAGATGAACGGCGCGGCGCCCGGCGCCAAGGTCGTCTCCTCGCGCGCCTGCACCTGGTCCGGCGGCTGCACCAACATCGCGCTGACCGAGGGCATGATCGACCTCGTCGTCAACCGCGGTGTCGACATCGTCAACATGTCGATCGGCGGCCTGCCGCCGCTGAACGACGGCAACAACGCCCGCGCCGAGCTCTACAAGCGCCTCGTCGACATCTACGGCGTCCAGCTCGTCATCTCGGCCGGCAACAGCGGCCCGGGCCTCAACACCATCGGTGACCCGGCCCTGGCCGACCACGTCATCTCGGTGGGCGCGTCGATCTCCAAGGAGACCTGGGCCGCGAACTACGGCTCCAACGTCACCAAGAAGTACGACCTGCTCCCCTTCTCCTCGCGCGGTCCGCGTGAGGACGGCGGCTTCACGCCGACCATCTCGGCCCCGGGTGCGGCGATCAACACCACGCAGACCTGGTCCGAGGGCGGTCCGGTCAAGGAGGCGGGCTACGCCCTGCCGCCCGGCTACTCGATGCTCCAGGGCACCTCGATGGCCTCGCCGCAGGCCGCCGGTGCGGCGGCCCTGCTGCTCTCCGCCGCGAAGCAGAAGGACCTGGAGCTGCCCCCGGCCGACCTCCGCGTGGCGCTGACCAGCTCGGCGACCCACGTCAAGGACGTGCCCGCGCACGCCCAGGGTTCCGGTCTGATCGACATCGTCGGTGCCTGGAAGCTCATCACCAAGAAGGGCAACCCGGCGCACGAGTACAAGGTGAAGGCCCCGGTCGACACCGCGATCGACTTCGCGCTCAAGGACCCGGGCTTCGGCACCGGCCTCTACGACCGTGAGGGCGGCCTGAAGGCCGGCGAGACGAAGGTCTACGAGATCACCGTCACCCGCACCACCGGTCCGGACCGCAACGTCCAGCACAAGCTGTCGTGGAAGAACAACGACGGCACCTTCAAGCTGAGCAGCCCCGAGTACGTCTCGCTGCCGCTCGACACCCCGGTGAAGCTGAAGGTCACGGCGAAGGCCAAGGCCGCGGGCGTGCACAGCGCCATCCTGGAGCTGGACGACAAGAAGACCAAGGGGATCGACCACCAGGTCCTCTCCACGGTCGTCGTGGCCAACGAGCTGAGCCACCCCGGTTACGCGTTCAAGTCGTCGAACTCGGTGCAGCGCAACGGCACCACCTCGTACTTCTTCAACGTGCCGCAGGGCGCCAAGACCCTTGAGGTCGCCCTCAGCGCGCTGCGCTCGGGCAGCCAGACCCGGTTCATCGCCCTGCACCCGTACGGGACGCCGGTCGACCCGACCTCCACGGTCAACTGCTATCCGAACTACGAGAACCCGGCCAACACCTGCCGTCCGGACGTGCGGTCCTACAAGGACCCGTTCCCCGGCGTGTGGGAGATCGAGGTCGAGTCGCGCCGTACGTCGCCGCTGCTGGACAACCCGTTCAAGCTGGACGTCTCGATCCTCGGCGCCACCTTCGACCCGGCGGTGCAGACCATCGCCGAGGCGAAGATCGGCGCTCCGGCCGCGGTGAACTGGAAGGTCACCAACGGCGCGGCGGCTCTTGCGGGCAAGCTCAAGGGCGGCTCGCTGGGCTCGGCCAAGGTCGACAAGCCGTCGATCTCCACGGGCCAGACCCGTCAGACCACGGTCACCATCGGTGCGGGCGTCGAGAAGCTCGACTTCGCCATCGGCGGTACGTCGGACGCCAACGCCGACCTCGACCTGTACGTCTTCCGGGGCGCCACCCAGGTCGGCAGCGGCACGACGGCCGGCTCCGAGGAGAAGGTCAGCCTGGCCAACCCGGCCGCCGGTACGTACACGGTCATCGTCGAGGGCTACTCGGTTCCGTCCGGGTCGACCACGTACGACTACCGCGACGTGTACTACGCGGCCTCGCTCGGCACCCTGAAGGTCGACACGTCGAAGACCTACACCCTGGCGAACGGCGCTTCGGCGCAGGTCGGCGCGGAGGTCGTGGTCGCCGGTGCGGCTCCCGAGGGGCGCCAGTTCTTCGGTGAGGTCCAGCTGGTCAACGCGCGCGGCACCGCCGCGGGCACCGGCAGCGTCGTGATCGAGAAGGTCACGCCGTAACGGACACCGCACGAACAGCAGCGGGGCGGGCGCTCTCCACGAGCACCCGCCCCGCTGTGCGTGTTCCTCTGTGTGTTCCTCGTCACGGGCGGCGGCCCGGACCGCAGATGTTCCCCTTGGCGCGTACGGCCGATGCAGATTCTGCGGCCCTCGCGCGGAGAGTCCGCAGGTCGGACAATGGATTGGACAAGCCGGGCCGGGTCATACGCATGATGGAGCGGCAAACGGGCCGCGCGCACGTACAGCCCACGTGCTCACGTACAGAGGAGTCCCAGTGAAGGTCGGAATCGTCGGCGCCACCGGTCAGGTCGGCACAGTCATGCTCAGGATCCTGGCCGAGCGGGACTTCCCCGTCGACGAGCTGCGGCTCTTCGCCTCCGCCCGCTCCGCGGGCTCCACGATCGACTTCAAGGGCGCGCCCGTCACCGTCGAGGACGCCTCCACCGCCGACTACACCGGCCTGGACATCGTGCTCTTCTCCGCCGGCGGCGCGACCTCCAAGGCGCTGGCCGAGAAGGTCGCCTCCCAGGGCGCCGTGGTGATCGACAACTCCTCCGCCTGGCGCAAGGACCCCGAGGTCCCGCTGGTCGTCTCCGAGGTCAACCCGCACGCCGCCCGCGTACGGCCCAAGGGGATCATCGCCAACCCGAACTGCACCACGATGGCCGCGATGCCCGTGCTGCGCCCGCTGCACGCCGAGGCCGGCCTCGAAGCGCTGACCGTTGCCACCTACCAGGCGGTCTCCGGCTCCGGTGTGGCCGGCGTCGCCGAGCTGCACGGCCAGGCGTCCAAGGTCGTCGCCGACGCCGAGAAGCTGGCCCACGACGGCGAGGCCGTGGACTTCCCCGAGCCGGTCGTCTACAAGCGCCCGATCGCCTTCAACGTGCTGCCGCTGGCCGGCTCGATCGTGGACGACGGCTCGTTCGAGACGGACGAGGAGCAGAAGCTCCGCAACGAGTCCCGCAAGATCCTGGAGATCCCGGAGCTGAAGGTCTCCGGCACCTGCGTCCGCGTCCCGGTCTTCTCCGGCCACTCGCTCCAGATCAACGCCCGCTTCGCCCGCCCGATCGGCGTCGAGCGCGCCTACGAGCTGCTGAAGGACGCCGAGGGCGTCGAGCTCTCCGAGATCCCGACCCCGCTCCAGGCGGCCGGCAAGGACGCCTCCTTCGTGGGCCGCATCCGGGTCGACGAGACGATCGACAACGGCCTCGCGCTCTTCGTCTCCAACGACAACCTCCGCAAGGGCGCCGCGCTGAACGCCGTCCAGATCGCGGAGCTGGTGGCGGCCGAGCTGAAGGGCTGACGCGCGAGCCTTGTATGCGCACGCGTAACGGAAGGGGCGGCCACCGGAGTGCACCGGTGGCCGCCCCTTCGTGTGCGTAGAGGGTTCAGAGCGCGAGGTGCCGGCGGAGAGCCCTGTCGATCTCCGCCATGCGCTGGCGGGGCACCTCGCCGATGCGCTTCAGGACCCGGTCCGGGGCGACCGCCCGGATCTGTTCGCACTGGACCTTGGAGTCCTGCGGGAGGTGGCTCTCCTCCGCCGCGAGAAGGACCTGGAAGCTGAGGATCCGCGAGGTGTTCGAGCTCAGGGGCACCACCGCGACGACGCCCCTGCCGGACAGCTCGACCGATCGGTTGGCGGCGTTGTTGGAAACGATGACGGCCGGACGCACCTTGTTGGCTTCGCTCCCCCGCGCGGGCTCCAGGTCCACGAGGTGGATGTCGCCCCTACGCATCCGTGAGCCCGTCGGCCACCGTGCGGTCCCACAGAGCGGCGTCCTCGCTCGCGTCCCATTCCTGGAACGCCTCGGTGTACTCCGCCTCCAGGCCTGCGGTACGCAGCAGCTCGATGGCGGCGTGTATGACAGCGGACCGGGAATCGGCGTCGGTCTTCGCCGCGTACTCGTCGACGAAGGCGACATCCTCCTGAGGAAGACTGACACTGATCTTCATACCAACCATGCTACCCCGGTAGGAAAGCAGGCGCTACCCGTCGTCCGGCAGGGCCGGACGTGGAAGGATGATCCGAAACGTCACCATCGAAGGAGATGACCGCGTGCCTGGCACGAATCTGACCCGCGAAGAGGCACAGGAGCGGGCGCGCCTGCTGACCGTGGACGCGTACGAGATCGATCTCGACCTCTCCGGAGCGCAGGAGGGCGGCACCTACCGGTCCGTGACCACCGTGCGCTTCGACTCCGCGGAGGCGGGTGCGGAGACCTTCGTCGACCTGGTCGCCCCCGCCGTCCACGAGGCCGTGCTCAACGGCGAGGCTCTGGACGTCGCCGCCGTGTTCCGCGACTCCCGGATCGCCCTGGCCGGCCTGCGCGAGGGGGCCAACGAGCTGAAGGTCGTCGCGGACTGCGCGTACACCAACAGCGGTGAGGGGCTGCACCGGTTCGTCGACCCGGTCGACGAGCAGGCCTACCTCTACACCCAGTTCGAGGTGCCGGACGCCCGCCGCGTCTTCGCCTCGTTCGAGCAGCCGGACCTGAAAGCGACCTTCCGGTTCACCGTGAAGGCCCCGTCCGGCTGGACGGTCATCTCGAACTCGCCGACGCCGGAGCCGAAGGACGACGTCTGGACGTTCGAGCCGACGCCGCGCATCTCCACGTACATCACGGCGCTCATCGTCGGCCCGTACCACTCGGTGCACAGCAGCTACGAGAAGGACGGCCGGTCCGTCCCGCTCGGCATCTACTGCCGCCCCTCGCTCGCCGAGTACCTGGACGCGGAGGACCTCTTCGCCGTCACCCGGCAGGGCTTCGCCTGGTTCGAGGAGAAGTTCGACTACGCGTACCCGTTCGCCAAGTACGACCAGCTCTTCGTCCCGGAGTTCAACGCGGGCGCGATGGAGAACGCGGGCGCGGTCACCATCCGCGACCAGTACGTCTTCCGCTCGAAGGTGACGGACGCGGCGTACGAGGTGCGGGCCGAGACGATCCTGCACGAGCTGGCCCACATGTGGTTCGGCGACCTCGTCACGATGGAGTGGTGGAACGACCTCTGGCTCAACGAGTCGTTCGCCACCTTCACCTCGATCGCCTGCCAGGCGGACGCCGAGGGCTCGAAGTGGCCGCACTCCTGGACCACGTTCGCCAACTCCATGAAGACCTGGGCGTACCGGCAGGACCAGCTGCCCTCCACGCACCCGATCATGGCGGACATCGGGGACCTGGACGACGTCATCGTCAACTTCGACGGCATCACGTACGCCAAGGGCGCGTCCGTCCTCAAGCAGCTCGTGGCGTACGTCGGCGAGGACGCGTTCTTCCAGGGCGTGCAGGCGTACTTCAAGGCGCACGCCTTCGGCAACACGCGCCTGTCCGACCTGCTGGGCGCGCTGGAGAAGACCTCCGGCCGTGACCTGAAGGCCTGGTCGAAGGCGTGGCTGGAGACGGCCGGGATCAACATCCTGCGCCCGGAGATCGAGACCGACGAGAACGGTCACGTCACCTCCTTCACCGTCCTCCAGGAGGCTCCGGCGCTGCCCGCCGGCGCCAAGGGCGAGCCGACGCTGCGCCCGCACCGGATCGCGGTCGGCTGCTACGACCTCGACGGCAGCGGCAAGCTCGTCCGGACCGACCGGATCGAGCTGGACGTCGACGGCGAGCGCACCACCGTGCCGTTCCCGGAGAACACCGCCCGTCCGGCCGTCATCCTCCTCAACGACGACGACCTCTCGTACGCGAAGGTCCGTCTCGACGAGGAGTCGCTGCGGGTCGTCACCGAGCACCTCGGCGACTTCGCCGAGTCGCTGCCGCGCGCCCTGTGCTGGGCGTCCGCCTGGGACATGACGCGGGACGGCGAGCTGGCGACCCGGGACTACCTCTCGCTGGTGCTCTCGGGCATCGGCAAGGAGTCGGACATCGGCGTCGTCCAGTCGCTGCACCGCCAGCTGAAGACGGCCCTGGACCTGTACTCCGCGCCGGAGGCCCGCGAGGCCGCGCTCAACCAGTGGACGGAGGCGACGCTGGCGCACCTGCGCGCGGCGGAGCCGGGCAGCGACCACCAGCTGGCGTGGGCCCGTGCCTTCGCGGCGACGGCCCGCAACCCGCAGCAGCTGGACCTGCTCCAGTCGCTGCTGGACGGCACGGAGTCGATCGAGGGCCTGACCGTCGACACCGAGCTGCGCTGGTCGTTCGTGCAGCGGCTGGCGGCCGTCGGCCTGCTGGACGAGGAGGAGATCGCCGCCGAGTACGAGCGCGACCGGACGGCGGCGGGCGAGCGCCACGCGGCCTTCGCACGGGCCTCGCAGCCCTCGGAGGAGGCCAAGGCGCAGGCGTGGGCCTCGGTCGTGGAGGCCGACAAGCTGCCCAACGCGGTCCAGGAGGCGGTCATCGGCGGCTTCGTCCAGCCGGACCAACGCGAGCTGCTCGCTCCGTACACGGAGAAGTTCTTCGCCGCGG
The DNA here is from genome assembly GCF_050942385.1 of Streptomyces sp. CA-146814. Taxonomy (NCBI): domain Bacteria; kingdom Bacillati; phylum Actinomycetota; class Actinomycetes; order Kitasatosporales; family Streptomycetaceae; genus Streptomyces; species Streptomyces sp. CA-146814. The sequence goes on from NZ_CP192068.1 coordinate 2,264,725, forward strand.
TGAAGGACGTCTGGGACTCGCGCAGCCACGAGATGGCCCAGCAGGTCGCGGTCGGCCTCTACCCGACGCTCCAGGTCTCCCAGGAGACGCTGGACGCCACCGACGCGTGGCTGGCCTCGGCCGAGCCGAGCGCGGCCCTGCGCCGGCTGATGTCGGAATCGCGGGCGGGCGTGGAGCGGGCCCTGAAGGCCCAGGCGGCGGACGCGGCGGCGGCCACCGCGTAGTCCCTTCCGGTACGCGCCCGGGGGCGCTCTCTCCGCTGCGGTGGAGGGGGCGCCCCCCCGGCGTACGCCGGGGGGCGCCCCCTTGGCGTACGCCGGTGTGCTCCGGCTCTTGTGCCGCCTTGCCGTGCGCCCGCGCGTCTGCCGTACGCCCGCGCGCGAGGTGGTCTCCCGTGGCCTACGGTCCGAAGGGTCGTCGCAAGAGCTTCGGTCGCAGGCCACGGGAGGGTTCGGATGCCCGGCTTCGCCGCCGTGCCGGTCGCGCTGGCGCTGTGCGCGGGTCTGCTGACGGGCCCGGCGGCCGAGCCCGCGCGCGCGGACTGCCGGGCCGGTCCGGCGGGCTGCTACGACCTCTACACGTACGGGTACGGCCTCGGGCTGCATCCGTTCACCGAGGCGCACGAGGTCCGCGAGCAGCTGACGGACCACTTCTGGCTCTTCCCGGTCAGCGGCGGCTGCCCGAGCCGGATCCGGGCCGGAGCCCGCTGCGAGCTGCTGGGCGGCAACCCGGTGGAGGTCGAGTACGTCGGGAACGACTTCTTCCAGATCAACACGCTGCCGGGCCACCAGCTCGGCAGCGGTATGCACATCCGCTTCGCCTTCTCCCGCTCCCTCGGCTTCCACTCCCTGACCGTCCACGCCTGGCAGGACCGGCCCACCGACTGCACGGGTGAGATGTTCTGCAACGCCGCGAACAGCGCGTTCGCGTGGGGCACCTGGCTGGTGCTGGCCACGACCCTGCGGTTCTCCGCGTACGTCGCCTGAACCGCGGGTCGTTCCCGAACCGCGGGGCGTTCCTGAACCGCGGGGCGTTCCTGAACCGCGGGGCGTTCCTGAACCGCGGGCCGTTGGAGACCGCCCGGCGGGCGGGCGCAGGAGCGCAGCCGTCCGCCGGGCGGAAACTGGGCGAGAGCTAGGCCCCGGACTCCTCGTAGCGGCGGGTCAGCTCGGCCGTGCCGGACTCCGTGAAGCCGCCGTGCAGCCGCATCCGGGCCACACCGCCGTCGGGGAAGGCGTCGAGGCGGACGTGGGTGACGACGGCCTGGGCGCGGAGCACGAAGCGGTGCAGGGTGTCGGGCTGGAGGCGGGTGCGCGGGATGATCTCGAACCACTCGCCGTTGTCGCCGTTGCGGCCCTGGAGGGCGATCCAGCCGGCGGAGTTGCCCTTGAGGTAGGCGGTGTCGATCTCGACCGCTCGGACCGCGCCCTGGGCCGGGAGGCGGAAGCGGACCCAGTCGTTGGTGTCGCGGACCCGGCGGCGGCGGTTCTCCCAGCCGTCGTCCATCTTGCGGGAAGTGCCGGGCAGGATGATCTGGGTGGGCGAGGAGTAGAAGCGGTCGGAGGCGTCCTCGTACGTACCGCCGTTGAGCACCGAGATCAGGTCGACCGTGCCGAGCGCGGCGATCCAGGCCGGGTCCGGGACGACCTCGCCGTGCACGCGGAGGCGGGCTATGCCGCCGTCGGGGTGCTGGCAGAGGCGGAGGTGGGTGTAGCGGCGGCCGCCGGTGATCTCGAAGGCGTTGGCCGCGTGGCCGCGTACGGGTGTGGGCGGCAGGATCTCCTCCCACTTCACGTCGTCGGCGAGCAGCTCCTCCGGGCTCGGGGCGCCATCGACGGCGGTGGCCTGCACCGATACGCGCTGGGGGTAGTTGCCGCGGAAGTGGGCGGTGTCCACGATCAGGCCGCGCACGATGCCGGGGGCGCCGAGGCGGACGATCGCCCAGTCGTGGTCCTCGGGGGCCGGGAAGGGGGTCTCGGCGCCCGCGCCACGGCGGCGGCGGGTCTCCCAGCCGTCCATGATCTTGCCCTTGTGGCCGAAGTGCTCGGGGTCGAAGACGGCGCGCTCACGCAGCAGGAGGTTCTCGCGCTCGGCGAAGAACTCGTCGTTGGCTGCGATCACACCGGCGCCGAGGCGGCGGTCGGCGAGGTCCACCAGCTCGGTGAAGGGCAGGTCGCCGGCCTCGCGGTAGTCGGCGTAGGGGTCGCCACCGCCGTAGGGCGCGGCGTCATTGGCGTGGGGATCGGTGTCGGAGTTCTGGAATGTGGTCTCGCTCGCGTCGAAGGTCATGGGCCTACCTTCGCGCGACCGGAACCATCAGGTCCATCGAAAGTTTTCGCAGATACTGTTCATCTCAACTGAACGATGCTGCTGCGTTCGTGAGTGCCGTGAGCACCCGGGCCACCGCCGGGCCGCTCTCCGCGCCGTGCCGGACCGCCGCCACCACATGGCGGCGCGGCTGGTCCGCCTCCAGGACCCGCATCACCACGCCTTCGCGGCGCTGTTCGCGGGAGGCCATCCGGGGGACGAGCGCGATGCCCATGCCCGCCTCGACCAGGGCGAGGATCGCGGTCCAGCCGGCGGCGCTGTGGGCCTGCTCGGGGACGAAGCCCGCCGCCTCGCAGGCCGCCGTGGTGATCTCGGACCACGGGCCCGAGCCGCCGAAGATCCAGCGGTCGGCGGCCAGGTCCGCGAGGCGCAGCGCGGGCGCGCCGGCCAGCGGATGGCCGGCCGGGAGCGCCACGTCCAGCGGGTCGGCGAGCAGCGGGAAGAGGGAGAAGCGCGGGTCGCGGGCGGTCGGGGCGTGCGCGGCCAGCGAGAGGGCCAGGTCCACCTCGCCCGCGGTGAGCAGCTCGTACGCCTGGGCCGCCTCGGCCTCCCGTACGCGTACGTCAGGTCCTGGCCAGTCCTCGGCGCGCAGGAGCCGCACGGCGGGGACGACGAGGGCGGGTACGGCGGTGGAGAAGGCGGCGACCCTGACCTCGCCGGCCTCGCCGCGCAAATAGCCGGTGAGTTCGGCGTCCGCCCGCTCCAGCTGGGCGAAGACCGCCTCGGCGTGGCGCAGGACCAGGTGGGCGGCGTCGGTGAGGCGGACCCGGCGGCCCTGCGGCTCCAGAAGCTCCACGCCGAGCTGCTTGGCCAGGTTGGTGAGCTGCTGGGAGACGGCGGAGGGGGTCATCAGGAGCGCCTCGGCGGTCGCCGTGACCGTGCCGTGGTCGCGCAGGGTGCGCAGGATGCGGAGCTTCTTGACGTCCCACTCGGTCATGGCCGCAACCTACCCGGTGGGACCGCCGGTGCCGAAGGCGCGGACGAGCCGCCCGGACGCGCCGATGAACCGCCCGGACACGCCGATGCGCCGCGCGGTAGGTCCTACCGGCGGCGCATCCTGCGTACGGGTGCGGGTCAGACCTGCTTCTTGGACTTGTCCAGGACCATGACCAGGGCCGTGATCACCAGGAACAGGGCGATGGGCGCGATGACGTAGAGGCCGATGGTCTCCATCGCGCTGAGGCCCGGACCCGGGTCGTCACCGTCGTCGCGGGTGTACGCCAGAGCCGGGGCCGACATGAGCAGCATCATCAGCGTCGTCCCGGCCGCAACGACGCCGGCGCGCATTCCGTTCTTCTTGTCCACGGTGCCAACGTAGCGAACGGCTAGCGGGGGCGCGCGCCCGGGGGTGCCGTACGGGCCTTCGCGGGCCGCAGGACCTCCATCAGACCGTGCAGCCGGGGCGAGGCGGCGATCTCCTCCAGGGTGACGGGGTGGCCGTCCGGGTCGGCGATGGGCAGCCGCCAGTTGGGGTACTGGTCCCAGGTGCCGGGGAGGTTCTGCGGGCGGCGGTCGCCGACGGTGTCGGGGAGCCAGATGCCGGTCATCCGGGCGGGGGTGGCGCGCAGGAAGCGGTGGACGGCGCGGACGGCCGCCTCCTCGTTGCCGTCGCCCTCCGGGAGCATCCGCAGCCGGGCGAGGAGGGCCAGCCACTCGGCGGTGGAGGTGACGTCCTCGGTGAGCTCCTCCTCCAGCGGCCGGGTGAGCAGGCCGAGGCGGTGGCGGAGCGTCACATGGTCGCCGGTCAGCCGGGCGGCGGTGGAGGGCAGGTCGTGGGTGGTGGCGGTGGCGAGGCAGTCGCGCCGCCACTTCTCGGGGGCGAGCGGGCGGCCGTCGCCGTCCCAGTCGCGCTCGAACCAGAGCACGGAGGTGCCGAGCACGCCGCGCCGGGCGAGCGCCTCGCGGACGCCGGGCTCGACGGTGCCGAGGTCCTCGCCGACGACGGCGGAACCGGCGCGGTGGGCCTCCAGGACGAGGACGGCGAGCATCGCCTCGGCGTCGTACGCGACGTACGTGCCGTCGGTCGGCGGTCTCCCTTCCGGCACCCACCAGAGCCGGAAGAGGCCCATGACGTGGTCGATGCGCAGCGCGCCCGCGTGGGCCAGGAGGCCGCGCAGCAGGCCGCGGAAGGCGGCGTAACCGGTGGCGGCGAGGACGTCGGGGCGCCAGGGCGGCAGGCCCCAGTCCTGGCCGCGCGCGTTGAAGGCGTCCGGGGGCGCGCCGACGGACATGCCGTGGGCGAAGGCGTCCTGCTGGGACCAGGTGTCGGCGCCCGCCGGGTGCACGCCGACGGCCAGGTCGTGGACGATGCCGACCTCCATCCCGGCGTCCTCGGCGGCCCGCTGGGCGTCGGCGAGCTGGGTGGCGGTGAGCCAGGCGAGGCGGCAGTGGAGGTCGACCCGGTCCAGCAGCCCGGAGCGGGCGCGGGCGGTCGCCGCCGAGCGGGGGTCGCGCAGCGGCTCGGGCCAGGCGTGCCAGTCGGGCCCGTGCACCTCGGCGAGCGCGCACCACAGGGCGTGGTCCTCCAGCGCCTGGCCCTGCTCGGCCAGGAAGTCGCAGTAGGCGGCGCGGCGGCCCGGGGTGAGCGGGACCTCGGCGATCAGCTCCAAGGCCTGCCGTTTCAGCTCCCAGACGGCGTCCCGGTCGATCAGGGCGCCTTTGTTGAGCACGGCCTCGCTGAGCGCGGCGGCGTCCTGGTGGAGGTCCTCCAGGGTGGTGCGGTCGCGGACGTGCCCGTACTCCGGGATCGATTCGACGTGCAGGTGCACGGGGTCGGGGAAGCGGCGCGAGGAGGGGCGGTACGGCGAGGGGTCGGTGGGCTTCCCGGGAACGGCCGCGTGCAACGGGTTGACCTGGACGAACCCGGAGCCGAGGGTGCGCCCGGACCAGGCGGCGAGGTCGGCCAGGTCCCCGAGGTCGCCCATGCCCCAGGAGCGGGCGGAGAGCAGGGAGTAGAGCTGGACCAGGAAGCCGTGGGTCCGCTCGGGCGGCTGCGGGACCCGGGCCGGGGCGACGACCAGGGTGGCGCTCGCCTCGTGGTGGTCGGGCGTACGGACGTGGAGGCGGTGGATGCCGTACGGAGGCTGGGTCCAGCCGGCGGGGGCGGGGGGCTCGGCGGGCTCACCCTCAAAGGCAGCGGAGGCATCGACGGCCCCGGCCGCCGGCTCCGGCTCGACCGTGATGGTCGAGCCGGGCGGCAGTCCGGTCAGCGTGGGCGGCAGCGGCTCACCGGCCCAGACCACCACGGTCGGCGGCAGCAGGCGCGAGCGGGACTCCGCGGCGACGAGTGACCTCCGTACGTCCTCCGGAGTGCCGGCGTCCACGCCCAGCGCGGCGAGCACGGCGATGACCGTGTCGTCGGGGACGGACACCGTGACATCCGGGGACGGGGAGTAGGAGGTGGCGACACCGTGCAGTGCGGCGAGCCGGGACAAGCCCATTCAGACTCCTGGGAACTCCATGCCCCCTGCGGTGCCGGGTGCGGTCGGCTCGCTGGTCAGAGGGGCGACGGCGGCGAGCGGAGGCTCGCTCGTGAGAGGGGTGGCATCGGCGAGCGGAGGCTCGCTGGTCAGCGGTGCGGCATCGGGATACGAGGATTCACCGAGCAGGAGGGAGACATCGGCGAGCGGCGGCCCGCTGATCAGGTGGGCGACATCGGCGAGCGGCAGGCCGCTGGTGAGAGGTGCGGGATCGGCTTGGGCGGGTACCTGTTTGGAGAGGGCGGAGAGCAGAAGCTGCGCGGATGCGGGCATGGTGGCCTCCTGGCCGTGGAGAACAGGACCCTGAGGACCTACCCAGACCTGGCATGCGCAGACCTGGACGTGACCTACCCGTCATACATGGCCTACATGGCGTCATGACGGCGTACACCTTCGGACAACGAGCCCAACGTGCTCCGGGTCACATTCCGTTCCCCCGTACGGCAGGTATGGACCGTTTTCAGCCATTCCCATGGACCACACCTGTCCCATCAGGCGCGAAGGCGCCACTATTCCCGGCAAATCCGACAGAACAGCCATGTGCATTGACACCCTCGCGCCCGGGTGGTGGGCTCGGACCTCACTCAGGCCTTCAGAGGGAGCGCGACGTGCGGTTCGGGCGCAGAAAGCAGGCCACAGCCGTGGCCGTCGCCGTGATCGGTGGGCTGCTGAGCCCCTTCGCACCGGCCGCCACAGCCGCCCCCGCCGACCCCGGCAAACCGCCCGCCACCTCGCCCGACCGCGCCGCCGACGCACAGCCGCCCGCCGTCTGGCCGCGGCCGCAGACCATCCGGGCCACCGGTCCGGCCCTGCCGCTCTCCACCGAGGCCACCGTCGTCGCCGCGCCGGACGCCGATCCGTACGCCGTGGCGGAGCTCCGCTCGCTGCTGCGCGCGGCCGGGGTCACCACCCTCCACGAGAGCCTGCCGGGCCGCGGACCGCTGATCCGGGCCGGCGGACCGGGCGCCGGCGAGGCGCTGCGGGCGCTGCGCGCTCCCGACCGCGCCGACCTGCCCACCGGCGGCTACCGGATCGCGTCCGGCAAGGTCGCCGGGCGCGCCACCGTGGCGCTGGACGGGCTCGGTGAGGACGGCTTGTTCCATGCGGTCCAGACCCTGCGGCAGTTGGTGAGCGGCGGCGCGGTGGCCAGGGTCGTGGTGCGGGACTGGCCGGGCACGGCCGTACGCGGCATGGCGGAGGGGTTCTACGGACAGCCCTGGACCCAGGAGGAGCGGCTCGCGCAGCTCGCCTTCATGGGCCGCACCAAGCAGAACCGGTACCTCTACGCGGCGGGCGACGACCCCTACCGGCTGGCCCGGTGGCGCGAGCCGTACCCGGCCGAGCGGCGGGCCGACTTCCGGGAGCTGGCGCGGAAGGCGGAGGCCGAGCACGTCACCCTCGGCTGGGCCCTCTCGCCGGGCCAGGCGATGTGCATGGCCTCCGACCAGGACGTGCGGGCGCTGACGAAGAAGATCGACGCGATGTGGGCACTGGGCGTGCGGGTCTTCCAGCTCCAGTTCCAGGACGTCAGCTACAGCGAGTGGCACTGCGACCTGGACGCGGAGACGTTCGGCAACGGGCCCGAGGCGGCGGCCCGCGCGCAGGCGAAGGTGGCCGGGGCGGTGGCGCGCCACCTGGAGGAGCGCCATCCGGACGCGGCACCGCTCTCGGTGCTGCCGACGGAGTTCTACCAGGACGGGGCGACCGAGTACCGCACGGCGCTCGCCGCCGAGCTGGACGACCGGGTGCAGGTGGCCTGGACGGGCGTCGGGGTCGTACCGAAGAAGATCACCGGGGGTGAGCTGGCCGGGGCGCGGGCCGCGTTCCGCCATCCGCTGGTGACGATGGACAACTACCCGGTCAACGACTACGCCCAGGACCGGATCTTCCTCGGGCCGTACACCGGCCGGGATCCGGCGGTGGCGAGCGGTTCGGCGGCGCTGCTGGCCAACGCGATGGAGCAGGCGTCCGCCTCCCGTATCCCGCTCTTCACCGCCGCCGACTTCGCCTGGAACCCGAAGGGGTACCGCGCGGACGAGTCCTGGCGGGCGGCGATCGACGACCTGGCGGGCGGCGACGCGTCGGCCCGGGAGGCGCTGTCGGCGCTGGCGGGCAACAGCGCGGACTCGGTGCTCGGCTCGGCGGAGTCGGCGTACCTCCAGCCGCTGTTCGCCGCGTTCTGGCAGTCCCGGGCGGCCGCCGCGCCGGTACGCGACCGGGCGGCGCGCGAGCTGCGGGCGGCCTTCACCGTGATGCGGCAGACCCCGGACCGGCTCGCCACGCCCGCCGACGGCCGCCTGGCCGACGAGGTGCGCCCGTGGACCGAGCAGCTGGCCCGCTACGGCCACGCCGGTGAGCTGGCCGTGGACCTGCTCCAGGCCCAGGCGGCCGGCGACGGGGCGGGCGCCTGGCGGGGCCGGCTGGCGCTGGAGCCGCTGCGCGAGGAGATCGCGGCGCAGAAGGCGACCGTCGGCAAGGGCGTGCTCGACCCGTTCCTGGACCGGGCCGAGAAGACCGCCGACGGCTGGAACGGCGTCGACCGCCCGGCCGGCCGGGTCACCAAGGACGCGCACAGCTATACGGTCCGCCTGGAGCGGGCCCGTCCGGTGGAGGCCGTGACGGCGCTCGCCGAGCCGGGGCCGGATCTGGCCGGCGCGGTGGTGGAGGCCCACGTTCCGGGCGAGGGCTGGCGGGCGCTGGGCCGGCTGTCGCCGAGCGGCTGGACCCAGACCGCCGCGAAGGGGCTGCGCGCCGATGCGGTACGGGTCGCCGTGCCCGAGTCCGCCCGGACCGCGCCCCCGTCGTACCTGAGCCCCAGCCTGCCGCCGTCGCCCGCGATCCCGGCGGGCGCGCCACGGCTGCGCGCGCTGGTGCCGTGGTTCGGGGACGAGCCGGACGCGGTGCTCGACCTGGCGCACGGCGAGACGGACGCGGAGATCGGCGGCGAGCCGCAGCGGGTGGCGGCGCGGCTGGCCGGGCGGCGTCCGGCCGAGGTGAAGGGCAAGCTGACCGCGAAGGCGCCCAAGGGCATCGAGGTGCGGGTCCCGAAGCAGACGACCGTGCCGCGCGGGTCCCGTACCGAAGTGCCGGTGGACATCACCGTTCCGGCGGACACCCCGGCGGGTGAGTACGAGGTGCCGCTGACCTTCGGCGGCCAGGAGTCCACGCTGACCGTGCGGGCCTTCCCCCGGACCGGCGGCCCGGATCTGGTGCGTACGGCCACGGCCTCCTCCTCCGCCGACGAGACCCCGGGCTTCCCAGCGTCCGCCGCCTCGGACGGCGATCCGGAGACCCGGTGGTCCTCGCCGGTGGAGGACGGCGCGTGGTGGCAGGCCGAACTCCCGCAGCCGGTGCGGCTGGGACAGGTGGTGCTGTCCTGGCAGGACGCGTACGCCTCCGCCTACCGCATACAGACCTCCGCCGACGGTCGCACCTGGCGCACCGCCGCGACCGTCCGGGAGGGCCGGGGCGGGCGCGAGTCGGTGCGGATGGACGCGAAGGACACCCGGTTCATCCGGGTGCAGGGCGAGGCGCGGGCCACGCAGTACGGCTACTCGCTCTGGTCGGTGGAGGCGTACGCGGTCGCGGAGTGAGCCGTACGGCGGACGACGAAGGCCCGGTCTCAGGCGGAAACGCCGTCGATCCGGGCCATCACGTCGTCCGCGCCGAACGGTTGCAAATACGGCAGCCAGCGCGGGTCGCGGTGTCCGGTCCCGATGATCCGCCAGGCCAGCCCGGTCGGCGGGGCCGGCTGGTGGCGCAGTCTCCAGCCGAGCTCGGGGAGGTGGCGGTCGGCCTTGACGTGGTTGCAGCGGCGGCAGGCGGCCACCACGTTGTCCCAGGCGTGCTGTCCACCGCGGCTGCGCGGAATGACGTGGTCGACGCTGGTCGCGGCGGCCCCGCAGTACATGCAGCGCCCTCCGTCCCGGGCGAACAGCGCCCGGCGCGTCAGAGGAACGGGCCCCCGGTAGGGGACCCGGACGAAACGCTTGAGCCGGACCACGCTGGGAGCGGGCACGGCACGGGTGGCACTGTGCAGGAAGGCGCCGGTCTCCTCCAGGCAGATGGCCTTGTTTTCGAGGACGAGGACGAGCGCGCGGCGGAGCGGTACGACGCCGAGCGGCTCGTACGACGCGTTGAGAACCAGGACGTGCGGCACGGTGGATGCCTCCTTGTACGCCGGCGGCGCGTGGCTCGCGCCGGGACGATCCGATCTCAGTCTCTCCTCATGCCTGGTCAAAGCGCCACCACGTACGGGTAACGGGCCGAGAGGATTTTTCTCACCCTCCGGCGCGACGGGCGCCCGCCGTGCTCGTCGGAGGTGTCTCACCAGGGCGGCGTCACGCGCTGTGCGATCGGCCACAGCACACCTGTTCCCGGTGAGACCCGTCTCTCCTCCGAGGACGGCAACGATCCACTCCCCCGGCTTCGTTACTGTTATCGGTCAGCCGTCGTCCCTCTGGAGGTCCCCGCCGTGCACCTGTCCGCCCTGTTGGCCGCAGCCCCGTCACCCGAGCCGGGCGGCTCGCTTGAGGAAGCCGCCGAGCAGGCCGGGAACGCCGCGGGATGGGTCGAGGAGAACTGGTCCACCTGGCTGAGCACCGGTCTGCGGATCCTGCTGATCGTGGCCGTGGCGATCACGCTGCGCTATCTGATCCGGCGCGCCCTGACCAACCTGATCGACCGGATGAACCGCAGCGCCCAGGCGGTGGAGGGCACGGCGCTCGGCGGTCTGCTGGTGAACGCGGAGCGCAGACGTCAGCGCTCGGAGGCGATCGGCTCGGTCCTGCGGTCGGTGGCCTCCTTCGTGATCATGGGAACGGCCGCGCTGATGGTGCTGGGCGCCTTCAAGATCAACCTCGCGCCCCTGCTCGCCTCCGCCGGTGTGGCCGGTGTGGCGCTCGGTTTCGGCGCCCGCAACCTGGTCACGGACTTCCTCTCCGGCGTCTTCATGATCCTGGAGGACCAGTACGGGGTCGGCGACACGGTGGACGCGGGGGTGGCCTCCGGTGAGGTCATCGAGGTGGGCCTGCGGGTCACCAAGCTGCGCGGCGACAACGGCGAGATCTGGTACGTCCGCAACGGTGAGGTCAAGCGGATCGGCAACCTCAGCCAGGGCTGGTCCACCGCCGGCGTCGACGTCACCGTTCGCCCGACGGAGAACCTGGAGCACGTCCGCGAGGCGATCACCACCGCCGCCGAGACCATGGCCAAGGAAGAGCCCTGGTCGGAGCGGCTCTGGGGCCCGGTGGAGGTGCTCGGCCTGGACGCGGTCCTGCTGGACTCCATGACGGTCCGGGTCACCGCGAAGACGATGCCGGGCAAGTCGGTGGGCGTCGAGCGCGAGCTGCGCTGGCGCATCAAGCAGGCGCTGGACGACGCGGGCATCCGCATGATCGGCGCGGTGCCGCTCCAGACGGACGGCGAGTCCACGGCGGACCCGACGGCGGCGATGGCGGCCCCGTCGGCGTACGCGTCGGCCACCTCGCCGCAGTCGCTGGCCGCGACGCCGATACCGCCGCCGGCGACGAACCTGAACAAGTAGCTCCCGCTCACGGAAGCCCCCGGCAGCCCCAGGAGGGTGGCCGGGGGCTTTCGCGTGCGCGGTAACGCTTTCGTTGCCGGACGGGCGCTTCCCATTGACGCCCCGGTGGCCCGCGTCCTACCGTCTCCCTGAATAGGAAAGTTTCCTAACAGAGTCGACGAGGGTGGGGCATCCACGATGACGGGAACCACACCGGGCACCCCCCGGGTGCTGCGGGCCATGAACGACCGCGCCGCCCTCGATCTGCTGCTGGAGCACGGCCCCCTCTCACGCACCCGGATCGGCAAGCTGACCGGCCTCTCCAAGCCCACCGCGTCCCAGCTCCTGGCCCGGCTGGAGGCGGCCGGTCTGGTCGTCGCCACCGGGACCAGTGAGGGGCGGCCCGGGCCCAACGCGCAGCTCTACACCGTCAACGCGCGCGCCGCCCATGTCGCCGGGCTCGATGTGAACGAGCGGCGCATCGTCGCCGCCGTGGCAGACGTGACCGGGGCGGAGGTCGGGCAGTTCGAGCTGGCGACACCGGGCCGGCGCGCCGACAGCGTGGTGCGGCAGGTGGCGGACGCGCTGGACGGGGCGACGAAGGAGGCCGGGCTGACCCGCGCCGACCTCCACCGGGTCGTCATCGGCACCCCGGGCGCCTTCGACCCGGGCACCGGGCGGCTGCGGTACGCCTCGCACCTGCCCGGCTGGCACTCCCCCACCCTCCTGGAGGAGCTGGCCGCGTCGCTGCCGATGCCGGTGGAGTACGAGAACGACGTCAACCTGGTCGCCGTGGCCGAGCAGCGCCTCGGTGCGGCCCGCGGCCACGAGGACTTCGTGCTGCTCTGGAACGAGGAGGGCCTCGGCGCCGCCCTCGTCATCAACGGGCGCCTGCACCGCGGCTTCACCGGCGGCGCGGGCGAGGTCGGCTTCCTGCCGGTGCCCGGGACCCCTCTCGTACGCCAGGTCGTGAAGGCCAACAGCGGCGGCTTCCAGGAGCTGGCGGGCGCCCAGGCGGTGCCCCGGCTCGCGAAGGCGCTCGGCATCGACACACCGCAGCAGCCGTACGCCGAGGCCGCCGCCACTCTGCTTGAGCGGGCGGCCGCCGCGTACGAGCGGGACGACGCGCTCACCGAGCTGCTGCGCCAGTACGCCCACCGGCTCGCCACCGGCCTCGCCTCCGTCACCGCCGTCCTGGACCCCGGGCTCATCGTGCTCTCCGGCGGTGCGGTCGCGGCGGGCGGCGAGGTCCTGCGCTCCCTGATCCAGTCCGAACTGGCCGAACTCGCCGCCTCCCGGCCCCGGCTGGTCGTCGGCGAGATCGACCGCACCCCGGTGCTGCGCGGCGCCCTGGAGAGGGCGCTCGCCGACACCCGCGACGAAGTGTTCGACACCTCGCGCTGAGCCCGCCCCTTCCCCCGTACCTGCTGTCTGCCTCTCTCCCCTGTCCCTGCCGTCTGCCTCTCTTCCCCGTACCTGGGAGTTTCGTCATGCGCACAAGCCGTCTCACCGCCACCGCTGTCGCCGTCGCCGCGATATCGGTGGTCGCCACCGCGTGTACCGGCCAGTCGGAGGCCGGAGCCACCGACGACCCGAAGGCGAGGACGACGATCAACTTCTGGCACGGCTGGAGCTCGCCCGCCGAGGTCAAGGCCGTCCAGGACAACATCGACCGGTTCGAGAAGGCCCACCCGAACATCACGGTGAAGGTCTCCGGCAACATCAACGACGACAAGCTCAACCAGGCGCTGCGCGCGGGCGGTTCGAACGGGCCGGACGTCGTCTCCTCCTTCACCACCGCCAACGTCGGCAAGTTCTGCTCGTCCGGTGCCTTCGCCGACCTCAAGCCGTTCATCGAGAAGTCGAAGCTCGACCTGGAGAAGACGTTCCCGAAGGTCCTCCTGGACTACACCCAGTTCGAGGGCAAGCGCTGCGCCCTGCCGCTGCTCACGGACGCCTACGGCCTCTACTACAACAAGGACGCCTTCAAGAAGGCCGGGATCACCGCTCCGCCGAAGACGATGTCCGAGCTGGCGAGCGTGGCGAAGAAGCTGACGGTCGAGAAGGGCGACACCTACCAGCAGCTCGGCTTCATGCCGAACTTCCACGGCTACGAGACCGTCGTCAGCCACTACATGCCCTCGTGGGACCACACCTACTTCGACGAGAACGGCAAGTCCAACATCGCCGAGGACCCGGCGTTCGCGAAGATGTTCACGTACCAGAAGAAGCTCGTGGAGACGCTCGGCGGCTACGCGAAGCTGGAGAAGTACCGCTCCACCTTCGGTGACGAGTGGGGCGCCAAACACCCCTTCCACACCGGCCAGGTGGCCATGCAGCTGGACGGCGAGTGGCGGCTCGGGATGGCCGAGGACGCGGGGGCGGACTTCGAGATCGGCGTCGCGCCGATGCCCGTCGCGGACGACGAGGCGGACAGCTACGGCAAGGGCTACCTCTCCGGCACCATCGTGGGCATCGCTCCGGCCAGCCAGAAGCAGAACGCCGCGTGGGAGCTGGTGAAGTACATGACCACCGACACGGAGGCGGTCGTCAACTTCTCCAACGGCATCCGGAACGTGCCCTCCACCCTGGCGGCGCTGAAGTCTCCCGACCTGAAGTTCGACCCGCGCTTCCGGACCTTCCTGGACATCGCCCAGCACCCGAAGTCCAGCACCTCGGACGGGGCCGTCAACGGCTCCGCGTACCAGCTGACCCTCCAGGACTTCGGCTACCAGTACGAGAAGGGCGCGGTGAAGGACCTCCAGGCCGGTCTGGAGAAGACCGCGAAGCAGATCGACACCGACATCGCCAGGGCCAAGTAGCCCGCCGATGACGACGCACACACTCCGCTCCAAGCGCCGCAGGTCGGCGCTGCGGAACGCGGCCTTCATGTCGCCGTGGCTGATCGGGTTCTCGGTCTTCTTCGCGTACCCGATGGTCTCGACGGTCTACTTCTCCTTCACGTCGTACGACGGGTTCGGCGCGCCGGTCTTCAACGGGCTGACGAACTGGACGTACGTCTTCCAGGACTATCCGATGTTCTGGCCGTCCCTGTGGAACACGCTCTGGCTGGTGGTCGTCATGGTCACCTGCCGGGTCGTCTTCGGCCTCGGGATCGGCCTGCTGATCACCAAGATCAAGACAGGCACGGGTGTCTTCCGGACGCTGTTCTACCTGCCGTACCTGGCCCCGCCGGTCGCCGCGACGCTCGCCTTCGTCTTCCTCCTCAACCCCGGCACCGGGCCGGTCAACGCGATCCTGGGCGACCTGGGGCTGCCGACGCCCGGCTGGTTCAACGACGCCACCTGGTCCAAGCCGGCGCTCACCATGCTCGCGGTCTGGGGCATCGGGGACCTGATGGTCATCTTCATGGCCTCGCTGCTGGACGTGCCGACCGAGCAGTACGAGGCGGCCGAGCTGGACGGCGCCTCCGCCTGGCAGAAGTTCCGCTTCGTGACCCTGCCGAACATCTCGCCGATCGTGCTGTTCGCCGTGGTGACGGGCGTCATCCAGGCCATGCAGTACTACACCCAGCCGCTGGTGGCCGGAAAGGTCGCCTCCGGGGTCATCGGCGGCTCAGGACAGTCCTTCGAACCCGGCTATCCCGACAAGTCGACACTCACGCTCCCTCAGCTCGTCTACAACCTCGGCTTCCAGCGCTTCGACTACGGCGCCGCCTGTGTCGTCGCCCTCATCCTGTTCGCCCTGGCCATGGCCTTCACCGCGCTGCTCATGCGGGGCCGCAACAACCTGATCCAGGCCGGTGACTGAGCCATGACCCAACTCCTCGACAAACCCGGCGCACTCCCTAGAGGGGATGCGCCCACGCCCGCCGCGCGCACCGCACGCCGTAAGGCGCTGCTGCACTGGATCGCCGTCCACTCGCTCGGGATCGCCGCCGCGCTCTTCTTCGTGCTGCCGTTCGTCTTCGTGGTGCTCACCTCGCTGATGAGCGACCAACAGGCGCTGACGCGTGACCTCACACCCAACACCTGGGAGTGGGGCAACTACGAGAGGGTCTTCAACACTCCGGGCTTCCTTGTCTGGTGGCGCAACACCCTCTTGTACGCGGGACTCGGCACCGTCCTGACCGTCGTGTCGTCGATCCCCGTGGCGTACGCGCTGGCGAAGTTCCGCTTCCGGGGCCGCAAGCTCTCCCTGATGCTCGTCATCTCCATGATGATGCTGCCGCCGCAGGTCGTGATCATCCCCATGTACCTGTTCTGGGCGAAGCAGATGGACCTCTCCGGCTCCCTGTGGCCGCTGATCATCCCGATGGCCTTCGGTGACGCGTTCTCCATCTTCCTGCTGCGGCAGTTCCTTCTGACCATCCCGAACGAGTACCTGGACGCCGCCAAGGTGGACGGGTGCGGTGAGTTCCGCACCTTGATGAAGGTCGTCCTGCCGATGGCCAAGCCCGGCATCGCGGCCATCGCGCTCTTCCAGTTCTTCGCCGCCTGGAACGACTACTTCGGACCGCAGATCTACGCCTCCGAGAACCCGGCCGCCTGGACGCTCAGTTACGGCCTGGAATCCTTCAAAGGCGCGCACCACACCGACTGGAACCTGACCATGGCCGCGACCGTTCTGGTCATGGCCCCCGTGATCGCCGTCTTCTTCTTCGCTCAGAAGGCATTCGTCGAGGGCGTCACACTGACCGGAGTAAAGGGCTGACAATGAAGCTCGCAGTAGTGGGTGGCGGGTCCACCTACACACCTGAACTGATCGACGGCTTCGCCCGGTTGCGGGACACGCTGCCGGTCGAGGAGCTGGTGCTCGTCGACCCGGCGGCCGACCGGCTGGAGCTGGTCGGCGGCCTGGCGCGGCGGATCTTCGCCAAGCAGGACCACGCCGGGAAGATCACCACGACCACCGACCTGGACGCGGGCGTGGCCGGCGCCGACGCGGTCCTCCTGCAGCTGCGCGTCGGCGGACAGGCCGCGCGCAACCAGGACGAGACCTGGCCGCTGGAGTGCGGCTGCGTCGGCCAGGAGACCACCGGCGCCGGCGGCCTCGCCAAGGCGCTGCGGACCGTGCCGGTCGTCCTGGACATCGCCGAGCGGGTGCGCCGCACCAACCCAGACGCCTGGATCATCGACTTCACCAACCCGGTCGGCATCGTCACCCGCGCCCTGCTCCAGGCCGGGCACAAGGCGGTCGGCCTGTGCAACGTGGCGATCGGCTTCCAGCGCAAGTTCGCCCGGCTGCTGGAGGTGAACCCTTCCGAGGTGCACCTGGACCACGTCGGGCTCAACCACCTCACCTGGGAGCTGGGCGTGCGCCTGGGCGGCCCGGACGGCGAGAACGTGCTGCCGAGGCTGCTGGCCGAGCACGGTGACGCGATCGCCGACGACCTCCACATGTCACGGAAGCTGGTGGACCGGCTCGGCGTCGTCCCCTCGTACTACCTGCGGTACTTCTACGCCCACGACGAGGTCGTACGGGAGCTGGGGACCAAGCCGTCCCGCGCTGCCGAGGTCGCGGCGATGGAGAAGGAGCTGCTGGCGATGTACGGCGACCCGGCGCTGGACGAGAAGCCCGAACTGCTCGCCAAGCGCGGCGGCGCCTTCTACTCGGAGGCGGCGGTGGACCTCGCCGCCTCGCTGCTGGGCGGCGGCGGTTCGCCGGTCCAGGTGGTGAACACGTACAACAACGGGACCCTGCCGTTCCTCCCGGACGACGCGGTCATCGAGGTGCAGGCCCGGGTCGGCCACGACGGCGCGGCGCCGCTGCCCGTACCGGCGCTGGACCCGCTGTACGCCGGTCTCATCGCCAACGTGACGGCGTACGAGGACCTCGCCCTGGAAGCCGCGCTGCGCGGCGGCCGGGACCGGGTCTTCAAGGCGCTGCTCTCGCACCCGCTGATCGGCCAGTACGAGTACGCCGAGCAGCTCACCGACCGGCTGATCGCGCACAACCGGGAGCACCTGGCGTGGGCGTGAACGTCTCGGTCGTCGCAGTCGACGCGGGCAACAGCAAGACCGATGTGGCGTTGATCGGTGACGACGGCACGGTCCTCGCCACGGCCCGGGGCGGCGGGTTCCAGCCACCGCTGGTGGGCGTGGACTCCGCGATCGACGTCCTGGGCTCGGTCCTGGACCGGGCGGTGGCCGGGCTTCCGGAGGAGGCAGCCGCCGAACTGGCCGCTGCTCCCGGCTCGTTCGGGCACATCTCCGCCTGTCTCGCCAACGCCGACCTGCCGGTCGAGGAGGCCGAGCTGGCCCGGGCGCTGGAGGCCCGTGGCTGGGGGACGTCGGTGCAGGTGCGCAACGACACCTTCGCGATCCTGCGCGCCGGGGTGGACGAGCCGCGGGGCGTCGCGGTGGTCTGCGGGGCCGGGATCAACTGCGTGGGCATGGTGCCCGACGGGCGGACGGCCCGCTTCCCGGCGATCGGGCGGATATCCGGTGACTGGGGCGGCGGTGCGGGGCTGGCTGAGGAGGCGCTGTGGTTCGCCGCGCGCGCCGAGGACGGGCGCGGTGAGCCGACCGAGCTGGCCCGTACGCTGCCGGGCCACTTCGGGCTCGACTCGATGTACGCGCTGATCGAGGCGCTGCACCGGGGCGCGATCCCGCTGACCCGGCGCCATGAGCTGACGCCGGTGCTGTTCGCCACGGGCGCCGCCGGGGATCCGGTGGCGGCCGCGCTGGTGGAGCGGCTGGCGGAGGAGGTGGTGGCGATGGCGTCGGTGGCGCTCAGCCGGCTCGGGCTGCTGGAGGAGGAGGCTCCGGTGCTGCTGGGCGGCAGCGTGCTGGCCGCGCGCCATCCGCAGTTGAACGACCGGGTCGCCGAACTGCTGGCGGTACGCGCCCCGAAGGCGGTGGTGCGGGTGGTGTCGGAGCCGCCGGTGCTGGGTGCGGCGCTGCTGGGCCTGGATGTGAAGGGGGCGGCGCCGGAGGTGCACCGGCGGCTGCGGGAGCAGTACGCCTGATCCGCTGGAAGCCTGATCGCCCGTCAGGGCCGGCAGGAGGGGCGTCCCGTCGCGTTCGTGCGGCGGGGCGCCCCTCGTTCGGGGGAACGTGGGGGTGCCCGGGGAACCGATCGGGCGTCTCGTACGTGTACCTGATGGGGAGTCCGCAACGCATGGGGATGGCTGGACGGTCGGGGAGGCTCGGGGCGGAACCGGAGCGGTGCGAAGGGGCCGGCGACGATGCCGGTTCGTTTATGGGGATGTTTCGGGGCACGTCGCGCCGATCGCCTTGATCCACCGCGTCCGCCCTGATCGAATGCGTTGTCCGGTGCGGGATCCAGGCGTTCTCGATGTGCCGGTCCGTCACCGCGGCCATACTTCTGGCCGGGCACCGGACCGCGATCGGCCGGGGTCCGGAGCACCGTCGGTGACCGAGGGGGAGGTCGAGTGACACAGCTGCCGCAGGGCGGCCCGCAGACGCAGCGCGCGCCGGAGCAGGCGCCCGCGCCGGCCGGCCTGCCCGCTCAACGCCCGGGCTCCTGGGCCGCGCAGAGCCGTCGGCTGCGCGCCGTGGCGACGACCGAGCCCGGCCGCCTCCAGATCATCGGGGCCGTGCTGGCGCTGCTGGTCGTGGCGTTCGGCGCGGTGACCGCCCTGGAGATCTCGCACCGGGCCTCCGCCGCCGACGACGTGGTGGGGCGCAGCCAGCCGCTCAGCGCGGACGCGGCCAGCATCTACCGCTCGCTCGCCGACGCGGACACGATGGCGGCCGGCGGCTTCCTCGCGGGGGCGCAGGAGCCGAAGGCCGTGCAGGAGCAGTATCGGAAGGACATCGAGGAGGCGGCCCGGCTGCTGGTGAAGGCGTCGGCGAACACCGACTCGTCGACCAGCTCCTGGCAGGAGATCACCACCCTCAACGAGCTGCTGCCGGTCTACACCGGCCTGATCGAGCGGGCCCGCGCCAACAACCGGCAGGGGCTTCCGCTCGGCGGCGCCTATCTGCGGTACGCCAACCAGAAGATGACGAACGAGCTGCTGCCCGCGGCCGAGCGGCTGTACGCGGCGGAGACGGGCCGGCTCGACCGGGACTCCGCCGACGCCCGCCGGTGGCCCTTCCTCTCGCTCGCCGCCGGACTGGTGGTGCTGGGCGCGCTGGTGTGGATGCAGCGCCGCAACTACCGCCGCACCAACCGGGTGTTCAACCACGGGCTGCTGGTGGCGACGGCCGCCGCGTCGGTGGTGCTGCTCTGGCTGGCGGTCGGGCACACGGTGGCCCGCACCGAGCTGCGGTCCGCGATGACGCAGGGCCAGGAGTCGCTCGACGTGCTCAACAACGCGCGCATCAACTCCCTGAAGGCGCGCGCCAACGAGAATCTGACGCTGGTGGCGCGCGGCGCGGTGCTGACCGCCGACGGCTCCGCCGACCAGTACGAGACGGACTACACGACGGGCATGAAAGCCCTTCAGGAGCAGTTGAAGAAGGCCGAGCGGCTCGCCGACGACGAGAGCGGCAGCGCCCCGGTGGCCCGGGCCGCCAGGAGCGTCACCGAGTGGCAGGACCGCCACCGCAAGGCGCGTGCCACGGACGACCAGGGCGACTACGACGGTGCGCTGAAGCAGATCATCGGGGCGAAGGACTCCACCGGGCAGTCCTTCCAGCAGGTGGACACCGCGCTGCGGACCGCGCTCGCCCATGAGCAGGGCGAGTTCACCGCGGCCGCCGAGGACGGGCGCGGGGCCCTGCGCGGCCTGCCGACCGGAGCCGCCGCGCTGGCGGTGCTGGGCGCGGTCGCCGCGATCCTCGGGGTCAACCGCAGGCTCTCGGAGTACCGGTGAGAGGGGCAGCGATGGCCAGGGCGAGAACGTGGGCGCGGCGCCGTACCTCACGGGTCCGGCTGCGCGGCTGGGGTGGTGTGACGGCGATGGCGGTAGCGTGCGTGATCACCGCCGCGCTCACGCTGCTGCCGCTCTCGCAGCACAGCGGGGGGACCGCCGGGGCGAACCCGGTGGGCGGCGGGACGACGGCGACCCTGCCGGTGCGGGCCGAGGCGTGCACCGATCCCGAGGCGAGCCTGCCGCCCTCGTCGGCGGACGGGCCGGGCATCGCGAAGATCAAGGCGCGCGGGAAGCTGGTCGCGGGCGTCGACCAGAACAGCTACCGCTGGGGCTACCGCAACCCGTACAGCGGTGAGCTCGAAGGGTTCGACATCGACCTGGTGCGGGCGCTGGCCAAGGACATCCTCGGCGATCCGAACGCCGTGATCTTCCGGGCGATCCCCACCAACCAGCGCATCGCCGCTCTGGAGCGGGACCGGGTCGACGTCATCGTGCGGACGATGACCATCAACTGCAAGCGGCTGGAGCAGGTCTCCTTCTCCACCGCCTACTTCCGCACCGGCCAGCAGATCCTGGCCCCCAAGGACTCCGCCATCACGGGGTACGACGGATCGCTGAAGGGCAAGCGGGTCTGCTCCGGCGAGGGCACCACCGCGTACGAGGCGCTGGAGAAGGAGTCGTACGGGGCGATATTCAAGGACGAGATGGACGGCACCGACCGGGACCCGGACCGGCTGACCGTCCCCAACCAGCTGGACTGCCTGGTCCGGCTCCAGCTCGGTGAGGTCGACGCCGTCCTCACGGACAACGCGCTCGGCGCCGGGCAGGCGGCGCAGGACCCGGCGGTGGCCCTCAAGGGCGCGGGGCCGTTCACCACCGAGTTCTACGGTGTGGCGGCGAAGAAGGGCGCCGACGATCTGGTGGCCCGGGTCAACAAGGTCCTGGTCGACTACCGCGCGGGCGGGCAGGACAGCGCCTGGATGGTGTCGTACCGCAAGTGGCTGGCGGCCGGCCTACCCGGTATATCGGCGCCACCGGCCCCGAAGTACCGCAGCGAGTGACCCCGGCGCGCCGGGCCGCGTCCGTACCGGCGGTGACCGCGTACGGACCGGACCGGTCGCGCGCGTACCGGAGCAACTGACCCCGTCCGGGCCCACCGGCCCGGCGGCGAGAGCGGAGAGGTGATCGATGGGCGTCGCGGGATCCTTCCCCAGCTTCGCGGGGAGGCCCCCCGGCCCGGTCATGGACCGGGACGAGGCGGACCGTGCGCTGGCCCGGCTCGGCGCGGAGCACGAGGCGATCGAGACCTCGCTCCTCGCCCTGCAGGACCATGCGGGCCGCCGCCTCCTGGAGGGCGCCGAGCTGACCGGTCTCACCCGGGAGCGCTGGGCCACGACCGAGCAGTCGATCACGCTGCTGTGGGGGTACTTCGACGCCTACGCGGGCGCGCTGGAGGAGGCCCGGGACATACGGGCGCGCCGCCGCCACCCGAACCGGGAGGATCTGGCGGCCCTGACCGAGCTGCTGCGCGGCGAAGCGGTCACGGTCGCCAACTCCGGTGCGGTGCCGCCGTCCTCGGTGACGGGACCGGCCCGGCTCTCGGAGCGGTTCTCGCTCCAGGAGCTGGTGGCCCGGATGAACGAGCTGTACGCCAGGTCGCTGGACATGGTCGTCGCCTCGGACTCCGTCTGGTCGGCGCTGCCCGCCCGGATCGACCTGCTCGCCGCCGAGCTGCACCGCACCCGTTCGCTGGCCCACTCGGTCGGTGTGCGGCCCGGTGAGCATCCGGCCGGGGACGATCTGGAGGAGATCACCGAGGAGCTGACCACGCTGCGGGTGCAGGTGATCTCCGACCCGCTGGCGTTCTGGCTGCCGGGCCCCGGCAGCGCCGCGCCCGGCGGTGGCCGGCCGGACACCTCGCGGTACGACCGGGCGGCCCGCGCGCTGGAGGACGTACGGCGGGAGATCGAGGCGGTGCTGGCGGTGCGGCAGGACGCCGAGGCGCGGCTGATGCGGGTGCGGGACGTGCTCTCGCGCGCCGACCGCACGCTGACCGAGGCGCGGGCGGCGCGCGGCGAGGTGCTGGCCAAGATCGCCGCGTCCGAGGTGCCCGCCGTCAGCGGACCGGCGACCGCACTCCAGGAGCGGCTGGACATCGCCGCCGAGTACCGCAGGCGCGCCCAGTGGAACCGGCTCTCCCCGCTCCTGGAGACGCTGGAGCAGGAGGCCGAGGAGGAGCTGCTGCGCGCCCGGGAGTCGCTGACCTCGGTGACGGCCCCGCTGGCGGTCCGGGCCGAGCTGCGCGGCCGGCTCGACGCGTACAAGGCGAAGGTGGCCCGGCACGGTCTGGCGGAGGACCCGCTGCTGATCGAGCGGTACGACGCGGCGCGCCGGATGCTGTGGAGCGCCCCGTGCGATCTGCGGGTGGCCGAGCAGAACGTGCTGCGCTACCAGCAGGCGGCGGCCGAGCTGCTGACACCGCAACGGCCCGAAGGACCGGACGGGCCCCGGGGGCCCGAGGACCGGCGGGGCGATCAGGGGGAGACACGATGAGTACGCAGTGCCAGCGCCCGGCGTGCGAGGGCGCCTACGAGGACATGGGCGGCGGTGAGCTGTACTGCGACACCTGCGGTCTGGCCCCGGTCGTCTCGCCGACGGGCATGGTCTCCTCGCCGCCCACCGGGATCGCGGGCGGCGGCGGCCGGGCGAGCAGCCGCGGCAGCTCCTCGCAGCGCTCCTCCTCCCGTGCCTCCGCGCGCTCCTCGTCGCGTTCGTCGACCTCGCGGCGCTCGGTGTCGGGGCGGCTGTCCCGCTCGCTCTCCGGCTCCTCCACCTCCCGTTCGGTCTCGGTACGCTCCTCGGGCTCCTCGGCAGCCTCCTCCACCCGGGGCCGGCTGGGCGTCGGCCTGGTGCAGGTCCCGGACGTGCCGCGGCCCGACCCGCGTACGGCGGTGATGGAGAACCCGGAGGTGCCCGAGCGCAAGCGGTTCTGCTCCCGCTCCGACTGCGGGGCGCCGGTAGGGCGTTCGCGCGGGGAGCGGCCCGGCCGCACCGAGGGGTTCTGCACCAAGTGCGGCCACCCGTACTCCTTCGTGCCGAAGCTGACCGGCGGCGACATCGTGCACGGCCAGTACGAGGTGGTGGGCTGTCTGGCGCACGGCGGGCTGGGCTGGGTCTACCTCGCGGTGGACCGGGCCGTGTCGGACCGCTGGGTGGTCCTCAAGGGCCTGCTCGACACCGGCGACCAGGACGCGATGGCGGCAGCCATCTCCGAGCGCCGCTTCCTCGCCGAGATCGAGCACGCCAACATCGTGCGGATCTACAACTTCGTGGAGCACCTGGACCAGCGGACCGGTTCGCTCGACGGGTACATCGTCATGGAGTACGTCGGCGGCAAGGCGCTCAAGGAGATCGCCAACCAGCGCCGCACCCCGTCCGGCAAGCGCGACCCGCTCCCGGTCGAGCAGGCCTGCGCGTACGGGATCGAGGCGCTGGAGGCGCTCGGCCATCTGCACAGCCGCAACCTGCTCTACTGCGACTTCAAGGTGGACAACGCGATCCAGACCGAGGACCAGCTGAAGCTGATCGACATGGGCGCGGTGCGCCGGATGGACGACGACGAGTCCGCCATCTACGGCACCGTCGGCTACCAGGCCCCCGAGGTCGCGGAGGTGGGCCCGTCGGTCGCCTCCGACCTGTACACGGTGGCGCGGACGCTGGCGGTCCTCACCTTCGACTTCCAGGGGTACACGAACGTCTTCGTGGACTCGCTGCCGGACCCGGACAGCATCGAGGTGTTCCGCGCCTACGAGTCCTTCTACCGGCTGCTGGTCCGGGCCACCGACCCGGACCCGGGGAGGCGGTTCGCCTCCGCATCGGAGATGGCCGAGCAGTTGACGGGGGTGCTGCGCGAGGTCGTGGCGCTCCAGAGCGGGCGGCCGAGACCGGCGCTGTCGACGCTGTTCGGTACGGAACTGCGGGTGATGGACACGGAGTTGTTCGCCGAGCAGGTGGACGACGTGTCCCGGCTGGGCGCCCGGGCGGCTGCCTCGGGGCGCGGTGGCCGCTTCGGACGGCGCAAGGGCGGTGCGGGTGCGGGGCCGCTGCCGGGGATTCCGGCGCAGGGCGGTGGCGTAACGGGGCAGGGCGGTGCGGCGCCGGTGGCTCCGGGAGCCGTGACGTCGGCGGTGGCGGGTGCGCTGCCGGTGGGGTCGCAGCCCGCCGGTCCGGGGTCCGCGGGGGCGGCTCCGCTGACGGCGACGGCGACGCATGTACGGGGCGGCGGACCGGCAGCGGCGTACGCGCCCCCGGCCCACGCTCCTGTGCCTGCTCAACCCCGGACGTACGGGCAAGCCCCCGTCCCGGCACCCCGGGAGGCCCCGCCCTCCCCCGCCGCGCAGCCCGGCCCCACCACCCCGTACGGCACCTCCGGGGGCACCTCCGGAGGCGTCCGGCTGGCCGTGTTCGACGCGCGGGCCACCTCTCTGGCGCTGCCGGTGCCCCGGGTCGACGCGAACGATCCGAACGCCGGGTTCCTCGCCGGGCTGATGGCCTCCGCACCCGCCGAGCTGATCGCGGCGCTGCAGGCGGTGCCCGCGGCCTCGCTGGAGACCCGGCTGCGGGAGCTGCGGGCCCGGCTGGAGATGCGTGAGCTGGACTCGGCAGCCGCCGCGCTGACCGCGCTGGAGGCCCGCCACCCGGACGACTGGCGGGTCGTCTGGTACCGGGGCGTCGCCTCGCTGGTGACCGGTGACCACGAGGTGGCGGCGCTCTCCTTCGACGCGGTGTACGACGCGTTCCCCGGGGAGCCGGCGCCCAAGCTGGCGCTGGGGATCTGCGCGGAGGTGCTGGGCCAGCTGGACAACGCGGCCGAGTACTACCGGCTGGTATGGGCGACCGATCCGAGCTTCGTGAGCGCCGCGTTCGGCCTGGCCCGGGTGCAGATCGCCGCCGGGGACCGGGCGGGTGCGGCGCACACCCTGGAGTCGGTGCCGGAGGCGTCGATCCACTACACCGCGGCCCGGGTCGCCGCCGTACGGGCCCGGCTGCGCGAGCGGGACCCGGCCGAGCCCCTGCTGACCGATCTGACGGCGGCCGCCGTCCAGGTGGCGGCGCTGGCCGGTTTCGGCCTGGACCCGGTGCGGCGCGAGCAGTTGACGACCGAGGTTCTGGGCAAGGCGCTGGACTGGGTACTCTCCGGTAGTCCCGGTGCCCCGCCGCCGGGCGGACCGGCGGCCGCCGGAGCTCCGGGCACCCGGAAGCTGCTCGACGCCGAACTGGACGAGCGGGGGCTGCGGTTGGGCCTGGAACGCTCGTACCGCATGCTCGCCCGGCTCGCGCAGCGGGGCGACGAGAGGATCGAACTGGTGGAGCGGGCCAACCGTTTCCGCCCCCGGACGTGGGTGTGAAGATGTCAGAGAGCCACCAGCAGCCCGCCCTGGCGCGGTGCCCCGGCTGCGAGGAACCGCCGGCGTCCGGCGACCTGTTCTGCGGCGCGTGCGGCTACGACCTCTCGGCCGTGCCGCCCCGCTCCGGCGACCGGCCGACGATGCCCATCACCGTGCCGCCGGCAGCCCAGGCCGCTCCGGCGGCCCCGCCTGCGCCCGCCGCGCCCGCGCACGTCGCCGCGCCCGACGCACCCGCGCCGCCGGTGTCGGCCGTGGAGTGGCCGGCCGCCTCCGAGACGGACAGCTCCGACGTGCCCGTACCCGTGCACCGGGCGACCGACCTGCCCGGCACGGACTCGGGCGGCACGCCGCTGCCGGCGACGCCTGCGGCGCACCACGACGACCAGCCGACGACACCCCCGGTGCGCCACGACGACCGGGCGGTGGCGGCGGAACCGGCCACCGCCGTACCCCCGGGCGCCTCGGGCGACTTCGCGCTCGCCGCCCCCGATCCCCGTACGGCGGAGCCCACCCCGACGCCCGCCTCCGGCACCAAGGTCTGTGTGGCCTGCCGGTCCGGCCGGGTCGACCCCGACGGGTACTGCGAGAACTGCGGGCACGCCCAGCCCCGCGAGCGCGACCACATGGAGCAGGAGCTCGGCTCGGTGGCCGCCGTCAGCGACCGGGGCCTGCGCCACCACCGTAACGAGGACTCCTTCGCGGTCTCCTCGACCGCGCTGCCGGACGGTTCGCCCGCCGTCGTGGCGATCGTCTGCGACGGCGTCTCCTCGGCGAGCCGGCCCGACGAGGCGTCGGCGGCCGCCGCGAGCGCCGCCAACGAGGCGCTGCTGGAGTCGCTGCCGCGCGGCACGCACCCGCAGCAGGCGATGCACGAGGCGATCGTCGCCGCGTCCGAGGCGGTCAACGCACTGGCCCAGGGCCCGGCCGGGGCGGCCGAGCACGAGGCCCACCGCCATCAGAACGCACCGGCCTGCACGCTGGTCGGCGCGATCATGGCGGGCGGGCTGCTGGTGGTCGGCTGGGTCGGCGACAGCCGGGTCTACTGGGTGCCGGACGACCGGACCGGCCCGCCCGCCCGGCTCACCGAGGACGACTCGTGGGCCGCGCAGATGGTGGCGGCGGGCCTGATGAACGAGGCCGAGGCGTACGCGGACGAGCGCGCCCACGCCATCACCGGCTGGCTCGGCGCCGACTCCTACGAACTGGAGCCGCACACCGCCTCGTTCAAGCCGGACCGCCCCGGCCTGGTGGTGGTCTGCACGGACGGCCTGTGGAACTACGCGGAGTCCGCCGAGGAGATGGCCGCCGCCGTGCCTCCGGAGGCCCACCGGCGACCGCTGCACGGCGCCCAGGTGCTCGTCGGGCACGCGCTCGACGGCGGGGGCCACGACAACGTAACAGTGGCTCTGCTGCCGTTCGCCGTGGAGCCGCAAGGGGCAGGATCGGCCTGCACCACCGTTTGAGTCTCAGGGAGCAGACCGGATGGCCAACTTCTCGAAGTCGAACGTGCCGCAGTTCTCCGTCGAGGTGTACCAGAACGCGTTCCTGCCCGAGGGCGGCCGCGAGGTCAACGCGATCGTCACCGTCACCTCCACCGGCGGCGGCACCACCGGCGGCGTCCCGCTGCCGCGCGCGGCGACCTCACCCGGACACGTACCCGGATACGGGCCCGGGCCCGGGCAGGCCCCGAGCGCCGCGGTGGTGCTGATGGTCGACTGTTCCGGTTCGATGGACTATCCGCCCACGAAGATGCGCAACGCACGCGCCGCGACGGCGGCCGCGATCGACACCCTGCGCGAGGGCACGCGGTTCGCGGTGGTCGCGGGGACGCATGTGGCCAAGGACGTCTACCCCGGCAACGGGCAGCTCGCGGTCGCCGACGCGCAGACGAAGGCCCAGGCCAAGGAGGCGCTACGGAGGCTGAGCGCGGGCGGCGGGACCGCGATCGGCACCTGGCTGCGGCTGACCGACCGGCTGCTCGCCTCCGCCGACGTCGGCATCCGGCACGGCATCCTGCTGACCGACGGCCGCAACGAGCACGAGGCGCCGGAGGATCTGCGGGCCGCACTGGACTCCTGCGCGGGCCGGTTCACCTGTGACGCCCGGGGCGTCGGTACGGACTGGGAGGTGAAGGAGGTCACCTCCATCGCCTCCGCGCTGCTCGGCACCGCCGACATCGTCGCCGACCCGGCCGGACTCGCCGCCGACTTCACGCAGATGATGGAGAACGCGATGGGCAAGGAGGTCGCGGACGTGGCGCTGCGGCTCTGGACGCCCGTCGGCGTGGAGATCCGGTTCGTGAAGCAGGTGGCGCCGACGGTCGAGGACCTGACCGGCCGCCGCACCGAGGCGGGCCCGCGCGCCGGGGACTACCCGACCGGTTCCTGGGGCGACGAGTCCCGCGACTACCACGTCTGCGTCCTGGTCCCCGAGGCCGGGATCGGCCAGGAGATGCTGGCGGCCCGGGTCTCGCTGATCCTGCCCGACCCCTCGGGCGCGGGGGCTCCGCAGGTGCTCTCGCAGGGGCTCGTACGGGCGGTGTGGACGGACGACATGGTGGCGTCGACCTCGATCAATCCGCAGGTCGCGCACTACACAGGTCAGGCGGAACTGGCACAAGTCATCCAGCAGGGGCTGGACGCCCGCAAGTCGGGCGACTTCGACGGTGCGACGGCGAAACTGGGCCGTGCGGTGCAATTGGCATCGGCATCCGGGAACCAGGACACTGCGAAACTGCTTTCGAAGGTGGTCGACGTCGTCGATGCGGCGACCGGTACTGTGCGACTGAAAGCGAAGGTCGCGGAAGCGGACGAGATGACCCTCGAAACGCGCTCCACCAAGACCGTTCGCGTCAAGAAGTAGCAGCACTCGGTGGCCGAACGGTCACGACCGATCGACAGCATGACGGCCCCCGGGGCCGGACGAGGAGAGGGGGAAGCGCCGACATGCCGACCTGCCCGAACGGACACCAGTCGGGTTCCGAGGACTGGTGCGAGGTCTGCGGACACCGCATGACCGGAACGGGCGCCCCCACCGGCGCCGTGCCTCCGCCGCCCCCGCCGCCTCCCGCGCCCGGTTACGGCTACCCGCCGCCCGTCGGCAACGACGGCGGCCCGCCGACGATGCAGGCGGAGCTCTGCCCGCAGTGCCGTACGCCGCGTGAGGCGGGTGCGCCGTACTGCGAGGAGTGCCGCTGGAACTTCATCACCAGCACGGCGACCTCGTACACGCCGCTGGCCCCGCAGCACAGCACGCCCGGCGGCCCGGGCGGGTCCGGTGGCCCCGTCGGCCCGCCGCCCGGTCTCAACCTGCCGCCCGGCTTCCTGGCCCAGCAGGGTCCTGGAGGCCAGGGTGGCCCGGGTGGCCAGGCAGGTCCTGGAGGCCCGGGCGGTCCTGGCGGCCAGGGCGGTCCTGGCGGCCAGGGCGGTCCTGGCGGCCAGGG
Organism: Streptomyces sp. CA-146814; assembly: GCF_050942385.1. Classification (NCBI taxonomy): domain Bacteria; kingdom Bacillati; phylum Actinomycetota; class Actinomycetes; order Kitasatosporales; family Streptomycetaceae; genus Streptomyces; species Streptomyces sp. CA-146814. The sequence continues at coordinate 2,293,652 of NZ_CP192068.1, forward strand.
CGGTCCTGGCGGTCCCGGTGGCGCTCCTCCGTCCCAGCCTCAGTCCCAGCCGCATCGGGACCCGTTCGAGTTCCAGGGTTCGCGGCCCTCGCAGGTGAACCGTCCGGCCGAGCCGCTCGCTCCGGAGCAAACCGGTCACGGCGACCGTTCCGGTCACGGCGGCGCGTCCGGCCACGGCGGCCAGGACGAGCGCGGTGGCCCCGCAGGTCCCGGAGGACAGAGCGGCCGGACCGGACCGGGTGGCCAGGGTGCTCCCCCGCCGCACGCGTTCCAGCAGGGTCCGCCGCCTCCGCCGGCCTTCCAGCAGCAGGGCCCGCCGCCTCCGCACCAGCAGCAGGCGCCTTCACCGTTCGAGCCGCAGCAGTCCTCGCCCTTCGCGCCGCCCCAGCAGCAGGGCCAGCGCGGTGGTGGCGACGACTGGGTCCTGTCGCCGCCCTCCCAGCCTCAGACCCAGGCACCGCAGCAGGCCCAGCAGCCGCCCCAGGCGTTCCAGCAGCAGGCCCCGTACCAGGGCGGTCAGCAAGGCCAGGGCGGTCAGCAGACTGGTCACCCCGACCGGAACCAGGCGGCCCCGGGCAACCAGGGCTACGGCCAGGACCAGGGCTACGACCGTAACGGGCCACAGCACGGCCAGGACCAGGGCTACGACCAGGGCCAGGGCAACCAGGGCTACGGCCAGGTCCCCGGTCAGGGACAGCCGCAGCAGCCCACCGCCACCACCTGGACCGCCGTCATCGCGCCGGACCGTGAGTACTTCCTGGCGATGATGCAGCGCAGCGGCCCCGAGGCGACCGGCCTGAACCTGCCCGCGTACTCCCCCGAGCAGCGCCTGCCGCTCACCGGGACCCAGGTCACCATCGGCCGCCGCCGGCACAGCACGGGCGAGTCGCCGGACATCGACCTGTCGGTGCCGCCGGAGGACCCGGGCGTCTCCCACCAGCACGCGGTGCTGGTGCAGCAGCCCGACGGCGGCTGGTCCGTGGTCGACCAGAAGTCCACGAACGGCACCACTCTCAACGGCGCCGAGGACCCGATCCAGCCGTACGTCCCCGTCCCGCTCCAGGACGGCGACCAGGTGCACGTCGGGGCCTGGACGACGATCACGATCCGCCGGGACTGAAGACCCTCATCCGCCCAGCGGCCAGGTGTACGGCCCCTCCGGGTCGTCCAGCCAGGACCACTGGCGGCCGTCCGCGACCGTGACGCCGTACCTCTCCCGCCGCGGGTGCTCCTCGCGCTCCCAGAGCGAGAGGGCCTCGCGCGGATCGAGGCTGCCCGCCGTCAGGGTCAGCAAGAACCGGAACAGCTCGTCCCCGATCGCGCGCCTCGGCACTCCGCCGGGGCGCGCGATGGGTTCCAGCAGCGGTGAGGCTCCGCGCAGGGGCACGAAGTACGCCGGGGTGTGCAGGAAGTGCCCTTCGGCCCGCGGGCCGTGCGCCGTCGCGCGCACCTCCAGCGAGACGAGCCCGGTCGCGACCGGTGCCAGGATCCGCGCTCCCGGAGCGCACTGTTCCGGCCAGGCGTGCGGTACGGAGGGGAGCGTGCAGGTCGCGATGATCCGGTCGTACGGGGCTCGCTGCGGGCAGCCGCGGGCCCCGTCGCCGGTGATGACCGTCGGGCGGTATCCGGCGGCGGCGAGATGGCTGCGGGCCGACTCCGTGATCTCCGGGTCGAGATCGACGCTGGTCACCGCCGTGTCGCCGAGCCGGTGGGAGAGCAGCGCGGCGTTGTAGCCGGGCCCGGTGCCGATCTCCAGGACGGTGTGGCCGTCGCGCAGGTCCAGGGCGTCGAGCATCAGGGCCATCAGCGAGGGCTGGCTGGAGGACGAGATGAGCTCGCCGTCCCGCATCCGGGTGGCCAGCGCCTCGTCGCCGTACACTCCGCGCAGCCAGCGCCGACGGCGTACGGGGTCCGGATCGTCGCCCCAGAGCCGCTCGTAGCCGCGGCTGCCGTGCACGTAGTAGTACGGCACGAAGAGGTGGCGCTCCACCTCCTCGAAGGCCCGGCGCCAGGCGGGGTCGGTGAGCCCGCCCTGCGCGACGATGTTCCGCACGAGGGTCTGCCGCGCCTCGTCGGCCTCGGGGCCGGAGCCGGTCTCGGGGCCGGAGCCGGTCTCGGGGCCGGAGCCGGTCTCGGGGCCGGAGCCGGTCTCGGGGCCGGAGCCGGTCTCGGCGGGGACTTCCCGGTGTGCGCCCATGTCTCCACTGTCCTGCGGCGGGACGGCGGAGGCGACCGCACGCGGCCGCACGCGACCGCAGGCGGTCGGACGGGAGGCGGTCCCGGCCATTGGTCCTAGGACCCCTGACCTCGGCCGCCGCGTCTGCGACCATGGACGGGTGACAGAGATTCCGCGCGACACGCTTCAGGAGCAGACCTTTTACGAGCAGGTCGGCGGCGAGGAGACCTTCCGGCGCCTGGTCCACCGCTTCTACGAGGGGGTCGCGGGCGACGAGCTGCTGCGGCCGATGTACCCGGAGGAGGATCTGGGCCCGGCCGAGGAGCGCTTCACCCTCTTCCTGATGCAGTACTGGGGCGGCCCGCGCACCTACAGCGACCACCGCGGCCACCCGAGGCTGCGGATGCGGCATGCCCCGTTCCGGGTGGACCGGGCGGCCCATGACGCGTGGCTGGCCCATATGCGGGTCGCGCTGGACGAGCTGGGGCTGGCGCCGGAGCACGAGCGGCAGCTGTGGGACTACCTGACGTACGCGGCGGCCTCGATGGTCAACACGGCGGACTGACCCCTCCAGCAGGAGAGTCGGCACGGCGGACCGAAACACTCCGGCAGGAGAGCAGCGGGCAGCGGCCCGTCCGCCTCAGCCGTGCCCCACGGTCAGAGCCAGCGACCCCAGCCCGCCGACCGGGTCCCGGCGCAGGGCGACCGAGCCGAACGGGGTCCGCAGCCGCAGCCAGCCGCCCGAGGCGAAGAGCGAGACGGGGAAGCCGGGGTCGGCACGGAGGAAGCCGAGGGACTGGGCGGCGTGGACCGCGCGCAGCGGAAGTTCGGTGGCGCCGACGGGCCGGGACCAGATCTCGCGGCCGATCCGGTCGCGTTCGGCGCGGGTGCGCAGCTCTTCGGGCAGCGCCTCGTCCCGCGTACGGAATTCGGCGACGGCCGCGTCCAGCGCGGCGCGCAGGTCGTCCGGCCGGGGCAGCCCGGCCTGTTCGCGCCAGGGCCCCCGGGGCGGCAGGACGCCGGTCCAGGGCGGCCCGGTGACGGGTTCGGGCAGCGCACCGCCCCGCTCACCCGGCCCCTCCCCGGCCGTATCTGGGGACGGGGACAGGGAGAGGGACTCCAGCAGCTCGCCGGCCGACACCGTGACGTCGAGCGTCTCGGGCCGGGCCAGGCGGGCCGTACGGACGGCGAGGACCTCGAAGGAGGGCGGCCGGCCGAACACGGCCAGTGCGTCGCCGCCGCCCGCCTGCAACCGGACCGCGGCGGCCCGGTCGTAGTGGAGCAGCCGGCCGAGGAAGGCGGCGAGATCCGCCGCCTCCCTCGGGTCGGCGAACAGCAGCGACTGCACAGGCACGGTCATGCCGCGGCGGGCTCCTCTGCCAGGTACTGCTGGAGGAAGAGCTTCTCCTCGGCGGAGATCCGCCGGGGCCGCTCGGCCGCCAGGTCGTACGGGACGACGACGGTCGAGGCCCGTACGTACACCTGGTCGGGGTCCTTGATCTCGTAGGCGATCGTCAGCGACGCGGCGCCTATCTTCGTGACCCACGACTCGACGGTCACCGGCTCGTGCCGGTGGACCAGCGGCCGTACGTAGTCGATCTCGTGCCGGGCCACGACGGACCCGCCCGAGAACGACGGCGAGCCGTCCCCCGGCGCCAGCCGGAACATGAAGTCGATGCGCGCCTCCTCCAGGTAGCGGAGGAAGACCACGTTGTTGACGTGGCCGAAGGCATCCATGTCCGACCAGCGCAGGGGGCAGCTGTAGAGGTGACGAGCCAAGACGATCAGCCTCGCGTGAGCTTCTTGTACGTGGCGCGGTGCGGGCGGGCCGCGTCCGCACCGAGGCGCTCGATCTTGTTCTTCTCGTACGACTCGAAGTTGCCCTCGAACCAGTACCACTTGGACTCACCCTCGTAGGCGAGGATGTGCGTGGCGACGCGGTCCAGGAACCAGCGGTCGTGGGAGATGACCACTGCGGCGCCCGGGAACTCCAGCAGCGCGTTCTCCAGCGAGGAGAGCGTCTCGACGTCCAGGTCGTTGGTGGGCTCGTCGAGGAGCAGCAGGTTGCCGCCCTCCTTGAGCGTCAGCGCCAGGTTGAGGCGGTTGCGCTCACCACCGGAGAGGACGCCGGCCGGCTTCTGCTGGTCCGGGCCCTTGAAGCCGAACGCGGAGACGTAGGCGCGCGACGGCATCTCGACCTGGCCGACGTTGATGTAGTCCAGCTCGTCCGAGACGACGGCCCAGAGGGTCTTCTTCGGGTCGATGTTGGCGCGGGACTGGTCGACGTAGGAGATCTTGACCGTGTCGCCGACCTTGATGGAGCCGGTGTCCGGCGTCTCCAGGCCCTGGATCATCTTGAACAGCGTGGTCTTGCCCGCGCCGTTGGGGCCGATGACGCCGACGATGCCGTTACGGGGCAGCGTGAAGGACAGGTCGTCGATGAGGACCTTGTCGCCGAAGGCCTTCGAGAGGTTCTCGACCTCGACGACGATGGACCCGAGGCGCGGGCCCGGCGGGATCTGGATCTCCTCGAAGTCCAGCTTCCGCATCTTGTCGGCCTCGGCCGCCATTTCCTCGTACCGGGCGAGACGGGCCTTGGACTTGGTCTGGCGCCCCTTGGCGTTGGACCGCACCCACTCCAGCTCTTCCTTGAGCCGCTTCTGGCGCTTCTCGTCCTTGCGGCCCTCGACCTTGAGGCGGGCGGCCTTCTTGTCGAGGTACGTGGAGTAGTTGCCCTCGTACGGGATCGCGCGGCCGCGGTCGAGCTCCAGGATCCACTCGGCGACGTTGTTCAGGAAGTACCGGTCGTGGGTGACGGCGACGACCGCACCCGCGTACTTCGAGAGGTGCTGCTCCAGCCAGTTCACCGACTCGGCGTCCAGGTGGTTGGTGGGCTCGTCGAGGAGGAGCAGGTCCGGGGCCTCGATGAGGAGCTTGCAGAGCGCCACGCGGCGCTTCTCGCCACCGGAGAGGTTGGTGACCGGCCAGTCGCCGGGCGGGCAGCCCAGGGCGTCCATGGCCTGCTCCAGCTGGGCGTCCAGGTCCCACGCGTTGGCGTGGTCCAGGTCCTCCTGGAGCTTGCCCATCTCGTCCATGAGCGCGTCGGAGTAGTCGGTCGCCATGAGCTCGGCGACCTCGTTGAAGCGCTGGAGCTTGCCCATGATCTCGGCCGCGCCGGCCTGGACGTTCTCCAGGACGGTCTTGCTCTCGTCGAGCTTCGGCTCCTGCATGAGGATGCCGACGCTGAACCCGGGCGACAGGAACGCGTCACCGTTGGACGGCTGCTCCAGGCCCGCCATGATCTTCAGCACCGTGGACTTACCGGCGCCGTTGGGCCCCACGACACCGATCTTCGCGCCGGGCAGGAAGTTCAAGGTGACGTCATCAAGGATCACCTTGTCGCCGTGCGCCTTGCGCGTCTTGCGCATGGTGTAGATGAACTCAGCCAAGAGAAACCGTCCGGCAGCAATAGAGGTGTGGGCAGATACACCCCATCTTGCCTGACGTCCATCCCCGGACGGAAACCCGTCCAGGGATGAACAGGTCCCGGCCCGGGGACCAGCCGTTACGCGCTGTGCTGCCGGGCCGCCTGGACCGCTTCCTTCCGGCGCAGGACGAACAGCGCGCCGCCGCCGATCACGAGGAAGCCGACGGCGAGGGCGGCGATCATCGGGGTGGTGCTGGAGCCGCCGGTGGCCGCGAGGTCGCCCTCCAGGCCGGAGGTGGTGGTGCCGGTCGAGGCGGGGAGGGGGTCGCGGGCGGTCTGGGTGTCGATCCCGCTGTCCTCGTCGGCCGGCAGGTCCTTCTCGGCCGCGGCGACGCTGCCGCTGGTGGCGCAGTCCAGCACGCCGGTGAAGTTCTTCCGGAAGCCACCGGGGCCGGTGATGGTGAAGTCGTACGCCTGGTCCTCGGCCACCGGGATCGTCACCGTCTCGGTGTCTCCGGCGGCCACGGTGTGCTCGGCGCCGCCCAGCTCGAAGGTGAAGGGCTCGTCGCCCTGGTTGGCCGCGGTGATGTCGACGCCGCCGGCCACGCAGTTCTTCCGGGCGGTGAGCGCCGGGGCGGCGCCCGTCTTCGCCCAGGTGGCGGTGGCCCGTGCGGAGACCGTGGACTCGCTGGAGCCGGCCAGGATCTGGGTCTGGGTGCGGGTGGTCCCGGCGAAGGCGCGGCCGACCGGTACGGAGGTGGTGGTCTGGACGCTCAGCGAGGCGGAGCCGTCGGCGCTGTCTTCCGGTACGTCGAAGTAGAGGCGGGCGCCGTCGGTGGCGGCGGTGACGGGCGTGCCCTTCTCGTCGGTCACCTTGATGCCGCTCGCCGCCGCGTCCACCGGGGGCGAGACGGAGACCTGGTCCGCGTCCGTACGGACGGTCACCGGCCCCAGCCGCTCCCCGGCCCGGCCGGAGACCGCCGCGGGCTCCAGCGTCAGGGACGCCCGGGGTTCGGCGACGTTGCGCGCGCTCTTCTGCAGCCAGTCGGCGAGCTTCTCGGCCTGCCGGTCCGACGCGGTGACGTCGGCGCCGTCCGAGTAGCGCCAAATGGCGACCTGGGTGCCCGCGGCGGCGGTCCTCTCGGTGAGCGGCCCGGTGCCCGCCGCCTCGGCCAGCGCGGCGAGGTCGTCGACCTGCGGGTAGGAGTGCTGGAGGATCCACCGGATCTTCCCGGCGTTCCGGTTGGCGCCGAGCGAGGTCTCGGCCCACGGGGTCTCCAGGTACTTCGCCTGGTCCTGGGTGGGGTTGTGGAGGTCGATGCAGTACGTCTTGAGCTTGCCGCCGCCGTCCACGGTCATCTCGAAGAGCCCGGCGGGCAACTCCTGCGTGACGTCGGGCGCGCCGTTCTCACCCGGCATGCGGAGCACGGCGCTGTCGAACGTCTTCAGCCCGTCGAGCACCGCGGCCGCGCCGCCCTGGTGCCGGGCCGGGTCGTCGGCGGCCGCCGTGCCCGTCCCGGCGAGGGTGGCCGCCGTGACGAGGCCGGAGAGCAGCAGCGCGGTCACCGGCCGGAGGAAGCCCCGGCCTCCTCGCAGCCGCCCGGTCCCGGAGGCCTCCCCGGCCCGCGACGCTCTGCCACGGACGGTGTGCACCGCCTTCGCGTCGGACGGCGAAGCGGACACTGAAGGCGCAGAAAACACAGAATTCCCCTCCGGGCGGGACCCTCGCGCGTGGTGCGCGTGTGGGGAATGCCCCGCCAGCAGACTCAAGTGACCCATGAGCTCTGGGAATCCTAAGGACCGGGCGAAGCACAGTCCCCCGTACTGCCCCCGGCCAACCATTCCGAATCGGAATCGTTATCGCCGGGCCGCCCCTGCGACCAGCCCTTTCAGGACACGGCCACCTTTTCGGCGGCTCGTTCCGACAGGGCCCGTGACGCGCCGGAACCGTCTTCCGACTCTCCGTCAGCTCTGCTGTGCGAGGCCGCCGTCAGCGCCGGCTCGGTCCTGACGACCCGGCGGAAGGCGGCGGTACCGCGGCTCAGGTCGTGGCCGACCGTGACCGCCTCGACGTCGACGAACGTCCGCCGCCCGCCGTCCCGTTCCTCCTCGCGGACCTTCAACCGGCCGTACACCACCAGTGGTTCCCCGATCGCCACCGAGGCGGCCAGGTTGGCCGCGAGCGTCCGCCAGGCCCACACCGTGTAGAAGCTGGTGGGCCCGTCCGTCCAGAGCTGCGTCTCACGGTCCCGGCGCCTCGGGGTCACGGCAAAGCGAAAGCGTGCCATTCCCCCGGTGGCCGTCTCGCGGAACTCCACCGCCGTAGCGGCGTTTCCCACCAGCGTCACCATCGTCTCGTTCATTTCCCGCCCCGTTTCGGTCGTACCGCTCGATTCCGTCGTTCCGTCGTTCCGTCGTTCCGTCCACCGGCGTACCGATGCACGGACTTCATGGTGGACGCCGGAAGCGAATCCCGCCGGGGCCTGTGGACTACTGGCCGGTTGTGGAAAACTCCGTCACCGCCACGTACCGCTCGCGCACCTCCCGGTACCGCACCAGCTCCGCCGAGACGGGGTCCAGGACCCTGGCCCGGCCGCACCCGGCCGCCGCCTCGCGCAGCCGTCGTTCGGCGTCCTGCCCGTAGCGCCGGGCGGGGCCGCGGATCGCCGCCGCGCAGGACCACTCCACCAGCGGCCCGCCGACGACTCCGGCCAGCATGATCAGGGCCGGGGTGACGAGTCCCGGCTCCAGGACCCCGACGATCTGGCCGAGCAGCCAGAGACCGCCGAAGACCTGGAGCAGCGTCATGGACACCTGGGCCAGCACCGCGGCGGGCCACCACTTCGGCCGGGGCGGCTTGGCCGGCCGCCCGCCGAGCGCCACGCCGGTCGCGGGACGCCGCCCCACCGACGTACCGACCCGCTCGGAACCACCGAACCCACTGGAACCACTGGAACCGCCGGAAGCCTCGGATCCCTCGGACGCCCTGGACCCTTGGGATCCCCTGGACGTCTTGGATCCCTTGGAAGCCCTGGACCCCTTGGTGGAACCGCCTCCCGCAGCCGCCTTCGCCGCCAGCTCGTCCAGCGCCTCCGGCAGCCCCTTCGCCCCGTTGAAGGCCGCCTCGCGCACGGCCTGCGCCCAGGGCGCGGGCAGCCCGTCGGCCGCGTCGTCGGCGACGATCCGGACCGCCTGCTCGACCCGCTGCCGGGCGGTCGGCTCCTCCTCCGGCGGGGCGAGCGCCTGGCCCATCCGGTCCAGGCTGCCCGGCAGCCCCCGGGACTCGTACCATCGCCACAGCCGCAGCCACGGCGTCCCGCACGCGCGCCCCGCGTTCCGGCGCCACTCCCGCTCGGCGGCCTGCCCGGCGGCGGCCGCGCCCACCGCCTCGGCCAGCCGGTCGGTGAACTCCTCCCGGGCCCGCTCCCCCAGTCCCGGCCGCCCCTCCGCCACGTACACCGGACGCAGCCGCGCCGCCGCCGCGTCCACGTCGGCGGAGAGCCGGCGGGTGGCGGCCGTGCGGTCCTGGACGAACCGGCCGACCATCTCCCGCAGTTCGGGCACCCCGTCGCCGGTCAGCGCGGACAGGGACATGACGGTGGCGCCGGGTTCGCCGTGCTCGCCGAGCGCCATGCCGTCCTCGTCCAGGAGCCGGCGCAGATCGTCGAGCACGAGGTCGGCGGCCTCGCCGGGCAGCCGGTCGATCTGGTTGAGGACGACGAAGGTGACCTCCGCGTGCCCGGCCAGCGGGCGCAGATAGCGCTCGTGGAGGGCGGCGTCCGCGTACTTCTCCGGGTCGACGACCCAGATCACCGCGTCGACCAGCGCCAGCACCCGGTCCACCTGGTCGCGGTGGGCGGTGGCGGCGGAGTCGTGGTCGGGCAGGTCGACCAGGACGAGCCCCTGGAGCGCCTCGTCGAACGCGGCGGGCCCGGGGTGCGGCCTGCGGCGGAGACGGCCGGGGATCGCGAGGCGGTCGAGCAGGCCCGCCGCCCCGTCGGTCCAGCTGCACGCGATGGGCTGGGAGGTGGTGGGGCGGCGCAGCCCGGTGTCGGAGATCTGGGCCCCGGCGAGCGCGTTGAACAGCGTCGACTTCCCGCTCCCGGTGGCCCCCGCGATGGCGACGACCGTGTGCCGCGAGGAGAGCCGCTGCCGGGCGGCGGCCTCGTCCAGTACGCGTCCGGCCTCGGCGAGGGTGTCCCGGTCGAGCCGGGCCCGGGAGAGGCCGACGAGTTCGCGCAGCGCGTCGAGCCGGGTCGGGAGAGGGCCGCCGGAGGGCCCGTACGCCTCGACCTGAGGCCGTACGTCGTCGTCCTCGGGAGCGGAACCGGCGGAGCCCGCGTCCGTACGGGAATCGCCGCGTCCGGACGTACCGGTACCGGACGTGCCGGTTCCGGAATCGCCGCCCGCGGACGCGCCGCTCCGCGCATCGACCGCCGCGGCACGCCGTGCGATGAGCCCGTCGTCCCAGCGCCCGGCGTCCTCCTTGCCGGAAATCCCCGGAGCCTCCGGGGCTTCCGGAGCCCCCGCTCCCGCCCCCGCCGTGCCGTTGCCCTGGTCCTCGTCCGTGACGGCAGTCATCGCTGCCACCTCTCCTTCTGCAGTACGGAAAGCGCGGCGATCAGCGCGGCCTGCGGCTCGGGAGCGACGTCGAGCGCGTCGAGCGGCGCGAGGCGGCGGTCGCGTTCGCCGCCGAGCACCTGGTCCAGATAGGTCGTCAGCAGTTGGCCGCCCTTGTCGCGCAGGCGCAGCGCGCCCTGGGCCCCGATGCGTTCGGCGAGCTGCTCGCCGGCCGTACGGGCCCGCCGGCCGCCGAGCAGGGCCGCCGCGAGCAGGGCGGCCACGGTCTCGGGGTCGGGCGCCACGCTGCGTTCCAGCTGCCGCACCTCCTCCTCGGCGAGCTCCTCCAGGACCCGCCGCCACCGCCGTACGGCCACGGCGATCCGGCCCTCGATGTCCTCGGCCGGCCCCCACCCGCCGGCCTCCCGCCCGGCGCCCTCGAACCGGAACACTCCGGCGGCGGGCTCGCGGCTCCACCGCGTACGGATCTGCGCGTCGGCGGCGGAGACGGAGCACTGGAGGAGGGCGATGAGGCTGTCCACCAGGGCTTCGAGGAGTTCGCCGGGCGCGCTGTAGAGGGGGTAGCCGCGCCACCGGGTCCGCGCGTCGCCGGAGAGGACCGCTCCGCTCTGGAGCCGGCGCCGGATGCGGGCGGCCTCCTTGCCGTACGCGTCCTCGACCACGCCGGTGAGCCGTACGGAGGCGGCGTACTGCGCGGCCACGGCCGACGCCAGCTCGGGCATCCGTACGTTCAGCGATTCGATGAGCCCGGAGGCCGTACGCCCCACCGCCTGCTGCCGCGCTGCGGGGTCCTGGGCCCGGTGGGTGAGCCAGGCGCGCAGCGGGGCGACGGCGGTGGTCGGGAGCAGCCCGCTGCCGCCGCCGGCGGACTCGGGGAGTTCGGGGATGGTGAAGCGCGGTACGTCCCCGAGTCCGGCGCGGGTCAGGAGCGCCGCGTACTGCCGGGAGACCTCGGCGATCACCTGGTGGGGTACCCGGTCGAGGACGGTGACGAGGGCCGCGTCGTACTCCTTTGCCGTACGCAGCAGATGCCAGGGCGCCGCGTCGGCGTACCGGGACGCCGTGGTGACCATGACCCAGACGTCGGCGGCGCAGATGAGTTCGGCGGCCAGGACCCGGTTGCGTACGACGAGGGAGTCGATGTCGGGGGCGTCGAGGATGGCGAGCCCGCGCGGCAGGCTGACGGCGGTCTCCACGCGCAGCACGTTCGCGTCGTCGTCCGCACCGGCGCCGAGGTCGTCGAGCCCGTCGGGGTCCCGGGCCTGACCCGGCGGCAGCCAGATCCGGGTGAGCTGCGGCAGCACCCGTACGCCCGCGAACCAGTGATGGTCGTCGGGGTGACAGACCAGCACGGGCGTCCGCGTGGTGGGCCGCAGCACCCCGGCCTCGCTGACCCGGCACCCGACGAGCGAGTTGACCAGCGTGGACTTCCCGGCCCCGGTGGATCCGCCGATCACGGCGAGCAGCGGGGCCTCGGGGTCCTTGAGCCGGGGCAGGAGGTAGTCGTCCAGCTGCGCGAGGAGTTCGACCCTCGTCTGCCGGGCGCGTTCGGCCCCCGGCAGCGGGAGTGGAAGACGCACGGCGGCGACACGGTCGCGCAGGGCGGAAAGTGCGTCGATGAGCTGAGGCCGTACGTCCATGGTCACCACATGCGAAGAATGCCCAATTTTGGCGCCCTTTTGAAGCTTATAGACCCCTCTGCGCGGCGGTTCCACTCTCCGGACAGCCTCAGAGCGGACCCCGGGCAGGCCTCGGGCAGACTCAGGACAAGAGGGACGAGTGGGGCGCAGGCATAACGAGTGCACAACACCCGGGCCGCATGGCGCGAAAAGCTATGCACGATCCGCACTCACCTGCGATTATCGGTTCGCTTCACCGAACCTCCACATCGTGCCACGCAGGTGAAGCAACCGGGTCCAGGCGATCGGAGCCCTATCCTTGTCCCGGCACGGCCACGGAACCACCCGATCAGGGCTCCCGGCCCCCGTAGCTCAGTGGATAGAGCAGGCGCCTTCTAAGCGCTTGGCCGCAGGTTCGAGTCCTGCCGGGGGCGCACCGACCGCACGACCGTGAGGCCCTCCGCACCGGAGGGCCTTTTCGCTGGTCGGGGCAGGTTAACGGGGAGCGGGGTAGCGGCGGCGTAAGGGAAGATCCCGGACCTGGCCCCGGCAGGCCAAGCGCCTTCGTATATCCGGGAAAAAGGCCATTCCGGTTGAGGAGTGGGCACATGCCGGATCATTCTTGCGGGCATGACCCTGAGCTCCCCGTCCCGTGATGTTTCCGGCCCGCGCGATTACGCCTTCGACTGGGCGCTGGTGGATGTGGAGACGTCCGGGGTCGTCGCGCGGCGGGACCGGGTGCTGTCGGTCGCGGTGGTGACCATCGGTCCGGACGGCGAGCAGACCGGGGAGTTCTCGACCCTGCTGAATCCGGGGTGCGATCCGGGGCCGGTGCATGTGCACGGGCTGACCGCCGAGCGGCTGCTGGGGGCGCCGACCTTCGAGCAGGTGGCGGGGCGGATAGGGGCGCTGCTGCAGGACCGGGTCCTGGTGGCCCACAACGCCCAGTTCGACTACGACTTCCTGGCGCACGAGTTCGCGCGGGCCCGCCTGTATCTGCCGGTCTCTCAGCGGCTGTGCACCCTCGCCCTCAACCGGCAGGTGGACCCGCCGGCCGCCGACATGAAGCTGGGCACGCTCGCGGCGCACTACGGCGTACCGCAGACGCGGGCGCACGACGCCCTGGACGACACCCGCGTGCTGGCCGGCATCCTGCGCGCGACGCTCCGGGAGGCCGCACGGCTCGATCTGCCCCTCCCCCTGGTGGCGTGCCCGCCGCGCCAGGACGTGCAGTTCGCGCCTCAGCTGCCCAAGACGCCGTGCGCGTACCGCAATCCGGGGCGGGCGGAGGCGGGCGGTCCGCTCGTGCAGGGCATGAAGATCGCCATCACCGGCGAGACGGCGACCTCGCGCGCGGAGCTCGTGGCGCGGTCGGTCGCGGCGGGGCTGAACGTGATGTCCTCGGTGAGCCGCCACACCAGCGCGCTGGTCACCAACGAGGCGGGCTCGGGTTCGGCCAAGGCCCGGCGGGCGACGGCCGAGGGCGTACCGGTGATCGACGAGCACACGTTCCTGCGGCTGCTGGGCGACGTACGCGCGGGGACGCCGCACCGGGGCGGGGCGGAAGGGGCTGGGGCGGCCGGGGCTGCGGCGTCGGCGTCCGGGGCCGCTGTTGCCGCCCCTGCTTCTACGGCGGCTCCCGCTCCCACCACACCGGTGGCGGTCGTTCCGGCCCCGCGCCGACCGGCCCCAGCAGCGACGCCGACGGGCCGCCCGCTGGCCGGGCGGCGGGTCCTCATACTCGGCGGCACACACCCCGCCGCGGCCGCCGCGCGTACCAGGGTCGTCGAGCTGGGTGGTTCCGCCGCCATCAACCTCTCCCGCACGGTCACCGATGCCGTCCTCCTGCCGGGAGGAGAGGCCGATCGCCGCTTGCGGCGCATGCCGGAGCTGGGGCTCCCCGTCCATGACGAACACTGGCTGAACGCTCCCGGGGCCGCGCCCGCCGCGGCGTCCCCGTCAGCCGGCTCCTCGTCCCCGGAGCCGGAGGCGGACCGTACGCCGTCGCCTCTCGTCCTGCCGCGCGGCGGCGTCGTGGACCTGCCCGCGCCGGGGCAGGACGCGGCACCGCCGTGGCACATCACCGCGGCCTGGGCGCCGCAGGGCGGGAGCTGCGAGATCGACGTCGTCGCCTTCGTGCTCGACGAGGACGAACAGGTCACCTTCGACGAGGACTTCGTCTTCTACGGTGCCCCGGAGAACCCCGCCGGCACCGTACGCCTCCTCACCGACGGCCCCGCCGAGCAGACGATCGCCGTCGACCTCGCCTCGCTGCCGCCCGGCTCCCGCAAGGTGGCCGTCGCGGCCGCCATCGACGGCGAGGCGACCTTCGGCGACATCGGCGCGGTCCAGGTCACCGCGGTACCCGGCACCGGAGCTGCGCCCCTGGCCAGGGCCACCCTGGACGCCGCCACCACGGAACGCACCCTGCTCCTTGCCGAGTTCTATCGCCGCGGGGCGGTCTGGCGCTTCCGCGCGGTCGGGCAGGGGTACGACGAGGGGCTCGCGAACCTGGCACGGGGCTACGGCGTCGACATCGCGGACTGAAGCCGACTCAAACTGACCGAACAGGTGGGCCGGGGCCCGGCCCTCACCGCACCAGCAGCAACCCGCAGCTGTAGGCCTTCCCGTGCCCGAGTCCCCTCGTCAGTGCCCCCACGAACGTCTTCGGGTCCGTCACCGTCAGCTTGCCCCTGACCTCCGCACGGACGAGCCGGAGGCCCTTGTGCGGGGCGGGGCTGGAGATCCGGGGAAGCATGCGGACGGCCAGCTGGTCGGCCGGGGCGTCGGCGCCCAGGCGCGTCAGGCCGTCGGGCGCGACGGATGACTCGCCGGACGGCTGGAGGCGCCGGGTCCGTACGGCCTCGCCCAGCAGCAGCGGTACGAGCGGCCAGACCATCTCCAGGACCGGCAGGCCCTGCGGGTCGACGACGTCCCGGCCCACGAACAGGGCGACCACGCCGGAGGTGGTCGCGGCGATCCAGCCGGTCCACAAGGTGCGGCGGCGGTCGCCGAGGACGGCCACCGTGTACAGCGCCACGATGACCGGCAGGTTCAGCAGCTCGCCGATGTGCCCGTACAGCGCCCATCCGGCGCACGCCGCCCCGGTCACGCATACCACCGGAACGGGCCAGCGGCGGCGGAAGGCCAGCGCCGCGACCGAGACCGCGAGCAGGGCCCAGCTGAGCGCGTCGGCCTGCCGGTAGCCGGGGTCGTTCACCGCCAGGTCGGTGGCGGTGAACAGGCCCACCACCGCCACCACCAGCAGATCCGCGGCGAGCGGCGGAAGGGCGCGCACGCGCGCGGTGAGGCGGTCGAAGGTCGTCACCCCTTCACGGTAGGAGCCGGGTGCGCCGGGCGCATACGACGGTGGGAGTACGGGGAGGGGCGCGCCCAGCACGGAGGAGGGCACCCCTTCCCGTACGCACCCCGGCGCCGGAACTGCCGCCCCATCCACCCCACCCCTCCCCCTAAGCGGAATCCGCCGCACAAGAGTGGCGGGCCGACGAAACGTTCGGTACGGGAGGACGTTCAGGGCGGCGCGAGAACGGGCAAATCGATCCTGTACGGCCCCTAGGCGGAATCCCTCCGCCGGGCTCCCCCACCTCTCCGCAAACCCGTTCGGGCGAGCGCAACTTCGTTGTGCCGTCTGGCATCCGAGCCTGCCCGCCATCCCTCGAACAACCCTGCGAACCCCCGTACCACCTGGAAAGGAGCACCACGATGGCGACGCCTCTGTCCGCCGACAAGCTGCTCAAAGCCCTCCGCGCCGAAGGCCTCCACGTCGTCGAGCACCGGAGCTGGCGTACGAACAACCGGAATCACAAAGGGCCCTGGGGTCCGACGCACGGCGTCATGATCCATCACACCGTCACATCGGGCACCGCCTCCTCCGTCGAGCTCTGCTACAACGGCCACTCCGCCCTCCCCGGCCCCCTCTGCCACGGCGTGATCGCCAAGGACGGGACCGTCCATCTCGTCGGGAACGGGCGCGCCAACCACGCCGGGCTCGGCGACGACGACGTCCTGCGGGCCGTCGTCGCGGAGAAGGCCCTGCCGCCGGACAACGAGGCCAACACCGACGGCAACCGGTACTTCTACGGCTTCGAGTGCGTCAACCTCGGGGATGGGAAGGATCCCTGGCCGGCCGCCCAGCTGCTGGCGATCGAGCGGGCCGCCGCGGCCGTCTGCCGGGCGCACGGGTGGGGCGAGCGGTCGGTGATCGGGCACCTGGAGTGGCAGCCGGGCAAGGTCGATCCGCGGGGCTTCACCATGAGCTCGATGCGTTCCAGGATCGGCAAGCGGCTGGACGGTGCGCCGGACGGACCCGCCGAACCACCTCCGAAACCGGCGTACGAGCCGTTCCCCGGAGCCTCGTTCTTCAAGGCCGGCCGCAACAGTCCTGTCGTCACCGCCATGGGCAGGCGCCTGGTGGCCGAGGGGTGCGGGCGGTACACGGTGGGGCCGGGTCCGGCCTGGTCCACGGCGGATCGGAACTCGTACGCGGCCTGGCAGCGCAAGCTCGGCTACACCGGCACCGACGCCGACGGCATCCCGGGCAAAACCAGCTGGGACCGGCTCAGGGTGCCCAACGTGTGAGCCGGTGAAGGCGAGTCGGCTACAGCGCGACGGCCAGCAGGACGCACGCCACCAGCACCAAGGCGGTGCGGATCTGGTGGAAGGTGTTCCACCGCGGCTCGAACGCCCGGCGGGCGGCGCTGTCGTCGCCGCCCTCCGACGCGGCGAGCGCGTTGTTGAGCGGGATGTTCCCGGCGATCGTGACCAGATGGCCGGCGACCACGCAGACGAGCGCCGCCACGAGCGCCGGGCCCGCCACCTCGTCGTGCTCGCCGAGCCCGGTGAAGAGCGCGGCGGCGGGCAGGGCGACCACGCCGAGGAACAGGACGAGGAAGAGCGGCCCGGGGACCTTCTCGTTGAAGCGGCGCATCGCCGCCGTGAACTGCTCGTCCGTCAGTTCGGCGAGGCCGGGCATGATCGCGATCAGGAACGTCAGCATGATGCCCGCGTAGAGGCCGGTGACGATCACGGAGAGCACCAGGAGCAGGGAGGTCATGGCGGACATCATGACCGGTGACAGCGGTTCGCACAGCCCGTTTTCGTGTGAGTGTGCGAACGCCGTCCGACCCTCCGCTCAGCCGATCTCGCCTTCGTCCTCGCCTCCACCGGCCTCCGGCTCGGTCCCGTTCCTGAGCGCCTCCGCCTGGCCGATCGCCGTCGCCAGCTTCCGTACGGAATCGTCCTCGGTCTCGTCCGCCAGCTTCGCGGCCCGCGAGGCCAGTTCGCGCAGTGCGGGCGTGCCGGGCAGGTCGCCGCCGCGCAGGGTGTCGGCGAAGTAGGCCGCCACGGCTGCCACCTGGAGCCGCTGCGAGTCACCACCCCACAGCGTGCCGTCGATCGTGCCGGTCCGCGCCGAGCCGCTCTCCTCGTACGCCTTGCGGGTCTTGGGGTCGAGCCAGCGCACCGTCGCCTCGGCCACCTCGCCGGAGGCGCCTTCGCGCAGCCGTACGGCGTAGAGCGCGGTCACCGTGTGGCCGGGGCCGACCTCGCCGCCGTCGACGCTGTCGTCGCGGAAGTCCTCGTCGGCGACCTTGCGGTTCTCGTAGCCGATCAGCCGGAACTGCTTGACGTTCCTGCGGTCGAAGGCGACCTGGGCCTTGGCGTCGCGCGCGCGGAGTTCGATGTGGGCGGGCAGCTGGTCGACGAAGACCTTGCGGGCCTGCTCCTCGTCGCCGACGTACGTGGTGTGGCCGTCGCCCCGGTTGGTGAGCCGCTCCATGAACGCGTCGCCGTAGTCGCTGCCGACGCCGACGCCGAAGAGGGTGATGCCGTACTCGCGGCGGGCGGAGTCGATCCGTTCCAGGATGTTGTCGGCGTGGGTGTCGCCGGTGTTGGCCAGCGCGTCGGAGAGCAGCACCACCCGGTTGTTCACGCCCTTGCGGTGGCCCTTGACGGACTCCTCGTAACCGCGCATGATCCCCGCCTCCACGTTGGTGGACTGGGCGGGTTCCATGGCCTCCACCGCGTCGCGGATCTTGTTCCGGTTGCCCTTGAGGCGGGTCATCGGGAGCCGGGTCTCGGCCTCGTCGCTGAAGGTGACCAGGGAGACGGAGTCGTCGTCGCGCAGCTCGTCGGTCAGGATGTTCAGGGACTTCTGCACCAGCCCGAGACGGCCTTCGCCTGCCATGGAGCCGGAGATGTCGACGACGAACGTGAGCGAGGCGGGCGGGCGTTCGCTGCTCGGCGGGGCGGCCTTGGTGGCCAGACCGACGCGGAGCAGCGACCAGTCGGAGGCGCCGGAGCCAGCGGGGATCCGGGCTCCGTCGACCGTGACGGAGAAGCCGTTGCCCTTCGGACGCTCGTAGCCCTGCTTGAAGCTGTTGACGAACTCCTCCGGCCGTACGTTCGCCGGATCGGGCAGCGTGCCGTTGCCGAGGGTGGAGCGTGCGTAGCCGTAGCTGGCGGTGTCGACGTCCAGGGCGAAGGTGGAGAGGTAGTCCGGGGCGGCGATATCCGGGGCCGCCTTGTCTCCGTTCGCCTCGGACGGCCGTCCCTGGTCCGGTGCCACCGCGTCGGGGGCGCCCTTTCCGTCGCCGGTCGTGCCCTGCGCCGGGCGTGAGCCGGAGCGCTTGTCGGCGGTGGCGCCGTCCGACGAATCACCCGCACCGCACGCCGTGAGCACCATCCCGGCGGCGAGCAGAAGCGCCACCGCCCCTGCCAGGCCTCCCACCCGGCGCCCTGACCGGACCTCTGTCGCTCGCTTGCCGTTTCGCTGGTCCATCCGTAACCCCCCACGTCATCACGGTGTCGCGTTCCTATCTCCGACACCTGTGAATGTGACGTACGGGGCCGCCGACCGGAGTCGACGAAAGCGTTGCGGAACCATCTCGATGCGGCAACAGAGGCCGGACGGCGGTCATACGGGGCCGGGCGGGGCGCCTTCGCGGACGCCGAAACCGCGGAACATCAGGTTCAGGACACGATGTCCTTACGACTGAACCCACGGAACGCGAGAGCGAACAGGATCAGCGCGTACGTCACCGAGATCGCCGCCCCCTTGATCATGCCGCCCCACTCCAGTTCCGGCTGGAGCGCGTCGGCCCACGCGAACTGCCAGTGGGCGGGCAGGAAGTCGCGCCAGGAGCCGAGCGCGGTGACCGCGTCGAGCACATTGCCGACGATGGTGAGACCGACCGCTCCGCCGACCGCGCCGAGCGGCGCGTCCGTCTTCGTCGAGAGCCAGAACGCCAGCCCCGCGGTCACGAGTTGGGAGACGAAGATGAACGCGACGACGAGCGCGAGGCGCGGGATGGTGTCCCCGGCCGCCAGCGCGCCCCCGGTCGGCAGTTTCAGCGGCCCCCACCCGTAGGCCGCCGTACCCGCCGCCAGCGCGACGAGCGGCAGCAGCACCATCGCGGCGAGGCTGAAGCCGAGCGCGACGACGAGCTTGGACCACAGCAGCCGGACGCGCGGTACGGGCGCGGCGAGCAGGTAGCGCAGCGAGGACCAGCTCGCCTCGGAGGCGACGGTGTCCCCGCAGAACAGGGCCACCGGGATCACCAGCAGGAAGCCCGCCGAGACGAACAGGGACGTGGCGGCGAAGTTCGCGGCGGACTCGGTCGCCACGTCCATCAGGTTGATCCGGCCGCCGCCCCGGCCTCCTCCTCCGCCGCCGTCCTCGCCGTCCGGCGTGCCGCCGATCGCGAAGGCGATGATCAGGATGAAGGGCAGGGCCGTGAGGATTCCGCCCATGAGCAGGGTGCGGCGGCGGCGCAGCTGGCGCATGGCCTCGACGCGGAGCGGGAGCGTGCGCCCGGCGCGGTAGCCGGCGGCCTCCGGGTGCTCGGGCGCCACCTCGGCCTCGGGTGGCTGTACGGCGGCGCTCATGCTGCTCCTCCGGAGATCAGGGTGAGGAAGGCGTCCTCCAGGCGGCGGTGCGGGCCGACGCCGGTGACCGGGACGTCGAGGCGGACGAGGTCGGCGACGAGGCGCGAGGTGGTGGCCCCGTCCAGGCGGACCAGGAGGCCGCGCCCGTCGTCGGTGCGGACGGCGGAGCCGATGCCGGGCAGGGCGGCGACCTTCTCCGCGAGCGGCTCGGACACCTCCTCGGCCGTGGTCACCAGGATCATGTCGCCGGAACCGGTGATCTCGGCGACCGGTCCGGCCTGCACGAGCCGGCCCCGGTCCATGACGACCAGGTGGGTGCAGGACTGCTCGACCTCGGAGAGCAGGTGGCTGGAGACGATGACGGTCCGGCCCCCGGCCGCGTAACGGATCATCACGTCACGCATCTCGCGGATCTGCGGCGGGTCCAGCCCGTTGGTCGGCTCGTCCAGGATGAGCAGGTCCGGCATGCCGAGCATGGCCTGCGCGATGGCGAGCCGCTGCCGCATGCCCTGGGAGTACGTCCGTACGGCGCGAGCCAGCGCGTCGCCGAGACCGGCGATCTCCAGGGCCTCCTCGATGTGGGCGTCCTCGGCGGGGCGGCCGGTGGCCTGCCAGTACAGGTCCAGGTTGGCGCGCCCGGAGAGGTGCGGCAGGAAGCCCGCGCCCTCGACGAAGGCGCCCACCCGGGACAACACCGGCGCGCCCGGCCGGATGGCCTGGCCGAAGACGCGGATCTCGCCCTCGTCCGGGCTGATGAGCCCCATGAGCATGCGCAGCGTGGTCGTCTTGCCCGCGCCGTTGGGCCCGAGCAGCCCAAGGACCTGGCCCTTCTCGACGCGGAAGGACAGCTCGCGCACGGCGTACCGGTCGACGGACTTCGCGTACTTCTTCGAGAGCCCGGTGATCTGGAGCGGTACGTCGGTGAGTTCGGGGTCCGGTGCGGGCGTGGCGGTCCGGCGGCGGGCGGTGATCAGGAGCGCCGCCGCGATGACGAGGGCGGCGGCCGGGAGGCCCCAGGTCCACCACGGGAGGGTGGCGGCAGCGGTCCTGACGGCGGGTGCGGTGGGGACGGTCAGCGGTCCGTCGGCCGTCACGGTGTAGGTGGCGGGCTCGGCGGGGGACGCGTACCCGAGGTCGGTCGCGGAGAAGACGAGCCGCATCCGGTGCCCGGCGTCGAACTCGTGGTCCACGGCCGGCAGCGCCAGCTCGACCGGCTTGCCCTGCTGGTCGGGCGTGATCCGGTAGGGGGCGACGAGCTGGGAGGGCAGCACCTGCTGGCGGCCGTCCGGCGACACGTCGTACACCTTGCCGAAGAGCACCGCGTCGCGGCTCTCGGTCGCCTTGACGTTCACGCGGACGGTGGGGGTGCCGGTGACGCGTACGGAGGTGCCCAGCGGGGCCGACTCGAAGCGGCCGAACTGCCCGGGGAAGTCGAGCGAGAGGCCGACGCCGAGCGAGGAGAGCTGGGAGAGGCCGCCGCCGATGCCGGGGACGGCGGAGATGGCGGGCGGGGCGGAGCCGGCGGGGTTGCGGAACGTCTTCGTCCCCTCCCCGAGCGGGATATCGCGGCCGCCGCTGCGCAGCCCCGGGTAGGTATCGCTGCTCGCGCCGCGCTTGAGGGCGGCACCGTCGGTGGAGTCGATGCCTCCGGTACGGGTGACGCGGAAGGCGGGTCCGGTGTCGGTGCCGGTCTCCTCCTTCAGGTACCGGTCGAACCAGGCCCCGACGCGCCCCTCGACCCGGGGCGTCTCGTTGTCGCCGCCGTCGTGGCCGCCGGAGATCCAGTCGACGGAGACGGGTGCGCCGTTGGCGCTGATCGCCTTCTGCATGGCGTCGGCGTGGCCGAGCGGGAAGAGGGAGTCGGACTGGCCCTGGAGGAGGAGCGAGGGGACCTTGATGCGGTCGGCGACGGCGGAGGGCGAGCGCTCGGTGAGCAGCTTCGTCGCGGCCGCGTCGGGCTTGCCGCTGACGGCGACCCGCTCGTACATCTCGCAGAGCTGCTTCTCGAACTTCTCGCAGCCGCCGCCGGTGGTGATGAAGATCCCGGCCCAGAGCTTCTTGAAGACCCCGTCGGGGAAGAGGGCGTCGGCCAGGTTCCAGTACGTGATCACGGGCGCGATGGCGTCGACCCGCTGGTCGTGCCCGGCGGCGAGCAGGGAAACGGCCCCGCCGTAGGAGGCGCCGGTGAGGCCGACCCGGGGGTCGCCCTTCTTGTCCAGCTCGACCTCGGGCCGCTCCGCCAGCCAGTCGATGAGCCCGGAGACGTCCTTGACCTCGCCGTCGGGGTCGTTGAGCGAGATCGCCCCGCCCGACTTGCCGAACCCGCGCGCCGACCAGGTCAGCACCGCGTACCCGTCGGCGGCCAGCTTCTCGGCCTGGGCCCGCACGTCGTTCTTGCTGCCGCCGAAGCCGTGGCCGATGAGCACGGCGGGCCGCTTACCGGAACCTCCGGTGGTGAAGTACGAGGTGTCGATCGGCACTCCGCCCGGCCGCAGCATCCGGTCCTCGCGCTGCACGGCGGGCGGGCCGTCATCGGCGACGGCGGTCCAGGTGCCACCGCCCACCAGCACGGCGAGCACGGCGACGGCCGCGGCCCACCGGCCAGGTGTACGGGGCAGCAGGCGCCGCCATCGAACAGTAGGGGTCTCCATCCCTCGACCCTAAACGGAGGACGCAACCCGGTTGAGTGCCGCCAGGGGGAGGTGGGCAGCCTCCCTGAGAGGTACGGTGCGCCCTTCCCGTACTCCGGACGCGGTACGGCCCTTATCCCGGCCGAAGGCCATTGCGGACATTGGCCGCGCAACGACCGTGACGGACCGGACTACTCCCCGGCCCGTACCGGCCGCGGCGCGGTGAGGTCCAGCGGCGTCTCCGCCGGCAGCAGCGCGGCGGCCTTCTCCCGCTCCCCCGCGCGCACCGCCGCGTGCACCTCGCGGGCGAGCGGGGTGACATTGCGTACGGAGACGGTCCACTCGTCCGCGTACCGCCGGGACGCCTCGCCGCTCAGCCCCAGCTGGAGGGAGCGGTACGGGAGCGGGTTCAGATCCAGGTCGCGCTCGGGGTCCCACTGCACGCGGGCGGGGGCGGTGCGCAGGCTCTGCTTCCAGGACGCCTCGTCGGGGTGCACATCGCGTACGTGGTGGGAGAGTTCGGCGTGCGCGAGGGCCCACTCCAGGCCGGCCCGGTCGATCTCGACGGCGAGGACGACCTCCTGGCCCTCCTTGGTGCCCCAGCCGCAGCGGTACATCATCCACAGGAAGCTGGGCTTGATCCACGTCATCCGGTCCCGCTTCCACTGGGCGGGGAACCTCCCGTCGCGCGCGGCGGGGAGCCCGATGGCGGGCGGGTACGCCTGGTAGACGGTGACCGTGGTGGCGGTGTGCAGCGCGCGGATCTCGTAACGGGGCGGGAGGGGCGGGGTGTTCATGGAGCCAGGGTGCGGGACGTGGATGCGGGGCCGCACCCCGTTTATTCCCGGCCGTCCGCCGCCATGGTGCGGCATGATCGGCCAGGGCCGTGGCTGCGGGGGCCGTCGGCCGTTCATCGAATCGCACCATCGAGTCATACATCCGGGGAGCGCGCCACCACCATGCATGTCGAGTACGACCACGAGAACGACAGCGCGTACGTCTCCCTCGTCGCCCACATCGCCGATGGCGCCTCCGTACGGCAGATTACCGTCGGGACGCCCGACGGGAACGCCGAGTTGACCCTCGACTTCGACGCGGCCGGCCGTCTGCTCGGCATCGAGGCCGTCGGAGCCCGTGCCGCTCTCCCGGAGGAGGTCCTCCGCCGGGCGCCGGGCCGTCCGCCGGGGTAGCAGCCGGCGCGCTTCCCCCGCCCGCCCCCGGCAATCACCGAGGACGGGCGGAGAGCCGCGCCAGGACGGTCAGTGGTTGCGCGGGAACCCCAGGTCGACGCCGGCCGGGGCGTCCGCCGGGTCGGGCCAGCGGGTGGTGACGACCTTGCCGCGGGTGTAGAAGTGCACGCCGTCGTTGCCGTAGATGTGGTGGTCGCCGAAGAGGGAGTCCTTCCAGCCGCCGAAGGAGTGGTAGCCCACCGGGACCGGGATCGGCACGTTGACGCCGACCATGCCGGCCTCGACCTCCAGCTGGAAGCGGCGGGCCGCGCCGCCGTCGCGGGTGAAGATCGCGGTGCCGTTGCCGAACGGCGAGGCGTTCATGAGGGCGACGCCGTCCTCGTACGTCTCCACGCGGAGCACGCACAGGACCGGGCCGAAGATCTCGTCCTGGTACGCGTCGGAGTCGGTGGAGACCTTGTCCAGGAGGGAGAGGCCGATCCAGTGGCCGTCCTCGAAGCCCTCCACCGTGTGGCCCGTGCCGTCGAGGACGACCTCCGCGCCCTGGGCGGCGGCGCCCGTGACGTACGAGGCGACCTTGTCGCGGTGGGCGGCGGTGATCAGGGGGCCCATCTCGGAGGCGGGGTCGTTGCCGGGGCCGATCGTGATCTTCTCGGCGCGCTCGCGGATCTTGGCGACCAGCTCGTCGCCGATCGCGCCGACCGCGACGACCGCCGAGATCGCCATGCAGCGCTCACCGGCGGAGCCGTACGCCGCCGAGACCGCCGCGTCGGCGGCCGCGTCCAGGTCGGCGTCCGGGAGGACGAGCATGTGGTTCTTCGCGCCGCCGAGCGCCTGGACGCGCTTGCCGTTGGCGGAGGCGGTGGCGTGGATGTAGCGGGCGATGGGGGTGGAGCCGACGAAGGAGACCGCCGCCACGTCGGGGTGGTTGAGCAGGCCGTCGACCGCCACCTTGTCGCCGTGCAGGACGTTCAGGACGCCGTCCGGAAGGCCCGCCTCCGACGCCAGCTGGGCCAGCAGGTTGGCCGCCGACGGGTCCTTCTCGCTCGGCTTCAGCACGAACGTGTTGCCGCACGCGATGGCGAGGGGGAACATCCACATCGGCACCATGGCCGGGAAATTGAACGGCGTGATGCCCGCGACCACGCCGAGCGACTGGCGGATGGACGAGACGTCGACCCGGCTGGAGACCTGGGTGGAGAGCTCGCCCTTGAGCTGCGTGGTGATCCCGCACGCCAGCTCCACGATCTCCAGACCGCGGGCGACCTCGCCGAGCGCGTCCGAGTGCACCTTGCCGTGCTCGGCGGTGATCAGCGCGGCGATGTCGTCGCGGTGGGCGTCGAGCAGCGCGCGGTAGCGGAAGAGGACCGTGGTGCGCTGAGCGAGCGAGGAGGTGCCCCAGGTGGCGTACGCGGCCTTCGCGGCCGCCACCGCCGCGTCGACCTCCTCCACCGAGGCCAGCGCCACCTGCGTGGTGACCTGGCCGGTGGCCGGGTCGGTGACCGGACCGTACTGGCCCGACGTGCCCTCCACTGTCTTGCCGCCGATCCAGTGGTTGACGGTCTTCGTCATGACGTACTCCTTCAGGCTTCAGGCAGGCGTGGGGGCCGGTTCAGGTGGTCAGGCCGGTCTCACAGGTGGCGGCGTCGGGCGGCGACCTGCCGGTCGTACTCCTCCCGGGCCGTGACCGCCGCCGGACGGCTCGCGGTTTCGGCTACCGGAACATCCCACCACGCCTGTGCCGGAGGGGGGCCCGACACTGTGTCGGGCGTTTCGGTCTCGACGTAGACACAAGTGGGGCCCTCGGCGTCGCGAGCCTCGGAGAGGGCTTTGCGCAGGTCGTCGACGGTGGCGGCGCGTAGGACCCGCATGCCGAGGGAGGCCGCGTTGGCGGCGAGATCGACCGGGAGCGGCGGGCCGGTGAAGCCTCCGTCGGGGTCGCGGTGGCGGTAGGCGGTGCCGAAGCGCTCGCCGCCGACCGCCTCGGAGAGGCCGCCGATGGAGGCGTACCCGTGGTTCTGGAGGATCAGGAGTTTGAGGGGGAGGTTCTCCTGGACGGCGGTGACGATCTCGGTGGGGTTCATCAGGTACGTACCGTCGCCGACCAGCGCCCAGACGGGGCGACCCTCACGGCTCTGGGCCCGGGTCGCGAGCAGGACGCCGATCGCGGCCGGGATCTCGTAGCCCATGCAGGAGTAGCCGTACTCCACGTGGTACTGGTCCCGGGAGCGGGTGCGCCAGAGCTTGTGCAGGTCGCCGGGGAGCGAACCGGCGGCGTTGATGAGGATGTCGTCCTCGGTGACCAGCGCGTCGAGCAGGCCGAGGAGCTGGGTCTGGGTGGGGCGCGCGGTGGGGTCGGGGGTGGTGAAGGACGCTTCGACCTGTTGCTCCCATGCCTCCTTCGCGCCGGTGTACTCCGTCTCGTACGCCGGGTCGATCCGGTAGCCCCGTCCGGCGAGGGCCGCCGTGAGCGCCTCCAGGCCGGTGCGGGCGTCGGCGACCAGCGGGAGGGCGGCCAGCTTGTGGGCGTCGGAGCCGGTGATGTTGAGGTTGAGGAAGCGGACGGCCGGGTTCTCGAAGAGGGTGCCGGAGGCGGTGGTGAAGTCCGTGTACCGGGTGCCGACGCCGATCACCAGGTCGGCGGTGCGGGCCAGCTCGTCGGCGGTGGCGGTGCCGGTGTGGCCGATGCCGCCCACGTCCGCCGGGTGGTCGTGGCGCAGAGCCCCTTTGCCCGCCTGGGTGGAGGCGACCGGGATGCGGGTGGCGGCGGTGAAGGCGGCGAGCGTCTCCTCGGCTCCGCTGTGACGGACCCCGCCGCCGGCGACGATCAGCGGGCGGCGGGCCGAGCGCACCGCCCGTACCGCCGCTTCCAGTTCGGCCGTGTCGGGCGCCTGCCTGCGGACCCGCCAGACCCGCTCGGCGAAGAACTCCTCCGGCCAGTCGTACGCCTCCGCCTGCACGTCCTGGGGCAGCGCGAGGGTGACCGCGCCCGTCTCGGCGGGATCGGCCAGCACCCGCATCGCCTGGAGGGCCGCCGGAATGAGCGCCTCCGGCCGGGTGACCCGGTCGAAGTAGCGCGAGACGGGGCGCAGGCAGTCGTTGACCGACACGTCACCGGCGTACGGCACTTCGAGCTGTTGCAGTACGGGGTCGGCGGGCCGGGTCGCGAAGGTGTCGCCGGGGAGGAGGAGGACGGGCAGGTGGTTGATGGTGGCAAGGGCCGCGCCGGTGACGAGGTTGGTGGCGCCCGGGCCGATGGAGGTGGTGACCGCGTGCGCGGAGAGCCGGCCGGACTGGCGCGCGTACCCGACGGCCGCGTGCACCATGGCCTGTTCGTTACGGCCCTGGAGGTACGGCATGCGGGGCGCGGTGCCGTTCCCGTGGCCGTCGCCGTTCAGCGTCCCGTTGCCCGCCCGGTTGCCTGCCCCGTTGCCCGGCCCGTTGCCCGCCTCCACGAGCGCCTGTCCGATGCCGGCGACGTTGCCGTGGCCGAAGATGCCCCAGGTGGCGCTGATCAGACGGTGGCGGCGGCCGTCG
The DNA here is from genome assembly GCF_050942385.1 of Streptomyces sp. CA-146814. NCBI lineage: Bacteria > Bacillati > Actinomycetota > Actinomycetes > Kitasatosporales > Streptomycetaceae > Streptomyces > Streptomyces sp. CA-146814. The sequence continues at coordinate 2,320,717 of NZ_CP192068.1, forward strand.
CGCTCGGTGTACTGCCGGGCGAGGAAGGCGACCAGGGCCTGAGCGGTGGTCAGGCGGCGGGTGCTGGCGGGCCGTGCGCTCGCGGGACTCGTCGGGCTCAACCTGTTACCTCCGGGCCGGGCGACGGATGCGCCGTGTCCGGGCGGGCCGTCTGCGGATGCGCCGTGTACAGCGGCAGTCTGGCGTCGACCGGCTCGTCCCGCCAGGTGTCGCGGATCCATCGGTGGTCCGGATGGTCGCGGATCAGCCAGGCCCGCTCCTCCCCCGGCCCCGCCATGACGTTCAGGTAGTAGAGCGTGCGGCCGGGCGGGGCGATGGACGGGCCGTGCCAGCCGTCGGGGATGAGGACCGCGTCGCCGCTGCCGACCTCGGCGAGGACCTCCGTACCGCCTGCGCGCGACGGCGAGACCCGGTGGTAGCCGAGGCCGCCGCCCTCCACCTCGAAGTAGTAGATCTCCTCCAGCTCGCACTCCTCGCCCGGCACGTGCTCGTCGTGCTTGTGCGGCGGGTAGGAGGACCAGTTGGAGCCGGGTGTGAGGACCTCGACGGCGATCAGGCGGTCGCAGTCGAAGGTGTCGGCGGCGGCGAAGTTGTTCACCTGGCGCGAGCAGCTGCCGGTGCCGCGCAGCTCGACGGGTACCTCCGGCGCGGGGCCGTAGCGAGCGGGGAGTCGTCGCTCGCACTTCGCTCCTGCCAGGGCGAAGCGGCCTCCTGCGCCGGAGGCGATCTGTGCTCGGTCGTCGCGCGGCACGTAGGCGAAATCACTCACCCCGCTGAACACGCTTTCCCGGCCCAGCAGTTCAAAGGTCTCCCCTGCCGTACGCACCGTACAGGCACCGGCCAACGGCAGGACGATCCATTCACATTCCCCGGTGACCAGCGTATGAACTCCGCCCGGCTCCAGCTCCAGAACACGGAGATGGGACCGGTCCCATCCAGCCATTTCCGGATCGATGTCCAGGACATAGGGCCCGCGTGCGGCGGTGCCGGCGGAGAGATGGTGGCGTGGCGCGGCGGGCGGAGCGCCTCCGGTGTGGTGCCCGTGGTGTTCATGGTGCGTTTCCATGGCCCCTCCTTACCCGGCTACAGCAGCGATACGGCGGTGTCGACGGCCCCCGCCACGTCGCCGTCGACCGGGTAGAGCAGCGAACGCCCCACGACCAGCCCCCGCACCGTCGGCAGCCGCAGCGCCTCGCGCCACTTCCCGTACGCCCCGTCCAGGTCGTCGCCCACCTCGCCGCCGAGCAGGACGGCGGGCAGCGTGGAGGTCTCCATGACCTGCGCCATGTCGTCCGGATGCTCGGTGACGGGGACCTTGAGCCAGGTGTACGCGGAGGTCCCGGCCAGGCCCGAGGCGATGGCGATGGACGTGGCGACGGCGGCGGCGCCGAGGTCGTTGCGGAGGCGGCCGTCGACGCGCCGGCAGAGGAACGGCTCGACGAAGACCGGCAGCCGGTGCGCGGCCATGGCGTCGATGGTGCGGGCGGCGGTGTGCAGGGTGTCGAGCGAGCCGGGGTCCTCGTGGTCGATGCGGAGCAGCAGCTTCCCGGCGTCGAACCCGTGGCGGACCAGGTCCTCGGGGCGGTGTCCGGTGAACCGGTCGTCCAGTTCGAAGGCCGCGCCCGCGAGCCCGCCCCGGTTCATGGAGCCCATGACCACCTTGTCCTCCAGGGCGCCGAGGAGGAGCAGGTCGTCCAGGACGTCGGCGGAGGCGAGGACGCCGTCGACGCCGGGCCGGGAGAGGGCGAGGCAGAGCCGCTGGAGCAGCTCGAACCGGTTGGCCATGGCGAGCGCCCGGTCCCCGACGGCGAGGGCGCCGCGTGCGGGGTGGTCGGCGGCGATGATCATCAGCCGGCCGGGGTGGGCGGTGCGGTCGCGGCCAGGGCGGGCGGTACGGTCGCGGTCGGTGGGGATGTCCGCCGTACGGAGCAGAGGCCTCCGCTTCCGTCGCGCGGCGGCTTCGGCCACCGCTTCGGGGCGCTCGGCGCGGAGCCGGACCAATTCGCGGAGGGAGGCCGCGGCGGGGGTCATGAGGCCGCTCCGGCGGGCCCGGTCGTGCTGTCCGCCGTCACGGCTCCCGCCGCGAGGGCCCGCTCCACCTCGTCCGGGAACGGCATCGCGGAGGAGCAGGCGAGGCGGGAGGCGACGATGGCCCCGGCGGCGTTCGCGTACCGCATGATCCGGGCGATGTCCCAGCCGGCCAGCAGCCCGTGGCAGAGCGCCCCGCCGAACGCGTCCCCGGCGCCGAGCCCGTTGACGACCTCCACCGGCAGCGGTGGCACATCGGCGGTGGAGCCGTCGCGGTGGACGGCGAGAACGCCCTTCGGCCCCTGCTTGACGACGGCCAGCTCCACGCCGGCGGCGAGCAGGGCGCGGGCGGCGGCGTGCGGTTCGCGTTCGCCGGTCGCGATCTCGCACTCGTCGATGTTGCCGACGGCGACGGTGGCGTGGGCGAGCGCCTCCCGGTAGCGGGCGGGCGCGACCGAGCTGTGGTCGCCGCCGTCCCAGAACATGGGCCGCCAGTCGAGATCGAACACGGTCGCGGTACGAGACGCTCGGGCCGGGCTCTCGCTGCGCGCTCGGAGGGCCGCCAGCGTCGCGGCCCGGCTGGGCTCGGCGCTGAGCCCCGTACCGGTCATCCAGAAGATCCGCGCATCGCGCACCGCGTCCAGGTCGAGTTCCGGCGGGTGGATCTCCAGATCGGGCGCCTTGGGCTGCCGGTAGAAGTAGAGCGGGAAGTCGTCCGGCGGGAAGATCTCGCAGAAGGTCACCGGCGTCGGGTACTCCGCGACCTCCGTCACCCACCGGTCATCCACCCCGAACCCCCGGAGCTCCTGGTGGAGGTACTCCCCGAACGCGTCCCGGCCGGTCCGGGTGATCAGCGCCGTACGCCGTCCCAGCCGCGCCGCCGCCACCGCCACGTTCGCCGGGGAGCCGCCGAGGAACTTGCCGAACGTCTCCACCCGGGCGAGCGGCACGCCGATGTCGAGCGGATAGAGGTCCACCCCGATCCGCCCCATGGTGATCACGTCGTACGGCTCGGCCATGCGCATCCCTTCGGCCCACCGGCTCTGCCCCCGGTGGTCGGCTGATCCCAGGTCAGGTCTAGCCCTCTCCCCCGAACCCTGTCAACATTTTGTCCGGACATTCGGACGAACTCTTGACACCTGTCCGTACGGGCCGCGACGCTGGGCGATATGACCCCCTCCGCACCCTCTTCGGCCCGCATCCGTATCGGCTCGGCACCCGACTCATGGGGTGTGTGGTTCCCCGACGACCCGCGGCAGGTGCCTTGGCAGCGCTTCCTCGACGAGGTCGCCGAGGCCGGGTACGCGTGGATCGAGCTCGGTCCGTACGGCTATCTGCCCACCGATCCGGCCCGGCTGACGGACGAGACGCGCAGCCGTGGGCTGACCGTCTCCGCCGGCACCGTCTTCACCGGGTTGCACCACGGCCCCGACGTCTGGGACCGGACCTGGGCGCATGTCGCGGACATCGCCGAGCTGACCCGGGCCATGGGCGCCGAACACCTGGTCGTCATCCCCTCCTTCTGGCGCGACGACAGGACGGGCGAGGTGCTGGAGGACCGCACGCTCACGCCCGCGCAGTGGCGGGACCTGACGACCCAGACGGAACGGCTCGGCCGGGAGGTCCGGGAGCGCTACGGGCTCCGCATCGTCGTCCACCCGCACGCGGACACCCACATCGACGGCGAGGAGAACGTCAACCGCTTCCTCGACGCCACCGACCCCTCCTTGGTCTCGCTCTGCCTGGACACCGGGCACTACGCCTACTGCGGCGGCGACAGCGTCAAGCTCATCGAGACCTACGGGGAGCGCATCGGCTACCTCCACCTCAAGCAGGTCGACCCCGAGATCCTGGCCGCCGTGGTGGCGGACGAGGTCCCGTTCGGCCCGGCCGTGGCGCGCGGCGTGATGTGCGAACCGCCCGGTGGCGTGCCCGCCCTGGAGCCGGTCCTGGACGCGGCGCGCGCTCTGGACGTCGACCTGTTCGCGATCGTGGAGCAGGACATGTACCCGTGCGACCCGGACAAGCCGCTCCCGATCGCGCGCCGCACCCGCGAGTTCCTCCGCTCCTGCGGACGGCCCTGACCGCCGGGTCACACCCCCGTACGCCCGTCGATGCGCTCGCGGATCAGGTCGGCGTGCCCGCAGTGGCGCGCGTACTCGCCGATCATGTGCGTGTAGATCCAGCGGAGCGTCACCTCGCCGCCCATGAACGGGCTGGTGTCGTCGAGCGCCCGGCCCGCACAGTTCTCCCGAGCCCGCCGGATCTCGCGCTGCCACACCGCCACCGCGCTCTCGTACGTGGCGTCCTCGGCCAGCTCGAACCCCCCGTCATGGCCTTCGCCACCGCCACCGCTCTCGTCGGCCGGGGCGAACAGCCGCTCCACGTCCTCCTGCACGAGGACCCGCCGGAACCAGTTCCGCTCGACCGCCGCCGCGTGCTGGACCAGGCCGAGCAACGTCATCGCCGAGGGTGCCGCGGACGCCTCACGGAGTCGCTCCTCGGGCAACTCCGCGCACTTCTGGGCCAGAGTGGCGCGGTAGAAGTCGAGCCAGCTCTCCAACGAGGTGCGCTCGTCGGCGACCAGCGGGGGCATCGAACGCTCGGAAGTACTCATGGTCACCATCGTGGCATCCGGGTCTGACATCGCCCGGACGGTGAGGAGTGCGCCGCTGCCCTCGCCCTCACAGGTCTCACAGGCATCACCGGCCTCACAGGTCAGAGCGTCGACTGCTCCACCCTGCCGGTGAACCGGCCGCCCACGCGAGCGGCGAGCCAGTGGACGCGGGCGGTCTGGTCGCCGTCCCGGTTCCGGCAGTGCACATGGACGGTGTGGTCCCGCGACGGCTCGTTCTGGTAGAGGTCCCGGGAGTTCACCGTCCGGGTGAGGTAGGCGAACTTCTGCGAGATCGGCTCCAGTCCCGCTTCGGGAACCTCGAGCCATCCGCCCAGGTCCCACCGGACAGCCGCAGGTTCCGGACCCAGCGCGGCGATGAATGGCTCCGCGAGGTCCACCGGACGGCACCAGTCCATCACCTGGATCGGCAGACAGGCGGCCGGGTCGTCACCGGCGTCGGACGAGCCGTGCTCCGGGTCGGCCAACGCCCACCATTCCAGGCCCGGCAGTACGTCGCCCACCCGCGCCAGGACATCCGGCGACCCGATGACGGCGTCGAAGTCCACCTCGATCCGTTCGGTGTCGGCGACGGCCAGCAAGGTATGGACCGCGCGTATCGCTTCGCCCAGATCCGCGGTGGTGAGGACGGCAGCAGCAAGGGAGTTACTCACCTCGGCACCTTAGGGCAGCAGGCGTACGACTCGCCAAGGCGTTTACCGTTCGCCCCTTCCGTCACACCAGTAACTGTTTCGCCACACATATCTCCGTTACGCGGGTTTTCCGTCACAGGCGCTCAACAGCCCCACCCCGCCTGCCGTCCGTGGTCGTTCAACCGAGCGCAGGCTGCGTGATCACGAGGGCAGAACCGGTCCTCAGAACAGAGCAGCGCAGAGAGGTGTCACGGATGACGGACAGAACACTCTGGTCCTACAAGGACATTGCCGCGCACATCCAGGTCCAGCCGGACACCGTCCGCTCCTACCGCAAACACGGCCTCCTTCCCCCGCCCGACCAGGTCAAGAACGGAAAGCCCTACTGGTACGGCGACACCGTCCGCGCCTGGGTCGCCTCCCGCCCCCGCAACCGCGGCCGCTGAACCCGGTCCCGACCCCGCCCTCGCCCCCGCCCTGCCTCACTGCCGGGCTTCCCTCCTGAACAGCGCCGTCCAGAGAAAGGACTCACCGAAGACCGGGGACCCGGGCGCCTCGTCGCGCATGCGGCGCAGCTCGATCTCCGTCAGGTCCGGTACCGAGAAGATGCCGCGCAACTCCTCGGCGGTGTAGGCGAGTCCGCCGCCCAGGCTCCCCTGCCGGTAGAGCTCCTCGTCCGGCAGCTCGGAGCCCATGCCGCCCTCTCCAGCCGCGAAGCAGGTGAGCGCGAAATGGCCTCCGGGGGCGAGGCAGCGGTCGAGGAGCGCGAGGTAGCTGATCCGCCGGTGGGGCGGCAGGTGGTGGAAGCACCCGGAGTCGTAGATCAGGTCGTACGGGCCCGCCGCCTCCGCCCCCTCCGCTGTCAGGACGAAGGCGTCACCGCAGTGGAACCGGGCCCCGGCTCCCGGCACTTCGGCGCGCTCCTCGGCCCAGGCGATCGCCGCCGGGGAGAGGTCGATCGCGGTGACGTCGAACCCGTGTGAGGCCAGCGCGTGCGCGTTGCGCCCGGGACCGCAGCCGAGTTCGAGCGCGCGGCCCGGAGTGACCAGTCCCCGGTCGATGTACGAGACGAGGCTCTCGTCGGGCTTCTCCGCGAAGAACGGCACCGGCTTCGCGCGGTCCTCGTAGAAGCCGTCCCACCACGAGGCGGCGTCGGAGGTCCAGCGGTGCGCTTCAGGTGCGAACAGGCCGTCCAGGAGCGTCAGTACGTCGTCCGCCGTGCGGATGTTCCGGTCCATCCGGTCCCCTTTCCTCATGCGCCAATTTTAGGGATCGACTGGAAGAAAGCCCAGGTCACAGCCGGTTCGGCGAACGCGCTGGGGGCTGCCGAGCAGGCTGCGGCGGGGTCGGTGACCACCGCCCCTCCGCTCCTGCCGCCAGGCCCTCCGTATGCCTGCCACGGCCCGTCGGAAGGCCTTGCGGGGCCGACCCGGGAGCCGTTTCCGAACGGATTCCGGGCCGGCCGCGCAAGGAGACGCCCCCTACGCCCCCTACGCCCCCGCGGTGACCTTCTCCCCGTCCCGGGTCCCCGCCTCGGGTATCTCTCCATCGGCCGTGGGCTCACCCGGGGCGCCCGGACCACCCGGCGCACCCTTCGTACCGGAGGGTGTGGCCGGGGCCGACTCTCCTTCGCTGAGGCCGAACCGCTGGTGGAAGGCGCGCAGCGGCCTGGGGGCCCACCAGGTGGCGTGGCCCGTCAGCTTCATCACGGCGGGGACCAGCAGGCTGCGGACCACCATGGCGTCCATCAGGACGGCGAGGGCGATCCCGAGCCCCAGCATCTTGGTGTTGGTGACCCGTGAGGTGCCGATGGCGACCATCACGACCGCGAGGATCACGGCGGCCGCGGTGATCAGGCCGCCGGTGCGGGACAGTCCGAAGGTGACCGAGCGTTCGTGGTCGCCGGTCCGGTCGTACTCCTCCTTGATACGGGAGAGCAGGAAGACCCCGTAGTCCATGGAGAGGCCGAAGGCCACGCAGAACATCAAAACGGGCAGGGTCGTCTCGATGTCCCCCGTACTGGTGAAGGCGAGGATCCCGGAGAGGTTCCCGTCCTGGAAGACCCAGACCACCGCGCCGAACATGGCCGTCAGGCTGAGGGCGTTGAGCACGACCGCCTGGATCGGGATGATCACGCTGCCGGTGAGCAGGAAGACCAGGAGCAGCGTCACCACGACGATGATGCCGATCGCCCAGGGCAGCCGGTCCGCCAGGGCGTCCTTGGAGTCGACGAGGACCGCCGCCGTGCCGGTCACCGAGGTGTCGAAGGAGCCGGCGGGCAGCGCGCGCAGGTCCCGTACGAGCTGCTGGGTGTCCTGACCGACCGCCTCACCGCCGGACAGCACGTTGAAGTACGCGGCCGAGTCCGATGTGAGCGGGCCCTCGACGCGCTGCACGCCCGGCACCTTCTCGATCCGGCCCTTGAGGGCCGCGTACGCGGCAGGCGTGCCCTCCTCCTCGACCAGCATCGACAGGCCGCCACCGGGACTGCCGGGGAAGCCCTCCCGGATGTGCTCCTGGACCACGCGGGACTCGGCTCCGACGGGGAGCTGGCGGTCGTCCGCCGTACCGAACTTGACGCCGAGGAAGGGCAGTCCGAGGAGGACGAGCCCCACCGTGGTGACGATGGCGAAGACCGGTGCCCGGCGCATCACCAGCTCGGCGAAGCGCGCCCATCCTCTGCCGGAGCCTTCAGCGGCGGCTTCCGTCCCCTTCCTGCGGCGCAGCAGGCGGCGCAGGTCGAGCGCGTTGACCCGGTGGCCCAGCAGCATGAACGCGGCGGGCAGCAGGATCAGTGCGGCGGCAGCGGCCAGCAGGACCACGGCGATCCCGGCGTAGGCGAAGGAGCGCAGGAAGTACTGCGGGAAGACGAGCATCGCCGACAGGGACACGGCGACCGTCAGCGCGGAGAAGAGCACCGTGCGTCCTGCCGTGCGCAGCGTGGTGCCGATGGCCGTCCGGGTGTCGGCTCCGGAGTCCAGCTCCTCGCGGAAGCGGCGGACGATGAACAGGGCGTAGTCGATGGCCAGTCCGAGGCCGAGGGCCGTGGTGAGGTTCATCGCGAAGACCGAGACGTCGGTGAACTCGGTCAGGCCGCGCAGCACGGCGTTGGTACCGAGGATGGCGACGATGCCGACGAGGAGCGGCAGCAGGGCGGCGACCGCACTGCCGAAGACCATGACCAGCAGGACGAGCGTCACCGGCAGAGCGATCAGCTCGGCCCGCAGCAGGTCCTCCTGGATGATCGTCTGCATCTCCTGCTGGACGGCGACGGGCCCGCCGACCGAGACCGTGACCGGGCCGCGCTCCCCGGCGAAGGCCGGGGCGATCCGTTCGAGCGTCTTGCCCGCCTCCGTCTCGTCGCCGCCTATCCGGGCCGCGATGAGCGCCTCGCGGCCGTCCTCGGCGCGCAGGGCCGGCGACGTGGTCTGCCAGTAGGAAGTGACCCCCGATATGCCCTGCTCGGCGGCGAGCCGCTCGGTGAGCCGTGCGGCCTCGGCGGCCACCGCCGGATCGTCGACGGTCGCGGTGCCGCTGTCCACCAGGAGAAGCAGGTTGGGCTGCGAGGCCGGGAACTCGCGCTCCAGCGCCTCGGTGGCGTACGACGACTCGGCGTCGGGAGCCTGCCAGCCGCCGCTCCCCATCCGGTCGGCGACCCCGCTTCCGGCGAAGACGGCGAGGGCGGTGATCACCAGGGCGGTCAGCAGAGCGAGCCGGGGCCTGGCGGTGACGAACCGGGTCCAGCCTCCGAGACGCTGCGGACCGGGCCCGACAGGCTGCGGACCGGGCGTACCCGCGGAAGCGGGCGTACCTGCGGGAGCAGCCGGTGCGGCCGTGCCGGGTGGACCGTTGACTTCGGACATGGTGCGGTGTCCCCTTCACCGAGACCCGGGCGGCGCAGGGCAGCATGGGTCAGTCATTGCCACTTACACTGGCAAACACGAGTAGTCGCTCGCGTTTCACAAGAATGCGAGCGAGCACTCGTGTTTGTCAAACGCATCACGAAAGCTGGGGATAGCCGTGCCGGAGGCCAGAGCCAAGAAGGGCGCCGCGGGGGACGGCGCAACCGGGAAACCCGCAGCCGAGGGGCCCGGCGGCAGCGCGGGGGCGGCGCGCCCACGCCGGCGCCAAGCCCGTGGCGAGGCGCGCATCGCGCAGCTGCTCGACGCCGCGGCCACCGTCTTCGGGGCCAACGGCTACACCGCGTCCAGCACCAACGCCATCGCCCGCGAGGCCGGCGTCTCACCGGGCACGCTGTACCAGTTCTTCCCGAACAAGGAGGCCATCGCCGTCGAGCTCGGCGACCAGCTGCTCCTCCGCTGGCGCGACACCTACGGAGCGGCCTTCACGCCGAGCCACATCGAGCTGCCGCTCGACCGGATGCTCGACGCCGTCCTCGACCCGCTGATCGCGTTCAACTGCGAGAACCCGGCGTTCTTCGTACTGATGCACGGTTCGGAGATCCCCGGCCGGATCACCGAGGCGCACGACACCCTGCACGTCACCATGTTGAGCCGGGTCGAGGAGGTCCTCGCCGGCTACCTGCCGGACACCCCCGCCGCCCAGCTCCACCGGGTCGCCGAGATGACCTTCATGGTGTTCAAGGCCGGGCTCGACCTGGTCCTGGCCAACGAAGGTGACGAGCGCGCGGCCTACATCCGCGAGCTGAAGACGGCCATGTACCGCTACCTGGACCCGCTCATCGGCGACGACGCACCCGACCTGACCCCGCAAGCCCGCCAGAGCCCCACCCCCGGGACCGGAGTCCGCGAGTAGACCGGAGTCCGCGAGCGGTGGCCCACGCCGGGCGCGCCCACATCTCCTTAATACCCCCTAGGGGTATAGTGTGGAGTAAGTGAGGCACCCCGGGCTCCCCTGTGTTCCCCCACGCCCCACGCGTACGCCGAACGTGTCCCCGAAGAGGAGAACGCCATGACCGCCGAGACCGAGCCCACCACCCAGTCCACCGGCTCCTGCTGCTCGCCCGCCGGCTCCTGCCACGGTGGCGGCGCCGCCGACGTGCAGATCGAGCCGACGGACTCGGTCACCACGGTGTACGAGGTGAAGGGCATGACCTGCGGCCACTGCGAAGGCGCCGTGTCGGAGGAGATCTCCGCGCTCGGCGGCGTGACGTCCGTCGAGGCCGTCGCCGCCACCGGCCGCGTCACCGTCTCCTCCAAGGCCCCGCTGGCCGAGGACGTCGTGCGCGCCGCCGTCGACGAGGCCGGTTACGAGCTCGTCGGCCGGGCCGCCTGAGCGCCCGTCGCACCACCCTCTCTCCGTCGGGCCGTATCCCACCAGCAGATACTGGTGGGGTACGGCCCGACCTGCGTCACCCAGGAGTTCGGACATGGCCAGCACAGCAGCAGCCGAGACCCCGGCCGCCCACGCCTCCGAGGCCGAGCTCATGATCGGCGGCATGACGTGCGCCTCGTGCGCCGCCCAGGTCGAGAAGAAGCTCAACCGGATGGACGGCGTCACCGCCATGGTGAACTACGCGACCGAGAAGGCCCGTGTCACGTTCACGGAGGGCCTGGAACTGGCGGACCTCGTCACGACGGTCGAGAAGACCGGCTACACGGCCCGCCCCCTCGCACCCCCGAAGCGGGAACCCGAGCTGGAGCCTGAGCCGCAACCCGCGCCCGAGCGGGAACCCGGACCGCCCCCGGCCGACGCCCCGGCCGAAGCCGCCGGACCAGCCGGAACCGCCGGAACCGCCAGAACCTCCGAAGCCGCCGGAACAACCGGAACCACCGGAACCACCGACGCCGCCGGAACCGCCGAAGCAGAGGCAGAGGCAGAGGCAGAGGCAGAGGCAGAGGCAGAGGCAGAGGCAGTGGCAAAGGCAGAAACCGAACAAGCCGCCTCCCTCGCCGCGCTGAGGCAGCGGCTCACCGTCTCCGCCGTCCTCAGCATCCCCGTCGTCCTGCTCGCCATGGTCCCGGCGCTCCAGTTCGACTCCTGGCAGTGGCTCTCCCTGACCCTCGCCGCGCCCGTCGTCGTCTGGGGCGGCCTGCCGTTCCACCGCGCCACCTGGACCAACCTCCGGCACGGCGCGGCCACCATGGACACGCTCGTCTCGATGGGCACGCTGGCCGCCTTCGGCTGGTCGCTGTGGGCCCTGTTCCTCGGCGACGCGGGGATGCCGGGCATGCGGCACGGGTTCGACCTCACCGTCTCGCGCGCCGACGCGAGCTCCACGATCTACCTGGAGGTCGCGGCCGGGGTCATCACCTTCATCCTGCTCGGCCGCTACCTGGAGGCGCGCGCGAAGCGGAGGTCCGGGGCCGCGCTGCGGGCGCTGATGCACCTGGGCGCCAAGGACGTCACCGTACTCCGAGGCGGTACGGAGGTACGCGTCCCGGCCGACCGGCTCGCCGTCGGTGACCGCTTCGTCGTACGGCCAGGAGAGAAGATCGCCACCGACGGCACGGTGGTCGAAGGCAGCTCGACCGTGGACGCCTCGATGCTGACCGGAGAGTCGCTGCCGATGGACGTCGGTACGGGCGGCTCCGTCACCGGCGCGACGATCAACGCCGGCGGCCGCCTCGTCGTCGAAGCCACCCGCATCGGCGCCGACACCCAACTCGCCCGCATGGCCCGCCTCGTCGAGGACGCCCAGAACGGCAAGGCAGCAGCCCAACGCCTCGCCGACCGCATCTCCGCCGTCTTCGTCCCCGTAGTCATCGCACTCGCGCTCGGCACCCTCGGCTTCTGGCTCGGCAGCGGCGCCGGTCCCACCGCCGCCTTCACCGCGGCCGTCGCCGTCCTGATCATCGCCTGCCCCTGCGCCCTCGGCCTCGCCACCCCCACCGCCCTCATGGTCGGCACAGGCCGCGGCGCCCAGCTCGGCATCCTCATCAAGGGCCCCGAAGTCCTCGAAACCACCCGCCGCATCGACACCATCGTCCTCGACAAGACCGGCACCGTCACGACCGGCAGGATGACCCTCCTGGCCGTCCACACCGCCGACGGGACCGACGAGAACGACCTCCTGCGCCTGGCCGGAGCCCTGGAGCACTCCTCCGAGCACCCGATCGCGCAAGCCGTGGCAGCAGGCGCAGCCGACCGCCTGAACGGAACCGCCCTCCCCACCCCCGAGGACTTCACCAATCTCCCCGGACTCGGCGTCCAGGGCACCGTCGAAGGCCGCACCGTCCTCGTCGGCCGGCCCCGCCTCCTCGCCGATGCGGGCATCGCGCTCCCTCCGGAGCTGACCGCCGCCCTGGCGGAGGCCGGGGAGATGGGGCGTACAGCGGTGGCCGTCGCCTGGGACGGGAGGGCCCGGGGCGTGTTCGGGGTGGCCGACGCCGTCAAGGACGGCAGCGCGGCCGCTGTGGCCGAGCTGCGGGCCCTGGGGCTGCGGCCCGTCCTCCTGACCGGCGACAACCGCGCGGTGGCCGAGGCCGTGGCCCGAGAGGTGGGCATCGACGAGGTCCACGCCGAGGTGCTCCCCGAGGAGAAGGTGGAGGTCGTCAAGGGCCTTCAGGCGGAGGGCCGGAGCGTCGCGATGGCCGGCGACGGGGTCAACGACGCGGCGGCTCTGGCCACGGCAGATCTGGGGCTGGCGATGGGTACCGGGACGGATGCGGCGATCGAGGCGAGCGACCTCACGTTGGTACGTGGAGATCTCAAGGTGACAGCTGACGCAATCCGCCTTTCCAGGCGTACTCTTTCCACCATCAGGGGCAACCTCGTCTGGGCCTTCGGGTACAACGTCGCGGCACTGCCCCTGGCTGCAAGTGGCCTGCTCAACCCTATGATCGCGGGAGCCGCCATGGCGTTTTCGTCCGTGTTCGTCGTCACGAACAGCCTCCGGTTGCGTGCCTTCACGTAACTTCCACAAAGAGATTTAGATCACACCGGATTCAGGGTAACCATCCGATGGGTTCATGAGTCTTAGAGTGCGATGCCAAGGATGTCTTGGGGGACGTCCGATGGAGTGTCTTGGGGGACGCTCCTGTGGCAAGCGTTGAGCCGGGGCACGTGCACCGGGGAGCTTTGAGCGGCCCTCCCGTGCGTACGTACCCCGGCAGACCGCGCACAGCACAACAACGGGAGCTTCGGCTCCCTTCAGACGCCCGGCCGGATCCCGTGGGGGGAATCCGCTCCGGGATATGGGAAGCGCCCTGACCGTCGACCCGTGGGGGGATCGGCGGCAGGGCGTTTCTCGCTGTTCAGGCTGTTCAGGCCCCCGCTCCCGGCCTGGCACTCGAAGCCCGCACGGGCCCGGAACGCCGAATCGCCCCGGACACCGCGCTCTGTGCGAAGCGCGGTACGCGGGGCGAAGGCAGTCGGCCGAAGAGGCCGGGGTACTACAGGGTGGTACGAGGCCGGGTCAGCGGCCCTCGACCGGGGCGAGGTACGGTCAGCGGCCCTCGACCGGGACGAGATACGGTCAGCGACCCTCGACCGGGACGAAGTCGCGCAGGACCTCGCCGGTGTAGATCTGGCGCGGGCGGCCGATGCGCGAACCCGGCTCCTTGATCATCTCGTGCCACTGGGCGATCCAGCCCGGAAGGCGGCCGAGCGCGAAGAGCACGGTGAACATCTCGGTCGGGAAGCCCATGGCCCGGTAGATCAGACCGGTGTAGAAGTCCACGTTGGGGTAGAGGTTGCGCGAGACGAAGTAGTCGTCGGAGAGCGCGTGCTCCTCCAGCTTGAGCGCGATGTCGAGCAGCTCGTCGGACTTGCCGAGCGCGGACAGCACGTCGTGCGCGGCAGCCTTGATGATCTTGGCGCGCGGGTCGAACGACTTGTACACCCGGTGGCCGAAGCCCATCAGGCGGACGCCGTCCTCCTTGTTCTTCACCTTGCGGATGAAGGAGTCGACATCGCCGCCGTTGGCCTGGATGCCTTCCAGCATCTCCAGCACCGACTGGTTGGCGCCGCCGTGCAGGGGGCCCCAGAGCGCCGAGATGCCGGCGGAGATCGAGGCGAACATGTTCGCCTGCGAGGAGCCGACCAGACGGACGGTGGAGGTCGAACAGTTCTGCTCGTGGTCCGCGTGCAGGATGAGCAGCTTGTCCAGGGCCGAGACGACGACCGGGTCCAGCTCGTACTCCTGGGCGGGGACCGAGAAGGTCATGCGCAGGAAGTTCTCGACGTACCCGAGGTCGTTGCGCGGGTAGACGAAGGGGTGCCCGATCGACTTCTTGTACGCGTACGCCGCGATCGTCGGCAGCTTCGCCAGCAGGCGGATCGTCGAGAGGTGGCGCTGCTCCTCGTCGAACGGGTTGTGGCTGTCCTGGTAGAACGTGGACAGCGCGCTGACCACCGAGGAGAGCATGGCCATCGGGTGGGCGTCGCGCGGGAAGCCGTCGAAGAACCGCTTGACGTCCTCGTGCAGCAGCGTGTGCTGGGTGATCTCGTTCTTGAAGGTCGCCAGCTCGTCGACCTTCGGGAGGTCGCCGTTGATCAGCGTGTACGCGACCTCGAGGAACGACGAGCGCTCGGCGAGCTGCTCGATCGGGTATCCGCGGTAGCGCAGAATGCCCTGCTCACCGTCGAGGTACGTGATGGCGGATTTATAGGCGGCGGTGTTGCCGTATCCGCTGTCCAGCGTCACCAGGCCGGTATTGGCCCGGAGCTTCCCGATGTCGAAGCCCTTGTCGCCGACGGTGCTGTCGATCACCGGGTAGGTGTACTCGTCATCGCCGTACCGCAGTACTACAGCGTTGTTGGTGTGCTCGCTCACGTCATCCCTCACCGACGTAGTGCCTCTTCTTCGAGGTGCCCTGACTGTCTCCACCCTCCCCCATTCGGCTCAGGAGAGTGCACTCGGGGTCGTCCATTGGACCTACTGGCGGCACTGAGTGCCGTCAACTTTCTCATCCTGCCCCCTTGACTGCGGTTCCGGAAGACCTCCGTGATGTTTCCCACCGATTTGATCGATCATTTTTGTGCGGGGGTCACGAGAAGTCTTCGCCCGAGCCGCCCCGGAGCCGGAAATCCAGTGCCGTACAGCGTCTGCCTGCGGAAACCGTACGGACTGCCTGGCCGATCGCCTTACGGGACCCGACCAGCACGACGAGCTTCTTGGCTCGCGTCACAGCCGTGTAGAGAAGGTTGCGCTGGAGCATCATCCAGGCGCTGTTGGTGACGGGGATGACGACGGCCGGATACTCGCTGCCCTGGGAGCGGTGGATGGTCATGGCGTACGCGTGGGCCAGCTCGTCCAGCTCGTCGAAGTCGTACCCGATCTCCTCGTCCTCGTCGGTGCGGACGGTGAGCCGCTGTTCGTCCAGGTCAAGGCCGGTGACGACGCCGACCGTGCCGTTGAAGACGCCGTTCTCGCCCTTGTCGTAGTTGTTGCGGATCTGGGTGACCTTGTCGCCGACGCGGAAGACGCGGCCGCCGAACCGCTTCTCGGGGAGGTCGGGACGGGCGGGGGTGATGGACTGCTGGAGCAGACCGTTCAGCTCGCCCGCGCCTGCCGGACCCCGGTGCATCGGCGCGAGAACCTGCACGTCACGACGGGGGTCGAGGCCGAACTTGGCCGGAATGCGACGGGCCGCCACATCCACCGCCAGCTTGCCCGCGTCCGCCGTCTCGTCCTCCACGAAGAGGAAGAAGTCGTTCAGCCCCTGGGTGAGCGGCGGCTGCCCGGCGTTGATCCGGTGGGCGTTGGTGACCACGCCCGACTGCTGGGCCTGGCGGAAGATCCTGGTCAGCCGAACGGCGGGGACGGGACTGCCCTCCGCGAGCAGGTCGCTCAGCACCTCCCCCGCCCCGACCGAGGGCAGCTGGTCGACATCGCCCACGAGGAGGAGGTGGGCACCGGGTGCCACCGCCTTCACGAGCTTGTTGGCGAGCAGCAGATCGAGCATCGAGGCCTCGTCGACGACGACCAGATCCGCGTCGAGCGGCCGGTCCCGGTCGTACGCCGCGTCCCCGCCCGGCTTCAGCTCCAGCAGCCGGTGCACGGTGGACGCCTCGGCCCCCGTCAGCTCGGCCAGCCGCTTGGCGGCCCGCCCCGTGGGCGCGGCCAGCACCACCTTCGCCCGCTTGGCCCGCGCCAGCTCGACGATGGACCGCACGGTGAAGGACTTCCCGCAGCCGGGCCCGCCGGTCAGGACGGCCACCTTCCGGCTGAGCGCGAGCCGTACGGCCTCCTCCTGCTCGGGCGCGAGCGAGGCCCCCGTACGCGTCGCGAGCCAGGCCAGCGCCTTGTCCCAGTCAACGTCCTGGAAGGCCGGCATCCGGTCTTCGTCCGTCCGCAGCAGCCGCCGCACCTGCCCGGCGAGGGACAGCTCCGCCCGGTGGAACGGCATGAGGTAGACAGCGGTGATCGGCTCACCCCCCTCCGGCGACGGCACCTTCTCCCGTACGACCCCCTCCGGATCGGCGGCCAGCTCGGCCAGGCACTCGATGACGAGGCCCGTGTCGACCTGGAGGAGCTTGACCCCGTCCGCGATGAGCCGCTCCTCGGGGAGGTAGCAGTGCCCCTGATCGGAGGACTGCGACAGGGCGTACTGCAGGCCCGCCTTGACCCGCTCGGGGCTGTCGTGCGGGATGCCGACCGCCTGGGCGATCTTGTCGGCGGTGAGGAACCCGATGCCCCAGACGTCGGCGGCGAGCCGGTAGGGCTGGTTCCGCACGACGGAGATCGAGGCGTCCTCGTACTTCTTGTAGATACGGACGGCGATGGAGGTCGAGACGCCGACGCCCTGGAGGAAGACCATGACCTCCTTGATCGCCTTCTGCTCCTCCCACGCGGCCGCGATCATCTTCGTGCGCTTGGGGCCGAGGCCGGGGACTTCGACGAGCCGCTTCGGTTCGTTCTCGATGATGTCGAGGGTGTCGACGCCGAAGTGGGTGGTGATCCGGTCGGCCATCACCGGACCGATGCCCTTGATCAGCCCGGAGCCGAGATAGCGGCGGATGCCCTGGATGGTGGCGGGCAGGACGGTGGTGTAGTTCTCGACGGTGAACTGCTTGCCGTACTGGGAGTGCGAGCCCCAACGGCCCTCCATCCGCAGCGACTCACCGACCTGCGCGCCGAGCAGCGCACCGACCACCGTGAGGAGATCCCCGGCCCCGCGCCCGGTGTCGACGCGGGCGACCGTGTACCCGTTCTCCTCGTTGGCGTACGTGATCCTCTCCAGGACCCCTTCGACAACGGCCGTGTTGGACATGACCCGACGCTACCGTCCGCCACTGACAGTGCGGTTCGCGCCCCGGAATGCCACCTACGCCGCAGGCCCGCCGTCCCGGTACTCGTTGGCGAGCAGGGTGTCCATGGTCGACCGCAGCCGGCCGATGAAGTCCTCGAACCGCTGGATCTCCTGCGGCGAGTACGCGGACATCGCCTCGGCCATCCGTTCCGCGTACGGCCCGAAGAACGCCTCGGCGCGCGGCCGGATGTCGGGGCTGCTGCGCAGGGTGACGACCCGGCGGTCGGTGCTCTCACGGGTGCGGACGATGTGTCCGGCCTGTTCGAGCCGCTTGAGGAGGATGGCCGTCGCGCCGGAGGAGAGCGAGACGCGCTCGCTGAGGCGGGCGGGTGAGAGCGGTGTGCCCTGGTCCTCGGCGTACAGGATCTCCACCAGGGCGGCGGCATCGGTGGAGTGCAGCCCGAGCCAGGTCGCGAAGCGGCGCGTGAACTCGGTGTAGTTGGCGCCGAAGGCGCGCAGGCCGTCCATGAGGTGGTCGACGCGGGTCGCGTCGTCGTCGCCGCCGTTCCCGCCGGCTCCCGCATCGGCGTTGGCCATCGCTCTGCCCCACCCTCTCTCTTCCGCTTCCGCTCTTCCACGCTCTTCCGCTCTCCCTCGCTTTGACAACCTACCGCGCCCACTTTACCTTTGCCACAAAGCTAATTACCTTTGCGGTAAAGCAATCAAGGGAGTCGAAGCGCCATGCCCGAACCTTCCGGCCTGCCCGAACCTTCCCGGCCCGCGGAAACCCCTCCCTCGGTACGTCAGTGGCTCGGCCTCGTCGCCGTGGCCCTGGGCGTGGCGCTGATCGTCGTGGACATCACGATCGTCAACGTGATCCTCGCGCCGATCATCGAGGACCTGGCCATCGGCTCGTCCGAGGCCCAGTGGATCCAGGAGTCCTACGCGATCACCTTCGCGGCCCTCCTCCTGGTCACCGGCCGCCTCAGCGACCTCTACGGCGCGCGCCGGATCTTCCTGCTGGGCCTCGTGGTGTTCGGCGCGACGAGCCTGCTGGCAGCCCTCGCACCCAGCGGCGGGCTGCTGATCCTGGCCCGGTTCGTCCAGGGCGTCGGCGGAGCGATGATCCTGCCCACCTCGCTGGCCCTGCTGAACGCCACGTTCTCCGGCCGGGCGCGCGGCCAGGCGTTCGCCATCTGGGGCTCGACGATCGGAGCGGCCGCTGCCGTGGGACCGCTGCTGGGCGGCTGGCTCGCGGACATCTCCTGGCGCTGGGCCTTCGGCATCAACATCCCGCTCGTGGCCCTGATCGTGGCGGGCGGCCTGCTGTACCTGGACGTGTCGCCGCGCACCCGGGGCCGTATCGACGGCGTCGGAGCCGTACTCTCGGCGGCCGGCCTCGGCCTGCTCGCGTACGCCCTGATCGAGGGCCGCACGCACGGCTGGCTGATGACGACGAAACCGCTGGAGGTGGGCGGCCTCACGTGGAGCGGCGGCCCGTCGCCGGTGCTGGTGGCCTTCCTCGCGTCCGCCCTGGCCCTGGGCGCGTTCTGGCGGCGGCAGGCGGTGCTCGGCCGGTCGGACGGCGAGCCGCTGATGGACGTCGGCCTCTTCTCCATCCGCTCGTTCCGCAACGGCAACTTCGTGACGCTGATGGTCGGGCTCGGCGAGTTCGGCATCATCGCGGTGCTGCCGCTCTGGCTCCAGTTCGCCCTCGGCTACAGCGCGTTCCAGGCGGGCCTCGCGCTGGTCGCCCTGGCGGCGGGCAGTTTCGCCGCCTCCGGGGCCAGTTTCCCTATGTCGGCGACGGTCTCCGCCCTCACGCAGGTCCGGATCGGCCTGGTGCTGGAGGCGGCGGGGCTGGCGATGCTGGCGCTGATCGCCTCGACGGACAGCGCCTGGTGGCTGATCGCGATCGCGCTGTTCGTGTACGGGGTCGGCGTCGGCTTCGCCACGGCGCAGGTCACCAACATCGTGCTCGTCGACGTCCCGCCCCGAAGCGCCGGACAGGGCTCGGGCATCCAGAGCGCGGCGCGCGAACTCGGCTCGGCGCTGGGCATCGCGCTCCTCACGACCCTCTTCTTCAGCACGCTGGCGTCCGGCATGACCGACCGCCTCACCCGCGACGGAGTGGCCGCCGGTGAGGCGGAACGGCTGGGCGACGTCGTCACGGAGAGCGCCGGTTCGGTGATCGGGGCCTTCGCGGCGGACCCGCGTACGGCGACGGCGGCGGAGGCGGCGCGCGAGGCGATGGCGGTGGGGGTGCAGGTCTCCGGATACGTGTGCGCGGGGCTGCTGCTGTTGGCGCTGGCGGCGACGCTGTTCATGTCACCGAAGGCGCGTACGGGCGCCAGGGCCGGGGAGAAGCGGAGCGACCTGGAGGACGTGCCGGGCCCGGCCCGCTGAACAACTGACTCGTACGGCCCCCTCCCCCTCCCCCACCCGCATGACGAGCACGTGGCGCTGAAGAACACCCTGGCCCGCGTGGACGCGGACCTCACCGCCGGGCGCGTTCCGGTGGCGAGACAGCGTCTACGCGGCCTGGTCTCCCCCTACCCGCACGAGCCCGCGCCCCGCCGCCGCCTGGCCGAGGTCTACCGCCTGTACGGGCTGGTCTCGCTGTTCGACTGAGGCCGGGACCGGGGCTGGGGCTCAGGCCGTGGTGGATGTCCTCACACCTCGTCGGCCTGCGCGATACCGGGCTCGTCCCGGGAACATCCCGCGTACTGTTCCCGCGTACTGTTCCCGCGTGCTGCTCCCACGTGCTGTTTCGGACGGCCAACTTGCCGCACTCGCCGGTTTGTACACTGATGAGAGTGCAGGACCATACGGCCACCAGGATCGATGCACGCCCGGCGCCTGCCTTGCGGCGGTACGTCGGCTCGTATGCCGGGTTCGACCTGCGCGGGTTCCCGGCGGGGGTGCACTGCGGTCCGCCGGGTCGCGTGCTCACCGCGGTGATCAGCCTGGCCGACCCGCTGCAGGTGGCGGCGGGCGTCGACGACGGGTCACCGGTCACCCGGTTCGGCAGCGTGGCCGGCGGTCTGATGAGCCGGTCCGTCGCGATCCACCACGACGGACGCCAGCAAGGCGTGCAGGTGTCACTGACGCCGCTCGGGGCCCGGGCCGTCTACGGGATGCCCGCCGCCGCGCTCGCCCACCAGCTGGTCCCGCTCGACGATCTTCTCGGAGCGCTCGGCGTCGAGCTGATCGACCGGCTCAGAGCGGCGACGACATGGGCCGCGCGGTTCGCCGTGCTCGACGAGCTGCTCCTGCGAGCCGTCGGCCGCGGCGCCGACGGAGATCGCGTGCCCCGGGTGCGCCCCGAGGTGGCCGAGGCATGGCGCCGCCTGGTCGCCGCGCGGGGCCGCGTCCAGGTCGAGGCGGTCGCCGCGGAACTGGGCTGGAGCCGTCGTTACCTCACCGAGCGGTTTCGCGATGAGGTGGGCCTGCCGCCGAAGACCTTCGCCCGCGTTCTGCGCTTCGAGCACGCGCACGAACTGGCGACGGTGCACGCCCCGCTCCCGTGGGCCGATGTGGCGACCGTCTCCGGCTATGCCGACCAGGCTCATCTCGTACGGGACTGGCGCGAGTTCACCGGCCGATCGCCGACGGCCTGGCGTCGCGGCGAAGTCCTCCTCGGGACCGGCTAGTCACCGACGGGTAGCCCGCCGCGCTCCCCTTCCGCTGTTCCCTTTCCTTCAAGACCGCCCGAACCCCGCCCTGTGACGATCGTCGGTATGAGACTCGTCAACCACGAACCCAACGCCGTCGACCTGCGGACCACCCCCGTACACCTCGGGCTGGGATCGCGGGCGAAACCCGTCGAGGGCTTCGCCTGGGACCCGGAGGTGCTCCAGGCATACAGCGCCGCCGTCGCGGAGGACGGCGCCGAGGGCCGGATGGTGGCCATCTTCGACGGCGACGGCCCCGGCGACCACTGGGAGCGCCACCCCGCCGGCGACGAACTGGTCGTCTGCCTCACCGGGTCGGTGACGGTCACCCGCGAGGTGGATGGGGTGCCCCACCGCGTCGTGCTCGGGCCGGGCGAGGCCACCGTCAACCCGGCCGGGACATGGCACGCGGTCGACATGGCGGGACCGGCGTCCATCCTGACCATCACCGCCGGCCTCGGCACCGACCACCGCCCCCGGACCGACGTCAACCCGACCGAGCACGTCGGGACGCCCGGCCCGCAAGCGCCGTGACGACACACGTCGCGTGCCTCGGTGACAGCCTCACCCGCGCGCAGCTCAGCACCGACTACCTGGACCTTCTCGAACGACGCCACCCTCCCGGCGACCTGCGGCTCACCCGCTTCGGCGCCAACGGCGACTTCGCCTACAACCTCTCGCGGCGCCTCGATGCCGTCGTCGCGGACCCGCCCGACGTGATCACCGTCCTGATCGGGACCAACGACGCCCGGGCGAGCCTCGCCGGCTACCCCGTCGAGCGGGCCATGAAGCGCAAGCACCTCCCCGAGCGCCCGTCGGCCGGCTGGTTCCAGCAGTGCCTGGGAGCCGTCGTCGAACGGCTGCGAACGGAGACCGACGCGACGATCGGCCTGCTGTCGCTCCCGGTCCTCGGCCAGCAACTCGACGGAGCTGCGGCGCAGGCATCGCAGGCGTACAGCCGGGTGATCGCCGAGGTCGCCACCACCACCGGGGCGGCCTACCTCCCGCTCCACGAACGCCAGACCGAGGAGCTACGCCGAGCGGACCCGCCGCCGATCCCGTACCGGGAGCCGACGCCCGCGGCCGGCCTCGGCGTCCTCGTCCGGCGCGCCGTTCTGGGCCGCAGCCTCGACACGGTCGCGCGGCGCCGGGGCCTCGTACTCACGACCGACCACATCCACCAGAACAGCCGCGGCGCCGCCCTTGTCGCGGAGGTCATCGACACCTGGCTGCCGACCCGGAGCCGGTAGCCGAGGGCTCGGTGGAGGACCGTCTCCGCGTGCGCGGGGACGGTCCGGAGTGCCGCTACGGGCTGATCTCGCTGTCCGGCTGGGACTGAGGGAACACCGCCTCCAACCGGGAACCCCTGCTCTCCGCGATCCGCTTGACCTGCTCCAGCGACTCGCACAACCTGCTGGCGAGGAAGCGGAGTTGCGGCGCGGTGGCGTGGGCCTCGGACTCGACCTCGGCCTCGGCCAGCAGATCGGCGGCGTGGCCGAGCAGTTCGTCGGCCATGTCGAGCTGGATCTCCTCCACCTCGTCGGCCTTCCGCGACACATAGCCGGTGCCGTCCCCGACGACGTAGCAGGGCTTGCCACCCGTACCCGTCCACGGCAGCAGCCGCGCGGCGGAGGCGTCCCGCTCTCCGGCCACCCTCATGCGGCGGCCTCGCTCTCGGGGCCGGAGCGAAGACTCGGGGGCGGCGGCAGCGGTTCCAGGGCGCGGGCAAGGGCGTACGTCATGGGGCCTGCTCTCTCGTCGTTCGGGCCGGACGGGCATCGCTTCTTTCCGTAGCGAATCCATCACAGAGTGGGGTCGCGGGTCGCTACGCTTCCAGGGGGTCGGGCATGACAGCACGCTGGTCAGATCGAGGAGTTGGGCGCGTATGAAGGCAGACGGACAGCCGCGTACGGCACGGCAGAAGTACGGCGAGGAGCTGAAGCTGCGCCGCATGGCAGCCGGGTTGACCCAGGAGGCGCTGGCCGAGCAGGTGGTCTGCTCACCGACGCTCATCAGCCATTACGAGGCGGGGCGGCGGCTGCCGAGTCCGGACGACGCGCGGCGGATCGACCGGGCGCTGGAGACGGACGGGTTCTTCGAGCGGTGGCTGCAGGACCTGGAGACAAAGTACGCCGACCATTTCGCGGCGGTTGCGGAGCTGGAGCTGCAAGCAGTACTCATCCAGCAGTTCGCACTGTCACTCGTACCGGGCCTGCTGCAGACGAACGACTACGCACGGGCCTTGTTCCAGGCGTACCGGCCCAACCACCGCCAGGAGGAGGTTGACCAGGACGTCGTCAACCGAACGGAGCGCGCCCGCATTCTCCACGGCCCGATGAATCCGGTGCTGTGGACTCTGCTGGACGAGGCGGTGCTGCGGCGGCGGGTCGGCGGCCCGCAGGTGATGGCCAGGCAGCTGCGGAAGATCGCGGACATGGCTGACGCAGGACGGCTGCGGCTGCACGTGCTGCCCTTCGATGTGGGAGCCCACTCTCTCCAGGAGAGCCTGCTGACACTGATGAGTTTCGCCGACTCCGCTCCGGTGGCGTACGTCGAGGGCTTCCAGACCGGCAACTTGATGGATGATCCGCGCTTGGTGGCATTCAGCCGCACGGCCTACGATCTCGCTCTGAGCGATGCGTTGTCGCACCAGGAGTCGGTGGCCCGGGTACGGGCCGCAGCGGAGGAGCACGAACATGGTCAGCAGCAGTAGGCGGAGCGTTGCGGACGCGTCCACGCTCACGGGCTGGTTCAAGTCCAGCTACAGCGGCGGCGGCCAGGGCGAGTGCCTTGAGGTCGCGCGGGGCCACGCCACCGTCCCCGTACGCGACAGCAAGGCGGCGAACGGCCCCGCGCTGATGTTCTCCACCCAGGACTGGACCCGGTTCGTCACCGCCGTCAAGCACGGCGAGCTCGCCGCCTGACACCTGGCATACGACGACTCACCAGCGGCCCCGTCACGGTCACCGACCTGACGGGGCCGTTGTCATGACTCATTGCCCGGCTACTCAAACTTGACTAGGGTCGGCGTCAGGACAGAGAAGACCATTCCGCTGCTGCCATGCCGGACGGAACTGATCCAGTCCGTGGTCGACTTCTACACAGCCCTGGGCTTCGAGACGACGCACCTGCAGAAGAGCCCGTACGCGTACGCGGTGGTCGAGCGGGGAGCCGTCGAGATACAGCTGTACGGCATGAAGGACTACGACCCGGCCTCGTCGCACTCGACCTGCTACGTGCTCACCGACGACGTGGACGGCCTGCACGCGGCCTTCCGCTCGGGCCTCAAGGCCGCGTACGGACGCATCCCGACGCGAGGGCTGCCGCGTATCGGCCCGCTGAAGGACATGTCGTACGGAGTACGGCAGTTCCTGACGACCGACCCGACCGGCAACACGATCCGGGTGGGCCAGACGCTCGGCAACGCCGACACCGAGGAGCCCGCAGCAACCGCCCCGAAGGAGACGTTCGCCCGGGCCTTGCACATGGCGGACCTGTTCGCGGACTCCAAGCAGGACTACCCGGGGGCCGCCAGGATCATCGACCGGGTGCTGAACCTGGAGGACGAGCGGCCGACTCCGGTACAGCGGGTGCAACTGCTGCTCCTGCGCGGGGACATCGCGCAGCGGCTGGGGGACGCGGAGGGGGCGCAGAAGTGGCTGGAGGAGGCCGACTCGGTCCAACTCGACACGAAGGAGCGGGAGGCCGCGCGTGATGCCCTTGCCCGACTGGGTGATCTGCGGGGGTGAACAGTGGAGGGGGCGGGGCTGATTGGCTGGGTAGGCGGGTGGAGCGTGCTTCTGAGGCCTGGCCGGGGACGATACGCACGGCGTGACCATCGGGTGCAGCTCGCTGAGGTGAACTTACCGGTTGGATCTGATGATTTGGCGGACGTGGAGGTGCCTCGGCCACTTCAGCGCTCTGTCTGCCACCACGCAGGCGTGAGCAGCGAATGCGAGGATCAAGGTCGAGGGTTTGCAAAGGCCCTATAAACGAGCAGCTCAGGAAGTGGTCCCCGCGCGAGCGGGGGTGATCCGCTTCCCCAGGACGTGCCGGCCCCCGCTCCGGCGTGGTCCCCGCGCGAGGGGGGGTGATCCGTGCTCGCGGGCCACCTGGGCGGCCTCGTACTTGTGGTCCCTGCGCGAGCGGGGGTGATCCGGACATGATGTCTCGCACTCTCTCCGTCGCCGAGTGGTCCCTGCGCGAGCGGGGGTGCTCCGTGCAGACCCTCGCCGGTAAGCCGGTGCCGGACGTGGTCCCCGCGCGAGCGGGGGTGTTTGCTCTGCGGGACCCCCGGCGGGGCGTCTTTACCGAGTCATGACGCCTAACCGGGCGCAATCGCCCACCGGCGTACCACCGAAGACCGCATCCGCGCCGCCCGCCAGGTCGCCCTGCCCAAGGCATGAAGGCCGGAGCCCACCACGTCACACTGGCGATCGTGGGCCCGGCCGGGTAGCCAGGGCGTGACCGAACGTAGCCCGGTGATCAAGAAGCACGCCACCGGTCGGGCGCGGTGCGTTGCTCACAAGGTGACGGTGGCGAACACGAGCGTCTCTCGTACCCCCGCTCGTCGAAGCACTCGATGTTCACACCTTGTCCCGGCCCACGTGATCCTCGCGCGGCCGAGGCGT
This sequence comes from Streptomyces sp. CA-146814, assembly GCF_050942385.1. Classification (NCBI taxonomy): domain Bacteria; kingdom Bacillati; phylum Actinomycetota; class Actinomycetes; order Kitasatosporales; family Streptomycetaceae; genus Streptomyces; species Streptomyces sp. CA-146814. Next base: position 2,346,433 of record NZ_CP192068.1, read on the forward strand.
TCCGGTCGAGGCCGGGCAGGTGGCTGGCGCCCACACGTGTCCCAAACGAGTCGCTTACAGGTCGAGCACCGCCCACACCCGCCGACCGTCCTCCGCCGTGTCCGTTCCGCACGTCACCGCGCCCAACCGGGCGAGTTCCGGCAGCACCGAGTCGTGCGCGACTGCATGGACCGGTTGGTGCGACAGAGCAACGATCAGGGCCTGCCGCCCTTGGTCAGCAAGGTGTACGGAGACCCTGCGGCCGCCGTCCGCGACCGCTGTGCGCACCAGCAGTTCCGTCAACTCTACTGCTGTCCGGCCCACTTCCCGGTAGCCCCACTCCTGCAGCCGAAGAAGCACGTGGCCCGACGCCTTCTTCGGCGACCAGGAGGCTGCCTCCAACTGCCAGTTCGCCGACCGCCGGTTCCGGATCAACATCCGGGCGTCCACCGTGGCCGTGAGGCTCGTACTCGGGCGCGGTGGGGCGATCGGGCGCTTCGGCGGAGGTGGAGTCTTCGGCGGATGGTCCGGGGTGTGATCCGACACGACGGCTCCCTGGGTCGGCGCGGACGCCCATCGTAGAACCGGGTGCTGCAGCTCATGGCGGCGATCGCTGATCCTTCACCCGTTCAGGTAGGAGCTGACGAACGCGGCGCTTCGGGGGCGGACATCCTGGAGGAGGGGGCGCTGGCTGATCGACAGGGGGCACCCTGAGGCGAATGCACTTGCTCCCGTAGCGCTTCACGACAGCTGGCAGGCGGGTCAGTCAGCAAAACAAAGACAAGGTCCGTGAGGAGTTCCGCTCTGTCACCATGTACTGGTGAGCAACACACCCTTGAGTCAAGAAATGGCAAAGCCTCTATAAACGTGCAGGTCAGGAAGAGTTGTCCCCGCTCAGGCGGGGGTGTTCCGGTGTCGGTCCTGGTTCGTACGGCCATAGGAGTGTTGTCCCCGCGCAGGCGGGGGTGGTCCCAGGTAGGTGAATAGGCCCCGCATATGGATGGCGTTGCCCCCACTCGCAGGCCGCGCTGGTCAGGCCGAAGAGGTCAGCCTCTTCGCCGTGCTGCAGTGTGCCGTCCTCGTGTGGCGCCACAGTTGGATCACCGTCAGGGTGAACAACGCTGCGAACGCCACCAACAGGATCGCCGCGATCTCCGTCTGGCGGCCGGCGCCTGCTCCTTGGCGGTCCAGTTGGAGGAGCAGTCCCAGGAGGCAGAGCGCCATTCCGCCTGCGTACACCGAGCGGACTCGGCGCAGTTGACGTACAGCGCGAGGGGCGAGGGCTACACGCTTCATGAAGGCCATGTGCGCCGGATACCCCGGAGGCGGCCGGACAGTCGCCGTTGGGGCCGTTCGGGGGTGCGGGCCGCCGCACCCCCGAACGGTGGAGGTGAGGGCCGGTTCCAAAGCCCTCGTGGTGTTGTTCGGATCCGGCGGGTGGGTGGATTGGTTCCGGTGGAGGAAATTTCAGGTCGGCTTGCGCCACACGGAGATGTGCTTCGTGGAGTCCTGGGTGAACGGCGTTCCGTTCCAGTCCGCGACCCGGTGTTCCGGCTGAAGGCCCGCGATCCTCGCCATCAGGTCCAGCTCCGCCGGCCAGGCGTACCGGTGGCGGGAGTTGCCCCGGCGGTAGCGGCCGTCGTCGCCGTCGCGTGTGAAGTGGTGCGAGACGAGGATCTGCTCCACCAGGTCGAACGTGTCGAAGCCGAGATGCCGCTCGGAGACGTCGAACGGCACCGCGGTCTGGCCGGGCGGCAGAGAGCGCAGGGGCGGCAAACCGAGCTCGATGACGAAGCGGCCACCGGGCTCCAGATGTCGGGCCGCGTTGCGGAAGCACTCGACCTGCTCGTCCTGTGTGAGCAGGTTCGAGATGGTGTTGTAGACGAGGTAGACCAGGGTGAAGGCACCGGGGACGACCGTGGTCGCCATGTCCCCGATGGTCACCGGGAGCGTCTCCTCGTCGATCTTGCGGCGCAACACCGCCGCCATGGGTTCGGACAGTTCGATGCCCGCCACCGGTACGCCGCGTTCCCGGAGTGGTACGCCCACCCGTCCCGTACCGATGGCGAACTCCAAGGCCCTTCCCTCTCCTGCCAGTTCGGCCAGGGAGGTGAGCATGGGGTCCAGGGTGGCGGGCGAGGAGTTCTCCGCCTCCTCGGTGTCGTAGCGGTCGGCGGTCTCTCGGGTCCACAGTTCGCTGCTCGTCACGGGCAGGCACTCTGCCTGGCGCCCCGGGCTGCTGTCGAACGTATAAGCCGTCGTCCGGGTCCCGCCCGCGCCGGGGAAGATCAGTTGGCCAGCCAGAGCGCCAGGTTCAGCGCCGCCGCGTAGCCGACCCATAGGAGGTACGGCACCAGGAGCCAGGCCGCGCGCCGGTCCACCCGTGCCGAGAGCAGCGCGGTGGTCACCACGGCCGCCAGCAGCAGGGCGATGTCGAGGAAGGCCAGCCCGTACTGTTCGGCGGCGAAGAACAGCGGCGTCCACAGCGCGTTCAGCGCCAGCTGCACGCCCCACGCCACGAGTGCCGGCCGGCGGCCCGGGCCGGGGCGGCGGGCGACGAGCCAGCCCGCCACCGCGATCATCCCGTACAGCACCGTCCACACCGGGCCGAAGAGCCACCCGGGCGGCGCCCACGCGGGCCGGTCCAGGGCGGCGTAGGTGCTGCCCGCGTCGCCCGTGGCAGTCGCGCCCACGGCGGCCACGCCGTAGCAGAGCACGAGCAGCAGGAGGAGCGTCAGCCAGCTCCGCCGGCGGGGCGGGGCCGCTGCGGTGGTGGACGTCGATGGCACGGGAGCGCTCCTGTTCCTCGGGCCGGCCCACCGGTAGTCGGCGCGCCGCACGGCGACGAGTACCCCACCTGGTGTCCTTCACCCGGAGCGACGGAAACGGACAGGCGAGCGAGCGTGGCCCCGCGTGACCCGGTGGTCCACCTCTCGCTAATTCGGTGGTCCGCCTCCCGTTGCCGTTGTTACGGTGCTTCCGCCTTGTCGCGGTGCCGACCGCGGGTGACCTCTGGGCCGTGTGCCCTGGAAAGCAGTTGATGTATGCCCCGGTCAGTGACTCCGAGCCTCCCTCGTCGCGCCCACGGCGCCGGGGCGACCGGGCCTGACCTCATGCGCAGCCGTACGTTCACCGTCTGCTGACGCTCCACGGCCTCCGACAGCTCCGGCCCTCCGCCGCGAGGGGTGCTCGGTACTTCCCTGCTGCCTTTTCCCTCACCTTCGGCAAGGAGTATCCGGGTGTCACACGACCACCCCCAGCACCGCTCAGCCATGTCCTCCCTCTCCACCTTCACCTGCGTCCGCTGCGGCCTGACCGTCGCCGCGTCCGCACCCGACGGCAGCCGGCGCAACCACTGCCCCAGCTGTCTGCACTCCCAGCACCTCGTCGACCACGCCGAGGGCGGCCCCTCCGACTGCGAGGGCCGGATGACACCGATCTCCATCGCGGTACTCCGGACCGGCGACTGGATGGTCGTCCACCGCTGCGTCCGCTGCGACGAGCTGACCTCGAACCCCGTGTGCGGGGACGACAACCAGCTCATCCTGATGCGGATGGCCGTACGTCCCCTCGCGCAGCCGCCGTTCCCGCTCGAAGCGTTCGGTGACCTGTGACGCGGCGTGGAGCCCGATCGGGCGGGGCGCGTCGTCCTCAGCGTCCTAAGGACGTGCTTCACGGGTCGGCCGGGGCGCGCGGTGACGCGTTCCGGTGCGTCGGCTGCCGGCTCGATGTCTCGGTGGTCGCGCCGGGCACCGCCCACCGCAACCACTGCCCGTCCTGCCTGGGCAGCCTGCATGTGGACCGGCGGATCCCGGGCGACCGGGCGGCGGGCTGCGGCGGACGCATGACGGCGCTGAGCCTGTCGGTACGGGCGGACGGGGAGTGGATGCTCATCCACGCCTGCCTGACCTGCGGCGAACTCAGCGCCAACCGCATCGCGGGCGACGACAACGCCCTGGCGCTGATACGGCTGGCGCTGCGGCCGCTCGCAGACGCCGGTATCCCCGCCTCGCGGGTCATGCTCACGCTGTGAGACTGGAGGGGCCGTCCGGTGTCCGCCGGGCGGCCCCCTGTCAGCGGTCCGCTCCCCCAGCGCAAGAAGAGGGCGGAAAGCAAGAATGGGGCCCGGCCTCGCGGCCGGACCCCCCTCGCTTTCCCCCCGTCGGGCCTTCCCGTTCCCCCCGGACCCCTCCCCGGAAGTCCCGACGCCATGTGTGACCCCGGAGGGTACGTAAAGGTTGCAACCCTTTACGATCTCTTTACCTTCGGTTTCGATCACCCCTCTCAGCAGGCATGTTGCACATAGCGCTCCGCCACCTCCGCCAGCGCCTCCGCCCCCTCCCGGGCCCACAGCGCCTCGTTGAAGATCTCCACCTCGATCGGGCCGCCGAAGCCCGCCGCCTCCACCTGCGTACGGAACGCGCGGAAGTCCACGCTGCCGTCGCCCAGTTGGCCCCGGCCCAGCAGGACGCCCGCCGGGAGCGGGGTGATCCAGTCGGCCAGCTGGAAGGAATGGATGCGCCCGCCCGCGCCTGCCCGGGCGATCTGCGCGGGTGCCTGGTCGTCCCACCAGACGTGGTACGTGTCGACGACCACGCCGACCTGCTCGGCCGGGAAGCGTTCCGCCAGGTCCAGGGCCTGGGCCAGGGTGGAGATCACGCAGCGGTCCGCCGCGAACATCGGGTGCAGCGGTTCGATCGCCAGGCGTACGCCGCGCTCCGCCGCGTACGGTCCGAGTTCGGCCAGCGCGTCCGCCACGCGTTCGCGCGCGCCGTGGAGGTCGCGGCTGCCGGGCGGGAGGCCGCCGGAGACCAGGACCAAGGTGTCCGTGGCGACGGCCGCCGCCTCGTCGACCGCTCGGCGGTTGTCGTCCAGGGCGCGGGACCGCTCGGCCGGGTCCAGGGCCGTGAAGAAGCCGCCCCGGCAGAGGCTGGTGACGGTGAGGCCCGCGTCCGCCAGGAGCCTCGCCGTGCGCTCGACGCCGTACGCCTGGATCGGCGCCCGCCACAGGCCCACCTGGCCGATGCCCGCCTTGACGCAGCCCTCCGCCAGCTCGGGCAGCGACCACTGCTTGATCGTCTCCTGGTTGAGCGAGAGGCGGGAGAGCTGTTCGTTCATCGTGCTCCTCCGTGGACCGCCAGCAGTGCGCGCATACGGTGTGCCGCCAGCTCCGGGTCCGGGAACAGGCCCAAGCCGTCGGCCAGTTGGTACGCCTTCGCCAGGTGCGGCAGCGAGCGGGCCGACTGCAGGCCGCCCGCCATCGTGAAGTGGTCCTGGTGGCCGGCCAGCCAGGCCAGGAGGACCACGCCCGTCTTGTAGAAGCGGGTGGGCCGTTGGAAGAGGTGGCGGGAGAGTTCGACCGTGGGGTCCAGGAGGGCCCGGAAGCCTGCCGTATCGCCCGTGTCCAGGACCCGTACGGCCTGCGCCGCCAGCGGGCCCAGCGGGTCGAAGATGCCCAACAGCGCGTGGCTGAAGCCTCGTTCGTCGCCCGCGATCAGCTCCGGGTAGTGGAAGTCGTCGCCCGTGTAGCACCGCACCCCGCCCGGGAGGCGTCGGCGTACGTCGATCTCACGGGCCGCGTCCAGGAGCGAGATCTTGATGCCGTCGACCTTGTCCGGGTGTTCGGCGATGACCTTCAGGAAGGTGTCCGTCGCCTCGTCCAGGTCCGTGCTGCCCCAGTAGCCCTCCAGCGCCGGATCGAACATCGGGCCCAGCCAGTGCAGGATCACCGGCTCGGATGCCTGGCGCAGGAGGTGCGCGTAGGTGGCGAGGTAGTCCTCCGGGCCGCGCGCCGCCCTCACCAGCGCGCGCGATGCCATCAGGATCGGTTGTACGCCGTTCGCCTCGGCCAGCGTCAGCTGCTCCTCGTACGCGGCGACGACCTCCGCCAACGTCGTTTCGGTGGAAGGCAGTAGCTGGTCCGTGCCGACTCCGCACGCGATCCGGCCACCCACCGCCCTCGCCTCCGCCGCCGACCGGCGGATCAGTTCGGCCGCGCCCGCCCAGTCCAGGCCCATCCCGCGCTGCGCGGTGTCCATCGCCTCCGCCACGCCCAGGCCGTGCGACCAGAGGTGGCGGCGGAAGGCGAGCGTGGCGTCCCAGTCGACGGCCGCCGGGTCGTCGGGGCTGACATCCGCGTACGGGTCCGCGACCACATGGGCCGCCGAGAAGACCGTACGGGAGGTCGGCGGCGCCCCGCCGGCCGCCAGGTCCAGCGGGGTGGCCCGTGGCGTGTACGGGCCCTGCGGCAGGAGCACCGGAGCCGTCACAGCGTCAGCTCCGGGACCTCGAAACGGCGCCCCTGTGCCGACGACTTCAGTCCCAGCTCGGCGAGTTGGACACCTCGTGCACCGGCCAGCAGGTCCCAGGTGTACGGCTCGTCCAGCACCACATGGCGCAGGAACAGCTCCCACTGCGCCTTGAAGCCGTTGTCGAACTCCTGGTTGTCCGGGATCTCCTGCCACTGGTCACGGAACGACTCGGTGACCGGGAGGTCCGGGTTCCAGACCGGCTTGGGCGTCGAAGAGCGGTGCTGTACGCGGCAGTTGCGCAGGCCGGCCACCGCTGAGCCGTGCGTGCCGTCCACCTGGAACTCCACCAGCTCGTCGCGGTTGACCCGGACCGTCCAGGAGGAGTTGATCTGTGCGACCGCCCCGCCCGCCAGCTGGAAGATCCCGTACGCCGCGTCGTCGGCGGTCGCCTCGTACGGCTTGCCGTGCTCGTCCCAGCGCCGCGGAACGTGCGTCTGCACATGAGCCGTTACGGAGGTGACCTGGCCGAACAGCTCGTGGAGCACGTACTCCCAGTGCGGGAACATGTCGACGACGATGCCGCCGCCGTCCTCCGCGCGGTAGTTCCACGACGGGCGCTGTGCCTCCTGCCAGTCGCCCTCGAAGACCCAGTAGCCGAACTCTCCCCGGATGGAGAGGATGTCGCCGAAGAAGCCGCCGTCGATCAGGCGCTTCAGCTTCAGTAGGCCCGGCAGGAAGATCTTGTCCTGGACCACGCCGTGCTTGATGCCCGCGTCCCGTGCGAGGCGGGCCAGGTCGAGTGCGCCTTCGACGTCCGTGGCCGTCGGCTTCTCCGTATAGACGTGCTTGCCGGCCGCGATCGCCTTCTTGATCGCCTCCACCCGGGCCGAGGTGACCTGGGCGTCGAAGTAGATGTCGACCGTGTCGTCCGCGAGCACCGCGTCCAGGTCCGTCGACCACTCGGTCAGCCCGTGCCGGGCCGCCAGCTCCTCCAGGGCGTGGGCGCGGCGGCCGACGAGGACGGGCTCCGGCCAGAGCACCTCGCCGTCGCCCAGGTCCAGGCCGCCCTGCTCGCGGATCGCGAGGATCGAACGCACCAGATGCTGCCGGTATCCCATGCGACCGGTGACGCCGTTCATGGCGATGCGCACTGTCCTGCGTGTCACGAAGGTCCCTCCATACAGCCGTAGCAAGCGCTTTCTATACGGGATGACGCTAGCCTGCGGGCAGCGGCCGGACAAGAGGGGCGCCGCACGTGACCTCACGGAGGAAAGCGATGACAGTCACCCTGGCGGACGTGGCGGCCCGCGCCCGGGTGTCCCCGGCCACCGTCTCCCGTGTGCTCAACGGCAACTACCCGGTCGCCGCCTCGACCCGGGAGCGGGTCCTGCGCGCGGTGGACGACCTGGACTACGTGCTCAACGGGCCCGCCAGCTCGCTGGCCGCCGCCACCTCCGACCTGGTCGGGATCCTGGTCAACGACATCGCGGACCCCTTCTTCGGGATCATGGCCGGGGCCGCACAGACCCAGATCGGCGGGCCCGGGGACGGGTCCGGGCGGGCGGGCGGCGAGAAGCTGGCCGTCATCTGCAACACCGGCGGCTCGCCCGAGCGCGAGCTGACCTACCTCACCCTCCTCCAGCGCCAGCGCGCCGCAGCCGTCGTCCTCACCGGCGGCGCGGTCGAGAACGCGGACCACCAGGCGGCCATGGCAGCGAAGTTGGCCAAGATGGCCGACGCCGGCACCCGGATCGTCTTCTGCGGCCGGCCGCCGCTCCCGGACGGGGACGCGCTCGTCGCCGCGCTCGCCTTCGACAACCGGGGCGGCGGGCGGCGGTTGACCGAGCACCTGATCTCGCTGGGCCACCGCAGGATCGGTTACGTCGCCGGGCCTCCCGAACGCACCACCACCCGCCACCGGTTGGAGGGCCACCGCGAGGCCCTGCGCGCTGCCGGGCTCGACGCGGAGGGCACGGAGGACGCGGAGGGCACGGAGGACACGAAGGGCACGGGCACGGGCCAGGAGCGGCTCACCGTGCACGGGCCCTACGACCGGCGCTCCGGCTACGAGGCCACGCTCGAAATACTGCGCCGGGAGCCCGGCATCACCGCCGTCGTCGCGGCCAACGACACGGTGGCGCTGGGTGCTTGCGCCGCCGTACGCGACCAGGGGCTGCGCATCCCGCAGGACATCTCGGTGGCCGGCTTCGACGACCTGCCGTTCTCGGTGGACGCCGTCCCCGCGCTGACGACCGTACGGCTGCCGCTCTTCGAGGCGGGCGCGCGGGCCGGACGGCTGGCCATGGGCAAGGAGGACCCGCCGCCGGGCGGCATCGCGACCATCGCGGCCGAGCTGATGATCCGGGGGTCGACGGCTCCGCCGCGGGTGGGGTGAGGACTCCTCCGCGCGGCTCCCGGCCCCCTGTGCGGGCCGGGAGACGAAAGATGGGGGCAACTCCCCCATGCGTCACCGGACTCCACCTACCAGGATGGTTCGCGAGCGGTCCGGTGGGCCGTTCCCGACCTGGGAGGTGCGGTGGAGAAGGAACTGATCGGCAGCGGCGGTACGGGGGCCGCTGCCCGTCTCGCTCCCCCGGGCACCCACGGGTCCGCCGGGGCCGCCAAGGCCGTGCGGGCGAACGGATCGCCCGCCGCCGCCACCGGCGTACGTGACCGCGCCACCCTCGCCCCCCGCACCGGCCCCTGGTGGCTCTCCGGAATCGTCGGCGAGCCGCCCATGGTCGAGCCGGACTGGGTCGTGTTCGTCCGGGACGTCATCGCCGACGCGCCGCACGAGGCGTTCGTGGCCGAGCGGGAGTATCCGGGGCTCTCCGGATTCGCCCTCGTCGTGGCCCCGTTCGCCGAGCGGGCCGCCGGGCGGCTGCTGACCTCGCCGTCGAACAACGCCGTACGGGCCGGGACCGCCGTCGGGCTCGCCCCCGTACTGGAGGACTTCCGGTCGCACCTCGTCCGGCGGCTGGCCCGGCTCGCGGCGCGGACGCTCGTGCTGGAGCTGCACAAGGCGCGGCGGGCCGGGCGGCTGGCCGGGGACGGGCCGAAAGAGCGGTTCCGGGACTTCCTGCGACGGACGGCCGGGCGGGACGGGCTCGCCGCCTTCCTCACCGCCTATCCCGTACTGGCCCGCATCCTGGCCCGGACGAGTCTGGCCGCCGCCGACGCCCTCACGGAGATGCTCGGCCGGCTCGCCGACGACCGGGAGCTGCTGGCCGCCTCCGGTGTGCTGGGCGACCAGGGGCCGGAGGCCGGCGGGCGCGGGCCGGTGGCGCTGACCGGGGTGGACGCCGGTGCCGGGGACAGTCACCGCGGCGGCCGCTCGGTGATGCTGCTGCGGTTCACCGACGGGACCCGGCTGGTCTACAAGCCGCGCCCGCTCGCGGCGCACCGGCACTTCAACTCTCTGGTGGAATGGTTCGGTTCGCAGCCCGGGACGCCGACCCTGCGGGCGCTGCGGGTGCTGGACCGGGGTGAGTACGGGTGGGTGGAGTTCGTGGAGGAGCGGCCCTGCGCCTCGGCTGCGGAGACCCACCTCTTCTACCGGCGCCAGGGCGCGCTGCTGGCCCTGCTCCATCTGCTGGACGGGACCGATCTGCACCAGGAGAACCTGATCGCCTGCGGGCCGCACCCGGTCCTGGTCGATGTGGAGACCCTGTTCCATCCGCCTCTCTCCCAGGCGCACTCCGCCGACCCGGCCGCCCTCGCTCTGCACGCCTCGGTCCACCGGGTCGGGCTGCTGCCGCAGCTGCTGGTCGGTGACGCTGCCGCGCTCGACGTCTCCGCGATCGGCGGCGGCCGGGCCGCCTCCTCGCCCATCGAGACCGCCGACTGGGCGGACGCCGGCACGGACACCATGCGGTTGGTACGGCGCTCCGCGCGGTTCACCGAATCCGCCAACCGGCCCCGGCTGGACGGGATTCCGGCCGACCCGTCCGCGTACACCGACGCGCTGTGCGAAGGGTTCCGCGCCGGCTACACCGCCATCAGCGACCACCGCGACGAACTGCTCGGCGAGCACGGCCTGTTGACGGAGTTCGCGCAGGACGAGGTACGGGTCGTGCCGCGGCCGACCTGGACCTACACCACGCTGCTCGACGAGTCGACCCACCCGGACCTGATGCGGGACGCCGCCGAGCGCGACCAGGTCCTCTCGCTGCTGCGCACCCCGGCTCTCGGCACGCCCGCCCTGCCCGGTCTGGAGGACGAGGAGATCGAGGAGCTGTGGGCCGGCGATGTGCCGGTCTTCCTCACCCGGCCCGGCACCACGGACCTGTGGAGCGGCACCGGACGCGAGGTGCTCCTCGCGCCGGGGCCGACCGGTCTGGCCAGGGTCGCGGCGAAGGTGCGGGCCATGGACACGGTGGACCGCCAGGACCAGGAACGGATCATCCGGGCCGCCATGGTCTCCACCTCTCCCGAGCCGCCGCACCGGGCGGAGGGCGGCACGCGGGCCCGGACCGCCGCGACCGCACCCGAACCGGAACAACTCCTCTCCGCCGCACGGTCGGTGGGCGACCAGCTCGTCTCGCTCGCCTACCGGCACCGGGCCCGCACCAACTGGATCGGCCTGGAGCTGCTCGGCGAGCGCTACTGGCGGCTCGCACCGATGGCGGCCGATCTGGCCGGCGGCTACACCGGCCCCGCGCTCTTCCTCGCCCAGCTGGCCGCCCTCACCGGCGCCGAGCGGTACGCCGAGGCGGCCCGCGAGGCGCTGGCCCCGGTGCCCGGACTGCTGGACGCGCTGCACGGCAAGGTGGACGACCTCGCGGTGCTCGGCTCGGGCGCCTTCGCCGGGATCGGCGGCATCGCCTACGCCCTGGCCGAGGTGGGCTCCCTGCTCGACGACCCGGCGGTCCTCGAACTGGCGGGCCCGGCAACCCGGTTGGCCTGCGCGGCAAGCGCGGCCGAGGACGGGTACGGGGTGCGCGGCGGAGCGGCCGGCGGACTGGTCTCCCTGCTCGCGGTCCACCGCACCACCGGCCGGGCCGAGGCCTGGCGCGGCGCGGAGCGGTGTGCCGAGCGGATCTCCGTGGCTCCGCTCCCGGAGGCCGGAGGTTTCGCGGAGGGGGCCGCGGGCATCGGCTGGGCGCTGCTGCGGTTCGCCGCGGCGGGGGGCGGTGAGCAGTACCGTACGGCGGGACTGCGGGCCCTGCGCCGGGCGGCCGTGCAGGTGACGGGGGGCCGGGCCTGGTGCGAGGGGGGCGTCGGCGTGGCTCTCGCGGTCGCGGACAGCCCGGACGCGCTCACCGACCCGGATCTGTCCGGCTGGCTGGCGGAGCGGACCGGTGAGCTGGCGGACTGTGCGCCGCTCGCCGACGACAGCCTCTGCCACGGCGAGCTGGGCCTGCTCGAACTGCTCGGCCACCCGGCCCTGACCGGTGACCGCACCCCGTGGGTGCGCCGGGCCGGGACGCTGCTGGCCGCCGCCGACCGGGAGGGCCCGCGCTGCGGGACGCCCGGACACGTACCGCACCCGGGGCTGCTCACCGGCCTCTCGGGTATCGGGCACGGACTGCTGCGGGCGGGATTCCCCGACCGGATCGGCTCCGCGCTGCTGCTCAACCCGTCCGCGGTGACCGCGTGATCCTCCGGTCTGCCGACAGTTCCACTCGTACCACTTCGCTTGTCGACCTACCGTCAGAAAGCGTCCGTACAGCGTTTTTTCGGTACAGCAATCCTTCCGTTCAGCGTTCCTTCCGTTCAGGATTTAGCATCCAGCAGAGAATGAGGCAGAGATGACGCACATCAGCGAATCGGCGATGCGGGGATCCGGCGAGCTCGCCCACGAGGGCGCGTACGACCACCCGGCCGGGCAGATCTCCCTCGGCATCGGCGGCGGGCTGGGGATGCGCAGCCGGCTCCTCAGCGCCTCGGAGGGCGAGACCGGCAACACGATCGACCTGCCGTGGACCACCATGATTCCGCTTTAGCCACACCTCCGCCCGCATTGTGGCGCATTGGGACACTGCCGCATGAGTTACGACTCAAGTAGCCTGCGCCCATGCGCGCCACTTCGCCGGTCATCGTCGGGCGGGACGAGGAGATCGGCCTGCTGAGCAGCGCCCTGGACGCCGTACGACGGCGTTCGGGGCGCGCTCTGTTCTTCCTCGGCGAGGCGGGGATCGGGAAGTCCCGGCTGGTGGGTGAAGCCGCCTACCGGGCCTACGGCCTCGGTATGCCGGTGCTGCGCGGCCGGGCCACGTCGACCGGTCTCGTCGTCCCTTTCCGGCCACTCGTGGAGGCGCTCTCCTCCCGCTTCCGGGCCGCCGGCACACCGACCGATCCCGAGCTGGCGCCGTACCATCCGGCACTGGCCCGGCTGGTTCCGGAGTGGCGCCAGGAGGCCTCTCCCGGCTATCCGGAGACCGTCGTCGAGCTGGCGGAGGCGCTGCTGCGGCTGCTGTCCGTACTGGGCCGGGAGTCAGGCTGCGCGATCCTGCTGGAGGACCTCCACGACAGCGACACGGAGACCGTCGCGGTCGTCGAGTACGTCATCGACAACCTCGCCGACCTGCCGATCCTGCTGCTGGGCACCCTGCGCCCGGAGCCGGGTGCCGCGCTCGACCTCGTACGGTCCGCGGAGCGACGGCAGGCAGCGGTGGTACGGGAGTTGAAGCCGCTGGCCGACGAGCAGATGCGGGCCCTGACCGGTGCGTGTCTGGAGGCGGCGCCCGAGGAGATACCACCGGTGGTGCACCACCGGCTGGCGGAACGAGCGGGCGGCAACCCGTACTTGGTGGAAGTGCTGCTCGCGGATCTGCTGGACACCGGCCAGTTGCGCCAGGCGGAGAGCGGCTGGGTGGCGGCCGAGCACCCCGGCGGGCCGGTCCCTTCCGGCATCGTGCGGACCTGGACCCGGCGGCTCGACCGGCTGGACGAGCCGGTCCGGGACCTCTTACTGGCGGCGGCCACGCTGGGCGGCCAGTTCTCGGTCTCCGTCCTCCAGACCGTCACCGGTTTCGAGGACCGGGCCCTCTTCACCCATCTGCGCTCCGCCGTCGAGGCGGGCGTGATCGCACCCGACGGCGCCGCCCCCGACCGGTACGCCTTCCGCCATTCGCTCACCGCCGAGGCCCTGATCTCCTCGCTCGCCCCGGCCGAACGTGCCTCGCTCGCCCGCCGGGCCGCCGGAGCCATCGAGCACTCCGGGCAGCCGCTCGACGAGGACGGCCAGCAGCTCGTCGCCTCACTCCATCTGGCGGCCGGCAACCGGTCGGGCGCGGCCCTGCGGTTCGCGGAGGCCGGAAGACGGATGCTCGCCTCAGGGGCCCACGGTTCGGCCGTGGTGCTGCTGGAGCGGGCCTGCCCCCTGGCCGCCGACGCCGACCGGGCCGCGATCTCCGAGTCCCTGGCGGTGGCCCGGGCCGAGGGCGGGGACCTGGACGCGGCGCTGGAGCTGGCCGAGGCGCTGCCACCGGTTCCGGCGCGGACCGAGGCCGCCGACCGGCGCGGCGAGATCCACATCAAGATCGCCTGGGTGGCCGTGATGGCCGAGCGCGCGGCCGACGCGGCCCGCCAGATCGACGCCGCCCGCACCCTGCTCGGCCATGAGCCGGCCCCGGGCCGCCGGGCCGCGCTCGCCGTCGCCGACGCCCACCTCGCCCTGCTGCCCGGGCAGGAGCACCGGCGCCCCGGCGAGACCGAGCGGGCCGCGCGCGAGGCCGCGGAGATCGCGGAGGCGGAGGGCTTGCCCGTAGTCGCCTGCCAGGCCTGGCAGTTGCTGGCGCTGCTGCTGCGCGAGAAGGGGTTCGACGCGGCGGACGGCTGCCTGGAGCGGATGCTCGCGCTCTCCACCGATCACGATCTGCCCGTCTGGCGGGTGGAGGCGCTGGTGCGGCTCGGCGCGAACGCCTTCATGCGGACCGGCGACGCCTCCCGGCTGCGCTCGGCGCGGGCCGCGGCCATCGAGCTCGGCGCGCTGCTGCTGACGCAGACGGTGGACGGGCTGCTCGCCATGAACGCGGTGCTGTGCGGGCGTTGGGACGAGGCGCAGGAGATCATCGACCGTTCGCTGGAGGCCAGCGCCCGGGTCGGCAACCACTCGGCCCACCGCTATCTGCTGCTCTCCACCGCCACGATGGCCGCGCACCGGGGGCGGCGGCGGGACATGGACCGTGCGCTGGCGGCGTTCCGGCGGGCCGGCGGTGAGCAATCGCTGCTCGTGCCGCACCAGTTGGGGCTGTGCAAGGCGATCGGCGCGCTTCTCGAGGAGGACCGGGAGCGGGCGCTGGAGGGCCTGGACGCGGTGCTGGCCTGGGAGCGGGACCATCCCAGCTACTTCTACCTGAGCGGGAGTTACGGGCTGCGGCCCTTCCTGCGGGTGCTGGCGGGAGCGGGCGACCGGGCCGAGTACGAGACCGTACGCACCTCTCCCGGGGCCCAACTCGCTTGGAACGGGCAGTTCCTGGAGCTGGCGGAGGCGGTGCTGCTGGGCCGGTCCGGCGACCGGTCCGGAGCCACCCGCCTGGTGGCTTCCTTCGACACCCGGTCCGTGCCGTTCCCGGTCGCCCGCCATCTCGGGCTGCGACTGGTCGCGGACGCGGCCGCCGCCGACGGGTGGGGCGAGCCGGTGGCGTGGCTGCGGCGGGCCGAGGAGTTCTTCTACGGGGTCGGTGTGCAGCCGGTCGCCTCCGCGTGCCGAGCGGCGCTGCGGCAGGCCGGAGCGAGCGTGACCCAGCACCGGGGCGGCTGGGACCGGATCCCGCTCTCGCTGCGGACCAGCGGAGTGACCCCGCGCGAGTACGAGGTGTTCGTGCTGCTCCCGGAGCGGCCCGGCAACCAGCAGATCGCCCGGCGGCTCTCCATCTCGCCGCGCACGGTGGAGAAGCACATGGCCAGCCTGCTCTCCAAGACCGGACGCGCGGACCGCTCGGCGCTCTGCGAGTTCGCGGCGGAGTGCGCGGTGGAGCCGGCCTGAAGCCGCGTCCGGCGCCCCCACAACATGGGGGCACCGGACGCTTTCGGTCGGGTGTGCGGGCGGAACATACGCGCAGTGCCCCGATGTGCGCGTGGCGTGACACCGGCAGGATCGGAAACGTGCGTACGGCAGTCTGCCGCCCGTCCCCGCTTCCGGAGGCCCGCTGATGATCCGACCTCCCGCCCGTCCGGCCGCCGCCGGTGCGGTGTACTTCTCGCTCCTCGGCCCGCTCACCGCCGTACGCGACGGCCGTCCGCTCCCGCTCGGCCCGCGCAAACAGCGCCTCGTCCTGGCCACGCTGCTTTCGCGCCCCAACACCCCGGTTCCGGTGGACGTGTTGACCGACGCGGTCTGGCCCGACGACCCGCCGCGCACCGCGCGCAAGAACCTCCAGGTGTACGTGAGCGCCGCCCGCGCCCTGCTCGGCTCCTCCGGCGACGACGGCCGGGACCGGGTCGTGCACGGCTGCGGCGGCTACCGGCTCACCATCGACGAGGGCGAGCTGGACACGCTGCGCTTCCGCTCCCTGGCCCGCGCCGGACGGGCCGCCGGCGAGCGCGGCGACCTGCGCACCGCCGCCCGGCTGCTGCGCGAGGCGCTGGACCTGTGGGAGGGGCCGCCGCTGAACGACCTGCGGGACTCCACCGGCGTGGCGGAGGAGGCCGAGCGGCTGGAGGCCCGCTGTCTGACCGTGTACGAGGAGTGGGCCGAGACCGAGATCGAGCTCGGCCGGGCCGCCGTCGCGGTGGACGGCCTGCGCGATCTGGTGGAGCGCCATCCGCTGCGGGAGCGGCTCCGGGCGGCCTGGATGAACTCGCTGCACCAGTCCGGTCGGCAGGCCGAGGCGCTGGCGGTCTACGACGACTACCGGCAGCTGCTGGCAAGGGAGTTGGGGCTGGAGCCGAGTCCGGCGATGGCGGCCCTGTACCGGGCGATGCTCGGTCGCGGCCGCACCGCCAGGACCGCCGCGGCCACCCGGGAGAGAGCGCACGGTACGGCGCTGCCCGCCGCGCCGAAGGACTTCACCGGGCGCCGGGAGGAGCTGCGGGAGCTGCTGGCGCTGCTGGGTTCGCCGGATGAGCGGGTGGTGGTCGTCTCGGGTCCCGCGGGCTCCGGAAAGTCGGCGCTGGCCCTGCGGGCGGCGCACCTGCTCGACGACGGCTTCCCGGACGGGCGGTTCCACGTACAGGTGCGGCGGGAGGACGGCTCGACCCGTACGCAGGCCGAAGTGCTGGGCGAGCTCGGGCGGTTGTGCGGGGTGCGGGTGCCGGTGGATCCGGCGGTGCCGACCGGTCCGGAGGGCGGCCCGGCGGCGGTGCCGCAGGGCGCGGAGGACGCCTGGCAGCGGTGGCTGGCGCTGCACCGGGCGTTGATCGTCCTCGACGACGTACCGGACGAGGCTTCCGTACGCGGGCTGCTGCCGCACTCCGGGCCGTCCTCGGTGGTGCTCACCGCGCGCGGACAGCTGGCCGGGCTGGCTCCCGTGCACCGGATCGCGACGGCCGCGCTGGCGGACGGCGAGGCGCTGGAGCTGCTCGGCAGGCTGATCGGGCCCGGGCGGCTGCGGACCGATCCGGCGGCGGCGCTGCGGATCGTCCGGGCCTGTGGCGCACTGCCGTTGGCGGTCGGCGTGAGCGGGATGCGGCTGGCGGTGCTGCGCCATCTGCCGCTGGCGGAGTACGCGGACCGGCTCGCCGATCCGTCGGCGGCCCTGGACGAACTGGTCGCCGGGGACATCTCCGTACGGCTGCGGATGGCGTCCGGCTGGCAGGACCTCTCGGCGGACGACCGGCGGGCGCTGGGACGGCTGGCCGGGCCCGCGCAGGACGGCGGCTTCACGCTGGACGGCGCGATGGAGGCGCTGGGGTGCGGGGAGCGGGCCGCGATCCGTACCGTCGAGTCGCTGATCGACGCGGGAGCGGTGACCTCACCGACCGGAGAGGTCACCGCCCATGCCGCGCTGTACGAGGTGCCGCGGCTGCTCTGTCTGTACGCGCGCGAGCGCGAGGGGGCGCTCATCCCAGAGTGAGGAGCTCCAGCAGCCCCGAGCCGCCGACTCCGCCCGCCCCGCCCGTCCGGCCCGTCCGGCCCGCCCTGCCTGTTCCGCCTGTTCCGCGCGACAGGAAATCCAGGGACAGCAGCAGTCCGGCCGCGCCCGTCGCCAGGTCGGCGGAGCAGCGCCGCAGGGTGGCGCCCGGGACGAGCAGCCGGTCCTCGTCGGCGATCAGGTGCCAGGTCAAGTTGGTCACGGAGGCCAGGACTTCGGGCCCCGTACGGCCGTCCGGTGAGAGCTGGCCCGCGGCGGCGGCCAGTCCCGCGCGCCCGGTGAACAGCCCCGGCTCGCGGACGAACTCCATGGCGCAGCCCGCCCGCACCCCGGGGATCAGGGCGCTCAGGGCGGGGTCCTCGTGCCGGGCCGTGTACGCCTGGGCCACCAGCGCGACGCCCGAGCTGCCCTGGTTCAGATAGAGCAGATGGCGTCGGCCGTCCCGCACCTGGATCGTGCCGTCGTCCATGGTGACCAGGTGGCCGGCCTCCCGCTCCAGGGCGGTGCGGGCCGCCTCGCGCAGCCACAACTCGCCTGTCAGCTCGTGCAGTTCCAGATGGAGCAGGGCGGCTCCGCTCAGCCCGCGCAACAGCCCCGCCGACTCCGGCAGGCGCATCCCGTCCACCGATCCGCCCCGCGCCAGCCGGTCCAGGTCCCGGGCGGTGCGCAGGGCGGCGTCGACCAGTCCGGTGTCGGGGGCCGTGGGGCCGCCGGCCCGGGCCAG
Organism: Streptomyces sp. CA-146814; assembly: GCF_050942385.1. Lineage (NCBI taxonomy): Bacteria > Bacillati > Actinomycetota > Actinomycetes > Kitasatosporales > Streptomycetaceae > Streptomyces > Streptomyces sp. CA-146814. The sequence goes on from NZ_CP192068.1 coordinate 2,364,366, forward strand.
GCGCAGCGCGGCGAGGGCGAGGCCCGCGCGCCCGTCGAACAGGTCGGCCGACGCGGGCGGCGGCGCGGCGGACATCGCCCGGCCCCACAGCTCGCGGCCCGCTTCGGCGCGGCCGAGCAGCGTGAGCACCAGGGCCGTGCCGGGCAGCCCGTCGAAGAGACCGCCCGCCTCGGCGGGGTCCCTGCGGTACGCGGCGTCCGCGAGCCAGTCGGTCCATTCGGCGGGGACGAGGGCGCCGGTGCGGTGGAGGGCGTACAGGACACCGGCCGCGCCGTGGGCGAGGTCGGTCCCGCCGGTGGCGAAGAGGCCGGGACCGCCCGGGAAGAGGCGGTCGGCCCGCTCGGGGGTGGCTCCGGCGTGGATCCCGGCGAGCAGGCGGGCGCGGATCTCCGCCCAGTCCACGTCCGGCTCGAACAGGGCGGCCACCTCGGCCTCGCGCCGCCGTGAGGCGTCCAGGCCGTGCAGCAGGGCGGGCCTGGCCGGACCCGCGTCGGCGGACAGTCCGTACCTGCGGCGGGCCCAGCTCTCCAGCGTGAGCGCCTTGGCCCGCTCAAGACCGGCCATCTCGGTGAGAGGCATCAGCATGGTGAGCCAGGTCGCCCAGAGCGTGTACGCGTCGGCCTCGGCGCCGGGGGTGCCGGGGGGTGCCTGGAGGCCCTGGGCACCGGCGAGCGGGGTGTCCTGGTCGTCCAGCCCGGTGGCGTACTCGAAGTCGACCAGGGCGATGCGGTTGTCGGGCCGGACGATGATGTTGGAGGGGTGCAGATCGCCGAAGCGCAGCCCACGCGCGTGGATCGCGTCCAGCGCCCGGGAGAGCTCGCCCGTCATCGCCTCGGTCCAGGCGATGTAGGGCGCCAGGTCGTCGGCGGTCACCGCCCCGCGTACGAGGGCGAAGCGGGCGACGATCTCGTCCAGGAGGGTCTGCCCCTCGATGTGCTCCTCGATCAGGAAGTGGTGCTCCCAGACCGTCCGTACGCCGTACACCCGCGGCACGCAGTCCAGCCCGGCCAGCGCCGTCAGCGCCCGGTGCTCGCGGTGCAGGCGGGTCACCGCGTCGTCGCCCGCGCCGTCGAGGCCGCAGTGCGGACGGGCCTCCCGCAGCACCACGCGGCGGCCCGTGTCCCGGTCCTGGGCCAGATAGATCCCGCCCGCGTTGGAGAACTGGAGGGCCTCGGTGACCGTGTAGGGGAAGGTGTCGTCGCGGGCGGCGGCGCGCGCGGCGAGGTGCGGGCGCAGGAACGGCGGCACCTCGACCCAGGAGGGCGTACGGAAGACGACGCCGCGTTCGTCGGGAACCAGGTTCCCGGAGGGGTCGCGCAGGGCGAGGACCCGGCCGCCCTCGCCGTCGTCGCACCAGCGGGGCACATAGGCGCCGTAGCGCGTGTACACCGGGGCGTCGCCGATGCGCAGATCGCTGAGGATGTACGGGCCGCTGCGCCCGGCGAGGGCCTTGGAGAGTTCGCCGGCCAGGGCCAGGAAGGCGGCTTCGTCGGGCGGGTAGACGGCGATGAACTTGCCCGCGCCGCTGCGGTTCATGTGCTTGTCCGCCATCAGCGACAACGCCCGTGCGCTGCGCAGGAATTTGAACGGTACGCCGTGGCGCAGACAGATCCGGGCGGTGTCCCGCAGGGTGGCCTCGGCCTCGTCGGGCACCGTGGAGACGTGGATCTTCCATCCCTGCTCGGCGAGTTGGGTGTGCTCGGGCACCAGGGAGGTCCACAGGCCCGCGGCCGACCGGCGCCAGCCGGCGGGGGGCGGGTCGGTGTCGAGGCGGTAGCGGGAGTCCGCGTCGGGCAGCCGGTCCGGGGTGTCGTAGTACGTGCGGTCGGCGAGGCAGTAGAGCTGGGTTTCCTGGACGGCTGGCACGCTCGGCTCTCTCTTCTCGAAGGGGGCGAAGGCCTCTCGAAGGGGGGGTCGGGAGGGGTCAGGCCCCGGGGGTGGCGTGCTTGGCCGCGGGCTCCACCGGCTCGGTGGGCTCCGGCTCCTGGGCCGGAGGCGCCGGTTCCGCCCGGGCCGATGAGGCGAAGGTGACCACGAGCGCCGACACGGCCAGGACACACCCGGTCAGGGAGAAGGCCCAGCGGGCGCCGAACGCCATCAGCAGGGCACCACCGGCCAGCGGCCCGAACGGCTGGACCATGGAGGACAGGAACCCGGCCGCGCTCTGCACCCGGCCCACCTTCTCCTCCGGGGTCACCACCAGCAGCTTCGACAGGAACCCGATGCTGGCGACCGTCGACAGGAACATGCACAGCGCGCACATCAGCCCGGCCGCCACGGGTTGGCTGAGCCACGCCATCACCCCGGCGGCGGCCACACAGGTCCAGCAGGTGGCGACGATCAGTACCCGGGAGTGCCGGGCGGGTTTGATCCTCGGCGCGAACAGCGCCCCGGCCAGGGCCCCGGCGGAGACACAGCTGATGACGAAGCCGCCGCCGATCCCGGAGCGGCCGCCGTCGGAGAAGGCGGTCAGCGCGATGAAGGTGAGGGAGCCGAAGGCGAAGTTCATGCCCAGGCCGAAGATGAGCAGGAGCGTCCGCAGGTAGGGGATCTGCCACAGGAACGTGAGGCCTGCCGTGAGTTCGCGCTTGCTGAACGCGGAGCCCGCCGCCGTCCTGGCGCGCGAGCGGGTGCGTACGAGAGCCACGCAGACGGTCGACGCGAGCAGGCCGAGCGCCTCGACGGCGAACGGCAGCGCCGGGTGGAGGCCGAAGAGTGCCCCGCCGACGAGCGGCCCGACCAGCCGGGCCGTCTGGGTGCGCGCCTGGAGCCGTGCGGTGGCGGTGCCCATCTGGTCGGCCGGGACGACCGCGCGCATCAGGCCGAAGACGGCGGGCGCGTAGACGCTGCTGATCACCGCACCCGCCGCGGCGACGAGCAGGACGAGCACCATGGGGGCGTGCCCGTACAGGACGGCGATGGTCAGGGCGGTGACGACGGTCAGGCTACCGACGTCGCACAGCCTCATCAGCCGGCGGCGTTCGATGCGGTCCGCCATCACGCCGCCGGGCAGCATGGTGATCAGGACGGCTCCCACGGACACCGTCCCGACGGCCCCGGCCTGCACCGGGGAGCCGGTCTCCTTGAGGACCAGCAGGGGAAGGGCGAGGGCGCTCATCTGCCCGCCGAGCACCGCGAAGAGGCCGCTCAGCCAGAGCAGTCGGAAGTCCCGGTTTTCGCGTAGCGGCTTGGACATCGTGGTCTCCCGGTGGTGGGCGGGGGTCGGTCGGTGGTCCGTTCGGCGGGGTGGTGTCCGAGGGTCGGTCGGTGGTCCGTTCGGCGGGGTGGTGTCCCGGGGGGGGGTGGCTTCTTGCGAGGTGCCGTTCGGGCGGGCGGGCTCGGGCCGGAATCGACGGCGGGGCGGCTCCGTCGTGACGGAACCGCCCCACATCACCGGCCGGCCGGGCGCCACGGCGGGGAGAGCTTTCTCAGCCTCCGTGGCGCCGCCCCGGTGCGGCCCGGTCAGTTCTCCAGGACGACGCTGAGCACGCTGACGCAGCTGCCCGGCGCCACGACCTTGTCGACGGACGTCTCCTGGAGGTCCAGCACGGAGTGCGCCTCGACCTCGGCGGACTCGTTCTCGTTGTTCTCGTCGGCGGCGGGCTTCGTGTTCTCGGACATGGTGGTCTCCGTCCACTCGTCACTGCTGGACCCGGAATCCGTCGGATGCGTGCCGCGGTCTCCGGTGCGGCGGGCCGTTGCCTGCCGTTGCCGAGAAAGTTAGGAGCGCCGGCCTCGAAGACGCTTCGGCGCCGGTATGGCGGCGGTATGGGGCCAGCTCGCCGGCCGTGGACCCGCGCGCCGGGCCCGCTCGGCACCTCCCCGCCCCCTCCCTGACCTGCGCCCATACCGTCGCCGAAGCGTTCGCAGACCGCCGGTGAACCGGTGCGGCACAGGCTGTGCGGGTGCGCACCGGCCCCTGAAGCTCCGGCCGCGCCCCAGCCACCGAAGGAGGCGGCCCGTATGGAACTCGCCGAACTCGTCGGACTCCGGCCCTTCCCGGCCGCCGGTCTGCTGCTCGGCCTCACCCGCCGCTGCCCCCTGCGGTGCTGGCACTGCTCCACCGGGTCGGACCTGACCGTGCGCGAGGAGCCGGACGCCGCTCAACTGCTGAGGTTCGTCGGCTCGTTCACCGCAGAGAACCGTCCGGACGTGGTCATGCTGACGGGCGGCGAGCCGCTGCTCCTGCCGACGCTCGCCGGCGAGCTGAGCTTCCTGGCGCGCCGCTCCGGATCGCGTACGGCGGTGCTGAGCGGGATGTTCTTCGCGCGCTCCCAGGAGATCCCGCCCGCGATCCTGCGGGCGATCGCGCAGGTCGACCACTTCTCCGCGAGCCTGGACGTCCACCATGAGCGGGAGGTGGCGCGCGCGGACGTGTTCCGGGCGCTGCACCGCATCCGCGACTCGGGCGTCTCCGTCAGCTTCCACCTCACCGGGACCGGTGCGGACGACCCGTATCTGGCCGACATCACGCGGGCCATCGACAAGGAGTTCGGGGGCCGGGTGCCGTCGCTGGTCAACGAGGTGCGGCCGTTCGGCCGGGCCGCCTCGTGGGCGCGGCCCGCGCGGACCGGGCCGGACCCGTCGGCGGCGGCGCCGTGCTCGATGGCCGCCTGGCCGGTGGTCGCCTTCGACGGTACGGTGCTGGCCTGCTGCAACCAGGACACGGTGGACCGCCGCCCGGCCCCGGCCCATCTGGACCTCGGGCACATCGGCACCGACGACTGGGAAGCCGTACGCCGACGGGCCCTGGAGTCACCGGTGTTGCGGATGATCCGGACGGTGGGGCCGGCGCATCTGGCCGCCCGCTCCGGCGCCGTGCCGCACCCGGGCTCGTACTGCGACGGGTGCCGGGCGCTGGGCGGCGACGAGGCGGTGGCGGCCGGGGCGCGTGCGGTGGCGGCGGGTCCGGCGGGTGCGCTGCTGGACCTGGCCGCCGCGCAGCGCGGTGCGCGGGGCGGGCCGGAAGGCGTCGTCCGGCGGCACGGCTGCTCGGCGTACGCACCGCTGGTGGCGGGGAGCGCGCGGTGAGCATCACGTGGACGAGCACCACCGCCCCCGGGAAGGCTTCGGCGCGCCTGCGCACCAAACTCCTGCTGCTGGAACCGGAGTTCCGAGGAGCGACCACGCACATGTGGCGCCCCGATGACCTGTTGCCGCGCTACCGGACGTATCTCTGCACCATGCACGCCGTGATCCGGGCCTCCGTGCCGCTGATGGAGCTGGCGCTGCGGCGCATGGCGGACCGGCCCGGCGATCCGCTGTCCGAGCCGCTGACCGCGTATCTGGCGGAGCACATCCTGGAGGAGGCCGGGCACGACGCCTGGCTGCTGGAGGATCTGCGCGCGGCGGGCGCGGACCCCGAGGACACGCTCGGCCCGCAGCCGCCGCCGGACGTGGCCGCGCTGGTGGGCCCTCAGTACTACTGGATCGAGCACCACCACCCGGTGGTGCTGCTCGGCTATATCGCGGTGCTGGAGGGGTACGCGCCGGCGCCCGGTCTGACCGACCGGATCGCCAGGCTGACCGCGCTGCCGGCCGCCGCGCTGCGGACCGTACGCGAGCACGCGGCGCTCGACACGGACCATCTGGACGAGCTGTACGCGCTGCTGGACCGGCTGCCGCTGACCCGGGACCAGGAAGCGGCCGTGGCGGTCGGCGCGCTGCACTCCCTCGACGCGCTCACCCGGCTGTTCGTCCGGCTCGGGCGCTCCGCACCGGCGCCGTCGCTGCGGGGAGCCGGACCCACCTCACCGACGGGAGTCACCCGATGACCGGACCACCACCACCGCCACCGAACCCGAGCGGCCACGAACAGCGGCCGATGGAAACCGTGTTGTACGAGGCGGGCTTCCCGGTGGACCTGCTCACCCAGGAACAGCGCCTGGTGCTGAGCGAGTTGACGCCGCAGGAGCTGACCCTGCTGATCGACGTCAAGAGCCGGCTCGACGCGGTGGGCCCCGAGGTCCAGGCCCACGGCGAGATCGCGGGCGGCGCGCTGTTCTAGGGCCTCTCGGGAGCGCTCGCGCCAGGACGGGGGTCCGGCGCGGGCGGTCCCGGGTCCGGATCAGCCGCTGTCCCGTCACCGCCCTGCTCTCCGGGGCGAGTTGGACCAGAAGAGTTGAGGATCCGCCATGACCTGCCCCTCGTGCCGACAGGAGCTTCCTGCCACGGCCCGGTTCTGCTCGTCCTGCGGGACGCCGTGCGCCGGTCCGCCGACGGCCCCGGAGCCGCCGCCGGAGGACGAACGCAAGCCGGTGACCGTGCTGTTCTGCGATCTGGTGGGCTCGACCGCGCTGTCGGGCGTGCTGGACCCGGAGACGCTGCGCACGGTGACCTTGCGGTACTTCGAGGCGATGAGCGCGCAGATCGTGGCGCGCGGCGGCACTCCGGAGAAGTTCATCGGGGACGCGGTCATGGCGGTGTTCGGCGTACCGGTGGTCCGGGAGGACGACGCCCGGCGGGCCTTGGCGGCGGCGCTCGGGATGCGCCGCGCGCTGGACGCCCTCAACGAGGAGCTGGACGCGGCGCTCGGGATCCGGCTGACCACCAGGGTCGGCGTCAACACCGGTCAGGTGGTGGCTGGTTCGGATGCCACGGCCCGGCAGGCGCTCGTCTCCGGCGAGGTGGTCAACATCGCCGCACGACTTGAGCAGAACGCCGGCCCGGGCGAGATCCTCATCGGCCCGCAGACCCTCCTGGCCGCCGGCCCCACGGTCCAGGCCGAGCCCACCGGACCGCTCCACCTCAAGGGCAAGCGCGAGAGCGTGGAGGCGTACCGGCTGCTCGCCCTGGGAGCGGACGACCCGGAGCTGCTGCGCCGCTTCGACGCGCCGTTCGTCGGCCGCACCACCGAACTGGGCGCGCTGGAAAGTGCGTTGGAGGAGACCGTACGAGATGACCGGCCCGGACTTCTGCGGGTGACCGGTGAGGCGGGCATCGGCAAGACCCGGCTGGTACGGGAGTGGCTGACGCGGCGCGGCGAGGCCTTCGCGTACGGGGCCGGGCGCTGCCGCAGCTACGGGGACCACGGCACGCTGGCGCCGCTCGCCGACGCCGTACGCCCGCTGCTCCCGCCCGCCCTCTCCCCGGTGGACGACGCGACCGCCGACGCGATGGCCCTGCTCTCCGGCGGCCTCCTGCACGATGGCACGCCGAACGCGCCGTTCGAGGACATGTGCGCCGCACTGACCGTGGTCCTGAAGCGGACGGCCCGGGACCGGCCGGTGGTCCTGGTGCTCGACGACTGGCACGCTGCGGCGCCGCTGCTGGTCCGGACGGTGGACCGGCTGGCGGGCGCGGCCGGTCCCGGGCGCACGCTGGTGATCTGCGCGGGCCGCCCGGAGGTCACCGGCGCGGCGCAGGAGGCGCGGGACCACCTCCAGCTCACCGGCCTCCCGCGCGAAGAGGCGGCCCGCCTCGCCGCCGGTCTGGCCCGGCTCGACGGCCGCCCGGCACCGGCCGACGAGCAACTCCTGGCCCGCTCCGAAGGCAATCCGCTCTATCTGGAACAGCTCCTGGTCGGCGACGCCACCGCCACCGCGTCCGTTCCGGAAGGCGAGCTGCCGCCCACCCTCCAGGCCCTGCTCGGCGCCCGGATCGGCGCGCTGGCCCGGCCCGAGCGCTCGGTGGTGGACCTGGCGGCGGTGATCGGCCGGGAGTTCGCGGCGGCGGAGCTGGTGCGGCTGGAGCTGGCGGTCCGGACGGCGGAGCGGCCCGGCGCCACCGACCCCCAGGGCCTCCGCCGCGTCGACGAGGCGCTCGCCGCGCTGGCCCGGCGGCGGCTGGTGGAGCCGGCGCCGTCCGGGGCCGGGGAGCCGTCGGCGTACCGGTTCAGCAGCGGCTTGGTCCACGAGGTCGCCTACGCCTCGCTCTCCAAGCGGGCCAAGGCGGAGCGCCACGCGTGGGCGGCCGAGCTGCCGAGCGTGGCGCGGACCGGCGACGGCGCGGTCGGCGGCCATCTGGAGCGCGCCTACCGCTACCGCACCGAGCTCGGCCTGCTGGACGACCGGGCCCGGTCGCTGCGTGACCGCGCCGCCGCCGCGCTCGGCCGGGCCGGTGCGCAGGCCGCCGCCCGCTCCGACCTGCACTGGGCGCACGGGCTGCTGGAGCGGGCGGTGGAGCTGCGGCCGGACGCGGCGGGCGCGGTGCTCGGGCTCGGTGAGGTACGGGTGGCGCTCGGCCGGGTCACGGAGGGCGCCGAACTACTACGTACAGTACGAGACTTGGCGACCGCGCCCGTGGAGTCCGCGCACGCCCGCCTCGCGCTGGCGGTGCTGGATCCGGCGGCGAGCCCCGGTCCCGCCGCCACGGCCCGTGCGGTGCTGCCGGTCTTCGAGGCGGCCGGCGACGCGGTCGGCCGGGCCCGCGCCCACCTCCGCCTCGCTCAGCAGCTCCAGCAGTCGGGCCGCCACGAGGAGGCGGAGCGCGACCACGCGCGGGCGCTGGAGCACGCGGTGGCGGCCGGGGCCGAACCGGAGCGGGCCGGGGCGCTGGGCGCGATCGGCATCTCGCTCTGGCGCGGGCCCGTCCCGGTACCGGAGGCGGTGGAACGCTGCCGCACGCTGCTGGCGGCCCACGGTTCGGGCCGGCCGACGGTGCGGGTGACGCTCAACTGCCCGCTGGCCGTGCTGCACGCGCTCCAGGACCGGCCCGGCGAGGCGTACGCGTGCCTGGCGGAGGCGGAACGGCTGGCCGGGAAGCTGGGGTTCGCGGAGGCGGAGGTGTTCCTTCCGGTGTTCCGGGCGACGGTGGAGGCGCTGCTCGGCCGGGGCGCGGAGGCGCTGGAACTGCTGGACCGGGCGGACGCGGCGGCCCGGCGGATGGGGGCGGCGGGGATGCGGACGGCCGTGGCGCTGGACGCGGCCCGGCTGGAGCTGGACGCGGGCGGCGAGGAGCGGGCGGCGAGGTGGCTGGCGGGCATCGGCGACGGGTCGGGGCTGAGCCGCGCGGACGCCGTCGACCTGGAAGGGTTACGCGCCCGGCTGGCGGCCCGGGCCCGTCCGGACGAGGCGCTCCACCACGCCGAGCGGGCCGTACGCGCGTCGCTGCTCACCGACTCACCGCTCGTCCAGGCGTCCGCCGAGCTGGACCGGGCCCGCACGCTCGCCGCGCTGGACCTCACGGCGGCGGCCGAGGCGGCGGCCCGGAGCGCCGGGGCGCACTTCGCGGGCAAGGGGCACCTGCCGGGGGCCCGCCGGGTCGCGGCCTTCCTCACGGCACACCGGGACCGCTCGGTGACCGCCATGGTCACGACGAGTGCGGCGAGTTCGACACGTTTCCTGAGGGAAGGGAGCTGACCGATGGGCACCGCGGCAGAGACGACGCCGCCGGGACTGGGCCTGACCTGGAGCCTGCGCGGACGCGGCCCCGAGGACGTCCCCGTACTGGGCGATCCGGGGCCGCCGGACGGACACCCCGCAGGTCCCGCCACCGGTCGCGGCGTACGCGTCTGCGTGGTGGATTCCGGCGTGGAACGGGACCATCCGCTGGTCGGCGAGCCGGCCGCGTCCTGGGTGGTCGTCAAGGACGGGGAGAGCGGCGCGATCACGGTCGAGCCGACGACCACCGGCGACACCTGCGGCCACGGCACCGCGTGCGCGGGCATCATCCGCCGGACCGCGCCGGAGTGCGAGATCCACAGCGTCCGGGTGCTGGGCGAACGGTTCTCCGGCACCGGGGACGTGCTGATGGCCGGGCTGCGGTGGGCCGTCGAGCAGCGCTTCGACGTGGTGAACCTGAGCCTGTCGACCACCCGTACCCGGTTCGCGCAGGAGCTGCACGCACTCGCGGACAGCGCCTACTTCGCCCGTACGGTGATCGTCGCCTCGGCCCACAACACGCCGGTGGAGAGCTTCCCCTGGCGGTTCGCCTCGGTGATCTCGGTCGGCAGCCACCAGGAGGACGACCCGGAGCTGCACCTCTACAACCCGCGACCGCCGGTGGAGTTCTTCGGCCCGGGCCAGAACGTCTCCGTACCGTGGCTCGGCGGCCGGACGATCCGCACCACCGGCAACAGCTTCGCCACGCCGTACGTCGCCGGGCTCTGCGCGCGCATCCTGTCGGCGCACCCGCGCATGACGGCCTTCCAGCTCAAGAACGCCCTCTATCTGTCGGCGGCCAATGTGCGCCACGAGCCGAGCCCTTCACGCCCGCGTCCCGCGACAGCGCCAGGAGACACAGGAGATGACCACCATGGTTCCGAGAACTGAATCCGCTCCCCTGTCCGCCCCCGCTCCTGCCGACGCGCCGCGCGAGGAGCTGCTCCAGTCGGTCGTCGACGTGGCCCGGGCCATCTTCGGCGCGGCGGCCGGCTCGGTCCTGCTGCTCGACGAGGAGAGCGACGAGCTGGTCTTCCGGGCGGTCTCCGGCGAGGGCCAGGAGTTCCTGGTGGGCCGCCGGTTCCCGGCCGGGCGCGGTATCGCGGGCTGGGTGGCGACCTCGGGCGAGCCGATGGTGGTGGACGACCTGACGAACGACCCGTCCTTCGACCGCTCGCTGGCGGAGTCCACCGAGTACGTCCCGAACTCCCTGATGGCGGCCCCGCTGATCAGCGACTCGCGCGTGCTCGGCGTCCTGGAGGTGCTGGACGCCTCCCCGCAGGCCCGGAGCAGCGTGCGGGAACTGGACCTGCTGGCGATGTTCGCCCGGCAGGCGGCGGCGGCGCTGCGCGTGATCACGCCGGAGCCGGTGACCGCACCCGTCGGGCGGGCACTGGAGGGAGCGGAGCGGGCGGACGCGCTGCGGCTGCTCGGTAGCCTGGAGCAGGTGCTGCGGGGCACCGGCTGAACCGCTGGCGGTACGGATCCGCGTACGGTACCGGGACCGGGTACGAGCCCGGGCCCGGTACGGGTACAAGCTCAGGCTCAGGCTCGGGCTCGGGCTCCGGCTCCAGCTCGGCCGTGCGTAGCGGCCCCGGCTTCGGGAAGGAGCCGGGGACAGGCGCCGGACACGTCCCGCGCGGTCACGATGGAAGGACACGCACGTGAAGCTCGCTTTCTCCACGCTCGGGGTGCCGGGTATGCCGGTGGCCGAGGTCGTCCGGCTCGCCACCGAGCACGGTTACGAGGGCGTGGAACTGCGCGCCCACCCCGACGAGCCGGTACACCTGAGCCTCTCGTCCGTCGAACGGGCGGACGTGGTCGAGGAGTTCAAGGCGGCCGGGGTGGAGATCCTGGCGGTGGCCGGGTACGTCCAGGTGGCCTCCGACGAGGACGACGAGGAGATCTCCACGGAACTGGCCGAGCTGGTGAAGCTCGCCCGGGACCTGGGCGCGCGGTACGTCCGGGTCTTCCCGGGCGGCGGCGACCAGGACGAGGCGGACGCGGACGCGACGGCCGCCCGCCGCCTGGGCACGGCCGCGCCGGCCGCCGCCGACATGGGCGTCAGTATCCTGCTGGAGACCCATGACACGCACAGCGCCGGCGCCGACGTGGCCCGGATCGTGGGCACGGTCGGCCACCCGAGGATCGGCGCCATCTGGGACGTCCTGCACACCTGGCGATCCGGCGAGGACCCGGCCGCCACCCACGCGGTACTGGCCCCGCACCTCGGCTACGTCCAGGTGAAGGACGTCGCCTCGGACACCGACCTCACCCCGCTCCCCCTCGGCACGGGCGTCCTCCCGCTGGCCGCCTGCCTGGAGCCGCTGGCCCCGGAGACCTGGGTGTGCTGGGAGTACGAGAAGCGCTGGTACCCGGGCGCGGCGGACCTTCCGGGGCTGCTCAGCGCGGGCCGGGAGCATCTGCTGCGGCTGGGGGCGCCGAAGGGGTGACAGCCACGCCAGAGCAGGTGAAGTGACATAGCCCACATACCTGATGTCCGGTTTTTGCTGCTTGGTATCCACATAAGTCCCTGGTCATTCACACAGCATCTTCATAGAGCCCCACGGAGCTCCTCACACGTGAGGGGGGCATTACGGGTGGGCGGGGTGGGGATTGTGGTGGCGGCTGCGTAGCCGTAGGGCAACTGGGCTGGTCGCGGGGGGTGTGGGACTTGCCGTACTGGTCACCCTCGCACCCCAGGCAGCCGCCACGCCGACGGTCCCGCCGGTCGCTTCGGTGGGCGGGGCCGGGGAGTCCGGAGAGTCGCGCACCGGCGCCGACGCGGCGCTGACCGAGGCGAAACGAACCGGACGGTCGGTCGAGATCGCCCCGATGCGCGGTGAGAGCAGAGAAGTCTTCGCGACGCCTGAGGGCGATTTCGAAGCGCGGGAGTATCTGCGTCCGGTGTGGGCGCGGGTGAAGGGCGCATGGCAGCCCATCGATACCGGCCTGACCCGCTCGACCGACGGCAGTGTCGCGCCGAAGGTGACCACGGTGGACCTGGCGTTCTCCGGGGGCGGCGCCACACCGCTCGTACGGATGCGGAAGGCCGGTCGTGAACTGGCCCTGTCGTGGCCGGAGAAGCTGCCCGCCCCCGTGCTGGAAGGTCCCAGGGCCACGTACCGGGAGGTGCTTCCGGATGTGGACCTGAGAATGGAGGCGCAGGAGGACGGCTTCACGCAGCTACTGGTGGTCAAGTCGGCTGAGGCAGCGGAGAACGAGAAGCTGTCGGAGCTGCGCCTGAAGCTGGCCGCGGACGGCATGGACGTGCGCGAGGTATCCGGCGGCGGTCTGGAGGCGGTCGACAAGGGCGCCCAGGGGGCGGTGTTCGAGGCGCCACGGCCCATGATGTGGGATTCCAGCACGCCGACCGAAGGCACATCGGCCGCGGGCGCCAAGGCCACGGTGGCCAGAGCGGGCGCGGGCTTGGAAGCGTCGGGCCCGGACGGTTCCGGTGAGCCTGCGGCGACGGAGTCGGGGAAGCTCGCTCCGGTCGGTGTGACGCTCCCGGCGGGTGGCAAGGAGCTGGTGCTGACCCCGGACGCGGATGTATTGCGGGGCGAGGACACGAAGTATCCGGTGTTCATCGATCCGCAGTGGTCCACGCCGGATGCTAGGGCGTGGACGATGGCGTCGAAGTACTGGGCCTCCTCCCCGCAGTGGAAGTTCAACGGTGAGTCCGATGCCGGTATGGGCTTCTGCAATTGGAACTACTGCCAGCCGAACGACACCAAGCGGTTGTTCTACCGCATCTCGACCGCCGCGTTCGCGGGAAAGTCGATTTTGTCGGCGGAGTTCGTGGTGCCGAACACCTGGTCGGCCTCCTGTACAGCCAAGGGCGTGGAGCTGTGGCGTACGAAGGACATTTCGTCCTCGACGACATGGAACTCGCAGAACGAGTCCGGGTTCTGGATCAAGCAGCTTGCCTCGAAGTCGTTCGCGTACGGCTACACCGGTTGTGCGGCGAAGGACGCCGAGTTCGACGTGAAGTCGGCGGTGCAGGAGGCGGCGAACGGCAAGTGGTCCACGATGACGTTCGGCCTGCAGGCGGCGAGCGAGTCGGACGGCCTGGGCTGGAAGCGGTTCTCGGACAAGGCGTTCCTGCGCGTGAATTACAACCGGCCGCCCTCGCAGCCGAGAATGTCGCAGCTGTCGATGGAGTACGGCGGTGTCTGCAAGCGCCCCGACAGCGCTCCGCGTGTACGTACGCTGGGCACGATCAACATCAACGACGTCACCGACCCTGATGGCGACAACATCGCGATCCAGGTCCAGGCGGCGTGGGACGCGGGTGACGGCAAGGGGTCGATCGTCCGGTGGAAGCCGGCGCTGACCCCGTACAAGAGGTCGGGTTCCACATTCACTCTGAGCCTGCCCACGTCGATCCCGCAGAACAAGGCGGTGTCCTGGCATGTCCGTTCCCACGACGGTGCTCAGTATTCGCCGTGGTCCTCGGCGGGTGATCCGACGGGGTGTTACTTCGTGTACGACAAGACCGTTCCGGCCGCACCGTCGATCGTTTCGGTTGAGTACCCGGAGTCCCGGCCGGAGAACCCGAAGGACCCGTGGCTGGACGGGGTGGGTCAGTACGGCACGTTCACGTTCGGCGCGGCGTCGAGTGATGTGACACGTTACTGGTACGGCATCAACAGCGACCCGTCCTCGGCCCGTCAGCTGACCACGAGTGCCGGTGCGCCGAGGAGCATCCCAATCCTGCCTTCGAAGCCAGGGGTGAACCGGCTCACCGCTCAGGCCTTTGACGCGGCCGGGAACGGTTCGGAGATCCGTACGTACTACTTCAAGGTGAAGGCCGGACAGCCGGCGCGGGCGACCTGGCAGCTGGACGAGGCGGAGGGGGCGACGCAGGCCAAGGGCTCCACCCCGCCTCGGGTGCTGGGGCTGCACGGTGGTGCGCAGAGTGGCGCGGCGGGGGTGGCCGGCGGTGCGCTTGCGCTGAACGGCGTGGACGGTTACGCGGCGACGGATCTGACGCCGATCCAGACGGCGCCGGGACATTCGGTCGCAGCGTGGGTACGTCTGGACCGGTTGCCGGCCGATGGCTCGGCAACGGTGCTGTCGCTGCCAGGCAGCAACGTGGCGAACAAGTCGCTCTACTACTCGGCTGCTGTGAACCGGTGGGTGTTCAACCACAGGGAGGAGGACGCTGCCGGCTCCGCGGTGGTGCGGGCGATGGCCGGTGCCCCCGGCGATGCCCAACTGGGACGCTGGACCCACCTGGTAGGTACCTACTTCGCCGACACCCGGACGATCAAGCTGTTCGTCGACGGCAAGCTGGCCGGCCAGGCCATGCTCACCAGGCCGTGGAACGCACGCCAGGGTGTGCTGCTCGGCGCGGTGGCCGGCGCGGACAATGCGGTGTCGGGTTTCCTGCCAGGGGCGATCGACCAGGTGCAGTTGTTCGACCGGGCGCTGGAGGCGGGGGACGTGGCCCGGCTGCAGGCGCTCGAGCCGGTGGGGGGCCCGGGCTCGCCCGCGGTGGCCGTCTTCGATCTGGACGAGGAGCAGGGTGCCACTGAGGTCAGCGGCCACGGTGGGGTGCTGCCCGCCGACTACCACGGCGGGGTCACTGGCGGGGTTGCCGGGATGACGGGCAAGGCTGCCCGCTTCGACGGCAGGACGGGCTACGGGCAGGTCTCCGGCCCGCACGTCAACACCTTCCGCAGTTTCACGGTGTCGACGTGGGCGAAGCTGGAGCGCAAGCAGGACGGCTCGTCGATCGTGGTCGCGCAGGCAGGCAACCATGCCTTCGGGTTCGCGTTGTACTACTCCCGGGCCCTCGACCAGTGGGTGATCAACCAGTACACCGCCGACAGCCCGGGCGCCACCATCGTCCGGGCCACGCAGCCGGCCGGCAAAACAGCAGCGGTCGGCGAGTGGGTACACCTGGTGGGGGTGCGCGACAGCACGGCCGGCACACTGACCCTGTATGTCAACGGTGTGAAGGCTGGATCCACCCCGATCAGCACCGCCTTCGCCGCCGGCCGGTCCATGGCCATCGGAGCCGGTTCCGTCAACGGCGTCACGGAGAACTTCTTCCCCGGTCTGATCGACGACGTCCGCCTCTTCGACCGCCCGGTCTCCCTCGAAGAAGTACAGCAGATCTTCCGCCAGCGCCCCATCGTCAAGAGCAGGTGGAAGTTCGAGACGGCCAGCGCGACAACTCCGCCCATCACACCGGACGCTTCCCCGACCGACGCCGACCTGAGCCTGCACAACGGGGCCAAGGTGGGATCAGGCTGGGTCGACGGCGGGCTGGAGCTGGACGGTGTCAACGACTACGCCGCAACGGTAAGCGTCACGCCCCCCATCGACACCTCCGGAAGCTTCACCGTCAGCGCCTTCGCACAGGCCGCGGCCGTGCCGACCAAACCGGCCGTTCTGATCAGCGCCCCCGGAACCAACAAGAACGCCTTCGAAGTGCGGTACGTCCCGAGCGCCACACCCCAGACCCACGGGGGCCGCTGGCGCATCAGCACCAGTCAGGCCGACACCGCATCAGCACTCGGCAGCAACGCGGCGTACGGACCGTTCTCCGGTGTGGACGAGTGGCATCACATCGCCCTGGTCTACGACGGATTCGCCCGGGAGCTGCGGCTCTACGTCGATGGGTCGCTGGAGGAGACGTCGTGCACCGACGGCGACGGCGATGGTGAGGCGGACGAGCCGACCTGTGAGGAAAGGATCTCTCGCGCCGAAAACGTGATCACGTTCAAGGCCGCGCAGGGGCTCCACATCGGCCGGGCCAAGACCGGCGAGAGCACGTGGGGCGAGTACTGGCCGGGTGCAGTGTCGGACCTGTGGGCCTTCCAGGGGGCGCTGAGCGAGACCGCCATCGCCCATCTGTCCCAGGGCGTCCCCGGCACCGACACCACCCTCCCGGGCAACGACTGACCGTGTGGAGGTTCGACCACGTCGTCGGGCCCCCGCGCCCCGCCCAGGCGGTACGGATCTCGTACGGCCACCTGTTCCCCACGCCATTTATGCCAGATGTGCACGACGAAGGATGAGGATGAACGGTAGACAACGGACCCGGGTCCGTTCCCTGCGCCGCCGGATAGCACTGGCCTCGGCCGTGGTCATGCTGGGGACTCTGCTCCAGGCAGCGACTCAGCCTGTCGCCTCGGCTGTCAGTTCTGATACAGGTCGCCCCGACCTCCCCGCCTCGGAGAAGCCGGTCGCGGTCACACCGGTCCCCTTCGTCCCCCGCGATGCCATGCAGCCAAGCTCTCCCGTGAAGGTCCCAAGAGCCGTGTGGCCGGAGGCGGGCACGGTGACCGTGGACGTGCCGAAGAGCGGTTCGTCCGTCGTCCGCGCAGGGAGGCTACCCCTTGCTCTGGGCAACTCCGAGGCATCCGGGTCCGTACGAACCCGGATGTTCGACCGCCAGGTGGCCCGGCTGGCGGGATCGAACGGACCTGTGTTCAGTCTGGAAGCCGCTGGCACGGCCACGTCGAAGACATCCGTCCGCGCCCGTCTCGACTACTCCTCCTTCGTCGGAGCGTTCGGTGGCGGCTACGCCGGCCGACTGAAGCTGGTCGAGCTGCCGGCTTGCGCACTGTCCACGCCGGCGAAGACCGAGTGCCGTTTCGCCAAGCCGGTCGATACCGTCAACGACACCGAGAAGCAGACCCTCACCGCCCCGCGTGTCTCCCTCGCGTCCTCCGGCGCCACGGTCCTGGCCGCGGTCGCGGCCGACGCCGGTATGGGCGGCGACTACAAGGCGACCCCCCTCTCACCCTCTGCGCAGTGGAGCACAAGCCTCAACACCGGTGACTTCTCCTGGTCGTACGCCATGAATGTGCCGGAGGTTCCCGGTGGACTGGCACCCAGCGTCGGTCTGTCCTACTCCTCAGGATCCATCGACGGGCGCACCGGCAACAGCAACAACCAGGCATCGTGGGCCGGGGATGGGTTCGACCTGTGGCCCGGATCCATCGAGCGCCGCTACAAGTCGTGCGCCGATGACGGGGTCGAGCGCCCTGACGGAGGCAAGCCGGCCGACCTGTGCTGGGCCTACGACAATGCGTTCATCTCCTTCAACGGCAAGGGCGGCGAACTCGTACCGACCGGCACCGACACCTTCCGGTTGCGTGAGGACGACGGCACAAAGATCCAGCGCAAGCGAGGAACAAGCACGGACGTGCGGGCGAATGGCGCCCGGGACGACGAGTACTGGCAGGTCACCACACCTGACGGGGTGCGGTACTTCTTCGGGTACAACCGTCTGCCCGGCTGGGCAACCGGCAAGGAAACCACCGACTCCACCTGGACCGCCCCGGTCTTCGGTGACGACGCGAACGAGCCCTGCCACGCCTCCACGTTCGCCAACTCCTGGTGTCAGCAAGGCTGGCGCTGGAACTTGGACTACGTCGTCGATCCGCACGGCAACGCGATCGCCTACTACTACGACAAAGAGTCGAACTCCTACGGCCGCAACCTGGACGAGAAGGCCAACACCCGCTACGTCCGCGGCGGCTCCCTCGACCGCATCGAGTACGGGCTGCGCTCCGACAGCATGTACTCGGCCAAGGCCCTGGCGAAGGTCGACTTCACCAACGGCAAGCGATGCGTGCCCTCGGGCAGTACCACCTGCCCCGAGGTGGAGACGGACGCCTTCCCCTGGAAGGACACTCCGTGGGACCTGAACTGCGACACCGGTGCGACCTGTGATCGGGGCCGACTCGCACCAGTCTTCTTCACCACCAAGCGGCTCGCTTCCGTCGCCACCCAAGTCCTGCGGAACGGCACCTACGCGGACGTCGACTCGTGGACGCTCAGCCACCGCTGGGGAATGGCCGACACCGATTACCAACTGCTGCTGGAGTCCATACAGCGCACGGGCAGGAGCGCCACCCCGGCCATCACCTTGCCGAAGACCACCCTCGGATACACCCAGCTCGTCAACCGCCTCGACAGGCCCGACGACGGCTACGCCCCCTTCGTGAAGGAACGCCTCAGCTCTGTCTGGGACGATGCCGGCGGCCAAATCGACGCCAACTACTCGGCTCCCACGTGCAACGCGGAAGCGCTGCCGACCCCTCAGACCAACGCCACCCGGTGCTTCCCTCAGACCATCGGAGCCACCAGCACCGACGACGGCGAGCTGCATTGGTTCAACAAGTACGTCACCTCGACCGTCACGCTGACCGACCGCACCGGTGGCTCGCCCGACCAGGTCACGATGTACGACTACCTGGGTGACGCCGCATGGCACTACGACGACGATGACGGGCTGACCAAGGAGGAGACCAAGACCTGGTCGCAGTGGCGAGGCTATGGTCACGTCCGCGTCAGGACGGGTGGACGGGGCGGCGCCGCCGCGATGAAGTCCCAGGCGGACAGCTACTTCCTGCGCGGTATGAACGGTGACCGCAAGGCGCCGTCCGGCGGCACCAAATCCGTCACCGTGGCCCTCGGTACCGGAGAGGGCGACGCTCTCACCGACCACGAGTCGGCCGCGGGCTTCGAGTACAAGACCGTGCAGTACTCAGGCCCCCAGGGCCGCGTCCTCGGCAAGACCGTGAGCCGCCCCTGGCACCACGAGACCGCGAGCAAGGTCCGCTCCTGGGGCACAGTGACGGCCAACTTCACCGGCACCGCACAGACCCGGTCCTGGACCTCGCTCGATGACGGCGCCGGCAGCCGGTGGCGGACCACAACGACCTCCAACACGTTCGACACCGTCGCTGGACGCATCACCCAGATCGACGACCGCGGCGACGACTCCACCACCAGCGACGACAAGTGCACCCGCACCTCCTACCCGACGGCGGGCACGATCCTCGCGCTTCCCTCCCGGGCGGAGGCGGTCTCCAAAGCATGCACCACCACCCCCGCACGTCCTGGCGACGTCATATCCGACATCCGCACCGCATATGACGGCCTCGGCTACGGAGCCACACCCACCAAGGGCACCGCCACGGCAACGGCGATACTCAAGACGCACGACGGCACCACGGCCACCTACACCGAGACAGCGGCCACCTACGACAGCTACGGCCGCAAGCTCACCACCAACGACCTGAGTGGCACCGTCACCGTCAAGAACGACACGGTGACCCGGACCCCGCGCAGCGACGGCCTCGTCACCACCACGGCCTACACACCGAGCTCCGGCTTCCCCGCCTCGGCCAAGGTCACCACTCCGCCGGCCAAGGGCACGGACAGCGCCACCGCTCATACGACCACTACCGTCCGGGACCCGCTGCGCGGCATGCAGCTGAGCATCACGGACACCAACGACAAGGTCACCAACTTCGCCTACGACGCACTCGGGCGGAAGACAAAGGTCTGGCTCGCCGACCGCCTGACAGGCGAGACCCCCACGTACGAGTACAGCTACACCGTCGGGGAGAACCAGGCGATCGCCGTCGGTACCAAGACGCTCGGCAACGACAGCGGCCAGGACACCTCCTACGTCTTCTACGACGGCTTCCTCCGCCCGCGCCAGACGCAGGCTCCCGGCCCGGAGGGCGGAAAGCTGCTCACCGACGTCTTCTACGACGAACGCGGCCTGGCGACAAAGGAGTTCCTGCCCTATTACGCCACTGGCAAGCCCTCCACCACCCTCGTCAAGCCGGAGGACGCCCGCGGCATAGAGACGCAGAACCGCTACACCCACGACGGAGTCGGCCGGCAGACGGAACACCGGCAGATGTTCGGCGACGGCGACGGCGGCCAGGTCCTCGGCATCACCCGGAACATCTACGGCGGCGACCGTGTCACCGTCATCCCGCCCGTCGGCGGAACCGCCACCACCACCCTGACCGACGCTCGCGGCCAGACCACAGAACTGCGCCAGCACCACCAGCGCACGGTCGACGCCTCGTTCGACGCCACGAAGTACGACTTCACCCCAACAGGGGTTTTGGCCAAGGCCACCGACCCCGCAGGCAACCAGTGGACCTACAAGTACGACCTTCTCGGGCAGGTCAAGGAGACCACGGACCCCGACAAGGGCATTTTCACGTACTCCTACGACGACCGGGGGCGCCTCACCTCCACCGAGGACGCCCGCAAGACCAAGCTCGCCTACGCCTACGACGGACTCGGCCGCCGAACCGAGATCCGCTCCGACTCGTCGAGCGGCTCCCTGCGGGCCACGTGGACGTACGACACCATCAGCGGCGCCAAGGGCCATTTCGCCGAGTCCACACGGTACGCGGACGACGGCAAGGCCTATGTCAACAAGGTGGTCGCCTACGACAAGCTCTACCGGCCACTGCGCACCTCCGTGACGATCCCGGCCACCACCGCCAACGCCGGACTCTCCGGCACTCACTTGTCGACCGTCACCTACAAGTCGTCCGGTGTGGTCAGCGGCGTCGGCCTGCCCAAGGCGGGCAGCCTGGCCGCCTCGTCCGTCGTATTCGTCCATGAAGACGCGACACTGCGGCCGATTGCCGTGAACGGCCGCGAGGGCATCAAAGCCACAACCTCCTACAGCCTGACCGGCAAGCCCCTGGAGCACGAACTGTCCAACGCGGGCGGCAAGAGGACACAGGTGTTCAATGAGTACGAGCCCGGCACCCGGCGGCTTCTGAACACCCGGGTCGATCGCGAGGACATCCCTGGCGTCGACCAGTCGTCCACCTTCCGCTACGACGAGGCCGGCAATGTCCTCTCCGTCTCGGACACCTCGCGCACCGGTACTGACAACCAGTGCTTCACCTACGACCACCTGCGCCGCCTGACGAAGGCGTGGACCCAGTCCACCAATACCTGCGCGGACGCGCCAAGTGCCGCCGTCATCGGCGGCCCCGTCCCCTACTGGTCCTCCTACGGCTACGACAAGACCGGCAACCGCACCGCCGAGACGGAGCACAACACCGCCGGTGACACCACGAAGAACGTCACCAGCACCTACGACTACCCCACCCCTGGAGCCACCACGGTCCGTCCGCACGGCCTGACATCGGTCACCCGCAAGG
Source organism: Streptomyces sp. CA-146814 (assembly GCF_050942385.1). Lineage (NCBI taxonomy): Bacteria > Bacillati > Actinomycetota > Actinomycetes > Kitasatosporales > Streptomycetaceae > Streptomyces > Streptomyces sp. CA-146814. The sequence goes on from NZ_CP192068.1 coordinate 2,385,640, forward strand.
GCCCCGGCGTCACCCAGGGGGACTTCTACACCTATGACGCCACCGGCAACACCGAAACCCGCACCTTGGGCGGTGGCACAAGCCAAACGCTCAAGTGGGACGCCGAAGGCAAGCTCGTCAAGGTCACCGAGCCCGTCGAGGGCGGCTCACCGAAGGTCACCGACTACCTCTACGACGCTGACGGCAACCGTCTGATCGCCCGTACCCCGACCGAGTCCACGCTCTACCTCGGCAACACCGAGATCACCGTCGCCAAGGGCACCACCACGCCCAAGGGCACCCGGTACATCGACCTCGGCGGTGGCCACCAGGCCGTCCAGGAAGACAACGGCAAGGTCTCCTTCACCACCGCCGACCACCACGGCACCGCACTGCTCTCCATCGACGCCGCCACCCAGCAGCTCAGCCAGCGCCGAAGTCTGCCCTTCGGCGGAACCCGCGGCTCGGAACCAGCCACCTGGCCCGGTACCAAGGGCTTCGTCGGCGGCACCATCGAAAAGTCCACCGGCCTGACTCAAGTCGGTGCCCGCTCCTACGACTCGGCAACCGGACGCTTCCTCTCGGTCGACCCGATCATGGACCTGACCGACCCGCAGCAGATCAACGGCTATGCCTACGCCAACAACAACCCCCTCACCTTCTCCGACCCCACGGGCCTCTACTGCGACGGGTGCAGCCACGGCAACCCAGACTCCGCCTGGGCTCCTGACAAGGGCAACGGACCGGGCTGCAGCACTTACGGCTGCAGCACACCTAAGGGGAAGCCCAAATCAGCAGGGAGCGGCGGGAGTTCAGGTAAGGGCAAGCCGCAAGTCGGCCCGGCAGTGGCGATCAACGTCAGCCAGAAGAACGGGCAGACCAAGATCGAGGGCGTGATCATTCCCGCGGCCCGCGAATTGGAGGGCATGTACCCCCAGTACGCCGAGGAAAAGCGCATCGAAGCCTGGGCGGAAGGCAAGTGCCGCAACGGGGACAGCGAAACCAAGGCGTTCTGCGGAGCTGCTGAGGCGCTGGGGATCATCGACCACACACCCAACCTCTTCGACCAGATCATCTCTGCGCTCATCGTCCCCGACGTCGATGCCTGGAAGAGCTGCCTCTCGGGCCAGAGCGCTACCGCATGCGGATCTGCCGCTCTTGACCTGCCCTGGGCGCGCGCCCTGAAGGGCGTCAAAGTCCTGAAGGCCGCAAAGAGCTGCAACAGCTTCGTTCCGGGTACCGAAGTCCTCATGGCCGACGGCACGACGAAGCCCATCGAGGACGTCCGTATCGGCGACAAGGTTCTGGCCACCGATCCCCGGACCGGCGAGACCTCGGTCAAAACGGTGACAGCGGAGATCACCGGCACCGGCCTGAAGAACCTGGTGACTATCGCCCTCGCCATCGAAGGCGAAGAGGTGAGCATCACCGCGACCGACGGCCATCCGTTCTGGGTACCCGCCCTCAACTCCTGGATCACCGCCGGTAACCTGACTGCAGGGCAAACGCTCAAGACCACCAGCGGTAAGACCTTCCAGATCACGAGCGTCAGGCACACGAAGCAGCAGGCTGACGTTCACAACCTCACCATCGCGGACCTGCACACGTACTATGTGCTGGCGGGCGAGACTCCCGTGCTCGTGCATAACTCCGGAGGCTGCCCTGATCTGGATGCGCTTTCGCAGAGCGGAATGCGTCCAGCAAAGGGGAAGACGACTCATGCAGGTCGTGAGTACCAGAAGCACATGAACCGCGGCGATCTTCCTGTGGTTCCCGGCAAGGAGTTGAAGACTGCCGGGCAGGATTTGTTGGACGACATTCTGACCAATCCGCAAACCGCTACGTCCGCTGTAAATTCCGGCAACTTCGCGGGCGGAACGCGATATATCATGCCGGACCCTGCTGGTGGGCGCGGGATCGGTGCAACCTTCGACGCAAATGGGCAGTTCCAATACTTCGGGCGGTACTAGGCATGTTGGTAATCGAGCCGTGGGACGCGAAGGCGCGCGGCGACGCTAGTCGCGCTGACCTTCGGGGTGCGATCGCGGGGGCGTCTGTGAGTGCGGTCCGCTACGTAGTTCCACAGGGGGAAACCTGGCCCGAAGGGCACAGGGAGGATCGTGCTCATGAAGTCGACATGGCCGTTGACCTGGTCATGAGCACCGGGGCCGCACTGTCCCTGTCCTGGGCGATGGATGGCCTCAATGAAGGGATGGCAATCGAGCTTAGGGATCCTGGAGAGTCGGACGCCGACTTGCCTGGGGATACTGTCGACGTGAGCGACCATGTCGATTGGGAGAGGTTTCTCGGGGTGGATATTGTGGAAATCAGTCCCGCCTGGCACGTTCCCAACGAAGGTTGTCCTGAAATGCCGTGGGCGTATCGCCTTGGATTCTCCAATAAGTCAAGCCTGGTTATTGCTCTAGGTGCGGCTGAGGGGGAGGGATTTACGTATATGCCCGACGAGCTGATCGTGTTCTTCGACGAGAGCCTCGCAGCTGCCTACACGATCCCAGCGAGTGATACTTCTTCACGTGGATAGGTTGAACCGAGTCGGGGGGTTCGGTAAACGCCTGGCGCGGGACGCCTGATATCTGAGCATCTCCATTGCTCGGGAAAATTGATCAAACAGGCCCCGCCGGAATGATATCCGGCGGGGCCTGGCGTCTTCTGACGGCAACGCTGACGGCAACGTCAGCGGACTACGGCTGCGGTGGGTGGGTCGTCGGGGCGTCGTCGCCGTTACCGAGGGCGTTGCCGAGGGTGTCGATGGCCTGACGCTGGAGGCGGAGTCGTACGTGGGCGTAGACGCCGGCGGTGACGCCGATGTGGGCGTGGCCGAGGAGTTCCTTGATGACGACGAGGTCGACGCCTTGTTCCAGAAGCAGGGTGGCGGTCGAGTGTCGGAGGTCGTGGAAGCGGATGGTCCGGAGTCCTGCGCTGTGGAGGAGGCGGCGGAAGCGGCGGGTCAGGTTGCCGGGGTCGAGCGGCCTGCCCTTCGGGGTGGTGAAGATGAGTCCGTTGTCCGTCCAGCCCGTTCCGGCCGCCTGGCGCTCTTCCTGCTGCTGTTCCTGGTGGATCTTGAGGGAGCTCAGACATTCGGTGGGGAGGGCGATGCGGCGTTCGGAGGCGAGGGTCTTGGTGTTCAGGATGGTCAGGCCCTGGCTTCGGGTGCGCTGGAGGGAGCGGTGGATGGTGGCGGTGCCGCTGTCGAGGTCGAGGTCTTCCCAGTGGAGGCCGAGGAGTTCGCCTTTGCGGAGTCCGGTGCGCAGGGCGAGTTCGTACAGGGCGTGAAGCCGGTAGCTGCTGGTTGACTGGAGGAACTTCCGAGCTTCGGTGGCGGTGAGGGGCTGGAAGCGTCTGGGCCGGGGCGTGGTGGTCTTGACGTTGCGGGCGACGTTGCGCGGCAGTTCGTCCTCGCGGACGGCATGTTCCAGGGCGGACTTGAGCACAGCGTGGACGTACGTCACGGTCAGCGGCGAGAGCCGCTTTTCGCAGCACTGGCCGATGGCGCAGCAGGACCGCCGAACAACGTCTCGTTCCTGGGCGCAGCACTGGCAGGTGGTGCGGAGTCCGTCGAGGAAGGTGCGGACGTCGCGGGTGGTGAGCCGGGCGAGCTTCTTGACGCCGAGGCCGGGGTTGAGGTGGAGGCGGATGGTGGCCGCGTAGCGGGTGTGGGTGTTCTCCCGCAGGTGGTGAACGGCGACGCCGTCCAGCCAGTACGCAAGATAGGCGCTCACGGTGCTGTCGGCCGCTGCGACGGGGAGGCCGCGGTTGCTGGCGGCGATCTTCTCGGTGAGCTTGGTCATCGCGTCTTTGCGGGTGGTGCCGTAGACGCGGACGCGGCGGCGGGTGTTGCCGGGGGCGAGGACGTATCCGGCGGCTTCCCAGCGTCCGTCCTTGCGCTGGTAGACGGTCCCGTCGCCATTCGCACGGGCACGGGAGCGGCGGGAGGAGGCGGGGCGGGGTGTGGTCATCAGGCGGCTTCCTGTTCGAGGCGGGTGCGGATGAAGTCGGTGAGGGCGTGGTTGGGGATGCGGCGGGCGCGGCCGAGGGTGATCGAGGCGAGCTGTCCGGTGCGGAGCAGGTCGTAGACGGCGGAGCGGCCGAGCTGGAGGCGGGTCATCACCTGGGGCACCGTGAGCAGATCCAGCGCCGGAGCCGGGGCCGCTTCCGCATGGAGGACGGTGAGCGGGGGCGAGGCCATCAGCAGCCCCCTTCGGCCGCGAACTGCCGTTCCAGTTCCTTGCGGTGCCAGACGTGGGCGGCGAGGAGTGCGCCGCCGGGGCTGTAGCCCGAGCCGAGGTAATCCCAGTGGCTGACGACGAGCGTGGTCGTCGAGTCGACGTCGGGCAGGTCGGCGTGGGCGCGGGCCTGTTCGGTGCGCCAGGTGCGGCGGGCGTCGCGCAGGGCGCCGAGGGTGGTGGAGTAGCTGCGGGACTTGGTGGAGAAGTGGCCCCGGAAGCCGAGCATGTGCGCCCACTTCCGGAGCTTGAGGTGGGCGAACTCGGGCAGCGCTCCCAGCTCCCAGCAGGTGCGGATCATCTGTCGGACGTGGCGGGCGACGGCGAGCCGGGGCAGGGGACGGGCCTGTCCGGTGCCGCCGCAGCCGGTGCACGGGAGCGGCGTTCCGTGGGGCAGGAGGGTGGCGCCGCGTCCCTGGCAGGGGCGGCAGAGGAGGGTGTGGTCGAGGGTGCCGGAGGCGTCGGCGGACTTGGTGGCGTACTTGGCCACGTAGGCGGCCACGGCCTGGTCGGTGAGTTCGGCGTCGGTGCCGAAGGAGGCGATCTCGCGCACGTCGAACTGTTCGCCCCAGCCGAGTTCGCGTTCCCCGACCGCATCCGACTTCACCGTGACGCGGACCCGCTTGGCGGCGGCGCGGGCAGCCTTGGTCAGTACGGCGACGGTGGCGTACGGCGGAGGGGGCTGGCTGCTGCCGTCCGGGCCGTCGAGTCGGATGACGGCGTGGAAGTGGACCAGGCCGCGCTGCTGGTACTCGGCGACCTTGGCGAAGGAGACCCGCAGGACCGCGTGGGCATCCTTCTGGGTCATGCCGAGCGCGGCGGCGATCTCGCGGCGCAGGTAGGTGGTGAAGCGCGCCCACAGGGCGGAGGCGTGGGCGTTGAACAGGACCGCGCCTTCGTAGTCGTACGTCGCGGGGTTCAGCGGCGTGCCCAGCAGGGCGTCCGTGGGGTCGTGGAGCTTGCGGCAGCGGCAGGGCCGGATGTCGCCGCCGGGGGTGGCGAGGCGGTTGTGGACGGGTCCGAACGACGGCGGGGTGAGGGTGACGAAGGCGCGGGGGTGGGTGCGGACGGTGTCGGGGACGGTCTTACCGCCGGAGAGGCCGGCGCGGATGAGGTGGTAGGTGTCGGCGGCGTAGAGGCGGGAGCAGGCCGGACAGCGAGAAGCGCGGCGGTTGCCACAGGTGGTGAGCAGGCTGCCCGTGGGCTCCTCGGAGGAGGTGTAGGAGCGCAGGACTTCACCGGTCGTGGTGTCGACGGTGGTGGTGTGGCCGGTCAGGCGGATGGGTTCGGTGCAGCCGCCGAGGTGTTCGATCTGCTGCTGTGCGCGGTTGAAGTCGGGGTGGTTGACGAGGTGGATCAGGTCCCGTACGGCGGGGCTTGCCACGTGGCGCAGGTCCAGGGTGACCATTCGGGGCGTGTCCCTTCTGTCGGGTGGGTGGCCCCGAGCAGCAACCAGCCAGGCGAGGAGGCATGTTGGTGCTGCTCAGGGCATGACGAACCAGGGCCCATGGACGGGCGTGGGGTTCGGCGAGGGGGATGCGGCCGGTGGGGGCCGGGGCTCAGAGCTGAGCGAGTGCGGCGGTGGCCACCGGCAGGGCGACGCCCATGCGAGTCCCCAACTGGGCCGCTGTGATCGGCGCTTCGTGATCGGCGCGATGGGTGTCCGCGATGCGCCGGGCCGCGTCCAGCAGGGCAGCCGGCAGGGCCGGGACGGAGGCGGGTCGAGCCGTCTTCGCGACGGTGACGGGCAGAGCAGTGGCCGGAGCCGGGACGGGCTGCGGTTCCTCGGCCGGGGCGGCAACGACGACCGGGATGAAGGGCGGGGGTGCTGATTCGGGGGCGGGTGCTTCGTCGGGCACCGGGTCGAAGGCAGAAGCGGGAGTGTCCTCCAGGCGCGGGGTCGGACGGGTGAGGGTCTGGAACTGGGCAAGGAAGGCAGGGCCGACGTGGCCCCAGCCGAGCAGCAGGATCGGGGCGACGGTGTCCAGGCAGGCCCGTCCGTAGCGTCCGGCCAGCAGCGGTTCGGCGGTGTTCAGCGCGAGGGTGAGCAGGCCGCACAGGTGCAGCAGCCGGGTGCCGGCCCGCAACTCGGCCTTGGGCACGCCGCGCAGGGCCAGGAACCGCAGCGCAACCAGGAGCCCGACGACAGACAGGTCCACCATGGGGGCGATCAGCGGCGCGATCGGATGGGGGACACCGAGCCGCAGGGCGAGCGCCCAGACGTTGCCGAAGGAGAAGACGAAGGCCAGGGCCGCGATGACTGCCATGACCACGGTCACGGTGCGCCGGGTGAACCGTTCCTCCGCCATGTCCTCAACCTCCTTTCCGGTGTGGGCTTTCGGGGCTACTTGGTGAGCGACGGGAGGGGTGCCGTGGTCCGGCCGGTCGAGGCGAGGAGGGCGTCCAGGCAGAGGTCGGGGTCGGCGGTCAGGTGCGAGGTGGCTTCGGCGACGCGGGCGGCGTCGGCGTCGGAGACGTAGGGGGTGCGGATGCGGGTGTAGCCGGGGCGGCCCTGCATCGCCATCACCGCGACGCCGACGTAGGCGGGGTCCTGCAAGGTGACCGGGCTGGCATCGGGCCAGTTGCGGATGTCGTCACCGAGTGCGGCCACCGCGGCTTCCACGGTCTTCTGGGCGAAGGACAGCCCGATGGGGCACACGTCACGGATGAACGTGGGGATGGCGTCGCCGGTGGTCTTCTGGCTGATCAGGATCACCAGGATGCCGACGCTGCGGCCCTTCTTGACCAGGTCCTCCACCAGTCGGGCGTTCTCCGCCGTCAGCGCGGCCAGCCGTTTGGTGGTGGCGTCACTGCCCTTGTACTCGCGGAAGTACGTGTGTGCCTCATCGATGATCAGGACCGTGAGCGGCCACTGCGGCGAGGGCCCGACGTGCCACATGTTCTTCACGCCCAGCACGTCACGGATGGTCGCCGAGCGCCGCTTGCGCAGCTCCACCAGGCGCTTGAACAACGCGTTCGCTTCATCGAGATCGTCTCCGCAGAACGCGAACATCCGCTTCACCAGGTCGGCGTAGTCGCCCTCCGAGGCCCGCGACACCTTTCCGTCCGCCGTCACGATCTGCACGGACGGAGACGGAGCGAAGTCGCAGACGAACTTGTTGACCCCCGAGGTCTTGCCCGAACCCGGGACGCCGGCCACCGTCACTCCGGGCACGTTGGCCAGGGACACGCACACCTTCGCGGCGTACTCGTCGATGCCCAATTCCCAGCGCGTCAGGTCCACGGGCGGGAGGCCGGTGGGCCGGTGCGTGGTCGGCGTGGTCAGGGGGTCGGAGCGCACGCCCCGGATCACTACCCTGCCGGGGCCGTCCGGCAGGACGGAAACCCGCGTGCACCGCCAGGCGTCCGCCAGGAACCGCGCCGACTTCTGGTACTCCTCCAACCCGACCTTCGGCAGCGTGCGCGCCTGGACGATCACGCCGAACGGGTCGGGCTTGACCTTGATCCGGGGCGTCAGCACCCGGGGCGCAGGGGTGGGGCCGTCCTTGGATGCGGTGATCTGGGCGAGGAGCCCCGGGGTCTTGTCGGTGACCGTCAGCCCGGCCATCCGCGCGAGCCGTACCCAGCCCCAGCGCACCCGCACGGCCTGCCGCATGCTGACCCGCGTGCCCCGGTCGGCCCGCATGTAGCGCACCACCGTCACCAGCAGCCACACACCCATCAGCACGACCACGACCAGCAGCGCGTCCGGCGCGTACTTTGTCACGGCATCCATGTCATGCCCCCTCTTCGCGTATCAGGCGGAGCACGTGGGCCAGGTCCAGGCGGCCCGCTTGCTCCGGGCTCAGGCCGAGCAGATCGAGCACCGCCGACGAGGCGGAGAACGTGGCCTTACCCTCGCTCCCCGGCAGGGGCCGGAGCGGGTGCAACTCCCGCTCTGGCGCGGCGTTTTCGAAGCGGATCACTGGGCCGCCTCCACCGTCACCAGCTCCAGCCGGGCAGCGCGGTAGGCGACGCCGTCGGAGAGCTGACCGTTGAAGATCCGCGCCCACGGGGTCGCGAACAGGTCCACCGGCCGGACCATCGCGCCCGGCTTGAGCCCGGCGGCAAGGCCCGTCTCCGGGACGGTGATCTTCAGGACCTCGGCCCGGCCGTCCTCCATGAGCATCACGGTCACCGTGTACAGCGACGCCCCGGTCTCCCGGTCGGTAGCGACCTCCCCGGTCTGCTGGTCCTTGATCTTCAGAACCGGCTCGGTGCCCGCGATGCAGACCGCCGACGGCAGCAGGGCAACACGGATACGGGTCATGGCCATGCCATCACACCCCTTGTTTCGGTGGAGCCGCTTGATCGACTCGCCATAACCATAGCGGTACGCCCGCTACACACGCAACGCTCGATTCGAATCGCTACGCCGATACGTCTGGAACGCCGAGGACACCCGGGTGTGCCATGAGTGCTGACGCCGCTACCCTCGTGCCATGAAGCTGCCCCTGGGAGAGGACCCCCGGCCGCCGTACGTCCAGGCCGCCGACGTCCTGCGCGCTGCCATCCACGACGGCGAGTTGCGCCCAGGCGAGCGCCTTCCGGCCGCGCGCGAGCTGCAACGACGCTTCGGCATCGCCAGCTCCACGGTTCAAAACGCCTTGCGGCTCCTCAAGCGCGAGGGGCTGATCTACTCCGTCCTCGGCAGGGGCAGCTACGTCCGCACGCAGGAGACGCCGTCCGAAGGGGAGCCGGAGACCCCAGTGGCAAACGACGGGGCTGATCCCGGCGAGTCCGATCCCGCGTACACAGGCCTCGGGGATCGTCAGCGCGGATGGCAGACCGCCACCAGCCCCGCTGACGATCCCCGCCCCCCATATGTGCGGACTGCGGACACGCTCCGCAAGCAGATCCAGGACGGCCAGCTCACACCCGGTGCCAAGCTGCCGTCCGCCCGCGAAATGCAAGAACAGTTCGGCATCGCCAACTCCACCGCGCAGAACGCCCTGCGGGTCCTCAAGGAAGAGGGGCTGATCTACTCCGTGCAGGGCCGAGGCGTCTTCGTCCGCGAACTCAGCCCGCGCGATCAGCTCCTCAACCGCTACAACGAGATGCTCGACGAGAGCATCGCCCAGCGCCAGGCGGACGAGGAAGCAGTACGGCTCAGCGGCAAGTCCGATGAAGAGGTAGCCGCCGAACTCGTCGCTGCCGAGGAAAGGTTCACCAAGGCCAGCACCGAGTTCGAAGCCGCCACCGCCCACCGCGACGCGATGCGCGCCGTCATGGAGCAACGCAAGCGCCTCAGCGGCAACTACACGCCCGAGGAGACTGCCGCCAAGGCCCAGCATCTGCACGACCGGCTGAACGAAGGCAGACGCCGACGCTGAATCGGCCGCACCCGGCGGAGTAGCAGGACACGCAGTACCGGGTGGGTGAGCTGTTCAGAGTTTCTTTACTGGTTCAAGGCGGTCCGCTGGCGCGGCCCGCGCGCTCCGGCCCTGCGGGGCCGCCGCCCGCTCCTGTCTCCGCCCCGCTGGCGACGGCCCCGCCGGTCCGGGCGCGCAACAGCCAGCACAGCAAGCCACCTGGGGCTCCGCCCCAGACCCCGGCCCTTCCTCCGAGGGGCAGGGGGCCGAGTCAAGGTGCGGCTTCGTCGTGGTGTGGGGTCGTGGGTCGCGGGAAGGGTCCCTCGCCGCCCGGTCACCGGAGGCGTACCAGGAACCCCCGGGGGCCGCCAAGGCCGAGCGCACGCGTCACGGTGTGAGCCTTGGCGGCCCCCGGGGAACCCTGGCACGGCGAAGCTGCCCGACCGACGAGGGACCCCTCCCGCTCAGGCCCCGATTCTGCCGGAGTTCCGGCGCGCCAGGTGGTGGGGTAGCCCTTGTGGGTGGGTGTCTGCCGGATCGTCCCCGGGTGATGTGCCGGCCGGGCGTACCGTGGAGTGGGAGGTGGTGAGTTGATGATTACGGAGCTGGCCGACAACGTCCGCAAGTACCGGCGTCGCGCGGGGATGAGCCAGGAGGAACTGGCCCATGCCGCAGGCGTATCGCCGGGCACGGTTCGCAAGGCCGAGCAGGGCGGCACTCTCCGCATGGAGACCCTGCACACGCTCGCCCGAGCGCTTGGGGTGACCACCGCCGCGTTGATGGCGTCCGATGCCCCGGAGCCCGTCGGGCGGGCCGAGGAGCCGAATCGCGTCAACCTGATCCAGATCCGCGCCGCCCTCACTCCAGCCGTCGGGCTCGTGGACCAGGACGCCGAAGCCGTGGCCGAGGAACCGAGCCTGCGCACCTTCCGGCGGACGCTGCAAGACGCACGGGTGCTGTACTTCTCCGACAGCTACAAGAGCGTCGCGGCCCAACTGCCGGGCCTGCTGCGTGATGCCGCACAGGCCGTCGCCTACTACGACAGCGGGGACGAGCACCGGCAGGCCTTGCTGGCCCGCGCCGAGGCGCTGCGTCTGGCCGGCACCTACCTCACCCAGGTACGGCAGTACGACATCGCGTACGCCGCTGTACGTGGCGCCATCATGGATGCCCGTCAGGCCGGAGACCTGCTTGCGGCGGGCTCCGGTGTCGGCTGCATGTGCTGGCTGCTGGTGCGGCAGGGCCGCTTGGACGAGGCGGAACAGGTCGCCGCCCAGAGTATGGACGCGGTGGAGCCGAAGATCACCGGGGCCGAGCCGGACCACTACGCGGTGTGGGGCGGCCTGGCGATGGAGGCCGCCGCCGCAGCCGCGAGGAACAACCGGCCCGACGAGGCGAAGGCGTACCGTCAAGCCGCCCGGGTCGCGGCAACCGCGGTCGGGACGGCACATCGCAACGTCTCCCGGCACTGGTCCGTCTTCGGGCCGGTCACCGTCGCTGTCAAGGCACTCGAAGACTCGCTGGTCATCGGCGACGCCCGCGCGGTAGTGCGTAAGGCGGGCGAGCAGGAAGAGTTGTCGCCCAAGGCATGGAAGCGCTTGGGCAGGCCCAGCACCAACGACGGGAACCGCTTCACCCTCGATGTGGCGCGCGCCCACACCCGGACCGGCGACCTGTCCGCCGCCATGGACGAGTTGACCCGCGCCAGGGAAGCCGCCCCGCAGTGGCTGCGGCACCAGAATGGGGCCGCCGAGACCATGCAGGAGATTCTGGGCAAGCGCAAGCGCACCCTCACGACGGAGATGCGCGAAATGGCCGACTACCTGGGCGTCGCCGGGTAGCTGCCACGCAGCGTGGCAGTTCGCGAACCAAGAGTCGCGAACTGCCATGTTCCTCAACTGGGGTGACGATTCGTCAGTGCCTACGGTCGGTGTGTCCACCATCAGTGACCCAGGCCGGGGGTGCCCAGTGAGCCAGCCCAGGAGCGATGCCGACCGCATGCGTCGCAGAGACCTGTACGACGCCGCGTCGGGTGGGGGAGGCCCCCGCTTACTGCCGTGGACCAGCCCGGAGGGGAAGCCCTGCTACCTCAGCACCGACGGCCGGGGTTACCTCTCCACCCTCGCCGACAGCATCGAGACGGTACAGCTCAGCATGGGCCAGGAGCTGCTGGAGCACGCCCGAGAAGCCACGGCTCCCGGAGTGCCAACTCTGTCGGCCACCGAATACCGTTGGCTGGCCCGCCGGTTGACCGAGGCCCTGGCGGACGCGCTCCGAGTAGCCGACTCGCGCGGGCAGCGCCTCCCGGACCCGGAAGAGGAAGAGGTGGACGAGGGTGCCTGACTCTGCGGACGCCGACGCACCGGTCCGCGACGCCGCACGGGGGCGCTATCGCTTCCGCGAGTACCACGTGACCACCGTCCCCGACCCCCTGGCACTGCCGGCCTTCACGGCGGTCTGCGTCACCGGCGAGGAAAGCAACTGCGGTGCCACATCCGGCACCCTGCACACCCCGGACGAGCTCACCCGCTGGATCGCCGAACACTGCGCCCGAACCGGCCACCCGCACTACGAGCAGACCGTCCGCGCCATACTCCGCGCCGAGCCTGGCGCGTGGCAGTGAAGTCCCCCTGCGCCGACCACCGCGCCAGCGGCAGCACCACCGTGCGCCCCGCGCTCCTGACGGCAGTAGCGACGGCAACACCCACGGATTCCCCCGCACAACCACGGACACCAGCGGAACCCGAAACCGGCGCTGATCTGCGAATACGCAGATAGAGAGGGGCCGCGTAGCACACGTACTATGTGCTGGCGGGGGCCACGCCGGTACTGGTTCACAACAGTAATTGCCCTACGAGCGCTGCCAATGGAGAGAACCTTCGAAAGCAGCTCGCGGAGAAGGCTGGTCGACTCCCCGGTGTTCGCTCGGTGGATGACTTCTTCGATACCCCGTCTGTCCTCAAAGGTGGCGTAACGCCCGATCAGGTCAAGCCATTCTTCGCGGGCAAGTCGGGATGGCGTGAAGAAGGGCTGGGGCGCGGCAAGAACGCAGGAGGTGGATGGGTGATACGCGAATACACGGATCGGGGGCATCCCACAGGGCGGATGCTCAGGTGGAATCCCAGCACTACCCGTCACGGTGAGGGCGCCTACTGGAGAGCCGTAGGCCCTCAAGGGGATTTGGGAGGGGTAATCCGATGACCGGGGAGCAGCAGCTTGCTGCATTTCGGCGATGGGCTCTCACCGTGTTGGATCTACTCGGCGCGGAAGCCGATCGCCAAGCTGCGTATTTGCAGGCATCAAAGGTGGGAGCAGACGAAATCTTGCTTCAGTTCGACGATGTGCTGCATGTGGCTCGTGCCAGAGTGGGTGATCGTTCGCTGAGCAATGAGGAATATCGCCTGCTTCAGTCGGTCGGTGAATACGCGGATTCTGTAAATGCGGGGTCCGAGCTGATATGGGCGGATGCCGCACTCGGTGAAGCGGTTGAGTGGCGGGAGCTTCGGGCTGTGGCGAAGGCGGCCAAGGCGACTCTGGAAAGCTCTTGGAGTCAGGATGATGACTCGCCGGAACTCTCGATAGGTGATTCGTACTGAATCTGCCCCGCAAATGCCGGCGCGAGCAAGTGATGTCTCGGCAGTTCGTCGGAGCGGATAGCGAGCGCCCCCACCCATGCCCATCGGTGGGGGCGCTCGGGTTGTCCGACATGCGCTTACCTACCGGGTGCGACGAGGGCGGGTGCCGACCGGACCCTCGGACGCTTCCCCGGGGCGGCGTCGCGGAGGTTCTCTCTTCGGGGTCGGCGTTCTTCGAGAGGTCGTTGAGTTTCATGCAGGCGGCTCTGATCCCGCTTGGAAGCGACGCCTTGCCCTTCGCCCGGAAGAGCCGGGAGAGGGGCGTAATGTCGATATATCTATACTGGGGTGAAGTGGTGAAAGATTGGTGCTACCCACCGTCACGACCCGTCACACACCTCCACACGCACTATGTGCTGGCGGGGGAAAGGCCGGTACTCGTTCACAACAGCAGCTGCGGAATTGGTCGGGAGCTGATCGGTGACGGGAGGGCAGATCACATCCTTGATGGTCACAGATACCCGGGAGCGCCGGGTAAGGACGCTTTTCCGCAGGGGTGGTCTGATGACCAAATTTTGGATGCTGTTGCTGACGTGGTGACGAGTCCAAATAGTCAAAGGATCTGGCGCAAGGGATCTGCTGCGCATGCCGAGAGAGCTCCGAAGACCAGGAAGGGCGAACCTGCGGTTCAGAATGTGATCGGGTCAGTGGGAGGGGTGAGAATGCAGGTGCGTTACGAACGTCTCACCCGGGAAGGTGCTCACAACTTTCCCGCACTGAGGAAACTTCACCCGATCCAGGTGTAGCGAATTCGATGATTGGAGGATTGATGGAGAGAGATGCGAATCTGATGGAACTGTTACATCGTTTGGACGATCCCGAATGTCCAGAAATGCCAGCTGGCTACAGTGCGGCCGATGCTGCAGCTTCGTTCAGTCGTCTGGCTGTGCAGGTTGGTTCTCGCTTCTCGACGCCTTGTGGAATCGATCGAGACATCCAGGACTCCGCGTAGTACGGACGAATCGAAGTGCCGGGGGAAGCCACTTTCCGTGGGACGAGGATTGAGCAAGTTCAAACCATTGGCAATGGCCGCAGCCGATAAACCTGGCGCCTTCTTGGGTACGGATGAAGCGCAGGCTGAAGGCGAGCTCGACGCGAATGACCTTAAGAAGATAGAGCAAGTTCTCGCTGAATCGGGGTACATCACGATTCCGGAAGAACTTCTTGAAAGAAGCTATGGCGGGCCCACTCTCTTGCGTTTCCACGGTTCTGGGGGGCCGAGTTGGTGGGACCGGTTCTTCGGTTCCTTCTGATGGGTCTCAAGTGTCGGGTTCCGTAACGTTGATTCTCATGGACCGCATGGGGTTCGTTACCCGATTCGACCCATCCGCGCCATGAGAAGGACCATGCAGTGGTAAAGATCAGCCCCGCCAAGCTGTGCTTGGCGGGGCTGATCTGGCGTTTGACGGCAGTAGTTGACGGCAACGTCAGCGGACGCCAGTGGCGCGGGGTGGTGGTTCGTCGCCGCCGGAGCGGGCCGTCTCGGTGGTTCCCCGGCTGCCGAGCGCGGTGCCGAGGGGAGTCGATGGCCTCGCGCTGGAGGCGGAGTCGGACGTGAGCGTAGACGGTGGCGGTGACGCCGATGTGGGTGCGATGAGAGCGAGTCCGACGTCTTCCTGACGGCGCTTCACACCTGGGGCGGTAGTGCTCTCAATGTCCACATCCACCGCCTCAGCCCGCACCGCCAGTCCGACTTACCACCTCTGACCCGCGGCTTTACCGATCCTTTTCAGAGTTCCTTTACTTGTTCAAGGGCGTCCCGCTGGCGACGGCCGCAGACCACTCGGCGCGCAGAGCCCGGGAGCATAGGCCGGACCACCAATCGGAAGCCCCGGTGCGACCGCTCAGCAGCAGACTGGCCGGGCACCCGAGAGGCCGCCCGGCGGGCTCACGCCGTCCCGGACGCTCACGCCTGGTGCCTGGCTGGGGGCCGTGATGATGAAGATAATTGGACTGATGCCGGTGCAGGGTTGAGCGAGACACACGTGGCGGGTGGTCGGTCGACGTGCCCGTCGCCGTGGCTGACTTTCCGTGGCAGAGGCCAGAACCCCCACAGCCATATGCATGGCACGCACGTGATGGCCCGTCCCCGCCAGGGCTGACGAGTGCAGGGGAGCCTCGATCGGCTGCGCCCGACAGGGACGGGAGTCCCGACGATCGGACCACCCCAACGCGCGCGTGTCGCTGCCGGGCCGCTCCTGCCCCCTTGACCGAAAGTTACTTTCCCTATATCCGTATCATCTTGGAAGTTTCTTTCAGTCAGGGAAGGAGCTCACGTGCCCCACCGCACCTCACGACGCACCCTCCTCACCGCCACCGCCGCCGCCACGGCCGCCGCGGCCACCGGCGTCCTCTCCGCCTCAGGCCCCGCTTCCGCGCATGTCACAGACGCCTCCACCGACCGCCGGCTGCGGCGGATCATCGCCGGGATGAGCCTGGAGGAGAAGGTCGGCCAGCTCTTCGTGATGCGGGTGTACGGGCACTCCGCCACCGACCCCGACCAGGCCGACATCGACGCGAACCTCCGCGAGATCGGGGTGCGTACCGCCGCCGAGCTGGTCTCCACGTACCACGTCGGCGGGATCATCTACTTCGCCTGGGCGCACAACACCCGTGACCCGCACCAGATCGCCGACCTCTCCAACGGCATCCAGCAGGCCGCACTCGGTGAGCGTTCGCGTGTGCCGCTGCTCATCTCCACCGACCAGGAGCACGGCATCGTCTGCCGCGTCGGTGAGCCCGCCACCCTGCTGCCGGGCGCGATGGCGCTCGGCGCGGGCGGGTCGCGGTCCGACACGCGGCGGGCGGCGTGGATCGCGGGGGCCGAGCTGGCCGCGCTCGGGATCAACCAGAACTACGCGCCCGACGCCGACGTCAACGTCAATCCGGCCAACCCGGTCATCGGCGTCCGCTCCTTCGGCTCCGATCCGCAGGCGGTGGCCGAGCTGGTCGCGGCGCAGGTGAAGGGGTACCAGGGCGCCGGGGTCGCGGCCACCGCCAAACACTTCCCCGGGCACGGCGACACCAACACCGACAGCCACACCGGGCTGCCCGTCATCGAGCACACCCGGCAGGAGTGGGAGGAGCTGGACGCGCCGCCGTTCCGGGCCGCCATCCGGGCCCGTATCGACTCGGTCATGACCGCGCACATCGTGGTCCCGGCGCTCGACCCGTCCGAGGACCCGGCCACGCTCTCCCGGCCGATCCTCACCGGCATCCTCCGCGAGGAGCTGGGCTACGACGGGGTGGTGGTGACGGACTCGCTGGGTATGGAGGGCGTGCGCACGAAGTACGGCGACGACCGCGTGCCGGTCCTCGCGCTGCTGGCCGGCGTGGACCAGCTGCTGAACCCTCCGAACCTGTCGGTCGCGTACAACGCTGTACTGGAAGCGGTCCGGGGCGGCGAGATCAGTACGGCGAGGATCGAGGAGTCCGTCCTGCGGATCCTGCGGCTGAAGAGCAAACTAGGCCTGTTCCGCGACCCGTTCGTCAGCCGCCGGGGCGTCGACCGCACGGTCGGCATCCGCAAGCACTTCGCCGACGCCGACCGGATCGCCGAGCGCACCACGACCCTGCTCGCCGACCCCGGCGCCCTGCTCCCGCTCTCCCGCCGCACCCACCGCCGGCTGCTGGTGGTCGGTGCGGACCCGGCCTCGCCATCCGGTACGACGGGCCCGCCGACCACCACGCTGGCGGGCGCCTTCACCGAACTGGGCTTCTCGGCAATGGTGTTGTCCACCGGTACGGCTCCGAGCCAGGCGAAGACCGCCGAGGCCGTCGCCGCCGCACAGGGCAGGGACGCGGTGGTCGTGGCCACGTACAACGTCACGGCGAACAGTGCCCAACTCGCCCTCGTCCAGGCCCTTGTGGCGACCGGCGTGCCGGTCGTCGCCGTCGCGATCCGCAACCCGTACGACGCCGCGCACCTCACCGGCCGCGGGGTCGCCGCGATCCTGGCGTCCTACTCCTGGACGGACGTCGAACTCCGCGCCGCCGCCCGGGTGATGGCGGGCCGCGCCCGTCCGGAGGGCCGGCTCCCGGTCCCGGTCCAGCGGGCGGACGACCCGGCGCGGGTGCTGTACCCGGTGGGCCACGGGCTGTCGTACTAGAGCGCGCGTCCGCCGGCTCCTCTCCGTACGGTACGGAGAGGAGCCGGCGGCACGAGCCGCTACGGGCGGAGCACCGCCTCGTCGCGCTCGATCTCACCGTTCAGCTGGTCCAGCCTGGTGTCGAACTTCGCCAGCGGCTTCGCCTTCGCCGGGTCCGCCTGGACGGCCGCCGGAGCGACGCCCGCCCAGCGCTGGATCGCCGCGGTGGCCTTCGCCCGCTCGGTGTCGGGGAGTCCGGAGATCCGGGCACCGTGGTTGGCGCCCGGCACGGTGTGGACGTAACTGTCCTTGGCGCCGCGCCCGAGGTGGAAGGGCTCCGCACGCCAGGGGTCGTTCTCGCCGTACACGTACAGCATCTGGCGGGCGTTGTTCCGGACCCAGCTGTCCACGTCCCGCATCGCGCCCCGGTCGAACTTCATGGGGATGGAGCGCGGCACGAAGTTGCGCGGGGGCTGGTAGCCGTAGCGGCTCAGGTTGCCGAGCCAGGGCTGCTTGATGTCCGGGGATCCGAGCTGGGTGCCCGCCTGGTAGTAGTACGGGGTGTACGTCTCCAGCTCCTGGTCCGAGTAGAAGCCGAACCCGGAGATCGCGTCGATGGCGTCCCAGATCTGCTCGTCGGTGGCGTTCTTGGCGTCGGGCAGGATCTCGGTGCAGTCGGCGAGCGTGCTGTACTGCCAGAACGCCCAGATGTAGTCCATGACGGCGGCCTCGTAGGCGCGGTCGAAGGAGCCGAGCGTGGTGTAGGTGAGGCCGTTGGCGGCGGCGTGCTCCTTGAACTTCTTCAGGAGCGGGGCCCGGCGGATCAGCCCCTCACGCTGTACGGCCTGCAGCTTGTCGCGGCACTCCTTGGTACCGACGTTCCGGAAGAACCCGTCGTAGGCGGAGTCCTCGCGGTCGACGACGTCGTTGGGCGCGACGTACGCGACGACGGCGTCCATGTCCTTCGGGTAGAACCGCTCGAAGTACGTGGCGGTCATCCCGCCCTTGGAGCCGCCGGTGGCCAGCCACTTCTTCGGGTAGATCTTCTTCAGCGCGGTGAACACCCGGTGCTGGTCGGTGGCCGCCTGCCAGATGTCGAGCTTGGACCAGTCGGCGGGCGCCGGGCGGGACGGCGTGAAGAAGCGGTACTCCAGCGAGACCTGGTTGCCGTCGATGATCTGCGTCGGCTCGCTGCGGCCGGGGTTGGTGGAGACGTGGTAGCCGCTGGTGGAGAAGACCGTCGGGCGGGCGATGTCCTTGTGCAGCACGGTGATCCGCTGCTGGAACGTTCCCTTGGACGGGCGCCGGTGGTCGACCGGCTGGGTGTAGTTGAGGACGAAGTAGCGGTAGCCGAAGTACGGCTTCTCCTCGATCAGGCTCATCCCCGGGATCGCCAGGATGCGGTCCTTGATGTCCTCGTCGCTCGCTTCACCACCGCGTACGGCGGCGGTGCCACTCCTCTGCGTGTCCGGTTCCGCGGCGGTGGCCGCACCGGCCGAGGCTCCCGCCACGCTGACCGTGCCGATGAGCACCGCGAGCGACAGAACCCCAGTGAGCGCCTTGCGCATACACCCTCCCCTTGATTCACAACAGTCGCCGTGAACCTAGCGAGGTCAACGTGCCGGGCGCCAGACCCGGTTGGGTGTGTCCTGCTTCCTCACACGTTTTCCCTACGGTGCGCTCAGCACAGGATCCAGCCGGTGGCGGCCGACTTCCCGGCGACCGCTCCGGTGGCCCGGACGCAGCGGTTGAGGGCGTTCACCGTCACCGGACCGGCCATCTGCGTGAACGAGCCGCTGTCCTTGACCACGCGTCCGCCGCGCGGCTGGAGCGTGACGCTCATCGCCCGCCGCTTGCCCGGATTCTTGGCGACGGTGACGGCACACGCGTGAGCGCGGCTCTTGTAGACGCGCAGCTCGCCGGTCGCGAACGCGATGGTCTTCGCGGGGCGGCCGGAGCAGCCGGGTGCGGCCTCGGCCGCCGTGGGCGGGGCGCCGATGAGGAGGACGAGACCGGCCAGCAGCGGCACGACGAGGAGCCGCGCCACCATCCCCTCGGGTCGGGCCCGCCCCTGCGGTGCCCTGGATCCCGCCGCCCTGTCGAACACCTTCGCCCCCACCTGACATCCGTACGCACCTGTGCGTCCCTGGCTACGACGCAGCAGACGGCCGGGAGGTTGCATGGGGGGGCGGGCGCGGGGGCCTCTCAGACGCCCGCCGGCTCGTCCTCCCCGTCTCCCAGGCGCCCGCCGGCTCGTCCTCCCCGCCTCAGACGCCCGCCGGCTCGTCCTCCCCGTCTCCCAGGCGCCCGCCGGCTCGTCCTCCCCGCCTCAGACGCCCGCCGGCTCGTCCTCCCCTATGCCCTCGCCGATGTCCTCCCCTATGAACGTGCGCCACAGCCGCGCGTACCGCCCGTCCAGGGCCAGCAGCTCCTCGTGCGTACCGTCCTCGGCGACGCGCCCCTGGTCCATCACCACGACCCGGTCGGCGCGGGCGGCGGTGGTCAGGCGGTGCGCCACCACCAGCGTGGTGCGGCGGCCGGTGAGCCGGTCGGTGGCCTGGTTGACCAGCGCCTCGCTGGCCAGGTCCAGGGCGGCGGTCGCCTCGTCCAGGAGCAGGATGTCCGGGTCGACGAGCTCGGCGCGGGCGAGCGCGATGAGCTGGCGCTGTCCGGCGGAGAGGTTACGGCCGCGTTCGGCGACCTCGTGGAGGTAGCCGTCCTCCAGGGTGGCGATCATGTCGTGCGCGCCGACCGCGCGGGCGGCGGCCTCCACCCGGGCGTCGGTGGCGTCGGGCAGTCCGTAAGCGATGGCGTCACGGACCGTACCGGCGAAGAGGTACGCCTCCTGCGGGACGACGCCGAGGCGGTGGCGGTAGGCGGTCATGTCGAGCCTGCGCAGATCGGTGCCGTCGGCGGTGACGCGGCCGCTGGTGGGGTCGTAGAACCGGGCGACCAGCTTGACCAGGGTCGACTTGCCGGCACCGGTCTCGCCGACGAACGCGACGGTCTGGCCGGCCGGGATGCGCAGGTCGACGCCGGTGAGCGCCTCCTCCGCCTCGTCCTTCTTGTCGTACGCGAAGGAGACGTCCTCGAACGCGATCTCGCCGCGCAGGGAGAGCACGTCCAGCGGTTCGTCCGGCTCGGCGGTGGAGGTGGGCTCGCGCAGCAGCTCCTGGATGCGGCCGAGGGAGACGGTGGCCTGCTGGTAGCCGTCGAAGACCTGGGAGAGCTGCTGGACAGGGGCGAAGAACAGCTCGATGTAGAGGAGGTAGGCGACCAGCGCGCCGACGGTCAGCGTGCCGTTGTCGACCCGGCCCGCGCCGACGATGATCACGGCGGCCGCGGCGACTGAGGCGAGGAGCTGGACGAACGGGAAGTAGATGGAGATCAGCCACTGGCCGCGTACCCGGGCCTGGCGGTAGTTGTCGCTGCGCTCGGCGTAGCGGGCGGCGCCGTCGTGCTCGCGGCCGAAGGCCTGGACGATACGGAGGCCCGAGACGGACTCCTGGAGGTCGGCGTTGACGCCGCTGATGCGCTCACGGGCCAGTTCGTACGCCTTGACGCTGCTGCGGCGGAAGAAGAACGTGCCGATGATCAGCACGGGCAGCGTCGCGAAGACGACCAGGGCGAGCTGGATGTCCAGGACGAGCAGCGCGACCATGATGCCGAAGAAGGTGACGACGGAGACGAACGCGGTGACCAGGCCGGTCTGGAGGAACGTGGAGAGCGCGTCCACGTCCGTGGTCATCCGGGTCATGATCCGGCCGGTCAGCTCGCGCTCGTAGTAGTCGAGGCCGAGGCGCTGGAGCTGGGCGAAGATCTTGAGGCGGAGCGAGTAGAGGACCCGCTCGCCGGTCCGGCCGGTCATCCGGATCTCGCCGGTCTGGGCCGCCCACTGGACGAGCACGACGGCCAGGCCGACCGCGGAGGCCGCCCACACCGCACCCATCGACACCTGGCTGACGCCCTCGTCGATGCCGTACCGGATGAGGACCGGCAGCAGCAGGCCCATCCCGGCGTCGACGGCGACGAGCGAGAGGGCGAGGAGCAGAGCCCCGCCGAAACCGCGCAGCAGTCGGCGCAGCCCGTAGGACTCCTCGGGACGTACGGCGTTCGCCTCGTCGACCTGCGGGGTGTCCGTGGCGGGCGGCAGGGCCTCGACCTGGGCGAGCAGCTCGGGGCTGGCCGGCATGCCGACGACCGTGGCGTCCCGGTCCTCCTCCTTGCGGATCCACAGCTCGGGCGTGATGCCGCGCTCGACGTCGAACTCGGCGTCCAGCTCCTGCTGGAGGGCGCGGTCGTCGTCGGGGTCGGCCTCGCCGCGCGGCGGCCGGTGGCCCGGTGACGTACCGCCGAGCTCGTCGGGGTCGGTGAGGAGGCGGCGGTAGAGGGAGGAGGTGCGCTCCAGCTCGTCGTGGGTGCCGAGCGCGGCGAGCTTCCCGCCGTCCAGGACGGCGATGCGGTCGGCGAGCTGGAGGGTGGAGCGGCGGTGGGCGATGAGGAGGGTGGTGCGGCCCTCCATGACCTGTTTCAGCGCCTCGTGGATCTCGTGCTCTACGCGGGCGTCGACGGCGGAGGTGGCGTCGTCCAGGAGGAGGAGCCGGGGGTCGGTGAGGATGGCGCGGGCGAGGGCGACGCGCTGGCGCTGGCCGCCGGAGAGGGTCAGGCCGTGCTCGCCGACGGTGGTGTCGTAGCCGTCGGGCAGCTCGGAGATGAAGCCGTGGGCCTGGGCGGCGCGGGCGGCCTGTTCGATCTGGTCCTGGGTGGCGTCGGGGAAGCCGTAGGCGATGTTGGCGCGGACGGTGTCGGAGAAGAGGAAGCTGTCCTCGGGGACGAGCCCGATGGCGGCGCGCAGGGACGCCTGGGTCAGTTCGCGGACGTCGTGGCCGCCGATGAGGACGGCGCCGTGCGAGACGTCGTAGAAGCGGGGCAGCAGGAGCGAGACGGTGGACTTGCCGCTGCCGGAGGCGCCGACGATCGCGAGGGTCTCGCCGGGTTCGACGGTGAGCGAGAACCCGTCGAGGACCGGCCGCTCCTCGTCGTACCCGAACCGTACGTCGTCGAACTCGATCCCGGCCGGGGCGTCGGCGGGCAGCTCCTTCGTACCGTCCGTCATGGAGGGCTCGGTGTCGATCAGCTCCAGGACGCGCTCCACGCCGGCGCGGGCCTGCTGGCCGACGGTGAGGACCATGGCGAGCATCCGGACCGGGCCGACGAGCTGGGCGAGGTAGGTGGAGAAGGCGACGAACGTGCCGAGGGTGATCTCGCCGCGGGTCGCCAGCCAGCCGCCGAGGGCGAGCATGGCGACCTGGCCGAGCGCGGGTACGGCCTGGAGGGCCGGGGTGTAGCGGGAGTTCAGCCGGATGGTGCGCAGCCGCCCGGCGAAGAGCCGCCGGCCGACCTCGCGGAGCTTGCCGGTCTCCTGGTCCTCCTGCCCGAACCCCTTGACGACCCGGACCCCGGAGACGGCCCCGTCGACGACTCCGGCGACGGCGGCGGCCTGGCCCTGGGCGTACCAGGTGGCCGGGAAGAGGCGTTTACGGGAGCGGCGGGCGATGGCCCAGAGCGCGGGGGCGACGGCGAGGGCGACGAGGGTGAGCGGCAGGGAGAGCCACGCCATGATCACCAGGGACATGAGGAAGAGCAGGACGTTCCCGATGGTCATCGGGAGCATGAACAGCAGCCCCTGGATGAGCTGGAGGTCGCTGGTGGCCCGGCCGACGACCTGCCCGGTGGAGAGCTCGTCCTGCCGCTTCCCGTCGAGCTTCGTGATCGTCGTGTACATGTCCGTACGGAGGTCGTGCTGGACGTCCAGGGCGAGCCGGCCGCCGTAGTAGCGGCGGATGTAGGTGGCGATGTAGACGAGGACGGCGGCGCCGATGAGGAGGCCGGTCCAGAGCGCGAGCGACCGGGTGTGGTCGGTGACGACGTCGTCGATGATCACCTTGGTGATCAGCGGGACGAGGGCCATGACGGCCATCCCGGCGAGCGAGGAGCCGAGCGCGAGCACGACGTTGCGCCGGTACCGCCACGCGTACCCGGTCAGCCGTCGGCCCCACCCCTGTTGCTCTGCGCCCGTCACGCGTTGCCTCCTGCTTCCGAGCTGTCGGACCTGATCTTCCGGAAGGCACCAACACGGCGAGAGGCGGATTTCATCCCTCCGCAACAAGGGAGGGCGCTTTCGGGGGGTGCTGCGGGACCACGACAACCGCCGAGAGGAGATCACCCTTTGGAGTGACTGCGCAGCGAAGGAGAGCGGCATACACTGGAGCATCTATACGTTTCGATATATGGATACGCCCTATGTGATCGAGATCGAACCCGAGGTCCGGCTATGGCTGATGAACCTGCCGTACAACGACTTCCTGGTGGTCGAGCACGTCGCCGAGCTGCTGCGGGAGCACCCCACGACGCTCGGGGAGCCGTACTCCCGGCATCTCGGCGACGGCGTCCGCGAGCTGCGGTTCAGCCTTGGCCGACGGGGAGGTGCGACCCGGATTCCCTATTGGCTCGCGCCGGATCGCCGGATCGTTCTGCTTACCGTCTTCCGCAAGACCCAGCGGCGGGAGACGGCCGAGATCGCCCGCGCCAAGCGCGCCAAGGTGCTCTGCCAGACCGAGCACCCACCGGCTCACGATGTGTACACACGCACAGCCGACGAGGAGAAGGAGAAGCGGTAATGGTCAGCCACGCACGCTGGAAGCTCGCCCGCGACGAGAAGGTCGCCCAGGGGATCGCCGAGGATCCCGAGGTGGAGCGGCGCCGCGAGGAGATCTCTCTCGCGTTCGATCTCGGACAGGCCGTGTACGACCGGCGGGTCGCCCTCGGCCTCTCGCAGACCGAGCTGGCCCGGCGCGCCGGTATGACGCAGCCGCAGGTCTCGAAGCTGGAGCTCGGCGGCACGGTCCCGACCGTGCCGCTGCTGGCACGGCTGGCCCGTGCCATGGAGGCGGTGTTCCGGATGGAGCTGTTCGGGAGCAGCATCCGCGTGACATTCACCGACCTGGACGGAACCGCACCGGAGAAGGCCGGCACGGAGCCGTCCTCCACGGAACACGCGTCCGCCTCCGGTACCGAAGCGGAGGCGGAGACGGACGCGGGCGCGGAGAGGACGGCGGCCACGGGCTGAAGGACCCGGATCGGCCTACAGGTGCGTCGGCGTCTACAGATGCGTCGGTTCGAACATCCGCAGCAGGGCCGGGAGCACGACGACCGACGGGCCCGGGGTCGTCAGCGCCTTGGACAGGTCCGCGGCGAGCGTCTCCGGGGTCGTACGGACGGCCGGTACGCCGAAGGACTCGGCGAGGGCGACGAAGTCCGGGCGGGACAGCTCGGTGCCGGTGGTCTCGCCGAAGGCGCCCGTCATGTACTCGCGCAGGATGCCGTAGCCGCCGTCGTCGACGATCAGCCACGTGAGCGGCAGGTCGTACTGGCGCGCGGTGGCCAGCTCCGCGATGGAGTACATCGCTCCGCCGTCGCCGGAGACGGCGAGCACCGGGGTCGTCGGGTCGGCGGCGGCGGCGCCGATGGCCGCCGGGAAGCCGTAGCCGAGGCCGCCCGCGCCCTGGGCCGAGTGCATGGTGTTCGGCCGCCGCGCGTCGAACGCGGACCACGCCCAGTACGCCAGGATCGTCATGTCCCAGAAGCTCGGCGACGCGTCGGGCAGCGCCTCGCGGACGGCGGCCAGGACCTGCTGCTCCAGGGTGAGCTCCTGGGCGTCGATCCGGACCCGTACCTTCTCCAGCACCGTACGTACGCGTTCGGCGGCACCCGTGTCCTCGCGCCGCTCGACCGTCTCCAGCAGGTCGGCCAGCGCCTCGCGGGCGTCGGAGTGGATGCCGAGCGCGGGGTGGTTGGACTCCAGCTTCCCGGCGTCCGCCTCGATCTGGATGACCCGGCCGCGCGGCCGGAAGGTGTGGTAGTTCGAGGAGAGCTCGCCGAGGCCGGAGCCGACGACGAGCAGGACGTCCGCGTCCTCCAGGAAGTCGGTGGTGTGCCGGTCCTCCAGCCAGGAGCGGAGCGAGAGCGGGTGCTCCCAGGGGAAGGCGCCCTTGCCGCCGAAGGTGGTGACGACGGGCGCGTCGAGCTTCTCGGCCAGTGCGCGCAGCTTGCCGGAGGCGTCGGAGCGTACGACTCCGCCGCCCGCGATGATCACCGGCCGCTCGGCGTTCGACAGGAGGTGGGCGGCGGCGATCGTCAGCTCGGGGCGCGGGTAGAGCTCGCGCGGGGTGGCGTCCATGGCGCTGACGACCGGGAGCGTGGTCTCGGCGAGCAGCACGTCCTGCGGGATCTCCACCCAGACCGGCCCGTGCGGGGCGGTCAGCGCGGACTCCCAGGCGGCGGCGATCGCGGACGGGATCTGCGAGGCCGCGCGCACGGTGTGGACGGACTTCACGATGTCGCGTACGGAGGCCTGCTGGTCGCGCAGCTCGTGGAGGTAGCCGTGGCGGCCGCCGCCGAGGCCCGCCGTGGGGATCTGGCTGGAGATCGCGAGGACGGGCGCGGAGGCGGCGGCCGCCTCCTGGAGCGCGGCGAGCGAGGTGAGCGCGCCGGGCCCGGTGGAGAGGAGGAGCGGCGCGACCTCGCCGGTGATCCGGCCGTACGCGTCGGCGGCGAACCCGGCGTTGTTCTCGACGCGGAGTCCGACGTACCGGAGGGAGGAGCGGCGCAGCGCGTCGAACATGCCGAGCGCGTGCTGACCGGGCAGGCCGAAGACGGTGGTCGCGCCGAGCCCCTGGAGCGACTCGACGACGAGGTCACCGCCGTTGCGGCCGGGCGGCGGGGTCAGGACGGCGGCGGCCTGCGCGGCGGTGAGCTGCGGCCGGTCGTCGTGGTCGTGGCTCACTTGGCGTCCTCGGTGTCCTTGGCGTCCCTCTGCGCGGCGATCTGGCGGGACATGATCGTCGTCAGCTCGTACGCGGTGTGGGAGGCGGCCACGGAGGTGATCTCGGCGTGGTCGTACGCGGGCGCCACCTCGACCAGGTCGGCGGAGACCAGGTGGCAGGAGGAGAGCCCGCGCAGGATCTCCAGCAGCTCGCGCGAGGTGAGGCCGCCGGCCTCCGGGGTGCCGGTGCCGGGGGCGTGCGCCGGGTCCAGGACGTCGATGTCGATGGAGATGTAGAGCGGCCGGTCCCCGATGCGCTGGCGCAGCTGGTCGGCGATCTCGTCGACGCCGCGCCGCATGACGTCGGCGGAGGTGACGATGCCGAAGCCCATCTTCTCGTCGTCGGTCAGGTCCTGCTTGCCGTAGAGCGGGCCGCGGGTGCCGACGTGGGAGAGGGCGGAGGTGTCGAGGATGCCTTCCTCGACGGCGCGGCGGAAGGGGGTGCCGTGGGTGTACTCGGCGCCGAAGTAGGTGTCCCAGGTGTCCAGGTGCGCGTCGAAGTGGAGCAGCGCGACGGGCCCGTGCTTCTTGGCGACGGAGCGCAGGAGGGGCAGGGCGATGGTGTGGTCGCCGCCGAGGGTCATGAGGCGGGCGCCCGTGTTCAGCAGGTCGTCGGCGGCGGCCTCGACGGTCTCCACGGCCTCGTTGATGTTGAACGGGTTCGCCGCGATGTCTCCGGCGTCCGCGACCTGCGCGAGGGCGAACGGGGAGGCGTCCTGGGCCGGGTTGTACGGGCGCAGCAGCCGGGACGCCTCACGGATGGCGTTGCCGCCGAAGCGGGCGCCGGGCCGGTAGGAGACCCCGCTGTCGAAGGGCACGCCGACGACGGCGACATCGGCCCGCCCGACCTCGTCGAGCCGGGGCAGCCGGGCGAACGTCGCGGGCCCGGCGTACCGCGGGACGCGGGAGGAGTCGACGGGGCCGCGCGGCGAATCGGTGCTGCTCATGGGGGTGTGCCTTTCCTTCGGTTTCGTACGGGGTCAAGTGTGCGGGCTTGCCGGCCCGCCCGGCGATTGAGGGCGTCCTTCAGATCGGCCACCCAAGTCCGGCCACCCCCAGCCCGCCCGGCGATTGAGGGCGTCTTTGGGCTCGGCCGATCCGGCAGCAGGGTTCCGTCCTCAAACGCCGGACGGGCTGGTGGTGGAGGCGCCGGACGGGCTGGTGGAGGCTTTGGACGGGCTGGATGCGCGCCCCGCCAATCGCTCGCGCCAAGCGGAGAGCACGGCCGCGTCCGTAGGCGGCGTGGCCAGCGACACGACCACGTACACGGCCAGCGACGACAACAGCCCGTAGTAGATCGGCTGGTTGGCGAGGATCCCGTACACCGCCATCAGCCCGATCACCGCCACACCCCCCACGCACACCGCCGCCAGCGCCCCCGCCGCCGTGCCGCGCCGCCACAGCAGCCCGCCGAGGATCGGTACGAGGAGCCCGCCCACGAGCAGGTTGTACGCGACGGTCAGCGCCTCGACGACGTCGTTCAGCGCGATGGCGATCAGAATGACCGCGATCCCCATGATCAGGATGAACGCCCGGTTCCCCTTGACCTCGTCATGCGGCTCCTCACCGCCTCCGTCCCGGCCGACCGCTCCCCGCAACCGCGACCAGATGTCGTTGTTGGCGACGGTCGCGCAGGCGATCAGCGCACCGGACGAGGTCGACATCACGGCAGCCAGCGCCGCGGCCAGCACCAGCCCCCGCACCCCCATCGGCAGCTCGTCCTTGACGATCGTCGCGAAGGCGGAGTCGGCGCTCGCCAGGTCCGGGTACATCACCTTGGCCGCGGTGCCGATGACGGCTCCGGCGATGGCGTACACGAGGCAGTACGTCCCCGCCACCGTCCCGCCCCACCGCGCCGTGCGGTCGCTGCGCGCGGTGAACACGCGCTGCCAGATGTCCTGCCCGATGAGCATGCCGAAGGTGTAGATCAGGACGTACGTGAAGATCGTCTCGCCGCCGATGCCGAGCGGGTCGAAGTACTCGGTCGGCAGCTGCGCCTTCATCTCGCTGAAGCCGCCCGCCTTGACGACGGCGATCGGCAGCAGGAGCAGCAGCACCCCGATGGTCTTGACGACGAACTGGACCATGTCCGTCAGCGTGATCGACCACATGCCGCCGAGCGTCGAGTACGCGACGACGATGGTGCCGCCGAGGACGATGGCGACGGTCCGGTTCACGTCGAAGAGGACGTCGAAGATGGTGGCGTACGCGATGGTCGAGGTGACCGCGAGCATCAGGGTGTACGCCCACATGACGACGCCGGAGATGATCCCGGCCCGTCCGCCGTAGCGCAGGTCGAGCATCTCGGAGACGGTGTAGACCTTCAGCCGGGCGATGCGCGCGGAGAAGAAGACGGAGAGCGCGAGCAGCCCGAGGCCGATGGTGAGAACCATCCAGGCCCCCGAGAGCCCGTATTTGTAGCCGAGCCCGACGCCGCCGATGGTGGACGCGCCGCCGAGGACGATGGCGGCCATGGTGCCGGAGTACATGGCGGGCCCGAGGCGACGTCCGGCGACCAGGAACTCACTCTTGGACTTGGCGCGGCGCATGCCCCACCAGCCCATGGCGAGCATGCCGACCAGGTAGACGACGATCACGGCGTAGTCGACAGCCATGGGCTTCCCTCCGTCTCGCGCAACAGATGCAGTGCGGGTGGTGCGGGTAGTGCGGGTGGTTCAGGTGCGAGGAAGACGGTAGGTGGCCGAAAGGCGGCGTTGAAGTGTACGTTTCCTCCACTCTCACCGCCGAGAACGGACGAACCCTCCATGTCGACGACGCCTGCAACAGGACCGCAGCCCCCGGGCGCTCCCGTCCCGCTCACCGAACTCCTGGCGAGCAAGGACCTGGGCCTGCGCCGGATCGCGGGCCCGGCCGAGGCCGAGCTGCTCTGGGTGCACACGTCGGAGATGGCCGACCCGTATCCGTACCTCCTCGGCGGTGAGCTGCTGCTGAGCGCCGGGGTGCTGCTGACGGACCCGGACCGCTATGTGGCGCGGCTGGTGGAGGCGGGGGCGGCGGCGCTGGGTTTCGGGGTCCGGCCGGTGTACGAGGCGGTCCCGGAAGCCCTCGTCCAGGCATGCGACCGGTACGGGCTGCCGCTGCTGGAGGTGGGGCCGGAGACCCCGTTCACGACGATCGCGCGGGCGGTGTGGCGGCTGATGGCAGAGGCCCGTCACCGGGAGCTGCGCCGGGTGACCCGGGCCCAGCAGGCCCTGGCGACGGCGGCGGCCCGGCCCGACCCCGTACCGGCGGTCCTCCACCAGCTCGCCGCGCAGCTCGGCGGCCGGGCGGTGCTGCTGACGGCGCGGGGCGAGGAGGTCCACGCGTCGGGCCGCCGGCCACCTCCGGAGGCGGCGGCAGCACTGACGCGCCTGGCCCGCGTGGTCGCCCGCGAACGCCCCGGCTCCCCCACCTCGGCCACGGACACCCACGGCTCCACCCACCTGTCGGCGTACGCGCTCGGCGGCGGCGAGGGCCTCGTCCTGGCCCTGGCGACCCGGCAGCGGGAGTCCGGCGACCACACGGTGGCCGGCATCGCGGTGGTCCTGCTCTCCCTCCTCGCCGCCCCGCACCAGGGCGCGGACGCGGCGGACCGCTCGGCGGCCCTGGTACGGCTGCTGCTCGGCGCCTCGCCGGAGGAGGTGGCCCCACTCCTGGCGCCCACGGGCCCCTGGACGGTGGTCCACGCCCGCCGCACGGACGGCACCACGCCGGACGCGCTGACGTCGGGTGCGCTGGGGGCGTCGCTGGGCTCGGCGCTGGTGGACGCGGGCCGGAACGACGACGACACGGTACGGGTGCTGCTCCCGCCGGCCGCCGGGGAGGCGCCTCCGCAAGGGGACGACGCTGAGGAGCCCGGGGAGCACGGGGAGCCTGGGGAGCCCCCGCAACCCCCCACCGTGCCCCCGCACCCCGGCTGGGCCCTCGGTGTCTCGGCCCCCACCCCGCTCTCGGCCCTCGCCTCCGCCGACCTCCGGGCCGCCCGCGCCCTGGCCCACGCGGAGGCCACCCGCACGCCGCTCACGGCGGACACCCCGACCACCGGCCTGGCCGCCCTGATCCCCCCGGACCAGGCAGCCGCCCACGCCCGCGCCCTCCTCGCCCCGCTCACCCCTTCCCTGGCCGACACCCTGCGCTGCTGGCTCTCCCTCCACGGCAGCTGGGACCGCACGGCGGTGGCCCTCTCCGTCCACCGCAACACCGTCCGCCAACGCATCGGGCGGTGCGCGGAGTTGCTGGACGTGGACCTGAACGACATGGACGTACGAGCGGAGTTGTGGTTCGCGCTGCGGCAGGAATAGCCGCCGGACGCGAGGGACGTCCCCCTCAGGTGTACGGACCGCTCACCCATGCCTTATGTTGCAGTGGCAAAGGGGGATCGCATGGCACGGGATTACGACAGCCAGCTGCTGGAGTCGGTGGGGGTGCGCCGACGCAGGATGCGGGACGCCCTGCTGTTCGGCGTGGAACGCGCTCGGCGGACGGCGGACGAGCGGCTCGGCAAGGTATTCGCGGGAATCGCGATCACGGCCGTGCTGTGTGCGGGGTGTGTGGGGTGGTCCTTCCTCCAGCACACGCTGGACAAGCAGAAGGCCGAGCAGCAGAAACAGCAGCAACGACAGGCGCAGCAGTACGGGCAGTCGCTGCATTAGTGGTGAGCACCGCTCCGCATTCCCTCTCAGAGATGGGAAAGAGCTCACAGTGCCTTATCAGGTAATTGGCCCGAAATTTCGGAAAATCACGATGATAGGTTTCCGTAAGTGGTGAGCACAGCAATGACGTCCCGCTCCGAACTGAGCCGGGTGACTCTGGTCGGCGAGCGGCGCAGGGCCGACATCGTGCTGCCGTCGGACACTCCCATCGGCCAACTGCTGCCTGACATCCTGCAGTTGCTGGACGACCGGGCCGCATCGCGGCCGTTGACGCGGCAGTTGATCACCTCCGACGGCTCGGCCCTGCCGCACGACAGCACCCTGGCCTCGGCCGGCATCAGCGACGGCGCCGTGCTCCGGCTGGTCAGGATCCACGCCGCTCCGCCCGCCCCGGTCGTCCACGACGTCACCGACCAGGTGGCCGACACCCTCGATCTGCAGGCCTGGCGCTGGCGTCCGGCCGCGCGCCGGGTCGCCGCGGGAGCCTCGACCGTGGCGTTCGCGGTGATCGCGGCCCTGCTGGCCCGGCGCGAGTTCCCGCTCGACGCGCTGGCCGGAGCGCTGGCCGTGGTCACCGCCGTCCTTCTGGTGGGCGGCGCGCTCTGCGCCCGGATCGGCGCGGGCAACCGCGGCCTGGCGACCGCGCTGCTGTTCGTCTCGGGCGGGCTCGGCGTTCTCACGGCCTGGACCGCCGCCGACGCCTACGGCTGGTCGGGTCCGGCCCGGCTGGCCGCGGTGGCGGCGGCGGTGGCCCTGGCCCTGCTGCTGCTCGGCTTCTTCTCGCCGCTGGGCCGCGGCGGCCTCATCGGGGCGGGGGCCACGGCCGCCGTGGCCGCGGTGTGGGAGGCCGTCGCCGCGGTGGAGTCGGATCCGGCCCGGCTGGGCGCCGTGATGGCGGTGTTCTCCGTGGTGCTGCTCGGCATGCTGCCCCGGCTCGCGCTGATGGCGTCCGGGCTCACCGGGCTCGACGACCGGCGGTCGGGCGGGGTGTCGGTCAGCCGCCACGACGTCTCCAACGCACTGGCCGCCACCCATCGCGGGCTCGCCCTCGCGACCGTGGTCACCGCCGTCTCGGCGGCCGCGGCGGGCTGGCTGCTCACCCTGGCCGCGCGGCCGACCGTGTGGACGGTGCTCCTGCCCTCGGTGGTCGCCGCCGTCCTTCTGTCGCGGGCCCGCGCGTTCCCTCTGGTGGCCGAGGTGGTGGCCCTGTTCGCCGCCGCGGCGGTCCTCGTCGTGCGTCTCGTGATGCTGTGGATGGAGCAGGCCTCCGGCGGCGCGGGACCCGTGCTCGTCCTCGGCGTGGCGGCGCTGCTGCCGCTGCTGGCCCTGTCGGTGGAGCCTCCCGAGCATGTACGGGTGCGGCTGCGGCGCACCGCCGACCTGGTCGAGTCCATCGGCATGGTGGGGCTGTTCCCGCTCGCCGTCGGCGTGTTCGGCATGTACGGGCAGCTGCTCAACAAGTTCTGACAGGGATGCGCGGGCGCTCCGGTCGGGGCATCGCGGCGGAGGAGAAGGGCAGACATGCCGAACGGGGACAACTGGCAGAGCGATGTGCTGCGCGACCTGAGGGGCGCCTCCGGACCGCCGTCGTCCGTACCACCGGCTCCACCCACCGCGGCGCAGGAGCCCACCGCGGCGCAGGAGCCCAGCGCGCCGCAGGCCTCCGGAACGGAACGCATACCCGCGCCGACGCAGCCGCCCGCACCCGCACCGACCCCCGCGCCCCAGCAGGTCCCCGCACCGCCTCGCCCCCGCCGCCCCTCGGCTCCCGATTCGCGAGCCGTCGTGGACAACGTGCTGAGCGGTACGGCACGCCGCCCGCAGCGGGGTGAACCGGTCGGCGTACGGATCACCCGGGCGGTGCGCCGGATCGTTTCCTCCTCGGCGGCACGCGAGGTCGCCGAGCTCACCCGTACAGCCGAGGCGCTCCAGCAACCGGTCACGACCGGGCGGCAGATCGCCGTCACCTCCATCCGGGGCGGCGCGGGCAAGACGACCGTGGCGGCCCTGCTCGGCACGGCGTACGCGCACTACCGCCAGGACCCGGTCCTCCTGGTCGAGGCCGATCCGGCGCTCGGTTCCCTGCCGCTGCGGCTGGGCGCCGAGACGCTGCGCTGGACCACGGCCGATCTGGCGGACATCGTGGAGCCGCAGATGTCGCTGCTCGACGTGACCGGCTACCTGGTCCAGCTCCCGGAGAACGCCTGGCTGTTGCCGGGGAGCCAGGGGCAGATCGGGGCGATGCTGGACACGTCGGCGTACGAGCGGGTCATGGTGGCGCTGCGCCGCTACTTCGGGGTGAGCGTCGTGGACTGCGAGACGCTGCCCGCCGAGGTCGCCCGGGTCGCGCTCTCCGCCTCCCAGGCCCGGGTGCTGGCCGCTCCGGCGACCCTGGACGGCGTCACGAGCACGTACGCCGTGCTGCAGTGGATGCAGGGGCTCCCCCGCCACATGATCGACGGCACCGTCGTCGTGCTCTCCACCATGGTCGCCCGGCCCGGGATCGACGTCGCGGCGACCGCCGAGAAGCTCAGGTCCACCGGCGCGGGCGTCCATGTCCTGCCCTACGACCGGCACTTGGCCGCCGGTGGCGTCCTGCGGACCGAACTGCTCGCCCGACCGACGCGCCTGGCCGCCGCCCGGCTCGCCGCCGAGGTCTTCCAGCTCTCCCAGAAGCGCCGGTGACCCCGATGCCGTGCAGGAACCGCGTCGTGAACCACGTGATGAACGACGAGCCGACCGCGAACGCCGGACGAGGCCGATGACCACCCGACTGATCCACCGCCCCGCCCGGACCACCCGCCCGCCGGCCGTGCCCGCGCCCCGCACCATCGAGGCCCCGCCGAACCTCCCCGAGGGCAAGGCGGGCAACATCGCGATGTCGCTGCTGCCGGTCGCCGGGGTCATGTCGTCCGTCGTGATGATGACCGTCGTCCGCAACAGCCAGTTCGCCGCGCTGGGCGCGATCATCCTCGTGGTCACCGTCATCGGGTCCGTCGCCCTGCTCTTCTCGCAGCGCGGCAAGGCCCAGCGCACCCGCCGCACGCAGCGCGAGGCCTATCTCGCCTATGTGGAGGAACTGCGCGAAGAGCTGTCGGCCGAGGAGCGAGAGCGGCGTGAGCGGGCGGACGTGCTGAACCCGCCGCCGTACGCCCTGTACGACATCGTGCGCGACCCGGCGCGCCTCTGGGAGCGGCGGCGGGTCGACGACGACTTCCTGCGGGTGCGGGTCGGCACCGGTGAGATGCCCGTACGGGATCTGCAGATAGCCGAGCCGGGGTCGTCGGTGCTCACGCCCCCGGACCTGTTCATGCTCAACGAGGCCTCGGCGCTGGTGAAACGGTTCCGCAACGGCACCGAACTGCCGCTCACCGTCCCGCTGGACCGGATCGGCAACGTCAGCGTGATCGGACCCCGTGAGGACTGCCTGCGGGTGGCCCGCGCGCTGCTCGTCCAGGCCGCCGCGCTGCACGCCCCCGACGACGTGGCCATCGCCCTGGCGGCGCCCGGTGACCGGATGGCCGACTGGGAGTGGGCCAAGTGGCTGCCGCATCTGCTCGACACCGAGCAGTTCGACGGCCCGGTCGCCGCCCGCCGCATCGCCCCCTCCGCACCTCAGCTCGCCCGGCAGCTCGGCCCGGAGCTGCGCCGCCGGGCCTCCTACGCGGCCGAGGTCCGCCGCGGCCTGGCCGGACGGGACGCGCTGTCCATGAACTCCCGGCTGCTCGTCGTCACCGACGGGCACGGTGAGGACGCCGTCGACCTGCCGCGCCCGGACGACGCCGTCGGCCTGAGCGAGATGGGCGTCACCGTGCTGCACCTGCTGGAGCGGCGGGTGCAGGAGCCGGGGCAGGTCAGCGTACGGATCACCGTCGACGGCACCGACGTGGCCATCGAGGACCTCAGGGCCCCGGAACCCCTGGAGGCGCACGGCACGGTGGACGAGGCCGGGATCCCGTTCGCGGAGGGCCTGGCCCGGATGCTCGCGCCGCTGCGCCTGTCCGCCGAGTCCCTGGCCGACGCGCCGCTCTCCGGGCCGGTGGAGTTCGCGGCGATGCTCGGCATCGACGACGTGGCCCGGCTCGACCTGGACCGGCTGTGGGCGCCGCGCGGCGAACGTGCCTTCCTCCGCGTCCCGATCGGCATCAGCGACTCCCACGAGCCGGTGCTCCTGGACCTCAAGGAGTCCTCGGAGCTGGGGATGGGCCCGCACGGCCTGTGCGTCGGCGCGACCGGCTCGGGGAAGTCGGAGCTGCTGCGGACGCTCGTCCTCGCTCTGGTGGCCACGCATCCGCCGGAGGAGCTGGCGCTGGTGCTGGTCGACTACAAGGGCGGGGCGACCTTCGCCCCGTTCGCCGACCTGCCGCACGTGGCAGGGGTCATCACCAACCTGGAGAACCAGGCGGGGCTCGTCGAGCGCGTCCACTCCTCGCTGGCCGGTGAGGTCAAGCGGCGCCAGCAGGCGCTCAAGGACGCGGGGAACGTCGCCGACATCGGGGACTACGCGGCCCTGCGCGCCGAGAAGCGGCCGGACCTGGACCCGCTGCCGCACCTGTTCGTGGTGATCGACGAGTTCGGTGAACTGCTCACCGCCAAGCCGGACTTCATCGACCTGTTCCTCTCCGTCGGCCGGATCGGCCGGTCCATCGGCGTCCACCTGCTGCTCTCCAGCCAGCGCATCGAGGGCGGCAAGCTCAAGGGGCTTGACACCTACCTCTCGTACCGGCTCGGGCTGCGGACCTTCTCCGCCGACGAGTCCCGTACGGTCCTGGACACCACGGACGCGTTCCACCTGCCTCCGCTGCCCGGCTTCGGCTATCTGAAGGTCGACACGAGCCATTACGCCCGCTTCAAGGCCGGTTACGTGTCGGGGGGTTACCGCGGTCCGGTCCGCAGCACCGAGGCCGAGGAGACCGGTCCGCTCGCGCTCCCGTACGAGGCGTTCAACACCCTGGCCGGACCGGACGAGGTACAGCAGAGCGCCGAACCGGCCTCGCGGCGCCGCGAGACGGGCCCGACGGAACTCGGCGTCATGGTGGACCAGTTGACCGGCGCCGCGCCGCCCGTACGGAGCATCTGGCTGCCCCCGCTGCCGACGGCCACCGCGCTGGACACGGTCGCCGGTCCGCTGGACATCGGTCCGCACGGGATGCGGCTCGCCGGAGCCGGGCCGTCGGGCAGGCCGCTGCGCGTCCCGGTCGGCCTGCTGGACGACCCGGCCAAGCAGTGGCAGGGCCAGTGGTTCCTGGACCTCACGGTGGCGGGCGGCCACGTGGCCGTGATCGGCGGCCCCCAGTCCGGCAAGACGACGTTCCTGCGCACCCTGGTCCTCTCCCTCGCGCTGACCCACACACCGCGCGAGGTCGGCGTCTACGGCCTCGACCTCGTCGGCGGCGGCCTCCAGGCGCTCTCGGGGCTGCCGCACGTCGGCGGCATCGCGGGCCGCGCCGACCGGGAGCGGGCCGCACGCACCGTCGAGGAGGTCCGCACCATGCTCGCGCTGCGCGAGGACCTCTTCCGGGAGCACGGCATCGACTCGGTCGAGCAGCTGCGCACCCTGCACGCGGCCGACCGCCTGCCCGAGCTGGCGTCGGCCGAGATCCTGCTCGTCATCGACGGATTCGGCGCGCTCCGCGACGACTTCGACGAGCTGGACGACGCGATCGCCGACATCCTCAAACGCGGTGGCGGTTACGGCATCCACGTCGTCGCGGGCATGCTGCGCTGGAACGACGTACGGATCGCCACCCAGTCGAACTTCGGCACCCGCGTCGAGCTGCGGCTGAACGACCCCAGCGAGTCCAGCATCGACCGCAAGCTCGCCGAGACCCTGTCGCCGGACGAGCCCGGCCGCGTCCTCACCGACGGCAAGCTCTTCGCGCAGGTGGCCCTCCCCCGCACGGACGGAACGGCCGACGTGACGGATCTCGGCGCGGTCCTGGAGCGTACGGCCCGCTCGGTACGGGCCACCTGGAGCGGCGAAGTGGCCCAGCCGGTAAGGGTGTTGCCGCACATCCTGGAGCCGCACTCGCTGCCGGGACCGGCGGCCGAGCCCACCCGCGTACCGATCGGGCTCGACCAGTCGGCGCTCGCGCCCGTGCTCCTGGACCTGTTCCGGCACGACCAGCACCTGCTGGTGCTCGGGGACAGCGAGTGCGGCAAGACGAACCTGCTGCGGACGGTGGCGCACGGCCTCATCGACCGTTACGGCGAGGACGAGTTGGTGTTCGCGGTGATGGACCCGCGGCGCTCGCTGCGCGGCGTGGTCCCGGAGGAGTTCAACGGCGGCTACGCCTACAACCCCAAGCTGTGCATGGGCCTTTCGATGGGCATCGCCACCGAACTGGAGAAGCGGCTGCCCGACGAGAACGCCCGCCTGGAGGACCTGGAGCCGGGCAACTGGGGCAAGGGTCCGCGGATCGTCGTGCTCGTCGACGACTACGACGTCCTGACGACCGCCGGACAGTCCCCGCTGGCCGCGTTCCTCCCGTACATCCCCTCGGCGGTGGACATCGGCCTCCACTTCGTCCTGACGCGCCGGGTCGCCGGTGCGTCGCGCGGCATGTACGAGCCGCTGGTGCAGGGGCTGCGGGAGTCCGGGGCGTCGGCGCTGCTGATGGCGGGCGACCGCAGCGAGGGCCAGCTGTTCCCCGGCGTGTACGCCTCCCAACAGGCGCCGGGCCGTGGCGTGTTCATCCGCCGGGGCCAGCCGAACCGCCTGATCCAGACGGTGTACGCGCCGAGATGACGTACACCGCCGCCGGGCCCATGACCGCCTCCGTGACCGCCTCCCGCCGCCGAACGACGAAGGACCGGACGACCACCCCATGACCAAGGACGTCATCGCCCTCACCTCCAAGATGCCCGACCCGTGGGCCGTACTGGCGGGCCTGCTCTCCGGCGGCCCGGACAAGCTGGTGGGCACGCGCGGGGAGGGCGCGGTGATCCAGCTCTGCGACCCCGAGGGCCGGCCGCTCGTCTCCGTGGAGGCGCCGCTGCTGGTCTCCGTCGAGGGCGAGGCCGAGCGGCTGCTCGGGACGACGGCGCCTCCGGTCCCGTACTGGTGGACGGAGGCGCGCGCCACCACGGGTGTCGCGGAGGCGGAAGCGCTCGCGGGCACGTTCGCGACCCGGCTCGCCTCGCTGGTGGGCGGCTCCGCCTGGCCCCCGGACGCGGCCGGCTCGCTCGCGGTGGTGAAGACCGACGGTGTGAGCGTCGCCCCGGAGCCCGCCGCCGCGCAGCCCGCGATCGACGTCCTCACCGAGCGGGTCGCGGTCGTCATCCAGGACCGCCCGGTGGTGGCGATGACGGCGTGGCTCTCCGACGCCTTCCGGGCGGCGGCCGAGGCGGGCCTCGGCCTCCAGGTCGTCAGCCCGGCGGGCACCACGCTCTCCCCCGCTGTACGGGACGCCCTGGGCGGCTGGCCGTCGCGCTGGATCGTGCAGGACGAGCGGGACGGGTACTACGACGGTCTGACCGGTGCCGTACTGCGCTGGCAGGACGGCATGTTCGCGCCGGTCGCCTCGCCCGACGCGACGGAGGACGATCCGCGCACCCCGGTGGCGGCGACCTTCCAGGAGGTCCGGGACACCGGCGAACGCCAACTCGCCCTGACCTTCCGCATGGTGCACCCGGCGGACGAACGGCTGGTGCTGGGCGGCGGGCTGGAGACCGTGTGGCGGGAGCTGACGGGCGAGCCGCCGGCCGGCTGGGGCACATCGGAACCGGCGACCCTCCCGTGGTCGCCGCGCCGGCTGACCGACGTGGCGCACGAGCGGGCGCCGGAGCCGACCTGGTTCGTCGTGGTCGGCCACCGGGACCGGCCGGCCATCGCCACCGTACGGATCACGCGTACGGAGGCGGGGGTGGAGGAGCACGTCACGCTCGCGTTCGGCTACGGCGGCGGCTCCAGCTCCGGCTCCGGCTCCGGCGAGGAACTGCCCCTGGACGCCCTGCCCGCCGCCGCCGAGGCGCTCGCCACCCGCCACCACCTGCAGTCGATGCTCGTACAACTTCGCAAAGCACGACGCGATGTGGCCGTGCCGCCGCGCTTCGAGGGCCCCGGGGTCCCGCTGGCCTTCGTGCTGGGCGCCGAGGAGGTCCGCACGATGCCCGGGGACCGGGCCCGTCGCACACCGCTGGCCGAACAGCCGGTGACACTCGGCCCGAGGACCCGGCCCGCGCTGTACTACCCGCTGCCCGGTGACCCTTCGGACCTGTCCGGCTGGCAGGAGTACGAGCGGCTGATACGCCACCTCAAGGGCGCGTAGGACGAGGTATCCGATGTCATGGATTGGTCACAACGCCACTCTGGCCGATTGCAGATTGCAGTCGTGACGTAAGGATTGATAGACATGAATCCGAACACTCATACGTTCGTTCGAGGTGTTGGGGGAAGACGATGAAGTTCGACATGGGGGCCTCGGTCCTTTCCACGCTGATCTCGCATTCACAGGGCGCGAGTACGGACCTGGGGACGCTGATCCGGCAGCTCATCGCGGCGGCCGAGCCGCTGGAGGGCAAGTTCAACGGAGCGGGGAAGGTCGCGTTCGACGACTTCAAGAGCCGCTCGGACGAGATCACCGCGGCGCTGAACGCTTCGCTGTCGGGGATCCTGGGCGGCCAGTCCGGGATGGACGCGGCGTTCGGTTCGGGTGACCAGGAGCAGGGCGAGAACGCGAAGGCGCAGATGGCTTCGGCCAATTTCGACGCGGCGCGTTTCGGCGGCCGTTGAGCCTGCCGGACCGCAGGATTTCGGATTTCACCACGGTTTCACCACGGGGAGTGATGGTTGATGGGTAGCACGGACCGGCGTTCGTACGACACGGGTGCCTCTACGGAGGTCCAGGGCAATATCCAGCTGGTGATCGCGCAGTTGGAACAGGTGATCACGGCGCGGGACACGCAGGTGAAGGCGGCGATGAACGATTTCGCGGCCGACGGTGTGGCGGATGAGTACCACGGCAAGGAGCTGCGGTGGAACGCGACCTCGCAGGAGGTCAGGAACATCATCCAGTTGCTGCGGACGACGCTGGAGAAGAACGACGGGACCGCCTCGCAGACGCTGGCGCGCGCGAAGGCGGCGGTCGACGGCATCGGCTGACCCGGGGACCGGTGTGAGCCGGTGACGGGTGGTCCGGGGTCTGTTCCAGGGAGCCAGGAAGTACGGGGGTGGGGCGTCGGTGTCGGCGTGGGATATCAAGCCGCAGGGTGTGCAGGGTCAGTTGAAGGTCGTCGGCACGCATGCCGGTGATCTGGAGAAGGCGCTCAGCGCGTTCATGACGGACCTGTCGGAGGCGGCGCAGGCGGCGGGGACGGCGGTGCCGGGCACGGCGGCCAGTACGCCGCTGCAAGGACCGGTGGCGCCGGGGCAGGCGCCGTTGTCGCAGGCGGCGATGGGCCCGGTGGCGGCCGCTCTGGGACAGTACGCGCAGGCGCGGCAGACCCAGTTGAAGTCGATGGCGGAGCGGATCCAGGCGGCGGTGCTCGGGGCGGCGACGGCGACCAACGAGTACGTCGAGGGCGATCTGGACACCGCCAAGCAGGCGCAGGACGCGGCGAAGTCGGTCCGTCTGGACCTGCTCAAGGACATGGGGGCCGGCAAGTGAGCGAGGACCGACCGGTCAACCTGGAGGGCATACCGGTCTTCACCGGGAACCTCGCGCTGCTCGACACCAAGGTGACCGCGCTGACCAAGGACGGGGCGAAGATCGCCTCGGCCGCGGCCGACATCCACAGCAGCTTCGGCGGCCTGCAGGCCTTCTACAAGGCGCCCGAGGCCGACCAGCTGTTCGCGACGACGAAGCCGGTGGCCGACCGCGGGACCTCGCTCAAGGCGGACCTGGCCACCATCACCGGCGCGCTGAGCACCTACTCCGACGACGCCCACCCGCTGGTGGAGAAGCTGAAGCGGCTCAAGCGGGACGCGGGCGCCTTCCTCGTCAAGGTGAACGCGGACGACAAGTGGCGCGAGGACGGCGACCTGGTCGAGGAGAACAACAACCGCCGTGCCGAGATCGCCGAGACCTGGGCCGCGTTCCAGGCGGTGGAACGCGCCTGCCACAACAAGATCATCACCTTGGTGCCGGGCGGCGAGCAGCTCAAGGTGGACGACGGTTCCGGCGGCAAGGGCATGTACGGCTACGACGCCGAGGCCCTGAAGCACGCCAAGGGCCTGCCGTGGGGCGACCCGGTGAAGGAGTCGACGCCCTGGTACCACGTCCACGAACACCTCTGGGACTTCGGCAAGGGCGTCGTCGTCGACGGCGTCTGGGGCACGATCAAGGGCCTGGGCACCCTGGTCGGCACCGACGGCTGGGAGTCCATGAAGCAGGCCTGGACCGGCCTGGCCAAGCTGGCCACGGGCATCGTCATCTCCGCCACCCCGCTGGCAGCCGCGTTCTGGCTGGCACCCGAGGACAAACTTCCCTCCTGGCTGCGGGACTCACGCACCGCGATGAAGGAGACCGGGAAGGCGCTGCTGGCCTGGGACCAGTGGAGCGAGAACCCCTCACGCGCGGCGGGCGCGGTCACCTTCAACGTGGTGACCACCGTCTTCACCGGCGGCGCGGGCGGCGCTGTCGCCGGCGGCGGCAAGGCGGCA
The DNA here is from genome assembly GCF_050942385.1 of Streptomyces sp. CA-146814. Lineage (NCBI taxonomy): Bacteria > Bacillati > Actinomycetota > Actinomycetes > Kitasatosporales > Streptomycetaceae > Streptomyces > Streptomyces sp. CA-146814. The sequence continues at coordinate 2,427,037 of NZ_CP192068.1, forward strand.
CTCGCCGCGAAGGCCCTGTCCTTCGCGGGCAAGGCGGGCCGGGCCATCGACCCGATGACGTACCTCTTCAAGGGCGCGGGCGCGGGCCTGACGAAGATCAGCGACGTGATGGCCGGCCTCAAGGGCATGGGCACCATCGAGATCCCCACCCTCCCCCCGGGCGCGATCACGCTCCCGGACGGCGGGTTCAAGCTGGCCGACGGCACCCTGCACCTGCCCGAAGGCGCGGCCATCCCGGACGGCGCGTTCGAGATCCCGAAGGGCGCGGTCAAACTCCCCGACGGCACGGACATCCCCGCCGGAGCGGTCGACCTCGGCGACGGCGTGGTCCGCCTCCCCGACGGCATGGCCCCGCCCGCGGGCTCCCTGCCGATACCGGAGGGCGCCCTCAAACTCCCCGAAGGCACCACCGCTCTGCCCGGGAACACGGTCAGGCTGACCGACATGGACGGCAACACCGTCCACATCGACGCCGAAGGAAACCTCCTCAAGGAGGACGGCACCCTCCAGCAACACCACTCCGCCGCCCCCGGAAACAACCCGACGGACGGCGCCCCCATCAGGACGGACACAGACACCCCACTCCCCCGCACCCCCGCCGAGGAATCGGCCCTGGTCGGCGCGGGCGCCCGCACCGGCGGCGACAGCATCCGCCTGGGCTCGGACTTCGGCGACACGGGCCGACTCGGCGACGACGCACTCCGTACGGGCGACAACGCAACGGGCCCCGACAGGACACCGGGCGGCACCGCGAACAACGTCCCAGGCGGCACCGCGAACAACCTCCCGGGCGGCTCGGCCCCGGACAACCTGCCGACCAACAGCCTGGACACCAGCAGCCCTAGCAGCGCCGGAAGAGGACAGGCCGGAGAGAACACAAGCGGCGGAGGGCACTCGTCCAGCACGGCTGACTCCTCGTCCGCGGCCGGGGGCGGCCGCGATCTGCCAGGCGGATCCACGATAGACAACGGCTCAGGCGGCACGAACTCTCCCGAAGCCGGCGGGCCTGACGCACCTGGGTCGGCGGTTGATGATGCGGTCAGCACGGCAGATGAAGCAAGCCGCGCTGGCGATGGCGTGACACCTGGGGGCGCACACACACTTGGCCCGAGCCGCGCTGCCGAGCCTCCGAGCTTCATGAGGCAGGGAGACAATCCGTATGGTCCCCCCGGCTCTCTCACCGCAGATCAGATCAAAGAAATTCAGGTCTACCGAGCGAACTATGAGGAGGGTTACTTCAAAGAATACTATGAGAAGCGCGGGCACCGTAGCGATGTGGACGCCCCTGATGAGAGTGGCTTCCCTCCGCCACAGTTGATCAAGGATCCGGCCAATCCACGTGTGTGGATGCCGAAAGACAACGCTCCGCCAGCATTTCCAGCAAAGTATCACCCGGACTGGCACCGCGCAGGAACCGCCGACGACCTCACCGGGACACCGGTGAGGTCGACCATGGACGACGCCGCCGCCTACCGACACAAGTCGGTGGCGGCCGACAACGTGCACCACGATCCGCTCACCAAGGCGAAAAAAGCGTGGGAAGCCAGTAGAACGCCCGAGAGCAAGGCAATCTACGATGTCCTGAGGTCAAAACACGCACCGTTCCACGACACCATGACAAAGGCCACGGAGGCGTATGGCGAATCCGTCGCCCGCCATCACCTCATCCCCAAGTACTACGAGGGGGCAAAATGGGAACCCACGGCCGGCCCAAGGAATGGCAATAACCAATTTGACCAGGTGTGGCGCCTCAAGGACGGCAACAGCTTTGTCATCATAGAGGCAAAAAGCGATGTCAAGACGGGTGTCAACGAGAGAACGCTTCCCAGCGGATACAAGGCCAGGCAAGGTTCTCGCGAATACTTGCTCGACATCATGAATGAAATGTGGAAGAGGGCGGAAAGCGGAGATTCCGCCGAGCTCCTTCTGTATACTGACCTGAAGAAGGCTCTCATTGCGGACAAAATTGAGTACATAATCGTCAAGGGTGTGTCCGAGGGGCCGAATTACGGCGGTTTCAAGAGTCGAAAATTCAACATAGGAACATTCAAGGAGGGAGATTTCCCCTTTGAACTACCCAACAGGAGTGACTCATGACGGTGACGGTAGGTCGGCACGCGGTCCCTCAGATCGAGGAGCAGGCAACCGAGCGCCTTAGCGAAGAGCTTGAAAGAAGCATCCAGAACCTTGATGCCTCTCCTGCGATTTTCGGCATGGCATGGAACGAAGCAGTCCTGCAGATGCAGGTACACCAAGCCCTCAACCCAAGAGGTAATCGTTTCGCTACGTGGGACGCCACCGTCTCGGCCATGCAGGTTGGCACGGCGGCCTTCGCCGCCGCCAGCACCACCGAAGGCCAGATCGAAACACGCATCGATCACGAGATGCGGACCATCAACGCTACGGGCCCTCAATTCTACGCGAATGCGGGTAACTGGCTCACCTCATTGTGGCTTGTCCTCGTCTGCCGGGATGAGCAACGGATGGTCCAGATGTGCCAGGTCCCACTCGATCTCCTTCGAGCATCCGGCGCCGAAGGTGATGAATATGTATTCCACTGGGTAGATGCTTTGCAAACATACTGGCAGGAGCGACCAGGGCTGCCGGAGAAACTCACGGCTGCGATCGAGCAGTCTCACCCCGACATCGCCACCATCGCGCCACGCGACCTTCTTCAGAATGTGCTGTACCCGCCGATCAACCTGTTCTACAAGTTTTTCCGCAAAGACCACGATGGCTTCAACGAAGCGCTCGTGGAAGCTCTGGAATTGCACAAGGCGTACTGGAGCGCACCGGAGCGCGCCGGGGACATCGCTGGCTTCCTCGCTCTCGGTCCGCTTGCCATCGCGTGCCTTGCCTACGATGCCGGCTTCCCGATCGAAGTCGAGTCTGACTACCTGCCCATTCGCCTCCTGGACCGCTCCTGGGTGGGCGAATTCGACACGTAATGGCGTCGAGTCGAAGGACGGTGAGCAAGTGAGTGGCCAGCATTCACGTGACGTGTCGGACCTTCTGCGAGCGATCGACTGGGATGACAACGGCGCTGCCTTCCGCCACGCCCATTCACGCTCTCTCCTCATGCGGGAGTACCTACGCCGGGGGCTCTGTGGGCCCAGGCCTACTGGGCCGAGGAGCCCTGGCCGTTCTTCGACATCGCCGAGCGCGTGGACGCCGCCATCACGACTCCACCCGATGTCGCCGTCGAACTGGAGCAACTGCTCAAGAGCCTCGCCCCAGCCTCCCTCCGCACCACCTGCCGCGGAGCCGTACGGTGGTCGGCGCTGCTGGCCGCCCACCGTGGCCTGCGGGCAGACCTGCCGGACCCGTACGAACCGCTGCTGCTCATGTACGAGCGCGGCGGCGGCTACCACTTCGGGGAGTACCTCGACCTCGACGGCGCGATGATCCCTCTGGGGGACGTGGAGAGCAACGCCTCCAGCGCTCCCTTCATCACGCTCGCCCCGATCACCCTCGACGCTCTCGACGCCGAGGGCGAGATGACGTACTTCGCGAAGATCAGCGACGGCTACCCCCGGCACAGCCCACGGGGAATCGTCCGGCGGCGCGTCGACGACGGCCGGACGCACGACGAGTCGTTCACCCGCAACCTGCGCTGGGAACCGACCGAGTACCTCAGGCTGTACGACCTCGGGCACAACGAAATCGACCACGTGCGCATCACCGAGATTGAGGCAGCCGCATTCATCGAGGGGACTCTTCCGTGACCACGACTATCGCCCGCCACAATCTGTCGGCAGGCCCCGATGCCGAACGCCTCGCGGAAGGTCTTGACGAAGACCTGATCGAGGAAATCGATGGCCTTGAGACGACCGCAGTGCTCATCGACTCGGCCTTCAGCTCCGCCCGTCTGTCTTTGCATGCCAGGTGCGTGGCAGACCCGCGAGCGTCGGCCATAGAGACGTGGGAATCCACGGTCAACGGCCTCCAGCTCGGCTCGGCGCTATTCGCGGTGACAGGTAAGCAGGACGGGTCGGTCCAATGCCGGATCAACCGAAAGCCGCGGACCATCCCGGCGACCGGACCGATGTCCACCGCCGACGCCGGTACTTGGCTCTCCGCCTTCTGGCTGGCCGTCATCTGCCGTGATCAGGACCGTATGACGCAGCTCAGCGAAATCCCGCTGGAGCGGCTGCGCTCACCGGAGGGCTCCTACGACGAGTACATCTACCGCTGGGTGGACACCCTCCAGAGCTGGTGGCTACGGCGACCGGACCTCGCGGACAAGCTCATCGCCACGGTCGAAGCGTCCGACCCCACGGTGGCACGCATCGCACCACCAGACCTCCTCCAGGCCGTGCTCTACCCGCCGATCAACCTCTTCTACCACTACGTCCGCAACAACCGGGACGGGTTCGCCCCCGCCCTCGCGGACGCACTGAAACTCCACAAGAGGTACTGGACACTCAACGAGGACCGGGCCAAAGACATCGACGGCAGCATCGCCCTGGGCCCCCTAGCCATCGCCTGCCTCGCGTACGACGCCGAATACCCCCTTGCCATCGAATCCGACTACCTCCCCAAGCACCTCCTCCAACGGACCTGGCTGGGAGAGTTCCCCACCTGACCCCACCCATAAGCCGTTGACCGCTGTGTCCCCTGGCACGAGCAGCAAGGCGGCAACCCTGGGATGAGGTCAGACGAAGTAGTCCTCCGCATCAGCCATGCCACCTCCCATGAGACTCATGATCGCCTCATATTTCTCACTCCCCAGGTAGTAAGCGCCCGTGTGATGCGAGAAGAAGAACCGACCGGACTCATCCATGAGCAGCGTAGATCCGTCGTAGGTGTCATATCCGACAGGGAAGAGTTCGGTTCTGAGCTCCATTGCCAGTTGCGCCACCTCTTCGGCATCCCCAGCGAATACGAGGTGCGGAGTGAACACGGCAAAGTTCTCAGGTGCCGTATCGATGACGGCCCGAAGGAACGCGTGCTCGCGAATGAAGGCCAGCGCTGCGGCTGAAGGCTCGATGTCGATGCCGTAGGCACGATAGCGTTCGACAACGGCAGCGACAGCACCGGTGGACTCGTCCCGAACGTCGCGCCCTGCGTACCATCCAGCTTCGGTAAGCCACGTGTCCACTTCATCGGGCGTGGAAAGTATCGGCATTGTCATCCTCATCCGGGAGGTCCTTGAGCATGATCGACAAGGATCAGTGTAAAAGAGCGTTCTGCCCCGGCAGGGGTGTTCGGCAAGGCAGTGCTGCCGTGGATGATTGCGAAGTGTTGGTTCACGTGGAGGCAGTGGGGCAGGTCGCCGACGGGCGCGCAATGGTTCGGGTACGCTCGGAGGCGGGTGCCGCCGCGGCGTTCTGGTGCGGCGATCCGGCGGGAGTGGGCCGCAAGCATTTTGTGGAGTGGACCGTTGAGGAGGACGTGGCCTGGGGCGGCAACACTCGACCGGCCACTTCATTTTCACCCGGGGTGGATGAGGAGGAAGGCGGTCGGATCGTCTTCCGAGGGCGGCTGGGTCTGACGGGCGATGGTGGAGCCGGCCTGGTGTTACGCGTTGCGTACGCCTCGGACGGTCACTGACGCACAACTCAGTGACCGCTCCTTCATCGCAGACGACCGAACAGTCAGGACCGACGACTCTCTGTCGCTTTGTGGCCGAGCAGAATCGCCTGTTCCCTCTTCAGCCGTGTGAATCGATCGCGGGTGTAATCCATCAACTCCCGCCCCGGGAAAGGTATGACCGACAGGTGCTCCTCGTAGCGCCCCTGTGCCCATCGCGCAGCCGTGATCTCGTAACCGGAGACGTGGGCGCAGAGTTGGAGCAGGGCCGGGGGCATCTCCTGTTCGATGAGGAGATCCGCCTTGGTGACCACCACGTCCCGCATCGCCTGGATGTTGGGGAGGAAGACCGTGCCGGCCCACGTGCGCCACTCGGCGAGTTCCCGTTCCGTGGGTGGTATGTCGTGATCGAAGGGATCGCGGCCGTCGGGTCGGGCATGGCGCTCGGAGAAGGTGTCATAGGTCCTGCTGTTGGCCTCCATCAGCGCGAACAGCGGACCGTAGAAGTCGCTCAACTGCAGGTTGACGCGCGCCAGACGAGCTTGCCGCTGTGCCAGTCGTACACCGTTGAGGTACGTCGCCAGGTAGCCGACGAGTGCCAGAGCGACGGTCACGATCAGAGTCGTCATGCCAGATGATGCTAGGTGGGGCCGGCCTCCGAACAGCCGGCCCCGACCCGCCCGTTCAGGTTCTCTGGGCCACCGGCGCCGGCCGTAGGTGCGGCGGAGCCCGTTTCAGGTGCCGGGCCAGGTCCTCCGGCCCCCGGGGTGAACCAGAGCAGGACGTCGTCCGAGTCCACCATCGTCGCGTGGGCCACCTCGCGGTGGGCCTGCCGGACCGGGCCTCCGTAGAACGCGTGCAGCGCCCGTGCCCCGTCATCGTCCGCCGCTCCAGGACGCCGACGGCGGCGACGCCTCGCGCCGCCGGGCTCGGATCCGCCCGCCTCACCGCCGTGCCGTCGAGCCCGGCGCACCCGAGCACAGCCCCACCCTGCCCCGGGCGCTCCGTAAAGATCACGACAATGACCATGGGAAAGAACACAGCGAAGTCCCAGGCATGGGATCGTCATACGGACATACCGGCAACCTCTCCGAGTCCGCACGCTTACGCGACACGAGCCCCGGCCTCCCTGCAAAGCGAGGTAACGGAATCGCCGCGTCACCGAAAGGCCGGAGCGCCACGACAGCGGGCCGCTGCCCAAGACGCCGCTTATGCGGCTTTCAAGGGACATGAGCTTGTCAGTGAGTGTTCCGACATGGTCCACTCTGGCGATATCGCGATGTACTGACAATCGTCATGGATCGCAGGCCGGGCCGAAGCCCGCTTCGGTCGACCGGCCCCGGAGGCGATCATCGGCGCCATCCGGTGATGCCTCATGAACAAGGAGATCCGTACGGTGCCCGTCCGCCGCCTCACGCATGCCTCGCGGCCCACGTCCGCCGACGTCCCCGGCGTCCCGCCCCAGGCCGGCCCCCACGACGGGTCGCCCGGCGATCACGGGAAGGGAGCCGCCGGGCCGGCGGGAGGCGCGGGTCTCCGGCTCGACATCCAGGGTCTGCGGGCGGTGGCCGTCACCCTCGTGGTGCTGGGGCACTCGGGGGTGACCTCCGTGGCCGGCGGATACGTCGGCGTGGACGTGTTCTTCGTCATTTCCGGCTTCCTGATCACCTCGCTGCTGCTCCGGGAGTGGAGCCGCGACGGCAAGATCTCCCTGGGCCGCTTCTACTCCCGCCGGGCGCTGCGCCTGCTGCCCGCCTCCACCCTGGTCGTGCTGGCGACGCTGGCGGGCTCCTGGCTCTTCCTGGGGCCGCTGCGCTTCGCGGACTACGCCAAGGACGCCATCGCGTCCGCCTGGTACGTCGTCAACTTCCGGCTCGCCGAGGCCGGGACCGACTACTTCAACACGGATGTGCCGCCCTCCCCGTTCCAGCACTTCTGGTCGCTGGCGGTCGAGGAGCAGTTCTATCTGGTCTGGCCGATCGTGATGATCGTCGCCCTCAAGCTGTTCCGGCGACGGGCCCTGCTCGCGATCCCGCTGGTCATCCTGGCCGGCGCCTCCTTCGCGCTGAACCTCCACCTCACCGAGACCGCTCCCTCCTGGGCCTACTTCGGTTCGCAGGGCCGGATCTGGGAGCTGGCGGTAGGCGCCCTGCTGGCTCTGGCGGCGCACCGCCTGAACGACATCCCGCGCCCGGTCGCCGCGGTCCTGAGCTGGGCCGGCCTGGCCGCCATCGCCTACGCCGCCGTCTCCTTCGACGAGGGCACGCCCTTCCCCGGCCACCACGCCGTGATCCCGGTCGCCGGCGCCGCGGCCGTCCTCGCCGGAGGTGCGGCGGCCGGCCGCTTCGGCGCGGGCGCCGTCCTCTCGCTGCGCCCCGCCGTCTGGATCGGCGGGCTCTCCTACGCCTGGTACCTGTGGCACTGGCCGCTGATCGTCATCGTGCCGGCCGCCGCCGGTTTCGGTGCGCACGACGGTCCGCTGCGGCTGATCGCCGCGCTGAGCGGCATCCTGCTCGCCTGGGGAACGCTGCACCTGGTCGAGGACCCGATGCGCTTCCACCGCGCGTTCAAGGCCCACGCCGTCCGAGGGCTCACGCTGGGGCTGGGCCTGTCGGCCGTCACGGCCCTGGTCGCGGTGCTCACCCTCCAGTACCCGCCGGTCCTGGACCAGGGCGCCGCGCGGCAGAACACCGCCAAGACGATCGCCACCGCCCCCTACCCCGGTGCCGCCCTCACCGAGTTGCTGGCACAGCCGGTGGAGAAGCTCCCGTCCAACCTCGAACCGAGCCTGCGCGAGACCGCGGACGAGCGGTCCGCGGTCTACACCGACAACTGCGCTCTCACCATGACCGGCACCAAACAGACCCAGCCCTGTCTGTACGGTGACAAGGACGCCGACCGCAGTGTGGTCCTCTTCGGCGACTCGCATGTCGCGCAGTGGTTCCCGGCGCTCGACGCGATCGCCCGCAAGCACAACTGGCGGCTCTACTCCTTCACCAAGAACGCCTGCAAGGTCTCCCAGGTCACCATCGAGTGGCAGAACGGCCCGTACTCCACCTGCGACGACTGGCGGTCGGAGACCATCAAGAAGATCCAGAAGCTGGAGCCCGAACTCGTCATCACGTCGAGCTCCAACTCCGCCAAGCTGTACGGCGAGGGCGACCTGGGCAAGGAATGGGGCAAGGGCCAGGCCGAGACGTACCGGATGCTTCAGCGCGGGCGCACCCAGGTGCTCACCCTGCTGGACAACCCCTGGCCGAAGAACAACGCGGTGGACTGCGTGGCGGTGAACCCCGACGACCTGGCGTCCTGCGCGCGCCCCGGTTCGGAGGCCGACCCGAAGCCCGAGGTCACCAAGGCGATCCGGGCCGCCGCCGCCGCCGAGGACGTCGCGCTCATCGACCCGTACAAGTGGGTCTGCGCCCCGTCGGGCACCTGCCCGGTCGTGGTCGGGAACACCCTGGTCTACCGGGACTACGGCCACCTCGCGGACGGCTACATCGAGGCCCTCACCCCGGTGGTGGAGGACGAACTGCTGCGCCTGTACGGCGAGGACCTGAGCAAGCGCCCGGGGAACTGACACCCGCGCCTCACCCGACAGGAGCGCACACGCGGCCGAGCCGGTCGTCAGGCGGCGGCCTGCGTGTGCCCGTCTGCGGTTCGGCAGTCGCGGCAGCGGCCGGGCGCGATCCGGTGGGAATGAGGGCGAACGTACGCAGGTGAACGGAACCCCGTAGCCGCACACGCGGGCGGGGCGGGACGCGATGTTCCGCGTCCCGCCCCGCCCCGCCTGCTGCGTGTCCGGCCTTCAGGTCAGACGCGACGGTGGCGGCCGTAGTACTCACCGGTCGTCCGGTGGAAGTCCGCGTCGCCGACGTGCTTGTCCTTGTCGAACTCCGGGGCGTCCTTGATCTGGTCCTTCGTGAGGTCGATGTAGACCTTCTTGTCGTCCGTGTCGATCCGGCTCACCGTGCCCGCCGGGAGCAGGACGTGCTTGCCGAAGATCCATACGCCGGTGTCGACCACCAGGTACGAGGACGTGACGTCGTCGGAGTGCTTGTCGACCTTGCCGATGCTGCCGTCGGTCGCCTCGACCTTGTAACCGATCAGGTCCGTACCGGCGGTGTGGCCGGCGCTCGGCTGGTAGCCCCACAGGTTCTCGCTCATGAAAACTCCTTCGATCGCACGTGAATGAATATGGGTGCGGCGGGCCGCTCACCTCGTAAAAGGGTCTGCATTCCGCCCTGCTCACTTCCTGAGCAACCGCTGCCAGCCTCGTGCCCCGCACCTCCGGCGCCATGTCTGCGAACTCGTGCGTTTTTCGATCCATTTCGCGGGAATTCGATGCCGCCGCGCCGGCCCCCGCGATGTCCCCGCATCGGCCGCCGCGCCGACCCCCACCCCGCCCCCGCGAGCCCCGGGAAGGAATCATGGGTTTCGGATCGGCTGGGGCGTCAACGCTATGAAGGACCGGCCCGTATGCGCGAACGGGCCCGCAGCACGACCAAGGGTGTTCCAGCATGGGCGTAGAGCGGTACGGCCCTGATCACAGGCTGCGCGATGTGGCGCGCGCGATGCGTGGGGTCATCGAGCTACTGGAGGTCTACTGGGCGCGGGCTCCGGACGGTTCCTCGCCCATCTCCGCGCCGCAGCTGCGGGCCATGTACGTGCTCGAACGCCGTGAGGGCATCAATCTGCGGCAGCTCGGCACGGAGCTGGAGGCCGCGCCGTCGTCGGTGAGCCGGCTGTGCGACCGGCTGGAGGCCCTCGGTTTCGTACGGCGGTCCTTGAGCACGTCCAGTCGGCGCGAGGTCGAGCTGCGGCTGACCGTTCAGGGCCGGGCGCACCTGGACCGGCTGCGGGCCCGGCGCGAGGAACGGCTGGCGGCCGTCCTGGCCCGGGCGTCACCGTCCTCGTGGGCCCGGCTGATGGAGGGCGTGGAGGCCATCCGCGCCGCGCTCACCGCCGTACGGACGGAACTGCCGGACAACGTGGCTCAGCCGCCTCCAGGCCCGGCAGGCGCGGAGCGGCACCCGAGCCCAGGCGCGGAGCGGCACCCGAGCGCGGGCGCGGAACAGCCACCCGACGACCGGGCGCAACGACGTACGGGATGAGCGCCGGACGCGTGCTCAGCATCACCCTGGACAGCTCCGTGACCGACCGGTAACTTCGAAGGGGAATGAGCAAGCGCTTAGCCATGCCCGGCGAGCGCAGGCGCGTCCACCGACGAACACTTCAGCCGATCAAGGAGGCACCCCGTGCGCCGTACGGTATTCAACGAGGACCACGAGGCGTTCCGGGAGACCATCCGCGCCTTCATCGCCGCCGAGGTCGTGCCGGTGTACGACGAGTGGTTCGCCGCGGGCCAGGTGCCGCGCGAGTTCTACCTCAAGCTGGGTGAGCTGGGCATCTTCGGCATCGAGGTGGACGAGGAGTACGGCGGCGCGGGCATCGACTCGCACAAGTACGAGGCCGTCATCTACGAGGAGACCGCCCGTGCCGGTGTCTCCTTCGGCGGCTCCGGCGTGCACACGCTGCTCGGCCTCCCGTACGTCAAGATGCTCGCCACCGACGAGCAGAAGAAGCGCTGGCTGCCGAAGTTCGCGACCGGTGAGGAGATGTGGGCGCTGGCGATGACCGAGCCGGGCACCGGCTCCGACGTCGCGGGCATGAAGACCACCGCCAAGCTCTCCGAGGACGGCACGCACTACGTCCTCAACGGCGCCAAGACCTTCATCACCGGTGGCGTCCACGCCGACCGCGTGATCGTCTGCGCCCGTACCGCCGCCCCGCGCGAGGACGACCGCCGCTTCGGCATCTCCCTCTTCGCCGTCGACACCAAGTCCGCGGGCTACTCGGTCGGCCGCAAGCTCGACAAGCTCGGCCTCAAGACCTCCGACACCGCCGAGCTGGCGTTCGTCGACGTCAAGGTCCCGGCCGAGGACCTCCTCGGCGAGGAGAACAAGGGCTTCGGCTACCTCGGCACCAACCTGGCCTCCGAGCGCTGGGGCATCGCCTTCGGTGCGTACGCGCAGGCCGCGGCCGCCGTCCGGTTCGCCAAGGAGTACGTGCAGGAGCGCACGGTCTTCGGCAAGACCGTCGCCTCGTTCCAGAACACGAAGTTCGAGCTGGCCGCCTGCCAGGCCGAGGTGGACGCGGCCCAGGCCGTCGCCGACCGCGCGCTGGAAGCCCTGGACGCCGGTGAGCTCACGGCAGCCGAGGCCGCCTCCGCCAAGCTGTTCTGCACCGAGGTCGCGCACCGCGTGATCGACCGCTGCCTCCAGCTGCACGGCGGCTACGGCTTCATGAACGAGTACCCGATCGCCCGCCTGTACGCGGACAACCGCGTCAACCGCATCTACGGCGGCACCAGCGAGGTCATGAAGTCGATCATCGCCAAGTCCATGGGCCTGTAGGCGGACTCCAACCCTCTGCAAGAGCTGTAAGGACTACGTTCTCTCCATGAGCGCAGCACTCGATTCCCTGCTCGATCTGCTCGACCTGGAGCAGATCGAGCGGGACATCTTCCGGGGCACGAGCCGCAGCGCGGTCGTGCCCCGGGTGTTCGGCGGCCAGGTCGCGGCGCAGGCGCTGGTCGCCGCCGGCCGGACCGTCCCGGCCGACCGGGCCGCCCACTCCCTGCACGCGTACTTCCTGCGCGCCGGCGACCCGGGCGCGCCCATCGTCTACAGCGTCGACCGCATCCGCGACGGCCGGTCCTTCACCACCCGCCGGGTCGTCGCAGTGCAGCACGGGCAGCCGATCTTCCACCTCTCCGCGTCCTTCCAGACGTACGAGGACGGGCTGGAGCACCAGGCCGACATGCCCTCCTCCCCCGATCCGGAGACCCTGCCCACGGCCGCCGAGATGCTGCCCCGGTACGCGGACCGCTTCAGCGATCCCGGGATGGTGGACCGGCTGATCGAGGCGCGGGCCGCCGTCGACCTGCGGTATGTGGACGCGCCGCCGTTCGGCACGGTGGGCGAGGCGCGGGAGCCGCGCTCGCAGGTCTGGTTCCGGACCAACGGCAAGCTCGCGGACGACCCGCTGCTGCACGTCTGCATGGCCACGTACGTCTCCGACATGACCCTGCTGGACTCGGTGCTCCTGGCCCACGGGCGCGGCGGCTGGGCGGTCGGGGACGTGGTCGGGGCCAGCCTGGACCACGCGATGTGGTTCCACCGGCCGTTCCGGGCGGACGAGTGGCTGCTGTACGACCAGGAGTCACCGTCGGCCTCCGGCGGGCGGGGCCTGGGCCAGGCCCGGATCTACACCGCCGATGGGCGCCTCGCGATCACCGTCATCCAGGAGGGTGTCGTCCGGGTTCCGCGTGGACCGGCGGCGGGATGAGCCCCGCCTGAGGGGCCGTTTCGGACATACTCCCCTCCATGAGCTCCATGAGTGACGCGAAAGCCAAGAGCGGCGGCGACGGTGACGGCGACGGCGGGGAGTCCACCTTCACGGTCATCGTGGCTGCCCTCGCCAACCTCGGCATCGCCGTCGCGAAAGCCGTCGCCGGGCTGATCAGCGGGTCCAGCGCGATGCTCTCCGAGGCCGCCCACTCGATCGCGGACACCGTCACCGAGGTCATGCTCCTCACCGCGCTCAAGCGGAGCGAGAAGCCGGCCGACGAGGACCATCCGCTCGGTTACGGCCCCGAGCGGTACATCTGGGCCATGCTCGCCTCCATCGCCACCTTCGTCGGCGGTGCGGTCTTCTCGATCTACGACGGCGTGCACACCCTGATCGCGGGCGAGGAGCTGGGCAACCCGCTCGTCTCGTACGTCGTCCTCGGCGTCGCCTTCCTGCTGGAGGGCTACTCGCTGCGCACCGGAGTCAAACAGGTGCGGCGCGAGGCGTCACGGCTGCGGGTGCCGGACACGTACTACCTGCGCCACACGCCCGACACCGCCGTGAAGGCCGTCGTCATGGAGGACTCGGCGGCCCTGATCGGGCTGCTGCTGGCGGCGGGCGGGCTGCTCGGCGGGCAGCTGACCGGATCCGGGGTCTGGGACGGGATCGCGTCCTGCCTGATCGGCCTGCTCCTCGTGTACGTGGCCTGGGTGCTCGGCCGGTCCAACGCGCAGCTGCTCATCGGGCGGCCGCTGCCTCCGGCGATGCGGGCCGGGGTGCGGGAGGAGCTGACATCCGTACCGCACATCGTCGACGTACTGGAGCTGACCACGCTCATCCAGGGGCCGTCCGAGATCATGATCGCCGCGAAGGTCGACTTCCGGGACATGGCGACGGCCGAGGAGGTCGAGTGGGCCTGCGAGGAGGCGGAGGCCCAGCTGCGGGAGCGGTTTCCGTCGGTGCGGCGGGTGTATCTGGACCCGACGCCGGGACGCGGGCAACGGGAGCGGCGCGCCGGCCCCTGATGCCTACGGCGTCAGCTCCGCCACCGCCTTCGCGATCCGCCGCTCCCGCGTGGCGTCCGTCTTCGCACCCTCGACCGACGTGACGTGCGCCTTCTGGCGGCTGGGCGAGAGGGCCGCGAACGCCTCGGCCGCGCCGGGAGCCGCGGCGAGCGCCGCCGCTAGGTCCTCGGGCGGCTGGACCGTGCGCGGCGCGGTGTCGAGCGTCAGCTCCACCTCGATGGCGTCGCCGCCCGCGATCCCGGTCTCCTTACGCCTGTCGGAGCTGAACGGGATGAGGTAGCGGCCGCCCATGGGGGCGATGGTCGAGCGGTACGCGTAACCGTTCACGGTCACGTTCACCGGCGGGCGCTTTCCGGCGCCGAGCGCCTCGACCACGTCCTCCGGCACCTCGATCCCCGTGTTGTTGCCGCTCAGGAACATCGTCGTGCTGAACTTCATGGCTCCGGCCCTTCGTGTACGCCGGCCGCCTCCCGCAGAGGCGACCGCTGCCTGCCAGCTGCCTGCCAGCTGTCTGTCAGGGAAGACGCCCGCCGGGCCGGAAACTCATCGGATCCTGCGGTTCTCTACGCCGCCGGCTCCCGTGCGGGCTCGGCCCCGGGCTCGGGCTCGTCCTCCAGGAGGCCCGCCGCGTGCAGCAGGTAGTCGGTCATCGGGTCGTAGAAGCGCGGGTCGGTGACGTGGTCGTCCAGCGGGACGGTGACCTGGAGGGTGCCCTCCGACTCGCCGAGGAAGAGGGCCGGGTCGTTGCAGTCCGCGTAACCGATCGCGTCCAGCCCGCGCTGCCCCGCGCATCCCGCCCAGCCGTGGTCCGCGACGACGAGGTCGGGCAGCGGGCGGCCCAGGTGCGCCATGGCGTCCAGGATGGCCGCCATCGGGGCCGGGGAGTGGGTGTGCCAGAGCGTGGCGCCACGCTCCAGCATCGCGACGTCGGCGAACTGGAAGACCATGCCCTCGTCCGCCATCAGGCCCGACGGGATGCGGACGATCTCGCAGCCGGCCCGGCGCAGCGCGTCCGCCGTCTGCCGGTGCACGTCCAGCAGGCCGCCGGGGTGGCCGGTGGCGAAGAGGACCCGCTCGCGGCCGTCCGCCGCCTTGCGCAGGCGGGCCGCCATGCGCTCCAGGGCGTCCACCGTCAGCTCGGGGTCGATGGTGTCCTGGCCGATCCGGTGCGCGGGGTCGTCGTTCACTCCGCAGCGCTCGGCCATCACCGCGAGGACGTCCTGCTCGTCGGTCCAGCGGTCGCCGAGCTCCAGGCCCAGCCAGTAGTGGCGGTCACCGTTGGCGAGCTTGCGGTAGTGGGAGAGGTTGTTGTCGCGAGGCGTGGCGACGTCCCCCGCGATACGCGAACGGACGAGGTGATCGACGAGAGCGGCGCGGCTGGGTATCGGCATGCACCCATTGTGCCGCCCGGGGTGCGGGGCGTGCCTGGTGTCCCGTACGCCGGACGGATCCTCCCCGGCCCCGTAAGTCTTCCGGGACTGTTCACCCTCGCGTGACCTGCGCCTTCCTCCCCCGGACGGGCGCGGCGGCTCGAATGGCAGCACCAAGAGGTCTGGACCAATCGAAGTGCGCCAATCCCCTGTCCGAATCCCTCCGTCGACACGGTCTCGCGTAAGTGGTCTATACCTTTGGCGCTAGGGTGGGGCCACCTGAAGCGAGTGCTGAAACAGGTACGGAAACGGGTACATACACAGCCGTGGGGGGCTTTATGACCGTGCATCACCTTCCGCAACCACCGTCCGACGACGAGCTGTACTGGTACTTCGGGCCGCAGCGCCGCTGGGTCCTGGTGAGCAGTTCGCTCGCCTTCGTCTTCACGGCGGCCACGATGTTCGCCTTCGCCTTACGCACCCCGGCGCTCTGGGCGTTCCTCGCGATCCTCGGCCTCAACGTCGTAGCCTTGGCACTCTCCTCGGTCAACAGCCTGCGTCAGCGCCGGCTGACCCGGCCCTCGCACGAGGTCCTCGTCCGCGCCTGGCAGCCCGCCGAACTACCCTCCGTGGACCTGTACTTGCCGACCTGCGGCGAACCGCTCCCGGTCCTCGACAACGCCTACCGTGCCGTTTCCGCCGTCGACTGGCCCGGCGCGCTGACCGTCTGGGTCCTGGACGACGGCGACCGGCCCGAGGTCGCCGAGCTGGCCGCCCGTTACGGCTACGCGTACGTCGTCCGGCCCGACCGGGGGCACCTGAAGAAGGCGGGCAACCTCAACCACGCGCTGAAGCTGAGCAGTTCGGAGTTCATCGCGATCCTGGACGCCGACTTCGCGCCCCGGCCGGACTTCCTGCGCCACCTCGTGCCGTACCTCGCCGATCCCGCCGTCGGCATCGTGCAGAGTCCGCAGTGCTTCGACACGGATGAGTCGATGCGGTGGATCCAGCGTGCCGCCGGTGCGGCGCAGGAGTGGTTCTTCCGCTGGATCCAGCCCTCCCGGGACGCCAGCGACGCCGCCATCTGCTGCGGCTCCAACGCCGTCTACCGGCGCCGCGCGATCGACCTGGCGGGCGGCTTCGCGCGGCTCGACCACAGCGAGGACCTGTACACCGGGCTCGCACTGCACGAGCAGGGGTTCCGCACCCAGTACGTCCCCGTCCTGGTCGCCAAGGGCACCTCGCCCGACGAGGTCACCTCCTTCGTCAACCAGCAGTACCGGTGGGCGATGGGCAACCTGCACCTGCTCGGGACGCCCGTCCTGAAGCGGATGCGCGCGCCGTGGCGGATGCGGCTCTGCTTCTACGAAGAGGTCGTCGGGTACCTCGCCACGGCCGTGAACACCTTCGCCGCGCCGCTGCCGCCGCTGGTGATGATGTTCTGGTATCCGGACCACATCCGGCCCTGGCACGTGCTGCCGCTGCTCGCCCCGCTCTGGCTCTGGCATGTGCTGCTGCCCCGGATCAGCCGGACCCGCTGGCGGGTGGAGGTGATCCGGGCCAACGTCCTCACCAGCGTGGCCGCCGCAACCGCGTTCTGGCACACGCTGCGGGGACGCAGTGCCGCCTGGGTGCCCACCGGGACGCGTCCATCAGGGAGTTCGGGTGGGATGGCCCGGCGGGTGGTGGGCGTCTCGCTGGTCTGGCTGGTGCTGTCCAACGGTGCGGCCGCCGCCGGGATCGCGCTGGCCGTGGCCCGTAACGGGTGGGAGCCCAACTGGGGCCTATGCCTTTACCTGTTGGTGCAGCTCCAGATCAATGTGCCGTTGATACGTGACCTGATGGGCGAGCTGCGGCCGGAGGCGCGGGGCGCGGAGGTCCCGAGGCCGGGTCGTGCGGGGGCGAAACCCTTCCTGGCCCGCCTCCGCTCTCCCGCCGGTGTGCTGCCGCCTGCCGCCGGCGCGCTGCCGCCTCCCGCCGGTGTGCTGCCGCGCCGCTGGCCCGAGACGCTCGCCGCCACCGCCGTCCTCCTGCTCACCGGTCTGCTCGCCTCGGGGTGGGTCAACCCGATGCTCCCCTGGTCGAGCTGAGCCGAAAGACCTTTGCTGACATGGACTTCCTCCTCGCGCCCGGCCCGCGCCGGAAGCGCTCCGCTCCCCCGTCAACCGTGCCACCCGCCCGGCGCTCCGGTGACGAGTCCGGGCCGAGCCCGCACCGGTCCACGTTCCGGCCCGACATCGAGGGGCTGCGGGCCGTCGCCGTCCTCGCGGTCCTCGCCTTCCACGCCGAAATCCCGGGCCTGGCAGGTGGGTTCATCGGCGTGGACGTCTTCTTCGTCATCTCCGGCTACCTGATCACCGGGCTCCTGGTCCGCGAGGCCGTCACCACCGGCCGCATCCGGCTCGGCGACTTCTTCTCCCGCCGGGCCCGCCGCCTGCTGCCGTCGGCCGCCGTGGTGCTCGCTGCGGTCGCGGTGGCCGGGGCCTGGCTGACCGTACCGCTGCGCCGCACCGACCTGGAGTACGACGTCCTCGCCTCGGCGCTCTCCGTCGCCAACTGGCGGTTCGTCTCGCAGCGGACGGACTACCTCGCCGCCGGACAGGACCAGAGCCCGCTGCTGCACTTCTGGTCGCTCGCCGTGGAGGAGCAGTTCTACCTGTTCTGGGCTCCGCTCCTCGCGGCGGTGGTGCTGTTCGCCGCCCGTGCGGTACGACGGGGACGGGCCGTGCGGTCCGTCGTGGCGCTCGCCACCGGGGCGCTGGTCCTCGGCTCGTTCGCGCTGTCGCTGCACTGGACGGAGCACGCGGTCTCGCTCGCGTACCTCGGAACGCCTTCGCGCGTCTGGCAGTTCGGGGTGGGCGCGCTGCTCGCACTGCTGCCGTGGCATCTGCTGCGCGGCCCGCGCCCGTTGCGGCTGCTGTGCGGCTGGGGCGGGGCGGTGGCGATCGGCTGGTGCGTGGTGGCGTACGACGCGTCGACGCCGTACCCCGGTCTCGCGGCGCTCGTCCCGACGCTGGCCACCGCCGCCGTGATCCTCGCGGCGATACCGGGGCGCGGCGAGCGAAACGTACAAGGCCCTTACGGGGTCGGCCGGTTGCTGGCCGGGCGGGCGCCACGGGCCATCGGGCGGCTCTCGTACACCCTGTACCTGTGGCACTGGCCGGTGCTCGTCCTCGCGGAGGCCCGGCTCGGTGCGCTCGACTGGCCGGCGAGGACCGCGTGGACGCTGGCGGCCGTGCTACCCGCGCTCGCCACGATGCGGTGGGTGGAGCGGCCGCTGCGCCGCAGCCGTACGGTCTCCGAACTCCCGCGCCGGGGCTTGGCGGTGGGCGTCTCCGCCATCGTGCTGCCGGTCGCGCTCGCTCTGGTGGTGGGCACGGCGACGCTGCACCTGATGGGCCCGACCACGCCGGTCGACGTCAAGGGCCTGCCGCCGGGCGCGGCTTCCGGACCGTCGCTGCTCGGAGCTTCCGGGACCTCCGGGGGCTCCAGGACCTCCTGGGACTCCGGGGACTCCAGGACTTCCGGGGCTTCTGCAGGGGACGGTCCGGTGGTGCCGAATCCGGCCCAGGCGCGCAAGGACTTCCCACCGGACCAGGGCTGCCAGGTCGCCCCGGAGGTGACCCGCAGCCCGGAGTGCCTGTTCGGCGCGGTGGACAGCCCGGACCGGATCGTGCTGCTCGGCGACTCGCACGCGGGCCAGTGGTTCTCGCCGATGCTGGCGATCGCCTCACAACGCGGCTGGGCACTCCAGGAGTTGGTCAAGCAGGGTTGCCCACTGCCGGAGTTGGACGTGGACAGCCCGCAACTGGGCCGCGCCTACCGGGAGTGCGACGTCTGGCGTACGGATGCCCTGGACCGCCTCCGTACGGGCCCGAAGCCCCGGCTCATCGTGATCGCCTCGCTCAACCGGTACACGGAGGACGACGAACTCCTCGCCGCCGCCTGGGAGAAGACGCTGAGGCCGCTGCGGGCGGTCGGTGCGCCGATCGTGTACATCGAGGCCACTCCCGTACCCGGGTCGGACATCCCGGCGTGTGTCTCCGGCGCTCCGGACGGTGCGGCCGCCTGCGCGTTCGACCGGGCGGATGCGGTGCCGGCCGACCCGCTGGCGCGGAGGATCGCGGCGGGGGCGGTGCCAGGCGTACGGGCCATCGGCGTGAACCAGGTCCTCTGCCCGGGCGACGGCCCGACCTGCCCGGCGGTCCGGGAGCGGATCCTGCTCTACCGGGACGACGCGCACCTGACCAACGTGGCCGCCGTCGTACTGACTCCGAGGCTGGAACGGCTGCTGGCGGAGGCGGGGACGGACCCGGTCAGGCCCTCGGGCTCGGGCTGAGGCCTTCGACGGTGAGGGTGAAGAGGCGGTCGGCCTGGGCGGCCGGGTCGGCGTGGTGCTCGGTGGCCAGCGCGATGCCGACGGCGAGGGTGAGCAGGTCGTGGAAGGTGACGCCCGGGCTGACCACCTCGTCGCACAGGGCGCGGCGGAGCAGAGGCGTGGCCGCGGTTTCGAGCGCGGCGCCGCAGGAGTGCTGCGCGTCGGCGTCGGCCGGGGTGTCGGTGGGAGGCTCGTAGGTGAGGGCGTCGGCGAGGCCTCGGGCGGAGACCGCGTACCGCACGAGGTCGTGGAGCCAGTCCAGGAGCGCGGCCCGGCTGTCGTCGGCCCGGGCGAGCTGGTCCGCGCGCTCGCAGAGGGCCTGGACGCGCTCCTGGAAGACGGCTTCGAGGAGGGCCTGGCGGGTCGGGAAGTGGCGGCGCACGGTGGCGGAGCCGACGCCGGCGGTGCGGGCGACCTGTTCGAGCGAGGCGGCGGCACCGTGCCGGGCGACCTCCGCCTCGGCCACGGCCAGGATGCGGCGGTAGTTGCGGCGGGCGTCCGAGCGCTGACCGGTCACGGGTCTCCCTCTCTCCTTGCCCTCTTCTTGCTAAGTGGTGGGCCCCGCCATATCGTAGCGAGGGCGAAACGGCGGGCCCCGCCGTTTTGTGTCCACGGTGCCCGCCGACGCCTGCCCCGAGGAGACACCGCCATGGCAGCCACACGTTCCGCCCCCGTCCTGGTCACCGGTGCCACCGGACGCCAGGGCGGGGCCGTCGCCCGGGCGCTGCTGGCCGCCGGTGTGCCGGTGCGCGCGCTGGTACGCGACCCGGACGCGCCCCGCGCGAAGGCGGTCGAGGCACTGGGCGTCGAACTGGTCACCGGAGACCTCTCCGACCGTCCTTCGCTGGATCCCGCGTGCGCGGGCGCCCGTGCCGTGTTCTCGGTGCAGATGCCGCCGATGAGCGAGGCGAGCCCGGACTTCGACGCGGAGCTGGCGCAGGCGACCCAGCTGATGGAGGCGGCGCGGGCGGCGGGCGTGGACCAGTTCGTCCAGTCGTCGACCAGCGGGGTCGGCCGGCACACGGAGACACCGGGCTGGACGGAAGGGCGCTGGGCGGCCTTGGAGGGCTACTTCGCCACCAAGCAGGCGATCATGGAGAGGGTGCGCGGGGCGGGCTTCGTCCGCTGGACCGTGATCAAGCCCGCCTTCTTCATGGACAACCTGCCCCAACTGGCGCCCCACGGCCCCGAAGGCGGCCTGGCCACGGTCCTGTCGCCGGACACCACGCTGGCGCTGGTGGCGACGGAGGACATCGGCGCGGCCGCCACCCACGCCGTCCTGGATCCCGACCGCTTCCACGAGGTGGAGCTGGAGCTCGCCGGGGAGCTGCTCACCATGACGGAGGTGGCCCGGGTGCTGTCCACCGCGTGGGGCGTCCCGGTGGAGGCGCCGACGATGACCCTCGACGAGGCCCTCGCGGCAGGCATGCCGGCCTGGGGCGCCGGACACGTCTGGAACAACGCCACCCTCCAGCCCGCCCGCCCCGAACTCGCCCTGGAGCTCGGCATTCCGGTGACCACGTTCGCCACCTGGGCACAGACCCACCTGACGAGGGCCTGAGAGGAACAGCCTCAGACCGAGGCGGGGCGGCGGCCACCTCCGTACAGCAGGCACGGAAGCACGGCAGGTCCGGCAGGTCCGGCAGGTCCGGCAGCGGCTAAGGCACCACGGAGAGCACCGTCACCACCGTCACCGTGGAGATCGCGGCCTGGAGGTTGCGGATCGCCTCCCGGACGCTCACGCCCGCCCAGTGGCCGTCGGCGATCTCGTCCATGCGCGGGGCCAGCTGCTTCTTCGGCAGGCCGGGGAAGGCCTGCGCGTGCATCCCGGTGGCGTGGACCAGCGCGACCAGCGCGCTCGTACGGGCGTCCGGCTCGGCCCCGTGCAGCACCACCGAGGCCAGCCGGGCGCGCAGCTCGCGTTCGACGGAGCCGTCGGCCTCCGGATAGCGGCGTACGGGGAAGACGCCGAGGGCCCGGTGCCGCTCCTCGGTGACCAGGCCGCGGGCGCAGAGGCTGTCCACGACGTCCTGCGAGCCCTTCACGTGCTCCCGGGTCAGCCAGTCGACCACCTTGCGGCTGCTGGAGGCCCCGTGGACCCAGCGCGTCACCCGGTCGAGCCGGCCGTCTAGGAGCGCGTCACCCGTCGGCGACGGGTCGAAGACCTCGACGCGGCCGCCCTTCACCGTGACGCGGCCCGCCATGACCAGCTCCAGGAGCATGCCCGCGGCCACGCCCCAGCGCGCCGCAGACTCCCCCTTCGCCGCGCCGGTCGTGTCGTCCAGCGACAGCAGCATGATCTCTTCGCCCAGCGAGACGGCCATGGTCGGATTCCCCGTTCTCTTCGTCCTGTACGACCGGACAGACGTGAAGAACCCGACCGGGGTTGCCCGACGACGGAAACTCCTGCTCAGGCGGGGTCCGCGGCCGCCGCGGCGAACGCCCCGCGCGCCAGCCGGTGCAGCAGCGCGGCGGTGGCCTCGCGACCGGGGCGGGCCTCCGGGCGGGCCAGGTGCGGCGTGGAGTTCAGCAGGCCGAAGACGGCGTGGACGGTGACGCGGGCCTCGTTCTCGGGCAGGGCCGGGTAGAGCGCGCGTACGACGCCGACCCAGACCTCCACGTACTCCCGCTGAAGCCGCCGCACCCGCTTGCGGTCCGTGTCGCGCAGCCGGTCCAGCTCGCGGTCGTGGAGGGTGATGAGGGGGCGGTCGTCGAGGGCGAAGTCGATGTGGCCCGCGATGAGCGCGTCCAGGAGCGCCTCCGGGGAGCCGTCATCGCGGGCCGCGTCCTCCGACACCCGCAGGCGGCCGCCTTCGAGGAGGCGTTCACTGATCCCGACCAGCAGCTCGGCGAGCATCGCGTCCTTGCCGGGGAAGTGGCGGTAGAGGCCGGGGCCGCTGATGCCGACCGCGGCGCCTATCTCGTCGACGCCGACACCGTGGAAGCCGCGCTCGGCGAAGAGGCGCGCGGCCTCCCGCAGGATCTGCTCGCGGCGGGTGGGAGCCGCGACGCGGGCGGCGGCATGGGTGCTCATGAGGATTCATTCTAGACAGGGTCGTTAGCGGTCGTTAACCTGAGGGAAACGCGTTAACGCTCATTAACAGCACGTCAACGCTTTCACCACTGCGGTACGGGCAAGGGGGCTCCACACGATGCAGCAGGCACCGGTCCTGGCGAGCGCGGCCGATCCCGCCTCGGAGGCCTGGCAGGCCAACGAGGCGGCGCATCACGCGCTCGCCGACGAGCTGGCGGCTCGGCTCGCCACGGCACGGCTGGGCGGGGGTGAGAAGGCGCGGGCCCGCCACGAGGCGCGCGGCAAGCTGCTCCCCCGCGACCGGGTGGACGCGCTGCTCGACCCGGGTTCGCCGTTCCTGGAGCTGGCCCCGCTGGCGGCGAACGGGATGTACGGGGACCAGGCCCCGGCGGCCGGTGTCATCGCCGGGATCGGGCGGGTCTCGGGCCGTGAGTGCGTGATCGTCGCCAATGACGCGACCGTCAAGGGCGGTACGTACTACCCGATGACCGTGAAGAAGCACCTGCGCGCGCAGGAGGTGGCCCTGGAGAACCGGCTCCCCTGCCTCTACCTGGTCGACTCGGGCGGCGCGTTCCTGCCGATGCAGGACGAGGTGTTTCCGGACCGGGACCACTTCGGGCGGATCTTCTACAACCAGGCCCGGATGTCGGCGGCCGGGATTCCGCAGATCGCGGCGGTGCTGGGCTCCTGCACGGCGGGCGGGGCGTATGTTCCGGCGATGAGCGACGAGGCCGTGATCGTCCGCAACCAGGGCACGATCTTCCTCGGCGGCCCGCCGCTGGTGAAGGCCGCGACCGGTGAGGTCGTCACGGCGGAGGAACTTGGCGGCGGCGAGGTCCACTCCCGGATCTCCGGCGTGACCGACCACCTCGCCGAGGATGACGCGCACGCCCTGCGCATCGTCCGCAACATCGTCGCGACCCTCCCGGACCGCGCCCCGCTCCCCTGGTCGGTCGAGCCGGCCGAGGAGCCGAAGGTCGACCAGGCGGGTCTGTACGGGGCCGTGCCCGTCGATTCCCGGACGCCGTACGACGTACGCGAGGTCATCGCCCGCGTGGTCGACGGCTCCC
Source organism: Streptomyces sp. CA-146814 (assembly GCF_050942385.1). Taxonomy (NCBI): domain Bacteria; kingdom Bacillati; phylum Actinomycetota; class Actinomycetes; order Kitasatosporales; family Streptomycetaceae; genus Streptomyces; species Streptomyces sp. CA-146814. The sequence goes on from NZ_CP192068.1 coordinate 2,450,799, forward strand.
GCTTCCAGGAGTTCAAGGCGGAGTACGGTACGACGCTGATCACCGGCTTCGCCCGCATCCACGGCCACCCCGTCGGCATCGTCGCGAACAACGGGATCCTCTTCGCCGAGTCGGCCCAGAAGGGCGCGCACTTCATCGAGCTGTGCGACCAGCGCGGCATCCCGCTCGTCTTCCTCCAGAACATCTCCGGCTTCATGGTCGGCAAGGACTACGAACACGGCGGCATCGCCAAGCACGGCGCCAAGATGGTCACCGCGGTCGCCACGACCCGCGTGCCGAAGCTGACGGTCGTGGTCGGCGGTTCGTACGGAGCGGGCAACTACTCGATGTGCGGCCGGGCCTACAGCCCGCGCTTCCTGTGGATGTGGCCCAACGCCAAGATCTCCGTCATGGGCGGCGAGCAGGCGGCCTCCGTGCTGGCCACCGTCAAGCGCGACCAGCTCGGCGACGAGTGGAGCGCCGAGGACGAAGAGACGTTCAAGGCCCCGATCCGCGCCCAGTACGAGAGCCAGGGCAACGCGTACTACGCCACCGCCCGCCTCTGGGACGACGGCGTGATCGACCCCGTGGACACCCGCCAGGTGCTGGGCCTCGCCCTCACGGCCTGCGCCAACGCCCCGCTGCCGCAGAAGGACCCGGCCGGTCCCGGCTTCGGCGTCTTCCGGATGTGAGGAACAGATGACGACGACGTTCGACACCGTGACGATGTTCGACACCGTGCTGGTCGCCAACCGCGGCGAGATCGCCGTCCGGGTGATCCGGACCCTGCGCGAGCTGGGCGTGCGCTCGGTCGCGGTCTTCAGCGACGCGGACGCGGACGCCCGGCACGTACGGGAGGCGGACACGGCGGTACGGATCGGCCCGCCGCCGGCGTCCGAGAGCTACCTGTCGGTTCCGGCGCTGCTCGACGCGGCCCGCCGCACGGGCGCGCAGGCGGTCCACCCCGGCTACGGATTCCTCGCGGAGAACGCGGAGTTCGCCGCCGCGTGCACGGAAGCGGGCTTGGTCTTCATCGGCCCGCCGGCCTCCGCGATCTCGCTCATGGGCGACAAGATCCGGGCGAAGGAGACGGTCGCGGCGGCCGGTGTCCCGGTGGTTCCGGGCTCGTCCGGCAGCGGCCTGACGGACGCCCAACTGGAGGCGGCGGCACGGGAGATCGGTACGCCGGTCCTCCTCAAGCCCTCCGCCGGCGGCGGCGGCAAGGGCATGCGCCTGGTCCGGGACGCGGCGGTGCTGGCGGAGGAGATCGCGGCGGCGAGGCGTGAGGCACGGGCCTCGTTCGGCGACGACACGCTGCTCGTCGAGCGGTGGATCGACCGCCCGCGCCACATCGAGATCCAGGTGCTGGCCGACGCGCACGGCAACGTGATCCACCTCGGCGAGCGCGAGTGCTCGCTCCAGCGCCGCCACCAGAAGATCATCGAGGAGGCCCCGAGCGTCCTGCTGGATGCGGACACCCGGGCGGCACTGGGGGAGGCCGCCGCTCAAGTCGCGCGCGCCTGCGGCTATGTGGGCGCCGGGACCGTCGAGTTCATCGCCTCGGGCGCCAACTTCGCTTTGGAGTCAACCGACTCCGCCGTGCTACATTCCGGCTATCCGCAACAACCACGCGGATCGGCCGCAGGGCATGCGGTTGCAGGACGTGGAGACCTCGCCGGTAGGCAGTCAGCGAAACGTCAACCAGTCGGAGCCGACAATCCCGGGGCACCCGCCCTGGGTGGATGCCAATTCATGGAGATGAACACTCGCCTCCAAGTCGAGCACCCGGTGACAGAGCTCATCACCGGGCTCGACCTGGTGGAGTGGCAGATCCGCGTCGCCGCAGGCGAGCGGCTCCCCTTTACCCAGGCCGACATCACCTTCACCGGCCACGCGATCGAGGCCCGCGTCTGCGCCGAGGACCCGTCCCGGGGCTTCCTGCCGTCCGGCGGTACGGTGCTGGCGCTGCGCGAGCCGCAGGGCGACGGGGTGCGGACGGACTCGGGGCTCAGCGAGGGTGTGCCGGTGGGCAGCCTGTACGACCCGATGCTGTCGAAGGTGATCGCGTACGGCCCCGACCGCGCGACCGCGATCCGCAAACTGCGGGCGGCGCTCGCGGACACGGTGATCCTCGGCGTCCCGACCAACGCGGGCTTCCTGCGCCGCCTGCTGGCCCACCCGGACGTGGTCTCCGGAAACCTGGACACGGGGCTGGTGGAGCGCGAGGCGGAGGGCCTGGTGCCGGACGGCGTTCCGGACGAGGTGTACGCGGCGGCTGCGGCGGTACGGCGGGAGGCGCTGGAGCCACGGCCGGACGCGGGGGGCTGGACGGATCCGTTCTCGGTGCCGAGCGGGTGGCGTACGGGGGGTGTGCGGGCGCCGGTGGCGTTCCCGCTGCGGGTGTCGGGCGCGGACCCGGTGACGTACGAGGCACCGGTCTCCGCGACGGTGACGGCCGACCGGGTCACGGTCGAACTCGACGGCATGGTGGGCCACTTCCACCGCTCCGGCGACTGGCTCGGCCGGGACGGCGACGCCTGGCACGTCCAGGACCACGACCCGGTGGAGGCGTCCCTGAGCGGCGCGGGCCGGAGCGGTGCGGACACGCTGGCGGCTCCGATGCCGGGCACGGTCACGGTGGTGAAGGTGGCCGTGGGCGACGAGGTCGCGGCAGGTCAGAGCCTGCTCGTGGTCGAGGCGATGAAGATGGAGCACGTGATCTCCGCGCCGCACGCCGGAACGGTGACCGAGTTGGACGTCACGGCGGGATCGACGGTGGCGATGGACCAGATCCTGGCGGTCGTGGTCCCCGTGGAGGAGTCATGAGCACGCTTCCCATGAAAGTGCCGGCGCCCGGTCTGCCGGCCCGGGTCCGCATCCACGAAGTAGGGGCGCGGGACGGCCTCCAGAACGAGAAGGAGACGGTCCCGACGGAGGTGAAGGCGGAGTTCATCCGCCGCCTGGCCGTGGCGGGGCTGACGACCATCGAGGCGACGAGCTTCGTGCACCCGAAGTGGGTGCCCCAACTGGCGGACGCGGAGGAGCTGTTCCCCCTCCTCGGGGACATCGCGGACGTGGGCGACGTCTCGCTCCCCGTCCTCGTACCGAACGAACGCGGCCTGGACCGGGCGCTGGCGCTCGGAGCCCGGTCGATCGCGGTGTTCGGCTCGGCCACGGAGACGTTCGCCGCGCGCAACCTGAACCGGACGGTGGACGAGTCGCTGGCCATGTTCGCGCCGGTGGTGGCCCGCGCGAAGGCGGAGAGCCTGCACGTGCGCGGTTACCTGTCGATGTGCTTCGGCGACCCGTGGGAGGGCGCGGTGCCGGTCGCGCAGGTGGTGAAGGTCGCGAAGGCGCTGATGGACCTGGGCTGCGACGAGCTGTCCCTGGGCGACACGATCGGGGTGGCGACGCCGGGGCACGTAACGGCGCTACTCACCGCCCTCAACGAGTCCGCCGTCCCGACGTCCGCGATCGGCGTCCACTTCCATGACACGTATGGCCAGGCGCTGTCCAACACCCTGGCGGCGCTCCAGCACGGGGTGACGACGGTGGACGCGTCGGCGGGCGGCCTGGGCGGCTGCCCGTACGCGAAGAGCGCCACGGGCAACCTGGCCACCGAGGACCTGGTCTGGATGCTCGACGGCCTGGGCATCGAAACGGGCGTCGATCTGCCCGAACTCACGGCCACCAGCGCCTGGTTGGCCGGACACCTGGGCCGACCGAGCCCATCCCGCACGGTCCGCGCCCTGACCCCTCCCCCTTCTTCTTCCTCTCCCACAAGGAGTGAGTGACCCCATGTCCCTGGACCACCGGCTGACCGCCGAACACGAGGAACTGCGCCGCACGGTCGAGGAGTTCGCGCACGACGTGATCGCGCCGAAGATCGGCGACCTCTACGAGCGCCATGAATTCCCGTACGAGATCGTGCGCGAGATGGGCCGGATGGGCCTGTTCGGGCTGCCGTTCCCGGAGGAGTACGGCGGGATGGGCGGCGACTACCTGGCTCTCGGGATCGCCTTGGAGGAGCTGGCCCGGGTCGACTCGTCGGTGGCGATCACGCTGGAGGCCGGGGTCTCGCTGGGCGCGATGCCGCTGCACCTGTTCGGCACGGAGGAGCAGAAGCGGCAGTGGCTGCCGAAGCTGTGCGCGGGTGAGGCGCTGGGCGCGTTCGGCCTGACCGAGCCGGACGGCGGCTCGGACGCGGGCGGCACGCGGACGACGGCGGTGCTGGACGAGGCGACGAACGAGTGGGTCATCAACGGCTCGAAGTGCTTCATCACCAACTCGGGTACGGACATCACGGAGTTGGTCACGGTCACTGCGGTGACGGGCCGCAAGGAGGACGGCCGCCCGAGGATCTCCGCGATCATCGTCCCCTCCGGCACCCCCGGCTTCACGGTCGCGGCCCCCTATTCCAAGGTCGGCTGGAACGCCTCGGACACCCGCGAACTGTCCTTCACCGACGTCCGCGTCCCGGCGGCCAACCTCCTCGGCGAGGAGGGCCGCGGCTACGCGCAGTTCCTGCGCATCCTCGACGAGGGCCGGGTCGCGATCTCCGCCCTGGCGACGGGCCTGGCGCAGGGCTGCGTGGACGAGTCGGTGAAGTACGCGGCGGAGCGCCACGCCTTCGGCAAGCCGATCGGCGCCAACCAGGCGATCCAGTTCAAGATCGCCGACATGGAGATGCGCGCCCACATGTCCCGCGTGGGCTGGCGTGACGCGGCCTCCCGCCTGGTGGCCGGCGAACCCTTCAAGAAGGAGGCGGCGATCGCGAAGCTGTACTCCTCGACGGTGGCGGTGGACAACGCCCGGGACGCCACGCAGATCCACGGCGGCTACGGCTTCATGAACGAGTACCCGGTGGCGCGGATGTGGCGCGACTCGAAGATCCTGGAGATCGGCGAGGGGACGAGCGAGGTCCAGCGGATGCTGATCGCAAGGGAGTTGGGGCTGCCGGGCTGAGCCCCACGATGATCTGACCACCGCCCCGGTTGCTGTGAACTGCTTCACGGCAACCGGGGCGGCCGCACCCGGCGTCGGCACGGGAATCGCCCTGGCGCTGTCGGCAGGCGAGACCCTCACGTCCTTGGAGATGAGCGCCGTCGCACGATCGTCATGGGGGTCATGCTCGGCGGGAGCGGCTCGGCCACCATCACGAAAGTCGCCGAGCGTACGGGACAGCACTGGGGGCGCCAGGTCGTCGCCAAGGTTCCGGTCGAGACGTTGCGGCAGATCAACAGGGTCCTTGGGAAGAACTTCGTCACCAAGTTCGGGACCAAGCAGGGAATCATCGTTCTCGGGCGCGTGGCCCCGTTCGGAATCGGTGCTGTGATCGGTGGTGGTGCCAACGCTGCCATGGGGGCATTCGCGGTGAGGGCCGCTCGTCGCGCATTCGGCCCGGCGCCGACGACGTGGGACCACGACTGACACCCGGCCCCCAGCCATCGTCACACTCAACGCCCCGCACACCCCGTATCGGGGCCGACCTATGGCGGAAGGACGAGGCACCATGACGTCCGGCCGCGACTGGTCCGACGCCCGGCAGGTGTGGGACCACCACCTGATGCACCACACCCCCCGCCCCTGCTCGGTCATCGTCGGGCTCGGCAGCCATGACCTGGGGGTGGCCGATGCGGCGGCGGGGTTCTACCTGCGCGGGCTGGCCCCGGTCGTCGTGTTCACCGGCTCGACCAGCCCCACCACCCGGGACCGGATGCCGCGCGGCGAGGCCGTGCACTGACCTTCGAGGCGTATGTGGAGTCGGTCGGGGACGACCGGATGGTGATCGACATGCTCGTGGGGGCGTTGCAGCGGCTGCTCGTCTATCCGGCGCAGGGCTTCATGATCGAGCAGCCGGTGCCGGACGCGGTCGTGGCGGCGTACGAGCGGCTGGTCGGGGCCGGGTTCACGGGTCGGCTGATCGCCTAGGCAGCGGTAGCACCTTGTTACACCATGCATCATGCCGATGCCCTGGGTAGCGATGGGGAATGTAGGTGACCCCCGCCGGTCGGACCGGGTGGTGCGGCCGCCCGACGCAAGGCGGCCGCACCCCCGTCCGAACCGGGCCTAACGGCCCCTAGGCACCCCCACCCCGTCCTCCGTCACGTGCTTCACGCCGGCGTCGTTCTTCGTGATCGTGAAGGCGTCCAGGGTCTCCCCCACCTCCTTGTCCGTCGTCGACCGGTCGTCCCACTTGGCCGCCACCACCGCCTCGTAGCGGATCGTGTCCTTGGTGACCGTGATGCCCTGGAACGTCGACGTGTGGGCCGCGCGGGCCACCTGGGTGGCGCCGTTGCGGGTCCAGACGTTGTCGTCGGCCGGGGAGAGCTCGTAGTACTTCGGGCCTGCCATCGCCACCGCGTAGACCGGGCCCGTCGTCACGCCCGGGGTGTCCGTCGCGTCCGCGTTCACGTAGCCACGGGCGTACACGTGGTCGTGGCCCATCAGGACCAGGTCGATGTCGTTGCGCTGGAAGACCGGCAGCCACGCGTCGCGGATCGGCTTCTCGTCGCGGCCGACCGCTGCCGAGAAGACCGGCTGGTGGAAGGTGGCCACCGACCACTTGTTGGGGTTGTTCGCCAGGATGTGGTCGAGCCAGCGGGCCTGGAGGTCCAGCCAGAGTTTCTGCGGGTCCGGGCAACCGGTCGAGCAGGGCGGCAGGTCGGGCGGGGTCATCAGCTCGCGGGCGTCGTGCGTGCTCGCGTTGAGGGTGATGAAGCGGACGTTCTGGTAGTCCGCGTAGTAGGCCGTTTCCCCGATCGACTTCGCCATGTGGGTCTCGTACGCCGCCCGTTGGCGTTCCGCCGGGGTGTCGTCCTTCGCCGGGGTCGCCTTCGGGCCGTTCGTCGGGTAGGCGAACGTCGACTTCCACGTCTTCAGGAACAGGTCCGCGTTGTACTCGTGGTTGCCCGGTGCCGCGATCACGTTCGTCGTCTGGCTGCGGCCGTTCATCGCGCCGAACCACTCGTCCCACTGGCCCGCGTTGCCACCCGAGTCCACCAGGTCGCCCGCGTTCACGCTGCCGATCGCCTTCGGGAAGCGCTGGTACGCCTGGTCGACGACCGGGGCCCACTTCGCCTTCAGGTCGTTCTGGGCGTCGCCGAAGTAGAGGAAGGTGAACGCGTCGCCCGGCTTGCCGGCCGAGGTGAACACGTACCGCTCGCTCAGCTTGTCGCCCGTGCCCACGCGGTACTCGTACCTCGTCCCCGGCTTCAGGCCCTCCATCACCGCCGAGTGCGTGCGCGTCGGGACTCCGCTGCTCAGCAGCTCCTCGTTCGTCACCGCCTTCGCCTTCTTCCAGGCCGAGTTGGAGCCCGCCTGGCGGTACTGCGCCTCACCCTGCGTCGTGCCGCTGCCCGTCCGCCACGTCACCGCCTGGGAGGTGGAGGGGGTCTCCGTGGGAGTCAGGACCATGCGCTCCGGGATCACGCCCGGCGTTTTCAGGTCCGGGTTGGTCGTCAGCGCCACGTCGAAGATGTGCATGATGCCGCGGTCCGTGCCCTGCGGCAGGATCACCGAGCGCACCCGCTTCTTGCCGTCCAGCACCTGCGGGACCGTGCCGAAGACCACCGTGCGCGTCGTGTCCGACGTGCCGTTCACCTTGTTGCGGCCCTCTGTGGCCACCAACGGGGCGTTGCCGTAGAGGTAGTTGGTGCCGGGCGTCCAGTCGGTGAACTGCACCGCCACGTTCTGCGTCGAGCCGTCCTCGTACTCCACGCTCGCCAGGCCCTGCGACGGGCCGTTCGTCGCCAGGCCGAGGAAGGAGATGCCCGTCGCCTTGACGCCCTTGCCGTTCCCGCCGGTCAGGTTCACCCGCTGGCCGTGTGGGATCCAGTTGTCCGGCTGCCCCGCATTGGTCTTCGGCCAGGTGAACGTCACGCCCGTGTCGCCGAGCGGCAGCTTCGCGCCCGGTGCCGCGCCCGCCGCCGCCAGCTTCTCGCGGGAGAGGGAGTTGTCGCTGAGGTCGAGCGAGCCCAGCTTGCCCTGGCCGTCCGGCGTCGAGCCGATGTTGTTGCGGGCATCGGAGCCTGCCGTGTACGAGGGTGGGACATCGGTCGCACCCGTGCCCCAGGTGCCCGGCGCCTCGCCCATCGTGTACGTCAGCACGCCGCCCGCCCGCGCGAAGTCCTCGGTCAGCCAGGATGCCGACGTGGAACGGCCGTTGACCTTCAGCCCCGTCACGTACGGCCGGTCCGACGCCGCGCCCTCCGCCTTGATCGTGATCCGGCGGTCGCTCTCCGCGCTGTCGATCACGATCCGGTCGAACATCGGCGAGCTGAGCACCAGGTTGGCCGTGCCGTACACCGTGGGGTTCATCCCGAGGTTCGCCCACACGTACCAGGCGCTGAGTGAGCCCAGGTCGTCGTTGCCCGGCAGGCCCGACGGCGTCGTGTCGTACATCTCGTCCGTCGCCCGGCGCAGCACCTCCGACGTACGGTGCGGCTGGCGCAGCCAGTTGTAGACGTACGGCATCGAGAAGCTCGGCTGGTTGGAGAGGTAGGCGCCCGTGGTGTTGTAGACGCCCGCGTCCAGCGACTTGGTGTGCTCGTCGAGGTCGCGGGTCACCGGCTCGATGCCGCCTCGCTTCTCGATCAGCGTGCCGAGGTTCTGCGGGACCATCCAGCCGTACTGGTAGCCCGTCGCCTGCTCGAACTGGTTGCCGCGCTCACCGAGGTTGAAGGAGCGGTCGAAGCCGTTGCGGCCGCGCGGACGGATGCGGTCCGTCTCCGGGTCGAGCAGGTTCTGCCAGTTCTGCGCGCGGGTCATGAACCGGTCGTGGGTGGCCTTCTCGCCCAGCCGGTACGCCAGTTGAGCGATCGCGAAGTCGTCGATCGCGTACTCAAGGGTCTTGGAGGTGGCCGAGTCGCCCTTGCCGTTGTCGATGAAACCGGCGCTGAAGTACTGCTGCGCGTGCGCCCGCTTCGTCGTGTCCGCCGGCAGCGACTGCGTCTTCCGCATCGACGCGAGCGCCGCCTTGCGGTCGTAGTCCACACTGCCGAACGCGTCGATCGACGACAGCACCACCTGGAGCGAGTCACCGCTCATCTTCTGCTGGGACTGGTTCAGATGCGGCCAGTTGGGCCACGCGCCCGTCTGCTTCACCAGGTCCACCAGCGACTGGTTGATGTCGTCGCCGACCTTCGGGAAGAGCAGCGCGATGAGCTGCGCCTGGCCCCGGTACATGTCCCAGCCCGCGTACGTCACGTAGTGGTGCCGGCCCGGCGCCACCTTCCGGACCTTGCCGTCGTGGCCCGGGTACTGGCCGTTCACGTCGTCGGAGACGTTCGGGTGGAGGAGGGAGTGGTAGAGCGCCGTGTAGAACTTGACCCGCTCCGACTTCGTGCCGCCGGTCGCCGCCACCGTGGACAGCGTGTCCTTCCAGACCTTCGCCGTCGCCTTCCGCACCTGGTCGAAGGTGCGGCCGCCGGTCTCCTCCTCCGCGTTGCGGGCCGCGTTCGCCACGCTCACGTAGCTGAGGCCGGTCCGCGCGGTGACCGTCGCTCCCTTCGGGAAGACCAGGTACGCCCCCGAGCCGTGCCTGGCCTCGCCACCGCGCGCGGTCGCCGCGCCGGGGGTGACCGTACCGCCCTGCCAGGTGCCGTACGAGGTGAAGTCGCGGTCGAAGGTCGCGGAGAAGTAGGCGCGGTACCGGCCGCCCTCGTCGCACACCGACGCCGTCTCGACCCAGCCGCTGACCGTGCGGCCCTCGACCTTCACCTCGCTGCCGAAGACCCGGTTGTTGGAGCCCGCCACGTCCAGGATGAGGGCGGCAGAGTCCTTGCGGGCCGGGAACTCGTACCGGTTGACGGCGGTACGCGTCGTCGCCGTCAGTTCCGTCTCCACGCCGTTACCGAGGCCGACCGTGTAGTGGCCGGGCGCCGCCGTCTCGTCGCGGTGGTCGAAGTCCAGGTAGTACGGGTCGATCTTCGTGCCGGGACTGGTCGGCAGCGCGCCCCCGGTGAGCGGGCCCGTGTACGGCAGCACCGGGAAGTCGAAGGCGCTGAACCGGCCCTCGCAGCCGGTTCCGGAGAGCCGGGTCATGCCGAAGCCGCGGAGCTTGTCGGCGCTGTACTCGTAGCCACCCTTCTGGTCGCCGTCCGAGGAGCGGTACGTCGTCGGGCTCGACTGGACCATGCCGAACGGGGTCGTGGCGCCCGGCCAGGTGTTGCCGTAGGCGCTGTTGCCCTTGTTCTGGGCCGGGTCCAGCTCGGTGCCGATGAACGGGTCGACGGCGTCGTACGCGCTGATGGTGGAGGCGCGCGGGGCGGCCTCGGCCGCCGTGGCGGTGACCGTGGCCGGCACCAGGCCCGCGACGAGCGCGCCCGACGTGAGGGCGGCCACGGCGACGGCGCGCAGCCGCCCCCGTCTCGTCCGGGGCGGCGGGTGTGCGGCGGCGGTGGGTTCCCGCATGAGCGGTCCTCTCGGGGGAGACGGAAGGAGTGGCCCCCGGCTGGGTGATGACAACGTTGTCCAAACCCCGTCCGGGCGCGTGCACCACAGTGCTCGGCACAGTTTTCCCCGAGAGGGCCGCGATGGGAAGACCTGGCCAACAGGCCGTGTCCGCGAGGCCGCCCGCCGCGCGCACCCGCCGCACGCACCCGGCGGGCGCCTCAACGCCAGGCGTGGCGGATCTTCAGCCGCCCGTATCCCAGGGCCCCCGAGATGCGGATGCGCGGCGCGCCGGGGCGGGACGGCTGCCGGGGCCGGTAGCGCAGGTCCTTCCACCCCGTCACCAGCCCCCCGACCTCGACGATCGCGTCGCGCGGCACCGTCATGCTCGCGTTGCCGGTGCCGAGGCTCAACTCGATGTCGACGACCGGGTACGCGATGACCGCCCGGGACAGGTCCAGGCGCACCCGCCCGAAGGCGGACTCGACCTTGAGGACCCTGGGCACCTGCCACGCGCCCCGCCGCGTGATCCGCCCCCCGGCCGCGGCGATCGTCGCCGTCGTGCCCGGGTCCTCCGCCGGGAGCTGCTCCAGGGCCGCCGCGAGCTCGGCGTGCGTCGTGGCGGCGAGCACCCGGCCGAGGCGCTCGTCCATCTCCTCGTGCGAGATGTGCCCCTCGGCGTACGCCTCCCGCACGCGCCGCACGGCGCTCTCGCGGTCACCTTCGCCCACGCGCGCCATGGCGCTTCCCTGAGATGAGGTCACCGGCCCACCTTAACCGCGCGCCAACCCGGCGGATATGAGGCGGACTTACGGGCTCAGGAGGCCCCCGCCTCCTCGTCCTGGCGGCTGTCGTACTCCGCGCGCGCCTTCGCGATCTCCTGCTGGTGGCCCTCGGTCCAGTCGACCAGGGCCCGGATCGTCGTGTGCAGGGTCGCGCCCATCGGCGTGAGCTCGTACTCCACGCGCGGCGGGACGACCGGATAGACCGTGCGCCGCACCAGGCCGTCGCGTTCGAGCTGGCGCAGGGTCACCGTCAGCATGCGCTGGCTGATGCCGTCGATCAGCCGGCGCAGCTCGGAGAAGCGCAGGGTCCGGCGCTCCAGGTGCGCTATGGCGAGCAGCGACCACTTGTCCGCGACCCGGTCGAGGATCTGCCGGACCTCGCAGCCCTCGCGTACGTCCCAGTTGCTGATGTCGAAGTCCTGCCCACCTCGGCCGAGTTCCTGCCCGGCCCCTTCGCGCCGCTGCTCAACTCCGGTATGGCCGGAGTTACTCGGTGACTTCAAAGTGCCTTCTTCCATGGCTCCTCAGCCTGCCGCATGCTTCGAGTGGTTACAAGAGGGAACCGACAGGCGCTCCCGTAACCCGGCTTCGCCACCTTCCTTACCCGCGACCGCTGTTGCGGCGGTTCGCCATGCCCGCATTCCTGCCCGAGGAGGACTTCCGTGTCCGCACCACTGCCAACTCCCCCTATGAACAGACGCGCTTGGGGCGTGCTCCTCGTGCTCTGCGGCGCGATCTTCCTCGAAGGCATCGACGTGGCCATGCTGAACGTGGCGCTGCCCGCGATCCGCGCCGACCTGGGGCTCTCCACCGGCACGCTCCAGTGGGTGATGAGCGCGTACGTCCTCGGCTACGGCGGCTTCATGCTGCTGGGCGGCCGGGCGGCGGATCTGTTCGGGCGGCGGCGGATGTTCATCGGCTGGCTCGTGGTCTTCCTGCTCTTCTCCGGCCTCGGCGGGCTGGCCACCGAAGGGTGGATGCTGATCCTCGCCCGGTTCGTGACGGGTGTCTCCGCCGCCTTCATGACCCCGGCCGGCCTGTCGATCATCACCACCGGCTTCCCGCAAGGGCCGCAGCGCAACAAGGCCCTGCTCGTCTACTCCGGCACCGCCGCCGGCGGCTTCTCCGTCGGGCTGGTCGTCGGCGGTCTGCTCGCGGCCGTCGACTGGCGCTGGGTGTTCTTCGCGCCGGTCATCCTCTCCGCCGTCATCCTGCTCGCCGCGCTGCGGCTCGTCCCCCGGTCGCCGCGGACGGACCGGACCGGGCAGGGCGTGGACCTGGCCGGAGCGGTCACCGTCACCGGCGGCATCCTGCTGCTCGTCTTCGGTGTCGAGCGGGCCACGCACGTCCCGGCCGCCTGGACGGCCGGCACGATCGGTACCGCGGTCCTCCTCTTCCTCGCGTTCGTCCTCGTCGAGCGCCGCTCGGCCTCGCCGCTGGTACGCCTGGGCCTCCTCCGTAACGGATCGCTGGTCCGCGCCAATGTGTCCGGGCTGCTCTTCGCGGCGGGCTTCTTCGGCTTCCAGTTCATCGCCGTGCTCTACCTCCAGGAGCTGCGCGGCTGGTCGTCCCTCCAGACCAGCTTCGCGCTGATCGTCATCGGCGTGGACGCGGTGCTCTCGCCACTGCTGACGCCGAAGCTGGTGGCCCGGTTCGGCAACGCGCGCGTCATCGTCGGCGGGCTGCTCCTGGCCTCCCTCGCGTACGCGCTGTTCCTGCCGCTCGGCGCCGACCGGACGTACCTGGCGATGCTGCCGAGCCTGGTCCTGATCGGCGTGTCGTTCTCGCTGGCGTACGGTCCGCTGACGATCACGGCCACCGACGGCATCGCCGAGGAGGAGCAGGGCGTCGCGGGCGGGCTGCTCTACACCTCCTTCCAGTTCGGCGCCGCGCTCGGCCTCTCCGCCGTCGCCGCCGTCAACATCGCGGCCACCGAAGGGACTTCACCGGCCGCTCTGCTCGACGGCTACCGGGCCGCGCTCGTCGTGCCGCTGGCCGCCGCCGTGATCGCCACCGCCGTCAGCGCGTTCGGGCTGCGGCGGCGGGCCGGTGGCGGGGCCGCCGCCTCCGGGAATCCCGTTCGACAGGCCGGCCTCCCGTCCGGCAAAGTCCCTGCATGAGCCACCGTTACTGGCCCCTCAGCGGGCTCCGGATCCGTACGCCCCGCCTCGAACTGCGGCTGCCCGACGAGGCGCTCCTCGACCAGCTGGCCACGGTCGCCACGGGCGGGGTGCACGCCGCGGACCGGATGCCCTTCCTCGTACCGTGGACCGACGGCACGCCCGACGAGGTCGGCCGGGCCACCTACCAGCATGTGCTGGGCACCATCGCCGGGTGGACGCCCGAGGAGTGGCACCTCTCCCTGGTGGTCCTCCACGACGGTCAGGTCGTGGGGCGGCAGGACGTGATGGGCAAGGAGTTCGGCGTACGGCGTGAGGTGGTGTCCGGGTCGTGGCTCGGCCTCCCGCACCAGCGGCAGGGCATCGGCACGGAGATGCGGGCCGCCGCCCTCCACCTGGCCTTCGCGGGGCTCGGCGCCCGGTACGCCGTCTCCGAGGCCTGGACGGACAATGCGGGCTCGCTCGGTGTCTCGCGCAAGCTCGGGTACGAGCCCGACGGCCTCCAGATCCAGGTGATCCGCGGCGAGGCCGCTCCCCTGCAGCGGCTGCGGCTGGACCGGGCCGGGTGGGAGAAGCACCGGAGCGTCGACGTCACCGTGGAGGGGCTGGACGCCTGCCGGGCCGACTTCGGGGTGTAGAGCCGCTGGAGGGCGACTTCGGGGTGTAGGGCCGCCGGAGGGCGAAGGGTTCGCCGGTCCTCCGGCGGGTGGCGGCGTAACTGCCGGAGTCGGAGCGGTACGGGGTCGGGGCGGGCGGTCGTTTCGGGCCGGCCCGCCTGCGGCACACCCCCACGACACCATGACCACCTAGCAAGGTTAGGCTCCTTCCTTCGGACTGCCCTCGCCGGAGCCGGGCCCGTCCGCCCGTCGCTCCTGCCCGTTCCGGAGGAGCCCTCGTTGACGACGACCGCCGCCGTGCCCCATGTCGCCCCGTTCCGCTTCTTCGACCTGACCGTCCTGCGGGTCCGGCGGCTCGGCCCCTCCATGCTCCGGATCACGCTGGGCGGGCCCGGGGCCGAGGGGTTCCGGGCCGGCGGGCGCGACCAGAGCCTCTCCCTCTTCCTGCCGCACCCGGGGCAGAGCGAGGCCGTGGTGCCGGAGGGTGCGGACGGGGCCTGGTACCCGAAGTGGCGGGCGCTGCCCGAGGACGTACGGGCGGTGATGCGGTCGTACACCGTGCGGGCCCAGCGCGTGAGGGCCGACGGCTCCACCGAGGTGGACATCGACTTCGCGCTCCACGGTGACGGCGGTCCGGCCTCCCGCTGGGCGCTCATGGCCGCGTCGGGCGACCGGCTCAAGGTGCTGGGGCCGGCGGTCGCGGACAACACCTCCGTCCACTTCCGGCCCCCGGAGGACACCGACTGGGTGCTCATCTGGGCCGACGAGACGGCCCTGCCCGCCGCCTCCGCGGCGCTGGAGTGGCTGCCCGCCGGGATGCCCACGCGGGCCTGGCTGGAGGTGCCGAAGACCGAGGACCGGCAGGCCCTCAACACCGCCGCCAAGGCCCGGATCAGCTGGCTCGTCCGGAGCGAGGGCTCGCCGCCCGCCGTGGAGGCCGTCCGCGCCGCCGAGCTGCCGGAAGGCACCCCGTACGTCTGGATCGCGGGCGAGTCGTCCGAGGTGCGCGCACTCCGCCGCCACCTCGTCCAGGAGCGCGGCTTCGACCGCAGGCGGGTCACCTTCGTCGGGTACTGGCGGCGCGGGCTGAGCGAGGAGCAGCTGCGGGCGGAGACGATCGCCCGCGCCGGAGCGGTGGAGTAGCCGAACCGGAACCAAAGCGGACAACCTCCGCACCCGGTGGGGCCGGAGAAGAGCCCGTGATCGAGTTAGGTTAGGCTAACCTCACTTCGACATCGCGTCCCTCGTCCCCCTTTCCCCCCTGCCCGGAGGGCCGCGATGAAGTTCCCCTCACCCGGGAGGACCCCTTCATGCGTTCGCACCTGCTCAACAACACGACTGCGGAGCACTACCGGCGCACCGTCACCGCAGGAGTGGAACGGGTCGCGGCCAAACTCGCCGCCACCGAGCGCCCCTTCAGCGGGGTCGGTGTCGACGAGCTCTCCCCCGTCGTCGACGCGATCGACCTCGACCGGCCGCTGGGCGACGCCACCGCCGCCCTCGACGAGCTCGGCGAGGTCTACCTCCGCGACGCCGTCTACTTCCACCACCCCCGCTACCTCGGCCACCTCAACTGCCCGGTCGTCATCCCCGCCGTGCTCGGCGAGGCCGTGCTCTCCGCGATCAACTCCTCCCTGGACACCTGGGACCAGAGCGCGGGCGGCACCCTCATCGAGCGCCGGCTGATCGACTGGACCACCGAGCGCATCGGCCTCGGCCCGGCCGCCGACGGCATCTTCACCAGCGGCGGCACGCAGTCCAACCTCCAGGCCCTGCTGCTGGCCCGCGAGGAGGCGAAGATCCGGCCCGAGCACTACACCCGGCTGCGGATCTTCACCTCCGAGTGCAGCCACTTCAGCGTGCAGAAGTCCGCCAAACTGCTCGGCCTCGGCCCGGACGCGGTGGTCTCCATCCCGGTCGACAGCAACAAGCGCATGCAGGCCGTGGCCCTCGCCCACGCCCTGGAGCAGTGCGTCGCCGAGGGTGCCGTGCCCATGGCCGTCGTCGCGACCGCCGGCACCACGGACTTCGGCTCCATCGACCCGCTGCCCGAGATCGCCGCGCTCTGCGAGCAGTTCGCGACCTGGATGCACGTGGACGCCGCGTACGGCTGCGGTCTGCTGGCCTCCCGCGAGCGGCGCGGCCTCCTCGAAGGCATCGCGCACGCCGACTCGGTGACCGTGGACTACCACAAGTCCTTCTTCCAGCCCGTGAGTTCGTCGGCGCTCCTGGTCCGCGACCGGGCGACCCTGCGCCACGCCACGTACCACGCGGAGTATCTGAACCCGCGCCGGATGGCCGAGGAGCGGATACCCAACCAGGTCGACAAGTCCCTCCAGACGACCCGCCGGTTCGACGCGCTCAAGCTGTGGATGACGCTGCGCGTCATGGGCGCCGACGGCATCGGCGAACTCTTCGACGAGGTCTGCGACCTGGCCGCCGAAGGCTGGAAGCTGCTCGCCGCCGACCCGCGCTTCGACGTGGTGGTGCAGCCGCAGCTCTCCACGCTCGTCTTCCGCTACATCCCGTCCGGTGTCACCTCGCCGGACGAGATCGACCGCGCCAACCTCCACGCCCGCAAGGCGCTGTTCGCCTCCGGCGAGGCGATCGTGGCGGGCACCAAGGTCGGCGCCCGCCAGTACCTGAAGTTCACCCTCCTCAACCCCGAAACGACCGTGGCCGACATGGCCACGGTCCTCGACCTGATCTCCGGCCACGCCGAGCAGTACCTGGGAGACTCCCTTGACCGCGCTTCCTGACCCCCACGACTTCATCGGGATCGGGCTCGGCCCGTTCAATCTCGGCCTTGCCTGCCTCACCGAGCCGATCGACGAACTCAACGGTGTCTTCCTGGAGTCCAAGCCGGACTTCGAGTGGCACTCCGGGATGTTCCTCGAAGGGGCCCATCTCCAGACGCCGTTCATGTCGGACCTGGTCACCATGGCCGACCCGACCTCGCCGTACTCGTTCCTCAACTACCTCAAGGAGCGCGGCAGGCTCTACTCGTTCTACATCCGGGAGAACTTCTACCCGCTGCGGACCGAGTACAACGACTACTGCCGCTGGGCCGCCGCCAAGCTGAGCAGCATCCGGTTCGACGAGACCGTGGAGGCGGTGACGTACGACGAGGGCACCGAGCTCTACACCGTGCGCACCGTGTCCGGCGAGGAGTTCCGCTCCCGCCACCTCGTCCTCGGCACCGGGACCCCGCCGTACATCCCCGAGGCCTGCCACGGTCTCGGCGGCGACTTCCTGCACAACTCCCGCTATCTGGAGGGGAAAGCCGAGCTCCAGAAGAAGAAGTCGATCACCCTGGTCGGCAGCGGGCAGAGCGCGGCGGAGATCTACTACGACCTGCTCTCCGAGATCGACACCTACGGCTACCGGCTCAACTGGGTCACGCGCTCCCCACGGTTCTTCCCGCTGGAGTACACCAAGCTCACGCTGGAGATGACCTCCCCGGAGTACATCGACTACTTCCACGCGCTGCCCGAGGAGACCCGCTACCGGCTGGAGACCGGCCAGAAGGGGCTGTTCAAGGGCATCGACGGCGAGCTGATCGACGCGATCTTCGACCTGCTCTACCAGAAGAACCTGCCCGGCCCGGTCCCGACCCGGCTGCTCACCAACTCGGCGCTGCTCAGTGCGCGTTACGACGAGGAGGGCGGCGCGTACAGCCTGGGGCTGCGCCAGGAGGAGCAGGGCAAGGAGTACGAGCTCACCACCGAGGGCCTGATCCTCGCCACCGGTTACCGCTACGAGGCGCCGGCCTTCCTGGCCCCGGTCACCGGCCGGCTGCGCCACGACAGCCGGGGCCGCTTCGACGTGGCCCGCAACTACAGCATCGACACCACCGGGCGCGGGATCTTCCTGCAGAACGCCGGGGTGCACACCCACTCGATCACCTCGCCCGACCTGGGCATGGGTGCCTACCGCAACGCGTACATCATCGGCGAACTGCTCGGCCGTGAGTACTACCCGGTCGAGAAGTCCATCGCCTTCCAGGAGTTCGCGATATGAACCACCCCCGCAGCAACGAAACCCCCGGGAAACTCGGCGACTTCACCGTCCGCCCGCTCGACCCCGCCTCCGACGCCGAGCTGGTGCACGGCTGGGTGACCCACCCCAAAGCCGCGTTCTGGCTGATGGGCGGGGCCAGACTGGAGGAGGTGGAGCGGGAGTACATGGCGATCGCCGCCCATCCGCACCACGAGGCGTTCATCGGTCTGCACGACGGCGAGCCCGCGTTCCTGATCGAGCGGTACGACCCCACCGAGGTCGAGCTGAAAGGGCTGTACGAGGCGGAGCCCGGCGATGTCGGGATGCACTTCCTGGTCGCGCCGACCGACACCCCGGTACACGGCTTCACCCGGGCCGTGATCACCTCCGTGATGGAGTTCCTCTTCGCCGATCCGTCGGTGCGCCGGGTCGTCGTCGAACCCGACGTGACCAACAGCGCCGTCCAGGCCCTCAACAAGGCCGTCGGCTTCGAGGTCCTGCGGGAGATCGCCAAACCGGAGAAGGACGCACTGCTCAGCGCCTGCACCCGCGAGCAGTTCGAAGCAGCAACCGGAGGAACCGACCGATGACGACCGCCCTCACCGACAGCGTCGCCCACCTCTCGCCGGACCGCTGGGCCACCGCAAACCGACTGCTGGTCCGCAAAGCACTGGCAGAATTCAGCCATGAACGGCTGCTGACGCCCGCCCCCCTCGGCGAGGACCGCTACACCCTCCGTAGCGACGACGCGGGCACGGAGTACCGTTTCACCGCGCGCGTCTTCGCGCTGGACCACTGGCAGGTCGAGGCCGACTCGATCACACGCCACCGGCACGGGGCCGAAGTACCGCTCGACGCACTGGAGTTCTTCATCGAGCTGCGGGTGGCGCTCGGGCTCTCCGAGGAGATCCTGCCGGTCTACCTGGAGGAGGTCTCCTCCACCCTGGCCGGAACCGCCTACAAACTCACCAAGGAACCGGCCACCTCCGGCCAGCTCGTCGCCGCCGGTTTCCAGGCCATCGAGACCGGGATGACCGAGGGCCACCCCTGCTTCGTGGCCAACAACGGCCGGCTCGGCTTCGGGGTCGACGAGTACCGCGCGTACGCCCCCGAGGCCGCCTCCCCGATCCGGCTGGTCTGGCTGGCCGCCCGCCGCGACCGGGCCACCTTCACCGCGGGCGCCGGACTGGACTACCACACGCTGGTCGAGGGCGAGCTGAGCGAGGCGACCCGGGAGCGGTTCGCCGCCACGCTGCACTCGCTCGGCCTGGACCCGGAGGCGTACTTCCTGCTGCCCGTCCACCCCTGGCAGTGGTGGAACAAGCTCGCCGTGACGTTCGCCGGCGAGCTGGCCGAACGCCATCTGGTGGTACTCGGCGAGGGCGAGGACGCCTACCTGGCCCAGCAGTCGATCCGTACGTTCTTCAACACCGACCACCCCGAGAAGCACTACGTCAAGACGGCCCTGTCCGTCCTGAACATGGGCTTCATGCGCGGCCTCTCCGCCGCCTACATGGAGGCCACGCCCGCCATCAACGACTGGCTGGCCGGGCTCATCGAGCGCGACAGCCTGCTGACCGCCGCCCGGTTCTCGATCATCCGGGAGCGGGCCGCGATCGGCTACCACCACCGTGCGTACGAGGCGGCCACCGCCAAGGGCTCGCCGTATCTGAAGATGCTGGCCGCGCTCTGGCGCGAGAGCCCGGTGGCGGGCCTGGAGCCGGGCGAGCGGGTCGCCACCATGGCCTCCCTGCTCCACACCGACCACGAGGGCCGCTCGGTCGCCGCGGCCCTCATCGCGGAGTCCGGGCTGGACGCGCAGGTGTGGCTGCGGCACTACCTGGACGCCTATCTGGTGCCGGTGCTGCACAGCTTCTACGCCTACGACCTGGTCTACATGCCGCACGGCGAGAACGTGATCCTGGTCGTCGAGGACGGGGTCGTCACCCGCACGGTCTTCAAGGACATCGCCGAGGAGATCGCGGTCATGGACCTGGACGCGGTGCTGCCGCCGAAGGTCGACCGGATCCGCGCCGAGGTGCCCGAGGACATGAAGCTGCTGTCGGTCTTCACCGACGTCTTCGACTGCTTCTTCCGCTTCCTCGGCGCGGGCCTGGCCACCGAAGGGGTCCTGGACGAGGACACCTTCTGGCGGACGGTCGCCGAGTGCGTACGCGGCTACCAGGAGTCGGTGCCGTATCTCGCGGAGAAGTTCGCGCAGTACGACCTGTTCGAGCCGGAGTTCGCGCTCTCCTGCCTCAACCGCCTCCAGCTGCGCAACAACCAGCAGATGGTCGACCTCAACGACCCAGCGGGTGCCCTGCAGTTGGTCGGCCGCCTGAAGAACCCGATCGCCAAGTTCTGAGCGGCCCGCATGAGCCGGTGAGCGCCCGGGGACGGTCCCCCGGGCGCTCACCTCTGTCCTCACCGGTCCCAGTCCACCTGCGGCGAGCGGTAGAAGCCGATCCCGAGCGCGGTCAGCCGCGGCCCCTGCGCGGCGAGGCGCACCTTGTACGTGTCCCAGTCACGGGCCGCCGCCGGTGACCAGCCGATCTCGGCGGCGCCCAGCAGCCGCGGGAAGGCCATCGCCTCGATCTCCGCGCTGTCCGTCAGCGTCTCGGTCCACAGCGGCGCCTCGACGCCGAGGACGGCCTCCTGCGGGGCGCCTTCCAGGTAGGTCGCCGGGTCCCAGTCGTAGGACCGCTCCACCTCGACCAGTCCGGCCCAACTCAGGCCGAGCGGTGTGTCCTTGGTGTACTTCATGTCCAGGTAGACCCGGTCGGCCGGCGAGAGCACCAGCCTGGTGCCGCTCCTCGCCGCGTCGGCCACCTGCTTCCGCTCGGCGGCGCCCGTCCGGTCGTACCCCCAGTACTGCGCCACCGCGCCCTTCACCGGCACCGCACCGGTCAGCTGGTGCCAGCCCATCACCGTCTTGCCGTACTTCCCGACGACCGCCTGCGCCTTCGCCATGAACGCCACGTAGTCCTCCTGGCTGGTGGCGTGCGCCTCGTCGCCTCCGATGTGGAGGTACGGCCCCGGAGTGAGGGCGGCGAGTTCACGGAGGACGTCGTCCACGAAGTCGTACGTCACCGGCTTGGAGACACAGAGCGAGCTGAAGCCGACCGTGGTCCCGGTGTAGAGCGGCGGCGCGATCCCGTCGCAGTTCAGCTCGGCGTAGGAGGCGAGGGCGGCGTTGGTGTGGCCGGGCAGGTCGATCTCCGGGACGACCTCCAGATAGCGGGAGGCGGCGTACCGGACGATCTCGCGGTACTGCGCCTTCGTGTAGTACCCGCCGGGTCCGCCGCCGACCTCGGTGGAGCCGCCGTACGTGGCGAGCCGGGGCCAGGAGTCGATGGCGATCCGCCAGCCCTGGTCGTCGGAGAGGTGGAGGTGCAGCTTGTTGACCTTGTAGAGGGCGAGCTGGTCGATGTAGCGCTTCACCTCGGCGACGGAGAAGAAGTGGCGCGAGACGTCGAGCATCGCGCCCCGGTAGCCGTAGCGCGGCGCGTCCGTGATGGTGCCGCCCGCGACCTTCCACGGCCCCTTCTGCCGGCTGTCGGCCTCCACCCGGTCCGGGAGGAGCTGGCGCAGCGTCTGGACGCCGTGGAAGAGCCCGGCCGGGGCGCGGGCGGTGATGGTGAGCGCGGCGGGCGTGGAGCGCAGCCGGTACCCCTCCTCGCCGAGGCCGCGGTCCCGCGAGCCCAGCTCCAGCCGGATGCCGCCGGGGCCCGGCCGGTCGGTGACGGGCAGCGCGTAGCCGGTGGCGGGGCGCAGGAGCTCCGCCAGGTAGGTGCCGATCCGCCGGACCTCGCCGGAGTGGCCGGAGACCCTGATCGGGGTCGTGGCAGTGATGGCGTACGGGGAGCCGCCCGGCACCACCTGCGCGGGGACGGGCACGAGCTGGCCGAGCGGGCGGGGTGCGGAGGCGGCCGCGACCGAGGAGGTGGCGGCGGTGGCGGAGAAGGCGGCCGCCACGACGAGCAGGAGGGTGGAGAGGAGCCTGGGGAGGGTTCCGGGCCGGGCCTTCGGCGTCGTACGCCGGGCCTTCGGGGTCGTAAGCCGGGCCTTCCCCATCGGACGTCGCTGTCGCTGTCGCACAAGCCTGTCCCTTCGACGGGTGCTACCTGTGGATCTCGGGGCAACCGAACGCGCCGACCATGCGTATCGCGGAGCGGTGGACGGGTCAAGGACCGGGCCCGCTCCCGTACGCCCGGCTGGCAGAATCGCGGGTATGGCAGAAATCATCCAGCGCGACGGAACGTGGACGTTCGACGGGGAGACGGTACGCATCGTGCCGGGCGGCAAGGCGCATCCGGTCCGGCTGGCGCTGGGTGAACTGGCCGTTCCCGTACAGGCCTTGGCGGGTGTCTCGTTCGAGCCGGAACGCAAGGGCGGCCGGCTGCGGCTCCGGCTGCGCGGCGGCGCGTGCCCGGTGCTGCGGGCCGCCGACGGCCGCCTGAAGGACGGCGCCGACCCGTACGTCCTGACCGTGGAGAAGGACCGTACGGGCGTGGCGGAGTACTTCGTCGACGAGGTCCGCAACGCGCTGCTGATCGAGCAGGTGCCCGAGGGCCCGGTGGACCGGTTCCTGCTGCCGGGGCCCTCGCTGCCGGTCTCCGGCGGGGGCGGTGACGGCACGGCGTCCTTCGACGGCGAGACCGTGCGGCTCACCTGGAACTGGAAGGCGGAGGAGTCCAAGACCGCGAGCGGCCCGGCGACCTTCCCGCTGGCGCGGATCGCGGGTGTGCGCTGGCTGCCGTCGATCGGCCTGGAGAACGGCTACCTGCGGTTCGAGCCGGTGGACGGGCCGGTCTCGGCCCCGCCGAAGTACGACCCGTACTCCCTGGAGCTGTGGGGGCTGTCCAAGAAGGAGTACACGGCGGTCGTGGTCGCGGCGGCGGTCCTGGCCCGGCTGCCGCAGGCCCGTACGGCACTGGACGCGCCCGTGGAGGCCCCGGCCCTCACCAAGGCGCCCGAGCCCGCGCCCACCGCCGTACCGCCCGCCGACGATCACGACGTGCTGCTGCGGCGGCTGCGGGAGCTGGGCGAGCTGCACCGGGCCGGGGTCCTCACGGATGAGGAGTTCAGTACGGCGAAGCAGGCGATCCTGAGCCGGATGTGACCGTTTCGAGCACCTTCCCGGGGGGTGCCCTGCCCGATATCGGGCAGATTTCTTGCGTAGGAGCGGTTCGACAAGCAATATCGACGGGTGCTTGAACGCCGCTCGTCGCACGACGACCTCATCGACCACCTCGTCCGCTCCACCGCGCTCCAGCGCGGCGAAGCGGCCCGGGTGATCCTCGACGTGCTGGCGTACTTCGACGAGAGCACCGACGACTTCGTCCGGCGCCGCCACCGCGAACTGCAGTCCGGCGGCCTGGTCAACACGGAGATCTTCGAGCGGATCGCGGCCGAGCTGCCGCACCGCGCCGTGGCGCCGCCGGAGCTCTCGCTCCGCCAGCTGCGCCGCATCGTCTACGGCTGAGCGGGCCGGGCGCCCGTGCGAGGGCGCGGCACGCAGGCAGACACAGACAAGTACGTGTACGTGTACGTCGATGGAGGGGCAGAAAATCCATGTGCGGGATCGTCGGATACATCGGGAAGCGTGATGTGGCACCGCTGCTGCTGGAAGGCCTGCAGCGGCTGGAGTACCGGGGTTACGACTCCGCGGGCATCGTCATCACCGGCAAGGCGGCGGCGGGCAAGCCGGGCGCGCTGAAGATGGTCAAGGCCAAGGGCCGGGTCCGCGAGCTGGAGGCCAAGGTCCCCAAGCGGTTCGCCGGCACCACCGGCATCGCGCACACCCGCTGGGCCACCCACGGTGCCCCGAGCGACGAGAACGCGCACCCGCACATGGACGCGGACAACAAGGTCGCCGTCGTCCACAACGGGATCATCGACAACGCCTCGGAGCTGCGCGCCAAGCTCACCGCCGACGGCATCGTCCTCCTCTCCGAGACCGACACCGAGGTGCTGGTCCACCTGATCGCCCGCGCGCAGGCGGACACGCTGGAGGAGAAGGTCCGCGAGGCGCTGCGCCACGTCGAGGGCACGTACGGCATCGCCGTCCTGCACGCCGACTTCAACGACCGCATCGTGGTCGCCCGCAACGGCTCGCCGGTCGTCCTCGGCATCGGCGAGAAGGAGATGTTCGTCGCCTCGGACGTCGCCGCGCTGGTCGCCCACACCCGCCAGGTCGTCACGCTGGACGACGGCGAGATGGCCACCCTGAAGGCCGACGACTTCCGTACGTACACGACGGAGGGCTCGACCACGACGGCGACGCCGACCACCGTGGAGTGGGAGGCCGAGTCGTACGACATGGGCGGCCACGACACGTACATGCACAAGGAGATCTCCGAGCAGGCCGACGCGGTGGACCGCGTGCTGCGCGGCCGGATCGACGACCGGTTCTCCACCGTGCACCTGGGCGGCCTCAACCTGGACGCCCGCGAGGCGCGCGGGGTGCGCCGGATCAAGATCCTCGGCTGTGGCACCTCGTACCACGCGGGCCAGATCGGCGCCCAGCTCATCGAGGAGCTGGCCCGGATCCCCGCCGACGCCGAGCCGGCCTCCGAGTTCCGCTACCGCAACCCGGTCGTCGACCCCGACACCCTGTACGTGGCGGTCTCCCAGTCGGGCGAGACGTACGACGTGCTCGCCGCCGTCCAGGAGCTGAAGCGCAAGGGCGCGCGCGTCCTCGGTGTGGTGAACGTGGTCGGTTCCGCGATCGCGCGGGAGGCCGACGGCGGTACGTACGTCCACGCGGGCCCGGAGGTCTGCGTGGTCTCCACCAAGTGCTTCACCAACACCGTGGTCGCCTTCGCGCTGCTCGCGCTGCACCTGGGCCGCATCCGTGACCTCTCGGTCGCCGACGGCAAGCGGATCATCGACGGGCTGCGGAAGCTCCCGGAGCAGATCAGCGAGATCCTGGCGGGCGAGGACGAGATCAAGCGGCTGGCGGCGGAGTACGCGGACGCCAAGTCGATGATGTTCATCGGCCGGGTGCGCGGCTATCCGGTGGCCCGTGAGGCCTCGCTGAAGCTGAAGGAGGTCTCGTACATCCACGCCGAGGCCTACCCGGCCTCCGAGCTGAAGCACGGCCCGCTCGCGCTGATCGAGCCCGCGATGCCGACCGTGGCGATCGTGCCGGACGACGACCTGCTGGAGAAGAACCGGGCCGCGATGGAGGAGATCAAGGCGCGCAGCGGCCGGATCCTCGCCGTGGCGCACCAGGTCCAGGAGAAGGCCGACCACACCATCGTCGTACCGAAGAACGAGAACGAGCTGGACCCGATCCTCATGGGCATCCCGCTCCAGCTCTTCGCGTACCACACGGCCCTCGCGATGGGCCGGGACATCGACAAGCCGCGGAACCTGGCGAAGTCGGTGACGGTCGAGTAGTCGGCCGCAGTACAACGAGTTGGGCCCCGCACCGTCGTGACGACGGTGCGGGGCCCAACTCGTTGCAGGACAAGGGCTCCTGGGCGCGCTCAGGGGATGACGATGACCGGGCGCTGGGCGCGGCGGGCGAGGCGGCCCGCCACCGAGCCGAAGATCCGGCCGACGAGGCCGTGCGTGGAGCCGACGACGATGGCGTCGGCGGAATACTCGCGGCCGACCTCCTCCAGCTCGTGGCAGATGTCGCCGCCACGCTCCACCAGCACCCACGGGACCTCGGAGAGGTAGTCCGCGCAGGCCAGCTCCAGGCCGAGGACCTCGGTGCGGTGGTCGGGGACGTCGACGAAGACGGGGGGCTCGCAGCCGGCCCAGACCGTGGTCGGGAGCCGGTTGGCCACATGGACGATGATCAGGCCCGAGCCCGATCTGCCAGCCATGCCGATCGCGTAGGCGAGGGCCCGCTCGCTGGAGGTGGAGCCGTCGAAACCGACCACCACTCCGTGCCGGAAGGCGGGATCGCACGCGGGGCGCGCTTCTTCGACCGTCCGCGGCTCCGACCTGGGGTCGGCTACCTGCTTGCGGTCTTTGGGTTCAGGGATTTCGTGACCGGCCATCGGTGTCTCGGCGAAGAGAGTCCTCGTGAGGAGGGAGCGGTTTCGAGAGGTGCTCAGCTGGAGATGCGGCTCTGTCCGGGAATCATCTTCCCAACCCCATACCCCCAAGGGTACGACGCCACTCCTCCCCTGCCCAGACCCCCGCAAAAGCACGCGTGACGTTGGAGGGAGCATGCCCGAGGCGGTCCGGTATGGCAATGCCAGGTGTGTCGTACACGGGCCTCGGCGGGGCGGGACGAGGGTGGACGCCCTGTTTTCCGGGGCTCCGGGCGGCGGTACGGAGCAGGAGGGCGCGGCCGCGGCGGGCGATGCGAGCCGGCGGACCGCACCGCTGATTCCGATCGCCCGCGGCCCATCGGTCGGTAATCCGGTTGCCGTCGCCTCAGGAGCCCCTCCAGCCCCGTCAGACCGTCATGTTCCGCACCGGTGGCCCGAACCCGCCGCGTGCCACCGGACCGAGGGAGCGCACCGGGGCGGCCGTCAGGCGGAAGTTGTGCGCCCGGCGTGACTGGAACCCGCGCACGCAACCGTTCATTTTCAGCCAACTTCACATCCTGGCCGAACCCTTCGCGGAATGGCCGGAGAGCCCACCGCCCACCAGGCAGGAAGAGACCGCGCGGTACGCTTTCACCCGACGCGGACGGGCCACCTTCGCGAAGGGCACTTCCCTGTGCGCTTCGCGGGTGAAACGCTTCGTGATCGAACGCTTCACGCCACGTTTCCTTATCGACTTAAAGCCGGTGGGGGAAGGTGTCACGGCGGGGCCACGCGACGAAGTAGATTCGATCTTGAAAATCGGGGGGCTGGGGAACCGTGCGAAACCGAGGGGAAACGTGCAGGAGCGGCAGGCCCGTAAGGACCAGGGAGACGCGAACACCGAGGGGGGCTTAGCGTCATGAGCCAGGACTCCGCCACCGCGACGGAGGCCGCACGCAAGCTGACCGGGCGGCGACGCCGGGAAGTCGTTGCCGTGCTGCTGTTCAGCGGCGGCCCTATCTTCGAGAGCTCCATCCCGCTCTCCGTTTTCGGAATCGACCGGCAGGACGCGGGAGTTCCCCGCTACCGCCTGCTGGTCTGCGGCGGCGAGGACGGACCGCTGCGCACGACGGGTGGACTCGAACTGACCACGCCGTACGGCCTGGAGGCGATCAGCAGGGCAGGCACCGTGGTGGTGCCCGCCTGGCGTTCGATCACCTCACCACCGCCCGCCGAGGCCTTGGACGCGCTGCGGCGCGCCCATGAGGAGGGCGCCCGCATCGTCGGCCTGTGCACGGGAGCCTTCGTGCTCGCGGCGGCCGGCCTGCTGGACGGCCGGCCGGCCACCACGCACTGGATGTACGCGCCGACGCTGGCCAAGCGCTATCCGTCGGTGCACGTCGATCCGCGCGAACTCTTCGTGGACGACGGCGATGTGCTGACCTCCGCCGGTACGGCGGCGGGTATCGACCTCTGCCTCCACATAGTCCGCACCGACCACGGCACCGAGGCGGCGGGCGCACTGGCCCGCAGGCTCGTCGTACCGCCGCGGCGCAGTGGCGGACAGGAGCGCTACCTGGACAGGTCGCTGCCCGAGGAGATCGGCTCCGACCCGCTCGCCGAGGTCGTGGCCTGGGCGCTGGAGCATCTGCACGAGCAGTTCGACGTGGAGACGCTCGCGGCGCGCGCCTACATGAGCAGGCGGACCTTCGACCGCAGGTTCCGCTCGCTCACGGGGAGCGCACCGCTCCAGTGGCTGATCACCCAGCGGGTGCTCCAGGCACAGCGGCTGCTGGAGACCTCCGACTACTCGGTCGACGAGGTCGCCGGACGCTGCGGCTTCCGCTCACCGGTCGCGCTGCGCGGGCACTTCCGCCGCCAGCTCGGCTCCTCCCCCGCCGCGTACCGGGCCGCCTACCGGGCCCGTCGTCCGCAGGGGGTGGCGGAGAGCGCCGCGACGGTGCTGGAGACGGTCGTGCCCAGCCAGGGCTCGCCGTCCGGCCGCAGGGGCGCCCCGATGGGCTCATCGACTCCGGTCTCCGTGTCGGCCTCGGCGGGCTCCTCGGAGCACTCGCTGCCGGTCCCCGACGCGTACGCTCCCGGGCGCCCGGCCCTGCCGGGACAGCGGAGCGCCCCGTAGGGTGGGGCGCATGAACGACCGCATGGTGTGGATCGACTGCGAGATGACCGGGCTCTCGTTGACGGACGACGCACTGATCGAGGTGGCCGCCCTGGTCACCGACTCGGAGTTGAACGTGCTCGGCGACGGGGTGGACATCGTGATCCGCCCGCCGGACGCGGCCCTGGAGACGATGCCCGAGGTGGTGCGGCAGATGCACACCGCCTCGGGCCTCCTCGACGAGCTGGCCGGGGGCACCACCCTGGCCGACGCCGAGGAGCAGGTCTTGGCGTACGTCCGCGAGCATGTGAAGGAGCCGGGCAAGGCCCCGCTCTGCGGAAACTCGGTCGGTACCGACCGCGGCTTCCTGGCGCGGGACATGCGGGAGCTGGAGGGCTACCTCCACTACCGGATCGTGGACGTGTCCTCGGTCAAGGAGCTGGCCCGCCGCTGGTACCCGCGGGCGTACTTCAACAGCCCGGAGAAGAACGGCAACCACCGGGCGCTGGCGGACATCCGCGACTCCATCGCGGAGCTCCGCTACTACCGGGAGGCGGTCTTCGTTCCGCAGCCCGGCCCGGACTCGGAGCGCGCCAAGGAGATCGCGGCGCGTCACGTGATCCGCGCCGCACCGTAGGAACCGTCCGCGCCGCACCGTGGCGAACCGTCCGCCCCACTGGAGCGAACCGTCCGCGTCACACCGGAGAAAACCGCTGGTCAGGGCCGTGCGAGCGGCTGCTGACCGGCCCCGGGAAACGGGGGCGCGAGCACCCTCCCGGACCCTGTACACTTTTTCTCGGCCGGTCGGAAACGACCGGGCGACATGGTGGGTATAGCTCAGCTGGCAGAGCACCTGGTTGTGGTCCAGGATGTCGCGGGTTCAAGTCCCGTTACTCACCCTGACAGAAGGGCCCCGGTCTTCGGACCGGGGCCCTTCTTCGTGTGCGGAGGCCGGTCAGCCTTCGTGTGCGGAGGCCGTCAGCCGGCCGGCTCCTCGCTCCGGGAGCGGCGGGCCGGGGCCTCCACCTGGGCGACGACCTGGGCGTGGAAGCGGTCCACGGCCTCGTCGACGCTGCGGATGAAGCCCGTCTCGGCGGCGCCCCGGCCGTTGCCCATGCCCTTGAACAGCGAGAGCCGGAAGCCGGTGATCTGCGCCCCGCCCTTCGGGACGATGTCGGCGGGCTCCGGGCGCAGCCGCTCCAGCGTGCCGCGCGGGCCGGGGGACGGGCCGTCGACGAGCGTCTCGATGTGCAGGTCGGCCGGTGCCTCGGCCAGCCGCCGGATCAGCCGCTTGACCCGGCTGAGGGGGTAGCCGGGCTCGGCGGACGGGATCTCGATCGACGTACGGAGCTTGCCGGTGCGCAGGTCGGCGGTGATGGCCAGGACGCCCGGCGTGCCCTCGATCCGGATCTCCGCGTTGAGCCGCCCCTGCTCGCAGAGGTGGTCGGCGAGCTCGGTGCGGCGGGTCCGCGGGTCGGAGCCGCGCCGGGTGCGCTGGACCGGCAGGACCTTCTGTCCCAGCTCACCGCCGAGGCGCAGGCAGACCTGGCGGACCAGGCGCTCCCAGTTCTCGATGACCTCCAGGGCCCGGGCGTCGCCCTGGCACAGGGTCTCGTCGTCGATGCCCCGGCGGACCGGGACCCAGGCGGCGCCCATGTTCTGGAAGCCGTGGCAGCCGGAGTTCTCGTGCTGGAGGTAGTGCAGCAGTTCCTGGAGCAGCCAGGCGTGGGCCGCGTTGCCGACGCCCTCGTGGCGGATCAGCATCTGCGCCTGGTGCACGACCTCGGCCCAGGACAGGTGCCAGAGGGCCACCTTGTGCTTGCGGCGGCCGTCGATCCGTACGTCGACGAGCGGGCTGCCCTCCAGCGCCACGTCGTTGGAGAGCGTGATCACCGCCTCGTACCCGCGCCGGGCGGCGATGTCCATGTACGCCTGCACCTGGTCGGGCTTGAGCGCGTTCCCGTTGGTCTTGGTCTCGACGAGCGCCGTCCACAGCTTGCCCGCCCGCTCGACCCGGATCACCCCGTCCGGCCGCCGCGGCGACTCGCCGTGCGGCAGCGTCACCTCGGTGTACGTCTCCATCCGGCCGGCCGGCGCGCCGAACCCGGCGGTGAGGCGGCGGCCGAACTCCGGCACCTGCGCCATCACGGACAGGACGACGGAGGTGGCCCGCGTCTCGCGCTCGCGGTCGCTCTTGAGCGCGGACACCGGGAACAGCCGGGCGGAGCGCCAGGACTCGTTGTCGGCGAGGCTCTTCCTGACCGTACGGGGGAGGGTGACCTTCTTCTTGGCGGTACGGGGACGGCGTGCGGGCTTGGGCGGGGTGACCGGGTCCGGGGCCGGGGCGGCGGGAGCCGCGTCGTCGGCGCGGTCGGCGGTGGCGTGGGCGGGGACCCGGGCCTTCGGGGCGGCGGCGGGCTGCGGCGGCGGCTCCGCTTCGGCGCTCGGCGCCTCTTCGACCAGGCCCTCCGCCTCCTCCTCCGCCTCCTCCGCCGCGTCGTCGTCGATGTCGACGCCGTAGTCGGTCGCCAGCCCGGCGAGCCCCGACGCGTACCCCTGGCCGACGGCCCGGAACTTCCACTCCCCCGAACGCCGGTACAGCTCACCGAAGATCACCGCGCTGACCTCGTCGGCCTCTTCGACCGCGAACCGGACCAGGCCGTCGCCCGCGCCGTCCGCGAGGGTGAGGCGGAGGTCGTCCAGCTCGCCGAAGCGGGATCCGCCGTAGCGGCTGGCGGCGACGACCACCGTGTCGATCTCCTGCGGCACGGCGTCCAGATCGAAGCTGATCCGGTCCTCGCTGCCGTCGGCCGTGGGCGTCTTGCCGAGCAACTGCACGCTTCCGTTGCCGGCCACGGGGTTGTTGTAGAAGCAGAAGTCGTCGTCGCTGCGGACCTTGCCGTCGCCGTCGAGCAGGAGGACGGAGACGTCCGCGTCGCCCTCCCCCGTAGCGCTGCTCCAGCCCAGGCCCACCATCACCGAGCCGACGTTCTCGCTCAGCGCCGTGAGACCGACGTTGGCGCCCTTGACCATCTCGTGCACGAGGCCCCCCAGATGCACGGCCGCTCGGAGCGCACCCGGCAGCCCGCTGCGTGACGTGTGTGGTGCGTCACACATTCGTCGTACGCAGCGAACATTAGCCGTCGGAGCGGAGACGCGTGAAGAACTGGTGAAATCCGGAGGCCCGGCTACCGCAACGACGTGCCGCGAGGGCCGTCACGACGAGTCGCGCACCACCAGCTGCGTCGGCAGCACCACCGACGGCCGCTCCTCGCCCACGCGTCCCGCGATCTCCTCCAGGAGCAGTTCGGCCATCCGGCGGCCCATCTCCTCGATCGGCTGGCGGACGCTGGTGAGGGCCGGGTGCATGTGGCGGGCGACCACCGAGTCGTCGAAGCCGATCAGGGCCACGTCCTCGGGGATGCGGCGGTCGGCCTCGCGCAGGACCTGGCGGGCGCCGGCCGCCATCACGTCGGAGGCCGCGAAGACCGCGTCCAGGTCGGGGCGGCGGGCGAGGAGTTCGCGCATGGCCCGCGCGCCGCCCTCCTCGGTGAAGTCGGCCGGGGCGATGAGGCGTTCGTCCGGGGGCAGGCCCGCGGCGGCGAGGGCGGCGCGGTAGCCGTCCAGGCGGCGCTGGGCACCGTAGACCTCCAGGCGGCCGGTGATCGTGGCGATCGACCGGCGGCCCCGGGTGATCAGGTGGTCGACGGCGGCCCGCGCGCCTTCGAAGTTGTCCGAGTCGACCGAGGCGAGAGGCTCGTTCGCGTGCCTCGCGCCGCTGATCACGCACGGCATGCCGAGCTGTTCCAGCAGCTCCGGCAGCGGGTCGTCGGCGTGCACCGCGACCAGCAGGACGCCGTCGACCCGGTGCGCGGTCAGGTACTGCGCCAGCCGGCGGCGCTCGCGGTCGTTGCCCGCGAGGGTGAGGAGAAGCTGCATCTCGGTGTCGGCCAGGGCCGCTCCCACGCCGCGCACTATGGCGGAGAAGTACGGTTCGGCGAAGAAGCGGGTCTCCGGCTCCGGCACCACCAGCGCGATGGCGTCGGTGCGGTTGCCGGCGAGGGCGCGGGCGGCGCGGTTGGGGACGTAGCCCAGTTCGGCGACGGCCGCCTCGACCGCCTCGCGGGTCGCTTCGCTGACCCGGGGTGAGCCGTTGATGACGCGGGAGGCGGTGCCGCGGCCGACTCCGGCCCGGGCCGCCACCTCTTCGAGCGTGGGCCGCCCGCCGTTCCGTACTCGCGCTGCCGCCATGGCTGCCTCCCCGTTCCCGGTCAATTTCTCACAGCCGTACAGTCAATCCAAGTCCTGGATCGATCACTCCGACGAGCGTACGGACAGTGTATTGGGAGCGCTCCCAAAGCCGGGTCGAGGTGTGGGCCCCGGTCTGTCGCCACCGGGGCCCACGGCGCTCAGCGCGTCACGCCTCCGGCGGCAGTCCGTGGCGTGCGATCACCTCGCCGTACCAGTGCGCGCTCGCCTTGGGGGTGCGGAGCTGGGTCGCGTAGTCGATGTGGACCGCGCCGAACCGCTTCGAGTAGCCGTATCCCCACTCGAAGTTGTCCATCAGCGACCAGAGGAAGTAGCCGCGTACGTCGGCGCCGTCGGCCACCGCCCGCTGTACGGCGGCGAGATGGCCGTGCAGGTAGGCGATCCGCTCCGGGTCGTGGACCTGGCCGTCCGCGTCGACGGTGTCCTCGAAGGCCGCGCCGTTCTCGGTGACCATCAGCGGGAGGCCCGGGTTCTCGCGGGCGACGTCCATGAGGAGGGCGTACAGGCCGTTCGGGTCGACCGACCAGTTCATGGCCGTACGCGGCTTGCCTTCGGCGAGGTGGAAGGCGACGTGCTCCGAGCCCGGCCACGGGGAGTGGTCGCTGCTGCCGTGGCCGTCGTTGCGGGTGTCCCCGGCGCCGGAGGCGGGCGTGGAGACGATCGTGGGCGTGTAGTAGTTGACGCCGAGCACGTCGATCGGGGCGGCGATGGCGGCGAGGTCGCCTTCGCGGATCAACTCCGGCCAGCTCACGATGCGTTCGGTGTCGGCGAGCAGGTCTTCCGGGTACGCGCCCCGCAGCATCGGGCCGGTGAAGATCCGGTTGCCCACCGCGTCGATCCGGCGCGCCGCGTCCGCGTCCGCGTCGCTGCCGGTGAGCGGGCGCACCTGGTGGAGGTTGAGGGTGACCGAGGTCTGCGCGGCGGCGGGGAGGTTGGCGCGCAGCGCCTCGGTCGCCCGGCCGTGGGCCAGGTTGAGATGGTGGGCGGCCCGCAGCGCGGCGGCCGGTTCGGTGCGGCCGGGGGCGTGGACCCCGGAGCCGTAACCGAGGAAGGCCGTGCACCAGGGCTCGTTGAGCGTCGTCCACATCCCGACCCGGTCGCCGAGCGCGCGCGCCATGATGGCCGCGTAGTCGGCGAACCGCTCGGCCGTCGCGCGCTCGGGCCAGCCGCCCGCGTCCTCCAACTCCTGGGGCAGGTCCCAGTGGTAGAGCGTGGCGACGGGCGTGATGCCGGCCGCGAGCAGCTCGTCGACGAGCGAGCGGTAGAAGTCCAGGCCGCGTTCGACGGCGGGGCCGCGGCCGGTGGGCTGGACGCGGGACCAGGAGACGGAGAAGCGGTACGCCTGGAGGCCGAGCCGCTTCATCAGCGCCACGTCGTCGCGGTAGCGGTGGAAGTGGTCGGCGGCCACGTCTCCGGTGTCGCCGTTCAGGACCTTGCCGGGGGTGTGGCTGAAGGTGTCCCAGATGGAGGGGGTGCGGCCGTTCTCGGCGGCTGCCCCTTCCACCTGGTACGCGGCGGTGGCGGCGCCCCAGACGAAGCCCGTCGGGAAGGGGGCGGGGGCCGTGGGGGCCTGCTGCGGGGCGGTGTCGGATCGTACGACAGTCATGCGGGAGCGCTCCCATGGGGGTAGTGGAGGATGAGGTGGAGGGGCGGCGCGGCCGGGGCCGGCCGCACCGCGGATGACGTCAGCCCTTGACCGCGCCCGACATGATCCCGCCCACGATCTTCTTGCCGAAGACCACGAACACCACCAGCAGCGGCAGCGTGCTGATCAGCGCGCCCGCCATGACGATGGACTGGTCGGGCGTGTACGAGGCGCTGAGCTGGCCGAGCGCCACCTGAAGGGTCGGGTTCTGCTGGTTGAGGGCGAGGTAGGGCCAGAAGAAGTCGTTCCACGCCTGGACGAAGGTGAGCATCCCGAGCACCATCATCGCGGGGCGGGCGACCGGCAGCACCACGCTCACCACGATGCGGAAGTTGTTCGCCCCGTCGATCTTGGCCGCCTCGATCAGCTCGTACGGCAGCGCCTCGATCAGGTACTGGCGCATGAAGAACACGCCGAACGCGCTCACCAGCGTCGGGAAGATCACCGATTCGAGCTGCCCGCCCCAGCCGAGGCCGGACATCATCATGAAGAGCGGGACCACGCTGAGCTGCGGCGGGATCGTGAGCGTGGCGATGACGGCGGTCATCAGCCAGCCCCGGCCCCGGAAGCGCATCTTGGCGAACGCGTAGCCGGCGAGCGTGCAGAAGAAGAGCGTCGCGGCGGTGATGGACGACGAGACGATGATGCTGTTGACGATCGCCTTGCCGAGGCTGGCCTGCTCCCAGGCCGTCTGGAGGTTCTCCACCAGCCTGCCGCCCGGCAGGAACGGCGGTGTGGAGGCGAGGACTTCGTCCTGGGTGCGGGAGGCCGCCACCAGGGTCCAGTACAGCGGCAGCAGCGAGCCGAAGCCGACGACGGCGAGCGCGATGTACGCGAACGGGCCGCCCTTCATCTGCTGGCCCGCGCCCATCCTGAAGCGGCTGGGGCGGTGCGGGGCGCTGCCCTTCGGCGACGGTGCGGGCTTCACCGGGGCGGTGGGTGTGGTGCTGGTCATGGTCATGGAATCGCTCCCGGTCAGACCGCGGACTTGCGGACGTAGCGGCCGATGAACCAGTTGACCGCGGCGATGATGAGCAGGAGCGCGAGCATCGCCCAGGCCACGGCGGCCGCCGGACCCAGATGTCCGAGGTTCCAGCCGTAGTTGTAGAGGTAGATGCTGAGCGTCTCGTACTGGTTCTCGTTGCCGCCGGTGGCGCCCATCGCGCCGCCCTCCAGCAGCAGCGGCTCACCGAACAGCTGCATGGACCCGATCGTCGAGATGACGATGGTGAACAGGATCGTCGGCCGCAGCGAGGGGATGGTCACCTTGCGGAACTGCTGCCAGCGCGAGGCGCCGTCCAACGAGGCTGCTTCGTAGAGGTCGTTGGGGACCGCCTGCATGGCCGCGAGGTAGATCAGCGCGTTGTAGCCGGTCCACCGCCAGATCACGATGATCGAGATGGCGAGCTTCGAAGTCCAGTGTCCGTTCGCCCAGTTGACCGGGTCGAAGCCGACGAGGCCGAGCGTCCAGTTGAGCAGTCCGCCGTCCGCCCTGAAGACCAGCGCGAAGACGAGGGCGGCGGAGGCGACGGAGGTCGCGTACGGCGTGAGGATGATCGTGCGCCAGAACGTGCTGGCGCGCAGGCGGTAGTTGAGCAGATGCGCGAGGCCGAGCGCCACCAGGAGCTGCGGGACGGTCGAGATGACACCGATCAGGAAGGTGTTGCTGACCGAGGTCCAGAACTCCGGGTCGTGCAGGATCTTGTCGAAGTTCTCCCAGCCCACCCACTCCATCGAGTCCAGGCCGGTCATCGAGACCCGGTGCAGGGCGATCCAGCCGGTGTAGAGGAGCGGGTAGAGGCCGAAGGCCCCGAAGATC
Organism: Streptomyces sp. CA-146814; assembly: GCF_050942385.1. Taxonomy (NCBI): domain Bacteria; kingdom Bacillati; phylum Actinomycetota; class Actinomycetes; order Kitasatosporales; family Streptomycetaceae; genus Streptomyces; species Streptomyces sp. CA-146814. Next base: position 2,486,534 of record NZ_CP192068.1, read on the forward strand.
AGGAAGAACGGCGCTATGTAGGCGTACGGGGACGCCTTGTCGTCGAACCGCCACAGCCGGCTGCGCCACAACTGCCGCCGCTCGGACGGTGGTTCCTTCTGCGGTTCGCGGGGCGGGGATGCGTACGCGTCCCGGGTGGGGGTCGAGGTTGCCACGGGCGGGAGTCCTTCCCTGGGGGCGCCGGCGGGCGGCTGAGTCATGGAGTGGGCGGGCCGGTGACGGGCGGCCGGGGCGGGCGGGCGCGGCAGGAGTCGCCCGCCCGCCCCGGCGCCGGGTCCGCGCGGCGTCGGTTCAGGTCGCGCCGCGGGCGGCCGGTTCAGCTCAGCCGATCGCCTTGTCGATCGTGCGGACCGCGACGTCCCAGGCCGCGTCCGGCTTCGTACCGCGCTGCTCCATGTTGTTGATCTGCGTGGAGATCGAGTCCTTGATCACGCCGTCCTTCGGGCCGAGCACCGCCTCGGGGATGGACTTCGCGCCGTCCGCGTAGATCTGGCCGATGGGCGCGTTGTTGAAGTACGGCAGGGTGGCGCTCTTCACGTCCGGCAGCTCGTAGGCGCCCTGGTTGGACGGGAAGACCCCGATCGCCTTGAAGACGGCGGCCTGCTGCTCGGGCGCGGTCAGCCACTTGACGAGCTTGGTGGCCTCGTCCACGTTCTTGCCGGACTTCGGTACGGCGAGGAAGGAGCCGCCCCAGTTGGCGGAGGTGGCGCCGGGTGCGCTGGTGATGTCCCACTTGCCCTTGTTGGCGTCACCGGCGTACGTGGAGATCTGGCCGGCCATCCAGGCCGGGCAGACCACGGTGGCGACGGTGCTCTTGCGCAGGGCCGCCTGCCACTGGTCCTCGAACTGGGCCAGGCCCTGCGTCAGCTTCTTGGACGCGGCCTCGGCGGCCAGGTCCCAGCCCTTGCTGACGCTGGCGCTCTCCTTGTAGACCGGCTTGCCGCTCGCGTCGTAGTACTGCTCGGGGCTGGAGCTGACGACCGCGTTGAACATGGCGCTGGCGGAGTCCATGAAGTACGTGCCTTGGGGCGCCTTCTTCTTGTACTCCTCGCCGAGCGCGAGGAAGTCCTCCCAGCCGCCGGCCGTCCGCTTGGCGACCTCGGCGCGGTCGGTGGGCAGGCCGGCCTTCTCGAACAGCTCACGGTTGTAGCAGAGCGACATGGGGCCGATGTCGGTGCCCGCGCCGATCACCGCGCCGCTGGGGGCGGTGGCCTGCTTGGCCTTCCAGGAGACCCACTGGTCGACGTCGATCACCTTGGAGAGGTCGGCGAACGAGTCCGCCTTGGTGTCGACGATCTCCTTGATCCGGCCGACCTCGATGCCGTGGACGTCGGCGAGGCCACTGCCCGAGTTCAGCTGCTGGAGCAGCTTCGGGTAGTAGTTCTTCTCCTCGGCGGTGGTGTCCTCCTTGACCGTGATCTTCGGGTTGAGCTCGTGGTACTTCTCGAAGAGCCCGGCCTCCTTGTACCCGAACTGGCCGAAGTCGGCCACGGTCAGCGTGATGTTGCCGTCGGCGTCGGCTCCCTTGCTTCCGGAGTCGGACGAGCCGCCGCAGCCGGTGAGCAGCAGGGCGGTGACCGTGAGGCCCGAGGTGGCCACGATCGCGGTTCTCCGGCGTCGACCGGCAACGCTGCGGGTGATGCGCATTCCACTGCTCCTTGGTGCGGGGAAGTCCTGGTGAAAGGACAGGGAAGTCCTGCGGGAAGGAAGCGCGCGGGATCCCCTCCCCGTATTCGTGGGAGCGCTCCCATGCGCCGATGCCGGAAGGTTCCTGCCTCAAGGGGGTGGGTGTCAAGAGTTGAAGACGATTCCGTTGCCGAAGGATGTCCAGCGCGTCACGCGAGGGCTCCGGACCCGGCCACCCGTCGAGAGGTGAACGGGGGTTGCCGGAGCGGGGTGAAGTGCCGGGAGGTCCCACCCCTGTTAATTTCGCCCTTATGTCCCCTTTGATCACGCGTGCCGTCGACACCGGAACCGGTGGGTGACGCGGGATGGGCGTACTGCGCGACCATCCCGAACTGGCCCTCTTCTTCTGTCTCGCCGCCGGCTACCTGGTCGGCAAGCTCCGCGTCGGCCCGATCACGCTCGGCGGTATCTGCGGCACGCTGATCGTGTCGCTGCTGATCGGCACCCGGAACGTCAGCGTCGACGACGACGTCAAGACCGTCTTCTTCGCGCTGTTCATCTTCTCGCTCGGCTACATGGCCGGGCCGCAGTTCTTCGCCAACCTCAACCGCTCCAGCCTGCGCTTCTTCACGCTCTGCCTGATCGAGCTGGTCTGTGTCCTCGGGATCGCCTACGGGCTCGCCAAGGCCTTCGACCTGGACGTCGGCACGGCGTCCGGCATCCTGGCGGGCGCGGCCACCGAGTCCGCCGTCGTGGGTACGGCCACCGAGGCGATCGGCAAGCTCAGCGACCTGACCTCCGAGCAGATCACCCAGTACCAGGGGCACGTGGCGACCGCCTACACGGTCTGCTACCTGTTCGGCCTGATCACCATCGTCCTCTTCACCAGCCAGATCATGCCGATGCTGCTCCGCATCAACCTGGCCGACGCCTCCCGCGAGCTGTGGGAGAAGATGCGCGGCGGCCAGGCCGGTCTGGAGTCCGACGAGCGTGAGGCGCTGCCGGGCATGGTCGGCCGCACCTACCTGGTCACCCATGCCGACGGACGTACGGTCGGCGACCTGGAGAACGCGCTCGGCGGCCACATCACGGTCGAGGGCGTCAAGCGCGGCAGCAAGCTGCTGACGCCCTCCCCGGAGCTGGAACTGACGCTCAGCGACCTGATCCAGGTCGTCGGCCGGCGCTCGGCGATCATCGAGGCGGGCCGGGAGATCGGCCCGGAGACCCCGGCCGTCCCGGGGCTCGACGCGCCGCTGGCCACCAGCCAGGTCGCCGTCACCGAGAAGGCCACCGCCGGTTCGACCATCGACCGGCTGGAGAAGAACCACCCGGAGTTCCGCGCGGACGGCGTCTACATCACCGACGTCCTCCGCAACGACCAGCACCTCCCGGCCAGCGGCGAGACCGTCCTCCAGCGCGGCGACGTCCTCACCCTGGTCGGCGCGCGCGGCGGGCTGAACAAGCTGGTCGCCAAGATCGGCGCGGTCGTGAAGAACGACTCCACCGACTTCGTCTACATCGGCTTCGGCATCGTCGCCGGCTCACTGCTCGGCCAGATCGTGGTCAAGCTCGGCGACGTCCCGATGTCGCTCGGCACCGGCGGCGGCTGCCTGATCTCCGGCCTGCTCTTCGGCTGGTTCCGCTCCCGCAAACAGACCTTCGGCGCCTTCCCGCCGCAGGCCGCGAGCACGCTCAAGGACATGGGCCTGGCCGTCTTCATCGCCTGTACGGGACTGGCGGCGGGACCGCAGGCCTGGCCGCTGCTCAAGGAGTACGGGGCGCTGCTGCCGTTCGCCGGGATCGCCATGGTCCTGGTGCCCGCCACGATCTCCCTGATCGTCGGGCGCAAGCTGCTGAAGATCGAGAAGCCGCTGCTGATCGGCGCCATCGCCGGACAGCAGTGCTCGACCCCGGCGATCACCTCCATCACCCAGGTGGCCCAGAGCTCCGTACCGCTGCTCGGCTACACGATCACGTACACGCTCTCCAACTTCCTGCTCCCGCTGACCGGCCCCATCCTCGTCGGCGTACTGGGGGCCTGACGTGATCGACTTCCTCAACCGGAACATCTTCCAGCCCCACCCCGAACTGCTCGTCTTCCTCGTCATCGCGCTCGGCTTCCTGCTGGGCAAGGTCCGCTACCGGGCGATCGCGCTGGGCGCGGTGACGGGGTGCCTGGTGGCGGGGCTGGTGCTGGGCGCGCAGTTCAAGGTGGAGATCGACGACACGGTGAAGAACCTGTTCTTCATCATGTTCCTGTTCGCGCTGGGCTACCGGGTGGGACCGCAGTTCTTCCGGGGGCTGAAGAAGGACGGCCTGCCGCAGGTGGTCAACGCGGTCGTGGTCTGTGTGACCGGGCTGCTGGTCTCCTGGCTCTTCGCGAGCCTGCTCGGTTACGGTCCCGGGCTCGGCGCCGGCCTGATGAGCGGGGCCCTCACCCAGTCGGCCGCGATCGGGGTCGCGCAGGACGCCATCGGTACGCTGCCGGGGCTGTCGGCCGACGAGGCGAAGACCCAGGCGAACCTGGTGGCCGTCGGCTACGCGGTGACGTACCCGCTCGGCACCATCCTCTGCGCGATGCTCCTGGCCAACGTGCTGCCCAAGCTGTACCGCAGGGACCTGGCGAAGGAGAGCGCCGCCCTCGCCGCCGAGCTGGACGCGCCGGACGAGAGCCCGGACGAGGGGGCGGGCTACTACGAGGTGGTGCTGCGCGCCTACCGCGTGGACCGCCCGGACCTGGTGGGCCGCTCGGTGGCGGACTTCGAGGAGCAGCAGAGGGGGTTGGGCCGCCGGGTCTACCTCACCGGCGTGCGCCGGGACGGGACGGTCCTGGAGCACGACCAGTCCCGTACGCTCCGCCTCGGCGACACCGTCGCGGTCAGCGCGATCCGTGGCGACCTGGTCGACTTCGACCCCGTCACGCACATCGGCGCCGAGGCCGACGACGTCGAGTTGCTGGGCTACCGCACCGAGACGCTGCACGTCGTCGCCTCGGAGAAGGCGCACCTCGGGCGGACGGTCGCGGAGGTGCGCCGGGAGCCGTTCATGGTCGGCGTCTACATCGACAAGCTGTACCGGGCGGGCGCGGAGTTCCCGTACCGGCTCTCCACCCCGCTGGAGCGCGGCGACACGTTGATCCTCACCGGCCCGGAGCGCCTGGTCGGTCCGGCGGCGAAGACGCTCGGCAAACCGGTACCGACCAGTTTCGCGACCGACATGGTCTGGGTGGGGCTCGGCATCTTCCTCGGCGGCTGCATCGGCATCCCGGCGCTGACGGCGGGCGGGGTGCCGATCTCGCTCTCCACCTCGGGCGGCGGGCTGATCATGGGTCTGGTCTTCGGCTGGATCCGCGGGAAATACCCGACGTACGGGAACGTGCCGCCGGGCGCCCAGTGGTTCATGGACACCCTCGGCCTCTGCCTCTTCGTCGCCGTCGTCGGCATCAACGCGGGCCCGAGCTTCACCAGCGGCCTCTCCACGGCCGGCTGGGGGCTGCTGGTCTTCGGCGCGGTCGCCACCGTGGTCCCGCTGATCGTGGGGTTCCTCGTCGGCCACTACGTCCAGAAGATCCGGTTCCCGGTCCTGATGGGCGTCCTGGCGGGCGGCCAGACCACCACGGCGGCGATCGGCGCCGTCAACGAGACCTCGAAGTCGCAGATCCCCACCCTCGGTTACACGATTCCGTACGCCGTCGGCAACGTCCTGCTGACGGTGTGGGGCGCCGTGATCGTCATCCTCAACCACTGACCCTGCACGGGAGCGGACACCACCATGCCCAAGACCAAGCTCAGCCGGGAAGAGATCCGGTCCTTCGCCCAGCTCTCGCCCTTCGAGCTGAAGGACAAGTTCATCCAGATCGCGACGGAGGCGCAGAGCGACAAGCCGGGCCAGAAGGGGAAGACGACCCGGGCGATGCTCAACGCGGGCCGGGGCAACCCCAATTGGACCGCCACCGGCCCGCGTGAGGCGTACCACGCGCTCGGCTACTTCGCGATCTCCGAGTCCCGCCGGGTCTGGACGGCGGACAACCTCGGCGGGATGCCGGAGGAGGCCGGGTGCGCGGAGCGGTTCGAGCACTTCGTCCGTACGCACCCGGAGCTGCCCGGCATCGAGCTGCTGAAGGCGAGCGTGGACCTGGCGGTGAAGCGGTTCGGCTTCGACCGGGACGCGTTCGTGCACGAGCTGGCGGACTCCTCGATCGGCGACAACTACCCGGTACCGGACCGGATCCTGCGCCACACCGAGGAGATCGTGCGCGGCTACCTCGCGGACGAGATGTTCGACCACCGGCCGCCGGAGGGGCAGACGCTGAGCCTGTTCGCGACCGAGGGCGGCACGGCGGCGATGTGCTACATCTTCGACTCGCTGATGAGGAACGGGATCCTGAAGAAGGGCGACCGGATCGCCCTGATGGTCCCGGTGTTCACCCCGTACCTGGAGATCCCCGAGCTGGACACGTACGGCTTCGACGTGGTCCATGTGGAGGCGAACCTGTTCACCGAGACCGGGGTGCGGCAGTGGCGCTACCCGGAGGAGGAGGTCGCCAAGCTGGCGGACCCGTCGGTGAAGATGGTCTGCTGCGTCAACCCGAGCAACCCGCCCTCGCTGGCGCTCTCTTCACGGGTCAGCGAGCAGATCGCCTCCATCGTCGCCGAGCAGAACCCGAACCTGGTCATCGTGACCGACGACGTGTACGGGACGTTCGTCGAGGGCTTCCGTTCGCTCGCCGCCGACCTGCCGCGCAACACGCTGCTCGTCTACTCCTACTCCAAGCACTACGGGGCAACCGGCTGGCGGCTCGGGGTGATCGCGCTGCACGACGACAACGTGATCGACGCGATGCTGAAGGAGCAGGACGCGGAGACGAAGGAGCGGCTCAACCGGCGTTACGGAACGCTGTCGTTGGAGCCGGAGAAGATGAGGTTCATCGACCGCATGGTGGCCGACTCCCGGCAGGTGGCGCTGAACCACACCGCCGGGCTCTCGCTGCCGCAGCAGGTGATGATGGCGCTGTTCTCGCTCTTCGACATGCTGGACGAGGGCCAGGCGTACAAGCACCGCATCCGGGCCATCGTGCAGCAGCGGCTCGAACTCCTGCTGGAGGGCGTCCACATGAAGGTCTCGGAGGACCCGAAGCGGGCCGCGTACTACATCGAGCTGGACCTGCTGGCCGAGGCGGAACGCGTGCACGGGAAGCCGTTCGCCGACTTCCTGGAGGCGAACTACGAGCCGGTGGACCCGCTGTTCCGGCTGGCCGAGCAGACGTCGGTGGTCCTGCTGAACGGCGGCGGCTTCGACGGACCGGAGTGGTCGGTGCGGGTGTCGCTGGCCAACCTGGACGACCTGGACTACCTGAAGATCGGCCACCATCTGCGGGCGATCTTCGACGCGTACGCGGAGGAGTGGCGGGCGGGTGACACATCCACCAGCCCGTCCGGCGTGTGAGGACGTCTTTTCGGCACGGAAAGGGGCACGCCCCGGCCAGTGGTGGGGTGACCAGGCCGGGGCGCGCGTGTGGGGGGTACGGGGTGGTCTGCGGGGCTATCCGAAGGCGGCGAACGCCTTCGTGAAGGCCAGCGGCTCCTGGTCGATCGAGCTGCACGTGGCGTCGGCGGCCGGCTTCGGTCCACCCGGGCACGCCTTGTCCCGGGTGCCGGACCACATGGCCAGGCGGCCGATGCCCTTCTCCTGGGCGAACTTCACGACCTGGGTGGCGTCCTCGACCGTGAAGATCTCGGTGACCACGTCGTTCACGCCGATCATCGGGGTGACGGCGACGGCCTGCCACGCGGCGGCCTCGGAGAGCCCGAGCACGCCCTTGATCTGGGCCTGCGTGGCGGTCGCCGCCTGGATGGCGTACGCGCCCATGTCGTCGCTGTAGGCGGGCCCGTAGTCCATGGCCATGATGTTGACCGCGTCGACCCGGACGCCGTTCTTCTTCGCGTCGGCGAGCAGGTCGATGCCGGGCTGGGTCAGCCCTTCGGGCATGACGGGCAGGGTGAAGGCGACATCCAGGTCCGGGTACGTCTTCTGGAGCTGCGCGATGGCCTGGGCGCGGCGGGTGTTGGCGGCCGCGTCGGGGAGCGCGGCGCCTTCGATGTCGAAGTCGACCTTGGTGAGGTCGTAGGCGTCGACGACCTTGCCGTACGCGGCGGCGAGATCGGCGGACGAGGCGCAGTTCAGGGCGAGTTCGGCACCGGCCGCGCCACCGAAGGAGACCCGGACGTCACCTCCCTTGGCCCTCAACGCGCCTATCTGCTTGGCCACTTGGTCGTCACCGAGCCCGGTGACGCCGCCCCAGAGCGGGGCGCAGCTGCCGCCGGAGGTGATGAAGGCGAGGTGGAACTCGTCGACCCCGGTCTTGGTGGCGGTGTCGAGGAGGTCGTAGGCCGGGTAGAGCGAGGTGTCGATGTAGGGGGCGAATCGGGAGCCGGTTTCCCCGCCGCCACCGGGGCGACCGGTGGCGGTGGGGGCCGGCGTGGGGGTCGATGCGCTCGCACTGGGGGACGCGGACGCGGTGGGAGAGGCGGAGGAGGTGGGGGTGGGCGTGGGTCCGGTCGTGGGGGAATCCGTCGGGCGGCCGCTGGGGGTGGGGGCCGGGCCGCCGGCGGAGCAGGTGGCGTTGTTGATGAGACAGGAGGCCGGGTCGCCCGCGGTGCCGGTGGCGGAGGTGGCCGAGGTGACGAAGCCGACGGTCACGAACGCGCCGGGGGCCAGCTCCTTGTCCCAGCTCGCGGGCTTCACGGTGACGCGGTTGCCCCGCACCGTGTGCTCGCCGTTCCAGAGCGAGCCGATCTTCGTGCCGGCCGGAAGCTCGAACTGGAGCGTCCAGTCGGTGAGGGTCTTGTCGGTCTCGTTGGTGACGACGTACTGGCCCGTGTAGCCGCCGGTCCAGTCACTGGTCCGGGTGTACGCGGCCCCGACCGCCGCCGCCTGCGCCGTACCGGTCAGGGCGAAGACCGTCCCGCCGATGACGGCCGCGGCAACGATCGCACCGACCGTCTTGGTGCGCGCGCTCGCCGTGCGGCGGTGTGTACGGGAACCCATCAACGTGCCCTGCCTGCCTCTGTGTACGTGCTCTGTGCCCTGCCGAGTCCTGCCGGATCTCTTTCGGGGTTGCGAGGAGCACGCTAGCGGCAGCGGAACGGGCAAAGCGGGCTTTACGGACCGGAGTTGATGTTCTTAGGGCGCGCTTAAGGTGCGGCTAAGAGGGCCCTGAGGTGGCGGGGCCGGCCGCCGTGCGGGGCTCCTTGCGGCGGGGGCGGCCGAAGCGGCGGGTGACCCGGCGGCCGTGGCCGCGGCGGCCGCGTTCCGGGCTGCTGCCGTGCAGGCCGATCCAGATCCGGACCTCCGTGCCGCCGAGCACGGAGCGGCCGATGCGCAGGTCGCCGCCGGTGGACTCGGCGACCCGGCGCACGATGTCCAGGCCGAGGCCGGTGGAGCCGACCGCGCCCGGCTTGGTGGCGCCTCGGGCCAGGGCCGCCTCCGGGTCGGCGATGCCGGGGCCCGCGTCCGAGACGAGGACGATGACCGCGTCGCCGCTGTGGTGGACGTCGACCGCGAAGGCGGTGCCCTCGGGGGTGTGGCGGAAGACGTTGCCGAGCAACGCGTCCAGGGCGGCGGCCAGTTCGGGTCGGGCGACGGGGATGCGTACCGTACGGTCCACTCCCGCGAGCCGCACCTTCCGGCCCTCGTCCTCCGCCAGCGCCGACCAGAAGCCCATGCGCTCCCGGATCACCTCGGAGGCGTCGCATCCGGCGCCCGTCTGCACGCCCTGGGTCTGCGGGCGCTGTTCCCGGGCGGTCCGGATGATCGTGTCCACCTCGTGCTCCAGCTGCTCGACCGCCGCCCGGGTCTGGTCGGCCGCCGGGCCCTCGCCGAGCGACGCCGCGTTGAGCCGGAGGACGGTGAGCGGGGTGCGCAGGCGGTGCGAGAGGTCGGCGGCCAGCTCGCGCTCGTTGGCCAGGAGCTGGACGACCTGGTCGGCCATGGAGTTGAACGCGACGGCGGCGGACCGGAGTTCGGTGGGGCCCTCCTCCGGCACCCGGGTGGCCAGCCGCCCCTCCCCCAGGTCCTGGGCGGCGCCCGCGAGGCGCTGGGCGGGCTGGACCATCCGTACGCCGAGCCGGTCCGCGACCGCCACCGAGCCGACGATCAGCGCCACACCGACGCCCGCCAGGATCAGCCAGGCGGTGGCGACCCCGTTGGAGACCTCGCCCTCTGGGACGAAGACCTCCACCACCGCGATGTCACCGGTGGAGAGCGCGGTGGGCTGGAGCAGCGCGAAGCCGCCGGTGGCCTCGGTGATCGAGGCGCGGCCGGCCTTCCGTACGGTCTCGACGTCCTTCGGGCTCGCCCGCCGGGTGCCGATGTCCAGCGCCTCGCCCACGGTTCCGTCCGCCGCCTTGTCCGGCGCCGGGACGTGGACGGCGAGCCGGCCCTGGTCCCCCGGTTCGGTGGAGAGGACGGCCCGGGTCAGCTCCTCGCGGTCGGTGGTGATGGAGAGCGCCGGGGCGATCATCGCGGCCTGACGTTCGGCATCGGAGAAGGCCCGGTCGCTGGCCATCTCCCGGATCACGAGCCCGAGCGGTACGGCGAAGGCGATGACGACCATCGCGGTGACCGCCAGACACACCTTGACCAGGGCCCATCTCATGCGGGTGGCTCCACGGCCGGGGCTTCGGCGGGCGGCTGGAGCTTCACGCCGACGCCGCGCAGGGTGTGCAGATAGCGCGGCCGGGCGGCGGTCTCACCGAGCTTGCGGCGGAGCCAGGAGAGGTGGACGTCGATGGTCTGGTCGTCGCCGTACGACTGCTGCCAGACCTCGGCCAGCAGCTCCTTGCGGGCGACGACCACGCCGGGGCGTCCGGCGAGGAAGGTCAGCAGGTCGAACTCGCGGCGGGTCAGATCGAGTTCGGCGCCGTCCAGTTCGGCGCGGCGGCGCAGCGGGTCGATGGCGAGGCCGCCGACGCGGATGACCCGGGGCGGCGGCGCCTGGTCCCCGGCCGCGCGCGAGCGGCGCAGCACGGCGGCCATGCGGGCGGAGAGGTGCTCGACGGAGAAAGGTTTGGTCAGGTAGTCGTCGGCGCCGTCGTTGAGGAGCCGGACGATCTCGCTCTCGTCGTCCCGGGCCGTGGCGATGATGACCGGGACGTCGGTGATGGACCGCAGCATCTTGAGTGCCTCGGCGCCGTCCAGGTCGGGCAGCCCGAGATCGAGGATGACCACGTCGAAGCGGAAGTGCGCGACCTCGCGCAGCGCTTCGAGCGCGGTGCCCACGCTCCGTACCGTGTGGGAGGCCTCACTGAGGTGCCGGATGAGGGCGGAACGTACGAACTGGTCGTCCTCGACCACGAGCACACTTGCCATGGGCGGCACCGTACGCCATCCGGCCGGGCCCGGTCCCCGCCCCGTCCCACCTCGCCGGAATCCTCCGCAAAGGCCGGAACGGAAACGGAACAAGGGGTACCGGAGGGGGACAGTCCAGGGGCGCGTGGTGCAGGATGTGCCCGATGCAACGAGGACTCGTACACGCGCTCGCGTGGTCGCTCGCCACCGGCGCGGCGGTCACGCTGTCGTGGTGGGGTGTGCACACGGTCATGACGGGGACGGCGTACGACCCGCCGCGGGCCGTGCCGATCTCGGTGGGCGGCGGCGCCCCGCAGCGGATCGGGCAGTCCACCGAGGAGCCGCTCGTCTCGTCCACGTACCGCACCCCGCCACCGCCCTCCCCCTCGCCCTCCCCCTCGGCGCGCAGCAGCAGTCCGAGCCCTTCACCGTCCGCCGCGCGCCCCTCCCCCACGCCGTCGAGCGCCCCGCCGAAGCAGCCCGCGCCCTCCACGGCGGCCGCGAGCTCCGGTGAGGTGAAGGGATACCGGACCGACGGCGGCCGGGTGGTGTTCGAGCTGGGGAAGAGCTCGGCGAAGCTGGTCTCGGCGACGCCGGAGCCGGGCTGGTCGATGCAGGTGTGGACGAACGACGCCTGGATCCGGGTCGACTTCAGCGACGGTGGCGGAGTGGACGGGAAGACGTACTCGGTCTTCTGCACCTGGAACGGGACGCCGCCGACGGTGCAGGTCGTGGAGCCGTAAGCCGTTCGCTCAGGGGTTCTCGAAGACGGACGGCGGCGGTGCCGGTGACGGTTTGGCCGCCGCGTCCGTGACGACCGCCGCGCCGCCGGTGAAGTCCGTGAGCGCCCGCCCGTGTTCGACCCGGCCCGGGTGTGGGTCGCTCGCCACCCGGCGGGTGAACTCGGCGACGGGTAGCGGCAGCGCGGAGGCGAGCAGGACCGCGTTGCCGAAGCGGCGGCCGCGCCAGACCACGGGGTCGGCGGCGAGCGCCAGTTCCGGGAAGACGGCGGCGGCGGTGGCCACCTGGCCGCGCAGATGGGCCAGCGGCGGACCGTCGGCGAGGTTGGCGGCGTACTGGCCGCTCGGCTTCAGCACCCGGCGTACGTCGGTGAGGAATTCGGCGGTGGTCAGGTGCGCCGGAGTGCGGGCGCCGCTGAAGACGTCCGCGATGACCAGGTCCGCCCAGCCGTCCGGCAGCTTGGCGAGCCCCGCGCGGGCGTCCATCGCCCGGACCCGGACGCGGGCCTGCGGGTCCAGCGGGAGCCGGTCGCGGACGAGCTGGACGAGCGCCGCGTCGACCTCCACGACCTGCTGGGTGGAGCGGGGGCGGGTGGCGGCGGTGTACCGGGCGAGGGTGAAGGCGCCACCGCCGAGGTGCAGGACGTGCAGGGGCTGGAGCGGGGGCGCGGCGAGGTCGATGCTGTGGCCGAGCCGGCGCTGGTAGGCGAAGGAGAGGTGCGCCGGGTCGCCGAGGTCCACGTGGGACTGCGGGGCACCGTCGAGCAGCAACGCCCAGCCGTCGGGCCGCTCCCGGTCCGGTACGAGCTCGGCGCGGCCACTGTCGACGGGGCCGGAGAAAGGTTCCCGCTCGCTCCGGCCGCCTCGGCGGTCCTGCTGCTGCTTCCTGCCTCCGGCCGGCGCTCCTCGACGTGCCACGTGCGCTGGTCCTTGCTGGTGGGGGCCCGGGATACCGGCAGCGGCGGAGGTTCCGCCCGTACGGCCATTATGGGCTCCGGTGGCGGGTGCCGGCTCAGTTGCAGCCGTCGGCCGCCTCCAGCAGGCGGGCCGCCAGGTCGAGGGCGGCGCGGAGTGCGGCGGGGTCGGTGACCGGGGCGTCCTCGGCGGGTGGGAGCAGCCAGCCGGAACCGGCGGCGGGCGGCGGGCCCGCCGGGAGGCGCAGGCCTCGGCCGTCGGTCCGCGTACAGGCGCTGCCCGGCACGTCCCAGGCGTCGGCGGTGCCGGGCGGGACGAGGAAGCCGAGGGTGTCGCAGGCGCCGTTGTGCAGGACCGGGCCGACGGCCTCCTGGTCCCGGCCGCGGCGGAGGATGTCGACGGCCTCCAGCCCCTGGCGGGCGGGGACGGTGACGAGGTCGCAGGACTGCTCGACCGGCGCGGGCGCCGGTGCCAGGTCCTTGGTGGGGGTGGGGGTCGTGGTCGTCGTCGGGTTCGTCGCGGTCGTCCGTGAGCCGGTCTCCATGCCGATGTGCAGCAAGGGAACCCCTCCTCTCATCGCCGAACGGAGCCACACTCCGTCTCCACATGGACCAACGGTGGCGGAGCGTCAAGGGCTACGGGAACGGACCGCCGCAAAGGGTGGCAGTTCATGGCGGATCGCGGGCGAGATGTACATATATGCGAGGAATCGCCGCGTGTGTTCCCGGTCACAGCAGGTACGTTCTTGCTCCGCCGGGACACCGGAGAGCAGGACCCGGCTCGCGCGACTCGCACAGCTTGCACCGCATGCACCACTTGCACCGCTTGCACCAGAGAGGGGCCGGCCATGGTGTCGACAGGGGCAGTTCCCAACCTCGTCTTCCGCCAGCTGCGCGGACAGCGCTCGGCGGGAGAGTTCGCCGCCGCCGTCCGCAGAGCGGCGCGCGAGATCGGTGAGCAGGTCGCGTGCGACGCCCGGTACATCGGACGCGTGGAGTCCGGCGAGATCCGCTGTCCCAACTACGCGTACGAACGGGTCTTCCTGCACATGTTCCCCGGCACCTCCCTGGCCGACCTGGGGTTCTCGGCCCGCGAGAGCGTACGGGGACGGGGGGCGCGGGTCGTCTCCGAGCCCGCCGTGCCCCCTGCGCCTGACGGGTCCCACCACACCGACGAGGAGAGCGACGTGCTGCGTCGCGTGTTCATGATGGGCGGTACGGCCACGGTGGCCGCCGCTTCCCTGGGGCTCGGCGGAACGCCCGCCTCCGCCGCCAGGATCTCCCTGCCCGCGCAGCGCCGGGTCGGCGAGAGCGAGGTGGACGCCGTCGAGCAGGCGGTACGGCGGATCCGCGTACTGGACGACCGGCACGGCGGAGACGGGCTCTACCGGCAGGCGGCGCGGCCGTTGAAGGCGGCGTACGAGCTGCTGGACGCCGGGACCACGACGCGCCGGGCGACGGCGGACCGGCTGCACGCGGGCGCGGGCGAGCTGGCCATCTCGGTGGGATGGCTGGCCCATGACTCCGGGCGGTTCGACGACGCCCGCTCGCACTACGCGGAGGCGCTGGCGACGGCGCGGCTGGCGGGCGACGCGGGTCTTGAGGCGCACGCCTTCTGCAACACGTCGTTCCTGGCCCGGGACGCGGGGCGGCCGCGTGAGGCGGTACGGGCGGCCGAGGCCGGACAGCGGGCGGCCCGCACGCTCGGCTCGCCCCGGCTGCTGGCGCTGCTCGCGCTGCGGGAGGCGGGGGGCCGGGCGGGGCTCGGGGACCGTACGGGGTGCGACCGGGCGATCGGGCGGGCGCGGGCGGCGTTCGAGCGGGGGCCGGCGGGTGGCGACCCGGAGTGGATGAGCTTCTTCCGGGAGGCGGAGCTGGAGCTGCTGGAGGCGCAGTGCTGGTCGGCGCTGGGCGACTGGTCCCGGGCGGCGCGGCACGGGCGGCGGGCGGCGGCGCTCCAGGACGCGCACTTCACCCGGAACCTGGCGCTGTACCGGGCACAGCTGACGGGGGATCTGGCGCGGGCGGGGCGGGTGGAGGAGGCGGCGGCCACGGGCCACCAGGTGCTGGACCTGCTGGACCGGGTCCAGTCCTCGCGGATCCGGGGGATGGTGGCGGGGGCGGCACGGGTGCTGGGGGCCCGGCCGGGTGGGGGGTCGGCGGCATCGACCTTCCTGGCCCGCCACCGGGAGTCCGGGGGCGCCCCCAGCCGGTCCGGCGTCTGAGGACGGAACCCTTGCCGGGGTGGGCATCTTCAGCCCGTCCGGCGTCTGAGGACGGAACCCTTGCCCGGGTGCGCATCTTCAGCCCGTCCGGCGTTTGAGGACGGAACCCTTGCCCGGGTGAGTGGGCACCCTTTCGGATCCCGTGGCGCGGGAGACCCATGCCTGCACCCGGAACGTGCTCGACGGTTCCGTCCTCAAACGCCGGACGGGCTGGCATAGTGCACGGCCTCCGCCGCGTACAGGACCACCGGACGGGCTGGCATAGTGCACGGCCTTCGCCGCATACAGGAGCACCGGACGGGCTGAGGTAGGCGCGGGTCAGCGTTCCAGGTGCCCCGTGTCGTTCCAGCGTTCCATCGCCGGCGCGCCGTACGCCCACCCCAGCACCGACAGCGACGTCGGCTCCAGGCGCAGGCGGGCGCCGAAGGCGATGTCCTCGCCCAGCCAGCGCGCCGCGAGCACGCGCAGGATGTGGCCGTGGGCGAAGACCAGCACGTCACGGTCGGCCGAGCGCGCCCAGGCGACCACCTCGTCCGCCCGGGCGGTGACCTCGGCGAGGGACTCCCCCTCCGGGACCCCGTCGCGCCAGATCAGCCAGTCCGGCCGGTCCGCCTTGATCTGCGCCGGGGTCAGCCCCTCGTACGCCCCGTAGTCCCACTCCATCAGCGCGTCCCACGCCTCGGCCCGCTCCCCGAACCCGGCCAGCTCGCAGGTCTCGGAGGCCCGGACCAGCGGACTGGTGCGAACCTCGACGCCGGGCAGTCCGGCCCACGGCGCCCGGTGCAGCCGTTCGCCGAGCAGCTTCGCGCCCTCACGACCGGTGTCCAGGAGCGGGATGTCCGTCCTGCCGGTGTGGTTGCCCTGGACCGACCACTGGGTCTGGCCATGCCGAGCGAGCAGGATGCGCGGTGCCATGGAGGCTCTCCCTGGAACGGTGGTGCTGGGCCGTCCATCATCCCGTACCGCACCGGCAGGCAACCTCCGGGGCCAGGCCGGCGTCCCTCTCTGCGCAGCCCTCCGCCGCGGTACCGGAGCCGTGACGGGGCAGGCTGCGTGGAGGGCGTCCGGCAAGGGGGCCCCGGGGGAGCGGGCGGCCGACCGCCGCCTTACGGTTGAACGTCCGCCGTCGGCCGCATGAACATGGGGGAGCCACCGGATGCCGCACGCCACCGCCCTGCCCGCGACCGGTCACCGGCCCCGCTGGTGGACGGAGCTCCCACTCATCGCGGTGGTCTACGGCCTGTACTCGCTGGGCCGCCTCCTGGTGCGCGGAGACGTGTCGACGGCCGTCGACAACGGCCTGGCGATCCTCCGCTTCGAACAGGCGCTGTACCTCAACGCCGAACACCCGCTGAACCGTCTCTTCACCAGCACCCCGTCCATCGGCATACCCGCCGACTTCGCGTACGCGTCCCTGCACTACCTGGTCACTCCGGCGATCCTCATCTGGATGTTCCGGCGCAGGTCGGCCGCGTACCGGGCGGCCCGGGTCTGGCTGATGAACTCGACCCTGCTCGGTCTGATCGGCTTCACCCTGGTGCCGACCTGCCCGCCCCGGCTGCTGGACGCCGGTCACGGCTTCGTGGACACGATGGCGCAGTACAGCGCGTACGGGTGGTGGGGCGCCGGCGCGAGCGCCCCGCGCGGGCTGAGCGGGATGACCAACCAGTACGCGGCCATGCCGAGCCTGCACGTCGGCTGGTCCCTGTGGTGCGGCGTCCTGCTGTGGCGCCACGCCAAGCACCCGCTGCTCCGGGCCGCCGGCGTCGCGTACCCGCTGATCACCACGATCGTCGTCATGGGCACCGCCAACCACTATTTCCTGGACGCGGTGGCCGGCGCCGCCGTGATGGGGCTCGGAGCCCTGCTGACCAGGCCGGTCATCCGGCTGGCCGACCGGGTGAAGGGGCGGCTGCGGACCGCCTACGCCACCGTGCGTACCGCCTCCGAGCCCGTGAAGTCCCCGATTGTCAGTGCCGGATGCAAGACTTCCGCGGGTGAGCGAATCCCCGGCCAGCGGACCTCCTCCGCAGATTCCCCCGACGCGGCAGCCGACGGCGCGGGCGCAGGCAGAGCGACCGGCGCAGGTCCAGGCGCAGGTCCAGGCGCAGCGACCGGCGCCTCGGCCAACGACGACGCTCCGGCAGCGGCTCGCTGAGCTGCGCGGCCCCTCCGTCGCACCGCACCCGCTCGACGCCCGCGCGCTCGCCGCTCTCGCCGCCAACCCGGGCTGCAAGCGCCGCGCCCTGCTCGACGGCGCCGGGGTCGACAAGGGCGTGCTGGCCGAGGCGCTCGGCTCTCCCGCACCGTTCGGGCAGTCGCAGTTCGCCTTCATGCGGGGCAACGCGTTCGAGGCGAAGGTCAAGGCGGACGGCGGCGCCGAGCTGCTCCGCCTGCTGTACGAGCGGCTCGGCGGCCCCTCCCCCGCTCCCGGCCCGGACGCCGCCACACCCGACCTGAGCGCCGCAGGGCCCGAGGGCCGGGCCGCGCGCACCGCGCTCGCGCTGCGCGAGGCCACGGCGGCGGGCGGCTGGGCGCTGCTGGACCACCCGATGCTGGCCCTGGAGGTGGCGGGCTCCCCGGCCTATCTGGAGCCGGACGCGGTGGTGGTGCATCCAGACGGCCGCTGGACCGTGGTCGAGATCAAGTCGTTCCCGATGATCGACGCCTCCGCCGACGCCGCGAAGGTCGGCGCCGCCGCCCGCCAGGCCGCGGTGTACGTGCTGGCGCTGGAGCGGGTCGCGGCGATGACCGAGGGGGCCGAGGTCGGCCACCAGGTGCTGCTGGTCTGCCCGAAGGACTTCTCCAACCTGCCGACCGCCTCGGTCGTCGACGTACGGAAACAGCGTGCTGTCACCCGCCGCCAGCTGACCCGGCTGACGCGTATCGAGGACATCGCCGAGGCCCTTCCCGAGGGGACGACCTTCGATCCCGCGTGCTCGCCGCAGGAGCTGGAGTCCGCCGTCTCCGCCGTCACCGCCGCCTACGCCCCCGAGTGCCTGGCCGCCTGCGAGCTGGCCTTCCACTGCCGGGCGCGGTCCCGGGCCGAAGGGGCCGTGGAGACGCTCGGCCGGAGCGTGCGCGGCGAGCTGGGCGGGTTGACCACGGTGGCCGGGGTGCTGGCCGCCGCCGCGGGCAAGGAGGGCGACCCGGTCGACCCGACCGTGGCCGCGCTGCGCCGGGCCGCCGCGCTGCGGGCCGAGGCGCTGGAGAGTGCGGCGGCCCTGCGCGCCGATGCAAGGGAGAGCGCCGCCGCCGTGCGCGGACAGGCTCCGGCAGAGGCGGGTGCCGCATGTCGCTGATCACCACGCTCGCCCGGCTGGAGGCGGTCGACTCGGGCCGCGCGCAGCCACTGGCGACCGTCCGCCACCGCCACCTCACCGACCGCCCGCTGGTGATCGTGCCGCTGACCACCGCCGGGGAGGCCGGAGCTCCGCTCGGCGCGCTGGTCGGCACGGACCGGGATCAGCCCCGCCTCCTCGCCGTCGCCCAGCCGCGCGACCGCGACCTGCGGTTCGCGTTCCTGGCCGAGCTGGCGGAGGCGGTGCTTCCGCACATCGAGGCGTACGCGGACGTGGTCGAGCCCGCCGAGCGCAACGAGACCGATCCGGCGACCGGCAAGAAGACCAAGGTCGAGGTCGAGCTCTGCACGGACGCGCCGCAGCTGATCGTGCCGAGCCGGGCGGGCATCGAGTTCGTGCGCCTCCTCGGCCGGTCCATGCGGTTCCGCCGGACCGCCGAGGACGACCCGGACACGCCGTACCCGGCCCCGGCCCGCGTCCCGCTGCTCGGCCGCTGGCTCACGCACTACGGGGAGCGGGCCCGGGTGCCCGGCTCCTCGCTGCTGCTCGCCGCCACGGACCTGCTGAACCGGCACTGGGCGACCGGCCAGAGCAGCCTGGAGGACCAGCACCTGGGGGCGCTGCTCGCCTGGATCGACCCGCCGGGGGACGTGAGCGGCGCGGAGGCCGCCCTCGCCGCCGAGCTGGACCGCGACCAGCACGGGCAGTTGCTCTGCCCGCCCGCCGGGCCCGCCACCGACCCGGACTTCGACAACCGCCTCCTCGCCCCCGCGATCGAGCGGTACGACCGGGCCCGTCAGGCGTTCGCGGCGGCCGAGGACGGACTGGCGGCGGACGGGCGGCTCGGCGAGCTGAGCAAGGCCGAGCGCGAGATCCGCTCCCTCCTCGCCAACGTCATGCTGCCGACCTGGGACAAGGTGTGGCAGGGGCTCGACCTGCTGCGCGAGCTGCCCGAAGGGTCCCGGGCCGAGGACCGCTGGACCCGCGACCGCTGGTCCTTCACCGCCCACCGGGACCGGGTCAGCTCCGGCGAGCCGCCGCAGCCGCGCCGCGACGACGCGGTGACGGCCGCGCAGAAGCTGGCTTCCCGCGAGACCGCGCAGGCGCAGCTGGAGGCGCAGGAGGCGCTGGACGATCCGCTGGTGCTGGCCGGGCGGCGGCTGGCGGGCGAGGCGTTCCTGGCGGAGGTGACCGACGTCGAGATGGCGTACACCGAGTCCAAGCGGCCCTCGCCGCGCCCGCTGGTCACCCTCCGCACGGACGAGCGGCCGCACCTGGGCGAGCGGACGAAGGTGTACCGCTCGCTGGACGGCAAGCCGCAGACGGCGGAGTTCGTCCGGTCCGAGGAGGACGCGGACCGGGACGGCGAGATCCTGCTCGTGCTGCGGATCATGGACCGGATGGGCCGGGGCAAGGAGCCCGCGCCCGGTTCGCTGCCGGAGCCGGGTGAGCGGATCGCCTGGACCCTGTTCGAGCACGACCAGCGCGGCGGGCCGAAGCTGCCGGACCCGGAGGAGACCCCGTGGACCCACGGCGGCCCGCCCGGCGCGGACGCGGCCCTGCGCGCCGAGCACCCCGACCCCGTGACCCCGGAGGACCTGCTGTGACCTCGACCCCCGCACCGCCCCCGGCCATCCCGGAGGCACCGCTGTGAGGACCGGCTTCGACCCCGGTGCGGAGGCGGCGCGGGCGACCGGCGCGATCCTCGACGACACCCTGCGCGGAAGCAGCAAGGGCATCGTCGTGGACTCACCGCCCGGCGCCGGGAAGTCGACCCTGGTGGTCCGGGCGGCCCTGGAGCTGGCCGCCGCCGGGCACCCGCTGATGGTGATCGCGCAGACGAACGCGCAGGTCGACGACCTGGTGGTGCGGCTGGCCGAGAAGGACCCGGAGCTGCCGGTGGGCCGGCTGCACAGCAGCGACTCCGACCCGTACGACAAGGTGCTCGACAGCCTCGACAACGTGACGAAGTCGGCCAAGGCGGCCGATCTGGCCGGGCTGGACATCGTGATCTCGACGGCCGCCAAGTGGGCGCACGTGAAGAACGTGGAGCCGTGGGGGCACGCGATCGTCGACGAGGCGTACCAGATGCGGTCCGACGCGCTGCTGGCCGTGGCCGGGCTGTTCGAGCGGGCGCTGTTCGTCGGGGACCCGGGGCAGCTGGACCCGTTCTCGATCGTGGGCGCGGACCAGTGGGCCGGGCTGAGCTACGACCCGTCGGCGAGCGCGGTCTCCACGCTGCTCGCGCACAATCCGGAGCTGCCGCAGCACCGGCTGCCGGTCTCCTGGCGGCTCCCGGCGTCGGCGGCACCGCTGGTGTCGGACGCGTTCTACCCGTACACACCGTTCCGCAGCGGTACGGGCCACGGTGACCGGAAGCTCTCGTTCGGGGTGGCCTCGGACGGGTCGGGCCCGGACCGGGTGCTGGACGAGGCGGCCGAGGCCGGGTGGGGGCTGCTGGAGCTGCCGGCCCGGCACACCCCGCGTACGGACCCCGAGGCGGTACGGGCGGTGGCGCTGGTGGTCCGGCGGCTGCTGGACCGGGGCGGCGTGGCCACCAGCGAGCGGGCGGAGCAGCCCGTTCCGGTGACGGCGGACCGGGTGGCGGTCGGCACGGCCCACCGCGACCAGGCGGCGGCGGTGCGGGCGGCCCTCGCGGAGCTGGGCGTCACCGGGGTGGCGGTGGACACGGCCAACCGCCTCCAGGGCCGCGAGTTCGACGTCACGGTGGTCCTGCACCCGCTCTCCGGCCGACCCGACGCCACCGCCTTCCACCTGGAGACGGGCCGCCTCTGCGTGCTGGCCTCGCGCCACCGGCACGCCTGCATCGTGGTGTGCCGGGAAGGCGTGGCGGACCTGCTGGACGAGCACCCGTCGACCGAGCCGGTGCAGCTCGGCGTCACGGTGAAGTTCCCGGACGGCTGGGAGGCCAACCACGCGGTCCTGGCCCACCTCGCCGAGCACCGGGTGCGGTGGAGGCCCTAGGCCCCACAAGCCCTCCGGCCCTCTTGCGCCGGGTTGGACAATGGAGGGTGGCCGTCCGGGAAAGACGCCCCCGAGGACGCCCCCTCAAGGAGGAACAGCACATGACACAGTCCGAGCGGAACGAACGGCAGCGGCTGCGCCCCGCGCCGCTGCTCTTCGAGCCGTCGGAGGCGGTGGCCGATCCGGAGCACTTCTTCGACCTGGAGTCGATGGACGACCCGCGCGAGCTGCTGGCCCGCGCGACCGAGCTGACGCAGGCCTTCCGGGCGGCGACGGACCGCTCGGTGGAGTTCCAGGCGATGGCGGCGGCGCAGCTCGCCGATCCGCGCCGGTTCGACCGGCTGACGGCGGCGGATGTCGCGGAACGCGCGGAGTGGACCGAGGACTACGCGAAGAAGATGATCGAGTTCGGCCGGTCCCTGCTGGACGCGTCCTCCACCTGAATCCCCGCGGGGCCGGGCCGGAGGATGCTCCCAGGCCGGAGGTCAGGTCCCGTGGCATATTCCGGGTGGGCAAGATACTCCCTCCCCTCCCACCCTGTCCCGGTTTCCGGCAACTCTCGGAATCAGCTCGGTCACTCCCGGTAGACCTTTTCTCCATGAGCGCTTGGCTGAAAGACGAAACGACCCTCCAGGCCGGCCCCGCCGCGCCCCACGCCGTCGACATCTTCGCCCTGCTGCGGGACCAGACCGGAGCGCACGCCGCGCAGGTGACCGCCGCCGGTGCCGCCTGGCTGGCGGGCGCCTCCGCCTACCCCCGCTCCACGCTCGCGCAGTGGGAGGAGCGCCCGGCCGCGCCCGGTGTGCTGCCGTGCGGCTCCCAGTTCGACGTCGTGAACGTGCCGGCGGTGTTCGGGCGGCGGATGGTGGAGCGGCTCTGGGCCGAGGGCCCCGGCACCGGTCCGGTGGCCGTGCACCGGGGCCGGATGCTGCTCTTCGCGGCCCCCGGGACGGCCCAGCGGCTGCCCTCGCTGCTGGCCTGGGAGGAGTGGGGTTCGGGGAGCGGTGCGCAGCGCGGCGAGGTGCCGCCGCTGCTCTGTCACGGCACCGGCGACGCCGTCACCGTACCGCCGCTGACCTGCCCGTCCGGTGGTTCAGGGCCGCGCTGGCTGGTGGCTCCGGACACCCGTAACCCGTGGTTGCCCGGGCCCGATGTGCTGCTCTGGGCCTGTGTCCGGGTGAGCCGGTCGGCGGTGGCTCAGGGGTCCGGGCATACGATTTTTCCTCGGGCCGATCAGGGTGCTAATGTCTACGACGTCAGCAGGCGCCGTTAGCTCAGTTGGTTAGAGCAGCTGACTCTTAATCAGCGGGTCCGGGGTTCGAGTCCCTGACGGCGCACCGACAGAAGAAGCCCCTCGCGGAAGCGGGGGGCTTCTTCGTGTTTCCGTGGTGTACGCGGCTCAGACTCCGGCCGTGATCCGTACCGTCCAGGAGCCGGACGGGGTGCGGTCGGCCACCTCCACCCGGGTGCGCTCGCCCGGCACGGTGTAGGTCTCGCCCTCCAGGAGCGGCGCGTCGGCGAGCGGCGGGTAGACCGAGCGGTCCCAGCAGGAGCCGGTCTCCGGGTGGGTGTCGATCACCTCGACCGGGCCGCCGCCGGAGGCCGTGGAGCCGCGGACCCGGTAGATCAGGATGCCTTCGGTGCAGGTGGAGCGGTCGTTGCCGGTGGCGCCGCGGGCCTCGATGGCCAGGACGCTGTCCTCGCCGGTCCGGACGACGGCCAGCCGTGTCCCGATCGACCCGCCGGGCACGGGCGCGGCGGCGATCGGTTCCAGGGTGAGATCGGCGGAGCCGCGTACGCAGACGACCTGCGGCCCGCCCAGCCAGCCGAGCTTCCACTTGTGCCAGCCGAAGAGGTCGGGCGCCAGGCCGAACTGGCTGCCCATGACGTCCCAGTCGCCGACGTAGGTGTCCCAGTCGCCCTTGCCGTCGGTGGGCCGGTGGTAGAGATCGGCCAGGTCGAAGACGTGCCCGGTCTCGTGGGCGAGGACGTTGCGGTCCGGCGGGTGCTGCTCGAAGACGGTGACGACCCGGCGGATGTCGGTCCCGTCGGCGCGCAGCGGCCGGTCGAAGTTGACGACCTTCGTGGCATCGGAGTCCACGCCCGGGGCGTCCGGGTCGGCGACCAGGTAGACGATGTCGTACGCCGAGAAGTCGACGTCCTTGTCGGCGGCGGCGATCGCGTCGCGCAGGTAGGCGGTGCGCTTCCTGGCGTCCCAGTCGCGCTCTATGCCGTACCAGGTGGAGGGGCGGGGCATCGGGGTCCAGCTGCGCTGCGGGTGCGGGCGCAAGGTGAATCTGCCGTAGCTGGCGCGCTCGAAGAAGCGGGTGGTGGCGGGGAAGTGGTCGGCGGTGAGCACCTCGGGGGTGAGGGCGGGTTCGGCGTCCGGGAACGACAGGAAGATCATGACCGCGTCGAGGTGGCGGTCGGGCTGCGGGTAGGCGCTGTTCCAGCTGTCCAGGCCCAGCGAGTGGTGCGCCTCCGTCCTGCGGAGCTCGCACGGGGCCGCGTCCCGTACGGCGGCCGCGGCGGGTCCGGCGACGAGCGAGGTGGCGGCGAGCGCCAGAAGGGAGGTCAGAGCGGCCGCGAGACTGCGCAGCTTCCACCGCTCCGCTCCCCCGGGCTCGGGCTCACGCTGCACATCGACCTCCGGCTGGGGAACGCGGTACGTGTCGTCCACCCTGTGCCGGTTCAGGGGGATGCGTCCTGTTGTGCTGCCCCACACGGGTCACAGGAGCCCCACGGGTCGCAGGTTCGACCGCTCGACGCCACCCAACCCCTGACCTTCACGGAACGTCACCATCGGTCGGATCGACACCCGGATGCAACAGAACCGCTCAGAAACCATCAGGAGCGGGCAAAGCGGAACGGCGCAGACCGGCCGTTCGCACAACCAGTGGCCGGATGCGAGCTGGAACGCCCGACGCGCCACCCTCTATGCTTCACCACGCTTTCCCGCGTGGATCGGGCCCCTTCACGGGTTCACCACCCGGTGCCCTGTCCGACCCCACCTGTTCACGACAACCTTCACAGCGGGAGCGAGCGGTGAGCGGAACCTCCGAAGGGCCCAGGGCCCCGGCAGGCACATCCCCGGACGCCGTGGCCCCACCGGTCACGGAGCGTCATACGGCACGCCGGGCCCCGGCGCGTACGGCACCGCCCGCCGAGCCGCTCCGGGACCCGGCGGACACCGCCGCCGCCGAGCTGCGCGACCACCGGGCCGCCTTCAACGCCGCCACGCTCCCGATGGCCGTCGTGGACGGCCGGGGCGGACGGATCGTCCGGGCCAACGAAGCTCTCGGCGGTCTCCTCGGTACGACGGCGGGGGCGCTGGCCGACCGGCAGGCGTGCGAGCTGGTGGATCTGGCCTCCGACGACCGCACCTGGCACGCCTACCGCGAGGTGCTCCAGGGCCGCCGCTCCCGCTTCCGCTGCACCCGCCGCCTCAAGCACCCCGACGGCCGCACGCTGTGGGCCGAGGTCACCGTCGTACCGATGACGGGAACGTCGGCGGAGGAGCCCGCGCGGGTCCTGCTGACGGTGGCCGATATCAGCGACCGGCGCGAGCTCCAGGACCGGCTGCGCCACCTCCAGATGCATGACCCGGTGACCCGGCTGCCCAACCGGACGCTGTTCTTCGAGCGGCTCTCGGTGGCCCTGGAGACCCCGCCGTACCAGGACGACTCGATGCTCCCGCGCCACGGCCGGATCGGGCTCTGCTACCTGGACCTGGACGGCTTCAAGGCCATCAACGACACGCTCGGCCACCGGATCGGCGACCGGCTGCTGGCCGCCGTCGCCGGACGCCTCAACGACTGCGCCGAGAGCGACGCGAGCCGCAGCCCGGGCGGCAGCCGGCTGGTGGCGCGGATGGGCGGCGACGAGTTCGCGATCCTGGTGGAGGACTCCGGCGGTACGGAGGCACTCACCGAGCTGGCCCGCTCGGTCCTGGCCGCCCTCCAGCACCCGTTCGACCTGGCCGGGCACCGGCTCTCCGTCTCCGCCTCGATCGGCGTGGTGGAGCGGCCGGTGGCGGGCGTCTCGCCGACCGGTCTGATGCAGGCCGCCGACACCACGCTGTACTGGGCCAAGGCCGACGGCCGGGCCCGCTGGACCCTCTTCGACCCCGAGCGCAACGCCCACCGCATGACCCGCCAGGCCCTCTCCTCCACCCTCCGGCCCGCCGTGGAGCGCGGCGAGTTCACGCTGGAGTACCAGCCGCTCGTCGGCATGGCGGACGGCGTGGTGCGCGGCGTGGAGGCGCTGGTGCGCTGGAACCACCCGCAGTTCGGCGTGCTCTCGCCGAATCGGTTCGTCGGGATCGCCGAGGAGGACGGCTCGATCGTCCAGCTCGGACAGTGGATCCTGCGCACCGCGTGCCGCCAGGCGCGCCGCTGGCAGCTGGACCACCCGGACGAGCCCGCGCTCTTCATCAGCGTCAATGTCGCCGTACGCCAGGTCTGGGACTCCGACCTGGTGGCGGACGTGGCGCAGATCCTCAACGAGACGGGCCTCGCGCCCGGCCTGCTCCAGCTGGAGCTGACCGAGTCCGCGGTGATGGGCTCCGGCGGCCGTCCGCTGCGCGCGCTCCAGGCGCTGAGCGACATGGGCGTACGGATCGCCATCGACGACTTCGGGACGGGGTACTCCAACCTCGCCTACCTGAGCCGGCTGCCCGTCTCCGTCCTGAAGCTGGACGGGGCGTTCGTGAAGGGCTTCCGGTACGAGGACGGTACGCATCCGAGCCCGGCCGACGAGACGATCGTGGAGGCGATGGTGCAGCTGGCGCACCGCCTGGGCCTGACCGTCACCGCGGAGTGCGTGGAGACGGCCGGGCAGGCGGAGCGGCTGCGCCGGATCGGCTGCGACACCGGGCAGGGGTGGCTGTACTCGCGGGCCGTGGCGCCGGAGCTGATCGCGGCGCTGATCACGGCCCGGCCGGCGGCTGAGCAGGCTTGAGGGCCTACGGCCGTACGGCTCAGGCGCCGCGCGGCAGCCCGTACGCGTCCGCGATGAGCTCGTAGCTGCGCAGCCGCGCCTCGCCGCCGTGCGCGTTGGCGGTGATCATCAGCTCGTCGGCGCCGGTGCGCTTGGCCAGGTCGTCCAGGCCGGTGCGGACCTCGTCGGCGGTGCCGTGGACGACGTTGGCGAGCCAGCCGTCGACGAACTCCCGCTCCATCGGCGAGAAGTCGTACGCGGCCGCCTCCTCCGGACTCGGGATCAGCCCGGGCCGGCCGGTGCGCAGCCGGACCATGGAGAGCGCGCCGGTCAGCACCTGGCGGCGGGCCTCGCGCTCGTCGTCGGCGGCCAGCGCGGAGACGCCGATCAGCGCGTACGGGGCGTCCAGCACGGCGGAAGGCCGGAAGGAGCTGCGGTACAGGTCGAGCGCCGGGATCGTGTTCTGCGCCGAGAAGTGGTGCGCGAAGGCGAACGGCAGCCCGAGCGTGCCGGCCAGCCGGGCGCTGAAGCCGGAGGAGCCGAGC
Organism: Streptomyces sp. CA-146814; assembly: GCF_050942385.1. Taxonomy (NCBI): domain Bacteria; kingdom Bacillati; phylum Actinomycetota; class Actinomycetes; order Kitasatosporales; family Streptomycetaceae; genus Streptomyces; species Streptomyces sp. CA-146814. Next base: position 2,513,157 of record NZ_CP192068.1, read on the forward strand.
AGCCAGACCGGCGGGCGGTGCGCGGACTGCACCCCGCCGTCGGCGGTCGCCTGGACCGGGCCGGGTACGGCGTGGATGCGGGCGTACGGGTGGCCGTCGGGGAAGTCGTCGTCCAGGAACCGGATGAGTTCCATCAACTGCTGGGGAAAGTCGTCGGCGCCCTCGTTGAGCCGGTCGCTGCGGCGCAGGGCGGCGGCCGTCGCGCCGTCGGTGCCGGGGGCCCGGCCGAGGCCCAGGTCGACCCGGCCGGGGGCCATCGCCTCCAGGGTGCCGAACTGCTCCGCGATCACCAGCGGGGCGTGGTTGGGCAGCATGACGCCGCCCGAGCCGAGCCGGATGCGGTCGGTGTGGGCGGCGATGTGCGCGAGGATCACGGCCGGGGAGGACGAGGCGACCCCGGGCATGGAGTGGTGCTCGGCGACCCAGTAGCGGTGGAATCCGCGGCTCTCGGTGAGCTTCGCGATCTCGACGCCGGTGCGCAGGGCCTGGGTCGCGGTGCGGCCCTGCCCCACGGTCACCAGGTCGAGCACGGAGAGCGGTACGGGGGCGGTGCCCGCCGCCGTACCCCGGATTCCGTCGCCGCCCGTCCCGTCGCCCGTGTTCCCGCCTCGGATCTCGTCCACGTGTCGGCCCTCTCCCGGTGCTGCTCGTCCTGCGGCTGCGTATACGTCTGCGTACCGAAGGCGTACAACAGGAGGAGGTCTCCGTTTATTCCGGGAGGGGTGCCAGGGGGGCGGGCCGCGCTACTCCCGTACCTCGATGCCCTTCGGCTCCACCGTGCCCGGGGCCGGCGGGCGGGTGGCGAAGAGCGTGCCGAGCGTCGGGGCCCAGACGCGGCGGTCGGTGAGCCGCAGGCCCTCCCAGACGCTCACCTGGCTCGCCGTGAGGACCGGCTTGCCGACCGCCTCCTCCAGCTCCGGGATGGACGCGGCCGTGTGCAGCGCCGCGTCCGGGAGCAGCAGCACCTCGGCGTCCGGATGGTCCGCGGCGAGGGCCAGCTCCCTGACCTGCTCCGGCCCCAGCCCCGCGACCTCGGCGTCCGTGGTGAGACCCGTGCTGTGCGAGGCCACCACCTCCACGCCGCCCGCCACCAGGAACTCCGCGACGAGCACCGTGATGTCCTCCGGCCAGGCGGCGCCGACCGCGACCCGGGACGCGCCCAGCTCCCGTACGGCGTGGACGAAGCCGAAGCCGGTGCTGGAGGCGGGCAGGCCCGCGCTCCGGGCGAGGGTGGCGATCTGGTTGTGGGCGCCGGCCCAGCCGTACACGAAGCTGCCGCCGGGGCTCGCCCAGACGAGCGCCTCCGCGCCCGCGAGCCGCAGCTCCTCGGTGCCCTCGGCGAGCCGGTCCGGCGCACCGGACTCCAGCAGCGAGCCGCGCCGGTAGGAGTCCTCGGCCACCTCGGTGGAGAACAGCGGCAGCCTGATGTCCGTGTCGAGCGTGATCTCGATCCGCGGGAAGTCGTCCTCGGCGGCGTGGCCCGGGTAGAGAAGTCCTACGGTCGTGGTCATGTTCACCCTTCCTTCGCGTCGGACGCCGAAAGCCACTGGTGCCCCTGGCCCTGTCAAGTATTCCCCCGGTGGCGCGGTCGCGGCGGGTCGGCGGGGCGCGCCACGGGCCGTGTTGACGGGCGCGGGAGCGGCTGCGAGCGTGGTCGGTACGGAGATCATGGTCCTGCCTGTGCCTACGCCGGCCTGCGACGTTGCGGAGTGATGAGCCACCGATGCCGGAACCCGTCGTTCTCGTCCTCGACGCCGATCCCTCCCCGCGCCTCGGCCGGCTGACCGGCCGGGCCCGTGTGGTGCGCACGGACGCGGCGGGGCTCGCCGCCCGGCTGCCGGACGCCGATGTGCTGCTGGTGTGGGACTTCACCTCCGACGCGGTACGGGAGGCCTGGCCCGGCGAAGGGGCGCGGCCGCGCTGGGTGCACACGGCGAGCGCGGGGGTGGACCGGCTGCTCTGCCCGGAGCTGGTGGCCTCCGACACCGTGGTGACCAACGCGCGGGGCGTCTTCGAGCGGCCGATCGCGGAGTACGTGGCCGGGTTGGTGCTGGCCTTCGCCAAGGACCTGCCCACCACCCTCGCCCTCCAGCGGGAGCGGCGCTGGCACCACCGGGAGGGGCAGCAGGTGGCCGGTTCGCGGGCGGTGGTCGTCGGCGCGGGCCCGATCGGCCGCGAGATCACCCGACTGCTGCACGGCCTGGGCGTCCAGGTGGCGCTGGTGGGCCGGACCGCCCGGCGCACCATCCACGGCGTCGAGGACCTGGACCCGCTGGCGGCGCGGGCGGACTGGGTGATCTCGGCGGTGCCGCTGACGCCGTCGACGTACGGCATGTTCGACACCCGCTTCTTCGGGCTGCTCCAGCCCTCGGCCCGGTTCATCAACGTGGGGCGGGGGGCGAGCGTGGTGGAGGCGGACCTGGTGTCGGCGCTGGAGCGGCGCTGGCTGGCGGGGGCGGCGCTGGACGTATTCGACGATGAACCGCTGGGCGAGGAAAGCCCGTTGTGGGACGTTCCGGGGCTGCTGGTCTCGCCGCATCTGAGCGGGGACACGGTCGGCTGGCGGGACCGGCTCGGTGAGCAGTTCGTGACGATGTACGAACTATGGGCGGATGGTGGCCCGTTGCCCAACGTGGTCGACAAGGAACGGGGTTACGTGCCGTCGACCGACAACTCCGCAGAGGAAGAAGGCTCCTCACCGGAGTGACCTCGTCACCCTCCGCCCGTACCAGGCCACGGGAAGGTCACCCTCCGGCCACCGTTCGGTTACATGGACCGGCTTCCTGCATAGACGTACGGGATCGGGCAGGCGCTCACCCTGTCCGGACTGTTCGACCTCCAGGAGATCGCGAACCATGGCTGACTTTCCTCACCTTTCCCGCCGGGGCTTCCTCAACCGATCGGCGGCCGTGGGTGGCCTCCTGGTCGTTCCCGGGCTCCTGACCGCCTGCAGCAAGACCGACGCGGGCGCGGCCACCGGCGCGGGCGCCCTCGACAAGCTCCGCGAGCAGGGCTTCGTACGGGTGGCGTACGCCAACGAGGCGCCGTACGGGTACATGGAGGGCAAGGAGCTGAAGGGCGAGGCGCCGACGCTGCACCGGGAGATCTTCCAGGCGCTCGGGGTCAAGGAGCTGAAGCCGACGCTCTCCGAGTGGGACGGGCTGATCCCGGGGCTCCAGGCCGGGAAGTACGACGTGGTCAGCGCGGGTATGGCCATCACGCCGGAGCGCTGCGGCAACGCGATCTTCTCCGAGCCGGAGTTCATCTCGCCGACCGCGCTGATGGTGCGGAAGGGCAACCCGAAGAAGGTCACCGACCTGGAGTCCGCCAAGGAGGCCGGGATCACCATCGGCGTCATGTCCGGTGCGGTGGAAGGCGGTTACGCCAAGGGTGCGGGCATACCCGAGGGCAAGATCAAGACGTTGCAGAAGCCGCAGGACGGGGCCGACGCGGTGAAGGGCGGCCGGGTCGACGCGTTCCTGCTCACCGGTATCTCGCTGCGCTGGCTGGCGAAGACCAACCCGGAGACCGAGGTGACCGAGCCGTTCGTGCCGCAGATCGACGGCAACGCGCAGTTCTCGCCCGGTGGCGCGGTGTTCCGCAAGGGCAACGAGGACCTGCGGGACTCCTTCAACCGCGAGCTGAAGAAGATCGTGTCGGACCGCTCGCGCTATGTGCAGCTGCTGGAGCCGTACGGGTTCGGCGAGTCGGAGATCCCGCCCGTCGATCTGAAGACCGCGGATCTGTGCAAGGGCTGACGGGGCGGACGCACACGCATGAGTGACTTCTTCTCGCTCCTCGCCGAGGAGTTCCCGCAGGTCCGCTCGGGTCTGTGGGTGACGCTCCAGGCCACGGTCCTGGGCGCGCTGCTGGCCGGGGTGCTGGCCTTCGCGCTGGGACTGATGGCGGGCAGCCGGCTGCTCCTGGCCCGTGGGTTCTCCCGGGTGGTCGTGGAGTTCTTCCGTGGCACCTCCCTCTACATCCAGCTCTTCTGGCTCTACTACGCGATGCCGCTCGTGACCGGCTACGAACTGACCCCGGTGGTCTGCGGAGTGGTCGCGTTCGGCCTCAACTTCGGTGCGTACGGCGCCGAAGTGGTGCGCGGCGCCATCAACTCCGTACCGCGCGCGCAGTACGAGGCGGCCATCGCACTCAACCTGTCGCCTTCCAGGCGGCTGTGGAAGGTGATCCTGCCGCAGGCCTGGGTGCAGATGATCCCGAGCTTCACCAATCTGCTGATCCAGCTGCTGAAGGCGACGCCGCTGCTGTGGCTGATCTCGGCGGCCGATCTGATGACGGTGGTCCAGACGCTGCGCGACCGCACCGGTGAGACCCTCACCGCCTATCTGACCCTGCTGGCCGCCTACTTCGTGCTGGCCTACGCACTGACGATGCTGATGAACCTGCTGGAGCGGAGCGCCAAGCGGCGGCTCGGCCTGGACACCGGCGCGAAGAGCCTGTTCAAGAGCCGCAGCGCGACCACGGCCGCCGCGGGAGGTGTCCGGTGAACAGTTTCGACTGGAACGCGGTCCAGGATTCCCTGCCGCTGCTGCTGGAAGGGTTCCGCGTCACGCTGCTCGCCACCGTGCTCGGCACGCTGGTGGCGGCCGTGCTGGGCCTGGCCGTCGCGGTGGCGGGACGCGCGCCGAGCAGGTTCGTGACGGTCCCGGTGCGGGCCGTCACGGAGTTCGTCCGCTCCACCCCGCTGCTGGTCCAACTGGTCGGTGCGGCGGCCCTGTTCAACACGGTCGAGCCGCTGTACATCGGCATCGCGGTGCTCGGCGTCCACTACGCGGCGTACACCTCCGAGGTCTACCGGGCCGGGATCGACGGCGTACCGAAGGGCCAGTGGGAGGCGTGCCGCGCGCTGTCGCTGCCGCCCCGGCGCACCTGGCAGGCCGTGATCCTGCCGCAGGCGGTGCGCAACGTGCTGCCCGCCCTCGGGAACTACGCGGTCTCGATGTTCAAGGAGACCCCGTTCCTCGCCGTGATCACGGTGCAGGAGATGGTCTTCGAGGCCCGGAAGTACGGCGCCGACAACTTCGCGTACACCGAGGTCTTCACCCTCGCCGGCCTGATCTTCCTGGTCGCGAGCTACCCCACGTCGCTGTTGATGAGAAAGCTGGAGAAGCGCCTTGGCCACTGAACCCCTGCCCCTGCGGAAGACGGAGGCCCCGGCACCTGAGGACGCCGTCCCGGCGGCCGGGAGCACGGGCGAGCCGCTGGTCCGCTTCGAGAAGGTGGTCAAGCGGTACGGCGACCATGTGGTCCTGGACCAGCTGGACTTCACCGTGGACCGCGGCGAGCACGTCACCCTGATCGGGCCCAGCGGCTCCGGCAAGACCACGATCCTGCGGCTGCTGATGACGCTGGAGAAGGTCAGCGACGGCGTGATCTGGGTCGACGGCTCGCCGCTCTCCCACGTCCGCACCCCGGACGGCGGACTGAAGCCGGCCGGCGAGAAGCAGCTGCGGGAGTCCCGGAAGAAGATCGGGATGGTCTTCCAGCAGTTCAACCTCTTCCCGAACATGAAGGTGCTCCAGAACATCACCGAGGCGCCGGTCAGCGTCCTCGGCAAGGAGCGCGAGGAGGCGGAGGCCCGGGCCCGGGAGCTGCTGGAGCTGGTGGGGCTCTCCGACAAGGTCGACGCCCACCCCTCCCAGCTCTCCGGCGGCCAGCAGCAGCGCGTGGCGATCGCGCGGGCGCTGGCGATGGAGCCGGAGATCCTGCTGCTCGACGAGGTGACCTCCGCGCTCGACCCGGAGCTGGTGGCCGGCGTGCTGGAGCTGCTCGGCGACATCGCGCGGAACACCGACATCACCATGGTCTGCGTGACCCACGAGATGAACTTCGCCCGGGACGTCTCGGAGAAGGTCCTGATGTTCGACGCGGGCCGGGTCGTGGAGTCCGGGACGCCGGAGAAAATCTTCTCCGATCCGTCGCACGAACGTACGCGCGAGTTCCTCAACGCGGTGCTGTGACCTCGGAGTTGCTCGTCCGGTCATGACTCTGGCATATGCCAGAAGGGTGCGCCCCTGCTGACAGGGCCGGGGCGCCCCTACTGACTCGTCGACCGCCACCCCGAAAGCGCGGCCCGGCCGCTATCGTGGGGCCGAAGCTTGCGGTCACAACCTTGTAGGGGGACACCGTGGCGTTGAAGCCCGAGCCGACCGCACCGTTCCACTCGGTGCAGTACGCCCTGCGCGTGCTCGAAGCGGTCTCCCGGCACGGCGACGGTGTGACCGACGCGCAGATCTCCCGGGAGACGGGCCTGCCGGCCGGCCACCTCGCCCCGCTGCTCCTGACGCTGCGCCGCGAGGGATACGTGGAGCAGATCAGCGACGGCGCGTACGTCATAGGGGCCTCGCTGCTGCTCCTCGGCTCCGGCGCGGCCCGCCGCCAGGCCCTGGAGGGCCGGCTCCAGCAGGCCCTGGACCAGCTGCGCGACTCGGTCGGCGCCGCCGTCTACCTCAGTCGGTACGTGGACGGTGAGATCAGCGTCACCCAGGTCGCCGACGGCCCGCTCACGCCGGCGGTCAACGAATGGGTCGACTTCCGCTCCTCCGCGCACGCCAGCGCGGTCGGCAAGTGCCTGCTGGGCCAGCTCGACCACGAGGCGCGGCGCGACCACCTCTCCCGGCACAAGATCGCCCGGCTCACCTCGCGGACGATCACCAGCGAGAAGGTGCTCCTGGCCAAGCTGGACGCGCAGCCCGCCACGGTCCCGGTGCTCGACCTCCAGGAGTACGCGGTGGGCACGGTCTGCGCTGCGGTGCCGCTGACGGCCGGGGCCACCGCCGGATGCCTGGCCCTGTCGCTGCCGGTCGAGGACGCCCACCGGCTCCGCGAGGCGGCGGACACGCTGAACCGGCGCGCGGCCCCGGTGCTGCTGTCGCTGGCGCTGTAGAGCCCCTGGTCGGGGGTGTCATCAGCACCCCTGAGGACCAGGTATTATTTTCGAGTCAGCAGGCGCCGTTAGCTCAGTTGGTTAGAGCAGCTGACTCTTAATCAGCGGGTCCGGGGTTCGAGTCCCTGACGGCGCACGACACATGCCTGTGGGCGGTCTCCTTCACGGAGACCGCCCACAGTGCTGTTCCCGGCCCGGTTCAGCAGCCGCCCACCGCAACGGCGGCCCCGGCTCAGGGCCGCCGTGTCGAGCCACAGCGGAAATCCACAGGCGCCCTACGGGCTACCCGCGGGTGATCAGAACCTCACGTCCGAGCACGCGTAGAACGCGTTGGTCGTGTCCGCGACGTTCCACACGGCGAGGATGATGTGCTTGCCGGTCTTCTGGGTGGGGATCGTGCCCTGGTGGGTCAGCGTGGCCGGCGGCTGCTGGCTCCCGTACGGCACGGTCATGAAGGGCTGCGATTCGAGCGCGGCCCGGGTGAGCGGCTTGGTGGAGTCCCAGCCGTTCTTGGTGATGTAGTAGCGGAAGTCGCTCGTACGGTGACGAGCGGTGAACTGCCAGCGGAAGCTGTAGCCCTGTCCGCCGGTGACCTGGGTGGCGGGCCAGTTGCCGCCACGCGGGTCGTCGAGCTGGGCGAACTGTCCGTTGCCGCCGGCGCAGATCTTGCCGTCGGCGGGACCCGAGGCCGGGAAGCCCTTGGGGCCCTCGACGCTCTGGGGCTCCCACTGGATGTTGCCGCAGCCGGTGACCGTGCCGTTGGCACAGAGTTTCTGCCGGCTGATGGGGGAGTCCGTGTAGCCGTGACTGCTGGCACTGGTGGTCGCGAGGACGGAGACGCCCGCTATCGCCAGGCCGATCACGGCCGCGCTTGCCTTTTTCCGCATTGCTGTCGCTCCTCTAGAACGTGGGGGAGGTTCCATGAGCATTGCTCGACATGCTGCGCGCTTGGTGCGTGGTGGGTGGGTACTGCGGTCTAGACCAAGTCTTAGATTATTGACGCCGCATGAACATGTCCAGACCAATGAGCATCGGATTCCGGAGCGGCCGAAGGGGCCCGGAGTGAAGTCTCCGGGCCCCTGGGGACGTTGACGCGGCGCTGATCATCCGTCAGACGCTGTCGCCTCCGCCGGTGCGGCCGGTGTAGAAGGCAACCGTCAAGTCCTTGACCAGCGCTTTACGTTCGTAGTCGTCGAGGTCGACGATGCCGCGCGTGGTGAGCCGGTTCACGGTGTCGTCGACCGCGTCCACCACCGAAGTCAGCACGCTGTCCCGGTGTTTGGCGTCGATGGCGGCGATCCGCCGCCGCTGCATCGCCGCCGCGACCTCGGGGGCGTACTCGATCCCGGTCGGCTGCGCCGAGTACACCTCCACGCCGACCGGCTCGCAGTCCGCCTTGAGCATCCGGGTCAGTGCGTCGCCGACCGCCTCCGCGTCACGGAGGGTGGGGGCGTCCTCGTGGAACGCGTCGGCGGGCAGCTGCGAGAGGACCCGGGCCATGGCGGACTCGACCTGCGCGCTCAGATACGCCTCGTGGTCCTCGATGCCGAGGGCCGCGCGCACGGTGTCCTTGATCCGCCAGACCACCAGGACCACGACCCGCAGCGCGGTGCCGTTGGCGTCGACGGCGGGGAGCGGTTCGCTGCGCCAGTGCCGCAGGCGTACGTCGACGCGGCGGCGCAGCAGCAGGGGCGAGACCCAGACCAGGCCGGTGCGGCGGACGCTCCCCCGGTAGTCGCCGAAGAGCGTGAGCACCCAGGCGTACCCGACGCGGCCGCGGCCGAGGCCGCCGAGGGCCAGGACGACCACGGTGACCAGGAGGGCGAGACCGGCCCAGACGCCGACGCCGATGCCCTCGTACGGGCGGGGGGCGAGGCCGACGGCGCTCTGCGCGGCGGCGGGGAGGGCGCCGCGCCACCACAGGAGGGCCAGTACGCCGAGGAGTCCGGCGGCTCCGGCGAGCAGGGCGGCGTAACCGGGGAGGGCGGGGCCGGGACGCTCGACGAGGCGCGGGTCGGCGAGGGGGGCGGGGCGGGTGGGGGGCTCGACGCGGGGGTGCGGGGAGCGGGGGCGGGGGGTGGTCCTGGCGGTGGCGGGGCGGGCGACGGTGGTCGGGAGGGCGGTGGGTTCGGGCTGCTCCGGGTCGTCCCGGAAGAGGAGGTGGACGGGGATGGCGGCGGTGGACTCGCCCGCGATGACGGAGTGGCGGCGGGGGGAGGGCGGGGGCTGGGGGGCGGGTACGGAGACGGAGACCGTGGCGGAGGTGGCGCGGGCGCCGTTGGCCAGGTCCAGGACGAGGTCGAGGTCCTTGAGCGCGGCGTTGTCCGCGCGTGCGGCGGGGGCCGCGTCCTTGGGCTCGGCGTTGTCCGCGCGTGCGGCGGGGGCCGCGTCCTTGGGCTCGGCGTTGTCCGCCTGCGCGGCGGGGGCGGGGTCCGGGCGGGGGCCTGCCTCTTCGCCGTACGCCGGGAGCGGGGTCCACTCGGCCGAGGGTTCCGTCCTCAGACGCCGGACGGGCTGGGAGTGCGGGCGGACCGGCTGAGAGGGCTGCGGGGGCGGGGTGAACTGGTCCAGGTGGAGGCTGCGGCCCGGGTGGGCCAGGCTGACCAGCTTCAGCGGGGGCGGTGCGCCGGGCTCGTCCGTCGCGGCCTCCGGGGCCGGGGCTTCCGTCTCGTCCGTCGCCGTCTCCGGGGCCGGGGCTTCCGTCTCGTCCGTCACCGTCTCCGGGGCCGGTGCGCCGGGCTCGTCCGTCGCCGCCTCCGGAGCCGGCGTAACGGTCTCACCCGCCGCCTCCGGGGCCGGGTCGTCAAGGCCGCCCGTAACCTTCGGTCCCCCCTCCCCCGCCGGTGTCTCCTCCCTCCGGCGGAACAGCGGCGGTGGGGTGACCGGGGACGGCTGGTGCAGGGCCACGCCGTCCACCAAGGGCATCGGGGTCTCGCCGCCGGAGGGGCGGGGGTCGTGGTCGGTCAGCGGGTGGGGGTTCTGGTCTGGGGTCACCGGTTCCCGGTTCCTTTCCGTCATCCGTCGGGTCCGTCGAGTCCGTCGGTTCCATCGGGTCCGTCAGGTCTTCACGCCTCAGGCGAACAGGCGGCGCCAGGTCTCCGGGCCCGGGTAGCCGTCGGCCTCGGCGCCGCGCCAGCCCTGGGCTCGCTGGAACGCCTCGACGTTGCGGCGGTCCGCCTCGGTCCAGCGGGGGTCGGGGCCCGACACGTAGTGCTTGCCGTATCCCTTCTTCACCAACTGTCTGCCGAGCCGCTCGACATGGCTGTTGGACCGACCCGGCTGGAAATGGCCGCGCCCGGGGAAGACCACCGCGGTGTTCGGGCTGCCGCCCGTGGTCGCGGCCGGGATGTCACGGCCCGCCCCCGTGGTCAGCAGGCGCCAGGTGTCCGGGCCCGGGAGGCCGTCCGCCTCCGCGCCCTTCCACCCCTGGGCCTGCTGGAACGCCTGCGTGGCCCGCCGGTCGGCCGCGCTCCACACCGGGCCGGGCCCGATCTCGTAGAACCGTTTTCCGCCACGGGCCACCAGCATCTCGCCGAGCCGGGTGACGTCCGCGTTGTTCGCACCGGGGCCGAACCGGCCCGCTCCGGGGAAGGCGGTGGAGGAGCCCGAGCCGGGTGTGCCGGCGCCGACGCCCTTGTAGCGGTAGGCGACGTACCGGTCGGAGTTGTTCCAGTACGCCATGGGCGTCGACTGCTTCCGCGTCTTCGGGCGCGCCTGCTCGTAGGCGATGTAGTGGGTGCGCGTGTGGTCGCTCCAGCCGCCGAAGATCGTGACGTGGGAGCCCTTGGAGGGGTCGGCCGGGTTGTGGAAGAGGAGCATGTCGCCGGGCTGGAGGTCGGCGCGGGCGATCCGGGTCCCGTAGTTCGCGAGGCTGCCGGTCCATTCGTTGGTGCCGAGGTTCCAGGCCATCGAGACATAGCCGGAGCAGTCCTGGCGGTACCCGTCCGACCAGTACTTCTCCATGCTGTACGGGACCTTCGCGGCGACCCACTGCTTGGCCCGGTTGATGATCTCGGCCCGGGTGGTCTTGCGCAGGACCGCGCTGTCCGACGGCGGCCCGGAGGCGCCGGACCCCTTCAGCGGACCCTTCTCGCCCTGCGGGGTGTCCGGTACGGGGTCGGGGTCCTCGGTGATCCGGGGGGCGCCGGTGCGGTGGCCGGCGGCGGCCGCGGCTCCGGCGGCCCCGCAGGAGAGGGCCACCCCGGCGGCGGTGGCCAGGACCAGGGCGCGGCGCGCGCCGTGCGCGGCGGGGTGGCCGCCGTACCGCAGCGCGACCGCCCGCGCGGCGGTCCGCCGCTGCAGGGCGCACCCCGTACAGGTGCAGTCGATGGCGGGCTCGTACTCCTCGAAGACCGGCACAGTCATGCGATGTCCCCTCCGCACTCGTCACTCGTCAAGATCTTTGGGCGCAGCTGCGACGGGTGTCAGTGTCTCAACTCTCCCGACATAAGGCATTTTGACGGACCAATGAGAAAAACGACCATCTGACAGGGCGTGGCGGCAGGTAAATGGTCCGGAGCACCCGCCGGAGTCGGGTAGAGTTCTCCAGGTCAGCAGGCGCCGTTAGCTCAGTTGGTTAGAGCAGCTGACTCTTAATCAGCGGGTCCGGGGTTCGAGTCCCTGACGGCGCACGCACCATCAAGGCCCCCTCACCGAGCGTGAGGGGGCCTTGATCATTCCCTGGTTCGCGACCACCGACACCGGAACGATGCCAACGCAACGCGACGGCAGAGGTGCGGAGCGTCACGAATCGACGCCGGGGCGGCTCCGGGGCGCTCGTCGCCACTTCGTCACGCCCCTGCCACCAGGGCTGCACAGATCGACATGCCGTTCGTCACCGACGAGAAGGGCACGCCGTCCGAGGGGACGTGGGTGGAGGTGCCGTAGGCGTACGTACGTGAGGGCGGAAGCTCGTACGTACCGTGAGGGCGGAAGCCCACACATACGCTCGCCGTCTACTCCGTGGCGCGGGCCAGGCCGAGTGCGTACTCCGGCCACCACTCGCCCGCCTGCGGGCCGCCCTTGCAGTCGCCGTCGGACTCGCCGGGCCGCTTGATCCACAGGTAGGCGTCGACGCTCTCGTCGCCGGTCCTCGTCGTCGGCGGCTCGCCCAGCGCGCGGCCGGGCGGGTTGCACCAGGTCTCGGCCGGGTCGCCGCCCTCGTACGGGCCGTTGCCGTTGCGGCTGGTGTCGATGACGAACGGCTTGTTCCCGACCTTCGCCGACAGCTTCTTGCCGAACTCCGTACTGACCGCCGTCGTGAGGAAGTTGGAGACGTTGAGCGAGAAGCCGTCCGCTTTCTCGACGCCCGCCCGCCGCAGCGGCTCGTGCAGCGCCTCGGGCGACTGCCAGCCCGCGTTGCCCGCGTCGATGTAGACCTGGGTGGCGGGCTGCCGCTTCAGCCGCTCGACGGCACCCTTGAGCAGGGCGTACCGCTCGTCGTGGTGCTCCTGCGGCGTGCAGCCGTCGACCAGGTGGAGGAGGGCGTCCGGCTCCAGGACCACGGTCGCCTGACGGTCCCCGATGCCCTTGGCAACCCCGTCCACCCAGGTCCGGTAGGCGCCCGCGTCGGCGGCGCCGCCCTTGGAGAACTGGCCGCAGTCGCGGTGCGGGATGTTGTACAGGACCAGCAGCGCGTACCGGTCGGCCCGCGCGGCCGCCTCGGTGACCCGCCGTGCCTCGCCCTCCGGGTCGTCCGGGCCGATCCACTCACCGGCCGGCTGCTCGGCGATCTTCCGGATCAGGTCGGCCTTCTCCCGGTCGCCGTCCTTCTCGTACGCGGCGACCTGCCGGGCCGCCGTGCCGTCCGGGTTCACCCAGTACGGGTCGTCCGCCTCGGGCTGCTGACCGACGACCGGAGTGCCGCCGTCCGAGCCGCCGTCCACGTCGCCGCTGCCGTCGCCGGAGCAGCCGGACAGGAGGAGGGCGGCGCAGACCGCCGCCGTGCCGGCCGACCTGAGGCCCGCCGCCGCTCGCCCGCGCGCCCGGGACCGGCCGGTGCAACTGCCGTACATCCACTCCCCCTTGGGTGCACCCGCCCGTACCGTTCGCACGGGTCGCACCGGTGTGCTGCCTGGTCCCGGCCATCCTGGCACAGCGGACCGGCCCGTCCGGCGGGGACGCCGGCGCTCTCCGCGGTCACCCAGCGGCACCGGGTTCCGGACATCCTGTTCGAAACCGGCGCCCGGGGGTACCCGTTCCCCTACAGTGGCGGCAGAGATCGACCCCGTACCGCACGGACCTCCCGTACCGCGCCGGGCAACTCCCGCGGCCCGGTGCACGCGGTCGAGGCCGGCCCGGTCGGCGTACCCCTCGCGGGGCGGTCGGCCGGGCCGGATGTTCTTCGCTCGGCTACGTGTCGCGCACTCCCGTGAGGTAGGCCGAGACGACCACGTTCGCGGTGTACGAGCGGGACTTCTGGTCGTACTTCCCGCCACAGGTGATCAGCCGCAGCTCCGCCCGGCCGGCCACGCGGGGCCCGTACGCCTTCTCCGCGTCGAAGCGTTCGCGGGTGACGACCTGGACGTCGTCCACGGTGAACTCGGCGACGCTGCCGTCCTCCCGGACCACCTCGACCTTCTCGCCCGGCCGCACCGCGCTGAGCCCGTAGAAGACGGCGGGTTTGGTCTCGGTGTCGACATGGCCGACGAGCAGGGCCGCTCCTTCGGCGCCGGGCCGGATGCCCTTGCCGTACCAGCCGGCCGTCTGCGGCAGGTCGTACGGCGGTGGGTCGATGGCCCCGTCCCGGTCCAGGCCGCGCGGGACGACCGGCGCGTCGATCCCGACCGAGGCCACCTTGACGCTGCGCGGCGCGGCGCCCTGGTCCGGTTGGTGGGCCGGCGGCAGCGGGACTCCGAGCGGGCGGCCGACCGCGGCGACGTCGCCGGTGGTCGGGGCCGACAGCCCGCCGGCCACGTCACGCCCGTAGAGCCAGAGGCCGAGCAGCAGCACGGCCCAGGCCACTCCGGTGAGCAGTCGCCCGGTGCCTGCCGGGCGGGCGGGGGCGGACATGTCAGTCCGTGGCCGCGTCGCGGCGGCGGCGCGAGGTGCGCAGGGCGACGGCCACGGAGGCGACGGCGGCGAGGACGAGGCCGGTCACCGCGTGCCGGAGGCCGGGGCCCTCGGACTCGGTTCCCCGCTCGGCGAGGGTGGCGGTGCCTCCGCCGCCCGCCTTGACCGGGGCGACGGGAGAGGGGCGGGTGTGGTGGATGACGGTGAGGGTGCCGGTGGCCTTGCCCCTGCCGTTCTCGCACGTCACCCAGACGTCGTAGGTGCGGGGTTCGGCGTCGGAGCGGATGGTGGCCTCGGCGAAGAGTCCCTTGTCGTCGGCGGGGCGGAAGCGGGCGACCGAGGCGAAGGCGTCGGAGTTGCCCTTCGCCTCCCGGCCCTTGCCGCAGGCGTCGACCCAGAGTTCCACCTGCCCGCCCGGGGCGATCGTGGACGGGGTGACCGAGACGGTGCCGGATCTCCGGTCGTCGTCGCCGGCCCGGGCGGCCGGGGATGCCTGTGCGGCGGGCACGGGCAGGGCTATGAGCGCGGCCGCCGCTGCGGCACAGAACGTGATGGGCGTGGAACGCATCGTGAACCTCCTACGGGAAGGTTCAGGCCTGGGCCGGTGGCCCGCATCCGCAGTCCTCCATTCGAGCGACTGCGGATGCCATCAGCGCAGGTCAGGCGAGGCGCAGGTCAGGTGAGGCGCGGGTCAGCTGCGGTCCGCCTGGTCCGGCAGGTCGATGAGGTCGACCAGGTCCGCGATGGAGTCGACGATGTGGGAGGGCCGGAACGGGTAGCGGTCGATGTCCGCGAGTCCGGTCAGACCGGTGAGAACCAGGAACGTCTGCATCCCCGCCTCCAGACCGGCCAGCACGTCGGTGTCCATCCGGTCGCCGATCATGGCGCTGGTCTCGGAGTGGGCGCCGATGGCGTTCAGCCCGGTCCGCATCATCAGCGGGTTGGGCTTGCCCGCGAAGTACGGCTCCTTGCCGGTCGCCTTGGTGATCAGCGCGGCGACCGACCCGGTGGCAGGCAGCGGGCCCTCGGCGGACGGCCCGGTCTCGTCCGGGTTGGTGCAGATGAAGCGGGCGCCCGCGTTGATCAGCCGGATCGCCTTGGTGAGCGCCTCGAAGCTGTACGTACGGGTCTCGCCGAGCACCACGTAGTCCGGGGCGTGGTCGGTCAGCACGTACCCGATGTCGTGCAGCGCGGTGGTGAGGCCGGCCTCACCGATGACGTACGCCGTGCCGCCGGGGCGCTGGTCGTCCAGGAACTGGGCGGTGGCGAGGGCGGAGGTCCAGATGTTCTTGACGGGCACGTCCAGGCCCATGCGGGCGAGGCGGGCGTGGAGGTCGCGCGCGGTGTAGATGGAGTTGTTGGTGAGGACGAGGAAGGGGAGGCCGGAATCCCGCAGCCGCTTGATGAAGGCGTCGGCACCGGGGATCGGGATGCCCTCGTGGATGAGGACGCCGTCCATGTCGGTGAGCCAGGAAGTGATCGGCTTGCGGTCTGCCATGTGCGGGGACTCCTGCCGTACGTACTGCGTGCTGGGGGTGCCCGGACCACGCCGTCCCGGCACCCCCAGCATAATTAGGCGGCGCTGATCTTGACCCCGTCGATCACCCAGTACCAGTTGTTGGCGCCCGTGTAGTGGAACCGGAAGCTCACGTTGGTGGCTCCGGCCGGGACGCTCAGGCTGAGCGACTGCGGCTGGGAGATCACGTCCGAGGTGTAAGAGCGGACGACGGTCGGGGTTCCGCCGTTCCAGGAGGCGAGGACGCGCGCGCTCTGGCTGCCCTCCTGCCGGTAGAGGGTGGTGAAGTCGAGCGTCACGGAGGACTTGCCGCCGACCGCGTACGCCGGGGTGACGAGCGTGGAGTCGAAGGGGCCCGAGGACGCCTTGTCGTCCCACTCGTCGGAGTCGGCCACCGCGAAGATCCCGCGCGCGCGGACGTTCAGCTCTCGGGACTGGTCGCGCTGGCTGCGGCTCCAGAACTCGTCGGTGGCGAAGGACCAGCCGCGCCACTCGGCCACGCCTCCGGTGCCCATCGCGGAGTTGATCACCGACCAGCCGCTGGGCGCGGTGCGGGTCCAGCCGAGGACGCCGGCCGGGATGCCGGTCTCGTCGACGCGTCCGGCGAGCGCCGGGTAGAGCGCCTCGAAGGCGTCGGTGGAGCGCTCCTGGATCGGCTTGCCGTCCAGGCCCCAGGCGGGGTCCGGTGCGATGGAGAGCTGCTTGAAGACGGTGGCGGCGACATCGACGAGGCGGGTGTCGCCGGGCGTGGCACCGGCGGCGATGCCGGGGCCCTGGGCGAGGACGAAGGTGCGACGCTCCTCGATGGAACTGCCGCCGTGCCCACCGGCGTCGGTGTGGCCGTGGTCGGTGGCGACGATGACCGTCCACCGCTCGGAGGCGTACGTCGGACGGGCCTTGATCGCGGCGAGGAAGCGGCCGAGGTAGCCGTCGATGACGTCGACCGCCTGGCGGTACTGGGCGTGGGCCGCGCCGAGGTTGTGGCCGACGATGTCGACCTGGCCGAGGTAGGCGAAGACGACGTCCGGGTTCTGGTTGCGCAGGATCGACTCGGTGTCGGCGGCGATGGTGGCGTCGTGGCCGGTGTAGCCGTCACGGTCGCCGTCCAGGACGAGCTTGGCGTCGGCGCCGGCCGTGACCGTGCCCTGGGCGTCCAGGGGCTTCCAGTCGACGGCGGCGTACGTGGAGAGCTGCGGCCGGACCTGGGCGAGGCGGGCGAGGAAGCCGGGGTAGCGCGTGTAGTTCTTGCCGGCGAACGAGTTGTCCTTCACGCCGTGCTTGTCGGGCCAGACACCGGTGGAGATGGTCGACCAGCCGGGGCCGGAGGAGGTGGCGGCCATCGGGTTGGCGTACAGCAGCGAGGTGCCGTACGTGCCGTTGGCCATCATCGACTTGAGGTGCGGGGCGCTCGCGGCGGCGATGACGTCGTGGCGGAGCCCGTCGATGCCGACGACGAGGACCTTGTCCTTGCTGGTGCCGTTCGGGAGCGTGGGCGGGGCGGCGTGGGCGGTGGTGGCGGTGGCGAGGGAGCCGACGGCCGCGGCGGAGGCGGCGGCAGCGGTGGTGGCGAGCACGGAGCGCCGGGAGAGGGTTCGGGACACGTGATCCTCCGGAGGGGACGGTGACACGGGGTGGATGACGGGAGTGGATGACGGGGGGACTTCGCGAACTGCCTTCTGGACCAGACCCGTTATGTTGACGAGACCATGGGGCCGGGTCCAGAGCTGTGCGGGAACAGACCTTCGCAGGAGACCGTGGCCGAGAGGTGGCCGGTCAGCTGCCGGTGGCCGTCTTCCAGGCGTCGATGTACGTGTCCAGGTTGGCGCCGATGTCCGACCAGTCCGGCTCGAAGATCTCCACGCCTTCCAACAGGCTTTTCAGCTCAGTGGCGTTGGCGTCAGTGGCCTTGATGTCCTGACGCGCGGCGAACCCTCCGCCGACCGCGCTGACATCGCGCTGCGCCTTCTCGGAGAGAAGGAAGTCGAGCAGCTTCTTGCCGTTCTCGCTGTGCGGCGCCTTGGCCAGCAGCCCGGCCGCGTACGGGAGGGCGAAGCTGGTGGGCTTCCCCTCGCCCTTCGCCGGGAACCAGATGGCGAGGTTCGGCATGTCCTTGGACTGGGCGTAGTTCATCTGCACGTCCCCGTTGGCGACGAGGAGTTCCCCCTTGTCGACCTTGGGCGCGAGCTTGCCGGTGGAGGCGGACGGGCCGACGTTGTTGGTCTGGAGCCGCTTCAGGTACGCCATCGCCGGCTCCTTGCCGCCGAAGTCGTGCATGGCCTTGATGAGCACGGCGGTCCCGTCGCCGGCGACGCCGGGCGTGGAGTACTGGACCTTCTCCTTGTACGAGGCGTCCAGCAGCTCCTCCCAGGTGCGGGGCGGGGTCTTCAGCCGCTGCTTGTTGTAGATGAAGCCGAAGTAGTTGTTGACGACCGAGGTCCACTTGGCGTCGGGCGCCTTGTCCGCCGCGTCGACCTGGTCGGCGCCCTTCGGCTCGTACGCCGCCAGCAGTCCCTTCTCGTCGGCCTGCTGGATGAAGGGCGGGAGGGTCACGAGTACGTCGGCCTGGGTGTTGGACTTCTCGCGGACGGTGCGCTGCACCATCTCGCCGGAGCCGCCCTCGACGTACTTCACCTTGATGCCGGTCTCCTTCTCGAACTCCTCGAAGACCTTGTCGTACCAGCCGTCGCCGTTCTCGCCCTTGAGGCCGTCGGCGCTGTAGACGGTGACGACCTTCTCGTCGGAGGCGTCGGAGGTGCCCCCGCAGGCGGTGAGGGTGACAGCGGCGAGGGAGAGGGCGCCGAGGACGGCGACGGGCCGGGTGAGGGCAGGGGTGCGCATGGGATGTCTTCTCCTGAAGCGGTTACGTGAAGGGGTTCGGGGGTGTCAGCGGTAGGAGGCGCGGGTCCGGATGCGGGAGACGGCGCTCAGGACGAGCAGCGTCGTCCCCATCAGGACCACGGCGAGGGCCGCGCCGGTGAAGAGCGAGCCGCGGTCGGTGGCGGCGAAGATCTGCACCGGGAGCGGGGTCCAGTCCGGCGGGTAGAGCATCATCGTGGCGCTCAACTCCCCCATGGACAGGGCGAAGCAGAGCCCGGCGGCTGCTGTCAGCGAGGGCAGCAGGAGCGGCAGTCTGACCCGCCACAGGACGCGGGCCGGGCTCGCGCCGAGGCTGGCCGCGGCCTGCTCGTACATCGGGTCCAGGCGCCGGGCGGCGGCCGAGACGGACTGGTAGGCGAAGGCGGTGACCAGGACGGTGTGGGCGATGATCACGATCCAGCGGGTGCCGTTGAGGAGGACCGGCGGCCGGCTGAAGGCGACGAGCACCGCGAGGCCGACGACCACGGACGGCACGGCGACCGGCAGCATGAACAGCGCGTCCAGGAACCGTTTTCCGCGCCGGCCGAGCGAGTCGGCGGCGAGCGCGGCCCAGCCGCCGAGGACCAGGGCGAGCACACTGGCGCAGAGCGCGGTGACCAGGCTGGTGGTGAGCGCCTGGAGGGAGTCGCCGCTGGTAGCGGCGGTGTAGCGGGTGGTGGTCGGGCCGGAGGGGAGGGCGCCGGACCAGTTGGTGGCGAACGAGGCGGCGAGGATGACGAGGAGGGGCACCGCGAAGAGCGGCACGAAGAGGAGCGCGAACGCGGACCAGGTGGCCCACTTTCCCGTACGGCTATGCACCAGCACGACGGCTCACCACCCGGTACAGGCTGTAAAGCCCCACGGAGAGAACGACGTTGACGACGGCGACGACACAGGCGGCCGGGTAGTCCGACTCCAGGATCGCCTTGCTGTAGACGAGCATCGGGAGTGTGGTGACCCCTTTCGCCCCGGTGAAGAGGACGATCCCGAACTCGTTCAGGCAGAGCACCAGGACCAGGCTGCCGCCGGCCGCGAGCGCCGGGAGCGCCTCGGGCAGGATCACCTGCCGCACGATCCGCAGCGGCCCGGCGCCGAGTGAGGAGGCCACCTCCAGCTGGGCGGTGTCGAGTTGGGAGAAGGCGGCGAGCAGCGGGCGCATCACGAACGGGGTGAAGTACGTGATCTCCGCGAGCAGGACGCCCCACGGGGTGGTCAGGAAGTGGAAGGGCCCTTCGGCCGCTCCGGTGACGCCGGTCCAGGCGCCGTTGGCCATGCCGACCGACCCGTAGATGAAGAGCAGGGCCAGCGTGATGAGGAAGGACGGGAAGGAGAGGAAGACGTCGATGAACCGGGCGACGGCCTTGCCGCCGGGGAAGGGGACGAAGGCGATGACCAGCGCGAGGACGAACCCGAGGACCAGACAGCCGACGGTGGCGCCGACCGCGAGCCAGACGGTGGTGGTGAGCGCCTCACGGAAGGCGGTGGAGGCGAAGACCTCGGTGTACGGAGAGAGGGAGGCGCCGGTGGCCGTCTCGTCCAGCGATTCCGGGGTGAAGGACTGCCGGACGACGAGGGCCAGCGGGTAGAGGAAGCCGAGCGCGAGGACCAGGACGGGCGGGAGGGCCCAGGCCCAGGCGGGTGTTCTCGCGAGGCCTGCGGGTTTCCGGCGGAGGGCCGCGGGGGTGCTAGCCACTGGCCACCTCCCGCTCACGTGCCGCGCCGGCCGGGAGCAGCACCGCGTCCTCCGGTGCGAAGTGCAGGGTGACCGGGTCGCCGAGCGCCGGAGGATCGCGCAGCTCACGGAGGTCGGCCATCAGCGGGTGGCCGCCGACGTCGGCGTGGACGCGGTGGGTGGAGCCGCGCCACTGGACCTCGGTGACGTTGCCGGTGAGCGCGTTGGGCCCGGCGCCGAGGCCGACGAGGTGCGGCCGGACGCAGAGGGTGGCGGTGGCGCCGGAGGCGGCGGTGTCGGTACGGGCGTCGAGCGGGGCGCCCGCCAGCTCGACGCGTCCCGGGCCGGTGACGGTGACCGGGAGGAGGTTGGCGTTGCCGACGAACGAGGCGGTGAACTCCGTACGGGGTCGGCGGTAGAGCTCCTCGGGGGTGCCGCAGTCCTGGAGGCGGGCGCGGTCCATGACGGCGATGCGGTCGGCGAGGGTGAGCGCCTCGACCTGGTCGTGGGTGACGTAGAGGATGGAGACGTCCGGCAACTCACGGTGCAGCCGAGCGAGTTCGGCGAGCATGCCGGAGCGGAGCCGGGCGTCGAGCGCGGAGAGCGGCTCGTCCAGGAGGAGGACGCCGGGGCGGATGGCCAGCGCGCGGGCGATGGCGACGCGTTGCTGCTGGCCGCCGGAGAGCTCGCGGGGGTAGCGGGTGGCGTACGCGACCATGCCGACGAGTTCGAGGGCCTCCGCCACCCGCCCGGCGATCTCGGCCTTCGGCGTGCGGTGGGCCTTCAGGCCGAAGGCGACGTTGTCCTTGACCTTGAGGTGCGGGAAGAGCGCGTACTGCTGGACCACCATGCCGATGCCGCGCTGGTTCGGGGGCAGTTGGGTGACGTCGCGGTCGCCGATGAGCACCCGCCCGGAGACGGGCCGGACGAATCCCGCGACGGCGCGCAGGGCGGTGGTCTTGCCGGAGCCTGAGGGCCCGAGGAGGGCCATGACCTCACCGGGTTCGACGGTGAGGTCGAGCCGGTCCAGGACGGTGTTCTCCCCGTACGCGACGCTGACGCCGTCGAACCGGATGCCGCTGGGGGCGGTGGCCGTGTTGTGGGCGTTCATGCCTCGGCCCGCGCGATGAGGTCCGGCAGCTCGGCGATGGACCCGAGGACGTGCGTGGCGCCGTGCCGGTCGAGCTGGCCGGCGTCGTGGGCGCCGGTGAGGACGCCCGCGACGAGCCCGGCGCCGGAGCGTACGCCGCTGAGCATGTCGTACGAGGTGTCCCCGGCCACCACGATCCGCCGCACGTCGTCCACCGCCCCCGTGCGCAGGAAGGCGGCCAGCACCATGTCCGGGAAGGGCCGGCCCCGGCCGCCCGCGTCGGCGGGGCAGAGGGTGAGCGGGACGAGGTCCTGCCAGCCGAGGGCGGCGAGGATGGCGTCCTGGGTGGTGCGGGCGAACCCGGTGGTCAGGACGGTGGTGCGGCCTTCGGCGGTGAGCCGCTCGATGGCTTCGCGCGCACCGGGTATCGGGGCGATGCGGCCGCCGTCGACGAGATCTCCGTACGCCTCCTCGAAGGCGGTGTTGGCGTACCGGGCCTTCTCCTCGTCCCCGAAGAGGTGCCGGAAGACGGAGATCTTGGACTCGCCCATGGTGGCGCGCACATAGGCGAGTTGACGCTCGTGTTCGCCGGATCCGGGCCGTACGCCGAGGCGTTCGGCGGCGGCGGAGAAGGCCTGCTCGACGAGGCCGCCGTCGGCGACGGTGGTGCCGGCCATGTCGAGGACGACGAGGTCGAAGCGGTTGTCGGTCGCAGGTGTCGCTGAAGTCATCTTGTTCACCAGCCCAGTTGGTCAGCGGTTGTTTCGGCGATGGCGGGTGAGCACGTCATGCCGCGCCCGCCGGGTCCGGTCACCAGCCAGACCCCGTCGGCCACTTGTTGGCGGTGGACGACGCGTGAGGTGTCGGTGCACTGGGCGTAGACGCCCGCCCAGCGGTGCCTGATGCGCGGCAGCGGCCGGCCGAGGAAGGCCTCGACGACCCGGGTGAGGTGCTCGTACGGCTCCTCGACGGTGTCGAAGGCGAAGGGGTGCTCGTACTCGTGGGTGTCCCCGATGGTCAGCCCGCCGTCGTTCCGCTGGACCATGAGGAGCTGCATGCGGTGTTCGGCGGCGACGGGGTCCTGGGGCTGGTGGACGTTGAGGGCGTCGAGCGCCGGGCTGCGGTAGGCGGGGTAGTAGCGGAAGCTGTCGGCGTCGGCGACCGAGGTGGTGAGGGGTTCGCCGAGCGGGTCGGTCTGCATCATCTGGAGGCGGACGCGGCGCACGGGCAGCGCGGGCCCGGCCAGTTCGCGCACCAGCCCGCCGAGCCAGGCACCGGTCGCGAGGATCACGGCGTCCCCGGCGTGGACGTCACCGTGGTCGTCGCGCACGGAGGCGGCACCGACGACCTCGCGGACCTCACGGCCACCGAGGTAGGTGTACCGCCCGGAGGCCCGCAGCTCTGTCTTGAGGGCAAGTTGGGCGGTGCGCGGCTCGACCGCCGCGTCCCGCTCGCACCACAGGGCGGCGGTGAAGGTGCCGCGCAGGGCGGGGTTGAGGGCGCGGGCCTCCTCGGCGGTGAGCAGCTTGTAGCCGCGCGCCGCCGCGTCGGGCCGGGCGACGGCGGCCTCGGCCACGGCGATCTCGGCGGCGGTCCGCAACGGGGTGAGCGAACCACAGGCCCGGAAGCCGAGCCCCGGCACCCGCCGCCCGATCCCCTCCCACAGCTCCCGGGCCCGCAGCGCGGTCTCCAGCTCCTCGCCACCGGCCCGGCCGCTGACCCAAATCTGTCCGAAATTGCGGAGCGATGCCCCGCGCGCCTCGCTCTCGCGCTCGATCTGTACGACCTCGTGGCCGCGGCTGACTGCGTGCCAGGCGTGCATGGTTCCCACCACGCCGGCTCCTACGACGATGACTCTCACGGCGGCCACGCTCCTCGGGGCGAATGTCCCGGACACATCCGGTCGACAACGGGATGGTGAACGACCCCCAAGCTTGGACTAGACCCGTTACCTTCCCGTTATGCAACAAGGCTCACGGAGGGTCGATTTTCAGACGCCCGTCAGCGCTCGCTGCTACCGCCACTGCTACCGCTACCGCCGCCGCTCAGATGCGTGGTGAAGGAGAACCGGTCTCCTCGGAACAGCGTCCGCACCCGCTCCAGCGGCCGCCCCTCCGTGTCCCGCGAGAGCCGGTGGAGGAGGAGCATCGGCAGAGCCGGCGGAGTCCCGATGAGGAGAGCTTCGCGAGGCGTGGCGAGGACGGTCTCGATGCGTTCGTCGGCGTCTCCGAAGGCGATGCCGAGCCGGTCGCGGAGGTAGGCGTAGAAGGAGGAGTCCGGGTCGAACTCGACGTCCAGGCGCGGGAGTCGGGCGACACCGACGTACGTGCTCTCCAGGCCGACCCGCTCGTCGTCGGCGAGCAGCACGCGCTCCAGGTGCCAGACCGGTTCGCCCGGCGCCACCGCGATCTCGGCGGCCAGCGCGTCGGGGCAGGGGAAGCGTTCCAGGCCGATGAGGTGGCGGCCGGGGCGTCGGCCCTGGCGTCGGACGCCTTCGGTGTAGCTGGCGAGCGAGAGCGGCTGCTCCAGCTTGGGCCCGGCGACGACGGTCCCGCGCCCCTGCCGCCGCAGCCGCCCCTCCAGCAGCAGTTCGCGCAGCGCCTGCCGTACGGTCTCGCGCGACACCTCGTGGCGCAGCGCGAGATCCCGCTCGGTGGGCAGCAGCCCGCCCTCGCCCAACTCGTCGATGAGCAGCGAGATCCGGGCCTTGACCGCGTAGTACTTGGGGATGCGGCCGTGCTCCGGGATGCCGGAGCGGATCGGTGCGCCAGGTGCCTGGTCGTTCGGGTAGTCCACCGCCCGATGGTGGCAGACGGAGGTGAACGGCCTGGTCGCGGTGGTGGCGGTCAGGCTGCGGTGGTGGTCAGGCCGCCGTGGTCGGTGGTCAGGCTGCGGTGGTGGTCAGGCCGCCGTGGTCGGTGGTCAGGCCGCGGTGGTGGTCAGGCCGCCGTGGTCGGTGGTCAGGCCGCGGTGGTGGTCAGGCCGCCGTGGTCGGTGGTCAGGCCGCGGTGGTGGTCAGTCCAGGGTCCGGCGCATCCGGCGGCCCTTCGCCATGAGCGCGCCGCCGCAGAGGACGAGCGCGGCGGCGGCCGCTCCGGCCCACGGCAGCAGCTCGGGTCCGGTGCGGGCGAGTTCGGGGAGCGGCCGGCCGTCCGTGTAGTGGGGCGGGCGCGGGGGCTGCTCCGCGTCGCCGGCTCGGGGCGGCGCCGACGATTCCGTACGAGGCTCCGTACCGGGTTCCGTACGGGGAAGGGAGCTGGGGTCCGGTGCGGGCTCCTTGCCGGGGCCGGTGTAGGTGGGTACGGGCGTGGCGGAAGGCGTGGGCGCGGCTGAGGTCGTGTCCGTACGGGGGCGGGGCTCGGCGGGCACCTCCGTACGGCCGCCGCGGTCCTCCTCGGTGGCCTCCGGCCGCGGGTACTCGCCGGTGACCCCGTCGACGATCACGAACCGGTACGTCCCCGACTCCCCCACCCAGTCCCCGTCCTCGCGGCCGCCGCCCTTGGCCTTGTCCTGGTGGTGGCGCTGGACGACGGCGGCGTGGGCGGTGATCCGGCCGGGGCCGGCGGCGGAGGTGAAGGCCATCCGGACCCGGACGCTGACGGTGGCGCCGGCGGGGACGGTGAACCCGGGGAAGTCGTCGCCGGCGGTGGACCCGGGGGCGCCGTCGAAGACACCGATCTGCTCGTGGCGGTCGGTGGTCTCCCAGGTCACGCGGTGTTCGGCGCCGGGGCGGCCGTCCTCGGAGAACGTCAGCCGGATCTGGTCGGCGGTCAGCTCGCGGTCCACGTCGTTGAGCACGAGCACCGGGTGCAGGGCGTGGCAGGCGGTGTCGGTGGTGTTGGTGAGGTCGAGGAACCAGGTGCGGTGGCCGCCTCCGGAGGCGTACGTCCTCGGAGCGTCCTGGATCCGGGTCTCGATCGGGAACTCCTTGGCACCCCGATCACCGCAGGCGGGCTGCTCGTCGGCCGTTAAGGAGGCGGAGGCGGCCGCCGCCGGGTGGGCTGCGGCCTGCGGACCGCCCAGGAGCGCGGCAGGCACCGCGATCCCGGCGGCCAGCCCGACGGCGGCGAGCGCCCGGGCGTCACGCAGCCGCGCGCGGGAGGTGGGGGACATGGCGGGGCCCTTCGCTGCTCGCGGACGACCGGGGCGGCGGCCACCGGCGGTGTCCTCCGACGCAACCACGCGCGCGCGGGCCCAGAGTGTCGACATGCCGACACTCATTCATACGATCACCCGACCGGCTTCACCTCTGGAGGACCGTCGCCCCCGACACCAACGCGCGGGCGGTATCGGCGAAGTACCGCTCGTCGGCGTCCGGAGCGAGGCCGAGGAGGACGCCCTGGCTGAGACCGATGAGCACGGCCCGCAGTGCGGTGGTCAGGCGCTGGGCCTGGTGCCGCGTCACGGTGGCCCCATCGTGCGTCCGGCCGGTGAACAGGGCGACCAGCCGCTCCTCCTCCGCCCGGACCGACGCGGCGAACCGGGGGCCCACCTCGGCATCGTGCAGCGCCATGTCCAGCAGCGTGAACTGCAGTGACTGGTCGGCCACCGCGTCGGCGGCGTCACAGCTCCGCCGGTAGTACCGGGCGAAGGCCTCCACCGCACCCACCAGATCCGCGTCGGCCGGAACCGCGCGCTCGATCTCCTCGTAGTGCGGCTGGAGGTAGTCGGTGACCAGGGCGCCGAGCAGCCCGCTCTTGCTGCCGAACAGCGAGTAGACGGCGCCCGTGGTGAGCCCGGCCCGCTCGGTGATCTCGTCGAGCTTGGCGCGGTGGCCGTCCCGGGAGACGACGTGGAACGCGGCATCCAGCAACGCACGGCGGTTGCGCTCCTTGGTTTCAGCTCTCGTCATTCTCATAATTCCGTTATTCTAGTAACTGGATTACGGAAAGCGGGTTCGGCACACAGCTTCAGCTTCAGGGAGGAACGCTCATGACAGGCATGCTCGCAGGGGCCATCGGTGACGGCGTCTTCAAGGTGGTGCTCGGCGCCGCCTTCGTCATCGGCAGCGCGCCCTTCGGTGATCTGCTCGGTGTGCCCGTCCCGCTGATGGCCGTCTCGGGTCTCGCGCTGCTGATCGGCGGCGCCATCGAGGTCAGGTACGTCCGCCGCCGCCAGATGGCCACCTGCCTACGGCTGATGATCGCCTACGACATCGGCTGGGTGGTGATGAGCGCCGCCGCCCTGGTGGTGGCGCGGCAGGGCGGCACGGCCGGCGGCGAGCTGTGGATCGCGTACCTGACGGCGGCTCCCCTGGTGATGGCCGCCCTGCTGATACGCGCGCCCGCCACCACCTTCGTACGGCAGTCGATCCCGGACACGCCCGCAGCCACATCCGTACGGCCGTCGGGTTCGGACACGCCCGCAGCCTGATCGGACCCGGACCCGAACCCCTACCCCCGCTCCCCCACCCGCCCGAACACCGGCGCGAGCACCAGCTGCGCCGCGCCCTCCGCCACGGGCCGGTCGCCGCCTCCCGCCACGGTCACGGTCACCGTGTCTCCGCCGCCGCCCCGCGCGGCCCGCTCCTCGATCACGGCGCGGACGCCTCGTACGTACGCGTCCTCGTCGGCCGCCACCGTCCGGCCGCCCAGCACGACCCGGTCGATGTCGAGCAGCCCGACGAGGTTCGCCGCGCCCGCGCCGAGGACCCGGGCCGCCTCCGCCCGGTCGCCGCGGGCCTCGGCGGCCAGACAGAGCGCCTCGATGCAGCCGCGTCCGCCGCAGCCGCACAGGGGCCCGTCCAGCTGGAGGGTCTGGTGGCCGAACTCGCCCGCCCCCGTCCGCGCGCCCCGGTGCACCTCGCCGCCGAGGACGAGGCCGGCGCCGAGCCCCGTACCGAGGTGGAGGTAGGCGAAGTCGCCCGGCGGCTCACTCAGGGAGAGGGTCAGGGCCGCGGCGTTGGTGTCCTTGTCGACGGTGACCGGGAGGCCGGTGCGTTCGGCGAGGGCGTCGCGCAGCGGGAAGCCGTCCCACTGCGGGAAGCCGGTGACCCGGTGGAGTACGCCGTCCCGGTGGTCGAGCGGACCGGGGACGGCGACGCCGAGCCCCAGCACCGGCCGGTGCGGCTCGGCCGCGCTCAGGTCGCGTACGGCGTCGGCCGCGTCGGCCAGCACCTGTTCCGCCGGGGCGCCGAAGTCGAGCGGGGCGGTGGTGACGGCGACCGGGCGGCCGGCGAGGTCGACCAGGACGGCGGTGAGCCCGTCGCGGTCCAGGTGGAGGCCGACGGCGAACTGCGCGTCCGGGACGAGCCGGAGCACCGTACGCGGCTTGCCGCCGGTGGAAGGCCGCAGGCCCGCGCCGACGGCCAGGCCCTCCGCCCGCAGCCGGGCGGTGATCTTGCTGACGGCCTGCGGGGTGAGGCCGGTGCGCTCGGCGAGCTCCAGCCGGCTGATGCCCTCCGCCCCGGCCGCCCGCAGCAGGTCCAGGACCAGCGCCGCGTTGTGGTGGCGCAGCGCCGGCAGGTTGACCCCGGTCTGGGCTTTCGTCCGGCCCGGTAGGGCCGACCCGACCTGGTCCTTCGTCCGGCTCCCGTTCAACGGTTCACTCCCCTTCACCCGCCCATTGTGCCGGTCGCTTGCACTTTGGCAACAGCGTTGCTTAAGTGGAAACCATGGTTGCCAACGCTCCCCTCCGCGTCGCCCTCGTCGGCTACGGCCTGGCAGGTTCCGTCTTCCACGCCCCGTTGATCACCGCGACCGAGGGCCTGCTCCTCGACACGGTCGTCACGGCGAACGAGGAGCGCCGGGCCGAGGCCCGTGCCGCCTACCCGGAGATCCGGTTCGCCGCCTCGCCGGACGAGCTGTGGGAGCGCGCGGACGAGCTGGACCTGGTCGTCATCGCCTCCCCGAACAAGACGCACGTCTCCCTCGCGACGGCCGCGCTCAAGGCCGGGCTCCCCGTCGTCGTGGACAAGCCGATCGCCGGGACCGCCGCCGAGGCGCGCGAGCTGGCGGCGCTGGCCGAGGAGCGCGGGCTGCTGCTCTCGGTCTTCCAGAACCGCCGCTGGGACAACGACTTCCGTACGCTCTCCGCGCTGATCTCCGGCGGTGAGCTGGGCGAGGTGCAGCGCTTCGAGTCCCGGTTCGAGCGCTGGCGCCCGCAGCCGAAGGGTGGCTGGCGCGAGTCGGGCGACCCGGAGGAGATCGGCGGTCTGCTGTACGACCTGGGCAGCCACGTCGTCGACCAGGCGCTGGTGCTGTTCGGGCCGGCCGTGCAGGTGTACGCCGAGTCCGACGTACGGCGTCCGGGCGCGGCGGCGGACGACGACACGTTCATCGCGATCACGCACGCGAACGGGGTCCGCTCGCACCTGTACGTCAGCGCCACCGCGGCCCAGCTCGGCCCGCGCTTTCGCGTGCTCGGCTCGGCGGCCGGCTATGTGAAGTACGGCCTGGACCCGCAGGAGGCGGCCCTGCGCGAGGGCAGGCGCCCGGGGTCCGGCGGTGAGCCGTGGGGCGAGGAGGTCGAGGAGCTGTGGGGCCGGCTCGGCTCCGGCGAGTCCCCGCTGACCGGCGGCGGCACCCCGGTCCGCACGCTGCCCGGCGACTACCCCGCCTACTACGCCGCCGTCACCGCCGCCGTGCGGGGCACCGGCGAGAACCCGGTCACCGCGCTCCAGGCCGCCGCCGCGCTGGACGTACTGGAAGCCGCGCGCCGCTCGGCCCGCGAAGGCGTCTCCGTAACCCTTCTCCCGCACCCCGACGAGGCCCAGCACGCTTCGGGCAAGGAGCACCGCGCATGACCACCACCTCTCCCACGATCTCCGAGCTGATCGCCCAGGAACGCCGGCTCACTCTCCCGCACTTCTCCTACGACGACGCGTTCGCGCTCGGCAGTCTGCTGGTCGCGTTGGCCCGGGAGCGGCACGCGCCGGTGGCGATCGACATCCGGCGCGGGCCGCAGCAGCTGTTCCACGCGGCGCTGCCGGGTTCGAGCGCGGACAACGACGCGTGGATCGACCGCAAGCGCGCGGTGGTCGAGCGGTACGGCGAGAGCTCGTACCTGGTCGGCAGCCGGTTCCGCGCGAAGGGCACGACGTTCGAGGAGTCGTCCCGACTGGACCCGGACGCGTACGCCGCGCACGGCGGTTCGTTCCCGATCGCGGTGGAGGGCGCGGGCGTGATCGGCACGGTGACCGTCTCGGGGCTGCCGCAGGCGGAGGACCACGCGATGGTGGTCGAGGCGCTGGAGCAGTTCGCGGCGACGCTGGGGGCGTAGAGGCATACGCGCGTACGGGGTCGGGGGGCCGCTCCCGACCCCGTACGGCTCCCGGGGTGGCGCTCCCGGCCTCGTACGGCTCCAGGGGCGGCGCTCCCGACCTCGTACGGCTCCAGGGGGGGGCGCCCCAACCCCGTACGGCTCCGGCCTACGCCCCCTTCAGCTCCTGCCGCTGCCGGCCGAGTCCTTCCACCTCCAGCTCCACGACATCCCCCGCCTTGAGGTACGGCTTCGGCTCGGGCTGCCCCATCGCGACCCCGGCGGGCGTACCGGTGTTGATCACGTCGCCCGGGTAGAGCGTCATAAAGTGGCTGAGGTAGCGGACGACCTCGCCGACCGGGAAGATCTGGTCGGCGGTGGTGCCGTTCTGCTTCAGCTCGCCGTTGACCCAGAGCCGCAGCGCCAGGGCCTGCGGGTCCTCCACCTCGTCGGCGGTGACGAGCCACGGGCCCAGCGGGTTGAACGTCTCGCAGTTCTTGCCCTTGTCCCAGGTGCCGCCGCGCTCGATCTGGAACTCGCGCTCGGAGACGTCGTGCGCC
Source organism: Streptomyces sp. CA-146814 (assembly GCF_050942385.1). NCBI lineage: Bacteria > Bacillati > Actinomycetota > Actinomycetes > Kitasatosporales > Streptomycetaceae > Streptomyces > Streptomyces sp. CA-146814. Next base: position 2,542,968 of record NZ_CP192068.1, read on the forward strand.
GTCGCGTACCCGGCGACATGCGCGAGCCCCTCCTCGGCGGAGGACAGATAGCGGGCGGTGCGCCCGATGACGACGGCGAGCTCGACCTCCCAGTCCGTCTTCCGGCTGCCGCGCGGCACGAGCACGGTGTCCTCCGGCCCGACGACGGTGTCGGGCGCCTTGAAGAACAGGATCGGCTCGTCCGGAATGGCCGCCCCGGTCTCGGCGGCGTGGTCGTGGTAGTTCAGCCCGATGCACACGATCTTGCCGATCCGCCCCAGCGGCGGCCCGACCCGCAGCCCCGCCGGGTCGAGGGCGGGCAGCCCGCCGGGGGCGTCGGCGGCCGCCCGTACCCGGGCGAGAGCGGAGGCGTCGGCGAGCAGATCGCCGTCGATGTCGGGAACGATCCCGGACAGATCACGCAGAGTCCCGTCGCGGTCGAGAAGCGCGGGACGCTCGGCGCCCGCCGTACCGACTCGAAGCAGCTTCAACGGTCCAACTCCTCTTGTTCGAGGTGGGGCCCTCCGGCGGGTTGCGGCCGACGAAGGACTTGGCTGATCCTCCAAGAGTCGTGAACACTCCGCAAGACCTCGTTCACACACTGGACCGGAGTGGTCGGCTGCCCCGATCACTCCACTTCGGCCATGGCGCCTTACGCCGCTTTGGCCATGGCGCCGCCGGACGCGTAGACGTCCCGGTAGAGCCAGGCCCGTTCCAGGGCACTCCAGGCGGTCGTGGTGACGACGTACAGAGCGGCGGCGAGCGGGACGACGGCGACGGTGATCAGGGTGGCGAACGAGAGCAGCGGCATCATCTTCACCATCGCCCCCATGCCGGGCACGGGCTGCCCGTCGGGTCCGGTGGCGGGCGCCATCGGGTTGGCGGCCATCTGCCGCTTGGTCAGCCGGTAGCTGAAGGTGGCCACGGCGAGGACGAGCGCGAAGAGCCCGAGGTAGACGAGCCCGTGCGGTCCGAAGACGCCGCCGGCCGCGAGGGCGTCGTGCCAGCGCCCGCCGAGCGGGGCACCGAGGAGGTCGTGGCCGAGCAGCGCGTTGGGCTCGCCGCCGATGGAACCGCTGGAGAACAGGTGGTAGAGGAGGAAGAACGCGGGCATCTGGAGCAGGCTCGGCAGGCAGCCGGAGAGCGGCGACACCTTCTCGGCGGCGTGCAGCTCCATGATCGCCTTCTGCATCCGCTCGGGGTTCTTCCCGTGCTTCTTGCGGAGCTCGGCGATCTGCGGCTGGAGCCGCGTACGGGCCTTCTGTCCCCGCGCGGCGGCCCGCGAGAGCGGGTGGACGGCGAGGCGGACGAGCGCGGTGAACAGGACGATCGCGGCGGCGGTGGACGCGCCGTGGAACAGCGGCTGGAGCAGATCGGCGAGCGAGCCGACCAGGCTCGCGAAAGCGGACATGAAGGCGGACATGGTGAGCCCTCCGGGGGTCTCGTCGTGCCGGGAGAAGGACGTACGAACGTGGTGTTCGGTACGCGGCATGACGACGGCCGACGCGGGGCGGGGCGCTACGGGTTCGACGTGCGGAACATGCGGAACGTGCGGGAGCGCCCTGCTGCTCTACGCGGCGGCGGCGGCCGTCAGGAGGGCGTGCCCGGGCGCTCGGGGCCTGGTCCGGCCACGGGCGTCGGGGTCGCGTTGCGGCAGGAAGGCGGTGCGCTTCTCCCGGTCCCTGATCGCCGTACGGACCCGGGTGCGGGGCACCGGGGGCGCGCAGCGGGCGCTGATGACGGAGCAGGCGAGGAGCGCGGAGCCGGCCGCGGCGGTGGCGGCGAGCGCGACGGCGGCGGAGAGGCCGCCGCCCTCGGCGAGGACGACCTCGGCGAGGAGGAGGACGAGGAGACCGACGGGCCGGAGGAACCGGGCGAAGGCGCCGCGCAGCCGGTTGGTGCCGGGCATGGGCGTCTCCTCTCCGTACGGCATCCGTTCCTTTCGTTATACACGATGATCGGACCGTGTCCGGTTGCTTCGCCGGCCTCCCGGTCACCGGGGCCGCATGGCGGTGAGCTTCCCCCAGACGACGAGCCGGTAGCGGGAGCTGAACTCGGGGGTGCAGGTGGTGAGGGTCAGGTAGTAGCCGGGCTCGCTGTACCCGGCGGAGGTGGTGACGTTGCTCCGGGGCACGGGCGCGATGACCCCGCTGTCGGAGGGCGCGGTCCGGGCGAGGGTCTGGTCGATGGTGTACGTGTACACGGCGTCCCGGGTCTCGACGGTGATCCGGTCACCGGGCCGGAGCCGGTCGATGCGCCGGAAGGGCTCGCCGTGGGTGTTGCGGTGCCCGGCGAGCGCGAAGTTCCCGGCCCGCCCGGCCTGCGCGGTACGGGTGTAGTGCCCGACGTACCCGCGGTCGAGGACCCCGCCTTTGCTGGTGCCTTCGGCTACGGGGGCGGTGAGGCCGATACGGGGGATGCGGAGGACGGCGTAGGCCTGGTCCTGGTCCTGGTCACGGCGGGGGGCGGGGGCGGGCTTGTCGGCGGGAGGCGCGGGCTCGATGGAGGGCGGCGCGGGCTCAGGCGCAACGGGATCGTCGCTCTGGACGGCCGGCGGGAACGGGTCAGCAGGGGGCAGGCTCCACTCCCGCTTAAGGGCCTGAACGGTACGCCCGGCCTCCTCACGCGCCTCCCGATTGGTCCACCACAGCTGATGGACGACAAGGAGAAGCAGAACGACACCGAGGGTGACGAAGAGTTCGGCGGAACCCCAGAGCCCGCGCACAAGAAGATGTCGCCCCCGGCGACCGCGACCGCCCCCGCGAGCCCAGCCTCTTCGCCACCACGCCATGCGAGGGCTCCCGTCCTCGATCACGCTCGTGTCCCCACACGGCGGGCACGATAGAAGCAACCCGCGGAACTCTCCATACCCGTCGGCAGATTTTGCGCCCCCACCGACCGCCCCCACCGACCGCCCCCATCGACCGCCCTCACCGACCACCCCCTCCGACCGCCGCACCGCCGACCCCGCTCCCGGCCCGGCTTCCGACCTCTCCTCCCGACGGCCGCGGTCCGGCAGTACCGTGTGATCCATGCGCCCCGATACGCCTGCTGACCACACCACCGAAGCCGAGCGCCTGCTCCGCACCGCGGCGCAGTACCCCGAGGACCAGGAGCCGCTGGTCCTCCAGGCCGCGGCCCATCTGGAACTCGCCGGTGACCGCGCCCGCGCGAGCACGCTCTACGACGACCTGCTGGCCGCCCCCGAGTCCACCGTCGAGAACCCGCACCTGATCAAGGCCCTGAAGGCGTCCAACCTCTGGGAGTACGGACACGAGGCCGAGGCCCGCGCGATCATCGAGGGCATCCGCGCGGCGGGCCCGCTGGACGCGGCGCCCTGGCAGGTCGCCGCGGAGACGCTGGAGGCGCACGACGAGCTGGAGTCGGCGCACGACTTCTTCTCGACGGCGCTGACGCTGCTGCTGGCCCCGGGCGAGGAGGTCCCGTACGCCGTGCAGTCCCTGCTCACGGGCCGCCACCGGGTGCGCCGACTGCTGGCTCTCCCCCATGACGCCTGGGACGAGCTGGCCGGCGCACTGCACACGGCCCCGGTCCCGCTGGACGAACTCCACGACCCGAAGCGCCTGTGGTCGCTGGGCTCCTCGGACCCGGCGGAGCTGAAAGCCGAGATCACCCGCCTGCGCGCGGAGCTGGGCTCGTACCGCACGGCCCTGTCCCGCCCGTTCCCGGTGGCGGTGCTGCACTGGCCCGACGGGGAACTCCGGGAACTCCTCACCACGTACCCGGAGTTGACCGAGGAGTACGTGGACCACGCGACCCACCTGTCCCGCCTGGAGGAGTCCCTGCGCGACCTCCACGCGGCGGGCACCCCGAACCTGGGCATCGTCACAGCCACGGTCCCCTCGTACGAGGCCTTCGCCGCCTCCGAAGCCACCTCCCCCGCCACCCCGTCCCTCCTCCCCCAATACGCAACCACCCTCGCCGCCCGAGGCCGCGCCACCCCTTGGCCGCCTTCGCGGACGGCGGCTTGCTGGTGCGGGTCGGGGGAGGCTTATGGGGGGTGCCACGGCGGCGGGTGACGCCTCAGCCCGAGCCTGGGGGGAGACCGACCGCTCTCGCCCCAGGCCGCGCCTACCCCTGGCTCACTTCGCCATCGCTCACCGGGCCTCCGCATCGGCAGGTGCGCCGCGCAGTGGTCAGACGGCCTCCGCAGCTGCCGCGGCCTGCAAGGTGATCCCTCCGTTCGCACGGTACGCGCCGCCGACAGGCCGCCGCTTCCAGGATCCGGGCGACCATCACAACCAGACTGCAGGAGCGATCACACTCGCCCCCTGGGAACTGCACACGGGTGTCAGGAGTCTGATCAGGTGCGCACCCTCAGGCGATCTCTTTCACGAAAGCGTGCCAGCGTGACTCTTTTTGAACCCCCCGGCCCTGTATCAGGCGTCTGTGATGACCCGGAACTGATGGTGGTGCACCATCATTTGATGAGGCTCGACCCTCACGGAACCCGATTCGCCAGAGTGCTACGGGACACGATCGACCAGCTTCTCAACGGCGAGGCCACTGGACGATACGACTGGGCCACCCTCCTCAAGACAGAAAAGACCCACGCCGGAACACTTGTTGAAATCAATCTGCAGCGCGAATTTGAGTTCGCTGATGGCGTCGACATGGACTACCGCATAGAGGGAATCGACGTCGACTGCAAGTACTCACAGAACTTCGGATCGTGGATGATTCCCCCGGAAGCCGAGGATCACCTATGCCTGCTCGTCTGGGCAGATGACTACCAAAGCCGGTGGAGTGCGGGCTTGCTGCGCATCAAGCGCGAATGGCTCAACGGCGGAACCAATCGGGATATGAAATTCACAGTCAAAGCGGAACATCGCAACAAGATCACATGGCTCTGGAAAGACTCCGAGCTGCCAGAAAACGTGTTGCTTCACCTTCCCCCTGCAACACGAGCACGCATTCTGATTCCCGGAAAGAATAAGGGGCAGGCTCGTGTACGCGAACTTTTCCGTTCGGTACACGGCAAGCCTATCGGCCGAGGTGTGGTGCGAACTGCCGCTCAGCAGCTCGATTACATGGCGCGCGTGCGCGAGGGAAGCAAGGGCCGCGCACGCCCCGCACTACGCCCTGAGGGGATCATCATCCTGGGCGATTACCAGTCCCACCAGGCCGTAGCGAGGGACCTGGGCGGTCCGGTCCCAGCAGAAGGAGAATTCGTCGCGCATCGTGTCGTGCGCGCACGTCCGGAACATAGCGGCCGCCCGCAGGCCGAAATCGACGGAGAGCTCTGGGTCGTCGCGCAGACAGGCGATGACGTGGAGGCTGCCCCGCAGTTGCCCGAAGCCCAGGAGGGCAGCACAAAAGCAGCTCAGCGGCGCCGCCTCACTCCGGGAGGCCACGGCGTCATCCTGGCCACATCACAACAAGAGGAGTTGGGCAGTGACTGGGCCTGAGGGCGAACTTCCAATGATCAGTCAGTTCCGGGATTGGATTCAGAAGAGTCCGTCCGAGAGCGACCCGGAAAGATCTCGATTTTTTACTGACGGCACAATTGTGCTCGATACGAACATCCTGCTCAGTTTGTACGAATACACGCCCGTCGCCCGGCAGCAGGTCCTCGACGCCCTTCTGAACGTGCAGCCACTCCTCTGGCTACCGCATCAGGTAGGTCTGGAGTTCTTCCAGAACCGCCATCGGGTAATCACAGGGAGGAAGAAGGCACTTGAAGAGTCCCAGCGAGCTCTCCGCAATAAAATCAGTGACGCCAAGAAGGCTCTCAAGGAGGCCCGATCACATACTCAGAAAATGCTGATCAGGTACGCACAGGACACTGAGGCAAGCAGCAGACTTGAGAAACAGATTTCCGATAAGGTGATCAGCGACCTGCTGAGCGATCTGAGCAGCACACTTGAGGGTCAGGCATCCAGGCTACGGGAATACGACATCTCTGTGTCACCAACCGGTTATAGCGACACGGTACTGTCACAGATTGCCACATTGTTCAGGGACCAGATCGCCAGTCCGCCCGATCCGGAGATTACGCGGCGGCGCGTTGAGGATGCGTCGCTGTACAGATTCCCCAATCTTATTCCGCCCGGATTTAAGGATGCAGGAAAGGGAACAGCCCTGGCGTCTTCCGGAGATTTCCTCCTCTGGGAGGAGACCATTTCACACATGGCCGCTTCAGAGAACCGCTGCCACCTGCTTTTCGTTTCGAACGACACCAAGGAGGACTGGTACCAGTCGGCAGGTGAAGGCCGCAATGAGCCCCGCCCCTGGCCTTACTTGAAGAGCGAGATGAGGATGCGAGCGGGAGCTGAGCTCCGAATGGAGACTCCGGGGACCTTCTACCGCGGCATCAACCGCTTCCTTCATGCAGAGATCGCAGAGACGACCTATGCGGAGATCGACCGGGCTGCCGTAGGCGCCACACCAGCCTCTATCACCGAGGCTGCCGCAATCCGGACCCCGCCTCCGCCAGAACTTGTGACTGCCGCGCTCGACGCGGCCGGCCTGGAGGAGGTGCTGGTGTACACCATCCCTGACACCGCACACCGCTTGCTGTTCCTCTGGTGGGTGATCGGCGCTACCGCACAGCTTGAGCGCCGACCCGTCGTCGATGAAGAGCCAGACGTTCTGTTCATGCCTGCAACTCGGGCGACGGCGCAGCCCGATCCCAACTGGGTTCCAGGCGTCCGTCTACATCTCGGCGAATGGCCCTATCGCAGCTCTTCATGGATCGCCCCATGGTTCGCCGAAATCATCAACGCATCGTCTGTCCGCGACAGAAAAATTCTGCAGGGTCTCGCCGCGCAGCAGTTGGCATTCAGCCCGAGGGACAGACAGCCCGACTGATGTCACCTTTGCCTATGCTTACACCTAAGGAGGGATCCACCCTATGAAGAATCGACGTTCCCCAGAGGGCGAGTGGAAGAGACTAAAACCGGATGCCGAGCATGCATTGCGAATGCTGCTTTCCGAGATCCCGGACCACGCAACTCCCCAGTCACTTTTCGAGGCATACACCTACGCCAAGGACATCGCTGCGCGGGCTATGCAGTCGCGGATGCTCGGCGATCTCCCTCCCGAGAACAATCAGTTCAAACTGCTTCGCGCAGAAATTAAGCAGGAAATGGACTCACAATACAAGGACATGATTCCGCCAAATCTCCTCAGAATCCCATACAGCGGAAAGACCCACGAGTACCTGTTCTCTCTGCTTCAGAAGAACCTGGCTCAACCCGTTCAAGCAGCCATGCTACGTATCGTGACCGCAGACAATGTGCATACCGAACGCAGAGCTCGCGAACTGCGGGAACTCGGACTTGACGTACATTGGTATGATATCGAGGAGATCAGTGTCTATGAGCTTCGCTCGCTCGACATTGACTTCGAAATGATTCCTGCCATTATCAGAAACAATGCACGGAAGAACAAGTCCATGACCAAAGAACAGAAGCAGCTCATCCTCAGGAACGCTGGAATCCCCGAGAAATGATGAGCGACGACGCCTGGGAACCTCCCGTCGGCTCGTGGGCTTCATCTGCCGCTCGACGCCGGAACATGCAGGCGATCCGGAGCCGTGACACCAGGCCGGAACTGCTAGTGCGCAGGCTCCTGCACGCTCAAGGGCTGCGGTACCGAGTTGCGGCCAAGCCACTGCCCGGCCTCCGCCGGACGGCGGACATTGTCTTCCGTCCGGCGAAGTTGGCTGTCTTTATTGACGGCTGTTATTGGCACGGCTGTCCGACACATTACGTTCCGCCGAAGACCAACTCCGGCTACTGGTCGGAGAAGGTACTTCGAAACGTGAGCCGTGACAGGGATACAGACCTTCATCTCCAGGCTGCTGGCTGGACAGTGCTGAGGTTTTGGGAGCACGAGTCAGCCGACGATTGCGCGCTCGCGATCGCTTCTACGGTTATCCGTCTTCGGGACAGCCGGGACTGAGAGCTCGGTCAGCCTGAACAGAAGCTCGCTGTCCTGGTCGCCCGTCTCGGAACACGCCTGACGTACCGCAGCAACGACACCGGCCTCCTTGCCCGCCTTCAACGCTGCGATGATCTGTTCACCTACCGCCTGAGCGACCGGCGGCGGGAACGCGTTTCCCACCTGCCGGTAGGCAGCGGTCTTCCTACCCTTGAACTTCCAGGTCGGCGGGAAACCCTGGATAATCGCCGCCTGCTCGACCGTTAGCTTCGGCCCTGCTGCAGCGAATAGATCACGGTCGTAGCTTTCCTGCTTCTTCATTTCTTCGGAGTCATTTGCGACCCCAAGACCGCAGACGCCGAGGGCTGCCCAGGCCTTTTTAGCCCGGGTCGGGCCGAGGTCAGCCCCTCCGTGCTTCTTGGAACCACCAACGAGCGTGGGAGCTACGCCCTTGAATGCCTTATCACGCCATTTCTTTAGCGTGTCCTCTGCACGCGGATCATCTACCTCCGCGAATCGCTTGGCCATCGTCACCTCGAGGGCCGCCCCCACCGTACGCACGGGAAGCTTCTTCGGCTTAGCCTGAGCGAAGAAGGGCAAGTACGCCGTTTTCAGCGCAACCAGGATGGCCCGCGGCCGAAGTTGAGGAACGCCGTAGTTCTTGGCTTCCAGCACTTCCCAGTAGCACTTTCCGTACCCCATGGACTCAAGGCGCTCCAGAAGCTCCTCACGGTAGTCTTGGAACTTCTCCCTCGGCTCCAGAAGCCCGCGGACATTTTCGATCATCACAGCCTTGGGCTCAAGTTCTTCCACAAGGTTGAGCATGATCGGAAACAGGTCACGCTCATCGTCTCGGCCCAGTTGCTTGCCGGCGACCGAGAACGGCGGGCAGGGCACGCCACCTGCCAGGAGATCAAGCTCCCCCGGCTCCAGACCCAGCTCCAGGCGAAGGCCCTTCGGGTCAAGCTTCGTCAGGTCAGCCTGCTTGACCATGCAGCCTTCCCAGGCCTCATTTCCTTCCACGTTCGCCCGAAGCGTTTCCACTGCATGGGGATCGATCTCGATGAGCGCCAAGTGCCTGAACAGCGCTTCGTGGAGCCCTAGCGCCTGTCCACCCGCCCCAGCGCAGATCTCAACTGAGGTGAACGCCCTCTCAGTGCTGGTCATGCACCCTCCTTCCTAACGTGCCCGACTGGCACCGGTTCCCGCCAGCCATCACAGAGGGTGACAGACCCCACTGACAACGCGATCGCCTTCCAGTGTGCGTCACGCACCACAACACTCCGACCGCCCCACACGTGACAGCGAACACTCATACGATATGGCCCATGCCGAGAAGCCCTGCATGGACCCATGACGAGTTGATGCTTGCCTGCGCTCTCGTGGTCGAGAACTGCTGGAACGAACTCCGCGAGGGCGACCCACGCGTGCTGGAGCTGTCCGACCTGCTCCGGTCCCTGCCCATCCACGAGGGCGCTGCACGCAGCATCCCCAAGTTCCGGTCCATCGGAAGCGTCAGCCGCAAGACCTCCGACCTGGCCTCTAACCATCCTGCCTACGTCGGCACGCCGACCAAGGGCGGCCGGCTGGACAGGGAGATGATCAGCGCCTTCATCACCCGGCCGACTGAGATGCTCCTCGCCGCAGCCGCACTGCGGCGGGGCATCGGCACAGGAGAGCTTTACGCCATTCCTCAGGACCCAGATGAGCTGGATGAAGAGGGAAATTCGGCGGTCGAGGGGCGCCTTCTCGCTCGCTGGGCACTGTATCGCGAACGTGACAGAAGGCTCCGGGCTCGCAAGATTGCACAAGCCGCGAAGCTGGGGCAGCCCCTGCAGTGCGAGGTGTGCGATTTCGATTTCGGCAGCTTCTACGGGGATCTCGGCACGGGATACATCGAGGTGCACCATCGCCTGCCCCTCCACGTGTCCGGGGTCCGCGAGACCGAGCTCGACGACCTGGCCTTCCTGTGCGCCAACTGCCACCGAATGTGCCACAAGAGCCGCGCCGGAGAATCGTGGCGCACTCCCAGGGCCTTGCGGGCGGAAATGGTCAAACCTTCCCCGTGACCAGCGTGCGGCTGGGAAGTGCCACCCGCGTAGGGCCAGAGAAGCAGTCAGGGCAGCCCGCTGGGTTGATGACCAGGTCATAACTTCTCGCGCCTCCCCTGCTCGAAGCTCATCTGCGCACGGTCCAGGGCACTGTCCGGATCGCACCCGTGGGCCCGGAGCCAGTGGAGGAGGTCCGCGATCACGTCGATGGCGGCCTCCTCCGCCTGGGCGAGACTCAGCGGCCCCTGCGGGGCCCCTTCGGTCCGGGAAGCGAGCCCCACCAGGCCCAGCAACGCCTCGGCCTTGGCGACTTGTGGTCCTTCGGCGTGGTCGATCGACGATCGCAGCCCGGTGGCAAGCTCGCACCAGGTGACCTTGGAATCGCGTCGGAGGACAATGCCCCACCGCTCGGCAACACCGTCGACGAGCATCAGGCCCCGTCCTCGCTCGTGCCCCTCCGCCACCGGGCCGGGAGTAGGCAGCGCCCGGATCTCCGGGTCGCAGACTTCTAGGCGAAGCCGGCTGCCGCTCATCGAGACGGCCAGACGAGTCGGCGTCCCCACGCCGACGTGCTCCATCACGTTCGTCACGAGCTCCGTCGCGCAGAGCTGGGCGTCCCGCACGGTGTCCGCCAGGCCCCACAGGGCAAGGTGCGACCTGATCACTCGTCTGAGACCGGCGAGCTCCTTGGGCTCCGCCGGGAACGAGATGTCCCAGGCTCGGCGCACCACACCGAAGCGGCAGCCACCCACGCCGATCACCACTCTCGCCACACGCGCAGTCACCTATCGCAACCACTCTACGGAGAAGACTGACACTGGAACTCTCATTTTGGAACTCTCACCATCAAGCTTCGGGAGCACGCCCGGACACCACGCGCCCCCGGCGTACGCCGCCTTGCTCGGACAAGACATCGCCGTGCACCCTCTGAAGGATCAACGTGAGGAATCACCGTCATGGCAGTCGGACCCACCACCCGTAGGCGCCAACTCGGCGCCGATCTACGCCGCCTCCGTGAGCGCACGGGCCTCACGTTGGAGGAGGCAGGCGCCTTGGTCGGCATCTCGAAGGCGACCTTGAGTCGCTACGAGCGGAAGGAGGGCGGGGTCAAGTGGCCTGCGGTGGACGCGCTCTGCCGCGAGTACGGGGCAACGGACGCGGAACGCAGCGCACTCGTCGCCCTGGCCAAGGGCGCCCGGATCCAGGGCTGGTGGCGCTACCTCGCAGACTCCGTCCCCGAGTCGATGAACCTCATGCTGACGCTGGAGGACGAGGCGGTCAGCGAGGATCACTACGCCTGCATGTACGTGCCGGGCCTGTTGCAGACCCGCGCCTACGCCGAAGCCGTACATCGCGCCTCGGAGATGCGGTGCTCGGAGCAGGAGATCGGGCACATGGTGGACATCCGTATGAAGCGCCAAGAACTCCTGGAGCGGGCGCAGCCACCCCACCTCTGGGCCGTGATCGACGAGGCGGTCGTGCGGCGGGCCGTCGGTGGCCGTCACGTCATGCGTGACCAGCTGAGCCACCTCCTCGAACAGGCGGATCGGCCGCACGTCACCGTGCAGGTGCTCCCGTTCGCAGCGGGCGCCCACGCGGCCGCGGTCGGGAGCTTCGTCATCCTCGGCGGCCCGGCCCCCGAACTCGACGTGGTCTACGTGGACATCATCGGTGGCGGACTTTTCATGGAGAAGCCCGCAGAACTGGCACGTTATAAGTTGGCGTTCGAGTACCTGCGTGCGCAGGCCCTGGACATCGAGCGGTCTGCCGCGCTCCTGAGACAAGTGAGCAGGGAGCTTTGATGGATCACGGGATCGGTCACTGGTTCAAGTCCTCGTACAGCGGGGGCAGCGGCACGGAGTGCGTGGAAGTCGCCGACCTGGCCGCGACTGTGGGAGTACGCGACTCGACAAGGCCGCACGGCCCGCACATATCCGTCGGCCGTGCCGCCTGGGCCGGTTTTGTTGCATCGGTGGAGGATCACGCGTAACGAGCTCTTGCACACCAAGGATCCGAGAACGCTATGGATTCCCGTGCGGGAGAGCGTCATTCCCTATCGAGCTGCGAGGGACCCCCGCCTACGGAGGGCAGCGACAGGGCGGGAATCGTCAACTGTGCGCGCAGGCCGCTGGATGCGATGGGCTGATTACCTCGGAGGTAATTGATGCCCTCAGTGGGAGCCGCCTACCTTCAGCACTGTTCGGCGGCCCGGCGGAGGGGCCGCCTTCGTATTCAGGCAACTCCCTGGTGCACGAGAGGAAGACGACCATGGCTTCGACACAGTACGACCGGGTTACCTCAGACGCGAGAGCGACGGGATCCGACGATTTCGCGAGGATGGCGCTCAAGCTGGACGCGGTGGCCACCGGCCTCAACGGCATCGCGTACCTGGCACTCGCCACGGTCCTCGACTCCTTCTTCGGCGTCGCAACGGCAGTCCAGTACCCGGTCGGGGCGTTCCTGCTCCTCTACGCGCTGGGAGTGCTCGCCATCGGGACGCGGAAGGAGATCAACCACACGGGCCTGACGGCGGTCATCGTGGCGAACGTGCTATGGGTGGGGCTCAGCCTGGTGGTGCTGATCTCCGGCGTGCTGTCTCCGACCGGCGTCGGCACGGTCTGGATCGTGCTGCAGAGCCTGACCGTCGGCGGCTTCGCCGCTCTCCAGTACGTCGGGCTCAAGCGGCTGTGAAGTCGTGCGGAACGGGCCCGGGGGGCCACGGGAAATGCCCCGGACCTCGGCGCCGGGAACACCCGCGGAGGATGCCATCGCCACGTCATTGAGATGCCAGGAGGCAGTCGTCTGTTCCTTCTGCTCCTACTCGATGTCGCTCAGCCTCACCGCGAACTCCTCGTACGGCACGGCGTGATGCCATGCCGCGTCACGGATGACGGAGTATCGGACGATTTCGACCGGCTCGGTGATCAACTCGACGTCCACGAGATTGTCCTCGTCATCGAAGCGCAGTTTCGCGGCAAGCCGGCTGTCGAACAACCAGAAGTCCTCGGAGGGAAGCCGGAGCCTCTGGGCATCTGCCCGCCAGAGGTTCCGGATGCCTTCTCCCAGAGCGCTGTTCCGCTTGACGTTGTTCAGGAGGTACAGCTGGCCCGTGGTCGGCGGCCGGTCGACGATCCTCACCCGTTCGACGCGTTTGCCCTGCGCGGTCTGGGACCGAATCAGCTCGCAGTACGGATCATCCGTGTCCCAGTCGACGGTGCCGGTCTCGACGAACTGCCGGTAGGTGTCAGTGGCTTCCTCACTGGCGAAGCGCTGTCGGGTTTCCAGTCTCCAGGCCGAATGCTCGAATGTACGGAACAGGTCCTCGAACTCGTCCAGGTCGATGCCCCCCTCGGACAGGTGTTGCAGCTGGGCCATGTCGCCGATGACAGCACCCTGCATTCCGTGGACGATGGCCTCTCCAATCTCCCTCTGTCCGCATGGACGGAGGGAGATTCCGTACCCCCGCGGTCCGAAGCGTTGAACCGAATTGACGTGCCATCGCTCGCGGCCTCTCCCTGAAGTAGGTTCCTTCAGCGCTCCAACGTGGTCCGCCACCCCGCGATGGCCTCGAGAGACGATCGCTTCCCTCGCGAGGATGTTCGCCGATACCGCCCGTGATCATCGTCCCGGTCATCCAACCGTGAACCAACGACCTGGTGCGCGGTGGGCAGGCCCCAGCGGCTACCCCTTCATCCCCGCCACCTGCCGCGACCGCTCCTGGAGCTCACGCGCCGCCCGGAGCTTGTCGTACGGCGCGATGCGCTTGTGCATCGTCTCGAAGTGCTCGTCGCCGCGTGCCGAGGAGAGCCCTACGTAGTCGTCGAGGAACGTTCCCCAGGTGGTGCAGGCCTCCTCGATATGGCCGAACTCGAACTGCCTCTGGGCCATGACCGCGTTGGCGTGAAGACGGCCCTGCCGCTCCTGCCTCGGCTGAGCGCGGAGCGATGTCTTCAATGCCGCGATGGAGCCCGGAAGGTCGCGTGTCTCGTACAGGACGTGGGCGACGTGGAACTGGTAGGCGGACTGGTCGTACCCGCCGATCGACTCCCGCCGCGAATCGGCCTTCGAGAGCGCCGCCTCCGCCTCGCGCGGCCTCCCGAACGCCTGGCGGCGGTCGCCGACCATGGAGGAGGCGTGGGCCTGCTGCCCACGGAGGAAGGCCACCAGGCGCGGGCCGGCGTCCGGTGCGGCCTCGGCTGCCGAGTCCGCCAGTTCCAGGGCCTTTTGGCCGTAGCGAAGGTTGGACGCCTGGAGGCTCATGCCGCGTAGCGTGCGGCAGTACGTGACGTGGTCGGCCGCCTCCTGGGCGAGGCGCAAGGCCTTCACGTAGTACTGCTGCCCGAGGCCATGAGCACGCTCGTACATCGCCATCCAGCCCGTGAGGTACGTCAGGCCCGAAGCGGCGGAGAGCATGTCGCGCCGGACCGGCCCTGCGGCGGAGGCGCGCAAGTACGGTGCGACCGTGTTGACCAGGAACGCGGCTGCCATCGGACGGGCATGTCCGGCACCGAGCTCGTCGAGAATGTCCGCGATGCGGTCCGTCATCGTACGAACGGTCGCGACCTCGGCCGCTCCGATGTGACCGGTCGGCCGGACCGAGCGCTCCCGTTCCTCGGCGTAGGCCTCGCTTGCGAAGAGCGGAGCGGCCAAGGCCGCCGAGTGCAGGCCTGCTACGAGAACTCCGCGTCGCGAGGGGTTCATGTCAGCCCTTCCGGTGTCCGCTGTAGAGCTCGCCCAACGGTACCGGGGCTGGGCACGGCACGCAGCCGCCCCTGCACAGACTGCGATCAAAAGCGGCCATGCGCGGGGATGTGTGGGATGGAAGCGGCAAGAAGCAGCAGCTCCGCCGACACAAGCGGAGCCACTCTCGCGAAGGTGGAGAGAGCAGTCGGAATCAGCGGGGCCGAGAGTGTCCGGTGGGAGGTCGTATCCGAACACTCGCGGCGACCGCCAGGGAAACGGCGTTAGATGCCGCTGTCGCTCTTCACTCCGGCCACAAACGCCCCCCACGCAGCAGGCGGGAAAACGAAGGCTCCACGGTTGCGGTCCTTGGAGTCACCAACTGCGACACCTCCGTCCGATACCGCCTGGAACTCGACGCACTGGCCCTGGGTGTCGCCACTGTAGGACGACTTGATCCATGCTTCGGTCGGGAGATCGTGCCGCATCATCGTGAGCCTCTTACTCATTCTCAAGATCCCGCGCAACGCGTGAGATCACATCCATGGACTGTCGCGAAGATAGAGCGGCTGCACGCAGCTGGTCAAAGGCGCTGCGGTAGTTCTCTACAGCACCAGTCTCTTCGAGGTACAGGCCACCATCGAGGTTGTCGAGGCCGACCACGTCCAGCTCCATCGGATCCGGATACGAGTACACGGTGAACGGACCGTCCATGCCCACGTAGGCGCCCTGCACGTACGGAATCACCTGTACTGCGATGCCGGGACGGTCAGACATCTCGATGAGGTTGCGTAGCTGTGCAGCGGTCACGGCAGGGCCCCCTACCTGACGATGAAGCACCGACTCGTCCAGTATGCAGAGGTACTGAGGGGCGTCATCTCGATCAAAGATCGCCTGTCGGGCGAGGCGAAGGTCGACGAGCGTCCGCACTTCCTCGTCGCTCATCCGCTTGCTCCCCGTACCGCGGATGACCGCCTCGGCGTACGCATCGATCTGAAGCAGGCCAGGAACGACCACACTTTGATAGGCGTAGATCCGGACGGCGTCCGACTCCAACGTGAGGCGCTCTTGGAAGTCCGGTTTGAGCTTGTCCGAGTGCTGCGACCACCAGCCCTTCTGCTTGCTCTGCCGCTGAAGGGCGAGCAACGCTTCCCTCAGGAGCGGATCGACCTGGTACATGTCGAGCAGCGTCTTGAGCTCCAGGGGCCGCAGCCCCTGTCGGCCGTTCTCGATACGACTCATCTTTGTCTTGTCGCCGTCGATGGTCTCACCGGCCTGCTGAAGGCTGACGCCGGACTCCTCCCGGAGTCGGCGCAGTTCAGACCCGAGCCTCTTCTTTCGCACCTTCGGTTCCGGATGTGCCACCCGTCATTCCCCTCCTTCGCCGCGGACCAGTGTGCCGCATGGACCCGCTCCGACTGCGTCATATGCCTGTTGAGCTTCCCAATGCCAATGAAATCTCAACGTTGAGCTTACTCATGTTGCGCTTTGTCTCCGGTTGGGTGCAGTCTGTTGGGCGGCAGCAGTCGACCGGCCTCAACTAGGCGGCTACAGACGCTTAGTGACGGCTCCGTACGACTGCGCTGCGTCCTCGCACGGCGTTCGCGAATCCAACTCGCCACCCGTGTGTGCACATCGAGAGCGCTACGCGCCTGGGCACAGGAGATCGTGATGACTCATCCCCCGATCAACAGTCCACGGGAGGCGGCTGGCAACACGGCAGCCGAAGGACGACCTCTGGACGTGGACAACGCCGAGCTCGCCGTACGCCGGGTGCTCGCCCTTCAGTTGGGTACGACCACCCGCTCGACACTCGACGAGGCCGCCTCTTCGCTACGCGGCAAGATCATCGCCTTGGCCGACGAAGTCTTCGCTGCGGAAGCAGGCCTCACTCCGACCGATCGTGGTTTCAAGCTCGAAGTGACCCACCTCGTTGACAACCAACCACTCCCGGATGCTCTGTCCCACGAGGTCTACGCCCACATCCGCGCTCAGGCACGTGTGCTGCGAAGGCTCATTGCCATGAAACAGCAAGCAAAAGAGTCGCCCGCCAGACCCACTGCGGCTCGCCCGCCGCTCCCCGTCCGCCCTCGGCCTACCCCCACGACCGGATTCGCCGGGCACGCGGGAACGTACGTGGTGCCCAGCGGGCTCGCTTCACCCATTCCGGAGGGTGACAGGCGATGAGCGAGCGGGCCCGGCAGATCGCGTACGTCGTCTGCCTTGCTTCCATCGGCTCGTCGATTGTCGCGGCGGTGTGGCTCGAGCGGTGACGCGAACAGGCTTAACGCGTAGGCCCTTTGCACGCAGGCCGCCCCGCGCCGAGGTTCGGCCCGAGCAAACCACCCCCCAGACTCCCGCCCCGCTGTCTCCATGGACGGTCGGCAGCCGGGCGGGGCCAGGAGCACGACGGTGCGGAGACCGTATCTCCGCGACATCAGCACCGGAAGGACTCGACCATGAACGGAAACCTCTACGCGCTGCCGATTCCGGACGCCGACGCCTTCGCCGCCTACTGCGGCGGCAACGCGGGCGGCTCCAACGAGACCTGCGTGAGCCTCGCCGCCATCCCCGGCGCGGTGGCCTCCTTCGCCATCCGTGACAGCAAGCCCGAGGGCGCGGGCAAGGAGCTGCGTTTCACCGCGGCCGAGCTCGACGACTTCGCCGCCGGGTGGGTCAGGACGAGGGGTCTGACGCTCTAGCCTGGCCCCCTTCCCCAGCACGAAGCACCACGCAGCGGGCCGGAACGGACATCCTCCGGGCCGGCCCGCCTCCCCTAGCGAAGGGCGCAGATGACCTGGTCAGGGCACTGGCATGGATACGGTCCGTGGACCGGCAGCAGGGACGCGTACGGCCAGGAGGCGCTCCGCCGTCCGGGTGCGGAACTGAACTCCGAACAGACTCGCGCGTTCGTCGCTTCGACGCTGCCGCCCCTCATGACCGGGCACTGGCTCATGCGGCAGAACCAGACCGCGGTGGAGCGCACCTGGACCCGCCTCGTAGGCGCCGTCACCTGGCTGAAGAGCACGTACGAGGCCAATCCCCCCGGCGAGCGGGATGACGGCGGCGGCGCCTACGTCACCCTCGAACACAAGATCGCGTACGCGATGGACGCCCTGCCCCGAGGCGTCGACGTCTGCTGGGTGCACTACACGAAGTCCCAGAGCCTGATCTCGTTCTCGGTGGTGTGCTGCCTCAACCACCACCATCCCGGCCTTCCGTGCCCCCTCCCGCCCGCCTGACCGATCGGCGAAGCCAAGCGAACCGAGCCGAAGCGAGGAAGTACACCTATGTCCCTCCGCCTCTTACTGCCCGACACCGGCGTGACGGCGCTCCTGGCCTCGTGGCCGGACGAGCCACGCGTGTACGAACGCGAGGCCGGCGAGCTCGACCGCGTGATCAACCCGGAGAGCATCGACCACTACCTGAACACCGGGTGCGTACCCGCCGACGAGATCGCCGTCGTGAGCGACGGTGTCGCGATGCACCCGGACCGCCACCGGACGGCGGGCCGCACCGATCCGGCGAAGCTACGGGGCCTCTACGAGGACGGCCACACGATCCGGCTCGGCAACCTCCAGCGGGTCGTCCCCTTCCTGGCGGACGTCTCGCGCGGCATTCAGCAGGAGACCGGCTACAGCAACTACCTGCACGCCTTCGTCACCCCGCCCGGCCGTCAGGGCCTGCTCCACCACTGGGACCAGCAGATGGCCGTCATCGCGCAGATCGCGGGCATCAAGCGGTGGCGGCTCTGGCGCCCGATGTTCCCCTCCCCGATGCGGGAGTACCAGGAATCCTTCCGCGTCTGGGATCCCGGATTCATCCCCCGGTGGGAAGCCATGGGACCCGACCTGGAGGTCGACCTCCGGGCCGGGCAGTCCCTGCTCCTGCCGAGGGGGTGGGTCCACCATCCCCACGCACGCGACTCCGAAGTCCGCAGCATCCACCTGACGTTCGCCATCCGGGAACGCACGCCGGTCTGGGTCGCGGAGAAGCTCATCGGCCAGGTGATCGAGAAGGACAGCTTCCGGCGAATCATCCTTCCCGGTGACCTCGGAGGACATCGGCTTTCGCAGCACGTACGGGACGTCAGGCAGGCCCTTGTCGATCACTTGGCCGGTCTCGACGTCGACGACTTCGCGCAGGCCCTCCACCGAGCCGCCGTCTCGGAGAAGGAATACACCACCTGAATCCACCGCTCCGGCTGCACGCCCAGGGAGCCGGAGGCCGGAGAGAGCGCCCTCCGGCCTCCCGCTCCGATCCGGAGTACGTCTACCGGCGGACCGCGTCCAGCGCGTCCACCACTCCGGCTCCGTAGAAGCCGTTGTAGCTCGTGCCGCCCTCGCAGACCGCGTCGATGACCCCGTCACCGTTGTAGTCGTACGGTGCGCCGCACGCCTTGGCGTCCGCCTGGAGGCCCAGCAGCGCCTTCACCGCGGCCGGTGAGGCGTACGGGTGGCGGGACTTGATCAGGGCCACGACGCCCGCGACATGCGGGGACGCCATCGACGTACCGGCCTCGTAGCCGAACCGGCCGCCCGGCAGCGTGGAGAGGATCAGCCCCTCGACGGCCGGCGGTTCAGGGGTCTGGTAGCCCGGCACGTCTCCGCCCGGGGCCGCGATGTCGATGACGCCCTTGCCGTAGTTGGAGAACGAGGACTTGATGCCCTCGGCGCCGGTCGCGGAGACGGTGACGACACCCGGCAACATGGGCGGGATGTCGGGGCAGACCCGGGGATCGATGGTGCGGGTGAGCCGCTCGCCGTCGTTCGGGCTGGTCCGGTCCTCGATCGTGCGGGAGAGGTCGTGGCGAGCGTTGCCCGCCGCGGCGACGTTCACCGTGCCCTTGCGCTCGGCGTACTTCACCGCGCGCGTGAGGGACTCGACCAGCGCGCCCTGGTCCGGGTCGTTCTTGCAGGCGAACTGCCAGGGGTCGGTGTAGTAGCTGTTGTTCGTCACGTCGACGCCGTGCTCCGCTGCCCAGACGAAGCCGCAGACGACGGCCTCGGTGTAGAAGTAGCTGCTCGGTGTCGACACCTTGATACCCGCCACCTTCACGCCCGGCGCGACGCCGGTGATCCCGTAGCCGTTCTTCGCCGCGGCCACGATCCCTGCCACGTGGGTGCCGTGGGGGTTCTCGCCCGCCGCCGGGCGCCAGGAGCCGGCGGTGGTGTCCGGTGCGCCGGTCACACAGTTGACGGAGGCTTCGCGGTCGAAGTTGGGTGCCAGGTCCGGGTGGGTGTCGTCCACGCCGGTGTCGATGACGGCGACCGTGACCCGCTTCGAGCCGAGCGCCTTCTGGTGGGCCTTGTCCGCCTTGATCGCGGGCAGCGACCACTGCAGCGGCTCCAGCGGGTCCTCCTCTCCGGTGGACCTGGCGGCGGCGGCCGTCGCCTGTGCCTCGGTCAGCGGTCGGGCTACAGCGCCGACGTTCTTGGTGGCCTGGGGCACGATGGGGTTGGTCCGGGTCGCGCCCGCCGATTCCACGCCCCGTACGCGGCGGATCGTTTCGCCGAAGGCCGGGTCCTGCGCGTGGGCGACGATGACGCCGATCTGCTCGTACGAGATGACGACCGTGCCGCCGGCCTGCGTGATGGCCTTCTCCACCTGCCGGACGGCCGCGCGGCCGCTGCCGGTGTTGACGACGTAGCTCAGCTTCGGGCCGTCGGTGCGCGGGGTCGCGGTGGCCGGTGCGCCGGTGGGCGACGCCATGGCCGTGGTCGCCGGGAGGAAGCCGAGCGAGGCGACGAGCGCGAGTCCGACGGGCAGCGCGAGAGCGCGGGTCCGTCTCGATGCCAGATGAGCCATGGGTTCTCCACATCATCCGTGCCGGTCGACCGGACACCTGGCGTGTTCGGTCGCGTACATGACGAGTGAAGCTATCGCCGATCTTCCCGACCCATCAACGATTCGGCCCAACGTGCGGAACAGGCCCTCGAACTTGTCCAGTTCGATGGCCCGTTCCTGTCGGATCGCGTCCCTTCGGTGTGTCGGCGATCGGAAACTGATTCCCTCGGCCACTCGTCCTGTGAGGCAAGGCCAAAGGACGGGAAGACATGGTGGAGCGGGTAGACGGGGGCGGGACGGCGAAGGCGGCGAGGGCGGCGAAGAGGCGGCGCCCGGCCGTCGGTGAAGGGCGGCGGGGGGTGGTGGTTGCCGGGGTCGCCGTCGGCTTGGCCGGGGTGGTGGGGCTTCATCGGGTGATCCCCAACTCCCCCGGACGCATCGGCAGTCTGGTCGAGTCCTTTCTCCCGTGGGTCGGCGTGGTCGTCGTCCTGTTGGTCATCGTCGGGCTTGTGCGGCGGTCCGGGGTCGCCCTGGTGGCCCTGCTTCTGCCGGTGGGCGTGTGGGTGCACAGCTTCGGTGGGTTGCTCCTGCCCGCGCCCGGCGCCGGGGCGCGGGAGCTGGTCGTCGTGCAGCACAACGTCAGTGATGTGAACCCCGATCCGGCCGGGACCGCCCGGGCGCTTCTCGCCGCCGGGGGTGATCTCGTCGCGTTGGAGGAGTTGGTGGAACCTGCGGTGAGTGTGTACGAGGGCGTCCTCGGGGTGGAGTATCCGCATCATGTCGTCCATGGAAGCGTTGGGCTCTGGTCCAAGTACCCCATCTTGGAGGGGCAGTTGGTGGACATCCGGCCTCGCGCGTTCGAGGCCGGGTGGAGCCGCGGGTTGCGGGCCGTCGTGCGGGCGCCGTACGGGGACGTCGCCGCGTACGTCGCTCATCTGCCCTCCGTACGCGTCGGGGCCGGCGGGCTTGCCTCCGCCGCGCGGGACGAGAGCGCGCGGATGCTCGGGGACCTCGTCCGGGGCGAGGAGGTGCGGGCCGTGGTCCTCGTCGGGGACCTCAACAGCACCGTCGACGATCGCGGGCTGGAGCCGTTGACCTCGCAGTTGAACGTGGCCGAGCGGGGGTTCGCCTTCAGCTTTCCGGCCGGCTTTCCGGTGGCCCGGATCGACCAGGTCCTCGCCCGTTCCGCCACCGTCGGCCACATCCGTACGCTGCCCGCCACCGGCAGCGACCACCTGCCCGTCGCCGCCCGTGTCAGCTTCAGCCCGCTCCCGGCCTCAGGCCGTCCTGCCCCGTAGCGCGTCCGCCTTCGCCACCGCCACGACGCGTTGGCGCCAGCTCATGTCCGGCGGGAAGTCGTACGCGTCCGTGTCGGCCATCCAGTTCCCGTAGGCCGTCGCCCTGCGGCACTCCGGGCACTCCGTCTCGTCGCCGAGCGGCCGGAACATGTGCTCCTCGGCGCTCTCGGCCGCGCACGCGATCAGGGCGCGGACCGGTGGAGGCGGTGGCTGCGGGGGTGCTGCGGGGGCGGGTGGTACCGGGCACTTGGTGGTCAGGCGGTGGCGCAGGAAGCCGAACGCCGAGCGCACGCCTCCCTTGGGGGGTGCGGCCAGCAGGGCGTGCCGCAGCTCCGACTCCGTCACGCCGCGCTCCAGCCACTTGACCGCCTTCCCCGCCAGAGCGCGCGCCTCGCCCACCCCCAGCAGCAGCTCGCGGCGGGTATGGCGCAGGGAGAGCAACACCCGCTCCGCCCGCCACAGTTGCGAGGAAGGGGGTGGTGCCTGCCCACCCGGGTCGCCCTCCGGTTCCGGTTCCCGAGGCTGTTCAGGGGCAGGAGGCGGTTCAGGTGCCGAAATCGGAGCCGCCGGTTCGGGGGGTTGGTTGGCGGGGTTGTTCTTCTCATCGTGTTCTTCCTCAGGTCCATAGCCGCCGACCGGCCGAGATGTCGGCTCACCGACCGTCGGGAACTGCGCACCCGGCGGCGGCGGGCAGGGAGGCTGCTCGGCGCGCGCCGACTGCCCTTCCTCCGGCGACAGCTTGGCGCGTACCGACCCGGCCTCGTCCCGCGTCAGCGGCGTACTGCTGAGGAGCTGTTCCGTCATCCAGCGGCCGCCGTCGCCCTGAGACCGCCACTCGTGGAGATAGCCGTTCTCGGCGAGTTGCTTCTTGGCCTGCTGGTACGAGCGGCCCTTCATGTCGAGCTTCCGGGCCAGTTCGCCCAGCGGGCGGTCGGTGGCGGAATCCTGGAGGCCCTGGACGTACAGCAGGAGCACCTTGGCGTCGCTGTTCATCCGCCGTGAACGTACGACGGTGTGCGGAGCCTTGGTCCAGCCCGAAGGGGGCGCGATAGCATGACGCAGCATTTCTGGTGGGTGCTTTCCACTAGGGGTGTAAGGCCCTCGGTGGGTGTTGTCGCACCTCCGGGGGCCGCCCTTCGCACGCGGGTGCGCACTGAGGGTGATGGCGCCGTCACCGTATCCCGTTCGGGCCATCCCCCTCCACACGTACATGCGTTCGGCCTGTACCGATGCCGAGTCCACACCGCGAGACCGCACGGTTAAACGGCGATGAGTGGGCAGGAAGTCCCGTCGTGAGTACTTCAGCGATATCCGCGTCCACGCCGATCTACGACCTCCTCGTCCAGGAGCGCGGCGACGCTCCGGCCGAGGCCCGCATCGCCGCCCAGCAGACCCAGGACGAGGCGCGGCAGGCGCTGGACTGGAGCAGCGTGCGGATCGCCGCTGCCCGGCGGGAGGAGCGTCCGTTCTCGGCGTTCGGCGGGCGTTCCGGGGGCGGTGAGGAGCGTCTGCGGGCTCTGCCGATGTGATGATGACGGGCCGCCGAGTGGGTACGACGCGCTGCGGGGGCCGCTCCGCCGCCGCGGAACAGCCCCCTGTGATACGCCCCTGTCAGCTGTAGATGCCGAACTCGTGCAGCGAGTAGCCCCAGCCCGTGCCCCGGGCCGTCAGGTGGAGCCTTACGTGGCGGGCCGTTTCGGTCAGCGCGATGGTGTCCACGTCACCGTTGCCGGTCGTCGTGGTGTGGACCGTACGCCAGGACGTGCCGTCGTCCGAGACCTGGACCTCGTACGACCTCGCGTACGCCGGGTC
This sequence comes from Streptomyces sp. CA-146814, assembly GCF_050942385.1. Classification (NCBI taxonomy): domain Bacteria; kingdom Bacillati; phylum Actinomycetota; class Actinomycetes; order Kitasatosporales; family Streptomycetaceae; genus Streptomyces; species Streptomyces sp. CA-146814. Next base: position 2,566,480 of record NZ_CP192068.1, read on the forward strand.
CCACACCAGCTGGAGGTTGCGGACCGGCGTCCGTGCGCCCAGGTCGACCGCTATCCACTGCGGGTCGCTCCAGTCGCTGGCCCAGCGGGTGTCGAGCCGGCCGTCCGTCGCGCGCTCCGGCGGGCACGGGCAGTCGCCGTACGAGGCCTGTGAGCTGGAGGCCGTGGTGCGCTTGCCGAGCGCGACGTTGGTGCCGGTCATCGGCGGTGCGACGACCTTGACCGACTTCGTCTCGATGCCCGCGTTGCCCTTGCCGTCCTCGGACTGGATGTAGACCTTCCACACGCCGAGCCTCTCCGGCGCGGTGACCGCGAACGTGCCGTTGCCCGTCGAACGGAACCGCGCCGGGATCAGCCCCTTGTCGCCGGTGGCGTAGTTGCCGCTGAGGAAGATCTTGTGCGTCAGCGGGTCGTTCTCCGGGTCGCGGATGTCCGCGCGGACCGTGAACTCCCCGCCCGCCGGGGCCGATCCGGCCGGTGTCACCGTCATGCCGCTGATCACCGGCGGCAGGTTGTCACCGGCGTTGGAGCCCGTGAACGCCCTCTTCACCGCGTAGTACGACAGCCGCTTCAGGCCGTCCGGGATCAGGTTGAACCACACGCCGCCGAAGTCATGCTCCAGGCCGTAGTGGAAAAGGGTCGCGCCGAGCGCCACGCCCTGGTGGCCCATGGTGCAGTCCCAGGCCTTGGTGTAGCCGTCGCGCTTCTGTACGTCGGTGGGCTCCTCCGGTACGCCGTTGGCGTCGTCCGGCACCTCCCACTCACCCGCCGGTCCGGTCTCGGTGATGATGTACGGCTTGGTGTAGCCGCCCTCCACCCAGTCCTGGCGGACGCCGCAGATGTCGCCGTACGCGTTCATCGAGTACAGGTCCAGGTCCGGAGCGTTGCGCTTGTAGTACGGCCAGGCGCCCGTCCACGCGTCGGTGGAGGTCACCGGGTGGTCGGCGTCGATGGCGTGGATCCTCTTGGCCGCGTCGTTGACGAAGCTCGTGTACGCGTTGCGCTGCGCCTCCAACTCGGCTCCGCTGTAACAGTTCTGGAGGCCGAGGACCGACTCGTTGCCGACGTTCCACATGAGGGTCGCCGGGTGGTTCTTGTACGTCTCGACCCACCTGGCGATCTCGGTGAGCATCGTCGACTTGTACGCGGCGTCCGTCACGTAGTTGACGCAGCCGCCGCTGCCGGGGCCGCCACCGGGCTGGAGCCAGAAGCCGTTCATGACGCGCAGGCCGTTGGCCGCGGCCGCGTCGAGCAGAGGCTTCGTGCTGGCGTCCGTGCCCCACGTCCGGACGGTGTTGACGCCCATCGACTTCAGGTCCGGCATGTAGCGCGGACCGTCCGCCATGGACGGGCCCCAGGTCAGCCCCTTGACCGTGTACGGCTGTCCGCCGACGGTGAGCTGCCACGCGCCCTGACCGCCGGTGACCTTGACCGCGCCTCCGGTCGGGGGCGGCGGGGTGTCGCCGAAGGTGCCGTAGACCTGGAACTCCCAGAGCGAGTAGCCGTAGCCGCCGGGGCGGGCGGTGCCGAGCATCCGGACGTAACGGCCGGAGCCGGTGAGCGCCAGGTCGTCGGTGCCACCGTCGCCGTCGGTGACCCTGCGGATCGTGGTCCAGTCGGTGCCGTTGTCGCTGGCCTGGATCTCGTACGCCTTGCCGTACGCGCCCTCCCAGGTCAGCACGGCGCGGCTCAGGTCGGCCCGCCGGCCGAGGTCGATCCGGATCCACTGCGGGTCGGACCACTGGCTGGCCCAGCGGGTGGAGGTGAGGTTGCCGTCGACGGCCTGCGCGGCGGAGAAGCCGTCGCCTTCCTGCGAGGAGGCGGTGGCGGTCTTGCCCTGCGAGATCAGGGGGTCGGCGGCCCGCGCCTCGGTGGGCGCGGCGATGACGGTGAGGGAGGAGGCGAGAAGGGCGGCGAGGGTCAGGGTGAGTGCGGGTCTGCGGAGGGACGGCAGGGCTGGCCTGCGGAAGTGGGGCATGGCTGGCATTGCGGCTCCTGAAGGGGGGTGAAGGAGAGAGAAACGAGAGGGACGGGGTTGGTGCGGGTACGCGGACGGCCGCCGTCGGGGAGGACGGCGGCCGTCCGTGGGGAGAGAGCCGAGCGGGGTGAGCGGGGAGCTGCCCCCGGGCCGGGGTCAGGCCCGGCCCGGGGAGTCGTCCCCCGCCCTGCGGGCCACCGCAGGGCGTTGCCCCCGCGGGGGACGGATCAGGGGAAGGAGACCAGCATGGACGGCACGGTGGAGGTGCCGGCCGGGACCGTGGAGGCTCCGGTGCTGTTGATGACGTGGTTGTAGTGGCCCATTCCGCCGAGCGACACCACCAGCAGGCTGTGGAACTTCACGCCCGGCTTCACCGGGGCCTTGAAGCCGTGGTCCTGGCGGATGGTGGGATCGACGTTGTAGTTGCAGTAACTGCCCATCCCCCAGCCCTCGTGGACGTCGACCGAGTCGTCGACCCGATAGGCGGCGAAGCCCTTCGTGTCGCCGTTCTGGATGGCAGCCTGGTTGGGCGCGTCGTACGCCTTCTCGTTCTGGTAGAAGATCGTCCGGCCGCGCTCGCCGTACCACTCGACGTCGTACTTGTTGAAGTGCTCCACGAAGAGGCCGGTGGCGAGGACGTCGTCGCCGTAGACCCGGACCCCGTAGTCGGCGCGGTTGGTCTCCCAGCCGACGCCCTCACCGTGGTCGGCGCGCCAGACCCAGGTGTGGTCGATGATCACGTCGTCGCTGTTGACGACGATGCTCGTGGTCGCCTTGCCCGCGCCCGCGCCGCCGATGCGGACGTAGACGTCCTGGATGGAGGTGGGGTTGGCGGAGTGGTCGGCCGAGGAGTTCTGCGGGCCGAGCTCCAGCAGGGTCGGCGAGTTGACCGTACCGGCGTCGATCAGGAAGCCGGCCAGCTTGACGCCGTCGACGTCGGCCACCTTCATCGCGGTGACGCCGTTGTCCGGGATGATCGTCGCGAGGCCGAGGCCGAGAACGACCGTGTCCGCGCGGTTGACGTTGATGGTCTGGTCGACGTGGTAAATGCCGGGCGTGAAGAGCAGGTTGAGGCCCTGGGACAGCGCCTGGTTGATCGTGGCGGCGGTGGCGCCGGGCTTGACGACGTAGAACTGGTTCAGGTCGATCGACGTGCCCTGCGGCGTACCGTTCCAGGAGACGCCGCGCGCGTTGGTGCGCTTGGCGGGGACGAAGACCTTGTACGTGTTGCCGTCGAGGTAGAGGAACGGCTTCTCGCGGGAGATCGGCGTGGTCTGGAGCGTGGTGTAGCGGGGCTCCGGGAACGAGGTGGCGGGTGCGCCTTCGACGCCGGAGAAGGTCTGGTTCCAGACGGAGTTGGACCAGCCGCCGATCGAGCTCTCGCGGGTGTACCACTGCTGCTGCGAGTAGTTGCCGACCTGGCCGTCGATCTTGGAGTCGGCGATGTAGCCGCCGCTGGCCCAACCGTAGCCGTTCGGGGCCAGGTTGAGGCCGCCCTTGACGTGCATGCGGCGGAAGGAGGCGGCCTGCGAGACGGCCCAGCGGTTGGTGCCGCTGACCGGGTTGATGGCCAGGTTCTCGGCCGAACGCCAGAAGTTCTGGGTGGCGTTGCCGTTGAACCAGCCGGCGTCGACGGTCACATCACCGTTGATGGTGGTGTCGTCGGGCTTGAGGCCGAGGCCGGAGATCGAGGTGTAGAAGCCGATCTCGGCGTTGAGGTTGTTGTACGTGCCGGGCTTGAAGAGGAACTGGTGCCGCCCGTTGCCGAAGTGCGAGGCCTCCTGCTGGTCGAACACCTCGTCCAGCTTGGCCTGGATGTTGGGCGTGGAGGGGTCGAAGACGTGCACGTTCGGACCGAGGTCGCCGCCGCCGGGCAGCTGCGGGCCGCCGGTGCCGCCGGACTCGCCGTAGACCTTGAACTCCCAGAGGGAGAAGCCGTATCCGGTGCCACGGGCAGTGCCGTACACCCGGACGTAGCGGGCGTTGCCGCTGATGTTCAGGGTGTCCGTGCCGCCGTCGCCGGTGGTGGTCTGGTAGGCGGTGGACCAGTCGGAGCCGTTGGTCGACAGCTCGATCCGGTAGCCCTTGCCGTAGGCCGTCTCCCAGTCCAGGACCACCTGGCTGAGCTGTGTGGTCGCGCCGAGGTCGACGCGGATCCACTGCGGGTCCGAAGCGGCGCTGGACCAACGGGTGTTGGCGTTGCCGTCGACGGCCGCGGTGGCCGGGGTGCCGTAGTTCTCCTCGCTGGAGGCGGTGACCGGCTTGCCCTGCGAGAGCAGTACGGGTGCGGCCTCGGCCTTCGTGGCGGGGACGAAGGCGAGAAGGGTGGCGGCCAGGGCGGTGGCCATCGCCGCGACGATGCCGCGGGTCACCGGCCTCGGTCTGGGGGTGCGGCGGCCGGTGCCGTAGGACACCGGGGCCGCTGGGGATATGCCGACTGCGGGCATGCGGGTGCTCCTCGAAATGGAACTACGATGGGAGAGCGCTCTCCCGGAACCTTGCCCGCCGCATCGGTCACGGTCAAGAATCCTGACACGACTTTTCTTTCGACTTGGATTAAGTCGATCCCCCCATACGGGAGCTGACGGGTGATCAGGCAGCGCTCAGGCGAGCATCCGCGACGGGCACCCGCCAAGCCCCCGAAGATAGGAAAGACTTATTGCGCAACTAACCTTTCGCATCTACGGTGACCGTATGCGACCCCAGCGCGAGCCCGAGCAGATCACCGACCTCTCCCGGCTGAAGGCCTTCACCAACCCACTGCGGATGCAGCTCTACCGACTGCTGTACGCGGCCGGGACCGCGACCGCCTCCCAGCTCGCCGAGCATGTCGATCAGGCCCCCTCGCTGGTCAGTTACCACCTGCGCAAACTCGCGGAGCACGGCTTCGTGGCCGAGGCGGGCGGGCACAGCACGGACGGCCGCGAGCGGTGGTGGCAGGTGGCGTCCGAGAAGGGGTGGGGCTTCCGCGACGCGGACTTCACGGGTACGCCGGAAGGAGCCGCCGCCGTCGGTGCGGTGCTGCGCGGCATCCTCGACAACCGCTCCGCCCAGTACCGCGCCTACCTCGACCAGAGCGCCGCCTGGGGCGAGGAGTGGACCGACGCAGCCTTCAGCTCCGAGTGGCTCATGGCCCTGACGACTGCCGAACTCGCAGAGATGAGCAATGAGTTGGAGGTCATCACCCGGCGGTGGCGGGAGCGCGGCAAGGCCGCGAGGGAAGCGGGCGACACCGAGGGGCGCGAGCATGTGTCCGTGCACCTGTACGGGTTCCCGTTCCAGCCCTGAGCCCTGAGCCCGTACGAGTTTCCGTTCCGGTCCTGAGCTCTGCGCCCGTACGGATTCCCGTTCCCGGCCTGTGCCCGGTCCTCACCCCTTACCCAGGGAGACCCCGTGTCCGCAGCAGAGACCGCCGTACCCGAGAGCCTCGTCGCGCCCCGGCCCGCCCACCGCGACGCCAACGTCCTGCGCTGGCTCGCCGCGCACACCGCCTCGCTCATCGGCGACAGCGTCTACTTCGTCGCCCTCGCCTGGTCGGCCCAGAAGGTGGCCGGGCCCGCCGAGGTCGGGCTCGTCATGGCCGCCGGGGCGTTTCCCAGGGCGCTGCTCATGCTGGGCGGGGGCGTGGCGGCCGACCGGTTCGGGGTGCGCCGGATCGTGCTCAGCAGCGACGCCGTACGGTGCGTCCTCATCCTCGCGGTGGCGGCCGGGGTCGCGGTCACCGCGCCCGCGGTGTGGATCCTGGTGGCGCTGGCCCTCGCGTTCGGCGCGGTCGACGCGCTGTTCGTCCCCGCCGTCGGGGCGCTCCCGCCGCGCATCACCACCCCCGACCAGCTGGCACGCGTGACCGGCATGCGTACGTTGTCGATGCGGGTCAGCCAGATCAGCGGCCCGCCGCTCGGCGGCCTGGCGATGGGGCTCGGCGGTGCGCCGGCCGCGTTCGCCGTCGCGGGGGTGCTCTTCGCCCTGTCCTTGCCGCTTCTCCTGACGGTACGGCTGCGGCCGTTGAACGTGCCGGACGTCGGCGATGCGGCGGACGTACGGAGTGATCCACCCGCCCCCGCCGGCGCCTGGCAGGACCTGTTCCGCGGCCTGCGCTACCTCCGCCGCCATCCCCTCATCGGCCCGCTCGTCGCGGTCATCGCCGTCAGTGAGCTCGGGCTCACCGGGACCCTCAACGTCGGCATGATCCTGCTCAACGGCGAGCGTGGCTGGGGGCCTTCGGGGTACGGCTGGATCATCAGCGGGTTCGGCGCGGGGGCCACCGTGGGGGCCGTCCTGCTCACCGTCGCCGGCCGGCTCCCCCGGGCCGGGCTGACCCTGGCCGGGACCCTGCTCGTGGGGTGCGTGGGCGCGGCCGCCATCGCCCTGGTCCCCGCGCTGCCGCTCGCCGTGGCACTGGCCGCCGCGTCGGGCCTGGCCATGGGCGTCTGCGGCACCCTGGCCAACGCCCTCGTCCAGACCGCTGCGGACCCCGCGTACCTGGGGCGGGTCACCTCGGTCGTGATGCTCACCTCGGTGGGCCTGGCGCCGATGAGCTACCCGGTGGTGGGGGCGGCCATCGGGGTGTGGGGGTCCCCGCCGGTATTCGTCGGGTGCGGGGTGCTCGGGAGCGTGGGCGTGGTCGTCGCGCTGGCGTGCGGGACGGTGCGGAGGGCCGAGCTGCCGGGCTCGCGCCCGTCGAAGGCGTGACGAGGTCCGGCCGGGCGGTGCCGCAGGTGCCGGGCTCCGGGAATTGACCCACGTTTCCGGTGTACAAATGCACCCTGCCCCAGGTCGCTTCCGTGCCTACGGTCCTTCCATGACCACGTTCCAGGTGCCTCAGCGTATGAACTTCTCCGCCGTCTCCCCCAAGGTGTTCAAGGCCGTCCTCGCCCTCGACGCCGCCGCCCGTGAAGGGTTCGACCCCGTCCTGCTGGAGCTGGTGCAGATCCGAACCTCGCAGGTCAACCGGTGTGCGTACTGCCTCAGTTACCACATCTCCGACGCCCGCAGGGCCGGGGAGTCGGAGGAGCGGATCCACCAGCTGACCGCGTGGGAGGAGTCGAGTCTGTTCACCGGGGAGGAGCGGGCCGCCCTCGCCCTGACCGAGGCCGTCACCCCCCTGCCTGCGGGTGTGCCGGACGCGGTGTACGAGGAGGCCGCGCGGCACTTCGAGGAGAAGCAGCTCGCTCAGCTGATCGCGCTCATCTTCACCACCAACGCGTGGAACCGGATGAACGTCACCACACGCAAGACGCCCGGCACCGAGTAGCCGGCCGCCGGATCCTCCGACCGTATTCCTGACGAAGGGCTGACCGAGCCGTGACCACCGTCGAGACCGGGGTGCCCGCCGCCGCCCCCGGCCCCTCCGCCGTCAAGGGCTGGCTCGCCGTGCTGGCGGTGACCCTCGGCATCTTCTCCCTGATGACCTCCGAGCTGCTCCCCGTGGGCCTGCTCACGCCCATCGGCACCGCCCTCGACGTGTCCGAGGGCACCGCCGGGCTGATGGTGACGGTGCCCGGCCTGGTCGCCGCCGTCTCCGCGCCGGTGGTCACCGTGGCGACCGGGCGCGTCGACCGCCGTATCGTCCTGGTGGTCCTGATCGGCCTGATGGGCGCGGCCAACCTGGCGTCCGCCTTCGCCACCAGCTTCACGGTGGTCCTCGTCGCCCGGTTCCTGATCGGGATCAGCGTCGGCGGCTTCTGGTCCATCGCCGGCGGCATCGCGCTGCGCCTGGTACCGGCCAGGCACGTCGCCCGGGCCACCGCCGTCATCTTCGGCGGGGTGGAGACCGCGTCCGTCCTGGGCGTGCCGACCGGAACGTTCCTCGGGGATCTGAGCGGCTGGCGTACGGCGTTCGGTGCCGTGGGAATTCTGGGACTTCTCTCCCTGACCTGCATGCTCTTCCTCATGCCGAAGCTTCCGGCCGGGCAGACGATCACGTTCGCGGCGCTGCCGAAGGTCTTCAGGAGCAACGCCGGCCTCCGCGTCGGCATCGCGCTCACCTTCCTGGTGATCACGGGCCACTTCCTGGCCTACACGTTCGTCCGGCCGGTCCTCCAGGGCGACGGGATCGGTGACAGCTCGGTCGGCGTGCTGCTGCTGACGTTCGGAGCCGCCGGTCTCTGCGGCAACTTCATCGCCGGAGCGCTCGTCGCCCGGCGGCTGCGGCGCTGTGTCATGGGCATCTCGGTGGTCCTCGCCTCGGCCATGACCCTCCTCGCGCTCGTCGACACCGACGCCTTCTCGGCGGGCGCCCTCCTGGTGCTGTGGGGCCTGGGCTACGGCGCGGTGCCGGTCACCTTCCAGACCTGGATCCTCGACGCCGCCCCGGACGCCACCGAGGCGGCCACCTCGCTGTACGTCTCCGCCTTCAACCTCTCCATCGCGCTCGGCGCCCTCTTCGGCGGCTTCGCCGTCGACGGCATCGGCACGACGAGCGTGCTGTGGCTCGGCGCCGGCCTGGCCGTCCTGGCCCTGCTGGTGGTGAGCGGCACGGCGAGCGGCGGGAGGGCCGAGCCGACGCCGTAGCCGAGGGTCCCGCCGTAAAGCCGAGGGTCCCGCCGTAAATGCGCGTGCCGGTACGGGCCGGGTCGCGTTACCGTCGTACCTATGAACGTCATCGGCCCCCGTACCACCGCGACCGCGCGAGCGACCAGCTCGCCGGTTGCCGCCGTCTGACCTTCTCTCCCCCGGCGACCGGAAACGGTCCGTCGGTGGTGCCGTGGCCCTTCGAGCCCGGCCGGGTGACCGCACGGTCCCGTTCTCCGGTGCCTCCACCCGCTGCCCCGCGAAGGAGCCACCCCCATGCGTACCGAACAGCTGGCCCGCACGTTCGTCGAGTACTACGAGGAACGCGGCCACCACCGGATCACCGGATCGACACTCCTGCCACCGCCCGGCGACCCCGTGCTCTTCACCACCTCAGGCATGCACCCGCTCACGCCGTACCTGGAGGGCCGGGCCCATCCGCTGGGGCGGCGGCTCGTCAACGTACAGCGCTGTCTGCGGACGACCGACCTGGACGAGGTCGGGGACGCCACGCACCTGACCGTCTTCGAGATGCTGGGCACCTGGTCGCTCGGCGACTACGGAGGGCCGCTCAGTCTGGAGTGGGGGTACGGGCTGCTCACCGAGGGGTTCGGGGGCGATCCCGGGCTGTTGTACGCCACCGTCTTCGGCGGCGACGAGCGGACCGGGCCGGACACCGCCTCCGCCGAGCTGTGGCAGCGCCTCGGCGTTCCCGTCGAGTTCACCGTGGAGGACAACTGGTGGTCGAACGGGCCGGTCGGGCCGTGCGGGCCCGACTCCGAGATCTTCCTGTGGAGCGGTGACGGCCCGCCCCGGTCGACGCCCACCCGCGACGACCGCTGGGTCGAGATCTGGAACCACGTGACGATGACCCACCGCCGGCTCGGCGACGGGTCCCTCGTCCCCCTCCCGCAGCGGAACGTCGACACCGGGCTCGGCCTGGAGCGGCTGGCCTCGCTGCTCCAGGGCAGGCCGTCGGTCTTCGACGGCGACGTCTTCGACCCCTGGCGCCGGCTCGTGCCCGGCCTGTGGAGCCTGGACGAGCCGTCGCTGCGCCTGGTCTGCGACCATCTGCGCTCGGCCGTCGTGATCCTCGGCGACGGCGTGCGTCCCGCCAACACCGGACGCGGTTACGTGCTGCGCCGCCTGGTACGACGGGTCCTCACCGTCCTCCGGCGCGAGGACCCCACGTACGGCGTCGGTGACCTGCCGGAGGAGCTGGTCCGGCACACGCTCGACCACTTCCGGCAGGAGATCCGCCCCGGTGACGCGCTCCGGATGCTGCGGGAGGAGGAGGACCGGTTCCGGCGGCTCCTGGAACGCGGGCGGCGCGTACTCGCCCGGCCCCGGTTCCGGGGTCCGCTGACCGAGGAGGACTTCCACCACCTCCACGACACCCATGGGCTGCCGCGCGAGCTGATCACGAGTCTCCGGGAGGAGTGAGCGGGCCGGCGCCGTCCGCCTCCGGCCGGCTCAGCGGTAGTCGTCCGGGTGGTCCTGCATCCATGTGTTGATGCCGTCGCGAGTCCCGACGATCTCGGAGAAGTGCTTCTCCAGGTGCGGCGTCGACCGGTCCTCGCCCAGCTTGCCGAACAGCGCCTTCATGTCCGCGAGCGGCTGCTTGAAGTGGCCCGGTCCCTTGGGGTCCGTACGCATCGCCTCGTCCAGCTCCGTGAGCTCCTGGGTGACCCGGCCGAGGAAGTACGCGCAGTCCCCCGCGCCCGGCGTGCAGGTGTCGTTCAGTGTGGCCTGGAGGGTCGCGAAGGCGTCGCGTACGAGCTCGGGGGCCGGTTCGGCGGGCGCGGTCGGCTCCTCCGTGGCCTCGGCCGCCGCCTGTTCGGCCTGGTCGGCGTTCTCCACGGAGTCGGCGTTCTCCGCCGGGTCGGCCGACGGCGGCGCGGTGGCGGACGGCTCCGCGCGGAGGCCGCCGTCGGTCTGCCCCTGGGTGCAGGAGACCAGCGCGGCCGCCGCCAGGACCGCAACTGCCGTGGTACGGAAGCCGGTTGCGATGGTCGTGGTTGTGCGTATGCCGCTTCGGGCAGTCGTACGTACAGGCATGAGGCCCCCCTCGTCGGAATGGGTCAGACCTTATACCGCCGTCTCCGGGCCCACCTGGTCCACCTCCGCCAGGAACGCCGCCAACTCCCCGTACACCGCCGCCGGATCGTCCAGGTGGACGTCATGCCCGGCGTCCGGGACCACGGCGATCCGCGTCCCCGGACGGCGCTCGGCCATGCGGTCCGCCTCCTGCTCCTTCAGCATCCCCTTCCCGGCCCGCACCACCAGCACCGGGCAGCGCACCTCGTCCCACGCGTCCCAGAAGTCGCGGTGGGCGTTCTCCTGGACCGTGGCCACCATGACGTCCCGGTCCACGCGCGGATGCAGGCCGCCGGGGCCCGGGACGAGACCCGCCGCCCAGGCCCGGCCCGCCGCCCCGCCGCCGAAGAACGCGGCCGCCGCCTCCGCGTCCGGGAACGGGACCGGCCACGAGTCCAGCCAGGCGCCGATGGTGGCCGGCAGCCCGGGGCTCGGGCCGTCCGGGCCCGCCTCGATCAGGACCAGCGCGCGCACCAGCTCCGGGTGGGCCGCCGCCGTGAGCAGCGCGGTGATCCCGCCCATGGACTGACCCACCAGGACCAGGCGTCCGGCGGGCAGGCCGAGAGCCTCGGCGACCTGGACCACGTCCCGTACGTGGGCCGCCCGCGAGACGTCCGCCGGGCGTCGCGTGCTGGCGCCGCTGCCCCGCGCGTCGAACGCGACCACGCGGTGGGTGGGCGTGAACCGGGCCGCCAGCGCGTCCCATTCGCCGCTGTGGCCGGCCAGGCCGTGCAGCAGGAGCAGCGGCGGGCAGCCGGTGCCGCCGCCGGTGTCGGTGACGTACAGACGTACAGGCGGGGCACCCTCGCCCTCGCCCAAGACCTCGATCAGCGTCGTGCCCGTTGCCATGTGATGCCCCCCTGCCCCGTCGGCGGCCGCCCGTCGGCACGGCCGCACCAGAGGCTAGCCTCGGTCAGGACACCGAATCACGGACAGGAAAGCGATGGTGGCGGCGATGGCGAAGGTTCCGGCAGCGGCGGTGGCGGCGGGCGGGCTCGTCGGAGGGTACGGCGTCGCCCGGTGGACCGGAAAGCGTCCGCTCGGCGGGGTCACGCTCGCCGCCGCCGGGTCGCTCGCCGCGTACGAGTGGAACCGGCAGGCCGGGCCGCGTACGGCCACCGCGCTGACTCTCGCGTACGTCGCCGCCTTCGCCGGGTCGCACCCGCTCGCCAAGAAGGTCGGTGCCTGGCCCGCCGTCTTCGCCGTCGCCGGTGGCGTGGCCGCCGCCTCGTGGGCCGTCACCCGCCGCGCATAGGCCCACCCGGGGGCCGAGGAACCCGGGGCCCGAAAGAAGTCCCCGCCCCGTTGAACACCCGACGCCCCGCCCCCGTACTACCGGGCAACTCCCCCGTGTAAGCCGGGTGCGTATCCGTACGACAGGACGGGTACGCACCCGGAAACCTCGGCCGGGAGTCGGGATCAGCCGCCCAGCGCCCGCGACACCGTGTGGATCGCCAGCCCCGCCAGCGCGCCGACCACCGTGCCGTTGATGCGGATGAACTGCAGGTCACGGCCGATGTGCGCCTCGATCTTCTTCGACGTCTGGTCCGCGTCCCAGCTCGCCACCGTCTCGCTGATCAGCGACGTGATCTCGGCCCGGTACCGCGTGACCACGTAAACCGCCGCGTCCTCCAGCCAGCCGTCGACCTTGCGCTGGAGCCGCTCGTCACCCGCCAGCTTGGCGCCCAGCGACATCAGCGACGCCCGGGCCCGCAGCCGGAGTTCGCTGCGCTCGTCCTCGGCCGCCGCGAGGATCATCGTACGGACGGAGGACCACGCCGAGGCGATGACGTCCTGCACCTCGCTCCGGCCCAGGATCTCCGACTTCAGCCGCTCCACCCGGGCCCGGGTGTCGGCGTCGCTCTGGAGGTCGGCCGCGAAGTCGGTCAGGAACGTGTCGATGGAGGCGCGCGCCGGGTGGCCCGGCATGTCCCGCATCTCCGTGACGAACCGCAGCAGCTCCTTGTAGACCCGCTCCCCGACCCGCTTGTCCACGAACCGCGGCGTCCACCCCGGCGCCCCGCCCTGCACCGCGTCCATCACCGAGTCGCCGTGCTCCACCAGCCAGTCGTGCGCCCGTACGCAGACGAGGTCGACGACCTTGCGGTGGCCGCCGTCCTCCACCACCCGCTCCAGCATCTTGCCGAGACCGGGGCCGACCTCCACCGCGTTGGCCCGGCGGGTGATGGCCTCACCGACGACCGCCTGGACGTCGGAGTCCCGCAGCACCGTCAGCGCGCCGCGCAGTGCCGTCGCCAACTCGGCGGTGACCCGGTCGGCGTTGGCCGGCTCCGCGAGCCAGGCACCGACCTTGCGGCCGACCCCCAGAGCGTGAATTCGGTCACGAATCACGTCTCCGGAGAGAAAGTTCTCGCCGACGAAGGAACCGAGGGACTGTCCTAGCTGATCCTTCTTGGTGGGGATGATGGCGGTGTGGGGGATGGGCAGGCCGAGCGGGCGCCGGAACAGCGCCGTGACGGCGAACCAGTCCGCCAGAGCGCCGACCATCCCCGCCTCGGCAGCCGCCGCGACGTAGCCCGGCCAGCCCTTCACCCCTGAGTGTTCCGCCCAGGTGGCCAGGACGTAGACCAGCGCGACGAACAGAAGGAGGCCGGTCGCCGTGAGCTTCATCCGCCGCACGCCGCGCTGTTTCTCCTCGTCGGCGGCGGTGTACGCGAACGAGGCCAGCGGACCGGGGCCGGGCGCGGCGCCCTTCCCGGTACGGGAGCCGGAGCCATCGCCGGTCGGTGCGGAGCCGGAGCCACCGCCCGTCGGCGCGGTGCCTGAGCCGCCGCCCGTCGTTCCCGGGCCCAGCTCCTTGCGGGCGTCGGTCCGTGCTCCGGACTCCGGTCCCCCGGAGTCCGGGTCCTGCCCTGACTGCTGCACCGCGTCCTGCTCTCCGGAACCGGTCGGTCCCATGCGCTCCACCCGTCCCACCCGTTCCAGCCGTCCGCATACGCCTCGCCCCCGCGACGTACGCATTGTCCCTACTTCCCCTACTCCCGGGGCGCATGTCGAGTTCCCCACGGCCTGTCGCATCATGGGACCAGCACGATCATCACAAGGAGAAACACCGCCCATGCCCAGGCGCCAGGAGTACGTCCTGCTCATCGCCCTACTGGCGGGCACCGCCGTACTCGCCGTCGCCACCGTCCTCTCCACGACGCTGTTCACCGGCCCCGGCGCCGCCCCGCTGCCGCCGGCCCAGACGCAGGCGGCGGCCCACAACCCGGTCGCCCCGGCCAACGCGGGCGGGAACTGGGTCGCCACCTGGACCACCGCGCCCGTCGGCGCGGAGCCGGACGCGGACAACGGGTTTCCCGGCAGCACCATCCGTAACGTCGTGCACACCAGCGTCGGCGGGGACGCCGCACGGATCACGCTCTCCAACCTCTTCGGCACCGCACCGCTCCTCGTCGACCAGGCCACCGTCAACACCCGGCCGGTGACCTTCGGCGGCGCCGCCTCCGTCACCATCGCGGCGGGCGGGCAGGTCGTCAGCGACCCGGTCACCGTGCCGGTCGCGCCCGACGCCGACCTCCGGGTCGACTTCCGCACCCCGCGCGCGAGCGGCCCGGTCACCTACCACCCGAACACCCACCAGACGTCCTCCCTGACCGACGGCCGCACCACCTGGTCCACCACCAAGTGGCGCTACCTCACCGCCGTGGACGTCCGCAACGAGGCCGTGCCCGGCACCGTCGTCGTCATCGGTGACTCCCTGACGGCGGGCAGCGGCTCCACCACCGACGCCAACTCCCGCTGGACGGACGTCCTCGCGGACCGCCTCGGCGGCCGGTACGGGGTCGCCAACGCGGGTATCGCGGGCAACCGGCTCCTCACCGAGGGCTCCGCGGGCCAGCCCGGGATCGTCCGGTTCGAGCGGGACGTGCTCTCGGTCGCCGGGGCGCACACCGTGATCGTCGCCCTCGGCATCAACGACGTGCAGCAGGACCCGCAGGAGCCCGACGCCGGGCGCATCGTCGCCGGCCTGCGCACCCTCGCCGAGCAGGCGCGGGCCCGCGGGCTGACGGTCGTCGGCACGACCCTGACCCCGTTCGAGGGCTTCCCCACCTGGACGCCCGAGCGCAACGCCGTACGGCTCGCGGTCAACGAGCAGATCCGGTCGGGAACGGTGTTCGACGCGTACGCCGACTTCGACGAGGCCGTACGCGACCCCGCCGCGCCGAACCGGGTGGTGGCCGCGTACGACTTCGGCGACCACCTGCACTTCAACGACGCCGGGTACCGGGCGCTCGGCGAGCGGGTGGACCTGACGTCCTTGGAGCGGGCCCGCACGCCGAGGTCCGACGAGCTGTGAGGTGACGTACGGGTAGGGGGTGGCGGGGCCCCCGCCCGGACACTCGGCCCGGGCGCTGGACCTTGGCGCTCAGCCCGGACACTCGGCCCGGGCGCTGGACCTTGGCACTCAGCCCGGACCGTAAGCCCGCCGCCGACCGCCCCTCAGCCCAGCTCCTTCCGCCGGCCCCTCAGCCCAGCTCCTTCCGGCCGCCGCCGCCCGCTCCTCCGTCCGGGCCCTCCAGCCGCTGCCGCTGGCGGGCCGCCCGCTCCGCCTCCCCGGCCTCCTTCAGGCGGCGGCGCTCCGCCTTCGTGCGCTTGCGCTCCACGCCGACGCCGCCCATCAGGGCCAGGCCGGTGATCGTGACGCGCGGGGCCTGCGGCGCGGTCTCGCCGTCCTCGTTCGGGCCCTCGCCGAAGCCGCCCATGATGCCGACGCCCCGGACGTCCACGTTCAGCTCGGGCGGGGCGGTCACATGGATGCCGCCCATGATCGCGAAGCAGCGGATCACCACCTCGCGGTCCTCGAAGTCCGCCTCACGCAGGTCGATCTCGCCACCGCCCCACAGCGCGAACGCCGTGAACTTCCGGGCCACCGTCCAGCGGCCCCGCCGGTTGAACCCGCCCCAGAGCGCGAACCCGCCCTTGGAGGTCGGTGTGGAACCGATCCGGGCCGGCCAGTCGGTCGCCGAGCCGCGCACCGGCGCGGGCGCGGAGGAGCCGACCGGGGCCACCGCCGTGCCGGGTGCCGGGAGGTCGCTGACGAGCGGCTCCAACTCCCCGTGCGTACGGGCCTTGTAGGCCGTGTCGAGGCGCTGCTCGAACTCGTCCATATCCAGCCGGCCCTCGGCCACGGCCTCTCTCAGCAACTCGGCGATCCGCTCACGTTCAGCGTCGGAAGCACGCATCTCCGGACGTTCACTTGTCATATCGCGCACCCTATTGAACGGACCCGTTCCCGGCACAGACCCGCAGGCCACGCAGGTCCACGCGTCGGCTCCCAACGAACAGCGGACGGCGGACGGCCTACGGCGCCGCCTCGTACATCCTCGCGATCACGGCCTCGATGTCCGGCTCCCGCACCGACAGGTCCATCAGCGGGTACTCCGCCGCGATCCGCGCCACCAGCGGAGCGGCCGACGCGGAGGCGGGGAAGGCGAGCCACTGGCGTACCCCCTCCACCTTCACCGCCCGCAGAACCGGACCCGCTCCCGACCCGGCCCCCTCCGACTCCAGGGAGATCGGCGGGAGTTCGCGCTCCAGGTCCACCACCAGCATCCGCTCGCTCTCCCCCACCTCATGGAGACCGGCGAGCGAACCGTCGTACATCAGACGGCCGTGGTCGATCACCATGACCCGGCGGCAGAGCTGCTCGATGTCGGTCAGGTCGTGCGTCGTCAGCAGGACCGTGGTCCCGCGCTCCGCGTTCAACTCCTTGAGGAACTGCCGCACTTTGGCCTTGGAGATCACGTCGAGGCCGATCGCCGGCTCGTCCAGGTAGAGCACCTCCGGATCGTGCAGGAGAGCCGCCGCGATGTCGCCGCGCATCCGCTGACCCAGGGAGAGCTGGCGTACCGGCACCTCCAACAACGCGCCCAGGTCGAGCTGTTCGACGCAGCGGTCCAGGTTCTCGCGGTAACGGCGGTCCGGGATACGGTACATGCGGTGCATCAGCCGGTACGAGTCGCGCAGCGGCAGGTCCCACCAGAGGGTCGTCCGCTGGCCGAAGACCACACCGATACGGTGCGCGAGCCGCGTACGTTCCCGGGACGGGTCGATGCCCGCCACCCGCAGGTGGCCGCCGCTCGGCGTGAGGATGCCCGTCAGCATCTTGATCGTGGTCGACTTGCCGGCCCCGTTCGGGCCGATGTAGCCGACCATCTCGCCGCGCGCGACCTGGAAGCTGATGCCGTCCACGGCCCGCACCTCGTGCCGCTCCCGGCGCAGCGGGCCGGCCTTCCGCCGGACCTGGAAGACCTTCTCGACACCGTCGAGGGTGATGAAGCCGCCACCACCCGTGCCCTGCTCCGTGAACCCGTCCACCATGCCCAACTCCCTCTCCCTCAACTGCCCGTACTCCGGTACGTCCGCAGCGCCGCCCGCCACGCCAGCCCGGCCAGCGCACCGAACGCCACGGCCACCACCGGCGGCAGGAACGCCACCCACTGCGGAAGGTCCAGCGGATACTCCCGGCCCAGCACGTACAGCGTCGGCAGCCAGCTGACGAAGGCCAGCGGCACCACGAACGTCACCCCGCGCACCAGGTCCTTCGCGAAGATCGTCGGCGGGTACTGGAGCAGCGTCGCCCCGCCGTACGTGAAGGCGCTCTGCACCTGCGAGGCGTCCTGCGCGACGAACTGGAACGCCGCCCCGGCCACGAAGACCGCGCCGAAGACCGCCGCACCGCTGATCACCATCACCGGCAGCATCACTACCTTCAGCGGCGTCCACGCGATGTCCAGCGTCACCAGCGCGTAGACCAGCACCGCGAGCCCCTGGACGATCCGCCCGAGCCGACGCAGCGCGAACCGGTCCGCCGCCACCTGCGCCAGCACCGGGACCGGGCGTACGAGCAGGGTGTCGAGCGTGCCGTCCCGGACCCGGCGGCCCAGCCGCTCCATCGATCCCAGCAGCAGGTCGCACAGGCCGAACGCCGTCGCGGACACCCCGTACAGCAGGGCGATCTCCGGGAGCGTGTAGCCGCCCAGTGCGTCGACGTGGGTGAACATCAGCACGATCGTGAGGAAGTCGAACGCCGTCACCGCGAGGTTCCCGAACGTCGTCATAACGAACGAGGCCCGGTACGCCATCGTCGAGCGCACCCACATCGCCACGATCAGCCCGTACGCCCGCAGCCCCTCCAGCAGCCGGGGCCGCTCCTCGTAAGCGAAGTACGCGGAGCCTCCCGGCTCCCGGCCCTCCTCCGGCCGCACCGCCACCGTCTCAGCCACCCTGCACCACCACCCTCCTCGTCGCCACGGACTGGAGCAGCCGCCCCGCCAGCAGCAGCGCCACCGCCCAGGCCCCCTGGAACGCGTACGCCTCCACCAGCCCCCACCCCGTGTGCTTGCCGAGGTACACATCGGCCGGGATCTGGAGCAGCGAGGACCACGGCAGCATCCGGGCCACCTCGCCCAGCAGGCCCGGAAAGAGCGGCAGCGGCAGCAGCATCCCGGAGAAGAACAGCCCCAGCAGCCAGGCCATCTGGCTCGCGCCCGCGCCGTCCAGCAGCCAGAACGCCGACAGCGCGACCAGGTAGCGCACGGCGAAGCTCACGATGATGCCCAGCAGCACGGAAAGCAGGAACGCCGGCCAGATCCACGCCGAGCCGGGGAGCGCGATGTCGAAGGCGAGCGCCCCCGCGAGCATCGGCACCACCCCGCGCCCCATCAACTGGAACGCCGCCCGGCCCAGGTCGCCCGCCAGCCACCACAGCTGGAGGTCCACCGGGCGGTACAGGTCCACGGCGATGTCGCCCGTACGGATCCGCTCCGTCAGCTCGTCCTCGAAGCCGCCGCCCATCATCGCGCAGGCCGCCAGGAGGCCCTGCCCGATCCAGACGTACGCCAGCGCCTGGGCCATGTCGTACCCGCCGAGCTGCGGTCTTGCGTCCCACAGGGCGATGTAGGTGTACGCCAGGATGAAGCCGAAGACGGTGTTGGTGAACACCCCCGCGGCCGTCGCCGTCCGGTAGGTGGCGTAGCGCCGGAACCCGCCCGCCGCCACCACTGCGTACAGCCGCACGCCGTCCCCTCTCCCCCGCACCCGCCGCCACCGGAAGGGTCCACTCCCGGTTCCGGACACCAAAGCGCACGACCCTAGTGCACGGGCGGAGGCCGCCGCGACGGCTTTTCGAGGGGCGCGAAGACGGAAGAACGAGGGAGATCGGAGGATGATACGAGGGTTTCCCGGCGAAACGGGCACTATGGGATCACCGACCGCACCCGAGGAGCCCGCACCGACATGAGCGACGAGCACCAGACCTGGGCCCCTCGGGACCCCTCAGCCGCCTCCGCAAGCCCCGGGGCCGCCGAGGGCGCGCAAGGGAGCGCATCCGGGAACGGGAAGAAGAAGGGGCGCACGAAACGCCCCAAGCGGACCGGCTGGCGCCGCCTCGTCCCGACCTGGCGGATTGTCCTCGGGAGCGCCCTGGTGGCCGGACTCCTCCTCGTCGGCGGGTTCTTCGCCGGATACCAGCTCGTCGACATCCCGGCCGCCAACGCCGGCGCCGACGCGCAGTCCAACGTCTACTTCTACAAGGACGGCACCGTCCTGGCCCGCGACGGCGAGGTGAACCGGGAGAAGATCAAGCTCTCCCAGGTGCCCGCCACCGTCCAGCAGGCCGTACTCGCCGCCGAGGACCGCGACTTCTACAGCCAGCCCGCCGTCGACGTACGGGCCATGTTCCGGGCCGGCTGGAACACCGTGACCGGCAAGGGCAAGCAGGGCGGGTCCACCATCACCCAGCAGTACGTCAAGAACTACTACCTCGGCCAGGAACGGACCGTCGTCCGCAAGGCCAAGGAGTTCTTCATCGCGATCAAGCTCAACCGCGAGCAGAGCAAGGACCAGATCTTCGAGGGCTACCTCAACACCAGCTACTTCGGCCGCAACGCCTACGGCATCCAGGCCGCCGCCCAGGCGTACTACGGCAAGAACGTCGAGGACCTCACCACCGCCGAAGGCGCGTACCTCGCCTCGCTCCTCAACGCTCCCAGCGCGTACGACGTCGTCGCCCACCCCGACAGCAAGCCCGCGGCGCTGAGCCGCTGGAACTACGTCCTGGACGGCATGGTCAAGGAAGGCTGGCTCGACTCCGGCGAACGGTCCACGACCGAATTCCCGGTCCCCGGCGAGGCCAAGCCCTCCACCGGCCTCTCCGGCCAGCGCGGCTACCTGGTGCAGGCCGTCGAGGAGTACCTCACCGGCAACGGCATCATCGACGAGGAGACCCTCGCCACCGGCGGCCACCGCATCACCACCACCCTCGACAAGAAGAAGCAGGACGCCTTCGTCGCGGCGGTCAAGGACAACGTGATGAAGAAGCGCAGCGACGACCGCGAGCCGGACAGGAACGTGCGCGTCGGCGGCGCCTCCATCGTCCCGCAGACCGGCGAGGTCGTCGCGATGTACGGCGGCGTCGACTACACCCAGCAATACGTCAACAACGCCACCCGCCGCGACTACCAGGTCGGCTCCACCTTCAAGCCGTTCGTCTTCACCGCCGCCATCGCGGGCGGCTCCACCACCCAGGACGGCCGGCGCATCACCCCGGAGACGTACTACGACGGCACCAACAAGCGGACCGTCCAGGGCCCGCAGGGCTCCACCGGTTACGACCCCGCCAACGAGGACGACGTCGACTACGGGCAGATCACCGTCCGCACCGCCACCGACAAGTCCGTCAACGCCGTCTACGCGCAGATGGCCCAGGACGTCGGCCCGGAGAAGGTGCGCGACACCGCCGTCGCGCTCGGCATCCCGAAGACCACCCCCGACCTCACCGCCTCCCCCTCCATCGCGCTCGGCCCCGCCACCGCCAGCGTCCTGGACCTCACCGAGGCGTACGCGACGCTCGCCAACCACGGCCGGCACGGCCCGTACACCCTCGTCGACAAGGTCACCAAGGACGGCACCGAGATCGAACTGCCCGACCGCACGACCGAACAGGCCATCACCCGCGAGGCCGCCGACACCACCACCGCACTCCTGCGCTCCGTCGTCGAAGGCGGCACCGGCTCCGCCGCCCAGGCCGCCGGCCGCCCCGCCGTCGGCAAGACGGGCACCGCCGAGGAGGACAAGGCCGCCTGGTTCGCCGGGTACACGCCCGACCTCGCGACCGTCGTCGCCGTGATGGGCCAGAACCCCGAATCCGGCGTCCAGACCCCGCTGTACGGAGCCCTCGGCCTGGACCGCGTCAACGGCGGCGGCGTACCGGCGGAGACCTGGGCCGCCTACACGGAAGCGGCCCTGCGCTCCTCACCGGCCCAGGAGTTCGACCTCCGGACGGCCCCCGGCTCCGACGAACCCCAGGAGCCCGGCGAGGACGGAACCGACAGCGTCACCGACCCGGACGCCCCGGACGGCACCGACTCCCCCAGCACTCCCAGCACCACAGCCACCCCCTCGGCCCCCACCGCCCCCGCCCCGTCCACCCCGCCGGGCAACGGCGACGGCACCACGGGCACCACCGGCGGCGCGACGGGCGGAACGGACGGAGGGACGGACGGCGGGACGACGACCGGGGACACCGGCGACGGCGGAACGGGAACCGGCACCGAGGGCGGCACCGACGGAGACAACGGCGACGACGGTACGGGAGCCCTCGGCGGCGGCCTCATCGAAGGGGTCCGCGGCGGCCGCGAACAGGGCGAGTGAGCCCGCCCCTCCGGGCACCCCTCAGTGCCCGGAGGTCGCCTTCAGCCCGACCACGGCCACCAGCAGCAGACAGACGAAGAAGATCCGGGCGGCGGTCACCGGCTCGTTCAGCACGACCATGCCGAGGATCGCCGCACCGGCCGCGCCGATACCGACCCACACCCCGTACGCCGTACCGATCGGCAGCGTCTTCGCGGCGTGGGACAGCAACACCATGCTCGCCACGATCCCGAGACCGGTGAACACGCTCGGCCAGAGCCGGGTGAACCCCTCGGTGTACTTCATCCCGATCGACCAGCCCACTTCGAGCAGACCGGCGACGATCAACAGAACCCAGGCCATGGAAACCTCCGACGACAACGCGCGAGCGCGTGAACGAACACGGATGCGTCGTCTTTGCCTGCCCGGTACGGCGCGTCTCGTCGGGGTGGTTCCACCGTAGCAAGGAATGGCAGGAGGGCCTGGTGACCATGGTCACCAGGCCCTCAGCCGTACGTCCCGCAGATGGCCTACAGATACAGCCCGGTCGAGTCCACCGACCCCTCGAACCGGTCCGCCGCCACCGCGTGCAGGTCGCGCTCGCGCATCAGCACGTACGCCACGCCCCGCACCTCGACCTCGGCACGGTCCTCGGGGTCGTACAGCACCCGGTCCCCGGGCTCCACCGTCCGCACGTTCTGGCCGACCGCGACGACCGCGCCCCAGGCGAGCCGGCGGCCCACCGCGGCCGTCGCCGGGATCAGGATGCCGCCGCCGGAACGCCGCTCGCCCTCGGCGGTGTCGTTCCGCACCAGGACGCGGTCGTGCAGCATGCGGATGGGCAGCTTGTCGTCGTCGCGCGGGCTGCCGTGGATCTTGCCGTGGGTGTTGTCGCTCACGCCCGCAACCTACCGTCACCGCACCGGCGCGCACGCCTGAGGGGGCCGTGCCGCCCGCGCGCCTCCCGGGCGGACGGGTCCGTCACCCGCGGCGCTTGGAGACCGTGATCAGCCCCACCACACCCACCACCAGCAGCGCGGCGGGAATCACCCGCTCCAGCCGCGGCGAACCGTCCACCGCGACGAACTGCGCCTTCACCTGCGACACCGAGCGATTCACCGCGACGAACGCGCGGCCGGCCGTCCGGTCGACGGTCTGGGCCGCCTTGGCCTTCGCGTCGCCGACGATCGTCTTCGGGTGTACCCGCACACCGATCTCGTCGAGCACCACAGCGAGCTGCTCGCGCCTGCTGATGATGTCCGCCTCGATCTGCGCAGGGGTCCTGGCATCCGACACTGCGCCGCCTCCGTGGTCGTGTCTCCGGTAAACCTTCTTCTGAACCTTCGTCGACAGTCTGTCAGCTCGAACCCCCGCGCACCCGACGGCACCCCTATTACGCTCGGTCCCGTCCGACCCGTGCACCACCCGAGGAGAACCACATGAGCGAGCGACTCAAGCCCGGCGACCCCGCTCCCGCCTTCACCCTTCCCGACGCCGACGGCAACGAGGTCTCGCTCGCGGACCACAAGGGCCGCAAGGTCATCGTCTACTTCTACCCGGCTGCTCTTACCCCCGGCTGCACCAAGCAGGCCTGCGACTTCACGGACAACCTCGACCTCCTGGCGGGCGCCGGCTACGACGTCATCGGCGTCTCCCCGGACAAGCCGGAGAAGCTCGCCAAGTTCCGCGAGCAGGAGAACCTCAAGGTCACGCTGGTCGGCGACCCGCCCAAGGAGACCCTGGAGGCGTACGGCGCCTTCGGCGAGAAGAAGCTGTACGGCAAGGTGGTGACGGGCGTCATCCGCTCCACCGTCGTCGTGGACGCGGACGGCAAGGTCGAGCACGCCTTCTACAACGTCAAGGCGACCGGCCACGTGGCCAAGATCATCAGGGACCTGGGCATCTGACCCGGCCCCTCCCGGCTCCGCCTCGCCCCGGATGGGCCATCCGGGGCGAGGCGGCCCGGACGCCCTCCCGTACGGCGGCGGAGCACGCGCAGCCCGTGCGCCTGCCCCGGAATGATGTCGAGATCATGTGACGGACGTCGCATCGGACCGTGAAGTCGGTTTGCGACCGCCACGACCGCGCAGAAGCCTTTCCTGGAACACCCTGCGAGGAAAGGACCCGGCCATGGCGGCCCCCGACCCCCACCAGGCGGCCGACCCCTCAGCGGTCAAACGCCACCCTGCGCTCTTCCGGGCCGCCCGGAAGCGCAAGAACCCGCGGCTGCGCCGGACGGACATCACCGTCACGGACGACGCCGCGGTGAAGCGCGCGGTGAAAGCGGCGTCGCTGGGCAACGCCATGGAGTGGTTCGACTTCGGGATCTACTCCTACCTGGCCGTGACGATCGGCCAGGTGTTCTTCCCGTCCGACAACGAGACGACCCAGCTCCTCTCCTCCTTCGCGACCTTCGCGGTGGCCTTCCTCGTACGCCCGCTCGGCGGCATGTTCTTCGGCCCGATGGGTGACAAGGTCGGCCGCAAGAAGGTCCTCGCGCTGACGATGATCCTGATGGCGGTCGGCACGTTCGCCATCGGCCTGATCCCGTCGCACGACACGATCGGCGTGTGGGCCGCGGTCCTGCTGATCTTCTTCCGGATGCTCCAGGGCTTCTCGACGGGCGGTGAGTACGGGGGCGCGTCCACGTTCATCGCCGAGTACGCCCCCGACAAGCGGCGCGGCTTCTTCGGCAGCTTCCTGGAGTTCGGGACCCTGGCCGGCTACGTCGGCGCGGCGGGCCTCGTGACGGCCCTGTACGCCCTGCTGAACGACGCGCAGATGGAGGCCTGGGGGTGGAGGATCCCGTTCCTCGTCGCGGGCCCGCTGGGCCTGGTCGGCCTCTACCTGCGACTGAAGCTGGACGAGACCCCGGCCTTCCAGAAGCTGGAGGGCGGCACGGCGCACGCGACCGAGGCGGCGGACGGCGTTGAGGCCACGGCGAAGGGGGACCTGGCCAAGATCTTCCGGCAGTACTGGCCGACGCTGATCCTCTGCATCTGCCTGGTGGGCGCGTACAACATCACGGACTACATGCTGCTGTCGTACATGCCGACGTACCTCTCCGACGAGCTCGGCTACAGCGAGACGCACGGGCTGCTGATCCTGCTCGCGGTGATGCTCTTCCTGATGACGATCATCAGCCAGGTCGGCAAGCTCTCCGACCGCTTCGGCCGCAAGCCGCTCCTCATGACCGGCATGCTGGGCTTCCTCTTCCTCTCCCTCCCCGCGTTCCTCCTGATCCGCATCGACGGCATCCTCCCGATCACGGTCGGCATGCTGATGCTGGGCCTCTCGCTGGTCTGCATGCTCGGCACGATGTCGGCGGCCCTCCCGGCCCTGTTCCCGACCCACGTCCGCTACGGCTCCCTGTCGGTCGGCTACAACCTCTCGGCGTCGATCTTCGGCGGCACGACCCCGCTGGTGATCACGGCCCTGATCAGCTGGACGGGCTCGAACCTGATGCCGGCGTACTACGCGATGGCGGCGGCCCTGATCGGCGTGATCGCGGTGGCCTGCATGAAGGAGACCGCCCAGCAGCCGCTGATCGGCTCACCGCCGTCGGTCGAGACGGACGAGGAGGCGGCGGAACTGGTCCAGGCGCAGGCGCCTGAACCGAAGTTCTGAGGCCGTCCGCCTTGCCTGCCCCCTCCGAATTCCGGACGTAACCATCCGATAAACGGTTCGTTACTCCGTACGAGGCTGCGAACGTGCGGCCGGAGTCGGAGGGGGCAGAGGCATGGGGAACAGCCCGTACACGCGGGAGCGGCTGGCGGAGGCGGCCTCGTCGTCGCGGACGCTCTCGGAGGCGCTGGCGAAGCTCGGGGTGGATCCGAAGAGTCCGACGCGGCGGTATGTCCGTGACCGCATGCGGAAGATGGGCATAGCCACGGAACACTTCGAACGCGAGGGCACTCGCTGGACCAGAGAAGTACTGGTGCCCGTGGTCGCCCTGTCGACCAGCGTCTACGACGTCTTGCGGCGCCTCGGCCTGGAGGCCGTGGGGGGCCACCACAGCAACATCAGCAGACGCATCAAGGCGTACGGCATCGACACCTCACACTTCGCCCCGCCCTCGCGCGCCGGGACGACGAAGCGTCACCTTCCGCCCGAAAAGCTGCTGGTGGACGACTACTCGCCACACCCTCGCCGCATTCCCAGCTCCCGCCTCAAGGCCGCCATGGCCTCGCTCGGCGTGGCGGAGCACTGTGCCCTCTGCGGAACGGAACCGCTCTGGCGCGGTCGGCCGCTCCCGCTGGAGGTGGACCACATCAACGGCAGGTGGAGCGACAACCGTCCGGAGAATCTGCGGCTGCTCTGCCCCAACTGCCATTCGGCGACGGACACGTATCGCGGCCGCGGCAAGGGGCCTCGTGCCGGGCATGGCGGCGGCAGGTGAACCAGAGACAGCGGTACACCCGCGAGCGGCTGGTCGAGGCCGCGGAGCGTTGTTCGGACATCGACGAGGTCATCGTGTTCCTGGGTACTCGTCCTTACGCGAAGCTCCACCGTCATCTGCTGAGGCGGTTCGCCCACTTCGGGATCGATGTCTCCCACTTCAGGCACTGCGGCTCGCACACCGCAGCCTCACGCCCCTCGCGGGACACGCTCCGTGAGGCTGTGGCGGCCTCACGCTCCGTCGCAGAGCTGCTCCGCAGACTCGGGCGCCCCGCGAACGGGCACCAGCGGAAGCTTCTACGGCAGTGGATCGCCGAGGAGTCCCTGTCGACCTCGCACTTCCTCGGTCAGGCACACCAGCGTGGCAGGCCGGGCCCGACCCCTGCCAGGCGCCCCGAGGAAGTGCTGGTGAAACACGCCGGCAGCCATCGCACGAGGACGGTTCTGCTCCGCAGGGCCCTGCGTGAGATCGGCATCGCCGAGCAGTGCGACGAGTGCGGAACCGAGCCGGTCTGGCGCGGATCGCCTATCACCCTGGAGATCGACCACGTCAACGGCGACTGGAGCGACGACCGGGCCGAGAACCTCCGGCTGCTCTGCCCGAACTGCCATGCCGTCACCACCACCTGGTGCCGAGGGGGCGCACGCAGGGTCGCACGCCAGGGAACTCTCACACCGGCCGGGCCACCTCGCCCGGTACGATGACATGCGTCTGGCGGCGGTGGTGCAACTGGCGACACAGCAGACTTAGGATCTGTGGCCCGTGAAACGGCTTGAGGGTTCGAATCCCTTCCGCCGCACGGATACGGCCTGCGAATCGAAGGATTGATTCGCAGGCCGTTCTCGTCGGGAACGCTCCGAACTACCCCACCAGCTCCCGCACCACCGGCACCAGCGCCCGGAACGCCTTCCCCCGGTGGCTGATCGCGTTCTTCTCCGCCGGGGTCAGCTCCGCGCAGGTGCGGGTCTCGCCCTCCGGCTGGAGGATCGGGTCGTAGCCGAAGCCTCCTGTGCCGGACGGGGTGTGGCGCAGGGTGCCGTTGAGGCGGCCCTCGACGACGCGTTCGGTGCCGTCGGGGAGAGCGAGCGCGGCGGCGCAGGTGAAGTAGGCGCCGCGGTGGGCGTCGGCGATGTCGCCGAGCTGGGCCAGGAGCAGGCGCAGGTTGGCCTCGTCGTCGCCGTGGGTGCCGGACCAGCGGGCGGAGAAGATGCCGGGGGCGCCTCCGAGGACGTCCACACAGAGGCCCGAGTCGTCGGCGATCGCCGGGTGGCCGGTGGCCTGGGCGAGGGCGTGGGCCTTGAGGAGCGCGTTCTCGGCGAAGGTGACGCCGGTCTCCTTGACGTCGGGGATGTCCGGGTACGCGTCCGCGCCGACGAGGTCGTGGTCGAGTCCCGCGTCGGCGAGGATGGCGTGCAGTTCGGTGATTTTCCCGGCGTTGCGGGTGGCGAGGATCAGGCGCGTCATGCGCCCATTGTCTCCTCCCGCGGCGGGCGGACCTACGGCGTGCAGACCTTGCCGATCTCCGTGGCCGCATTCGTCACCGGGGTGATGTCCGGGGTGACGTCACCGCTCTCGATGGACCCGCGCACCTCGGTGACGCCCGCCTGGAGGTCGTCCACCGCCTTGGAGAGGTCCGCGTTGTCCGTGGTGTCGTCCAGCTTCTTGAGCTCGCGGTCGATCTCGTCCAGGGACTCGGAGGCCTGGGTGATGTCCTCGGAGGCGTTGGAGACGGCCTGCTGCAGGTTGTTGACGCTGGTGGCGATGGCGTCGGCGGTGCGGACGCAGTCGAGGGCCTTGTCGAGGCCGGCGCAGCCGGCGGCGGTGGTCAGCGTGAGCAAGGCGGCGGCGGTGGCGAGTGCGAGGCGTTGGTGGCGGCGCGAAGCCATGGTGCGGTCCCTCCCCGGGATGGTTACGCGGACGGGCGCACGGTTCGACCCGTGCGCCCGTGCTCGTAACGACGCTGTGGCGTGCTTATTTGGTTGCTTCTTCACCCGGGGAAGGTGAGTCGCTACGCGTTCTGCGTGGTGGCGAGTGCGTCACGCTGGAGGGCGGCGAGGTCCACGCAGCCCGCGGTGGCCAGGTCCAGCAGCGCGCCGAGCTCCTTGCGGTCGAACGGGGCGCCCTCGGCGGTGCCCTGGACCTCGACGAAGCGGCCGTCACCGGTGCAGACGACGTTCATGTCCGTCTCGGCGCGGACGTCCTCCTCGTAGCAGAGGTCGAGCAGCGGGGTTCCGTCGACGATGCCGACGCTGATGGCGGCGACGGTGTCGGTGAGCGGCTTGCGGCCGGCCTTGACGATCTTCTTGCCCTGGGCCCAGGTGACGGCGTCGGCGAGGGCGACGTACGCGCCGGTGATGGCGGCCGTACGGGTGCCGCCGTCGGCCTGGAGGACGTCACAGTCCAGGACGATGGTGTTCTCGCCGAGCGCCTTGTAGTCGATGACCGCGCGGAGGGAGCGGCCGATCAGGCGGCTGATCTCGTGGGTGCGGCCGCCGATCTTGCCGCGTACGGCTTCGCGGTCGCCGCGGGTGTTGGTGGAGCGGGGCAGCATGGAGTACTCGGCGGTGACCCAGCCCTCGCCGCTGCCCTTGCGCCAGCGCGGGACGCCTTCGGTGACGGAGGCGGTGCAGAAGACTTTGGTGTCGCCGAAGGAGATGAGGACTGAGCCTTCGGCGTGCTTGCTCCAGCCGCGTTCGATGGTGACGGGGCGGAGCTGTTCGGGGGTGCGGCCGTCGATGCGAGACATGGGGCCGACTGTATCGGGTGGCGGCCATGGCTCCGTTCGGGTGCGGTGGGGCCGTGGGCGGGGCCGGGAGCGTGCGTACGTCGCGGGTCCGCCCTGCCCTCGCACCGTGTTCCCGTACGGCGGTACGCCGCAGGCCCCGGCACCTGGTGGGGTGCGGGGCCTGCGGTGCGCGGCGGCGGGTTGTCAGCCGGTCGTCACATCATGTCTTCGATGTCGGCGGCGATGGGGTCGGCGTCGGTGCCGATGACGACCTGGATCGCGGTGCCCATCTTGACGACGCCGTGGGCACCGGCGGCCTTCAGGGCGGCTTCGTCGACCTTGCTGGCGTCGTGGACCTCGGTGCGGAGGCGGGTGATGCAGCCTTCGATCTCGTCGATGTTGTCGATGCCGCCGAGCCCGGCGACGATCTTCTCAGCCTTGGTGGCCATGCCTTCTCCCTGGTTTTCGCGTGCAGACGGGCCGCCCGCTGCGGGTCCGTTTCGTCACGGTAACGCACGGTTGGCCCAACTTCGCGGGCGGGTAACCGGACTATCACCAAAGATAACGATCACCGGTCCCCTGCCTTCGGGGCGGGCCCGGACCGTGACGCAACTGGTCTACACCAGTTTCCGACGACCACCAAACGAGGCTTGTTCCGGGAAGGACGCCGATGAGTTCGAGCGCCGCTGCGGCACCGCAGCCAAAATGGTGGAACGGGCCGGTCCAGGGGTTGCAGAAGGTCGGCCGCTCCCTCCAGCTCCCGGTGGCCGTCCTCCCGGCGGCGGGCCTGCTCGTCAGCCTCGGGAACCTCTTCGACTCCTATCTCGACGGCGCCTTCTGGGACAAGACCTCCAAGGTCCTGCTCAACGGCGGCACCGCGATCCTGGACGGCCAGCTGGGCCTGCCGCTGCTCTTCTGCATCGGCGTGGCCATCGGCTTCGCGAAGAAGGCCGACGGCTCCACCGCACTGGCGGCCGTCGTCGGCTTCCTGGTCTACCGGGGCGTCCTCACCGCGTTCCCGATGGACGGGACGGTGACGGACGAGCTGCCCGACGGCGAACCGCAGAACCCGGGAGTCCTCGGCGGCATCCTGATCGGCCTGCTGACCGCCGTGGTCTGGCAGCGCTACCACCGCACCAAGCTGGTGGACTGGCTCGGCTTCTTCAACGGCCGGCGCCTGGTGCCGATCCTGATGGCGTTCCTCTGCGTGGCCCTGGGCGTGCTGTTCGGGCTGCTGTGGCAGCCGGTGGGTGACGGGCTGACCTGGTTCTCCAAGCAGCTGATCGGCCTCGGCTCGTGGGGCGCGGCGATCTTCGGTTTCGCGAACCGGCTGCTGATCCCGATCGGCATGCACCAGTTCCTGAACACGTTCTTCTGGTTCCAGGCGGGTGAGTTCACCGGGGCGGACGGCCAGACCGTCCAGGGCGACATCTCGCGGTTCTTCGCCGAGGACCCGTCGGCCGGCCAGTTCACCTCGGGCTTCTTCCCGATCATGATGTTCGGCCTGCCGGCCGCAGCTCTGGCCATCACCCACTGCGCGCGGCCCGAGCGCCGCAAGGAGGTGGGCGGTCTGATGGTGTCGGTGGCGCTGACCTCGTTCGTGACCGGCGTGACCGAGCCGCTGGAGTTCTCGTTCATGTTCGTCGCGCCGCTACTGTACGGCGTGCACGCGGTGCTCACCGGGGCCTCGATGGGCATCACCTGGCTGCTCGGGGTGCATGCCGGGTTCAGCTTCTCGGCCGGGTTGATCGACTACGTCGTCAACTGGCACCTGGATACGAAACCGTGGCTGATCATCCCGATCGGCGCGTGCTTCGCGGTGATCTACTACGTCATCTTCCGCTTCGCGATCACCAAGTTCGACCTCAAGACACCGGGCCGGGAACCGGAGGAGATCGAGAAGGAGATCGAGAAGGACCTGACGAAGTAGCAGGTCGACGGGGTTTCACCCCGGTCGCGCAAGGCCCTCGGACCGCCCGGTCCGGGGGCCTTCGCCATGTCACCGAACGTGCCGGGTCTGCTACCGCGAATCAACAGGGAATTGCAGGTTCCTTATCTAACCCTCACCGTGCTAAAACTGGTCTACACCACTGAGTGGTCCAGACCACGGCGCTCTGCCGCAGGGTCTGTCGAGTCGCCGCCTCCCCGCATCAACGACCTGGGCGGCACCGTGTCCCATGGAGGAAGTTGATGACCACGGCTGAGACCGCACCCGCGGCCGAGAAGAAGAAGGGCGCCGGCGCGATGGCCGTCATGCAGCGCATCGGCCGCAGCCTCATGCTGCCGGTCGCCGTGCTGCCGGCCGCCGCGCTCCTGGTCCGCCTCGGCAACGGCGACATGCTGGGCCGCGACTCGTTCCCGACCTTCATCACGAAGCTCGCCGGCTACATGGCCGCGGGCGGCGGCGCGATCCTCGACAACATGCCGCTGCTCTTCGCCGTCGGCATCGCGATCGGCTTCGCGAAGAAGTCGGACGGCTCGACGGCCCTGGCCGCCGTCACCGGCTACCTCGTCTTCCAGAAGGTGCTCGCCACCTTCACCGACAGCAACCTGCCCCAGGTCGCGAGCGTCGCCGACGGCAAGATCGTGATGAGCGACGCCCCGGTCAACGCCGGTGTCCTCGGCGGTGTGGTGATGGGCATAGTCGTGGCCCTGCTGTACCAGAAGTTCTACCGGACGAAGCTGCCCGACTGGGCCGGCTTCTTCAGCGGCCGCCGCCTGGTCCCGATCCTCTCCGCCTTCGCGGGTCTGCTCATCGGTATCGTCTTCGGCCTGATCTGGCCGGTCCTCGGCGCCGGTCTGCACAACTTCGGTGAGTGGCTCGTCGGCTCCGGCGCGGTCGGCGCGGGCATCTTCGGTGTCGCCAACCGTGCGCTGATCCCGGTCGGCATGCACCACCTGCTGAACTCCTTCCCGTGGTTCCAGGCGGGCGAGTACAACGGCGCCCACGGCGACATCGCCCGCTTCCTCGCCGGTGACCCGAACGCCGGACAGTTCATGACCGGCTTCTTCCCGATCATGATGTTCGCCCTCCCGGCGGCCTGCCTCGCGATCGTCCACTGCGCCCGCCCGGAGCGCCGCAAGGTCGTCGGCGGCATGATGTTCTCGCTCGCGCTGACCTCGTTCGTCACCGGTGT
This sequence comes from Streptomyces sp. CA-146814, assembly GCF_050942385.1. Taxonomy (NCBI): domain Bacteria; kingdom Bacillati; phylum Actinomycetota; class Actinomycetes; order Kitasatosporales; family Streptomycetaceae; genus Streptomyces; species Streptomyces sp. CA-146814. The sequence continues at coordinate 2,597,984 of NZ_CP192068.1, forward strand.
GACCGAGCCGATCGAGTTCACGTTCATGTTCATCGCCCCGGTGCTGTACGCGATCCACGCGGTGCTCACCGGTGTGTCGATGGCCCTGACCTGGGCGCTCGGCATGAAGGACGGCTTCGGCTTCTCCGCCGGCCTGGTCGACTTCCTGCTGAACCTCGGCATCGCCACCAAGCCGTGGCTGCTGGTCCTCGTCGGCCTCTGCTTCGCGGTGGTCTACTACGTGATCTTCCGCTTCGCGATCACCAAGTTCAACCTCCCGACCCCGGGCCGGGAGTCGGACGAGGAGCTGGCCGAGCTGCAGAGGGCCGAGGCGAAGTAGCCCTCAGCCGCACCCCGTACGCCGTACCCCGTACACGACGAGACCCCCGCCTCCTTACCGGACGGCGGGGGTCTCGTCGTACGCGTCCTCAGATCTCGTACACCGCTCCCGGCACGGCCAGTTCCACCGGGCCCGGGTAGACCGCCTGCGCGTCGGCGAGGTTGCGGTTCTCGTCCGTCCACGGCGGGATGTGGGTGAGGACGAGACGGCGTACGCCGGCGCGCGCGGCGGCCTCGCCGGCCTCCCGGCCGTTGAGGTGCAGGTCGGGGATGTCTTCCTTGCCGTCGACGAACGACGCCTCGCAGAGGAACAGGTCCGCGTCCCGGGCCAGCTCCTCCAGGGCGTCGCAGGTGCCGGTGTCGCCGGAGTAGGCGAGGGTGGAGCCGCCGTGCTCGATCCGGATGCCGAAGGTGTCGACCGGGTGGCGGAGCTTCTCCGTACGAACGGTGAAGGGGCCGATCTCGAAGGCGTCGGCCTTGAGCGTGTGGAAGTCGAAGACCTCGCTCATCGCCTGCTCGGACGGGGTGTCGGCGTGGGCGGCGGTCAGGCGCTGCTCGGTGCCCTCGGGTCCGTAGACCGGGAGAGGGACGGGGCGGGCGCCGTCGTGGCGGTAGTAGCGCACGACGAAGTACGCGCACATGTCGATGCAGTGATCGGCGTGCAGGTGGCTGAGGAAGATCGCGTCGAGGTCGTAGAGACCGACGTGGCGCTGCAGCTCGCCGAGGGCGCCGTTGCCCATGTCGAGGAGCAGCCGGAAGCCGTCGGCCTCTACGAGGTAGCTCGAGCATGCCGAACCCGGGGACGGGAACGAGCCGGAGCAGCCGACGACGGTGAGCTTCATGGAGCGTGAACCTCCGAGACGTGGGAACGGGGAGGGTTCGTGCGGGTGAGGTCGTGCGGGTGAGGTGTGCCGTGCGGGTGCGGTCGTGCAATTCCTGCCGGAACGTTTTGCGGTTTGTCGAGCGTAAGGCGCAAAACTCCGCGTCGCTCCTCTGCCGCCTGCCGTTGTGGGGGAACTCACCTGCTCTGTCACCGGTTCGATGGAAGCGCGCCCACGGTGGGCCCGGGCGCGGCGTCCTGAGGCGGGCGAGGCGGCTGTGGGCCCCGCCGGTACGGTCGGGGGATGGACACGATCTGGTGGGTGGCGCTGGTCGCCGTGGTTCTGCTGGCCCTCGTCGCCGCGGTGGTGGACGGGCGGGGGCGGTCCGGGCGAGGGCCCGGGTCGCGGCGGCCGGAGCGGCCGGGGCGGCCTGCGGGGTCGACCCGGCCGCCGTCGCGGCCCTCGGGGAAGCCGTCGGGGCCGGCGGGGCGCGGTGAGGGGCGTACGCCGCGGGCGGGCGAGGTGTGGTGGGCCGATGTGCCGTACGAGGACGGGCCCGGGTCCAAGGACCGGCCGTGCCTGGTGCTTTCGGTACGGGGACGGGGGCGGGGGCGTACGGTGCTCGTCGCCAAGATCACCAGCAAGCATCACGAGGAGCGGCCCGGGGTGATCGCGCTGCCTGCGGGGGCGGTGGGGGATCAGCGCGGGCGGCAGAGCTTCCTGGAGACGGATGAGCTGCGGGAGGTGCGGATCGGCGGGTTCCGGCGGCGGGTGGGGACCGTGGACGCGGAGGTGTGGGAGCGGGTGCGGGGGTTGGGGGCGGGGTGAGGGCGGGGCCCTTTTCGGGGCTCCGCCCCGGACCCCGCTCCTCAAACGCCGGAGGGGCTGAATCCAGGGCCTACGCCCACAGCTGGCCCTGGAGCGTTTCGATCGCTGCCTCCGTCGTCTCCGCCGTGTACACACCCGTCGACAGGTACTTCCAGCCGCCGTCCGCCACCACGAAGACGATGTCCGCGCTCTCCCCCGCCTTGACCGCCTTCTTCCCCACGCCGATCGCCGCGTGGAGCGCGGCGCCCGTGGAGACGCCCGCGAAAATGCCCTCCTGCTGGAGGAGTTCGCGGGTGCGGGTGACCGCGTCGGCGGAGCCGACCGAGAAGCGGGTGGTGAGGACCGAGGCGTCGTAGAGCTCGGGGACGAAGCCCTCGTCGAGGTTGCGGAGGCCGTAGACCAGGTCGTCGTAGCGCGGTTCGGCGGCGACGATCTGGATGCCCTCGCGGTTCTCGCGGAGGTAGCGGCCGACGCCCATCAGGGTGCCGGTGGTGCCGAGGCCCGCCACGAAGTGCGTGATGGACGGGAGGTCGGTGAGGATCTCCGGGCCGGTGGTGGCGTAGTGGGCGCCCGCGTTGTCCGGGTTGCCGTACTGGTAGAGCATCACCCAGTCCGGGTGTTCGGCGCTGAGCTCCTTCGCGACCCGTACGGCGGTGTTGGAGCCGCCGGCGGCCGGGGAGGAGATGATCTCGGCGCCCCACATGGCGAGCAGGTCGCGCCGTTCCTGCGAGGTGTTCTCCGGCATGACGCAGACGATGCGGTAGCCCTTGAGCTTGGCCGCCATGGCGAGCGAGATGCCGGTGTTGCCGCTGGTGGGCTCCAGGATCGTGCAGCCGGGGGTGAGCCGGCCGTCCTTCTCCGCCTGTTCGACCATGTGGAGCGCGGGGCGGTCCTTGATCGAGCCGGTGGGGTTGCGGTCCTCCAGCTTGGCCCAGATGCGGACGTCCTCGGACGGGGACAGCCGCGGGAGGCGGACGAGGGGGGTGTTCCCCACGGCCGCCAGCGGGGAGTCGTACCGCATCAGCGCATGCCGCCGGCGACGGCCGGGAGGATGGTGACGTTGTCGCCGTCGCTGAGCTTGGTGGAGATGCCGTCGAGGAAGCGGACGTCCTCGTCGTTGAGGTAGACGTTCACGAAGCGGCGGAGCTGCTCGCCGTCGACGATGCGCTCACGGATGCCGGTGTGGCGGCTCTCCAGGTCGGCGAAGAGGTCGGCGAGGGTGTCCCCGTTGCCTTCGACGGCCTTGGCGCCGTCGGTGTAGGTGCGGAGGATGGTCGGGATGCGGACCTCGATGGCCATGGCGTGGGCTCCTGTCGAAAGCGGGGAGGTGGTGGCGTGGGGCGCGCGCGTTTCTTCCCCCGCGCAGGGGGTGGGGCAGGTGGGTGGCGCGTGGGCCGTGACTCAGGCCGTGCGGCTCACGGGCAGGCTGCGGGCGGGGGACAGATCGCGCTCTTGAGCCTGCACAGGTCGACGTGCAGCCGCGCGACGAGCAGCGTGCCCGGCGTCCTGTTGCTCACGTCATGGGGAACCATGCGGGCATCGTATCGATTCCCCGTCCGGAAACCCGAGTGTGATCCCACATCGTGGATGGTGAGTGACCGTTATATGGACAGAGCGGGGCGGCCGGGGCCCTCCGGGACGTAGACCACCGTGGGCGCGCCCGTCTTCGGGTGGGTGCTGACCTCGGCTGCTACGCCGTAGACCTCGCTCAGCAGTTCCGCCGTGAGGACCTCCTCCGGGGTGCCGGAGGCGACGGTGCGGCCGTCCTTGAGGACGTACAGGCGGTCGCAGTAGTACGCGGCGAGGTTGAGGTCGTGCAGGGCCAGCAGGTTGGTGGTGCCGAGGCCCCGGACCAGGGAGAGGATCTCCAGCTGGTAGCGGATGTCCAGGTGGTTGGTCGGCTCGTCCAGGACGACGAGCGCGGGCTGCTGGACCAGCGCGCGGGCGACCAGGGCGCGTTGGCGTTCGCCGCCGGAGAGGGAGGCGAACGTACGGGGTTCGAGTGCGGCGATCCCGACCCGGTCGAGGGCCTCGGTGACCAGGGCGGTGTCGGCGGCGTTGTCGGCCTCCCAGAACCGCTTGTGCGGGGCGCGGCCCATCGCGACGACCTGGCCGACGGTGAGTTCGAAGCCCGCGTGGCTCTCCTGCGGGACGGTGGCGATGCGCTGGGCGCGGGCCTTCACGGGGAGGGTGGCGAGGTCGTCGCCGTCGAGGAGGACGCGGCCGTGGGTGGGGCGCAGGGTGCCGTAGACGCAGCGCAGGAGCGTGGTCTTGCCGCTGCCGTTGGGGCCGACCAGGCCGACGGTCTCGCCGTCGGCGGCGATGAGGTCGACCGCGTCGACCAGATGGCGGCCTTCGCCGGTCCCGTACGAGAGTGCCTCGGTGCGCAGGGTGGTCACGGGCGGGCTCCCTCGGGCGTACGTACGGGGGTCATGCGGGTGCTCCCGGCAGGAGTGGGCCTCATGCCGGCGCTCCTTCCGGCCGGCGGCGCAGCATCCACAGGAAGAACGGGCCGCCGGTGAGGGCCGTGAGCACGCCCACCGGGATGTCCTGCGGGGCCGCGAGCGTCCGGGCGGCCAGGTCGGCGAGGACCAGGAACACCGCGCCGCCGAGCGCGACCACCGGCAGCAGCGCGCGGTGCGAGGCGCCGACCGCCATCCGGGCCATGTGCGGGACCATCAGGCCGACGAAGCCGATCGCTCCGCTGTACGCGACGAGCGCGCCGGTCATCAGCGAGGCGAGCACGAAGACGGCGGCCCGGAAGCGGGCGGTGTCCAGGCCGAGGACGGTCGCGCCCTCCTCCCCCACCAGGAGCAGGTCGAGCGGCCGGGCGAGGGTCAGGAGTACGGCCGTACCGGCGATCAGCGTGATCGTCGGCAGCGCGAGCATGTCCCAGCGGGCCGCGCCGAGGCCGCCGAGCGTCCAGTAGAGGACTTCCTGGAGGTGGTCGGCGCGGGCGGAGGTGACCAGGATCAGGCTGGTGAGCGCGGAGAGGATGTAGGAGACGGCGACTCCGGCGAGGACGAGCCGGTTGGTGGTGAGGCCTCCCCCGCCGCGCGCCAGCGTGTAGACGAGGAGCAGCGAGAGCAGCGCGCCCGCGAAGGCCGCGGCCGGGATCGTGACGGTGGTGGCGAGGGTGGCGCCGATGCCGAGGACGATCACCAGGACCGCGCCGGTGGAGGCGCCGGAGGAGACGCCGAGGAGGAACGGGTCGGCGAGCTGGTTCCGTACGAGCGCCTGGAGGACCGTGCCGATGACGGCCAGTCCGGCGCCGACGACGATGCCGAGCAGGACCCGGGGCAGCCGGACGTCCAGGACGATCGTGCGGAACGGGCTCGCCTCCGCCCGGCCGGTCAGGATGTCGATGACCTGGCCGGGCGGGATGCGGACGGAGCCGAGGGCGAGGGCGGCGACCGCGGCGGCTGCGAGGAGGGCGGCGAGGACGCCGACGACCAGGGTGTAGCGGAGCAGCCGCCGCGGTGCGGAGGTGCGGCAGGTCACGAGGTGGTGGCCGCCGGGTGGAGCTGGGCCGCGAGCTTCTCGACGGCGGCGGGGACGCGCACGCCGAGGACCGCGTCGGAGAGCGGCATCACCGCGAAGCGCTTGTTCTTGATGGCCGGGACGTCGGCGAGGGCCGGGTCGTCGAGGAGGCGCTTCTTCTTCTGGGCGACGGTGGTGGAGCCGTAGTCGTAGATCACGATCGCCTCGGGCTTGCGGGCGACCACGTTCTCCCAGGAGGCGTCGCCGAAGGACTTGTCGAGGTCGGCGAAGATGTTGGTGCCGCCGGCGCGCTTGATCAGCTCGTTGCCGATGCCCTTGCCGCCCGCGGTGAACGCGGTCTTGTCGCCGCTGTCGTAGACGAAGACGGGGAGCGGCTTCAGCTCGGCCAGCTTCTTCGCGGTCGCCGCGTTGTCGGCCTCGGCCTGCTTGATCCAGGCCTCGGCGCGGTCGGTGACGCCGAAGGTGCGGCCGACCTCGCGGATCTCCTCGTAGAGGGTCTCCATCGGGGTGTCGGCCTTGGCGCAGCTCTCGGTGTTGAGCCGGGTCTCGATGCCGGACTTCTTGAACGCCTCGCGGCCGCGGCCGTCGCCCGCTGTGAAGGCGCTGCTGTAGCCGCCGTAGACGAAGTCCGGGTTGGTGGCGAGGACCTGCTCGTAGGAGGGGTACTCCTTGGCGATCACCGGGACGGAGGCGTAGTCCTTCGCGTACTTCGGCAGCACCTGGTCGTCGAGGTAGGCGGTGCCGACGAGGGACTTGGTGAGGCCGAGCTCCAGCATGATCTCGGTGACGTGCTGGTTCATGGTGACCACGCGCTTCGGCGGGGCCTTGTACGTGGTGGTGACACCGCAGTTGGTGACGGTGTACGGGAAGCCATCGCTCTTCGCCGCGGCCTTGTCCCCGGTGGGCTCGTCGCCCTCGGGGGTGGAGCAGGCGGTGAGGGCGAGCGGAAGCAGCACGGCGGCGGCTATGAGCGCGGGGGTGCGCCGGGACATGGCGGGGCCTCTCCGGGGGATTTCCGCGTCCCCTGGTCGATGCGGAGAAGGCAGCGGGCCAGTTCCTGGCTTCCGGGCCGCCGTCCGCGTACGGAGTCCGTACGGGAAGGGGCCTGGTCACAGTGGCGGGACCGTGCCGGATTCGCACCGGCTTCCTGGTTCCCGCTGCCTTGTGTTCGGGTCTGGGGTGCAGTGTGCCAGACCCGTCCGGCGGGTCGGCGGGGCCCCCGGAGGGCGCGCTACCGCTCAGTACGCCGCGACGACCTGCACGTCTTCCTCGGTGATCGCGCCGTCCACGATGCGGTACGAGCGGAACTGGAAGGGGCCGGAGCCGTCGGTGTCGGCGGTGGAGACCAGGACGTAGTGGGCGCCGGGCTCGTTGGCGTACGTGACGTCGGTGCGGGAGGGGTAGGCCTCCGTCGCGGTGTGCGAGTGGTAGATGATCACGGGCTCCTCGTCGCGGTCGTCCATCTCGCGGTACAGCTTGAGGAGGTCGCCGGAGTCGAACTCGTAGAACGTGGGCGAGCGGGCGGCGTTGAGCATCGGGATGAAGCGCTCGGGGCGCCCGGTCCCGGCCGGTCCCGCCACCACGCCGCACGCCTCGTCGGGGTGGTCGGCGCGGGCGTGGGCGACGATCTGGTCGTGGAGCGCCTGGGTGATGGTCAGCATGGCGCCAGGATAGGCATGCGGGCCCTCGCGTACCGGTGGGTGGTACGGGAGGGCCCGCATGGTGGACGCCGGGGCCGTGGGGGGAGGGTGAGCGGCCGGGGCGTCCGGGAGGAGGGCCGGTCGTGGGCCCGGGGTCGCCGGGCCCGCCCTCGGGGTCGAAGGGGTGGGCCGTGGTCGTCGGCCCGCCCTCGCGGTCGGTGCTGGGTGAAGCCTGGGTCAGCGCTTGGCGAAGGCGGTGTTCTCCGGGTCGCGCGACTTGAGCACCAGGTAGGAGACGCCGAGGACGAGCGCCCAGAGCGGGGCGCAGTAGAGCGAGATCCTGGCCTCCGTGTCGACCGCCATCATCACGATGACCATGCCGATGAAGGCGAGCGCGAACCAGCTGGTGTACGGGGCTCCCGGCGCCTTGAACGAGGACTGCGGGACCACGCCCTGGTCGGCGAGGCGGCGGTAGCGGATCTGGCTGATCAGGATCATGATCCAGGCCCACATGCCGGAGATGGTCGCGAAGGAGACGACGTAGTTGAACGCCTCGCCCGGCCACTGGTAGTTGATCCAGACGCCGACGAGCATCAGGGCCGCGGAGAAGGTGGTGCCGACGAGCGGCAGGCCGTTCTTCGTCAGCCTGGTGAAGGCGCGCGGGCCCTGTCCGTTCATGGCCAGGTCGCGGAGCATACGGCCGGTGGAGTACATGCCGGAGTTGCAGGAGGAGAGCGCCGCGGTCAGGACGACGAAGTTGACGATGGCGGCGCCGATGCCGAGCCCCATCTCCTCGAAGGCCTTCACGAACGGCGAGACGCCCGGCTTGAAGGTGGACCACGGGACGACCGACAGGATCATGATCAGCGCGCCGACGTAGAAGACGGCGATGCGCCACGGCACGGTGTTGATGGCCTTGGGCAGCACGGTCTTCGGGTCCTTGGACTCCCCTGCCGTGACGCCGACGAGTTCGACCGCGAGGAAGGCGAACATGACGATCTGGAGCGTCATCAGCATGCCGCCGACGCCGTTCGGGAAGAACCCGCCGTCGTTCCAGAGGTTGGAGACGGTCGCGGTGTCGCCCGCGTCGGAGAAGCCGAGGGTCAGGACGCCGGCGCAGATGAGGATCATGCCGACGATCGCGGTGACCTTGACCATGGAGAACCAGAACTCCAGCTCACCGAAGAGCTTCACGGAGATCAGGTTGGCGCCGTAGAGAATGACGGTGAAGACGAGCGCGGACAGCCACTGCGGAATGTCCCACCAGTACGTCATATAGGTGGCGGCGGCGGTGACTTCGGTGATTCCGGTGACGACCCAGAACAGCCAGTACGTCCAGCCGGTGACGAATCCGAAGAAGGGCCCGATGAATTCGCGGGCGTACTCCGAGAAGGAGCCGGAGACCGGCCGGTACATGAGGAGTTCGCCCAGCGCCCGCATGATGAAGAAGATGACCAGGCCCGCGAGGACGTAGGCCAGGATGAGGCTGGGTCCGGCCCGGTCGATCGCCTTGCCCGCGCCGAGGAAGAGCCCGGTACCGATGGCTCCGCCGATGGCGATCATCTGGATCTGACGGGCGCCCAGACCCCGCTGGTACCCCTCGCCACCGGTCTCGGCCTCGCCGGCTTCCGCGCCGGGCCTTCCCTTGTCGGCCTGTCCCTCGTCGACCTGTGCCGATGTCATGTGTGGTGCGCCTTTCTCCACGCCGATCCGCGCCGTCAAGGCTGCGGATCAGGTCCTGATCCCCCCGGATATGGATGGAGTGCCACCGGCGTTCGGCCGGCTTGTGGCGACCCCGGGAACAGGGGTGGCGTCCCCGGGCGATCGTGAAGATTTATCACGGACGTCACAGAACACCATGGGACATTCTGTGGCGCACCCCACAGATAAAAGCGGACAAGAAACTCCATCCACCACGAATGGCGCTTATGTCTTGGCGGGATCATTACCCGGATCTGAGCGTCCGTTGAGCGAACACGGACGCCTCGCCGATCGCGGCCGGGGGATTACGGCATCGGTGTCCGGGGATTACGGCATCAGTGTCTCGACGAGCGTTTCCTGGAGCGCGCCGAGCCAGAGGTAGGCCATCACCATCGGCTTGCGCGGGTCGCTGTCCGGGAGCCCGTAGAGCGAACCGTCCTCGCCCTCGTCCTCGTCGGAGACCTCCAGCCGGGTGCCGATGGTGAGGCGCAGGTCGTTGAGCGAGCCGAGCCAGGAGCGGCACTCCACGGCGGTGAGGGTGAGGACGGCTCCGCCGTCGCCGACGGGCGTCAGGGCGTCGAGCGTCCGGACGACCGCGAGGGCGTCCTCGCGCTTGCGGGAGCGCAGGTCGTTCTCGGTGAAGCGGCGGAACTCGGCGGACAGCTCCCGCAGCTCCTCCTCCGACTTCTCCTCGGGGGCCGAGCCGTCCGGGCCGCCGTACGCGTCCGGGAAGAGGCGGGCCAGGGCCGGGTCCGACGGCGGTTTGCTGGGGCCCTCGGCGAAGAGTGCGGCGAGCGGGTCCTCGCCGTCGGCGGGTTCGTCGCCCGGGCCGATCAGTTCGAGCAGCTGTACGGCGAGGGAGCGCAGGATCGAGATCTCGACCTCGTCGAGCGCGACGGCCGCGCCGCCGCCGGGGGTGGCCTCGAAATGGCCGGCCATGGATTCTCCGATGGTGGGTCGTACGGGGCGGGGGGTGCGTACGGCGGCGAGGCCGCTAGTTGCGGTCCTGGGTGAGGGTGGCCCACAGTCCGTAGCCGTGCATGGCCTGGACGTCGCGCTCCATCTCCTCGCGGCTCCCGCTGGAGACGACGGCGCGGCCCTTCTGGTGCACGTCGAGCATGAGCTTGTGGGCCTTGTCCTTGGAGTAGCCGAAGTAGGCCTGGAAGACGTAGGTCACGTAGCTCATGAGGTTGACCGGGTCGTTGTGGACGAGCGTCACCCACGGGACGTCCGGTTCGGGGACCGCGAAGGTCTCCTCGGCGGATTCAGGACGTTCGATCTCTACGGGGGTAGCAACGCTCACCTGTCCCATGCTGCCACCCGGGCGGGCCCGGCGCACAAACGGACCCCACATCTCGTCACTTTGACGAATAGGGGGTAGCATCCCAGCCATGAACTCAGCGGACCTCGGGCGACGGGTCGGCGTTCCGTCGACCGCGCTCTTCACCGACCAGTACGAGCTGACCATGGTGCAGGCGGCCCTCAAGGCGGGCACCGCCGGCCGGCACTCCGTCTTCGAGGCGTTCACCCGCCGGCTGCCCGAGGGGCGGCGGTACGGGGTCGTCGCGGGCACCGGGCGGGTGCTGGACGCGGTGGAGAACTTCCACTTCGACGACGAGATGATCGGCTTCCTGCGCCAGCAGCGGATCGTGGACGAGCCGACGCTCGAATGGCTGGCCGGATACCGCTTCAGCGGCGACATCTGGGGCTACCCGGAGGGCGAGGTGTACTTCCCGGGCTCGCCGATCCTGCGGGTGGAAGGCTCCTTCGCGGAGTGCGTGCTGCTGGAGACGGTGATCCTCTCCATCCTCAACCACGACTCCGCGATCGCGGCGGCCGCCTCACGCATGTCGGCGGCGGCCGGTGGGCGGCGGCTGATCGAGATGGGGGCGCGGCGGACGCACGAGCTGTCGGCGGTGGCCTCGGCGCGTGCGGCGTACGTCGGCGGGTTCGACGCCACCTCGGACCTGGCGGCCGGCTTCCGGTACGGGATCCCGACGGTCGGCACCAGCGCGCACGCCTTCACGCTGCTGCACGACACCGAGCGGGACGCGTTCCGGGCGCAGGTGGACTCGCTGGGGCGCGGGACGACGCTGCTGGTGGACACGTACGACGTGACCGAGGCGGTGCGGGCGGCGGTGGAGATCGCGGGGCCGAAGCTCGGTGCCGTACGGATCGACTCCGGGGACCTGCTGCTGGTCGCGCACCGGGTGCGGCAGCAGCTGGACGAGCTGGGGGCGACGGGCACGAAGATCGTGGTGACCTCGGACCTGGACGAGTACGCGATCGCCTCGCTGGCGGCGGCGCCGGTGGACGCGTACGGGGTCGGGACGCAGCTGGTCACCGGGAGCGGGCACCCCACGTGCTCGATGGTCTACAAGCTGGTGGCGCGGGCCGGTGGGGCGGCCGGTGCGGAGGCGGATGCGGATGCTCCGCTGGTGCCGGTGGCGAAGAAGTCGATGGGCGCGAAGTCGTCGGTCGGCGGTCGCAAGTGGGCGGCGCGGCGGGTCGACGCGGGCGGCGTGGCCGAGGCCGAGGTGATCGGGACCGGTTCGGTGCCGGAGGAGCTGGCGGGGCGGGAGCTGCTGGTGGAGCTGGTGCGGGGTGGGGTCGTGGTGGCTCGGGAGCCGTTGGAGGCGGCTCGGGAGCGGCATGTCTCTGCCCGGGCCGGGCTGCCCATGTCGGCGATGCAGTTGTCCCGGGGGGAGCCGGTGATCGGGACGGAGTACGTGTGAGGCCTCGGGCGCCCGGCGGTCGCTTCGTCCTCAAGCGCCGGACGGGCTGGAATGGGCGCCCCACGGGCTGGATAGGCGCCAGTGGGTAGGGGTTGATTGTCAGGCCCTAGTCTCTACGCTCGTTGGCATCCCCGTGAACGTTGAACATCTCCGCTCCCTCCCCACCTAAGGACACCCGCCATGCACCGCGCATTGATCGTCGTGGACGTTCAGAACGACTTCTGCGAGGGCGGCAGCCTCGCGGTGGCGGGTGGTGCCGATGTCGCCGCCGCCATCACCGACCTCATCGGTGAGGCCCAGCCCGGCTACCAGCACGTCGTGGCCACCCGGGACTGCCATGTCGACCCCGGTGACCACTTCTCCGAGACCCCGGACTACGTGGACTCCTGGCCGGTGCACTGCGTCGCCGGTACGGAAGGTGTCGGGTTCCATCCGAACTTCGCGCCCGCCGTCGCCTCCGGGGCCATCGACACCGTCTTCGACAAGGGCGCGTACTCGGCCGCGTACAGCGGTTTCGAGGGCGCCGACGAGAACGGGACCGGCCTCGCCCAGTGGCTGCGCGACCGGTCCGTCACCGAGGTCGACGTGGTCGGCATCGCCACCGACCACTGCGTACGGGCCACCGCCCTGGACGCGGCCCGTGAGGGCTTCGTCACCCAGGTGCTGCTCGACCTGACCGCCGGGGTCGCGCCGGCGACCACCGAGAAGGCGCTGGACGAGCTGCGCACGGCGGGCGTGAAGCTCTCCGGGAAGCCCGTCGTGGCCGAGGCCCTGTAGGCCCTCCGCAGAGCCTTACGCCGCCGGACGGGCGGGTCCGGCGTGCCCGGCCGGGCCCAGCAGCGCCCGGATCGGGTGCCACAGCTCCTGGCAGGACTGGAGCGCGAGCGCCGGCTGCGCGGCCGGGCCCGCCTGCGGCGCCGCCCGCCAGAGCAGGCCGTCCGGGTGGTGCAGCACCGCCGTGACCTCGTCCGGTGTCGGCGGCCGGTCGTTGCCGCGCAGGTACACCGCCCGCAGCCCCAGGTTGCGCAGCCTGGTCAGGGCGCGCGCCCGGTTCGCGGCGTGGACCAGGACCCGTACCGGAACGCCCGGATCCGATCCCGTACCGCCCGGTCTGGTGAGGGTCAGGGCCACCACCACCGTGCCGTTCGGCAACCTGCAGAAACCTCCGCCTGCCATGCTCCGCACTCCCCCGTGAGACGTCGTGTCAATAAGGATGTGAACAAGACGCACCTAAACACGATCGGCCGCCGCCCGCTAGAGGGCGACGGCCGATCATGCTCTGACCTGCGGTTTTATGAAATTATCGACCTGAGGGGCTGACCAGCACGGTCATCGTGGAGCCGCTCAGCGGCTCGTGGACGATGGAGATGCGGGTGTTGGTGTCAGAAACCTTGACACTGCCCGTCGGGTTCTCCTTGTACCAGTAGGTGCCCTTGCGGTCGTCGAAGACCGGGTTGCCCAGGGCGGGCTGGATCCTCAGCGGCACGTCCTTGTTGTGGAGCGTGAAGCCCTTGTTCGGGTACCAGCTGAACGGGGCGTCGAACGGCTGGATCTTGTTGCGCACGATCGAGCCGTCCTTCCACTTCAGCGGCTTCGCGTGCGCGTCGACCGGCAGGATCAGACCCTCGCCCGGGTGGACGGAGGTGTTGTTGTCCTTCTGGGAGGTGTCCCAGAGCCAGACGAGCAGACCCGTCTGGTACGCGTAGTGCTCGACCCAGTCGGGGCGGGTGGTGGAGAAGCCGAAGTTGTACGGGCCGACCTTGAGGGTCTCGTCGTACGACACGTACTGGCGGTTCTCCGCGATGTAGTACTGCGGGTAGTCCTGCGTGAACGACTCGCCGATCCGCGAGAAGCCCTTCGCCGTCCAGCCGTTGTCACCGTCCTCGGCGTTGTCCGAGAAGAGGGTGGCGCCGTCGGCGGTGATGGTGATCTCGTCGGCCGCGAAGCCCTTGCCGCCCGCGCCGCCGTCCGTCTGGTAGCGGAAGCGGAGGTCGACCTTCTTGCCCGCGTAGGCGTCCAGGGAGAAGGAGAGCTTCTGGTACGCGCCGGAGACGTCGGTCAGGGCCGGCTTGTCGCTGGCGTCGCGCGGGATGGCCTTGCCGTCGGCGGTGCCGTCGAGCGCGGTCCAGCTCGTGCCGCCGTTGTCGGACACCTCGGTGTAGAGGTAGTCGTAGTCGGCCTCGATGTCGTACCAGCCCGAAAGGTCCAGCTTGGCCGAGGACTTGCCGGTCAGGTCGACCGAACGGGTCAGCGTGTTCGACAGGTTGTCGCCCCGGTCGCTCCACCACTGCTTCGTACCCTGGGCGGGCTTGACGACGGTGGTGGTGACGGCCTTGGCCGGCAACTCGACGACGAGCGCCTGCGGGTCCTTGGTGTTGTACTCCGAGACGCCCAGCTTGTGCAGCGAGGTCTTGCCCGCCTTGGCCGTGTCGTAGTCGAGCCAGCCCAGCTGGAGCTTGTCCCACGAGGTCATGTCGCCCGGCAGGTTGCCGATCTCGCCCTTGCCGGTGCCGAGCCAGGAGCCCGCCGACATCAGGGACCAGAAGCCGACCGAGTTCTCGCCGCCGCCGGAGGTGTCGTACAGGTCCGGGAGGCCGAGGTCGTGGGCGTACTCGTGGGCGAAGACGCCGAGGCCGCCGTTCTCGGGCTGGACGGTGTAGTCGCCGACCCAGATGCCGGTCCCACCGATCTGCGCGCCGCCGGCCTTGTTGTCGGCCGGGCCGGTCGCGCCGGCGTTGGTGCCGTACGCGTACCAGCGGTGCGCCCAGATGGCGTTCTCGCCCTCGGCGCCGCCGCCGGCCGACTCGTCCTCGCCGGCGTGGACCAGCTGGAAGTGGTCGATGTAGCCGTCCGGCTCGTTGAAGTTGCCGTCGCCGTCGAAGTCGTAGCGGTCCCACTGGTCGTACTCGGCGAGGTTCGCCTTGATCTGCGCGTCGGTGCGGCCCTTGGCCTTCTGGTCGGCGACCCAGGCGTTGACGCCGTCGCGGACCGCGTCCCAGACGTTGGCGCAGTTGGACTGGCCGCAGTAGTTGGAGCCGTAACGGGCCTCGTTGTAGTCGACCTTCACCCAGTCGGAGACCTGGCCCTCGACCGAGTAGCGGCCCGAGGAGGTCTTCTCGTAGTAGGTCTTGAGCGAGTGGACGCCCTTGCCCTCGCCGAAGTACAGCTTCTCGAAGTGCGCCTGGTTGTAGTCGGCCTTCCAGGCGGTGCTGTTGTCCTTCTTGGGGTCCGGCTTGGCGATCTCGTTGTGCGCCGGGCCGGGCGTGCCGCCGTACTTCTTGACCGGCGGCTTGGGGCCGTCGCCGTCCGGGTCGAACATGGTCGTGTCGTCGACCTTGTCGCCGAACTCCAGCAGGATGGTGAAGATCTTGTCGGTCTTCTCCCGGCCGAGTTCGACGTACTTCTTGTCGCCGAGCTTGACGACCTTGGAACCGGCCCTGGTCGTCACCTTCTTGTCCCCGGCGAGCACCTGCTCCAGCGCGGCCTCCCGCTGCGCTGCCTGCTGCTCGCTGAAGGGACCTTCGAGGTTGTGCTCCACGTGTCCCTTGCCGGGCGCCGGGTCATGGCGGTCGACGGTGGGAGCGGTGGAGGCGGTGGAACCTGACGTGGTGTCATGCGCCTGGGCGGTGGCGAAGGTCGAGGCCGTCGCCGCGGTCGCGGCCATGGCCACGACAACAGCAGCGGCGCGAAGCGCCCGTCTCTGATTGGTCACTTGATTGCAGTCCTCCCCGGGCGTCCGCGCAGCGGCCAGGGGGGTATGGAGAGGGCCGCGCGCGCAACGCGTCACAAGTGACGACATTCGATCGGAGTTGCGAGAGAAAAGACAGACCTTGACTTGAACAGACCAAGTGCACTATGCAGGAGCGCTTTCCCGATATGCGGACAGGATCACCGCCAACGGGCGCGTCACACCGTCCGGTTGGCGAGAGACGTGACTCCGTGCGCCCCCTGTGCACCGGTACCGTGGGTTAGGTCACGCTTACTACCGGTCCGGGTCGGGCATCCACCGTCGTAGGGTCGGAAGGTACCTGTGCACGTACCTCCGCCCGCCCATCCGACGTCCCGAGGACGGAAGAACGCCATGCCGCGTCCGACTGCCGCACAGCTCGTCTACGGTTCGGCCACCGTCATCTGTACGACCCTCGCCCTGCTGCTGCTCTCCGGTACGGAATCGGGCATCGGCGTGGGCATCGCCGCCTCCACCGGGCTCGCGCTCGGCCTGCTGGTGGCCCTGCGCCTGCCGCAGGCCCGGCCCCGGCCGGCCACCGCCACGGCCCGGACGGCGCATCCGCACACCGCCCACGCCGCCGCCGCCTCCACCGCCCGTGCGCACCACGCCCTGGACGGCGTCGGAGCCCGGCAGCGGGTGCCGGCCGCCCGCTCGTCCCGGCAGGCGGACCGGCAGGCGGATCGGCAGCACTCGCTGCGCCGCTGAGCGACCCGCGCTTTCGGCAGCCGGACGGGAGGACGACGCACCCGCCCGGCTGCTTCCGCGTGCCTACCTGGCCACGACCACCACGGTCTTGGCCGCCTTGTCCTGGAGCCCCTGCCGGTAGGGCTTGTCCGTGAACATCAGCACGATGTTGATCAGCCACCACAGGCACGGGCAGCACAGCAGCGCCGGAGCCCACAGGACGACGGCCCGCATCAGCGCGGCGCCGGTGTCCGGCACCCGGCCGTCGTTCAGCATGGCCACGCGGAGCTTGAGCAGGCGCTTGCCGAGGGTCCGGCCGTCCTTGTGCGTGAAGTACGTGTCGTACGCGACGTAGACGACCAGGCCGATCAGCGACCACAGGAACTGGTGGCCGCTGTAGGCGGCGTCGAACCCGTCACCGCCGTCCCCGTCGACATCGATGGCCCCGCCCCACGGCAGCGAGATCAGGTACAGCGGGATCGAGATGATGAGGAGGTCGATCAGCCGCGCCAGGATCCGCTTGCCCGGCTCGGCCAGCGGCGGCATCCCGGCCAGCGGATCCGGCGCCCCGAAACCGCCGCCGCTTCCGTACGGGTCGTTCGGCGGGGGCGGAGGAGGCGGCGGGGGCGGCGCACTCCCGTACGGCGGCTCACCGTAGGGCGGCTCACCGTAGGGCGGCTCACCGTAGGGCGGCTGACCTCCCGTCGGCGGCTGACCGTCTGACGGCGGCGGAGGCTCCTGCGGCTTCTTGAGGAACGGATCGTCGTCCTCGGGCGGCTGGCCGGGCGTCGGCTGGTCGTTGCTCATGGGGGCAGTGCATCCCGGGCCACCGGGGGCCGCAACGGCTCAGGTGCGTTCGGGGGACGCGGAGCGGCAAACGAGTTTACGGCGGGGCCGCGGGCCCTGCCCGTTCAGCCGGGTCCGATCCCCGCTCAGCCCGCCACGAACGTGCGGGCCGCCTTGTCGTGCCAGCACTGGCGCCACGGGCGGTCGATCAGGCACCACAGCACGTTGGCCACGCCGATGACCAGAAGCCCCAGCAGCCCGTAGACGAGCCAGCGGCGCAGGGCCGCCCCGAGGGTGGGCGTTTCGTGGGACTCGATGTCC
This sequence comes from Streptomyces sp. CA-146814, assembly GCF_050942385.1. Taxonomy (NCBI): domain Bacteria; kingdom Bacillati; phylum Actinomycetota; class Actinomycetes; order Kitasatosporales; family Streptomycetaceae; genus Streptomyces; species Streptomyces sp. CA-146814. The sequence goes on from NZ_CP192068.1 coordinate 2,615,049, forward strand.
CGGACGTCGAGCCCGAACAGCTTCTTGCCGAGCGTCCGGCCCCACTTGGCGGTGGGCAGCGCCTCCAGGAGGAAACCGAGGAGGAGGAAGGCCGCGAACAGCGCTCCCAACAGCGTCCCGGTGGTGGAGTCCAGCAGCCAGACGGTGACGGTCTCGCCGGTCTGCTTCGCCGCCGTGATCTTCCGGTCGATGTGGTCCATCGCCTGGGTGCCGAGAGGGATGGCCACCGCGCCGACGACCATGCCGAGCACCAGGTTGTCGACCAGCCGCGCCGCGAACCGCTTGCCGAGCCCGGCGGGCCGGGCCGCCGCCTGCGAGCGGACGAGCTGCTGGAAGGGGTCATCGGCCACCGGCGGCTTCCAGGGCACGACGGGCTGGTCCGGCGCCGCGCCGGAACCGGACTGCGCGAAGGAAGGCTGCTGTTGCTGGTGGGGCAGGGGGTGTTGGTGGGGTGCTTGTTGCTGGTGGTGCTGCGGGGCCTGCTGGTACTGCTGTTGTTGCAGGGGCTGCTGGTGCTGCTGCGGCTGCTGCTGGTGCTGGTGCTGTTGTTCCGGCTGAGCCAGTGGGTGGGCCTGCTGCGCCCACGACGCCGAACCGCCGCCGGGGCCCGGGGTGAGCGGCGTGTGCAGGGCCGCCGGCGGAGCGGGCGCCGGAGACGGCGTGGGTACGGAGGTGGCGGCGGGGGCCTGGACCGGTCCCTGCGGGGCCTCCTGAGGGGCGGCGGCCTGGGCCGGGAGGGGCTGGGCGGGAAGGGCCGGGGCGGGTGCCGGGGTCGGGGTCGGGAGCGCCCGGGGTCCGGGCGCCTGAGCGGGACTCAGGTTCTGCGCCGCGCTCACGTTCTGCGCCCCGCTCCGGCTCTGCGCCCCGCTCACGTTCTGCGCCCCGCTCACGTTCTGCGCGCCGGTCACCTTCTGCGGGCCCACCGCGCGGATCGTCACCGTGCCCTCGGCCGGTGGCCGCGCACCGGCCTCCTCCGCCGCCCGGCCGGCGCCTCCGCCGTCCCGCATCCCCGGCAGCGCGCCGCCGGTCGGGTCCTGCGCGCGAGGTGCCCGGGGGTCGGCGGCCGGTTCCGATGCCGGGTCGGGCCAGGAGACCCGGCGGTCCCGCTCGCCGCCGAAACCGGTCTGGCGCGCGGAGTCCGCCTGCCAGACGGACCCGGCGTCCGCCCCCGCAGACCCACCGGGCCCACCCGGACCGCCCGACCCGTCCGAGCCCTCCGGAAGCCCGTCCTCCTCGTCGAAGAAGATCGGCCCGGTCTCCTCCACCGGCCCGGCCTGCGCACCCGCCTGCGGAGCGGCCGTGACGGGGCCGGCGGCCGGAGCCGCCTGCTGCGGCGCGGGCCGGCTCGTACCCGGCACCCAGGACGCGCCGTTCCAGTACCGGACGTAACCGGGGATGGAGGGGTCGGGGTAGTAGCCCTCACGGGGGCTGTCGTCACCGGGTGCCGGAGTTGGCGCGCTCATCAGCGGGTCCCGTATCTCTTCGAGGCCTCAGGCCGTTCGGCGCCGGGAGGGCGGACGGCCTCCATACAAGGGTCCACATCTATCAGACCGCCACGTATCCCCGGGCCGGTCCGCCTGTTTGGGACCACTTTCACGATGGATCGAAGTTTTTTTGAGAAGTCGCGTAATAGGTGGCGGGGAGGGCGCTCTCTCCTTGTGCGGGACGGTCAGCGGGACCGGCCCAGGAGCACCGGAAGGTCGTGCATTCTCGTGATGAACATCGTGGAACGTGAGCTGGAGCTGAAGCTCGTCCTCTCCCCCGAGCGGTCCATCCCGGTCCCCGCCCGGCTGACGTACCGCACGGACGACCCGTACGCCGTGCACATCGCCTTCCACATCTCCTCCGATTCGCCCGTGCACTGGACGTTCGCCCGGGAGCTGCTGGTGGAAGGGGTGTTCCGGCCGTGCGGGCACGGGGACGTACGGATCTGGCCGACGAAGATCCAGAACCGCAGCGTGATCTGCGTGGCCCTCACCTCCCCCGACGGCAACGCCCTCCTTGAGGTCCCCTCGGCCGCCGTGGCCGCCTGGGTCGAGCGGACCCTGCGCGTGGTGCCGCCGGGCACGGAGAGCGACCGGCTCGGGATCGACGAGGCGCTGGCCGAGCTGCTGGCCCCGCTGCCGGCGGACGACCTGTGGCTGAGCGACCCGTGGTCGGCGGACGAGTCGCCGTCCCAGGACGGTGAGGCGTGAGGGCCCCCGTACGAAGCGGACGTGAGGGCCCCGTGCGCAGCGAGGCTCAGAAAAGCTTGCCGGGGTTGAGGAGGCCGAGCGGGTCGAAGGCGGCCTTGATACCGCGCTGCAGCTCGATACCGGTCTCGCCCAGTTCGCGGGCGAGCCACTCCTTCTTGAGGACGCCGACGCCGTGTTCGCCGGTGATGGTCCCGCCCAGCTCCAGACCGAGCGCCATGATCGCGTCGAAGGACTCCCGGGCCCGGCGGGACTCGTCGGGGTCGGTGTGGTCGAAGCAGACGACGGGGTGGGTGTTGCCGTCGCCGGCGTGGGAGCAGACGCCGATGGTGAGGTCGTACCGCTCGGCGATGGCCGCCGTGCCCGCGAGCATCTCGCCGAGCCGTGAGCGCGGTACGCAGACGTCGTCGATCATCGTGGCGGACTTGACGGCCTCCAGCGCGGTGAGCGACATCCGGCGGGCCTGGAGGAGGAGTTCGGACTCGGCCGGGTTGTCGGCCGGGACCACTTCGGTGGCTCCGGCGGCCGTGCAGAGCGCTCCGACGGCGGCGAGGTCGGCGGCAGGGTCCGGTGTGTCGAAGGCGCAGAGGAGGAGCGCCTCGGTGGTCTCCGGCAGTCCCATGGCGGCCAGCTGGTTGACGGCACGCACGGTCGTCCGGTCCATCAGTTCGAGGAGTGACGGGGTGTGACCGCGCTCCATGATCCGGCACACAGCGTCACAGGCGGCGGCTGCCGACGGGAACTCGGCGGCCAGCACGAGCTGTTGCGGCGGCTGCGGTTTCAGCGCGAGGACGGCCTTGACGACGATCCCGAGGCTGCCTTCGGAGCCGACGAAGAGCCGGGTCAGGTCGTATCCGGCGACGCCTTTCGCCGTCCGGCGGCCGGTGGTCAGGAGCCGCCCGTCGGCGAGGACGACGTCCAGACCGAGGACGTACTCGGCGGTGACCCCGTACTTCACGCAGCACAGGCCGCCGGAGGCCGTGCCGATGTTGCCGCCGATGGTGCAGGTCTCCCAGCTGGAGGGGTCCGGCGGGTAGTAGAGGCCGTGTTCGTTCACCGCGCGTGACAGCACCGCGTTGATGACGCCCGGCTCGACGACGGCGATCCGGTCGACCGGGCTGATCTCCAGGATCCGGTCCATCCGCCCCAGCGAGAGCACGATGCAGCCGTCCGAGGCGTTGGCCGCGCCGGACAGGCCGGTACGGGCGCCCTGCGGGACGACCGGGACGCGCAGCTCGGTGGCGGTGCGCATGACGTGCTGGACCTGCTCGACCGTGCGCGGGAGCACGACGACGGCGGGGGTGCCGGCCTCGCAGAAGCTCGCCATGTCGTGGGCGTAGGACGCGGTGACGTCCGGATCCGTGATCAGGGCCTCGGCCGGGAGCCCGGTGCGCAGGCGTTCGAGAAGATCGCTCATGGTTCCAGCGTGGCACTCGGGGGCCAATGGTGTGAACCCGTCGGCGGGAGCGATCCCAAGGCGCGGTGTGCTCGTATGACTGACGCACAGTGATGGCCATGGATGTCATGCCCCAGCAGGATCCCGAGTCCCGCCGGCCGCCCGAGCCGTCCTCGGAGGGCCCGCACGACTCGCACGACCCCTATGTGATGCCCGCCGAAGGCGCCACCGCCGTACCGCCTCCGCCGCCCACGCTGCGGACGACCCTGCGCCGGGCCGCGTTCGGGGCGCTGGCGGCGGGGGTGCTGCTGGCCGGGGCGCTGGTGGCCGTGCCGGACGGGAAGGACGACCGGGCGAAGGAGCCGGGTCCGGTGGAGCGGGCCGAGGCGGCGGCGACCGCGGGTTCGCCCGCCTCCCTCTCCGATCTGACCGCGCTGATCGGGGACCGGCAGAAGTGGGTGGAGGCGCATCCGGGTGACGCGCCGTCGTGGGCGACGCTCGGTTCGGCGTACGTGGAGTGGGGGCGGCGCTCGGCGGACGCGGCGTACTTCGGGCGCGCGGAGGAGGCGCTGAAGCGGTCGCTGGCGGAGCAACCGGGTGAGCGCGGGAACGGGGAGGCGTGGGTGGGGATGGCGGCGCTGGCCAACGCGCGCCACGACTTCCTGGCGGCGAAGCGGTGGGGCGAGACGGTACGGAAGCAGGAACCGAAGACCTGGCGCGTGTATCCGGTCCTCATCGACGCCTACACCGGTCTCGGGGACGTGAAGGCGGCGACCGCGGCGACGGAGAAGTTCGGTGAACTGCGCAAGGGCGTCCCGGCCCTGGCCCGGACCGCCGACCTCTACCGGGGCCAGGGCTGGCGCGAGGACGCGCTGGCCACCGCCCGGGAGGCCGCCGACCACGCGACGACGCCCGCCGAGAAGGCCGAGGCGCTGCACCGGCTCGGCGAGCTGGCCTGGGAGCGGGGTGAGGCGGAGGAGGCGGTGGCGCAGTTCGACGCGGCGCTGCGCACGGACGCCGGTCACCACGCCTCGCTCGCCGGCAAGGCGCGGGCGCTGGTGGCGCTGGACCGGACGGACGAGGCGGTGGCCACGTACCAGACCGCCCTCACCAAGCTTCCGCGCCCGGCGTACGCCCTCGAACTCGGCGAGCTGTACGCGTCCCTGGAGCTCGACGGCGACGCGAAGAGCCAGTACGAGAAGCTGGGCGGGCTGCTGGAGCAGGCGAAGGCGGCTGGGGTCGACGAGTCGCTGGTCCGGGCCCGGTACGAGAGCGACCACGGGGACCCGGCGGTGGCGGTGGAGCTGCTGCGCGGCCAGTGGAGGAAGCAGCACCGCAGTGCGGCGGTGGCGGACGCGCTGGGCTGGGCGCTGCACCGGGCGGGCAGGTCGGAGGAGGGCCTGGAGTACGCGCGGCAGGCGGTGGAGACGGGCGTGCGGAACGCCTCGTACGCGTACCACCTGGGCGTGATCGAACGGAAGCTGGCGCAGTACGGTCCGGCCCGCCGCCATCTGGAGGAGGCGCTGCGCACCAACCCGGCCTTCTCGCCGCTGGACGCGCCGAAGGCCCGGGAGGCGCTGGAGACGCTCGGCGAGCCGCCGCCGGGCGGGCCGGGGGACATGCAGCCGCCGCCTCCGCCCCCGCCGGCGCCTGAGCCGAAGCGGGAGGCCAGGCCGGAGCCGAAGCAGGAACCGAAGCCCGAGCCGAAGCGGGAGTCCCCCAAGCCAGAGGCCCCGGCGCCCGCTCCTTCGCAGACGGCTCCGGCCCCGTCGAAGGCGGCCCCGAGCAGCCCGGCCGCGGTGGAGGCGGACGCGTCGAAGTCTCCGTAGAACGGCTGCCGGAAACGGCGTACGCCACCGCGGTCCGGGGTGCTGCCCCGGGCCGCGGTGGCGTGTGTATCCGCGGAAAGGCTGGGCTCAGAGGTTGCCGCGCTTCTCCTGCTCGCGCTCGATCGCCTCGAAGAGGGCCTTGAAGTTGCCCTTGCCGAAGCCCATGGAGCCGTGGCGCTCGATCATCTCGAAGAAGACGGTCGGGCGGTCCTGGACCGGCTTGGTGAAGATCTGCAGCAGGTAGCCGTCCTCGTCGCGGTCGACCAGGATCTTCAGCTCGCGCAGCGTCTCGACCGGCACCCGGGTCTCGCCGGCCCACTCGCCGAGGGTGTCGTAGTACGAGTCGGGGACGTCCAGGAACCGGACGCCCGCCGCGCGCATGGCACGCACCGTCGAGACGATGTCGTTGGTGGCGAGCGCCATGTGCTGGACGCCGGGGCCGCCGTAGAACTCCAGGTACTCGTCGATCTGCGACTTCTTCTTCGCGATCGCCGGTTCGTTGATCGGGAACTTCACCTTCTTGGTGCCGTCGGCCACGACCTTGGACATCAGGGCCGAGTACTCGGTCGCGATGTCGTCGCCCACGAACTCCTTCATGTTCGTGAAGCCCATGACCTCGTTGTAGAAGGCGCACCACTCGTTCATCTTGCCGAGTTCGACGTTGCCGACGCAGTGGTCGATGGCCTGGAAGGTGCGCTTGGCCGGGGGCTCGACGATCGGCTCGGCGGCGACGAATCCGGGCAGGTAGGGGCCGTCGTAGCCGCTGCGGTCCACCAGCGTGTGGCGGGTCTCGCCGTAGGTGGCGATGGCGGCGAGGACGACCGTGCCGTGCTCGTCCTTGACCTCGTACGGCTCGGCGACCGAGGTGGCACCGTGCTCGACGGCGTACGCGTACGCGGCGCGGGCGTCCGGGACCTCGATGGCGAGGTCGATGACGCCGTCGCCGTGTGCGGCGACATGGCCTTCGAGGAAGCGGCCCCAGTCGGTGGAGGCCTTGATCACAGAGGTGAGGACGAACCGGGCGGCGCCGCTCTCCAGGACGTAACTCGCGGTCTCGCGGCTGCCGTTCTCCGGTCCGGAGTAGGCCACGAGTTTCATGCCGAAGGCGGTCGAGTAGTAGTGCGCGGCCTGCTTGGCGTTGCCCACGGCGAAGACGACCGCGTCCATTCCCTTGACCGGGAAGGGGTCGGCCTGCCGGGCGGTGTCAGGGCTGGTGTGCAGAGTCTCAGTCATGTTCGAAGGCTCTCCCCGCATCGCAAGGTGCGCAATAGTTCGCGTATTCACTGGTCAATGTGTTCAGTGACTCGCCATGATGGCCGGACTATCTGTACAGGGTGACCACCGGAGGCGGGCTCGTGGCGATCGATCATCTGGACGGCCGGCTCATCGTGCTGCTCGCGCGGGAGCCGCGCATCGGCGTCCTCGAAGCATCCCGGCGGCTCGGCGTGGCGCGCGGGACCGTCCAGGCGCGGCTGGACCGCCTTCAGTCGAATGGCGTCATCCGCGGGTTCGGCCCGGACGTGGACCCGGCGGCGCTCGGCTATCCGGTCACCGCGTTCGCGACGCTGGAGATCAAGCAGGGCCAAGGCGCCGACGTACGGGCCCATTTGGGCGGCGTACCGGAGGTGCTGGAGCTGCACACCACCACCGGGCACGGGGACATGCTCTGCCGGCTGGTGGCCCGTTCCAACGCCGATCTCCAGCGGGTGATCGACCGGGTTGTCGGATTTGATGGCATTGTCCGGGCCTCCACGGCGATCGTCATGGAGAACCCGGTTCCGCTGCGGATCATCCCGCTGGTGGAACAGGCGGCCCAGGACACCGACTAGCGCCTGACCCACGCGGCAGGCCCCGGACCGAGGGAGTGCCGTGTGAGCTTCTGGGAGTATCTGAACACCCGCCACCAGCAGCTCCTGACGGATGCGTTCCAGCACGTCAGCGCCGTTTTCCAGTGCATGGTCATCGCGACCGTGCTGGGGGTGGTGATCGGCGTGGTGAGCTACCGCAGCGGCTGGGGCGGCTCGCTGGCGATCACCTCCACGGCGACGATCCTCACCATCCCGTCGCTGGCCGCGATCGGTCTGCTGATCCCGCTGGTCGGCCTCGGTGTCGCGCCGACGGTGATCACACTGACGCTGTACGGGCTGCTGCCGATCGTCCGGAACTCCATCGTGGGGCTGCGGGGCGTCGATCCGGCGCTGGTCGACGCGGCGACGGGCATCGGGATGTCACGGGTGGCCCGGCTCTGCCGGGTGGAGCTGCCGCTCGCCTGGCCGCCGATCCTGACCGGCATCCGGGTCGCGACCCAGATGCTGATGGGGATCGCCGCCATCGCCGCGTACGCCTCCGGGCCCGGCCTCGGCAACGAGATCTTCCGGGGCATCGCCTCGCTGGGCAGCGCCAACGCGATCAACCAGGTCCTCGCGGGCACGCTCGGCATCGTCGTCCTCGCTCTGCTCTTCGACGCCGCGTACGTCCTGCTGGGGCGGCTGACCATCCCGAGGGGGATCCGTGCCTGAGACCGAGACCGTCCCTGCCAGGGAGAGCACCGCCACCTCCGGGGCCACCATCCAGCTGGAGAACCTGACCAAGAAGTACCCGGGCAACCCGAACCCGGCCGTCGACAACGTCTCCATGGAGATCAAGGCCGGCGAGACCGTGATCTTCGTCGGCCCGTCCGGCTGCGGAAAGTCCACCACGCTGAAGATGATCAACCGGCTGATCGAGCCGACCTCGGGCCGGATCCGGATCGGCGACGAGGACGTCACCGACATCGACCCGGTGAAGCTACGCCGCAAGATCGGGTACGCGATCCAGTCCTCGGGCCTCTTCCCGCACATGACGGTCGCGGACAACATCGCGCTGGTCCCGAAGATGGTCGGCTGGTCCAAGTCCCGGGTGAAGGACCGAGTGGAGGAGATGCTGGACCTGGTGGGTCTGGACCCGCGCGAATTCCACGGCCGCTATCCGCGCCAGCTCTCCGGGGGCCAGCAGCAGCGGGTGGGCGTGGCGCGGGCGCTGGCCGCCGACCCTCCCGTACTCCTGATGGACGAGCCGTTCGGGGCGGTCGACCCGATCACCCGCGACCACCTCCAGGACGAGCTGATCCGGCTCCAGCACGAGCTGCACAAGACGATCGTGTTCGTGACCCACGACTTCGACGAGGCGATCAAGCTCGGTGACCGGATCGCGGTGCTGCGGGAGCGTTCGCACATCGCGCAGTTCGACACGCCCGAGGCGATCCTGACCAACCCGACGGACGACTTCGTCTCCGGTTTCGTCGGTGCGGGCGCGGCCCTGAAGCGGCTCAACCTCACCCGCGTACGGGATGTGGGCATCGCGGAGTTCCCGACGGTGACGGTCGAGGACCCGCTCCAGACGATCTTCAACAAGCTGCGCAACGGCCCGCACAACGAGCTGCTGATGCTGGACCGGCAGAACCGCCCGTACAAGTGGCTGCGGCGCGGCGACCTGATGCGGGCGCGCGGTTCGCTGGCGCGGGCCGGGCAGCTGGTGCACGACACGGTGACCCGGGACGCCACGCTGCACGACGCGCTGGAGGCGGTGCTGACGGACAGCGGCGGGCGGGTCGCGGTGACCGGGCGTCGCGGCGAGTTCATCGGGGTCGTCGACATGAAGACGCTGATGGACAACGTGCAGGAGCTGCTGGAGGCCGACCGACTGACCGCGATGGAGCACCAGCACGAGCTGGAGGAGCAGCGCGTCCACCAGACCGAACAGGAGCTGGAGGGAGGTGGCGGCGGAGTATGAGCCCCAGCCACCAGTCAGGCTCCGGCAAGGGCCCGGCCACCCCCACCCGTCCGCCGGGCGAACACGACGTCAAGGGCCACGCCTTCCACGACGAGGAGAGCGACCCCTCCCCCGCTCCGGCCGCCCCGGCGCGCCGGATCACCTGGCGGAAGCTGGTGGTCCTGCCGGCGGTGCTGGTGGCCATCCTGGTCATCACGTACGTGTGGATCACCAACATCCACCTGGACTCCATCGCGGAGAACTCGCTGAGCGGCGGCAACGTACAGCTGCGCTGGTGGCAGCACGTGCGGCTGACGGCGATCTCCACCTTCTGGGTGCTGATCATCGCGATCCCGCTGGGCATCGCGCTGACCCGGCGGCGGTTGCGGAAGGCGGCCCCGGCGTTCACCGCGCTGGCCAACATCGGCCAGGCGACCCCGGCGATCGGCCTGCTGGCGCTGCTGGTGATCTGGCTGGGCATCGGGCCCCGGACCGCGATCATCGGCATCGTGATCTACGCGGTGCTGCCGGTGCTCTCCAACACGGTGGCGGGTCTGCGCGCGATCGAGCCGAACATGATCGAGGCGGCGCGCGGGATGGGGATGTCCGGGCGGGGCGTGCTGCTGAAGGTGGAGCTGCCGCTGGCGGTGCCGCTGATCCTGGCGGGAGTGCGTACGGCACTGGTCCTGAACGTCGGTACGGCGACACTGGCCACGTTCGGCGGGGGCGGCGGGCTCGGCGACCTGATCACCTCGGGGATCCAGACGCAGCGGATGCCGGTGCTGATCATCGGCTCGGTGCTGACGGTGGTGCTGGCGCTGCTGGTGGACTGGCTGGCGTCGCTGGCCGAACTGGCGCTGACGCCGCGCGGGTTGGAGGAGCGGTGAGAAGGAAACTGCTGCTGATGCTGGTACCGGTGCTGCTGGTGGGCGGCTGCGGGCTGAAGAGCGGTTCGCCGATGGTGGACGACGTGTCGCCCGGGTCGGTCGGGCAGGGCAGGCCGCTCAAGGGCGCCACGCTGACGGTGACGTCGAAGAACTTCAGCGAGAACATCATCCTCGGCCAGATGACCGGCCTGGTCTTCAAGGCGGCCGGCGCGGAGGTGCTGGACCGGACGAACCTGCCGGGCTCGATCAGCGCCCGCGAGGCCATCATCAACGGCGACGCCGACGCGCAGTGGGACTACACCGGCACCGGCTGGATCACCTTCCTCGGCCACGCCGATCCGATCGTCGACCCGCAGAAGCAGTACGAGGCGGTACGGGACGAGGACCGCGGCAACGGGGTGGTCTGGCTGCCGCCGGCCCCGCTCGACAACACGTACGCGCTGGCCATCAGCAAGAAGAACAACGCCAAGTACCAGCTGAAGACGCTGTCGGACGTGGCGGCGCTGGCGAAGAAGGACCCGTCCGCGGTGACGATCTGCGTGGAGAACGAGTTCGCCTCGCGGGACGACGGGCTGCCCGGCATGGAGAAGCGGTACGGGATGAAGATCCCGGCGGGCAACATCCAGAAGATGGACGCCGGGATCATCTACACCCAGGTCTCCGGGTCCGACTCCTGCCTGCTCGGCGAGGTGTTCACCACCGACGGCCGGATCGAGGCGATGGACCTGGACGTGCTGGAGGACGACAAGGACTTCTTCCCCAACTACAACGCGTCCCCGGTCGTCCACCTGGCCACCTTCGAGAAGTACCCGGTGATCGCGGAGCTGCTGGACCCGCTGGCCAAGAAGCTGACCACGGAGGTCGCACGGACGCTGAACGCGAAGGTGGACGTGGACGGGGAGGACCCGCACGAGGTGGCGAAGGAGTGGCTGGTGGCGGAGGGGTTCATCGAGGAGGGGTGAGAGGGCGGGGGGAGTTGCAAAGAGTGCGTTGCAAAAACTTCTTGCAAAGGGAGCTTTGCAAGTCTACGGTCGAGGCATGACGGAGAACGAGACCGCGCGGCGCGCCCCTGACCCTGCCCCCGCCGACGCCCCTGCCCCCGACCCTGCCGACGCCCCCGCCGGTGGGCGGAACATCCACAACATCAACGCCCGTACGCTGCGCACCCTCGCGCACCCCCTGCGGATCCGACTGCTCAACGCCCTGCGGGAGTTCGGCCCCGCCACCGCCTCCGGGCTCGGCGAGCGGCTGGGCGAGTCCAGCGGCGCGACCAGCTACCACCTGCGCCAACTGGCGGAATCCGGCCTGGTCGAGGACGCTCCGGAGCTGGGCAAGGGCCGCGAGCGCTGGTGGCGGTCGGTGCACGACGGAACGATGGTCGAGACCGCCGGCTTCCGGACGCACGCCGACCCGGAGGTACGCGGGGCCATCGACGTCGTCCTGCACGAGACGGCCACGACCCACGCCCAGGAGCTGAACACCTGGCTCGGCACGATGGACGAGTGGCCGCAGGAGTGGCAGCGGAGCTGGGACATGAGCGACTTCAAGCTGCGCCTCACGCCCGAGCTGGCGCAGGAGCTGCACGAGAAGCTCCACGACGTCGTGGAGAGCTACCGGGACCGCGTCCCGGAGGACACCGAGGGCTCGGCGGTCGTGCGGACCCATCTGCACACCTTCCCCCGCCCGCCCGAATGAGCAGCGCACCCCAACAGCCGAGGGCCCGAAGGGAATTACTCATGCACGCCGACACGCACGCAGACATCCACCTCGCCCTGCACACCGACCGGGCCACCGAACTGCGCCACGAGGCAAGGGAGTTCAGCCCTCACCTCCACCCTCACCTCCACCCTCACCTCCGCTCCCGTCTCCGTGCCCGGATCGGCTGGACGATGGTCGCGGTCGGCCTCCGGCTGGCCCAGGGCGGCAGGGCGAACGGCACCCGCCCGTTCCGCACGGCCTGACGGCAGGCATACGGGGGAAGAGAAACCATGCGCCACCACCGCATACCCCTCGCCGCCACGCTCGCGGCCAACTCCATCTCCACCGCCGGGACTTCACTCACCCTGATCGGGGTGCCCTGGTTCGTCCTGGAGACCACCGGCAGCGCGGGCCGGGCGGGCGTCGTCGCGTTCTGCGCCACCCTGCCGATCGTCCTCGCCGCGCTGATCGGCGGGCCGTTCATCGACCGGATCGGCCGCCGCCGGGTCGCCGTCGCCTCGGACACGGTGTGCGGCCTCGCCATCGCCGCGATCCCGCTGCTGCACCACGTGGGCGCGCTCGAATTCTGGATGCTCTGCGCGCTGATGGCGCTGAACGGCTTCGCCCACACTCCGGGCAACACCGCCCGGTACGTGCTGACCCCCGACCTGGCGGAGCACGCCGGCACCACGCTCCCCCGGGCCGCCAGCCTCTTCGACGCGGTCTCGCGCGGGGCCAGGATGGTCGGCGCGGCGCTGGCCGGCGTGCTCATCGCCTTCGCGGGCTCGGAGACCGTACTGCTCCTGGACGCCGCGACGTTCGGGCTGTCCGCGCTGCTGGTCGCCGTCGGCGTACGGGGGTTGGGCCCGGCCGCGCCACGCAAGGGCGGGGCGCCCGTCTCCCTGCGGACGTACGGCACCGACCTCCGCGAAGGCTACGGCTACTTGCTGGGCAACCGGCTGCTGCTGGCGGTCGTGGTGATGGTGATGTTCATGAACGGCACCGACCAGGGCTGGAACGCCGTCCTGCTCCCGGTGCACGCCGAGGCCGAGTTGGGCGGGGCCCGGGACATCGGGCTGCTCACCGCGCTGTTCGGGGCGGGCGGGCTGACGGGGGCGCTGCTGTACGGGGCGGTGGGGCACCGGTTCTCGCGGCGGGCGGTGTTCACGGTGTGCGTGATCCTGTGCGGTGCGCCGCGCTTCCTGGTCGCCGGGGTGACCGGGACGGTGCTGCCGCTGGCGGTGACCATGCTGCTCGGCGGGATCGCCGGCGGGGTGCTGAACCCGATCCTGACGACGGTGATCTACGAGCGGATTCCGGACCGGCTGCGGAGCCGGGTCTCGGGGGCGCTGACCGCCGGGTGCGAGTTCGCGATGCCGCTGGGCGGTCTTGCGGCCGGTCTGCTGGTCGAGGGGATGGGCCCGTCGGGGGCGCTGCTGGCGATGGGCGGGGTGTACTTCCTGGCGACGCTGAGCCCGCTGGTGTTCCCGTCGTGGCGGACGATGGAGGGACCGGCGGTGGACGGGGCGGCGGGTCAGGAGGTCTCCGTACCGTCGTCGCAGGCGGTCAGCAGCTCGGGACCTTCCCGCCGTGCTCCAGCGCCTTGAGCGCGTCCACCGCGCCGCCGAGCGTGGTGACCGGGATCAGCCGCAGCCCGTCGGGCCGCTCGGCCTCCGCCTCGCGGCACTCGGCCTTCGGGACGAGGAAGACGGTGGCCCCGTCGCGGTGGGCGGCCTGGGTCTTCATGGAGACGCCGCCGACCGCACCGACCTTGCCGTCCGCGCTGATCGTCCCCGTACCGGCGATGGTGCGGCCGCCGGTGAGGTCGCCGCCCCTGCCGTCGCCGTCGAGCTTGTCGATGATGCCGAGCGAGAGGAAGAGCCCGGCGCTGGGCCCGCCGATGTCGCCGAGGTCCACGGTCACGCGCATCGAGCCGGGCTTGCGCTTCAGCTGGTTCAGGGCCGCGTCGACGGCGACGTTCTGGGACTGCTTCATGTCGTTCAGGTTGTGCTGCTCGATCTCCTGCTCGGAGCCGCCGGTCGGGTAGACGGAGTCACGGGGCATGACCGCCCGGTCCGTACGGAACCAGCCGTCCACCACGTTGCCGATCCGGATGTCCGCCGTGGGCCCGGTGGCGACGATGGTGGTCATCCGCAGCTGCCCGTCGGTGGGCCGGGTCTCCGCGCCGGTGATGGTGATCACCGGCTTGCCGCGGTCCTCGCCGAGCACATCGGCGGTCACGCCGGGCTGCGCCACGGTGAACGGGAGCGGCGCGAGGGCCGCCGTACCGAACAGGGCGAGGACGGGCAGCGCGCAGAGGGCGAGCGCGCGGGGGCGCGAGAGACGAGAGAGCACGCGTCCAATCTAACCGGCGCGCGGAAACGGAACCGCGCCAGGCGTACGCCCCCGGCTCTGACCGCCGCACGGAAACGGGAACGGACCAGGCGTACGCCCCCGACGTACCACTGGCGCAGGGGCGCCGCCGGCGGAGGGCCGGGCCCCGCACCCCGGCTCTCCCGCTCCCGCCACGTACGTACGTACGGAACAGGCGCCGCCTACCGCAGCGCGTCCGCCACTTCGCGGGCGGCGTCGAGCACGCGCGGCCCGACCCGTTCCGGTACGGCGTCGGCGAGCATGACCACGCCGACGCTCCCCTCCACCCCCGAGACGCCGACCAGCGGCGCGGCCGCCCCGCTGGCACCGGCTTCGAGCTCGCCGTGGGTGAGGGTGTAGCCGGGGTGGCCGGCGGTGGTGTGCTGGCGGGCGGAGAGGATGGCCCGCCCGGCGGCACCCCGGTCCAGCGGGTGCCGGAACCCGGCCCGGTAGGCCACGTGGTAGTCGGTCCAGGTCGGCTCGACGACGGCGACCGCGAGGGCGTCGCTGCCGTCGACGAGCGTGAGGTGGGCGGTGGCCCCTATGTCCTCGGCCAGCGAGCGCAGCGCGGGCAGCGCGGCCTCCCGGACGAGGGGGTGCACCTGACGGCCGAGGCGCAGCACACCGAGTCCGACCCGGGCGCGGCCGCCCAGATCACGGCGGACCAGGGCGTGCTGCTCCAGGGTGGCGAGCAGCCGGTAGACGACGGTCCGGTTGACGCCGAGTTTGTTGGACAACTCGGTGACGGTCAGACCGTGGTCGGTATCGGCGAGCAGTTTGAGGACCCGCAGTCCTCGGTCGAGCGTCTGGGAAGTCTCCGCTGTCACGACGCCCTCTCCTCTTCGGGTGAGCGACGGCGGCCCTGCTCCGGGGGTTGCGACACCGGTCCCAGCGGCGACGCACGGAGAGGCCGCCGGTCTGGCCATAGGCACCGGCTGCGCTCCGCGGCGGCTCTGCCACGGGGCGTTCATATGGCGGGGACAGTAGCGAGCCAGTCCGCTCAGCGGAAGCCCTCGTCCAGAATCCGGGCGCTCGTCCGGGCCGGGGCTCGACCGTACGGCATAACCGCCGGTCAGCGCGGTGGCGTCCGGAACGCGAACATCTACGCGCGTCCAGGTCGACAGACGTGGAGGTGACCCTTCGTGCACCTCATGTGAACTGGCGTTAACTCACGGTGAATTGAAGCCTGCGCAATTTCCCGGCCGGACGGTGGAGTGTGGCCGGAAACGGGTGTGCGGCCCGTCCCGGACGGACCGGAACGAGCCGCACGGAGCGCAGGGCGCGCCCCCCGTCTCACGTCATGCGGGTGGCCCACTCCTGGACCTTGGCGATCCGTGTCTGGATCTGGTGGGCGGTCGCCTCGGCGCTCGGCGGGCCGCCGCAGACGCGGCGCAGTTCGTTGTGGATCACGCCGTGGGGCTTGCCGCTCTGGTGGGTGTAGGCGGAGACCATCGTGTTGAGCTGCTTGCGCAGGCTGAGCAGCTGCTTGTGGGTGACGACGGGCCGCGCCTCGGCGGGCTTCTCCAGGAGGTCGGCCTCCTCGGCCGGCTTCTGGCGGCTGTGCGCGATCTGCCGGCTCTGGCGCTTCTGGAGGAGGAGCTGCACTTGGTCGGGCTCGAGGAGGCCGGGGATGCCGAGGTAGTCCTGCTCCTCCTCGCTGCCCGGGTGGGCCTGCATGCCGAACTCGGCGCCGTCGTACAGCACCCGGTCGAAGACCGCGTCCGACTCGAGTGCCTCCCACGGCAGTTGGTCCTCGGTCTCCTCGTCCTCCAGCCGCTCGGCGTCGGCGAGGAGCTGGTCCTCCTCCGCGAACGGGTTCTCCTCGTCGCTGCCCTTCTTCGGCTTGTCGAGGACGTGGTCGCGCTCGACCTCCATCTCGTTGGCGAAGTCGAGGAGCATCGGGATCGTCGGTACGAAGACGGAGGCCGTCTCACCGCGCCTGCGGGAGCGCACGAAGCGGCCGACGGCCTGGGCGAAGAAGAGGGGCGTCGAGATGGTGGTGGCGTACACGCCGACGGCGAGCCGCGGCACGTCGACGCCCTCCGACACCATCCGCACGGCGACCATCCAGCGCGACTCGTCCGCACTGAACTTGTCGATCTTCTTCGAGGCCGCCTTCTCGTCGGAGAGGACGACGGTCGGCGTCTCGCCGGTGACCTTCTTCAGGATCTTGGCGTACGCGCGGGCCGAGTCCTGGTCCGTCGCGATGACGAGCCCGCCCGCGTCCGGGATGCCCTTGCGGACCTCGGTGAGCCGCTTGTCGGCGGCGGCCAGCACGTTGGGGATCCACTCGCCGGTGGGCGCGAGCGCGGTGCGCCAGGCCTGGCCGATGGCGTCCTTGGTCATCGGCTCGCCGAGCCGGGCCGCGATCTCGTCGCCGGCCTTGGTGCGCCAGCGCATGTTGCCGCTGTAGCTGAGGAAGATGACCGGGCGGACGACGCCGTCGGCGAGCGCGTTGCCGTAGCCGTAGGTGTAGTCGGCCGAGGAGCGGCGGATGCCGTCGTTGCCCTCCTCGTACTGGACGAAGGGGATCGGGTTGGTGTCCGAGCGGAACGGCGTACCGGTCAGCGCGAGCCGCCGGGTCGCCGGGTCGAACGCCTCCTGGCAGGCCTCGCCCCACGACTTCGAGTCACCGGCGTGGTGGATCTCGTCGAGGATGACCAGCGTCTTGCGCTGCTCGCACCGGTTGCGGTGCAGCATGGGCCGGACGCCGACACCGGCGTACGTCACGGCGACGCCGTGGTACTCCTTGCTCAGCGGACCGGCGCTGTACTCCGGGTCGAGCTTGATTCCTATCCGGGCGGCGGCCTCCGCCCACTGCTTCTTGAGGTGCTCGGTCGGGGCGACCACGGTGATCTGCTGGACGACGTGGTGGTGCAGCAGCCACGACGCGAGGGTCAGCGCGAAGGTGGTCTTGCCGGCGCCGGGCGTGGCGACGGCGAGGAAGTCGCGCGGCTGCTCCTGGATGTACCTCTCCATGGCCCCCTGCTGCCAGGCTCGCAGCTTGTTGGCGGTGCCCCAGGGAGCACGGCCGGGAAAGGCGGGAGAGAGGTGGTGGGAGGCGGTGGTAGTAGTCACGGTCTCCGGTTCGGGGCGCTCGGGTACGTGGGTCGCTGCCGCTGCCGGCCCCGGCCCGAAGGACCCGGCCCGCGATACGACAACCGGGCCACCCTACCGGGGGGCCGGTGGAAACCCGGTACGAACGAGCCGCGCCGACGCCCGAGGAGACCGTGCTCACATCGCGTCGACGACCAGGTCCCGCAGCCCCTGGGAGATGACCTTGATCTCGTCCGTCTCACCCGTGGCCACGTCGATGACCAGCCGTTCCGCCGCGTCGATGTCCGGGCGCAGGTCGACGCCGTTCATGGCGAGGAAGGTGACGCAGGAGAGCCAGGCCGTCCGCTTGTTGCCGTCGAAGAAGGGATGGTTGACCGCCAGGGACTGGAGGAGCGCCGCGGCCTTGTCGATCAGGTCGGGATAGGCCTCCTCGCCGAACATGGCGGCCGAAGGGCGATGGACCGCCGACTCCAGCAGACCGGCGTCCCGGACGACGATCTGCATGTCGTCGCAGGCGTACCCGGCGATCACGAGCACGTCCTCGGAGCTCAGGTAGACGCAGCTCACTTCAGCCGCTCCATGAGCTCGCTCCACTTGGCCGCCTGCTCCTTCGCCGTCTTGCGGACGATGGCCTGCTGCGCCGTCCTGGCGAGGTAGTCGTCCACGGCCTGGAGCAGTATGGCGTGCATGCTGGTGCCCTCCTGCTCGGCACGCTGCTTGAGGGCCTCGGTCTGGTCGTCGCGGAGACGCAGGTTCATAGCCATACCAGAACGGTACCACCGGATGGGGCCAGAGTGGTACCGCTCACTTCTCCCGTACGACGACCCGCGTGGCCACCCACGCCCCCACCACCGCCACCACCGCCATCGGCACGAACACCGCCGCGAAGGCCGCCGGGTGCGAGCCCGTGGCCGCGCCGGCCGCCGTGCCGTGGGCCGCCGCGCCCAGGGCCTCGCCGCCGAGGGCCGCGAAGGCGGCGCCGCCGAGGGCCAGGAGCAGGACGTTGGAGAGGCCGTCGGAGATCTGGAGGGCGGCGGAGTTGGAGCCCGCTTCCTCGGGGGCCGAGAGCTTCAGGAGCAGCACGCTGGTGGAGGCGATCACCATGCCCATGCCGAAGCAGCCGAAGGCCCAGGCCACGGCGACGATCCAGACCGGGACGGCCGGGATCAGTACGGTCGGGGCGACGGCGATGGACGCGGCCACCAGCACCATCCCGCTCACCATCAGCCGCTCCCGGTACGGCTCCAGGCGCGGCCGGGACTGGACGTACGAACCGAGCGCCCAGGTCGCGCCGCCCACCGCCAGCGAGAGGCCCGCCATGGTCGGGGTGAGGCCGCGCTGGGTGACCAGCATCAGCGGTACGAAGGACTCGGCCGCGATGAACGAACCGGCCGCCACCCCGCGCAACAGGATCACCGACGGCAGCCCGCGCGCCGCCCGTACGGTCCCGGTGGGCAGCAGGCCCCGTACGGCGGGCACCAGCAGCGCGACGCCCGCGGCGGCGGGGAGCACGGCGAGCCAGTTCAGCTCCTGGCCCGCGTACTGGAGCAGCCCGGCCCCCGCCGAGATCCCCAGCGCGAGGCGGATACGGCGGCGGTCGTACGGCTGCGGCGGCGCGTCCGGGTCCGCGGGCCCCGAGGCCATCCGGCGGATCTGCGGGAGGGCCAGGGCCAGCGGGATCACGATCAGGGCGGGGATGCCGACGAAGACCCAGCGCCAGCCGAGGTGCTCGGTCACCGTTCCGGCGGCCAGCGGCCCGACCACGGACGGGATCACCCAGCTCGCGGCGAAGGCGGCCATGATGGCGGGCCGGATGCGTTCGGGGTAGGCGCGCCCGATGACCACGTACAGGGCGACGATCACCAGCCCGCCGCCGAGCCCCTGGACCGCCCGGCCCGCGATGAACACCCACATGGAGCCCGCCGCCCCGGAGAGCAGCAGCCCCGCGCCGAACGCGGTGATCCCGGTGGCGAGCGGCTGGAGCGGCCCGCGCCGGTCGGCCCACTGGCCGGAGAGCACCATGGCGAAGAGGCTGGTGGTGAAGTACGCGGAGAAGGCGAACGCGTAGAGCGGGATGCCGTGCAGCTCCCGCGCGGCCACCGGCATCGCCGTACCGACCGCCGTGGCCTCGAACGCGATGAGGAACACCACGGAGACGATCCCGATGCTGAGCGCCCGGTAGGTCCGCCCGAGCACCCCCTCCGCGGCCGCCTCGGTGACCGCCCCGGTCAGATCCTCGGGCAGCGCGTCCGGCATCCCGGGCCGCAGGTCCCCGGGTATGCCGGTCTTCAGATCGGCGGGAAGGTCCGCCGGCAGCCCGGTCGCCGGGTCGGTGGGGCCGCCCGGCAGGTGAGCCCCACGGTGATCGTGGGGCAGGCCGGCCTGGCGGTGGTCATGCGGCGGATCGGTCGGCGCGGGACGCGCGGCGTCGGTGCCGTCGCGCTGTTCGGGGGCGGTCATGGCCCCAGCGTAAGGGGCGTGGAGCGGTTTGAGCCCTGTCCCCGGCCCCGCCCGGGGTCGTCCCTTGGTCGTAGGCCGCGGGGCCGGGCGTGAACGGCGTATGGCAGTCGTGTTGCGTACCGGCCGCCGCCCTTGTGACCGGTACGGCGCGGCCCCTAACGTCGAGGGCACAGCGACAAACGCACGGCCGTGTGCCCGAGAGGCTCAGGGGCTCGACTGCAACTCGAGTTACACCGGTTCGATTCCGGTCACGGCCTCCAGTTCGAGGCATCGAAAGGCTACGGCCGCCCCTGTTCCGCGGGGCGGCCGTTGTCGTGTCCGAGGTCACGGGGACACCAGAGGTTAAGGCCCGCGCAGGGCGTGATCTCGGTGCCGGACGCGGGTGCGGCAGCGGTTCCCTCGCCCGGTACGACCTGACCGCGACGGTCGCGGACGGCGCCTGAGAATCGGACGGCCGGTGGGCCGGAAGACGGCCGGGGCCACCGATGGCTCGCCGCACATCCGGCTCCTGGCCGACGCACCCCCAGCTCAGGGCAGAGGCTTCAGTTCGGGGTCCACCTTCTCGGGAAGCCCGCCGTTCCCCTCGCATTCGAGCTCTTTCGCCACGGCAAGAGAGGCAGCGTGCAGGACCGTGAGGTTGGCCACCAGATCGCTCACGGCATCGCCCCGGCCATGCGCGTTCCCCAGTCCCCCACGGATACGGGCCGGAACGCGCTCCGACCCTTCGAGCCGCGGGCTCACACATTCGAAGTAGAGACCCGCCGAACGCTCGCCGGCCACCGCTTCCTTGCCCAGCGGGAACAGTCGAATGCCCTCAGGGTTACGGGGGTCACCCACATCCTGGGGCGCGTAGATACTGAAGGACAGAGAGGTCCTCTCACGGGAGCTGATTCCCTTTACGGGGATCCGGCAGAGCTTCTCGCTGGTCGACCAGGAGCGGTCCGACGCATACCCCTCCTTGATCTTCTCGATCACCCGGGCCATGCCTCCTCCGGCGCGCCACTCGAAGGACGTAGCTCCGGCGACGGCTTCCACCGTCTTCTCCATGCGGGCCGGGAAGACGCCTTCGCACACCTGGCCCGCACCCACGAAAGCCGGTTCGGGTTCAGGCTCCGATCCGCAGGCCGCTCCGCCGAAACCCACCGTCATGACCAGGGCAGCCGTCAGCACCCTCCTGTACCGCAACTCACTCACAGCCACGCCTCTCAGCCTGTCTCCGGACTTGTGCCCTGCTGGTTCTCACGGTCGTTTCCGGTCGAGTAGCCCGAGCGCATCGATTCCTTCATGTCCTGGCGGAATCCGGAATCCTCTTCGGTGGTATGACGCGCCAGGAACTCCTCCATCGGAGCCTCCGCCATGGCCTCGCCGGACCGGTAGATCCTGTTCCAATCCCCTTCGGTGAGCTCCTCGGCCTTCTCCTTGCTCTTATCGACCGAGTTGTCCGAGATATCGCCGACGAATTGGCCGATCACCTGCTCTGCCGCACCGCTCGCGGTGTCGGTCGCCAGAGGGATCAGCACTGCTGCGGCTCCCACGGCGGCCGTCGCCGGCAGGAAGGCGACACCGGCCGCGATCCCCGCCGCCGCACCGAATTCCACCCATCCGGCACGCTTGGCCACCGCTTTCTCGAAATCTTCGTGCGTCTTCATGTGGTTCGCCGCGACTTGGTCGGCCCGGGATTGGTCGAGCATGCCCTGCACCTCAGCTCCGACGTGAACGGCGGATCGGGCAGACCCCTCATCGATCTTCCCATCGGGCCCCACCTGCCCTTCGAGCACACTCCTCGTGTAGACCTGCTCGGCCGCGGAAAGGGTGGCGTACGCATCCGGATGCTGACCGAGTGCGCTGAGAAAGCGGCGGGCGGTGCTCCTGCCTTCCTCCTCCTCGCCATTGAAGGAGACGTGCCCCTCCAGACTCTTGGCCGGAGCGAAGACACTGTCCGAACTACCCTTGTCCAGAGCCCAGTTGATGTCGCCGATGTACCCGGACCCCATGACCCCGAGGCTGTCGGCCAGACTCTCCTGTTGTTTGAGCAGCCCGGCGTCCTCTCCGTACTTCTCCATGACCTGCCGCATGACGGCCGCGTTGTCGGCGTCCCGCACCACAGTCGCGTCCGGATGACCGGCCGGATAGCCGAGTGTCGCCGCCTCCAGCGCGTGACCCAGCGCGTCCGGCATGTGCTGGAGGGTGGCCTCCAGCTTGTCCGGGTCGGTGGAGTTCATGTCCGGGAACGACTCCCACTTCTCGTTTCCGAAGAAATCGAGGTAGTTGTCGACAGCCTCGCCGTCCTGCTTGCCGAGGTCGGCGGTGGCTCCCTTGTCCACCGTGCCGTCCTCGTTGTAGGCCGTCGGGTCGTCGGTGAAGAAGCGCTTCGCGGCGTCCGGGCTGTTCCCCAGCGCCTCCAGCATCGCCGTGACCGGGTCGTAGCCGGAACCGTTCGTGCCCGAGGGATTGAACGGGTTCTCCAGGAAGCCGTTCACCTGCTTGTTGCCGGCGAACCGGTACGGATCCTTCTGGTGCAGTTGCGCGACATGCTCGGCGATCGGGTTGAGGAACGAGGCGTCGTACTTCCCGTACCGCATGATGCCGCCGAGCAGTTGGTACCCGTACGGGTCGCCGGGGGCGGCGTACCTGGAGAGCGGGATCTGCTGCGTCCCGAGCTTGCGCAGCTCCGGGCCCCACTCCGCCGAGAACGCCTTGTCGTGCGAGGCGGTGGCCAAGGTGAGCCCGAGGTTCTTCTGGAGCGCCTGGACGTCCTTGAGCCGCTCCTTGTCGGCCTTCAGCCCCCGGTGCGTGTCCGTCGCCAGTTGCCCGAAGAAGGACAGGGATTTCTCCGGGCCGAGCTTCTCGTAGAAGTTCTTCGAGAACTCCATCGATGTGCTGTTGTCCCTCAGCAGTTCGTTGAGCGCCTGGAGTTCGGTGTGCGTGAGGTCGCGGCCCTTGGCGGCCAGTGCGGCGGCCCTGGCGGCCTCCTCCTGGTCCAGCTTCGTGTACTTCGGGGCGCTGAAGTCCTTGCGATCGGTGACGTTCGCTTCGAGGGCGTTCTTCAACGACACGTCGGCGTCGTTGCAGTTGTCCACGATCAGGTCGATCTTCCTCTGCCAGGCGGCGATGTTCTCCTTCTCCTGCCGTACCGCCTGGGGGTAGTCGGGGTCGTGGCGCTGTGCGGGAGGCACGTCCGCGAGCGGCCGGCGCGCGGACACCTTGCCGTCCGCGTCGACCCGGATGCCGGCGGCCGGACCTTCGTGATCCTGGATGCCGATCAGATCGTCCTTGGCCTTCTTGATGGCCGCGAGGCCGTCCTCAAGGATCATCCTCACGCCCTTGGCCTGGGCCGCCGCGTCCGTGAACTCCTTGGCCGTCTTGCCGATGAAGGCCTTGGTGACCCCGGCGTTGAGCCCCTCCCAGTCGGCCTTGTCCGCCTTCGTCTTCATCCCGTCGGCGGCCTGGGTGGCCAGTTTCTCCAGCTTCTGCGCCATCTCCGACCAGTCGTCGGCCGCGGCCTTCAGCTTTCCCACGGGCGCGTCGACAATGTCCCGGTAGCTCAGCACGTACGTTCTCCCCCGCGTCCTACTGCAGATATTCCGTGAGCTTGGAGATCGGCGTCAGGTCACCCACGACCTTCACCTCGTCCTTCGCGTGCTGGGCCTTCGTGTAGTCCAGGTGGTTCGAGATGTGCGCGCAGGAGTCCAGGAGCGTCTTCAGCTGGGTCTGCCAGCGGTCGTGCACCTTGAGCACCGCCGCGCCGCTCGCGAAGTTGCCGTTGGTCAGCGCGATCGACGCGTCGAAGGTGGCGGGGCGGGCGTGGTCGCCCTCCTTCGACAGCCTTGTCCTCAGGTCGTAGGCGTCGTTCCCGATGGCGCCGAGGTCGTCCCGGTTCACCACCAGGTCGGCTGCGCCGCCGCCCCCGCCGCCCTCGGCCGGTACGCCGTTGATCCGCATGGCGCCTCGTTCGGCCGCTGCCGTGCGCAGTTCGGCCCACTCCTCGTCGAACGTCATGAATGTCCCCCTGGTTTCTGCTGAGCGTTCCTCGGCCCTGCTCAGGCCGCCGTCTTCAGCGCCTTCATCACGTCGCGCATGTCACTGATCAGGTCGGCGTGGTACGGCTCCACGTCGAGAGTGTCGTCAGGCGCGTCGGACGACGGCTCCGTCCCGTCCTCATAGCCCTGGTCGTCCCAGTTCGCGGAGATGGAGAGCATGATGACGGCGCCGCCCTCGACCACTCTCAGCTCCGAGGTCCGCTCACTCGCGACCAGGAGATAGGCCCGGTCCCCGAGACCGGGTACCAGCTCCGAACGCACCGCGTCCTCTCCCCATTCGGACGCCGTGTTCCTGCGGGCCTCGAACTCGGGCAAGGGGTCGGTCTCCTTGTGGAGTTCGACCGACATCCCCACGTAGACGCTGTAGGTCCACTCTTCGTCCGGGCCCTTTCCCTTCGGAGCCGTGACGGCCATGGAGCACGAGATGCTGTCGAAGGCCGGATGTCCGATCCTGCCGGGGCTCAGGCTCGGTGCCTCGTACCGCTTTCCCACTGATGCGGTCAGCGCCTTCATCTGCAGTGCGGAGCAGGAGCGTCCGCCCAGCTCGTAGCCGTGCATGTCCGGCTTCCGTTCGGGGTTGTCCCCGTACGCGAAGACGGCCGCCGCCCATATCGCGGACGCGGTCAGCGCTCCCGCCAGGGCCCAGAGCAGGCCGTGGCCGCGCCGGCGGCCGGGGGGCGGCCTGTGGTCGAAGCCGCCCACCGCCTCCGGTCTGTGCTCCGGCCCGAACTCCCCCACCAACTCCGGCTCAGAAATCATGTCCGGTACTCCCCCTGGTCAAGAAAACGACGCACGCGCGTGCGTCGTGTCAGCCTTTCGTGGCCGCCACCGCCGCCTGCGGCCGTACCGGCAGGCGGTTCACCGGGCGGCCGGTGGCCGAGCGGATCGCCGAGGCCACCGCCGCCGGGGCCGTCACGACCGGGGCGGCCGAGGCGGGCTTGGCGCCGAAGGGGGCAACGACGTCCCGTTCCTCGACCAGCTTGACGATACGGATGTCCGGCGCGTCCAGCGAGGTCGGCAGGGCGTATCCGGTCAGGTCGGGGTGGCGGACGATGCCGCGGGCGGTGCGGAGGTTCTCGGTGAGGGCCGCGCCGATGCCCTGGGTGATGCCTGCCTCGATACGGATCGCCAGCTGCTTCGGGTTCAGGACGCGGCCCACGTCCTGGGCCACCGCCATCTCGACCACGCGGATCGAGCCGAGCTCGATGTCGACGTCGACCACCGCCCGTACCGCGCAGAACGCCAGGCCCACGAACGCGTCGCCCTGGCCGGAACCGTCCAGCGGCTCGGTGGGGTGGGGGCGGCACTGGGCGGTGGCCCAGAGTTCCTTGCCGTCCATCGCCTCCATGACGGTGGTGGAGAGGACGCCGTCGTACGAGGTGATCTTGCCGTCGGCGATCTGGAGCAGCTCCGTGGACATGCCGAACTTGTGGGCCAGCGGCTGGAGGAGCTGCGTGCGGACCATCTTCGCCGCCCGCTCCACCGCCCCGCCGGAGACCCAGGTGTGGCGGCCGTGCGTCGCCGGGCCCGCCGGAGGCTGGTCGGTGTCGACGGCGGCCACGTGGACCTCGTCCACGCCCAGGACCTCCTGGACGATCTGGCGGGCGAGGGTGGTGAAGCCCTGGCCTGTTTCCACCGCCGCGCAGATCACCGTGGCCACGCCGTCGTGGACCCGGACCGTGGCCGTGGAGACCTCGTCCGCGCCCTCGGCGCCGAGCATGTGGACCATGCCGACCCCGTACCCCACGCCTCGGCGCACCGCCCCGGGTTCACCCGCGCCCTCGGGGCCGCCGGGCAGCAGCCAGTCGTCCTCCGGGCTGTCCTTGGGGAGGGCGGGGAGGGGCGCGTCACGGACCGCGCGGAGCAGTTCGGCCACCGGGGCCGGGCAGGTCACCGTCTGGCCGGTGGGCAGGATGTCGCCCGTCGACAAGGCGTTACGGAGGCGGAGTTCGGCCGGGTCGATGGAGAGCTTCGCGGCCAGCTTGTCCATCTGGCCCTCGTACGCCGCGCACACCTGCATCGCGCCCTCGCCGCGGACATGGCCGGAGGGCGGGTTGTTCGTGCGGACCGCCCACCCCTCGATGAAGGCGTGCGGGACGACGTACGGGCCGCAGGCGAACGCCACGGCCGCCGCGAGGGATTCCGAGGAGGAGTCGGCGTACGCGCCCGCGTCCAGCAGGATCTGGGCCTCCACCTTGACCAGCCGGCCGTCCGCGTCCGCGTGGTGGCGGTAGCGGAGAAGGGTGGGGTGGCGGTGGGCGTGGCCGAGGAAGGACTCCTCGCGGGTGGCGGCCAGCTTCACCGGGCAGCCGGTGCGCAGGGCGAGCAGGCCCAGCGGGATCTGGAAGCCCGGGTCCTCGCGGTCGCCGGTCGCGCCGGGGACGCCGGTGACGACGACCTTGACCCGGTCCGGCTCCAGGCCGAAGCAGGCGGCGGCCAGGTCGCGGTCGGTGTGCGGGTCGGTGGAGGCGGTGTAGATCTCGACGCCGCCGTCGGGGCGGGGTACGGCGAGGCCGGCCTCCGCGCCGATCGGGGCCGGGTCCTGGCGGCCGATGCGGTAGAGGCCCTCGACGATGACCTCGCCGGTCGCCTCGGCATCGCCGTACCGGAGCGGGATGTGCCGGATCAGGTTGCCGTCGGGGTGCAGGGGCTCGGCCGCGAACGCCTTCTCCGGGTCCGTGACCGGCTCCAGCACCTCGTACTCGACCGCGATCGCGGCGGCCGCGAGGCGCGCGGTGTCCGGGTGGTCGGCGGCCACCGCGGCGATCGGCTCGCCGTGGTGGCGGACCAGCTCGGCGGCGAAGACCGGGCGGTCGACGACCCGGCGGCCGTAGTTGCTGTCCCCGGGCACGTCCTCGTGCGTGACGACCGCGCGGACCCCGGGCATCGCGGCGGCGGCCGAGGTGTCGATGGAGAGGATGCGGGCGTGCGGGTGCGGCGAGCGGAGCACGGAGGCCCAGAGCAGGCCTTCGGCCCAGAGGTCGGCGGCGTACGGGAAGGTGCCCTCGGTCTTCGCACGGGTGTCGGCGGGCGGCAGCGAGGCGCCCAGGCCCATCAGCGGTGGCTCCTGGCCGGGGCCGTCGCCCGAGCCCGGCCCGCCCGAGGCCGCGTCGATCCTGGGCAGGCTGGTGCTGGTCGCGTTGGCCGCGGTGGCTGCGTCGCCGCTCACGCCGCCTCCTTGTCGTTCGCCCCGCCGCTACGGGGGCGGGGGGTGACCTGTGGTGTCGCGGGGTGCTGTCCGGATGGCACGGGTCTGCGCGCGTGGATCACTGCGCGCCTCCCTCGTGCGAGTGGTGCTGGTGCTGCTGCTGTACGCCGCCGGCGCCGGGCTCGGCCTGGTGCGGGATGCGGGGCTCGTCCTGGGCGGTGGCCGCCGCCGTTTCGGCGCTCGCCTCGCGGGAGGCCACGACGTCCGCGACCGCGTCGAGCACGCCCCGGTAGCCGGAGCAGCGGCAGAGGTTGCCGCAGAGGGCCTGGCGGGTCTCCAGCTCGCTCGGGGCGTGGTTGCCCTCCAGCAGGTCGTGGACGGTCATCGCCATGCCGGGAATACAGAAGCCGCACTGGACGGCCCCGCAGGCGGAGAGCGCACGCTGGACGTCGGAGGGTTCGCCGTCGACGGCCAGCCCCTCGACCGTACGGACCTCGCTGCCGGCCGCGGTGGCGGCGGGCACCAGGCAGGAGGCGACGAGGCGGCCGTCGACCTGGACGTTGCACGCCCCGCACTCGCCCTGCGAGCAGCCGTCCTTGGCTCCGGCGAGGCCGAGGCGCTCGCGGAGCACGTAGAGCAGGGACTCGCCGATCCAGGCGTCGGAGACCGGGCGGTCCACGCCGTTGACATGGAGGACGTAGGAGGCGGCGGGGTGCTCGCTCGGTACGTCCAGGGGTGCGGCGACCGGGTCGTGGGCGGGGTCGGGCGCGGGGTCGTGGGCGGGCTCGTGGGACGGGTCCGGCTCGGGTTCCGCTTCGGAGGGATGTTCCGCGTCCGTCTGGGGGGCGGCGGTTGCGGCGTCGGGGTCGGCGGGTGCTTCCGATGCGGGGTCGGTGAGTGCTTCCGATGCGGGGTCGGCCGGGGGTTCCGCTTCTGCTTCCGGTTCCGGTGCTGTGTCTGCTGTGGCGTGCGGTTCCGTCGGCGGCGCTTCCGCTTCCGGTTCGTCGCCGGGGAGCGGGTGGCCGTCGGTCTCGGGGGCGGCGGCCGGGGGCTCCTCGGGCTGCGGCTGCGTGGCCCACGGCGCAGGGGCGCCGCCGGGGAGCGTCGCGGGGCGCGTGTCGTCCGCGTACCACTGCTGCGAG
Organism: Streptomyces sp. CA-146814; assembly: GCF_050942385.1. Taxonomy (NCBI): domain Bacteria; kingdom Bacillati; phylum Actinomycetota; class Actinomycetes; order Kitasatosporales; family Streptomycetaceae; genus Streptomyces; species Streptomyces sp. CA-146814. The sequence goes on from NZ_CP192068.1 coordinate 2,643,021, forward strand.
GCCGCCGCCGAGGCCAGGAACTCGCCCGACTCGTCCGGAAGATCCCCGTCCGCGACCGGAATCGTCCACTGGCCGGTGTGGCCGGAGGGGGTGGTGTGGTCCGCGTGGCCTGTGTGACCGGAGGTGGCGGTGTGGTCTGTGTGACCGGAGGTGGCGGTGTGGTCCGCGTGGTCCGTGTGGCCTACGTAGTCGCCCTGGCCTGCCTGGCCTGCCTGGCCCGCCTGGTCCGCGTACTCGCCCGCGCCCGGCTGCCCCGCCTGCTCCCCGATCGCCTCCGTGAAGTTCCACTGCGCCGTGGAGTGCGACGTGTCCTGGTACGGCTGCTGCGCGTAGCCGCCGCCCTGGTCGTTCGGGTCCGGCCAGTGCACCGCGCCGGGGGGCTGCTCCTGGGCGCGGCGGTCGGCCTCGGCCTGCTGCTGGCTCTGCGTCCGCACGACCCAGCTGCCCGTCGCGGCCGGGTCCAGACCGGCGGCCGGGGTCAGCGGCACGATCATCGGCGGTACGTATCCGTGGCCGGGCGCGGCCAGCGGGATGGCCGCCAGGTCCTCCGGCGGCAGCTGGACGAAGGCGGTGGCGTCGGCGTCGTACTCACCGCTCTGCGGCGTCGGCTCCCAGCCCTCGTACCGGGGGTCGGGGTGTTCCTCATTGCTCACGACAGTGCCCTCCCCAGTGCGCGTCGGGCGAGCGCGGCGACGGTGCGCCGCAGGTGCAGGACGGCCGGGGACAGCGGCGGGGCCTCTGACCCGTCGGCCGGCGGTTCGTGGTCCGGGATGCAGGCGGCGGCGACGTACTCGCCGAAGGCGGCCAGCGCGTCGGGGGCCAGGCCGCGTTCGCCGTCCCAGTCGATCAGCGAGGCGATCCAGCGCTCCGCCTCCAGCGGCCGCAGCGGCATCGGGGCGATGGCGCCGACCGCGCAGCGCACGCCGCGCCGGGCCGGGTCGAGCACGATGGCGACCGAGGCGGTGGCGCGGCCGGGACCGGTGCGGCCGGTGGCCTTCAGGAACACCTGCGGGGCGTGCAGCAGTGGGACCCGGACGAAGCCGATCAGCTCGGCCGGGCCGAGCATCTCGCGGCCGGCCAGCAGGTGCGAGACGGGGATCTCGCGGCGCGTGCCGCCGGGTCCGGCGACGACCAGTTCGGCCTCCAGCGCGGCCAGCACCGGCAGCGCGTCGCCGGTCGGCGCGGAGGTGGCGATGTTGCCGCCGAGGGTTCCGGCGTTGCGGATCTGGGGCGGGCCGGCGGCGCGCGCGGAGGCGGCGAGGGCAGGGATCAGGGCGGCGAAGTCGGGCCGGCCCATCCGGGCGTGGGTGAGGCCGGCGCCGAGCAGGGCGTGGCCGTCCTGGTAGTGCCAGCCGCGCAGCTCGCTGATCCGGCCGAGGCCGACCAGTCCCGAGGGGCGCAGGAGCCCCTTGTTCACGGCCGCCATCAGGTCCGTTCCGCCCGCCACGGGGACGGCGGCGGGCATGGCTTCCAGCGCCGCCACGGCCTCGTCGAGCGAGGCCGGCAGCGTCACCGACTGCAGCGCCTGCGGTGCGTGCGTGGTCAACCCAGCTGCCCCTTCCCGGTCTCCCGGCTGGTCCGCCTGTTGCGCCGTACGGTACGTGTTCACAGGCCGGACGTGGCAACTCTGGCACATCTTCCGATGAGACCGGCGCGAGGGTCCGCGAAGGGTGGATCCGTCCCTGACCTGGGGGATGACCCGATTTCGCACCTCTTCGGAGTGGAGGGTGAATTGCCACTCTTCAGCGATGCTTGTACGACTTATTCCGTTCGTTCCGGGGGCCGTTCGATCCGCACCGGAGCGTGTCCGGCGCGGATCGAACCGCGGCTCACACCACCGGCGGCGCTCCTTCGATCGGGCGACCGAGGACGCCGGGCCGGCGCTGCCACGGCAGCGGGCCGCCGGGCCGGCGGTAGTCGACGCCGAGGGCGTCGAGCCGGGCGTAGTGGTCGGTCATCCGCGCGTCGAATCCGGCGAAGTCCCGTTCGGCCGGGGCCGGCAGGGCGCTCCAGGCGACCTCGGCGAAGGCGGCGAGGCGCGGGAAGACCTGGTAGTCGACGCGTGACCTGTTCTGCATGACCTCGGTCCACACGTTGGCCTGCGTGCCCAGGATGTGACGGGCCGCCTCCTCGCTCAGCCCCGGCGGAACGGGTTCGAAGCGGTAGACGTCCTCCAGGGTGCGTACGTATCCGATGGGCATCGGCTCGTCGGGGCCGCCGTCCTGACGGTGGTCCAGATACACCTGCTGCTCCGGGCACATCACCACGTCGTGCCCGGCCTCGGCTGCCGCGACGCCTCCGGCGTAACCACGCCAGGAGGAGACCGCCGCGCCCTCGGCGAGGCCGCCTTCGAGGATCTCGTCCCAGCCGATGAGGCGGCGGCCGCGTGCGGTGAGCCAGCCGTCGAAGTGGCGGATGAACCAGGACTGGAGCTCGTCCTCGTCCTTCAGGCCGAGTTCGGCGATCCGGGCCTGCGCGGTCGGCGACTCCTTCCACTGGTCCTTGAGGCACTCGTCGCCGCCGACGTGGATGAACGGCGAGGTGGCGGCCGGGAAGAGGTCGAGCACCTCCTCGAAGACGCCTTCGAAGAAGCGGAGGGTGTTGTCGGTGGGGGCGAGTACGTTCGGGTTGATGCCCCAGGTGTCCCAGACGGAGAGGGTGGTGGTGTCGATGACGTCGGTGTTGCCCAGCTCGGGGTACGCGCTGATGGCGGCCTGCGAGTGGCCCGGGATGTCGATCTCCGGGACGACGCGGATATGCCGCTCGGCGGCGTAGGCGACGATCTCGCGGATGTCGTCCTGGGTGTAGTAGCCGCCGTACGGGGTCTCGTCCCACAGCTCGGAGGCCCGGTGGCCGTATTTGGTGCGCGCGCGCCAGGAGGCGGCCTCGGTGAGGCGCGGGTAGCGCTTGATCTCGATGCGCCAGCCCTGGTCGTCGGTGAGGTGGAAGTGGAAGACGTTGAGCTTGTGCGCGGCGAGGAGGTCGAGGTAGCGCAGCACGTCGTCCTTGGGCAGGAAGTGCCGGGAGACGTCGAGCATCAGGCCGCGCCAGGAGAAGCGGGGTTCGTCCGCGATGACCACCGCCGGGACGCCCCAGGTGCGCCCCGCGGCGATCGGCGCGCGGCGGAAGGCGTCCGGGCCGAGGAGCTGGCGGAAGGTCTGCGCGCCGTGCAGGAGCCCGGCCGCGCTGCCGCCCGTGATGCGTACGGCGCCGCCGTCGACGACGAGTCCGTACGCCTCCGGGGCCAGGGCCGCGTCGAGCGCCAGCTCCACGCGGGAGCCGTCCGTGCCGTCGGCGAGCGGCAGTCCGGTGGCCGCGCCGACGGTGGCGCCCAGCCACCGGGCGACGCCCTCGGTTCCCGGTGGAGCGATGAGCGCGGTCGCCGCGTCCAGCCGGAACGGCTCCGCTCCCGGCGCACCCCAGGTCACCTCGCGCGGGGCGGGGATCAGGCCGGGGGCCGTCGTGTCGTCGGATGTCATGAGACGTCAGTCCTTAACCGCGCCACCCAGTCCGGAGACCAGGCGCCGCTGTACGAGTACGAAGAAGACGAGGACGGGGATGGTCATCACGGTCGAGGCTGCCATGATCCCGCCCCAGTCGTTCTCGTCCGGTTTGAAGAAGACCAGCAGCGCCATCGGCAGCGTCGACTGCGAGGTGTCGCTGATGATGAACGACTTCGCGAAGAGGAAGTCGTTCCAGGTGGTGATGAAGGAGAAGACGCTCGTCGCGACCAGGCCCGGGAAGACCAGTGGGAAGAGGATCTGCCAGAGGAAGCGGGTGCGGCTGGCGCCGTCGATGTAGGCGGCCTCCTCCAGGGCCTCGGGGACGGCTCTGACGAAGCCGCGCAGCATCCAGATGGCGAACGGCAGCGAGAAGGCCAGGTGCGGCAGGATCAGCGAGCCGAGCGTGTTGAGCTGGCCGAAGTCCCGCATCAGGAAGAAGAGCGGGATGGTCAGCGCCTCCACCGGCACCATCTGCGCCACCAGGAACATGATGAGCAGCGTGGTGCGGAACTTGAAGCGGAACCGGGTCACGGCGGTGGCGGCCAGGAAGGCGATCAGCGCCGAGAGGATGACCACCGTGCCCGCCACCAGCAGGCTGTTGAGGAAGTACCGGCCGAAGTCCTGCTGTTCGAAGACCCGGCGGAACGAGTCGAGCGAAGGGGCGAGCGTCCAGGGGCGGGGCTCGGTCGACTGGATCTCCCCGGCCGGTTTGAAGGCGGAGAGCACCATCCAGTAGAGCGGGAAGGCGACCGCCACGGCGATCAGCAGGGCCGCGGCCTCGGCCGCCAGCCTGCCGGGCCGCTTGACGCGCAGCAGCGTACGTATGCCGCGCGTGCCCCCACGTGCGGCACTGTCGGTCGTCGCGCTCACAGTTCCTCCCCCTGGCGCCGCACCAGGCGCAGATAGACCAGCGTGACCGCCAGCAGGATCACCAGCATCACGACGCCGATCGCCGAGCCGAGGCTGTACTGCGAGGACGCGAACGCCTTCTGGTACGCGTAGACGTTGAGCACCAGGTTCTGGCCGGCGATGCCGCCGCCGTTGGTCATGACGTAGATCTGGGTGAAGACCTTGAAGTCCCAGATGATCGACTGGATGGTGACGACGATCAGGATCGGCTTGAGCATCGGCGCCATGATGGTCCGCCAGATCCGCCACTGGGACGCGCCGTCCAGCGAGGCGGCCTCCAGCACCTCGGTGGGGATGGCCCGGATGCCCGCGTAGACGGTGACCATGACGAACGGGAACGAGCACCACAGGACTTCGAGGAGTACGAGCGCGAAGGCGCTGTAGCGGCCGTACGTCCAGGAGAAGTCACCGAGGCCGAGCACCTTGTTCACGGGTCCGAAGTCGGGGTCGAAGAGGAAGACCCAGACCGTGGAGCCGGTGATCGCGGGGGTGGCCCAGGCGCCGAGCGCGGCCATCATCAGCACCAGGCGGGGCAGGGCGCGGATGCGGGTGAGCAGGACGGCCAGCGCGCAGCCGACGAAGAGCGTGGAGACCACACAGGCGGCGGCGAAGAGGACGGTGGCGAGGAGGACCTGCCAGAACTGGCCGTCGTTGAAGAGGGTCGCGTAGTTGTCGAAGCCCTTGAAGGTGGTCGGTTCGCCGCCGCTGACCTGGGCCTGGGTGTACTCCAGGAACGAGATCAGGCCGAGCTGGTAGATCGGGTAGACCAGCAGCCCGGCGAGCAGGACGAGGGCGGGCAGGAGGTAAAGCCAGGGGGTCCAGCCGGAGTGGCCCTTGGGCGACACGGTGCGGCCGCGCCGGGGCGGGCGGCCGGCGGGAGTGTCGGTGCCCGCCCCGGCCGCGGGGGCCGGGGCCTTGAGAGCGGTGGTGGGCGTGGTCATGGTCAGCCCGCGTCGGTGAAGGCCGCGTCCATCTTCTTCGCCGCGTCGTCCGAGGCCTGTGCCACGTCCTTACGGCCCGAGACGATCTCCTGGAACATCGTCGGCAGGACCAGCGAGGCGTCGATCTGGCCCCAGGCGGGCGAGGCGGGGACGAACTTGGCGCCGGCGCCGAGGGTCTGGACGAACGGCGCGACGAAGGGCTGCTTCTTCGCGGCGTTGCCCAGGACGTCGGTGTAGGTGGGCAGGAAGCCCATCGCGTCGAACATCTCGGCCTGGGTCTTCTTGCCGGTGAGCGACTTCATCAGGTCGACGGCGAGCGTGCGGTGCGAACTGCTCTTCAGTACGCCGATGTTGTTGCCGCCCGCGAAGGCCGGGGCGATGGAGTTCGGCGCGATGCCGGGCAGCGGGACGACCGCGTACTTGCCCTTGACCGCGCTCGCCTCGACCGCCGCGTGGCTGAAGTCGCCGCCGATCGCCATGGCGGCCTTGCCGGAGGCGAAGGCGGTCACGGTGGAGTTGCCGGTCATGGAGGCGCACTTGGCGGCCGGACAGTTGTCGTCGCCGAAGAGCGAGGTGTAGGCCTCGATGCCCTTGCGGGCCTTCTCGCTGTTGATGGCCGACGTGTACGTACCGCCGCTCTCGCCCGCGATCTCGCCGCCGTGGGACCAGATGAAGGGCATCGCGCCGTAGGTGTAGGCGCCGCCGACCGCGAGGCCGTAGAGGTCCGGCTTCGCCTTGCGGATCTTCTTGGCCGTCGAGATCAGCTCGGCCTGGGACTTGGGGGGCTGGATGCCGAGGTCCTTGAGGATGTCGGTGCGGTAGTAGAGAGCGCGGACGCCGACGAAGAACGGGGCGCCGTAGACCTTGCCGCCGACGGTGACGGACTGCTTGGCGATCGGGTCGGTGTCCTTGGCCTCCTCCCAGGCGCCGAACTCCTCGGTCACGTCCGCGAGTCCGCCGTCCTTGACGTATCCGGCGGTGTCGCTGTTGCCGTACTCGATGAGGTCCGGGGCGCTCTTGGGGTCGTTGAAGGCGGCCTTGATGCGCTGGGCGCGGGTGTCGACGGGTATGTACTCGACCTCGACCTTCGCGCCCTCGTGGCGCTTCTGGAACGCGGCGACCGCGTCGTCGACGACCTTCTCCTTGGGCTTGTTGCCGACCTCCTGGAAGAGCCAGACACGGAGAGTCCCGCTCTTCTCGTCACCCTTCGCACTGGTGTCGGAGGTCTGCGGCGCGCAGGCGGTGGCGGTGAGGCCCGCCAGCACAAGCGCCGCTACCGGGGCGGCAATTCGGGCAGAAAGCTTCATCCGGGAACCCCTACCGGTCCATCGTTGCATCATGTGCAACGTGCGTTTCGTTCTGCACAACTGGCAGGAGAGTAAGTCCGGTTCCGGCGCCCGACAAGTGGTCTCCACCACTCTGTGACCAGCCGACGCACCCCGCGCAACGCGAGCACGCATGGTCACGATCCGTCACCGGCGACACGGGGGCCGGCACCCGGGCACGCCGAGGGCCCCCGGTACACGCGCGGGCATGACGAAGGCCCCCGGTACGCGGTCGATGCGTGTACCGGGGGCCTTCGGAAGACGGAGTGGGACCCTGGCCCTACTTCTTGCCCTTGTCCTTGCCGCCCTTGCCCTTGTCCTTGTCGCCGCCGGCGCCCATGGACTCGTAGATCTCCTTGCACATGGGACAGACCGGGTACTTCTTGGGGTCACGCCCCGGCACCCAGACCTTGCCGCACAGCGCGACCACGGGAGTGCCCTCCAGGGCGCTCGCCATGATCTTGTCCTTCTGGACGTAATGGGCGTAGCGCTCGTGGTCGCCGTCGCCCCTCGACACCTGTGGCGTCGGCTCTACGAGGGTCCCCGTACCTGCCCCGCGATCGGGCTCAAGAGTGCTCATAACCGCCAAGGGTACTGAAAGAGAGGGCCGTCAGTTGAGCGAAGGGTCGTCCGGATACGTGGCGATCATCGCCAGCTCGCTGCGCTGCCGCCGGAGCACCGCGCGCCAGAGGTTCTCCGGGCGCGGGGAGGAGACGTCACCAGGCTCCGACTCGACCACGTACCAGGCGCCCTCGGTCAGCTCGCCCTCCAGCTGACCGGGCCCCCACCCCGCGTACCCGGCGAAGATCCGCAGCGATCCGAGCGCCGGTCCGAGCAGCTCCGGCGGGGTCTCCAGATCAACCAGGCCGATCGCCCCGTGCACCCGGCGCCAACCGACCGGGCCCTCGTCGCCGGGGATCACCGCGACGCCGAGCGCGGAGTCCAGCGAGACCGGGCCGCCCTGGAAGACGACGTCCGGCTCACCGGTGAGACCGGCCCAGGAGCCGAGGATGTCACCGACGCCGACCGGGGTCGGGCGGTTCAGGACCACGCCGAGGGAGCCCTCCTCGTCGTGGTCGATGAGGAGCACCACCGCGCGGTCGAAATTCGGGTCCGCGAGGGCGGGTGTGGCCACGAGCAGTCGCCCTGTGAGCGAGGACACCTCCGTCATGGCAGAAATGATCCCGCATCTTCGCGCTCCGCGGGGGTCCGGCGGCCGTGATGACCACCTCAGGAGAGCGAGCGCAGCTCAGGGCGCACGGAGGCACGGGGAGCGCACCACGCGGGCGGGATCCGGGAGCCATCCGGACGGTGACCCTCCGCAAGATCGGGTGCGCGGAGGGTGTTGTGGCGGATTCATGACGTTCGTACACCCCCCTTCGCCTTACGGAACGGGGGTAGGAGGCCATTACCCTTTTCGTTGGCCCCCTGCCCGACCACTCCGGAACGCGAGATACATGACCGGCACAGACGATGTCCTGCTTGTCCACGGCGGCACCCCGCTGGAGGGCGAGATCCGCGTCCGAGGCGCCAAGAACCTGGTGCCGAAGGCCATGGTCGCCGCGCTGCTCGGCAGCGGGCCCAGCCGCCTCCGCAACGTTCCCGACATCCGTGACGTACGGGTGGTCCGCGGACTGCTCCAGTTGCACGGCGTCACCGTCCGCCCCGGCGACGAGCCGGGCGAACTGATCCTCGACCCCTCGCACGTCGAGTCGGCCAACGTCGCCGACATCGATGCCCACGCGGGTTCGTCGCGCATCCCGATCCTCTTCTGCGGCCCGCTGCTGCACCGCCTCGGCCACGCCTTCATCCCGGGCCTCGGCGGCTGCGACATCGGCGGCCGGCCGATCGACTTCCACTTCGAGGTGCTCCGCCAGTTCGGCGCGACCATCGAGAAGCGGGCGGACGGCCAGTACCTGGAGGCCCCGCAGCGGCTGCGCGGCACCAAGATCCGGCTGCCGTACCCCTCGGTGGGCTCCACCGAGCAGGTGCTGCTCACCGCCGTCCTCGCCGAGGGCGTCACCGAGCTGTCCAACGCGGCCGTCGAGCCGGAGATCGAGGACCTCATCTGCGTACTGCAGAAGATGGGCGCGATCATCTCCATGGACACCGACCGGACCATCCGGATCACCGGTGTCGACAAGCTCGACGGTTACACCCACCGGGCGATCCCGGACCGCCTGGAGGCGGCCTCCTGGGCGTCGGCGGCGCTGGCGACCGAGGGCAACATCTACGTGCGCGGCGCCCAGCAGCGCTCGATGATGACCTTCCTCAACACCTACCGCAAGGTCGGCGGCGCCTTCGAGATCGACGACGAGGGCATCCGCTTCTGGCACCCGGGCGGCGCGCTCAACGCCATCGCGCTGGAGACGGACGTCCACCCCGGCTTCCAGACCGACTGGCAGCAGCCGCTGGTGGTGGCGCTGACGCAGGCCGCGGGGCTGTCCATCGTCCACGAGACGGTGTACGAGTCGCGGCTCGGCTTCACCTCCGCGCTCAACCAGATGGGTGCGCACATCCAGCTGTACCGCGAGTGCCTGGGCGGCTCGGACTGCCGCTTCGGCCAGCGCAACTTCCTTCACTCGGCGGTCGTCTCCGGACCGACGAAGCTCCAGGGCGCCGATCTGGTCATCCCCGACCTGCGCGGCGGCTTCTCGTACCTGATCGCGGCGCTGGCGGCCCAGGGCACCTCCCGGGTGCACGGGATCGACCTGATCAACCGCGGTTACGAGAACTTCATGGAGAAGCTGGAGAAGCTCGGCGCCAAGGTGGAGCTGCCGGGCGGTTCCCTGGTCTGACCCCGCACAGCGCTGCCGCACACAGCACTGCGCATCCGGTGCCCCGGCCCCTCACAGGGTCCGGGGCACCGGGCTTTCCCGGGAGCGCGCGAACCGGCCCGGGGTGGTGCCCGCGATCCGCTTGAAGTGCCGGGTCAGGTGGGACTGGTCGTGGAAGCCGACGGCGGCCGCCGCCTCGCCGGCCGGCATCCCGTCCAGCAGCAGCCGGCGGGCCCGGTCGACCCGGCGGGCCGTCAGGTACTGGTGCGGCGCGATCGCGTACGCCGCGCTGAACGCCCGTACGAGATGGGCGGGGTGCGCGTGGAGCAGCCGGCCGGCCCCGGCCAGGGTGAGCCCCGTGCCCAGCCGCTCGTCCAGGAGCTCGCGCAGGTCCCGCGCGACGCCCGGACCCGGCGGCGGGCCCGTCGGCGCCTCCACGGGCCCCAGGTGGCCCCTCAGCCGCTCGCCGACGAACGCCAGGCGGCTCTCCGCCTCGAAGCCCCCGTCCGGGTCCGCCAGGGCCGTGTGGAGCCGGCCGACCCTGGCGCGCAGCAGCGGGTCGGCGAGATCCGGGGTGTCCACGGCGGGCCCGATGTAGCGGGCGTCGAGCAGCGTCATGTCCAGGTAGAGCACCCGTTTGCGGAAGCCGTCGGAGGTCGCGGGCGAACCGTTGTGCGGGACCTGCGGCGGCAGCAGGCTCACCGTGCCGTCCGGCGTACCGCGCTCGTGGCGGTCCAGGTCGTAGCGGACGGCCCCGTCGTCGACGATCAGGAGCGTCCAGGCGTCGTGCACGTGCATGGGATAGGCATGCTCGGTGAAGCGGGCGTGGAAGACCTCCACGACGCCCGGGACCGCCGGACGCCAGGCCGAGATCTCCTGCCGTGCCACCACGCTCAGAACGTACAAGACCGGGCCCGGGGCCACCGGCCAGTCTCGCACCATGAGAAACACGCACGAGACTGCGGGCGAACCCGACGAGGCCCCCGTCCGCTTCGACACCAAGGTCGCGGTGCTGCTCCGCGACGACCTGGAGACCTGGCAGCGCCTGAACGTGACCGCCTTCCTGGTCAGCGGCCTGGGGTCGGCGGTGCCCGAGGTGATCGGCGAGCCGTACGAGGACGCCGACTCCACCGCGTACCTGCCGATGATCCGGCAGCCGGTGCTGGTCTTCGAAGGGCCGAAGGAGACGTTGACCGCCGCGCACACGAAGGCGCTCTCCCGGTCGCTGACGGTGGCCGTGTTCACCTCGGACCTGTTCGGTACGGGGAACGACCGGGACAACCGGGCGGCGGTACGGGCGGTGGGGCGGGACGCGCTGGATCTGGTGGGGCTGCTCGTGTACGGGCCCCGCAACGCCGTGGACAAGGCCCTGAAGGGCGCGCGGATGCATCCCTGAGGGCGCTGCGGCGTACGGGCGCGGGCTGCGGCGTACGGGCGCATGTGCGGCGCGCATGTGCCCCTGGCATGCGCGAGGGCGGCCACCCCTGGTCGGGGGTGACCGCCCTCCTTGCGCCTGGTGGGTTACTTGCCCTTGGCGGCTTCCTTGAGCTTCGAGCCCGCGGAGACCTTCACGCTGTAGCCGGCGGGGATGTTGATCGGGTCGCCGGTCTGCGGGTTGCGCGCGGTGCGAGCGGCACGGTGGGTGCGCTCGAAGGTCAGGAAGCCGGGGATGGTGACCTTCTCGTCGCCCTTGGCGACGATCTCACCGACGGTCTCGGCGAGCGCGGCCAGCACGGCGTCGGCGTCCTTGCGAGTCACCTCGGCGCGGTCGGCCAGGGCGGCCACCAGCTCACTGCGGTTCATGTTGTTACTCCCGTGTTCTTCTTGCCTGTGAGGCGTGAGATCGAAGCCGATGCTGCCAGGGCCCTCTGACAGTCCCCGGACCCGGGTCTGATGTCAGACCCTCGCGCCCGATTACGCATCCTGCCCCCACCTGCGGCGGGAAAGCCAATCCGGAACCCTTCAGGGTCAACGAAAAGCGCCACTGTCTGCTCGTGGTGACGTTCCGTCGGCTTCCCTTAGCGGTCCGCAGCGGATGCCGGGCCCTACAGGGCCCACTGCCCGCCCACCCTAAAGGGGCGTTTGGGGCGCCGCGACCCGCGACGCGCCGTACGGCACGGGCGGGTGCGGCCCGGGGTCTTCGGCGCGTACCCCTGATGGACCCCGCGAAACCGCGTGCCCTAGACGGCGTCGGAGGGTGCCGTTCCGGTGCCGGCGGCGGCCTTGGCGGCCGCGCGGACGGCTCCGGCGACCGCACCGGCCACCTTGTCGTTGAAGACCGACGGGATGATGTAGTTCGCGTTGACCTCGTCCTCGGCGACCACGTCGGCGAGGGCTCCGGCGGCGGCGAGCATCATCTCCGTGTTGACGGTGCGGGACTGAGCGTCCAGCAGACCGCGGAAGACGCCCGGGAAGACCAGCACGTTGTTGATCTGGTTGGGGAAGTCGGAGCGGCCGGTGGCGACGACGGCGGCGGTCTCGCGGGCGATGGTCGGGTCGACCTCCGGGTCCGGGTTCGCGAGCGCGAACACGATCGCGCCGTCCGCCATCGCCGCGACGTCGTCGCCGTTCAGGACGTTCGGGGCGGAGACGCCGATGAAGACGTCGGCGCCGACGACGGCCTCCTTGAGGGTGCCGGTGACGCCCTCCGGGTTGGTGTTGTCGGCGATCCAGCAGAGCGGCGAGTCGGGGTCGGCGGCGACCAGGTCCTCCCGTCCGGAGTGGACGACTCCGTGGATGTCGGCGACCACGGCGTGCTTGACACCGGCGGCGATCAGCAGCTTCAGGATGGCCGTACCGGCGGCCCCGGCACCGGACATGACGACCCGTACGTCCCCGATGCTCTTGCCCACCACGCGCAGGGCGTTGGTCAGGGCGGCCAGGACGACGATGGCGGTGCCGTGCTGGTCGTCGTGGAAGACCGGGATGTCCAGGGCCTCGCGCAGCCGGGCCTCGATCTCGAAGCAGCGGGGCGCCGAGATGTCCTCCAGGTTGATGCCCGCGAAGCCGGGGGCGATCGCCTTGACGATCTCGACGATGGCGTCGGTGTCCTGGGTGTCCAGGCAGATCGGCCAGGCGTCGATGCCCGCGAAGCGCTTGAAGAGGGCCGCCTTGCCCTCCATGACGGGCAGCGCGGCCATCGGGCCGATGTTGCCGAGGCCGAGCACCGCGGAGCCGTCCGTCACGACTGCGACGGAGTTGCGCTTGATGGTGAGGCGGCGCGCGTCCTCGGGGTTCTCGGCGATGGCCATGCAGACCCGGGCGACGCCGGGGGTGTAGATCATCGAGAGATCGTCACGGTTGCGGATGGGGTGCTTGGACGCCATCTCGATCTTGCCGCCGAGGTGCATGAGGAACGTACGGTCGGAGACCTTGCCCAGGACGATGCCCTCGACCTCGCGCAGGTTCTCCACGATCTCGTCCGCGTGCGAGGTGGAGGAGGCCGCGATCGTGACGTCGATCCGGAGCTTCTCGTGGCCGGACGCGGTGACGTCGAGGCCGGTGACCGAACCCCCCGACGACTCCACGGCCGTGGTGAGCTGGGAGACCGCGGTGCCGCTCGCGGGCACCTCCAGCCTGACCGTCATCGAGTACGAGACGCTGGGCGCCGTTGCCATGGCCGAGTCCTTCACTTTCCTCAAGCTTCATTGCTTCGCATCCGGAACCCTCGTTCCGGTCACGCTTCCCGATCGTCGCACCTACCGACTGGTAGCCGATAATGAGTGCCACCTTTCGGAAAGTGTTTTCCACCATACGAGAAGTCACCCGTTCGGCGGAACCCCCAACAGCCCCTGAGAACCCTCACGGGCCCTCGAGAACCCTCAAGAGTCCCGTGAACGAGAACAGACCCGCGCCACCATCAGGTGACACGGGTCTGTCTTCTTCACTTAGGTGGCACCGGCCCGCCATGCTCGCCTCGCGGCAAGTGGTCGCTCGAAGCGACGAAGGTTGGGCCCGGGGGCTTGGATCGAGCCGGTGCCAGTACCACGGTAACAAAGACCCCGGAAAAGTGATTCCCGTGCGCCGGGTTGACTCCCGAAAGCCTCCACCCTCACTCCCGAAAGCCTCCACGGTCACTCCCGCAGCAGGTCCGGCACCCCGTCCCCGTCCGGCATGTCCCGCTCGCCCGACACCACCGTCAGCTGCTGCGTGGCCCTGGTCAGCGCCACGTACAGCACCCGCAGCCCCGCCGGTGACTCGTCCGCGATCTCCGCCGGCGAGACGACCACCGTGGCGTCGTACTCCAGCCCCTTCGCCTCCAGGCTGCCCAGCGCCACCACCCGCTCCCCCAGCTCCGCGAGCCACTCGCGGGCCTGGGCGCGCCGGTCCATCGCCACGACCACGCCGACCGTGCCGTCCACCTCCGCCAGCAGCCGGCGCGCCTCCGCGCGGACCGTGGCGGCCAGGTCGCCGCCCGCCACCGGCACGAAGCGCGGCACCACACCGGTCGAACGCACCGCCGACGGCGACTCCATGCCCGGCATGGCGAGCGCCAGCACCTTCGCGGCCAGCTCCGCGATCTCGGCCGGGTTGCGGTAGTTGACGGTGAGGGTGAAGCGGCGGCGGGGCCGGGAGCCGAGCGCCTCGTCCCGGGCGGCGGACGCCTCGTCCGGGTCGGACCAGGAGGACTGCGCCGGGTCGCCGACGATCGTCCAGGTGGCGTGGCGGCCCCGGCGGCCCACCATCCGCCACTGCATCGGCGTCAGGTCCTGCGCCTCGTCGACGATGACGTGCGCGTACTCCGTGCGCTCCGCCGCGAGCCGCTCGGCCCGCTCCCACTGGGTCTCCTCGCGCTGCGGCATCAGCTCCTCCAGCCCGGAGAGCTGGTCCAGCGGGTCCATCTCGCGCTTCCGCTTCGGCCGGACGACCGTGCCCAGCAGCGCCTGGAGCTCGTCCAGGAGCGCCACATCGTGTACGGAGACGGGGCCGCTGCCGTCCGCCGCGTCCAGCCGCCTGAGCGAGCGGGCCAGGCGGCGCGCCTCGCCCTGGTTGAGGATGCGCCGGGACCAGCGGGCCAGCCGCTTCTCGTCGGCCATCGCGGCCAGGACGCGGCGCGGGGTCAGCTCGGGCCACCAGGCGTTCAGGAACTCCAGGAACGGTGTCTCGGTGGAGACGTCCTCGTCGAAGGAGGACCGCAACTCCGCCACCAGCTGCGGGTCCGTGTAGCGGCCGCGCCCCGAGGACTTGCTCCACAGGGCGTCGAGCAGCAGCTTGCGGGCGCGCGGGCGCAGCAGGTTGACGGGGGCGGTGCCGCTGAGCACGTTGTGCCGGATGCGCTGGAGCTCGTCGGCCTCCAGCTCGACCCGGGCGCCGAAGGCGACGACGCGCAGCCGGGTCGGGGTGGTGCCCGTGCCGTTCTGCTCGGGCTCCTCGCCGAAGGAGAGCTGGCCGCCACCGCTGTTCGGTGGCTTCGGCGCCTCCAGGGCGCCCCGGGCCGCCTTGCGCAGCACGTGGAGCATCCGCGAGGAGCCCTTGATCCGGGCGATGGCCGGTTCGTCGTAGGCGGTGGCGCCCTCCACGCCCGCCGCCTCCTCCGACAGCGAGCCGATCGCGCGGATCGCGACCTGGCCCTCCTCGCCGAGCGAGGGCAGCACGCCTTCGGTGTACGCGACCAGGAGCGGGGTCGGCGAGACGATCAGGATGCCGCCCGCGTACCGCCGCCGGTCCTGGTAGAGGAGATAGGCGGCCCGGTGCAGGGCGACGGCCGTCTTGCCGGTGCCGGGGCCGCCGGTGACCTCGGTGACCGAGGCGGCGGGGGCGCGGATCACCAGGTCCTGTTCGGCCTGGATGGAGGCGACGATGTCCCGCATGGTGTGGCTGCGGGCCTGGCCGAGCGCGGCCATCAGGGCGCCGTCGCCGATCACCGGCAGCTTCCCGCCGTCCAGGTACGCCGTCAGCTCCGGGCGCATCAGGTCGTCCTCGACGCCGAGGACCTTGCGGCCCTTGGAGCGGATGACCCGGCGGCGTACGACGCGGCCCGGCTCCTTCGGCGTGGAGCGGTAGAACGGCGCGGCGGCCGGGGCCCGCCAGTCGATCACCAGCGGCGCGTAGTCGGAGTCCAGGACCCCGATCCGGCCGATGTGGAGCGTCTCGGCGATGTCGGCGGTGGCGTCGTCGCGTACGGCGTCGTCGGCCGGCTCGACGGAGGTGTACGCGCCGTCCGGGCCGCGCTCACCGTCCTTGCCGAGGAGCAGGTCGATCCGGCCGAAGAGGAAGTCCTCGAACTCGCTGTTGAGCCGGTTGAGGTGGACGCCGGCCCGGAAGACCTGGGCGTCCCGTTCGGCGAGGGCGCCGGGCGTGCCGACCTGCCCGCGTTTGACGGCGTCGTGCATGAGAAATTCCGCCTCGTCGATCTTCTCTTCGAGACGGTGGTAAACGCGGTCCAGATGATCCTGCTCGACACCGATTTCCCGGTCCCGCAGCGAATCGACAGCGGCATCCTGCGCGGCCACCGAGGCCCCCTTCTGACGTGCATCGGGCAGCCGTCAACCCTATGCGAAGGGGGGCCCGGGCGCACCTGCCGTCCACCGTCACGCGTGTTGCGATTGCGCGTCGGAACCGTGGACGGCGGGTCCGCTCAGGTGCCGATCTCCACCAGCCGCTCCCCGTCGAACGTGCGCACCTCGAAGCGGTCGATGTCCGCACGGTCCATCGCCGCGCCGCCGTGCACGTACAGCGGGTTCTTCGCCGACTCGTGCGTCGCGCCCTCGATGCCGTACCCCCACTTCGGTACGGACCAGGAGGTGACGATCTCCTCCTCGCCGGTCTTGGAGACGGCGACGAGCGTGCACTTCTGCGGTCCTTTGACGTTCTTCAGCTCCAGGACCGTGTGCGTGCCCCACGCCTTCTCCTCCATGCCGACCGTCGCGCCGACCCGGGTGGTGGGGTCGGTCGCGGAGACCTTCTCCGTCATGTGCTGGAAGAAGGCGTCCTCGGCCGGGCTGGTGGGGTGCGGGTCGACGGCGGCGACGCTGCGGCCGCCCTCGTCGCCCGCCGTGACGGCGACGGCGGCGACCGGCCCGCCGATGATCAGGGCGGCGGCCGCGGCGATGAGGTACCGGCTCCGCTTCGTCCGCCGGTGGCGCCGGTGCGCGACCTCGTCCATCAGCCCGCCGAGCACCTTCGGCGCGGGCCGCTCGGGAACGTGCGGTACGGGACGGGCGCCGGGCGAGGCCGCCGGCGCCTCGGCCAGCATCGCGAGCATGGGCTCCATCCCGGCGAACTCGTCCAGATGCGCGGAACACCGGGCGCAGACCGCGAGATGGGCCTCGAAGGCGCTCGCCTGCGCGTCGTCCAGGATGCCCAGCACATAGGCGGCGGCCGCGTCGTGCTCGCCGCCTTCGGGCCCACCGCCGAACGACGGCCCGGGGCCGCCGGGCCCGACGGGACCGACCGGATGGCCGTGGCCGTGGCTGGGACCGCTGCCGGAACCGTGGCCGGCGCCGGAGCCGTGGCTGAGGCCGTGGCCGTGGCCGTGGCCGTGGCCGGAGAGGTACGCGGGCCCTGAGGGGTGTGCAGGACCCGCGGGATACGGGGAGTTGGAGGGGTGCGGGACGTTCGAGGGACCGGTGGGCATACGGGGTTCCGGAGGCCGGGGCCCGAAGGGCTGCCACTGCTGGTCGCTCATGCCGTGATCCCCCTCTCTTCGAGTGCGAGCTTCATCGAGCGGAGTGCGTAGAAGACCCGGGACCGCACCGTGCCGCTGGGGATGCCGAGCACCTCGGCCGCCTCGTTCACCGTACGTCCCCTGAAGTAGGTCTCGACCAATGCTTCCCGGTGCGCGGGCGTCAAATCGTCGAGCGCGTCCGACAACGTCATCAGCCACAGCGCCTTGTCGATCTCGTCCTCCGCGGGAATGACCTCCAGCGGCGACGGATCGACCTCGCGCGGCCGGGCCTGCCGGCTGCGGTGGCCGTCGATGACGATGCGCCGGGCGACCGTCACCAGCCAGGGGCGGACGGAGCCGGTGGCCCGGTTGAGCCGGCCGGCGTTCTTCCAGGCACGGATGAGCGTCTCCTGCACCACGTCCTCGGCCCGTTGGCGGTCGCCCGCCACGAGCCGGAGGACGTACGCGAGCAGCGGCCCGGCGTGTTCGCGGTAGAGCGCCCGCATCAGCTCCTCGTCGGGTATCCCGTCAGGGGGCGTGGGCGGCTCACTGCGATGTCGAGCCCTGTGCGGACGGTCATCGGCCACGGCCGCATCCTTGCGCACCCGAACCTCCTGGTCGAGACCCTGAATGGAGCTCTTCGGGGAGGGATACGGGGACGGGCGCCGGATCATTCAACGTCGCTTCATATTTCTTTCGTCGAGATCCTCCGGCGGCGGTGCCGGGCGACCCGTTCGCGGTTGCCGCAGACCTCGCCGGAGCACCAGCGGCGCCGCCCGCCGCGCGAGGTGTCCAGGTAGAGCCGGTGGCAGGCGCCGCCCGCGCACCGGCGCAGCGCCGCGCACGCCACCGGGTCGGTGAGCAGGTCCACCGCGTCCCGCGCCACGACCGCGAGGAGCCCCGCGCAGTCGGGTTCGGCGCTCAGGGTCCGTACCAGCGCACCGCCTTCACCACGCACCGCACGCGGGCCGGGCGGTGCGTGCGCGGCAAGGGAGTTGAGACGGTCCAGGGATCTTCCGTAGGCGGTGCCGGCGAGTTGGGGCGACGGCGGTCCGATCTGCCCGCACTCGTACGCCAGTTGGGCCGACATCAACCGGTCCACGTCCGCCCGCAGCTCCCGGAACCGGGACAGCCAGGTGGTGTCCAGCGAGGTCAGTACGGTGCCGGGCGGGACGAGCCGGGCGGCGGCCAGCCAGTCGGCGAGCCGCGCCGGCCCTTCCAGCTGGTCCCGCGCGCGCGGTGTCCCGCCGGCGGGCCCGGTGGCCACCAGGTCGAGACAGATCCGGCCGGAGTCGAACCGCCACACGTACGCGCCCCTGCCCGCTGCCATGCGCCTGTCACCGCCTCGGGGTCACCGGTCGGATGCCACCCTCCAGAGTGCCCCCGCCGGGCCCCGGCCGTAACCCCCGCTACCGTGACGGCATGAACGATCACGGGGGAACGCACGGGCCGGGTATCACGCTCGCCGCCGGCCCGCTGCTGCTGCGGCCCTGGCGCGCGGAGGACGTCCCGGCGCTGCTGGAGGCGTACGACGATCCGGTGATGCGGCAGTGGGTGCGGCTGCCCGTGTCCACGCCCGAAGAGGCCGCCCGCTGGCTGGAGTCGCAGGACGAGGGGTGGCGGTCCGGGACCCGGTTCAGCTTCGCCGTGATCGACACCGGCCGGGGCGGGGAGCTGGTCGGCAACCTCGCGCTGAAGCGGCCGGACCCGGACGCCGGGCGGGCCGAGGTCGGGTACTGGACGGCGGCGCGGGCGCGCGGTCGGGGGGTGGCGTCCCGGGCCCTGGAGGCGCTCACCGCCTGGGCGTTCACGTCCTTCGCCGACGAGGGGCTGGTCCGGCTGGA
The DNA here is from genome assembly GCF_050942385.1 of Streptomyces sp. CA-146814. Taxonomy (NCBI): domain Bacteria; kingdom Bacillati; phylum Actinomycetota; class Actinomycetes; order Kitasatosporales; family Streptomycetaceae; genus Streptomyces; species Streptomyces sp. CA-146814. The sequence goes on from NZ_CP192068.1 coordinate 2,661,926, forward strand.
GCTGCTGCACCAGGTGGACAACGTGGCGTCGTGCCGGGTGGCGGAGAAGGCCGGTTACGCGTTCGCGGAGCTGCTGAGCGCGCTGCCGCCGGAGTTCCCGCTGCAGGGCCATCTGCATGTGCGTCGGGCGCCGTTGACGCCGGAGGGCACGGTCATCGCTCAGCGCGCGCCCAGTGTGTCCCCCGTCGGGTCCAGCGAGAGCCGGTAGCCGCGTTTGACGACGGTCTGGATGAGGCGCGGCGCGCCCAGCGCGGAGCGCAGCCGGGCCATCGCCGTCTCCACCGCGTGCTCGTCGGTGCCGCTGCCGGGCAGGGCCCGCAGCAGGTCGGCGCGGGCCACCACCCAGCCGGGCCGGCGGGCCAGGGTGCGCAGGAGGGCCATGCCGGCGGGTGGGACCGTGCGGAGTTCGTCGTCGACCAGCACGGCGTGGCCGCGGATCTCGACGCGGTGGCCGGCGATGGGCAGGACCGGTGCGGTGGTGGGGAGTTGGGCGCAGACCAGCTGGACGAGCGGGCCGAGGCGGAACCGTTCGGGCTGGACGGTGGGGATGGAGCGGGCCTGGAGCGGGAGCGCGGTGACCGGTCCGACGCAGGCGGCCAGGACGTCGTCGCGCAGCGCGCCGAGGATCTCCGGCAGCAGTCCGCGTACCTCCGCGCGGCCCAGGAACGAGGCGGCGGCGGGGGCGCTGGTGAAGGTGACGGCGTCCAGCGCGCGGGCGGCGGTGGCGTCGAGCATCCGGTCGAGCGGGGCGATGTCCTGCGGCGGCATCCAGCGGTAGACGGGGACGCCGACGACTTCGGCGCCCGCCGCCTGGAGGGACTCGATGAAGCCGGGCAGCGGTTCGCCGTGCAGCTGGAGCGCGATGCGGCGGCCCGCGACGCCTTCGCCGAGGAGCCGGTCGAGCACTTCGGCCATCGATTCGGACCCGGGTGACCAGGCCTCGGTGAGCCCGGCGGCCCTCACCGCGCCCTTGACCTTGGGCCCGCGGGCGAGGAGTTCGACGCCGCGCAGCCGCTCCAGGAGCGCGTCGCCGATGCCCCAGCCGTCGGCCGCCTCCACCCAGCCGCGGAAGCCGATCGCGGTGGTGGCGACCACCACGTCGGGCGCGTGGTCGATCAACTCCTTGGTGGCGTCGAGGAGTTCGCTGTCGTCGGCGAGCGGAACGATCCGCAGGGCCGGGGCGTGCTGGACGGCGGCGCCGCGCCGCTTGAGGAGCGTGGTGAGCTCCTCGGCGCGGCGGGCGGCGGTCACTCCGACCGTGAAGCCCGCGAGGGGGCCGTGCGTGGTGTCGTCGTCCTGCATGGCGTGTTCCCGGCTCCCGTGGTCCTGCTGGTACGCGATGGGCTGGTCCCGCTGGTCCTGCTGGTACGCGATGTGCGGAGGCCCGAGACTGCCAACGGTGCGTGACAGGCTCGGTTCCCCCGTATTTCCCGGCCGTTACGTCACCCGTGGCCCGGTAGTCGTTTCCCTACACCTCTGCGTAACCGACCTGGGCCTTCGCGGGTACGGCCGCGGGGCGGCGAAGGTATACCGCCCAGGTGAGCGCGGAGCACACGGCGTAGAAGGCGAGGAAGGACCAGAAGGCAGCGGTGCCGGTGCCGGTGGTCTGGAAGGACTGGCGGAACGCGAGGTTGATCGCGAGGCCGCCGAGCGCGCCGACGGCTCCGATGAAGCCCATCGCGGCGCCGGAGAGCCGCCGTCCGTGCGCGGCGGCCGCCTCGCCGTCGAGCCCCTTCTCGACCGCCTGCGCGTGGAAGATGCCCGGGATCATCTTGTACGTCGATCCGTTGCCGAGCCCCGTCAGGACGAAGAGCGCGGTGAAGCCGACGAGGAAGACGGGCAGGGACGCGGTGGCGGAGGCGTAGATGACGATCGCGGTGGCGGCGCCCATCGCGGCGAAGGCGGCCAGCGTGATCCGGGCTCCGCCGTGCCGGTCGGCGAGCCTGCCGCCGAAGGGCCGGATCAGGGAGCCGAGGAGCGGGCCCATGAAGGTGAGCGAGGCGGCCTGGAGCGGGGTGCGGCCGAACTGGGTCTGGAGGACCAGGCCGAAGGCGAAGCTGTAGCCGATGAACGAGCCGAACGTGCCGATGTAGAGCGTCGACATGATCCAGGTGTGCGGGTCGCGGGCGGCCGCCAGCGCGGCCCCGGTGTCGTTGCGTACGGGCCGGAGGTTGTCCATGTACAGCGCGGCGCAGACGGCGGCCACCACGATCAGCGGGATGTAGACGCCGAGGACGAGGCGGGGGTGGGCGGCGCCGAGCGTGCCGATGACGAGGAGGCCGATGAGCTGGACGACGGGGACGCCGATGTTGCCGCCGCCCGCGTTGAGGCCGAGCGCCCAGCCCTTCTCGCGGAGCGGGAAGAAGGCGTTGATGTTGGTCATCGAGGAGGCGAAGTTGCCGCCGCCGATCCCGGTGAGCGCGGCGACCGCCACGAACGTGCCGTACGAGGTCCCCGGCTCCATCACCCAGAACGCGGCGAGCGTCGGCGCGAGCAGGCTCACCGCGGTGAAGATCGTCCAGTTGCGGCCGCCGAACCGGGCGACGGCGAAGGTGTACGGCACCCGCACCAGCGCCCCGACCAGCGTGGCGGTGGAGATCAGGAAGAACTTGCCGGCCGGGTCGACGCCGTACTCCGGTCCCATGAACAGGACCATCACCGACCAGAGCGTCCAGACGGAGAATCCGATGTGCTCGGAGAGCACGGAGAACCACAGGTTGCGGCGGGCGACGCGCTCGCCCTTCTCCCGCCAGAACGTCTCGTCCTCCGGCTCCCAGGTCTCGATCCAACGGCCTGCCATCACGCGCCTCCACAGGGGGGTCGGGGTGGTGTCCCCGTCGCCGCGGGGTGTCGTCCCGACGCTAGGGAGCGCGCGTTTCGGTGCGGTGCCGTGAGGTGACCGGTGGGCAACCTTGCTCTCACCGGGCCGGAGGCGGCCCGGTGAGGTGGGCCTCGGTCAGGAAGGGTTCCGCATCAGCGCCAGGTCGCCCTCCGGCAGCCAGCTGCCGGGGGGCCGTTCGAGCCACCGGTTCGCCGCGGCCAACTGGCCGACAGCGGTACGCAGCGCGTCCACACCGGGATGGTCCAGGCCCTTGCGCCGGACCAGCGCCAGCGGCGACAGCGGAACGGGATCGACGAGCGGACGCACCACGGTTCCCGGCAGCGGCGGGAAGTCCACCACGGCCAGGACCGGGTGGCCGCCCTTCGCCATGACCCGCTGGAATTCGGCCACCCCCACCGCGAGCGGCACGGGCGGGGCCATCGCGATCCCCCACGCGGCGAAGAGCAGCGCCGCGAGCTCCGTCCACTCCCGCGTCCGCTCGTTGCCCGCACCCGCGTAGACGGTCGTCCCGGACAGCTCGGCGAGCGGAATGGCCGCGCGCCCGGCGAGCGGGTGCGCGGCGGGCAGCATCAGCGCCATCGGCTCGTACCGCACGGGCTGTACGGAGAGACCGGTCCGCACCGCCGGAGCGAGCCCGGCGGCCCGACCGAAGGAGACGTCGAGCCGGCCCGCCAGGATCTCGGAGGCGGCCCAGGTCAGCCCGGACTCGAACCGGGCCATCAGCTCGCACTCCGGGGCGATCTCCCGGGCCCGCGCCAGCACCCGGGCGGCGGTCATCCCGTCCGTGTTCAGGTCGACCAGCAGCGGCCGGGCGGACCCGCCGCCGAAGGCCGCGGCGAGCCCGGCGTGGGCGTCGAGCACGCGGCGCGCGTACGGCAGCAGGCGCTCACCGTCGGGCGTGAGCGTCACCTGCCGGGTGGTGCGGACGAACAGCTCCGCGCCGAGCTCGCGCTCCAGCCGCCGGATGTCCCGGCTGAGCGCCTGCTGCGCGACGAAGAGGCGAGCGGCGGCCCGGGTGAAGTGCAGCTCCTCTGCGACGGCGAGGAAGGCGCGCAGGAGACGGGGGGCGGTGTCGGGGGCGGGCACGCGGCGAATCTACAACGTGGCGGGCCATTCACAACAGGGGTGCGTGAATGGGCCGCGAGAAGGTGTTGGACCGGGGAGGCGGAGCGCGGCGAGGCTGGCCCCATGCCGAGATCACCCGCCCCCGCTCCCCCTGCCCGTACGACGTCCGCCCCGCTGCTGACGGTCGCCGGGAGCCAACTGGTGGCGGCCCCGCGCACGGCGCCCCGGGCCGCACGACGGCCGCCGTCCACCAACCCCTACCTCCGGCTGCTCGCCACCCCCGGCGCGCGCGCCTTCACGGCGGGCAACCTGATCGCGCGGCTCCCGATGGGGATGCTCGGTGTCAGCGCGATCATCATGATCGCCGGGTCCCGGGACTCGTACGCGCTCGCCGGAGCCGTCACCGCGACCGGCCTCGCCGCGACGGCTCTCGTCGCACCCTTCACGGCCCGGCTGGTGGACCGCTACGGCCAGGCCAGGATCGCCGTGCCCGCGACCGTGCTCGCCGTGCTGGGATCGCTCGCGCTGGTGCTCTGCGTACGGTACGAGGCACCGGCCTGGACGCTCTTCGCCGCGTACGCCGCCACCGCGACCACGCCCAACACCGGCGGGATGTCCCGGGCCCGCTGGGCGCACCTCCACCGGGGCGACCCGGCGGCCCTGCACACCGCGAACTCCTTCGAGCAGTCCGCCGACGAACTCTGCTTCATGCTCGGCCCGGTGCTCGCGGCGACGCTCTGCGGGGCGCTGTTCCCGGAGGCGGGCACGCTGGTGGGCGCGTTCCTGCTGCTGACCGGCGTCCTGATCTTCGCGGCCCAGCGCGCGACGGAACCGCCGCCGACTCCCCGTACGCGTACGGCCGTCTCCCCACTCCGTGCGCCCGGCATGCCCGCGCTGCTGGCGGTCTTCCTCGCCACGGGAGCGGTGTTCGGGGCGCTGGAGGTGGTGTCGATCGCGCACGCCGGAGGCGCGATCCTGGCGCTCCAGGCGGCGGGGTCCGGTGCGGCCGGTCTGGTCTACGGCTCGCTGCGGCCCGCCCGGAACGTCCACGGCAGGCTGCTGCTCTGCCTGGCCGCCATGACCGCACTGATGTCCCTGCCACTGCTCGCCGCCACCTCGACCGCCTCGCTCCCGGTCTTGGCGCTCTGCCTGCTGCTGGCGGGCGCGGCGACGGCGCCCACCATGGTCACCGGCATGACGCTGGTCCAACGTGCCACGCTGCCGGGCCAGTTGAACGAGGGCATGACGCTCTCCGTCACCGCGCTGCTGGGCGGAGTGGCGGCCGGGGCGGCGACGGGCGGCTGGCTGGTGGAACACGCGGGCACGGCCGCCGGCTACGCGGCCCCGATGGGGGCGGCGGCCCTGGCCCTGGCCGTCGCGGCCGCGGGGACGTACGGGTGGCGGCGGGGCGCGAACCGGGCGTGACCAGGGGGCGATGAACCGGGCGCGACCGGGGGCGGTGAACCGGGCGCGATTCGGGTGCGCCTCAGGCCCGCTCCCGGATCCACGCGGCCAACTCGCGTACGAGTTCGGCGGAGGCGCCACCGAGGTGGACGAGCGCCTTGTCGGTGATGGTGGGGAGGTCGCCGCAGAGGGACGGCAGGGAGAAGCCCGCCAGTTTCAGCGCGTCGGCGAGGTCGTGGGCGGCCTGGCTGCCCTCCACGAGGGCATCGGCGTACTGCGGTCGGTGATGCTGCACGGGGATCAGCCTTTCGACGGTAAGAGGGTTACGTGGGCGGCGAGTTGACCCGCGACGAGCCGCGCGGCGGCGCCGAGAGCACGAACCCCAGCTCCCGGGCGGCGTCCACGACGAGCGACATGAGCTGAGCGGTGGTGAGCGCCTCGCGCCGCTCCCCGTGCGGGCCGAAGAGCAGGACGTACGCGGCCGGCTCCCCCCGGATCAACGACACCCGGAGCCCCGGGGTCGTACCCGGCCCCGGTCCGTACCTGTCTGTCACGCGGCTCCTCCAGAGCGCGGGGCCCTCCGGCGGCCGGCACGCCGGGGGGCGGCTGCGGCACGGAAAGGACGAAGTAGGTGGCCTTGCCGTACGGCAGAGCGCGTACGCCCCAGTCGTCGGCGAGGCTCTCCACCAGGAGCAGCCCCCGGCCCGAGGTGGCGTGCAGATCGCCGCGCCGGACGGCCGGCAGGCCGCCTCCCCGGTCAACGACGGTCACGGTGAAGGTGGTTGAGGACCGCGTACAGGTCACGCGGCAGAAAGTGCTGCCGGTGGCGTGCAGAACGGCGTTGGTGACGAGTTCGCTGACGAGGAGCTCGGCGGCCTCCGAGAGCTCGCCCTCGATCCCCCAGTCCGCCATCACCCCGCGTACAGATTTTCTAGCCGCCGGGACGGACCCCTCGGCGGCGGGAAAGGTAAAGGTCGGCTCTTCGCTGGACACCAGAGTTCACCTCTCGGCATGCGGTGCGGACAGGCGAAATCGCCGACCCCACCACGGGCGTTGCCACGCTTCGCCATCATGGAATGACGTTGCGTGACCGACAGGAACACCGTAGCGCTGCATACTCTCGATCTGCAACTACCCTTTCGCATGTATGCATATCTACTTGCTGGCGCCCGGGCCTGACCAGCGGGCAAACTGAGCACCGACACCTCACGAGGAGCACGATGGGCCAGACGATCAGGAGCCGCCGCCTGGGTTCGGACCTGCGGCAACTGCGCCGCAAGGCCAGCCTGACGGCCGAGGCGGTCGGCGCCGAACTCGGCTTCTCCCAGTCGAAGATGAGCCGCATAGAGAGCGGCGACGTCCGCGTCTCCCGCACCGACCTGAAGGCCCTGCTCGCGCTCTACAACGTCACGGACCAGAAGCAGGTCACCGCTTTCCTGGAGGCGGCGAAGGACGCCAAGTCCCGTGGCTGGTGGATCGCTTACGAGGACGCGCTGCCGCGCGAGTACCGCGACTTCATCGCGCTGGAGGGCTCGGCGGCCGGCATCCGGACGTTCGAGGGCATGATCGTGCCGGGTCTGATGCAGACGCCGGAGTACACGCGCCACATCATCACGGCGGGCCCTGCGGTGCTGCCGCCCGGCCATGTGGACTCGCTGATCACCGTGCGGATGGAGCGCCAGTCCATCCTGGACGCCGAACAGCCGCCGAAGATCTGGGCGATCGTGACCGAGGGCGCGCTGCGCCAGGTGGTCGGCGGCTACGCGGTGATGCTGGACCAGCTCAACCACTTGGTGCGCCTCACGGAGCGGAGCAACATCACGTTGCAGGTGCTGCCGTTCGAGGCGGGCGCGCACGCGGGCGTTCAAAGCCCCTTCGTACTCTTCGACTTCCCGGCGGACCCCAGCATCGCCTGCGTGGCAAACCTGACCGGGACGCTGTTCATGGACCAGTCCGGACAGCTCAACGCGTTCTCCGACGCGTTCGACAACCTCCGGGCCAGCGCACTGAGCCCGGCAGATTCACTGACGCGCATCACCGACATCATGGACCTGATGCGCCGAGAACGAGACAAGAGGAACCCATCATGACCAGCGCCACCCCCACCGTCGTCGGCCCGTTCGTCAAGGCCACCGCCAGCGGCCAGCAGGACAACTGCGTGGAGGTGGCCCCCCTCTCCGACGGCGGCCGAGCAGTCCGCGACAGCAAGAACCAGCACGGCCCCCGCCTCCACTTCGCCGCCGCGCAGTGGACCGCCTTCACCGACGGCGTGAAGAGCGACGTGTACGGGAGCTGACGGGCACAACACCAGTACGGGGCCGGGCCGCACGGGATGACCGCTGCGGCCCGGCCTCGTCATGGGGCAGGGTGGGGGCATGTCGAGCTACGAGACCATGGCGTACCACCTGGAGACCGAGCGGCTGATACTGCGGCCGTGGGCGGAGTCGGACGCGGCCGGGTTCAGCGCCCTCCTCTCCGAACGCGGCGACGGCGAGACGTACACGGTCGAACGCGGCCGCAAGGGCATCGCGGAACTGCTCGCCGCGACCGAGACCACGGGAATCGCCCTGCTGCCCATCCAGCGCCGTGAAGAGGGCGACTTCATCGGCTACTGCGGTCTGATCATCGGCCGCTCCACCCTGGAGGAGCCCGAGATCGCGTACGAGCTGTTCCGGCACGCGCACGGGCGCGGCTATGCCACCGAGGCGGCCCGCGCGGTGGTCGGCGCCGCAGGCGCGACCGGGCGGAAGCGACTCTGGTCCACCGTCGGCACCTGGAACACGCCGTCGCTCCGCGTCCTGGAGAAGCTCGGGTTCGAGCGGGACCGCGTTTCCATGGAAGGCGCCAAGGAACTGGCCTGGCTCACCCGCTCGCTGATCTGAAGAGCGCCATGGAAAAACGCCATGAAAAAAACCTCTGCCCCGCGAGCGAACTCGCGGGGCAGAGGTTTACATGGGGTGGTGGAGATGGCGGGAATCGAACCCGCGTCCAACGGTGCGGAACCAGGGCTTCTCCGAGTGCAGTTCGCTACGCTTTTCTTGGCCCCGGAGGTCACGCGAACAAGCCTCCGACAGGCCCAGCCACTGTTTGATTTCCTTCCAGGCCCCGTGGCCGGGCCTAGAAGTTTAGATCCCTAGTTGATGCCAGGATCCGGGTCGGGATCACCCCCGGGCTGACACTCCGCAGAGTCTTCGCTTAGCTGCTAATTAGGCAGCGAGGGCGAAGGCGGAGGAATCGCGCTTGGAATTGGCGATTATTGTTTGCGACATATGGTTTACGAGATCATTGCCGCTTCCTCGACTCGCTTCCCCTGCTTCGACATCCGCTGTCGAAACCGATCATCCCCATGTTGATTTTTCAAAACGCGCACCTGCGCTGAGGTGCACGGCCCATCGTACGTGACCAACGCGGGACGATGCCAGCGTATTCCTCCGGAGGGGGCTCCTAGGCGCTGCGCTGGCGCCGGCGGGCCGCCGAGATGGCGCGGTTCGTCTCCCTCGTGTCCTGCTTCTCCCGGAGGGTCTGGCGCTTGTCGTACTCCTTCTTGCCCTTGGCGAGCGCGATCTCGACCTTCACCCGGCCGTCCTTGAAGTACAGGGCGAGCGGCACGATCGTGTGGCCGGTCTCCTGGGACTTGGACTCCAGCTTGTCGATCTCGGCCCGGTGGAGGAGCAGCTTGCGCTTGCGCTTGGCCGCGTGGTTGGTCCAGGTCCCCTGGACGTACTCGGGGACGTGGATGTTGTGCAGCCACGCCTCGTGGTCGTCGATCTGGACGAACCCGTCGACCAGGGAGGCCCGGCCCATGCGCAGGGACTTCACCTCGGTGCCCATGAGGACGAGGCCGCACTCGTAGGTGTCGAGGATGCTGTAGTCGTGCCGCGCCTTCTTGTTCTGCGCGATCATCTTGCGCCCGGTGTCTTTTTCCTTAGCCATAGTGCGGTCATTTTCGCACTACGACCCACCCCCGAGGCCACTCAATACCGTCTCGGCCCGCTGCTGGGCCCGATCCCCCGCCACCAGGTCGGGTGTGATGCCCGTGCCCTCGACGCTGCGGCCGGCCGGGGTGCGGTAGTGGCCGACGGTCAGCTCGGCCACCGAACCGCCCGGGAGCTCGCTGGGCATCTGGACCGAGCCCTTGCCGAAGGTGCGCGAGCCGACGGTGACCGCGCGGCCTCGGTCCTGGAGCGCGCCGGTCAGCAGCTCGGCCGCGCTCATCGTGCCGCCGTCGACCAGGACCACCACGGGCCGCTCGGTGTCGCCGCCCGGGTCGGCGTACAGGGCCTGCTCCTCGCCGCGCACGTCGTACGTGGCGACCAGGCCGCCGTCCAGGAAGGCGGAGGCGGCGGTGACGGCCTCGGTGACCAGGCCTCCGGAGTTGGCACGGAGGTCCAGGAGTATCCCGGCGTCCTCGGGGGCCTCGCGGACCGCGTCCCGTACGTCCTGTCCGGCGCCCTTGGTGAAGGCGGCGACCTTGACGAGGAGCGCCGAGGAGCGGCCGGTGCCCAGACGGCTCACGGTGACAGCCTCAGGGGTCAGCCGGGCCCGCTTCAGGGTCTGCGTGGTGGGTTCTCCGTCGCGTACGAGACCGAGGACGACGCGGGTGCCTTCCCCGGCTCCCGTACCGTCACCGCGGAGTAAGGCGACGACCTCCGGGACCGGGCGCTTGTCGACGCGGCGGCCGTCGACCGTGCGGAGCAGGTCGCCCGCGCGGATGCCGGCCCGGTCGGCGGGACCGCCGGGCTGGACCCGGGAGACGGCGACGCCGCCGTCCGCGGTGCGGCGGGCGGAGAGGCCGACGCCGAGGTACGAGCCGTCGAGGGCCTGCTCGAACTCCTCGTACTCCCGCTCGTCGTACACCGCGCCCCACCGGTCCCCGCTGCGGCTGACGACCTCGCCCACCGCCTCCTTCACCGACTTCCCGTCGGCCTGCGCCTTCGCCGCCGCGTCCTCGATCTCCTCGCGGTCGACCGGGGCGTGGCGGGAGGCGACCGTACGCGCCGGGAGTTCGGGTACGGGGTCGGGGTCCTGGGGCAGCGAACCGGTCGCCGCGCCGGTGGCGAGGACACACCCGAAGACCAAAGTCAGGGTCACCCCACGGCAGAGGCCGCGGGGCCGGAAGCGGTGCGAACAACCGGACATGGCGCCGAGTCTAGGACAAGCCTCCTGGGGCGCACGGGTGATCGGCCGTGCGCCCCAGGAGGCGTATGTCATACCTTCAGATACTTGCGCAGCGCGAAGAGAGCGGCGACGGCCGGCATCAGGAGGCCGATCGCGAGCACCAGCGGGAGCTTGGTGAGGACCGCGTCCCAGCCGATGAAGTTGATGAGGTTCAGCTTCTCCTGGAGCGCGAGACCGCCGTCGATGAGGAAGTACCGGCCGCCGAGCAGCATCGCGCAGGCCAGCAGACCGCCGATGAGACCGGCGACGGCCGCCTCCATGATGAAGGGGGCCTGGATGTAGAAGCCGGAGGCCCCGACCAGGCGCATGATGCCCGTTTCACGTCTCCGGCTGAACGCGGAGACGCGCACGGTGTTGACGATCAGGATCAGCGCGATGACGAGCATGAGGATCATCACGTAGATCGCGACGACGTTCATACCGTTCATCAGCTCGAAGAGGTTGTCCAGGATGGACCGCTGGTCCTGGACGGACTGCACCCCGTCCCGTCCCGCGAAGGCCGTCGCGACGACCTTGTACTTCTGCGGGTCCTTGAGCTTGACGCGGAACGACTCCTGCATCTGGTCGGGCGTGATGTTGCCCGCCATCGGGGAGTCGCCGAACTGCTCCTGGTAGTGCTTGTACGCCTCGTCGACCGTCTCGAAGTGGACCGGCTTCTGCACCGCTTCCATCTTCTCCAGATCGGCCTTGATCTGGGCCTTCTGCTCCGCCGTGACCGCGCCCTTCGCACACTTGGGCATGTCCTTGGCGTCGTTCTTGTTGCAGAGGAAGATCGAGACGTTGACCTTGTCGTACCAGTAGTCCTTCATCGTGCTGACCTGTTCACGCATCAGCAGCGCGCCGCCGAACAGGGCGAGCGAGAGGGCGACGGAGACCACGACGGCGAAGGTCATCGTGAGGTTGCGACGGAGACCGACGCCGATCTCCGACAGGACGAACTGGGCGCGCATGGCGTCCTTTCAGTACTCGATGCTCGAAGTGCGCGAGGGGCCCGCGGGCCCCTCGGTCAGTGCTGGTAGCCGTAGACGCCGCGTGCCTGGTCGCGTACGAGACGGCCCGATTCGAGCTCGATGACGCGCTTGCGCATCTGGTCGACGATGTTCTGGTCGTGGGTCGCCATGATCACGGTGGTGCCGGTCCGGTTGATCCGGTCCAGCAGCTTCATGATGCCGACGGAGGTCTGCGGGTCGAGGTTGCCGGTCGGCTCGTCCGCGATCAGCAGCATCGGACGGTTGACGAAAGCGCGGGCGATCGCCACGCGCTGCTGCTCACCACCGGAGAGCTCGCCGGGCATCCGCTCCTCCTTGCCGCCGAGGCCGACGAGGTCGAGCACCTGGGGCACGGCCTTGCGGATCTCACCGCGCGGCTTGCCGATGACCTCCTGCGCGAAGGCCACGTTCTGCGCGACGGTCTTGTTGGGCAGCAGGCGGAAGTCCTGGAAGACCGTCCCCAGCTGGCGGCGCATCTGCGGCACCTTCCAGTTGGAGAGCCGCGCGAGGTCCTTGCCGAGCACATGGACCATGCCCGTGCTGGCGCGCTCCTCGCGCAGGATCAGCCGCATGAAGGTCGACTTGCCGGAGCCGGAGGAGCCCACCAGGAAGACGAACTCACCCTTCTCGATGTCCAGCGAGACATCGCGCAGAGCCGGTCGGGTCTGCTTCGGGTAGGTCTTGGAGACGTTGTCGAATCGGATCACGGATGCACCACGGTCGGCCGGGAGTAGGTGAGCGTGACCATACGCGAACCGGGCTCACGCGTGCAGGCGGCGTCCGGCAATGGGTGATTTATGGCGGATCGTCGTACGGAACGCATCGGGTCGGACCCTCCCTTGTCCGGCGGGCCGCGCCGAAACCGGCGGGAGCTGGCACAGTGGTGGGGGGAACGGTTGCGTTTCCCGGAGCGTTGTGCGGAGAGAGAGCAGTCAGCGGCTCCGCCGCGCGGGAGGAGGAATGCGCATGACCTATGACCGACTGGTGTGCGCGAACTGCGCGGCCCCCGTCAGTGAGGGGCGCTGCCGCGTCTGCCGTGCGGTCCGCCAGCAGATGCTGGAGGAGCAGGGGCAGGGCCCGCTCGCCGGGATGAATCCGGCCACGCTGATCGCGCTGATGGTCGTGCTGCTGGCGGCGCTCGCGCTGCTGGCCCACCAGACCGCGTGAGCCGGCCCGGGGCCGCTGTGGGGTACCAGACAGCGTGAGCCGACCGCAGGCCGCTGTGAGGCCCATCGCGCCCTGAGAGGCGCCTCAGAACGTCCGCGTACGCCGCCGGAGAGCCGGTTGGCGCTTTGGTGCGCGCAGAAGGGCCCGGGAGGCGTTGTACGGCCTCCCGGGCCCTTCTGTGTGTCATGCCGAGCCGTGTACGGGGTTCAGCTGCGCCCGTACGGGGTGTTCAGCGGGTCCTGGCGGGACCCTAGGCGACCGTGCGTCCGCCGCCGACCAGACGCGGCAGGATGCGGAAGCCGATGCCGCCCGCGATCATCGTCGCGGCACCGATGACCAGGAAGCCGGTCTCGGCCGCACCGGTCTCGGCGAGCTCTTCCTTGCCCTTGCTCTGCTCGACCGGCTGGTTGCCGACGCTGTTGGGGCCGGTGTTGTCGGCGCACTCGACGACCCCGGACTCGACGGTGCAGGCGTCGTCGCCGCCACCGGTGCCCGGGACAGACGGGTCTGCCGGGTCCGACGGGTCGCTCGGGTCCGACGGAACGGTCGGGTCCGACGGAACGGTCGGGTCACTCGGGTCCGACGGGTCGGTCGGGTCGGTGGGCGGGTCCACCGGGTCCGTCGGCGGGTCGACGGGCGGGTCAACCGGGGGGTCGACCGGCGGGTCCACGGGCGGGTCAACCGGAGGGTCGACCGGCGGGTCCACCGGAGGATCGACCGGCGGGTCCACGGGCGGGTCGACCGGAGGGTCAACCGGGGGGTCGACCGGAGGGTCAACGGGCGGGTCCACCGGCGGGTCCACCGGAGGATCGACGGGCGGGTCCACCGGCGGGTCGAGCGGTCCGCCCGGGTTGTTCGGGTCCTCCGGGTTGGTCGGGTCGTCCTGACCGTCCTCCCCGTCGGTCGTCTGGATCTGGACGTCGGCGACACCGGTGTCGCCACCGAAGTCCAGCGCCTGCGCCGCACCCGCAGCGGTCAGCGAGGCACCTGCGGCAATAACCGCACCAGCGGCTATCCGCGCGACGCGAATACGCGTCCTTTTCGTCATCTGTTGCTACCCCCAGTAGCCGATCTCGTCATTGGAGCAGCCATATGCGGGGCCACGGCCCTGCGGGGAATCGCCTCGGTGCGGCCACGTCGTGTCGTGACCACCCCGCCAGCCCCCCGGTTCGCACCCGTCCCAGACATACGCATGCTGCTCCAGCACCCTTGCCAGAGTTAAGGATTCCGTCAAGGCCGTTGTGTGCGGTACGCACCCTTATAGGTGCTCTTGACGACTATTCGGCAGCACGACTGTGACGCATCGGGCACAGCTCCCCCTCAACTCGCCGCAGCCGGGCACCGACGGAGAAGGGCCCGGACAGTTCCCCGTCCGGGCCCAACCTTCGTACCGCTGAGGCTACTTCTCGCGCTGCTTGCGCCAGCGGATGCCCGCCTCGACGAAGCCGTCGATCTCGCCGTTGAAGACCGCTTCGGGGTTGCCCATCTCGAACTCCGTACGCAGGTCCTTGACCATCTGGTACGGGTGGAGGACGTACGAACGCATCTGGTTGCCCCAGGAGTTGCCGCCGTCGCCCTTGAGCGCGTTCATCTTGGCCTGCTCCTCCTGACGGCGGCGCTCGAGGAGCTTGGCCTGGAGGACGTTCATCGCGGACGCCTTGTTCTGGATCTGCGAGCGCTCGTTCTGGCAGGAGACGACGATGCCGGTCGGCAGGTGGGTCAGACGGACCGCGGAGTCCGTGGTGTTGACGCCCTGTCCGCCGGGGCCCGAGGAGCGGTACACGTCGACGCGCAGCTCGGACTCGTCGATCTCGATGTGGTCGGTCTGCTCGACGACCGGGAGCACCTCGACACCCGCGAAGGAGGTCTGGCGGCGGCCCTGGTTGTCGAAGGGCGAGATCCGGACCAGGCGGTGCGTGCCCTGCTCGACGGAGAGCGTGCCGTAGGCGTACGGGACCTGGACGGAGAAGGTGGTCGACTTGATGCCGGCCTCTTCCGCGTACGCCGTCTCGTAGACCTCGGTCTTGTAGTTGTGCCGCTCGGCCCAGCGGAGGTACATGCGCTGGAGCTTCTCGGCGAAGTCGGCGGCGTCCACGCCACCGGCCTCGGCGCGGACGGTCACCAGCGCCTCGCGCGCGTCGTACTCGCCGGACAGGAGGGTGCGGACCTCCATCTCGTCCAGCGCCTTGCGCACCGACTCCAGCTCGGCCTCGGCCTCGGCGAGCGCCTCGGCGTCGCCCTCGTCCTCGGCGAGCTCGAAGAGGACTCCGAGGTCGTCGATGCGGCCGCGCAGGGTCTCGGCCTTGCGGACCTCGGCCTGGAGGTGCGAAAGCTTGCTGGTGATCTTCTGGGCCGCGTCCGGGTCGTCCCAGAGGGACGGTGCCGCTGCCTGCTCCTCGAGCGCGGCGATGTCCGCCCTCAGCGCATCCAGGTCCAGGACGGCCTCGATCGACCCCATGGTCGAGGAGAGGGACTTCAGCTCTTCGGAAATATCGACGACTGCCACGGGTCCAGCGTAACGGCATGGCGGATGAAGCTTGCCCTCCCCCGGGAAGCCTCGTCCTCCAAGGAGGCTCCTAGGGCCTGTCGTCAAACTGCCGTCGTCGCCCGAAGGGCGGCCGCGCGGCGCATGGTGCGTGCGATCGCAAGGCGCCGGAATGGTCTCGTAGCGGAGCTACTTGGCCATTTCGGCAACGCCGGAGGGGGTCCCTCCCTGCTCGAGCGAAGCCGAGAGCTTGGGGGAGTGCGTGCCAGGCGTCGCGCGGCAGGCTGCAGTTTGACGACAGGCCCTAGGGCGTCGCCGGGGCCGAGTTCTCGCTGTCCTGCGGGCCCGCCGGGTCGCCGTCGCCGCCACCGGTGGCCAGCCAGCCGCCGACCGCCACGGCTCCGCAGAGCAGGAGGGCCGCGGCGCCGAGCGTGATGCGGCGCTTGCGGACGGCGGCCGCCTTGTTACGGGCGGAGCCGGGGCGCGGCTTCCCTGGGGCGCGCGGGGCGCGGGCGGTGCCGAGCGGGCCGCCGGCCAGCTCGTCCGGGGCCGGGACGCGCATGCTCGTGTGGGTGTCCCGGTTGGAGTCCGGGGCCGAGCCGGGCACCAGCGGGACGGCCCCGCGGCGGCGCGGCTCCTCGGCGGACGGCGTGTACTGCTGCTCGTCGTACGCGGCCGGCTGCTGCTCCGCCTCGTCGCCGCCGGGCTCGTCCACGTCCAGCGGCGGGATGCCGGCGAGGAGCGGGAGGAGGTCCCGGAGGCGTACGGCCAGCTCGGAGGCGCGCAGCCGGGAGGCCGGGGCCTTGGCCAGGCACTGGACGAGGAGCTGCCAGAGCTCCTCGGGGATGCCGGGGAGCGGGACGACGGTCTCGGTGACGTGGCGGCGCAGGACCGCGCCGGGGTGGCCGCCGCCGAAGGGCGTGAACCCGGCGAGGAGCTCGTACAGCACGGTCGCGAGCGCGTAGATGTCGACGGCGGCGCGCGGCGGGAGGCCCTCGACGATCTCCGGGGCCAGGTAGTCCGGCGTACCGATGATCTTGGTGGCCTTGGCGCGGCGCGGGGTGTCGATGAGCTTGGCGACGCCGAAGTCGGTGAGCAGCGCCGGGTGGGCGCCGCCGGGGCCGAGCGGGCCCTCCATGTCGAGCAGGATGTTCTCCGGCTTGACGTCCCGGTGGACCACTCCGGCCTTGTGCGCGGCGGCCAGGCCGTCGGCGACGTCCGCGATGATCGCGACGGCGGCCTCGGGAGCGAGGCGGCGTTCGCGGTCCAGGCGGGTGCGCAGATCGGTACCGCGTACGAGGTTCATGACCAGGGCCAGGTCGTTGCCGTCCACCACGAGGTCCCGGACGGCGACCACGTGCGGGTGGTCGAGCCCGAGCAGGGCGGTGCGCTCCTGTACGAAGCGGCCCACGAGCTCCTGGTCGGACGCGAGGTCCTCACGGAGCAGCTTGATGGCGACCGGCCCCTCGGGCCCGTCGCCGAGCCACACCGTGCCGGCGCTGCCGCGCCCCAGGATCTGGTGGGCCGTGTACCGGCTGCCGATATTCCGTGCCAAGACTGCTCCCTCAGCGGCTGGCGGTGGACCCCCGGTCGACAAAGTTACGCGGCGTTCGGGGTGGTGCGTGCCCGGGATGGCGCCAACCTGCACTTCTCCGGGCCGAATCGGCCCGGAGAAGTCGACAAAGGGACAGAGTCGGGAGCGTCGAGCCCCTCGCCCGCGGCCGTCAGGCGCTCACCTGCGACCTTCAGGACCGCCCCGGGCGTCAGGCGCCGCTCGCGCCTCCGCCGCCGGTGGTCTCGCCGATCTTGGAGATCCAGTCGGTGACCGTGCTGATCGCGTCGCCGATCGCCTCCCAGTAGCCCTTGCCCTGGGCGACCCAGTCCTGGAGCGGGGTCAGCTCCCAGATGAGCCAGCCGGCGACGATCAGCAGCACCACGGTGAACAGGCAGCCCTTCAGGCAGCCGAGACCGGGGATGCGCATCGGGTTGGCGCTGCGCTGCCTCGGCGGACGCGGTTCGCGCGGCGGGCGCTGGGCGGGCTGCTGAGGTTGCTGCGGCTGAGGCGCGTACTGCTGGCGCTGGGGCTGCTGCGGGGCCTGGTAGCGCTGAGGCTGGTGCTGCTGTTGCTGCTGGTGCTGTGGGTACTGCTGCTGGAGCGGCTGCTGCCGGTTCTGCGGCTGCTGCCGGCGCTGCGGAGGCTGCTGGGGCGCCTGGCGCTGCGGGCGGCGGCGCAGCGGGTCCTGGCTCGGGTCCAGGTACTGCACCTGCGTCTGGTCGTTGCGGTCGCGGGCCGCCTGGAGCTGGGACTGCCAGGGGTGCGGGCCGTCCGGCTGCTGCTGCCCGTCGGGGTGCTGCGGCGGTACGGGCGGCATGACGGCGGTCGGGTCGGCGTGGCCCTGGTTGCCGTGGCCCTGGTGGGAGCCGGGGCCTCCGGTCTGCGGGAGCACGCTGGTGGCCGCGCCGGGGTCGTACGAGCCCGCGTTGCTCGGCAGCACCTGCGTGGGGTCCGCGGCGCCGGGGGTCTCCGGGACGGCCGTCGGCGCCGGGTCCGGGGCGAGCAGGGCGCCCACCCCGTCGGCGGCGGCGATCTGGGCCGAGTTCGCGTGGACGCCGATGCCGGCCGCGACCGTACGCAGGCCGCGGGCCAGGTTCTCGGCGCTGGGCCGGCGGTCCGGGTTCTTGCTCAGGCAGCGCTCTATGACCGTCCACAGCGGCTCGGGGACGGTGGAGGGGCGGCGGGGCTCCTCGCTGAGGTGGCGGTGCAGGACCTCCAGGGCGGTGCCGCCGGCGAACGGCGGGCGGCCGGTGACCAGCTCGTACAGCAGGATGCCGGCGCCGTAGACGTCCACGGCGGAGGTCTGCGGGCGGCCCTCGGCGGACTCCGGTGCCACATAGGCGGGGGTGCCGACGAACTCGTGCGTCCGGGTCAGCCCCGGGGAGTCCGCGAGCCGCGCGATACCGAAGTCGGTGAGCATCGGCGTCATACCGCCGTCGCGCTCGTCGAGCAGCACGTTGGCCGGCTTGAGGTCGCGGTGGACGACGCCGTCGGCGTGGCTGGCGGCGAGCGCGTCGGCGATCTGCGCGGTGAGCAGGGACGCGGCGACCGGCGTGAGCGGGCCGTTGGCGCGGAGGTAGCGGTGGAGGTCGGGACCGTCGATCAGGTCCATCACCAGCGCGAGCAGATCGCCTTCGACGACCAGGTCGCGGGTGCGCACGATGTTCGGGTGCGTGAGCCTCAGGAGGACCGAGCGCTCCCGCAGGAACCGCATCACGACGTCCGCGTCGTTGGCCAGCTCCTCCTTGAGGACCTTGATCGCCACGGTCTCGCCGGGCTGCCCGGCGACGGCCGCCTCGGCGCCCGCGGTCTCCCGCTGGCGGGCTCGCCAGACGGTGCCCGTGGCCCCGCGTCCGAGCGGCTCCTCCAGGAGGTACTTGCTGCCTACAGGCCGCACGTCTTGCACTCCCTGCTGATCGTGGTGCTTGCGGTCCCCCGGGCCCACCCGGATGTTCCGGGCCGACGCTCCGGCCCATGTTCCGGGCCACTCTAATGCCGCCGGACAAGAGGCCGGGGAGTCGCGTTTCGGGGGAAGACGCGCACACCGGACAGATGGTTGCCGCACGCGGTTGACGCTCGGACATCCGAATGCTCGAACAGCAGTTCCGTACGCCTGCGCGGAATGCGGCGGGTAACCCTCGCCACCAGCGTCCGGGCGGCGGGAACAGGACGCAAGCAGGCACTTTTGCGCCCACAGCCGACCATTCAAGATCATTTAAAGGTGACCGCCGGGCGTGTTGTCAGTGGCAGGTGCGAGGATGCCTCCAAGGACGGATCTGACGGGTCGGGAGCCCGAGGTCCGTGACGACCTGTACGGACGACCTGTCCGTGCCGGGTGGGGGGAATCACAGGGCGTTTCCCCTGCCGGGCACCCCGCGCAGAAGGGACCGCCGACGGCGATGCAGATCCGGCTGACCGTCCTCGCGCCGCGCAGCGGCCAGACCCCGGCGCGCGCCTGCGACGTGCTCGTCACCGCCCCCGCCGGGACGGCGCTGGCCGCGGTCGCCTCCGGCCTGGCCCAGGCCGTCTCCGGGCCCGAGGGGTCCCAGGGCGGCGGGGCGGTGGTGCTCTTCGCCGGGCGGGAGCGGCTGGACGCCCACCGCATCGCCCTCGGTGAGCCGCCGCTGGTGGACGGCGCGGTGCTCTCGCTCCAGGTCCCCGGCGAGGACGAGGCGACGGACGACACCGTTCCGGCCCAGCTCCATGTGGTCGCCGGGCCGGACGCGGGCGGGGTCCACCTGCTGCACGGCGGCCGGATCCGGATCGGCCGCTCCACCGAGGCCGATGTGCCGCTGGACGATCCGGACGTGTCCCGGCTGCACTGCGCGGTGACGGTCTCCGAGGACGGCCGGGTCGCGGTCGCCGACCTCGGCTCGACCAACGGCACCTCTCTGGACGGTACGGAGGTCCGCGACCGGCCCGTCCCCTTCCCGTCCGGCGCCCTGCTGCGGCTCGGCGAATCGGCCCTCCGGCTCACGGCGGGCGGGCGCACGGTGAAGCTGCCGACGGCCCCGGACGGCGAGGGCCACCTGCGGGTGAGCCGCGCCGAGGTGGAGGCGTACGCGCCGGGTCAGGCCTCCGTCTCCGCGGCCACCGCTCACGCGTACGGCGACGGGCCGGCGACCGCGTACGCGTCCCGCCCCGAGCCGGCGGCTTACGGGGCTCAGGAGCCCGGGCCCGGTCAGGGCGGACCGGAGGCGGCCGCGCACCGGGGCACCCACGGCGGCCGGGAGCCGTTCGGTGGCGGCGAGGCGCCTCGGCGCGGCGGCATAGGCGCCTGGGCGCGGCGGCTGAAGGGCGGCGGGGGCAGGGGCGAGCAGGCGCCGGGCGCGGAGCGGCCGGGCCGGGAGGCGTGGCAGGAGGCCGGGAGCGCCTCGTCCGGTCACTATCCGGAGGCCCCGGGCACATCGTCGTACGGCTCCTCCGGTTCGGTCGGTTCGGTGGGCTCGCCAGGCGACTCCGGCTCGGTCGGCTCCGTCGGCTCCGTCGGCTCCGTCGGCTCCTACGGTTCGGCCGGCGACTCCGGGCACGCGCATCTCGCCTCCCCCACCTCGCCGCTCTCTCCGTTCTCCGCCGTGCCGTCGGCGCCCGAAGGCACCTGGCCGGATCCGGCGGCGGTGCTGCTGACCGCGCTGGGCCCGGGGCCCCGGCTGTGGGAGCGGCACGACGGGCATCCGGAGGCGCTGGTGGTGCGGCTCGGGACGACCGACCGGGCCGATGTGGAGTCGGTGCCGGTGACGGTGGGGCTGCGGGAGGCCGGTTCGCTGGGTCTGGCCGGGCCGCGCGCGCGGCTGGCGGGGCTGGCCCGCGCCACGGTGGCGCAGCTCGCCGCGCTGCACTCGCCGTTCGACCTGGAGATCGTGCTCATCTCCACGGACCGCGCCCGCTCGCTGGAGGAGCGGCGGCGCGAGTGGTCCTGGCTGGGGTGGCTACCGCATCTGCGCCCGATGCACGGGCAGGACTGCCGACTCCTCCTCGCGTACGACCGTGAGCAGGCGGCCGCCCGGACGGCCGAGCTGGTCCGCCGCCTGGACGAGGGCCCGCTCGGTCCCGGCTGGCCGAACCTGGACCGTACGGAGGTGGCCGACGCGGCCCGCGCGCACAAGGGCCCGCACACGGTGGTCGTCGTGGACGGCGACCCCGGTACGGCGGCGCTGCGCGAGGCGACGGCCCGGCTGGCCGGTGCGGGGGCGGCGGCGGGCATCCACCTGATCTGCCTGGCCGAGACCCCGGCGGCCTCGCCGACCTCGCCGGTGGCCGCGACGTACGACACCGCCTGCCGGGCCTCGATCGCCTTCCGCGAGTGCGGGGCGGTCGCGATGCTGAGCGGTGATGTGGCGACGGCGTTGCGCCTGCTGCGAACGGCGGGCGGTCAGGCGGCGGGCCACGGCACGGTGGCGGCGGTGGACGCGGTGTCGGCGGCCTGGGCCGAGCGGTTCGGCCGGGCGCTGGCCCCGCTGCGGGACGAGGGCTCGGCCGCGCTGGCGGGCCGCCCGACGACGGCCGCGCTGCCGCCTTCGGCCCGCCTGCTGGACGAGCTGGGCCTGGCCCGCGCGACCCCGGCGTCCCTGATGGCCCGCTGGGCCTCCACGGCGGAGGACCAACCGGGCGCCTCGGTCCCCCGGGCCGCCGCCGCGCCCCCGCCCCGGACAGACCTGGAGACCCCCGGCTCGGGCCGCACCTTGAGCGCGGGCCCTCGCGTCGGCCCCCAGCGCACGGCGTCACCGGGCGACCGGGACTCGGAACGTACGCCGTACCCGTCGGCCGGCGAGGGAAGGGGCT
The DNA here is from genome assembly GCF_050942385.1 of Streptomyces sp. CA-146814. Taxonomy (NCBI): domain Bacteria; kingdom Bacillati; phylum Actinomycetota; class Actinomycetes; order Kitasatosporales; family Streptomycetaceae; genus Streptomyces; species Streptomyces sp. CA-146814. Next base: position 2,683,393 of record NZ_CP192068.1, read on the forward strand.
CGGGGCGTACGCCGTACCCCGGCGCTTCGACCCACGACTCCGGCCGTACGCCGTACCCGTCGGGCGACGGCCGGGACTCAGCCCGCACGCCGTACCCGGCAGCCGATGGCCGGGACTCAGCCCGCACGCCGTACCCGTCGGCCGACGGCCGGGACTCCAGCCGCACCCTGTATCCGGACAGCCGGGACTCCAGCCGTACGCCGCACCCGGCCGCTTCAGCCCACGACTCCAGCCGTACGCCGTACCCCTCCGCCGAGCACCGGGACTCCGGCCGCACACCGCACCCCTCCCGCACCGCCCACCGGGTCGGCCCGCAAGGCGGCGAGGCCCAAGGGCGGTCCGGCCATACACCGCAGGCCGGCCGGCCCGTGCTCGTGCTCGGGGCCGGGCCCCGGGGTGCCCTCAGCGTCGATCTCGCCGACGAGGGCCCGCACCTGCTCATCGAAGGGCCCGCCGGCAGCGGGCGTACCGAACTGCTGCGAGCCATCGCCGCCTCGCTCGCCTCCTCCGCCCGGCCCGACCGGCTCGGCATCCTGCTCGTCGACGGTGCCGGCGGGAAGCCCGAGGAGCGCGACAGCTCCGCACCGGGACTGCTCCCCTGTACGGAGCTGCCGCACGTCTTCACCCACCTCGTCGCCTCCGACCCGGTCCGGATGCGGGAGTTCGCGCAGGCCCTCGGCGGCGAGCTGAAGCGCCGCGCCGAGCTGCTCGGCCCACTGGACTTCGCCGCCTGGCACGCCCGGTACGCGGAGGCGGCCCAGCAGCAGGAGGAGTCCCGGCGGGTCGTGGGCCAGCGTCCGCCGAGCGGTGCCGAGCACCGGGGCGACCTGGAGTCCCCGGCCAGCGGCACGCTGCGGTTGCGCCAGGTCGCGCCGCGGGCGTCGGACCCGGGCCCCTCACCGCTGCCGCGCCTGGTCGTGCTGGCCGACGACTTCGACGCACTGGTCGCCCCGGGGCTCGGCAGCCCCGGCCGCCCCGCCGCCGGTTCCGTGGTGCGGGCGCTGGAGGCCGTGGCCCGGGACGGCGGCCGGCTCGGGGTGCACCTGGTCGCCACCTCGGCGCGCCCGGACCGCACGGAGGACACCGAGCTGGCCCGGGGGGCGAGGCTGCGCATCGTGCTGGACGCGCCGGTCCTGCCGCCCTCTCCGGACGAACCGGCGCCGGGCCGGGGCCGGTTGGGCCATCCGGACGGCCGGGTGACGCCGTTCCAGGGCGGCCGGGTCACGGGCCGCATTCCGCGTACGGCGACCCTGCGGCCCACCGTCGTACCGCTGGAGTGGGAGCGGATGGGCGATCCGCCGACCCGCCGCCCGGTCCGCGAGCTGGGCAACGGGCCGACGGACCTGGCCCTGCTCGCCAGCGCCCTGGAACGCGCGGCCCGCTCGGTCAACGCCGAGCGCCTGCCTCCGTTGATCCCGTTCCCGACGTGAGCCATGCGTGCGGCCGTGAACCTGACGAGCTACGGATCCAGCCCTTGAGGCCCACCCCCGACCTGTCACTCCTGCCCCTGCCCGCCCGGCCCTCACCTCATTCCGCCACATCCGCGCACATCCGCTGACGCCACGTCACGAGGCCATCACGATCACCGTGTTGGGCCGGACGGCGGTATTGCGGGGCCCGTGCGCCGGGCGTAGGACTGTGCGCACGGACGACGCAGCCCGGGCGACGACAGCGAGGTCGGGCGCGTACGGAAGAGACGGGGCAGGAATGCGGACAACCCTTTCCATACGCAGGGCCGCTCTCGTCTTCACGGCGGTCGGCGCGCTGGCGCTGACCGGCTGCGGGGACGGCGGCGAGCCGAAGAAGTCGGGCGGCGGGACGGACCAGGGCACCGACAGCGCCCCCACCGTCACCCTGCCGAAGCTGGACGGCGAGAACATCTCCGTCGCCGCGGTCTGGACCGGACCCGAGCAGGAGAACTTCACCAAGGTGCTGGGCGAGTTCGAGAAGCGTACGGGCGCGAAGGTCACCTTCGTCCCGGCCCAGGACCCCATCGTCAACTTCCTCGGTACGAAGATCGCCGGCGGCCAGCCCCCGGACGTCGCGATGATCCCGCAGGTCGGCGCCATCCAGCAGGCGGTGGCCAAGAAGTGGGCCAAGCCGGTCGGCGACGAGGCCAAGGCCCAGCTCACCAAGAACTACGCCAAGGTCTGGCAGGACCTCGGCGCGGTCGACGGCACCCAGTACGGCGTCTACTTCAAGGCCGCCAACAAGTCCCTGATCTGGTACAACGCGGCGGCCTTCGACAACGCGGGCGCGGCCGAGCCGAAGACCTGGAAGGACTTCATCACCACCGCGGAGACCATCTCCGCCTCCGGCGTCACCCCGGTCTCCGTGGCGGGCGCCGACGGCTGGACGCTCACCGACTGGTTCGAGAACGTCTACCTCTCGCAGGCGGGCCCGGAGAAGTACGACCAGCTGGCCAAGCACGAGATCCCGTGGACCGACCCCTCGGTCAAGGACGCGCTGACCACGCTGGCCGAGCTGTTCGGCAAGCCGGAGCTGATCGCGGGCGGCGCGGACGGGGCCCTCCAGACGGAGTTCCCGGCCTCGGTGACCCAGACGTTCACCGGCGGCGACCAGCCCAAGGGCGCCATGGTCTTCGAGGGCGACTTCGTCTCCATCAACATCGCGCAGACCGAGGCGAAGATCGGTACGGACGCCAAGGTCTTCCCGTTCCCGGCGGTCGGCGCGGACTCCCCCGTGGTGACCGGTGGCGACGCGGCCGTGGCGCTGAAGGACAGCAAGGGCGCGCAGGCGCTGCTGACCTGGCTGGCCTCGGCGGACGCGGCGAAGATCTGGGCCGAGGCGGGCGGGTTCATCTCGCCGAACAAGTCCCTGGACACGGCCGCGTACCCGAACGACGTGCAGCGCACGATGGCCGAGGCGCTCGTCGCGGCCGGTGACGACGTCCGGTTCGACATGTCCGACCAGGCCCCGCAGTCGTTCGGCGGGACGCCCGGGAAGGGCGAGTGGAAGATCCTCCAGGACTTCCTGAAGAACCCGAAGGACATCGCGGGGGCCCAGCAGAAGCTGGAGTCCGAAGCGGCCAAGGCGTACAAGAGCTGACGCGGTGGCCACCACGAACGCGGAGGGCGCCGGCCCGGCGCCCTCCGCCTCCGCAGACACGGACCTTCCGAAGCCCGCGAAGAACAGGAGCGTGACCGGGACCCGCCGCCTCATCGCGGCGGCGTTCCTGCTGCCCGCGCTGGTGCTGCTCGGCGCGCTGGTGGTCTATCCGATCGGCTACTCCGTCTACCGGTCGTTCTTCGACCAGGCCGGTACCGGCTTCGCCGGGATCGACAACTACACGGCGCTCTTCACCGACGACACGATCCTCACCGCGGTGAAGAACAACGCGATCTGGGTGGTGTTCGCGCCGACCGTCGCCACCGCGCTGGGCCTGATCTTCGCGGTGCTGACCGAACGGATCCGCTGGGGCACGGCGTTCAAGCTGATCGTCTTCATGCCGATGGCGATCTCGATGCTGGCGGCGGGCATCATCTTCCGCCTCGTCTACGACCAGGCGCCCGAGCGCGGAGTGGCCAACGCCGTCGCGGTGAGCGTGCACGACACGTTCAACGAGTCGGCGGGCTTCCCGAAGGCGAAGCCGTTGCCGGTCCATCCGTTGGAGAAGGGTGAGGGCGGGTCGTACGTCTCCAAGCAGCCGGTACGGGCCGGGGAGCCGGTCCAGGTGCCGCTGGTCGGCGTGGCCCCGGCCAAGATGCCCGGCGACGCCCGCCCGGCGCAGGCGGACCCGGCGACGGACGGCGACCGGATCACCGGTACGGCCTGGCTGGACTTCACCCGGGGCGGCGGCGGAAAGCCGAATGTCGTCGACCCGGAGGAGCTGGGCCTGAAGGGCCTCAAGGTGGAGGCGGTCAAGGACGGCAAGGTGATCGCCACCGCGACCGCCGGCGCCGACGGCGTGTTCACGCTGCCCGCGTCGGCGGACGGAGCCCAACTCCGCCTGCCCGCCGACAACTTCCGCGAGCCCTACAACGGCGTCGACTGGCTCGGCCCATCGCTCGTGACACCCGGGATCATCGGGAGTTACGTGTGGATGTGGGCCGGGTTCGCGATGGTGCTGATCGCCGCCGGGCTGGCCGGTCTGCCGCGCGAGCTCCTGGAGGCGGCCCGGGTGGACGGCGCCAACGAGTGGCAGGTGTTCCGCCGGATCACGGTGCCGATGCTGGCGCCGGTCCTGGCGGTGGTGCTGGTGACGCTGATGATCAACGTACTGAAGGTCTTCGACCTGGTCTTCATCATCGCGCCGGGCTCCAGCCAGGACGACGCGAACGTCCTGGCGCTCCAGCTGTACCGCTCCTCGTTCGGCACGGACGCCGACCTGGGCATCGGCAGCGCGATCGCGGTGCTTCTGCTGCTGCTGGTGTTGCCGGTGATGTTGTTCAACATCCGGCGGATGCGGAAGGAGGCGCAGCGATGAGCACATCGACGGAATCCAAAGCCAGGCAGTCCCTCGGCGCCCGGATCGCCGCGCGTCTCGGCGGCGGGGTGATGCGGGTCTTCCTGATCCTGGTCGCCCTGTTCTGGATCATGCCGACCATCGGCCTGTTTCTCTCCTCGCTCCGCGGGCCCGAGGACATCGCCGCCACCGGCTGGTGGAAGATCTTCACCGCCCCGTCCGAGCTGACCTTCGACAACTACCAGCGCCTGCTGGACAATTCGACGATCACCGGCTCACTCGTCTCCACCATCATGATCACCGTGCCGTCCACCGTCCTGGTGGTGGTGATCGGTTCGCTCGCCGGGTACGCCTTCGCGTGGATGGACTTCCCCGGCCGCGACTGGTGGTTCCTGCTGGTCGTCGGCCTGCTGGTGGTCCCCGTACAGGTCGCGCTGATCCCGGTCTCCGAACTCTTCGGCACCATCGGGATCTTCGAGACGACGCTCGGGGTCGTCCTCTTCCACACGGCCTTCGGGCTGCCGTTCGCGATCTTCCTGCTGCGGAACTTCTTCGCGGAGATCCCGCGCGAACTGCTGGAGGCCGCACGGCTGGACGGAGCCGGCGAGATCCGTCTCTTCACCCGGGTCGTGATGCCGCTCGGCGGTCCGGCGATCGCCTCGCTCGGGATCTTCCAGTTCCTGTGGGTGTGGAACGACATGCTGGTGGCGCTGATCTTCGCGGGCTCCGACTCGCCGCCGATCACCGTGGCGCTCCAGCAGCAGGTACGCCAGTTCGGCAACAACATCGACGTCCTGGCGCCCGGCGCCTTCGTGTCGATGATCATCCCGCTGGTGGTGTTCTTCGCCTTCCAGCGGCAGTTCGTGTCCGGCGTCATGGCGGGTGCGGTCAAGTAGCACCTGCGGCAGACAACACCTGGGGCAACGCCCTCACGTACGACGGCACGCACAGCCGTACGTCAACCCGGAGCGGCCCGGTTCCCCGGAACCGGGCCGTTTCGGCGCGCACATCGCCCGAATGCCACGCCCGGCGTAACCCTGTCATTCCATCCGACGTTTGCGGGCCACCTGGTTCCCGCGAACGACCCATGGATGTGTAGTGCCCCGGTTCTCCGTCATCGTGCCCGCATTCCGGGTCCAGGCGTATCTGCACGCGTGTCTGGATTCCGTGCTGAGCCAGTCCTTCAAGGACTTCGAGGTCGTCGTGGTCGACGACTGCTCCCCGGACACCTGCGGCCCGATCGCCGACGAGTACGCCCGCCGGGACCCCCGCTTCACCGCTCTCCACCTCCCCCGCAACGCCGGCCTCGGACCGGCCCGCAACGCCGGCATGGAGCGGGCCACCGGCGACTACCTGATCTTCCTGGACGGCGACGACACCCTCCTCCCCGACGCGCTCCAGACCATCGCGGACCGGCTCGGCACGACCGGCGACCCCGACGTCCTGATGTACGACTACACGCGGACGTACTGGTCGGGCCGGAGCGTACGCAACGTCCTCGCGGACCGGCTCGCGGAACACGGTCCGGCCTCCTTCCGGCTGGCCGACCGCCCCGAGCTCCTCCAGCTCCTCATGGTCGTCTGGAACAAGGCGTACCGCCGTGCGTTCGTCGAGGCGGAAGGGTTCACCTTCCCGCCCGGCTACTACGAGGACACCCCCTGGACCTATCCGGTGCTGATGTCCGCCGGGTCGATCGCGGTCCTGGACGCGGTCTGCGTCTCCTACCGGCAGCGGCGGCGCGGCAACATCCTCTCCACCACCAGCGAGAAGCACTTCGACATCTTCGACCAGTACGACCGGGTCTTCGCGTTCCTCGACGCGCGCCCCGAACTGGCGCTCTGGCGCCCGGTGTTGTTCCGCCGGATGGTCGACCACTTCTGTGCCGTGTACGCCTCCCGGGACCGCCTCCCGCACCTCAGCCGCGCCGCCTTCTTCCGCCGGGCCACCGCCTCCTGCCGCCGCCACGCCACCCCCGGCGCCCCGGTCCCCCGCCGCGCCCGGCTCCGCCACGGCCTGGTCCGGCTCGGCGCGCGCCGCACCTACCGGGCCCTGGCCGCGAGCCGGCGGATCGGCGACGGGCTGCGGCGGAGCACGGCCGGCCTGCGCCGGGCGGTCCGGGGCGCGGCGCTCCGGGCGCACTACCGCCTCCAGCGCCAACTGCCCCTGCGCGCCCGGGACGCGGTCTTCGCCACCGGCGGCGACGGGCCGTACGCGGGCGAGCCGGCCGCGATCGAGGCGAAGGCGCGCGAACTGGTCCCGGGCCTGCGGACCGCGTGGATCTGCCGTCCGCTCCACGGCCCCACCGTGCCGCCCGCCACCCGCACGCTCGCGCCGGGCTCCTTCGCGTACTGGAGCGCCCTCGCCCGCTCCACGTACCTCGTGAACGACGGCGCCTTCGACCCGCGGCTGGTGAAGCGGCGCGGCCAGCTCCTCCTCCAGACCCACCGCGGCACCCCGCTCAGGACCATCGGCACCGATCTCCTGGACCGGCCCGCCGCCGCCCGGTCCACCGACTTCGAGCAGCTGCTGCGCGACGTCGACCGCTGGGACTTCGCGCTCTCCGCCAACCCGCACTCCACCCTCGTACGGGAGCGGGCCTACCCGTCCGGATACACGACGCTCGAATACGGCTCCCCGCGCAACGACGTCCACCACCGCACCGGCCCCGACGACGTGGCCCGCCTCCGCGAGACGCTCGCCGTCCCGGCCGGCGCGACGGCCCTCCTGTACGCCCCGGCCCACCGCGACTACCGCCGCGTCCAGCGGCCCGGCCTGGACCTGGAGCGGCTGATCCGGGTGCTGGGCCCGCAGTTCGTGATCCTGGACCGCGCTCCCGGCAGCGGTCGTCCGCGTACGGCCCACCCCCGGATCATCGACGTCACCGGCCACCCCTGCCCGGAGACGCTGGCGCTCGCCTCGGACGCGCTGATCACGGACTACGCGTCGCTGATGTTCGACTACGTCAACCTGGACCGCCCGGTCGTCCTGCATCTGGAGGACATCGAGGCGTACGAGGCGGCCCGGGGAACCTACTTCGACATCACGGCGTTCCCGCCCGGCGTCGTCGCGCGCGGCCAGGACGAGCTGTTCGACATCTTCGCCACGGACCACTGGCGGGGCTCACGCTCGGCGCAGCTGCGGACGGCGTTCCGGGCCCGGTTCTGTCCGTACGACGACGGGCACGCGGCCGAGCGCGTGGTGCGGCGGGTCTTCCTCGGCGAGACGGACGGACTGCCGCTGCCGGTCCCGCCGTCGGCCCGCCGGGACGCTCTCCCGCTGCAGCAGAACCCGGCGGGCGCGCAGGTGTCCCGGGGCTGAACCGGGCCGGGGCGCAGCCCGTGAAGCACCCCGCCCGGCCCCGCTCACCGCTCACCGCTCCAGGAACGCGAACAGCTCCTCCCAGCGCCGTCCCACCTCCGGCTCGGAGAACCGCTGGGCGCCGCTGCGCGCCCGGCTCCCGAGCGCGTCGCGCAGCCGCGGGTTGCCGGTCAGCCGGAGCAGCCGGTCGGCCAGGGCGGCAACGTCCCCGGCGGGGGCGAGGAGCCCGTCCTCACCGTCCCGGACGATCTCGCGGACCCCGGGCGCGCAGTCGAACGCGGCACACGGCACACCGCTCGCCATCGCCTCCAGGAGTGCCAGCGGAAAGCCCTCACCCCGGGAGGACTGGACGAAGACGGAGGCCTCCGCGAGAGCCGCCTCCACGTCGTCGGTCCGGCCCTTCCACTCCACGGACCCGTCGAGCCCGAGGCCCGTGCACCGCTCCCTCAGCGCGGCCTCGTCCTCCCCCGTCCCGTACACGCGCAGCCGCCAGTCGGGGCGCTGCGGGGCGACCAGGGCCCAGGTGTCGAGCAGGAGGTCGATGCCCTTCTGGTCGCTGAGGCGGCCGATGCTGGCGACGGTCTTCGCGGTGCGCGGGGAGGGGACGTGCGGCAGGCGGGCCAGCGCGTTCGGGAGGAAGCCGACGTTGTTCATGCCGTCGCCCGCCCACCGGTCGGCGTCCTCCTCGGTGAGGACGAGCCAGTGGTCGATGTCCTTGTAGTGGTTCCTGATCCAGCGGTAGCGGTGGCTCGCGCGCGAGTAGTCGTAGGACTCGTGGCTCATCCCGATGGTCCGCACCCCGCTGGTGTCGGCCTCGCCGACCCACTCCATCGCCCAGACCTGCGTGACCACGACGACCGCGCCGGGCCGGGCGGCGGCGAAGAGTTCGGAGAGCCGCGCGACCGCCCGCCGCTTCTCGACGACCCGGGCCGCCTCCCGGCGCCGGGTCGGGATGCGGAAGCGGTCCCGGAGGCCGTGAGGCGTCCAGGGGGTCGGCGGATGGGCGGGATAGAGGGCGGTGACGGGGTGGGCGGAGTCGGCGGGCAGGGCCATCTTGCGGTCGGAGGCGTGGATGCCGATGGTGTGGACGCGGTGGCCCTGCTCGGTGAAGAGGCGGGCGGTCTGGTGCATCCAGGCGGTGACACCGCCGAGTTCGTCGGTGCTGTTGGAGACGATGAAGATGTCACGGCTCATCGGCCGGCCCCTTGCTGGTGGTCGGTGGTGCGGTGGGCGCTCTGCGGGCCGAACACGGCGGCGACGGTACGGCGGGCCGCGTCCCCGCGGTCGTAGCCGCCGAACTCGGCTGCGAACGCCGCGCGTTGGGGCGCGCAACGGATGTCGGACAGCTTCAACTCGGCCAGTTCGGCGAAGAGTTCCTCCTGCGTGGCGGTCACCGGGCCCGGCGCCTTCTCCCGCAGGTCGAAGTAGCTGCCGCGCTCGGCGGCGTACGCGTCGAGGTCGGGGGCGTACAGGATGACGGGCCGGTCCAGCAGCGCGAAGTCGAACATGATCGAGGAGTAGTCGGTGACCAGGACGTCGGCCAGCGCGAGGATCTCGCTGACGTCGTGGTGGCGCGAGACGTCGATCACCGTGCCGGGCGGGCAGACCGGGAGCCGGGCGGCCTCCAGGTAGTGCGCGCGGACGAGGAGCGTGTACGTGTCCCCGAACCGCTCCGCGAACTCCCGTACGTCCAGGAGCAGTCGGCGCCTGGCCTGCTTACCGCCCGCTCCCGGTCCGCCCCGGAACGTGGGCGCGTACAGGACCACCTTCTTGTGGTCGTCGATGCCCAGCGCCCCGGCCAGCGGCGGGCGCGGCAGCCGGCCCTCGGTCTCGGCCCGGACGCGCTCGGCGATCAGCGCGTCGTTGCGCGGGTAGCCGGTGCGCAGCAGCCGGTCCTCGGGGAGGCGGTAGGCGCGGGCGAGGGTGGCCACGTCGTGCTCGGAGCGGACGAGGAAGTGGTCGAAGCGGTGGACGGCCTGCTGGAGGCGTTCGCGCTGGGGGGCGTTCTGCAGCCGTACGCGGGTCTCGTCGAAGCCCATCCTCTTGTACGCGGAGCCGTGCCAGGTCTGGAGGTAGGTGGTGCGGGCGGGCTTGCGGAGGTGTTGCGGGAAGCCCTGGTTGTCGACCCAGTACTCGGCGCGGGCCAGCGCCCAGAGGTAGCGCCAGGACCAGCGGCGTACGAGGCGGGCGTCGGCCGGGAAGCCGGCCGGTGAGGTGTCGTAGGACCAGGTGGCGTGGAGCTTCAGGCCCTGGCGGCGGATCTCCTCGTGGAGGGCGCGCGGGCTGTCGCCGTAGCAGCGGCCCATGTGGCTCTCGAAGACGACGGAGCCCTTGCGCACGGGGAGCCGGGTGAGCCAGGTGTTGTAGGCGGCCGCCTTGAAGGGCCGGGAGCGGTAGCGGTCGGCGCGCTTGCGCAGGGCGCGGAGGAGGAGCTTGGCCTTGCGGGCCGGGCGGAAGTGGGTGGCGTACCGGACCAGGCGGCGGGTGGCGCGGGCCGGGCGGCGGCGGGCGGTGAGGCGGAGGGCCAGGTGGTCCTTGAGGGTGATGTAGGGCTCCCAGGTGTCTCCGGCGAGCGGCCCGAGCCGGGGCCGGGCGGCGAACCGGACCGGCCCTTCCACCAGGTCCTGCGGCCCGAAGAGATCGCTGACGGACCGCACTCCTCCCGCCTCCACGATCAGCCGCGCGTCCCAGGCGGTGTCGCGGACGCCGACGGGGCGCAGGAGGCGGGTGACATCCGCGCACGCCCCCCACGTGATTCCGTTCCCGTCGCGGCGGACGTCCGCCACCGGAAACGCGACGGCGCGCGCCCCTCCGCGTGCCCGGAACTCCAGCGTGGCGGTGAACGGGCCGTCGGGTGCGGTGTGCGGCGGCAGCACGAGGCGGCCCTCCAGCAGCAGCCGGCCCTGCCCGGCGGTGCAGCGGGTGAGCCGGTTCATCAGCCGGGCCTCGCCGAACACCCGGTACTGGTGGCCGAGTTCGGTGACGTCGACCGGACAGTGCTCGTCCCACTCCACCCGCCCGTCCTCACCGGTGGTGACCGGTGCGCAGACGGTGGCGGGCCGGCTCAGCGCGTACGCCGCCGCCACCACGCCCTCCGCGTCGCCGCGCGCGAGCAGCGTGACCGCGACGCGCTCCAGCGCCGGCAGTTCCTGCGGTACGGGGACGGTCAGGACGCGGGCGGCCGTGGCGGCGGTCCGGGTCCGGCGGGCGGCGGGCAGGCGCGGGAAGGAGCGGGCCAGCGGCACCAGATGGTCGCGTACGAAGGCCCGCTCGCGCTCCTCGCTCAGTGCGGGCAGCCCGAGGGCGTCCAGGGTGGAGGCGACCCGGCGGTGGGCGGCGACCAGGGCGGTGAGGTCGCGGGGCCGGTCGGGTACGGCCCGGCCGGTCACGATGAGCCGCCGGACCAGCGCGATCCGGCCGACGGCCACCGCGGCGAGCGGGCCGAACAGGATCTCGCCGTGCGCCAGGTCCTCCTCGTACCGCAGCCCGTGGCGCCGGGCCGCCTCCCGGCGCAGACAGAAGCCGGTCACCAGGGCGTCCCGGACGACGAGTTGGGAGGCCTCGTCGAACCGGGCGACGGTACGGGAGCGGGCGTACAGCTCGTCCTGCCACGGCGGCTCCTGCTCCTTGCCGCCCTCCCCCACGGTCCGGCTCCACCGCCCGGCCACCAGGTCGGCGCGGCTGCGTTCGCCCGCCTGCCAGAGGTTGCGGCAGCCGTGGCGGTGGAGGCGTTCGCCGGGCGTGAGGACCAGCACGTACCGGCCGGTCGCCGCGTCCAGGCCCGCGTTGCGCAGGGCGCCGGTGGTGCGGACGGCCGGGTCGGCGTGGATCAGGCGGACCCGGTCGGGGGCGCGGTCGGCCAGCGCGCGGGCGGCGGTGCGGGTGGGCGCGTCGGCGGTGGAGGCGAGGACGACGAGGGCCTCGGCGGCGCGCAGCGACTGGCCGAGGACGGAGTCGACGGAGGCGCGCAGGGCGTCGGCTGCGTCTCCGGCGGCCTCGCCGTCCCCGCCTGCGGTGATCACACAGCTGAAGTCGGTCATGCCCGCGCCTCCTCGGTCCTGGAGCCGTTTTCGGTCCCGGAGCCGTTGCCGGTCCCGGAGCCGGTCTCGGTCCCGGAGCCGGTCTCGGTCCCTGAGCCGGTCTCGGTCCGGGAGCCGTCCTCGTTCCCGTAGCCGTCCTTGAGCATCCGGTCGACGACCTGAGCGGCCGCGCTCCCGTCGTCGAGATCGCAGAACGCCTCCCGGAACCGCTCGTACGCCTCCCGGTGCCCGGCGACGGCGGCCTCCGGGTCGCGCAGGGCGGCGACGATGCCGGCGGAGTCGGGGATCAGGGGCCCGGGGGCCCGGCGCTCGAAGTCGAAGCAGAAGCCGCGCAGGGTGTCGCGGTAGTGGGCCAGGTCGTAGGTGTGGAAGAGCATCGGGCGGCCGGTCTGCGCGAAGTCGAACATGATCGAGGAGTAGTCGGTGACCAGCACATCGCTGATCAGCAGGAGTTCGGCGACATCCGGGTGGCGCGAGACGTCCCGGACGGTGTCGGTGTCCGGGACGCTGCCGCCGACGAGGTAGTGGCGGCGGACCAGGAGGACATGGTCACCGTCGAGCGCCTCGCGGGCCTGGTCCAGGTCGAGTTGGTGGCCCGGGTCGTACCGCCCGGCCCGTCGCGGCCGGTCCTCGCGCCAGGTCGGCGCGTACAGGACGACCCGTCGGCCCTCGGGGATCGCGAGCCGCTCCCGTACGGCGGTGGCGACCTTCGCCCGGTCGGGCGCGTACAGCAGGTCGTTGCGCGGGTAGCCGCACTCCAGCACCTCGCCCCGGTAGCCGAAGGCGCGGCGCAGGACGGGCGTGGAGAAGCTGTTCGGTGAGACGAGCACGCTCCACTGGGCGGACCGGCGTTCCATGGAGGCCATGTAGGCGGCGTCCGCGTGCGGGGTGCCGGCGAGGTCGCGGCCGATGCGCTTGAGCGGCGTGCCGTGCCAGGTCTGGACGACGCACTGGCCCTCGGCCCGCTCGAACCACTGGGGCAGGTGGGTGTTGGTGACGATCCAGCGGCTCCGGGCGAGCGCCTCGTACCACTCGGCGCTGTGCAGCGCGATGGCGCGGACGCCTTCGGGCACGGCTGTCTGCTGGTCGCGGACGGTCCAGAGGTGCTCGATGTCCGGTGCGCGGGAGGCCAGTTCGCGGTGGACGGCGCGGGGCGAGTCGGAGAACTGGCGGCCGTCGAAGCTGGAGTAGAGGACGGCCGGGCGCAGGTGGGCCCGGTCGGCGGTGCGCAGTCCGGCGTACCGCTCGCGCTGGATCCGCTGCCCGTACGAACCTTGCTCGGCGGTCGGCAGAGCGCTGCCGGACTCCAGGACGAGTCGGTCGTGGTAGCGCCGCTGGAGGGTGAAAGGCCTTCCAGGTGAAGCCCGTTGGCGGGGCAGCGTGGCGTGGAGCGCGGTGGTCAGGCGAAGCGGACGGTACGCGTCGGGGTCGCGCTCGCCCGGCTCGCGGAGGAAGAGGTACCAGCGCCCTTCGGCGAGCGGCAGCGGCCCGGCGGGCCCGTCGACGGCGGCGGGACGGATGACGGCCCGGAAGGAGCCATCCGCCTCCAACCCCACCTCACACACGGCCTCTTCGTGGTGACCGCTGTGCCGCAGGACCAGCTCATCGATGGTGCCGGACGGCTCCGGGAAGGCTCCTTCGAGGACCAGCTCACCGCCCTCGGACCACTGCACGGAGGTGACGAGGGGCTGCACGGCCCGGTCGGTGAGGACGAGGTCGCCGGACGGGTTGGGCGCCACGTACAGCTCGCGTCCGCCCGGGAGCGGATAGCGGCCGTCCGGGAGCGGATAGCGGCCGTCCGGGAGCGGATGACGGCCGCTTTCGGCGTCGGTCCGGGCGGCCACCGTCAACCGGCCTTTGCCGCCGACCAGTTGTACGCCCCAGATGTCGTCGCCGCCCCGGAAGGCGCTGAGCGGAATATCGGCGGACCGGGACCCGAGCGAGCCGCGCAGAGCGAACTCCTGGGTCTCCTTGGTGCGCCACTCGGTCAGCCGCAGCGCGACGGGCCCGTCGTCGTCGAGGACCTTCACGTCCAGGTGGAGGGAGTCGTCGGCGGCCGAGTGGCCGGTCAGGACGGCCGCGACCCGTTCGGTGCGGAGCTCCAGCTTGTTGCCGGCGAGGACGGGGACGACCCGGGTCCGCTCGTCGGTGTACAGGACGGCGGGCGGGGCCGGGGTGCCGGTGAGCCGCATCGGGCCCCGGCGGAGGCGGCCCGCGCCGAACAGAGCGGCCTCCAGCTTCCACGTCGTACGACCGGCCTTGGCCTTGGCCTTGGTAGCGATCGCGCGCGGGTCGACGACCGCCGTGAACCCGGCGCGCGTGTAGCGGTGCAGCGAGCGTCCGGAGCGGGCGGTGGCCTCGTCACCGGCGGCCGGCCGCAGCCGCAGCGGGATCAGCCGCTTCCCGGACCGCAGCCAGCCGAGGCGCGGCGCCCCGCCCGGCGCGTTCCGTACGTACGCGTACCCGGTCAGCCGCAGCAGCCCGTCCCGCCACACCGCCTCGGTGAGGTGGGCGTGGACGGGGAGGTCGGCGGAGGTGAGCGCGGTGGTGGCGGAGGGCAGCGGGTCGCGGACGGCGGGGTGGTGGGCGCGGGGGCGGAGGAGGCCGCGTACGTGGAAGGTGTCCCGGTCGTTCTTCTCCTCGCCGAGCAGCGCGAGGAGTTCGGCGGTCCGGCGCTCCCGGATGAGCTGCCACTTGACCCGCAGGTCCAGCGGCAGACCGGCGAAGACCTCGGGATCGACGGTGGCGGCGAAGGCACCCGCGTGGTCGAGGAAGGCGGTGTGGAACTCCTCGTCGCCGTCCGGCAGCGCCTCGATGAACAGCCACAGGTCGCCGGAGAGCGCGTGCGCGTCGTAGCGCCGCTTGGCCTCGGCCATGCCGTCCCGGCCGGCGAGGAAGGTGCTGACGGTGGTGACGGCGGTGACCCGGTCGCGGATGCCCTTCGGGACGGCCCGGCGGGTGGTGATCGAGCCGTCCCGGTCGCGCCAGTGGTAGACGGGCGCCTCGACGACGTCGACCGAGCGGGCCAGGAAGTGCGCGGGCAGGACGACGGCGATGTCCTCGTACAGCACACCCGTCGGGAAGGCGAAGGCGTGCTCGTCCCAGAAGGTGCGGCGGAACACCTTGTTGCAGGCGATGCGGTCGCCCAACAGGATCCAGTCCCGGGTGACATGGGTGGCCCGGCGGGCCTTCTCCATCGGCTTGCGGAACATCGGCGACTGTTCGAGCGCACCGTTCGCACGCAGCCGCAACACGTTGCCGGTGGCGAAGTCGGAGCCTGAGTCGTCGAGTTCGCCGAGCATCCGTGCGTACGCGCCCGGCGGGACGACGTCGTCGCTGTCGACGAACGTGAGGAACTCGGCCTCCGGATCGGCCTCGCGGACCCCGGCGTTACGGGCCGCGCCGAGGCCGGCGTTCTCCTGCCGGATCAGCCGGAAGCGCGGGTCGCGATCCGCGAACTCCTGAGCCAGAGCAGGCCCGTTGTCCGTGGAGCCGTCGTCGACGAGGACGACCTCCAGGTCCGCCATGGTCTGTTCGGCGAGCGAGGTCAAGCAGGCACCGAGGTACTCCTCGACGTTGTAGAGGGGGACGACGACGGTGAGACGGGGTGCCATCGCAGCGCACGATCCTTCCGGGCGGACGACATCGGGGAGATGACCATCAAGAGGTATGAGGGGGCCACGGTGTACAACCCGCGCCACTGGGACGGGTCACCCGAGGAGAGCCATTCGAGTGACGGCGACGGCGGGTTCAGGCGTTCGGGGGCGCGCCCGTGACGCGGTCGAGCCCCGCGCCGGGAAAGGGCACGGGGCTCGGGTCAGGTCCGGCGGATCAGGGCTTGACGGCGATCCGGCCCTCGTCCATGCGCAGCAGCAACAGCCGCTCGCCGGTCTTGTCGAGGAACTCGTCGACGGCCTGCCGCGAACCCTGCCAGTAGCCGTAGTCATCGATCAGCAGCACACCGCCGCTGACCAGCCGCGAGTAGAGGTGCTCCAACTCGTGCTTGGTGGAGGCGTACCAGTCGGTGTCGAGCCGCAGGATCGCGATCTGCTCGGGCGCCTGCTCCGGAACCGTGTCCTCCACCCGCCCCTGCACGTAGTGGATGCGCTCCTTCGGGTACGGCACGTTCTCGAACCCGGCCTGTACGTCCTCCAGCGAGGCGACCGCCCAGATCGGCCGGTCCTTGCCCTGGGCGTCCAGCAGCTCCTGCGCCGGGCGGCCGTCGCGCCGCAGGTCCTCGGCGGTGGGCGGGGTCATGCCCTCGTACGTGTCGAAGAGGTACAGGTCGCGCTCGGTCTCGCCGACGGAGAGCAGGGTCTTGGCGCAGGCCTGCATGGAACCGCCGCGCCAGACGCCGCACTCGACGACGGCGCCCGGGATGTCGTGCCGGGCGATGTACCGGGTGGCGAGGATGAAGGCGTTGAGCCGCTCCGGCGAGGTCATCGAGTACGGCTTGACCGCCCGGATGATGTCCCTGGCCTCGTCGTCGTAGTCCTCCGGGAAGGCGGGGGCGGCCTTCTTCGCGGTGGGCTTCTTCGCGGCGGGCTTCGGGGCCGGCGCCGCCACAGGGGCGGGAGCGGGGGCAGGGGTCGAGGCCGCGAGGGATTCGGCCGGGGCCGTGCGGGCGGCGGGCACCGTCACGCGCCTGAGCTGGTAGCCGGTGAGCTGCTGAAGGACGCCGTTGACGGCGTTGCGCCAAGCCATGGACCGGGACAGTACGCGCGCTTTGTGGCGCATGTCACTTTTCGTCAACCTGTCATTGATCGGGCCGATTCCTGTTCGAGTGAGGGCGCCTGTACGGGAACGGTCTTCGGGCGCCCGCACTGCTCGCGGCCGTCCAGCGGCGCGGGCAGCGGGACGGCGTCGACGCCGCCGACCCGGTTGGCCCACCAGACCGCCACCTCCCGTACGGCGAACATCGTCAGCCGGGGATAGCGCTGCGGCTTGCGGAAGACACCGACCGAGTCGCCCCAGTAGGCGGCCTTCTTGTCGATGGCCCGGTAGTCGTGCCAGATGCCCTTCTGCGGCGGGAAGTCCGTGTAGGCCTCGCGGAGTTCGAGCCGCGAGTGGCCGGCCAGCGCGCGGAACCCGTCCGGGTAGTAGCGCCAGCAGTCCTGGGCATCGTGGACATGACCGCGCGAGGGTGCGGTGATGAAGGCGTGGCCGCCGGGCTTCAGGACCCGGGCGATCTCCAGCATGGAGGCCCAGAAGAACGGAATGTGCTCGAACGCCTGCCCGGAGAGCACGACATCGGCGCTGTTGGAGCGGGCGGGGATGCGGTACGGCTTCTTCATCACCGCGTCCACGTTGGGCCCGTCCTGCACGTCGACGCCGAAGTAGTCGACGGGGTGGGCGGCGAGGAGCGCCCGGTGGGTGCGGGTCTGCTTGCCGGAGATACGGGAGCCGAGGTCGACGACCCGGTACGTGCCGTTGCCGGACGCGGGCCCTTCGACCGGCAGATACTCCTGGACGCAGAGTTCCATCTGCTCGTAGGCGGACCGGTGCATGGACGTCTCCCAACCTGGCGGTGTGCGTGAGCTGTCGGAATCAACGACTGGGCGGGGCAAAGGGGACGCCGAAGAACCGCCGTACGACCCGTTCCGCCGCGTGCCCGTCGTCGTACGGGCAGAACCGCTCCCGGAACGCGGTGCGCAGCGCGGCCGACGCGGCCGAGCGCCACGCGCCGGTCCGGAACGCCTCGGCCAGCTCCTCCGGGGTGGTGGTGACGGTGCCGGGGGTGTCGCCGGGCCGGCCGGAGAGCAGGTCGAAGTACGTACCCCGGGCCGTTCGGTAGGCGTCCCAGTCGGGGGCGTGGACGACGATCGGGCGGTCCAGGCAGGCGTAGTCGAAGGTCAGGGAGGAGTAGTCGGTGATCAACGCGTCGGCGGCCAGGCAGAGTTCTTCGACGCGGGGATGCGCGGTGACGTCGAGGACGCGGCCGTCCGACGCGCCGCCGATTCCGGCGGACCGTCCGTAGAAGTAGTGGGCGCGCATCAACACCACGTACTCCGGACCGAGTTCGCGGGCGAGGTGCTCGGGGTCGAGATCGGGGACGAAGCCCTCGCGGTAGTCGCGGTGGGTCGGGGCGTAGAGGAGGGCGGTCTGGCCGGTGCGGATGCCGAGTTCGGCGCGGATCTTCGCGATGTCGTCGGCGGTGGCGGTGAAGTAGACGTCGTTACGGGGGTAGCCGAGGTCGAGCCGCTGGTACGAGCCCGGGTAGACGCGGTCCCAGACCTCGGTGCTGTGCGGGTTGGCGGAGAGGCTGGCGTCCCACTGGCCCACGTGGGCAAGGATCTTGGCGAAGTCCGTCTTCCGTGCCAGGTCGGGGTAGGCGCGCTGGTCCAGGCCCATCGTCTTGAGCGGGGTGCCGTGGTGGGTCTGGAGGTAGTGCTGGCCGGGACGCTTGGTGAAGCCGCCGGGGAAGCTGGAGTTGTTGACCAGGTACGTGGCGGTGGCCATGGCCCGCCAGTAGGGCCGCGAGCCCTCGATGACGTACGGCACGCCTGGCGGCATCCGGTCGCGGTGCCGGGACGAGACGGCCCACACGCCCTTGATGTGCGGGGCGAGTTGGCGGGCCTTGGCGTAAATGGCGGCCGGGTTGCAGGCGACGCCACGGTTCCAATAGGCGCCGTAGACGGCGAGGTTCGGGTCGAGCGGGCGGCGGAGGTCGGTGCGGTAGGCGGCCCGCATGGCCTGCCGGCGGACGAACCGCTTCACGGACGCGGCGGAGGCTCTGGAGGGCATGGCAGCCGAGCGTAATCCCGGAGGCCGGCGACGGGCACTCCGCGTTCACCCGTTCGGGTCAGCGCCGGTGACCCCGGGGGCCGCCCTCTGTTGACCAGAGCATGAAGCCACTCCTCAGCGTCGTCGTCCCGGTCCACAACGTCGAGGACTATCTGGAGGACTGCCTGCGCTCGGTGGCGGAACAGAGCCTCGGCGCGATCGAGGTGGTGATGGTCGACGACGGCTCGACGGACGGCAGCGCGGCGATCGCCGAGGACTTCGCCGCCCGGGACGGCCGCTTCCGGCTGGTCCGGCAGCCGAACGCCGGCCTGAGCGCGGCCCGCAACACCGGGGTCCGGCACACCACTCCGGCCGTGCCGTACCTGGCGTTCGCGGACAGCGACGATGTCGTCGTCCACGACGCGTACGAGCGGATGGTGGCCTCGCTGGAGTCGACCGGCTCCGATCTGGTGACCGGCAACGTGTGGCGGCTGACCGGTCAGGGGCGGCAGCAGGCGTGGCAGTACCGCTGGCTGACCGCCACCCGGCCCCGCACCCACATCACCCGGGATCCGCGTCTGCTGGCCGACCGGGTGGCGTGGAACAAGGTGTTCCGGCGCTCCTTCTGGGACCGGCACGCCTTCGCGTTCCCCGAGGGGAAGCTGTACGAGGACACGCCGGTGATGATTCCGGCGCACCACCTCGCCGGGACCGTCGACGTTCTGCACGAGCACGTCTACTACTGGCGGGTGCGGGAGGGTTCGATCACCCGGCGGCGTACGGATGTCACCGGCGTACGGGACCGGATCGACGCGTGCGAGCAGGTCAGCGCGTTCCTGGGCGAGCACGGAGGCGCGGCGCAGCGGCGGGCGTACGACGCGTCCTGTCTGCGCGACGACTTCGGGTACTTCCTGGACGGGCTGCCGATGGGCGGCGAGGCGTACCGGTCGGCGTTCCTGGAGGGGGCCGGGGCGTTCGTGGACCGGGCCGGGGACGGGGTGCTGGAGGGGCTGCCGGTGGAGTTGCGCATCAAGTGGCGGCTGGTGCGGGAGCGGCGGTTGGGCGCGCTGCTGGCGGTCCTGGCCTTCGAACGGGCCAACGGGGTCGGGACGTTCGCGGTGGAGGGGTTGCCGGGGCGGCGGCGGGCGGTATACCCCGGCGTGCACGGCGCGAGCGCCCGGCTCGCACGCACCGACGTACCGGCGGTCGCACGGCTCGTGGAGGCGCGGTGGGGCGCGGACGGAAAGCTCCGGCTGCGCGGGTACGCCTATCTGCGCAACCTGCCGGCCGACTCGGCGCGGCAGCAGCTGACGGTGGGGATGGTCCGGGCGGAGCGGGGGCGGCGGGTGCGGATCGTGCCGGTGCGGCCGGTGAGTGCGCCCGAGGCGACGGTGAACTCCGGTCAGGAGCTGCACGGTTACGACCACGCGGGCTTCGAGATGGTCCTCGATCCGGACCGGCTGTCCGCGACGGGTGCGGGTGGCGGCGGCTGGCTGGTCGGGGTGGTCGTCGCGGCGCACGGGACCGTACGGCGGGTCGCGGTGCGCGCGGCGGACGCGGGTGCGGCCCAGCCGCTGGTGCACGACCTGGGCGACGGGCGGCGGGCGGTGCTGGACCACCGGGGCGGGCGGCTGCGGCTGACCGTGTCGCGGCTTCCGGCCCTGGTGGAGGCGCACGGTGGCGGTCGCGAGGTCGGTGACGACGGGGAGCGGCTGGAGTTGAGGGGGCGGCTCTTCGGCGGGGCCGCGCGGCCTGCGGCGGTGCTGCTGACGCGTGAGGGAGCCGAGGAGCGCTCGTGCCCGGTGGAGTACGGGGACGACGGCGGGTTCGCGGTGTCGGTCCCGCTCGACGATCTCGCCGCCGTGCCGCCCGTCCCGCACCGGGCCCCGCGCGAGGTCGAGCCTGCCGGCGCGCGCTGGCGGGCCCGCCTGCTGCTGGCCGACGGGACCTGCACCCCGCTGCCCGCCGCCCCGGACCTGCCGCCGCCGGCGTGCGCGGACGCGGCGGGAGAGCTGGTGGTGGAGCTGGGCGGGCTGCCGGTGGCGGATGAGGTGGAGCGGGTGGGGGACGGGGCGCTGCGGGTCTCGGGGGCGTACGCGCCGAAGGCCTCCACGGTCTCGGGGGCGTACGCGCCGAAGGCCTCCACGGTCTCGGGGACGTACGAGCCGAAGGCCTCCACGGTCTCGGGGGCGTACGCGCTGAAGGCCTCCGCAGCCTTGGGCGCCGGCCCTGCGTCCGGTGCGGGCGCCCGGCTCGTCCTCCGGCACGAGACGCTGCACGAGTCCGTGCCGGTCACCGACGTCACCGTGGACCGTGCGGCCGGCCGGTTCTCCGCGCGGATCGCCCCGCCGCTTCCCGAAGGCCGCTGGACCCTCCACCTGGACGGCCACCCCGTCCGCGTCCTCACCTCCCTCGCCGGACACCTCCCCTGCGGTGACTCCGCCCTCGCTCTGGAGCGGCGGAACGGCGACCGGCTGACCGTGGTGGCGGGAGGGGCGCTCCCGGTCGCCGAGCGGAGCGCGTACAGCAGACGGCTCCTGCGCGACGCGCACCACCCCGCGCGGCGCACCACCACGCCCCTCCCGCTCCTCCCGCCCCTCCCGCTCCTGGACACCGTCCTCTACGCCGGTGGCGACTCGCCGCGCGCTGTGCACGCCGAGCTCGTGCGCCGGGGTACGGAGGTCGAGCACCTGTGGGTCACCGGTATCGCTCCCGGCCGCGCGACCCATGTGCCGCCCGGCGCGCGGGCCGTCCCGGTGCACAGCGCCGCCTGGTACGAGGCGCTGGCCCGCTCCCGGCGGATCGTCACGGACGAGCAGCTGCCGGTGTGGTTCGAGCGGCGGCCCGGCCAGACCGTCGTCCAAACCTGGCACGGCACCCCGCTCGGCCGCTTCGGTACCGGCCTGGCGGAGACCCTCTACGCCGACCACCAGCATCTCGCCACCTTGGCGCATCGCTCGGCCCAATGGTCGGTACTGGTCTCACCGAGCCGCTTCGCCACCCCGTTGCTGCGCAGCTCACTGGCGTACGCGGGTGAGGTCCTGGAAGCCGGGTCGCCGGCCAACGACGTGCTGTGCGCCCCCGACCGGGACAAGGCCGCCGAAGAGCTCCGGCGCACGCTCGGCGTACCGGAGGACCACCGCGTCGTGCTGTACGCGCCCACCTACCGCGACCACCTGGCCCACGCTCCGTCCGCGACCCGCGACGCGCCCGACCGCACGGCCCCCGGCCCGTACCGCTGGGATCCGGCGCTCGACCCGCACGCGCTGGCCCGCTCGCTGGGCCCGGGCCACACCGTGCTGGTGCGCCGGCATCCTCGGGTCACCGGCGGTTTCCAGGACGGGCCCGGCGTGCTCGACGTCTCGCGCCATCCGGGCGCGGCCGGGCTGCTCCTGATCGCGGACGTCCTGGTCACGGACTATGCGGGGCTGATGTTCGACTTCGCGCTGACGGGCCGCCCGATGCTCTTCCACACGTACGACCTGGAGCACTACCGCGACACCGTGCGCGGCTTCTGCCTGGACTTCGAGACCCGGGCGCCCGGTCCGCTGCTGGTCACGACGGAGGAGGTGGCGCAGGCGCTGCACGGCCTCGCGGCGGTGGCGGCCCGGCACGCCGACGCGTACGAGAGCTTCCGCCGCGACTACTGCGACCTGGACGACGGCGGGGCGGCGGGCCGGGTGGCGGACCGGCTGCTGGCGGACGCTCTTCAAGGGCCTGACGCACTCTAAGGACGCGCCGCACTTTAAGGGCCTGTCGTAGAGCTTTTCGTACATCCCCCGGAAGAGTGGCGGGCGGGAGGGACGGCCCCGCGCACGGAACCCATGACGTGTGTCCCTCTCCTCTCCCACACCCGCCCCGTCCGACACTCCTACCCCTGCTCCTCCTCCGACGCCGACCGAGGACGACGCACACGTCGTAGCGCCTCGGTGGCTGCCCTCGCCGTACGTCCTGCTCGGCGGGGTGCTGTGGGCGGTGCTGTCGGCGGCCGCCTGGAACGTGCCGATGTGCTGCGAGGCCGGGCTCAACGCGGCCGTCGTCGAGCGGCTGCGGACCAGCCTGCTGCATCCGGCGTTCCCGATGACGGACCTGCCCGCCGTGGCCAGCGCGCACTACTCGCCGTACGCCCTCCTCCAGGGCCTGACCGCCCGGGCCAGCGGGCTCTCCGGGCAGTCGGTGCTGGCGCTGTCGGCCGCCGTGAACCTGGCGTTGCTGCTGACCGGGATCGGCCGGCTGGCCCGGCTGCTGACCCCGAACCGCTGGGTGCCGGTCCTCGCGCTGGTCCCGCTCGCGCTGATCCACTGGGCTGATCCCGGCCGGTGGAGCGCGCCGAGCACGTTCGCCGTCGCGGTCACCCTGCACCTGTGGGCGTGGACCGGCCACGCGGTCACCCGGCTCCCGCGCGCGAGCTCCGGGACGCTGCCGGGGAGGACGCCGCGGTGGGCGGAGGCGGCCGGGATCGGCGTACTGCTCGGGCTCGTCCTGCTGGTCCATCCGCCGACGGCGCTGGGCGCGGCGCTGGGCGTGGTGGCGCTCGTCGCGGTGAAGCAGCGGACCCGGATCCGGCCGACGCTGCGGCGGTGGGCGCTGGCCGGGCTGTGCGCGGTGGCCGTGGCGGCGGTGTGGCCGTACTACAACGGGCTCACCGCCGCGCAGCCCCCCTTGTCCACCGGGACCACGAGCAGCCCGGAGTCCGGCGGGAAGCCGACGACCGGCGAGCCGTACACCTGGGCCACCGCGCACGTGCCGCCCGGCGAGGTGGTGCTGACGGACAGCGTCCCGGCGATGTACGCGCTGGCCGGGCACGGGGCGTTCGTCCTGGCCGAGGCGGTGCCGGACGCGGGACTTCCGGCGGCGGAGCGGCGCGCGCGGAGCCGGGCGGTCACCGCCTACCTGGACGCGGCGACCGGGCAGGAGGAACGGGACCGGATCAGCGCGCGGTACGGGGTGCGGTGGGTGCTGCTGACCCGGTTCCAGAAGCTGCCGGCGGACGCGTCGGTGCTGGCGTACAGCCCGCGTACGGGCGAGGTGCTGGCGCGCGTACCGGAGCGGTGAGGTTGCGGGTCGCCGTTGCGCGGCGGTGAGGTTCCCTGGGCCTCAGCCGTTGCGCGGCGGTGAGGTTCCCTGGGCCTCAGCCGTTGCGCAGCGGTGAGGTTCCCTGCGCCTCAGCCGTTGCGCAGCGCCGCGACCGCCGAGGCGGCCAGGTCGTCGAGGTACCCGTCGGGCAGCTCGCTGCGGACCACGACGAGCCGCCAGTACAGCGGCCCCACGATCAGGTCGAGCGCCCGGTCCGGATCGCTCCCTTCCGGCAGCTCGCCCCGCGCCACCGCCTCCCGCACCACCACGGCCGCCACGCCCTGCTGCTGGTCGAGGAGCGCGCCCTTGATCGCCTCGGAGATCTCCGGATTGCGGGCCGACTCCACCAGCAGGTCCGGGATGACCTGCGAGGCGACCGGGTGGCGGAGGGCGTAGGCGGCGAGTTCGAGGACCGCGCGCACGTCCCCGTACAGCGAACCGGTGGCCGGTGCGGGCATGCCCTGCGCGGCGACGGCCGCGACCAGGTCGAGGACGAGCGCGAGCTTGGACTTCCAGCGGCGGTAGACGGCGGTCTTGCCGACCCCGGCGCGCCGCGCGATGCCCTCGATGGACATCCGGGCGAACCCCACCGCGGCCAGCTCCTCGAAGACGGCCGCGCGGATGGCGTCGGTGACGTCCTCGCGCAGGACGGCGGCGCCTGCGGGGGCGCGGCGGCGGGTTCCCCGTTCGGTGGTCATGGCCCGAATGATAGTCGGCGACGACGGAACGGTTGCGTTGCGACGTACAAGCGTCCTACTCTCGGCGTTACGACGGTACGGTCCCGTCCCAACGAGGGCGTCCCTACGGGACCGTACCGTTCCCGCCATCCCCATCCGTTTTCCGTCGAAAGTGATCGTTCGTGGTGAGCCAGACAGCAGCCCCGCCACCTCCGGTGAGCTCCCCGGCCCCGGCCGTCCCCGCCTACGCACCCGGTGAGCTGGCCGCCCTCGCCGCCCGGCACGGCCTGAAGGTCAGCGGCGCCCGGCCCTCGCTGCCCGCGTACGTCCGGCAGCTCTGGGGCCGGCGGCACTTCATCGCCGCGTTCGCGACGGCCAAGCTGACGGCCCAGTACAGCCAGGCGAAGCTCGGCCAGATCTGGCAGATCGCGACGCCGCTGCTGAACGCGGCGGTCTACTACTTCATCTTCGGCGTCCTGCTGGACACCAAGCGCGGGGTGGAGGACTTCGTTCCGTTCCTGGTGACCGGGGTCTTCATCTGGACCTTCACCAGCAGCTCGATCACCGCGGGGACGCGGGCGATCAGCGGCAACATCGGGCTGGTGCGGGCCCTGCACTTCCCGCGCGCGTCACTGCCGGTGGCGCTGGCGCTCCAGCAGTTGCAGCAGCTGCTGTTCTCGCTGGGCGCGCTGACTCTGATCCTGCTGGTGTTCGGCCAGTTCCCGCGCCCGTCCTGGCTGCTGGCGATCCCGGCGCTCGCGCTCCAGGCGGTCTTCAACACCGGCGTGTCGATGGCCGTGGCCCGGCTGACGGCGAAGACCCCGGACATCGCGCAGCTGATGCCGTTCGTACTGCGGACCTGGATGTACTCCTCCGGCGTGATGTGGAGCCTGGACCACCTGCTCCAGGGCGAGCGGGTGCCGCACGCGGTGATGGTGGTACTGGAGTACAACCCGGCGGCGATCTACATCAACCTCATGCGGTACGCGCTCATCGACAGCTACAGCGCGGCGCAGCTGCCGCCGCACGTGTGGGCGGCCGCGGCCGGCTGGGCGCTGCTGTGCGGCGCGGCGGGATTCGTGTACTTCTGGAAGGCCGAGGAGACGTACGGACGTGGCTGACATCACCGGTTCCCCCGGGGACCTCCGGGTACCGACCGACCTCCGGGTACCGACCGTCGTCGTGGACGACGTCCACATCACGTACACCGTCAACGGCGCTCGTACGGGCAAGGGCAGCGCGACCTCGGCGCTCAGCCGGATCACCTCGCGCCGCCGTACCCCCGGCGCACGCCAGGTGCACGCCGTGAAGGGCGTCAGCTTCGCCGCGTACAAGGGCGAGGCGATCGGCCTGATCGGCTCCAACGGCTCCGGCAAGTCGACCCTGCTCAAGGCCATCGCGGGCCTGCTCCCACCGTCCCACGGCAAGATCCACACGCAGGGCCAGCCGTCACTGCTCGGCGTGAACGCGGCGCTGATGAGCGACCTGACCGGCGAGCGCAACGTGGTGCTCGGCGGGCTGGCGATGGGCATGACGCGCGAGCAGATCCGCGAACGCTACGACGACATCGTCGACTTCTCCGGCATCAACGAGAAGGGCGACTTCATCACGCTGCCGATGCGCACGTACTCCTCCGGCATGGGCGCCCGGCTCCGCTTCTCCATCGCGGCCGCCAAGAGCCACGACGTCCTCCTGATCGACGAGGCGCTCTCCACGGGCGACGCGAAGTTCCAGAGCCGCAGCAAGGCCCGCATCCAGGAGCTGCGCGCGGAGGCGGGCACGGTCTTCCTGGTCAGCCACAGCAACAAGTCCATCACCGAGACGTGCGACCGGGCGCTGTGGCTGGAGGCGGGCACGCTGAGGATGGACGGCCCGGCGGAGGAAGTAGTGGCGGAATACGCAAAGTTCACGAAGCGCAAGTAGGGGATTCAGCCCGTCCGGCGTTTGAGGACGGAACCCCACGCCGAGGGGGCCGGCGCCCCAACAGGCCCCGGCCCCCTCACCCCCGTACGGCCACCGCCTAAGCGTGCGTACGCAACAACGTCCGCATCGTCCGCATGGCCACCGACAGATTCGCCAGATCGAACGCGTCCGACCCCTGGATCTCCTCCAGCGTCGCCCGCGACCGGGCAAGGATCGCCGCGTTCTTCTCCTCCCACGCCCGGAACCGCTCCTCCGGCGTGGACGTCCCGTTCCCCACGCTCAGCACGTCCGACGTGAGCGCCGCGTGCGCCGCGTACAGGTCCTCGCGGATGGAGGCGCGGGCCATGGACTGCCAGCGGTCGGCCCGCGGCAGCTCGATGATCCGGTCCATCAGCTGGGTGATCCGCAGCCGGTCCGCCAGGTCGTAGTAGACCTCGGCGACCTCCAGCGGGTCCTTGCCCGTCCGGTCCGCGATGGCGACGATGTCCAGCGCCGGGAAGGCGGAGGAGAACCCGGCGACCCGGCCCGCCAGCTCGCTCGGAACACCCGCGGCGGTCAGCTCGTCCAGGATCGAGTGGTACCAGTCCAGGTCGGCACCGCGCATCAGCTTCGGCAGCTCGTTCCAGACCTGCTCGACGCCGTCCCGGAACATCGCGATGGTCTCCGCGATGGCGACGGGCTGCGGCCGGTTGCCCAGCAGCCAGCGCGAACCGCGCTCCACCAGCCGCCGCGAGTGCAGCCGGATCCGGGTCTGGACATCGGCCGCGACCTGGTTGTCGAGCGCCTCGACCGCGTCCCACACCGAGGAGAGCCCGAAGATCTCGCGGGCCGTGAACTGGGCCCGCACGATCTCCTCGATCGACGCCCCGGTCTCCTCCCGCAGCCGGTGCAGGAAGGTCGACCCCGCGGTGTTCACCGTGTCGTTGACCAACACCGTCGTGATGATCTCGCGCCGCAGCGCGTGCCCGTCGACCGCCTCCGGGAACCGCTGGCGCAGCTCGCTCGGGAAGTAGGCGTGCACCAGCTTCTGGAGGTGCGGGTCATCGGGCAGGACAGTCGAGATCAGCTCATCCGCCGTCGTGATCTTGGTGTAGGCGATCAGCACCGCCAGCTCGGGCTGGCTGAGCCCCGTCTCGTTGCTGAGCAGCTCACGGATCTGCCGGTCGGCGGGCAGGAACTCCAGCGCCCGGTCCAGCGCGCCGTCCCGCTCCAGGCGCCGCATGAAGCGCTGCTGGGCGTGGAGCAGGGAGGGGGCCTGGGCGGAGGCGTTGGAGAGGGCG
This sequence comes from Streptomyces sp. CA-146814, assembly GCF_050942385.1. Taxonomy (NCBI): domain Bacteria; kingdom Bacillati; phylum Actinomycetota; class Actinomycetes; order Kitasatosporales; family Streptomycetaceae; genus Streptomyces; species Streptomyces sp. CA-146814. Next base: position 2,710,856 of record NZ_CP192068.1, read on the forward strand.
ACGTTCTGCGCGTAGTTGTTGCGCAGGACGAGCGCGCCGACCTCGTCGGTCATGTCCGCGAGCAGCTTGTTGCGCTGCTTGACGGTCATGTCGCCGTCCCGGACGAGTCCGTTGAGCAGGATCTTGATGTTCACCTCGTGGTCGGAGGTGTCCACACCGGCGCTGTTGTCGATCGCGTCGGTGTTGATCCGGCCGCCGCTGCGGGCGAACTCGATGCGGCCGAGCTGAGTGGCGCCGAGGTTGCCGCCCTCGCCGACGACCTTGGCCCGCAGGTCCTCGCCGTTGACGCGGATCGCGTCGTTGGCCTTGTCGCCGACGTCGGCGTTCGACTCGGAGACGGCCTTGATGTACGTGCCGATGCCGCCGTTCCACACCAGGTCGACGGGGGCCTTGAGGATGGTCTGCATCAGGTCGGCGGGCGTCATCTTGCTCACCGACGCGTCGATGCCGAGCGCCTCACGGATGTGGTTGTTCAGCGGGATCGACTTGGCGCTGCGCGGGTGGATGCCGCCGCCCGCGGAGAGCAGGCCGGTGTCGTAGTCGGCCCAGGAGCTGCGCGGCAGGTCGAAGAGGCGGCGGCGCTCGGCGTACGAGGTGGCCGCGTCCGGGGCCGGGTCGATGAAGATGTGCCGGTGGTCGAAGGCGGCGACCAGGCGGATGTGCTCGGAGAGCAGCATGCCGTTGCCGAACACGTCACCGGACATGTCGCCGACGCCGACGACGGTGAAGTCCTCGGTCTGGGTGTCGTGGCCCAGCTCGCGGAAGTGCCGCTTGACGGACTCCCAGGCGCCGCGCGCGGTGATGCCCATGCCCTTGTGGTCGTACCCGGCCGAACCGCCGGAGGCGAACGCGTCGCCGAGCCAGAAGCCGTACGCGACGGCGACCTCGTTGGCGATGTCGGAGAAGCTCGCGGTGCCCTTGTCGGCGGCGACGACGAGGTAGGTGTCGTCCTCGTCGTGGCGGACGACGTCGGCGGGCGGCACGACCTCGCCGGCCACCATGTTGTCGGTGATGTCCAGGAGCGCCGAGATGAAGGTGCGGTAGGCGGCGATGCCTTCGGCGAACCAGGCGTCGCGGTCCACGGACGGGTCCGGGAGCTGCTTGGCGACGAAGCCGCCCTTGGCGCCGACGGGCACGATGACGGTGTTCTTCACCATCTGTGCCTTGACCAGGCCGAGGACCTCCGTACGGAAGTCCTCGCGCCGGTCCGACCAGCGCAGCCCGCCGCGGGCGACCTTGCCGAAGCGCAGGTGGACGCCCTCCACACGCGGCGAGTAGACCCAGATCTCGTACGCCGGGCGGGGCGCGGGCAGGTCCGGGATGGCCTGCGGGTCGAACTTCATCGAGACGTAACTGTGCGGGGTGCCGTCGTCCGCGTTCTGGAAGAAATTGGTGCGCAGGGTCGCCTTGATGACGGTGAGGAAGGACCGCAGGATCCGGTCCTCGTCGAGCGAGGCGACCTGGTCGAGCGCTCCGTCCAGCTCCTCCAGGAGCCCGTCGGTCAGCTCCAGACCCGCGCTCTGGCGGCCGGGCGACATCCGGGCCTCGAAGAGCGAGACGAGCAGCCGGGTGGTGTGGACGTTGTTGCGGAGCGTGGACTCCATGTAGTCCTGGCTGAACGTCGAACCGGCCTGCCGCAGGTACTTCGCGTAAGTGCGCAGCACCATGGCCTGGCGCCAGTTCAGCCCGGCGCCCAGCACCAGCGCGTTGAAGCCGTCGTTCTCCGCCTCGCCCTTCCAGACGGCGGCGAACGCCTCCTGGAAACGGGCGCGGGCGTCGTCGGCGAGGTGGCCGGTGTGCCCGTCGGCCTGCGGCATCCGCAGCCCGAAGTCGTAGATCCAGGCGTGGGTGCGGTCCGCGCAGCGCAGCTCGTACGGACGCTCGTCGACGACCTCGACACCGAGCTGCTGGAGCGCCGGGAGGACGGCGGAGAGGGAGACCTGCTCGCCGGTCCGGTAGATCTTGAAGCGGCGTTCGCCGGGGCCCGCGCCGACCGGCTCGTACAGGCTGAGCGCGAAGTCCTTCTCGCCCTCCTTGAGGGTCTCCAGGTGGACCAGGTCGGCCACGGCGGCGCGCGGCGAGTGGTCGGCCTTGTAGCCCTCGGGGAAGGAGTGGCCGTACTGGCGGCTGAGTTCGGCGGCGCGCTCCTCGCCCAGCTCGGCGTTGAGCGCCTCTCCGAAGCCGTCGGCCCAGGAGCGGGCGGCCTCGACCAGGCGGGCCTCGATGCGGTCGGCGTCGGCGTCGGTGAGGTGCGGCAGCTCGGTGCCCGGCGGGACCCGGATGACGAAGTGCAGCCGGGAGAGGATCGACTCGGTGTTCCAGGCGGTGAAGTCGACGCTGGTGCCGCCGAGCTCCTCCTTGAGGATGTCGATCAGCCGCAGGCGTACGCCGGTGGTGTACCGGTCGCGCGGGAGGTAGACGATCGCGGAGTAGTAGCGCCCGTACTCGTCCTGGCGCAGGTAGAGCCGGAGCCGGCGGCGCTCCTGGAGGTAGAGGACGGAGGTGACGACGGCGCGGAGCTGGTCGACGGGGGTCTGGAACAGCTCGTCGCGCGGGTAGGTCTCCAGGATCTGGAGCAGGTCGCGGCCGTCATGGCTGTTGTACGAGAATCCGGCGCCCTCCACCACTTCGGCGACCTTGCGGCGGATGACGGGCACCCGGCGCACGGACTCGGTGTAGGCGGCGGAGGAGAAGAGGCCGAGGAAGCGGCGCTCGCCGACGACGTTGCCCTTGGCGTCGAACTTCTTCACGCCGACGTAGTCGAGGTAGCTGGGGCGGTGCACGGTGGCGCGGCTGTTGGCCTTGGTCAGGACGAGGAGCTTGTGCTCGCGGGCCTTGGCGCGGGCGTCGGCGGGCAGCCGGTCGAAGGACGGGCTGACCGGGTGGTCCTCGCTCTCGCTGTGCTGCGGGTCGGAGCGGAGGATGCCGAGGCCGGTGCCGGGTACGGCGGCGAGCGCGTCGCTGTCCTTGAGCTCGTACTCGCGGTAGCCGAGGAAGGTGAAGTGGTCGGCGGCCAGCCAGCGCAGCAGCTCGCGGGCCTCCTCGACCTCCTCGTCGGCCAGATCGTCGAGCGGTTCGCCGGGCAGGTCGTCGGCGATCCGGAGGGCGGCGTCGCGCATCTTCCCCCAGTCCTCGACGGTCTCCCGTACGTCGGACAGGACGCGGCGCAGGTCGGCGGTGATCTGCTGGAGGTCGGCGCGGTCGGTCTCGCGGTCGATCTCGACGTGGATCCAGGACTCGACGAGCGCGTCGTGCGGCAGTTCGGCCTTCACGCCGGGCTTCGGGGCGCCGGGGCCGCCGGCGAGGACCTCGATGAGCTTGCCGGTGACATCACGGCGGACGGTGACCTGAGGGTGGATCACGACGTGGATGCCGCGGCCCTGCCGGGACAGCTCGTTGGTGACGGAGTCCACCAGGAACGGCATGTCGTCGGTGACGACCTCGACGACGGAGTGGCTGCAGGTCCAGCCGTTCTCCTCGACGGTCGGGGTGTGCACCCGGACGTTGGCGGTGCCCTGGGGCCGGTTCTCGGCCAGCCGGTAGTGCGAGGCGGCGGCGCCGTAGACGTCGTCCGGGTCCCGGCCGCTGAGGTCCTCGGGAGCCGTATGCAGGTAGTAGCGCTGAAGGTAGGCGAGCGTGGCGTCCTGCCCCGGACGGGCGTCCTCGTCGGCCCCGGCGGCGGCGACCCGCACCCGGGGGGTACCGCCCGGGCCACCGACACCACCGCCCGGGCTGTTGTCAGCTACCTGGGCGGCCCGTGCGAGCTGCTCGGCCTTGGCTTCGTCCAGCTTGGTCTGCATGTCCTCTGGCTCCTGTCGCGCGCCGTTGCGTGACGTAGGTGAGAAAAACGACGTACCGCCACGACACGGGGTTTCCGGTCTGGGTCGACGCTATGCCGCTTCGAGAGTTACCCGGGACCGCATGGGCCGTTTTTGACGGCCGGTCCGGGGTCGGAAGATCGCGGATCGCCCGGGTGCGGTGGCACTCCGGGCGGCGGCCGGGGGCTTCGCTGCCCCCGAGGCGTATCGCGCTGATCACGGCACCAGGCTATCGCCCCGGCACCCCACCCCGTCATGAGCCGCATGTGTACAAAAGAAGACACCGAACTTTGACACTTCGGACAGTGCGGTGCATCGCCCCTCCAACCCCGTCCGGCGTTTGAGGACATCCCTTTCAGCTCGTCCGGTGCTTGAGGACGTCCTTCAGGCCGTCAGGCCGAGAACGTCTCCGCCAACGCCACCGCCTCCCCCAGGCTGTCCACCACCGGCACCCCCGCCGCCAGCAGACTGCTCCGGCTGTGCGAGCCCCCGGTGTACAGCACCGCCCGCGCCCCCACATGCGCCGCGGCCACCGCGTCGTCCACCGCGTCCCCGATGACCACCGAGTTCTCCGGGGATATCCCGCCCGCGCGCGCCAGCGCCTCGAAGTGCCGCTCCATGTGGAGCGCCTTGCTTCCGCCCGACGGCCCGGTCCGCCCGTCCACCCGGACGAAATGCGACTCGATCCCGTACCCGCGCACCACCGGGACGAGGTGCTCGTGCCCGTACATGCTCAGCAGGGACTGGCTGTGCCCGGCCAGCGTCCACCGCGCGAGCAGGTCCTCCGCCCCGGCGGTGAGCCCGCAGGCGACGCGGCGCTCCGCGTAGTACCGGTGGAAGATGTCGTCCATCCGCTCCCACTCGGCCTCGGTGGGCAGCCGGCCCAGGAGCCGCTCGTAGAAGCGGGGTATGGGCACGCAGTACATCTCGCGGTACTGCTCCAGGGTGAGCGGCGCCAGCTCCACCTCGGCGAACGCGGCGTTCGTCGCGTGGATGACGGCGTGGATGTCGTCGAGCAGCGTGCCGTTCCAGTCCCAGACCAGATGCGTGCGTGTCTTCCCGGGTGTCATACAGAAAACGTACCCGCAGGGTCTGACAACGCCGAGGCCCCGGCCGACGAGCTTCAGCCGATGAGGTTCAGCCGATGAGCTGCGGAATCTCCTGGACGCCGAACCAGAGCAGCTCATGGTCCTCAGCGCCGTCCACCGTGAACTGCGCGTCGTCGTCGCCGAGGTCCGCCGCGCCCAGGGCCGCCGCGGCCGCGGCCACGTCCTTCTCGGCCTCGTCGGCGTCCACGTGCACCGCGGCCGCCTTGGCCAGCGGCAGCGAGGCGGCGAGACGCACCTCACCGATCGAGGCGGCGCTCAGCCCGTGGTCCGGGTCGGCGGTGGCGGCCCCGTCGGAGACGTCGACGGCGACGACGATACGGCGCCGGGCCTCGTCCGGGTCTCCGGCGATCAGGCGGAGCGAGGCGGCGGCGGCCCGGTTGAGCGCCGCGTACTCCAGCTCCTCGATGTCGTCGGAGACGTACCACTCGCGCAGCCCGGGGGTGACCGCGTAGGCCGTCAGCGGGCCCGGACCGACCTCGCCGGACGCGTGTGCCGCTGCGAGACCGGAGAGGGTCAGGGGGACGTACACGCGCATGGCAGGCCGCTTTCGTAGTCGGAAGACGCCTTCAGGATACGTGGGGACCGTCCCCTTTCGGGTTTCGGCAACCGGGGGCCCACGTCCACCCGCGACGCTCCGTCACCCCCGCGCCGGCCCTTGCGCCCCAAGGCCCGCAACCCGGATAGGTGAATCGTCCCGAGCCCCTGACCGGGCGCGGGAGCCCCTTGCGGTGTTGCCGACCGTCCCCGTAGAAGATCCCCAGCACAAGTTACCGCCCGGTATTTCCGGGCCCGGTTCACGGGGGCGACGAACATGAGCACGAACAGCACGAGGCCCGCCGGCCGCCGCGACCAGCGCCGGCCCCAGGCCGTACCTCCGCAGCGGTCCCGGCGCCTCCAGCCGCACCGCCCGCCGCGGCCCCACCAGTGGTTCGCCGAACGGCTGCTCGCGGTCCTCAGCGGCCAGCGCCCGGTGCACTGGATGCTCGGCCACACCATCGGCGACGCCTACGACCAGCTCGCCGAACTGGCCCCCACCACCCCGCTCGGGACCGCCCGGGGCCACCGCCCGGTCCTGCGCCACTGCCACGGCGCCCAGCCCGCCACCGGCGTGGTCGAGGCCTTCGCCAGCATCGCAGCGGGCGACCGGGTCCAGGCCATGGCCTTCCGCCTGGAGCAGGGTTCCGACCAGCGCTGGCGCTGCGCGGCCGTGGAACTGGGCGGCGAACGCCTCGTCCCCGCCCGCCGGTGACCCTCACGACGCGGCCGGGGCCGGACACCCTGCGGTGTCCGGCCCCGGCCGGTGCGGCGCTGCTGGCGCTACTTCTTACGACGGCGACCGCCGCCGCCACCGCTCTTCTGCGCCTTGCGGCGCTCGGCACGCGTCATGCCGTCCGAGGAACCGGACTGCGCACCGTCGGTGGCGAAGTCGCCCTCGACGACACCGCCCTCGCCGTCCACCGTGGGGGCGGAGAAGTGCAGCCGGTCCGGACGCTGCGGAGCCTCCAGGCCCTTGGCACGGATCTCCGGACGCGCGGCGGGAGCACCCTCCTTGGCGAGCGAGGTGCGCTCGGCCGCGTCCTGCACGGGAACCTCTTCGACCTGCTGCTCGACCTGGACCTCCAGGTTGAACAGGTAGCCGACGGACTCCTCCTTGATGCCCTCCATCATGGCGTTGAACATGTCGAAGCCCTCGCGCTGGTACTCGACCAGCGGGTCCTTCTGCGCCATGGCCCGCAGGCCGATGCCCTCCTGGAGATAGTCCATCTCGTAGAGGTGCTCGCGCCACTTGCGGTCCAGCACGGAGAGGACGACGCGCCGCTCCAGCTCACGCATGATGTCGGCGCCGAGGGTCTTCTCGCGCTCCTCGTACTGCTCGTGGATGTCGTTCTTGACCGACTCGGCGATGAACTCGGCGGTGACGCCCGCCAGATCGCCGGCCGCCTCCTCCAGCTCCTCGACGGTGACCTTCACCGGGTAGAGCTGCTTGAAGGCGCCCCACAGCCGGTCCAGGTCCCACTCCTCGGCGAAGCCCTCGGAGGTCTCCTGCGCGATGTAGTCGTCGATCGTGTCGTCCATGAAGTGCCGGATCTGCTCCTGCAGGTCCTCGCCCTCCAGGACGCGGCGGCGCTCGCCGTAGATGACCTCGCGCTGCCGGTTGAGCACCTCGTCGTACTTCAGGACGTTCTTACGCGTCTCGAAGTTCTGCTGCTCGACCTGCGACTGGGCGGAGGCGATGGCACGGGTGACCATCTTGTTCTCGATCGGCACGTCGTCCGGGACGTTCGCCATCGACATGACGCGCTCGACCATCTGCGCCTTGAACAGCCGCATCAGGTCGTCGCCCAGCGACAGGTAGAACCGGGACTCGCCCGGGTCGCCCTGACGGCCGGAACGACCGCGCAGCTGGTTGTCGATCCGGCGCGACTCGTGCCGCTCGGTGCCGAGCACGTACAGCCCGCCGAGGTCCTTGACCTCTTCGAACTCCGCCTTCACGGCCAGCTCGGCGGACTCCAGCGCGGCGGGCAGCGCGGCCGCCCACTCCTCGACGTTCTCCACCGGGTCGAGGCCGCGCTGGCGCAGCTCCGCCTCGGCGAGGTCGTCCGGGTTGCCGCCGAGCTTGATGTCGGTGCCTCGGCCGGCCATGTTCGTGGCGACCGTGACCGCGCCCTTGCGGCCGGCCTGGGCGACGATCGTCGCCTCCCGGTCGTGCTGCTTGGCGTTGAGCACCTCGTGCTGGACACCGCGCTTGGAGAGCTGCTGCGAGAGGTACTCGGACTTCTCGACCGAGGTGGTGCCGACCAGGATCGGCTGGCCCTTCTCGTGCTTCTCGGCGATGTCGTCGACGACGGCGGCGAACTTGGCGACCTCGGTGCGGTAGATCAGGTCCGACTGGTCGGCCCGGACCATCGGCCGGTTCGTCGGGATCGGCACCACGCCGAGCTTGTAGATCTGCTGGAACTCGGCGGCCTCGGTCATCGCCGTACCGGTCATGCCGGAGAGCTTGTCGTACAGGCGGAAGAAGTTCTGCAGGGTGATCGTGGCGAGGGTCTGGTTCTCGTCCTTGATGTCCACCCCTTCCTTCGCCTCGATCGCCTGGTGCATGCCCTCGTTGTAGCGGCGGCCGGCGAGGATACGGCCGGTGTGCTCGTCGACGATCATGACTTCGCCGTCGATGACGACGTAGTCCTTGTCCTTCTTGAACAGTTCCTTCGCCTTGATGGCGTTGTTCAGATAGCCGACGAGCGGGGTGTTGACCGACTCGTAGAGGTTGTCGATGCCGAGCCAGTCCTCGACCTTGGCGACGCCGGTCTCGTGGATGGCCACGGTCCGCTTCTTCTCGTCGACCTCGTAGTCGCCGGTCTCCTCGATGCCCTTGAGCTGGTTGCCCGCCTCACCCTTGGTGAGGCGCGTGACCAGCTTGGCGAAGTCGCCGTACCACTTGGTGGCCTGGTCGGCCGGGCCGGAGATGATCAGCGGCGTCCGGGCCTCGTCGACCAGGATCGAGTCGACCTCGTCGACCACGGCGAAGTTGTGGCCGCGCTGGACGAGCTCGTCCTTGGACCACGCCATGTTGTCGCGGAGGTAGTCGAAACCGAACTCGTTGTTCGTGCCGTACGTGATGTCGCAGCCGTACTGCTCGCGGCGCTGCGCCGGCGTCATGTTGGAGACGATGCAACCGATGGTCAGGCCCAGGAACTGGTGGACCCGGCCCATCATCTCGGAGTCGCGCTGGGCGAGGTAGTCGTTGACCGTGATCAGGTGCACGCCCTTGCCGGAGAGCGCGTTGAGATACGAGGGCAGGGTGCCGACGAGGGTCTTGCCCTCACCGGTCTTCATCTCGGCCACATAGCCGAGGTGCAGGGCGGCTCCGCCCATGATCTGTACGTCGTAGTGACGCTGTCCGAGAACGCGCTTGGCGGCCTCGCGGACCGTGGCGAACGCCTCGGGGAGCAGGTCGTCCAGGCTCTCGCCGTCCGCGTACCGTTCCTTGTACTCGTCGGTGAGCGCCCGCAGCTCGGCGTCGGAGAGGTTGACGAAGTCCTCTTCGATGGAGCTGACCTGGTCCGCGATGCGGTGCAGTTTGCGCAGGATCTTGCCTTCGCCTGCACGCATGAGCTTGTTGAAGACGGACACTGAGGCTGGTCTCCTTGCCGGTCGGGCCTGGCACTGGGTCGTGTGATGGACTCTGGCGCGGGCACGGCAGGTGGGCCCCACCGCAACGGCCATCGTAAGCGAGGACACCACCGCGTCGGGAGGGCTGCCGTCGCGTGGACCTCGCCGCACCCTCTCCGGACAACGTGCCAGAGGCGCGGAAGGTGCCGGGAAGCGCCGAAAGTGCTCGCATCGCGGCTCTCCGCTCATGAGAATCACCGTATGGAGCCGACCACTCTCACCACGCGACGACTTCTTCTGCGCCCGTTCGGTCCGCGGGACACCTACCGGGTGCACGCGGCCTGCCAGGATCCGGACATCCAGCGCTGGACGGTGATCCCCTCCCCGTACCGGCTGACCGACGCGGAGCTGTTCACCGCGAAACTCGCTCCGGCGGGCTGGCGGGACGACTCCGCGTACAGCTTCGCCCTGGAGCTGCCGGAGTCCGCGACGCTCGTCGGGGCGCTCTCCATCGACCGCCGCAGCCGGCCGGGGACGTACGAGGTGGGGTACTGGTCCACCAAGGAGCACCGAGGTCGCGGGTACGTCACCGAGGCGGTGCTCGGCTCCGCCCGCTGGGCCTTCACCGCGCTCCGGGCGGACCGGCTGGAGTGGCGGGCCGAGATCGGCAACCTGGCCTCCCGTGCCGTGGCGCTGCGGGCCGGGTTCCGGCTGGAGGGCGACCAGCGGTCCGGGCTGCTCAACAAGGGCGTGCGGCGCGACGCGTGGACGGCGGCGCTGCTCCCGTCCGACCTGGGGCTGCCCGGCGCCCATCCGTACCTGCCCGGGCGCCACGCCGGTCAGCCGGGCGGCGCTCCGGACCCGGCGCGTGAACGGTGAGCGGACCGGTGAGCGGACCGGTGGGATCCGGAGTGCGCGCGGCCGGAGGTGGTGGCCGGATCCCCTCCCCCGGTGTCAGTGGTGCCGTCTAGGGTTCCCCGTATGACGCCTGTGCCTCCTCCCGCAGTCGAACTCTCCGCCGACCAGGCCCGCCGCATCGCGCTGCGCGCCCAGGGCTTCCTGGGGGCTCCGGACCGCCGGGCGGGGGTTCCGGGGGTGCTGCGGCATCTCGGGGCCGTCCAGTTGGACACCATCTCGGTGCTGGCCCGCTCGCACGAGCTGATTCCGTACGCCCGGCTCGGCGCGGTCGGCCGGCGCACGGTGGAGGAGGCGTACTGGTCGGGGGGCCGTTCCTTCGAGTACTGGTCGCACGCCGCGTGCATCCTGCCCGTCGAGGAGTGGCCGCACTTCGCGTTCCGCCGCCGCGCCTACCGCGCCCGCCCGCAGTGGCACCACGACCTGCCCCACGGCGTGTACGACACGGTGATCAAGCAGCTGCGTGCCGAGGGCCCGTTGACGGCGACCGAGCTCGGCGGCGCGAAGAACGGCGGGGAGTGGTGGGACTGGTCGGGCTCCAAGGTCGCCGTCGAACGAGCCCTGATGTACGGCGAGGTGGTCTGCACCGAGCGGCGCGGCTGGAAGCGGATCTACGACCTGGCCGAGCGCGCCATCCCGGACGCCGTGCTCCACGACGACCTGAGCGACACCGAGTGCCGGCGGCGGCTGGTCGCGCTGGCGGGCAAGTCCCTGGGCGTCGGCACGCGGAGCGACATCGCGGACTACCACCGGCTGCGGGGCGAGGAGTTCGACGCGGTGGTGGCGGACTCGGGCCTGGTCCCGGTCACGGTGGAGGGCTGGGCCAAGCCCGCCTGGGCGGACCCCGAGGCGCTGGCCAAGGAGCCGCGCGGCCGCCACCGTACGACGCTGCTGTCGCCGTTCGACTCGTTGGTGTGGGAGCGGGCGCGCACCGAGCGGATCTTCGGCTTCACGCACCGGCTGGAGGCGTACATCCCCAAGCCGAAGCGGATCCACGGCTATTTCGCGATGCCGTTGCTGGCAGGCGGGAAGCTCCAGGGCCGCGTCGACCCGGCGCGCGACGGCACCACGCTGGTCGCCCGGCAGGCCTCGCTGGCCGGTCCGAAGGCGGTGGTCCCGATGGCCGAGGCCCTGGTGGAGGCGGCGGCCTGGGTGGGCTGCACGGACATCCGGCTGGAGCGGATCGACGCGCCGGAGCTGCGCGACCCGCTCAGGGACGAGATCGGCCGGGCGCTGCAGCGCGCCTACCGCTGAGGGCCGCGGTGGCTACCGGATCTCCAGGATCTTCTCGCGCATCGCATAGACCACGGCTTCCATGCGGGAGTGCAGCTGCAGCTTCTCCAGGATATTGCGGACGTGGTTCTTCACCGTGTTCTCGGAAATGAACAACTCCTTGGCGATATCCCGGTTGTTCATGCCGGTCGCCACGAGTTTCAGCACTTCCAACTCCCGGTCGGTGAGCCGGGGCGCGGGGACGAGCCGGCGCTCGTCGGTGCGCTGGATCATCGATTTGAACTCGGTGAGCAGCTTGGAGGCCATCGACGGGCTGATCTGGGACTGCCCGTCCGCGACGGCGCGAATGGCCGTCGCCACCTCGTCGGTGGAGATCTCCTTGAGGAGGTATCCGGTGGCGCCCGCCTTGATCGCGTCGTAGAGGTCGGCTTCCTCGTCGCTGATCGTCAACATGATGATCTTCGCGCTGGGGGCCACCTCCTTGATGGCCGTGCACGCCTCGATGCCACCACGTTTGGGCATCCGCACGTCCATGAGGATGATGTCGGGCAGCAGGTCCGCGGCCTTGTCGACCGCCTCGGAGCCGTCACCGGCCTCACCGACGACCTGGATGTCCTCCTCCTGCGCGAGAACGATCTCCAGACCCCTGCGGAAGAGCGCGTGGTCGTCCACCACGAGGACCCGGATGGGCTCCTTGCGCGAGGCGCCGTCCGGGGCGTCACCGGCACGGTCACCGCCGTCGTCGGAACCGCTCGCGTCACGCACGGGCCCGAAGGTGTCCGCCATCGTTCCTCCCCCTGAAGGCCACGGCCTGATAGTCATCGGTCGTCCGCCAACGGCGTTTCACCGGCCACCGATTGGCTTGGGGCGCCATGATTCCATGCCGCGAGGCCGAAGCGGTGATCCCGCACCCGCGCGCAGGTGCCCCTGGTGGCGTGAAAACGCTCCAGGGGCACCGTGACGGTGTGGTGTCAGCCGCCGAGTGCGCCGCCCGCGCCGCCTGCCTCATCAGCGGCGAGCGGGTCGGTCCTCAGGTGGATGACGCCGTAGTCGTAGGCGTGCCGCCGGTAGACGACACTGGGCTCCTTCGTCTCGGAGTCGACGAACAAGTAGAAGTCGTGCCCGACCAGTTCCATCTCGTAGAGCGCCTGGTCGAGCGCCATGGGCGCGGCGGTGTGGGTCTTCTCGCGCATCACGAGAGGCCCTTCGCCCTGCACCTCGATCGATCCGACCTTGGTGGTCGGTACGGGTTCCGACGGCTGCTCGCCGACCAACTCGCCGTCCTCGTCGAACGAGGCGACACCCGGCACCACGTCCCCGACCTCGGCGGCCGACAGACGGCCGTTGCCCCGGCGGCTGTAGCGCTTGTCGTGCTGCTTGCGCAGCCGGGCCTCCAGCTTTCCGGTGGCCAGGTCGAGCGCTGCGTACGGGTCGCCCGCCGCCGCCTCCGCCCGGATGACCGGACCGCGCGAGCGGAGCGTGATCTCCACCCGGTCGGAACGGTCGGCCTGACGGGGATTCGGCTCCTTGGACACCTCGACGTCGAGGCTGATCACCTTGCCGTCGAACTTCTGGATCTTGTCCAGCTTCAGCTTCTCGGCCACGTGCTTGCGGAACCGCTCGGGCACCTCGGTCTTGCGGCCCTTGACGACGATGTCCACGCAGAACTCCGTTCCCGGATCGCCCCGCTTCGGCGGCGGGGCATCTCCCTTTTGCACCAGCCCCCGGTGATCCCCAGGGGCCTCGGACTCGGTGACTTTCGCCTCCTCCTCCCCCGTCGGAGAGGTCACAACCCCACCGGCTTGAGCACGTCCGGTTCTTCGGTGAGTTACCTGCCCGAAACCTCATGGTGCATTCATCGAGATTCGGCCTTCACCACTCCTCACCACCGAACATAGCCTGCACACCGGGGTATCGGCACCCGCTACCGGTACTTCCCTCCGTTCAGGGGGTTTTGCCCTCTCATTACCTGCAACGATGCAAGTTCTCGGTCAGTTCCGGTTTATTTCGAAGGCGGACGGAGAAGCAGCGACGACCGCCGCCGCGCACACCGCGCGGCCTGAGGGTCCTCCGCCGCTCCCGAGCGCCTCGGTGACCGCCCGCGCGGCCTCGGCCAGCGTCGATCCCGTCGTCAACAGGTCGTCCACCAGAACCACCCTCCCGTGGTCGAGGAGCCGCACCGACCCCGCGGCGACGCCCAGCGCCCCGGCGAGATTGGCCCGCCGCCGGTGCGCCCGGAGACCCGACTGATCGGCGACCGCGCGCAGCTGCCGCAGCACCGGGAGCACCCTGACCCGCCCGCCCGTACGCCGCAGCTCGTCCGCCGCCGCGCGGGCGATCCGGAGCACCGGATCATGGCCGCGGGCCGCGGTCGCGGAGCGCGCGGAGGGCACGGGCACCAACAGCAGGGGCCCCACGGCTCCCGCCTGCCCCGTCCCGGCCCGTACGGAGGCCGCCAGGGCCCGTCCGAGCGGTCCGGCGAGCCCGAGTGCCCCGCGCTCCTTGTGGGCCAGCAGCACCGCGCGTACGGCGTTCGCGTACGGCGCCGCCGCATGGACCGCCGGAAGCCCCGCGGGCCGGGGCGAGGGGAGCACGCTGCGGGCCGGCGCACCGTTCAGCGCGGCCCCGCAGGCCGGGCACAGCTCCGTACGCGGCCTGCCGCAGCCCGCGCAGGCCACCGGCAGGACCAGGCCGGAGAACTCCCGCCACCAATCCCGCATGCGTCCACGGTGCCCGGCCCCCGCCGAGCCGTCCACCCCTGTGGAAAACCGCGTTCGGAAGCGCCAGGTCAGCCCGGGTAGACCAGCGAGGTGCCTTCTTCCAGGACCGTCTGCCAGTTGTCCCCCGGCGAGAGCTTCACTATGCCGTCGCTCTCGGTCTCCGCCATCAGCGGAAGCAGCTCGTCGTCCGCCGCGGCGACCGCCTGGACCTGATTGACCCCGGGCAGCACCCCGGAGGCGCCGGAGGACGACGTGGACCCGTCCGCCTGCACGTACCGCACCTGCTGGACACCGCCCGCCTCCTTGCCGACCACCACCAGACGGCTGCGGCCCGACCAGGAGATCGCCGTCACGTCCGTGAGCTGCGGCGCGGCCTGGCGCAGGTCCTCGACCGAGATCTCGGGCGCCTCGTCGGTCCCGCGTCGCTCGACCCGGCCGATCTTCAGCGTCGTACGGCCGTCCTCCGTCACCAGCAGGGCGATCCGCACCCCGTCCGCCGACAGCCGCAGCTCCTCGATCCGCCCGCCGTCCAGCCCCGGGACCCGCACCTCCTGCGGCTCGCCCTCACCCTCGGCCAGCCGCAGCAGTCTCGGGCGCGCCTGGTCGCGGTCGGCAACCCACAGGTCACCCCGCCCGTCCCAGCTCGGCGACGACAGCCGGTCGGCGGTCTTCTTGCCGGCGCTGGTCACCGCGGGAGCGGCCAGCTCACCTTCCGCGTCCAGGGACGCGACGTACAGGTTCTGCCCGGTGGCCGAGACCGTGGCGGCCCGCCGTTCGTCCCGGGCCACGCCGATGGCGCCCATCGCGACCGTGCCGGCGCCCAGGGGGCCGCGCACCACCTCGGGCGTGCCGATGCCCTCGGTGACGCTGGGGATCCGCTGGACCTTGCCCTTGGCGTCGATGAAGTACTGGCTGTCGGGCCCGTCGGAGCCGCTGTCGGAGGAGAACTTCGCCGCCTCGTCCGCGTCCAGCGCGCAGAGCCGGCCGCGCCCGCCCTCCAGCTCCACCTGCTCGACCCGCGCGGAGGTCAGGTCCCGCAGGGTGAAGAGCACCTGGGCGGCCATCATCCGGCAGGCCGTCCGGCCCGCCTTGTCGGCCTTGCCGTTGAGCGGCACCTTCAGGACGTTCTGATCGTCGGGGGCCAGCGCGACGACGTCCTTGCGCAGGGCGGTCCCGGTGGGGAAGCGGGAGTCGACCACGGGCCGCAGCCAGTTCGTCGGTCCCTCCAGCAGCGTCCTGACCGTCTGCGTCGCCGTGCTCATCCGGGTGACCGGATCGGTGCCGGTGCGTACGTAGACGGGGTCGGCGACGAGCGTCGGCTGCCCGTTCGTCCGGCCGGTGGCGTAGTAGTACTTGTTCACGGAGCGGTAGAGCCGCTTGAAGTCGGACTGCCCGAGGACCAGGCCGTCCGGCACGATGTCGATCCGCCACTCGGTCTTGCCGTCCGCCAGCTTCTCCCGCACCAGGTGCAGCACCTGGGAGTAGTCGGTGGGGGCAAGCGGCTGGTAGGAGCTCTGGGCGTCGACCGCCGCCACCTTCTCGCCGGTCAGCGTGTAGGAGGTCTCGGAGTCCCGGCGCTCCTCGTCGTGGAGCAGGGGGCCGTTGCGGTTGGGGGCCTGGGAGAGCACCGTGGTGCCCTCGCCCGGCTGCCAGGTCTCGGCGGCGTCCTCGCTCAGATACATGCGGGTGGTCCGGAAGCCGGGATCGTCGCTGGTCATCGACTCCAGGAACCCGTCGACGATCTCGCTGGGCGCCGCGCCCTCGCGGGGCTCCACCGCGTACACCTGCACCTGGGAGTCGCCCGGCTGCGAGGCGTCGACCGCCTTGACGTCACCGGTCACCGGCATCGACCCGCAGCCGACGAGCACGAGGACGGAGCAGCCGAGCAGCGCGGTGATCCGCACGCCGCGTCCGGGGCCACCACGACGGCGGTCAGTACCCACGAGTGGTGTCCTCCTGGTCGGAATTCTGCGCGGCGGAACCGGCGCCGCCGGAACGCTCCGGCGCCGGGCGGGCCACGACCCGGGCTCCGCTGCCGGGCAGCGCCGCCGGGTGCGCCGAGGCGGGCGCCGGGTGCGGCACCGTGGAGCCGCGGCCGGGCACGGGCAGCGACGAGCGCTCCTTGGCCCCGGACTGGCTCGGTACGGAGACCAGCCGGTTCTCGCCGGCCGGCGCCTCGTCGCGCTCCCGGCTCTCCCGGTTACGCCGGGAATCCTCCGGCTCCAGCGGTATCGGCGAACCGCGCAGGGGCTCGTCCGCCGTACGCGGCAGGGTCAGCCGGAACTGGGACCCGCCGCCCGGCTCGCCCCACGCCTGGAGCCAGCCGCCGTGCAGCCGGGCGTCCTCGACGGCGATGGAGAGCCCGAGACCGGTCCCGCCGGTGGTCCGGGCGCGCGCCGGGTCGGCGCGCCAGAACCGGTTGAAGACGCGGGTCGCCTCGCCGGGCTTGAGCCCGACCCCGTAGTCCCGTACGGCCACGGCGACCGCACCCTGCGCCACGCCCATCCGCACGACGACGTCCCGTCCCTCGCCGTGCTCGACGGCGTTGACCACGAGGTTGCGCAGCACCCGCTCGACGCGCCGGGCGTCGGCCTCGGCGATCACCGGCTGGTCGTCGCCGAGGACCAGGATCCGGCTGCCCTTGCGCTCGGCGAGCGGTTCGGCACCGCCGATCACCCGGTGCACCACGGTCCGCAGGTCTATCGGCTCGGCCTCCAGCGCCGCCGCGCCCGCGTCGAACCGGCTGATCTCCAGCAGATCGGCCAGCAGCGACTCGAAGCGGTCGAGCTGGTCGCCGAGCAGCTCGGCGGAGCGCGCGGTGACGGGATCGAAGTCGGCGCGCGCCTCATGGATGACGTCGGCGGCCATCCGTACGGTCGTCAGCGGGGTCCGCAGCTCGTGCGAGACATCGGAGACGAAGCGCCGCTGCATCCGGGAGAGCTCCTCCAGCTGCTGGATCTTCAGCTGAAGGTTCTGCGCCATCTTGTTGAAGGCCTCACCGAGCCGGGCGATGTCGTCCTCGCCGGTGACCTTCATCCGTTCCTGGAGCTTCCCGGCGGAGAGCCGCTCGGCGATACCGGCCGCCATCCGCACCGGTGTGACGACCTGCCGCACCACGAACCACGCGATGGCGCCGAGCAGCACCACGACGAAGAGACCGGCGGTCGCCAGGGTCGTCTTGACCAGCGTCAGGGACTTCTCCTCCTGCGTGAGCGGGAAGAGGTAGTACAGCTCGTACGGCTGCTGGTCGATGTCGTAGAGCCGCTTGCCCACGACGAGGCCCGGCTGGGACTCGTTGCCGTTGGAATAGCGGATCAGGGAGTACGTCTGGAACGCGCCCTGCCCCTTGCCCACGTCCTGTCGCAGGCGCTCGGGCACGCTGGAGGCCTCGACGCTGCCCGAACCACGTGGCGCACGGCCGCCCGCGCCCTCGCTCACCGAGTCCGCGCTGAGCGCGACCACGTTGAAGGCGTTCTTGCCGCCACTGGCGAGCTGGTCGACGAGCTCGGTGCGCCACGAGGTGTTGGCGGTCATGCCGTCGGGCCCCTCGGTGCCCGGCGCCAGGGAGGCATTCGCCTTCTCCTGGGCCGCGGCGAAACCGCCGGCGGCCTGGGTCTGGGCGGCCTTGCCCTTCGCGTCGAGCAGACCGTTGCGGACCTGCCCGATCACGACGAAGCCGAGCAGCAGCACCACGCCGATCGACATCAGCAGCGTGCCCGCGACGACGCGGAGCTGCAGATTGCGCCGCCACAACCGCACGGCGGGCAGCAGGGGACGGCGAACCCACCGCATCAGCAGACGCGGTACGGGCCCACCGGGCGCCCGGTCCTCGAACAACCGGCCGCCCTGGAGGAAACGGCTCATACGAGAGGCCTTCCGTCCCGGACCGGCAGCCCGCTCCGCACGGACTCCCGGCTCCCCGGGGTTCGGAGCAGCGCTGCCTTCGGCCATGTCAGCTCGGTCCGGCCTTGTAACCGACCCCTCGGACGGTCACGACGATCTCCGGCCGCTCCGGGTCCTTCTCGACCTTGGAGCGCAGCCGCTGGACGTGCACGTTCACCAGCCGGGTGTCGGCCGCGTGCCGGTAGCCCCAGACCTGCTCCAGCAGGACCTCACGGGTGAAGACCTGCCACGGCTTGCGGGCGAGGGCGACCAGCAGGTCGAACTCCAGCGGGGTGAGGGCGATGGACTGCCCCTCCCGCTTCACGGAGTGACCGGCCACGTCGATGACCAGGTCACCGATGGTCAACTGCTCGGGCGCGGGCTCTTCGGACCGCCGCAGGCGGGCCCTGATCCGGGCGACCAACTCCTTAGGTTTGAACGGCTTGACGATGTAGTCGTCGGCCCCTGATTCCAGGCCGACCACGACATCGACGGTGTCGCTCTTGGCAGTGAGCATGACGATCGGCACACCGGACTCGGCCCTGATCAGCCTGCACACCTCGATGCCGTCCCTTCCGGGCAGCATGAGGTCGAGCAGCACCAGGTCCGGCTTGGCCTCACGAAATGCGGCCAGTGCCTTGTCGCCGTCCGCTACGAACGACGGCTCGAAACCTTCTCCACGCAGCACAATCCCGAGCATCTCGGCCAGTGCGGTGTCGTCGTCGACGACAAGGACGCGTCCCTTCATAATCGACATCATCCCATTAGCTAATCGTTACCTGCGATGACCTGGCACACAGCTCCGCCAGTGCGACCCCCGTGACCGGGGAAACGACCCCCTCCTCGGTGACGATCGCCGTGATCAATTCGGGCGGCGTGATGTCGAAAGCCGGGTTGTACACCGGGGCCCCGAGGGGTGCGACGACCTTCCCACCTCCGGCGCCCGCCGATACGCCCTGCGACGATGTGACCTCCGTCACTTCTTGCCCGGAACGCTGCTCGACGATGATCGATGTGCCTTCAGCCGTCTCCATGTCCACGGTCGTCGTCGGCGCCACCACGATGAACGGCACGTGGTGGTACTTCGCGAGCACGGCCAGCGGATAGCTCCCCACCTTGTTGGCCACCGAGCCGTCCGCCGCGATGCGATCCGCCCCGATGAGCACGGCATCCACCTCACCCGCCGCGAACAGCGAACCCGCCGCACTGTCCGTGAGCAGGCTGTACGCCATCCCGCTGCGCGCCGCCTCGTACGCCGTCAGCCTCGCCCCTTGGAGCAGCGGCCGGGTCTCGTCCACCCACAGCCGGCGCAGCCGCCCTTGCCGGTGCACCCGCAGGGCCACCGCGAAGGCCGTCCCCTCGCCCCCGGAGACCAGCGCCCCGGTGTTGCAGTGGGTCAGCAGCTGATAGCCCCGCCCCGGCAGCAGCTCCTCCAACAGCGCCGTCCCGTGCTCCGCCATCCGCACGCTGGCCCGGGCGTCCTCCCGGTGCAGCGCCTGAGCCTCGGCCAGCGCCACGACGGCGGCCTCCTCGGCTCCCGCCCCCTTCCCGGCAGCCGCCCAGTAGGCCGCGGCCACCCGCCGCACCCCGTAACCGAGGTTCACCGCGGTGGGCCGCGCCCGCTCCAGCAGCCCGGCGGCCTCCGCCACGTCGTAGCCCCGTGCCGCCGCGAGCGCCACCCCGTAGCCCCCGGCGATCCCGAGCAGCGGAGCCCCCCGTACCGCCAGCGTCCGGATCGCCCGCACCAGCGCGGGCACATCCGTGCACACCAGCTCGACCTCCTCCGCGGGCAGCCGCGTCTGGTCGAGGAGCACCAGAACGGGACCTTCCGGAAGCTCGTCCCAACGGAGTACGGGAAGCGCGGGAGGCTCGCTGCCCACCGGCGTTTGCGCGTCCTGATCAGCCATCCGTCCAGTCTGCCCGGTGAGCCGCCCACAAATGAAGGCACGAGGGAGAGAAGGCTCCCCGTCCGCCCCGCACCGGCCCGTGGCACGATGGCTGCCAACCTGCCGCCCCGATGAGCGGACAGGACGGTGAAGGAGCGAGAATGAACGACTCTCCGGGCTGGGCGACGCCCGGATCCGCCCCCTCGGACGGCCAGGAGGCGGCCATTCCCCGCCCCTCCGAGCCCAAGGACACCGGCGCGCCCACGGGACAGTGGTCTCCCGAGCAGCCGCCTCCCGGGCAGTGGTCCCCGCCGAGCAACCCCGGCAGCGGCCCCGGCACCCGCCCGCCCGCCTCCGGCTGGGGCGGCGGCCCGCAGCATCCGGGCTGGGCACCGAAGCCTCCGGCAGCGAAGCCCCGCGTCATCCCGCTGCGCCCGCTCGGCCTCGGCGAGATCCTTGACGGCTCCGTCTCGGCCCTGCGTGCCCACTGGCGCACCGCACTCGGCTTCAGCCTCGCGGTCTCCGTGGTCGTGCAGATCGCCGTCGTCCTCATGCAGCGCTATCTCCTGCCCCGACCGACCGCCATCGACCCGAACGCTTCCGGCACCGAAGCCCTCCGCCAGGCTTCCGAATACCTCCGGACGACGCTGTTCTCCCTCGCCCCGGCCACCCTCCTCGCTCTGATCGCCATGCTGTTCACCACCTCCGTCGTCACCGTGGTGATCAGCCGCTCGGTGCTGGGCCGCCCGGTCACGCTCACCGACGCCTGGGCCGAGGTACGCCCGCGAATCCTCCCGCTGATCGGGCTGACCCTCCTGGTGATGCTGATGCTCACGACGGTCATGACCGTCAGCATCGGCCCCGGACTGCTGGTGGGCGCGGAGGCGGGCGCGGTGCTCGCGCTGTTCGGCCTCGTCGTCGCCTGCGTGCTGACCCCCTGGCTGTACGTCACCTTCGCCCTCGCCTCCCCCGCCCTGGTGCTGGAACGGCAGGGCATCGTCGCGGCGCTGCGGAGGTCGGCGAAGCTGGTCCGCGGCGCGTGGTGGCGCACCTTCGGGATCCTCGCGCTGTCTCAGCTGCTCGCCCTCCTGCTGAGCCTCGTGGTCTCCACCCTGCTCGTCGTCCTGATGGCCATCGGTGATGCGGTCGGCATCGGCGACTTCCCCGAAGCCGGCGCCGCTTCCCTGAGCTGGCCCTTCCTGATCATCACCGGCATCGGCGAAGTGATCGTCTCCACGCTGGCCTACCCCTTCCTCGCAGGCGTGATGGCCCTGCTCTACATCGACCAGCGCATCCGCCGCGAGGCGCTCGACCTCGACCTCGCCCGGGCCGCGGGCCTTCCCGGCCACGACACCGACACCGCTCGGAGCTGATGGGGTGTCGGGGGCGGGGGGCGCCACAACAGCACGGCAGGTCATCGGCGCGGGCGACATACCCGTGGACACTCCACGTGTCCCCGCCCGGGAGGCGGCCGAGACCGAACTGTCCAAACCGATGTACCACGAGAACGATCCGAACTTCCTCCAGCGCGCCCTGAACGAGTTCTGGGACTGGGTCGCCGGAGTGTTCGACGCCGCCGCGGGCGCCGCCCCCGGCGGCCCGGCGGGACTCGTCGTCCTGGTTCTCCTCGTCATCGGCCTCGCCGCCGCGCTCTGGTGGCGGCTCGGCACCCCGCAACGCTCCTCCCGCCCCGCCGCGGACGCCCTCTTCGAGAGCGACGGCCCTCGCAGCGCCGCCCAGCACCGGGCCGCGGCCGAAGCACACGCCGCCGCCCTCCGCTGGACCGAGGCCGTCCAGGAACGCATGCGAGCCGTCGTCCGGTCCCTGGAGGAACGCTCCCTGCTCGACCCCCGCCCCGGCCGCACGGCCGACGAAGCCGCGGCGGAGGCAGGCCGCGCCCTGCCCGACCACGCCACCCGGCTGCGCTCCGCCGCCCGCGACTTCGACGACGTCACATACGGCGGCCGCGCCGCGGGCCAGCCCACATATCTCGCCCTGCGCACCCTGGACACCGAGCTCGACGAGGCGAAACCCGTACTTCCCGGAGCCTCCCGAGGAGCCGCCGGATGACCACGGCCACCGCCTCCTCCCCCACCTCGACCGCGCCCACCGCACACCAGGTCTGGAAGCGCTCGCGCGGGCTGCTGATCGCCTTGCTCGTCCTCGTGATCGCGGGCATCACGTTCGCCGCGGTCCGCTCCGGCACCAACTACGGCCACCTCGACCCCCGTTCCCCCGACCCGAAGGGCAGCCGCGCCGCGGCGGAACTCCTCAAGGAACGCGGAGTGTCCGTCACCGTCGCCACGACCCTCGACGAAGCCACCACCGCCGCCGGGCCCAACACCACGCTCCTGGTCACCGGCCCCAACCTCCTCACCCCCTCGCAACAGCGCCGGCTCCACAAGGCGACCGCCGCCTCCACCGGCCGCACCCTCCTCATCGCCCCCGGCCCCGCAGCCGTATCCCGACTGGCCCCCGGCGTACGCGCCGAGCCCCACCGCCCGGTGAGCGTGCTCCCTCCGTCCTGCGCGTTCCCCGCCGCCCGCAGCGCCGGCCCGGCGGACATGGGCGGCGTCCGCTACACGGCACCGGACTCCACCGCCACCGCCTGCTACCCCAGCGACCAGGCCCCCAGCCTGCTGATCCTCAAGGACCGCGAGGACGGCGACACCGTCCTGCTCGGCTCCCCCGACCTCCTCCACAACGAGCGTCTCGACCAACAGGGAAACGCCTCTCTCGCCCTGCAACTCCTCGGTTCGCGACCGCATCTGGTCTGGTACCTCCCCTCACTCGCTGATCCATCCGCCACCACCGATGACGGCACCCCCGGCGACAGCAACCACGACAACGACGGCAGCGGCGAAGAGACCTCGGGCGACGAGAGCGGCTTCCTCGACCTGATCCCCTCCGGCTGGATCTGGGGAACGCTCCAACTCACCCTCGCCGCCTGCCTCGCCGCGATCTGGCGGGCCCGCCGGCTCGGCCCTCTCGTCGTGGAACAACTGCCGGTCTCCATCCGCGCATCGGAATCCGCGGAAGGCCGCGCCGGCCTCTACCGCAAGGCCAACGCCCGTGACCGGGCCGCCGAATCGCTACGAGCCGCCGCCCGAACCCGTATCGCCCGCCTCACCGGGGTGACCGCCCGCGAGGCCCACACCGCTGACGTCCTCCTTCCTGCCGTCTCCACCCGCACCACCACCACAGGCGACGACCTGAGCACCCTGCTCTTCGGCCCGGCCCCCGCCAACGACGCGGCCCTGGTCCCGCTGGCCGAGCACCTCGACGCCCTCGAAAGAGAGGTACGCACTTCATGAGCGCCCCGACCCCCGAGCCGGCCGACTCCGCAGCGGTCCCCGCGACCCCTGCGACTCCGGAGCCCGCCGGCGGCGCCCGCGCGTCCTTGGAGGCCCTCCGCGCCGAGATCGCCAAGGCCGTGGTCGGCCAGGACCCGGCTGTCACCGGACTCGTCGTCGCGCTGCTCTGCCGCGGACACGTACTCCTCGAAGGCGTCCCCGGCGTAGCCAAGACCCTCCTCGTCCGAGCCCTCGCCGCCTCCCTCGAACTCGACACCAAGCGCGTCCAGTTCACCCCCGACCTCATGCCGAGTGACGTGACGGGCTCACTCGTCTACGACGCCCGCACCGCCGAGTTCTCCTTCCAGCCGGGCCCGGTCTTCACCAACCTGCTGCTCGCCGACGAGATCAATCGCACCCCTCCCAAGACTCAGGCCTCCCTCCTGGAAGCGATGGAGGAACGTCAGGTCACCGTCGACGGCACCCCCCGACCGCTCCCGGACCCCTTCCTGGTCGCCGCCACCCAGAACCCGCTCGAATACGAGGGCACCTACCCGCTCCCGGAAGCCCAGCTGGACCGCTTCCTGCTCAAACTGACGGTGCCTCTCCCCTCCCGGCAGGACGAGATCAACGTCCTCACCCGTCACGCCGACGGCTTCAACCCCCGCGACCTCAAGGCAGCAGGCATACGGCCCGTCGCAGGCCCCGCCGACCTGGAGGCGGCCCGATCAGCTGTCGCCAGGACCGCCGTCTCCCCCGAGATCGCCGGCTATGTCGTGGATATCTGTCGTGCCACGCGCGAATCCCCCTCGCTCGCCCTCGGCGTCTCCCCCCGAGGCGCCACCGCACTGCTCTCGACCGCACGCGCCTGGGCCTGGCTCACCGGCCGGGACTACGTCACCCCGGACGACGTGAAGGCCTTGGCGCTCCCCACACTCCGTCATCGCATCCACCTGCGGCCCGAGGCGGAAATGGAGGGAGTCACCCCCGATTCCGTCATCACCTCGGTGCTCGCCCACGTCCCCGTACCCCGATGAGGCGGTGACCATGGCCCTCACCGGACGTACCGCACTGCTGGCCGCACTGGGATCACTCCCCGTAGGCATCCTCGCTCCGAGCTGGACCGGGATGCTCGCGGTCAACGCACCGCTCTCACTGGCAATTCTGTGCGACTACGCCCTGGCAGCGCCAGTGCGAACGCTCCGATTCACTCGATCCGGTGATACATCTGTTCGACTGGGTGACGCGGCGACCGTGCAACTCACCGTGACCAACAGCTCGCGACGGCGGCTCCGGGCCCAGCTCCGCGATGCCTGGCCGCCGAGCAGCTGGCCCGTCGGCACCGAACGGGCCTCGTCACGGCACACGTTGACGATTCCGCCCGGTGAACAGCGGCGCCTGGCCACCGTCCTCCGCCCGACCCGCCGCGGGGACCGCCAGGCCGAGCGCATCACGGTCCGCTCGTACGGCCCGCTCGGCCTCGCCGCACGCCAGGGCCACCACCGCGTCCCATGGACCGTGCGAGTACTACCCCCCTTCACCAGCCGGAAGCACCTGCCTTCCCGGCTCGCCCGGCTCCGGGAACTCGACGGCCGTACCAGCGTTCTGACACGGGGTGAGGGCACGGAGTTCGACAGCCTGCGACCGTACGTACCGGGGGACGACACCCGTTCCATCGACTGGCGGGCGACAGCACGCCAGTCGGCCGTCGCGGTCCGGACCTGGCGCCCCGAGCGCGACCGGCACATCCTCATCGTCCTGGACACCGGACGCACCTCCGCAGGCCGCGTGGGCGACGTCCCACGCCTCGACGCGGCCATGGACGCAACGCTCCTCCTCACCGCGCTCGCGACACGCGCCGGCGACCGCGTGGACCTCCTCGCCTACGACCGCCGCGTCCGAGCCCGGGTACAGCGCCGGACCAGCGCCGGTGATGCCCTGGCAGCGGTCGTCGACACCTTGGCCTCATTGGAGCCCGAGCTCGTCGAGACGGATGCCAGAGGGCTCAGCACCGCAGCCCTCTCGGATGCTCCCCGCGGTTCGCTGATCGTTCTCCTGACATCTCTGGAGGCCGCCCCCATCGAGGAGGGCCTCCTCCCGCTGCTCCCTCAGCTCACCCAGCGCCATACGGTTCTGCTGGCAGCCGTCTCCGACCCGCGGATCGAGGAGATGGCGGGGAGCCGGGGAACGGTGGAAGCGGTGTACGACGCTGCCGCCGGCACCCGGGCCCAGGCGGAACGCCGCAGCACGGCAGAGAAACTCCAGCGCCATGGAGTCGTCGTCGTGGACGCCACCCCGGACAACCTGGCCCCCGCACTCGCCGACGCCTATTTGGCCCTCAAGGCAGCGGGCCGCCTCTGAGGAGCCGGCTCCTTCTGGTGAGCGATGCACGGTCGCAGGCCCATCGCTCACCAGAAGGAGCCGAAGATTTTGGACACCTTCAGAACGCAGAAAAGCCCCGCACCACAAGGGTGCGGGGCTTTCCCGCAATAATTGTTCGGCGGCGTCCTACTCTCCCACAGGGTCCCCCCTGCAGTACCATCGGCGCTGAAAGGCTTAGCTTCCGGGTTCGGAATGTAACCGGGCGTTTCCCTAACGCAATGACCACCGAAACACTATGAAAATTTGAACAAAACCGGTGTTGACACGGCTGTTCGTTATTTCAGAACTAACACAGTGGACGCGAGCAACTGAGGACAAGCCCTCGGCCTATTAGTACCAGTCAGCTCCACCCCTTACAGGGCTTCCACATCTGGCCTATCAACCCAGTCGTCTACTGGGAGCCTTAACCCCTCAAGAGGGTGGGAATACTCATCTCGAAGCAGGCTTCCCGCTTAGATGCTTTCAGCGGTTATCCTTTCCGAACGTAGCCAACCAGCCATGCCCTTGGCAGGACAACTGGCACACCAGAGGTTCGTCCGTCCCGGTCCTCTCGTACTAGGGACAGCCCTTCTCAATATTCCTACGCGCACAGCGGATAGGGACCGAACTGTCTCACGACGTTCTAAACCCAGCTCGCGTACCGCTTTAATGGGCGAACAGCCCAACCCTTGGGACCGACTCCAGCCCCAGGATGCGACGAGCCGACATCGAGGTGCCAAACCATCCCGTCGATATGGACTCTTGGGGAAGATCAGCCTGTTATCCCCGGGGTACCTTTTATCCGTTGAGCGACAGCGCTTCCACAAGCCACTGCCGGATCACTAGTCCCGACTTTCGTCCCTGCTCGACCCGTCGGTCTCACAGTCAAGCTCCCTTGTGCACTTACACTCAACACCTGATTGCCAACCAGGCTGAGGGAACCTTTGGGCGCCTCCGTTACTCTTTAGGAGGCAACCGCCCCAGTTAAACTACCCATCAGACACTGTCCCTGATCCGGATCACGGACCCAGGTTAGACATCCAGCACGACCAGAGTGGTATTTCAACGACGACTCCACAACCACTGGCGTGGCCGCTTCACAGTCTCCCACCTATCCTACACAAGCCGAACCGAACACCAATATCAAACTATAGTAAAGGTCCCGGGGTCTTTCCGTCCTGCTGCGCGAAACGAGCATCTTTACTCGTAGTGCAATTTCACCGGGCCTATGGTTGAGACAGTCGAGAAGTCGTTACGCCATTCGTGCAGGTCGGAACTTACCCGACAAGGAATTTCGCTACCTTAGGATGGTTATAGTTACCACCGCCGTTTACTGGCGCTTAAGTTCTCAGCTTCGCACACCCGAAAGTGCACTAACCGGTCCCCTTAACGTTCCAGCACCGGGCAGGCGTCAGTCCGTATACATCGCCTTACGGCTTCGCACGGACCTGTGTTTTTAGTAAACAGTCGCTTCTCGCTGGTCTCTGCGGCCACCCCCAGCTCACCGAGTAAATCGGATCACCAGGAATGGCCCCCCTTCTCCCGAAGTTACGGGGGCATTTTGCCGAGTTCCTTAACCATAGTTCACCCGAACGCCTCGGTATTCTCTACCTGACCACCTGAGTCGGTTTAGGGTACGGGCCGCCATGAAACTCGCTAGAGGCTTTTCTCGACAGCATAGGATCATCCACTTCACCACAATCGGCTCGGCATCAGGTCTCAGACTTCATGCACGACGGATTTACCTACCGTGCGTCCTACACCCTTACCCCGGGACAACCACCGCCCGGGCTGGACTACCTTCCTGCGTCACCCCATCGCTTACCTACTACAAGTCTGGTTCATCGGCTCCACCACTACCCTCAACTCCGAAGAGATCGGGCCGGCTTCACGGACTTAGCATCGCCTGATTCAGTACTGGGCGTTTCAAAGCGGGTACCGGAATATCAACCGGTTGTCCATCGACTACGCCTGTCGGCCTCGCCTTAGGTCCCGACTTACCCTGGGCAGATCAGCTTGACCCAGGAACCCTTAGTCAATCGGCGCACACGTTTCTCACGTGTGTATCGCTACTCATGCCTGCATTCTCACTCGTGAACCGTCCACAACTCGCTTCCGCGGCTGCTTCACCCGGCACACGACGCTCCCCTACCCATCCACACAGGCGTTAGCCCTCAATGTGTGAATGACACGACTTCGGCGGTACGCTTGAGCCCCGCTACATTGTCGGCGCGGAATCACTTGACCAGTGAGCTATTACGCACTCTTTCAAGGGTGGCTGCTTCTAAGCCAACCTCCTGGTTGTCTCTGCGACTCCACATCCTTTCCCACTTAGCGTACGCTTAGGGGCCTTAGTCGATGCTCTGGGCTGTTTCCCTCTCGACCATGGAGCTTATCCCCCACAGTCTCACTGCCGCGCTCTCACTTACCGGCATTCGGAGTTTGGCTAAGGTCAGTAACCCGGTAGGGCCCATCGCCTATCCAGTGCTCTACCTCCGGCAAGAAACACACGACGCTGCACCTAAATGCATTTCGGGGAGAACCAGCTATCACGGAGTTTGATTGGCCTTTCACCCCTAACCACAGGTCATCCCCCAGGTTTTCAACCCTGGTGGGTTCGGTCCTCCACGAAGTCTTACCTCCGCTTCAACCTGCCCATGGCTAGATCACTCCGCTTCGGGTCTAGAGCGTGCAACTCAAACGCCCTATTCGGACTCGCTTTCGCTACGGCTTCCCCACACGGGTTAACCTCGCTACACACCGCTAACTCGCAGGCTCATTCTTCAAAAGGCACGCAGTCACGACTGACAGCACAAGTGCTGCCAGCGACGCTCCCACGGCTTGTAGGCACACGGTTTCAGGTACTATTTCACTCCGCTCCCGCGGTACTTTTCACCATTCCCTCACGGTACTATCCGCTATCGGTCACCAGGGAATATTTAGGCTTAGCGGGTGGTCCCGCCAGATTCACACGGGATTTCTCGGGCCCCGTGCTACTTGGGTGATTCTCAAACGAGCCGTTGATGTTTCAGCTACGGGGGTCTTACCCTCTACGCCGGACCTTTCGCATGTCCTTCGCCTACACCAACGGTTTCTGACTCGTCTCACAGCCGGCAGACTATGAAAGAGAACTCCCACAACCCCGCATGCGCAACCCCTGCCGGGTATCACACGCATACGGTTTGGCCTCATCCAGTTTCGCTCGCCACTACTCCCGGAATCACGGTTGTTTTCTCTTCCTGAGGGTACTGAGATGTTTCACTTCCCCTCGTTCCCTCCACACTGCCTATGTGTTCAGCAGCGGGTGACAGCCCATGACGACTGCCGGGTTTCCCCATTCGGAAACCCCCGGATCAAAGCTTGGTTGACAGCTCCCCGGGGACTATCGTGGCCTCCCACGTCCTTCATCGGTTCCTGGTGCCAAGGCATCCACCGTGCGCCCTTAAAAACTTGGCCACAGATGCTCGCGTCCACTGTGCAGTTCTCAAACAACGACCAGCCACCCACCACCCCACCCAAACGGGCGAGTTCACTGGGGCCGGATCAGAAGGACAGCCATACGGCCGCACCCTCAGACACCCAACAACGTGCCCGACACAATGCCCTGTTCACCACGTTCCACGCCGAAGCAGTACTAGTGACCAACAAACCATCGTGCCGAATAGTCAACGTTCCACCCATGAGCAACCAGCACCGAACATTCGCCGGTGTACTGGCCTCTGACCAAGCAAGCTTGGTAAGAAGTGCTCCTTAGAAAGGAGGTGATCCAGCCGCACCTTCCGGTACGGCTACCTTGTTACGACTTCGTCCCAATCGCCAGTCCCACCTTCGACAGCTCCCTCCCACAAGGGGTTGGGCCACCGGCTTCGGGTGTTACCGACTTTCGTGACGTGACGGGCGGTGTGTACAAGGCCCGGGAACGTATTCACCGCAGCAATGCTGATCTGCGATTACTAGCAACTCCGACTTCATGGGGTCGAGTTGCAGACCCCAATCCGAACTGAGACCGGCTTTTTGAGATTCGCTCCGCCTCGCGGCATCGCAGCTCATTGTACCGGCCATTGTAGCACGTGTGCAGCCCAAGACATAAGGGGCATGATGACTTGACGTCGTCCCCACCTTCCTCCGAGTTGACCCCGGCAGTCTCCTGTGAGTCCCCATCACCCCGAAGGGCATGCTGGCAACACAGAACAAGGGTTGCGCTCGTTGCGGGACTTAACCCAACATCTCACGACACGAGCTGACGACAGCCATGCACCACCTGTATACCGACCACAAGGGGGGCACCATCTCTGATGCTTTCCGGTATATGTCAAGCCTTGGTAAGGTTCTTCGCGTTGCGTCGAATTAAGCCACATGCTCCGCTGCTTGTGCGGGCCCCCGTCAATTCCTTTGAGTTTTAGCCTTGCGGCCGTACTCCCCAGGCGGGGAACTTAATGCGTTAGCTGCGGCACCGACGACGTGGAATGTCGCCAACACCTAGTTCCCAACGTTTACGGCGTGGACTACCAGGGTATCTAATCCTGTTCGCTCCCCACGCTTTCGCTCCTCAGCGTCAGTAATGGCCCAGAGATCCGCCTTCGCCACCGGTGTTCCTCCTGATATCTGCGCATTTCACCGCTACACCAGGAATTCCGATCTCCCCTACCACACTCTAGCTAGCCCGTATCGAATGCAGACCCGGGGTTAAGCCCCGGGCTTTCACATCCGACGTGACAAGCCGCCTACGAGCTCTTTACGCCCAATAATTCCGGACAACGCTTGCGCCCTACGTATTACCGCGGCTGCTGGCACGTAGTTAGCCGGCGCTTCTTCTGCAGGTACCGTCACTTGCGCTTCTTCCCTGCTGAAAGAGGTTTACAACCCGAAGGCCGTCATCCCTCACGCGGCGTCGCTGCATCAGGCTTTCGCCCATTGTGCAATATTCCCCACTGCTGCCTCCCGTAGGAGTCTGGGCCGTGTCTCAGTCCCAGTGTGGCCGGTCGCCCTCTCAGGCCGGCTACCCGTCGTCGCCTTGGTAGGCCATTACCCCACCAACAAGCTGATAGGCCGCGGGCTCATCCTTCACCGCCGGAGCTTTCAACCCCGTCCCATGCGGAACAGAGTATTATCCGGTATTAGACCCCGTTTCCAGGGCTTGTCCCAGAGTGAAGGGCAGATTGCCCACGTGTTACTCACCCGTTCGCCACTAATCCACCCCGAAAGGCTTCATCGTTCGACTTGCATGTGTTAAGCACGCCGCCAGCGTTCGTCCTGAGCCAGGATCAAACTCTCCGTGAATGTTTACCCGTCATCGGGTGCACACATCACGAGAGCGGAACAACCGGTCGGAATAAGACCCGTTGTTCACAGCGTCCTCGCTGTGTATTGCCTGCCCGGTGTCGCCGAAGCGGCCCGTGCAGGACTTTTCAAAGGAACCACCAACCTGCACCAGGTGCAGGCCGGGGTATCAACATATCTGGCGTTGACTTTTGGCACGCTGTTGAGTTCTCAAGGAACGGACGCTTCCTTCGGTCCCGTCTCACCGGGGCCCTCCGGGCGCTTCCCTTCGTGTTTCTTTGTCTTGCTGTCTTGCGTTTCCGACTCTATCAGACGCTTTCCAGTGTCTGACTCCCGGTCGAAGCGGGCCGTGCAGTTTCGCTTTCCAGGTTCTTCGCTTTCGCGTTTTCCCTTTCCGGCGGTTCCAACTTTACCAGACTCTTTTTCGTTCCGTTTCCGGTCCGAATTCGATTTCCGGTGGCCTCTGGAGTGGCCTTGCCTTTCGGCGGATCCGACTTTATCAGAAGCGGGTCGGCCGAATGAACAGCCTGCGATTCGAGATAAAGGTGAGGATCATCGGCTCTGCGGGATATTGCTAACTTCCCGGTACGAGCTAGATAGACACTATGCGCTTCACTCGAACCTGTCTAGTCCGAGGCAACCGTTTAAATCTACCTCCCCACATCCGTCGTGTCAACGATTTTTGTGGGCGATGAGGAGACTAGCAGCTCAGCGGGGGCCGACGCACACCGGTGGTCAGGCGGCGGAGGGAAGTTCGGCGCTGCGTTCGACCGCTGTGAGGTCGCCGGTGTCGCCGGCCCGTACCGCGCGGCGGCCCAGGATGTAGACGTACGCGAGAAAGGCCAGCTCAGCGGTGATGCCGATGGTGATCCTGGCCCAGGTCGGGAGGCCTGAAGGGGTCACGAAGCCTTCGATGAGGCCGGAGACGAACAGGACCAGGGCCAGGCCGATGGCCATGCCCAGTGCGGCGCGGCCCTGCTGGGCGAGGGCGGTTCGGCGGGAGAGGGGGCCGGGGTCGATCACCGTCCAGCCGAGGCGTAGGCCCGTACCGGCGGCCACGAACACCGCGGTCAGTTCCAGGAGGCCGTGCGGCAGGACCAGGCCGAGGAAGACGTCCAGGCGGCCCGCGGAGGACATCAGGCCGATGCCGACGCCGAGGTTGAGCATGTTGAGGAAGAGGATCCAGATCACCGGTATGCAGAGGAACGCTCCCAGGACCAGGCACATCGCGGCGGCCTGTGCGTTGTTCGTCCACACCTGCGCGGCGAACGACGCGGCCGGGTGGCTGGAGTAGTACGTCTCGTACTCCCCGCCGGGGCGGGTCATGGCGCGCAGGTCCTCCGGCGCGGCTATCGCCGCCTGGACCTCCGGGTGCGTGCCGATCCACCAGCCCAGGAGTGCGGCCACCACCGTGGACAGGATCGCCGTCGGGACCCACCAGTGACGCGAGCGGTAGACCGCCGCGGGGAAACCCGTGGTGAGGAAGCGGGCCGCGTCGCGCCACGAGGCCTTGCGGGTGCCCGTGACCGTGGCCCGGGCGCGGGCCACGAGCTGAGTGAGGCGGGCGGTGAGCAGCGGGTCCGGGGTGGTCGAGCGGATCAGGGAGAGGTGGGTGGCCGTGCGCTGGTAGAGGACGACGAGCTCGTCCGCCTCCGCGCCCGTCAGGCGGCGCCCTCGGCGCAGGAGGTGGTCGAGGCGGTCCCACTCCGTGCGGTGGGCGGTGACGAAGACGTCGAGGTCCATGGGCGGCTGTTGCTCCAGGCATGGGTGCGTACGGGCCGTACTACTGCGGCGCGCTGCGGGTCAGCTTGGCAGACTGGGTCGGCCAAGGGGCAGTGAAGGCCGGGGAAGAGTGGGGGCGCGATGAGCGAGTTGGTGACCGGGGACGCGGTCGTCCTGGAGCTGAGGCCGGCGAGGCTGCCGAGCCGGGCGCTGGCCGCGGCGATCGATCTGGCCGTGGTCTTCTGCGTCTTCATCCTGGTCTCGGTCGTGGTGGGCATCGCCTCCGTCACCCTGGACGAAGCCGCCGTCGCGGCCATCGGGGTCGCTCTGTTCCTGCTGGTGCTGATCGGAGGGCCGATCGCGGTCGAGACGCTGAGCCATGGCCGTTCCCTCGGGAAGCTGGCCTGCGGGCTGCGCGTGGTGCGGGACGACGGCGGGCCGATCCGGTTCCGGCACGCGCTCGTTCGAGGGGCGATGGGGGCCGTGGAGATCCTGATGACGTTCGGGGCCGTGGCCTCGGTCGCGTCGCTGGTGTCGGCACGCGGGCGCCGGCTCGGCGATGTCTTCGCGGGGACGCTGGTCATTCGGGAGCGGGTGTCGGCCAAGCGGCCGGGCGTCATGCCGCCGCCTCCGCCGTGGCTGGTCGGCCGGTTCTCGCAGCTGGACCTGTCCGCCGTACCGGACGAACTCTGGCTCGCGATACGGCAGTACCTGACGCGGATGCACCAGCTGGATGCCGGTGTCGGCGGCTCGATCGCCGGGCGGCTGGCCGATGAGCTGGTGGCGCGTACGGGGATCTCCCCGCCCCAGGGGATTCCGGCGGCGGCCTTCCTGGCCGCGGTGGTTCATGAGCGGCAGGCGCGTGATGCCCGGCGGGTGTTCTCGGGGGCTGGGGGTGCGGCGGCCTCCCGGGCGCCGGAGCCTGTGCCTGTGCCGCCAGCCTCCGTGCCGACGGTGTCCGGGGGGTTTGCTGCGCCTGCTGGGGTTACTGCGCCTGTTGAGGTTGGTGAGGCTGTCGGGGGTGTTCCTCGTGCGGAGGAGCGGGGAGGGGCGGGAGGCTCCTCCGCCGGGTTCGCTCCGCCCGGTTAGTCGGTGTGCGGCGACGGACGCGGGGACGGGGGTGTCTCCAGGTGTTCCAGCTCGATGCCCGGGGCCGCGAGGATGACATCCCCGGCTACGTGAACGGTGTGCCGGTCGCCGGTGTCCAGGGCGCTGACCTGGTATTCGTCCACGATCAGGGGGCCGTTGTCAGTGGCGTGCGCTTCACTGTTCATCAGAGCCCAGGACTGGTCGCTGGTACGTGGCGCGAGGACCGGGTCCGTGAAGGTGACCACGCGGACGCGGGTCTCGGGGGAATCGGGGGTGAGGCGCAGAAGTCGGGTCAGAGCGACGAGGAACGCGGGGGATGTTCCGGAGAAGGCGTGGGCGCGGACGTTGCCTTCGGTGGCGTGGGTGCCGGTCGGGTCGGTACGGACCCAGGTGACGCCTTCCAGGGCGGCTCCCCGTACCTGCCAGCTCGCGGAGTGGAGTTCGAGACGGATCGGCCGGCCCAGTTCGTCCAGGGCCAGGTCGACGGAGCCGAGGTGGTCGCCCGAGGGGGACGTGGTCTGGGAGACGTAGCGCCAGCCGGAGGGGCCGGGGGCGCAGTGGAAGTGTTCTTCGCCGAGGGGGGTGTGATCGTGAAGATCGTGGAGCGAATACCTGCCGCGGGGCATGGGGTCCTTCGGGTTCCTCGGGCTGTGCGGGGTCGGTGACCGGACGGCGGTGACGAGACAAGCCCCCGACACGGGGGTGCGGGGGCCTGTCTCGTCAGCTGCCGGCCACTGGCCGCTGCTGCTTGCTACGTGGTGCGTACCGCTGATGCGTACTGCTGCTGAGGCGCGGTGCCGTGCGGCGGCGGGGAGGAGGAGGTGCGAGCCTCCCGGCCGCCGACGGTGCCGGATCAGTAGCGGTAGTGGTCGGGCTTGAACGGGCCGTCGACCTCGACGCCGATGTACGCCGCCTGCTCGGGGCGGAGCGTCGTCAGCTTGACGCCGAGGGCGTCGAGGTGGAGACGGGCGACCTTCTCGTCCAGGTGCTTGGGCAGCACGTAGACGTCGGTCGGGTACTCCGCGGGCTTCGTGAAGAGCTCGATCTGCGCGAGGGTCTGGTCGGCGAAGGAGTTCGACATCACGAAGGACGGGTGGCCGGTCGCGTTGCCGAGGTTCAGCAGGCGGCCCTCGGAGAGCACGATGAGGACCTTGCCGTCGGAGAACGTCCAGGTGTGGACCTGGGGCTTGACCTCGTCCTTGACGATCCCGTCGATGGCGGCCAGGCCGGCCATGTCGATCTCGTTGTCGAAGTGGCCGATGTTCCCGACGATGGCCTGGTGCTTCATCTTGGCCATGTCCGAGGCCATGATGATGTCCTTGTTGCCCGTCGTGGTGATGAAGATGTCGGCCTGCTCCACCACGTCGTCGAGGGTGGCGACCTGGTAGCCGTCCATCGCCGCCTGCAGCGCGCAGATCGGGTCGATCTCCGTGATGATCACGCGGGCGCCCTGGCCACGGAGGGACTCCGCGCATCCCTTGCCCACGTCGCCGTAGCCGCAGACGACGGCGGTCTTGCCGCCGATCAGGACGTCGGTGGCGCGGTTGATGCCGTCGATCAGCGAGTGGCGGCAGCCGTACTTGTTGTCGAACTTCGACTTGGTGACCGCGTCGTTCACATTGATCGCGGGGAACAGGAGGGTGCCGTCGCGGTGCATCTCGTAGAGGCGGTGGACACCGGTGGTGGTCTCCTCCGTCACGCCGCGGATCTCGGACGCCAGCTGGGTCCACTTCTGCGGGGCCTCACCGAGGGTGCGGTTCAGCAGGGTGAGGATGTGCGCGTACTCCTCGCTGTCCGCCGTCGACGGGTCCGGGGCCGCGCCGGCCTTCTCGAACTCGACGCCCTTGTGGACGAGGAGGGTGGCGTCGCCACCGTCGTCCAGGATCATGTTCGGTCCGCCGGTGGGGGTGTTCGGCCAGGTCAGCGCCTGCTCCGTGCACCACCAGTACTCCTCCAGCGTCTCGCCCTTCCAGGCGAAGACCGGGACGCCCGCGGGGGCCTCCGGGGTGCCGTTCGGGCCGACGGCGATGGCCGCGGCGGCGTGGTCCTGGGTGGAGAAGATGTTGCAGGAGGCCCAGCGGACCTCGGCACCGAGGGCCACGAGGGTCTCGATGAGGACGGCCGTCTGCACGGTCATGTGCAGCGAGCCGGTGATCCGCGCACCGGCCAGCGGCTGGGTGGCGGCGTACTCCTTGCGGATCGACATCAGGCCGGGCATCTCGTGCTCGGCGAGAGTGATCTCCTTGCGGCCGAAGGCGGCGAGAGAAAGGTCGGCGACCTTGAAGTCCTGGCGGTTGGTGACCGTCGTCATAACGGGGCTGCTCCTCGTGATGGGTCGAGGTGGGCTGTCTGGGCTGACTCTGCGGCGACGGGCACACGAATGCCCGAGCGCGTTCGCAGTGCAGTCCGTCGGAGGCCCTCTGTCCCTCGCCCGGCTCGCGTCCGCGGACCGGTCGACCGCCATCAGCAGCGACGTCTGTTCCGTATCCGAATCTACACCGAACGGCCCAGTGACCCCCAGCCCGTTCATGGAGACGGACGTGTGTGAGGGGTCACCGGGCCGATCGGGGCCGGAGTGCGGTGGGTCAGTGGCCGAGATCCTTCGGGGCCCCCGGATCCTTCGGGGCCGGGCCGCCGGGTGTCTTGCCCGGGTCGGTGCCGGCCGCGGCCGCTTCCGCGTTGTAGATGTCCGGCTCCAGGTAGATGACCCGGGCGATCGGGACGGCTTCGCGGATCCGGTTCTCGGCGGCGTTGATCGCGTTGGCGATCTCGGTCGCGGTGTCGTCGTGCTGCACCGCGATCTTGGCGGCGACCAGCAGCTCCTCGGGGCCGAGGTGGAGCGTACGCATGTGGATGATGCCGGTGACGGTGTCGCCGTCCACCACGGCCGCCTTGATCTTCTCGACCTCTTCGAGGCCGGCGGACTCGCCGAGCAGGAGGGACTTCGTCTCGACGGCGAGGACGATCGCGATGACGACCAGCAGGACGCCGATGCAGAGGGTGCCGATGCCGTCCCAGACGCCGTCGCCGGTGGCGAGCGCGAGGCCGACGCCGCCGAGCGCGAGGATCAGGCCGACGAGGGCGCCGAGGTCCTCCAGGAGGACGACCGGGAGTTCGGGAGCCTTGGAGCGGCGGACGAACTCGGTCCAGGAGCGGTCGCCGCGCGTCTGGTTCGACTCCTTGATCGCCGTACGGAAGGAGAAGATCTCGGCGATGATCGCGAAGACCAGGACCCCGACCGGCCAGTACCAGGCCGTGATCTCGTGCGGGTGCTTGATCTTCTCGTAGCCCTCGTAGAGCGCGAACATCCCGCCGAGCGAGAAGAGGACGATGGAGACGAGGAACGCGTAGATGTAGCGCTCACGCCCGTAGCCGAAGGGGTGCTGCGGAGTCGCCTCGCGCTTGGCCTTCTTGCCGCCGAGCAGCAGAAGGCCCTGGTTGCCCGAGTCCGCGAGCGAGTGGACGCTCTCCGCGAGCATCGACGAGGAACCACTGAAGAGGAACGCTACGAATTTGGCCACGGCGATCGAGAGATTGGCGACGAGTGCCGCCACGATCGCCTTGGTTCCGCCGGACGCGCTCATGAGTGCGTGGTGTCCCTTCCTCGGTGTACGGCAGGTGGTGCCGCGTTGCGGCGGCACATTGTTGCAGCCACGGAGAGGGACGCTTCGTCAGGCCGCCACCGTGGCACGGAAGAGTGTGCCCGATCCCGTGGCTTCCACCGCTTCGGCGGCCGGTACGTAGACGGACTGCCCGGGGGCCAGGTCGAGTTCGCCGACCCGGACCGCGCCCGCGGTGCAGAGGAGGATCTGCGGGGTGGGGGCGGTCAGTGCGGCGGGCGCGGCGCCGGGCGCGAGGGTGTAGCGGGAGAGGGCGAACTCGTCGACCGGGGTCTCGTACCGCTCCTCGCCGGAGGGTGCGGCCTCGGGGCGCAGGACGCCGGGTTCGGTGGCCTCGAAGCGGACGATGCGCAGGAGTTCGGGGACGTCGATGTGCTTGGGCGTGAGGCCGCAGCGCAGGACGTTGTCCGAGTTGGCCATGATCTCGACGCCGAGGCCGTCGAGATAGGCGTGCGGGACGCCGGCGCCGAGGAAGAGGGCTTCGCCGGGCTGGAGTTGGACGTAGTTCAGCAGCATCGCGGCGAGGACGCCGGGGTCGCCGGGGTAGTGGTGGGCGATGCGGGCGTACGGGGCGTGGGGGCCGCCGAGGCGTTCGCAGGCGGCCGCCGCCTCGGCCACGGTGCCGGCCATCTCGGCCGGGTCGGCGCCGAGGATGGCCGTGAGCACCTCGCGGAGGGCGGCCTCCTCGGGGTGGGCGCGGAGGAGGTCGACGTACGGCTTCAGGGAGTCGACTCCCAGGGCCTCCATCGCGTCCGCCGCCTCGGTGGGCCTGCGGAAGCCGCAGAGGCCGTCGAAGGGGGTGAGGGCGCAGATGAGTTCGGGCTTGTGGTTCGCGTCCTTGTACGTGCGGTGGGGGGCGTCGATCGGAACGCCCCGGGCCTCCTCGTCCTCGTAACCCCTGCGGGCCTGGTCCAGGTCGGGGTGGACCTGGAGGGAGAGAGGGGCGCCGGCCGCGAGGAGCTTGAGGAGGAAGGGGAGGCGGGGGCCGAGCCTAGCTACGGTGGCCGCGCCGAGTTCGCCTTCGGGGTCTGCGGCGATGACGTCGGTGAGGGGGAGGTCCGCGGAAGTGGTGCCTGTCGCTGAGCGGGTTATGCGGGAGGGGGCTCCCGGGTGGGCGCCCATCCACATCTCGGCCTGCGGTTCGCCGGTGGGGGCGGTGCCGAGCAGGGCGGGGATGGCCGTGGTGGAGCCCCAGGCGTAGGGGCGCACGGTGTTGGACAGCCGGTCCATGGAGTCGTCCTCGCTGGTGGGTTGTGCGGCGTGTGGTGCTTCTCGTTACGTGGGCCTTGATGCCAGAGCCACGTAAACGGCGGCGAAATCCGTGATGGCCAGCAGTTCGGCCAGCGTCTCCAGGTCGCTGCCCTGCTCCGGTTCCAGTTCGCTGACCGGGGTGTCGTGGCCGAGGGCCAGTTCACGGGCCGCCGGGTAGGCGCTGAGGCCGCCCGTCGGGCGGTCCCTCAGCAGGACGACCCTGGCCCGGAGGGTCTCGCCCTCCTCCACCCGGTCGCGGAAGAAGTCGTCCGGGTCGGCGCCGGCCGCGAAGTCCCCGGCGAGCAGGGTGCCGTGCGACGGCAGCGCCTCGGGGAGTTCGGCGGCGAGGGCGGGGCGGCCCGCGAGCTCGGACAGTACGGCGGCGAAGCGGCGGCCGACCGGGCCCGCGGCGGCGCCCTCCGTCCACAGCAGGGGCAGGCTGTCGGCCAGCTCGGCGGCGAGCGTCTTGGCCGGGTTGCTGTACGTGGCGATGGCCGGACCGCAGCGTTCCGCGGTGCGGTCCAGGCGGTCGGCCACCTTCTGCAGCTCCTCGGCGGAGGCGGTCACCAGGCCGACCCGGTCGAGCAGGGCCAGCAGCGGGGTGAGCAGCGCCCAGAGGGTGCCGGGGCCGGCGGCCGAGACCTCCGCGTCGTACTCGCCGTGCGGGGCGGCCGCCATCGGCACCACCAGGCCGTGCACCCCGTCGACCGCCTCGCGCAGCGGTGAGCGGGTGGGGGCGACGGCGACGACGGTGCAGCCGCGGCGGTACGCCTGCTCGGCGAGGAGGGCGAGGCCGGGTTCCGAGCCGTCGGCGGTCGCGATGAGGAGGAGGTCCACGGAGCCGGCCCAGCCGGGCAGGGTCCAGCGCAGGGCTCCGGGGGCGGGGGCGACGCCCGTGGGGTGGATCCGGGCCACGGGGGCGGCCGCGCCCGCGAGTGCGCCGATCAGGTCGGCGACGCCGGATGCGGCGGTGCCGGGGCCGGCGACGAGGACGGCGCGGGGGCGGCCCTCCGGGTTCAGGCCGCCGATGCCGGCTTCGGCGGCGTGCCGGGCGGCGGTACGGACCCGGGCGCCGGCCTCGGCCGCGCCGCGGAGCAGGTCGCGGCGGTCGGCCCTGGCCAGGGCTTCCGGGGCGTCGAGCAAGGACTCGTCGAGCATGGCGGTGGGCCTCCGATCACCGGGCGGGGTGCGGGATGCGGGTGCGGGGGTCGGTGGCGGGGGCCTTGCCCTTACGGGGGTGGGCGCGGGGTCTGGTGCGTGCGCCCTGCTCTCCGGTCGGGCCGGGGCCGTGCCGCGGTGGGATGTGCCCGTACGCGCTTCGCTCGCGGTCAGGCGGGGCGGCGGGCCTCGTCGACGAGCAGGACCGGGATGCCGTCCCGGACCGGGTAGGCCAGGCCGCAGTCGGCGCCGGTGCAGAGCAGCTCCGGGCTGTCGGCCGCGGTGCGGTCGTCGAGCGGGGAGTGGCAGGCCGGGCAGGCCAGGATCTCCAGGAGGCCGGCTTCGAGCGGCATGGGGTGGGTCCCTTCGAGCGGTGCGGTTCTGATTCACGTGGATCAGGCGTGGTCAGCCTACCGCTGGGGGGACGAGGGCGCGGGTCGGCCGGGGGTGGGGTTCTGGGGATGGGGCGGTGGGGTGGGGTGCCGGGGCGGGGTGCGGGTGGGGCGCCTGCGGCGAGCCTCTCCCCTACCCGCCCCTTCCCGAAACCGGGGCTCCGCCCCGAGCCCCGTTCGTCCTCAAACGCCGGACGGGCTGGAGTTTCGGGGGTCCGCCCCGGGCCCCGTTCGTCCTCAAACGCCGGACGGGCTGGAGTTTCGGGGGTCCGCCCCGGGCCCCGCTCCTCAAACGCCGGACGGGCTGGAGTTTCGGGGGTCCGCCCCGGGCCCCGCTCCTCAAACGCCGGAGGGGCTGGGGTGGGCGCCCGGACGGGCTGGATGGTGGGGGGCTGGGGTCCTCAGGAGCGGATCAGCGCCAGTACCTCGTCCCGTACCGTTTCCATCGTTTCCCCGTCCCTCGCCTCCACGTTCAGGCGCAGCAGCGGTTCCGTGTTCGAGGCGCGGAGGTTGAACCACCAGTCCGTGGACGTGACCGTCAGGCCGTCCAGGGTGTCGAAGGTGATGTCGTCGCGGTCGCTGTAGGCGGACCTGATCGCGGTGAGGCTGGCTGTCTGGTCGGCGACCGTGGAGTTGATCTCGCCGGAGCCGGCGTAGCGGTCGTAGGCGGCGACGAGTTCGGAGAGGGGACCTGGCTGGCCTCCCAGGGCGGCCAGGACGTGGAGGGCGGCGAGCATGCCCGTGTCGGCGTTCCAGAAGTCGCGGAAGTAGTAGTGCGCCGAGTGTTCGCCGCCGAAGATCGCGCCGTGCTCGGCCATCTCCGTCTTGATGAAGGAGTGGCCGACCCTCGTGCGGACCGGGGTGCCGCCGTTCTCGCGGACCACCTCGGGGACCGACCAGGAGGTGATCAGGTTGTGGATGACCGTGCCCCGGCCGCCGTTGCGGGCCAGTTCGCGGGCGGCCACCAGCGCCGTGATCGCGGACGGGGAGACGCCCTCGCCCCGTTCGTCGACGACGAAGCAGCGGTCCGCGTCGCCGTCGAAGGCGAGGCCGAGGTCGGCGCCCTCGGCGAGGACGCGGGCCTGGAGGTCGACGATGTTCTTCGGGTCGAGGGGGTTGGCCTCGTGGTTGGGGAAGGTGCCGTCGAGGTCGAAGTAGAGCGGGACCAGGTCGAGGGGCAGGCCCGTGAAGACCGTGGGGACCGTGTGGCCGCCCATGCCGTTGCCCGCGTCGACGACGACCTTCAGGGGGCGGATCGCCTTGAGGTCGACCAGGCCCAGGAGGTGGGCCGCGTAGTCGGTGAGGGTGTCGCGTTCCGTGATGGTGCCGGGGGTGGCGGACGCGGCGGGCTGCGGGGCGCCTTCGGACCACTGTTCCACCAGCGTGCGGATCTCGCGGAGGCCGGTGTCCTGGCTCACCGGTGCCGCTTCCGCCCGGCACATCTTGATGCCGTTGTACTGCGCGGGGTTGTGCGAGGCGGTGAACATCGCGCCCGGCAGGTCCAGCGCGCCCGACGCGTAGTACAGCTGGTCCGTCGAGCAGAGGCCGATCAGCGTGACGTCCGCCCCGCGGGCCGCCGCGCCCCGGGCGAAGGCACCGGACAGGGCCGGCGAGGTGGGGCGCATGTCGTGGCCGATCACGATCGCGTCGGCCTCCGTGACCTGGACGAACGCCGCTCCGAACAGTTCGGCCAGCGACTCGTCCCACTGGTCGGGCACCACGCCACGTACGTCGTACGCCTTCACGAGCTGCGACAGATCAGCGACCACGGCCGGTCCTCCTGGTGTTTACGGGGAGCCCAAACTACCCGGCCGTAGGAAGCGTCAGGAGTCCGGGGAGCGCAGCACCCTCAGGTGGCCCCGGCGGGCCACTTCCACCGGGTCCGCGGAGCGCGGGCCCCTGCCGCCGCCGTCCGGTCTGCGGTCGTGCGGCCGGGCCGCTTCCCGTACCGCGTTGGCCAGCGCTTCCAGGTCGTCGCCGCTGGGGTGCGCGGGTGCGGAGCCGTCGGAGAGGCGCACCACCTCCCAGCCGCGTGGCGCGGTCAGCCGCTCACTGTGCTCGGCGCAGAGGTCGTAGCAGTGGGGCTCGGCGTAGGTGGCGAGCGGGCCGAGGACCGCAGTCGAATCGGCATAGACGTACGTCAGTGTCGCGACGGCAGGGCGGCCGCACGCGGTGCGCGAACAGCGACGTACAGGGCTCACGATGTTGGACGGTACCGCACTCTTGAGCGGGCTGCGACGACTCTCCCCCGGCTCACCCCACCGTGTCGCCCTGTGGTCCTCGCCACACGCCTGCCTCCGGCAACCCTCTGACCTGCGTCGCGGCGGGCGCGTGGGGCGGGGCGGGTGGTGCTGGGGAGCACGCGCCGGAGTGGATCCCGGCGTTCCACCGGCTCTCGGTGATCGGATCAGGGGCCTGAAAAGGGCTCAACCTTGGCCTGAATGTTCAACTGCGGACAGGAGCCCCACATCGGGGTGGACCGCCGGAATGTTCCGGCCGGGGGAACGCTCGCGGGAAGGTCCGGGGAAACGGTCGCGGGCCGCGTCCTCGGCACGATCGGGCCGTGCCCGGGAGCGTTACGCTGCGTCGGTGATGGACAGCTCCGTACCCTCCCCCCACCCGTTCGAGCCGCGGCCCCGGCGCCGCGATCGTCATGGCCGCGGCATGCGGGGGCCGGTCGCGCCGCCCCAGGTGCCGCTGTCGGCCAGCCGGGGCGAGGTCTTCCGCGATCTGGTCCAGGACTCGGTGGAGCGGCTGGAGCGGCGCTGGCCCC
Organism: Streptomyces sp. CA-146814; assembly: GCF_050942385.1. NCBI lineage: Bacteria > Bacillati > Actinomycetota > Actinomycetes > Kitasatosporales > Streptomycetaceae > Streptomyces > Streptomyces sp. CA-146814. Next base: position 2,753,471 of record NZ_CP192068.1, read on the forward strand.
AGCTGGCCGAGGTCGACTTCGTCGTCCTGGATGTGCCCGGCGATCTGGAGGAGAGCGTTCCGCTCGGCAGTGCCGTATCGGCGGCCAAGGGGCGGCCGGCGCAGATCGTCGTCTACCGGCGGCCCGTCGAGATCCGCACCAAGAACCGCGACGAGCGCGCGCTCCTCGTCCACGAGGTCGTCGTGGAGCAGGTCGCCGAGCTGCTGGGGCTGGCCCCGGAGTCGGTGGATCCGCGGTACGGGCAGGACTGAGTACGGGCCCGGGCCAGTGCCAGGGCCCGGGCCAGTGCCAGGGCCCGGGTCCGCGCTGGGACCCGGACGCGTTTCACGGGCTGCCGTACGCCTCAGTCGTCCAGTACCGACAGGTCCTGGCGCGCCGACGGCACCACCACCGTGCCGCCGTCGTCCGGCAGCGTCTGGACCGTGAACATCTGTACGCCGTCCTCCGGGAGGACCAGCGCGCGTGACGCGTGGACCGGGCCGCCCGAGACCGTCTCCACCGTCAGCGCGTACGTGCCCTTGAGGCCGGCCGGGGGCTTCGGGGTGACGGCCATCGTCGTGCCGGCCTTGACCGTGTACGTCTGCACGGCCGCCTCGCCGCCTCCGCTCCCCGCCGACGTGGTCACCTTCACCTCGGCGTCCGCGCCGGGTGCCGCCAGGGAGAGCGTGGAGCCCTTGGCCCGGTTGTCGGTGACGCTCGCCCGGGCGCCGACCGGTCCGGTGGCCGGGATGTAGGCGTACTCCTGTTTGGCGCCGGTGCCCCGGACCACCTGGAGGGCGGCGACGATCGGGGTCGCTCGGTTCTTCTCCACCGGGGTGAGGCGGAGCGAGCCCGGTTCGCCCCGGGTGATGTCCTTCAGGTCGACCGTGGCGGTCATCCCGGACTTGATGTGGAGGGTGTCGTTCCCCGCCGGGGCGAACGTCGTGTTCTTCCCCATCAGCTGGATCTTCACGTCCGCGTCGCTCTCGCCGGGAGCGAACGCCACCAGCTGTACGGAGGTGGCGTCGGCCGGGATGCCGGGCATCACCAGCGTGCCGGAGGGGTCGGCGGCCGCCGTGAGCCAGTCGGTGCCCGAGCCGTCGTCGGCGGTCAGCAGGACCGCGCCGACCCGGCCGGAGCGGGTGGTGACATGGGCCGTGAGGTCGTTGACGGACTCGTCGGTGAGCGTGGAGAGCAGGAGCGCGACGCTGGAGCGGCCGGGCACGGTGATGCCGTCGCCGACCTCGGAGCTGACCGCGCCCTTGGCGCCGAACAGCTCGACGTCGGCCACGGCCGCGCCGTCGTCCGGGTTGGTGAGGTGGATGTAGTCCTGGCGCGAGCGCGCGGTGCTGGCGCCCGGGAACCAGAAGTCGGTGTCCGGCGCGGTGCAGCTGACCCCGAGGACGCCCCGCGCGCCGCCCGCGGTGACCGTGGTCGTCTGCTGGGCGGCCCAGCCGGGCGCCAGGGTTCCGGTGGCCGTGCCGACGAGGGCCGGGGCGGCGGAGCCGTTCGCGTCGGCGAGGACCGGCTTTCCGGGCTCCTTCACGGCGAGCACCGGCTTGTCGGCCTTGGCCTTCGCCTTCTTAGCGGCCTCCTCGGCCTTCTTCGCCTTCTTCGGGTCGGTCTCGATCTCGTCGTCGAGGGCCGCCAGGGCCGGCTTCAGCTCGGCGCTGTCCTTCGCGCCCTCACCTCCGCCCGGCTTCCCCGGCGGGGTGAACGAGGTGTACCTCGTCTCCGCCAGGTCGGAGGTGCTGGGTGCCGGGCAGACCAGGCTGGAGCGTTCGACCGGCAGCGAGGAGGCGCTCGCGGTCTCTTCGGCGGCCGGGCCTCCGGGCGCGTTGAGCGAGGCGAAGCCGGTGAGGGCGGCCAGGGCGACGGCGCCCGCGATCAGGGACAGCTGGGTGGACTTCACTCGGACTCGCCTCGCGATGCGTTACGGGTCTGCCAGGGGGCCTGGCCCGGGGTGTCGGGGTGCTCGCCGTTCCCGGCGGGGCGCTGGGCCGGGTTCTGGGCGGGGTTCTGGGCAGGATCGGCGTACGGGGGCTGCTCGCCGGTGTCGTACGAGGGCTGCTCGCCGGTGTACTGCCCGTACGGGTCGTACTGAGCGTGCTGGCCTTGCTGGGTCTGCTGACCGTGCTGGTCGTACGGGCCGGGGCCGCCGTACTGCTGCTGTCCGTACGGGTCCTGGTAGCCGGAGCCGGTGGCGGAGTAGCCGGTGGTGTCCTGCTGGGTGTACGGGTCCTGCTGGTACGTGGCGTACTCGCCCTGCTGGTAGGCGTCGGCCGACTGCCGGCCCGCGTCCTGGTACTGCTGCCCGTCCCACTCCCCGTAACTCTGCTGCGGGAGCGGCGGGTAGCCGGCCGTGGTCTCCTGCGGGTCGTACCCGCCGCTCTGCTGCTCCGGGATGTACTCCCCCGGACCCGAATCCGGGACGTACTCCCCCGGACCCGGACCCGCACCCGCACCCGGGCCCGGACCGGCCTCGTCCGCCGGGTGGCCCTCCTCCGGCGTCTCGGCTGCCGCCGCCTCCGCCTCGGCCGCCGCGCGGAGCCTGCGGGCCCGGCGGCCGTCGCCGTCCGCGTCGGCCGCGGCGACCGCGAGCGCCTCTTCCGGCAGGTCGTCGTCGATCTCCCGGCGGCGGCCCGGCAGGGCCATGACCACCAGGACCACGGCGAGCGCGCCCTGCGCCCAGAGCCAGACGGTGTGCGTGAAGGGAGCGTCGTACGTGAGGTCCAGGCGGCCGCCGCCCGCGGGCAGTTCGAAGCCCTGGGCCCAGCCGTCGACGGTCACGGGGGTCAGTGCCCGGCCGTCGACCGTGGCCTGCCAGCCGGGCGCGGCCTCGTCGGCGATCCGCAGGATGCGGCCCTCGTCGCCGGCCGGGATCTCGGAGTGCGCCTCGACCGGCCCGGAGCCGACCGGAAGGCGCTCGCCCTCACCGCCGGCCGGGACCACCATCACGCGGGCGACCTGGCGGTCCACCCGCCACAGGGCGCTGCCGTCGAGCTGGCTGAGGCGGCTGAGGCCCGGGGTCGTGTCCAGGACGCGGCTCATCTGGCGCGGTGCTCCGTCGCGTACGAGGACGTAGCGGACGGCGAAGTTGCCGAGCTGGCCGCCCTGGTCAGCGCCGGAGCCCGCGACCAGGTTGGCGACGACCTTGTCGAGGTGGCTGTTGGAGCCCGCCGCCTCGGTCAGTTCGCCGTCGCCGAGGCGCGCGCCGGAGCCGCGGACCAGGCTGTACGAGACGGAGCCGGGCGAGGTCCCGCCGAGGACCAGGGTGCGCGCCTGGTCCTGGGTCGAGCTCTCCTCGGCCACGAACGCGGGCACTTGTACGGGGTCGCGGCGCTCCAGCGGGCCGTCCGCGCCGCCGAACATCCAGCCGAAGGCGGCGAGCACCGGGGCGAGCCCGGCGACCAGGGCGATCAGGGCGGCGACGGGCTGACGCCAGCCGAAGCTCTGCTCGGCGACCCGGACCCGGGCGCCGTCCGCGCCGACGAGTGCGGCGGCGATCAGCGCGGCGCCGTAGACGAGGGTGGCGGGCCCGGCCCAGGTCGAGCCGTTGGCGAGCGCCGCGAAGAGCAGGCCGGTGAGCGCGGTGGCCCAGGCGGCCCGGACGGCGAACTGCCGCTCGCCGCGCAGCAGGGCCGCGAGCGCCGCCAGCACGATGCCGAGCAGCAGGAAGCTGCCGGCCGCCTTCGGGCCGCCGGGGCTGATGCCGAGCAGGTCGTACGCCGAAGCCGTCCCCGTACCGATGTCCAGGCCCGCTTCGCGCAGGAACGCGGACGGGTCGGTGAGGAGCGTGAGCGACCAGGGGGCCAGCGCCAGCATCGGGGTGCCGACGGCGGCGAGGAAGCGGAGTCCGTACGCCGTGATGTCACGGCGGCGCAGCGCCAACACGCCGAGGCCTAGGACCACGGCGAGCGGCCAGACGATCGGGGTGAACGCGGTGGTGATCGTGAGGAGCAGCGCGTACGCCCAGGTCGCGCGCCAGCTGCCGCGCGGCGCGTCCGGGTCGGTGCCGTCGCGGAACCCGTGGGCGGCGACGGCCGCGCGGGCGATCAGCGGGAGCAGCACGAGCAGGACGGCGGTGCCGAGGCGGCCGGTGGCCAGGGCGCCGGTCGCGGCGGGCAGGAAGGCGTACGCGACGCTCGCCCAGGCCCGCAGCAGCCGCGAGGGGAGCAGCGGGCGGGAGGCGAAGTACGCGGTGAGGCCGGCCAGCGGGACCGAGCAGACCAGCAGGGCGGCGACGGCGAGGCCGGTGGAGCCGAGGAAGAGGGCCGACAGGGCGGCGAGGAGCGCGAGGTAGGGCGGGGCGGTCGCGGTGGAGCCGGTGGAGATCGTGTGCCAGGCGTCCGCGTACCGGCCCCACAGCTCGCCGGCCTCCGCGGGGGCGGGCAGCAGCGCGCCGCCTGCCAGGGAGCCGCCGGTGAGCAGGTTGCGGCAGGCGATGAGGGACACCAGGAGCAGCAGGGCGAAGAGGACCGGGCCGGGTTTGCGGCCGATTCTCTTGAGCCGCGCGAACTGGTCGACCTCCAGGAAGTCGGCGTCGTCGCCGCCGGGGCCGGACTCGACGGCTCCGTGCCGTGAACCGCTCGACTCGGCCTCGCCCTTGTTGCCGAAGTTGCCCGCGACCTGTTCGACGGTGGCGCGGACGGTGGCGCCCGGCGGCGGGAAGAGCGCGCGCAGTTCGGCCGCGTCGACCGTGCCCTTTCCGCGGTCGCGGCGGGCGGCGAGGACGCGGCCGGGCCGGAGCAGGGTGCCGAGGAGGCCGGTGACCTCGTCGAGCGCCTGGCCGGGGACCTTGCCGACGAGGTAGGCGAGGGTCCGGAGGAGGGTGCCGACGACGAGCCGGAGCAGGACCCAGGGCAGGGCCTTGCCGCGCGCGTTGACGAGCATCGTGTAGGCCGCGCCCGCCTTGTCGACGCGGTGCGGGCCGGCGACCGAGCGGCCGGCGCAGTCGATGGGGCGGCGCTCGCGGGCGGAGGCCTCGGCGTGGCGCAGGACGGCGTCCGGGGCGACGAGGACGCGGTGGCCGGCGAGGTGGGCGCGCCAGCACAGGTCGACGTCGTCGCGCATCAGCGGGAGGTTGCGGTCGAAGCCGCCGAGCTCCTCGTAGACGTCGCGGCGGATGAGCATGCCGGCGGAGGAGACGGAGAGGACGGTGCGGACCTGGTCGTGCTGGCCCTGGTCCTGCTCGCGGCGGTCCAGGCCGGTCCAGCGGCGGCCGCTGTTGGCGATGGAGACGCCGACTTCGAGGAGCTGCTTGCGGTCGTACCAGCCGCGCAGCTTGGGCCCGACGATGGTGGCGTACCGGTCGGTGTCGACGACGCGCAGCATCTCGGCGAGCGCGTCGGGCTCGGGGGCGCAGTCGTCGTGGAGCAGCCAGAGCCACTGGACCGGTTCGCCGTGCGGCAGCTCGGGCAGGTCGTAGTTCTCGTCCACCCAGGCCCGGGTGGCCGGGTCCCAGCCGCCGGGGCGCTTGAGGTACGGCAGGTCGTCGGGGGTCAGCGGGCCCGCTGTGCGGACCGCCTCGTCGACGGCGGTGCCGAAGCTCGTACGGCGGGCGAGGTGCAGGACGCGGTCGCCGCCGAGCGCCTCGGTGACCAGCCGGGCGGAGTCGTCGGCGCTGCCGGTGTCGGCGGCGACGACGTTCTGTACGGGGCGTTCCTGCCCGAGCAGCCCGGCCAGCACGTCGGGCAGCCAGCGGGCGCCGTCGTGGGAGACGAGCACGGCGGTGACGACGTGCCGGGGGAACTCTGGGGCGGCGGCGGCCGCGTTCGGCGCCGCCGAGTGGCTGTGCACGGACATCGAGGTACGGGCCCTCCGGCCGGGTCCGGGGCGTATCCCCGGGGGCTGCATCGGTGTACACGCGCGCCCCGGCGGGGCGTTGGCGCATCTCGGACGGGGCCCCACACTAACGGTACGGATCCGCGGGGGTGGCCCGGAGCGGGTGAAGGCCCCCTGGTGCGCGGGCGGGTGCGCGGGCGTTCCGTGGGCGGTACGCGGATGAGCCGGACATGCCGACGGCCCGTCGCCCGCTCCCCGGGGAGGGAGTGGTGGGCGGCGGGCCGTCGGGGTGTGGTCCTTGAGGAGCCCTGCTCGGGAAAGGGCTGCCGGGGCCGGGCCGGGAGAGGCGCCTGGATCGATGGCCTTGTCGGGGCGCTCAGAGCCTTGTCGGGGCGCTCAGATCGCTGCCTTCTTCAGGCGCCGTCGTTCCCGTTCGGAAAGCCCGCCCCAGATGCCGAAGCGTTCGTCGTTGGCCAGCGCGTACTCGAGGCACTCCGACCGCACCTCACAGGCGAGACAGACCTTCTTGGCCTCGCGGGTGGATCCGCCCTTCTCGGGAAAGAAGGACTCGGGATCGGTCTGGGCGCACAGTGCGCGCTCCTGCCAGCCGAGTTCCTCATCCGCGTCCTCGACCAGCAGTTGCTGGAACAGCTCGGTCATGTGCGCCCCTCGTCTGTTTCTTGCGTCCCGCGATGCGGCCGCTACTGACTGGTCACGGCCGAACGACACGAGTGAAATTACAAGTGTGTATCTCCGAGGCAGTCAAGCGAGGATCTGCTATTGGCCCAGGGATTCACTCTGCGGAACCAAGCGTATGCAGAAAGTGTTCAAATCACCAAAAACCTGACATATGCCACGGGCCCCACTCCATCGCGCCTCCCCCCGGTCAAGACGATCAGGGGTGCCCTTGCGTTGCGATTCGATCACTGTAGCGATCAAGATCACAGTCAGATCACGGACCCACAACCACGTTTGGAGAGACGGGTGATGCGCCATGTCTCCCGCATTAGCGGTGAGCAAACCTTTCTGCTCGCGCGACAACCGGAAGGGGTGAAACATTGCCCCCATATCGGGCATCGAGTTGACAGGGAGCGATGGAGCCGGTCTCCTAGATCTCATGTCAGCGATCCCAGCGATGCACGTCACCCACGTCCGTGGGTTCCGCAGCGCTGTCCAGGCCCGCTGTTGCTGTTCCAGCTGTCACAGCTGTTGATGCCGTAGTGCTCCAGCTCTGATTTCAGCTCTCCCCCGTTTCTCCGGCTTCCCCGCGGCTCTTCTTCTCCGCAGCCGCGGCTGCCGACGCTTCACGCGACTCCCCGCACGTGCACCCCCCATGCCGAGGAACCACCGCACCCCATGAACAGCGACAGCGACCTTCAGATCGCCGGCGACATCCTTGAGGTCCAGCACCTCCTGCAGCCCGCCCGCGAGCATCCCTCCACCGTCTCCGAGTTCGTCGGCCTCGCCCGCTCCATCGCGGCCGACCGCTCGCGCTGGGCCGGACTCGTCCGGTACGACACCACCACCCGCTGGTACCACCGCCTCCAGACGGGCCCCGGCTACGAGGTCTGGCTGCTCAGCTGGGTGCCCGGACAGGGCAGCGGGCGCCACGACCACGGCCGCTCCGCCGGTGTACTCACGGTCCTCGAAGGCGAGTTGACCGAGCACACCGAGCGTGGCCATCAGGCGCTCGGTGCCGGAGCGCAGCGCGCCTTCGCCCCCGGATACGTCCACGAAGTGGTCAACGACTCGCTCGAACCGGCCGTCAGCCTGCACATCTACTACCCGGGTCTGACCGAGATGCCGATGCACGCCGCGCAATGCGCCCCGACGGCCGTGGATGTCGTACCCGCCTGACAAACTGCTGTGCATGCGCATTGTTGTTCTGGCCGGCGGTATCGGTGGTGCTCGTTTTCTGCGTGGCCTCAAGCAGGCCGCGCCCGACGCGGACATCACGGTCATCGGCAACACGGGTGATGACATCCATCTGTTCGGGCTGAAGGTCTGCCCCGACCTCGACACCGTGATGTACACCCTCGGCGGTGGCATCAACGAGGAGCAGGGCTGGGGGCGGACCGACGAGACCTTCCAGGTCAAGGAGGAGCTCGCGGCGTACGGGGTGGGGCCGGGGTGGTTCGGTCTCGGTGACCGCGACTTCGCGACCCACATCGTCCGTACGCAGATGCTCGGCGCGGGCTATCCGCTCAGCGCGGTCACCGAGGCGCTCTGCGCCCGCTGGCAGCCGGGCGTTCGGCTGCTGCCGATGTCGGACGACCGGGTCGAGACGCATGTCGCCGTCGAGACGGACGGCGAGAGCAAGGCCATCCACTTCCAGGAGTACTGGGTGAAGCTGCGCGCCTCCGTCGCGGCGCAGGCGATCGTGCCGGTCGGCGCGGAGCAGGCGAAGCCGGCACCGGGTGTGCTGGAGGCGATCGGCGCCGCCGACGTCATCGTCTTCCCGCCGTCGAACCCGGTGGTGTCGATCGGGACGATCCTCGCCGTGCCCGGCATCCGGGAGGCGATCGCCGAGGCCGGGGTGCCGGTCGTCGGCCTCTCCCCCATCGTCGGCGACGCGCCCGTGCGCGGGATGGCGGACAAGGTGCTCGCGGCCGTCGGCGTCGAGTCGACGGCGGCCGCCGTGGCCCAGCACTACGGGTCGGGGCTGCTGGACGGGTGGCTGGTCGACACGGTGGACGCCGGTGCGGTCGACGAGGTCGAGGCGGCGGGCATCCGGTGCCGGGCGGTGCCGCTGATGATGACGGACGTGGACACGACGGCCGAGATGGCCCGGCGGGCGCTGGAGCTGGCCGGGGAGGTGCGGGCGTGAGCGGTTCTTCCGGCGCGGGCGGTGGGGACGGTGGGGACGGTGGGGACGGTGGGGCTCCCTCTTTTCGGGTCTGGGCGCTGGACGGGATTCCCGAAGTGCGGGCCGGCGACGATCTCGCCAAGCTGATCGCCGCGGCCGAGCCGGGGCTCGTCGACGGTGACGTCCTCCTCGTCACCTCGAAGATCGTCTCCAAGGCCGAGGGCCGGATCGTGCAGGCGGAGGACCGTGAGGCCGCCATCGACGCCGAGACCGTACGGGTCGTGGCGCGGCGCGGTGCCCTGCGGATCGTGGAGAACCGGCAGGGGCTGGTGATGGCCGCCGCCGGGGTCGACGCCTCCAACACTCCGGCCGGGACCGTGCTCCTGCTCCCCGAGGACCCCGACGCCTCCGCGCGGGCCGTCCGGGACGGGGTGCGGGACACCCTCGGCGTCGAGGTCGGCGTCGTCGTCACGGACACCTTCGGCCGGCCCTGGCGCAACGGGCTGACCGATGTGGCGATCGGTGCGGCGGGGGTGCGGGTGCTGGACGATCTGCGCGGCGGGACGGACGCGTACGGCAATCCGCTCAGCGCGACGGTCGTGGCGACGGCGGACGAGCTGGCCGCCGCCGGGGACCTGGTCAAGGGCAAGGCGGCGGGGCTGCCGGTGGCGGTGGTGCGGGGGCTGCCGCATGTCGTGGCGCCCGGCGGGGACGACGAGCCCGGTGCTCGTGCGCTCGTACGGAGTGCGGCCGATGACATGTTCCGGCTCGGAACGTCGGAGGCGGTGCGCGAGGCGGTGACCCTGCGGCGTACGGTGCGCGAGTTCAGCGACGAGCCGGTGGATCCGGGGGCCGTGCGGCGGGCGGTGGCTGCGGCGGTGACCGCGCCCGCGCCGCATCACACGACGCCGTGGCGGTTCGTGCTGCTGGAGTCCGCCGAGTCGCGGACGCGACTGCTGGATGCGATGCGGGATGCCTGGATCGCGGATCTGCGGCGCGACGGCAAGAGCGAGGAGTCGATCGCGAAGCGGGTGCGGCGCGGGGATGTGCTGCGCAACGCGCCGTATCTGGCGGTGCCGTGCCTGGTGATGGACGGGTCCCATACGTACGGGGACGAGCGGCGGGACACGGCGGAGCGCGAGATGTTCGTGGTCGCGGCGGGGGCGGGGGTGCAGAACTTCCTGGTGGCGTTGGCCGGTGAGCGGTTGGGGTCGGCCTGGGTGTCCTCGACGATGTTCTGTCGTGAGGTGGTGCGGGAGGTGCTCGCGCTGCCGGCCTCGTGGGATCCGTTGGGGGCGGTGGCTGTGGGGCATGGGGTGGGGGTGGCTCGGGAGCGGAGTGTTCGGGCGGCGGAGGATTTTCTCACCGTGCGGTGAGGTGGGGCGGGGGGCCGGGGGGGTGCGGTTGCGGTGGGGCCGCTGCGCGGGGCCTTTCCCCTACCCGCCCCTTCCCGAAACCGGGGCTCTGCCCCGGGCCCCCTTGTCCTCAAGCGCCGGACGGGCTGAGGCTTTCGGGGCTCCGCCCCGGACCCCGCTCCTCAAACGCCGGAGGGGCTGAACGGGGCGGAGGGGGAAGCGGGGAAGCCGGGGCAAGGGGAGCAGGGGGAAGCAGAGGAAGGGCAGCAGGGTCGGAAGGGCTGGACGGGGGCAGCCGGAACAGGCTGGGTTTCGGGGCTCGCTCCTCAAGCGCCGGAAGGGCTGAAGGGGCCGAGGGGCCCGGGGTGACCAGGTTCTACAGTGCCGCGATGTTTCCCGGTGTCATCCTCGGGCCCCTGCGCTCCGGGATGCGGCCCGACAGCAGGATCAGGCGTGTTGCCCGGTGGCGTTGGCCCTCGTACGGGGTCAGGAGCGTCAGCATCTCCTCGTCGGTCGCGTGGCGGTTGTCCGCCAGGGCGTGGCCCACGATGCCGGGGAGGTGGTAGTCGCCGACCGTCACCGCGTCGGGGGCGCCGTTGGAGCGCTGGAGGGTTTCGGCGGAGGTCCAGGGGCCGATGCCGGGGATCAGTTCCAGGCGGGCCTTGGCCTCGGGGAAGGGCATCGATGACGCCTCCTCCAGCCGGCCGGCCACCCGTACCGCCCGAAGGATGGTCGACGAGCGCTTGGTGTCGACGCCTGCCTTGTGCCACTCCCAGGACGGGATCATCGCCCAGGTGCGGGCGTCCGGCATGACGTGGAGGCCGAGTGGGGCCGTCGGGCCGGGGGCGGGAGTGCCGTAGCGGCGGAGCAGGAGGCGCCAGGCGCGGTACGCCTCGTCCGTGGTGACCTTCTGTTCCAGGATGGAGGGGATCAGCGACTCCATGACCAGGCCCGTGCGCAGCAGCCGCAGGCCCGGGCGCCGGTGCCGGGTCGCCGCGAGCAGGCGGTGGTGCGGGACGAAGGCGTCCGGGTCGTCGTCGGCGCCCAGGAGCGCGGGAAGGCCGGCCAGCAGCCACTCCGCGCCCGGGCCCCACGCCTCGGCCCGCACACGGTCCCCGCGCGCGGTCACCCGCAGCGTGCCGGGCCCCTCCGGCGTGCGCGTGGCCCGCCAGAACTCGCCGGCCGCCGTCATCCGGAACGTCGGGTCGGCCGGCCCCCGGCGCAGCGGGCTCAGCACCAGGCGCAGGTCCAGCGGGCCCGGCGGCGTCCACTCACGGGTCAGGGGCGGATCGGAGGGCGAGGACGTGGCGACGGCCGGGCCCGGCGAGCCGGCCGAGGGCCGCGCCGCAGCCCCCCGCGCCACGGCAGCCGAGCGCACCGGCGCCGCCTGGTAGGGCAGCGGCGGGCGTGCGGTGCGGGGGGCGAATCGTCCTGCCACGGGTGGGGCCTCGGGTGTTCGTGGTGCGGGAAGTGCGCTTATGAGCGTACGGGGCCGAGCCGGGCTACTGGTCCGAGGAGAAGCGGATCGCGGCGTCCGGCAGGACCGACCCGCACCAGATCCGTACCCCGTCGCGCAGCTCGTTGTCCGCGCCGACCTGGGCGCCGTCCCCGATGACCGCGCCGCTCAGCACCGTACGGCTGCCGATCCGCGCGCCGGCCCCGACGAACGAGTCCGTGACGACCGCGCCCGCCTCGACCACCGCTCCGGCCAGGACCGTGGAACCGTCGATCCGCGCGCCCGCGCCGATCACCGCGTCGGCGCCGATCACCGTGCCGCCGGTGAGCTTGGCGTCGGCGGCCACCGTGGCCGTCTCCAGGACCAGGCGGTCGCCGCAGCGGCCCGGGACCGCCGGGGACGGGGCGCGGCCCAGGACCAGGTCGGCGGAGCCGCGTACGAAGGCCTGCGGGGTGCCGAGGTCCAGCCAGTAGGTGGAGTCGACCATGCCCTGGAGGTGGGCTCCGGAGGCGAGCAGTCCGGGGAAGGTCTCGCGCTCGACGGAGACCGGGCGGCCCTCGGGGATGGTGTCGATGACCGAGCGCCGGAAGATGTACGCACCGGCGTTGATCTGGTCGGTGACGATCTCCTCGGGCGTCTGCGGCTTCTCCAGGAAGGCCGTGACCCGGCCCGTCCCGTCCGTCGGGACGAGACCGAAGGCGCGCGGGTCCTCCACCCGGGTCAGATGGAGCGAGACGTCCGCTCCGGAACCGTTGTGCGTGGCGACCAGGGCCCGGATGTCGAGCCCGGTGAGGATGTCGCCGTTGAAGATCAGGACCGGTTCGTCGGGGCCGGAGGACAGCTTGGCCGCGACGTTGCGTATGGCTCCGCCGGTGCCGAGCGGCTCCTGCTCGGTGACGTACTCGATGTGCAGACCGAGCGAGGAGCCGTCGCCGAAGTACGGCTCGAAGACCTCGGCCAGGTAGGACGTGGCGAGCACGATGTGCTCCACCCCGGCCGCCCTGGCCCGCGCCAGCTGGTGGGTCAGGAAGGGGACGCCCGCCGCCGGGACCATCGGCTTCGGGGTGTGCACCGTGAGCGGCCGCAGCCGGGTGCCTTTGCCACCGACCAGGAGGATCGCTTCTTTTGCCTCTGTCACAGCACCGTCTCTGCTTCCTGCTGGTGGCCTGGCCTGGATATGGCTGGCCAGTCTAAGCAGACCGGTCCGACATGCACCGGTCAGCGGCCCTGCAGTTTCGCGGAGCTGGTCCGGGCCGTGCCGAGCTTCTTGTAAAGACGCGCTCCGGGACATTCGGTTGCGAACCCGTCCCGATGGCCCGAGATGACGTTCATCTTGACCTTCACGCCCGCCTTGTACTTGTTGCTGCCGCCGGAGACGAGCGTCACCTTGCCCTTCGGGTTTCCGCCGAACAGGCCGAGCTTCCAGGCCGTGAGCTTGGAGACGGCCGTGACGGCGGCGGCGGGCGGGTTGGTGGAGGCGTACGAGCCGAGGACCGCGATGCCCATGGTGTTGCTGTTGAAGCCCAGGGTGTGTGCTCCGAGGACCGCCTTGGTGACACCGCCGGCCCGGCCCTCGTAGATGTTTCCGCACTTGTCGACGGCGAAGTTGTACCCGAAGTCGCGCCAGCCGCTGCTCTTGACGTGGTAGCGGTAGATGCTGCGCAGCACCGAAGGGGCCTGCTTGCAGGTGTAGTTGTTCCCGGTCGCGCTGTGGTGCACGAAGGCCGCCTTGACGGTCTTCGTGTACGCGAAGTTCTTCTCGCGCAGCTTCTCGTCGGCGCCCCAGCCCTTGCGGGTGACGATGCCCGGCCGCGGACCGATGTACGGCTTCGCGCCCGGGGCCAGCTCCACCGACTCCAGCGTCTGGGCCCGGGAGAGGGCCGGGATGACGGTGGCGCCGAGCTCGGCGAGCTCCGCGTTGACCGCCGAGGCCGCGGCGGTCTCGGCGGTGAGGACCTCCGGCAGGGCGGCGGTGGTCGCCGGGGTGTCGGCGAAGCCGGCGGGGACGGCCGCCGCACGGCCTGCGGGGGCGCCTCGGGCGGGCTCCGGGGCCCGGTCATCGCCCGGGCCCTCGCCGGGGTCGACGAGCTCCAGGCGCATGCCTTCCGGCAGCGGTACGGAGGTGGCGGCGCGGTCCTGCGGGTCCGGGGCCTCCGGACGTACGCGTACCTCCACGCCGTCCGAGTCGCCGACCCAGAGCGGAGCCGTCGCGCCCCGCACCGTACGCCCTTCGCGTTCGGCGCTGCCGAGGTCGGCGGCGTGCTCGGCGTTGTGCGTCTCGACGTCCTGCCAGTCGGACCAGCGGGTGGTGCCGGTGGCGCGGGTCCGGACCTGGACCGTGCCGTGCAGTTCGGCCTCGGCGTCGTCCCAGACCACGCCGACCAGGGAGAACGGGCGGGCGTCGCGCTGGGGCAGGCCTTGGGCCGCCGGTGCTCCCGCGACGCGGTCGGAGGGGGTGGCGAGGGGAGCCAGGGGCAGGGACTGGGTCGAGCCGGCCGGTTCGGCCGCGGACTCGGCCTTGAGAGGTTCGGCTTGGGAGGTGTCGGGGGCGGGGGCTTCCCTGGTGGCCGCTTCGGTTGTGGTCGCTTCGGTTGTGGTCGCTTCGACCTGCGCCGAGGGCGGGCCCGCACCCGGTGCCTCCGGGGACATGGAGGGAGGCCGGGCCGAGGCGGAGTGGGGAGCGGGGGCGGAGGCGGCGGGGGTGGCGAGCGGCAGAGTGAGGGCCGCTGCGCAGGTGACGCCGACTGAGGTGACCACTAGTGCACGCATACGCACGATCCTGGCCATAAGCAGACAAGTCCGGCTACCGGTACGGAGTGCCGCATCTGATGCCGTGTCTGCCGAACCGGTGTACGTGACACCCGTTCAGCCCGCCCAACACCGCGTCCCCGCGTACTCTTGCGCGGATGAACTCCAGCGACCGCACCGCCGCCGACCTGCTGCGATCCGCCCTCGCCGCGGACCCGGCCCGCCCCCTGGTCACCTTCTACGACGACGCCACCGGAGAGCGCGTCGAACTCTCGGTGGCCACCTTCGCCAATTGGGTGGCCAAGACCGCCAACCTGCTCCAGGGCGACCTGGCCGCCGAGCCCGGTGACCGGCTCGCCCTGCTCCTGCCCGCGCACTGGCAGTCCGCGGTCTGGCTGCTCGCCTGCTCCTCGGTCGGGGTCGTCGCGGAGGTCCAGGGCGACCCGGCCGCCGCCGACCTCGTGGTCAGCGGCCCGGACACGCTGGAGCGGGCCCGGGCCTGCCGCGGTGAGCGGGTCGCGCTGGCCCTGCGCCCGCTGGGTGGCCGGTTCCCGCAGCCGCCCGAGGGCTTCGCGGACTACGCGGTGGAGGTGCCGAGCCAGGGCGACCGCTTCGCGCCCTTCGCACCGGTGGACCCGGAGGCTCCCGCGCTGGCCGTGGGCGGGGTCGAGCTGACCGGTGCGCAACTCGTCGCGAAGGCCCGCGAGGACGCCGAGGCCCTCGGGCTCGTACCGGGATCGCGGCTGCTGTCCGGGCACACGTACGACACCTGGGAGGGACTGAGCACCGGTCTCTTCGCGCCGCTGGCCTCCGGCGGGTCCGTGGTCCTCTGCCGCCACCTCGGACAGCTCGGCGCGGAAGGGCTGGCGAAGCGGGTCGAGAGCGAGCGGGTCACCAACACGGCGGTATGACAAGCGCGCTGAGGTGCACTCGTCCGGCCCACAGCGGGCCGAGCCCCCGGTAACGATCGACGACGGGGGTAGATGATCGGCGGTACAGACCACTCTCCCGTAGTGCACAACCAAGCGTGAGGTTCAGCCGTCTACTCCTGCGACCGGCGGCCCATCGCGCCGCCGACCGTGAAGGATGGACGCAGACGTGACCGACAGTGCTGGCACGCCGGCCGACCCGGACCACCCGGCCGGGGAGACGCCGCAGGGCAGGTCGCAGGAGGAGCCGGGCGCCACGGACTCCAAGGGCGAGCCCGGGTCCGGGTCCGGATCCGCTGCTCCTCCGGGCGAGGCCACGGACGCCGACGCGTCTCAGGACTCCGGTGACGAGGACGACGCGGGCAAGGCCGACGCCCCTCAGGACAAGGCCAAGCCCTCCGGCGGAGGCGAAGAGGCCTCCGCCGGAGCTGGACCCGTCGGCACCGGCGTCCAGACCTGGGCCGACCATCCCAAGGACGGCAGCGCCTCCCGACGTAAGCGGCCCTGGCTGCGGTGGGCCGCGCTCGGCGCCTCGTTCCTCGTGCTGGTCTCCGCCGGCGCGGGCTGGTGGCTGTACAAGAAGCTCGACGGCAACATCACCACGGACACCAGCGCCGCCGCCGAGCTGAAGGTGTACGAGAAGGAGCGGCCCACCCCGGTCGCCATGGACGCCCAGAACATCCTGCTCATCGGGTCGGACAGCCGGTCCGGCGACAACAAGAAGTACGGCCGCGACGACGGCGGCAGCCAGCGCTCCGACACCACGATCCTGCTGCACCTCGCGGCGGACCGGAAGAGCGCGACCGCGGTGTCGATCCCCCGCGACCTGATGGTGGAGGTCCCCAAGTGCCGCACCGGGGACGACAAGGAGACCCGGGAGCAGTTCACCCAGTTCAACTCGGCGTTCGAGCTCGGCGGCACCGCCTGCACGATCCGTACGGTGGAGCGGCTGACCGGCATCCGGATCGACCACCACATGGTCGTCGACTTCAACGGCTTCAAGGACATGGTCGACGCCGTGGACGGCGTCCAGATCTGCCTCAAGGAGCCGATCGACGACAAGGACGCACGTCTGGAGCTCCCGGCCGGACGCCAGACGCTCAACGGCGAGGAGGCGCTCGGTTACGTACGGGCGCGCAAGACCCTCGGCGACGGCAGCGACACCGAACGGATGGAGCGCCAGCAGAGGTTCCTCGGCGCCCTGGTCAACAAGATGCAGAGCAACGGCGTCCTGCTCAACCCGACGCGGCTCTACCCGGTCCTGGACGCGGCGACCAAGTCGCTGACGACCGACTCGGGTCTCGATTCGCTGCGGGACCTGTACGACCTGGTGCGGAGCATGCGGGACGTGCCGACCGACCAGGTGCAGTTCCTGACCGTGCCCCGGCAGCCGTACCGCCAGAACACGAACCGGGACGAACTCGTCGAACCGGACGCGAGCGAACTCTTCAAGCAGCTGCGCGAGGACAAGCCCGTGGCGGTGGTTCCGGCGGACGAGCTCGAGGAGAAGGAAAAGGAGAAGGCTCAGGACCAGGACGAGAAGCCGGACGACGCCGGATCCGGCTCCGAAAGCCCGACCCCCACCCCCACCTATTCGGGTTCGAGCGCCGCGGACGACCTGTGTGAGCAGTAAAGCAATCACCAAGACATAGAAGGCAATCAGCACTCAATGGGAAGAATGACCGGTTGTAAGGGGCGTGGTGTGGGTCACGCACGTCGCTCCTTCACGAACCGGGCGGATAGTGTGACGCGATCCGGTGTTTCCGGCCTTCAGGTCGTGCACCGCCGGAGCGAAGGAACGAGCGCCTTGCCGGGGGAAGGCGCCTCGCGTGGCACCGACGGAGGACTCGAGCAACCGTGGATGCGCAAAGCCGTGGGCGGGCGGACGATATCGACCCCGCAGACCAGTGGGTGCTCAACCCGCACACCGGCAATTACGAACTGCGACTGGACCGATCCGCAGGGGAGTCGCCGGCCGCCGCGCGCACGGTCACTGCCGAGGATTCCGGCCGTCGCGGCGACGCGCGCACCGGCTCCGACACACGCACCGGCTCCGAGAGCCCTCGCCGCGAGGTGCCCGGCCAGCGCAGCCGCCGGTCCTCCCAGAACGGCGGGCGCGGCGCGGAGGCTTCGGCGGCCGGTGGCGCCGGGCGCCGTAAGCGCAAGGCTCCGAAGGCGCGCCGCAAGAAGGCGCTGATGTGGACGGGCGGGGTGACCGCGTTCCTCGTGGTCGGCACGTCCTTGGGCGCGTACCTCCTGTACGAGCGGTTCAACGGCAACATCGACACCGTCGACATCGGCGACGCGGGCAGCAAGAACGTCATCGTCGACGGCCCGATGAACATCCTGATCATCGGCACCGACAAGCGCACCGGCAAGGGCAACGGCGGGTACGGCGACAAGGACAGCGCCGGCCACGCCGAGACCACGATCCTGCTCCACGTCTCCGAGGACCGCACCAACGCGACGGCGTTGAGCATCCCGCGCGACCTGTGGACGGACATCCCGGACTGCGAGACGAAGCAGCCCGACGGGTCGACGAAGGTGATCCCGGGCATCGCGGGCGAGCGTTTCAACGTCAGCCTCGGCCAGGAGGGCCGCGACCCCGGCTGCACCATGCAGACGGTCGAGTCCATCACCGGCGTCAAGCCCGACCACTTCATGATGGTCGACTTCAACGCCGTCAAGGAGCTGACCACCGCCGTCGACGGCGTCGAGGTCTGCATGGCCAAGGCGATCGACGACCCGAAGTCCCACCTGAAGCTCCCCGAGGGCAAGTCGAAGGTGGCCGGCGAGCAGGCCCTGGCCCTGCTGCGGACCCGGCACAGCTTCGGCAACGAGAGCGACCTCGACCGGATCAAGGTGCAGCAGCAGTTCCTCGGCTCGATGATCCGCGAGATGAAGTCGAACGACACCCTGACCAACCCGACGAAGCTGTTCAAGCTGGCCGACGCGGCGACCAAGTCGCTGACGGTCGACCAGGGCATCGGCAGCGCCAACAAGCTGATGACCCTGGCCCAGGAGATCGGCAAGGTCAACACCAAGAACATCACCTTCGTCACCGTCCCGGTCAAGGACAACCCGGCCGAGCCGACGCCCATCACCGTGGTCGTGGACGAGCCGAGGGCCGAACCGCTCTTCGCGATGGTGCGCTCCGACACCTCGCTGACCGAGGTGAAGCAGAAGGAGAAGGCCGCCAAGAGCGCGCAGGCGGCCCTCCTCAGGGGCCCGAAGGCCGAGCCCGCCGACGTACGCGTGGACGTCCTCAACGGCGGCGAGATCGCCGGTGCGGCCGGTGCGACCGTCACCTGGCTGCAGAACCAGCAGGGCGTGCTGAAGTCCACGAACAAGGCCAACGCCCCGGAGAAGACCAAGAAGACGACGCTGGAGTACGCGCCCAACCAGGCCGACCAGGCCCGCGCGCTCGCCGCGATGATGGGGCTGCCCGCCACGGCCATGAAGCAGGGCACCGCCGACGCCGAGGGGCTGGAGGCGATGGTGCTCACGCTGGGGGCGGACTTCAAGGGCGCGGGCATACCCATCACCGGACCGGCGAAGGCGCCGGAGAACATCCAGCGGGCCAGCGCCGACAAGGCGGTCTGCGCCCAGTGACACGACGCCACCGCGTCACCGTCGCCGCGGAAATCTGAACAGCATGGGGGGTCCGGTGGGTCGGAGCAGCACACCCGGGGAGGGGACACGGTCACGCGTACGCCACGCGGACCGGCCCGCCGGGGGCGAGAGCCCGTACGAGAACGGGAACGGGGACGGCGGCGGTGGGGACCGCACAGGCGGCTCCAGCCGCCGGGCCGGGCCGCGGGGGCGGAGCAGCCGGGGCGGGGTCGGAGGCGGCCGGAGCAGCCGCCGCGCGCCGAAGAGCGGTAAACGGCGCGTACTGCGCTGGGGCTCCTCCGTACTCGCGCTGCTGATACTCGTCGCCGGTGGGGCCGGCTATCTCTACTACGAGCACCTCAACGGCAACATCAGGAAAGAGGATCTGACCCTCGGCGACAAGCGGATGGCCGACCACAAGGCCAACGCCGCCGGGCAGACCCCGCTCAACATCCTGCTCATCGGCTCCGACGCCCGGGACTCCGCGGAGAACCAGAAGCTGGGCGGTGCGAAGGAGACCTTCGGCTCTCCGCCGCTCGCCGACGTGCAGATGCTGCTCCACCTCTCCGCGGACCGCTCCAACCTCTCCGTGGTCACCATGCCGCGCGACACCATGCTCAAGATGCCCAAGTGCACGGCGCCCGGCGGCGAGGTCTTCCCGGCCAGCACGGTGGACGTGCAGACCAACCAGAGCCTGCGCCGCGGTGGTCCGGGGTGCACGGTGGCCGCCTGGTACGAGCTGACCGGCATCCGGATCGACCACTTCATGATGATCGACTTCGCCGGTGTGGTCTCGATGGCCGACGCGATCGGCGGCGTCCCGGTCTGCGTGACCGCCAACATCCACTCACGCGGCGCCAACGGCCGCGGTGGCTCCGGGCTGAAGCTGGAGGCGGGCACCACCTCGGTCAAGGGTGAGCAGGCCCTCCAGTGGCTCCGTACCCGGTACGGCTTCGAGGACGGCAGCGACCTGGCGCGGGCCAAGGCCCAGCACCAGTACATGAACTCGATGGTGCGCCAGCTGCGCAAGGGCACCAAGCTCAGCGACCCGGCGAAGCTGATGAACCTGGCCGAGGCCGCGACCACGGCGCTGACGGTCGACAAGGGGCTCGACACGGTCAAGAAGCTCTACGACCTGGCCGAGGAGCTGAAGAAGGTCCCGACGAAGCGCATCACGATGTCGACCATGCCGAACGTGTACGGCACCGGCGCCAACGCGGGCCGGGTGTACCCGAAGGCGGGCGACGCCGAGCAGCTGTTCCGGATGGTCCGCGAGGACATGCCGCTGGACGGCAAGGCGTCGAAGCGGAAGCCGGAGGAGCCGAAGGACCCGTCCGCCCCGGTCGGCGAGATCGCCGTCGCCGTACGGAACGGGACCGCCACCGACGCGCTCGGACCGGTCTCGGGGCGCGCGGGTGACGTGGAGGGGCTGCTCAAGGAGTCCGGCTTCGCGAAGGCCACCGTCGACCCGGACAACGTGACGGCGTCGGCGCGGACCTCGGTCCTGTTCCCGAGCGCGGATCTGGAGGGCGACGCCCAGGCGGTCGCCAAGGCGCTCGGCATCCCGCTCTCGCAGGTTAAGAGGTCGACCGACGTCTCGGGCATCTCGCTCGCCGTGGGCGCCGACTGGCGCGAGGACGGGGCCTACCCCGTCTCCAAGGGCAAGGAGAAGACGCCGGAGTCGGCGGGCGCGCAGAACGGCGAGGAGAAGGGCTGCATGGAGGTCGACCCGAAGTACAGCTGGTGACGTGACCTCGCAGCAGTGCGACCGTGCGTACGGTACGAGGAGGGCCCCACCGGTCGCCGGTGGGGCCCTCCTCGTACGGAAACGGAAACGGAAGCGGAAACAGAAGCGGCCGCCGGATCAGACCGTCTCGCTGCTGCTGCTGTTGCTGGCCGCGAGCGACGGGCGGCGGCTCGCGATGACCCGCTTGGCCAGGGAGCGCGGGCTGGTGAGGAAGCCGAAGCCCCAGCACATGTGCATGGTCGCCAGCGCCACCGGGATCTGCGCGCGGGCCTTCAGCGGGAGCCCCTTGCCTGCGGGCAGCGACCCGGCGACGATCGCGGCCAGGTAGCCGCCGGGGACGACCAGGGCCCACGGGGTGACGGCCGCGCCGGCCACCAGGCCCGCCGCGATGGCGACGACGGCGGTCGGCGGGGCGAGGTAGCGGAGGTTGATCGAGCCGGAGTGGTAGCGGGCGACGACGTGGCGCCAGCGGCCGTAGTCCTTGTACTGCTTGGCGAGCGCCTTCACCGAGGGGCGCGGGCGGTACTGGACCTTCAGCTCCGGCGAGAACCAGATCAGCCCGCCGGCCTCGCGGATGCGGAAGTTCAGCTCCCAGTCCTGGGCGCGGATGAACTCCACGTTGTAGCCCTCGGCCTTCTCCAGCGCCTCACGCCGGAAGACACCGAGGTAGACGGTCTCGGCCGGGCCCGCCTGGCCGCCGGTGTGGAAGGCCGCGTTGCCGACGCCGATCTTCGAGGTCATCGCGGCGGCGACGGCCTCCTCCCAGGCGTTCTCGCCCTCGGCGTGCATGATGCCGCCGACGTTCTGCGCGCCGGTCTCCTCCAGGAGGCGGACGGCGGTGGCGATGTAGTTCGGCGAGAGCATGCCGTGGCCGTCGACGCGGACGACGACGGGGTGGCGGGAGGCCTTGATCGCCGCGTTGAGCGCGGCGGGGGTGCGGCCGGTGGGGTTGGGGACCGTGTGGACCCGGGGGTCCTCGGCGACCAGCTCGGCGGCGATCTCGTCCGTGCGGTCGGCGGAGGGGCCGAGCGCGATCACGACCTCCATCTCACCGGCGTACTCCTGCTCCAGGATGTGCCGGACCGAGTTCCTGAGATGGCGTTCCTCGTTGAGCACCGGCATGATCACGGAGACGGCGGGGTACTGCGCGGCAGACATGTGGTCCTCAGGGGGTCCTCGGGGGCGCCGGGGGCTCCGCACCGCAGGCGGCGGGCGCCCCGGGAGGCGGCGTCATTCGGCCGCCACGTTACCGCGAATGGGGGACACCGGTGCGCGCGCCGCCGGGTGGCGGGCCGGGACGGAGATCGTATGGGCCTACCGTGCGATGGTCCCCTCGCACCACGGAGGTGTCTCCCCGCCGTGACCACCCGGAGGTGTCTCCGCCCGTGACCGCCCCCCGCCCACCGCAGCGCCCGCCCCGCCCCCGCACCGCTCCGCCGCGCCGCCGTCCACCGCAGGGCGTGCGGGCCCCGCGCTCCCGGAAGCAGGACGAGCGGCCGCGCTGGGGCATGCGGGTGGCGACCGGGCTCTCGGTGCTGGTGCTGGGCGCGGGTGGGATCGGTCACGCCGTGGTGAGCAACCTGGAGGGCGGGATCGGCCGGGTCGACCCGTTCAAGGACATGAAGAACCGCCCGCAGTCCGGGCAGGGGACCAATCTGCTGCTCGTGGGCACCGACGGCCGGGACACCATTACCCAGGCGGAGAAGCAGAAGTACAAGCTCGGCGGCGCGCCCTGCCACTGCACCGACACGATCATGCTGGTGCACCTCTCGGCGGACAAGCAGCGGGCGAGCGTCGTGAGCCTGCCCCGCGACAGTTACGCCGAGATGCCCGCGCACACCGACCGCACCACCGGCAAGCGCCACAACAGCCACCCGGTGAAGCTGAACGCCGCCTACGCGGAGGGCGGGCCGGCGCTGACCGTGCGGACGGTCGAGAACATGACCGGCGTCAAGGTCGACCACTATCTGGAGGTCGACTTCACCAGCTTCATGAAGACGGTCGACGCGGTGGGCGGGGTGCAGATCTGTACGGCCCGGCCGATGAAGGACTCGTACACCGGGCTCGACCTGCCCGCCGGAACCCATCAGCTGGACGGCGGCAAGGCGCTGCAGTACGTACGCTCCCGCCATGTCGACGTGGGCTCCGACCTGGGCCGGATGCAGCGCCAGCAGAAGTTCATGGCGGCGCTGATCAAGCAGGCGACGAGCAACGGGGTGCTGCTGAACCCGGTGCGGTTCCAGCAGGTCTCGGCGTCGGTGCTGGGGTCGGTCCGGGCGGACGAGGGGTTCGGTACGGAGCAGATGCTGGCGCTCGGCAAGGCGATGAAGGACTTCAGCCCGGCGTCGTCCGAGTTCACCTCCGTACCGATCGGCAATCCGAGCTTCCCGGTCAAGGGCATCGGCTCCACGGTCCAGTGGGACGCGGCGAAGGCGAAGAAGCTGTTCGAGGCGCTGCGCGAGGACCGGCCGCTGGCCCCCGCCAAGCCGAAGCCGGCGGCCGGCGCCCCGAAGAAGGCCCAGGCGGCCCTGGTGGACGTGGCGCCGGAGGAGATCCGGGTGCAGGTCTACAACGGCACCCCGAAGGACGGCCTCGGCAAGGACGTGGACGCCGGCCTGCGCGCGACCGGCTTCAACACCACCGACGCCCCGCTCAACGGCAAGCTGCGGGACCTGGAGCGGACGCTCGTGACGTACGACCCGCGCTGGGACCGGTCGGCGAAGTCGCTGGCCGCCGCGTTGCCCGGCAGCGAGCTGAAGGCGGTGAAGGGGCAGGGCGCGACGATGGAGGTGACGGCCGGATCGGACTTCACCGAGGTGCGGCCGGTGCGGGCGGAGACGAAGCAGACGGGCGAGTTCGCGACGGTGACGGGCGACGAGGTGGTCTGCCCGTAGGGCCGTTCCGGCGGCCTGTCGGGCTCAGTCGTCGATGCCGTCGGCCACGCGCTTCTCCCGCAGCT
The DNA here is from genome assembly GCF_050942385.1 of Streptomyces sp. CA-146814. Classification (NCBI taxonomy): domain Bacteria; kingdom Bacillati; phylum Actinomycetota; class Actinomycetes; order Kitasatosporales; family Streptomycetaceae; genus Streptomyces; species Streptomyces sp. CA-146814. The sequence goes on from NZ_CP192068.1 coordinate 2,776,846, forward strand.
CCTTGATCGCGCGACGGCGTGCCAGCCGGTGCGTGCGCCGGATCTGCGCCTCCTGGTAGCGCCGCTTGTCGCGCTCGGTCTCGGGGACCACCGGCGGTACGCGGCGCGGCTTGCCGTCCACGTCGACGGCGGCGAAGACGAGGTAGGCGCTGCCGACCTGCTGGGCGGGGGTCGACTCGTTCCAGCGCTCGGCCATCACCCGGACGCCGACCTCCATGGAGGAGCGGCCGGTCCAGTTCACCTGCGCGCGTACGTGAACGAGGTCACCGACCCTGACCGGCTCCAGGAAGACCATCTCGTCCATCGAGGCGGTCACGGCGGGCCCGCCGGAGTGCCGTCCGGCCACGGCGCCCGCCGCGTCGTCGACCAGTTTCATGATCACGCCACCGTGCACCGTGCCGAGGAGGTTGGTGTCGCTGCCGGTCATGATGTGGCTGAGGGTGGTGCGGGACGCGGCGGTGGGCTTGCCCGGAATCTCTTCCTCCGAGCGGTCCGTGCGGGTGGCCTGATCTGTCATACAGTCCACCTTATGCGCGGGCCCGGATCCCGCAGAATGCATCAGCTTCGCAACAGCCCTGGTGCGATTTCCCTTACACCCTGTAATAGCTGTGGGTCGGCGCGGCACACTGTTCGGATGAACGATTGGCCCGATCGACGGACCGGCGACCGCGGCGAGCGCTACGGACGGGGCAGTGCCAGCCCCCAGCCCGAGAGCGCCCGCGCGATGCCCCACATCCAGCGCCGCCCGGCCCCGCCGCAGAGGCCGACGGTGCCCCCGCAGAGCCAGGGGTACGACGACCGCTACCAGGGCGGACAGCCCGGTTACGGCAACAGCCCCGAGCCCGGTTACGACAGCGGCTACAACACCGGCCAGGTCTACGGCGGTGGCGGCGGCGGCCGTGGAGGCGGTCGCGGCGGCGGTGACGCGGGTTACGTCCAGGGCCGTCCGCCGGTCGACTGGCGCCGCCGGATCAAGCTCGGCGCGCTGACGCTGGTCGTCGTGTTCCTCGTGGTCTCCGTCTCCACGTACTTCTGGGCCGACGGCAAGCTGAAGCGCGAGGTCGACCTCGCCAAGGTCATCGAGCGGCCGGAAGCGGGCGACGGGACGAACTACCTGATCGTCGGTTCCGACAGCCGTGAGGGCATGTCGGCCGAGGACAAGAAGCGGCTGCGCACCGGTTCCGCCGACGGCAAGCGCACCGACTCGATGATGATCCTGCACGACGGCTCCAACGGCCCGACGCTGATCTCCCTGCCGCGCGACTCCCAGGTGGAGATCCCCACCTTCAAGGGGTCGGAGTCCGGCAAGATATTCCAGGGCACGGGCCGTCAGGTGAAGCTGAACGCCGCGTACGCCGAGGACGGCCCCGAACTCCTCGTGCGTACGGTCGAGTTCAACACCGGGCTGCGCATCGACCACTACGTCGAGATCGGCTTCGGCGGCTTCGCGCAGATCGTGGACGCGATCGGCGGGGTCGAGATGGACATCCCGAAGGCGTTCAAGGACAAGAAGTCCGGCGCCGACTTCCAGGCCGGGAAGCAGACGCTGAACGGCGAGCAGTCCCTGGCCTTCGTCCGCACCCGGTACGCGTTCGCGGGCAGCGACCTGGACCGTACGAAGAACCAGCAGAAGTTCCTCGCGGCGCTGGCGAGCCAGACGGCGACCCCGTCCACGATCCTCAACCCGTTCAAGCTGTACCCGACGATGGGTGCGGGCCTGGACACGCTGATCGTGGACAAGGACATGTCGCTCTGGTCGCTGGCCAACATGTTCTTCGCGATGAAGGGCGTCACGGGCGGCGACGGTACGTCGATGAACATGCCTATCTCCGGCAGCAACGGCGGCAACCTCGTCTGGGACAAGGCCAAGGTGAAGCAGCTCGTGGAGCAGCTGAAGAACGACGAGAAGGTCACGGTCAAGGGCAACTAAGGCAGCCGGGACAACTGAGGCCCCTCGCAAGGTCGTTGCGAGGGGGGCCGGGGAACATCACCTACTGGGCTACGAGCTGTAGGTGATGTTCCCTTCCTCGTCCATGAGGGGATGGATCTGGGAGGGGCCGTAGTCGTCCGTGTCGGACGGGCGCGGCTTCTCCGGTCCGTCGGGCCCGATGCGCATCACCCGCTCGACCCGCACGACCTCGTACCGGCGCCCCCGCACCAGGAGTTCGTTGGGCCTGCGGCGCGCCATGAACTTCTTCGCGGCCCGGTCGTGGATCGCCTGCTCCTTCTCGTCCACCTTCATCCAGGCGGGCAGCTCCGGCATGTCCGGCAGGTCCGGGAGCTTCGGCACGGGCCGGGTGAGGTGGTGGACGAGGGCGCGGCGGGCGCCCTGAGGGGTCGCGTACTGCCCGGTCACCATCGACCAGGACAGCTCCTTCCGCTCCACCACCCGGAACGTCGTCGGGAGGAGCACGACGCCCGGGTGGGTGAACAACGCCTTCTGGGAGTCGGCCCGTACGTCATCGGGGAAGCGGTCGGCGGTGTAGGAGAGCTGCAGCAGCCCGGCCCGGTTGATCCCTTCGGCGAGCCCGACGGCGGCCGCGTGGTCGACCACGAACCCCTTGGTGCGGGAGGGGTCGGGCGCGTCCAGGTCCCAGCCGTCCTCGTCCGGGTCGGTGGCCCGGGGCGGCTCCAGGCGCGCGTCACCGATCCGGGCGAACTCGTCGGCCCGCACGACGCGGTAGCGGACGCCGTCCGCCGTCACCTCGTTGACCGGGTCCTTCTCCAGCCGGGCCACAGCCTCCAGCAACGACCGCCGCACGGCCCGGTCCTCGGTGTGGTCCTTGGCCTTGAACCAGAGGTGCGAGTTCAGCTCGTCGCGGGCCATCTGCGGGAACCCGGTGTCGAGTTCACCCAGCAGCCGCCACCGCGGCCGCTCCCCGCGCCCCTGCGCGGCGAGCCCGAACAGCGGCCCCCGGACCACGATGTTCGGATACTTCCGCACCGAGGCGAACGCGTCCGCCTCGGTGACCTCGAAGACCGGGTCGTCCCGGTGCGTGACGTTGATGGTGAGGTGGTCCGGCGACTTCCCCGGGTGATCGTCCATGCACTCAGTGTGCCGAAGGGGGGTGCCGGTGTCTGGGTTTCCGCCACAAAGGGCGTACGGGAGTGAAGTTGACGGACATGAGCGCGCCCGGCCGCCCGCGAAGGGGGCCGGGCGCTCCCGGAGCGTACGAGGGTGGCGGTGCGTGCGCCTCAGCTACCGGAGGCGTACGGGACGAAGTCCGCCCAGGCGGCGGAGGTGAAGCCGAGCGGTGACCTGGCGAGGTCCTTGGAGTCACGGACGTGCACGGCGCTGCGGGCAGCGGCGACCTCGACGCACTCGGGGCCGTCATTGCTGCTGTAGCTGCTCTTGAACCACTCCAGAGCGGAGCCGTCACCACTCGGGGTCATGCGCGTCATGTCTCTCCCAGCACTTTCTCGATGAAGGCCAGCGATTCCCGCGGAGTGAGACCCTGGGCCCGGACGAGACCGAGCCGCTGCTCCAGGATCCGGATCTCCTTGGGGTCGAAGGTGAGGCGGTTGAACAATTGCCCCTCCCAGTGTCCCACCGCCGTTCCGTCCTTGAACTTAAGGAGCTGGAGCTGACCGCCCATACCCGCGTGGTCCTCACGGTCAGTCGGCATCACCTGGATCTCGACGTTCCGCAACTGACCGATCTCCAGCAGGTGTTCGAGCTGGCGGCGCAGCACGGCACGACCGCCCAACGGCCGCCGGATCGTCACCTCCTCCTGGACGAAGGTCAGCATGGTCAACGGCTTCCGCCGGAGGATCTCCTGTCGTGCCATCCGCGCCGCGACATACCGTTCGACCTCATCGGGCCCGAAGGCCGGCCGCCGCATCTCGTACAGCGCACGGGCGTATTCAGCGGTCTGGAGAAGCCCGTGGACGTTGTGGTTGCCATACGCGCCAAGCTCGACCGCTTCCCGCTCCAGCTTGGCGAGGTCCTTCACCTTCTTCGGGTAACGGGCCTCGGCCACGTCCTTCTTCATCGCGGAGATCTTGCCGCCCGCGCCCACTGCCCTGTCCGTCCCGTCCAGGAACTCCGGCTTGGGGATGCGTCGTCCGCCCTCGACCTTGTAGACGAGATCCTCGCTGTAGCCGATCGCCGTACCCAGCTCGGCCGCGCGCAGCCCGGCCGTCTCCCGCCAGAGTCTGATCTGCCGCCCCACGGCGGCCATCACCGCGCTCGAATCGTCCGTCGGATCGATGTCCAGGTCGAGATCGGGCTCGGAATCGGGCTCGGATACGTCGTCGTCAGCCATGGTGCGCAGCGTAAGGACGGCAAGCCCCAGTGCGGGGCGGATACCCGGAAATCCACCCGAAATCGCAGCTCAGGCCGGGTCGTTGCGCGTCACGATCCGGTGAGGGGACACCGGATCGTGGCTCGCCGCGACCCGGTGAGCCACGCCATCAACTACGTAAAGAACCAAGAGAAATAACCCAACCCCACCCCACCTGATCCCGGTGGTCATCTGCGGGAGAGGCTGGTCACCCACACGGGTGAGATTCGCCAACTGAGCTGGATTTCGCACGGGTTGGCAGGCATATGCTCACGCTGACCACAACACCAGACATGAGACGGCCCCCGCCGGGACGGCAATCCCGAGCGAGGACCTGACCACCAAGGAAGCGACACCTTCCCCATGGCTACCCAGCACAATATCGCCCTCACCCGCGCCCTGGCCGAGCTTCCCGGGCCCCTTCCGGCCTTCGGCGTGATCCATATCGCGATCCCGCACACCAGCCGGTTCACGATCGTCGGCAACCACCTCGCGCAGCATGCCGAGCTCTCCCTCGTCGCGATCGGCATCGGCGTCCACATCCAGTCGCTGCCCGTCGGCTCCCTGGTCGGCATCAAGGCGCTCACCGCCCGCTTCGCCGAGGGCGAGATGAGGATCGCCGCCGCTCTGCGCGAGCTGGAGGCCCACGGCTACCTGCGCCGGGCGCACGTGAGGCTGGCGAACGGCCGGATGACCACCCGCACGGTCTTCTGCAACCAGCCGGGGGCGGTGGAGCGGGCCGGGAGGGTGGTGGTGGTGCCGGAGGTGGCGCCCAGCGTGCCTGAACCCCCACCGGCACCCGCACCCCCGCCTGCGCCCGAACCCACCCCCGTACCGGAAGAGGCGCTCCCCCCGGTCCGCGTACCGCCGCGCACCGCGCCCAAGCCGCCGCGCCGGCCGCTCCCCCAGCCCCGCGCACTCACCCCGGAACTGCGGCAGACCGCCTCCGCGATCCTCGCCGACCTGCGGAATCACGCGGAAGAGCTGGTGCTCTCCGAGGCCGATGTCGAGGAGCTGGTCCCGGGTGTGGCCGCCTGGCTGGAGCGGGAGGTTCGCCCCGACGCCATCCGCCACGCCCTGACGGCCGACCTGCCGCAGCCGCCCAAGTACCCGGCGAAGATCGTCAGGCACCGCCTCACCATGCTCCTGCCCCCACCGCTCCCCGACGCCGAGGAGCTGGCCCCGGCTGCCCGCCGCACGCTGGTGATCCCCCTCCAGAACTGCGACCGTTGCGACCGCGCGTTCCGCTCAAGGGAGCCGGGCCACTGCCGGGGCTGCCGCGACCTGGCGGCCGCAGCCTAGAAGTTGTCGTCGTCGAGGTGTCAGGCCGGGGATACGCTCGGCCCACCGGGCGCGGGGGCGTTCGAGGCCGACGGGTGGTGACCACACGGAGGCTCGGGGGGGGGAGGGGCGTGGGATGTTGCGCACAGGATCGTCGCGAGCGTCGTCGGTGCGCACGCGGGTGACCGGGATTCTGATGGTGACGGCCGTGAGCGCCACGCTGATCGTGGGCATCCTGCCGTTGTCACCCCGGGCGGAATCGCGGGGTCTGCGGCTCGCACTGTTCGGCTGCTCGCTGGTGTGCGTACTGATGTGGATGGCGGTCTCCGTGCGCTCACGGCGCGCGGGCGGGGTCGACCTGGACAAACCCGTAGGGCCGGCGCGACGTCCCTCCCGCAGCCTGCCCCTCCTCCTCGCCGTCCTGCTCCCGATGACGAGCGGTGCGGCGCTGGTCCAGGCGGTCGGCCCGGATGGTGAGCAGGGTCGTTGGGTTTCGGAGGTGTACACGGCCGGAGGGGGCGTCCACGAGGTTCCCATCGAGCGGACGGTGAGCGAGCCACGGCCGACCGGCGTGAACGTGGACGGTGTCGACGAGTACGCGGCTGACGTCGTCGTGACCCTCCGGTTCGACGACAGCTCCCGCCGGACCACCATCCGGGGTGCGAGGACCGTCGGAGTACCGGACGAGGGTGACTCGGTGACTGTCATCTACGCCCCCGGCCGTCCCGGGCTCGGCGGGCGGCACCACGACTCCGGCTTCTTCGACAGCGGCGCCGCGCTCCTGTGGATCTGGGCGGTGGTCTTCTTCGCGGCTGCGTTCGGCTCCGGGCTCTTCGGCCGCGACGAGGTCCACTCGGCCCGGAGGTTCCGCGGTGACGTCCACGGAGTGGCCGCGCTGGTGCTCTGCCTCGGGGTGCTCCTCCTGCTGCCCGGCGCGTTCTACCAGACCTCCACGTGGGCGGGCTGGCTCCTGGCTCTCGCGGCTGCCTGCACTCCCTGGCTGGCCTTGACCTGGGTCGTCAAGCGCGTTCAGAAGGCGTAGACGGCACTCGACTTGTCGTACGCCTCTCTGTTCGGCAGCCCTTCTGTCGCGCAGCCCCTCAATATCCCCAGGCGGCGTAGACGATGACATTCCTGCCGTTGTCCCTGGCTCCGACGCAGACGTCTCTCCAGTCGAGCAGCCAGCCGCTGGCGCGACAGTTCTCCTGCTGGAGGCCCAGTTCGCGGATGATATCCGGGCGGGACAAGCCGTCCTCGCTGGTGACCGTCGCCTCGCGGTAGCAGCCGCCGGAACCGCAGCCGATGCCTTCGTCGGCGATGCTGATGCCGGGCGGCAATACGGGGAGGGCCTTGGACGGCGGGGCGTCCGAGCCTTCGCTGAGCAGCAGCGCGTACCCGAGGCCGACCAGGAGGGTGAGGGCGAACTGGGTCGCCAGGAAGCCGATCGCTCCGTTGCGGCGGAGGGTCCATCGCGGGGGTGGGGGGTTCCCGTGCCGTGCTTCCCGTCGCACGCCGCAGGCGATGAGCAGGGGCGCGAGAGCCGTGAACAGGAGATGGGCGTCGGGTCCGGGGACGTCGATCCAGCCCCGCTGGACACCGATCAGCAGACCGGCTCCGGCGAGCAGCGTCCCGCCGATCGCCAAGCCGATGGGGCGGGTGCGGGCGAGCGTCATCCAGACGACGGCGGGCGCGACGGCGAAGAGTATCCCCAGGAAGATCAGCATGTACGGGGGACGTACGGCCCCGAGCCCCTGGTTCCCCACGGCGGTTCCCCATGGCCGGGACCCACGTCTCAGGCGGTGAACTCCTGGGAAGGCAGGCTCTGCCCGTCGAAGGTGAGCAGGACGTTGGTCCAGCCGCTGTGCACGTCGGCATTGGGGAAGCTGGCCAGCTCCCAGGGCGCGTCGATCACCCCCGGCCCGCAGGGCAGGGTGCCGGAGCCGGAGGGCATGGCCAGGGGCAGGATCTGGAGGGCGTTGAAGGAGACAGCCACGCTGGTACCGGCCGGTTCGGTGCACGTGTACACGCCGCCGACCGTGAGGACGCCGCTGCGGAACGGCGGATCGGCCGGCCAGGCCGAGGCCCACTGCAACTGCACGGACTTGGTGCCCTGTACGGCGGCAGGCGCGGCGCCTGCGGCGGGCGCGGTCACCGCCAGGGTCGCGGTGAGACACGCGGCGACGGCGGCCGTGCGAAGACGGGGTGCGGATGCGTACCGGAACATGGTGGCTCCCTGGGGTCGGCCGTGCACGAACGACGGGCTCCTCAGGCTGTCCGTCCGCCATGACGAGGAGGCAGTCGCACAGGGCGGCGCGTGGGCGCAACCCTCGGGCGCACGACGCGTGATGACCGCACCCGGCTCAAGCCCGCCGACCACAGCCGCACACGGTCCCGGCTACGGCACGATCCCCTTCGGTTCGAGGCCGGCGAAGTCCTCGTGCAGGGCCTCCAGATGACGGCCCGTCGGCTCCCCCGCCGAGTCCAGCTCCGCCAGCCGCCAGCCCGGCAACTGCTCCTCCACCTCGGCGGGCAGCGAGCCGTCCGCCGGGTCGGCCAGGGCGTACAGCACCCCGAACGCGGTCTCCCGGGCCACCTCGCGGGCCAGCTCGCCGAGGTCCTCAGGCGTGAGCCCGGCCGCGAGGGCCCGGTCGACGGCTCCGGCCGCCACGCCGTCGCTGCGGTAGGCGGACACCCAGCGGGGCGCCTCCGTGGTCCAGGCGTCGACGTCCTGCCACACCGTCCGCAGGAACCGGTAGCGGGCGAGCTGCGGCAGCCCCTCCTCGGCCTCGGACTCCGCCCAGTCCGGCGCGTCGTCGTCCGCTCCCAGGGCGCGGAAGAGGGCGGTGAGCCTGTCGAGTTCGGTCATGAGGTGGGAGGGTACCGGCCGTGGGTCCGGATGGATGGGGCCGACCGGACCGATGAGTTTCGGCGGGGCGCACGGTCAGTACGTCCGTAAGAGCCGATGCTCACACGAAGCGCCCGTACGAGAAATCCAGGAGCCCCTGATGCGCACGCTGATCAGCACCGCCTTCGTCTCTCTCGACGGCGTCATGGAAGCCCCGGGCGGCGAGCCCGGCTACCGGAACTCCGGGTGGACCTTCAAGGACATGGAGTTCCTCCCGGAGGCGTACGAGATCAAGGGCCGGGAGCAGGAGGAGGCCGGCGCGCTGATGCTGGGCCGGGCCAGCTACGAGGCGTTCAGCTCGGTGTGGCCGGGGATGGAGGAGTTCGGGCAGTACAAGGTGATGCCGAAGTACGTCGTCTCCACCACCCTCAAGGAGGACGACCTGGTCTCCGACTGGGGCGACACGACCATTCTGCGCTCGCTCGACGAGGTCGCCGCCCTCAAGGAGACCGAGGGCGGACCGGTCATCGTCCACGGCAGCATCGGCCTGAACCACAGCCTGTCCGACGCCGGGCTGATCGACCGCTACCACCTGCTCGTCTTCCCGCTCCTGCTCGGCGCGGGCAAGCGGCTGTTCAGCGCGAGCGACAAGGACGCCCAGAAGCTGAAGCTGGTCGAGTACGAGGCGTACGCGAACGGGATCCAGAAGAACGTGTTCGATGTCGTGCGCTGACGCCCCGACCGGGCCACACGTACGGCCCCCGGCATCACGCACCGGGGGCCGCAGGGACAGCGAGAGGCGTTACGGCAGGTTGCGCGCCATCACGATGCGCTGGACCTGGTTCGTGCCCTCGTAGATCTGGGTGATCTTGGCGTCGCGCATCATGCGCTCGACCGGGTAGTCACGGGTGTAGCCGTAGCCGCCGAGGAGCTGGACCGCGTCCGTGGTGACCTCCATGGCCACGTCGGAGGCGAAGCACTTGGCCGCGGCGCCGAAGAAGGTCAGGTCGCCGTCGACGCGCTCGGACTTGGCGGCGGCCGAGTAGGTGAGCTGGCGGGCCGCCTCCAGCTTCATCGCCATGTCGGCGAGCATGAACTGGATGCCCTGGAAGTCCGCGATCGGCTTGCCGAACTGCTTGCGCTCCTGGACGTACCCCTTGGCGTAGTCCAGCGCGCCTTGGGCGATGCCGAGGGCCTGGGCCGCGATGGTGATGCGGGTGTGGTCCAGGGTCTTCATCGCCGTGGCGAAGCCCGTACCCTCCTCGCCGATCATGCGGTCGGCGGGGATGCGGACGTTGTCGAGGTAGACCTCGCGGGTCGGGGAGCCCTTGATGCCGAGCTTCTTCTCCGGGGCGCCGAAGGAGACGCCCTCGTCGGACTTCTCCACGACGAACGCCGAGATGCCCTTGGACCGCTTGGTGGGGTCGGTGACCGCCATGACCGTGTAGTACTCGGAGACGCCCGCGTTGGTGATCCAGCGCTTCACTCCGTTGAGGACCCAGAAGTCACCGTCGCGCACGGCCTTGGTCTTCATGCCCGCCGCGTCGGAGCCGGCGTCCGGCTCGGAGAGCGCGTACGAGAACATCGCGTCGCCCTTGGCCAGCGGGCCCAGGTACTTGCGCTTCAGCTCCTCGGAGCCGGAGAGGATCACCGGGAGCGAGCCGAGCTTGTTGACGGCCGGGATCAGCGAGGAGGAGGCGCAGGCGCGGGCCACCTCCTCGATCACGATGACCGTGGCGAGCGCGTCGGCGCCGGCGCCGCCGTACTCCTCCGGGACGTGGACGGCGTGCAGGTCCGAGGCGACCAGGGCGTCCAGCGCCTCCTGCGGGAAGCGGGCCTCCTCGTCGACCGCGGTGGCGAAGGGGGCGATCTTCGTCTCGGCGAGCGCACGGATGGTGTCGCGGAGCATGTCGTGCTCCTCGGCCGGACGGTACAGGTCGAAATCGGTCGAACCCGCCAAGACGCTCACTCCCCAGATGCTAACTACCGTTAAGTAACTCAATTTTAGTGCGGAAGCCCCGGGACGGCATACGTGAGTGCCACGTGAGCTTCGTGACAGGGGTCGGGCAGAACGGGAGGTAAGCGGCGGATCAGGTGAGGAAAGGCGGGGCCACCCGCCGCGACTATGCTCGGTTCGCACGTCCGTCCGTACCTTCCAGGAGCACCCATGGCCCTCAGGATCACTGTGATCGGCACCGGCTATCTCGGCGCCACCCATGCCGCCGCCATGGCCGAGCTGGGATTCGAGGTCCTCGGGCTCGACGTCGTACCGGAGAAGATCGAGCTGCTGTCCACCGGGCGCGTGCCGATGTACGAGCCGGGGCTCGAGGAGATGCTTCAGCGGCATGTCGACGGTATCCCCGGGTCGACCGGGCGGCTGCGCTTCACCACCTCCTGGGAGGAGGTCGGGGAGTTCGGTGACGTCCACTTCGTCTGTGTGAACACCCCGCAGAAGCACGGCGAGTACGCCTGTGACATGAGTTATGTGGACAGTGCCTTCGACGCGCTCGCCCCGCATATCACCCGGCCCGCCCTCGTCGTCGGCAAGTCCACCGTGCCCGTCGGCTCCGCCGCCCGCCTCGCCGCCCGCCTCGCGGAGCTGGCCCCGGCGGGCGCCGACGCCGAGCTGGCCTGGAACCCGGAGTTCCTGCGCGAGGGCTTCGCCGTCAACGACACCCTGCACCCCGACCGGATCGTGGTCGGCGTGGAGAGCGAGCGGGCCGAGAAGCTGCTCCGCGAGGTGTACGCCGGGCCGGTCGCGGAGGGGTCCCCGTTCGTGGTGACGGACTTCCCGACCGCCGAGCTGGTGAAGACCTCCGCCAACTCCTTCCTCGCCACCAAGATCTCCTTCATCAACGCCATGGCCGAGGTCTGCGAGGCCGCCGACGGGGACGTCGTGAAGCTCGCCGAGGCCATCGGGTACGACGACCGCATCGGGAAGAAGTTTCTGCGGGCCGGGATCGGCTTCGGCGGCGGCTGCCTGCCCAAGGACATCCGGGCCTTCATGGCGCGCGCCGGCGAGCTGGGCGCGGACCAGGCGCTCACCTTCCTCCGCGAGGTCGACTCCATCAACATGCGCCGCCGCGGCCACATGGTCGAGCTGGCCCGGGAGGCCGTGGGCGGCGGTTCGTTCCTCGGTACGCGGGTGGGCGTGCTCGGCGCCGCGTTCAAGCCGGACTCCGACGACGTACGCGACTCCCCCGCGCTCAACGTCGCCGGGCAGATCCACCTCCAGGGCGGCCAGGTGACCGTCTTCGACCCGAAGGGGATGGAGAACGCCCGCCGGCTCTTCCCGACGCTCGGGTACGCCGACTCCGCGCTGGAGGCCGTGCGCGGCGCGGATGTGGTGCTGCACCTGACGGAGTGGCGCGAGTTCCGCGAGCTGGACCCGGCGGCGCTCGGTGAGGCGGTGTCCCGGCGGATCATCCTGGACGGGCGGAACGCCCTGGACAGTGCGGTGTGGCGGGATGCCGGGTGGACGTACCGGGCGATGGGGCGGCCGAAGGCCTGAGCCCGCCGCCTGAATGGCCGCACTCCCGGCGGCGGTACGGGGTAAGCGTCTCTCCGTACCGCAACAGGGCGGTAACCACCGGGAGGTATGCGTCATGCCCATCGCCACACTCGGCGCCGTAGTGCTCGACTGTCCCGACCCCGTCGCGCTCGCCCGTTTCTACGCCGCCGTCATCGGCGGCACCGTCAAGGGCGACAGCGACAGCCGCTGGGTCGATCTCGTCGACGCCCCGGGCACGCCGCTCGCGTTCCAGGCCGCGCCCGGCTTCGTACCGCCGCAGTGGCCCCGGACCGACGGCTCCCAGCAGTTCCACCTGGACCTGACCGTGGAGGATCTGGACGCGGCGGAGCGGGAGGTGCTGGCGCTGGGGGCGCGGCCGCTGGACACGGAGGACCGGAAGCGGTCCTTCCGGGTGTACGCCGATCCGGCCGGGCATCCGTTCTGCCTCTGCGCCTGTTAGCGGTCGCCGCGTGTGTCAGCTGTCTCTGCGCCTGCTAGATCGCGCCTCGGTGGACAGGCTGGACACCATGGACCACTCCCCTGGCCTGACCGCCACCCCCCTCACCGACGCCCTCGTGCGCGGCGCGCTCGACCTGGAGCGCACCGCGCGCGGCGGCCTCCTCCCGCACCGGCTGCCCGCCCGCGCCCGGGCCCAGTCCGGCGGCGACCCGCAGGTGGCCCAGGCCGAGTCGCAGCCCTCCGGCGTACGGGTGGTGTTCCGCACCCGGGCCACCGCCGTCGAGCTGGACGTCCTGCGTACGGTGGTCGGCTACCGCGGTGTCCCGCCCCGTCCGGACGGCGCGTACGACCTGTTCGTCGACGGTGAGCCGGCCGGGCGGGCCACGGCGGGCGGCGGCGATCTGGTGGTGGTGGACCTGAGCGACGGGTCCCGGGAGACGTTCCCGGGGCGGATCGGTACGGTCCGGTTCGACGGGCTGGCCGGGCGGGAGAAGGACGTCGAGATCTGGCTGCCGTACAGCGAGACCACCGAGCTGATGGCCCTGCGCACCGACGCGCCCGTCGCGGCCGTGGAGCCGGGCGGACGGCGGGTGTGGCTGCACCACGGGAGTTCGATCAGCCAGGGGTCGGCCGCCGAGAGCTCGGCCACCGCCTGGCCCGCGCTGGCGGCCGCGGCGGGAGGCGTGGAGCTGATCAATCTGGGGCTCGGCGGCAGCGCCCTGCTCGATCCGTTCACCGCGCGCGCCCTGCGGGACACCCCCGCCGACCTGCTCAGCATCAAGATCGGCATCAACGTCGTGAACCACGACCTGATGCGGCTGCGCGCCTTCGGCCCGGCCGTGCACGGGTTCCTCGACACCCTCCGCGAGGGCCACCCCACCACGCCCCTGCTGGTGGTCTCGCCGATCCTCTGCCCCGCCCAGGAGGACACCCCCGGACCCGCCGCGCCGGACATCGCGGACGGGCGGGTGGAGTTCGCCGCGTTGGGCGACCCGGCGGAGGCGGCTCTCGGGAAGCTGACCCTGCGGACCGTACGGGCGGAGCTCGCCCGGATCGTGGCGGAGCGGGCGGCCGAGGACCCGGCCCTGCACTACCTGGACGGCCGCACCCTGTACGGCGAGGCCGACTCCGCCGAGCTGCCGCTGCCCGACCGGCTCCACCCGGGCCCGGCCGCCCACCGCCGGATGGGCGAGCGCTTCGGGACGTACGCCTTCGGCCCGGGGGGACCGTTCGCCGCCGCGCCCTAACGCAGGCGCGGCCCGTCCAGCTCCTCGATCGTCGCGTGGGACGGGCCGCGCGTGGACTGCTCGTCGCGGGCCACGGCTTCCGCGTCGCGCAGCACCCGTACGGCGTTCTGCCAGGTCAGCTTGGCGAGCTCGCCCTCGGACCAGTTACGGCGGAGCAGCTCGGCGATCAGGTTCGGGTAGCCGGAGACGTCCTCCAGGCCGTACGGCGTGAACGCCGTTCCGTCGTAGTCACCGCCGATGCCGATGTGGTCGACGCCCGCGACCTCGCGCATGTGGTCGAGGTGGTCGGCGATGGTCGCCACGGTGGCCTGCGGGCGGGGGTGGGCCGCCTCGAAGTCCTCGTGGATGCGCATCGCCTGCGGGGTGGTGTCCAGGTGGTGCAGGCCGTGTTCGCGCATGTTGCGGTCGGCGGCCTGGGTCCAGGCGACGGCGGCGGGCAGCACGAACTTCGGGACGAAGGTCGCCATCGCGACCCCGCCGTTGGCCGGCAGCGCCGCCAGCACGTCGTCGGGGATGTTGCGCGGGTGGTCGCAGACGGCGCGGGCCGAGGAGTGCGAGAAGATCACCGGCGCGGTGCTGGTGGCGATCGCGTCGCGCATGACGCCGTCCGCCACGTGGCTGAGGTCGACCAGCATGCCGATGCGGTTCATCTCGCGGACGACCTCGTGGCCGAAGGCGGAGAGGCCGCCGAGGCGGCGCAGGTCGGTGGCGCTGTCGGCCCAGTCGATGTTGTCGTTGTGGGTGAGCGTCATGTAGCGGACGCCCAGCTCGTACAGGGCGCGCAGGGTGCCCAGCGAGTTGTTGATGGAGTGGCCGCCCTCGGCGCCCATCAGGGAGGCGATACGGCCCTCGGCGCGGGCCTTCTCCAGGTCGTCGGCGGTGAGCGCGCGCCGCAGGTGGGTCGGGTAGCGGGCGATCAGCTCGGCGACGACGTCGATCTGTTCCAGCGTGGCGCTGACCGCCGCGTCACCGGTCAGGTCGGTGCGGACGTACACCGACCAGAACTGGCCGCCGACCCCGCCGGCCCGCAGCCGGGCCAGGTCGGTGTGGAGCAGGCCGCGCTGGTCGGCGGCGATGTCCCGGGCGTCCAGGTCGTAGCCGACCTGCTCGCGCAGGGCCCAGGGGAGGTCGTTGTGGCCATCGACGATGGGGTGGGCGGCGAGGAGCTCGTGGGCGCGGGCGAGATGGTCCATGAAAGCCGCCCCTACTTTCCGAAGCCGAAGGAGTCCGAGCCCTGGACCTTGGAGCGCAGGCGCTTGCCCTTCTCGGTGGCCTGGGCGTTCAGCTCGGACAGGAATTCCTGCATCCGCTCCTGGAGCGCCGGGTCGTGCGCGGCCAGGATCCGGGCGGCCAGCAGGCCCGCGTTGCGCGCGCCGCCGACCGAGACGGTGGCGACGGGGACCCCGGCGGGCATCTGGACGATGGAGAGCAGGCTGTCCATGCCGTCCAGGTACTTCAGCGGCACCGGGACGCCGATGACCGGCAGCGGGGTGACCGAGGCCAGCATTCCGGGGAGCGCGGCCGCGCCGCCCGCGCCCGCGACGATCGCCTTCAGGCCGCGGCCGGCCGCGTCCTCGCCGTACGCGATCATCTCGTGCACCATGCGGTGGGCGGAGACGACGTCGACCTCGTACGGGATCTCGAACTCGTCGAGCGCCTTGGCCGCCGCCTCCATGACGGGCCAGTCGGAGTCCGAGCCCATCACGATGCCGACGAGGGGGGCGGCGGGGGATCCGGTGCCGGGGGAAGTCATTCGGTGATCGTTCCTCGCAGGTAGTCGGCCGCGTGCCGGGCGCGCTCCCGCACGTCCGCCAGGTCATCGCCGTAGGTGTTGACGTGGCCGACCTTGCGGCCGGGCTTCACGTCCTTTCCGTACATGTGGATCTTGAGCTGCGGGTCGCGGGCCATGCAGTGCAGGTACGCCTGGTACATGTCCGGGTAGTCGCCGCCCAGGACGTTGCACATGACCGTCCAGGGGGCGCGCGGGCGCGGGTCGCCGAGGGGAAGGTCGAGGACCGCCCGTACGTGGTTGGCGAACTGGGAGGTGATCGCGCCGTCCTGGGTCCAGTGGCCCGAGTTGTGCGGGCGCATCGCCAGCTCGTTGACCAGAATCCGGCCGTCACGGGTCTCGAACAGCTCGACGGCCAGGTGGCCGACGACGTCCAGCTCGGCGGCGATGCGGAGCGCGAGCTGCTGGGCCTCGCCGGCCAGCTCCTCGGAGAGATCCGGGGCGGGGGCGATCACCGTGTCGCAGACCCCGTCGACCTGGATCGACTCGACCACCGGGTAGGCGACGGCCTGGCCGTGCGGCGAGCGGACGATGTTGGCCGCCAGCTCCCGTACGAAGTCGACCTTCTCCTCCGCGAGGACCGGGACCCCGGCGCGGAACGGATCGGCCGCGTCCGCCTCGGAGCGGACCACCCACACGCCCTTGCCGTCGTACCCGCCGCGCACGGTCTTGAGGATGACCGGGAAGCCGCCGACCTCCTGCGCGAACGCGGCGGCGTCGGCCGGGTCGCTGACGATGCGGTTACGGGGACAGGGCGCGCCGATCTCCGTGAGCTTCGCGCGCATCACCCCCTTGTCCTGCGCGTGCACCAGGGCATCGGGGCCGGGGCGGACGGGGATGCCGTCCGCCTCCAGGGCCCGCAGGTGCTCGGTGGGCACGTGCTCGTGGTCGAAGGTGATCACGTCGCAACCCTGCGCGAAGGCGCGCAGCGTGTCCAGGTCGCGATAGTCGCCGATGACGACCTCGCTGACCACCTGGGCCGCCGAGTCCTGGGGCGTGTCACTGAGGAGCTTGAATTTCAGGCCGAGGGGGATGCCCGCCTCGTGGGTCATACGGGCGAGCTGACCGCCGCCGACCATGCCGACTACCGGGAACGTCACACCCCCAGGGTATCGGGCGCGCCGGGGCGGCCGGGACGCCGTCCGGGTGCCGCCTCCGGCGGGCTCCCGGCCGTCCCCGGCCCGTCACACGGGAGGGCTGGTTAGCATGGCGGAGTTGACGGAACCGTCGACGCCCCCGAACGGACGGACTGAGCGATCACCATGAGCGAACGGGGCGCACTGCGGACCCGGCTTGATCTGCTGGCCCGGGAGGTCGCCAAGTTCGGCGCGGTCGGTGCGGTGGGGCTGCTGGTCAACATCGCCGTCTTCAACCTGCTCCGGCACACCACGGATCTCCAGGTCGTCCGGGCGAGCGTGCTGGCGACCTTCGTCGCCATCCTCTGCAACTACGTGGGCTTCCGCTACTGGACCTACCGGGACCGCGACAAGACCGGCCGGACCCGTGAACTGTCCCTCTTCGTGCTGTTCAGCGCGGCGGGCGCGGTGATCGAGAACGGCGTGCTGTACCTGGCGACGTACGGCTTCGACTGGAACACCCCGGTCCAGAGCAACGTCTTCAAGATCCTCGGCATCGGGATCGCGACCCTCTTCCGCTTCTGGTCCTACCGGACGTGGGTCTTCAAGGCCCTTCCCGCGGAGCCCCCGGCCGACGAGGAGGCCCCGCGCCCTGCGGAGCGGTTTCTGGAGCAGCGGCGGTCGGCGGAGACCGTAGAACCCGATCCCGTACGGAACTGATCCCCCGGGCCGTATCAGGGGCTCGTGACACCGCTCAGCGCACCGGGCGCTCCGGGTCCCTGCGGTCCAGCGGGATGCGGCTGAGGAAGAGCGCGAAGACCGCCGGGTGCTGCTGGAGCAGTTCCAGCCGGCCGCCGTCCGCCTCCGCGAGGTCCCGGGCGACGGCCAGGCCGATGCCGGTGGAGTTGCGGCCGCTGATCGTCCGCTCGAAGATCCGCGCGCCCAGCTCGGCCGGGACGCCGGGGCCCTCGTCGGTGACCTCGATGACGACCTGGTTGCCGGTGACGCGGGTGCGGAGCGCGACCGTGCCGCCGCCGTGCATCAGCGAGTTCTCGATCAGCGCCGCCAGGACCTGGGCGACCGCGCCCGGGGTGCCGACCGCCCGCAGACCGTGCTTGCCCGAGCAGACCAGCGCGCGGCCGGTGGAGCGGTAGGCGGGACGCCACTCTTCGATCTGCTGCTTGATGACCTCGTCCAGGTCGAAGACGACGGCGGAGCCGGTGCGCGGGTCGCGGGAGTTGGTCAGCAGCCGCTCGACGACGTCGGTGAGGCGCTCGACCTGGGTCAGCGCGATGTTCGCCTCCTCCTTCACCGTATCCGGGTCGTCGGTCACCGAGATCTCCTCCAGCCGCATGGAGAGCGCGGTGAGCGGCGTACGGAGCTGGTGCGAGGCGTCCGCCGCGAGCCGCCGCTCGGCGGTCAGCATCCGGGCGATCCGCTCGGCGGAGGAGTCCAGGACGTCGGCGACCCGGTCCAGCTCCGGTACGCCGTACCGCTTGTGGCGCGGGCGCGGGTCGCCGGAGCCCAGGCGTTCGGCGGTCTCGGCGAGGTCGGTGAGCGGGGAGGCGAGCCGGTTGGCCTGGCGTACGGCGAGGAGCACGGCCGAGATGATCGCGAGGAGCGCCACCGCGCCGATGATCAGGAGCGTGCGGCCGACCTCGCGGGTGACGGACGAGCGGGACTCCTCGACGGTGACCTTCTCGCCCTGCTCACCGGTCTCGACGGCGCGCAGGACGCTGCCGGTGGGGCGCTCGCCGACGGCGATCGGGGCGCGGCCCGGGATCTCGATCAGCGCGAACCGGGACGGGTCGATCTGCTCGGACAGCACGCCGGAGTTGATCACCTCGTCGCCGAGCAGCCGGCTGTCGACCACGCTGATCAGCCGCAGCGCCTCGGATTCGACGCTCTCCTGGGCGCTGGCGCTGATGGTGCGCGTCTCCACGATGACGAGGGAGACGCCGAAGACGGCGATGACCACGAGCACCACGGCGAGCGTGGAGTTGATCAGCCGGCGGCGCATCGTCGTCCCGCGTCATCGAGGTGCATGAGTGCTTCGTACGTCAGCTCTTCTCCGATTCGTACGTCAGCTCTTCTCGAACCGGAAGCCGACGCCCCGGACCGTGGCGATGTAGCGGGGATTGGCCGCGTCGTCGCCGAGCTTCTTGCGAAGCCAGGAGATGTGCATGTCGAGCGTCTTGGTGGAGGACCACCAAGTGGTGTCCCAGACCTCGCGCATCAGCTGGTCGCGGGTGACGACCCGGCCGGCGTCCCGGACGAGGACCCGCAGGAGGTCGAACTCCTTGGCGGTGAGCTGGAGTTCCTCCTCGCCCATCCAGGCCCGGTGCGACTCGACGTCGATCCGGACGCCGTGGGTGGCCGGCTGGGCGACGGGCTCGGTGGCGCCGCGGCGGAGCAGGGCGCGGACCCGGGCGAGGAGCTCGGCGAGGCGGAACGGCTTGGTGACGTAGTCGTCGGCGCCGGCGTCCAGACCGACCACCGTGTCGACCTCGTCGGCGCGGGCCGTCAGCACCAGGATCGGCACGGTGTGGCCGTCGGCGCGGAGGCGGCGGGCGACTTCGAGGCCGTCCATCCCGGGCAGCCCGAGGTCGAGGACCACGAGATCGATGCCGCCCTGGAGTCCGGCGTCGAGCGCCGTCGGGCCGTCCTGGCGGACTTCGACCTCGTAACCCTCCCGACGCAGGGCGCGGGCCAGTGGCTCCGAGATGGATGCGTCGTCCTCGGCGAGCAGTACACGGGTCATGGACTGATGGTAGTCCGGCCGGGACGTCCCGGGTGAGGCTCTCACCACCACCTGCAGGTCACCGTCGAAATCCGGACACGGACCTTTGAATATGGGAGTCTGGTTCCACTATTGCCTGTGATCCATGTCTCAAGTCCTTCCATATCCCGCTGTGTCGTGTCGTATGGTGTTCCGACGCCTGTTGCACTACAGGGAGGACCTTTGGGCCGCCATGAGCGCCAAGGGTCTCTTCTGTGTGCTGGGCCGGTTCACGCCGGCCCGTCCTGAGTGAATGACCTGTGAGCCGGGCCCGGAGCGAGAGAACGCGCACCGGGCGTGGATCCCGACGCGACACTTCCCCGCCCCGCCGCCGAACGCTCCGGAACCGGAGCCCGGCCCCGGGGCGAGTCCCCCTCAGGCGTGGGGACGGGGTGCGGCCGCGCCGGTGCCGGCTACCCCCCACCGGGCGCGCACCGCTCACGAGGCGAGCGCGCGTCCCGACCAGCAAGGATCGACCATGGCGTCCAGCCTGACGAAGGACTCGGCCAGTTCCGGCGAGAAGACCTTCTTCGGCCACCCCCGCGGTATGGCCACCCTCTTCATGACGGAGATGTGGGAACGCTTCTCCTGGTACGGGATGCGGGCCATCCTCACCCTGTACCTGGTGGC
Source organism: Streptomyces sp. CA-146814 (assembly GCF_050942385.1). Taxonomy (NCBI): domain Bacteria; kingdom Bacillati; phylum Actinomycetota; class Actinomycetes; order Kitasatosporales; family Streptomycetaceae; genus Streptomyces; species Streptomyces sp. CA-146814. Next base: position 2,796,746 of record NZ_CP192068.1, read on the forward strand.
CGCCGTGCTCGACGGCCCTCTGGAGGGCAAGGAGGCGCTGGCCGCCTCCATCTACGGTGTGTACAACGCCGTCGTCTACATGGCCGCGATGCCCGGCGGCTGGGTCGCCGACCGCCTCTGGGGCGCCCGCAAGGCCGTTCTGGTCGGTGGCATCGTCATCGCGCTCGGCCACTTCACCCTCGCTCTCCCGAGCGACATCGCGTTCTTCTTCGGCCTCGCGCTGATCGCGGTCGGTACCGGCCTGCTGAAGCCGAACATCTCGGCGATGGTGGGCGAGCTCTACGAGGGCCAGTCCAGCGCCCGCCGCGACGCCGGTTTCACCCTCTTCTACATGGCGATCAACATCGGTGGCCTCGCGGCGCCGCTGATCGTCGGCTACCTCGGTGAGCACGTCAACTGGCATCTCGGCTTCGGTGTCGCCGGCGTCGGCATGAGCCTCGCGGTCGTCCAGTACGTCCTCGGCGCCAAGCACCTCGGTGACGTCGGCAAGCTGCCCGCGAAGCCGGCCTCACCGGAGGAGCGGAGGCAGGTCCTGCGCAAGGTCGCCCTCTGGTCCGGCCTCGCGGTCGCCGCGCTGCTCATCGACCTCGCGCTGGGTACGTACAACATCGAGCACATCGTCAACGTCCTGGCGGTGCTGGGTGTCGTCGTGCCGATCATCTACTTCATCACGATCTTCCGCGACCCGGCGCTGACCGCCGAGGACCGGCCGAAGATCAAGGCGTACGTGTGGTTCTTCATCACGGCCGTCCTCTTCTGGATGATCTACGACCAGTCCGGCTCGCTGCTGACGATCTTCGCCGACAACAAGACGGACCGCTTCGTCGGCGGCTGGGAGTTCCCGGCCTCCTGGCTGCAGTCGGTCAACCCCGCGATGGTCATCATCCTGGCCCCGATCTTCGCCGCACTCTGGGTCAAGCTGGCCAAGCGCAACCGTGAGCCCAGCACCCCGATGAAGTTCGCCCTGGCGATGCTCCTCATCGGTGGTTCCTTCGGCATCATGGGCCTGGCGGGCGCCGCCGCGGCCAACAGTGAGACCGGCAAGGTCACCGTCTTCTGGCTGCTCGCCGTCTACCTGGCGCAGACCATGGGTGAGATGTGCCTCTCGCCGGTCGGCCTGTCGCTGTCCACGAAGTTGGCTCCGAAGATGTTCGTAGGCCAGATCATGGGCCTGTGGTTCCTGGCCACGTCGACGGGCAACGCCCTGAACGGCTGGACCACGAAGCTCAACGCGCCGCTGGGCGACGCCGCGTACTACACGCTGCAGGCCCTCGTGGCGGTCGCCGCGGGCCTCGCGTTCATGGTGGCGGGACGGAAGATCCGCGCGCTCATGGGCGGCGTCAAGTAGGCGCACGGCGGTTGGTCGTCCAGCCGCGCAGAACGGGTCCGCACGAGAGGTTCGTGCGGACCCGTTCCGTTTGCCGCCGGTCGGGCGGCTGGAGCTACTTGGCCTTGGTCTCGACCTTGACGCTGCGCAGGAAGCTGCTGAACCCGCACTTCACCGAGGACTTCTCGCCGGGCTTCTTCCAGTCGCCGAACAGCGTCCACGTGACATCGTGCGGGGCACCACGGCCGCGAACGACGTCACAGAGGAGCACCGCACGGTGCTTCTTGACGGTCTTCCCCTTGGCGGACTTCTTGCACGAGGAAGTCGACACCGGACGCCCCAGCGAGAGGCTGGGCGTTGCCTTGCAGGTGTACTTCGCCCCGGCCGCCTGAGCCGGGGCCGCGGTGGCCAGCGTCAGTCCGGACGTCATCAGAAGGCCCGCGAGCACACCCGTCGCAGCCTTCTTCCCCCAGGTCACATTCATTTTGTTCCTTCTTCAACGTGTGCGGCACGAGACAGGTGGTCAAGCCTGCCGAAGGGCGCCGCACTTGGACGGTTACCTTCGCTCCTGCGAAGAAGCGCTCAAGGAACCTATCCCTGCCGATCTTGCTCAGGCAAGGCAGAACAGGTGATTTGAGCAAGCCCAGAGCATGCCGGGGCGTCGCCGGAAGATCATGTCTCTTCCGGCGACGCCCGACTCGCGGTCGTGGTCAGCGCGTACCGCGCAGCCGCCGCCACGGGGTGAACGTGAAGACCGCGCCGCCCAGCAGGATCGCCGTGCCCGCGACCAGGCCGAGCGCGCGCAGGGCGCCGTCGTCCTCGGCGCCGGTCGCCGCGAGGCCGCCGCCCGAGTCCGTACCGCCGCCGGAGGCCGCCGCTCCGCCGGAGCCGGCCGTGCCCCCGGAGCCGGCCGTGCCGCCGCCGCTGGAGCCCGTGGATCCGGACGCGCCGCCCGGCTGGGCCGAGGTGTCCAGTTCCAGAGAGACCGCGACATCGGCGGGCGGGGTGCAGGTCGTCGTCGTACCGGCGGCCATCACCGTCAGGACGCCCGGGCTGAGCGTGGACTTCCCGCTCGCGCCGGGCTTGTACGTGCCGGTGAGGTCCGGGATCTCGATCGGGGCGCCGGTCTTGATGACCTCCTTGTTCAGCGGGCCCTCGACCTTGACCGTGCCCTTGTCCGCACCGCCGAGCTTGACCTCCATCGACGGCTTGACCTGGTCGGCCGGGATGTCGATCGGGCTGTCCATCACGGATTTGCCGAACTTCACGGTGAGGTCGTACGCGCCGCCGTTCTTCCTGGCGCTGATACGGACCGGGGAGGTGGCGTTCTTGTCGCCGATGGGGGTCTTGCAGGCGTAGGCGACGGAGACCTCCTTGCCGGGGAAGTCGGTTTCGCCGCCGGTGCCGCCGGTGCCGCCGCCTGAGGTGGTGCCGCCGGTGGTCGTGCCGCCCGTCGTGGTGCCTCCGGTGGTCGTGGTGCCTCCGGTGGTCGTGCCACCTGACGCCGTACCGCCGGACGTCGTGCCACCCGTCGTCGTACCGCCGGACGTCGTGCCTCCTGCGGACGTGGTGCCGCCGGTCGTGGAGCCCGCCTCCGTCACCTTGATCGTGGCGCCCGGCCGGACCGTCTCCTTCGGAGCGCACTTGGTGTCCGTGGAGATCGGCTTCGAGACGTTGATGCTGTACGCGCCCGGGGTCAGCGTGATCTCACCGGCCTTCTCCAGCTTCAGCTTCGCCGTCATGTCGGGCAGCAGCATGGGGCTGTTCTTGGGGATGGGCGGGTTCTGCCGCGGGCCCTCCAGTTTCAGTTCGCCGCTCGCCGCGCCGCCCAGCGTGATCGTGCCGGTCGGCTTCACCGTGTCCTTGCCGAGGTCCAGCACGTCCGGGTTCCGCGACGCGGCCTCGACCGTCTTCCAGACGACCTCGATCTCGTCGCCGACCTTCGCCTCGGCCGGTGCGGTCAGCTCCACCTTCGTGGTGCCCTGGACCGGCGGCAGTCCCGAGATGGGCGGCGGAACGCACTCCGTCGCGTAACTGACCTCGGCCGCCCTGGCCGGGCTCGCGGCCAGCACGATGCCCGCGCCGCCGAGCATCAGCGCCACTCCGGCCGCGCTCAACCTCCGTTGCGTCCTCACACGTGTCCCTTCGTCGTGGGTGGTGGTGGGTTCGCCGACGGTGCGGAACGCCGGATGTCTGGCGGTGCGGAATCCTGGGTGAACCACGGCAGCGCGGCCGTACCGGTGCTCGTGGGCCGTGCTCGCGGGCGGTGGGCGTGGCGGGCCGAGGTCCCGGCGGAGGGCGGGCGGACCTTGTCCACGACGGCCATGCCGATACGGAAGACCGCGGCGGGGACGACCAGGCAGAGCAGCACCCAGAAGAGCGTCACGCCCCACGGGCGGCCCACGCCCCACGGCTGTTCGGCCAGCACCTTCGTCCCGTACCGCAGGGAGACCTGGTAGTCGCCGTGCGCGCCGGCGGAAAGTTCGACCGGCAGCTTGATCTGCGCCCTGGAGCCGGGAGCGACCGTGCCGCGCCACTGACGTTCCTCCCACTGCGGGGCGTAGACGCCGTGTGCGGTGCCAATCTCGAAGACAGGATCGTCGACGGGCGCGGTGCCCAGGTTGCCGACGGTGAAGACCAGCTGCCGTGCGGGCGGCGCGCCGAACCAGGTGAGCAGCGAACTCTCGCCCTCCAGCCGGGTGGTGGCCAGCACTGCGAGCCTGCCGTCGTCGGCCGGCGGCGGCAGCGGGGCCGTGGGATGACCCGCTACGGTGAACACCGCGTCGGCCATGGCCTGTTCACCCGTCACCGTCGCGACGTGCACCACGCACGGACAGGGCACGGGCGGCTCGGCCACCGGCAGCCTCTTGCTGAAGGCACCCTTCCTGTCGGTGGTGACGGCCCGACCCTCGGCGTTGGCACAGGAGTTGGTCCCGCCGATCACACCCCGCTCCGGCGAGGACCGGCCGCAGATCAGAAGCATCAGCAACGCCTCGGAGCGCCAGCCACTGCCCTTGACGGTGATCTCACCGCCTTTGCCCGCCTCCTTCTTGGAGAGCGTCACGGAGGGGCCGTCGTCTTCGGCCGCCTGCACGGTCGGAGCCGCGAGGCCGAGAAGAACGGCCAGGAGGAGCAGGAGAGTTGTCGGTACGCGGCTTCCACTGCCCAGGTGTCGCTTCACAATTCCGCTCCCGCCTTCGTCAAGGGCCGTGCCTCTTCGGCCGGTTGCAGGCCTTCACCGTCGTCCACCCCGGCTTCTCGCGGTCCGCCACGCGTACGCCGCCTCCGGTACGCGCCGGTGGAGAGCACCGCCAGCACGCCGAGCGCCAGTAGCCCGCCACCGGCGACCGGCGCCACCGGGACGTACGCCGCGGAGGCCACCGCCTCGTCCCGCGCCCCGCCCTCCGCGGCGACCCGGAGCCGTACGGTGACGGAGTCCAACTCCGGTGCGTCGGACCAGGGTTCGGTGAGCTCCACCCGGCGGCCGGGGGCCAGCTCCAGGTCGAGCGGCCGGGCCGGCCGGTCCAGCAGCTCACCGAACACCCCGTCCGCGCGCACGGCCAGCCGCGGCCGCAGAGGTACGTTGCCCCGGTTGACCAGGGCGTACCGGACGGTCCGGCCCTCCACCTCGACGTCCTCCACGGTGAGCGCCGCCAGCGCGGGACCGCCGACCCGTACCCGTACCGGTACGCGCTTCTCCTCACCGCCACCCGCCGCCGCCACGATCTCTCCCGCGAGGTCACCCGGCGTCGCGTTGACTGGCACCGCGAGCGTGAACGGCACGTCGGCGCGGGTCCGGGCCGGCACGGTGACCGTCTCCGCCGCGAACCGGAGCCAGGGCCCGGCCAGGCCGTCGCCGCGCAGCCGCACGGTCAGCGGGGCGCGGGCGGGATTGGTCACCGAGATCCGGTCCTGGAGCACCGCATCGGGGGTGCCCTCCAGGTAGGCGTACGGCCGCCCGCCACTCCCGCCGCCCGCAGGCCGGGCCGTCCAGCCGGAGCCTTCCCCGGCCGCCGCCGGAGGAGCGGCGAGCAGCACCAAGGCGACGAGCAGACGTACGTACGGCATGGGCGGCTCCCTCGCGCCGGCGGTTCCGGCGTTCAGCCCGTGGGGCGCTGTCCTCGCCGGGTCAGCCAGAGCACTCCGGCCGCTCCGGTCAGCAGGACCGTCCCGCCGAGGGTGCCGAGCGCCGCCGCCGAGTCGAGCGGGCCGGTCTTCGGCAGTTCGCCGCCACCGGAGGAGCCGCCACCGGAGGTGCTGCCGCCGGAGGAGCCACCCGTCGAGCCGCCCGTGGAGCCTCCGGCGCCCTGGACGTCCAGTTGCAGCGAGGGGCCCGGGCTGTTCTTCGGCGTGCAGGTCGTCGTCGTACCGAGCGCCTTGATGGTGAGCACCCCGGCGGTGAAGGTGACCTTGCCGCTCTTCTTCGGGGTGTACGTCCCCGACAAGTCGCTGATCTTGATGGGGGTGTTGGCCGGAATCGCCTCGGCGTTCGCCGGTCCCGAGACCTGGATCTTCCCCGTCTCCGCACCGCCCATCTCGATCACGGCGCTCGGGTTCATCGCCCCCTTGCCCAGCTCGACCGGGCTGGAGGAGACGCCCTTCTGGAAGGACATGGTGAGCTTGTAGCCGCTGCCGTCCTTGACGCTCTTGATGTCGATGGGCGAGACGGCCCCTTTGGGCCCGATGGGCGTCTCGCACTGGTAGTTGACGTCCACGACCTCGGCGTGGGCGGAGGGCGCGGCCATCAGCACCACCGAGCCCGCCGTCGCGACCGTGAGCGCGGCCGTCAGCGCGAGAGCTGTCCGCTTCTGGTTCGCCACCTCGTGTTCCCCTCATGCCGGACGCCGCCACCCGCGACGGCCGCAAGATCCTTACGGACGCACGTTACTGACGACACATCAGATTGGGCGCTCAAGGTACGCCCGGGGCCTGACGGAGGGAAGACAAAGAGCGCGCCGGATCCGGCGCGCTCTTCGGTGTACGGAATACCTCTGGCCTGTTACGCGGGCGCGGCGAGCTCCGCCCAGACGGTCTTGCCCGGCGACTCCGGCGTACGCTGCACGCCCCAGTCCAGGCAGAGCCGCTGCACGATGAACATGCCGTGCCCGCCGGGACGGCCGGCGCGGTGCGGCGTACGGGGAGCGGGCTGGCCGGCCCCGCGGTCGACGACCTCGACGCGCAGCGCCTTGGGCGTACAGCCGATCCGGAGCTCCTCGGGGCCCTCCGCGTGGAGGCAGGCGTTGGTCACGAGCTCGGAAACGACCAGCAGGACGTCCTCGGCCGCGGCCCGGCGGTCCGCGCTGGACGCCGGGAGCCACCCCCAGTCGTGCAGGGCCTGCCGGGCGAAATCACGGGCCATCGGAACGATTCCGCTGGCCTGCCCGAGTGAGAGCGTGCGCCACTGCCGCTCGGCCGGAACGGGCGAGTCCGCGCCCGCTCCCTCCGGCTCGCGGCCGAGGTCGCCCGGCGGATGCTGCCGGGTGGTGCTCATCAGCGCTTCACCTCACCGATTCGCCATGTCGTTCGCCATGTCACCATGCCGCCATGGAACAGAAATGATCAGTTACCGAGTGTGCCGGATCTTTGCGGGATACCGACGGGGTGTCTCCTGCCCGGCCGCACCGCTACGACACCCCCTTCGGGCTGTCGATCGCGCGACACGGCCGTCATCGGGGACGACGCGGAGTGCGCCGTACCCGCGCTAGGTCCGCAGAGCGTCTTCGAGCGTGGCGTGGACGGTGAAGACCGCCTCGGCCCCGGTGATCTCGAAGACTCTCGCCACGACCGGCAGCATTCCGGCCAGATGGACCCCTCCTCCGACCGCCTCCGCCTTGAGGCGCGCACCGAGCAGCACGTTCAGCCCGGTGGAGTCGCAGAAGTCCAGGCGTGAGCAGTCGACCACCAGGCGTGACCGCCCTTGCTCGACCGCGCTCTCCAGGGGCTCCCGCAGCAGATCGGCGGTGTGGTGATCGAGCTCACCCACCGGAGTCACGACCTCGCTGTGCCCCTCCGTCCGGGCCTCGACCTGAAGCCGACCCCGGTTCGCACTGCCGACCGTCCCGCGGTCCATGCCCAGTACCTCTTCGCCGTCCGTCACTATGCGCGTCACTGCCTGAGCGGCTCCATGCAGAGCTGCCGCCGACGTGCGTAAAACAGTACGCGTTTCGTTCGCCACGCGGTAGTCGGAGACCTCAACAAACCGGACATAAGCGGTCAATTGGAGCTTGTAACTGCTGGTGGGAACCGGGTAAGGGTAGAGGGACACCCGAAACATGACCGGACGACCGGCTTTGGAGGCGCCGCTTCACCGCAGGAAACACGTATGGGCATCGGCAGCCATATGCCGAGAACGATGGAGGAGAACCATGTCACCCCGGCTCGACGAAGCGCGTACCCCCAACGCGTCGTCGGCATGTCCTCAGGGACCGACCAATTCCGACTCCCCCGCCGCGAGCGCCGTTCCCGGCCCGCGCAGCAGCACCACCCCCGAATCATCTTCCGGCGAGGGGCTTGAGGGCTTCACGGGGCCTTTCACGGGACCTTTCACGGGGCTCGAAGGACTGCCTGAGATTCCGCCCTACGCCGAAATAGGAGCCCTGGACGCCAGGGCCCTGTCGAAGACGCTCTTCGAGCGCCTCGAATCCCTCGAAGAGGGCACGCACGAGTACGCGTACGTCCGCAACACCCTCGTCGAGCTCAACCTCGCGCTCGTCAAGTTCGCCGCCTCCCGGTTCCGCTCGCGCAGTGAACCGATGGAGGACATCGTCCAGGTCGGCACCATCGGCCTGATCAAGGCGATCGACCGGTTCGAGCTGAGCCGCGGTGTCGAGTTCCCGACGTTCGCGATGCCGACCATCGTCGGCGAGATCAAGCGGTTCTTCCGCGACACCAGCTGGTCCGTGCGCGTCCCGCGCCGGCTCCAGGAGCTCCGGCTCGACCTGGCCAAGGCGGGCGACGAGCTCTCCCAGCAGCTGGACCGCGCGCCCACCGTGGCGGAGCTGTCCGAGCGCCTCGGCATCACGCCGGACGAGGTCGTCGAGGGCATGTCCGCGAGCAACGCGTACACCGCGAGCTCGCTGGACGCCAAGCCCGAGGAGGACGACGGCGAGGGCGCCCTCGCGGACCGCATCGGCTACGAGGACCACGGGCTCGAAGGCATCGAGTACGTCGAGTCCCTGAAGCCGCTGATCGCCGCGCTGCCCTCGCGGGACCGCATGATCCTCTCGCTCCGCTTCGTCAGCAACATGACGCAGTCGGAGATCGGGGAGGAGCTGGGCATCTCGCAGATGCACGTGTCCCGGCTGCTCTCGCGGACGCTGGTCAAGCTCCGCAAGGGGCTGACCCTGGAGGAGTGACGGCCCGCGCACTCACGGAAGGGCCCGCCCCTGGAACGTCGCTGCATGACGTTCCAGGGGCGGGCCCTTCCCATACCGCCTACTCCACCCGCTCCCCGCCCCGCCACACCGCGCTGACCAGCGGGACACCCGGCCGGTAGGCGAGGTGGACGTGGCTCGGGGCGTCCAGGAGGACCAGGTCGGCACGGGCGCCGGGCGTGATGCGGCCGATGTCGGTGCGGCGGAGGGCCGCGGCGCCGCCCGCGGTGGCGGACCAGACCGCCTCGTCGGGGGTCATCCCCATGTCGCGTACGGCCAGGGCGATGCAGAACGGCATGGACGAGGTGAACGACGAGCCCGGGTTGCAGTCCGTGGAGAGCGCGACCGTGGCCCCGGCGTCCAGCAGTCGGCGGGCGTCGGGCCAGGCGGCCCGGGTGGAGAACTCGGCGCCGGGGAGCAGCGTGGCGACCGTGTCGCCCTGGCCCAGCGCGTCCACGTCCGCGTCGGTGAGGTGGGTGCAGTGGTCGGCGGACGCGGCGTCGAGCTCCACGGCGAGCTGGACGCCGGGGCCGTACGTCAGCTGGTTGGCGTGGATGCGCGGGTGGAGGCCCTTGGCGCGGCCCGCCGTGAGGATGGCGCGGGCCTGGTCGCCGTCGAAGGCGCCGCGCTCGCAGAAGACGTCGATCCAGCGGGCGTGCGGGGCGCAGGCGTCCAGCATGGGGCCGGTGACCAGGTCGACGTAGCCGGCCGGGTCGTCGGCGTAGTCCGGGGAGACGACGTGGGCGCCGAGGTAGGTGACCTCGTCGGTGTGGCGGGAGGCGATGCGCAGGGCGCGGGCCTCGTCCTCGACGGTGAGGCCGTAGCCGGACTTGGTCTCCAGGGTGGTGGTGCCCTGGCGCAGGGCCTCGGCGAGGTAGCGGGCGACGTTGGCGGAGAGCTGCTCGTCGGAGGCCTGGCGGGTGGCGGCGACCGTGGTGCGGATGCCGCCGGCGGTGTAGGGCTGCCCGGACATCCGGGCGTTGAACTCCTGGGTGCGGTCGCCCGCGAAGACCAGGTGCGAGTGGGAGTCGACGAAGCCCGGGATCATGGCCCGGCCCGCCGCGTCGAGGACGTTGTCAGTGGCGGGTGCTTTGCTTGATTCACCGGTCCAGACGATGCGGTCGCCTTCGATGACGACGGCCGCGTCCTGGATCAGGCCCAGGGGGGTCCCGTTGCCGAGGGAGGGGTCATTGGTGACCAGGCTGGCGATGTGGGTGACGGCGGTGGTCGTCATCTGGAGAGTGTTCTCCTTGCGTTCCGGGGGATCCGGGTCCGCTGTCGGGGATGGGATCAGTGGTGCAGGGCTGCCACGGCGGCCGCGAGCGCTCCGGGCACATCCTCGATCAGCGCGTGACGGCCGTCGCGGACGATGTGGCGTCCTGCCACGACCGTGTGCCGCACATCAGCGGCGGAGGCGGCGAATACGGCGGTCTCCGCTGCCAGTCGGGGCACCGGCCCTGCCGTTCTGACGGAGTCCAGGGCGACCGTCGTCAGGTCGGCCGGAGCGCCCGGTTCCAGGACGCCCGCGTCGGGGCGGCCGAGTGCGGCGTGCCCGTCGGCGGAGGCCGCCCTCAGCAGGGCGGCGGCCGTCCAGTGGCCCCGGATGTGGGTGCGCAGGCGCTCGTTCAGCTCCATCGCGCGCGCCTCTTCGAAGAGGTCGATGACCGCGTGGCTGTCGCTGCCGAGCGAGAGCGGCGAGCCCGCCTTCTGGAGGGCGACGGCGGGGCCGATGCCGTCGGCGAGATCGCGCTCCGTGGTGGGGCACATGCAGGTGCCGGTGGTGGAGGAGCCGAGCAGGGCGATGTCCTCCTCCGTCAGATGCGTGTTGTGGATGCCCGTGGTGCGCGGGCCGAGGACGCCGTGGTCGGCGAGGAGCCGGGTGGGGGTGCGGCCGTGGGCGGCCCGGCAGGCGTCGTTCTCCGCCGTCTGCTCGGAGAGGTGGACATGGAGCGGGGCGCTCCGCTCCTCGGCCCAGGCGGCCACGGTGGCCAGCTGGTCCGCCGGGACCGCGCGGACGGAGTGGATGGCCGCACCGATCAGCGCGTGGTCGTCGCCCTTGAGGAGGGAGGCGCGCTCGGCCCAGGCGTCGGCGGTGGTGTCGGAGAAGCGCAGCTGGTGCCGGTTGGGCGGCTCGCCGAAGCCGGCGGCGAGGTAGGCGGTGTCCAGCAGCGTGATCCGGATGCCCGCCTCGCCCGCCGCCGCGATCAGCGCCTCGCCCATGGCGTTGGGGTTGGCGTACGGCGTGCCGCCGGGCGCGTGGTGCAGATAGTGGAACTCGCCGACGGCGGTGATCCCGGCCAGGGCCATTTCCGCGTACGTGGCCCGGGCCAGGTCGAAGTAGCTGTCCGGGGTGAGCCGCGAGGCCACCTGGTACATCAGCTCGCGCCAGGTCCAGAAGGTCCCGGTGCCCACCTGGACGGTGGCGCGCAGGGCCCGGTGGAAGGCGTGGGAGTGGGCGTTGGCGAGGCCGGGGAGGGTCAGGCCGCGCAGCGCGGTGGCGCCGGGAGGTGGCGTCTGCACCCCGGTCCTGACCCCGGCGATCCGGCCGCCTGCGACCTCGACCAGGACATCGGGCTCCACGTACGTCCCGAGCCAGGCGTGGTCCATCCAGTACGTCGCGGTGACGGGCCCGCCCGCCGCCCGTGCCGTCTCCGCGGTCCGTGGTGTCACCGCAGTCCCTGCCGTCTCCGCGGTCCGGTTCGTCAGCTGCACGCGAGACCTTCCAGTACGTCGGCGAGTGCCCGCACCCCGGCCGTGCAGTCGTCCTCGGCGGCGTGCTCGGCCGGAGAGTGCGAGATGCCGGTGGGGTTCCGTACGAAGAGCATGGCGGTGGGCACCGAAGCGGACAAAATACCCGCATCGTGGCCCGCGCCGGTGCCGAGGACGGGGACCGGGCGCCCCGTGTCGCCGGTCCCCTCCAGGATCTTGGCGAGCTCGTCGCGCAGGGCGTGCTCGAACTCGACGACGGGCGTGAACGACTCGCGTACGACGTCGAGGTCGATCCCGGCCCGGTCCGCGCACTCCCGGGCGGCGCGCTCGATGTCGGTGACGACGGCGTCCAGGGTGGCCTGGTCGGCGGCGCGGGAGTCGAGCCAGCCACGGACGAGGGAGGGGATGGCGTTGACGCCGTTGGGCTCGACCGCGATCTTGCCGAAGGTGGCGAGGGCGCCGGTGAGTTCGGCCTCGCGGCGGGCGGCGAGCACGGTCTCGGCGTACGTGAGCATCGGGTCGCGGCGGTCGGCCAGGCGCGTGGTGCCCGCATGGTTGGCCTCGCCCCGGAAGTCGAATCGCCAGCGGCCGTGCGGCCAGATGGCGGAGGCGATGCCGACGGGGTCGCCGGTCAGGTCGAGGGCGCGGCCCTGCTCGACGTGGAGTTCGACGAACGCGCCGATCCGGGCGAGCCGTTCCGGGTCGGGGCCGATGGTGTCGGGGTCGTATCCGGCGCTCTCCATGGCGGCGGGCAGGGTGATCCCGTCGGCGTCCCGGAGGCGGTGGGCGTCGGCCACGGTGAGCTGTCCGGCGGCGAGCCGGGACCCGACACAGGCGAGACCGAAGCGGGCGCCCTCCTCGTCACCGAAGTTGGTGATGGCGAGGGGGCGGGTGAACGCCGCGCCCCGGGAGCGGAGTTCGTCGAGCGCGGCGAAGGAGGAGACCACACCGAGCGGCCCGTCGAAGGCGCCGCCGTCGGGGACGGAGTCCAGGTGCGAGCCGGTGACGACGGCGTCGCCGGCCAGGGGGTCGCCGAGCCAGGCCCACTGGTTGCCGTTGCGGTCGGCCTCGTAGGTGAGCCCGCGCGCCTCGGCCTGCGTACGGAACCAGGCCCGGCAGTCGAGGTCCGCCGCCGACCAGGCGTAACGCCGGTAGCCACCGCTGTCGGGGTGGCGGCCGACGGGGGCCAGCTCGCGCCACATGGAGAGGAAGGAGTCACCTGTACGCCACGGGGCGCCGGACGTGCTCCCCGTCGCGCCGGACGTGCTCACGCTCGTGCCGTTCGGCGGGGTGCCGTTCGGCATGGTGCCCGTGGGCATCAGTTGCCCTCCGTCATCGGGACGCGGACGCCCTTGTCCTCGGCGACCGACTCCGCGATGTCGTAGCCCGCGTCGACATGGCGGATCACGCCCATGCCGGGGTCGTTCGTCAGGACGCGGCGGATCTTCTCGCCGGCCAGCTTCGTGCCGTCCGCGACGGAGACCTGGCCCGCGTGGATGGAGCGGCCCATGCCGACACCGCCGCCGTGGTGGAGGGAGACCCAGGAGGCACCGGAGGCGACGTTGACCATGGCGTTGAGGAGCGGCCAGTCGGCGATGGCGTCGGAGCCGTCGAGCATGGCCTCGGTCTCGCGGTACGGGGAGGCGACGGAGCCGCAGTCCAGGTGGTCGCGGCCGATGGCGAGCGGGGCGGCCAGTTCGCCGCTCGCGACCATGTCGTTGAAGCGCTCGCCGGCCTTGTCGCGCTCGCCGTAGCCGAGCCAGCAGATGCGGGCGGGCAGCCCCTGGAAGTGGACGCGTTCGCCGGCCATCGTGATCCAGCGGTGCAGGGACTCGTTCTCCGGGAAGAGCTCCAGCAGCGCCTTGTCGGTCTTGTGGATGTCGGACGCCTCGCCGGAGAGCGCGGCCCAGCGGAAGGGGCCCTTGCCCTCGCAGAAGAGGGGCCGGATGTAGGCGGGGACGAAGCCGGGGAAGTCGAAGGCGCGGTCGTACCCGGCGAGCTGGGCCTCGCCGCGGATGGAGTTGCCGTAGTCGAAGACCTCGGCACCGGCGTCCATGAAGCCGACCATGGCCTCGACATGGCGGGCCATCGACTCGCGGGCGCGCTGGGTGAAGTCGGCGGGCTTCTCGGCGGCGAGCGTCGCCATGTCGTCGAAGTCGACGCCGAGCGGGAGGTAGGCCAGCGGGTCGTGGGCGCTGGTCTGGTCGGTGACGATGTCGATCGGCGCGCCTTCGGCGAGCATCCGGGGCAGCAGCTCGGCCGCGTTGCCGAGGAGGCCGATGGAGAGCGGGCGGCGGGCGTCGCGGGCCTCGACGGCGAGCTGGAGGGCGTGCTCCAGGTTGTCGGCCTTGACGTCCAGGTAGCGGTGCTCGATGCGGCGGTCGATGGCGCGCGGGTCGACGTCGATGCAGATCGCGACGCCGTCGTTCATGGTGACGGCGAGCGGCTGGGCGCCGCCCATGCCGCCGAGCCCGGCGGTCAGGGTGATCGTCCCGGCCAGGGTCCCGCCGAACTTCTTGGCGGCGACGGCGGCGAAGGTCTCGTACGTGCCCTGGAGGATGCCCTGGGTGCCGATGTAGATCCAGGACCCGGCGGTCATCTGGCCGTACATGGTGAGGCCGAGCGCCTCCAGGCGGCGGAACTCCTCCCAGTTGGCCCAGTCGCCGACCAGGTTGGAGTTGGCGATCAGCACGCGCGGCGCCCACTCGTGGGTCTGCATGACGCCGACCGGCCGCCCGGACTGGACGAGCATCGTCTCGTCCTGCTTGAGCGTCCGAAGGGTGCGGACCATCGCGTCGAACGAGCGCCAGTCGCGGGCCGCCTTGCCCGTGCCGCCGTAGACGACGAGCTTGTCGGGGTGCTCGGCGACCTCGGGGTCCAGGTTGTTCTGGAGCATGCGCAGGGCGGCTTCCTGCTGCCATCCCAGGGTGCTGAGGGCGCTGCCGCGCGGCGCTCGTACGGGGCGGGGTCCTGACATGGCGGTGCCTCCTCGCGACGGTGAATATCTATTCACATCCTGAGGCGCTGAATAGTCGTAGTCAACAGGTGCGGTTCGCGCCGCGCCCGGGAAGAGGTGTTCCATCCCCGACCCGAGGGCACCGGAGGCACCGATGAGCACGCCCGGCACACCAGCCACACCCGGCACACCCGCGGCCCCTGACGCGTCACCGCCGCTCAAGCGCGCGCTCGGCCCCAAGCTGCTGATCCTCTTCGTCATCGGCGACATCCTCGGCACCGGCATCTACGCCACCACCGGCGACGTGGCGGGCAAGGTGGGCGGCGCGCTCTGGCTGCCGTTCGCCATCGGGTTCGTCGTGGCGCTGCTGACGGCGGCCTCGTACGTGGAGCTCGTCGGCAAGTACCCGAAGGCGGCCGGGGCCGCGCTCTACACCCAGAAGGCGTTCAAGGTCCCTTTCCTCACCTTCATCGTCGCCTTCATGGTCATGTGTTCCGGGCTCTCCTCGGCGAGCGCGGCGGCCCGGGCGTTCAGCGGCGACTACCTGGGTGAATTCACCGACGCGGTACCGCCGACGCTGATCGCGATCCTCTTCATCCTCGCGCTGGCCGCGATCAACCTGCGCGGAGTCTCCGAGTCCGTGAAGACGAACGTCGTGCTGACCCTGGTGGAGGTCAGCGGCCTCGCGGTGATCCTGGCGATCGGCGCGTACGCCGTACTGAACGGCGACGGGGAACCCGCCCGGCTGACCCAGATCGAGGCAGGAGGCACCGGATACGCGCTGCTCACCGGCGTGCTCGGCGCCACCGCGCTCGGTTTCTTCGCCTTCGTGGGCTTCGAGGACTCGGTGAACATGGCCGAGGAGACCAAGGACCCGGCCCGCAACTTCCCGCGCGCCATCTTCATCGGCGTGGCCGTCACCGGCACGATCTACATCCTGGTCGCGCTCGTCTCCTCGCTCCTGGTCGACTCCCGCACCCTCTCCGACTCCAGTGGCCCGCTGCTGGAAGTGGTGAAGGCCGGCGGCGTCGATTTTCCGCCGAAACTCTTCGCGCTGATCGCCCTGTTCGCGGTCACCAACTCGGCGCTGATCAACCTGATGATGGCCTCGCGGCTCTGCTATGGCATGGCCAACGAGCGCATCCTCCCGCCCGGCATGGGCAAGGTGCTGGCGGGCCGGCGCACGCCCTGGGTCGGCATCGTCTTCGTCTCCCTCCTGGCGATCGGCCTGGTCTCCACCGGCGAGATCGAAGGGCTCGGCGACACCACCTCGTTCCTGCTGCTCTGCGTCTTCGGCGTGGTCAACATCGCCGTACTGGTGCTGCGCAAGGACCGCGTGGAACACCGCCACTTCCGTACGCCGACCGCTCTGCCGGTCCTCGGCGCGATCACCTCGCTGGTCCTGGCCAGCCCGCTCGCCGACCGGGGCTCCGACGTCTATGTACGGGCCGGGATCCTGCTGCTGATCGGGATCGGGCTCTGGGCGGTGAACAAGGCGGTGATGACGGCCCGCGAGAAGTCCGGCAAGGCGGACGGCTGACGGGGCGCCACCCCCTTTCCCGGCCAGCACATTTCAGCCGCTCCTTTACACCCCGGAGCGCATGTACCAAAGGAAAATGCCAGAACCTCCACCAGCCGTGAGCACGTTGCGTAGCCTCAGGGTCACAGCCGTACGCCGCGTCGGGAGGGGAATCCGCGTGCCCGGAATCGACGAGTGCCTGCTCGAAGTCATGAGGCTGCCCGGCGCCCGTGGCGCCTCGGTGGTCGACTGGACGAGCGGCCTCGCGCTCGGCACCATCGGCGAGTCCCCCAACGGCGACCACGAGGCGACGGCGGCCGAGACCGCCGAGGTCGCCCGCATGACCGCCGAACAGCCCGCCTTCGCCCACCTGGCCTCAGGGGGCGGAACCGAAGGCTCCGGGGAAGCGCCGAGCACCGCCGTCGAGGACGTCATCGTCACCACACAAGACGGTTACCACATGCTCCGCTTCGTCGAGACGGCTTTCGACAGCAGCGTCTTCCTCCATCTCTGGCTGAGCCGCTCCGAGGGCAACCTCGCGATGGCCCGGTTACGGCTGGGCGAGCTGGCCGAGCGGCTGGTGCTGGCATGAGCGCGATAGCCGCCGACCCCGGCGCCCCGGAGACGGACCGGCTCCCGGTCCTCTCACCGATGCTCCAGCGCCTCGCCGCCGAGCGGGCCACCGGCGCCCTGATGCGCGACCGCGGCACGCTCTACCTCGCCGACGGCCAGGTGGTGCACGCCGAGAGCCCCGCCACCCCCGGCATCGACGTCCTCCTCACCACCGGCGGCACGCTGCGCCACGAGGGCTGGTGGGACGCGGTGGCGCAGGCCGGGGCCGGGCAGCGGGTCGGCCGCTACCTCGTGGACAGCGGCCATGTGCCGGGCGGCGCGCTGGAGTTGTGCCACCTGGGCGCGTTGTACGACGCCGCGTTCTTCGCCCTCGCCCCGACCGGCACACCCGCCCGATTCCGTTACGGGGTGTCCCACTGGATCGGGCCGGTGCGGCCGGTCCCGGTGGCCGCCGTCCAGCGCGAGACGCTGCGCAGACGGGAGCTGCTGGACCGGATCTGGCCCGACGCCGCCTGCGACAGCGCGCCCGTGATCCGATCGTCGGCGCACCCGGGCGACAGCCCCGTACCCGCCCGGCAGCGCGCGGTGCTGGAGCTGGCCGACGGGGTGCGTACGGCCTCCGACATCGCGCAGGCGCTGGGCCGTTCGGCGTTCCACATCCTGGTCGACCTGCGGCGACTCGCCGCGGCCGGCCTGGTGGAGGCGGTCCGCGCGCAGCCGCTGCCCGCCGCCGCCTCCGCACCCGGCCGGATCACGCTCCCCGAGGTGACCGCCGACCCCGATATCGCCCTGCTGCGCCGGCTCCGAGACGCATTGGAGGCCCTGTGATACGCGCGCTCAGACAGCGTGCCGGGAGGAGACAGCTGATGGTTCCCGAGACCGAGACGCGCGGTGTCCTCGACGAGCTCCAGCGGTTACGGGCCCGGGTCCCCCTGCTCTCCGGGGCACTAGCCGCCTCCACCGACGGCCTGGTCCTGGCCCACGACACACCGGGCATCGAGGCCGAGGGCGTCGCCGCCCTCACCGCCGCCGCGCTCGGCGTCTCGATCCGGATGACGGAGGCCACCGGCCGCGGCGGCTTCCGGGAGCTCCTGGTCCGCGGCGAGAGCGGCTACATCGCCACGTACGCCGCCGGCTCCTCCGCCGTCCTGACCCTGCTGGCCGAGGACCGCATCAACGTCGGCCGGCTCCATCTGGAAGGCCGCCGCGCGGGCGCCCGGATCGGCGAACTCGTCGACACCGCCCTGGAACGCGCCGAGCGCACACCCCCCATGCCCCGCACCGCCCCGGCGCGCGGCCTCCCCAACCGCACGCTCCCGCAACGCCCCACGTAACCGCTCCTCCTCCCACGCCCACGCACGACAACCAACACCCCACCCATGCCACTCACGCGCAAACGGACCCGGTCACCACGACCGGCCACGGAAAGGAAACGAGCCTCCATGGCGAACACCGAAGCGTCACTGAAGGAAGCGATGAGCTCGATCGAGGGCACCACGGGTGTCGCCCTCGTCGACTACACGAGCGGAATGGCCCTGGGCACGCTCGGCGGCGGCAAGGACTTCAACCTGGAGGTCGCCGCCGCGGGCAACACCGACGTGATCCGCGCCAAGCTCCGCACCATGGAGCACCTGGGCATCAAGGAGGAGATCGAGGACATCCTCATCACGCTGGGCAGCCAGTACCACCTGATCCGGCTGCTCAAGACCCGTGGCAGCAACGGCCTCTTCCTCTACCTGGTGCTGGACGCGAGCCGCGCCAACCTGGCGATGGCCCGCCACCAGCTGAAGAGGATCGAGGCCGAACTGGAGGTCTGAGCCCTCAAAGGTCCGACCTTGCCGGCGGCGACGCCGCGCCCCGCCCGGCGCGGCGTCCCCCGCCTCCGGCCCCGTCGTCCGGTGGCCCTGCACCCGCTTCGCGACCGGGCTGCCGTGCCCGGCCCGGTCGGTGCGCACCCAGTACAGGACGTCGTCCCGGCGCTCCCGCTGCCCGATGCGTACGGCCTTCGCCCAGAGACCGGCGCCCACGCCCGCGAGGACCAGTCCGCCGGCGCCCGGCAGCGCGAACGAGGACGCCACCGCCACCACGAACGCCGCCAGCAGCCACCACCGGTGCCCGCGCCGCCACACCCGTACGGTCACGGCCCGGTCCTGGAGGAAGTCCCCGCGCCCGGCCCGCGAGGCCCCCCGGGCCAGCTCCGCGTACCGCCCGCCGCGCACCAGCAGCACGGCGGCCGCGACGACGATGAAGAGCGCCGCCCCCGCCAGCAGCCCGATGCGACGCCCGGTCAGCCCCGGTACGAACGCTCCCGCGACGGTGGCCACCAGCCCGGCCCACCAGAGCGGTGCCGCTCCGGCCCGTACGATCACGGCCACTCTCGCCAGCGACTGCCCTCCGCGCCCCACGTCCGTACCCCTCTCGCTCGCACCACATCAGCCGGTCCCCGCCGGTCGTTCTGCGCGCGGAGATTAGCGGCCGCAGATGAGGGGTGCGTGAGAATCCGCGCAATCGGTGGGCGCGGGAGCCTGGCCGGGAGGCCTCACTCCACGAACAGGCCCCGCGCCGCCGCCCGTACGTCGAACTCCTCCAGCCGCGCCTGGGCGTCGGGCAGTTCGTCGCACATCGCCTCCAGGAGCACCCGCCCCAGCAGCATCGGCGCGCAGACCGTGTCGAAGGAGAGGCCGGAGCCGATGGCCGCCGGGAGGAGCAGGTCGCTGTGCTTGGCGACGGGCGCGAAGGCGGAGTCGGCGACGGTCACCACGGTGAGGCCCTGCGCTCCGGCGTACGCCAGCGCCTCGACGCACTCCTTGGGGTGGCGCGGCAGCGCGAAGCACATCAGGGCGGTGGCGCCGGCCCGGCGGGCGGAGTCGATGCGGTCCAGGAGCATGGAGCCGCCTTCGTCGAGCACCCGGACGTCGGGGTGCACCTTGGCGGCGAAGTAGCCGAAGCCGCGCGCCTGCGAGGAGGCCGCGCGCAGGCCGAGCACGGGCAGCGGCCGGGACCCGGCCAGCAGGCGGCCCGCCCGCTCCACGGGTCCGGGGTCGGCGAGCAGGTCGGAGAGGTGCTGGAGGTTCTCGATCTCGGCGCGGACGGCCTGCTGGTACTCGTTGTACGTCTCCCCCGCCTCCTCCTGGTCCGCGTCCGCGGGTGCGACCTCGCGCAGGTGGCGGCGGAGCGCCGGATAGCCGTCGAAGCCGAGGGCGACGGCGAAACGGGTGACGGAGGGCTGGCTGACTCCGGCGAGCTCGGCCAGCTCGACGCTGGAGAGGAACGGGGCGTCGGCCGCCCGGCGGACCATGCAGTGCGCGATGCGCCGCTGGGTGGGCGTGAGCCGGTGCCCCTCGAAGAGCTGCTGCAACCGCGCGGCGGGGCTGCTCCCACTCATGCTGTCCCCTTGCTGGATCCATCGTGCCCCGGGTCGGCGCGAGCTCCGGCGCCGACAGATCCATTCAGCCAGGAAGACTCCTGCATGTCCATATGCAGCGGGTGGGCGGAGGCCTCCCGGCCGGGAAATACGGGGGTTAGCACCCGTGTTCCGGCCCGTCGGCGCTCGTAACGTCACGGGTATGGAAGCACGGGACCACGAGCTCAAGAGGGAGCTCGCCGCCACCCTCCAGGCACGCGGTGAGCTGGGGCCGGAGTACGAGTCCGCGCTCATCGACTCGTTCCTGGAGAAGGTCGAGCAGCGCCTCGACACCACCTTGGACCGCCGCGTCCGGCGCCACCTGGCCGAGCAGCAGGTGACGGCCGCCCGGGACCCCCGGTCCCTGCGGGCGCCGTCCGCCGCCGGGATATCGCCCGGCTTCGCGGAGCGGTTCGGATTCGGGGTCGTCTCGCTGGTGCTGGCCGTCCCGCTCTCGGCGATCGGGGCTGCCAACGCGGGCATCGAAGGACTGGTGGTGGCATGGATGGGCATCGTCGGGGTGAACGCGGTCCACGCGGCGCGCGACGAGGGCCTGTTCCGGCAGCGGGAGCGGCGCGCGGGCCCGGCGTCGGAGTGGGAGGGCGGCTGAGGGCGGTTTCCGGCGGCCGGGAACGGCCGCGCGGCCGGACCCACCGAGGGTCCGGCCGCGTGGCGAAGTATGTCGCGGGGGCCGCCGCACCCCCGGTGGCCCGGGGGGCGGGACGACGGCGGTCCCCGCGAAGGACGCGGTCCGGGTCAGGGCCGGATGCCCGCGTCCGGGCGACGGTGGAGGTCCGGGAGCCGCTCCGTAGTCCAGTGTCGCCGTTCTGGGTGCCGGCGGGTTTCCCTGCCGACACCCACCAATGTGCCGGAGCCGTGTTAAGCGGGTGCTGCGTGGACGTGACGCGCTCGTACCGTTTTCGCGAAGCCCCTGCCCCGGGCTGTCAGACCTTCACGGAGCCCCGGCCCCCGCCGGGTCAGGCCTTCGCGGATCCGGCTTCCTTCGCGAGGAAGGCCAGCACGTCCTGCCTGCTCACGACGCCCTTCGGCTTGCCCTCGACCAGCACGATCGCCGCGTCCGCACCATCGGCACCGCTGAGCGCGGCCATAAGGTCCTCGACCGGCTCGCCGGAGCCGACCTGCGGCAGCGGGGCCGACATGTGCTTCTCCAGCGGGTCGGTGAGCGAGGCGCGCTGGGTGAACAGCGCGTCCAGCAGCTGCCGCTCCACGACGGAGCCGATGACCTCGGCGGCCATCACGTCGGGGTGTCCGGCGCCCGGCTTCACGATCGGCATCTGGGAGACGCCGTACTCGCGCAGGACGTCGATCGCCTGGCCGACCGTCTCGTCCGGGTGCATGTGGACGAGGGAGGGCATCGGGCCCTCCTTGAAGTCCAGGACCGCACCGACGTTGGCGGAGGTGCCGGAGTCCTCCAGGAAGCCGTAGTCGGCCATCCACTCGTCGTTGAAGATCTTGCTGAGGTAGCCGCGGCCGCTGTCGGGCAGCAGCACCACGACGACGTCGTCCGGGCCGAGCCGCTTGGCGACCTCCAGGGCCCCGACGACCGCCATGCCGCAGGAGCCGCCGACGAGCAGGCCCTCCTCCTTGGCGAGCCGGCGGGTCATCTGGAAGGAGTCCTTGTCGGACACCGCGACGATCTCATCGGTGACATTGCGGTCGTAGGCGCTCGGCCAGAAGTCCTCGCCGACGCCCTCGACCAGATACGGCCGTCCGGAGCCGCCGGAGTAGACCGAGCCCTCCGGGTCCGCGCCGATGACCTGGACCGCGCCGTCGCTGATCTCCTTGAGATAGCGCCCGGTGCCGCTGATCGTGCCGCCGGTTCCGACGCCCGTGACGAAGTGGGTGATCTTCCCCTCCGTCTGTTCCCACAGCTCGGGACCGGTGGTCTCGTAGTGCGAGCGCGGGTTGTTCGGGTTGGAGTACTGGTCGGGCTTCCAGGCTCCCGGCGTCTCGGTGACCAGCCGGTCGGAGACGTTGTAGTACGAGTCCGGGTGCTCGGGGTCAACGGCGGTGGGGCAGACGACGACCTCGGCGCCGTACGCGCGCAGCACGTTGATCTTGTCCGTGGACACCTTGTCCGGGCAGACGAAGATGCACTTGTAGCCCTTCTGCTGGGCGACGATGGCGAGCCCGACGCCGGTGTTGCCACTGGTCGGCTCGACGATCGTGCCGCCGGGCTTCAGCTCGCCGCTCTGCTCGGCCGCCTCGATCATGCGCAGCGCGATGCGGTCCTTCACCGACCCGCCGGGGTTGAAGTACTCGACCTTGGCCAGGACGGTCGCCTGGATACCTGCCGTGACGTTGCGCAGCCTCACCAGCGGGGTGTTGCCGACAAGACTGATCATCGAATCGTGGAATTGCACCGTGTACTCCGGGATCTCCGAGATGGTCCGGCCCAGAGTATGCGTACGAGCGGGACGATGCGTACGTACGGGCTCCGCCTCGGGAGAGGGAGACCGGAAAGTGAGGTCGGACACGGAGCGTACGGGCCCGGAGACACGGGGTGCGATTGGACGGCGCACTTCGCGGGGCAGGTAGGTACATGTAGGGCGGTACGGCGAGAAGGAGGTGGACCGGACTGTGTCGAGAGCAAGGGTGGCACGGCGGATCGCGGCGGGCGCGGCTTACGGCGGTGGCAGCATCGGACTGATCGGTGCGGCGGCCGTCGGCGTGTTCCTGGCGGAGGTCCAGCTCGCGAAGAGGCAGGTGGGCGGCGGTACGGCGCCGGTTCCGCCGAGCGCGGACGGGCGGTACGGGGTGGCGTTCGCCGGCCCGAACGATCCGTTGCGGCTCGGGATGCTCGGGGATTCGACGGCGGCGGGCCAAGGAGTGCGGCGGGCCGGGCAGACACCGGGGGCGCTGCTCGCCTCGGGGCTCGCGGCGGTGGCGGAGCGGCCGGTGGACCTGCGGAACGTGGCGTTGCCGGGGGCCAGGTCGGACGATCTGGAGCGGCAGGTCTCGCTGCTGCTCGCGGACCCGGCCCGTACGCCGGACGTCTGCGTGATCATGATCGGGGCGAACGACGTCACCCACCGGATGCCCGCCACCCAGTCGGTGCGCTGTCTGACGACGGCGGTGCGCAGGCTGCGGACGGCGGGGGCGGAGGTGGTCGTGGGGACCTGCCCGGACCTGGGCACGATCGAGCCGGTGTACCAGCCGCTGCGGTGGCTGGCCCGCCGGGTGAGCCGGCAGCTGGCGGCGGCGCAGACGATCGGCTCGGTGGAGCAGGGCGGGCGGACGGTGTCGCTGGGCGACCTGCTGGGCCCGGAGTTCGCGGCGAACCCGCGCGAGCTGTTCGGCCCGGACAACTACCACCCGTCCGCCGAGGGGTACGCGACGGCGGCGATGGCGGTGCTGCCGACGCTCTGCGCGGTGCTGGGCCTGTGGCCGGAGTCCGACCGGCTGGACGGATCGCGCCGCGAGGACATCCTCCCGGTGGCCAAGGCGGCCTCCCAGGCGGCCCGCGAGGCCGGCACGGAGGTCACGGGGGCGCGCGCTCCCTGGGCGCTCCTCAAGCACCGCAGGCGGCGGCGCCTGCCCGCCTCCACGGATACGGAACCGGCGGCGCCGCATCCGCACCCGGACGCGGCGCACGGACCCACGTAGAACGGCCCGGACGCGCATGAGGACCCGGCAGGCCACAGAGGGCTGAGCAAGCGCTTAGAAAAGAGTCCCTCATCACACGGCCTGCCGGGTGACCCGGGCCATACGCCCGGGTAGCTTCCAAGGGAGTTCCCCCTGCCCACCCAGCTTTCCAGCCCTCATGGAGCCGCGTGATGCCCGAAGCCGTGATCGTCTCTGCCGCCCGTTCGCCGATCGGCCGCGCCTTCAAGGGGTCCCTCAAGGACCTGCGCGCGGACGACCTGACCGCCACGATCATCCAGACCGCGCTGGCCAAGGTCCCCGAGCTGGACCCGAAGGACATCGACGACCTGATGCTGGGCTGCGGTCTGCCCGGCGGCGAGCAGGGCAACAACCTGGGCCGCATCATCGCCGTGCAGATGGGGATGGACCACCTTCCGGGCTGTACGGTCACCCGCTACTGCTCCTCCTCGCTGCAGACCAGCCGGATGGCGCTGCACGCGATCAAGGCGGGCGAGGGCGACGTCTTCATCTCGGCAGGCGTCGAGATGGTGTCCCGCTTCACCAAGGGCAACTCCGACAGCCTCCCGGACACGCACAACCCGCTCTTCGCCGAGGCCGAGGCCCGCACTGCGGCGCGTGCCGAGGAGTCCGGCGCCGACTGGCACGACCCGCGTGAGGACGGCATCGTCCCGGACGCGTACATCTCGATGGGGCAGACGGCGGAGAACCTGGCCCGGTCCAAGGGCGTCACCCGCCAGGAGATGGACGAGTTCGGCGTACGGTCGCAGAACCTCGCCGAGGAAGCCCTGAAGAACGGCTTCTGGGAGCGGGAGATCACGCCGGTCACCACGCCCGACGGCACGGTCGTCTCCAAGGACGACGGCCCGCGCGCCGGCGTCACGCTGGAGGGCGTGCAGGGCCTGAAGCCGGTCTTCCGCCCCGACGGCCTGGTCACCGCGGGCAACTGCTGCCCGCTCAACGACGGCGCCGCCGCCCTGGTGATCATGTCCGACACCAAGGCCCGCGAGCTGGGCCTGACCCCGCTGGCCCGGATCGTCTCCACCGGCGTCTCCGGCCTCTCCCCCGAGATCATGGGGTACGGCCCCGTCGAGGCCAGCAAGCAGGCGCTGAAGCGGGCCGGCCTCACCATCGGCGACATCGACCTCGCCGAGCTGAACGAGGCGTTCGCCGCCCAGGTCATCCCCTCCTACCGGGATCTCGGCCTGCCGCTGGAGAAGGTCAACGTCAACGGCGGCGCGATCGCGGTCGGCCATCCCTTCGGCATGACCGGCGCCCGGATCACCGGCACGCTGATCAACAGCCTCCAGTTCCACGACAAGCAGTGGGGCCTGGAGACGATGTGCGTGGGCGGCGGCCAGGGCATGGCGATGGTGATCGAGCGACTGAGCTGAGCCGCAGCGGAGGGTAGGGGTCGCGCGAGGGACGAGTGCGGCACCTGCCCGCAGCGGAGGCGAAGCTCAGCGCGACCACCAGAGCGAGCGGCTGAGCTGAGCCGCAGCGGAGGCGAAGCTCAGCGCGACCGCCAGCACGAGCGGCTGAGCTGGGCCCTACCAGGGGCTTTCCTTACGCGGCGCAGGGCTTCCCTCACCATGGGGTGTCCGAACCCCGCCGAGCCCCGACCGTGACCGAATCTCCCCCAGGATGTGATCTGCATCCCGGGGGAGAGTCGTTTTAGCAGGTCACAGCGGATATGGGGGTAAACCTAGGACCGAAAGACCTGTCCATTTCGTGACGTAATGCACTGACAGGCGGTACGGGTACAGGCCAAGCTGATGTAGGAAGTCGGGGGTATCGATTGAAACCGGGAGTTGTCAGTGAGCGCCATGTCATTTGCCCTGTTGCTGACCACCGCCGCTGCCACGGCCGTCGGCGCCGCCGCGCTGCATGCCGCTCACGGGCTGCGCAAGCAGGTCGTCGGCCTGCGCACGGAGCTGGCCGAGGGCCGCGCTCCCGGTGTGTCGGTGCCACCGCAGAGCCGTAGTACCGCCACCCCCGCCGAGGAGATACGCGCGGCCGTGGCCGAGGCGCTGGCCGAGGAGCGCGAGCGCGAGCTGGCCGAGGCGCGTGCCTTCTGGGCCGCCCAGGAGGCCCGTGACGCGGCCGACGCCCCGTCGCTGCTGGGCGGGATGCCGGTGCTGGGTGAGGACGCCCCCTTCTACCTGCCGCGCCAGGCCGACTTCGCCGGCCTGGAGTCGCTGGACCTCGAATCGGCCGAGGCGATGGAGGAGCTGGCGGAGCTGAGCGAGCGGACGCTCGCGGAGCACGAGGCCGGTGAGTTCGCGGGCGAGTTCGCCGGTGAGTTCACGGACCTGCCGGAGATCGCGGACCACCCCGAGGACTCGCCCGAGCTGGCCGCCGCCCGCCGCCGCCACCCCTCGCACCCGGACTTCGTCCCCGTACAGACGCCGGTGGTCACCGACCACGAGCGCACCGTGAGCCGTCTGGAGGAGCTGGCCGACCTGGCCACCGAGCTCACCGATGTGCGGCCGGGACCGCTGGGCACGCTCGATGTGTACGTGTTCGCCGACGGCACCACGCTCTGTATGACCCCGGGCCACCGTGAGACGGCCGAGCGGCTCGCGGACGCGCTGCGGGCGGGCCGGCAGCCGGTGCTGCTGGGCGGCTCGGGCGTCTCCGGCGCCTACGCGCTGACCTTCTCCTGCGGCGAGGACAACGTCTACATCCTGGCGGACCGCGTCATCGCCTCGTTCTGACCCGCCGCCACCTCCGGCTACGCGAAAGCCCGCGCCGCCGCTTCCTCGACGTACCGCACGGCCTCGTCCAGCTCACCGGACGGGGCCGTCACCAGTGCCACGGCCAGATCCCGCCCGGCGACGGCCACCTGGTCGCCCACGGCGAACACCCCCGCGTCCGGCAGCACCCGCGGCTCGGCCCCGGGGCTCTCGAAGCGCTGCGCCCGTACGGCGAGCTCGCGCGCGGCGGCCAGCCCTTCGGCGGCCGCGCCGCGCTGGAGGCGGCTCTGCGGGGCGGAGCGCAGCCGGTCGGCGAATCGGTCCACGACCTGGATCAAAGGCGTCGTATCGAGCACGCGCCCGACCCTACGCGCCCCTCGCGCACCGGTGCCAACACGCGCCCCTCACACACCGGTGCAAGCGGAAGGGCCCGCAGGCGCGATGCCTGCGGGCCCTTCCGATGTGCTTGCCGGTGACGGCCGATGCCGTTCCGGTCAGTCGTCACCCTGGAGGATGGCGACCAGGCGCAGCATCTCGATGTAGATCCACACCAGGGTCACGGTCAGGCCGAAGGCGGCCAACCACGCCTCCTCGCGCGGAGCGCCGTACGCGATGCCGTCCTCGACCTGCTTGAAGTTGAGGGCGAGGATGCACGCGCCGATCACGATGGCCACGATGCCGAAGATGATGCCGAGCGCACCGCTGCGGAAGCCCAGGCCGTCACCGCCGCCGAAGACGGCGAACAGCAGGTTCACCATCATCAGCAGCATGAAGCCGATGGCGGCGGCCATCACGAAGCCGTAGAAACGGCGCGTGACCCGGATCAGACCGGTGCGGTAGGCGATCAGCACACCGGCGAAGACCGCCATCGTGCCGAGCACCGCCTGCATCGCGGCGCCGGGGGCGACGTAGACACTGACGATGTTGCTGACGATGCCGAGGAAGACACCTTCGAACGCCGCGTACAGCAGGATCAGCGGCGGCGAGGGCCGACGCTTGAACGAGTTCACCAGCGACAGCACGAAGCCGATGATCGCGGCACCGATGGCGACGCCGTAGGCACTGCCCAGGTTCGCCTGGTCGACCGGCATGACCCACCAGGCGATGGCGGCGGCCACGACGACCAGTCCGAGCGTCATCGCCGTACGCGTCACCACGTCGTCGATGGTCATCGCGTCGGTGCGCGCCGGTGCGCCGGGCTGGGTGCCCTGGGCGTACGGGTTGGTGGCGTACGGGTTTGCGGCGGTGCCCTGGGCGAACGGGTTGGCCCCCGTCGCGGCGGCCCCGGCCTGCGGCGCCGCGTTGAAGCCCGCGTGGCCGTTGTCGCGGCTGAACCCCCGTCGCGAGAAGACCGGGTTGCTGCTCCTCATCTCACTCCTCCATGGCCACACTGCGCGGCCTTGCGACAAGAGTAATGGGTAGGCAAAAGAAGCACCCAGTGCCAGAGGAGGATCTTTCTCACCGGTACCGGCACGGATGGATGAGACCCTGCGCGGGCAGAGGACGAACGACGTCGGCCCGAGGCTACGGACAGGGCCGTCCAGGTCACGCTCCGTACGCTGCGTGGTGCCCGGAGCCGGACTCGAACCGGCACGCCCCCGAGGGGCAGCGAGGTTTAAGCTCGCCGTGTCTACGTTCCACCATCCGGGCGTGCCGCGCGGCTCCGCGTTGGCAACTGACCCTATCCGGGGGCGTCCCCCGATCAGCGGAACAGTGGCGCGATGTTGTCCTATTTTATTGACCGCTTGAGGGACCGTCAGCATATTCGCGCGGCCTCACCACGCGCCCGCACCCGATCCCGGCCGACCGGACGCCCTGCGGGATTGACGGAAAGTCGCCGCACCCGTACGGCCCAACGCGCCAGGTGCGCGCCATGCTTCGCCAGGGGGTGCGCCACCCTCGGGATCCGGGGTGCCCGGGGATGCTCCGGCCCTGGTCGCGAGGGCGTCGCCGCGGCCCGGGAAGCATCGGTCACGCTGAGTGACGGAGGTGCCCGTCGGATGAGGCATCAGGGTCGGTGTCATACCCGAGGAGGACGGCCCCACCCATCTGATGCGACTCAAGAGGGCCACGGGAACGGGCTCAGGGAGTGACGACGTCGGGCGATCGGGACGTGACGATGGAGTAGTCCCGAGGCACCGCCGTCAGCGCGGGCCATGTCACCACCGCATGCATCCGCATCACCGATCCTGGAGAGTCCCTGTGACCACCACCCCCACCGTTCACCGCGCCACCGCGGTGGCCGCCCGCGCCACGGAGCTGTCGAAGGTCTACGGCGAGGGTGAGACGCAGGTCGTCGCCCTGGACCGGGTGACCGTGGACTTCCCGCAGGGCCAGTTCACGGCGATCATGGGCCCCTCGGGCTCGGGCAAGTCGACGCTGATGCACTGCGTCGCCGGTCTCGACAGCTTCAGCAGCGGTTCGGTGCGCATCGGCGAGACCGAGCTGTCCACGCTGAAGGACAAGCAGCTCACGCAGTTGCGCCGGGACAAGATCGGCTTCATCTTCCAGGCCTTCAACCTGCTGCCGACGCTCACGGCGCTGGAGAACATCACGCTGCCCATGGACATCGCGGGCCGCAAGCCCGACGCCGCGTGGCTGCAGAAGGTCATCGACATGGTGGGGCTCTCGGAGCGGCTGAAGCACCGGCCCACCGAGCTCTCCGGCGGCCAGCAGCAGCGGGTCGCCGTGGCCCGCGCGCTGGCCTCGCAGCCCGACATCATCTTCGGTGACGAGCCGACCGGAAACCTGGACTCCCGCTCCGGCGCCGAGGTCCTGGGCTTCCTGCGCAACTCGGTGCGCGAGCTGGGCCAGACCGTGGTGATGGTGACCCACGACCCGGTGGCCGCCTCCTACGCGGACCGGGTGATCTTCCTGGCGGACGGTGCGGTCGTCGACCAGATGATGCACCCGACCGCCGACGGGGTCCTCGACCGGATGAAGGCGTTCGACGCGAAGGGCCGCACGAGCTGACGCCCGCGGCGGCCCCGTACGCCTGCCGCACCCCGGCCGCCGAACCCCGCGCGTCCCCGTCCCCCCTTCCGGAACCCATCCCAGGACACACAGACATGTTCCGTACCGCCCTGCGCAATGTGCTCGCGCACAAGGCCAGGCTGCTGATGACCGTGCTCGCCGTCATGCTCGGCGTAGCGTTCGTCTCCGGCACCCTGGTCTTCACCGACACCCTCGGCAACGCCTTCCGCAACCAGTCCGCCAAGAGCTACGACGACGTCGCCGTCGCCGTGGAGACGTACGCCGGCGGCCGCGACGAGAAGACCCCCGGCCTCGACGAGGCCACCCTGGAGAAGATCCGCGCCGTGGACGGCGTCGCCTCCGTCACCGGCCGGGTCGACGGCTTCGCCGGGGTCGCCGACCCCGACGGCAAGCTGATCGGCAACGGCTGGTCCAACACCGGTGCCAACTTCGCCCCCGGCAAGGACGGCAAGGACACCGCGTACGACTTCACCCAGGGCACCGGCCCGGTGAAGAACGGGCAGATCGCGCTCGACAAGGACACCGCGTCCAAGGGCAAGTACCGCGTCGGTGACCCGGTGCGGGTCGCCACCAACGGCCCGGTGAAGGAGTACACCCTCTCCGGCGTCTTCACCACCGAGGACGGCGCGGTCAACGCGGGCGGCAGCCTGGTGCTGTTCGACACCGCGACCGCCCAGAAGCTCTACCTGAAGCCCGGCGTCTTCCAGAACGCCACCGTGGCCGCCGAGGCGGGCGCCTCCGACCGGAAGCTGGTCGACGCGATCGTCCCGCTGCTGCCGGAGGAAGCCACCGCGCAGACCGGCAAGGCGCTCGCGGACGAGCAGGCCCGGCAGATCGAGTCCGGTCTCACCAGCCTCAACACCATGCTGCTGGCCTTCGCCGGCATCGCCCTCTTCGTCGGCATCTTCCTCATCGCCAACACCTTCACCATGCTGGTCGCCCAGCGCACCCGTGAGCTGGCCCTGATGCGGGCCATCGGTGCCACGCGCCGCCAGGTCAAGCGCTCGGTGCTGATCGAGGCCGCCGTCGTCGGCGCGCTCGCCTCCGTCATCGGCTTCGCGCTCGGCCTGGGCCTCGCCACCGGTCTGCGCTCCGCGATGGGCCTGCTCGGCGGCAAGATCCCGGCCGGACCGCTGATCGTCTCGCCCACCGCGATCCTCTCCGCCTTCGCCGTCGGCATCGTGATCACCATCCTGGCCGCCTGGCTGCCCGCCCGCCGGGCCGCGAAGATCGCCCCGGTCGCCGCGATGAGCAGCGTGCACGCCACCGCCTCCACCAAGTCCCTGGTCGTACGGAACTCGATCGGCGGCTTCATCGCCCTGGTGGGTGCCGTCGGCATCGTCGGCGGCGCGGCCACCGGGGGCACGAACGGCCGCTACCTGGTCGCGGTCGGCGCGTTCCTCGCGCTGATCGGCGTCATCATCCTGATCCCGCTGCTCTCCCGCCTGGTCATCGCGCTGGTGCGGCCGGCGATCACCAAGCTGTTCGGCGTCTCCGGGAAGCTGGCCTCCCAGAACGCGGTCCGCAACCCGCGGCGTACCGGAGCCACCGCCTCCGCCCTGGCGATCGGGCTGACCCTGGTCACCGGCATCTCGGTGCTCGGCGTCACCCTCGGCCAGGCCATCGACAAGATGACCACGGACAACATCAAGGCCGACTACATGGTCTCGATGGCCAGTGGCGACTCGCTCGACGAGTCGGCGCTCACCGCCCTGTCGAAGGCGGACGGCGTCTCCGCGCTCTCGCCGCAGCAGGCGTCGTCCCTCCAGGTGGACGGGGAGTACCACTCCGCCTCCGGCGTCACCCCGGGCGACGTGGAGAAGGTCTTCTCGCTGGACACCGTCTCCGGCTCGCTCGCCTCGCTCAAGGACGGCCAGGTCGCCGTCGGCTCCAAGACGGCGAAGTCGAACGGCTGGAAGACCGGCGACACCCTCCCCGTGACGTTCGACGACGAGAAGAAGGGCAAGGTCACGATCGGGGCGCTCTACAAGGAGAACGAGTTCCTCTCGCCCTTCGTCATGCCGAAGGAGCTCGCCGACCGGCACAGCGCCTCCTCCCGCCCCGAGATCCGCGAGATCTGGATCAAGACGGACGGCGGCGCGAGCCAGGCCCACGAGAAGGCCATCGTGGACGCGCTCGGCGACAACCCGGCGATGAGCGTCATGGACCGACAGGACATCCGTGACATGTTCGGCGGCTTCGTGAACACCGCGCTGAACATCATGTACGGGCTGCTCGCCATGGCCCTGCTGATCGCCGTCCTCGGGGTCGTCAACACCCTGGCCATGTCGGTGTTCGAACGTCAGCAGGAGATCGGCATGCTGCGGGCGATCGGCCTGGACCGCGGCCGGGTCAAGCGGATGATCCGCCTGGAGGCCGTCGTCATCTCGGTCTTCGGCGCGGTGATCGGGGTCGGCCTCGGTGTCTTCCTCGGCTGGGCGATCGGCCAGACCCTGGCCGCCGACATCCCGGGCTACGCGCTGGTCATCCCGTGGGACCGCCTCGCGGTCTTCCTGGCCCTGGCCGGCCTGGTGGGCGTCCTCGCCTCGCTGTGGCCCGCCCGCAGCGCCGCGAAGCTCAACATGCTGACGGCGATCAAGACCGAGTAGCCGGGGTCCCGGGGACCGGGACGGGACGGCAAGGGACGACGAGGGGCCGGTGCACCGCCGAGGAAGCGGTGCACCGGCCCCTCGCCCGTACCACCGGCGTACGTCTGACAGAGGTACGTACTACAGAGGTACGCATACGGGTCAGCCGCCCGCCTCCCTCGCCTCCTCCGTCCAGGCGCGGGTGCGCAGCGGCAGCCGGGAGGAGCCGCCGTCCAGCGGGCGCACGGCGAGGATCTGGTTGACGCCGATCTTGTTGTGCTCGAAGGAGAGCGCGGAGGCGGCCATGTAGAGCCGCCAGACCCTGGCCCGGCCCGGCGAGGTGGCACGTACCGCCTGCTCCCAGTGGCGCTCCAGGTTGGCCACCCACTGCCGCAGGGTCAGCGCGTAGTGCTCGCGCAGCGCCTGGACGTCCCGGGCCTCGAAGCCGGCCTCCTCCAGGGTCGTCAGGGTGCGGCCGAGCGGGGCGAGTTCGCCGTCGGGGAAGACGTAGGAGTCGATGAAGGCGTCGATGCGGTAGGCGTCCTCGTCCCGCTCCGGGCGGCGGGCGATCTGGTGGTTCAGCAGGCGTCCGCCGGGCTTGAGGAGGGCGAAGAGGTCGTCGGCGTACTCCCGGTAGCGGACCGAGCCGACGTGTTCGGCCATCCCGATCGAGGAGATCGCGTCGTACGGCCCGTCGGGGACGTCCCGGTAGTCCTGGACGCGGATCTCGATCCGGTCGGTCAGGCCCTCCTCGGCGATGCGCTTGCGGGCGTGGGTGGCCTGTTCCTGGGAGAGGGTGATGCCGGTGACCTGGGCTCCGTACGCACGGGCGGCGTGGATGGCCATGGAGCCCCAGCCGCAGCCGACGTCCAGGAGCCGGTCGCCCTCCTTCAGGGCGAGCTTGCGGCAGACCAGGTCGAGCTTGTCGCGCTGGGCGTCCTCCAAGGTCCCGCCGTCCTGCCAGTAGGCGCAGGAGTAGACCATGGAGGGGCCGAGGACCAGGCCGTAGAAGTCGTTGCCCACGTCGTAGTGGTGGCTGATGGCCTCCTTGTCGCGCCGCTTGGTGTGCAGCGGACCGGTGCGGCGGCGGACCTCCTCGGCGGGCGGGGCGGGCGGCGGCCAGGGGCCGGCCAGCCGGAGGAGGCCGCGGCCGAAGGCGCGTACGGCGGGGTCGCGGAGCGGGTGGACGGCGTCCTTGGCGTCGGCGCCGCGGTCCCACAGCAGCCCGGCGATCCGGTCGAGCACCTCGTACAGATCGCCCTCGACATCGATCTCCCCGGCCACCCAGGCGCGGGCCAGACCCAGTTCGCCGGGCTTCCACAGGAGTCTGCGCAAGGCGCGGCGGTGGCGGATCACGAGGACGGGGGCGCCGGGCGGACCCGATTCGCTGCCGTCCCAGGCCCGGATGCGGACCGGTAGGGGTTCCGAGAGCAACTCTTCGGCGAGAGCGGTCAGCCGCGATGCGGCGCGTGCCATGGCGCACACCTCCGTGGTGGTGTTCCCGACAAACACAACAAGCCCGATGCGTAACGACGTGCCCATAGTCCCGCCGTGGCAGGGATCGGTGCCATGACGAGGTACGTCTGTGTCAACTCTTCCTCCACGCTCCGTCATCCCGCTACCAGGCAACGAAAGGGCAAAAGCCCTCCGCGAGGCAGCGCGCCCGGCCACGGACACGGCGAAGGGGCCGTCCGCACCACGGATGGCGGACGGCCCCTTCGGGCGTACTGCGGGACGCTTCTCGCGGAGCGGGTCACCGGAGGGTCAGGAGGCCTTGGCCTTCTCGCCCTCGGGCTTGGTGGCGGCGACGGCCGGAGCCGGGGCCGGCTTGGCGGCCTCGTAGAACTCCTCGCGCGGCGTCTCCATGGCGCCGAGCGAGACGACCTCGCGCTTGAGGAAGACCGCGAGGGTCCAGTCGGCGAAGATCCGGATCTTACGGTTCCAGGTCGGCATCGCCATGCCGTGGTAGCCACGGTGCATGTACCAGGCGAGACGGCCCTTGAGCTTGATCTTCACCTTGCCCATGACGATCATCGCGACGCCCTTGTGCAGGCCGAGACCGGCGACCGCACCCTTGTTGGCGTGGCTGTACTCCTTCTGCGGGAAGCCCCGCATGCCGGAGATCACGTTGTCGCCGAGGACCTTGGCCTGACGCAGCGCGTGCTGGGCGTTGGGCGGGCACCAGGCGTTCGGGTTGCCGGCGCGGCGGCCGACCATGTCCGGCACCTGGGCGTTGTCGCCGGCGGCCCAGATGTAGTCGGTGCCCTGCACCTGGAGCTTCTCGGAGGTGTCCACATGACCACGGGGACCGAGCGGCAGGCCGAAGCGGGCGAGCGCCGGGTTCGGCTTCACACCGGCGGTCCACACGATGGTGCTGGAGTCGACCTCCAGGCCGTTCTTGAGCACCACGTGGCCGTCGACGCAGGAGTCCATCGAGGTGGAGAGGTAGACCTCCACGCCGCGGCTCTCCAGGTGCTCCCTGCCGTAGGCGCCCAGCTTCGGGCCGACCTCGGGAAGGATCTTGTCGGCGGCGTCGACCAGGATGAAGCGCATGTCCTCGCGCTTCACGTTGGTGTAGTACTTCGCCGCGTCGCGGGCCATGTCCTCGACCTCGCCGATGGTCTCCGCGCCGGCGAAGCCGCCGCCCACGAAGACGAACGTCAGCGCCTTGCGGCGGACGTCCTCGTCGGTCGTGGAGTCAGCCTTGTCCAGCTGCTCCAGGACGTGGTTGCGCAGGCCGATGGCCTCCTCGATGCCCTTCATGCCGATGCCCTGCTCGGCGAGGCCGGGGATCGGGAAGGTACGGGAGACCGCGCCCATCGCGATGACCAGGTAGTCGAAGGGCAGCTCGTAGGCCTCGCCGACGAGCGGCGCGACCGTGGCGACCTTGCGGTCCTGGTCGATGGTCGTGACACGACCGGTGAGAACCTCAGCCTTGGGCAGCACGCGTCGCAGCGGGACGACGACATGCCGAGGCGAGATGCTGCCTGCGGCAGCTTCGGGGAGGAAGGGCTGGTACGTCATGTACGACCGCGGGTCGACGACCGTGACGGTCGCCTCTCCGTATCGCATCTTCTTCAGAATGCGACGAGCTGCGTACAGGCCTACGTACCCACCGCCTACAACGAGGATCCTGGGACGCTCCGTGGTGCTCATGCCATCGAGTATCCACCTCCCCTCAGGGGGGTGCTCGTGAGCCCCTTCACAAGGATTCATCCACCCTCTGCTACACTTCGCCGCCCACGTGACCCAGGTCATGACCCCGCAAGGGAACCGCAACGCCCCGGGAAACGTTCCTGACCGCCTGTGAGCTGGCCCTTGGCCCTCCGGAAGCGCCGCGACGGCCGCCCTTTTCATGCGTACGCAACACCCCTGGAACACCCCCGTACGACGGCCACCGGGCCCCGCGAACGGCCCGGACGGCCCTTGCGGCTCCTCATTGCGCCCAAGAGGGCCGAATTCCTTGTGAAGAAGTTCACGAACTTCGTGGCGGCGTGTCCCGGGAAGGGTCCCCCGAGCGGCCGACCAGGGCCTCGCGGAGGCTCAAAGGTGCAGGTGACGCTCCGGCTGAGCGGGCAGCAGGCGCGGCACGGCACGGACGTAGACCACCATGCCGACGACCTCGACGAGGGTCTGCGTGACCACGACGACGGCGGCGATCGCGTACGGGTCCGGGAGGGAGAGCGCGAGCGGCAGGACGACCAGGGAGTTGCGGGTCGCGCCGCTGAAGACCACCGCCCGCCCACCGGGCACGTCCAGCCGGAAGAGCCGGGCCACCGCCTTCCCGGCGAACGCCATCACCACCAGGAACGCGGCGTAGAAGGGGACGACGGCGGCGACATCGGCGAGGTTCCCCTCCACCTTCGGCACCTGGGATGCGACGACGACCAGCAGGGTCACGGCCATCAGCGGGACCATCGTCGTGGCGGCCGGGTCCGACACCTTCCGCCCGCTCTCCCGCCGCCCCGCCCAGGCCTGCAGCCCCCAGGCCAGCGCGAGCGGGATGACGATGAGGAAGGCGAACGCCTCCAGGAACGGTCCGGCCTCCACGATGTCGGCGAGCCCAGAGCCGAGGAACCCGTACAGGAACACCGGCAGCAGCACCATCTGCGCGACCAGCAGGACCGGGGTCACGGCGAGCAGCCGGCGCGCCGAACCTCCGGCGAGACCGCTGAAGACGATCACGTAGTCGACGCAGGGGCAGAGCAGCACGAGCAGCACCCCGAGCCGCACCGCCCGGTCGGCCGGCAGGAAAGTGAACAGGGCGGCGACGACGAGCGGTACGACGAGGAAGTTCACCACCAGCGCGGCGGTCAGGAACCGCCCGTCACGCAGCGAGCGCAGCAGCTCGGCGGCCGGCACCTGAAGGAAGGTCACGAACAGCAGCGCGCCGAGGACGGGGTTGATCAGATGCTCGAGCCCCGGCCCGGCGGACGGCGCCGCGAGCCCGAGGAGGGCGCCGAGGGCCATCGCCGCGAGATAGACGGCCACCTGGTGGTGTTCCATCCGCTCGACGGCCCCGCGCGGCGTGCCGGTGTCGGTCATGTCGTGCGCCCCCATCGGACGGTTACGCGGCGCTCCAGGCGATCCCGTCGGACATCGCCGGTGTCAGCCGCCGAGCGGTCCGTCTTCTGCCGCTGTGAACGCGATCCCGTCCAGAATGTCGTGCTCGCTGACGACGACCTCGTGCGCGCCCGTCCGCTCCATCACGGCGAGCAGCACCAGGGCGCCCGCGGCGATCACGTCGACGCGGCCCGGGTGCATCACGGGGATCGCGGCGCGTTCCTCGTGGGTGGACTGGAGGAGGTGTTCGGTGATCGCGCGGACCTGGCCGCGGGAGACCCGGGAGTGGTGGATGGCCTCCGAGTCGTACTCCGCCAGCTCCAGCGCGATCCCGGCGATCGTGGTGACCGTGCCCGCCAGGCCGACCAGCGTCGCCGCCTCGGTGAGCGCCACGGTCCCGGCGGCCACGTCCAGGGCGGCCTCGATGTCCGTACGGATCGCGGCGACCCGCTCGTGGGTGGGCGGGTCCACCACGGTGCCGTCCACGGTCAGGTGACGCTCGGTCATCCGTACGCAGCCGATGTCGACCGAGCGGGCCGCGTCGACGGCGTCCGAGCCGAGCACGAACTCGGTGGAGCCGCCGCCGATGTCGACGACCAGGTACGGCTTCGCCAGGTGGTCGCTGCCGGTCAGCTCCTTGGTGGCGCCGTCGAAGGAGAGCTGCGCCTCCTGGTCGCCGGTGACCACCTCGGGCTCGACGCCCAGGATGTCCCGGACGCCGGCCACGAAGTCGGCGCTGTTCTCGGCGTCGCGGGAGGCGGAGGTGGCGACGAAGCGGACGCGTTCGGCGCCCAGCTCCTCGATCACGGCGGCGTACTCCCGGCAGGCCGCGAAGGTCCGCTCCAGCGCCTCCGGAGCGAGTCGGCCGGTCCTGTCGACGCCCTGGCCCAGGCGGACGATCGTCATCCGCCGGTCCAGCTGCGTGAGCGAGCCGGTGGCGGGGTCCACGTCGGCGACGAGGAGCCGGATGGAGTTCGTACCGCAGTCGACGGCGGCGACCCGGGTCATGCGCCCTGCCCTTCGGAGCTCTCGGAGCCCTCGGAGCTCACGGCACACGGCGTGACGCACGCGCCCTTGGCCCACCACTCCGGCAGCATCGCGATGGCCTCGTCGCCCAGCGGGTTCACCCCGGGTCCGGCGGCCAGCGAGTGGCCGACCAGGACGTGCAGGCACTTCACCCGGTCCGGCATGCCACCGGCGCTCGGGAAGCCTTCCAGCACCTCGATGGCGTCGCGGCGGGTGATGTAGTCCTCGTGCGCGGCCCGGTAGGCGGCGGCCAGCTCCGGGTCGGTCTCCAGACGGGCCGTCATCTCCTTCATGACCCCGTTCGCCTCCAGCGTGCCGATCGCCGAGGCCGCCCGGGGGCAGGTCAGGTAGTACGTCGTCGGGAACGGCGTGCCGTCCTCCAGACGGGGCTGGGTCTCCACCACGTCCGGGTTGCCGCACGGGCAGCGGTGCGCGATGGCGCGCAGGCCGCGCGGCGGGCGGCCGAGCTGCTGCTCGAACGCGGCGATGTCCGCGTCGGTGGGCTTGGTGGACTCGGTCTGCGGAGGGGGCGTTTCCATGCCTGCCTTGGTTCTGCTCGGAAGCTCGTCGAAAGCTCGTAGGAGGAAAGAGGTGGTGGGAGGGGTGTCAGTCGCGGTCGGCGCTGTCGACGCCGTCCCAGACGTTCAAGTGCCAGGGGCGGTGGTTCGCGCCGGGTTCTCCGCGCCGGTCCTCCGCCGCGTCGGGGTCGGCCACGGTGTAGCCGGTCTCGCCGGGGAGGACGTAGTGGAGGTGCTGGCGGGCCAGCCGCATGATGTACGCGTCGTCCTGGAGCCGCGCCTTCTCGTCCCGCAGCTCCTCGGTGCGCGCCTTCGCCTCCTGCGAGAGCCGCTCCTGCTCGGCGATCTCGTCGCGCTGGGAGACGTACTGACGCATCGGATAGGCGAGCGCGACGATCAGCGAGCAGACCACCAGCGCCAGGAACGCGGCCCGGCCGGTGAGCCGGGAGCGGCGGGCCTGGCGGCGGTTCTGCGAGCGGTACACGCGGGCCGCGGTCTGCTCGCCGAGCAGCCGCAGCCTGGTCGCGGTGGAGAACCGGTCCCGGTCCTTCCCGGCCATGTCTCCCGCCTCCCAGAGCTTGTCGTCAAACTGCCGTCGTCGCCCGAAGGGCGGCCGGGCGGCGACTGGTGCGTGCGATCGCAAGGCGCCGAGATGGTCTCGTAGCGGAGCTACTTGGCCATTTCGGCAACGCCGCGAGCGTGCGTGCCAGACGCCGCCCGGCAGGCGGCAGTTTGACGACAAGCTCTGACGCACGTCCGTCCCCGCACACGGTACGGGACCGAGTGCGGGGACGGACGGAGGCCACCGCCCAAGGGCTGCGGGTCAGCCCTTGAAGCGCGGGAAGGCGGAGCGGCCGGCGTACACCGCGGCGTCGTCGAGGATCTCCTCGATGCGCAGCAGCTGGTTGTACTTGGCGACGCGGTCCGAGCGGGCCGGGGCGCCGGTCTTGATCTGGCCGCAGTTCACGGCGACGGCGAGGTCGGCGATGGTGACGTCCTCGGTCTCGCCGGAGCGGTGCGACATCATGCACTTGAAGCCGTTGCGCTGGGCCAGCTCGACGGCGTCCAGGGTCTCGGTCAGCGAACCGATCTGGTTGACCTTGACGAGCAGGGCGTTGGCGGAGCCCTCCTCGATGCCACGGGCCAGGCGCTCGGGGTTGGTGACGAAGAGGTCGTCGCCGACGATCTGGACCTTGGCGCCGATGCGGTCGGTGATGACCTTCCAGCCGGCCCAGTCGTCCTCGTACAGCGGGTCCTCGATGGAGACCAGCGGGTACGCGGAGACGAGCTCCTCGTAGTACTCGGTCATCTCGGCGGCCGAGCGGGACTTGCCCTCGAACTCGTAGACGCCGTCCTTGTAGAACTCGGACGCGGCGACGTCGAGCGCGAGCGCGATGTCGCGGCCCGGGACGTAACCGGCCTCCTTGATGGCCTCGACGATGAGGTCCAGGGCGGCGCGGTTGGACTCCAGGTTCGGGGCGAAGCCGCCCTCGTCGCCGAGGCCGGTGGACAGGCCCTTGGTCTTGAGGACCTTCTTCAGCGTGTGGTAGATCTCCGCGCCCCAGCGCAGGGCCTCGGAGAACGACTCCGCGCCGATCGGCGCGATCATGAACTCCTGGATGTCCACGTTGGAGTCGGCGTGCGAGCCGCCGTTCAGGATGTTCATCATCGGAACGGGCAGCAGGTGCGCGTTCGGGCCGCCGAGGTAGCGGAAGAGCGGCAGGTCGGACGCCTCGGAGGCGGCGTGCGCGACGGCGAGCGAGACACCGAGGATGGCGTTCGCGCCGAGCGAGGCCTTGTTCTCGGTGGCGTCCAGGTCGAACATCGCCTGGTCGATCAGGCGCTGCTCGGTGGCGTCGTACCCGACGAGCTCCGGCCCGATCTGCTCGATGACGGCGAGGACGGCCTTCTCGACGCCCTTGCCCAGGTAGCGGTTGGGGTCACCGTCGCGAAGCTCGATGGCCTCGAAGGCGCCGGTGGAGGCGCCGGA
This sequence comes from Streptomyces sp. CA-146814, assembly GCF_050942385.1. Taxonomy (NCBI): domain Bacteria; kingdom Bacillati; phylum Actinomycetota; class Actinomycetes; order Kitasatosporales; family Streptomycetaceae; genus Streptomyces; species Streptomyces sp. CA-146814. Next base: position 2,836,605 of record NZ_CP192068.1, read on the forward strand.
CGGAACAGCAGCACGACCGGTGCTGCCGTCGTCGAGGCCGACCTCGACCTCGACCGTGGGGTTGCCCCGGGAGTCGAGGATTTCCCTGGCTACGACGACGTCGATGGACGGCACGAGGCATCTCCTTCTGGGATATGACGCTGGTTGTGCAGGGTCACTGTGGCCTTGCGACACGAGCCTAACCGGCCCGGCCGCGTCAGTCGGCCGACCGCCCGTCTCCTGGGACGAAAAAGGACCCAAGGGCCAGCATCACGGGACAAAACTCCAGAAATCTACTGGCTGGTAACAAGTGTTGGCGACAAGAGGTGAACGCATCACCTCACCCGCCGGCGCCCTTCACACGGAAGAACCCCGGCCCGGCGCGCACGGGGGGAGAGCGCGCCGGGCCGGGGAGCCGAGGGAGGGAGGGTGCCGCCGGACCCCCTCCCTCCGGGGAGGAGAGACGGCTGTTACTTCAGGTGGAGCTGCTGACCCGGGAAGATCAGGTCCGCTTCCTTGACGATGTCGTCGTTGAGCTTGAAGAGCTTGCTCCAGCCGCCCTTGACGCCCTCCTTGTCGGCGATCTTGCTCAGGGTGTCGCCGACCTTGACCTTGTACTCGCCGTCGCCCTTCTGGACCTTCTCGCCGGTCGGGGTGGTGACGGTCTTCTTGGAGCTCTCGGCCTTCGGGGCCTCGCGCTGCTCGCTGCGCGTGGTGGGCTGCTCGGCCTTGCGCTCGGGCTGCGCCTGCTCAGGCTTGCTCGCGGACTGGCCGGAACCGGTGTTCACGCCCGGGTCCACACCGTCGTTGGTGAGGCCGCCGGCGCCGGCGCAGGCCCAAGCGCCCGGGCCCTGCATGTCGAGGAGCTTCTCGGCGGTGGCGATCTGCTGGTCCTTGGAGGCCAGGTCGGCACGGGAGGCGTACTGCGTACCGCCGGCGGCGGCCCAGCTGGACTGCGAGAACTGCAGTCCGCCGTAGTAGCCGTTGCCGGTGTTGATGGACCAGTTGCCGCCGGACTCGCACTGGGCGACGGCGTCCCAGGTCTCGACGGAGGCGGCGGAAGCGTTGGTCGCACCCATCAGCGGGACGGCCACGGCGGCACCGGTGACACCCGCGAGGGTGGCGAGACGGACGGTCTTCGAGGGGCGGCGGTGCTTGCCCTTGCTGTTCAGCAGCATGGAACGGATCTCCTCACCGACGCCTACGAGGTGAGCTGTCGGGTTCGGGCTGATGAGTTGCCCGGTCGCGCGACCTTGCGCGCGACTTCACCCCAAGCCGTTCCCGTACGTCCCCGTCTTCGTCTTCGACGAGGCCGTCCGGACCCGGCGGCCTACCTGGGTCCCCCGCTCCTGCCTACGGCGCTTTACGCGTCTGTTCCCTTCGACCGACGGCAGGATTCGGCGTGACGGTCGACGGGGCCCGCGGTGCGAGCGGTTCCGACCGTAAACACAGGCAACCCCGACATTCAAAGATGGACATACCGACTCAATCGGCGCTTACTTGCCTGCCCTGACGGAGTGTTTCCGCAGGTCGGAGGCGATCTACGCCGAGCAGGCGGACGCAACACGCCAGTTGCAGCAAAGAGACCCATGTCTCACTTACGCATAAGTGGACATAGGCCTCTGAACTACCCGCGTTTTTGGGGTGTTTTCCCGAATTCGATCAGTTGGCGGCAGGCACCTCGGAGCCCTCCGGGACGTCCGCCTGACCGTCCTGCTCACCGGCCTGCTGACCGTCCTGCTCACCGGCCTGCTGACCGGTCTGCTGCCCCGCCTGCTCCAGCCCCAGGTCCAGGCTCTGTCCGGGCAGGATCAGGTCCGGGTCGGTGCCGAGGAGGTCCTTGTTGGCCTCGTACAGGCCGGTCCAGCCCTGCGGGAGTTCCTGCGCGTCGGCGATGGCCCAGAGGTTGTCGCCGGGCTGCACGGTGTAGCCGCCGCCGGTGACCGCGCCGCCGTCCCGCGCGTCACCCTCGCCGCGCGAGGCGTGCCGGCCGGACTCGCGCGGGCCGTCCTCCTGCCCCACCGTGCCGGCCTCCTCGGGGGCCGGCGCGCCTCGGTGCTTGCCGCCGGTGCGGTCGGCGTCCTTCGAGGCGTCGGGGGCGGAGGTGGCGGGCTGCGAGGCGTCAGGAGAGCCGGGCGTTCCGGTCTTTCCGGCGGCCGGAGGCGCGGAGGGCTCGGCCGAGGGGTCGAGCGTGTCGCCGCCACCCTTCCTCTCGCCCTTGCCGGTTGCATCCGTCGTGCCGGTGGAGTCCGTCTTGTCGGAATCCTCCGCTCCACCCTTTTCATCCGCTTCGTTCGCCGGGGCGGTCGTCGGGTCCGGAGTGGGAGTGGTGGGGCTCGTGGGGTCGACGGAGGGGACCGTACCGGGGTCGACGCCGGGCAGGCTGCCGTCCACCGCGAGGCCCGAGATCACCGCGCAGCTCGGCCACGCTTGCGGGCCCTTGTCCGCCAGGACCTTCTCGGCGACGGAGATCTGCTGCGAACGGCTGGCCAGGTCGGCCCGCTCCGCGAAGGCGTCGCCGCCGTACGCCGACCAGGTCTCCTGCGAGAACTGGAGCCCGCCGTAGTAGCCGTTGCCGAGGTCGGCACTCCACATGCCGCCGCTCTCGCACTCCGCGACCCGGTCCCAGGTGGTGGCGTCGGCCGCGTGTGCGCCTGCCGCGCCGAGGAGCGGAATGGCGATGGCCGATCCGGTCACACCTGCGGCGACGACGATGGCGGGTGCCTGACGAGGGCGGCGGTGTCTGCCGTTCGCGGAGCCCATGGAGTTTGCCTTCCGTGCGACTGACAAGCAGGAACTGAGAAGCGTGAAGCTGTTGCGCGCGTGCGTGAAGCTCTTACGCGCGTGCGTGAAGCTGATACGCAAGTGACGGACGGGCCAACGGTGAACGGTGGGCCGACGCGTCGAACCGTGAACCTAGCGGGACTCGAACGCATGTCACAAGTCGATGCAGCGCAGATCACGTGAAAGTCACAGAGGTGACAGCGTGTCACCTTCCTCAAGGCGCCGTCCCGGCTCGAACTCGACCGGCAGCGTGCGCAGTCCGCGCATGATGAGCCCGCCACGCCAGCGCAAATCGTCAGGTTCCCCCGCAAGTCGCAGGCCAGGAAGGCGTTTCAGCAGGGTCGCCACCGCGGCCTGGCCCTCCAGCCGGGCCAGCGGTGCTCCCAGGCAGTAGTGGATGCCGTGACCGTAACCGAGATGCTGATTGTCACTGCGTGAGAGGTCGAGCGCGTCCGGATCCGCGAACCGCTCCGGATCCCGGTCCGCCGCGGCCAGCACCACCAGCACCGGGTCCCCGGCCGCGATCTCCTGCCCGCCGAGCGTCAGCGCCTCGGTGGCGTACCGCCAGGTCGCGAGCTCGACCGGCCCGTCGAACCGGAGCAACTCCTCGATCCCGGTGGCCAGCAGCGCACTCTCCCCCGCCGCCAGCGACTCCTCGAGCCGGGCACGCTGTCCGGGATGGCGGAGCAGGGCGTACGTACCGTTCCCGATCAGGTTCACCGTCGTCTCGAACCCGGCGAAGAGCAGGATGAACGCCATCGCCGCGGCCTCGTTCTCGGTGAGGTGCTCGCCGTGGTCGCTGGCCCGGATGAGCCCGGAGATCAGGTCGTCACCGGGGTTCTCCCTCTTCCGGTGGATGAGTTCGGCGAGATAGCCGCGCATCTTCTTCACCGACCGGGCCACCCCGCCGCGCGGCCCGCCGCCGTGGCGGATCATCATGCCCGCCCAGTCCCGGAAGTCGTCCTGGTCCTCGCGCGGGACGCCGAGCAGGTCGCAGATGGCGTAGATGGGGAGCGGAAAGGCGAAGTCGTGGATGAGGTCCGCCTCTCCCTTCTCGACGAAGCCGTCGATGAGCCGATCCGTCAGCTCCTGCACGCGGGGCGCGAACTCCGCGACCCGGCGCGGGGTGAACGCCTTGGAGACGAGCCGGCGCAGCCGGGTGTGGTCCGGCGGATCGATGTTGAGCAGATGCGTCATCAGCTCCGCCTTGCGCTCCCCCGGGATCCCCGTCTTCCCCTTGGCGGCCGCGGACCCGGCGTGGTTCGCCGGATCCTTGGAGAGCCGCGCGTCGGCGAGCGCCTGCTTGGCATCCCCGTACCGCGTCACCAGCCACGCCTCGACCCCGCTGGGCAGCGCGGTCCGGTGCACGGGGCTGTGCTCGCGGAGCCAGGCGTAGGCGGGGTACGGGTCGGTGGCGAACTCCCAGGTGAAGAGTTCGGGCGCGTCAGGCGTGCGGGGGCAGGCGGGGGTGTCGGTCACTCCTTGACGGTATCGGGCGGCGTGTACGTCACGGCGTGGAGCCGGGGCAGCACCCGCGCCGCCAAGGGGTGGCCGGCCTCGGCCGCCCGGTTCATCCAGCTCTTGGCGCGGTCGATCAGCAGCATGCCCAGGGCGAACTGCGACCGTACGACGCCCGCCTCGGCGGCCTGTTCCAGGTACGGGATCGCCTCCGCCGTCGCGTCGCGCGCGACCATCAGCTCTCCCGCGGCGGCGGCCGCCTCGATGTGACCGGCGTCCGCCGCCGCGCGGCACCAGAACTCGGCGGTCTCCAGATCACCGAGGGCCACGTTGATGTCGCCGAGCACCGCCGCGGCCATCGGATCGCCCTTGGCCCGCTCCACCAGGTGCGCGTGAGCGCTCGACCGGACGGTCCAGCGCGCGCCCTCCGTCCCCACCGTTTCGAGCGCGAACATCCACAGGCCGAGCGGGACCGGCCAGCCGTCGGGCCGGTCGACCGCATCGGCGAGCAGCGCGCCGAAGACGCCCCAGGTGCCCTCCTTCTCCCCGGGAACCAGCAGCCCGCTCACCCCGTACCGCTGCTCGGCAGCCCAGGCCAGCCCGTCGTCGAACGACTCCGCCTCGGCTGCCGCGTACGCCTCCGGATGCAGCTTCTGCGCGCCGCGCAGCACACTGTCGGAGATCGCCGCGTGCGGGACTCCACAGCGGTGGAGGTCGGCCGCGGCGCGCACCAGCAGGTGGCCGCGCGGGTGGCGGGTCGGCCGGGCCGCCCGCCGCCACTCCTCGACGAGGTCGGAGCCGACGGCCAGGTACTCGGGCACCGTGTGCGCTCCGCGCCAGAGCCGGGCGCTCCGCAGTCGGGGCTCCTCGTCCAGCGCCTCAAGGCGTGCCCACTCGCTGTCGCTCCAGACCCGGTTCAGCTCGACCGGTCGCGTCCCGTCGAGCACCCGGGCGCGGTCCGCCGTCCCGAACCGGCGCGCGTCGTACGCCTCGTCCTCCATCGTGGCCAGCACCGGCACGCGCAGCCGTACGAGCTCCGCGAGGACCGCCGGGGTCAGCCCGTGCTCCCCGAGGTGGCCGCTCAGGTCGTCCAGCCACAGGACGCGGTCCGCCTCGCCCCGTCCTCGTACCACCGCCGGAAGCCCGCGCAGGTCCGTCCCGGGCGACGGCGCGAACACCCGGGTCGTACCGGGCAGGTTCGCCGCCAGGGCGGCCCACACCGTCCGGGTCTTGCCCGAGAGCGGCGCCCCGGTCACCACCACCAGACCGCCCTCCCGGGCCGCCTCGCGGACCCGGTCACCCAACTCGGCGTCGCAGTCCCGCTCCACGTACGGCGGCAGCGGCGCTTCGCCGGGCAGCCGCCGGGTGCGGTGCACGCCGAGGGTGACCGGGTCGGCCGTCTGCAGGTGCGGCCAGTCGGCGACCGGGGGCAGGGTGGAGTGCGGCGGCTGAGCGTAATAGGTGTGTACGCCGCCGGAGAAGGTGCCGGCCTGGACGACCGGGGCGTGGAAGGTGCCGTCCTGGACGGAGTTGGCCGTGGCGCGGGCGGCGGGACCGGGCGGAACGGGATCGGGTGTCCGGCCACCACCGACCGCGCGTGCCTGCTCGTCCTCGGCGAAGGCTTCGGCGATGGCTTGCAGCTCCTCGTACGCGGAAGGCGCCGTCCGCTTCACTTCGACCAGGAGCTCGTGTACGGCGCTCGGCGTGCCCGTGTCCTCACCACGGAGGCGGATCCCCCACAGGTTGTCGAACCGCACCTCCAGAAAGGTGTTCCGGGTGCCCCGCAGTGTCTCGGACATGAGCCGGTAAGCGCTCTGGTCGGGGCTCTCGATGATCCGCGCCACCGTCAGAGCCAGCGTCCTCAACTCGGCGTCCACGCCCGTCCCCCACCCCTCGTACGGCCCCTCAGGTCACCGTACTAACCCGCCCCGCCCTCCGCCGCCACGATCGCATCCCGGTAGACCCGGGCCGCCGCGCGCAAGGCGGCCTCCGGGTCGGTGCCGTTCGCCTCGGCGGTCACGGCCAGGGCGAGGAGTTCGTAGCCGATGGTGTCGCCGGTGGGCAGCGGGACGGTGAGTCCGGCCGTACGGACGCGGCTGCCGAGCTTCGCGGCGAGGGCCAGACCGGGTTGGCTGAGGGGGACTCCCTCCGTCACCGAGGTGCGCTGCTTCTCGATCGCCTTCGTGCGGAGCCAGTGCGCGTGGACGTCCTCCGGGGTCTCGGCGCTCTCGTCGCCGAAGACGTGCGGGTGGCGGTGGATCAGCTTCTCGACGAGGCCGCCCGCCACGTCGTCCACGTCGAAGGGCTCTTCGGGATCCTCCTGCGCGATGCGCGCGTGGAAGACGACCTGGAGGAGCACGTCTCCCAGCTCCTCGCGCAGCTCGTCCCGGTCGCCGTCCTCGATCGCCTCGACCAGTTCGTACGCCTCCTCGATGGCGTACTTCGCGAGGCCCTGGTGCGTACGCTGCGAGGTCCAGGGGCACTCGCGGCGGATGCGGTCCATGACCTGGATCAGGTCCAGGAGGCGGGCGCCGGGCAGGTCGTACGAGCCGGGGAGCAGCTCCAGGTCCGGCATGGCGACCCGGCCGGAGCCGCCGAGCCGGGCCAGGCCGTCGGTCAGGCGGCCGTCGCCCTCGCCGCCGACCAGGACCACGACCGTACGGCCGCCCGCGCAGGCGGCGACCAGCTCGTCGGCGGAGGGCGCCGCGTGCTCGACGCGGACGCCGGCCTCGCGGAGGTAGGGCAGCTGCGGGTGGTCCGGGTCTCCGCACAGGACCTGGTCGGCGGCGTGCAGCGTCTGCCAGGCCGGCCAGGAGAGCAGGCCGGGCGCGACCCGGTGGCTGGCGGTGAGCAGGACGATCCGGCCGGTTTCGCCGGCGTGGTCGGGGGCTTCAGCGTTCACACCGCCCGAACCTACCGCCCGGCCCGCCCTCGCGGTCAGGAGCCCCGGTCAGGCGCCCGCTTCCGGCTCCTGCGGGGCGAACTCGGTGACCTGGGTGATCCACGGCGCCTGGTAGTTGCCGAGCTGCATCTTCTGGTCGTCCCAGGCGCCGAAACGCGGGTTGACGCCGATGTCCAGCTGCTTCGACGCCTTGGTCAGCGCCTCGCCGACGACCTGCTGCCCTTCGGGGGTGCCGAGGTCCGCGCCGAGCGCCTTGGCGAGCTTCGGCAGCAGCACCTCCTGGCGCATGTCGCCGTCGATCTGGTCCGGGGCGACCCAGCGCTGCTGGAGCATCATCGCCTGCAGCTGCTCCTCGCCGCCCGCCTGCGCGCGGCTCGCGGTCCGGGCCTCCTGGATCTCCTTGCGGGTGACGGTGACCCCGGCGTCCTCGGCGGCCCGGTCCAGGATCCGGCCGAAGATCAGCCCGTGCAGCTTGGCCCGGTTGAGCTGGCCGGACTTGTTGACCAGCTGGGCCGCCTCGGGCGAGCTCTCCTGGGCGGCACGGACGTCCGCCGCCTGGGCCTGGACCGCCGAGACCTCGATCCGCTCGCCGCCCACGACGGCGGCGGCACCGGGGTGGGCCTCGTTGCCGCAGGCGGCCAGGAGTGGGGCCGCGAGGAGCGTAGCGGCGGAGACGGCGAGCGCGGTGCGACGACGGCGGTGCAAAGGAGCCTCCCGTGGAGAGTTTGTGCATCGGTGCACAAGCCTTGCGGTGATCGATGGTAGGCAGTGGATGTGATCGGTGCCACTGATTCGACCAACGATTCGGGAGGAGTTGGGGATGTGGGGCGACCGGCCTCTCGGGCTCAGCCGCCGCGGAGGTCGGCGGGGAGCGGAGGGTGCGGCCCGTAGGTGCGCTCCACGTCGTACAGCAGGGCTTGGAACTGGGCCCGGCCCGCCGTGTGGTCCCCGAACCGCCAGCAGGGGCTGCCCGATGCGGGCGACTGCGCCGTCGTTGAGGTGGAGGGCCTGCGTTACCGGGTTCGTCTCCCTCCCCGAGTGAGAACGACACTGGTCGATGACGCGGGCGGCCGGATGTCGCAGCGCCCGGTTCTTGCTCATGCAGCATGGGCCAGACCCGTGTTGGATCCCCGTACAACTCCGGGAAACACAAGCGCCACGGCATGAACGTGCAGGTTCTCACCGATCCCTCCGGACGGCTGCCGTGGGCGCCCCACGCCGTACCCGGATCCGTCCACGACCTCACCCGCCGCACGGACCCACGGGGTCATCCACGCGCTTGCCGCATCCGAGCTGAAGTGCTGGGCGGACAAGGCGTACCAGGGAGCCGGCCACACCGTACGCGTCCCGTTCCGAGGCCGTCGCCTCAAGCAGTGGCAGCGTCGGCACGACAGCATGCATGCCAAGATCCGCTGCCTCGGCGAGCAGGCCACGGCCACTCCGAAGGGTCGGCGCCTTCTGCGGAAGCTCCGCTGCAGCACCAACCGCATCCCCGCGATCGTCCAGGCCGTTCTTGGCCTTCACCTCGTGTCAGCGTGAGGTTGGAAAGGCTCACGGTCAGCTCAACTAGGGCCTGTATCTGGTCGTGATCAATCTGTGGGAGCACCCACGTCTCGTGGCGCGATCTGGTAGATCGTCTGTGCATGGCTTGGAGGGGGACACCCTCTGGAACGGACGGCGGGAACAGCAGTGGACGAGGCAACAGAAGACATTCGTAGGCTGGCGGCCGATGGTGCCGGTCTGCTTGCGATGATCGAGGCGCTCAGAGACAACGAGGGCTTCACTCTCACCCCGCTGCGTCTGCTGCTGGCCCTTGACAAGGCTTTCGGGATCCCGTGGACGGAAGCCTGGGACCTCCTCGTCCTCCTTGACCCGGACCTGCGTCCGATCGGCCCGGCCGGGGACGTGGAGAAGCGGTTCACGGCGCTGCTGCGGCGGTCGTGATGAATTGTGGGACTCGCCCACGTCCCGTGGCGTGATCTGGTAGATCGTTATGCATGACGCGGGTGCAACTGACGGACGAGGCATGGGAGTTCGTCGAGCCGTACCTGCCGATCGGCGCGTACGGCCCGTATCCCGAGCGGCTGCGACAGCAATTCGAGGGCGTGATCTGGCGCTTCAGGACAGGTGGGCAGTGGCGGGAGATGCCGACCGAGTTCGGTGCCTGGCCCACTGTCCACAACCGCTTTAGGCAGTGGCGGGACGCCGGCGTCTTCGAGGCCCTGCTGGAGGGTCTGATAGCGGAGGCTGCGAGGCGCGGTGAGGTGGACTTGTCGCTGGTCAGCGTGGATTCCACCATCGCCCGCGCCCATCACGACGCCGCCGGGATGCAGCTCGGCGAGGAGGTGCTCAGTGCCCTGGAGAAGGTCGCCGCCGAGGAGGGGAAGGCCCCGTCAAAGGGGGCGATGAGCAAGGACAAGACGGACGATCCGGCGGCAGCAATCCGGGGCGGCAAGAGCGACGCCACCGGCGAAGACGACACCGACTCCGACTGAAAGCGGCCCTGCTCGGGCGCTCGCGCGGCGGACAGACCAGCAAGGTCCACATCGCCGCCGACCGCAAGTGCCGCCCGCTCGCGCTCATCCTGACCGCCGGACAGGCCGCCGACAGCCCGCAGTTCATCCCCGTGCTGAAGAAGGTGCGCGTCCCCGGACCGGTCGGCCGCCCCCGCACCCGGCCGGACGCGGTCGCCGGTGACAAGGCGTACTCGTCCCGCGGCAACCGCGCCTACCTGCGACGACGCCAGATCAAGGCAGTCATCCCGGAGAAGAAGGACCAAGCCGCCCACCGAGTGAAGAAGGGCCGCAGAGGCGGTCGGCCCGTCGGTCATAACACCGCCCTCTACAAGGAGAGGAACACCGTCGAGCGCCTGATTAACAAGCTGAAAGCCTGGCGCGGCATCGCCACCCGCTACGACAAGACCCCGCAGAGCTACCTCGCCGGCCTGCACCTGCGCGCCTCCATGATCTGGATCAACGACCTCACGCGAATCAACCCTTGATCACGACCAGATACAGGCCCTAGGCACCTTGACCGCCAGGTTGAAAGACTTCGACGTACCGAGGCAAGAGCTGCGCCAATTCAGAGGTTGCCCATCAGAGCAGTCAGCTCGGCGTCAGTGGCCTCGGTCCTGAGCCGGACGTCGAAGTTGTAGCCCTCGTCGCAGAAGATCAGATCGAGGTCCGCCGGAGCGAGCCTGCGGAAAACGACCGCCAACCACGCAGCTTCTTCTTGCCAGGCGTCCAGGTACAGGCAGGTCCCATCCTGATGCAGATAAGCCTCGCCCGAGCCGTTCTCCGTCTCGAAGTACCAGCAGATGCTTCGTACCTCACTTCGGTGTGTCGAGTCGACCTCAACACCTGACCACCGAGCCCGGATCGCCGCAGTCAGCGCTTCCCGGTCGACTTGCCATCCGCCCGCCTCACCGTCAACAAGTACCAAGAACTGCGCCATGGCAGGTGTCTATCACCCGGCCCCGACACTCAGCCCGGCACCGTCAGACTGAGGTTGGAAAAGGCTCAGCTATGTACAAGAACCGGTGCAAGCCCCGCCAGCACATGGTACGTGTGCAGCCCCTCGACGCTCAGGTCGTACGTCGTCCACTCCGCCGTGTACGCGGTGACGTCGAGGATGCGGGCCGGCTCGCCCTTGCCGTCCTGGAGTTCCTGGCCGGGCTTGAGGTCGCCCGCCTGGGTCCAGGAGTTGCGGATGATCTCGTAGAACTGGTGGTGCTTGGTCGTCTCGATCGTCTTGGGACCGGCGTCCGTCTTCACGACGACATCGACGTAGTCCCGGTCGGTCTTGGTGACGATCACTTCCTTGACCTTGTGCTTCTCCTTCTCCTTCTTGCCCGGCTCCGCCGTCAGGACCATGTCCCCGGCCTTCACCTCGGAGATCGGCTTCACCGTGCCGTTCGCCATCAGGACACCGGTCAGACCGGTGAAGCTGTGCGGGGTCTTCACCCGGCAGCCGCCGCCTCCAGGGCGGGGCGAGGCCGGCTGGGAGTTCGCCTGGGGCTGCGGGTCCGCCTTCGGGCCGAAGCGGCTCGCCGCCGCGCCGCGGCATGAGCGGGGTGACGCCGCGGCGGTTGCCGCCGGCGGGAATCACGGCGAGCCGTGTGCCGTGTCCGTCGGTGATCAGATGGTGTTTCGATCCGGCTCGGCCACGGTCAACCGGACTCGGTCCCGTCCGGCTCCACCTTTATATGGCCCGCACATGACTGGAGTCCACCATCGCACGCGACCAGTCGAGACGGGCCGCCGCGTTCAGCTCGGCCAACAGGACCAATCCATCTCGTTCTCATTGTGTTAGCCGCTGTAACTATCCAGCAATTTGACAGCAAGGACGTTAATTACTGCCGTCAGGCGCTTCTGCTACCACACCAGCCACACCCGACCGAATCCTTAAATTGACTATCGCAACAAATGTCGTCTTACTGAACGGGATATCCCATCTTGCACGAAACGTAACCGAAAACCCTCATCAGTGCAATGGGTGCCGCGTACCCAAGTCTCTGCACCATGGATCCTCACAGTAAGAAGGTGTCACATCCGGCTGCCCACTCAGAGAGTGGTGCACGCCAAAGTCATCACGATCCCAACACACCGCCGTAGGCCTCTGACCGCTTCTTAGTTCGCAAAATTCCTCGACGGCCGCACGAATTTCAGATACTGGCAGCGTATTTCGGGGCTTAAAAAGCTTCCAATTGTGCAGGTCGGCAACAACATTTTGGTCCAACACCGGCGGTTCTGGATTCTTAGAGATCCACACACTCCTCGCAATCTCCGGATCCACTCGAATTGCAGAATCCTCGGGAACTTGCCACTTCAGTGCCCCATATTCTGTAAGCGGATTTATCGACAGCTGGAGATAGCTGTCAAAATACCGATCCGATTTCATCGGATCTCTATGCGGCGCCAATAGAACAAACTTTGCAAGAATGCCGACCTTTGGCTGTCCGACCGCATCCGCCCCTCGGTCGGGTCCGCCGTTTACCAACTCTCCGATAAGGCGTCTAAGAGCATCTCCCGATACCGCATGATATGTCGTACCGCCAGTGAAAATAGTCAGAATCACTGATACCCTCCAACGTTCGCAGATGAGGCGATGTGGAATGACTCAAACCAGACCGGCCCCGCCTGGAGGATTCTACACCCAGGCGGGGCCGGTCAGATATCACACCACTTGAGATTAACCGCCGCCCAGCATGGTTACGCCGTGCCAGCCCTCTTCGGTGCGCCACATGGACGTCAGACTGGACCCTTTCGGAAGAATTGCAGATACCCCAGTCATGCACGAATAGGGGCCAGAACAAACCCCGTCAGCATTATTTATCACGACTGTCGCCCTCTGAACGCCATTGCTTCTCATGGCCAAAGCGGCCTTGGTCTCTACATGAGAGGCGGCTGCGAACCCACCTGCAGCGTCGTGTGGCACGCCAGATTTTCTGAGCGCGTCCCTCACGTGCACGAATGACCCATTCTCGATCGTCTTGGGACCGGCGTCCGTCTTCACGACGACATCGACGTAGCCAGGCCGCAGAATCATCTTCAAGCAAGTAATCAGCCGACGCCCAGTGGCGCATCAGAGAGGTAAACACCCCCTCTACCTACGAGTACACAAGAGTGAGAGGGCTCACAAACCTTTTCACCGGAAGTTTACGACAAGATCAACTTACCCTTTTCGTCGCCCTCTGCCAGCCATTCATTTGATTCGTGAAAATCAATGAGCCGCTCAAGCGGATCTCTGGACTCTGGGGTCAGACTCGCAAACGTGTCGTTAAACGCACGAATTGATTCCTCTCCCAGGCGGACAACCAGAAGAAGGATATTCCCACTCCAGCACTCCGGAATTCCAACGAGAATTCTTGCCGATTCAGCAACCCCGGCCCCGAAAACCTCCCGAGGAAACCTCTGAAGGGCAGAGATTGAAGACTGATATGCCTCAAAGTCCTCCTCAACCCTAAACGATCGAATCAAGGCAACGACACCTGCGATTCCCTCGTCGCCAACAACATTGTCGGCCAGATGAACGTAGCGTTCCCAGAGCCGAGCCCCCTCTTCCGCTGTTTCTTCAGAATTCTCCTGCGGAAGGTCACCGCAGGTGAAGATATCGTCAGACCATGACAGGTTGTTCACGACATCCTTTCCCGCTCGTCAGGAGTTCTAAAGGCCTTGCGCCCACTTCATGCAAGCCATGGTCATCCTCAAGTCCTGGCGACTACTCCGCAAACTCCGGTGCTTCACCACCCGCGTCACCGCCCTCGTCCAAGCCGTCCTTGCCCTGCAACTGGCCAGCTCAGGCCAACGATAGAAAGGGTCACTTACGACCACGCCCGTCGCCGTCAACTACCGTCTCCAGAGCGGCCAGGAGCCCCGCGGAACCGTTGTTCCGCGGGGCTCCTGCTATCGAATACGGTCTACTCTCACACCTGGCATGGCTGATGAGAACCAGTCGAATCGTGTGATCCGTCCAACTAATCGGCGGAGAGTTCCGGCTCAGCCCATGCGGCAAAGCCGAGAGCATCCTTGTAAGACAAGTGCCCGGTTGAGTCATCAGCCAGGAGCCGACGCACGCGGGGGCTGTAGTGAATCCGGTACTTAATGCCTTCCACCATCACGGCACCTAGGTCTTCCGGGTCATCCGCCTTCCCGTCGGGAGGAAGCTCAACGACGTCCCACCCTGCCGATCGGGCCAGGTGAACCCACACCTCAAAGGCCCTGTTGGCATCCATGGAGCGGTAGCTTACCCCTCCAACCCGAGCGAAGATCTGGACAGGATCCACGCGCTCATCTTGCGGCATTGCTCTCCCCTACATTCTGATTCGGCATTTAGCGGCCCGTTATCCCGAGACACTCCACCAAGCTGGTCGTCCGGCCTGCTCCCAGATGTAGACGAATGTGGACCCAGTGTCTTGGGCGCCGCGCCTCATAGCACCCATGCAGCTCGAACACGGTGATCGAGTTCCATTGATGACCACATATCCGTCCACCGGCACTGGTTTCTCCAGGAAGAATTCGTCGCCCTTGACCAACTTCGTTCCGTAACTCGAAACCCCACCCGCCATGCGGGCTGCCCGATTCTCGGTGTGGCTGAGCGTCTCTCCCCCACGCCCCATAGCCCGCTCCGCAGGCGTCTGCGCACCACTTCGAATGTCGTAGTCATGCAGAACTCTTCCACCGCTATCGTGCACAGTCACCGACGCTGTGTGCGTGTTCGCTGAGGTCGGACAAGCATTGAGCGCACCCAGATCGATGTTGTGGACCAGTACCGGCAGAAGCCCAGCCACCACATGGTACGTGTGCAGCCCCTCGACGCTCAGGTCGTACGTCGTCCGCTCCGCCGTGTACGCGGTGACGTCGAGGATGCGGGCCGGCTCGCCCTTGCCGTCCTGGAGTTCCTGGCCGGGCTTGAGGTCGCCCGCCTGGGTCCAGGAGTTGCGGATGATCTCGTAGAACTGGTGGTGCTTGGTCGTCTCGATCGTCTTGGGGCCGGCGTCCGTCTTCACGACGACATCGACGTAGTCCCGGTCGGTCTTGGTGACGATCACTTCCTTGACCTTGTGCTTCTCCTTCTCCTTCTTGCCCGGCTCCGCCGTCAGGACCATGTCCCCGGCCTTCACCTCGGAGATCGGCTTCACCGTGCCGTTCGCCATCAGGACGCCGGTCAGACCGGTGAAGCTGTGCGGGGTCTTCACCCGGCAGCCGCCGCCTCCAGGGCGGGGCGAGGCCGGCTGGGAGTTCGCCTGGGGCTGCGGGTCCGCCTTCGGGCCGAAGCGGCTCGCCGCCGCGCCGCCGACGCCGCCCGTCGCCGCGCCGACCACCATCGCCGTCGCCGCGCCGCTCGCCGTGCAGGACCGCTGCGCCGCGCAGGAGACGCCGTAGCCCACGACACCTTCCGCCGCGCCACCCGCGGCACCCATCGCCGCGCCTGTGGCCGTACGGCCACCGACACCCGCCAGGAGACGGCTGACAGCGCCTACCGCGGCACCGCCCGCCGCGCCGCCCAGGGCGCCGGTCAGGGCACCCACACCGACCGCGGCGGCGAAGCCGCCCAGTGACTTCGGGCCGTCGCTCATCGCGTAGCCGACCGCGTTCGCCGCGGCTCCCGCAAGCATGCCGCACCCGACGACACCCACACCGCCGGTGGCGGCCGTGCAGCCCGCGAAGACCGCGACACCCACCGCGACCGACACGATCGTCCCCGCGTGCTGTTTGACGAAGTTCGATGTCGCCTTGGCCGCCTTCTTCACGGCCTTGCCGACCTTCTTCGCCTGTTTCACCACCTTCTTGGCCACGTGTTTGACGACCTTGGTCGCCGCCTTCACCTTCCGCTTGACGGTTTTGGTGACCTTATGGGCGACCTTTTTGACGGCCTTGTACGTACGTTTGACGTATTTCTTGGCCTTGTAGACCTTGTCGGCGACGTAGTGGACGGCCTTACGGACCACCCGCTTCGCCTTCTTGACGACCTTCTTGTAGACCTTCTTGACGACCTTCGCGGCCTTCTTGACGACCTTCGCGACCTTCTTGACCGTCGCCTTGGTCTTCTTCCAGGCCGTCTTCGCGACCTTCTTGACCTTCTTGGTGACCTTCTTGATGGCCTTGTCGACGAAGCTGGGCCAGTGGCCGGTCGGGTCGGTCGCGGTCAGCGGGTTCTGGTTCGCGTACGCGTACCGGTTAGCGCTCACCGAATTGGGCAGCGGATTCAGCGAGACCGTGTCCCGGCTGTTGAACTGGCCCGTCTCCGGTGAATACCAGCGCGCGGCCATATTGACCTTGGCGGTCGCCGGGTCCGTCCAGCCCGACTGGTAGCCGAGCTGGCCGACCATGGTCTGCGACTGAAGGACCTTGCCGAACGGCGAGTAGGTCGTCGAGCCGGTCAGGGCCTCACCGGACTCCGTGAACTGCCCCACCACATCGTCGTGCAGGTCGGTCAGGACCAGGACCGACGACAGCGCCGACTTCATGCCCAGCACCGAGCCGTCCGCGTTGCGGCTGTAGGTGGTGTAGCCATCCGAGGCGACGTCGTTGCCCGCGCCGCTGTAGGCGAAGGCGGTCTGTGCGCCGTCCTCGTCCCGGGCCGTGAGCACCCGGTCCAGGCCGTCGTACGTGTACTTCCGGTTGCCTTCCTCGATGATCCGGTTGAAGGCGTCCGCCTTGATCGACGTCTGCTGCCCGGCCTCGTCGGTGAGCACGCTCAGCGTGCCGCGGGCCGTGTACCCGTAGGTGTTGTGGCCGTCGGAGGTGAGCCGGTTGCGGGCGTCGTAGGTGTAGGTGTCGCCGGCGATCCGGGTGCGGTTGCCGGACGCGTCGTAGCCGTACTGCTCGGTGGCCGAGCCGTTGCTCCAGGAGGAGATCCGGTTCGCCCGGTCGTAGGTGTAGGTGTTCGACGAGGCTCCCGCCACCCCCGTGGTGGTCTTGGAGATCTCGTTGCCGTTGACGTCGTAGCCGTAGGCGGTCGATGCCAGCAGCTTTCCGGTCGGCGAGGTCAGCCGGTCGGAGGTGAGGCGCTCCAGGGAGTCGTAGGAGAAGGCCCGCCGGGACTTGCCCTGCCCGTAGTCCACCGACGTCACGTTGCTGTTGACGTCGTAGCCGTACGTCAGGGACGTGCCGGTCGAGGCGTCCTTGGCGGTCTTGAGCCGGCCGGCCGTGTCGTAGCCGTAGGTGGAGGTGCCGGAGGCGTCGGTGCGCGAGGTGATCGCTCCGTCGGCGTCGTAGCTGAAGGAGGAGTCGCCGGAGGGGCCCTTGGCGCTCAGCAGGAGGCCGCGGTCGTCGTACGTGAAGGTGTTGCGGTCCTCTTCCACGCCGGCGACCGAAGTGATCCGGTCCTCGGAGTCGTAGGTGTAGCTGTGGTCGGCGGTCGCCGCCTCCGCGCCGCTGCCGGTCTGCTTGGTGAGCCGTCCCTTGCTGTCGTACGTGTTGTGCAGGACCACGTTGCCGGGCGAACGGGACTGACTGGGTCGCCCGTTGCCGTCGTAGACCATCGTGAAGGTGCGGTCCGCCGGGTCCGGGTGGGCCGGGGTGGCGGGCTCGATCTCCGACTCGGGCAGGCCCCAGTTGTTGTACGTGGTGATGAAGGGGTTCCCGCGGCCGTCGGTGAAGCGCGTGCGGTTGCCCGCCGCGTCGTAGCCGAAGGTCGTGGTGATCGACTCGGTCTCGGAGACGGGCTGGACGGCCTGGGAGATCTGGCCGGTCGCGTCGGTCGTGAGGGTGACGGTGTTGCCGCGGTAGTCGGTGACCGTACGGGGGTTGCCCGCCCGGTCGTAGGTCGCGCGGCTGGTGCGGATCACCGCGCCGTCCGCCGACATGTCGCTGGTGGCGGTCAGCTGGCCGAAGCCGTCGTAGGTGTTGCGGGTGCTGGTGCCGTCCGGACCGGTGGACGTCAGGGACCGGCCGTCCATGTCGTAGGTGAAGCGGGAGACGTTCCCGGCGCTGTCGGTGACCGAGGTCGTCTCGCCCAGGGCGTCGTACGTGTACGACTCGCTGACCCCCGTGGGGCTCACGGTCCGGGACAGCTCGCCGCCCGGAGCGTTGTACTCGTTGATCGCCGTGACCGCCCGCTGGGTGGGCTGGCGCACGATGTCGGTGCTGGTCAGCGGACGCCCGAGGTAGTCCCAGGTGGTCTCCTCGCGGGCACCGCCCGGCCGGGTCGCCGACAGCTGTTCGCCGTTGGGGGTGTACGCGAAGCGGGTGGTGTCGCCGCCCGGTTCGGTGACCGAGGCGAGGTCGCCGAGCTGGGTGTAGGTGTAGGTGGTGCGGTTGCCCAGCGGGTCCACTTCGGCGGTGACCTGGCCGAGCCTGTTGTACTCGTTCCACGCGGTCGCGGTGATGGGCGCGCCCCCGCCGGGCGGGGTGTAGTCGGGCAGCTTCGTCGAGGACTCCTGGCCCTCGGCGTCGTACGCCGTCACCACGACGTTGCCCCGCGGGTCCGAGGACTCCGTCGGCTCGCCGTAGGTGTTGTAGCCGGTCATCGACACGGGCCGGATGGTGACCGGGGTGCCGCCGTTCTGCTCGGACCGGACGGCCGGCTCGGTGACCGTGGTCTGCTGGCCGGCCTCGTCGTACCCGTAGTCGGTGGTGTCACCGTTGGGGTCGGTGGAGGACACCGGCAGTCCGCGCTGGTCGAGCTTCCATGTGGCGGTGCGCACCTCGCTGCCCGCGGCGGGCAGCGTGCCGCCGCGCACGGCGGACACCTGGGAGGCGGTCAGCGCCTCGCTGTACAGCTGGACGTCGGAGAGCGCGCCCAGGTGGTGCTCCCGGTAGCCGCCGTTGTACCAGAGGCGCCCGATCTGGAGGGGGCCGTTGGCGTCCCACGGGGCGTTGAAGGCGGCCGGGGTGCCGACGGCGGTGCCGTTGACGTACAGCCGCAGCTGGCCGGCCTCCTTGTCGTAGACACCGGCGAGGTGGGTCCAGGTGCCGGCGCTGACCGCGGCGGTGCCGGAGGTGACGCGGGCGATCACCGGGCCGGTGGTGTCGGTGGCGTGGCGGTTGAAGGTCCAGCCGTGGGCGGTGGAGTAGTAGAGCTGGAAGCCGCTCGCGTTCTTGCCGTTCTGGGCCACGAAGGTCCGGTTGGCCGCGGTGGAGTCCAGCTTGACCCAGGCGGAGACGGTGAGGCTGCCGGTGGTGTTGACCACCGGTGCCGCCGTGGTGCCGTAGGCGTTGGCGGTGCCGTCGAAGACGGCCGAGCCGCCGCGCTCGGTGGAGCGGGTGACCCCGCTGCCGAAGACCGCGTCACGGGTTCCGCCGGAGGAGTCCTTGGCTGCCGTGCCGCCGGTCTCGTTCAGCTTCCAGCGGCCGACCGGGGCGGTGGTGCCGTCGTGCAGGGTGTTGCCGGTGACGTTGCCCAGGTCGTCGTAGGTGGTGTCGGAGGTGCTGGTCCGGCCGGTCGCCGGGTCGAAGTCGCTCTCGCTGACGACATTGTCGTCGGGGTCGTAGGTGACGGTGGTGGCGTGGGCCAGGCCGCCGGGGTCCAGCACGCTGGAGGTGACCCGGTCGGCCGCGTCCACGGTGAACGTGGTGGTGGTCCGGCCGTCGTTGGTGACCTGCTTGGTCAGGTTGCCGACCGCGTCGTAGGTGTTGGCCTGCTCGGTGAACGAGGCACCGGTCTGCGGGTCCTTGCGGACCACGGTGGCCGAGAGCCCGTCGTCGGTGTAGGTGTAGGCGGTCACCCAGCCCATCGCGTCGGTGAGCGAGGCGAGGCGGCCCGCCGGGTCGTAGGCGCGGGACTCCTGGACGAGGGTGGTGGGCGCGATCGGGTCGGCCGGGTCGCCCGTGTAGTTGAGCAGGTTGGTGGTGAGGGGACGGCCCTCGGCGTCGAAGGTGTAGGTGTTGACGTTGCCTTCGGCGTCGGTCTCACGGATCTTGTTGCCGTAGACGTCGTACGCGAAGGCGGTGGTGGCACCGCCGGGATCGGTGCGGTCGGCCATCCGGTTGTACGCGTCGTAGGTCACCTTGGTGGTGCGCGGCGCGTCACCACCGGTGGTGTCGGCGACGGTCTGCTCCAGGACGTTGCCGTCGGCGTCGTAGACCGTGGTGGTCCGTGCGGTGTGGACCGCGCCGGTGACCCGGTTGGTGACGGCGGGGCTGGTCTCGGTGACGACCTGGTCGTTCTTGTCGTAGGTGTAGCGGGTGGTGAGTCCGGCCGGGTGGGCGTCGGATATCTCCGTGCTCGCCGTCTGGCGGCCGAGGGCGTCGTAGACCTGCTTCAGCCGGGCGCCGTTGGCGTCCGTGGTCTCGGCGAGATCGCCGTTCTTGTTGTAGGTGTACGTGGTCCTCTTGGCGCCCGGGGTCACCACGTCGGAGACGAGGCCGGCGGGAGCGGTGCCGCCGTCGGCCGCCGGGGTGGCGGCGGTGGTGTACGTGGTCGTGGCGGTACGGCCCTGCGGGAAGCCCGGCACCGGCGGGCTGGTCACCGAGGTGAGGTTGCCCCCGGTGTCGTAGGTGTAGCTGGTGAGGTAGGTGTTGTCGGTGGGCCCGGAGGAGCGGCCGTCGCGCTCGGTGAGCGGCAGGTCGTTACGCGGGTCCATCGGCGGGAAGGCCGTGGTCGCGTCCGGGTAGTAGCTGTAGTACTCGGTGGCGCACCTGTCCTTGGCCGTGTCCTGGCAGGTGGTCGTGGAGACCGCGTTGCCGCGGACGTCGTGGCCGGTGATGCTGCGGTTGCCGTTGGCGTCGGTGACCGTGCGCAGGAAGCCGCCGGTGTCGTATCCGTACGTCGTGCGCTTGCCGTTGGTATCGACGGCGGCGAGCAGACGGTTGCCCATCTCCGCGTCGTACACGTAGGTCAGGGTCTTGTCGGTCGGGTCGGTCAGCTTGACCGTGCGGACCGGGGCGATGCCGGAGGACGCCTTGTACGCCGACCAGTGGCGCTCGACGTCGTCGGCGCTCAGCGGTGCGGAGTGGACCGAGACGTCGGCCATCGCGCCGGTGAAGTAGCTGACGTCGCCGGGCGAGTTGAACCAGCCCTTGGCGAAGCCCGCGCCGAGGAAGGTCCGGGTGTTGGACTGGTCCTTGGCGGCGCCGGTGAAGTCGGCCTGCTTGACGCCGTCGACGTACAGGGTCTGCTTGGTGCCGCTCGCGGAGAGCACCGCGTGGTGCCACTTGTTGTCGTTGACCGCGGCCTTCGAGCCGAAGTCCACGCTGCCGGAACCGGAGACGCTCCACCAGTGGCCGCGCAGCTTTCCGTCGCTGCCGACGTACAGGGTCGGGGTCCAGCTGCCGCCGACGCCGGCCGGGTCGTCGGGGGTGCGCTGCTGGTCGGCCATCAGGACACCGGGCTTGGCGGTCTTGAACCAGAGTTCGACCGCGCGGTCCAGCTTGCCGTGCCAGGGGCCGTAGGGGATCTCCGCGTAGGAGGAGGTGCCGTTGAACGTGACCGCTGTGGAGTCACCGGCGCCGAAGGGTCCGGCGGTGCCCTGGGTGACGCTGTTGTAGGTGCCGAATCCGGTGTGGATCTCGTTGGCGGCCTGCGGTGCGCCCTGGGTGTCGCCCAGGCGCCAGTAGCCGGTGGGTGCGGAACCCATCACGGCGGAGCGGTAGACCTGGGAGGAGCCGGTGACGGTGGCGGGGTTGAGCTTCCAGGTGCCGCCGTCGCTGTCGGTGGCGTCGAGGACCAGGTCGTCGGTGGTGCCGTAGGTGACGGAGGACTGGACCCTGCCACCCGGCGAGGTGATCTTGTTGAGGAGTCCGGCGGGCCGGGTGGCGGCCTGGTACTGGGCGGTGATGACCGACGGCTGGAGGGCGTCGGAGTAGATGGCGACCTCGGCGAGCTGGCCGGTGAAGTGCCCGAGCTTGTCGTTCGGGTTCATGCTGGGCCAGCCGTCGGTGTTCACGCCGGCGCCGAGCGAGATGTAGGGCTGCTCCCAGTCGTTGATGGTGCCGGCCAGGCTGCCCTGGCTGACACCGTCGAGGTACAGGGTCTGGGTGTTGCCCGCTCCGGTGAGGACCGCCTGGTGCCACTTGCCGTCGGTGACGGTGGCGCTGGAGGCGATGGTGCTCATGCAGCCGGGGGACATGGCCAGGCAGCCGCGCAGCTTGCCGTCCATGCCGACGTACACCGCGGGAGTGTTCTTGGTGGTGGTGCCGACCGGGTCGGTGCCGCTGAGCGGCTTGTCACCGTAGTAGAAGAGGACACCGCCCGCCTTGGTGGTCTTGAACCACAGGGAGACGGACGCGTACGAGGGGGTGGCGCCGGGGGCGCTGGGCATCTCCACGTAGGACGTGGTGCCGTTGAAGGTGGCGGCCTTCTGCGTGGAGCCCGCCAGCGGGCCGACGGCACCCAGGGTCACGTTGCGGAACTGGCCGTTGTACTTGCCCTGGTTGAGGTCGACGGAGTCCTTGGCGACGGTCTGTCCGGCTGCTTCTCCGAGCCGCCAGTAGGCGTACGGGGAGGTGTCGAGGACGGTCGTGCGGTAGTGGTTGCCCGTGGTGTAGCCGTACGTGGTGCACTTGGTGGCGTCGGCGGGCGGGCAGACCTTGGTGAGCTGGTCGCCGTTGTACCCGTAGGTCCACTTCTGGGCGGAGTTCGCGTCACCGGGGGTGGCCGGGTCCGTGGTCACGGTGGAGACGTGCGGGGCGGTGGCCCCGGCGGGTGTGGACCAGGCGAAGGTCAGAGACCGGGCGGACGTCACGTTGGTGACCTTGGACAGCCGGCCGGAGGCGTAGGTGAAGGTCTCCGAGCGGCCCGCGTAGTCCTTGATGCCGGATATCGCGAAGGAACCGGCCTGGCCGGTGGCCTGCTGGAAGGCGTAGGTGGTGAAGTCCTTGTCGGTCAGCGTGTAGCCGCCGCCGCTGGTGGCCGCGGCGAGCCGGGCGTAGCGGCCCATCGGCGGGACGAAGGTGCCGTCGCTGTTGCGGCCGAAGGCGACCTGCTCACCGCCGGGGTAGGTGATGATGACGCTGGAGAGTGCGCCGGTGCCGTCCTTGACCTCGACGGCCTTCATGTCCATGGCGGTGGACCAGCCGGCGCCGAAGGCACCGTCGCTCCGGGGGTCACGGCTGTTGTACGAGCGCTCGACGGACAGCGAGGGGCCGACGACCTCGATCTCGGCGTCGGTGTCGCTGGTGGTGTAGTTGCCGTCGCTGGGGTCGAAGTCGTGGCCGTCGGTGTTCTGGGCGAGGCCCGAGGTGACCGGCGGCTGCGGGACGGTGGTGGAGAAGCTGCTGGCCGAGTACATCACCGAGTCGTAGCCGTCGGAGACGCTGACGAACCAGGCGTAGTCCTTGCTCCACTTGAGCTTGCCCGCGGGGACCTTCCAGCTGCCCTTGGTGATCACGCCGGAGGTGGCGACGGGGGTGGTGCTGTCGCTGTCGGCGTCGTACACCTCGAAGGCGTAGCTGAGCTTGGCCATCGGCCACTTGTCGGCGTCGCTGGCGTAGACGAACAGCTCGGGGCGCAGCGTGGGCGCCTGGTGGTTCGTCGGCGGGTACTGGGCGTTGACCTGCGGCTTCTTGTTGGCCGTGTAGGTGAGGTCGAGCGCCGGGCGGAAGCCGGCCGTGGTCGCGTTGTCGGAGTGGAACTTCTTCCAGTGCAGACCGTCGTTGACCGGTGCGGTGACCGCGAGCCCGTAGTTGGGGCTGCCGGTGGCGACCGCGTCGAACCAGCCGGTGGAGAGCTTGACCGGCATCTTCACGCCGACGCTGCTGCTGCCGCTGGTGTTGGAGCAGGAGGCGCCGGGGGCGACGGTGGCACCGCCGATGGCCGGGCTGATGGCCGGGCCGGGGTACTTCGTGACCCCGGCAGGCGTCCAGGACGCGGCGATCGGGTGCACGGAGAACGGCGTCGCGGTGCAGGTCGAGGACCACAGGGCGTGCAGGTTGAGGGTGGCGGCGGTGACCCGCTGGCCCTTGAGGGTGGTGCCCAGGGAGGAGAACTGGAGGAAGGAGAGGGCCCGGTTGGTGCCGGAGTCGTACGACCCGACCTTGATCTCGGCCTCGGAGGAGTGGTTGCCGGGGATGGTGTTCTGGGCGTACGTGGAGTTGCTGGCGGCGATGGTCGGGTCGACCATGACGGGGTAGACGCGGGCGGGGTCGTCGAGCCACGCGCGGTCGGCGGTCATCCGCAGCGCGGGCTTGCCGTCGACGGTGGTGAGTTCGTAGTCGACGGCCTGCGAGAGCGTCGGGTCGCCGGACCGCTCGTCGATCTTGGCGTCGGTCATGAAGGCGTGCGGGATGGTCGCGGTGACCTCGCCGTCTCCGTCCGTGAACTCCACGTCGCCGTCGGCGGTGATGCGCGGGGTCAGACCCTTGAGGTCGAGGGGGAACACCCAGGAGTTGGCGGCGTCCTTGGAGTGCAGGACGAGGTGTTCCTTGAAGCCGTCGGCGAGCGGGGCGAGCAGCAGGTCGGTGCCGGGGAGGACGTCCGGGTAGGTGACCTTGCCGTCGTCGCCCACGACCGGCGATGCCGCTCGGGCGCCCTGCAGCGCGTAGGCGAGGGAGCGGCCGGCGCCGAAGTCGACGGAGGCGAGGGCCTGGTCGGCGGCGTCCGGGCCGAATCCGACCTTCAGGGAGTTGGCGGTCTGCTCCAGCCGGCCGTCCTCGGCCTCGGTGAGCGTCGTGTCGATCGGCTCCCAGGTGCCGTCCTTCGCGCGGAAGTTGGTACGGCCGGGGTAGTGGCGGACCGTGGTGGAGCCATCGGCGTTGACGTAGTGGTCCGTGGTCTCGGTGGACCTCTTGGCGTCCCGCTCGCTGGTCTTCTCGTCGAAGCTCTCGTCGGTGCCGGTGACCGGCTCGGTCGTCGCCTTGTCGGTGTCCGGCGCCGGCCGCTCGTACGGGTCGAGTTCACCGCGGCCCTTGCCGGGCTCGCGGCCGGCGTCGCCCTCGGCGGAGGTGTCGGCGGCGGAGGCGGTGTGGCTCTTGCCGTCGGCGGTGCCCCCTTGCTGTTCGGGCACGTCGAGCGGGGAGGTGCCCGACCACTTCCAGAGCCCGGCCAGGGACATCTGGGGCATGGAGAGCCGGGGCAGCGTGGCCCCGGTGGCAGCGGCCGTCTCCGTGGTGAGGGTCAGGGAGAAGGCGACGAGGATGAACAGGGCTGTCCGTCTGAGCCGTGCGCGCCCTCGCGGGCCGGACGGGAATATTCGGGCCGTTCGAACCCACCGAGAACGCATCTGCGCTGCCCTCTACTTATGCTCCGCTTACAAGATCTTCATAAGGGTGCACGAGATCCGAACAGAAAAATTACGTTTTCGATTGCCAACTCAGTGACTAACGTCACCTTTTGCCGGAATGTCACATTCCGGCTACTTGCCCATAGGGACAGCTTTCTGAATGATCCGGGCAATCCGATCCTCCAGTCCGCCTCCGGTCTCCGCGACGACCGTCACATTCCCCGGAGTGCCCTGCGCCGCCTTGCCGTCGGGCTCGGCCGCCCCGGGTCCGCCCACCACGACGAAGCGGATCGCCCGGTGGTTTCCCGCTTCGCTGCGCGCCACCTCCACCTGGCTCTCCCCCACGGCCACCACCACATCGCACTGGCGCTGGAGCAGCGAGTTCAGGTGCGGCAGGGCGTTCTGCGCCGACTGCTCGCCCATGACGGGGACGTAGGTCGCGCGGGTACGGGTCTCCAGGGACGCCTTCTGCATCCCCGCCCACACCGGTGCCGCGGGCGTGCCGGCGATGATGCCCTGCTCCCCGGTCAGGAGGCAGGAGTTGACGTCCCGGTACTCGCGGGCGCGCGGGTCCGGCGGACCGGACTCCTCGCCCAGGAGGACGACGGCGCCCACGACGGCGGCCAGCGCCACCACCGTGCCGCCCGTCACCCAGCGGCCCCGCCGGGAGCGCACCGCACGCCACGCGGCGGTGAGGGCGGGGCGCACCACCAGGGACACGCTGCGGCCCGCGCCGGGGGCGCTCTTCGCCGAACCGTTTCTCCATGCGCGTCGCGTGCGCACGGGCTTCGACGTGCGGGGGGTGTCGGGGGTACGTGGGTTCTTCACTGCGGGTCTCTCCAGGGCGGAACGGCCCGTACGGGCACGATGAGATCGCTCGTACGGTATCTCCTGCCGCCGCCGGGCCTGGCTGGGGGCACGGTGGGTCGGCGCGGGCACGGTGGGTCGGCACCGGCCACCGTGCGCGCCGCTCCTCACACCCGGTGGCGCACCCACACGTTGGGTTCGACGTAGACCGCGTACCCGTGCGCGGCCGCGCAGTGCACCGGGACGAGGGCTCCCGGCACCTCCACCGGACCGTCCGTGTCGAACGGCAGCCCGGTCCACTCCCGCCACTGGGCGAGCGAACCGCTCACCGTCATCGACGCCGTGGCGACCGAGTCCACGACCCCGCCCGCCCGGACGTGGACCCGCAGCCATGGGTCCTCGGGCAGTCCGTCCTCGGGGCGGGTGAGCCGGGCGTACTCCTCCATCGGCAGGCCGGCCCGCAGGTGCTTGCCGCTCGGCCGGACCGGGGCGACGACCTCGCCGAAGCCGAGCCGTCCCGCGTTCTCCCGCATCGCGGCCAGCATCCGGCCCGAGATCCCCTGGCCCTGGTGGCCGGTGGCCACGGTGATCTCGATCGCGCTGACGGTGTCGGGGGTCCGGCCCCGCCGCAGATCGGAGAGCGCCCACAGCAGCGTCCGGTCCCAGCCGCCGACGGGGAGCTTGCCGCGGCCGGGGGCGTTCAGCTCGAAGGGGACGCTGTAGGCGCGGGCGACCACGTTGCCGTCCGGGTCGGTGGCGACCAGGACGAACTCCGGGAACTCGACGGCGATCCGCGGGAAGTTCGCCCAGCCGACGATGTCCTCCAGGACGAACTCCGGCCAGGTGTCCGGCATCCGGTCGAGCGCCCCGGCGAGTTCGGGGCGTTCGGCGAGCGTGGTGATGTGCAGTTCCATGGGCCGACCTTAGGCAGGCCACACCACCTGTGACCAGGGGATTTACGCGTACGAGCGTCGGCGGGGACGGACCTCGGGCGGCGGTCCGCAGGGGCCTCCGCCCCGGGAACCGTGAAGTGTCCATGCCGCGTCCCCACCCGTGACTTCGTCCCCGTACGCGACGCCAGGAGGAGCAGCACCATGACCCAGCCAGGCAGTACGCCGTCCCGCCCCCGGAGAGGAGCCGGGTGTCTGCAGAGCCTGCTGGTGCTCGCGGTGATTCTCGGGCTGGCCTACGGCGCGTCCAAGGTCTTCGGCGACAAGGACTCCTCCTCGTCGTCCTCCGCCTCCTCGTCGCCCTCCTCCGCCTCGGACGGCAAGGGCGGTTCCTGGGAGGTCGGTGACTGCGGCGGGCCGGACCCGGAGAACAAGCCGGACGGCTACCGCGCGTTCGACTGCGACGACGCCGGGGCGACCTTCAAGGCGCTGGAGATCCAGAGCGCGAGCATCATGCCCAACGCGATCCAGTGCCCGGCCGGAACGGACCTGATCATCCAGGTCTCCCGGGTCTTCGGCTCCGGCGACGACAAGAAGAGCAGCGGCATCCCCACCAACACCGTCTGCGGCCGGAACCTGACCGGCGACCACCCCGGCGACGCGGGCGCCGGCGGCGGCCAGCTGGTGAAGGGCGACTGCATCACGTCGACCGCCAAGGAGATCGCCTGCGCCTCGGCCGGGTCCGACGCCTTCAAGGTGCTGGCCCTCGTCGAGGAGAAGGAGGAGTGCCCGGCGGCGACGACGGAGCCGATGCAGCTGATGATGGCGATGGGCCGTCCGTACAACGTGATCTGCGGCGGCAAGGTCTAGGAGCCGCGAAGGGCCGGTGGGGCCACGGTCACGGCCACGGCCGGTGGCCCCACCGAACGACGGCTCAGCCTCCGCACTGGGCGAGCATGGCCTGCTTGTCCGGGGCGGTGACGGGGAGGTCGTACTTCAGCGAGACCTGCGCGAACCGCACCGCGTACGAGCAGCGGACCGGCTTGTACGGCGGCAGCCAGGCGGCCGGGCCGGAGTCGCGCTTGGCGTTGTTGGCCGGGCCGTCCACCGGGAGGAGGTTGAGCGGGTCGTTGGCGATCTGCTGCCGCTTGGTCTCGTTCCAGCGGGCGGCGCCCATCTGCCAGTTGTAGGACAGCGGCATCACATGGTCGATCTGCACCTCGGTCGCCCGCTGCTTGCGCCAGTCGATGGACTTGCCGGTGTAGGGGTCCTTGAGCTTCAACGAGACGACGACACAGTTGGATCCCGACCGGTGCTCGATGTCCTTGCCGTCCCGGGCGAGAAGGTCGTTACGGGTGTCGCAGCCGTTCCGGGCGAGCGGGATGCCGTCGATCCCGTCCTTCCACGCGGACCCGAACTTGCTCCGCTCGTAGCCGGTCTTCGGGCCGCGCCCCTTGGTGGCGACCTTCTCGATGACCTTGCGCGCGGCGGCCCGGTCGGCGTCGCTGGTGAGGGGCGCCAGCCCCGGCTTCGTACCGTCGGGGTTGTCCAGCGGACTGACCCCGAACCCCGCGGCGGACTGCGCCCCGCCACCGTTCGCACCGCCACTCGCACTGCCGCCGCTCTCCGCCGCGAGATCGTCGGGGTCGCAGCCGGCCAGAGCGAGCACGACGAGGGCGCTGAGGGCGGGCAGGGCCGCTGCTCGGTACGTACGGGGAGATATCACGTGAAGCCATCCTGACGGGGAGAAAGCCGAACGCCGAGAATCCTATGGGCGTCTTCCCCGTCGGCGGGGCTTTCATGACTCGGCTTCAGCCCGCTCCGGCTCCGGGTCCTCACAGGCCTGGTCTTCACTCCGGAAAACCGCCGCGACGGGTGACGGGACGACCCCCTGGGCCGCCCCCATGGGCGTTTCCTGAGCGACGAACGAGGTCCCGCAGCGGGACCGGAGGCAGCCCGGCGGCGACCGCCGGCCCTCGCTCGTACGCCCACATCCTCACTCAGGAGACCCGGCCATGCCGCACGCCCGCCCCACCCCTCGCACGCCTCTCCCCGCCGAGGCCCTGAACCGCCGCATCGAGCTGCTGCGCTCGGCGGCCCGGGCCGACCTCCGGATCGACGGTGTCCTCCTCTACGGCTCCTGGACGCTCGGTGAAGCCGACGCCCACTCGGACCTGGACGCCTGCCTGTACGTACGGGAGGAGGACGTCGACGCCTTCGAGGGGCGGGAGTTCGTGGAGCAGCTGGCTCCGCTGAAGCTGGCGTACACGAACATGTACGGCATCCTCGCCGTGGTCTTCGACGACCTGATGCGCGGCGAGTTCCACGTGGAGCCGACCGGCGGCGGCATCGCGGAGATCGCCACCTGGCGCGGCCAGGTCCACCTGCCGCGCCCCGAGGCCGCCGTCCTCCTCGAGCGCACCGGTCACCTCACCGCCGCCGCCCGCGAGTTGGCCGCCTTCAGCCCGCCGGAGCCGGTGGCCACCGCCCAGCAGCTCACCGACGAACTGGCCAACTGGCCAACTGGACCCTGATGCTGGCCCACCTCCAGGCCCGTGGCGAGAGAGCCCGCGCCCACAACCTGCTGCACGCCGTCATCGCCCCGCTCCAGCTGAAGCTCTGCCGCCTGCTGCGCGGCTCGACCGTCCACTGGCTCACCCCGAGCCGCGCCCTGGAGGCGGACCTGCCGCCGACGGACATCGAGCGGTACGCCACGACGACCGCTTCCCTGACCCCTGACGACCTCCGCACAGCGGCCGCGAACAGCTGGCGCTGGAGCCGCGAGCTGGCGGCCGAGGCGGCGGACCGGTGGGGCACCCGGTTGCCGCTGGGGCTGCACGAGGAGATCACGGTGGCCCTGTCCCCTGGGCGGTGACCTCAGCCGGTTTCGGGCGTGAACTCGTACTGCACCTCGTACAGGTGCCCCGCTTTGACCATCACCGTGGCCTCAATGGGCCGGTCGTCGTCGCTGAGCACCACCCGCAGGGTCCGTAGGACCGGGAGGTCCCCGGGGAGCCGGAGCAGTCGGTACTGCCCCGGCGTCGCTACGCGGGCCGAGACGCGGTCGACGCTGAGCCGGGGCGGGTGGCCGAGCGAGGCCAGGAGTGTGGGCGTGCCTCCCGGGATGCGGCGGCGTTCGGTGATGGCCGTGCCTTCGGCGATGTCCAGCGGGTAGTACGAAGAGACGAGTTCTGCGGGCTCGTCGTCGATCGACAGCAGTTGGTGGCGAAGGATCGCTGTGCCGCCCGGCTGGAGCGCGAGCGCGACCATGACATCCGTCGGCGGCTCGGCCTCCGTGACGTCCAGGAGCGTGCTGCGGGCGCGTGTGCCGGAGCTCGTCGCCTCCGTCAGCCAGCGGTACGACTCTCCCGACGGGGACGGGGCCATGTACGCGGCGGGCCGTATCGTGCGCTGGCGATGCTCGCGTACGGTCACCGATGCGCCCGCCCGGCCGACCACGAGGCGCTCACTCTTGAGGCGCTGCACGGCCTTCTGGATCGTCGCGTTCGCCGCCCCGAAACGCTCCTTCAGCTGTGCGGTGGAGGGAAGGCTGTCGCCCGGAGCCAGCTCGCCGGACATGATGTCGTCTCGCAGATCGGCAGCGATCCGCTCGTGCAGCGGGCGGCCGTCCGCCTCTTCTGTCTCCGGTCCGTGCATCGTCATCCGATCCTGATCTCGTACCGCAGCTTCTGGCCCCGGGGAGGCATGACCATCACATCGACCTGGATCGGCCGGTCGTGCGCGTCCAGGGTGAGCCGGGTCAGTTCGAGGACCGGCTCGTCGGCCTTCAGGGCCAGCTCAGCCCGTTCGCTCTCGGACGGCATGCGAGCGGCCACGTCCTCCTGCGCCCGGACACCGATGTGGCCGAGTTCGGCGAGCAGCCGGACGGCTCCTCCTCGGATCTTCGCCGTGCCGGCCAGTCCTGTGCCTTGCGCGATCTCCACGGGGTAGTAGGTGTCGGTCAACTCGCAGGGTTCACCGTCGAGATACATGATCCGCCGCCGTGCGACGACCTGTCCGCCGGGTTCCACCGCGAGCAGGCCCGCCACCCGCTCCGGAGCGGCGACTTCACCGGCACTCACGATCTTCTGCGTGCCCCGTCGCCCCGCCGACGCCGCCTCGGCACTCCAGACGTCGCCTCCACCCTCCGCCGTCGTCAGGTAGCGAGTGGACGCGCTGATCACTTCGCCCTCGCCCATGGCCTCCTCCTTCGCGACGACGGACCTTGCCGGTGCACACGGTAGGCGACTCCGTCGAACACCCCAAAGGGTATCTTGCTGCCTTTCGCGAATAGCAGTATAGCCGTCTCGTTGCGACCCACGAGCAGGGCGGTGAACCACCGTGTCCTCTTCGCAGTTACGGCGCTTCCCCCGACGGCGCACTTCCGTCGGTGCCTCACGCGATTTCGTCGTCCATGTCCTCAGGGAGTGGCAGCTCACGGACCTGATCGACGACATAGAGCTCTGCGCCTCGGAGCTGGCGACCAACGCCCTGCTCCACGGCGTCCCACCAGGACGGGAATTCGCCGTCCGGCGCAACCTGACGGACGACCTCGTACGGCTGGAGGTCCGGGACAGCGGCGACGGGCAGCCGGAGATTCAGCACGCGGACGAGAGCAGTTACTCAGGGCGCGAGCTGTTCCTCGTCGGTGAACTCGCCGCGGACTTCGGCGTCGACCACCATGTCGTGGGCAAGACGGTGTGGGCCGCGTTCAAACGGCTCTCCGCGCCTTGACCCCGCCCGGCGAAACGCCTCGGGCCCCGCCGGTCAGCCCGGCGGGGCCCGATCGTTCGCGAAACCGGGCGTTACGAACCCAGGATCGTCGTCAGGAACTCGCCCGTCCACGACAGCAGTTCGCGGCCCACCACCGGCTTGCCGCCGATCTTGCCCGTCGTCGGGCGCGGGACCAGGATCTGGTGGGCCGTGGGCTTGATGACCGTCTTCGGGTGGAGGCGCTTCAGGCGGAGTTCCTGGGACTCGCGCAACTCCACCGGGGCGAAGCGAATGTTGGAGCCCTGGAGGACGATCTCGCCGACTCCGCAGGCGCGGGCCAGCATGCGCAGGCCGGCCACCAGGAGGAGGTTCTCGACCGGTTCGGGCAGCGGGCCGTAGCGGTCGGTCAGCTCCTCGCGGACCGCTCGGATGTCGTCCTCCGAGGTGGCCTGGGCGATCGCGCGGTACGCCTGGAGGCGCAGGCGCTCGCCGGGGGCGTAGTCGTGCGGGACGTGCGCGTCGACCGGGAGCTCGATCTTGACCTCCAGCGGGGGCTCCTCCTCCACCGCGCCGTCCATCTGGGCCCGGTAGTCGGCGACCGCCTCGCCGACCATGCGGATGTACAGGTCGAAGCCGACGCCCGCGATGTGGCCGGACTGCTCACCGCCGAGGAGGTTGCCCGCGCCGCGGATCTCCAGGTCCTTCATCGCCACGTACATGCCCGCGCCCATCTCCGTGTGCTGGGCGATCGTCGCCAGGCGCTCGTGGGCCGTCTCGGTCAGGGGCTTCTCCGGCGGGTAGAGGAAGTAGGCGTAGCCCCGGTCGCGGCCTCGGCCCACCCGGCCGCGCAGCTGGTGGAGTTGGGAGAGGCCGAAGTTGTCGCCGCGCTCCACGATCAGCGTGTTGGCGTTGGAGATGTCGATGCCGGATTCCACGATCGTCGTGGAGACCAGGACGTCGAACTTCTTCTCCCAGAAGTCCACCACCACCTGTTCCAGGGCCTGTTCGGACATCTGGCCGTGGGCCGTGGCGATCCGCGCCTCCGGGACGATCTCGCGGAGGCGGGCGGCGGCCCGGTCGATGGACTCGACCCGGTTGTGGATGTAGAAGACCTGTCCCTCACGCAGGAGTTCACGGCGGATCGCCGCGCCGATCTGCTTCTCCTCGTACGGGCCGACGAAGGTCAGCACCGGGTGGCGCTCCTCCGGCGGGGTGGTGATCGTGGACATCTCGCGAATGCCGGTGACCGCCATTTCGAGCGTACGGGGGATGGGCGTCGCGGACATGGTGAGCACGTCGACGTTGGCGCGGAGCTTCTTCAGCTGCTCCTTGTGCTCGACGCCGAACCGCTGCTCCTCGTCCACGATGACCAGGCCGAGGTCCTTGAACTTCGTCTCGGAGGAGAAGAGGCGGTGCGTGCCGATGACCAGGTCGACCGCGCCGTCCTTCAGGCCCGCGAGGGTCGCCTTGGACTCCGCATCCGATTGGAAGCGGCTCAACGCCTTGACGTTGACCGGGAATTGGGAGTACCGCTCGGTGAACGTGCCGTAGTGCTGCTGGACCAGGAGAGTCGTGGGGACCAGGACCGCCACCTGCTTGCCGTCCTGCACCGCCTTGAACGCCGCCCGGACCGCGATCTCCGTCTTGCCGTAGCCCACGTCACCGCAGATCAGCCGGTCCATCGGGACCGTCTTCTCCATGTCCTCCTTGACCTCGGCGATCGTGGAGAGCTGGTCCGGCGTCTCCGCGTACGGGAACGCGTCCTCCAGCTCCCGCTGCCACGGGGTGTCGGGGGCGAAGGAGTGGCCGGGGGCGGCCATCCGGGCCGAGTACAGCTTGATCAGGTCGGCGGCGATCTCCTTGACCGCCTTCTTCGCCCGCTGCTTCGTCTTCGTCCAGTCGGCGCCGCCGAGCCGGTGCAGGGTCGGGGCCTCACCGCCGACGTACTTGGTGACCTGCTCCAGCTGGTCGGTCGGGATGTAGAGCCGGTCGCCGGGCTGGCCGCGCTTGGCAGGGGCGTACTCGACGAGCAGGTACTCGCGGGTCGCGCCCTGGACCGTGCGCTGCACCATCTCCACGTACCGGCCGACACCGTGCTGCTCGTGGACGATGTAGTCGCCCGCCTCCAGCGTCAGCGGGTCGATGGTCTTCCTGCGGCGGGCCGGCATCCGGCCCAGGTCCTTGGTGGCGGTGCGCTGGCCGGTCAGGTCGGTCTCGGTGAGCACCGCCAGCTTGAGCGCCGGGTCGACGAACCCCTGGTCGATCGCCCCGCAGGAGACGTGGACGACGGACGGGGCGATCTCGGTGAGGTCGGGGACGAAGCGGGCCGCGATGCCTTCGCCGCCCAGCACCTCGACCGTACGCGTGGCGAGGCCCTGGCCCTCGGTGACGTACACCGTGCGCCAGCCGTCGGCCAGCCACCCCTTGGTGTCGGCGAGCGCCCGGGCGGTGTCCCCCCGGTACGCCTCCGGGGCGTGCATCGACAGCTTGAGCGTGTCCTCGTCGTGCTCCGCGTCGTCGGCCGCGAACGGGGAGGTCGACCACCACATCATCCCCAGCTCACGGGCCCGGTCCCGGACGTCCGCGATGCTCCGCAGCGAGGCCGCGCCCACGTCGATCGGGGCCTCGCCGCCGCCCGCCGTCGCCGCCCACGACGCCTGGAGGAACTCCTGGCTCGTCGCGACCAGGTCGGACGCCCGGGTCCGGACCCGCTCCGGGTCGCAGACCAGCGCCATCGACCCCTTCGGCAGCACGTCGATCAGCAGCTCCATGTCGTCGACCAGAACCGGGGCCAGCGACTCCATGCCCTCGACCGCGATGCCCTCCGCGATCTTGCCGAGCAGCTCGCCCAGCTCCGGGTGCGCCTCGGCGAGGGCAGCCGCCCGCTCCCGTACCTCGTCGGTCAGTAGCAGCTCACGGCAGGGCGGCGCCCACAGACCGTGCGCGGCGACCTCCAGGGACCGCTGGTCGGCGATCTTGAAGTACCGGATCTCCTCCACGTCGTCGCCCCAGAACTCCACCCGAAGGGGGTGCTCCTCGGTCGGCGGGAAGACGTCCAGGATCCCTCCGCGTACGGCGAACTCGCCCCGCTTCTCCACCAGCTCCACCCGCGCGTAGGCGGCGGCCGCCAGCGCGTCCACCACCTCCCCCAGGTCCGCGCTCTGCCCGCTCGTCAGGGCCACCGGCTCCAGCTCGCCGAGCCCCTTGACCTGCGGCTGGAGCACCGAGCGGATCGGCGCGACGACCACCGAGACCGGGCCCGTCTCCGGGTCGTCCTCGCGCGGGTGCACCAGCCGCCGCAGCACGGCGAGGCGGCGGCCGACGGTGTCCGAGCGCGGCGAGAGGCGCTCGTGCGGCAGGGTCTCCCAGGACGGGAACTCCGCCACCGTGTCCGGCGGCAGCAGCGTCCGCAGCGCGGCGGCCAGGTCCTCGGCCTCCCGGCCCGTCGCGGTGACGGCCAGCACGGTCCGGCCGGTCTGCCGGGCCAGCGCGGCCACGGCGAACGGCCGGGCGCCGGGCGGACCGACCAGGTCGACGTGCATGCGGTGGCCGTCGGCGGCGGCCTTCACCGCCTCGGCGATCGCCGGGTCCGTGACCACGACATCCAGCAGACCGTGCAGGCTCATAAGGGCATCCGTCCGGGTCATGAGGTTTTTCAGGTGTTGCCGGCAGCCGGCTGCTGCCAGGGGGCAACGCGAAGAGCCCGACACGTGGGACGAGCCGGGGGTTCCAGACTACGACCCGGCGGTGACAGCCGCTTCCGCACCGGCCGGTGACGGACACTCCCGGAGCGTCTCGATCGAGGGGTGTGGCGGTGCACCGGGCCGGTCGGCTGGGGAGTTTTTTACGCGGTGCCCGTTCGGGCACCGCGGCGGTTACTGGCGGTAGCCGGTGGTACCCGTCCGGCCCCGCAGGCCCCCCGGCGGCGCACGGCCCCAGACGGACGCCAGGTATCGGGTATCGGGGGGCGTACATGGGCGGGCGAGGAGGTGGCGGTGGCGAGAGCCGTTCCGGCGGTGCGGGCGGCGGCGGTGCGGGGCGAGCGGCGCGGCTCCGGGTGGGGCCGCCCGTGCAACAACCCGTGCAACAGGCTGACAGGGCCCGCCGTGACCGGCGGGCCCTGTCGGGGAACGGGGTGGAGAACGGGTTCGGCCCCGGGGCGTTTGGAGGAACGCCCCGGGACCTGCCGGTCATCCTGCGGTGAACACCGGTCACCCAGAGGGGTGTTCAGGAGCCCGCACCGGAGCCGGAGGCTCGTCGCGTGGTGCCTCAGCCGTCCGTCGCGATGGCGTTGAGGACGTTCATCCGGCCCGCCCGGAAGGCCGGGACGAGT
The DNA here is from genome assembly GCF_050942385.1 of Streptomyces sp. CA-146814. Lineage (NCBI taxonomy): Bacteria > Bacillati > Actinomycetota > Actinomycetes > Kitasatosporales > Streptomycetaceae > Streptomyces > Streptomyces sp. CA-146814. Next base: position 2,872,073 of record NZ_CP192068.1, read on the forward strand.
GCGGCGAAGAGTCCGACCAGCGCCGAGCAGGCGAACACCGTGAGGATCGTCGGCCACGGGATCTCCAGGACCTCCAGACCCTCCAGGGCCAGCAGCTTCTGCGCCGCCGTCCCCCAGCCCATCCCGAGCCCCAGGCCGAGCAGCGCACCGAAGAGGGCGATGACCACGGACTCCAGCCGGATCATGCGGCGGAGCTGGCGGCGGGAGAGGCCGATGGCCCGCATCAGGCCGATCTCCCGGGTCCGTTCGACCACGGAGAGCGCGAGGGTGTTCACCACTCCGAGCACCGCGACGATGATCGCGAGGGCGAGCAGACCGTAGACGATGTTGAGGAGCTGACCGATCTGGTTCTTCAGGTCCTCCTTGAAGTCGGCCTGGTTCTGCACCTTGTAGACCGGGTACTCGACGAGCGCGCTCTTGAGGGCCGCGTACGCCTCTTTCTCCTTGCCCTCCTCGGCCTTGCCGAACATCGCCACGTTCTGCGGCATCCGGTCGGCGGGGATGTAGGAGGTGGCCGTGGTCATGTTGGTGTACATCGCGCCGCGGTCGATGTTGGTGTCGTCGGAGGTGATGGCCGCGACCTTCAGCTTCGCGCTCTGGCCGGACGTGAACGCCACGGTGAGCGTGTCCCCGACCTTGACCCCGTGCTTCTCGGCGTAGTCCTCACCGACCGACATGGCGTTCTTGTCGTACGCCTTCGCGAGGTCGCCGGAGAGGGCTGTGCGGCGGACGTCCTGCTGGTACGTCGGGTCGGTGGCGGTGATGCCCTCGTCGGCCGTCCTGCCGTTCGGAGCGGTGATCTTCGCCTTGAGATAGGTGTAGTCCGTCAGGTGCTCCAGGCCGGGCACGGCGTGCAGCGCCTCGGCGGCCTGGGGCACGATCGGCCGGCCCGTACCGCTGTCCTGGACGATGAAGTCCGCGCCGACCGACTTGTCGAGCTCCTCGGTGGCCGAGGCCACCATGGAGGACCCGACGACGGAGAGGCAGGCCACCAGGGCGAGCCCGATCATCAGGGCCGCGCCGGTCGCTCCCGTACGCCGCGGGTTGCGCAGCGCGTTGCGCTCGGCCAGCCGGCCGACCGGGCCGAAGAGCCGCAGGACGACCACGCTGAGGGCCCGGACGACGACACCGGCCAGCAGCGGGCCGATCACGATGAAGCCGATCAGGGTCAGCAGCACACCGACGGCGAGGAGCCCCGAGCCCTCGGTGGCCTTGTCGGCCTGCGTCGTTGCCCACAGAGCGGCGGCGCCGGCCCCGGTGAGGACCAGGCCGATCCCGGCCCTGACCCAGCCGGAGCTGCCGTCGGCAGGGGTTCCGGCGTCGCGGAGGGCGGCCATCGGGGAGACCTTGCCGGCCCGGCGGGCCGGGATGTACGCGGCGAGGACGGTGACCACGACACCGAGCGCGAGGCCGATGGCGGGCGTCGTCCAGGCGACGGTGAGGTCCCTGGTGGAGAGCTCCATGCCCACGGCGCTCATCAGCTTCATCAGCCCGACGGCGAGCCCGATACCGGCGGCGACACCGAGGACCGAGCCGACGATGCCGAGGAGGACCGCCTCCAGCAGCACGGACCGGTTGACCTGCTTGCGGCTGGAGCCGATGGCCCGCATCAGGCCGATCTCGCGGGTCCGCTGGGCGACCAGCATCGAGAAGGTGTTGACGATGAGGAAGATGCCGACGAGCAAGGCGATCCCGGCGAAGCCGAGCATCGCGTACTTCATGACGTCCAGGAAGGCGCCCATCTCGTTCTTGTTGGCCTCGGCGGCCTCCTCCTGGGTCTGGAGCTTGTACGCGGCGGAGCCGTCGAGCGCGGCGGCCACGCTCTTCTTGAGCTGGGTGTCGCTGACGCCGTCCTCGGCGGTCACCAGGATCTGGGTGAAGACGTCGGGGCCGCCGAGCAGGCGGGTCTGGGCGGTGGCGGTGTCGAGGTAGACGATGGCCGCGCCCGGGTTGGTGACGGTGAGGGACGCGATGCCGCTGATCTTCGCCTTGATGTCACCGGTGGCGGTGATGGTGCGCAGCTCGTCGCCGAGCTCGAGCTTGTGCTTCTTCGCGGTGTCGGCGTCGACCATCACCTCGGTGGGGCCACGGGGTGCGTGTCCGGAGGTGATCTCCATCGACCGCAGGTCGTTCTGCGTCCAGTTGCTCGCGATGGTGGGGGCGCCGGTCTCGGAGCCCATGTTCTTGTTCTTGCTGTCGACGACGGTGACCGCCATGGAGAAGGCGGCGCCCTCGGCCCGCTTCACGCCGTCGGCCTTCTCGACCTGCTGGACGAGCGAGGCGGGCAGCGAGGCGGGCTTGCCGTCGATGGGCTGCTCGTCGTTCTCCTCGGCCTCCTTCGGGCCGACCGTGACGTCCGGGGAGGAGACGGTGAAGAGCTTGTCGAAGGTGGTGTTCATCGTGTCGGTGAAGACGAGCGTGCCGCAGACGAACGCCACGGAGAGCAGCACCGCCACCGCGGAGAGGGCCATCCGGCCCTTGTGCGCGAAGAAGTTGCGCATCGAGGTCTTCCAGACGGTCATGACGTCCGCCCGCGTGCGTCGAAGTCCTTCATGCGGTCGAGGACCTGTTCGGCGGTCGGGTTGTTCATCTCGTCGACGATGGAGCCGTCGGCGAGGTAGAGCACCCGGTCCGCGTAGGAGGCGGCGACGGGATCGTGGGTGACCATGACGATGGTCTGGCCCAGCTCGTCGACCGACTTCCGGAGGAAGGAGAGGACTTCGGCGCCGGCCCGGGAGTCCAGGTTCCCGGTCGGCTCGTCACCGAAGATGATCTCCGGCCGGGCGGCGAGCGCCCTGGCGACCGCGACGCGCTGCTGCTGGCCGCCGGAGAGCTGGGTGGGGCGGTGCTTGAGACGGTCGGCGAGCCCGACGGTCTCCACGACCTGCTGGAGCCAGCCGGCGTCCGGCTTGCGGCCCGCGATGTCCATCGGCAGCGTGATGTTCTCCAGCGCGTTGAGCGTCGGGAGCAGGTTGAACGCCTGGAAGATGAAGCCGATCCGGTCGCGCCGGAGCTGGGTGAGCTTCTTGTCCTTGAGCTTGGTGATCTCGGTCTCGTCGAGGAAGATCTCGCCCGACGTCACCGTGTCGAGACCGGCCAGGCAGTGCATCAGCGTCGACTTGCCGGAGCCGGACGGGCCCATGATCGCAGTGAACTGCCCGCGGGCGATGTCCACATCGACATGGTCGAGCGCGACGACCCGGGTCTCCCCGCTGCCGTACGCCTTGACGACCTGCCGCGCTCGCGCCGCGACGGCCGTACGCCCTCCAGTGCCCCCGTGCCTGGGAATGCTTACAGCCGTTGTCACGGTATGTCTCCTATAGCCGTTGATGACTGGGTGTCTATGCCGGTTGATGACTGGGTGTCTATGCCGGTGGGTGACTGGACGTCGTCGGTCGTCGAGTACGTTCCAAGTCTGGGTTCAGCAAGCTGTCCGGCGCGATGGTGCCCAGCGCAGTCTTGAGGTGGGGTTTTCCCCACCTTCCCCCCTGCTGCGGGCCGCAGGTGCGACGTAAGAACAGGTTAAGGAAAGGCCCTCACGGTCCACGTCCTCCGCCGGGAGGAAGGGGCCCTGGCCACTATGAGGGGGTGTCCCCTAGGGGGAGTCGTCCTCCGGAGGGAGGCGGTGTCAGGGTCCTCCTCCGGGAACCACGACCGGAGGCGGCGCGTCCACCCAGAACAAGATCACCGGCGCACCCGGAGGGACCAGGGCATGACCGCCACCCGCTACCTCCACCTCGTCCGCCACGGCGAGGCGACACCCGACGAGAGCGGACTGACGGAGAACGGCCGCCGCCAGGCCACCCTGCTCGGCCGCCGCCTCGCGGACGTCCCCTTCACGGCCGTCCACCACGGCCCGCTCCCCCGGGCCGAGGAGACCGCGCGCCTGATCGGCGACCAGCTGACGGACATCCCGCTCCGAACTCGCCGGCGACTACGTGCCCCACCTGCCGACCCGGGACGAACTCCCGCCGGAGTACGCCGACTTCTTCCTCCGCTTCGTCGAAGGAGCCGGCGAGGCGGAGCGGCAGCACGGCCCCGCGCTGGCCCGCCGGGCACGGGAGCGGTTCACCGGACCGGTCGACGGCGAGGAGGACCGGCACGAACTGGTCGTCACCCACAACTTCCTGGTCGCCTGGCTCGTACGGGACGCCATGTACGCCCCCGAGTGGCGCTGGCTCGGCCTCAACCACGCCAACGCGGCCCTGACCGTCATCCGGTACCCGCCCGACCGCCCCGCCTCCGTCCTCCTGGCCAACGACATGCGCCACCTCCCCGCCGACCTGCGCTGGACCGGCCTCCCACCCGTGCCGCACCTCTGAACCCGGCCGCTCCCACAGCCACGACCCCGCCCGAACGCCCCCACGCCACCGCCCGGGATGAGACAGTGCCCCGGGAGATACGTGCATAGGGAAGGAAAACCGGTGGGCGGTACGGAGGCCAGGGACGGTACGGACGGTTGCGAGGCCAGGAGCGGCACGGGCGGCACAGATGGCACGGAGGCCAGGAGCGGCGCGGACGGCACGGACGGCATAGGTGGCACGGAGGCCAGGAACGGGGCAGGCGGCACGGAGGCCGGAAACGGCGCGGGCGGCGCGGGCGGTAGGCGCAGCACGCACGGAACGCCCGAGCCGGGCGCACCCGCCGCCCTCACCACCCCCCGCGGCCGCCGCCCCGTCGTCGCGGCCCTCATGCTCGGCATGGCGCTGGCCGCCATCGACGGCACCATCGTCTCCACCGCCGTACCGCAGATCGTCGGCGACCTCGGCGGGTTCACCGTCTTCTCCTGGCTCTTCTCCGGCTACCTGCTCGCCGTCACCGTCACGCTCCCGGTGTACGGCAAGCTCTCCGACACCTTCGGTCGCAAGCCGGTCCTGATCGCCGGGATCATCCTCTTCCTCGTCGGCTCGCTGCTCTGCGCCGCCGCCTGGAACATGGGCGCGCTCATCGCCTTCCGCATCGTCCAGGGCCTCGGCGGCGGCGCTCTCCAGGGCACCGTCCAGACCATCGCCGCCGACCTCTACCCGCTCAAGGAACGCCCGCGCATCCAGGCCAAGCTGTCCACCGTCTGGGCCACCTCGGCCGTGGCCGGTCCGGTGGTCGGCGGGCTGCTCGCCGGGTACGCCGACTGGCGGTGGATCTTCCTCATCAACCTCCCGGTCGGCGCGATCGCCCTCTGGCTGGTCGTCCGCCACCTCCACGAGCCCGCACGTCCGCGCCCGACGACCCGCCCCCGTATCGACTGGGCGGGCGCGCTCGCCGTCTTCGCGACCGGTGCGCTGCTGCTCACCGCGCTCGTGCAGGGCGGAGTCGCCTGGCCGTGGCTCTCGGCGCCCTCGCTCGGCCTGTTCGCGGCGAGCGCGGCGCTGGCGGCCCTGACCGTCGTCATCGAGCGGCGCGCGGCCGAACCGATCATCCCGGGCTGGGTCTGGCGCCGCCGCACCATCGCCTCGGTCAACCTGGCGCTGGGCGCGATGGGGCTCCTGATGGTCGCACCGACCGTCTTCCTCCCGACGTACGCGCAGTCGGTCCTCGGCCTCGGCCCGATCGCCGCCGGGTTCGTGCTCTCCGTCATGACCCTGAGCTGGCCGGTCTCGGCGGCCCTCTCCGACCGGGTCTACAACCGCATCGGCTTCCGCCTCACCGCGATCATCGGCATGAGCGCCGCCCTGCTGATCCTGCTGGCCTTCCCCCTGCTCCCCTACCCCGGCGAACCCTGGCAGCCCGCCCTGATCATGCTGCTCCTCGGCGCGGCCCTCGGCCTCTTCCAACTGCCCCTGATCGTGGGCGTGCAGTCGACGGTGGGGTGGGCGGAGCGCGGTACGACGACGGCGTCCGTCCTCTTCTGCCGCCAGGTCGGCCAGAGCGTCGGCGCGGCGGTCTTCGGCGCGGTGGCGAACAGCGTGCTGGCCGCCCGCCTCCTCGACGCCCCCGCACCCGGCCTCCCCGACGACCTGGACGCGGTCGCCCGTACGCTGGAGGATCCCGGCGCGCTGTCGGCGGCGGCCACGGACCACCTGCGGCGGGCGGTGGACGCGGCAGTGGACTACGTCTACATCGGCGCGGCCGGTGCGGCGGCCCTGGCCCTGCTCGCCCTCGTCGTCCTCGCGCCGCGCCGCTTCCCGGTCATCGCCGAGACGGCCACCACCGAAACGGTGACCACCGAGTCGGTCACCACCGGGCCGGTCACCAACGAGAAGGACGGCACCGAGCCGGTGACCGCCGAGAAGGACGGCAAGCAGGACCCCGCCGCCTGACTCAGGCGGTCACCCCTGGCCCTGTCCGACGCTGCCCATCGGGCCGATCTCCACTGAGGGCTCCGGGCTGTCGGTGACCGGAAGCGACGGCTCACCCGGCCACTTGAGGGTCACGGACTTCTTCTCGTCCGGGGGTGTGACCACAAGTCCCTTGATCCTGACGCCGGAACCACCGGATGCGTTCGCCTTGTAGAAGATGCCGAAGTAGGTGGGTTCACCGCTCTTCAGCACGGTCCCGTCGTCCTTCTGGTCCCTGCGCGTCGCGGGGATCGCGCCCTCGCTCGACAACAGGTTCACCCCCGCGAACCCCTTGATGGAGCACTCACGGTCGGACTTGTTCAGCAGCTTGACGGCGACGGTACTGGTCGTGTCTCCGCCGATGGTCGCGTCGCTCGCCGTGATCGTGAGGTCGTCCGTGTGGCACCGCTCCGGCTTCGCAGCGGTGCCGGTGGACTCCTGGCCCGCCGAGCCCTCGTCCGGCGCCTGCTCCGGCGATCCGGTCCCGGTGGATTCGCCCTCCGGCTGCCCGGCGGGAGCGGATTCCGTCTGTTCCCCGGCAGGGGTGGAGCTGGAGGAGGACGAGGCGTTCGTGGGGCTGTCCCCGCCTCCGCACGCGGACAGGGAGAGTCCCGCGACGACGGCTGCGGCAGTGACGGCGATCCTGCTCGTTCGCATGAATGCGCTCCTCGAATGTCATGGGAGCCCCGCCATCCATTCACCCCTTGTACGGCGGTAGTGGGTGGTCAGGCCCTCCCGCGGTTCAACCGCGCCTGCCCTCCGCCACGTTCCCGAAACCGCTTACCGCTCGCGCCGCACGCCGCTTCTTCACGGCCCGGCGCCTCACAGACCGCTGGGCCGCTCCGGAGCCGCCACCTCCGCCCACACGATCTTCCCGATCGGATCACGGGGCTCCCAACCCCACCGCGACGCCAGGCACTCCACCAGGAACAGCCCGCGCCCCGTCTCCCGGTCGGCCGGCGGCAGCACCGCCTCCTCGGGCGTCCGGCCGAGCCGCGCGTCCGAGACCTCGATACGGAACCGGCTCGCGGCCCCCTCGTAGTCCACCCGCACCGCGAACTCCCGTCCCGGCAGGCTCCCGTGCCGCACCGCGTTGGCGGCCAGCTCCGCCACCACCAGCGCCACGTTGCACGAGACATCCGCCATCGGCCCGAACCCCCACTGCCCCAACTGCCGTACCGCGGCGTGCCGCGCCTCCTGCGCGCCCTGCGGCGTGGACGGGAACTGCCGGGACAGCGAGCCGTACCCGTTGCCGTTCAGCCCGAAGCCGCGCGGGGTCAGCGGGTCCTCCTGTCGCCCGTCGGTCTCCGTCGCCGTCGTCGTCCTCTTGCCGCTCATTCCGGTCATCCGCTCGCTCGACGCTCCTCACGTCACCCACACGAGCGGGTTCCGTGACGTTCCGTACTCAAGAGTCGGGCGTCCGCCCTAGCCTCGGAAGGTGACAGCGCCTTACCTCGCAGGCCGTAAGGAACGGAAGTAACGCCGTGGCCAAAGCAATTGACCCGCAGGCCTCGATGGCCGCCCTCTTCGGCACTCGCGTGCGCAAGCTCCGCGAGGCGGCCGGACTCACCCAGACCGAAGTGGGCGTCCTCACGCACGTGGTGGGCAGCCGCATCAACCAGATCGAGCGAGCGACCGGCGCGAAACCGACACTGGAGCTGACGCGGAACCTGGACCGCGAACTGGTGGCGGACGACCTGCTGATCGACCTGTTGCCGTTCGTGCACCGCGAGGCGTTCCCGGACTGGTCGCAGGCCTTCATCGCCTACTCGGCGCGCGCCAGGGTGATTCGCGAGTACGCCTCACACGCCGTGCCGGGCCTGCTGCAAACCCCGGATTACGCGCGGGCGTTGCTGAGCGTCGGCTACTCGCTGCGGGACGCCGAGCATCTGGAGGAACGTGTCACGGCCCGGCTCGACCGCCAGAAGCGGCTCACCGGTCCGGACCGGCCAGATCTGTGGATCATCCTCGACGAGGCCGTGCTGCGGCGGCCGGTCGGTGGAAAGACGGTGATGCGCGGCCAGTTGGAGAAGCTGCTCCAGCTGGCCGAGGAGCCCAACATCACCCTCCAGGTGCTGCCGTTCGACCAGGGCGAGCACGGTTCGCTGGGCGGCTCCCTCACCGTGCTCGTCATGCCGGACGGCTCCGAAGTGGCCTACACGGAAGGCGCGCACAGCGGTCAGCTGACCGAGGAACCGGACGAGGTCGAACGGTTCGTTCTGACCTACGATCAACTCAGGGCGATGGCGCTCCCGCCGCTGATGTCGCTCGAACTGATCCGTTCCGTGCTGGAGGCCGATTACCGTGCAAGCCGCGTCCCGTCCCGACCTGACCGCCGCCGCCTGGCGCAGCAGCAGCTACAGCAATCAGGAGGGCGGCAACTGCGTGCAGGTGGCGGACGGCTTCTCCGGCGTCGTCCCCGTCCGTGACAGCAAGAACCCCGGCGGTCCGGCCCTCGTTCTCACCACTGCCGCCTGGTCGACGTTCATCGGCGGAATCGTCACCCGCTGACCATCACCCCGGGCCGGGGCACACCGGCCCGGGGAGGTGTCCGCAGCCGGGCGCTGGCAGGCTGGTGTGCAACGATGCGGAATCGTCTACGGGAGGTGGATCATGGTCGACAGATTTACGGACGGGCTCCTGACGCCCACCGAGACCTCCTCCTACCTGGAGATCCCGTACTCGACGCTCACGAGCTGGCTGAACGGAAAGGCCGCCGGAGCCCCGTTGGTCCACGCGATCGAACCCACGCGCAGGAGGCAGCCGTCCCTCCCCTTCATCGCGGTGGCCGAAGCCCACGTCCTGCGCTCCCTGCGCACCCTCGGCCTGCGGATGAGCGAGATCAGGGAGGCGGCAGCAGCCGTACGAAAGGCCTTCGACACCCCGTACGGTCTCGTCTCGAAGCGCATCGCCACGGACGGCGTGGACATCTTCGTCGAGCACGGCCTCGGCGACCTGCGCCGGGCCAGGGACGGCCAGGCCCCGATCCAGGAGGTCGTGGCCCAGTACCTCCGCTACCTGACCTGGGAGGCGGACGACGACTTCCCCTCCAGTCTCCAGCTGAGTCAGTACGGGGAGGCCGTGCCCGTCGTGATCGATCCGCGCTTCGGGCGCGGGCTGCCCGTGGTCGCGGCCAATCGTGTCCCGGTCCAGGCCATCACGGACCTGTGGGAAGCCGGCGAGACCGTCGAGGACATCGCGTACGACTTCGATATGACCCCGGAGCAGGTGGGCGCTCTCTGCGAAGCCGTGGTGAAGCTTGCCGCCTGAATTCTTCCTCGACCGCAACCTCGGGCGCCGCGTAGCCGACGGGCTGCGGGAACGCGGATGGATCGTCCACCACATCGGAGACGCGTTTCCGGAGGACGGACAGCGCATCGCGGACGAGGAGTGGATCGACCACGGTCTCCGCCGGGCATGGGTCCCCCTGTCCAAGGACGGCCGCATCAAGACCCGTGACGCCGAGATTCAGCCCGTCCTGGACCACAAGGCCGTCTTCTTCTACCTCGACAACCAGCAGCTGCCCAGCATCCAGATGGTCGAACGGCTCGACACCCACCGCACAGCGATCCATCAGGCGATCGCCAAGGGCGGCCCGTCCGCCTACGCCGTGCGGCACGACCACGTCGAACGCACCTGGCCGTAGGCCCACGAACGGCCCGCAACGCGAACTCAGGCCTCCGGACCGCTCAGGCCTCCGGCCCCGCCGTCACCCGCCCCGTCAGCGCCGCCAGTGAGCTGCGGACGTGGGCCATGTGGGCCTGGACCTCCTCGCGGCCCTCCTCGTGCTCGCGCAGCACGCGCTCCGTCTCCCGTACGATCCGCTCCTCGCGCACCCGGGCCTCCGAGAGGATCTCCGCCGCTCGCGCCTCCGCGTCCTCCTGGCCGTGGCGGGCCGCCTCCCGGGCCTCCGACAGGGTGCGGGACGCCTCCGCGAGGAGGGTCTCCGCGCGCTCGGTCAGCTCCTGGTGGCGGGCCTCCGACGCGGCCTCCGCCGTGGCGATCTCGGCCTCGGCGGCCTGGTGGCGCTCCGTGTGCTCCTGGTCCTGGTGGGCCAGCACGCTCGCCGTGCGGTTCCGGGTCTGCGCCATCGCCTCCTCGGCCGCGCCGCGCGCCTCGCCGGCCTCCTTGCGGGCCGCCGCGAGCACGGACTCCGCCTCCCGGACCGCCTCCGCGACCCGCTCCTCCGCCGCCGCCACGGCAGCGGCCCGTACCGCATCGGCCGCCTCACGTGCCGCGTCCGCCAGTGCGTGGGCCTCGGCGTCGGCCGCGTCCGCCAGCTCCTGGCCCGCCGCCTCCGCGTCCGCCCGCAGCGCCTCGGCCTGCTCCCCGGCGAGCGCCAGCAGGTGCTGCGCCCGCTCGCCCAGCTCCGCGTAATCCTGCTCGGGCAGCCCCGCCACGATCTCCGCCAGCCGGGCCGTCCCGGCCGCCAGCTCCTGCGCCTGCCGCTCCAGCCGTACGACCTCCGCGAGCGCCCTGTCCCGCTCGGCGCTCCGCTCCGCCACCGCGCGGTCCACCTGCTCCGGACGGTAACCACGCCCCCGCACGCCGACGACGTCGAACGCGGACACCGGTCCAGCACTCATAGCCTGAAGCCCCTCTCCAACCTGCACACGGGCACGCGGACGCACACGGGTCTCCCCGCGATACGTCAAGGATGCGGCAATTGGGGCCGGAAGTCGGAATCGATCAGGTGCTTTCCGGACGGAAAGCGACCGGCGTCACACGCCCGGTACGCCACGACCCACCCGATCCGTCCCGGACCGGGTGGGTCGACAACGTGTCTCAGCCAAAGGTACGGATCAGAGCAGACCGTCCCACATCTGCTCCAGCAGCACCGACCACCAGCTCTCCGGCGACGCCAGCGCCGCCGGATCCAGCGCCACCAGCTGTGCCTGGAAATCGACGGTCCACCGGCCCGCCTGCTCCGGGGTCAGCCCGAACCGGAGCCGCCACATCCGGCCCAGCAGCGCCATCGAACGCACGAACTCCGGCAGCCCCGTGTTGACGAACTGCGGCGGAACCGGCTGACCGCCCGGACCCGCCTCCACCGGCACGGCCACGATGTTCGCCGTCCCGTACTGGACACAGATCGCGCGCCCGAAGTCCGTACCCATCACCAGGTACGACCCCGCGTCCGGCGCCGCCTGCACCTGCCGCTGCGCCGCCAGCTCGCCCAGCGTCGGCACCACCGGCTGACCCGGCTGCGCCCAGAAGAACGGCCCGAAATCGGCCGGCAGACCGGCCCACACGAGGGTCCGCGCCACGATCTCCGGCACACCCTGACGCGACACCGCCCGCTGGTCGAACCGCAGGATCCCCTGCGGACCGAACGCCTGCAGCAGCTCCTCGGCCACCGCCTCCGGCGGCAGCGCGGGCGCGGGCGGCAGCTGCGGCAGCGGCGCCCGCACCGGCGCCGGCCGCGCCGGACCGTCCGCCACCTGGTGCAGCTCACCCTGGTGCGTCAGCAGATGGAGCATGCCCTGCTGCCGGCTCGCGTGATCGGTGCCGTACGGAGCGACGCTGGTGATCCGCACCTGCGGCCAGGTCTCCCGGATCATCCGCGCGCAGTACCCGCCCGGCAGCTCGCAGGACTCCAGCTCCGTGTGCAGCTCGATGACCTGCTGCGGGGCGACGTTCATCGCCCGCAGCTCGTGCAGCATCTGCCACTCCGGGTGCGGAGTGCCCGGCGCCGAACGCCGGATCAGCTGCTGCTCACTGCCGTCCGGCGCGCGGAACCGCAGCACCGCCTGGTAGCCGGGGCCGACGGTCGGCAGACCGGTGGGCTGCTGCGGATAGCCGTACGCCGGGGGCGGCGGCGGAGTGTGCGGGCCTCCCGGACCACCCGGGCCCCCCGGGCCGCCTGGGCCTCCCTGGCCTCCCGGCTGAGGCGCCTGCGGTACGGGACCGGGCGCGGCGGCCTGCGGAGCGCCGGGCGGAGGTCCCGGAGGACCGGGCGGACCCGGGACCGGGATCGGGCCGGAGTTCGCGAACATCGTCTCGGCGTGGTGCACGCCGCCGGGAGGCGGTGTGGAGCCGGGCGGAGGTCCGGGGGGGCCGGGCGGCTGCGGGGCGCCGGGGACGCCGGGCGGGCCCGGGGGCAGCGGGGCGCCCGGGGTGCCGGGAGGGCCCGGCGGGCGGGGCGCGCCCGGGGTCGGGACGCCCGCACCGAGGCTGCTGCCGTCGGCGAGCATCGTCGCCGCGTGGTGGACACCGCCGGGAGGCGGCGTGGAACCCGGCGGAGGTCCGGGAGGACCGGGCGGGCCGGGCGGACCCGGCGGGGTGGCGCCGGGCGGGCCGAGCTGGGAGACGAGCTGCGTCGGGATGTACCCGCCCGCCGGAGCGCCGGGCGCACCCGGGCCGGACGGCGGGGGCGTCGCGCCGGGGCGTACGCCGGGGATGCCGGGCGCACCGGGCGGCGGCGGGGTCGTCGGACCGGCCCCACGCGAACCGCGCGGCGGCACCACGGCCTTGCTGGTGGCCGCGTCCGCGATGTCACCGGCGTCCGAGGAGCCCTGCTCGGCGGGCTTGAGCGTGGGAGCCACCTGCGTACGCGGCAGCTGGCTGCCGCCGGACATCAGCGCGGTCGGCGCCTCGGCCGGCACCACCGGCGGCGGGGCCTCCTCGTCGTCCGTCCCGGACAGCGGCGGCGCGAACACCGTCGCGGGCAGCGGAACGGCCCCGTCGTCGGAGTCGGAGGAGTTGGTGTCCGTACCGGCCCACGGGGTCGCGTCGGCGGGCACGCCGTCGTTGGCGGTGGGCTCGTAGGCCGCCGCACCCGTACCGCCGCCTGCGCTGCCGTCCGCCGCGGGCCAGGAAGGGGTGGCGTCGGCGGGCTCGTCCACGGGAGTGCGTACGGAGGTGGGTACGGGCGTTTCGCCGGACGCCTGGTCCGGCGCGGAAGCAGCAGCCGAAGCCTCCGCGTCCGCCTCCTCCGCAGCCGCCCGGCGCTCCGCCCGGTGGTCCGGGATGCCCAGCTTGTCCGCCGCCTCCTGGAGCCACTCCGGCGGCGTCAGCAGGAACGACGTCTGGTTCAGGTCCACCCGCTGCGGCGGCTCCGGGGCAGGGTCCGGCGCGCCCGCCGGAGTCCCGTACTCCTCCTCGTACCGCCGGATCACCTCACCCACCGGCAGCCCCGGCCACAACGTCGCCTCGCCGCTGTCCCGGGCGATGACCAGCCGCTGACGGCCACCGTCCGAGACCGGGCCCTCCGCGCGGTCCTCGGCCCACACCACGAAACCCAGCTCGAACTCACGGACCCGGACCTCTCGGTGCTGGTACGCGGGCACGTCACCGTTGACCCACTCGTCCGCCCGCTCCTGCGCCTGCGCGAAAGTCACCACCGCGCTCACCCCTCCACCGGGACGGCGCGCGCGAAGCCGCCGTCCACCATCAGGTTCGCCACCGTCTCCAGCTCCGGCGGATTGCCCGCGAGCCGCTGGAGGAAGGCGTCGAAGTCCGCACCGCACGGCAGCAACAGCCGCTCCACGCGCTCCTGCACGCTCCAGCCGTCCTGGTCCCGGGCATCGTCGTACGGGCAGAACCACACCGAACCGACGTCCTGCCCGCGCACCTTCACGGCCAGGATCCCGCCCTGGACGAAACCGACACCCAGGTAGTCCTTCGTGAAGTGGTCCCGCAGACACTTGTTCACGTACACCAGGTCGTTGACGGCCGCCTCGTCACGCACCGTGAAGAACGGCTGGTCCACCAGCAGCCCCAACTCGGCGTCCAGCGCGGCCCCGACAGGAGCCGAACCGCCCGCCGCTTTGAGGAACGAGCGGTAGGCGCCCGGCAGCCGGTAACCGAGATCCTCCTCGACGCCCTGGATCTGCTGCTCGCTCACCGCGACCGCACCCTTGGGCAGCCGGAAATGCGCCGGACGCGTCTCCTGCAACGGCCGCGTACCGCGCCGGTCCTGGTCCACCTCGGTCGTCGCCAGACCGCCGTGGTGACGCAGCAGCGCCTTCACCTCGACCGGCACCAGCTCCATCCGCCGGCCGCCCGCCACGTGGTGCCAGGTCCAGCCGTGCGGCGTCGCCACCGTGGGAATCGTGTCCCACAGCTCATGGCCGGCCGCCGCCATCGCCGCGTTCGCCGACACGTAATCCGTCAGCCGCAGCTCGTCGACACCAAACCCCTGCGGCGGATCGGCGATCTCGGCGGCGGCCCGCGCGTACGGCGAGAAATCCGGATGGCCGCTGCCGTCCACGCGCACACCCCTGGGGTGGCGGGACGCCCGGACCGGGTCCGGGAAGTGCACGACCTGACCGGCATAGGCCGCGTTCGGTGGCGCGGCTTGCTGCCCGAGCCGACCTGTCGTCATGGCGGTTGCCCCCTGCTGCGTCTGGTGGTTCCGCACAGCCTAAGCGGTGGGGCAACAGGGGCTCCCGCCCCGCCGGTTCCGTCACCAACGGTCACATCCGCGTGACGGTGAGGCGACGTTCTAGCACCTTCCGGCGACACGCGCACACGTTTCCCCCACCCAGCTTCCCCACCACCCCGCACATTTGGCAGGCTGTCCCCGCAACTCGGGGGATTGCAGGGAGGGACGACCGCACCATGCATTCAGCACAAACAGTCACAAACGGAACCTCAGGGGACCCGCGACTCAACTGGAGCAGCACCGAAACCAGCCACACGCCCCACCTGCTCCACCGCCGCGACGGGATCCTCCCCGCCGTGGCCGCCGCCCTTTCCGTACGCGGAGAGACGCTCACCTGCACCGCCGGCAAAGGCGACCAGCCGCCGGTCCTGCACCCGCTCGTCCAGGACTTCCTCGACACCCTCACCAGCGGCCAGCGCGAACGCTTCACCGGCCGCTGCCCCGAGGCCATACTGCTCTCCCGCCAGCTCACCGCCGCCGAGAGCGGCCGCTCCAAACGCGCCCAGCGAAAACCCCTGACCAACGGGGAAGCCCGCCGCGCGCTCAAACACTCCCGGCTCACCGCCCGCCGCATCCGCGAGGACGGCGACCCGCTCCACGGCAGCTACGCGCCACCGTGCCGATCCTGTTCGGCGCTCCTCTCCCACTTCGGCGTACGCCCCGTCGACCTCACCACCACCGGCGCCGCGACCACCGCCGAGAAGGGCTGACCGCCCACCCATGCACGACCAGCACCCGCACCTTGCGCACCTTCCGCAGCAGCAGCACAACTCCACCCGCTTTCCCGTCGCCGTCGACGCCGCCCTCCGCGAAGCCGGGTGGCAGCCCGGGCGCTGGGACATCCGGCAGGCCGAGGAGTGGGCCGACGCCCTGCGCGCCCACACCTCGCCCGCCGGGCACCGGCACGCGGTGTTCCCGGCGGCGGTGGAGGCCTGGGCGGAGTTCGGCGCCCTCCACATCACCGCGACCGCACCGGGCCGGCAGATCGCGCCCGCCGCCGTCCGCGTCGACCCGCTGCACGGACTGCACCTCGCCCGGACGCTCGGCGACCTGGGCCGCGCCCTGGAGACCGAGGTGGCGCCGCTGGGGGCGGAGGGCGAGGAGCAGGCGGTCCTCGCGATCGACACGGAGGGGCGGGTGTACAGCATCGACCACACGGGGGACTGGTTCCTGGGCAAGGACATCGACGAGGCGCTGGCCACGCTGATCACGGGGGCGCAGCCGATGCGCCTGACGTCGAGCCCCGTCTAGCCCGTCCGGCGTTCGAGGACGGAACCGTCGCTCGGGACGAACCAGCGCCTTCACGTCCCCGGACACGGAGGGGTTGCCGCTCCCCCCAGCAAGGGTTCCGTCCTCAAACGCCGGACGGGCTGGAGGTGTCCGGGAGCACCGCCGACACCCGGAAGCCGCCCGCGTCCGTAGGGCCGGACACGAACACGCCCCCCAGCCCCAGCACCCGCTCCCGCATCCCCACCAACCCGTTCCCCCCGCTCGGCAGCCCCGCATCCGCCACCGCCGCGTCCGACGGACCGTTCTCCACCTGCATCGCGACCTCGGAACCCCGGTGCGCCAACCGCACCCACGTCTTCGCCCCCGCCGCATGCTTGTGCACGTTCGTCAGGGCCTCCTGCACCACCCGGAACGCCGTCTGCTCGACCTCCGGCGCGTACGGACGCAGCTCACCGTCCACCGACAGCTCCACCACCATTCCCGCCTGCCGCGACTGCGCCACCAGCGCCTCCAGCTCGCTCAGCCGGGGCCCGTCCTCCGACGCCGCCGCAGCGACCGCCGCAGCCGCCTGTGCCACCGACGCCAACGGAACAGCACCGCCATCCCCGGCGGCCGGCGCCACCAACGCGTCCCCGCTCCGCAGCACCCCGAGCATCTCCCGCAGCTCCGTCAGCGCCTGCCGCCCCATCTCCCCCACCAGCGCCGCGTTCCGCACCGCCTTCGCCGGGTCCTTCGGGGCAACGGCCTGAAGCGCCGCGGCGTGCACCACCATCAGGCTCACCCGGTGGGCCACCACGTCATGCATCTCCCGCGCGATCCGGGTCCGCTCCTCCGTACGCGCCCACTCGGCCCGCTCCTCCGCCCGGTCCGCCAGCAGCGACAACTCCCGCTCCAGCGAATCCGCCCGCTCCCGCAGGCTCTCCATCAGACGGCGCCGCGCCCCTATGTAGAGACCGAACAGCACGGCGGGTGCCGTCAGCCCCACCGCCATGAACACCGACACCAGCGGTACGTACCAGTCGCCGGGACCGAAGTCCGCCTGCTCCGCCACGCTCTGCCGCAACCGCACGTAGGTGACGATGAACGTCCCCACCAGCGCCATCCCCGCCAGCACGACGGTGATCCGGCGCGGCACCTCGGACGCGGCCAGCGTGTACAGGCCCACCAGGGCCATCAGGAAGCCCATCTCGGCCGGCGTCATCGCGATCGTCACGAGCACCACGGCGATCGGCCACCGCCGGCGTACCAGCAGCACCGAGCCCGCCAACAGCCCGAACACCAAGCCCACCGGCACCGGCACCCCGGTGTTCCGGGCGAACTCCACCCCCTCCAGGCCACACTCCAGCGCGGATACCAGCGCCAGTCCCACGTCCAGGGCGACACTGCGCCGCCGCTCCCACCACCAGTAGCCGCGGGTGGTCGATCCCGCCGCCTCCTGGTCTGCCCCCGTTGCGGTCATGGCATCCAGCCTACGGGCGGACGCATCCCCTTTTCCGGTGACCGGCAACAGCACGTTCCGCGTTCGAACGTGCACGAAACGCACGCCGATCGCCCGAAATGGCGAATCGACCGCGCATTCGACCCGGACGTTCGCATTCCGGACGACGATCACCGTATGACGGAAACCACAAGCAAGTACGCCGACTTCGAGGGCCTCCGTGCCCAGGCGGTGGCGCTGCGGCGGGAGGGCCTCAGCCGCCGCCAGATCCGCGACCGCCTCCACGTCGACAACAACGACCTCCTCAACCGCCTCCTGCAGGGAGAGCCCGCCCCCGAGTGGACGAAGCGGCCCAACGCCAAGGACGACGTACGGGCGAAAGCCAGGGAACTGCGTCTCCAGGGCATGACGTACGACCAGATCCAGGTGGAGCTGGGGTGCTCGGCGAGTTCGGTCTCGCTGTGGGTACGGGATCTGCCGAAGCCGGAGCGTCGGCGCACCCGGGAAGAGTCCTCCGCCATCGGGCGGCGCGGCTGGGAGGCCACGCTCCAGCGGCGGGACGCCGAGCGCCAGGCGCAGAAGCAGAAGGCCTCGGACGAGGTCGGCGCCATGACCGACCGCGAGCTCTTCCTGCTGGGCGTCGGCCTCTACTGGGCGGAAGGCACCAAGTCCAAGCCATACCGCACCCAGGAGCGCGTCACCTTCGTCAACAGCGACCCCGGCATGATCGAGGTCTTCCTGGACTGGCTCCGCCTCCTGAGGGTGGACGACGACCGCCTCCGCTTCCATGTCCTCATCCACGAGACGGCGGATGTCGCGGGAGCCGAGCGGTTCTGGGCCGACCTCACCGGCGCCAGAACCGCGGCGTTCGGCAAAACATCGATCAAGAAGCACATACCGAAGACGAACCGTAAAAACGTCGGCGAGAACTACCACGGCTGCCTTGCCGTACGCGTCCTGCAAAGCGCCGAGCTGTACCGTCGCATCGAAGGCTCCTGGTACGGCATAGTGTTGGGTGCCAGTCCGGCGAGCCGACACGATGTCCGGTTTAGTCGGAATTGATCCCCCATGGTGTAATCAGGCAGCACTGCGAGTTTTGGTCTCGTATGTCCAGGTTCAAATCCTGGTGGGGGAGCTTCGGCACGCGGGCCCCGACCACACCGGTCGGGGCCCGCCCCCATTCCCCGGCGAAACGCCCCCGGTATCCTGCGGATGACCACCACCTGAAGCCGAAGGGCACATCCGTGAGCGCAACCAGCCCGGCAGCCGTCGTCGTCCTCGCAGCGGGTGAGGGCACCCGTATGAAGTCGAAGACCCCCAAGGTCCTGCACGAGATCTCCGGGCGCTCGCTCGTCGGACATGTCGTCGCCGCCGCCCGGGAGCTGGATCCCCAGCATCTCGTCGTGGTCGTCGGGCACGCCAGTGAGCAGGTCACCGCGCACCTGAACGCCGGTGACGAACCCGTGCGCACCGCCTTCCAGGCCGAGCAGAACGGGACCGGGCACGCCGTCCGGATGGGGCTCGAAGAGCTCGGCGGAACCGTCGACGGCACCGTGATCGTCGTCTGCGGCGACACCCCGCTGCTCTCCGGCGAGACGCTCGGCGCGCTCGCCGCCACCCACGCCGCCGACGCCAACGCGGTCACCGTCCTGACCGCCGAGGTCCCGGACTCCACCGGTTACGGGCGCATCGTGCGCGACGCCGCCTCCGGCGCGGTCACCGAGATCGTCGAGCACAAGGACGCCACCGACGAGCAGCGGGCGATCCTGGAGATCAACTCCGGGGTGTTCGCGTTCGACGGCTCGCTGCTGGCCGACGCGCTGGGCAAGGTGCGCACCGACAACAGCCAGGGCGAGGAGTACCTCACCGATGTGCTCTCGATCCTGCGTGAGGCCGGCCACCGGGTCGGGGCGTCCGTGGCGGGTGACCACCGCGAGATCCTCGGCATCAACAACCGGCTCCAGCTCGCCGAGGCCCGTCGCCTGCTGAACGAGCGGCTGCTGGAGCGGGCGATGCTCGCGGGCGTGACGGTGGTGGACCCGGCGTCGACGCTGATCGAGGCGAGCGTGACGTACGAGCGTGATGCCGTCGTGCATCCCGGGACGCAGCTGCTCGGTAGCACCCACCTCGCGGAGGACTCCGAGGTCGGGCCGAACTCGCGGCTCAAGGACACCGTCGTGCACGCCGGTGCGCGGGTGGACAACTCGGTGACGGACTCGGCCGAGATCGGTGCGGGAGCGCTGGTGGGGCCGTTCGCGTATCTGCGGCCCGGGACGCGGCTGGGGGTCAAGGCCAAGGCCGGAACGTACGTCGAGATGAAGAACGCCACGATCGGGGAGGGGACCAAGGTCCCGCATCTCAGCTACGTCGGTGACGCGACGATCGGTGACCACACCAACATCGGTGCGGCCAGCGTCTTCGTGAACTACGACGGGGTGGCCAAGCACCACACGACGATCGGTTCTCACTGCCGTACCGGTTCGGACAATATGTTTGTGGCACCGGTCACGGTCGGGGACGGGGTCTACACCGCCGCCGGGTCGGTCATCACGAAGGACGTCCCTTCCGGTTCGCTCGCCGTGGCGCGGGGCCAGCAGCGGAATATCGAGGGCTGGGTGGCCCGGAAGCGTCCGGGCAGCGCCGCCGCTCAGGCTGCTCAGGCGTCCTCGCCGGGAGCCGACGGCGAAAGCTGACCGGAAACAGGTGCGCCGGTGACGGCGTACCGTGATAGATGCTCACCCCATTTCGGCTGGCTCGTTGCACATCGGGACCTATGCGTGCGGCGCCAGATACACGTCTGAGGAGACTGTGCTGTGACCGGGATCAAGACGACCGGCGAGAAGAAGCTGATGCTCTTCTCCGGCCGCGCCCACCCCGAGCTGGCCGAGGAGGTCGCACACCAGCTGGGTGTCGGTCTCGTGCCGACGAAGGCCTTCGATTTCGCCAACGGTGAGATCTACGTGCGCTTCCAGGAGTCGGCACGTGGCGCGGACTGCTTCCTGATCCAGAGCCACACGGCTCCGATCAACAAGTGGATCATGGAGCAGCTGATCATGCTGGACGCGCTGAAGCGCGCGTCGGCCCGTTCCATCACGGTGATCGTGCCGTTCTACGGGTACGCCCGTCAGGACAAGAAGCACAAGGGCCGTGAGCCGATCTCGGCGCGCATGGTGGCGGATCTGATGGCGACGGCCGGTGCGGACCGGATTCTCACGGTCGATCTGCACACGGACCAGATCCAGGGCTTCTTCGACGGTCCGGTGGACCACCTGTTCGCGCTGCCGATCCTGGCGGACTACGTGGGTGCGAAGGTCGACCGTTCGAAGCTGACGATCGTGTCGCCGGACGCGGGCCGGGTTCGGGTCGCCGACCGCTGGTGCGACCGGCTGGACGCGCCGCTGGCGATCGTGCACAAGCGCCGTGACAAGGACGTGCCGAACCAGGTCAGCGTCCACGAGGTCGTGGGTAACGTCGAGGGCCGGGTCTGCGTGCTGGTCGACGACATGATCGACACGGGTGGCACGATCTGCGCGGCCGCGGACGCGCTGTTCGCGCACGGTGCGGAGGACGTCATCGTGACGGCGACGCACGGTGTGCTGTCGGGTCCGGCGGCGGACCGGCTGAAGAACTCGAAGGTGAGCGAGTTCGTGTTCACGGACACGCTGCCGACCCCGGGTGAGCTGGAGCTGGACAAGATCACGGTGCTGTCGATCGCGCCGACGATCGCGCGTGCGGTGCGTGAGGTGTTCGAGGACGGTTCGGTGACGAGCCTCTTCGAGGAGCAGGGCTGACCGTCCCACGACGGTCCCTGTTGATCCACTTTGGGGTACGGCCTTCCCGCCGGGTAGACTCAGCGAGTTGCTCGGCGAGGGAGGCCGTACCTGTGTGTACGGCGGTCCGTTATCGGCGCGCTCTTCGTAGCAGGCCTGTCGTGGGCCGGGTGACCGTTCGTGTTCCGTCTCCTGACGGCTCACCCATCTGACGAGGAGTGCAACCATGGCTGAGATCAAGCTCGCCACCGAGGTCCGTACCGAGTTCGGCAAGGGCGCCGCCCGCCGTATCCGTCGTGCCAACCAGGTTCCCGGTGTCGTCTACGGCCACGGCGCCGAGTCGGTCCACATCACGCTGCCGGGTCACGAGCTGCTGCTGGCGCTGCGTACGGCCAACGTGCTGATCGGTCTGGAGATCGACGGCAAGGACGCGCTGGTCATCCCGAAGGCCGTGCAGCGTCACCCCCTCAAGGGCACCATCGAGCACGTCGACCTGCTGACCGTGAAGCGCGGCGAGAAGGTCGAGGTCGAGATCGCGGTGCACGTCGAGGGCGACCTGGCGCCGGGCGCCAACCTGCTGGAGTTCGTGCAGAACACGCTGCTCGTCGAGGCCGAGGCCACCCACATCCCCGAGTCCGTGACGGTGTCCGTCGCGGGCCTGGACGCCGGTGACTCGATCATCGCCAAGGACGTTCCGCTGCCGAAGGGCTCCGTGCTCGCCGGTGACGAGGACGCCATCGTGATCCAGGTCGTCGCCGCGCAGGCCGAGGAGCCGTCCGCCGACGAGGCCGCCGCCGAGACCGAGGGTGCCGAGGCCTGAGCCTCACCCCTCACCGTTCCACCTGCTTCATCTGTTCCACCTGCTTGACCGACGGGGTGGTGGTTCCCTTCCGGGGAGCCGCCGCCCCGTTCGCCTGCCATCACCCGTGCCTGTACGAGGAGACCGAGCGCTGATGCCCGACGCCACCGACCCCTGGCTCATCGTGGGCCTCGGCAACCCCGGCCCCGAGTACGCGGCGAACCGGCACAACGTCGGGTTCATGGTGGCCGATCTGCTGGCGACGCGGATCGGCGGGAAGTTCAAGCGGGCGCAGAAGGCGCAGGCGCAGGTGGTGGAGGGGCGGATCGGTCCGCCGGGTCCGGGGAGCCGGCGGGTGGTGCTGGTGAAACCGATGTCGTACATGAATCTGTCCGGTGGTCCGGTGACGGCGCTGCGGGACTTCTACAAGGTGCCGACAGATCATGTCGTGGCGGTCCATGACGAGTTGGACGTCGATTACGGGGCGTTGCGGCTGAAGCTGGGCGGCGGGGACAACGGGCACAACGGGCTGAAGTCGATGACGAAGTCGATGGGTCCGGATTATCACCGGGTGCGGTTCGGGATCGGGCGGCCGCCGGGGCGGATGCAGGTCGCGGATTTCGTGCTGAAGGATTTCGGGTCGGTGGAGCGCAAGGAGCTGGCGTTCCTGGTGGACCGGGCGGCGGATGCGGTGGAGTGTCTGCTGGCGGAGGGGCTGGAGCGGGCGCAGAGCGCGTACAACTCCTGAGCTACGGCCTGTTCGCCCTCGCCGCGTACAACTCCTGACATTCTCGTCCCTGGTGGGGCGTTTCTCGGCCACAGGTTGACCGGGGGCTGTGCTCTGGCCAAGGATCTGCCCCCATGAAGCGGAGCTCTTCCCAGCGTGCGGCGGTCGTGGGCCGTCGGACGGCGCTCGTCGGCCGTCGGACCGCGATGGGGCTGGTGGCCTTGGTGCTGCTGGTCGCGGGTGTGTGGTCGTCGTGGGATGCCGCGCACCATGTCGTGCTGGCCAAGGGGCGTGAGCACGGCACGTTGACGGTGACGGAGTGCGGTGAGGAGACCTGCACCGGCCGGTACGAGCCGGACGCGATGTCGCCGGCGCGGGCTCGGGTGGTGGTGGAGAGGTCGGTCGCGGCGGAGAAGGGCGACCGTTTTCCGGTGGTGGTGAAGCCCGGTTCCGATGCGGTGGTCCGCACGGGGGTGCCGGGCTTTCTGCATGCGTGGATGCCGCTCGGCGGGGCGATGGTGCTGGCCGGGTTCGTGATCGGCGGCGGGGTGCGGATGCCGCGTACGGCGTGGGGGGTCGGAACGGCCGGGGCGGCCCTGCTGGTGGCGACGTTCGTCGCGCTGTAGCAGGGCCGCCCCGGGGTTTTCCGTACGGTCAGCCGGTGTTGCGCAGGCCCGCCGCGACACCGTTGACGGTGAGCAGCAGGGCGCGCGCGAGCAGCGGGTCGGGTTCTTCGCCGCGTTCGACGGCCTGGCGCTGGCGGGCGAGCAGGGAGACCTGGAGGTAGGAGATCGGGTCCAGGTAGGCGTCGCGGATGGCGAAGGTCTGCTGGAGCGCCGGGCTGGTGCCGAGGAGTTCGGTGGAGCCGGTGACCTTGAGGACTTCCTTGACGGTGAGCGCGTGCTCGGCCTCGATGGCGTCGAAGACGTGCTTGAGCTCGTCGGGGACGAGTGTGTCGACGTAGTGGCGGGCGATGCGCAGGTCGGTCTTGGCGAGCGTCATCTCCACGTTGGAGAGGAAGTTCCGGAAGAAGTGCCAGTGCTCGTGCATCTCGTCGAGGACGGTGTCGAGTCCGGCTTCGCGCAGGGCCTTGAGGCCGGAGCCGACACCGAACCAGCCGGGGACGATCTGGCGGGACTGGGTCCAGCCGAAGACCCACGGGATGGCGCGGAGGCCGTCGAGCGAGACGCCGGAGCCGGGGCGGCGGGAGGGCCGTGAGCCGAGGTGCAGGTCGGCGAGCTGGTCGACCGGGGTGGAGGCGAGGAAGTAGGCGGGCAGGTCGGGGTCTTCGACGAGCTTGCGGTAGGCGCTGTGGGCGGCGTCGGAGACGGTGTCCATGGCCGCGTCCCAGCGGGCGAGGGCCTCGTCGGACTGGCGGGGTGCGGTGTGCAGGGCGGAGGCCTGGAGGGTGGCCGCGACGGTCAGTTCCAGGTTTTCGCGGGCGAGAGCGGGGATGAGGTACTTGTCGGAGATGACCTCGCCCTGCTCGGTCACCTTGATCTCGCCTTCCAGCGTGCCCCACGGCTGGGCGAGGATCGCGTCGTGGGAGGGGCCGCCGCCGCGGCCGACGGTGCCGCCGCGGCCGTGGAAGAGGCGCAGGCGTACGCCGTAGCGGTGGGCGACGTCGCGGAGGCGGCGCTGGGCGCGGTGGATCTCCCACTGGCTGGTGGTGATGCCGCCGAACTTGGAGGAGTCGCTGTAGCCGAGCATGACCTCCTGGACGTCGCCGCGGAGGGAGACGAGGCGGCGGTAGGAGGGGTCGGCGAGCATCGCGTCGAGGATGACGTCGGCGGCCTTGAGCTCGTCGGTGGTCTCCAGGAGCGGGACGATGCCGATCTTGGCCCAGCCGGCGTGGAGGTCGATGAGTCCGGCCTCGCGGGCGAGGACGGCGGCGGCGAAGACGTCGTCGGCGCCCTGGCACATGGAGATGATGTAGGACTCGATGACTTCGGGGCCGAAGCGCTCGAAGGCTTCCTTGATGGTGTGGAAGACGCCGAGGGTCTTCTCGCCGGCCGCGTCGAGCGGGGCCGGGGTGGGGGCGAGGGGCCGGCGGGAGCGGAGCTCCTTGGCGAGGAGCCGCTGGCGGTAGTCGCGGGGCATGTCGGCGTAGCGCCAGGACTCCTCGCCGAGGCGGTCGAAGAGCTGGCCGAGCGCGTGGTGGTGGGCGTCGGCGTGTTCGCGTACGTCCATGGTGGCGAGCTGGAGGCCGAACGCGGCGAGCGTGCGGATGGTGCGGTCCATGCGGCCGTCGGCGAAGAGGCCGCCGCGGTGCTCGCGCAGGGAGGTCTGGATGAGGGCCAGGTCGGCGAGGAGCTCGGAGGTGCCGAGGTAGTCGCAGCCGGGGCGGTGGGCGGTGCCCTTGGCGAGGCGCTCGCGGGTGTTGACGAGCTTCTGCCGGATGCAGGTGGCCTTGAGGCGGTAGGGCTCCTCGGCGTTCAGCCGCTTGTAGCGGGGGCTGATCTCGGGGAGGCGCTCCAGGTCGGCCTGGAGGGAGGTGAGGAGCTCGTCGGTGGCTCCGGTGTAGCGGATGGAGTTGGAGAGCAGGCCGCGCAGGTAGTCGATGAGTTCGAGTGCGTCGGTGATGCCGTGCTCGTGCTGGAGGATGAGGACGTCCCAGGTGACGGCGGGCGTCACGTTGGGGTTGCCGTCGCGGTCGCCGCCGATCCAGGTGCCGAAGGTGAGGGGGCGGGTGCCGGCGGGGAGTTCGACGCCGACGCGCTCCAGTTCGGCGGCGAGGTCTTCGAGGACGTCGCCGACGGCGTTGGCGTGCAGCTCGTCCAGGTAGTAGATGGCGTTGCGGGCCTCGTCGGCGGGCTCCGGGCGGACGACGCGGAGTTCGTCGGTCTGCCAGATGAGGTCGATGTTCTCGGCGAGGCGGAGGTCGTGGCGGCGGCGGTCGGCCTCGATGACCGGGGTCTCCAGGAGCTCGGCGATGCGGCGGAGCTTGTTGAGGACCGAGCGGCGGGCGGCCTCGGTGGGGTGGGCGGTGAAGACCGGCCGGACGTTGAGGTTCTTGACGGTGGCGCGCAGGTGCTCGGGGTCGGCGTCCTTGAGCCGGTCGGCGGTGCGGGCCAGGAGCCCGCCCTCGGCGGCGCGGCGGTCGCGCATCTCGTGGGCGCGGTGGACCTGCTCGGTGACGTTGGCGAGGTGGAAGTAGGTGGAGAAGGCGCGCACAAGCTGTGCGGCGGTCTCCAGGTCCGTGTCGCCGAGGAGGTCGGCCGCCGCTTCGCCGTCGGTGCGGGTCAGGGCGCGTACCCGCTCGACGAGGTCGAGGAGTTCCTGGCCTTCCTGGCGTACGAGGGTCTCGCCGAGGAGGTCGCCGAGGCGGCGGATGTCGGCGCGCAGCTCGGGGCTGGCGGCGGGGGTCTGGTCGGCACTGCTCACAGTGTGCGGCTCCTTGCAGTGAATGAGGAGGTGCGTCGCTTCGGCGTCTCCCGGTGACGGTGTGACGGCGGTGGGAGAGCGCTTGGCGGGGGACGGGGCCCTGCGGCAGGCAGCGGTGCTGTCGCCACGCCCCGACGAGCGGGTGCGGACCGCGCTGTCCGACCCTCCCAGGATAGGTGTCGTCGCCTCCGGTGTGTCCGCAGCCCTGGCGGGGGTGGACGAATGCCGTCGGCAGGGGTGGCCTACCCCGCGAAGGGCGTGGGGTACCGCGGGTGACGGGCTGGACCGGCCTCTCGTGTTGTGGGGCCCGTCACTGTCATACTTACCAAGCCGTAGGTTACGGAACCGTAGCCACGGCCGTCCGGTACTGCTTCCTCACCCTCCGAGGTTCCCCCCATGCCGTCCACTCCCGATGTCCTCGACGAGACGGGCCCGCCCTCCGCTCCCGCCGATGCCGCATCCCTTCCGCCCGCGACGCTCGGCGGGGACAGGAAGAGGTCGATCGAGCAGTTCGCGCTGCTGGCGTTCA
Organism: Streptomyces sp. CA-146814; assembly: GCF_050942385.1. Lineage (NCBI taxonomy): Bacteria > Bacillati > Actinomycetota > Actinomycetes > Kitasatosporales > Streptomycetaceae > Streptomyces > Streptomyces sp. CA-146814. The sequence continues at coordinate 2,898,611 of NZ_CP192068.1, forward strand.
TCGTGGTGCCGTTCGTGGCGCTGCTGGCGGCGGTGCCGCTGGCGTGGGGCTGGGGGGTGAGCTGGCTGGACGTCGGGCTGATGGTGGCGATGTACTTCATCGGCTGCCACGGCATCACGATCGGTTTCCACCGGTACTTCACGCACGGTTCGTTCAAGGCGAAGCGTCCGCTGCGGATCGCGCTGGCCGTGATGGGTTCGCTGGCGGTGGAGGGGCCGCTGGTGCGGTGGGTGGCCGATCACCGCAAGCACCACCGGTTCTCGGACGCGGAGGGTGACCCGCATTCGCCGTGGCGGTTCGGGGAGACGGTGCCGGCCTTGATGAAGGGCCTGTGGTGGGCGCACATCGCATGGATGTTCGACGAGGAGCAGACCCCGCAGCAGAAGTACGCCCCCGATCTGATCAAGGACCCGGCGATCCGGTCCATCTCGCGCCACTTCCTGACCTTCACGATCGTCTCGCTGGCGATTCCGCCGCTGGTGGGCGGTCTGGTGACGATGTCGTGGTGGGGTGCGGCGACGGCGTTCTTCTGGGGTTCGCTGGTACGGGTCGCGCTGCTGCACCACGTGACGTGGTCGATCAACTCGATCTGCCACGCGGTCGGCAAGCGTCCCTTCAAGTCCCGTGACCGTTCGGGGAACGTGTGGTGGCTGGCGGTGCTGTCGTGCGGCGAGTCGTGGCACAACCTGCACCACGCGGACCCGACGAGCGCGCGGCACGGGGTGATGCGGGGCCAGGTCGACTCCAGCGCGCGGCTGATCCGCTGGTTCGAGAAGCTGGGCTGGGCGTACGACGTGCGGTGGCCGGACGCGGCCCGGATCGACTCCCGGCGCACGTCCGTACCGGCCGACCCGGCATGATTGACGACGTGGCGACCGACTCCAGCAGCGAGAAGAGCAGACCTCCGTCCTCCCGGCGGGCCCGGCGGGTCCGGATGACCGGCAAGGAGCGCCGCGAGCAGCTGCTGGACATCGGCCGGGCCCTCTTCGCCGACAAGGGGTTCGAGGGCACGTCGGTGGAGGAGATCGCGGCCCGCGCCGGGGTCTCCAAGCCGGTGGTGTACGAGCACTTCGGCGGCAAGGAGGGCCTGTACGCGGTGGTGGTCGACCGCGAGATGCGCCGGCTGCTGGACATGGTGCAGGGGGCGCTCACGGCGGGCCATCCGCGCGAGCTGCTGGAGCAGGCGGCGTTCGCGCTGCTGGACTACATCGATGCGTACACGGACGGTTTCCGGATCCTGGTCCGGGACTCGCCGGTCGCGCAGTCGACGGGCACGTTCGCCTCGCTGATCAGCGATATCGCCACGCAGGTGGAGGACATCCTGGGCCTGGAGTTCAAGGCCCGCGGCTTCGACCCGAAGCTGGCCCCGCTGTACGCGCAGGCGCTGGTGGGCATGGTGGCGCTGACCGGCCAGTGGTGGCTGGACGTCCGCAAGCCGAAGAAGGCGGAGGTCGCGGCACACCTGGTCAACCTGTGCTGGCACGGGCTGGAGAACCTGGAGGCGAAGCCTCGGTTGATAGGGCACCGGAAGAGCTGACTCCGTCACCCTTCCCCGGCGCGTAACCCGTTGTGATGACGGGTGCGGATTTCCCGCCGTAGTGTGGTCGGCAGGGCACAGAATCCCGTCCATGGGAGGAACCATGACCGCCGAGCCGACCACCGCGCACAGCTCCCGCTGGCCGGTGCCCCCGCAGGACGGATACACCGTGGAGGATCTGTTCACGCTGCCCGATCTCCCGCCGCACACCGAGCTGATCGACGGGAGCCTGGTTTTCGTGAGTCCGCAGCGAGACTTTCACAGCACGATGATCGATCTGCTGGTGACGGGACTCCGCAGTACGGCACCACCGGAGGTGAAGATCCGTCGGGAGATGACCGTGGTGCTGGACCGGCGCAACGGGCCGGAGCCTGATGTCTCAGTCGTACGGACCGAGGCGGTCACCGGGCCGGACGTGACCCGGTACCAGGCCGCCGACGTCCTCCTCGCCGTCGAAGTCGTCTCTCCCGACTCCGAGGCCCGCGACCGTGAGGCCAAGCCGCACAAGTACGCGACCGCCGGCATTCCGCACTTCTGGCTGGTGGAGATGACGGGCACCGACCAGCACCCCGTCGTACGGGTCTACGAGCTGGACCCGGTGACGAAGGCGTACGCGCTGACCGGGATCCATCACGACCGGCTGAAGACTGGCGTGCCGTTCCCCGTGGACATCGACATCTCGGCGGACGCGCTCAAGGAGCTGTAGGGCTGTCGGGGGGCGCCTCAAGCCGGGTCCGGCTCCAGGAACTCCAGGCGGTTGCCCGCCGGGTCGTGGGCGTAGAAGCGGCGGTGGCCCGGGAGGTTGTCGTCCCATTCCGTGGGCACGCCGTGGGCCTCCAGGCGGGCCGCGTACTCCACGATCCCCGTCACGCGCAGGCCCGGGTGCGCCTTCCTCGCCGGGTGGAAGTCCTCCTCGATGCCCAGGTGGAGCTGGACGGGGCCGGCGGCGAACCAGCAGCCGCCGCGGGCGGCGAGCACCGGAGGCTTCGGGATCTCCGTCATGCCGAGCGCGTCGGCGTAGAAGGCGCGCAGGGCGTCCTCGGAGCCGGGCGGGGCGGCGAGCTGGACGTGGTCGACGGCGGCGAGGCCGGAGGCTGGGGCGGTCATCGGTTCTCCTTGCGGGCTCGGTCTACGGCTTGCGGGCTACGGCTTGCGGGCGACGGCGAAGATGCGGCGGAACGGGAAGACCGTGCCGTACGGGCCCGGCGGGTACGCCTCGCGCAGCAGGTCGCGGTAGGCGGTGAGGAAGGCGTCGCGGGCCTCGGGGTCGTCGGCCAGCGCGGTGAGGACCGGGCGCAGGGCGGTGCCCTTGACCCAGTCGAGGACGGCGTCGTCGCCGTGCAGGGTCTGGAGGTAGGTGGTCTCCCAGACGTCCGCCGCGCAGCCCAGGTCGCGGAGGCGGGTGAGGTAGTCCGTGGGCTCCAGGACCGAGGCCGTGCGGTCGCCGGTGCCGTGGAGGCGGGCGCGCCAGCGGTCGGAGTCGCGGAGCTGGGCCAGGAGGGTGTGGCTGGGGGCGGTGAAGTTGCCGGGGACCTGGAAGGCGAAGGTGCCGCCGGGGGCGAGGGCGTCGATCCAGCGGGGGAAGTACGCGGCGTGGCCGGGGATCCACTGGAGCGCGGAGGTGGAGACGATCAGGCCGTACGTCTCGGTGGGCGTCCAGGTGGCGGCGTCGGCCTCGGCGAAGTCGAGCAGCGGCGGGCGGGCGTGGGCGGCGGCCTCGGCGAGCATCTGCGGGGAGGTGTCGTAGCCGGTGATACGGGCCTGCGGCCAGCGGTCGGCGAGGAGCGCGGTGACGTTGCCGGCGCCGCAGCCGAGGTCGGCGATCCGGGGTGCGGGGTGGCCGGGGAGGTCGCCGATCCGGGCCAGGAGGTCGTGGAAGGGGCGGGTGCGGTGGTCCGCGTGGCGCAGGTACTGCCGCGGATCCCAGGTCGGTTCGGGAGGGGGCGTCATGGGCATCAGGATCACGCCGAGACTATCTTGATGTCAAGACACTTGAATTCAAGAGACTTCATGTCGACAGACCCTCTACACTGATCCACATGGAGGACGAGGTCGACCGACTGGTCGCTGCATGGCGCCGCGAGCGCCCCGACCTCGACGTGGAACCACTCGAGGTGCTCAGTCGCGTCTCCCGCCTGGCACGCCACCTCGACCGGGCCCGCCGCATAGCGTTCGCCGAGCACCATCTGGAGCCGTGGGAGTTCGACGTGCTCACCTCGCTGCGCCGGGCCGGCCCTCCGTACCAGCTCTCCCCCGGACAGCTGCTGACCCAGACCCTGGTCACCTCCGGCACGATGACCAACCGGATCGACCGGCTCACCAAGAAGAACCTCGTCGAGCGCCTCCCCGACCCCAGCGACCGGCGCGGCGTCCTCGTCCGCCTCACCGCCGAGGGCCGCGACAAGGCGGACCAGTCGCTGGCCGGGCTGCTCGACCAGGAGCGGGCCATCCTCGGCGAGCTCTCCCGCCGCCAGCGCGGCGAACTGGCCGATCTGCTACGCCAGTTGACTGCCCCGTTCGACAACATCCCCGGCTGACCGAGGCGTTACGGGCTCTGCCGGGCCGACCCCGGCCCGCCGGGCGAGCGCCACGGCGGCCAGCGTCGAGTGCACCCCGAGCTTGCCGAGCACGTTCTGCATGTGCGTACGGACCGTGTGCGGCGAGAGGAACAGCCGCTCCGCCACCGCCTTCCGGCCAAGACCCGCCACCATGCAGCGCAGCACCTCGCGCTCGCGCGGCGTCAGCGACTCCACCAGCTGCTCGCTCTCGGTGCGGTGCTTACGGGTCGCCGTCAGCTCCCGCAGGACCCCGGTCAGCAGCGCCGGCGGCAGATGCGTCTCGTCGCGCAGCACCCCCCGGATCACCGTGAGCAGCCGCTGCAGCGAGCAGTCCTTCGCCACCCAGCCCGAGGCGCCGGCCTGGAGCGCCCGGGCGGCGGACCGCGGGTCGTCCTTCTCCGCGAGCACCACCGAGCGGACGCCGGGCCGGGCCGCGCGGACCTGGGCGACCAGCGCGATGCCATCGACGGCCACCGGCTCCTCCGGCCGGGGCGCCGGGACCACCGGAGCACCGCCGCCGGTGGCGAGGGCGCCGAGCTCGGCGTCGACCAGGATCACGTCGTACGGTCGCGCCTCGCCGGCCGCGCGCTCCAGGGCGCGCAGCGCGGCCGGGCCGCTGCCCGCCGCCGCCACGTCCACGTCCGGTTCGGCCGCGAGGGCCGCCGCGAGCGATTCGGCGAAGATGCGGTGGTCGTCGACCACCAGAACCCGGATTCGAGCCACAGAGAGACCCCCATCAGCGGGGGCGGACAGCTGCGGGTACGGCGTCCGGAACATCCGGCGGGCCCGTGGCCTGCCTTCCGGGTGGACCGTGGTGGGCCGACCGCCGTCGTCCGCACCGCCTGCCACCCCGCTCCGGGCGCCGTACCCGACTCTCTCGCCCCCTGATTCGGCACCGGCCCCCACCGGTGCTGGGATCAGCGTACGGGCGGGGGCCGGAGGGGGAAGGCGATTCGCGGAACTGATGAGCCAGGGGAATCCCGTGGTGTTTAGGGTGGGGTTCATGTTCCGTCTTGAGACAGAAGTGGACAAAGAACGTCACCGCCTGCTGAGCAAGCGTCTCCACGAGGACAACGTCGCGGCGTCGCCCGGTCTGCGCGCACTGCTCTCCACCTCCGCCGAGCACGAAGTCCCGCTGGAGGTATGGGCGTTGGACGAGCACGGCGCGGTCGCCGGCGGGCTGACCGGGCGGACCTGGGCGTACTGGCTCCATGTCGAACTGCTCTGGGTGGACGCCCGCCACCGCGGCTCCGGCCTCGGCTCCCACCTGCTCGCCGAGGCCGAGCGGGTGGCCCGCACGGAGCGGGCCTGCACCCGCTCCCGGCTGGAGACCTGGGACTTCCAGGCCCCGGACTTCTACCGGAAGCAGGGGTACGAGGAGATCGGCCGGGTCGAGGACTACCCGCCCGGCGTCACCGAGTTCATCCTCACCAAGCAGCTCTGAACAGCCCCTGCCCGTAAGGCGGTTCAGCTCAGCCGGCGTGCTCCCGCCGACGGGACGGCGGTGAAGATGCCCGGCGCCGCGTGTCCGGCCCCGGCGAACGCCTTCGTGACGGCCTCCGCGACCGCGTCGGCCTCCGCCGCCTCCGCCAGCACGATCGCCGAGCCGCCGAAGCCGCCGCCGGTCATCCGCGCCCCGAGCGCGCCCGCCTCCCGCGCGGCCGCGACCGCGAGGTCCAACTCCGGGCAGGAGACCCGCAGATCGTCGCGGAGCGAGCGGTGGCCCTCATCCAGGACCGGGCCCGCCGCCCGTACGTCGCCCGCGTCCAGCAGCGCGATGACCTGCTCGACCCGGCGGTTGTCGCCGACGACATGGGTGACGTACCGGATCACGGACTCGTCCGCCCCGGCGTCCCCGAGCGCCGTCAGGGCCGCGTCGAGACCGTCGTACGGGAGGTCGCGCAGCGTGGGTATGCCGAGGAGCCGGGCGCCCTCCTCGCAGCCGGCCCGGCGCTCCGCGTACGCCCCGTCGCCGAGCGCGTGCTTGACCCGGGTGTCGACGACCAGGAGCGTGAGGCCCTGGGCGGCCAGGTCGAACGGGACCTGGCGCAGGGTGAGGTCGCGGGTGTCCAGGTGGAGGGCGTGGCCCTCGGTGCAGCAGGCCGAGGCCATCTGGTCCATGATCCCGCAGGGCACGCCGACGAAGTCGTTCTCGGCGCGGCGGCCGATGACGGCCAGTTCGGGACCGGTCAGGCCGAGGTGGAACAGGTCGTTGAGCGCGAGCGCGGTGACGGTCTCCAGGGCGGCGGAGGAGGAGAGTCCGGCGCCGGTGGGGACGGTGGAGGTCAGCGCGATGTCGGCGCCGGTGACCGGGTGGCCGGCCTCGCGCAGCGCCCAGACCACGCCCGCCGGGTAGGCGGCCCAGCCGTGGCCGGAGTGCGGGGTCAGCTCCGCCACGCGGAGCGAGACGACGCCGCCGGGTACGTCGGAGGAGTGCAGCCGCAGGACGCCGTCGGTGCGCGGCGAGACGGCGGCGACGGCGGTGTGCGGGAGGGCGAGCGGCATGACGAAGCCGTCGTTGAAGTCGGTGTACTCGCCGATGAGGTTCACCCGTCCGGGTGCCGCCCATACGCCGTGGGGCTCTCCCCCGTACAGCTCGGCGAAGGTCCCGTACAGCTCGGTGGAGGTGGCGGCGGGGTCGGGGCCGGTCTGCTCGGTGCTCTCGGTCATGGGGTGGTGGTCTCCTCTCGGCGGGCGAACTCCCAGGCGTCGGCGACGATTCCGGCCAGGTCGGCGCGGGACGGCTGCCAGCCGAGGCGTTCGATGGCGGTGGCGGCGGAGGCGACGAGGACGGCCGGGTCGCCGCCGCGGCGCGGGGCCGGGGTCTCGGGGACGGCGTGGCCGGTGACCTTGCGGACGGTCTCGATGACCTCGCGGACCGAGAACCCGTTGCCGTTGCCGAGGTTGCAGATCAGGTGCTCGCCGGAGACGGCCGCGTCCAGGGCGAGGAGGTGGGCCTCGGCGAGGTCGGCGACGTGGATGTAGTCGCGGACGCAGGTGCCGTCGGGGGTCGGGTAGTCGTCGCCGTAGACGGAGATCGACTCGCGCTTGCCCAGGGCCACTTGGAGGACGAGCGGGATGAGGTGGGACTCGGGCGTGTGGCGCTCGCCGCACCTGCCGTACGCACCGGCCACGTTGAAGTAGCGCAGCGAGACGGCGGCCAGGCCGTGGGCCGTCGCCTCACCGCTGATCATGTGGTCGACGGCGAGCTTGGAGGCTCCGTACGGGCTGGTGGGGGCGGTGGGGTCGGCCTCGGTGATGGGGGTGGAGACCGGTTCGCCGTAGGTGGCGGCGGTGGAGGAGAAGACGAGCGTGCGCACGCCGTGTTCGCGCATGGCGGCGAGGAGGGCGGTGGTGCCGCCGACGTTGTTGACCCAGTACTTCTCCGGGTTCACGACGGACTCGCCGACCTGGGAGTACGCGGCGAAGTGCAGGACGCCGTCGAAGGACGGGTCCAGGTGGCGGGCGGCGTCCTGGATCCGGCCCTCGACGAAGGTGGCGCCGGCCGGGACGCCGGCGCGGAAGCCGGTGGAGAGGTCGTCCAGGACGGTCACGTCGTGGCCGGCCTCCAGCAGGTGCTGGGCCACGACACTGCCGACGTATCCGGCGCCGCCGGTGACCAGGTACTTCTTCGCGTTGCTCATTCGCTCGCTACCTCTCGCAGTCGCTGGGCCGCGGCTTCCGGCGGCACGTCGTTGATGAACACGCTCATGCCGGATTCGGAACCCGCGAGGAACTTCAGCTTGCCGGAGGTACGGCGAATGGTGAAAAGCTCCAGATGCAGCGCGAACTCCTCCCGGCCGTCGGTCCCGAACGGTGCCTGGTGCCAGGCGGAGATGTACGGGGTCGGCGGCTCGCCGGGCCCGAAGATCCGGTCGAAGCGCCTCAAGAGTTCCAGATAGACCTGTGGGAACTCCGTCCGCGCCGCCTCGTCGAGCGCGGTCAGGTCGGGGACGCGGCGGCGGGGGTGGAGGTGGACCTCGTAGGGCCAGTGCGCCGCGTACGGGACGTAGGCGATCCAGTGGTCGGTGGCGAGGACGATCCGGGTGCCGTCCTTCTCCTCGCCGGCGACCACGTCGTCGAAGAGGTTGGCGCCGGTCTCCTCGCGGTGGCGGGCGGCCGAGGCGAGCATCAGCTCGGTGCGCGGGGTGACGAAGGGGTAGCCGTAGATCTGGCCGTGCGGGTGGCCGAGGGTGACGCCGATCTCGGCGCCGCGGTTCTCGAAGCAGAAGACCTGGGTGACCTGGTCGAGTGCGGAGAGCGCGGCGGTGCGGTCGGTCCAGGCGGCGAGGACGAGTGCGGCCTGCTCCTCGGTGAGGTCGGCGAAGGACGCGTCGTGGTCGGAGGTGAAGCAGACGACCTCGCAGCGGCCGGAGTCGCCGGCGAGGGAGGGGAAGCGGTTCTCGAAGACGGCGACGTCGTAGTGGCTGTCGGGGATCTCGCTGAGGCGGCCCTCGCGGGTGGGGCAGAGCGGGCAGGCGTCGGCCGGCGGGTGGTAGGTGCGGGCCTGGCGGTGCGAGGCGATGGCGACCGCGTCACCGAGCAGCGGGTCGCGGCGGATCTCCGACGAGGTGGACACGGCGTCCAGCGGGCGCCGGTCGACGGCGTCGCGGACGGTGCCGTCGACGGCGTCGTAGTAGATCAGCTCACGGCCGTCGGCCAGGCGCGTAACCGTCTTCTTCACCAGGGTCCTCCACCCGTTCCCCCAACCAACATAAACGCACATAACAAATCACAAGCGAACACGTCAGTCAATGGCCGTCACCACCGCACCGCCTCGCACCGCCTCACGCCAGCGGATGCGGACATTCCGCCACACTTCACCGCACTCGATCACGATCGAACAAAGAACACCAACGAAACTGTTCATTTAACGAACACAGAGGCGTAAGTTCCCTCGGGTTCAGTTCGCGCAACGAAGCGAGTACCCCCATGCAGACACTGGCCGAAGGGCTCCGTCTCCCCACGAACGGGCTCGACTACGCCATCCTGGCGATCTACTTCGTCGTCGTCCTCGGCATCGGCTTCGCGGCCCGTGCGAGTGTGAAGACGAGCCTCGACTTCTTCCTCTCCGGACGGTCCCTGCCCGCCTGGGTGACCGGTCTCGCCTTCGTCGCGGCGAATCTCGGGGCCACCGAGATCCTCGGCATGGCGGCGACCGGCGCGCAGTACGGCGTCGCGGTGGTCCACTGGTACTGGATCGGCGCCATCCCGGCCATGGTCTTCCTCGGCCTGGTGATGATGCCGTTCTACTACCGCTCCAAGGTGCGCTCCGTACCGGAGTTCCTGCTCCAGCGGTTCGACAAGTCCGCCCACCTGCTGAGCTCCATACTCTTCGCCTTCGCGGCGATCCTGATCGCGGGCGTCAACCTCTACGCCCTGTCGATCGTCGTGGAGGCGCTCCTCGGCTGGCCGCAGTGGGTCGCGATCGTCGTCGCGGGCCTCTTCGTGCTGGTCTACATCACCATCGGCGGCCTCTCCTCGGCGATCTACAACGAGGTGCTCCAGTTCTTCGTCATCCTCGCCGCGCTGATCCCGATCACCGTGCTCGGCCTCAAGCGGGTCGGCGGCTGGGACGCCATGAGCGACTCGCTGACCAAGCAGCACGGCGGCGACTTCATGACGGCCTGGGGCGGCACCGGCATCGGTGACGCCAACCCGCTGGGCGCCAACTGGCTGACGATCATCCTCGGCCTCGGCTTCGTGCTCTCCTTCGGCTACTGGACGACGAACTTCGCCGAGGTGCAGCGCGCACTCTCCGCGAAGAACCTCTCCGCCGCCAAGCGCACGCCGCTGATCGCCGCCTTCCCGAAGATCTTCATCGTCTTCGCGGTGATGATCCCGGGCCTGGTCGCCGCGGTGATCGTGCCGCAGATCGGCACGCCGGACTCGGACCTCACGTACAACGACGCGATCCCGCTGCTGATGCAGGAGCTGCTGCCCAACGGCGTGCTCGGCATCGCGGTGACCGGTCTGCTCGCCGCGTTCATGGCGGGCATGGCGGCCAACGTGTCCTCGTTCAACACGGTGTTCACGACGGACATCTGGCAGCGGTACGTGGTGAAGGGCAAGCCGGACACGTACTACCTGAAGTTCGGCCGGCTGATCACGGCGATCGGGGTGCTGGCCTCGATCGGCACGGCGTTCATCGCGGCGAGCTTCTCGAACATCATGAGCTACCTGCAGACGCTGTTCTCGTTCTTCAACGTGCCCATGTTCGTCGTCTTCATCATCGGCATGTTCTGGAAGCGGGCTTCCATGAAGTCCGGTGTCTGGGGGCTGATCGCGGGTACCGGCGCCGCGATGGTCAACTACTTCTGGATCTACAAGGGCGGCGTCATCGACATCCCGTCCGACCAGGGCGCCAACTTCGTCTCCGCGATCGTCGGCTTCGTCGCCGGTGCCGTCGTCATGGTCGTCGTCACGCTCTTCACCGCGCCGAAGCCCGAGGCGGAGCTGGCCGGTCTGGTGTACGGGACCGAGTCCCCGGACCCCGACGAGGCGCTGGAGGAGGCCGACAAGGCCTGGTACCGCAAGCCCGCGCTGCTCGGCTGGGGCGCGATCGTGCTCGCGGCCCTGTGCTACGTCCCGTACTCGTTCTGACACCCGTTCCGATCGGAGGAACCACCATGTCCGACCTGCACAAGGAAGTCTCCGAACTGGAGCGCAAGTCCGCGACCGCGGCGCGACTCTTCGACATCCGGCGGATCATCGGCGGCCTGTTCGTCGTCTACGGCGTGATCGTCACGCTCGCCGGGATCAGCCCGTCCGACGCCGACCTGGAGAAGGCCGAGGGCGTCCACATCAACCTGTGGACCGGGCTCGCGATGCTGGCGCTCGGCCTGTTCTTCCTGGTCTGGATGAAGCTCCGCCCGGCCCAGGCGCCGGCCGCCCCTGACCAGGAGACCGAGGCGGGCTGAGAACCCGGCCGCCCGTGCCCGCAGGGGCCCTACGTCACCCGCCCGGCCCGGTGGCGTACGGCCCCTGCGGCGTACTGCCGTTGCTGCCCGTGCCGTTGCCGCCCATGCCGTTCCTGCCGCTCGCCGCGCGGTCCAGCAGTCCGGTACGGGCCGCGAGGGCGGCCGCCTCCAGCCGGGAGCCGACGCCGAGCTTCATCAGGACCCGCTGGACGTGCGTACGGGCGGTGCTCGGCGCGATGCGCATCCCGGCCGCGATGAGCCGGGTGTCCTCACCCTCGGCGACCCGGACCAGGACCTCCGCCTCGCGCGGGGTCAGCATCTGGAGCAGCCGGCGGCCCTCGTCGTCAGGCTGGGCGGCCGGGTTGAGCAGCTCGGCGAAGGCGCCGCGCAACAGCTGCGGGGCGACGGCGCACTCCCCCGCCCGCGCCTTCAGCATGGCCCGCTCCACGCCCTCGATGCGCTCGTCGTGCCGGACGTACCCCGCCGCCCCGGCCGCGAAGGCCGCGGCGATCCCGCGCGGACTCGGCACCGGCCCCAGCACCACCACCGCCACCTGCGGCCGCTCCTGGCCGATGCGCACGATCGGGTCGAAGACGCCCGGCGCGGCGGGCGAGGCCGTACCGAAGAGGCAGACCTCCGGCGCCCGGCCGACCACCAGCTCCGCCGACCCGGACGTCGGGGCGGCCGCCGCGAGCACCCGGTGCCCGCGCAGTTTCAGCGCCGAGGCGAGTGCCTCGGCGAGCAGGCGGTGGTCATCGACCACCATGAGCCGCACGCTCATCGATCAAGCTCCCAAGTGCCCGTTTGCGCGATGGATACCGGACACCCCCGCTCCTGACCCGGCAACGTACACGCTTGTTCGACGCCATGTGCCCCTTACGAGGGAGAAGCTTCCCGAAGTGCCGAATTCTGCGTCATCAAGGGCCGCTTGAGGGTCGCACGCCGTGCGGAAAACGACCAGCCCTGCCAGTCGGTGATCAACGGGCAGGGCTGGTCCAGGAGTTGGGGTGTCAGTCGGTGCGGAAGCCCACCGCGAGGTGGAGCTTCTCGTCCGCCTGGCTGTCGCGGCGCTCGCTGATCAGCTCCTTCGAGAGGAAGAAGCGGCCCTCGGAGTAGAGGATTTCGGAGTGGTCGATGGTGAACCGGGTCTCCGCCTCCCGTACCGACTCGTCGCTCGGGTTCTCCATCAGCAGCGTCTGCTTGAAGGTCTCACCGTCGATGGAGACGATCTGGCCACCCTTGTCGTAGGGAGGCCGCTTGTACGCGATGACGTTGGTGCCGTCCATCCGGAGCGGGACCAGGCTGTAGCGGTCGCCCGCGTCCGCCCGTCCGCCGAGCAGCTTGCCGGTGGTGAGGTCGAAGGCGACGACCTCGTTGGTGTCGCCGTACTCGCTCGTACCGTCGTGGTCCTCGGTCGGCAGGTAGAGCCGGTTGTTGCCGACGACCGCCGCCCGGCAGCTCTCCACGTCGGTGGAGCCGCAGCGCGCCGCGTACTTCTCGGCGTCGGCGGAGATCCGCACGATCAGCTTGCCGGTGGCCGCGTCGACCGAGAAGAAGTCGGAGATGCCGCTGCCGTCGCCGGCGGTGTCGCCGACGTTGGCCGCGACCACCAGCGGCTTGGTGGAGACGATGGACGCGAAGTCGACGCCCGCGGGCATCTCGAACGAGGAGAGCGGTGCGCCGGTCGCCGGGTTGAGCGACTGGATCGTGAGCTGCGGGCTGTCGTACGAACCGCACTTGCGCACCACGGCGAGGGCCTCGCCACCGGCGTACCCGGTGTCGTAGCAGCGGTCGGCGGAGACCTTCGGCTTCCAGAGCTCGGCGCCGTTCTCCAGCTTGAAGGCCGCGCCGCCCGAGGTGCCGCCCGCCGCGACGGTGGTCCCGCTGAGCGTGACCTCGTCGAACGCGACCGGCCGGTCGCCGCCGGTGGCGGAGGTGACGGACTTGCTCCAGAGCAGCTTGCCGGCGGCCAGGTCGACGGCGCCGACCTGGTTGCACGCGGGGTACTTCTTCTCCTTGGTCGGCTTGCTCTCCTTGAAGAGGATCGCCGTCCGGTAGTCCTCGGTCATGTGGCGGGAGGCGCCGCAGACCTCGCCGGGGACCGGCACGGACCAGAGCTTGGTGCCCTTGTCGCGGTCGTAGGCCACGACCTCGCTGACGCCGGACTTCACGTACGCCTTGTCGGTGAGCCAGGAGCCCTTGACCGTGGTGACGCCGGTGACCTCGGGCTGCGGGAGCTGGAAGGCGACCTTGGAGGCGGTGTTGCCGGGCGCCTTCTCGTCGCCGCCGGCCAGGCCGCCGCCTTCGCCGCCCTTGCCCTCGCCTTCGCCGCCCTTGCCTTCGCCGCCGCCGGTGGAGCCGGACGTGGAGGCCTGGCTGCCCTGGTCGCCGTCGTCCTTGGTGGCGGAGTAGACGACGGCCGCGCCGATGATCAGCACCACGGCGACGGCCGCGGCGACGATGATCTGCAGCTGGGTGCTGAACTTCTTGCCGCCGCCGTTGCCGGCCGGGCCGGGCTGCGGGGCGCCGTACATCGGCTGGGTGGGGTAGCCGTAGCCCTGCTGCGGCATACCGGGCTGACCGCCCGGGTAGCCGGGCTGGCCGGGTGCGCCCTGCGGGTAGCCGTAGCCGGGCTGCGGTCCCTGCGGGTAGCCGTAGCCGTTGGGCTGCGGGGCCGGCGGGGTGGGGTAGCCGGGCTGCGGGGTGCCGTAGCCGCCGGGAGGTGTGGGCGGGGTGCCGTAGCCGCCGGCGGGCGGGGTCGGCGGGCCCGCGGGCGGGGGCTGCTTGGCGAAGGGGTCCGCGGGCGGCTGGGTCGGCTCACCGAATCCGCCGGGCGGCGGGTCCTGCGGAGCGCCGAAGCCGCCGGCGGGCGGGGTGGCGGGAGCCTGGGCGGGCGGGCCTGCCGGGGGCTGGTCGGCAGGCTGACCCGAGGACTGGCCGGGCGGCTGGTTCGGGGGCTCGTTGGGTGGCTGCGGCGGCGGCTGGGTCATCGCGTTCGTACCTCGGAAGACAGGAGATGTGCGGGGGTTTCGGATGCCGTCGGGGCGGCGGTCACTTGGAGAACACCAGCGCCGTCGCCTGCTCCATCTCCCCGTCGTCACGGCCGCTGAGCCGCTTGGGGAGGAGGTAGGAGCGGCCGTCCTCGTACCGGGCGGACAGCCCGCCGAAGAGGCTGTTCTCGATCCGGTTCGTCCCCTCCGGGTGCTGGAGCAGGACGCTGGTGGAGCCACCGGTCGGCGGAAGCGTGAGCATGGCGCCGGCCTTGTCGTACCTCGGCTCCATGTAGAGCACCAGCTTGCCGCCGTCCATCCGGACCGGGGTCACGGTGCGCTCGGCCGGTGCGGGCGCGGTCCACTTGGGCTTGCCCGTGTTCAGGTCGAAGGCGACGACCTTGTTCGTCCGCGCGGAGCCGGTGGAGTCGGCCTCGGTGGCCATGTAGAAGGTGTCGGCGTCGGCGACGACACCGGAGCAGCCTTCGAGGTTCTGGCCGAAGATGGCGAACGTGCCGCCGCAGTTGGCGACGACCTTGTCACCCTTGGCCGGGCTCATCTGCGAGCGGAGCTTGCCGTTGTCGGTGAACGCGGCGATCGACCACTGCTTCTTCTTCTTGTTGTCGAGCGAGACGATGAGCGGGCTCACCGAGTAGACCTTCTTGATCTCCCAGCCGCGCGGCGGCCGGTAGGTCCACCTGGCCTTGCCGGTGGTCGGGTCCAGCTCCTGCAGCTGGTGCTGCGGGTTGTCGATGTCGTCGTTACGGCAGTTGGCGGCGGCGATCAGCTTCGGGCCGCCGGCGAAGGAGAAGGTCCGGCAGTTGTCCGTCGGGGTGCCGAACAGCTCCTTGCCGTCGCTCACGCGGTACGCGCTGGAGTAGCTGGTCCGCCCGGCGGTGACCGTGTTCCCGCTGATCGCGAGGGAGATGTCGGAGATCAGGTCGAAGGCGCCGGCCTTCTTGACCTCGGACTTCCAGCCGGCCTTGCCGGTGGTGAGGTCGATCATCTGCATCACGGAGCAGGTGGACCGGTCCGTGGTGCCGTTCTCGATGGCGATGACGAGCTTGCCGTCGGGCGAGGCCGTGTTGGGCGTGGCGCAGACGTCCGCGGGGAGTTCCACGGTCCACTTCTTCTTGCCGTCGGCGACCGAGTAGCCGGAGACCCCGCGGTACAGGGCCGTGATCATCGTGTCGCCGACGAACCAGGGGCCGCGGATCTCGCCACCGTTACGCGGGAGGTCGACGTCGTTCGTCTGGAGCCAGGCGACCTTGGCCTCACCCGGCTTGCGCCCGGCGTTGAGGTCGTCGTTGCCCTCCCGGCCGCCGCCGGTGCCGTCGCCCTCGTCGACCGAGGGGGACGCGCTGGGCGTCTCGGGCGCCTTGGGGTCGCCGGTGCCGTTGCTGGGGCCCGCGACCGGCTTCTTGGGGTCGTCGCCGCTGTCGCTCACCACGTACCAGGCGCCCGCGCCGACGAGGAGGACGACGGCGACGGCCGCCGCGGCGAGGATGCCGGTCTTCCCGGCGAAGGGACCGCCGGATCCGCCGCTCCCGGTGGGCCCACCTGGGGCCGGTGCGCCGGGGTACTGCTGCTGCGGGTAGCCGTAACCGGGCTGCGCGGGCTGGCCGTAGGGGCCAGGAGCGGGCTGGCCGTAGCCGCCGGCGGCCGGCTGGCCGTAAGGGCCGGGCTGCTGGCCGTACGGGCCGGAGGGCTGCTGACCGTAAGGGCCGGGCGCCTGGCCGGGAGGCTGCTGGCCGGGGGCCTGCTGGCCGTACGGGCCGGGGGCCTGGTTCGGGGCCTGTCCGGGTGCCTGGCCCGGGGCCTGCGGGTAGCCGTAGCCGGGCTGCTGGGCCGGGGGCGTCTGCGGATAGCCGTACGCCTGGTCGCGGGGCGTAGGCGTCTGCGGCGGGGTCGCCGGTGCCTGCGGCGGCTGCTCGGGCTGCCCGGCCGGCGACGGCGGCTGGTCCTGCGGCTGCTGCGGCTGGTCCTGCGGCGGCTGAGGAGTCCCCTGCGGCGGCTCCTGCGGAGCCCCGAAGCCTCCCTGCGGCGGTTGCTGGCTGGGCGGCTGGCTCATATCAGCACGTCCCCCTTCGTGCGGTCCGGTGCCCGATCCGGTCTCCCCCGCGATTCCAGGAGGGGTCAATTCCCCCCGGAAAGGAGCGAATCGGGCATGGCTTCCGCAGTGTCACGACAGTCGAGCGGGGCTTCTTTGTACCACCCACCAGCCATCGGGGACCGGATCGGGCCACCCCCTGTTCCCAAGGGAGAACCGCGTTGTGATGCCCTCGTTACGACCGCCGGAAGGTGACGGTCAGTCACCGAAGGCGAGCATGGACACGATGTCCTTCTCCTGCTGGTCGTCGCCCCCGCTGATGTACGGCTGTGTGAGCACCGCGCGTCCGCCGGAGTAGGCGATGTGGGCGGTGGAGAAGGAGGCCTCCACACCGGTCGCCGATTCCGGGTGGCGCAGGACGGGCTGCAGAGCGCCGCCGGTGGGCGGGAGGGCGTAGATGCCGCCGCCCTTGTTCCGGCCGTAATGGCGCATCGCGTCCAGGTACATCAGCACCCGGCCGTCCTCGACCCGCAGCGGCATCAGGTTCTGCTCGGCGGGGGCGTCGGTCCGCCACCGGGACCTGCCGGTGGCGAGGTCGAAGGCGACGACGGCGTTGGTGGGCAGGGTCTTCCTGCCCGCGCTGACGGGCTCGGTCGCCAGGTAGAGCGTGTCCGTGTCGGCCGCGACGCCCAGGCAGTTGTCGAGGTTCGGGTTCTGGGCGCGCAGATCCTTGCCGCAGCGGGGCGCGTAGTTCTCACCGTCGTTGCCGACCAGTTGGGAGCGGTAGGTGCCGTCGGCGTTGAGGATCACGATCCCCCACCTCTCCTTGCCCTGGCGCAGCGAGATGACCGGCGGATCGGTCGAGTAGAACTGGTCGACCTTGAAGCCCTTCTTGACCGGGTAGGACCAGACCTCCTTGCCGGTGGCCGGGTCGATGCGCCGTACGTGCTGGATCGCGTGGTCGTCGGCCGCGGTCTGGCAGCTGGTGGCGGCGAGGGGTACGGCGCCGCCGGCGAAGCCGTACGGCTGGCAGTTGCCCGGCACTTCGTCCCAGAGGTGCTTGCCGTCGCTGATCCGGTAGGCGTCGGTGCGGCTGGTCCGGCCGACGGTCACCACGTCACCGTTGACGGCCATGGCGATGTCGGAGAGCCCGTCCCAGACGCCCACCCGCTCGAACGTGGCCTTCCATCCCTCCGTGCCGGTCCGCAGGTCGATCATCAGGAGCCGGTCGCACTGTGCCGAGTCCGGCGGGCCGCTCTCCAGCGCGACGACGATCTTCCCGTCCGTGCTGGGCAGGGTGGGCGCCGAGCAGACCCGCGCCCGGAGGTCGACGCTCCACTTCGGCGTCCCATCGGCGGCCGAGTAGCCCGACACCGTACGGTGCATGGCCTTGGCCACGATGTCCCCGGCGAACCAGGGCCCGAACTGCGAGCCCCCGCGGCCGGGCAGGTCCACGGTGTTCGCCTGGACCCAGAGGACCTTGCTCTCGCCGTCCTTGCGTGCGGCGTTGAGGTCGGCGGGGGTCGGGGCGGGGGTGCGGGTCCGGCCGGGCGGGGTGTCGTCGGTCTGCTCCGGGGCGGCGCTTGCGCTCCCCTGGGCGACGGGCGGCTTGCTGTCGCCGCTGCCGCCGTCACCGGTGGCGTACCAGGCCCCGGCACCGATCACCAGGACCCCGGCGAGCACGGCGGCGACGACGGCGCCGGTACGCCGCCGGGCCTTGCGGCCACCACCGGGAGGCTGCGGGTGGCCGTGGCCGTGCGGGGGATGCGGCGCGGGCGGCCCGTACGGAGCGGCGTACTGCTCCCCATACACCCCGGGCCGCGGCTCGAAAGGCGCGCCGAAGACACCCGGGTCCGCCCGGCCCTCCCCGTGTGGTGGCTGACCGGGCAGGCCGGGCACATGCGACATCGGTACGTCTCCCCCTCGTACGGTCCTACGTCCTCAAGCCGGGTCTCAGGCGTCCTCGGCCAGTTCCAGCCAGCGCATCTCCAGCTCGTCGCGCTCGGTGACGAGTTCGCGGAGTTCGGCGTCGAGCCCCGCGACCTTCTCGAAGTCGGTGGCGTTCTCCGCGATCTGCTTGTGCAGCGCGGTCTCCCGGGTCGAGAGCTTGTCGAGCTGGCGCTCGACCTTCTGCAGCTCCTTCTTCGCGGCGCGGGCCTCCTGCGCGGAGACGGCGGGGGCGGCGGGGGCTCCGGACGGGCGGGGCGCGGGGGCGGCGGAGGGGGTGGCGGCCTCCTCCATACGCTGCCTGCGCTCCAGGTACTCGTCGATGCCGCGCGGCAGCATCCGCAGGGCGCGGTCGCCGAGCAGGGCCATGACCTTGTCCGTGGTCCGCTCGATGAAGAACCGGTCGTGGGAGATCACGATCATCGATCCGGGCCAGCCGTCGAGGAGGTCCTCCAGCTGGGTGAGGGTCTCGATGTCCAGGTCGTTGGTGGGCTCGTCGAGGAAGAGGACGTTGGGCTCGTCCATCAGCAGCCGCAGGATCTGGAGGCGGCGGCGCTCACCGCCGGAGAGGTCGCCGACGGGCGTCCACTGCTTCTCCTTGGTGAAGCCGAACTGCTCGCAGAGCTGGCCCGCCGTCATCTCGCGGCCCTTGCCGAGGTCGACCCGGTCGCGGACCTGCTGGACGGCCTCCAGGACCCGGAGGTTCGGGTTCAGCTCGGAGACCTCCTGGGAGAGGTAGGCGAGCTTGACGGTCTTGCCGACGACGACCTTCCCGGCGGCCGGCTGCTCGTCGCCCTGGGTGCGGGCGGCCTCGGCCAGCGCGCGCAGCAGCGAGGTCTTGCCCGCGCCGTTGACGCCGACCAGGCCGACGCGGTCGCCGGGGCCGAGCTGCCAGGTGAGGTGGGTGAGGAGGGTCTTGGGTCCGGCCTGGACGGTCACGTCCTCCAGGTCGAAGACGGTCTTGCCGAGGCGGGCGTTGGCGAACTTCATCAGCTCGCTGGTGTCGCGCGGCGGCGGCACGTCGGCGATGAGCTCGTTGGCGGCCTCGATGCGGTAGCGCGGCTTGGAGGTACGGGCCGGGGCGCCGCGGCGCAGCCAGGCCAGCTCCTTGCGCATGAGGTTCTGCCGCTTGGACTCCTCGGTGGCGGCGATGCGTTCGCGCTCGGCGCGGGCGAAGACGTAGTCGCTGTAGCCGCCCTCGTACTCGTGGACCGTGCCGCGCTGGACGTCCCACATGCGGGTGCAGACCTGGTCCAGGAACCACCGGTCGTGGGTGACGCAGACGAGCGCCGAGCGCCGGGTCCGCAGGTGGCCGGCGAGCCAGGAGATGCCTTCGACGTCGAGGTGGTTGGTCGGCTCGTCGAGGACGATCAGGTCCTGCTCGTCGATGAGGAGCTTCGCCAGCGCGATACGGCGGCGCTCGCCGCCGGAGAGCGGGGCGATGACGGTGTCGAGCCCGTGCTCGAAGCCGGGGAGCGCGAGGCCGCCGAAGAGCCCGGTGAGCACGTCCCGGATCTTGGCGCTGCCCGCCCACTCGTGGTCGGCGAGGTCGCCGATGACCTCCTGGCGGATGGTCTTCGCCGGGTCCAGGGAGTCGTGCTGCGTGAGCACGCCGAGCCGCAGCCCGCCGTTGTGGGTGACGCGGCCGGTGTCCGCCTCCTCCAGCTTGGCGAGCATCCGGATGAGGGTGGTCTTGCCGTCGCCGTTGCGGCCCACGACACCGATCCGGTCGCCCTCGGAGACCCCGAGGGATACACCGTCGAGCAGGGCACGGGTGCCGTACACCTTGCTGACCTGCTCGACATTGACCAGATTGACGGCCATTTCACTCCTGCCCGGGGGGTTGATCGACCTTCCCAGGGTACGGCGCGCCGGATGCCGCCGGTCGACGGGTGGAGCGCGGCACGCACCATTCACCGCACGCCCCGCCCCCGGCCCGCCCGCTCCACCAGCAGCCAGCCGCTC
This sequence comes from Streptomyces sp. CA-146814, assembly GCF_050942385.1. Classification (NCBI taxonomy): domain Bacteria; kingdom Bacillati; phylum Actinomycetota; class Actinomycetes; order Kitasatosporales; family Streptomycetaceae; genus Streptomyces; species Streptomyces sp. CA-146814. Next base: position 2,918,578 of record NZ_CP192068.1, read on the forward strand.
AAGGTCATCGCGACGGCCGCCGGGGCGGAGACCGGGATCGCTATCAGCAGGGCCGTGCGGCCCTCCAGCAGGCCGGCCAGGCCGACCATGGAGAGGCCGAGGACGCCGAGGAGGCAGAGCGTCACGCCGAGGGCCGCGAGCGGGCCGGAGCCGGTGCGGAGGGGCGTGGGGGCCGGGCGTTCGAAGGTGCGGAACGTGGCGACCAGGGCCGCGGTGAGCGCGGCGGCGGCCACCAGGCGCAGCGGGGTCTGGGCCCACCAGGCGGCGGTGGCGGGTTCGGGGAGCGGGACGTCCAGGGCGAGCATCGCCCCGTACACGCCGAGCATCGCCGTGAGGTGCCAGAGGAACGCGGTCATCGCCACCCCGTTGGCGGCCACCACCGTGCGCCAGGCGCGCGGGCGGGCCAGGAGCCGGGCGGCGGGGGCGCGGAGCAGCTCGACCGCGCCGACCAGCCAGAGGCCGTGGCAGAGCAGGGCGAGGGTCGGCGGGGCCATGTTGCTGACCTTCTCGCCGGGCATCCCGACCATGGAGAGCGGGTAGGGCCCGAACGCCACCAGGGCCACGGCGGTGACCAGCCCGGCCCCTGCGAGCAGAGCGGGCCGGCGGAGGGAGCCGAGGCCCGGGCCGACGCCGAGGCGGCCGTCGGCGCGCAGGAAGCCGAGCTGGTGCACCGCGAGCCAGACGAAGGCGAAGTTGAGGAACTCGACGTACGGCACTCCGGCCGCGAACCGCAGCACGTCCACGGCCGCCGCCGCACCCGCCAGCCCGGCGAAGGCGCCCCAGCCGTACCGCTCGTGCAGCCGCAGCAGCGGCGGGGTGAACGCCACCATCGCCAGGTAGATCCCGATGAACCAGAGCGGCTGGGTCACCAGCCGCAGCGTGACACCGGTCAGCCCGCCGCCTCCGCCGAGCAGCTGGATGAGGAGCGCGGCCACGCCCCAGACCAGCACGAAGACCATGGTGGGGCGCAGCAGCCGCTGGAGCCGGGCCCGCAGAAAGGCCGCGTAGACGGAGTCCGTGGCGCCTTCGGGGCGTTTGCGGAGGAGCGAGCGGTACGACAGCGCGTGGGCGAACCCGCCGACGAAGAAGAACACCGGCATGACCTGGAGCAGCCAGGTCAGCGGCTGGAGCTCCGGCACGACGGCGAGCAGGTTGCCGACCCCGTCCGGGGTGACGGCCGCCATCATCCAGTGCCCGAGCACGACCGCGGCGAGCGAGGCGACCCGGAGGAGGTCGACGTAGCGGTCCCGGGTGGCGGGCGTGGCCTCGGCGAGTACACGAACTGGTGATCCCATGCGCATACGTTCCCGGCGGACGGGGGTGCGGCGGGAGGGTACGGGTACTCAATTCTGCGCCTGAGTACGCCGGATGGCGCCGCAGTGCGCCAAGTTGGCCTTCGCGGTACGGGGTAGGAGACAAGGGCAGGGCAGGCCGCAGATCGGTCAACACCGTTGCGTGCGGATGTCGTTCACCGCTTCCCCGTTCCCAGTTCCCCGTTCCCAGCTCCCCGCTCCCCGCTCCCCGCTCCCCGCTCCCCGGATCGGAGTACCACCATGGTGCGGAATCCCCGCCGTCTCGCCCTGTCAGCCCTCGTCGGCGTGCTCGCCCTGGCTGGATGCTCGGGCGGTACGCAGCCCGACGACAGCCCTCCGGTCACCGCGCCCACCACCGTCGAGACACTCACACCCACACCCACACCCACACCCACACCCACACCCACACCCACGCCCACGCCCCCGCCCACAGCCACCGCTTCGACTACTCCCGCCCCCGCGCCCACGCCCGATCCGGTCATGCCCGCCCTGCACAGCAAGACCTACGAGCAGGCGCAGGCGGAGTTCACCCGCCAGGACCTCTCCCCCGCACGCCTGACCGCCGCCGCCCAGCACAAGGACGTCACCCTCCCCCGGGACCACGACGCCTGGTACATCTGCGACACCAGTCCACGCCCCGGCGACCCGCTCCCGGCCACCACCACGGTCACCGTCAAGCTCGCGCGGGACTTCAGCGACTGCACGACGAGCTTCAACGGCTACCTGTACGAGGAGAACGACCCGGCCTCCGCACGCTGAGCGGTTTGCCGGTACGGCAACTTCTCGTGCGGATCGCGGCAGCCGGTGGCCACACTGGACGGGCACCCGACAGCGCGCCCCGCCGCGCGCGTCCCGGCCGAAGGAGCCCCCGTTGACCACCGACGACGCCCGCACCTCCTGGGACGGCATCTACGCCGCCCGGCCCGTCGCCACCGACCCCCGGCCGAACGTCCGGCTCACCGAGACGGTCTCCGACCTGCCGCCCGGCGACGCGCTGGAGCTGGGCTGCGGCGAGGGCGGCGACACGCTGTGGCTCGCGCGCCGCGGATGGCGCGTCACCGCCGCCGACGTCTCGGCCGTGGCGGTCGAGCGCCTCACCACCCTGGCCCGCTCGCTCGGCCTGGGCGACCGGGTCACCGTCGAGCGGCACGACCTGGGCGCGACCTTCCCGGAGAGCCCGGACGGCCCCGAGGGCGGGTTCGACCTGGTCACCGCCCACTACCTGCACACCCCGCACGAGCTGGACCGGGCGGTTGTCCTGCGCCGGGCCGCCCACGCGCTGCGGCCGGGCGGGCGGCTGCTGGTCGTCGACCACGGTTCGACCGCCCCCTGGTCGTGGAACCAGGACCCCGACGCGTACTTCCCGAGCCCGCAGGAGGTCGCCGACGGCCTCGGTCTCGACCCGGCCACCTGGACGGTCGAGCGCGCCGACGCGCCGCGCCGCATCGCGACCGGCCCGGACGGCACCACCGCCGAGGTCACCGACCACGTCCTGATCGTCGTCCGCCGCACCGCCTGACCCGCCCGCACCCTGGAGACCCGCCATGGCCACCCGTGACCGCCGCCGCGACACCCCGCCGCCCCGGACCGGCGGCAGCGAGGCCGAGACCCTGCGCGGCTTCCTCGACTACCTGCGGACCTCGGTCGCCGCGAAGGTCGACGGCGCACCGGAACCGGAGGTCCGGACGGCGGCCGTGCGGTCCGGCACGAACCTGCTCGGCCTGCTCAACCACCTGACGTACGTCGAGCGCGCGATCTTCCTCGGGGACCAGGTCACCGACTGGCAGGCCACGTTCTCGGCGGCACCGACCGACAGCGTGGCCGAGGTCGTCGCCCGCTACCGTACGGCGGTCGAGCGCGCGAACGCCGTCCTCGACGGGTGCACCGACCTGGCCGCCCCGGTCCCCCGGCCGGGGTCGGGGTCACGGCCGGGGAAGCCCGCGCCCAGCGTCCGGTGGGCGCTCGCCCACATGATCGAGGAGACCGGCCGACACGCCGGGCACGCGGACATCCTGCGCGAACTGATCGACGGTTCGACGGGCCGCTGAGCCCGCCGTTCCCCCGAAGGCCTACGCCGTCACCACGTGGGCGCCCCGCGCAGGCGCCGGCGCCACCCGGGCGTTCCGGCAGGTCCCGGACGCCAGCAGCGCGTCGGCCACCTTGCGGGCCGCCGGCTCGTCCGCGACCAGGAACGCCGTCGTCGGCCCGGACCCGGAGACCAGCGCGGCCAGCGCCCCCGCCTCCGTGCCCGCCGCCAGCGTGTCCGCGAGCGAGGGGCGCAGGGAGAGCGCGGCGGGCTGGAGGCCGTTGCTCAGGGCGCCCGCGAGTACGCCGGCGTCGCCGGCGCGCAGGGCGGCAAGCAGCGCGGGCGAGGCGGTCGGCTCGGGGACGTCCGCCTCGGCCGTGAGCCGGTCGAACTCCCCGTACACCGCAGGCGTCGACAGCCCGCCGTCCGCCACCGCGAAGACCCAGTGGAACGCCCCGCCGACCTCGATCGGGGTCAGCTTCTCGCCGCGTCCGGTGCCGAGCGCGGCCCCGCCGACCAGGCTGAACGGCACATCGCTGCCCAGCTCGGCGCAGATGGCCAGCAGCTCGTCCCGGCTCGCGCCGGTCCCCCACAGGGCGTCGCACGCGACCAGCGCGGCGGCCCCGTCGGCGCTGCCGCCCGCCATGCCGCCCGCGACCGGGATGTCCTTGGCGATGTGGAGGTGGACGGCGGGTTCGATGCCGTACCGCTCGGCCAGCGCGACGGCGGCGCGGGCGGCGAGGTTGGTGGCGTCCAGCGGGACCTGGGCGGCGTCCGGTCCTGAGCAGCTGATGCGTAGCTCGTCGGCGGGGGTGGCGGTGACCTCGTCGTACAGGCCGACGGCGAGGAAGACATTGGCCAGGTCGTGGAAGCCGTCGGCGCGGGCGGCGCCCACGGCGAGCTGCACGTTGACTTTGGCGGGCACCCGGACCGTGACGGCGGAGCTCATGCGGACACCTCCGGCTTGTTCTCCGCGATCGCCGCGAACTCCTCCACCGTCAGCGCCTCCCCGCGCGCCTGCGGCGAGATCCCGGCGGCGACCAGCGCGGCCTCGGCGGCGGGCGCGGAGCCGGCCCAGCCGGAGAGGGCCGCCCGGAGCGTCTTGCGGCGCTGGGCGAAGGCCGCGTCGACGACGGCGAAGACCTCGGCGCGGGATGCGGTGGTCGCGATCGGCTCCGTGCGGCGGACGAGCGAGACGAGGCCGGAGTCGACGTTCGGCGCGGGCCAGAAGACCGTACGGCCGATGGAGCCGGCGCGCTTGACCTCCGCGTACCAGTTGGCCTTCACCGACGGCACGCCGTAGACCTTGTTGCCAGGGCGGGCGGCCAGCCGGTCGGCCACCTCGGCCTGGACCATGACCAGGGTCCGCTCGATGCTCGGGAAGCGCTCCAGCATGGTGAGCAGGACGGGGACCGCCACGTTGTACGGGAGGTTCGCGACGAGCGCGGTGGGCGCGGGGCCCGGCAGCTCGGTGACCAGCATCGCGTCGGAGTGGACCAGCGCGAACCGGTCGGCGCGCTCCGGCATCCGGGCCTGGACCGTGGCGGGCAGCGCGGCCGCGAGCACGTCGTCGATCTCGACCGCGACCACCCGGTCCGCCGCCTCCAGCAGCGCCAGGGTCAGCGAGCCGAGCCCGGGGCCGACCTCGACGACCACGTCGTCCGGGCGGACCTCGGCGGTGCGCACGATGCGGCGGACCGTGTTGGCGTCGATGACGAAGTTCTGACCGCGCTGCTTGGTCGGGCGTACGCCCAGTTTCGCTGCCAGGTCGCGGATGTCTGCGGGGCCCAGGAGGGCGTCGGGCTCTGTGCTGCTCACCCGGTAAGCCTACGGCCGCAGTGCGGCCACGGACTCGCCCCCCGCTGCACGTAGAGCTTCTTCGCCCGGTACGTCTGCTCGGCGGCGGGCGCGTGCTGGGGCCGGCCGCTGCCGCCGAGCGACTGCCAGGTCTGGGTGTCGAACTGGTACAGCCCGCCGTACGTCCCGCTCGGGTCCACCGCTCCCGCCCGCCCGCCGGACTCGCAGGCGGCGAGCGCGGACCAGTTCAGCCCGTCCGCCCCGGTGACGGCCGCGGGCCGCTGCCGGGTGCCGGTGCGGACGACGCGGCTGACCGGCCGGTGGACCAGCTCCTCTCCGGTCCTGCGGGGCGTCTGCCGTACGCCGTTGACGGTCCGGACGGCGTACGTGACCCGGCGCACGCCGTTGCGCCCGGCCCGCTCCACCCGCTCGATCCCCCGGAACAGCTCGGGGTCCTCGCTCCGCTCCACGGCGTACGGGACGCTCTCCTCGTGCACCTCGCGGGTGTCGGTGATCCGCAGCACGGAGACCGTCTGGCCGTCGCGCGGAAAGCTCGCGGGGTCCACGGAGGTGGCGTCCAGGCCCTCCAGGGTGATGCCCGCCTGGGCGAGGGCCTCGTGGACGGTGGCGGCGTTGGTGCGCAGGGTGCGTTCCTGGCCGTCGGCCATGAAGGTCACGGTGCGTTCGGTGCGGACGGTGAGGATCAGGCCGGTGCGGGCGATCGGGGCGGACCGGGAGGCTGAGAGGTACGCGCCTTCGGCACGGATCCCGAACTCGCGCAGGGCCCCGGCCACGGTGTCGGCGGTCGTCCAGATGCGGCGATGGTGGCCGTCGAGGGTGAGGTCGACCGGGCGGCCGTAGCGGACGGTGACCTGGTCGCCGTGGTCGAGTTCGGTGCCGGGGGCCGGGGAGACGCGGTCGTGGGCGCCGACGGTGACACCTTCGTCCGCCAGGAGCTCGGTGACGTCGTCGGCGAAGGTGTGCAGGGTGCGGGGCGTGCCGTCGACGTCCAGCCGGACCGCCTTGTCGTGCGCGACGAACGCGGTGGCGCCGCCGGCCAGGAAAGCGACGACGAGGGCCCGGGGCACGAGCCGTCTCAGCTTGAGGTTCTCCGGGTCGGCGACGAGGGTGCGGCGGCGCTTGGCGGCCCGCCGGGCTTCGGCGCGGGTGGGGCCCTGCCGGGGCACGTCGGACGGCGGCGGCGGCGGTGGTTCGGTGAGCGGGGTGTCGACGACGGTCGGGGCGTGGGCGGCGGGGCCCGCCGTCCACACCCCGTCGGCCAGCGTCAGCTGCTCGTGGAACGCGCCGAGACGCCTGTCCTGCGAAGTGTTCACGCCGTTCACGCCGCTCCTGAAGAGATCCGCCTGCTGCCGCCCCGTCGTGCGCGGGGACGATAGCGGAGCCCTGGTGACTCTCCAAAGCGACACCACTACGCAACGTGCACGTCCGGGCTCAGAAGTCGAACGCGCGTGCCGTGTTGTCGTAGATCGCGGCGGCCAGCGTGTCCTCGTCCACCCCCTTCACCTCGGCCATCGCACGGAGCGTGACCGGGATGAGGTAGGGGGCGTTGGGCCGTCCGCGGTACGGGGCGGGGGTGAGGAAGGGCGCGTCCGTCTCGACCAGGACCAGCTCGGCCGGGGCGACGGCGAGCGCGTCGCGCAGCGGCTGGGCGTTCTTGAAGGTCACGTTGCCGGCGAAGGACATGAAGTACCCGGCCCGCGCGCAGATCGCGGCCATCTCGGCGTCGCCGGAGTAGCAGTGGAACACGGTCCGCTCGGGCGCGCCCGCGTCGGCCAGGACCCGCAGGACGTCGGCGTGCGCGTCCCGGTCGTGGATGACCAGGGCCTTGCCGTGCCGCTTGGCGATCTCGATGTGCGCCCGGAACGACTCCTCCTGGGCGGCGACGCCCTCGGGGCCCGTACGGAAGAAGTCCAGGCCTGTCTCGCCGACCCCGCGCACGTGGTCCAGGGCGGCCAGCGCGTCGATCTCCGCCAGCGCGTCGTCCAGCGCCGCCTTGCCCCCGGGCTCGCGGGCCCCCTGCCGCGCGGTGCCGTCCGGATCGCCGTGGACGATGCGCGGGGCCTCGTTCGGGTGCAGGGCCACCGAGGCGTGGACGGCCGGGTGGGCGGCGGCGGTCTCGGCGGCCCACCGGGAGCCGGCCACGTCGCAGCCCACCTGGACCACCGTCGTGACGTTCACCGCGGCGGCCCGGGCGAGGGCCTCCTCCACGGTGGTGTCCTGCATGTCCAGGTGGGTGTGGGAGTCGGCGACCGGGACCCGGAGGGGTTCGGGCAGCGGCGGGGCTTCGGTACGGCTCATGCGGACGACTCTACGAGGGCCCGGTGCACCGGCGTACGAGGGCCGGGCCCTCACGCGGGGAGGCGCACGCCGGTGGCGCCGGGCCCGGCTCTCATGCGCGTGTCACCTGCGGTGGAACGGGTGCAGCAGGTCCGAGAGCCGCCAGTGGCGGTCGGCGGTGCGGGCCGCCGGGACCTTCTCCGGGTCGCGCTTGGCGCTCCTCGACGTGTGCAGGAGCTGCTGCGCACCGGCCACCCGCCCGGCCCGCATGATGCGCACCACGTGTCCGCCGCAATTGGTGCAGGTGGGCGTGGAGAGCGGGGACGGCACGCGCTCACCGTCGGCCGTGTAGACGACGAACTCGTGGCCGTGGGCGTCCACGTGGTGCTCTATCTCGTAGGCCTGCTCCCAGCCGTACCCGCACCGCATGCAGGCGAAGGCGTACGCCTCATGGACGGTGGTCGCTGCGATCTCGCTCATACCCGCTCCTCTTGTCCGCCGGTCAGGCACTCCGGGGACGGCCGGCCCGCCCGAGGGTTTCGAACAGGTGGCCCGTCCCTTCCAGTGGACACCCGTGCGGGGACGGACGCACCAGCTCAGAGCTGTTGTTGATGCGTTCTTGGCCTCCTTTTGCCGCCCTTTGCCGTCGCATGGCCCGCGACAGGGCGGCCCGTGACCGGCACGCGGAAGAACCCGGACCGGGGGGCGGGACCGCCGATGACGGCGAACCACCGCGCGCCCCCGTACGCGCTCACCACCGGATCCGAATGCGCCCGCGCACCACCCCCCGCACACCCCCCGGAATTCCCCGAATTCCCGGCCTTTCCTCACCCATTCGCCGCATGAATTCATCATTCAATTGAATCCCCTATTACCACGGTTGTCCGGCCCCGATTTGCGGCGCCCGCATTCCTCCCTTTCACTCGGAACGTACGTCAAGCGTGACTCGGTACGTACATCAACCCGATTTCCCACAGGATGGGGAGCACCCATGTACACCACGGACACCACTGCCACCGACATCGACCTCGACCTCGACGCGGCGCTCAACCCGGGCGAGATCGACGGCGTCTACCGCGACACCCGCGAGTGCGCCTACCTCGCGCTTCTCGCCGGCGGCGGCGCCCTGCTGCTTTCGCCTCCGACCCCGCGCCCGAAGAAGGGCTGAACGTCGGAACATGGACCAGACACATGCTCCGTCCCCGCTCGCGGGTGCCGTGCATGACCTGGCAACAGAGGTGGTCCTCGCTCTTCGGAGCGGGGACCACCTCGCCACGGTATGCGGCGCTGCGGGAATCGACGAGGAGAACCGGACCGGAATCGCGGCCGTGCGGGTCATCGGCGCCGATCTGCTGCTGCCGAGTGTGCTGTACGGACGTCATCCGCATCCGGGAGACGTCGCCGTGCTCGACCGGGCGGTACGGGAATTCCCACCCAAGCCCGACGCTCCGGCCGCGACGGCCTGGAGCCACTGGCACATGATCTCCACGCTCCAGCGCATGGCGCAGCCCCCGGGCACGACCGGGGCGACCGGCTCCTTCGAGGAGCCCGACGCCGCCTGGCTGGAGCAGGCGCCGTGGCAGTCCTTCACCCACCAGCTCTCGGTCCTCGCACCCCTCGCCGTACCGGCCGCGCCTTCGGCCGTGCAGCGGGCGGCGGCGGCGCGGGCCGTCGACCTGGCGCGCGGCTTCGTCCGTGCGGTGCGGCGGCGCGACTGGCTCCAGGCGGCGGGCGCGGGCCGCTGGCTCGCGGCGACCGGCGGCGAACCGGCCACCCTGGGCCTGGAGCGCGGCCTGGAGTTCGTCGAGCTGATGGGCGGCCACGACCCCCGCGTCACCCTGCACGTCCGGGCGGCCCGGCTGATGGCCGAGGCGAGGGCGCGATGACGACGACCGCGACGCCCCGGCACCCCGGGGCGCACCCGGGCCGGACCGCCCCCGGCGCCGCGCTCGCCGTCCTCCCGCACGTCCTGCGCGGGGCCCTCGCCTGGACCGACGCGCACCGGGCCGAGTTCGCGCTCCCCGACGACGTCCTGGACGCCCGCACCCAGGTCAACGCCACGCTCAAACCCCTCGGCGAACTGGCCCAGCTCTGCTCCACGGTCCGCGCCGCCACCGCCCCCGGCACCCCGGAACACGAGGTGGCCGGCGACCTCGTCACGTACGCCTGGGAGCAGCTCGACGAGGGCGACCTGCTGCTCGATCTGCTACGTACGGAGCCCTTCGCGGCCTACCCGTACGAGATCTACGCCGCCTTCGCCGCGTACGGGCTGCGCCACGGCGGGTTCGAGGCGCTGGCCCGGCCGCTCACCGCGACCCGCGCCTGGGCCCACACCGAGCAGCACGCCAACCGGCAGCTCGGGCTGATCAACTCCGAGCGGCGGGTGGGGGTGGTGACCCACACCGACGCGGGTGCCGTCCTGTCCCGGACCTGGCTGGGCGGGTTCGCGGAGCCCTGGACGTTCGAGGGCCCGTCCGGCTACGCGCTGACCCACACCGTCTTCCACCTCACCGACTGGGGCCGGATGCCCGACCGGGTGCCGGAGAAGACGGACGCGTACCTGCGGACCTGGCTGCCCGCGTGGGCCGACGGCTGTGTGGAGAGCGGCCAGTGGGACCTGACCGGCGAGCTGCTGGCGGTCGCCGCCTCGCTGCCGGGACCGGCGGCCGGGGAGCTGCTGGACGCGGTGTGGCCGGTGCTGGCGGACGTCCAGCACGCGACGGGCTGCGTCCCGGAGACCGGCGTACCGGTGCACGAGGACGCGCCGACCGCCGTACGGGTGCACGAGGACGCGCCGGACCCGTACCCCTTCATCGACTGCTACCACTCCACCCTCGTCACGGCGTTCGCGGCGGCCCTGTCGCTCAGGTCGCTGACGGACGGGTCCGGGCCCTCCCGGGAAAGGCACACCCCATGAGCAGCGGAAACACCGGCATCCAGCAGATCCACGACGTCGGGGCGAGGGCCCTGGGCTGGCTGTACGAGCACCGCGAAGGGTTCCGGCTGGAGGCGGATCCGTCGCCGGAGGCGGGGATGCTGGACCGGTTCAAGCCGCTGGGCGAGCTGGCGCTGATCGGGAAGGTCATCTTCCGCGAGGGCGTGGCGGGTTCGCAGCAGTCGGCGCTCGCGCACAAGCTGCTGGACCACGCCTGGCACGAGCTGCTGGACTCCGGGGCGCGGCTGCTGGAGGGCCAGCGGCGCGAACCGCTCTCGCCGGTGCCGCTGGAGGTCTACGTACCGTTCCGGGAGCTGGGCTTCCGGCAGCCCGACCTGGAGTCCGCGATTCGGCTCAACCACCGGCTGGCCAGCTGGGCGGGGCTGGAGGTGCTGCCGGTGCGGCGGCTGGGACTGAGCGCGATCGAGCGGCGGTTCGGCGTGGAGCCGAGCGTTCCGGAGACGGCGGCGCTGGCGCACACCTGGCTGGCGCGGCGGCCCGAACCGTGGACGGTGGAGGGCCACATCGGCTACGACATCACGCACACGGTCTTCCACCTGACGGACTGGGGCGAGAAGCCCGCGGACCTCCCGGCCGACATCGCCGAGTACCTGCAACTCTGGCTGCCGGCCTGGCTGGACGACTGGCTGGACCTGAAACGCTGGGACCTGCTGGGCGAACTGCTGGTCGTGGACGCCTGCCTTCCGGAACCGACGCTGGACGCGGCGGCCTGGCAGGGGTTCGCGCAGGCGCAGCAGCCGGACGGCGCGATGCCGGTGGTGGACGGAATGCCGGAAGGCGACGAGGAGTCGGTGTTCGACCTGGTCTACCACCCGACGCTGGTCGCCGCGTTCGCCTCGGCGCTGGCGATGAGCCGGGCGCTGTCGGACCTGAGCGCCGCACCGGCTCCGGCATGACGGACCTTTCCGTCCCGCCGGTGGACGCCCCGGATTCGCCGGCCACCGCCCGCCTCCTGGCCGAGGCGGCCGGGCGGATCGACGCGCCGGACGTGGTGCTCGCGATGAGCCGGGGCGGAGTACGTACGGTCCACACCGGCGGCAGCGCGGCGCCGGGCCCGGTCCCTCGCGAGCGGCTGCACTACGAACTGGGCTCGGCCTCCAAGCCGTTCGCGGGTCTGCTGCTGGCCCGGCTGGTGGCGCAGGGGCGGGTGCGGTACGAGGACCGGGCGGCGGACCTGCTGGCCCCGGGCCTCCCGGTGCACCCATCGGTCCGCCGGATCACGCTGCGCCATCTGCTCACCCACACCTCGGGACTGCCCGGCCTGCCCGCTGACTTCTACCCGCAGGCGGTGCCGCGCTGGTCGAGCGACCCGTACGGCAACTACCCGGCGGACCGGGTGGTCCGGGCCTTCCTCCGCGCCCGCCCGCGCCACCGCCCCGGAACCCGCTGGCACTACTCGAACTTCGCGGTCTCCGTCCTCGGCCACACGCTGGCCGCCGCCACCGGAACCCCGTGGGAGGTGCTGCTGCACCAACAGGTACTGGCCCCGCTGGCCCTGGAGGCCACGCTGCTGCGCCCGGGCCCGGAGGGGACCGACGCGATCGGCCACCGCCGCGACGGAACCCCGCTGCCGGGGCTGGACACGGGAGGCTTCACGGCGGCGGGGGCGCTGCGGTCGACGCCGCTGGACCTGCTGACGTTCCTGGAGGCGCACGTGGGGGGCGCCGAGCTCCCGGACCCCGCCCTCGCCACCGCGCTCACCGAGGTGACCCGGCCGGTGCTGCGGCGCGGCCTGCGGCACGCGCACACCCACACGCTGACGTGGTTCCAGCACCCGACCCCGTACGGTCCGGTCCTCTTCCACGCCGGAGCGACCCTGGGCCAGCAGGCGTTCCTCGGCTTCCGCCCCGGGACGGGCCTGGCGGTGGCGGCGACGGCGACGCGGCGGGTGCACCGGGCGGACACGTTCGTGGCGACGGCGTACGAGCTGTTGACGGAGACGCCGTGAGCGGCGCCAGCGTTTCCGACTCGCCGCGAGAGGGGGTAAGCGGTTTCTCCTGCCCGTGTCGATCACGACCATGTGTGTAGTCCACGTCACACATCACATACGCTCCTTGGAAAAGGCGTACCCCGTACGCCTGCACCTCCGGCGAAGCACAGAAGGCTCCCGTCACACCATTGAATGAAAGGCGGAAGGGGTCAAAATCCTCTCATTCACCCTGCGTCATTCAATAACCGTCTGTCATTATGCGGATGGAATATGCAATTCCGCAGCAGTGTGTGGTGAGGATGGGGAGGCGCACAGCGGTGCGCTCTTCAGCGCGTAAGACACCCCGGCCTGTTCGGACGGCCGGGGCCGCGCGTTCCAACGAGGGGGTTGGGCACGTGAGACGTGCGCGTATGACGGTCGTGGCGGTCGCCGCGACAGCGTTGTCAGTACTGGGTGGCGGCGTGGCCGCGGCGGGTACCGGTCCGTCGCAGACGCCGCAGCAGCGAGCTTCGAACGAGGCGGCGGGGGCGGCCGGCTCGGAGGCGGGGAACCCCCTCAGCACCGCGGCTGGTGCGGCGGGGGTGTGTGCGGATGCCGCGCAGATCGGGACGACGGAGTACATCTACCGGGGCACGGAGACGATCGCCTCGGTCAAGCAGTTCTATTCGCCCGGCTGTGACGAGAACTACGCCTATGTGTGGGCCTGGAAGTCCTTCCTGGACCAGAAGGTCACCTTCGATCTGACCGTCGGTGTGTGGGCCTACGAGCGCAACGCCCTGGTGGGACGCAAGGACGTATTCGGCACCAGCCAGCAGGAGTTCTGGAGCAACGCCGCCAAGACGGTGGACGAATGCACCTCGGCCGACGGCATCATCAGCATCGTCGGCGATCCCAAGGCGCACAGCACGCGCACGTCCAAGCGCTGCTGACGCGTCGGGGCGGACCGCCTCGGACACCCTTCCTCCCGTGAGCAGGCGGGACGGCACCCGTGCAGGGGTGCCGTCCCCAGGTCCTGCTCCCTCGGCTTCTGAACCCAACGGAGAGACCTTCGTGGATCCTCGCATGCCCGCGGCGCACCGCCGCAGACACCGGCTGCCGCTGTCCGTTCTCGCCGCCGCCACCGCGACGGTGACCCTGGCCGCCGTGGTCCCGGCCAACGCCCAGCCGGCCACGACCGTCCGCGCCGCGGTACCGGCGAAGCCCGGCCCGACTCCGCTCGGCGCGACCGTGGCTCCCGCGAGCACGCCGCTCCGCGTGACCGGGCAGGCAGGCACGCCGCTGGTGAAGTCAGCCGCGGCCGACCCGGGCTTCCGCGCCCTGGGTGTCGGCCAGGTCCCGTGGTCGGAGTTCTTCAGCGCCCAGCTGTCCGACGGCGTCAGCGCGCAGGTCAACTACGGAAACGGAAACCTGCTGCTGACGGTCGACGGGTTCGATATCGCCGACGCCGGCCCGGGACTGGCCTACGGCAACACCTTCAACAGCCTCAACAGCGTCGGCTGGAACGCCACCAGCGGATCTGACCACCACGTCGAGGAGCCCACCCCTACCGGCGTATCGGTAGAAGGCCCCACCGGCACGGTCGGCGTCTTCACCCGCTCCGGATCGTCCCTCACTCCGGCCAAGGGCTACAAGCAGGACCTGACCGAGGCTTCGGACAAGAAGTCCTTCACCCTCACCAGCCGTCGCACCGGTGAGAAGACGACGTTCACCCGCTCCGGCACCACCGGCAGCGCCAAGGTGTCGAAGGTGGAGGACAAGAACGGCAACGCCACCACCATCAGTTACTCGGGCGGCTTCACCTCGAAGATCACCTCTGCGTCCGGGCGCGCGCTGACCTTCACGAACAACGGCACGCACATCACCAAGGTCACGGACAACACCGGCCGGTCGATCGGCTACACCTACAGCGGTGACCTGATCAAGACGTTCACCGACACCGACGGCAAGACCACGGTCTTCGACTACGACGCCTCGAACCGCCTGGTCAAGGTGGTGACGGCTGAGGGCCGGCAGACGAAGTTCAGCTGGGACAGTGACAAGGTCGCCTCCCTGACCCGCGTGGTCACCAACAGCACCGGCGCCGGCAACACCACCGCCTTCCGCTGGATCCTTCCCGCCGACAACACCGACGCCGAAGGTGTCGTACGGATCACCGATCCCCGCGGCAAGAACACGGTCAAGACGGTCGACGGGTACTGGCGGACGAAGAACACCGAGGACCCCCTCGGTCACAAGCGGTCGAGGTCCTGGGGACCGGACAACGACATCGCCACCGCGACGGACGCGATGGGCGCCTCACCGGAGGACGGCAACGTCACCAGCTACACGTACGACAGCGCCTTCAACCCCACCACCGTCACCATCCCCACCGGCGCCTCCGCCACGGCGACGTGGGTGAAGAAGGGCAGCGGCTACTTCCCCGAGACCTCCACCACCGCCTCGGCCGAGAAGACCGCCAACGGCTACGACACCTCCGGCAACCTGCTGACGTCGACCGACTCCACCTCCGGCGGCACCAGCGCCAAGTGGACCTACGACTACAACCCCAGGTCGGGAACCATGGACTGCGGCGGCCTGCCCGGCCAGCGCTGCAGCGCGACCGACCCGCGGGACAAGAAGACGTCGTACACCTACGATTCGCAGGGCAACCTGACCAAGGTCACCCCGCCGTCCCCGCTCAAGCCGGTCACCTACACCTACGACGACCTCGGCCGGCAGAAGACGATGACCGACGGACGAGGAACCACCACCACCTACGTCTACGACAACCGGGACCGGATCAAGACCCAGACCGCCGGTTCGGCGAACGCGACGTTCACCTACGACGGTGACGGCAACCTCAAGACCCGTACCGCTCCCGGCGGTACGTCGACGTTCACCTACGACGAGCAGAACCGCGAGCGCACCCGCGCCCTGCCCGGCACACCGGTCACCTCGATCACCTACGACGCCACCGGCAACGTCGCCACCGCGACCGACGCCGCCGGCACCGTGACGTACGGCTACGACGACGCCAACGAACTGACCTCCGTCACCGAGCCCGGTGGCGCCAGGACCGGTTTCGACTACAACAACAACGGCGAACGCATCAAGACCACGTTCCCTGGCGGAACGACCCAAAGCGTCACCCCCGACGACTCCGGCCGTCCCACCAAGATCGAGGTCAAAGCGGGCTCCACCACGCTGTCGACGATCTCCTACGACTACGCCGACGCGGGCAAGGACACCGACAAGGTCCGCAAGCGCACCACCGACGGCGCCGCGACCACCTTCACCTACGACACCCTCGGCCGCCTGACCAAGGCAGTCGAGACCAGGAGCGGCAGCACCACGGCCGGCTGGTCCTACTGCTACGACAAGGCCGGCAACCGCACGGGCCGCTCCTCGGGCACGTCACTGCCGTCCCACTGCGACGACGCGCAGCAGAAGGCCGTGTACAACGATGCCGGGCAGCTGACCTCGTACGACGGCAACTCCGCCTTCACCTACGACGGCGCCGGCAACGAAACCAGCGCCGCCGGCCCCACCGGAATCCGCACCGCCGAATCCTGGACGCCGTTCACCCAACTCGGCTCCGCCACCCAGTCCGGCACCACCACCGGACACACCTACGCCGGAACCGACAACACCCAGCGCCTCACGTCCGGTACGACCACCTTCACCAACGCCGCGGTCGGCCTCACCGGACAGAACGCCTCCGGTGCCGCGACCGGTTTCGTGCGCGAGCCCTCGGGCACGCTGATCGCCATGAGGAGCGGCGGGAGCAGCCAGTACTACCTCACGGACGCCCAGACCTCCGTCGTCGGTCTGGTCGACACGTCCGGCAAGCGCACCGCCACCTACTCCTACGGCCCCTACGGCGAGACGCGCGCGAACAGCGGCACCGACCAGCCCTTCCGCTATACGAGCGCCTACCTCGACCCGTCGGGGCTGTACAAGATGGGCCACCGCTACTACGACCCCCATCTCGGCCGCTTCAACCAGCCCGACCCCAGTGGCCAGGAGAGCAACCCGTACCTCTACACGAACGGCGACCCGGTCAACGGGATGGACCCGACCGGTCTTCTGGACTGGAAGTCCTTTGCCGTCGGAGCTGTGACGACAGCGGCGATCGGTCTCGCCGCGGGAGTGGTCGCCGTCGGCTGTGCCGGTACTGCCGGCATCGGCTGTGCCGTCGCCGGTTCGGTCACCGCAGGACTCTGGGGCGGAGCAGCGGCCGGAGGAACGGCTGCGGCGCTCGGCACCGATACGGAATCAGCAGTGATGTCGGGAGTCGCGGGTGGCCTTCTCGGCCCCTTCATCCCGGGATTCGGGCCGAAGTAGGTCCTGGAAACAGCGTACGGCCGGCCACCGCTTTCGCGGTGGCCGGCCTGATGGGAGATCACATGGCGACCAACAAGCGTTTCGCGAAAGTCACTTGGTACATTTCAGTGTTTGCCGTTGTCATGACACTCATGATTCCTTGGCTTTACGATTTCGAGACGGCGGCGACCGTTCTCTGGATGGCGGGAGTCGCCGCGCTGGTGGCTGCTTCGTACGCCGTTCAGCGGATGATGGTGAATCGAGACAGGTGATACTCCCGGCCTTGATCCGGTTACGGCATTGAGGGCGTGGCTGGCAGAAGTGTGCCGGCGGAGCACGACCGACCTACGCGCCACGGCCCCGGTCCGCCGCCAGACCTGCCACCGCGCACAACACTCCCCATGCTCCTGCGACCGCGGCAGCCTTGCGGCGCGCCGCCGGATCGGGAAGTTGCGTGCCGAAAAGCGCCGCGTCACCGAGGTCGGCCACGACCCGGCACGCGGTAGCCGCCTGCCACACGGAACGGTCCTTCGCGACCAGCATGACGATGCCGATCGCCGCGTCCCGGACACCCATGGCCCGGATGAGCAGAGCGGCCGAAGCCGGAACGGACCCGTCCTCGTCCTCCAGGCCGCACGGGCGCGCCATCAACGCCGGACGTACGAGGACACCCAGACCGTAGGCAGCGGTCACCGCGCCCGCCCATCGCACCGGACCAGCTTCCACAGCATCCTCCTGTTGGTTTGTGTGCTCAACGGATCACGAGTTCCCGGCCGGGTCCCATCCGACACCTCGGCAGCTGACCGCTCCGGTACGGGTGGGCTCCGGTGCAGGCGCACTCTGACGCGCGACGCCTACGGCTTGGTGGCTTCACCCGCGTCCTTCTCCGCGTTCTTGGCGGCCACCACCGCGTCGAACACCTCCCGTTTGGGCAGCCCGGCCGCGGCGGCGACAGCGGCGATGGCCTCCTTGCGCCGCTCCCCCGCCTCCTCGCGCACGCGCACGCGCCGGACGAGCTCTTCGGCGTCCAGGCCTTCGTCACCGGAGTCGGTGGCGCCTTCGACCACGACGGTGATCTCGCCCCGTACGCCGTCGGCGGCCCACACGGCCAGCTCACCGAGCGGACCGCGCTTGACCTCCTCGTACGTCTTGGTCAGCTCCCGGCAGACGGCGGCGCGCCGCTCGGCGCCGAAGACCTCAGCCATGGCGGCGAGGGTGTCGTCGAGCCGGTGGGGCGCCTCGAAGAAGACCATGGTGCGCCGCTCGTCGGCGTTCTCGCGGAGCTTGGAGAGCCGCTCACCGGCCTTGCGCGGCAGGAACCCCTCGAAGCAGAAGCGGTCGACGGGCAGCCCGGAGAGGGCAAGCGCGGTGAGGACGGCGGAGGGCCCCGGCACGGCGGTGACGCGGATGTCCCGCTCCACAGCGGCGGCGACGAGCCGGTAGCCCGGGTCGGAGACGGACGGCATCCCCGCATCCGTCACGAGCAGCACCCGAGCACCACCGACCAGAGCCTCGACCAGCTCCGGCGTACGGGCGGACTCGTTGCCCTCGAAGTAGGAGACGACACGCCCCGAGGTGTGGATGCCGAGCGCCTGGGTGAGCCGGCGCAGCCGCCGGGTGTCCTCGGCGGCCACGACGTCGGCCCGCTCCAGTTCGGCGGCCAGGCGTGGCGGGGCGTCCGCCACGTCACCGATGGGGGTCCCTGCGAGCACGAGCGTTCCAGTCGTTCCAGTCACATCAGCCATCCTCGCAGCACGGGCAGCACCCTTCGCACAGATGCGTTCCCTACGATGGCGCGGTGACGAGTACCGCACCCGAGACCCAGCGGGGCCAAGACGCCGGGGACCCGCTCGGCGAACAGCCGACCTCCTGGCAACGGCGGCTGCGCCGCTTCGGCCATGTCCCGCGCCCGGAGACCCCGCTCCGCGACCGCCTGGACCCGCCGTACACCCGGCCGGGACGGCAGGTGTGGTCGGTGCTCGCGATCCCGCCGCACGTGGCCGACCGCCTGGTGCGCTGGTCCGGCTGGGGCGGCCCGCTCCTGGTCACCCTGGTCGCGGGCCTGCTCCGCTTCTGGCGGCTGGACCAGCCGAACGCGGTGATATTCGACGAGACGTATTACGCGAAGGACGCGTGGGCGCTGGTCAACCAGGGATACGAGGGCTCGTGGCCCAAGGACGTCGACAAGCTGATCCTGAAGGACCCGTCCTCGGTCCCGATCCCGACAGACCCGGGCTATGTGGTGCACCCGCCGGTCGGCAAGTGGATCATCGGCTTCGGTGAGCAGCTGTTCGGCTTCACGCCGTTCGGCTGGCGCTTCATGGTGGCGGTGCTGGGCACGATCTCGGTGCTGCTGCTCTGCCGGATCGGCCGGCGGCTGTTCCGTTCGACGTTTCTGGGCTGCCTGGCGGGGCTGCTGCTGGCGGTGGACGGGCTGCACTTCGTGATGAGCCGGACCGCGCTGCTGGACCTGATCGTGATGTTCTTCGTGCTGGCGGCGTTCGGCTGCCTGGTGGTGGACCGGGACCGTTCCCGCCGCCGCCTGGCCGACGCGCTGCCGGTGGACGAGGACGGGGTGCTGCGCCCGGACGCCCGGATCGCGGAGACCTTGCGGCTGGGGTGGCGGCCGTGGCGGCTGGGCGCGGGCGTGATGCTGGGCCTGGCGTTCGCGACGAAGTGGAACGGCCTGTACGTGCTGGCCGCGTTCGGGCTGATGACGGTGTTGTGGGACGTGGGCGCGCGCCGCACGGCAGGCGCGGTGCGCCCGTACACGGCGGTGCTGCGCCGGGACCTGGTCCCCGCGTTCTTCTCCACGGTCCCGGTGGCGATCGTCACGTACGTCGTCTCCTGGACCGGCTGGATCGTCACGGACAAGGGCTACTACCGCAACTGGGCGGCCACGGAAGGCAAGGGCTCGTCCTGGAGCTGGCTCCCGGACTGGCTGCGGAGCCTGTGGCACTACGAGACCCAGGTGTACGACTTCCACGTCGGCCTGACCTCGGGCCACACCTACGAGTCGAACCCCTGGAGCTGGCTGGTCCTGGGCCGCCCCGTCTCGTACTTCTACGAGGAGCAGACGGGCTGCAAGGAGTCCTCGACGGGCAAGTGCGCCGCCGAGGTCCTGGCCATCGGCACCCCGCTGCTCTGGTGGCTGGCGTGCTTCGCCCTCGCGTACGTGGTGTGGCGCTGGCTCTTCCGCCGCGACTGGCGGGCCGGTGCGATCGCGTGCGGCGTGGCGGCGGGGTGGGTGCCCTGGTTCTTCTACCAGGAGCGCACCATCTTCCTCTTCTACGCGGTGGTGTTCGTCCCGTTCCTCTGCCTGGCGGTCACGATGCTGCTGGGTGCGATCGTGGGCCCGGCGGCGGGCACGGGCGCCCGCGCGCAGTTGGGCCTCACGGGCAACGACCCGACCGGCGAACGCCGCCGCACGCTGGGCGCGATCGCGGCGGGCGTGCTGGTGCTCCTGATCATCTGGAACTTCATCTACTTCTGGCCGCTCTACACCGGCACGTCGATCCCGGAGGACCTGTGGCGGGACCGGATGTGGCTGGACACGTGGGTGTAGGAGCGGTGCCCTCCGGACGCGCCGCCGGGAGGAGCTGACCGATCGTCGGAGGTAACGATTCCGATTCGGAAGACTCAAAAGGTGGCCATGAAGGTTACCCACCCTTCTTCTCTTCATACTATCTCCACGTGCTCACTGGGCACTTGAGACTGTGTTCGCGACTCTCCCACCACGTATCTCGTGTGGCGCATCTGACGCGCCTTAAGTACGGACGGGTCGCACCGGAGGGGACTTCTGTGTTGACAACCTTCTCAGCTTCCGCCGCGACCCGCCGCGGGGCCGCGGGCCGCCGGATAGCCACCACGGCCGCCACGGTCGGCGTGCTGGTCCTGGGCTCGCTCGCCGGGGCCGGCACCGCCGCGGCCGACGACAACGTTCACCACCAGGGTGGCGCGATCGCCACGCTGGACGGGCTGAAGACGTATGACGACGCCACCATCCATACCCGCGACGGCAAGACCAAGAGCGTCGACGCGGGCCTGTTCGAGATGAAGGTCGAGGGCGGCGGCCGACTGCAGACGTACTGCATCGACATCCACAACCCGACGCTGAAGGAAGCGAAGTACCTGGAGACCCCCTGGGCCCAGACCTCGCTCGGCACCAATAATGACGCCGGGAAGATCCTCTGGATCCTCCGGAACTCCTACCCGCAGGCCGGCGACCTGAACGCGCTCGCCCAGAAGGCCGGCGCCGGACAGCTGACGCCCTCGACGGCCGCAGCTGGTACGCAGGTCGCCATCTGGCGGTTCTCGGACGGAGCGAAGGTCGAGGCGGACAACCCGCAGGCCGAGAAGCTCGCCGACTGGCTGGAGGCGCAGGCCCAGAACCTCCAGGAGCCGAAGACCTCCCTGACCCTGGACCCGAACGCGGTGTCCGGCAAGTCGGGCGACAAGCTCGGTCCGGTGACCGTGCGCACCGACGCCGACCAGGTCTCCGTCGCCGCCAACGCCGACGCCACGGCGGCCGGCGTCAAGGTGACCGACAAGAACGGCCAGCCCGTCACGTCGGCCGTCAACGGCACCGAGCTGTACTTCGACGTGCCCGCCGGCACCGCCGACGGCACCGCCTCGCTCACGGCCAAGACGACCACGCAGGTTCCGGTCGGCCGGGCCTTCGCGAGCGCCAGCAAGAGCCAGACGCAGATCCTGGCCGGCTCCACCGAGTCCACGGTGGTCGCGAACGCGACCGCGAACTGGGCCAAGAAGGGTGCCATCCCCTCGGTCACCGCGGAGAAGAACTGCACCGCCGGCGGCGTCGACGTCAAGGTCAGCAACGCCGGTGACAGCGACTTCACCTTCGAGCTCGCCGGTGCCGAGCACACCGTCGCCGGTGGCGACAGCAAGACCGTGACCGTCCCGGTCGGCGAGGACGAGGCGTACGACATCACCGTCACCGGTCCGGACGGCTTCACGGAGCGCTTCCAGGGCGTCCTGGACTGCGAGACCCAGGGCACCCCGCCCCCCGCCACGAGCGGTGGCGGCGAGACCCCGCCGTCGACCCCGGAGCCCAGCCCGTCCGAGGACACGGCCGGCGGCACCACGGGTGACACCACCGGCGGCACGACCGGCGAGACCACCGGCGGCACCACCGGTGACACGACCGGCGGCTCCACCGGCGGCGGTGACCTCGCGGTCACCGGCAGCTCCAGCGCCACGCCGATGATCGCGGGTATCGCGGTGGCCCTCCTCGCGGCGGGTGGCGCGGCGATGTTCTTCCTGCGCCGGAAGAAGGCCGCGGGTCACTGACTCGCACGTAGGTGCACGTAAGTACACGTAAGTAACGGACGGGCCCGGCACGCTGCATGCGCGCCGGGCCCGTCACGTCATACGCCGGCCTCCTGCGAGGCACAGCCATAGGCCACACACCATGCGGGCGGGCCACGACGCATTCCGTCGTGGCCCGCCCGCATCTGCGGGAATCTGCTGGATCAGCAGAATTCCCGGCCGCTTCCAACCCCGCAGGTTAGAAGAAATGCTTTCGGCCACCGACCGCGCGGCCGGTCGCGCCCAGGATCCACAGGATGGCACCCACCACGATGAGGATTCCACCGATGGTCGTCAGCAGGGACATGCCGACAAGCAGGCCGATAATCAGCAGAAGAAGTCCAAGGAGGATCATTTTTCATTTCCCATCGTCAAGTCCGGTTTAGGCGCTTGCGCGCCTTACTTCACAACGGCCTCAGTTCACCCCACCGGTTGTCCCGGCTCCGAATGTCGCCAGGACCTCGTTGCGTTGGTCCTTGTGCCCGGCAACCCGGCGTTCACGCACCTTGGCGAAAATTTGTTCCCAGGTCTGCTGGGAGCCCTCATCGGCGGGGCACCGGCCCCCATCCGTCCCCTCACCCGGCCCCCTCCGGCCGAGCGTTCCGGTCCGGTAACAACGCCCTCAGCCGGCACGGCAACCCCTTAGGGTTCCTCACAGTTGCCCCTTGAACATGGAACGTGCTCAAGGGGCTCTCCTGGGGAGGGGGACTGCACTGATGCGCAGTGGAGCGAAGGTCGCCGTGGTCGGCGGAGTGTTCGTCCTGGTGGCCGGCGGGGTCGGCTACGGGGCATACAGCGTGCTCGGGAGCGACGGGGGCGGAGACAGCGGCAACGTCGGCTCCCGGAACGCCACACCGGAGGTGAAGACCGGGCCGCCGAGTGCGGCGGAGATATCCGAGACGTCGAAGTCCTTCTTCGACGCCTGGGCGGCCGGGGACGCGGCGAGCGCGGCCCTGCTCACCAACAACGAGGCCGGCGCGGAGCCCGTACTCGCCTCGTACGGCGGGGCCGCCCACATCGGCAACGTGAAGATCACGCCGGGCCCGGCCGTCGGCAGGAAGGTGCCGTACACCGTCAAGGCCACCGTCTCCTACGGCGGGAAGACCAGGCCCCTGTCGTACGCCTCCGAGCTCACCGTCGTCCGCGGACTGACGACCGGGAAGGCCCTGGTCGACTGGGAACCCACCGTCGTCCACCCGCGGTTGACCGAGGGCGCGACGCTGAGGACCGGAGAGTCGCCGACGGCGGCCATCGAGGCCGTCGACCGCAACGGGATCGTGCTCACCAAGGAGAAGTACCCCTCGCTCGGGACGATCCTGGACACCCTGCGGCAGAAGTACGGTGACTCCGCCGGCGGTACGCCCGGCATCGAGACCTGGATCGAGCCCGCCGAGGACGGCCAGGCCGACATCAACCTGCTGACCCTCGCCAAGGGCAAGCCCGGCAAGGTGCGGACGACGCTCGACGCGAACGTGCAGGCGGCGGCCGAGAAGGCGGTGAAGCGGTACGGCGAGTCCTCGGTGGCGGCGGTCCAGCCGTCCACGGGCGCGATCCGGGCCATCGCCAACAACCGCAAGGACGGCTACAACGCGGCCATGAGCGGCCAGTTGGCGCCCGGGTCCACGATGAAGATCGTGACCGCGGCGATGATCATCCAGAACGGTCTCGGGAGCATCGACGCGGCGGTGGAGTGCCCGTCCACGGTGTCGTGGGACGGGGTGACCTTCCACAACCTCAAGGACTTCTCCGTCAGCAACGCCACCCTGCGCGAGGCGTTCGCGCGGTCCTGCAACAGCACCTTCATCAAGCCGATCAAGCCGCTCGGCGACCGGGCCGGATCGGCCCTGGGCCAGGAGGCCCGTGACTACTTCGGCCTCGGCCAGGACAACTGGCAGACCGGCGTTCCCTCCTTCGACGGCAGGATCCCGGAGTCCTCGGGGGCCGAGACGGCGGCCTCGTACATCGGGCAGGGCAAGGTGCTCATGAGCCCGCTGAACATGGCCTCGGTCAGTGCCACGGTGAAGAACGGCGGCTTCAAGCAGCCGTACCTGATCGCCCGCGACCTGGACGACCGGCCGTTCGCCGAGGCTCGTCCGCTGCCGGCCAACGTGGCCGAGCAACTGCGGCAGATGATGCGGTACACCGCGACCAGTACCTACGGCACCGGCACCAAGCCCATGGCGAGCGTCGGCGGCGACAAGGGTGCCAAGACCGGTTCGGCGGAGGTCGACGGCCAGACGTCCAACAGCTGGTTCACCGGCTTCAGCAACGACCTCGCCGCGGCGGCGGTCGTCCAGGAAGGCGGCCACGGCGGCGAAGCGGCGGGCCCGGTGGTGGCGGAGGTGCTGCGCGCGGGCGGCTGAGGCGTTGGGTGATGGCGCAGCAGCTGCTCGCCCATGCCCATGCCCAAGTCCGCGTCCATGGGGCGAGGGTAGGAGGGCCCTCGCCCCACGTCACCCGGGTATCGGCCCGGGCCTGGCTAGGGCGCGAGCTTGATCGAGTTGATCGGGGTCAGGTTCACGTCCCAGTAGGTCCACGTGGGCATCTTCGCGCCGCAGCCGACCCCGTCGTACCCCGTGCACAGCTGCACGGTCGCCCCGTCCGTCTGGTTGTTGAACACCCGGTGGGTGCCGGTCTGGTTGTTGAGGTTGTAGACGCCGTACCGGAAGTACGTCGCCTCCGGCCGGTTGCCGTTCCAGGACGCGCCCGGGTAGATACAGACGTATCCGGAGCGGCATCCGGCGTAGGTGTCCTGGGCGTCCAGGGCGTCCCGGGTGTCGGACGCGCCGGCCTGCGCCCCCGCTCCCGTCGCCAGCACGGCCCCCGCCGTGAACATGAGCGTCACTGCCGCTCGTACGAAACTGCGCATGTCGTTTCCCTCCCTGCCCCGGGCCATGGGCCCCTGGGCTCCCCTGTGGGACGAGTGGTTCCGGTCATCCGGGCCGGTCGGCCCCGACGGTCCTCCAGGCCGGTCAGCCCGACGGTCTTCCGGGCAGGCGCCCGGACGGTCATCCGGCCGGTGGCCGCGTGGCGTTCCCTCCGTGCGGCCCACCGTCCGGATGACAGAAGCGTGGCAGGGGTCCGGCCGCTCGCGCCGCACCCTTTCATCAGGGTGAAACCGTCGCGGGTCATCAGGGTGAAACCGTCGCGGGTCATCAGGGTGAAACCGTCGTGGGCCGAAGCGTCGGCAGAGGCCGCTCCGACGGTCCGGCCCCCGTCGTCTCCAGCAGCTGCCGCCCGAGCGGCGTGGGGTGGTGGAGCACGCACCGGCCCTCCTTGCGGCAGGCGGCGAGGCCCGCCTCGCGCAGGATCGCCAGCTGCTGGCTGGTGTTGGGGAGCGAGCAGCCGACGGCGTGGGCCAGCTCGGACGTCGTGGCGCAGCCGCGGGCCGCCACCTCGTACAGGAGCGCGGCGCGGGTCGGGCCCAGCAGGCGGGCGAGCGAGGCGCCGGAGGCTGGGGTGGCCGTAGCGTTGGCGGTGGCCGTCGCGGTGGTGGCCGTCGCGGCCGTGGCCTCGGGCAGCTGGACCGGCTTCTCCACCGGGTAGACCAGCACCGGCAGCAGCGCCGCGTCGAACAGGGTGATCGGCCTGCGCCAGCAGAAGTACGACGGCACCAGGAGCAGCCCGCGCCCGGCCAGGTGCAGGTCGCGCTCGACCGGGTACGCCACCTCCAGCACGGGCGCGCTCCACCGGGCCATCGGGCGGAAGGTCTCCAGCAGCGCCCGGGTGCCGCCCGCCGCCAGTTCGCGGGAGCGCCAGGCGACGTCCGAGGCCACCGCCGCGTCGATCCAGGGCCGGTACGGGGCGAGGAACGCCGCGTCGTACGCCGTGAGCAGCCCGCCGAGCGCCCGGAGCGCCGCCGCGTCGCCCCGCGCGAGCCGCTCCGCCGCGAAGGGCCGAAGCTGTGCCCGCGCGCCTGGCCGGGCCCCCGCCCCCGCGAGCGGCCGGGCCCGGGCCGCCGACTCCGTGAGCAGCGTGAACTCCCGGCGCAGGCGGCTCCGGGGCGTCGCCAGTACCCGGTCCACGCCCTGCCGCAGGTCGGTGATGCCGCCGTCCACGGCGGGGGTCAGGAAGTCGGGGATGTACGGCCCGCACGGCATCAGGCTGCGCAGCGCGAGCGCGACAGCCCGATCCGCCCCGGCACGTCCCACGCCCCCGCCAGCCCCGAAGCCCCCGCTTTTCCCCGCTCCCCCGCCTCCCCCTGCTCCCCCGCCTCTCCCCGCTCCCCCGCCGCGCAGCAGCGGCCCCACCGCCTGCCGCCACGGCCCGAACACGATCCGGCCCTCGTCGGTCTGGAGCCGGCAGACGCTGCACACGATCTCCCAGAGCGGGTCGGGGCTCCGGGCGATGCGGACGTACTCCAGGTCCTGGGCGGTGAAATGGATGCGCAACATGATTTCCCCCTTGTCGCACTTTCCTGCACATATCCCCCTCCCACTGTGACGCGCGGGAACGAAGCCGTGATCCACAGCATCCGTTTCCGGCCGACGACCGCCTCGGATTGGCCGGATGACCCGGCGAAAGGGCGCAGGGGCGCACGGAAAGGGCCACTGGTCCGCCCCCGGAACCCCCTCGCATGCACCATGCACGGACCGCTAGCGTGCAGCCATGCCCAGCACACCCGAAACCCCCGAAACCCCTCCCGCCGCACCCGTCTCCCCCGCCCACCCCCGGTTCGCCGAGGCGCTCGCCAAACTTGGCCTCCAGGTCGAGGTGCGCCGCTTCCCGGACGCGACCCGTACGGCGGCGGAGGCCGCGGCGGCGGTCGGCTGCGAGCTGAGCGAGATCGTCAAGTCCCTGGTCTTCACGGCGGACGGCGTCCCGGTGCTGGTCCTGATGGACGGCTCCTCGCGGGTGGACGTGGAACTCGTACGGCGTGAGCTCGGCGCGCAGGAGGTCAAGCGGGCGGACGCGGACCTGGTCCGGGAGACCACCGGGTACGCGATCGGAGGCGTACCACCCTTCGGCCACACGACCCGCACCCGCGTACTGGCCGACCGGCGCCTCCTGGACCACCCCGTGGTCTGGGCGGCTGCGGGCACCCCGCACACGGTCTTCCCGCTCGACCCCAAGACGCTGATCGCCCACGCGGGCGCGACGGTTGCGGATGTGCGCGAGCCCGCGAAGTGACCCCGCTGGTCGCCCTCGCGGTGCTCGTCGCCGCGATAACGCACGCCAGCTGGAACGCCATCGCCCACGCCATCAAGGACCAGCTCCTCTCCTTCACGCTGATCTCCGGCGGCGGCCTGCTGATCGGCGCGGGGATGGCCCTGTTCGTCCCGCTCCCGGCGGCGGAGGCGTGGCCGTACCTCGGCGTTTCGGCCGCGCTGCACGTGGCGTACATGCTGCTGCTGATGCGCTCGTTCACCCTCGGCGACTTCGGCCAGATGTACCCGATCGCCCGGGGTACGGCCCCGCTGGTGGTGACGGTCCTGGCGGCGGTCTTCGTCGGCGAGCGCCCGGACGCGTGGGCGACGGCGGGTGTGGCGGTCGCCTCGGCGGGCCTGGTCGGCCTGGCGCTCTGGGGCATCCGGGGCTCCGGCACCCGCCCGCACTGGCCCGCGATCGTGGCGGCCCTCGGCACGGGCCTGGCGATCGCCGGGTACACGACGGTGGACGGCGTCGGCGTACGGGCCTCCGGCACACCGCTCGGTTACGTCGCGTGGCTGATGATCCTGGAGGGCCTGGCGATCCCGGCGTACGCGTACTACCGCCGCCGCTCCGAACTAGCCGCCCAGCTCCGCCCGTTCGCCGTACGAGGCCTGCTCGGCGCGGCCCTCTCGGTCGTCGCGTACGGGCTGGTCCTCTGGGCCCAGACCCGGGCACCGCTCGCCCCGATCGCGGCGCTGCGGGAGTCGTCGATCATCGTGGGCGCGGCGATCGGCACGCTGTTCTTCAAGGAGCGCTTCGGGGCGCCGAGGATCGCGGCGGCGGGGCTGATGGTGGTCGGTATCGGGCTGATGCTGCACACGAGTTGACCCGCACCCCGATCACCCTGCACCGGCTGACCTGTGGTCAGGCGTCCGGGTCGACCTCGGGGTGCGTGAACCGCACGGGCCTGCCCAGCGACCGGGCGTAGGCGATTTCGGCTCGGGTGCTGTCTCCGATGTAGTCGCCGACGACGAGTACCTCGTCGGCGAGCCGGATCTTCGCCCGGTGCAGATCGTCGAGTCGAGCCTTCAGCGCCTCGGCCTCGCCGGGATCGGACCAGAGTGCGTGCGGCGACTTCAGGTCGCAGCCCGGTTTGACGACGATCTTTCCGTCGCCGGTCTCCCGCAGATCGGCCTCGTTCATCTCGGCCATGAAGCGGGTGGAGCCGCAGATCACGACGATCTGCGGGAGGCTCAACTGCCTCTTCGCGTCGGCGAGCTTCTGCGCGCCGACGCCTCGGATGAGGTGCACCGGGACATGCTATCCACCGCACCGGAACTTCACCTACCTCACCAGATGGATGGCCATGGACGAGCGGGCTCACGGGCTCGGGCAGACCTGCTACCTGCGGGCGCTGGACCTGGCCCGGGAGTCGGCGGAAGCAGCCCTCTCACGGGCCGGAGACGGCGGTCGCCCCGGCCCCCTCCGAGAGGGGGCCGGGGCGACCGCGGGTGCAGGCGAGGGATCAGGTCACGTACGCGACCGGGTCAGACCGAAACCTTCGCCGACTCGTCGCCCTTCCCTCCGTCATCCCCTTCCGCCCCGCCGGCCTTCCGGACCCGGACGTACTCCAGGAAGTTGTTGAGCTCGCGCTTGACGACCGGAGCCAGGAGGTAGAGGCCGATGATGTTGATGACGGCGAGGGTGAAGAGGACCGCGTCGGCCAGGTCGATGAGGGTCTGCAGGGTGAGCAGGGACCCGGAGACCGCCAACAGCGTGTAGAGGACCTTGTAGACGGTCTCGCTGGTACGGCTGCGGCCGAAGAGGTACGTCCAGGCCTTGAGGCCGTAGTAGCCCCAGGTGAGCACCGTGGAGAAGGCGAAGAGGATCACCGCGACGGTCAGGACGTAGGGGAACCAGGGCAGCACGGTCGCGAACGCGTCCGAGGTGATCGTCACGCCGCCGATGGACTCACCGGCGCGGGCCTCGCCCCAACTCGCCGGGTTGGCGATGATGATGGTCAGCGCGGTCATGGTGCAGATGACGACCGTGTCGATGAACGGCTCCAGCAGGGCGACCAGGCCCTCGCTGGCGGGGTGCTTGGTCTTGACCGCGGAGTGGGCGATCGGCGCGGAACCGATGCCCGCCTCGTTGGAGAACGCGGCGCGCTGGAAGCCGACGATCAGCGCACCGAGGATTCCGCCCGCGACGCCCAGGGGGTCGAACGCGCGCGCAATGATCTCGCCGATCGCGGCGGGCACGGCGGTGACGTTGACCAGGATGACGACGAGGCAGGCGGCGATGTAGATCCCGGCCATCGCGGGAATGAGCCGGCTGGTGACCTGGGCGATGGAGCGGATACCGCCGAGGAGCACGATGCCGACGAGCGCGGCGACGAGGATGCCGAAGAAGAGGGCGCCCGCGGAGGAGCCCATGGCCCCGCTCTCGCCGCCGGTGACGGACACGAGCTGCGCGTACGACTGGTTGACCTGGAACAGGTTGCCGCCGAAGAGGCCGAAGAACAGGATCATGATCGAGGCGAGGACGGCGAGCACCTTGCCGAGGCTCTTGCCGTTCTTCCCGAAGCGCTCGGCCAGCCCCTTGGGCAGGTAGTGCATCGGCCCGCCGGAGACGGTGCCGTCTGCGTGGACCTCGCGGTACTTCACACCGAGGGTGACCTCGACGAACTTGGTGGCCATGCCGAGCAGGCCGCAGAGGATCATCCAGAACGTGGCTCCGGCGCCGCCGATGGAGACCGCGACGGCTACACCCGCGATGTTGCCGAGCCCGACCGTGCCGGAGACGGCGGCGGTCAGCGCCTGGAAGTGGTTGACCTCGCCGACGGAGTCCTTGTCGTCGTACTTGCCGCGCACGACATCCACGGCCAGGCGGAACTTGCGCACCTGGATAAAGCCGAACCAGCCGGTGAAGACCAGGCCCGCCACGACCAGCCAGGTGACGATGAGCGGCACCTCCGCCCCGGCGACGTTGACGGAGTAGAAGACGATGCCGCCCAGCCACTCGGCTATGGGCTCGAAGAACCCGCTGACGGATTCGTCGATGTTCTGGGTGATGGAGTCGAGTGACACGTTGGCTACCTCGATGACGCGGGGACGGCGGACTGGGGGTGCCTTCGCCGATCGGTGTGCGATGGGGGATGAGCGAACGACGTTGTCCGGTTGGCGACCCGGCGCGTCCCATGGGGCGGACTACGACGGTGATCGCTCTGGCCTGCCGCCGGAGCGGGCCCGGCGCTCCGCTTCGACGGTGGTTCCGTCTGCGAAGTTGGGCATTTGTACCACGCCGTTTACCGCATCTTTAGTGACGCAGGTCACAATTGATGATTATGTGAGTGAAGATGCTGCACGGGTGACGTCATCGTTATGCGGATCCCTGGATGTGTTTATCGGACACCTATCGGTGTGCCGCACCGGATGCGAGCCATCGTGGCCGCCTCGGCCGCCGGGCACACGCATGGACGCGGCGTCTCAGCTCGTGGCCAGAGTCGCGCAGAACTCCTCCACCAGGGCGAGGACCGCATCCGGCGCCTCGTCGAGCAGAAGGTGTCCCGCGCCCTCCACCACCCCGAACTCCGCCCCCAGACGCCGCCGCGCGGACGGGCCCAGGACGCGCGGGGGCAGAAAGGGGTCGAACCGCCCTGCGACGACCAGCGCAGGTACCGGACGCCGCTGTCCCAGGAGAGCCGACGGCAACGGGGACGGGGCGAGGCTGGTGCGGCAGCAGCGTGCGACCAGGTCCATCCACGTACCGAGGTGGTCGGGCACCTCCCCGCCCGAAGCCGCCATGCGGCGCAGCAACGCCGTCGACCGGGGGACGGAGGGCCGCAGGAGCCAGGGGACGGTGGCGGCCAGGAGGGGGGCAGGAACCCTCAGCCTCGTGATGCCGGCACTGGAGAGCAGCACCCGGCCAACGATCTGCGCGGAGCCGGAGGCGAGCGCGACCGCGCCGCCCAGGGAATGCCCCACCGCCACCGCGGGCCCGGGGGCAGCCCGTTCGAGGGCCTCGCTCAGCCACTGCCCGTACCAGGTCATACGCCGGATGCGAGGCCGTCCGCCCGCGCTGAGCCCCGGCTGACCGGGCAGGTCGAGCACGGTCACGCGCCGTCCACGGGCCAGCGCCCCCACCAGAGGCAGGCACAGGGCGGCGTTCATGTTCGTCCCCGGCAGCAGCACGACGCCCGGCTCCCCGTC
Organism: Streptomyces sp. CA-146814; assembly: GCF_050942385.1. Taxonomy (NCBI): domain Bacteria; kingdom Bacillati; phylum Actinomycetota; class Actinomycetes; order Kitasatosporales; family Streptomycetaceae; genus Streptomyces; species Streptomyces sp. CA-146814. The sequence continues at coordinate 2,949,830 of NZ_CP192068.1, forward strand.
ACGCGGCTCCGGTCCCGCGGTCACGAAGCTGGTGACCCCTGCCGAAGTGACGACCTCACCCCGGACGTGAGGGGTGCTCCACTCCGCGATCCGGCCCTCACACCAGCGCCGCACCTCCCGTTGTGCCTTCGCGTCTCTGTACACCGAGGTCACGTGAGCGTCCTTGTCGTCATGGGCATCGGGGATACACACCTTGCGGTCGGCTACGAGCCCTTCGCGGGCCAGTCGAGGATGCGCGCTCCGATGACTGCTGTCTGCAGGGTGTAGCGGTGCCGGGGGTCGGTCGGGTCCGATCCGGTGAGCTGGTGGATGCGCTCCAGGCGGTACGTGAGGGCACGGACACTCAGGGAGAGGTGCCCGGCCGCCTGCGTGGTCACGCAACCCGCGTCGAAGTAGGCGGTGAGGGTCGCCAGGTAGTGCTCCGGCCCCCCACGGGCCTTGAGAAGGGGCCCGAGGGTGGTCCGGACCAGATCCGCCATGGCCTGGCGGTCCCGCGTCAGCACCGGGTAGACGAGAAGACCCGCCGCGTACAGCACCGGGTCGTCGAGACCGATGCGGCTTGCCACGTCCAGGGCTTGCAGGGCTTCCTGGTACGAGTGGACGACGCCCCCCGCACCGGGGTGCGGCCGTCCGATCGCGGCCCGTCCGCCGTCCGTGGTGGCATAGGCCTGTTTGGCGAAGTACGTGAGGACGTCCTGCTGGTCCCCCGGCGAAATGCAGATCAGCCGGCCGTCCTTGGTGGTGAGGAGGATGCTGCGCTCACCGAAACGACCGTTGACGGCGCTCTCCACACGACGGGGGACGGGATCCCCCTCGGTATAAGGGGCGGGACCTTCTGCGACGGCTACGGCATGGGCGTGGGAGAACCGCAGCCCGAACTGTTCCGCGCGTTCGGCCAGAAACACCGACTCGCCGCGCCCGTACAACAGGTCGTCGATGAACTCCCGGCGCGCCGCCTCCTGTTCGCGGACGGCGAGCTGCTGGGCGCGCTCGTAGCCCTCGCAGAGCGCTTCGACGGCCAGTTGGACGGCGCCGAGCACACGGTCGGCACCTGTGGTCCCGGTCGGCCAGGCGGCCCGGGTCAGGGTGAGGTGGTGCACGACCAAGGCCCGCAACGTGGTGCCGTTGACGGCAGCCTGTTCACCGAAAGAACGGAGCCGTTCCACCTCGGTCGCGTCAGGCTCCTGGCCCGTTGCCGCGACCGTGGCCAACAGGGCTTCGTAGCCGGGATACGTCTGGGCACAGGCCGAAGGGAAGCTCCCCGCTTCCACCGGTGCGTGCGCGTCAGGCCGTCGCCGGTTCTGCGGCGGCTTCATCGGCCACCGCAGGAACGAGGCCCCTTCAGGGGCGGCGGATGCGGAGGTCTCGCGCGCTGGTGCGGGCTTTCGGCCACGACGGACGCCTTCCCGGGGATCGGCAGGCGGAGGGACGGCTGTCCCTCCGACGCCGACCAGGCTTCCCGGCACACCAGCGCCTGTCGCGACGCGTTGCCCGCATCATAGTGGCGGGCGGAGGATCAGCGCCCTGCTGCGTAGGGGACGAACCCGGTCCACGCGGCGGGGGTGAGGGTGAGACGGGGGCCGTAGGCGTTCTTCGAGTCGCGGACGTGGACGGCGTCCGGGGCGGTCGCGACCTCGACACATTCGTTGCTGTTGCTGCTGTCGCTGTGGCTGCTCTTGAACCACGCCAGCTCAGAAGCATCCCGGGCAGAGGTCTCGCCACTCATGTCTCTCCCAGCACTTGCTCGATGAAGGCCCGCGACTCCCTAGGGTTGAGAGCCTGCGCCCGGATGATGCCACACCGCAGCTCAACGATCCGAAGGTACTTCGGGTCGGAGACCGGCCGACTGCCGAAGTCGCCTTCGGAGCGTCCCACCGCCGAGCCGTCCCTGAACTTCAGCACCTGCGTCTCACCGCCCATTCCGGCGTGCTCGTCGCGACTGGTCGGCATCACCTGGATCTCGACATTGCGCAACTCGCTCACTTCCAGCAGACGCTCGAGCTGACGGCGCCACACCATTCTGCCCCCGAGGTGGCCCCGCAGGGTCACCTCTTCCTGGACAAAGCTGAGCTCCGGAGCCGGCGAGCGGCTGAAGATGGACTGCCGGGCCACGCGAGCGGCCACCAGCCTCTCCACCTCGTCCTGCGAGTACGCCGGCCTCCGCATCCCGAACAACGCCCGCGCATACTCTTCGGTCTGCAAGAGCCCATGGATGTTGTGACTGCCGTACGCCGAGAGCTCCACCGCCGCGGCCTCCAACTTGGCCAGCTCCCGGATCTTCTTCGGATACCGCACCTCGGCGATGTCCGCCTTCATCGCCGCGAGCTTGCCCTCCGCTCCCAGCACCCCGTCCGCGCCGTCCATGAACTCCGGGCGGGGGGTGCGGCGGCCGCCCTCCACCTTGTAGATGAGGTCCTCGCTGTACCCCATCGCCGTCCCGAACTCCGCCGCCCGCATCCCCGCCGCCTCGCGCCACGCCTTGATCTGGCGGCCCACGGCGGCGACCACCGGAGCGCCCGGCTCATCGTCCGGGTCGACCTCCCAGCCGGGCTCGTCCACTCCGGCGTCACTGCGCTCCGTACCGTCGCCAACCCCGCTCATGCGAACCCCACTTCCGACGCGCGTGCCGTTCTTCCCCCAACCGCGATCGTTCCCGGCACGTCACGCCAGACAGCCAAGACAACACGGGACAAGCCCCGGACACTCACGGTACGCAAGGGCTCCGTCACTGTTCACGGTACGCAGAGACGGCCACGCTGAGTGACATGAACCAAGAAACCGTCCGCGCCCAACACCCCACCACCGAGCGGTCCTTCACCGCCCTGCTCTCCCCCACCCGCCGGGGCGCCCGGCTCGCCCGGCTGCTCACCGTGGCCCATCTCGGCGCCTGGGGGCTCCCCTCGGAGTCGGCGGCGCACATCGTCGGCGAGCTGGCGGCGAACGCCTCGGTCCACGGCCGCGTACAGGGCCGGGACTTCCAACTCGCCCTCACCGTCAGCGGGCAGACGCTCCGGATCGAGGTCACCGACACCCGGGGCGACAGCGTCCCGCCGGGCCCAGGTGCCGTGAAAGCGCCCGAGGACGACCACGCGGAGAACGGGCGCGGGCTCCTCATCGTGGAGGCCCTGGCGGACCACTGGGGCGTCGCTCCCGGGCCCGTACCTCGCAAGACCGTATGGGCCGAGAACGACCTCGTACGGTGACGATCCCGACCGGGTCGTGCGCGGGTGCGATCCGGTATCCGGCACAAACCGCCCACCGGATCGTGCCCGGCCGCGACGTGGTGGCGAGCGACATCAACTACTTAAAGAACCAGGAGAAATAACCCGACCCCACCCACCCCGTCCTGCACCTGACGGATCCCGGGGGCGCGTCACCCACACGGGTGAGTTTTGCCAACTGAGCTGGATTTCGCACCGGTTGGCAGGCATATGCTCACGCCACCAGCAGACATCCAGACATCAGACATACGTCGGCCCCCGGCCGGGACAGCCATCCCGATCGAGGGCCTGACCACCAAGGAAGAGAACGCTTCCCGATGGATACCTTGCAGAATACTGCGCTCGCGCGCGCCCTGACAGAGCTTCCCGGGCCTCTCCCGGCCCGTGGCGTGATCCACATCGCCATCCGCCACACCGACCGCTTCACCGTCGTCGGCAACCACCTCGCCCAGCACACCGGCCTCAGCACCGTCGCCGTAGGCCTCGCCGTACGCATCCAGTCGCTGCCCCAGGGCACCGAGATCGGCATCAAGGCCCTCGCCGCCCGCCTCCCCGAAGGCGAGAAGCTCATCGCGGCCGCCCTGCGCGAGCTGGAGGCCCACGGCTACCTGCGACGGACCCGCACCCGCCTGCCCAACGGCCGCATCGTCACCCGCACGGTCTTCTGCAACCAGCCGACAGCGCTGCTACGACCACGGGTTGCAGCGCGGCCTCCCGCCGAACCGCAGGTCCCGCCGCCGGTACAGGACCCCGCAGCACCGGAACCGGGCGCCCCGCAGACACCCGCACCCCCCGACGTACAACAGGAACAGGCACAGGAGCAGGCACCCGAAGCTCCTGCGCCCGCCCCGCAGGATCACGCCCCCTACGTCGTGCTCGTCCCGCCGCCCACCGCACCCAGGCAGCCGTCCCCGCCCCTCCCCCAGCCCCGCGAACTCACTGCCGAACTGCACCGCGCCGCAACCGCGCTCCTCGGCGACCTCCGCCGCCACGCGCACCAGCTCGTCCTCTCCGAGAACGACATTCGCCAACTCGCCCCCGCAGTCGCCGCCTGGCTCGAACGCGACACCCGCCCCGACACCATCCGCCACGCCCTCACCAACGACCTGCCCCAGCCCCTCCGCCACCCCGCCAAGCTCCTCAAACACCGCCTCACCGCTCTGATCCCCCCGCCCCTCCCCGGCCCCGACGACCTCACCGCCCCCGTACGCCCACGTATCGCCGTCACGCCGTTCCAGACCTGCGACGGCTGCGAACGCGCCTTCCGCTCACCCGCACCCGGCCACTGCCGCGACTGCCGAACCGCGGACGGGCACACCCGAGCCGCCGCCTGAGCGCTCCCCGCCCCGACTACGCTGCCGGGCCATGACCACCACCGAAAGCAGCGAAGACAGGTACGCGATCGACACCGACCCGGAGCGCCTCGACGTCGGCCTCGTGCACCACTGGCTCTCCACGGACGCCTTCTGGGCGCTCGGCCGCAGCCGGGACACCGTCGAGCGGTCCATAGGCGGGTCGCTCAATTTCGGCGTCTACGGCCCCGACGGGGGCCAGGTCGCCTACGCCCGCGTCATCACGGACCGGGCCACCTTCGCCTGGCTCTGCGACGTCTACGTGGCACCCGAGCACCGCGGCCGGGGCCTCGGAGCCCGACTGGCCACCGCCGTCCGCGACCACCTCGCCCCGTACGGACTCAAGCGGACGATGCTCGCCACACTCGACGCCCACGAGCTGTACGCCCGGATCGGGTTCGTCCCCGTACCCGATCCGGAGCGGCTGATGATCCTGCGGCCCGAGCGGTAGGCACCGGGCGAGCCGTCAGTGGGCGATGCCGTCGATCAGTTCCCTGGCTCCCTGGCGCAGCAGGCTGACCGCGACAGAGGTGCCCAGTGTGGCGGGGTCGAGCGCTCCAGCCCATTCGTGGGCGTTGAGGACCGTCTTGCCGTCGGACGTGAAGACCTTGGCCCGGAGCGACATGTCGCCGTTCCGTTCCACCTGGGCGTATCCGGCGATGGGGCTGTTGCAGTGCCCCTGCAACACGTGCAGGAACATCCGCTCGGCGGTCGTCTCACGGTGGGCCGCCGGGTCGCCGAGCCCGCTCACGGCGTCGATGAGGTCGCTGTCGCCCTCGCGGCACTGCAGGGCGAGAACCCCCGCGCCGATCGGCGGGCACATCACCTCGGGCGACAGGATCTCGGTGATCACGTCGGGGCGGCCGATGCGCTCCAGTCCGGATGCGGCCAGCAGCAGCGCGTCGGCCTCACCTGCGGCGAGCTTCTCCAGCCGCCGGTTGGCGTTGCCGCGCATCGGTACGCAGAGGAGGTGCGGGTGCGATGCGGCGAGCTGGGCGGCGCGGCGGACGGATGACGTACCGATGCGTGTCCCAGCGGGAAGTTCGTCGAGGGACAGGCCGCCGGGGTGGATCAGGGCGTCACGGATGTCATCGCGCCGCAGGAAGGCGGCGAAGGCGGTGCCGGCGGGCAGGGGCCTGTCCGCCGGGATGTCCTTGACGCAGTGCACCGCCAGGTCCGCCTCCCCGGCCAGGAGGGCGGCGTCCACCTCCTTGGTGAACGCGCCTTTGCCCTCCACCGCGCTGAGGTCGCCCATCCACTTGTCGCCCGTCGTCTTGACCGGGACGACCTCCGTACGGGTGCTGGGGTGGAGCACGGCCAGTTCTGCGCAGACGCGCTCCACCTGGGCGAGTGCCATGGGCGAGTCTCGGGACACGATGCGGATCAGATCAGCGGACATGCAATTCACGATAGACCGTCAGATACGGGTTCCGACGAGAAGCCCTGATGCCCATGTTGCGGCTGTTCCCAGCAAGTTGGGCCGTTCGGGCAGGCGTGCGAGAAAGTTGTCGACGCGCACCTGGTGGCCGCTGGGCCAGGTGGGCTGCGGCAACAGGTCGTCGACGACGTAAAGACCGCTCGGTGCCAGCAGTCCGATCAGGTCGTCCAGACGGTGGAACTTTCCGGGGCGGCAGTCGACGTAGGCGAGGTCCAGAGGCGGCCCGGAGTAACTGTCGAGCCAGGCGTCGGCATCTGCCGTCACGAAGGACACGCGGGTGTCGTGGCCCAAGTGGCCGACGGCAACAGCCTGGTGCGCGGGGTCCGTCTCGACGCTGATCAGCCGGGCGTCGGGGCGCATGCCGTGAAGCAGCCAGGACGCCCCGGCGCCGACGCCCGTTCCCAGTTCGACCATGTGCCCACCGGGCTTGGAAGCGGCGAGCGTGGCAAGGAGGGACCCGGTCCGGTCCTCGCACGACATGGCGAATCCGAGACGGGTCGCGTCCACGAGAATCGCGTCCAGGGCAGCCGGACGGAAGTACGGGCGGTCATCCACGGTTCTGCTCCAGGTGTGTGGCCACCTGCTCGGCGGCGAACGTCAGCACGTGGTCCGCGCCCGCGCGGCGGAGCATGGCGAGGTACTCGGTCATGCCCTCGGAGCCCAGCTCTCTCAGAGCAGGCCATTCGCCGGAGGTGGAGTACGCAACGAGCGGTGCCTCCTGGTCGGCCCGGAGCCGCACGAGGACATCGACCGCTGTCATGACCGGCTGGAGGGTGAGTGAATCCGCACCCTCGGCGATCCAGCGCCGGGCCTGGACCAAGGTGTCGCGCTGCGCTCGGCCCGGTTCGAGCTGAAGTCCACGCCGGTGACCGGCGGCAGGGTCGGTGGCCATCAAAGCCTTGAAGGGCCCGTACAGCGTCGTGTGGATCGCCAGGTTCGGGTTCACGCCGACGTCACGGAACCCACCATCGTCCAAGGCGGTTCGGACAGCGCGCACCGAGCCGTCGAGCATCGCCGTGGGCGACACGACGTCAGCTCCAGCCTCGGCGTGCTGAACAGCCATCTCGCCCATCAGCCGGTACGTGGCGTCGAGGTCGATGTCTCCGGCGCGGGTGCGCAGCACGCACTCGCCGCTGCTGGTCCAGGAGCAGCCGCACGCCTCCGTGGTCACCGCCAGGTCCGGTGCGGCTGCTCCGATCGCCGAAACCGCCTGGACCATGAGGTTGTCTGCGGACATGGCTGCTGTCCCGGCGCTGTCGCGGTCGTGACCGAGGGCGAACACCTTGACGCCGCCGATGCCGAGCCCGGTCCAGCGGGTCACGGTCCGCCGTACGTCCGAAAGGTGCACCGCCCCGGGGAGGCTCCCGGCACCGGAGTGGCCATCCGGGAGGACCAGGAGCGGAGCGCTGAGGTCTCCGGCGGTGAGCGCGGTGCGAGTGTAGAGGGCGCGCACAGCGGACCGGGCGCGCGAGGGGTTGACGCCGTCAGGGCCGGCGGACGGTAACGGCCGTTCGGTGAGTGTGGTCATGCGCTCAGTAGATACCGACAGCATGTCGGCAAAATAGAGCGCGCGGAATCAGTAGAGGGAGCGCACGCAGGGCCCGAGCACTCCCCGCGGAGCACGCAGGCGCCGGAGCCTCCCATGGCCCTCACCCCACCCACTCCGCCACCACCTCCCCGTCCTCCTCCACCCCCGTCAGGCGGAAGCCGAGTGCCGCGTACAGGTGGGCGGCGGCCTCGTTGGACGGGGCGTAGGAGAGGCGGACCGCCGTGCAGCCGTCACGGGCCGACAGCCAGGTCGTCAGCGTGCGTACGGCGGCCGCGCCGATGCCCTGGGACTGGTGGGCGGCGTCGATCAGCATGCCGCCTATCCAGTGCGAGCCGTCCTCGTCCCGCGCCCACATGATGTGGCCGGTCACCTCGTCTCCGGCCAGGACCGCCAGGGAGTGCCAGGTGTCCTCGCGGGACGTCAGGACCAGGTAGCGGGCGGCCAGGGGCGCCACCCAGGTGCGTTGTTCGTCGTGCGGGGCGCAGTCGGCGACCGCCCGCCAGTTGTCCGCGTCCACCTCGTGGAGGGTGACCGGGCGGCCCGACTTGTCCGTGTGGTCGTACGTGATGATCATGCGGGGAGGGTAGGTCCCCCGTGCGGCGCCGGGCTACGGGATTACGGCTGCGCCATCGCCTGGCGGAAGCCCGTGTTCACCGCCAGGATGCCGCCGTCCACCCGCAGCGTCGTCCCCGTGATCCACGACGCGTCGGACGAGGCGAGGAAGGCGACGGCCGACGCGATGTCCTCCGGTGTGCCGACCCGGCCGAGCGGGTAGAGCGCGGCTGCTCGTTCCAGCTCCGCGTCCCGGCCCGACCAGGCCGCCGTGCGGATCGTGCCGGGCGCCACCAGGTTGACCCGTACGCCGCGCGGGCCCGCGTGGCCCGCCAGCGTACGGGTCAGGCTCGCCAGGCCCGCCTTCGCGGCGCTGTACGCGTGGCCGCCGAAGTCCTGCTCGCCGTTGACCGAACCGATGGTGACGATCGCGCCCCGGCCCGAGGCCACCAGGTGCGGCAGCGCGGCGCGGGCGCAGCGGAACGGGCCGGAGAGGGTGATGTCCAGGTCGCGTTCCCAGGTCGCGTCCGACTCGTCCTCGAAGAGGATCTCATCCTGGCCCGCCGCGTACGCGTTGTTGACCAGGACGTCCAGGCCGCCGAAGGTCTCGACCGCGTACGCCACCGCCGCCTCCACCGCCGTACGGTCCGCCACGTCGCAGGCCACGGAGTCGGCCGTGTGGCCCGCCTCGCGTATCGCCGCCGCCGTGTCGGAGGCGCGCTTCGCGTCCAGGTCGGTGACGAGGACCTTGGCGCCTTCCGCCGCCAGGCGGTGGGCCGTTGCCGCGCCGATGCCCTGGCCGGCGGCGGTGATCAGGACGCTGTAGCCAACAAAGCGGTCTCGTGTCATAGCGCCGACCGTACTGCTCTGACCAGTGCCTGGGCACGGGGGTCCGCGGTGACTCCATTCTGGAGGCCGTTGGTGACGTAACCCAGCGCGATGCCGGATTCGGGGTCGGCGAAGCCGAGCGATCCGCCCCGGCCGGGGTGGCCGAACGAGCCCGGGCCCAGCAGCGGCGCCGCCGGGCCGTGCAGCATGTAGCCCAGGCCGAAGCGGGTGTTGACGACGAGGACCCGGTCGGGGCCGGATGACTCCTCGGTGCGGGCCAGGGTGAGGGTCGCGGGGGCGAAGAGGCGGCGGTGGCCGTCGACCGGGCCGATCATCGCGGCGTAGCAGCGGGCCAGGCCCCGGGCCGTCGCGATGCCGTTGGAGGCCGGGAGTTCCGCCGTACGGTAGGCGGCGTCGTTCTCGTCGGGGAACGGGTCGATCGCGCCGAAGGCACGGCGGGTGAGCGACTCCGGGTCGCGGTAGGCCTCGACGACCGAGCGCTTGGGGCGTACGCGCAGGGCGCCGGAGGGCTCCGTCGGGGCCGGGGGCTCCACCGGACCGATGCGGCCGATGCGGTGCGCCTCGTCCGCCGGGAGCCCGAACCAGAAGTCCAGGCCGAGCGGGCGCGCGATCTCCTCCGCAATCCAGCGGCCGATGGTGCGGCCGGTGGCGCGGCGGACCAGTTCGCCGATGAGCCAGCTGTACGTCTGCGCGTGGTAGCCGTGGTCCGTACCCGGCTCCCACTCCGGGTGCTGGGCGGCGACGGCCGCCGGGCCGGAGATCCCGTCGGCGGCCTCGGCGGGCGTGAGCGGGCGGTCCAGGGCCGGGACGCCGGCGCGGTGGGCCAGGAGGTCGCGGACCAGGACGCGTTCCTTACCGTTCGCCTTGAACTCCGGCCAGTACGTGGAGACCGGCGCGTCCAGGTCCACCTGGCCGCGCTGGTGGAGCAGGAGCGGCACGGCGGCCGCGATGCCCTTGCCCGCCGAGCGCACGACCTGGACGGTGTCGACGGCCCACGGCTCGGTGCCGTCCACGTCCCGCGTACCGGCCCACAGGTCCACGACCTTGCGTCCGTCCCGGTAGACGGCGACGGCCGCCCCGCGCTCGCCGCGCTGCTCGAAGTTGCGGACGAAGGCGTCCGCGACCGGTTCGAACCCGGGCGCCACCGTGCCCCGTACGTCCACGTCCCTGCCTGCCTCTGTCCCCGCCGCCGCGCCCACACCCTCGCTCATCCCTCCATGGTGCACGGCCGCGTGGGGTGCGCGGTGGGCGGGGCGCCGGTCCCTTCAGGCTGTCACGAGCTGTTTACGGCGACGGAACGGTGACCGGTCACGGCGACGGAACCGTCACCGACCTCGGGTCGAAGCCGAACGGCAGCTCCAAGCGGTGCGTCCGCATCAACTCCTCGTCGCAGAGCAGCTCCTGCGTCCGGCCGTCGGCGGCGATCACGCCCTCGCTGAGGATCACCGCGCGCGGGCAGAGCTCCAGCGCGTACGGCAGGTCGTGCGTCACCATCAGCACCGTGACGTCCAACGAGCGGAGGATGTCGGCCAGTTCGCGGCGGGAGGCCGGGTCCAGGTTGGAGGACGGCTCGTCCAGGACCAGGATCTCCGGCTCCATCGCGAGGACGGTCGCCACGGCGACGCGGCGGCGCTGGCCGAAGGAGAGGTGGTGCGGCGGGCGGCCCACGTACTCCTCCATCCCCACCTGCTTCAGCGCCCGCACCACCCGCTCCTCCAGCTCGGGGCCGCGCAGGCCCGCCGCGGCCGGGCCGAAGGCGACGTCCTCGCGGACCGTGGGCATGAAGAGCTGGTCGTCCGGGTCCTGGAAGACGATGCCGACCCGGCGGCGGATCTCCGCGAGGTTCCGCTTGGCCACCGGGAGTCCGGCGACGTGGACCGTGCCGGAGCCCGCCTCCAGGATGCCGTTGAGGTGCAGGACGAGCGTGGTCTTGCCCGCGCCGTTGGGGCCGAGGACCGCCACGCGCTCGCCGCGCCCCACGGTGAGGTTCACCCCGAAGAGGGCCTGGTGGCCGTCGGGGTAGGCGTAGGCGAGGCCGCGGACGTCGAGCGACGGGGCGGGCCCGGTGTCCTTCGAGGAGAGAGTCACAGGGTCCATCCCAGCAGACAGATCGCGAGCGCGAGTACGGGGAGGGCCGCCGCGTACGCCCATTGGGTCCGGTCCGCCGTCACCTCGTCGATCACCGGCATCGTGCCCGCGTACCCCCGGCTCACCATGGCCAGATGGACCCGCTCGCCACGTTCGTACGAGCGGATGAATAGCGCGCCCATCGAAGTGGCCAGGACGCCCCACTGCCGTACGCCGCGCGCCTCGAACCCGCGCGAGCGGCGGGCGATCGACATGCGCCGCATCTCGTCGGTGATGACGTCCCCGTACCGGATCATGAACGACGCGATCTGGACGAGCAGCGGCGGCAGCTTGAGCCGCTGGAGGCCGAGCAGGACGGCCCGCAGCTCGGTGGTGGAGGCCAGGAGCACCGAGGCGGCGACGCCGAGCGTGGCCTTGGCCAGCACGTTCCAGGCGCCCCAGAGGCCGGGGACACTGACGGAGACGCCGAGCACGGTCGTCTGCTCGCCGGGCACCACGAACGGCATGAGCAGCGCGAACGCGACGAACGGCACCTCGATGACCAGGCGCCTCAGCAGGAAGCCGGGTGGGATCCTCGCCACCGCCGCGACGGCCGCGAGCAGTGCCGCGTACAGGCCGAACGCCCACATCGCCTCGCGCGGAGTGGAGACGACGACGAGCACGAAGCCGAAGACGGCGGCCAGTTTGCAGTGCGGGGGCAGCCGGTGGACCGGGCTGTGGCCGTGCCGGTAGAGCTTGTGGGCGTGGCCCGTACCCATGTCAGGCGTTCTCGTGATCGCGGTCGCGGGACGCCTCGGCGGACTCCTCCTTGCGCCGGCGCACCACCCAGAACACGCCCGTGCCCACCACCACCGTGGCGCTGACCCCGATCACCCCGGCGAGGCCGCCGGAGAGCCGGGCGTTCGCGATGTCGCCGACCCCGTAGTCGGCGAGCGGGGAGTCGGCCGCGCCGTGCTCCTCCACCTTCTCGTCGATGCCCTGGTCGGCGGCGACCCGTTCCAGGCCGTCCGGGTTGGCGGAGGCGTAGAAGGAGACGAACCCGGCGAGGACGAAGGCCGAGACCAGGCCGGTGATCCAGAAGCCACGCGTGGACCGGGCCGGGGCGGAAGCGGGCTCCGGTTCGTTCGTCGCGGCCGGGGCGTCGACCAGTTCGCCGTCGACCCGGAGCTTGAGCGGGGCGTTCAGGGTGCCTTGGACGCCGTGGACGAGGTCGGGGCGTACGGCGAGGACCGCGCCGACCGTCAGCGCGGTGATCACCGCCTCACCGATCCCGATCAGGACGTGCACGCCGACCATGGCCGTGAACACCTTGCCGATCGGGATGTCCGTGGTGCCGCCGATCCAGTAGAGCAGCGTGAACGCGGCGGCCGACGCGGGTACGGAGACCAGCGCGGCGACGAACGCCGAGGCGGTCGCGGACCGGCGCGTGCGCGGCAGGAGGCCGGTGAGCAGGCGGAACAGGCCGTACGCGACGACGACCGTGACCACGCCCATGACAGTGATGTTCACGCCGAGCGCGGTGAGGCCGCCGTCCGCGAAGAAGATCCCCTGCATCAGCAGCACCACCGCCAGGCAGAGCACCGCCGTGTACGGCCCGACAAGGATCGCGGCCAGCGCCCCTCCCATCAGGTGGCCGCTGGTACCGGCGGCCACCGGGAAGTTCAGCATCTGCACGGCGAAGATGAACGCGGCCACCAGACCGGCGAGCGGTGCGGTGCGCTCGTCCAGTTCGCGGCGCGCGCCACGGAGGCTGACGGCGACCGCGCCGGCGGCGATCACCCCGGCCGCGACGGAGACAGGTGCATCGATGAATCCATCGGGTACATGCATGGGAGGCTCCGCTTCCTGCGGTTCCGCACGATGTCCGCGTCCGCGTGGACGCGGCTCTGCGGGCGGGGTCATGAACCCATCAATAATAGTGCTCTCTTGCGAACCATACGCAAGAGCTGGCGCCCGGCATCTGCGCCGCATCCACCGCCGGGTGAGACCTCGCGCCTCACCTGCTGTCACGGTGAGCGGACGCCCACCGCGCCACTTCCGTGGAATATGGGACATTAGAGGGCGGAACGTCACATATAGGAGGAGCCGGCCCATGTCCCCTGTGATCGAAGAACACGCACGCGCCCGGCTCATCACCGATGGCCCTCTGACCCGTCCGGTCCCCGTCGACCTGCGCTACGACGCCGCCGAGGACCCGCGCACCGTCCACATCACCCTGCCCGGCGGCACCGACTGGGCGTTCGGCCGCGATCTGCTGGAACGCGGTCTGCGTACGCCGATCGAGCGCGGCGCCGTCCGCGTCTGGCCCTGCGGCCGTACGCAGCTGATCGTGGAGCTGCACTCGACGGACGGGGTCGAGGTGTTCCAGTTCGAGATCAGGACGCTGATCCGCTTCCTCGCCCGCACCCGCGCGCAGGCCCCGGCCACGGCCGCGCCACCGTCGGACGGCACCCCGGAGAAGCGACCGTCCCGTACCACCAGCACCACCAGCGCCACCACCCGTCCGGAGCGCGGCGCGCCGGCGACCCGCGGCTGAGACGGCGACCCGCGGCTGAGACGGCCGGGAGACGGCCGCAGGAAAAGCCCACGCAGAAGGCCCCCGTGCTCAACGCACGGGGGCCTTCCGCGTGCCCCGGTCCCCCGTCCCCACAGGTAACCGGCGCTTCCGGGGCCGCGCTCCGCTCAGACGCGGCCCCGGGGTTCATGGAGGACCCGAACGGCTCGACGGAGTCCCCGTAGTACAGCCGGCGCGGCTCAGACGCGGACGAGCTCGCGCTCGCCGCCGTCACCGCCGCCCTCGGAGGAGGCGGGCTCGTCGGTCAGCTGCTTCTGCAGCTTCTCGCCCTCCACGTCCACATTGGGCAGCGCCCGGTCCAGCCAGCGCGGCAGCCACCAGGCCTTCCGGCCCAGCAGCGCCAGGACGGCCGGCACGATCGCCATGCGCACCACGAACGCGTCGAAGAGGACGGCGATGGCGAGCGAGAAGCCGATCATCTTGATCATCTGCTCGCTGGAGCCGATGAAGCCCGCGAAGACCGCCATCATGATCACGGCCGCCGCCGTGACCACCCGGGCGCCGTGCTTGAAGCCGGTCACGATGGCCTGGCCCGGGCTCTCGCCGTGGACGTACGCCTCGCGCATCCGGGTGACGAGGAAGACCTCGTAGTCCATCGCGAGACCGAAGACCACACCGACCATGAAGATCGGCATCATGCTCATGATCGGACCGGTCTGCTCGACGCCGAAGAGCGAGCCGAGCCAGCCCCACTGGAAGACCGCGACGACCGCACCGAGGGCCGCGACCACCGAGAGCAGGAAGCCGAGGGCCGCCTTCAGCGGGACGAGGATCGAGCGGAAGACCAGCATCAGCAGCAGGAACGCGAGGCCGACGACGAGCGCGAGGTACGGCAGCAGCGCGTCGTTCATCTTCTGCGAGAAGTCGATGTTCATCGCGGTGGCGCCGGTGACCAGGACCTCGGCCCCGGTGTCCGCCTTGATGTCCTGGCCCGCGTCACGGATGTCGTGGACGACCTCCTCCGTGGCGTGCGAGGACGGCCGGTCCTTCGGGATGACCGTGATCATCGCGGTGTCGCCGGCCTTGTTGAACGTGGCCGGGGTGACGGCGACGACGCCGAGCCCCTCGATCTCCTCGCGGACCCGCTCGGCCGCGGCCTTCGCGTCGGAGCTGCCCTTGCCGTCCATGACGACCATCAGCGGGCCGTTGAAGCCGGGGCCGAAGCCGTCGGAGAGCGTGTCGTACGCCTGGCGCTGCGTGGTCGACTTCGGCTGGGCTCCGTCGTCGGGCAGGCCCATCTCCAGTGAGGCGGCCGGTACGGCGATGATGCCGAGGCCCAGGACGCCGACGAGCATGACCCAGACCGGCTTGCGCAGCACGAACCGCGCCCAGCGGGTGCCCATGTTCGGCTTGGCCTCGGGACGGTTCTCCGCCTCGGCGGCCTTGCGCGCCTTGCGGCCCATGACCCGCTTTCCGGCGAAGCCCAGGGCGGCCGGGACGAGGGTGAGCGCGATGAGGACGGCGATGGCGACCGTACCGGCGGCGGCGAGACCCATCTTCGTCAGCATCGGGATGTTGACGACGGCCAGGCCGGCCAGGGCGATGACCACGGTCAGGCCCGCGAAGACGACCGCGGATCCGGCGGTGCCCACGGCCCGCCCGGCGGCCTCCTCGCGCTCGCGGCCCTCGGCCAGCTCGGCGCGGTAACGGGAGACGATGAAGAGGGCGTAGTCGATACCGACCGCGAGGCCGATCATCATGGCCAGGATCGAGGTGGTGGAGCCCAGGTCCATCACACTGGCCAGCGCGGTGATCGTGGAGACCCCGATACCGACCCCGACCAGCGCGGTCACCAGCGGCAGCCCGGCGGCGACCAGCGAGCCGAAGGTGATGACCAGGACGACGGCGGCGATGGCCACACCGATGATCTCGGCGGTCCCGGTGTGCGGCATGACCTGGAGCGCGTCACCGCCGATCTCCACCTTCATCCCGCTGTTCTGCGCGTCCTTGCCCGCGTCCTTCAGCGAGTCCGTCGTCGCGTCGGTCAGCTCCATGGAGTTGACCTTGTACGAGACCGAGATGTACGCCGTCGAACCGTCCTCGCTCACGGCCTTGGCCTGGAACGGGTCGGCGACCGAGGCGATCTGGTCGGAGCCGGACTGCAGCTCCTCGACGATGCCGGTGATCTCGCTCTTGTTGGCCGAGTCGGTCACCTTCTCGCCCTCGGGCGCCTTGAAGACGACCCGGGCGGTGGCCCCGTCGGCGCTGGAGCCGGGGAAGCGCTGTTCCAGCAGGTCGAAGGCGCGCTGCGCCTCCGTACCGGGGATGGAGAAGGAACTGGAGGCGGCGGTGGACGCGGAGGCCGCACCGAATCCGGCCAGCGCCAGCAGTGCCACCCAGATCAGGGCGACATAGCGGCGGCGGCGGAAGGTGAGCCGTCCGAGCTTGTAGAGGAAAGTGGCCACGGGGGCGTACTCCCGGTCAGGTCGTGTGAGTGGAATGGGCGTGAGGAACCAGCCCGACGACGAGAGCGGCGTGTCAGGGGCAGGTGCAACGTCGGGGAGAGGGCCGTGCGGGTGCGACGGACGGGGACGTCAGACTCCGAGAGCGGGGAGAATCACGGAGTCCACGTAATCGATGAGGAACGCCTGGTCGAGCGGGCGGTCCTCGATCAGCTGCCGGGCGGCCAGCGCGCCGACCAGCATGTGCGGGATGTACTTCAGCGCCGGGTTGTCCGGACGCAGCTCACCCCTCTCCACCGCCCGTTGCAGCAGCTGGTCGAGGCCGGTCATCTCCGGCTCGATCAGCAGCTCGCGCAGGGCCTGGAGCAGCTCGGGGTACTCATGGACGGCATGGCTCAGACCCCGCATCAGCGCGGCGTCCTTCTCCATCTGGCAGTCGTCGGTCCGGCTCAGCGCGGCATGGAAGTCTCCGCGCAGCGAACCGGTGTCGATGTCCGCGAGGCTCCCCGGCTTGTTGTGCCGCAGCGCCTTCGCGACCAGCTCGGGCTTGGAGCCCCACTGGCGGTAGAGGGTGGCCTTGCTCGACCGGGTGCGGGCGGCGATGGCGTCCATGGTCAGGGCGTCGTAACCGACCTCGCGGAGGAGGTCGAGCACGGATTCGTACAGTTCGCCCTCACGCTCGGGGGTCAGCCTGGTGCGTGCCATGCGCCGACCTCCTTCGTACGTCAGTCCATCGCTCCGGAGTTTCGCTCACCGTCGAACGAAACTGTTTCGTACACCTGAACCGTACCCCTCCCGTCCAGCGAAACGAAATCGTTTCGCTTGTGGGCTGCACCACAAGTTGCCCCGGGCCCTTCGCGCGGAAAGCATTGGGGGGTGAGTGATGACGCGGCGTACCTCCGGTTTCCCCATCTCCACCAGGACATGCTCTGCTTCGCGGCCGAGGACGACCTCTGGGTCGCGCCCCTCGCCGATGCCGGGCACCGGCCGGGACGGGCCTGGCGGGTGACCGTCGACCGGACCCGGGTCAGCCATCCCCGCTTCTCGCCCGACGGCACCTCCATCGCCTACACGACCTGGCGCACGCTCGACCCCGAGATCCACCTCGCCCCGGTCGACGGCGGCCCGGCCCGCCGGCTCACCCACTGGGGCTCGACCGACGCCCGGGTCTGCGGCTGGACGCCCGATCCGCCCGACTCCACCCACATCCTCGCCGTCTCCTCGCACAACCAGCCGTTCTCGTACTTCTCCTGGGCCTACAGCGTCCCCACCGACGGCAGCCCCGGGGGCCGGCTCCCCTGGGGCCCGGTCTCCGACATCGCGGTCGCCGACCTGGACGGCGAGCGCCGCACCCTGCTCCTCACCGGCACGCCCCCGCACGAGCCGGCCGCCTGGAAGCGCTACCGGGGCGGGGCCATGGGCCGCCTCTGGCTGCACGGGGAGCGGCTGCTGCCGGACATCGACGGGCACCTCGCCAACCCGATGTTCGTCGGCCGGCGCATCGCGTTCCTCTCCGACCACGAGGGCGTCGGCAACCTCTACTCCTGCCGCACCGACGGCACCGGCCTGCGCCGCCACACCGACCACGACGCCTTCTACGCCCGCAACGCCGCGAGCGACGGCCACCGCGTCGTCTACCAGTGCGCCGGCGACCTCTGGCTGGTCGAGGACCTGGAGTCGCCGGACGCCACGCCGCGCAAGCTGGAGGTGCGGCTCGGCGGCCCGCGCACCGGCCGGCGCCGCTACCAGGTGCCCGCCGCCAGCAACGTCGACTCGCTCTCGGTCGACGAGACGGGCCGGGCCAGCGCCGTCACCGTACGCGGCAGCCTCTACTGGCTCACCCACCGCGACGGCCCCGCCCGCACCATCAGCGACACCCCGGGCGTACGGGTGCGGCTGCCGGAGATGCTGGGCAGCGGAGGCCAGGTCGCGTACGTCACCGACGCGGACGGCGAGGACGCGGTGGAGATCGCCTACCTGCCGCGCGCCAGCGGCGACCGGGCCCCGCGCCGGCTCGCCTCGGGACAGCTGGGCCGCGTAGAGGAGATGGTCTCCGACCCGGACGGCGAGCGCCTCGCCATCGCGTCGAACGACGGCCGGCTGCTGCTCCTGGACACGGGAGAGCCGGAGCCGGCCGGCGTACCGGAGCGGGCGCCCAGCGGCTCGACCCGCGCCGACCTGTACGCGGCGACGGGCGCGGTGGCCCCGGACAGCACCGCTCCGGTCGACGAACACCCCGGCCTCACCGAGCTGATCCGCTCGGTCAACGGCCCCGTCCGCGACCTGGCGTTCTCGCCCGACGGCTCCTGGCTGACCTGGTCGCACCCGGGCATCGGCCGCTCGCTGCGGCAGATCAAGCTGGCCCGGATCTCCGGCCCCGGTGCGCCGGTGATCGTGGACGTCACCAACGGCCGCTTCGAGGACGAGAACCCGGTCTTCACGGAGGACGGCCGCTACCTCGCGTTCCTGTCCTGGCGGGGCTTCGACCCGGTGTACGACGTCCACACCGGCGACCTCTCCTTCCCGCTCGGCTGCCGCCCGTACCTGGTCCCGCTCTCCTCGGCGACCCCCTCGCCCTTCGCGCTCTCGCCGGACGGGCGCCCGGCGGCGGGCGGTCTGGACCCGATAGACGTGCCGGACGGGGTCGGTACGTCGGAGGGTTCGACGGTCATGGTGGAGTTCGAGGGGTTGGAGAGCCGGGTGACGCCGTTCCCGGTCTCCGCCTCCAAGTACTCGGCGCTGGCGCCGGTGAGCGGCGGCGGGCTGGTCTGGCTGCGCTGGCCGATCTCCGGCGCGCTGGGCGAGACGTTCGCCAACCCGGCCGACATGTCGGGGCGGCCGACGCTGGAGCACTTCAACATCGCGAAGGCGCGGAAGACCGAACTGGTCGACCACCTGGACTGGTTCGCGGTCAGCGGTGACTGCTCGCGCCTGGTGGTGATGGACGACGGCGAGCTGCGCGCCGTACCGGCTGCGGAACCGGGCGACGGCGACTCCACGGTCTATCTGGACCTGCGCCGCATCCTGCACGAGGTCGATCCGGGGGCGGAGTGGCGGCAGGCGTACGGAGAGGCGGGCCGGATCATCCGCTCCTACTTCTGGGAGCCGGACATGTGCGGCATCGACTGGGACGGGGTGCTGGACCAGTACCGTCCGCTCGTCCAACGGGTGGCCTCCCCAGACGAGTTCGCGGACCTGCTGCGCGAGGTGCTGGGCGAGCTGGGCACCTCGCACGCCTACGTGTCGCCGGCCCGCCGCAACGAGGGCCCGCCGCACTACCAGCGCGCGATCGGCCTGCTCGGCGCCAACCTGGTCTGCCGGGACGGCGCGTGGACCCTCCAGCGCATCCTCCCCGGCGACTCCTCCGACTCCAAGGCCCGCTCCCCGCTGGCGGGTACGGGCATCCGCGAGGGCGCGGTCCTCACCCATGTGGACGGCCGCCCGGTGGACCCGGTGACGGGCCCGTTCCCGCTGCTCACGGCGGCGGGCGGGACGACGGTGGAGCTGACGTTCACCCCGGCGGGCGGCGGCCCGTCGCGCCGGGTGGCGATCCTGCCGCTGGTCGACGAGCGCCCGCTGCGCTACCAGGACTGGGTGGCCAAACGGCGTGACGTCGTACGGGAGTTGAGCGGCGGCAAGTGCGGCTACCTGCACATCCCGGACCTCGGCGGCTCGGGCTGGGCCCAGTTCAACCGGGACCTCCGGCTGGAGGTGTCCCGCCCCGCGCTGATCGTGGACGTGCGGGGCAACGCGGGCGGCCACATCAGCGAGCTGGTGGTGGAGAAGCTCACCCGCAAGATCCTCGGCTGGGACCTGACCCGCAACGCCCAGGCGGTGAGCTACGCCTCCAACGCGCCGCGCGGCCCGGTCGTCGCTCTCGCCGACGAGGCGACCTCGTCCGACGGCGACATGATCACCGCCGCGTTCCGGCTGCTGAAGCTCGGCCCGGTGGTGGGCCAGCGGACCTGGGGCGGGGTGGTCGGCATGACCGGCCGCCACCGGCTCGGCGACGGCACGTCGATCACGGTGCCGATGAACGCGGCCTGGTTCGACGCGTACGGCTGGTCGGTGGAGAACCACGGCGTGGAACCGGACGTGAAGGCGCTCCGCACCCCGCTGGACTGGGCGGAGGGCCGGTACGCGGTCCTGGACGACGCGGTCCGGGTCGCGCTGGACCTGCTGGCCGCGCACCCGGCGTCGACGCCACCGTCGTACGACACGGCCCCGGATCTGCGGAGGCCGCCCCTTCCGCCACGGTAGGGAAGGCGACCGCCCGCGCCGGAGGTTCGGCGGGCGGTCGCGGTCAGGTAGTACGGGCGCGGAGGCGGCGCAGCATGCGTGCGTCCTCGAAGCCGACCGAGCGGGCGGCGGTGTCGACCGTCGCACCGTGGCTGATGAGGTGCTGGGCGCGTTCGAGGCGGAGGGTCTGCTGGTAGCGCAGCGGGGTGAGGCCGGTGGCGCGGCTGAAGAGGCGGGTCAGGGTGCGCTCGCTCACGCCGACGGCCGAGGCCAGGGCGGGGAGCGGGAGGGGCCGGTCGAAGCGGGCGTCGATGAGGTTCTGGGCGCGGTGCACGGTGTCGTCGAGGTGGGAGCGGTGGCGGAGCATCGCGCTGGACTGCGGCTCGTGGCCGTTGCGGCGGGTGTGGACGACCATCTCGCGGGCCACCCGGGCGGCGACGGCCGGACCGTGCCGGGTCGCGATCAGGTGGAGGGCCAGATCGATGCCGCTGGCGATCCCGGCCGAGGTGATGACCCGGTCGTCGACGGTGAACAGGACGTCCGGGACGACCACCGCCCCGGGGTGGCGCAGGGCCAGCTCGTCCTGCACGTCGTGGTGGGTGGTGCAGCGGCGGCCGTCGAGCAGGCCGGCCCGCCCGAGCGCCTCGGCCCCGCCACAGACGCTGGCCACCGTCCCGCCGCCCGCGTGGTGGTCCCGGAGGGCCTGCAGCGCGGCGGGGCCGATGACGGGCTCTCCGGCCGGGGTGCGGGTCCGCCAGCCCGGCACCACGATCAGGTCCTCGGGCCCGAGCTCGGGCCAGTCGACCCCGGCGACCAGCGGCAGGCCCTGGACGGTGGGGACCTGGGGCCGTTCGGCGACGTAGGTGAGGGTGTAGGGGTGCCCGAAGTCGGCGGCGGTGGAGAAGACCTGCGCGGGACCGGCGAGGTCCAGCAGGTGGACTCCGGGCACCAGGAAGAAGACGATGTGGCTCACGATCCGGTCATCATGCCTGACGTCGCGCCCCGGCCTCCCGACCTCATGCCTGACGCTCTGTCGCGGTCTCCGGTCGTCATGCCCGGCCCTCCGCCTCGGCCTCGGCCTCCAGCTCGTCGACGGTCGCGATAGTGGCGAAGCGTCCGGCGAGGGCGTACTCGGTGCGCCTGATGACCTCTTCGGCGGAGAGCGTACGGGGGTCGGCGAGCTGTTCGGCGATGCTCCGGCCGGCGGGGGCGTCGCGGTGCGGGATGGGGTCGGTCGCGGTGGCGTCGATGGCGACGGTGATCCGGTGGCCGAGGTCGCTGCCGACCCGGGCGGTGGTCTCCACGCACTGCTCGGTGCGGATGCCGCAGAGGGTGAGGTCGCGGATACCGCGCTCGGTGAGGAGTTGCTGGAGGTTGGTGGTGGTGAAGGCGTTGTGCGAGGTCTTGTGGATCAGCGGCTCGTCCTCCGCCCGCTCCAGCTCCTCCATCAGCCGGACATGGCCGAGGTCCGGGTCGAAGACCGTGCCGGTACCGGGCGCGCAGTGCAGGACCCACACCACCTGGTCCCCGTTCTGCCGGAAGAGCCGGACCAGGCGGTTCACCTGGTCGGCGATCTTCGGATCGGAGATGGTCTCCCACTGCGGACGGGCGCGGAAGGATTCCTGGACGTCGATGACGATCAGTGCTCGGGTCATGCCCCCAGCCTGGCCGCGCGGACGGGCCGCCGACAGGCAGCATCGGGTCCGGAAGCGGACCGATCCGGTCACGGCAAGGCGCACCCGGCACCCGCGCTCCGAGCCCGTCCGGTGAGGGAGACCTGAAGGGATACCTGAAGGGAGACCTGCGCCGGGGAGCGGGCGACGGGTCAGCGGGCCGTCGTACGCCGTTCGTAGACCATCACCCGGCGGCCTCGGACCTGGCCGTCGGCGGCGATGCGGAAGTGGTTGCGCAGCACGGAACGCTTCATCCTGTCCCGAGCGGTGGCGGGTGGGCGGGCCACGCCGGGGGCGTCCGTGACCAGCAGGATGCGGTGGTGGGCGAGCATCGCCGACCGTATCCGGTCCGGCCGCGCCTCGGTGCCCTTCAGGGTCGCGGACTCCTCCGGGCTCCGCGCCAGCGCTATGTCCTGGAGGCCGGAGAAGGCGTCCGGGGAGACCAGTGCGGTGTCCCGGCGGGCCGCGGGGATGAACAGCACCACGTCTCCGGGACTCTTCATCCGTCGTACGTCGGCGGCCACGGCGAGGACGTCGTCGACCCGGCTCGACGGGGAGCGCTTGGCGAGCGACTGCGGCAGCAGGGCCGCCATCGCCACGGCCACCACCACGGGGAGGACCCACGGCGCGGCGCGCGGGCGGCGACGGGCCACGGCCCGGACCGCCGCGCCGATCGCCACGCCGATCAGCAGCGCCAGGCCCAGCAGGCTGAAGAGGACGTACCGGTCCAGGAACAGCGGCTGGATCAGCGAGAGTCCGACGAGGCCGAGCTGCGGCACCGCCAGCAGCGGCAGCCCGACGGCCGCCGCCGAGAGCCGGCCCGGACGAGGATGAGGACACCGCCGCTCCAGCAGCGCGCCCGCGCCGCCGATGGCCAGCAGGATCGCCGGGCCGATCAGCATGTGCCAGGTCAACGGCGGTATCCAGGACACCTGCGCGGACTGGCTCCGGCTGAACAGGACCAGCGGCAGCACGCACGCCACGGCGGCCACGGCGGCGGCGGTCCAGCGCCTGCCGGTCCCACGGCCCGCCCGGCACCCGAGCAGGGTCACGAGGTGGGCCGGCAGGATCAGGAGCGAGAGCCAGTTCAGCAGGCCGGACACCGCGACCGTACCGCCGTACGCGACCCAGTGCACCGCCCGGCCGCGCCCCTCCACCAGGGTGACCAGGAGCAGCGTGGAGATCCCGGCCGCCGCTGCCACCAAGGCGTACGGCCGCCCCTCCTGGAGGTAGAACTGCACCGCCGGAAGCAGCCCGAGCGCCAGCCCGCCCCCGAGCCCGGCCCACGGGCCGGCCAGCCGGTGGCCGAGGGCGGCCACACAGGACGCGGCCACCGCCATGGCCACCACCGACGGCAGCCGCAGGACGGCGGTGCCGGGTCCGAACAGCTCGAACAGGCCGTGCATCAGCAGGTAGTAGAGCCCGTGCACGACATCGACGTTGCCGAGCAGCTCCGTTATCTCGGCGGTGGAGCGGCGGGCCACCTGCCAGGTCGCGGCCTCGTCCCGCCACACGCTGTCCTGCCGCGACAGTCCCCACAGGCCGAGGGCGAGCGTCCAGAGCGCCGGTATGGACGGGACGAGGAGACGGACAGTACGAGCTGAGGGCACGGAGGAGGAGGCTTTCCGGAACGACTGTGGTGCAGGGCAGGGCGACAGAGACCCCGAGGCCCCCGCACCGACCATGCATCGTACGCACAGCAGTTCCGCAATCGATCACTCAAGCGATACGGCCCTGGCTCCGGACAGCAGGAAGGAGGCGCATCCGGTCACCCGGATGCGCCTCCTGACGCGACGCGCACGCACGCGCTCGGCGCAGCGCGTACGCGTCACACCTCAGCGACCGTCAACGGTCGAAGCGCTCACGCGCCTGGTCCTTGGCGTCCTGAGCCCGGTCCCGCAGGCCGGTCGACGCGTCGGAGCCGTGCTCGTGGTCCTGGACCTGGTCGCGGCCCTGCGACGCGCGGTCCTGAGCCTGGTCCTTGCCCTGGCCGGCCTTCTGCTTGGCCTGGTCGGCGAGGTCCTGCGCCTTGTCCTTGAACTGGTCTGCGATACCCATGCTGTTCACTCCTGTGGGATGCCTGGGGTGTATGTGCGGGTGGCCCCCGGTGGGGCCGTGCTCAGCGTTACACGCACCGACATCCCGCGCATTTCGGACCGCTACCGACGGTGACAGGCCCCCTGTCACGTACGGTCGGCACGCTCCGCACGCGCGTCCTGGTCCGCCGCTCCCCCGGCCCCCACCAGCCCCTTGGACACCGTGTGGAGCCGCGGTTCGAAGCGCCGCATCTCACGCTGTCCGCCGATCGCGATGACGGAGGGCAGATAGCCCCGGACCGACTGCATCCCGCGCAGCCACCACTGCGCGTACACGTGCGGCGAGCGGCGCGCGATGCCGTCGACGATCCGCTCGACGGCCGGGCCGAGCGGGTACGTACGGTTCATCGGCCACGGCAGCCGCTGCCGCAACTCCCGCATCACGTCGTCCTGGTCGGCGCCGCGCACCATGTCCGTGTCGGTCCAGGAGAGGTAACCGACCCCGACCTTCACGCCCTTGTAACCGACCTCCGCGCGCAGGCTGTGCGCGAACGCCTCGACGCCCGACTTGGAGGCGCAGTACGCCGTCATCATCGGCGCCGGAGTGATCGCGGCCAGCGACGCTATCTGGAGGAAGTAGCCGCGGCTCTCCATCAGCACCGGCAGGAACGCCCGCCCGGTGACCGCGCCGCCGATCAGGTTCACCTCGATGACCCGCCGCCAGGCGTCCGGGTCCGAGTCGGCGAACGGGCCGCCGGAGGCGACGCCCGCGTTGGCGACGACCACGTCGACCTTGCCGAACCGCTCCTTGACCTCGCGCGCCACCTGGGCCATCGCCGTGTGGTCGGTGACATCGGCGAACCAGTGGTCGCTCTCGCCGTGCAGCCGCTCGGAGACCTTCTTCAGCTCGTCCGGCTCCAGCCCGACCAGCGCCAGCGTCGCCCCGCGCGCCGACAGCTTCCGCGCCAGCAGCTCACCCACGCCCCGCGCCGCGCCGGTCACGACGACGACCTGGCCCTCCAGACTCCGCCTGCTGCTCATGCGACATCCTCCTTCTCGGACGTGGCGGCCGACGAGGCCGTCCGGTTCGCGACGTACCGCGTGGTCAGTTCCCTGAGCTTCGCCGTGACCGCCTCCGGGGCCTCCACCGGCGTCATGTGCCCCATGCCGGCCAGCTCGGTGAGCCCGAGGCCGACCGGCAGCGCCGCCGCGATGGCCCGCGCGTGGACCGGCGGGGTGAGCCGGTCGTCGGTACCGGCGATGACCGCCGTCGGCACCCGCAGCTCGCGGACGTCCGCCGTCACATCCAGCTCGGCGAGCACCTCGCCCCATCCCACCCTCGCGCGGCGCGGGCAGGCGTGCACGATCCTGGCGCAGACGTCGACCCGCTCCGGGGCCGAACCGACGCCCATGGTCACGTACTTGAGGATGCGTTTCGACACCGGAGTGACCGGCCCGAGCGGCGCCTTGGCGCCCAGGACCGCGGCCGTCAGCCGGGTCCGGAACGCGCTCGCCCGCAGCGGTACGACGGTGGCCTCGGCGGTGAGCCGCCCGCTGCCGGTCGAGCAGAGCAGGACCGCCGCCGCGTGCTCGCGCAGGCCGGGGCGGCGAGCGGCGGCCATCAGCGTCATCCCGCCCATGGAGTGCCCGGCCAGCACCGCTTTCCGGCCGGGCGCGAGGGTGGCGGCGAGCACGGCCTCCAGGTCGTCGGCGAGCGCGTTGACGCTGTAGCCGCCGGGGCCGGGTTCGGGTGTGAGGCCGTGGCCGCGCTGGTCGTAGGCGATGACGCGGTGGTCGGCGGCGAGGTCCCGGATCTGCGCGGCCCAGAAGTGGGTGTTGCAGGTCCAGCCGTGGGCGAGGACGACGGCCGGCGCGTCCTCGGGGCCGTGCAGCTCGACGTGGATGCGGGAGCCGTCGGCGGACGTGACGAAGAGTTCGTTCGCGGGGACGGGCGGGAGGTCGTCACGGTGCAGGAGACGGCTCATCGGGCGGCCTCCTCGGGCGTGCGGTAGGCGAGGGCGCTCACCGTGCGGTACGCGAAGGCGCTCATCGGGCGGCCTCCCCAGGCCTGCGGGTACGCGAAGGCGCTCATCGTGCGGCCTCCTCGGTCATCGCGTCCCCGGCGGCCACCGTCTCGCGCTCGTCGCGCCCCGGCTGTGCGGGGACATGGACGCCGCCCGGCTTCGCCGCCGCCCGGATGACGTCGTACTCCGCGAGGTCCACCGACCGCGTCTGCCGCCGGAACTCACCCGTCGTGCCCGGCCAGACGGTGGTGTTGCGGCCGGCCTCGTCCAGGTACCAGCTGGTGCAGCCGCCGGTGTTCCACACCGTGCGCTTCATCCGCTCCTGGACCTTGTGGTTCCACGCGGTGACGGCGGTGGAGCGGGCGCCGAGCGCCGCGCGGCCGCCGAGCACGTTCAACTGGCGCAGATAGTCGGCCATGTAGTTCAGCTGGGACTCGATCATCAGGATCATCGAGGAGTTCCCGAGGCCCGTGTTGGGGCCGATGATCGTCATCCAGTTCGGGAACCCGGCGGCGGTCGCGCCGCGCAGCGAGTTCATCCCGTCCTTCCAGGACTCGGCGAGCGTGATGCCCTCCTCGCCGACGACCCGTTCCGCGATCGGCATGTCCGTCACATGGAAGCCGGTGCCGAAGATGATCGCGTCGACCTCGGCCTCGCTGCCGTCGGCGGCGACGACGGTGGAGCCGCGTATCTCACTCAGCCCGGAGGCGACGACGTCCACATTGGGCTGGGCGAGGGCCGGGTAGTAGGTGCTGGAGAGCAGGATCCGCTTGCAGCCGATGCGGTAGTCGGGCGTCAGCTTGGCCCGGAGCGCCGGATCCTTGATGGCCCGCGCCATGTTGGACTTGGCTATCTTCTCCACCAGGCCCAGCTGGTCGGGGTGCTTGGTGAAGGCGCTGACCTGCAACTCCCGTATGCCCCACAGCAGTCCGCGGCGTGCGGTGCCGGTGGCGGGTATCGCGCGGTGGAGTGCCTGCTCGGCCTTGCTGATGGTGCGGTCCACGCGCGGCATGACCCACGGAGGCGTGCGCTGGAAGAGCGTGAGCTTCGCGGTCTTCGGCTGGATCGCCGGGACGATCTGGATGGCGGAGGCGCCGGTTCCGACCATCGCGACCCGCTTGCCGGCCAGGTCGTAGTCGTGGTCCCAGCGCGCGGAGTGGAAGACCTTGCCGGGGAAGGAGTCGAGCCCGGGTATGTCGGGCATCTTGGGGTCGGAGAGCGGTCCGGTGGCGGAGATGACGACATCCGCGCGGAGCACCGACCCGTTGGCGGACTCGATCACCCAGTACAGGTTCTCCTTGTCCCAGCTCATCAGCTTCACCTCGTGGTTCAGCCGGATGTGCAGACGGAGCCCGAAGGTGTCGGCCACGCGCTCCAGGTAGGCCCGGATGTGCTCCTGGCCGGAGAAGGTGCGCGGCCAGTCGGGGTTGGGCGCGAAGGAGAAGGAGTAGAGGTGGGACGGTACGTCGCAGGCGCAGCCGGGATAGCTGTTGTCGCGCCAGGTGCCGCCCACCGAGTCGGCGCGCTCCAGGACGACGAAATCGGTGATGCCTTCGCGGCGCAGCCGGACGGCGGCCCCCAGGCCCCCGAATCCGGTACCGATCACCGCCACACGTACGTGCTCCTGCTGGGCCATGCTGCCGCCTCCCGCGGTACGTCACGCGATTACGCCAGCAATCACTGGCATGGTTCGGAGAGTAGAGCAGGGTCGTACTGATGGGTAGGGGTCGGACCGAGGAAAGTTACCAGCGGTACAACATAGGGTGCCCCTGTGGCTGAAGGACGCGAGCACCGCGAATACCGCATGGAGGAGCTGGCCAAGGAGGCCGGCATCACCGTGCGGACCCTGCGCTTCTACCGGGAGCGCGGCCTGATCCCGCCACCGCGCCGCGAGGGCCGGATCGCCTGGTACGACGACCACCACCTGGCCCGGCTGCGGACGATCGCGGGCCTGCTGGAGCGCGGCCACACCCTCAACGGCATCGCGGACCTGGCCGCCACCTTCGAGAGCGGACGCGATGTCGCCGAGGTGCTCGGGCTCGGCGAACCGACCGAGGAGACCCCGGTCCGCCTCACCCCGGAACAGCTCGCCGACTACTTCGAGGGCGAGGTCACGCCGGAGAACCTGGCCACCGCCCTGGACCTCGGCTATCTCGCCACCGACGGCGACGAGATCGTCCACATCAGCCGCCGCCTCCTGGAGGTGTCCGCCGAGCTCGTACGGGAAGGGGTGCCGCTCGCCACGGTGCTCTCCTCGGGCCGCCGCGTCCGCGAGCACGCGGACGCCCTCGCCGAAATCTTCGTACGCGTACTGCATGCCCACGCCACCGAGACCGAACCGGCCCAACTCCGGCCACTGGCGCGCGCGGTGGTGGACGCGGAGCTGTCGATGGCGCTGGACCGGAGGCTGCGCCGCGAGGACGGCACACAGCCCCCGAAGGCGTAATACCCCCGTACCGTGGGCCTACCGCTCGTAGACGACCGTCACCGGCGCGTGGTCGCTCCACCGCTCGCCGTGCGTGGCGGCCCGCTCGACCCATGCCTTGACCGCACGCGCGGCCAGTCCCGGCGTCGCGATCTGGTAGTCGATGCGCCAGCCCGCGTCGTTGTCGAAGGCGCGCCCACGGTAGGACCACCAGCTGTACGGCCCCGCCACCTCCGGGTGCAGCTGCCGTACGACGTCGACGTACGCGGCCTCCTCCAGGACCCGGGTCAGCCAGGCGCGCTCCTCGGGGAGGAAGCCGGAGTTCTTCTGGTTGGCCTTCCAGTTCTTCAGGTCGGCCTCCTGGTGGGCGATGTTCCAGTCACCGCAGACCACGACCTCGCGCCCGTCCGCCGCCGCCCGCGTCTTCAGCCCCTGGAGGTAGGGCAGGAAGGCCGTCATGAAGCGCTCCTTCTCCTCCTGCCGCTCCGTGCCGACCTCACCGGAGGGCAGGTACAGGCTGGCGACGGTCACGCCGGGCAGGTCGATCTCGACGTACCGGCCGCTCGCGTCGAACTCCTCCGCCCCGGGCACGTCGAACCCGCCGAAGCCGGTCTGAACCCGCTCCGGCGCCTGCCGGGAGTAGAGCGAGACCCCGGCGCGGCCCTTGGCGGCGGCGGGCGCGTGCACGGTGTGCCAGCCCTCGGGGTCACGTACCTCAGCAGCCAGCTGGCCGGGCTCGGCGCGGACCTCCTGGAGGCAGACCACATCGGCGTCGGTGCCCGCCAGCCACTCCACGAAGCCCTTTTTCGCGGCGGCACGGAGCCCATTAACATTCACAGATGTAACAGTCAGCATCCAGAAACAGTACCTACCCCACCCCACTCATAGATATACGATAATCAGCATGAACATCCGCCCGTCCCGCTTCGACCACCCCGACGCCGTCAAACTCAACGACCAGGTCCAGCTCGAATACGCCGAGCGCTACGGCGACGAGGGCGATGTCACACACCTCGACCCCGCCATGTTCGTACCGCCGCACGGTCTGTATCTGCTCGCCTACGACGAGCTGGAGCGCCCGGTGGCGACCGGTGGCTGGCGGACGCAGGACCGTAACGACGAGGGGTACGGGGACGGCGACGCCGAGATCAAGCGGATGTTCGTGATCCCCGAGGGCCGCGGCCGGGGCCTGGCCCGCCGGATGCTCGCCGCGCTGGAGGAGGACGCCCGGGCCGCCGGCCGCGTCCGGATGGTCCTGGAGACCGGTGACCAGCAGCCGGAGGCGGTCGCGCTGTACACCTCGTGCGGCTACACGGTCTGCGAGCGGAAGTTCGGCCACTACCGGGAGTACGAGAGCAGCATCTGCATGGCCAAGCCGCTCCGGCTGCCGTAGCTCCCTACTCCGGCTGCCGTAGCTCCCTACCTCGGCGTGGCCAGCACCTGCGTCCAGTAGGGCCCGCGCGGCGAGTCGGCGATGCCGACGCCCACGTGCGTGAAGTCGCAGTTGAGGATGTCATCGTCGCGGCCGGAGCTGCGGCGCCACTCGTCGACGACGGCCGCCGGGTCGGCGTTCCCCGTGGCGATGGTCTCGCCCACGGCGGTCCACAGGTAACCGGACCCGGTCACCCGGTCGCCCATGTTCCGGCCCGTGGAGTCGGTGTGGCCGAAATAGCCGTACGCCGCCATGTCCTCGGAGTGGCGCTGGGCGACCTCGGTGAGCCGGGGATCGGTGGTCAGCTGCGGGCAGTCGTTGTGGGCGCGCAGGGTGTTCACCTCGGCGACCAGGCGCGTCTCGGGACGCGGCTGCGCGCGGGGCGCCGGGCGCGGTGACGGCGGGACCACCGTGGACGGCGAGGCGTCCGGGGCGGCGGTGCTCGGCGCGGGTGACGGGGTGGCGGTGGGCGTCGGGGACACCGACGGCGGGGCGGCCGTGGTGACCGGCGGCGGCGCGGGCACCGGAAGCTGCGTCGTACCGCCTTCGGCGCGCGGCGCGGGCGGAGCGGACGTGGAGGGCCACAGGAGTACGGCGATGGTGGTCACGGCGGCGGCCGCGGCGGTGAGCCCCGCCGCCTTCCCGGCCGAGAACGCCGCCGGGGCCACGGCCGGGGCGACCGCGGCGGCGGCGTGCTGGCCACCCTCGTACAACGGCACCACCAGAGCGAGCCCGGAGAGCAGACCCTCCGGCGGTACGAGCCCCGAGCTGGTCGCCGAGCAGGAGGCGCAGCCGCGTATGTGCCGGGCTATCCGCTTGCGCCACAGCGGCGTGGGCGCGCCGTCCCAGTCGGCCACCAGGTCGTCCAGGGCCGGGCAGCGGGGCTCGGCGGCCAGGGCCCGGACGACCGCGCGCCCGATGTCGAGCTGGTTCTTGACCCGCTGGACGCGTACGGCGGCATGCTGCGGCGGCAGTCCGAGGGCGTCCGCCAGCTCGGTACGGGTGAGTTCACCGGTGGTTTCCAGCCACCAGAGCGAGAGCACATCGCGCTCCGCCTCGTCCAGCCACCGGGTCGCCTCGGCGGTCTCGCGGCGCTGGCCGGAGAGTTCCAGGCGCAGGATGGTCAGGTCGACGAAGTCGGCGGCCGGGTCGGCGGGCTCGTCGGTCTCCTCCAGCGCGGCGGGACGGTGGCCGAGCACGGCCCAGCGGGTGCGGACCTGGTTCATGGCGATCGCCACCAGCCAGGACCGGAACCGGGTCGGGTCGCGCAGCGAGGAGAGGCCGGAGAGCGCCCGGAGCATGGTCTCCTGCACGACGTCGTCCACGTCCGGGTGGCCGTTGAGGGCGCGGCCCACGACGTTGTAGACCAGCGGCAGATAGAGGGTGGCGAGCCGCTCCCCGGCCGCCTGGTCCCCGTCCCTGGCCGCGACGACCAGAGCGGTGGGGTCCACGCCGTTCACGCTGTTCACCACGTGCTCACTTCCTCGGGCCGTGCGGAGGACGCCGGTCAGCGCGTCCCGGGAGTGTGGGACAGCTCACTCCCGGGGGTTTTGTTATCCGGTCCCTCTCCGGTGGTCAACCAGTATGCGGGGGACGTGCGGATGCCCTGCGGCGGGAGTGCCGGGATGGGGGAGGGACATGTCGAGCAGGATGGAAGCCGGCGTCGGTCTGCCGGACGCGGAGGGCGCGCGGAGCGCCTCGGGTGCCACGAACGCGCGTGATCTGCGGAAGGCGCTGAAGGCCGGGGCATCCGGAACGCCGCCCCACGGCGGGCCTGCCCGCGAGGGGTCGGCTCACGACGGGTCCACCCACGGCCGGTCGTCGGCGTCGGCAGTGTCGGCGTCGGCGGTGTCGTCGTCGCCTGCGAGTGAGGCCCCTCCCCTGGCCTCCGACGCCTTCCCGGCGGCGCTGCGGGAGGCGCTGGGCCGCCGGGGCCTCTCGCTGGAGCGGGTCAGCGAACGGCTGCGGGCACGCGGGATCGGCGTCAGCCAGGCCACGTTGAGCAGCTGGCAGCGCGGCCGCAGCCAGCCGGAGCGGGCCCGGTCGCTGCGGGCGGTGGAGGTGCTGGAGGAGATCCTGGAGCTGCCGGGCGGGGCGCTGCGCTCGCTGCTCGGCCCGCGCCGGCCGCGCGGCCGGGTCGCGCCGGCCCGGGGCGAGAGCGCGGCGCTCCAGGTGCTCGGCAAGGACTCGGTGGTGGAGAAGGCGCTCGGCGAGCGGTTCCGCCACTTCAACCAGGAGACCGGCTCGCTGCTGATCCACGACGTGGTGACGCTGGGCGAGCGCGGAACGCTGAGCAGCCTCTCCACGACGAACGTGCTGCGGGCCAGCCGCGCCGGGGCCGACCGCGCGCTGTTCGTGCTCAGCTTCGACGACGAGCAGGCGGAGCCGCTCGACATCCGGGTCACCAGCGGACGGCTCGGCGAGGCGACGTACCTCAAGGGACTGAAATCCCTGGTGCTGGAAATCCACTTCGGCCGCGAACTCGCCAAACTGGATACGACGGTGGTGAGTTACGCCGTCGACGTGAGCCCGTCCCGGGAACCGGCCACGCACTACGAACGCTGGTCGCGGGCGAATCTGCACGAATATCTTCAGCAGGTCTTCTTTCATCCGGACGCGCTTCCCTCCGGCTGCCGGCGGTACTTCCGGGACCAGGTGGGCTCCCCGCCCCGCGCGCAGCGACGCATTTCGATGAACGATTCCCACAGCACCCATGTGCTCGCCTCCCGCTGCAAACCCGGTGTGCACGGGGTCGCCTGGGATTTCGGCACGCCGGAATGACGGACATGAGGGAAAGGGCGGAAATGATGGAAACGGGAGACCGCCCAGGGTCAGTGGACGGTCTCCCGCGTATGCGGCACCTTCACCCCCGGTCCGGGGCTACTTGGTGTTGAGCGTCAGCCCGTAGTACTTGAGGGCGTCGTCGAGCGGCTGGAAGTACGACGAACCGGGCGAGTTCACCTGGCCGTTGCACCGCTGTCCGATCGGCCCGCCGGAGGTCATCCCCTGGGCCTGGTTGCCGGAGACGTACGCGCCGCCGCTGTCGCCGCCCTGGGTGCAGACGGAGGAGCTGGCGAGACCGGTCACGACGGTGTCGGGCCCGCCGTTCTCGTCGGTGTAGGTGACGCTGACGTTGTACGAGCCGACCTTGCCGCAGGTCCAGCCGGTGGTCTGGCCGGACTTGCAGAGCGCCGAACCCTGCGGGGCCCGCTGGCTGCCCCGGACGGCGACGGTGCCCGCCTTGCCGTACGTGGTGATGTCCAGGCCGATGGAGTGGCCGGCGTCCACGGAGGCGATGCCCATGTCCACGCTGCGGGTGCCGAGCGCGAACCGGGTGTGGGTGCCCTTGGCGAACCGGGTCCCGTTGTAGGCCAGGGCCGGCAGGTCTTCGATGCAGTGCCCGGCGGTCACGAGCACCTGCTTGCCGTTACGGTCCTTGGCACCGTAGCCGACCGAGCAGAGGTAGCCGTTGAACGTCATCCGGCTACCCGGCGGCACGACCGCCTGGGTCTCCAGCTTCTCCTGGCCCTGGACGACCCGTACGGCGTCGCCATTACTCTTCGCGGCCTTGAGGAACGTACGGGTGGCGGCGTCGGTCTCCCCGTTGACCTCGACGGTCACGGTGTCGGAGGCGAGGTCCACGGACCACGCCGAGACACCGGCCGGGGCGCTCCTGAGGGCCTTGGCGTCGAGCTGCGCCTTTATTCGGTTCAGCTCGCTCTCGCCACGCTCCGGGACCCGTGCTGCGAGTCCCGCCGCCTTGACCTCCTTCGCCGCCTCGGCATCGGCGGCGTTGACGACGAGCGTCCCGTCCTTGGCGAAGAAGGCCCCGAGGGTGGAGACCTTCTCGGCCCGCAACTTCGCGAACCGGCCCTGCTGCCGTGCTTCCCGGTCCAGCCGCTCGACGGCCTCCTGCTCGCTCACGCCCAGGGTGGTGGCGAGAGCCTGGACCATCTCCGGCTGATACTTCAGCGGCGCGGATTCCGCCGCACCGGCGTAAGCCCCTGTGGCGACTCCGGCCGACAGGAGGGCGCCGATGGAGGCCGCCACGATGTATCTGCGCGCGTTCTTCTTTCCGTGCTTCACGCGATTCCTTCCGCTACACGGGCGAAGCGTCCAGACAATGGGGGGGTGGCCACACCACGCTTGGGGACGCGCGATGTGTTCCATGGACACTGCCCGGCGGCGATGACATGTCCCTGTCGCCGCGCCTCGAACTCTCGCGTAAAGGGAACTGCCGGGACAAGGACCGGAGATGGGGCTCTTATCTACAGAACTGGCCGAGAACTGTAGAGAAACACGGCGGAAACACGGGCGGGCGGCTCCACCGGCCGGCGGGACCCATGCGCTGAGTAGCCGCGCCTGCTGCCACAGGGCTGCCAGGGCCTCTGTCAGTGGTGCGGTGGATGATCGGGCATATGACCCACGGTTCCCGAGACGCTTTCCGCTCCCTCGCTCTGCGCCATCTCCCGCCCGACGACGCCGAGAAGTGGCTCGGTCTGCTGCGCCCTGGTGCGCGTCTCGCCGTGGCGACCGGCGCCGACGTCCCGGCGGGCCGGCTCGGCGGCCTGCCCGCTCTGCCGACCGCCTCTCAGTGGCCGGTGTGGGAGGGGCACGGTCCGCTCTCCCTCATCGCCTCGGTCGACTGCGCCCGGCTGCCGACGGCCGCGCTGGACGTCCGTCTGCCCGAGTCGGGAACGCTGCTGTTCTTCTACTTCGACGGGCAGCTGGACGACGGCGAGGCTCTCGTCCTGGCAGAGGACCCGGAGAGCTGGGCGGGGGCCCGCGTGCTCTACGTGGCGCCCACCCAGGAGGCGGCGGAGCGAGAGACGCCTGCGGGACTCAAGCCCTATCCGATGGTGCCGCTGACCGCTCGGGTGGAGGCGACGGCAACCGAGCCCTGGCATCCGTCCGTACGGGCCGCCTTCGCCCCTCACGCCCCGCTGGGGAACCGGTACGGCCACCCCGTCTGCTCACAGGAGTTCCTCGACGCGCTGTGGGAGCTCGACGACGAGGCGGGGCACCAGATCGGCGGCCACGCCCACTCGGTGCAGAACCCGGTCGAGATCGAGATAGCGGAGGCGGTCTTGGACGGCGAGGCGTCCTGGGAGGGCCCTCGGCTGGCCGAGGAGGCGGGCGACTGGGTCCTGCTGGCCCAGTTCGGCAGCGAGGACGCCGCGGACATGATGTGGGGCGATGCCGGAGTCCTGTACTGGCTGATCCGCCCGGAGGACCTGGCCGAGCGGCGCTTCGAACGCGCGATGTTCACCTGGCAGTGCAGCTGATGACCGCCGAACCTCCCGCCTGGGGGCCCAGTACACGCTGAGCCTGCCGAGCGAGGACACCGCCCTCGCCGCCGCGGCCGAGTTGTCCGGGAAACAGTGCTGGAGGAGCGACGGTGGCGTTCTCAGGCGAGTTGGTCTTCGGCCGCAGTGAGCGCCCCTGGCTTGAAGCCCCGGTCTTCGGCGGTGCGCAGGAGGACGACGAGGGCGGCATGACCGCTTGGTGGCCGAGGCATGGTGGGGTGGCAGACGCTGCAGCTCCACCATGAGACCTCGCCGGCCAGGCCGGAAGAGGTCCTGCGCGCTGTGGTCGAGTGGACCGGAGCTCCAGCGGGTGTGGCGTCCGTGCACGACAGCAGCGTCGCGTTGGTCTGGGTCTGGGACACGGCGGCGACCGGTGGGAGGCGTGGCTGAGCCTGGGCAGAGAAGAGCGCCGAGCGCGCCGTACTCGGCGTCTCCCTGGTTCTGGTCGACCAAGACGGGCTTCACCGGTCCGGGACATCCTCGATCTCGAGGCGCCCTGAGCTTCGGGGTCAAGCACGCCTCTGCGTCAGCTCGCGACCGGAGCGGGGGCCTTGTCGGCAAGGTCGGCGAGGTAGCGCTCGGCGTCGAGTCCTGCCGCGGCGCCGGTTCCGGCGGCGGTGATGGCCTGACGGTAGGTGCGGTCGACGACATGGCCGGCAGCGAAGACACCAGGGAGCTTCGTACGGGTGGAGGGGGCCTCCACCACGATGTAGCCCTCGGCGTCCAGGTCGAGCTGGCCGGTGAAGAGTTCGGTACGGGGGTCGTGGCCGATGGCGATGAACAGGCCCGTGGCCGCCAGCTCACGGAGCTCGCCTGTCAGCGTGTCACGCAGGGCCACTCCGCCGAGCATGCCGTTCTCGTCCTTTATCTCGGCGATCTCGCTGTCGAACGCGAAGGAGGTCTTGTCGTCGGCGAAGACACGGTTCCGCATGGCCTGGGAGGCGCGCAGGGTGGAGCGGCGGTGGACGACCGTGACGGAGCGGGCGAAACGGGTGAGGAAGGTGGCCTCTTCCATGGCGGTGTCGCCGCCGCCGACCACGACGATGTCGCGGTCGCGGTCGCGGAAGAAGAAGCCGTCGCAGGTTGCGCACCAGGAGACGCCACGGCCGGACAGCTTCTCCTCGTTCGGGAGGCCGAGCTTGCGGTAACCGGATCCGGTCGCGATGATCACGGCCTTGGCTCGGCGGACCCTGCCCTCGGAGTCGGTGAGCTTCTTGATCTCGCCGGTGAGGTCGACGGAGACGATGTCGTCGTCGATCATCTCGGCGCCGAACTTCTCGGCTTGGGCTCGCATGTTCCCCATGAGAACCGGGCCGTCGACGCCGTCCGGGAAGCCGGGGAAGTTCTCGACCTCGGTCGTCGTGGTCAGCGAGCCGCCCACGAAGATCGAGCTGCCGAACAACAGAGGCTTCAACTGGGCGCGGGCGGCGTAGAGAGCGGCGGTATATCCGGCGGGCCCGGATCCGATGATGACGACCTCGCGGATCTCACTCATGCGGTCCGCTCCGGGTCCGCCGGGCCGATCTCCTCGATCAGGCCCTCGACGAGCTTCCTGATCTCGTCGCGGATCGGGCGTACGGCCTCGACGCCCTGGCCCGCCGGGTCGTCCAGTACCCAGTCGAGGTAGCGCTTGCCGGGGAAGACGGGGCAGGTGTCGCCGCAGCCCATGGTGATGCAGACGTCGGATGCCTTGACCGCGTCGATGGTGAGGATCTTGGGGGTCTGGGCGGTGATGTCGATGCCGACCTCGCGCATGGCCTCGACGGCCGCGGGGTTGACCTGGTCGGCGGGGGCGGAGCCGGCGGAGCGGACCTCGACACGGTCCCCGGCCAGGTGCGACAGCCACGCGGCGGCCATCTGGGAACGGCCGGCGTTGTGGACGCAGATGAACAGAACGGAGGGCTTTTCGGACACGACTGATCTCCCTTGCCTCACGGCGAATTCAGGCGCGAATGACATCAGCACCTGATGGCGTCAGCCGCCACTGATGTGAGAGTATCAGTCCATGATGACGTCAGTCGACACTGAACTGATCCGGGTGCTGGGTGACCCCCTGCGTCTGCAGATCGTGACCCTGCTCGCCCGCGAGACCCTGTGCACCACCCACCTCGTCGAGGAGACCGGCGCCCGGCAGACCAATCTCTCCAACCATCTGAGAGTGCTGCGCGAGGCCGGAGTCGTGGAGACCGAGCCCTGCGGCCGCTTCACCTACTACAAGCTCCGCCCGGACGTCATCGCCCAGCTCGCCGGCCAGTTCGCCGGCCTGGCCGAATCCGCCCGTACAGCAGCCGAGAACAAGAGGGCCTGTCCATGAGCCCCACCCAAGCTCCCGCGACCACCGAGGAGCCCTCGGTCGTCGCGAAGCTGTCAACACTCGACCGCTTCCTCGCCGTCTGGATCCTCCTGGCCATGGGCCTGGGACTGGGTCTGGGCCGGTTGACCCCCGGGCTGAACGACGTGCTGGCCAAGGTGGAGATCGGCGGCGTCTCGCTCCCGATCGCCGCGGGCCTGCTGATCATGATGTACCCGGTTCTCGCCAAGGTCCGCTACGACAAGCTCGACGCCGTCACCGGCGACCGCAAGCTGATGGCCTCCTCACTGGTCGTCAACTGGGTCCTCGGTCCGGCGCTCATGTTCGCGCTGGCCTGGATCTTCCTGCCGGACCTGCCCGAGTACCGCACCGGCCTGATCATCGTCGGCCTCGCCCGCTGCATCGCCATGGTCATCATCTGGAACGACCTCGCCTGCGGCGACCGCGAAGCCGCAGCCGTCCTCGTCGCCCTGAACTCCGTCTTCCAGGTCATCGCCTTCGGCATCCTGGGCTGGTTCTACCTCGACCTGCTGCCCGGGTGGCTCGGCCTCGGCGAAGGTGAGCAGCTCGACATCTCCCTGTGGAAGATCGCGCTGAACGTCGTCATCTTCCTCGGCGTGCCTCTGCTCGCCGGATTCCTCACCCGCCGCCTGGGCGAGAAGAAGATGGGCCGCGAGTCCTACGAGACCACGTTCCTTCCGAAGATCGGCCCCTGGGCCCTCTACGGCCTGCTCTTCACGATCGTCATCCTCTTCGCCCTCCAGGGGAAGGCCATCACCTCGCAGCCGCTGGACGTCGTACGGATCGCGGTGCCGTTGCTCGTCTACTTCGCGGTGATGTGGTTCGGCACGTTCCTGCTCGGCAAGGCGCTCGGCCTGAACTACGACCGCACCGCCACGCTCGCCTTCACCGCCGCCGGCAACAACTTCGAGCTCGCCATCGCGGTCGCCATCGCCACCTTCGGCGTCACGTCCGGCCAGGCCCTCTCCGGTGTCGTCGGTCCGCTGATCGAGGTTCCGGTGCTGGTGGCGCTGGTGCACGTCTCGCTCGCCTGGCGCAAGAAGTTCACGCCGTCGCAGATCAAGTAGCCGGTTACAGCAGGATTCGGTTGCCCGGCCTCACCTGGCGGGGCGCTGCGGGAGGGAAGGGGATGGCACCGTGGTGATCAGACATGTCGACGTGGCCGTCATCGGCGGCCAGGCCGGACTCGCCGCCGGATACCAGCCGCAACGCCGCGATCTGGACTTCGTCGTCCTGGACGCCCAGGCGTCACCCGGCGACGCCTGGCAGCACGCGCGGGACTCGCTCCACCTGTTCTCCCCTGCCGCCTACTCCGCTCTGCCGGGCCGCGTCATGCCGGGGCAGCCGGGAGAGACGTACCCGGAGGCGCGGCACGTGGTCGGCTACCTGACCGACTACGAACGGCGCTACGAACTCCCTGTCGCCCGCCCCGTCCGGGTGGAGGCGGTCCACCGCGACGCCGACCGTCTGCGTATCGAGGCCGACGCCGGAACCTGGCGGGCGCGTGCGGTCATCAGCGCCACCGGAACGTGGTGGCGCCCCTTCCTCCCCGCGGTTCCCGGGCGTTCCGAATTCGAGGGCGTACAGCTCCACACCGTCGGGCACCGCCGCCCGGCCTCGAGTGGGCGGACGGCACCCGCGCCAGGCCGACACGATCATCTGGTGCACCGGTTTCCGCCCCGCGCTGTCCCATCTCGCGTCGCTCGGTCTGCGGGGGGGGGCCGCGCGGGCACATCCCCACCGCGGGTACCCGGGCGCTCGGGGAGCCGCGCCTCCACCTTCTCGGCTACGGCGACTGGACCGGCCCGGCCTCAGCCACGCTCATCGGCGTCGGCCGCCCTGCACGCGACGCCGCGGCAGCCATCGTGGAACTGCTCAGGCTCCCTTGATCAAGCATCCCGCTGGCCATATATCGTCTTCCGATATCGTATTCCGTAATGGGTGTGCCCGAGCCAACGAGGAGTGGGCCATGAGCAGGCGACCGATCTCTGACGGCGTGCCGGAGGAGTTGCGGAGGCGGCTCGGCGTGCCCGACGCTGTGGTGATCGGTCTGGGATCGATGATCGGCGCGGGAATCTTCGTCGCTCTGGCGCCGGCCGCGCAGGCCGCTGGTTCCGGGCTGCTGATCGGCCTTGCGGCCGCCGGGGTGGTGGCGTACTGCAACGCCACCTCCTCCGCCCGGCTTGCCGCCCGCTACCCGGCCTCGGGTGGCACGTATGTCTACGGCCGCGAACGGCTCGGTGATTTCTGGGGGTACCTGGCGGGCTGGGCGTTCGTGGTCGGCAAGACCGCCTCCTGTGCGGCCATGGCGATCGCCGTGGGCTCGTACGTGTGGCCGGGGCAGGCGCACGCGGTGGCGGTCGCCGGCGTGGTGGCGCTGACCGCGGTCAACTACGCCGGACTGCAGAAGTCCGCCTGGCTGACCCGGGCCATCGTCGCGGTGGTCCTGGCGGTGCTCGCCGCTGTGGTGGTCGCTTGCTTCACCTCCGGCGAGGCGGATGCCACTCGCCTGGACATCGGTTCGGACGCCGACCTCGGCGGTGTACTCCAAGCGGCGGGGCTGCTGTTCTTCGCGTTCGCCGGGTACGCACGCATCGCCACTCTCGGCGAGGAGGTCCGCGACCCCGTACGCACCATCCCCCGCGCCATCCCGATCGCGCTGGGCATCACCCTGGCCGTCTACGCCCTCGTCGCCGTCTGCGTCCTCATGGTGCTGGGCCCGCAGCGGCTTGCCGACGCCACCGCTCCGCTGTCGGACGCCGCCCGGGCCGCGGGCGCCGACTGGCTGGCCCCGGTCGTCCGTACCGGTGCCGCCGTAGCGGCGCTCGGCTCACTGCTCGCGCTGATCCTCGGCGTTTCCCGTACGACCCTGGCGATGGCTCGCGACCGGCACCTGCCGCACGTCCTGGCGGCCGTACATCCCCGCCACAAGGTCCCGCACCGGGCCGAGTTGGTGGTCGGCGCCGTGGTGGCGCTCCTCGCCGCGACGACGGACGTGCGCGGGGCGATCGGGTTCTCCTCCTTCGGCGTGCTCGCCTACTACGCCGTCGCCAACGCCTCCGCGTGGACGCTGACCCCGGCCGAGGGGCGCCCGCACCGCCTCGTCCCGGTGATCGGGCTGACCGGCTGTCTGGTCCTGGCCTTCGCCCTGCCGGTCTCCTCCGTGCTCACCGGGACCGGAGTACTTGCCCTGGGCGCCGCCGCCTACGGGATCCGGCTCTTCGTCGCAGGCCGCCGGAAGCCTTAGGCGCTCCGTACGTCGCCTTGTGCTGCGTTCAGCTCCGTACGTCGCCTTGTGCTGCGTTCAGTTCACGGTGTCGTCACCGAGAACTTCGCGAGCCAGCTCCCTGAGCGCCCTGCGGTCCTCCGCGAGCGCTGCCCTCCCGGCTCCGGTCACCCGGTAGACCCGCCTCGTGCGGCCGTCGACCACCTGCTGCTCGGAGGCCAGCAGTCCGTCGGCCTCCAGCCGGTGCAGCGTCGGGTACAGCGTGCCAGGACTGATCCGGTAGCCGTGACGGGCCAGTTCCTCGGTCATCCACGCACCGTGGATCTCTCCCTCGGCCGCGTGGTGCAGGATGTGCAGCCGCATCGCGCCCCGCTGGAACTCCCGCACTCCGTCCACCTCCAGGTCCGAGGGGCAGTAACACACCCGATATCGGCCTTCGAGTCTACGTCGCCCGGCGGTGACCCCCGCCCGGCACAAGGCACCTCCCTCTCGGGTCGTCCGGCCTCCCTCAACCTGTGTGCCGTGGCGTACCGCTGAGATCGCCGTCGGCGTCACCTGCGCACACGGCGAAGTACGAAGTCGGCGTCGCGGCCCACGCCGCGCAGCGTCTCGGAGGAGAACCTGCGCTGGAACTCGATGCCCATGAAGCCGAGTCCGGGCGCGCTCGTGGCGATGCCGCCGCGATGCGGTGGCAGGTCGGCCCCATGCAGAACGCCGCCGTCGAGGAGGTAGGGGAATTCCGGACCGTATCCGGTGGCGAGCACGACCGCGTCGACAGTCTCCTGCCGGCCATCGGTCCACAGGCCGCCCTCCGGAGTGAGACGGCTGAACATCTCACGGTGGTCGACGCCGCGCCGTTCAAGGGCCGCGCGGTGGCTGCCGTGGCAGAGAACCGGGACCAGAGCCTTGAGCAGCACCCTGCGGATCGGCACGCCCGGCCGCGGAGACTGACCGGCGCCCCGCGGTCCTGCCCGATCAGTCGGGGCTGCCGAGGAGAGCGGCCATTCCGGCGATCACCGCCGGCTCCACCCAGTAGTACACCCACGTACCGCGCCGCTCGGAGGCCAGCAGACCGGCCTCGCGCAGCTTCTTGAGGTGGTGGGAGACGGTCGGCTGGGAGACGCCGACGTCGGCGATGTCGCACACGCACGCCTCCCCGTCCGGGTGCGAGGCGACCTTGGAGAACAGGCGCAGACGCACCGGGTCGGCCAGGGCCTTGAACATCGCGGCCATCTTCTCCGCGTCCGCCTGCGAGAGCTCGGCCGAGGTGAGCGGTGGACAGCACGGCTCCACCCGCCCGACGGGCGTCACCGGCAGCTCCACCATCCACGAATTCGACATATGCCTATGTTGACACCCGTCGATACAAGAGGCAAGCTTCCAGGCCTGGAGTGATATCGACGAACATCGAATCAAAAGCGATCACCGCCGGTCCGGCCGATCGCATGCCGCCCTCCGCCACCCCGTTCCGAGGAGACCACCCGCCATGAGCGAACAGCAGCTTCCCGTCGTCGTCATCGGCGCCGGCCCGGTA
The DNA here is from genome assembly GCF_050942385.1 of Streptomyces sp. CA-146814. Taxonomy (NCBI): domain Bacteria; kingdom Bacillati; phylum Actinomycetota; class Actinomycetes; order Kitasatosporales; family Streptomycetaceae; genus Streptomyces; species Streptomyces sp. CA-146814. Next base: position 2,992,083 of record NZ_CP192068.1, read on the forward strand.
GGCCTCGCAGCCGCCGCCCACCTCACCGCCCGTGGTATCGACACCACAGTCCTGGAGACCGGGACCGCAGCCGGCGCCGCGGTGCGCTCCTGGGGTCACGTACGCCTGTTCTCCACCTGGTCCGAACTGGTCGATCCCGCAGCTGCGAAGCTCCTGGCGCCCACCGGTTGGGCCGCCCCCGACGGCGCGACCTACCCCTCCGGGGCGGACTGGGCCGAGAGCTACCTCCAGCCGCTCGCCGACGCACTGGTCGGCAAGGTTCGCTACGGCACCACCGTGACCGGCGTGTCCCGACTCGGCCGGGACCGCGTCGTGGACGCCGACCGGGAGCGGCAGCCCTTCACCGTCCACGTGCGCCACACCGACGGCTCCGAGGAACGCCTCACCGCCCGCGCGGTCATCGACGCGTCCGGCACCTGGTGCACCCCCGGCCCCATCGGCGGCGACGGACTCCCCGCAGTCGGTGAGAGGGCGTCGGCCGACCGGATCTCCTACCGGATCCCCGACCTCTCGGACCCGGCCGTCCGCGCCCGATATGCCGGCAGGCGTACCGCCGTCGTCGGCTCAGGGGCCTCCGCCTTCACAGCCCTGGCGTCGCTGGCCGGCCTCGCCCGACAGGAGGAGGGCACTCACGCGGTGTGGGTGCTCCGCCGGGGGATCTCGGGCTCGACCTTCGGCGGCGGCACCGCCGACCAGTTGCCTGCCCGCGGGGCCCTCGGTCTTGCCGCGAAAGCCGCCGTCGACGAGGGATATGCCGACGCGGTCACCGGCTTCCGCACCGGGTCGATCGAGAGGGCGGGCGACCAGGTGGTCCTGGTCGCCGAGGACGGCCGCCGCCTCGACCCCGTGGACGAGGTCATCGTACTCACGGGCCTGCGCCCGGACCTGTCTTTCGTCTCCGAACTCCGCCTCGGCCTCGACGAGCGGCTTCAGGCACCCGTCGGGCTCGCCCCACTCATCGACCCGAACCAGCACTCCTGCGGCACCGTCTACCCGCACGGAGTCACGGAGCTCTCCCACCCGGAGAACGACGTCTACCTCGTCGGCATGAAGTCCTACGGTCGAGCGCCCACCTTCCTGGCCATGACCGGCTACGAACAGGTCCGCTCCGTCGCAGCGGCCATCGCCGGCGACCGGGAAGCTGCCGAGCGGGTCGAACTCGCGCTGCCCGAAACAGGCGTCTGCGGCGGAGCCGGCCTGTTCGACGAACCGGAGGCGAACCAGACCGACAGCGACGGCTGCTGCGCCGCCCCCACGACGGTGACCATCGATATCGGAGCGCCCGCCTCCTCCGGGGGCTGCTGACCACCGTGTCCGACACCCAGGCCCCGGTGGCCGCGACCGGAACGGGGGTTTGGTCGCGGCCACGTGCCGGGCTCTCGTAGCGCCTCAGCTTCCCGGTGAGTCCCCCGCACCGTCGGAGATCACGGTGGCGTCAGCGAGAGGAGCGCACGAGACGATCAGTGCGACCGGAGGACTCGGCGGCGAGAAACTCTTCGAGGACCTTGCACGCGGATGCCGGGGCGACCTCACCGCCGCCGCGGCGCGCGCCTGCGACCCGGCGGCAGGTCCGGTGGACGTGCTGCCGGCCCGCCGACTCCGAGATACCGGTGACAATCCGCGGGCCGCCGCCCCGTGGCCGAAGAGGTCGGTACCAGCGACGTCCGAGCCTCGCTGCTGCCCAGGGACAAGGTCACCGCCGTCCGGGAAGAGGCGAGTACCGGCCGCAGAGTGCTGGTCATCGGCGGCGGTGTCAACGATGCCCCGGCACTCGCCGCCGCCCACACCGGCATCGCCATGGGACGAGCGGGTTCCGACCTCGCCGTGGAAACAGCCGACGCCGTCATCGTCCGGGACGCACTCGCCACGCTACCCGCGGCGGTGAACCTGTCGAGGGCCGCCCGACGCCTGGTGGCGCAGAACCTGGTGATCGCATGCGCGTTCATCTGCGTTCTGGTCATCTGGGACCTGGCCTGGCATCTGCCCCTGCCGCTCGGCGTCCTCGGCCACGAAGGCTCCACCGTCATCGTCGGCCTGCGCCTGCTGCGCGAAGAGGCGCGGAACCGCACCACCCTGGGCCGGCGTTGAGCGCTGAACCGGGCACGCGCAGCGGTTCCCCTCCAGGGCGAGGTCTCGCGCTCAGCGGCCGTGGTGCTGCGCCCGGTGCTTCTCCCAGCGTTCCATCAGCGACCCCAACTCCTTCTCGAGGAACTGGAAGAACTCCAGCGTGTCGTTGATCCTGCGCCCCTCAGGGGTTTCGAGCCCGAAGTGGCTCACGCCCTCCTGCAACGTCGCCTGCCAGCTTCTCAGCATGGTGTCGCGTTCCGTCAGAGCGCTGTACCACTGATCACCCTGTACGCGGTAGCGCTCACGCCGCGAACCCGGCTCCCTCTCACGGCTGACCATATTGACCTGAGCGAGATAGCGAACGGCTCCCGATACGGCTGCCGGGCTGATCTTGAGCCGGTCGCCCAGTTCGGCGGAGGTCAGATCCCCCCGCTCGGAGGAGAGCAACGCCGCGAAGACCCTGGCCGGCATGCGGGCCATGCCGGATTCGACGAGCTGGGCGGCGAAGCGCTCGATGAACCGTGAGGCGGCGGCCTCGGCACCGGCGACGGCCTCCCCTCGGCCGCAGTCCGCACGGCCGTCTCCCCGCCGCCGCTCATTCATGCCCGACTCCAGTTCTTGTGATTCGGCGCCCCGAAATATCCCGAAGCCCCGCGGCAGTCTACCGAGTGATTCATACACTTTCTTAACTTCACACACTTCTGAAGTAAGCGTATGTTCGGCATCATGAAAAAGGCCATCACTGTCGCTGGACTCCACAAGTCGTTCGGCCGGACGCACGCCCTCGACGGCCTGGACCTCTGCGTCGACGTCGGCGAGGTCCACGGCTTCCTCGGCCCCAACGGCGCAGGCAAGTCCACCACCATCCGTGTCCTGCTCGGGCTGCTGCGCGGTGACTCCGGCTCCGCGCAGCTCCTGGGCAAGGACCCGTGGAAGGACGCCGTCGAACTGCACCGGCGACTCGCCTACGTACCCGGCGACGTCGAGCTGTGGCCGGGTCTCACCGGTGGGGAAGCCATCGACCTGCTCTCCGGACTGCGCGGCGGCCTCGACCGGCAGCGGCGCGACGAGCTCGTCGAGCGGTTCGACCTGGACCCGACCAAGAAGGGTCGCGCCTACTCCAAGGGCAACCGGCAGAAGGTCGCCATCGTCGCCGCGCTCGCCTCCGACGCCGAACTGCTGCTCCTGGACGAGCCCACGGCAGGCCTCGACCCGCTCATGGAGGTTGTCTTCCAGGACGTCATCCTTCAGGCAAAGACCGCGGGCAGGACCGTGCTGCTCTCCAGCCACATCCTGGCCCAGGTCGAGAAGCTCTGCGACCGCGTGAGCATCATCCGGCAGGGCCGCAACGTGCAGTCGGGCACGCTGAGCGAGATGCGCCACCTGACACGCACCACAGTTGAGGCCGAGACCGAGCACCCGGCCGCCGGACTCGACACCCTGCCCGGCGTCCACGGGGTCCGGGTGAAGGGACATAGGGTGACCTTCGCCGTCGACGGAGCACACCTCGACGCCGCCATCCGCCGGCTCGGCGACTTCGGTATCCGCAGTCTGATCAGCCATCCGCCGACGCTGGAGGAGCTGATGCTGCGTCACTACGGTGAGGAGCTCGCCGCCAACGGCAGTCGGGGGCACACCGAAAGGACCGCCGGTTCAGGGGACACGGTCCCCGATGCGATCACCCCGGTCCGCGGCGGCGACGGGGCGGCCCGATGACCACCACCGCGGCAGCCCCCGGGGCCCGCAGCGCAACCGGGCCCGGTCCAGGCGCTTTCGCGGGCACCGCAACCCTCATCCGGTTCGCCCTGCGCCGAGACCGTGTTCGCCTCACGGCGTGGCTGCTCGCGCTCGCCCTGGGCACGCTCGCCACAGCGAGCGAATACACGACCTTGTACGCCACCGCCGAGAAGCGGGCCGGGGTCGCCGCCACCATGGACAGTCCCGCCGCGCTCGCCATGACCGGTCCGCGCCACTATCTCTCCGACTATGACGTCGGCGCGATGCTCGGCCATCAGCTGCTCGGCTTCATGGCCGTACTGGTCGGCCTGATGAGCGTCCTGATCGTCACCCGGCACACACGGAACGAGGAGGAGACGGGCCGGGCCGAGCTGGTGCGCTCCACCGTCGTCGGGCACCATGCCCAACTGGCCTCCGCGCTGGCGGTCGCCGCCGTCGCCAACATCGCCCTCGCCGTCCTCGTGGCCCTGGCCCTCGTCTCGACGCGCATCGACGGCATCGGCGTCGGCGAAGCACTGCTGTACGGGCTCACACACACTGCGATCGGCCTGGTCTTCGCCGGCGTCGCCGCCGTCACCGCACAGGTGACCGCCCACGCGCGCGGCGCCTCCGGCATGGCACTCGCACTGATCGGTCTCGCCTTCGTGCTGCGCGTCGCCGGCGACGTCGGCAACGACGCCCTGTCCTGGCTCAGCCCGATCGGCTGGGTCCAACGTACCTACGTCTTCGTCGACAACCGCTGGTGGCCCCTGCTGCTCTGCCTGGCGACGGCCGCAGTCACCGCCGCCACCGGCCTCGCGCTGAGCACCCGACGCGACGTCGGCGCCGGCCTGCGCCCTGCCCGGCTCGGCCGCCGCACCGCGTCCGAAGCACTCACCCGGCCCTTCGGCTTCGCGCTGCGGCTGCACCGGGCGACCCTGCTGGGCTTCGGCGCCGGACTGTTCCTGATGGGCGCCATGTACGGATCCATCCTCGGCGACGCCGCCGACATGGTGAAGGACATCGAACAGGTCCAGGAAGCGCTGGCGGAGATCGGCGGCAGCTCCGTCGCGGAGTCGTTCGCGTCGATGGTGATGGTCGTCATCGCGGTCGTTGCCGCTGTGTACGTGGTGATGGCCTCCCTACGACCGCGAGCCGAGGAGAGCGCCGGCCGCGCCGAACCGCTGTTGGCCACCGGTCTGTCACGTCGGCGCTGGCTGGGCAGCCATGTCGCCGTCGCACTGGCCGGCGGCACGGCGCTGCTGCTCGCGGCCGGGTTGGGCTTCGGTCTTGCGGGCGCCGCATCCACCGGGGACACCGCCCTCATGGGGGAGTTGCTCGGGGCCGCTGCCGCGTACGCGCCCGCACTGTGGGTAACCGTGGCGGTAACAGTCCTGCTCTTCGGCTGGTGCCCCCGCGCCGCGTCGGCAGCCTGGGTCGTGCCCGTGTACGCGTTCCTCGTCGGGTACCTCGGCGCGATCCTCCGCTTCCCCGACTGGACGAACAACCTCTCGCCCTTCGGCCACGTCCCCCGCCTTCCGGCCGACCAGATGAGCTGGACTCCCGTGCTCGTCCTCACCGCCGTCGCGATCGGACTGGTCCTGTTGGGGCTGGCGGGCTTCCGCCGCCGGGATCTGGAGACGAAGTGACGCAGGTATCCGGACCTGCCCCAAGAAGCGGGCCGTGCTGACCCGATGGCACCCAGCCCGTGTCGGGCCCGCCATCCGGTATCACGAGCGCCGGTCCACTCCCAGGGCGTGGACCGGCGCTCGTGGGTGAGGCGGGCGGGTAGTGCTTACCGGTGCCGGGGGTTGACCGGGTCGGATCCGGCGAGCTGGTGGATGCGTTCCAGCGGGTCAGTGAGTGCGCGGACGCTCAGGGAGAGGCTCCACATGGCGTGCGTGGTGACGCATCCCGCGTCGAAGTAGGCGGTGGGGGTGTCCAGATGGGGCTGCCGGCCGGTGCAGGTGCTGAGCAGCGGGCCGAGTGTGGTTCGGACGAGGTCGGCCATGGCTTGTCGGTCCCGGGTCAGCACCGGATAAACGAGAAGGTCTGCGGCGTGCAGCACCGGGTCGTCGAGCTCCGGCCGGACCACCAGATCCAGGGCCCGGAGGGCCTCCTCGTAGGAGTGGACCACGCCGCCTGCACCCGGGTGGCAGTCCGATGGCGGCCCGGCCACCGTCGGTCGCGGCGTGGTCCTGTTTGGCAGGGGTTCCGCCTGCACTGCCTCGGGTACGCCGATGCCTCAGGGACTCGACTCTCCGGCTCAGGTGGTGCGGTCGTCGGCGTAGGTGACGAGCTCGTCGACCCCGGCCCGGCGGAGGATCTCGCGAGTCGCGGGGGAGGCTCCGCTGATCAGGGTCAGGACGCCGCGGTGCCGAGCGGCGCGGATAGCCGTTCCCACCACTCGTACACCGGCGCTGGTCAGGACAGTGGTGTCGCTCAGGTCGATGCAGAGTGGCTCGGTCTGCGTACCGAGCACGGCGGCCACTCGGTCGGCCGTGTCCGGCGTGACCCCCCACTCACGCGGTACCGGGCCGTAGACGGCGGAACGGGACGCTCAGGACCGCAGCGGCGAGGGGGCCGAAGGCTCATCAAGGCCATGCGGAGACCTACCGCTGCAGCAAGCAGACACGGAAGGCGGAGGATGTCGTCCTGGAGAACCGTTCCAGCCCCCAGAGCCAGAACTGTGGGAATCGACCAGAGCACGGCAACCTGCCGGCGATCTGGGAACAGCTTCACCGGCAACCGACGCACCGGTGCCTCCTCCCGGACGACAGGTCCGGGCATCTCGTGCAGTTGTGCAGTTGTTCGTACACGGCGGGCGGCCCTCCGAGGTCGCGACGGACGGAGGAACAGCTGCCCCCGTCGCCGACCGGACTTCCCGGCACACCAGCGCCCGTGACGACGCGTTGCACACATCCTAGTGGCGGGCTCCTACCGGGAACATGGTGCGCCGACCGCCCTGGGGTCGGCACGAGAGCAACAGCGGTCAACAGCACCGATCAGACCGGAGAAGCGCAGGCCCGGTCCGGGGCCCGCAGAGGCCGAATCAATGCCTTCCAGCAGGCGGCCAAGCGGTTAATTCTGTCTCAACCAGTCTGATACACAACGGACCTGATGAGCCATCCGGAGACCTGCAGTAAGTGCAACCGACCTTGCCTGCAAGCCTCACGCGACCGTGACCCCACCCACCCGCCCTCATTGCCCGCGACATTGGAAGATCACATGACGATCCGCTTGTCAGACCGCTGTTGGTCGGCATGGTGCTGGCCGCACGGGAGTTGCGCAGGACCAATGTGGACGACGCCTGGGAGTGCGTACAGTTCCGCCTGCGAGAGCCCTGACTCAAGCACTTCGGACTGACGGAAGTGGACCACGCGCACATCGAGGTGACGCGTGCGTCGGCGAACCGTTTGCACGACGTACGAAGCTCCGTACCGGAGGCGGGCTCCTACGTCCTCCCGCTGAAGCAGCCCTCCGACACCCCGGCAGGGAACGCCACCGGTGCGCCTCCGCCGACACCAGCCCCCGCGTCGTACCAAGCCTGAGAATCACGAAATCCCGCCCAGTTGAAGTAACTGAACGGGATTTGGTGAACCGATCCCGAGCTAACTCGTGAACGGCCCGTTGTGGGGCGTTCACGAGTGCGTCTGACCTGCAACGATGCAGCGCCCTCTGAACACCCTTCCCGCGACGCCAGCACACCCTTCCCACCTAGCCATGCTCACGACAGGCTTTTCACCCCTCCGCCTCGCTGAGCTGGCTGCTTGATTAGCCGCTTGTGAAGCTTGCTGCATGCACCATCTCCCCGGCCCTCGCTTCAGACGCGTTGTGAAACTCATCGTGATCGACTCCGCCCATCGGATCGCTCTGCTCCCCCGCCGTGCCGGATACCGAACGTGGGCGCTGCCCCAGCGCTGTACACGGCCCGAGGAGACGTACAACAGCGCCGTAGCCCACCTCTGCCAAGAGCTGCTGGCCCCCTACCCGATCCGGCTCGGCGACGTCAGCGGTCGCCGCTGGGCTCCGGTGCCAGGGCATCTCGTGCCGCGTGCGGAAACGCGCTTCTACATCGTCAGGGTTGATGCGGAGCCGATCGACGAGGGCCCGGGGCGGAGCACTCTATGGGCACCGCGCGCAGTGCTGGGGCTCTGGCTGGGGCTCCCGGACATTGAGAGCGTGAGCACTCTCGTCGACGGATATCTCGACGGCTGGCTGCCGGACGGACCGATCACTCTGAACTGAGCCGAAGACGGACTCGCCCGCTGGGCGACGGTGGAGGCCGCCGCCCGCCAAGGCTTCTGCCGAGTCGCCGTGGCCACGCTTCCGGTCGGCGCACATGCCGTTGTCGATCTGACGGCCGGCTGCGCTTTCTCCGCCGAACGAGTGCGTCTGGTGCGCGCTGCCGCCGGGGTGCCCTTCCCGCCTACGGGGCGGGTACGGTCCACTCCAGGGGCTCATCCAGGGCGTCAGGGGCGTAGACGATGTACTGAGGCCTTGCGTCGCTCCGCACGGGGAACGGAATCTTCCCGCGCACACAGCGGTCAGGCTTCACCGAGACATCGTTCGTGGGGAACTCGGGCTTGGGCAGGTCGCCTCCATTGAGGCCGGAAACTTCCACACGGGTTCCGTCACCGTAGGCCAAGGACCAAGGGAACTGGCTGACGGTGAACGTCTCACCCTCGACGTTGCAAACCTTGACCTCCGCAGTGGCCCAGACGTCACCACCGAGGTCTTCGGTAGGAGCCTGGGGGCCCTTCACCGGCTGGCTGTAGGCGATGACGGTGGCACTGAAGGAGATGTCGTTGGGCTCGTCGTCGATGTCCGCAGTCTCACCGATGGCGAAGGTGGTCCGGCTATCGGCTTCGGGGGTCGGGGTGGGCGTCGGTTCAGGCTTCGCGTCGCTCTTGGTGACGTTGACCTTCTCGGTGTCGCCGCCGCAGCCGGTGAGGGCGAGCAGAAAGGCGGCGCTGACGACGGCGGCAAAGGCGATGCGGTTGCGCATGGTCCCCCCAGGGATGGCGATGTGAAGAGTCCAGCATGAGGGAATGATGGTCACTGCGTGAAGGAATCACGAAGTCGCGGTGGTCTCCCTCGCATGAGCTACGTCGGCAGGGCCGCCGGCCCGGCCCAATGGGCCACCGCCGTCCCGGGCGGCGTGGCCCTGCCCTTTCTGGGTGCACAGCCAAATTCTCGGACGCGGTTCGGAAGAGTTCCTTGAGATCCTTCGGACCAGGACGTGAGCCGCTGATCACGGGGTTCAACGTCGGCGGTGCCAGCGTTCGCGCGGCGCTCGTGGCCGTAGACAGTCGGCTGGTGGGTTCGACGACCAACGAGCCGCGCTAGTCCGACGCGCTCGGCCAAGTCCGGAACCTGCGCGAACGGCTGGTCGCCGAAGCGGCGGCCGGACCGTCGTGCGCATCGGACTGTGCGTCGCCGGAACGGTCGAGGCCGGTACCGGACGGATCGCGTCGAGGCTGGACCGACGCTGGTGGGCCGCGCCCGGACAAGGTGCCCACTGCGTCTCGGGTCGGCTGCAAACCTCCGCCGTCCGAGAGAGACGATCGCGGAGCGCACGAATACCCGGTGCCCGCCTGGGATGCCCTCGCCGACGTCATGCGCGGGTTCCGAACCGCTTGGGGATGGGGCAACTTCTGGGGGCACATGATGGTCGCTGAAGGAAGCGTCGACGCGGCGCTGTCCTACGACACCTCGCCCTGGGACGTCGCGGCCCGGCCCTGATCGTTGCCGAGGCGGGCGGCGCCTGGACCGACATGTCAGGTGGCCGGGACCTCCAGAACTGACGCCCGAGCCGATGCCCTAGACAGCTGACGCCCACCGGAGGCCGACTTGGCCGCGAAGTTCCATACCTTGTGGGGCGACGCCGAGCCCGCTCTCGCGGAGGGCACTTAGAGGTCGTTTTCGTCCGATGTTTCATCCTGCAATGGCGTGTTCTGTGTTCTTTTTCGGGTCGCGCCAGGAGGTCGTGTTCTCGCCGGTGAGGCGGCGGGCCATGAGGTCCGTCATGGCAATGTGGACCACCGCTTCGGACCGGGTCGGCAGGGTTTCGTAGTCGCGGGCCAGGCGGCGGTGGAGCATGAGCCAGCCGTAGGTCCGCTCGACCGCCCACCGCTTCGGTATCGGGGTGAACCCCTTGGTCCCGGGCTTGCGGGTGGTGATCTCCATGTCGATGCCGAGGGTGGCGGCGTGCTCGACGAGGTGTCGGCGATAGCCGCCGTCGACCCAGACCTTGCGGATGCCGGGGTGCTCGGCGGCGACCCGGTCGAGCAGCGTGGTGCCGGCGACGGAGTCCTGCACGCTCGCCGCGGTGACCAGCACCGCGAGCAGGAGTCCGAGCGTGTCGGTGACGATGCTCCGCTTCCGGCCGACGATCTTCTTCCCGGCATCGACGCCCTGACCGGAGACGTGGACGCTGGTGGAGGTCTTGACGCTCTGAGCGTCGATCACGCAGGCCGACGGCTCGCCGTTCCGTCCCTCCTTCTCCCGTAAGAGCTGCCGGAGCAGGCCGTTGAGCTGGGCGAACACGCCCTCATCGGCCCATTTGGCGAAGTAGCCGTAGACGGTGTTCCAGTGTGGGAAGTCGTGCGGGAGGTAGCGCCACTGGACCCCGGTCCGGTCCACGTACAAGATCGCGTCCATGATGTCGCGCAGGTCGTGCTCGGGCGGCCGGCCGAAATCCAGTGCCCGGCCACGACGCTCGAAGCGCCAGGCGGTGAGAACCGGCTCGATCAACTCCCAGCGTGCATCGGACAGATCGCTCGGATACGGACGTCGCTTCGTCATGCTTTCGGCGTACCGCCGCAGACCGAGTGCGCCCAGGCGCACAGCAGCGATGGCGGAAGCACACGGGCGCGAAGACCGGACGTCCTGGGATGACACAGGAACAGGCGCCAGCCTGTCCCTCCCACCACCCCATCCAACTCACAAGCCCCAAAGCCCAGCAGCTACCTCATGATCACCACAGCCTTGCACCCCGAGAATAGGCGTATATCCGGGTGGGATGGATGAAAACGACCTCTTAAAGAGCGTTTTGTCCTGATAGGGGAGCTTAGTTGCAGTTCAGGTGGCAGGCCGCTTCGGGCCGGCTGAGGCGGCAGCCGCTTGTTGTGGCAGATGGGGCGGGTGACAGCCTTCGAGGGCCCGTTTCGGTCCCTTCGCTCCTGTCTGATCCCAACACGCCCCCGGTCGCGCCTGTTTGCGCCCTGTGGTCGGACGGTAGCCATCGGTACTACGGAAACATGCCTCGCCGACAACGGCCGTACCCCAGTGACCTGTCCGATGCCCGTTGGGAACTGCTTGAGCCAACCCTGACAGCCTGGCGAGCAGAACGCAGAGGGAAGGGCCTGGACATCGGGCGGCCGCCCGAACACGACCTGCGCCGGATCATGGACGCCATCCTCTACGTCGACCGGACCGGGATCCCCTGGCGCTACCTCCCACACGACTTCGCCCCGTGGGAAACCGTCTACGGATACTTCGCCGCCTGGCAGAAGGACGGCGTCTTCGACCAGCTCAACGGACTCCTGCGACGGCTTGTCCGGAAGGCCGAGGGCCGAGACGCCGAGCCCAGCGCCTGCATCCTCGACGCCCAGAGCATCAAGACCTCTGCCAACGTGCCCTCGGCCGGCCAGGGCATCGACGCAGGCAAGAAGATCGCGGGCCGCAAACGCCACATCGGCGTCGACACCGCCGGGCTCCTCCTGGCCGTGCTGGTCACCGCCGCCAGCGTCTCCGACAACGCCGGCGGAATCCACCTGCTCTCGAACATCGCCGAAGGTCACCCCCGCGTCACGAAGGCGTGGGCCGACAGTGGCTACCGCACCAAGGCCATCGACCACGGCGCCCGCCTGGGCATCGACGTCGAAGTCACCCGCCGCGACCCCGCCCAGAAGGGCTTCAAGGTGATCCCGCGGCGCTGGGTCGTCGAGCGGACCTTCGGCTGGCTCATGCACCACCGCCGCCTCGCCCGCGACTACGAAACCCACCCCCACCGCTCCGAAGCCATGATCCAACTGGCGATGATCGACCTCATGAGCCGCAGACTCACCCGAGAATCGACCCCCAACTGGAAGAACTCATAGGCGTCAAGCCACGCCCACCCCCAGCCCGTCCGCACTATGAGCCTCGCCGAAAGATACCGGCGAGATCCTGACGACGTCCGTGTCGGCAGATTCAGACAGCAATCAAGGTCGGTAGTGCGTCAGGGCGACCGTAGGTGAGGATGCGCGTGAGTGCCTCTCGCATACGAGTAACGTCTTCATCCGGCGCCCGCAGGAGTGCCTCGACCACTGGATCGTCCAAGCACAGATCGTGCAGGTACGCGGGGTTGAAGGTGACGCGCAGGAGGTTGCCTTCCAGCTCCACGGTGCGCACGCATCCGTACGCGGTGTTCTGGTCGGGAGTGACGACGCAGTAAGAATCGCAGCCGTTGCGGATGTCCTGTTCGTCGGGTTCCCCGAAGCCACACTGGAACTCGAGCGCGAAACTTTCCTCGTCCTTCGACTCAGCAACTCCGGCAGTGGGAACGTAACTGTCCGGCGGACGCTTGTCCTGCCACCCATAGGCGATGTTCGCAATGAATCTGTAGACCACACACGTGTTCTACCAGACCCGTCGCGGCCGATGCAGGGTGCATTACCAAACACTCCCGGTAGGATAAAACGCTCTTTTAGAGGGCGTTTTCGATCCTGTTGAGGTGCTGAAGCTCTACGACTCGGTCGGGTGGGTGGGCTATACCAGCGACGTCGACAAGCTCTGTCGCGGTCTCGTGAACTCTCACCTCGTCATCACGGCACGAGACGGATCGGGATCCCTCCTGGGACTGGCCCGGACCATCTCCGACGACGAGCACATCTGTTACGTCCAGGACGTCGTGGTCAATCCGGCGAACCACAGGCAGGGGGTTGGCCGGGCGCTGGTCGAGCACCTGATGCGACGCTACTCCCACTGCCGTTTCTTCCTCGTGTCCACGGACCACGAGTCGTCACCCGAGGGCAACCGCAACCACGCGTTCTACCGGAGCCTGGGCTTCCTGTCTTACGAGGAAAAGGAGATGGCAGGCTTCGGACTGCCAAGGAACCGCCCCGACCTGCGCGATACAGCTCCATAGGCAAAGATCCTGACGAGCTACGGAGTGTTACTGGAGCAGGATCATCTTGCGGAGTAGTTCGAATCCGGCCCGGCCGTAGAGCTGCCTTCTGATCTTCTTGATGCGGTTGACGGCGCCCTCGATGCTGCCGGAGCTCCAGTCGAGTGTGAGCCCGGCTGTCACGGCGTCGAGGTCGCGGAGCAGGTGGAGTGCGAAGCCGGTGAGGCCGGGTAGCTGGCTGGCGTCGACTGCGTCGATCTAGGCAAGGAGTGTGGAGCCGAGGCGGTCGGTGAGTATCTCGCCGAAGTCGCGGACGTGTCCGGCGGCCTTGTCCAGTTCGGGGCAGTGGGCCAGCACCTCCTGCAGGCCGGCCTTGTCTTCCTCGGTCAGGGCCGTGGGGTGTCGAGTGAGCCAGCCGGTCACCTGCCGCACCGTCGGCGGCCGGGGCGGCGCCTCGGGCGGAGCCCCGCGCAGGGTGGCGATGTAGGCGCGGACCATGGCGTAGGTGACGGGAGCGTGTTCGGCAACCAATTCGCTGTGCAGTCGGGTGACGCTGGTGCATCCGTCGGCGAATCGCCGCTCCAGGTGGGGCTTGTAGGGGTCCAGCCTGCTGGGACGGGGCCGGTTCTCGCGGATGGTGTCCTGCCAACGGCCGGCGTTCGCGTACCGGAGCACGGTGTTGAGGCCCCAGCCCAGGTGCCGGGCGATCGCCCGGCGTGAGTGGCCTTGGGCAAGGAGCTCTTGGACCAGGGCATATGCGGCCTTCTTCCGCTCGGCTCGCCGGCCGACGGGCTCCTCGCCGTCCGGCGGCCGACTGGAAGACATTCGGGTGGCCTCGGACAGTATGCCGGTGGGCGACGGGTTGCGCAGGCAGTCGCGGTGGGCGGCGACGCAAGTCTCCACGCCTCGGCCGAGGCCCTGCCACAAATGAAACCGATCGGCGACCTGCAGAGCACCGGGCGCACCGCGCCGGGCACCTTAGGCGTAGGCGCCGGCCCGGTCCCGGCAGATGATCTCCACGCCGGGGTGGCGGATCAGCCAGGCGGCCAGCGGCCCGGCTTCACGAGTCGGGAGTACGTCGACCACACGGTGGTCTTCGACGCTGGTCAGGACGGTGGAGTAGGTCTGGCCTCGGCGGATCGCGAAGTCGTACACGCCCAGCACACGTGGCGTGCTGAACTGCGGATCGGGCAATGCCATGACCCTGCGCAACAAGGTCATCCGGTCGGCTCCGAATCCCAACTGGGCGGCCAGACGGGCGCCTGCTCGCCCGGCCAGCGCGAGCCCCACTCGCTCCAGGGCGCGGTTGAGCCGAGTAGTGAACCGCGCGTGCGGAGCGGCCAGCTGAGAGAACGGCTCGGCAAACGTCCGGCGCGGGCAGTGCGCCGACCCGCAGATGAAGCGCCGGACCGTCAGCCGGATCACAAAGCCCTGCTCAGCGAGTGGAAGGAGCGGGTGAGGTAGAAGCCGACGGTGTCGATCGTGTAGCGGTCGGCGTCGTCGAGGAGGAGGTAGTCGAGGAGCTGCCAGGCATCTTCCTGGGGCAGGCCGCGCGGGTTGCGGGCGCTCTTGAAGTCGATGAGGAGGCCGTCGGCGATGAGGTCGGCGTCGGCGGTGACGCGCGCGCCGGGGAGCGTGGGGCCGGGGGTGCAGTCCGCGGGGCGGGTGCGGGCGCGCAGGTCTGCCAGGGGGCCGTTCGCGGCCTGGTGGAGCTGGGCGACGACGTCGGGGTGGGGAAGGCGCAGGAGGCGGTCGGGGGTGAAGGCGTCGGGGTTCTTCAGGGCGGTGAGGAACAGGGGTGTGTAGGTGAAGCCGAACGCGCTGCGGGCGCACACCTGGTACCACGCCGTAGTCGAGCGCGGCCGTGGCGGCCGGGCCGCTGTCTCGCGTGCGAGACGTCCCGGGGCCGGCGGCGACGGCGTCGTGGATTGCGGCCAGGGCGCGGGCGACGTTGAACAGCCGGTACGCCTGGGCGCGGCTGATGCCGAACTCCGCGTCGCAGTACGGCTGTTACAGCGAAGCTCCAGCATCCTCGCGGTAGCGTCGATCTCACAGACCATAACAATTGCCGGACTTGGAGATTTAAACCATGCGAATTGTGGCCGCTGCAACCGGGGCTTGGTACCTTTTTTGCGCGTATGTACTGACGGTGGAAAATGGGGGTTCAGTTTTTATGGCCGCCCCTGTCGCCGCTTGCGCAATGACGATGCTCGGGTCGGCGTACCGTCACGGCGGAACACGAGCGCTGCGGTCCGCGTGCTGGGTAGTAGTGCTGATGGCTGCAGCATGGACGGTCGCGGGGACGTCATTGATCATTGTCCACGGATCTTACGAGCATGCCCTGACGGCGGCTCGCTCTAGCGCTCCCATCATGCTCGCCTTGTTCACACTGCCAGCCGCGCTCGCACTGGTCGCATCGAGGCGAGAACCGTAATGCCTGAACTATCTCTTCGGTCATTTCCGCCATTCTGCCGATTGGTGACCTAACGTTCCTTTGGTCCGTTTTTCTGCAGACTTGATACTGAATTGACCGAGGGCTGACGGATGGTTTTTGAGCCAAATATTTTCCGATAATGCACCTTCTTCCCACTCCCCCATGTTGGCTTAAAAGTAGGGTGCCCGTCTGATCTTCAGGCGCCGTCCGGCCTGCTCACCAGCGGCTATGCGGGACTCGATCGGCGCGCATATCGGCCATCTTCACGACTAAATGATGTTACGGCGCGGGTCCGCTTAGCGAAAGCCTTGGTCGGCGGCAGGCCTTCGGTCTAGCCTTACTCGCGTAAATGCCTCATCGAAGATTGCGGAACTAGGGGGGATTTGATTGAAGATCGGACCCAAAAGGGATATTATGCGCTCGCTCGGAGTGGTCGCCGCGGCATTGGCTATTGCGCTGAGCACCACCACCTCGGCTAGTGCCCACTACGTGTACGAAAACGAGGAAGTCTGGGCAAACGCGGACAGCAGTAAGTGCCTGTACAACTATGCCGAGGTTTCACACGGCAGTCGTGGCGGATACACCAAATCGCAGGCGCACACTGGTCAAAATACTGGCCCCGGGGGTTGCATCTTCCCGTGGGTGCGTCCGGCTGGCGAACTTGCCGCAGGTTACCGCTATCAGAAGTGGGATGGCGCGAAGTGGTACACCTGTCGAATGCTCCTCAGTGGTGACGGGGTTTTCAGTAAGACCTCGACAGGTATCTACACGGTTTCCTGGGACTTTGGGGTGGCTCCGCCGTGCGGTGGGGGCTACTACGGCACGATCGGGTACTCGGGCACTTTCTACGGTGGTGAGTGGCTGGCGAGAGACGTTCCAGTCTGGTCCGGCCAACACTACATCGAGCCCTAACGCGCACCTGCGGAGAAGGAGTCCAAATGTCCAAACTCGTGACCGGTGCGATCGTTCTTGCCAGCGCGATACTGATAGGCGGAACGGCCCTCACGGCGTCGGCCAGCAACAGCGACATACCACCCGCTCCGCCGCGCCCGGAGTGGGTAAAGCCAGACGGCAGCGTTGACAAGAGCAAAATACCTGACTCCTTCCCTGTTATGGGATCGGACGGAAAGCCGGTCCTGGATGAGAACGGAAACGAGGTCCGGGAGCGCAATGACTTCCATCCGGACGCGCCATCAGGCAGGTCTGGTGATGAGGGTCGAGTCAAGAAGCGCTGGGTTGAGGTAGACGAGAACGGCAACAAAGTCGAGGTTGCCGAAGTCGAGCCTGTTTCCCCGGTTGGGCAATGAGCTCTCTCTAACCTTGCGGTGGTAGCCGCAGGGGGAACAGCCCTACACAATGATGAAGCTCCTGACAGCCGGGATCTCAAACTAAGGTCACCGTGTCTGTCAGGGGCTTCACGTGCTTTTCCGCCCATTCCCGCTCAGCCGCATTTTGCGCGAGGACAAGGCAACGTCCTTCACTGAGCTTCTTCAGCGGCGACGCTCCAGGGTGAGGATGGCTTTGGCGATTGACGTCATGTGGTTCGGGCTGCATCGGGACCTGCGAAAGATGCGCCAGGACTTCAGTCGTGCGACACCGCGTTCGACCGGCGCCCGTGCTTCGGCCAGGGCCCGGTTGAGGGTCTTCTCGATGGAGGTGAGGTCCTGCAGGGGTCTGCGTTTGATCCCCGTGGTCACCCAGGGGCCGCCGCCCTGGTAGGCGAGATCGGCCAGGATGGGGACGCCCTGGCGCTCACAGATGCGGATGATCCGGTGGGTGCGGGCGGCGGTCAGGTCGTGGGTGCGGCCCGGCAGCGCGGGTGACAGCCACAGCAGCCGGCCCTGCGGATCGGTGGCCACCTGCACGTTCACACCGTGGCGGCGGTGCTTGTGGGAGTAGTCGGCCCGGCCGTCGCCGACCCGGTCGCACTCGGCGAGCGTGCCGTCCAGCAGGGCGCAATCGGGATCGGTCTCGCGCAGAACCTTCAGCAGGCCCGGAGCGCGTTCGGCGAGCAGGTCGATGACCGCGCTGGTGTAGGCGTGGGCGGTGGACTCGCTGATCCCGAACCCGGCAGCGATCTTCGCCAGGGTGGTGTGCTCCCGCAGGTACACCAGTGCCGCCATCGCACGCTGAGACGGACGGAGTTTGCAGCGCCGGTCACCCTCACGGGTGACGACGAGCATGGTCACCCACTCCACGAGCGCATGCGGCAGGTCGAGTGAGGCAGGATAGATGACCAGCGGGGCCCCCGAGCAGTGTTGTTGAGACGTCAGATATCTCGATCAACAGCTCGGGGGTCGTGTTCGTTGCGCTGCGCAGGCCATCACCCGATCGGTGACCATCTCGAAGAAGCTCACTGAGCCCTTTCCAACCTGACGGCTGGGTCGGGGTGTTGACGTGTAAGGGCTGTACGGGACGACGAAGCTCTTGGTAGACGGGTTCTCGACCAAGATCACCCATGTCTGCCAGGAGCTTCGCGATGGCAGCCCGTCCCCTGCTGGACACGTCCACCGAGCAGGTCACCAACCGGCTGGAGCTGGGCCGCGCGATGGCCGTGCTGCCGCCTGAGCAGCGCACGGTGCTGTATCTCGCCTACCACCACGACCTCACTCAGACACAGATCGCCGAACAACTCGGCATGCCGCTGGGAACCGTCAAGAGCCACCAGCGCCGCGGCCTCCAGCGGCTGCGGACGCACACGGTGATCGACTGATGCCGTCCAGGGAACCTATGGACGCGTTCTGCACGTGGTGCGGAAGCCCGGAGACCATGCGCGAGGCAGGACGAGGGGACTGGGCCTGCCTGGGATGCGGCAACACCTTCACCCCCCGGATCTGCCGCCGCTGCGGCCCGGCCCGCACGCGGCGGTGCGCCCACGATGCGCCCGTGCCGTTCACGGCCCGTTCGCGCACGTTCACGTGCGAGGCCTGCTCCGTCACGTTCTCCGACCGGTGAAGGGGTCGATGGCTGTCCGCCCGACGCGGGGGAGTGTTCAATGATCGGCGGATCCGATGATCAAGGAGACGCCAGATGAGCGACACCACCATCGAACAGATACCGGGCAGCGAGCCGACGGCGGGGGCGGTGGCGGCGAGTGACGAGCAGCTGGTCGCGATGCTCGTGGACCGGGCCCGGTCGGAGGGTCTGCAGCTGACTGGGGAGGGCGGGCTGCTGCAGCAGCTGACCAAGCGGGTGTTGGAGTCCGCCCTGGAGGGCGAGATCACCGATCACCTCCGATACGAGAAGCATGACGCCGAGGGCCGGGGCAGTGGCAACTCCCGCAACGGGACGCGGGCGAAGACGGTGCTGACCGATGTCGGCCCGGTCGAGGTCAAGGTCCCCCGCGACGTGGCGGGCACGTTCGAGCCGGCCATCGTCAAGAAGCGGCAGCGGCGCCTGTCCGGCGTGGACGAAATGGTGCTGTCGCTGTCGGCGAAGGGGCTGACCCACGGCGAGATCTCCGCCCACCTGGCCGAGGTCTACGGCGCGAGCGTGTCCAAGGCGACCATCTCCACGATCACCGACAAGGTGATGGACGGGATGGCGGAATGGTCCAACCGCCCGCTGGACCGCGTCTATCCGGTGCTGTTCGTGGACGCGATCAACGTGAAGATCAGGGACGGGCAGGTGGCAAACCGTCCGGTCTACGTCGTCATGGCCGTGACCGCCGAGGGTCATCGCGACATCCTGGGGATCTGGGCCGGTGACGGCGGCGAGGGCGCGAAGTACTGGCTGAGCGTGTTCACGGATCTCAAGAATCGGGGCGTCGACGATGTCCTGATGCTGGTCTGCGATGGGCTGAAGGGCCTGCCCGAAGCCGTGGAGACGGTCTGGCCTCGAACGATTGTCCAGACCTGTGTCGTTCACCTGCTGAGGAACAGCTTCCGGCACGCGGCCCGCCAGGACTGGGACAAGATCGCCAAGGTGCTCAAGCCCGTCTACACGGCACCGAACGAGGCCGCCGCGACCGAGCGGTTCAGCGAGTTCCAGGAAGCCTGGGGCAAGAAGTACCCGGCGGTCATCCGGCTCTGGGAGAACGCCTGGGCCGAGTTCGTTCCCTTCCTCTCCTTCGACGTCGAGATCCGCAAGGTCATCTGCTCGACGAACGCGATCGAGTCCGTCAACGCCCGCATCCGCAAGGCCGTCCGGGCCCGCGGGCACTTCCCCAACGAGGCCGCGGCCCTCAAGTGCGTCTACATGGCGCTGATGAGCCTGGACCCGACCGGCAAGGGCCGCAAGCGGTGGACCATGCGCTGGAAGGCACCCCTGAATGCCTTCCAGATCGCCTTCGAAGGCCGGCTCACCCCGGCCGCCCACTGACCCCTTACAAGAACTGGATCAGCCGTCTACTGGACACACCCTACGACAGCCAGCACCCTCCAAGCTCTCGGGGGTACCCGCTCATGACCCTCAGTGATCGCACTGCAATCTTTCGTACGCTACTGAAGTCTCTACTGAAATGAATCTTGCGGTACTGAAATCTTCAGAGCCGCCCGACAAGGAGGGCCGCACCTGGATCTCACCCCAGTCGCGACCTTCGCAAGTCTCTTATAATTTTCCGGCCGCATTTGCGGTAGGGTTCTTATAAGTTCTTTCCGATCGCCGGAGGTTCCATGACCCCGCCCCTTGTCGCGGCTGCTCCTGAACCCGGAGGCTCAGCCGTCCAGCTGGCCGCTCTGGGGACGAAATGGGAGTACCTGCACCCCGCCCTGTACGCGGGTGAGGCGGCGCGGCGGACGGCCACTCCCAATCACCCGGCGAACGCGGCGGGCACCCGGGCCTATCAGGAGCATGTTCGGGTCCTCCGGGAAGAGCACATCCGCAACGAGGGATGGCAGCGGCTCCTGCACGATCACCTGGAGCTCGTCTACAACCCGGAGAAGGCGATCGCGATCGGCGTCATGATCGGCGACGCAGCAACCGGCAACCGTCGTCACCACCCCACCAACTTGCACAAGCGGGGCGCCGCGACGGCCCGGGCCGCCGAGCGCAACACCGTGCAGCTGGAGCTGTTCCTGTCCTCGCCGGAGCCGGACGAGGCAGTGCTCAGTAACGACGAGGCCGAAGCGCTGCAGGTCTGGTTCCTCGTGTCTTACCGCGTCCGGACCGGAGATTCCGTACACATCCACAGTGAGCTTTCGCTGCCGGCCCGGGTGGAGCGCGGGTTCGTCGTCAAGTGGAAGCGTCGCATTCCTCTGCCCGTCCTCGAAATGGACGGAATCGAGCCTCCGGACGAAGATGGGCAAGAGGAGATCGACATCCCCGTCGACTTCCGCTGACGCTCCCGGCCGGGACGGTGGACCGTACGCCGCCCCGCCGCGCACCACCGATCCCGAGGCAGTCTCACCATGGTGACCCCGTCCCGCATCACGCTCGCCCGCAAGCGCCGGGGCATGACACTCGCCGATCTGTCCAAGGACGCCAAGGTCTCGCTGCAGAGCCTGTCCAACTACGAGACGGGCCGCACAGTGCCCCGGCGGGCCACGATGGGCCGCATCGCGAAGGCCCTCAGCTACCCGGAAGTCTTCTTCGAAGGACCGGATCTGGACGAGTTGCCGGCCGACGGCATCTCCTGGAGGGCGCGCAGCAAGACATCGGCGCGCACACTGGACGCCGCACGTGCGGCCGGAACCATCGGGGCCGTGCTCTACGACTGGATCGACCGCCGCTTCCGACTCCCCGCGGCCGACATCCCCTCGTTCACCAAGCCGGACCCGGAGACGGTGGCCGGCATGGTCCGTACCCGGTGGGACCTCGGGGCCGCGCCCGCCCCCAACATGGTGCACCTCCTCGAGGCCCACGGAGTCCGCGTCTTCTCTCTGTCACCGGACTACGCCGAGGTGGACGCCTTCGCCGTATGGCGCAACGGCACCCCGTTCGTCTTCCTCAACACGATGAAGTCCGCTGAGCGCGGCCGGTTCGACGCGGCCCACGAACTCGGTCACCTCGTCATGCACGGGAGTGACCGCGAATGCTCGGGCCCCGAGGCCGAGCGCCAGGCCAACGACTTCGCCAGCGCCTTCCTCATGCCGGCCGCCGGCGTCCTCGGCCACATGCCGCGCGGCGCCCACGTCGACCAGATCATCAAGGGAAGAACCATCTGGAAGGTCTCCGCCATGGCTCTGACCTACCGGATGCACGACCTGGGACTGCTCACCGACTGGCAGTACCGCTCCGCCTGCACCGAACTGAGCAAGCGGGGCTACCGCACCGGCGAACCGCAGGGGATGAAGAAGCGGGAGACCTCCCAGATCCTCACCAAGGTCTTCCAGGCCTTGTGGGCCAACGGCACACGCCCGTCGGCGGTCGCAGCCGAACTGGGACTGACCGTCGAGGAGATGAACAAGATGCTCTTCGGCCTCACCGCGGCGATCGCCGACGGTGGAGACAAGCATGGGAAGGGCGACGCTCAGCGACGCACACTGTCGCTCGTGCCGTGAACTCCTCTCCCTTCACGCTCGATGCCTCGGCCCCAGGCGGGCTCGAAGGACGACGCCGGTCCTGCAGGCAAGCTGTGTGAAAGCTCTCGAAGTCCTCCCGGGGATCGCGGAGGGCCCGAGTCACGACCGGTGACACAGCCCCACAGCAGCCCTGCTTGCCCTGCGGTTCGCCGGCCGCCCTTGGGCTGCCGTCCGCACACAGGGGCCACCCGCCCGCGGCGTCGTGTCACTCAGCCAGCTGAGCGCGGACGAGTTCGTCGAGTCGCTGCCACGCCGGCGACGAAGCGCTGACCGTGCCCTGTATCAGTGCGGGAATATCAGAGGCCGCGTCCAGCTCGGGTGGCTCGTCCGCTCCGTAGCGTTGCCGGGTCGCCCCCGCGATCCGGCGGGCGAGGTCATGGATGCGGGCATCGTCGACGTCAAGTCCGTGGGCACGGTCGTAGTCGAGGAACAACTGGCGCAGCGGCGGATCGGCCAAGATGTCGGCCTGGTCGTGAAACAGGTTGATCGCGCGGTCCGGATGGGTGGCGAACACGAGGATCCACAAGTCGCGTTGCAGGTCCACCCAGCGAGCGGTGAATCCCCAGTCGGCCAGGTGCTCCAGATGGGCGTCGACCTCGGCGGGCAGCGGGGCCGGGTGCCCGAAGGCGAGCTGTCGCATCCGACGCTGCGCCGCCCGCAGGCCACGAATGCGGCCCGTGAGCTCGTCGTCGAACTCGCGCAGCGCCCGCCGGTAGTCCTCCTCGTTCGCTGATCTCAGATCCCGGATACGGGCCAGCGGTACACCGGCTTCGGCCAGCGTACGGACCTTGATCAGCTCGATGACGTCGCTCGCACCGTAGCGCCGGTAGCCGGACGCGTCGCGGTCGGGCTCCGGAAGCAGCCCCTTGTCGTGATAGACGCGGATGGTCTTGATCGACACTCCGACGTACCCGGCCAGCCGCCCGATGGTGATCACCTGGCCATCGTCCCACTTGACCCTGCCCCTGGGGCAGGGTTGCAGCATGGCGTCATGACGAACACGAACATCGATCGGAAGACCCTGCGCGAACTGGCCGACGCGGGTAACGAGACCGCTCTGGACCGGCTGGCCGACCTTGCCGACGCGGCCGACGATCTCGGGGAGCTGAACGATCTGCTGGACGAAGGATCCCAGCATGCCGGGCTCCTCCTCACTCGACGCGCGGCCGCCGCCGACGACCTGCGCGAGCTGCAACGGATCGCCGACGCCGGGTACGACGAGGCCGGGCAGGAGCTGGACCGGCTGCTGAAGGCGCCGGCCGACGAGCATCGGGGGTGAGGATCCGGCCCAGCCCCAGCGGCCACGCGAACAGGAGGCCGCGGCCGGTGCCTGACCGTCCTCAATGGCCAGGCCCGAATGCGCGCGCAGGTCGTGCCGCACACGGCCCGGGCCGCGCCGACGCCCGTATCACCGCCGAGACCACAGCACTGGTCTCCCGGCTGCCGGCCGAGACCGGCGAGTCGCCGTACTGCTGCCGGGCCGACCGCGCGTGGCATCACCAACAGCGTCTCGGCGTCCACGGTGCGCCGCCGGCTGCGCAGGGACGCGCTCGAACACTGGCAGCACCGACCTTGAATCTCATCGTCGCCCGCATCTTCCGCGCCAAGGCCCAGCGGGTACTGGGCCTTGGCCCCGAAGGCGGCAGGGCAAGTCCCCGGGCGCGGGCGAGCACGTCATCGGCACCGGCGAGAATGCCTCTGTCCAGGTCCACGGCACCAGGAGCCCTTCGCGAGCGACGTGTGTTCCGAGCCCTTCGCAACGGCTCCTCCCATCGCGGCAAGAATGCAGCGGGCCGACTGCCGACCGCGTTCCCGGCCCACAGCAAAACCGTCGCAGTGGTAGTTCGCAACCTCCGACCTGCACGATCTGCTGGCCCGCTCGACAGGCATGCATCCGCGAACCGCACGAAGGCCGTTGCAGAGCCTCGCGGCCCGAACGCCACCGTTGAGGCGGCTGACGCGGACCCGCTGAGGTAGGAGTAATTTTCAAGACCTGTGCATTTAGTTGAGGTGTGTGACTGTTCGCGATGGCTGGCGGATGTTCATGCAGTTGGCGAGCCGGGGCAGCGGACGAGTGGGGCCGGTGTCCGGCTTGTGGGCAGAGGGCCTCCTCGTCGACCCGGGCGCATGCGGCTGGAGAACGGCGCAGGCCTTCGCTGCGACCACATCGCCGCGAAGGCCCTACCCCATAAGCGTTGTCAGATAAGGGAGACGGCGACCAGCGCGACGGCGGAGCCGCCGAAGACCACGGTGTTGCGCAGGTAGGTCTGGGCGCGCACCCAGTGGGGGAAGGCGCCCTCGGCGGCCTGGAGGAAAGGCTCGACTTCGACGCGAGCCAGCTCCGGGTCGTCCTTGCGCCGGAAGGCGGCCTCCACGGACTTCACCGCGGTGAGGTTGCTGTAGACGATCACCGCGTTCATCAGCAGCACCAGCGAGGAGAATATCCAGGTCAGCAGCTGGGCCAGGTCGGCGCCCGCGAAGTTCACGGCGGCGGTGGCGGTCATCACGACGGCCACGGCCACCGGGGCCGCGGTCTCGTGACCGCCGGCGTCGAACCGGAGCTTGTTCTCCTCCAGCACCTCCGGACGGACGTTCTGGCGGCGGAGCTCGGCCACCGCGGCGGCCTTCGCGGCGGGGCCGAACGGTGGCGGACCAACAGGATGCTGATGAAGGCGGCGGCGACGAGCAGCTGCATGACGGCGGCAAGAGTGTTCACGGGACTCTCCTTGGGCTTGCACTTAGTTCAACTGGCTGGCCGAGAAGACGGTAAGCCCAGACTTGAACAGCGTGCAAGTACCTTCTTGAACTTTGTGCAAGCGCTGCGTACGGTGAGGCCATGGCACGCGACACCCTCACCCGGGACCAGATCGTCCGCACCGCCGTCGAGCTCCTGGACGCCGAGGGCTTGGAGGGGCTCAACATGCGCGCCTTGGGCAACCGGCTCAACTCCGCCGCCACGGCCATGTACTGGCACGTCAAGAACAAGGACAACCTCGTCCTGCTCGCCACCGACCAGGTGTGGGGCGAGCTCACGCTGCCCGACCCTGACGAGGCCGACTGGCGCACCGCGGCCACCGCCATGGCCACCGACCTGTACGCGATGTTCACCCGGCACCCATGGCTGGTGCAGGTCTTCACCGCGCACGTCGTCTACGGCGAGGGCAAAGCCCGCCACGACGACCACAGCCTCGCCGTCTACGAATCCGCCGGCTTCACCGGCGCCCAGGCCGACCAGGCCGCGGCCGCCGTCTTCACCTACGTCCTCGGCAACGCGGCCGGCATCGCCGCGACCGCCTCACTCACACGGAAACTCAACGAGGCCCACAGCACCGCCGAAGAGCAGTTCCAGCACACCATGACCAAGGCGCAGGAGATCGCCATGCGCTATCCGCGCCTGCGCGCCCGGCTGGACACCCAGGCGGCGGCCGACTACGCCGCCGCTCCCGACAAGACCTTCGAGTTCGGCCTCCAAGCCCTCCTCGACGGCCTGGAGCCGGAACTCGCCGCATAGACCGACCCGAATCCCCATCGGTCAAGTCGGTCACCAGCAACCCGCAGGCCCTGCCCTCGGTGAAGGGGCGTCGTACCTCATCGCACGCGACGCCCTCACCGAGCATTTCCCGCCCAGACCTCGCGGAACCGGCTGCTTCGGCCACGGGCTCGCCGGCTACCGTGAACTGCACTTGCCAACTGCGGTGAACAGAAGCGCCGTGACCAGTCAGGCGCACCCGCTCAACCGCCAACTATCGCGAACAGTCACAAGGTGGATCACGCTGCGAGGGTCTCATCTCGTTCGACGAGGAGGCCATTCTCGAAGCGGGCGCCGGCTCGGACGAGGGCGACGAGGTGCGGCGCGGCGACCGCTCGCCAGCGGGCCTGGGCGGACTCGACGAGCTTGAAGACCATCGCGAGGGCCGCGGCCGGGCTGACGGCGCCGCGGGTGACCTTGGTCCGAAGCTTCACGGTGAAGAAGGTCGACTCGATCAGATTCGTCGTCCTGAGATGGACCCAGTGCTCGGCGGGGAAGTCGTAGAACGCCAGCAGCTCGTCTACCTCGCCGGTGATCTTCTTGACGGCCTTGGGGAACTCCGCCCCGTACGCCTTCTCGACCGCGGTGACCGCCTTCTCGGCGTGCGCACGGTCCTCGGCGTTGCAGATCTCCTGCAGAGCCTTCTTCGCGCCGGGCTGCGCGGACTTCGGCAGCGCGTTCGAGACGTCCTTGTTTTGTGTACCCAACACCTCTGGTACCTGGTCTGCGGAAACACCTCCGCCAGCGCCCTCCACAGGCCCATCGCACCGTCGCCGACCACGAGCATCGGGTCGCGCATCCCGCGCCGCCGACAGTCGCGCAGCAGGCCCGCCCAGGACTCGGTGGACTCGCGCAGGCCCTCGGTGATCGCGATGAGTTCCTTGGTGCCGTCGACGCGGACGCCCATCAGGACCAGGAGGCAGGAGTGCGTCTGGGACAAGCGGATCTTGGGATGGACGCCGTCGGCCCAGACGTAGACGTAGTCGGATCCGGCCAGGTCACGGCGCTGGAACTCGGCGTGATCGGCGGTCCACTGCCGCGTCAGCCGAGTCACCCTGGTCGGCGACAGCCCGGCCGAGGAGCCCAGGAACTATTCCATCGCGGGCACGAAGTCGCCCGACGACAGGCTGTGGAGATAGAGCAGCGGCAGCACCTCGCTGATCTTCGGGGACTCCCGGCACCAGGGCGCCAGGATCTTCGAGGTGAACCGCCGACGTTCACCCGTGGTCTCGTCGACCCGCTTGTCGTTCACGCGCGGGGCGGCCACCTCGATGGGCCCGGCAGCCGTGGTCACGGTCCGCGGCCGGTGCCGGCCGTTGCGGACCACCAGCCGACGACCGGCCTCGTCACGCTGCCCGGCGAGTTCGGCTATGTACTGGTCCACCTCCGACTCCAGAGCGGCGGCCAGCATCCGCCGAGCAACCTCGCGGACCGAACCAGGGCACCCCACAACCGTTCCCACGCGCGGCAAGCCGGTGCCGGTCGAGGCCGCCCTTCTGCTTGCAGGCCGTAATGCACCACCACCGCATGGACGCATCCAGAACCTACAGATTGGAAGATCATTCTATGTTCTGCCTGGCAGACCCCGTAGGGTGTGCCTGTAGGCAACGTCAGACACAGGAGGTCACATGGCGCAGGGAGCAGAGAGGCGCTCCGACCTGCTCGTCGATGCGCTGGCTCTCATACGGCAGAACCGGGACGAACGGCGTGCCGACTGCGCCGCGCTGCGCGACGAACTCGCGCAGGCTCTCGTCGTGGTCGCCGAACTCCAGGACCGGCTCGCAGGCGAGGAGCAGGGCTTGGAGCAGGCGGAGACGATGTACCAGTTCATCGAGGCCCGCGTTCCTGGCCCCAGGGACGCTGCACAGCCAGACCCCGCCGCACCGCAGAGCCCCGAACCGCCGCCCCACACGCCGGAAGAACCGTCCGTGCCGCGGCAGGGCGCTGTTTCGGCCTCTCTGGACGAGCTCCAGGACGATGAGTCCAACAGCCTGCAGGACTTCGTCATGACGATCCTTGCCACGTCGGACCGCGCCATGCACGTCGATGAGGTGGTCGAGACCATCGAGCTTCTGCGGGCCAAGGGACACACCGGGAAGCTCGGAAATTCCAAGCGCCCCAGCGAGGACGTGCGCACCGCGCTCAACCGGCTGGTCGGCAAGGGGCGCGTGGAGAAGGTCGCCTCCGCCACCTACGCCGTGGCCAAGGACCTGCCGACAGCTCAGAAGGCCGAGGCCGCCTGACCTAGAAACGCGCCTCTGATCAGTTGTGTGAGAGGGGTGGCGCCGCCGGATTGCCCTCCGGCGGCACCGTACGTGCCCCTGATCATGGTTCACGTGCATCCCAGTCTAATCGACGGCACGCCCGCTGGGATCGCGTGGCCTAGTTCTGCATGCCATTTACTGACTAATGGCATAGAAGGCAGGCCTTCATGTCGGATACTTCACCTAAATCATCAGCACTCCGCCGAGGCGGGGCTCACAGCTCCCGGCCACAGCGCGACCCCGAGTCCGTCCTCCAGCAAGCTCACGGTGACGACGTCGGGCCAGCTGATTCCGCTGAGCAGATTGACGATCGCCTGCCGGTTGACCCCGGTCAGCGCGGCGGCCCGCCGCAGGCTCAGCCCCTGCTCCTCCAACCTCTTCCCGAGGATGCGCGCGAGCGCCTGGACGACCCTCGCCTGAGGGTGACCGATCATGATCGCGTGGGGCCACGCGTCCGGGTTCTCGGCAAAGTCCCTCGGCGCCGTACTGCGCTGCGTGCCACCGGGCATCGAGATGCGCTCCTCCAGGTTGATGTGCACTATGTCGAGCAATGCGGCTATTTGTTCAGCCGATATTCGTGGTGCATCGCGCTGGATACCGAGATGAGTCAGGCAATCCTGCGGTACCGCCCCAAGGACGCCGCTCCCGAGTGGGAGGCGGTGGCCGACGGGGTGCGGATGGTCGTCGCCACCGTCGCCGACCACGTGCCCTACCGGCTCACCACGGTGCTGGGCGTCATGGCGACCCTCGCCATCAGCGCCGAACGCGCAGGACTGGCACGCGATCCGGCGGTCTGGCTGGAGCAGGGCACCATCACCCGTTCGCTCCTGCTGAATACCGACATCGCTCCGAACAGCACCCAGACCTACGCCTCGATCCTCGCCCGCGTCCGGGAGACCCTCATCTGGGTCGAGCGCGGCGAAGCGCCCCGCCCTCACCTGAGTGGGGACCGCTCCCGCGCCGAGCCCTACGGCACCAGTGACCTGACCCGTCTGGACGCCTGGTCCGACAATCTGCCGCCCGTCCCCACCGGCCGGGGCAACGGCAAGGCGCTGCTGGCGCTCGGCGCCGGGTGCGGCCTGCCGCCCAAGGAACTCCTCACCGTGCGCGGCACGGACATCCACGTTCTGCCCAGCGACGCCGTCGTCGTCCACGTCCCGGACACCGATCGGCTCATCGTGTGCCGCTCGCTGTGGGAGGAGACACTCGCCGCACTCGCCCGGACCGCCGGGGACAATTACCTGTACGCACCCGACCGGCAGGTCCCCTACCCGAAGAACGCCATCAGCAACTGGGTCAAACGCACCAAGCCCGGCGACCCGAAGATCCCCGCCCTGGACACCCGGCGCCTGCGAGCCACCTGGATCGTGTCCCTGTTGCGCGACCGCGTGCCGGCCGACCTGGTGGCCCGTGCGGCAGGCATGAAAACGACCGCGGCGCTCGCCCCCTACATGGCCTGGGTACCGGCGATCTCTCGCGACGCCGCCGTGCGCATGCTGCGGGGCTGGGCGTGAAGCGCCGCAGCGGGCAGCACCGGCCCGCCCCCTCACCTCACCCCTCCCAGCTGAACGACCGCCTCGTGCGGCAGGTCGTCGACCTCGTCCGGGCCAGCGGAGTCTTGGACGAACTCGCGGTGCTGGAGTCCTGCCGCCCCGGCCCGCGCGGCCTCATGTCGGAGACCGTCCTGGTCGGCATGGTGCTGGCGGCACGGGAGTTGCGCAGCACCAACGTGGACGACGCCTGGGAGTGCGTGCAGTTCCGCCTGCGCAAGCCCTGGCTCAAGTACTTCGGACTGACGGAAGTAGACCGGACGGACGTCGAGGCGACGCGTGCGTCGGCGAAGCGCTTCTACGACGCCTGGTCGCGCATCACAACGGTCCTGGACCCGGCCCGGCACGACCGCCGGACCCGTATGCCACGCGAGCAGGCCGTCATCTACCGGCGCGCCTGGCTGCACCGCAGGCACCACGACTCGACACCGGTCCTGTCCCGGATCGCCAACAAGCTGGTGCTCACGCCCGTACGCACCGCTGTCGCCCGAGGTCTGATGGACGCCTGGGCCGGCGACCTGTCGGTGGACGCCACCGCCCTTCCCACCTGGGCCCGCCACAGCACGAAGCGCCACGCCTCGCTCGAAGTGAGCGCGGGCATCCACGTCTCCGGTGGCGGCCACCAGACCTTCGGCTACAGCGCAACGCTGCTGGTCGCCGGTCACACCGAAGCGTCCCTCGCTGGCCGCTACCCCCAGCTGTGCATGGGTATGTCCCTGCACACACCCGGCAAGCAGATCGGCCCTCAAGCCGTCCGCCTGCTCCAGGTCGTCAAGCGTCTGTGGCCCATCCAGGGGTACCTGGCCGGTGACCTCGCCTACTCCGGCGCCAAGGTCGAGAACTTCCACGACCCCGTACGGGCCGTCGGCTACAAACCGGTCCTCGACTACAAGACCACCATGGTCCGCAAGGACAAGAACGCCGTCGAAGGCACCCTCGCCATCGCGGGCGACCTGCTCTGCCCTCACACCCCCCAGCGGATCATCGACACCTACCACCGCATGGCCGCCGCCAAGCAGAGCAAGACCCGCGAAGAGCTGTTGCCCGAAATGCTGGAAGCAGACTCCTACGTCCTCCCGCTCAAACAGTCCGCCGACCACCGCGGTCTGGAACGCCGCCAATGCCCCGCCGCCGGCACCAGCCCCCGCGTCACCTGCCCCTGGGCCAAGGAACGCGACGCCTCCGGAGCCCACCGGCGCCGGGTTCACACGCCACGACGTCCCGTCCGCGCCCGGCCCCACACCATCGACCTGACCAACCACCGTGCCAGGCAGACCCATCCGGACGCCAGGCCGACCGTGCGCCCACCGGAACGACCCGCCCACCAGCGTCCGGCCATCTGCCAGCAGTCCACGATCACCGTGCCGGTCGACATCATGCCCAAGCTCCGCCAGGACCTGCCCTGGGGCCGAGAGGCATGGCAGCGTGCCTACCGAAGTCTGCGCAGCCACGTCGAAGGACTCAACGGCCGCGCCAAGAACGTCGATACGTTCCTGCACTCCCGCGAGAAGCGGCAGAGCCGAGGCCGAGTCGCCCAGACCCTGCTGAGCGCCATCCAGCTCATGGTCGAGAACCTGAGGACCATCGAGTCCTTCCTGCGCGACCAGCGCCTGTGGAAGGAGGAGAACTACACCCTCGGCGACATCCCCGAGACCCCGGACCCGTACGAGGACCCTGTCGAGGAGGTCGGAGCAGACAGCTCCGCCCCACCACCCGAACCGTAGAAACTCCGTCGGCGACGAAGCGGGCTCAACCAGACAGCCATCAGCGCGCCGCAGGACCGTCCGAGTCCTGCGGCCGCTTCGCCATGCCCGCACAACCACAGCCAGCTCCGCTCACCGTGCCCACAGAGCCGAACCGGGCTTCCCCGAGCGGCATCCGCGTCGTACCAAGCCTGAAAACCACGAAATCCCGCCCAGTTGAAGTAACTGAACGGGAATTCGTGAACCGATCCCGAGCTAACTCGTGAACGGCCCGTTGTGGACCTGTGGGGATTTGAACCCCAGACCCCCTCGATGCGAACGAGGTGCGCTACCAGACTGCGCCACAGGCCCTTGCAACGAGTGAAACTCTAGCACCCTCACCCCGGTGCTTGGAAATCCGTTCCTCCGCTGGTCAGCGGTGCCGGGATTCCGGGGTCTCACTCGTTGGCGGCGCGGGGCCGGTCCTCGTCGTCGTACTGGTCGAAGAGGGGGGTCCGGCCCCGGTCGCGGGTGCGGCGGGACTGGTTGGTGCGCTGGCGCGGCGCCGGGTCCACCGCGGGGGTGGTCGGGTGGGAGGTGCCGGTCTGGGTGGGCTCGGCGGTGCTGGAGCGGGCCGCGCTCCACGTCTCCGGGTCGCCGACCTCGACGCCGCCGGTGGCCCGGGGGGCGACGGGGGCGGTGACATAGGTGGGGAGCGGTACGGGGACGGGCTCCCAGCTGTCGCCCTGGACCCGGCCGCGTTCGCGCTGCTGGTCCACCCACTCCGCGTGGTCCGTCTGCTCGACGAGCGCGCGGCGGCCGGCCTCCTGCGGGGAGACCGTGGGGACAGGTTCCGACTCCGGGTGGTGGGCGTCGGAGTCGTCGTCCTGGTCGGCGGGGGCGGAGGCGGCGGACTGGTGCCTGCGGGGGCGGTTCTCGCGCAGCCGCTGCGCCGCGACCTCGGCCCGGCGGCGGTCCATGGTGAACGCGAACCGGCGCCGTTCCTGCGCGCGCAGATGCACGATGTACGTGCTCAGCAGAACGGCCGGGACGGCCGGCGCCCAGAGGAAGCCGAGCCCGCCGACCGCGGCCACGACCGCGCCGAGGGTGAAGGCGAGGAAGAGGACGACGGTCGTCCGTCGGCGCCGGGCCAGAACCTGGGAGCGCTGGGCACGCCGGGCCCGCTCGGCGTCGGCGTCTCCGGTGCGCGGGCGGCGCTGGGCCGGTGGGCCGGCGGGCGCGGACGGCCCGGAATGCGCGGTGCGCTCGCCGGACCGGCGGTCGGGCGCCTGGCGGTCCGGTGGCTGGTGCGCCGGTCGGCGGTCGGGCGCCTGGCGGTCGGAGGCATGGGGGCCCGGGGCGCGCTCGGGAGCGTGCGCCGGGTCGTGCCCCCTGGCTTCCATATGCGCCGGAGGCGCGGCAAAGGCCCGGACGTCGACGGAATCCATACGGTCCGTCTCGGCGTCCGGGTCCACGTCGGGCCCCGCCTCCTCGGCGGTGCGCTCCCGCAGCTCCCTGGCATACCGGCGCTCCATCGCCGCCCGTCCGGACAGCAGCCGGATGGCGGTGCTGAAGCGTTCCGTCGGACGGGCTTCGTTGAGCTCGTCCTGCCTGCGGAGCCACATCGGCACCAAGTAGGCGGCCCAGGCCCCGACGATGACTGCGTAGATGAGGCCGCTGCTGCTCACGCTCACACCGTAGAGGGGTTTACGCGGAGGCATCCGCCAATTGGCCCGGTGTGTCGCACGATCCGGCTGATATCACGGACTTTTTTTGTGATTGATCGGATCAACAGTCACCAATAGTGCGAACCATTGCTGCCATCTGTCGATCAAATTCGAACACTTATTTTATTACGTGGATCGTCCGGGCCACTGCCCGGACTCCCCCGGGCCCTGCGGCGTCACCGGCCGCGTGCGGCGCCAGCGCCGGAGCATCCCCTCCGGCACCTCCTCGGCCGTGAGCGCGAAGATCAGGTGGTCCCGCCAGGCGCCGTCGATGTGGAGATAGCGCGGGCGCACGCCCTCGGAGCGGAACCCGAGCTTCTCCACCACCCGGCGGCTCGGCGCGTTCTCCGGGCGGATGCAGACCTCGATGCGGTGCAGCCCCACCGAGCGGAAGCAGTGGTCCACCGCGAGCGCCACGGCCGTCGGCATCACTCCGCGTCCGGCGACGCTCCGGTCGACCCAGTAGCCGATATGGCCCGAGCACATCGAGCCCCAGGTGATGCCCGCGACCGTGAGCTGGCCGACGAGCCGGCCCTCGTACTCGATGGCGAACGGCAGCATCCGCCCGGCGTGCGCCTCGGCGCGCAGGTGGCGGACCATCTGCCGGTACGTGGGCCGCTGTGCGACCGGGCCGCCGGGCGCGGGCGGCGGAACGGTGGCCTCCCAGGGGCGCAGCCAGTCGCGGTTGCGCCGGTTGACCTCACGCCATGCCCGCTGGTCGCGCATCTTTATCGGGCGCAGGACGATCTCGCCGTCGGTCAGCGTCACCGGCCAGGTCGCGATGTTCAGCTCGAGCTCCCCTGTCGGGGGTGGTCGCCGCCGCGGAGCTGGTCGACGGCGTGCACCAGGAGCCGGCCGAGGACCGCCAGGCCGTCCTTCACCCCGCCGGTGGAGCCGGGCAGGTTGACGATCAGGGTGCCGGAGGCGACGCCCGCGAGGCCCCGGGAGAGCGCGGCCGTGGAGACCTTGGCAAGTCCCTCGGCCCGGATCGCCTCGGGGATGCCGGGGATCTCGTGGTCCAGGACGCGGCGGGTCGCCTCGGGCGTGGCGTCGGTCGGTGAGATGCCCGTACCGCCGGTGGTGACGATCACGTCGTACCCGGCGGCCACTCCGGCGCGCAGGGCCGCCTCGACCGGGTCGCCGTCGGGCACGACCTGCGGGCCGTCGACCGTGAAGCCGAGAGCGGTGAGGCCTTCGGCGATCAGGGGGCCGCCCTTGTCCGCGTACACGCCGGCGGAGGCCCGGTTGGAGGCGGTGACGACGAGGGCGGCGTACGGGGCGGTCAGAGCGGCGCCGGTGGGCTCGGCCTGGTGTGCGCTCCGGTGGTGCGCCGGCGCCTGCGCGTTCGCGGGCTGTTCGTGGCCGGGGGCTCCGGTGGGATCGGGCTGCGTCACGGGTTCGTGGCCGGGGGCTCCGGGCTCGGGCGGCGTCACGCGTCCGGTCCCGCCGGTCCCTCCGGCGCGGTGCGCCGGTAGTCGCCGGACTTGCCGCCCGACTTCGCCTCGACCCGTACGTCGGTGATGACCGCGCTCTTGTCGACGGCCTTGACCATGTCGATCACCGTGAGGGCCGCCACCGACACGGCGGTCAGCGCCTCCATCTCGACGCCCGTGCGGTCGGTCGTCTTCACGGTGGCCGTGATCTCCACTGCGTCGTCGGCCACGGCCAGGTCGACGTTGACGCCGGAGACGGCCAGAGGATGGCAGAGCGGGATCAGGTCCGGGGTGCGCTTGGCGCCCATGATCCCGGCGATCCTCGCGGTGGCGAGGGCGTCGCCCTTGGGGACTCCTTCGCCCCGGAGCAGCTCGATGACGCGCGGCGAGACGAGGACCCGGCCGCTCGCGCGGGCGACGCGCGTGGTGACGTCCTTCTCGGACACGTCGACCATACGGGCCGCACCCGCCTCGTCGATGTGCGTCAGCCTGTTCTGCGTACTCAACTCACTCCACCCAGCGGTAAGGGCGCCGATCGGCCCGGCCGGAGGGGATCCTCCGGGCCGGGCCCGGAGGGGGTCCTCCGGAAGGCACGGCGGCAGATACCGTACCGCCACCGGGCGGCGGTCAGCGGAGCAGGATCACGTCCGTCTCCGTGCCGGGCTCGGCGGAGGTGGTGTCCTCGGGCAGCACAATCAGCGCGTCCGCCTGCGCGAGAGCGGCCACCAGATGCGATCCGGAGCCGCCGACGGGGGTGACGGTGCCCGCCTCCTCGTCGTACGTACCGCGCAGGAACTGGCGGCGGCCGGCGGGTGAGGTGAGCGCCTTGTCGGTGCTCAGCACGGCCCGGACGGTGGGGCGGTGGAGGTCGTCCGTGCGGCCCATCAGGGCGCGGATGGCGGGGCGGACGAACAGCTCGAAAGAGACGTAACTGGAGACCGGGTTGCCCGGCAGGGCCAGCAGCGGGGTGTGGTCGGGGCCGATCGAGCCGAAGCCCTGCGGCTTGCCCGGCTGCATGGCGAGCTTGCGGAAGTCGATCCCGCTGCCCGGTTCGTCCTCGTCGCCGACGGAGGAGAGCGCCTCCTTGACGACGTCGTACGCGCCGACGCTGACGCCGCCCGTGGTGACGATGACGTCCGCGCGGATCAGCTGGTCCTCGATCGTCGCGCGCAGGGTCTCGGCGTCGTCGGTGACCGCGCCGACCCGGTAGGCGATGGCTCCGGCGTCCCGGGCGGCGGCGGTGAGCGCGAAGCTGTTGGAGTCGTAGATCTGGCCGCCGGTCAGCTGCTCGCCGGGCTGGACCAGTTCGCTGCCGGTGGAGAGGACGACGACGCGCGGGCGGGGCCGTACGACGACGGTCGAGCAGCCGATCGCGGCGAGCAGCCCGATCTGCGGCGGGCCGACGATCGATCCGGCGCGCAGGGCCAGGTCACCCGGCTTGACGTCGCTGCCGCGCTCGCGGACATGGGCACCGGCCTCGACGGACCGGTGGACGCGGACCTCACCGGTGGCGCCCTCCGGGGCATCGGAGTGGGCCCGCATGGCGGCGGCCGGGCCCTCGCCCGTACCGCCGTCCGTCCACTCGACCGGGACCACGGCTTCCGCGCCGACGGGCAGCGGCGCGCCCGTCATGATGCGGGCGGCCTGCCCCGGCCCCACGACCTGGTCGTCGGCGAGCCCGGCGCTGCCCGCGGCGACGTCGCCGATGACCGTGAGGACGGCGGGGAACTCCTCGCTGGCCCCCTCGACATCGGCGATCCGCACCGCGTAACCGTCCATCGAGCTGTTGTCGAAGGGCGGCAGGGCCACCTCCACGACGACGTCCTTCACCAGGACGCAGCCCTGTGCGTCGGGCAGCTGCAGCTCGATGGGTTCGAGCGGCCTCACCGTGGCGAGGATGTCGTCCAGGTGCTCGTCCACCGACCAGATCGTGCTGCTCACGGGGTTACATCTCCTCGGTGACGTACTTACGGAGCCAGGTCCGGAAGTCCGGCCCCAGGTCTTCACGTTCGCACGCCAGTCTGACAATGGCACGCAGATAGTCGCCCCGGTCACCGGTGTCATAGCGGCGGCCCTTGAACACGACGCCGTGCACGGGGCCGCCGATCTTCTCGTCCTGGGCCAGCAGCTGGAGAGCGTCGGTGAGCTGGATCTCGCCGCCGCGGCCCGGCTCGGTGTGTCGCAGTATGTCGAAGATCGCGGGGTCCAGAACGTACCGGCCGATGACGGCGAGATTGCTGGGCGCGTCGGCCGGCTCCGGCTTCTCGACCAGGCCCGTGACCCGGACGACGTCGCTGTCGACGGTGGTGTCGGCGGCCGCGCAGCCGTAGAGGTGGACCTGGGAGGGGTCGACCTCCATCAGCGCGACGACGCTGCCGCCCTCCCGCTCCTGGATCTCCACCATGCGGGCCAGCAGGGCGTCGCGCGGGTCGATCAGGTCGTCACCGAGCAGCACCGCGAACGGCTGGTCGCCCACGTGCGGGGCGGCGCAGAGCACGGCGTGGCCGAGGCCGCGCGGGTCGCCCTGGCGCACGTAGTGCATGGTGGCCAGGTCGCTGGACTCCTGGACCTTGGCGAGCCGTTCGGCGTCTCCCTTACGGGTGAGCGCGGACTCCAGTTCGTAGTTGCGGTCGAAATGGTCCTCAAGAGGACGCTTGTTCCGACCGGTGATCATCAGTACGTCGGAGAGGCCCGCCGCTACGGCTTCTTCGACGACATACTGGATGGCCGGCTTGTCGACGACAGGCAGCATCTCTTTGGGAGTGGCCTTCGTGGCGGGCAGGAAGCGGGTTCCGAGACCTGCTGCCGGGATGACGGCCTTGCTGATCCTGGGGGGCGACTGAGTCATGCGCAGAACCTTA
This sequence comes from Streptomyces sp. CA-146814, assembly GCF_050942385.1. NCBI lineage: Bacteria > Bacillati > Actinomycetota > Actinomycetes > Kitasatosporales > Streptomycetaceae > Streptomyces > Streptomyces sp. CA-146814. Next base: position 3,028,919 of record NZ_CP192068.1, read on the forward strand.
ACGGGTGCACACACCCGGAAGATGAGCTTCCGGTTAACTTTGCCCTTAAATATGCCCATACGAGAACCGTGTGACTCTCCAATGAACCCTGACAAGTCCGGAAAGGTATCTGTGAAGGTGCCCGCAAAAGCCTCTCTTCGCCGCGAACTGCTCGCCGCCCGCGCTCTCCTGACCAAGGAAGACGTCACAGGAGCGGCCACGGTTCTCGCGGCCGGCGCGCTGGCCCTCCCCGAACTGGCTGACGCCCGAACGGTCGCCGCGTACGTCTCCGTGGGACGCGAACCGGGGACGCGGGCCCTGCTGGACACGCTGCGGGAGCGTGGCGTACGGGTGCTGCTTCCGGTGCTCCTGGCGGACAACGACCTCGACTGGGCCGCGTACGAGGGCGTGGAGCACCTGCTGCCGGCCGGGCGCGGGCTCCTGGAGCCGGACGGGCCCCGGCTCGGCCCCGCCGCCGTCGTGGAGGCCGACGCGGTCCTGCTGCCCGGGCTGGCCGTGGACGGGGCGGGCATGCGGCTGGGACGCGGCGGGGGCAGCTACGACCGGGTGCTGGCCCGGCTCGCGGTGGCCGGGGCCGACCCGGCGCTGATCGTGCTCCTGTACGCGAACGAGGTGGTCGCGCGGGTCCCTGCGGAACCGCACGACCACCCCGTGGACGCCGTGGTCACCCCGGCCGGAGCGCGGCGCTTCACCGCCTGACGGCCGGTCAAGCGCCGCGGAGGCCTCTACGGCTTGAGCGTCAGCGTGTCGACGGTGGACGCGCCGACCGCGTCCGTACCGAAGGACCAGTCGAGCAGTTCACCGTCGGCCCACTTGTCGGTCTGGTCGGTGTAGTGCCCGTTGAACGCGTGCCCGGAGGCCCCGGTGAGGTTGATCCAGCGGGACTTGTCCCAGTCCCCCACGTTGACCACCATCCGCATCGACGGCACCCAGATCACCTCGTAGCCGCTCGCCGCGTTCCAGCCGGTGGCGTTGACCGTCGCCTCGCCGCCGCCGAGGTTCCAGGGGCCGCGGTTGAGCGCCCGCTGGAGCAGATCGGGCCCTTCGGTACCGAGGGTCTGGTTCTTCAGCATCAGCCGGTGCAACCGGCCCCAGCTCCAGGTGGAGATGTCCTTGCCGAGCTTGGCGGTCAGCTCCCAGCGCGCGTCCTCCATCGCCCGGGCGAAGAGGTCGTCCCGGTTCTCCAGCGCGGCCTCGCGGCCCCTGGCGGGCGCCTTCCACCACTCGTTGTCCTGGTCCTTGACGATGTCGCGGACCACCTGGAACCAGCGGTCGCCGCCGTCCGGCTGCGCGGAGTCGCCGTCGCGCTGGCCGCACTCGCGTACGAGCTTCTTCTGCTGGTCGGCCGGGCCGCTGTTCTTGGCCGGCGGCACATTGAGGCAGTCGCCCTTGACCCGCAGCTCCTTGGGCAGCTTGTTGCCGAAGGCGAGCTTGAGGATGTTGCGCCAGACGCCGTTGAAGTACGCGGCGGCGGCCGAGTCGGACTCCTGGGTGTAGTCCCAGCCCTCCAGCAGCTTCTGCGCCTCACGCACGCTCGGGTCGGAGACGTTGATCTTCAGCAGCTCGGGCACCAGGAGCCTGGCGATCTCGCTGGAGTTGTCCATCTGCAGCTTCTGCATGTCGTCGGTCGAGACCTTCTCGCCACCCTTGATCTTCTGGGCGAGGAGGTCGTTGATCCGCTGGCTGCGGGCGCCGTAGCCCCAGTCCTTGGTCAGCAGGTGCGGGTACTCGTCCTCGTCGATCACGGCCTGGTTGGCGGTGACGATGTAGCCGCGCTTCGGGTTGTACTCCCAGGGCAGCTCGTCGAAGGGGATCGGGTCCTTCTCCCAGCCGTACGCCGGGTCCCACCCGGGGCTGGGCAGCGTGCCGTCGCCCTTGCGGCGGACCGGGATGGTGCCCGGCGCCTGGTAGCCGATGTTGCCCTCGGTGTCGGCGTAGATGAGGTTCTGGGAGGGGACCTCGAAGTTCTTGGCGGCCGCCCGGAAGGTCGCGAAGTCCTTGGCCCGGTTGATCGCGAAGACCGCGTCCATGGACTTGCCCGGCTGCAGGGCGGTCCACTTCAGCGCGACCGCGTAACCGTCGGCGCGGTCGGGGGCGGCGTTGGAGACGGGCGCCTTCTGGCCGACCCTGTCCAGCTCCTTGCTGCGGTCGGAGACCAGGGGCCCGTTGTTCGTCTCACGGACGGTGATCTTCCGGTCCCTGCCGCCGGCGACCTTGATGGTCTCCTCGCGGGTGACGAACGGCTCCACCTTGTCGTCGTACAGATAGCCGTCGCCGGAGACCTTCTCCAGGAAGAGGTCGGTGACGTCGGCACCGAGGTTGGTGAGGCCCCAGGCGATGTCCTGGTTGTGGCCGATGATCACACCGGGCATGCCGGAGAAGGTGTAGCCCGCGGTGTCGTACTGGCAGGTCTTGGAGAGCTGCCGGCAGTGCAGGCCCATCTGGTACCAGAGCGAGGGCAGCATCGGCGCGAGGTGCGGGTCGTTGGCGAGCAGCGCCTTGCCGGTCGTCGTGTGGGTGCCGCCGACGACCCAGGAGTTCGATCCGATGCCGTTGCCGTTCGGGCCGAGCAGCGCGGGAATCTTGTCCAGGGTGTCGGAGAGCGCGGAGAGCTGCGTGTTGAGGCCCTCGGTGGCGCCCTGGGCGGTCTGCGAGCCGATGTCGTCGGACGGGTCGGCGTCGAGGTCGAACTTCCCGGTGCCCGGGGAGACCGCTCCGCGGTCGACGATCGGCTTGTGGGTGTCGTAGGGGTAGTCCGGGTACAGGTCCTGGATCTGGTCGGCGTCGAGCCGGCTGGTCAGCAGCGAGCGGTCGATCTCGTCCTGCATGTTGCCGCGCAGGTCCCAGGCCATGGCCTTGAGCCAGGCGACCGAGTCGACCGGGGTCCACTCGGTCGGCTTGTAGTCGTTGGTCAGCCCCAGCGCCGCGTACTCGACCGAGATGTCCCGGCCTTCCTTGCCCTTCAGATAGGCGTTGACGCCCTCCGCGTACGACTGGAGGTTCTTCTTGGTGTCCTCGTCCAGGACCGTGTCGTACTCCTCCTGCGCGACCTTCCGCCAGCCGAGCGTGCGCAGGAAGGAGTCGGTCTCGACCTGACCGGAGCCGAACATCTCGGAGAGCCGGCCCGCCGTCAGATGGCGCCGGACGTCCATCTCCCAGAAGCGGTCCTGGGCCTGGACGAAGCCCTGGGCGCGGAAGAGGTCGGCGTCGGAGTCCGCGTAGATCTGCGGAATGCCGTACGCGTCCCGCTTGACCTCGACGTCACCGGACAGGCCGTCCAGGGTGATCGTTCCGGTGGTCTGCGGGTACGAGGCCCGCACGGTGGAGACGGACCAGTAGGAACCGAACCCGACACCCGCGACGAGCGCCAGCACCAGGACGAGCAGAAGGAGGCGAACGCGGCGCCCCTTCTTCTTCCTGCCGGGCTTCTTCGCGTCGTCGGAAGGGCCGGAAGAGTCGGTTGTATTGGCGGGCATCGCTGTCCTTCGAGGGGCAGGGTGGTCCTGGGAGTGCAGGAGCAACCATAGGCGCAGCCGGGAAGCCACTCGGACGCGGTATAGGGATGCATCCATTTGCGCGCATCCCTTGTATGGACACGCGTAGCCGTCATGCGATCACGGAAGCCGTCAAGGAACCGTTAAAGATTAGGTAAGGTAACGAAGTAACTGGCTGCCGGAGGACGATCCGGCAGGCGCACGCAGGGAAGGAACGGACCCTGACTGTCCACGCGCTCAACGAACTCCTGCTCGTCTGCTCACTCGTCCTGCTCGTCGCCGTGGCGGCGGTACGGATCTCCTCGCGCAGCGGGCTCCCCAGCCTGCTCCTCTATCTCGGCATCGGGATCGCCCTCGGGCAGGACGGCATCTTCGACGTCAAGTTCGACAACGCCGAGCTGACCCAGGTGATCGGCTACGCCGCGCTGGTCGTCATCCTCGCCGAGGGCGGACTCGGGGCGAAGTGGAAAGAGGTTGGGCCCGTCCTCCCCGCGGCCGCGGTGGTCTCCACCGTCGGCGTCGGCATCAGCGTGGGCATCACGGCCGCCGCCGCGCACTACCTGGTCGGACTGGACTGGCGCCAGGCCCTCATCATCGGCGCGGTCGTCTCCTCCACCGACGCCGCCGCCGTCTTCTCCGTGCTGCGCAGAGTGCCGCTGCCGTCCCGGATCACCGGCGTCCTGGAGGCCGAGTCCGGCTTCAACGACGCCCCGGTGGTCATCCTCGTCGTCGCGTTCTCCGCGGTCGGCCCGGTCGAGCACTGGTATCTGCTGATCGGCGAGATCGCCCTGGAGCTGACCATCGGCGCCGCCATCGGCATCACGGTGGGCTGGCTGGGTTCGCTCGGGCTGCGGCACGTCGCCCTGCCCGCCTCCGGCCTCTACCCGATCGCCGTGATGGCCATCGCCGTGATGGCGTACGCGGCCGGTGCCATGGCCCACGGCAGCGGGTTCCTCGCGGTCTACCTGGCGGCCATGATCCTCGGCAACTCCAAGCTGCCGCACTGGCCCGCCACCCGTGGCTTCGCCGACGGGCTGGGCTGGCTGGCCCAGATCGGCATGTTCGTGCTGCTCGGCCTGCTGGTCACCCCGCACGACCTGGTCGACGACTTCTGGCCGGCCGTCGTGGTGGGGCTGGTGCTGACCATGGTGGCCCGGCCGCTGTCGGTCTTCCTCAGCCTGGCGCCGTTCCGGCTGCCGGCGCGCGAGAAGGCCCTGATGTCATGGGCCGGGCTGCGCGGGGCGGTGCCCATCATCCTGGCGACCATTCCGATGGTCTCCGGCGTGGAGGGCAGCACGAGGATCTTCAACATCGTCTTCGTCCTCGTCATCGTCTACACACTGATCCAGGGCCCGACGCTGCCGTGGGTCGCGGCCAAGCTGAAGATCGCCGACGACGAGGCCGAGGCCGACGACCTGGGCGTCGAGTCGGCTCCGCTGGAGCGGCTGCGCGGCCATCTGCTGTCGGTCGACATCCCGGAGAAGTCCAAGATGCACGGCGTCGAGGTCGGCGAGCTCCGGCTCCCGGCCGGGTCCGCGGTCACACTGGTGGTCCGCGAGAAGGAGAGCTTCGTGCCCTCCCCCACCACGGTCCTGCGGCGCGGCGACGAGCTGCTGGTGGTGGCCACCGACCCGGTGCGCGACCAGGCGGAGGCCCGGCTGCGGGCGGTCGGCGAGGGCGGCAAGCTGGCCGGCTGGCTGGGCACGGGCGGCGGCGCCGGATCGTCCGGTACGCCGGGGAATCCCGGGCCGTCCGAGCGCTCGACGGCCTCGGGAGCGGGCGGGTCCGCCCTCCGCCAGGCGGTGAAGCCGGCGAAGCCGGCGCGGCGAATGACACCGGTGACACCCGTGACGCCGGTCAAGAAGCTGGGGCCGTCCGACGGCACCCCTGGTGATTCCTCCAGCAACACCCCTAGTACGAACGCGCGTCGCTAGAAAGTCGCTGGAAAGTCGCTGGAAGGCCGCTGGAAGTAGGCACACGCGTCACCTCTAGGACGCGGATCACAGGCCCACCAGGAGGCCCTGTGCGCATTCACAGGCGTACAGGGCTTCCGGCCTGTACGATAAAAGGCACACTGAACGACCAACTCTGTCTGATGCAGAGCTGGCGCGACCGTATGGCGGTCGTGGTGTCTCTTCGCCCGGCGTTTCTTCGCCGATGGCAGCGAGTCGCCCGGCATCTACCGCAGTTCCGCGCGAAGAGGACAGCTCTCGGCCGCTTCCGTCCGGCCCGCCCCACAAAGGCGCCGGGAAGCACTGCCACCAGGCAGCAGAAAGGCAAGGACCGTGGCAAACACGGTCACCGACCGCCCCGGATACGGACAACTGCTCCGCACCCCCGGTGCGTGGACCTTCCTCCTTCCGGGCTTCGCCGCACGGCAGCCCTTCGCGATGCTGACCATCGGCATCGTGCTGCTCGTCCAGCACACCACCGGCTCCTACGGCAGCGCGGGTGCCGTCGCGGCCGTCGCCGGCGTCTCCATGGCGCTGGTCGCCCCGCAGGGCGGCAAACTCGCCGACCGGTTCGGCCAGCGGGCCGTCCTGCTGCCCGGCGTCCTGCTGCACACCGTCTCTGTCGGCGCCCTGACCGCGCTGGCGCTGGCGGACGCGCCCCTGTGGGCGCTGTTCGCCGCCGCGGTGCCCACCGGCGCCTCGGTCCCGCAGATCGGGCCGATGGTGCGCGCCCGCTGGGCCGCGATGCTGGGGGCCACCCCGGACCGGCCCGCCTCCCCGCTGATGTCCACCGCCGCCGCCTTCGAGTCGGTGACGGACGAGTTCACCTTCGTCCTCGGCCCCGTGATCGCGACGGCGCTGTGCACCGGCGTGCACCCGGCGGCCGGACTGATCACCGAGGCCGCCCTCACCCTGGTCGGCGGCCTGCTCTTCGCCGCGCAGCGCGCCACCCAGCCCGCTCCCCGCCCCGCCGCCACGGCGGACCGGCCGCACACCTCGGCCCTCTCGATCCCCGGCGTCCGGGTGCTGATCGTCGCCTTCCTGGGCATCGGCGCGGTCTTCGGCGGCATGCAGGTCTCGCTGACGGCGTTCTCCGAGGAGATCGGCCACCCCGGCGTCAACGGTCTGCTGTACGGGATCTTCGCGGCGGGCAACATGCTGGCCGGCATCGTCTGCGGTGCCATCGCCTGGAAGAGCAGCCCGCAGCGCCGCCTCGTCGTCGGCTATGTGGCGCTGACCCTCATGGCGTCCGGCCTCTGGGCCGTGCACTCCGTACCGCTGCTGGCCGGGCTCGGCCTGCTGGTCGGCCTCTGCATCGCCCCGGCGCTGATCAGCGGCTACACGCTGGTCGAGTCGCTGGTGCCCGCCACCGCCCGCACCGAGGCCTTCACCTGGCTGACCGGCGCCGTGGCCCTGGGCCAGGCCGCCGCCGTGACCGTGGCGGGTCAACTCGCCGACGCCCACGGCGCGAGCACCGGATTCCTGGTCCCGCTGGCCGGTACCGTACTGGCGCTGGCGACCCTGCTGGCCCTGCGCTCACGGCTGGCTCCGAGGTCGGTGGGCCGCACGGTGGCACGTGGGATCGGTCACCGCGAGCCGGTCACGGTGGACTGATCCCGCGGAATACGTCAGTATGGAGCGTCGTTAGCACTCACTGAGTGAGAGTGCCAGGAGGAGCAAGTGCCGACCTATCAGTACCAGTGCACCGAGTGCGGCGAGGGCCTCGAGGCGGTGCAGAAGTTCACCGATGATGCCCTGACCGTGTGCCCGAGCTGCGACGGACGCCTCAAGAAGGTGTTCTCTGCGGTCGGCATCGTCTTCAAGGGTTCCGGTTTCTACCGGAACGACAGCCGCGGCTCCTCGTCGAGCAGCACGCCGGCGTCGTCGTCCTCGAAGTCGTCCGACTCCGGTTCGTCGTCCTCGTCGACGGGTTCGGACGCGAAGTCGAGCGCTTCGTCGTCGTCCTCGTCCTCCGCTTCCTCGTCGTCGGCCGCCGCGCCGGCCTCGTCGTCGAGCGGTACGTCGGCCGCCTGAGCCCGCGTACGCCCCAAACGCTTCACCGGACCCCGCCGATCGACTCGGCGGGGTCCGTACGTTTCCCGCGCGCGGCTCCGGATGCGCCCCCGGATACGGTGACCGCATGGTGAACGCACATACGGACACGAGCTCCGGCACAGACATCGCGGGTACGGCGCCGGGCGCGGAGATCGGGGTCATCGGCGGCTCGGGCTTCTACTCCTTCCTGGAGGACGTCACCGAGGTCGCCGTGGACACCCCGTACGGGAAGCCCAGCGACTCGGTCTTCCTCGGCGAGATCGCCGGCCGCCGGGTGGCCTTCCTCCCCCGCCACGGCCGCGGTCACCATCTGCCGCCCCACCGCATCAACTACCGGGCCAACCTCTGGGCGCTGCGCTCGGTCGGGGTCCGCCAGGTGCTGGGCCCGTGCGCCGTCGGCGGGCTGCGCCCGGAGTTCGGCCCGGGCACGCTGCTCGTCCCGGACCAGCTGGTGGACCGCACCAAGAACCGCGTGCAGACGTATTACGACGGTGAGGCCCGCGCCGACGGGACCGTACCCAACGTCGTGCACCTGGGCTTCGCCGATCCGTACTGCCCCGAGGGCCGGAAGGCCGCGCTCACCGCGGCGCGCGGACGCGGCTGGGAGCCGGTGGACGGCGGGACCCTGGTGGTGGTCGAGGGACCGCGCTTCTCCACCCGCGCGGAATCCCGCTGGCACGCGGCGATGGGCTGGTCGGTGGTCGGGATGACCGGACATCCGGAAGCCGTGCTCGCCCGCGAACTGGGGCTCTGCTACACGACGATGACCCTGGTGACCGACCTGGACGCGGGCGCGGAGGCCGGTGAGGGCGTCTCGCACGAGGAGGTGCTCCAGGTCTTCGCGGCCAACGTGGACCGGCTGCGGTCGGTGCTGTTCGACGCGGTGAGCGGGCTGCCGGCGGCATCGGCCCGCAACTGCGCCTGCGCTCACGCGCTGGACGGGATCGACACGGGGGTCGCGCTGCCGTAGCGGCGGGAGGTGCCGCAGGCGGAGTCGCCGGATCGGGTGACGGAGTTTTCCACATGCGCGAGGTTCTCCACAGGCCTCAGCGGGATGCGCGCGGACCGTGGATCGTGAGGGGAGTTCGGCCGGGACCACCGGCCGGACTCCCTTCGTCGTTCGCATCAGTTCGTATCGTTCGCACCCGTTTCGCATCCGTTCGCATCCGATTGCAGGTGACGCCATGTCTCCGTCCCCCTTCCCCGCGCCCCACGTCCCCGCCACGCCCGTGACCGCCGCGGACCACGTGAAACCGCCGCCCCGGCCTCCCGCGCCGCCGCCCGCCCCGTGCGGGGTCGGGCCGTTCGCGCCGCTGCGGGTGCGGGGCGGCGGGGCGTACCGGCTGCGGCGGATGCTGCGCAGACAGCGGCGCGCGATCGCGGCGGCAGTCGCGCTGGCGGGCGCGGCGCTGGCCACGACGGGGCTGGGCAGCGCCGCCGTCCCGGATGCGTCCGCTCCGGGCCCGGCCGTCCCGGGTACGGGGGTCTCGGGCACGGCCGTCTCGGGAGCGGGGCTCTCGGGCGCCGGCGGCACGGGCACGGAGGCCGGGCGCTCGTCGGAAGGTCTCGTCTCGGCGCCGGTGCGGATCGCGGACGCGGCGACCGTACGGTTGCTGCGCCCGGGAGACCGGGTCGATGTGATCGCGGTCGGCGAGGCGGGCGACGACGCCCGTGCGGTGGCACGCGGAGTGCGGGTGTCGCACGTGCCGGGTCGGGCCGACGGTGACGGTGGCGGTGGCCTGCGGGGCGGTGGTGACGGGACGGCCGGTACGGGCGCGGCGCCGGAAGGGGCTCTGGTGGTGCTGTCCGTGGAGCGGTCCGCCGCTACGGCGCTGTTGGGCGCGGGCGCTTCGGGGCGGCTGGCGGTGGCGGTGTCCGATGCGAACTGACGCCCTCTCAAGTCACCCGTGCGCGTTACCGGACTGGACAGTGTCGCCTTCTCCCGCCTTAGGTGGCGGAGCAGTCTGCTCCCCTCACCGCACATGCGAAAGAAGGCTCACCTGTGAGCGAGAAGAAGGTCAGTCTCCTGGAGGGCTTCAAGGCCTTCCTGACGCGCGGCAACGTGGTGGACCTGGCGGTGGCCGTCGTCATCGGCGCCGCGTTCACGAACATCGTGAACGCGTTCGTCAAGGGCATCATCAATCCGCTGGTCGGCGCGTTCGGCACGCAGGACCTGGACAACTACAGCTCCTGCCTGCGGGGCCCGTGCACGACGGACCCGGCCACCGGACAGATGGACGGGATCGAGATCCTGTGGGGTTCGGTGCTCAGCGCCGCCCTCAGCTTCCTGATCACCGCCGCTGTCGTGTACTTCCTGCTGGTGCTGCCGATGGCCAAGTACCTGGCCCGGCGGGCGGCGATGCAGGCCGCGAAGGAGGGCGTGCAGGAGACGCTGGAGGTCAGCGAGCTGGAGGTGCTCAAGGAGATCCGCGACGCCCTGGTCGCGCAGCGCGGTGGTGGCGCGGGCGGCGTCGGTGGTGCCGGGACCGGCGGCTTCGGTGGGCCGGGCGAGGGCGGCGGGACGCTGCCGGGCCGGGACGGGGAGAGGTAGCCCGCCGGTCTGCGGTTCAGATGTGGTGGGGCGGCTTCTCGTCGAGGAAGCGGGCGAGGTCGGCGGCGGAGCCGCCGGAGGGCCGCTCGCCCCAGCCCCGGTCCGTGTCGTCCGCGGACTGCTGGTCCAGCGGATCGTCGAAGATCAGGACCGGCTTGGGCTTCGGCCGCGGTTCCTGCGGCGACTGTGCCGGCCGCTGTTGCTGCTGTTGCTGCTTCGACTCTCGCGGACCGGGGGTGGGGGCGGCACTCATGCCTCCAGGGTACGGCGGCCGGGTGCTCGGCGCGGGCCGCCGGTGGACCGGGCAGACCCTCCGGCAGGCCGCGTCCGGCTTCCGGGCGTGGCGGACGTCAGCGGTCCTTCGGGTCGATCAGCCAGAGGCCGAGCACGGCGAGGAACGACAGGCAGAGGAACCCGGCGCCCCACCAGGCCGTCCCGGTGTTGCCCTCCATCCACTCGTCGACCAGCACCGTCAGGCCCCAGAGCTGGCCGACGACCACGGTCATCGCCAGGGCGAGGCGGGCGGTCAGCTTGGAGGAGCGCTCGGGCTCCTGGTCGGTGCCGGCGCCGGGGCCGGGCCCGGTGTGGCGGACGCGCGGGTCTCCGTAGCCGCTGGTGGGGCGGATCTGCGGATACCGCTCGTGGACGGGCCGGTTCAGCGCGGGGTCGGCGCTGCCCGGGTGGTACGTCGGATAGTGGCTGCCCGGCGGCGGCAGCGGCTGCTCGGGGTGCGGGGCGTCGGTCATGCCCGCCTGCCGGGGATCTCGGTGGGGCCGGAGGTGGCGGAAGCGCCGGGGCGGCTCGGGGCGGCCGGCGCACCGGCGCCCCCGGTGCCGGGCCTCGCGGGGCGGGCCGGGGGTCGGGCGCCCGCGGCCCGCGGCGGGGATTCGGCGCCGGAGCCGATGTCGGGGCAGCCGATGCGGGCGGCGAGGTCGGGGCGTTCGCCGCCGAGCTGGCGGCAGAGTCCCTCCTCGACGCTCTCGCCGGAGCGGGTCGTCCCGACGGCCCAGATGCTGCCGTCGGTCTCCTCGATGACCACGACCTTCGGCAGCCCGCGCGGCGGCGGCCCGGCGGTGACCTCGCCGGAGCGGGCGTCGAAGACGCCCTCGTGGCAGGGACAGTACAGCTCGCCCTCCCGGCCCCGGTCCTTGCGCCAGAGGACGGCGCAGGCGAGGTGGGTGCAGACGGCTGAGTAGCCGACGAGGGTGCCGTCGTCGAGCCGGACGGCGACGGCCCGGTCCTCCTCGCCCGGGTAGCGGAAGGCGATGGACTCGCCGGGCGGGAGCCGCTGGGCGATGCGTTTGGCCTCGGGGGCCTTGCCGTCCTCGTCGTCGCCGTGACGGTGCAGGATGCCCGCGGCCACGCCGATGCCGCCGACGGCGAGGCCGCCGGAGACGGTGGTGACGATCCGGAGGTAGTCGCGCCGGGTGGTGAGGGAGTCGGCGGCGATCCGGTCGTGGAGCGCCTCGCGCGGGTCTCCTCCGGCCGGGTGGTCGCCGCCCGGCTGCTGTTCGGTGACGCTCATCGGCGGACGTCCTTCCCGTTGATCTCGACGACGGGAAGCCCGCCGGGTACCGGCCACTGCACCTTCTCGGCGGGGACGACCATGGCCACGCCGGTGCGGACCTCGGTCTCGCCGAAGACGAAGGTGTCGGCGACCTGGACACCGGGGCGCTCGGCCTGGAGCTCCTCGACGGTCCCGTAGAAGAGCGCTCCGGTCGGGCAGACGGTGGCGCACATGGGGGCCAGGCCGTAGGCGGTGCGGTCGTAGCAAAGGTTGCACTTCAGCTGGAGCTTGGCGCCGAGGTCGATCTTCGGTACGCCGAAAGGGCAGGCGTTGACGCAGTTGGCACAGCCGATGCAGCGGGTGGTGTCGGCCTGCTGCACCACCCCGTCGGCGGTCACCAGGATCGCGTCGGCGGGACAGACCTCGGCGCAGGGTGCGACCGGGTCCTCGCAGTGCATGCAGACGGTCGGAAGGGAGGCGACGGAGTGGCCCTCGTCGGTGTAGTCGAGATGGATCATCGATTTGCCGCGGTGCGAGTCGCATTCGCGGCAGGCGGAGACACAGGCCTGGCAGCCGATGCAGCGCCCCGGGTCGATGAAGATCGTGCGGCCCATCATGGGAGATCAGCTCCTCTCCGAGGTGCCACGGCCCTGCGGGGACGTGGGAGGCAGCGGGTCGGTACGGGAGACCTGGGTCTCCGGGTAGGCGACATGGCCGGGAGCGACCGGTGGTGCGGGGACCTCGTCGATCCGGTCGGCGTGCTCGATCCGGCAGGCGCACACCTTGTACTCCGGGATCTTCGAGCGCGGGTCGAGCGCGTCGATGGTGAGGGCGTTGGCCGCGGTCGGGACGGGCCAGTGGTAGGGGACGAAGACGGTGTCCGGGCGGATGGCCTCGGTGACCAGGGCGGGGAAGACCTCGCTGCCGCGCCGGGTGACGATCCGTACGGGCTCGCCGTTGCGGAAGCCGTGGGAGGGGTGGATCTCGGCCCAGGGGCGCGGGGTCTGCTCCACGAGGGCGCCGAGCCTGCGGGTCTGGTTGCCGGAGAGGAAGTGGGCCACGGTCCGGCCGGTGGTGAGGGACATGGGGTGCTCGTCGTCGTACGGGTCCATCGGCGGGTGCCACTCGACGACCTGGAGGTGGATCTTGCCGTCGGGGTGATAGGTCTTCCCGTCCTCGAAGAGGCGCGGGGTGCCGGGGTGGTCGGTGGTGGGGCAGGGCCAGGCGATGCCGCCGGTCTCCTCCAGCCGCTCGTAGGTGATGCCGTAGTAGTCGTTGACCGTGCCGGCGGAGGCGGTGCGCAGTTCCTCGAAGACCGACCGGGAGTCCGGGAAGTCGAACTTGTCGCCGGCGCCGAGGCGGCGGGCCAGTTCGCACATGACCCAGGTGTCGGTGCGGACGCCGGGGGGCGGGTCCTGGGCCTTGTTGTGCTTGACCACGCGGGCCTCGGCGTTGGCCATCACCCCTTCGTCCTCGGCCCAGGTGGTGACGGGGAAGACGACGTGCGCGTTGGCGGCGGTCTCGGAGAGGAAGAAGTCGAACTGGGCGTGGAACTCGGTGGCGTCGTACCCCTCCTTGACCACCTGGTAGTTGGGCAGGGAGACGAAGGGGTTGTTGCAGATGCCGATCAGGCCGCGGATCTCGCGGCGCTGCATCTGCCAGACCATCTCCATCATGGAGGTCCCGGCGGGCGGGAGTTCGGACTCCTCGATGCCCCAGATCTCGCAGATCTGACGGCGGTGCTCGGGGTTGGTGATGGAGCGGCCGCCCGGCAGGAGGTCGGACTTCTGGCCGTGCTCGCGGCCGCCCTGACCGTTGCCCTGGCCGGTGATGGTGCCGTAGCCGGCGCCGGGCTTGCCGATGTGGCCGGTGGCGGCGCAGAGGCTGATCACGGAGAGGCAGTTCTCGACGCCCTGCGAGTGGTGTTCGATGCCCCGGGCGTGCCAGGCCATGGCCTTCGGCGCGCGGGCGAAGGTGCGGGCGACCTGGACGATCTGCTCGGCGGGGATGCCGCAGATGGCGGCGGCGCGGGACGGCGGGTACTCGGCGGCCTTGGCCTTGACCTCCTCCCAGCCGGTGGCGTGGGCGGCGAGGTAGTTCTCGTCGGTGAGTCCTTCGGCGATGACGACGTTCAGTACGGAGGTGAAGAAGGCCGAGTCGGTGCCGGGCTTGAGGGCGACGTGGATGTCGGCGGTCCGGGCGATGGCGGTCTCGCGCGGGTCGATGACGATGAGGCTGGCCCCGCGGTCCCGGGCTCCCCAGACGTACTGGGTCATCACGGGGAAGCACTCGCCGACGTTGGATCCGGCGATGAGGAGGCAGTCGGTGAGGAGGATGTCGGAGAAGGGGTTGCCGGCCCGGTCGATACCGAAGGCGAGCTTGTTGGCGCCCGCCGCACTGACCATGCAGAGGCGGCCGTTGTAGTCGACGTGCCGGGACTTGAGGGCGACCCGGGCGAACTTGCCGACCAGATACGTCTTCTCGGAGAAGAGGCTGGCGCCGCCGAGCAGCCCGAAGGCGTCGTTGCCGTAGGTCTGCTGGATGCGCTTGACCTCGGCGACGGTGAAGTCGAGCGCCTCCTCCCAGGAGACCTCGCGGAACTCCTCGTCGCGGGAGCGGCGCATGAGCGGGGCGGTGAGCCGGTCGGGGTGGTTGACCTGCTGGTAGGCGTTGATGCCCTTGGGGCAGAGCCGCATCCGGTTGATGTCGTGGTTGCGGGGTTCGACGCCGAAGACCTTGCCGCCGCGGTCCACCCGCAGATACATCCCGCACTGGACGCCGCAGAAGCAGCAGTGCGTGGGGACGAGCGTCTCGCCGTTCTGGTCGGCGTGCCACTGGTCGGCCGGGATGCCGCCCGCGTCGCGGAAGGCGCGGGTGCCGGGCGGGGCGAGGGAGGGGTCGAGCGGGATGAAGGTGCGGCGGTCGGCGGCGGCTCGCGGTTCCGCGGTCACTTGAAGCCCTTCTTCACATGGGAGAGGTAGGCGCTGCCGCGCAGCACCCGCTTGCAGCGCGGGCAGTACTCGGCCCAGGCGTCGAAGTCGAGGCTGAGGTCGCGCATGGTGCCGCGCAGGTTCTCGACGTACGGGCCGGTGTCGATGGGTTCCTCGCAGCGGCGGCAGGCGAAGACCTTGTCGTCCTGGCGGCCGGTGTACTTGAAGAGCTGCATCCCGACCGCGGCCGGGCGCTGGACGATGTGGAAGAACTTGCCGAACGGGATGTAGATGAGCGTGAAGACCACCGAGACCATGTGGAGGATCGCCAGGAACTGGTAGCCGCCGCCGTGCAGGAAGATCGAGGAGAAGGTGAGCAGCAGCCCGGTCACGGAGATGACGATCAGCGCGATCAGCGGCACCAGGTCGTAGGCGAAGCGCTGGCCGGTGGAGGCGCCGCGGTCCTTCATCCGGCGCCAGAGGAAGTACGAGGCGCCGGGGATGACGAGCACGGCGGCGATGTCGAGGCCGTGGAACATCAGCCAGCCGAGGACGGAGAGCGAGTCGAAGCCGAGGATCTTGATGCCCCAGATCCGCATCTCGTAGCCGGGGCCTGAGCCGCTGCCGGAGGTGAAGGTGAACCAGCCCCAGGTGAGCGGGAAGGTGATCAGCGCGGCGAGGATGCAGCCCCAGAAGATCAGCTGGTGTGCGGCCCAGCGGGCGTGGGACCGGGCGCCGAGGAACTTCTGGAAGCCGAGGTAGGTGCCGATCATCTTCGGCAGGGCGGTGGGGGCCTGGCGGAAGTTCTCGTACGAGAAGAGGCTGCGCCAGCCCTGTTTGAAGAGGCGTCGCGCGCCGGGGGCGGAGATCCAGACCGTGTAGCGGTAGGCGACACCGAAGGCGAGGAAGACCGTGGCGACGGCGTACGGGAGGAGCGCCGAGTCGAAGTTGCGCAGCATGCGGCTGCCGAGGACGATCGCGACGATCAGGAGGGCGGAGACCACCACTCCGGCCAGGGTCGCGCGGGCGGTGACGGAGCGGGGGCCGGTGGCGCGGGCCGCGCTCGCGGAGTTGCCCGGGCGCGTGCCCGTGTGGTCGACGGGCGGATCCGGGTCGGCTGCGGCGGAGGAGGCGGAGGCTTCTGGCGGCTCGGTCACTCGGCCACCGTAGGACCGTTTACGGCAATTGGACCCGTTTTGGGCGGTAAGAGGGTGAGCGGGTCGCTCGGACAGGTGCAGGGACAGGCTCAGGCGGCGCCGGTACGTTCGGAGCGTACGTGGACGAGGCTGCGCCCGGCCGTGGGCGCCGGCCGCCGAGCCGAGGAGTGCCCGATGACCGCCGCCGAGGACCCGCGCCCGCCGCTGCCGGAGGGAGCGCAGCCGTTGTCGGAGGAGACCGCGTTGTCGCTGTCGGAGAAGACCCCGTTGTCGCTGCCGGAGGAGACCGCGTTGTCGCAGGGCGCGGCGCCGTTGCTGGATGCGTTGACGGATGTGGCCGGGGTCCGGGTGGGGCATGCGCAGGTGGGCGGGGTCGGGGCGTTGAGCGGGACGACCGTGGTGCTGGCGCCGGAGGGCGGGGCGGTGGCGGCCGTGGATGTGCGGGGCGGCGGGCCGGGGACCCGGGAGACGGATGCGCTGGACCCGCGCAACCTGGTGCAGCGGGTCGACGCGATCGTGCTCACGGGCGGCAGCGCGTACGGGCTCGACGCCGCGTCCGGCGTGGTGGCCTGGCTGGAGGAGCAGGGCCGGGGCGTCCGGGTCGGCACGGAGCCCGGACAGGTGGTGCCGGTCGTTCCGGCGGCCGCCCTCTTCGACC
Source organism: Streptomyces sp. CA-146814 (assembly GCF_050942385.1). Classification (NCBI taxonomy): domain Bacteria; kingdom Bacillati; phylum Actinomycetota; class Actinomycetes; order Kitasatosporales; family Streptomycetaceae; genus Streptomyces; species Streptomyces sp. CA-146814. Next base: position 3,045,223 of record NZ_CP192068.1, read on the forward strand.
TCGGCCGCGGCGGCGACTGGCGAGCCCGGCCCGACGCGTCGACCGGGCGGGCCGCGGTGGAGGCGGCGGCCGCTTCCGAGCCGGGGACGCCGGTGGCCGAGGGGAGCGTGGGCGCGGGTACGGGTGCGGTGGCCGGGCAGCTCAAGGGCGGCATCGGCACGGCGAGCGTGCGGCTGGCTTCCGGGGTCACCGTCGCCGCCCTGGTCGCGGTGAACGCGGCGGGTTCGGTGCTCGATCCCCGTACCGGGGTGCTGTTCGGGGAGTACGGGACCGGGGAGCCGCCCGCGCACCCGGCGGACTCGACGCATGCGGAGGCGGTACGGCAGCTGGCACGGGAGCGGGAGGCGGCGGAGGCGGCCGGGGGCGGGGCGCCGCCGTTCAACACCACGATCGCGGTCGTCGCGACGGACGCGGATCTCACCAGGGCCCAGGCGCAGAAGCTGGCGGGCACCGCGCACGACGGCATGGCCCGCGCGGTGCGCCCGGTCCATCTACTGACCGACGGCGACACCGTGTTCACGCTGGCCACGGGCCGGGTTCCGGTGGCCGCGGAGAACCCGGCAGCGGTCAACGAGATCCTCGCGGCGGGCGCGGACGTGCTGGCCCGCGCGATCGTGAAGGCGGTGCGCGCGGCCCGGAGCATCCACGGGGCCGGCGGCACGTTCCTCGCCTACGCCGATCTGTACGGGGAGAGGTAGGGAGGCAGGGGGCGCGCGGCCGAGGCGAAGGGGCGCGCGGGCGCCCGACTCACAACCGGGGCAAGGGAGTTCACCCCCCAACCGCCCGAAATGCGCCGGGAACAGACGGGGAACTTATCTCAGGCGCCTTACGTTTTTACGAACCCCGGTCACGATGTCAGACCCAGGGACTACGTTAAGCACGCATCAAGTAACACGCGGCGACGGCCTGGAGACAGCACCTTGAGCGATCCGTACGAGACAACCGAGCAGCACCTCGACCGACTCCTGCGACGCGCCCTCAACTCTTTCGACCTTCCCGACGACACGGTCGACCTGCTCGGTTCGGCGCTGGCGCACAGCAGTTCACTGCACTCGTCGCACCACAGCCCCGTGCTGCACCGGGAGACCTACCGCCACACCTATCTCCTCACCGACGGTTCCGACCTGACCCTGTGGGAGCTGGTGCACAGCGGTGGCCGGGACGAGCAGGAGCCCCACCGCCACGAGCTCTACGCCGACGAGGGCGACGCCCATATCGCCGCCGCCCGGCTGGCCGGGAGCCTCTCCGACGCCCCGGCCTTCGGCGACGAGGCGAGCCGCGGGGAGCTGGAGATCCTGACGGTCCTGATGTCTGCTCCCCCGGCCCCCGCGCCCCGGACGTACGCCCCCGACAACTCGGCCGACCACGCCCGCCGGGTCCTGCGCCGCGCGGAGAACGGCGACCGGCCGGGCGAGGCGAAGGCGCGGCTGCTCCGGTCCGCCTTCGCCCACCACATCACCCAGATCTTCGGGCGCCAGTGCCAAGTGGACGGACAGGAGGCCGGGTTCACGCTCTACGAGCACGCCTTCCTGCTGCTGGACGGCAGCGAGACGAGCCTGTGGGAGGTCGAGCACACGGCGACCCCGGACGGCCGCCATATGTGCGAGGTGTACGAGGACGAGCACGCGGCCCGGGCGGCGATGGAGAGCCGTACGAGGATCTGCTGAGCCCGGCCGGGCGCCCGCGTCCTGGGGGCGGGGGGCCGGCCGGACGCCCGCGCTATGGCGGCGGCGGGCCTGCCCTCGGCCGCCGCCGCCCGCCCCGCCGCTCAGCCCTTCGCCGCCCGCCCGCCGCTCAGCCCTTCAGCGCCGGTTCCTTGGCGAGGAGGTCGTCACCCGCCGCCTCGCCCTCCACGTGCGCCTTCGGCCGTGACGGCAGCGCGAACATCAGCAGGAAGATCACCGCGAGCACTCCGGCCACCCACCACAGCGACTGCTGGAAGGCGTCCACGAAGGCCGGGACGACCTCCTGCGGGGCGAGCCGGTCGCCGATCGCGCCGAAGAAGACCACCGACACCAGGCCGAGGCCGAGCGCGGTGCCCATCTGCTGCACGGTGTTGATCAGCCCGGACGCCGAGCCCGCGTGCTCCTTGGGGACCTCGGAGAGGATCGCGTCGGTCAGCGGCGCCACGATCAGCCCCATCCCGACGCCCATGACGACCAGCGGAACCGCCATCTGCCAGGAGGTGATGGCGAGTCCGTAGTGCTCGGCCTCCCAGAGGTACGTCAGCAGCCCGGCGACCATCAGGAGCGCGCCCGCCTGGAGGACCTTGCGGCCGAAGCGGGGCACCAGCTTCTGTACGGAGATCCCGGCGGCCACCGAGACGGCGACGGAGAACGGGATGCCCGTCGTACCGGCCCGCAGGACGCTCCAGCCCAGGCCCAGCTGCATGTACAGCGTCCAGACCAGGAAGAAGATGCCGAGGCCGACGCCGAAGGTGAGCTGCACGGCGATGCCCGCGGCGAAGCTCTTGATCCGGAACAGGGAGAGCTCGATCAGCGGCGAGCCGTCGATGACCGCCTTCTGCCGCTGGTGCAGGACCAGGAACGCGAAGACGAAGAGGCTGCCGGCCATCGAGAAGAAGCACCAGAGCGGCCAGTCCAGCTCGTGCCCGCGGGTGAGCGGGTAGATGAGCATCAGCATGGCGAGCGTGACCAGGCCGACGCCCGTCAGGTCCAGCCGCATGGCCCGCGGCGCCTTGGACTCGGTGATGAACTTGGCGCCGAGGATCAGGCCCGCGATGCCGACGGGCAGGTTGATCAGGAAGATCGGCCGCCATTCGAGGCCGAAGAGGTTCCACTCGGTGAGCAGCGCGCCCAGCAGGGGGCCGGAGACCGCACCGAGGCCGACGACCGCGCCGAAGAGGCCGAAGACCTTGCCGCGCTCGTGCGCCGGGAAGGTGGCGTGCACGATCGAGAGCACCTGGGGCACCATCAGCGCCGCCGTCGCCCCCTGGAGGATGCGGGCGGCGACCAGGATGTCCGCGTTGGGGGCGAGGCCGCAGAGGGCCGAGGCGATCGTGAACCCGGCGATGCCGACGAGGAAGAGCCGCTTGCGCCCGTAGATGTCGCCGAGCCGGCCGCCGGTGATCAGTCCGGCCGCGAACGCGAGCGCGTATCCGGCGGTGATCCACTGGATCGCGGAGACGGAGGCCTCCATGTCCTGGCTGATGCTCGGGATGGCGATGTTGACGATCGTGACGTCGACGAGGTCCATGAAGGCCGCGGTCATCACGATGGCGAGCGCGAACCAGCGGCGCCGGTCGGCGGGTTCGGGCAGAGGCGGTGCGGTGCTCGGCGCGGTTCTCGGCGCTGGGCTCGACGCTGTACTCGGTGCGGTGTTCGGTGCCGGGTCCGGCAGCGCTGCGGAAGAAGACATGAGAAGAAGCTATTCGTTCATTAGGACTGATCGTGACCTGATGGCCGCGCATCCTGGATCCCATGACCGACACCCCGGCACGACTGCTGAAGCTGCTGTCGCTCCTCCAGACCCCGCGCGAGTGGCCCGGCGGTGAGCTGGCCGAACGGCTCGACGTCAGTCCGCGCACGATCCGCCGCGACATCGACCGGCTGCGGGAGCTGGGCTATCCGGTCGAGGCCTCGCGCGGTGCGATGGGCGGCTACCGCCTGGTCGCGGGCGCCGCCCTGCCGCCGCTCGTGCTGGACGACGAGGAGGCGGTCGCCATCGCGGTCGGGCTGCGGGCCGGGGCCGGGCACGCCATCGAGGGCGTCGACGAGGCCTCCGTACGGGCGCTGGCGAAGCTGGAACAGGTGCTGCCGTCGCGGTTGCGGCACCGGGTCTCGGCGCTGCAGAACGCCACGGTGCCGCTGACGCGGGGCGACGGGGCCACCATCGATCCGCGGACCCTGACGACGCTGGCGTCGGCGGCCACCGCACAGGAGCGGCTGAGGTTCTCGTACCGCAGTGGCGACGGTACGGAGACGAAGCGGCAGGTCGAGCCGTACCGGCTGGTGAGCACCGGGCGACGGTGGTACCTGGTCGCGTACGACCTGCTGCGGGAGGACTGGCGGACGTTCCGGGTGGACCGGGTCTCGGAGCCGTTCGCGACGGGCGCCCGGTTCACGGCTCGGCCGCTGCCCGTGGAGGGCGGCGAGGGCGGGGCGGACGACGCGGCGCGGTACTTCGCGCGGTCGCTGGCGAGCCGGCTGCCGGAGCTGCGGCTCGACGTACGGTTCGCGGCGCCGGCGGAGTTCGTGGCGGCGCGGCTGCCGCCGACGCTCGGCGTGCCGGAGCCGGAGGCCGGGCCGGAGCCCGGTTCGGGACCGGCCGGGGAGGAGGCCGGCTGCCGGTTGCGGTCCTCGTGCACGGACTCGCTGGAGTGGGTGGCGCTGCGGCTGGCGCTGGTGGAGTGCGAGTTCGCCGTGGAGGGGCCGCCGGAGCTGGTGGCGTACATGGAAAGCCTCGGCGCCCGACTGACTCGGGCGGCCACGGCCGGGCGGTGACCGGTACGGCCCTGGTCGGGCGGTGACCCGCGCGGCCTCGGCCGGACGGTGACCGGCACGGCCCTGGCCGGGCGGTGACCGGTACGGCCCTGCCCGGGTGGTGACCGGTGCGGCCTCGCCCGGACGGTGAACCAGGGGTGCCCCCGGACCCGCACACGGCCCCCGACCCTGGCCCCGTGTGCCACCCCGGACATGGATGAGCCCCGACGCCGGGGGGGGTGGGCGCCGGGACTCAGTTCCGGGGACCGGTGGGAAACCGGTCGGGTGACCGGAGCGATACCGGTCGGTCGGCCGGGGTTGACCGGCTTGATGGGGAGGCTAGCGGGTTATCCGCTCACGCCACAGCGTCAAAGCCCGTGTCGTGTGCCATTCGCTTCAATTCGAGTAGGGCGTGCTTCTCTATCTGGCGGATCCGCTCCCGCGTCAGGCCGTGCTGCTTGCCCACCTCGGTCAGCGTCCGCTCGCGGCCGTCCTCCATGCCGTACCTCATCTTGATGATGGAGGCGGTCCTGTTGTCGAGCTTGCCGATCAGGTCCTCCAGCTCCTCGCTGCGCAGGAGCGTCATCACCGACTGCTCGGGCGAGACGGCGGAGGTGTCCTCCAGCAGGTCGCCGAACTGGGTGTCGCCGTTGTCGTCGACCGACATGTTGAGGCTGACCGGGTCGCGGGCCCAGTCCAGGACGTTGCCCACGCGCTCGGCGTTGGAGTCGAGCTCGGCGGCGATCTCCGCGTGCTCGGGATCGCGCCCGTTCTCCCGGTTGAACTCGCGCTGGACCCGGCGGATCCGGCCGAGCTCCTCCACCAGGTGGACGGGGAGCCGGATCGTGCGGGACTGGTCGGCTATGGACCGGGTGATGGCCTGGCGGATCCACCACGTCGCGTACGTGGAGAACTTGAAGCCCTTCGCGTAGTCGAACTTCTCGACCGCGCGGACCAGGCCCGCGTTGCCCTCCTGGATCAGGTCGAGCAGGGGCAGCCCCGCGCGCGGGTAGCGGCGGGCCACGGCAACGACGAGGCGGAGGTTGGAACGGATGAATATGTCCTTGGCGCGCTCGCCCTCGGCGACCAGCGCCTCCAGCTCCTCACGCGTCGCGCCACCGGCCTCGCTCTCCACCTCGCCGTCGAGGACCTGCTGGGCGTAGACGCCCGCCTCGATGGACTGGGAGAGGTCGACTTCCTTGGCGGCGTCGAGCAGCGGCGTACGAGCGATCTCGTCCAGGTACATGCCGACCAGGTCGCGATCGGCGATTTCCCCGCCCACGGCGCGAACACTGCTTGCCCGGTCGGTCCCACCGGAGGCGGTGGACGAACGACGGGCGACGGCACGGGTTGCCATGCGTGCTCCCTTGCTGAGTAGGTCGCGACACCTTTTCGGGTGCCCTGCATCCGATGGAAACAACGACTGGAATCCGGACAGAATTCCCATGCTGCCCATTCATTTTCGCGATCATGCAGTACCCTGTCCGGCGCCGACCGGGCGAAACCTGGTCAGCGCACCCACGTAACCGCAGGTCAGGCACGGTGCGCAGAGGCCCCGGCAGCCCTGGCGGGGAGCCTGCGACTCCGTTTCGGGTGAGGCCGCGCTCACAGGAAGCCACACCCACGGGCCACGCCGCCCCCGTACGGAGAACGTCCCTGACGGCCCGGAACGTTCCGATCTCGCGCCCAGACCCCGCCTACCCCGGAAGACGACCCGTATCGCCTCGGGGTTGCTCGCGACCGGTGCTCTCAGCCGACCTGCCGACGCGGCAACCCCCAGCCGGTACCCCTCAGCCGAACTGCACCGAGCGCTTCGCCAGACCCATCCAGAAGCCGTCGATGACACTCCGGCCCCGGTCCAGCTCCTCCTCGGCGGCGCCCAGCGTCACGAAGAGCGGGGCGAAGTGCTCGGTGCGCGGGTGGGCCAGCTTTCCGGCCGGGGACGTGTGCTCGAAGTCGAGCAGGGCGTCGACGTCCTGGGCCCGCAGCGCGCGGTCGCCCCAGTCGTCGAACTCCGCCGACCAGCCGGGGACCCCGCCGCCCTGGTGGCGCAGGGCGGCCAGGTTGTGGGTGAAGAAGCCGCTGCCGACGATCAGCACGCCCTCGTCGCGCAGCGGCGCGAGCTTGCGCCCGATGTCCATCAGCTTCTGCGGGTCGAGCGTCGGCATGGAGATCTGGAGTACGGGGATGTCGGCGTCCGGGAACATCTCCACCAGCGGGACGTAGGCCCCGTGGTCGAGGCCGCGGTCCGGGATGTCCTGGACCGGCGTGCCGGCGCCGCGCAGCAGCTTGCGGACGCTGTCGGCGAGCTGCGGGGCGCCGGGGGCGCCGTACCGTACGCGGTAGTAGTGCTCGGGGAAGCCCCAGAAGTCGTGGACCAGCGGGACGGGCGCGACGGCGCCGAGCGCGAGCGGCGCCTCCTCCCAGTGCGCGGAGACCATGAGGATCGCGCGCGGGCGCGGCAGCGTGGCCGACCAGGCGGCGAGCTGGCCGGGCCAGACCGGGTCGTCGGCGAGCGGCGGGGCGCCGTGCGAGAGGTAGAGGGCGGGCATGCGCCCGGCGGTGACAGTCATGACACTCCACTCCCTGTCCACGAGACTCCCTGTCCACGGGACACTGGACATCGATCATGAATCCCTGATCCCGGGGGATGGTTCTTCAAGGGTCCTGCGGAATCCCGCCGGTCAGGTTATTGAACCTTCAAGTTCCTACCTCCGGAGACCTTAGCCCTATCTAGTTAAACTTTCAAGAAAAGGTCGTACAGTGGAGTACATGACCACGGCATCCACCGGCGCGACACGCTGGCTCACCGACGAGGAGCAGCGCGTCTGGCGCGCCTATCTGCATGCCACCACGCTGCTGGAGGACCACCTCGACCGTCAGCTGCAGCGGGACGCGGGCATGCCCCACACCTATTACGGGCTGCTCGTCCAGCTCTCCCAGGCCCCCCGCCGCCGGATGCGGATGACCGAGCTCGCCAGGAACGTGAAGATCACCCGCTCCCGGCTCTCGCACGCCATCGCCCGGCTGGAGAAGAACGGCTGGGTGCGGCGCGAGGAGTGCCCGTCCGACAAGCGCGGCCAGAACGCGGTGCTCACCGAGGAGGGGTACGCGATGCTCGGGCGTTCGGCGCCGGGCCATGTCGACGCCGTACGGCAGGCGCTCTTCGACCGGCTCACGCCCGAGCAGGTGCGCAGCCTCGGCGAGATCATGCGGGTCCTGGCCCACGGGCTCGAACCGGACGGCCCGGACGCGGATCTGCCCTGGCTCCGCTGAGCTCCCGGACGGACACACGCCTGCCCTGGCTCCGCTGAACCCGCACACATACGCCTGCCCCGGCCCCGCCAGTACGGCGGAACCGGGGCAGACCCATGCGGCCGTGGCCTCAGTGCGCGACCACCGGGATCCGGAGCTCGTCCTCCGCGCCCTCGGCGTCGCCGCCGGAGACAGCATCGGTCCCCGTGCCCGGGCGGCCGGTGTTGATCAGTACGGCCGCGATCACGGCGGCGACGACGAGGATGCCGACCGCCCACCAGATCGCGCTGGCGAAGCCGCTCACCATGGCCTGGAGCTCCAGGAGCTTCGGGTCCGTGGCGCGGGCCGCGTTGTCGGCGATGTACGCGGTGGTGGCACCGGCAGCGATGGTGTTGAGCAGGGCGGTGCCGATGGCGCCGCCGACCTGCTGCGAGGTGTTGACCATCGCGGAGGCGACCCCCGCGTCACGCGGCTCGATGCCGTGCGTGGCCAGGGACATGGCCGGCATGAACGCCGTACCCATCCCGAGGCCGAGCAGCAGCATGCCGGGCAGGATGACGGCCGCGTAGCTGGTGTTCAGGTCCAGCTGGGTGAGGAGCAGCATGCCGACGGCGGCGACCAGGAAGCCGGGGCCCATGAGCAGGCGCGGCGGGACCCGGGTCATCAGCCGGGTGCCGATCTGGGTGGAGCCGGTGATCATGCCCGCGATCATCGGGAGGAAGGCGAAGCCGGTACGGACCGGCGAGTAGCCCTTCACGATCTGCAGGTAGTACGTCAGGAAGAGGAACAGCCCGAACATCGCGATGATCGCGAGCCCCAGCGAGAGGTAGACCCCGCCGCGGTTGCGCTCGGTCAGGACGCGCAGCGGCAGGAGCGGCGACTTCACGCGCGACTCGGTCACGACGAAGGCCAGCAGCAGTCCGGCGGCGGCGACGAACATGGTGATCGTCAGCCCGTCCGACCAGCCGGCCGACTCGGCGCGGGTGAAGCCGTAGACCAGGGCGACCAGGCCGAGCGTGGAGAGCACGACGCCGGGGATGTCGAGCGGCGAGCGGTTGCGGGTGCCGGAGGGCTCGCGGATGACGAAGTACGCGCCCACGGCGGCGACGACGGCGAACGGGATGTTGACGAAGAACGTCCAGCGCCAGTTCAGGTACTCGGTGAGGAATCCGCCGAGGATCAGCCCGACCGCGCCACCACCACCGGCGATGGCCCCGTAGATGCCGAAGGCCTTGGCGCGCTCCTTGGCGTCGGTGAACATCACGGCGAGCAGCGAGAGGGCCGCCGGGGCGAGCAGGGCGCCGAAGACACCTTGCAGGGCCCGGGAGCCGAACATCATCGCCTCGTTCTGGGCGGCTCCGCCGAGCGCGGAGGCCAGCGCGAAGCCGATCAGCCCGACGACGAAGGTGCGCTTACGTCCCCAGAGGTCGGCGATCCGGCCGCCGAAGAGGAGCAGGCCACCGAAGGCGAGCGCGTAGGCGGTGATGACCCACTGCTTGTTGCCCTCGGAGATGCCGAGGTCGGTCTGGGCGGAAGGCAGGGCGATGTTCACGATGGTCGCGTCGAGCACGACCATCAGCTGGGCGAGCGCGATGAAGGCGAGCGCCTTCCAGCGGCTGGGATCGGGGAGCCCGGTGCCGGCGATTCTCGACAGCGGGGCGTCAGCGGTTTTTGACATGGGAGTAGCCACCTAGGGACATGCGAGAGCGCCGAGGACGTCGCGAGGTCAGTCGCCGGTACGTGCTGGCGTACGCGTGATGGAGTGCGTGAGTGGTGCGGTACGTGCCTGAGTGGTGCGGTACGTGCGTAAGGGATGCGGTACGTGCGTGACGTAACAGGTGAGCGCGTGAACGTAATAGGTGAGCGCGTGAACGTAAGAGGACGTTGGTTACGGGGCCTGGGCCCGGGCGTCAGTCGCGGCGCCTCAGGTTCTCCAGGGTCGCCGCCGATCCGGGCAGTACGGAGCGGGCCGGGGCCTCCAGGCCGTCCAGGAACAGCTGCAGATGGCGGTGGGTGAAGCGGTCGATGTCCAGGCAGGCGATGCCGGGCAGCGGCCGGGTGAGCTGGGAGAGGGCGACGAGTACGTCACCGACGGCGATGTCGGTACGCAGCCGCCCCGCGGACATGGCGCGCGACACGAGCCCCTCGACCGCCGCTTCGAGGCGGTCGCGCTCGGCGAGCAGGTCGGGGTGGTCCTTGTCGAAGACGCCGGAGAGCATCGGGCACAGGGCGCCGATCCGTTCGTCGGCGGCCGCGTGCACGAAACGGCTGAGCGCGGCGAACGGGTCGGTCTCCGCCGCGGTGGCCTCTTCGGCCCGCGCGGTGGTGCGGGAGGTGACCGCGAGCACGACCTCGTGGGTCAGGGCGGCGCGGTCGGGGAAGTTCCGGTAGAGCGTGGCGTTGCCGACGCCCGCCCGCCGTGCGACGTCGTCGAGCGGCACGTCCGGCCCGAACTCGACGAACAGCTCACGTGCGGCCGCGACGATCCGTTCCCGGTTGCGCAGCGCGTCGGCCCGCGGTCGCGGCGTACGGCGCCGGGCCGCCGGTGCGGCGGCGTCGGTGGCGCACGTGACGTCAGGCGCGCCGGTGGCACACGTGGCGCCACGTGCGTCGGTGGCACTCGTGACGTCAGGCGCGTCGGTGGCGTCGGTGGCGGTCTCCACGGCTGCGGACCCTCTCTCCGGACGGTGGGTGATCGGCCGACCCCCGCTCGTAACCGGGGATCAGCTCCCCGTTTCAGGGGGACACCGATGCAAACGGGGAGAGCCTCCCCGCTTATTTCCGCCTTCTGCTATGACCTGGGTCACGCCTCCCGGTGGCGAAAACCCTCCGATCGGCGCACCCAGCGAGCGCCTCCGGAGTGCCCGGCACAGGCTGATCGCCAGAGCGCAGTCAGGGTCGGCCGGCTGCCGCGGACCCCGAAGGCGCCTCTATGCAGCAGCCCCGCCACCGGATACGCAGTCACCGCCGCCCCATCGCCCTGGCCGGAGCTACGGCCCTGGTCATAGCCGCCATGGCGTCGGCGAGCACCACGCTCCCCGGCGCCGGACGGGCCGCGGCGGGCCCGGCGTCCACCGCCCAGGACTCCGCGGTCGCCCCGTGCCGGATCGCCACGACCATGGGCGTGCAGATGTCGCTCGGCATGCCGACCCCGCCCGGCTACGCCCGCTCCACCGGCGAGGTCAGGGCGCTCAACCTGATGATCGACTTCCCGGACGCGGAGGCGGACGAACCGGCGGCGGACCGGTTCGCGGAGTTCTTCCCGCAGACCTCCGACTGGTTCACGACCAGCTCCTACGGCCGCCTCGACTACCGCCCCGAGGCCCCCGTCCAGGAGTGGCTGCGGATGCCGTTGCCGTTCGCGGAGTACGGGATAGAGCGCGGCTCACCGTTCGAACCGGGCTACCGGCAGCTGGTCGAGGACCTGGTGGCGGTCGCCGACCCGAAGGTGGACTTCTCGGCGTACGACCTGGTCAACGTCCTCGTCACGCCGAACGCCGGCCCCTCCGCCCTGGACACCGTGCTCTCGGTGACCTTCTCCGGCAACAGCGACGCCCCGGAGGCGGACGGCGTGCCGCTGGCCAACACGTCCTTCGTCTACAGCCGCCAGGACGACGGTTCGGGGTCGTTCGAGCAGACCGGCTACCGCGTCCTGCCGCACGAGAACGGCCATGTCTTCGGCCTGCCCGACCTCTACACGATGGAGGGCGGCGGCTCGGTGGGCCACTGGGACATCATGTCCGAGGACTGGGGCGCCAACAACGACTTCCTGGGCTGGCACAAGTGGAAGCTCGGCTGGCTCGACAACGAGCAGATCAGCTGTGCCTCACAGCCCGGCACCAGCGACCACTCGCTCGGCCCGCTGGCCACCGAGGGCGGCACCAAGCTCGCCTTCGTCCCGCTGAGCGCCCAGTCCGGCTACGCGGTGGAGGTCCGTACGGCGGCGGGCAACGACGAGGCGGTGTGCCGGCCCGGCGTGCTGATCTACAAGGTCAGCTCGGACGTGGACACCGGTCAGGGCCCGGTCTCCGTCGCCGACGCCACCCAGGACAGCGGCGGCTGCACGCGCCGCCCCAATGTGCACGCGGAGCTGTCGGACGCGCCGTTCCGCCCCGGCCAGACGTTCACCGACCGGGCCAACGGCGTACGGATATCCGTGCTGGACGAGGACGGGAACGGGAACTACCGGATCCGGATCACTCGGCCGTGAGCGGTGCGTGAGCCTGGTCCCGGGCGGGGTCCGCGCCGGTGTCCTCCGCCCGGGCCGGGTTCGTGCCGGTGTCCTCCGCCCGAGCCAGGTTCGTGCCGGTGTCCTCCGCCCGGGCCGGGAACCGGCCCCCGGCCGGGAAGCGGTCCCGGAGCCCGCGCTTGAGGAGCTTGCCGGTGGCGTTGCGCGGGAGCGGCTCCTCGGTGAACAGCACCCGGGCCGGCACCTTGAACCGGGCGAGGGAGCGGCCGACGTGGTCGCGCAGGGTGTCGGCGGTGGCCCCGGCTCCGGTACGCAGCCGCACGACGGCCACGACCTCCTCCCCCAGCACCGCGTGCGGGAGACCGAGGACGGCGGCGTCGGCCACGTCCGGGTGGTCGTGCAGGACGCCCTCGACCTCGACGCAATACACGTTCTCGCCGCCCCGGATCACCAGGTCGGTGAGCCGGTCGACGACCGCGATGCGTCCCTCGCGCCGCACGGCGAGGTCTCCCGTACGGAACCAGCCGTCCCGGAACGCCTGCGCGGTCGCGGCCGGGTCGCGCCAGTAGCCGCGGAACAGCGACTGCCCGCGCAGCCACAGCTCCCCCACCTGCCCCTCCGGCACCTCCTGCACTTCCTGACCCTCTGACCCCTCTGGCCCCTCTGGCCCCGTCTCTCCCGCGATCCGGGTTTCGGTGACGGGCGTCGGGCGGCCGACGGCGGCCGGGTCCGCGCGGTACTCGGCGCCGATGTTCGCGAGGACGCCGCCGCTGGTCTCGGTCAGGCCGTAGCCGTTGCGCGGCTCGACGCGTTCGCCGTACCGGGCGGTGAGGCGGGCGACCAGAGCGGGCGGGGCCGGGGCGCCACCGGTGCTGAACAGGGTCAGGGTCGCCAGCTCGTCGCCGGTGCGCTCGGCGGCGTCCAGCAGTTGGAGGGCCGTCGTCGGCACGCCCGCGACGTGCGTGACGCCGTGGGCGCGGATGAGCCGGAGCGCCTCGCCGGCGTCCCACCTCTCCATCAGGACGAGCGTGCCGCCCGCCGCCATCACGCCGTAGAAGCTCGTGAAAGCGGCGACGTGGAAGAACGGGAACGTCATCAGCGAGACCGGGGCCGGGCCCATGCCGGGGATCGCGCCCCGCCCGAGCGCCGAAAAGGCCGCCTGATAGCGGGGGTTGAGCGCGGCTCCGGCCTGGGCCAGGTGCGTGGCCACCGCGCCCTTGGGGCGGCCCGTGGTGCCGGAGGTGTAGAGGATCGTGGCGTCGTCCTCGGGCCGGGGCTCCACGTCCGGCGGCGCGGCCAGCGGATCGGGCGCGGAAAGGTCCTCGTACCGCTCGACGCTTACGCCGTCGGGGAGTTGACCCGCACCCTGGACGGAACGGAAGAGCACCACGCGCGTCCCAGCCCGCCGGGCCCATCCCGCGACCCGGTCCAGCCGCTCGCCGTCGACGAGGAGCACGCCGGGCTCGCAGTCGTCGAGGGCGTACGTGAACTCCTCCTCCGTCCACCAGGAGTTGAGCGGTACGGCGATGAGCCCGGCCAGCTGGGCGGCCCAGAAGGCGACCTGCCACTCCGGGTGGTTCCGCATCGCGATCACGGCCCGGTCGCCGGGGCACAGCCCGTACCGCTCGACCAGCCGGACGGCGAGTGCGGACGCGGCCGCGAAGAACTCCCCGTACGACCAACGGCGTTCACCGGCGATCAGGAAAGGCGCGTCACCGTAGGCCCAGGTCGTCTCCACGAACTCCCGGAGCGTGCGCGGGCCGTCGGCGTACTCCAGCGTGCCCCGCTCGCCCCGCACCACCGCGAAGGGTGCGCCGGGAGCGGTGAGGAGGGTCGCGGCGCGCTCGGCGGCTCCGGGGTCCGGTGGCGGCGGGGCGGTGGTGGACACGGGCGGCCTCTCTCGCGCTGGCTCGGCAGGGGTCTGACGCTACGCGGGCGGGACCCGTGGACCGTCCGGCGCGGGGCCGGGCAGCGGGAAGCGGGCCTCCAGCGTGTAGTGACCGGAAGGATACGGGCCGTGGGTCAGCCGGCCCCCGGCGGCGGCGATCCGTTCGCCGAGACTGCACAGCCCCAGCCCCGGCCCTCTGATGGCGAGATCCCCGGCTGCGGCTGCGGCGAGAGGGCTTGGCCGGCCCGCGGCGCGGACCCCGTCGCCCGGCCGGCCCGTCGCGCGGGCATCGTCGCCCGATCGCCCGGCGGCCCGGACCCCGTCGTTGGAGACCGTCAGCACCACCTCGCCCGGCGGTGTCTCCACCGCCACCCGGCAGCTGCGGGCGCGGCTGTGCCGCAGTACGTTGGCGGCGGCCTCCCGCACCGTCGTGGCCAGGACCGTCTGGAGCGGCGGGGGCAGCGGTGCGCCCGCCGGCCGCGCCTCGGTGCGGACACCGGCCGCCTCCAGCAGGCACCGGACGGACTCGATCTCCGTGTCGAGCGAGAGGCAGTGGTAGCCGTGCGCCACCCGCCGGGCCTCCTCCTGGATCTCCCTCATCCCGCAGAGCGCCTCGGCCAGCCGGTTCCGGGCCGTCTCCGGCGTGCGGTCCATCAGCCGCAGCGCCAGCTCGCACTGGAGCGTGATCGCCAGGAGCCTCGGGCCGAGCAGGTCATGCAGATCGCGGGCGAAGCGGAGCCGTTCCCGGACGACGACGCGGCGTTGGACGGGGTCGGCCGACACCTCATCCGTCGCCCGCTCTTCCGTCGCCCGCTCGTCCGTCGCCCGCTCGTCCGTCGCCTTCTCCGTGGTCCGTGCGGACAGTACGGACAGTCCCCGCACCATGTCGTCCCCCTCTGCGTCCGGTCCTCCGGTGGTGGCAGAGCTTCACCGGCGCCGCTATCACTCGGCTATACGAGCCCCACCGGTGGCCCCCTCCCCGGTGGTACACAAGGCGCCGGAACCGCCGGAGGCCCCTCGTCGGAGGACCGGGCCCGGACGGACAACGGGGGGACCCATGCAGAGGATCGTGCTGGCCGAGGACATGCACATGATCCGGGTGGCGCTGGCCGCGCTCCTGGAACTGGAACCGGACATGGAGGTGGTCGCCCAGGTCGCGAGCGGCAGCGACGTAGTACCGGCGGTGATCCGGACGGAGGCGGACACGGCGGTGCTCGACATCGACATGCCCGGCCTGGACGGCATCACCGCCGCCGGTCTGCTGCGGGACCAGGTGCCCGGCTGCCGGACGCTGATCCTCACCGGCGTCGCGCTGCCCGGCCAGCTCTGGCGGGCGCTGGACGCGCAGGTGAGCGGCTTCCTCCCGAAGCACGCGTCACCGGACGAGTTGGTGGAGGGCGTACGCCGGGTGGGTGCGGGCCGCCGGGTCATCGATCCCGAACTGGCCATGTCGGCCTGGGAGATCGGCGACAACCCGCTGACCCGGCGGGAGGTGGAGGTGCTGGGGCTGGTCGCGGCGGGCGCGGAGACCGGGCAGATCGCCACCGCCACGAACCTGTCGGTGGGGACGGTCCGCAACTACCTCACGACGATCGTGAACAAGCTCGGCGCCCGCAACCGTATCGACGCCCTCCGCACGGCCAAGGAGAACGGCTGGCTATGAGTCCTCCACGAGTTCACCACCGCCGGCGTGCACGGCCTCGTACCCGCACTCGTCCTCGTATAGGTCGTTTATCGGAACGCGCGCTGTACTCCCGCCATGCCAAGGAGACCACGTGCGCGCAAGCAGCGCCCACGCGTCGATGACCCGTACGCCGAAGCGCGCGCCGGGGCGCACTGGGCCATGGAGTACGCGCGCCGGCTCGCCGACCGCCATCCTCCGCACCACCGCGTCCTGATCCAGACCAGCATGTCGCCGAGCGGCTACTTCCACGTCGGGAACTTCCGGGACACCGTCTGCGCGCACCTGGTGCACCGGGCGCTGCGCCGGATGGGCCGCCGTTCCGCGATCCTGCTCAGCTTCGACGACTACGACCCCGTACGGACCGGCCAGGCCGCCCGGGACCCGGAGCTGGCGGGCCACGGCGGGCGGCCGCTCGGCGAGCACCGGGAGCGCGCCGCCCGGATCTGCCGCACCTACCTCGCCGAGCTGCGGGCCATGGGCATCCTGCCGCCGGAGGCCGACGAGGACGGCCGGACACCGCCGGGCGGCGACTGGCAGACCCACTACCAGTACGAGCGGTACCGGGCCGGTGCGTACCGGACGGTCCAGCGCCGCTTCCAGCGCGACGCGGACCGGCTCGCGGCGCTGCTCGGCAAGGACGACGGGCGCGACCTCTTCGCCGTCTACTGCCTGCAGTGCGGCCGCAACACCACCGAGATCCACCGCCTGGACCGGCGAGCCGCGCGCTACCGCTGCCTGTCCTGCGGCGCCGAGCTGACCGCCCGCGACCCGGCGGACGTCAAGCCGTCCTGGGCGCTGGACTGGACGCTGCGCGTCGCACACGAGTCCATCGACTGCGAACCGGCGGGCCAGGACCACGTCAGCGCGGGCAGCACCATGGACCGGACGCTGCCGGTGTACGAGAGCTACCTCGGCTTCCCGCAGCCGGTCATCGTCCCGTACGGGCTGGTCCGCGCCGAGCAGGGCAGCGGCAAGATCTCCGGGTCGCGCGGCGGTGGTCCGTACGTACGCGATCTGCTCGCCGTCCATCCGGTGCCGCTGGTGCTGTGGCTGTACGCCCGCCGCGACTGCCTCGCCGATCTGCGGCTGGGTTTCGGTCCGGCCGCGTTCCTGGGCGCGTACGAGGAGTTCGACCGGTTCGCGCGGTCCGCGTCCGGAGACGGGCCGGGCCCTGAGCGGGCCCGGGACCGTGTGCTGTGGGAGCTGCTGACGGACGAGGAGCCGGACGGGTACGGGACGCTGCCCCGGATGCGTACAGTCCTCGGAGCGCTGTACGCACACGGCTGCGCGCCCGAGGCGGCGCGGCGCCACCTCGCGGCCCGCCACCCGCGCGCCGATGAACCGCTGCTGGCGGAGCGGATCGGCCACGCGCTCACCTGGCTCACGACCCACGGCCGCGACCGCTACTGGCCGGCCAGCCCTCAGGCCCCGGCTGACTCTCAGGCCCCGGCCGACCCCCAGGCTCCGGCCGACCCCCAGGCTCCGGCCGACCCTCAGGACTCAGCTGCCCCCCAGGCCCTGGCCAGCCCTCAGGTCCCGGCCAACCCTCAGGCCCCAGCCGCCCCCCAAGCCCCCGCCGCCAGCCCGCTCGACCCGCTCATCGACCGACTCCGCACCCACACCGGCCCCGGCGCTCCGCACGCCGGGCGCACGCGGGCGGAGTTCCGGGAGATCTACGGGGCGCTGTTCGGCACCGAGCACGGGCCCCGGCTCGACACCCTCGCCGATGTCTTCGGGCCCGCCGTCCTCGCCGACGCGCTGGAGGCCTACCGCGACCGCGGCGAACGGCCCCTGTGTGTCGAGCTGCCCGCCGGGGCCACCGACCTCCGCGTCCCCGACCTCCAGGAGGCCCCGAGCCGTGCGCACTGAACTCTTCACTCCGGGCGGCGGGCCCGCGCCCGACGGCTGGGACTCCTTCGTACGCGGCCACCGCGCCTGCGTGCTCTGGGAGGCGGAGCTGCTGGAGGCGGCCGCCTGGGGCAGTCGGCGGCCGCTCTTCGCCGGGCTGGTACGGGAAGCCGGTGAGCCGGTCGCGGCGTTCTGCGGCCGGCTCGGGATCCGGCCGGTCGCGCAGCGGTTCCGGCCGGCCGGGCGGGCTGCCGTACCGGGCTGGTTCCAGGTCCACCTCCCCAACAGCTTCAGCGCGGGCCGCCTGTACGCCCCCGGCCTGGACACCGCCGGACGTCGAGCCGCCACCCGCGCCTTCGAGCGGGCAGTCCGGCGGCGGCTGGGCCCGCGCTGCCTCGGAGTCGTCCACCTCGATGCCGAGGCGCACGAACTCCCGTACCTCGAAGGCCCGTTGAGGCGGCGGCGGGCCACCGCGCCCAACACCGTCCTGCACAACCGCTGGCCGAGCATGGACGCGTACTTCGCGGAGCTGCCCCGGGGCCGCAGGCGTCGGCTGTCTGCGCTGCACGCACGGGTCGGCGCCGACCCGGAGCTGGTCGTGGAGTCGGCGGTGGCCGCGATCGACCCGGTGCACGCCAGCCGGCTGGACCAGCTGACCCGGATGAAGCACACGAGCCGCCCGAGCGCTGTCGTACCGCTGCTGCCCGCCTACTTCGACCGGCTCAACCGGTCGCCCGGCGCCTCCTACTTCGCGCACCGCGAGAAGAGCTCCGGCCGGCCGGTCTCCTTCGATCTGGTCCTGGACGCGCCGGACGGCTGGCTCACCACGGTGACCGGCTCCGACGGCGGCCGGGACCTCTATCTCGACCTGTACCTCCGGGAGATCGACCGGCTGATCGCCACCGGCGTGCCCGCCGTCCAACTCGGCCCCGGTGTGCGGGAGCTGAAGGAATCCTTCGGCGCCACGGCCGTCCCGCGCCACGCGGTCGCCGTCCCCTTCTGACCACCTCCCCTTCTGACCACCCCTCCCCCGGCTCCGCCCTCATCGAAAGCAGACCCATGGACTTCACCACCGCACTCGACCGCCACCTGGCGGCCGTCCGCGCCCGCGATCTGGCGGCCTACATGGCCACCGTCCACGACGAGGCGACGGTCATCCTGCCGAACGGGAGGACGGTGACGGGCGCCGAGGCCGTCCGCGCCTTCCACCAGAACTGGTTCGCGGACCCCGACTGGACGATGGAGACCGAGACGGTCCGGACCGTGGTGCACCAGGACACCGCCGTCGCGGTGCTCGACGTCCACTACCGCGACCTGGACGAGGACGGGAAGCCGTACGCGCTGCGCTACCTCCTCAGCCTGGTCTTCGCCCGCACCGACGGGAACTGGCTGCTCGTCCACGACCAGAACACCCTCTGCTGAGATGCGCGGCCCACAGCGTCACGCGCGCTACACCCGTGCCGTGCGCCGAGCCGTCTCCACCGTCCCGCACTACCGGGAGCGGTACGCGGCGACCGGAACCCTGCCGCCGCTCACCCGCGACGAGGCCGAGCACCGGCGCCACCTGCTGATGCCGCTCGGCTCGTCGCTGCTCGCGCGCCGCGACCCCGGCCGGCCGGTCACCGAGCACCTCGCCGAGCTGCGCGACGCTCTGCGGACCGCCGGTCACCGGACCGGCGGCCGGGAGGTGTACGAGGTCTCCACCGCGCTGCGCGAGCCCGTGCGCGCGTACGGCACCGACTGGCGCGTGCTGCTCGCCCCCACGGCGGACGCGCTGCCGCACGTCGTCGAGCGGTACGGCACCGGAGATCGCGGACCGGGCGGCGACACGCTGGTCGTCGGTGACGCCGGACACTCTCGCGGACCGGGCCGCGACGCGCTGGTCGTCGGTGACGCCGGCCAACCGCAAGGGACGGGTGCCGCGACCGTCGAGCGCGTCACCCTGGCGGCCGCCGCCCGTACCCTCCCCGCGCCCGGATCCCTCTGGTACGAGCCGTGGCTCGGCCACCTCGGCGGGGTCCCCGCCGACTGCGGCGAACTGCACCTCAGCGCCGACCGCGTCCACGCCCGGCTGCTCGACGGCACGACCGTGCTGACGCTGCTGCGCCGGCGCCGCCCCACGCTCGTCCACGTCCGGCCGGAGGGCGCCGGCTCCTTCGCGCCCGCCTCCTGCCCCCGGCACGGCGTACCGATCCTCGGGAGAACACCGTGAACTCAGCCCTGGCACCCGTCATGCGGCTCGTGCCCGTCCTGCGCAACCTGGTCCGGACCCACCGTCTCGAGCGGGCCTCGCCGGAGCGGCTCGACGCCGAACGGCGGCGCCTGCTGGTGGAGTTGGTCCGGCACGCGCAGGCGGACGTCCCCCGCTACCGCGAGCTGGTCGCACCGGAGACGGCGGCCGCCTTCCGGGGTCCGGAGGACCTGCCGTCGCTGCCCACACTGGACCGCGCCGAGTTCCACGACCGGGCGCCCGAGGAGCTGCTCGCGGCCGGTTTCACCACGGCGAACACCAAGGCGGGCACCACCAGCGGCTCGTCCGGCATCCCGATCACCATCCGCAACTCCGAGCACGACCTCGGCTATCTGCGGGCGTCGTACCTCTACGACATGCTGGCCTCGGGGCTGCGGCCGTGGGACCGGATGGCCTACTTCCGGGTCACGCCGTTCCTGCGCCACCCGCTGGAGCGGTTCGGGCTGCTCCGTACGTTCCACATCGACACCAGCACCACGCTGGACGACCAGGTCGCGGCGTTTCTCGCGGCCCGGCCGACCTTCCTCGTCGGCTTCCCGCATGTGATCGCCTCCGTGGTGGAGGAGCTGGAGCGGCGAGGCGTACGGTACGGGGCCGCCCGGCGGGTGCTGTTCGGCGGCGAGCGGCTGACGCCGACCGCGCGGGCCCGGGTGCTCGGCCATCTCGGGGCGCGCTGCCACGAGGTGTACGCCTCGGTGGAAGTGTTCACGATCGCCCGCACCTGCCGGCTCGGCGCGCTGCATCTGCGGGCGGCGGACGTGGTGGTGGAGCTGGAGCAGGACGACGGTTCGGTCGTACCGGCCGACGGTACGCGCGAGGCGGAGGGCGAGATCCTGGTGACCCGGCTGCACAGCGAGGCGATGCCGCTGATCCGCTACCGGCTCGGCGACCGGGTGGCCGTGGGCCCGGCCGACTGCGGCTGCGGGCGCCACACGCCGGTGGTGCTGCGGGTTCAGGGCCGCAGCCAGGACCGCTTCCGGGGCCTGGACGGGCGGGAGTTCTACGCCGACTTCCTGACGTACGCGGTGCAGGACTTCGCCGAGGTGTCCCGGATGCAGCTGGTGCAGGAGCGGCCGGGTCAGGTGACGGTACGCGTGGTCCTCGCGGCGGGCTCCGGCCCGGCCGTCACCGAGCGGATCGCGGCGGCCGTGCGGGAGGCGGTTCCCGGCTTCGACGTACGGGCCGAGGCGGTGCGCTCCATCGCGCCGGAGGCCAACGGCAAGATCAGGATCGTGAAGGTGGAGGCTCCGGCGCGCTGAACCCCGAAGGGGCGGGCCACCCGCGCCCGCCCCCCGTACCTCCGCGTCCGCTCAGATCGCCCGGCGCTCCTCCAGCGCGGCCCGCCAGGACGGCGGGAGGTTGCGCACCACCTCGATGCCGGAGAAGACCGACGGCTCCTGCGGGCCGACCTCCTTGACCCAGGCGGCCATCCGGCCGATTCCCTCCTCCAGGCCGACGTGCCGGTCGCCGGTGGACAGGACCTTGCGGGCCTTCTCGTGGGTGGCGTAGGCGTCCCGTACCTCATTGCGCTCGGGCAGGTGGTTGACGCGCAGCTCCACGCCCATCGCGTCGCAGACGGCGGAGGCGATGCGGTTGACGCTGTAGACGTGGTCGCCGCCGATGTTGAAGACCTCGTTGTACGCCTCCGGGATCTCCACGGACCGGGCGATGGAGGGCGCCACGTCCTTGATGTAGCTGAAGGCGCGGGTCTGTTCGCCGTCGCCGAAGACCGTGAACGCCTCGCCGCGCAGGGCCTGGTTCATGAAGATGCCGATGACGTTGCGGTAGCGGTCGCCGATGTTCTGGTACTCGCCGTAGACGTTGTGCGGCCGGAAGACGATGTACGGCATGCCGAACATCTCGTGGGTGACGCGGAGTTCCTGTTCGACGGAGAACTTCGCGATGCCGTACGGGTCCTCCGGCGCGGGCACCAGGTCCTCGCTCATGGGGAGTTGGTTGGCGCCGTAGACCGCGATGGACGAGGTGAAGACGAAGCACTTGACCGTACCCGCGTTGACGGCGGCGTTGATGAGGTTGACGCTGCCGACCACGTTGTTCATGTAGTTGAACCGCTTGATGAAGTGGCTGAGCCCTTCGGCGGCGTACGCGGCGAGGTGGAAGACGTAGTCGACGCGGTGGGCGGCGAAGACGGCGTCGACCACCTCCGGGTCGCAGACGCTGCCGTGCCGGAACTCGGCGGCCTCGGGGACGTTGGCGCGCTCGCCGCCGCTGAGGTCGTCCAGGACGATGACGCGGTGGCCGGCGGCGAGCAGTTCGCGGGCCACGTGCGATCCGATGAAGCCGGCGCCTCCGGTGACGAGGGAGACGGGGGCGGGAGGGGCGAGGTTCATGCCAGTTCCATTTCCTTGTGCTTGGCGGGGGTGTCGGAGGGGGAGGCTGTCCCGCCGGGCGTCGGTACGGAATCGGCGGCGGGCGGGTGCGAGAGTTTCAGCAGGCGCAGCGCCGGGCCGGTCATGACCGTGGTCAGCACCGCCATCACGACGAGCACGGTGAACGCGTTCTGGTTGATGAGCCCGGCGTCCAGTCCGGCGCGGAGCACGACGATCTCGGTGACGCCCCGCGCGTTCAGCAGCACGCCGAGCCCGAGCGACATCCGCCAGGGCAGTCCGGCCGTACGGGCGGTGACGGCGGTCCCGGCGAGCTTGCCGACCACGGCGGTGACGACCGCGACGGTCCCGGCCAGCAGCAGGCCCGCGTGGCCGGTCACCTGGGTGAGGTCCACGGTCATGCCGACGGAGACGAAGAACAGCGGCAGCAACAGCCGGCGGTTCACGGAGTCGAGCCGTGTCTGTACGGCGGTGAGCGCGGTGCCCGGGCGGTGCGGAACCAGCATCCCGGCCAGGAAGGCGCCGAAGATCGAGTGGACGCCCATCAGATCGGTGACCCAGGCCAGCGAGAAGGCGAGCACCAGCAGCGCGAGCAGCCGGACGGCCGACGACACCTGCGTACGGTCCGCCCAGCGGCCGGCGGCGCGCACCAGCGGGCGGCCGGCGATCAGGACGACGGCGGCGAACGCGGCCGCGAGCAGCACGGTCCCGCCCGCGCCCCAGACGCTGCCGGCCGTCGCGACCGCCATGGCCGTGGCCAGGGCGCACCAGGCGATCACATCGCAGGCGGCGGCGCAGGTCATGGCCATGGTGCCGAGCGGATGGCGGGCCAGGCCCGACTCCTGGACGATCCGGGCGAGGACCGGGAAGGCGGTGATGCTCATCGCCGTACCGAGGAAGATCGCGAACGGGACGAAGCCGATGCCGCCGCCGGCGAACTCCCGGTAGACCAGCGCCGCGGAGAGCACGCCCAGCACGAACGGGATGATCATGCTGCCTTGGCTGACCGCGCCGACCACCCGTCCGCTGCGCCGCACCTGGGAGGCGTCGAACTCGGAGCCGATGGCGAACATGAAGAGGATCAGCCCGACCTGCGCCAGCACGCCGAGCAGCGGCTTGGCCGCTTCCGGATAGAACAGCTCGGTGGAGCCGGGGAGGATCCCGGCCAGGAACGACGGGCCGAGCAGCAGGCCGGTGGCGATCTCGCCGATGACCGGCGGCTGGCCGAGCTTACGGGCCAGCAGACCGCCCGCCGTGGCGGCGGCGGCCACCGCGGCGAGGGCGAGGACGACCCGGAGCACGGTCTCGGCGACATGCGGGCCCTCGGCGGGCGGCCCGCCTCCGGCACCTCCCGTACCACCGGGTTCCGGCGCGCCGAGGCCGAACGCGAGCGCGGCGACGAGCACGCCGACGGCGGCGGCGGAGATCAGCAGCGGGTAGACGATGCCACGCCAGGCGGGCGGTCCCGCGGGGCGCGACGGAGGCTGGGTCATCGTGGTGCTCCAAGGTCGGTCGGCACGGTGGGCCGCGTGATGGGTGGGGTCGTCGTACGGGTCTTCGGGGCGCGGCCGCGGAGAGGCGGGCTGCTGCGGAGAGGCGGGCTGCGGAAGGTACGGCTCCGGAGCAGGAGGCGGGCGAGCACGGCGTGGGCCACCTCGCCCGCCGTGAGCGCGGTGACCGCACCCAGCGCGCCCAGCGCCGGCACGAGGACCAGGCCGGACAGGACGGCGCAGAGCAGACCGCCCAGCGCGCTCACCGCGGTGGCCCGCAAGGTGTACGGAGTGGCGTTCTCCAGCAGGTAGTTGAGGCTGCCGACGGTGAAGACGAGCGGCACGCCGAGCACGTACAGCAGCAGGACGGCGACCGGTGGCGCGACGAGACCGGACTGCTGCGCCGACCACGCCAGCCACAGGCTCCCGGCGCTCCACACCGCTCCCACGGCCGCGACCGGCAGCAGCCGCCGGACCACGCGGCGGTCCAGCGAGGCGGGATCCACCGAGCGGAGGGTGAGGGACACGTGCGGCTGGAAGAGCCGCAGCAGATAGCCGAAGCCGTTCAGCAGCACGGACGAGGCGAGGATCATCAGATACAGGTGGCCGGTCTGCTCGTGGTGCCGGGAGGCGCCGAGCAGCACGAACAGCACGCTCACCGTGCCGGAGGCCGCGATGTCGCCGCAGGCCATCAGCGCGGAGGTGGTCATCACGGGCCGTACGACCCCGCCGCGCACCGGTCGGCCGGTGGCCCGGTACAGGGCGGGCAGCTGGGCCAGGTTGAGCAGCGCGGTGCCGCCGAGGATCCAGCCGGTGAAGGCCGCCGGGCCCCAGCCGAGCAGGCTCGCTCCGCCGGCGCCGGTGGCGATGACCAGCGACAGCACCGCGAAGTTCAGGACGTCGGCGCGGTTGCGGTCCAGGGCCCGGCAGAGGCCGACCAGGACGGTGTTCAGCCCGAGGAGCGCGGCGTAGAGACCGGCGAGCAGGCCCAGCGCCACCGTGGAGCCGCCGGAACCTCCGGAACCTCCGGACCGTACGAAGAGCGCCGTGCCGGCCAGCCAGAGCACGGCCGCTCCGGCGAGCAGCAGCGCGGAGGCCAGGAGGACGGTGATGAGCTGGGGCCCGGTGCGCAGGGCTCTGGGGACGAGTTTCAGCGCGGACTTCTCGATGCCGAGCGTGGTGAGGGTGGTGAGCACCTGGGCGGTGCCCATGGCGGCGGCGTACGGCTCGTACCCCGCCTCGCCCCAGCTCGCCAGCAGGACCGCGTTGGCGCCGAGCAGCGCCAGCCGGAAAGCGGTGCGCCCGGCGAGCAGGGAGGCCAACGACCGTGCGGTGGGGCGGCGGTCGGGGCGGGCGGGGGTGGCGGTGGGGGCCCGGTCCGGTGCGGGGACCCGGCTCGGCCCGCCGGACGTCCCGGTCATGCCGGTGCGGTGCGGGCCGGATCGACGGCCGCCTCCGGAGCGCCCGGCGCCACCGCGTCCGACGTGACGAACCGGCCCTTGCCGCCCGCCGTGATCTCGACGCTCTCCGCCCGCACGACCTCCAGCGGGAAGCCGCAGCCCGCCACGGCGAGCAGCCGCTCCCGCACCCCGGCGGTCAGCTCGTCCCACGCGGCCGGGGACAGCTCTCCGTCCGGGACGACGTTCAGCCGTACCGCTCCCGCCCGGTCCTGCACCACACCGCACTCCGCGATACCGGGAAAGGTCGCGGCCAGGTGCAGGAACGTGTCCGGGTACAACTGGCGGCCGTTCGGCAGGGATACGGCGTCGTTGACGCGGCCCGCCGTCAGCCGCAGGGTCCTGAAGCGCCGGCCGCACGGGCACGGTCCGGCGTCGATCCGGCCCACGTCGCCCAGGTCGTAGCGGATCAGCGGCATCGCGCGCTCCATGAACGCGGTCACCACCACCCGCCCTTCACCTCCGTCGGGCACCGGCCGCCCGTCCGGCCCGAGGATCTCCACGAGCAGCCGGTCCTCCGCGAGGTGGGCCCGCTGGTGGCGGCACTCGTACGCGATGTTGAGCACCTCGAACGCCGAGTACTCGTCATGCACCGGAACCCCGAACTCCCGCTCCAGCAGCGCCCGGTGCTCCGGCACGAGCAGCTCGGACTCCGTCATCACCAGCTTCAACGTGGAGCGCAGGGAGGCGAGTTCGGCCGGGCCCAACGCCCTTAGCAGAGACCGCAGATGGACCGGGTAGCCGATGATGACCTGCGGCCGGGCGGCGAGCAGCTCGGCCGTGATCTCGTCCATCGGCCGGTCGGTGAGCAGCACATGGCGGCGGAACAGCCCGGCCTTCTGGTAGCCGCGCGCGGGCGGTGCGAACGGCCGGATGTGCGAGAGCCGGTCGGTGGGCCGGTAGCGGCCGGTGGCCAGGAACCGGCGTACGCAGGAGGCGAGGTGGTAGTCGTGGCTGCGGTGGTCGTGGACGACGGTGACCCGCCGCCCGGTGGACCCGCTGGTGCGGAAGGTGGGCAGGGCGCCGGGGTCGGCCCCGTCCGCGAGGAGCTCCGCCACGGGCCGGCCCCGCAGGACCTCCTTGTCGATGACCGGCAGCCGCGCCACCTCGGCGAGCGAGCGGAGCGGGCCGGTGCGGTAGGCGGGGTGCGCGCGGTAGTACGGGACCCGGGCGCGGGCGTGCGCCAGCATCCGGTTCAGCTGGGCGAGCTGGCGCCGGCGCAGCGCGCGCCGGGACCCGTACTGCCGGGCGTACGTGACGGGCACGTACCAGGCCTCTCGGAGGAACATCGCGTCCAACTCCCCTTGATTCCGTCAGGCCCGTCAGGCGGCCGTGCCGGACACGGCCGAGCGGCGGCGCGGGACGACGCGGCCGAGGGCGCTGAACCAGCGGGTCGGGGCGAACAGCACGAAGAGCGCGACCACGACATGCGTGATGATCATGGCGAACGCCTCGTGCTTGCTGGCCGGGTGGCCGAGCCGGACCGTCATGTGCGAGGCCCAGGTCCACACCTCGGGGATGGTCTGCCACTGCGGGTCGGTGTGGTCGTTGATCGTGAGGTACGCGAGGTCCTCCAGGCCCGAGAGCATGATCAGGAGCATCGCGTAGCCGAGCCGGCGCACCAGGTGCGCGGCGCCGCCGCCGATCCGGAAGCAGAAGAGGAAGGTCAGGATCAGGAACGGCGTGAGCGTCAGGACGTAGTAGTACAGCTCGGGATGGTTCTCCGCGTGGAAGAAGATCTTCGGCACGAAGTAGAGGAAGTAGAGCATGAAGCAGAGCGGCGCGAAGAGGTGCAGCCGGAGCTTCTGCGCCCACTCCGGGTCGAGTTGGGCGAGCGCCTCGGTGGCGAGGACGAACGGCACCAGCTTGAAGAGCATGACGCCGAGGCTCTTGACCTCGCGGTCGTGCGGCATCACGAACCAGACGATGGCCGCGAAGACGAGGGCGAGCGAGGCCAGGATGAGGAAGGGCGCATGGCGCCGGAGCGTGGTCAACGCTTCTCCGTAAGCAGGTCGGTGCGGATGGGGGCGGTGGCGGATGCCACGGCGGGTTCGGGGGCGGTGGCGGGCACGGGGGCGGCCTTGCCGGGTGCGTCGGGTTCGACGCCGAAGCGGAGGAGGGACCTGGCCCTGGCCTGCGCCTCGCGGAGCTCGGCGTAGGTGTCGGCGACCAGCAGGAGGTAGCCGAGCTTGTGTCCGGCCTGGGTGTAGCGCCGGACCCGGGAGCCGGGGGTCGGGAAGATACGCAGCTCGGCGGTCTGCGGCAGCGCGCGGACCGCGTCGGCGCCCTCGATGGTGCGCAGGGTGCCGTCGGTGTCGGTGGAGAGGATCTGCAGGGCCGTCTTCTTGTCGTGGCGGGCCTGGAGGTCGAAGGGGAGGCCGAGCGCGAGGCGGAGCGCGGCCTCGTAGGTGTCGATGCCGTACGCGTGCCGGACGAGGAGCGGCATGCCGTTGCCGCCGAGCCGGGCGCCCATCTCGATGAAGCGGATCTCCTCGGTGCGGTCGACCACGAAGTCGAAGTTGACCGGTCCGTCCGTGTGGCCGAGCGCGCCGCAGATGTCCATGACCATGGAGCGCAGGGCGATCTCGGTGACCGGCGCCAGTTCGGCCGGGACCATGTGCCCGGTCGTGATCATGTGGGGCGCGCCGGTGGTGGAGCGCTCGGTGACCGCGATGGTCGCCAGCTTGGCGTCGCGGAGGAACGCCTCGGCGGAGAGGTGCCGGCCGAGCAGCATCTCCTCGACGATCACCTCGCCGGAGAAGGAGTACGTACGGGCTTCGGCGACGGCCGCCGGCAGTGCGGCCTGGTCGGCGACGACCTGGACGCCCTTGCTGCCGGAGGAGTCGCTCGGCTTCACGATCACCGGCATGGGCAGTGCGGCGGCGGCGAGGCGCAGCTCCACCGGGTCGGCGGACTGGACGTAGGCGTACGTCGGCAGCCCGAGCCGCTCCAGCACCTCGTGGAAGTACCCCTTGTCGACCGAGGCGCGCACCGCGTCCGGCGCCGGCCGGTACGGGGTGTCCAGCAGCCGGCTCAGCTCGGCCACCGACTCCTGGGCGGCGTCGCTCGCCGGGGAGATGACCGCGGCGATGTCGAGGTGGCCGACCATGGCGGCGATCCGCTCCGGGGCCCGGGTGGTCATGCAGAGGAACAGGTCGGCGGCGGAGGCGCCGAGCGCGTGCGGACGCTGGTCGACGCCGACGACTCCGTACCCGAGTCGGCGCGCCGCGTGGTAGGCGGGCAGCTGGTCCTCGCCGCCGCCCAGCACGAGGATGTGAGGCTTGGTCATGGCAGGTTCCCTGTCTGGAGCAGCGACGCGGGCGCCGCCCGGCCGGTGGTCTTCTCTGGATGGGGGTGCGGGTCGGTGGGTGATCCGGCGTGCAAGTCGGCGACCACCGGACCGGTTTCGGGGCCGGCGTGCGGGTCGGCGTAGAGGTAGTCCTGCGGCCGTACGGGCACGTTGGCCTCGCGGATCTGGTAGCGGGGCAGTCCGGCGCTGCCGCGCATGACGCGCACCAGGTAGCGGGCCAGCAGGGCCAGCGCGCCGAGCCCCGCCGTGTGCAGCAGGACGGAGGCCAGCGCCAGCGGCTGGAGCCCGCTGCCGGCCGCCGTCAGCGCCACGGCGGCCGCCGCCGCGCCGAGCGCGGCGAGGTAGATCAGGGCGAGCGGCCGGTAGGAGAAGCCGACGAAGAGGTCGGCGGCGTGCCGGAACAGCTTCGCCAGCGACCATTTGGCCACCCCGGCCGCGCGCGGTGAGTGGGCCGTCTCCACCGTGGTGTACCGCGCGCCGATCAGCGGGAGGGTCGCCAGGAAGTACGGGGTGCTGACCTTGCAGGCGGCGACCTTGCGGGCCACCGAGGTGCGCACCACCCGGAACACCGAGGCGTGGACCGGCAGTTCGATGCCGAGGATCCGGGTGGCGATGGCCTGGTGGCCGACCGTGCCGAGCCGGCGGTACCAGGGGTCCTGCCGGCCGGTACGGACCGCGAACACCGCGTCGTACTCCCCTTCGACGGCCCGCCGGGTGAGTTTGTGGATTTCGGCGGGCGGTGACTGCAGATCGGCGTCGAGCTGGACGGTCCATTCCTTCGACGCGTACGAGAATCCGGCGGTAAAGGCCGATTCGAGCCCGAAATTGCGGGCGAAGGATATGTAGCTGACGCGCGGGTCACCGGCGGCGAGCCGCTTGATGATGGAGAGGGTCGTATCCGTACTGCCGTCGTCGACGAAAAGAATTTCGGCGTCCCCGTACGGATACACCTCCTCCTTGATACGCAGGTATGCCTGCTCTATGCATTCCTCCTCGTTGAAACAGGGCACCATCGCGGTGATGGAAAGCGTGGCAGGCATCCTGGCCATCGTCCGTCGTCCTTCTGCTCGCGCCCGGATAAAGGTCCGTCCAGATCAGTCGAACATCGCGTTCATCGTCTCGTGCGTGGCCGCCTTCTGCTGGTCCGCGCGGCTGGCCCAGCAGGTGTTGAGGATGATGCGGGTCCTGTCCGCGTTGAGCGGGACCGTGCGGTGCAGCGTGGTGTCCGAACGCAGCAGGTACAGCTCGCCCTTGGCGTGGCCGTAGCTGCGGATCGGGTGCTTCTGCAGGTACTCCTGGACGCGCGGGTCGTCCTTGTTCCAGTCGGTGTGCGGGATGCACTGGAGCATGCCGCCGTACTCCAGCGACGGGGCCTCGATCAGCCAGATGACGGTGAAGCTGAAGTCGCCCCAGTGCCAGCCGTGGGTGTCACCCTTCTGGTGCTGGCGGGTGATGATGTACTTCTCCTCGTCCCACGGGCAGCCCATGACCTCCTCCTTGGCCAGCCGGGAGAGGAAGTCCTTGAGCGCGGCGGACTCGTAGACGGCCGGGATCAGCGAGCCGTCCGTGGCGATGGCCTTCTGGCCGACCGTGGACATGTAGCGCGGCGAGTCGCCGGTCTCCTTGAGGCGGATGTCGATGCGCTTCTGGTGGGTGTCGATCAGCTCGTGGGTCTCCTGGGCGACCGCGTCGAAGACCTCCGGCGAGACGAGGCCGGGGAGCTTGACGTACCCCTCGCGGCGGAAGTGCTGCGAGAGCCCGAGCACCTCGTGGTCGTCGGCGAACCGCTCCGCGATGTTCTTCGCGATCAGCTCTTCGATGTTCTCGGTGGTGATGCTGTTCTGCGACACGGTGAACTTCCCCTCGGATAGGAACCGCTGTTGACCCCTTGAGTCTCAGGAATTCCCGCCCGGTCCGGTAGTGCCGGGCTCACCGATTACGCATGAGGAAGCCATCCGCCCGCCGGACGTGAAGATCTCACATCGCACATGAGGAACTCATGGGCCGGGCTCCGGTGAAATACCCACGCTTGCAGGAGCCGACCCGTTGCGGTCAAATCCCCAAGGATGTTCCGTGCGATGATTCCGATGAACGGGAGAGAAAAAGATGGCGAGAACAGCGGTGGTGGCCGGCGGAGCGGGATTTCTCGGCTCGCATCTGTGCGAAAGGCTGCTCGCGGACGGCTGGCGCGTCCTGTGCGTCGACAATTTCGTCACGGGCTCCCCGGAGAACGTGGCCCATCTGGTGGGCGACGCGTTCCGGCTGGTGGAGGCCGATGTGACGGCGGGGATACCGGCGGTGGACGGCCCGGTCGACGCCGTACTCAACCTCGCCTCGCCCGCGTCCCCGGTCGACTACCTCGAACTGCCCCTGGAAACGCTGCGGGTGGGCTCGGAGGGCACCCGGCACCTGCTGGACCTGGCCCGGGAGAAGGGCGCGCGGTTCGTCCTGGCCTCCACCTCGGAGACGTACGGCGACCCGCTGGTCCATCCGCAGCCGGAGAGCTACTGGGGCAACGTCAACCCGGTCGGGCCGCGTTCGGTGTACGACGAGGCCAAGCGGTACGCCGAGGCGATCACGATGGCGTACCGCCGTACGTACGGCGTCGACACCGGCATCGTCCGCATCTTCAACACGTACGGGCCGAGGATGCGCGCCCACGACGGCCGCGCCGTGCCCACCTTCATCCGCCAGGCGCTCGCCGGGCAGCCGCTCACCGTGGCCGGTGACGGTTCGCAGACGCGCTCGCTCTGCTACGTCCCCGACCTGGTCGACGGCATCGTCCGGATGACGGAGTCGGAGCTGGCGGGGCCGGTCAACCTCGGGAACCAGGAGGAGATTTCGGTCCTCCGGCTCGCCGAGTGGATCCGTGAGCTCACCGGCTCCGCCTCCGCCATCGCGCACGTGGAGCGCCCCACGGACGACCCGTCGATCCGCCGGCCCGACACGACGAAGGCGCGCGAAGGGCTCGGCTGGAGCGCCCGGTTCACGACGGAACGCGGACTCACCGCCACGATCGACTGGTTCCGCGGCAGGCGGGAGGCCGGTGTGGAGGGTCTGCAGCTCGCCGGTGCAGAGGAAATGTAGAACGCGCTGCCACGCTGCAGCCCTGGAGCAACCGGATCGGGGACGAACGTGGGACGTCGGGTGTCGGCGGGCGGGGGCGGGGCGCGTCGGGGGCCGGCGGGCGGCAGCGGGGCTCGTCGGGGGCCGGCGGGCACGAGCCGGGCACGGTCACCCGTTCACCCAGCCCTTGCCGGCGGCGAGCACGCCCGCCTCGAAGCGGCTGCGCGCTCCCAGCCGCTGCATCAGATCGGCGGTGACACGCCGTACGGTCCGTACGGACACGCCGAGTTGGCGGGCGATGGCCTCATCGGTGAACCCTTCCGTGAGCAGGTCGAGCACGGCCCGCTCCGGCGAGGTCAGCGGGCTGCCGTGGCCGGCCGCGACCTCGGCCGTGCTCTCGCCGAGCGGCTTCGCCTGCTGCCAGGTCTGCTCGAAGAGGGCGAGCAGACCGGTCAGCGCCCCGGTGCCCTCCAGCACCAGCGCACCCCGGTCCGCCGCCGCCGCGTCCATCGGCACGATCGCCCGGCAACGGTCGTAGATGAGCATGCGCAGCGGCAGCCGGGGCACGGTCCGCACCAGCCCGCCGCGCTCGCCGAGCCAGGCCACGTACTCCCTGGTCGCGGTGGAGTTGCGGCAGCTGTCGAGGAAGATGTACCGGAGCCGGACCCCTCGGCCGCTGGTGGCGGTGTCCAGCGGACGGGCGGCCTCCAGGTGCTGCTCGCTCTGGCCGCCGCCGGGGACGAACGCCGCTATCTCGCCGGTACAGGTCGTGGCCAGGTGCTCGATCTTCGACTGGATCTGCTCCATGGTCCGCAGCTTCCGCACCTCGGCGACGCCCTGCCCGGTGGCGCGGATGTCGGCGAGCAGCCCGGCCATCGCGATCCTGCTGGCCCTGATCTGCCGTTCCTTCTCCAGGAGTTCGCTCTCCTGGCCGGCGAGCAGCGTGGCCAGGCCCACCTCCGGATCGACGGGACGGCCGGGCCCGCCGTCCGCCGAAGGCCGTACGAGCGAGAGCGCGGCCAGCCGGTCCAGCGCCGAGGCCGCACGCTCCTCGGGCCATCCCAGCGCCTCCGCGAGACCGGCGACGGCCCCCGGACCGTCCTGGAGCATGGCGCGGTAGACCGCTTCCTCATCCGGGCCGATCCCCAATCGACCGAGCATGGTTCCCCTCCCCCAGAGTGGCGGTGGGTCGCACCGCACATCGCTTCCGCGTACGTGGTCACAGACGCGGATGCGGGCGAAGAATATACGCCATGGCCTGATCTGGACAGTATCCACCGCCTCGACCGGGCCCGTACGGGCGCTCTCCGCAGCGGCCTGGCCAGGTGTACGCGGGCGGCCACCGGCGAGGAGCTGCCACGGGCGGACAGGACGGGCCGGCCGTGTACCTCGTAGACATCCGGCTGGAATCCGCCGCCCGCCTCTCTCCGGCCGAGGTACGGGGCCTGCTGGCGCGGGCGGCCCGTCCCGGCGACGGCGTGGCGCACATCTACGTCCAGCCGGCGCCGCCCGCCGCGGCGCTCTCCCGGGGTCCGGCGCTCTGCCACGACGCGGTGCTCTTCCTCTCCCGTCCCACGCTGACCGAGTCCGAACGGGCGGCCGACGCGGTGCTGAGCCGCTGCACGGCCCGC
Organism: Streptomyces sp. CA-146814; assembly: GCF_050942385.1. Taxonomy (NCBI): domain Bacteria; kingdom Bacillati; phylum Actinomycetota; class Actinomycetes; order Kitasatosporales; family Streptomycetaceae; genus Streptomyces; species Streptomyces sp. CA-146814. Next base: position 3,078,082 of record NZ_CP192068.1, read on the forward strand.
GGCCTGCGGCTGAGAAGGGTCTCGGCGATGCCGCTCACGCTGCTGGTGGACCTGCTGACGCTGGAAAGCTGACTCCAGGCAACCGCGAGCGGGCCGGGCTGTCGGCGTGTCCTCGTCCTGCCATTGCAGGTCCCTGTCAACGGAATCCCTGGGCAGGGCCGTCCGCCCCGAGCAGAGTGTTCCCACCGGACAGAGCGCCGGTCAAAGGGGAAAGGCGCTCGAACCCGGCCGGCCCGATCCGGCCGGAACACCCGGATCACCTGCTCAGCTGATGCGTCCAGGGGGGACCCATGCAGACTCTCATCCGTTCCACGATCACGTCGGTATGCGCGGCGGCGGCACTGAGCGCCGTACTCCTGGGAGCGGGAGCGGTGGCCGACGCGGCCACCGCCCCGGCCAGCGGCACGCACACGACGGCCTCGGCACCGGCGCCCCTGAGCGTGACGGGCACCCCGGCCGGCCGACTCTCCGGCTCCACGCCGAACGGCAACATATGGGGCCCGTGACGGCGGTGGCCCCGGCGGAGACGTCAGTGGAGACCACACCGGAGACCTCGACGGGCACCCTGCGGCTGAGCCTGCTCGGCCCGGTGGACGCCCACCGCGGCGGCGACCCGGTCAAACTCGGCGGGCCGAAGCCCCGCACGGTCCTGGCCGCGCTGCTCCTCGCCCGGGGCCGGGTGGTCAGCGACACCCGGCTGACCGCGCTGCTCTGGGGCGACCGTCCGCCCGCCACCTGCCCGGCCCAGCTCCATACGTACGCCTCCCGCGTCCGCCATCTGCTGGGCCCCGGCGTCGCGGTGGAGCGCCGGCGGCCGGGCTATCTCATCCGGCTGCCGAAGCAGGGCGTACGCATCGACCTGCTGGAGTTCCAGGAGCGGGCCGCGCGCGGCGCCGAGGCCCTGGCGGCCGGGGACCCGGTGACCGCCGCCGGTGAGCTGCGCCGCGCTCTCGCCGTCTGGCGGGGCGTCGCGCTGGGCGGCGTCTGCGACCCGCTCGCCGACGCCGAGCGCGACCGGCTGGAGGAAGAACGCCTGGCCACGCTGGAACGGCGGATCGACGCCGACCTGGAGCTCGGCCGGCACGCCGCGCTCATCCCCGAACTCATCGCGCTGATCGCCGCCGACCCGCTCCGGGAGGGGCTGCGCGGCCAGCTGATGACGGCCCTGTACCGCTCGGGCCGCCAGGCGGACGCACTCGCCGCCTACCGTGCCGCCCGGGCCACGCTCGCCGCCGAGCTGGGCCTGGAGCCGTCGGCCGAACTGCGCCGCCTGCAACAGGCGTTGCTGACCGGTCATCCGTCACTGCTACCGCGCACGGCACGACGTACGGGAGGCGAGGCGGGCGGAGCCGTACGGGCTCAGGCGAACGGGCCGGGCGGGTCCGTACGGGCTCACGTGAGCGCGTCCGCGCGGGCGGCGGTTCAGGCGGGCGCGTCCGCGCGGGTCGCGGCTCCGGCGGGCGGGGCCGTACGGGGCGCGGCCAAGGCACCGGCGGCGCCGAGGCTCGCACCTCCGGCACCGCGTCCGGAACCACCCGCTCCCCCACCGCCGGGACCTCCCTGGGCGGCGACCGGCACCCTCCGCCCCGCCGAACTGCCGCCCGCACCGGCCGACTTCACCGGCCGGGACCAGGAGGTCATCCGCCTGTCCACCGCGCTCACCAGCCGCCGCCCGCGCCGCCCGGACCAGGCGGTGCAGGTGGTGACCGGGATGCCGGGCATCGGGAAGACGGCCGTGGCGCTGCAGGCGGCGCACCGGGTCAAGCGCTCCTACCCGGACGGCCAGATCCACCTGGACCTGCGCGGCTCCGGCCCCGACCCGCTGGACCCGGCCGACGCGCTGGCCGAACTGCTGCGGCTGGTCGGCGTACCGGAGCACCGGATCCCCGCGGCCCTGGACGACCGCGCCCGCGCCTGGCGTACCCGTACGGCGGACAGCCGGCTGCTGCTGGTGCTGGACGACGCGGCCGACGAGCGCAGGGTGCGACCGCTGCTTCCGGTGACGGACGGCTGCGCGGTGCTGATCACCAGCCGCTCGGGCCTGTACGCACTGGAAGGGGTGGGCCGTACGGTGCTGGCGCCGCTCTCGCCGCCGGACGCGCGGACCCTGTTCGGCAGGCTGGCGGGCCGCTCCCGTACGGACTCCGAACCCGCCGCCGCGGCCGCCGTCGTCGACGCGTGCGCCGGGCTGCCGCTGGCGCTGCGCATCGCGGGCGCGAAGATCGCGGCGCGCCCGCACTGGCCGCTGTCCCGGTACGCCGCCAGGCTCGCGGACCCCGGACGGGCCCTGGCGGAGCTGGTGGTCGCGGACCTGTCGTTGCGCGACCGCCTGACGGAGGCGTACGGGAGGCTGAGCCCCGCCGCCCGCCGGACGCTGCGGTTCCACTCGGCGCTGGGCCCGCATCCGGTGGAGCCCGGTACGGCGGCCGCGCCTCTGGGCCTCGGCGCGGAGGAGGCCGACGAGCTGCTGGCCGATCTGGCCGCGGCGCACTGGGCCGAGGCGGTCCGCCACCCGGGCGGACACGCGTACCGGCTGCATCCGCTGGTCCGGCTCTTCGCGCAGGGCATGCTGGCGGCGGAGGAGGGCACCGTGCCGAGCGTGCTGCCGGTGCGCGCCTCCTGGGACCGGACCAGAACGGACGACACGGCCTGAACCGGTCGCCCACCGCACCCGAGAGAAGAGGAAGACCCCATGCCGCGCCCTTCCGGCTTCAGCTACGAGGCCCGCACCGACGGCACCGTCCTCATCACGCACCGCGGCCGGAAGGCCACCACGCTGCGCGGCGAACGGGCCGCGAAGTTCACCGAGGAGGTGGAGTCGGGCGACGCGCAGGAGGTGATGGCGCGCTGGACGGGCTCGTACAAGTTCGGCAACGAGCGCACCGCCCGCAACCACCCGAGAAACCAGGGCCGCCGCGCCTGACCCCGCCCCGGCGCGGGACCGAGAGAACGGAAGAGAACCATGACTGGCACGTCCCGCAGGATCGCTGTCTTCGGCGCGGGCTACATCGGCCTGGTGACGGGAGCGTGCTTCGCGGAGCTGGGTCACCGGGTCGTCGTCCGGGACATCCAGCCCGAGCGGATCAGGCTGCTGAACTCCGGCGACGTACCGTTCTTCGAGCCGGGCCTCGGCGACCTGATCGCCCGGAACAAGGAGCGGCTCTCCTTCACGCTGGACGTCCAGGAGGCGGTGAGCGACGCGGAGGTGGTCTTCGTCTGCGTGGACACCCCGCCGACCGCCTCCGGTGACGCGGATCTGTCCCGCGTCTGGGCGGTGATCGACGCCGTACGGGATGCCGCGCATCTCGTCGCGGTCGTCGTGAAGAGCACGGTCCCGGTCGGTACGGGCGCACGCGTGCGGGCGGCTCTGGACGAACGGGGTCTGACGGACGTCGGATACGCCTCGAACCCGGAGTTCACGGCGGAGGGCCGGGCGGTCGACGACTTCCTGCACCCGGACCGCGTGGTCATCGGCGCCTCGGACGACACGACGGCCACCTGGGTGGCGGCCCTCTACTCGGCGCTCGACTCCCCCGTCGAACGGATGGATGTCGCATCGGCCGAGATGGTCAAACTGGCGTCCAACGCCCTGCTGGCCACGAGGATCACGTTCATCAACGAGATCGCGACCGTCTGCGAGGCGACCGGCGCGGACATCGGCCACGTCTCCCGCGCCGTCGGCCTGGACCACCGCCTGGGCCCGCACTTCCTGAAGGCGGGCCTCGGCTACGGCGGCTCGTGCTTCCCGAAGGACTCCCGCGCGCTGCGGGCCATGGCCAGCAACTCCGGCTACCCGTTCCAGCTGCTGAACGCGGTCATCCAGGTCAACGAGCTCCAGCCGCGGCGGGCCGTCCAGCGCCTCAAGGCCGAGCTGAACGGCCTCAAGGGCCGCCGCGTCGCGCTCCTGGGCATGACGTTCAAACCCGCCACGGACGACATGCGCGAGGCGCCCAGCACCACGCTCGCCGCCCGGCTCCTCGCCGAGGGCGCCACGGTCACCTGCTGGGACCCGATGGCCCCGCACACCACCGCCCAGCAGGACCCCTGGTCCGCCACCACCCGCCACCCGGATCCGCTCGCCGCGCTGGCCGACGCGGACGCGGCGATTTTGGTCACGGAGTGGCCCGAGCTGACGGACGTCGACTGGCCAGCCGCCGCCCGCACGATGCGCACCCCGCTGCTCCTGGACGGCCGCAACCTCCTGGACCCCGCCGCCCTCCTCGCCGCCGGCTTCACCCACATGGGCGTGGGCCGGGCGACACGGCGTCCGGCCTCCGTCAGGGAGTGACGACCGGGAAGCCGGGATCGGGCTGCGTACGGTAGGAGAGAAGCCGTACGAACAGGCCGGGGTCGCCTTCGGCGGTGATGCCGAGTTCGTCGGTGCTCCGGCCGGCCAGCAGCCCGAGGAGCTGGGCCTTGGTGAGCGTGAGGGTCAGCCCGGCGGGCGTACGGGGCGGGGCCGTGGCCTCGCGGTGGGTGAGGGCGCCGTTGTGCAGGGTGAGCCGGTGCCGGGTGCCTGCCCGGCCGGGTCCTTCGGTGAGGACCAGGTCGATGACCAGGTCGTCGTCCCAGGCGCGCGGCCCGTCGATCGCGATGGCGACCGAGTCGAGGAGCATCGGGACGGTGAGGGCCATCACCATCTCGGGGTTGGACAGGTCGACCATGTCCCCCGTGACGCCCTCGCGCAGCTCCTGGGCGCCGCGCAGGTAGACGTTGCGCCAGGTGGCGTTCTCGGCCCCGTACCCGAGCCGCTCGTACACCCCGGCCAGCGCCTCCTTGGCCTCCTGGCTCTCCGGGTCGGCGAAGACCAGGTGGCCGAGGAGGGTGGCGGCGAAGCGGAGGTCGCCGGCTTCGGCGTAGGCGCGGGCCTTGGCAAGCGCCTCGGCGGGACCGCCGGCGACCTCCACGTACCGGCGGGCCTCCTCCTCGGGCGGGAGCGCCCAGAGATGGGCGGGGTTGCCGTCGTACCAGCCGAGATAACGCTGGTAGACCGCCTTGGTGTTGTGGCTGAGCGAGCCGTAGTAGCCACGGGCGTGCCAGGCCTTCCGCAACGCGGGCGGGAGCTCGATCCGCTCGGCGATCTCGACGCCCGTGCACCCCTCGTTGAGCAGGCGGAGGGTCTGGTCGTGCATATACGCGTACAGGTCGCGCTGTTCGCTCAGGAAGCCGACCACGTCGTCGTGGCCCCAGGTGGGCCAGTGGTGGGAGGCGAAGCCGACGTCGTACCGCCCGTGGAAGTACTCGATGGCCTCGTCGAGGTAGCGGGCCCAGATCCGGCTGTCGCGGACGACCGCGCCGCGCAGGGTGAGCACGTTGTGCATGTTGTGCGTGGCGTTCTCGGCCAGGCACAGGGCGCGGTGGTCGGGGAAGAGGAAGTTCATCTCGGCCGGGGCCTCGGTGCCCGGGGTGAGCTGGAAGACGATCCGTACGCCGTCGACCGTCTCCTCCTGGCCCGTCCGGGTGATGTCCACGGTCGGCGGGACGAGGCTGATGGTGCCGGTGGAGGTGTCGGCGCCCAGGCCCACGCCGATCTGACCGTCCGGGGCCTTGGGGAGGCCGACGCCGTACATGTAACTGGCCCGGCGGGCCATGGCGTTGCCCGCGTACACGTTCTCGCTGACGGCATGCTCCAGAAAGCCCGCGGGGGCGAGGATCGGGACGCCCTCCTCGCTGCCGTGCGGGAGGACACCGCGGACGCCGCCGAAGTGGTCGCCGTGGGAGTGCGTGTAGATCACTCCGGTGACGGGCCGGTCACCACGGTGCTCCCGGTAGAGCGCGAAGGCGGCGGCCGCGGTCTCGACGGAGATCAGCGGGTCGATGACGATCACCCCGCGCTCGCCCTCGACGAGCGTCATGTTGGAGATGTCCAGCCCGCGCACCTGGTAGATGCCCTCGGTGACCTCGTACAGACCTTGACGCGTGCAGAGCCGGGCCTGCCGCCAGAGGCTGGGGTGCGCGGTGTCCGGCCGGTCCGCCGCGAGGAAGCCGTAGGCGTCGTTGTCCCAGACCACCCGTCCGTCGTCGCTCTTCACCACGCCGGGGACGAGGGCGCCGATGAAGCCCCGGTCGGCGTTGTCGAAGTCGGCCGTGTCATCGAAGGAGGGCAAGGTCTCGCTCATCTGTCTCCAGCTCCGTTCCCCACACGCGTCCCAGCCTGTCGCCCCATCTGACCACCGCCCGCGAACCACCGCATACCGGACTCCTGACCCCGCGACCGGCCCACGCCGAAACGGTCCGGCCCAGCACCTCGTGGATCGCAACGAACATGCTGCTCAGCGGGTCCACCTCGACCGGAGGCGAAACGTGGCACCGCCGGTGGATCGCCATCCGCTACCCTGTTCTCTGGTCGGCCGTCGGCGTAGCTCCTGTCAGGCAGCACTGCTGCTCAGCAGGGTCCACACCACATCTGACCAGCGGGCTTGGCGCTCCTGTCGAAGATCCACCCACCGGATCCTCTCCAGGGTTTCTCCAGGCCCTCGCCTTCGTAGCTCAGGGGATAGAGCACCGCTCTCCTAAAGCGGGTGTCGCAGGTTCGAATCCTGCCGGGGGCACAGCGCGCCAAGGGCCGGTTCAGAGGGTTGCTCCTCGTGAACCGGCCCTTTCGGTAGTCGGTCCAGCTCTGGACGGATGGCAGCGGGTCCTGACACGACTACCGCGACGGCGGGTCCGTCGCCTGGCCGGTAGGCGCGGGCATCCAGGGGTAGGAGCGGGAGCAGGCGCAGGACCGTACGCGGCACAGCCTCAGCCCGCACCGCACGTCGTGGCCCACGGGCGGCGTCCTCAGGGGGCCTCCGCGGACACTCGGCCGTGGCGGTCGAAGAGGAGCCACTCCAGCCACTCGGCCGTCACCCCTAGCTCTCTCGCCCAGGTGTGCATCGTGTTCACGTACACGGCGTACCTGGTCGGCCAATGGCTCACGCCCGCCGCCTCTCTGCTCGACCAGCCCAGGGCGTTCAGCGAGCGGAAGACGCGGTCGTCGAGGATCAGGGCCCGGTCGGCGTCGGGGCCCCGGTCGTCCACGGCCGCGAACCACTTGGTGAAAAAGGATCGCCCGACACCGTTGACGGTGAACCGGGTGTAGGCCGCCTCGAAGTTTCCGCTTCGGACCGACGCGCGTGTGTCCCGCAGGACGTCATCAAGGCGCGCGTCCGCGAGGGCGGCGGACGTGTAGCGGGGGCCGCGGCCGTTGGTCGTGCCCGAGCCCCAGATCATGACGGCCACGAACAGGTCGCGGAGCCCGGCGGGGTCGTCTCCGGCACGTGACCGCAGCGCCGTCACGTCGTGCCGGTCGAGTTCCCGGTCTCCGTGTCGTCCGTTCGTGGCCTCCTTGCCGATGCCGAGGACGTGCCCTGCTCCGTGCGGCTCCAGCCAGGGGCGCCAGGTGCTGGGGCGGAAGCGCACCGCGGCCTGGTTCCGCTGGGCGTTGGCGTCGACGAGTCTTCGCAGTTGGTCCAACGGATTCCCTCCACCGGTGACTACAAGCAGGCTCCGTAGCCTACGAGTTGGTGATCCGCCGGCGGTCCGCTTTCGCGAGAACACGGCGTCGTGGCACCGCGCGAAGTCACCCCGTACGGGCATGTGCGGCAAGAGCATGGGCCTGCGACTGGTTGCCGACTAGAGTCGCTCCATCACTGCTGGTTATGGGGCCAGGGGCTGGCTGCACGTATGCCGGGCCGCTGGTGGGGAGGGCCTGTAGAGCATGAGCCGTCGCTCCAATGGGTTGGTCGGTGTCTGGGCCGAGGCGCAGCGCCAACAGCAACGTCGACAAGAGGCGCAAGCCGGGTATCAGCGGGAGCTGGACAGGCAGCAGCGCGCCCGGCAGCGGGAGATCGCGTCCAGCTACCGCGAGCAGCGCCGGGCGTACCGGGAGCAGCGTGAGGCGGAGGCTCGGCGGCGTACGGAGGAGATCGACGCCCAGGTCGAGGTCTTGCAGCGGCTGCTGGCGGAAGGGTGCCGGGCCCCGGTGTTCAGGGTGGGCGCCCTGGCACGGGCGGAGCAGGTCGCGGCGTTCGACCCGGGGCAGCTCGCGCAGCCGATCCGTATGCCGGAGCAGCACCAGTACCAGGCGCAGGGTGGTTGGACCGCCGGCCGACGGGCCCAGGCGCAGGCGGAAGCGCGCGCCTCCTTCGAACGGGACTGGCGGGCCGCCCAGGCCGCGGAGGCGCAGCGCCAGCAGCAGTGGCAGCAGTACGAGCAGTGGGCGGAGGGGCAGTTGGGCGAAATCCGTCGGCACAATGCGGCCATTGCGGAGATGACCGCAGGGCTGCGCGACGGGGATCCCGATGCGGCTGTGGAGTTCTTCTCCGCCGCCCTCTACGCCTCGACCGGATGGCCGGAGGGCCTGCCCCGCCAGGTGTCGGCGGCGTACGACGCCGGGGCACGGCAGTTGGTGCTGAACTGGGAGCTGCCCCGGTACGACGTCGTCCCGGAGGCCAAGGCGGCGCGCTACATGATCAACGCCGATCAGGTGAAGGACTCACCGCGGCCGGTCACACAGCGCCGCGCCCTGTACCGGGATGTCCTCGCTCAGTCCCTTCTGCTGGTGCTGCGTGATCTCTTCGCGGCCGACGAGTTCGGTGCGCTGGAGTCGGTCGCGCTGAACGGGTTCGTGGACGATCACGACCCGACGACCGGCCGGCGCGCACCCATGTTCCTCGGTACGGTCATGGCCCCGCGCTCGGCCTTCGCCGCCCTGCACCTGGAGCAGGTGAACGCCGTCACCTGCCTGGTCGAGGGGCTCCGGGGCCAGTTGTCGACGCGTCCCGACCAGTACGCGCCCGTGCGGCCCGGCCGGGTGCCCGAAGACGTCGGGAACGGAGTCGTCACCCATGGCGGCGAGGAGGAGCCCGATCTGTACGAGATGGACCCCATCGCCTTCGAAGGGCTGGTCGCCGACCTGTTCCGCGCCATGGGCATGCAGGCGGTGACCACGCAGCGCTCGAACGACGGCGGTGTGGACGTCGATGCGCTGGACCCGACACCGATCCGCGGCGGCAAGATCGTCGTTCAGGTCAAGCGCTACCGCAACACCGTGCCGCCCACGGCCGTCCGTGACCTGTACGGCACGGTCCAGGACGCCGGGGCCAACAAGGGCGTGCTCGTCACCACGTCCCACTTCGGCCCCGGCGCCCACACCTTCGCCAACGGCAAGCCCCTGGAGCTGGTCGCGGGCTCCGAACTGGTCGACCTGCTGCACCGCCACGGTCTGCGAGGACGCCTGGGCAACGGGTCCGGGGACAGCGGCCGTGACACCGGGCAGGGCGGCGGAGAGGCATCGGTCCCCGCTCAGCGGGCGGCCTCACCGGACAGTACGGGCGCGGCCGATGACGGCGACCACAACGTGCTGGGCATGTACTGGTCGGGCAGCGTCGCCCTGGACGTCTGCGCGCTCGTCTGCCACGGCACCCGGGTCCTGGACGACGACCACTTCGTCTTCTACAACAACCCCCGGACGCCCGACGGCTCGGTCCGCGCGCTCGTCCCCCTGGCGCCGGACAAGGCCGCCATCCAGGTCTCCTTCGACGCTCTGCCCGAGCGTGCGGACCGCCTCGTCGTCATCGCCGCGATCGATCCCGTCGCCAACCCGGACGCCGATCTCTCCGGGTTCGCCGACGCCGGGATCCGGCTGCTCGACGGCGAGGGGACCCCGCTGGACCAGCTGGCCGTCTCCGACGGCCGCGAGGACGAGACCGCCCTCGTGCTGGGCTCCTTCCGCCGCCGCGCCAACGGTGACTGGGAGTTCGTCACCGGTGGCCGGGGATACCGGGGCGGGCTGGAGGAGCTGGTGCGGGACTACGGCATCGAGGTGGAGTAGGCGGGCCCGCCGCCCGCCCTACTTCACGCAGACCTCGTCCTTCCTGGGCAGCTTGCCCGTTGCCAGGTACCGGTTGACCTTGGTGTCGACGCACGCGTTCCCGTACTCCCCGTACACCGCGTGGCGGTTGGCGTTCTTGAGGGTGAGGAGCTTGGAGCTGGGGAGCTGGTCGTGGAGGGCGACGCTGCCTCGGTAGGTGGTGCGGGGGTCGCCGGTGGCGGCGACTATCAGGGACGGGGCGTCGTGGCGTATGCGGGTGGGGTGCTCGCGTGGGGCGTCCCAGAACGCGCACGGGCCGATGTTCTCGGTGAGGGGGCCGAACAAGGAGTGGGCGGCGCGGGTGCGTTCTATGTCGCGCCAGTAGAGCTCGGGGTTCCGTGAGGCCGGTACGTCGCCGCAGAGGATCGCCGTCTGGACGCTGCCGAAAGCCGAGCCCTCGCCGGTCAGTGCGAAGCGGAGTTGCTCGGTGAACTCCGGCGAGAGCGGCACCTGCCGGCCCTTCGCCGCCTTGGAGAGTATGGAGACCTGCTCGGCCAGGAACGCCCGCGACGCGTCGGTGTCGTCGGCCAGCCCCATGAAGAGGAGCGTCGGTATGTGGGTGTCGTCCAGGCGGAAGGTGCCCGGCTCGGTGCCGACCGTGAGGGGGCCCCTTGCCGCCTCTGCCATGACTCCGTCGACCGTGGCGAGCACCGCCGTACGGGTGCGGCCCAAGGTGTACGTCGTGTGGTGGCCGGCCGCCCAGGTGGCCCACGCGGAGAGCGCGGCGTCGTTCTCCCGGACCGCGTCCTTCATCAGCCGCGGGGTGTACGCGCGCGGGTCGATCGCCCCGTCCAGGACCATCCGGTCGTAGCGGCCGGGGAACAGCTGGGTGTAGACCGTGCCCAGATACGTACCGTACGAGTAGCCCAGGTAGGAGATCTTCCGCTCGCCCAGCGCGCCCCGGATCACGTCCATGTCGCGGGCGGTGTTGCGCGTGGTGACGTGCGGGAGCACCGAGGCGTTGGTGGCGCGGCACTTGGCGGCCAGGCTCTTGCTCAGGGCCACATGGCGGTCGAAGCCCGCCCTGCCGGCCCCGGCCGAGAACCAGGGGAAGCTGACGGGCCAGCCGCAGTCCAGCGGGGTGCTGCGGCCGACGAAGCGGGGGTCGAAGCCGACGATGTCGTAGCGGGCGCCGACCTTCTTCATCGCCTTGCGGATGACCGGCGGCGAGTCCACCGCCGTGCCGCCGGGGCCGCCGTTGTTGAGGAGGATCGCGCCGATGCGGTGGCGGGTGTCGGTGGCCTTGAGCCGGGATATCGCGACCGTGATCGTGCGGCCCCGGGGAGCGGCGTAGTCCAGCGGGACCGTGACGTTCGCACACTGCACGCCCGCCTTGTCCAGGTCGCGGCCCGTCGTGTCGTCCGGGGACTGCATACACGTGCCCCAGGTCAGGCGTTGGTCGTAGTAGCGGTCCAGCCCCGCTTGCGACTGAGCCGCCGTCTTCGCGGGTGCCGTCGTCGCCGTCCTCGCCGTGGGCGTCGCCAGGGCCGGAGACGCGGTGAGGCCTACGGCCAGTGCGAGGCCTGCGGCGGCGGCGCTGCGGGCCGTCGGGCTGTGGATCGTCCTGGACTTCGGTGCGTATCTCATGCAACTGACGCTAGAAGTTTCGGCGTTCGCACTCACTACGGCTGGCACCCCCGTTTGCAGGGGGGCCAGCTCCCCCTGGCCTCGGATCAGCCGGCCAGCAGCTCTTCGATCACCCACCACGCGTTCCGCGCCATCACCGGGTTCGACTCCCGGTAGGCGGCGAGCTCCATCACCGCGATGGACAGCGCCCAGCCACGCCCCCGCCGCCAGCTCGCGTCGTCGGCCTCCACCGCCGTACGGAACGTCTCCCTGGCGGCCGCGGGCAGCAGGTACCACGCGGCGATCAGGTCCACCGCCGGGTCCGCCAGGCCCATGCAGGCGAAGTCGATCACCCCGGTGAGCCGGCCCTCCGCGACCAGCACGTTGCCCGGCTGGAGGTCCCCGTGCACCCACACCGGCGCCCCCGTGAAGGCCGGCGCGGCCAGCGCGTCGTCCCAGGCGGCGGTGGCCGCTGCCGCGTCCAGGACGCCGTCCAGCCCGGCGATCACCTTGCGCGTCCGCTCGTCCCGGGAGGCCAGGGGTTCGGCCCGGTACGCGGGCGGGCCGTCCGCCGTGTCCACCCCACGCAGCGCGAGCACGAACTCCGCCAGGTCGGCCGCGAAGAGCTCCGGCGCCCACGTCCCGTCGCTGGGCGAGAGGTTGCCGCCCTCCAGCCAGGTGCACACCGACCAGGCCCACGGGAAGCCCTCGGCCGGAGCGCCTTGGGCCAGCGGCGTCGGGACGGGCACCGGCAGCTGCGGGGCCAGCCGGGGCAGCCAGTGGTGCTCCGTCGCCACGTCCGCCGCGCTGCCCTCCGTACGCGGCAGCCGTACCGCCTTGTCCTCACCCAGGCGGTAGACGGAGTTGGCCGTCCCGCTCGCGTCCAGCGCCCGCACCGGCAGGTCCGCCCAGTGCGGGAACTGCGCGGCGACCAGCGTTCGGACGAGCGTGGCGGAGTCGAGCGTGGCGGAGTCGAGTGCGGTGGGGTGCAGCGCGGTGGAGTGCGGCGTGGCGGAGCCCGGGGTCGTGCTGTCCAGGGTGGCGGACTCCGGGGTGGTGGACTCCGGGGTCGTGGGCTCCGGGGTCGTGGCGTCGTCTGTGGTGGCGTCCAGGCCGTACAAGGTCATTCCCGCACTGTGCCCCGTCGGGCGCCCACCACTCCGGCCTCCGCCGGCCGACCGCGTCCACAGCGGCACCGCCTCACCGGCACACCACCCCCATCTGCGCCGCCGCATGGTGCGCCCCCACCCGGTCCGCCGCACCCCAGTCCCGGCCCCGGTCGATGAGCAGCACCGCGAACGTGTCGCCCTTCACCGGGTAGTTGCCGACCTCGACCGGGCGTCCCCGGTGCTGGGTCTGGCGCACCGCGAAGCCGGTGTACGCGGAGTGCGCGTCGGTCGGGTCGGAGAGCACCCGGTACACCGTCGGGTCACCCGCCACGTCCTGGGCGCGGCCCTCCGGCGCCGACGGCACGAACACCGTCAGCGCGCACGCGCGGAAGCCCGCGCCGAGGTGCCAGGACCAGGTGGCGATGGAGCCGCGGTCCTCGGTCGGGCTGCCCGACATCGGGACGGCGCTGAACCGGCCGTCGCAGCCGCCGCCGGTGAAGCCGCCCGAGGAGACCGCGTACCAGCCCGCCTCGCCGCGCTCGAAGCGGCCGTACTCCCGGTACTCCCCCTCCGCGCAGCCCGGCCCGGCCCACCCCGTGAAGCGGCGCCCCTCCGGCCCGTCCGAAGGGTCCGACCCGTCCGAAGGATCCGGCACCTCCGACGGGTCGGAGGGACCGGACGGGCCGGAAGGGTCCGGCGGTTCCTCGGACGGTGGCGTACCAGGCGCCTCCTCCCCCGGCCCGATACGGGTCGGAGCCCCGCCTCCGATCCGGTCCGGTGGGCCGGGCAGGGCGCCCGCGCGGCCCGCCGCGTCCGTACGGCTCGTGCCGCCGCCCACGCTCCCGCCGCCCGACAGCAGCAGCACGGCCACCGTCGCCAGGCCTCCGGCGGCCACCACGACTCCCGCCGCCAGCAAGGCTTTACGCCGTCGGGGCAGAGTGGAGAGGCGGCCTGCCAGGGTCTCGTGCGCGACCCAGGAGCCGTCGCCGGCCGCCGTCCGGGAACGGGCCGCTCCGCAGCCGGGACAGACCATCCCCGGGAGCGCGCCGCGTTGTCCGCCGCAGTGTTCGCACCTCATGCCAGGACACCTTGCCAGGGCTGCGCCTCCAGAGGGAGGCCATACGAAGATGGCCCGTACAAAGATCCTCGCGGGAGCCCGCGCAGGGCGCCGTACAGGGGTCGGTTCCGCAACACCCTTGCACAACAGGCCGGTTCAGAACTGTTCAGACCTGTTCAGGCCCGTGCAGACCCGTTCAGGTCGTGCACACGAGCCCGGTCCGGCTCAGCTGAGCTCCTCCGGGCACGGCGTCCCCGGCTGCAGCTGGTACGGGGCCGCCAGCCGGTACACGCCCGGCTTCGGCGCGAGGAGTTCGGTCCACTCGTCGCCGTACGGCCCCTCGTCCTCGATCTTGTTCAGGCAGCCGTGGAGGTTGTCGAAGGTCTTGGGAGCCGTCTCGTCCTCCGCCGTCCGCAGCTTGGACTCCTCGGTCTCCTGCGGCCGCTCCAGGCTCTTGCCGTCCTCGTCGACGAGGCCGAGCCAGCGCGAGTACGGAATCCGGATCAGCACCCGGCCCGCCGACTCGACCCGGATCGTCAGCTCGTTCGCGCCCGCCTTCTCCACCGTGGCGGGCGGATCGGCGAGCGGGGTCGGCTCCAGGACCCGGTAGAGCTTCCAGTTCTCGTCGCTCCACACCTCGCGGAGGTAGGAGAGCCCCTGCCCGACGAGCTCCGTCTCCCGCTGGGCCCCGTTGTCCGGCCTGCCGGTGGGCAGCACCACGTAGTGGACGGCCCACCGGTCCAGCCACTGGCGGTAGTTGACCGCGTCCAGCGTGTCATCGTAGAAGAGCGGGTTGCGCTTCATGTCGGCCTGCCGGTTCCAGCCGCGGGCCAGGTTGTACGTGGCCAGCGCCGAGGCCTCCCGGTGGCTGCTCGCGGGGATCACCTCGACCCTGCCGCGCTCGGCCCCGACCTGCTGGAGCTGGTTGACCAGCGGGGCCAGCGAACGGGCCCAGGAGGCGTCGGGCGTGGTGCGGACGATGTCGTCGACGCCCTTGAAGCCGATCCAGAAGTTGAGCCCGGCGAACGCCAGCACCAGCGCGTACCAGCGGCGGCTGCGCGGCCTCGTGTACGGCAGGGCGGCGAGCAGCACGATCCCGGCGAACAGCATCGCCATCCGGGTCACGTTCGACCCGATCTGCGAGTCGACGAAGTAGGTGAGCACGGTGCCGAGGCCGTAGACGGCGGCCGCCGTGCGGACGGTGGACCAGTCGCGCGGTACGAGGACGAAGACCAGGACCGAGAAGAGGAACGGCAGCGACACCGTCCCCAGCGACATCGGCTGCGTTCCGGAGAACGGGAAGAGCAGCGAGGACAGCGCCACCACGGCGACCGGCGCGAGCCCGATCGCGTACGCGCCGGGGCGCCGCTTGTGGAGGAAGAGCGCGGCCGCGACCACGCCGAGGAAGAGCCCGGCGACCGGGCTGGAGGCGGTCGCGAGACCGGCGAGCGGGGCGGCGACGGCCGCCTTGGCCCACCGCTTGTACCGCCAGCGGTGCGGCCAGCAGAAGACGGCGGCGACGGCGCCGACCGCGAACATCATGCCGAGCCCGAACGTCACCCGTCCCGACAGCGCGTTGCACAGGTAGGCGAAGACCCCGGCGAGCGAGCAGGCCAGCGGATTGCGCACGGCCCGCACCCGGACCAGGATCAGCGCGGTCAGCGCCGCCGAGACCGTCCCCACGATCATCATCGTGGAGCGGACGCCGAGCACCGACATCAGATACGGCGAGACCACGCTGTACGAGACGGGGTGCATGCCCCCGTACCACGCGAGGTTGTACGCCGTGCCCGGATGCCGGCCCACGAACTCGGCCCAGGCGTCCTGCGCCGCGATGTCGCCGCCGCTGTTGGCGAAGAAGAGGAACCACAGGACGTGGGTGACGGCCGCGGCCGCCGTGGCGATGGTGACGGGGTGGCGCAGCAGCCGCCTGGGCGGGGTGGCGGACGGTTCAGGAGCGGCGTTCCGCTCGGAGGCGGACGAGGGCTCCGGCGTACGCGGTGAGGGCAGCAGGACGCGCGGCGCGGCGCTGTCGCCGTCCGCGATCTTTCCGGTGGTGCTGTCCGCCTCGCGGCCGGGTCTCGGCTCCGCGGTGGTCACTACGGCTCTCCCCGTCCTCCGGCGGCCCCGTACGCCTTACAGGACGCGTCCCGGCGTCCTTCAGTTGTCCGGGGACGCTAACACGTACCTCCGACACATACCCCTGACACCGAGGCGGGGTGAGCGACGCCGCTCACCCCGCCCCCGCGCCCGCTTCCGTACCGCTGTACCGCTCTACCGCTCTACCGCTGTCTGCTCAGCAGATCTTGCTCAGCCGATCCTGGTCAGCTTGTCGCCGAAGGCCGGCTCGGTCAGGTCGTCCTGCAGCACCACCGGTGCCGTGACCTTTCCGGTGCCCGTGCCCACGGTGACCATGCCCACCTCGCTGCCCGCCTTCGCGGAGTGCGCGATGCCCTTGCCGCTGTCGGTCACCTTGAGCTCGACCTGCAGCCCGGGCCAGCCGACCGCCTTGAGGTTCTTCGTCGCTATGACCGGGGTCTGTGCGCCGAATCCGTTGTCCACATATCCGACCACGTCACCCTTCTTCACCACCGTGGCGGAGGTAGGGGCCTTCTGCGCGCCCTTTATCAGCTTCAGGCTGTTGGCCAGGGACAGCTCCAGACTGTCGTGGACCCCGCCGGTACCGGCCTGCTGGCCCATGACCGCCCCGTAGATCCACAGCGTCTTGCCGTCGACCACGGTGTTCGCGGACCAGAGGAGGTTCCCGCCCGCAGGGGTGGAGGAACCGGTCTTGATACCGCTCACGCCGGGCTGCAGAAGCAGCGTGTTGTTGTTGTAGATCTTGCCGGGCATGCCCTCGATCTCGATATCGGGCATGTCCACGATCTTCCGGAACACCTCGCTCCGCATGACCGACTGGGCCAGCTTCAACTGGTCGGTCGCGGTGGACACGGTGGTCTTCTTCAGGCCGCTCGGGTCCGTGTACGTCGAGTTGGTCATCCCGAGGTCCTTGGCCGCGTCGTTCATCTTGTCGACGAACTTGTCCTCGCTCCCGGAGTCCCAGCGGGCGAGCAGCCGTGCCGCGTTGTTCCCCGAGGGGATCATCAGCAGTTGGAGCAACTGGAGCTGGCTGAGCTTCTGGCCGTTGGTCAGCTGGGCCACGGACTCGTCCTCGTTCTTGGACTCGTCCTCCGCCTGCTGGTCGGCGGTGATCGTCTCGCCCTCCTCGTCACCCTTGAGCGGGTGCTCCTGGAGGATCACGTAGGCGGTCATGGCCTTCGCGACGCTGGCGATGGGCGCCGGCTTCTGCGCCCCCTCCGAACCGAGCGACCCGACGCCGTCCACCATCACGGCCGACTGCCCCTGGCCGGGCCAGGACAGCTTGGTCTCGCCGCCTTCGAAGGTGTACGTCGGCTTCGCCGTGAGCTCCAGGGCCGGGTCCGGCAGCGGGCGCATCACCTGCGCGATCGCAAAGACGATCAGCAGGAGGAGGAGCAGCGGGGTCCAGATCTTGACCCGCCGGACCGCCGTACGGACCGGGGTCTCGGCCGGCGGCGGGGTGTTCGTCAGCTCGGCGAGCAGGTCGAGCGGCGGCTTGGGCGGCAGCGGCTGCTGCCGGGTCCGCTCGGCGGCTGCCCAGGAGGGGGCGGCGGGGGTGGGAGCCGTAGCCTGGGTGGGCGGGGTGGCCTCCTGCTTGCCTGCCGGCGTCCCGGTCGCGGTCTCCGGCTTCGGCGCGCCGGGCGCGGGGGCCGGTCGTACGTCGTCGGAGCGCAGGGGCACGAAGGTGCTGGTGCGCTCGGCGGCGGTCTCGGGCTTGTCCTGCTCGGGCTTGTCCTGCTCGGGCTTCGCCTCGGCCTCGTCCTGCTTGCCCTGCTTGTCCTGAGCCGACTTCTCCTGCTCGGGCTTGTCCTGCTCAGGCTTGTCCTGCTTCGGCTGAGCGCCGCTCTCGGACTCGTCCCTCGCCTTGTCGCCCGCAGCCTTCAGCGCCTGGAGCTCCTGCGGCGAAAGCTTCAGTGCGGTCGTCGGCTGATCGACCCGCCCGGCGGGTGCGACGGCCTTGAAGACGGCCGTGGGCTGATCGATTCCTCGCAGGTCGGAGGTGGTGTCGGCGGAGTCGGTCTCGGGCTCGGGTTCCGGGTCGGTCGCGGACTCCGGCTTGTCGGCCTCAGTCGCGGCTGCGGCTGCGGCTGCGGCTGCGGCTTTCGGCTCGGCCTCCGGCTCCTCGACGGGCTTGAGCTCAGCTCCGGCTTCGGGCTCGGCCTCGCTGTCGGCGGCAGGCTCGGTGTCGTTGGCAGGCGCGGGCTCGGCAGCAGCCTCGCGACCGGCCTCGCGCGCAGCGGCAGCCCCGGGCACGGGCTCAGCGGCAGCATCGGGCTCAGGCTCAGCAGCCTCGGCCGCCGCGTCGGCGTCCCCGGCCGACTCGCCCTTCACCCCGCCCTTCGACGACTCCTCGACCTTGCCCTCGTCCTCGGCCGCCGCGTCGACCCACGCCGCCACAGCCGCGCGCAGCCGTACGTCACCGGCCTCCGGCTCCTCCGCCGCAGCGCCGGCCGTACCGTCCGCATCGTCCTCAGCGGCCCCCCCAGCCGCGGAAGGGCCCTCGGGACCCTTGGCGCCGCCCGAGTCCTCCGCGGAGCCCTGTGCGGGCTTCTGAGGCGTTACAGCGCCCTCAGAAGCCTCCCCGGGCCCCTCCTCGCGGGAAGCGCTGGAACCGCGAGAACCGGCCGCCCCCGCCTCGTCCTCCGGAAGCCGCGGCCGGAAGACGGCCGTGGCCGTGTCCGACTTCGCCGCCTCAGACTTCGCCGTGTCCGACTTCGCCGCCTCCGGCGTCACCTCGTCGACAGCCGCAGCCGCATCCGTATGCGCATCCGCGGCCTCGTCCACATCTCCACCGGGTTCGCGGAACACCGCGAAGCGCGGGTCGCGTTCCTCCGCAGCCGTCCCCGACGACTTCCGCTGCTCCGTTTTGTCGGGGGACTCGCCCGCCACCGATGCCTCCTCATGCGCCGCGGGGCAACCCCCGCGCTGTCCGAACCATCTACCAGTGTCCTGTGTGAACCCCTGGCCGAGCTGCTAGACGAGAACGACATACCTACTGGTTCCCGTACAAAGCAGTCAGGCGCTCTCGACAGATGAATGTGAGAGGGGTCACCCTGTCAGACATCCACGCGGGGAGGCATGGATGGGCAGGAGCCGCAGAACAATCCCGGAGGAGCTTCTGTTGCTCGCTCTGGACCCGACCACGGGTACCACAGCGCAGCCGCAGTCGCTCGACCTCGGCCTGGCCGGGGCACAGCTAGTGGAGCTGGCTCTGGCAGGACGGATAGCCCCTGACGGGGATCGTATCGCCGTGGTGATGCCACGGCCGACAGGAGATCCGACACTGGACTCCGCACTGGAGCTGCTGCGCCGTCGTGGCAGCCCGGTCCGGGCGGTCCACTGGATCGGCGGACCCCGGCTGGGGCTTCGCCAGATCTATCTCGCTCATCTGGAGCGGTGCGGCATGGTTCATGCCGTGGCGGGCCAGATGTGCGGAGTGCTGCCGACGACTCGCTACCAGGCGACGGAGACAGCCATCAGCCGGGACATCAGAGCCCGGCTGGACAGTGCGATCCGCACCGGCGTACCGCCGGACCCGCGGACCGCGGCGCTCGCCGCACTGGCCCACGCGGTCGGACTCGGCAAGCACCTGTACCCCGGGAACGAGGGGCGTTCATCGCGCTCCCGGCTCCGGGACCTGATCAGGCACGACCCCATGGGCGGCCTCGTGGCGCATGCCGTGATGGACGTCCAGAACGGAGTGGCGGTCCAGCCACGCCGTACGCAGCAGGCAGCGGGCGTTCCGTTGCAGCCGCAAGCACAGGCACGCCGGGGCAGCATGGCGCACACCGCCGCGAGCTGACGCCGGCCCGGAGCGCCTGAGCGCTGAGCACCTGAGCGCTGAGCACCAGAGCGCCCGGGCCGGACCCGAGCAGGACCGCGCAGAGGACCGCGCGGACAACCGCACACCGCCGTACCGTCGTCATCGGACCCGGTTCGGGAGCCGCACCACGCGCGGGGCAGCCGGTTTCGACCGGCTGCCCCGCGCGCTTGCGCGCCGTAGCGCACGCCTTTCCGCGCGCCGGTGTGTGCTCCGGTGCGCGGCCCGGGGCCTATACCCCACGCACCTGCGTGTGGCCGTTTCCCAGCGCGGCCGGGGCAAGGGGTGGCAATCTGCTGAGCAGTAGATACGCACAGCTACATAGCCGGAGGTGCACTTTCCGTGCCGTCCAACGTCAATCCCACAGTCAGGCGACGCAGGTTGGGCCAGGAACTGCGCCGCCTGCGCGAACTCAAAGGCATGACGGCCGAGGAGGTGGCGGAGCGTCTGCTCGTCTCGCAGTCGAAGATCAGCCGCCTGGAGAACGGGCGCCGCTCCATCAGCCAGCGCGACGTGCGCGACCTCTGCGGGGTCTACGAGGTCGAGGACGTCCGCATCGTCGACTCACTCATGCAGATGGCCAAGGACTCGCGCCAGCAGGGCTGGTGGCACGCCTTCGGCGACATCCCGTACAGCGTCTACATCGGCCTGGAGACCGACGCGGAGTCCTTGCGGGTGTACGAGCCCCAGATGGTTCCCGGCCTGCTCCAGACCCGGGCCTACGCGGAGGCGCTGATCAGCGGCGCGCTCCCGGAGGCGCCGCCGTCGGACATCGAGAAGCGCGTCAACGTACGGTCGCGGCGCCAGGACCGGGTCAACGCGCCGGAGAACCCGCTGCGGCTCTGGGCCGTGATCGACGAGTCGGCGCTGCGCCGGCGGGTCGGTGACAACCAGATCATGATCGACCAGCTGGAGCACCTCGTCGAGCAGTCGCACCTGCCGCACGTGACCGTGCAGGTGCTGCCGTTCGACATGGGAGCGCACCCCGGGATCAACGGGCAGTACGCGATCCTGGAGTTCCCGGACGCCGCCGACTCCAGCGTCGTCTACATCGAGGGCGTCACGAGCGATCTCTACCTGGAGAAGGCGAACGACGTCCAGCGCTACAGCGTGATGTACGAGCACCTGCGGGCGCAGGCTCTGAACGTGGAGCAGACGCGGGAGTTCATCACCAAGATCGCCAAGTCGTACACCAGCTGAATCAGGACACTCCCAAGAGCACCGGGTGAGCGGCGGCGGCACGATACACCGCCGCCGACTCACAGCGTAAGAGTTACTGACCAAATGACACCCGGTCGAGTGAACGGCCATCTCATGGACGGGGCTTGGCGAGTAGCGTCGATCACGCCAACCGCAATCAGGTCGGCGCGACTCACCCAACTCTCTGAACCGGAGTGAACATGGCAATTCTTCAGGGTGCTACGGACACGTGGACGAAGTCGTCGTACTCCGGGGGCAACGGCGCGTGCGTCGAGGTCAAGTCCCCGGTCGCTCTGTCCATCGCCGTGCGTGACTCGAAGGCCCCCGAGGGCCCTTCGCTCACCTTCGTCCCCGGTGCGTGGAACGCGTTCGTGCGCGATGTCGCCACGGGCCCGGTCGACGCCTGACCTCACCGCAGGCTGCACCACAGCACATCGCGCCACCGCATCACGCACCACCGCACCACCCCGCACCACCCCGCACCACCGCATCACCGCACCACCGCACCACCGCACCACCTGATGGAGCCCTCTCGACCGGTTCGCCGTCCTGGCCGAGGGGGCTCGGCACGCCACCGCCCACACACCCCCACCCCCACCCCCACCCGGCGACCGTCACCTCAACCGGTCGACGTACCGATCGGTCCCCGGCACGGTCGGGATGAACGGCGCGACCAGCTCGACCCGCCCCAGCCCCGCCTCCGCGACCGCCGCGTCGAGCCCCGTGAAGTGCGCGTCCCAGCAGCTGCGAGGGTCCTCCTGGAGGAACCACAGCAGCGTCAGCCGGGTCTCCACCCCCTCGACCTGCTTCACGTACGTCATGCGGTCGCCGGGCAGGGGCGTCGGCCGGAAGACGGTCACCATGGCCGCCGGCGAACCGCTCAGCCGCTGCGGCAGATGCCGGGACCTCAGCCACTCCAGCAGCTCCGCCCGCTGCTCGGGCCCCTCGGCGTCGACGACCTGGAGGACGAGACCCTCGTACGGATGGTCCAGCGCGTGGAAGTCCCGTGGGCCGGCCGCTCCGTCGCGGTAGACGGTGGCCTCGTGGTCCTGGAAGGCCGTGAAGACGTGGGTGCGGTCCTGGTGGACGCGGCCGTCCCGGTTGAGCCGCTTGTTGATGGCGATGGTCCACTTCATGTGCTCGTCGTAGCGGCCCTCGGTGACCCAGTACGTCGACAGGTAGCACCCCGTCCCCACCGGCCGCGCGACCGCCGACTCCGCGGGATAGCGCAGCTCCTGGAGGTCCTTGGTCGCCACCCAGCGCCGCCCGGCGAACATCCACGGCATGGCCGTCGCACCGGCGTAGTAGTGGTCGTCCTCGTACCAGCGGTTGTACGCGTACTCATGGCCCGGATGCGGCTCGACCATGGTGATCAGAGCGTGCCCCGGACGCACTCCGTACGGCCCCACCGCCGCCAGCTCGGCATACCTCTCGCTCCGTGTCCCGTCATCGCCCACCGGGCCTCCCTCCTCTTCCATCGGCCCCCGCATCAACCTACTCTGACGATCCGTCAGAAAAACTTCCAGGGCCGGGAGGCGCCGATGTCAGGCACACCGATGCTGCTCGCGGGAAAGACCGTCATCGTGTCGGGCGTCGGCGCCGGGCTCGGGCACCGGGTCGCGGAGACCGTCGTACGGGACGGAGGGCGCGCGGTGCTCGGCGCGCGCACAGCGGCCAACCTGGCGAAGAGCGCGGCGGAGATCGATCCGGAGGGCCTCCGCACCGCCCATCTGCCGACCGACATCACCGACGAGGCGCAGTGCGAGGCGCTGGCCGCACTGGCGGTGGAGCGGTTCGGCGGGATCGACGCGGTGGTCCATGTGGCCGCCTGGGACAGCTACTTCGGCGGACTGGAGGACGCGGACTTCGCCACCTGGCAGTCGGTCCTCGACGTGAACCTGCTCGGTACGCTGCGGATGACCCGGGCCTGCCTGCCCGCCCTCAAGGAGCGCGGCGGCTCGGTGGTGGTGATCGGCACGCAGTCCGCGGTGGCCGCGCCCTCCCAGGTGCGGCAGGCGGCATACGCGGCGTCCAAAGGCGCGCTGACCTCGGCGATGTACTCGCTGGCGCGGGAGTTGGGGCCGCACCGGATCCGGGTCAACACCGTGCTGCCGGGATGGATGTGGGGGCCGCCGGTGCAGGCGTACGTCCAGATCACCGCCGACACCGAAGGCGTACCGGAGTCCGCGGTGCTGGCCCGGCTCACCGAGCGGATGGCGCTGCCGGAGCTGGCCACGGACGGCGATGTGGCGGAGGCCGTCGCCTTCCTGGCCTCCGACCGGGCGCGGGCGATCACCGGCCAGTCGCTGCTGGTCAACGCCGGTGAGCTGATGCGCTGACCTACGGTGTCACGCGCCGCGCGGGTAGCGGGCCAGCCAGCCTGGGGCCGCGGCGGTCGGGCTGTGGAGGGCCGGGCCCTGGGTCATCTCCATCGCGAAGTCGTCGGCCAGTTCGAGGAGCGTGGGCCGGCCCTCCAGCTCCGCGAGCCAGGCCGGCGGCAGCGCGGTCTCGCCGTGCAGCGCGCCGAGCAGCGCCCCGCAGACGGCCCCGGTGGCACGGGACGGCCCACCATGGTTGACCGCGAGGCGCAGCCCGTGGCGTACGTCCTCGCTGACCAGCGCGCAGTACACGGCGACGGCGAGCACCTCGTCCGCCGCGTCGCTCGCACCCAGCGCCTCGATGAGCGCCGGTCCCGGAATGCCCTGCCGCACCGACCCGAGGGCCTGTTGCAGGGCCTCGGTCACCGGCTCGTGGCCGGGGCGCTCCCCGAGCAGCGCCATCGCGTGCTGCACCGAACCGTCCAGGGTCTCGCCGCGCGCCAGCCCGTGCACGAGTACGGCGAAGGCTCCGGCGGCCAGCTGGGCGGCGGGATGGCCGTGGGTCTGGGCCGCGCACTCGACGGCCAGCTGGAGCACGAGCTGCGGCTCCCACCCCACGAGCAGCCCGAACGGCGCGGACCGGGTGAGCGCGCCGGAGTCCCGGGCGGTGGGGTTCTTGGGCCGCTCCAGCGTGCCCATGACGGTGTCGCCGAAGCCGCCGAGGCACACGCGGGCGGGCTCGCGGCGGGCGTAGAGCCACTCCTCGGCGGCCAGCCAGCCGTTGTCCTTGCGCCGCTCGTCGGGCCCCCAGTCGTGCTGGGTGGCGGCCCAGCGCAGGTGGGCGCGGTGGACGTCGGTGGGCGGGTGCCAGGCGCCGGTGTCGCGGCGGACCTGGGCGCGGATCAAGCCGTCCACGGTGAAGAGGGTGAGCTGGGTGAGCGCGGTGACGGCGCCGCGTCTGCCGTGCGCGGGAACGTAGTCGACGACGCCTTCGGCACCGTACGCCGCCCGGATCTCCTCCAGCGTGAGCCCGCTGACGCCGGCCCCGAGCGCGTCCCCGATGGCCCCGCCGAGTAGCGCCCCGCGAACCCGGCTGCGGAAGTCCTGCTGCTCGGCCCGTCCCCAGACCGCCGTGGTGCCTGTGCTCACCCCGCCGCCTCCCGCCACCCCATGGTCCGCCGCCAGTGCGGGCCTCTGCGGGCGACCGCCCCAGCACTGTAATCGAACGGGAACGGGCGGTAGAGGGGGCGACCGGGACGCGGCCGTCCGCACTGTCCCGATACACGCGCAATGGCCCGGCGGTACGACGGAGACGCGGCGTCGATATCCCGCTCCCGGACACGCCACTAAGGCGTGCGCCGGGCCGGCAGGAAGGCGACCGCGGCGGCGATCAGCGGGAGGAGCGCGAGTCACCGACCCGGTCACCGGCATGATGACCGCGCCGGTCCGGGCGGAGAACCTGGACGAGGGCGGCTGCGCGGTCTACTGGGAATCCGAGCTGTTCACCGAGAACGTCAACCTCTTCCGTGATCTGGCGCAGGCCCCGGTGCCGGTCGCCGGACTCCGCCGGACCACCGGCGACGCGCCGGCGCGCAGCACGCTGTACCGGACCTTCATGCGGCCGCGCGGTCTCCACGACGAGCTGCGCGCGGTCCTGCGCGTCGGCGGCCGCCCGCAGGGCCACATCAGCCTGTTCCGGTCCGAGGGCCGCGCGGCCTTCGACGACGCCGAGACGCGGCTGATCGCCTCCGTCCTCACTCCGCTCGCCAAGCGGCTGCGCTCGTTCGCGGAGCCGTCGCCGCAGCCGCTGCCGGACGCGCCGCACGGTCCCGGACTCCTCCTGTTCGACGCGGGCGGTGCGCTGATGTCGGTGAACGACGACGCGCAGGCCTACCTCGACACGCTTCCCGACGGCCCCGCCGTGCCGTCGCCGCTGGGCGTCCGCGTACCGGCCTGGGTCCAGGCGACGGCGATGAAGGCGCGCGCCGTCGCGCGGGAGCGGGACGGCGGCCAGGCGCGCGCACGCGTACGGAACCGGGCGGGCCGCTGGCTGGTCTGCCATGCCTCCTGCCTGCGCGAGGCGAACGGCCGGCTCGGCGCGTCGGCGGTGGTGATCGAGCCGGCGAAGACCTCGGAGATCGTGCCGCTGGTCGTGGACGCGTACGAGCTCACCGACCGCGAGACCGAGGTCACCCAGTACATCGCGCGCGGCCTGCCGACCGGCGAGATCGCCACGCGGCTGCACCTGTCGCCG
Organism: Streptomyces sp. CA-146814; assembly: GCF_050942385.1. Classification (NCBI taxonomy): domain Bacteria; kingdom Bacillati; phylum Actinomycetota; class Actinomycetes; order Kitasatosporales; family Streptomycetaceae; genus Streptomyces; species Streptomyces sp. CA-146814. The sequence continues at coordinate 3,103,359 of NZ_CP192068.1, forward strand.
CACACGGTCCGCGACCACATCAAGGCGGTCTTCGAGAAGGTCGGCGTCTCCAGCCGCGGCGAGCTGGTCGGCAAGCTGTTCACCGACTACTACGCGTCGCTCGCGGAGAAGAACATGACCCGGGTCCACACCGGCTGACGGACCGGCTGACCGGCCGACTCACTGGCCGGCCGGCCAACCGACTGGCTGGCTGGCTGGCTAGCTAGCGACAACGCCCCGAAGCAGCGCCGACAGACCGCACCGCACGGCTCCCCTCCGGCCCTTACGTCCCTCCCCTCACCCCAGTCACCCCAGCCGCTCCCGCTGCGCCCGGGCCCAGCCGTACTCCGGGTCCAGCTCCAGCGCCCGGTCCAGGTCCGCGCGGGCTTCCGGGAGGCGGCCCAGGGCCTCCAGCGCCAGGGCCCTGCTGCCGTGGGCCCAGGCGTAGCAGGCGTCCATCGCGATGGCGCGGCCGTAGCAGGCCACGGCCTCCTCGTACCGCCCGGTCGCCCGGTACACCTCGCCCCGCTCCCCTTCCGTCCCGGCGAGACCGGGCGTGAGCTCCTCGGCCCGGTCCAGGTCCGCGAGCGCGCCCACCGGGTCGCCGAGCGCCGTACGCGCCTGGGCCCTGCGCACCAGCGCCCACACGTACTCCGGCCACAGCGCGATCGCCCGGTCGAAGTCCTCCAGCGCCTCCTCGTGGCGCCCCAGCCGGTGCAGGACCAGCCCGCGGCTGCCGAGCGGCACCGCGTCGGCCGGATCCAGCGCGTGGGCCCGGTCCAGGACGGTCAGCGCCTCCTCCAGCCGCCCCATCCGCCGGTACGTCTCACCGCGCTCCCGCACCGCCCAGGCCCAGGTCGGCGCGATCTCCTCGGCCCGGTCCAGGTCCGCGAGCGCCTCCTCGTACCGGCCGAGCGCCCGCAGCACCACCGCCCGTCCCTGGTAGGCCCGTTCGTGGCGCGGGTCCACCGCGACCGCCCGGCCGTGGTCGGAGAGCGCCGCGTCGAACTCCCGGGCCCGGAAGCGCTCCCAGCCGCGCGCCACCAGAGCCGCCGCCCGCTCCGTATCGGTCAACTCCACGCGGGTCAGCAGGAGTCCGAGGACGGCGGTGGGCCGGGGGCCGTGGTCGGTGCAGGCGACGAGGAGGTCCCGGCCCCAGTCGCGGAGTACGGCGCTGTCGGCGTCCTCACCGGCCTCCACCAGGGTCCGGGCCCAGTGCCGGGCGGCGGACGGCTGCTGGCCGCAGACCGCGATCCCGGCGCGCAGGGCGTCGGCGAGGGCGGTGCGGGGGCGGGCGCAGAGCCGGTGGTAGAGCACGTCGAGGGCGGCCCGGCGCCACGGCTCCTCGGCCCAGAGCCGGTCCGGGTCGAGCCCTTCGGCCGCCGCGTCCCGGCGTACGGCGAAGGCCTCGGCCAGCCGGTCGTGCGTCTCCTTCCACCGCCGCGGTGAGCCGGTGCGCTGGAGCCGGAGCATCGGGGCCCGTACGACACCGTGGTAGCGGGAGCGGCCCGAGTGGGGCTCGACGACGAACGGCAGCTCGTGCAGCCAGTCGTAGAGCCCGGGGACGGTGGTGGGCGCGGCGACGGCCACCAGGTCCTCGTCGAACCTACGGGGCAGCGCGCAGGCGAGGGCCGCCGCCCGGCGGTCCGGGTCGCTCTCGCCGGCCAGGAAGCGCTCGACGGCGGTCGCGTTCGCCTCACCGGCCGCGCCGGGGTTGGCGGCGAGCGTCGACACCAGGACCGGCAGCCCGCCGGAGAGCCGCAGCACCTCCCGTACGACGGGCTCCGCCACCACCCCACGCTCGGCCAGGAGTTGGCGCGACTCCGCCTCCGTGAACGCCCCCAGCGGTACGTCGGCCACCAGGCGGCCCCGATCGCCCCAGTGCGCGGGGTCCAGGCGCCGCTGCCCGGCCAGTGTCAGGACCAGGTTGGCGGGCAGCTCGCCGTACCGGCCGGGAAGCAGCAGGTCCGCCAGCCACCGGTCCAGCAGGGGCGCGGTGCGCTCGTAGGTGTCCAGGAACAGCGCGATCCACGGCACCGCGTCCGCGATCCGCCCGAGCTCGGCGACGAACACCGGCGTCAGCGCCCGTACCGGCTCGGCCAGCAGGAACGCCTCCTCCTGCTGCCGCGCCCGCCCGCCGAACACCGCCCGCAGCCCGCCGGCACCGCGTGCCACGACCGCCGGATCGATGCCTCCGGCGAGCGCCCCGACCACGGGTATCGCCCCGGCCGCGACCAGCCCGGCCTGCGCGGCGGCGAGAGCGGCTGGCGAGGGCTCGTCCCCGTCGGCCGCGAGCCGGCCCGCCGCGTCGTGGAGGGCGCGCCGGTACGTGGCCAGCATCCGGTCCAGCGCCCGGAGCGGGTGCCCCTGGTCGGCCAACTGCCCTGCCACGGAGGCCAGAAGCTCCGGGACGGAGTCGGCCCCTTCGTCGACGGACGCGGTGACCGCCCCGAACTCCCTTGCCTCCTCCTGCCATTCCCGTACGAGCGAGGTCTTGCCGACCCCGGCGTTGCCCCGCACATGAAAGACGAACCGGTGGAGTGGGTCCTCGGGCGGAGTGGAGAAGTTGGCGCGAAAGAGATCGAGTTCACCCTCCCGCCCGACGAACGCGGCACGCCGCTGCCCTTCGACGATCTGCTGGAGGGAGAGGCGGCGGGGCGAGGTGGCGGGCATGGGGGCCAGTCTGTCAGCGGACCTGGGGATCCGGCAGCCGCTCCCCCCGGCTGTGCGCGATGAGCAGCACGTCCCGCAAGGACAGCACGGCCTGCGTGAGCGCGAACCGTAGAGCGACCTCCACGACGGAGGCTTGAATAACTGCATCGAGGTCGCCGACGGCTACCGCGGCCTCGTCCCCGTACGCGACAGCAAGGCCCCCGCAGGCCCGGCGCTTTTCGTCGCCGCCCCCGCCTGGGCGGCCTTCGTGGAGTTCGCGGCCCAGGCCTGAACCCACCGGCGTACGGCCCCGGGCCCGTGTCTCCGTCCTCTCCGGGCGAAGGTGCGGGCCCGGCGTGGCAGGCCTGGGCATCGTGACCTTATGCTCGCGAGCGGGATGGGGCTCGTAGCGCAGTGGTTGTCGCGCCTTCACCGCATGTGGGAGGACGCCGGTTCGAATCCGGCCGGCCCCATCCCGTCGCCTGCCGGCCCGCCCGTCTCCACGCAACCGCCCCTGAGTACGCGCGCTCATGATCACCCGGCGTCCGCTTCCTACCGTGGCCGTCATGGACACGGAAGAAGCGGCCACCGCAGCAGACACCCCCTCCGCCGACGGCTCACGGTGGTTCTACGGCTGCTCGATCACGGTGATCGCCCTCTTCGCCCTCTTCGCGCTGTTCGCGCTGTTCGCGCTCGGAGCGCACGCGGTGACGGAGTTCGAGAAGAGCCTCGACGGCGACGGGCAGATGGAGCAGCCCGGCCGGTCGGGCAGCGCGTACGAACCGCTCGGCCCCGGCGCGACGGCCCGGTACGAGGACGGGCTGCGGGTCTCCGTCAGCCGCCCCGAGGCCCACGACGACGGCACGTACAGCCTCACCGTGACCTACGAGAACGGCAGCGACGAGGAGCTGGCCCTCGACCGGGCCTCGTACTCCACGCCCCTCGCCGTCCGGGCCGGCGAGGCGAGCGACGAGGACCACTTCGCCGGGTACGACGTGGAGTGGCTGAACCACGCCCGCTCGACCGCCGCCCTCGCACCGCCGCTCGCCGAGGACGACGAACGCACCGTCCCGATCCACCTCAAGCCGTCCCGGAAGGGCATCCCGGTCACGGTGGAGGTCACCCCCTCGAACGCCAACTCCCGGGAGACGGCCCACTTCCAGCTCACCCTGGACTGACCACCGGGGCCACCGGGGCCACCGGGACCACCCCGGCCGTCACTCGTCGGGGACGTACCGCAGCACATCCCCCGGCTGGCACTCCAGTACGCGGCAGATCGCCTCCAGCGTCGCGAACCGCACCGCCTTCGCGCGGCCGTTCTTCAGGACGGCGATATTGGCAGGCGTGATCCCGACAGCGGTGGCGAACTCCCCCACCGACATGTCCCGTTCGGCGAGCAGCACATCGATCTCGACCACGATCGGCATCAGATGACCTCGGCCAGTTCCGTCCGCATGTCCATCGCCTTGCCGAGCAGCGTACGCATGATGACCATGAGCATGGAGAACGCCGCTCCCACCGCCACGCACGCCAGCGCGGCGAGCAGCGCGCCCTCGACGTCCATGCCGTCGTCGGGGGACGGGATGGTGTCGAAGGTGAGGTGCACCGCCGCCCCCAACGCGATCAAGGTCGCCACGACGGCCGCGCCGATGATGGTGTCGACCCAACGGAACGCGGAGCGCGTGAAGATGGCGTCCCGTTCGACCTTCGAGAGCAGCATCCAGATCGCACCGAGGGCGACCTGCACGCACGCCACCCCGAGGATCGACGCGATGACGTACGGCAGGGCGTAGGGCTCGTACGGAGGGAAGAGGTCCACCTCGTCGGCCGCGGTCGTCGGGATGATGACGGCCTGGGCGAAGAGGCCGGACAGGACCGCTGCCGCGATGCCGATACGGAGGATGCCCACCAGAAGACTGTGCATCTATCGAGTTTCGATCGATAGCTATCGAAAGTCAATAGATGTCACGGTCAGGCCCAGGGGTCGAAGGGGATTCCGGCGGGCTTGGCGTTGTTGAGCAGGTTGCGGAAGCGGTCGTCCTTGTCGGTGACCTTGATGGTGGCGGCGCCGAAGTCGGCGTTCATGAGGCGGTCGCGAAGTTCCGTGCTGGGGAAGCCGTTCCAGTCGACGATGGGCGGGTAGCGCCAGGTGCCGTAGTGGTTCTCGGGCGGCTCGTCGTTGTTGTTGGCGAGGCGGAAGAAGTGCGTGCTGGGGCCGTCCTTGTGGTAGACGGCCTTGGGGTGCGAGCCGTCGAAGCGGACCTGGGAGCGGGGGTAGGTCTTGACCGTGCGGTGCTGGGTGGTCGAGACGTAATCCACCTGGTTCGAGGCCTGGTTGACCCAGGAGATGACGTGCTCGAAGTCGTGGCGGTGGCCGCCGAGGCCGCTGCCGTGGACGGCCTGGTCCTTCTCGAAGTAGCTCGCGTAGACGATCCCGCACCACCCGTTGTTGCACTTGGAGCGGGCGTACGTCTGGGAGTTGTCCAGGTCCCACTTGTCCCGGCAGCTCCCGTTGATCGCGCCGGACGCCTTGAGGCCGGGGGCGAGGGTGCCGTCGGGGCCGATCGCGGGCGTGGCGTAGCAGCCGTCCCCGTCGTAGTCGTAGGCGGGCGAGAAGGTCTGCTCGTAGCCTCCGGCGTTCTGCGGGAGGTGCTGCGGCGGGTCGGCGTGGGCGGCGGACGCGGTGCCGAGCACGAGGAGGCCGGCGGCGGCGGCGAGGACGGTGGCGGTGCGGGTGACGGTCGGCATCCCGGGCGGGGTACGGCGCATGGGGTCTCACTCCTGACTCGGCAGAGCGATACGACAGGGGCAGTCCCCGCAAGAATTGCCCTGCTCATGACAGAAGGAAACGGCGGAGCGCCGGGCAGGGGCCCGGCTGGGGAGGGCCGCCCCTCACCGGCCGGGGGCCCCTCCCGGTCGAGGGGCCCCCGGCCTGCCGGTCAGCCCGGCACCACCGGCAGCAGCTCCGGCAGGTGGCCGTCCGAGGCCGTCGCCGCCGCGACCCGCTCGGCCGGGACCTCTCCGTACAGCGTCGTCCGGGGGCGGGACGGGCGGCCCGCCAGGTCGGCGATCGCCTTCAGGTCCTGGATCGAGCGGTACGAGCCGTAACTCGACCCGGCCATACGGGAGATGGTCTCCTCCATCAGCGTGCCGCCCAGGTCGTTCGCGCCCGAGCGGAGCATCTCCGCCGCGCCCTCCGTACCCAGCTTCACCCAGCTCGTCTGGATGTTGGTGATGTGCGGGTGGAGAAGCAGGCGCGCCATCGCCGTCACCGCCCGGTTGTCGCGGTCCGTCGGGCCGGGACGCGCGATGCCGGCCAGGTAGACCGGGGCGTTGGTGTGGATGAACGGGAGCGTGACGAACTCCGTCAACCCTCCTGTCTCCTGCTGGAGTTGGGAGAGCGTACGGAAGTGGCCCAGCCAGTGGCGGGGCTGGTCGACATGGCCGTACATCATCGTCGAGGACGAGCGCAGGCCCACCTCGTGCGCCGTCCTGATGACCTCCAGCCAGGTGGCCGTGGGCAGTTTGCCCTTCGTGAGGACCCAGCGGACCTCGTCGTCGAGGATCTCCGCCGCCGTACCGGGGATCGAGTCGAGTCCCGCTTCCTTGGCGGCGGTCAGCCAGTCGCGGATCGACATCCCGGTGCGGGTCGCGCCGTTGACGACCTCCATGGGGGAGAACGCGTGCACGTGCATCCCCGGGACGCGCTCCTTCACCGCCCGCGCGATGTCGAAGTACGCCGTGCCGGGCAGGTCCGGGTGGATGCCGCCCTGCATGCAGACCTCCACCGCGCCGACGTCCCACGCCTGCGCCGCCCGGTCCGCGACCTGGTCCAGCGAGAGCGTGTACGCGTCGGCGTCCGTGCGGCGCTGGGCGAAGGCGCAGAAGCGGCAGCCGGTGTAGCAGACGTTGGTGAAGTTGATGTTCCGCGTGACGATGTACGTGACCTCGTCGCCGACCACGTCCCGGCGCAGCGCGTCCGCGATCCGGCACAGCTCGTCCAGCGCCGGGCCGTCCGCGTGAAGCAGGGCCAGGGCCTGGTCGTCGGTGAGCTTCGTCGGGTCGTCGGCGGCCTGGCTCAACGCCTGGCGTACGTCGGCGTCGATGCGGGACGGGACCATGCCGGGCGCCGCCGCCTCGCGGAGCGCCTCCCAGTCCCCGTACACCTCGTCGAAGTCGTTGCGGCGGTCGCCGGTGCGGCCCTCGGTGTCGATGGTGGCGTGCAGGTCGGTGCGGCCGGAGGAGGTGAAGCCCTCGTCCGGTTCCTGCCAGGGCAGGCCGACGGGCAGGGCGTCCTCGCGGGCGAGGCCCGTCTCCGGGTCGGCGAGGGCGCGGACGTGCGGGAGGAGGCGGGGGTCGAGCCAGGGCTCGCCGCGCTGGATGAACTCCGGGTAGATGGTGAGGCGTTCGCGGAGCGTGAAGCCCGAGTCCGCTGTCTTCTGCGCCAGTTCGTCGATGTGCGGCCAGGGGCGTTCCGGGTTGACGTGGTCGGGGGTGAGCGGCGAGACCCCGCCCCAGTCGTCGATGCCCGCGCCGATGAGCAGCGCGTACTCGGCGTCCACCAGGTTCGGCGGCGCCTGGATGCGGGCGGACGGGCCGAGGATGTGCCGGGCCACCGCGATGGCGGCGGCCAGCTCCTCCAGCTCCGCGTCGGGCATCCCGCGCATCGCCGTGTCCGGCTTGGCGCGGAAGTTCTGCACGATGACTTCCTGGATGCCGTGGTAGGCGCGGGCCGTCTTGCGCAGCTCGAAGAGGGAGTCGGCGCGCTCCTCGTACGACTCGCCGATGCCGATCAGGATGCCGGTGGTGAACGGCACGTTGGAACGTCCGGCGTCTTCGAGCACGCGCAGCCGTACGGCCGGTTCCTTGTCCGGGGAGCCGTGGTGCGGGCCGCCGGGCTCGGACCAGAGGCGGGTCGCCGTCGTCTCCAGCATCATCCCCATGGACGGCGCCACGGGCTTGAGCCGCTGGAGGTCGGTCCAGGTCATCACGCCCGGGTTGAGGTGCGGCAGCAGGCCCGTCTCCTCCAGGACCCGGATCGCCATGGCGCGTACGTACGCGAGCGTGTCGTCGTACCCCTCCGCCTCCAGCCACTCCCGCGCCTCGGGCCAGCGGTCCTCCGGGCGGTCGCCGAGCGTGAACAGCGCTTCCTTGCAGCCCATCGCCGCCCCGTCGCGGGCGATCTTCAGCACCTCGTCGGGCGACAGGAACATGCCGTGGCCGGCGCGGCGGAGCTTGCCGGGGACGGTGACGAAGGTGCAGTAGTGGCACTTGTCACGGCAGAGGCGGGTGAGCGGGATGAAGACCTTGCGCGAGTACGTGATCACGCCCGGCCGGCCCGCCGCTTCCAGGCCCGCGTTCCGGACGCGGGCGGCGGACGCGGCCAGATCCTTCAGGTCCTCGCCGCGCGCCTGGAGCAGGACGGCGGCCTCGGTGACATCGAGGGCGACGCCGTCACGGGCCCGTTTGAGCGCGCGCCGCATGGCGTTGGAGGTGGGACGTCCGCTCTGGGGATCGGCATCGGGATCGGTCATGAACCGAGCATACGAGCGAGGCGCGCGCACCGGACCAGGGCCTGGGGCCTGTATGCGCAGGCCGCGAGGTGCTCCTGGTCACTCGTGCGGGCCGACTCACCCGGATGCGCGCCCGTTGACGGCGTCCTCACGCCTAAGGTCGGAACGGTGATGGAAACGATCGTCCTCGGCATCGGTGAAACCCTCGTACGCGACGACCGCCACTGGGCGTCCTGGGCCAACTGGCTCGGTGTGCCCGCGCACACGCTCGGCGCGCTGGTCGGCGCGGCGGTCGCGCAGGGCCGCGACGCGACGGACGCGCTGCGGGTGCTGCGGCCGGACATGGACGTCGACGAGGCGTACCTCGCCCGGGCGGCGGCCGGGCGCGGCGAGCACCTCGACGAGTCGGACCTCTACCCGGACGTACGGCCGGCGCTCGCGGAGCTGCGGGCGGCGGGCGTACGGGTGGTCGTGGCGGGGAACGGGTCGGTGCGGGCCGGGGAGTTGCTGCGGGCGCTGGACCTGCCGGCGGATCTGGTGGTGACGTCGGACGAGTGGGGCGTACGGAAGCCGGACCCGGCCTTCTTCGCGCGGGTGGTGGAGGTGGCGGAGGCGGATCCGTCGGCGACGCTGTACGTGGGCGACCATCCGGCGGACGACCTGTTCCCCGCCGCGGCGGCGGGGCTGCGGACGGCGCATCTGCGGCGGGGGGTGTGCGGGTTCTGGTGGGCGGAGCATCCGGATGTGGTGGGGGCGGCGGACTTCCGGGTCAACGCGTTGACGGAGCTGGTGGGGCTCGACCCAGCCCGTCCGGCGTCGGGCGCCCAGCCAGCCCGTCCGGCGATTGAGGACGGAAGCGGGGCGGTGGGGGCCGGGCGGCCTGCGAGGGTCTCGTACCTGAGGGGCCTCTGAACGCCCGGGCCCACCCCAGCAAGGGTTCCGTCCTCAAACGCCGGACGGGCTGGGGTGGGCCGGGGTTCGTCCTCAAACGCCGGACGGGCTTGGGTGGGGTGGGCCCGCGTGCCTACGCCGGGTCCAGTCGGGACACCGTGCCGCCTATCGCCAGCACATACAGCTCCCCGTCCCCCGCCTCCACGAACGAGATCACCTCGCCGCCCTGCACCCCCAGGTCACCCTCCTCCGTCACCGCGCCGTCCTCGATGCGCAGCGTGCGGAGCGTGCCGTCGCAGTAGTCGCTGTAGACGTAGCTCCCCGCCAGGTCCGCGATCGCGTCGCCCCGGTAGACGAAGCCGCCCGTCACCGAGCAGCCCAGGCCGCTGCGGTCGTACTCGTGGACCGGCGGCACATGGTTCGCCGGTTCCGTGCCGCCGCGGAACGGGTGGTTGCCCTCCATCGAGGACCAGCCGTAGTTCTCGCCGCCCTTGCTGCTCGCGGGGGCCCAGTCGATCTCCTCCCACTCGCTCTGGCCGACGTCGCCGATGAGCAGGTCGCCCGTGCCCGCGTCGAACGAGAACCGCCACGGGTTGCGGAGCCCGTACGCCCAGATCTCGTCCTTCGCGCCCTCCTCCGCCACGAACGGGTTGTCGGACGGGATGGCGTACGGCTCCCCGCCCGTCGGGTCGATCCGGAGGATCTTGCCGAGCAGCGTGTCGAGGTTCTGGCCGTTGCCGTGCGGGTCGCCGCCCGAGCCGCCGTCGCCGAACGCGATGTAGAGGTAGCCGTCGGGGCCGAACTTGATGTCGCCGCCGTTGTGGTTCGGGTACGGCTGCTCCTGCGTGAGGACCGTACGCCGGGTGTCCGGCTGGAGTTGGCCGTCCTCCACCGCGAACTCGTCGATGGTGGAGGTGCCTTCGAGATTCGTGTACGAGATGTAGAAGTGCGCGAACTCCGGGTCGAACGCCACGCCCAGCAGGCCGCGTTCGCCGTCGGTCGTGGTCTCGGCGGAGATGTCGAGGACCGGGTCGCTCAGGCCGTAGTCGCCCAGTACGCGTACGGTTCCGGCCCGTTCGGCTATCCAGACCTTGCCGTCCGGTCCGGCCGCGCCGGCCGACGGGCCCTGCGCGCGGGCCACTTCCGTCAGTACGACCTGCGCCGAGGGCCCGGCGGGGGGTTCCTCTGCCGATGCCGTGGTCAGCGTCAAGGTCACTGCGAGGAACAGGGCGCCGATGATCGCCGAGCTTCTGGTGCGAACTTTCACCGTGGCCTCCTGGAGGCGGCGAGTGGGGGAGTTCACCCTGGCTGCTCGGGGCAGAGTTCGGTGGGGGTGCCCGCGCCAGCATGCAACCGGGGTGGGGGGCGTGTGCCACTGGCTACGGATGAGGGTACGGGGACGGGAGCGCATTGGCCTAGGCCAATGCGCCGACCAATTCCGGTTCCGGGCAAGCTACTTGCCCAGCACGGCCTCCATCACCTTCTTCGCGATCGGAGCGCCGAGCCGGCCACCGGAGATGTCCGAGCGCGAGATGTCCATGGCCGTCGGGTCGATGAAGACGGCGACGGCGACCGAACGGCCGTCGTCCGCCTTGCCGTAGCTGACGAACCAGCCGTACGGCACCTCGTCGCGCACATTCACACCACGCTGGGCCGTGCCCGTCTTGCCGCCGACCGTCACCCCGTCGATCAGGGCGCGCTGCGCGCTGCCCTCCTTCGCGGTGTGCTCCATCATCTCCTGGACCTTCTTCGCCGTCTCCGGCGAGACGGCCTGGCGTATCTCCGCCGGGTTGTTCGTCTCCAGCGTGGAGAGGTCCGGGCCCCTCAGCTCTTCCACGATGTACGGCTGCATCAGCTTGCCGTCGTTGGCGAGCGCCGCCGTCACCATCGCCATCTGCATCGGCGTGCTCGTCAGGCTGCCCTGGCCCATGCCGGTGAGCGCCGTGCCGGGCTTGTCGAGCTTCGGCGGGTAGAGGCTCTTCGTGGCGAGCATGTCGCCGAAATCCTCGGCGTACACGTCCTCGTTGAAGCCGAACTTCTCCGCCGTCTCCCGCATCCGGTCCTCGCCCAGCTGTGCCGCCGCGTCGAGGAAGACGTTGTTGCAGGAGTACTGCATGGCGGTCTTCATGGACGCCTTGTTGCAGAGCGCGTCACCGGCCTCGCTGCCGATCTTGCTCTGGGACAGCGGCAGCGGATACGGCGAGACCGCCTTCGTCGGCGCGTCCACGTCCGAGACCACACCGTGCTCCAGCGCCGCCGCGGCGGTGAGGATCTTGAAGGTCGAGCCGGGCGGGAAGGTCTCGCGCAGCGGCCGGTTGGCCAGCGGCTTGCCCTTGTCGTCGAGGAGCGCCTTGAACCGGTCGCTCTCCTTGAACGAGATCCCGGCGAAGACCCCGGGGTCGTACGAAGGCGTCGAGACCAGGGCCAGCACCTTGCCGGTGCTCGGCTCCAGGGCGACGACCGCGCCGCGCGCGCCCAGGTCGGTCAGGCCCTTGTAGCCGGCCTTCTGCGCCTTGGGGTCGATCGTGGTGATCACGCTGCCGCCGCGCCTCGGCTGCCCGGTGAGGACGTCCTTGGCGTGCCGGAAGGCGAAGCGGTCGTCCTGGCCGCTGAGGACGCTGTCGTACGTCCGCTCCAGCAGCGAGGTGCCCTGCGCCTGCGAGGCGTAACCGGTGACGGGCGCGTACATCGGGCCCTCCTTCCAGGTGCGCCGGAAGGTGTAGTCCCTGCTCCCCGTCTCCTTCGAGCCGGTGATCGCCTTGCCGCCGACGATGATGTCGCCGCGCGGCGTGGCGAACCGCTCGTACCGGACCCGGTGGTTGTGCTCGTGCTGGGACAGCTCCACGCGGTCGACCTGCTGCAGCCAGTTCGCCCGCAGCAGCAGCCCCAGCATCAGCAGTCCGCAGAAGATGGCTATGTGCCGCAACGGCCTGTTCATTCCACTCCCCACCCGGGCGGGCCCACCGCCCGCACGTCTTCGATCCCCGGGCTAAGGATGCCCTGTCGGAGGCCCCGGTTCCACGCGGCCCACTCCCCGGCCCCATGTGGTTCGGAGCCGGTGGGCGCCTCCTCGGGCTGCGGGACGCCGCGGGCGCTCCGAGGGCGGGGGCCCCTCGCTCTCACTCGGCAGTGATGACGATGGCGTTGCCCACCCGGCGCTCTTCGCCCGCGCCGTCGGAGGGATGGTTGACCACCGCCCCCTTCACCCACATCGTTGACGAGCCGCCGCCATCCAGATTGATGGCATCAGCCGCACCCAGGTTCTTCATCGCCTCCGCCAGCTGCGCCATGGTCAGACCGTAGGCGGTGTCCTTCGGACCGGACTTCTTGTCCACCACCACGAGCACCAGTTCCTTGCCGGCGGTGATGCCTGCCGCGGTGCGCGCGTTCCTCGGGGCGAGATACGCGTACTGGGGTGTGGTGCTGCCGCTGAAATCGAACGGTCCCACCGATCCGTTTCTCACCAGCCGCGGACCGCCGTTGACGGTCGCGTCATCGGCGCCGGGAAAGTGCACGGGAGTCTCGGCCGATGCGCCCCTCTGGACGGCTGTGGCCGGAAGCGACATCGTCGATCCGATGACGGCGTCGGCCTTCAACCGTTCCGCATGCGAGCCTGTGGCGACGACCACATGTTCCCCCGGTGCGGCCACCATGCCGTCGGTCGTGTCCGAGACCCTCTTCACCGTCCGGTCCACACCGATCAGAACGGCCCTGACCTTCCCGGCGAGGAACGGCAGAGCACCGAACTCCTCCGTGAAGAGGATGGTTTCCTCACTGTCCAGGCAGTGAATTCCCACCTGCGGCATACGCGGGTCGATCAGGTTCTTCGCGTCGGCATTACGGTCGTTGACCCCAGCAGGGCCGAAGCCTCCCCCGCAGCCCTGAATCCTGCCCGGCTCCCGGTTCACTCCGTCCAATAGGTGACCGGGGCGGCTCGGATTGCCATCGGGGGGTGTGAACGTGATTTCTGACTGGCTCCACACCTTGTCGATCCAGAGGTTGGTGCCGTGGTTTCCGAGACCGAGAGCGGATTCACCGTTGGACGCGGAGTTCAGCACCTTTCCGTCGACCACCGTCAGCCCGCCCAGAGCGCCGGGCGAGAACGTCGAGGCAATGTCGAAGAAACCTCCGTTGACCGCCGCGAGGGGTTTCAGCCCTTGGCTCGCCATGAGCTCCGCCATGGCGCTGGTCTTCTCCCGGTCCATCACCGTCTCACCCTCGGTTGCCCGAATTTTTCCGGTGAACGACGCAAAATCCACGGTCAGGGCCCGCACGTGCCGGGTCCGGCCGTCCCGCAATGTGCTCTCGATCCTCATGAACGCCAGCCCCGGCGCCACCTGGCAGAGGGCTCTGCGCTCGCTCGTGGTTTCGGCCAGGAGGCGATCGGAGGTGTCGCTCACCTTGTACAAAGCAAGATCGCTCGGACAGTCGGGCGGTGCGGATGCCGTCGAGGCTGAAGGGACCTGACACCCAGACGCGAGGACGGCGAGCCCGAAGGCCAGCGGCAGAACGGAACGCAGGATCCTTCTTGACACGAGAAGCCTCGATTTACTGTTGAAGCAATGAACGGTGCGTCGGTATGGACATGCGGTGGCCCCCTCTGTCCCCTTCACTGCGGCCCTGTGGGTGGCGGCAGGTGCGGAAGAAGTCTCTCAGACCGTCTGCGCGTCCACAGAAGGCGCCTTCCGTCCGGACCGGCAGAAGCCCCCGACAGGCCCTAGAGGTACGCCGCGTACCCGTCCAGGACCCGCAGCACCTCCCGCTCACCGGCCGGAGGCAGCTGGAGTACGACCTCCTCGATGCCCAGCTCCGCGTAGTGCGCGAGCTTCCCGGCGTCGGGGAGGACGGCGTACGGCACCACCTGGAGGTCCTTCGGATCGCGCCCGGCCTCCTCCCAGGCCGCCCGCAGCTTCGGGACGGACTCCGTCAGGCCGCGGCCGCCGATGGGCAGCCAGCCGTCCGCGTGGTCCGCGATCGCCGCGAACAGCTTCGGGCCGGCTCCGCCGCCGATCAGCGTGCGCGGGCCGACCACCGGACCGCGCGGCGCCTGTACCGGCTTCGGGAACGCGAAGCTCGCCTGGACCGACCCGAACTCCCCCTCGTACGCCGTCGGTTCGGCCGACCACAGAGCCCGCATCAGCGCCATCCGGTCGCGTGCCAGCTCCCGGCGCGTGGACCACGCGACGCCGTGGTCGGCGGCCTCCTCGACGTTCCAGCCGTAGCCGATGCCGAGTGTGAACCGGCCGCCGGAGAGATGGTCCAGGGTCGCCACCTGCTTGGCCAGGTCGACCGGGTCGTGCTGGGCGACCAGCGTGATCCCGGTGCCGAGCGCGATCCGCTCGGTGACGGCCGCCGCCTGGCCGAGCGCCACGAAGGGGTCCAGCGTCCGTCCGTACTCGCGCGGCAGGTCACCGCCGGCCGGGTACGGGGTGCGGCGGCTCACCGGGATGTGGGTGTGCTCGGGCAGATAGAGTCCGGCGAATCCGCGCTGCTCCAGCTCGCGCGCCAGCCGTACGGGGGTCACCGTCTCGTCGGTGAGGAAGATGGTTGTGGCGATCCGCATCGAACACCTCCGTCGTCTCTACGAGTCGTCTCTGCGAGTCGTCTCTACGAGGGGCCAAGGTAAGCCGTACGGCGGTGAAATCCGAGACGGCTGCAGAAGTACGGAACAGCGGACCGGCAGAACGGCGGATCTGCGGATCTGTGGGAAGGACGTGGGATGGGGATGGGACTGGGGTTCTTCCTGTTGCCCGCAGGAGGTGTGCTGAGCCTGACCGGCGTGTTCCTCGGCAACAGCACGCTGATCCAGCTGAGCTGGATCATGTGGCTGGCCGGTGTCCTGCTGCTGATCGCCCGGCGCTACCGCCGGCCGCCGGACCCGCGGCAGCTGGCCACCGCCGCCGCGGCCGGCGACGCCCGTGCCGTGCGGGGGCTGCGGACGCTCGCCCTGGACGCGCGGAGCCAGGGGCGGCCCGACGCGGCGGAGCGGATGCTGCGGCAGGCGGTGAAGGCCGGGGACGTGGAGTCGATGTGGGAGCTGGGCCGGCTGGTCCAGGAGCGCGAGGGCCTTGCGGCGGCCGAGCCGTGGTACCGGATGGCCGCCGCGCGCGGTCACGTCGTCGCGCGGCGGCTCTTCCGGACGGGCGGCGAGCTGAACCGGGACGGGACGAGCCCGCTGTAGAACGAGGACTCAGAAGCCGCCGGTGTAGCCGAAGAGGAACCAGACCGGGAAGAGCACGCCCACGGCACCCGTGGCGAGGCCGATCCAGCACCGGATCCGGTTGACCTCGACGCTGCTGACCAGGCCGAGGACGCCGAAGGTGATCGCGAGGAGGCCGGCCAGAGTGGCCAGGATGCCGAGGAAGAACGTGGAGATCAGCGCGATGACGCCCAGCCCGATCGAGACGGGCGCGTAGAGGGTGGCAGGGCTGTCGGTGGTTCCGGTGGCCATGTCGCATCCCTTGTCGTGCGAATCGTCCGAAGTCGTGAGGCATCGTCCGAGGTCGTGAGGCATCGTTCGACGCGCCGCGACGGGAACACCCTCCCGCCCTTCCTCATCATGGCATTCGCCGTCAGCGCTCCCGGAACGGCCCCTGAGCGCCGCGGATCACGGGAAACACCCGCTCAGACCAGGCCCAGCGCCACCGTCCTCGACAGGAACGCCAGCCGGGCCGTCTTCTCCGGCTTCTCGATCTCCGGGCCCAGCTCGAAGCCGACCCGGACCATCCGCGCGAGCGCCTTCTCGTTGCGCGCGTCCGGCTCGACGACGACCCTCAGGTGGGCCGGGTCGCTGAAGACATAGCCGATGAACGCGGTGAGCAGGGCGTCGGTGTACCCCTTCACCGCGCCCTCGGCGGGCGCGATCAGCAGGTGGATGCCGAAGTCGCCAGGCTGGACGTCGTAGCACTCGCCGACCGGGTCGGCGTCCGGCTCGTACGTCTGGAAGAGCGCGGCCGGGACGCCGTCGCGCAGCGCCAGGTAGGCGTGGTGCGTGGAAAGCGAGTCGACGAACGCGTAGATCTCCTGGACCTGTTCGCGGGTGTGGTCGGCCATGCCCCAGAAGCGGGCGCGCTCCTGCGTGACCCAGCCGTGCAGCAGGCCGGCGTCGGCCGCCGGGTCGACCGGGACGAGGCGGACGACGCCGAAGCCCTCGACCTTCTGCTCGTGGACGGCGGGACGCAGGGCCGGGACGGTGGACGCGGTGGGATCGGGTGTCGTGGTCATGGTGGTGCTCTCCTCGGTGCGGTGCAGCAGGTTCCAGTCCGTGGTGACGGGGGCCAGGCGGCCGCTCGCCCACAGTTCGCTCTGGTCGCGGTGGTGGGCGGAGCCCGGTACGCCGGACGCGCCGAACGGCACCACCCAGAGGCTGTCCTCGCGGCGGGCCAGGTCCCAGACGTACCGGGCGGCGGGTCCCCGGGCGAAGAGGTCGGTGATGCCAGGCACGCTGGAGGTCGAGAGCACGCAGTCGTGGTCGCCCGCGAGCCCCGGCCACACCTCCTCGGGCGTCGCGCCCGGCAGCGCCTGCCAGGGCGCGACCCGGTGGACCTCGCCCCAGGGGAGCGGCGCGTCGTGGTTCGCGGCCACCGCTTCCGCCGAGGCCGCGACGATCGCCAGCCTCTCCTCGTACGGGAGGAGTCCGACGGTGAGCAGGGTCTCCAGGGCGTAGCCGATCCGGGGGACGGCGGCGAGCCAGGGGCGGAAGAGCGGCGGGTAGGCGGGCGAGCGCCAGGGGTCGGCGTCGCCGGTGACGGGCCGCAGCGCGGGGTGGCCGGCCAGGCGGTGGACGACGTCCGCGCGGAGCCGGGAGTACAGGGTGGCGTCGGTGCTGTCCGCGTCCATGTGGCGGTCCCAGCGCAGCAGCCGGTCCCGGAGGCGTTCGGCGTCGGGGCCGAGGTCCGGGGCCCAGGCGAGCAGGGAGAGGAGCTGCCGGGAGGAGGCGAGGCGGGTGTCGGTGTGGACGGCGGCCATGTCTCCGGCGGACCACGGCGGGCCGGTGAGCCCCCTTGTCCCCTGGGGCGTGTCGGTGGGCCTCCTGGCGCCCGCGCCCGGCGGCGTACCGAGCAACTCCCGTATGCGGTCCGCCCGGTGCGGCGGTGCGAACTCGATGCCGAGCGGTGCGGCGAGCCCGCGCTCGTTGGCCATCACGGCGGTGCCGGTGGCGGTGTCGACCTCGGTACGGGGGGTGGGCTCGGCGCCTTCGCTCCAGGCGTACGCGGGATCGTGCGCCGGCACGACCCGGAGCCGGTTCTCGTGCGGGCGGACCGGGACGTGTCCGGCGACGCGGTGCAGCGTGGCGCCGGTGGTGTCGGCGGCCAGGACCACGTTGACGGGTTCGACCCAGCCGTCGAGCGCGGTGTCGAGATCGGCGACCGTACGGGCCCTGAGGAGGGCCGGCAGGACGTCGAAGCCCAGGTCGCCGGTGACGCGGGGCGGGTAGCGGAGGCTGATGACGGGAGCGTCGGGCGCCTCGTCGCCGGGCGGCTCGTCGTGTACGTCCCCGATGATCACCGGCCCCCGGTCCGTCTCCACGACCTCGACCGTCTCCGCCTCTCCCCCGGCCACCTCGACGGTCTCCGTATGGGCGTGGACCCGGTACCAGCCGTCCGGCCCGAGCGCTTCGACGCCGCCGTCCGCCGTGCGGCGCGCCTGCTCCCGGTAGAGGTCCTGGTAGTCGGCCATCGCGTTGGTGATCGCCCAGGCCACACCGCCCGCGTGCCCGAAGTGCGCGATGCCCGGGACGCCGGGGACGGCGAGGCCCACCACGTCGAACTCGGGGCAGGCGAGGCGGATCTGCTGGTAGACGCCCGGGTCCTCGATGAAGCGGTGCGGGTCGCCCGCGATCACCGGGGCGCCGGTGGTGGTGCGGGCGCCGGTGAGGAGCCAGCCGTTGGAGCCGGAGGTGCCGGGGCCGTCGGTGGCGAAGAGGGTCGCGCGGCCGTCGCCGAGCCTGCGGGCGACCTCTTCGCGCCAGAGCTTGGTCGGGAACCCGGCGAAGAGGATGTGGGTGGAGAGCCAGACGCCGAGCGGGGTCCAGGGCTCCCAGCGGCCCGGGACGAGCCCGGCGGCGGCGAACTCCGGTGTCCGCGCGGCACCTTCGGCCAGGCCCGCGTTGACGCCGTCCACGTACGCGCGCACCCAGGCGGCGGTCCCGGGCGTGAGCCGCTCGTAGCAGCGGCGGGCGGTGTCGGCGAGCCGGGCCCGCCGGGCGAACCGGTCCCAGTCGAGCGCCTCGGCGCCCAGGTACGCGGCGGTCGTGCCGAGCACCCGGTGGCGCTCGGTCTCCAGCTGCCAGGCCCGGTCGAGAGCGGCGTTGTGGCCCTGGGCCCGGGCGAGCGCGAGCGCGTCGCCGGCCTTCAGATGGGGTATCCCCCAGTCGTCCCGGAAGACCTCGAAGCCGTCGGCCTGCCCGTGGCCCGGTCTGCCGTTCGGTCTCTCGCTGTCGACGTCAGCGGTCGTCATCGCTCTGCCCATCCCCTGCTCCCGGTGGTTTTCAGCCACTCCCCAGCCCCCAAAATTTAGGTTAGCCTAACCAAAGTGACCCTTTGGGCAGTGGGCCGGGGCACCAAGGGAGGGTGGGAGACACCGTGGGTCATGGCTGGGAAGGCGTCGTTCTCAAACTGTTCCGGGGGCGGGATTTCACGTTCACCGTGACCGGCGCCGAGCAAGTCACCGACCGGTTCCGCCGGGTGCACGTGACCGACGGCGGGCTGCTGGCCGCGACCGGCGGAGCGCATCCGACGATGTGGGTGCGGCTCTGGTTCGAGAAGGACGGCAAACCGCACCAGCGCGCCTACACCCTGGTCGACCCGGACCCGGAGGCCGGCACCTTCGGTCTGGAATTCGCCCTTCACGAGGGCCCGGCCTGCGACTGGGCGAAAGCGGCGAAGCCCGGCGACACGATCGACGCGACGCTTCAGGGCACCGGCTTCACGCTGCCCGACCCCGCGCCGAAGCGGCTCTTCGTGATCGGTGACCCGGCCGCGCTCCCCGCGATCAACTCGCTGCTGGAGGCGGTCCCGGAGACCCCGGCGACGATCTGGTTCGAGTCCTCCGACGAGGAGGACCGGAAACTGCCGTTCCGCCTCGACGAGGCCCACCACACCCTGCACCACGTCGAGCGCCGCGAGGGCGGTGCGCACCTGGTCGCCGAGGTGAAGGCGGCCCTGCCCGCACTGCTGGGCGACGACCGCTCGGACGCGTACGTCTGGGTCGCCTGCGACACGTCGACCACCCGGACCCTGGCGGCCTACCTCCGCAAGGAGCTGGGCCTGCCCAAGGACCGGGTGAACGCGCTGGGTTACTGGCGCCCGTAACCCAGCGACGTAACGCCGTAAAAGGAGACCTCAGTCCTGGACCACCAGGGCCGGGGTCTCCTTCGTCAGGACCCGGCCCCGGAAGAACGCCGGGCTGCGGCGCTCCATCGCGGCCATCAGCACCACGCCGAGGAGCAGCAGCCCCACGCCGATCACGAAGACCGAGCCGACGCCGAAGACCGAGGAGCCGGAGCCGTACGCCGGGTCCCACATGTCGTAGAGGGTCTTGGCGAAGACGGCGGCGAGCAGCAGGCCGCCGACGGCCGGGAAGAGGCCCTTGAAGACCAGGTCCCGTCCGGAGCGGGTGAGTTCGGCGCGGAAGTACCAGACGCAGGCGAAGGCCGTCAGCGCGTAGTAGAAGCAGATCATCAGGCCGAGCGCGTAGATGGTGTCGATCAGGACGTGCTCGCTGATCAGCGTCATCACGGTGTAGAAGACGCCGGTCCCGATGCCCGCCGTGACCGTCGCCCGGCCGGGCGTCTTGAAGCGGGGGTGGACCTTGGCGTACGAGGCCGGCATCGCCTCGTACGTCGACATCGCGAGGACCGTGCGGGCGACCGGGATGAACGTGGTCTGGAGGCTGGCGGCGGCCGAGGCGAGGACGGCGACGAAGAGCAGGACGCCTAGGCCGGGGCCCATCACCGGTCCGGCGAGGGCGGCGAAGACGTTGTCGGAGGTCTCCGGGTTGGCGAGGCCGAGCCCGGAGGTGCCGGAGCCGACGGCCATCTGGGCGGCGATGCCGGTGGCCAGGTAGGAGCCGACCAGGACGACCATCGCGATGAGCGCGGCCCGGCCCGGGGTCTTCTCGCTGCCGGTGGTCTCCTCGTTGGCGGTCAGACAGGCGTCCCAGCCCCAGAACATGAAGATGGAGAGGGAGAGGCCCGCGGTGAAGGCCGCGAAGGACTGGACGGCGAACGGGTTCATCCACGACCAGGAGAAGTCGAGCGAACCGGCGAAGTCCGCGCCCCCGCTGCCCGCTTTGCTCAGGGCCATCGTCACGAAGAGCGCGAGCACGGCGAGCTGCAGTCCGACCAGGGCGTACTGGACACCCTTGGTGGCCGTCATCCCCCGGTAGCCGATCGCGGTGGCGGCGGCGATGAGGGCGAGGCAGGTGCCGATGTGGACGAGCTTGTTGTCGTCCAGCGCGGCGACCGAGGCGCTGTTGGTGACCTCGCCGGCCAGCAGCCAGAAGTACGAGGTGGCGACGCCCGCCAGGTTGGACAGGACGATGATCGTCGCGATGACCAGGCCCCAGCCGCACATCCAGCCGACGCGCGGGCCGAACGCCTTCACCGTCCAGGTGAAGGAGGTGCCGCAGTCCGGCATGACCTTGTTCAGCTCGCGGTAGGCGAAGGCGACGAGCAGCATCGGCAGGAACCCGGCCAGGAAGACGGCCGGCATCTGCACGCCGACCTCACCGGCGGTGGAGCCGAGGGTCGAGGTCAGGCAGTAGACGGGCGCGACGGTGGAGACACCGATGACGGCGCTGCCCATCAGGCCGACGGAGTTCCCGCCGAGCCCCTTGCCGCGTACGCCCCCGTCACCACCGTCGGCCGAGGCGCGTCCCCGTACCGTGTCTCCGGCCCGAGGCCGCGCGTCCAGCTGAGTCATGAGAGGGACGTTATGCGCTGCGATATCCACATCCGGAGGGTGAGACTCCCATGTCTCACCCTTGGTTACACCGGCCGATCCCCGATGAACACTTGATGAATTCAAGGTCACTTGCACGCAGAGCCTTGCAATGCATGCCGGTCGCACGAGGGTGGCCACGTACGGTAATCGCAGCACTGTCCGTTTCGTCCCGTTTCAAAATTTTCCCACAGGCGGTGGGAGCGATCTCATCCGGGCCAGACGATCGCCTGCGTCTCGCTGTAGGCGTGCAGCGCGTACGAGCCCACGTCCCGGCCCACACCGCTCTTCTTGAACCCGCCGAACGGCGCCTCCATGTTCCGTCCGACCGTGTTGACGCCGACCCCGCCCGCGCGCAGCCGCCGGGCCACGCGGAAGGCGCGGGCCACATCGCCGGACCAGACGTAGTCGATGAGGCCGTAGTCGCTGTCGTTGGCGAGCGCGATGCCTTCCTCCTCGTCGTCGAAGGGGACGACCACGACGACCGGGCCGAAGACCTCCTCGCGGACCACCCGCATGTCGGGCGTGCAGTCGGTGAGGAGGGTCGGGGTTACGTAGAAGCCCCGTTCCAGGTGGCCGGGGCGGGTGCCGCCGGCCGCGACCCGCGCGCCTTCCTTCCGGCCCAGCTCCACGTACGCCTCCACCCGGTCGCGGTGGGCGGCGGAGATGACCGGGCCGACGACGGTGGACCGGTCGGCCGGGTCGCCGACGGTGAGCGCGTTCGCGTACGCGGCCAGCATGGCGATCAGCTCGTCCTGCCGGGACCGGTGGACCAGGACGCGGGTCGGAGCCGTACAGATCTGTCCGCTGTAGAAGGAGAAGGTGGTCCCGATGCCCGCGACGGCGGAGCCCAGATCCGCGTCCTCCAGGACCAGCGCGGCACCTTTGCCGCCCAGCTCCATCAGCTGCCGTTTCATCCCGCGCCCGCACACCTCGGCGATCCGCTGTCCGACGGCGGTGGAGCCGGTGAAGCTGACCATATCGACGTCCGGAGAGTCCACGGCGGCCTCACCGGCCTCCGCGCCCGACCCGGTGACCACGTTCACCACACCCGGCGGAACGCCCGCCTCCGCGAGGGCGGCGGCCATCCGGTAGACGGAGAGCGGGTCCTGCGGAGCGGGCTTCACCACGACCGTGTTACCCATCGCGAGAGCGGGCGCGATCTTGCCGGCCGGGTTGGCCCAGGGGTTGTTGTACGAGGTCACGCAGGTGACCACGCCGACCGGCTGGCGGACCGCCACCGCCCCGAAGACCCCGGCCCGCCCCATCGGACCGGCCTCGTTGACCTGCGGCGCGATGGCCTCCTCCACGGGCTCCAGGGCGCCGCGCGCGTACCGCCGGAAGCGGGCGATGCCGACCCCGACCTGCATCCCCCGGGCGGTGGAGGCGGTGGCTCCGCTCTCGGCGCGGGCGAGGTCGGCGTGGGCGGGGAAGTCGCGCTGGATGAGGTCGGCCGTACGGTCCAGGATCGCGGCGCGCTCCTCGGGCCGGGTGCGCGACCAGGGGCCGAAGGCTGCGCGGGCCGCTGCCGCCGCCTCGTACACCTGGGCGCGGCTCGCCTCGGGTGCGAGGCCGACGACCTGCTCGGTGGCGGGGTCGATGACCTCGTAGTGGCCGTCGGCGGGTTCGACCCACTCGCCGCCGATGAACAACCGCTCGGGTGTGCGGCTCACGCCGTACTCACCGTCCGGGTGTCGCGGCCCGAGCGCAGCACCGTGCCCGGCACCGCGCCCGTCACCTTGTCGTCGCGCAGGGTCTCGACGCCGTTGACGCGTACGGAGACGATCCCGATGGCCTTGGAGTCCAGGCGCGGGCTGTCCCCGGGCAGGTCGTGGACGAGGGTGGCGGGTCCGGCGTCGATGCGTTCGGGGTCGAAGAGGACGAGGTCGGCGTGGAAGCCCTCCGCGATCCGGCCGCGTTCGCGCAGCCCGAAGAGGCGGGCCGGGTCGTCGGTGAGCATCCGGACGGCGGTGGTCAGCGGGACGAGTTTCCGGCCGCGCAGGCAGTCGCCGAGGAAGCGCGTGGTGTACGGGGCCCCGCACATCCGGTCCAGGTGCGCGCCCGCGTCGGAGCCGCCGAGCATGACGTCCGGGTGCTCCCAGGTGCGGCGGCGCAGCTCCCAGGAGGCCGGGTCGTTGTCGGTGGGCATGGGCCACAGGACCGTACGCAGGTCGTCGGCGGCGCAGATCTCGACCAGGCAAGTGAAGGGGTCCTGGCCGCGTTCGGCGGCGATGTCGTTGACGACCCGGCCGCTGAGGCCTTCGTTGGCGGCGCTGTACGTGTCCCCGATGACGTACCGGCCGAAGTCCGCGAGGCGCCGGAAGACACCGGCCTCCTTGCTGTCGGCGCGGCGGAGCATCCCGGCACGGGTGGCGGCGTCCCGGAGGCGTTCGATGCGCTCGGGGACGGGGAGGGCGAGGATCTCGCCCCAGCCCGGGATGAGGTTGAGGGCGCAGAAGGTGCCGAGGGACATGTTCATCGGCGTGAGGATCGGCATGGTGAGCGCGACGATCCGGCCGCCGGCCGCGCGGGCGCGTTCGCTGGGTATCAGCTGGCGCGGTACGCGTTCGGGGACGGCGGCGTCGATGGTGAGGACGTTCCAGTTGAGCGGGCGTCCGGCGACGGCGCTCATGCCGACGAAGAGGTCGATCTCCTCGTCCGAGAACTGGTCCAGGCACCCGGCGACGATCGCTTCGAGCTGCGTGCCCTCGTGCTCGCCGACCGCGCGGGAGAGCGCGAGGAGCTCTTCGGGGCGCGCGTGCCGGGAGGCGACGGGTTCGCCGTCGCCGTCGGCGTGGGTGGAGGACTGGGTGGTGGAGAGGCCCCAGGCGCCGGCGTCCATGGCGTCGTGGAAGAGGGCGAGCATGGCGTCCATCTGGCCCGGGGTGGGCTGCCCGCCCACGGCATCGGCACCCATGACGTGCCGACGCAGGGCGCAGTGGCCGACCATGAACCCGGCGTTGACGGCGATACGGCCTTCGAGGGCGTCGAGGTACTCGCGGAAGGTGGACCAGGACCAGTCGACGCCTTCCTCCAGCGCGGCGAGGGCCATGCCCTCCACCCGGGACATCATCCGCCGGGTGTAGTCGGCGTCCTCGGGCCGGTCGGGGTTGAGGGGCGCGAGGGTGAACCCGCAGTTGCCGCCGGCGACGGTGGTGACGCCGTGGTTCATGGAGGGGGTGGCGTAGGGGTCCCAGAAGAGCTGGGCGTCGTAGTGGGTGTGCGGGTCGACGAAGCCCGGGGCGAGGACGAGGCCGTGGGCGTCCTCGCTGGTGACGGCCTCCTCGGCAATGGTCCCCGGCTCGGCGATGACGGCGATGCGGCCGGAGCGGATGCCGATGTCGGCGGTGTAGGCGGGGCCGCCGGTGCCGTCCACTACGGTGGCGTGGCGGATGAGGTGGTCGAGCATGACGGTGTCCCTTCTTCGGTTCGGACAGCCGGGGTACGTACGCTTTCGGCCGCGGTACGTACCCCGGCTCACCAGGACGACGGTCCGGGAAGACGCCGCCCAGCTCTTGGCCGGGGCCCGGCCCTCAGGGGCTCCGCCCCCGAACCCCCGCTCCTCAATCGCCGGAGGGGCTTGGTTTGCGCGGGGTCCGGGGCAGCGCCCCGAATCAGTTCGCGGCGGCCCGGAACCGCGAGGTCCGATGCACCGGATCCGTATCGATCTTCGGAATCACGTGCTCCCCGATCAGCCGAATCGTCGTCATCGTGTCCTCAGGACTCACCCCGATCGGCAGCCCGAAGCTCAACTGATCCGCCCCCGCCTGATCCCACCGCCGGCACTGCTTCAGCACCTCGTCGGGATCCCCGCAGATCATCAGCTCCTCCGCGATGAGCAGCTCCACGATCTCCTCCGTGTACTCCGGCAGCAGCTCCGGCCACTCCGGAATCCCCTCCGGCCGGGGAAACGTGTCGTGGTAGCGGAACAGCAGCGACTGCAGGTAGTTCAGCCCGCCCCCCACCGCGATCCGCACCGCCTCCGCATGCGTCTCGGCACAGATCGCGGTCGAGGTGACCATCACGTTGTCGTTGACGAACGCCCCCACCGGCTCCGCGTCCTTGACCGCGTTCTTGTAGGACTCGACGACCCACTCCATGTCGGAGACCTTCTGCACGCTGAAGCCCAGCACCCCGAGCCCCTTCTTCCCCGCCATGGCGTACGAGGACGGCGACCCGGCCGCGTACCACATGGCCGGATGCCCGGCCCCGTACGGCTTCGGCAGGATCTTGCGCGGCGGGAGCGACCAGTGCTTGCCCTGGAAGCCGACGTACTCGTCCTGGAGCCACATCTTCGGGAACTCGGCGATCGTCTCCTCCCACAGCTCCTTCGTGTGGTTCATGTCGGTGATGCCCGGCATGAACCCGAGGATCTCGTGACTGCCCGCGCCCCGCCCGGTGCCGAACTCGAAGCGCCCGCCGGAGAGATGGTCGAGCATGGCGACCTTCTCCGCGACCTTCACCGGGTGGTTGACGGGCGCGAGCGGGTTGAAGATGCCGGAGCCGAGGTGGATGCGGTCGGTGGCGTGCGCGAGATAGCCGAGGTACACGTCGTTGGCGGAGAGGTGCGAGTACTCCTCCAGGAAGTGGTGCTCGGAGGCCCAGGCGTACTTGAAGCCGGACTTGTCCGCCTGGATGACGTACTCGGTCTCCTCGATCAGCGCCTTGTGCTCTGCCTCGGGGTCCACCTCGGCACGCGCGGCGGGCACGTACCCCTGAACAAAGAGCCCGAATTCCACGGAGGTTCACCGTCCTCAATTTTTCTGACGCATCGTCAGATTGCGATGTGCGACCGACTGTTCCACCGCCACCACGACCCGTCAATAGCTGACGCACCGTCAGGCACGGGGGCCGCCGCGCTCAGAACGGGCTCACGCCCGCCAGCCACCCGCCGTCGATGACGAACGGCTGCCCGGTGATGTACGAGGAGTCCTCACCGGTCAGGAAGAGGGCCAGCGCCGCCACCTCCTCGGGCCGCCCGATCCGCCCCATCGGCACGAGCTTGCGGTAGTACGCGTCCAGCGCCGCGTCCGACCCGCTCAGGTCGGCGTCCGGGTCCAGCAGGGCCGGGTTGCTCATCGCCGTGTCGATCGCGCCCGGGCAGATGGCGTTGACCCGCACGCCCTTGCCGGCCAGTTCCATCGCGGCCACCTTGGTCAGCCCGAGGACGGCGTGCTTGGTCGCCGCGTATGCCCCGACCAGCGGCATCCCGGTCAGACCGGTGTACGAGGACGTGTTGACGATCGTCCCGCCGCCCGCCGCCTCGATCTCCGGCGCCACCGCCCGGATCCCGAGGAACGCACCCGTCATGTTGACCCGCACCACCTGCTCGAACTCGGCCAGCGGCGTGTTGACCAGCTCGTTGAAGCGGAGGATGCCCGCGTTGTTGACGAGCCCGTCGATCTTCCCGAAGGCGTCCCGGGCCACGGTCACCGCCTCGGCCCACCCCTCCTCGCTCCCCACGTCCAGCCGCACGAACCGAGCGGTGTCGGCCCCCAACTCCTTCGCCAGCGACTCCCCTTGCTCGACCAGCACATCCGCGACGACGACCCGCGCCCCCTCCGCCGCGAAGAGCCGCGCCTCCTGCTCGCCCTGCCCGCGCGCCGCCCCGGTGACCAGGACGACTCGCCCGTCCAGATTGCCCATACCGCGCTCCCTACTGGTTGAGGCGCGGGGCCACGTCCGCCCCGAACGCCGCCATCTGATCGGCCAGTTCGTCCACGCTCCGGCTCCGGAACCGCACCTGGATCTGGTGCACGCCGATCGCCGCGTACTCCCGCAGCGACGCGGCCAGCTCCTCCGGCTTCCCGGTGAGGGTCCGCCGCCCGACGGACCAGCCGGGCTCACCGACGTACAGCGGTTCGGTGATCGCACCGATGACGATCGGCGCCCCGACGCCCGCCTCCTCCCGCAGCGCGTGCACCCGGGCGATCTGCGCGGGCAGCCGGTCGCGGGGGTCGCCCTGCGGGAGCCAGCCGTCGCCGCGTACGGCAGCCCGGCGCACGGCGGCCGGCGAGGAGCCGCCCACCCAGATCGGCACCCGCTCCTGTGCGGGGCGCGGCAGTTGGCCGAGGCCGGCGAAGGAGAACCGCTCACCGGCGAACTCCGGGTACTCCTCCGGCCCGAGCGCCGCCCGCAGCGCGTCGATGCTCTCGTCCAGCACACCGCCGCGCCCGTCGAAGTCGGCCCCGACCGCCTCGAACTCCTCCCGTACGTGCCCGGCGCCGACGCCGAGGATCAGCCGGCCGCCGCTGAGGTGGTCGAGGGTGGCGTACTGCTTGGCGGTGATCAGCGGATGGCGCAGCCCGACGACGGCGACATGGCTCATCAGGCGGACGCGTCCGGTGACTCCGGCGAGGAACGCGAGCGTGGCGACGGGGTCGTACCAGACCGTGCTCATGCCCTCCGCGAGCCGGCGCGGGATGGCGATGTGGTCGCAGCCGGCGATGTAGGCGAAACCGCCGCGGTCGGCGGCCCTGGCGATGCGGACGAGGTCGGCGGGGGTCGCCGTCGCCTCCCAGGGTTCGGCGTAGAGGGCGCTCTGCGACTGGACCGGGAGCTGGATTCCGTACGACAACGGCCCATCGGACGACGGCAGCGGCATCGGTCCGGGCGTGGGTATCGGCATCGGTCCCGGCGTGGGTAGCGGCACGGCGGCCTCCTTCCCCTTCGGACCCGGGCGTCCGCCGCCCGGGTGACGGCCGCCATCGTCATACCTGACGACCCATCAGACAAGAGGCGCGGAAGTCCGCCCATGGCGTTGATCACAGGAAAAGCGGAGCAGAAGAGAGCAACTGCCCCTTTTCTCGCGGTGTGTCCGTTCATCACAGCGTCTGCACGGCCCGTCCGCGCCGAAAAACCGACCGCGCGTCCGGACTTCCGCCATACCATCGCCACTGGCCGCTCGCGTGTTCCACCACGTTGACGCCCTGCGCACCGTCTCCACCGTGTTCGCCGCAGGCGTCGCGGGGACGGCCGCTCTCCTTCGTTGCTCCGGACTCAAAGGGCCCATGTGAAGATTCGCCGCATTCTCGCCACGGCCGTCGCCGTCGCCGTGACGACGCCCGCCGTCATGCTCTCCGTCACCCCCGCCTACGCCGACACCGCGCCTCCCGCGCAGGCGCAGACGCCCGCCAAGCCGACCGTCAAGGAGCTCGAAAAGGCGCTGGCCGAGGCGGAGAAGGCGTACGACGACGCCTTCGCGGCCGAGCAGGCCGCCTCCGCGGCGGTGGAGGCGG
The DNA here is from genome assembly GCF_050942385.1 of Streptomyces sp. CA-146814. Lineage (NCBI taxonomy): Bacteria > Bacillati > Actinomycetota > Actinomycetes > Kitasatosporales > Streptomycetaceae > Streptomyces > Streptomyces sp. CA-146814. The sequence goes on from NZ_CP192068.1 coordinate 3,131,574, forward strand.
CGGTCTCCGACACCGCGCCGCTGACCGTGGCGGCCAACGCCGCCAAGAAGGCCGCGCAGGACGCCGCCGCCGCGAAGACCACCGCCGACCAGGCGGTCACCGACGCGCAGACCGTGCTCGACGGCCTGACCGAGGAGGCCACCGAGGCGGAGCGGACCGCGGCGGAGCAGACCCTCGCCGACGCCAAGACGGCCGCCGCCACAGCGGCGACGGCCAAGACCACCGCCGACGCCGAGGCCGCGGCGGCCGACGAGCTCGCGGACGACGCGAGGGTCGACGCGTTCAGGGCCCTCTCCAAGGCGCAGGACGCCGCGAAGAAGGCGCTCGCCGCCGTCACGGCCGCCGAAGCGGCCCTGGAGCGCGCCAAGAAGGAGGAGGAGAACCAGGGCGGCGATGACGGAGACGACGGCGACGGGGACGGGGACGGTGAGTGCGTCGACGAGCCCGGCCTGACCACGGTCGTGAAGGGCCTCCCCTCCTCGGTCACCGCCGGTACCTCCACCACCTTCTCGGTCCGGGTGGCCAACGGCACCGGGAAGGACCTGGACAAGGTCCTCACGTACGCGAGCGTCCACGCGACCGACAAGAGCGGCGCCAAGGACATCGCCAAGTACCTGAAGCTGAAGTGGTCGACCGCCACGTCCCCGAAGTGGCAGAACGTCGACGGCGACCTCTACATCGACGCCATCGGCGCGCTGAAGAACGGCAAGCAGGCGGACATCAAGCTCCGCCTGGACGTCGACGCCAAGGCCCCGGCCGGACAGGGCCTCACCTTCATCGCGGGTGACTACTTCAACAAGGACGGCTCCTGCGGCCTGACGCAGGACGCCGCCGTCGACGAGTTCGACATCAAGGCCGCGGCCGGCAAGCCCGTCACCAAGCCGACGCCGAAGCCGAGCACCACCGCTCCCGCCGCGGGCAACGGGGTCACCCCGCAGGGCTCGGGTTCGAGCGTCCCGGTGACCACCACGAGCGGCACCCTCGCCGCGACCGGCTCGTCCGACGCCACCACGCAGCTCGCCCTCGCGGGCGGCGCCGCCGTGGCGCTCGGGGCCGGCGCGATGTTCCTCGTACGCCGCCGCAAGGCGGGCGCCGACGCCTGAGGCGTACGCGTGTGACGCCTGAGGCGTACACGTGTGACCAGGAGGGGCCCCGCCGCGCACTGCGGCGGGGCCTCTTCGGCGTACGTCCGGGTCCGTACCGTGCCGCGCCTGGCCCCGCTCGGACCCGCCCTGACACCCGGTGGCACCTCCGAGCACCACCAACAGGGTGACGAACTAAGGGGGTTGACGCGTCTGCCGAGCCCCCTTAACTTGCCCATCCACGTGAACGACGTGCACGACACTGATGACGGCGCCGAGGGCGAGACCCGGTCGGGCCCCCGGCGCTCCGCAGCGAGGAGACCCCCATGCCCACCCCCCGCACCCTCCTGCTGACCGGCGCCGCAGGCGGTGTGGGCACGCTGATGCGGGACCTGCTGCCCGCGTACGGCTACGAACTCCGGCTCCTCGACCTGGTACCGATCGACGGCGAACCGACCGTCGTCACAGCCGACTTGGCGGATCGCAAGGCGCTGCGCGAAGCGGTACGCGGAGTGGACGCGATCATCCACCTGGCGGGCATCTCCCTGGAGTCGACCTTCGACAGGATCCTGCGCGCGAACATCGCGGGCACGTACCACCTCTACGAGGCCGCGCGCGAGGAGGGCGTGGGCCGCATCGTGTTCGCCTCCTCGAACCACGCGATCGGCAGCACCCCGCGCCCGCGACCCGGCGACCCGCTGATCCCGGTCGGCACACCGCACCGCCCGGACACGTTCTACGGCCTGTCGAAGGCGTTCGGCGAGGACCTGGCGCAGCTCTACTGGGACAAGCACGGCCTGGAGACGGTGTCGGTCCGGATCGGCGCCTGCTTCCCGGAACCCACCTCCGTACGGATGCTGTCGGTCTGGCTGAGCCCCGCCGACGGCGCCAGGCTCTTCCACGCGGCGCTGACCGCCGAGGCGGTGGGCCACACGGTGGTCCACGGCTCGTCCGCCAACACCCGCCTGTGGTGGGACCTGACGACGGCGCGCGCGCTCGGTTACGACCCGCAGGACGACTCGGAGCCGTACGCGGCGAAACTGGTGGCCGAGCAGGGCGAGCTGGACCCGGCCGACCCGGCGGACGCGCGGGTGGGCGGCCACTTCGTCACGGACCCGCCGATGTGGCCGCACTAGGACAACCACTCAGCTCTGCCCGGCTCGTTGACACCCTCACACCCCACCGGGATGCTGTGAGAGCGCTCTTCCAACGATAGAAACCCCACCCGGACGCGCGCACCGGCCAGGGCGGCCCCCACCCCACAGCCTCCACCGCCCCCTCCCCGCCCCTGTCCGCGCACCACCCCCACCCGGAGGCACAACGGGAGCGAGCCAGCCCATGAGACTGTTCCGCCGCTCTTCCGCCCGAGGCGCCCTGTGCGCCCTCGGCGCCCTGGCACTGACCGGCGCCCTCACCGCCACCCTGCTCCTCTCCTCCCCCGATACCGCCCAAGGAGCCGCGCTCGCAGCGCAGTTGGGCGCGCAGGGCCAGACGAGCCTGCGCGCGGCCGACCCCAGCGTGCTGAGAGTCGGCAGCACGTACATCGGCGTCCAGTCGACCGGCGGAGGCATCGTCGTACGCCAGGCCTCGTCGACGGGCGGCCTCGCCACGGCACCCGCACGCCAGGTCTGGTCGGACACGCGCGGCCGGGGCGAGGTCTGGGCGCCGGAGATCGTGATGGACGACGGCAGGTACTACATCTACTTCACGGCGGGCCGAGGTGCCGCGCACCGGATGTTCGTGATCAGCTCCGCCACCTCCGACAGCGGCTACGGCGCCGAGACGCAACTAGCCCTGCCGGACAACAAATGGGCGATCGACGGAACGCTGTTCACCTTCAACGGCCAGCGCTGGTTCGTCTGGTCGGGCTGGGCGGGCGACACGAACGTGGAGCAGAACCTCTACATCGCCCGCATGAGCAGCCCGACGCAGCCCACCGGCGCCCGGCACATCATCTCGCAGCCGCGCGAGAGCTGGGAGCGGGTGGTGGGCAACCCGTTCATCAACGAGAGCCCGGAGGCCATCAAGGACCCGAACGGCCAGCTGCACATCGTGTATTCGGCCAACGGCAGCTGGAGCGAGCAGTACTGCCTGGCGGACCTGCGCCTGCGAGCGGGCGGCGACCCCACGAACGTATGGGACTGGTACAAGTCGAACGGCTGCCTGTTCGGCTCCAACCGGTCGACGATGATGGCGGGTTGGGACCCGACGCTGTACGTGAACGGCCCCGGCCACCACACCTTCGTCCTGCTCCACGGCGACATCAACACGAGCCCGCCGGCGGGCCAGCGCTTCCCGTCGATGTTCCACGCGGTCCCGAAGGGCACACCGTACGAGTGGGCCAACCGCCATTGGTACACGGGCACGTTCGCATGGTGGGGCAACACGACGTACTCGCGGGCCAACGTGCCGGGGCCGAACACGAACACGGGGTGGAGCCTGAAGTTCTTCGAGTGAGCCGAACCGCCCCGGGGTTGCCCCCTCATCGCTCCCCTACCCGTCGACGACCAGCCGCTCCACCCCTGTGTCGGTGAGCGAGTCGAGGGAGTCCAGCTGTTCCGCGGCGCGGACGAGGTCCTCGTACTCCGACCGCAGGACGGAGAACTGGAAGTACTGGATCAGCATCCCGATGTCGTCCATGGCCACATCGGTCTCGTCGTTCTCCACCATGTGAACGACCGATGTCAGGGCGCTGACCGGCTGCGGCCGGTCAGCGAGCCGACGGATCATGCGCAGGGCGACGGAGCGGACGAGGGCGCCGGGCGGGTCCAGGGGCGGGTTTCCGGGCGGGTTCCTGCGGCACATGTGCGGAGGCTCTTCCTCTGAGGAATGCGGGGTGGCGGCAATACGGGCGCTGCCCCTACCTGACCGCGGTCAGTTCCCGATCAGCTCCCAGATCGAGTCGCATGGCGTCCCGGAGTCCTTCGAGCGCCGCCTCGTACTCAGCTCGGCCCCCTGAGTACGCCTCGTCTCCGGCGAGCGTGCCGGCTGCGGCAAGATCCCGCACGTCGCGCAGACGGCGAAAGGCGTTCTCGGAGGCGACGAACACGTTCGGCGCGGCCGTGATCGACATCTGATAGCGCACGCCGTGACAGGGGGCAAAACTGTCACGTGCGGAGCGCTCTCGTTCGGCCGAGCTCATGGTTCGCTCGCGGGCCAGGCTACGGAAGTCGTTGCGGGCCTGGGAGAGGCACGTGAGGTACTCGCCGTACAGGGCACGCCGTGCGCTGACGAGCCGGTCATCCTGCTCCCGACGCCAGCGACTGCGGTCGAGCAGCGCGGCGGAGGCGGTCGCTATCAGGGCGCCGACCACGGCGCTGACCAGCGTCACCCAAGGCATGGACCGAGGGTAGGACGATTACTGGCGCACCGAAAGCGGGCCGCAGCCACCCCTCTCGGGAGCACGGCGGAACCTCTTGTTCCCGGCGTGGCCGAAACCCCCGCAATCACGGACAGCGGGCCACTACGCTGCTGGGCCAGGAGTAGCCGGAACGAGGAAAGCAGCACGATGGACGACGAACCTCTGTCGGACTGGGCAGGACGCCGAGACGCGAAGATCGGCCGCCTCCGGGCCGTACCCCTCATCTCCGGCGACGGCCCGAAGGGCGCACACCTCAACCCGGACGCACCCCGCGCCATCCAGCGCTGGAACGGGTACGCCTGGGAGCCGTACGGCACGGTGGCCAACCTGGCGGAGGCCCAGCGCCTCCTGTACCCGCGCGTCGAGAAACCGGCGACGGTGACGGCCCTGCCGCCTCAGCCGCTGCGGGCCGGCCCCGGCGACGGCCCGAAGGGCGCTCACCTCAACCCGGACGCACCCCGCGCCATCCAGCGCTGGAACGGGTACGCCTGGGAGCCGTACGGCACGGTGGCCAACCTGGCGGAGGCCCAGCGCCTCCTGTACCCGCGCGTCGAGAAACCGGCGACGGTGACGGCCCCACCGCCTCAGCCGCTGCGGGCCGGCCGGGGCAGGCACCGCAAGCCCCGGCCGGGTGAATGACGCAGGGCGGGGGTGAGTGCGCCTTCGGCTCTGGCGGACCGCCCAACCATCGCGGGCGGGAACCGGCGAGCCGTCCGCCCCGTCAGGGCGTTGTCGCACGCTGCCCAGCGGCCTCCCACTCCTGGTGTGCGGTGTGGACGTGGTGCCACAGCGCCGCTCGCGCAGGGGTGTCGACGTCGGGCAGGTTCAGGTGGAACACGTCGGCCAGTACGTCGTACCAGTCGTCGGCCGAGTCGATGGTCCGCTCGTACGTGCCTTCGGCGTCGATCCGGCGCAGTACACAGCCGCGCAGCATGTCCACGCCTTTGGCGTCGCGGAGTTGGGCTTGGAAGACCCGGACGAATCCGGACTCGGGGGAAGTCGACAGCTGGTGGTGCTTCGCGGCAAAGGAGGACAGCTCCACGGGCTCCGGCGCGAAGACCATGGCCGTAAAGGCACCCCGGGGGTCATGGCTGAACCGCCAGCCGCCGGGCACCACCACCGACGGGGCCATCGCGTAGGTGAACGGCCCCTGGGTGTGGGTGCCTTCGCGCAGCGGCAGTGGCTCGTACATTCCGCCGGCGAGTCCGGTGTCGACCAGCCACCGCTCGCCGTCGAGCCCCACGGTGAGCGCGAGATGGTCGCCGCCCGGGCCCCCGGGGTCCTCGACCTCGCCCTGCACCCCGGCCCGGTGCAGAGTGACGTCGTAGCCGAGGGCCGTCAGCAACGCGCCGAAGGCCCCGTTGAGATGGAAGCAGTAGCCGCCACGCCCGCGCAGGATCCGGGCCACGGATTCCGCGGCACCGATGCCCGTCGGCCGTCCCAGTTGGTTGTCGAGGGTCTCGTAGGGGACCCGCTCCACCTGCGCCCGATGCAGTGCCCACAGCGCCTCGGCGGTCGGGGCCGTGGGCCGGGGCACCCCCAGCACGGCCAGATACCCGTCGACGTCGATCATGTTCCCCCCACCGCTCGAACGGATGATCAGCCTAGTCGCCGGTACCCCCGTCGACGAGGGAAACAGCGTCACGGTCAGCGCTGGTACCCCCGGACGGCTGGATCGCCGAACACCATCGGCTTCCGCGCCGGGTGATGGACCACTGGGTCCCGATGCTTGCGGAGTAGGGGCAGCGGCCCACGGCCGGTGAGCGCATGACCGAGGCCGTGCGCTCACCGGGGACACCCCTTTAGAGCGAGCCGTCCCGTACGGCGGTGACGAAGGCCTGCCAGGGGGCGGGGGCGAACGTGTGGGCGTCGAGGGTACGGTCCTTTCATCCGTACCGGGAGCAAGCGCACCCTCAAGGCCGCACGCGCACCGCGGATGATCTGCGAGGCGCACCGGATCGGCCTCCCGTAGCTGCGCGTACGGCAGGGACGCATCACGCTCGGTACCTGCCGGGTCGACGACGCCGTACGGCTCGCGCGGCTGCTGGGTGCGTCCTCGCCCGGGCCGGACGCGCCGGACGCCGAGGCCCTGCGGGACCTGCTGGCGCAGGCCTTCTCCGCCGCCACGGGAGGAGGGGCCCTTGACGTCTCCGTACGCGAGGAGGCTCCCGGTGTCGTGGAGTTGGGGGCTCTCGACGCTCGTGCGGCCCGGCGGCTGATCGGGGCGCTGCGATTCTGAGGGCTCGCAGATGCGCCCGAGGAGCCCCGCAGGCCGTGCACGGGAAGGAAGCCGCCGCGGCCCTCCCGTGCACGGGGTCATGGGGGTGGTGGTGCGATCAGCAGTTGGGGATCACCGTGCCGTTGTTGTCGCGGGCCTCGTCGTTGCCCCAGCGGGAGAGGTAGTACGCGGAGACGTAGGCGTTGCGGCCGTTCTTGCCCGCGTAGACGCTGTCCAGGTCGGTGCGCAGCCACCAGTGGTTGAACTGGGTCGCCGTACCGACGCGGGCTCCCCATACCTTGCAATAGACGTAGTTCGTACCGGCGTTGAGAATGCCCTGAGCGTCGGCGGTGTTGGGGGCCGCGTAGCCGGTGGCGTTGGCGAAGGTGTCGACCCAGTACTTGCCGCCTCCACCGCCACCGCAACCGTTGTCGCTGGTCAGGTACTTGGCGTAGTACGAGCCCGGGTAGGGGCTCAGCGACTGACCGTTGATGACGATGTTCTGGCCGACGCCGTTGAGAAGCTGTTCGTAGTGGATGTGGGCGCCGGAGCTGTTGCCGGTGGACCCGGTGGTGCCGATCTGCTGGCCCTGGCCGACGCGCGCCCCGTTGGCGACGGAGAAGGCGTTGAGGTGGAAGTAGTAGGTCTGCCAGCCGCCGCCGTGGTCGATGGAGATGTAGTTGCCCGCGCCGCTGGGCTGGGAGTGGCGGTAGGCCGTGCCGGGGGCGGAGGCGAGGACCGGGGAGCCGGCGGTGGCGCCGCCGTCCGTGCGGACGAAGTCGAGGGCCCGTCTGACCTCGGCGGAGTGGTGGCTGTAGGTCCACTGCTGGCCGCAGGCGTACGGTGCCTTGAAGTTGGGCGCGGCGGCTGCGGGGGACGTGGTGGCGGTGACGGTGAGCAGTCCGCCGAGGAGTGCCAGCAGGGCGAGGAGGCTCGTACGCGCACGAGTACGGGCATGGGTTCGGGTACGGGTTCTGGGCGATCGCATGAGCGGGGAATCCTCCGGGTCGACAACCGTGCAGTGGGGTGCGGGATGCGCGAAGTGCCGTGGAATCTACGCGAGTTGAACGGACACCAGAGTGCCGTAAGTCGCGCCCGGCCGACAGACCCCGCGACCTGGCCGTCTCGCGTCAGAGGGTGGCGAACAGGCCGTCGAGCGGGGCGGGGACCCAGTCGGCGTCCAGGGCTTCGACGAGGACGCGGCCGTAGTGAATCTCGCGCCCCTTCTTCGTACCGAGGAACCGCCTCAACTGCTGCTGCGGGGAACGGCCTTGCTGGGCGGGCTGGCGCAGGAAGATCTGGAGCGCGCGCAGGTCGCCCTCCGCCTGCACGAGCTGCTCCACCCGTGGCACGCCGAGGGCGCGGATCAGCTCCTCCTCCAGGTCGGCCGCGCAGACGAAGAACTCCTGCTCCTGCCCTGCACCGGCCCGCTCCCAGCCCCGTTCGTAGAAGCCGCGCTCCTGCTCGTCGCACAGACCCGTGAGGCGGATACCGAGCCCGGAGGGCCCGAGGAGTCCGGCGAAGCGGCCGACGCTCATCGCCCCGCCCATGGGCAGGACGCAGACGCCCTCGGCGGCGAGGTCCCGGCCGCGCCGTTCGGCCAGCGCGTTGACGGCGGCGGCGTCGCTCGGGCCTTCGAGGAGGACGGCGGTCCGTACGGGGAGCTGTTCGGCCAGCTCACGGGCAGGTTCGGGCGGCCCGCCTGCCGCCCACGCGGTGACCGCCTCGCGGAACGCCTCCATGTCAGCCATGGGGCGAGTCTCCGCTCTCGGCGGCCGGGGCGGTAACGATTTTGCGGCGACACTCCGGGCGGAGGCGCGCTACGCCATCGGCGCGTTCCGGATGGCTTGCACCGCTCCTACAGCCTCGGCGCGTGCTGGATGGCCTTCACCAGTCCGGCCGCCAGGTGGGCGCGCTCGGCCATGGCGTCGATGACGACGTACTCGTGGTCGGCGTGGGCGCCGCCGCCGACCGCTCCCAGACCGTCCAGCGTCGGCACGCCCACAGCGGCGGTGAAGTTGCCGTCGCTGCCGCCGCCGACTGCCTTGGCCTCGATACCGGGCTGCAACTGCTGTGCCAGAAAGAAGAGTTCGGCGGCAGCGGAGGCAGGCATGGGAGGCCGCCCGATGGACCCCTCGACCGTGATCCGCGCCCCGTCCACGCGGGGCGCGAGACCGGCGAAGGCGGCTTCGACGCGCTCCTTCTCCTCGGCCGACTCCACCCGGACGTCGACGACGACGGTGGCCTCGGCGGGTACGACGTTCTCCAGGGTCCCGGCGGACGCGACGGTCGGGGTGACCGTCGTCCCGAGTTCGGGCCGGCTGAGCGCGGCGATGTCCAGCACCTGGTGAGCGGCTTCGACGAGCGCGTTGACCCCGGCCTCCGGCTCCAGCCCTGCGTGCGAGGCCCGCCCCGCGATGGAGACCTGGAACGCGCCGCACCCCTTGCGCGCGGTCTTCAGCCCTCCCCCGTCGGCGGCCCCCTCGAAGACGAGCACGGCACCACAGGTGCGGGCCCGCTCCTCGATGAGCGCCCGGGAGGAGAAGGAACCGACCTCCTCGTCGGCGGTCACCAGAATCTCGACGCCGGACCGGTCGTCCAGCGCCGCCAGCCCATGAACGGCCTGTACGAGTCCACCGAGCATGTCGAAGACACCGGGCCCGGTCGCGCGCCCGTCCGCGACGGTGAACGGCCGACGGGCGAGCGTACCGAGCGGGAACACCGTGTCGTGGTGGCCGAGAATCAGCACCCGGGTCTCACCCCCGCCCGCCCAGTGCACATGGGTCCCGCCCTCGTTCACGATGAGCACGGCCTGACCGCCGAGCCGGTTCTCGATGACGGTGGCGACGGCTTCGGCGGACGCGGCCAGGGCGTCGAGGTCACGCGAGGGGGACTCGATCTCGACGAGCGTACGGAGGTCCGCGAGCATCGCGTCGGTGCTGACGCCGAAGGCGGTGGCGGTGGCGTCGTTACGGGCGCTGGCGTGGTCGTGGCTGGTCACGCGGCCAGCGTAGTGGCGGGCCGGCCGGGGCCCTCACCTGTCAGCCGCGCCAGAATTGCCAACGGGGGTGGGGCGGCGCACACTCACCGGCGGCGACGGTTTCCCAGTAGGCGCGTTCGATGGCCTCTTCCTGTTCCGCCGACGACCTTGACTCCGACCCCAGCGACAACACCGAGTAGGAACAGTCCGGCCGGACGGATTGGGCGGCGAACGCGCCGATGGCTCCGGCGACCAGCGCCGTGACAGTGCAGGCGATGAGGAGAAGCCGACGGGTGTCGGCGGGTATCTGGGAGATCACGTCCGGATCATACGGATCGCGTCGGCGGCTCCGGCGCCGACGGCTGGACCGCCCCGCCCGAAGCCCCGGACCGGGCGGTGCGGGACGACGTAAGTTCGCGTTCATGACGACCACAGCTCAAGAGTCCCTTTTACGGGCCTTCCACGCCGAACTCCCCGCCGTGACGGCGGATGCCTTCGGCGGCGCCCGGGCGGCGGACGGACGGTCCAGCTACGAGATCCTGTGCGACCGGGTCGCCGGGAGCAGGCGCGTACTGGATCTCGGCTGCGGTGACGGCCTGTTGCTGGAGTTGCTGGCCCGGACCGAGGGCCGCCGGCTCGCGGGCGTGGACCTGTCGCCCGAAGCCGTCGCGCTCGCGCGACGGCGACCGGGGTTGGGCGGCGCGACCGTGCTGGAGGGGCGGGCCCAGGACCTTCCCTTCGCCGACGACAGCTTCGATGCCTGTGTGTCCCACATGGCGCTGATGCTGATGGGGGACGTCGAACAGGTCATCGCCGAGATCGCCCGCGTGCTGGCTCCCGGATCCACGCTGGCCTGCGTGATCGGGGACGGGGCGGTGGGCGGCGAGGCGTACGAGCTGTTCCTCGGGCTGCTGAGGGCGGCGATCAAGGACGCGCCTGCCGCGCAGCGGGTGCCCGCGCTGGGTGACAGGCGGACACGGAGCCGCGAAGGACTCGACAGCCTCCTCGGCCCGGCAGGCTTCACGCCGGTCGACTGGGAGACCGTCGCCGTCGACCTGAGCGACGCTCCAGAGCAGGTATGGGCAGCCCTGTCCGGCGTCTACGACGTGGGCCCACTCGATCCGCGTACCGTCACTTCACTGCGTGAGACATTCCTCGCCCGAGCGGAGGGTCTGGCGATGCCGAACGGGCTCGTGCCGTGCGGAATGAAGGTCCACGTGGTGACTGCCCGTCTGCGGTGAGGATGGTGTCGGCGCGCTTGTACGCGCGGAACGCACCTGTGCGCCGTGAGTGCGTGTGCGCCCCCGCCGAGGCGGGGATCACTCCGGTCCGGTGGTCTGCACCAGCAGGAGGACGGGGCCAACCCCGCGTGCGCGGGGACCACTGCTATGCCTCCGCCGTTCCGCCGCCGAGCACGGGACCAACCCCGCGTGCGCGGGGACCACTGCCGTGGCAGCCGCCGGCGGAAAGCCGGACGAGGGACCAACCCCGCGTGCGCGGGGACCACAGTTCGCGACCTGCGGGTTTATGTAGCCGGAGGCTCGTTTTTACTCACTTCTTGAGAAACGGACATATCTCTCCCGAGGTGCGAACGGGATTCGCTCGGTGCTGTGCATGTCGGAAGTGATTCTGCCCTCGCCGAGTGCAAACGACCTCCCACTTATCCGAGTTTGCCAGGGCGTCGGCTGGCCCGGGACGCCCCGGAGGTCAATGGTCGCCGTGCAAACACCCCAGCCCCCGGTCCATGCACTCTGCCAGGAGATCCGTGGCCATCGGCCTCAGACGGTTTTGAGCAGGTCGCGGAGGTTGGTCATGTGGGTTGTGATGTCGGCGGCTTCGTCGCCTTCGGTGGGGTGGCCTGGGGCTTCGGCGCTTGCTTGGTTGTGGGTTGTGCGGCAGGGGCGGCAGAGGCCGTCGGGGAGGGCTTCTGGCCTCCCGGGGCGGCCGCAGTCGGTGCATTCCATCAGGACGCGGCGGGCCGTTGGGGTCGGGGTGTCGGGTGTGGTGTTCTCGGCCGGGAGACGGGGTGGCATTTTGTCGGTGAGGCGGCGGCGGATGAGGCCGGCGGGGTAGCCGATCTCGGTGGGGAGTCCTGCGGTGAGTGCGCTGGTGAGGTGGTCGACGCTCACGCCCCGGGCCAGCCACTCGGCAGCCTGTGGCTCCAGGGCCGTGCAGTCGTCGGCGGAGAGCGCGAGGCGGTGGTCGCTGCGGCCCAGGCGCGCCAGTGCGAGGAAGGCGGTGGACGGGCCTGCCTCGGGGGCGCGGGGTGCTGCGGGGGGTGTGTCTGTCGCGGGAGGCTCGGGTTCTGTGTTCGGGGTTTGAACCTGGGTGCGTTGTTGCGGTACGGCAGTGGTTTCCGGGTCCTGTTGTGGGCCGGGGTCCTTCGGTGGGGGTGGGGGTTCCTCGTCCGGGACCCAGGGCGGCGGCGGGGTGGTCGCATCCGGTTCCGGGCCCGCCGCCTGGGTGGTGTTCTCGGTGGTGAGGTAGGTGGTCCACCATTCGTTGTCGCGGGCGGTGCGGGACCAGAACGTGCGGGAGACCCACCTGGTCTCGTCGCCCGCGCTGACCGGGCACCGTACGCGCCGCAGATGGCCGGCCGCCGACAGGGCCGTCAACGCGGAGGAGATCGCCTGCTGGCCGTAGAGCGGAACCTGCTTGGCGAGCTGCTTCACGCTCATCGCCGCGCCGTCGGGGAGGTGGTCGACGAACCCGGCGACGTACCGCTCACGTACCGGCAGGAGCGCGAAGTCCTGGGGTGTGCGGGGGCGTTGGTCGGGGGCAGAGCGTTTGCCGTAGCCGGGGTTGGCCATCGGGTACGTGGCGGGAAGTGCGGGGGACTGCAGGGCAGGACTAGGGTGCTGGGTAGCCACGGGATCGTCTTTCTAGGGTTGCGATCTTGCGGTCAGACCCCGGCCTGGTGCTTCCAACACCTACCGGGGTCGCTTAGTTCTCGAACCGTAAGCACTCGTGACGCTCCGCCGCAAGCTGTCACGATTAGTCATACTTGCTCGCCGTGACAGGTCAGGGAGGTAGGGGAGGTTTTCCCAACCCCCCTCATCTACCCGCCGGTTAAAGAAGGCGCTCGAACCTCGAAGCTCGCATCCCGAGGCCCGAATCCCGGGACCCGAGCTCCGGGCCAGGACCCCGTCCACGTACCCCATAAGAGTGAACCCACTGGCCCCGAAGCTCGAACTTCGAAGCCCGAGTCCCGCCGCCCGGAAACCGAGACCCGAGCTTCGAGCTTCGGGCTACTTCTCGTCCTCGCCCAGGGCGGTCCGGAGCCAGTCGATGGTTCCTTGGGCCAGGAGTTCATCGGCCAGCCGGTTCGCCGTACCGGTGACGAGACGGCCACGGCTGTTGTCGATCCAGCGCTGGGTGTTCTCGTAGCCCTGCGCCTTGTACTCGATGCCCTGGAGCAGGCACTCCAGCATGTCCGCGTCGCGGGCGCAGACCGCTTCCGGCGACTCCTTCGCCTCGTACTCCGCCACCAGCTCCCGGACCGCCGAGGCCGGCCCCCTCACCTCCTCCGGTACAGCCCCTCGATCTCCCCCGTGAAGTCCCGCGCGATCGCGTCCCGTTTCAGCTTCAGCGACGGCGTCAAGTGGCCCCGCTCCTCCGTGAAGTCCACCGGTAGGACCGTGAACTTACGGATCGACTCCGCCCGCGACACCAGGCGGTTCGCCTCGTCCACCGCCTTCTGGAGCGACGTGCGCAGCTCCTCGTCGTTGACCAACTCCCTTATCGGCACGTCCTGTTTCTTCACCATCTGGCGCCAGTGCTGGAGGCCGTCCGGGTCCAGGGTGAGCAGGGCCGTGATGTACGAGCGGTTGTCGCCGACCACCATGCACTGGCTGACCAGGGGGTGCGCGCGGAGCCAGTCCTCCAGAGGGGCCGGAGTGACGTTCTTGCCGCCCGACGTGATGATGATGTCCTTCTTGCGGCCCGTGATCGTCAGGTAGCCGTCCTCGTCCAGCGCACCCAGGTCGCCCGTCGGGAACCAGTCGCCGTCCAGGAGGTACGGGACCGGCTCCGCGCGTTCCGTGTCCCAGTAGCCCCGGAACACCTGGCCGCCCCGCAGCAGCACCTCGCCGTCGTCCGCGATGCGTACCGAGGTGCCGGGGAGTGGCCAACCCACCGTACCCAGGCGGGGTTTGAGGGGTGGGGTCACCGTGTGGGCCGCCGTCGTCTCCGTCAGGCCGTACCCCTCGAAGATGCCGATGCCCGCGCCCTCGTAGAACGACGCGAGCCGGCGGCCCAGCGGGGAGCCGCCGCAGATCACGTACCGGACCTTGCCGCCCAGCGCCGCCCGGATACGGCGGTAGACCAGCGGATCGTAGAGCGCTCGGGCCGCCCGCAGGCCGAAGCCCGGGCCGGGGCCCGTACCGTGTTCGGCGGCCTCGACCGCCTTGCCGTACCGCTGCGCTATGCGCGCCGCACGGTCGAACGAGGACGCCCGGCCCATCTTCTCCGCCGTCGCCCGGCCCGTGTTGTAGACCTTCTCCAGGACGTACGGGATGGCGAGGAGGAACGTCGGGCGGAAGCCTGCCAGGTCGGCCAGGAGGTCTTCCGTCTGGATGGAGGGCGCGTGGCCGAGGCGCACCCGCGCCCGCATACAGCCGATCGCCACCATCCTCCCGAACACGTGCGACAACGGGAGGAAGAGCAGGGTCGACGCCGGGTCCTTCGAGACCGACTTGAAGACCGGGTGGAGCAGTTCGATCGCGTTGTCCACCTCGGCGAAGAAGTTGCCGTGGGTGGTCACACAGCCCTTCGGGCGGCCTGTCGTACCCGAGGTGTAGATGAGCGTGGCGGGCGTGTCCGGTTCCAGCGTGGCTCGGCGGGACGTCACCGCCTCGTCCGGGATGTGCTTGCCGAGCGACTTGAGATGGCCGATCGCGCCCGTGTCGAACTGCCACAGGTGTGCCAGGTCGGCCAGTTGTCTGCGTTCCTGGCTGAGCAGGCGGCCCTGCTCCTTCGTCTCCACCGCGCACGCCACCGCGCCCGAGTCCTGGAGGATCCAGCGGGTCTGGAACGCGGAGGAGGTCGGGTAGATCGGTACCGTCACCAGGCCGGCCGCCCAGGACGCGAAGTCCAGCAGCGTCCACTCGTACGTCGTACGGGCCATGATCGCGACCCGGTCCCCCGCCCGCAGCCCCTCCGCGATCAGGCCCTTCGCCACCGCCAGCACCTCGGCGGCGAACTCGGCGGCCGTCACGTCGTGCCAGACGCCTTCGGCGTCCTTCCGGCTCAGCACCGCCTCCGCCGGGGCCTCGCGCGCGTTGTCGAACGGAATCTCCGCCAGCGAGCCCCGCAGGACCGGAGGCGCGAGCGCCGGTACGGAGACCTCCTGGACCCGGCCGTCCGGGCCCCTCTTCTTCGTCGGTTCCACCAGGGTGGGCGTGGGGGGCGTGGATCCAGAGGTCAGGGCGGATGAAGGCGTTGACACGTGCGGCTCCTCGGTAGCGGGGGTCGGGCGGGTCTTCGTCGCCGGGTCGTCCGTCCGGCAGATCACCAAAGTCCTTACGGGCGTTCCAGGATGGCCGTCACCCCCTGGCCGCCCGCCGCGCAGATCGAGATCAGCCCCCGTCCCGGAGCCTCCCGTTCCGCCAGCAGCTTGGCCAACGTGGCGACGATCCGTGCTCCCGTGGCGGCGAACGGGTGGCCCGTCGCCAGCGAGGAACCGGCCACGTTCAGGCGGGTCCGGTCCAGCGGCGCCAAGCCCTGCTTCTCCCAGGCCGCGAGGGTCGCCAGCACCTGCGAGGCGAACGCCTCATGGATCTCGTACAGGTCGAAGTCCTCGATCCCCAGGCCCGCTCGCTCCAGCAGGCGCGGCACCGCGTACGCCGGGGCCATCAGGAGGCCGTCGTCGCCGTCCACGTAGTCGACCGCTGCCGTCTCGTAGAGGGTGAGGTAGGCGAGCGGCTCCAAGTCCCTTTCCCGCGCCCACTCCTCGTTCGCCAGCAGGACCGTCGCCGCACCGTCCGTGAGCGGCGTCGAATTGCCTGCTGTCATGGTGGGGTTGGGTCCGGATGTGCCGAACACCGGTTTCAGCGTGGCCAGTTTGCTGGCTGTCGATCCCGGGCGCAGGTTCTGGTCGCGGGTCAGGCCCTGGTACGGGACGACGAGGTCGTCCAGGAAGCCGCGTTCGTACGCCGCTGCCAGGCGCTGGTGGCTCGTGGCCGCCAGCTGGTCCTGGTCCTCGCGGCTCACGGCCCACCTGCGGGCGGTGCGGGCCGCGTGCTCGCCCATCGAGAGGCCGGTGCGCGGCTCGGCGTTGCGCGGGATGTCGGGGACGAGGTGGCGGGGGCGTACGGCGGACAGGGCCTTGAGGCGGGCGGGCGTCGTCCTTGCGCGGCGGGCCGCGAGCAGGATGCGGCGCAGGTCGTCGTTGACGCCGAGCGGGGCGTCGCTCGTGGTGTCGGAGCCGCCCGCGATGGCTGAGTCCACGGCACCCAGCGCGATCTTGTTGGCGGCGGCGATCACGGCCTGGAGGCCCGTACCGCAGGCCTGCTGGATGTCGTACGCCGGTGTGCGCGGGTCCAGCGCGGAGCCGAGGACGGTCTCGCGGGCCAGGTTGAAGTCGCGGCTGTGCTTGAGGACCGCGCCCGCCACGAACTCGCCGACCCGCTGCCCGGCCAGGCCGTACCGCTCGACCAGTCCGCCGAGCGCGGCCGTCAGCAGGTCCTGGTTGGAGGCGGTGGCGTACGGGCCGTCCGAGCGGGCGAAGGGGGTGCGGCTGCCGCCGATGACGGCTACGCGGCGCGGGGCAGTCAGGTTCATGCCGTCGGTCCGGGGGCGGTCCGTCCGGGGTTCTTCATCTCGACCAGCTCCTGACTCTTCAGTAACCTTACTCTGGAGTAAATCTACGACCGAGCAGGGAGTCAGGACAATGGCCGATCGCTATCTGCACCTCACCGGCACAGCACCCGGCCGCTTCCTCACCCGCCGGCTCGGCCTGCCGCAGCCCGCGCCGCTACTCCGCCGGACCCCGGAGATCCCGCACCTGGAGGGGCCGCTGCTGCACCTGACGGCCGGGGCGGGAGCGATCGCGGGCCTCGACGACGTACTGCCCGCGACCGGGCTCCCGGTCGTCCACCGCGCCGACCGGCCCGCCGCGATGGTC
Organism: Streptomyces sp. CA-146814; assembly: GCF_050942385.1. Taxonomy (NCBI): domain Bacteria; kingdom Bacillati; phylum Actinomycetota; class Actinomycetes; order Kitasatosporales; family Streptomycetaceae; genus Streptomyces; species Streptomyces sp. CA-146814. Next base: position 3,148,338 of record NZ_CP192068.1, read on the forward strand.
CTCGACGCCACCGGGGTCACCACCGCCGCCGGGCTCGGAGACGTACACGCCGCCCTGCACCCCGTCGTCCGCTCCCTCGCGCCGGGCGGGCGGATCGTCGTCCTCGGTACGGTGCCGTCACCCGACGACCACCATCAGGCCGCCGCGCAGCAGGCGTTGGAAGGGTTCGTGCGGTCGCTCGGCAAGGAGATCGGGCGCGGCTCCACCGTTCAGCTCGTACGGATTCCGGGCGGGGTGGCCGCCCGGTCCGCCGAGTCCACGCTGCGCTTCCTCCTCTCGCCGCGCTCCGCCTACGTCAGCGGCCAGGTCATCGAGCTGACCTCCGCCGCCCCCGACCAGGCGGCCGCCCCCGTCACCGACCCCGCCGCCCCCCTCACCGGCCGCACCGCCCTGGTCACCGGCGCCGCCCGGGGCATCGGCGCCGCCGTCGCCTCGGTGCTCGCCCGCGACGGAGCGCAGGTCATCGCGCTGGACGTTCCGCAGGCTCACGACGCGTTGGAACGTACCGCCGCCCGCCTCGGCGCCACCGCGCTCCCGCTGGACATCACCGCGCCCGACGCCGCCGACCGGATCGCCGCCGCCGCGCCGGACGGGCTCGGCATCCTCGTCCACAACGCGGGCATCACCCGCGACCGCCGCCTCGCCAACATGCCCGCCGACCGCTGGGCCTCGGTGATCGAGGTCAACCTGGACAGCGTGCTCCGCACCACCGACGAGCTGCTCAAGGCGGGCGTCCTCACGCGCGGCGGCCGGATCGTCGCCACCGCCTCCATCGCGGGCATCGCCGGCAACACCGGGCAGACCAACTACGCGGCGAGCAAGGCCGGGATCATCGGGCTCGTCCGCTCGCTCGGGCCGCGCGCCGCCGCCGACCACGGCGTCACGGTCAACGCGGTGGCGCCGGGGTTCATCGAGACGAAGATGACGGCCGCCGTCCCCTTCCTCATCCGCGAGGCGGGCCGCCGCATGAACTCCCTTTCCCAGGGCGGCCTTCCGGTCGATGTCGCCGAGGCCGTCGCCTGGTTCGCCCAGCCCGGCTCCGACGCCGTCAACGGCCAGGTGCTGCGGGTCTGCGGCCAGAGCCTGCTGGGAGCGTGAGCGCGATGACCTCCCTCAGCGCCTCCCTCGTCCGCGGTGCCGTCACCTCACCGTTCAAGCACGCCGGCCGGCCGGACGCCACCCTGCCCACCACCCGCCTCACCCTCCCGGCCGCCCCCGCCGACCCCGGCCACCTGGCCGTGTACCGAAGGATCTGCGGCTTTCCGGCACCGGAATCCGACCCGCTCCCGCTCACGTACCCCCATGTCCTCGCCTTTCCGCTCGCCATGCGGCTGATGACCGGGCGGGACTTCCCGCTGCCGGTCGTCGGGCTCGTCCACACCTGGATCGAGATCAGGAGCCACCGGCCCGTGCAGCCGGGGGAAGCGCTCGAACCGACCGTGTACGCAGCCGAGTTGACGTCTCACCGGCGCGGCACCGAGGTCACGATGGTGACCGAGGCGCGGGTGGGCGGGGAGCTGGTCTGGGAGTCGCGCAGCGGCTATCTCTCACGGCACGCGACGAAGGCCGAGGCGGGCCCGAGGAGCGAAGCGGGCTCGAAGGCCAGGGCGGCGCAGGCCCCCGATCTCCCCGCCGTCGCCGAGTGGCGGCTGCCCGGCGATCTCGGGCGGCGGTACGGAGCCGTCTCCGGCGACCGTAATCCGATCCACCTCCACCCGCTCACCGCCCGCCTCTTCGGCTTCCCCCGAGCCATCGCGCACGGCATGTGGACGGCGGCCCGCTGCCTGGCCGAGGCGGACGGCGGGCCGGACGGACGCCGCAGTGAACTCCGTTCCGTACGAGCCGAGTTCAGGGCACCCGTCCTGCTGCCCGCCACCGTGACGTACGCGGCCGACCCGGCCGGGAGCGCGTTCGCCCTGCGGAGTGCCAGCGGGCGCGTGCACCTCACCGGGACGGTGACGCGAGCGCTCTGAGAGAGCCGAACTCCTACACTGGCCGCCATGGCATGCCGCATCAGTGAACTGGTCATCGAAGCCGCCGACGCCGAACGGCTCGCCGCGTTCTGGAGCGAGGTGCTCGGCTATGCCGAGATCGGCCGGGAGAGCGACGGGTCCATCGAGATCGGGCCACCGGACACCGGCTTCGGCGGCCCGCAGCCCACGATCGTGCTGAGCCCCAACAGCGAGCCGAGGACCGGGAAGCTCCGGCTGCACATCGACGTCAGCGCCACCGACCGCGACCAGGACGCCGAGCTGGAACGGCTCCTGGCCCTCGGCGCCAGGACCGCCGACGTCGGCCAGACCGGGGAGGAGAGCTGGCACGTCCTGGCCGATCCGGAAGGCAACGAGTTCTGCCTGCTGCGCGCCCGGATCCCGGCACTCTGACGCCTGAGGGCCACCGCTACGGCGCGTCCACCGGCGCCTGCCACGGCCGGGCGTGCATCAGGTTCTCCAGGCCCGCCCAGGCGAAGTTCATCAGCGTCGCCGCGGCCTCCTTCGCCGAGACGCCCGGCGTGTCGTTGGCCCAGCCCGCCAGCGACTCGGCGGCCCCCACCAACGCCTGCGCGAGGCCCGCCACATCACGGTCCGCGAGCGCGGGGTCGCGGTGCGCCTCGCGGGCGGCGGCGCCGATCAGGCCCGTCACGAACGCGACGATCTCGTCGCGCATCACCACGACCTCGCTGATGAACGGCTCCCCGTGGGACCGCGCCTGGCGGTGCAGGACCGCCCAGCCGTCGGGGTTCTCCGCGGTGTGGGTGAAGAACGCCCGCAGCCCCGACCAGAGTTGGCCGTCGGCCGGCAGCTCCGGGTCCACTCCGGCCCGCACCGCCGCCACCAGGGCCTCGGCCTCGCGTCGGATGCAGGCGGAGAAGAGGTCCTCCTTGGAGTGCAGGTAGAGGTAGACCAAGGGCTTGGAGACGCCCGCCAGCTCGGCGATCTCGTCCATCGACGCGGCCCGGTAACCGCGCTGCCCGAACGTCTGCACCGCGGCGTCCATCATCTGCCGCTCCCGCACGGCGCGTGGCATCCGTTTGCTCTTCACCGCACCCACGTCCGACTTCCTCCCCGCGCTGCCGCCCTGCACCTGTCCAGGGTACGGCGCCGCACCACCGACGCCGTCCGGGAAGCCCTCAGCGGGGCGGCAGCGCGGGCCTCGCGCACATCAGCAGCGGGCCGCCCGGAGCCGTCGCGAACAGCACCCCGGCGTGGGCGGCGAGGGTGGTACGCGGATCGGCCGGCGGGCCCGGCGGGCCCGGCGGACCGGCGTCCGCGAAGGGGACCGGGCCGTCGGACGGGCCCGCCGGGAGCCGGGTGCGCAGGCGGCCGTCGGCGGTGATCGCCCAGAGGCGGCAGTTCATCGCGGCCAGGGCGATCGCACCGCCCGCGTCCCCCAGCACCCGCCACGGCCCGGCCGGGTCGAGCGCTGAGAGGTGGTGCAGGGTGTCGTCGTGCGGGGTGACGGCGAACAGCCCTGCGTCGCACAGGGCCAGCCCGGTCGTTCCCCGGGGGACCTGGCCCACCTCGGCCCACTCCTCCTCGCGGGGTCCGGCCTCCGGGGCGCGGCGCAGCAGCCGGCCGTCCTCGGTGGCCGCGTACAGCTCCAGCGGCAACCCGCCCGCCGCCTCGCGCCCGGCGGCCAGCGCCCGGACACGCGGCGCGGCCCCCACCGGGCGCCACGGCAGGTTCTGCCCGGACACCTCCCGGCAGAGCAGCCGGCCCCGGGTGTCCGCGCCGAACAGCACGGACTCGCAGACCGCGAGCGCCCGCACCTCGTCCGGCCCGCCCGCCGCGTCCCAGCCGTCGCCGGGGACCGCGCCGCTGAGCCGGTCCAGGACGTTGCGGGTGATGCGGTCGGTGACCGGGTCGTCCGCCAGGACGCTCCCCCAGTTGATCGTTCCGGCGTTGAACACCGTGCCCGCGCCGAGCCGGAAGACGCCCATCGTGGCCGCTCCTCCCTGCCCGTACTCCCGCCAGTGCCGCAGGTCGGCGGTGGCCAGCACGACGAAGGAGCCGGGGGTTCCGTCCACCCCCGTCGCCCTCGGCACCCCGCCGGTCCACTCCAGCGCGCAGGCGTCCGTCTCGTAGCCGAGGGCGCCGCGCGCGAAGGGTTCGCCGTCGGTGAGGCCGGTGCCCTCGAAGACCCAGTGGCCGGCGAACCGGGCCGTGTACGCCTCCTTCCCCATCACCGCCATGCCCTCGCCCCAGGCTCCCGCGCCCCGGCGGAAGCTGAGGCCGGTCATCGTGTTCTCCGGGCGGTCGACGGGGGCGCTGGACCACTCGACGGTGGTGCGGCGCGGGTCGACCGCCGTCATCGGGTCGGTGACCGCGTCCCGGTGGCAGACCATGGTGCGCCCGTCGTCCTCCAGCCGCATCTGCCACCAGGCGGTGTTGGCCGCGAAGAAGGCGACGCTGCCGCCGCGCCGGGCGAAGGCCTCGACGCTGTCGCGCATCTCCATCGTCCAGTACTCGTCATGCCCGTTCACCACCAACAGGCTGTAGTGGGAGAGGAGTTCGTCGCCGTTGTGCAGATCGAGGCCGGAGCAGAAGTCCACCTGGTAGCCGGCACCGGGGAGCCAGCGCAGCAGCCCCTCCTCCCAGCGCTCGGGGGGCGGCCCGCCGCCCGGCGAGGCGAAGGAGACCCGGGCCGCGCGGTAGGGCTGCTCCGCGTAGTACAGGCCCCGGTGCGGCTGACCGGCGTGGGTGTAGGCCCGCCAGGTGGCGAACGGGATCGGGACGAGGATCCGGGAGGCGGTGCCGGGGCGGGCGGCGCGCACGGCGAACCAGACCTCGTGCTCGGCCTCGCAGGTGGTGGGCCGGTTCTCCAGCGGTACGTCGAAGGTGGCGCGGTAGAGGGAGCTGGGCCACTCCTCGGGGACGGTCAGGGTCCAGTCGGGGGCGTGGACCGCGGCGGTGAGCCGGACCTGCTCGCCGACGGCCTCGGTGACCGTGACCCGTACGGCCGCCCCGGCGGCGCCCGTCAGGTGGAAGGCCAGGTCACCGCCCTGGACGCAGGAGGTCCGGTCGGCCCAGGCCCGGAGAGGTTCGCCGGTGGGCGGGTTCCCGTCCCCCGCCGTGCCCCGGTCCGGTACGCGCCGGCCAGCCGCCGAGCCAGCCGCCTCCGCCGTGCCCGCCAAGCCCGCCGCGCCGACCGCGCCCCGGTCCGGGGCATGCCCGTCGCCCGCCGCGCCCCGGCCCAGGGCGCGCCCTTCGCCCGGCGCCGTTCCCTCGGTGGTCATGTCCGCGCCTTCCCCGCCGTCTCCAGCAGCTCCCGCACCCCGGCCAGGAGCGGCGACCGCCCCGCCGCGGCGGTGACGACCAGCTCCTCGATCCCGTACAGGTGCGCCCGGATCGTCTCCGGCGGGAGGTACGCCGTGTCGGCGGTCAGCGACACCGCGAGCGCGTCGCCCTCCTCGGTGATGTGCAGGCAGTAGCGGCACGCCACCCGTTCCTGGGTGGCCGGGAAGCCGAAGACCGTCCGGCCGCCCAGCTCCGCCAGTTCGGCGGCGGTCGGTGCCGGGCCGGGCGGAGCCGGGCGCTCGACCAGCCGCATGTCGTTGAAGCAGCAGTACGGGTGGACCTCGGCCCCCCGTTCCGTACGCAGCCGCTCGCCCAGCGCGTCCCACTCCACCGGGTCGTACACGGCGGCCCGGTAGGAGCGCAGGGCCGACCGGTAGGCGGCGGGCAGCAGGTCGGTGAAGGACGGCTCCGGCGTACCGGCCGCCGCCAGGTCCAGGACGAAGAGGCCGTCCTGCGACAGCGTGGTGACCAGGTCCCGGTGACCGGCGGCCGTGCGGTTGCCGACGATCGGCATGACCGCCGCCGTACGGTGCCCCTGGCCGGCCGCCACCAGCACCGCCGCCGCCGTGAGCAGCACCGTGGAGCCGCTGACCCGGTGGGCGGTGGCGACCGCGGCGACCGCCCGCGCCAGGGCCGGCGAGACGATCCGGCCGGTCCAGAAGCGGGGGGTGCGGGGGGCCGCGACCGGCTCGGGGAACATCGTGGCGGGGGCGGCCCGGTAGCCCGCCTCCCAGTGCGCCAGGGCGGCGGCGCCCCGCCGCCTGCCCATCTCGCCGTGCTGTTCACGGGCCAGGTCCAGAGGGGTGGCGGCGGGCGGGCGACCGGCCGAGCCCCGGCGGACCAGGAGGCGCAGGTCCCGGACGAGGACCTCAGCACCGTGGCCGTCGGCCGCCAGGTGGCAGAGGACCAGGACGGCGTGGCTGACCCGGTCCCCGACCGCCACCAGGGCGACCCGTATGGGCCATTCGGAGGTATAGGCGAAGCGGGTGGCGGAGAGCCGGTCCAGGAGGGCGTGGGCCGCGCCTTCCGCGTCCGCCGGGTCCCGGGCGTGGGCGAGGGTGACCGGGAGCCGGCCGGTGGCGGCGAGCCGCTGGCCCGCGTCGGCGTCCTGGCCGTCCGCCGGGAGCTCCACCCTTGTCCGCAGGGCCTCGTGACGCTCCATCAGAACGCCCAGGGCCCGGATCGCATCCGCCACGGTCGCGGGGCGGCCTCGGTCGGCGAGCGGGGGGACCCGGCCGATGTTGAAGTAGTGGTCGTTGGGCGCGGTACGGCGGATGGCGTGCCAGATCGCCCGCTGCCCCCAGGTCAGCGGCGCCCGCCCGTCGCGGTCGCCGCCGAACGCGACGGTGACGGTCTCCTCGGTGACCGTGCGGGTCTCCGCGTGGCCGCCCGACCCTGCCCCGCCTCCGCCCTCCGCGGCCACCATCAGCGGCTCAGTCATCGCCCTCGCCGCCCCCGGTCAGTTCGGCGATGTGGTCGACCAGGCCGTCGAGGTCGTCCAGGAAGCGGAACGGGCCGTCCAGGTCGAGGATGATCCCGAACTCCTCCTCCACCGTGTCGATCAGCCGCAGGAAGGCCAGCGAGGTGACCCCCAGCGCGGTCAGCGAACCGCCGTCCGCGAGGATCTCGGTCTCGGTCACCTCACCGTCGGTCGCCCCGGAGACCAGCTCCGCGACCCGGCCGCGCAGCGCGGACCGGGCCTCCGTCCCGGCCGTCATCCGCCCACCGCCGGGGAGTCGGCGGGCGCGGCCGCCGGCTTCGTCCCGTCGGCCCGCTCCGCGAGTCGGCGGCGCAGCGAGAGCGGCCGGATGTCCGGCCACACCCGGTCGACATGCGCCGTGCACTCCTCCTCCGAGCCCCGGAACCCCTCCACCCGCCAGCCGGCCGGCGGCGCCGTCCGGGCGGGCCAGAGCGCGTGCTGCTCCTCGTCGTTGACGACCACCTGGTACATCGTCGTGTCACTCATCGCCGCTCTTCCTCACTGCTTCGCTGTCCGCCGCTGTCTGCTGGAGTTCGTCCACCGCGTCCGTGACGCCGGTGAGCGTGGGGGTGTCGAAGAAGACGTCGAGCGGGACCTCGACGCCGAGCCGTTTGCGGATACGGGCCGCGATGGCGGTGATCGTCAGCGAGTGGCCGCCGAGGTCGAAGAGGTCCTCGTCGGGGCCGATGTCGTCCAGCCGCAGCACCTCCTGCCAGATCTCCCGCACCACCGCGGCTGCGCTGCCCTCCGCCACGGTGGCCGCCGGAGCGGCCGGGGCCGGGGCAAACGGCCCGTCCGGCCGTACCCTCGGCGGCTCGGGCAGCCTCGCCCGGTCGACCTTGCCGTTGGGAGTCAGGGGCAGTTCGGGGAGCGGGACCACGACCGCGGGCACCATCGCAGCCGGCAGGCTGTGCGCCAGCAGCCGCCGCAGCTCCTCGGCGTCCGGAGCCTCCGGCGCCCCGACGACGTACGCGGCCGCCGGTTCCGTCGTCCCGACGACGTACGCCACCAGCCGGGCCTCCTCCTCGCCCGTGCCGCCGTCCAGGACCACGACCGCCTGGGACACCCGGGCGTCCCCGACGAGGCGGGCCTCGATCTCCCCCAGCTCGATCCGGTGGCCGCGCAGCTTCACCTGGCTGTCCAGGCGGCCCACGAACTCCAGCCGCCCGTCCGGGAGCCGACGGACCAGGTCGCCGGTGCGGTAGAGCCGCGAACCGGGCGGACCCCAGGGGTCCGGGACGAAGCACCGCGCGGTCAGGCCGGGGCGCCCCCGGTATCCGTGGGCCACGCCCTCCCCGCCGAGGTGGAGTTCGCCGGGGAGGTGGTCGGGTACGGGTTCCCCCCGCGCGTCGAGGACGTACGCCCGGGTCGCGGCCAGCGGGCGGCCGATCGTGACGGGGGCGCCGGTGGTGAGGTGGGCGAGGGTGGACCACACGGTGGTCTCGGTGGGGCCGTAGACGTTGACCAACCGGGGGCAGGCGCGGGCCAGTTCGTCCGCGAGCGGGCCCGGCAGCGCCTCACCGCCCGCGATCGCCACCAGGTCCGGGCGGTCCAGGCCGGCGGCCAGCATCAGCCGCCAGCTGCTCGGCGTGGCCTGGACATGGGTGACCGCGTGGGCGTCGATCAGCTTCACCAGGGCTCCCCCGTCGCGCTGTGCACCCTCCGGTACGAGGACGACGCGCGCCCCGGTCGTCAGGGGCAGCAACAGCTCCACGGTGGAGATGTCGAAGGAGAGCGAGGTGAGCCCGAGCCAGCGGTCCCGGGGGCCCGCTCCGATGTGATCCGCCATCGTCGCCAGCAGGTTGGCGAGCGCGGCGTGCGGGATCTCGACGCCCTTGGGCCGCCCCGTGGAGCCCGAGGTGTAGATGACGTACGCGGGGTCCCCGGCCGCCGGGGCGGTGGTGCGGGCGCCCGCGGGGACACGCAGGGGTTCCGGGCCCTCCGGCTCCCTGGGGAAGAAGACGGGCAGGCCGTCCGGCGCCGGGCCCTCGATGACGAGTGCGGCAAGACCGGCGTCGGCCCGGATGAACTCCAGCCGCTCGGCGGGGTATCCGGGGTCCAGGGGCACGTAGGCGGCCCCTGCCGTCAGCACCCCCAGCACGGCGATCAGTTCGTGCACGGACCGGGAGACCTCGACGCCCACCAGGTCCCCGGCACCGAGCCCGGCCTCGGCCAGCCGGTCCGCGAACACCGCGACGGCCGCGTGGAGTTCGCCGTACGACAGCTCCATGCCGTCCGCCGTCACCACCGCCACGGCGGCCGGGTCCCCGGCCACCCGGTCCGTGAACATCGACACCACGGTGGCATCGGCCGGACAGGCGGCGGGCCGTTCGTCACCCGGGCGCAGGGCCGCCGTCAGCTCCTCGCCCGCCAGCAGCGGCAGCCCGGAGAGCGGGGCCTCGGTGGCACCCGGCGCGGTGAGCGCGGCGTCGAGCAGCGTGAGGAAGTGGCCCACGATCCGGGCGGGCGCACCGGGAGCGAAGGCGTCGGTCCGGTACTGGAACGACCCTTCGAGCCCCTGCGGCCCGTCCACCAACTGGAGGTGGGCGAGGTTGCGTACGGCGTGGGTGAAGCCGATCCAGTCGATCTCCGAGCCCGGCGCCTCCTCCGCCTCCCAGCCCGTGCGGTGGCGGTAGCTGACCGAGAGCGGGGCGAGCGCGGTGCGCGGGGTGAGGCCGCTGACGGCCCGGCCGAGCGGGACCGGGCGGTGTCCGTAGACCGCCCGCAGCTCGGCCCGGACCTCCTGGGCGAAGTCGGCGAACGGCCGGTCGGGGTCCGGGTGGGTGAAGAGCGGCAACTCGTTGACGTACAGGCCGATGCGTTCGGGGCTGCCGGGAAGCCGGGTCGACAGTTCCAGGGCGGTGACGGGGGCCTGGTTGCCGTAGCGGAGGAGGAGGGTGTGCCAGAGGGTGAGGAGCAGCTCGAAGCGCGTGACACCGAGGGCTTCCGCGGTCCCGGTGAGACGGGCGTCGAGCGCGGGGCCGAGGGTGAAGCCGTGGGCGGCGCCCGGCGCGGGGGCGGTGGTGTCCCGCACGGAGGCGGCCAGCCCCGGGAGGACGGGCGGGGCCGGGTCGTGCCAGCGGTCCGCCCAGAACTCCCGGGCCAGGGAGGCCTGCTGATCGTCCGGCTCGGCGGCGCCGACCCGGACGTCCGGCGGCCCCGGCCAGGTTTCGGTGCCGAGGATCTCCGCGAGCAGCACGTCCTTCGACGTGCCGTCGAAGACCAGGTGGTGGACGACGACGTGCAGCACCGGGGGCCTGTCCCCCGCCGTCACCAGCGCGAACCGGACGAGCGGTCCGCCGGTCAGGTCGAACGGCCGGGTGCTCTCCTCCGCGAGGAGGGCGTCCAGCCCGCCGGGGGCGCAGCTCAGCCTCCGCAGTACGGGCGCGGGACCGGCCGCCGGGACGAGCGCGGGGCCGTCCGGGTCGACCCGCGAGCACAGCACCGGCTGCCGTTCCAGGAGGCGGGCGCAGCCGGCGGCCAGCACCTCGGGGTCGGGCGGGGCGGGGAAGCGGACGGTCAGCGCGAGGTGGTGGGCGGCACCGGGACCGAGCACCTGCTCGGTGACCCACATGCCGTGCTGGGCCGGGCTGAGCGGCTGGGAGGGGAGGGTTGTCGTCATCGCAGGGCCTCGTCGTCCAGGAGCAGGCGCAGCTCGCGCTTGAGGATCTTGCCGCCCTCGTTGCGCGGCAGGGAGGGGCGGAACAGCAGGCGGGCGGGGAGTTCGTGGGGGGCCAGCCGGTCGAGCAGGAAGGTCCGCAGCGCGGGCGCGGTCAGCTCGTCGCGGCCCACGACCACGGCGGCGACGACCGACCCGAGCACGGGGTGCGGGACACCGAACGCCGCCGCGTCCACGACCGCCGGATGGGCGTGGAGAGCGTCCTCCACCTGGATCGTGGAGACCTTGTACGCACCGGACTTGATCACGTCCCGTTCCCGGTCGAGCAGGTGCAGATACCCCTCCTCGTCCAGCATGCCGAGGTCCCCCATGCGTACCCACCGGCCCTGGAAGACCTCGGCGCCGGACCGTTCGGTGCTCCCGGCCGGTTCGAGGTAGGCGCGCGGTGCGGCCGGGGTACGCAGCCAGACCTCCCCCGGTTCGCCGGCCGGCAGCGGAGCACCGTCCGGGGTGGTGATCCGCAGACCGTGCGGCGAGGCGGGCCGGCCCGGGGAGTCGGGGCGTTCGGGGTCGAAGAGGAGGGTGAGCTGGGCGGGGGCGGCCTCGGTGGAGGTGTAGTAGTTCACGACCTGGGCGTTCGGGAAGGCGCGGGTCAGGCCGAGCGCGACCGGCTGCGGCAGGGCGGCGGCGGTCGATCCGACGAGCCGCACGCTGTCGGTGGCGTACCGGCGGGCGGAGTCGGAGCCGAGCAGTTCGATGGCCATGGACGGGACGAGGAAGACGCTGCCGGCCTCGTACTGCTCGATGAGCCGGGCGAACCGCCCCGGGGTGAACTGCGGTGCGGCCACGGCGGTGGCGGCCGAGTCGAGTGCGTTGACCAGCATGGTCTGCCCGGCGTTGGTGCCGACCGGGAAGGCGTGCAGGAAGTGACGGGAGTGGCGCAGCGGGCGGCGGCGTTCGTCGAAGGTGCAGCCGTGCGCCAGGTTGGCGTGGGCGGCGGTGACGCCCTTGGGGGTGCCGGTGGTGCCGGAGGTGTAGAGGATCTGGGCGAGGGAGGCGGGGTCGGGCGGGCGGAGCACCGCCGTACGGGCCGCGCCCTCCGCCTCGGTCTCCGCGTCCGGCGCCGCCCACACCCCCGTCGGCAGCACACCGGGCGGCAGGTGCGCGCCGGCCGGGTGGAGGAGCGCCGAGGCACCGCTGTCCACGAGGACGTGAGCGGCCACGGCGGGGGCCTGCCGGTCCGAGAGCGGTACGGCCACCAGGCCGGCGCGCAGGACACCGCAGAAGGCGACGGCGTACGCGGTCCAGTCGCCGCTGCCGTACCGGAGCACGACCCGGGCACCGGGCTCCAGGCCCCGGGACCGCAGCCCGGCCGCGAGGGCTTCGGCGCGCTCGTACCACTCGCCGAAGGTCAGCGTGCGCGGGCCGCAGATCAGCGCGGTGCGCTCCGGGTCGGTGCCCGCACGGTGGGCGAGCAGGGCGGAGAGGGTTGCGGGCGTGCCGGCCCGGGACGCCGGGACGGGGGCGGGGCGGGCGGTCATGGGGTGCCCCCCGTGCCCCCGACACCCGCCGCGGATGCCGGAACCGGCGGGTCCGCCGGGACTGCCGAGCCCTCCGGCGGGGCTGCCGGGCCCTCCGGCGGGGCGTCGCCCGGCGCGCTCGGGGTCCTCTTCGCGCGCTCCGCCACCCGGCGTTCGCGCTCCTGGATGCCCACCAGGTCGTCCGGCAGCGCGTCCGGCACGTCCAGGTCGAAGCGCGCCAGGACCGGCAGCCGCAGCCCGATCACGACCAGGCCCAGCATCGCCGCCCCGAACAGCAGGTACATGAAGCCGATACCGCGCCCCGGCCCCGTGCCGATGAGGGCCCCGGCCGTCGCGGCCAGCGAACCGCCGTCCTCGAACATCGGGCCGAAGAACGCCGAGCCGGCCGGGGCGATGATCCCGTGGCCGACCGGCAGGGTCGACCAGGCGACCAGGGTGTTCAGGGCGAACACCCGGCCGTGGAACCGCTGCGGCACCTTGATCTGGACGATGGTCGTGTAGACGCCGTTGACCATGGAGAGCGCGCAGGACATGCCGAACGCCCCGATGCCGATGATCCACAGGTCGGCCCGGACACCGACCATCGCACTGGCCAGTGCGAGGAGCCCGGCGAGAGTGAGCATGCCCCGCATCCGGTTCTGCTTCGGACCGCCCCAGAAGCCCATCGCGATCCCGCCGAGGATCGCGCCCGCGCCACCGGCCACGGCGACCCGTGCCACCGACTCCAGCGAGTCGAAGGAGAGCACCAGCGGCGTGACGAGCAGGAAGAGGGGCGAGAGGAAGATGTTGAGCGCGGCGAACCAGAGGAGCATCGCCCGGAAGCCCCGGTTCTTCCAGGAGTAGGCGAAGCCGTTCTTGATCTCGGCCACCAGCGACTCGTGCCGGGTCCAGGGCAGGGTCTTGGGGAACTTGACGAACATCAGCACGGTGATCGCGACGGCGTAGCCGGTCACGTCCAGGATGAGGATGCCCTTGAGCCCGATGCCCGCCATCAGGGCCACCGCCGCCAGCGGGACGATGAACTGGGCGAAACCGAAGGCCATTTGGGTGATGCCGTTGGCGTGACCGAGATACCGCTTGGGGACCAGCTGCGGTACGGAGGAGGCATAGGCGAGCCGTTGGAAGGTGAGGGCGACCGACAGCATGCCGAGGAGGACGTAGATGTGCCAGGAGTGCAGGTTCCCGCTGAGCAGCAGCGTGAGTAGCGCGCCCTGGGTGGTCCCGGCGACGGTACTGGCGGCGAGCATGACCCGGCGCCGGTCCAGCCGGTCGACGACGGCTCCGGCCAGCGGGCCGACGAGGATGCCGGGGAGCATCCCGATCACGGCGTAGAGGGCGTACTTGCCCATCGAGCCGGTCTCCATGTAGATCCACACGGGTAGCGCGAACTCGGTGAGCGCGGAACCGGTGATGGTGACCAACTGGCCGAGGGCGACGGCCAGGAACCGGCCCATGCCGGGGGCGGGACCGGACTCGGGCCCCGCGGCCGCGCCCGGCGAGCCTTCGCCGCCCACCGGTGCGGACCCCTCCGCCCGTACGTCGTCGGCGGAGGCCTCGGCCGGACCGTCCCCGCCGCTCACCCCGTGGAACCACCACGGCCCGTCCTCGGCCCGGCCCGGCAGTTCGCGGGTGGCCGTCCCTGCCAGGACCGCCCGGTGCGTGCTGGTGATGATCTCGACGAGCTCCCGGGCCCGGTACTTGAGGAAGAAGTGCCCGCCCTCGTCCAGGACGGCCAACGCCGACCGCTCGGCGAGCAGTTGCCACTCCCGGTACCGCTCCTGGTAGAAGTCGGTGGCCGGGTCCCGGTTGCCGATCACGCTGATGACCGGGGCGCGCAGCAGGTCCCCGCCCTCCTCCACCTCGGCCAGCACCTCGGTGAAGTACTCTTCCGCCGCCCGCGAGTCGGCCCGCATGTTGCCGATCATGAACTTCATCTGGGCCTCGTCGAGATCCCCGACCTCGGCGCCCATGGAGCGCAGCCAGGTGAAGTAGACGCGGTCGTTCAGCAGCGGATCCAGCGCCGAGACGCGGCTGAGCAGCCCGAGGACCCGGCCGCGCGGCCGGGCGAAGGGGAACTGCGCCCCGATGTAGAGGGCTTCCACCTCCCGGTCCGCCGCTTCGAGGAGGCGGCCGACGGCGACGGTCAGCGCGCTGCCGACCGCGCAGTGGCCGTACAGGGCGATGGGCCCCTCGACCCGTTCCCGGATCTCGGCCGCGATCTTCGCGGCCAGCTCGTCGAAGGGCAGGTGCTCCTCGGTGATGCCCATGTCGTGGCCCGGGATGGCGACGGACCACAGGTCGTGGCCGGGCGGCAGCTCGTCGGCGACCGGCTGGTAGACGACCGCGCTGCCGCCGCCGTACGGGATGCAGACGTAGGACAGCACCCGGGCATCGGCGGGAGCGGCGCGGGTCAGCCGGTGCAGCAGGTGGCGGGGGCCGCGCTCGGACTCGTCCAGGTCGGCCAGGGCAGCGAGTTCACGGACCGTACGGGAGGTGAACAGGTCCATCACGCTGACCGGGCGGGCTCCCACCTCGGGCAGCCGCTTACGGGCGCGGGCGATGACCTGGGTGGCCAGGAGCGAGTGGCCGCCGAGGTCGAAGAAGTCGTCGTCCACGCCGACTTCGGGCAGCGTCAGGATCTCCGCCCACACCTCGGCCAGCACCCGCTGGGTCTCCGTCTCCGGGGCGGCGAGCGCTCCCCCGGTCCGGCGGGCCTGCGGTGCGGGGAGCGCGCGCCGGTCGAGCTTGCCGTTCGGGGAGAGCGGCAGGGCCTCCAGCGCGACGAAGGCGGCGGGGACCATGTAGTCGGGCAGGGTGCGGCGGAGGGCGGTGCGCAGGGCGGCGGGGTCGGGCTCCCACGGCTCGGGCCCACCCGCGCCAGGCTCCCCGGTCACCGGGGCCTCACCGGCCCCAGTAGGTGCCGGGGGCTCCGCCGGCACCAGATAGGCCACCAGCCTCTTGTCGCCCGGACTGTCCTCCCGGACGATCACGGCGGCCGCGGCGACTTCGGGCTGGTCGAGCAGCGCGGCCTCGATCTCACCGGGCTCGATGCGCTGGCCCCGGATCTTGACCTGCTGGTCGATCCGGCCGAGGTGTTCCAGCTGCCCGTCCTCGCGCCAGCGCGCCAGGTCACCGGTGCGGTAGAGGCGGGAGCCGGGCGGGCCGAACGGGTCGGGGACGTAACGGGCGGCGGTCAGGCCCGGCCGGCGGTGGTAGCCGACGGAGACCTGGACCCCGCCGATGTGCAGCTCACCCGGGGTGCCCGGGGGCAGCGGCCGCAGCTCGGCGTCGAGGACGTACAGCCGGGTGTTGTCGACCGGAGCGCCGATGGGCACGGTCGCGAGCTCCCCCTCGCACTCCCAGCTCGTCACGTCGACGGCGGCCTCGGTCGGCCCGTACAGGTTGGCGAGCGCGCACGCGGGCAGCCGGGCGGTGAACGCGCGGGCGGTGTGCGGGGCCAGCTCCTCGCCGCTGCACACCACGCGCCGCAGGGAGACGCACCGCTCGATGTCCTCCTCCGCGAGGAACACATCCAGCATGGCGGGCACGAAGTGGGCGACGGTGACGCCGTACTGCGCGATGGTGTCGCGGAGGTGGGCGGCGTCCTTGTGGCCGCCGGGCTGCGCCACGACCAGCCGGGCGCCCGTGATCAGCGGCAGGAACAGCTCCCAGACGGAGACGTCGAAGCCGGTCGGGGTCTTCTGGAGCAGGGCGTCCCCGGGCCCGATCCCGTATCCGCGGGCCATCCAGCGCAGCCTGTTGACGATGGCACGGTGGGTGTTGGGCACCCCCTTGGGGCGGCCGGTGGAGCCCGAGGTGTAGATCGTGTACGCGATGTCGTCGGCGTCCGGCGCCGACAACTCACCTTCGTGCACCGGCTCTTCGGCCTCCTCCTCGTCGATCAGGAGAACCCGCGCCGCGCATCCCTCGGGCACCGGCAGCCCGGCTTGCGTGAGCAGGATGCCGGCACCGCTGTCGGCGAGCATGAAGGCGAGTCGCCCGGCCGGGTACTCCGGGTCCAGCGGGGTGTAGCCGGCCCCGGTCCGCAGGACGCCGAGGAGCCCGGCGACCAGGCCGAGCGAGCGCTCGGCGCTCACCGCCACCAGGCTCCCGGGCCCGGCGCCCGCTCCGGCCAGCCGCCGGGCGATCCGGTCGGCGGCCCGGTCCAGCTCCGCGTACGTCAGCGAGTCGCCGCCGAACTCGACGGCCACGGCGTCCGGCGTACGGGCGCACTGCGCGGCAACGAGGGCGGTCAGGGTCCCGGCCCCGGGGGCGTCGGAGGCCTCGAAGGCCGTGTCGTTCCATTCGGTGAGCATCCGGTGCCGCTCGGCGGGATCGAGCCCGTCATGGGCGGAGAGCGGTACGTCGGGGCTGTCGGCGACTCCACGCAGGAGCCGGCCCAGATGGGCGGCGATCCGGGCGACGGAGGACTCGTCGAAGAGGTCGGTGTTGTAGTTGAAGGCGCCACGCAGACCGCCCGGCCCCTCCATGAGGAAGAGCTCCAGGTCGAACCGGGTACCGGCGGCATGGAGTCCGAACGGCTCGACTCCCACAGGGAGTTCGGCGTCGCCCGTCGCTTCGGCGGCCGAGGCGTAGTTCTGGATCGCCAGGACAGCCTGGAAGACCGGGGAGCGCGAGACGTCCCGCTCGACGTTCAGCTCGGAGACCAACTGGGCGAAGGGCAGCTCCTGGTGGGCGTACGCCTCCAGGCAGGTCTCCCGGGTCCGCCCCAGCAGCTCGGCGAAGGAGGGGTCGCCGTCCAGCCGGGCGCGCAGCGCCAGGACGTTGACGAACATCCCTACCAGGCCTTCGAGTTCGGGCTCCGGCCGACCGGCCACAGGCGAGCCGACGGCGAAGTCGCGCTGCCCGGCGAACCGGGACAGCACCACCTGGAACGCGGCGAGCAGCACCATGTGCACGGTCGCCCCGTGCTCCTTGCCGAGCGCGGTGAGCCGCTCCAGCAGCTCCCGGTCGATATCGAAGCCGTAGCCCGCGCCTTCGAAGGTCTGCCGTTCGGGGCGGGGGCGGTCGGTGGGCAGCTCCAGGGGGCGCACACCGGCCAGTTCACGGGACCAGTACGCCACCTCCTGCTCCAGCCGGCCTCCGGTCAGCCGCTCGCGCTGCCAGAGCGCGAAGTCGCCGTACTGGACGGCGAGTTCGGGCAGCGGATCGCCGCCGCCGGTGGTGTACGCGGCGTAGCCGCGCAGCACCTCGGAGACCAGCACCTCACTGGACCAGCCGTCGCTGACGCTGTGGTGCACGACGAGGAGGAGGACATGGTCGTCGTCGGCGACGCGGACCAGCAAGCCGTGCATCAGGGGACCGGTGACCAGGTCGAAGGGGAGCGCGCCCAGCTCGTCCACCAGCCGGGCCGCGTGCTCCTCGTCGTCCGCGTCGGCGGTGCGCAGGCCGAAGGGGGCCGGGTCGGCGATCTCCAGGACCGGGCGGCCGTCGTCGGTGGCCGGGTAGCGGGTGCGCAGGGTCTCGTGGCGGGCGACGACGGCGTCCAGGGCCCGCTGGAGGGCCGGACGGTCCAGCGGGCCGCGCAGCCGGCGGGCCACGGGGATGTTGTACGCGGCGGTACCGGGCGCGAACTGCTCCATGAACCAGAGGCGTTCCTGCGCGAAGGAGAGCGGTGGCGCGGTGCCCTCGGGGCGCCTCGGGACCGCCTGCACGGCTCGTGCCCGGCCCCTCAGCCGCTGGGCGAGAAGGGCGCGCTTGGCCTCGGAGAGCGAGGTGCCGCCCGAGCGGCCCGGCGCGGGGGACGGTCCGGCGCCGGGGCCGTCGCCCGCCTCGGTGTCACCGGGGTACTGATCCGTACTGCTGCTGCTCATGCCGTCGTCGTTCCGTTTCTCCGTGATGCGGACTCGGCGGCGAGCAGGCGCCCGGCGTCCTCGTCGGTCAGGGCTTCGATCTCGGCCAGCAGCAGGTCCTCCACCGCGAGCGCGAACGCCTCGGCGGTGTGGTGGACGAACAGCGTGCGCAGGGGAACGGTCAGGTCGGTCGCCGCTCTGATCCGGGCGACGACACGGGTGGCGAGGAGCGAGTGGCCGCCGAGGTCGAAGAAGTCGTCGGCCGCGCCGACCCGGTCGAGCCCCAGCACTTCCGCCCATACCTCCGCCACCAGCTCCTCGGCGTCGGTGCGCGGAGCCACGTAGCCACCGCCCAGGTCGGGCCGCCGGTCGGGCGCGGGCAGGGCGCGGCGGTCGAGTTTGCCGTTCGGGGTCAGCGGCAGGGCGTCCAGGACCACCACGGAGTTGGGGACCAGATGAGCCGGGAGCCGCGCGGCGAGAGCCGCCCGCAGCCCGGCCGGCGACAGCTCACGCGCTGCGTCCGGCGCGGAGCTCGCGGCCGCCACCACGTACGCGACCAGCGCCTCGTCCCGCACGATCACCGCCGCACCGCCGACCTCCTCCAGGGCCAGCAGCGCCACCTCCACCTCGCCGGGCTCGACCCGGAAGCCGCGCACCTTCACCTGGTCGTCGATACGCCCGAGGAACTCCAGCTGCCCGTCCGGCCGCCAGCGCACCAGATCGCCGGTGCGGTAGCGGCGGGCGCCGGGCGGTCCGTACGGATCGGGCACGAAGGCCCGCGCGGTGGCGCCGGGCCGTCCCCCGTAGCCGAGGGTCACGCCCGCGCCGCCGACGAGGAGTTCACCGGCCGCTCCGTACGGCATCAGCCGCCCGGCCGCGTCGCACACGGTCAGCGTGGTGGAGCCGACCGGGCCGCCGATGGGCGGGCGGTGCACCGCGTCGGAGCGGCCCAGCTCGGCGGTGGTGGCGATGACGGTGGTCTCGGTGGGGCCGTAGGAGTTGACCAGCCGTACGGTGTCCCCGAAGCGGGCCCGCCAGGCGGCGACGGCGGCGGGCTGGACCTGGTCGGCACCGAGGATGAGCAGGCGCAGCCCGGAAGGCCAGTCGACGGCGTCGAGGTCGTCGGCCAGCTGGTGCCAGTACGGGGTGGGCAGGTCCAGGACGGTCAGCCCGTCCCCGGCACCGGCCGCGAGGTGGTCGGGCAGGGTCGCGCCGGGCCCGGCGACGGTGAGCGTGGCCCCGGCCGTGAGTGCGGGGAAGACCTCCTCGGCGTGGGTGTCGAAGCTCAGCGAGGCGAACTGGAGCACCTCGTCGGCCGCCGTGATCCCGTAGTCCGCGCGCATCCAGGCGATCCGGGCGGCGAGGGCCCGGTGCGGGACGACGACCCCCTTGGGCGTGCCGGTGGAGCCGGAGGTGTGGATGACGTACGCGGGGTCGCCGGGACCGGCCTGCCAGGCGGGGTCACAGGCGGCGGTCCCCGGACCGGCACCGTCCGGGGCCACCACCGCGACGCCCTCCGCGAGCCACTCGGCCCCCTCGGCCGCGGGGTCCGCGACCACCACGCGTACGCCGGTGTCGGCGATCATGAACTCCAGCCGCGGCCGCGGGTGGTCGGGGTCGAGCGGCAGATAGGCGGCCCCGGCCCGCCAGGTGGCCAGTAGGGCGGTGATCGCCGCCCTGCCGCGCGGCAGGCGGACGCCCACGGTGTCCCCGCCGCGTACCCCGGCGGCCCGCAGCCGCACGGCGAGCGCACCGGCCGCGTCCCACAGCTCCCGGTAGGTCAGCTCCCCCTCCGAGGCGCGCACCGCCGTCCGCCCGGCGTACCGCTCGGCCGCACGGGCCAGGGCGACCGGCAACGGTTCCTCGCCGCCCGGCGGTTCCGGGGCGCCGGTGCCGAGGGCCAGCAGTTCGTCGCGCTCGGGCCGCGTCAGCAGCTCCAGTTCGGAGACCGGGGTGTCCGGGGCGGCGAGCGCGCCGCGCAGGAGCGTCTCGAAGTGGCGGGCGAGGCGGGCGGCCCAGGGGGCGTCGAAGAGGTCGGTGCGGTAGCCGAAGACAGCGATCAGGTCATCGCCCTCGCGGCGCAGGTCGAGCATCAGCTCGACCTTGCTGGCCGCGTGGCCGCCGTCCTCGTCGGTGCACCGCAGATCCGCGAACCGCCCCTCCCCGCTTCCGGATCCGTCCTGGGTGTGCACGGTCAGCAGGGTCTGGAAGAGCGGACTCGATCCGAGTCTGCGCTCGATACCGAGGGCGTCGATGAGGCGCTCGAAGGGCACCCGGTCGTGGGCGAAGCCGGCCAGTGCGGAGCGGCGTACGCGGCGCAGGAGTTCGCCGAAGGCGGGGTCACCGGCCAGTTCGGCGCGGAGTACGAGCGTGGTGGAGAAGTAGCCGATCACCTCCTCCAGTTCGGGTTCGCCCCGGCCCGCCGCCGGCACGCCGACGCAGAAGTCGTCCTGGCGGGTCCAGCGGTGCAGCAGCACCTGGTAGGCGGCGAGCAGCACCATGAAGGGCGTGCACCGCTTCTCCCTGGCCAGCGCGTCGACGGCCGAACCGGCCCCGGTGATCCGCCGGGTGTGGAAGGCACCGCCGCCCGCACCGTCCGGCGTGCCCGTCACGGTGGGCCGCAGATCGAGCACGGGGGCGCCCGCGAGACGCTCCCGCCAGTGGGCGAGGGCCGCCTCGGCCTCCGGCCCCCGCGCGGCTGCCCGCTCCCGCCGCGCGTACTCCGTGTACGGCAGGACCTCTGGCAGGTCGACCGGCCGGCCGGCGAGGTGGGCGGCGTACCGGGTGGCGAGTTCGTCGCGGAGCAGGTTCAGCGACCAGCCGTCGGCGACGATGTGGTGGAGGACCAGGCAGAGCAGGTGCTCGTCGTCGTCCGTCCGCAGCAGGGTGATCCGCAGGAGCGGGCCTCGGCCCAGGTCGAAGGCGCCGTTCGTCCGCTCGGCCAGCAGCGGACCGGCGCTCCCGGGTCGGCCCCTGAGGTCGAGGCTCTCCACCACCACGGGAGCGGGCCGGTCCACGACGGCGACCGGCCGCCCGTCCACGTCCGGGAAGCGGGTGCGCAGGGCCTCGTGCCGGGCGACGGTCCCCTCGAACGCGGCGGCCAGGGCGGGTACGGAGAGGGCGCCGGTCAACCGGAGCACCAGCGGAATGTTGTACGAGGCGTCCTCGGGGTCCAGTTGGTGCAGGAACCAGAGCCGTTCCTGCCCATGCCCCGGCGTGAGGCCTCCGGTGGCCGTGGTACCGCCGACTGTGTCGATCACGCGCTGCGCCCCCTTGTCGCCAACGCCGGTGACGACACCGCTGAGGGCATCGGACAGCACCGGACGGAGTTGCCGAGAGACCGTCAGAAAGCACGTCAGGGGGCGGATCTGCACCGTTCCGGAATCCCCTGGAGGTGTCGGCCCCAGGCAAGCGACACGGTAGGAGGGGGAGCCCGATCGAGTCAATGGTCTGGACCATCACTCTCTGGCCTGTACCTGCGAGAAACCCGGGGACCAACAGCAGCGAAATCGACATTTCACCACCTCTCCTCTGCCCCCCCTGGCCGGAATCGCCCCCATCTCCTCCGGGGCCGCGGGACAGCGCGCCCGGAACACGAAAGCGCCCCCGGCCCACCTCAGGAGGTGGGCCGGGGGCGCTCGGGACGTACGGGCCGGGTTGCCGCTAGGCCGAGACCGGAACCGCGTCCTTCGGTTCCGACACGCGGTCACGGTCGCGATCGCGGTTCTCGTCCCAGCCGTCGTCGTCGGACGGGCCGAACGTGTCGATCGAGGAGGACGAGGCCGAGTTGTACTTGTCGTGGTCGAGGATCTTCTCGCGGGCCGCGACGATGACCGGGACCAGCGCCTGACCGGCCACGTTGGTGGCGGTGCGGATCATGTCCAGGATCGGGTCGATGGCCATCAGCAGGCCGACGCCCTCCAGCGGGAGGCCCAGCGTGGAGAGGGTCAGGGTCAGCATGACCGTCGCGCCGGTGAGGCCCGCGGTGGCCGCCGAGCCGATCACCGAGACGAAGGCGATGAGCACGTAGTCGCCGATGCCGAGCTGCACGTCGAAGATCTGCGCGATGAAGATCGCCGCCAGCGCCGGGTAGATCGCGGCGCAGCCGTCCATCTTCGTGGTCGCGCCGAACGGGACGGCGAAGGAGGTGTACTCCTTCGGTACGCCGAGGCGCTCGGTGACCCGCTGGGTGACCGGCATGGTGCCGACCGAGGAGCGGGAGACGAAGGCGAGCTGGATCGCGGGCCAGGCGCCCTTGAAGAACTGCAGCGGGCTGACCTTGGCGACGGTGGCCAGGAGCAGCGGGTAGACACCGAACATCGCCAGGAGGCAGCCGATGTAGATGTCGGCGGTGAACGTGGCGTACTTGCCGATCAGATCCCAGCCGTAGCCGGCGATGGCGTAGCCGATGAGGCCGATGGTGCCGATCGGGGCGAGGCGGATGACCCACCACAGAGCCTTCTGGAGGAGCTCCAGGATCGACTGGCTGAGCGTGAGGATCGGCTGGGCCTTCTCGCCGAGCTTGAGGGCCGCGATACCGGCGACGGCCGCCATGAAGACGATCTGGAGCACGTTCAGCTCGGTGAACGGCTCGATCACGTTGTTCGGGATGATGCCGGTGAGGAAGTCGATCCAGCTGCCGGTGCGCTTGGGCAGCTCGCCGTCCTTCGGCGTGAGGCCGGTGCCGGAGCCCGGGTTGGTGATCAGGCCGATCGTGAGGCCGATGGCGACCGCGATCAGCGACGTGATCATGAACCAGAGCAGCGTGCGGGTGGCCAGCCGGGCGGCGTTGTTGACCTTGCGCAGGTTGGTGATCGACACCAGGATCGCGAAGAAGACCAGCGGGGCGACGGCCAGCTTCAGCAGCTGGACGAAGATCGAGCCGATCTTGTCGAGCGTGGTGACGAGCCAGGACACGTCCTGGCTGCGGGCCAGCCAGCCGAGCAGGACACCGAGCACCAGACCGGCGACGATCTGGGCCCAGAACGGGAACCTGGGTATACGGGAAGCGGGGCCGGAGCCGGTGGACGGCTGCTCGGCCTCGGGGGCGGCGGACGCGGAATTCGCGGACACGGACACACTCCAGTGGGGACGCATCGGGACGTACGAGGACAGCCGTACGGTCGTGCGGTGGAACGGGGACGGGGTCGCGGCGCCCGCGTCAAGGGCGGCGCCGCTGCATGATGCCGTATCAGACGTTGCGGCAACAGACCGCGGACATACAGCGGCAGAGATCGACATGCAGGCGCGCCACGAGCGGAATGCTCGCGGCATGACGGAGGCGCACTGCTGTCTTCATGTCGAACACGTTAACACTTGAACTTTGAGAAGCTCAAAGCCTTTCTTTGACCATGGAACGGAACCCGACCCGCCACCGGCCCGCCCCTGACGCCCCCCGGCGCCCCCGAGAACGCCGAAGCCCCGGTACGGGAGCGGTGCGCTCCGGTCCGGGGCTTTCGGCGGGTGTGAGGAACCTTACTGAACGGCGTCCTCGCGGGTGCGGTTGGCGTCGAGGCGGGCCTTGGTCCGGTCGACCGTGGAGACGATCTGCTCGGACATCTCGTCGCGCTGCCTGCGCAGCAGTACGTAGCTGAGCGGCGCGGAGAGGACGAGGCCGAGCAGGATCACCCAGACCATGTTGGAGCCGCCGAGGCCGGAGGGCACCAGGCCGAAGTGGACGGCGACACCGGCGATGAAGAAGCAGCCTACGAAGATCAACAGGCGCAACGCCGTGTACCGGATCATCGCGCTCGGCTTGGCAGCGGACACGGCAGGCCCTCTCTCTTCCCGTGGACTTCTCGGTCTCTTCACACACTCCTGCCCGTCCAGTGAAGCATGGCCCGAATTCTCAGGGTTCAGGGGGTTCCCGGTCGTAACGGGCCGGGGCTCGCGGTCAGAGCGGGCCGGGGGTCGCGGTCAGAGCGGGCCGGGGGTCACAGCGGGAGCAGCATGACGATGTCGTCGCGGTAGTCGTCGGGCGCGACCCGGATGCCGCCCGGGACCCGGCCGACCTCCTTGTAGCCGCAGGCGGCGTAGAAGCGGTCGGCGCCGGTGCCGCCGCGGCAGGTGAGGCGGATCGCCTCGATGCCGTCGATGGAGCGGGCCGCGTCGGCGGTGGCGGCCATGAGGTCGCGACCGTACCCCTTGCCCTGGTGACGCGGGTGGAGCATCACGGTGTAGAGCCAGAGCCAGTGGCGCAGCAGCCGGTGGTCGTTGAGGGCGAGGAAGGCGGTGGCGGCGACCTCGCCGTCCTCGTCACGGCCGACGAGCAGCCGGGTGCGGCCCTGCTCCATGGCGACGAGGTGGCTGAGCAGGTCGGGCCGGACGTCCTCGGCCGTGACCGGCGGGACGAAGCCGACAGCGCCGCCGGCGTTGGTGACATCGGCCCACAGGGTGGTGATGCCGTCGCGCAGGGCCGGCGAGAACGAGGGATCCAGCTCGAAGGTAAGTGTCATAAAGGCACCCTAACCCTTACCTCCGCGCCGGATCCACTCCATCCGGAACATGAAGAAGCCCCGGCCGGGGACGGCGGCCGGGGCTTCTTCATGCGTACAGGGGCTCAGACCCGCATCGGCTGCGGCGACTCGCGCAGATCGGCGTCCGGGCCCGGGTACTCGCGCAGGATCTCGTACCGCGTGTTCCGCTCCACCGGCCGGAAACCGGCATCGCGGATCAGGTCCAGCAGGTCCTCGCGGCCGAGCTTGTTCGGCGTACCGAAGTCGTCGGCGTCATGCGTGATCTTGTACTCGACGACCGAGCCGTCCATGTCGTCCGCGCCGTGCTGGAGCGCGAGCTGGGCGGTCTGCACGCCGTGCATCACCCAGAACACCTTGACGTGCGGCACGTTGTCGAACAGCAGCCGCGAGACGGCGAAGGTCTTCAGCGCCTCGGCGCCGGTCGCCATCGTCGTACGCGCCTGGAGCTTGTTGCGGACCTTGCCGTCCTTCATGTCCACGAAGTCGTGCTGGTAGCGCAGCGGGATGAAGACCTGGAAACCGCCGGTCTCGTCCTGCATCTCGCGCAGCCGCAGCACGTGGTCGACACGGTGACGGGGCTCCTCGATGTGCCCGTACAGCATCGTCGCGGGGGTCTTGAGCCCCTTCTCGTGCGCGAGGCGGTGGATGCGCGACCAGTCCTCCCAGTGGGTGCGGTGGTCGACGATGTGCTGGCGGACCTCCCAGTCGAAGATCTCCGCGCCGCCGCCGGTCAGCGACTCCAGACCGGCCGCGATCAGCTCGTCGAGGATCTCGGAGGCGCTGAGGCCGGAGATCGTCTCGAAGTGGTGGATCTCCGTCGCCGTGAACGCCTTGAGCGCCACGTCCGGCAGGGCTTCCTTCAGCGCGCTGAGCGAGCGCGGGTAGTAGCGCCACGGGAGGTTGGGGTGGAGGCCGTTGACGATGTGCAGCTCGGTGAGGTTCTCACCCTCCATCGCCTTGGCGAGGCTGACGGCCTCCTCGATGCGCATCGTGTACGCGTCCTTCTCGCCCGGCTTGCGCTGGAACGAGCAGTACGCGCACGAGGCGGTGCACACGTTGGTCATGTTGAGGTGGCGGTTGACGTTGAAGTGCACCACGTCACCGTTCTTACGGGTGCGCACCTCGTGCGCCAGCCCGCCGAGCCAGGCCAGGTCGTCGGACGCGTAGAGCGCGATCCCGTCCTCGCGGGTCAGCCGCTCGCCGGCCCGGACCTTCTGCTCCAGCTCGCGCTTGAGTCCCGCGTCCACCTGGCCGCCTCCCATTCCTCCGTACAACAGACCGCA
Source organism: Streptomyces sp. CA-146814 (assembly GCF_050942385.1). Lineage (NCBI taxonomy): Bacteria > Bacillati > Actinomycetota > Actinomycetes > Kitasatosporales > Streptomycetaceae > Streptomyces > Streptomyces sp. CA-146814. The sequence goes on from NZ_CP192068.1 coordinate 3,173,847, forward strand.
CCAACCGTACGCCTACGACTCCTCCGGAAGTTCCCCGACCCGGTTCTCCCACTTGGTGGAGAGCACGATGGTGGTACGGGTCCGGGAGACGCCCTTCGTACCGCTCAGGCGCCGGATCGTCTTCTCCAGGCCGTCCACGTCACCGACCCGGACCTTGAGCATGTACGAGTCGTCGCCCGCGATGAACCAGCAGTCCTCGATCTCCGCGAGGTCCTTCAGCCGGCGCGCCACGTCCTCGTGGTCGGCGGCGTCCGAGAGCGAGATGCCGATCAGCGCGGTGACGCCGAGGCCGAGCGAGGCCGAGTCGACGGTGGCGCGGTAGCCGGTGATGACACCGGCGGTTTCCAGCCGGTTGATGCGGTCGGTGACGCTGGGCCCGGAGAGCCCCACGAGCCGTCCCAGCTCGGCGTACGAGGCCCTGCCGTTCTCTCTGAGGGCCTGGATGAGCTGCCTGTCCACCGCGTCCATATGACTGAAACCTTCCATTGTTCAGCAGTACCGCGAGTCTACGTGTAGAATCTAAGGCATGCAGGGCCCACACCCTGCAAATCTTCTAGAACATCCAAGAAACGCTTTCGAATCTTCAGGAGTGAACTTCACCGTGTACACGATCGAGATGGCCTACGCCCGGATGCGCGAGCTGCAGGACCTGGCCAACCGCTCGCGTGCCCACCAGCCCGCCGCCGCGCACCGCGTGGACAAGACCCGCGCCCCGCGCACCACCAAGAAGCGCTGACCCGCGCCCCTCACTCAGCCGGGCTGCGGGAGCCGCCACCGAGCTCTCCCTCCCAGCGGCGGTACAGCCGGTGTTCCACCCCGGCCGCGTCCAGCACCCGCCCCGCGACGAAGTCCACCAGGTCCTGGATGTGCGTCGCGCCCGCGTAGAACGCCGGAGAGGCGGGCAGCACGACCGCGCCCGCCTCGTCCAGGGCCACCATCTGCTTCAGCGTCTGGCCGCTCAGCGGGGTCTCGCGCACCGCGACGACGAGCGGCCGGCGCTCCTTGAGCGTCACGCTCGCGGCCCGCTGGAGCAGATCCTTCGACAGGCCGAGCGCCACTCCGGCCACGCAGGCCGTCGAGGCCGGCACGATGAGCATCCCCTTGGCCGGGTACGACCCGGAGGACGGCCCGGCGGCCAGATCACCGGCCGGCCAGTGGCGTACGCGCTCCAGATCCGCATCGCTCACCGTGAAGGCGTCCGGCTTCCCGTCGGCGCCGCGCTCCAGCCAACAGCGCAGGTCATCGCGCCAGTGCCCGTCCCGGAACGCGATGCCGGTCTCGTCCAGCAGGGTGAGCCGCGAGGCCCGGCTCACCACCAGGTCCACGCTCTCGCCGCCCGCCAGCAGGCCGCGCAGGACGGCGGCCGCGAACGGGGTCCCCGAAGCACCGGACACCCCGACAATCCAAGGCCGCCGCTGCTGATGAGTCACTGAAGTCCCGGATTCCACATCTGCGAGCCTATCCGGCACGCCCCGGCACCCCGCACCCGGAACCGGGCGGCGGCCCCGGACGTTCAACGGATGACGGGCAACCCGGGGGCAGGGGCAGACCATGGGCGATTACTGGAGCACCGACCGCACCACCGGATCCACCACGACCGGCAGCGCACGAGCGCTCACGGCCGGCATCCTGATGGTGGGCTGGGTCGCGCTGCTGTGGATCCTCGAAGGGATCGACGTGGCGACCGGCCACGCACTCGACACCTACGGCATCAGCCCGCGCGAGATGGCCGAGCTTCGTGACGTCGTACCCGCCGCGTTCCTGCACAGCGGCTGGGAGCACGTCGCCTCCAACAGCGTTCCGCTGCTGGTCCTCGGCTTCATCGCCGCGCTCGGCGGGCTGCGCAGATTCGCCGCCGTCGTCGTGACGATCATCCTGGCCAGCGGCATAGGCGTCTGGCTGACCGCTCCCGCCTTCACCGTGACGCTCGGCGCCTCCGGTGTGGTCTTCGGGCTGCTCGGCTATCTGCTGGTCCGCGGCTTCGTGGACCGGCGGCCCTGGGACGTGCTGATAGGCATCGGCGTCGCCGTGGTCTACGGCTCGCTGCTCTGGGGCGTGCTGCCGACCGAGTCGGGCGTCAGCTGGCAGGGCCACCTCTTCGGGCTCATAGGCGGCGTGGCGGCGGCCTTCCTCTTCCGCCGTCCGCCCGCGCGCCGTGGCCCGGACAACCTGGTCACGGTCTGAGCCGCGGGTTCTTACGGCCGTAAAGACCGCCGGAGCCTTACGGGGTCAGGCCGCGCACCAGCAGGTCGAGCAGCGCGCAGGCGAAGAGCGCCATGCCGATGAAGCCGTTGACGGAGAAGAAGGCGCGGTTCAGCCGGGACAGGTCGTGCGGCCGCACCACGCGGTGCTCGTAGACGAACGCCACCGCGACGATCACCATGCCGATCCAGTAGAAGACCTCGGCGTCCGTCGCCAGGCCGAACCAGACCAGCAGCCCGGTGGTCACCGCATGACAGACCCGCGCGCCCCAGAGCGCCGCCGGGATGCCGAAGCGCGCCGGGAAGGAGAGCACCCCGTGGGCCCGGTCCGCCTGGACGTCCTGGCAGGCGAAGATCAGGTCGAAGCCGCCGATCCAGATGCCGACGGCCAGCCCCAGGATCACCGCGTCCCACGACCAGCTGCCGGTCACCGCGAGCCAGGCGCCGATCGGCCCGATGGCCTGCGCGAGCCCCAGGATGGCGTGCGGGAAGTTCGTGAACCGCTTGCCGTACGGATAGACCACCATCGGCACGACGGCCAGCGGCGCCAGCATCAGGCAGAGCGGGTTGAGCAGCGCGGCGGCGCCCAGGAAGACGGCGAGCGCGACGAGCGCCCCGGTCCACGCCGACCTCACCGACACCGCGCCGGTGACCAGCTCCCGGCCCGCGGTGCGCGGGTTACGGGCGTCGATCTCCCGGTCGATGATCCGGTTGGCGGCCATGGCGAACGTCCGCAGCCCCACCATCGCGAGCGTCACGAGCAGCAGGACGCCCCAGTGGATCGTCCCGTCCAGCTGGAACATCGCGGTCAGCGCGGCGATGTACGCGAAGGGCAGCGCGAAGACCGAGTGCTCGATCATCACCAGCCGCAGGAAGGACTTCACCCGGCTGCCCGAGGGCGCCGAGCCGGGGACGGCCGCCGCCTCTGCCGCGCCGCTCACAGCCCGTACTCCTTCCAGCGGCGGTCGACCTTCGCCGCCGTCTCCGGGTCGGACTCGACCATCTCCGGCCAGCCGCCGTCCCGGGTGTAGCCCTCGGTGGGCAGCTTCCGGGTGGCGTCGATACCGGCCTTGCCGCCCCAGAACTGCTGGTACGAGGCGTGGTCCAGGTGGTCGACCGGGCCCTCGGTGACGGTGAGGTCCCGGGCGTAGTCGGTGTTGCCGAGCGCCCGCCAGGCGACCTCGTGCAGATCGTGGACGTCGCAGTCGGAGTCGACGACCACGATCAGCTTGGTCAGCGACATCATGTGCGCGCCCCAGATCGCGCTCATCACCTTCTGCGCGTGCTTCGGGTACTTCTTGTCGATCGAGACGATCGCGCAGTTGTGGAAGCCGCCCGCCTCGGGGAGGTGGTAGTCCACGATGTCCGGCACGATGATCTTCAGCAGCGGCAGGAAGAACCGCTCCGTGGCCCGGCCCAGCGGCCCGTCCTCGGTCGGCGGCCGACCGACCACGATGGACTGGAGCAGCGGCCGCTTGCGCATGGTCACGCAGTCGATGGTCAGTGCGGGGAACGGTTCCTGCGGCGTGTAGAAGCCGGTGTGGTCCCCGAACGGGCCCTCCGGCAGCATCTCGCCCGGCTCCAGCCAGCCCTCGATGACGACCTCGGCCTGCGCCGGGACCTGGAGCGGCACGGTCTTGCAGTCGACCATCTCGATCCGCTTGCCCTGGACGAACCCGGCGAAGAGGTACTCGTCGATGTCGCCGGGCAGCGGCGCGGTGGAGGCGTACGTCACGGCGGGCGGGGCGCCGAAGGCGATGGCGACGGGCAGCCGCTCACCGCGCCGGGCGGCGACCTGGTAGTGGTTGGCGGAGTCCTTGTGGATCTGCCAGTGCATCCCGATGGTGCGCTTGTCGTGGCGCTGGAGCCGGTAAAGCCCCAGGTTCCGGACGCCGGTCTCGGGGTGCTTGGTGTGGGTGAGGCCCAGGTTGAAGAAGGAGCCGCCGTCGCCGGGCCAGGTGAAGAGCGCGGGCAGCTGCTCCAGGTCGACCTCGTCGCCCTTCAGGACGACTTCCTGCACCGGCGCGTCGTCCGACTTCACCTTCTTCGGCGGTACGTGGACCATCGAGCCGAGCTTGCCGAAGGCCTCCCGTACGCCGACGAAGCCCTGCGGCAGCTCCGGCTTGAGCAGGCCGCCGATCTTGTCGCTGATGTCGCTGTACGACGTCAGCCCGAGCGCCTTGAGCAGGCGCCGGTCGGTGCCGAAGACGTTCATGGCCAGGGGCATCGAGGAGCCCTTGACGTTCTCGAAGAGGAGGGCGGGGCCGCCCGCCTTGTTCACCCGGTCGACGATCTCGCCGACCTCCAGGTGAGGATCGACCTCGGCCTTGACGCGCTTGAGATCACCATCGCGTTCAAGAGCCCGGAGCAGGGAGCGGAGATCGTCGTAAGCCATGCGGTCCAGTTTGTCATCCCCGCCCGCGCGCCCCCGCCGGGGCTCCCCCGGCTCCGGGCCCGGGATTCCCGGCGGCCAGCCGGTACCCTGGCGGCGACACCGGGGAACACCGAGCCCCGCCGCCCGCTCCACTGGGGGACGCGCCATGAGAGCCCTGATGTTCATCCTGCCGCTGGCGCTGATGATCTACGCCTTCATCGACTGCCTGAACACCTCGGAGGAGGACACCAAGCATCTGCCCAAGATCGCCTGGGTCTTCATCATCCTGCTGTTCTGGGTGGTCGGTTCGATCGGCTGGCTCTTCGCGGGCAAGGTGCGTCACTCCTCGGCCGGAGGCGCCGGGCTCTCCTCCTGGCAGCCGGGCGGCAGGCGGCAGCAGTGGGTGGCCCCGGACGACAACCCCGACTTCCTGAAGTCCCTCAAGGACGACAAGGAGGCCGAGCGCGCGGCCGCCGAGGAGAAGGAGCGCGGACGCCGCGAGGGCGGCACGAGCCCCGACGACAAGACCCCGCCCACGTCCTGACGGGCTATTCCTCCCGGCAGGGGTGATCTTTCCGACCGGCGCGGTGGGCGCGTCAGGCGGGTGGCTTCGGCCATCCTCGAAGGGGTAACGCAGCGCGCGCCTCTCTTTGACGGGCACGCGTGACCCTCTTGAGGAGCCCCACATGTCCGCGACCCCCACCGCGACCTCCACCGAGTCCCCCGCCGACCTCGTCGCCCGCCTCCGCGCCACCTTCCGTACCGGCCGCACCAAGGACCTCTCCTGGCGCACCGGCCGGCTGGAGCGGCTGCGCGCCCTGCTCACCGAGCACGGCGACGACCTCGCGGACGCCCTCCGCGCCGACCTCGGCAAGAGCCGCAAGGAGGCGTACCGGACCGAGATCGACTTCACGGTCCGGGAGATCGACCACACCCTGGAGCACCTCGCCGACTGGCTGCGGCCCGAGCCCGCCCCCGTACCGCCGCATCTCGCGCCCACCGGGGCCACCGCGCACACCGTGCTGGACCCGCTCGGGGTCGTCCTGGTCATCGCGCCCTGGAACTACCCGGTGCAGCTGCTGCTCGCCCCGGTCGTGGGCGCGCTGGCCTCCGGGAACTGCGTGGTCGTCAAGCCCAGCGAGCTGGCGCCCGCCACCTCCGCCGCCGTGGCGCGGCTGCTGCCGCAGTACCTGGACACGGAGGCGGTCGGCGTCGTCGAAGGCGCGGTGGAGGAGACCACGGCCCTGCTGGAGCAGCACTTCGACCACATCTTCTACACCGGCAACGGCACGGTCGGCCGGATCGTCATGGCGGCCGCCGCGAAACACCTCACCCCGGTCACCCTGGAGCTCGGCGGCAAGTCGCCGGTCTTCGTCGACCGGGGTACGGACCTCAAGGCCGTAGCGGGACGGCTCGCCTCGGGCAAGTTCCTCAACGCCGGGCAGACCTGCGTGGCCCCGGACTACGTGCTGACCGACCCGGAGACCGCCCCGGCGCTCGCACAGGCGCTGGCGGCCGCCGTGGAGGGGCTGTTCGGGGCGGACCCGGCCGAGCACCCGGAGTACGGGCGGATCGTGAACGAGCGTCACTTCGACCGGCTGACGGGGCTGCTGGACTCCGGCCGTACGGTGACCGGCGGCGCCCACGACCGGGGCACCAAGTACATCGCGCCGACCGTGCTGGCCGATGTCGCGCCGGACGCGCCGGTGATGGGCGAGGAGATCTTCGGCCCGATCCTGCCGCTGGTGACGGTGGACGGCCTGGACGAGGCGATCGCCTTCATCAACGACCGGGACAAGCCGCTCGCGCTGTACGCGTTCACCGACTCCCCCGCCGTACGGGACCGGCTGCTGGCCGAGACCTCGTCGGGCGGCGTCGGCATCGGGCTTCCGCTGGCCCATCTGACCGTCTCGGACCTGCCCTTCGGCGGGGTCGGCGAGAGCGGCATGGGCAGCTACCACGGCCGCTACTCGCTGGAGACGTTCAGCCACCGCAAGGCGGTCCTGGACACGCCGCTGAGCTGACGTGACGACGAAGGGCGCCCCGGGTGGAGACCCGGGGCGCCCTCGTCGTCACGCGGTCTCAGACCCCGGCGTAGGAGTGCAGGCCGGTGACGAAGATGTTCACGCCGTAGTAGTTGAACAGCCAGCAGGCGAAGGCGACCAGCGCCAGGTAGGCGGCCTTGCGGCCCTTCCAGCCGGCCGTGGCGCGGGCGTGCAGGTAGGCGGCGTAGGCGACCCAGGTGATGAAGGACCAGACCTCCTTGGGGTCCCAGCCCCAGTACCGGCCCCAGGCGTCGCCCGCCCAGATCGCGCCCGCGATGATCGTGAACGTCCAGAGCGGGAAGACCGCCGCGTTGACCCGGTACGCGAACTTGTCCAGCGACGACGCGGAGGGCAGCCGCTCCATGACGGAGGTGGCGAACTTCCCCGGCGTACCACCGGAGGCGAGCTTGTTCTCGTAGCTGTCGCGGAAGAGGTAGAGCACCGTGCCGACCGCGCCGAGGTAGAAGACGGCGCCGCAGATGATCGCGGTCGAGACGTGGATCCACAGCCAGTACGAGTGCAGCGCGGGCACCAGCTGGTCGCTGTCGGTGTAGAGCGTCGTGGTCGCGATGCCGAGGTCCAGCAGGACCGTGGTGACCAGCGGCAGGCCGATCCAGCGGACGTTCTTCTTCAGTGCGAGCAGCAGCAGGTACGCGCCGACCGCCACGGTGGAGAAGGTGATCGAGAACTCGTACATGTTGGCCCACGGCGCCCGCTGCACCGAGAGCGCGCGGGTGATGACACCGCCCGCCTCCACGGCGAAGGCCACCACGGTCAGCGAGACCGCGATCCGGCCCCACAGGTCGCCCTTGAACGTGCCGCCGGCCGCGCCGGGACCGTCCGGCACGTCACGGGTTCCGGCGGCGGAGCGGGTGACGACCTTCGGCCGCTCCAGTACGGCGGTGGAGCCGGCCTGGGTGACGACCACGGGGGCGGAAGCGCCGGCCGCGGAGCCGGAGAGCGCGGCGGCCGTGCGGCCGACCTTGCTGCGGCTGCCGAGGACCCACTCCGCGATGTGCGCGAAGAAGGCCAGCGTGTAGACGGCCATCGACGAATAGATCAGCACATTGCTGGTGTTCGCCAGGCTCTCGTTGGTTGCGGCGGCGAGATTCACTTCTCAGCCCCTTCGGCAGGTGCTTCAGCAGGGTGTACGGGCCGGCTCCCGGCCTCGTTCGTGGCATCGCCGGACGGCCCGGGGACGTCAGGACTCTTCGACGCGTCAGGACTCTCCGGGACCTCGGGCTTTTCCGGGGCGTCAGGTTTCTCCGGCGCGACCGGCGCCGTCGTGATCAGGGCGGCCGCGAGGTCGCCCAGCTCCTCCGGGAGCTTCGCGGACTCGCTGCGGCCGAGGCCCGCCATCTCCACGACGGTCACCCCGTCCGCGCCCCGGACCGCCCGGACCCAGACCCGGCGGCGCTGGATGAAGAGCGAGGCGGCCAGTCCGACGATGGCGGCGATGGCACCGCCGAGCGCGAGGCCGTTGCCCGGCTGCTGCGAGATCTGGAAGCTGGCCCACTCCTCGATGCCCTCGAAGGTGATCGAGCCCTCGCCGTCGGCCAGGTCCAGCTTCTCGCCGGGGCGCAGCATCTTCTTCAGCAGCTCGCCGTTCTCGTCCTTGAACTCCTTCATCTTGGACGTGTCGAGCTGGTAGACGTTCTGCGGCAGCCCGGAGTCCACGCCGAGGGAGCCGCTGTAGGCGCTCAGCGCCAGCACCGGGAACTCGGCGCCGGGGAACTGCGAGAACATCTGGCCCTTGCCGTGGCCCGCGAAGGTCGGCACGAAGAAGGCCTTGAAGCCGAGCTGCGTCTTGACGCCGTTCTTGTCGCGGTAGCCGTCCATCACCTTGATCGCGCCGGTGGAGGTGATGTTGTTGTCGATCGGCAGCAGCGGTACGGAGCTCCGCGAGACGACCTTGCCCTTGCCGTCCCGGACGGTGACGACCGGGGCGTAGCCGTGGGCGATGAGGTAGACCTTGGTGCCGTTCACGACGAGCGGTTCGTTGACGCGGATGACGGCCTTGCGGTCGGGCCCGTCGGCGCCCTCGGCGTACGTCACGCGGGCCTCGAAGGTGCGCGGCGTGCCGCGTTGCGGGCCGCTCTTCTCGTACGTACCGACGAACTTGTCCAGGACGAAGCTGAAGGGGGCCAGCGTGTCGGAGTCGTAGAGCGAGCCGGACTTGAAGTCGTCGTACTGGGTGAGCGTGTTGGCGAAGCCGTCGCCCTCCACCACCAGCTTGCCGCCCTCGGACTTGAAGAGCTGGCCGGCGGCGAAGGCCACCAGCATCACGATCAGGGCGATGTGGAAGACCAGGTTCCCGGCCTCGCGGAGGTAGCCCTTCTCGGCGGCGACCGCGTCGCCCACCGTGTGCGCGCGGAACCGCCGCTTGCCGAGCAGGCCGCGGGCCGCCTCGCGGACCGCCTCGGGCTCGGCCTCGGTGCGCCAGGTGGTGTACGCGGGCAGCCGGGTCAGCCGCTTCGGGGCGCCGGGCGGGCGGCTGCGGAGCTGGCCGACGAACTGGCCGGTGCGCGGCACGATGCAGCCGATGAGCGAGACGAAGAGCAGGATGTAGATCGCGGAGAACCACACCGAGCTGTAGACGTCGAAGAGCTGGAGCTTCTCGTAGATCGGCGTGAGGGTGGTGTGCTGGTCCTTGAAGTTCTGGACCTTCAGGTCGTCCACGCTGGTCTGCGGGATCAGCGAGCCGGGGATGGCGCCGAGGGAGAGCAGGAAGAGCAGGATCAGCGCGACCCGCATCGAGGTGAGCTGCCGCCAGAACCAGCGGATCCAGCCGACCACGCCCATGGCGGGCAGGCCGGTGCCGTGGGCGGATTCGGTCTCCGGGCGCTCCTCGCGGGGCGCGGTGGAGAGCCGCTCGCCGGCCGCGTCGTCGACGCGCCGCTGCTCGCGCCCGGCCGCCGTGTCCTCGTACGCGTTCTCGGCCGCCGTGTCCTCTTGCCCGGTCCCGGTCGCCGGGTCCTCGTGCCCGGTCCCGGCCGCCGTCTCTTCCGTACGAGCGCCGGTGTCCGTGCCGCTGTTCGCCTTGCTCATGAACTCAGATCCCCACAACGAAGCCGCTGGACCAGGTCTGCATCTGCTGCATGAGCGTCGCCCACACGCCCGTCAGCAGCAGGAGTCCGGTCACGATCATCATGCCGCCGCCGATCCGCATGACCCAGGCGTAGTGGCGCTTGACCCAGCCGAACGCGCCGAGCGCCTTGCGGAAGGCGACCGCGGCCAGGATGAACGGGACGCCGAGTCCGAGACAGTACGCGACGGTCAGTATCGCGCCACGTCCGGCGGTGGCGCTCTCGGCGGAGAGGAACAGCACCGAGGAGAGCGTCGGGCCGATGCACGGCGTCCAGCCGATCCCGAACAGCGCGCCGAGCACCGGCGCGCCCGCCAGCCCGGCCACCGGCTTCCTGTGGAGGCGGAACTCGCGCTGCGTCACGCCCGGCAGGAGCCCCATGAAGAAGATCCCCATGAGGATCATCAGTCCGCCGAGGACCTTGTTGAGCACCTCGGAGTGCATCTGGAGCTCGTCGCCGAAGTAGCCGAAGAGCGCCCCGGTGGAGGCGAACACGGCGGTGAACCCGAGGACGAAGAGCGAGGCGCCCGCCACCACGCGGCCACGGCGGGCCTCGGCCAGGTCGGTGCCGCTGACCCCGGTGACGTAACTCAGATAGCCGGGGACGAGCGGCAGGACGCACGGCGAGAAGAAGGAGACGAGCCCGGCCAGCAGGGCGATCGGCACGGCCAGCAGCAGGGCCCCGCTGACGACGGTGTCGTTGTACGAGGCCAGCGTGAGCGCGCCGTCGTACGAGGCGAGCGGGACGGGCCCGTGGTGCGCGGCGAGCGGGATCACCGGGTCACTTCTCCGCGATGATCGGGTCGATCATCTCGTGCAGCTGGTCGGCGTCCAGCGGCTGGAGCGTGCGGGCCGCGATCTTCCCGTCCCGGTCGATCACCACGGTGGACGGGATCGCCTTCGGGTTCACGGTGCCCTTGGGGAAGCGGAGCATGAGCTTGCCGATCGGGTCGAAGAAGCTCGGGTAGGTGACCCCGTAGTCCTTCTCGAAGTTGATCGCGGGGTCCCGCTGCGCGTCCCGGGTGTTGATGCCGAGGAACTGCACGCCCTGGTCGGCGGTCTCCTCGGAGACCTTGGCGAAGTACTTCGCCTCCAGCCGGCAGGGGCCGCACCAGGAGCCCCAGACGTTGAGCACGACGACCTTGCCCTTGTAGTCGGCGAGGTCGAGCGGCTTGCCGTCCAGGCTCTCGCCCTGGAGCTTCGGCGCGTCCGGGCGCTCCTCCTTCGCGACGGTGGAGATGCCTCCCTTTCCGGTGACGAAGTTGGTGTTGCCGCCACCCTGGGCCTTGTTGCCGTCCCCGCACGCGGTCAGCGTCAGGGCCCCGGCCACGGCGGTGGCGGCGAGCAGGGTGAAGCGGCGTCGGGACGCGCGGCCAAAGCTCATGTGAAAAGTTTCGCATGGCAGTTCCGGCGATCTCCCGCACCCCCCTCGGTGCCCGTAAAGCCCCTTGTCAAGCCTGTTTAAAGAAGGAGTTCCAGCCGCCTGCGGGCGACTGTCCGACCTCCAGGGTGCGGAGCTTGGCGAGGACGGCGGGATCCTGCGCGTCGAGCCAGTCGACGAACTGCCGGAAGGAGACGAGCCGCACATCCTTCTTGCCGGCCGTCTTCTTGATCACTTCTTCCACGGCGTCCATATAGATACCGCCGTTCCACTCCTCGAAGTGGTTGCCGATGAAGAAGGGCGCGCGATTCGTCGTGTAGGCGCGCTCGAAACCGTTCATATACGCGCCGGTGGCCTGCTTGCGCCAGCCCGGATACCGCGAGGGCATGCCCTTGGTCGAATTCTGCGACTGATTGGCGAGGATGTTGTAGTCCATCGAGAGGACCTCGAAGGAGTGGCCGGGGAACGGCATGGCCTGGAGCGGCAGATCCCAGACGCCGCCGCGCTTGACGGGCCACGTCTGGCGGCCGCCGGGCGAGCTGGCGTCGTAGCGCCAGCCGAGTTTGCTCGCGGTCGGCAGGAGATTGTCCTGGCCGAGCAGACAGGGGGTGCGGCCGCCGATCAACTCCTTTCGGTAGTCGAACGGCAGCGGGTCCTCGTTCTCCCAGCCGGTGTTGGTCCGCCATTCCGTGACGAAGGACACAGCCTGATCGATCTCGCTCCGCCATTGCGCGGGCGTCCAGCGTTCGACGGATCCGGAACCGCCGCAGAAATGCCCGTTGAAGTGCGTGCCGATCTCATGGCCGTCCAGCCAGGCCTGGCGTACGTACGTCAGCGTGTCCTTGACGTGGTCATCGGTGAGATAGCCGATGTCGGAGGCGCCGCGCGGGTTGTTCGGAGGACGGTAGAGGGATTTCTTCGACTCGGGCAGCAGATACAGCCCGGAGAGGAAGAAGGTCATCGCGGCGTCGTGATCTTTCGCCAGTTCCAGAAAGCGCGGGAAGAGGCCGTTGCCGACCTCGCCCGCCCCGTCCCAGGAAAAGATCACGAACTGCGGCGGCGTCTGGCCGGGTTCGAGCGGGACGGGTGCGGCGGGCTGGTGGGGCTGCTTTCCGGTGTCGGCGGTGGAGCCGTCGCCGATCAGCCGGCCCTTGTCCTTCTGGTCCTTCGGCGAACCGTTTCCGCTGTTGCCGCCGGTGCCGGTGCCGGTGTCGCCCTTGCCGCCGGCGCCGGTGTCACCCTTGTCACCGCCGCCCTCCGCCGAGCCGGAGGAACTGGAGAAACCGCAGCCGGCGAGTCCGATCGCGGCCGTGGTGCCGAGCCCCGCGCCGAGCAGTCCCCTTCGATTGATGTCGCGCATGTGGTCCCCATCTGCGGTCGTTTTATCTCAAGGCCATACAAACTGCTGGACAGTGAGAGGCCTTGAGCGACGCGACGGTTCCGTGCAATTGGGGACTTTCTTTACGCTTTACCTTCCGGCGGGGCTTCCGGGCAGCGCTGCGGAGCGCGCGGCCGGACAGCGGGCCGGGCCCGTTCCACCCTGGGACTCTGCCGCGTCCACGTCAAGACTGGTACCCATGAGCTCCACCAGCGCGTCCGCCAGGAACCCGCGCCAGCAGGCGTAGTCATGACCGCCGTTGTGGAGGTTGCGGGTGACCCGGTGGCCGCGGGCGCGGAGCACCGCCTGGAGGGCCTCGGTGTGTTCGGCCAGCGCGCCTTCGTGCAGCCCGACGTCGAAGTGGACGGCGGCCCCGCGCGCCCCGTCCGGCGGCCCGTCGCGGAGTCCGGCGGCGAGCGTGGCCAGCCACGGCGTCCCGACCGCGTCCGGCGCCACGGCCCCGGGCACGAGGCCCGGCCGCCACCACAGCGACGGCGACTGCGCGATCACCGCGCCGAACCGCTCGGGCCGGGTGAGACCGGCGTACAGCGCGGTCATCCCGCCGAGCCCCTGCCCGGCCACCACCGTCCGGTCCGCCCGCGCGGTCAGCGGCCACCGGGTGCTCGCCCAGGGCACCACCTCGTCGGCCAGGAAGGAGACGTAACTCTCCCGTCCGCCCAGCTCCAGCCTCCGCGTGGCGGTGCCGACGGCGTCCGGGGCGAGGACGGCGAGCGGCGGGAGGGCCCCGTCGGCGATCAGCGCGTCCAGCGTGTCCTGGAGGCCGAGCCGGTCGAACCACATGTCGCCGTCGCAGAGCACCAGCAGCGGCAGCCGGTGGCCGTCCCGCTCGCCCGGCTCGCGCGCCGGCCGGTACGGGACGGCGTCCGGCGGCAGGTAGACCCACACGTCCCGCTCGGCGCCGAGCGCCCCGGCCGCGACGGCGTGCCGCTCGACGGTTCCGCGCGGGATGTCGGCGCGGCGGCCGGACCACGGCTGCGGCGGGGCCTTCGGCAGCGCGAAGACCGAGTCCCGCGCGTCACGCCAACGGGCCGGTATCCGGGCCGGGTTCAGCGGATCGGCCCCGCCGTGCGCCCGCAGCGCCAGCAGCCGCCGTTGCAGCAGCACCGGATCGGTGGGGGCGGGTCCGGCGGAGATGTCGGCCACCATCCGGTAGGAGCCGCGGTGGTCGGCGCGCAGCCGGTGGCCGAGGTACCAGATGTCGGTGCCCGGCAGCTGGTGCAGCAGCGAGTCGGCGAGCCGGTCGCGGTCGGTGATGCCGCGGGCCATCAGGAGGACCCGGCGGGTGGCGCGGTGGCCGCGCCAGAGGAAGGTGACGGCCCGGTGGCCGGGGTCGTCGTCGAGCTCCTCGACGAGCGGGGTGCCGGTGCGGGCGGCCTCGGCCCAGAAGGCCTCGGTGAGGGCGTCCCGGGCGGCGGCGTCCCGGGCCTCTTCAAGCTGCCGGGCGAGCCGGGCCAGCCGGGGGCCGGTGACCGGGCGGGGGGCGGCGTCCAGGTCCGTGAGGCCGCCTGCGTCGGTACGGCCGCCCGTGGGCGGACAGTCACTCATCGGCGGGCCGCCTCACCGGGCCGGACCGCGGCGCCGGTCTCGGGTCGGGGGCATGGGTCGGGGCCGTACGCGTCATCGCTCCACCACTTTCGCGAGCAAACTTAGCTTAGCCTAACCTAATCTAACGCATCGCCACCTTCCACGAAGAAGCACGAAGAACACGAGGACCACGAGGGCCACGAGGGCCACGAGGGCCACGAGGGCCACGAGGAACGGGAGGCCCACGAGGCCCACGAAGAACGGGACCGACCGCGGTGGCGGTCGGTCCCGTATGTTCACGGCTCGTGCGTACGGCGATTACGCGCCGAAGGCCTTCGACTTCCCCTTCACCGGCTTCGCCCCGGCCAGCAGATGCGCGGGCACCAGGTCCCGGGCCGGCTCCGAGTAGCCGACGGAGACGATCCGGTCGCCCTGATAGGTGAAGCTGGTCAGCGAGGCCAGCGTGCACTGGCGCCTGCGCGGGTCGTGCCAGAGCCGGCGGCGCTCCACGAACGAGCGGACGATCCAGATCGGCAGCTGGTGGCTGACGCAGACCGCCTCATGGCCGCGCGCCGCGTCCTTGGCCGCGTCCAGCGCGCCCATCATGCGGACGACCTGCTCGATGTACGGCTCACCCCAGGACGGCCGGAACGGGTTGGTGAGGTGCTTCCAGTTGTCCGGCTTGCGCAGCGCACCGTCGCCGACGCCGAAGGTCTTGCCCTCGAAGACGTTGCCGGCCTCGATGAGCCGGGCGTCGGTGGCCAGGTCCAGGCTGTGCGCCTTGGCGACGGGCGCGGCCGTCTCCTGGGCGCGCTCCAGCGGGGAGGCGACGACATGGGTGATGTCGCGCTTCTCCAGGTGGTCCGCGACCCGGTCGGCCATCTGCCGGCCCAGCTCGGAGAGGTGGTAGCCGGGGCGCCGGCCGTACAGCACACCGTCGGGGTTGTGGACCTCGCCGTGGCGCATCAGGTGCACCACGGTGATGTCCTTGCGGCTCGCGCTCTCGCTCATGCGGTGGCCTCCGATGCGGCACGGGCGGCAGCGGGCAGGGCGGCGGCGATCCGCTCGACCGCCTGCTCGTCGTGGGCGGTGGAGACGAACCAGGACTCGAAGGCGGACGGCGGCAGATAGACGCCCTGCTCCAGCATCGCGTGGAAGAAGGCGGTGAAGCGGAAGGACTCCTGCTTCTTCGCGTCCTCGTAGTTGCGCACCGGCCGGTCCGTGAAGAAGACCGAGAACATGTTGCTCGCCGACGACACGGTGTGCGCGACGCCCTCCTTGGTGAACGCGTCACCTACAAGGGAGCGCAGTTCGGCGGAGACCGCGTCGATCTTCGCGTACGCCGCGTCGTCGAGCAGCCGCAGCTGCGCGAGGCCCGCGGCGGTGGCGACCGGGTTCCCGGAAAGCGTGCCCGCCTGGTAGACCGGGCCGGCCGGGGCGAGGTGCGCCATCACGTCGGCGCGGCCGCCGAAGGCCGCGGCCGGGAAGCCGCCGCCCATGACCTTGCCGAAGGTCATCAGGTCCGGGCGGACGCCGTCGACGCCGTACCAGCCGGCCTTCGATGTACGGAAGCCCGTCATGACCTCGTCGGAGATGTACAGGGCGCCGTTCGCCGCGCACAGCTCCTTGAGCCCGGCGTTGAAGCCGTCGGCGGGCGGGACGACGCCCATGTTGCCGGGCGAGGCCTCGGTGATCACGCAGGCGATCTCGCCGGGGTGCGCGGCGAAGGCGGCCCGCACCGCGTCCAGGTCGTTGTACGGCAGCACGACGGTGTCCCCGGCCGTGGCACCGGTGACGCCCGGGGTGTCGGGCAGCCCGAAGGTGGCCAGGCCCGAGCCGGCGGCGGCGAGCAGCGCGTCCACGTGCCCGTGGTAGCAGCCGGCGAACTTCACGACCTTGGCTCGGCCGGTGAAGCCGCGGGCCAGCCGGATCGCCGACATCGTCGCCTCAGTGCCGGAGGAGACCAGGCGCACCTGCTCGACGGGCTCGATCCGCGCCACGATCTCCTCGGCCAGCGCGACCTCGCCCTCCCCCGGCGTACCGAAGGAGGTGCCCCGGGAGACCGCCTCCTGGACGGCGGCGATGACCTCGGGGTGGGAGTGGCCGAGAATCATCGGCCCCCACGAGCAGACAAGGTCGACGTACTCCCGCCCATCGGCGTCGGTGAGGTACGGACCGGTGCCGGACACCATGAACCGGGGCGTACCGCCCACGGCCCGGAAGGCACGCACGGGTGAGTTCACGCCGCCGGGCGTCACGACGGACGCCCGGTCGAACAGCGACTGCGAAACTGGGGCTTCGTATGAGTACGCCACTTTGGTCCTGATCTGCGATTCGGGTGTCGGGAGGCCGGGCCGGAGAATCCAAGGTAATCCCGGCCACCGGTGAGCAGTCAGCGCGCTCCCCTCGTATCACGGAAGAGCGTCGGCACCCTCACGTCTGCGAAACTGGGGCGACACAGGGAAAGCTCACACATGCCATGGTGTCAGAGGCACGGACGGTCTTGCGGACAGGCGTTTCACCGCACGCCCGTGGGGGAGGTCACTGACACGATGATCGGGTTGCGCGGCGGGGGCTGTGTCTCCTAAGAAGTAGTCGGGTGGATGAGATATGCATCGCGGTGGCGGAGTGGGCGAAGGGACCGACGACCTGGGGCCCGAGCCTGCCCGGCGAGGGCGGCACCGGCGAAAGGCCGAGCACGCACAGGGCAGCAGGGGCGCGGAGAGCACACCGCCCCCCGGAAGCAGGAGCAGTGGCGGGATGGGGGTGACCTACAAGTACTTCGGCGCCCCGGACGGGGCGACCGCCGCACGCGTGCCCATTTCGATGCGCCCGGAGGAGCTGGGCGGCGACGAGCTGGGCATGGGCGGCATGTTCACCAAGATCAAGCCGGAGACGGTGGCCGCCATGGTCCTGACCGGCATCCAGGGCATACCCCTGCACAAGGTCCCGCCGCTGGAGCTGGTCGTCCTGCACCCCGACTACGCGGTGGTCAAGCTCCCCATGACCGTCGTCGACCCGCTGCGCGGCATCGGCGAGGAGTCCGTCGGCGCGGCGGCCTTCATCTGGTCCACGGTCCCCGACCGCGGCGGCCCGCGCGACGCGTTCAACGTCTACCAGCTGCTCCACGAGTGGCAGGACTTCTCGCACCGGCTGCACGACGCGGGGCACCAGGCGTACTGCCTGGTGTGGCCGTGATCTGGGATTTCTTGGGCTTCGGGCGGGTCTTTCGGTCTCCGCCCTCGTCATGTACCGATAGGGGCCGTCAGGCGGCCAGGGCACATTGAGGGCACATGGGTTTCGGCGGGACCACTGCTGTGCCATGAGCCTTCGGCGTACCGCCGCCCTCTCCCGCCTCGGCTTCGGTGAAGGCGTCGTCGATCGCCTTACGGGTCCGCGTGTCGCTGGACGGCAACAGGTGGGTGCACGTGCGCAGCATGAAGCCGGGGTCCGAGTGGCCCAGGAACTCGGAGAGCGCCTTGATGCTCTCCCCCGCGTCCAGGAGCACTGAGGCGTACGCGTGCCGGAGGGCGTGCATGCCGTCCTCGGGAGCCGCCTGGAGGTACCTCACCGCGCTCGCGGGGAGGGATTACACCGGCGGCGGCCGCGGCCAAGGCTAGCTTCCGGGCACCCATGTTGAAGACGCTGCGGTTGTAGGCCCGCTTTTTCTGGTCGACGAAGAGGAGACGGAGGGTCTTGGGCGTCACCGCGCTCACCGCGAGGAAGGAGGCGTTGATGGCACGAGGCTCTTCCGGATGACGCTGTCGGCGGCACGCAGAGCTGCTGACAGCGCTCCTTGCATCTGGTCTGGGAAGATCTCTGTCCCGAGGGCGCAAGCCCGCACCAGAGCGCGGCAGTCCTGCTCTTGCCGGTTCGTAGCAAGCTCGATGAACAGAGAGTTCGCCAAGTTCTCACGTGCCGCGTAGCCGTCCTCGGCCTTCGTCGCCCTCCGGTGCAAGTCCTCAACGATGCGGTATGCGGCCGGAAGATCGGGGGACCCGACCACGTCGAGGACGGTCAGGCCCAGCCGGATATCGAAGACGGTCATCCCCGGCTCGGCCTTCCGCTCAAGGTAGGCGTCTGCCAACTCCGCCAGGTGACCGCCGACTGGTTGTCCCGCGTCGCGGCGCCACAGGGCAGTCAGGCATGCCGTGACAGTCTGCTCCCACGGTTCGCCGGGTACCGTACCAGCGAGGAGTGTCGCGGCGTGTGCCGTATCTCCCGCTGCGAGCGAGGCGAGTACCGCTACTTGGCGTCCATCGAGCATTCGCCTGCCCACGCCTCGGTGGGCCTCAATGTGGTCCAGAGCCTCGGGCCAGCGTCCCTCTGCAGTAAGAGCGCGCGTCCCGTCGGCGAGCAGCACACGCCATAGCCACGCGGCGACCTCATGGCGGTCCTTGTCTGTGGCGGTGAGGTCCGCCGGAATTGCAACGCCTTCAAACCTGGCTGGTGTGCTCGCCTCTACGGCTGCGTACAGGTCGAGTAGCTGCTGGCGACCCGCATCGGCGCGGCCGCCGCGGATCTGGAGGCGGGCGAGATTGACGACGGGCTCCAAGCCGCGGATCGCGCTGACTGCGGGAAGGGGGCAAGCATGGAGATAGGCGGCGGCGTGCTCGTGGCACATCGCGCGCGCTAGGTCGGACAAGCTGAGATCGGAGGCAATGAGGGCGGCCTGGTTGTAGACGGAGGACGCCAGCCCTTGATCGGTATCCGCCATCGCAGTGTCGGCCAGGTCGACGAGGGCGCGCACGCGCTTCGGCAGGGGAAGGCAGGCGGGCCGGAATCGGGCGACGAGCGGAAAACGCTGAGCTGTGGATCCGTGCGGGTCCATGGACTCCCCCAGGTGTGTGTGAAGACGGGTAAAGCCACGGTGGCCGCCGGTTGCGCGCCGACGGCCACCGCCCACTACGCGTGGGGTGTCAACTCCAGTCGACGACGATGCGGTTCAGCGGGGTTTCAAGCGCGAAGAGGCCGGCTCGCTGCTCGATCGCGGGGGCGTCGGGAGGCTGGATCTCGAACGTGGCTTCACGGCCCCGGTACTCCAGGTCCCACACGCGGATGGCCGCAGCGACCCTTGCGGCCAGTTCATCGCTGCCGGGACCGTGGCCGATGACCCCGAACTCCCACAGCTTGCCGCCCTCGGAGGTCTTCTTCTCAGACAGACGCCGTGCGAGGTAGGTGACGGCGCCTTTGTCGACGGCTGCGGTCGAGGAGGGGTAGGGGTCCTCGGTGAGCAAAGTGCCCTTGGCAGCTTGCGGGAAGAGCATCCGGATCAGGCCGGAGGGAAGGGAGCAGGTGAGGAACAGTTCCATCCACTCCGGCGACTCCATGGCACGGACCGTCATGCCCGTCCACTCCTCGGTGCGCGGCTCGTGCAGGACGCCGTCGAGGGCCTCGGTGTCGATTGTCTGCCCGGCGGGGGCCTGGAGCCGTACGGTTCCGTCCGTGCTGAGCGGGATGACCCGGCGGTCGTCGTCGGCGATGCCCCGCCTGAGCGGCATGAAGGTATTCATCTCGCTACCGAGGGACCTCCACCGGCCATCGCGCTGCTCATAGGCGATGGAGCGGGACACCGTGCCCTTGAGCCGCTGCGGGACGAGAAGCCGGCCCCCGGGAGCAAGCTGCTGCAACCAGGCGTGCGGCACGCCGTGCGCGCCTACGGTGGCGATGATTCGGTCGTACGGCGCACCTTCCGCGTAGCCGAGGGCCCCGTCTCGGGTGACCGCCTCAACGTTGGTGATTCCGGCGGCGGAGAGATGCGCGCGGGCGCCCTCTACGAGGTCGTCGTCGACATCGAGCGTGGTGACGTGCCCGCTCTCACCGACCAGATGGGCAAGCAGACCGGCGTTGTAACCGGTGCCTGCGCCAAGTTCGAGGACGCGCTCGCCTTGCTGGGCGTCGAGCTGGTCCAGCATGAGAGCGACCATGCCCGGCTGGGAGGCACAGGAGATCGAGCTGCCGTCGGTGTCGTACTTGATGTGCACCGGCGCGTTGGCGTATGCGTCTTCGAGCGGCACATCGGGCACGAACACGTGACGGGGCACGGTCCGCAACGCGGTCTCCACGCCGGAAGTTCGGGCGCTTCCGTCAGCGCGGAGCTTGTCCACCAGGGCGTCACGGAGGCGCGCGGCATCGGACGTCGGAGTAACGATCGTGTCGGTGTTCACCCCTTTCACGCTATCGGCGTCGGTCGTCGACTCGGTCAGCGACGCGGTGTGGTCACTCGTTCCCATGACTGCCTCTCGTGCAATGTTGGACAGAGCGCTCTGGTCGTCCCTGATGAGACCGGCGCGGTTGGCGTGGAAGATGATGTGGTGGGCTATGACGGCTCGCAGGCCGCGTGTGAGGGCGCCGCGGCAGGCCAGCGCGGCGAGCACGGCACCGGCCCGTTCGAAGGCGGTCACCCACTCCTCGTGCGCGTGGAGTGGACCACCCTGGTTGCAGAGGCTGTAGGCGTCAGCGGTCATGAGCTTCCGCATCGCCGGAACCAACTCAGCGGCTCTCTCGGAGCGCGCTGGGTCGGTGGGCGGCCGAAGAGCCGAGACCTTCGCCCATACGTCACCCTGCTCGAACCAGTCGAGTCCGGCGCCGCGCATCATGGCGCTCGCCAGCAGGACCGCAGTCTCCTTGCGCCCCAGGTGGTCCGGGCTCGGCTGGTAGGTGAGCAGGTGGCGGGAGTCGCTGTGGAACAGTCCGTGGGCCGTGTCCGTAGCGCCCGGACCGCCAAATGCCTCGGACTCGGGCTCGTAGACAGAGGGCAGCCATGACACGACCGCCCCGTCACCCACGAGATCGCTCAGCAGCGACTCAATGATCGGGGAGGGCTCGTCGGCGAGGTACCGCAACGGCCAGGGCTGCTTGTTCATGAACCACCAGTCGGTGAGCTGCCCCTCGGTCTCGGCTGTGATCAGGGCGGGCCCGAGGCGTTCGTCGATGGCATGCCGGGCGCTCTCGCGGTCGATGAAGGTGATGTTGTGCTGCTGCCAGTCAGGTGGCATAGAAGTCCTTCCGTCGGTGAATCAGGCAATGAGCAGGCAGGAATCCCAGGCGGACTGGGGTGGTGCGGCGGTATCGGCAGCGAGAAGAGCCAGGGCTGTTCCGGCGGCTCCATCGAGCAGGCCGGGCCCCGCTCCTGTGCCGCTGACAAGTGCCGTGGCCGCGCGTTCGAGGTCGTTGTCCACCGGGCAGATCGCGGCCAAAAGTCCCGGGATCGCGGCTCGGAGTCGACCGACCGTTGAGGGATGGGCGTCTGCGGCCGTGCGGACGGCGATGTGGGTGAGGCCGGCAAAGCCGTGGCACAGGCCGTGGTCCGTCGTGGCGCCGAGCTGGTCCGGGTCGGTGAGGGCGGCGGCGAGCGCGTTCTCCGCCGTGATCTGGCGTTCGGTGTCACCGGTAGCGAGCGCGGCGAGTTGCTGAGCGCGGGCGAGGCCAGCGGTTCCGTAACACCATGACGAACGCCGGAGTTTGGACGCGGCGCAGCGACCGGTACGTAGCTCGCTCCGGGTGATCCAGTATGGCCAGGTTGCTCCTCGGCTTGTCTCCTCCTGCCAGCGGTCGAGCCAGGCCAGGATGGTGTGCAGCGCTCTGAGGTGCCCGTTCGTAACGGTGCTCTTCCGGGCGGCGAGGGCCAGAAGCACGAGCACTCCGGCGATGCCGTGGGCCATGCCGGTGTTGGCATGTCCACCGGGGAATTGTTCGTCCGGTCTGCCCGAGGGCCCCATCGCAGTCCACCAACCCGGAAGGTCCTCGCCAGATTCCCTGATCGGTTCGATAAGGCGCACGCAGTAGTCGAGGACAGCGCGCACCATAGGACTGTCTGGGTTCCGGCGTAGAAGGCAAGCCCCGTATCCGGTCAGGCCACGGATGGCGTCGAACTCGGCCAGTTGCGGAAGGCATCCGGCATCGATGCGGCGATGCGCTGCGTCGAGACGGCGTTTGACGTCGATCCCGATCTGTCGGCCCATCGAGTCCAAGGCGCGCTGGTAGGAGCCAGGAAGATGGTCGGCGGCGCAGGCAAGGGCGTGGGCGAAGGCAGGCACGCCGTAGAAGGGGTGGCTGTCGGGTCCACTCGTGAGGGATCCGTGGGACGCAGCAGCGAGCCAGTTGTGCGCATGCTGCCACGGTCCGAGGCCGTTCGCGGCCCGCTCGATGTGAAGAAGCGCGATCCCGGGCGGGCCGTAGGCGAGATGTTGCCGATGTGTCTGGAGGACGGAAGGCACCGTGCCGGGGTCGGCGAGCCTCGCAGCAACGGCATCGACCAGGCCGAGCGTCGGGAGCACGGTCACGCCGGCCTCCTGGTGGTGCGGGCAGTCCACGCCAGAGCAGCAGCGCGAGCCAGGTAGAGGCACACCTCTTCCTCGGGGAAGTTCACCGCGACGTGCCGCACGAAGTGGACGTGCAGAAGGGAGGTCAGGACGTCATCGACGGCGATGCCCTGGGTGTCCGGGCCGGGAAGGTGCAACCGGTACGCGGCGAGTGCCGCATCGCGCTCTGCCCAACCCGACACGATGGCGTCTCCGCCCTGGACCTCGCGCAGGGCGGCCCAGTCGTCGGCTGGGTTCGCGAGCCGTACGGCCTCGCTGAACTGCGGGCGGGGAACGGACGCAGGCGCCGTCGGCGAGACGTGGTCGGCCAGCCAGCGCATCGCGACCTCGGTGCTGCCGAGGAACGCGGAGACGATGGCGACGGTGTGGGCAGCCACCAGCGTGCGTTGCGCTGGCCTCTGCGGCTCTGTGAGCTGGGCCAGAACGGCGTGCGAGTCTGCCCGAAACACATCCTCGGCCGCCTCCCAGGCGGCACCGGAGCCCCAACGACCCATTTCTCGATAGGAGGTGGGATAGCGCAGGTCTGCCAGCAGGCCGCCGTTGCGCAGGTCGTCGGCCCACGCGCTCACGGTCCGCGCCGTCTGAGCGAAAGTTCTGCGGTCAGGGAGAGCGATGCGGACGCGGAGGTGCTGGTCCGGGTCACGGAAGCGGATGAACCACCACCGCGGGTTGCCCAGCCGTTCGATGAGTCCGGGGAGGTGTTGGGAAAGCAGGAGGTCCTGGCGGCGGGGATCTCCGTACAAGGCGGCGAGCAACACCGATGAAGCAGCGGGAGTCTGCAGCTGGGCCGACGAGAGGGCGCGAGCCTCAGTGGGAACAGGCAGGGGCGGCCAGGACGGCGGCCGGGTCGCTTTGAGCGGCACCACGATCTCGTGAGCTCGCCCGCCGCACCAGCCGTTCGCTTCTGGTTCCGGGGCCTCAGTGAGCACGGCCTGGTGAGCGCGGTCGAGGTGTCGGAGCAGGAGCGTCCGATGGCCGCCTTCGTCGAGGTCGAGGAAGAGACGCCGGTCGTCTTCCACAAGGAGCACGCGGCGAGGCAATCCCCGCTGTGCCCGCCATTCGGAGAGCGCGGTGTCCCACTCAGCGCGAGGACGAGCACGGCCGGGCAATTCGGACGCCTCCAGACGCCAGCGCGCCGGGGTCAGCACCGTACGCCCGTACCGCAGGCGCGGCAGGAACGGCATCGCTGCTGCGACGCCCCAGTCAAAGGTGGTGACCTGCGCGCACTGGGCACGGGACAGTTCAGTGAGGAAGCGTGCCAACGGCGGAGTGTGCGTGTGCAGGTTCAGCGCGTTCATGCCGACGGCCTCGACGCGGTGCCCCCGTTCCGGAGCGGCCAGGTACATGCGGCGGCCATCGCACCCCACGGCCAGGTCCTTCGGGGTGAGAACGGTGTCTTTCGGTGCGCAGTGCTCTTGGAGGCTGATCAGGGTAGGCAGGACCTGCGGGGCGCGGGTGACATGAGCGCTCTCCGGGAGCAACGGCGGGAAGGAGAGCTGGGCGGGCACGGTATCGCTGTCCGCAGCCGGAAGATCGGCCAGCTCCGTGGCCAGGGCCTGACGCTCGGGGGGTGCCAGTACGTCGAGGAACCGGCCTGTCGAAACGCCGGCCCCGCGCGACACGCTCACGACCTCCAGCTGGAATCGCCCGCGCTGCAAGTCCTTCAGACTGGCGGCGTGCACTCGCACCCCTACCTCCAGATGCGGCGGCAGTCGTGGCTCGTCGGGCCCCACGTCCAGGACGTCGATCTGTTCGTCAGTGAGTACGACCTCGTCGCGGCGGTCGAGCGCAGCACCCTGCGCCAGGCGTACGAGGGCGTCATCCCGAGCGGAGACGCGGGGCCGACGCGAACCGTCAGGACTGCCCGGGTAGCCGTCGGGGTAGCCAGTCCCGCTGTCCGCGACGACCTCCGCGAGCGGGACCATCGTGCCGATGCCGTACCGCTCGTAGAAGCGCTGGTGGTAGGCGTTCCACGCGGCTGTCCCGTACGGGCGGGTGCTCACCCGGGTGAGGATGAAGGCGGCGCGCTCGATCTCCCGAGCCACTTCCTCCGGTAGGAGGAGACGCGCATCCAACCGCAGGTCAAGCGCAACAGGGTGCCGACGCAGGCCGGGCACGAGGGCATGCATCCGCGCTGCGGTGCTTTCCCGGCCGCCGCGCGTGGCGCACTCCTTCAAGCCCATTCGGACCGCGTGCAGCTCGCGTGCCGTCTCCGCTACCGACGCAAGGTTGTCGACGCCGATCGTGTCGAGTTGGTCGAGCAGATACCCGAGGGCGTCGGTCTCGGTACTTGGAGCGTGCAGGCTCGTGATGAGCACTCGTCTCCGGACCAGCTCCGCAAGCAGACGGTGCACCTTCTCCGTGTCGGCCTCGGGGAACTCCGCCCGGAGCCTTTCCGCGAGAGCTCCGCAGCGAATCGGCGTCCGGGCCGCGGCGAGGACCGCACGCACCGGCTCTGTCAGAGCCAGGGATGCCTCGACCGCGCGCATCCGGTCGTCATGCGGATCGGGTTGGAACGGCACGATGAGCCGGTCCCCCCGGCTCATCACGGTGTTGTTGACGACGACGGGCAGCTGGTCGAGGAGTTCCGGGCAGGACTCGAGCCGTTCGACCACAGCGGCGAGCCACTCCGCACCCGCGCGGCCCACGGCCACATGAGCCTTGCCCCACTCCGCACGTGCCTGCGAGCCGAACGCCACAGTAGTCACTCCGGCGAACAGGCCGAAGGGCGTGGCCCGGTGCTGGGCCCGCAGGAGGTATCGGGACACCGACAGCGCCACGCGCCGTATGTCTCGAAGGGGAGGATTCTCGGTGGTACACACAGCCCGCACCTGCATGGCCAAAGCTGGGCTGGAGTGCGCCACGGCGCCGGCGATGTGCTGGTCCGCCCAGACCGCGCGAAGCCACGTCATGCAGGAAGAGGAGCCGTCGGAAGAGTGGTCATCCGGGTCAGGGCACGGAGGAACCGGCAGAAACGGTCGGGCCGCGGCGCGCACGAGAGCGGTGGAACCGGCCCGGAACACTGTGGGTTGAGCAACCACCGATGACCTCCATGGGCGAAGGGATGGGCGGCTGGCGCCGCCGCGCGGGAGCGCGACGGCACCAGACCGAAGGTGACCTGGGGTTTCAATCCAGGCGTCAGGCGACGTTGGTAGTGCAGGCGCCGCAGGTGGAACCGCAGTTGTCGTCAGTCAGGTTGACCAGACCTGCCGGGTCGGCGATCTCCACGAGCGAGACATCCAGGTCGAAGCCGTCTGATGCACCCGGAATCTGCGGTCGTACTTCGGTACGGCTGGGCACCACGGTGCTGCGCGTCATGCTGCGCTCCTCTTCATCGTTGGTTGTTGCTGAGCTGGGCTGGAATGCCCACCAGGAGCCGCCAGAAGAGCGATACCGGACGGCTGGCCCTCGGACCAGCTCCTGGCCGCCCGGCACGAGGGGGCGCGGCCCGCACAGAAAGCGCTGGCCGGACCGCCCGCTCACGCCGGGAAGTCGTGTACGAGGGGCTGATCGAGCCGAGGCCGATCAATGCCCCATGAGGTAGGTGAGGGCCTGCGCCTTGAGACGATCAAGGCACACCTCACATGCGTAGAAGGGGGCGTGCTGCCCGTCCCACTGAACCGGGCCGAGCCAGACCACCCGCACTCCGGTCCGTTCGCAGCCGAGCCAGCAGTCACCGGTGATCCACGATGAATTCATCGAGGAACGGGCCTTCCCCTGGCTGGCCGTGACGGCCGATCCGGCAGCCTGGTATCTGGTGGTGTCGGCGCAGAGCTGAAACGGCGGGCGGGCAGGGACCAGAAGAAGCGAGGGCATCGCATCCGGGCCCTCACTCGTCGCCCTCGGAATGGAGTTCGGCCCAGACCTCTTTGCCACACAGACGTCCGCCTGCACTCTGAAGGTCACAGCCCCAGCGGTCGGCTACAGCTTCGACGAGGAACAGCCCGCGACCCGATTCGTCCTCGTCGCCCGCGTGGCTCAGCTCCGGCAGACGCGACGGTTCCTCGTCCACGATCCCGACGCGTACCCGTGTCGCAGTTGGCCGCCCGACAACGAGACGGACTTCGGGGCAGGGGGTATGCCTGGCGGCATTCGCGATCAACTCAGTGACGATCAGCTCGGCGCGGTCAGCAAGGACATCCAGGTGCCACATCCCGAGAACCCCCCGGACAAGCCTGCGTCCGGTCTCGGCCGTGGACGGCACGCACGGGAAGACCTCGCTGTACGTGGGGTGGCTGGCGAGGACCGTCTCAACTGCTTTCTTCAGAATCGGCATGGGATGGAGCCTTCGTGTCGTCTCGGCGCTCGCTCCACCCCTTGTGGCTTCCCAGGGGCGGACCGAGCCGTCAACAGCCGCTCGCGGGGAGTGGCCGACACCCAGATAACTCCGTTGCCTGGAGGGCCGGTTAGGGCTTTCAGGTACTCATCCGACGGGCTTACCTAGGACGTTTTGACCTGCTCTTTACCTGGTGGGTAGGGAGCGCGCGGGCTACCGTGCCCGCATGGACGCGATCCGCAACACCGTCCTTGAGGCGTGGATGACCGAGCACGGATACAGCTCGAACAGCCTGGCCGACGCCGTGAACAGGGCTGTTGAACAGCTGACGGGACACGTAGGCGGGCTCGACGGGTCATCGGTCCGGGCGTGGAAAGCGGGCCGAGTCACCTGGCCAAAGTCAGCAACACGTACCGCACTTGAGGTCGTCTCCGGATTACCCGCCGTCGCCTTAGGGTTCGTGCCACGGGGCCGGCCTTCGCCCACCCCAGCGCCATCGCAGCAGGAGGAGCCCGACATGAAGCGCCGTACCCTCGTCGGCGGCATCGCTGCTGCGGCTGCCGCAGCAGCAACCCCAGGGACCGCGTCACCGCGCCGCATCGGCATGAGCGACGTCAACCGACTGAACAAGCGCTTCGCCGAGATCATCGCCAGCGACCACCGCCACGGCGGGCAACCTGGCATCGAGGAGCGGGCCGCCGCGCTCGCCGACGAGGCGCTCAACCTCCAGAACGCAGGCAGTGCCACGCAGCGGGTTCGCAGCAGCCTCTACGCCTCCGGAGCCGCATTCCGCTCGTCTGCGATGTGGGCCGCCATCGACGGCCGGCGCTACGACGTCGCGAAGGCGCATATGCGCGAAGCCCAGGCCCTCGCCGAGATGTCGGGGGACCAATTAATCAAGTTTCGTATCTGGAGTCACGCGGGCACCATGTACCGCCACATGGGTCGCCCCGCCGACGCATGCGCCGCCAACGATGTCGCCCGCAACCTGCACCTCACCCGTCGCGACCCGCTGTTCGCGTCCCTCGGTCTGGCCCGCCAAGGCGCCATCCACGGTACGGCCCAGAACCGGACCGATACACGTCGCGCGTTCGAGCAGGCGCAGGACGCCATGCTGCGCGCCGATCCAGCCGACCACCGGCCGGTCTGGTTGCTCGCCTTCTACGACCAGGCCGAACTGGACTCCTTGGCCCTCTCCGCGTACCTGGCGCTCGGCGACTACCCAACGGCCGAGTACCACGCTCACCGCTGCCTGTCCTCGCTCCGCCCCCACATGCTGAGGTCCCGGGCCATCACCACGACCCGTCTCGCACACGCCCTGCTCGCCCAGGGCGCCGCCGAGGCCGCAACAGCCACCGCGATGAAGGTCCCCGCAGACGCCGCCACCCGCCACGCCCGCGTGTCGCGGATGCTTCAGGAGTTCGGGGCAGCCCTCCGCGCCACTGCCCCGCGCAGCACCACCGTCCAGGTTTGGACCGAACACACCACCACATGGAGGACGGCCGCATGACCATGGCACCCGCCACCGAGCTGCGCACTTTCACGAACCTGGACACCGCTCGCGGCGACCTCCTCGACGTGTACGCCGAGGTACGCGCCCCGCTGCTCCACCTGCCGAACTACGCGGTGACCGCGTTCGGCGAACGCATCGACCGCCACTCCGCCGAACCAGGTTTTACGGCCGTCCTCGCGTACGCGGCCGGCCAACCGGTCGGCTACGCGTACAGCAACACCATCGAGCACGGCGACCGCTACTGGCAGCGGACCAGCCCAACGCCGGCGGAGAAGTACACCGAGCGACCGGCCGTGGCTCTGAAGGAGATCGGCGTCCGACCGGCCTGGCGGAAGACCGGCACGGCTCGCCGTATCCACGACGCCCTCCTCGCCACACGCGACGAGCCGCACGTCACGCTCATGGTCAACCGGGCCGCCGGCGACGGAAAGGTCCACGCGCTCTACAAGTCGTGGGGGTACGAGGACATCGGGCAGAGCCAGCCATCGCCAGCCTCACCTGTGCTTACCGTCATGATCCACACCAACCGTTGACCACCACGGAGGTTGGGAATGGCGGAGTAAGCGGCGGCAGTGGCGGGCGGCATTGTCAGTGCTCCGTCCGACCGTAATCGCACTTGGGTTATGGGACGTCCATGGCTCCATGCACGGCCGTCCCATCCGCTGGCAAAGCGCCGACCACAAAGGGGATGTCAAAGCAATGCGCCTCGGCACGCTACTCATTCGCCGTCTCACGTCGTCGAATAGTGAACGGAGGACGAGGACGGAGACACGGTTGGGGGTTCCCGGTCCACGCAGGACGATCGACGATTCACCGTCCGGCGGGCCTCCGATCAGCGCAGCTGTCGACGAGTTGGAGGTCCCTCTACCGACCGCAGGGTTCGACGAGCGGGTAGATCTGGTCTTTCGGGCTCCGAAGCGTGGGCGTGATCAGTTGCTCGCCAAGGGGTTGTGCGAGCAACAAGGTTGGGCGATCCGGCCGGCCAATGAGCAGGAAGATCCCGGACGGCCGGAGGACCAAGTTGCATACGTCGTAGAAGTGCGACTCCCCGGCTCGCGCTGGGGTGCTGAAACCGCTGCCCGCCAGCGTCTGCTGGAGGTTGTGGGCAAGCACGTGTCCGTAACCATCGTGGGAGGGTCTCTCGTCCGTGCCCAGGCGTCTGAGCCGTTGGTGACATGGCGCGTCTTTCGAGAGTCCAGCTGGCGGAGCAGGCGGGGTCTCGGCTGGTTGGCCTCGCTGCGTACCCAGTCGGGGCTCGCCGACGAGCAGCGCACCATCGGTGTTGCTCCATCCGTCGAAGAAGCGGAGGTCCGCGAGCTACTCGGGCGACAGCGGCTCGGAGGCTTCGAGTTTGATGAGTCCCGCCACGGCGTGCGCAAGAGCGTGGGGCCCAAGGCCAATGAGACGGATGAGGACGGAAATCCCTGGTGGCACGGCCGTCGAGGGGTAGCACTCCGCCTTGCACTGGCATCCCTGCTCATGTTCTACGGCTGGCTCGCGTACGACCGTTCCTTGGTCGGCCAGCTGGCCATGTTCGCGCCGCTCGCCGTCGCCGCGTGGTTCGTCGGCAACTGGTACACGAGCAACCAGCGCCGCCCCTGGCCCCTGCGCTGGGCGGCCGGGACCTTGGTCCTCGTCGGCAGCGCAATGCCCGGGTACATGTGGCACCAGCAGAACCCTTACGGCGTCGCCGCGCAGATCAGAAGCGTTCTGCTCACGTTCGCCTGTCTGGCTCTGCTGTGGTACGTACCCCGAGGCTGCTGGTTCGCCGTTCGCCAAACCTGGATCAGTAGGCACGCCGTCGGCCTGCTTACCGTGCTCGTCCTGCCCCTGCCGTGGGTTCTGCCGTTCGTCGGCTCGTTCTTGCAGTTCCTGTACGTGGAGGACGCTTTCGGAATTCCCGCTGACTCGGCCTCCACCCCCGTCTATTGGACCGGTGCAGCTGCACTGTTCCCTACTCTCGGCTGCATAGGGCTACTCCTGCCGCCTCTGGCCCTCTACGGGTGGGCTCGCCACTTCCACTGGGCCTGGGAGAAGAGCATTGTGAGCGTCGTGTCCACTGGTGCCGCAGTCGCGCTCGTCGTCACTGGAGGAGTTGCGTTCATGAGCCGGACCTCCGATGCAGCCCACCGCGCCGCCCGTGACGTAGTGAACGCGACTGCACCGGATTCCTACTTCGGCATCCAGGGCGAGCGAATCTGTGTACAGCCGCTCAAAAGCAAGCTTTCCATGCACAACGGACCACTCCCGACCGATCGTCCACTGCTCGCTTTCAGCACGGATGGCGATGTCCTATACCTGTGGGACCCGGCGCGCTTCCGGGAACATGGCGGACCCGATCCCGTAATGTCGGTGCGCTCGGCGGAAGTCTCAACATACGCAGTGAGCGACGGTCAGAGTCGCTGCCCGGAGCAGCCATGAGGCGCGACAAGCAGAACATCAGCCACACCAGGTGCCGAGCTCGCACCGACCCGTTCCAGGTCAATAGGTCGGTAGAAAGTGAGCACCCAGGGCGCATGAGGCTGGGAACGGCGTTGATCCGTGAGAACTGCCAAGAGGAGTTTTCCCAGGTCAACGCACATTCTCACGGAAAATCCCACGTCAGTGCCCTCCCGAGCCCAATCGCTCCACGAAGGGATCTGGTCTCTCCTGCGACGCGGCTGGCTCTCCAACGTCGGCTTCAGCACCCCCGAACACCTCATCTAGCGCATCCGACGCGACCTACGGCAAATCCAGTACCGCAGCCACCTCATAGACGACTGCCTCGCCGAGACCGGACTGGCCATCTGACCGCCTGACCAACCGCACGACATCACAAGTTCAACCCAGTGGCTGAGCTCGCTGAGGAGCGTCGGCCCGCGCTTTCGTAACGGCTCTTGGCGGCATGGCCTACTCCAGGCCCTGATGACGTCGCTCTGCCTTTTGGTCTTCCCGCCGGGCGTCTGCTTCGTACGACTCTGCAAGCCCTTTCAGCAATTTCCGGGTTCGCGGCCACGCGCGTACGCGTTCGGCCTGTTCCCGGAAGGACCGGGCCAACTCCATCTCTTGCACTCCACCGTCTAGAAGCCCTCGACTGGTCACACCTCTTTTGTTGTAGATGCCAATGCTGAGGCCCTGTTCAAGATCGTTGCTATTGACCTCTTCAAGTAGATCTCGGACAGCTTCCGGAACTTGCAGGCCGTCCTGGTTACGCGGGGCGAAAGCAAGGACCTGACCAATCTGCACGTCACCCACCCTGGCGCGATCCCTGGAAGCCAATTCTGCCCGTGCCGTCATGACCCACGCGCGCAGCGCAACCGGGTCGAGGGTCCCGTCGGCCTTAAGCCCTGGACACGTGCGCAACGTGCGAAGGGCTTGATATGAATGGTTCGCAATATTGCGCCTATTTTCTTTCTCTACGACATCTACCGTATCTTCGTCAGAAACGGTACCGGGGCGAAAGGACCATGTCACCAAATCCGCGAACGCCTCAGGGTCCTCGACCAGCATCTTGTGGAGGACCGGAGCCTTAGCGTCGAATCCGAGCGCAGGCAAGAGTTGCCACTCCAGCCTGAGGATGCGTTGGCGCCCCACCTGATCGCAATTCCGTGCCAGCAGCGTAAATAGATCCTGGAAACGTGTGCTGAGTCGCCCGATCTCAGGATCGCTCAACCTAGCTGCGATGAGGTCTTCCAGCCCGGTGACGACAATCTCAGCAACCTCTGGAGCACCCCCTTCCTTGTCGTAGAGGAGGATGAGGTCCAGCGCGGCTGCCGGACGTCCTGCACCCAGCAGCGACCGGGCGGCATCAAGCGCTTGTGGGAAATTAGAGCCGAGCCCGAAGTAGGAGAACTCGCGCCAATAATGTCCCTCTACTTCCGGACTGAGTTCCGAGAGCTTAGACCACGCGGCGGCTGGCTCTGGGGCGAGTCGCAGGATCACTGCCTGAACAAGCGGAAGCTCTGTAAGAGAAAGAAGCCTGTCGCGGAGATCATTCCCCCCAGCCCACATACGCCGACGCAGGTACCCAACGGCAACCTCCTTGGCTGGCGAGGCATCCCCCTCAAGCCATGACAGCAGCTCTTGGTCATGGTCATCGGAGTGCTCGGCAAGAGCGATGCCCACCAGGTCGGCGAACTCGGCTACGGAAGCCAACTCGACAAGAGCCGTCAACCCTCCATTCACAACTATCTCCCCGACTGCGGCGGCCCGCCGGGCAAGGAGTTCCGCGTCGTAGGCAGCGAAGTCCTCACGCCGCCTGATGTCGCCGAGCGTGATCCAACCGGATTGGAACAACCATGCGTATCGCCTCACCGGATTCCGAGGCTCCAGCGCTTGGCATGCGGCTTGGAGAGGGGCCAGCTCGTCCGCAGGAAGCGCCCACGCGGCGTCCGCATACTCTCGGTGTCGGGCGACTTGGTCGCGCAACGCGCGGTGGAGAACCGTCCGCTGATCGTCATCTTCCAGGTCGCCGCCCAGTTCAGTCAGTCCTCGCGCGACCTCAGCGCGGTGTTGGGGAGGAAGAACATCGATTTTGCCGATCAATTCGGCATAAAGCTCGGGAGCAGCGTCGACCTCGTCCAGGAGTAGGTCGACCACCGCGGTGATCACACTCCATCGATCATGCGGGGTGATGACAATTCCCCTTTTCCAATCACGGAAACGCGGACCAGGATGGCTCACCTGGATAGCGTGACTGTCAGGAATGAGCTGGAGGAGCAACTTGCGGCCGAGTGCTGGCTGCCTCCGCACCAGGCGTCGGATTACTGCTATTCGGTCCTCGGTATGAGCGGTCGTGTTTGGAGCCCATGCGCTGAGAATCCCCACCAGACTCGCGAGGGGACGATTCGAGAGCCGGCCGCCCGGGTCCACGACAGCCAGCGCAGTCAGTACGTCGACTGCGTCATCGAGGTGCTCCGGAGACCACGCCAGGCTCTCCAAGGACCACAAGAAGCTTGTATGAGGAGAGCTGGAACCAAGCCCCATGTTGTCAGGCTGGTTGTCTGTGAACATGGCGGTGTGAAGCGGCGTGGTGCCGCTGAGGCCCTCGTGCACCGCTTCCATAAACTCCTCCGGAGCGGCCTCAGCCAGCAAAATGAGCACATCGCCCAGGGAACGCCACAGGCTATACGTTTCATCAGCATTGGCCTGTTTCAGCAGATCACGAACTAGCAACCGTGCCCACCGATCGCCCGTGACACCGCCCGGGCCCCGTAGGTCTGCGCCCAGGGTGCCCAGGAGGGCGAGCGACTGGGCGAGCCCGGCGCGAAGGGTGTGTGAGAAGCACCGTCGTATGCCCATCACCCCAGCCTTCCACTTCTCACCAGGGTCTAGATCGAGGGTCGGATCTGTTTCAGTCAGTACCTCTAGAACTACCCTTCGAAAGAATTGAAGATCGTCACTGGTGAGAGACGTACCGAGCAACGCCCAGGCATCCTCGGCGGCGAGCACATGCCAAATTCCTTCCTGATAGCCAAGGAGGGGGATGTCGGCCCCGGCCGCGAGCTCCCGGGCTCGCTCCTGCAACTCGTCGTACTCAAGTCCCGAGCACTGCCCAACCACACGGCGGTCTTCCTGATTGTCTCCGGCCCAGGAGTTCACAAGGAGCAGCCGTCGGCGGACCACATCGAGAGTGGAGACCCGCTCCGGTGTGAGTGGCTCTGGGTGGTGGGCCAGGGCTCGCCGTAGCGCAAGCAGGCTGCGGCGACCAAGCGCGCCGAGGCGAGCAGCACGCTCACGCGGCATGTCGCTGGAGAGCAGCAGGGACTCGATGACTTGGCTGTGAAGCCTGGGTACCTTCACGTCGCACCGGGCGCCCGGCATCGCCGCCCATACCAACTGGTGAGGCTGCTGCTGCGGAATGTCCCGCGCGAGGGCCGGGTCGGCGAGGACCAGGATCAACGGCTGGCGTTGCGTGACCAGTTGCTCAATACCGCTCCTGTCGGAAACAAACAGGACCCGCGCCCTCACCTGAGTGGCCCCCAGGGTGCCTTCTTGCTCTAGGGCAGCGGCGACGAAAGCGCAGACTTCATCGGGACGCAGATCACCACCTAGCGTGGTTACCGACTGGCCGGTGGCAAGTAGGGCCCCAAAGTCGGCGGCTGCCTTCTCTCTTCCTGCCAGCACCACCGTTCGGTCCAGCGGGATGCGCGTCGACCGGAGCCAACTGTCCGTCCACCACGAGTCCAGAGACCGCACGCCCGGCAGTGCCTTCCCCAGCCGGGCAGCAAGCCATGCCGTGGTGGCTGGCGCTTGCTCCAGCCATACGTCGATCCCGTCGAGGTTGTACCCACGTACCTCCCGCCACCGACCATCTCCGGTGTGACGCTCGGCCCAGGTTCGCGCATCTCTCCACGTGTCGAGGACGACTTCTACGTAGGTGACGTCTTGGGTCGCGAGCCCCTTCGGGCCTTTGATCCTTTTCTCGTAGTCATCCTCGGCCTTGTTATTGCCGCCTCCAACAGAAAGCTCCCACACCGAGGTTCCCTCGGGCACGAACGCCGACGGTCGCGACGCTGTGACGATGCCGTCATATCCGCCGACGGCGGTTCCGGACCCGCCGGGCATGTCCAGCGATTCCAAGCCGCTTGCGGTCTCGGCTATCAAGCGCCTAATCAGCAGCGGGAGGACGGTATCGAAGCCCGCGTCACCACGCGCCTTGCGGAGATCGTCGCGATCAATTGGCGGCCACACAGTCATGTTCCGACGGTACCGCTCCCCACTGACACTCCCTTCGGCTTCAACTCTGTCGACGCCATCGTCGTCCGTCTCATGCTCATCCACAGACCGCTGTTCAACATCATTCGGCGGCCTGGAAGCTGAGGTCCGGGGCCGGCCGGGTCTACTGCAGGGTTGGGCGAGCGGGCGGCTCGGCGTTGTTGACGGCGACGATCAGGTACGGGTCGATCTGTGCCCAGAGGGCGCCGCCCTCACGTTGCACTGCTCCGTCGAACCCCAGCCTGCGCAGACGCTCCCAAGCCGCTTGGACATCGTCGATGGCAACCCGAAGTTGGACGCCTGGAACGCCCGTAGCGACTTTGCTGGTGTGTGCCTGCCTGATCACGAGATTCTCATAAGAGACCCAGTCGCTTCCGCGGCGGTGCGCGCTAAAACCGAGGGCGGACATGGCCGCCGTCACGCGTCCGATGTCGGCGACGGGCAGATAGGCACCTTGGAGCCGGACCTGGTTCGGTGGCCAGACCGATCGATGCTCGTCAGCCGGCTCCGCATCGGTACGAGGGGCTTCCTCGACACCTTCCGATTCCGCTTCCGCCCGCTGGATTCCGCGGATAAAGAAAAGGTTCTGACCGTCCGTGGTGACGATATGTATACGTCGCGCCGTCCACTTGCCGGACGTCAGCGTGCCAGCTGCGACCACGCGTGCTTGGCGCCGGTCCGGGAGCAGCAGATCAGCTCGGCTGTCGGCCTTGTCGAGCTTCTCGATGAACCGCGACCGAGCTTCGCCAGCCGCGGCGCGAGAAGGCAGGGACAGG
Organism: Streptomyces sp. CA-146814; assembly: GCF_050942385.1. NCBI lineage: Bacteria > Bacillati > Actinomycetota > Actinomycetes > Kitasatosporales > Streptomycetaceae > Streptomyces > Streptomyces sp. CA-146814. Next base: position 3,209,441 of record NZ_CP192068.1, read on the forward strand.
ATCGGAGAGACAGGAGTGAGCAAATTCTCGGCCAGCGTGACTAGCAGGGCCGCATCCTGAACAGTTCGCCCGAACAAGCCCAGCCATTCCTGGCCCAGACCTGCGCCGAGCAGGCTGGCGGCCATAGATGCCAGTGTGTCCGTGTCCGCGCCCTCCTGGCGCGCGGGGACACCGATACCACGCTCCGGGCTGGCGGCCGAACGGGCCGCGAGGTAAATGGCTGCCACCGCGCACAACGTCCCCGACCCACGCGTCTTCGGCCGAGTGAGGCCGTGTTGCTCGAGAAAGGCGGAGGGCGCACTCAGCGCGCCGCTGTTCAGTGAGGACCGTGCGCTGGTGAGGAGATCCTCCACCTCCCGCACGGCGTCATCCCAGCCTTGTTCGTAGCCGCCGGGGAACGCCTTCGCAGCGGCATCCAACCAGTTTCTGTCCAGCCCCTGCCACACCGGTTCCCGCCAGTCCTTCAGACCGTCCAGTGTTGCTTCGACGAGCCAGCCGTAAGCCAATGGCGCAGGTTGCCGCAAACTGGTCCACAGGGCATAGGCATGCACCAAGGCACCCAGCAGGGCTCGCGGGTGCCCGTGTGTCGTCGCGGCGTCGCGGACCACGTCGTGCGCCAGGTCGCCGAAGGAACCCTCGTGGTGGACTACGACGTGCGGCGCGATGCGCATGGCCGCGCCGTTGGCCCCGCTACTGAAGTACTTTTCCTGGTCGTCGGCCCTCTTGCCCCAGGCCGATTCATGCTTCTCCCAGGCGCGGCAGGCACGCTTGACGCTGGCCCCGGCACCACGTTCGTAATCGAGGAGGAAGGGCCACTCGACTCGTTGCAACCAGGAAAGCCAGTCGTCTCCTGCGGTGAGGCGAGCACGAGCCACGGCGATGAGCATCTGTGTGTCGTCGCTGTACTCGCCTGGTCCGATGTCCTCAAGGATCGGGCGGAAACGGCTGCTTGCCGTTCGCTGCCAGGCGAAAAACCGACCCGCGACCTGGCTGAGTGGCGGAAGTGAGCGAGTCCGGTCCCGCCGCTCGTAGGGCCAGCCCATGGCGTCCCCGACGGCTGCTCCTAGCAGCATGCCGCAGGCTCTGTCGGTCCATGGGTGAAGCTCAGCGTTCACGTGTTCACTCTGCCAGAGTTGTTCGGGGGATGTACGGGCTCTCCGGTGGCCGATTGCCGGAGCGCACCGAGCGGCTCAGGACGTACTTGTCGAAGAGCATGGGAGCGACAACCAGAGGTGGCAGCAGAACCGCCATCCCGAACTGGGCATGTCTGAAGTGCTCCAGCTCTGCCTGCTTCTCGTCCCGGACGATGACAGAACGTACGGCGGACAGTGGGATGATCCCGGGTATCTGTATCTCTGCCTGGTCGTCCGTAGGCCACCAAGACGGGTGCCCACTTTCTCGCCGCAGAGTCACCTTGCCGGTCACCGTGGGCGCGAACATGGCATTGAAGCCGTCGGCACCCAGCCGGGCGCCGGCGCTCCTGTCTCGTGCGGAGTTGTAGGGACAGAAGCGTGCGCCGGAAGTGGCGAGCAGGTCGACGTCCAGCGTGAGAACCACCCAGTCCTGAAAATGGCGGTCCCGGCTCGCTGCCTGGGCCAGGTACCAGGTGTTCGGATACTCCACGCTCAGGAAGGTGAACTCCAGTGCGCCGTCCAGGCGCTGGGTATCGGCAGGCCGAAAGGCGTCCGCAGCTGTCTGCAGGGTGGCCACGGGACGTATCTGCCGGGTTTCGAGGATATGGGACAGGTTGGCCGACTTGGTGAGATGGCACAGACGGGTGATACCGCGGGCCCGGGCCTGCTCAAGGACGTCACTCACAAGCTCACCCGCACGTACAGGTCAGACATCTCCTGCGGCACCAGACCGGTCAGCTTGCTTGAGTGCAGCATGATGAGGTCTGTACGAGCCCGGGTGATGGCTACGTACAACTGCCGGGCCTCGCGCGCCTTGGCCTCGTCGAGGCCGTGAGCCTCCACCTCACTCGGTTTCGGCAGCTCGTCCGCATCACAGAATGGGAGGATCACCGAGTCGAACTCGAAGCCCTTCGCCGCAGAGTAGGTCCCGTAAAACACCCCCGGCTCGTCCGTCCACCGCGCAAGCTCACGGTGCAGGCGGTGAATGGGGACACGACCTCGGTCGAGGAGAGATCTGAGTTTGTCCTCGTGGACCCGGGTGCGCATAAGAATGGCGACCTGGCGGTCCGCGCCCAGCGCCAGGGCGTTGCTCGCCGCCTGAACGAGCTGTTCTTCCTTGCCCGCGGTCTCCAGGATGGTGGGTTTCGGGCCGTCGGCCGCCGCACCGGTCGGCTGGACCAGATCGACGTCGTCCTTGAAGTGCGGCATATCCGAAAGGGACTGGGCGAGTTGGGCGACCTGACGGCTGTTGCGATAGTTGTGGGCGAACTCCACGACATTTGACACATGAAGGCCCAGGGCACGCCAGGACATCCGGCTCCCGTAGATCTGCTGCGCGTAATCGCCGAAGAAAGTCAGTGATCCGTCGCTGGGAATGGCCGCTGCCAGGCTTCGAATCATCTCGGGTGTAAAATCCTGGCCCTCATCGACGACGACATGCCGGTAAAGCCGCTTGGTGGGATCAACCTTCAGGGCACCCAGGACCGTCGACGCCATGTTGTCGAAGTCGTACTCGTACCCGGCTTCGGCACGCAACTGTACGTACCGTTGGTAGACCTCGAAGACGACTTCACGATCGGGTTGCTGAAGTGGCCTGCCCCGGCCAACCCGACGAGCACGGCCTTCCACATACGTCTGCTGGTCGACTATGCCGTGCCCGACCATCCAATGCAGCTCATCGAGGAAGAAATCGAGCGGACGGTGAATCACGGCCCGGGAGGGATGGCGCTCACGAGCCTCCCCCAGCGCCCGCTCAACCATTTGCTTCTTGGACTTGCATATGCGCACCGGCGATTTGGTGCGATGCGCGAGATAGCCACGCGCGAAGGTGTGGTAGGTCTCGATCTGCAGGTTCGTAGACGCGGCGCTCATACCCCTGAGGTAGGTTACGAGAGCCTTGTTGAAGGTGACCAACAGCGTGCGGCCTCCGATACCCGGGGCCGTGGCCAGATAGTGAGCCCGATGGACCGCCATCGTCGTCTTGCCGCTGCCCGCCGTGCCCAGAACGACGCAGTGACCGCGTTCGTTCAGGAAGACGACGTCCCGCTGGTGACCCTTCGGGTCAGGTAACGAAAGCCCCATCGCGCCATTATGACGCGTCCATGGCCACTTGGTACAGATGATCCACGGACCGGTCCCTCAACTGGGCCTCCACCAACCGACGAAGCGGCAGCCCTCTCCGCTGGAGCTCGCGCCCTCGGCGATTAGGCAGCTTGGCCCGGGGCGGTGGTGCATAGCTTCGTCCAGCCCTCGCGCGGGCTGCTGACGACCGCGGACTGCCACACCGCGGCACCTGCCCCGTGGCCAGCCGATCACCTTCGAGGGCACATCCAGGGCACATGAGCCCAGGAAACGGCGTTAACCCGCGAGAACTACCGGGACGACTTTCCGCAGGTCAACGCGGATTCTATCGAAAATACCCAGGTCAACGCCCCGCCGCCTTCAATCGCTCCACGAGTGGCAGGACTTCTCGCACCGGCTGCACGACGCGGGGCACCAGGCGTACTGCCTGGTGTGGCCGTGACAGAGCGACTGCGCTTCCGCTGCTCGGCGGATGGTCGGTCGGTTGATTCGCGCCAAAGATGTGGCCGAGATGGAACCGAAGCCTGATCGACCGCCCACCGCACCCGTCTACGCGTCGCCCCCGACCGCCCGCCGCCGCCGAGGCCCCGCCGCCCTCACCCCGCGCCCTCAGCCCCCGGCCGGAGGACGCCACCCCGGATCCCGCCCCGTCACCGCCAGCACCCGCTCAAAGGCCGTAGCCCCGGCCCCCACCGGGAACGGCTCGCCGAACACCTTCATTTCCCGGGCCTGCGGCGCCAGGGCCGCCAGCCCTGGTCCCACCTCATCGACCACGGCCGGGGCCGGCACGAACGCACCGCCCGTCGACCGCGCCAGGTCCCACGCGTGCACGGTCAGATCGCCCAGCACCATCAGCCCCACCGTCCGGGCCGGCAGCCCCATCTGCCCGGCCGTGCCCTCCTCGGCCCCCGGCGCGTCCCACGCCGCGACCAGCCGGGCGGTCTCCTCGCCGAACCTGCCCCGCCAGTCACCCGTCACGAACTCCGGCTGATGGCCGAAATCCACCTCCTTACGGGCCGCCAGGGCCTGGAAATTCACGACCACCAGGAACAGGTGGTTCAGCAGCGCCCGTACGTCGTACTCCGCGCACGGCGTACGGAGGTCCAGCTGCGTGTCGTCGATGTCCCGCACGACGGGCAGGGCCCGGCCCGCGGCGGCTTCCAGCAGTTCACTGATCTTCTGGGTCATGGATCCCACGCTCCTCCTCCGGACCCGCCCGCGTCTTGAACAAACGCGACAGGCCGCCACAGCCTGTGCGGCCTAGGATCGATGCATGGCCGCCGGACCTCGCCGCGACACCCGGGGCATCGTCGACGCCCCGGACCTGTTCGCGCGCGTCCACTTCCGCCGCCGCGAGCCCGCCGCCGCGCTCCGCCCGTACCTGGAAGCACTACTGGCTCATCGACTGGGACCTCGACCAGCCGTACGCCGCCCACGTCGTCCCGCACCCGTCGGTCAACCTCGTCCTCCAGCGGTACGAGGCCGGGGAGAGCGCCCGGGAGCGGGCCGGGTACGCCGAGGTCGCGGGCATCGGCCTCGGGCTCTTCACCCAGAAGCTGACGGGGCGCGGCCGGGTCTGCGGGGTGCAGTTCCGGCCCGGCGGATTCCGCCCGTTCGCGGCGGAGCACACCCTGAGCGACCTGACCGGACGCCGGATCGACGCCGCCGAGGTGCTGCGTACGCCTCCGCCCGCCGGCGCGGTCCTGGACCCGGCCGACGAGGACGACCGGGTCGCCGCGCTGGACGCCTGCCTGCTCGCCCTGGAGCCCCGGCCCGACCCGCAGGCCACGCTGGCGATGGAGCTGGCCGACCGGGTGCGTACGGACCGCTCGGTGCGCCGGGCCGGAGCGCTCGCCCGGGACGCGGGCCTCTCGCCGCGCTCGCTGCAGCGGCTCTTCTCCGCGTACGTCGGCGTGGGCCCGAAGTGGGTCATCCTCCGCTACCGCGTCCACGAGGCCCTGGCGCGCGCCGAGTCCGATCCGGCGGTGGACTGGGCGCGGCTGGCGGCCGACCTCGGCTACAGCGACCAGGCCCACCTCGTACGGGACTTCACCGCCACGGTCGGCGTGCCGCCGACGGCGTTCGCCGCGCCACCTCCGTAGGCCTCCAAATGCCTGGCAGCCCGCACCGCCCCGGTGGCATCCTGGCCGGGTGAACGGACCCGAGATCACCCTCGAAGTAGCCCCTGAGCTGCGGCTCTTCGTCCCGCACGAGCGCCGCGCGGGCCGCACGCCGCTCACCACCGACGGCGTCTCCACGCTCGGCCATGTCATCGAGTCCCTCGGCATCCCGCTCACCGAGGCCGGCACGCTCCTGGTCAACGGGGCTCCGGCGGACCGCTCGCACATCCCGGGCCCGGACGAACACATCGCCGTACAAGCGGTCGACCGCCCCCAACAGGTCCCCGGCGCACCCCTCCGCTTCCTCCTCGACGTCCATCTCGGCACGCTGGCCCGTCGGTTGCGGCTGCTCGGCGTGGACGCGGCGTACGAGAGCGAGGACATCGGCGACCCCGCACTCGCCGCCCTCTCCGCGCGGGAGCGGCGCGTCCTGCTCTCCCGGGACCGCGGGCTGCTGCGCCGCCGGGAGATCTGGGCCGGGGCGTACGTCTACAGCGACCGCCCCCAGGAGCAGCTCCGCGACATCCTCGGCCGCTTCGCCCCGGCCCTCGCCCCGTGGACCCGCTGCACCGCCTGCAACGGCACGCTGGCGGACGCGGACAAGCACGCGGTGAGCGACCGGCTGGAGCACGGCACACAGCAGGCGTACGACGTGTTCGCGCAGTGCACGGCGTGCGCCCGGGTGTACTGGCGGGGCGCGCACCACGGCCACCTGGAGACGATCGTCGCGGACGCGGTACGGGAGTTCGGCGACGCGGCGGCGTAAGCCGGAGGCCCACCGGCTCAGAAGGCGTACGCGTCCCCGGTGGCGGGCGCGAGCACCTCGTGCGCGTCGTTCTTGCGGTCGGTGTCCCGCGCGCCGCCGCTCCAGACGGTGTCCAGCCGTACGACGACCTCGTCCGGGCCGTCCGCCAGCGTCAGGTCGAGCGCGGTCTGCCGGGCCCCGCCACCGGAGCGCAGCCCGCCCGTCTCGCAGAGCACGGTCGCCGCCCCGCCCCGGAGGCAGCCGTACGGCAGCTCCTGCCGCGCGGCGAGCGGCGCGGAGAAGCGCAGCCGTAGGGTCGAGGCGGTCACATCGGCGGGTCCGCGGTTCTCGCTCCGGATCCGGATCTCGACGCGGTCGCCCCAGAGGGAGACGTAGCCGTGGTGGGAGAGGTCGGCCCGGGGTGCGGGGGCGGGCACCGGGGTGGCGGTGGTGCCCGAGGCGGCCGGTCCGGCCGCCACCAGTACGGTCGTCGTGGCGGCTGCCAGCGGCGCCAGCAGCCCTCTCAGCGTCAGTCCCATACCCCGGAACATAGCGACATCATTATCTAAAACGACTAACAGAATAATTCGACGCGCTCTGCCCCACCCGCACAGCCCACGCGGCTCCATGTAGTTCACGTATCACCAACCTGGACACCCCGGCCCGGGCCGGCAACGGCTGCCTATCCTTTCCCCGTTACCGATCAGCTGCCCGAGGAGATCCGCCATGACCGCCACCCCCATCGCCGTCGTCACCGGTGCGAGCAGCGGCATCGGCGCCGCGACCGCCCGCACGCTGGCCGCCGCCGGCTACCGGGTCGTGCTCACCGCGCGCCGCAAGGACCGGATCGAGGCGCTCGCCGCCGAGATCACCGAGGCGGGCCACGAGGCGACGGCGTACGCCCTGGACGTGACCGACCGCACGGCCGTCGACGAGTTCGCCACCGCGTTCCGCTCCCTGGCCCTCCTCGTCAACAACGCCGGCGGCGCACTGGGCGCCGACCCGGTGGCGACCGGCGACCCGGCCGACTGGCGCCAGATGTACGAGACGAACGTCATCGGCACCCTGAACGTCACCCAGGCCCTGCTCCCCGCCCTCACCGCCAGCGGCGACGGCACCATCGTCATCCTCTCCTCCACCGCCGCGCTCTCCTCCTACGAGGGCGGCGGCGGCTACGTGGCCGCCAAGCACGGCGAACACGTCCTCGCCGAGACCCTGCGCCTGGAGATCGTCGGCACCCCGGTCCGCGTGATCGAGGTGGCCCCCGGCATGGTCAAGACCGACGAGTTCGCCACCACCCGCTTCCGCGGCGACACCGAGAAGGCCGCCAAGGTCTACGCCGGCGTGGACGCCCCGCTCACCGCCGAGGACGTGGCCGACACGATCGGCTGGGCCGTCACCCGCCCGAGCCACGTCAACATCGACCTCCTGGTGGTCCGCCCCCGCGCCCAGGCCTCCAACACGAAGGTGCACCGAGTGCTCTGAGCGCAACGCCCCGCCCCTGTCGGCCACTCGTACGGGTGATCAGCGCCGATCACCCGCCCGGTCACCGAAAGCGCTGCCTAGGGTCGTTCACAACTGAACGCAGAGCAGCCCCCGGCCAGGATTCCCGTCCCGGCCGAGGGCCTCACCACCTAGGAAGTAGGGCTTCCCGTGGCTGATCACGACCCTAGCGCGCCCGCACTCTTCGAGATCGACGATCTCGCCCCCGCTCCACCCACCACACCCGGCACTGCGGCCTTCATGGATCTCGAAGACCCCCGCTACTCATACATGTTCGGCTTCCTCCAGGCCGACGGCCATCTGGCGCCCGGTACAGGACGGAAGGGCCGCCTGTCCGTGGAGATCAACGTGCGGGACATCGCCATCCTCCGCGAGTTCCAGCAACTGACCCCGTACAACAGCAGCATCACCGAGCGCGTGCGCTCCACGAACTTCGCGGACCGTTACCACTCGGCCACCTGGACCCTCTGCGACCTGGAAGCCAGGACGAGGGTCAACGGCCTGGGACTCCCTTACGGCCGGAAGTCGAAGCGGATCGCCCCGCCCCGGGTAGAGTTCTCCCGCCGCGACTATCTGCGGGGAGTCATCGACGCGGACGGCTCCGTCGGATACACGGGTCAAGGGCTGCCGTTCGTCTCGCTCACGACCATGAGTGCCGCCGTCGGCGCCTACCTCTGCCGGTACGCCAAGGTGGTCACGGGGACGGCACGCCAGATCGGGCGTAACGCCCGGGACGGGGTCTACAACGTCGTCTATACCAAGGAGACAGCGGTCCAGCTGGCCGAGCACCTCTACTACCCGGGCTGCCTCTCCCTCGCCCGCAAGAGGACGGCAGCCGCGGCCCTCGCCTCCTGGGAGCGTCCCGTGACCATGAGCATCCGTCCGCCAGGTCGCCGCTGGAAACCGTGGGAGGACCGCGTCCTGCTGAGCCTGGACGACGCCACCGCGTCGGCCGCCGAGCTGAGCCGCAGCGAAGCCTCCTGCTCGGTACGGCTCTCTGGCGGCTGAAGACCGGACAGGTGCGGCGCCCCGAGGACGTTCCGCCCCTCCCGTAGAGGCCCGGAGAAGCGGTGAGGGGCCCGTCGCCACCCACGACGACGGGTCCCTCACCTCAGCCGCTCAGCCCTTGATGCAGATGACCTGCTTGAGCTTCGCGACGACCTCGACCAGGTCCCGCTGCTGCTCCATGACCTGCTCGATCGGCTTGTACGCGGCCGGGATCTCGTCCAGGACCCCGGAGTCCTTGCGGCACTCCACGCCCCGTGTCTGCTCCTCCAGGTCGCGCACCGTGAAGCGGCGCTTGGCGGCGTTCCGGCTCATCCGGCGACCGGCGCCGTGGGAGGCCGAGTTGAACGCCTTCTCGTTGCCGAGGCCCTTCACGATGTACGAGCTGGTGCCCATCGAGCCGGGGATGATCCCGTACTCACCGGAGCCGGCGCGGATCGCTCCCTTGCGAGTGACCAGCAGGTCCGCCCCGTCGTACCGCTCCTCCGCCACGTAGTTGTGGTGACAGGAGATCTCCTGCTCGAAGACCGGCTTCGCCTTCTTGAACTCCTTGCGGACCACGTCCTTGAAGAGCCCCATCATGATCGCGCGGTTGTACCTGGCGTACTCCTGCGCCCAGTACAGATCGTTCCGGTAGGCAGCCATCTGCGGGGTGTCCGAGACGAAGACCGCCAGGTCCCGATCGATGATCCCCTGGTTGTGCGGCAGCTTCTGCGCGATCCCGATGTGGTGCTCGGCCAGCTCCTTGCCGATGTTCCGGGAGCCGGAGTGCAGCATCAGCCACACACTCCCGTCACTGTCGAGACAGAACTCGATCATGTGGTTGCCTGATCCGAGCGTTCCCATCTGCTTCGTGGCACGCTCCTGACGGAACTTGACCGCTTCCGCGATCCCGTCGAACCGCCCCCAGAAGTCGTCCCACCCGGACGTAGGGAACCCGTGCAGCCTCCCCGGGTCCACCGTCTCGTCGTGCATCCCGCGGCCCACCGGAATGGCCTGTTCGATCTTGGAGCGCAGCCGGGACAGGTCGCCGGGAAGGTCGTTCGCCGTCAGGGACGTCCGGACCGCGGACATCCCGCAGCCGATGTCGACCCCCACCGCGGCCGGACAGACCGCGCCCTGCATCGCGATCACCGAACCGACCGTCGCGCCCTTGCCGAAGTGGACGTCCGGCATGACGGCCAGGCCCTTGATCCACGGCAGCGTGGACACGTTCCGCAGCTGCTGCATCGCCACGTCCTCGACCGACGCGGGATCCGTCCACATCCGGATCGGGACCTTCGCCCCTGGCACCTCTACGTACGACATAACTCCTCGATTCCCCCGAGATTCCCCCGAAAAGACGGAAAGCGCAAAACCGGGCCCAAGATCGGCAAACAAGTCGGCCGACCGGCATTCACAGCGGCGCGTGCGATACACATTGTGTCCATCGGCCGCCTCCGAGCGGCAACATGTTTTCCGTACCGAAGGGAGCCTGGGACGGTGCGACACATGGCGTACGTACCCGGCGTCGCGCTCCTCGCAGCGCTCGCCGTCGGCTGCAGTGCCGGCTCCGACGGCAGCGCGAGCGACGCCGACAGCAAGCCGGGCGGCCCCACCGTCACCACCGCGCCCCCGGGCAAGTACCGGACCCTGCCCGCGCCCTGCCGTGCCGTGCCGGGCTCCACGCTCAAGGACCTGCTCCCGGGCGTCGCCGAGCTGTCCCGGCGGCAGCAGGAGAAGGCGCTGCGCGGGTCGCCGACCGTCACCTACGACACCGACCGTAAGGTCGGCTGCAGCTGGAAGTCCGACGCCCCGGACTCCTCCCGGAACCTCTCGATCGACTTCGAGCGCGTGGTCTCGTACGACCCCGCCGTGAGCGACGACGACCGCGCCCGCGCGCTGTACGTGAAGAAGGAGAACGCGGCCGATCTGTCGGGGAGGGCCACTCCCGGGACGGCGCCGGAGAAGGGCACTCCCAAGAGCTCGGCAAGCCCGGAGGCAGAGGAGCCCGACAGCAGCCGGAGCCCGACGAGCCCTTCGGCCTCCCCCTCCAGCACCTCCGGTACTCCCGGCGCGTCCGGCACTCCCGGCGCGTCCGGCAGCAGCGACGAGGACCTCCGGCCGCGCGTGCTCGACAAGCTCGGAGACGCCGCATTTCTGGACGATCTCCTCACCCGGGCAGGTTCCACCGCACAGCACCGCACGGTGAGCGTGGTATTCCGCACATCGAACGTCATCGTGACCGTCCGGTACGGCGAGCAGCCGGTCCTCGTCACCAAGGTGCCCGACAGCAAGGAACTGCAGGACAAGGCCCAGGCACTGGCCCGGAAGCTGGCCGAGGTGATCAGCGAGTAGGACCGCGTACGGGCCCTCCGGGCGGCCGGTCCGCCGGTCGTCCGGGGGCGTGACCGGGGCGCCGTGAGGGCGCCGCCCGTCGTACCGTGGCACCACGAACGAGACCTCCGTGCCGTCCGAGTGAAGGAACCATGCACCGATCAGCTCCGCGACTGTCCCGCATACTCGCCTGCGCCGCCGTACCGGTGATGCTCGTAGCCGCCGGCTGCTCGTCGGACTCCGGCTCCGACTCCGACGCCAAGAAGAACGCGGGCTCCGCGTCCTCCGACGCCGCTGCCGAGCCGACGAAGCCCGCGGTCGCGCCGGCGAAGTTCACCGACCTGCCCGACGCCTGCTCCTCGGTCGCGAAGAAGACCATCGAGGACCTGGTGCCCGACGCCAAGAAGAAGGGCGGCACGGCGGGCCGCTCCAGCGATCTCTCGGTGCGCGGCAGCTGCTCGTGGAACGGCCTGGACGACAAGGGCGTCAAGGGCTCGGACTACCGCTGGCTCTCCGTCTCCCTCACCCGCTTCGACTCCGACCAGTCGCTCGGCAGCGGCGCCGCGCGCGCCGCCGAGGACTACACGAAGCAGATCACCAAGGAGAAGGGCAGCGAGGGCGCGCAGAAGGTCGCCGCGGCCGCCGCTCCCGGCATCGGCGACGAGGCCACGGCGATCACGTACAAGGTCAACAAGACGGACGAGGACTTCGAGTACGCCACGGTCGTGACCCGTACCGGCAATGTCGTCATCTCCCTGACGTACAACGGCGCCGGCTACGCGGGCGCGAAGACCCCGGCCGCGGCGGACATCCTCAAGGGCGCCCAGAAGGCGGCGAAGGAGGCGGTCGGCAAGGTCGACGCCACCGCCGGTTCCGGCAGTGCGGCGGCCTCTCCGTCGGCCGGTGCAACCGAGAAGGACGACAAGAAGAGCAGCGCCAAGCCCGAGTCCGAGGCCTCGCCCAAGTCGTGACCTGAGCCGGCCCTGAACCCCGAACTCCCAGGCCGCACACCGTTTTCCGGAGTCCGACCCTCCGCCGAGGGCCGGGCTCCGCCCCTCCCCGCGCAACACGACTCGCACACATGTGCCAGGCTGTGCCAGCGCCGGACGTCGGATGCCGGACGGAGAGAAGAAGTCGGGGAGGGGAGCGCCGGTGGCCGCCATACCGCTGACACGCACGCACCGGATACTCATCGGGATCGTCGTCGCCGGTGCGGTGATCATCGCCGCGATCGGGTTCGCGGGCTCCTACGCGGCCGTGCGCGAGCTGGCCGAGGCCAAGGGGTTCGGCCAGTTCTCCCTGGTCTTCCCGATCGGTATCGACGCGGGCATCTGCGTGCTGCTGGCCCTGGACCTGCTGCTGACGTGGATGCGGATCCCGTTCCCGTTGCTGCGTCAGACGGCGTGGCTGCTGACCGCCGCGACCATCGCGTTCAACGGCGCCGCCTCCTGGCCCGACCCGCTCGGCACCGCGATGCACGCGGTGATCCCGGTCCTGTTCGTCGTCTCCGTGGAGGCCGCCCGCCACGCGGTGGGCCGGATCGCGGACATCACGGCCGACAAGCACATGGAGGGCGTACGCCTCACCCGCTGGATCCTCTCCCCCGTACCGACGTTCAAGCTGTGGCGGCGCATGAAGCTCTGGGAGCTGCGCAGTTACGAGCAGGTCATCAAGCTCGAACAGGAGCGGCTGATCTACCAGGCCCGGCTCCAGGCCCGGTTCGGCCGCAACTGGCGTCGCAAGGCGCCGGTCGAGTCGATGATGCCGTTGCGGCTGGCGAAGTACGGCGTCCCGCTCGCCGAGACCGCGCCGGCCGGCCTCGCCGCCGCCGGTATCGAACCGGCCCTCCTGCCGCCCGCCCCGAAGCCCGAACTGCCCTACGAGCCGCGGCGCGAGCAGGACCGTGAGCCGAGCCAGGAGCACGGGTACGAGCAGGGGCGCGGACCGCAGGGACCGCAGGGACCGCAGCAGGAGCAGGCCCAACAGCACCCGCAACAGCAGCAACACCAGCCACAGCAACAGCAACACCAGCCACAGCCGATGTCGCTCCAGAAGCAGCCGGCACCCCAGCAGCAGCCCCTGGAAACCCCCCAGGCCCCGCCCACCCACGACAGCCCCTGGTTCGCCGCGCAGAAGCTTCCGGAGGGCCCGAACGCGAGCGCGTACGACCCGCAGCACACCGACGGCCTGGAGCCGACGCCCGCCGCCGTCCCGCTGGGCCCCGGCCGCACCCGGCCGCTCGGCAACGTCGGCACGATCGGCGCGGTCCCGCACCCCCGCCGCGAAGAGCCCCAGCAGACGCCGGAGCCCGTACAGCAGGCGGCACAGCCCGTACAGCAGGCGGAGCCCGTACAGCAAGCGGCACAGCCCGCTCAGCCCATGCCGCAGGCCGCCGATGAGGAGCCGCCCGCCGTGCCCGCCCCCGGCCCCGAGGACGCGTCGCAGCTGGAGGAGTGGTCCCAGGAGGACAACGACTTCGCCGACCGCGCGTACGAGGAGTTCAGCGCGTACACGGACGAGGTGGGCGAGTACCCGAACGTCGAGACCCTCGACATCCACCTGGCCGACCGGCGCAATGTGCACCACCCGCGCTCGACCCAGCTGCTCCAGGACCTGATGCCGCAGTTCAAGAACCTCCACCGGCAGCGCGCGACGGCCGACCAGAGCGCCTGACACGCAGCGTACGTACGGAAGACGAAAGGGCCGCCGCCCGGGAGGAGTTCCCGGACGGCGGCCCTTTTCCGTACGTACGGCGGTGCTACGCGCCCAGCAGCCTGCGCACCCGGTCCGCCCCCACCGCGAGCAGCAGCGTGGGCAGACGCGGCCCCGTGTCACGGCTGACCAGCAGCCGGTACAGCAGGGCGAAGAACGACCGCTGCGCGGCCTTCAGCTCGGGCGTCGGCTTCGCGTCCGGCTCCAGGCCCGCCAGCACCTTCGGCACGCCGTAGACGAGCGTGGTGAGCCCGTCCAGCGACCAGTGCGTGTCCAGGCCCTCCAGCAGGAGGCGCAGCGACTCGCGGCCCTGGTCGTCGAGCGAGCCCAGCAGCTCCTTGTCGGGCTCGTCGCGGACGATGGTGCGGGCCTCGGCCGGGACCTGGGTGGTGATCCAGTTCTCGGCGCGGTCCAGGCGCGGGCGCGCCTCGTCCAGCGAGGTCAGCGGGTTCTCCGGGTCGAGCTCGCCGAGGATGCGCAGCGTCTGGTCCTCGGCGCCGGCGGTGATGTCGGCGACCGAGGCGAGCGTCCGGTACGGGAGTGGGCGCGGGGTGCTCGGAAGCTCCCCGGCCGCCGTGCGGACGGCACGCGCGTACGCGGCGGCGTCGGCGGGCAGCACCGTGCCGTCGGCGACCTTGCGGCCCAGCGAGTCCCACTCGTCGTACAGCCGCTGGATCTCCTGGTCGAAGGCGATCTTGAACGACTGGTTGGGCTTGCGGCGGGCGTAGAGCCAGCGCAGCAGCGGCGCCTCCATGATCTCCAGTGCGTCGGCCGGGGTGGGGACCCCGCCCTTGCTGCTGGACATCTTGGCCATGCCGGAGATGCCGACGAAGGCGTACATGGGCCCGATGGGCTGCACGCCGTCGAAGACCTCGCGGACGATCTGGCCGCCGACGACGAACGAGGAGCCGGGCGAGGAGTGGTCGACGCCGCTGGGCTCGAAGATCACACCCTCGTACGCCCAGCGCATCGGCCAGTCGACCTTCCAGACCAGCTTGCCGCGGTTGAACTCGTTGAGCCGGACCGTCTCGGCGAAGCCGCACGCCGAGCAGGTGTAGTTCAGCTCGGTGGTGTCGTCGTCGTAGGAGGTGACGACGGTGAGGTCCTTCTCACAGTTGCCGCAGTAGGGCTTGTACGGGAAGTAGCCGGCGCTGTTGCCGCTGCCGTCGTCCTCACCGGCGGCGCCGGAGCCCTCGGCGGCCTCCAGCTCGGCCTCGTCGACCTTCTTCTGTTGCTGCGGCTTCTTACCGCCCTTGCCCTGGGCCTCCGCCGGGTCCTTCTTCGTCCGGTAGCGGTCCAGTACGGCGTCGATGTCGGCGCGGTGCTTCATCGCGTGCAGGACCTGCTCGCGGTAGGTCCCCGCGGTGTACTGCTCCGTCTGGCTGATCCCGTCGTACTCGACGCCCAGCTCGTCCAGGGCCGCGGTCATGGCGGCCTTGAAGTGCTCGGCCCAGTTCGCGTACGCGGAGCCGGCCGGGGCGGGCACCGAGGTGAGCGGCTTGCCGATGTGCTCGGCCCAGGACGCGTCCACGCCCGGGACGCCGTTGGGGACCTTGCGGTAGCGGTCGTAGTCGTCCCAGGAGATCAGGTGGCGCACGGTGAGGCCCCGGCGGCGGATCTCGTCGGCGACCAGGTGCGGGGTCATGACCTCGCGGAGGTTGCCGAGGTGGATCGGGCCGGACGGTGACAGGCCGGAGGCGACGACGACCGGTTTGCCAGGCGCACGACGCTCCGATTCGGCGATGACATCGTCCGCGAAGCGGGAGACCCAGTCGGTCTCGGTGCTGGTCTGACTCTCGGCCACGGTCGGCACGTCCTTCTCTCGTCTGTCGATTCCCAGTGGGTTACCGACCATTCTCCCAGCTACCGCCCGTAGCGCGAAAACGGCTTTACGCCCCGTGGGATACTGGGGAGATCCCTTGGACACCCAAGAGAATCCCCTGTACCCCTACGGAAACGGCAGCCAGACATGGCCTCGGTCCCTTCCCTCGCTTCCACGCTCCAGCAGCAGCTGGCGGACGCCCTGACGGCAGCTCTGCCGGAGGCCGGCACCGCGGACCCGCTGCTGCGCCGAAGCGACCGGGCCGACTTCCAGGCCAACGGCATCCTCGCGCTCGCCAAGAAGCTCAAGGGCAACCCGCGCGAGCTGGCGGGCCAGGTCACGGCCGCGCTGCCCGCCGGTGAGCTGATCGAGGAGATCGAGGTCTCCGGCCCCGGCTTCCTCAACATCACGCTCACCGACAAGGCGATCGTCGAGACGCTGGCCGCCCGGTACGCCGACGCCGAGGGCCGGCTCGGCGTGCCGCTGAAGGCCGAGGCCGGGACCACGGTCATCGACTACGCCCAGCCGAACGTGGCCAAGGAGATGCACGTCGGCCACCTGCGGTCGGCGGTCATCGGCGACGCCATGGTCAAGATCATGGAGTTCACCGGCGAGAACGTCGTCCGGCGCCACCACATCGGCGACTGGGGCACCCAGTTCGGCATGCTCATCCAGTATCTGATCGAGCACCCGGGCGCCCTGAAGCACGAGGGTGACGCGGCGGACGGCGAGGCGGCGATGTCGACGCTGAACCGCGTCTATAAGGCGTCGCGTGCGCTGTTCGACTCCGACGAGGGCTTCAAGGCGCGCTCGCGGGACCGGGTGGTGGCCCTCCAGGCCGGGGACCCCGAGACGCTGGAGCTGTGGCAGGGCTTCGTCGACGAGTCGAAGATCTACTTCCACTCCGTCTTCGAGAAGCTCGACATGGAGGTCCGCGACCCCGACATCGTCGGTGAGTCCGGGTACAACGACATGCTGGAGGAGACCTGCCGGATCCTGGAGGAGACGGGTGTCGCCGTCCGCTCCGAGGGTGCGCTCTGCGTCTTCTTCGACGACGTCAAGGGCCCGGACGGCAACCAGGTCCCGCTCATCGTGAAGAAGACGAACGGCGGTTACGGCTACGCGGCGACCGACCTCTCCGCGATCCGCAACCGGGTTCAGGACCTCAAGGCCGACACCCTGCTGTACGTGGTCGACGCCCGGCAGTCGCTGCACTTCAAGATGGTCTTCGAGACGGCCCGCCGGGCCGGCTGGCTGGGCGACGGCGTCAAGGCCGTGCAGCTCGCCTTCGGCACGGTCCTGGGCAAGGACGGCAAGCCGTTCAAGACCCGTGAGGGTGAGACGGTCCGGCTGGAGGACCTGCTCGACGAGGCAGTCCAGCGGGCCACCTCGGTCGTCCGGGAGAAGGCCGAGAAGGTGGGCCTGAGCGAGGACGAGATCGTGGAGAACGGCCGGTACGTCGGCGTCGGCGCCGTGAAGTACGCGGACCTGTCGACCTCCGCCGTGCGGGACTACAAGTTCGACCTGGACCAGATGGTGTCGCTGAACGGCGACACGTCGGTGTACCTCCAGTACGCGTACGCGCGCATCCAGTCGATCCTGCGCAAGGCGGGCGACGCGGTCCCGGCCGCCCACCCGGAGCTGGCGCTGGCCCCGGCGGAGCGCGCGCTCGGCCTGCACCTGGACCAGTTCGGCGAGGTGCTGGGCGAGGTCGCCTCCGGCTACGAGCCGCACAAGCTGGCCGCGTATCTGTACCAGCTGGCGTCGCACCTGACCACGTTCTACGACCAGTGCCAGGTGCTCAGCCCGGACAACGCGCCCGAGGTCGTCGAGAACCGGCTCTTCCTGGTGGACCTCACCGCCCGGACCCTGCACCAGGGCATGGAGCTGCTCGGCATCCGGACGCCCGAGCGGCTCTGACCGCGTCCGCTGTACGTACGCCGGCCCCGGCACCTGCCAGAACAGGTGCCGGGGCCGATCGCGTACGACAGGACACCCCTCAGGGCGCGGTGAGCTCCACGACGACGTCGTAGACCGCCGGGTTCGGTGTGACCGGCTGCCGGGTCTCCTCGCGCGCGGCCCGGGTACGGGCGGAGAACTCGGGGTCGGCGGTGGCGGCCTCCCACGCCTCCTGGCTCTCCCAGTGGGAGACGTTGACGAGCTGGAAGCGGGAGTCCGCCGAGCGGGCCCGGTGCATCCGGGAGTCGATGAAGCCGGGCCTGTCCCGCATGAGACGGGCCCGCTCCTCCCACTTCTCGACGAACGCGTCGAGTTCGTCGGCGGCTATCTCGAAGACGTTGATGAAGGTGACGGGCGTTTCCGGGGTGCCGGTGGCTAAGCCGTTGTCGGTGGTCATACCGCAACCCTAGGAGTCGCCCGACCGGCTACTGCGGGCGCCCCAGCGCCCACCCCGAGACGTCCGAGAGCCGTCCGCGCCACAGCGGCAGCGAGACCGCGCTCATGGATCCGGCGAGGAGCGTCACGTCCCGCAGGTGGATCCAGCGCGGCAGCCGGGCCGCCTCGGCGTCCCGCTCCTGGCCGTGCAGCTCCCGTACGCCCTGGTCGACGGTCTCCGGGAACTCGGCGAGCAGGTTGGCGCCCTCGCCCTCGACCTGGCGCAGGCTTCTGGCCCATTCGGCCTTCCACTGCTCATGGCCGATGGCGTCGCCGTGCAGCAGGCCGCCGGGGTGGGTGAGGGTGAGGGGCAGGCCTGCGCGCGGGTCCTCGTCCAGCAGCTGGATGAGCAGCTGGAGCTGGAGGTCGGGCAGGGGCTCGGTGATCACCGCGGCTGCCGGTGCGGGCGAGGTGTCGGCTGAGACGCTCATGGGCCCTTTCCCTTCACATGACGGACGCTGCTCTCCCCGCCTGCCCGGTCAGCCCCTGGCCACACGCGCGAATCCGGCCGGAGAACCTGAGAAAGGTGCCCGGCCTCAGAGGTACCGGCGGATCGGCACCACGGCCGCTTCCCGCGCCCGCTGGAGGACATCGCGCCGCTTCCACCGGCCGCGCTCGATCAGCACGCTCTTCTCGCGGTCCTCGTCGAAGTGGGCGTCGAGCGCGTCCGTGAACTCCCGGTCCATGACCGCGAGCATGACCTCCTCGTCGTGGTCGAGCGAGCGCCGGTTGAAGTTGGTGGAGCCGATGAGCGAGGCGACCCGGTCGATGGTGACGGTCTTGGTGTGCATCATCGTCGGCTGGTACTGGTAGATCTTCACCCCGCACGCCGTCAGCTCCTCGTAGTGCCGCTGCCCGGCGAGCTGGCAGACCCGCTTGTCGGTGTGCGGCCCCGGCAGCAGGATCTCGACCTCCACCCCGCGCCGGGCGGCGGCGCAGAGCAGCCCGGTGAAGTAGTCGTCGGGCGCGAAGTAGGCGGTGGTGAGGCGGATGCGCTCCTCGGCGGATTGGAGGACGACCCGCATCAGGGTCTGCATGTCCTGCCAGCCGAACGACGACGAGCCGCGCACGACCTGGACGACCGCGTCACCGTGGTGGTCGCTCGCCACGAACCGGTCGCGCTCGTCGAACAGTTCGTCCTGGCACTCGGCCCAGTTCTGCGCGAAGGCGGCGGCCAGACCGTCGACGGCGGGCCCGCGGACCTGCACATGGGTGTCTCGCCACTCGTGCTCGTTGCGCGCGTCGCCGCACCACTCCTCGGCTATCCCGACGCCGCCGGTGAACGCGGTGGACTCGTCTGTGATGAGGACCTTGCGGTGGCAGCGGTGGTTCTGCTTGAGCGGCGAGAGATAGAGCGGCTTGCGGAACCAGGCCACCGTCACTCCGGCCTCGTCCATCATGTCCAGCTGGTCCTTCTCGATCAGCCGGGAGCCGAACCCGTCGAGCAGCAGCCGGACCCGGACACCGGCCCGGGCCCGCTCGGCGAGCGCCTCGGCGAAGTCGTTCGCGATGTCGCCGCGCCAGTAGACGAAGGTCATCATGTCGACGGTGTGCTCGGCGGACCGGATCGCCTTCAGCATCGCGCCGAAGATCTGGTCGCCGTTGCGGAGCGGGAGCAGCGAGTTCCCTTCGGTCGCCGCGATCCCGATAAGCCGCTCCAGTCGGCGTCTGAGCCGCAGGGAGCGCCTCTCGCACACATCCGGGTCCAGATCCGCCCGCTGATCGGTCCGCGTGCGGTCGCGCGGATCCTGTTCGGCTCGTTCGGAGGCTTCGGCTATGCCGGACATCGGTCACCTGGGGGTACGGGGGTGGGGCCGCCCGCCGTCCGGAGCGTCGCCGCACCAGGACGGGCAGCCAGGGCGTCGGAGACTGTACCCCCCAGTACGGGCATGACTCCTCCCCCGCCCCACCCTCCGCGCCGGACCTGGCCTCAACTCCCCCGCCGCGCGGCCTGATCCGGCTGAAATCCTCCACCTCACCGCCAAGATGAGTATGGTTAGCCTAACCTAACTAACGACTCGTCTCCGGTCGTCCGAACCGCACCGCCCGCTCCGCCCGCTCCGCCCGCTCCGCCCGCTCCACCCGCTCCGGCCGACCGCACACCGCTCACCCCGCACCGCACGCACGCCGCGCCGCCCGCCACCGGACCACCCCGGAGGACCCGTTGACATCCGCGCCACCGCTCCCGCCGCTTCCGCCCCTCCCCCCGCTCACCACCAGCGAGGCCCTCCCGCTCGACGGCCACCAGCTCCACCTGGACCCCGCACCGCCCGCCGGCCTCGCCACGGCCACCGAGGTCGTCCGCGACCACCTCACCCGGCTCGGCGCCCGGTTCGGTCCCGGCACGGGCCCCTGGCACCCGGGCGGGAGCGCGGGAGCGGCGCGGGACCGGTACGCCACGGCCGGCCCGGAGACCGTCATCGGCCTCGGCGGCCCGCACCGGGCGCGCGGCACGGACCTGACGCTGCGGGGCTGGCCCGCCGGGGACCCCACCCCCTTCGACGAGACCACCGCGCAGGCCGCGACCGGGCTCATGGCGCTGCACGGCCGGGCCAACGGCGGCCCGCGCCCGCTCGGCACCGACTTCCTGGGCGCCGTCGCCGGAACCGTCGCCACCCAGGCCCTGCTGGCCGCCGCCCTCTCCGGCCTGCGCGGGGTACCGGTCCGCTCGGCCCGGGTCAGCGTGGTGGAGGCGGCCCTCTTCTCGCTCGGGCCGTACGTGGCCGCCGCGACGGCCGAGGACGAGCCGGAGGAGGTCCCGAGCCCGCCCTACCGCCGCGCGGCCCGGCCGCCGTTCCTCTCGGCCGACGGCGTGCGGTTCGAGGTGGAGGCGCTCGACGTCCAGCCCTGGCGCGACTTCTGGAAGGCCGTCGGCGCCCCCGCCAAGGACATCGCGAACAGCTGGCGGGCCTTCGCCGCCCGCCACGCCCGCGCCGCCGCACCGCTGATCACGACGCTCGCCCAGTGCGCGGCCCGCCACCGCTACGCCGACCTCCTCCTGATCGCCGAGCGGACCGGCATGGGCCTCTGCGCCCTGCGCACGCTCGCGGACCGGCGCGCCGACAGCGACGTACGGTACGACGACGACCCCTGGGAGCTGCGTGAACTCCCCCGGGACGAGCACGACGGCCTCCCGGCACCCCCGTACGCCTCGGCCCGCCCCCACACCGGCTTCCCGCAGCTCCCGCTCGGCGGCCTGCGCGTCGTCGAGTCCACCCGGAACGTCCAGGGCCCGCTGGCCACCTCCGTACTCCAGGCGCTCGGCGCGCACGTGATCCGGATCGAGCAGCCCGGCGGCGACCCGGCGCGCGGGGCGGCGCCGTCGGCGGGCGGGGTCTCGGCGCGGTTCGCGGCGCTCAACGCGGGCAAGGAGGTCCGCGAGATCGACATCCGTACGGCGGCGGGGCGCCGCGCGGTCGCCGAGGCCGTGGCGGAGGCGGACGTCTTCCTGCACAGCTGGGCGCCGGGCGAGGCGGCCCGGCTCCGGCTCGACGAGGCGGACCTGGCCCGCGTCCGTCCCGGGCTGGTCTACGCCTGGGCCTCCGCCTGGGACCGCGCACCGGACGGACCGCGTCCGCCGGGGACGGACGCCATGGTCCAGGCGTGGTCGGGCGTCGCCGACACGGTACGGACGCCCGACGGCACCCCGGCGCCTTCGCTGGTGACCCTGCTGGACATCCTCGGCGGCCACCTGGCGGCCGAATCGGTCCTGGCGGCGCTGCTGGCCCGCGAGTCGGGCGCGGCGACCGGCCGGCTGCGCGTCGACTCCTCGCTGCTCGGCGCCTCCCGGGTCCTGCTGCGGCCGCTGCTGCGGGGCCTGGACGAGGCCCCGGGGGCCGCGCCGGCGGCGGCCGGTCTCGTCGCGGCGACCGCCGACGGCCTGATCGCGGTCGGCGCGGGGACCGGGACGACCCCGGCCGAACTCGCCACCGCGCCCTCCGCCACCTGGCGGGCCCGTTTCCACGCGGCCGGGATCCCGGCCCGCGAGGTGGTCACCGACCTCGCCGCCCTCCCCCAGGACCCCGCGCTCTCCCCGTACTTCACGCACGACGGCTGCGCCCGCCCCACACCCCTCTGGAGCTTCTCGTGACCGCCGCCACCGTTCCCGTACGGCCCGACGCACCGCACACCGATCCCGTACGGCCCGACGCACCCCACACCGATCCCGTACGCACCGACCAGCAGCGCCCCGACGACGGCCTCCACCTGCCCGCTGCGGCGCTCCCTGCCCTCCCGGCCCTCCCGGCCCTCCCGGCCCTCCCGGCCCTCCCGGCCCTCCCGGCGCTCCCGGCCCTCCCAGCCCTCTCGCACGACGACGCCGTGGCCGCCGCCCGTGCGATCGCTCCTCGTCTCGCGGCGTACGCGGCCGAGGCCGACCGGCTGCGCACCCTGCCGGCCGAGGCGGTCCGGCTCCTCGACGGCGCCCGCCCCTTCGACGTCCTGACCCCGCGGGTCTGGGGCGGCGGCGGGCTCGGCTTCGCCACCGCGCTCCTCACCACCGAGGAGCTGTCCCGGGGCTGCGCGTCGGCCGGCTGGCTGCGCGCGGTCATGGGCGGCAACACCTGGACGGTCGCGCAGTTCCCCCTGGAGGCCCGCCAGGAGGTCTTCGCCGCCCCCTCCAGCCGGATCGCCCTGCAGCTCCGCCTCTCCGGCCCGCCCGCCCAGCGCGTCCCGGGCGGCTATCTGCTGCGCGGGATGTGGGGCCGCTTCTGCTCGGGCATCGACCACGCCGACTGGATCGTCGCCGGGGTCAGCGCCCCGCCCGCACCCGGCGCCGAACCGGAACCGCACCTCGTCCTCATCCCGCAGGAGCGGACGGTCCCCATCGACGACTGGCACACCAGCGGCCTGCGCGGTACGGGCAGCCGCTCGTTCACGGTCCCCGAACTCCTCGTCCCCGACCACCGCGTGCTCCCGCTCACCGCCCTCGACCCCGCCCGCCCGGCGCCGCACGGCCGCCCGAGGACGACGCCGTACCGCATGGCGTTCGAAGCCGTCGGCACGGTGGCGCTCGCGGGCGTCCTGCTGGGCGCGGCCCGCGCGGCGCTGGACACGTACACGGGCTCCGGAACGCGCGGCTCCAGGCTCGACGTGTCCGCGCACACCGCCACCGTCGACACCGCGCGGGCGCTGCTCCTGTCCGGCCTGGACAGGCTCGCCGCCTCCTCCACTCCGGGCGGCACGGCCGAGGAGCGGGCCCGGATGCGCCGGGACATCGCGTACGCCGGGACGCGGTGCCGGGAGGTCGTCAACGCGGTGTACGAGGCGTCCGGTTCGGCCGTGATCTACGACGACGCGCCGGTCCAGCGCATCTGGCGCGACGCCAACGCCGCCGCCCAGCACCCGGCGTTCGACCTCCGCCGCTGGGGCGCGACGCCCTCCTGAGGGGCCATCCGAACGGGGGCGGGCCGCTGCCACGGACAGCGGCCCGCCCCTCCCTCAGCCGGCTCAACCCGCCTGGTACGGCTCCCACTTCACCTCGTCGTTGCCGTACGTGTACATCGGCCGCCCGCGCATCCCGCTCGTCCGGAACGGCTTCCCGTGGTCGTCGATCCGCAGCATCCCCTCACGCCCGCCGCTGCTCCACTTCAACTCCAGGTACCAGGTCACGTCGTACCCCTGCGCCTTCATGTCGAGGTTGAGGACCTCCACGTCCTCGGACGACACCTTGTACGGGAACGGCTTGGCCGGGATCGTCCGGTCGCCCTGCGTCCCCGGTACGGGCGTGATGATCGGGTGGCCCGTGTCCAGGTCGGAGGCGAAGGTCTGCGGGACGATGCTGCTGCCGCAGCCGTTGCCCATCAGGTACGCCGACCAGGGCAGCGGCGCCTTACGGGACAGCACCCGCACGTACAGGCCCTTCAGGACGACCGCCTCGCGCGAGGTGCCCTGGACGGTCAGCTGGAGCAGCATGTTCCCGGCGTCGACCCCGCCGTACGACCGGGCCCAGCCCCGCCGGTCCTGCGGCGGAGGCGGCGGAGCCACGCCTTCCGGCCCCCGGTCCAGCAGGTAGAACTGCCCGCAGGGTTCATCCCAGTTGTACGAGGAGATGGTGACGGCGGGCGGCGCGCCCAGGCCGGTACGCGGGCTGCCTTGGGGCTGCTTCTCGGCGGGACCGGCGGGGCCGGTGGGTGGGGCGGGCGCGCCGGGCTCGGCCGAGGGGGCGGTGGAGGGCGTACCGGAGGGCGTAGGGGAGGCGCTCGGTGTGGAGGAGCCCGCTGGCTCCGAGGGCCGGGGGTCGGTGGAGGCGGGCGGCGTGAAGGTGTCGTCGTCCGCACGGGGCCCCGAGCCCGGGGCGCTCGCGCCGTCCTCCGCCCGCGACCCGACGAGGTCGGCGGCGACGACGGTGGTCGGCACGAGGAGGGCGGCGGCCCCGGCGGCGGCGATGAGCACCCGCGTACGCCGGGAGAGCCGGGCCCAGGAGGACGCCGGCGGTTCGGGCTTCTCCGTAGAGGCCGTGGAGGGCTCCGGTGCGGGCTCAGGCGAGGGCGAGGACGCGGGTGCGGGCTCAGGCGAGGGCGAGGACGAGGACGCGGGCGAGGATGCGGGCGTGACCTTGGCCGGAACCGGAGCCGCCGGTTCCGAACCCGCCACCGGCCGCCGCCGGGCCGCGTCCGCCACGATCCACCCCCGGTGCACCTCCACCAGTTCGTCCCCCGCCGCCCCGCACAGCCGGGCGAACCGCTCGACCGGGGCGTACTCGTTGGGCACCGCGTCACCGTTGCAGTACCGGTGGAGCGTCGACGTACTGACGTGCAGTCTCCCGGCCAGCACCCCGTAGCTTCGCCCCGAACGGTCCTTCAGTTCCTTCAGCAGGGCCGCGAAATGCTCGGCCTCCGGCGTCGCCACGACGGCGTTCCCCTCCCGTGTCCGTCCCTGTGTCCGTCCCGGAACGGCGTTCCAGGGGCGCGGAATTCCCGCAGGTCACCGTATGCGTAGACGTTCCAGCATCCCCAATGGTTCGCCGGGCGTTGCGGCCGGAATCAGCCACCCCACAAGCTCGGACCAGACCGCAGCAAGAACCGCTGTACCGAACACGGGGAGTACCACAGCCATGCGCACCAACCGCATCCGCATCACCGCACTCACCGCCACCGCCCTGGTGGCCGCCCTCTCGCTGACCGCCTGCGGCGGCGACGACCAGGCCATGGGGACCAAGTCGGCCGGCTCCGCCGAGACGGCGACTCCCGCGGTGACGACCCCCGCGGCGACGAGCACCGACGACAAGGCCCGGACGGCGGACGCGCCGGAGGCCGGCACGCCCGAGACGCAGACCGTCCCCACCGAGGGGAAGCGCGCGGGCGGCAAGACGCCGCAGGCGGCAGCGATCCCGGCCTGCACGCCCAAGAACTCCACGGTCAAGGTCTCCAAGGTGAGCCGCCCGATCAACCACCTGCTGCTCACGGTGACCAACACCGGCTCCACGGACTGCTCCGCCTACCACGCGCCGTTCCTCCGCTTCGACGACGCGCAGGCGGTGTACCCGGTCCTCGACGACAGCAAGCCGCAGGCGGTCGTCACGCTCGCCCCCGGCGAGGAGGCGTACGCGGGCATCGCACTGCTCGGCGAGCCCGGCGAGGACAAGCCGGTCAGGAGCGACAACCTCGGCGTGATCATGGTCGACAAGAACAACAAGTCCAAGGGCGAGTCCACGCTGAAGCTCCCGGCGAAGACCTACACCGACAGCCGGGGCTTCGTCACCTACTGGCAGTCGGACGTCGAGGACGCCCTGATGTACTGAGCCCGACGGGGACACCGCAGGCCAGTGCCTGACGTGCGGTAACTGTGCGCGACCCGTACACATTTGTTGTACGGGTCGCGCATGCGTGAAGTGGTTCCCGGGGTGGGAGTGGGAACCGTATGCACTCCAGAAAGCGACAGCGTAAGAACGCGTCGACGATGAAGCTCGTGGGCAAGCTGCTGGCCCGGTTCCGCACCGAGGCGGGCATGACCCAGGTAGAACTGGCCCAGGCCGCGGGCGTACAGGAGGACACGGTCGCCTCCATCGAGCAGGGCAGACGCTCGCTCGTGCCGGATCTGGCGGAGACGATCGACGATCTGCTGGGCACCAAGGGCGCGTTGGCGACGGCGGTCGACAACATGCCGGAATACGACCTGATTCCGCTGTGGGCCGAGCACTACCTCAACATGGAGCATGAGGCGCTGGCGCTCTCCTGGTACGACAACCAGGTCATCCCGGGCCTGCTCCAGACAAAGGCGTACGCGGACGCGGTGTTCAGCAACAGGATCCCGGCCTACAGCCCGGAGGAGATCGAGACGCAGACGGCGACGCGACTGCAACGCCAGCAGATCCTGGACCGGAAGAAGCCGCCGACGATCAGCATGGTGATCTGGGAGCCGGTCCTGATGATGAAGCTGACGTCGGACGAGGACCACCGGGAACAGCTACGCCACCTCTACGAGAT
Organism: Streptomyces sp. CA-146814; assembly: GCF_050942385.1. NCBI lineage: Bacteria > Bacillati > Actinomycetota > Actinomycetes > Kitasatosporales > Streptomycetaceae > Streptomyces > Streptomyces sp. CA-146814. The sequence continues at coordinate 3,235,699 of NZ_CP192068.1, forward strand.
GGCCCAACTCCCGGGTGTCTGCCTCCAGGTGCTCCCACTCGACAGCAAGGCCCACGCGGGCCTCAACGGCCCCTTCACCCTCCTGGAATCCCCGGATCACCAGCACATCGCCTACACCGAGACCCAGCGCGGCAGCCACCTGATCTCGGACCGGAACGAGATCAGCATCCTCGCCCAGAAATATGCGATGCTGCGAGCCCAGGCGCTCACCCCTCTTGAGACCCTGCGCCTGCTGGCCCGTTTACTGGGAGAGACATGAGCACCGCAGCACTGAACTGGTTCAAGTCGAGCTACAGCGGGGACGAAGGCGGCCAGTGCCTCGAAGTCGCCTACGACTGGCGGAAGTCGAGTTACAGCTCCGACGAAGGCGGGGCCTGCGTCGAGATCGCCGCGCACCCCGCCGCCGTCCACGTCCGTGACTCGAAGGACACCGAGGGCCCGACCTTCGCCGTCGCGCCCACCGCCTGGTCGGCGTTCGCCGCCTACGCGGCCACTGCCTGACCCCGCATCGCCGTAAGCCTCACGCCCGGACCGTCTCGTAACGGAGCATCGCGACCCCGTTCCCGAAGGTCCGGGTCTCCATCAGCCGGAGCATCTGCCGCTCCTCGGTGTCCCGGAAGAAGGGGCGGCCCCGGCCGAGGATGACGGGGTGGACGTAGACCCGGTACTCGTCGATCAGATCGGCCTGCCGGAACGACTCCAGCAGCTCCGCCCCACCGACCGCCAGATCCCCCGAGGCAGCGTCCCGCAGACCGCGCATCTGCTCGGGGTCGACCTCGTGCAGCAGCGTCGCGTTCGGCCCCACGCGCTCCAGCGTCCGCGAGACGACGAACTTCGGCATGTCCCGCCAGATCCCCGCGAACTCGGCCATCGGGCCTTCGTTGGCCGGGTCCTGATCGGCGGTCGGCCAGAACTCCTCCATCAGCTCGTAGGTGACGCGCCCTTCGACGAAGCCGCCCATGGTCCGGAAGTAGTCGTTGAAGTGCTGGTGCAGTTCCTCGTCGACGGTGTGCCATTCGATGTCGTGGTCGGGCCCTTCGAAGAACCCGTCGAGGGAGAGCGAGATGGAGGTGATGATCCTGTTCACGGCGGCTCCTGCCGGATCGGCCCGGCGGCGGTGACCGGGCGGCGCACAACGGGGCTCGAAGATACGCCTCCTGCACCCCGTCCACCGGCAAATGGACCCTGCCGGCCCTGTTCACGAGTTCGGGCAGCACCTGTGCTGGTGAGGGAATCGAACGAGGACGCCGAGACCTGTTGTCGACGCTGCTCGCTGAGGGCGCACGTCCGACGGCCGGACGAAGGGCTCGGGTCAGGCGTTCTGCTTCTGCGGGTGCAGATCGAGTGTGATGTGCGGGTGGAGCGCGTGCAGGAAGTCGGGGGCGTCGAAGATCTCGCCGGCGGAGACGACGCCGACGGTCTTGGTCCGGCCGGTCAGGACGCGCTCGAGGGCCTCGGTGACGAGGGGCGCGGTGACGGCGTAGATGTCCTGCCCGCCGGCCGTGGCCCGGCGTTCGGCTCCGCCGGAGCGGACGACGACGTCGACGAGGAAGGTCTGGTCCGAGCGCCCGCTCTCGTCGGCGGCGGTCGGGGCCGGCGTGTGGAGGGCCGCGACGTCTCGGACCGCTTCGGTGGTCATGTAGGTGGTCACATCGGGGATGGAGAGGTGCTGGGGGACGGTGACGACGTCCGCCATGGTGAACTCCCCGATCACCGGCCGGAGTCCCATCGGTTCCGGGAAGGCCCACTCCCGGATGGGCGCGGCGTCGGTGCGGTGCTCCCACTGCCCGCCGCTGTAGCGCAGGCGGTGATCGCCGCGTCGCTCGCGGGAGACCGCACCCGAGAGCCGGGTACCGGCGGTGGGGTGCCAGTTGCTGAGCGCGTAGGCGATGTGTGCCTCGTCGGCTTCGGTCCAGTCGCCCATCGCAGCGGTGGCCAGCAGGTCACCGAGGCCTCCGAAGAAGGCCATGGCCGGAACGATCACCGCTGCCGCATCCCGGGCCCGCTCACGGTAGTGGGCGAAGGTGTCGAGGTTGGCCTCAAGCTCAGCGGCTACGTCCAGGTAGGGGATCTTCGCGCGGAGCGCGGCCTCGATCACCGGGCCGGCGGTCGACGCGAAGGGGCCGGCGCAGTTGATGACCGCCGCCGTTCCCGCCAGGGCCCGGTCCAGCGAGGCCGGGTCGTCGACCGACGCCACCCGGGCCTCAAGGCCGTGCTCGTGCGCCAGCTCCTCCAAGGTCCGCACGTTGCGCCCGGACAGCACCGGGACGAACCCACGCGCGGCCAGCTCCGCGACCACGAACCGCCCGGTGTGACCGTAAGCGCCGAACACCGTCACCAGCTGACCTGAACCTGACCCCATGAGACCGCTCCCGTGTACGCGAACACCCGCTGCGGGACTGATCCGCTGCGGTCTGACAGCCTCATCCTGTCCCTCCGGCAGCACCCCGCACGAGCGTCGGAAACGACAGGCCACGTACAGTTTCGGACATGCCCGCTGTTGCGCTGGCCGTCACCGACGGCATGCTCCACTACGAACTGTCCGTGGCGGTCGAGGTCTTCGGAACCGACCTGACCCACATCGTGGACCCCTGGTACGACTTCTCCCTCTGCGGGAGCGGTCCGGTGCACGTCGACCGCTTCCGCCTGGAACCCGACCACGGACTCGACCACCTCGCGCGCGCGGACACCGTGATCATCCCCGGCTGGGCCGACACCGACTGTGACCCGCCCGCTGAGCTGGTCGAGGCGGTCCGTGCGGCCCACGCGGCCGGTGCCCGCGTGGCCTCACTGTGCACGGGCGCCTTCGTCCTGGGCGCGGCAGGACTGCTCGACGGCAGGCGCGCCACCACACACTGGGCCCACACGCGGGAACTGGCCCGGCGCCACCCGGCGGCCACCGTCGATCCGGACGTCCTCTACGTCGACAACGGCGATGTCCTCACCTCCGCGGGCAAGGCCGCCGCCATGGACCTGTGCCTGCACCTGGTCCGCCTCGACCATGGCTCGGCCAACGCCAACAAGATCGCCCGACGCCTGGTCATCCCGCCCCACCGCGACGGCGGGCAGGCCCAGTTCATCGCCGCCCCCCTCCCCGCCCCGGGCAACCACCCCTTGCGCGAGCTCTTCCCCTGGGCGCTGGAGCGGCTGGACCAGCCACTGACCGTGGAGAACCTGGCCCGCCAGGCCCGCATGAGCTCACGCCACCTCAGCCGCCACTTCAAGCACCTCACTGGCACCACGCCACTGCAATGGCTCCACTCCCAGCGCATTCGCCACGCACAAGAGTTGCTGGAGACCACCGACGCCACCGTGGAGACCATCGCGGCGGCCACCGGCATGGGCACCGCCACGACCTTGCGCCGCCACTTCCACCGCAGCGTCGGCGTCCCACCCGACACCTACCGCCGTACCTTCCGTCCCTGAAGGGTTGCACCAAGGGCGGGGCGGCCCATCCGGTCCTGATCCGCCGGACACGCCCTAGCCTGAGCACATGATCACCTGTGTCGTGCGGTACACCATCGACCCGAAGAAGATCGCGGCCTTTGAGCGGTTCGGCACCCGCTGGATGGAACTGGTGCAGGCCCACGGCGGCACGCACCACGGCTACTTCCTCCCGGCGGAGGGCGCGAGCGACGAGGCGCTGGCCTTGTTCAGCTTCCCGAGCCTGGCCGCGTACGAGGAGTACCGGCACCTGTTCGGCCGGGATCCGGCGTTCATAGAGGCGGACCGCATCCGGGACGAGAGCGGCTGCGTACTGCGGTACGAGCGCACCTTCATGCGCCCGCTGCTCCCGGACGACCTGGCCGGCGGCCTCGCGGAGTCCGCCCCCACGCCCTAGCCCCGCAGCCACCCCCGTCGTCCTGGCCCCGAAGCCGCCCCCGTCGTCCGGCCGACGTCACCGCCCCGCTCGTTGTCAGTGCCGCCGCCTAGGCTCCCCACCATGGCGACGCTCCCGAATCCTCTCCCCGACCCGGCCTCCTCCGGCCTGGATCTCCCGCCCGGCTCCCTGGTGGACGCCACGCTGGACGGCCCCTGGCCCGAGCCGTTGCTCTGGTACGCGGACGGCCCGGCGGCCCCGGGCGACTGGCCGGACCTGCGGGCGGCCGGGCGGCGGGTAGGGCTGCTGCCGGTGCTGGTCACGGGCGGCCACCGGGACCAGTGGCCGGAGCAGTGGGACCTCTGCCCGGACGGCACGTCGTATCCCGGCGACCACGACGCCGAGGAGGTCCTCGCGGGGTACTGGGCGGACCACGTCGACCACGCTGACGACGAGACCGGCGACGGCGCGGCAGCCGACGAGGACGCCCCGGGCCCCGGCTCGTCCTGGCCCGGTCTCGCGCCCGTTCCCGCCCGGGAGGCCGCCGAGGACGCGGACACGGCGGCCGCGGGCCTCGCGGGCGTGATCGCCGCCGCCGCGGACGACTCGCTCGGCGGAGCCCGCATCGCCCTCGTCCCGGCCCGCCGCAGCGCCGACATACCGGCGGCGATCGGCTGGTCCGGCCCGGTGAACCACGAGAACGACGTGGCCCGGCTCTGCGCGGTGCTCCGCTCCTGGGAGGACCGGTACGACGCGCGGGTCGTGGTGCTCGGTTTCGACACCATGACCGTCTCCGTGGGCCGCCCGCCGACCACCCTGGCCGAGGCCCGCGCGCTGGCCGCCGAGCACTATGCCTTCTGCCCGGACAACATCGACCAGTCCCCGCCGTACGACCTCGACGTCTACGCGGAGAAGGCGGTCCTCAACCAGGAAGCGTGGTCGTTCTGGTGGGACTGAGCACGGACCTCAGCAGCATCAAGGCCTGGTGGCGCACGCTCGGCGGCGACAGCTTTGTCGCCCTGCCGCCGCCGACCCGGAGCCGCTACACCCAGTCCGACGGCCACGAGGACGCCGCCGAGCTGTTCGCGGCCCGGGGTGTCGGCCCGGACGCCTCCTTCGCGTACTGGCACTGGCAGTCCCACGCCGCCTTCGACCGCTCCGGCACGCTCACCGGCGCGCTGTACCTGCACTGGGGCGGCGACCACGCCACGGTCGCCGCCGGTCTCGGGGACGGCCCGGACGGCTACCGGATCGTCAACGGCGGCCCGCGAGGCGCCTTCCAGCTGGACCGGGTGACGGCGGCGGACGCCGACGGGCTGCCCGACCCGCAGGACGAGACCGGAGTACGCCAACTCCTCGACCGGCTCGGCACGTCCCGCCACCACGACTCGCCCGCCCCGCTCACCGGACCCGAGGAGCGGTGGCTGCACGACCGGCTGGCCGGGCCGGTGGAGCCGGACCGGGTCGCGGGGTTCGCCGCCGCGCTGGAGCTGCGCCGGGCGCTGACACCGGACGAGACGTCACGGCTGCTGGCCGCCTGGCAGGAGGAGTACGCCGGCCGGCTCTCCGCCTGGCCCGGCCGGTGGCCCGTCCTGAACGCGCTGCTGCGTCAGGAGCGGGACGAGGCCTGGGACATGGCCGCCGCTCTGGGCCCGGCCGCGGCGGAGACCCTCGCCGAGCACCCGTCCCCGCAGGCCCTGACCACCTTGCGCGCGATGGCCCTGGCCGGTCACGACAGCGCCGTCCCCGCCTGGTTCCGCACGTACCGCACGCTCCACGAACCGGACCCGCACCAGGCGGCCCGTACGCTCTCCGACCAGCTCACCGGGGCTCCTCGGGAACCCGCCCGAGCCGCCGCCCTGCTGACCGCCCTCCGCACCGCCGTCACCAACGACTGGCGCGCCGCCCACCCGGAGGCGGACCGCGCCGCCGCCCAGGCGTTCGCCGCCCTCACCACCGTCCGCCTCACCACCGACGACCGCCTGCCGCGCCCGCTCCGCGTGGCGGCCGCGCACGCGGCGTACGACCACCTCACCCGCGTACGCGAGGAAGCCGCCCGGCTCACCGGTCCCGAGGCGGCCGACGCGCTCGCCGCCGCCGACCGGTACGAGGCCGCCCGCGACGACCTGCTCGCCGGCACCGGCCCGGACCTCACCACCCACGAAGGCGCGCTCGGCGACCTCTGGCACCGCTACCGCACGCTCTCCCCCGCCGACGTCCACTGGCTGCGCGACCGCCTCGCCGACCCCGCCACCGGCGTCCAGGGCATCGCCTTCTGCCTGGAGCTGCTCCAGGCCCACGGCCAGGCCACCGAAACGGACCTGCGAGCCCTCCTGCCGCGCTGGAAGAAGGAGCTGACCAAGCAGTACCGCACCACCTACACCGAGTGGCGCCACCCGCTGGTCACCCTCACCTGCCTCGCCCAGGACCTCGCGCACCCGGCCGCCGACGAGCTGCTGTCCTGGTGGGCGAAGCCCAAGCCGCTCTGGAAGGCACCGCTCCGCCTCCTCACCCACCTGGGCGCGCCGGACGAGACCCGAGCCGCCGAGCTGTGGGACTTCGTGGCCTCCGGCGCCCACGACACCGGCCACCTCATGACCTGGGTCCTGCTCCGCGCCCGCCTCGACGACACCCACCCGCTGCACGTCGCCGAGCGGCTGATCGGCGAACCGGGCATCAGGCCGCACGTCCTGCACCGGGTCCTGATCGGCGTGGCCGACCCCGCCCAGCCGCTCTGGCACTACGCCATCGACCCGCGCAGTCACAGCTGGTGGCGGCGCGCCCAGGAGGTGGCGGACGACCCCCGCCTCTCCGCCGAGGCCCGCGCGATCGGTCTCAAGGCGGCGAGCGAGCACTACGTCATCCGCCACCCGGACCAGGTCCGCCCACCGCTCACGGACGGCGAACGCGGCGCGGCCCGCGCCTGGCTCGCCGCGAGGACAGGCGAACCGGCGGACCTTCCGGCGGCCGGCTGAACCCCGGTACTCACGCGAGCGACCGGCCCCGCCGCGTGGGCCTGTCACTGGCCGCACCTGCCACCGCGATGGTCACTTTCGTAGCATTCATGGCACAGGTCGACTGGCCCTGACAGAAAGTGTCCACCCCCATGAACGACACGCACCCCCCGACCACGGCAGCCGCCGCAGCGGCCGAAGCCGCCGAACGCCTGATAGCCGAGTACCGCGCACTGCCCCCGGGCAGTGACCGCAAGCGCGAGATCATCACCGAGCTGGACGCCAACGCGCAGGCGCTGCCGTTCCTCGTCTCGGTGGTCGCCGACGCGGAGGAGTACGACCTCGCCCGCGTCGAGAGCGCCACCGTCCTGCGGGTCTGGCCCCCGGACGACCCCGACCTCCGCCGCCGCGCGGGCCGCGCCCTGCTCACCGCGCTGCGGGAGCCGGAGGAGGACCTGGTCCGGCAGTACGCGGCGATGTCGCTGGCGCCCTACACCTCGGACCCGCTCGTCGCGATGGCCCTGGACTCCACGGCCCGCGCGGACCAGGACCCGCTCGTACGGGACAGCGCCCGCTTCTCCATCAAGGAGGCCCACCGGCTCCAGGAGACCGGAGCGGGTGGGCCCTGAGTTCTTTTCCGGCCTCCAGGGCAGCCCCTGAGGACGACGGCTCAGTCCCGGCCGCGCCCGAGCCACTGGGCGACCTCGGTCGCCCAGTAGGTGAGGATCATCTGCGCCCCGGCCCGCCGGATCCCGGTCAGGCTCTCCAGGATCGCCTTGTCCCGGTCGATCCAGCCCTTCTCGGCGGCGGCCTCGATCATCGCGTACTCGCCGCTGATCTGGTACGCCGCGACCGGCACGTCCACCGACTCCGCGACCTTGGCGAGGATGTCCAGATACGGCCCGGCGGGCTTCACCATGACCATGTCGGCGCCCTCCTCCAGGTCCAGCGCCAGCTCCCGCAGCGACTCCCGGGCGTTGGCCGGGTCCTGCTGGTAGGTCTTGCGGTCGCCGGTGAGCGAGGAGCCGACGGCCTCGCGGAAGGGGCCGTAGAAGGCCGAGCTGTACTTCGCGGTGTAGGCGAGGATCGACACGTCCTCGTACCCGGTCTGGTCCAGGGCGTCCCGGATCACCCCTACCTGGCCGTCCATCATCCCGCTGGGGCCCACCACATGGGCCCCGGCGTCCGCCTGGACCTGGGCCATCTCCGCGTACCGCTCCAGGGTCGCGTCGTTGTCCACGCGCCCGTCGGCGTCCAGGACCCCGCAGTGCCCGTGGTCGGTGTACTCGTCCAGGCACAGGTCCGACATGACCACCAGGTCGTCCCCGACCTCCTCGCGCACCGCCCGCAGCCCGAGCTGGAGGATGCCGTCCGGGTCGGTGCCCGCCGTGCCCCGGCCGTCCTTCTTCGCGTCCTCCGGGACACCGAAGAGCATGATCCCCGAGACCCCGGCCGAGACCGCCTCGACGGCCGCCTTCCGCAGGGTGTCCAGGGTGTGCTGGTGCACGCCGGGCATGGCCGAGATGGCGACCGGGGCGTCGATGCCCTCCCGTACGAACGCGGGGAGGATCAGGTTCGCCGGGTCGAGCCGGGTCTCGGCGACCATCCGCCGCATCGCCGGGGTCGTCCGCAGCCGCCGGGGGCGGGAGCCGGGGAAGTTTCCGTACGCAGTCATCCTTCGACGATAGACCCGCCCACATCACCCGCTTACCGACACCTGCGCCGGGAAAGGCCCCGGCGCAGGCTATGAACAGGCCCTTGCGCCCGGCCCGGAAAAGACCGGTGGGCCCGGTCGCCGAAGCGACCGGGCCCACCACCCCCGTAACCCTGCTACGTCGTCGTCCGGCGCCGACGCGCACCCGGGCGGCGCTCGCTCGGCCGGGTCACCGGGTCGCCGGCCTCCTTCGCCGCGTCCCGCCGCTGCGCACCGAAGGCGGCGAGCGCCTCGGCGAGCTTGTGCACGGACGGCTCCGGGGACAGGACGTCCACGCGCAGGCCGTGCTCCTCGGCGGTCTTCGCGGTGGCCGGGCCGATACACGCGATGACCGTGACGTTGTGCGGCTTGCCCGCGATGCCGACCAGGTTCCGGACGGTCGAGGACGAGGTGAACAGGACCGCGTCGAAGCCACCGCCCTTGATCGCCTCGCGGGTGTCGGCCGGCGGCGGCGAGGCGCGGACCGTGCGGTACGCGGTGACGTCGTCGACCTCCCAGCCCAGCTCGATCAGCCCGGCCACCAGCGTCTCGGTGGCGATGTCGGCGCGCGGCAGGAACACCCGGTCGATCGGGTCGAAGACCGGGTCGTACGGCGGCCAGTCCTCCAGCAGCCCGGCGGCGGACTGCTCACCGGAGGGCACCAGGTCCGGCTTCACACCGAAGTCGACCAGCGCGGCGGCGGTCTGCTCGCCGACGGCCGCGACCTTGATCCCTGCGAAGGCGCGGGCGTCGAGCCCGTACTCCTCGAACTTCTCCCGGACCGCCTTGACGGCGTTGACGCTGGTGAAGGCGATCCACTCGTAGCGGCCGGTGACCAGGCCCTTGACCGCGCGCTCCATCTGCTGGGGCGTACGCGGCGGCTCGACGGCGATCGTCGGGACCTCGTGCGGGACGGCACCGTACGAACGCAGCTGGTCGGAGAGCGACGCGGCCTGCTCCTTCGTGCGCGGGACGAGCACCTTCCAGCCGAACAGCGGCTTGGACTCGAACCACGCGAGCTGGTCGCGCTGGGCGGCGGCACTGCGCTCACCGACCACGGCTATGACCGGCCGGTGCCCCTCCGGCGAGGGGAGCACCTTGGCCTGCTTGAAGACCTGGGCGATGGTCCCGAGGGTCGCCGTCCAGGTGCGCTGGCGGGTGGTGGTGCCCGCGATCGTCACGGTGAGCGGGGTGTCGGGCTTGCGCCCGGCCGAGACCAGCTCGCCGGCGGCGGCCGCGACCGCGTCCAGCGTGGTGGAGACGACGGCGGTCGCGTCGCTCGCGCCGACCTCGCTCCAGCACCGGTCGGAGGCCGTACGGGCGTCGACGAAGCGCACGTCGGCGCCCTGCGCGTCGCGCAGCGGCACCCCGGCGTACGCGGGCACGCCGACGGCGGTCGCCACGCCCGGGACCACCTCGAAGGGCACCCCGGCGGCGGCGCAGGCGAGCATCTCCGCGCCCGCGTCGCCGTCCAGGCCCGGGTCGCCCGCCACAGCACGGACCACCCGCCTGCCGCCCTTCGCGGCCTCCATGACAAGATTGGCCGCATCCCTGAGAACGGGTACTCCGGCGGCGGTTGACGACACGTCAACAACCGTCAGCTCAGGCGTGCTTACGCCGGAGCGCGCATGGCCGCGAACGACGTCGAGAACGTCCGGTTCGGCGACCAGGACGTCGGCGCTCGCCAGCGCCTCGACGGCGCGGAGCGTCAGCAGTCCCGGGTCGCCGGGACCGGCGCCGAGGAAGGTGACCTGACCTCGTGGGGACAGGGCAGGAAAGTCGGATGCGGCGGGGCCGGTGGGGCTCAAAGTGCTCGCTCCCCCATAAGACCGGCCGCACCCTTGGCGAGCATCTCGGCCGCGAGTTCGCGACCGAGGGCCGCCGCGTCGTCGTGCGACGTGGGGACGGGACCGGTGGTGGACAGCTGTACCAGCGAGGAACCGTCGGTGGTACCGACGACTCCGCGCAGGCGCAGTTCGTTGACAGCCTGTCCGTCGACCAGGAGGTCGGCCAGCGCACCCACAGGTGCGGAGCAGCCGGCCTCCAGGGCGGCGAGCAGGGCACGTTCGGCGGTCACGGCGGCCCGGGTGTACGGGTCGTCGAGCTCGGCGAGCGCGGCGGCGAGGTCGGCGCTGGTCGCAGCGCACTCGATCGCCAGTGCTCCCTGGCCGGGAGCGGGCAGAACGGTGTCGACCGGCAGGAAGTCGGTGACCTCCGCGGTCCGGCCGAGGCGGCTGAGCCCGGCGGCGGCGAGGACCACCGCGTCGAGCTCGCCGTCCCGCACGAACCCGATCCGGGTGTCGACGTTGCCCCGGATGGGGACGGTCTCGATCCGCAGGCCGTGCGAGCGGGCGTACGCGTTCAGCTGCGCCATGCGGCGCGGCGAACCGGTGCCGATACGGGCGCCGTCGGGCAGCTGCTCGAAGGTCAGCCCGTCACGGGCCACCAGCGCGTCGCGCGGGTCCTCACGCTGCGGCACGGCCGCCAGCACCAGCTCGTCGGGCTGCGAGGTCGGCAGGTCCTTGAGCGAGTGGACCGCGAAGTCCACCTCGCCCCGCAGCAGCGCCTCGCGCAGGGCCGCGACGAAGACGCCGGTGCCGCCGATCTGCGCCAGGTGCTCGCGGGAGGTGTCGCCGTACGTGGTGATCTCGACGAGCTCGACGGCGCGCCCGGTCACCTCGCGGACCGCCTCGGCCACGAGGCCGGACTGGGCCATGGCGAGCTTGGAGCGCCGGGTGCCCAGCCGGAGCGGCGCGGGGTTGCCCGCGCCCGGCGATGAGTTGTCGGTCATGACCGCCCTCTATTCGGGTCGTTCAGGTCGGCCCGGGAGACGGCGGCCACCGTCTGCGGGTCGAGGTCGAAGAGTTCGCGCAGCGCGTCCGCGTACCCGGCGCCGCCGGGCTCGCTGGCCAGCTGTTTGACCCGCACGGTGGGCGCGTGCAGGAGTTTGTCGACGACGCGGCGCACGGTCTGGGTGATCTCGGCGCGCTGCTTCTCGTCCAGATCGGGGAGGCGGCCGTCCAGCCGGGCGATCTCGCCGGCCACCACGTCAGCGGCCATGGTGCGCAGGGCGACCACGGTCGGCGCGACATGGGCGGCGCGCTGGGCGGCGCCGAAGGCGGCCACCTCGTCGGCGACGATCGTGCGGACCTGGTCCACGTCGGCGGCCATCGGCGCGTCGGCGGAGGCGTCGGCGAGCGACTCGATGTCGACGAGGCGCACCCCGTCGATGCGGTGGGCGGCGCCGTCGATGTCGCGCGGCATGGCGAGGTCGAGCAGCGCGAGCTTCACCGGTCCGGTGGACTGCGCGGGCAGCGTGACGCGGCGCGGGGCCTCGGGCGCGGAGGCGGCGGAACCGTTCTCCACCCAGGCGGCGTGCTGGTCGACGTCGGCGGGGGCCGGGACGACCGTGACGGCGGGCGCCTCGGCCGGGGCGTCCAGGGTGACGCCGAGGGCGTCGGCCAGCGCGTCGGCGGTGAGGACGAGGCCGGTGGCGCCGGTGCAGGAGACGACGACGTCGGCACGTGTCAGTTCGTCGCCTACCGCGGACATCTCGACGGCGTGGGCGCGCACGGTGGTGTCGTCGCCCTGCTGGAGGATCTCCACCAGCCGCTCCGCGCGGGAGCGGGTCCGGTTGGCGACGATGATCTCGGCGACGCCGGTACGCGCCAGGGTGGCGGCGGCCAGCGAGGACATCGAGCCGGCACCGATCACCAGGGCGCGCTTGCCCTGGGCCCAGAGGCCCGGGTCGGCCCCGGCGGCGAGCTGCTGGAGGCCGAAGGAGACGAGCGACTGCCCGGCCCGGTCGATCCCGGTCTCGCTGTGGGCGCGCTTGCCGACCCGCAGGGCCTGCTGGAACAGGTCGTTGAGCAGCCGTCCGGCGGTGTGCAGCTCCTGGCCGCGCGCGAGCGCGTCCTTGATCTGGCCGAGGATCTGGCCCTCGCCGACGACCATCGAGTCCAGCCCGCAGGCCACCGAGAAGAGGTGGTGGACGGCCCGGTCCTCGTAGTGCACATAGAGATACGGAGTGAGCTCGTCCAGCCCGACGCCGCTGTGCTGGGCGAGCAGGGTGGAGAGCTCGGCGACGCCCGCGTGGAACTTGTCCACGTCCGCGTACAGCTCGATGCGGTTGCAGGTGGCCAGCACGGCGGCCTCGGTCGCGGGTTCCGCGGCGAGGGTGTCCTGGAGCAGCTTGGCCTGGGTGTCGGCAGCGAGGGAAGCCCGCTCCAGCACGGAGACGGGGGCGCTGCGGTGGCTCAGCCCGACGACGAGGAGGCTCATGCCGGCATCACGGCGGGCATGTCCCCGTCGGGTCCCTTCCGGCTCGCGGGCGTGGCACGCATCGGCGGCGCCTCGGGGTCCTCGCCGTCGGCGGACGCGTCCTCGCCGGCCTTGCGCTGCTCGTGGAAGGCCAGGATCTGCAGCTCGATGGAGAGGTCGACCTTCCGTACGTCGACGCCCTCGGGCACCGAGAGCACGGTCGGCGCGAAGTTCAGGATGGAGGTCACCCCGGCGGCCACGAGCCGGTCGCAGACCTGCTGGGCGGCGCCGGGCGGGGTGGTGATCACGCCGATGGACACACCGTTGTCGCTGATGATCCGGTCCAGGTCGTCCGTGTGCTGGACGGCGATCCCGGCCACCGGCGTACCGGCCATGGCGGGGTCGGCGTCGATCAGCGCCGCGACCCGGAAGCCGCGCGAGGCGAAGCCGCCGTAGTTGGCGAGGGCCGCGCCGAGGTTCCCGATGCCGACGATGGCGACCGGCCAGTCCTGGGTGAGGCCGAGTTCGCGGGAGATCTGGTAGACGAGGTACTCGACGTCGTACCCGACCCCGCGGGTGCCGTAGGACCCCAGGTAGCTGAAGTCCTTGCGCAGCTTCGCGGAGTTGACCCCGGCCGCGGTGGCCAGTTCCTCGGAGGAGACCGTGGGTACGGACCGCTCGGAGAGCGCCGTGAGGGCGCGCAGATACAGCGGAAGTCGGGCGACGGTGGCCTCGGGAATTCCTCGGCTACGGGTCGCCGGTCGGTGAGTTCGGCCAGTTGCCACGGTGCTCCTGCGGGATGAGCGGGGCTGCAGGCGGCCGTATGTCCCAAGACCGCCCCGTCGAATGCAGGCTATGTCTTTGTGAACGCGTGCACAAAGATAGTGTCCGTTTTGTCCGGTCAAAGTGACCGGGGTCACGCACATTGCCCGTGCGATCCCGGAACCGGGGACCGCATCAGCCCGTTGCAGCCTCGAAGGGGGCAAAGCGGTACACGCTCCTCATGTCTACGCCCCCGAGACCACTCAAAACGCCCATGATGTTAACCGAGTTTCACGTCCGCACCCAGCGCCTTGCGCAGTCTCGCCGGGTCCACCCGCCAGAACGTGTGCTGTTCGCCATCGATCAGCACCACCGGAATCTGCTCCCAGTACTCCTTGTACAGCCCCTCGTCCTCGGTGATGTCCTTCTCCACCCACGACGCACCGGTCTCCTCGCAGACCGCGCCCACCACCGCCCGGGCGTCCTCGCACAGATGGCACCCCGGCTTCCCGATCAGGGTGACCACCCGGTCGGCGGGCTTCTTCTTCGTACGACGCAGCAGCGGACTCATGCCTCTCATTCTGCGCCCGCTCGTACGGTCGGCGGACCGCCCGGAATCGCCCGATTAACGATTCGGCCCCGCAGAGTTCACGCCGCCGCATCCCGGCAGGTCGGGCACGTACCGGCGGACTGGCTATGCTCACCGCATGGCCGCTCTTGGATGGCTCACCCCCCGTAGGCGTTCCGCAACCGCACGGAGCGTCCTGGCAGGCGAGGCCGCGGCAGAGGCCGCACGCAAGACCTCGGTCGAGGACGAGTCCGCCCTCCTGACCGGAGCCCCCGGCCAGGCGTCCGACCAGGCACCCGAGGAGCCCGCGTTCCCGGTCGCCGGGGACGACCGCGCCGCCGCCTTCTTCGACCTCGACAACACCGTCATGCAGGGCGCCGCGATCTTCCACTTCGGCCGGGGCCTGTACAAGCGGAAGTTCTTCGAGCGCCGCGAGCTCACCCGGTTCGCCTGGCAGCAGGCCTGGTTCCGGCTGGCCGGCGTCGAGGACCCCGAGCACATGCAGGACGCCCGCGACAGCGCGCTCTCCATCGTCAAGGGCCACCGCGTCTCCGAGCTGATGTCCATCGGCGAGGAGATCTACGACGAGTACATGGCCGACCGCATCTGGCCCGGCACCCGCGCCCTGGCCCAGGCCCACCTGGACGCCGGGCAGCGCGTCTGGCTGGTCACCGCCGCCCCGGTGGAGACCGCCACCATCATCGCCCGCCGCCTCGGCCTGACCGGCGCGCTCGGCACCGTCGCCGAATCGGTGGACGGCGTCTACACCGGCCGCCTGGTGGGCGAGCCCCTGCACGGGCCCGCCAAGGCCGAAGCCGTACGCGCGCTGGCGGCGGCCGAGGGCCTGGACCTGGAGCGGTGCGCCGCCTACAGCGACTCGCACAACGACATCCCGATGCTCTCGCTGGTCGGCCACCCCTACGCGATCAACCCGGACACCAAGCTCCGCAAGCACGCCCGGTCCCTGGACTGGCGGCTGCGCGACTACCGCACCGGCCGCAAGGCGGCCAAGGTCGGCATCCCCGCCGCGGCCGGCGTCGGCGCACTGGCGGGCGGCACCGCCGCCGCGCTCGCCCTGCACCGCCGCCGCCGCTGACCGCGGCCCGCTGCCTGCTGCCCGCGCGCACCCTTCGTACCGCCCGATACCCGCTGTGCCCGTCAACCGGGCGCCCGAGCGGGAGAGTGACAGATCACGAAGCAATCTGATCAATAAGTGGTCACGATGCGCTGCTCAGTGCGTCACTTAGCGATACAAGAAACGACGTAATCGGTGATTTAGACAACTGGGTGTAGTGCCGCCTGCACGAAGCGTTATTCTCCTCAGACGCATCACGGAGACCGCCGCTCGCTACGACGAGTGACGTTTTTCGAACTGCTCGTGATGGAAGCTCTGCCTCTGGGAGTCCCGTGTACCCACACGTCGGGGTTGACGCCTCGGGCCTGGCTACGCTGCGTGCATCGGTCATTGACCGCCTGCGCGGCTTCGTCCCCACCGCGTACGCCGTCCCCGCCTTCGCCACCCCTGCACCCGTCGGCCCGTGCTACGCCATGGCCGAACGCAGTGCGGCGGTCGGAAGACGCAGCACCCGCGCCGCCTCGGCCACGTCGACCGTCCGCCGTCCCACGGCCGACAGCGACAGCGCGCGCATGATGGACCTCGTCGAGCGCGCACAGGCCGGCGAGGCCGACGCCTTCGGCCGCTTGTACGACCAGTACAGCGACACCGTGTACCGGTACATCTACTACCGCGTGGGCGGCAAGGCGACCGCGGAGGACCTCACCAGTGAGACCTTCCTCCGCGCGCTGCGCCGTATCTCCACGTTCACCTGGCAGGGCCGCGACTTCGGCGCCTGGCTGGTCACCATCGCCCGCAACCTGGTCGCCGACCACTTCAAATCCAGTCGGTTCCGGCTGGAAGTGACCACCGGCGAAATGCTCGACGCCAACGAGGTGGAGCGTTCCCCCGAGGACTCCGTCCTGGAGTCCCTCTCCAACGCCGCACTGCTCCAGGCCGTGCGCCGACTCAATCCACAGCAGCAGGAGTGCGTCACGCTGCGCTTCCTGCAAGGCCTCTCGGTCGCCGAGACGGCCCGGGTGATGGGAAAGAACGAGGGCGCGATCAAGACCCTGCAGTACCGCGCCGTCCGCACGCTCGCCCGACTCCTGCCGGACGACGCCCGCTGACCGGAACCGGTGTGATCGGCGCCGGAAAGTGACCGTCCCCTCACCCACTGGTCCGATCATCTTTCGTGCGTAACCCAAGTGCCGAGGCGCTCGTTGTGCCGGTTGCAGGCCCCCTGTCGTCACGCCCTGTCCGTCGCCACTCACTCCATCGAGTGGAAACGCTCAAGGTGGGCAACCTTCCGGACCGCCAGGGGAGTCGACCGTCATGACGAGAGGAGGTGCCGCCAGTGATCGCAAACGTTTCGGCACACCGGCGGGCGAACGCCTTCGCCCAGGCCCTGGAGGAGCAGACCCCCCAGGGTGCGGCGGCCGTACAGCCCGAGGAGCCGGCCGATCAGGCCGACCGCGGACCGCTGTTGGCCCTGGCGAACGGCCTCGGTGAGCTACCGAAGCCGCAGTTGGACCCCGAGGTCAAAGTGGTGCAGCGAGCCCAGCTCGTCGCCGCCATGGAGGCCATGTTCGCCGAGGGCGGCGCAGCGACGGGCCCTACGGTGCCCGTGCAACGGGGCAAGGGGGCCCACCGGGCCTCTCCACTGCGCAGACTGCGTCCCCGCTCCCGCTGGGCGAAGGGGCTCACCGCCGGTGGGCTCACCGTGGGTGTGGCAGCGGGCGCCTTCGGCGGAGTGGCCGCTGCCAGCTCCGACGCCCTGCCCGGTGACTCGCTGTACGGGCTGAAGCGCGGGATGGAGGACATCAGCCTCGGCATGGCCAAGGGCGACGCCGACCGCGGCGAGGCCTACCTCGACCAGGCCTCCACCCGCCTCAGCGAGGCCCGCAGACTCATGGAGCGCGGCCGCGCCGGTGAGCTGGACCACGAGTCCCTCGGCGCGGTCAGACGCGCGCTCAACGGCATGTCCCACGACGCCTCCGAGGGCCACCGCCTGCTCCACTCCGCCTACCAGCGCGACGGCTCCATCGGCCCCATCCAGACCCTGGACACCTTCTCCCGCTCGCACCGCGCCACCTGGAGCAGCCTCCGCGACCGGCTCCCCGTCCAGCTCACCGACATCCGCGACCAGGTCAGCTCCGTCTTCGCGGCCATGGAGGACGACGTCGCCCCGCTCCAGTCCCTCCTCCCCCGTCCCCCGGGCGGCAGCGAGGACACCGGACCCACGGGCACCACCACGCCGGAGACCGGATCCCCCCGGACCGACGGCCCCGCCCCCGCGCCCCCGGCCCCCTCCGAAGACCGCCCCGACTCCACCACCGCACCGAAGCCGTCGGACGCACCACGCTCCCCCGGCTCCTCCGGCGCCACCCCGGACGACGGCCTCCTCGACGGCGGTACGGACGGCCTGCTCGACGACCTCCCCACCGACGGGCTCACCCAGCCGACCCCGGAGGACCGCCCGAGCACCACACCCCGCCCCGCCCCGGACGTCACCCTCCCTCCGCTGCTCCCCGGGCTCCTCCCCGGCCTCGGGATCGACGGAGAGAACCTCAAGCCCAAGCCGTAGGACATACGGGCGTACGTGAGAGGGGGCCGGCACGCGATCCGCGTACCGGCCCCCTCTCACGTACCCAAGCCCTCAGAAGAAGACCGACCGCCGCTGCACCAGCAGCTTGTACAGCGTGTGCTGGATCTGCTCCCGCACCTGGTCCGTCAGGTTGAACATCAGCATCGGGTCATCGGCCGCCTCCGGCGGATAGCCGTCCGTCGGGATCGGCTCACCGAACTGGATCGTCCACTTCGTCGGCAGCGGCACCGCACCCAGCGGACCCAGCCACGGGAACGTCGGCGTGATCGGGAAGTACGGGAAGCCCAGCAGCCGCGCCAGCGTCTTCGCGTTGCCGATCATCGGGTAGATCTCCTCGGCCCCCACGATCGAGCACGGCACGATCGGGGTCCCCGCCCGCAGCGCCGTCGAGACGAACCCGCCCCGCCCGAACCGCTGCAGCTTGTACCGGTCGCCGAACGGCTTGCCGATCCCCTTGAACCCCTCCGGCATCACCCCGACGATCTCGCCCGTCTCCAGCAGCCGCTGCGCGTCCTCCGCACAGGCCAGCGTGTGCCCGGCCTTCCGCGCCAGCTCGTTGACGACCGGCAGCTGGAAGACCAGATCGGCGGCGAGCAGCCGCAGATGACGCTCGGCCGGGTGGTTGTCGTGCACCGCGACCTGGAGCATCAGCCCGTCCAGCGGCAGCGTCCCGGAGTGGTTGGCCACGATGAGCGCCCCGCCCTCCGACGGGATGTTCTCGATGCCCTTCACCTCGACCCGGAAGTACTTGTCCGCCAGCGGCCGCAGCGCCGACATCAGGACCTGGTCGGTGAGCTCCTTGTCGTAACCGAACTCGTCGACCTCGTAGTCGCCGGTGACCCGCCGCCGCAGGAACGCGAGCCCGCCCGCGATCCGCCGGTCCCAGCCACCACCGGCCTCACCCGCCTCGCCCATCGGAGACTCCGGGGCCTCCTGAGGCTCCTGAGCCCCCGCCGCGGCCTCCTCGGAAGGATCGGGCAACCGGCCGCCCGGCAGGGCGCTCACCGGCGCCGTGGAGCCGTCGCCCCGCCCGCCGCTGCCGCTCCCGGTCCGGCGCCGGGCCGGACGCGAACCGCCACCGGACCGCGAACGGTCGTCGTCGAACGGAATGACCTTGGCGTCCGCCATCGCAACCGCGCTCCTCTACCTGCCGCCGTGAGTCGTCTGTACCGCACCGGCCCCGCGCTCCCGCGGCCCGGCACCACCCGGCAGCGGCAGCTCCGCCAGCCGGTCCACCGCCCTGCCCACCGTCTCCGGCGGCAGCAGCCCCGGACCCAGACTCCGCGCGAACTCCGCGAAGGTCTCGGCCGTGGTGAACTCCGGCCGGAAACCGAGGGTCTCCCGCATCTGCACGGTCGAGACCACCCGGCCATGGGTCAGCAGCCGGATCTGCTCCGGCGAGAAGTCGGTCATACCGATCGTACGGAGCGCCGAGCCGACCCACGTGACGGCAGGCAGCAGAACGGGAACGGTCGGCTTCCCCAGCCGCCGCGAACACTGCGAGAGCAACAGCACCCCGTCCCCGGCGATGTTGAAGGTCCCGCTGTTCAGCGTTCCGCGCCGGGGCTCGCGCGCCGCGACCTGGAGGACGTCGACCACATCGTCCTCGTGCACGAACTGGAGCCTCGGGTCGTAGCCGAAGACCGTCGGCAGGACCGGCAGCGACAGATAGTCCGCCAGCGGCGAGTCCGGCCGCGGCCCCAGGATGTTGGCGAACCGCAGCACGCACACCGCGACGTCCGGGCGACGCCGGGCGAAGCCGCGTACGTACCCCTCGACCTCCACCGCGTCCTTCGCGAACCCGCCGCTCGGCAGCGACTTGGGCGGCGTGGTCTCGGTGAACACCGCCGGATCACGGGACGCCGACCCGTACACGCTCGTGCTCGACTTCACCACGAGCCGCTGCACGGTCGGCGACTTCTGGCAGGCGCCGAGCAGCTGCATGGTGCCGATGACGTTGGTCTCCTTGATCGCCGTCCGGCCGGCGGTGCCGAGCGCCTTGCCGGAGACGTCCAGGTGCACGACCGTGTCGACGGCGTGCTCGGCGAGGATCCGCGCCAGCGCGGACTGCCGGATGTCCGCCCGGACGAACTCGGCCTCGCCCAGCGGATGCGCGGGCGTGACCGCGTCCACGGCGATCACCCGGTCCACCCCGGGATCGCGCTGGACGCGCCGGACGAAGCGGCCCCCCAGCTGCCGGGCCACTCCTGTGACGAGGACGACCTTCCCCAAGACAGCGCCTTCCGTCGGCAGGGGAAGCCGAACCCTGCTTCCCTGTTCCCCTGCTTCCCGCGGTAACTTCCCTGGCCGTCACCGTAGCGGTTGAACGGTTGCCGTGTAACGCACCGCAGCCCTCCCGCCGGAACGGCGGGAGGGCTGCGGATCTCACGAACTGCGTTCGCTACTTCTTGTTGCGACGCTGAACGCGCGTGCGCTTGAGCAGCTTGCGGTGCTTCTTCTTGGCCATCCGCTTGCGCCGCTTCTTGATAACAGAGCCCACGACTACCCTCGCTCACTTCTTCTTCACTGGTGCGGGGCGTCTGGGCCCACACGACCTACGTCGGCCTAGCCTACCCGCCACCGCGTGAGGGACGTAATCCGAGGGCAAACCCCAGGCTTCCGAGGCCTCGTCTCAAGGCCTCAGGCTGATTCCACCCCCACAAAGGACTCGCGGAGATACGCGTGAACCGCTTGCTCCGGCACCCGGAAGGACCTTCCCACCCGGATCGCCGGCAGATGACCGCTGTGCACCAAGCGGTACACGGTCATCTTCGACACTCGCATGACCGAGGCGACTTCCGCCACGGTCAGAAACCTGACCTCGTTGAGAGGCCTTTCGTTGTCAGCAGCCATGACCCACCTGTACCTTCCGCACCGGACGCGCACCGGCTTCCCCTCCGGTGACTCTTCGTCGCTGTGCGCTCACTCCCCAGGTTAGGGGCGGGTGGTGCGAGTGGGGAAGAGGAGGGACGACCAGGCCACTTACGAGGGCAGGCCCGCCCGGTGGAGCACATAGCGCGTCAGCGGCCGGTAGTAGTGCGAGCGGACCCCGTCGTCGAGCGGCACGGCGACCGAAACCCGCCCCTCGGCCTCGCCGACGAAGAGCGCGGGATCGTCCGTATCCGCCGGCCCGATCGCCTCGATACCGAGCTGACCTGCGCCGCAGACCCACCCGTGATCCCCGATCACCAGCTCCGGAAGCACCCCGTACCGCTCGGCCGCGTCCTGGAGCGCCACCCGGACCGGCAGCGGCGAATGCGTGTGTGCGCCGGTTTCACCACCCGAGGGCCGCCCCCCGGGCTCGCGGACCAGCGCGACCCCCCGTACGTAGTCGAGACGGTACGTACGTACGCCGAACCGGGTCGTTATGTCGATACATCTCCCCTGCGCCGGGGTGAGGACAGGGCATCCCGCCGCCGACAAGGCGTCTGCCAGTCCGGCGTAGAAACCCAGCAGCCGGTGCGGATGCCCGGTCCCCAGCAGCACCGGAGCCCGCAGCGACGCCACCCGCCCCAGCCGCTCCGCGAACGCGTCCAGCGCCGCCACCGTCCGCTCCGGATCGATCGCGTCCGGACCCGACACATGCGCGGGATCGGCCGAGACCCCGCACCGCTCCGCCATCAGCCGCAGCACCTCCGGCTCACCCCAGGCCCGCTCGGGCGTCAGCCCCAGCATCACCCGCGGATCGCGCGCGGCGAACAGCCGGTAGCTGCGCAGACTGTTCTCGCGCGACGTGGCAACGGGCCCGGCCAGCCGGGCCGCCAGCAGATGGGCGCGCAACGCCCCGGTGCTCAACACCCTCGGGATGCTGCCGCATCCCCCGGCCCGGGCGGGCCGAATTCCCGGTACGCCCCACCGTTGGCGTAACCGCACGGCACAATGCCCATCCGGTACGCCACGGATCAGGCGAGCAGCCCCCGCAACGGGAACGCCGCCTTACGGGTCGCGAGGACGGCCTGGTCCAGCCGGTCCGCCGGGTCGTACCCGTCCTCCCAGGACGGCCAGGACGGCGTACGCCCGTCGGTCATCCGGCCGGGCCCCAACTGCCGCGTACGGGCGTAGACAAGATCCCGCCACGACGGCGGCACCACCGACTCCGGATCGACGGGAGCATGGGCGGCGATCCCGACCAGATGCGTCCACGACCGCGGTACGACATCCACCACCGCGTACCCGCCCCCGCCGAGCGCCACCCACCGCCCGCCCTCGGCGTACTGGTGGGCCAGCTCGTGACAGGACTCCATCACCGCCCGCTGCGCGTCCAGCGAGACCGCGAGGTGCGCCAGCGGGTCCTCGAAGTGCGTGTCGGCCCCGTGCTGCGTGACGAGCACCTGGGGCCGGAAATCGGCCAGCAGCTCGGGCACGACGGCGTGGAAGGCCCGCAGCCACCCGGCGTCCCCGGTCCCGGCCGGCAGCGCCAGATTCACGGCAGAGCCCTCGCCGGCCCCGGCCCCGGTCTCCTCCGGCCACCCGGTCTGCGGGAACAGGGTCCTCGGGTGCTCGTGCAAGGAGATCGTCAGGACGCGCGGGTCCTCCCAGAACGCGGCCTGGACGCCGTCGCCGTGGTGGACGTCCACATCGACGTACGCGACCCGCTCGGCGCCGAGCTCCAGCAGCCGGGCGATGGCGAGCGCCGGATCGTTGTAGATGCAGAACCCGGCGGCCGCGCCCGGCATGGCGTGGTGCAGCCCCCCGGTGAAGTTCACCGCGTGCGCGGTCTCGCCGCGCCACACGGCCTCGGCGGCCCCGACGGAAAGACCGGCGATCAGCGCGGACGCCTCGTGCATCCCCGCGAACGCCGGATCGTCCACCGTACCCAGCCCGTACTCCTGGTCGGCGGCCCGCGGATTCGCCGAGGCGGCCCGTACGGCGGACACGTAGTCCTGCCGGTGCACGAGCCGCAGCGTCGAGTCCCCGACCGGCTTCGCCGACCGCAGGTCCACCGCCTCATCGAGCCCGAACGCCCGCACCAGCCCCATCGTCAGGGCGAGACGGACCGGGTCCATGGGGTGGCTCTCCCCGAAGTCGTATCCCGTAACTGCGTCATCCCACATCAGCTGTGCGCGGCCGCTCATGCCCGCCACCGTATCGGGCGGGGCTCGGAGCGAACGAGCGGGCATACACCAGCGTCGCCAGCACCAGAACCATCGGTACGAGCATGGCGCCCCGGTAGCTCCACGCATCGCCCAGAACCCCGACGAGCGGCGAACCCACCAGGAACCCGACATAGTTGAAGATATTGAGCCGGGCCACGGCTCCATCACTGTTCCCCGGGAACATCCGCCCGGCCGCCGCGAAGGTCTGCGGCACGATCACACAGAGCCCGAGCCCGAGCATGGTGAAACCGGCCATCCCCACCCAGGCCCCCGGCGCCCCGGCCACCACCGCGAACCCGCCGGCCGCCAGCAGACTTCCACCCCGCACCACGGCGACCGCCCCGAACCGCCGCACCCCGAGGTCGCCGACGGCCCGCCCCAGCAACGTCGTCACCATGTAGACGTTGTACGGAAGCGTCGACATCTGCTCCGAGCTGCCGAGCACGTCCTGGAGGTACTTGGCACTCCAGTTGGAGACGGTCGAGTCACCGATGTAGGCGAAACACATCACCAGGCAGAGCGGCAGCAGCAGCTTGAACGAGAGGCCCCCACCGGAAGCCTTCGGGCCTTCGTCACCGGCTCCCTCCGGACTCCGCCCCTCCGTGTACCACCGGCTGCCGAGGAGCGCGGCAGGCAACAGAACGGCCACCACAGGGAGGTAGGACACGAACAGCGACAGATCCCACCGCGCCCCGACCCACGCCAGCGAGGCCCCGGCGATCCCGCCGAGGCTGTACGCGGCGTGGAAGCCGAGCATGATGGAGCGCCCGTACGCCCGCTGGAGGCTGACGCCCATCATGTTCATCGAGGCGTCCAGCGCCCCGACCGCCAGTCCGAAGACCCCGAGCGCCACCGCGATGTGCCAGAGCTGACGGCCGGCCCCCACGCCGAGCAGGGAGAGCAGCACGAGGGGCTGGGCCCACCGCAGGACGACCCCGGGCCGCACTCGCGCGACGACTTTCTCGGTGAGTACGCTGCCGACGCCCGCCAGGATGGGGACGGCGGCCAGGAAGAGGGGCAGCAGCCCGTCGGATATCCCGTACTGGTCCTGGAGGGCGGGGATACGCGTCACGAGGAGCGCGAACGCCACCCCCTGGACACCGAAGCTCAACGCCAGTGAGACCCTGCCGTGCCGCAAGCCCGGATCGACCGCGCCCGGACGTGTCATGCCCGCGTCTGTCATGGCCGCGAGCGTAGGCCCACGGTCTACCCATGGGTAGATGGATCAGGCGAGCAGTTCCGGGAGTTGGGCCATGTCCGAGAAGTACCCGGTCACTCCGGTCAGTCGGTCGGCGGGCATCATCGACGTGAACCCGTACACGTCCATCCCGGCGGCCCGGGCGGCTTCGACGCCGAGCGGGCTGTCCTCGATGACGACGCACCGCTCCGGCGCGACGCCCATCCGCTCGGCGGCGCGCAGGAACAGGTCCGGCGCCGGCTTGCCCCGCCCGACGTCCTCCGAGCTGAAGATCCACTCCTCCTCGAACCACTGGTCGATGCCGGTCTTGCGGTGCCCGACGCGGATCTTCTCGTGGCTCCCGGACGAGGCGACGCAGTAGTCGACCCCGTCGGCGACCAGCTTGCCGAGCAGCTCCTCGACCCCGTCCACCGCCACCAGCTCCTGCTCGAAAGCAGCAAAGGTGCGGGCGTGGAGGGTGGTCTCGAAGTCCGCGGGAAGCTTCTCACCGCCCCGCTCCTCGACGAGGTCGTGCACCCGGTGCACGGCGGCCCCCATGTAGTCGCGGAGCGACTCCTCGTACGAGGTGGGGTGACCGAGTTCGGTGAGGTAGCCGGCGAGGATGGTGTTGGAGATCGGCTCACTGTCGACGAGCACACCATCGTTGTCGAAGATGACCAGTTCGTAGCGCATGGTCCGACCCTAGACGCTCAGAACGCAGAAAAGCCCCGCACCACAAGGGTGCGGGGCTTTCCCACAATAATTGTTCGGCGGCGTCCTACTCTCCCACAGGGTCCCCCCTGCAGTACCATCGGCGCTGAAAGGCTTAGCTTCCGGGTTCGGAATGTAACCGGGCGTTTCCCTAACGCAATGACCACCGAAACACTATGAAAATTTGAACAAAACCGGTGTTGACACGGCTGTTCGTTATTTCAGAACTAACACAGTGGACGCGAGCAACTGAGGACAAGCCCTCGGCCTATTAGTACCAGTCAGCTCCACCCCTTACAGGGCTTCCACATCTGGCCTATCAACCCAGTCGTCTACTGGGAGCCTTAACCCCTCAAGAGGGTGGGAATACTCATCTCGAAGCAGGCTTCCCGCTTAGATGCTTTCAGCGGTTATCCTTTCCGAACGTAGCCAACCAGCCATGCCCTTGGCAGGACAACTGGCACACCAGAGGTTCGTCCGTCCCGGTCCTCTCGTACTAGGGACAGCCCTTCTCAATATTCCTACGCGCACAGCGGATAGGGACCGAACTGTCTCACGACGTTCTAAACCCAGCTCGCGTACCGCTTTAATGGGCGAACAGCCCAACCCTTGGGACCGACTCCAGCCCCAGGATGCGACGAGCCGACATCGAGGTGCCAAACCATCCCGTCGATATGGACTCTTGGGGAAGATCAGCCTGTTATCCCCGGGGTACCTTTTATCCGTTGAGCGACAGCGCTTCCACAAGCCACTGCCGGATCACTAGTCCCGACTTTCGTCCCTGCTCGACCCGTCGGTCTCACAGTCAAGCTCCCTTGTGCACTTACACTCAACACCTGATTGCCAACCAGGCTGAGGGAACCTTTGGGCGCCTCCGTTACTCTTTAGGAGGCAACCGCCCCAGTTAAACTACCCATCAGACACTGTCCCTGATCCGGATCACGGACCCAGGTTAGACATCCAGCACGACCAGAGTGGTATTTCAACGACGACTCCACAACCACTGGCGTGGCCGCTTCACAGTCTCCCACCTATCCTACACAAGCCGAACCGAACACCAATATCAAACTATAGTAAAGGTCCCGGGGTCTTTCCGTCCTGCTGCGCGAAACGAGCATCTTTACTCGTAGTGCAATTTCACCGGGCCTATGGTTGAGACAGTCGAGAAGTCGTTACGCCATTCGTGCAGGTCGGAACTTACCCGACAAGGAATTTCGCTACCTTAGGATGGTTATAGTTACCACCGCCGTTTACTGGCGCTTAAGTTCTCAGCTTCGCACACCCGAAAGTGCACTAACCGGTCCCCTTAACGTTCCAGCACCGGGCAGGCGTCAGTCCGTATACATCGCCTTACGGCTTCGCACGGACCTGTGTTTTTAGTAAACAGTCGCTTCTCGCTGGTCTCTGCGGCCACCCCCAGCTCACCGAGTAAATCGGATCACCAGGAATGGCCCCCCTTCTCCCGAAGTTACGGGGGCATTTTGCCGAGTTCCTTAACCATAGTTCACCCGAACGCCTCGGTATTCTCTACCTGACCACCTGAGTCGGTTTAGGGTACGGGCCGCCATGAAACTCGCTAGAGGCTTTTCTCGACAGCATAGGATCATCCACTTCACCACAATCGGCTCGGCATCAGGTCTCAGACTTCATGCACGACGGATTTACCTACCGTGCGTCCTACACCCTTACCCCGGGACAACCACCGCCCGGGCTGGACTACCTTCCTGCGTCACCCCATCGCTTACCTACTACAAGTCTGGTTCATCGGCTCCACCACTACCCTCAACTCCGAAGAGATCGGGCCGGCTTCACGGACTTAGCATCGCCTGATTCAGTACTGGGCGTTTCAAAGCGGGTACCGGAATATCAACCGGTTGTCCATCGACTACGCCTGTCGGCCTCGCCTTAGGTCCCGACTTACCCTGGGCAGATCAGCTTGACCCAGGAACCCTTAGTCAATCGGCGCACACGTTTCTCACGTGTGTATCGCTACTCATGCCTGCATTCTCACTCGTGAACCGTCCACAACTCGCTTCCGCGGCTGCTTCACCCGGCACACGACGCTCCCCTACCCATCCACACAGGCGTTGGCCCTATGT
>NZ_CP192068.1:3267500-4187500 GCF_050942385.1 Streptomyces sp. CA-146814
AGGCGGCGAACGCCGAGACGAAGAGGCCGAGCGCCGTGCCGAGCAGGGCGTCGAGCAGCGCGACCAGGAGCAGCAGCCACGGGGAGCCGGTGACGTCCAGGCCGAGCAGCCAGACGGAGACCGCGGTGGCCAGGGCCGACTGGACGACCGCGACCGTGCCGAACGCGAGGGCGTACCCGGCGATCAGGTCGCCCTTGCCGAGCGGGAGGGCGAGGAGGCGCTCCAAGGTGCCCGAGGTGCGTTCGCGCAGGGTGGCGATCGAGGTCACCAGGAACATCGTGATCAGCGGGAAGATGCCGAGGAGCGAGGCGCCGATCGAGTCGAACGTTCCGGGTGCGCCGTCGAAGACGTACCGCAGCAGCGTGATCATCAGGACCGGGACGATGAGGAGGAGTGCGATCGTGCGCGGGTCGTGGTGGAGCTGGCGCAGGACCCGGGCGGCGGTGGCTGTCGTACGGGAGTAGGTGAGCGGGCTGGTGGTGGTCGCCGTCATGGCTGCGGCTCCTTCGCTCGGGTGGCTGCCGCCTCGTCGACCAGGTGGAGGAAGGCCGCCTCGACCGTCTCGGTGCCGGTGCGGGTGCGGAGGGCCTCGGGGGTGTCCTCGGCGAGGATGCGGCCCTCGCGCATGAGAAGGAGGCGGTGGCAGCGTTCGGCCTCGTCCATGACGTGGGACGAGATGAGGAGCGTGGCGCCCCGGTCGGCGGCGAGGCGGTGGAAGAGGTCCCACAGGTCGCGGCGGAGTACGGGATCCAGGCCGACCGTCGGTTCGTCCAGAACCAGCAGGTCGGGCGTGGAGAGCAGGGCCACCGCCAGGGAGACGCGGCTGCGCTGGCCGCCGGAGAGTGTGGCGGCGAGCGCGTCGGCGTGGGTGGTGAGGTCCACCTCGGCGATGGCCCGGGTGACCGCGGCCCGGCGGGTGGCCCGGTTCGCGCGGCCGGGGTGGAGGACGGCGGCGAAGTGGTCCAGGTTCTGGCGGACGGTGAGGTCCGTGTAGACGGAGGGCGCCTGGGTGACGTACCCGATGCGCGGGCGGAGGGCCGGGGCGCCGGCGGGGTGGTCGAGGACGGTGAGCGTGCCCGTCACCTTGGCCTGGGTGCCGGCGACCGCGCGCATCAGGGTGGTCTTGCCGCAGCCGGAGGGGCCGAGGAGGCCGGTGATGGTGCCGGGTTCGAGGGTGAAGCCGAGGCCGCGCAGGACCGTGCGGGTGCCGCGTACGACGGTGAGGTCGTGGGCCCGCACGGCTGGGGCGGGGGGTGGCCGGTTCCTTCCGGCGTCGTTATTCATCATGTGATGAATTAGAGAGCCGGGAGGTCCCTTCGTCAAGAGGGTGCGGTGGGTGGCGGCTGCGTCAGCGGCGCTTGGGGCGCTTGCGGGCCGCCGGGTTGCCCGTACGGGTCGAGCGGCGCTTCTCGAACTGCGTGCGGGCGGTCTCGTACTCCGTACGGCGCAGCTTCTCGCCCGGGGCCTCGATGAGCGAGCGGACGAAGTAGGCGAGGAGCGAGCCGATGAAGCCGATCGACTTCAGGCCGCGCAGGGCGTCCTCGCGGGCCGGGTCCTTGGGGCGGGCGCCGAAGGACTCCCAGGTCTTGCGGAACGCGACGGCGCTGCAGATCGCGAACATCGCGATCACCAGCATCCCGACCAGGCTGCCGACCTCCGCGATCTGCAGGCCCTGGAAGGCGAAGCGCAGGACGAAGCAGGCGGCCACGGCGGTGGCGAGCGAGCCGGCCGCGACGCCGGCGCGCCGCAGCGCGTAGCCGCCGTCGTGGTCGACCCAGGTCGTCCCGAAGAAGCGGATGGGCTCGGGCTGCGGGCCGGGCGGGGTGGCCTGGGGCGTGCCGGAGGCTGTGGGGGTGCCGGGTGCTTGGCTGTTTTCGCTGTTCTCGCTCACGGGGTCGATTATCCCCGGGCCGGGGCCGGTCCCGTGAGCGAGCGGCTCGGCGGGCCGGTCAGTCGCAGCGCGGAGCGACGTAGCCGTCGCTGCCCGTGTAGACGTAGGTGTCCGAGATGAACTGGCCGTTGGCGATGTTGCACCAGAGGTTGGACGTGCCGTACGGGCCGGTGACCCGCTCCCCCGGCTTCTGGCAGTAGATCGGGACGCTCATCCCGAGCGGGAGCGTCCGCACGATCCGGTAGCTGGTGCCGGGGCCGGTGCGGACGTTGACCCGGTAGCCGGGGGCGATCGGGTACTTGTGGGTCGACGAGGTCGCCGCCGTGGTGGTGGTTTCGTCCGGCGCCGTGGCGGCCTTCGCCGCCTGGTCCGTGGCCTGCTCGTCAACGCCCATGAGGGCCTCCCCCGTTGAGAACGATGCGTACGAAGCCGTACGACGCGCAGGCTAACAACCCCCACGCCGCTCGCACGCACCATCGACTAGGCTCCGTGCGTCGCGCTTGCGCATCAACACACGGGGGTGGGCGATGCCGCCGCTGCCAGGGGCCGGAGCGCATCCGGAAGCGGAGTTTCCGGAATACGCGGGTACCTACCGTCTTGAGGCATGTCTCGGCTCGGGCGGCATGGGCGTCGTCCACCTGGCCCGGTCCGCCTCCGGGCTCCAGCTCGCGGTGAAGGTGGTGCACCGGCCGTACGCGGCGGACCCCGAGTTCAGGGCCCGGTTCCGGCAGGAGGTGGCGGCCGCCCGGCGGGTCAGCGGAGCGTTCACCGCGCCGGTCGTGGACGCCGATCCGGAGGCCGTACGGCCGTGGATGGCGACCCTGTACGTGCCCGGGCCGACCCTCGCCGAGCAGGTCAAGCGGAACGGCCCGCTGGCCCCCGCCGAGCTGCGCAGGCTGACCGCCGGACTGGCCGAGGCGCTGCGGGACATCCACCGGGCCGGTGTCATCCACCGCGACCTGAAGCCGAGCAACGTGCTGCTCTCCGACGCGGGCCCGAAGGTCATCGACTTCGGGATCTCGCGCCCGTACGACAGTGATCTGCGCACCGAGACCGGCAAGCTGATCGGCTCGCCGCCGTACATGGCGCCGGAGCAGTTCCAGCGGCCGCGTGAGGTGGGGCCGGCCGCCGATGTGTTCGCGCTGGGGGCGGTGCTGGTCCATGCGGCGACGGGGCGGGGACCGTTCGACTCGGGCAGCCCGTACATCGTGGCGTACCAGGTGGTGCATGACGAGGCGGATCTGAGCGGGGTGCCGGAGGATCTCGCGGAGCTGGTCGGGCGGTGCCTGGCGAAGGATCCGGCGGAGCGGCCGACGCCGGACGAGGTGATGGCGGAGCTGCGGCCTCCTTCGTACGAGGCGGCCGCGTTCATACCGGCTCAGCGGCGGGTGGGGCCGTCGGCCGTGGGGGCCGGTGCCGGTGAGCGGGAAGGGGCCGAGGACGCCACGCATGTGCGCGGAGCGGCCGTGGCGGCTCGGCGGTGGCGGGTGGGGCGGGGGCGGCTGGTGGTGGCCGCCGCGCTGCTTCTGGTGGTGGCGGGGGTGGGGGCCGGGGGGTTCGCGTTGTGGGGTGGTGGCGGGGGTGGCGGCAGTGGGGCCGCGGAGGCGCCGGAGCGGAAGGAGGGCGTCGCGTTTTCGCCGTGGAGCACCACGTTGCGGGCTTCCGGGAGCGCGACACCGGTCTGTGCCTCCGCCGGGGTCGGCGCGGCGCTGTACTGCGCGGTGGACGGGACCGGGACCGCGCGGATCGACCCCGCGGACGGGCGCGTGCTCTGGTCGGACCGGAACACCGCGCTCCGCGAGGCCTCGGCGCCGGTCGTCTCGGGCGGGGTCGTGCTGTCGGCCGGTCCGGACGGGAAGCTGCGCGCGTACGACCCGGTGAAGGGGGTTCCCGTACGGGAGACGGGGCTCTCCGCGAGTCCCGGCTCGGCGTTCGCCGCCGGCTCCACGCTGCTGGTCGTCGCGGACGGCGGCACGGTCACGGCGCTGGACGGCGCGAGCGGGGTGGGGCGGTGGGAGCGGGCGCTGGCGGAGCACGTACGGCCCGACTTCGGGCTGTACGACGAGGCGTCCGGTCTCGCGTACGCCTTCGAGCACGCGGCGGACGGCGCCTCGACCCTGGTCACCGCCGTGGACGCGGGCAGCGGCCGGGCGGCGTGGCAGCGGCGGCTGGACGGGGTGCTCACGCCGGTCGCCACCGCCGGGGCCGGGGAGCTGGTCCTGACGGAGATGAACGCGGAGATGCAGGCGGTGGGGCTGGTGCGGTACGCGCCCGGGAAGCGGGAGGCCGTCCGGATCGCGCTGCCCTTCCGGCTGGAGGAGCCGCAGGTGGTGATGGGCGGGGACGCGGCGTACCTGCTGGCGCGGGGCGGGTCGCTGCTGGCGGTGGACACGGGGGCGCCGGCGGGCGGGGACGCGGAGTTGTGGCGGCTGGAGACCGGGGTGGGGCGGGCGTCCGCGCCGGTGCTCGGGGAGGGCGGGCAGCTGTACTTCTCGGCGGCGGACGGGCGGCTGCTGGCCGTCGACACGGGGCGGGGTGCGCTGGTGGGGCAGACGCGGGCGCGGCTGAGCGGGGGGAAGCTGAGGTACGCGTCGGACCTGCCGGCGCCGGTGACGGCGGGGCGGGTGGTGGTGGGGACGGCGCCGGACGGGTCGGTGTTCGCGGTGGACGGGGCGGGGGCGGGGGGTTGGTAGCGGTGGGCTGAGCGGGGGTGGGGGCCCGGGGCCTGTGCGGGTGCTCCCGGGGCTCCGCCCCGCTCCCCGCTCCTCAAGCGCCGGAGGCGCTGGGGAGGTCAGCCCGAGACGCTGGGGAGCGAGACTGGGGGGCCGAGGGCCTGTGCCCCGGGTGCACCCGGGGCTCCGCCCCGTACCCCGCTCCTCAAACGCCGGAGGGGCTGAAGTTTGTCAGGTCAGCTTTGAGACGTCCCTGACCGCGCCCCTGTCCGCGCTCGTGGCCATAGCCGCGTAGGCGCGCAGGGCCGCCGACACCTTGCGGTCGCGGGCCTTCGGGGCGTACACGCCGTTCAGGGCCTCTCGGCGGGTGGACAGGGTCGCGTCGTCGACCAGCAGCTCGATCGAGCGGTTCGGGATGTCGATGCGGATGCGGTCGCCGTCCTCCACCAGGGCGATCGTGCCGCCGGAGGCCGCCTCGGGTGAGGCGTGACCGATGGAGAGGCCCGACGTACCGCCCGAGAAGCGGCCGTCGGTGACCAGGGCGCAGACCTTGCCCAGGCCCCGGCCCTTGAGGAAGGACGTGGGGTAGAGCATCTCCTGCATGCCGGGGCCGCCGCGCGGGCCCTCGTAACGGATGACGACCACGTCTCCGGCCTTGATCTCCTTGCGGAGGATCTTGTCGACGGCCTCGTCCTGCGACTCGCAGACGACCGCCGGGCCCTCGAAGGTCCAGATCGACTCGTCGACGCCGGCCGTCTTCACGACGCAGCCGTCCACGGCCAGGTTGCCCTTGAGGACGGCGAGGCCGCCGTCCTTGGAGTACGCGTGCTCGACGTCGCGGATGCAGCCGCCCGCCGCGTCCAGGTCGAGCGTGTCCCACCGCTCGGACTGGGAGAAGGCGGTGGCCGAGCGGACGCAGCCGGGGGCCGCGTGCCACAGCTCGACGGCCTCCGGGGACGGGGAGCCGCCGCGCACGTCCCAGTTCTTCAGCCACTCGGCGAGGGTGTCGGAGTGCACGGAGTGGACGTCCTCGTTGAGGTGGCCGCCGCGGTGCAGCTCGCCGAGGAGGGCGGGGATGCCGCCGGCGCGGTGGACGTCCTCCATGTAATACGTACCGCCGGGAGCGACGTTCGGCGCGACCTTGGACAGGCACGGGACGCGGCGCGAGACCTCGTTGATGTCGTCCAGGTCGTAGTCCAGCTCGGCCTCCTGCGCGGCGGCCAGCAGGTGCAGGATCGTGTTGGTCGAGCCGCCCATCGCGATGTCCAGCGCCATGGCGTTGTCGAACGCGGCGCGGGTGCCGATGGAGCGCGGCAGGACCGTGGCGTCGTCCTGCTCGTAGTACCGCTTGGTGATCTCCACGATCGTGCGGCCGGCGTCCTCGTACAGCGCCTTGCGGGCGGTGTGGGTGGCGAGGACCGAGCCGTTGCCGGGGAGGGAGAGTCCGAGGACCTCGGTCAGGCAGTTCATCGAGTTGGCGGTGAACATGCCGGAACAGCTGCCGCAGGTCGGGCAGGCGTTCTCCTCGATACGGAGGATGTCCTCGTCCGAGATCGACTCGTCGACCGCGTCGCTGATCGCGTTGACCAGGTCGAGTTTTCGCACCGTGCCGTCGACGAGGGTCGCCTTGCCGGCCTCCATCGGGCCGCCGGAGACGAAGACGGTCGGGATGTTGAGGCGCATCGCGGCCATCAGCATGCCCGGCGTGATCTTGTCGCAGTTGGAGATGCAGATCAGCGCGTCCGCGCAGTGCGCCTCGACCATGTACTCGACGGAGTCGGCGATCAGGTCGCGCGAGGGCAGGCTGTAGAGCATGCCGCCGTGGCCCATCGCGATGCCGTCGTCCACCGCGATGGTGTTGAACTCGCGCGGGACCGCGCCCGCCGCCTGGATCGCCTCGGAGACGATCCGGCCGACCGGGGCGAGGTGGGTGTGGCCGGGGACGAACTCGGTGAACGAGTTGGCGACCGCGATGATCGGCTTGCCGATGTCCGCGCTCGCTACGCCCGACGCGCGCATAAGGGCGCGCGCGCCCGCCATGTTGCGTCCGTGGGTGACCGTGCGGGACCTCAGCTGGGGCATTGTCGCTCGCTCCTTCGGCAGGGGGCCTGCCTCCGACTCCGACAGATAAGAAAAGACTGCCTTCGAGCGTACGCCCCGGATCCAAGATCTGGACAGGCTGTCCGGAATGCGGGATGCGGTGGCCGGTACGTGGGCACGCGCCGCGCTCGTCAGCTCTCCGTCAAGTATCGCTGGAGCGTCGGCGCCACCATCGCGACGATCTCCTCCGGGTCCGCC
Organism: Streptomyces sp. CA-146814; assembly: GCF_050942385.1. Taxonomy (NCBI): domain Bacteria; kingdom Bacillati; phylum Actinomycetota; class Actinomycetes; order Kitasatosporales; family Streptomycetaceae; genus Streptomyces; species Streptomyces sp. CA-146814. The sequence goes on from NZ_CP192068.1 coordinate 3,274,362, forward strand.
GAGGCGAGCGGCTCGGCCCGGATCACGTACCGCAGCATCGCGATGCCGATCATGTGTGAGGCGGCCAGCTCCGCGCGGAACGTGGCGTCGGGGACGTCGAGGTCCGCGGCGATCCGCTCCAGCAGCCGCCGCAGGACGAAGCCGCGCAGCACCTTGGCCGCCGCCTCGTGGGTGAGCGCCGAGCGCAGGACGGCGAGGAGCGGGGCGCGGGTGGCCGGGTTCTCCCATACGGAGAGGAAGTAGCGGGCCAGCCGCTCGCCGAGGCCCTCCGGCGGGCCGCCGAGGACCGAGGTGATGACCAGGGCCGGTTCGAAGGAGAGCTCGACGGCGGCCGCGAAGACCTCGTCCTTCGTACCGAAGTAGTGGTGGACGAGGGCCGCGTCGACCCCGGCCGCCTTGGCGACCTGTCGGATGGAGGTCTTGTCGTAGCCGCGCTCGGCGAACTCGGTACGGGCCGCCTGGAGGATGCGCGTACGGGCGTCGGGGCCTTCGGCGGCGGCCTTGCGGGAGGGGCGGCCCCGGCGCCGGGGGGCGGGCGCGTCCTCGGTCACGGGCGGTCCGGGGGCGGGGAGGCCGGGCGCGGGTGCCGGTGGTCCTCGGTCACGGAGGCGGGGCGCGGGTGCCGGTGGTCCTCGGTCACGGGCGGCTGGTCCCGGGGGCCGGGTCGGTGGTGGTGGCGGCCGAGGCGAGGTGGAGGCGGGTGAAGGCCAGGGCCTCGGCGAGGTCGGCCTCGCGTTCGGCGGAGGACATCGCGCGCCGGGTGTTGACCTCGATGACGACATGGCCGTCGAACGACGTACGGGCGAGGCGCTCCAGCAGCTCCGCGCACGGCTGGTCGCCCCGGCCGGGCACCAGGTGCTCGTCCTTGGCCGAGCCCTTGCCGTCGGCGAGGTGGACGTGCGCGAGCCGGTCGCCCATCCGGTCCACCATGGCGAGGCTGTCGGTGCGGGCGGTCGCGGTGTGCGAGAGGTCGACCGTGAAGTGCCGGTAGTCGTCGTTGGTGACGTCCCAGTCGGGGGCGTACGCGAGCATCTCGCGGTCCCGGTACCGCCACGGGTACATGTTCTCGACGGCGAACCGGACATCCGTCTCGTCCGCCATCCGCCAGATCCCGGTCACGAAGTCCTTGGCGTAGTTGCGCTGCCACCGGAACGGCGGGTGCACCACGACCGTGGAGGCGCCGAGCTTCTCGGCCGCCGCGCGCGCCCGCTGGAGCTTGACCCACGGGTCGGTGGACCAGACGCGCTGGGTGATCAGGAGGCAGGGCGCGTGGACCGCCAGGATCGGGACCTGGTGGTAGTCGGAGAGCCGGCGCAGGGCCTCGATGTCCTGGCTGACGGGGTCGGTCCAGACCATGACCTCGACGCCGTCGTACCCGAGGCGCGCGGCGATCTCGAAGGCCGTCGCGGTGGACTCGGGGTAGACCGAGGCCGTTGACAGGGCGACCTTCGCATCGGGGATGCGCACCACTGGTTCTGCCACCTGGACAGCGTACGGGCACCGGTGCGCGGGGCGGAGGGGCCCTGGCGGAAAGTGATCAGGGCCATGGGCCGGTGACCGTACGTGACCGGCGCTGAGCGTCCCGTACCGCCGTACGACCACTGCCGTACGTGGCCGACGCTGAGCGTCCCGTACCGCCGTACGTCCACCGCCTTACGTCAGCCGGGCAGCGCGGCCCGTTCCACCGGCAGGTGGTCCAGGCGGCGCAGGATGACGCCCTCGCGCAGCGCCCACGGGCAGATCTCCAGCTCCTCCACGCCGAACAGGTCCATCGCGCCCTCCGCCACCAGCGCTCCGGCGAGCAGCTGCGCGGCCCGGCCCTCGGAGACGCCGGGCAGCCGGCCGCGCTCCTCGACGGTCATCGACGCGAGCTTCGGGACCCACTCCTCCAGCGCGCTGCGGCTGAGGCAGCGCTGGACGTAGAGGCCCTCGGTGGAGCGGGCGGCGCCGGCGATCCGGGCGAGCTGCTTGAACGTCTTGGAGGTGGCGACGACGTGGTCCGGCCGCCCGGCCCGGCTGAACTCGCCGACCGTCCGCGCGATGCTGGCCCGCACATGCCGGCGCAACGCCTTGACCTGCTCCGGGTCGGCCGGGTCCTCCGTCAGCCAGGCGCCGGTGAGGCGGCCCGCGCCGAGCGGCAGGGAGACGGCGATGTCCGGTTCCTCGTCGATCCCGAAGGCGATCTCCAGCGAGCCGCCCCCGATGTCGAGGACCAGCAGCTTCCCGGCCGACCAGCCGAACCAGCGGCGGGCGGCCAGGAAGGTCAGCCGCGCCTCCTCCGCGCCGCTGAGGACGGCGAGGTCGACGCCGGTCTCGACCCGTACGCGCTCCAGGACCTCGTCCGCGTTGGTCGCCTCGCGCACGGCGGAGGTGGCGAACGGCAGCACGTCCTCGCACCCCTTGTCCTCGGCCGCCTGGACCGCCCCGGCGATCGTCGCCACCAGCCGGTCCACGCCGAGCGGGCCGATCGCACCGGTCTCGTCGAGCAGTTCGGCGAGCCGGAGCTCGGCCTTGTGCGAGTGGGCGGGCAGCGGGCGGGCGCCGGGGTGGGCGTCGACCACCAGCAGGTGAACGGTGTTCGATCCCACGTCGAGGACTCCGAGTCTCATAGGGGAACGCTACTGCGCCATCGGACTTACGCTGTCCGCGTGCCAAAGACGAAAAAGGCTAAGCAGGACAAAGCCACGAAGAAGCCGAAGTCGAACAAGCAGGCGTCACAGCCGGAGGCGAACGGACCGGACCCGTCCGACGAGAAGGGCCTCGACTTCGCGCGGGCCTGGGTGGAGTTTCCCGATCCGGCCGACGACGAGCAGGTCTTCCGCTGCGATCTGACCTGGCTGACCTCCCGTTGGACCTGCATCTTCGGCAGCGGCTGCCAGGGCATCCAGGCGGGCCGCGCCGACGACGGCTGCTGCACGCTGGGCGCGCACTTCTCCGACGAGGACGACGAGAAGCGGGTCGCCGAGAACGTGGCGCGGCTCACCCCTGAGCTGTGGCAGTTCCACGATGTCGGTACGGAGACGGGCTGGGTCGGCGTCGACGAGGACGGCGAACGGCAGACGCGCCGCTGGGAGGGGTCCTGCATCTTCCAGAACCGGCCGGGGTTCGCCGCCGGTGCGGGCTGCTCGCTGCACATCCTGGCGCTGCGCGAGGGCAAGGAGCCGCTGGAGACCAAGCCGGACGTGTGCTGGCAGCTGCCGGTACGGCGTACGTACGACTGGATCGACCGGCCCGACGACACCCGGGTGCTCCAGGTGACGATCGGCGAGTACGACCGGCGGGGCTGGGGTCCGGGCGGGCACGACCTGCACTGGTGGTGCACCTCGGCGACCTCGGCGCACGGGGCCGGGGAGCCGGTGTACGTGAGCTACCGGCCGGAGCTGATCGAGCTGATGGGCAAGGAGGGGTACGACCGGCTGGTCGAGCTGTGTGAGGAGCGGCTGTCCTCGCTGCTGCCGATGGCGCCGCATCCGGCGGATCCTCCGGTGGCCGGTCAGTAGCTTTCAGAGGCCGTCACTCCGTCGGGCCCGGGTCGCTGGGGCCGGGGTCCGTCGGGGGCGGGTCCGTGGGGTCCGGGTCGGGCGGGTCCGTGGGGTCGGTCGGGGCGGGGTCGGTGGGGGTGGGGTCGGTGGGGGTGGGGTCCGTGGGGGGCGGGTCGGTGGGGGTCGGGCCCGGATCGGTCGGGCCGGGGTCCGTGGGGGCCGGGTCGGTCGGGCTCGGGCCCGGATCGGTCGGGGTCGGGTCGGTCGGGCGTGGGCTGGTTCCGTCCGTGGGGTCCGGGGTGCCGGGGGCGGGGCGCGTCGGGTCCGGGGTGCTGCCGGTGGGCGGGGCGGTGGCGCCGTGACCGTCGATGATCACCGCTGAGCCGGACGGGTCCAGCGCGATAAGGGCCCGCCATGGGCCGCGCGGGGCCGCCGCGTGGTCGACGGCGACCGTGACGGTGGTGGACTTCCCCGCCGCGAGCGTGCCCGCCGTCCGGTTCAGGCGCAGCCAGCGGGCTTCCGTGGCGGCCGTCCAGTCGACCGGGCCGCGGGCGGAGGCGGTCAGCGTGATCGTGGTGAGCGCGCCGGAGGTCCGGGCGGTGACGGTCAGGCGGCCCGCGCTCTCGCGGTCGCCGCCGGTGCTGACCACCTCGGCCGTGACGTCCGGTGAGTGGACGCCGCGCCGGTCGCCGGGACGGGCGTTGCCGGTCTTCTCGTACGCGGTCCCGGGGTCGTCGCTGTGCTCCCCCGCGCCCTCGATCTCGGTGGCGGTGACCTTGGAGCCGTCGTGGCCCTCGCCGGTGAGCGGGGCTCCCCGGTACGCGGCCCACAGCGCGATCACCGGGGCGGCGACCACGGTGGCGACCACCGTCGTCGTCACGACCCGGGCGCGCATCCGGTCCCGGCGGGCGGCGTGGTCCTTGGGGTCGAGCGGGTAGCCGGTGCGGCCGAAGCGGGGGCCGCCCGAGCGGGTGCGGCGGGCCTGGGCCAGGGCGACGTGGACGGAGGGGCGGGGGGCTTCGACGAGCGGCAGGCGGGCGGTGGCCGGGGCGACGGTGGCGCCGGGCCAGGGTCCGGCCGCGTCGACCCGTTCGGCGGCGCGGCGGCAGCGGGGGCAGTCGTCGACGTGGCGGACCATTTCGCGGCGGAGTGCGGCGGAGAGGAGCACCTGGTGGTCACCGGTGAGGCGGGCGACGGTGGGGCAGCCGGCGGTCTCCACGACGGCGAGCGCGGCGCGGGTGCGCTCGACCTCGCAGGCCGCCGCCGCCAGCAGCTCCCGCGCGGTGACCGGCTCCAGGCCGAGTACGGAGGCGACGGCGCGGGGCGTGAGCCGGTGGCGTACGGCCAGTTCGAGCGCTTCGCGTTGCTCCGGGGTGGTGCCGGCGGCTTCGGGCCAGGCGAGCGTGGCGAGCTCCCGGCGGCGGGCCTCGGCGGCCGGGGACTCGGCGGGGGCGGGGGTGGTGGCGTCCTCGGGGGTGGCGGGCGTGGTGTCCGGGGCGTGCGTGTCGGGCGCGCTCGTGGTCGGCGCCGGAGCGGGCCTGCGGTGGGCCTGGCGGCCGCGTCTGCGTTCGGTGAGGGTGCGCAGGCAGGTCCAGCGGGCCAGGGCGTAGAGCCAGGATTGACGTTCCTCCTCGGCCTCGGGGCACCGGGCTCCGTGCCGCTCCGCGATCGCCAGGACGGCACCGAGCGCCTCGGTCGCCGCGTCGTGGTCGCAGAGCACGGAGAGGCAGTAGGTGAAGAGGCCGTCGAGGTGCGGCTCGTAACGCGCGGCCGGTCGCTGGGTGGAGGCGTGCGGTGCTCGTCGGTGCGCCCCGTGTGCGCCGGTGGTGTGCGTGGGGGCCTGCATCCTGCTGCTCGTCACCCGGCGACCGTAGACAGAGGAGTACGTGCGCTTGGCGCCCCTTGAGCACATTTAACCCTTACGGGTGAACGTATCCCGCGAAATCATGGGTTCCGCGGCCCGGGGATCACGGAATCCATGCGGAGTGCTTCCGTGCGCCCTGCGTGCGGCGGCACCGCCTCGCGCCCCCCGTGCGGCGGGCGTTGTCAGACCCCACCTATACGGTGACGCCATGGCTGCCCGTACGAAATCCGCGAAGGACCGGCCGTCCTACCGCTGCACCGAATGCGGCTGGACCACCGCCAAATGGCTCGGCCGTTGCCCCGAGTGCCAGGCGTGGGGGACGGTCGAGGAGTTCGGCGGCGCCCCCGCCGTGCGCACCACCGCGGCCGGCCGGGTCTCCACCGCCGCGCTGCCGATCGGCCAGGTCGACAGCCGTACGGCCACCGCGCGCTCGACCGGCGTCGGCGAGCTGGACCGGGTGCTCGGCGGCGGGCTGGTGCCGGGGGCCGTCGTGCTGCTGGCGGGCGAGCCGGGCGTCGGCAAGTCGACGCTGCTGCTGGACGTGGCGGCCAAGGCGGCGAGCGACGACCACCGCACGCTCTATGTGACCGCCGAGGAGTCCGCCAGCCAGGTCCGGCTGCGGGCCGACCGGATCAAGGCGATCAACGACCACCTCTACCTCGCTGCGGAGACCGACCTCTCGGCGGTGCTCGGCCACCTGGACGCGGTGAAGCCGTCCCTGCTGATCCTGGACTCGGTGCAGACGGTCGCCTCGCCGGAGATCGACGGCGCGCCCGGCGGGATGGCGCAGGTCCGGGAGGTGGCCGGGGCGCTGATCCGGGCCTCCAAGGAGCGCGGGATGGCCACGCTGCTCGTCGGCCACGTCACCAAGGACGGCGCGATCGCCGGGCCCCGGCTGCTGGAGCACCTGGTCGACGTGGTGCTCTCCTTCGAGGGCGACCGGCACGCCCGGCTGCGCCTGGTGCGCGGCGTCAAGAACCGTTACGGGGCGACCGACGAGGTCGGCTGCTTCGAGCTGCACGACGAGGGCATCACCGGCCTCGCCGACCCCTCCGGCCTCTTCCTGACCCGGCGCGACGTGGCGGTGCCGGGCACCTGTCTGACGGTGACGCTGGAAGGGAAGCGGCCGCTGGTCGCCGAGGTGCAGGCGCTCACCGTCGACTCCCAGATCCCTTCGCCCCGGCGCACCACCTCCGGTCTGGAGACCTCCCGGGTCTCGATGATGCTCGCCGTGCTGGAGCAGCGCGGCCGGATCAGCGCGCTCGGCAAGCGGGACATCTACAGCGCGACGGTCGGCGGTGTGAAGCTCACCGAGCCGGCGGCCGACCTCGCGATCGCGCTCGCGCTGGCCAGCGCCGCCAGCGACACCCCGCTCCCGAAGAACCTGGTCGCGATCGGTGAGGTGGGTCTCGCGGGCGAGGTCAGACGGGTCACCGGCGTCCAGCGCAGGCTGGCCGAGGCACACCGTCTCGGCTTCACCCACGCCTTGGTACCGACCGACCCGGGAAAGGTTCCTTCGGGTATGAAGGTCACAGAAGTCGCCGACATGGGGGATGCTCTGCGGGTCCTCCCGCGCCGGTCTCGTCAGGAGGCGCCGCAGCCTCGTCAGGAAGAGAACGCGCGCCGGTAGACTTTGCCCTGGTCTCGCCCGTCCGTGGACACGGCACGGGGGACGCCGGGGCACCGCAAACCTGTCGACCGGAGGAGTGCAGTGGCAGCCAACGACCGGGCGACAACGCCCGGAAAGTCCGGCCAAGGCACCGGTAACGAGGCGCTGATGCGCGCCTCGCTGAGCGCGGTCGCGCCCGGAATGGCCCTGCGGGACGGCCTGGAGCGCATTCTCCGGGGCAACACCGGCGGGCTGATCGTCCTCGGCATGGACAAGACCGTCGAGTCGATGTGTACCGGCGGGTTCGTGCTGGACGTGGAGTTCACCGCGACCCGGCTGCGCGAACTGTGCAAGCTCGACGGGGCGCTGATCCTCGACAAGGACATGACCAAGATCCTGCGGGCCGGCGTGCAGCTGGTGCCGGACGCCTCGATCCACACGGAGGAGACGGGGACCCGTCACCGTACGGCGGACCGGGTCTCCAAGGCGTGCGGCTTCCCCGTCGTCTCGGTCTCCCAGTCCATGCGGCTGATCGCGCTGTACGTGGACGGGGAGCGGCGGGTCCTGGAGGAGTCCTCCGCGATCCTGTCCCGGGCCAACCAGGCGCTCGCCACGCTGGAGCGGTACAAGCTCCGCCTGGACGAGGTGGCCGGCACGCTCTCCGCGCTGGAGATCGAGGACCTGGTCACCGTCCGGGACGTGACGGCGGTGGCGCAGCGGCTGGAGATGGTGCGGCGGATCGCGACGGAGATCGCGGAGTACGTGGTCGAGCTCGGCACCGACGGCCGGCTGCTGTCGCTCCAGCTGGACGAGCTGATCGCGGGCGTGGAGCCGGAGCGGGAGCTGGTGGTCCGGGACTATGTGCCCGAGCCGACGGCGAAACGGTCGCGCACGGTGGCGGAGGCGCTGACGGAGCTGGACGCGCTGAGCCACACGGAGCTGCTGGAGCTGCCGGTGGTGGCGCGGGCGCTGGGGTACAGCGGCTCGCCGGAGACGCTGGACTCGGCGGTGTCGCCGCGAGGATTCCGGTTGCTGGCGAAGGTGCCGAGGCTTCCTGGGGCGATCATCGAGCGGCTGGTGGAGCACTTCGGGGGCCTGCAGAAGCTTCTTGCCGCGAGCGTGGACGATCTCCAGACGGTGGACGGGGTGGGCGAGGCCCGGGCCCGCAGCGTTCGCGAGGGGCTCTCGCGGCTGGCGGAGTCGTCGATCCTGGAACGGTACGTCTGAGCCGGCCGCACCACTCCAGCCCGTCCGGCGTTTGAGGACGGAAGCCTGGGTGGGGTGGGCGCTGCGCATGGGGCTGGCCCTGGGCCGTGATGGCGGGGCCCGTCCACGGGAACGGTTCCGTCCTCAAACGCCGGACGGGCTGGGTTTGCGGCCCCGGCCCCCTTGGCGACGGTTCCGTCCTCAAACGCCGGACGGGCTGGGGGTGGCGCCGGACGGGACGGAAGTGGCGGCTAGTCCTTCTTCAGGACGAAGGAGGCCGGGCGGATCTTCGTGCCGGTGGTCTCCGCCTCCAGGAGGTACGTGCCGGGGGCGGCCTTGCCGGGCGGCGGCGTGGCGCAGTTGGGCGCCGAGCGGACCCGGTCCCAGTCCACCGTGTGCACGATCGTCGCCCCCGCCGGGACCTGGAGGAACAGCGGGCCCGGAGCCGCGGGGCAGTCCTTCGAGGACCAGATCACGTCGTCGTTCTCCGCGCTCGCCTCGGTGACCGTGAGCACCACGTTCTTCGGCCCGAGGTCGGCCTTGCAGGCGGCCGACGAGGTGTTGCGGGCGATGATCTCGAACGTGGGCCGGTCGTCGGGGCCGTAACTGACCTTCGTACGCAGGGTCAACTCCAGCCCGCCGGGCTTGCATGCGGGGAGCGGGGAGTTGGCCGGGACCTGCTGGCCGGTCGTGGAGCCGCCGGAGCCCGAGCCACCTGAGCCCGCACCGGCCGTGTCCGCGCCGCCTGTTGACGTACCGTCGGATCCCGCACCGCCGCCGGAGCCCGCACTCGCGTCGCCACCGGATCCACCGGAGCCACCGGAGCCGCCGGAGCCACCGGACCCGCTCCCGCCGCCGGAGTCCTCCGAGTCGTCCGACTCGTCGCGGCCGCCCGGCTGTTGGCTGATCGCCGGGCCGGAGCTGCCGGGCCCAGGGGTGATCGACTCGACCGGGTCGGAACCGCCGGGCTTGCCGTCGTCCTGGGTGCCGCCTCCTCCGGCGGTGGTCACCGCCCAGGCGATCAACACCGCGAGCAGCGCAACCAGAAGTCCCGCTACCGCCCTTCGGCGCCAGTAGATGCTGGAGGGAAGCGGACCGACCGGATTGCGCATAGATCCCACGCGCCAAACTGTACGAGAGATCGCGGCCGTCTCAGGCCCCACCCGCCGCTCCGGTCACAAGTTTTGCCGATCATCATCAAGTTTTCCCGATGATCATCACGGCGGCCGGTCGCGGACCCGGTCACAGGGGACAGAACGGGTGGCGTTCTCACCCGCCGGGACCGCCGTGCGGCCCGACACCCCCGCGTACGCGACACCGCTCCCGGCTTCCGTGCCAGGATCGTCAGTGCCATGACTGCCATGACTTCGACTTCCCCCCAGACGCCCTCCGCCGCCGCCTCCCTCCACACCCCCGTCATCGGGTGGTTCGAGCAGCACGCCCGCGACCTTCCCTGGCGCCGCCCCGAAGCGGGCGCCTGGGGGGTGATGGTCAGCGAGTTCATGCTGCAGCAGACCCCGGTGAGCCGGGTCCTCCCGGTGTACGAACAGTGGCTCGCCCGCTGGCCCCGCCCCGCCGACCTGGCCGCCGAGGCGCCCGGGGAGGCGGTCCGCGCCTGGGGCCGGCTCGGCTACCCGCGCCGCGCGCTGCGCCTGCACGGGGCCGCGCAGGCGATAACGGAACGGCACGGCGGTGACGTACCGAGCGAACACGGCCAGCTGCTGGCGCTGCCCGGGATCGGCGAGTACACGGCGGCGGCCGTGGCCTCGTTCGCGTACGGACAGCGCCACGCGGTGCTCGACACGAACGTCCGCCGGGTGTTCGCTCGCGCCGCGAACGGCATCCAGTACCCGCCGAACGCGACCACCGCCGCCGAACGCAAGCTCGCCCGGGCGCTGCTCCCGGACGAGGACGAGCGCGCGGCCCGGTGGGCGGCGGCCACGATGGAGCTGGGCGCGCTCGTGTGCACCGCGCGCAACGAGAGCTGTGAGCGCTGCCCGATCGCCTCGCAGTGCGCGTGGCGGCTGGCCGGGAAGCCCGCGCACGAGGGGCCGCCTCGCAAGGGCCAGACGTACGCGGGGACCGACCGGCAGGTGCGGGGCCGGCTGCTCGCGGTGTTGCGGGACGCGCTCACTCCCGTACCCCAGGCCGCTCTGGACGCGGTGTGGGACGAACCGGTGCAGCGGGCCCGGGCACTGGACGGGCTGGTCGCCGACGGGCTGGTCGAACCGCTGGCGGACGGCCGGTACCGGCTGCCGCTGACGTAGGCGGCCCCTGGCACCTCGCCCGGCGCTGTTACACAACCGATGGACAGCCGTGCGTCGGCGTACGGCTGCTCCGCACAACCTCGTGACAACGCCTCCGTAGCGTCTCCGACAGCAGTACACGGGGATTCACGGGGACGGAGGCGGTTGTCATGGCGCAGGGCGAGGTGCTCGCATTCGAGGACTACGTACGCACACGGCAGGAGGCGCTGCTGCGCAGCGCACGGCGCCTGGTCCCCGACCCCGTCGACGCCCAGGACCTGCTCCAGACCGCGCTGGTGCGGACGTACGGCCGCTGGGACGGCATCGCCGACAAGTCCCTCGCCGACGCCTACCTGCGCCGCGTCATGATCAACACCCGTACGGAGTGGTGGCGGGCGCGCAAGCTGGACGAGGTGCCCACCGAGCAGCTGCCCGACGCGAGCGTGGACGACGGCAGTGAGCAGCGCGCGGACCGGGCCCTGCTGATGGACATCCTCGGGATCCTGGCTCCGAAGCAGCGCAGCGTGGTCGTGCTGCGACACTGGGAGCAGATGAGTACGGAGGAGACGGCGGCGGCGCTCGGCATGTCGGCCGGTACGGTCAAGAGCACCCTGCACCGGGCGCTGGCGCGGCTGCGGCAGGAGCTGGAGAGCCGGGAGCTGACGAGCCGCGAGGCGGTCGCCCGGGAGACGGGTGGCCGACGGGAGGCCGGTGGCCACCGAGAGGCCGAGGCCCGGCGGGAGGCCATGAGCGCCAGGGCGGCCGCGAGTGTCAGGGCTGCCGGGGGTGCCCCGGAAGCCGGGAGCGCTCGGACGTCCGGGAACCAGCGGCGGGCCGGGAGCGTCCCGGAGACCGGGAACGCGCGGCGGAACGGAACCGTCCGGAGCGCGGCGCCCGCCGCCACCGGCCGGGTCCCGGCCCAGCGGACGAGGGCCACCACCCCTACGGCGGCGGTCGCCTCCGGCGCGACGGCCACCGCCTCCACCACGGCGGCGGTCACCTCGGTCACGGCGGCGCGGGGACACACGGCGGCGCTCCGCGACGGGCGTCACGACGAGCGGGGGCGGGAGCGGTGCGCGGCCTGACAGCCAGCAGCAGCGACGACAGCAGCAGGAGCGGAAGCGGGAACGGCAGCAGGAGCGGCAGCGGGAACGGCGGAAGCGGCCGGACCGGTGCCGACGACGGGGACACCTCCGGGAGACCCCGCCGGAACCGCGGGTTCCGGGCAGGTGTGGCGGCGAGTGGTACGGCCCTGGCCGGACTCGCCGCCTTCGGCCTGTTCTGCGTCGGCTGCACCACCGGCGGCACCGGCACCCGCGACGAGGGCCCCGCCGGCAGCCAGCCCGTCGCCCAGGTCTCCCCCCGGCCCACCATCTCCGGCACGGCCCCGCCCACCCGGCGCGTCGACGTCGTGGCCCTCCTCAAGGGCGACCCGACCGTCAGCGAGCGGGTCCGGGAAGGGCTCCAACCCTGCGCCGGCAAGGCCTACCCGGTCGACACCTCGTACGGCAGGATGACCGGCGGCCCGTCCGCCGACGTCGTGGTCAACGTGATGAGCTGCGCCGACTCGGTCGGGATGGGCACGTACGTCTACCGGGCCCGCGGGGACGGCTCGTACGAGAACGTCTTCATGGCCGAGGTGCCGGCCGTCTACGGAACCATCGACCGCGGCGACCTCGTGGTGACCACGCAGATCTACGGCTCGAAGGACCCGCTGGCCTATCCGTCCGGCTCCGAGGTGGTCACCTACCGTTGGGCCGACGAGCGCTTCACCGAGCACGACCGGGTGCACAACGACTTCAGCCGTGCCGTCGACGACGGCGGCGACATCGAGGCGCCCACGCAGGCGGAACCGGTGGAACCGGCCGACCCGAGCGGGAACTGAAAGCGAGACGCAACGTCCATGGCCGAGACCCACGTCCTCTTCGTCGAGGACGACGATGTCATCCGTGAGGCCACCCAGCTCGCTCTGGAGCGGGTCGGCTTCACGGTCACCGCGATGCCCGACGGGCTCTCCGGCCTGGAGGCCTTCCGCGCCGACCGGCCGGACATCGCGCTGCTCGACGTGATGGTGCCGGGGCTCGACGGCGTGAGCCTGTGCCGCCGCATCCGGGACGAGTCGACCGTACCGGTGATCATGCTCTCCGCGCGGGCCGACTCCATCGACGTGGTGCTCGGCCTGGAGGCCGGCGCGGACGACTACGTCACCAAGCCCTTCGACGGCGCGGTCCTGGTCGCCCGCATCCGGGCCGTACTGCGCCGCTTCGGCCACGCGGCCGGGCCGGAGGGCAGCGGCCAGGGCCAGAGCGGTACGGAAGGGGAGGCCGAGGGGTTCGGCGGGGTGCTGGTCTTCGGCGACCTGGAGGTCGACACGGACGGCATGGAGGTGCGGCGCGGCGGTGAGCAGGTGGCGCTGACGCCGACCGAGATGCGGCTGCTGCTGGAGTTCTCCTCCGCGCCCGGCACCGTACTCTCCCGCGACAAGCTCCTGGAGCGGGTCTGGGACTACGGCTGGGGCGGCGACACCCGGGTCGTGGACGTCCATGTCCAGCGGCTGCGCACCAAGATCGGCCAGGACCGGATCGAGACGGTCCGCGGCTTCGGCTACAAGTTGCGCGGATGAGATTGCCACAAGCTGCGCGGATGAGACGGCTACAGGGGAAGCGGCCGGTGACAGGCGGATGAAACGACTGGCGCTGCGGACCGGTGTCCGCTGGAAGATCAGCATCGCCATCGCCGCGGTCGGCGCGCTCATCGCGGTGGCGCTGAGCCTCGTCGTCCACAACGCGGCCCGCGTCTCGATGATCGAGAACGCCCGCGAGGTGCAGCTGGAGCGGCTGCTCGGCGCGCAGCGGTTCTACGAGGCGACGAGCATGCAGAAGAACGGGCCGAAGTTCGGCGCGAAGCTCAACGATCCCGCCATCCCGCCGAGCCTGCGCGACGAGGTCCGCAAGAACCGGCGCGCCACGCACGTCACGGAGACCGCCGACGGCGTGCCCGACGTCTGGGCGGCCGTTCCGCTGGCCAACGGGGACGTGCTCTCGCTGCACACCCGGTTCGCGGACCGCTCCGCCACGATCATGGACGACCTGGACCGGGCGCTGATCATCGGATCGGTCTCCGTCGTCTTCGGCGGCTGCGCGCTCGGCGTCCTCATCGGCGGCCAGCTCTCGCGCCGGCTGCGCAAGGCGGCGGCCGCGGCGGGCCGGGTCGCCGAGGGCCACACCGACGTACGGGTGCGGGAGGCGGTCGGTGGGGTCGTCCGGGACGAGACGGACGAGCTGGCGCGGGCGGTCGACGCGCTGACCGACGCGCTGAACGAGCGGATCGAGGCGGAGCGCCGGGTCACCGCGGACATCGCCCATGAGCTGCGTACGCCGGTGACCGGGCTGCTCACGGCCGCCGAGCTGCTGCCGCCGGGCCGCCCGACCGAGCTGGTACGGGACCGGGCCCAGGCGATGCGGACGCTGGTCGAGGACGTGCTGGAGGTGGCCCGGCTGGACAGTGCCTCGGAGCGGGCGGAGCTGCAGGAGCTGCCGCTCGGCGAGTTCGTGAGCCGGCGGATCGGGCTGCTGGATCCGGAGGTGACCGTGCAGGTGGTGCACGAGTCGTGGGTCTCCACGGACCCGCGCCGCCTGGAGCGCATCCTCGGCAACCTCCTCGGCAACGCCGCCAAGCACGGCTCCACCCCGGTGGAGGTCACGGTGGAGGGCCGGGTGGTACGGGTCCGGGACCACGGTCCGGGCTTCCCGGAAGAGCTGCTGCGGGACGGGCCGAGCCGGTTCCGTACGGGCTCCATGGACCGGGCCGGCCACGGGCACGGGCTCGGGCTGACGATCGCGGCGGGCCAGGCGCGGGTGCTGGGGGCCCGGCTGACCTTCCGGAACGCGGGGCCGGTGGGTGCGGTGGAGGGCACGGGCGGGGCGATCGCGGTGCTGTGGCTGCCGGAACACGCGCCGACGGCGACGGGCAGCTTCCCGATGCTGCGGACGGCGGACGAGCGGCAGCCGCAAGGGTGAGGTTCTGAGAAAAGCCTCCGGGTACAACACCGACGGCGACCCCGAGGAGTGAGCCGTGAGGCTGTCCTCGACGTCGCCGTCGGTCGGGTGACCCGGGCGCACGCCCCGGGTACCGGGGTGTAACGGGTCCACTGAACTCTCTTCGGTTGTGCTGCGCGGCCGCCGGGTCTCTCCGGCAGGTCCGCGCGGTTACGCCGGCCGGATCAGATGGAGACGTGCACCGAGCGGAGGAACTGGGCCGGGTTGAGCGCCGAGCCGTAGTTCGGGCTGGTGCGGATCTCGAAGTGCAGGTGCGGGCCGCTGGAGTTGCCGGTGTTGCCGGACAGGGCGATCTTCTCGCCCGTCTTGACCTTCTCGCCGATCTTCACGTTGATCTTCGACAGGTGCGCGTACTGCGAGTACTTGCCGTTGGAGTGCTTGATCACGATGGCGTTGCCGTACGCAGGACCGTCGCCGCCGCCGTTCGGGCCGGCCTTCACGATGGTGCCGGTGTGGGCGGCGGTGACCGGGGTGCCGACCGGGACGGCGAAGTCCTGGCCGGAGTGCTTGGCGGCCCAGCGGGCGCCACCGGTGCCGTAGCTGGCGCTCAGCGTGTACTTCTTGACCGGGGCCTTCCAGGAGGCGGCGTTCTTCTTGGCCGCCTTCTTCTTGTCCTCGGCCTTCTTCTTCGCGTCGGAGGCCTTCTTGGCCGCCGTCTTCTTGGCCGTCTCGGCGGCCTTGCTCTGCACGGCCGCCTGCTGGGCGACCGACTCGGCGGCGCTGCCCGCGGCGAGCGGGGCGGCGGCGTCGGCGTTGCCGGCCGCGAACGCCGAGCCTGCACCCAGCACCACGGACGCTCCCAGGCCGGCGGCCAGAACGGCGCCACGGATGCGGGAGGCGGACGGGCGGATGGTGTGCTGGTTCGTTGCGCGCTTCATACGGTGAAGTCCTCCGAAGGTGAGTGGACCCGGCGTGCTGTCCGGGCTTGCTCCACCTTGGTAACCCGCACCCCCACCGGTGCTCAAACACCCCATCTACGAAGAAAAGCCGTAGAGAAGGGGCTGGGAATTCGCCTCGGTTGTCCCGTTTCGGGAGCCCGGGGTGGGCGACGAAATCCCTCACCCGAATGAGGTTCAAACGCTGTTCTGCGGGCACTTTTCCGGACATGGCACCGCGAACGGGCCGTATCGCCCGCCGCGCGGACCCGACCTGCCTCCGCCGGGCCGAAGGTCCCTCACCCGGCTTCGGCGCCATCTCCTAGCACGGGTAGTAGGCCTGTTTCGGCCTGTGCGCCTTGTCACCGCCGGTGGGACCTAAGTCCGTCCGATTCGGGACCTTCGGCCCGCTCCATCACTACGCTGGCGGGAAAGCGGATCCGCGCCCCGGGGGGACCACCATGACGGCCGAGAACACCCATGACCTGGACGGCATCGAGCTCGCCGATGCCGTCGAATCCATCCGCAACCAGCTGGTGGAGGCGGCCTCACGGGCCACGGGCCGCCCGCTCGCCTTCGCGGTCGGGGACATCCAGATGGAGTTCACGCTCGAACTCCGCAAGGAGGCGAAGGCGGGCGGCAAGGTGAAGGCGTGGGTGGTCGAGGCGGGCGCGGAC
The DNA here is from genome assembly GCF_050942385.1 of Streptomyces sp. CA-146814. Classification (NCBI taxonomy): domain Bacteria; kingdom Bacillati; phylum Actinomycetota; class Actinomycetes; order Kitasatosporales; family Streptomycetaceae; genus Streptomyces; species Streptomyces sp. CA-146814. The sequence goes on from NZ_CP192068.1 coordinate 3,290,379, forward strand.
GCGTCGCGTTCCACGGGCCGCACGCACAAGGTGGCGTTCACGCTGAGCCCGCGGAACGCGGTGACCGGGGAGGCTTGGGCGATCGGGACGGAGGATGACGGATCCACGGCGGGGTTCGGCGGCGGTGACGGGGCGGTCAGGCCGTGAGGTTCACGACCACCTATCCCGGCGACCGTACGGTGGCTGTCTTCGGCTCCCACCAGGGCAGCGGGGTCCTGCTCACCGACCGGCTGGTGCTGACCTGCGCCCATGTGGTCGGGTCAGGGCCCGCCGTGGTCGCCCACCCCGCCGTCCGTGACCGCGTGCGGACCACCGTTGTCTGGATCGATGACCGGCTGGACGTGGCGCTGCTGGAGGCCGCCGGACCGGTGCGGGCGGTCCCCCCGGTGCGGCTCGGCGTGCTGGACACCCGCGAGGCGATCCCCGGGTGCGAGATCACCGGCTTCCCGCGCGTGCAGCGCTACGGCCCGGACAAACGCTTGGAGGCGGACCATTACACAGCGACAGTCCTGCCCATGGCGGGCCGGGTCCGTGACCTGCTGGTCTGCAACCTGGACGGCCCGCCCGCCGCCGGCCCTGACGACGAGCCGCCGGCCCTGTCCGGACTGTCCGGCGGCCCGCTCTTCGCCGGGGACATCCTCCTGGGCATCGCCCGCCAGGTCCCGCAGCAGCGCGAGGGCCGCCGGGTCGAGTGCGTACCGCTCGGCCCGGTCCTGGCGGCGGAGCCCTTCGTACAGGCCTACCGCAGGACCGGCACCCTGCTGCGGGAGGAACGGGTCCACGGCTACTTCCCGAGGGACCTGCGGTACGAGGCGGGGTACGCGCAGGCGCTCGGCGTCGCGTACCGCCGTACGAAGGTCTTCGGCCTCGACGAGCTGAGCCGCCACGACTCCGAATGGGACCTGGACACGGCCTACCTCAGTCTGGAGGCCCAGGCGCAGGACCGGTCCGCAACGGCCCCGCCCCTCCCCCAGCGCATCGACACCCTCCTCACCGACCGCCCCCGGGTCCTGCTGCGCGGCGAGGCGGGCGCGGGCAAGACGACGCTGCTGTGGTGGCTGGCCGCCCACGCCTCGGCCCGCACCCTGGACGACGACCTGGCCCCGCTGAACGGCCTGGTCCCCTTCGTCGTACCGCTGCGCACCCTGCGGGCTCGTGGCGGTACGTTCCCGGGCCCGGCGGAGCTGACGAGCGCGGCAGGCCTGGTGGTCGACGCGGCCCCGGAGGGATGGGCGGGCCGGATCCTGGAGTCCGGGCGGGTCCTGCTGCTGGTGGACGGGCTGGACGAGGTGCCGCCGGAGGACCGGGAGCAGGCGCACGACTGGCTGTCGCAGCTGTTGCGGCGCTACCCGGAGACCCGGTGCGTGGCGACCGTACGGCCGCTCGCGGTCGAGCCGGACTGGCTGCGGTCGGAGGGCTTCACGGAGTTACGCCTGCTGCCCATGCGGAACGAGGACATCCAGGCCTTCGTCGCCTCCTGGCACCGGGCTGCCCGGCTCTCCGAGCAGGACGACGCCGAACGCCTGGACGAACTGGAACGCGACCTCTCCCGCCAGTTCGACCAGAACCCCACGCTCCGTGACCTGGCCCGTACGCCACTGCTCTGCGCGGTGATCTGCGCCCTTCACCGCCGCCGAGACGGCTTCCTGCCGGAGACCCGCTGGCAGCTGTACCGCTCGGCCCTGGAGATGCTCCTCGGTCACCGCGACCGCCGCCGCCGGATCGGCGACCCCGAGGGCATCGACCTGAGCGTCGAGGAGCACACCCAGCTCCTCCAGCGCATCGCGGTCTGGCTGGTCCGCGAGGGCCAGTCGGAGTTCACACGTGAGCAGGCGCTGCGTCAGCTCGGCCGGGCACTGGCGGGGATGGAGCGGGTGAGCGCCCAGGGCCCACCCGCGAAGATCCTCACGCACCTGCTCAACCGCAGCGGCCTGCTCCAGGAACGTTCCGACGAGACCTACCAGTTCATCCACCGCACCTTCCAGGACTACCTGGCGGCCAAGGAGTTCGTCGAGGACGACCATCTCAACGAACTGCTGCACCACGCAGAGGAGGAGACCTGGCAGGACGTCATCCTGCTGGCGGCGGGGCACTGCGGGCGGCGGCAACTCGCCCTGCTCGTGCGTGGTTTGCTCGACGCGGGTCTGCGGCATTGGGACCAGTCGGCGGCGCGTACCACCGTCCACGTTCTGGCCGCCCTGTGTGCCCAGCATGCGACCTGGCTGGACGATGCGGTACGGGCGGGCGTCCGGGAGAGTACGGCGGCGCTCTTCCCACCGGTCAGCGACGACCAGGTGGCCGCCCTGGCCCGGCTCGGACCGGCAGCGCTGGCCTTTCTGCCCGATCCGCGCACGACGCCCGGGGCAGGGCCGGAAGCCCGGCTCGTGGCCAACCTGATCACCGGCATCGGGGGAGCCTCCGCGATCCCCCACGCCCGCGCCTGGTCGCTGGCGCGCCCGGAGCTGGGCAGATTCTTCGCGGTCGCGTGGGAACGTTTTCCGCCCGAGGAGTACGCCGCCGAGGTACTGACGCACTGCGACCTCCGGCACTCGGTCCTCGCGGTGAGCGACCGGCGGCAGTTGAGGGCGCTGCGTCACCTTCCGCATGTTCCGGTACTGTCCCTGCACCTGAATCTGACCGATGCGGAGATCGATGCGGCCTTGACGGGCATCCGGGTCGACGGGCTGTTCCTGAGGGGGGCCGAACGGCTCGCCGGGCTCTCGTTCCTGAGCACCTTTGCGGACTCCCTGTCGGTACTGAGCCTCGGATGGTGCCCGGCGCTCCGGGACTTCACGCCTCTCTCCGGGCTCCACCAGCTCAGGACCCTGGTTCTGAACACGCGGGGGACGCTCCCGGCCGGCCTGGCGCCGCTGGCGGATCTGCCCGCCCTGTCGCGCCTCAAGCTGCGGCACCTGGAGGTGGACCGGCTGAGCGAGATAGCGGCCAACCTCGGTGTCACCGACCTGACGGTCACCGGCCGGCGTCCACTGGCCCTGGACGGGCTCGGTGCCTGGAAGTCGCTCAGGGCGCTGGAGGTCTCGGAACTCGCCGCGTTCGACGATGCCCTCGACGCGCTGCGGGAGCATTCCCGGATCACCGCTCTCCGCCTCGCCGTCTTCCCTTGGGCACACCGGCCGACCCGCGCTGTGTCCGTACCCACCCTTGAGGAGCTGCTCATACCGGCCCCTGACCACGCCGGTGACCTCGGGATGCTGCGACCACTTTTCCCCGGGGTCACCGATCTCCGCCTGGACGCCTCCGTCCTGCGCGTACTGGATCTCACGCCGCTGCACTCCTGGCCGGGCCTGCAGGTGCGGGTCACGGGGTTGCCCCGGCAGCGTCTGATCGGGGCGGAGGAGCTGGGCGACCGGCTCGACGCCCCTTCCGGCTGAAGCACGCGAGAAAAGGGGCTGCCCCGGACCCGGCCGTGAAGCCGATTCCGGGGCAGCCCCTTCAATGACGCCCTATACGGGTGTCACGCGTCCTTCGTCAGGTTCGGGCCGGCGCCGCCTGCCGCCTGCTCGATCGGGGGGACGTCGGGCAGGGCCGACTTCTCCTCGCCACGGAAGGTGAACGTCTTGTCGTCACCCTCGCCCTCGGTGCCCACGACCACGATGTGGCCGGGACGCAGCTCACCGAAGAGGATCTTCTCGGAGAGGACGTCCTCGATCTGGCGCTGGATCGTCCGGCGCAGCGGCCGGGCGCCCATCACCGGGTCGTAGCCCTTCTTCGCGAGCAGCGTCTTGGCCTCGCCACTGAGCTCGATGCCCATGTCGCGGTCCTTGAGCCGCTCGTCCACCTTGGCGAGCATGAGGTCGACGATCTGGATGATGTCTTCCTCGGTCAGCTGGTGGAAGACCACCGTGTCATCGACACGGTTGAGGAATTCCGGCCGGAAGTGCTGCTTGAGCTCTTCGTTGACCTTGACCTTCATGCGCTCGTAGTTGGTCTTGACGTCGCCCTGGGCGGCGAAGCCCAGGTTGAAGCCCTTGGAGATGTCCCGGGTCCCGAGGTTGGTCGTCATGATGATGACCGTGTTCTTGAAGTCCACGACCCGGCCCTGGGAGTCGGTCAGGCGACCGTCCTCCAGGATCTGGAGCAGGGAATTGAAGATATCGGGGTGGGCCTTCTCGACCTCGTCGAAGAGGACGACGGAGAACGGCTTGCGGCGCACCTTCTCGGTGAGCTGGCCGCCCTCCTCGTACCCCACGTAACCGGGGGGCGAGCCGAAGAGGCGGGAAACCGTGTGCTTCTCGCTGAACTCCGACATGTCGAGGGAGATCAGCGCGTCCTCGTCGCCGAAGAGGAATTCGGCGAGCGTCTTGGAGAGCTCCGTCTTACCGACACCGGACGGGCCGGCGAAGATGAACGAGCCACCGGGGCGCTTCGGGTCCTTCAGGCCGGCTCGCGTACGGCGGATCGCCTGCGAGAGGGCCTTGATGGCGTCCTTCTGGCCGATGACGCGCTTGTGGAGCTCGTCCTCCATGCGCAGCAGACGGGAGGACTCCTCCTCCGTCAGCTTGAAGACCGGGATACCGGTGGCCGTGGCCAGGACTTCGGCGATCAGCTCGCCGTCGACCTCGGCGACGACGTCCATGTCGCCGGCCTTCCACTCCTTCTCCCGCTTGGCCTTCGCCGCCAGCAGCTGCTTCTCCTTGTCGCGGAGGGAGGCTGCCTTCTCGAAGTCCTGGGAGTCGATGGCCGACTCCTTGTCGCGGCGGACACCCGCGATCTTCTCGTCGAACTCGCGGAGGTCCGGCGGCGCGGTCATCCGGCGGATGCGCATCCGGGAACCGGCCTCGTCGATCAGGTCGATCGCCTTGTCCGGCAGGAAGCGGTCCGAGATGTACCGGTCGGCCAGGGTCGCGGCCTGGACGAGGGCCTCGTCCGTGATGGAGACCCGGTGGTGGGCCTCGTAACGGTCGCGCAGACCCTTCAGGATCTCGATGGTGTGCGGCAGCGACGGCTCCGCGACCTGGATCGGCTGGAAGCGGCGCTCGAGGGCCGCGTCCTTCTCCAGGTGCTTGCGGTACTCGTCGAGCGTGGTGGCACCGATGGTCTGGAGCTCACCGCGGGCCAGCATCGGCTTCAGGATCGAAGCCGCGTCGATGGCGCCCTCGGCGGCACCCGCACCGACGAGCGTGTGGAGCTCGTCGATGAACAGGATGATGTCGCCGCGGGTGCGAATCTCCTTGAGGACCTTCTTCAGGCGCTCCTCGAAGTCACCCCGGTACCGCGAACCGGCGACCAGGGCGCCGAGGTCCAGGGTGTAGAGGTGCTTGTCCTTGAGGGTCTCGGGCACCTCGCCCTTGACGATCGCCTGGGCCAGGCCCTCGACGACCGCCGTCTTGCCGACGCCGGGCTCGCCGATGAGGACCGGGTTGTTCTTGGTCCGGCGGGACAGCACCTGCATGACCCGCTCGATCTCCTTCTCGCGCCCGATGACCGGGTCGAGCTTGGATTCACGAGCGGCCTGGGTGAGGTTGCGGCCGAACTGGTCGAGCACCAGGGAGGTGGAGGGCGTGCCCTCCGCGGGGCCGCCCGCGGCCGCCGTCTCCTTGCCGCCCGAGTAGCCCGAAAGCAGCTGGATGACCTGCTGCCGGACCCGGTTCAGGTCGGCGCCCAGCTTCACGAGGACCTGGGCGGCGACGCCCTCGCCCTCGCGGATCAGGCCGAGCAGGATGTGCTCGGTGCCGATGTAGTTGTGGCCCAGCTGAAGGGCCTCGCGGAGCGACAGCTCCAGGACCTTCTTGGCTCGCGGAGTGAAGGGGATGTGGCCGGACGGAGCCTGCTGGCCCTGCCCGATGATCTCCTCCACCTGCTGGCGGACCGCCTCGAGCGAAATCCCGAGGCTCTCCAGGGCCTTAGCGGCGACACCCTCACCCTCATGGATCAGGCCCAGGAGGATGTGCTCGGTGCCGATGTAGTTGTGGTTGAGCATCCGGGCTTCTTCCTGAGCCAGGACGACAACCCGCCGCGCGCGGTCGGTGAACCTCTCGAACATCGTTAATCGCTCCTCAGAGCGGTCGGTCAGTGAGGGGTCGGTCCCCTCCCAGTCCTTCCGCATGCTAGTCCCGCAGGACGGGACAGCTCATTCCAACTGCCGACATCCGTCCGGATCACCCCGCACCGGGCGGGGATTCTTACTGCCGAACAGCTGACAACTGCTCCAACCCGATGGTGCGAGACGATGTTCCCGCAGGCCAGGCAGATACCCCTTTCGCCAGTACGCCGATGGCGAACGTGAGACGCCTCGGCCAGCGTGTCGCCCCTTCCCACTAGGGAAAGTCTTACCCGCAATCACTGACAGTCCATGCGGCGCGCCCCGGTTCCCTCCGCTACGGGCGAACAACCTTGCGCTCCGACACGCTCCTGCGCGCCCCCGGAACCCGGACCCAGCGTGATCATCAGGAAACCCTGCGTAACTTCGCCGTCGGTTCAGCGGTTCATCGGACATGGCCTTCACCGTTCCGCCGCCCCGAACGCCACCCGGCACCGGTCCGGATCCCGTCGGTCCCGGCCCGGATCCCGTCGGTGCCGGCCCCGTCGCTCTCGCCCGGTGGTACGAGCAGGAGCTCGGCTGGGCGACCGAGGGGCACGATCCGGTGCGGCTGGTCACCGGGGTCCGCTTCGACGTGCTGGAGCTTCCCGCCGAGGCCGGTCACGCCCTGCTGCGCCGCCCCGTGCGGACCGGGCCGGTGCTGCTGAGCGGTGTACGGATGGGGCTGCTGGTCGCCGCGGGCGGCGCCGATGAGCTGCCGGGGCTGCTCGACTGGCTGGAGTGGGGCCCGGTCGCGCCGGATCTGACCGCCGTGGGGGCCGGGGGCCGGGTCACGGCCCCGTCACCCCGGGGTGGTGCGGGCTCGCCGGGGGCCGCCGTGTGGCTGCGGCCCCCCGAGCCGGGGCTTGCGCCCGGGCCGGCGCTGCCCGCTCTCGCGGGCTTCGGGAGCAGCGGTGGGGATGCCCCCGATCTCGTACGACTGGTGGACGCGGCGGCGACGGAATGCCATCGGGTCCGGTTGTCGCGTGCCCGGGCCGGGCTGCGTAAGGGCAGTCCGGCAGATCAGCCGTTGGCCTTCTCGTAAGCCTCACGGATCTCGGCGGGAACGCGGCCGCGGTCATTCACGTTGTGGCCGTTCTCCCGCGCCCACCGGCGGATTTCCGCGGTGTCCTTGTTGCCACCGGCCACGGCACGGCCCTTGCCACGGCCCGTCGCTCCACGGCCACCGGTGCGGCGGCCGCCCTTGGTGTAGGGCTCGAGAAGACCGCGAAGCTTGTCCGCATTGGCCGTGGTGAGGTCGATCTCGTACGTCTTGCCGTCGAGCGCGAACGTCACGGTCTCGTCCGCCTCGACACCGTCGAGGTCATCGACAAGAAGGACCTGAACCTTCTGTGCCACGGGATTTCCTTTCATCGAAAATGGAGTACGCGGAAAGGAAACCGCTTTTCTCGGGAAAACACAAACCCCCGGGAGAGGTTCAGGAGCGCGAGAACACGGGAAACGTGCGCGATTCGGACATAGGGATGCCGGGATGATGCGGGGATGATGATGATGCCGTGGCTTGTGCGCATCATCCGCGCATCACAGGTGCAGAAGCATCCGACTGTTGCCCAAGGTGTTCGGCTTCACTCGTTCGAGACCGAGGAACTCGGCGACGCCCTCGTCGTACGAACGCAGCAGCTCACTGTAGACATCCGTGTCGACCGGAGTCTCTCCGATCTCGACGAACCCGTGCTTCGCGAAGAAGTCGACTTCGAAGGTGAGGCAGAAAACCTTGCGGACGCCGAGCCAGCGGGCCGTCTGCAGAAGCTTCTCCAGTACGTGATGCCCCACCCCGGCCCCCTTGATGCGGGGGTCGACGGCGAGTGTCCGGACTTCCGCGAGGTCTTCCCACATGACATGGAGAGCGCCGCAGCCGATGACCCGGGCATCCTCGTCGCGTTCCGCGACCCAGAACTCCTGGATGTCCTCGTAAAGGGTGACGGTCGCTTTGTCGAGCAGGATCCCGCCGGAGACGTAGCCGTCGAGGAGCCGGCGTACGGATGGCACATCACTCGTCCTGGCCCGGCGGACGGTGATGGCGGGCTTATTTACCGACGGGTCGGTATGAAAGTCGGTATCCGGTTCGGTATCCGGTTCGGTTTGCGGCTGCTCTGAGGACATGGGCCGACGCTATCGCCCGCCTCCGGACTCCGTGTCATCGGCCGGGTCAGCACCTTCGGTGTTCGCGGCGGCCGGTTCCGGTGGGTTGCCCTCCGGATTGTCCGCAGGTGTGTCCGCCGTACCGGGAGAAACCATACGGACCGCGTCCTGAAGTGCTTCGCGCTGCTCCGGCGACATCATGCCGAAGAACGCCACCAGTGCGGCGGCCGGGTTGTCACTCTGCGACCAGGCTTCGTTCATCAGTGCGGCCGAGTAGGCGGCCCTGGTGGACACGGCCGTATATCGATATGCCCGGCCGTCCACTTCCCTGCGGACCCAGCCCTTCTGATGGAGATTGTCCATTACCGTCATCACCGTCGTGTAGGCGATGGACCGTTCCTGCTGGAGGTCCTCGAGGACTTCCCGCACGGTGACCGGACGGTTCCCTTGCCAGACGCGTGTCATCACGGCGTCTTCCAGCTCTCCCAATTGACGGGGCACGGGATCACTTTAGTGCCACATGTCCTGAATGGCTGGTTATTTACAGAGCCAAAAGAGCGCACGGCTCTCATGAGCCGTGCGCTCCAGGGATGTGAGGGACGGACCGTGCGGTCAGGCATTCTCCGGACGAGCGGTCTGCTTCACGGATTCCGCGCGGGCGATCGCCGCGTCCACGGCGTCGTCCTCCTTGGCCTTGTTCGGACCGCCCTGGCTCTTGACGATCGTCACGACCAGGCCGATGAAGAAGATGGCCATCACCACGGGGGGCACGAGCGCGGATACGTAGTCCATGCCGTCCAGAGTAGCGAGCCCGGTACGGCGGATTGCGGCGGCCTCCCGGTGGAGGCCGCCGCAATCCGTTGCATGTGAGCCCGGTCAGCCGGCGGCGCGCTCCTCCTCCGCCGGTGGCGGCGACGGGCGGCGGGGCGGGAAGACCTCGGACGGCTTGGGCGCCGGGCGCGTACCCGGGGCCGGTGAGCGGCCGGGGACGGGGGCGGGGGCTGCCGGAGCCTTCGGGCGGTCCGGCTCCCGGTCGGCGGCCCGGCCGCCGGGCAGCGCGAGCAGCCTGGAGCGCGGGCCGGGGGCCGACGCGGCGGCGGAGCGGCCGGCGAGCCGGGCCCGTACGGAGCGCTCGGCGAGGATCTGGCAGCGATCCAGGAGCGCCGCCGCGAGCGGCTTCCCGCGCAGCGCGCGCAGGGCCGCCAGATCGTCCGGGCGGGGGTCGTAACCGGCCGCCAGGGCGTCCTGGAGCAGCTCCAGGTAGCCGGTGACGGAGCCGGGGAGGGCGGCGCGGTAGCGGGCGAGGTCGGCGAGGAGGAACGCTCGCAGCCGGCCCGCCTCCCCGACCGCCTCGTCCACGGAGCCCGCGAGCCGCAGGCAGTCCTGGACATCCTCGTCGGACAGGGGCATGGGGTGGAGGGCGATGGCGAGGGCACGTCGGAGCACCCGCAGCTCGTCCGCGCTGAACGCCATGCCGCCTCGTGAACCGTAGGGCGTGGGCATAACGCGACAATACGTGCTAAATGGACAAAATCCGTTTAACTGGTCGTCGGTGGCGCGGCGTCCGCGAACGGTGTCCCGGGCCGTCGCCCACCGCCGTTCCCGCAGGTACGCCGCGCCCGCGCGGCCGGATCCCTACGACCGGGACACGTTCCGCTCGTACACCAGGCGCAGCCCGATCAGCGTCAGCCACGGCTCGTGCTCGTCGATGGCGGAGGACTCGCCCAACACCATCGGAGCAAGGCCGCCGGTCGCGATGACCGTGACGTCGTCCGGGTCGGCGGTCAGCTCCTTCTTCATCCGGGCCACCACACCGTCGACCTGGCCCGCGAAGCCGTAGACGATGCCGGACTGCATGGCCTCGACGGTGTTCTTGCCGATCACGCTGCGCGGCCGGGCCAGCTCGATCTTGCGGAGCTGGGCGCCCCTGACGCCGAGCGCCTCGACGGAGATCTCGATGCCGGGGGCGATGACCCCGCCCGCGTACTCGCCGCGTGCGGAGACCGCGTCGAAGGTGGTGGCGGTGCCGAAGTCGACGACGATCGCCGGGCCCCCGTACAGCTCGACGGCGGCGACCGCGTTGATGATGCGGTCCGCGCCGACCTCCTTGGGGTTGTCCATCAGGATCGGGACGCCGGTCTTGACGCCGGGCTCGACGAGGACGGCGGGCACGTCGCCGTAGTAGCGGCGGGTGACCTCGCGCAGCTCGTGCAGGACGGACGGGACGGTCGCGCAGATCGCGATGCCCTCGATGCCGTCGCCCAGCTCCATGCCGAGCAGCGGGTGCATGCCCATCAAGCCCTGGAGGAGGACGGCCAGCTCGTCGGCGGTGCGGCGGGCGTCGGTGGAGATCCGCCAGTGCTCGACGATCTCCTCGCCGTCGAAGAGTCCGAGGACCGTGTGCGTGTTGCCGACGTCGATGGTGAGCAGCATCAGGCGTCGGCCCCGTCGGTGGTGTCCGCCGTTACGTCCGCGTCGCGGAAGTCCAGGCCGATGTCCAGGATCGGCGAGGAGTGGGTGAGCGCGCCGACGGCCAGGTAGTCCACGCCGGCGTCCGCGTAGGCGCGGGCCGAGTCGAGCGTGAGGCGGCCGGAGGACTCCAGGATCGCGCGGCCGGCGACCAGGGCCACCGCCTCGGCGGTCTCCGCCGGGGTGAAGTTGTCCAGCAGGATCAGGTCGACGCCCGCGTCCAGCACCTCGCGGACCTGCTCCAGCGTGTCGACCTCCACCTCGACGGGCAGGTCGGGGAACTCGGCGCGGACCCGCTTGAACGCCTCCGCGACGCCGCCCGCCGCGATGACGTGGTTGTCCTTGACCAGGGCCGCGTCGGAGAGCGACATCCGGTGGTTGACGCCGCCGCCGCACCGTACGGCGTACTTCTCCAGCGCGCGCAGGCCCGCCGTCGTCTTGCGGGTGTCGCGGACCTGGGCCTTGGAGCCCTCCAGGACGTCCGCCCAGGCACGGGTGGCGGTGGCGATGCCGGAGAGGCGGCAGAGCAGGTTCAGCGCGCTGCGCTCGCCGGTCAGCAGGTCGCGGGTGCGGGTGGTGACAGTGAGCAGCTTCTGGCCGGGGGCGACGCGTTCGCCGTCCTCGACGTGCCGCTCGACCTCGAACTCGTCGGTGCAGACGATCGACAGGACCGCCTCCGCGACCCGGAGCCCGGCCACGACCCCCGCCTCGCGCGCGGTGAAGTCGCCGGTGATCACGGCGTCCTCGGGGACGGTCGCCACGGTCGTGACGTCCACCCCTCCGTCCAGGTCCTCCTCGATCGCCACATGGGCGACGTCCTCGACCTGGACGGGGTCGAGACCCGCCTCGGCCAGGAGCAGCGCGAGCGCGGGGTCGAGGCCGCACTCCAGAGCGTCGGGGTCGAAGCCGTCACCGCAGCCGCAGTCGTCGCCGCAGCCCCCGGAGGACGCGGCGGGTGCGGGCGCGCCGACGCTGATCAGCGGTACGTCCACCGGTGTGGGGCGCGGATTCTCTTCGGGCGTGGACACGGTTGCGGCTCCTCGGGGGCGTGGCGGGTGGTGCGGTGCTTCTCTGGTGGCGGGTGGTGCGGTGCTTCTCTGTTCGGGCGCTGCTGTGCGGGTGCGGCTCGCGCCGCTGCTCTCAGCAGTCTGGTCAATCCGCGGCGCGTACGGGCGGGAATGCGGCGGTCTCCGTACGGTGGACGACCGGCGTGCGGTCGGCGGCGATCCGGACGACCAGGTGGCGGCGCCAGTGCGCGTCGTCGCGGTCGGGCCGGTCCTCGCGCCAGTGGCAGCCGCGGGTCTCCTCGCGCTCCCGGGCGGCGGCGACCAGGACCCGCGAGACCAGCAGCAGGTTGGTGACCTCCCAGCTGTCGACGCCGGGGACCGCGTCCTTGGGGTCGGCGGCGTCCGCGTCGGCTGCGGCGGTGCGGTGCAGGGCCTCCAGCTCCTCGGCGGCGGCGGCCAGGGATCCGGCGGAGCGGAGGACTCCGGCGCCTCTGGTCATGATGCGCTGGATCGCCGTACGGGTCTCGGGGGCGAGGAGCGCGACGGGCTCGCCGCCGCCCTCGCCCGCGGCCTCCGCCGGTTCGGCGCGCGGCGGGCGGGTCTCCGCGATGTCGGCGGCGATGCGCTCGGCGAAGACCAGGCCCTCCAGGAGCGAGTTCGACGCCAGCCGGTTGGCGCCGTGCACCCCCGTACAGGCGACCTCGCCACAGGCGTACAGGCCGGGGACGGTCGTGCGGCCGCGCAGGTCGGTGCGGATGCCGCCGGAGGCGTAGTGCGCGGCCGGGGCGACCGGGATCGGCTCGGTGACCGGGTCGATGCCGTGGGCGCGGCAGGCGGCCAGGATGGTCGGGAAGCGCTGCTCCCACATCGGGGCGCCGAAGTGCCGGGCGTCCAGATACATGTGCTCGGTGCCGTGCTCGTGCATCTGCCGGGTGATGGCCTTGGCGACGATGTCGCGCGGGGCCAGCTCGGCCAGCTCGTGCTGCCCGAGCATGAAGCGGGTGCCGGAGGCGTCAACGAGGTGGGCGCCTTCGCCGCGTACCGCCTCGGAGACCAGCGGCTGCTGGCCCTCGGAGTCCGCGCCGAGGAAGAGGACGGTCGGGTGGAACTGGACGAACTCCAGGTCCGAGACCTCCGCCCCGGCCCGCAGCGCCAGCGCCACGCCGTCGCCGGTGGAGACCGACGGGTTGGTGGTGGCGGAGAAGACCTGGCCCATGCCGCCGGTCGCGAGGACGACCGAAGGGGCCCGGACCGCGCCGACGCCGTCGTGCTGGCCCTCGCCCATGACGTGCAGCGAGACCCCCGCCGTACGGCCTTCGGCGTCGGTGAGCAGGTCCAGGACGAGCGCGTTCTCGATGGTGTGCAGGGCGGCCGAGCGGACCGCTTCGACCAGGGCCCGGGAGATCTCGGCGCCGGTCGCGTCGCCGCCGGCGTGGGCGATGCGGCGGCGGTGGTGGCCGCCTTCCCGGGTGAGCGCTATGTCGCCGCTGTCGGTGGTGTCGAACGTGGCGCCGGTGGTGATCAGGCGGCGTACGGCGTCGGGGCCCTCGGTGACCAGGGTCCGTACGGCCTCCTCGTCGCAGAGGCCCGCGCCCGCGACCAGGGTGTCGCCCAGGTGCTGTTCGGGGGTGTCGCCCTCGCCGAGCGCGGCGGCGATGCCGCCCTGCGCCCAACGGGTCGAGCCGTCGTCGAGCCGGGCCTTGGTGACGACCACGGTGTCCAGGCCTGCGGCCGCGCAGCGCAGCGCGGTGGTGAGTCCGGCGACTCCGGAGCCGACCACCACGACGTCCGCGTCGATGGCCCAGCCGGGGGCGGGGGCGGTCAGCCGTATTCCGGTCACGTCAGGGCTCCGAAGGTGAGGGGGATGTTGTCGATGAGGCGGGTCTCCCCGACCCGGGCGGCGACGGCGAGGACCGCCTCTCCGCTCTCGCGGTCGTCGGGGATCTCGGTGAAGTCCGCCGGGTCGACCAGGGCCAGGTAGTCCAGGACCAGCGGGTGCCGGTCGCGGACGGCCGCCTCGTCCAGGATCGCGCGCGCGGTGGCCCGGACGGCGGCGGGCGCCCCGTTCGGGCGGGCCAGCGCCACGGCCTGGGCGTCGGCGGCGGCCCGGGCCTCGCCGAGCCGGTTGAGCCCGGCGGCCCGGTCGCCGCCGGGTGCGGTGGCCTTGGCGCGCTCGTGCAGGGCCTGCTGGGCGGCGAGCCGGTCCTGCGCCGCGAACAGGGCGCGGGACAGTGCGAGGGCGGTGTGGCGCTCCTGCGGGGACAGGAACCGGTTGCGGCTGGAGAGCGCGAGGCCGTCGGGATCGCGGACGGTGGGCACGCCGGTGATGCGGACGCCGAAGTTCAGGTCGCGGACCATGCGGGTGATCAGGGCGAGCTGCTGGGCGTCCTTCTGCCCGTAGAACGCCTCGTCGGGACGGGTGAGGTGGAGGAGCTTGGCGACGACGGTGAGCATGCCGTCGAAGTGGCCGGGCCGGGAGGCGCCTTCGAGGCGCTCGCCCATGGGTCCTGCGGTGATCCGGACCTGGGGCTCGCCGCCGGGGTAGACCTCGTCCACGCCGGGGGCGAACACCGCGTCGGCCCCGGCCGCCGCGGCGATGGCCAGGTCGGCGTCCAGGGTGCGCGGGTAGCGGTCGAGGTCGGCCGCCTCGCCGAACTGGAGCGGGTTGACGAAGACCGTGACCACGACCTGGCCGTCCGGGCCCGCGGCCTCGCGGGCCGTACGGATCAGAGTGGCGTGGCCGTCGTGGAGCGCGCCCATGGTCATGACGACGGCCCGCTCGGCCCCGGCGGGGCGCGGGAGCGCGTCGAGCTCGGCGGCGGTGCGGAGGAGGGCGGGGGCGGGGGTGGGGGTGGGGGTGGGGGTGGGGGTGGGGACTGTCGTGCCGGTGTTTCCCGTGTTCCCTGTGTTCCCCGTGTCTCCTGTGCTTCCCGTGTTTCCCGTACGGCTGCTGGTCGTCATCGCGTCTCCCCCGGTCCCGGGCGGCTTTCCTGGTCGGCCAGGGCGACGAGGAGGTCCTCCGCCAGCTCCGGCTTGAGCAGGCCGTGGGCCAGGGCCCGGTCGGCCGTGGCGCGGGCCATCGCGAGGTAGCCGCCGACCATCTGGGGGGCGTGCGCGCGCAGCTCGCCGACGTGCGCGGCGACCGTGCCCGCGTCGCCCCGGGCCACCGGGCCGGTCAGCGCGGCGTCGCCGGAGCGCAGCGCGTTGTCCAGGGCGGCACCCAGCAGCGGGCCGAGCATCCGGTCCGGAGCGGTGACCCCGGCCTTGGCCAGCAGCTCCATCGACTCGGCGACCAGGGTGACCAGGTGGTTCGCGCCGAGAGCCAGGGCCGCGTGGTAGAGCGGGCGGGACTCCTCGGCGATCCACTCCGGCTCGCCGCCCATCTCGATGACCAGCGCCTCGGCGGCCAGCCGCAGCTCCTCGGGTGCGGTGACCCCGAACGAGCAGCCCGCGAGCCGCTGGACGTCGACGGAGGAGCCGGTGAACGTCATCGCCGGGTGCAGCGCGAGCGGCAGGGCCCCGGCCCGCAGCGCGGGGTCCAGGACCCGGGCCCCGTACCGCCCGGAGGTGTGGACGAGGAGCTGCCCCGGCCGTACGGCACCGGTCTCGGCGAGGCCCTCGACCAGACCGGGCAGCGCGTCGTCCGGAACGGTCAGCAGGACCAGCTCGGCGCGGGCGAGCACCTCGGCGGGCGTCACCACGGGCACGTCGGGGAGCAGGGCGGCCGCGCGGCGGCGGGAGGCGTCGGAGACACCGGAGACGGCCACCGGGCGGTGGCCGGCGAGCTGGAGCGCGGCGGCGAGTGCGGGACCGACGCGGCCCGCTCCCACGACGCCGACGGTGAGGCGGGCGGGGCGGTCCCTCGCGTCGAGGGGTTCCTTCGGAACTGTCGTATTCACGCGGCGATGGCCTTCCGTTCCAGTCCGCGGGGGGTACCGGACGATTTCTCTGCATGCTACGCCAGCGTTTCGGCGATCCCCGCCCGCCGCCCACAGCCTGTGGATAACTCTGCGGAGCGGGCCGGAATCGTGCGGGCGTGGAGCCGGTCGTCCAGGGGATGATCGTCCCATGACAGCCATGGATGAGCAGGAGCAGCGGCGGCGCCGGCTGGCCGCCTGGCGCGGGTCGCACCGGGTGCTGGACCGCCGGTCCACGGACGGAACGGTCGGCGAGGGGCTCGCGGCGCTGATGGCCGGGATCGGGGCCGGGATCGAGGCCGGGGGCAGTTCTGAGGCCGGGGTCGGGGCCGGTTCCGGATCCGGCGCCGGTTCCGGTTCCGGTTTCGTACACGATCCGGACGATGCGGTGGATGTGTACGGGGGCGGGGTCGTCGCGGAGCTGGAGCGGCGGGTGGCCGGGCTGCTGGGGACGGAGGCGGCGGCGTTCTTCCCGACCGGGACCATGGCTCAGCAGGTGGCACTGCGGTGCTGGGCCGGCCGTACGGGCAACGCCACGGTGGCGCTGCATCCGCTGGCCCACCCGGAGCTGCACGAGGAAGGTGCGCTCGGGGCGGTGAGCGGGCTGCGGACGGTGCACCTGACGGCCGAGCCGCGGATGCCGGGCGCCGAGGAGGTACGGGACCACCCGGAGCCGTTCGGCACGCTGATGCTGGAGCTGCCGTTGCGGGACGCCGGGTTCACGCTGCCCACCTGGGACGAGCTGGAGGCGACCGTGGCGGCGGCCCGGGAGCGGGACGCGGTGGTGCATCTGGACGGGGCGCGGCTCTGGGAGTGCGGGACGCACTTCGGGCGGGGCCTTCAGGAGATCGCGGCGCTCGCGGACAGCGTGTACGTGTCCTTCTACAAGTCGCTGGACGGGCTGTCGGGAGCGGCGCTGGCAGGGCCTTCGGTGCTGGTGGACGAGGCGCGGGTGTGGCGTCACCGGTACGGGGGCCAGCTCTTCCAGCAGTATCCGGCGGCGCTCTCCGCGCTGATCGGGCTGGAGAAGGAGCTGCCCCGGCTGCCGTCGTACGTGGCGCACGCGAAGGTGGTGGCCTCGGCGATGGCGGAGGGGTTCGCGGCGGCGGGGGTGCCGTGGTTCCGGGTGCGTCCGGAGCCGCCGCACACGCATCAGTTCCAGGTGTGGCTGCCGTACGGCGTCGAGGTGCTGGACGAGGCGTCGGTGCGGCAGGCGGAGGAGACGGGCGTGACGTTGTTCCGGCGGTGGGGGTCGGGGGCGGCGGGGGGCGCCGGGTTGCCGCCGGGGGTTTCGGTCACCGAGGTGACGGTGTCCGGGGCGGGGCTGGAGTGGTCGGCGGGGGATGTGCGGAGTGCGGTGGCCGGGTTCGTGGAGTTGCTACCGGCGTAGGGGATTGTCGGGGCCTTGTCGAGTGGACGGTCCCCGCCCTCGGGGTTCCGTCCTCGGGGTTCCGTCCTCAAACACCGGACGGGCTGGAATCCGCCGGGCTCGGGCCCTCCGGCTTCAGGGTTCGGTCCTCAAGCGCCGGACGGCTGGATTCCCCCTGTCCTGTGTCGGCGGATGCGTCAGCCAGTGGTGGTAGAGGTCGCGCAGGGTCGTGCGGTCGTGGCGGCCCGGTGGGGGCGGTGCCGGCTCGTTCAGGCGGGCCGCGCGGTAGGTGTCGAGCATGTGCTGCTGGATGGCGTCCATGTATTCAGCGTCCGCCCGTCACCGCAGGTCCGCGCGTTGATTGACGGCCGCTGTCAAATGAGGCGACGCCCCGTCCCCGTACCGCGCACCATAGGACGCGTGAGCGTGGACATCGACATCGCCGGCCTGCCCGCCGACCGCATCGTTTTCGCGGTCTCCCCGCTCGCGGAGCTGGGGGACGCGCTGCACGCGCTCTCCGAGCCCGGCCACCACCCCGGCCTGCACGGCTGGGCCACCGCGACCTCGTCGGCGCTGGAGCCCGATCTCGCCGACCGACTACTGGAGGCGGAGTTCCTCTGGCGGCACAGCTTCTCCGACGTGTTCATGCCGTTCGCCGGAATCCCCGGGGGCGACGGCAGGCCCGGGGCGACCCTCGCCGAGGACCTGGACATCCTGGACCGGCTGGACGACGAGCGGTTCGTGACGACGGCGCTGGAGTTCACCTGCGCCGGTCTGTACGGGGACGCCGCCGCCTCCCCGCTGTCGGACCCGGCGATGCGGGGCCGCGCCCTGGAGCTGGCGGCGGCGCGCGGCCCCCGGCAGGTGAAGTTCACCCAGCGGCTGCTGACCGACCCCGCCCCCGTACGCCGCTGGATACGGCGCCTCTTCGAGGACTGCGACCAGGCGTTCTTCGCGGACACCTGGCGCCGGGTCTCCGTCCAGCTGGCCGCCGACGCCCGGTACAAGACGGAGGTGCTGCGGCACAAGGGCGTCCGGGAGGCGCTCGGCGCGGTCTCCGCCGCCCTGACCCTGGACGAGAAGGCGGGCAGGCTCTCCGTCGACAAGCTGTCCGAGGCCCGGACCACCGCCGTCGACCCGGACGTCGGCACCGGCCTCACCCTGATGCCCAGCAGCTTCGGCTGGCCGCACCTGATGGTGGTGTACGCACCGGGCTGGCGGCCGGTGATCCAGTACCCGGTCCGCCTCCCCGACCTCCCGGCCCCCGCCTCCGTGGAGCTGCTCCAGCGCCGGATGGAGGCCCTCGCGCACCCCATGCGGATGCGCCTGTGCCGCAACCTGGCACGCTCGGCGTACACCACCGGCGAGCTGGCCGACGCCCACCGGATCACCGCGCCCGAGGTCTCCCGGCATCTGTCGGTGCTCAAGAAGGCGGGCCTGATCACGACGCGGCGCCGGGGACGGTACGTACTGCACCAGCTGGACCTGACGGTCGTCGCCCGCATCGGCAGCGACTTCCTGGAGGGTGTGCTGCGGTAGCCGGGGCCCGCTGCTCAGCCCGCGCCGCCGCCCGCGCGCACCAGGCCCGTCTCGTAGGCGAGGACGACGACCTGGACCCGGTCGCGCAGGCTCAGCTTGGTGAGGATGCGGCCGACGTGGGTCTTGACCGTGGCCTCGGAGAGGACGAGGCGGGCGGCGATCTCGCCGTTCGAGAGGCCCTGCGCGACCAGGAGCATCACCTCGCGTTCGCGTTCGGTGAGCTTCTCGATGTGCTTGTTCTTCGGCTCCTTCTCGCTGCTCGGCAGCATCGGCGAGAACCGGTCGAGCAGGCGGCGGGTGGTGGACGGGGCCACGACCGCGTCGCCGCTGTGCACCGAGCGGATCGCGGAGAGCAGTTCGGCCGGCGGCACGTCCTTGAGCATGAAGCCGCTCGCGCCCGCCTTCAGCCCGGAGAACGCGTACTCGTCCAGGTCGAACGTCGTCAGGATCAGCACCTTCGGCGGATTCGGCTGCGCGCAGATCCGGCGGGTCGCCTCCACCCCGTCCAGGCGCGGCATGCGGACGTCCATCAGGACCACGTCCACCGCCGTGGCGCGCAGGATCTCGATCGCCTCCGCGCCGTCCCCGGCCTCCGCCACCACCTCCATGTCGGGCTGGGCGGCCAGAACCATCCGGAAGCCCGTGCGCAGCAGCACCTGGTCGTCGACGAGCATCACGCGGATGGCCATGGGATGTGTGTCCTGTCCTGTCTGGGTGGTGGGTCGGAACGTCACTCGGCGGGCTTCAGCGGCAGCAGCGCACTGATCCGGAAGCCGCCTCCGGGCCGCGGCCCCGCGTCCAGCGTGCCGCCGACCATGCCGACCCGCTCCCGCATCCCGATCATCCCGTGTCCGGCGCCGTCCGCGCCGCCGTCCTCGTACAGCTCGTGCGCCGCACCCCGGCCGTCGTCCTCGACCAGCAGCCCGAGGCCGTCGTCGAAGTAGACCAGCCGGACGCTGGCACCGGCGTCCGGGCCGCCGTGCTTGCGGGTGTTGGTGAGGGCTTCCTGCACGATGCGGTACGCGGTCAGCTCCACGCCGCTCGGCAGGGGCCGCGCGGTGCCCTCCACCTTGAAGTCCACCGCCAGACCGGTCCGCCGCACCTGGTCGACCAGGTCCTCGATCTGCTCCACGTCGGGCTGCGGAACGTACTCCCCGCTCTCCGGCGCGTCACCGGTCCGCAGCACCCCGAGCAGCCGCCGCATCTCCGCCAGCGCCTGCCGTCCGGTGGAGGAGATCGTCTCCAGCGCCTGCCGGGCCTGGTCCGGCGCCGCGTCCATCACGTACGCGGCGCCGTCGGCCTGAACCACCATCACGGACACGTTGTGCGCGACGACATCGTGCAGTTCCCGGGCGATCCGGGCCCGCTCGGCGGCGACCGCGACCTTGGACTGGGCCTCGCGCTCCCGCTCCAGCCGGGCGGCACGCTCCTCCAGCTGGCTGAAGTAGGCCCGCCGGGTCCGCAGCGAGTCGCCCATCACCCAGGCCAGCACGAACGGCACCGTCATGATCACCGTCACGAAGATCTGCTGCGGCCAGGAGCCGCCCGGCTCGGCCTCCCAGCGCACCTGCGAGAGGGCGGCCGCGCTCAGGCTGCAGACCAGGGCGAGGCGGGATGCCCAGCGCTCCCCGATCGTGGCCACCGTGAAGGTGATCACCAGCATCGCGAAGTTGCCGATGCCCGGCCGGACGTCGCCGACCAGCTGAAGCACGCCGACCGCGATGGCGAGCAGCAGCATCTTCTCGGGCAGCCGTCGGCGCAGCGCCACGACCGTGGAGAGGCCGAGCGCAACCGGAATCGCGAGGATCTCCTCCCGCCCGGCGTCGTACATGCCCGACGCCATCGACATGCCGGAGAGCCCGAGGAGGACGACCGCCCAGAAGACGTCGACGCCCAGCGGGTGTCTGCGGAGAAAATCGTAGAGGCGCTGCACGTAGCCCAGCGTAAGGACAGCGGATAGGTGCCCGGGTCAACCGGAGGGTCGATCCAGATCCCGGGACCGTACTCCCCAAGGTGGAGACTGGCCCACATGACGGAGGAGTGGCGCGGGTGGCGGGAGGCGGCGGAGACCGCTCTGTACGGGGACGAGGGCTTCTACCGGAGCCCGGTCCGCAGCCCTCTGGGACCGGCGGGCCACTTCCGTACGTCGGTCCACGCATCGCCCCTGTTCGCGCGGGCGGTGGCCGGGCTGCTGGCCGCGACCGCGAGGGAGCTGTCCACCCGTACGGTCGCGCTGGTCGACGTCGGCGCCGGGCGCGGTGAGCTGCTGACCGGCGTGCTCGCGGCCGTGCCGGAGTGGCTGGAGGTGATCCCGTACGGGGTGGAGGTCGCCGCCCGTCCGCCGGAGCTGGATCCGCGGATCGTCTGGTGCGCCGAGGTGCCGCGGGGCGTGCGCGGGGTGCTCTTCGCCAACGAGTGGCTGGACAACGTGCCGGTGGAGGTGGCGGAGGTGGACGGGGACGGGGTCGCCCGGTACGTACAGGTGCGGACCTCGGACGGTGCGGAGCGGCCGGGTCCGCCGGTGACGGGTGCGGACGCGGCGTGGCTGGAGCGGTGGTGGCCGCTGTCCGCGCCGGGTGAGCGGGCGGAGATCGGGCGGCCCCGGGATCTCGCCTGGGCGCGGGCGGTGGGGGCGCTGGACGCCGGGCTGGCGGTGGCGGTGGACTACGCGCATGTACGGGGCGGGCGGCCGCCGTTCGGGACGCTGACCGGGTTCCGGGACGGGCGGGAGGTGCGGCCGGTGCCGGACGGGTCGTGCGACCTGACCGCGCATGTGGCGCTGGACGCGTGCGCGGCGGCGGTGGGCCGGGGGGCGGCGGAGCTGACGGACCAGCGGGCGGCACTCGGGCGGCTGGGGGTCTCCGGGGAGCGGCCGCCGCTGAGCCTGGCGGCCTCCGATCCGGCGGCGTACGTACGGGGCCTGTCCTCGGCGGGCGAGGCGGCGGAGCTGACCGCGCGCGGCGGGCTCGGCGACTTCGGGTGGCTGCTGCACCGGGTGGGGCCGGGCCGGGGGTGACCGCCCGTACAGGACGGGGCGGGCAAGGGCGGACCAGGAACAGGCAAGGGACCGGCAAGGAATACTGGCCCCATGACGGAGACGACCATCGGCATCGGCGGCGCGGCGGAGAGCACCGACATGGTGCTGAACATCGGCCCGCAGCACCCCTCCACGCACGGCGTGCTCCGGCTCCGGATCGTCCTGGACGGGGAGCGCATCCAGCACGCCGAGCCGGTCATCGGCTATATGCACCGGGGCGCGGAGAAGCTCTTCGAGGCGCGCGACTACCGGCAGATCATCATGCTCGCCAACCGCCACGACTGGCTCTCCGCCTTCTCCAACGAGCTGGGCGTCGTTATGGCCGTCGAGCGGATGCTCGGTATGGAGGTCCCCGAGCGCGCGGTCTGGACGCGGACGCTCCTCGCCGAGCTGAACCGGGTCCTCAACCACCTGATGTTCCTCGGCTCCTATCCGCTCGAACTCGGCGGCATCACCCCGGTCTTCCACGCCTTCCGCGAGCGCGAGGAGCTCCAGGCGGTGATGGAGGAGGTCTCCGGCGGCCGGATGCACTACATGTTCAACCGGGTCGGCGGCCTCAAGGAGGACGTCCCGGCGGGGTGGTCGGGCCGGGTCCGCGACGCCGTCGCCTCGGTCCGCTCCCGCATGGACATCTACGAGAACCTGGTCCTCGGCAACGAGATCTTCCGGGCCCGTACGCGCGGTGTCGGCGTGCTCTCCCCCGAAGCGGTGCACGCGTACGGGGTGTCGGGGCCGATCGCACGCGCCTCGGGCGTCGACTTCGACCTGCGGCGCGACGAGCCGTACCTCGCGTACGGAGAGCTCCAGGACACCCTGAAGGTGGTCACCCGGACCGAGGGCGACTGCCTGGCCCGCTTCGAGTGCCTGCTGGACCAGACCCTCAACTCGCTTGACCTGGCGGACGCGGGCCTGGAGCGGATGGCGGGCCTGGAGCCCGGGCCGGTCAACCAGCGGCTGCCCAAGGTGCTCAAGGCGCCCGAGGGCCACACGTACGCCTGGACGGAGAACCCGCTCGGCCTCAACGGCTACTACCTGGTCTCCAAGGGCGAGAAGACCCCGTACCGGCTGAAGCTGCGGTCCGCCTCCTTCAACAACATCCAGGCGCTCACCGAACTGCTGCCGGGGACGCTGGTCTCCGACATGGTGGCGATCCTGGGGTCGCTCTTCTTCGTCGTCGGGGACATCGACAAGTAGGAGCGCGCGTGAGCTGTCAGGAGACCGCGTGAGCTTGTCAGGAGACCGCGTGGGCTCCTAGGAGACCGCGCCGCGCAGTTCCGCCACGTCGATCTGCTCGGTCTCGTCGTGCGCGGTGAGGTCGATGACCTTGCCCACGGCCCGGTTCTGCACCGCTCCCGTGCGGTGGACGGCGAGCGCCTCCTCGCCGACGACGTCCGCGAGGTCCTCGTTCTGCACGGCCTCGATCGCGGCGTTGGCCTTCTGGGCGTTCTGGGTGCCGAAGAAGTCGAAGTTGCCCTGCGGCACGAGGTGCCGGCGGGCCGCCGCGTACGGCACGATGGCCGAGGCGGCGGGGACCGTACGCGGTACGTGGACGGGCGCGGCGGAGACCGGGGCCGGCGGGGTGGTCGACGGGCGGCCGTGCTGGTGGTGCTCGCCGGCCCCGGAGACCGCCGCGTCCTTCCCCTGCGGGTCTTCCCCCTCCGTGCTCTGCTCACCGGCGATGGCACGGGCGGTCGCTTCCGCGCGACGCGCTTCCTGGAGTGCGGCGTTACGGGTGAGGTGCAGCAGGGCCTCGTCCGCGCGGCGGTAGGCCTCCGGGGTCGGCGTCGACCGTCCGGCGGGCAGCTCGGCGGGGGAGGCGGCGGCCTCGATGGCGAGCTGCCGGCGGCCCTCCAGCGCACTGGCCCGCTCGGTCTCGGCGTTGGCGTACCGGCGGAGCAGGCCCGCGTGCTCGCCGCGCAGTCCGGCGAGCTCCACGCGCTTGCGGCGGAGCTTGGTCTCCAGACGGGTGCGCAGCTCGCGCGACTCCTCCAGATCCTGCTCCAGCTCGGCTATGCGCTCCTCGGCCCGCCACTCGTCACGGGTACGGGCCCGCTCCAGCTCGGCGACCCGCAGCCCCGCGGCCCGGTCCCAGCTGCGCATCAGATACGCGCCGGTCAGGGCGGCGGCGGCCACGGCGGCCACCAGGCCGCGCAGCGCGAGCGGTTCGGCGAGGAACCAGGCGCCGGTGGCACCGACGACCGACACTCCCGCCACCGCGGAGGGCGGCAGGATTCTGTGAAGGGGTGGCGAATGGCGGTGGCGTCCACGTGGCATGGCCTGAAATTTACCGTGTGTACGCGCTACTTGGGGGGCCGCCCGGCAATCTTTCCCCGCCGGTTACCTGACGGCCCCCCGAAGCCCCCTGGTTCTTGATCGAGAACTCTCCGCGACCGGGGCTCACTTCCTGATCAGGACCTACTGTTCAGGACCTACTTCTTGATCAGGCCCTTCGACTCCAGATACTCCTTCGCCACGTCGGTCGGCTTCGCGCGCTCGGCGTCGACCTTGCGGTTCAGCTCGGCGAGATCTTCCGTGGTGAGGGTGTCGGTGAGCTTTCCGAGCGCGGCGGCGATCTCCGGAGCGCCCGCGTCCTTGGCATTGAGCACCGGCAGGACGTTGTCGGCGTTCTGGAGCTTCTTGTCGTCCTCCAGGAACACCAGACCGTCCAGCACCGCGTCCGTGGTGGTCGTCAGGACCAGCTCGACCTTGCCGTCGCGGACGGCCTGCTTGGACTGCGGGGTGCCGACGCCCTTCGGGTCGATACCGGTGACGTCGATGCCGTACGTCTTCTTCAGACCCGGTGCGCAGAAGGGCCGCACCTCGCACTCGTCGCCCGCCGCGATCTTGACCTTGAGCTTCGACTTTCCGAGATCGGAAAGGGTCTTGAGGTTGTTCTTCTCGGCGAATTCCTTGGAGACCGCGAAGGCGTTCTGGTCGACGGCCTTCCCGGCCGGGAGCACCTTGAGGCCCAGCGGTTCCGCGAGCTTCTCCAGCGCGGCGACCGTGGCGGCGGCGTCACCGGAGGCGAGGGGCGCGTTCTGGGCCTTCTCCGCCCCGTTCACCTTGGCGTTGAGGAATTCGGTGATGGTGGCGGCGTATTCGGGTACGACGTCGATCTCGCCCTTCTCCAGCGAGGGCTCGTACAGCTCACGGTTCTTCACCGTGGTGACCGAGGTGCTGTACCCGGCGTCGCCGAGGATCTGCGCGTACAGCTCGGCGAGCACCTTGGACTCGGTGAAGGCGGCCGAGCCGACCACGAGCGAGCCCTTCTTGCCGTCGCCGCCCGAGGAGCCGGAGCCGCCCTTCTCCTGCTCCAGGCTGTCGCCGCCGCAGGCCGCGAGCGACCCGGTCAGCGCCACGATGCCGATGACCGCTCCGGCTATCCGCGAGGTTCTGCTCATGTCTGTTCTCCGTCCGAACTCAAGAAAAAGGGTGACCTAAAGGAAAGATGAGGGGCCCGCCGGTGCCTCACGCGATCCGGCGGCGGCGCAGCGGTGACAGCACCCGGTCCAGCGCCACCAGCACCCCTTCCACCAGCAGGGCCAGCGCGGCGACCAGGATCGCGCCCGCGAAGACCTGCGCGGTGTCGTAGGTGTTGAACCCGGCGGTGATGATCCGGCCGAGGCCGCCGAGGCCGACCATGGCGGCGATCGAGGCGGTGGCCACGACCTGGACGGCGGCGGAGCGCAGCCCGGTCATGATCATCGGGTAGGCGAGCGGCAGCTCGACCCGGACGAAGAGCTGCCCGCCGGACATCCCCATGCCCCGGGCGGCCTCCACCACGGACCGGTCCACCTCCCGCATCCCGACATAGGCGTTGGTCAGCAGCGGCGGCACGGCGAACAGCACCAGCGCGATGATCGTGGGCCAGTAGCCGGAGTTGCGCAGGGGCGTGACCATGAAGAGGGCCAGCACCGCGAAGACCGGGATGGCCCGGCCCACGTTGGAGATGTTGACCGCGAGCGCGCCGCCCTTGCCGATGTGGCCCAGGTAGAGCGCGAGCGGGAGGGCGATGGCGCAGGCCACCGCGAGGGCGACCCCGCTGACGTACAGATGCTCGCCGAGCCGGTGCGCGGCTCCGCCGTCGCCCGACCAGTTGGCCCCGGTGGTGAGCCAGGTCCAGGCTTCGCCGATGACTCCCACGGGTCAGCCCGCCTCCACCTTCGCCGGGGCGGACATGCCCGCCGGACCACCCGACCCGCCAGAACCAACCGCGCCGCTGGAACCACCCGAACCGCTCGGACCACCCGAACCGCTCGGACCGTCCGCACCACGGGAACCGCTCGGACCGTCCGCACCGTCCGTACCCGTACCCACACCCGTATCCCCCGTCGCCGCCCGGATACGCGTCCAGGGCGTCAGCAGCCGCTGAACCCCCAGCAGCAGCAGGTCGGCGGTGACCGCGAGCAGCACGCACAGCACCGAGGCGGCGAGCACCTGCGCCTTGAAGAAGCTCGGCAGCGCGTCCTCGATGAGGTTGCCGAGGCCGCCCTTGCCGACGAGCGAGCCGACCGTCGTCAGCGCGACCGTCGACACGGTGGCTATGCGCAGTCCCGCCATCAGCGCGGGCAGCGCCAGCGGGAGCTCCACCTCCCACAGCAGCCGCCACGGCCCGTATCCCATGCCCCGGGCGGCCTCCTTGGCCTCCTCGGGGACGGCTTCGAGGCCGGCCAGGATGTTCCGTACGAGGATGGTCAGCGAATAGAGCACCAGGCCCGTGACGACGAGCGCGGCCGAGAGCCCGAACAGGGGCAGCAGCAGCGAGAACATCGCCAGCGAGGGCACGGTGTAGAGGATCGTCGTCAGCCCGAGCACCGGTCCGGCGAAGCCGCGGCCCCGGCGGGCGAGCAGCGCCAGCGGAAAGGCGACCGCCAGCCCGATGAGCACCGAGACCACCGTGATCCCGATGTGCTGCACGGTGGCGTCGGTCAACTCCTGGCTGCGGGTGCGCAGATACTCGCCGCAGATCCAGTCGTTCGTCGCCAGGCAGTCCGCTCCGGCCATCCGGCCCCACCTCCCGTTTCCGTGTCGCGCCCGTGTCGAACTGATGCCCGGCGAGCCTATCCTCGACCACTGACAATCGCGGAGGCTGTCGCATTCCGGCAACACGCCCTTCACAGAACACCCTCCACAATGGGGAATCATGATCCGTTTCGAGCACGTCACCAAGCGGTACGCGGACGGCACCACCGCCGTCGACGACCTTTCCTTCGAGGTCGCCGAGGGTGAACTGGTCACGCTCGTCGGACCTTCCGGCTGCGGCAAGACGACCACCATGAAGATGGTGAACCGGCTGATCGAACCGACCGAGGGCACGATATTCCTCGACGGGGACGACATATCCGCCATCGACCCCGTCGAACTCCGCCGCCGCATCGGCTATGTGATCCAGCAGGTCGGCCTCTTCCCGCACAAGACGGTGCTGGAGAACACCGCGACCGTCCCCCATCTCCTGGGCTGGAAGCGCGGAAAGGGACGCGAACGCGCCGCCGAACTCCTGGACCTCGTCGGACTCGACCCTTCCGTTTACGGTGACCGCTATCCGGAACAGTTGTCCGGCGGCCAGCGCCAACGCGTCGGAGTCGCCCGCGCGCTGGCCGCCGACCCGCCCGTCCTGCTGATGGACGAGCCTTTCGGAGCGGTCGACCCGGTCGTCCGCGAACGGCTCCAGAACGAATTCCTGAAACTCCAGGCCCAGGTCCGTAAAACCGTGCTGTTCGTCACGCACGACATCGAGGAAGCCGTCCGTCTCGGCGACCGGATCGCGGTGTACGGGAACGGCCGCATCGAGCAGTTCGACTCCCCCGCCACCGTCCTCGGCGCCCCCGCCACCCCGTACGTGGCCGACTTCGTCGGCGCCGACCGCGGGCTCAAGCGCCTCTCGGTGACCCCGATCGAGGAGAGCGACCTCGACCAGCCGCCGGTCGTCCACCTGGACGACTCGCTCGCCGAGGCCACCGCACGGCTCCGCTCCGAGGGCGCGCGCTGGGCGGTCGTCCTGGACGGCCGGGACAACCTGCACGGCTGGATCCCCGTCGGCAGCGCGGCCGCCCCGGACGCGAAGGGCACCGTCCGCGAGCACGCCCGCCGCATGGAGGCCTGGCTCCCGCTCGGCGCGCCGCTCAAGCAGGCCTTCGCCACCATGCTCCAGCACGACGCGGGCTGGATCGCGGTCATCGACAAGGAGAGCGAGGGCCGCTTCCTCGGCGTACTGACCCCGGCCCGGCTGCACGAGGCGCTGCGCCGCTCGATCGACGCCGACGCGCAAGCCGTACCGCGCGCGGAGGTCGCCGTGGAGACGGTCGCCACCGCGTAGCCGGGCCGCGGGCCTCGGCGCGCACTGCGGGGTCCGTAGCCGAACCGGGGCCCCGCGGCCGGGCCGGCCCCTCACTGCGCGCTGAGGCGCCCGCTCAGCCACTCCAGCGCCGGCGGGATCTCCCGCCGCCAGGTCGTGAAGTTGTGCCCGCCGCTGTCCAGCACGATCGAGGACACCTGGGCGGGCGCCTTCACCCGGTCGATGAACTCCATCGTGCTCCTCAGGTTGTTCTCGCCCTGCCGTGAGGTCGTCACCAGGAAGGAGCCGCCGGACGGCGGCCGGTTCTTCAGCGTCCACATCAGGTCGGCCCGGTCGCGCAGCTCCTGCTTCCCGTGGAACAGGTCGCCGGTCGTCGGGTCCTCGGCGGCCTTGTAGTACGCGGAGAGCCCGGCGCTCGCCGCGTACCGGTCCGGGTGGTGCAGGCCGATCTTCAACGCGCAGTAGCCGCCGGTCGAGTTGCCGATGATGCCCCAGTTACGGGCCTGCTTGCCGACCCGGTACGACTGTCCGATCGCCTCCGGGAGGTCCTTCGCGAAGAACGTCTCCGTCTGCGGCCCCTTCGGTATGTCCACGCACTCGGTGTCGCGCGGCGGCGCCACCGACGGCCGCAGCATCACCAGGATCATCGGCTGCGCCTTGCCCGCCTTCACGCGTTCGTGCGCCGTCTGCGGATACCGCAGGCCCGTGAGAAGGCCCTCCGCCATCCCCGGGTAGCCGGTCAGCACCACCACCGCCGGGAACGTCCGCTTCGCGTACGCGCTCCGGAAGTACTCCGGCGGCAGATAGACGTACGCCGGTGTCTTGAGGCCCGAGAGCCGCCCGGAGACCACCACCTTGTCGATCCGCCCGCCCACCGACGGCACTCCGCCGCCCGGCACGTCCGGGCGCTGCGTACCGATCCGCGTCATGTTGGGGGAGCTGGGACCGCCGTCCGCGCGGTCGGTGACCACGCCCAACTCCTGCTTCTGGCCGAAGAGGTCGGCCCAGGAACCGTAGAAGAGGAACGCGTTGTTCACCGCCAGGCCGACCGAGGCGAACAGCGTCAGCTGGGTCGCCAGCAGCAGCCCCACCCGGCCCGTCACGGCGGCGGCGCTCCGCCGGGCCAGCCGTGGCCAGAGCCAGACCGTGGCGGCGAACAGTGCCACGGCGAAGGCCGCCACGACCGCCAGAACTACCTTGCTGGTGAGACCCATGAGTCTGCTTTCTCCGTCTTTCGCTACTTGTCCGCCGCGTTCCCGCCGCGTTTCCGAGGGGAAATTTCCGGAATGTGGATGAACCCTCACCACCCGGGCCCCGTCCTAGAGGGAGCACATCGTCCGGAACGGCCGACCGCCGACGGACCCACGAACCTGCACTCTCATCTGGAGCCACGGAAGCGATGTCTGTCACGGTAGATGGGGATAAATCGGTATCGGTTCCGCAGCGGATGCGGCGGCTGCTGCGCGGCCCGCGCCCCGAAGCCGTACCGGCCGTCGTCGGCACCGCCTGCACCGTCGTCGGCCTGATCGACGTCGTCGCCGGGGTCTTCCCGCGCTTCCGGCACAGCCGGATGCACAGCCTCGCCGAGGTGCTGCCCGGAGCGCTCGGCCCGTTCGCCGCCGCGCTCTCGCTGAGCGCGGGCATCCTGCTGCTCCTGCTCGCACACGGGCTGAAGCGGCACAAGCGGCGGGCCTGGCGGGCGGCGGTGCTGCTGCTCCCGGCGGGGGCCGTGGCGCAGTTCGCGTACCGCCACTCGGTCGTCGGCGTGCTGGTCTCGCTGACGCTCTGCGCGCTCCTCCTACGCCACCGGGACCAGTTCCGCGCGCTGCCCGACCCGCGCAGCCGCTGGCGGGCGCTGGCCAACTTCGTCCTGCTCGGGGCCTCTTCGCTGGCGCTCGGCCTGGTCATCGTCTCCGTCCACCCCGGCCGCGTCGTCGGCGCCCCGTCCATCGCGGACCGGCTCCAGCACGTGCTGTACGGCCTGTTCGGCGTGGAGGGGCCGGTCGACTACGCCGGGCGGACCAGCTGGACCGTGGCGTACTCGCTCGGCGCGCTCGGCCTGCTGACCGCCGTCACCACGATCTACCTCGCCTTCCGGCCCGAGCACCCGGCCGCCCGCCTCACCGAGGACGACGAGAGCCGGCTGCGGGCGCTGCTGGCGACGCACGGCGGCCGCGACTCGCTCGGCCACTTCGCGCTCCGCCGCGACAAGGCCGTCGTCTTCTCCCCCAGCGGCAAGGCCGCCGTCTGCTACCGGGTCGTCTCCGGGGTGATGCTGGCCGGCGGCGACCCGATCGGCGATGTGGAGGCCTGGCCGGGCGCCATCGAGCGGTTCATGGACGAGGCGAAGGCGCACTCCTGGACGCCGGCCGTGATGGGGTGCAGCGAGCGCGGCGGCGAGGTCTGGACCCGTGAGACCGGGCTCACCGCCCTGGAGCTGGGCGACGAGGCGGTGGTGGACGTCGCGGATTTCTCCCTCGCCGGGCGGGCCATGCGGAACGTACGCCAGATGGTGGGGCGCATCGAACGCAACGGCTACGAGACCCGGGTCCGGCGAGCACGTGACATCGGCCCCACCGAGCTGGAGCGCATCCGCCGCGCCGCCGCCGACTGGCGCGGCACCGACACCGAGCGCGGCTTCTCCATGGCGCTCGGCCGGATCGGCGACCCCGCCGACGGCGACTGCGTGATCGCCACCGCCCACCTGCCCGGCACCGATGACGGACCGCACGGCGACCTGAAGGCCGTCCTCCACTTCGTACCGTGGGGCCGCGACGGGATGTCCCTGGAGCTGATGCGCCGCGACCGCTCGGCCGACCCCGGCATGAACGAGCTGCTGATCGTCGCCTCGCTCCAGGCCGCCGGGAAGCTCGGCGTCAAGCAGGTCTCGCTGAACTTCGCGATGTTCCGCGCGGCGCTGGCCCGTGGCGAGCGGCTCGGCGCCGGACCGGTGCTGCGCGGCTGGCGCGGGCTGCTGATCTTCCTCTCGCGCTGGTTCCAGATCGAGTCGCTGTACAAGTTCAACGCCAAGTTCAAGCCGCGCTGGGAGCCGCGCTTCGTGGTCTTCCGCACCAGCCGCGACCTGCCGCGCATCGGGATCGCGGCGATGCGGGCGGAGGGGTTCGTGAACGTCTCGCTGCCCCGCCCGTTCCGCTCCCGCGACCGACAGCCGTGCGGTCACGCGCCGCGCACGGCCCCGGAGCGCGAGGTGAGCGCGGCTTAGAGGACGGCGTGGCGGGCCTAGGCTGGAAGCATGAGTACGTCACGCGTGCGCGGCACGGTCCGAGGACTGCCGGAGTGGGACCGCTGTGCGGTCATGGGGGTCGTCAATGTGACGCCCGACTCCTTCTCCGACGGCGGCCGCTGGTTCGACACCACGGCCGCCGTCAAGCACGGCCTCGACCTGGTGTCCGAAGGCGCCGACCTGGTCGACGTCGGCGGTGAGTCGACCCGGCCGGGTGCCAGCCGGGTGGACGAGTCGGAGGAGCTGCGGCGGGTCGTCCCGGTCGTCAAGGGGCTGGCCTCCGAGGGCGTCACCGTCTCCGTGGACACCATGCGCGCCCGCGTCGCCGAGAAGGCCGTCGCCGCCGGGGCCGTCCTGGTCAACGACGTGAGCGGCGGCCTCGCGGACCCGGACATGATCCCGGCCGTCGCCGCCGCCGAGGTGCCGTTCGTGGTGATGCACTGGCGCGGCTTCAGCGAGTCGATGAACAGCAGGGCGGTGTACGAGGACGTGGTCGCCGAGGTCCTCGGCGAGCTGCGGCAGCGGATGGACGCGGTGATCGCGGGCGGAGTGGCCCCGGAACGCGTGGTGATCGACCCCGGCCTCGGCTTCGCGAAGCTGGCCCCGCACGACCTGGCCCTCGTCGCGCACCTGGACGAGCTGCACGCGCTGGGCCGCCCGCTGCTGGTGGCCGCCTCCCGCAAACGCTTCCTCGGTCACGTCCTGGCCGGCCCCGGCGCCACCCTGCCGCCCGCCCGCGAACGCGACGCGGCGACGGCGGCGGTCTCCGCCCTCGCGGCCCGGGCCGGGGCCTGGGCGGTCCGGGTCCACGAGGTGGGGGCCACCGCCGACGCCGTACGGGTCGCCCGCGCCGTCGAGGGAGCCGCGTGAACGAGGAGCACGCGTCGGCCGCCGCCGACATCGCGGAGGTCGAGGCCGCCAACACCGCCTTCTACGAAGCCCTGGAGCGCGGCGACCACGAGGCGCTCTCCGACGGGTGGCTGCCGGGCGAGGACCTCACCGTCTCCTGCGTCCACCCGGGGTGGCCGGTGCTCACGGGCCGCGGCGACGTGCTCCGCAGCTACGCGCTGATCATGGCGAACACCGAGTACATCCAGTTCTTCCTCACCGACGTCAACGTGGCGATGACCGGCGACACCGCGCTGGTGACCTGCACGGAGAACATCCTCAGCGGCGGCCCGGCCGAGGAGGGCAGCGACCTGGGGCCGCTGGTGGGCCAGCTGGTCGTCGCCACGAACGTGTTCCGGCGCACGCCCGAGGGGTGGAAGCTCTGGTCCCACCACGGCTCGCCGGTCCTGGCGGAGACCGACGAGGACGACGACGAGGAACTGTCGTCCTGACGACGCGCGGCCACCCTCCCGAGTGGGTAGGAGCCGGGCAGGGGTTGGAGTCCACGACCGCGGGGTATGGGCGGCTACCAGCCCCGTGAGGCGCTGTCCATGGCCCCCACGGGCGAGCACCGTCGGTGCTCGCAGGTAGATTCGAAAGAAGGCACCTCGCCGCCCGCACGCGGCCGGGTGCCTCTTGGACCAACGACAGCAGGAGTGATTCGCGTGGATCGTGTCGCGCTGCGCGGCCTCAAGGCCCGTGGGCACCACGGCGTCTTCCCCAAGGAGCGGGAAGAGGGCCAGACCTTCATCGTCGACCTGGTGCTCGGCCTCGACACCCGCCCCGCGGCAGCCACCGACGACCTGGCCCGCACCGTGCACTACGGCGTGGTGGCCGAGGAGGTCGTCGCGGTGGTGACGGGCGAGCCGGTCGACCTGATCGAGACGCTCGCCGAGCGCATCGCCCAGCAGTGCCTGAAGCACGAAGGTGTCCAGGAGGTCGAGGTCGTGGTGCACAAGCCGGACGCGCCGATCACCGTCCCCTTCGACGACGTGACCATCACCATCACCCGGAGCCGAGCATGACCGCTTTTTCCACCGAGGGGCAGAGCGACCCGACCGTCCAGCCGGTGCCCACCGCCGTCGTCAAGCAGGTGGACGCCGCCGACATCACCCTCTCCAACCCGAAGATGGCCGTGATCGCCCTCGGCTCCAACCTGGGCAACCGGCTGGAGACCCTCCAGGGCGCCGTCGACGCGCTGGAGGACACGCCGGGCCTGCGGGTCAAGGCCGTCTCCCCGGTCTACGAGACGGAGCCCTGGGGCGTCGCGGCCGACTCCCAGCCCTCCTACTTCAACGCGGTCATCCTCGTGAAGACCACGCTGCCGCCCGCCTCCCTGCTGGAGCGCGGCCAGGCCGTCGAGGAGGCCTTCGACCGGGTCCGCGAGGAGCGGTGGGGCCCGCGCACGATCGACGTCGACATCGTGTCGTACGCCGACGTCCTCTCCGACGACCCGGTGCTCACCCTCCCCCACCCCCGCGCCCACGAGCGGGCCTTCGTCCTCGCCCCCTGGCACGACATGGACCCCGAGGCCCAGCTGCCCGGCGCGGGCCCGGTCGCCGACCTCCTCGCCGGCGTCGGCCGCGAGGGCGTCCTGCCCCGCGCCGACCTGGAACTGCGCCTGCCCGAGTAATCGTTAGGCTCGACGGGCACGAGCTGAAGCAACAGCTGGGGACAGGCGACGAAGGGCGGCTCACGCGGTGAAGCAACTACGGCTCGGGGTGCTGGTGGGCCTCTTCGCCGCCGCCGGCGTCCTCTCCTGGGGCGGCGCCCGCCTCTGGGACTCCGTCGGCACCCTCCCGAGCGTCCCGCTGGCCGCCGCCATCGTGCTCGCCGTGATCGCGGTGATCCTCCTGGCCACCGCCCTCTCCCTCCGCACCCGCCTCCGCGCCCAGCGGGAACGCCGCCCCGGCGCCAAGGGCGTCGAGCCCCTGATGGCGGCGCGGGCGGTCGTCTTCGGCCAGGCGAGCGCCCTGGTCACCGCCCTGGTCGCCGGGATGTACGGCGGCACGGGCGTCTTCCTGCTCGGCTTCCTCGACGTCCCGCCCCGCCGCGACCAGGCCATCTACGCCGGCGCGGCGGTGGTGGCGGGCATCGGCGTCATCGCGGCCGCCTTCTTCCTGGAACGCGTCTGCCGCCTCCCCGAGAACGGCGACAACAACGACGGCACGGGGGCGGCGGCCGCTTAGGGGTTGCCGGCCCCGTGCCGTCGGGGTCCGTCGTCGGGCGGTGTCAGCTCGCCATGATGAGGCTCATCGCCTCGGCGCGCGTCGCGGGGTCGCGGAGCTGGCCGCGGACCGCGGAGGTGAGGGTCTTCGCGCCGGGCTTCCGGATCCCGCGCATGGACATGCACATGTGCTCGCACTCGACGACGACGATGACTCCGCGCGGCTCCAGGATCGACATGAGGGACTCGGCGATCTGGGTGGTCAGCCGCTCCTGGACCTGCGGGCGGCGGGCGTAGACGTCGACCAGCCGGGCCAGCTTGGAGAGACCGGTGATCTTGCCGGTGGCCGCCGGGATGTAGCCGACGTGCGCGACGCCCCTGAACGGGACCAGATGGTGCTCACATGTCGAGAACACCTCAATGTCCTTGACCAGCACCATCTCGTCGTGACCCAGGTCGAACGTGGTCGTCAGGACGTCCTCGGGCTGCTGGTACAGGCCCGCGAATATCTCCTTGTACGCCCGCGCCACCCGCCCCGGCGTCTCCCTGAGGCCCTCGCGGTCCGGGTCCTCTCCGACCGCGATGAGCAGTTCGCGTACGGCCGCCTCGGCCCGCTTCTCGTCGAAATCGCCGATCGAACCCTGGCCGTCCAGCGTCACCGGGTCGGTCATCTGTGCCTCGTTCCTCATGGCTGCCCCGTGCGCGGTTCGCACGTGGACATCGCCGGCATACGGAAAGCCGCGCCCCCACAGGCTAAAACCTGGGGGGCGCGGCTTCCATTCCGGACCTGGTGAGCGCCCCGTGACGGAGGTCTCACCGGATGCGGTGCGGGTCTAGCTCTCGGGACGGTCCCCGGGGATCGCCTCCGTGGAGGGGGCGATGTCCTTGGTGAGGTCCGTCGTCGGGGCGATCTCCGGCGGGGTGGCCGAGCCGTTGGCGGTGGAGGCGCCGTTGGTGAGGGCCAGCTCCTTGGGAGAGAGCACCGGAGGCCGCGTCGACGGGGTGCGCCGGGCGGAGCCGGTCCACGCCGGGCGGGCGGGACGCTTGACGATCGGGGCGAAGATCTCCGCGATCTCGTCCTTGCCGAGCGTCTCCTTCTCCAGGAGTTCGAGCACGAGGGCGTCGAGGATGTCGCGGTTCTCGACGAGGATCTCCCACGCGTCGTTGTGGGCGGTCTCGATGAGCTTCTTGACCTCTTCGTCGACCAGTGCCGCGACCTCTTCCGAGTAGTCGCGCTGGTGGCCCATCTCGCGGCCTAGGAAGGGCTCCGAGTTGTCGCCGCCGAACTTGATCGCGCCGAGCCGCTCCGTCATGCCGTACTGCGTGACCATCGCGCGGGCCGTCGCCGTGGCCTTCTCGATGTCGTTGGCGGCGCCGGTGGTCGGGTCGTGGAAGACCAGCTCCTCGGCCGCGCGCCCGCCCAGCATGTATGCCAGCTGGTCGAGCATCTCGTTGCGCGTCGTGGAGTACTTGTCCTCCTCCGGCAGCACCATCGTGTAACCGAGGGCGCGGCCGCGGGAGAGGATCGTGATCTTGTGGACCGGGTCCGACTGAGGAGAGGCCGCCGCGACCAGGGCGTGTCCGCCCTCGTGGTACGCGGTGATCTTCTTCTCCTTCTCGGACATGATCCGGGTCCGCTTCTGCGGACCCGCCACGACGCGGTCGATGGCCTCGTCGAGACTCTCGTTGTCGATCAGCTTCTTGTCACTGCGCGCCGTCAGGAGCGCGGCCTCGTTCAGCACGTTCGACAGGTCGGCACCGGTGAAGCCGGGCGTGCGGCGGGCGACGGCGCCGAGATCGACGTCCTTCGCGACGGGCTTGCCCTTCTGGTGGACCTTGAGGATCTCCAGCCGTCCCAGCATGTCGGGGCGGTCGACCGCGATCTGCCGGTCGAAGCGTCCCGGGCGCAGGAGCGCCGGGTCGAGGATGTCCGGGCGGTTCGTGGCGGCGATCAGGATGACCCCGCCCTTCACGTCGAACCCGTCCATCTCGACGAGCAGCTGGTTGAGCGTCTGCTCGCGCTCGTCGTGCCCGCCGCCCATACCGGCACCGCGGTGCCGGCCGACGGCGTCGATCTCGTCGACGAAGACGATCGCCGGGGCGTTCGCCTTGGCCTGCTCGAAGAGGTCACGCACCCGGGAGGCACCGACACCGACGAACATCTCGACGAAGTCGGACCCGGAGATCGAGTAGAACGGCACGCCCGCTTCGCCGGCGACGGCGCGTGCGAGCAGCGTCTTGCCCGTACCGGGCGGCCCGTAGAGCAGGACGCCCTTGGGGATCTTGGCGCCGACGGCCTGGAACTTCGCCGGCTCCTGGAGGAACTCCTTGATCTCGTGGAGCTCCTCGACCGCCTCGTCGGACCCCGCCACGTCGGCGAAGGTCGTCTTCGGGGTGTCCTTGGTGATCAGCTTGGCCTTGGACTTGCCGAACTGCATGACCTTGGAGCCGCCGCCCTGCATCTGGTTCATCAGAAACAGGAAGACGACGACGATCAGGACGAAGGGCAGCAGCGAGAGGAGGATCGAGACGAACGGGGACTGCTTCGACGGCGAGACGGTGTAACCCTTCTCGATGTCACCCGCCTCGAACTTCTCCTGGAGCGTGTCGGCGAGCTGGACGCCCTGGTTGCCGATGTAGCTCGCCTGGAACTTGGTGCCGGACTCGCCGGCAAGCTTCTGGCCGTCCTTAAGTTCGATCTTGAGAATTTGCTCGTCACCGGTGGTCAGCTTGGCCTGCTCCACCTGGTCCTTGCTGATCGCCTGGATCACCTTGGCGGTGTCCACCGTCTTGTAGCCGCCCGACGAGCCGACGACCTGCATCAACACGACCACGGCGAGGACGGCCAGCACGATCCACATGACCGGCCCACGGAAGTATCGCTTCACGTCCATCCATACGGAGCGAAGACGCCCCGTCCCTCCTGCCCGTAGGTAAATGCTGCTGTGTGTGAAAGCTCTGCTGGAAAAGAGTGCTCTTCGGACGGTACCCCAGCAAGGAGGCCCGCGACCGCTGCGTACGGCGGATAAACCCGCTTTCGAAGCTTCAACGGCCCGAAGGCCGCGAGGGTTCCCCGCCGGTCAGCCGCCGTAGACGTGCGGGGCGAGCGTGCCGACGAACGGGAGGTTGCGGTACTTCTCCGCGTAGTCCAGGCCGTAGCCGACGACGAACTCGTTGGGGATGTCGAAGCCGATCCACTTCACGTCGATCGCGACCTTCGCGGCGTCCGGCTTGCGCAGCAGGGTGCAGACCTCCAGCGAGGCCGGCTCCCGGGAGCCCAGGTTGGACAGCAGCCAGGACAGCGTCAGACCGGAGTCGATGATGTCCTCGACGATCAGGACGTGCTTGCCCTTGATGTCGGTGTCCAGGTCCTTGAGGATCCGTACGACACCGGAGGACTGGGTGCCCGCCCCGTACGAGGAGACGGCCATCCAGTCCATCGTGACGGGGGTGGACAGCGCGCGCGCCAGGTCCGCCATGACCATCACCGCGCCCTTGAGGACACCGACGAGGAGCAGGTCCTTGCCCGCGTACTCCGCGTCGATCTTCGCGGCCAGCTCGACGAGCTTCGCGTCGATCTCTTCCTTGGTGAGGAGCACCGACTGGAGGTCGCTGCCCATGTCCTTCTCGTTCACCCGCGTCTCTTTCTCGCCTGCCGGGCCCGGGGGTGTGCCCCGGGCCCGGCCCGGCTGTTCGCCTGCGGCTGGCCGCTCGCGCGTCAGCTCTGCCGAATGACCAGTCTGCCACCCTGCCGTCGGGCCTCGACGCGGCCGGGCAGGTTGATGGCCCCCTGGCCGCGCCAGCCGGTGATCAGGCGGTCGACTTCTTCGAGGTGGCGGGCGAAGAGGGAGCCGGCCGGCGCCCCGGCCTCGATGACGGCCCGGCGCAGCACGCGGCGGCGGACGGCGGGCGGCAGGGCGTAGAGCTTGGCGCACTCCAGCCGGCCGGTCTCGTCGCGGACGGCGAGCTCGGCCTCGGCGGCCCAGGTGTCCAGCGCGTCGGCGTCGTCGCGGGAGAGCTGGGCGGTGCGGGCGAGGGCTTCGACGACGCCTTTGCCGAGGGCCTTCTCCAGGGCGGGCAGGCCCTCGTGGCGGAGGCGGGAGCGGGTGTAGGCGGGGTCGATGTTGTGCGGGTCGTCCCAGACGGGGATCGACTGGACCAGGCAGGCCTTGCGGGCGGTCTGGCGGTCTAGCTGGAGGAAGGGGCGGCGGTAGCGGCCGGCCGGTCCGGAGGCGGCGGCCATGCCGGAGAGCGAGCGGATGCCGGAGCCGCGGGCGAGGCCGAGGAGGACGGTCTCGGCCTGGTCGTCGCGGGTGTGGCCGAGCAGCACGGCGGCGGCGCCGTGGCGTTCGGCGGCGGCGTCCAGCGCGGCGTAGCGGGCGTCGCGGGCAGCGGCTTCGGGGCCGCCCTCGCGTCCGACGTGCACGGCGACGGCCTCGACGGGGTCGAGGTCCATGGCGGCGAGCCGGGTGACGACCTCGGCGGCGCGGAGGCCGGATCCCGGCTGGAGGTTGTGGTCGACGGTGATGCCGCCGGCCCGGACGTCGAGCTTGCGGGCCTCGAAGGCGAGGGCCGAGGCGAGCGCCATGGAGTCGGCGCCGCCGGAGCAGGCGACGAGGACGAGCGGGGCGGCGGGCCGTTCGGCGAGAGCGGGGCTGCTCGCCGTGCCGGCCTCGGCGTAGCGGGAGGCGGGCGCGGTGCGCCGGGCCTCTTCGGCGGGGCGGCCGGAGCCGTCGTGCCGGTGGAATTCGGTGAGGACGTCGTGGAGTACGCGGCGGACCGCCAGGCGTATCGCCGCGACCGCAGGATGGGGACCCATGTCCGGTGCCCTTCGTGAAGGTTCGGGAGGAGCGTCGAGCGCCGGAACGCGTGAGTCCCGTCACTCAGAGTGCGTCGATGGTGACAGAGGCAAGCTGTTCATCGAGCATTGCACGCCTTCCCATGCCCTCATGGTCCCCCGGATGGGTGATTGGAGGGCGGATTCCCGGCGGTGGGCCGGAAAAGGGTCACGATTCGGCCTTGCGGTGCACCCGCGCGACCCACTCGGCGGGTTTGGCGATCTCCGCCTTGGTGGGGAGGGTGTTGGGCGAGGTCCAGACGCGGTTGAAGCCGTCCATGCCGACCTCGTCGACGACCGATCGTACGAACTTCTCGCCGTCCTTGTACTGGCGGAGCTTGGCGTCCAGGCCGAGCAGTTTGCGCAGCGCCTGGTCGAGCCGGCCGGCGCCCTGGGCGCGGCGCTTCTGGAACTTCTCGCGGATCTCGGCGACGGAGCCGACGACCTCGGGGCCGACGCCGTCCATCACGTAGTCCGCGTGGCCTTCGAGGAGCGACATGACGGCGGTGAGGCGGCCGAGGACCTCGCGCTGGGCCGGGGTCTGGACGACGTCGACGAGGCTGCGGCCGCTGTCGTCGCCGCGTTCGCCTTCGGGCCGGCCGGCGCCGGAGAGGGACTGGGCGGCCTCGCGGAGCCGTTCCAGGAAGGTCATCGGGTCGACGTCGGTCTCGTCCAGGAATGACTGGATCTCGCCCTGGAGGTGGTCGCGGAGCCAGGGGACGCCGGTGAACTGGGTGCGGTGGGTCTCCTCGTGGAGCGCGACCCAGAGCCGGAAGTCGTGCGGGTCGACGTCGAGTTCCCGCTCGACGTGGACGATGTTCGGCGCGACGAGGAGCAGCCGCCCGCCGCCGTCGGCGGAGCCGGGCAGCTCGCGGGTGGCGGGGGCGAAGGTCTCGTACTGGCCGAGGATCCGGGAGGCGAGGAACGAGAGCAGCATGCCCAGCTCGACGCCGGTGACCTTGCCGCCGACCGCGCCGATCACGGCGCCGCCGGGTCCGCCGGAGCGGCGGGCCTCCATCTTGGCGAGCAGCGGGCGGAGCAGTTCGCGGAAGCCGGCGACGTTGGCCTTGATCCAGCCGGCCCGGTCGACGACCAGGACCGGGGTGTCCTCCGGCTCGGTCCCTTCCGGGATCATCCGGGTGAAGCGGCGGACGTGTTCCTCGGAGGCCTTGGCGTGGCGCCGGAGCTCGGCGACGACGGCACGGGCCTCCTCGCGGCTGATCTCGGGCCCGGGCCGCACCAGTCGGGTCGCGGTCGCGACCGCGAGATTCCAGTCGACCATCTCTGCACCACCGATGCTCGTCATGCGTCAACCGTACGTGAGCGGCTCGCCCGGTGGTGGGGTCTTGCACCGCTCTTCGGGTGGGGCCCTTAAAAGGAGCGGGGCTCAGCCGGCCGGTCCGGTGAGGGCGGCGGCCAGGGCGTCGAGGGCGGCTTCGGCGTCGGCGGGCGCGGTGGAGCCGGCGGCGAGGAAGGCGAAGGCGAGCAGCCGGCCCTGGGGGTCGACGACGGTGCCGGAGAGGGCGTTGACGCCGCTGAGGGTGCCGGTCTTGGCGCGGATCAGGCCGGTGCCGGCGGTGGTCTCGGTGCCGTCCTGGTAGCGGGTGCTGAGGGTGCCGGTGAAGCCGGCGACCGGGAGGCCGGTGAGGACGGACCGCAGCCCGGGGCGCTCGGGGTCGGCGGCGCGGGCGAGCAGCGTGGTGAGGAGGGCCGGGGTGACCCGGCCCTCGCGGTCGAGTCCGCTGCCGTCCGCGAGGCGGGCTCCGGCGGTGGGCACCTGGAGCTTCTTGAGCTCGGTGGTGACGGCGCGGCGGGCGCCCGCGAAGTCGGCGCTCTCGCCCTTGGCGATGGCGGTCTGCCGGGCGAGGGCCTCGGCGATGTCGTTGTCGCTGTTGGTCAGGGTGCGCTCGACCAGGGCGGCGAGCGGGGCGGAGTGGTGGGTGGCGACGGTACGGGCCTTGCCGGGCGCGCGGGCCTCGCGGGGCGCGCCGGTGACCTTGGTGCCCGCCTTCTCCAGCTGGGCGGCGAAGGCGCGGGCGGCGTCGCCCGCCGGGTCCTCGCTGCGGGTGGCGGGGCCGCGGTCGGTGTCGTCGAGCCGGCCCTCGTCGACCATCAGGGCGGTGACGGGCGCGAGGTTGGGGTTCTTGCCGATGGGGTGGCGCTCCGGGCCGGTGTAGCGGGAGGTGTCGTACGTGAGCCGTACGCCGGTGGCGTCGGCCTCCTCGACCGCGCGCGCCGCGGAGGCGGCCAGGGACTTCAGGGCGGCCGGGGTCAGGGTGGGGTCGCCGCCGCCGACGAGGGTGAGGGTGCGGGCGTCCTCGGAGAGCCGGACCGTGGTGGCGATGCGGTGGTCGGGGCCGAGGGCGGAGAGCGCGGCGGCGGCGGTGGCGATCTTGACGGTGGAGGCCGGGGTCATCGGGGTGGCCGCGTCCTGCCCGTACAACTGCTTGCCGGTGGCGGTGTCGACGACGGAGGCGGCGATCTCGGTGCCGAGTTCGGGTGCGCCGATGAGCGGGGCGAGGGCGGTGCGCAGACTCGCCGGGTCCTGCGGGGCGGAACGGGTGACGGGGTCGAGCGCGCCGAGGACGGCGGGGGCGCTGGGGGCCGGTTCGGGGGCGCCGGGGAGCCTGCGGCCGTGATGTACGCCACCTGTGGGGTGCTCGGCGGCTGCGAGCTGCCGCTCGGCCTTACGCTGACCGTTGTCCCAGGGACCGGCGGCGAGGACGGCGCCGGTGGCCACGACCAGGCCGAGCACGGCGGAGCCTGCGACGACCTGCCAGGTGTCGGACCCGTTGCGCTTGCTCTTGCTCTTCAGGTTCCTGATCCGGCCCCAGGGGTCCGACGGGCGGTTCGACGGTTCTTCCACCGGCTCGGCCACCGTTGACCAGCCCCTTTCGCGAGCACTCTTCTGCGTGGGGGACACTTAATCACCCGTCGTATGTGTTGATCATGGAGGAGCCACCCGTGGAGTTCGACGTCACCATCGAGATCCCGAAGGGTTCGCGGAACAAGTACGAGGTGGACCACGAGACCGGTCGGATCCGCCTGGACCGTCGACTCTTCACCTCGACCAGCTACCCGGCCGACTACGGCTTCGTCGAGAACACCCTCGGCGAGGACGGCGACCCGCTGGACGCGCTGGTCATCCTGGACGAGCCGACCTTCCCCGGCTGCCTCATCAAGTGCCGCGCCATCGGCATGTTCCGGATGACGGACGAGGCCGGCGGCGACGACAAGCTGCTGTGTGTCCCGGCGTCGGACCCGCGGGTGGAGCACCTGCGCGACATCCACCACGTGTCGGAGTTCGACCGCCTGGAGATCCAGCACTTCTTCGAGGTCTACAAGGACCTGGAGCCGGGCAAGTCCGTCGAGGGCGCCGACTGGGTCGGCCGTACCGAGGCGGAGGCCGAGATCGAGGCCTCGTACAAGCGTCTTGAGGCGCAGGGCGGCAAGCACTGACGTCCCTCTTCCGGTTCCGCTTGTGAGCCGGACGGCCGTACGGGAACGGGCGGCACACCTTCACGGGTGTGCCGCCCGTTCCGCTGTGCGCACCGTCTCGTCATGCGGTGGTCATGCCGGTGGCCATACTGGGCAGACGTGCGCCCGGAAGATCAGCCGAGGAGGAGCGAGGTCGAGTGGTGGCGGAATCGGGCGGTCCGGAGGACCAGAAGCCCCAGTCCGACGAGGCACGGAGCGCTTTCGCCCCGCCTGCCGGGACGATGCAGCCGGTGTCGCCGCCCGAGGAGGACCATCCGACGTCGGAGTTCGCGATCCCGACCGGGGTGCACCAGGATGCGAGCGGATCCGGTGGTTCCGGTGGCGGCTTCACCGGCGGCCCGAACGCGGACACGCTGAGTTCCGCTTTCACTCCGCCGAGCGGGTACAACGCCCAGCAGGCGCCGCCCGCGTTCACTCCCGCGCAGGGCATTCCGATGGTCAAGCTGACCAAGGAGGCGCCCTGGCAGGACCGGATGCGCACGATGCTCCGGATGCCGGTGACCGAGCGCCCGGCCCCGGAGTCCGTCCAGCGCACCGACGACGACACGGGTCCCGCCGTACCGCGCGTGCTCGACCTGACGCTCCGTATCGGCGAGCTGCTGCTGGCGGGCGGCGAGGGGGCCGAGGACGTCGAGGCGGCGATGTTCGCGGTGACCCGTTCGTA
Organism: Streptomyces sp. CA-146814; assembly: GCF_050942385.1. Taxonomy (NCBI): domain Bacteria; kingdom Bacillati; phylum Actinomycetota; class Actinomycetes; order Kitasatosporales; family Streptomycetaceae; genus Streptomyces; species Streptomyces sp. CA-146814. The sequence continues at coordinate 3,333,453 of NZ_CP192068.1, forward strand.
CGGGCTCGACCGCAGCGAGCCGACCGTGACGTTCACGCTGCTGTCGATCTCGCACCAGCCCTCGCTGGTCGACGACCCGGTGACGGCGAGCCGTACCGTACGCCGCCGGGGCACCGACTACACCCGGCTGGCGGCCGTGTTCCGGCTGGTCGACGACATCACCAGCGAGGACACCGAGGTCTCGCTGGAGGAGGCCTACCGGCGGCTCGCGGAGATCCGGCGTAACCGGCACCCGTACCCCGGCTGGGTCCTGACGGCGGCCGCCGGGCTGCTCGCCGGTTCGGCCTCCGTGCTGGTCGGCGGTGGGGTGCTGGTCTTCATCGTGGCGGCGGCGGGCGCGATGCTCGGCGACCGGCTGGCGTGGCTCTGCGCCGGGCGCGGGCTGCCGGAGTTCTACCAGTTCACGGTGGCCGCGATGCCGCCGGCCGCGATGGGGGTGGCGCTGACGCTGACCCATTCGACGGACATCCGCCCGTCCGCGGTGATCACCGGTGGGCTCTTCGCGCTGCTGCCGGGGCGGGCGCTGGTGGCGGGCGTGCAGGACGGTCTGACCGGCTACTACATCACCGCCTCCGCCCGCCTCCTGGAAGTCATGTACTTCTTCATCGGGATCGTCGCGGGCGTGCTGATCGTGCTGTACCTGGGGCTGCAGCTGGGGGCGCAGCTCAATCCGGAGGCCCGGTTCACGCCGTACGACGAGCCGGCGGTGCAGATCCTGGCGTCGATGGCGCTGAGCCTGGCCTTCGCGGTGCTGCTCCAGCAGGAGCGCCACACCGTGCTGGCGGTCACCCTCAACGGCGGTGTGGCCTGGATCATCTTCGGCGCGATGGCCCGGACCGGAGACATCTCGCCGGTCGCGGCGACGGCGGTGGCGGCCGGTCTGGTGGGCCTGTTCGGCCAGCTGTTCTCGCGCTACCGGTTCACCTCCTCGCTGCCGTACATCACGGCGGCGATCGGGCCGCTGCTGCCCGGTTCGGCGACGTACTTCGGTCTGCTGGGCGTGGCGCAGAACGAGCTGGACGCCGGGCTCGCCTCGCTGTCCACGGCCGTCGCGACGGCGCTGGCCATCGCGATCGGGGTGAACCTGGGGAGCGAGGTCTCGCGGCTGTTCATGGGGGCGCCGGGCGCGGTCGGCGGAGCGAGCCGCCGGGCGGCGAAGCGGACCAGGGGGTTCTAGATCCTGTCCGGCATACGAGAGCCGCCCCTCCCCGCAGGTTCGGGGAGGGGCGGCTCTCGTATGCGTACGTACGGGAAGGAGGCAGCCGTACGGGAAGGGGTCAGCGCTTGGCGTGGCGGCCGCGGCCGGTGGCCGGGGGGGCCGGCGGGGCCGACGGGCCGTCGGGGGTGCCGAGCGCCTCGGCGGCGGCCTTCTTGCTCTGGCTGCGGGCGCGCAGGACCTCGACCACGATCGGCAGCACGGAGAGCAGCACGATCAGGATGAGGATCTTCTCGATGTGCTCGTGCACGAAGTCGATCTTGCCGAGCATCGCACCGAGCACGGTGACACCCACGCCCCACAGGAGCGCGCCGACGACGTTGTAGATGACGAACAGGCGGTAGTTCATCCGGCTGACGCCCGCGATGATCGGCGTGAACGTCCGCACGATCGGCACGAACCGCGCCAGGACCAGCGACTTCGGTCCGTGCTTCTCGAAGAATACGTGGGCCTTCTCGACGTTCTCCTGCTTGAAGAGGCGGGAGTCCGGGCGCTTGAAGAGGGCCGGGCCGACCTTGCGGCCGAAGAGATAGCCGACCTGGTCGCCGACGATCGCGGCGACGGCGATCAGCGTGCAGACGAGCCAGAGCGGGTACTTCAGCTGTCCTGTGGTCACCAGCAGCCCCGTGGTGAACAGCAGGGAGTCGCCGGGCAGGAAGAAGCCGATCAGGAGTCCGGACTCGGCGAAGACGATGAGAAGAAGGCCGGGGAGGCCGAACGTATTGAGCAGATAGTCCGGGTCCAGCCAGCTCGGGCCGAGCGCAAGCGTATTCAAGGGTCCGGGCTCCAGGATGTGTGCGATGGCGGCTCTGTAGGCCGCCCCAAGCTATCAACGCCCGGTGAACGCCCTTGGTTCCAGTGGCGGACAGCGGGAATGCGCATCCTGCGGAGCAGGGTGAGGCTGACCACAGGAGGTGCCACAAACATGGGCATTGAGGATTTCGGCGGCGGCCAGACGGCCCAGGCGGACGTGCTGGTCGTCACCACCAATGACGTACCGGGCTATCAGGTGACGCAGGTCATCGGTGAGGTCTTCGGCCTGACCGTGCGGTCGCGCCACCTCGGCAGCCAGATCGGCGCCGGGCTGAAGTCGATGATCGGCGGCGAGCTGAAGGGACTGACCAAGACCCTGGTCGAGACCCGCAACCAGGCGATGGAGCGGCTGGTGGAGCAGGCGCGGGCGCGCGGCGCCAACGCGGTCCTGATGATGCGGTTCGACGTGTCGGAGGCGGCGGACGTGGGGACGGAGGTCTGCGCGTACGGGACGGCGGCGGTGATCAGCAAGGTGTGACACGGGGGGGGCGGAGTGGCGAGGCGCGGTCCGGGGGGCGGAGTGGCGAGGCGCGGGCCAGCGGGGGCGGAGTCGTAAGGCCGGAGTCGTAAGGCGCGGTCCGTTGAGGGGCCGGAGTGGCGAGGCACGGTTTCCCTGGGGACCGAATTAGGGCGGTTTAGCCGTTTCGTCGCCCTAGGGTGGGCCGGTGGCCCCCGAATCCCCCGCGCCTCCGCATCCCCGCCCCCCGGCCGCTCCCGCCCGCCGGCTCCTGCCGCTCGTCGTGCCCGCGATCGTCGTCGGCATCGCCTGTGCGCTGATCCTGCTCGGCGTCAGCCTCCTGGCGGAAGAGTTCCAGGACGTGCTCTGGGAGACCCTGCCCGACGCGCTCGGCGTGGGGCGGTTCTCCTCGCTCTGGATGATCGTCATGCTCACCGCGACCGGGCTCGCGGTGGGCCTGGTCCTGCGGGCCGCACCCGGGCACGGCGGGCCCGATCCGGCCACCACCGGGCTGGTGGACGAGCCGATGCGGCCGGGCGTCGTCCCGGGACTCCTCCTGGTGACCGTCCTGGCGCTGGCGGGCGGGGTGAGCCTCGGGCCGGAGAACCCGATCACCGCCGCCAACATCGCGCTCGCCTACTGGCTCGGCCGCCGCGCCGCGCCGGGCGCACCCGCCGAGCTCTGGGTGGTCCTCGCGGCGGCCGGGACGATCGGCGCCCTCTTCGGCACGCCGATCGCCGCCGCGCTGATCCTCTCCGAGACGCTGGCCTCGCAGCCGGGCCCCGGCGCGTTCTGGGACCGGCTCTTCGCGCCGCTCGCGGCCGGTACCGCCGGCGCGCTGACCATGTCGCTGATCGCGGAGCCCAGCTTCGACCTCTCGCTCCCCGCCTACTCCGGACCGCACTGGGGCGACCTGCTCGCCGCCCTTCTGATCGCCTCGGCGGGCGCGCTGCTGGGGCTGCTGGCGGTGTACGCGTTCCCGGTGGCGCACCGGGTCTTCCACGCGTTGCGGCACCCGGTGCTCACGCTGACCGCCGGCGGGCTGGTGCTGGGGCTGCTCGGGGCGCTGGGCGGCCATCTGACGCTCTTCAAGGGGCTGGAGGAGGTGAAGGAGATCGCCGGCGACCCGGACGGGTGGTCGGCCGGGGAGTTCGCGGTGATGGCGGTGGTGAAGGCGGCGGCCCTGGTGGTGGCGGCGACCTGCGGCTTCCGGGGCGGGCGGATCTTCCCGGCGGTCTTCGTGGGCGTGGCGCTCGGGCTCTGCGCGCACGCGCTGGTCGACGCCGTGCCGCCGGCGCTCGCGGTCTCCTGCGCGGTCCTGGGCGTGCTGCTCGCCGTCTCCCGGCAGGGGTGGCTGAGCCTGTTCACGGCGGCGGTGCTGGCCGGCGACGCGTCCGTACTGCCGATGCTCTGCGCCGCCACCCTGCCCGCCTGGCTGCTGGTGACCGGGCGGGCCCAGATGCAGCTGGACGCGGAGGGCAAGGCGCTGCGGTGAGGCGAGGGCGGTAGGCGTACGGGGTCGGGCCGTCCGGCGCGCCGGGTGCGGCGGATATCCGTATCGTCGCTTTCGTACAGCTATCCACAGTTTGGCCTGCCGCTGTCCCGACGGAGGTCCCCGCATGTCCACGCCCGTCAACGTCGCCGTCATCTACTACTCGTCCACCGGCACCATCGCCACCATCGCCCGGGCCATCGCCGAGGACGCCGAGCGGGCCGGGGCGCAGGTGCGGCTGCGGCGGGCGGCCGAGCTCGCTCCGCAGGCGGCGATCGACTCCAACCCGGCGTGGGCCGCCAACATCGAGGCGACCGCCGACATCCCCGAGGTCTCGCCGGACGACATGGTCTGGGCGGACGCGGTGATCTTCGGTTCGCCGACCAGGTACGGGAACGTCACCGCGCAGCTCAAGCAGTTCATCGACACGCTCGGCGGGCTCTGGCAGTCCGGGCAGCTGGCCGACAAGGTCTACAGCGGCTTCACCGCCAGCGCCACCGCCCACGGCGGCCAGGAGTCCACGCTGCTCGCGCTCTACAACACGATCCACCACTTCGGCGGCATCCTCGTCGCGCCCGGGTACACCGACCCGTCGAAGTTCGTCGACGGCAACCCGTACGGCACCTCTCACGTGTCCGGGCAGGGCGACCTCCCGGTCGGTGAGGTGACACTGACCGCCGCCCGGGTGCAGGCCGAGCGGGTCGTGAAGTTCACCCGGGCGCTGAAGGCCGGGCTGTCCGCCGAGAGCTGAGAGACGCGAGAGCCCCAGAGCCCGGGACACCGACAGCCCCAGAAGCCGAGAGCTGAGGAAGAGGACTCCCCCATGCCGCTCCACCGAGGCGCCCACCCGCAGCAGGACGAACCCTCCGAGGAGCAGCGCAGGCTCGCCCTCAACCCCTTCTACGGCGAGGCCGATCCGACGGCGGCGATGAACACCGCGCCGCCCCGGCACCGGCTCCCGGACGGGCCGCTGCCGCCGCTGACGGCGTACCGGCTGGTCCATGACGAGCTGATGCTCGACGGCAACTCCCGGCTCAACCTGGCCACCTTCGTCACCACCTGGATGGAGCCGCAGGCCGGGGTGCTGATGGGTGAGTGCCGGGACAAGAACATGATCGACAAGGACGAGTACCCGCGCACCGCCGAGCTGGAGCGGCGGTGTGTGGCGATGCTCGCCGACCTGTGGAACGCGCCCGATCCGGCGGCGGCCGTGGGGTGTTCGACCACCGGGTCGAGCGAGGCGTGCATGCTGGCCGGGCTCGCCCTCAAGCGCCGCTGGGCGAAGCGGAACGCGGACCGCTATCCCTCGACCGCCCGGCCCAATCTGGTGATGGGCGTCAACGTGCAGGTCTGCTGGGAGAAGTTCTGCAACTTCTGGGAGGTGGAGGCCCGGCAGGTCCCGATGGACGGTGAGCGCTTCCACCTCGACCCGCAGGCCGCCGCCGAACTCTGCGACGAGAACACGATCGGCGTCGTCGGCATCCTCGGCTCCACCTTCGACGGTTCCTACGAGCCCGTCGCCGACCTCTGCGCGGCCCTGGACGCCCTCCAGGAACGCACCGGCCTTGATATCCCCGTCCATGTCGACGGCGCGTCCGGCGCGATGGTGGCGCCCTTCCTCGACCCGGAGCTGGTGTGGGACTTCCGGCTGCCGAGGGTGTCGTCGATCAACACCTCGGGCCACAAGTACGGGCTGGTCTATCCCGGTGTCGGCTGGGCGCTGTGGCGTACGGCGGACGAGCTGCCGGAGGAGCTGGTGTTCCGGGTCAACTACCTGGGCGGCGACATGCCGACGTTCGCGCTGAACTTCTCGCGGCCGGGTGCGCAGGTGGTGGCGCAGTACTACACGTTCCTGCGCCTGGGCCACGACGGCTACCGCGCGGTCCAGCAGGCCTCCCGGGACGTGGCGTGCGGGCTGGCCCGGTCGGTCGAGGAGCTGGGCGACTTCCGACTCCTCACCCGGGGCGACGAGTTGCCGGTCTTCGCCTTCACGACGACCGCCGACGTCCACGCGTACGACGTGTTCGACGTCTCCCGCCGGCTGCGGGAGCGCGGCTGGCTGGTCCCGGCCTACACCTTCCCGGCCAACCGGCAGGACCTGTCGGTGCTGCGGGTGGTGTGCCGCAACGGATTCTCCTCCGATCTGGCCGCGCTGCTGATCGAGGACCTGAAGCTGCTGCTCCCCGAACTGCGGTCGCAGAAGCACCCGTCGAGCCACGACCGGGCGGCCGCCACGGCCTTCCACCACTGAGAGGCTTTCAGGTGTCGCTGCGGGGCAGGTCCCAGACGACCCTGCGGTCGCGGGGGCCGTGGAGCAGGCCGGGGGTCTGCGAGGCGAGGGCGGCCAGGGCGTTGATGGTCCAGTACGCCAGCGGGTAGAGCGGCAGCAGGAGGCAGGCGTACGGGAGTCTGGGGTCGAGGCGGAGGTCGACCAGTACGGCGATGACGATCTGGATCATGGCGATCACGGCGATGCCGACGCCCCACGCCAGCATGGCGCCGAACCGGGCCTCCTCCGGGGCGACGACCCAGCGGACGAAGGCGTAGACCATGGCGATCAGCATGCAGCCGACCCAGAGGTAGGAGAGCAGCGCTTCGAGCGCGATGGGCCACATCACGGCGTGCTTCGGGCGGGCGACGGTACGGGCGTGGGTGCGCAGGACCTCGCCCTGGCCGCGCGCCCAGCGGGTGCGCTGGGCCCAGATGCCGGAGAGCGTCTCGGGGACCTGCATGCCGACGAGGGCGTTGGGGGCGAAGCCGGTGAGGTGACCGGCCTGGAGGAGGCGCCAGGTCAGTTCGATGTCCTCGGTGGCCATCCTGGGGTCGTAGCCGCCGACGGCGAGGACGGCGTCGCGGCGGAAGAGGCCGAGGACGCCCGCCACCGTGCCGACCCGGCCCGCGAGCGCGTGCGTACGGCGGATGAGGCCGATCAGGGACGCCGTCTCCAGCATCTGCATGGTCGCGATCACGCTGCCCCGGTTGGTGACGCGGGGACAGCCCGCGATGGCGGCGTACCGGGGTGAGCGCAGGATCCGGCGGACCAGGTGGGTGACGGCGTCGGCGTGGAGGTGGGTGTCGGCGTCGGTGACGAGGACCAGGTCGTGGCGGGCCCGCCGCATGCCGTCGTTGAGCCGGTCGGCCTTGCCGCGGTTCACACCGTCGTCGACCACGGTGATCCGGTCGTCGCCCTCGGCGGCCGCGCGGGCCGCTGCCACGGTGGCGTCGGTGGAGCCGTCGTTGAGGATCAGGATCTCCAGCGCCGGGTAGTCGACGATGCGCAGGGCCGCCACGCAGCCGGCGATCACCTTCTCCTCGTTGTAGGCGGGGACGAGGACGGTCACCCCCGGCCAGCCGCCCGGCGGGTCGACGGCCCGGGGGCGTTCCTCGGTGAGGCGGAACATCACCCCGCCGACCATCCACGCGGCGCCGGTGACCACGGGGTAGAACGCGAGGAAGACCAGCAGGACGTCAATCGGGGACACGGCGTTCCTCCCGGTGCCGCAGGACGATGCCGCAGGCGAGCGCGGCACCGAAGACGAGCCAGGAGACACCGGTGACCAGGAGCAGGTGCCGCACGATGTAGGTCCCGCCGAGCAGGACCACCGCGATCACCCCCGCCGCCGCCCACACCACGCCGCCCAGCAGGAACGCGACCGCCTTGCGCGCCCGCGACATCGGGTGCACGGGCCGGAACCGCGCCACCGGCCGCTCCGCCATGCTCATGCCTCCGCCCTGCCGTACTCGGACTGTTCGCTCATTCCGTGACAGAACAGCATATATTCCCGACAGAACGCGGAGGCGACACGGGCGGCCACCCCGGTGGGTGGCCGCCGCCCCGGCGGGTGGTCCGCCGCCACCGCCCGCGGCTACCTGCTGAGCCGCGCGAACTTCCGTACCGCCAGCGGGAAGAACACCGCGATGATCGTCACCGGCCAGAGGAGCGCGAGGAGTTGGGCGTGTTCGGCGGCCCAGGAGCCGGTGGCGCCGCCCGGGTTGCCGAACAACTCCCGTACGGCGGTGGCGGTCGCGGACATCGGGTTCCACTCGACCACCGCGCCCAGCCAGCCCGGCATCGACGCCGGTGCGGCGAACACGTTGGAGAGGAAGCCGACCGGCCAGACCAGGATCTGGACCGCCTGCACCAGCTCGGGCCGCCCCGCCACCATGGCCAGGTGGATGCCGACCCAGAGCATCGCGAACCGCAGCAGGAGCAGCAGCCCCACCGCGCCGAGGGCGGCCGTCGTCCCGTTGTGCCAGCGCCAGCCGACCGCGTAACCGACCCCGCCCATCACCGCGAGCGCCGCCGTCGACTGGAGCATGTCCGCGGCGCTGCGGCCGACCAGGACCGCGCCCGGGACCATCGGCAGCGAGCGGAACCGGTCGATGACGCCCTTGTTCAGGTCCTGGGTCACCGCGAGCATCGTGCTCTCCAGGCCGAAGGCCATGGTCAGCGCGAGCATCCCGGGGACCAGGTACTCGGTGGGGTCGCCCGCCACGCCCCGGCCGCCGCCGACCAGGTACGTGAACATCAGGAGCAGCATCACCGGGAAGGCCAGACCCACGACCACCGCGACGGGCTGCCGGGCCCAGTGGGCGAGTTCGCGGCGGGTCATCGTCCAGGAGTCGGTCAGGGCCCAGGTGAGCCTGGTGCCTCCGCCGGGTGCCGTGGTCAGGTCGTCGATCGCTGTCGTCGTGCTCATGCCGCCGCCTCCGTCGTCTCGCGTACCGCCCGGTCGCCGGCGGGCGCTCCGGCCTCGGCGGGCCGTCCGGTTCCCTGGCCTCCCGTCAGCGACAGGAACACCTCGTCCAGCGTCGGGCGGCGCACCGCGATGTCCTCCGCCTCGATGCCCGCCTCCTGAAGCGCCCGGACCGCTCCCGTCAGGGCCGCCATCCGGTCCGAGGCCGGGGCGCTGATCAGGCGGCGGTCCGGGTCGAGCGCCGGCGCCTCGGCGCCCAGCAGCGCGGCCGCCTCCGCCAGCCGGGCCGCGTCGCGCAGGACGATGTCGATGCGGTCGCCGCCGACGAGCGCCTTGAGCTGGTCGGAGGTGCCTTCGGCGGCGGCCCTGCCCTCGTCGATCAGCGAGATCCGGTCGGCCAGCTGGTCCGCCTCCTCCAGATACTGCGTGGTCAGCAGGACGGTGGTGCCGCCGCCGACCAGGGACCGTACGGCGGCCCAGACCTCGGCCCGGCCGCGCGGGTCCAGGCCGGTGGTGGGCTCGTCCAGGAAGAGGACCGCCGGTTCGGTGATCAGCGAGGCGGCGAGGTCGAGCCGCCTGCGCATCCCGCCGCTGTACTGCTTGACCGCCTTACGTCCGGTGTCCGCGAGCCCGAACCGCTCCAGGAGCTCGTCGGCCCGGCTGCCCGCCCGGCGTGCGCCCAGGTGGTACAGCCGCCCGAACATCTCCAGGTTCTGCCGGCCGCCGAGCTGCTCGTCCACCGCCGCGTGCTGGCCGAGCAGCCCGATCCTCCGCCGCACGTCGGACGCCCGTTCGCGGACGTCGAGCCCGGCCACGGTGACCCGGCCGGCGTCGGGGCGCAGCAGCGTCGACATGATCCGTACGGCGGTGGTCTTGCCGGCCCCGTTGGAGCCGAGCACCGCGTGGACGGTGCCGGCTCCGACCGTGAGGTCCAGCCCGTCGAGGGCGCGTTTCTCCCCGTACCGCTTGTGCACGCCGTCCAGGACGATCGCTTCGGTCACGTTCCCCGCCACCCTTCGGTCACCACCACGTAGTCAAACTTGACTAGCAGCTCGAAGGTCAACCTGGTTCCGTCATTCGTCAAACTTGATTAGTCGTCGTCCCCGGGGTCCGGGACGCCCGTCGCGTACGGGTTCTCCTCACCCTCCGCCAGCACCCCGATGAACGGGTCGCCCTCACCGTGGAAGGTGTACGCGCCGCCCTCGATCCGCTCGATCAGGCCGCGGGTCCACTCCGCGCCCGCGTCGGCCGAGTGCACCCACAGGTTCATGATCTCGCCGATGTGGCCGAGCGATTCGGGGCCGTCCTCGGGCGTGTAGTACTCGGTGACCGAGTCCCGCCACTCCTTCATCCCCTCCACCCGCTCCTTGAGCAGCGCCACCGCCTCTCCGCGGGGCAGGTCGACGATGAAGCCGATCGCCGCCGAGAGGACGTCGAGGTTCTGGTCGTACGAGCGGATGGCGTCGCGCAGCAGAGCGCGGTACTCCGCGAGCCCCTCCTCCGTGACCTCGTACTCGGTACGCGGCGGGCCGCCGGCGGTGGAGGGGGCCGTCTCGTGCGCGAGGAGCAGCCCCTGCTTCGCCATCTGCTTCAGCGCGTGGTAGATCGACCCGGGCTTGGCGTTGGACCACTCGTGGGCGCCCCAGTACTCCAGGTCGTTGCGGACCTGGTAACCGTGCGCGCGGCCGTGCATGCGCACCGCGCCGAGGACCAGCAGCCGGATCGCGGACATGGCACCCATCCATCCCGTCCCGGGGCTCGGATCCCGGGCTTCCTATTCAACTTTGACTAGGGTAGCCCGTACGGTCATCGCCAGCAGCGCCGCGACCAGGCATCCGGCACCGAGCGCGGCCCACACCACGTCGTACGTACCGAACACGTCCCGTGCCGTCGCGCCGAGGAAGGCCGAGGCGCCCGCGCCCAGTTGGTGGGCGGCGTTGGTCCAGCCGAAGACGATGGGGCCGTCCTCTCCGTACGCGCGGCGGCAGAGCTCGATCACCGGCGGCACGGTCGCCACATCGACCAGCCCGTAGACGAACACGAAGAGGAGCATCGGAGCCGTCACCGCCGAGGAGAACACCATGGGCAGAGCGAGCAGGGTCAGCGCCCGGACCGCGAAGCAGACGGTCAGCAGGCGGCGCGGGTCGAAGCGGTCGGTCAGCCAGCCGGAGAGGAGCGCGCCGAGAGCGGAGAAGACGCCGATCAGCGAGAGCAGCGAGGCCGCGGCTGTCGGCCGCATACCGTGATCGTGCGCGGCAGGCGCCCAGTTGGACCACATGATGCCGTTGGTGGAGGCGCCGCAGAGGACGAACATCCCGGCCAGCAGCCAGAACGGGCGGGTACGCAGAGCTCCGGAGAGAACCTTCAGCGTACGGGTCGCGGCCCCGGGGGAAGGGGGCGGCGCGGGCACGAACTCCGTTGCCCCGTAGGGCCTTACGCCGACATCGGCCGGGTGGTCGCGGAGCGCCAGGAACACCAGGGCGGCGACAGCGAGCGCCACGAGCGCCAGGGTCACCACCGGCGGCCGCCAGCCGTGCCGCTCCACGGCCCCGGCGAGCAGCGGCAGGAAGAGCAACTGGCCCAGATGGCTGGAGGAACTGAGCGCGCCCGTGACCAGGCCGCGGCGCCGGTCGAACCAGCGGGCAGTAACAGCGGCCGCGAACGTCATGGTGAGGCAGCCGCTGCCGAGGCCGGTCAACACGCCCCAGTAGGCAACTAGTTGCCACGGCTCGGTCATGAAGCCGGTGAGTACGGCGCCCGCCGCGACGAGCAGCAGCGCCCCGCCGGCCACCCGGCGCGCGCCCACCCGGTCCATCAGGGCCGCCGCGAAAGGCGCGGTGAGGCCGAACAGGACCATGTTGACGGAGGCGGCGAGCGCGACCTGGCCCCGCTCCCAGGCGAACTCCTCGTGGAGCGGCGCCACCAGCAGTCCGGGCACGGTGGTGAACGCCCCGGCGGTGACGACGGCCGCGCCCGCGACGGCGGCGATCAGCCAGGCCCGGTGGGGGCGGCGGGTCGGTGCGGCGGTCCGGTCGGTGGTCTGTTCCGTAGTCGTAGGGGCCATGGGACCAGCCTGGCGACCGGCGGCCCACCGCTGCGAGTGTCCAGATGGACCAGGTGCGCAAGAATATGGCCATGCCTTCCAGGTCTGACGTCTTCACCCACCCCGGGCGGCACCGCGTCGCCGTCCTCGCCCGTGCCGTCCTGCTCCCCATCGAGCTCGGCATCGTCCACCAGCTCTTCGGCCAGGCCAGAAGGGGTGCCACGGCGGACGGGGAGCCGCTGTACGAGGTCGTCACCTGCTCGCTCCGGCCGGGTGACGTGCGTACGGACGGGGACTTCACGGTGGCGGTCCGGCACGGGCCGGAGGCGCTGGCCGAGGCCGACACGGTGATCGTCCTGTCGTCGTACGAGGACTACGTGCAGGACACTCCGGCGCTCGCGGCCCCGCTCGCCGAGGCCTTCGCCCGAATCCGGCCCGGCACCCGGGTGGCCTCGATCTGCACCGGCGCCTTCGTGCTGGCCTCCGCCGGACTGCTCGACGGCCGCACCGCGACCACGCACTGGCGGTACACGGAGCTCTTCGCCCGGCTGTTCCCCCGGGTCCGGCTCGATCCCGACGTGCTCTACACGGACGGCGGCGATGTCCTGACCTCGGCCGGGTGCGCCTCCGGCATCGACCTGTGCCTGCACATGATCCGGCGCGACCACGGGACGGCCGTCACCAACGATGTGGCGCGGCGGACCGTCGTACCGCCTCATCGCGAGGGCGGGCAGGTGCAGTACATCCGGCGGCCCGTGCCGCCTTCGGCCGCGTCCGGCACCTCGGCCGCCCGCGCGTGGGCCCTGCGGCGGCTCCAGGACCCCATCACTCTGGGACAGTTGGCGGCCCGCGAGGCTATGAGCGTACGGAACTTCAACCGGCGCTTCCGTGAGGAGGTCGGCACCACTCCGATGACCTGGCTCAACCAGCAACGCGTCGAGCTGGCCCGGGAGTTGCTGGAGGAGTCCGATCTGGCCGTCGAGCAGGTGGCCGAGCGGACCGGGCTCGGGTCGGCGGCCAACCTGCGACGGCACTTCCAGGAGGCGCTGGGCGTCTCGCCGAGCACCTACCGTACGACGTTCCGCGGGCCGCCGGTCCGGTGAGGCGGCGGCGCGCCGTCAGGACGGGTCAGAACGGGAAGACCGAGCGGCCGTGCTGGATCGACAGCCACTTCAGCGTCGTGAACGCCTCCACGACCGCCTCGCCGTTCAGCCGCCCCACGCCGGACGTCTTCTCGCCGCCGAACGCCACCAGCGGGTCGTCCTGGACGGTGGAGTCGTTGACGTGGAACATCCCGCTGACGATCCGCTGCGCGAACCGCACACCGCGCTCCGCGTCGCCCGTGTGCACGGCGCCGCTCAGCCCGTAGGGGCTGTCGTTGACGATCGCCACGGCCTCGTCCTCGCCGTCGAACGTCATCAGCAGGGCCACCGGGCCGAGGATCTCCTGCGTCGGCAGCGGCGAGTCCTGCGGGAGGTCCGTCAGGACGGTCGGCTCCACGACGTTGCCGCGGGTTCGGCCCCGTACGAGCGCTGTCGCGCCGTCCGCGACCGCGCGGTCGACCAGGGCGGTCAGCGCGTCGGCCTGGAGCGCGTTGACGACCGGGCCGATCCGGGTCTCCGGGTCACGCGGGTCGCCGGCCTTCAGCGCGGCCACGGCGGCGGTGAAGCGCTCGGTGAACTCGGCGGCCACCGACCGGTCCACCAGGATGCGGTTGGCCGCCATGCTGACCTGGCCCTGGTAGAGGAAGCGGCTGAAGACCGCCGCCCGGACCGCGTAGTCGATGTCGGCGTCCTCCAGCACCACCAGGGCGCTGTTGCCGCTGAGTTCGAGAATGGTCCGCTTGAAGAAACCGGCCGCCGTCGCGGCTATGTGGCGGCCGACCCGGTCGGAGCCGCTGAACGAGATCACCCTCGGCACCGGATGCTCGATGAACGCGTCGCCGATCTCGGCGCTGTCGGTGACCACGACGTTGAGCAGCCCGGCCGGCAGCCCGGCGTCCTCGAATATCTTCGCGATCAGTCCGCCGCCGACGACGGGCGCGCTCTGGTGCGGCTTCACGACGACCGCGTTGCCGAGCCCGAGCGCGGGCGCGACCGACTTCATGCCCACCAGGAAAGGGAAGTTGAAGGCACTGATCACACCGACGACGCCGACGGGAAGCCGGTAGAGGCGGTTCTCCCGGCCGTCGGAGACCGCGGGCAGCAGCCGGCCGGTGGGCCGCAGCGACTGCCGGATCGCCTCGCGCAGGACCTCGCTCACGCCGCGCACCTCGTACTCCGCGCGCAGCCGGGTGCCGCCCAGCTCGTCGATGATCGCCTCGACGATCTGCTCGGTGCGCTCGCCGGTGATGCGCAGGGCCCGTTCCAGGACGGCCCGCCGCTCGTACGGATTGGTGGCGGCCCACTCCTGCTGCGCGCGCTCGGCCGCCCGGTAGGCCTGGTCGACCTCCACCGCGGTCGCCACGGTGACGGAGGCGAGTTTCTCACCGTTGTAGGGATTGAAATCGATGATGTCCCATGAGCCGCTGCCCGTGCGCCACTCGCCATCGATGTACTGGTGGGCCAGTTCATGGAAGAAGGACATGCAATCCCTTACTGCAGGCGTCTCCACACTCCTGATGTGACGTCATCGTAACGACTAATCAAGTCAGTTGGAGGAGTCCGCGCAGGAGATCCCGGCTCTCCTCAGGACCGGGACTGTCCTTGCGCAGGCATCCCATGGCCTTTTCGTACTGCGCGACTTCCTCGGGCTTGTCCAGATAGAGCGCACTTGTCAGCTGCTCCAAATAGACAATGTCCGACAGATCGGATTCCGGGAATCGCAGCATGGTGAACGAACCGCTCTCGCCCGCATGCCCTCCGTAGCTGAAGGGCATGACTTGGAGCGTGATGTTCGGCTGCTCCGACATGTCGATCAGATGCCGCAATTGGGCGCGCATGACGTCGCGTTCGCCGTACGGACGGCGGAGCGCGGCCTCGTCCAGCACGGCGTGGAAGGCCGGGGCCCGCTCGGAGACGAGGACCTTCTGGCGCTCCAGACGCAGCGCGACCCGGCGCTCGATGTCGGCGGCCGAGGCGCCGCGCATACCGCGCGCGACCACGGCGTGGGCGTAGGCCTCGGTCTGCAACAGGCCGTGCACGAACTGGACTTCATAGATACGGATGACCGAGGCCGCCCCCTCCAGACCCACATAGGTCTGGAACCAGCCGGGCAGCGCATTGCCGTAACTGTGCCACCAGCCCGCCACATTGGCCTCGCGCGCCAGACCGAGGAGCGCGTCGCGCTCCGCGGCGTCCGCGACACCGTAGAGCGTGAGCAGATCCTCGACGTCCCTGGCCTTGAAGCTCACCCGTCCCAACTCCATGCGGCTGATCTTCGATTCGGAGGCCCGGATGGAGTAGCCGGCCGCCTCACGGGTGATGCCGCGCGACTCCCGCAGCCTTCTGAGCTGAGAGCCCAGCAGGATGCGCCGCACCACCGATCCACTCGACTCGCCTGCCGACACTGGTGTGACCCTCCCCATCGCCTACCGGGCACTCGGGGCGCCCCCAGAACCCCTCGACCCCGAAGCCACGGATTCTGCCACCAAAACGCTTCAGCCCGTACTCATTCGATTACGGAAATGGGAAGACGTCCGGAAAGCTCCGAAACTGCCCGACGGAAGAAATGCGCCGGAATCACCACGGTACCGGGCAGGTCCGGCGCGTGCACGTGCATCTGCCCTTGCATCTGCTGTGCGCATTGGGAAGCATGACCCCTGCGCACCTGCGTGCTCGTGTTGTGCCGCTGTACCCCCCGCAGTACCGCTGACAGGCAGTGCCGCTACAGCCGCGAATCCCGGGAGTGCCTCGTATGGGGACGAATGGATCGACGATGCTCGAGCCGTTACGGCAGGGGCTTCCCCCGACCGACCCCTCAGGGGTCGCCGGCTCGGCCTCCTGCGCTCTGCCCGCCCGTTACGAAGCGGTCGGCGGAGCACGGCAGTTCACCAGATCCACCCTGGAGCGGTGGGAGCTGAGCGACCGTTTCGACGATGTCGCCCTGGTGGTGTCCGAGCTCGTCACCAACGCCCTGCGCCACGCGCTGCCGAGCGATCCGCCCCGCGAGTTCCCGGACCCGCCGGTGCGGCTGCATCTGATGCGCTGGAGCTCACGACTGGTCTGCGCGGTGCGCGATCCCAGCCGGGAGAGCCCGGTGGCGGGCGAGGCGGCGGACTCCGCCGAGTCGGGCCGGGGTCTGTTCCTGGTGGAGTGCGTCAGCGACAGCTGGGGCTGGCACCCGTCGCCGGCGCCGGTGGGCGAGTTTCCCTCAACACCCTTGTACGGCAAGGTGGTCTGGGCGCTGTTCCGGCTCTCGGACTGCGCGAAGAACGAATAGAGCGGGGCCGCGCGGGTCTCTCCAGGGGGCATCCGGGAGAGACTCCGGGATCGTCCGGAAGAGAGCTGCCCGCAGAGACTCAGGGATCGTCCGGGAGAGAGCTGCCCGTGGCGTCAGCCGCCGGCCGCCCGGGGCCTCAGATCGCCAGGTGGTCGAACTCGCCGTCCTTGACGCCGAGCAGCAGCGCCTCGATCTCGGCCGGCGTATAGACGAGCGCCGGCCCGTCCGGGTGGCGCGAGTTCCGCATCGCCACATCACCTCCGGGCAGTTTCGCGAACTCCACGCACGATCCCTGGGAGTTGCTGTGTCTGCTCTTCTGCCAGACGACTCCGCGAAGCTCTGTGGCCGCCATGCCGTTGTACACGTGGTGCACAGGACGCTCCCCGAGTTGCAAAGTGCAAGTGTCAACTAGATCGGATCATAGCTCTGTTCATATGCCGATGCATGAGCAGATGCACGTGCACGCGGGGTGTTGCTTTGATTACAGGCTTTCCTGACCGAAGACAACCTCGGAGGAGATCTTCGAGGAGGCCCTGGAAGAGAGACGAACGGCACGCCTATTTGGCTCCCGCTTAACGGAGTTGGCCGGAAGAACCTTGGTAACGTGGCGCGGTCTTTCGACCGGAATACAGCGAGGGGGAACTCCACGTGACCAGGTTCGTACGCACCGGAGGTGTCGTGGTCGCCGCTCTGGCCGCCGCACTGGCGCTGACCGCATGCGGCAGTGACGACGACGCGGGCAAGGGCTCCGACGCCGGGTCGAGCGCGACGCCCGGCGACGGCCAGGGTTCGGACGGTGCCGGTACGGACGCCGCCGCGCTGGAGGGCACCTGGGTGGGGCTGACCGACGGCAAGAACGTCACCGTCTCCATCACCGCCGGCAAGGTCGCCCTCGTCGCCGACCAGGCCGTCTGCCAGGGCGATGTGAAGGACATGGGCGAGGTGATGCTCGCGCTGAAGTGCACCGGCGGGGCCAACGACCGCACCATGGGCGCGATCGAGTCCAACGACGGCAAGAAGCTGGTCCTCTCCTGGGACGGCGGGGTCAAGGACACCCTGACGAAGGCCGCCTCGGGCCAGCTGCCGACGGATCTGCCGACGGACGTGCCGACCGAACTGCCTTCGGACCTGCCGACGGAGCTGCCCTCGGACCTGCCGACGGAGCTGCCTTCGGGCCTGCCGTCACTGCCGTCGGCCTCCTGAGGCCCGGGCCGCTCATCTCTCCGCGAGGGTGCTGCTCACCCGGGTCGAGCCGCCGCGCTCGTCCAGGGCCCGGGTGAACTCCTCCAGCGCCTCCAGGAGCAGCGCCGCGCCCCGGCGCACCACCGGGTCGCCGACCGGGGTCGTCCCGTCCTCCGTCGGCGTCGGCACGTCCCAGTGGGCCACCGCGTCCACCACCGGCTGCCAGTCCGGCAGCCGCCGCTCCCGTACCGCCTTGGCGCCCTTCTCCGTGGCCCGGCGCAACGCCTCCGCCAGCTGGGCGGCGCCCGGCACCGGGTCGGCCGAGCGGGCCGGCAGGTGGGCCTCCAGCACCATCGCGGACCGGCCGAGCTGGGCCAGCGCGTGCTGGGCGTCGGTGGCGGCGGCGCGGGAGATGCCCCGGTGGCGTACGGGTTCGTGCTGGGCGGTCGCCAGCGCCTCCTGCCAGGCGACCCTGGCCTCCCGGGTCGCGATCAGGGCGTCCCGTACCTCCTCCAGGTCGCGGTGGGCCGGATCCGCGTACCGGTCGACCACCGTCGCCGCGTACCGCCCGTCCGCCACCAGCCACTCCGCCAGCCGGTTGCGCAGCCGCGGGGTCTCCCAGGCCGGGTAGAGGGCGTACGCGACCATCGCGAGGAGCCCGCCGACCAGCGTGAGCACGATGCGTTCGGTGACGGTCTGGGACCAGTCGTCGCCGGCCATGCCGAGCAGGAAGACCACGTAGGCGGAGACGCAGACCTGGCTGACCGCGTACCCGGTCCGCATCAGCAGGTACATCAGCCCGGCGCAGACCACCGCCAGGAGCGCGGAGAGCCGGGCGTCGGGGCTCGCGGTCTGCACGATGGCGGTGGCGAGCCCGACGCCGACCAGGGTGCCGCCGAAGCGGGCCACGGAGCGGCCGTACGTCTGCGAGAACTCCGGGCGCATCACCATGACGGCGGTCATCGGCGCCCAGTAGCCGTGCCCGAGCGGCAGGGCGGCGCCCACGAAGTAGCCCGCCACGGCGACGACGGCGACCCGGATCGCGTGGCGCAGGATCGGGGAGCCCGGGTGCAGCTCCCGGCGCATCGCCTTGAGGACGACCGGGATCAGCCGCAGCAGGGTGGGGCGGTGGCGGGTGTCCGGGGCGAGGTGTTCGGGGACGCCGCTGTCGGTGCCGGTGCCCTCCGCGATCTCCAGGACGTCGTCCAGCAGGGCGGCGAGGCGGTCGGCGGCGCGGAGGGCGGGGCCGACGAGGATCACGTCGTTGTCGGGGGTCTTGAGGACGCCGAGGTCGGTGGCGGAGAGGTGGACCGGTTCGCCGTACCGGACGGCCCGCGCGGCGGCGTCGAGCACGGACCCGGCGGCGCCGAGCAGCTCGTTCACCCAGGCCCGCTCCAGGCCGTCGGTCGGTACGCCCATCGCCGGGTCGGCCAGCGAGGCGAGGACCGGGCGCAGCCGTTCCGCGATGCCCCGGGCGCCGTGGAGCTCGGCGGGGCGGCGGCGGGCCTGGCGCGGCGTGACGGCGGCGGCGCTGCGGGCGGTCATCAGGGGCAGCGGGTCGAAGGGCGCGACCGGGTCGTGGCGCAACCGCCGGGCGTAGTCGGCCTCGGCGGCCAGGGCGTCGGCGAGCGCGTCGCGCTGGGCGCCCCATCTCCGTACCGGAAAGAGGACGATCAGCGCCGCCTGGACCACCCCGCCGACCAGGATCATCCCGGCATGGGCGGCGGCGTCCACCACGGAGGTCGGCAGGGTGATCGTCACCAGCATGATCGCGACGTTGGACGAGGCGATGATCCCGCCGGTCGGCCCCGCCGCCCAGGCCAGACCGGCGAGGAACGTCCAGGCGCCGAGCAGGCAGAGGAAGAGGACGGGATGCGAGGCGGAGACGTAACCGACGAACGTCGACACGGCGAGGCTGGCGCCGGAGACGAGCGCGAGCACCGGGCGCGGACGCCAGCTGCGCTGGAAGGTGGCGATGGCCGCCTGGAAGGCGCCGAACGCCGAACTCGCCGCGATCTCCGGCCCGAAGAGGACCAGGCTCGTGCCGACGACGAGGGCGAGACCGGCCGCTCCGCGGAAGGCGATGAGCGGTTCGAGTCTCTGCCGCTCGATCTCCAGCCCCGAGCGGGCGGTCTCCTTCAGCGCCCGGAGCCAGCTCATGGGCCGAGCCTAGCCCGGATCATGAGCAAATCGGACTTACACCATGATTTCGCCGTCACGCGGGCCGCTGCGGGAGCCTGTGCCGGGACCGTTCACGCGGGCCCGGTCGGCGGCCTCGGTGCCGTGGTTCCAGCCGTCCAGGTCGGTGGCGCCCCGGACGCGGGTGGTGGTGGTCCGGGGGAACATCCGCTCGGCGGTCTCGGTGACGGCGACGTCCCGGGCGGCGAGGACGGGCAGCAGGCCGGAGGCGCCTTCAGCCGTGCCCCCGCCCGTCTCCGTATCAGCATCCATGCCCGCAGCCGCCGTGGTCCGTTCGGTGGTGTCGGCGAGCCGGGAGCCGAGCCGCTGCGCGTACGCCATCAGGAACGACTGCCGGAAGGTCTTGGTCCGCTTACGGCCGGAGGCCCGCTGTCCGGCCTCCGCCCGGGTCATCGCGGCCGTTCCCTGGACAAGGAGGGAGGTGAAGAGCAGTTCCACGGCGTCCAGGTCCGGTTCGAAACCGACGACCGTGCTGAAGCCGAGGTCGCCGTTCCACACGGCCTGGCAGCGGTTGGCGGAGGAGACGGCGTCGAGCAGGATCGCCTTCGCGCTCTCGTACGGCGGTTCCACGCCGATCCGGCAGGCTCCGGGCGTCTCGGTGCTGTGGCTGCGGGCGGCGATGAGGGCCTCGTCGATGCTGTGCCGGGCCATCAGCTCCTGCGCCTTGGCCGTCAGTGCCTCGGCCTCCTCCGGAAAGCCGGTCGCCTCCGCCTTGGCCAGCAGCGCCCGGATCCGGGTGAGCATGCGGGGCTCGTCGGGGGCGGGCGGGCGGTGGAGGTGGTCGGCGGCGGTGCCGGGCGCCGGGCCGACGGGTTCGATGGCAGGGAGCCGGAGCAGCAGCCGGTACAGCTCCAGGAGATCGGAGGCGTACGAGAAGCGGTCGGGCTTGTTGCGCGGTACGGGTACGGGTCCGGGCAGTTCGGCGAGCTGGGCGCGCCAGCGGGGCGGCAGCTGCGCGTACCGGGCGGTCTCGGCGGCGATCAGCGTGGCCGCCAGCACCGCCCGCCGCTCGTCCAGCTCCAGCCGCACGAACCGGACCAGGTCGGCGGGGTGCCAGCCCCTCCCCCAGGCCCGGGTCACGAACTCCTCGCCGCGCCGGTGCAGGTCGTCGTCCGCGTCCGGGGCGGCGGCGAGCAGGGAGGCCCCGGTGTCCAGGGCCGCGTCGCCCTCCGCGTACAGCGCCGCCGCGCATGCCTGGTCGATCACCGGTTCCATCCGACCAGGGTAGGCGGGTGGTGGGGCGGTGGTTCCGGCGTGGGCCCGGGGTCGCGGTTTCGGTGTGGGCCCGGGGTCGCGGCCGGTGTCAGTGGCGGGTGCCAGACTCGGACCATGACCGAACGGTGGGCGGTGGCGGCGGTGGACGGGGGCGGGGCGCTGCTCGCTCCGCTCGGGCGGGACGGTGCGGCCGCCGGGCCCGTCCTGGCCGAGCCCGATCTGGTGGCGGCCGTCCGCTCCCGGCCCGAGGTGGAGCGCTGGGTCTGGCGGTCCACCGCCGAGCTCTACCCCCGGCTGCTCGCCGCCGGGGTCCGCGTCGAGCGGTGTTACGACATCGAGTGCGCCGAGCTCCTGCTGCTCGGCCACGCGGGCCGGCTCGGCGAGCCCCGGTCCGCGGCGGCCGCGCTGGCCCGGCTGGAGAACGCCCCCGTACCGCCGGATCCGCCCGCCCGCTCCGCCGAACCCGGCTCGCAGTCCTCGCTCTTCGAGCCGCAGTCGGGCCCCGAGGTCCCGTTCGAGGGGCTGCTGCGGGTCTACGCGGACCAGGTGCGCCGCCACGGCACGGCCGAGCACCCGGACCGGATGCGGCTGCTGACCGCGTCGGAGTCGGCCGGGATGCTCGTCGCGGCCGAGATGCACCGGGCCGGGCTGCCCTGGCGGGCCGATGTGCACCGGGAGGTGCTGCACGGGCTGCTGGGCGAGCGGTACGCGGGCGGCGGCGAGCCCCGCAGACTCGCCGAGCTGGCGGAGGAGGTGTCGGCGGCCTTCGGCAGACGGGTCCGCCCGGACCTGCCGGCCGATGTGGTGAAGGCGTTCGCGCAGGCCGGGATCGCGGTGAAGTCGACCCGGCGGTGGGAGCTGGCGGAGCTGGACCACCCGGCGGTCGAGCCGCTGATCGCGTACAAGAAGCTGTACCGGATCTGGACGGCCCACGGCTGGAGCTGGCTCCAGGACTGGGTGCGCGAGGGCCGCTTCCGCCCGGAGTACCAGCCGGGCGGCACGGTCAGCGGCCGCTGGACGACCAACGGCGGCGGCGCCCTCCAGATCCCCAAGGTCATCCGGCAGGCCGTCGTCGCCGACGCGGGGTGGCGGCTGGTCGTCGCGGACGCCGACCAGATGGAGCCGCGGGTGCTGGCGGCGATCTCCCGCGACCGGGGTCTGATGGAGGTGGCCGGTCATGACGGCGACCTCTACAAGGCCCTCTCCGACAAGGCGTTCCACGGCGACCGCGAGCACGCGAAGCTGGCGCTGCTCGGCGCGGTCTACGGCCAGACCTCCGGCGACGGCCTGAAGAACCTGGCCGCTCTGCGCCGCCGCTTCCCGCTCGCCGTCGCCTATGTGGACGACGCGGCGCGGGCGGGCGAGGAGGGCCGGACGGTGCGGACCTGGCTGGGCCGGACCAGTCCGCCGGTGGCGCTGGCGGGCCAGGACGAGGAGGCGGGCCTTCCGCAGGAGGGCGGCGAGAGCGCGTCCGACGGCGGCCTGGCCCGGGCCCGGGGCCGCTTCACCCGGAACTTCGTGGTCCAGGGCAGCGCCGCCGACTGGGCGCTGCTCCTCCTGGCCGGGCTGCGCCGGACCCTCCACGAACAGGGCCTCCGCGCCGAGCTGGTCTTCTTCCAGCACGACGAGATGGTCGTGCACTGCCCGGCCGAGGAGACCGCCGCCGTGACCGAGGCGATCCGGGCCGCCGGTGAGCTGGCCGGACGGATCGCCTTCGGGGAGACGCCGGTGCGGTTCCCGTTCACCACGGCGGTGGTGGAGCGGTACTCGGACGCGAAGTGACCGGGCCCACGGCCGAGCACACGGCCGGGTCCACGGCCGAGCGCGCGACTGGGTCCACGGCCGGGTCCACGGCCGAAAGCGCCCCGTTCACGCGCCGGACGGCGTGAACGGGGCGCGGGGCGGTGGTGCGCCTTTCGCTGCTGCCGTCGCTACCCGCGTTCCCACAGCGCGGGGACGTTCGGCGGCTCCCAGCCCGTCATGGACCGGTGTGCCTGCCGGCAGCGGTAGGCGACCCCGCCGTAGGTGACGCGGTCTCCCGCGCGGTAGGAGGTGCCGGGCGTCCAGGTGGAGCCAGGCGGGTCGGTCGGTGGATCGGTGGGCGGGTCGGTGGGCGGGTCGGTCGGGCCGGGCGTCTGGGCGACGTCCAGCACGAAGTCGAAGGTGCCCTGGCGCCCGTTGCCGACGGTACGCACGTTCATCAGCAGCTCCGGGTCGAACAGCGCGTCGGTGTTGTTGCGCGGCTCGCCCGGGAAGTACAGCTGCGTGGTGAGGATGCGGCCTCCGGGGGCCTGGGCCTTCACATGGATGTGGCGGGTCCGCCCCGGATAGAGCCCCGGCACGACGGTGGTGAGCGTGAACGACCCGTCGGCGCCGGTGAACTGGTGCCCCCGGAAGGCGTACTGGGCCATGTCGTACGACCCGTTGGTGTCCGCCTGCCAGAAGTCGAGCAGCGCTCCGGAGATCGGTCGGCAGGCCCGGCCGAAGACGTAGCCGCTCACGGTGAGCGGGACGCCCGGAGTGCCCGGCGTCACCAGGCTGGTGCGCCGCGGGGAGTTGGGCTTGAAGTACGGGCCCTCCATCTGCGGCGGTGTCGTGTCGTCGCCGTCGTCGCACTGCGGGGTGGGGGCCAGGAGAGCGCCTCCGCCCGACGATGCGGCGTCCCGGGCGAGCGCGACGCCTCCTCCGGCGAGCAGAGGAGCCGCGCTCGCGACGATCGCGGCCTTCAGAAGACCTTTGCGGCTGATCCGCCGCGGGTCCGCGGACGCCTCGTCGGAAGCGTTCGGTTCCTGGGGGGTCGCGTTGTCCATTTGTGGGGTCATGACGGTTTCCTCGGAGTCCTCGGTGCGGGGAGGCGGAGAGGTTCAGGAGGTTCTTGGAGGTTCAGGGCCCACGGGACTCGGCCCGCGGGCCCTGGCGGTCGGGGCGGCGGGTCAGACGCGCTGCCAGAGGGCCGGGACGGCCGCCGGGGTCCAGCCGGCCTGGGCCGTGTGCGCCTGGAGGCAGCGGTAGGTGGCTCCGCCGTACGTCACCGTGGCGCCGGCGGCGTACGTCGTACCGGCGGCCCAGGTGCCGCCCGGCTGGTCGGTGGGCGGCGGGGTGGTGGGCGGAGTGGTGGGCGGGGTGGAGCCGCTGGTGACGAGCGTCAGCCCGTACGCCTGGAGGGCCGGGAGGAGCGGCTGGAAGTACGTCGTCCCGCCGGAGCGGCAGTTGCCGGAGCCACCGGAGGTGACGCCCTGCGCCTGGCTGCCGGAGATGTACGCGCCGCCGGAGTCGCCCGGCTCCGCGCAGACGCTGGTGCGGGTCACGCCGGAGATGGTGCCCTCCGGGTAGGTGACGCTGGTGTTGAGCTGCTGGATCGTGCCGCAGTGCCAGCCGGTGGTGGAGCCGGAGCGGCAGACCGAGGCGCCGACGACGGACGGGGTGGAGCCGGTGACGGTCACATCGCCGCGGCCGTACCCGTTGACCAGGGGCTTCGGCACCCAGTTGGCGTTGGTGGCGACCCAGGCGTAGTCACGGCCGGGGAAGGTCGAGCCCTGGAAGGTGCCCTGGGCCTGCTGGTTGACGCCGTTGGTGGTGGTGCCGACCCGGCCGCAGTGGCCGGCGGTGACGAAGCCGTTCTGGGTACCGCCGCGCGTCACGGAGAAGCCGACGGAACAGCGGCCGCCGCCGCCCATGTAGTACGCGTCGCCGCCGCGGATGTCCGCGAGGGCGCGGGGCCGCTCGGTGGAGCGGGCCACGGTGACCAGCTGGTCGCCGACCCCGGCGGCCTTCACGAACGCCTCGGCGGCCGAGGTGCCGGCGGCGTTCACGACGACCCGGTTGGCCGCGACGTCGACGTACCAGACGGGCACGTTCTTCGGGGCCTTGGCCAGCGCCGCCTTGTCGAGTGCGTCCTTGGCCGCTTCGAGGCGGTCCAGGCTGTGGCCGACGACCTCGGCCGTGGCGCCCGCCTTCGTGATGAGGGCGGCCTCGGAGGCGTCGGTCGTGGAGACGGTGAGGTCCGCCGTGTCCCCGCTGACCCGGGCCCCGGCGAAGCTGGTGCCGAGGGACTTCTCCAGGCCGGCGGCGATGGCGGCGGCGCGGTACTCGCCGGCTATCCGGGTCCTGGCAGCATCGGCGTCGAGGCCGAGGTCGCGTTCCATGGCGGCCAGCAGGCCGGGTGAGAGGCTGTCGGCGGAGACGGCCGGGGCGGTGGTGCCCGGCGGGCCGGCGGACGCCACTGAGGTCAGTCCCGCGAGGGCGAGCGCGCCCACGGCCACCGTGGCGGTTGCGGTGGCGAGCACGCGTCTGCGGAGCTTGGTGTTCTCCACGTAACTCTCCTTGTTTCAGGGGGGTGTCCGGGTCCGGTGGGGGGTTGGTCCGGACCAGGGAATTGCCGACACCGTAGCCGCGCGCGGACCGGGCACAGGAGATCCCGTTCGCCCCCTCCTCCCGCGTTATGGGGCCTGGTGCGCCTCCCCGCGCAAAGCCGCCCGGCGTCTCCCCTTCACCGGTACGCCCGGGTAGGTTCGGCCCCATGCACACAGGGCAACTTCTGGGCTCGGGACGCACCGCCGACGTATACGAACTCGACGGCTCCTGGGTCCTTCGCCGCTACCGCGACCGCGCCTGCACCACGGAGGAGCTGGCCGTGATGTCGTACGTCCGCGCCTTCGGGTATCCGGTGCCGCGCATCGGCCCGCCCGCCGACGGGGCCCGCCCGACCGACCTGGTGCTCCAGCGGCTGTCCGGCCCGACCATGGCCGAGGCCCTGCTGGCCGGGACCCTGGACGCCGCCGAGGGAGGCGTGCTGCTGGCCCGGCTGCTGCGCGACCTGCATGCGATCCCGCCCCGGGTCTCGGCCGATCCGCGGGACTGCATCCTCCATCTCGACCTGCATCCGGAGAACGTGATGCTGACGGAGCGAGGTCCGGTGGTGATCGACTGGTCCACCGCCGAGGAGGGCCCGCCCGGTTTCGACCGGGCGATGTCGGCGCTGACGCTGGCCCGGGTGGCGCTCGACCCGGAGTTCCCGGCACCGGAGGCGGAAGCCCGTACGCTGCTGGCCGCGCTCCTCGCGGAACTGGCCGCCGACGGCGGCACCGACCCCGCCGACCTGGCCCGCGCCCTGACCCGCCAGCACGAGAACCCGTTCCTGACGGCCCCCGAACGCGGCTGCCTGGACGCGGCGGTGGAGATGGTGCGGGGCTGCGCGCCCTGACGGACACGCCGGCTGCCTGACCGGCGCGCGGCTCCGGCCGTGCGCTTGACAGGCATTCCCTCAGAACACCATGATTCCATTAATTGACTAATGGAATCGAGGCGAGGCGCGTGGCGGACACGAGCACGGCGAACGGGACCCCGGGCAGCTGGGCGCTGGAGGCGCGCGGGCTGGGCAAGCGCTACTTCGGCGGCTGGGCACTGCGCGACTGCTCCTTCCGGATCCCGGCCGGACGCATCTGCGGGCTGGTCGGACCGAACGGGGCAGGCAAGAGCACGCTGCTCGGACTGGCGACCCGTCAGGTACAGCCGACCACGGGCGAGTTGAGCATCTTCGGCATTCCGGCGGACGACCCGGCCGCGATGCCGAGGTTCGCCTTCCTCGGCCAGGACAAGCCGCTCTTCAAGCGGTTCTCCGTCGCGGACACGCTGCGGATGGGCGCCGAACTCAACCCGGGGTGGGACGCCTGGGCGGCCGAGCGGATCGTCCGCTCCGGCAACATCGAGATGCACACGAAGATCGGCGCGCTCTCCGGCGGCCAGCGCACCCGGGTCGCCTTCGCGCTCGCCTTCGGCAAGCGGCCCGACCTGCTGCTCCTGGACGAGCCGATGTCGGACCTGGACCCGCTGGCCCGCGACGAGATGAGCACGCTGCTGATGGCGGAGGCCGTCGAGCGCGGGACCACGGTGGTGATGTCCTCGCACCTGCTCACCGAGCTGGAGGACATGTGCGACTACCTGCTGGTCGTCGCGGAGGGCCGGATCCGGATGGCCGGTGACGCCGACGCGCTCGTACCGGCCCACACGCTGGTGACCGGTGTGACCCGGGACGGCCGGCTGCCGTCCGAGCTCGACCGGCACACCGTGGTCGAAACCCGCGTCCAGGGACGGCAGTTCCACGCGATGATCCGGCCGAAGGGCCCGCTGCCCGCCGACTGGGAGAGCGCCGAACCCTCACTGGAAGAGGTCCTGCTCGCCCATCTGCGCTCGCCCGGCGCACCCTCGCTCTACACCCAGGGCGCCCGCGTCGAAGCTGAAGGGGACCAGGCCGCATGAGCACCCGCACCCTCACCGAGAACCCCGCCGAACTCCGGCCCCGCCGCGGCCTGTTGCGCGGCCTTCCCTGGCTCGTCGTACGCCAGCACCGCACCGCGCTGGCCTGCGTCCTCGGCATCGCCGTACTCGGCACGCTCTGGATCGTGTACCAGCGGTACGAGACGGTCCAGCTCCTCGACGCGCGCGGCTGGCCGGAGAAGGAGGTCCGGTACTCGGTCGACGAGAGCCGGGGCTACGGCTACATCTCCTCCCTCCTCTCGGGCCTCCCGCTGATCCTCGCCGTCTTCGTCGGCGCCCCGCTGATCGCGGCCGACCGGGAGAACGGCACCGCGCAGCTGGTCACCACCCAGTCCGTGAGCCGTAGCCAGTGGCTGATCTCCAAGCTGGGCTTCGCCTACACCCTCGCCCTGGTCTGCGGCCTGCTGCTCTCGGCCGCGTACACCTGGTGGTGGCAGCCGCACCGCTCCCTCTTCTTCACCAAGTGGGTCGAGGGCCCGATCTTCGACAACACGGGGCCGGTCCTGCCCGCGCTGCTGCTGTTCATGACCGCCGCGGGCATCACCATCGGCGTCCTGCTGCGCCGGCTGGTGCCCGCCATGGCGGTGGCGCTCGCCTTCACCGCCGTCTTCTCGTACCTCTGGGACGAGATCCGGCTCCGGCTCGGCTCCACCCAGATGTTCACGTACCCGATGGACACCGAACTCCCGGCCCGCTTCGACGAGTCGTACGAGGTGGACCGCTGGGTCGGCAACGCGAAGGGCGAACTCTTCGGCTGGGGCACCTGCGCCGAGGCCACCGACGAAGCCCAGAACGCGTGCATCGCGAAGCACGGCATCGTCAACGACGTCATCGAGTACCTCGACTACGACCAGATGGCGGCGATGCAGTGGACCGGCGCGGGCATCCTGCTCGCCGGTACGGCGCTCCTCACGGCGTTCGTCCTGTGGCGGGTCTCGCGCCGACCGCTGTAGGGGCGGTGCACATCCCCTACGTAAAGTGTCGGCAAACGAGCGGAAGGTGAAGTCGGTGGTCGTGTTCCGCATCGACCGGCGCAGCGGGGTGGCGACGTACCTCCAGATCGTCCGCCAGGTCGAACAGGCGCTGCGCATGGGAGCGCTGGAGGAAGGTGACCGGCTGCCCACCGCCGCGCA
Organism: Streptomyces sp. CA-146814; assembly: GCF_050942385.1. Lineage (NCBI taxonomy): Bacteria > Bacillati > Actinomycetota > Actinomycetes > Kitasatosporales > Streptomycetaceae > Streptomyces > Streptomyces sp. CA-146814. The sequence goes on from NZ_CP192068.1 coordinate 3,361,556, forward strand.
GGTCGCCGCCACGACCAAGGTCAACCCGAACACCACGCTGAAGGCCTACCGCGAACTGGAACGGGCCGGCCTCGCCGAGGTGCGCCAGGGAGCCGGCACGTTCATCACCCGCACCCTCGCCCAGCCCCAGTCCGGCCCCGACTCCCCGCTCCGCGCGTCCCTGGCCGCGTGGCTGGACGAGGCCCGGACGGAGGGGCTCACGGGCCAGGACGTGACGGCCCTGTTCCGCTCGGCGTTCGAGGTGGCGTACCCGGAGGAGGCGGCGGGCTGAGGTTCTGCCGCAGCCCTGTCCTCCGGTCGGCTCAGGCGCGGTGGCAGCGGTGGCAGCGGTGGCCGCTGCCGTGGGCCGGGGCCGGGGCCGGTGGTCGACCGGTTCAACTGACCTTCGACAGACGTACGTTCCAGGCGCAGCCGACCGGGACCGGCGCTCCGCCGCGTGGTGCGCACCAGCTCACCGGCCCCCAGTCGCCCGCCTGCTGGCCGGCCGCCACCGGCACGCTCCACGGACGCCCGGAGAGCCCGCGCCCCACCGCCTTCACACACGCCTCCTGGACGGTGAAGATCCAGGCGAACTCGCGTCGGCGCCGCGCCTCCGGCAGGCCGGCGAGCGCCTCGGCGTCGGCCGGTGAACAGCACAGGCGCAGCAGCCGGCCGGAGGCGTAGGAGGGGATCTGCACGTCGACGCCGACGTCACGGTCCCGGCCGACCGCCGCCGCGACCCAGCCGGAGGAGTGCGAGAGGCTCACACCCAGGTCCGGCCGGTCCGGCAGGTACGGGCGGCCGCGCGGATCCGCGGCGACCGGTCCGCCCTCCAGGTCCTCGCCCACCTCCCGCAGCAGGGCGCGCAGCAGCGTCCGCGCAGCGGCGTACTCCTCTCCGCGCCACGGCGGCAACCGCGCCGCGGCCGCCCGGTCCCGTGCGGCGACGGGCAGCGCGTCCAGCACCTCCGTACTCCGGCCGACCACGTAGTGCACGCCGTCGGCGGCCGTACGCGGGCGGAGCGGCCCGGAACCGACGGTACTCAGAGCCGGTCCGGCACCCGCCGCAGCTCGCGGATCGGGCGGGCGATGAGGAGCGAGGAGGCGGTGAGGAAGGAGACCACGACGCCGACCACGAGCACCGTCTTCGTCGAGAACAGGCCGACCGCCGGGCCGGCCAGCGCGCTGCCGATCGGGTACATGCCGACGGAGCCCGCGACCTCGTAGGCGTGGATGCGGTTGAGCATCTCGCCCGGCACCTGGGTCTGCACGCTGGTGGACCACATGACGCCCCAGACGCCGATCCCGGTCCCGACCGCGACCTGCGCCGCGATGAGCATCCAGACCGGCCAGCCGAGCACGATGCCGAGCGGGTAGAGCGGGTACGCCATCATCGCCACCGCGCCCGCGGCGAGCGGCCGTTCGGGCTTGTAGCGGATGGCGAGCAGCCCGCCGATGATGGTCCCGGCGCCGAGCGCGGCATTGACCAGACCGAAGGCGCGTGCACCGTGCTCCGGCACGATCACCCCTGCCGCCAGGGAGAGTTGGGGGCCCCAGGCGAGCACCGCGTAGAACATCCAGATCACGATGACGCCCCACAGCCAGCTGCGGGACCAGAACTCCCGCCAGCCGACGGCCAGGTTGTGCCACATGGACTCACCGGCCGGCGGTGCGGGCACCACGCCGAGCTTGAGCGCGAACAGGCAGATGGCGCTGGTGCCGTAGGCGATGGCGGAGATCACCATGACCCAGCCGGTGGAGCCGAACCCGACCAGCGTTCCGGCCAGCGCCGGGCCGCCGAGACCGGTGATCGCCTCCGACGTGCGCAGGATGCCGTTGGCGCCCTGCACGTCCCGGGAGACCAGCGGGACGGTGGAGGCGGCACCGGGCTGGAAGAGCGCGTTGGCGGTACCGGCGACCACCAGCAGCGCGTACAGCTGCCAGAGATGGTCGATGCCGTGGATGAAGAGCAGGGCCAGCAGGACGTGCGCGACCAGGTTGGCCAGGTCGGCGAGGATCATCATCCGGCGGGCGGTGAACCGGTCGGCGAGCACGCCGCCGAAGAGCACCAGACCGGCGAACGGGGCGACCAGGAAGGCCATCGAGTAGCCCGCGGTCTCCAGGCCGTACCCGTCGATGAGCAGACCGGCGGCGACCGCGACCGGCAGCATGGCCCAGCTGAGCAACCCCGCGCTGCGGCCGACGAAGTAGAACTTGAAGTTGCGGGACCAGATCGCCGGCTCTCCCGCCGACGGGCCGCCGCCGGACCCGCCCGGGCCGCCGGACCCGCCCGGGGTGTCCTTCGGCGGGGGTGGCGGCGACGATGGCGGGGGTGATTCCGCCGCGGCGTGCTCTGCCAAGCGCTCTTCCATAGCCGTTCAGATCCTTCGGTCGTTGATCGGTGACTTCATGGGGGGGTGTTCAAGCGGCGTCGGGCGTCGCCGCCAGCTCCCCGACCGTGACCAGCTCCAGGCCGCGTTCCAGCAGGCCCTCGACGATCGACGGAAGCGCCTGCACGGTCTGCGCCCGGTCGCCGGCGCCCTCGTGCATCAGGACCACCGAGCCCGGCCCGGCGCCCTCCAGGACGGTCGCGGCGATCTGCTCGGGTCCGGGCCGCGACCAGTCGCGGGCGTCGACGTCCCACATCGTCAGCGTGGTCGGGTAGCCGTCCAGGGCGGCCAGCACCTCGGGGGTCAGGGCCCCGTACGGCGGCCGGAACCACGTCGGGGCCGCGCCGCCCACCCGGTCCAACTCCTCCGCCGTACGGTCCAGTTGCTCGCGCAGCTCCGCCGGTGTGAGGTCGGGCAGGTACGGGTGCGACCAGGAGTGGTTGCCGAGCTCGTGTCCGGCCGCGGCGATCCGGCGCACCTCGTCGGGCAGCGCCGCGACATGGTGGCCGACGCAGAAGAACGTGGCCCGGGCCCCGTACCGCTCCAGGATCTCCACCACCTGGCGGGTGAAGACCGGGTCGGGCCCGTCGTCGAAGGTGAGCGCCACCCGCGGGTCGTCCCGGCGGCCGTGGTCGAAGCAGCCTCCGGCCGCCGTCAGCGCCGCCCGGGCCGGCTCGCCGCGCTCCACGCCCGCGAAGAACTCCTCGGCGCGCCCGGTCAGCGTGCCGCCCTCCGCGGTGACCCGGGCCAGCGCGCCGGGCGCGGTCCTGGCCTGCTCCGCGAGCTGTACGGCGGTGACGGAGCCGAATCCCGGGCGCGGCGGCAGCAGCCACGGGTCCGCGCGGTACACCTCCAGGCCGGCCGCCGTCATCGGGCCGTCGAGCAGCCCGTTGGTGGAGTCCAGGACGACCGCCGGAGCCTCCTGACCATCACCCAACTCGCGCAGCCAGCCGATGAGTTCGGCGACCTGCCCGCCGCTCCAGCCGCTCGGACCGACCACCTGGCGTCCGGCGTCGTCCAGGACCTCGACCCGGTAGCCCGTCTCCGTCCAGGCGATGCCCGCGTACCGCTTGCTCATCGGCCCTCCAGCGCGATCGCCTTGTCCACGATCAGCCGCTCGGCACCGCGCAGGAACTCCTCCATGCCGGTACGGCTGATGACGGCCGGGTCGGCGGTCATGGCGAGGTCCAGCGCGCCCGGCGCGGTCAGCGCGTCCACCGCGATCGAGACGTTCCTGCGCGGCAGGAACTCGGTCGGCCAGGTCACCTCGGTCCGGCCGGTCAGCTCGCTCAGCGGCACGTCCGGCCGCTCCACCGTGTCGAACGGCGTGGCGGCCGGGTCGCGGGTGTCGTTCCACCAGTACGAGTGGTCGGCGGCCGCCTCCTTCTCGACCAGCGCCGCCACCTCACGGTCCAGTGCCCACTTGTCGTACGCGGCGTTGCGGAACGCAGTGAACGCGACCGACCGGGTCCGCCGCACCGCGTCCTCGAAGTCCCGGCCGGCGTCGGTGAGCCGGAACAGCGCCTCCTGCGCCACCGTGGAGACGGCCGCGGCGGCGGCCGGCTGGAACCGGTTGCCGACCACCACCTGGAAGAGCACCTCATCGCTCCCGGACGACAGGGCCAGCTGGTGCGAGACCGCGCCCAGCAGCACGACGGCATCGCTCACCCCCAGCGCCTCGGCCACCTGTCCGACGGCCACCGCCAGCGCGGGCGAGCGCAGCAGCGCGTTCGGGAAGCGGCGGTCCGGGTCGCCGGCGAGCTCCGGCGCGGCGGGGTCGCCGAAGATCTGCCGGGGGCCGGCCGTCAGCTGCTCGGTCCAGTAGCGGCGGGCCGCCTCGTCCCGGCGGCGGCCGAGCGGAGAGGCCTGGACCTCGGCGGCCTCCAGCGGCTGGGTGGCGGACCGGGAGGCGCGGAGCGAGGCGGCGGTGGCGCCGGCCTGGACGGACTCCAGGTCGCGGAGGAGCCGGCCGAGGCCCCAGTAGTCCATCCCGGTGTGCGCGCCGACCAGCACCAGCCGGTGGACCAGGCCCTCGCTCTCCACCAGGCCGACCCGCAGCGGCCACTCCCGCGTGTGGTCGAAGGCGCGGCCGCCCAGCTCCTTCAGCAGGGCGGCGCCGGCCTCCGGTGCCTGCGCGGCCGTGCCCGTACGGACCACCTCCACCGGAAGCTCGCCGCTGCCGTCCACGACCTGCTCCAGGCCGTCCTCGCCACCGTCCTCGCGGTGCGGCAGGAACCGGGTGTGCAGGCTGTCGTGGAGCAGGAGCAGCTCCGTGAGGTCCGCGAGGACACGGTCGGCCGGACGGGGCGGCGAGACGGCGAGTTCGACGGGCAGGTTGTAGCGGGGCGCGTCGTCGCCGAGCCGGGAGACGACCCCCCAGATCGCCCGCTGCCCCCAGGTCGCCGGGCCGCTCCCGGCTCTCGCGGAGTCCAGCCTGATGGTCCGGTCCTCGGCCGTCGTCATGGTGTTCCCGCCTTCCCTTCCCTTGCTCGGTCCGATGTGTGTGGTTCTTTCCGCAGTGCTTTCTGCGCTCTTCGGGCGCCCTAGCCGTCGGTCGCGGCGAAGAGCGCCACATGGCTGCGGCCGGAGCGCGGGTCCGTGTCGCACAGCACGATCCGCCGGTACGCGCGCTGCCACTCCTGCCAGTGGTCGGCCAGCTCCAGCCAGAGGCTGGTGCAGTAGCCGCCCGGCGCCACCCGGTGCACCGCGCCGTGCGCCGGGACGTCCTCGGTGACCCAGGGCCCGAGGACCAGCAGCGTCCCGTCCTCCCCCAGCTCCCGCCCGAGGGCGGCCGCCGCCGAACCGGCCGAGCGGGCCCGGACGAACCCGAGCCCCTCGCCGCCTGCGGACCCGAGCACCAGCGCGGCGGCCGAGTCGGTCAGCGGGGTCTCACGCGGGAGCGGCAGCGGGAACGGGGTCGGCAGGGTCGTCTGCTCCAGCACCGCGATCACCACCTCCGCCGCCCGGCCCGAGCGGTGGTACGCCGAGGCGATCCGCAGCGCGGTGAAGGGCGCGGCCAGACCCTGCTGGCCGATCGCGAAGTTCACGGCCCGGCCGCCGAGTTGCTCGGTCAGGTGCGGTGCGACGGCGGTGAACGGCACCACGTCCGGCAGCGCGTGCGCGACGATCGCCAGCTCCGGCCGGCTGCGGCCGACGGCCTCGTCGGCGACGAGCAGGTCGACGAGGTCGCGGTGGTACACGTGCGGGCCGCGGCTCAGCAGCTCCTCGTCCGGCTTCTCGCCGAACGGCGTGAGCAGATCACGGAAGTAGTCGAGCGCGGCCGGAACACCTTCCGGTGTCCGGCCCTGCGGCGACCGCACCGAGGCGGCGGCCCGTACGGTGAGCGCGCTCATGACGCCTCCCCCTCCGCGCGGATCGCGGCCTCGATGTAGTCGGCGAAGGACCCGAGCGTCCGCAGGTCGTCGATGTCGAGCCCCTCCGGGTCGACCGAGATCCCGGTCGCCTCCTCGACGCTCATCAGCATCCCGAGGACGGCGATGGAGGTGAGCTGCAGCTCGTCGAAGAGCGCGGTCTGTTCGGTCAGCCCGCTCACCGGCCGCTCCAGCACCTCCCCGATCGCCTTCTCGATGGTCAGCAACAGTTCCTGACGTTCCATCAGGTATCACCTCCCGCACGGTGGGTGATCACCATCGCGCCGAAGGTGGCGCCCAGGCCGACGGAGACCAGCAGGTAGTGGGCGCCGTCGACCAGGCGGCCTTCGTCCCGCAGCGTGGTGTAGTTGACGAAGACGTCCGAGGCATAGGTGTGGCTGAAGCGCGGGACGTTGTCCAGGAAGACCTTCTCCGGCGCCACCTCCAGCTCCTTGATGGTCTGCCGCCAGGCCAGCTTGTTGACGTTGTGCGGGATCACCAGGTCGACCTCGTCGAGCGTCAACTCGGCGTCCGCCAGGGCCTCGTGGATGACATCGGCGATCCGCCGTCCGTACTGCTCACCGAACTCGGTGTTCTGCTCGGGGGTCAGCTCCAGCCACTGCGCGTACTCGCCGAGCGTCCGGATGGCGAAGGACCGGACCACATCGCCTTCGCCGTCCAGCGTGATCAGGCAGGAGGCGGCGGCGTCCGCCATGATCGAGGTGTTCGGGATGTGCTGGACCATCGGTGAGTACGCCTGCTCGCCGGTGACCATGAGGGCGTACCCGCCCTCCTCCCCCTCCGCGCGCAGCAGCTCACCGAGCACCTCGATGGCGCCGAGACTGCTGACGCACGCCTGGTGGCTGAAGCCGAAGGCCTCCGCCTCGGGCAGCCCGAGGTCCTCACCGACCACCTGCGCGATGTCCACGTCGGGCGGGGCGACGGCCTGGGTGGTGTGCGCGTACGCCAGGTAGTCGACCCGGCCGCCCTCGGGCAGGGCGGCCAAGGCGCTGCGGGCGGCGGGCCGCAGCAGGTCCAGGAGCGGGAGTTCGGGGTCGAAGCGGAGGGTGTCCAGGCCGTAGAACTTCCGGAACACCCCGAGCTGGGCCCGGTGCAGCCCGAGCCGCTCGCCCAGCTCCTCGATCCGTACGCTGCGCTCGGGCACGTACGACTCGATCCGCTCCAACGTGATCCGGCGTGGCCCGGCCGGGGGCCGGTCGGTGGTCGCGTGCGCCATCAGCCCGTCACGACCTCGGCGCGGATCAGCCACAGCCGGTTGGCGCCCCGGCGGCCCCGCGGCTGCACCTCGTACGGCCACCGGCCCTCGCCCGCACCGGTCTGGCCGGGCTCGCGCAGGTCGGTGGTCTTCCAGCCGTGCGCGGTCAGGAACTCCTCGGGCTCGTCGGTGCCGAAGACCCACGGCGTGCCGTCGGCGGCGAGCGCGTCCAGGAAGCGCTTGGAGAACGGGCTCCGCAGCATGGCGCGCCCGAGGACGTCGAAGGCCAGGTGGCTGCCGGGGGCCGAGGCGGAGGCGAGCAGCCGCAGCAGCCCGCCGACCTGCTCTTCGGTGAGGAAGAAGGTGAGCCCTTCCGCGACCCACAGCGTCGGCCGGTTGCGGTCGAACCCGGCCGCCTCCAGCTCCGGCAGCCACTCGGTGGTCAGGTCGGCGGAGACCTCGCGCCGGTCGGTGCGCGGCTCGGCCCCGAGCGCGTCGAGCCGGCGGCGCTTCTCGGCGATCAGCGCGGCGTGGTCGACCTCGTAGAGCTCGGTGCCGTCCGGCCAGTCGAGCCGGAACGCCCGCGTGTCCATACCGGCGGCGATCAGCACCACCTGCTGGATTCCGCTGCCGGCGACGACCTCCTTGATGGTGTCGTCCAGGAACCGGGTCCGGATGGAGATGAACGGGATCACGCCGCCGCCGACGTACCGCTCGATCAGTTCGAAGCCGCGGGGCGCGGCCAGGTCGCGGGCGAGCGGGTCGGTGAAGAGCGCGTCCTCCCGCTCGGACTCCTGTGCGCGGGCCGCGGCCATCCACTGGGCGGTGTACGAGACTGCATCCATGGTGAAGACCCCTCCTCGGGATCGGGCGAAACCGCGGGATCAGGCGAAGAACGCCTTCTCGATGGTCGCGAGCGTCTGGAAGTCCTCGATGTCGATGGTGTCGAAGTCGATCTCGACGCCCGCCGCGTCCTCGATGGTGTAGACGAGCTCGACGAAGGCGAGCGAGTCGACCAGCCGGCTCTCGATGAGGTCGACGTCGGCGGCGAGTTCGGTGCGCTCGGGGTGGCGGCCGAGGATCCAGTCCCGGACCTTGTCGATACCTGCGGAACCTGCGGAACTCATGGCATTCCCTTCGAAGTCAGTGATCCAGCGGGATGAGGTGGTCGAGCGGTGGTGTTCGCGAGGTGGTGGCCGCCGCGACGGCGATCGCGAAGCCGCCGTCGTGGCTGATGCTGATGTCGATGGGGCCGAGTCCGGCGTGCTGCGCCAACTCGGCCGCCACGCCCGAGAGCCGGACACCGGGCCGGCCACCGGGCCCGCGCAGGACCTCGATGCCCTGCCAGGGGACCGGCCGTCCGACCGCGCCGAGGAGCTTGAAGACGGCTTCCTTGGCGGCCAGCCGTCCGGCGATCCCGGCCCGGTCCGGCTCCCCGTCCGGGGTCCGGGACGCGGTCAGCTCACCGGCGGAGAGGAACCGGCCGAGCACCGGCCCGGCGGCGGGGTCGAGCAGCTCGCCGACCCGGGCGAGCGGGACGAGGTCGACGCCGATCAGGGGCTGGCTCACGACGGTGGCGCGGCGGCGGGTGCCTGCGTGCCCTGTGCGGCCGTGCGTACGGCGTCGAGCGCGGCGCCGAGGTTCCCGTCGAAGTGCTCGGTCAGCACGGCGAGCCAGCGCTCCAGCCCGAACGCCACACAGGAGGTGTAGGCGTGTTCGCCGGAGTCCAGCCGGATCGAGCACCGCTCGCCGAAGAAGTTGCGGTGGGTGTTGACCGAGGCGATGGCGAGATCGCCGTACTGGAACTCGTACTTCACCGGGCTGAGCTTCTGCATCAGCGCCCGCCCGCTGTCGTTCCGGAAGAACGGGTCGCCGGCCGCCTCCCGGCCCAGCTCGATGCCGAGCGCGGCGGCGAAGGACTGGATCCGTCCGGTGAAGCGGGCCAGCACCTCCTGCGTGTGGTCGAAGCTGCCGAGCGCCACGATCTCGCGCATCTGGAAGCTGGCGAGCCGGCGCAGCCCGCTGTAGTGGTCCTCGTTGCGGAAGCAGCGGTTGACCAGGGTCACCAGCGAGTCGTCCGCGACCTGGCCGCCCTCGTGGAAGAGGTACGCGCCGTAGCAGGTGGCGTGCGGCAGCCCGTACCGCGCCTCGGTCACGGCCCCGGGCCCGAACCGCCCCTCAACCGGCTTGAACTGATCTCCTGTCAGCTCCAGCGACCCGGCCACCCAGGCGAGGTGGGGGAAGTTGGTGTAGACGTCGAACTTCTCCAGGTCGGTCACCGGGAAGAGCGGCGGGGCGCTGATCTCCTCGGCGCCGTCCGCCAGGCCCCAGCCGGTGAAGATCCGGTCGAGCTCCTTGACGAGCGCGGTGGCCTGCGGGCCGAGGATGGCGAGGGCCTGCTCACCGCCGCTGCCGGTCAGCCGGGCCGATCGGGCCGGTCGGGTCGATCGGGTCGCTCGGGTCACCGTCATCGGATGAGTCCCGTCTTCTCCAGGAACTTGGCGGTCTTACGGAAGGTGCGCTGCTCGGCCTCGGCGCGGGCGGGCGACTCCAGGAGGGCGCGGCGCAGCTCGTGCGGGCGCTCGATGCCGGCGTCGCGGTAGACCTGGGGGTGGTAGAGGGATTCGAAGCTGTGCCGCATGTAGCGGCGGAGGTACGTGGAGACCTCGTCCAGCTCCTGCTCGGTGGCGGTCCGCTTCAGGTCCTGGTGGAGCAGGTTGACCAGTTCGCGGCCGAAGGCGATGTGCCGGGACTCGTCCTGGTGGTGGATCCGGTTGATGCCGCGGATCGTCTCGTGGAGCCGCTCGTCCTCGGCCATCGCCGAGTTGAAGTGGTCGACCAGCTCCTCGAAGATCAGGATGCGGGCGAAGACCAGCAGGCTCTGGACCTTGTCCGAGGGCGCGGCCGTCTCGGCGCCGCCGGCGGGCTGCCGGTAGATCTTCTTGCCGTAGCGGAGGCAGAATTCGGCGAAGAACCACATGTGCTCGTTCTCCTCACCGATGAAATGGTGGAAGAACTCCGACGGCGTTTCGAAACCGGCGGTGTGGATGCGGTTGACGACCTCAACGAGCAGTTCCCGGATGCCGTGGACATTGAGGCTGTAGAAATTGATGCTCTCGTGCTTGGACAGCCGGTGGAGCTGCTCGGGGCTGAGCTTCTCGGCCCATTCCGTGCCGTACGTGGTGGTGAGCTCGGGGCTCATCCACCACATGTCCTCGGGGAGCTCGTCCGGCCACTCGAAGAGCCGGTACGGGTTGTAGTAGTCGTCGATCGACTTGGTGGCGAGCCGGTCCAGGATTCCCCGAAACCGGTCGTTCCGGTCGATCACTTCGCTGACCATCGAGTGATTCCTCCGTTCGCTTCGAGGGCTCTTTGCTGAATCCAGATTAGGAATCCCGGCACGGGTTCCTCAATGCCCGGAACCGGCTGCCGATTTCGGCCAGTGGGCCGTTCGGTTCTGGTCAGGGATTTCCCTCGCGGAGGTGCTGGATGGCCGGATCCGGCTGCCGTTTCCGGACAGCCGGGCGAAAGGCGGGGGCCACGGCCGAGGCGGCTACGGTCGGCCGGCGATCTCCGCGCGCAGGGCGGCGTTCTCCTCCTCCAGCCGCGCGAGGCGCTCGTGGAGCGGGGCCAGCGCCTCGGAGACCTCGCGCTGACTGAAGCGCGGCGTGATGTGGTTGGGGCAGTTCCAGGCGTACGCCTCGACCCGGACGGTCATGATCTGCTCGACCCGGCCCTCGGTACGCGGCGACTCCAGCCGCTCGGCGAGCGCGAGGTCCTCGTCGACGGGTACGGCGGTGGCGTGGCCGAACACCTTGAGGCGGGCCTGCCGGGCGTGGTCGATGAAGAAGAGCGCCACCCGGTCGTCGCCGCGCACGTTGCCGGTGGTGACGTACTGCCGGTTGCCCCGGACGTCCAGAAAGGCGAGCGTGTACGGGTCCAGCACATGGACGAACCCCTGCGGCCCGCCCTTGAACTGGATGTACGGCCAGCCCGTCTCGCCCACGCTGGCGAAGAGGAAGCCGTCGAGGCTCCGGATGAAGTCGGCCGACCGCGCGTCCAGCGGATCGGGCTCCTCGACCTGCTCCCGCAGCCGCCGCCCGGCCGCCGAGGCGCTGCCCATCTCCTCCTGGACCTGCCGTACCGCCGTGGTCTGCGCGAGTTGGTTGAAGCGGCTCATACGGCACTCCTCAGGGCCAGGTCGACCAGGCCGGTACGGGCGGCCAGCACGCCGGCCTGGAAGCGGCTGCTGGCGGACAGGTCCTGCATGATCGTGGCGACATGGCGGCGCAACGTCCGCTCGGACATGCCCACCCGGCGGGCGATGACCTCGTCCTTGGCGCCGGAGGCCAGCAGCGAGAGCAGCGTGGCCTTGAGCTCCTCCATGGTCCCGGCGTAACCGGCCGCACCGGAGTCGAAGTCGACGGCGGACTCCCAGACGCGGGCGTGCAGCCCGGCCAGGAAGGCCGCGACCGTACTGTCGTAGACGACGGCGATCTCGCCGTCCTCACCGTCGGTCCCGGACGGGATGAAGGCGGTCTTCCGGTCGAAGACCAGGAAGCGGTCGCTCATCTCCTTAGTGGTGCGCACCTGGCCGCCGGCGGGCAGGAGTTCGCCGAGGTGCGCGCGGGTGCCGGAGTCGCCGCGGGCGGTGTGCGGGTAGAGGATCCGGCCGCGCGCGCCGCGCCGGAGCGCCTCCAGCACCAGCGGTCGGGCGAGGCGCAGTTCGCGGGTCTCGCGGGCCACGCAGGGCTGCATGACGAGGACCTCGGTGGTGCAGCTCTGCGCGGCCTCCAGCAGCCGCAGCTCGATCTCGTCCTGGTCGCCGGTGATCACCACCGGCTCGGCGCGGGTCCGGGACTGTCTTTCGAACGCCGCCGCGAAGCAGCTCAACTGTCCTTTGAATTCGGCCAGTCGGTGGCGGCTGTCGAGGATCTCCCGCTCCAGCGGGACCAGCAGCTCCATCTGCGCCGCCTCCGGAGCAACCGCCACCAGCCGGTCCGCCCGGCCCTCCGCCGTTCTGACCAGCCGCAGTTCGCGCAGCAGGGCAACCGCCCGCTCGGCGTACGCGGGCGGGGCGCCGAGCTCCTCGGCGATCCGCGGCGGGTCGAACGGGCCTCGCCCGACGGCCCGTTCGTAGAACGCGACGGCGAACTCGTCGATGTCGTCCGCCCATGAGCCTTCCTGCCATGAGCCTTCCTGCCGTAAGCCTTCCCGCCATGAGCCTTCCTGGCCGGGGGCCGGTGCCACGAATTGCATCGTTACCTCATTCTCAGCGCGCGGATGATGGTGGCCTGGCCGAAGGAGAGGGGCCCGGAACGCGCCCCGCACGGAGGGCGGCGCGGGCCACCGTCGAGCTGTGGCAACGCGTCACCTCATGAGTCGGCACGGGGACTGGCCTTGCGGTGCGTGCGGTGCGTTCGGTGCTGTGCGTTCGGCCACAGTACGGTCACGGGCTGGTCGGTCTCCTACAGCCGGACCAGAGCCGGAGAAGCGCACCGGAAGGACGGCCCGGACCGAACAGACCTACCCTGACCTGCACTTCCCCACGAGCACCGCCGACGGGTTCACAGGAACCGGCAGAACTGGTCCAACTGCCGGAGTAGTTGTCCTGCCGCCGGAGCCCGGGAGGCAGGACATGATCACGGCGTACGGTCCGGAGGCGGCGCGGCCCTCAGTAGATCAGCCCGAGCCCGACCACACTCTCGGGCGCCCCCGACGCACCGCCGTGGCGGGTGAGTTCGCGAGGCGGCGGGGTTCGCTCGCCGGACGGCCGGACCGTGCCGCCCTCCTGCCGCGCCGCCCCGATCCGGCGCAGCGCCAGCGCCTGTCCGTCGGCCCAGTCCGCCTGCCGCGCGAGCTCCAGCGCGCTGGAGAACAGCTCCACGGCCTGCGCCCGGTCCGCCAGCAGCCAGAGGCACTCGGCTCGCCGCAGCTGCGCGGCGGCCTGGGCGCGCGGCTCACCGTCCGTCACCGCGGCGAACAGCCCGGCGGTCGCGACCTTGAGGCACTCGCCCATGTACATGCCCACCGAGAGGAAGCCGTGCAGGCTCTCGGCCAGCCGCCAGGCGAGGGTGGTGAATCCGGCGGCGGCGGCCTGCGGGACGGCGCCCGCCAGGTTCTCGCGCTCGCCGTCCAGCCACTCCGAGGCCTCACCGTGGTCCGAGAAGACCAGCGCGGCCGAGGCCGCCGCTCCGGCGGACGGACCGGCGGTGGGCTCCGCCGGGTAGAGCAGCCGGGCCGCCGCGTCGGCGTGGTAGAGGTACCACTCGAAGAGCCGCTGCCGGGCCGCGTACGCCTCCTGGGCGCCGGCCAGCTCACGGGCGTAGGAGCGTACGAGGTCGTGCAGCCCGAAGCGGCCGGCGCCCCGTTCCCGTACCAGATGGGCGTCGGTGAGGGTCACCAGCAGTTCGGCGGCCGCGGCGGAGGTGGTGTCGGCCAGGGCCGCGGCACCGTTGGCGGAGACGTCCGGGCCGGGCATGAGGCCCAGGAGGCGGAACATCCGGCGGGCCTCGGCAGGGAGCGCGAGGTAGGAGAGGTCGAAGGCGGCCCGTACCGTCGAGCGCCGGTCGCCTTCGACGCGCAGTCGGCTGAGCATGTCGTCCCCGGCCAGTTCGGCGCAGTAGCCGGCGATGCCGGTATCGCGGGCGACCAGGTTGGCACCGGCGATCCGGATGGCCAGCGGCAGACCGCCGCAGACGCGCACGAGCCGGCGGGCCGCCTCCTCCTCGGCGGAGGCGACGCACTCGCCGACGATGCTGCCGAGCAGCCGGCGGGCCTCGTCCGGGTCGAGGACGTCCAGGGCGAGCTGGCGGGCGCCGTCGTTCGCGACGAGTCCCGCGAGCCGGCTGCGGCTGGTGATCACCACCGCACAGCCCCGGGCACCCGGGATGAGCGGTCTGACCTGCTCGGCGTCGCGCGCGTTGTCCAGCACGATGAGCATCTGCCGGTCGGCGAGGAGCGTACGGTACAGCGCGGCGGCCTCGTCCTCGTCGGCGGGCAGTCGGCCGGGCGGTGCGCCGAGCGCGCGGAGGAACTGCGCCAGAACGTCACCGGGGCGCAGGGCCGGCAGCGGGGAGTGGCCGCGCAGGTCGACGAAGAGCTGTCCGTCCGCGAAGTGTTCGCGCCGGGCGTGCGCCCAGTGCTTGGCCAGGGCGGTCTTGCCGACGCCGGGCGCGCCGACCACGGCCATCACGTGGGAGCGGCTGGCCGGGTCGGGTGAGACGAGGGCGTCCAGGTCGCGCATCTGCCGGAGCCGTCCGACGTACGAGCCGGACATGGCGGGGAGTTGGGCCGGGAGCGGTCCGGTGGCGGCGGCGCGGCCGGCCGGGGCGGGGCGGTCCGGGTGCTGGGCGCGGGGCAGTTGCTGGCGCAGCACGCGCAGGTGGGCGTCGCGGACCTCGGCGCTGGGGGCGATGCCGAGCTCCTTGTCGAGCCGGTCGCGCAGCCGGCTGAAGACGTTGAGCGCGGCGGCCTGTTCGCCGCAGCTGCCGAGGGTGAGGATCAGCCGGGCGTGCAGGCCCTCGTGGAGGGGCTCGGTGTTGACCATGGACCAGAGCACGGGGACGGCCTCCTCGGGCCGGCGCAGCAGCAGCGCGGTGTCGGCGTGCAGCAGCACGGCCTTGACCCGCCGTTCGTTGACGACGACGGCGGCCGGGTGCTGGCGCAGCACCGGATCGGCGTCCGCGAGCACGGGACCGCGCCACCACCGCAGCGCCTGGGTGAGCGACTCGTACGCGGCCTGGGGGTCGGGCGCGCGGTGGAGGCGCTCCGCCTGGGCCAGCAGCTCGTCGAAGTGGCCGAGGTCGGTCTGGCTCCGGGACGCCTGGAGGAGGTAGCCGGTGGGTGTGCGGATGACGGTGGGCGCGGGCGCGGTGCGCGGCCCGCCGGGGTCCAGGAGGCGGCGGACCTGGCTGACGTAGGTGTGGATCAGGCTCTGGTGGGAGCTGGGCGGCCCGGCCGGCCAGAGGGTGTCGGTGATCTCGCGCTGGGTGGAGGGCTCGGGGTGCTTGAGCGCGAGCAGGCCGAGGAGCCGGCGCAGCATCGGACTGGTGACGGGGACGGGCGCCCGGCCGCGCTGGAGGGCGAGCGGCCCGAGGATCAGCAGCCGCGGCCGGGCGGCGCCGCGCGGTGGCCCGGTACGGGTGGCGGCCAGCAGCTCAGCCAGCTCACCGCCGCTCAACTCCAGCACGTCGGCGAGCCGTTGAAGCGTACGAGCCTGCGGCCGCTGTACCCGCCCCCGCTCGATGTCCCGCAGCGCCCGCGTACTGATCCCGGCCCGTAAAGCAGCCGCCTCCTGACTCAGCCCGGCCCGCCGCCGATACGCCTGAAGCCGATGCCCGAACGCCCCCTGCTCCCCCACCGGCCCACCCGGGGACAGCACCTCGGCCGACATCCGCTCTGACATGGCATCCCCCTCGTCCGATGACCGCCCCCGCCGATCACGGCCCACGGCGCCACTGCGGGCCGCGCACGGCCGACTCTCCGGAGGCTTCGTCGCGGATCAGTTTGGACTAGACCAATGGGACAGGCAAGGGGGCATCCGGAGGGCGGAAGGGGGCGCCCGGCGGGGGCCGACGGGCCTGGCGGGCCTGGCGGACGGGGCGGGTCGACGGGCGGGCGGGCCGACGGGCGGGGCGGCGCAAGGCCCGCCCGGCGCAAGGCCCGCCCGGGGCAGGGCGCGACACCGAGGGGGTGCCGCGCCCCGCTCCCGTCACCCCTCCTCGCGCAACTCCCCCGCCAAGGAGACCAGCGGCTCGCACTCCTCCAGGCGACCGAGCGCCCTCAGCTGGGAGACCGCCGCGTCGAGCCGGGCGAGCGCCGGAGCGGTGCGCTCCAGGTAGATCCCCTCCACGGCACCCGCGAGCCGGACGCACTCCGCCCACTCGC
This sequence comes from Streptomyces sp. CA-146814, assembly GCF_050942385.1. NCBI lineage: Bacteria > Bacillati > Actinomycetota > Actinomycetes > Kitasatosporales > Streptomycetaceae > Streptomyces > Streptomyces sp. CA-146814. The sequence goes on from NZ_CP192068.1 coordinate 3,377,400, forward strand.
CCGCGCCGGCCTCGTCCTCCGGCCCCGGCTCACCGAGCAGGACCAGCGCCTTCTCCAAGGCGGCGAGGGCGTCCTCGTACGCGCCGACGTAGGCATGGACCCGCCCGTACTCGTAGGCCAGGGCGGTCTCCAGAGAGCGCCCCGCGGGCTGGAACCCGGCGGCCCGGGCCGCGTCCGCGACCCGTCCGGCCTCGTCCAGGTGAGCGAGGGCGGCGGCCAGGCCGTCGGGCCCCTGCCGCTGAGCCCGGAGGCGGGCGAGCTCCCGCAGGCAGTTGCTGACCAACTCGTAGCGCGGGGAGAGGGCATGGGCGGCGAGCGCCCGGTCCGCGACCTCACCGGCCCGGTCGAACTCGCCCGCCTCACCGAGGATCATCGCCGTCTCCGCGGCGATCATGGCGTGGCTCCCCGGGTCGTCCTCCCAGCCGGCCGACTCGGCAGCGAGCGCGACGAACTCCGCCGTGGCGGCCTGGAGATCGTCGCCCGCGTGCAGCGCCCGGGCCCGCAGAAGACGCAGCTGGGCGACCAGCCGGTCATCCAACTCGCCTCCGGTCACATCCGGTTCACCGAGCAGCGAGTCGAGCAGCGCGATGCAGTCCTCGATGCGGCCGAGGTCGAGGCAGAGCTGGGCGGCGTTGCTGTACGTGCAGAACGCGTCCACCCGCTTTCCCTCCCGCAGATCCACCTCCGCCGACCGGGTCAGCTGGGTCAGCGCCTCGCCGGGGCGGCCGAGGTGCATACAGGCCTGGGCCAGGTCAGCGTGCAGACGGGAGGTGTCGACCGCGTCGGCCGGCCACGCGACGGCCAGCCGCACCCCCTCCGCCAGGTCGGCGTGCGCGGCTGCCGCGTCCCGGAGGCCGAGCTGGAGCCGGCCGCGCAGGCCCAGCGCGCGCGGCAGGTGCCAGGCCGGACCGTGCGCCGCCAGCCGGTCGCGGAGGGTGTCGACCTCGGCGACCGCGGCCGGCAGTTCGCCGGAGAGCGCGTACGTACCGGCCCGCAGCAGCATCGCGCCGGAGACCTGCGTGGTGAGGCCGTGCCGGGTGGCGAACTCCTGGAGCAGATCCGCCTCGGCGAAGGCGACGGCGGCGTGCGCCTGGTCGCCCGACGTCTGGAGGCGCACAGCGAGCGCGGACGCCCGCAGCCTCAGCAGGCGTCCCTCGATGTACGGGGCCAGACCGCCCGCCTCCTCCTGCAACCGGACCACGGCGGCATGGGCGTCGGCCAGAACGGCGGCCTTCCCCTCGGCCTCCTCGCCCTCCCCTCCGGAGGCTTCGGAGGCTTCGGCGGCGGCGAGCAGGGCGCAGGCCCGGGCCAGCACCACGTCATCCGGCACTCCGGCGTCCTCGTACAGCCCGACGGCCTCCTCGTGGAGATCGACGGCAGAGGCGTAATCGCCGCGCTCGGCCGCGCGGTACGCCTCGTCGGTCAGCAGGTCCGCGCACAGCCGACCGTACGGGCCGACGGCCGGGTCCTCGGGATGGCTGTACTCGCGGGCGGCGACGAGGTGACGCAGCCGCGCCCAGCAGGCCCGCGCGCCCGGATGCCCCTCCTCTTCCAACTCCCGTGCTCGGCGGATGAGTTCAGGCAACTCCTCGGGCACGGCCGCAGCCGTACGCGAGGCGGACGCGGCAACGGGAGCGACCGCAGCACCGTCCCCCGGCGCGAGCTCGTCCAGACCGCGGCTGCGCAGGACCAGTTCCAGCGCGTCCAGGAGCGGGGCCCGGTCGAGTCGGGCCGTGCGGCGGCCGGAGTGGGCGCTCGTTCCGTTACGGGTGTCGAAGCGCGCGGCAAGAGCGTCGCCCCGTCCCCGTACCTCGGCACGCAACCCTTCCACGGTCCAGGCGCGCCCCGCGTACCCGGTCACGGGCAGCCCACCGTGGCCGAGGCGCTCGACACGGCTCAGCAGCACCTCGACACCGGTCAGGAAGTCGAGCTGGTCCAGCGGCGACTCCACCTCGTCGAACAGGTTCCGGTTCTCCGCGAGCAGTTCGAGCCCACGCGCCTCGTTGCCGGTCAGCGCACAGAACTCCAGGTGCCGGCCGACCTCCCCGGCCATCGACGGATTGCGGCGGCAGGCGCGGTACCCGGCGAGGTGCAGCTCCCGGGCCCGGTCGGCGCGGCCGGTACGCAGCAGGGGCAGCAGCGCGTACGAGAAGGAGCGGGCCGGCTCCTCCTTGCAGGACTCCTTTCCGGCCAGGACCGGCTCCCAGGCCTCCAGCGCGCGCTCGTCGTCGCCCGCGGCGAGGCGGTACAGGGCGCGCTCGCAGATCTCGCAGGCCTCGCAGTCGCTGTACGGGGTCCGGCGGCGGGCCGCCCAGAGCTCGTAGGCGAGGGTGGTGTCCTCACCCACGTGGACGGCGAGCTGGTAGGCCTGCCCGTAGTACGGCTGAAGCCCGAGCCCCTCCTTCCCGTACCGGTCACGCATCTCCCCCAGCCACTGGCGCAGGCTGGCCAGCGGTATCTCGGGCAGCGCGCGCAGCGCGTTGGCCACCCACTTGAACCGCCAGAACAGCTGGTGGCGCAGGCGCTCGTCGAAGGCGTCGGGCCGCTCGTCGAAAAGGGTGAGCAGCCGGGCGAAGACGACGGGCGACTTCCGGGGGTCGGAGCCGTAGGTGTACGCCTCCTGGAGTTCGAGGAGGGCGTGGATGAGCGGTACGGGCTCGGCGAACCGCTCGGCGGCGTCGACGAGTTCCTCGGCGGTGACGGTCCGGGTGCGGCCGTAGGGGAGCCGGTGGTTCTCCTGGAGCGCCTGCAGCAGCTCGTCGGTGTTCTGCGGGTGGGGTGCGGTGGTCATCGTCAGCTGTCCTTGCGGAGGGCATGGGCGAGGAGGTCGAGGAAGGAGCGGTTGATCAGGCTCGACTCGGCGGGCCGGAGCGGGCGCCGGGAGAGCAGCGCGGCCTGCCCGTAGAGGGCCTCGGCACTGGTACGGGCCAGCTCGGGCTCGTCGATGGCGACGGCGGTGCGCACCAGCGGGTTGAGCTGGTTGAGGATCAGCTGGGCGCGCGGGGCCTCCTGGCGCAGCGCCCCGAGGATGTCGCCCCACAAGCCGCCCTCCTGCTCCCGGGCGAGCTGGGAGCGGGTGCGCTCGTGCCGGGCCTCGCGGCTGTCGACGAGGAGGGCGGGCGCGGAGGCGGGATGGAACGTACGCAGCGCGACATCGCAGTCGAAGACGGCCAGGGCGTCCCGGGCCAGGGCGAGGTAGGTTGACGCGGCCAGTTCGGTCGCGCGGTCGACCGGGTCGAGGTGGGCGGTGAGGGTGGCCGGGTCGAGGTCGGAGACGGTCGCCTCGGGCCTGATCTCGGGCAGCCGGTGGACCAGTTCGCGGTCGTAGGTGTAGCCGCCGTTGACGACGCCGAGCCCGGCGGCCGAGGCGATCGCCGCGACCTGCCGGAACTCCTCCACGCTCGACGTCACGAGCACCGTGCGGTGGGTGCGCGCGAACTCGTCGAGTGTCGTGTGGCCGTCGGTCGTCTCGAACGGCAGCCAGGGCAGCAGCAGCCGCAGGATCTCGTCGTCGTGCACGGCGAGCGACTTCACGGCGAGGTGATGCGTCCGGAGGAACCGTCCGAGCAGCTCCGGATCGCTGGCGGCGGCCCGGGCGATCCAGGCGCGCAGCCGCTCGGCGAGGGCGTCCCGTACGGCGGCGAGCGTGTCGTCCTCGTACAGGGACTCGCGGGACGCCGTCGGGCGCAGGCTCTCGGCGTCGATGACACAGCGGACGAAGAACGCCCACTCCGGCAGGATCTCGTCGGCCTGCTCGGAGAGCAGCATGCCCTTGACGTGCACCCGGTGCCCGTGCCGCCGTCCGGCCGGCACCGCCTCGGGCAGCACGCACGCGATGCCCTTCAGCCCGACGGCCGGCAGGTCCAGCTCGATGGTGTCCAGCGGCGCGAACCCGAAGACCTCTTCCCCGTACGCCGTGAGCGCGCGCGACCGGGAGCCCGGGGTGGGGAACGTACACGCCCAGGGCGCGGGTTCGGGATTGACGGAGACCGCCGGCGCCCCCGCCGTACCGTCGCTGAAGGTCACCGGATGGCGCAGCAGGGACCCGAAGTGCCGCCCCAGCGCGTGCACCTGCGCGGGCCGGGTCCACTCCCCCGTGTCGCTGCGCGGCGTGAGCGTGACGGTGGTCCCGGGCAGCGGCCGGGCGGAGGCGGGCAGCGTCCGGACGCTGTAGCTGCCGTCCCCGTGCCCGCGCCACTCCACGGCGGGTGCGTCGGGGGTCCGGGCGGAGCGGCTGAGCACATGGATCTCATCCGCGACGAGGAAGCACGACAGCAGTCCGATACCGAACTGCCCGATGAAGTCGCCGCGTTGCTCGGCGATCCCGTCGGCGCGCTTGCTGCTGCGCCCGATCGTGGCGAGGAAGGTGTGGACGTCCGCCTCGCTGAGCCCGACGCCGTCGTCCTCGACACGGACCACGGACCCGTCGGCGAACAGCCGGATGCCGAAGGCGCCGTCGGGCGCGCCCGGTTCGAGACCGCGCCGGGCGGTCAGCGCGTCCACCGCGTTCTGGAGGAGTTCGCGCAGATAGACGCGGGGGCTGGAGTAGAGGTGGTGGGAGAGGAGATCGACGAGACCGCGCAGATCCACCTGGAAGGCGCGGTCGGCGCCGTCCGGGGACACGGCAGGGGGCAGGTTCATCGGACAGTCCGAGGGGAGGGCCGGCAGGCGGCAGGGCGGAAGGAACGGAGCTCAGGCACGACGGCGGAAATCCGGGATGCGGACGCCGAGGAGCGGGGGTCAGCTGCGACGGGACCGCCTGGCGAACTGCTCTTCCGGATCGTCGAGATAGGTCCAGGGCCAGCTGGTGTAGGCGCCGTCGAGCGCCTGGAAGACACGCCGGACCGTGTGACGCTCACCGGCGAGCGACAGCGCCATGGCGAACACGTTGAAGTCCTGCTGCCACCCGGGGCTTCGCACATACGCGGGGTGGAGGATGCTGCGGTCGGCCGCGTCCCGCAGCTCCGCCTGGACAGCCGGCGATTCGAGACATCCGGCAACCTCCGACTCGACCCACTCCTCGATGTGGGCCATGGCGATCACACAGCCGAGCGGATGCCCCAGCGGAGCCCGCCCGAGCGCCTCCCGGGCGAACGCCAGAGCCTCGCCGGGCTCGCCGCCCCACCGGGGCTGCAACTGCGACAGCCAGTCGATGTGGACCTCCAGGTCCAGCGGATCGCGGCGCAGGGCGGCATCGAACCGGGCCCGGTTGACGTCCTCCCCCAGCGACATTCCCCGCCCGGAGGTGAGAAGCCGCCGCCAGGGAGTGACCCACGAGGGCTCCAACTCGGCTGCGGCCAGCAGCTGTTCCTCCGCCAGCGCGAGCCGCTCCCCGAAGACCTGCCACTGCTCCCGCGTGACATCGACGGCCCGCGCGGAGGTACGCGCCTCCCACCCCCAGATGACGTGCCGGGCCCCGGATATCAGCAGAGCGGCCGCCCGATGGCCGCCGTCCTCCTCCACGGCCCGCCCGATCCACTTCTCCACCCCGTCCACGTCGGCCAGCTCATCGAGCACGCGATGGTCCCGCCCAAGATCAAAGGCCCCGAGCCCGCCCTTGACCCCTTCCCAGTCCCCCGCACCAGCCGCCTCGACCAATGCCAGCACCCGCCGGTCCCCCAGCGCCCGCAACGCGTAGGTCCCGCCCTTCCGCTTACGCACGACCGGCAGGGCATACGGGTCCCCCGCCGTCGCCCCACCCCTACCGAACAACTTCCCGAGCATGCCCGCACCCTCCCCTGACCCCACACGATCTTCGGGTGCAGCATATGGGGGGCCTATGACACCGCCTCCCCAGGGTGTTCACAGGTGCTTCACGTGGGCGGGCGGTTTCCCGCCCCCAGAAGGCGTACCTCCGGAGGCACCCGACTCAGCGCACGCCGCCGCTCGCGTGGAGGGACCCGTTCTCGACGTCATCGGCGTGAACAATGGCATCCGGGATTTCCATGAAATGCATGAGGGCCTTGACGGAGACCTTGTAGCTCCGCCCCGCCCTCGCCACAGGGAAAGGAAATTGTCCCGCCCGGATGAGCCGGTGTGCGGCAGACTCGGCAATCCCCATCGCACTCGCGGCCTCCCGGAGCCCGATGAACGAGGGGTAGAGGTCCGACGCGTAGTAGTAGAGGTTCTGACTGGAAATCCGGGACCGGGCCAGCCGCGAAGCCTTCACCGCCTGACCGATGGACCCCGACCGCCGACCGGCCCGAAGCGCGTCGTGAAAAACCCGCGCCACATCGAAACAGCCCAGCCCCTGAAGCAGTGACCCGAACCGCTCACCTCTGACCTGTTCTGCGACATCCGCATCACGGATACCACTTACATCGATGATCGACAAAGCACGCAGAAGGGAGTCCTGGACAGGTGCTTCCGGCCGGAATATCTCGATCTCGTCAGTCGACCACTCGGAGGACACCGACCGCCCCCGGCTATACGCCACGCCATGCGCGGCCTTCACCATGCGATCCCTCACGTGACGCGGCGGCACACCCATGACCGTGTCAGTCCACACCTCCAACGCGGTTGCCACCATCGCCGCCCGGATTTCATCGCGCTCGACCCCAAAATCACGAGCGACACTCGTGGAGACCTGACGGAACGAGGGAACAATGCAGTCAAGGATCACCAGCCTCCACGTGTCCTCGCCATCCAGATCGCACAACCTCCCCATGGCAATCATGGACTCCCACAGACGAGAAGTCGCAGCCGACCGCACTCCCGAATTGATCGCCTGGGCGCGGAATTTCGGATACGCAGGATGCCGCTTGATGTCGCACTTCGCGGCGTTTCCTACGTGTACGCAGACCAACCCTTCACCGAAATGATCACGAACGGTCCATTCAATTCGATCAAAGACATCCGGCACGACTCGGGCCCCCATCTCCACCGACCATCCACGATCGAGTATGGGCAAGCCGGGCAGAGGAAGGCCCTTCTCCTAACCAGGTCATCAAATCGTGTGATAGATGTTTATATTCAGGCGACGTGTCATTTGGCGTGCTGAGTAGTGTTCGGGCGTGACGATCGTGGAGGGTCTGGTCCCGGACGGGTTGTGGGAGTTGTTCCACCGAGCGGTGCCAGTGGCGCCTGTGCGACCGCAAGGTGGTGGGCGGCGGCGCTACGGCGACCGGGAGGTACTGGCTGCCGTCCTGTTCGTGGCTACCTCCGGCTGCACCTGGCGGCAGACCCCCGAGGTGTTCGGTCCGTCGTGGTCGACGGTGTACCGGCGTTTCACGGAGTGGAGCCAGGCCCGGGTGTGGGCCAGGCTCCACCGCCTGGTGCTGGACGAGCTGGGTGCCCGCGGGGACTTGGACTGGTCGCGGTGCGCGATCGATTCGGTGAACATGCGGGCCCTGAAAAAGGGGACCTGACGGGTCCCAATCCTGTAGATCGGGGCAAGTTCGGCTCGAAGATCCACTTGATCACTGACCGGGCCGGTCTGCCCCTTTCCGTCGGCATCTCCGGCGCCAATCTCCACGACAGCCAGGCACTTGAGCCGCTCGTGCGCGGGATACCGCCGATCCGATCCCGCCGTGGCCCGCGTCGACGACGACCGGCCAAACTCTATGCGGACAAGGCCTACGACAACCGCCACTTGCGGCAATGGCTCCGTTCCCGGCACATCACACCCCGCATCGCCCGTAAAGGCATCGAGTCCTCCGAGCGGCTCGGGCGCCACCGCTGGACGATCGAGCGAACGATGTCCTGGCTTGCAGGATGCCGCCGTCTGCACCATCGCTACGAGCGCAAGGCCGACCACTTCCTCGCCTTCGCCGGCATCGCCGCTACCCTTATCTGCTACCGGCGACTCGCCAGATAGCAATACCCTTCGGCACTCCAGGTCAGCGCCACTCGGGCGGAATGTTGGCGAGCTGCGTCAGCAGGTCCCAGTCAGCTGAACGGAACTTCGGGTCGTGCCATTGGGCGCCGCCGGCGACCCAGTATCCACGCAGCTCGCGGACCTGCGACACGTTGTCATCGCCGATGCCGGATTCGTTGTAGCAGCAGGGGCAGATGACGTACTTCGGTACGCCGTACTCGTCGAACACCGCTTCGCCATCGTCGTACCCGCAGATCCGGCAGGCGGTCTCGGTCTTGTCGTCCATGCTCATCTCGGCCAGAGCCTACCGATCGACGCTAAATGACACGACGTCTCAAAGAGCGTTTTATCCTACCGGGAGTGTTTGGTAATGCACCCTGCATCGGCCGCGACGGGTCTGGTAGAACACGTGTGTGGTCTACAGATTCATTGCGAACATCGCCTATGGGTGGCAGGACAAGCGTCCGCCGGACAGTTACGTTCCCACTGCCGGAGTTGCTGAGTCGAAGGACGAGGAAAGTTTCGCGCTCGAGTTCCAGTGTGGCTTCGGGGAACCCGACGAACAGGACATCCGCAACGGCTGCGATTCTTACTGCGTCGTCACTCCCGACCAGAACACCGCGTACGGATGCGTGCGCACCGTGGAGCTGGAAGGCAACCTCCTGCGCGTCACCTTCAACCCCGCGTACCTGCACGATCTGTGCTTGGACGATCCAGTGGTCGAGGCACTCCTGCGGGCGCCGGATGAAGACGTTACTCGTATGCGAGAGGCACTCACGCGCATCCTCACCTACGGTCGCCCTGACGCACTACCGACCTTGATTGCTGTCTGAATCTGCCGACACGGACGTCGTCAGGATCTCGCCGGTATCTTTCGGCGAGGCTCATAGTGCGGACGGGCTGGGGGTGGGCGTGGCTTGACGCCTATGAGTTCTTCCAGTTGGGGGTCGATTCTCGGGTGAGTCTGCGGCTCATGAGGTCGATCATCGCCAGTTGGATCATGGCTTCGGAGCGGTGGGGGTGGGTTTCGTAGTCGCGGGCGAGGCGGCGGTGGTGCATGAGCCAGCCGAAGGTCCGCTCGACGACCCAGCGCCGCGGGATCACCTTGAAGCCCTTCTGGGCGGGGTCGCGGCGGGTGACTTCGACGTCGATGCCCAGGCGGGCGCCGTGGTCGATGGCCTTGGTGCGGTAGCCACTGTCGGCCCACGCCTTCGTGACGCGGGGGTGACCTTCGGCGATGTTCGAGAGCAGGTGGATTCCGCCGGCGTTGTCGGAGACGCTGGCGGCGGTGACCAGCACGGCCAGGAGGAGCCCGGCGGTGTCGACGCCGATGTGGCGTTTGCGGCCCGCGATCTTCTTGCCTGCGTCGATGCCCTGGCCGGCCGAGGGCACGTTGGCAGAGGTCTTGATGCTCTGGGCGTCGAGGATGCAGGCGCTGGGCTCGGCGTCTCGGCCCTCGGCCTTCCGGACAAGCCGTCGCAGGAGTCCGTTGAGCTGGTCGAAGACGCCGTCCTTCTGCCAGGCGGCGAAGTATCCGTAGACGGTTTCCCACGGGGCGAAGTCGTGTGGGAGGTAGCGCCAGGGGATCCCGGTCCGGTCGACGTAGAGGATGGCGTCCATGATCCGGCGCAGGTCGTGTTCGGGCGGCCGCCCGATGTCCAGGCCCTTCCCTCTGCGTTCTGCTCGCCAGGCTGTCAGGGTTGGCTCAAGCAGTTCCCAACGGGCATCGGACAGGTCACTGGGGTACGGCCGTTGTCGGCGAGGCATGTTTCCGTAGTACCGATGGCTACCGTCCGACCACAGGGCGCAAACAGGCGCGACCGGGGGCGTGTTGGGATCAGACAGGAGCGAAGGGACCGAAACGGGCCCTCGAAGGCTGTCACCCGCCCCATCTGCCACAACAAGCGGCTGCCGCCTCAGCCGGCCCGAAGCGGCCTGCCACCTGAACTGCAACTAAGCTCCCCTATCAGGACAAAACGCTCTTTGAGTCACCGATTCCGAAACCACCACACACCCGCCGCGACCGCGAGAGCGCCGATACTGCTGAAGATGCCGTGCACGATCCCACGGGCAGCCGTTGCAAGCCCCTTCCTCACCAGGCAGCGGGAGATGAAAATTGATCTTCTGACCTGTGGCGACGCGGGCATGGCCGGTGTCGGCCGGAACCGATACGAGTCACGCCCCTGGCCACGCTTGTACGAGCCGTGCCCCGGGCAGAGAGCTCGCATGGGTGATCTGATCGAGGAGTGGGCGACGCAGGTCGCAGAGGCCGAACTCAGCAGCACGCTTCCACGACGGTGGGCGCATACGCAGGGAGTGACAGAGCGCGCTGCCGAAGTAGGTCAGGTTCTCGGCCGAGATTCCGGCCTGCTCATCGCCTCCGCCACCCTGCACGACGTCGGGTACGCCCCCCGACTTGCGGCGACCGGCTTCCATCCGCTGGACGGGGCCCGGTTCCTTCGTGACGAGCATGGAGCCGACGAGCGGCTGGTACGGCTCGTCGCCAACCATTCGTTCGCGCTGCTGGAAGCCGGGGAGCGGGGGCTACGGGAAGAGCTGTCGAGCGAGTTCCCCCTGCTGGAGCAGCCGCTGCTCGTGGACGCCCTCGTGTACTGCGACATGACGACCACGCCTGACGGCGACCGAACCACCGCGCAGGACCGGGTCGCGGAGATCCGCAGCCGTTACGGGGACGACAGCGTGGTCGGGCGGTTCATCCGCCGGGCGGCCCCGGAGATCTTCTCCTCCGTGGAGCGGGTGGAAGCAGCCCTGGCGACTCAACCGAGGTAGGGGTAGGTGCCGGCGAGATAGTCCCCGATCTGTTGGCGCATGCTCGGGTGGATGTCGTACTGGTCGAGGTCGGCCGGCTGGACGAAGCGGACGCCGTCGGCCTCCTCGTTGATCGTCGGCACTCCGCCGACGGGTCGGCCGATGTAGGTGTTCTCGTACTGCTGGCGGATCTCACCGTCGGTGTAGGCGACGATGTGGTTCGGGTTGGTGTAGACGCCGAGGAACCCGGTGAGCTCCGCGATGATGCCGGTCTCCTCCAGGCACTCGCGCACCGCGCACTCGGCCGCGGTCTCGCCGATGTCCTGGGCTCCGCCGGGGAGGGCCCACTGGCCGGTGTCGCGGCGACGCTGGAGGAGGATGGCGCCCGTCTCGTCGGCGACGAGCAGGTTGCTGGCCGGGATGAGGGTGTTCGCCTTCGGGGCAGAGGGGTCGTTGTAGTACTCAGTCCTGCCCATGGTCGGCGGTCCTCTCATGGTCGGGTGCCCATTGCCTCGCGGCGGCCCAGACGGCGTCGAAGCTTTCAGCGTAGTTGTCGAACCACCCTGTATCGCCTGTTCTCTTGAGGTGCAGGACGGGGTTGGCGCTGGCCGGTTGGCCCCAGATGTGCGGGTTGACGAGCAAGTTGTCGTCGTAGCGGAACATGGACGTGTAGAGGGTGGTGTCGTGGAGTCGTACGCCGCACCCGGCCTCGCCCAGCAGCGGGCGGTAGTACGTCAGTGAAGCGCGGATCTTGGCGGCGAGGGTGTCGCCGATTCCCTCCTCGCGACCCCGTACGGCGACTGCCTGCCCGTCGGGGTCGCCGAAGCACAGGCGGACCCGGACGCCCTCGGCGGCGCGCTCGGAGATCATCTTGGCGACGTGGGGGTTGGACTGGGCGAAGAAGGTGCCGGAGAAGACGAGGACGCCGATCTCGTGCCGAGCCTCTCGCAGCAGTGCGAGCCACACGTCCCGGGGCACGCTGGCCCGGTTCTGGTAGGTGCCGACCAGCTCGGCGCCTAACCCGTCCCTCGGCCGGCCTGGACGCTTGGACGGCTCGGGCCAGAGAAAGGTCTCTTCGACGCGCAGGTGTCGCGCGACGCGGAAACGGTGCCGTGCATGGGGAATCCGTCCGCCCAGCCATCGACTGACCGTCTTGGGATCTACCTCGCAGATCTCGGCGAGTGCATCGGGCGAGACGCCGCGTTGGCCGAGCACAGTGCGCAGTCGGTTGTTCACAGCAGCCATCGAATCGGCACGGCGCGTGATCGCGCAAGGACGTTTTGGGACGCAGTCCGTTGTAGTGGAACCTCGCGGACTGCCTACTCTGGCGGCATGGAGCTCTTCGTCCTGTGGGACATCGACCACACCCTCATCGAGAACTCGGGGGTCAGCAAGGAGATCTACGCCGCTGCCTTTCGTGCCCTCTCAGGTCGGGAGCCCACGGAGCCGGCGCGCACTGAGGGGCGTACGGATCGTCTGATCATGCGCGACATGTTCGCCCGCGAAGGGCTGCCCGTGCCCGACTGGCACCTCATCGAAGCAGCACTCGCCCAGGCAGGGGATGCGCGCCTGGAGGAGCTGCGCAGGCGCGGGACCGCCCTGCCCGGTGTGCACGACGCCCTGAAAGCCGCCTCGGCTCAGACCGGTTGGATCACCTCAGTCCTCACCGGCAATGTCGCCGCCAACGCCCGTGTGAAGCTTGCCGCGTTCGGCCTCGACTCCCTGCTTGATCTACCGGTCGGCGCCTACGGAGCGGACGCCGAACTCCGCCCCCACCTGGTCGCTGTCGCCCGCGAGCGCGCACAGCGGCTTCATGGTGTTCCGGCCGACACCCCCACCGTCCTCGTCGGGGACACCCCTCGTGACGTGGAAGCGGCTCTGACCACAGACTCCGGCATCCTCGCCGTCGCCTCCGGCATCCACACCCAGGAGGAACTGACCGCCGCCGGAGCCGTCGAAGTCCTGCCCGACCTGTCGGACACGAAGCGTGTCCTCGGCATCCTGGAGTCCTTCGCAGGTCACTGAAAACGTCCCAGGACGTCCTTGGACCGTCCCCGAACGCGGTGTCGAGGTCCCCGAGCAGAAGGCCACTATCAGGCTCCCACCAGGCAACCAGCCGAAGGAGCCGACGTGATCGAGGAAGTCACCGGGATCAAGAAGATCCGCATGTTGTACCTGCAGCTGCTCTACCGCTGCAACTTCACGTGCCTGCACTGCTTCCACGGCAAACGGCTCCAGTACGCCGACGCCTTCACCGTCGACGAAGCCGCGGATCTTCTCACCCTGATGCGGGACCAGTACGGCACCGAGGCCGTGACCCTGCTCGGCGGAGAGCCCTTCGTTCACCGGGACCTCGCGCAGGTCGTCCGCCACACCAAAGAGGAATTGGGCCTGCGCGTCGAGATCTGCACCAACGGGTACCGGATCGAGCGCCGTCTGACCGAGATCGCCCCCTCCCTGGACCTGCTCAGGGTTTCGCTGGAGGGCGTCGGGTCGACCAACGACGGCATCCGAAAGCAGGGCAGCTACAAGAGCGCCCTGGAGGCGCTCCGGCTGGCTCGGGATCTCGGCGTTCCGACCGGCGCGACCATGACCGTCACCTCGCGGAACATCGCCGAAGTCCTACCCCTCGGAAGGGCCTTGGCGGAGCTCGGGGTCCAGCAGCTCAAGCTCCACCACCTGCGGCCGGTCGGCAACGCCGCCGATCATCCCGAGCTGCTGGTCACCTCCCCTTCCGCCTACGGCCGGCTACGGGACGAGCTGGCGTCAGCCGATCTGCCCTTGGAGGTGATCGTCGACGAGGACCTCTCCGAGGACGGCGCCCCGCAGATGTGCGCCCCCTCCGACGGCCCTCGCGAGATCGACCGCATCGAGGTCGACCCGCGCGGTGCGCTGACCATGTCCTGCAAGGCCGTGGGCAAGGACGCGCACGCCTTCTGGTACGAGAAGGCGGCAGGACGCATCGTCCACAAGCCCTCGTCCGTCGACGAGCTCACCCTCGCGGTTCCGGACGTGGTGTACGGACGTGCCTGATCACCCGCGTTTCGAGAGCCTGGAGGGCTTACGCGGCACCGGCAAATCCACCCTGGCGCCCATGCTCGCCGTCGCCCGGCAGGCCGTCCTCGTCGCTACCGTCCCGCTGCCCTACCAGCCGCTCAGACAGGCGCTGGACGAGCGGACGAACGTAGAGGCACGGATGTGCTTCTACCTCTCGGGCCTGTTCACCGCGGCCGAGGAGATCCAGCACCACCTCGACGCCGGCGTCCCGGTCGTCGTCGAGAGCTACTTCGCCCGGTGTCTCACCACTCACCGGGCCTTGGGAGCACGACTCGGTGTCACCCTGCCGAGCTGGCTGCCGACACCCGTTACCTACCACCTCGTCTGCGACGACGACGAGAGACAGCGTCGACTCGCTGGGCGGAACAAGCTGGTGTCGCGGTGGGACTCACTGATCGAGACCGTTACGGACCAGGTGACGGACGCCTACGCATCGTTCCCGATGCATCGCGTCGACACCACGGGGCGCAATCCCGACGAAGCCCTTCGAGTGATCATGGATACCGAGACGCAAGGAGCGCACCCCCATGCAGACTCAGAGCCTGTGGGAGCACACCCTCACGTTCTTCCCGCAGTTCCTCGCCACGCTGCGGGAACGTGTCGCCCCTGACTCCACCGTCGCCGTGGTCGGCGCGAGCGACGGCAAGTTCGTCCTGCCCCTCGCCACCGCCGGCTACCGCGTCGTCGCCGTCGAACGCGACGCGGTAGCCCTCCACGGGGGCGACGTCCACCTCCCGGGTGACAGCCAGGCCCACGCGCTGGGACTGATCGCTCGACTGAAGCTCGAAGAACTCCACGAACGCGTAGAGGTCGTGGAGGACGATTTCCTGGACGGCGAGCCCCTGGGCCTGCAGTGCGACGCGGTCTGGACGAGCTGCTCGTGGCACTACAGTGCCAACCACCACCGCCCGCTCGGCGAGTTCGTCGACCGCATGCAGCGCCTGGTCCGCCCAGGCGGCGTGTTCGGCGCGGAGTTCATGATGCCCGTCGAAAGACGCCACCACATGATCGAGCACTACACCTCCCCGGAACGCCTTCACCCCCACTTCATCGGCGACTGGGAGGTCCTGCTCACCCTGCGCACCACCGAGTTCACGGAACGCGCCCACGTCGGCCAGTTGCACGACCATACCCACCGCATGGGCCTCCTGCTCGCGGCCCGGACGTCCACCCTCACCGACCACTTCTGAAAGAAGACCCTATGAAGCACGAATACGAGGCGAAGTTCCTGGCCGTCGACGTCGCCGACCTCCAGAACAAACTGAGCGCACTCAATGCGGTCCAGGCGTTCCCCCGCACGCTCCTCACCCGCAAGATCTTCGAGAACGACTCCCTCGACGGCGGAGCCTGGATCCGTCTGCGGGACGAGGGCACCCGCTCGACGCTCACGCTCAAGCAGGTCACCGACGCCACGACGATCGACGGCACCAAGGAGATCGAGACCGAGGTCACCGACCTGCATGCCATGGCCGACATCCTGCGCCGGGTCGGCCTCGCCGAGGTCCGGTACCAGGAGAACTACCGCGAGGAATGGCGCTTGGGCGAGGTCGCCTTCGACTTCGACACCTGGCCGGACCTTCCCACCTTCCTGGAGATCGAAGGGCCCGACGAGGCATCGGTACGCCAGGCCGCCGCCCTGCTGGACCTCGACTACTCCGAGGCCCGGTTCGGCAGCGTCGACGAGATCTACAAGAGCGAGTCCAGCCGCGACATCCTCGCCGAGCCCACGCTCCTGTTCTCCGAAGCCGAGAAGCAGAAGGACGCTTCTCCCACGGCCCAGAACCGTTGATCACGGAGGGAGACGAGCGATGCTGACGGAAGTCGCCCTACAGCACAGGGTGATCCCCGGGATCGCCGAGTTCGCCCGAGGAGGACTGCCCTCACCGGCGGCCACCGACGACGGCAACGAGTGGGTCGACGGACTCTGCTGGCTCCACTGCGGACAGCGGTGGACGCGCGTCCTGTGGATCGGCCCCGCCAGAGTCGCCGGGGCCCAGGCCCCGATGTACGCGTGCGGCGCCTGCATCAGCGAGCTGCAGGAACGGGTCTGGCAATCCTTCTTCAACGAGAACCGCTCGGCCGGCTCCACCCGGCCGAGCGAATCCGCCGAGGTGGGACAGTCGGCCTCCGGCAAGAGAACCGGCAAGCATCGGGGTCAGAGCGGGCTCTTCCGCCGTAGTTGAGCCCCCGCCCCGGTCACGCTGGCGCCCGCTGTCCCCCTCAGCGAGAGCCCGTGGCCGGGGCGGATCTCTGGCGTGCGCGCCTTTGGCGGAGGCCCCGAGACGAACGGCCTGACAACGCGGCGACCGCTTCAAGTCCACCGATACGGTCTTCCCCCACCCATCCCGGCCGCCCTGGAGGAGCAGACGTGACGCAGCAGACCACGGACGAGCGGCCGGGCATCGCCGCCGCCATCGTCGTTCACGAAGGCCGTGCGCTCATGGTCCGCCACCGGGTGAGTGAGGGGCAGCTCTCCTGGCAGCCCCCCGCAGGTGAAGTCGAGCCTGGCGAGGAGTGTGAGGCGCTCACGCATCGCTCACGCAAGCAACGTGACGGCAACCCGGCCGTGTGACGCGCCATGCCCGAGCAACAGAAAACCCCAGGTCAGATGTCTGACCTGGGGTTCTTCAGGGCCGCCTTCGGGATTCGAACCCGAGACCTACGCATTACGAGACCATGAGCGATCGTGTTGACTGGTACCTCGTCGTGCTCTGTAGTGACGTTCTTCCTGATCAGAGCACGTGCGACAGGTTGACCCTTGCCACCCCGTGACGCAGTGTCCAAAGGCGTCTGTCCACCGGCTGTCCACCGACGGGGCTGCTTGGCCAGCCGCCTCTCGCCATCCCGTCGCTTCTGATGCAACCCACGGCAGGGGCGGAGCCTGACATTAGGGACGACTGTCCATCTTCCACAAGGAGTGACCGCGCGGCATGTCGCCATGAACGCCGCAGCCTCCGTCCATGAGGGGAACCCCGAGATCGAAACGATATCTTCTACATTCAATGAATGGTATCGTTTCACTAGCGGAAGCATCTCCGAGAGGATCTCCACATGGCCAGAACCGTCATCGACCTCGATGAAGACATGGTCACCGAGGCCATGCGCATCTTCGGGACCAAAACGAAGGCCAAAGCCGTCCGCCTCGCCATGGAAGACGCCGTCAAGAGGCACCTGCGGCAGGAGGGCTTCGACGCCATGGAGGCCGGCGAGCTCGACTTCAGTGAAATCGTCGAGAACACCGGGCCCCGTAATGCAGACGGCTCCCTCAAGCACAATGGCGACCGCGACGGAGGCCGGGCCGCCTGATGCAGGACCGCTACCTGATCGACAAATCCGCCCTCGCCCGCTGGACGAAGCCGAACGTCAAGGACGTACTCAAGCCCCTGCACGAGCGCTACCTCCTCGCCGTGTGCCAGCCCACCGAGTACGAGATGATCCACTCCGCACGGGACAGCTCGGAGGCGACACAGATCAGCACCTGGCTCCACGCCTTCGACTACCTACACACCGACGACCACGCCTTCGCCCGCGCCCTGGAAGTCCAGCGCCACGCCCTCAACGCGGGTTTCCACCGTGCTCTGTCCCTCCCCGACCTGCTGATCGCCGCCACGGCAGAACTGCACCAGCGGACGGTCCTCCACTACGACGGCGACTTCGACATGATCGCCTCCCTCACCGGCCAACCCACCGAATGGGTCGTCCCGCCCGGCAGCGCCGACCGTTGAGCAGGTCGAGCCTCCCGCCCAATCTCGCAGGGTAGGTACATCTCCGGCGGTAGCGCGGCGCCCGGACGGTCAAGCTCGGGGGCGAAGACGGTCGCCGGTGATGACTTTCCGCGCCAGTGGCAACGCCCTGGCGGTCACTTCGGTCGACGAGCCGGTTCCGATGGGGCATATCCGCGCGACGTGGCCACCCGGCCGGAGGCCGCGGTCATCCGTTCCGCAGCGACATCAGCCATGCCAGGTCCGCCGCCGCCTGACGGCGGACCGTCTGCTCACGGGTGAACAGTTCCTGGGTCTTCGTCAGCACCAGCGTGTACGGGCGCCCCTGCCGCCTGGTCTGGTGGCGCACCGGCAACTCGGCCGAGTCGATCCTCGTGTGCACATGCCGTCGCCCCTCCTTCGCCAGCGGCCATTCGAGGACCTGTCGCGACCGGGAGCCGAGAAAAGCGCCAAGGGCACGGCACAGCTCACAACCGCACCCGGACCATGCCACCGACCAGTCGTCGGCAGCGCGCGGCGCCCGCTCGCACACCGCGGGAAGCCGGTCCGCGCAGTGCCGCGCGATCGCGTCGAGCCCCGCCGCGCCCGACACGGAGGACGTGCTCGCCTCCGCGGCGTGGCGCAGCAGCGGCATCAGGCACTCCAGTACCGTGTCCCCGCACTCGCGCAGAGCTGCGAGGATCCCGTCCCGCAGCTCTTCATCGGCCGCCACGAGTACGTGTCCGAGCGGCAGGGCCAGCTGCCGCAGCCGCGTACTGCGGGTCTCGGCAGGCCCGGTCGTCGTCCACAGCCGCAGACCGCTGTCCACCGCGGCCCAGGCCCCGGCGGACAACAGCCGTGCCACCGCCGACGCCCGATGCTCACGAAGCTTCGCGCACAGCTCCGGCAACCGCTCGGTCCACTCGTACCGCATCGACTGGAGGTGGTGCTCCGACGCGAACCAGGCGTCGACCACCCGGCGCATCCACCCGGTCCCGTACCGCTCGGCCACCGCGGCGAGTCCGTCCGCGTGCTCCGGGCCGAGCGCACCCGCCCGGAACGGCTCCAGCAGCATCGCCGCGGTCTCGGCCGCGTCCAGGCCCGAGGCCACCTGCAACGCGCTGTCCAACAGGTCGGGTTGCGGACGGATGCTCTTCCAGAACGGTGCCAGGGATCGGGCCTGGTCGCGCGCCCGGTCCACATCGCCCCGCGCAATGACGACGCGCAGTTCCTCCAGAGCCCACCGCGATCCCGCCTCGCCGCGTGCCGCGAATGCCCGCTCACGCGGCCACACGACGACGGCAGCCCGCCGGTACCACCGGTCCAGCGTGTTGCCGTAGTTGCCCATGTAGCCCTCGTACTGGGAGGCGCAGGGCGTCAGGTCCGCGTTCGCGGTGCTCGCGCACACCTCGTAGTCGTGAACCCACAACGAGATCTCTTCGCCACCGGTGCCGTCCGGACCGGTCCACCAGCCCAAGGTGATCTCGTCGTCGACCAGCTCCTGCAGGACGTAGTCCCCGTCCTCGCCCTCATCGCCGCTCTCCTCCTCATCGTCTTCGCCGTACCCGTAGTCGTCCCAGGGATCCTCCCCCTCGGGATGGGCGTCCCAGGTCTCCTTCACCTCGGCCAGGGCCAGCACCGACTCGCACCCGGCCTGCCCGGCGGCGGCGCGCAGCAGAGCGGCACGCCCCGCGTCGGCGCCCTTGAGCCGCTCCCAGCTCAGGCCGCGCTGGGTGTACTCGTGATCGAGCAGATACACGAGCCGGTTCGGTGGATCCAGCTCACGGGTGCCGTAACGCGGCTTGGCCGACGAGCCGAAGTGCCGGCCCAGACTGTGCGCCAGCTCCGCCAGCGGCCCGGACACCTCGCCCGACGTCCCCGGCTCAGCAAGCAGGTTGAAGGTGAGCGTCACCCGGTACCCGGAGCGGACCGGAGTGACCTGGTGCCGGCAGTCGGCATAGAAGGCGACAAGCGTCAGATCCGTCTTCGAGGCACGGTAGGCGCACTTCCGCCCAGCATGCTCGACGACCAGTTCTCCCCCCGTGTGCGCCGAAGGCAGGGAGACCACCAGCGTGCCCACCATCGCGTCGTCCTTCTCCGAATCCTGGTGCGGAAGGAAGAACTGGCCCTTGCCGTACACCAGCATCGCGTGCGGCTCAGCCCGCAGCAGCGTCGCCGACGGGAGACCGAGATCGTCCCGGAAATGCTCCAGCGGGCCGCTCAGCAGCGACGACCAGGAAGGACCGGCAAGACTGAGCTGATCCGGCAGGATCTGCCAGGTGTCACGCACACTGGTGTCGCTCAGCGTCTGTTCGCCCCGCCCGAACAACGCCGGCCGTGCCACCGAGATCAGCCGCTTCACCTGTGGCGCCCGTAGCGGAAGACGCACCGGCCCGACCCCGGCCACCTCAAAGCCCAGGCCGGCCACCGGCGCCTCCAGCCGGGCGCTGAAGGCCCCCGCCGCCTTCGCCTCACCGAGCAGCCTGGCCAGCCGTTCCCTGGGTGTCACCATCACACGCCTGCCCTCCGAACCCTGCCGGTCCGTCGTCCTCGCCTCGATCCTACGAACCCGACGGCACCGGCAGGACCGTAACCGTGGATGAGCCCCGAACGAGGGGTCCCGGCCCATCCCCGCCATATGAGCCGCAGCGCGCAGCGGTAGTCTGCACGGCCGTGAGCGAGTACCAGTACTACGAGTTCCAGGCCATCGATCGGCCGTTGACCAAGGACGAACTGGAGCAGGTGCGGGGGCTGTCGGGCCGGGCCACGATCAGCGCGACGCACTTCGTCAACGAGTACCACTACGGCGACTTCCGCGGCGATGAGCGCAAACTGATGGAGCAGCTGTACGACGCCCACCTGTACTTCGCCAACTGGGGATCACGGCGCCTGATGCTGCGCCTGCCCACCGCCCTGCTGCCCGCCCGCAGCGCCGAACCGTACTGCGCGGAAGACGCCTTGACCCGCTGGACCAGGAAAGGGCACCTGCTGCTCGACTTCTCCTACCAGGCCGAGGACGGCGCCGAGTGGGACTTCGAGACCTCCTTCACCCTCGCCTCGTTCATCACCTTGCGTGCCGAACTCGCCGCAGGCGACCTGCGCCCCCTCTATCTGGCCTGGCTCTCCGCACTCACCCGCTGGGAGTTGGAGGAGGACGTCGACGAGGACGAGTACACCTCCACCCTCGAACCGCCCGTACCCGCCGGCCTCGCCCACCTCACCGGCCCGCAACAGACCCTGGCGGACTACCTTCACGTCGACCCGCATCTGCTCACCGCGGCTGCCCGCGCCAGCGGTACCGCCCCTTCCCAGGCGATCGACAAGGACGCGCTCATCGCCTGGATCCGCGCCCTGCCACCACACGAGAAGGACAGCCTGCTGCTGGACGCTGCCCTGGGCACCGCCCCACAACCGGGCCCCGCCCTGCTGGCCCGCCACCGCACCGTGTCCCACGGCTCAGCCCAACCGTCCGCCGCTGCCCGGCGCCGCTCAGCCGCGGAACTCCTCGACGCCGCCCACGAGGTGCGCACCGAGCACACCCGACAGCAGGAACAGGCCCGCGCCCAGACCCGCCGAGCCGAACAGCGGGCTCGCGAGAACCACCTGGACCGCCTGGCCGAGAACACCCAGCAAGCCTGGCAGGACATCGCCCACCTGATCGGGAAAAAACAACCCGGCCCCTACGACACCGCCGTCACCCTCCTGAAGGATCTCCGCGAGGTCCACGACCGGGCCGGCACCCCCGAGGAGTTCGCCCGACGCCTCCATGACCTGCGCGAACAGCACCACGGCAAGCCCTCACTGATGCGCCGCCTCACCGACGCCGGCCTGACAGCCCGCTGAGCCGCGCTCGGATGCGGTCGCGCGGCCCCTCGGCCAGGACGCGGAGCGCCGCGAGGGCAGCCAAGCGGCCTGTGGCGGACAGGGAGATCGGGGCGTCGACGGACCGGTCCCGCTCGTCGAGGTAGCCGAGTTCGCGGCCGGTGTGCCAGAACCTCCACAGCAGCCGCTCGGTGTCCTTCACCTCCATCGCGGTACCGTCAGCGTGGGTGAATCCCGCAGCAAGCACCGGATGGACGGCATCGCACAGGTCCTCGCGGAGCCGGGGCTCCGCCCACAGCGCGCCCAAGGCGCACTCGGCCACCTGCCGCTCCGCCACGGTGGTGCCGAGCCAGGCCAGCGCAGCCGTATGCTGACGCAGCTGGTGATCCGCCAGCTGCGCGCGCCCGGCCGCCGAGAGCTTGAGCGTGCGATGGCGCTTGGTCACCAGCCGGTGAATGCGGGCGAGTTCGTGCAGGTCGGCCAGCTGGAACAGGTCCGCCTCCGAGCGCGGCCCCTTGCCGATCGGGTACCAGTGCGAATAGCGGGCGAACGCGGCAGCCACCACCTCCCGTGGCAGGTAGCCGGCCTGGGTCAGGGTGACACCGCCGCCGATCTGCTCCAGCAGCCACCGCAGCGGCTCCGCCGTGTCCACGGGTGCCGCGGCCGGCTCCTCCAGAGCAGGCAAGACGGCGGCGAGCAGAGCGCGGCGCTCGGTCGGGCGCCGCGGCCCACAACTCGCGCCGTTCACGCCGCACGGCCTCCAGCGGGGCGCGGCCCTCGAACCCGGGCTGCACGGTGGTGAGCCAGTGCTGGACGAACCGTCGGCGCGCGGCCGGGAACGTACGCACGTCCGGGTCGAGCTCGCCCTCGTCCAGAGCCTGCTCCAGCCGACGTTCGAGGTTGGCACGGGCCAGCGCTTCCCGGACGCCCATGACCTGCCCCCAGCTCAGCTCGGGAACGTCCGGCGGAGTCGTGGGCGAGGCGGTCGCCGCCTTGTGGCAGGCCGCGAAACCCGCCTCCTCGGAGCGCTGCCAAGCCGCCAGCACCTGAACTTTGGTTGCGCTCGCACACACCGCGGCGCCCCGAACACGGCCGACTCCGGCCAGCAGATCGGCCAGTACGGCGACAGCCCGCCGCTGCTCAGGGGCGTCCGCGTGCCACTTGCGAGGCAGCTCGTACCAGCAGAACCGTTCGACCTCGGCCGCCGAGAGCGCGACGAGCGGGTCACCGTCGGGCACCAGCCAGCCCAGCAGGCGCTGCGCCATCGCCTCGTCCGCCACCAACGCTGCCGCACTCCGGCCCACCTGCCGATCCTCCCACGGACGGGAGTCCCGTCTGCGAGCGTCCCTGCGGCGAATCCTCAACAATGAACATCGCACCTCGGTAGCCCGGTTCTCCCTCAGCCTGTCGGAAAAGCACAAGCCGTACGCCTCCGACCACCATTCCCAAGGCACCGAAAGCCCGCGGCTCCCCCGGGATCGGCGAGGCGGTTCTGGCTGACCGTCACGCACTCTTGTCCACCGGCCGTCCACCGGCACATTCGCCCGCCTGGGCGCCCGAAGCGCCCAGTACATCAAATTCGCTGGTCAGAGCCTTTTCACGGCTAACTGGCAACCGAGAGCGAACCGTCGACCTACGCATTACGAGAACACAGTTGCCCCGACAGCAGCCTCTACCCGAGCCTCCGTAGGGACAACTCGTTTCCGTCGGGGTCGAGCATCAGGGTCTGAATGCCGTCGCCCTCGCCGATGTCCGTGCGCGTCGCGCCGAGCGAGGTCAGGCGGTCGACCTCCGCCTCCCAATCGGCGTCGGCGGCAAGCGCCAGCTCGAAGTACAGCCGGTTGGTGCCCCTCTTCGGCGCCACCGGAGGACCACCCCACGTGATCTTCGTACCACCGTTCGGTGACTGGATCGCGGTCTCCTCGTCCTGGTCCCAGACG
This sequence comes from Streptomyces sp. CA-146814, assembly GCF_050942385.1. Lineage (NCBI taxonomy): Bacteria > Bacillati > Actinomycetota > Actinomycetes > Kitasatosporales > Streptomycetaceae > Streptomyces > Streptomyces sp. CA-146814. Next base: position 3,400,505 of record NZ_CP192068.1, read on the forward strand.
AGAGGCCAACGCAGCGCCTCGCTCCAGAAGTAGCCGACCTCCTGCGTACCGTCGCAGGCCAGCGCTCCGATCACGCCGGTGTCGGCGAGGAACTCGTTGCCCGCCTCGATGACGCAGAACTCGTTGCCGTCCGGATCGGCGAGCACCACATGCCCCTCTTCCTGAAGTTGGCCCACGTCAATGTGTGTCCCCCCGCATCGCAGAGCCCTTGCCACCGTCTGCCGCTGGTCCTCCGGGGAGGCACTCGTCAGGTCGAAGTGCGCCCGGTTCTGGCCGGCCTTAGGCTCCTGGCTCGGCAGGAAACGGATGCGGAACGCAGCGGGATCAGGGGACAGGATCGCGACATCGTCATCCGGACCGCCGGCAGGATCCCAACCCAGGACCTCGGACCAGAACAGCGCCAGGCGCGACGGCGAGGTCGCGTTGAAGCAGATGGCGAACAGTTGACTGGCCATACCCCGTGCATCTCCGATCCCCTGAGGGTCGATACCGCGCCTCGCCCTCCCCGCAGGCGCCGCCCGAGGGTGGCCGTGCGCCCCCGGCATCAGAGTTCCGTCGCGGAGAGCCCGGTCCTCCACAAGATAACAACCGCACGGAAGCACCACCGCCCGCGGCGCCGGGTCGGCCCAGCCGATTCACCCTGGGAGGCCCGGTGGGTCGTCGGGAAGATGGTGGAAGACGAACGTGAACTGCGGCTGACCGCTGCCGCGATCCGGAGACCGTCAGCGAGCCTGCCACCGGGGTGCGCGCTTCTCCACGAAGGAACGGGGCCCCTCCTTTGCGTCGTCACTGTGCATTCGCTGCTCCTCCCATACGTAGCGCGTGGCGAAAGCCTGCTCCATCGGGAGGTCGACGGAGGTCAGCGCTGCCTCCTTGACCGCACGGACCGCCAGAGGGGCGCAGCGCAGGATGTCCTCGACCCACCCGTCGACACAGGTGTCGAGCTCTTCGGCGGGCACGACCGAGTTGACCAGCCCCAGCTCATAAGCTCGGGCCGCGCTCAACCTGCGGCCCGTCATGAGGTGCCCCAGCGCGACGCGGAGCGGGGCCTGCCGGGTGAGCCGGAAGACTCCGCCCGCGCCGGCGATCAGGCCGATCCGGGCTTCGGGCAGCCCGAACTCGGCGTGCTCGGCGGCAACGATCACATCACAGGCCAGTGCCAGCTCGAACCCGCCGCCCAGTGCGTATCCGTTGACCCGCGCCACCACTGGCTTGGCCAGGTGGAACCGCTCGGTCAGCCGGGGCCAGCCGGGCTTGCCGCGGCTACCGAACGTCGAGGTTGAGGCGAGACCCTCCCTGGTGCGCCACTCCAGTTCCTTGAGGTCCTGGCCGACGGAGAAGGAGCGGTCGCCGGTGCCGGACAGCACCGCTACCCACATATCGTTGTCGTGCTCGAAATCATCCCAGATATCGCACAGCTGCTCATGCATCGCCAGGGTCATCGCATTGAGTGCTGCCGGTCGGTCGAGCGTGATGCGGGCCACGTGGCCGGTCTTTTCGTAAACGACGTCCGCCGTCATACTTTCCTCGTCAGAAAAGGGAGGAGAACCGGGCGGAATCTATGCGCTGAGCGCCCCGCCGTCCTCGCCGAAATCGTGCATCTCCTCGACCTGCCGCACCAGGTCCTCAGCCAGCCACCGCCACATTCCGGCGTACCCACGGGCGAGCTGCGCGACCGATTCCTTGCAGTGAGCGGGCACCGTCTCGGTGATCTTCTGCCGGTCCAGGGTGATCAGCGCGCAGGCGTCGAGCATGCGCAGCAGGGAGCGACCCGAGGTGTTGTGTCGCAGCGATGGGTCGCGCGCCAGCATGCTGGTGATCTTCCTGACGTCCTCCAGCGCAGCGCCCGGCGGCATCTCGTCGGCAGGAGCACTCTGCTGCCGTGCGGCAGGGAGCCGGCTGTTCACGGACCGGACCGTGCCCAGCTCTGCCGGCACCGGCCGCATCGTCGCTGGCCGCGTGAGTTCCGCGGCCCGGGCCGAGCGCCTGCGTACGCCGCTGGGTACTGGGCTCTCGCCGCGCTGGATCCGGTCGCGCACATCGGCGACGGTCGCCGGGGCCAGACCCACTTCCGCCGCGATCTGCCGCAGGGAGAACCCGGGATTGCTCTGGATCAGCTCACCGGCCCGTTCCCGCCTGCTTGCGGGGTCGATGGGACGGACCCGGCCGTCACGCCCTACCCGGCTGTCGGACTGCGGCAGCGTCAGCTCTCTGCGAAGCCGCGCGATCTTCTTCGGGGAGAGGCCGGCGACCGCGGCGACGGCCCGGTCGGACCAGAGCGGATGCGTGGCGAAGATACGCGTGGCAGCGGCCGCCCGGTCGGCCGTGGACAAGGGGCGCCCGTGCGCGATGTTGGCTGCCACGGCAAGGAGCCGGGCGTCTGCCGGGTCACCGTCGAAGAATCGCGCCGCGATACGCGCTTCTCCCAGCAGCTCGACCACCCGCAGCCGGTGGGCACCGTCGATGACCTTCATGCTCGCGCGGTGCACGAGGATCGGTGGGAGCTCTTCCGCGTTCTCGGAGAGGATCCGGATGTGGTCGGGGTCTTCGCCGTCCATCCGCGGGGAGAAGCCGGTCCGGAGGAGTGCCACCGGGACTCGTTTAACGGGCAACGATTTGGTGATGGATTGCAGCTTGATCAAGTAATCCGAGTCGGCTCGGTCCATGGCCACTCCCCTTTCGTGAAGGAAATCCGATTCAGAAGGGGCTGGTCTCACTGCCAGCCGTGGTCGTCGGAGAGGGTCGAGGCCGCATCCGAATGACTGGCCATCACATGGACTTCCGGAGCTCTGGAGCCAGCGTTTTCGGCCTGTGTCGAAAATCCGATGCCCGTGGCGACAACTCCGGCCACAATCACGGAGCGAAGGGCCTTGCGCAGAATCAGATGGAACATCGGATGATCCCTCTCCTCGACTGGAACTCGCTGACGGGAATGAGACTGCCGCCAGTTCGCGGAGAGGGAAAGTAGGCAGGCGGGAGGTAAACCGGCCATGACCTACTCCGTCCACCCCGTCCCCTGGGGCGGGCCCGTCTCGAGTTCCGGCCTGAACAGGGGGCTCTCGGCACGCACCGCCTCCCAGCCCTGCAGCTCGACGACGCCGGCACGGGCGCGATGCCACAGGGAGAGGGCCGCAGCCTCGGCCTCCAGCAGCGACTCGGCCCGCACGTAGAAGCCGACGACCGGGTGAGGGAGCACGTGCGGGTGCACGCTCACATGCTCGTAGCCATGCCGGCCCGCACAGAGCAGGGAGATCGACTCCGCAGCCCACTCAGGTATTTCCGCATCGGGCCGACGGCGCCGGATGGATACGTGGACGAGAAACATGGACGCCCTTGTCCTTCGAATTATTGGTTCCGGAAGATCTCAATGTGCAGCCAGGGGGCGGCCCCGGTCCGACAGCCATCGGTGAGCCCTAACGGTACACAGCCGGGCCATCCGGATTCATATGAATCAACTCTGTTCAAATCGGACATCTCCTTGCCCTGTCATTGCCCCACCGCGTAGGCTCAAAACCAGCCGGTCTATGTCTTAGGCGTACGAGGTGGGGGCAGAATGGTTGATACACAAGTAATTCGTGGACCCCTGGGCTCGCTCGGCTTGGAGCCGCTCGCAGAGTCCGTCTACAGCGCTTTGCTGGAAGGGGCCAAAGGGGTGGCCGACATCTGTCGTCGGCTGGATCTGTCGGAGTATGCCGTCAGGGGCGCACTCGACCGCCTCAGTGAACTGACCCTTGTACGCGCCTCGGCAGAATCCCCCCATCGCCTGCATGCGGTCAGCCCGCACCTGGGCATGGAGATCCTGATCGCTCGACAGCGTTCCGAACTCACCATGCACCAAAAAAGGTTGGAGGAGGCACAGGCTGCTGCGGCCAGGTTCATCCTGGACTACGAGGCACGTCAGTTTCCCGGCGCCTCCGAAGCCGAGGTCGAGCACCTCACAGGGCTGGACGCCATCCGGGACCACCTGGCCATCCTGAACGACCAAGTGACCGAAGAGCTTCTCACTTTCGCACCCGGCGGCCCGCAACGGCCGGAGAACATGCAGGCGTCCCGACCGCTCAACCAGCAACTGCTCAGACGCGGCGTGCGGATGCGGACAATCTACCTGAACAGCATCCGCACCGACCGGCCGACGATGGACCACTCACGCTGGCTGATCTCACAAGGGTGCAAGGTGCGTACCGTCCCGTCACTACCGAACCGGATGATCATCTACGACCGTACCTCCGTGCTGATCGCCTCCGACGCCGACGACACAGCCGCCGGCGCCATTCGGGTAAGCGCACCGGGCATGATCACCGCGCTGCACAGCTTGTTCGAGCGCGTCTGGCAGTCCGCGGAACCGCTTGAGGCACCAGTCCTCCCGGCTCCCGGAGAGCTGACCAGCCAGCAGTCCGACGCGCTTCAGTTGCTGGCGCTCGGCCACACCGACGAGGCCATCGCCAAGCGTCTCGGGGTGTCACCACGTACCGCCCGCCGGATCACGTCCAGCCTCATGACCCACCTGGGTGCGCGTAGCCGCTTCCAGGCAGGAGTGCTCGCCCTGCAAATGGGATTCCTCCCTCTCGGTGCCGATTGACGCGCTCACGCCTGCTGTCCAAGTGATTCCGGAATCCACTTGAGTGGTCCACGGCATCAGCCGGACACGGCCTGGTCACCACCACCACACGATCCCCCGAACCGCCCGCCGCCGAAAATAGCCGGCGGGCGGTTCTCTGGGTTTCGCCGAGCGATGCTCGAACGCCGTGAACAATCAGCTCCATTGACCCTCCGTGTCGTTTCTGGTCTGGTGGCGCACAACTCCAGGAGATCTCCGCTCCACGATCACTCGTATTCCGCGGAGGATTCTCCCGAGCCAGGCCCCCTGCCGCTGCTCCTGCTTTGCAGAGCATCGCCTCGACCATGACGTGGAGTCGGACCAGATGCGTGATTCGCCATCCCTTCATGGGCGGTTCGTACAACATGCCGCGCGCACCCCGGACGCGGTGGCGGTGCGTTCCGCGGAGCGTGAGCTGACGTATAGGGAGCTGGATCGGCGATCCGACGCGCTGGCGCGCGTCCTGACCGGCCTGGGAGTAATCCGGGAGACTCCGGTCGCGGTGCTGACCGACCGCAGTGTGGACGTCACGGTGGCATTCCTGGGTGTCCTCAAGGCCGGTGGTTGCTATGTGCCCCTGCACAGCGGGTTCCCGGTCGAGCGGATGGAGTGGATCGTCCGCCGGACGGGTGCTCATGTCCTCCTGACCGATGCGGTGATGACCGCACGGGGGCTGCCCGGAGGCGACGTAACCGTGGTCCCGGTGGACGGTCCGGACATCGCGGAGGCCACGCCCGGAGGGGTGAAGGTGGCGTGCACGCCGGATCAGCTGGCGTACGTCATGTTCACCTCCGGCTCGACCGGCACGCCCAAGGGCGTGGCCGTCAGCCACCGCAACGTGCTCGATCTGGTGGACGACTCGCTGTTCGACAGCGGGCATCACGACCGGGTGCTGCTGGTCGCCCCCTATGCGTTCGACGCCTCCCTGCACGGCCTGTGGATGCCCTTGCTGCGTGGTGCCACCTCGGTCGTCGCCGCCGACGACGATGTGGCCGCTCCCCGGCTGCGCGAGCTTTTCGCCGCAGAGCGGATCACCAGTGTGGAGATGACCGCCGGCCTGCTGCGGACCCTCGCCGAGGCCGCACCGGAAACCTTCCGCGGGCTGCGTGAAGTGTCCACGGGCGGCGACGTCATCTCCCCGGTCGCGGTGCGGCGGATCCTCCAGTCCTGCCCGGGCACGGTGGTGCGGGCCACCTACGGACCGACCGAGACCACCCTGTACGCGACCCAGCACGCCTACACCAGCGCTGCCCAGGTCACCGATCAGGTCCCCATCGGCCGCCCGCTGGACGACACGCACACGTACATTCTGGATAAGCACATGGCCCCGGTGCCCGACGGCGAGCCCGGCGAACTGTGTATCGCCGGTGCCGGAACGGCCCGCGGATACCTGCACGACCCCCGTCTCACCGCCGAGCGTTTCGTCCCTTCCCCCGAGGGCCCGGCCGGCGGCCGCATGTACCGCACCGGTGACATCGTGCGCCGCAACCCGGACGGCATGCTCGACTTCCTCGGCCGTGCCGACGACCAGGTCAAGATCCGCGGCTTCCGCGTCGAGACGGGCGAGATCGAGACCGTCCTGTCGGCGTTCCCCGGCCTCACCCAGGTCGTGGTCGTGGCCCGGGAGAGCAACGGTGACAAGCGTCTGGTGGCGTACTACGTCGCTGACAACGTCAACGACACCGGCGCGCTGCGCGAGCACGCCGCGGCTGCCCTGCCCGAGTACATGGTCCCTGCCGCATTCGTGGGCCTGGACGCCTTCCCCCTCACACCGAACGGAAAGGTCGACTATCAGGCCCTGCCCGCGCCGAAGTTCACCGCGGCGGTTGCCTACCGCGCGCCGGGCACCTCGGACGAGAAGAGGCTCTGTGCGCTCTTCGCGGACATTCTCGGTGTCGCACGGGTCGGCGTGGACGACGGCTTCTTCGACCTCGGCGGCCACTCCCTGCTCGCCACCCGGCTGATCGGCGAGCTACGGACCGGTTTCGGCGCGGACGTCTCCATCCGGCAGTTCTTCGACGCCCCGACCGTTGCCGCACTGCTTCCGCTGCTCCGTGCCCCCCATCCCTCGGCCCGGCGCCCGAGGCCGGCCCGCAACGGGCGCCCCGCACACGTACCCCTGTCCGCCGCACAGCACAGGATCTGGTTCCTGGAACAGTGGGGTGGCCCGTCTCCGCTGTACCACCTGCCCGTCGTCCTGGAGCTGAGCGGTGATCTGAGCCGGGATGCGCTCCGGGACGCGATCCGGGACGTGGTCATCCGCCACGAGAGTCTGCGTACCATCGTGGGCGACGCGGTCGGAGAGCCCTGCCAAGTGGTCATCGATCCGGCCGACGCGCATCCCGCCTTTGCCGTCAGGCACATCGACGGGGCGGATCTCGACGCCGCGATACGGGAGTCCGGCTGCCGACCGTTCGATCTACGGGCCGACCTGCCCCTGCGTGCGGAACTGTTCGTCCTCGACGCACGGCGGCACGTGCTCCTGCTGGTGCTCCATCACATTGCCTCGGACGGATGGTCCAAGGCGCCGCTCAGCCGCGACCTGGCGACCGCCTACGCGGCCAGACGCGGCGGCGAGGCCCCGAGGTGGAACGAACTCCCCGTGCAATACGCGGACTACACACTGTGGCACCACACCCTCCTCGGTGACCCAGGATCCGCGGAGAGCCTCGCCGGGCGTCAACTCACCTATTGGAAGGACACCCTGGCCGGCGCGCCGGACGAGCTGCCCCTGCCCGTCGACCGGCCGCGTTCGGCGGACGGCGATCACCGGGGCGCAGCCCTGCCGCTCCGCCTCGATGCCGAACTGCAGGTGGCGATGGCCGAGCTGGCGCGCGTTCACGGCGCCACACCCTTCATGGTGCTCCAGGCCGGACTCACGATGGCGCTGCACCAGCTCGGCGCCGGAGCGGATATCTCGCTGGGGTCCGTGGTGGCGGGGCGCGGCGACGCCGCACTGGACGACCTGGTCGGCTTCTTCGCCAATACGGTCGTGCTGCGTACGGACCTGTCAGGAGACCCCACCTTCTCCGAACTGCTCGCCCGGGTACGGGAAACCACCCTGGACATGCACGCCCACCAGGACGTGCCGTTCGAGCAGGTGGTGGGGGCCGTCAACCCGCCCCGTTCGCTGTCCCGGCATCCGCTGTTCCAGGTCATGCTCGTTCTGCAGAACGTCGTCGGCTACGAGTTCGAGATGCCCGGCCTCGACGTCACGGTCGTCGAGGAGAACACGTCGACCGCGAAGTTCGACCTTCTCATCAGCCTCACCGAGCAGTACGACCGTCTGCGCCGCCCACGGGGTATCACCGGCTACCTGGAGTACGACACCACGCTGTTCGACGCGGCGACGGCCCGGCGGATCGGCGACCGTTTCACCGCCTTGCTCACGGCGGTCGTGGCCGCCCCGGGACGCCGGGCCTCCGATGCGAGTGCCATCGCGCCGGTCTGACGAGCATTTCCTGGTCTCTTGGAGAGCATCGGAAAGGCCGCTTGCGCGTTTCCGTAAAGCACTTGGACGCCATTGCCGAAGCGCGAGTGATCGTGTGACGCTGAGGCCTCCCACCGGTATCGGATCATCAAAATTTGGGAGACCTCCATGCCAGGAACAACCGTTTCCAGCAATCCGCGTTCGCGGGACGGTCTGGAAATGGCAGAGCTGCACGGCAGTGTTTCCGAGCCGGTGCTCGACACCATGAACTTCCTCAATGAGATAACGCATCGCTATCCGGACGCGATTTCGTTCGCACCCGGGCGGCCCTACGACGGATTCTTCGAAACCGAGCAGGTGATCACCCACATCCGTCGGTATCTGGACCATTTGGCGGAGCAGGGCGGATCGCCAAACGACATCCGCACCACGCTGTACCAGTACGGGCCGACGGCGGGGCTGATCCGCGGCATCATCGCCGACTCACTGCGGGTGGACGAGGGCATCGACGTGCCGGCCGAGTCGGTCGTGGTGACCGTGGGCGCCCAGGAGGCCATGCTCCTGGTTCTGCGAGCACTCATCGCGGGTCCCGATGACGTACTGCTGGTCTCCAGTCCTTGCTACGTCGGGATCACCGGTGCCGCCCGGCTGCTCGACGTGCGTGTCCGCCCGGTGGAGGAGCGCGAGGACGGGTTCAGTGCCGCGGATCTGGAGGCCGCGGTGCGGGACGAGCTGGCGAACGGCCGCCGCCCGCGCGCGTTCTACGTGGTGCCCGACCACTCCAACCCGTCCGGGACCACCATGGGAACCGAAGACCGCGAGGAACTGCTGAGACTCGCCGAGCGCTACGACTTCCTGGTGCTGGAGGACAGCCCGTACCGGTTGGTGAGCCCTGGCACACCGCTGACCACGCTGAAGTCCCGGGACCGGACGCGCAGAGTCGTACATCTGGGCTCGTACTCCAAAACGGTCTTCCCCGGTGCCCGGGTCGGCTTTGTCGTCGCCGACCAGCGCGTCCACGACGCCGACGGCGGCCAGCACCTGCTCGCCGCCGACCTCACCAAGATCAAGAGCATGGTCACGGTCAACACACCTTCGATCAGCCAGGCGGTCGTGGCCGGGGCACTGCTCGGAGTCCAGGGACGGCTGTCGCAGCTGAACGCCGGAGCAGCCTCCTACTACGGTGACGCGATGCGTGAGATGCTGCGGCAACTCGACGCCCGGCTGCCCACTGCGCGCCGCGAGGCCCTTGGTGTGAGCTGGAACGAGCCGACCGGTGGCTTCTTCCTCTCCATGCAGGTCCCGTTCCGCGTAGACAACGACCAACTGGTCCGTTCCGCAGAAGACTTCGGCGTGATCTGGACGCCGATGACGCACTTCCATCCCGGCACCGGAGGCCAGCACGGCATCCGGCTGTCGACCAGCTGTCTGACACCCGCCGAGATCGAAGAGGGCACCGCAAGACTCGTGCGCTTTGTCGAGGCACAGAGCGCGGCGCTCCGGCCCGCGGGGCGGGCAGCGTAATTCCCAGCGAGAGAGGACGTACACGTGTCCGTACCGAGTCGGCGTCGACGACCGCGGAGCAAGCCGCGCAGGTGGGGGTGGATGTTCCGATGACCCTGGCAGCCGGGCTGCGGCCCCGGGCCCTGGGGGTGGGAACGGCGGTGACGAGCACCTCGTACACCCAGCAGGAGGTACTCGACGCCTTCGAGATCACCGACCCCAGGATCCGTTCGGTCTTCCTCAACAGCGCCATCGAGCGCCGCCATCTGAAGCTGCCGCCACCGGACGGGGCTGGCGGGCGCGTCGTCGAGGCGCAGGGCGACCTCCTCGACAAGCACAAGGCCCAGGCGATCGAGATGGGCGCCGAGGCGCTGCACGCCTGCCTCAAGCGGGCCGGGGCCGAGCTCTCCGACCTTCGGCACCTGTGCTGCGTGACGTCCACCGGACTGCTCACGCCGGGACTCAGCGCCCTGCTCATCAAGGAGCTCGGCATCGACCGGCACTGCAGCCGCTCCGACATCGTGGGTATGGGCTGCAACGCCGGCCTCAACGCGCTGGGAGTGGTCTCCGGCTGGGCCTCCGCCCACCCCGGGGAACTCGCCGTCGTACTCTGCGTGGAGGCCTGCTCCGCCGCGTACGCCATGGACTCCACCATGCGCACCGCCGTGGTCAACAGCCTGTTCGGCGACGGCGCCGCCGCACTCGCGATCCGCTCGGGCCCCGCCCCGGACGAGGTGGCCGTCCTCGAGGGGCCGCAGATCCTGAAGTTCTCCAGCTGCCTCATCCCGGAAGCCGTCGACGCCATGCGCTACGACTGGGACCGGGACCAGGGGCGCTTCAGCTTCTATCTGGACCCGCAGGTCCCCTACGTGGTGGGTGCACACGCCGAGCAGGCCGTGAACCGGCTCCTCGAGAACACCGGCCTGCGCCGGAGCGACATCGCGCACTGGCTGGTGCACTCGGGCGGCAAGAAGGTCATCGACGCCGTCGCCGTCAACCTCCGGCTGACCCGGCACGACGTACGGCACACCGTTGGTGTGCTGCGCGACTACGGAAACGTGTCGAGCGGCTCGTTCCTGTTCTCGTACGAACGACTCCTGGACGAAGCGATCACCCAGCCCGGCGAGTACGGCGTGCTGATGACGATGGGTCCGGGTTCAACGATCGAACTGGCGCTGGTCCAGTGGTGAATGAGGAGGACGTTATGGAAGACGCACTGACTCTGGTGGTCGACGGCACCGAGCCGCCGACGGCGGCAACGGCGGCGGCCGTGCAGGCCTTCTGCGATGCGGCCGAGGACCGGGCCGGTTCCGGTGCCGTGGTCGTGCGCCTCAGCGGGTCCCCGGCCGAGAGCTGGACCAGCGGTCTCGATGTGACAGCGGTCAGCAAGTGGGAGCGGGCGCTGCGCCGGTTGGAGCGGCTCCCGCGTGCCACCGTGGCTGTGGCGTCCGGCGATTGCGGCGGCGCGGCCCTCGATGTCTTTCTCGCCTGTGACATCCGGGTAGTCACGCCCGATACCCGGCTGCTGGTGGCCAAGGACGCCGCCGCGACCTGGCCGGGGATGGCCGGATACCGGCTCGTCCAGCTCGCCGGGGCCGCGCAGGTCCGGCGCGCGCTGCTCTTCGGGGAGCCCATCGAGGCCCCCACCGCGATGCGGATCGGCCTCGCCGACGAGCTGACCGACGACCTCGCGGCCGCCCTCACCGCTGTCGTGGAGCTGGTCGACGGAATGGCCGGCGAAGAGATAGCCATCCGCAGGCAGTTGCACTTCGACGCCGCGACGACGAGCTTCGAGGACGCTCTGGGCCCGCACCTGGCCGCGTGCGACCGGGTGCTGCGTATGCCCGCGGGGGTGGCATCGTGAGCGTTTCGCTCTGGTCGGCGCTGCAGGCGACGGCAGCACAGGTGGAGAAGCTGGTGTCTGAGCTGCCCGAACCGGGCTCACGACTGCCTGAGGAACAGCTGGAGGTCGCCGCGGCGAAGGATGCCGCACGAGAGCTGCGGATGCGCTTCCTGGAGACGAGAGCCGAAGCCGTGTACGACCGCCTGACGAACGGCGGTACCGAGCGGCTGCGGATCGCGGAGCTCGTGGAGGCCGCCGCGGTGGAGTTCCCCGGCCTGATGCCGACCGCTGAGCAGCTCGCGGCGGACCGTGCTCGGCGGCAGGCGGACAAGGAGGGCTACGAGATCGACCAGGGCATCTTCCTGCGGGCCGTTCTCGGAGCTCCCAGGGCCGGCGCCCACCTGCTCGACACGATGCTCCGGCCGACCCCCAGGGCGCTGGGGCTGCTGCCCGAGTTCCTGCGCACGGGCGTCCTCGAGACGAAGTCGGTCCGGGTGGAGCGCCGGGATGGCGCGGCATACCTCACGATGTGCCGGGACGACTGCCTGAACGCTGAGGACAACCAGCAGGTCGACGACATGGAGACCGCCGTCGATCTCGTGCTCCTCGATCCGCAGGTGAAGGTGTGCGTGCTGCGCGGCGGCACGATGACCCACCCGCGCTACCGGGGACGACGGGTGTTCAGCGCGGGCATCAACCTGAAGAGCCTGCACGCCGGGGACATTTCGCTGGTCGGATTTCTGCTCCAGCGCGAGCTCGGGTACATCCACAAACTCGTGCGGGGGATACGGACCGAGGACGCCCCCTGGCACTCCCGCACGGTCGAGAAGCCGTGGGTGGCAGCCGTCGAGACCTTCGCCATCGGCGGCGGTACGCAGCTGCTGCTCGCCTTCGACCACATCATTGCCGCGTCGGACGCGTATCTCAGCCTGCCTGCCGCCCGGGAGGGCATCGTGCCCGGGGCCGGTAACTTCCGGCTCGGCCGGTACACCGGGCCCAGGGTCTCCCGGCAGGTCATTCTCCAGGGCCGCCGGATCCGGGCGACCGAGCCGGATGCCAGGCTGCTGATCGACGAGGTGGTGGAGCCGGAGGAGATCGACGCGGCCGTGGCCGGCGCCGTCGACCGTTTGCGCGGCCCGGCGGTCGTGCCCAACCGGAGGATGCTGAATCTGGCCGAGGAGCCGGTGGACGACTTCCGCCGTTATATGGCCGAGTTCGCACTCCAGCAGGCCCTGCGCCTGTACGGCGAGGACGTCATCAGCAAGGTTGGCCGGTTCGTGGAGGAGGTTCGGCCGACGTGTCTCGTGCGGTCCTGAAACGACCCGCGCGCTGCTCCCGCGCCGACCGCCCGCACGCTCCGAGCAGGAAAGAGGTGAGCTGATCATGGTTCGGCCCGGGGCGAAGGAGCGCGGTGCCACCATCTGGCTGACCGGCCTGCCGAGCGCGGGGAAGTCGACCATCGCCGCCGCCACCGCCGGGCGCCTGGAGGCAGCCGGACACCGGGTGGAGGTGCTGGACGGGGACGAGGTGCGCGAGTTCCTCTCCGTGGGGCTCGGCTTCTCCCGTGCGGACCGCCACACCAACGTGACCCGTATCGGCTTCGTCGCCGAGCTGCTGGCCTCCAACGGTGTGGTCGTCCTCGCCCCGGTCATCGCACCGTACGCAGAGGTTCGGGAGGAGGTTCGGCGGCACCACGAGTCGTCCGGCACACCGTATCTGGAGGTGCACGTGGCCACACCGGTGGAGGTGTGCTCCGTTCGCGATGTGAAGGGGCTGTACGCCAAGCAGGCGGCCGGTGAGCTGTCCGAGCTGAGCGGGGTGGACGACCCCTACGAGCCGCCGGCCGATCCGGAGCTGCGGATCGCGGCTCACCGGCAGAGCGTGGACGAGTCGGTGCGGGCACTACTGGATCTGTTGAAGAGGAAGGGCATCGCATGACGTCATCGACCGCAGTGGCCGAGGAGGTGGGCAGGCCCCAGGTCCTCACTCACCTCGACGCCCTCGAGTCCGAGGCGGTGCACATCATCCGTGAGGTGGCCGGTGAGTTCGAGAATCCGGTGATCCTGTTCTCCGGCGGCAAGGACTCCATCGTCATGCTGCATCTGGCGCTGAAGGCGTTCGCGCCTGCGCCCTTGCCGTTCACGCTGCTGCACGTGGACACCGGGCACAACTTCCCCGAGGTGCTCCGCCACCGTGACCGGACGGTGGCGGAGCACGGGCTGCGGCTGCACGTCGCTTCGGTGCAGGCATACATCGACCAGGGGTTGCTGCGTGAGCGTCCTGACGGGACGCGCAATCCGCTGCAGACGGTGCCGCTGGTCGACACCATCCGCGATCAACGGTTCGACGCGGTGTTCGGCGGCGGACGCCGTGACGAGGAGAAGGCCCGCGCCAAGGAGCGGGTGTTCTCGCTGCGCGACGCGTTCTCGCAGTGGGACCCGCGCCGCCAGCGCCCCGAGCTGTGGAATCTGTACAACGGCCGCCACGCTCCCGGGGAACACGTCCGGGTCTTCCCCATCTCCAACTGGACCGAGCTGGACGTGTGGCAGTACATCGCCCGCGAGGGCATCGAGCTGCCTGAGATCTACTTCGCCCACAGGCGCGAGGTATTTCTGCGGGACGGCATGTGGCTGACCGCCGGCGGCTGGGGCGGCCCGAGGGACGACGAACTGGTGCACACACGCTTGGTGCGTTACCGCACCGTGGGCGACATGTCCTGCACGGGCGCGGTGGACTCGGATGCAGCCAGTCTCGACGCCGTGATCGCCGAGACAGCCACCTCCCGGATCACCGAACGGGGGGCCACGCGGGCCGACGACAAGATGTCCGAGGCCGCGATGGAGGACCGCAAACGCGAAGGGTATTTCTGACGATGACCAGCACCACGGCACAGAAGGCGTCGACCACGCTGCTGCGCTTCGCCACCGCGGGCTCCGTCGACGACGGGAAGTCGACGCTGGTGGGCCGGCTGCTGCACGACGTGAAGTCGGTACCGGTCGACCAACTGGCGGCTGTCGAGCAAGCATCTCGGAACAGGGGGCAGAACGTTCCCGACCTGGCCCTGCTCACCGACGGCCTGCGGGCCGAACGGGAGCAGGGCATCACCATCGACGTCGCCTACCGCTACTTCGCCACGGCCCGCCGCCGCTTCATCCTGGCAGACACCCCCGGCCACGTGCAGTACACCCGCAACATGGTCACCGGTGCTTCCACCGCCGACCTGACCGTCGTGCTGGTCGACGCCCGCAACGGCGTCGTCGAGCAGACCCGTCGCCACGCGGCGGTCGCCGCGCTGTTGCGGGTGCCGAACGTCGTGCTGGCGGTGAACAAGATGGACCTCGTGGGCCATGCGGAGGAGACCTTCGCCGCCATCGCCGACGACTTCACCGCCTACGCCGCGAAGCTGGGCGTGCCCGCGGTCACCGCAATCCCCATCTCGGCGCTCAACGGCGACAACGTCGTGGAGCCCAGCCCGCGCATGGAATGGTACGCCGGGCCCACCATGCTGGAGCACCTGGAGACCGTCCTGCCCGGTCACGAGCCGGCCGGGCACCCGGCGCGCTTCCCGGTACAGTACGTCATCCGTCCGCAGACCCCCGAGCATCCCGACTACCGTGCCTACGCCGGCCAGATCACCGCTGGTTCCTTCAGCGTCGGCCAAAAGATCGTCGTCCTGCCGTCACACCGGACGACGACCGTCACGGGCATCGACCTGCTCGGTGAGGACGTCGGGACCGCCCGGTCCCCGCAGTCGGTGTCGCTGCGCCTGGCCCACCAGCTGGACGTATCGCGCGGCGACCTGATCGCTCCGGTCACGTGCGCACCGCCCGTCAGCCAGGACGTCGTGGCCACGATCTGTCAGGTGGCGGACCGGCCGCTCACCCCGGACGCCCGCGTGCTGCTCAAGCACGGCACCCGCGTCGTCAAGGCAATAGTCACGGACATCCCGTCCCGGCTCTCGCTGGACGATCTGTCCCTGCACCCGGCACCGGGCTCGCTCGTGGCCAATGACATCGGACAGGTGGTGATCCGTACCGCCGAGGCGCTGCCCATCGACGACTACGCCGACTGTCGCCGCACGGGATCCTTCCTGCTCATCGACCCGGCCGACGGCAACACGCTGGCCGCGGGGATGGCGGGCCCCGCCTTCGCCGCGCAGGCCGCCGCGGTCCCGGTGCGGGACGAGGAGGGCTGGGACTTCTGACGGCACGGGTGGTGGCGCGTCCTGCCGTTCGAGTGCGGGGCCTGGGACAGCGCTGTTCCTCACGGCACCGGCGGGCCTCCTGGGCCCGCCGGTGCCGCCTGCCGCTTGACCTGATCGGCGCCCGGAGCGGCCATCGGCGCGGTCGGTACGGCGCCCTTCGGCGCTCGAACGGGAGACGACCACGTCGAGCCGCCCGTCACCGCCGACCTGGGCGTCGCTGCAGACCACGGCGGCGCTGGGTGAACGATGGCGGACGGCTCCGGGCGCTGCTGCGCAGCCGGGGTCCCGGTCAGGCAGGAACGACCTCCACCGGCAAGGAACGTATCCCGTTGACCGCCCAGGTGGAGTGCCGCACAGGCTTGTTCGCGAGCGCCAGAGACGTATCCGCCCCGATCAGCTCCCTGAGCAGCGCCCGCATCAGCACACGCACCAGGGCGGCTCCGAGGCAGAAGTGCATGCCGCCGCCGAGCGACAGGTGCGGGTTGGGGCTGCGGTCCAGAACCAGTTCCTCCGGGCGGGCGAAGACGGCGGGGTCCCGGTTGGCGGCGGGAACCCACACGGCCACCGCGTCACCGGCCCGGATCGTGGTGCCCGCCAGTTCGGTGTCGCGGACCGCGGTGCGCATCACGTGCGTGGCAGGCGCGGTCCAGCGCAGCAGTTCGTCGACGGCGGAGTCGACACCGAGTCGCCCCTCGCGCAGTGCCTCCCACGCGGCCGGATGCTCCAGCAGAGCCAGGAGGCCTCCGTTCACGGCGTGCTGGACCGTCTGGCTCGCGGCCACCACCACGTTGTCGCACGTCAATACGATCTCCTCGTCCGTCAAAGGGAGACCGCCTGCCCGCGCTTCGAGCAGTGCGTCGATCAGGTTGCGGCCGGCTTCGCCCCGCCGCGTGCCGAGCGCCTGCAGGAAGTACGTCATCACATCGTGGTGACCGAAGGAATCGTGGTCCGACTCGTCCACGGAGCGACGCGTGGCGTCGAGGAGCATCGGTATGTCCTCGACCGGTATGCCGAGCATCTCGGCCTGGACCGCCAGGGGGAACTTCGCGGCCACATCAGCGGCGAAATCGCCACCGCCCCGCGCACGCAGATCCGTCAGAAGCGCACGCGCCACCTCGTGAGCCAGCGCGCTCAGCTTCTCCACGGCGCGCGGTGTGAACATCTGGGCGAGAGCCCTGCGCAAGTCGGTGTGGCGCGGCGGATCGGTGAGGACCGGCATCTTCCCGGCACCGGGATAGGGAGCGGCGTTGTCGTCCTCGCGGAGCAACGCGCCGCGGGTGGAGGTGAACACCTTCCAGTCGTGCAGCACTTGTCTGCCTGCCGCGTGCCCGACCACCGCCCAATGCTCCGAGCCGGTCTTCGCCACCTGATGGTGCACGGGGCCGGCTTCCCGCATGGCTCGCCAGACCTCGTGCGGGTTTCCCTCTGCGTACAGCGCTGAATCCAACAGATCGACCGTCAACGACACGGACAAGGAAGCCCCCTGCTTCTCGATGGCCTGGAAAATCTCGTGATGGTGTGCGGAGTGACCTGGGGCCTTCTCAGGCCGGCCGGGTCAGTCCGGGGTCCTGGTCCACGGCCGCCGCGAAGTCGGTGAATCGGGAGTTTTCGAACAGCGCTTTCACCGATATCGCTATCGCGTGGCGGCTGTTGAGTGTCGCGACGATGCGCAGTGCGGCGAACGAGGTACCGCCTGCGTCGAAGAAGTCGGTGTCGTCGTCGACGTCGGCGCCGAGAACCTCTTCCCACACCGTCCGTACCGCGCGGCGCAGTTCCTTGTCGGTCATGTGTGTTGCCTCCTTGTCACTGCGGCCAGGAACGACGTCACACCGTTCCTGGTCGCCTCGTGGGCTGTGAGCCCGGTCCGGTCACTGTCGATACGCAGGGTGGTCAGCTCTCCTGCGGGGAGCCAGTCACGGTGGTCGGGGTGTTCGCGGGAGAGAACCTGGAGCATCGGCCCGATCGGCTCGGGGGGCAGCGCGCCCCGCGCCGCAAGCAGGTAGGAGAGGTACGCCAGGTGCTGTCGGGCGAAGTGGGCCACCGGTTCGGCGATCACGTCGCCACTCAGCCCCTGTGCCCGAAGGGCCGTCTCCGCGCGGCGCCTCAGGTCCTCGTCGACGGCCTGCAGGAACATCCCCGGTTCGGCGGGCAGTTCGTCGAACGGCACCGGCGGCTCGCTGCCGCCCGGCACCTGGCCGACCGCGTCGGCGTAGGCGCGTGCGACGTCGTCGTCACCAGCCGGCATCGGGTCGAACAGGATCAGGGGGCGCGGGTATCCGGACCGGCGGGCGAGATGCACCGCGATCGCCGACGCGGCACAGTACGCCAGGATCGGCCCGGGACCGTCGTCAAGCCGGGCCGCGTAGGCAAGGCCGGTGGCCTCGACCGGGAGCGGGTCCTTGAGCAGACCGACCATGCCGTCGAGTTCCAGCGCGGTGACCGGGGCCTCCGGCCTGCGTCCCGGGTAGTCCAAGATCCTCAGCATGCGTGCCCTTCCCGTACGTCGACGGCTCCCGCCACCGCTGCCGCTCCGGCCGGCCGGCGCTGCGGCGAGCGCCGAACTCCGTACCGCCTCACCGGGACTGCTCGTCTGCCAGCTGTGCCACCCGGTCCGCGAAGTCGGCCAGCACCGGATGGTCGATGAGGAGCTGGACGGGGACATCGACACCCCACTCGCGACGAACCGTCGCTGTCGCGAGCACGGCCTGGAAGGAGTCGCCGCCATCGGCGAAGAAGTCGTGGTGGGCTCCGGTCACCTGGGTGCCGAGGGCTGCCGACCAGATCTCGGCGATCCGCCGCCGGTGGGTCGTGGTGGCCTGGTCCAGGGCAGGTTCAGCCGTCATCGGGCACCTCCGGTCGTCAGGGACCGCGCGACCGAGTCGCGGTCGATCTTGCCACTCGAGGTCCGGGGCAACCCGGGCAGTACGGTCACCGACGCGGGCACCGAGGCCTCGGGCAGCAGCTCGGCCAGCGCCGCGCGAAGGTCGCCGGGCTCCGCCTCGTCGGGGCGCAGAGTGACGGCGGCGCGGAGCTGACGCGAGCCGGTGACCGGTTCAAGGGCCACACAGACCGCGGTGGAGACGCCGGGCTGCCGCATGAGACAGGCCTCGATCTCCAGGAGGTTGACCCGCACACCGCGGATCTTGACGTCATGGTCGAGGCGGCTGAGGAAGTGCACCAGCCCGTCCTCGAAGCGCACCAGGTCACCGGTGCGGAACGCTCTGGTGTGCCCTTGCGGAGAGCGCGCGACGGTGACGAAGCGCTCGGCGTTCAGCTCCGGACGGTCGAGATAGCCCAGGGAGACCGGGGCGCCGGCGACGAGCAGTTCACCGATGGTCGGCTCCTGCTGGTTGTCGGGGTCCAGGAGCAGCTCGCAGCCTGGCAGTGGCCGGCCGATGGACGGCAGCAGCGGCCAGTCCGCGGGGCCGGCGGGAAGCGTCCATGCCGTCACCACGTGGGTCTCGGAGGGCCCGTAGTGATTGCCGAGCCGGGCCTGGGGCAGAGCCTCGAAGAACGCCCGGATCGGCGGTGTGCACAGCAGTTGCTCGCCCGCTGTGTTCACCTCCACCAGGGACAGGCCCAGGCCGCCGTCCTGCGCCGAGGCCGCCACGGCCAGCATGTGCAGGGCGACGTAGGGCAGGAACAGGCGCTCGATGCCGTGGTCGGCCAGCCAGGTCAGGAAGGTGAACGGGTCGCGGCGCAGCGGTTCCGGGGCAATGACCAGGGTGCCGCCGTCGCACAGGGTGCCCAGGATCTCCTGGAAGCTGACGTCGAAGTTCAGGGGAGCGAACTGCGCGGTCCGCAGCCCGGGCCGGACGGAGTCGCCGCGCTGCCAGGCGATCAGAGGGTCCAGGCAACTGTGCTGAATCGTCACGCCCTTGGGCAGGCCGGTCGATCCGGAGGTGTAGATGACGTACAACGGCAGGTCCGGCCGGCAGGCGACCGGCCGGAAGCCACGGGCACCGGCGCCGGTGGAGTCCTCGATGGCAAGGGTTCTGACCTCGTCGGCGATCGTCGGCCTGGGGCCGTCGTGCAGCAGCAGACTCGCCCCGCTGTCGCGCAGCATGAAGGCGAGCCGCTTGGCTGGGTACGACGCGTCCAGCGGCACATAGGTGGCGCCGACCGCGATGGTGGCGAGCAGGGCCGTGATGGTGCGGGCGCCGCGTTCGCCGGTCACCGCGACCCGGCTGCCGGGTCCGATGCCGTGGCCGACGAGGGTCTCCGCGAGTTCGGCGACCCACCGCCACAGCTCGTCGTAGGTCAGCCGGGTCGCCCCGTCGACCACGGCGAGCCGGCCGGGCCCCTCCTCCACCGTACGAACCAGTCCGTCGAACAGGCACCCCGGCTCCGCGGTCCCGCCCCACAGCGTGGGCGGCCGCACTGTCGCCGCCCGCTCCTTTTGGCACATGTGGACTCCCAACGTGCGACGGTTGCCGTCACCGTCGTCGAGCATGTTCGTCTCGACCCGTTCGCGGATCGCGAGGGATCTCTGTCCTGGCTGAGTTTCGGTTCTGCTGGTCCGGGCAGCACGTCGCCTGTCTGCTGCGACAGTCGAGCAGCAGGGGGCGTGGATCAGCTCCCGCCCCAGCCCGGTTCGTCGCGGGATCGTATCCACAGCACCGCCGCTCAGTGAAGGCGCGCACGCGGAGCATGAACACCCCGAAGGCGAGCGCGGCAGGCGGGGCGGTGCGGTGCGGTGACCGGGCGCGGGGCGGGCGTTGCTGGGACGGAGCACGGGCCGTTACGGTCGCAGCCGTTCACGCTCAGCACCCACCCTGATGATCCCTGGAGGCTTCCTCGTGCGTTGGAGCGATGTGTATGTCCGGTCCTGTGCGGTCGTCTTGGGAGACCGGGAGCCCGTGGCCGACGCGGTGGAGGCAGGCCGGTACGACTCCGCCCTCCGGGAGGCGCACGGCTATGAGTCGATCGCGGTCGCGGGCAGTGGTTGCGCCGCTGACATGGCCATCGACGCCGCGCGGGCCGCGATCGCCCGGTCCGCCGTCGACCCGGCCGGTATCGGCCTGTTCGTCCACGCCTACGTGGACGAACAGGGCCCCAAGGGGATCGTCGAGCCCGCCTCCTACGTCCAGGGCATGGCTCACGACGGCCGTGCCCGGGCCTTTGGACTGCGGCAGGGCTGCAACGGGGCGCTCGCGGCACTGGAGATCGGCGCGATGTACGTAGCCGCCGGCAGCGCGGCCGTGCTGACCTCGGCGGACAAGTACGAGCGGGAAGGCGACCGCTACCGCGACGACCAAGGCGGTGTGGCCGCCGATGGCGCGACCGCCATGGTGCTGGGCGGCGGGGACGGCGTGGCTCGGGTCCTCGCCACCGACATCGTCGGCGACGGCCGGATCAATGGGCTGGCCGGCCTCGACCCCGCTCACTTCGAGGACCGCCGGGAGTACCGGCGGGCGCAGCGTGAGCGGGTCGTGTCGATGATGCGGACCATGGCCGAGGCGAAACGCGACTGTGTGCGGGGGGCCCTCGCCGACGCCGGCCTTGAGGCCCGGGACATCGGGCACTGGCTCCTGCCCTACACGGGACGCTTTCTGGTCGAGGGCGGTTTCCTCGCCGAGTTCGGGATCGATGAGAAGCACACGACGTGGGATCTGGGGCGCACGGTCGGCCATCTCACGAGCGGCGGCGACTCGTTCGTCGGACTGAACCACCTGCTGGAGACGGGGGCCGCGCGGCCAGGAGACCGGGTCGTCCTGCTGGGCGACTCCACCGGATTCAGCTTCGGCTGCGCCGTTCTGGAAATTCTGGCGCGGCCCGCATGGCAGGTCGACGGCTGAGGCCTCCGGCCCCCGAACCGCACGGAGCCGCCCTCTCCGGCGGCTTGCGTTCTCACGGCCGTTGCCCACCGGCCTACGGGAACGCGACGGAATCGTGATCCGCGAGATCCGTCTCGGGCACGGACACAAAAGGCTTGCCCGCGCATGGAGCGCGGGCAAGCCAGGTCGTTTCGCCGATCGGACACCGGACACGGAGCCGAGCGTCCGGCCGAACGGCCCGCGTGCGGTGTCGCGGACGAGAGGGTGCTCCGCGTCGGATCATCCCGTACGCACCGCACTTCAGGCCGCGAGATATTTGGTGATCACCGTGCTCACCCCGGCCCAATGGTCGGCGAGGTAGAAGTGCTTGCCGGCGAAGACGTGCAGCCCGAACGCGCCGGTGGTGTGGCGCGACCACCCACCCGCGTCGTCAACCGGGACGACGGGGTCGTCATCGCCGGTCAGCGCTGCGAGCGGGCACGCCAGCGCCGAATCGTCACGTCGGTAGGACCGCAGCATCCGGTAGTCCGCGCGCAGCGCGGACAGCACGAGCGTGCGCATCTCCTGGTTGTCCAGCAACCGTTCGTCGGTGCCGTTCAGCAAGGCGAGGTCCGTGATCAGTTCCTCATCGGTCCTCGGGCGCGTGTGCCTGGGGAGTAGTGACCGGCCGGGTGGCCGTGCTCCTGAGGCGAACAGCGCCAGCGGAGGGACTCCCTCGGCCTCCAGGCGCTTGGCCACCTGGAACGCCAGCAGCGCGCCCATACTGTGTCCGAACAACGCCACCGGCCTGTCCACCTCGCGGCCCACCGCGGCGAGCGTGCGCTCGGTCATCTCCTCGAAGTCGCCGACGTACGGTTCGTTGACGCGGTCCATCCGGCCGGGATACTGCACGGCCAACACCTCTGCCGTGGGTGGCAGTGCCGTCGCCAGCGGCCGGAAGTAGTTCGCGGAGCCCCCGGCGTGCGGAAGGCATATCACCCGCACCGCCGCCTCGGGTGCCGGCCGGTACCGGCGGATCCATGCGCTCTGTCCCTTGACCATGACTCCTCGTTCGTCGGCTCACACGCGGGTGAGCTGGGGGACGGCCGGTCCGGTGATCTTGCCGTCGGAAGCACGCCGGACCGCGCGGACGCCGGGCACCAGCGGAGTGAGGCTGCACGGGACGACGATCATCACGGTGGCGATGAGCAGAGTCGTGGTATGACCGGTCTGACCGGCCAGCGGACCGACCAGGGCGAGGCCCAGCGGAGCAGCGACCGTGGAGATCAGCCAGTCGTAGGACTCGACCCGCGATATCACTTCCTGCGGGATCAGCTGCTGCATCGACGCCTGCCACAGCGCGTCGAGGAACAAGGTGGCCGCGCCGCTGAGGAAGGCCGAGCCGACCACGCACCACAGAGGCATCGGCACCGCGAGTGTCAGCAGCGGCAGCGCGGTGAGGACCAGCGCCAGGTTGCCGACGACCAGTGGCCTGCGCGGCTCCAGTTTCAGTGCGACGAACCCGCCCGCGAGGGCGCCGGCCGCGAAGCCCGACACGATGATGCCCCAGGCGGACGGCCCGCCGAGCGACTTGTCCGCGATCACCGGCCCGAGCACGTAGTAGGCCGCGACCGCCAGGTTCTGCATCATGTGCACGAACATGTTGATCAATAGCCACTTGCGTACGGACAACTCACGCCAACCGGTGCCCAGATCGCGCCAGAACGTCTCGGGCGCGGGCAGGGTACGCGGGGCGAGGCGCAGTGACGCCAGCGAGACCGCGCTCACGATGAACGTGACGGCATCCACCGCCAGCACCAGGCCCGGCCCCCACCACGCGATCACCACGCCGGCCAGTGCCGGGCTCAGGACCGTGGACGCGCTGATGCAGAAAGACATCAGCGCGTTGCCACGCTGGAGCTGCTCCGGCGGCATGATCTCCGCCATCAGGCCTCTGGAGGCCGGGCCGAAGAACGCCTGGGCGCCACCGAAGACCGCGGCGCCGACGGCCAGATGCCACACTTGGGCCGCATCGGACACGAGGAGAGTGGCCAGCACCAGTTGCGTGGCCGCGCGGATCAGGTCGGACGACAGCATCAGGACCTGGCGGCGCAGCCTGTCCGCCCACACTCCGCCGGCCAGCGCGAAGATGATCTGTGCCAGGACCTGCGCGGTCATGACCAGTCCGATGTCGGTGACCGAGCCGTCCACCGCCAGTACGGCGAAGATCAGCGCGACCTTGGTCATCCCGCCGCCGGCGGCCGACACGGCCTGCCCGATCCACAGGATGCGGAACTCCCGCAGGGAGAACGGCGCCAGCGCTTCGGCCAGAGCGAGACGCCTACCGATGCCCTTGCCCGGCATCATCCGTGTGCTCCTCGCCGTGTCGGAGCGAGCGGTAGATCCTGAACGCTGGCGATGTGCTGGGGGGGCACAAGCGGACTCCTGTCTGGCATCACGGTCAAACTGACGGTCGGAACGGTCGAGGTCGTGCTCATGAGGTCCGCTCGGACACCTTGCGTACGGAGTCCGCGAGGATCGAGAGCCCCTCGGCCAGCTCCGCGTCGGAGGCCGTGAGCGGCGGCAGCAGCTTGACGACCTCGTCCCGGGGTCCGGCGGTCTCCACCAGCAGGCCCCGCGTGAAGGCTTCGTCGGCCACTTCGTCGGCCAGCCCCTCGCCGAGGACCAGACCGTGGATGAGGCCGCGTCCGCGGGTGGACAGGCCCATGCCCGGGTGCGCCTGGACGATGTCCCGCAGCGCGTTCCCGATCCACTCGCCCCTGCTGCGCGTCGACTTCTCCAGTACGTCGTCCCGCCAGAAGGCGGACATCGCCGCCGCCGCGGTGACGAACGCCGGGTTCACGCCGCGGAACGTGCCGCTGTGGGCGCCCGGCCCCCACACATCCAGCTCCGGCCGGACCAGAGTGAGCGCGAGCGGAAGTCCGTATCCGCCGATCGACTTCGACAGACAGATCAGGTCCGGCACGATGCCCGCGTCCTCGAAGCTGAAGAACGGGCCGGTCCGACCACAGCCGGCCTGGATGTCGTCGACGATCAGCAGGATCTCGTGCTGCCGGCACAGCTGTGCGAGCGCACGCAGCCACTCGGTGCTCGCTACGTTCACCCCGCCCTCGGCCTGCACGGTCTCCACGATCACCGCGGCCGGCCGGTCGAGGCCGCTGCCCGGGTTGGTCAGGAGCTGTTCGAGGTACTCGGGGCGGGGGTGCCCGTCCTGGCCGTCGAACGGCACCGGCGTGGCGCCGGTGAGCGGTATGCCTGCGCCCCGGCGATGGGCGGGGTTGCCCGTGACCGCGAGCGCGCCGAGCGTCGCGCCGTGGAAGGAATTGGTGAAGTGCACGACCTCGGTGCGGCCGGTGACGGTACGGGCCAGCTTCAGGGCCGCCTCGACGGCGTTGGCGCCGCCCGGGCCCGGAAAGATCACCTTGTGGTCCAGGCCCCGGGGCCGCAGCACAACGTCGACGAGTGTTTCGAGCAGGTCGTGCCGGGCGGTGGTGAACATGTCGAGCGCGTGGGTGACGCCGTCGCTGTCGATGTAGTCCAGCAGCGCCCGCTTGAGCACCGGATTGTTGTGCCCGTAGTTCAGCGAGCCGGCTCCGGCGAAGAAGTCGAGCCAGCTTCCGCCTTCCGCGGTGTGCAGGCGACTGCCGGTCGCGCGGGAGAAGACGACTGGCCAACGCCTGCTGTAGCAACGCACGTTCGACTCGTGCTGGTCGAAGATGCTCATGGAAGCCCCTTCTCGGTACGGGAGACAGCGCGACCGTGGTCCGGTCTTCGCTAGGAGATGTAGGAGTAGTACGAGCGCAGGCCCGGCATCAGCAGACCGCGCGGCAGTCCAGCGACGACCCCGAGCGCGAACAGCGAGTTGTACCGCAGGTTCTTCAGCGGCATGCCTTCGCGCACTGCGGCGAGGCCGCGCAAAGCGCTGGCCCGGTCATGCCAGTCGATGTTGAACGAGATCGACGCGCCCGGCGAGGTGACTTGGTGCAGTGTTCCGGGCGGCATGTAGAAGACGTCCCCCGCCTCGACGTCGCAGGACAGCACCGTCGCGTCCCGGAAGCGCGGGTACCGGTCGAGGTCAGGAGCCTCCGGATCGACCCCCGCCCACCGCCAGTTGTAGGTGTAGCACTTGTCACGCTCCGCGTCGGCAACCATCACGAACCGCTTGGAGCCCTGCACCTGGAAGAACAGGTTGTGGGTCAGCAGCGTGTCGAAGTGCAGCGGTGTCACCGCGCGCGCGGGCCCGACGAAGAACTGTGTGAACTTCCACCACTGATCGCGGAAGAACGGTGGGAAGAAGTCGGTGGGGAACGGCTCCAGGTCGTGTCGGAGCTCCGGAAGGGTCGACAGCAGTGGCACATCGTGCAGGTAGCCCGGCGGGTCGCCGGCGTCCTCTCCCGTGGCAGCCGCAGCCTCCCACCGAGCGAGTTCACGAGCGTAGTCGCCGAGGCGGACGACAGCGGTACGGCCCGCGGAGACGGTACCGACCTTGACGCGTACCTGCTGCTCAGGCGCCACATCGCCGAGGTGGGCGGCCGACCAGATGGACACCGCCGGCATGTGTGCGGCCGCGCCACGCATCACCACGGGCCTGCGCCCCATGTACTCGGCGCGGAACTCTTCGAGGCTCAGCTCGGTCCGCACGTCCACAGGGACCGGTGGGGCCATCGTTGTCACTGCCATCTCCTATCGTCTTCCGCGTAGGCGTGCGGGCATGGGACGCCTCGTCGCCCGTGCGGGTACCGCTGTCGCCGGAGCCCCGCGTCGGTTGCTGTCCAAGTGGAGCGCGGCATCGGTCGAACAGTGCGAGGTGACTTCGCAAAGGCCGGTGTCCGGGTGGACCGTTCGGACGGTTTCCGATCTTCCGGCCTTTTTTCTTTCGCCCGTGCGGTGCTTCTGCCAAGGTTCGAGCATTCCCAGGTCCGGTCGCACGGTCAAGGGCAACCCCAGGAGAACAGCCGGTTGAGCACCAAGCATTTCTCGTTTCTTGACACTCTCAATCGGCCTGGCCTAGCTTCCATTCAGCCGAACTGCTGGGAATGAATTACCGGCCTCCCGAACGGGCGGCACGTAAGTATTCAGCAGCATTCTCATCCGACAGTGCATCCCGCCTCCCTCCCATCGAGGCCGACAGCAGGGGACCTCTCCATCCGATGTTCGACGACGAGAACGCCCAGTACCTCGTGGTGATAAACAGCGAGGAACAGTATTCGATATGGCCGGCCGCCCGTGACCTGCCGGCCGGTTGGACGGCGGTGGGCGGCTCCCGCCCTCGCCAGGAATGCCTCGACCACATCGAAAGCGCGTGGACCGATATGCGTCCGAAGAGTGTGCGCGAGGCCCTCGAAAATGCCGGATCTCTCACTGCACAGGGAAGTCGAATGGTACTCTCGCAGCTGGTTGACGCAGACGACCTCAAGGCCATGTCTCCCGAGGAGCTTCGCAATATGCTGGCCAGCCTCGACGACGATGTGATCTACGGCGACGACGGAAATGTCATCGAGCCCAGCACTGGCAACGAGACGACCTAGTCAGAAATTTCGCCGAGCATTCCGTGACGCGTATTGCGCATCCATTCTCCGCGCACCGCCGGATCGCCATTCTCTGAGAAAAGTGACATGACGTCTGCTGCCCCGAGTTCCGTTTCCGATGTGGTCGACCACGTCTTCGAGCGATATCCGCAGGTGGCCAGGCGCGCGGGCCGACATGAGTTCGACGCCCGGCTGCCCGAGGTCTCGCCCGACCTGCGGTCCGACGTGGAAGGTCTGCTGACCACGGTCCGTGCGCAGCTCGACGCCCTGCCCGAGAACGCGGACCCGGAGGTGCGGGCGGACCTCGGCACGGCGATGCGGGTGCTCGACGACGAGCGGTTCCGCATCGCCGAGCTCGGCCGGGCCCACCGCGGGCCCGACCTGTGGCTCGCCGAGACCGATGTGCAGGTCTACCTGCGCGGCCACTACGCACCGCTCGACGAGCGCGTCACGGCGTTGTCGCGCCATCTCACCCAGCTGCCGGACTTCCTCGCCGCCGCGGCGAAGACGTTCGGCGGCACGCTGCCGGCGGGCGAGCGCATCAGCGGCATCGAGAACGCCAGGGCCCGCGCAGCGTCCGTACCGAACCTCGCGGCCCAACTCGTCGCGGCACGGCCGGACCTGGCCGACGGCTCTCTCCTGAGGCTGGCCGACTCCGCGGGAGCCGCGTTCGCGGGCTTCGCGGACGCGGTCGCGGCCACCGAGCCGGCCCGCGCGGTCTTCGGTCCCGAGCTGCTCGCCGGCTACCTCGAGGCCGCCGAAGGGGTCGACACTCCGGTGGACGACCTGCTCGCCGAGGTCGATGACGAGGTGCGACACCTGGTCGCCCGTCTCGACGCACTCTCCGTGCGGCTGGGCGTGGGCAGTCGTGAGGACACCTACGGACTGCTGAGTGCGCGGCTCCCGGCCGGATCGGTGGTCGCCTCACTGTCGGGGATCATCGAGCGGCTCAGGGAGTTCTGGACCGAGCAGGACGTCGTCACCCTCACCAACCGCTACGGCCTCGACATCCGGCCAGCCCGCGACGCGTCGACCTCCGCCGCGGTCGTCTTCGACCACGCCGGAGCACTCGAAACCGTCCCGCAGCCGCATGTGCTGCACGTCCCCGAGCCCGCCGACCCCGCGGCACTCCGCGACTATCTCAACGAGCCGATGCTCGAGATGATCGCTGTGCACGAGGCCGTCCCCGGCCACTATCTGCACCACGAGGCCACCTCCCCGCACGCCGGGGTGATCCGCAGGTGCGTGCCGTGGTTTCCCGGGATCACGGAGGGATGGGCCCACTACGCCGAGGAGTTGGCGATCGAACGCGGCCTTGCCGAGGGCCGCCCGCTGGTCGAGGTCGCCGCCCTGCGCCACGCGCTGGAGGCCGCCACTCGCCTGCTGGTGTTCCTCTCCGTCCACTCGGGACGCATGAAGTTCGGCGCCGCCGCGCTCAAGGCCGCCACCCTGTGCGCGTGGTCGCCGGAGCGGGCCGGCCGCGAGGTGCTGGCCGTGGCCGCGTACCCGGCTGGCGCCATGTACACGCTAGGAAAACTGCACATCCGGCGCTGGCGCGAACTGGCCGGTGCAGGCACGTCGGCCGCCGACCTGAAGGCCTTCCACGACCGGCTGCTGCGCTGCGGCAGCGCCCCGCTGTCCGCCGCATGGCGCTACTACCTCGACGGCCGGCTCGTTCCGGCTGCGTCCACCACGATGTAAGGAGAATCCGTGACCCAGGTAACGGCAGAGATGACCCCCGCCGAGGCACTCCCCTCGGACTACTGGGTGACCGTTCCCGCCGGCCCGTTCACGATGGGCTCCGACGAGCTGCGCGAGGACGGCAAGCCTCGTGCTGCCGCGCCGGAGCACCAGGTCGACGTGGCCGAGTTCCGTATGGCCAAGTACCCGGTGACCGTTGCCGAGTTCCACCGCTTCGTCGAGGCCACCGGCCATGTGACCGACGCGGAGAAGAAGGGCAGGAGCTGGGTCTGGATCGGTGACCCCGCCGTCGTCGTCCCCGACCAGGACTACCTGTGGAAGAACATCGACGGGGCGTCCTGGCGCACTCCGCACGGGCCGGACTCCACCCTGGAGGGCAAGGACAACCACCCGGTCACCCATGTCAGTTCCCTCGACGTCGCCGCGTACTGCGCGTGGTCCGGCACCCGCCTGCCGACCGAGGCCGAGTGGGAGAAGGCCACACGCGGTACCGACGGCCGACGGTATGCGTGGGGCAACGAGGAGCCCACCGCCGAGCTCTGCAACCACACCATGAACGTGGCCGACACCACTCCCGTCGACGCCTACCCCGGGTCGGCCGGCCCGTACGGCGTCCAGGACCTCACCGGCAACGTCTGGGAGATCACCGCGAGCGCCTTCCACCACTACCCGTACGACGCGAACAAGCCCGGCCGCGTCATCAAGACGAAGGAGGGTGAGGTCGAGCTCGGTGTGATCCGCGGCGGATCGTTCTACAACAACTGTGACCCCCGTGGCTGCCTGGCGTGGGTGCGGATCTACAACCTGCCCGACTACAGCTGCTACGACATGGGCTTCCGTGTCTGCGCACGTTGACCAAGGCCGGCTGGACAGGCAGCTGCTCGACCGCGCGGACGCGCTCCTGGGCGACCTGCCCAGGACCCCGGTCGTGCGACTGCCTCACCTGGGCCTCCAGCTCTACGCGAAGATGGAGCTGGAGAACCGGACGGGAAGCGCGAAGGACCGAGCCGCTATCTGGATCCTCCGTGAAGCGGTGCGGCGCGGCGAGATCACCCGTACCACCACGGTTGTCGAGTCGTCCTCCGGAAACTTCGCGCTCGCCCTCGCGTCGTTCCTGAACGAACTGGGCGTGCCGTTCGTGCCGGTCCTCGACCCGAACGTGAACGCGGCCACCGAGCGGACGCTGCGGCGGCTGTGCGCGCGGGTCGAGAAGGTCACCGAGCCCGACGGCACCGGCGGTTACCTGTTGAGCCGGCTCGGACGGATCAGCGAGCTGCGCGCGGAGCTGTCGGACGTGTACTGGCCCAATCAGTACGCCAATCCGGACGGTGCGCGCGGCCACTACGAACTGACCGCCCGGGAACTCCTCGAAGACGTCGGCCGGATCGACTACCTCTTCGTGGGCGTCGGCACCGGAGCGACGATCAACGGGCTCTCGCGCCGGCTCGGTGAGACCTGCCCCGACGCCATGGTGGTCGCCGTCGACGTCGAGGGCTCGGCGATCTTCGGCGCTCCGCCGGCCCGGCGGCGAATCCCGGGTATCGGCTCCAGCATCCGGCCGCCGCTGATCGACGAGGCCTGGATCAAGAAGGTGGTCGTGCTCTCCGAGCTGGACGAGGTGGCCGGCTGCCGCGCCCTGCTCCGGGACCACGGCATCTACGCGGGCGGCTCCACCGGCTGCGTCTACGCAGCGATCACCCGGCACTTCGAGGGACACACGGGCCCGGAGCCGGTGGTGGCCTTCCTCTGCGCCGACAGCGGCAATCCGTACGCCGACACGGTCTACACGGACGACTGGGTCACCGAACACCTCACACCGGCAGCAACCGAGGGAGTATGAGCGTGACGACGAGCGTGTGGACGCCGCCACCCGCCGACGAGGCGGCGTTGACCGACTGGCTGCGTACCCGCGCCCCGGTCACCCGGGCGCCGGGCGGCGGCTGGCACGTCTTCGGCTATCCGGAGGTCAAAGAGGTACTGGCCAACCACGGTGCCTTCTCCAACGCCGTGGTGCGGCCGGTGCCCGAGGACTCGCCGATGCGCCTGTACCGCACGGGCAACCTGACCTGGATGGACCCGCCCCGGCACCGGAACCTGCGAGGCCTGGTGAGCCAGGCCTTCACCCCCCGCTGGGTCGCCGGTCTCGAACCGATGGTCCACGAGACCGTCGAGAGCTTCCTGGCGGAGCTGCGAGGCCGGGAAGAGGTCTCCTACGTACGGGAGTTCGCCTCGCCGGTCGTGGCCACGGCCATCGCTCGGATGCTCGGCATCCCCGACAAGGGACAGCACCTCTTCCAGGAGTGGTCGAGCAACCTCCTCGCACTCGCCGACCCGAGCTCCGAGGGCAACGGCCTGCAGAAGGTGCTCTCGCTGACCCAGATCGCCGAGGCGTACCTGCACCAGTTCGTCGCGAAGCGGCGCGCCGCGCCCACCGACGACCTGACCAGCAAGCTCATAGCGGCCGAGATCGACGGCGAGTCCCTCGGCGACGACGAGATCGCCGGGCTGATCGCGCTGCTGATGTCCACCGGACAGGCCGCGACCATCACGCTCGTGAACGCGATGATCGTCTTCGGGCGGCACCCGAAGGCCGTCGCCGAGCTGCGTGCCCGGCCCGAACTTCTCGACTCGGCCATCGACGAGGTCATGCGGTACCGCTCGGAGACCACCCGCGTGGAACGCAGGACCGTCCGGGACATCGTGATCGGCGGGCACGAGATCCCCGCCGGCGAATCGGTGTCGGTGTGGATCGCCGCCGCCAATCGCGACCCACGGGTCTTCGACGAGCCGCACGTGTTCGACATCGGGCGGTCGGCCAACCCGCACATCGCCTTCGGGCACGGCATCCACTACTGCCTGGGCGCGCCGCTGGCACGCCTGGAGATCCGCATCGCCTTGCGCGCCCTGCTCGACTCCACCACCGACTTCGCGGTCGATCCGGCAGGCACCCGCCTACTCGACCCGCGGCTCATGTTCGGCGCGAGTGAGGCGACCGTCCGGTTCACATGGAAGGAAAAGTCATGACGGGGTTCCTCCCGGGCGGGCTGATCGCACGGCTCGCCGCACACGCGCAGGACTCGGCCGGGAAGCCGGCACTGTCGATCGCGTCGCTCGGCGGCGGACCGCGAGTGGACCTGACCTACGGACAGCTGTGGGGCCGGTCACTCGCCGTGGCCCGCGCCCTCACCGAGAAGGTGCGGCCCGGCTCGCGCGTGCTGCTGCTGTTCCCGACCGCGCCGGAGTTCGCCCCCGCCTTCCTGGGCTGCCTCGCCGCGGGTGTGATCGCCGTGCCCGTACCGCTGCCGATCGACGAGGGCACCCGGCGCCGCGTACTGAACGTGGCCCGGGACTGCGACGTCTCGCTCGTCGTCTCCCTGTCGTTCGTCCGGGACCTCGCGCTGGCCGGTGAGGATCCGGAGCTGCGTGCGTTCGCCGAGGCCCAGGAGTGGTTGCTCGCCGATCTGATCGAGCCTTCCGCCGCCGACGACGGCGCGGGCCTGCCGCTCGCAGCCGGGGACGACGTCGCCTTCCTCCAGTACACCTCCGGTTCCACCAGTACGCCTCGCGGCGTCGTCGTGACCCACGGCGCGCTGATGCACAACGAGGCCGCCATCCAGCGGTCGTTCGGCGTGACGCCGGACTCCACGATCGTCAGCTGGCTGCCTCTCCACCACGACATGGGTCTCATCGGCGCGATGCTGCAGCCGCTGTACACCGGCGCCAAGGGCGTCATCCTCGACCCGCTGTCGTTCATCCGCCGCCCCGCGAGCTGGCTGGAGACCATCAGCGCCGAGGGCGCCGACATCAGTGGCGGCCCGAACTTCGCCTACGACCTGTGCGTGCGCAAGGTGACCGAGGAGGAGAAGGCCGGACTCGACCTGTCCCGCTGGCGCGTCGCCTTCAACGGCGCCGCCCAGGTCTATCCGCGTACGCTGCGCGCCTTCACCGAGGCGTTCCGCGACACCGGCTTCCGTTCCGGAGCCCATCTGCCCTGCTACGGCCTGGCCGAGTCGACCCTGCTCGTCACCACCGTCGCCGCCACCGTCTCCCGGACCTTCGACGACGGCCGGGAGCTGACCGCCTACCGGCTGCCCGACCACGCCGATGTGCGGATCCTCGACCGTGACGGCGATGCCCGGCTCGACGACGGCCAGGTCGGCGAGATCGCCGTCGCGAGCGACAGCAACGGCAACGGCTACTGGGGCGGGAAGAGCTTCGGGCCCCACCTGCGCACCGGCGACCTCGGCTTCCGCGACGGCGACGAGCTGTTCGTGGTGGGCCGTGCCAAGGACCTCATCGTCCAGCGCGGGCGCAACATCTACCCCGAGGACCTGGAGGCCGACGCCGGTACCTGCCACCCGGAGGTCCGGCCCGGCCGCTGTGCCGTCTTCGGCGTCGACCACGGCGGTGACGAGGAGGTCGTGGTCTGCCAGGAGGTCGGCGCCGGTACTCCGGCCGAGCGGTACGCCGAGATCGCCGCGCGGGTCCGCGACACCCTGTCGCGCGTCCACGGCGTCACCGCCCGCACCGTCCTGATCGTGCCGCCCGGCACCATCACCAAGACATCCAGCGGAAAGGTCCAGCGCTACGCGGTCCGTCGGCGCTACGTCGACGGCGTGCTGCCGGTCCTGCGGAAGGACACGCCCACCCGGCGCACCTCCTCGCTCACGGAACTGCTGTCGGACCACGCCCTCACCGACGCGCTCCGCCTCCACCTCGGGGCCCTGCTCGGCCTGGCCGAGCCGCCGCCGGCCGATGCCACGCTCGCCGGCCTCGGCGCCGACTCGCTGACCGCGGTCCGGCTGCGTCACGACCTGGAGGAGGCGCTCGGCGTCGAGCTGTCGCCCACGGCCGCGCTGCGGGCGGAGTCGATCGCCGCACTCGCCGCGGCGGCCTCGACCGCCACCGCCGCCACGGCCACCGCCGCCACGGCCACCGAGACCTACGAGCTCACTCCCTCCCAGCGCGCCCTGTGGTTCCTGCACCGGGCCGGACCGGACGGCGGCGACTACAACGTGACGCGCGCGTTCCGGGTCACCGGGACCGTCGACCCCGACGCCTTCCGCACCGCACTGCGTGCCGTGGCCGCGCGCCACCCGAGCCTGCGCCTGGCAATCACCACGCGCGACGGCACCCCGCACGCCGAGGTGTGTGACACCGGCGTCCCCGAGGCCGAGGTCGCCGACGGGCGCGACTGGTCAGACGAGCGGGTCGCCGCCTGGTACCGCGACATCGCGACCCGTCCGTTCGACCTCGCCTCCGGGGCCCCGCTGCGCGCCGCCCTGCTGCGGCGCCGGGACGACTGGCTGTTCGCGCTGTCCATGCACCACATCGTGTGCGACGTGTCGTCGTACGCGATCGTCGTCGCCGACCTGGCCGCCGCACTCCGTGGCGAGCAGGCTGAGCCCCACCCACTGGCCGCACCGCCCTCTTCCCGCGAACACCGTGACTTCTGGCAGGCCGAACTCGAAGGCGAACTGCCCACCCTCACACTGCCCGAGCTAGGCAGCCCCGAGGCCGGTGCACCCCGTGAGTCACTGGCCTTCCGCATGCCCGGCGCCCCACTGGCCGAATACGCCCGCGAGCACGGTCTGACCCTGCACAACCTGCTGCTCGCCGCCTATCAGGAGCTGCTGCACCGGCTGTCGGGCCAGTCCGACCTGATCGTCGGCGTGCCCACCGCGGGCCGCACCGACCGGTCCCTGGCCGAGTGGGTCGGCTATCTCGTCAACGTGGTGCCGGTGCGCTCCGTCCACCGCCCCGGGACGCCGTTCGTCGAGTTCGCCGCCGCGACCCACCGCCACGTCCTCGACGTGCTGGACCACGCGGACATGCCGCTCTCCGACATCGTCCGGCTAGTCAACCCCGACCGCGACACCGCCACGGCCACGGTCTTCCAGGCCATGTTCACCTGCTACACGGCGTCGCTGCCCGGCGCGGCCGGCATCGTGACGGGCGATGAGAAGTCCGAGCTGGCGGCGGGCGCCGTCACCTTGCACGGCCACGCAGTACCCGACCACACCACGCAGTCCGACCTCGGCCTGAACGTGGCGATCCGCGACGACACGGTGGACTTCCAGATCCAGTACGACTCCGCGAAGGTCTCCCGGGACCAAGCCGAGCTGGTGGCCGGGACCCTGCCGGTGCTGCTCGCCGGCATCGGCGCCGGGACGGGCGGACCACTGCCGCTGCTGGCCGAGGACGAGGCCGCCGCGCTGATCGCCCGGGGCATCGGTCCCGACGTTCCGCGCCCGGAGAACTACCTCGACTCCTTCGAGCACTGGGTCGACCGCGCCCCCCACAGCATCGCCGTCGACGACGGCCGGGTCCGGCTGACCTATGCCGAGCTGGACGTCCGCGCCAACCGGGCGGCCGAGCGGCTGCGGGCCGCCGGCGTGGCCACCGACGCCGCCGTCGTGATGAGCGCGGACCGGTCCGCCGACTACCTGGTGGCCCTGGTGGGCCTGCACAAGGCCGACGGCGCCTACGTGCCGATCAGCCCCCGCGAGGCTCCTCGGCGGGCCGAGGCGATGGTGGACGCGGTCGAGCCGGTCGCGATCATCGCCGGGCCTTCGGGCCGCCATCTGTTCGGCGACCGCCAGGTGTTCGACCTCGCCGAGCTGGTCTCGGGCGCCACCGAGGTCCGGCCGCCTCGGCTCTGCCACGACCACGCCACCTCGACGATCATCCACACCTCCGGTTCCACCGGTGTTCCCAAGGCCGCCGTCTCCACCAACTACGGCGTCACCAACCACATGTGGCAGCTGGCCGAGCACTTCGGGCTCACCGAGCACGACTGTGTCGCCCAGACCGCCCCGGTCTCCTTCGACATCTCCGTATGGCAGTTGCTGACTCCACTGATGCTCGGCGGCCGCGTACGGATCGTGCCCGAGCCGGACTCGCAGTCGCCCGCGAAGCTACTGAAGGCCGTGGTCGACGGCGGCGTGACCATGCTGGAGCTGGTGCCGTCCAACATGATGGCGCTGCTCGACGCGGGCTTCGCCGCGACCCCGGGCGCCCTGCGGGTGATGCTGTCCACGGGCGAGACCCTCACCCATGACGTGCTGCGGCGCTGGACGCGGGAGCTGCCCGGCATCCCCGTGCACAACGCCTACGGTCCGGCCGAATGCACCGACGACGTCACCGCCGGCCTGTGCGCGACCGGACCCGACGCTCCGATGACCACCGCGGTCGGCCGGCCACTCGCCAACACCACCGTGCACGTCCTCGACGAGCACCTGCGGCCGGTGCCGCCCGGTGTGGTCGGTCTGTTGCACGTCGGCGGCGGCGCGGTCGGCCGCGGCTACCGCGGCAACTCCCGGCGGACCGCCGAGGTGTTCGTGCCGGACCCGTACGCGGCGGCCCCGGGCGGGCGGCTCTACCGCACCGGAGACCTCGGCCGCCTGGACGCCGACGGCGACCTGGAGTTCCTGGGACGCGCCGACACCCAGATCAAGATCCGCGGCCAGCGGATCGAGGTCGGCGAGGTCGAGACCGCGCTGCGCCGGTGCCCCGGTGTCGTCGAGGCCGCGGTAAAGGTTCACCACGGGCCGGCGGGTGCCTCGCTCGTCGGCTATGTGTCCCGGCCCGGTGGACCGGAGGACTCGGCGGCGGTACTCGGCCTCGACGAGGACGAACGGTTCCGCGCCGTCCTCACCGACCTGCTGCCCCGGCATATGATCCCGACGATCATCGCCGAGTTCGGGCGGCTGCCCCGGTCCAAGAACGGCAAGGTGGACTACCGGTCTCTGTCGTTCACGGCGTCGGCGGCCCCCAGGACTGCGGCCGAACCGGACGACCCGCTCGCCGCGACCGTCCGGACCCTGTGGACGGACCTGCTGGAGCTCGACACGGTCGGCTGGGAGGACAGCTTCTTCCAGCTCGGCGGCCACTCCCTGCTCGCGCTCGCCATGATCGACCGGGTCAACGCGCTGCTCGGCGTGGGGCTGGTGGTCGATGTCGTCTTCGCCAACCCGCGACTGCGCGACTTCGTCGGTGCCGTACGGGCGGCGGACCCGGCCACGGCCGACCGGACGCGGGATAACCGCGTACCCGCGGACCCGACCCGGCCGGTTCCCGCCAGCGCCGCGCAGCAGCGCTTCTGGTTCCTGCGCGAGATCGACCCCGATTCCCCGACGTACAACATGCCCGGTGTGCTGCGGCTGCGCGGCGACCTGGACGAGGCGGCGCTGGAGGCGGCGCTGCGCGAGACCCTGGCGGCGCACCCCGTGCTGCTGGCCCGGTTCGCCACCGACGGTGGCGAACTCACCTGGACCGCCCGCCCGGTCGAGGAGTTCGAGCTCGCCCGTCTGGACCTGCGCGGCCCGGTGGCCGAGCTCGGCGACGCGGTCTTCGACCGGCTGGTCGAGGACGAGGCCGCGGTCGTCACCGACCTGCGCGAGGAGCTGCCGTTCCGCGCGCTGCTCGCGCGACTCGGGGACCGGGACCGGGGCCTGTTCGTCAACATCGACCACATCGTGTGCGACGGCTGGTCAGTCATGCTCTTCCTGCGCGAGCTGGCCGACCGCTACGACCGGCGGGTGCCGGCGGCGGCCGACTACGGGTTCGCGGACTACTGCCTCGACGAGCGAGCCTGGTGGAACCGGCGGGACCGTGGTGAGACCGCCGCCCTGTGGCGGGACGTGGTGGGCCGACCGGCCCGACGGTCCGCGCTGCCGGACCGGGCTGTCCCGGCGGGGCCGGGCGAGGACGCGTCGGCCAGGCACATCGACGCGTTCGACGCCGATCTCGGTGCGGCAGTGCGTGACTTCGGCGTGCGTACCGGCACCACCCCCTACATGGTGTTCGCGACCGCACTGGCCGCGCTCACCCACAGCGGGTCGAACGAGCGGGAGCAGATCATGCTCGGCACGCTGATCGCCCAGCGCGACCGGCCCGAGTGGCGGCAGGTCGTCGGGCCGCTGCTGAACGTCTCGGTGCTGGCCGTGGACCTGTCCCCGGCGGACTCGCCGGCCCAGGCACTGGCCGCCGTCCGTGCCGGCGCCCTGCGGGCCTACCGGTCCGCGAACGTGCCCTTCCAGGAACTGGCGCCGCTCCTCACACCGGCCACCGACGGCGACGGGTCGCCGTTCGACGTGATGCTCGTGATGCAGCCGCCCTCCCGACCCGTCGAACTGACCGGTCTTGAGGTGGAGGCGACCGACCTGGACATCGCCGCAGCCCCCTATCCACTGCTGATCGACATCGAAGAGCAGGACGGCGGCTATCGGCTGAGCCTCCGCTACCGGACCGGACGGTTCGACGCGGCGGGGATCGCGGACCTGGCCCGCCGACTGCACGCCACGGTGCGCGCGCTGGTCGGCGCCGACGCGGCGTCCCTGGCCGAACTGCTCCCCGTGAGCGACCTGGTGGAGAGGGCCTGATCATGAACGAGCCAATCGCGAGCCCTCTGTTGAGCCGGTTCTCCTCGTGGCGGCGGAAGCACCCCGAGGCACCCGCCGTGGTCGCGGACGGCGTCACCCAGGGGTACGCGGAACTGGACGCCATGGCCCGCCGGCACGCCGCGGCGCTGCGGGCGGCCGGCGCGGACCGGGAGACAGTGGTGGCTCTGGTCGCAGGCCGTGGCCCTCTATACGTCGCCATGGTGCTCGGTGTGCTGCTCGCCGGCGCGGCCTTCGTCCCGGTTGAGCCGAGCGTGCCGGTGTGGCGCGCCCGCCGGATGTGTGCGGATGCCGAGGTGCGGGCCCTGCTCGTCGAGCCGGGGCACGAGGAGTTCGCCGCCGAGGTCGTGGCAGGACTCGCCCCGGAGCCGAGCGTGCTCGTCGCCGCCCAGGAGCTGGGAGAGCTGGACCGGGAGGCTGCACAGGAGACGACGCCGGACCGACCGCGCGACGGTCTGGCCTACGTGATCTTCACGTCCGGATCCACCGGCCTGCCCAAGGGTGCGATGGTCGCCGACGGTGGCATGGACAACCACATGGCGGCCAAGACCGCGGACCTGGACCTCGGCACCACCGACGTCATCGGCCTCACCGCACCGCTCTCCTTCGACATCTCGGTGTGGCAGACCCTCATCGCGCTCAGCATCGGCGCCCGGACCGCGGTGGCCCTCCCCCGCAACATCTCCGAGCCCGGCGACCTGGTGGCGTGGGTCCGCCGGCACGGGGTGACCGTACTGGAGATCGTCCCGTCGTTCCTCGCCGTGCTCACCGCGCAACTCGACGACGAGCTACGGGCCGGGCTGTCATCGCTGCGGTATCTGGTCGCCACCGGGGAGGCTCTCCCCGGGGCGGTCGCCCAGCGCTGGTACGAGCACTGCCCGGACATCCCGATCGTCAACGCCTACGGCCCGACCGAGTGCTCCGACGACGTCACCCATCACAGGGTGACCGCGGCCGAGAGCGCTGCCCGGCCCTGGCCGTCGATCGGCCGGGAGGTGCTCAACACCCGCCTGTACGTGGTGAACGCGCAGGGACGCGAGGTACCGGCCGGCCACGAGGGCGAACTGCTCGTCGGCGGCGCCGGCGTGGGACGCGGCTAC
Organism: Streptomyces sp. CA-146814; assembly: GCF_050942385.1. Classification (NCBI taxonomy): domain Bacteria; kingdom Bacillati; phylum Actinomycetota; class Actinomycetes; order Kitasatosporales; family Streptomycetaceae; genus Streptomyces; species Streptomyces sp. CA-146814. Next base: position 3,439,589 of record NZ_CP192068.1, read on the forward strand.
ATCGGTGACCCGGTGCGCACCGCGCGGACCTTCGTGCCGGACGACCTGTCCGGCACGCCCGGCGCGCGGTTGTACCGCACCGCCGACCGGGTCAGCCGGGCGGCCGACGGCACCATCGACTTCCATGGCCGCCGTGACCGTCAGGTCAAGGTCCGTGGCCACCGGGTCGAGTTGGGTGACGTGGAGGCCGAGCTGCTGAGGATTCCGGGGGTCGGGTCCGCCGCCTGTGTGTTCGCCGGCGGTAGGCTGCGGGCCTTCGTGACTCTCGACGCGCCGGCCGACGTGGCCGCCGCCGTGCGCGCAGGCGCGCCGCACTACCTCGTCCCGCACGAGGTGACCGTGGTCGACCAGCTGCCGGTCAACACCTCGGGGAAGATCGACCACCGAGCCCTGGAGGCCCGGTGCGCCAAGGACACCTCGACGGACCCCACCACGGCCTCCGCCCTGGACTCGGTACGCAAGCTGGTCGGCGAGGCGCTCGGCGTGGCCGCGGTCGGCCCGGACGACGACTTCTTCACCGCGGGCGGCGACTCGCTCCTCGCGATGACCCTGGTCGCCCGCGCCCGCGCGCAGTTCGGCGCGGCGGGCACCTCCTTGCGCGCGTTCCTGTCCCGGCCGACCCCCCGGGGCCTCCTCGCCGCCGTCGAGGCCGCGGAACCCCTGGCCATCGGTGAGGAACCGTGTGCGGTGGGGGTCCTGTCGTCCGGGCAGGAGCGGCTGTGGTTCTTCGAACAGTTGCACCGCCGAAAGGCGCCCAACCTGTTGATCCTCTCCCTCGACCTGCACGGGACGCTCGACAAGGACGCGCTGCGGCACGCGCTGGCGGCGGTCGTCGCCCGGCACGAGCCGCTGCGCACCGCCTTCACCCAGGAGCGCGGTGTCCCGAAGGCCGTCCTGTGGCCCGAGGCCGAGCTCCCTCTGGAGGAAGCCGGTTCGGAGGAGTTCGAGATCTCCGCACGCACCCTCGAACCACCCCTGGCCCAGGCCCGGTTGGAGCGGATCACCGACCACCACCACGTGCTCTCGATCGCCCTGCACCACTTGGTCGCCGACGGCTGGTCCCTGGAGGTGCTCAAGCGCGACGTGGCCGAGCACTACGAGCGGGCGCTCGCGGGCGACACCGGGGTGACCCCGCCGCGCGCCACGTTCTCCCAGTACGTGGCCGCCGAACGTGCGTGGCTGGAAGGCCCCGACGCCGAGGAGTGCACGCGGTACTGGACCGGGGAGCTGGCAGGCGCACCGCCCGCGATCGATCTGCCGCTCGACCGGCCCCGGCCGGCCAGGCCGGCTTTCGAGACCGACCAGGTGGTCACCCTCCTCACGTCGGACGAGACCAAGGCCCTCGCCGAGACCGCCCGGGCCCACGGCGCGACCCCGTTCATGGCGGTGCTCGCCGCCTCGTACGTCGTGCTGCGCGATGCGACCGCGACCACCGATCTGGTGCTCGGCATCGACTCGGTCAACCGCTCGTGGCCCGGCAGCGAGGAGCTGATCGGCACGTTCGTGAATCAGCTGCCGATCCGGCTCGCACCCGGCGATGCACCGTCCTTCGGCGACCTGCTCGACCTGGCCAGGCGGCAGGTGCTCGGCGCACAGGAGCACGACCGACTCCCCTTCCACAAGCTGGTCGCGGCGGTGGCCCCACCGCGCCGGCCGGGCCGGTTCCCGCTGTTCCAGGTGAAGGTCACGCATCAGAGCGCGTGGCGCACCGGGCTGCGGATCGGAGACCTCCGGGTCGAGCCGCGCGAACTGGCCGACCCCGTGATGGACCTGGATTTGATGATCGACGTGTCCGGCGAGACCGACCGGCTGCGGCTGGAGGTCCTGTTCTGGCCGGAGACTCTCGACTCCGCGACGGTCGCAGGCTGGGCGCAGGCGGTGGCCGAGGTGCTGCGCGCCGGCGCGGCCGACCCCGACGCGGTACTGACTTTCGGCGAAAGGTGATGAAGGTGTCGACGCAGAATCAGGTTGCCGAGGTCTGGCGCGAGTTCCTCGAAGTGGACGAGATAGCCGCCGACCAGGACTTCTTCGAACTGGGTGGCCACTCGATGCTGGCGGTGCAGTTGCTCTACCGGCTCACCGAGGTGACCGGTGTCGAGCTGGCGCTGGAGGACTTCTTCGAGCTGGGCACGGTCGAGGAAGTCGCCGCCGAGTTGGATCGCCTGCGCGCCGGCCGGCCGGCCGCCGAGCTGGTCTTCGAGGGGGAGCTGTGAGTGCACGGGAGGTGCTGAGCCGCCTGGACGACCTCGGCGTGGCGCTGAACCTCGCTGACGGCCGGCTCCGCTACCGCAACCGGGGCGAGGAACTGCCGACCGAGCTGCTGGCGGAGATGAAGCTGCACCGTGAGGACCTCCTCGGCCTCGTCGGCCGGCGCGAGGGGCTGGCGTGGCCCCCGGCCCCCGGCGGGGACAGCGGTCCGCTGACGGCCGCCCAGCGCTCGCTGTGGGCCACCTCGTACTTCGCCGAGGACGGCACCTACAACCTGTGCGGGGCCCTGCGCCTGCGCGGGGCGCTCGACCGGGACGCGTTCGTCCTGGCGCTGCGGGACCTGCACGAGCGGCACCCGTCGCTGCGCACCGTCTTCCCGGTGACCGACGGCGAGCCGCGGCAGCTGGTCCTGCCGTCGGTCGAGCCCCCGCTGACCGTGACCGAGGGCGCCGATCCAGCCTCCTGCCTGGCCGAGTGTGCGCGCCTCACCGACCTGCCGCTGCCTCTGGACCCGACGCCGCCGGTGCGGATGCATCTGTTCCAGCTCGCTCCGGAGGACCACGTCTTCTTCTTCGTGCTCCACCATGTGATCGCCGACGGCACGTCGTTCGGCCCGCTCCTGGACGACCTCGCCCGCTGCTACGGCAGCCGGGTCGAGGGGCGACGGCCGCCTTACCCGGGCGATGACGTAGCCGTGATCGACTACGCCCGCTGGGAGGCAGACCGGGTCGCTCACGCCGATCTCGCCGTCTCGCGCCGGTACTGGCGGGAGACGTTCGACGACGCGTCGCTGAGCGCGCTCCCGCTGCCCCCGCCACGCGACGGCGTCGGCGCCGAGCGCGGCCACGCCCACCGCGTGGTCGTCCCCGCCGATACCACCGCCGCCGTCCGGCGGATCGCCGGGCAGGCTCGCGCCGGCGTCTTCACCGTGGTATCCACCGCGGTCGCGGTCTCACTGTCCCGGTACACCGGACGCGAGGACCTGGTGGTCGGCATGCCCGTCTCCCGCCGCGACCGCCCCGGTCTGGAACGAGTGGTCGGTCTGCTGCTGGACACGGTGCCGGTCCGGCTGGACGTCGGCCCCGGCCCCTTCACCGAGCTGGTGCGCCGGACCCGTTCGGCGGTCCTCGGCGCCGTCCGCCACGCGCCCGTGCCCGAGGACGTCCCTGCCGCCCGGTCGGCGTTCAACGTCATCGTCACCGACCTCGGCACCACACTGCCCAAGCCCCGCTTCCCCGGACTAGCGGTCGAGCATGTCGAGGTGGCTCAGCTCGGCGCCAAGTACGGCCTGAACTTCCTGGTCCGCGACGAGGGCGAGACCCTCGTCCTGCACGTCGAGGCGGACCGCCGGGCCGTGGCCGACGCGGACGTCGAGGCCATCGCCGGCACCGTACTCGCCGTACTGACGGCTGCCGGTGCCGACCCGGTCGCCCCGGTCGCGTCGCTCGCCGCCGGAGCCTTCGGGGTCGCGGCGCCGGGCACGGTCGCCGCCCCAGGTCGGCTGCCGCGCGTCGACGAGTCGCTCACCGGCCGCCTGGCCGCGACAGCCCGTGAGCACCCGGACGCGGTCGCCGTCACCGCGCCCGAGGGCACCCTCACCTACGCGCAGCTGTGGGCGCGGATCGAAGCGACCGCGGGGGCCCTGCGTGCTCGCGGGATCGGTGCCGGGGACGTCGTGGCCGTCTCCCTGCCGCGCAGCCTGGATCTCGTCGTGGCCATCATCGGCGTGATGGCCTCGGGCGGGGCGAGCCTGGTGCTGCACGAGGCCTGGCCGTCGGCGCGCGTGACCGACGTCCTCACCGACTCGGGCGCCTGCCTCACCATCACCGACGAGGCCGAGGTGCCCGGGGAACGGGCTGCCCTCACCGAACTCGTGAACGCCCCGGTGAAGGCACCGCTCGTCCACGTGCCCGCGCACACCACCGCCTACGTGATCTACACCTCCGGCTCCACCGGCCGGCCCAAGGGCGTGCAGGTCACCCACCACAACGTGCTGAGCCTGCTCGACGCGACCGCCGACGGCTACGGCCTCGGCCCCGACGACGTGTGGACCCTCTTCCACGCCTGCTCGTTCGACGTATCGATGTACGAGATGTTCGGCTGCCTCGTGCTCGGCGGCAGGCTCGTCGTGGTACCGCGGCTGACGACATGGGAGCCGGAGGAGTTCGCCGAACTGTGCGCCCGCGAGCGGGTGACCGTGCTCAGCCAGACCCCGTCCGCGCTGACCGTCATGCTGCCCGCGCTCGCCGCGCGGCCCGACTCCACCCGGCACATGCGGTACGTGCTGTTCGCGGGCGAGGCGCTGGACCGGCAGCTGGTCGAACGCTGGTACGCGGAGGTCGGGCACCGCACCGAGCTCGTCAACATGTACGGGATCACCGAGACGACGGTGCACGCGTCGTGGCACCGGCTGCGGCCCGGGGACACCCGGACCGCCGAGTCCGAGATCGGTGCACCGCTGCCCGGTACGGCGCTGCACGTGCTGAACGACGACGGCGTTCCGGTCGCCGACCGCTGCGTCGGAGAGATCCATGTAGGCGGCCCGCAGGTCAGCAACGGCTACCTCGGCAGGCCGCGGGAGACCGCTCTGCGGTTCCTGCCGGACCCCTTCAGCGATGTTCCCGGCGCCCGCATGTACCGCTCGGGCGACCTCGCCCGGCGCAACGGGACCACCCTGGCCTACCTCGGCCGCCGCGACCAGCAGGTGCAGGTCAACGGCTTCCGGGTGGAGCTCGCCGAGATCGAGGCGGCGCTCTCGGCCCGCCCCGGGGTCGCCGCGGCCGGTGCCTCGGTGGCCACGGACGACAGCGGCGCGCACCTCGTGGCCGTCGTCGTCCCCGAAGCCGGCGTAACGCCCGAACCCGCGGAGCTGCTCAGCGCGGTGCGCGGTGTGCTGCCCCGCTACATGGTTCCGCGCACCGTAGTGGCGGTCGACGAGCTTCCCCTCACCAACAACGGCAAGCTCGACCGACGGGCCGTGGCCGCCGCGGTGGCCGACCCTACGACGTCCGGGCATGCGCCGACGGGAAGGAGTAACGCCGCCCCGGCTGGTCCGCATGAGGCTCTGCTGCTCGATGTGTTCCGCGAGGTGCTCACGGACCCGTCCGTCGGAACCGACACCGACTTCTTCGACGCCGGCGGTGACTCCATGCGGGCGATCCGTGTGGTGGGCCTCGCCAAGGATCGAGGTCTTGGCCTGACCGTCCGGGACGTGTACGGCGCACCGACGGTCGCCGCCCTCGTGTCGCGGGTGGGCGACGCCGGGGAGGGCCGGGTCGACCGCGAGCCGTTCTCGGGGCTGCCGCAGGGTGCCGTCTTCCCCCCGGACGTCGTCGACGCCTACCCGATGACCGCTCTGCAGTCCGGGATGGTCTACCACCAGGAGATGGCGCCGGACGCCCGCGTCTACCACATCATGCTGAGCTACCGGGTACGCGGCGTGCTGGACCCGGTCGCCTTCAGGGCGGCCGCGCAGGCCGTCACCGACGCTCATCCGGCGCTGCGCACCAGCTTCGACCTCGCTGGCGAGCTGGGGCCGGTGCAGCGGGTGCACACCGGTGTCGAGGTGCCGGTCACGTTCGAGGACCTGACCGGACTCGACACCGACGGCCAGGAGGAACGGATCCGGGAGGTCGTGGCGCGTGAGACCGCCGAGGACTTCGACCTGTCCCGGCCGGGCCCGTTCCGTCTCGTGGCGCTGACCACGTCCGCGACCGACTACCAGCTGATCTTCACCCATAGCCACACCATCCTCGACGGCTGGTCGGTGAACGTCTTCTTCGAGGACCTGCACACCCGGTACCTCGAACTGCTGGACACGGGCACGGCGACGCCCAGGCCGGGCCCGCGCACCACCTTCGGCGACTACGTGGCCCTGGAACGGGCGGCGCTCGTCGACGAGGAGCACCAGAAGTTCTGGGCCGGACGCACCGCGGGACCGGCCCGGCTGATCGCGCCGGAGCGATCGGGCGCGCCCATGATGCGGCAGTTCCATGTGAACCTGTCGGGCCGAGTCGATGCCCTGCGCGCCGTCGCCGCCGAGCTGGGCGTGCCGGTGAAGGCACTGCTGTGCGCCGCGCACCTGCGGGTCGTCTCCTGGCTGACCGGCTCCGACGAGGTGAGCACCAGCATGGTGTTCGCGTGCCGGCCCGAGGACTCCGACGCCGACCGCGTTCTCGGCCTCTTCCTCAACCAGCTGCCCCTGCGGATCTCGCTGGGCGAGCGGTCATGGGCGGAGCTGGCGGTGCGCTTCCATGAAGAGGAACAGGAGATGATGCGGCACCGCTGGTACCCGAACGCGGCCATCCAGGCCGGGCACGGCGCGGCGCCGCTGTTCGACTCCGGCTTCAACTTCACGGACTACCACGACACCCGCCGAATGGTCGGGGCCGGCGGCCTGGAACTGCTGGACGTACAGGAACTGGAGTCCACGCACTACACGTACAGCTCGGCCTACACCGTCGACGTACGCACCCACGAGCTACGGCTGTTGATGGAGTACGACGCGGCGGCGCTGCCGGAGAGCACGATGGTGCTCGCGGCCGAGGTGCACCGCAGGGCCCTGGCCGCGATCGTCGAGGGCGCCGAGCGGTCCGTCCGCGAGACTCCGCTGCCCGGCATCGTCGACCTGGCCCGACTTCTGGCGTCCGACCCGGCCTCCGACACCACCGGGGCCCTTCAGGAGGACACCGCGCCACCTGTGCGTCAGGTCCCGGCAGTGGCTTCGGGCTCGGCCCCCACGCCGGCAGCGCTACCCGAACCCGCCCGCGCAGCCCTGGAGGCCGGCATCCGCGAGGTCTGGACCGAGGTCCTGGGCATCACGGACATCGACGCAAGGACGCCGTTCTTCGATGCGGGCGGTGACTCGCTCACCGCGATGCAGGTGGTCAGCCGGCTCCGGGCCCGTCACGGAGCTCTGTCGATGCGCGCCTTCATGGCGGAACCCACGGTCACGGGCCTGGCGAACACTCTGGAAGGCCGCACCGCATCGGTAACGCAGGCCACGGCGCCTGCCGTCGCGGAGCCGGCGGCCCGTTACCCGCTCTCCCGTGCTCAGCGCCAGATGTGGGACGTGTCCCGTCAACTGCCCGGAGTCGGGCTGTTCGCCATGGCGGGCGCACTGCACGCCGACGGCCCACTCGACATCGCCCTCCTGGAGCGGACCCTCACCGAACTGGCGACCCGTCATGAGGCGCTGCGTATCAGGTTCGAGGACACCAGTGACGGCCCCGTACAGGTGGTCGAACCACACATCACGGTCAAGCTCGGCATCGAGGACCACTCGGCCGACGAGCACCCGGCCCGTCGCTGCGAGCAGCACATGGCGGCCGCCGCCCGGGAGGCACTGCCGCTGGACCGGGCGCCACTCCTGCGTGCCACTGTGCACCGGCTCGGCGACAACCGGCACGTCGTCTTCCTGAACGTCCACCACATCGTGTGTGACGGCCGTTCACTCTCGATGCTGCTGTCCGAAGCCGCGCAGATCTACCGCGAGATCGCCGCCGACGGTGTACCCGCGCACCGGCCAGTCCCCCGTGGCAGCGGCTCGCTCGCCAAGGACCGGGCCGACTGGCTCGCCACGGAAGAGGGGGCGCGGCAAAGGGAGTTCTGGCTGGAACGGCTCAAGCCACCGTTCCCCGCGCTCGCCGACGGCCCCGGCAGCCGCTTCGCCGAGGTGAACACGCAGGCGTCGTTCGTGCAGCGGCTGCGATCGGCGGTGACCAGGGCGACGCTCCTGGACGACGACGTCGCCACGGTGCGCGCCGCGGCCCGCAAGCACGGCATGACCGATTTCATGCTCGTGCTCGGCGCGTACGCGACGACGCTGCGGGCATGGAGCGGCCAGGACGACATCCGTATCGCCACCATGCTCGCCAACCGCGTCGAGCCGGGCACGGAAGAGATCGTCGGGCTCCTCACCAACACGGTCGTCCTGCGCATGCGGCTGGACGACACCGGTCCGGTCGCGGTCGCCAGGCAGGCCCGTGAGGTCTGCGTCGACGCCTTCGACCACCAGGAACTGCCGTTCGAAGAGATGCTCGCCGGGCTGCGGGACCGGTATCCGGGCGGGGGCCCGGTGTTCGAAGCGGTGCTCGTCGGACAGGAGGAGGTCGCCACCGTCACCCCTGACGACGGCCTCGTCTTCACGCCGTACGCACCCGACCGTGACGTGCTGGGCGCCCAGGTCGTGGCCACCGAGTCCGACTTCGTACTCGGACTCGTACCCGCCGGTGACACGTTGGTGTTCGAGCTGCGTTTCAGGCCCGCGAGCACGTCGAAAGAGGTGGCCGCCGAGCTCCTGGAGGCCATCACGACCGCCGTGCGGACCACCGCCGACGCCCTTCTGGAGACCCCGTGACCTGCTCGGTTCACCGTCCGAGCCTGCGCCGCCTGGGACTGCTTCCGACAGTCCGGGCGGTGGGCGCGGCGGGCTCGACCACCGTGCTGCTCGCGGCGTTGCTGCTCCCGTGGCCCTGGGCGTCGGCGGCCGTACTCACCGCGTGCGCGGCCGGCATCACCGAGTACCTGCGCCGCAACTGCGGCCGGGTCGCAGTTGAGCGACGGTTGCTGCGCTCCCTGAAGGACTCGGCACCGCGCTGTCCCGGTGACATCGAGGTGCCCACGCTGACCGCACCGGTGCAGGCCGAGTGCGGCGGCGACGGCGTCACCCGGATCAGCGCGCAGAACTATCACGACGCGGTCCGCGCCCTCGGCTACACGATGGGCCGTGACCGCGGTTTCCAGCTGGACCTCGTACGTCGCACCGGCGGCGGACGACTCTCGGAGGTGTGGGGCAGGACCGCGCTGCCGCTGGACACGGTCTACCGCCGCCTCGGGCTCATCGGTGCCGCCCGGACCGCGACCGAACAACTCGCCGAGCCGGAACGAGAGCTCCTGACGGCGTTCGCCGACGGCGTCAACGCCGCCTACGCGCACGAAACCCCGTTCGAGTGCCGGTTCCTGTCGTACCGGCCTCAGCCGTGGCGGGTGGAGGACAGCGTGCTCACCTCGCTCGTCCTGTCGCACTCGCTGTCCTGGAACGAGGAGGCCAAGCGAGCGGAGGCGGTCATGCGGCGTGCGCTACCGCAACCCATCGCCGATTTCTTCCTGCCCGGCAGTGGTACCGCGGCCCTGCCCGCCGACCTGACGCGCCATCGCGGCGAGGCGGACGCTCTGGACCTCGTCGCTCTGGACAACGCCGTCCCCGGCTCCAACTGCTGGACCGTCTCCGGGGACGAACCGCTGCTCGCCAACGACCTGCACCTGGCCTTCGGCATCCCGAACGTCCTCTACGAGGTCGACCTCGCCTGGCCCGGCACCCGATTGCGCGGCCTGGCCAGCCCTGGCCTGCCGGTGGTGCTTTCCGGCACCAACGGACGGATCGCCTGGGGCGTCACGAACCTCACGGCCGATGTTCTCGACCTCGTCCCCGCCGAGGAGGAGGACCTGCGCACGAGGACGGAGGAGATCCGCATCCGCGGCCGCGGGCCGGCGACCGTGGAGGTCACCACCGTCGGCACGATGCCGGTCTCGCGCGCCTCGCTGTGCGGCGAGAAGGTCGCCGTCCGCTGGACGGGGCACGACCCACGCGCCGCCGACCTGCGGTTCCAGCGGCTCGCCCATGCCAAGGACGTCATCGGGGCCGTCGCAATCCTCGACGACGCCCACGGCGTCGCGCTCAACGTCCTCGTCACGGACCGGAAACGGAAGGCGCATCTGGCGACGGGACTGCTGCCCCGCCGTCCGGCCAGCACCCCACGCACAGAACCGGCCGACGGCCACCTCACCGGACCGGAACGTCCTCGGATCATCGATCCCGCCGATGGAATCCTCGTCTCGGCGAACGACGGCGCTCTGCCCGAGGACGAGTTCCGGATCGGGCTCGACCTGGACCCGGGGCACAGGGCGCGCCGCATCCGCCATGTCCTCGGCACGAGCGAGCGGCATGACGCGGCCGGCATGCACGCGCTGCAGCACGACATCGCGGCCGATCTGTACCTGCCCTACCGTGATCTCGCGGTTTCGTCCCTGGAGCCCGGCGACCCCGTCCGGTCCCTGCTCCAGGAGTGGGACGGCACCGCCGGGACCGGCTCTCGCGCCTTCGGCGTCCTCGTCCGACTGCGCGACATCCTGGCCCGGCGGGTCCTCAGCCCGTACGTCGCCGTCTGCCGCGAGCACGAGCCCTCGTTCCGCTTCCCGTTCCGGGACTACGACCGGCCGCTGCTCGCCATCCTCGGGGCCCGCGACCGCGCGCTGCTGCCCGCCGGGACCACCGACGTGGACGGCTTCGTGGCCGACTGCGTGAGGTCGGCGCTGCAGGACCGACCGGAGAGATGGAGCCGCCTGAACAGGGTCGGCTTCAAGCACCCGCTGACCTCGCTGGCGCCGTGGGCCGACACCATGCTCGGCATCCGCCCGCGCGCACAGGCCGGGATGTTGCACACCGTGCGCACCGCCGTCCCAGGGTTCGGCGCGGCGGGCAGGGTCGTGGTCACGGTGGACGACCTCGTCACCGCCGAGCTGCCCGCCGGCCAGTCGGGACATCCGCTGAGCCGCCACTACGCGGACCGTCACGCACGGTGGGCGAGCCTGGCGGCCCCGCTGCAGCCGCGCTCCCGCCGGACCGGCTGCGGCCACGTCCTTCGGCCGCCGGCGGACCGCTGATGTGCACGGTCAGGAAAAGGACGAGGGCGGCGCGAAGCACGCGCCGCCCGGACCGTCAGACCACCTGTTCCCGCTCCGCCGGGGCCCCGGTCACCGTGCCGAGGTCACGCCGGATCTCGGCGAGCAGTGCCTCGGGGGCCGAAAGGAACGCGAAGTGGTCACCGTTCAGCTCGACGGACCGGCAGTCGGCCGAGACGTCCGGCCAGCCGCCCATGAGCTTCGTGGGGATCTCGGTGTCCTCCGACCAGCCGATCGCGGTGACTCCCGAGGGAACGGTGATGCGGCCGGGGGAATACTGCCGGTTCGCCTCCAGGTCGTTCGCGAGGACCTCCAAGCCCATCTCGACGAGCGGTCCGCTCGGCTCACCACCGAGAGCGGTGATGATGTGGCCGAGCTCGGTGCGCAGCCCGTCGCGGCCGAGATCGAAGAGCCGGCTGAACGGTCCGTCATGGGGTGCCACCTGGCCCGAGACGAAGACCCGTTCGGGCAGCGGGAGCCCAGCCGCAGCGAGCTGCCGGGTCACCTCGACACCGGGGAGCGCTCCCCCACAGTGCCCGAAGAACGCGAAGGGCCGGTCCAGGTGAGGCCGGAGGTACTCAACGAGGTCCCGCGCCATGTTCTCGTACGTGCCGTAGTGCGGCTCCGCGATCCGATTCTGGCGGGCAGGCGGCTGGATCAGGCAGACGTCGATCGCACCGATGCGCCGCGGCCACGCCTGGTACATCGAGGCACCGCACCCCGAGTAGGGGAACAGGAAGAGACGGGCCGGCGCGTCCGGGTCCGGAGTCCGCAGGAGCCAGCGCGGAGGCCTCTTGGGACGAAGCTGCTGAGTTTTCATGCGGGCGACCGTAGAGGAGCCGCCCGAGCCCCTCAAGCGACGTGTTCCCAGTGTTCCGTAACGCGAAAGGACGTAGTAAATGAAAGCCGTGCCCAGTCCGCTGCGGTACCTCGACGGTGCGACCGTCAAGTCGTTGTGCGCGAAGTTCGACCCGCTCGAAGCGGTCGAGGAGGCGTTCCTCGGTGTGCGTGCGAACCGGTCCGGAGTGACGCCCGAGGCGGCGTTGCGCTGGACCGGGCCCGACGGAGCCGCGGCCCGCAGCCTCGTCCTGCCCGCCTGGCACGACGGCGCGTACGGATGCAAGATCATCAACGCCAGTCTGGGCAATCCGGACCGGGGCCTGCCGCGCGCCGCCGGCCTGATCCTCCTGTACGACGGGGAAACGGCCGAACCGGTCTGCATCATGGAGGGCGCGCACATCAGCGCCTTGCGCACCGCGGCGGTCTCCGTCGCCGCACTGCGAGCGGTCCGCCCCCTGCCCACCATTGACCGGGTGGCCCTGCTGGGGTGCGGCATCCAGGCCCGTACGCACCTGGGTCTGCTCGCGGCTCACGGCGCGGTGAAGTCGGTGAGTGTCTATGATCTGTCGCCGTCCCGGTGCCGGTCGTTCGCCGACGCCCTCCGCGAATCGCTGCCGGAGATCGAGGTCGAGATCGCCGCCGACCCTGAATCGGCGGTCCGTTCGGCCCCGGTCACCCTGGCCTCCACGACCACCACGACCTCGTACGTACCGCTGGCCTGGCTGCCTGAGGGCTCCGTCTTCCTCAACGTCTCCCTCGACGACGCCGCCGAGGACGTGCTCCTCGGGGCCGAGCACCTGTTCGTCGACGACTGGCGCCTCGTCAGCGAGGACGACACCCGCCTCCTGGGACGCCTGGCCGCGTCCGGTCGCGTCACCGGCCCGGGCACGCGGGCTGCCGGTGCCCGCCAGGTCGACGCGGAACTTGCCACGCTCCTGTCCGGCACCTACGCACGCCCGATCACCTCCACGGACCGGACGGTGATCAACCCGTTCGGCATGGGCGTCCACGACGTGGCCCTCGCGGCCTCCGTCCACTCCCTCGCCCGCGACGAGGGCGCCGGAGTGTTCCTGCCCCGCTGACCGCCTTTGCCGCGTCCCCGCCCACCATGGCCAAGCACGCTGATTCCACAGCGAGTTGTCCTCTGGGCCAGGAGTGTTCGGTGACGTCGGCGTTCAAGCAGCCCTTCATTGACCGGTCGATCCGGTCGGGCCAGTCTGTTCCCGGCGGTGCGGTGCACCGCGTTCCGAACTCCGCTGCGTGGTCGATGGCGTATCGCGGTGCCCCCGGACAGAGCCAATGACCGATCGACTCAGGGTGAGGTGAAAACACGTGGACGACGACATGTCTGCCGACTCCCGTGCGGTGCGCGATGTGGCGGATGGCTACGTCACGGCGCTCGCCCGGGTCGAGCCGGGCATTGCCACCTACTTGGGGGTGCCGGAAGGCCAGGACGAGATGCCGGACCTCTCGCCGGAAGGCCGTGCCCGGATGGACGACGTGTTCCGCGCGACCCTCCTCGACCTGGACCGGGCCGAGCAGGCCACGGCCGGCGCTCTCCCGCCCTTGGAGCGACGGTGCGGGCGACTGCTGCGCGAGCGTCTGGAGGCCGAGCTGGCCATCAGTGCCGACGACGAGTACCTGCGTGAGGTGGTCAACGTCTTCGGTCTCCAGCAACGCGCGCAGGACATCTTCCAGCTGATGCCGACGAGGACCGCGGACGACTGGTCGGCGGTCGCGCGCCGAACAGGTCTCGTCTCCCCGATGCTCGAGGGCTTCCGGGAGTCCCTGACCCTCGGGCTGGAGAAGAACACCTTCGTCGCGGCGCCACGACAGGTCCGTGTCATCGCCGACCAGCTCGACGCCTGGATCCGCGACAGCGACGGTCGCGGCTGGTACGCCGGCTTCTGCGCGGGCGCCGATGTACCGTCGGCCCTGCGCGCCGAACTCGACACATCGGCAGGTCAGGCCGTCGCGGCGCTGGCCGGGCTGCGGGACTGGCTCCGCGCCGACTACCTGCCCAGGGCCGAGGTCCAGCCCGACGGCGTGGGCGCCGACCGGTACCGCACCTGGGCGCGGTTCTGGACGGGCGCCGAACTCGACCTGCGGGAGACCTACGCCTGGGCGTGGGAGGAGTACCGCAGGATTCGGGCCGAGACGCGCGCCGAAGCCGAGTCCGTGCTGCCCGGGGCCACGGCCCGCGAGGCGATGCGCCACCTCGATCTCCACGGTGAGGCCGTGGACGGGGTGGAATCGGTCCGGTCGCGGCTGCAGGGCTGGATGGACGAGGCGATCGACGAGCTCGACGGCACGTACTTCGACATTGCGCCGCCGGTACGGGTGGTGGAAGCCGCGATCGCGCCGACGGGCACGGGCTCGGCGGCGTACTACACCCCGCCGAGCGTGGACTTCTCGCGCCCCGGCCGTACCTGGCTGCCCACTCAGGGGCGCACGCGGTTCCCTCTGTGGAGCCTGCGCAGCGTCTGGTACCACGAAGGCGTGCCGGGCCATCACCTGCAACTCGCCCAGTGGCGGCACCTCGGGGCCCGGCTGTCGACGTACCAGTCGGCCCTCGCCTCCATCGACGCCTGCACCGAGGGCTGGGCGATGTACGCGGAGCGGCTGATGGACGAGCTGGGTCACCTGCGCACCCCCGGCGAGCGTCTCGGCTTCCTCGACTGGCAGATGCTGCGGGCCGTGCGGATCCTGGTCGACATCGGCGTGCACCTGTCCCTCGACATCCCGCAGGACGCCCCGGTCGCCGCGGGGCAGAGCTGGACTCCCGGGTTCGCGAAGGAGTTCCTCGCCGCCCACAGCGGACAGTCCGCCGAGTTCGTCGACAGCGAGATCGGCCGCTACCTCGGCCTGCCCGGCCAGGCCATCTCCTACAAGCTGGGGGAGAAGGCCTGGCTCGACGGCCGGGCAGCAGCCGGAGCGGCCCATGCGGAGCGCGGCGAGCGACTGGACCTGAAGGCCTGGCACACAGCCGCACTGTCGCTCGGCCCGCTCGGTCTCGATGACCTCCGGGACGAACTGGCCCGGCTCTAGGGTCTTTCGTCTGATCCGGGCGAAGACCCTGGCTCATCCCGTCCGGCGGCAGCGGCTTGTGTCCCGCCCTCGGCCGTCCGGTACCACCGCAGACCACCAGTCCACAGCACCACCGGGACGGAAAGGAAACACCTGTGAGCAAGGGGCCGATGGAGGCGGAAGGAAGGTTGCTGCTGTGACAGGCGCCCGATTCACCACCCTGGCCATCAGCGGGGCCTACGACCACACGGAGTCGGCCCACCACCTCGGTGCACTGAGCGAGCCCGCCCATCTGGCGACCGCGCAGAGCTTCCCGTCGATGGAAGCGATGCTCGCCGCCACCGCGGAGGACGGCGACGGCTGGGTCTACACGCGGCGGGGAAACCCGACGGTCCGCCTCCTGGAACACACCGTGGCCGCCCTGGAGGGATACGGGGTCGACGCTGCGGTGAGCGCCACGCTCACCGCGACCGGAATGGGCGCGATCACCCTCGCCACGATGCCGCTGCTGTCCACGGCCGCTGGGGACAAGCCCAACTTTGTGGCATCGCCGCAGTGTTACGGCTCCACGACCATGGTCTTCGACAAGCGGTACGGGCAGGAGCGCGGCGTCGACGTGCGCTGGGTCGGTGATCCGCTGTCGGTCGATGACTGGGCCCGCCACATCGACGCCGACACCCGGTTCCTCTACGCGGAGGTCCCGTCGAACCCGACGGTGCAGCTCGTGGACATCCCCGCGCTGTCGGCGCTGGCCCGGGAGGCCGGGATCCCGCTCATCATCGACGCGACCCTCGCGACGCCCGCGCTCCTGCGCCCGCTGGCTCTCGGCGCGGACGTCGTGGTGCACTCGCTCACCAAAGCGGCCGGCGCCAGTGGCCGGAGCATGGGCGGCGCGGTGATCGCCCGGCACCATCTGGGTCTGCGCGGTCAGCCCGCCGAGCTGTCGGCCGACTACGCCGGATATCTGCACCGTGGCCCCCTGCGGGACATGGGCGCGGTCATCAGCCCGTTCAACGCCTGGACGATCCTCGCCGACATCCGGGAACTGCGAGGCCGGGTGGATGCCATGTCCCGCACCGCGCTCGAAGTGGCCCGCCACCTAGAGGCACACGCCGACGTCGTCGAGGTCTTCTACCCGGGGCTGGAGAGCCACCGCTCGCACCACATCGCCAAGCGGGACATGCGGCTGGTCGACAGCGAGGCGACCGGGGGCGAGGCGGAGAACCGGTTCGGCTTCCTCCTCTGTTTCCGCCCGGCCGGCGGTGTCCGGGCCGCACACGAGGTGATGGACCGTCTCGGGCTGATCTGGCGGGCGAACAACCTCGGTCAGGTCAAGAGCACGGCCACGATTCCCGGGGCCACCACGCACAAACAGGCCGCGGACGCCGACCCCGCACGGGTCCCGGTACCGCCGGACATGATCAGACTGAGTATCGGAATCGAGCATCTGGACGACATCGTCGGGGACCTCGACCAGGCGCTTCGGGCGCGGTGAGATCTGTGGAACCTCCGATGGAATCCGTGCCTTCGGCCTTGCCGAGCTGAGTTAGCAGGAGGAGACAGTGGAACTGGAAACCGTGTTGACCCATGTGTACAAGACCCGTCTGGCGCTGATTTCGCCGCCACGCACCGGGTCGACCGCCGTGGCGCGACTGCTGTGGCAGCACCCCTCGGTCACGCACCACTGCCACGAGCCTTTCGAGGCTTGCTACTGGGGTGATCAGGGTCCGGAATCGGTCGAAAGCATCCTGGCCAACCCCATGGTCGTCGAGTCGGGCCTCCAGGTCCCGCTGGCCGATGTGCCACACGGCGGCGGCCTGTTGATCAAGGACATGAGCTTCCAGCTCAGCGACGCCCAGTTCGCACAGCTCGTCGGGCTCACCACAGCTCCGCCGGTCTTCGTGATCTGCGACCCCCGGCTGTCGACCACCTCCCGGCTGCGCATCGTGCGACAGCTCAACGGCGCGGAGACCTTCCCGGCCTTCGAGAGCGGGTGGCAGTCGCTGCGGGAGCAGCTGGAGCTGTGCCGGGCGCGGGACATCCCGTACGTACTCGTCGACTCCGACGACCTGCGGACCGATCCGGCCGGGGTCACGGCAGCCCTGCTTGCGGCGGTCGGACTGCCGCCGGTCGACGGACTGGAGAACTGGTCCCCCCGGCCGGGCCTGCAACTGGTCTCGCCCGAGGTGGGCGCGCTGATGAGCGATGCCCGCAAGGGAGACGACCCCTTCTACCGCAAGGTCCTGGGCAGCAGTGGGATCCAGCCTCGGAGCGAGGTCCGCTGGGAGCAGGAGGAAGCGGCCATCGCCGCCGCCGGCCTCGCCGACGACGTGACGAAATGGCGGTACTGGTACGAGGAGATGCGGGAGGACCCGGCGCTGATCGCCGGACGGCCTGCGGAACGGAAGAACAATGCTGACGCGCGATGACGTAAGCCGAGGTGCCGCATGACTGACCGATTCAACGTCCGGGCGACCGCGCCGGCCTCCGAAGCCGTGGATGTGCTCGGCGTCGGGTTCGGACCCGCGAACCTGTCGCTCGCCATCGCGCTGCAGGAGGACCTGCCGCAGACAGACGCCTTCTTCCTGGAGGCCGCGTCCGATCCCGTGTGGCAGGGAGGGCTGCTGCTGGACGGCTCCAACATGCAGAACCACCCCAACCGTGACCTCGTGACCATGCGCAACCCACGCAGTCGCTACAGCTTCCTCAACTTCCTCTTCGAACAGGGCCGGCTCATCGAGCACCTGAACCTGCCCCTGGAGTTCCCGCTGCGCAAGGAGTACGCGCAGTACATCGACTGGGCCACCCGGCAGTTCCGGCCGCAGGTCGCGTTCGGGGCCCGGGCGACGGACATCGACGTGGCCGAGGTCGATGGCACCCCCGAGTACGTGGTGACCTGCGCGGACGGATCGCAGCACCGGGCCAGGTCGCTGGTGGTGGGCACCGGCCGTACGCCGTTCGTCCCCGCACCGTTCGCCGGTCTCCAGACGCCCCGGGTGTGCCACCTCACCCGGTATCTGCCCACCGTGCGAGAGCTGGGCGACAACGCCCCACGGTCGATCGCCGTCGTCGGCGGCAGCCAGAGCGCCGTCGAGATCGTCCTCGATCTCGCCCGCCGCTTCCCTCAGGCGAGAATCGTCAACTACGTACGGAAATTCGGACTGCGGCTCAAGGACACCAGTCCGTTCAGCGAAGAGGGTTTCTTCCCCTCGTTCACCGACTACTACTACCGAGCGGACCGGGCGAGCAAGAACGAGCTCGACGCGTACATGCGCCCCACCAACTACTCGTCGACCGACGCCGATGTCCTGCACCACCTCTACGCACTGATGTACGAGCAGCGCCTGGACGGCGACCAGCGGGTCTTCGTCCGCGGCAACAGCGAGGTCCGGGCCGCCGAACCGGACGGGACGGGTGTACGCCTGGAGGTGGAGGAGGTCCACACCAAGGACGTGTCGACGGACCACGTGGACCTGGTGATCCTCGCGACCGGGTTCCGCGACCTCGGACCGGGTCGGCACCAGGAAGCGCATCCAGCTCTGCTGTCCGGTGTGATCGACCGGTTCCAGGTCGATGAAGACGGGTACCTGGTCGTCGAACCGGACTACCGGTTGCGATCCCGCACCGACGGCACACCACCGCTTTTCCTCAACGGGCTGTGCGAGTCGAGTCATGGAATCGGCGACGCAGGCTCGTTCAGTCTGCTGTCACTGCGTGCCGCGACGATCCTGAGCGGCCTGAAAAAGGCGGGTTCGACAGCTCCGGCACCGCGTGCGGGCGCGAACAGACTGGAATCCGAGGTCTTCGATCTCACCCCTCCCCCGGAGCGGCAGTTCGAAGCGACGTTCGACAAGGTGGGAATCTGATGACGATCGACGACTGGCGGAACGCAACCATCACCGATCTGTTCGACGAACAGGTGCGCGTCCGCCCCGAGGCAACCGCCCTGCGCTTCGACGGCGTCGACATGAGCTATGCGGAGCTCGACCGCCGGGCCGACCTGCTGGCCCGGCACCTGCGCGGGCTCGGCGTCGGCACGGAGAGCGTGGTCGGCCTGTTCGTGGAACGCTCGTTCGAGATGATCATCGCGCTCGTCGGCATCCTGAAGGCGGGCGGCGCCTACCTGCCTGTACACCAGAACGAACCCCCCGAGCGGTTCCGCTACATGCTCGATCAGGCGCAGGCCCGCGTCCTGCTCACCCACGACCGGCTGAGCGACCGGGTGCCCGAGATCGACGGCACCGTGATCAACCTCGACCGCGAGTGGGAGACAGCCCCCGTCCCGGGGCCCATAGCGCCGGGAACCGGCCCCGACAATCTCGCCTACGTCTGCTACACCTCCGGCTCGACGGGCCTGCCCAAGGGCGTGGGCGTACGGCACAGCGGCGTGGTCCGCCTGGTACAGGACGGCGACTACGCCTCGCTGACCGCGGACGAGACCTTCCTGCAGTTCTGCTCACTGCGCTTCGACCCCTCCGCCTTCGAGATCTGGGGGTCGCTGCTCAACGGCGCCAAGCTGGTCGTCTATCCGCCGGGTACGGTGGCAATGCACGAACTGGCCGCGTTCCTGGAGGAGGAGGGGATCACCACTCTGTGGCTGACCACCGGCCTCTTCCACCGCCTGGTCGACGACCATCTCGACAGCATGGCGGGGCTGCGCCAGATGCTCGGCGGCGGGGAACCGCTGTCCCCTCTGCACATGAACACACTGCGCCAGGCCTACCCGGAGCTGCTGATCGTCAACGGCTACGGCCCCACCGAGGACACCTGTTTCACCTCCTGCCATGTCATCACCGATCGGATCGGTGACAGTGTTCCCATCGGACGCGCGGTGACCGACACCCGCTTGTACGTCCTGGACGAGAATCTGGAGCACGTCCCCGAGGGCGAGTGGGGTCTGCTGTACACCGGCGGCAGTGGCGTGGCGCGCGGTTACGTGGGCCGTCCGGCTCTCACCGCCGAGCGGTTCGTTCCCGACCCGTTCGTCCCCGGCGACCGGATGTACAGCATCGGCGACCTGGTCCGGCTCAACGCCCACGGCGCCCTGGAGTTCCGCGGCCGGACAGATGACCAGGTGAAGGTCGACGGCTACCGGATCGAGCCCGGCGAGGTCTCGGCGGCCCTGTCCGGCCTGCCGAGTCTCAAGGAGGCCGTCGTACTGGCCCGGGACGACGTCATGCCCGGCCGGAAGGTCTTGGTGGCGTACGTCGTACCGAATGGTCCCGCCGAAGGGCTGGTGCCGAAACTGCGCCTGGCCCTGCACCACAAGCTGCCCCGGTACATGCACCCGTCCGTCATCGTCGTCATGGACGAGTTCCCTCTGACGCTGGGCTCCAAAACGGACCGGCGCGCCCTGCCGGCCCCTGCACACCTGCCGCGGACCGTGGGCACGCCCTACGTGACACCGCGCACCCCCACCGAGGCCCTGCTGGCGGACCTGCTGGCCGACGCGCTCGCCCTCCAGGAGGTCGGCGCCGACGACGAATTCTTCGAACTGGGTGGCAACTCGCTGCTGGGGATGGACCTCCTCGCCCATATCCGGACCGTGCTGCACGTGGATCTACCGGCGGCCGAGTTCTTCGAGGACGCCACCGTGTCCGGACTGGCGGAGCTGATAGAGCGTCACACCGCCGGTGCGCCGGCCTCCGGCGAGGAGGCCACCCGGCCGTCCTCGGCAGAACCCCGGTGGTCATCGTCCGTGCGGATGGAAGCATCTCTTGGCTGACATGAAGTCCTTCCGGGACGCGGTCATCTCCTGGGCGTGGGGCGGCTCCGGTGACCCGGCGCAGGAGCTCGCCGCGCTGCTGCCCGTCGAGACGGCGGTGCTGCTCGAAGGACCGAGCGATGCCGCCGCGGTCGAGGCACTGGCGGCCGGCTACGGCCTGGACCTGACCGCGCAGGAGGTCTGCGTCCTTCCGATGGGCGGAGCGATGAACGTGGGCCGCTTCATCGACCTCCTCGGCCCGGGCGGTCTTGACCTGCGGCTGACGGGTCTGTGCGACGCGAGGGAACGCGACTACTACGCCCGCAACTGGGTGCGGGCCGGACTGCCGCCGGAATTCTTCGTGTGCGATGTGGACCTGGAGGACGAGCTCATCCGCGCCCTCGGCGTGGAACGGGTGACGGAACTCGTCCGGCAAAATGGCGACCTGCGCCCCTTGCGAACCTTTCAGTCCCAGCCCGCTCAGCGGGACCGCAGCCCGGAGCAGCAGTTGCGGCGGTTCATCGGGACCAAGAAGGGACGCAAGATTCACTACGGCAAGGTGCTGGTCGATGCCCTCCCGCACGAATCCGTACCGCCGCCACTGAGGGACCTGCTCGATTTCCTCTGACCTTGGGCCGGCGAAGGCGGGGTGGCCGACTCGCGTACGAGTCGGCCACCCCGCCTGCCCGCAACCGTTCTCACATGCCTCGCAAGAGCTGCACGCCTGTCCACCGGTTGTCCACCGGGGGCGATCATGGTGCCCTGAGTGGGTCGCACCATCTCCGCGAATCGATCAGGAAAGCACAAAGGCCCAGGTCAGAGGCTATCTGTCCTGGGCCTTCAGTGAGCCGCCTTCGGGATTCGAACCCGAGACCTACGCATTACGAGTGCGTTGCTCTGGCCAACTGAGCTAAGGCGGCACGCCCTGTCGCACTATGGTGCGATCAGCAGCGGGGCCAAGTCTACACAGTTTCCGGGGGTGCTCCGTACACGGCACCCCCGGAGGCGTTTTGCCTGGTCAGAGCGGGTCGGGGGTGGTCAGGTGCACTTCTTGGCGTTGGTGGGCGGGGTGCCGTCCAGGAGGTACGTGTTGATCGCCGTGTCGATGCAGTCGCTGCCGCGGCCGTACGCCGTGTGGCCGTCGCCGTCGTAGGTGAGCAGGGTGCCGGAGTCGAGCTGGGCGGCCAGCGCCTCGGACCACTTGTACGGGGTGGCCGGGTCGCGGGTGGTGCCGACCACGGCGATCGGGGCGGCGCCCTTCGCCTCGGTGCGGTGGGGGGTGCCGGTGGGCTTGGTGGGCCAGTACGCGCAGTTCAGGGAGGCCCAGGCGAAGCCCCGGCCGAAGACCGGGGAGGCCTTCTCGAAGTCCGGGACCGCCTTCTCCACCGCGTCGGGGCCGTCGAAGGCGGGCGGGAGGTCGAGGCAGTTCACGGCGGCGTTGGCGAACATCAGGTTCGCGTACTTTCCGTCCGGGCCGCGCTCGTAGTAGCTGTCCGCCAGGGAGAGGAGGCCGGAGCCGTCGCTGCGCTGGGCGCCCGTCAGCGCCTCGCGGAGCTGGGGCCAGGCCGCCTCGTCGTACATCGCCGCGATCACCCCGGTCGTCGCCAGGGACTCGCCGAGCTTGCGGTCCTCGTCACCGCTCGGGATCGGCTTGGCGTCCAGGTCCTGGAAGAGCTGCTTCAGGTTCGTCGCCGCGTCCGCCGTGGACGTCGTGCCCAGCGGGCAGTCCGGCTGCTTGACGCAGTCCGCGGCGAAGGACTGGAACGCCCCCTCGAAGCCCGCCGTCTGGTCGCGGTTCATGTCGATCGCCTTGAGGGACGGGTCCATCGCGCCGTCCAGGACCAGGCGGCCGGCCCGGTCCGGGAAGAGGTCCGCGTACGTGGCGCCCAGGAACGTCCCGTACGAGGCACCGACGTAGTGGAGCTTCTCGTCGCCGAGCAGGGCGCGCAGCACGTCCATGTCGCGGGCCGTGTCGACGGTGGAGACGTACGGGAGGATCTCGCCGCTCCGCTTCTCGCAGCCCGCAGCGAACTTCTCGAAGGCGGCGGTGAGCTTTCGGACCTCCGCCTCGTCGTCCGGTGTCTGGTCGACCTGGGTGTAGGCGTCCATCTCCTTGCCCGTCAGGCAGTCGACCGGTTCGCTGCGGGCCACGCCGCGCGGGTCGATGGCCACCATGTCGTAGCGGGCGCGCACCGGGGCCGGGTAGCCGAGTGCCGCGTACCCCTGGAGATAGCCGATCGCGGAGCCGCCGGGGCCGCCCGGGTTCACCAGGAGCGAGCCGATCCGCTCGCCGGGGCCGGTGGCCTTCTTACGGGAGACCGCGAGGTCGATGTCGCCGTCATCCGGCTTGTCGTAGTCCCTCGGCGCCTTCATCGTCGCGCACTCGAACCCCTCCACCCCGCAGTCGCGCCAGCTCAGCTTCTGCCCGTAGTACGCGTCCAGACCGGCCGGGGCCGCTGTGCCGGTGGCGGAGGCGTTCGGCGACGAGCCGCCGCCGCTGCAGCCGGAGATGAGCAGACCGGCTGTGCCGATCCCGATGGCGAAGGTGCGGAGCAGGCGCCTGGTATCCATCCTGGGAGCGTATCCGGCGGGTGACGAGTCGTCCGATTCCCTGCTCAATCGGGTGAAGGAGGCCGGTCCGGGAGAACCCTCAGCCCGCTCTCAGCGACACCGTCATCGCCTCCACCGCCAGCAGCGGCGCCACATTCCGGTCCATCGCCTGCCGGCACGCGATCACCGCCTCGATCCTGCGCAGCGTCTGCGCCGGCGTCGACGACTCCGCGATCCGGTCCAGCGAGTCCTGCACGTCCACATTGGCGATGGCGATCCGCGAACCGAGCTGGAGCGCCAGCACATCGCGGTAGAAGCCGGTGAGCTCGGTGAGCGCCAGGTCCAGGCTGTCGCGCTGCGTCCGCGTCTTGCGGCGCTTCTGCTTGTCCTCCAGCTCCTTCATCGCCCCCGCCGTGCCGCGCGGCATCCGGCCGCCCGCCACTCCGCCGAGCGCCGCCTTGAGGTCCTCGGTCTCCTTGGCGTCCACCTCCTCCGCCATCTGCTTGGCGTCGTCGGTGGCCGTGTCGATCAGCTCCTGGGCCGCCTTGAGGCAGCCGCCGACATCCGCGACCCGCAACGGAACCTTCAGCACCGCCGCCCGCCGCGCCCGCGCCCGCTCGTCCGTGGCCAGGCGGCGCGCGCGGCCGATGTGCCCCTGGGTGGCCCGCGCCGCGGCGTGCGCCCGGTCCGGATCGACCCCGTCGCGGCGGATCAGGACGTCCGCCACGGTCTCCACCGGCGGCGTGCCGAGAGTGAGGTGGCGGCAGCGGGAACGGATCGTGGGCAGCACGTCTTCGAGCGAAGGCGCGCACAGCATCCACACCGTGCGCGGCGCGGGCTCCTCGACCGCCTTCAGCAGCACGTTGCCCGCGCCCTCGGTCAGCCGGTCGGCGTCCTCCATCACGATGACCTGCCACCGGCCGACCGCCGGGGAGAGCTGGGCGCGGCGGACCAGGTCGCGGGTCTCCTTCACCCCGATGGAGAGCAGGTCCGTACGGATCACCTGGACGTCGGCGTGCGTACCGATCAGGCTCGTGTGGCAGCCGTCGCAGAACCCGCAGCCGGGCTCTCCGCCCAGCGCCCGGTCCGGGCTCGTGCACTGGAGCGCGGCGGCGAAGGCCCGGGCGGCGGTGGACCGTCCGGAACCCGGCGGTCCGGTGAACAGCCAGGCGTGGGTCATCTTCGAGCCCTGCGCCTCGGCTTCGTCCGGCCTACCGTCGGAGACCGCCGTGACCAGCGCGTCGGCGTCCCTGGCGGCGGCGGCGAGCTGCTCCCTCACCCGGTCCTGCCCGACCAGGTCGTCCCATACGGTCACCGGTCCCCGCCCTTCCTGTCGCGCGATTCCCTCGTCGGATTCCATTGTGGGGGACGCCACTGACAAGTCCGGCCCGCCCACCCCTCACGGGCGGACGGGCCGGACTTGGGAACACGTACGGATCAGCCGCGCGGCCGGCGTCCCCGGCCCCTCGGCTCCTCGTCGTCGTGCCCGCCGAGCAGCTCGTCCGCCAGCGTCGGCAGGTCGTCCAGCGGGGTCTCCTCGGCCCAGTCCGGACGCGGGCGCTTGCGGCGAGCGCGGGAGTCGTCGGCCTGGCCCGCCGCCCCTGGGTCCTCGACCTGCGGCAGCTCCCGGGTGCGCTCGTTCTCGCTCTCAGCCGGCGGGGTCGCCGGGCCCTCGTCCCGGAAGTAGCCCTTCGGCACCCGGTCGGAGGGCTGATCACCGCGTACGGGCGGCAGCACAGCCGTCTCGTCGGCGGCCCGGGCGTCGCGGGCCTTCCCAGCGCCCCGGGCCCCCTGCGCGTCACGAGGGGCGTCACGCCCAGGCCGCTCGTCCGTGATCCGCGGCAGCATCGCCGTCTCGTCATCCCCGGAAGACCCCGAACCCGAAGCGGAACCGGAACCCGGTCCCTCCGGCCGCGCCGCCGGCACCGGCTGCGTGATCTCGTTCGGGTTCACGATCGGCGTGGGCACCGTCAGCTCGTTCTCCGGAACGGTCGGCCCGTGCCCCTCCGACCGCGAGGACGCCTCGGACCGGGAGTCACGCGAAGCCCGCTCAGCCTCCGCGCGAGCTGCCTCCGCCCGAGCCGCCTCCGAACGGGCAGCCGCCTCGGCCTCAGCCCTCCGCCGCGCCTCCTCGGCCCGTACCAGCGCCTCCTCCGCCTTCCGCTGCTTCTCCAGCCGGAGCGCCTCGGCCTCCTTGCGCAGCCGCGCCTCCTCCTCGGCCTGCTTGCGGAGGCGTTCCTGCTCGGCCTCGCGGGCCCGCTCCTCGGCCTCCAGCCGGCGGCGGTCCTCCTCGGCGCGGTGGCGGGCCTCCTCGGCGCGCTGCCGGGCCTCCTCCGCCTGGCGCTCGGCCTCGCGGCGGCGGGCCTCCTCCAGTTCGCGCTGCTTGCGCTCCTCCTCCTCGGCGCGCAGCCGGGCGAGCTGCTCCTGGCGCTCCTTCTCCAGGCGCTCCTCCTCGGCCTTGCGGGCGGCCTCTTCCTCCGCCTTGCGCCGCGCCTCCTCCTCGGCCTTGCGCCGGGCCTCCTCGATGGCCTCGATCTCGGCCTCGGAGAGCGGAAGGAGCCGGTCGAGCCGGTGACGTACGACCGTGGTGATCGCCTCGGGCTCCTGCCCGGCGTCCACCACCAGGTAGCGCGTCGGGTCGGCGGCGGCCAGGGTCAGGAAACCGGACCGTACGCGCTCGTGGAACTCCGCCGGCTCCGACTCCAGCCGGTCCGGCGCCTCCGTGAACCGCTCCCGCGCGGTCTGCGGGTCGACGTCCAGCAGCACCGTCAGATGCGGTACGAGGCCACTCGTCGCCCACCGCGAGATCCGGGCGATCTCGGTCGGCGCCAGGTCGCGGCCCGCGCCCTGGTAGGCGACGGACGAGTCGATGTACCGGTCCGAGATGACGATCGCACCGCGCTCCAGCGCCGGGCGGACCACGGAGTCGACGTGCTCGGCGCGGTCGGCCGCGTACAGCAGCGCCTCGGCGCGGTTGGAGAGGCCGGCGGAGGAGACGTCCAGCAGGATCGACCGCAGCCGCTTGCCGACCGGTGTGGCCCCGGGCTCGCGGGTCACGACGACCTCGTGGCCCTTGGAGCGGATCCAGTCGGCGAGCGCCTCGACCTGGGTGGACTTGCCCGCTCCGTCGCCGCCCTCCAGCGCGAGGAAGAAGCCGGTGGCCGCCGGGGCGACCGCCGGGTCGCCGCCGCGCAGCGCCTCGCGCAGGTCGCGGCGGAGCGGTACGCCCGCCCGGTCGTCGGTCTTCGCGACCACGATCGCGGCCAGCGGCAGCAGCAGCGCGCCGATCAGCATCAGCGTGAAGGCCGCACCGCCGTGGGCGAAGACGAAGTCACCGGAGGCGGAGGCCAGCCGGTGCTGCCCGATCGCGGCGGCGAGCAGCGGGCCCGCGACCGCGCCGAGCGCGACGAGCACCCGGACGAGCGCCTGGAGGTGCTCGGTGGTCCGGGCCTGCCGGGCCGCCTCGGTCTCCTGGTCGATGATCGCGTGCCCGATGTTGGCGGCGACCCCGGCCGCGTAACCGGCGATCAGCGCGATCCCGAGCCCGGTCGCCGTGTCCGGCACCAGGCCGAGTGCCAGCAGCGCGAGGCCCGTGACGGCGGTGGCCAGCGCGAGCAGGCGGCGCCGCGAGAGAGCGGGCAGCACCTTCTGCGCCGTACGGATACCGAGGGCGGTACCACCGGTCAGCGCGAGGATCAGCAGCGCGTACGTGGCGGGTCCGCCGCCCAGGTCGTAGGCGTGCAGGACCGATACGGCGGCGGCCGCGGCGATCGCTCCGGCGACGGCCGCGCAGACGGCGACGGTCAGCGGAAGCGCGCCGGTGCGGCCCTTGTCGGGGCCGCTGCCGGTGGTGGGGCGGCGCAGGCCTTCCAGGGGCGAGCGCGGCCGGGGGGTCTGGGTACCGGGCAGTTCGAGGAAGTACAGGATCGAGATGGATGCCGAGAACAGACCGGCCGCCATGTACGAAGCCAGCGCCGCCTGGTGGAAGGAGAACCACTCCAGGCCGGTGCCGAGGAGGTTGCCGATCAGCGTGGCGGCCAGCAGGACCACCGCGGCGGCGGGGACGGCGAGGAAGTTCGTACGGAGCGACAGCCTGCGCAGGGCGTCGAGATGGTCGGGAAGCGGACGGACGGCGGCGCCCTCGATCGGCGGGGCCGGCAGCAGCGCCGGGGCGGCGCTCTCCTTGGCCACCGACCACAGGCGCTCGGCGGCGCCGGTCACGAAGACGGTGATGAGGATCATCATGGGCGCCTTGTCCGGCACCCAGTCGATCCACAGCGGGGCGATGATCAGCAGGGCGAGCCGCAGCGCGTCCGTCCCGATCATCAGCCATCGCCGGTCGAGTTTTCCGCCGGGCGCGGTGAGCGACGTCAAAGGCCCCAGGAGTACGGCTCCGAAGAGCACGGTGGACAGGATGCGGGCACCGAACACGGCGGCGACGGCGAAGGCCGCCCCGCGGTATCCGGCCCCGAATGAGCCCTCCAGGACCGCTGCTTGCAGCGACAACAGCACCAGCACGAGAAGGGCGAGTGCATCGCCGATACCGCCGACGAGCTGGGCGCTCCACAACCGCTTCAGCGGGGGAACACGCAACAGGGCCCGTACGGCGCGCTCGCGTGAGTCTGCGGCAAGTGTGTCGGAGGTGGGGCTCACGACCGTTGGCTGCTCGGCTCGCGTCATCCGCCCAGCCTATCGGCAGCGGTGCGGTGACCGTCGGCCCGTCCGAACATATGGCCGCGGATGATTTCCGGCCGACTCGCTCACGGGCCCTTGACGCACCGCTGTCCGGCACCTCTATAAGGCGCGTGTCCTCGACGCACCGCCGTCCGACACCTCTATAAGGCGCGTGCCCTTGACGCACCGCCGTCCGACACCTCTATAAGGCGCGTGTCCTCGACGCACCGCCGTCCGACACCTCTATAAGGCGCGTGCCCTTGACGCAGCGCTGCCCGGCACCTCCACAGGGCAGGTGCCGGGCAGCTGGATGACATCACCGAGGAGGTCAGTCCTCAGAGGAGGAGGCCGAGGAAGCAGACGCGGAAGCCGTCTTCTTCGCCGTCGCCGTCTTCTTGGCGGCCGTCGCCTTCTTGGTGGTCGTCGTCTTCTTCGCAGCGGTCTTCTTGGTGGCCGCGGCGGTCTTGGTGGCCGTCGTCTTCTTGGCGGCCGTCTTCTTGGCCGTCGTCTTCTTCGCCGGGGCCTTCTTCGCCGTCTTCTTCTTGGCGGGTCCCTTGGCGCGCTTCTCGGCGAGCAGCTCGTAGCCGCGCTCGGGCGTGATCTCCTCGACGCTGTCGCCGGTCCGCAGGGTGGCGTTGGTCTCGCCGTCGGTGACGTACGCGCCGAAGCGGCCGTCCTTCACCACGACCGGCGCGCCGCTCACCGGGTCGGTGCCCAGCTCCTTCAGCGGCGGCTTGGCGGCGGCCCGGCCGCGCTGCTTGGGCTGGGCGTAGATCGCGAGCGCCTCTTCGAGGGTGATGTCGAAGAGCTGGTCCTCGGAGGTGAGCGACCGGGAGTCGGTGCCCTTCTTCAGATACGGGCCGTACCGGCCGTTCTGCGCGGTGATCTCCACGCCCTCGGCGTCCGTACCGACGACGCGCGGCAGCGACATCAGCTTGAGGGCGTCGGCGAGCGTGACCGTGTCCAGGGACATGGTCTTGAAGAGCGAGGCGGTCCGCGGCTTCACCGCGTTCTTGCCGGTCTTCGGCGTCCCCTCGGGCAGCACTTCGGTGACGTACGGGCCGTAGCGGCCGTCCTTGGCGATGATCTGGTTGCCGCTGACCGGGTCCGTACCCAGCTCGAAGTCGCCGCTCGGCTTGGCCAGCAGCTCCTCCGCCAGCTCGACCGTCAGCTCGTCGGGCGCCAGGTCCTCCGGCACGTCGGCGCGCTGGTGGCCCTCGGCGTCCTTCTCGCCCCGCTCGATGTACGGGCCGTAGCGGCCGACGCGGAGCTTGATGTCGTTGCCGACCGGGAAGGAGGAGATCTCCCGGGCGTCGATCGCGCCGAGGTCGGTGACCAGCTCTTTCAGGCCACCGAGGTGGTCGCCGTCGCCGTTGCCCGCGTCGGAGGCGGAGCCCGCACCGGCCGGGTCGTCACCGGAACCGGTCGTTCCGAAGTAGAAGCGCTTCAGCCACGGCACGGACTGGGCCTCGCCGCGCGCGATGCGGTCGAGGTCGTCCTCCATGCGGGCGGTGAAGTCGTAGTCGACGAGCCGGCCGAAGTGCTTCTCCAGCAGGTTGACCACGGCGAAGGAGAGGAAGGACGGGACGAGCGCGGTGCCCTTCTTGAAGACGTAACCGCGATCCAGGATGGTCCCGATGATCGAGGCGTACGTGGAGGGGCGGCCGATCTCGCGCTCTTCCAGCTCCTTGACCAGCGAGGCCTCGGTGTAGCGGGCCGGCGGCTTGGTGGCGTGGCCGTCGACCGTGATCTCCTCGGCGGACAGCGCGTCGCCCTCGGCGACCTGCGGCAGCCGGCGCTCGCGGTCGTCCAGCTCGGCGTTCGGGTCGTCGGCGCCTTCGACGTACGCCTTCATGAAGCCGTGGAAGGTGATCGTCTTGCCGGAGGCGGAGAACTCGGCGTCCCGGCCGTCGCTCGCGCGGCCGCCGATCTTGACGGTGACCGAGTTGCCGGTCGCGTCCTTCATCTGGGAGGCGACGGTCCGCTTCCAGATCAGCTCGTAGAGCCGGAACTGGTCGCCGGTGAGGCCGGTCTCGGCGGGCGTGCGGAAGCGGTCGCCGGAGGGGCGGATCGCCTCGTGCGCCTCCTGCGCGTTCTTGACCTTGCCGGCGTACGTACGCGGCTTGTCGGGCAGGTAGTTCGCGCCGTACAACTGCGTGACCTGGGCCCGGGCCGCGGCGACCGCGGTGTCCGAGAGGGTCGTGGAGTCCGTACGCATATAGGTGATGAAGCCGTTCTCGTACAGCTTCTGCGCCACCTGCATGGTCGCCTTCGCGCCGAAGCCCAGCTTGCGGCTCGCCTCCTGCTGGAGGGTCGTCGTACGGAACGGGGCGTACGGGGAGCGTCGGTACGGCTTCGACTCGACGGACCGGACCGAGAAGGAGGAGTCGGTGAGCGCGGCGGCGAGCGCACGGGCGTTCGCCTCGTCCAGGTGGAGCGTCTGGGCGGAGCCGGCCTTGAGCTGACCGTCCGGGCCGAAGTCGCGGCCCTGGGCGATACGGCGGCCGTCGACCGCGCTGAGGCGGGCGGTGAGGGTCGAGGGGTCGGAGGCGTCACCGGTACGGCCGGTGGCGAACTTTCCGGTCAGGTCCCAGTACTCGGCGGAGCGGAAGGCGATGCGCTCGCGCTCCCGCTCGACGACGAGGCGGGTGGCGACGGACTGGACGCGGCCCGCCGACAGCTTCGGCATGACCTTCTTCCACAGGACCGGCGAGACCTCGTATCCGTAGAGGCGGTCGAGGATACGGCGGGTCTCCTGGGCGTCGACCATGCGCTGGTTCAGCTCGCGCGGGTTGGCGACGGCGGCGCGGATCGCGTCCTTGGTGATCTCGTGGAAGACCATCCGGTGGACCGGGACCTTGGGCCGCAGGACTTCCTGGAGGTGCCACGCGATGGCTTCGCCCTCGCGGTCCTCATCGGTGGCGAGGAAGAGTTCGTCGGACTCGGCCAGCAGCTGCTTGAGCTTCCTGACCTGGGCCTTCTTGTCGGCGTTGACCACGTAGATGGGCTGGAAGTCGTTCTCGACGTCCACGCCGAGGCGGCGTACCTCGCCGGTGTACTCGTCCGGGACCTCGGCCGCGCCGTTCGGGAGGTCGCGGATGTGCCCGACGCTCGCCTCGACGACGTATCCGGGGCCGAGATAGCCCTTGATCGTCTTCGCCTTGGCAGGCGACTCGACGATGACGAGTCGGCGGCCGCCCTGTGCGGTCTCGCTGGTCGGGGACAACTTCGCTCTTCTCTCCGGTCGACACTCGATGGGCATCCGGGCAGCGTCGTGACGCTTCCCGCGGTGCTGTCGCTGCGGAGTGTGACGGTACAACCCGCCCCCGTGTCAAACGGCAAAAGCCCGCAACGGCCACTCGAACGGTAACCCGACTTCCGCCATTCCTGCCGCCCGGACCGTCGGGTCCGCGCCGCGCGAAGCCCTGACGTACGGATATCCGGAGGTGGTCGCGGTGCCCGGCCGGCAGCCCTCCGACCCGGGCGCGGCCCCGGCGGGAGCGAGGGTCAGACGAGGGTGAAGCACCACACGCCGAGGACCAGGAAAACTACGCCGAAAAGTGTCGTGAGTGCGGTGGAGGCGACGGGGCTCACACCGTGCAGCACCGGCGCGCGGTGCAGGGCGCGCGCCCCGGTCCAGACGAGGAGCGCGGCGCCGAACAGCGTGAAGGCCGTACCGGCGAAGACTGCTGCGACGCTCTCCATGTCGTACCCCTCGACCCTGTTCGTACCGCTCGCTCATGCTCGTACCGCTCGGTCACGGGGAGGCTGCCAGCCCGGGGCGTCGCCGACACGAACCCCGGGTGAACAGCGCGCGCCCACCGGGAGTACCGATCTCGTCACATGACGTCAAGGGTCGCCCGGCGGCGGCTGCCCCGCTCGAAGACGGCCAGCAGCGCCACGGCGAGCAGCGCGTACCCGGCGCCGACGAGCAGCTCCGCGCCGAGCAGCGCACGGTCGAGACCGCCGCCCGCGGCCAGCGCGCGGGCGGCCTCCATGGCGTGGGTCAGCGGCAGCGCGTCGCCGGCCGCCCGCATCCAGTCGGGCAGTGCCGCGCGCGGCACATTGGCGCCGGTGAGCAGGAGCAGTACGGATCCGGCCACGTTGGAGATCAGGAACACGTCACGGAAGCGGAGCCCGAGCGCGCCGAGCGCCAGCCCGAACGCCGAGCATCCGGCGGCGGCCGTCGCCAGCACCACGGCGAGCCCCGGCAGAGCCGCGAGCGGAATCCGCAGACCGAGCAGGAGGGAGGCAGCGGTGAGGGTGAAGGCGCTGATCAGGAGGCCGTTGAGGACATAGGGAAGGGCTCGGCCGATCCAGAGCGGAGTCCGGTGGCGGGGGCTGAGGAGGACAGCTCCGAGGGTGCCGTAGCGGCGTTCGTTGGAGATCGCCATCGTGCCGCCGTAGACGCAGGCGGTGGAGGAGGCGAGCACCGCGTTGCCCAGCAGGTAGAAGTGATCGTCGGCCACCTGGAGCTCCCGCCCGAGGAAGACGAAGAAGAGGAGCTGGAGCAGCGGACCGACCAGCAGCGTGCCGATGAACATGGGCGGCGTCGTCCAGTTGAACAGCGCGCGGTACGAGATGGCTCCGCCGACGACGACCAGGCGCAGGGTGCTGAGGGCGGCCGGGGCTGTGGGTGTGGCGGGCATGCGGCGGCTCCTGGTCATCAGGCGAGCGAGAGGGTGGCGGCGGCGCGGGCACGGCGTTCGACCCGCCCGAGGACGAGCACGGCGAGCAGCGCGTACAGCGCGCCGAGGGCAAGGGCTGCGGCCATCGGCACCAGTACCTCGGCCCGGTCCGTCACGCCGGAGGTCGCCGCGTGCACGGCCCGCGAGCCCCAGGTGGTCGGCAGCGCCCAGGAGACCGGAAGCGTCCACTCCGGCAGCACGGTGACCGGGACGAGCATCCCGGAGAGCAGCCACACCGGCGCGTCCAGCGGGTTGGCGAGCGCGTTGGCGTTGCGCAGCAGGACGAACGTGGCGGCCAGCAGCAGCCCCATCATCCCCAGCGACAACACGCAGACGGGGACGGCGGCCAGGAAGAGCAGCGGATGCGCGAAGTCGAGCGGTACGTCGAAGAGGAGCGCACCCCACAGGACGGTCGCGCCCATCGCGTACGTGCCGATGACGGCCGTGGCGAGCGTGATCGGCAGCAGCACCAGGGCGAGCGGAGCAGGCGAGGCGACCAGGGCCTCCAGCGTGCCGAGCCAGCGCTGGTTCTGCACGGCCCCGCCCGAACCGAACAGCACCGACGACCAGATCCCCATCAGCCCCGCCCCGACGGCGGCGGTGAGCAGCCGGTCCGGGTCGTCGGCGGCGCGGAACAGGTGGACGGCGAGGGTGGCATGGACGAGCGGGACCAGCACGGCGAAGGTGATTTCGAGCGGTGAGCGGCTCATGTACGAGACATGGGTCCGCATGCCGACGAAGGTCAGCCGCACCACGCGGGCGGCGGAAGGCATCCGGGCTATCCGGGTTTCCGTTCTCATGCCGAGGCCGCCTCTCGGACGGATGCTTCGGCGAGGGCGGGCTCGTCGGCGGCAGTGGACGTGGGATCGTCGGCGGTGGCGGGCGTGTGCTCATCGGTGGGAACGTCCGCGTCCGCCTCCTCCACGATCGCGATGTACGCGTCCTCCAGGGTCGGTTCACGCGTGACGACCCGTCCGATCCGGATCCCGCTCAGCGCGGCGAGTACCGGCGCGTGCAGGTCCGTGCCCCGGTCCGCCTGCACGGTGAGGGTCTGGAGGGAGCCGCGCTCCTCGGCCGCCGCGCCCCGGACACCGGGCAGTGCGCGGATCCGGTCGAGGTGATCGGCGCCGGCTCCGTACGCCTCGATCTCCAGGATGTCGCGTTCCTGGACCCGGGACTTGAGGTGGCCGGGAGTGCCGAGCGCCCGGATCGTGCCGCCCGCGATCACCGCGATCCGGTCGCACAGTTCGTCGGCCTCGGCCATGTAGTGGGTGGTGAGGAGCACGGTGGTGCCGTCGGCCCGGAGGTCGGCCACCGTACGGCGCAGATCGCGGGCAGCGACCGGGTCGACGCCGATGGAGGGCTCGTCGAGGAAGAGGACGTCGGGCCGGTGGAGCAGGCCGCGGGCGATGTGGAGGCGCTGCCGCATACCGCGCGAGTAGCCCTCCACCCGCTCCTTCTCCCGGCCGAGCAGGCCGACCAGCTCCAGGAGTTCGGCGATCCGGCGCCGTTGGTCGCGCGGTTCGACGCCGTGGAGCTCGGCGAAGTAGCGGAGGTTGTCGAGCGCGGTGAGCCGGTCGTACAGGCCCCGGTCGCCGCCGAAGACGTACCCGATCCGGCGTCGTACGGCGACGGGTTCGCGCGCCACGTCGTGGCCGAGCACGCGGGCGGTGCCGGAGGTGGGCAGGAGGAGGGTGTTGAGCATCTTGATGGTGGTGGTCTTGCCCGCGCCGTTGGGCCCGAGCAGGCCGAAGAGTTCGCCGCGCGCCACCTGGAGGTCGATTCCGCGCACGGCCTCGGTCTCGGTGGTGCGCGGCCGCAGGAATCCGGTGCGGGTGGTGTAGGTACGGCGGAGGCCGAACGCTTCGATGGCGGGCGGGGCTTCGGTGACAGGCATGGCGGTGACGCTAGGAGCGCGGGCCGCGCCGGGCCATCGATTCGGGCGCTCCCGAATCGTCCCCCGGCACCCGCTTCAGGTCAGGACATCGTCCCCCGGTATCCCCTTCGGGCCAGGACATCGTCCCCCGGTACCCGCTTCGGGTCAGGACACCGCGCGCAGCACGTCCTCACCGGCGAGCAGCGCGAGCAGCGAGCGGCCGGTGTCCGTGAGCTGGTAATAGACGCTGCGGCCGACCCGGTGCCGGGTCACCACACCGGCGTCAGCGAGCACCGAGAGGTGCTCGGAGACGGTGCTCGGGGCGAGGCCGAGCCGGTCGGCCAAACCTGCGGTGGTGAGCGGGCCGCCGAGCTGGCGCAAGACCGAGGCGCGGCCCCGCCCGAGCAGCAGCCCGAGGCGGTCGCCGGTCTCCGCGCCCGGCTCGGCGGGCCGGTCGCGGAGGGCGGCCGCGCCTCGGGCCTGGAAGGAGACGGCGAGGACCTCGGGGTCGTCGGTGGAGTAGAGCCGGCAGCCCTCGGCGAAGACGAGCGGGATCAGCAGCAGCCGCCGCTCACCGGCCCGGTAGTCGGCCTCGATGTGCTTGGTCAGCTCCAGCACCGGAGGCTTCCAGCTGGCCCGCGACTCCAGCCCGGCGAAGAGCGCGTCGACGCCTTCGGTCGCGAAGGTCCGGGCCCGCACGAGCACCTCGTCCTCGACGAGCCGGCGCATGGTGGGCCAGTGCCGCTCCAGCGCGCCTTCCCAGTACGCCGCGTACGCATCGGCGAGCGCGGCGCAGGCGGCCTCGGGATCGTCCATGTACGGCCGGACGAACGGGTGGTCCTCCATCCCCGCGTAGTGCTCCCGCACACCCGCCCGTACGACGTCGGCCTCGGTGGCCCGGACGATGTCCAGCTCGGCGTCGACGGACGAGGCCCCGACCGGCCGGGGCAGCAGGAAGTCCGGAAAGCCGTGCGGCCCGTGGGTCAGCAGCCGCAGCGGCCAGGTCCGCTCGTCGTCCCGCAGGACCTCGCGGGCCCGGCCGACCCACTCCTCGTACGGCCACGAGGGCGTGCGGTGCGGCAGCGCCAGATGCATGCTGCAGAACGCGTCCCACAGCGGGCTGACGGCGATCCAGGTGGCCCCGAGCGAGGCCTCGTCCAGCTCGATCCGGATCACGCCGCGCTCACCCGAGCCCCTCCCCCGGAACAGTCCCCGCAACGGCCCCCGGCACCGGCTCCAAGAAGCCCTCCTCGACCAGCAGCCGGATCGCCTGCGGGGTGCGGTCGCGCAGAAGCACCGGGTCCTCCGCCATCAGCTGCGCGATGGCGTCCAGGATCCGCCCGGCGGGCAGCGACCCGTCGCACACCCCGGCGAACCCGGCGGCCACCGCGTCCACCTTGGTCGCCCGCATCATCCCGCGGTGCTGGCGCAGCACCACATGCTCGGGATCCTCCGCACCGGGCAGGCCCACCTGCTCCTGCACGACCTCG
The DNA here is from genome assembly GCF_050942385.1 of Streptomyces sp. CA-146814. Lineage (NCBI taxonomy): Bacteria > Bacillati > Actinomycetota > Actinomycetes > Kitasatosporales > Streptomycetaceae > Streptomyces > Streptomyces sp. CA-146814. Next base: position 3,475,328 of record NZ_CP192068.1, read on the forward strand.
GCGGCGAGCGTGAAGTGCCCGGCGAGCAGCGCGGCGTCGTCCTGGTCGCGCAGATAGTCCTGGCGGGCGAAGTGCTCCTCGACGGCCCGGCCCAGCGGCTGCTGCACGGCGTGCGGCCACTCCTCGACGACGACCGACGGGTTCCCGGCGGCCGCGGCGGCGGAGCGGCGCAGCGTGATCCAGCCGAAGCCGACGGAGGTGGTGCCGCGCGCCTCGAACTCGTCGAGCCACGCCTCGTACCGCTCGGCGTACGCGGCCGGGTCGCTGCGGTGGTCGCCGCTGTCGCGCAGCCACAGCTCGGCGTACTGCGTGACGTCCTGGACCTCGCGCTGCACGATCCAGGCGTCGCACCCGGCGGGCACCCAGGAGCGCAGCCGATCCTGCCACTCCTCGCCGTCCACGTGCTGCCAGTTGGCGAGGAACTGGGCGTATCCGCCTTCGTTCAGATGGTTGCCCGCCTGCTGGACCAGGGTGCGGCAGAGGTCGTCGCCGCCCATGCCGCCGTCCCGGTAGGTGAGGCGGGCGCCGGGCGAGATGACGAAGGGCGGGTTGGAGACGATCAGGTCGAAGGTCTCCGTACCGACCGGCTCGAAGAGGGAGCCCTCGCGGAGGTCGGCGGGGGCGGCGCCGGAGAGCGCGAGGGTGAGCCGGGTGAACTCCAGGGCGCGGGGGTTGAGGTCCGTGGCGGTGACCCGGGTGGCGTGCTGGGCGGCGTGCAGCGCCTGGATGCCGGAGCCCGTACCGAGGTCGAGGGCCGAGGCGACCGGCGTACGCACAGTGATGGAGGCGAGGGTGGTGGAGGCCCCGCCGACGCCGAGGACGACGCCCTCCTCGCGCGAGCCGATCCCGCCCGCGCCGCCGACCGCGCAGCCGAGGTCGGAGACGATGAACCAGTCCTCGCCGTCCGGACCGCCGTACGGCCGCACGTCGACGGTGGCGCGGACCTGGCCGTCCTCGGCACTCACCCAGCCGTCCCGCACGCACTCCTCCAGCGGCAGGGCCGCGCGGGCCTGCTCCTCGGGGACGGGCCGCTGGAGCAGGAACAGCCGCACCAGCGTGTCGAGCGGCGACACGCCCCGGGTGGCGCGCAGGGCGGGCACGGTCTCGCTGCGGGCCAGCGCGGCGTAGGCTGCCGCGCCGAGCCGGTCGAGGAGGCCGTCGGCGGTGAAGGCCGCGGCGAGCAGCGCCTCGCGGAGGCCGGCGGTGTGGTCGGGTGCGGGAAGGCTGGTCTCACTCACCCGACCATTGTGGCCGGTCCCACTGACAACGGCAGCGGCCCGGACACTCACCGAGTGTCCGGGCCGCCCGGCCGAGGCCGTTCCCGCGATCCACCGAGGCCGCCGAGACCGTTCTCGCGAAGCCACCGAGGCCATTCCGGCGAAGCCGCCGAGGCCATTCCGGCGGAGCTACGGAGACCGTTCTCGCGAAGCCGCCGTACGGAAAGGGCTACGCCTTCTTCTCCTCCGAAGCCGACGCGGAGGGCGTCACCGCGGCCGCGTCCGGCGCCTCGGAGCCGCCGGGGCTGGCCGGCCCGGTCGAAGCCTTCAGCTTCTGGCAGCCCTTCTGCTTCGACATCGCGGAGCCGACCTCACCGGACTCCAGCTTCTTCAGCGCCTGGTCACCGTTCTTGCTGATCTTGTCCAGCTCGACGGCGATGTCCTTGAGACCGTCGGCGAACTTCGCCTGGTCCTTGGTCTCGATGGCGTCGACCTTGGTCTTCAAGGCCGCGTAGGCCGCGGAGGCCTCGTCGAGCTCCTTCACGGCGTCCTTCTGCATGGTCTCGCCGTCGTCGACCGGCGGCGGACCGGCCGATTCCACGGCCTTGCCCAGCGCCTTGTACGCGTCGGAGATCTGCTGGAAGGCAAGCGAGTCGGCCTTCTGGACATCGACGGGCTTGCTGTTGTCCGAGGTCTGCTGCTGGATGGAGGCGTTGGCGTTGGTGATCTTCTGCAGCTGGGGCTGGAACTGGTCGCAGACGTTCTTGGCCCAGTCGTTCACCTTGTCGTCGCTGTCATCGCTGCAGCCCGACAGCGTCAGTACGAGTACCGCACCGCCGGACAGTGCGGCTGCAAGCTTCTTGTTCACCGGTTTGGGTCCCTTCCAAGGCTCTCGGCCCCGGAACTTACACGCCAAGAGGGCTCCATCCGGGTGCCGGGCATCCGATGTGCACCCTTTTGAAGCCATTTGCACCAAGAGAAGTGAGGGAGATGCCACTCGGCAGGAGATTCCGACACCCGTACGGTCACTCACCGGAACGACGGGATCGGATCACCGGCTCCCGTACAGGGGCACGGGCGGGCGGTACGCCAACGCGCACCGCCCGCCCGCAGAGTGACGGCAGGTCACCTGGGAGCGCGGCTCCAGGGTGTGCCCCGGCCCTGATCCGCCGGACGACACGCCCCTAGCCGCCGGACACTCCCTAAGGAGCCGCTGCGGGGTCCGGTGACGGCAGCGACGGACCGCCGCCGCCCGGCGCACCGCTGTCGTCGTCGCCGACGGCGATGCCGCGCCGCTTGGAGACGTACACCGCGCCGACGATGACCGCGATGGCGAAGACCGCCACCAGTGCCCGGATCCAGGGGTTGGCGTCCGGCCCGTAGCTGAACTGCACCACCGCCGGGGCGATGAGCAGCGCGACCAGGTTCATCACCTTCAGGAGCGGGTTGATCGCCGGGCCCGCCGTGTCCTTGAACGGATCGCCGACCGTGTCGCCGATCACGGTCGCGGCATGCGAGTCGCTGCCCTTGCCGCCGTAGTGCCCGTCCTCGACGAGCTTCTTGGCGTTGTCCCAGGCGCCGCCGGAGTTGGCGAGGAAGACGGCCATCAGGGTGCCGGTGGCGATGGCGCCCGCGAGGTACGAGCCGAGCGCGCCGACGCCGAGGGTGAACCCGACCGCGATCGGCGCCAGGACGGCGAGGAGGCCGGGTGTGGCCAGCTCGCGGAGGGCGTCCTTGGTGCAGATGTCGACGACCCGGCCGTACTCCGGCTTCTCCGTGTAGTTCATGATCCCGGGGTGCTCGCGGAACTGCCGCCGCACCTCGTGGACCACGGCTCCGGCGGACCGGGAGACCGCGTTGATGGCGAGCCCGGAGAAGAGGAAGACGACCGCCGCGCCGAGGACCAGGCCGACGAGGTTGTTGGGCTGCGAGATGTCCAGGCTCAGCCCGAGATCCCCCGCGCCGGCGCCCACGTCGGCGACCGCCGTGGCGATGGCGTCGCGGTACGAACCGAAGAGCGCGGCCGCCGCGAGGACGGCGGTGGCGATGGCGATGCCCTTGGTGATGGCCTTGGTCGTGTTGCCGACGGCGTCCAGGTCGGTGAGCACCTGGGCGCCGGCCCCGGTGACGTCCCCGGACATCTCGGCGATGCCCTGGGCGTTGTCGGAGACCGGCCCGAAGGTGTCCATGGCCACGATGACCCCGACGGTGGTGAGCAGCCCGGTCCCGGCGAGCGCCACCGCGAAGAGGGCCAGCATGATCGACGTACCGCCCAGCAGGAACGCCCCGTAGACGCCGAGGCCGATCAGCAGCGCGGTGTAGACGGCCGACTCCAGGCCGATGGAGATTCCGGCCAGCACCACGGTCGCCGGGCCGGTCAGCGAGGACTTCCCGATGTCCTGGACGGGACGGCGCTCGGTCTCGGTGAAGTAGCCGGTGAGCTGCTGGATCAGCGCGGCCAGCACGATACCGATGGCCACGGCGACCAGGGCGAAGACGCGCGGGTCGCCGCCGTGCGCGGTGATCGCCTCGTCGGTGACCCCGGTCAGCTCGGCGTACGAGGACGGCAGGTAGGCGAAGGCGGCCACGGCCACCAGGACGAGCGAGACGACCGCGGAGATGAAGAACCCCCGGTTGATCGCGGTCATCCCGCTGCGGTCGGCGCGGCGGGGAGCGACGGCGAAGATCCCGATCATCGCGGTGACCACACCGATCGCCGGGACCATCAGCGGGAAGGCCAGGCCGGAGTCGCCGAAGGCGGCCATGCCGAGGATGAGGGCGGCGACGAGCGTCACGGCGTACGACTCGAAGAGGTCGGCGGCCATGCCCGCGCAGTCACCGACGTTGTCGCCCACGTTGTCGGCGATGGTGGCGGCGTTGCGCGGGTCGTCCTCCGGAATGCCTTGTTCCACCTTGCCGACGAGGTCGGCGCCCACATCGGCGGCCTTGGTGAAGATCCCGCCGCCGACCCTCATGAACATGGCGATCAGCGCCGCGCCGAGGCCGAAGCCCTCCAGCACCTTGGGCGCGTCGGCCGCGTAGACGAGCACCACACAGGAGGCGCCGAGCAGTCCGAGCCCGACCGTGATCATTCCGACCACACCACCGGTACGGAAGGCGATTTTCGTCGCCCGGTGCGAAACGGCGGTGAGATCCTTTTCCGGTTCGCCTTCTCCCGGAGTCGCCTCACGCGCGGCGGCGGCCACGCGCACATTGCTCCGTACGGCGAGTCGCATACCGATGTATCCGGTCGCCGCCGAGAAAAGCGCACCGACCAGGAAGAAGAGCGAACGCCCTGCGCGTTGCGACCAGTTGTCGGCCGGCAACACCAGCAACAGGAAGAACACGATCACGGCGAACACGCCGACCGTCCGCAGCTGCCGGGCCAGATAGGCGTTGGCGCCCTCCTGGACCGCCGCGGCGATCTCCTTCATACGCTCGGTGCCCTCGCCGGCCGCCAGCACCTGCCGTACCAGCAGCCTGGCGACGACGAGCGCGGCGACGGCGACGACCGCCACGATGATGACGATCAGCCGGTTGTCGTCGGTGAGGACCGCCGCCGCGAGGGAAGCGGGCCCGTCGGAAAGTGCGGATTCCTGCGTCGGTGCAGCCGATGCGGCCGGTGCAGCCATTGGGGTGGTGAAGAACTCCGCCATACGTCCTCCTTGACGCTCAGCGCTCAAGACGTGGACGGATTGTAGGGAGCGGAACGGGATCAAAACAGTGGTCCGGAAGAGAATTGATCGCTCTCCCCCCAACGCCGAAAGATCACCGGAGAATTTTCCCCGAACGCAGTAACGGGACAGGCGCATTACGCCGACGCATTACCGGGGGAAACCGCGCGGGAAGGCAGCACAAGGCCACAGAGAAAAGGCCCTGCTCAGCACGACAGGACCCGGGCCCGGAAAGGCGGCGCCGACAGGCACGCGGCGGGCGTACGTACGCCTTGGACTCACGCCGCACGGGACAGAGTGCCCTCGCGTCGTACGGGACGGAGCGGGGCCCAGGGGTCTGTGCCGTACGGGATGGAGCGGGGCCCGGGGCGTGTACGGGACGAAGCGGGGCCCGGGGCCTGTGCCGTACGGGACGGGGCCCCTGAAGCCTGTGCCGTACGGGGGCGGGGTGGGGACTCACACGTACCGACAGCGCGGACTTACGCCGTACGAGGCAGCCCGGCCGGCCTGCCTCGCGACTCGCGCACCTCGCGCCCTACGCGCCGACCGCGCCTCAGGGGCGTACCCCGGCGAGGGCTGTCGGCCAGCTCATGCGGATGGTCCCGCCGTTCGCACCGGACCGGACCTCCACCTCGTCGACGAGGCCGCTGATGACCGCGAGACCCATCTCGTCCTCGCCGCTGTCGCTCCCATCGCTCTCGGGCTCGTCCGGCCCTCCGGACGCGCCGCCGCGCGCTCCGGGCGCGGCAGGCTCGCTGCCTGGATCGGGTACGCCGTCCCCGACCTCGATGGAGAACGCCTTCTCCTCCTCGGTCAGCACCACGCTGACCGGCTCGGTGATGCCATGGCTGCGGTGCAGTCCCACAGCACGGCTGCAGGCCTCGCCGACGGCGAGCCTGACCTCGTCGAGCACCGCCTCGTCGACGCCGGCCCGGCGCGCCACGGCGGCCGCCACCAGGCGGGCCGTCCTGACATGTTCAGGCTGGGCACTGAAGCGGAGTTCAACGGTGGCCATGCGATCCCCCTGGAACGTTCGGGCGTACGCGTCAGAGGTTCCGGGCCTGAAGCCCGGCACCCCTGCTCTCCTCCTCCGGAGGCCGACAGGATCCACGGATCCGCAGATCCGCGGGATCGACGGAACCGACAGCCGACCCGAAGGCCGACCGTCCGCCCGTCGCGGCCCGGTCGCTGCCGCTGCCGGTCCGTCCACTGCCTGACGACCGGCCCGCGGGCCGGTCGGGAAGCCGACCTCAGTCGGTGGCGGCGACAGCCTCGTCGACCGTGGTGTGAATCGGGAACACCTTGGTCAGGCCCGTGATCCGGAAGATCTTGAGAATACGTTCCTGGTTGCAGACCAGGCGCAACGAGCCCTCATGGGCCCGGACACGCTTCAAGCCGCCCACGAGCACGCCGAGGCCGGTGGAGTCGAGGAAGTCGACACCTTCCATGTCGACAACCAGGTGGTAGCTGCCGTCATTCACCAACTCGACCAACTGCTCGCGCAGCTTGGGCGCGGTATACACATCAATCTCGCCACCGACCTCGACAACCGTACGGTCGCCAACATTGCGAGTCGACAGGGACAGGTCCACGGATCCTCCAGCACCTTGCTATCGAGCGGTCGCCCCTCGGTCTCCCCGACGGAGGCCAGGGGACGGATCGCCAGCCGCGATGGCATTCAATCACTTACCAGCAGCCATGCACGACGCCTTGGGACCATTGTCCGTCACGCCAGTGACACACTCGGTGCCGATGGCCAAGAATCACCGTCCCGGACGACCACCCGAGAGTGGGGACACGCGCCCCCCTCCCAGCATGATCCTCGACCGGCTCGCCACAGGGGCGGGCCGGGCCGCGCGCATCACTCATACGGAGCACCTGCCCCCTAGATCGGGAACCCATGCCATCTGGCCGGATCGCATCCGGCCAGAAGTGATCTCGGCGATCGAAAAAGCCGGAATCGACCATCCGTGGGACCACCAGGCGGCCGCCGCGGAGCACGCGCTGGACGGCGAATCGGTCGTGATCGCCACCGGTACGGCGTCGGGCAAGTCGCTCGCGTACCTCGCCCCGGTCCTCAGCACCCTGCTGGAGGGCTCCGAGGCCCCCAACGGCCGCGGGGCGACCGCCCTGTACCTAGCGCCCACCAAGGCTCTGGCCGCCGACCAGCGGCGCTCGGTGAAGGGCCTGGCGGCTCCCCTCGGCAACGCGATCCGGCCTGCGGTCTACGACGGCGACACCCCGGTCGAGGAACGCGAATGGGTGCGGCAGTACGCGAACTACGTCCTGACCAACCCCGACATGCTGCACCGCGGAATCCTGCCGTCCCACCCGCGCTGGTCCTCCTTCCTGCGCGCGCTGCGCTTCGTCGTGATCGACGAGTGCCACACGTACCGGGGCGTCTTCGGCTCCCACGTCGCCCAGGTCCTGCGCCGGCTGCGCCGCCTCTGCGCCCGCTACGGGGCGAACCCGGTCTTCCTCCTCGCCTCCGCCACCGCCGCCGACCCCTCGGTCGCCGCCGGGCGGCTGACGGGTCTGCCGGTCGCGGAGGTGTCCGACGACGCCTCACCGCGCGGCGAGCTGGTCTTCGCCCTCTGGGAGCCCCCGCTGACCGACCTGCACGGCGAGAAGGGCGCACCCGTACGCCGTACCGCGACGGCCGAGACCGCCGACCTGCTCACCGACCTGACCGTCCAGGGCGTCCGCTCGGTCGCCTTCGTACGCTCCCGGCGCGGCGCCGAACTGATCTCGGTCATCGCGAAAGAGCGCCTCGCGGAGGTGGACCGTTCACTGCCGCAGCGGGTCGCCGCCTACCGCGGCGGCTACCTCCCGGAAGAGCGCCGAGCCCTGGAGCGCGCGCTGCACTCCGGTGAACTCCTCGGACTGGCGGCCACCACCGCCCTCGAACTCGGCATCGACGTCTCCGGTCTCGATGCCGTCGTCATCTGCGGCTATCCGGGCACCCGGGCCTCTCTCTGGCAGCAGGCGGGCCGCGCCGGCCGTTCGGGGCAGGGCGCCCTGGCCGTGCTCGTCGCCCGGGACGACCCGCTGGACACCTATCTGGTGCACCACCCGGAGGCGCTGTTCCGGCAGCCCGTGGAGTCGACCGTGCTGGACCCGGACAACCCCTACGTCCTGGCCCCCCACCTGTGCGCGGCCGCCGCCGAACTGCCGCTCACCGAGCCCGACATCGCGCTCTTCGGCCCCGCCGTGCCCGAGCTGCTGCCGCAGCTGGAGGCCGCGAAGCTGCTGCGCAGGCGGGCGTCGGGCTGGCACTGGACCCGCCGCGAACGGGCCGCCGACCTCGCCGACATCCGGGGCGGTGGCGGGCGCCCCGTCCAGATCGTCGAGGAGTCCACCGGGCGCCTGCTGGGCACGGTCGACGCGGCCGCCGCCCACACCGCCGTCCACGAGGGCGCCGTCCACCTCCACCAGGGCCGCACGCACCTGGTCCGGAAGCTGGACCTGGAGGACTCCGTCGCCCTGGTCGAGCAGGCCGACCCGCCGTACTCGACCGTCGCCCGCGACACCACGGCCATCTCCGTCCTGGAGACCGACACCGAGATCCCGTGGGGGCAGGGGCGGCTCTGCTACGGCTCCGTCGAGGTCACCAACCAGGTCGTCTCCTTCCTCCGCCGCAAACTGATGACCGGCGAGGTCCTCGGCGAGACCAAGCTCGACCTGCCTCCCCGCACCCTGCGCACCCGCGCCGTCTGGTGGACGGTCACCGAGGACCAGCTCGATGCCGCCCGGATCAACCCGGAGATCCTCGGCGGCGCCCTCCACGCGGCCGAACACGCGTCGATCGGCCTGCTCCCGCTCTTCGCCACCTGCGACCGCTGGGACATCGGCGGCGTCTCGATACCGCTGCACCCGGACACCCTGCTGCCGACGGTCTTCGTCTACGACGGCCACCCGGGCGGCGCCGGATTCGCGGAGCGCGCCTTCCACACCGCTCGTACGTGGCTGACGGCGACCCGCGAAGCCATCGCCTCCTGCGAGTGCGAGGCGGGCTGCCCCTCCTGCATCCAGTCCCCCAAATGCGGCAACGGCAACGAGCCCCTGCACAAACGCGGTGCCGTACGCCTCCTCACCGAACTCCTCAAGGGAGCGCCATCGGACCCACCGCCGACGGAGCCACCCCTTGCGGAGGACGGGTCCGGGACCTGACGGCCAGGGCGACAGCGCGGGCCGGTGGCATGGCGGCGCAGGTCAGGCCGGCAATGGCTTTACCCGCCGATCTGTTGGAGATCGGCGCATCGAAGTCCTCCCCCATGAAAAACAAAAAGGCTGAGCGCTCGAACCCAGAGATGAACTCCACCCCGCACCAGAGCTCTTGGGGAGGTTCCCATAAGAATGCAGCCTCAAAGGGCAGAGGAGTGACCCGCATTCAGAGCGCCTGACCCCATGCCATAGCGTGTCGCACGACCACCTCTCCCGGAGCGGGAAGACGACTGCTGACCATGCCTGGTAAACGCACAACCCTCCCTCTGGCGGCGGCAGTCGTGGCCGTCGCCGCTGTGCTGATCTTCGTCGTGTCCAAGGAGCCGCACTACAACGTCCGGCCGGGCGCCCAGGCCGACAACGCCCACTGCGGACGCATCGCGGAGAACGCTCCCGGCAAGCTGGCAGGGCACCCCAAGCACGACACCGAGCTGGCCGGCGTCGCGCTCTGGGGTGACAGCAACATCGTCCTGCGCTGCGGTGTCACCGACATCGGGCCCACCGCGGACCCCTGCTTCGCGGCCGACGGCGTCGACTGGGTCATCGACACCACGCGATCCAGTGACAACAAGAAGGTGATCATCACCTACGGCCGCACCGCGGCCACCGAGGTCATCGTCACCAACTCCTCCAAGGCACCCGACGAGATCCTCGTCGAACTCTCGGCCCTCATCACGCCGATAGCGCAGACCTCACCGTGCATCCGGTCATAGAGAGATCCCGCCGCCCCGGGGGTGCGTCCAGCCTTCCCGGCGGGTGAGTTCGGCTCACTCGGGAACGGGTTCAGCCTGCTCGGGAACGAGTTCGGCTCGGCCTACTCGGGCGCAAGATCGACCGACTCGCCCTGGGAGCACCGACCGTAAGGCGGCACCGACCGGCCGGTCCTGCGCCCGCCCCTGGTACGGAACCGGCGCAAGCCGCGCCGCCATACGGCAGCAGGCCCCCAAGGCGTCTCCACCACCTCGGACCATGGGGTCACTCCGGCCCTCCCTGGTCCCCCTCCCTCCAGCAGACCCCCGTGGCCCGGTGACGGCAGAGATCGGATTCCACCACACCGCCCGTCTCTGACATCGGCACAGCCGATTCAGTGCGCCCAAGGCCGCTCCGCACGCACCGCATTGCCCTTTCGGACGGACACTTCCGGGCTATTCCCGAAGGAACGTTTTCCGCCCAACCAGTCCTCTCCCTATCGCCCTTGAGTAATCCCCCATGCCCCATACAGGCCGGCCGACTGGCGCCGGACGATTGCCCGTGGCCGAATCGCCCGGCCGCCCGGCCGGCGACCGGACCGTCGGAGGGGCGGCCCGGGCCCTGACCGTCGGCGCGTAGCGACCGAGGCTCGACCGGGCGACCACATCGGCGATCTCCCCGTGCACGGCACAACGGACGAGCACCGCACCCTGCGCCGAGGCCACCCTCCGGGCCACCTCGCACGCGGCCTCCGGTCCCTCCAGCGCCCGGTCCGCGGCCGCCAGTGCCGCCAAATCCGCCGCGCTGCCCGCCCGATGACGTGCGGTCACCGCCTGCCCCAGCTCCAGCAAGAGGGCGAACACCGCGCACAGGGCCGCCGTGGTGACAGCCACCCACACCGTCGCCACCCCTCGGTCCGCTCCCCGAGACCTCCCGCTGCCCGGTTGCCCGCGCCGGACCCACGTCCCGAGCCGCCCCCTGCCCGGCCGCCCGCGCCGGGCCCACGTCCGGAGCCGGTCCCAGGCCTCCGCCCCGTAGCCCGCCCAACGCCTGTGGCCATCGGGGCCCGTCACCTTCATGGCACAGCACCTCCCACCGTGTCCTCGGCCAGGGCAACCGCCTCGGCGCGCAGCATCAGGGCCAGCGCCGCAGGGCCCGGAGCCGGCGTCTCCACCGTGACGCGCCACAACTCCCCGGCCCTGCCCACCGCGACCCGAGACCCGCGAGGCGCGGCGTCACGCGCGGCCGTCAGGACCGCCGCCTCCGGCTCCGAACGGGCCGCGGCCCTGGCCCCCGCCCGTGCCGCGTCCACGCACCGGATCTGAGCCGAGGCAGCCACCAACGCCCAGAGCAGCACCATGACGAAGGCCACCAGCACCGGAATCATCACGGCCGCCTCCGCCGTGACCGCCCCACGGTCCCGAAGCCGATACGTGCTCCGGCGCCCGTTCCCGGCTTCAGAGCCTCTGGTCCGGCGCCCGGTCCCGGCCTCAGAACTGCGCATCGAGCGCGCCCTCGATCATGGACTGCAGCGCCGACATCACCGGCCCGCTGTTGACCACCTTGTAGAGCACCGCGGCGAAGGCGCACGCGGCGATGGTGCCCACCGCGTACTCGGACGTGGTCATCCCTCGGTCGGACGACCGGCTCAGCCTGCGCATCACCCACGTCGACCGCCGGGCGCGGCAAAGCGCGGCAACCGCTCGTCCCGCACGTTCGGTTCGTTCCTCGAACTTCTTATTCATCTCGTCCCCCGATGGGCATCGATCGATATCGAGCAGGCGTCCGCACGGAACGCCCATGTGTGTGGAAGAAACGGCCTGGTCTAACCCGTGGTCAGCAGTCCGCCGGCCAGGCCGATGATCACCGGGGCCACCCCGACCGCCAGGAAGGCGGGGAGGAAACACAGTCCGACCGGCGCGGTGATCAGGACGCCGGCCCGCTGGGCGCGTGCCACAGCCGCTCCGGCCTGCTCGGCGCGCATCGCATCGGCCAGCCTGGAGACCGGCTCCGCCGCCGGGGCCCCGGTCGATCCGGCCCGATGCAGACAGCGGGCCAGCGGTCCGGCACCCGGTATCTCCCCGAGCCGCCCCCACGCCTCGGCAGGCTCTCCGCCGAGGCGGATCTCGGCAGCGGCACGGGCCAGCCGGTCGCCCACCGGGCCGCCGATGGACTCGCCGACCGCCTCCGCCGCCTCGCGGGGCCCGGCACCGACGGCGACGCACGCCGCCAGCAGATCGGCGGCCAGTGGGAGCTGCCCGTCGATCGCGGCCCGCTCCTCACGTGACTCGCCCGGCCCGGATCGGGGCCGGGAACGCTGCCAGCGCCACGTCCCGTACGCCGCTGCCGCCCCGACGGCAGTCCCCACCAGCCCACCGACCAGCACCCACCCTGTCAGCCACGCCCCCGCAGGAGCCGCCCACCGCAGGACCCCACCAGCTCTGTCGACACCGGCACCGCTGTCTGTACGGACACCGCCCCCGGGCCCGACACCGCCGCTCGCCCCGACGTCACCGCCCGCCCCGACCCGTATGGCAGCCGCCCAACGCCACCAGCAGCTACCCACGGCCGGCGCGACCTTCAGCAGCAGTGCGCCCCGGCCCCGCACCACCCGTCCCCGGCGGGCCGAGGCCCCGGCGAGTGCCAGCTGCACCGCCGCGCCCGACAGCGCCGCCAGCATCCCCAGGCTGTGGAGAACTTCTCCCGTTACGCTCACGGCGCCTCCCCTCCCCGCACGATCCGGCAGGCCCAGAAGAGCCCGGCCGCTTCCAGCAATCCACCGACCACCAGGCAGACCAGCCCGCCCGGCGTATGGAGCAGCACCCGCAGCGGATCGGCTCCCAGCGCGGCGCCCAGCCCCAGACCCGCCACCGGCAGCAACGCCAGGACCACGACGGTCGACCAGGCTCCCGCCAACTGAGCCCGCAACTCCTCCCGCCTGCGCCGGTCGGCCCGCAACGCCGTCTCCAGGCGGTCCAGGCCCGCCACCAGGCCGGCCCCGCCGTCCACCGCCACCTGCCAGCACGCGGCCATCCCGGACAGGCCCTCCAGCCCCGGCCCGCCCGCCGCCTGCCGCAACGCCCCGGGCACATCGCCCCCGAAGCGCGCGGCCGCCAGCACAGCGGCCTCCGCCTCCCCGAGCCACGCCCCACCGCCCGGCCCGCCCCTCACCCGCGGCCCCCCGTCCGCCGCCCACTCCCGCAACCCGGCCACCAGCGCCTGGCCCGGCTCCTGTCCGGCCCGCAGCTCTCCGACCACGGCCGCACACAGCGCCGCCACCGAGTCCGCCGCCCGCTCACGCTGCCGTCGCCGGGCACGACCGCGCACCCACCGCCGTACCAACGGCACCGCCACAGCTCCGGCCAGCAGCGGCAACACCGACGCGCCGAGCACGGCCAGCAGCACCGCCACCGGAACGCACCACCACTCGCGCCGCTCCACGATCAGCTCCCGGGCCTGCAGCAGAGGCGGCCACGATCGCCACGCCCGCCACCGGTCCGCCGGCCCGTCCACGAACAGGACCCGCGCCCGTCGGGCCCCGGGCTCCCGCATCGCGACCAGCCACACCGCCGCACCCGCGCAGAGCACCGCCGCATGAGCCGCGTAGCCTGCGGTACCCGCCGTCACAGCGCGCCCCCGATCAGCGACTCCAGCCGCGCCCAGCCCCGCTCCGGGACGAACCCGTCGGCGCCCCAGCTCAGAGCGGGCACCGTGAACACCAGGCCGGACGCGTCCCGTTCCAGCACGTGCACGTCGGCGATCCGACGCCGGCCCGCCCGGTCCCGTACGAGATGGACGACCACCGAGAGCGCGGCCGCCAACTGGCTGTGCAGCGCGGTCCGGTCCAGGCCGGCGGCGGTGCCGAGCGCCTCCAGACGGGCGGGCACGTGCTCGGCGGCGTTCGCGTGGACCGTTCCGCAGCCTCCTTCGTGTCCGGTGTTCAAAGCGGCCAGCAGCTCTGTCACTTCGACCCCTCTGACCTCTCCCACCACCAGCCGGTCGGGGCGCATCCGCAGCGCCTGGCGCACCAGATCGCGCAGGGTCACGCGGCCCGCGCCCTCCTGGTTGGCGGGACGGGACTCCAGGCGCACCACATGCGGGTGGTCGGGGCGCAGTTCGGCGGAGTCCTCGGCGAGCACGATCCGTTCGTCCGCACCGACGGCGCCGAGCAGGCTGGCCAGGAGGGTCGTCTTGCCCGCCCCGGTTCCTCCGCTGATCAGGTAGGAGAGCCGGGCCTCCACCATGGCCCGCAGAATCCGGTCACCTCCCGGTGGCACGGTCCCGGCCTCCACCAACTCGGCCAGGGAGAAGGCCCTCGGGCGCACCACCCGCAGGGAGAGGCAGGTCGAGCCGACGGAGACCGGAGGCAGCACGGCATGCATCCGCGTCCCGTCCGGCAGCCGCGCGTCGACCCACGGCCGGGCGTCGTCCAGCCGCCTGCCCGCGACGGCGGCGAGCCGCTGAGCCAGCCGCCGGACCGCCGCGGCGTCCGGGAAGGTGATCGCCGTCAGCTGGAGTCCGCCGCCCCGGTCCACCCACACCCGGTCGGGCGCGGACACCAGCACGTCGGTCACCTCGGGGTCGGCGAGCAGCGGCTCCAGCACGCCGGTCCCGACGAGTTCGCCGCGCAGCTCGGCCGCTGCCCCGAGCACCTCCGCATCGCCCAGCAGCCGCCCCTGGGCCCGGAGAGCGGCCGCAACTCCCGCAGGTGTGGGCGCGTCACCACTGCGCGCCAGCCGTTGGCGTACGGCATCGAGCAAGGCGTCGGTCATGGTGCGCCTCCCCCGGCCGGAGCTCCGGCGGAACCGGGCTCTCCCGCCGCTGCCGCCGCCTGCTCCCAGAACTCCGCGCAGAAGCGCGCGAGCGGGCCGCGGGCGTCGGCGCCCGGCGGCATTCCGGCGTCCTGAGCGGCCGGCAGACCGGACTCCAGGGGCAGTTCACCGACGAGCGGCAGACCGATGGCCTGGGCGACCCAGCGCTCGTCCAGACCTGCCGCATATGGTCCCCGAGCCACCACCCGTACGTCGTCGAGCACCATGCGAACCGTGGAGGCCACGCGCTTGGCCGCCGCGACCGCCCGCAGCTCGCCCGGCACCACGAGCAGGCCCAGGTCGAGCTGGGCCAGGGCTTCCGCGACACCCTCGTCCACCCGGCGCGGCAGATCGACGACCACCACACCGCCGAGCCGGCGCGCGGCGGCCAGGACCGCCCGCACGGCCTGCGGCGCGATGGCCACCTCGTCGTCACGGCCCCAGCTCAGCACCCGCAGTCCGTGGAGCGCGGGCAGTGAGTCCTCCAGGGCGCCCCCACCGAGGCGGCCCTTCGAGTGGGCGAAATCCGGCCACCGCATTCCTTCGGCCCGCTCCCCGCCCAGCAGGACGTCGATGCCTCCGCCCAAGGGGTCCGCGTCGATCAGCATCGTCCGCCGGCCCGACCTGGCCGCGCTGACGGCGAGGGCGCAGGCCAGCGTCGATGCGCCGGAGCCGCCCCGTCCACCCATCACCCCGACGGTGAGCGCCGGCCTGCCGACGCCTTCGGCGGCATTGGCGATCTGGTCGACGAGCCAGCCCTCCGAATCCGGCAGCCGGAGCACGTATTCGGCCCCGATCTCGACCGCCCGACGCCAGACGTCCGGGTCGTCCTGGTCCCGCCCGACCAGCATCACCCCCCGTCTGCGGGCGGCACCGCGACACCGTGCGGCCGCGTCGTCGCCGACCAGGACCATCGGTGCCCGCTCCCAGCCGCCCCGGCGCCCGGGCGGCCCGTGATGGACCTCCGGCTCCGCCCCGGCCGCGGCGCAGAGCCGCAGCAGGTCATCGAGCAGCTCCATGTCCTCCGTCACGATCAGCGGTCCGCCGCGTCGCCCTTCGGCGACCGTCAGCCCTTCTCGCATGAGGGATCCAGCCATGATCTCCGCCCCCTTCTCACTGCCCCTTCGGTGCGGTTCGCGACGGTCTCGGAGCGTTTCCGAGATGCGCGATTCCGGTACCCGCGGACTTCGCGGGAGGAATCAACGTGCAGCACCACGAAAAAACATGTGGATCTTGCTCGAAAACTGTGGACAACTTCGGCGTTGTGAATAACTCCGTCACCCGAACCAGCGACTTCCGGAGCGCAGCCTTTTTGCTACACACTGTGACGAGGCGAAGCTCGCGCCGACGCCGCACATGAGCGGGCCCGACAGGGTCCGGAAGGGAGGGGAGCACTGGGCCCGGGCGTCAGAAATGCATCCGGACATGCGACGACCCCCGCCGGGGGGGAGAGCGGGGGTCGTCCCCACGGCCGACTCGGGGGGGGAGGAGCCGGACCGGGGTTAGCACGGTCGCGAACGATCCGTGACTTCCATGGTGTACCCGAGGGCCTTCTCAGGCAAACCCACGCACCGGACTTTACGCCGAATGGCGGCCCCCTATGCTCAGCGTTGTGGAAAACTGCTTCTCGCCGCGCACAGCAGCCTTCTTTGACCTGGACAAGACGGTCATTGCGAAGTCTTCGACGCTGACCTTCAGCAAGTCCTTCTACCAAGGCGGACTGATCAACCGCCGCGCCGTACTGCGCACCGCGTACACACAGTTCGTGTTCCTGGCCGGGGGCGCCGATCACGAGCAGATGGAGAAGATGCGTGCCTACCTCTCAGCCCTCTGCAAAGGATGGAACGTCCAGCAGGTCAAGGAGATCGTCGCCGAGACCCTGCACGACCTGATCGACCCGATCATCTACGACGAGGCGGCCACCCTCATCGAGGAACACCACACGGCCGGCCGCGACGTGGTCATCGTCTCGACCTCCGGCGCGGAGGTCGTCGAACCGATCGGCGAACTGCTGGGCGCCGACCGTGTCGTCGCCACGCGCATGGTCGTCGGCGACGACGGCTGCTTCACCGGAGAGATCGAGTACTACGCCTACGGGCCGACCAAGGCCGAGGCGGTGAGGGCGCTCGCGGTCTCGGAGGGGTACGACCTTTCGCGCTGCTACGCCTACAGCGACTCGGCGACCGACGTACCGATGCTGGAAGCGGTCGGCCACCCGCACGCGGTCAACCCGGACCGCGCGCTGCGCCGCGAAGCGACCCTTCGCGAGTGGCCGATTCTCGTCTTCAACCGCCCGGTCCGGCTGAAGCAGCGGCTCCCCGACTTCTCCATGCCGCCACGCCCGGCCCTGGTGGCCGCCGCGGCGGTCGGAGCCGCAGCCGTCACGGCGGGGCTCGTCTGGTACGCCAGCCGTCGGCGTACCGCCGCCTCGGCGCTGCCCGGCTGAGGCGGTCCGCGAGGACGAGACGTGCCGCGAGGCCTACAGGCGGCCCACCCAGACCCGCAGGCCCGTCTGCGAGGCCGAGGCGGGCCGAGAGGACCCGAGGACTGCGGGCGGCCCACGAGGCCGAGGCGGCGGTACACGTCCGAGGGGCGCGGCCATCGCCCCTCGGACGCCACCACCGCCCGATTCGCCCTTGATTGAGCATAAAAGTAAAGAAGTGGACCCAGGGGTTTCCCTTCCCACTGTCCTGGAGTACAAAGGATTCAACGG
Organism: Streptomyces sp. CA-146814; assembly: GCF_050942385.1. Classification (NCBI taxonomy): domain Bacteria; kingdom Bacillati; phylum Actinomycetota; class Actinomycetes; order Kitasatosporales; family Streptomycetaceae; genus Streptomyces; species Streptomyces sp. CA-146814. Next base: position 3,492,657 of record NZ_CP192068.1, read on the forward strand.
CCCGCGAGACCAAGGACATCCGTGAGGATGACCTGTAACGCAGTGACGGCCCCACGGACCGCGCACGAAAGCCGAGCACCCACGCGACGTCGACCCGTCGATTACGGGCCAGCCGCACCAGGTGACGGGCAAAGCACCCGACCTGATGGGCAACTTACGAGGACGCTTGGTAACTGGGCGGACGTGCCAGCGGCGGTACCGCGTTCCGGTACCGCCGCAACCCTTCCCCGGACCGGTTCACGCCCGCCGCGTACCGGACGTGCGCGCCGGCGCAAGCCCTCCGGGCGCCGTCTACGCCGCGCCGCGCTGAAGCGCCTCGCAGACCGCCGTCGACTCGCGGACTCCCAGCTCGACCGAGCGCCCGCAGTGCGCGATCCACGCGGCCACGCCTTCCGGGGTGCCCGTCGTGTAGCCCTCGAACGCCGCGACGTACGCCGCCCGCCCCTGTTCCGCATGGCCGACCTCGGCCGGGCAGATGGACTTCGGGTCCAGGCCGCTGCCGATCAGCACGATGCGCTCGGCGGTCCGGGCCACCAGGCCGTTGTGCGAGCCGAAGGGGCGTAGGGCCAGCAGTTCGCCGTGGACGACCGCGGCCGTCACCAGGGCCGGGGCGGCGGAGCCCGCGATGATCAACTGCGAGAGCCCTTCGAGCCGTCCGGCCACCTCGTCGGCACCGGGAAGCGGCGCCTCGATCAGCGGCTCGTCGACGGACTCCCCGGCCAGCCGCGGGCGGCCGACCTCGTCGTCGGACGCGGCCCCGCCGGCCGCCACCAGGTGCAGCCGGGCCAACACCCGCAGTGGCGACTGCCGCCAGATGGAGAGCAGTTGCCCGGCCTCCGCGGTGAGCCGCAGCGCGGCTCCGACCGTGCGCGCCTCGTCCTCACCGCTGAAGTCGGTGCGCCGGCGCACCTCCTCCAGGTTCCAGTCGGCACCGGCGAGCGCCGCCGACCCCCGGGAGCCTCGCAGTGCGGCCTCGGCCGTGACCTCGTTGCTGCGGCGGCGCATGACGCGGTGACCGTAGACCCGGTCGACGGCCTTGCGTACGGAGTCCACCGCGTCGGGCACTCCGGGCAGGGAACCGAGCGTGGCGAGCGGGTCTGAGGCAGTCGTACTCATAAGGAGCGAGGCTACGCGCCCCCTACACCCGAACCGCCCTCACGTGGCCAGCTTCACGAACATCGACAGCGCAGCGCGATCGACCCACTACCCTAGGTGAACATGAAGATCGCTTTCGTCGGGAAGGGCGGCAGCGGTAAGACCACGCTGTCCTCGCTCTTCATCCGCCACCTCGCCGCCAATGAAGCCCATGTCGTCGCCGTCGACGCCGACATCAACCAGCACCTGGGGGCCGCGCTCGGCCTCGACGAGGCGGAGGCCGCCGCGTTGCCCGCCATGGGTGCGCACCTCCCCCTCATCAAGGACTACCTGCGCGGCACCAACCCCCGTATCGCCTCCGCCGAGACGATGATCAAGACGACTCCGCCCGGCGAGGGCTCACAGCTGCTGCGGGTCTGCGAGGACAACCCGATCTTCGACGCCTGTGCGCGTACGGTCCGGCTCGACGACGGGGACATCCGGCTGATGGCGACCGGCCCGTTCACGGAGTCCGACCTCGGGGTGGCCTGCTACCACTCCAAGGTCGGGGCCGTGGAGCTCTGCCTGAACCATCTCGTCGACGGCCCGGACGAGTACGTGGTGGTGGACATGACGGCGGGGTCGGACTCGTTCGCCTCGGGGATGTTCACGCGGTTCGACATGACGTTCCTGGTCGCGGAGCCGACCCGCAAGGGGGTGTCGGTGTACCGCCAGTACAAGGAGTACGCGCGGGACTTCGGCGTCGCGTTGAAGGTCGTCGGCAACAAGGTGCAGGGCCCGGACGACCTGGACTTCCTGCGCGCGGAGGTCGGCGACGACCTGTTGATCGGAGTCGGCCACTCCGACTGGGTGCGGTCCATGGAGAAGGGTCGGCCGTCCCGGTTCGAGCTGCTGGAGGCGGACAACCGGATGGCGCTGCAGGCCCTCCAGGACGCCGCCGAGGACTCGCACGAGCTGCGCGACTGGGAGCGCTACACCCGGCAGATGGTGCACTTCCACCTGAAGAACGCGGAGAGCTGGGGCAACGAGAAGACGGGCGCCGACCTGGCAGCCCAGGTCGACCCCTCCTTCGTCCTCGGTGAGCGGGTGGCGGGAGCGGGCGTCCCGGCACCCTCCTGACCCGCCGCGCCACTTCTTCCCGTCACCCCGACCGCCTACGAACGGGGTGACGGGAAGGGGGGCCGCTAGCCCGCGTTCCGGGGCGCCGGCTCTCCGCCCTCGGAGCCGGCCTCGGAGCCGGCCCTGCCCTTCTCGGCCTTCGGGGCGGCGGCGGCCTGGGCGCCGAGGTAGGTCTTCCAGCCCCCCTTGGGCGCCTCGCCGACGCCGAGCGTGGTGAGCTTGGCCAGCGTCTGCGGGTCCTGCGCGTCCAGCCAGTCCGCGAGCTGCCGGAAGGAGACGCAGCGGACCTCCTCCTTGGTGCACACCTTCGCGATGGTCTCCTCGATGGCGCGCATGTAGGTGCCGCCGTTCCAGGACTCGAAGTGGTTGCCGATGATCAGCGGCGCCCGGTTGCCGTCGTACGAGCGGTCGAAGGCCTGGAGCAGGCCGTCGCGCATCTGGTTGCCCCAGTACTCGTGCTGGGACGGGTCGCCCTGGGTCTTCGTACCGGACTGGTTGACCATGAAGTTGTAGTCCATCGAGAGCGTCTCGAAGGCGCGGCCGGGCATCGGGACGAGCTGGAGCGGAATGTCCCAGACGCCGTCCTTCTTCTTGGGCCAGACCTGGTTGCCGACGCCGCTGGAGTCGTAGCGGAAGCCCATGTCACGGGCTGCGGCGACCATGTTCTTCTGCCCTTCCAGGCAGGGGGTGCGGGCGCCGATCAGCTCCTGGTCGTAGTCGAAGGGGAGCGGGGCCTCGCCCTTCAGCTCCGGCGCGTTGGTCTTCCAGTTCTTGACGAAAGCTTTCGCCTGGCTGATCTCGCTCTTCCAGTCCTCGACGGACCAGGTGCCCACACCGCGGTCCGGGCCGCAGAAGTGGCCGTTGAAGTGGGTGCCGATCTCGTTGCCGTCCTTCCAGGCGGCGCGCACCTCGGCGAGGGTGTCGCGGATGCCCTCGGTGTCGTTGAAGCCGATGTCCGAGCGGCCCGCGGAGTGCTGCGGCGGAGCGTAGAGGGATCGTTTCTCCTCAGGCAGGAGATACACACCGCTGAGGAAGTACGTCATGGTGGCGTTGTACTTCTTGGCGACGCCGCGGAAGTGCGAGAAGAGCTTCTGGCTGTCCTCTCCGGCGCCGTCCCAGGAGAACACCACGAACTGCGGCGGCTTCTGACCGGGCGCCAGGCGCTGGGCGGCCGGCACCTTCGGCTGGACTCCGGTGAAGGCGGTGGAGCCGTCCCCGATGAGCTTGACGGCGCCCTTCGGTGCGGCGGCCTCCGGAGCGTTCTCCTTCGCGCCGTGGGCCCCCTTCTCCGCGCCGGCACCGGCCCCGCCCGGCTCGGAACCTCCGGATCCCATACCGGAGCAGCCCGCGAGTACGGCGACCAGCGCCGTGGTCATGACGCCCGAGGCGATCCTCTTCGTGGCGGCCATCATCCGCCCACCCTCTTCCTTGCAGGTCATCTGCGTTGAGTGCCGACACGGCGCGGCCAAACTCGCACGCGGCCCGGCGGGAAGAGGACGACATACCGAATGAAAAGCTGCCTATTCACTGGAATGGGCGCGGAACTGACCCGAATGCTGCACAGGCGAACCGCCGACCCGAGGAGCCCGGCCCCGGCACAGGCCCCCGGCGGCTCTGAACCGGACAGCCCCCGGAACCGTGAGACCTGATGACCCCACTCCGCGCAGCGACTTTGCGCCAAACACCACCAACACGCGTCGTAAAGCCGTCCTGACCAGCGGAGCGGGATCATGCTTCCATACACGAAGACACAGGTCTAAACCAATTCCCGGCAGACACTTGTCACCCGGCCCCGCGCCTGATGAGCTATGCCCCGGGACACAACGGACACCCTGGGACTGGGAGAAGTCGTGAGTAACGAGAGCCTGGCCAACCTGCTTCGGGAAGAGCGGAAGTTCGCTCCACCTGCCGCTCTGGCCGCCAACGCCAACGTCACCGCAGAGGCGTACGAGCAGGCCGAGGCGGACCGGCTGGGCTTCTGGGCCGAGCAGGCCCGCCGCCTGACGTGGGCGACCGAGCCGACCGAGACCCTCGACTGGAGCAATCCGCCCTTCGCGAAGTGGTTCGCGGACGGCAAGCTGAACGTCGCGTACAACTGCGTGGACCGGCACGTCGAGGCGGGCAACGGCGACCGGGTCGCCATCCACTTCGAGGGCGAGCCCGGCGACAGCCGCGCCATCACCTACACGGAGCTGAAGGACGAGGTCTCCCGCGCCGCCAACGCGCTGACCGAACTGGGCGTCAGCAAGGGTGACCGGGTCGCCGTCTACCTGCCGATGATCCCCGAGGCCGCCGTCGCGATGCTGGCCTGCGCCCGCATCGGCGCCACGCACTCGGTGGTCTTCGGCGGCTTCTCCGCCGACGCCATCGCCGCCCGTATCCAGGACGCGGACGCCAAGGTCGTCATCACGGCCGACGGCGGCTACCGCCGCGGCAAGCCCTCCGCGCTCAAGCCCGCGGTCGACGACGCCGTCTCCCGTATCAAGACCGTCGAGCACGTCCTCGTCGTCCGCCGCACCGGTCAGGACAACGCCTGGACCGAGGGCCGCGACGTCTGGTGGCACGAGATCACCGCGCGCCAGTCCGCCGAGCACACCCCCGAGGCGTTCGAGGCGGAGCAGCCGCTCTTCATCCTCTACACCTCGGGCACGACGGGTAAGCCGAAGGGCATCCTGCACACCTCCGGCGGCTACCTCACCCAGGCGGCATACACGCACCACGCGGTCTTCGACCTCAAGCCTTCGAGCGACGTCTACTGGTGCACCGCCGACGTCGGCTGGGTGACCGGCCACTCGTACATCGTGTACGGGCCGCTGGCCAACGGCGCCACCCAGGTCATGTACGAGGGCACGCCCGACACCCCGCACCAAGGGCGCTTCTGGGAGATCGTGCAGAAGTACGGCGTCACGATCCTCTACACCGCGCCGACCGCGATCCGTACGTTCATGAAGTGGGGTGACGACATCCCCGCCAAGTTCGACCTGAGCAGCCTCCGGGTCCTCGGTTCGGTCGGTGAACCGATCAACCCCGAGGCGTGGATGTGGTACCGCAAGCACATCGGCGCCGACAAGTGCCCGATCGTGGACACCTGGTGGCAGACCGAGACCGGCGCGATGATGATCTCGCCGCTGCCGGGCGTCACCGAGACCAAGCCGGGATCCGCCCAGCGCGCCCTGCCGGGCATCGCCGCCACCGTCGTCGACGACGAGGCGAACGAGGTACCGAACGGCGGTGGCGGCTACCTGGTCCTCACCGAGCCGTGGCCGTCCATGCTCCGCACCATCTGGGGCGACGACCAGCGGTTCCTCGACACCTACTGGTCGCGCTTCGAGGGCAAGTACTTCGCGGGCGACGGCGCCAAGAAGGACGAGGACGGCGACGTCTGGCTGCTCGGCCGCGTCGACGACGTCATGCTCGTCTCCGGCCACAACATCTCGACCACCGAGGTCGAGTCGGCGCTCGTCTCCCACCCGTCGGTCGCCGAGGCGGCCGTGGTCGGTGCGAACGACGAGACGACCGGCCAGGCCATCGTCGCGTTCGTGATCCTGCGCGGCAGCGCGACCGCCTCCGACGAGCTGGTGGCGGAGCTACGCAACCACGTCGGCGCCACGCTCGGCCCGATCGCGAAACCGAAGCGCGTGCTGCCGGTCGCCGAGCTGCCGAAGACCCGCTCGGGCAAGATCATGCGCCGCCTGCTGCGCGATGTCGCCGAGAACCGCGAGCTGGGCGACGTCACCACGCTCACCGACTCCTCGGTGATGGACCTGATCACCACCCAGCTGCCGTCCTCCTCCTCCGAGGACTGAAAGCGCCTTCCGTGGCAGTGCCGATGGGCACCCGGCGACCTGCCGGGTGCCCATCGGCGTCTACCGGGGTGATCATCGGGTAGAGGTTGAAGAGCCCCAGGTAGAGTGGGCCCTGCCAGTCATAACTTCATACAGATCTCCACAGGGGCGCCGGGAAGTCTGGTCGGCATGTGTCATCATCCATGCCATTTTCGCTGTACAGATCCGGAGGACTCCCTCGTGGCCCCGCCCACCCCCTCTCCCTCTCCGCCCCGCCACACCCTGATGGGACGGCTTCCGCTTCCGGAGCGGAACTACGTCGCCGAAGCCCTACGCACCGAGACGGTGGGCGGTGTGCTCCTCCTGGTCGCGGCCGTCGTGGCACTCGTCTGGGCGAACACCTTCGGCGGCTCGTACGACTCCGTGAGCCACTTCCACTTCGGTCCGGGCTTTCTCGGCCTGGACCTTTCTGTGGCGCACTGGGCGGCCGACGGACTGCTCGCCGTGTTCTTCTTCGTCGCAGGCGTCGAGCTGAAGCGAGAGCTGGTCGCCGGCGAGCTCCGTGACCCCAAGGCCGCTGCCCTGCCCGTAGTGGCGGCCTTGTGCGGCATGGCGGTGCCCGCTCTCGTCTACACACTCACCGTGGTCGTCGGTGGCGGCTCCCTTGCCGGCTGGGCCGTGCCGACCGCGACGGACATCGCCTTCGCGCTCGCCGTCCTCGCGGTGATCGGGGCCTCGCTGCCGTCCGCACTGCGGGCCTTCCTGCTCACGCTGGCCGTCGTCGACGACCTCTTCGCCATCCTGATCATCGCGGTCTTCTTCACGTCGGACCTGAACTTCCTGGCGCTCGGTGGAGCTGTCGTCGGCCTGGCCGCCTTCTATCTGCTGCTCCGCTTCGAGGTCCGGGGCTGGTACGTGTACGTCCCTCTGGCCCTGACGATCTGGGGCCTGATGTACAACAGCGGCGTCCACGCCACCATCGCCGGTGTCGCCATGGGGCTGATGCTGCGCTGCAGCCGCCGCGAGGGTGAAGCCCACTCCCCCGGAGAGCACATCGAACACCTCGTCCGCCCGGTGTCGGCCGGGGTCGCCGTCCCGCTCTTCGCACTGTTCGCGGCCGGGGTGACCATGAGCGGAGAGGCTCTGGCGGGCGTCTTCACCAGGCCGGAGACCCTCGGCGTCGTCCTCGGGCTGGTCCTCGGCAAGACGTTCGGCATCTTCGGCGGAACGTATCTCGCAGCCCGCTTCACCAAGGCCGAACTGAACAAGGACCTGGCCTGGGCCGACGTCCTCGCACTCGCCTCCCTGGCGGGCATCGGCTTCACCGTCTCCCTCCTCATCGGCGAACTCGCCTTCTCGGACGATGCGGAGATGACCAACGAGATCAAGGCTGCCGTCCTGATCGGTTCGCTGGTCTCGGCCCTGCTCGCCTGCGTGCTGCTCAGGATGCGCGTACGCCGGTACCGCGCCCTCTTCGACGCCGAAGAGCTGGACGAGGACGCTTCCGGGGTGCCCGACGTCTATGAACAGGACGATCCGGGGTACCACCTGCGGATGGCCGCGATCTACGAGAAGAAGGCGGCCGAACACCGCCATCGCGCCGAACAGGCGGGGGCAACGAGCAACGAGCCGGACAGTCCGGCATGATCTGACATCAGGTGTGTCGAAGACGGAGAGGGAGTCAGGGATGAGCGACCCCGGCAACTACGTGGGCAGCGCGGACCGCAGCATCGGGCAGTTGGTCGCCGCGGCGACGGCCGAGATGTCCGCGCTGGTGCACGACGAGATCGCCCTGGCGAAGGCGGAGGTGCGCCAGGACGTCAAGCGCGGGGCGATCGGCAGCGCGGCCTTCATCGCGGCGGGAGTGCTGCTCCTCTTCACGATGCCGATGCTGAGCTTCGCCGCCGCGTACGGGATCCACAACCTGGGTCTCGGCCTGGCGTGGTCGTTCCTGATCGTGGCCGGCGCCTTCATCCTGCTGGCCGCCCTGATCGGGTTCATCGGCCTGCGGAAGTTCAAGAAGATCAAGCCGCCGGAGAAGTCCATCGCCTCCGCCAAGCAGACCGCCGCCGTCCTGCAGAAGGCGAAGCCGCACCCGCGTCCGGCCATCGAGGCCGACGCGATCCTCCGGCGCTCCGGCTCCAGCCTCGCGGCCGGTACGGGCGTGGAGAGCCTGCCGCCGGGTAAGGACAGGGCCTCCGCTGTGGCACGCTCGTCCACATGACGGTTCCCGATTCCAGCGCATTCGGCCCGGCGGATTCGGCGAGCCCGCAGGGTTCGGCCGGCCCGGCGGGCTCATCGATGAGCCCGGCCGGTGCCGGAGGCCCCGTACGGCTCGACGGCCCCTGGACCCACCGCGATGTGGCGGCCAACGGGGCGCGGTTCCACATCGCCGAAATGGGTGAAGGGCCGCTGGTCCTGCTGCTGCACGGGTTCCCGCAGTTCTGGTGGACCTGGCGCCACCAGCTGCCCGCGCTCGCCGACGCGGGCTTCCGGGCCGTCGCGATGGACCTGCGCGGCGTCGGCGGCAGCGACCGGACGCCGCGCGGTTACGACCCCGCCAACCTGGCGCTCGACGTCACCGGGGTGATCCGCTCCCTCGGCGAGCCGGACGCGGCCCTGGTCGGCCACGACCTGGGCGGCTACCTCGCCTGGACGGCCGCCGTGATGCGGCCCAAGCTGGTGCGGCGGCTCGCCGTCTCCTCCATGCCCCACCCGCGCCGCTGGCGCTCGTCGATGCTGTCCGACTTCGCGCAGTCGCGGGCGGGCTCGTACGTCTGGGGCTTCCAACGGCCCTGGCTGCCGGAGCGTCAGCTCGTCGCGGACGGCGCCGACCTGGTGGGCCGGCTGGTCCAGGAGTGGGCCGGGCCGCGGACCCCGGAGTTCCCGGACGAGGAGACCCTGGCCGTCTACCGGCGGGCCATGAGCATCCCGTCGACCGCCCACTGCTCGATCGAGCCGTACCGCTGGATGGTCCGCTCGATGGCGCGTCCCGACGGGGTCCAGTTCAACCGGCGGATGAAGCGGCCCGTCCGCGTACCCACGCTGCACCTGCACGGGTCCCTCGATCCGGCGGTCCGGACGCGGAGTTCGGCGGGGTCCGGCCAGTACGTCGAGGCGCCCTACCGGTGGCGACTTTTCGACGGTGTCGGCCACTTCCCGCACGAGGAGGATCCGATCGGCTTCTCCACCGAACTCATCAACTGGCTCAAGGATCCTGAGCCCGACCGGTAGCCGCAACCCCGCCAGGGGCACACCTGTCCGACGAACAGCCACTTGCCTGCCGCATAAGCCAATTGGCTGACGCGCGCACGATTACCGACCTTGGGTCACGGGCAGACGTCGGGGTATGGGCTGGACGCACGACTTCACTGACGAAGCACGCAACCGCCGCTCCACCGCCACAGCCGGTGCGAGCATTCATGAGGGGGGCGGCCCTCTGGGCCGGGTGCACGATGTGCAGGACCTTCACCACCACCGGCTCGGGAACCACCGGCTCGGGATCTCGCGCATTCTCCGCCGTCGGGCCCGCTGGGTCTCGGCGCGGCTGCGCCATCCCCGTAGCTGACCTCCCCGGACTCCCCTGACGCTTTTTTCCGACCACCTCACCCCCGCCGATCCGCATGCGCTGACCGGCGGGGGTCTTTCAGGGCCTGACCCGGTTCAGAGGGCGCAGCCCTGACTGTCCCGTCTCAGAGGGCGCAGCCCTGGCTGTCGACCTGCTGGTTGGCCGCGCGGCCGATCTCGATGTCCTCGCGGATCTCGTCGGCCGTCAGCGCGTAGCCGGTGTCGGGGTCGTCGAGCGACTTGGCGAACACCACTCCGTACACCTTGCCGTCCGGAGTGAGCAGTGGGCCGCCCGAATTGCCCTGGCGCACGGTCGCGTAGAGGGAGTAGACGTCGCGGAGCACCGTGCCGCGCTGGTAGATGTCGGGGCCGTTGGCGTCGATACGGGCGCGGACGCGGGCGGAGCGTACGTCGTAGGCGCCGTTCTCCGGGAAGCCGGCGACGATCGCGCTGTCGCCGGTCCGGGCGTCGTCGTCCGTGAACTCCAGAGGCGTGGCCTTGAGGTCGGGGACGTCCAGGACGGCGATGTCGCGCTGCCAGTCGTAGAGGACCACCTTGGCGTCGTAGAGCCGGCCCTCACCGCCGATCTGCACGGTCGGCTCGTCGACGCCGCCGACGACGTGGGCGTTGGTCATCACACGGCGGTCGGAGAAGACGAACCCGGTGCCTTCGAGGACCTTGCCGCAGCTCGGAGCCGTACCGACGACCTTGACGATCGACTTCTTGGCGCGGGCGGCGACCGGGCTCCCGACCAGTGCCGGGTCCGGCGGCTTGACGTCGGTGATCGGCTCGTTGTCGAAGGGGCTGAAGACCTGCGGGAAGCCGTTCTGCGCGAGGACGGAGGAGAAGTCCCGGAACCAGGGCGGCGCCTGTTGGGGCATCACCCGGGAGATCCCGAGGAGGACCGAGGAGTTGCGGACCTCCTTGCCGAGGGTCGGCAGCGAGGTGCGGGCCAGCGGCAGCGCGATCAGCCAGGCGACCAGCAGCATGGCCACCACGTTGACCAGAGCGCCGCCGGTGGCGTCCAGCGCGCGGGCGGGCGACCAGGTGATGTGTCGGCGGAGCTTGTTGCCGAGGTGCGTGGTGAAGGCCTGGCCGATCGAGGCGCAGACGATGACGATGACGACCGCGCCGATGGCGGTCGCGGTGGAGACCTCCGCCCCCTCGGTCACCCGGTCCCAGATGATCGGCAGCAGATAGACGGCGACGAGGCCGCCGCCGAGGAAGCCGATCACCGACAGGATGCCGACGACGAAACCCTGTCGGTAGCCGATGACCGCGAACCATACGGCGGCGAGCAGCAGCAGGATGTCCAGCACGTTCACCGTCGATAGCCTCGCAGTTTCGTCACCTGGCCCGTCGGGGGTGACGGGGTCCGGGCCGGGCCCGGTACAGCGCAGCAGGACAGCCAGCGTGTCATGCGCGCCAGTCGAGCGGCACCTGTCTCGCCCGGTCCCAGGGCCGTTCCCAGCCCGCGTAGTGCAGGATCCGGTCGATCACTCCGGCCGTGAATCCCCAGACCAGGGCCGATTCGACCAGGAAGGCCGGGCCGGTGTGGCCGCTCGGATGGACGGCCACGGCCCGGTTGGCCGGGTCGGTGAGATCCGCCACGGGCACGGTGAAGACCCGGGCCGTCTCCGCCGGATCCACCACCCCGACCGGGCTGGGCGCACGCCACCAGCCGAGGACGGGCGTCACGACGAAGCTGCTGACCGGGATGTAGAGCCGGGGCAGCACGCCGAAGAGCTGGACGCCTCGGGGATCGAGGCCGGTCTCCTCCTCGGCCTCGCGCAGTGCGGCCCGCAGCGGCCCGGTGGTGGCCTGGTCGCCGTCCTCGGGGTCGAGCGAGCCGCCGGGGAAGGAGGGCTGTCCGGCGTGGGAGCGCAGGGTGCCGGAACGCTCCATCAGCAGCAGCTCCGGGCCGCGCGCTCCTTCGCCGAAGAGGACGAGGACGGCGGACTGCCTGCCCGCACCGCTCTCGGGCGGCAGGAAGCGGCTGAGCTGGTGCGGACGGACGCTGCGGGCGGCCTCGGCCACGGGGTCGAGCCAGGCGGGCAGACCGGCGGTGGTCACGTCGACAGCCGCACGGGTGTCGGGTGCGTGGGTGTCGGCCGCGTGGGCGCCCGTGCGGGGGTCGGCCTGGTGGCCGCGCGCAGGGTTGTCCGTGTGGGTGTCCGCGTGTGTGTCCATGTCCGTATGCGTGTTCTCGGTGTGCGTGTGCGTCATCGGCACCCCCCTCGTTCGCCTGGTTTCACAACGCCTGTCGTCGGCCATTTCGTTCCGAGCCATTTCGTGGTCCCGTCGGGAGGGTGCTCGCTGCGGCACTCCCTCATGCGGCTCCCAGAGCGGGAGCGGGCTTGCCCGGGAAGTCGGCGGGCGGGCTGAGCCGCTGGCCCGGATAGCCGCCCATCTCGTACTTCAGCAGCTTCCTGGCCTTCTCGGGGTCGGTCTCGCCCTCACCGTACGAAGGACAGAGCGGCGCGATCGGACAGGCGCCGCAGGCCGGTTTCCGGGCGTGGCAGATGCGGCGGCCGTGGAAGATCACCCGGTGCGAGAGCATCGTCCACTCGCTCTTCGGGAAGATGTCGGCGATCACCGCCTCGACCTTCACCGGGTCCTCCTCGTCCGTCCACTTCCAGCGCCGGACCAGGCGGCCGAAGTGCGTGTCCACGGTGATGCCGGGAACACCGAAGGCGTTGCCCAGCACCACGTTGGCGGTCTTACGGCCGACGCCGGGCAGCTTGACCAGGTCCTCCAGGCGGCCCGGCACCTCGCCGCCGAAGTCGTCCCGCAGCGCGGCGGAGAGGCCGAGGAGCGACCGGGTCTTGGCCCGGAAGAAGCCGGTCGGCCGGATCAGCTCCTCCATCTCCTCCGGGACGGCCGCCGCCATGTCCTCGGGCGTCGGATAAGCGGCGAAGAGCGCCGGAGTGGTCTGGTTGACCCTCAGGTCGGTGGTCTGGGCGGAGAGGACCGTGGCGACGAGCAGCTCGAAGGGGTTGCGGAAGTCCAGCTCGGGATGGGCGTACGGATAGACCTCGGCGAGCTCGCGGTTGATCCGGCGGGCGCGGCGGACCAGCGCGAGGTGCGACTCGCCCTTGGGGATCTTCGGCGCCTTGGGTGCCGAAGACGCCCTGGATGCCGAAGACGTCTTGGGTGCCTTGGATTCTTCAGGCGCCGCTTTGGACGCCTTCGTGGACGTCCTGGACGCCTTCGGTGTCGTCGACGCCTTGGTGGCCCGGGGCTTCTTCGGCGCGGCCGAGGTCCTGGGCGTCGTACCGGACTCTGACGATGTCACTGCGGACCTCCTGGCCGACTTCGGGACCGGCTTCCCCGGCCCTCCCGGGGAGCCATTCGCTCCACTCTCCGAGCCAACCGGGGGGTGTTCGCCCACAGCGGAATCGCGCCTTCCCGACACCCCATCAGCCCCCTCGGACCGCGTACTCCCCGGCATTCTGGACACCCGGCCAGCCTAGAGCCAGCCACTGACAACCGCCCCGGTCACCGCGTATCCACCCCCGATCGGCCCCTGCCGTAGGGACCGGCACGCCCGTGCGTCAAACTGGTTTGTGATTGATCGCACTGTTTTACCGTCCGGCATGATGGGGACCACGGTTCCCTGAACAGGCCGACAAGGAGAGAACTCGTGGACGACGTTCTGCGGCGCGCCCCGCTTTTCGCGGCGCTCGATGACGAGCAGGCCGCGGAGCTCCGCGCCTCGATGAGTGAGGTGACCCTCGCGCGCGGCGACGCGCTTTTCCACGAGGGCGACCAGGGTGACCGCCTGTACGTGGTCACCGAGGGCAAGGTGAAGCTCCACCGCACCTCGCCCGACGGGCGCGAGAACATGCTGGCCGTGCTCGGCCCCGGCGAGCTGATCGGTGAGCTCTCGCTCTTCGACCCCGGCCCGCGTACGGCGACCGCCTCCGCGCTGACCGAGGTCAAGCTCCTCGGCCTCGGCCACGGCGACCTGCAGCCCTGGCTCAACGCCCGGCCCGAGGTCGCCACCGCGCTGCTGCGCGCGGTCGCCCGGCGCCTGCGCAAGACCAACGACCAGATGTCCGACCTGGTCTTCTCCGATGTGCCGGGCCGGGTCGCCCGCGCCCTCCTGGACCTGTCGCGCCGCTTCGGCGTGCAGTCGGAGGAAGGCATCCACGTCGTGCACGACCTCACGCAGGAGGAGCTGGCCCAGCTGGTCGGCGCCTCCCGCGAGACGGTCAACAAGGCCCTCGCGGACTTCGCGGGCCGCGGCTGGCTGCGGCTGGAGGCCCGCGCGGTCATCCTGCTGGACGTGGAGCGCCTCGCGAAGCGCTCGCGCTGACCTGACGCGAAGGGCCCCGCGCCGACCGGAGTACGTCCGGCCGGCGCGGGGCCCTTACGTACGCGGAGCCCTTACGTATCCGCGGGGCTCTATGACGTTCACACGGCCGCTCTAGATGAGCCCGTGCCCGGCGAGGTACTCCAGCTGCGCCCGTACCGACAGCTCGGCGGCCGGCCACAGGGAGCGGTCCACGTCGGCGTAGACCCGGGCCACCACCTCCGACGGCGTACGGAGGCCCGCCTCCACCGCCGTCTCGACCTGGGCCAGCCGGTGCGCGCGGTGGGCCAGATAGAACTCCACGGCCCCCTGTGCGTCCTCCAGGACCGGCCCGTGGCCCGGCAGCACCGTGTGCACGCCGTCGTCCACCGTCAGCGAGCGCAGCCGCCGCAGCGAGTCCAGGTAGTCGCCGAGCCGCCCGTCCGGGTGCGCGACCACCGTCGTACCGCGGCCGAGGATCGTGTCGCCCGTCAGCACCGCCCGGTCGGCGGGCAGATGGAAGGAGAGCGAGTCGGCGGTGTGGCCCGGCGTCGGCACCACCCGCAGCTCCAGACCGCCCGTGGTGATCACATCGCCCGCGCCGAGGCCCTCGTCCCCGAGCCGCAGCGCCGGGTCCAGGGCCCGTACCTTCGTCCGCGTCAGCTCGGCGAACCGCCCCGCACCCTCCGCGTGATCAGGATGGCCGTGCGTGAGCAGAGTAAGGGCGACGCGACGCCCGGACCGCTCCACCGCGTCGATCACCGCCCTCAGGTGGCCGTCGTCGAGCGGCCCGGGATCGATGACCACCGCGAGATCGGAGTCGGGCTCGGCGACGATCCAGGTGTTCGTGCCGTCCAGCGTCATCGCGGACGGGTTCGGCGCGAGGACGTTGACCGTACGGATGGTCGCGGGCCCGGAGGACACGGTTCCGCGCGGTTGTCCCGGCAGGGCGGCCGCGTCGCTCATCCCGCACCGCCGCTCTCCCCCGTGGAGCTCCCGCCCGCCGTGGAACGCTCGGCCGCCGTGGGTACGTGCTTGGTGAACTCGTCGTGCCCCGGCCAGCTCAGCACCAGCTCATCCCCCTTCAGACGCGCCTGCGCGAGTACGGGAGTCAGGTCCTGGACATCCGCCGCCCCGAGCGCCTCGGCGGCCGTCCTGTACGGCGTCAGGGCCCGCAGCGTCGACACGGTGGGCGGCATCATCAGCAGCTCGCCGAGGTCGTAGCGGCGGGCCGCCTCCGCCGGCGCGATCCACACCGTACGGTCCGCCTCGGTGGAGACGGCACGAGTGCGCTGGCCTTCAGGGAGTGCGGCGACGAAGAACCAGGTGTCGTACCGCCTCGGTTCGAACTCCGGCGTGATCCAGCGCGCCCAGGCGGCCAACAGGTCCGAGCGGAGCAGCAGCCCGCGCCGGTCCAGGAACTCCGCGAAGGACAGGTCCCGGGCGACCAGCGCCTCACGGTCGGCCTCCCAGTCGGCCCCGGTCGTATCGCCGACCACCGTCCCGGCACTCTCTCCGGCGAGCAGGACGCCCGCCTCCTCGAAGGTCTCGCGCACCGCCGCACAGACGATGGCCTGCGCCTCGGTCACCGTCGCCACACCGAGCCGGGCCGCCCAGCGCTCCAGGGAGGGCCCGGCCCACCCGATCAGCCGGTCGTCGTCGCGCGGATCGACGCCGCCACCCGGGTAGGCGTACGCGCCTCCGGCGAACGCCATGGAGGTGCGCCGGCGCAGCATGTGCACCACAGGGCCGGGCGTCGCGGCCCGGGGCGCCGGATCGCGGAGCAGCATCACGGTGGCGGCCCGCCTGGGTGTCGCGGCCGTCAGCTCACCGGCGGCGAGCGCCCGGATCCGGTCGGGCCATTCCGGTGGGTACCACTGACCTTGGGACATGGCCGGAGGCTATCCGGAACCGCGCCGATGTTCGAGGGGCTCCGTGATCACCACAGGGAGCCGACATGTCCCGTACACACGCGCACGTCCCGTGGACACGCGCATGTCCCGTACGCACGGCTGTGTCCCGTAGACACGCGCATGCCCGTACACACGGCCGTGTCCCGCAGACACGCGCATGCCCGTACACACGCGATCCCGCCCGGTCGGTGACCGGACGGGATCGGGAGGAACGCCGAGAAGGGTGTTCGTACGGCTCAGGCCTCGTCGAGTTCGACCTGGATCTCGATCTCGACCGGCGCGTCCAGCGGCAGCACGACGACGCCCACGGCGCTGCGCGCGTGCACGCCCTTGTCGCCGAGGACCTCGCCCAGCAGCTCGCTCGCACCGTTGATGACGGCGGGCTGCCCGGTGAAGTCGGCGGCCGAGGCGACGAAGCCCACGACCTTCACGACGCGCTTGATCCGGTCCAGGTCACCGGCGACCGACTTCACGGCGGCCAGGGCGTTGAGCGCGCAGGTCCGCGACAGCTCCTTCGCCTCGTCCGGCGTCACCTCGGCGCCGACCTTGCCGGTGACCGGGAGCTTGCCGTCGACCATCGGGAGCTGGCCCGAGGTGTAGACGTACACACCGGACTGCACGGCCGGCTGGTACGTGGCCAGCGGCGGCACGACACCGGGCAGGGTCAGTCCGAGCTCGGCGAGACGAGCCTCGACGGCGCCCGCCATCACGCCTTCTCCCGCTTCAGGTAGGCCACGAGCTGCTCGGGGTTGTTCGGGCCGGGAACGACCTGGACCAGCTCCCAGCCGTCCTCGCCCCAGGTGTCCAGAATCTGCTTCGTCGCGTGCACGAGAAGGGGCACGGTCGCGTATTCCCACTTGGTCATGGGCCTGACTGTAACGCCTGGCACGTACGGTCCCGTGCGTAGGCCGGGGCCTGACTGGTTAGGCTCGAATACGTGAGCAGGTTCCAGGTCGTCAGCGGCAAGGGCGGTACCGGTAAGACCACGGTCGCCGCCGCCCTCGCGCTCGCCCTCGCCACCGAGGGCAGGCGTACCCTCCTCGTCGAGGTCGAGGGCAGACAGGGCATCGCGCAGCTCTTCGGTGCCGACGCGTTGCCCTATGAGGAGCGCAGGATCGCCGTCGCGCCCGGCGGCGGCGAGGTGCACGCCCTGGCGATCGACGCCGAGCAGGCCCTCCTCGACTACCTCCAGATGTTCTACAAGCTCGGCAGCGCGGGCCGGGCGCTCAAGAAGCTCGGCGCGATCGACTTCGCCACCACCATCGCGCCCGGGGTCCGGGACGTCCTGCTGACCGGCAAGGCGTGCGAAGCCGTACGCCGCAAGGACAAGCAGGGCCGGTTCGTCTACGACTACGTGATCATGGACGCCCCGCCGACCGGCCGCGTCACCCGCTTCCTCAACGTCAACGACGAGGTGGCCGGGCTGGCCAGGATCGGCCCGATACACAACCAGGCCCAGGCTGTGATGCGGGTCCTGAAGTCCCCGCAGACCGCGGTCCACCTGGTGACCCTCCTGGAGGAGATGCCCGTCCAGGAGACGGCGGACGGCATCGCCGAACTGCGCGCCGCCGAGCTGCCCGTGGGCCGCGTCATCGTGAACATGGTGCGCCCGCACCTGGTCGACGAGGAGACCCTGCGCACCGCCGCGACCGGCCGCCGCAAGGAGATCGCCAAGACGCTGACCCGCGCCGGTGTGACCGGCTCCGCCGCCCTCGTACGGCCTCTGATCGAGCAGGCCTCCGAGCACGCCCAGCGCGTCGGCCTGGAGCGCGAGCAGCGCGCCGTACTGGCCGGACTCGGCCTGCCGACCGCCGAGCTGCCGCTGATCGGCGACGGAGTGGATCCGGCCGCACTGCACTACCTGGCCACGGAGCTCCGTAAACAGGGCGTAGGGGAAGGGGCGGATTCATGAGTACGGACGGGTCCAGGAGCACGGGCGGGTTCAGAGGTACAGGCGGGTCCAGGGGTACGGGCGGGTCCAGAGGTACGGTCACGGTCGCGGAGGAGCTTCCCGGGCTGGACACCGACGCGCTGCTCGACGACCCGGCCATCCGGATCATCGTCTGCTGCGGCTCCGGCGGCGTCGGCAAGACGACGACGGCCGCGGCCCTCGGCGTCCGGGCGGCCGAGCGCGGCCGGAAGGCCGTCGTCCTCACCATCGACCCGGCCCGTCGGCTCGCGCAGTCCATGGGCATCGACCAGCTGGACAACGTTCCGCGCCGGGTCGACGGCGTCGCGGGCGAGGGCGAACTGCACGCCATGATGCTCGACATGAAGCGCACCTTCGACGAGACCGTGGAGGCGCACGCGGATCCGGAGAGGGCCCGCGCGATCCTGGAGAACCCCTTCTACCAGTCTCTGTCGGCCGGGTTCGCCGGTACGCAGGAGTACATGGCGATGGAGAAGCTCGGGCAGCTGCGGGCGCGCGACGAGTGGGACCTGATCGTCGTCGACACCCCTCCCTCCCGCTCCGCGCTGGACTTCCTGGACGCGCCGAAGCGGCTCGGCTCGTTCCTGGACGGGAAGTTCATCCGGCTGCTGATGGCGCCCGCGAAGGTCGGCGGCCGGGCCGGGATGAAGTTCCTCAATGTCGGTATGTCGATGATGACCGGGACGCTGGGCAAGCTGCTGGGCGGCCAGTTCCTGCGGGACGTGCAGACGTTCGTCGCCGCGATGGACACCATGTTCGGCGGCTTCCGCAGCCGCGCGGACGCCACGTACAAGCTGCTCCAGGCCCCCGGGACCGCGTTCCTCGTGGTCGCGACGCCGGAGCGGGACGCGCTGCGCGAGGCCGCCTACTTCGTGGAGCGGCTGGCCGCGGAGGACATGCCGCTCGCCGGTCTCGTCCTCAACCGGGCGCACGGCAGCGAAGCTTCCCGGCTCTCCGCCGAGCAGGCGCTGACCGCCGCAGAAAATCTTGACGACGCCCGCATTGTGGATCAGACGGCCGGGAAAGCTGGCCTTGGTGACCGGAAGGCCTCCGACCCCGAAGCCACCGCGCCGCCGCTCTCCCCCGAGCCCGAGAACACCGGAGAACACGACCGCGACCACGGCAACAGCCCCGAGGACAAGCACGAGCCGCATGCGCAGAACACGACGGACGACAGTGCCGAAACCCCTTTGGACGTCGACGAACTGACGGCAGGTCTGCTGCGGCTGCATGCCGAGCGCATGCAGGTCGTCGCGCGCGAACAGCACACACGTGACCGCTTCACCGAACTGCACCCCAAGGTCCCGGTGACCGCGGTGGCCGCGCTGCCCGGCGATGTGCACGACCTGGACGGCCTGCGGGCCATCGGCGACCGCCTGGCGTCCGGCTCAGCCCCGAACACTCCGTCCGGAGCCGCGTAACCCTCCGCAGCGCGCCGCCCGAGCGCCCCCGCTTCATGAGGTCGGCCCCGCGGCCGCCCTACCCCACAGCGGCGTACGTCTCCTGCAGTTCGTCGTCCTCCAGCCCGATCACCGCGGGCAGCATGCCGGTGGACCGCTCGTACTCACTGCGTGCGGTTTCCAGCAGACGGCGCCAGGACGTGACGGTGGGCCGGCGGCGCAGCAGTGCGCGGCGCTCCCGCTCCGTCATTCCGCCCCACACGCCGAACTCGACGCGATTGTCCAGCGCGTCGGCCAGGCACTCGGTCCGCACCGGGCATCCGGTGCACACCGCCTTGGCCCTGTTCTGCGCTGCCCCTTGTACGAACAGTTCATCCGGATCGGTAGTGCGGCAGGCTGCCTGCGCACTCCAGTCGGTTACCCAGCCCATGCCGGCGCCGTCCTCTCCCGAATCGAGGCTCCCCCACGGCGGTAGCGGCATATTCACCGCTGCCAGTTGAGGACGTTACGGAAGGTGGGGACAGCACAACACCCCCTTCGGGCCCAATCTTGAATGGTCCGAACGGACTATGCGTATGCGGCAGATCACCCAGGGGAGTGAGGGGAAGACATGCGCGATTAACTTCGCGAAATCGGGACAGTACACCCGAATGGCAACGGACCTTCAGTGACACACGGGGCGTTTTCGGGAGCGCCGCGATGTGCGATTCAGCTGTGCGTCGGCCGGGAGAAGAATGACCAGAAGAGGTGCATGGGGCCGCAGGGGGGTTGATACGGAACCGGACTGCTGTGACAGTTGAGAGCAGCTTAGGCCAAGGCCTGTGCGCCTGTCCGGCGAATGAGAACGTAGGCGCCTCCTGTGGGTGTGCCGTTTCCTGTAGGGGCCCTGGGGGCTGTTTCCTATAGGTGGGCCGTTCGGCCGCTTCCTTCGCCGTGCCGTCCTCCGTACCGGGTCCGCGAGCGCTTCCGCGACCCCGTAACCGCACCTGGATGCCTACGCAACGCACCCGGATGTCACGGCTTGGTACGCGAACGCTCCGAGAGGCCCCCGCTCCTACAGAACGCTCATAACTACGGATTAGGCTGCCCTCATGCCAAAGAAGCGCTCGGGCGGGGGTCTCACCACGACCCAGCAGGCCGCCAAGTTCCTCGGTGTCGCCGCACTCTCCGGAGCTGTCCTGGCAGGCATCGCGCTGCCCGCAGCCGGAGCGCTGGGGCTCGCCGCCAAGGGGACGGTCGAAGGGTTCGACGAGATCCCCTCCAACCTCAAGACTCCGCCGCTCAGCCAGCGGACCACGATCCTGGACCGCGACGGCGGGGCGATCGCGACGGTCTACTCGCGCGACCGCACGGTGGTCCCGCTCAAGGACATCTCCCCGTACATGCAGGACGCGATCATCGCGATCGAGGATTCCCGCTTCTACGAGCACGGGGCGGTCGACCTCAAGGGCATCCTGCGCGCGATGAACCGCAACGTACAGACGGGCGGGACCGCGCAGGGCGCGTCGACCCTCACCCAGCAGTACGTGAAGAACGTGTTCGTCGAGGAGGCCGGCGACGACCAGGAGAAGGTCGCGCAGGCCACCCAGCAGACGCTCGGCCGCAAGGTCCGCGAGCTGAAGTACGCGATCCAGGTCGAGGAAGAGCTCGGCAAGAAGAAGATCCTGGAGAACTACCTCAACATCACCTTCTTCGGTCAGCAGGCGTACGGCGTCGAGGCCGCGTCCCAGCGGTACTTCTCCAAGCACGCCAAGGACCTGAAGGTGGAGGAGGCCGCGCTGCTCGCCGGCATCGTCCAGTCGCCGACCCGCTACGACCCGGTCAACGACACGGAGGAGGCCACCAAGCGGCGTAACACCGTGCTCACCCGGATGGCCGCCACCCGCGCGATCACGCAGGCCGAGGCCGACAAGGCCATGGAGACGCCGATCAAGCTGAAGGTCAGCAAGCCGAAGAACGGCTGCATCACGGCCGTCAGCGGCTCCGGCTTCTTCTGCGACTACGTACGCAAGACGATCCTGACCGACCCGGCGTTCGGCAAGACCGAGGAGGAGCGCTCCAAGCTCTGGAACCTCGGCGGGCTCACCGTCAGGACCACGCTCGACCCGCGCGCCCAGAAGGCCGCCAACGAGGCCGCGACGGCGAAGGTCAACAAGGACGACAAGTTCGCGGCCTCCGTGGTGCAGGTGCAGCCGGGCAGCGGCAAGATCCTCTCCATGGGCCAGTCCCGCCCGTACGGCCTGGACCAGAAGCAGAACGAGACCGTCCTCAACCTGTCCGTCAGCAACAAGATGGGCGGCAGCACCTACGGCTTCCAGGTCGGCTCGACCTTCAAGCCGTTCACCGCGGCGGCGGCGCTGGAGAAGGGCATCTCCCCGGCGACGTCGTTCTCGACGGACTGGAAGATCACCCTCCAGGAGAAGGACTTCCGGAACTGCACCGGCTCCCCGGCGGGCTACGCGGAGTGGCCCCTGCAGAACGAGCTGGAGTCCGAGAAGGGCTCCTGGGACATGACGAGCGCGCTCGGCAAGTCCATCAACACCTACTTCGCGCTGCTGGAGCAGAAGGCCGGCCTCTGCGAGACGGTGGAGTTGGCGAAGAAGGTCGGTTACGAGCGCGGCGACGGCAAGAAGATCGTCGAAGCCCCCTCGATCACCCTCGGCAGTGAGGTGAGCACCCCGCTCTCCATGGCCGGCGCGTACGCCGCGTTCGCCAACCGGGGCACATACTGCACGCCGATCGCCATCGAGTCGATCACCGACCCGAACGGCAAAAAGCTCAAGGTCCCCCAGTCGAAGTGCTCGCGGGCGATGAGCGAGAAGACCGCGGACACCATCAACCAGATGCTCAAGGGCGTGGTGGAGGACGGGACCGGTATCCAGGCCGGTCTGAGCGACCGGGACAACGCGGGCAAGACCGGCACGACCAACGACCGCAAGGACGCCTGGTTCGTCGGGTACACGCCGAACCTGTCCACCGCGGTGTGGGTCGGGGACGACATCGGCGACAAGAGCTCGATGTTCGGCGTCACCATCGGCGGCCAGTACTACGACAAGGTCTGCGGTGGCTGCCTCCCCGGTCCGATCTGGAGGATCGCGATGACCGGCGCGCTGGACGCCTCCGAAACTCCGCAGTTCAACCCCGTCTCCGTCCCCCGGATGAAGGAGAAGGAGAAGGAGGACAAGGAGAAGGGCGACCGCGACGGTGACCGTGGCGGCGACGAGGACCGCGAGGACGGCAAGCCCGGCTCCGACCGCCCCGGCGGCATCCAGCTCCCGGGCGGCCTGATCGGCGGCTCCGGCGGCGGCGATGACGACCAGCGGGGCGGCGGCAGGTCCGGGCCCTGACCTGCACGTACGGCATACGAAGGGTGGGGCGCCCCGGTCGACGGACCGGGGCGCCCCACCCTTTTGTACGTTGGTACGGTCACCCGTTCGTACGTTGTACGGTCAGCCCGCGAGGAGCTTCTTCACCGCGGCGGCGACGCGGCCGCCCTCGGCGAGACCGGCCACCTTGGGGTTGACGATCTTCATGACGGCGCCCATGGCGCGCGGCCCCTCGGCGCCGGCGGCCCTGGCCTCCTCGACGGCGGACGCCACGATCGCGTTCAGCTCGTCGTCGGTGAGCTGCTTGGGGAGGTAGCCGTCCAGCAGCTCGCCCTCCGCCTTCTCCCGCTCCGCCTGCTCGGTCCGACCGCCCTGGGCGAACGCCTCGGCCGCCTCGCGGCGCTTCTTCGCCTCCTTGGCGATCACCTTCAGCACCTCGTCGTCGGAGAGCTCACGCGCAGACGTGCCGCTGACCTCTTCCTTGGTGATCGCGGTGAGGGTGAGCCGAAGGGTGGACGAGGTCAGCTCGTCACGCGCCTTCATGGCCGTGTGGAGGTCTTCCTTGAGCTTGGACTTGAGCGTGGTCATGCCGTGATTGTGACAGGTACGGGGCGCCCGCCGCCCTCCGGTTTTCCGCTCGCCGCACCGCGTCTGCGACGATGGGCCCATGCGCGCACGCTACGGAGTACCCCTGAAAGTCACGGCAGTCGGCGCAGCGGTGGGTGCCGCCGGCCTGGCCTACGCCGCCGGATTCGAGGCCCGCTCGTTCCGCCTGCGGCGGGTCACCGTTCCGGTGCTCCCGCACGGTGCCCGTCCGGTGCGCGTCCTCCAGGTGTCCGACATCCACATGGTGAGCGGGCAGCGCAAGAAGCGCGCCTGGCTCCAGTCGCTGGCCGGCCTGCGCCCCGACTTCGTGGTGAACACCGGTGACAACCTCTCCGACCCGGAGGCGGTGCCCGAGGTGCTGGACGCGCTGGGGCCACTGATGGAGTTCCCGGGGGTGTACGTCTTCGGCTCCAACGACTACTACGGGCCCAAGCTGCGCAACCCGGGCCGCTACCTCCTGGAGAAGGTGCAGGGCAAGCACGGCCTCAACGGCAACGAGCCCGCGGTCGGCGTGGTGCACAACCCGTGGGAGCCGATGCGGGACGCCTTCGACGAGGCGGGCTGGCTGAACCTGTCGAACACCCGCGGCCGGCTGAAGCTGGACGGCATGGAGATCGCGTTCACGGGCCTGGACGACCCGCACATCAAGCGCGACCGGTACGCCGAGGTCCAGGGCGGCCCCGAGACCGGCGCCGACCTCTCCATCGGCGTGGTCCACGCCCCGTACCTGCGCTCCCTGGACGCCTTCACGGCCGACGGCTACCCCCTGATCCTGGCCGGCCACACCCACGGCGGCCAGCTGTGCATCCCCTTCTACGGGGCCCTGGTCACCAACTGCGACCTGGACACCGACCGGGTCAAGGGCCTGTCCACCCACACGGCGGGCGGCCACCGCGCCTACCTCCACGTCTCCGCAGGCTGCGGCACCAACCGCTACACCCCGGTCCGCTTCGCCTGCCCACCGGAGGTCACCCTGCTGACGCTGACGGGGCGGGAGTGACGCTCTCGCGGGGCGGAGGCCGGGCCCGGAGAAAGCGGATTTCGCCTCCGGGCGCAGGTGGGCTAAAGTAATCGATGTCGCCGGGAGACCGGTGGACATCGGGGTGTAGCGCAGCTTGGCAGCGCGCTTCGTTCGGGACGAAGAGGTCGTGGGTTCAAATCCCGCCACCCCGACAGTGAAGTACCAGGTCAGGGGCCTGATCCGCAGAGCGGGTCAGGCCCCTGAGTGGTTCCTGGAGATCGTTTGGGAGAAATCTGGGAGAAGATCTTGGTCGGCTTCTCCCAGGACCGGTCTCCAGTGCCGCAGGATGAGTGACGCCCAAGCGCTCTCGGACCTGCGCGTTCGCGAATCCAGGGCTCGTAGCTGACCAGGAACGCCGCGGCGGGCCGCCCCAACGGTCGTTAGGAACACCGCACATGGCAGGTCATCGCTCAGCTCCTCCTCAAGGCCCCGCCCATGCGCTTGCCCAGCGAGTACGGGCGTTACGGGAGGACCGCGGGTGGACGCGTGAACGGCTGGCCAAAGAAGCAGGTATCGCCGCCGTAACGCTGCGCCGCCTGGAGAGCGAGGGAGCGATCCAGCCAGGTTTCTTCACCGTCGGCGCGGTGGCTGAGGCTCTTTCCATCTCCCTCGATGATCTTTTCCGGGTGACCCAGGTCCCGCCCGTTACTCCCGGTCTCTGGTCAGCCGGATACGAAGGCCGAGACATCGACTCATTCGTCGCCTCTCTCGTCGACAGTCACATCGGTGTCGTAGCGGACGTACGGCTCACCCCGATCAGCCGCAAGAAGGGCTTCAGTAAGACCCGCCTCGGGGAGGCTCTGGCCGAAGCCGGCATCGAGTACACGCACCTTCGTGGCCTGGGTAATCCGAAGGACAATCGGGAGCCCTTCTGGGACGGCCGCGTCGAAGTGGGGTGCGCGCGCTTCCGTGGCCTGTTGCGATCCCAAGAGGCGCAGGCCGACCTCGACCGCCTGGCAGAACACGCCCGAGCGTCACGGGTCGCGGTGCTGTGCTTCGAGAAGGACGAGAGTCGCTGTCACCGGCAGGTCGTCTTGGAGACGGTCCGCAGCCGGGTCCAAGTGCCCGTGAATCCCTTGGCCTGACTTCGCCCCCGGCTTTCGCAGGCGCCCTTGCCAGCGGTGCATGCCTCTCGTCCAATCAGATCGGGGAGATCGATGGAGGGGGCACACCATGGCGTCGTCGGCATCCGGGAAGCGACAGCGTGCACGGATCATGATCACGGTCAAGACGTATCCGGAGCTGTCCAGCAAGTACCGCGAGACAAGCTGTGTGGCCGGTATACGACTCGACCAAGGCGAGCCACAGCACGTGCGGCTCTTCCCTGTGCCCTTCCGGCTCCTCAGCGAAGAGGCGCAGTTCTCCAAGTACTCGATCATCGAAGTCGACGTCGAACCACACCGCCCCGAACGGGACTCTCGCCCGGAGAGTCTCCGGCCTTATCTCGACACATTAGAGGTGGTGGGTGAGGTGCCGTCCGACGGCGGCTGGCGGAAGCGGTACCGGCACGTGGAGCCCTTGGTTGCCCCGTCGCTCTGCGCCATCAAGCGGGACCAGGAGAAGCGAGGAACGTCCCTCGGCGTCTTCCGGCCCGCCGAAATCACCCGCTTCCGGCTGGAGGCCGCCGAGCCCTGGTCCGTCTCCAAAGCTGCGCTGGCCGACCAACTCGACTTGTTCGAGCAGGAGCTGAGCCCACTGGAGTGGGTGCCGCTCGACCTCCGCTACAGCTTTCACTGCGCCGAGGACGACTGCCCGACACACGACATGGGGTTGAAGGACTGGGAGGCAGGCCAGTCGTACCGCAAGTTCTTGCGTAAGTACGGCGAGCACGGGGTCCGTGATGCGCTCCGCGAACGCTGGTACACCCGGATGTGTGCCCCGAACAGGGCCGTTCACTTCTTCGTCGGGAACATCGCGGCCCACCCCAAGACGTTCATGCTGCTGGCCGTCTTCTATCCGGAGCGGAAGGTCGTCGAGTACGTGCAGGACGGTCTGTTCGGCGGGTGAGTAACGCTCCCGCTGCGTACTCAGGCGGACTTGCTGTGCTGCTGCGGGCTGCTCGCTTTCGGCTGCTTCGGAAACTGGGTAACCCTCTTCGTGCGAGGCTCCCTACCGAAGACCGAACGGTACTTCTCGACCGTGCCGATCTCCCTGACGATCTTCTTCACCCACGCGGGTGTGTAGACATACGCGCCGAACGCCTCGCTGTAGATGCAGTACTTCGCGTCCGTGGCACAGGGATCGGGAGCCCCGGTGGCAGGTCTGACTCCGAAACGTCGCCACATCAGCGCGTGCTCGTGGCTGGCGCTGAATTCGAAGGGCACCTGGTCTTCGACGAGGCGAGCCACCTGCCCCGGAAGCAGCTTGTCCTTGTCTGCCACTTCGACATGCTTGACCTTCTCGATCACCGTTCCGAGGCGCCCGGCCTCGACCATCGTCCTGCGCTCTTCCTCGCTCAGTTCGTCGAGCTTGACAAAGTTAATTGCGAGGTCGGCGTCCGTCTTCGACCCGATAATGGGCACGAGCCGCACGCGGTAGTCGTATCGAAGATCGTCGAGCAGTGCAGGATCGATGGCGGCCTCGAACTTCGCCACCAGATCACGAGTGTGCTTCGGCAGCTTCTTGGCCGCAGCCTGGAGTTGTTCCCGCCCCTCAGCGGTAAGGGCCTGAACCGAGATCGGGAATCGGAGCCGATCGGCGAGGCTGCACTCGGAGCCGAAGCGAGCGACCACTTCCTGCTCATAGTTCATGACGAGCGCCTGAGCCCGGCCACCCGTCACGATCTTCAGGTTGTGCTCGTACCGGTGCTCCACCTTGTTGCGGAGCGCCACGAAGAGTTCCCCGTTCAAGCGCACAGGATCCTGATTGTCGGGAAAGCGCTCTCTCAAGCAACGGTCCAGATCCCAAGCCTTGGGTTCGCCGTCGATCAGCTGGTGGTGACCCGTCTTGGGGTCCCTATAGTGATAGTCGATCTTCGCCTTGTGGAACTCCGCATGAAGCAGGTAGTGCCACGCCTTGTGCATGTGCGTGAGGAAATCGCTGTAGTTACCAGTCGTGCAATTCCACTCATCCACTGCTTTGAGGGCGTGCCGCTGCGACTCCAGGAGGATGTGGCGCCATCTCGCGTATGCCATGTCGTGCGTCCTTCTCGTCCATAAGAAGGGTCACACCAACGGTCGCATCAGCACAAGCACAAGCACACAACAGGTCAGGAACACCACAGGAAACGGCACTACCTGCTACTCCATGACATGGACCTCCCCTAGCCCCGCCTGGTGCCCACGGCCGTGGGCACCAGGCGGGGCTAGGGGAGGTCTGCCGCGTGTGTGCGCAGCAGATCATTGAGCACCTCTACAGGGGACGTCGGACACATGGCCAGACGAGCATCGAGTGCTGCCTCCCACTGCTGCGTCAGGCCGAGCATCAGGCGTTCACGCATGCCACGAGTGACATGCGCATAGCGCGCCGAGACCGAGCCGTCAATGTGGCCCATACGTTCGTCCATGAGGACCTTCTCGGTGCCGAGGTCCTCCATCATCGTGCGGTGGGTGTGCCGGAGCCCGTGGGGCGTGAGGCCCTTGGCGATCGGGAGCCAGCAGGCGTCCGCCCGAGCAGCTGCCCCTCGACCTCGTGCCGGGATGCCGGGCCACGGCTCGCCGAGGATCGGTACCGGGCGGGCCTCCTGCGGGGCCTTCTTCGGGTACCAACCCGAGGACGCCGGGGTGAACAGCCAGGTCGCGAAGCCGTTGCGGCGCCAGTGAGCGGCGTGCTCGGACGGGGCGCCTCCGCGTACGAACCCGAGCTCTGCGATGGCGAGTTCGACGCGTACGCGGGTGTCCTCGCGTACGCGGTCGCGGTAGTTGAGGACGTTTGAGACCGTGCCCGTGGAGACTTCGGCGCGGCGGGCGACGTCGACGAGCCTCGCGCCCTGGTGGCCGCCGGTGCGCGCCGCACCCTGGCCGCGGAAGACGTACGTCCTGCCGTGACAGGGGCAGGGCGTCGGCTTCGTGCGGGCGATGTGGTTGAAGACCAAGGCCGACAGCCAGTCCATCGAGTCGATGTCGCGGTAGCTGTCGTCCTTGGGCGGGCAGCGGACCAGCTCGCCGGTGTCAAGCTCGTACAGCTGCCACTCGACGCGGAAGGCGCGGGGCCGAACGAACTCCGTTTCCAGGCCGACGATTTCGCCCCAGCGCTTGCCGGTGTAACCCTTGAGGACCGTGGCGACGAACTCGTCGTCGCGACCGGAGAGCAGGGAAGCCCGCTCGGCGGTCAGCAGGATGCCGAGCGCGTCGGTGACGACCTTCTCCGGGCCGCGGTCGCGGGAGCGGCCGGCGCGCTTACCCCGGCCTCGGCGCCTCGCTGCCGGGTTGGACGTGAGCAGGCCCTCGTCGATCGCGTCCTCGAAGATCAGGTGGAGCGTGGAGCGCCAGGTCTTGACGCTGGAGGCCGCGTACGCGGCCCGCTCCTTCTTCTCCCAGGCATCGACGTCCGCGCGCAGGATGCCGACAAGCGCCTTGTCCTCGAAGTCGGGGAGCAGGTGCTCCTCAATGTGGCGCTTGTAGTTCTGCATCGTCGAGGCGGCCAGATCCTGGGCCGCGTACCAGCGGCTCGCGTACTCGCCGAACGTCTCCTGACCGAGCCCCGGGTCGCGCCACTGACCGCGCCGAACGGTCACCTCTTCCGCGTCTGCGGCCTGCTTGGCCTCCCGCTTGGTGGCGAACTTGACCACGACGCCTGCGGAATCGGCGACGGTGCCGTACTTGCCGTCTTCGATCTTGTAGCGACCTCGCCAGTAGCCGCCGCGCTTCTCTGCGTACCCCACAGTTTTCCCTCCCTTCTGTCGTGTGGGGCGCGTTAAGCAGCGGTTCCGAACTGGGACTTGGTCATCCGGCGCGGTGGCCGGGCCTTGAGACGAACGGTGGACACAACCCTCTCGGCCTGCCGCCGGGCGCGAGGCTTCCGGGTCGGGGCAGCAATGACGCCAGGGCGCTGCGGAGTCCGGGCCGGGCGCTCTTCGTGCATGCGGATGATCTCGGCGAGATGCTCGTCCGAGAAGCGGTAGGCGCGGCCGACGCGGGTGAACGGGATGAGCCGACGCCGCGCTCGGTCCTTGACCCACCAGGCGGAGCAGCCGAGTACGGCCGCGACTTCCTCGGGGACGTAGAGGCGTGGCAGGGCGACCTCGGCGTACGGAGTCGGAACAGAGGCAGGGGGTATTGCGGGTAGGCGCAAGGAGTGAGTCCTCTACAGGTTGTGGCGGGCGTGGGCGCGGCAACGCCGACCCGCCGGTCGATCGCTAGGGATGAAGGTGAGATGCCCTGCCTGGGGGTTTGCGGGCCCAGACAGGGAGGGGGTGCCGGAAGCTATGCCTCGTCGGTGGAGTGGCCGTCGCTGTCACCGGGCGGAGGGCCGTGCATCTTCAGCATGGTCTTGTTGGCCTCCTCCGCGATGGCGCTCTGGACCATGAGGTCGGCTTCCTCGCGGATGTCGGGGTGCTCGGCTAGGTAGGCGTCGAACGCTTCGCGCGCCTGCGTGAAGGCCATGCTGGCTCTCTGGGTCGCGCGGAACGCATCCACGACCTCGTCGATGAGCTCCATGGCGCGGGCCTTGGCAGCCAGCTGCGGCGGCCCGACGAGATTGCGCAGATCGATGCCGAGGACCTCGGCGAAGCCGATGGCGTCGTCGAGGTTGATGCGGCGCTTCCCGTTTTCGATCCGCCAGACCGCGGACGGGTTCATCTCGAAGCCAGCCTCGTTGAGCCGGTCGGACAGAGCGTTGGTGCTCCAGCCGCGCGCCTCACGCTCCACCCGGATGCGGGTCGCGACGTTCGCCTCGCCGCTGAGCAGGACGCCCTCGGACGGTTCTTCCTCCGCCACCAGCACCTCCTTCCGTTCGTAGCGATGCACTGCGGTTTGCAGCGCAGCCTAAACAGTAGCATCGCCACTGCGAGAAGCAAAGCGCTTCTGCGATCTGCAATTCGTGTGGCATAGTGATGGCACCCCACCCCGCCAACCTCAGGAGTCCGCACGCCCGCACTTCACATGAAAGAAGCCCCCGGCGATGCCGGGGGCTCAAGAGCAAACCTCTCAACCGCCATCCCTAGCGATCAACCTGCGGAGACCGGGATTGCCGTCCCATATGGCCCGCAAGCAGAGGAGCTGATGCCCAGTATGACCGATACCCAGCCGAGTACGCCATCCCTTCCCGACGGCTCCGGCACGCCGTGGCCCCCAGTCGCCGTGCCCGGCCAACCGTCCGGCGCCGCTGCGCCTTCGGCAGAGGAGGACCGCGACGACGACGCCTCGTCAACACCCCTGCTCGAGGGGGCGCAGGTCCTGGACGACCTGCGGACGCAGATCAAGCGGTACGTGGCGATGCCGAGCGAGGAGGCCGTCACGGCGGTGGCGCTGTGGATCGCGGCGACGCATCTACAGCGTGCGTGGCAGCACGCACCGCGCCTGGCGATCGTCGCGCCGGAGAAGCGGTGCGGTAAATCCAGGCTGCTGGACGTGGTGACCGAGACCGTGCACAACCGCCTGATCACCGTCAACGCCACCGCGGCGGCGATCTTCCGGTCGATCGACGGGGATGACCCGCCGACCCTCCTGGTCGACGAGGCCGACGCCATGTTCAGCACCACCAAGGCCGCGGAGAAGAACGAGGAGGTCCGCGGCCTGATCAACGCCGGACACCAGCGCGGCCGGCCCACCCTGCGGGTGTCCGGGCCCGAGCACCAGGTGCAGGAGTTCCCCACCTTCGCCATGGCCGCGCTCGCCGGGATCGGTGACCTGCCCGACACGATCATGGACCGTGCGGTGGTGATCCGGATGCGGCGCCGTGCGGCGGGCGAGAAGGTGGCGTCCTTCCGCACCGGCCGGGACACCCCCGCCCTGAACGCGATCCGTGACCGCCTCCATGCCTGGCTCCAGCCGCTGTACGCGCAGGCGATGGAGATGGAGCCGCCCATGCCGGTCGAGGACCGCGCGGCGGACACCTGGGAGCCGCTGGTCACCATCGCCGACCTCGCAGGAGGCGACTGGCCGGTGCTCGCCCGCGCCGCTTGTCGCGCCATGACCGACTACGAGGCCGGCCAGGACGAGGAGGGCGGTCTGCGCACCCGCCTCCTGGTCGGCATCCGCCGCGCCTTCGCCACCGTGGACGATCCAGCCGTGCTCAGCACGAAGTTCCTGCTGGAGGCGCTCAACGCGGACAAGGAAGCGCCCTGGGCGGAGTACGGCGCCAACGGCCTGACCCCGCGCGGACTGCAGCTGCTCCTGAAGCCCTACGGCATTAGCTCGGCCAACCGCCGCTTCCCCGACGGCACCCAGGCCAAGGGCTTCGCGCGCAACCAATTCCTCGACACCTGGGCGCGCTACTGCCCCGAGCCGAAGCCATCGGCCGAGCCCGCGCAGTCGGCGGACGAGCCGCAATCCGGCGCCGCAGCCTGACCCGACTCCACTCGCATCACTCGTCCCTGCGCAGGTCAGCGCGGGGACGAGTGAGCAGCCCGCAACGAGTCGAGTCGACATCACCACGCCACTCGTACCTGCTCTGACCTGGCACGCGACGAGTGGTACGAGTCCCAGCACCCCACGGCGGCCACGCCCTGCCCTCCCTCTGCACCGCAGCCGCCGCCCCAAGCCACCTGGAGCACCCCGCTTGTTCGCACGTATCGCCGCCATACGCGGCACCGACCTGATCCGCCTCGGCATCACCCTGCTCGCCGTATTCGCCTTCGCCCTCTCCTACGACGCCCTGCGCCAGATGGGAGTCGCCATCCACATCCGCGGACTGCTCACCTACGCCTTCCCGCTGGTGATCGACGGGTTCATCGCCGTCGGCGTCGGCGCCCTGCTCATGCTTCGCACCGCCCCCTGGTACTCCCGCCTGTACGTGTGGCTGCTCGTCGGTACGGCCACGATGACGAGCATCTGGGCCAACGCCGTACACGCCGTCCGCCTCAACGAGCAGGCCCGCCACGGTGATGGCCTCCGCCTCGACAACGTCACCGTCGGCGCCTTGTCCGCCATCGCCCCGCTCGCTCTGGCCGGCGCCGTCCACCTCTACATCGTCATCCACCACCACCCCGCTGCCCACAGCCCCGCCGATGTGGCGCGGGACTCTGCCGACGTGGCTTCGGACACCACAGATGTGGCCGACACCCCTCAGCCCCCTGCCGACCCAGAGGATCACGAGCCCCGTGAGATCTCTCCCGAACGGCTCGCCCTCGCGCGCACCGCGCCACTCGGGCGCAAGGGCCGCGCCTCGCGTCGCCACATCGAAGCCACCTTCCGAAGCAGGGAGTTGACCATCGGCAGGGCGGAGGCGGACAAGCTCAAGGACACCCTGCAGGCCGAGCTCGACGCAGCCGCCGCCGAGCGGCCGCAGGAACTCGAAGCGGTCCCCGCCAGTACCGCCGCCTGACCCCTGCGTCCACGCCGGTCGCCCCGCCTCCGGGCTCGCCCCGTGTCCCCCGTGCAGCCAGGCACTGGGGACACGGGGGCCCGGCGCAGCGATGCACCCCGACACCCCAGCACCCGTAGGAGAACCAGCCCATGCACGATCCGCACCACGAACTCCCCGTCCACCAGCAGGTGATGAACACTGGCCTCAACAGCGCAGCAAGGTATCCCGCTGGACCGTCCAAGGGCCGGCCTCACGCGGAAGCCTCCGCCCCGGGGGTGGCGGAGGCACTCGGGCACCAGGGGGTGCCCAAGCAGGAACAGCCCACCGCCGTCGCCGACAGCACTGCTGCCGTCGAGATGCCATTGCCGCGTGCCGCAGAAGAAGCCGCCTTGCACCGCGTCGCCCAACGTCGCAAGCCCGACCCCAACGGCCGTCGCGAGGGACGAGTCGACGTCCGCTACAGCGAAAAGGAAGAGGCCGACATACGCGCCAAGGCAGCGTCGCTGAACCTCAGCGGCGCCCACTACGTTGCCGCAGCCACTCTGGCCCACGTCCACGGCGACCTCACCCTGGCCGGCCAGCGCACCCAGCTCGACGACTACATCGACGAGATCAATGCCCTGCGCGAGCAGGTCACCGCCATCGGCCGCAACGTCAACCAGATCGCCAAGAAGCTCAACTCCGGCGGCCATCCACACCCTGGGGACAGCGCCCTCCTCGCCCAGACCGACCGGAGCCTGAATGCCGTGGGTGAAGCCGTGCGCCACATCGCCACCGCCGCAAACCAGGCCGTCAGCCACAAGGCGGCCCGATGATCGCGAAGATCACCGGAGGCAAGGACACCGCTAACCTGATCCGCTACCTCTACAACACGAAGAAGAAGGGCCACACCGACCCGCACCTGGTCGCCTCCTGGGACGGCTTCGCCCCCGACCCCGGCCGCGCCCCCGATTTCGACGCCACGAAGCGGGCTCTCGTCGCCGACCTCGACCTGCACGTCAAACAGGCCGCGCGGCTCGGCCGGGCACCCGAGAAGCACGTGTGGCACTGCTCGATCCGCGCCACCAAGACCGACCGCCACCTCAGCGACGAGGAATGGGGCGACATCGCCCGCCGGATCGTCGCCGCAACCGGCATCGCACCCGACGGCGATCCGGACGGCTGCCGCTGGGTCGCCGTCCGCCACGCCCCCGACCACATCCACATCGCCGCCAGCACAGTTCGCGCCGACCTGCGCACCGCCCGGCACTGGAACGACTACCTCACCGCCGACCGCGAACTCGCAGCCGTCGAAAAGGAGTACGGCCTCTTCCAGGTGATACGCGGGGATCGCACAGCCGCGAAACGGCCTACCCGTGCCGAGCAGGAGAAGGCCAAGCGCGCCGGCCAAGCTCGCACCGCCCGCGGACACCTGCGCACCACCGTGCGCACCGCCGTGGCCGCCGCCACCAGCACCGAGGAGTTTCTCCACCTGCTGGAACACGCCGACGGCATCCTCCTGGACATCAAGCACTTCCCGTCCGGTGATGTACGCGGCTACACCGTCGCCCTCGACGGCGACGTCAACGCCCAGCAGGAGCTGATCTGGTACTCCGGCTCCGAACTCTCCCCCGACCTGTCCCTCCCCAAGATCCGCAAGCGTCTAGAAACCACCGAACCCCAGCACAGCCCCCGTCGGGTCAACCCGTGGCACCAGGCAACCGCCGCCGCGGAACGCATCCCCCACCACCTCGACGGCGATGACGATGCAGCCGCTCAGGCCCACCTGGCCGCCTTCGGCGAAGCCCTCGACGCCCTGCCGATGCGCGCACCCCAGCAGATTCGTCCCCAGCTATGGCAGGCAGCCGAGGCGTTCGAGCGCGCCACCCGCTCCCGCGTCCAGGCCGAACACCAGCACGCCCGCGCCCTGCGTAGCGCCGTACGAGCCATGGTCCGCGAGCCCGCCCCCAAGGACGGCGCGCTGCTGGCGATGTTCCTCGACGCCGCGATCCTCGCCGTCATCGCCGCCGCCCGCTGGCACCAGCTCCGCCACCACGACCAACAGGTGGCCGCAGCCCACCAGACCTTGATCCACCTGCAAGCCGCCTACGAGCAGACAGCCACCGCACCCCTGACCGCCCTCGCCCAGCGCCGGCCACCCCAGCAGATCGTGGAACGGCACATCCTCCTCATCCGACAGGCCATGCCTGCCCACGCCGAGCAGGTGGTCGAGGACCCGGCCTTCGACGCCCTCACCGCCGCCCTCGAAACCGCCGAGAAGGCCGGGCATGATCCGAAGCAGCTACTGCAGCAGGCCACCGACGAGCGGGCGCTCAACGACGCCCGCAGCCCTGCACGGGTACTGACCTGGCGCATCGAGCGGCTCAGCACCAGGCCGGTTCCGAGCGACCGTGCACGAGTGGCACGGATGCGGAGCGCGGCACGGCGGCAAGGCACATCGGTCAGCCCGGCAGCGGTCGCGGCCTCGGAGCCACAGCCGCCCCAGGCACGTCGACGCTGATCACACCCGTCTCCGTACCCGAAGCGGGTGTCAGGCCGCGCACCCCAGCGCATCGTGGGCAAACGCGAGAGCCCGGAACCGGGCGCCCACAGCGTCGGGGCCACGGAAGGCCAGCGCCCGCAGAGCACTGACCTGTCGCCCCGAGGCCCACATCCCAGTGGCCGGGGAAAGGAACGGGACGACGGCTACGCCCAGCTCGGTGAAGGGGGCATGGTCCAGGTAGGTCATGCCGCCGGTGCCGCACAGGTACGCGCGTGCGCCGGTGGCGTCGGCCAAGTCAGCCAGCCGCTCGGATCGACCCGTGCGTGCGGGCAGGGCGCTGCTGGTGAAGATCTGCCCCCGCCAGCCGAGCAGTTCGAGCAGGGCGCGAGTCGAGGCCGTGGCGACCGGCGCGACCCTTCCTGTGTCGAACGCATTCCAGACCGGCTGAAGGGCACGGTCAACTGCGGGCCAGTGAGGACTGGGCCCGTACTGCTGGCGCAGGATCGATGAGGCTCTGCGTCGGGCCGTGGCAGGGTCGGCGATCAGGGTGTCTCGGATGAGGGTGGCGCGCCCGGAGGGGCGGTGAGTGGGGATGGTCAGCCACCGGTTCGGGCCGAGGCCGTCGAGTGTGGCGATGCGGGCGCGATGCTGGTAGTCGCGGCGGGCGAACTGCACGTCGTCCAGGACGATCCAGTGGTCCGACGCGAATAACTTGGCCAGCGTGGTCAGCCGGGGCATGAAGTTGGGCTGGTGGATGGCACACAGGCTGCCCGGGGAGGAGAGTTCAGGAAGCGATGAGGCGGCTGGTGAAGCTGGCGTGGATGAGGGACTCGTACGCAGCATGCACGTCCTCCGGGACCTCCTGCTCGATGGCGAACCCGAGCTTCGGATACTCGATCACCCGCTGGAGGTCGCCGACGAGCATGTCCACCACGAGCTTCTCGTCGCCGATGGACTTGAGGTAGTCGTCGAACTCCAGGGTTTCCGAGGCGCACACCATCTCGGCCTCGGGCCACAGCTTGCGGGCGGTGGCGTACGACCGCCGTTCCATGTAGGGCTTGGAGACCAGCATCACCTTCTCCGGGGTGATGCCGGCGTCGGCCAGGACCTCGCGGGCGAGGGTGATGTTCTGCCCGGTGTTCGCGGCGTGGGGCTCCAGCAGGATCGCTGAGGCGGGGACGTCGAGGTCGATGGCGTGCTCGCGGAAGTGGACCGCTTCGCCGCGTGGGAAGACCTTGGCGGTGGTCGGGCTGTTGCCGCCGGTGAAGACCAGCGTGGGGAAGAGACCCGCGTGGTACAGCTCGGCGGCGCGCGTGGCCACCCCCAGGTCGTGGCTGCCCAGGCCGATCGCCACGTCCGCGGGGTGGGCCTGGTGGTGCATCTGGTGGTAGTCCCAGATCGCCTTGGCCTGGTGCCACTGGTCTTCAGTGATGACCTGCTGGCTGTCACTCATGCGTTCGTCTCCCTGATCACCGTCGGCGGGGCCCCGGGCGGCCCCTCACTGCTGGCCTTGACGCTCTCAATACTGCGCAGTTGGTGCACGAGGCCGTACTGCGCGGCCGTCCCAGCGGCCTGGCCGAGAACGCGTAACCCATCATCGCGGGTCGCCGCGTCGGACAGCAGGATGTGGCCGTGAGCGGTGTCCAGTCGTACACGTTGCATCGGTGAGTCGCTGCTCCCGCTGCTTCGGGCAATGTCGATGAAGTGCAGGGCTTGGGTGAGGTCCCCGACGCCCCGGCGGGCCAGGGCGAGCTTCTGATGGGCCACCGACCAATCGTCGGGTTCGGTGAGGTCTTCGAATTCACGGGTCGCGGCCTGCATCACGCGGGTCGCGTAGTCGTGGTTGCCGTCCTTGCTGAGTGCGGTGCCCACCCACAGGCGGGCTCTGGCCCGGTCACGGCGAGAGAGCCGGTCGTCGACGGCGAGCGTCTCGTACGTACGGGCCGACGTCTCCAGGTCACCGGACATCTCCGCGACGACCGCGAGGGACAGATCGAGCTGGGCGACACGGCGGGGAATGTCGAGCTGGGTGAAGATCGAGCGCGCGCCCGCGTAGGAGTGGCGCGCGGACAGTGGTCCGAGCACCGCGCCCTGATCGCGCTTGAGGTCTCCGAGTAACGCGGTGGATCGGGCGTAGAGGTACAGGCCCTTGTCATCGAGTTCGGCGGCCGTGAAACGGTTGAGCCATCGGCCCAGCAGGCTGTCGGCGAAGGTGAAGTTCTGCCGGGACAAGGCGACGACGGCACGGTCCAGGTCGTCGGTCCACGACTCGTACTCCCAGGCTCTGGGCCCGGCAGCCGTCACCCGGCGTCCGGCTGCCACCTGCCCGGGGCCGGCCATCTCCGACAGGAGCGTTTCGAAGCGCAGGTGCACGGAGGCATCGGCGCGACCGAGCGCGGTGTCGAGAATGGCCTGCGTGTCGGGGCGGGGCTCGGTCGCGGACCGGAGCTTTTCCCACTTCGAGATGGTCGCGACGGCGAGACCGAGGCGCTCGGCGAAAGCACGCACGCTCAGGCGGAGGGCGAGCCGTAGGGCTCTGGCCTCCAGGCCGGTCCAGTGGTGCACGGTCGCCACGCGTCGCTCCCTTCCACCAGCCATGGAAGCAGAAGCGTGCGGCCGGTGGGGCGGAAGTAGAGCGCAAGTGGAACAGCCGGTGATTCCCTGCGCATTGAGGTACGGCGACGCTCAAGGGGTCTCTTTTCGCCGAGTCCCTTGGACGGTCACCAGCATGGAACTCCTTACCGAGCACCGCCCGGTCAACGGGCCCGTCGTCTACGGCTTCCTGCGGCTGGCCGGAGTCTCCGCAGCCCGTCAAACGGCGTTACAGGCGTCACTGACGGAGTACTGCCGGATCCATGAGCTGCAGCTCTCCGGCGTCTTCAAGGACAAGCTCGCGACGACCGAACCGAGCTCCACCGCGTTCACCGGCCTGCTGGACGCGTTGGCCCTTCCTGACGTCTACGGCGTCATCGCCCCCGCCCTGTCTCATCTGGGGCCGAAGCACCTCGCCGCCGAACGCACCCGCCTTATCGAGGCCGCCGGCGCCCGCCTGCTGCTGGCCCGCCGCCCCCGCATCGGGCCTGGCCACGTACCTCGTCAGCAGACCGCCCACCGCCGCTTTCCCGCGCCACTCCTCCTCCTGAGCACGGAGTCATGAGGCACCCCATGCCCGAGTCGCTTCAGCAGTTCTTCGAGGCCCGCCGCCAGTCCGTACGCAAAGCACGGGAGTTCGCCACCAGAGCGCTGGACGGCTGGGGCCTGACGAGCCGCACCGAGGACATCCGCCTGTGCGTCTCCGAACTCGCCACGAACGCCCTTCTCCACGGCACCGCCCGCGGGCACGGCTTCCTCGTCCGGCTCGACATCGACGACAACTGCGTACGTCTCGAAGTGCACGACAGCCGTCGTCAGCAGCCCGTCGTTCGCGAGCCGACCGCCACAGACATCTCCGGGAGGGGCCTGACGTTGGTGGCCGCGCTTTCCGACGAGTGGGGAGTGAGGGACCGTACGCCGCTCGGGAAGATCATCTGGTCCTGCTTCAAGACCGCGGACGACGCCTCACAGTCGATCAGCCCTCCCGTCCCAAACCACGACGACCGCCCTCTGGAGGTCCGATGACCGTAACCGGCACACCGGATCCGGCGGCGCCTGCCGCGTCAAGCACGCGTCTCGTGGCCAGCCCGTTCCTCGCCCAGCACCTCCTTCTTCAGCCAGGCCGAGCGGTCGGTGTGCGCATTCCTGGGGTCCGCTATGAGGAGCTGCGCGCCGCGAGCCGCGTCGGAGGCCCTCTGCCAGCCTGGCTTGTTGATGCCGCGCGGCAGGCGTGGGGCACTGAGCTGCCGTACGGGCCGGTCGGCGATTTCGTCCTCGTGCGTGAGCGGTCGCCGTACGGGTACGCGAAGGCGTCCTGGGAGATCAACCTCGGCTGCGACTACGACTGCGAGTTCTGCTACCTCGGCGAGAAGCGATTCGAGGGCCTGGACTGGGCGGGCAAACAGCAGCTCCTGCGGACGATGCGCGACGCGGGCGTGCTCTGGCTGCAGATCACGGGCGGCGAGGCGCTGATCGACCGCGAGTTCGGCGCGGCCTACGAGTACGCCCACCAGCTCGGGATGATGGTGCAGGTCTCCTCGAACGGTTCGTCCCTGCGCAAGCCGCCGATCCGCGGGCTGTTCGCACGCCATCGCCCTTACCGGCTCACGCTCAGCGTCTACGGCGCGACCGCGGACACGTACGACAAGGTCACTCGCAACCGCGGCGCGTTCGGCCGGTTCATCCAGGGTCTGGACGCGGCCCACCAGGACCGGCTGCCGGTCCGGCTGAACGTGATCGTTTCGGACGACAACGCCCATGAGGTCGACGCGATGGTGGCTCTGTGTGAACGCTACAGCTTCCCGCACCAGGTCTTCACGAACATGTCGCCGACGATCGACGGTGAAGCGAACCCGCTGGCGACGCAGGCCAAGGGCCACATCAAGGCCCGGAGCGTCTTCACCGGCTGCAATGCCGGCCGGACGTTCTTCCACGTCAACCCGCACGGCATCGCGTCTGTCTGCAAGGTCGGCCGCGACCCGAGCGTGAACCTCGTGACCGAGGGCGTCGCCGCCCTCACCCGGCTCGGCGCCATCGCCGAGTCCCTACAGCTCCGCACCGGTGGATGCTCCGGCTGCACGAAGGTCGGCACCTGCCGTACCTGCCGGCCGCTGGCCAAGCTCTACCAGGATGCGGGGGACCGACGAGAGCTCTACTGCCAACACGGAGGCTACGGATCATGACTCCACCCACCACAACCCTCACCCCGCCGCGCGAACCGATGCTGCTCACCATCGGACGGCGCCCCACCGATGGTGCAACCGGCACCCTGCCCGTGCCACTGCCGGCCGGGGCCATCCGCGACGACGAGGTCCAGATCATCACCGACCTGGACGAGGCCGCCGAGGGCGCCGAGTGCAGCTGCTCGGCCGGTGACGACCAGCCCTACTGACCCACCGCGGGTGGGCCCACGTGCCGCCCGTTGCGCCCCTTGAGTGCCGCCCCGGCCGTACCCTGGCCGGGGCGGCACTCCCCTGTCTCCGAGCCCCATGAGGAACCGCGCGTGTCCATGTCTCGCATTCCCTTCGATCAGCTCCCAGCCGACGTCCGCCAGGCTGTCACTGACAAGACCGGCCCCGTGCATCAGGCGGTGACCATGACCGGCGGCATGAACTCCGGCGTCGCCTCCGTCCTGGAGACCGAGAGCGGCAGCGTTTTCGTGAAGGGCATCGCGAGTGATCATGCGCAGTTCGCAGCACAGCGCCGCGAGGCGGAGATCGCCCCCCACCTGCCCACGTCCTGTCCCCGCCTGTACTGGCACCTGGAAGTCGGTGGATGGAGCCTTCTCGGATACGAGGTCCTCAGCGGTCGCCACGCCGACTACAGCTCCGGCTCCGCCGACTTGGTGCTCGTAGAAGCCGCGCTCACCGAACTGCAACGGACCACCGCTCCGGCCGACGTCGAGATCAAGGACGCGATGGACCGCTGGGCGGGCTACGCTCCGCCTGGAACGCTCCAGTACTTCAGTGGCAACACCCTGCTGCACACCGATTTCGAACCGCACAACGTCCTGATCGCCGACGGGCGTGCCCGCCTCATCGACTGGGCGTGGCCAACGCGCGGTGCGGCGTGGATCGATCCAGGCACCTTGGCACTGAGGCTCATGGACGCCGGCCACCCGGCGGAGAACGCGATCGCGTTCGCAGGCCGCTTCCCGTCGTGGCGGAACACCGACCCGGAGGCGCTGGCGGCATTCGGTTCCGCATCTGCCGCGCTGTGGCAGGAGATCGCCGAGGAGGACCCAACGCCCTGGAAGCAGAGGATGGCCAAGCGGGCCGCTGCGTTCAGGCTCGCACTCCTCAGAGAGGCATAGGCCCAGCAACAGTAGAGGGTCGACGTTCGTCAGCGATAAACGTCCCACTGCGAAAAGACCGAGACGAGCGCCAGCGCCTGCTCTTATCTTCAGACTATGACCGTTACCGCGCGGCGGGATCTGGTGAGCCCCGCGACCCGCAACGCCTTTCGTTCTCTTGCCACGGACCTGACCATCCGCATCGTGGCCGAGCTGTGGGAGGACCACGGGTTCGCTCCCATCCCCCCTGACGAGCTGAAGTATCAGGACTCGGGCCAGCGTCGAACCGAGTTCATGCTCTACGCGGAAGGTGTCGACTGGTCAGACTCTAACCAGGTGCGGCGTGCGCTCCTGGTCTTCGAGGACTTCATTCGCGCGTACCGCGACCCCGGCGATCAGGGCACACCCAAGTGGTTGGACGACATCAGGGCGCGCCTGGAACGGGACGGCTTCGCTCTCGATCAGGAGGGCAGGATCTCTTGGTCTAACCCGCCGGTGCTCGTCCGTGATCTGAGTGGCCTGAGCGACGCCTCAGGCATCACGATCGAGTTGGAGCGTATCCGTAGAGACCTCACCACAGATCCCCACGGTGCCATTGGCGCAGCCAAGCAGCTCATCGAGGCGACTGCAAAGACGGCTCTCAACGAACTCGGCATCGAGGTCGACAAGAACGCCGCCCTTCCCGCTCTGATCAGCACTGTCCAGAAGGCGTTGAGGCTTGACGCCGGCTCGGCGCCTGACGGACCAGACGGCAGCAAGGCCGTGAAAAAGATCCTTTCGGGCTCAGTGAACATCGCCGTCGGAGTCGCCGAACTGCGCAACCAGGGTTTCGGCAGCGGTCACGGCCAGGTGAGCGCACCGTCCGGCCTTGGAGTACGCCACGCCCGACTCACGGTCAACGCTGCCGTCACCTGGTGCGAGCTGATCCTCGACACCCTGTCGGACCCCACCGCACCGTGGCGCAGGGCCAAGGTCTAAACGCTTCATTCCCACAGATACCGCCACCTTGACGGCCTGCTCTACACCGGCTGTACGAGGAACTGTGTCGCCCCGGTGCCGGTCAAGGAGTACCGCCAGACCAGTCAGGCGTGGGCCCACCCGTAACGATGACCGAGTTCGGTCTCGACCGATGGGAGATGCGGCAGCTCGCTTGAGAGGCGAGCCGGTGTGTCAGGCGCGTTGCTCCGGTGAGTAGGTGAGTACAGACCACTGCCACCACGCCGATGAGCCACCGGCACCAATTGGAGCACGGCCGCCATCTGGCCAGTCTCTGCGACAGAGACGCCGAACATTTTGGGGCCTCCTGACGCAGCCGTATGGATAGGCGATACTGCGGAGGTTCGACAGAAGGATCATGCACTGACCTGGGGGCGCAGTGGCAGGCAGAAGTGGGGTCGGCGGGAACGATCCCTACGCTAGGGAACGCGCACGGCAGGCAAGGGAGGCCGACAAGGCGCGGAAGGCCGCCGAGGCCGCGGCCAAGCGCAGGGCACGCGAGGAGAAGCTGGCGTATGAGGCAGCGCGCGCACAGGACGCTGTCGATCGCACCTACGTGCTCGAGAGCGACGTCGAGCAATTGGCGAATCATCTGCGAACGGCTGTGCTAGACGGTAGCCCTCTGACGTTCGACCGGCTCAAGCAGGATTTCACGCCGACGGTGTTCAGCCCTCCCAAGGGCCGGTCCAAGGCTGCCCCGCAGCCCCGGTGGGAGGAGTACGAACCGGAGCCACCTCGCGGTCTCTTCGGTGCGCTGGGCTTCGGGCGCAAGGGATACGACGCCGACGTCGAATCGGCCCGCGAGCGGTTCGACAAGGCGTTGCGTGACCATGCGAGGGAAGAAAAGAAGCGCGTCGAGAAGCTGGACAAGCTCCGCGCCAGACATGCGGAGCAGAATGAGCAGGAGGCCGCGCGGGTTGAGGAGTGGAACGTCCGTATCGAAGAACGCCGGGTTGCCTATCGCGAGCGGGACGTCGAAGCCGTGGAGTGGTTCATCGACCAGGCACTTGCCGCCTCTAAGTACCCACATGGTTTCCCTAAGGCGCACCGAGTTTCGTATCAGGCAGACACCGGCGACCTGCTCGTCGAGATCGACCTCCCGCTTGAGGACGTCGTTCCCACGGCCCGCGCGTACCGCTACGTGAAGTCCCGCGACGAGATCAATCCCGTGCCACGACCCGACAAGGAGCGCAAGGAGCTCTACGCCTCCGTCCTTGCCCAAACCGCGCTGCGCACGGTGCACGAACTGTTCGCCGCCGACACGGAGGGCGCCGTCAAGTCCATCGCTCTCAACGGGCATGTGGCCACCATTGACCGGGCCACAGGGCGCGAGGTCCATCCCTGCCTGATCACTCTCCAGACGGATCGCGAGGAATTCGCGCAGCTAGTCCTGACCCAGGTAGACCCCCGCGCCTGCCTGAAGCGGCTCCGCTCACTGATCTCGCCCAACCCTTACGAATTGGAGCCCGTGCGGCCTCTGGTCACGTTTGACCTCAGCAAGTTCCGCCTCATGGACAGCTTGGACGTCGTGGCAGGATTGGACAGCCGCCCTGTCCTCATGGACCTGACGCCCACGGAGTTCGAGCACCTCATTCGGCAGCTGTTCGAGGCTATCGGTCTGGACAGCGTGAACACTCAGCCCTCCAAGGACGAGGGTGTCGACGCCATCGCGATGAACACCGACCCGGTGATGAGGGGCTTGTGCATCATCCAGGCGAAGCGCACCAAGAACGTGGTGCCGTTCGAAACCGTCTCGGCCTTGGCCGGCGTCGTGGAACACAAACGGGCGGCGAAGGGAATCCTAGTGACGACATCGTGGTTCGGGCGGGCCAGCGAGGCATTCGCCAATGAGCATGGACGACTTGAACTGCTCGACGGCGCCAACCTGGTCCACCTGTTCAAAGAGCACTTGAACCTTGACGTGATCCCAGGGCCCGTCCCACCGAAGCGCCGACCGACGTAAACCAGACACCTCGGCACGGCCGGCTATCAACGGTTCAGGCGTCACATGCCGTATTTGGCATCAGCTCCCAGAGGCTTCGTCTTGCAAGCAGCACTACACATCAGGGGCAACACCTATGCGTAGTTCGACGCGCGAAATGCCGCGCGTCGAGCCCTCGTACACGCCAAGGCTGTCTACCCATACCTTATCCGAACGAAGAGCGTACGCGCCTGACAGTGAGCGTTTTCAGCGTGGCCTTTCCAGTGTGAGGACAGCCTTGGCGATGACGGTCATGCGGTTAGGGCT
This sequence comes from Streptomyces sp. CA-146814, assembly GCF_050942385.1. NCBI lineage: Bacteria > Bacillati > Actinomycetota > Actinomycetes > Kitasatosporales > Streptomycetaceae > Streptomyces > Streptomyces sp. CA-146814. The sequence continues at coordinate 3,536,729 of NZ_CP192068.1, forward strand.
GACCCGGGATCTGCGGAAAATCTGCCAGGAATACAGCGGTGCCATGCCGCGTACGACTGGCTCTCTCGCCGCAGCCAAGGCTCGGTTGACGGCGCGCTGGGCCAAAGTGAGTTCACCACCCGGTGGCCCTTTGAGCCCGATTGCAGGCACGACGGCCATATTCGATCGCGCTCCGCGCGACCGCACGACAGCATTCATGGAACGGATGAGGAAATACGGTTACGACAACGCGTGCCGCGAGGGATGACAGTCCCTATTTGCGATTCGGAACCCTGTCGTCTCGGTAATATTGAGCCGAGATCCGCAGGGCAATCGCACGATCTAGGAGCATGTGAACGTCTGGATTCATATTGATCAAGCGGAATTTTTGCGCAAATCCCACCGGGCCAAACCTCTCAGCTAGCTTTCCGATGGTTTCATCGGCAAAGCTGGAACTCACCATGGGTACGCCTGTAAAATCCAGGATTAGATACTGCGCACCATCGTTGATGTAGCTCATGAGGAAATTGCGAAGCCGTTCTGCTGCAGCCCTGGTCCCAGTCCCCTGCGCATGATCGATAAGGTGGATTGTATGTTCGCCGTATTCATTCTCGATAGACTCAAGCCGTAGGTCCTGCATTGGCACGCCCAGCACTTCACCTAGGTTTACCGGCGCCCCGACCTTTAGTTCGAAGTCAACAACCGTACAATGCGCGTTTGAATTTACGACCAGACCCCTCGTTTCGCCGCCATCTGCGCCATTTGGGGAGATCTGAAGATATCCTCGACCGGATCTGATTTCCAACTTCCCTCCATTAGCCTCGATAACCCCTTTGAGTCCGTATAGGCCGTTCCCTCGCTTGTCCCCGGTGCTGCTTACCCCCTGGCGCACTGCGAGGGTGATGGCGTCGAACGCGGTGGGCGGGCGGTACTTTCCTCCCACATAGAAAGAGCGGTGCACGCCAATTCCAGCATCCGCTACACACAGGAGGAGCCTGTTGCTCGCCTTCAGGATTTGAGCCATGAAGAAGCCGACTTCATTACTGGAATGCTGGAATACATTGTCGAGCACTTCGAATAGGCACCAATTCAAGGCGGCGTAGACTCCATTACCAAACTCGATGCGTTCGGCGAGCTCCTCCATTACGCAGTTCGTCAAATCGAATACCGAGTCTTCGGTGTAGGCCCACACGGTATTGAGTCGGGAGCCGGGTTCGTTCAAGTTTTGTTTGCTAGCAACGAACGGGTTTCGAATCCTTACGCGCTCAATGAAGGATCCTGCTGGGATGTTCGTGAATTTTACATCCATTCCCTCTGATCTAAAGTGATCAATGATTGCCGCCGTAGGTGCGGCCCCCGCCGGATAAATCGCTCTCGTGTCGCTCGCATCAATCACAAAACTGCTTGCGCCGGAGTCGTGCGACTTCTTGATTGCAGACAGGAAATCACTAACGTCATAGCGCCCGGCGAGCTTGTGTAGCGTGTACGTAGAGTTCGGTTCCTCGGTCATTTTCCCCCACTTTCTCTGCCTCTAGACGGCGTAGTAAGTATGGCACTGGTGAGTGTTGCGAGCAGAGTCATTGAGTGTTTTCAGGGCGATCACTAATGGAGTGACGGCGACGAGGGCGCAACGCACGAGGCACCCGTGCCGTTGAGGAAGGTGTTCGAAGCCTCAGCTCATCAGCACAGGTGCCTCCTGGGTCTTGTATCCCACTCGACCTGCCCCACGTGTTGGTCGAGTGGGTCACTAGGCTCATCGTCACCCGCGAGGGTGACCGCCGCTGCAAGCTCCCGCCGCACCAACGCGCGCTCGTCTGTCTCGTGTACCTGCGCAAGCACAACAGACACCCTGACCCTGATGGCGGCCGGCTTGGAAATACGGTCGGCACCGCCGACGCCTACACCGTCACGGTGATTGGCCTCCCAGCCGTGCGCGCCTGGCCTGCTCAAGGTGCTTCGCGAGCACGAACCGGAGTACGTACTGCTCGACGAGACATCTCCATAGCATCGGATCGTGCGATCCGACGTGGAGGTGCGCGCGGTCGGTACAGCTCGGTATCCGGAAGAGTTCAAACAGGACGCGATCAAGCTGGTGGCCTCTGCAGGCAGCTCCATCGACTCCGGGCTTCGCCCAGTTCCTCCCACGCCCCATGATGACTGCTGCATCCAGGTCGACAGTCTTCCCCGGAGGGCAACCGCGCTGCTGAAGCACGTCAAGGATCCCCGCACCTGGCGCGAACTTGCTCACGCAACGTTGCACACGATCGCTGCCCAGACGTCATCGCCGCCCAGCGTGGGAGAAATCTGGGAGATGATCTTCATCTGGAAGCTCGCCGAGACCACGCGAAAGCATTCAGGACCAAGGCCCTGACCAGCACTGATACCCATCTTGGCCGCTCAGGATCTCGCCCGACCCTCATTCGGGACGAAGAGGTCGTGGGTTCAAATCCCGCCACCCCGACAGCTGAAGTACCAGGTCAGGGGCCTGATCCACTAAGTGGATCAGGCCCCTGAGTGGTTTCTGGGGGCAGAGAGAACACAGGCGCACGCTCACACCTGCGGGCGGAAACGACCAGCTGGGTCGCGGGGGCTCGCTCCCCTTCCGAGGGGTGTCCGCGGCGTGGGCGACGCGGCGGGGTGCCGCGATGTGCCCGCCACGGCACGTCGGGCGGTCCGGGGAGGGCGGTGAGGGGCGGCTGGCACGGTTGGGCCGTACGGATGAAACGGTGTCGGGCGTGGCGGCGCCTCCTCCCTTCGCACGGGGCCTGATCGCGGTCGGGCATGGGGCGTCCAGGCGCACAATATGTCCTTTAACTCGACTGCTTTGACACGGAGTTGAGCGTTTATCTACGCGCGGAGCATAGGGCCCCGCGCGATCATCCGGGCATATCAGACGACTTCTTGCGTGGGCATTACCGGTGGGTACCGGGAGCTGCTAGACACTGCATCGCTCCTTCAACCCCCCACCCGCCCCCCACACTTCGAAGGTCGGCAGCCATGTCCGTACGCAGGTTCTGGGCGTCCCTCTCCACTTTCGCTCTCGCCGCCGTGGCCACGCTCGGTGTTGCCGGGAGCGCCGTCGCGGCGGACTCGGTCGCGGCCGGCGGTTATGTCGCGCTCGGTGACTCCTACTCCTCCGGTGTCGGCGCCGGGGACTATCTCCCCGACAGCGGTGACTGCCGGCGCAGCGCCAACGCCTATCCGCAGCTGTGGGCGGCGGCGAACTCCCCCACCTCGTTCGCCTTCGTCGCCTGTTCCGGCGCCACCACTTCCTCCGTCGCCAGTGGTCAGCTGGGGGTGCTCGACGCCTCCACCTCGCTGGTCAGCGTTACGGCCGGGGGCAATGACGTCGGGTTCGCCGATGTCATGCAGGACTGCGTACTGGGGAGCGAGGCCACCTGCATCAGCAGTGTCGATGCCGCGGTCGCCAAGATGAACAGCTCTCTGCCCGGGAGCCTCGACTCGCTGTATGCCGGTATCCGCGCCGGGGCGCCCTCCGCCCAGGTCGTCGTCCTCGGGTATCCGCGCTTCTACCAGCTGTCGGGCAGCTGCGTCGCGGGGCTCACCGAGGCCGAGCGGGCCGCGATCAACGATGCGTCGGACGTGTTGAACGGGGTGCTCGCCAAGCGGGCCGCCGATGCCGGGTTCGCCTTCTCCAGCGTCGTCGACGAGTTCACCGGGCATGAGCTGTGCTCGGGCGACCCCTGGCTCCACAGCGTGACCGTGCCCGTCCAGAACTCTTACCACCCCACCGCCGCCGGGCAGTCGGGCGGCTACCTGCCTGCCTTCCGGTCCGCGGCGTAGCGGGGAGGAGCGGCAGCGGTACCTGAAATGAGGCGGTTCGCCGGGTGGTTCGGCGGGCCGCCTCCGCGCGTTTCCCCAGCCCGCTTGTTCAGTACCTCTCCACCAAGTGCTCGCGGCCTGCAGGGGGTTCGTACGACTCCGGCCAGAAGTCCGTCACACCGGTGATCAGGCCGCGGTCGTCGAAGGTGAAGAAGTGGATCGCGTGTGTCTCCTCGGGTCCGACCGTGACCTCGGTCCGGGCGGCCGCCTGCCGGCCCTCCGCGTCCGCGACGATCCGCTCGATCCGGATGTGCCAGTCGCCCGGGTACTCCTGGTTGAACCGGACGTAACGCTCCTTGCCGTGGATGCGTTCCCTGGTCTGCGGCAGCTCGTACACCACGTCGTCCGCCAGAGTCGCCGCGAAGGCGTCCCAGTCGCGGGCGTCGGCCGTCGCCCAGTACGTCTCCACCGCCGTGCGCAGGCCGGCCGTGGTGGTGTTCCCGCTTGTCTCGTGCGTCATGGGAGTGAGTGTGTCGTGCGGCACTGACAATCGGCCGGAGAGCCGTCGCTGAGCTGTGGTCATGTCCCTTGCGGCTTGGGGCGCGTCGCCTTCAGCGAGTACATCAGCGGAATCCTCGGGCGGTCCGCCGGGAAGCGGTAGTGGCCGTCCGTGCCGCGCTCCAGCGTGCCGAAGCGCGGGAAGAGCGTGGCGTCGTGCTCATGCAGGAACTCGATCCGCAGGCCGGTCGCGGCCAGCGCCGTCACCACCTCGCTCAGCGGGTGCTGCCACTCGACGCTGCGGTTGTGCACGGTCGGCGCGTCGAAGTCGGCGTACGTCCCGGGCGTCTCGTCCACCCAAGCCTCGCGGCTGAAGTAGTCATGGGTGACGACCGAGCCGGTGCCGTCGTCCAGCGCGTCGGTGAGCGGGTGGAACTCCGCCAGGTAGAGGAAGCCGCCGGGCGCGACCAGCGAGGCCGCCGTCTCGGCCCAGCGACCTATGTCGGGCAGCCAGTTCAGCGCACCGGTGCCTGTGTAGACGATGTCGTACGAGGAGTCGGGGACGGCCGTCGGGGCGTCGTACACGTCGGCCGTCACGAACGCCGCGCGGTCCGGCCCCAGGCCCAGCGACTCGGCCAGGCCCCGGGCGGTCTCCACGGCGGGCTCGGAGAAGTCCAGGCCCACCACCTGCGTGGCGCCTTGCCGCGCCCAGGACAGGGTGTCGAGGCCGATGTGGCACTGGAGGTGGAGCAGGGTCCTTCCCGTGACGTCGCCGACCTCCACGAGCTCGAACGGGCGCAGCACGTCCGTGCCCGCGCGGAACGCCTCCAGGTCGTAGAAGTCGCTCGCCACGTGTATCGGCACACGCTCGTCCCAGCGTGCGCGGTTGGCGTCCTGCCAGTCGTCCGGGGTCGGGGAGTGCATATCCGAAAAGTTACCCACCGGGTGGGAGGGGCGCGAGCCGTTATCCACAGGCGGACAGGGTTGGTCCGATCATCGGATGGGCCGGTCCGATGATCAGAGCGTGGTTGTGGACAGGCTTCTCCGGCCGAGTCGGTGATCGGGTTGGATGGAGGCATGAGCGAATCGGAGAACATCTCGACCATGCCGGAGTGGGAGCAGCGGTTCCGCGCGCCCCGGGTGTCCCTGCCCGACTGGGCCGAGGACGCGCCTGACCGCTCGCTCTTCGTCTCCAATGCCACCGGGACCTACGAGCTGTACGCCTGGGACCGGGCGAGCGGGCAACAGCGCCAGGTCACCGACCGGCCCAACGGGACCACCGACGGCGTGCTGACGCCGGACGGCGAGGCCATCTGGTGGTTCAGCGACACCGATGGCGACGAGTTCGGCGTGTGGATGCGCCAGCCCTTCGGCGGCGGGGAGGACGAGCCCGCCGCCCCGGGCCTCGCGCCTTCCTATCCGGCGGGCCTCGCCATCGGGCGCGACGGGACCTCGGTGATCGGCCGGTCCACCGATGAGGACGGGACCACCGTCCACCTGGTGCGGAAGCCGGGCGACGGGAGCGGGAGCACGGCCGTCGAGATCCACGAGATCTACCGGCACCGGGAGTCCGCCGGGGTCGGGGACCTCTCGTACGACGGGACGCTCATCGCGCTGGAGCACACCGAGCACGGCGACGCCATGCACTCCGCCCTGCGCGTGGTGCGGCCCGACGGCTCCACGGTGGCCGAGCTGGACGACACCGAGGGCGGCACCAAGGAGCTCGGGCTCGCCGTGCTGGGCTTCGTGCCGGTGGCCGGTGACACCCGGCTGCTCGTGGGGCACCAGCGCCGGGGCCGCTGGGAGCCGATGATCTGGGACCCGGTCGCGGGTACGGAGACCGCGCTCCCCGTGGACCTGCCCGGTGATGTGGGCGCCGAGTGGTATCCGGACGGCTCCGCCCTGCTCATCGAGCACAGCTTCGAGGCCCGCAGCGAGCTGTGGCGGTACGAGCCGGGGGCCGCGGAGCCCGTGCGGGTGGAGACGCCCGCCGGGACGGTGTCGGGCGCCACGGCCCGGCCGGACGGGACGGTGGAGTACCTCTGGTCCTCGGCCGCGCAGCCGCCGGTGGTGCGGTCGACGAGCGGTGCGGTGGTCCTGGACCCGCCCGGTGCCAAGGCGCCGGCGTCGGTGGCCGTCGAGGACGCGTGGGTGGAGGGGCCTGGGGGCCGGATCCATGCCCTCGTGCAGAAGCCCGCCACCGGGGACGGCCCGTTCCCGACCGTCTTCGAGATCCACGGTGGGCCGACCTGGCACGACAGCGACGCCTTCGCCTCCGGGCCCGCCGCCTGGGTGGACCACGGCTTCGCCGTCGTACGGGTCAACTACCGCGGCTCGACCGGGTACGGCCGCGCCTGGACGGACGCGCTCAAGCACCGGGTCGGCCTGATCGAGCTGGAGGACATCGCGGCCGTGCGGGAGTGGTCGGTGAAGTCCGGGCTGGCTGACCCGCAGCGCCTGGTGCTGGCCGGCGGGTCCTGGGGCGGCTATCTCACCCTGCTCGGCCTCGGCACCCAGCCCGACGCCTGGGCGCTGGGCCTGGCGGCCGTGCCGGTCGCGGACTACGTCACGGCGTACCACGACGAGATGGAGGCCCTGAAGGCGATGGACCGCACGCTGCTGGGCGGGACGCCGGAGGAGGTGCCCGAGCGGTTCGAGGCCTCGTCCCCGCTGACGTATGTCGACGCGGTGCGCGCCCCCGTCTACATCTCGGCGGGCGTCAACGATCCGCGGTGCCCCATCCGTCAGGTGGAGAACTACGTGGACCGTCTGGCGGCGCGCGGCGCGGTGCACGAGGTGTACCGGTACGACGCCGGGCACGGGTCGCTCGTGGTGGAGGAGCGCATCAAGCAGGTGCGGCTGGAGCTGGAGTTCGCCCTGAAGCATCTGGGGGGTGGTGACGTGCTGGAGGCGTAAGGGGTGGATAAAGGGGCGACCCCGCTCCGGAGGGCCGGAGCGGGGAACCGTACCTTGGTGGGGTGTACCGGTTCCTGCTGACCCCGCGATGGTGGGGGATCAACCTCTTCGTCGTGCTGGCCATCCCGTTCTGCGTGTTCATGGGCACCTGGCAGCTCGGCCGCTTCGAGGATCGTGTGCAGTCGCACGAGCAGGCGGAGAAGCAGCCCGATCCGAGCACCCGGGCCGCGAAGCCGCTGGACGAGCTGCTGCCCGTCGACAAGGTGACGTCCGGCCGCCCGGCCGTCGCGACCGGAACGTACGGCGAACAGTTCCTGGTCCCCGGCCGTGAGCTGGACGAGCGGCAGGGCTTCTACGTCCTGAACCTGCTGCGGACCGAGGGGGGCAAGGCCCTGCCGGTGGTACGCGGGTGGCTGCCCGGCACCGCGGGCAGCGTCCCCGTACCGGCCGCGCCGCAGGGCGAAGTCACCGTGACCGGCGACCTCCAGGCCTCCGAGAACATCCACAGCGACGGCGTCAACACCAGGGGCGGGCTCCCGGCGGGCCAGCTCGGCATGATCAGTGCCGCGTCGCTGGTGAACCTGGTCGACTACGACGTGTACGACGCCTGGGTGACGCTGCCCGAGGCGGAGACGGGCGGTACGGGCGGCGCGATGAAGCCGGTGCCCGCCGCCGCACCGCTGGGCAGTGGGCTCGACCTGAAGGCGTTCCAGAACCTGGGGTACACGGGTGAGTGGTTCGTCTTCGCGGGCTTCGTGCTCTTCATGTGGTTCCGGCTGGTCCGCCGGGAGGCCGAGGCCGTCCGCGATGTCGCTCTCGGGCTGGTCCCGGAGGGCGGGGAGAGTGGGGAGGCCGTGGGGGCGGCGGACGCTGCGGAGCCCGAGGCTCAGCCCGAGGGCGAGGCCGGGGGCCCTGCGGAGCCCGAGGCCGGAGCGGTGGGCGGCGCAGCAGTGGCGGCGAAGGCGCCGGGGAGCGTGCAGGGGTCGTAGGCGCGGTTCGCCGACAGGGCGGGCTGAGCTTGTCGCGGCCTCGGTCGGTCGCGGCCTCGGGCTCGCTCGTGGCCTCGGTCGCTCGTGCCCTCGGTCGCTCGTGCCCTCGGGTAGGGCGGGGCTTCGGGTAGGGCGGGGCTTCTGGCGGGCTACGAGGTGGCCAGGACGCCCGTCCGGTAGATCGTGCCCGAGCAGGCGTTCTCGATCTTCGTCTCGGCCGTGGGTGCGCCCGTCTCCGGGGTGTGCGTGACGGCGATGCTGCCGTCCGCCGTGGAGCCGTCCTGGTGCAGCGACTGCGTGTCGGTGCCGGACTGGCCGGAGTCTTCGCCCGTTGATCCACCGGTGGCGCTGCCGTCGGGTGACGGGGTCGGGGTGGGTGAGGGCGCGACGGTCGGGCAGGTGTCGGCGGGGACCCAGGCGAACTGCACCTCGTAGGCCATGGAGGGCTTCAGCAGCACCGTGCCCGGCTCCTGCGAGGGGTCGGGCAGACCGGGGGCCGCGTCGCCCGCCGTGTGCTGAATGACCGTGATCTTGAGCGGGTCGGCGGCGCCGAGGGCGGTGAAGCCGACGGTGCCGTTGCTGCTGACCGTACAGTCGGCGCCGGAGACGTTCGCGATCTTGAAGCTGCCGTACACCTTGCCGTCGGGGCCCGGGGCGCCTGCTGCCGCGGAGGCGACGCCGAGTTGGCTCGGGTCGCAGACCGGCAGGGCGGCGAAGTCCATGTTCGGCGGCGTGGAGACTCCGCCCGTCGCGGCGCCGCCCTCCGGGTCCTTGGTGCGGTCCGCCGAAGGGCTGACGGAGGGGGTCGGTTCGCCGGTGCCGCCCCGGCTCTCCTGGTCGGTGGGCTCCACGGTCCGGTCTGCCGGTGCCTGCGGGTCGGGCTCCTCGCCGTTGCCGCCCTGGGCCTGCTCGCCGTGACCGGCGATGGCGGGGAATGCGGTGGCGGGGCCGTCGGAGTTCGTCACGTGTACGAAGGCGGGGACCGCTGTGCCGATCAGCAGTGCCGCCGCGGCCGCGCCGACGACGGCCTGGCGCCGACGGGCCCGCCGGGCGGGCACCGCGCGCTGGAGATGTTCCAGGGTCCGGTCGGAGGGTTCGAGGTCCCCCACGGCACCGTGCAGCATCCGTCGCAGGACGACCTCGTCGAGCTCGCCGTCGGCGCCGAAGCCGCTGGGGCCGCTGGGGCCGCCGCCAGAGCCTGGTCCGGCACCGGCTGAGCGCCTGCTCCGGACGCGTCCGAAGAGGTCGGTGAGCGTACCGGCGGGTCCGGCGGCGGACTCGGCGAGGTCCGCAGGGTCGGCGGGAGCGCTGAGGTCGGCCGCGTCACCAGGACCGGCCGGGCCACCCGGGCCACCCGGGCCACCGGAGTCCCTGGCCTCGGCAGCCTCCGGGCGGCCCGAGTGATCCGTACCGTCCTGCCGGTCCGTGCCGTCCGTACCGTCCAAGCCGTCCGGGCGGCCCAGATGGTCCTTACCGGTCTGCGGCGTCTTCTCCGGCCCGTGGTTCACAATTCCGTTTCCCGTCGGGTCATTCTCGTGCCTGTGCTCGTGGTGCCGGCGGGGCCCGCTCACGTCTGGGCCTCCATCACGACGCGCAGCGCCGCGATACCGCGGGAACCGTACGCCTTGACGGAGCCCAGCGAAATTCCCAGCGTCTCCGCGACCTGAGCCTCCGTCATGTCCGCGAAGTAGCGCAGCACCAGCACCTCGCGCTGGCGCCGCTGGAGCCCTTTCATGGCCTTGATCAGCGCGTCCCGCTCCAGCTGGTCGTACGCGCCCTCCTCCGCGCTCGCCATGTCCGGCATCGGCTTGGAGAGCAGTTTGAGCCCCAGGATGCGGCGGCGCAGCGCGGAGCGCGAGAGGTTGACGACGGTCTGGCGGAGGTACGCGAGGGTCTTCTCGGGTTCCCGGACGCGGTTGCGTGCCGAGTGCACGCGGATGAACGCCTCCTGCACCACGTCCTCGCAGGACGCGGTGTCGTCCAGCAGCAGCGCCGCGAGGCCGAGCAGCGAGCGGTAGTGGGCGCGGTAGGTCTCGGTGAGGTGGTCGACCGTGGTTCCTGCTGCCACCGTCTCGTCAGCACCCCCGCGCTGCGAGGGCAGCTGGGCGGGGCGCGCAGCGGGCATGGGCGCGATCACCGGCATGCCGCCGGGCGCGCGAAGCCGCCGGGGCGGACGCACGGTCGGACCTCGGAACGGGCCCACCACAGTGATGTCGAGAACCTCTGCCACGCCTGTTGGACACGCTTCCCCCCGCCAGGGTTGTACGCGTACGGCGCCACGTTCGGCACTGTGCGACATGCCCTCATACGTACCTGCTCTTCCCCAAATGCCCCGTAAACGCGTCCCCGTCACGCAAGAAGTGACGTCTGAGACGCCGCCCGGCCGACGTGCGGTTGCAGAAGGCCGGGAGATCATCGTCGGATATGACAACGCCCCAGCTCAAGGGGTTTCGACGAGGTAATTGCTCATAGGGCGTTCACAGATCCTACAAAACAGGTTCGACCAATCCGCACGAGATCGAGGCCTGTTCAGGCAGAAGTAATTTCGGCGGCCACCGATTCCGCGATCTGCGCCACGTTCAAAGCGGCACCTTTACGGAGATTATCGCCGCAAATGAACATTTCCAGGGCCCGGGGATCATCCAGCGAGCGCCGTACCCGGCCGACCCAGGTGGGGTCGGTGCCCACGACGTCGGACGGGGTCGGGAAATCGCCGGAGGCCGGGCTGTCGAAGAGGACGACGCCGGGCGCGGTCGCCAGGATCTCGTGGGCCCGGTCGACGGCGACCTCGTTCTCGAAGCGCGCGTGGACGGACATGGAGTGCGTCGCGATGACGGGGACGTACACGCAGGTCGCGGTGGTCTTCAGGTCCGGCAGGCCCAGCACCTTGCGGCACTCCTCGCGGAGGGCGAGCTCCTCGGAGGACCAGCCGTCGCCGGCGTCCGTACCGGCCCAGGGCACGACGTTCAGGGCGACCGGCGCGGCAAAGGGGCTGAACGGACTGTTCGGGGTGTTCGGGCTGTTCGGCGCGGCGGAGGCGCCGTCGCCCAGCGCCCGCCGTACGTCGCCGGGGTGGGTGCCCAGCTCCGTACCGGCCACCAGCGAGAGCTGTTCACGCAGAGCGCGGACGCCGTCGCGGCCGGCGCCGCTGACCGCCTGGTAGGAGGAGACGATCAGCTCGCGCAGCCCGAACTCCGCGTGCAGCGCGCCGATCGCGACGATCAGCGACAGCGTGGTGCAGTTCGGGGACGCGACGATGCCACGCGGTCTGAGCCGGGCGGCGTGCGAGTTGATCTCCGGGACGACCAGCGGTACGTCGTCGTCGAGCCGGAAGGCAGCCGAGTCGTCGATCACCACGGCACCCTTGGAGGCGGCGATCGGCGCCCAGCGGGCGGACACCTCGTCCGGCACCAGGAAGAGGGCCACGTCGATGCCGTCGAACACGTCCTCGCTCAGCGCGAGGACTTCACTCTCCTCACCGCGCACGACCAGCTTCCGGCCGGCCGAGCGCGGTGAGGCGACGAGTCTGACCTCGCCCCAGACGTCCGCGTGCTGCGAGAGGATCCGGAGCATGACGCCGCCGATCGCCCCGGTCGCACCGACGACCGCGAGCGAAGGGCGGCGTACGGTCATCGTCCGGTGCCTCCGTAGACGACGGCCTCGTCGGAGTCGCTGTCGAGGCCGAAGGCGGTGTGCACGGCGCGCACGGCCTCGTTGACGTCGTCGGCACGCGTGACGACCGAGATACGGATCTCGGATGTCGAGATGAGCTCGATGTTCACGCCCGCGTCGGAGAGCGCCTCGAAGAAGCCGGCCGTGACGCCCGGGTTGGTCTTCATACCGGCGCCGACCAGGGAGATCTTGGCGATCTGGTCGTCGTAGCGGAGGGAGTCGAAGCCGATGGCGCCCTTGGCCCGCTCCAGGGCGTCGATGGCCTTGCGGCCCTCGGCCTTGGGGAGGGTGAAGGAGATGTCCGTCAGGCCGGTCGACGCGGCGGAGACGTTCTGCACCACCATGTCGATGTTGACCTCGGCGTTGGCGATGGCGCGGAAGATCGCGGCCGCCTCGCCCGGCTTGTCCGGGACGCCGACGACGGTGACCTTGGCCTCCGAGACGTCGTGGGCGACTCCGGAGATGATCGCGTGCTCCACCTTCTGGTCCCCTTGCGGCTCGTTGCTGACCCAGGTTCCGCGCAGTCCGGAGAAGGACGAGCGGACGTGGATCGGGATGTTGTAACGGCGTGCGTACTCGACGCACCGGTGCAGCAGCACCTTGGAGCCGGACGCGGCCAGCTCCAGCATGTCCTCGAAGGAGATCCAGTCGATCTTCTTCGCCTTCTTCACGACCCGGGGGTCCGCGGTGAAGACGCCGTCGACGTCCGTGTAGATCTCACAGACCTCGGCGTCCAGCGCGGCGGCCAGCGCGACGGCGGTCGTGTCCGACCCGCCGCGGCCGAGGGTGGTGATGTTCTTGCCTTCCTGGCTCACACCCTGGAACCCGGCGACGATGGCGATGTTGCCCTCGTCGATCGAGGTCCGGATGCGGCCCGGCGTGACGTCGATGATGCGCGCTTTGTTGTGGACCGAGTCGGTGATGACACCGGCCTGGCTGCCCGTGAACGACTGGGCCTCGTGACCCAGGTTCTTGATCGCCATCGCCAGCAGGGCCATGGAGATCCGCTCGCCGGCGGTCAGCAGCATGTCGAATTCACGGCCGGCAGGGATCGGCGAAACCTGCTCGGCGAGGTCTATCAACTCGTCCGTCGTGTCACCCATCGCGGACACCACGACAACCACCTGGTTGCCGTTCCTCTTGGCGTCGACGACTCGCTTGGCGACCCGCTTGATGCCCTCGGCATCGGCTACGGAGGAGCCTCCGTACTTCTGCACGACAAGGCCCACGTGCGCTCCTCGCTCAGTCATTACTGCGGTCGGCTCAGTTTAACGAGCAGCCCGGAATCGACCCGTCCCTACCAGATGGTGAGATGTCCCGCCCACAACCCGGTACGGCGTGTCGACCCGAACTGCTCGTACGAGGCTGCTGCCCAGCACCGGAGGAGCGCACTCCCTTTTGTGTCCCAGCCCACACCTTCGGGGTGGAATGCGCGAGTCGGCGGCGCCGGTCGGGGTACGCGTCATGACTGCTCACGGCATGACTGCTCACGGCATCGGGTGGAGCTTGCGGAAGTACGTCCAGCTCGTCTCGTTCGGCTCGCTCCACTCCGCCGGGGCGTGGGCGAACTCCGGGTGGCGGTCCGCGATGTACGCGCGGGTCCGCTCCGGGACTTCGCCGTACGAGCCCAGCTTGCGGCCCCGGCAGTGGAAGGTGAGGCCGCCGGGCCGCTGCCCCTGGGCCATCCACGGCAGCCACGGCGACATGCGGGACCACGACATGGTGGCCGGGACGCTCGGCGCCGGTCCGGCCAGGTCGGCGCGGTCGGCGAAGAACTGGAAGAGCTCCAGCGCCTTGTAGGTGTCACCGGCCGAGTGCTCCGGATACCGGTCGACCGGCAGCGGCGACGGGTAGGCGAGCGGGATCTCCAGGCTGAAGCAGACCTGCCCGCCGAGCTCGGTCACCGGGACGGGGAAGGGCCGCCACTTCTGGTTGGCCGGGTCGTTCCAGACGTGCACCACCGGCCGGTCCTGCCAGGTCTCCAGGATCTCGCGGGTGGCGGGGTCCAGGTAGAACGCGGCTTCCCTGGTGAGCAGCCGGTACGCGTCCGGACCGGCCTCGGCGTCCTGGACCAGGCGGGCGACGTTGAGCCCCTCGAAGCCGAAGAGGCGCTGATAGGGCTCGTCGGGCGCCCAGGAGTACACGTCTCCCGACCACCAGTACGTGACCTCCTCACCGTCCAGCGAGGCGCGGGTGCGGGCGAGGGAGCGGAGCAGCTCTGCGGGGGTCGGCGGCTCTGAGGGGGTCATCTCTGAGGGAGTCCCTGCGGGTGTCGTCATACGTCCCACTGTGCGGCAACGCCACCGCCGCCCGGACATGAGATCCGGGCGGCGGTGGCTTTCAACAGCGGTCACCGGCCCGCGGTCAGTGGCCGGCGGTAAGCGGTCGGCGGTCAGTGGCCGGCGGCCAGAAGCCACGGCAAATGGTTGATGTCCCGCTCGGACAGCACGCCCTCGTAGGCGAACACGCTGTCCACCGCGCCGTGCAGATACTCGCCCCACCCGTCGGCGGTGCGGCCCCGGCCGAGCTGGAGCCCGCCCGTGCTCTTCCAGGCGGCGGCGAAGTCGGCCGTACCGCCTTCGCCGAGCTTCACCCCGTCCACGTAGAAGGACACCTGCTTGACCGAGGCGTCGTAAACGACGGTCAGCCGGTGGCCGATCCCCTGGTTGCCGTCCGGCCCTTCGATACGGCTGAGCACGGTCTCCGGCGCGCCCGGCTCGTCGGCGTGCGACATCACCAGGTCCCAGCTGAAGTTCTCGGGGTCGTAGCGCACCTTGAAGGCGTCACCGTGCTCGCCGCCCTGGGAGATCGCGGTCATCGGCTTCGTCGGCGCGTCGTCGGTGAGCCGGACGCGGACGCTGATGGTGAAGCTTCCCGAGGTGTCGACCACGGGCGCGTCCGTGACCGCGTGGCCGGCGACGCCGTCGAGACGGAGGTGGCCGTCACCGTCCGCCTCCAGCGGGAAGTCCCAGCCGCACTCCAGGTCCAGCGGGTCGCACGGGTCGTCGAGGCGGTAGAGCGAGGCTCCCGTTCCCAGCTTCAGCGGTGCACCGCCGCCCTCCTCCGGAGCGAGGCCGCCCGGCGCGGTGTCGAGCGCCCAGTGGCCGAGCCGCCGCGCGGCACGGGTGGCGAGGTCCTCCACCTCGGAGGCCACGACGATCCGGTCGTACGCGCGCACGTCACCGATCTCGCCCTGCCAGCGGTCCCGGTAGCCCTGCGCGCCGCGCGCCCGGCCGATCTGGAAGGCGCCCTCGCCCGCCACGGGGACGGCGGCCACCTCCTCGCCGGCCGCGCGGCCGTTGACGTACAGCCGTGCCGTTCCGGTCTCCGCGTCGTACTGGCCCAGCACATACGCCCACGCGCCGGTCTCGGGCAGACCGCCCGTGACCCGTGCTCCGCCGACGGAGAAGGACCACTTCGGGCCGCCCGCAACCTGGGTCAGGCCCAGAGTGAAGGCGCGCGCCGTGCCCGCGTCCTGCGAGAGGGCCGTACGGGTGCCGTCCACGCGTCCCGGCCGCACCCAGCCGCCGACGGCGAAGGTCTTCGCGGTGTCGGTGACGGCCGGGGCGCCCGGGGTCAGGAAGCCGTGTCCCGATCCGTCGAGCGAGGCGGTGGAGGTGAGCGGGGTGCCGGAGGGCGCGGATGCGCCGAAGGTGACGCCCGCACCGGCGCGGGCGGCGCTACCGGTCTCCGCGGCGGCCGAGCGGGAGCCCGCCGCGTCGGTGAGCTTCCACTGCGCCACCGGGGCGGGGCCCGTACTGATCCGGAAGGTGTAGCGGGTGCTCGGGCCGCGGTTGCCGGCGCGGTCCTCTGCCTGCACGGAGAGGGTCTGCGAGCCGCTCTTCTCCGGCAGGAAACGGATCTCGGCGGACCCGTCGGGGCCGGCCTGGACCGTCTTCAGCGGGCCGCCGATGAAGGAGTAGCTGAAGGCGGTGACGTCCTCGGCCTGCGCCGTGACGTGGAAGGTCCCCCGGACCCCGACGCCGGGCGTCCACGTGCCGTCGTCCGGGTAGTCGGAGGAGGTGACGACCGGCGCGTCCGGCACGGTGCGGTCGTACACGAACTCGCAGGGCGCTCCGGCCCCTTCGCTGCTCCAGGCCGACGCCCCGGCGTCGTTGACGGCACGCACCCGCCAGGAGACGACGGCCCCGTCGGGGATCTCGCCCGGCAGCTGCCAGGTGAAGGGGGTGGTGTCGGGCCTCGGGGTGGTGGTCATGGTCACGCGCTCCTCGGCACCGCCCTCGCCCTGCCACCACACCTCGAACTCACCGCTTACGCGGCTCACTTCGCCCGGCTGTCCGCCGCCGGGGCCGTACAGCCGTGCGGTCAGCTGCGGCACGGACCTCACAAAGGGCCGCTCCGCACCAGAGGCGCACGGTGCGCCGCCCGTCCCCAGATCGGCGACCAGCGGTTGCTTCGGCTCCAGCCCGCCGAGGGCTGCGAACACGGTGCCCGGCGTCGCCAGCACCGTCCCGGCGGCGATCACCGCCACCGCGGCCGCCCGTCTCGCTCGTCCATGTCCCGTACGTCCCGCCATGCGCGTACCCCTCCCCTGTCCTGCCTCCGAAGATCGTCGGCCGGGGGAGGCTAACAGCGGCCTATGACAACCGCTCGCGAATATCGCCGTCCCGGGGCGGGCGGGGTCGTCCTCACCCCGCCGTCAGTGTCTGCGCGTCGATGACCGAGGTGTTCTGCGCGGCCGCGATGCGCCAGACGCCGTCGTCCTTCGCCAGGACGTAGGTCGGGGTGCCGGGGACCGACTCGGGGTGGGCGGCGATGAGTTCGGCCGGGTCCTCCTGGCCGTGGAAGACCTCGTCCAGGAACCGGCCTCCGTCGCGGGTCGCCGGCCGCTGGCGGATCTTGACCGCGGCGACGTCGGGGCGGATGAAGAGGATGAGGTCGACGGTGTACGTGGCGGTCACCGGGGAGTCCGCCTGGGGCGGGAGCACCTTGCGGGTGAAAGCGGCGATCTCCGGCAGGCCGGTGAGCCTCTTGCCGTGGGCCGTGGTCCAGATGGCGTCCTCGCGGAAGCCGCCGAGGAACGCGTCGGGGTCCGCCTTCCGCTGCGCGTCCTGCACGGCCGCCACGAACGCGACGATCGCGTCGACGTCCTCCTGCGGGGCGGGCACGCCGAGGACGGTGGGGGTTCCGGTGCTCATGAGGGTCTCCTGCCGTGTGGTGCCGGCCGGTCGGTCCGGGCAGGACGAGCCTCACGCCTCAAGTGCGGTTGAGGTCAAGGGGTGGCCGGCCCGGAGCGGGTCCGCTGTCCGCCCTCTGTCCGCCGGCATGGCGACCGCCGCTTGCGCGGCGTGCGCCGCGACCGAGCAGAAGCGGTTCCTCATGTCCTCAGCTCGAACGAGCGAAACGCACACCTCGGGTGTCCTGCCGACCCCGCTACTTCACCGGTCGCAGCCCCAGCGGACCCGCGATCTCCTCCAGCATCACGCGGCCCGCCTCCTCCGCCAGGTCGTCCTCGCCCGGGTCCTGGTCGGTGTCCAGGCCGTCGAGCTCTTCCAGGGGCTGGCCGAGGCGGATGTGGGCGACCAGGGACTGGAGGGCGCGGAGGGTGGCGGAGGCGGTGGAGCCCCAGTTGGAGAAGTAGGAGAACTGCCACCACCAGAGCGCCTCGGCCGTGCGGTCCGCCTCGTAGTGGGCGAGGCCGTGGCTCAGGTCGGTGACCAGGTCGGCCAGGTCGTCGGAGATGCGGTGCGGGACCGGGGCCTTGCGGGGCTCGTACGGGTCGAAGACCTCGGAGTAGACGTCGATCGGCTCCAGCAGGGCCGCGAACCGCTCGCGCAGGCCGTCCGCGTCCGGCTCGGCGCCGAGGTCCGGCTCGTACCGCTCGTCGGGCAGGACGTCCTCGTACGCGCCGAGGCGGCCGCCCGCGAGCAGGAGCTGCGAGACCTGGAGGAGCAGGACCGGGACGGCCTCTTCCGGCTCGTCGACCTTGGACACCTCGGTGACCGCGACGATGAACGTCTTGATCTGGTCCGCGATCTGGACGGCGAAGTCGCCCGGGTCCTGCGTGACGGAGTTCAGCGTGGCGTCAGACATCGAGGGGACCTCCCGTGGGCGCGGTCACAGACGGTGGAGCAGACGGGGAAGCGAGGAGCCGTACGCGGGAGGGCTGAGAGGCCGTGGCCTTCGTGTCAGACATCCAGGAGCCGCCTTCCCTCGAACGCGCGGCCCAGCGTGACCTCGTCGGCGTACTCCAGGTCGCCGCCGACCGGCAGGCCGCTGGCCAGCCGGGTCACCCTGAGGCCCATCGGCTTGACCATCCGCGCCAGGTACGTCGCGGTGGCCTCGCCCTCCAGGTTGGGATCGGTCGCCAGGATCAGCTCCGTGATGGAGCCGTCCGCGAGCCGGGCCAGCAGCTCGCGGATGCGCAGGTCGTCGGGGCCGACGCCTTCGATGGGGCTGATCGCCCCGCCCAGGACGTGGTAGCGGCCGCGGAACTCGCGCGTCCGCTCGATCGCCACGACGTCCTTCGGCTCCTCGACCACACAGATGACGCTCTGGTCGCGGCGCGGATCGCGGCAGATCCCGCACTGCTCCTGCTGGGCGACGTTGCCGCACACGGCGCAGAACCGGACCTTGTCCTTGACCTCCAGGAGGGCATGGGCGAGACGGCGTACGTCGGTGGGCTCGGCCTGGAGGATGTGGAAGGCGATCCGCTGCGCGCTCTTGGGACCGACGCCGGGCAGCCTGCCCAGTTCGTCGATGAGGTCCTGAACAACGCCTTCGTACAACGGAACGCCTTTCTTCGCTTCCTGCTCCGTACCGTAGTGGGTACGGGTCGGTACCAGTAGGCCCCCGGGCCTGATCGGACGGACAGGGTCGACAGGGTCAGAACGGGAGGCCCGGGATCGAGCCGCCGCCGCCCAGGCCCTGCGCCAGCGGGCCGAGCTTCTCCTGCTGGAGCGCCTGCGCGTTCTCGTTGGCCGCCTGGACGGCCGCCACCACGAGGTCGGCGAGCGTCTCGGTGTCCTCCGGGTCCACGGCCTTCGGGTCGATCACCAGGGCCCGCAGCTCGCCGGAGCCGGTGACGGTGGCCCTCACGAGGCCTCCGCCCGCCTGTCCGTCGACCTCGGTCCTCGCCAGCTCCTCCTGGGCCGCGGCGAGGTCCTGCTGCATCTTCTGGGCCTGCTGGAGCAACTGCTGCATATCGGGCTGGCCACCACCGGGAATCACGGTCACTCCTGGCATTTCGACGACAAATGTTTCGGTAAGCCGAGCCTACGTGTTCACCGGTCACCGCGCTCCACCCGCCGGGGACCAACTCTTTCGGGTGAGTTTCGTCAACCGCCGTGAAGGCTCCTATACCTGACCAGCGGCCCCGCGCAGGCGGGAATCCCGCGATTTCGACTCCGCAGCCCACCATTCGGCGGTAGGAAGGGCATGCACATCGGTACGCCTGCGCGCATGCGTGGTGACGCAGAGTTACCCACGCCGCCCGCGTTGTCCGCGAGGAAGCCCTGAGCGTCCGTTCCGTCCGTCAGAGTGCGAAGGAGTGCCCCGGTGAGTCAGCCGGAGATGCAGCCCGAGGGGCCGCCCCGCAAGGAGTCCGATGCGGGTTCCGGTGAGATCGGAGTGGAGCGTTCCGCTTCTGGCTCCCGCGCCGGAGCGGTCGGTGGAGCCGGTGGAGCCGGAGCGGGAGCCGGAGCCGGAGCCGGTGGGAGCGGCGGGGGTCGTGGGGTGGGGAGCGGTGGGGGCCGTGCCGCCGGTGGCGGTGGCGGTGTCGGTGTCGGTGGGGGCAGTGGCGGCGGAGGGGCCGGAGGGCGGGACGGGTCGGGTGGCGGCAGGGCCGGGAGCGGTGGTGGCGCCCGGGCCGGTGGGGCCTGGGGTGGCGGGTCCGGGGCCGGCGGGCGCGATCTGACCGGGCGGCCCTTTCCGCTCGGCGACTGGGGCGAACCCGCCGAGCGGCTCGACGAGCTCTACCGCTGGGTCGAGTCCGGCGCCCTCGCGACAGCGGACTGGTACCTCACCGACCGCGCGTGGAAGCGCCGAGGAGCCCGGGCCCTGCGGCTGGGCACCGCGCTCGGGGTCGTGGCGGGGGCCGGGCTGCCGCTGCTGGACCTGACCGGGACGTTGAGCGGGTCGGCGGGGTGGGGGTACCTGTCGCTGCTGCTGGGCGCCGCCTGCATGGGGTGCGACCGGTACTTCGGCCTCACCTCCGGCTGGATAAGGAACCTCGCCACCGCGCAGGCCGTGCAGCGGCGGCTCCAGGTGCTCCAGTTCGACTGGGCGTCGGAGTGCGTACGGGAGACGCTCGGGCCGACCGAGGGGACGGCCAGTGAGGCGGCCGAGCGGTGCCTGGGGGTGTTGCGGCGGTTCTCCGAGGACATCACGGAGCTGGTGCGGTCGGAGACGGCGGACTGGATGGTGGAGTTCCGGGCGGGGCCGGCGCCTATGGGGACGCAGGCGTTGGTGTCGGGCACTGCGGGGGGGAGGGCGGAGCCGGGGGGGGTGCCTGGGCGGTTCTCGATGCCGTCCGTGGCCGCTCGGCCGAACATGCCTCGGCAGCGGCCGCCTGAGGCGCCGAGGTAGGTGGCCCCCGGGGGGGGTGTCCTCAAACGCCGGACGGGCTGGAGTTGTCCGTCCGGCTCGGGAGCCCCCGACTCAGGGTTCCGTCCTCAAACGCCGGACGGGCTGGAAGTGGCGCGGCACGGGCTGGAGTGCGCGGCACGGGCTGGAGTGAGTGCGGCACGGGTGTCAGCTGAAGATGATCATGGAGCCTTGGGCCAGGGAGCGGGTTGCTGCCGCGTGGAGGCCCAGCCAGACGTGGCGCTCTCTCGCGAACGGGCTGTCGTCGTACGGGAGGGGGCTCGCCGGTTCCTCCAGGGCCGTGGGGCCCGGTGGCGGCTGCGGGGCGGCCGGGGGGTTGGCCGGGTCGATGCCGATGGACGGGGCCACGTACTCCAGCTCGCGCAGCAGGCCGTGCGCGGAGCCGAGCGGGCCGCCGCCCTCCAGCAGCGCGTCGTTCGAGAGCGGGTGCGGGAAGTCGAGCGGAACGTACGCGCCGGCGTGGTCGTAGTGCCAGACCAGGTGTGACTGCTGCGCGGTCTGCTCGAACATCTCCAGCAGCTGCTCGTAGTCACCGCCGAGGCCCTCGACCGGGGTGACCGCCAGACCGCTCAGCTGGAGCAGGTAGGCGCGGCGCAGGAAGTGCAGGGCGTCGTAGTCGAAGCCCGCCACCGGGGCCACGTCTCCGTTGAGGCCCGGCATGTAGGCGAAGACCGGGACGGGCGGCAGGCCCGCGTCGTTCAGCGCCCGGTCGTAGACGGCGATCTCTTCGGCGAACGGATTGTCGGGGCTGTGGCACAGCACATCGACGAGGGGGACCAGCCACAGGTCACAGGCCACGAAGTCTCGCTCTCCAACGGGTTCGGCGATCGTCGGAACAGCGTAATGCGAGGTGTACGTCACGCACAGGGGCCCGGCAGCGCGGAGGGTCCCTACCCTTCCGGGCGCTCGCGGGACTCCGGGGGCTCCTGGGATCCCCGTGGCTCCTGCGCCTCCCGGGACCGCCGGGACTCCTGCGCCTCCAGGTGGTCTGCCCAGGCCAGCGCGTGGGCGTAGTACGTCTGCATCACCGCCAGCACCTCGCCGCGGTCGCCGCCCGCGATCGCCTCGACGAGCTCCTCGTGGCCGAACCACAGCACCCGCTCGTCCGCACGCTCGCCGCGCAGCCGGTGGACGGCGAACACCCAGGCCTGGACGCGGAGTTTGGCGAGGAAGGCGGTGATGTACGGGTTGAGGACGAAGGCCCCGAGCTCCCGCCAGAAGCGGAGGTCGTACCCGATCAGTACGTCGAGATCGCCGCCCTTCGCCGCGCGGACGGCCTCCGCGGCCCGGCGCCGGATCGGGGCGAGCGCCTCGGGGCGGACGGAGACCTGGTCGGCGGGCGAGCGGAAGATGCCCTCGACGACGAGGGAGCGGGCTTCCACCATCGCCCGGTAGTCCGCAATCGTGAACTCGTGGACCTGGAAGCCGCGGTGCTGGTCGGAGGAGAGCAGGCCCTGCGCGGAGAGGTCGAACAGCGCCTCGCGGACGGGCGTCGCGGAGACGCCGTACTGCTCCGCGATCTGCTTGACGGTGAACGCCCGGCCCGGACGCAGCCGCCCGGCCAGCACCTCGTCGCGCAGCGCGTCGGCGATCTGCTGGCGCAGCGTACTGCGGGTCACGCCTCCGCTCGGCACCATCGGTGGCCGCCCTTCCGGTTCGCCGACCGTGTCCGGCCGGGTTCGGCCGTCTTTCGGCTCGGGTCACCTTAAGGCAGCGGCCCGCCGTGCCCGATTTCGGGCACGGCGGGAGGCGATTGCGTACGCGAGAGTGTCCGTACGGCTACACCGTGTGTTCGTCGGCCACCGCGAGCGCGATGTCCAGCGCCGCGAGACCCTCCTTGGCTTCGGCCTCGGTGACGTTGCAGGCGGGAACGGCGTGGGTGCGGTTCATGTTGATGAACGGCCAGAGCCCCTGCTTCTTCGCCGCCGCGCCGAAGGCCGCCATCGGGGCGTTCGCCTCGCCGGAGGCGTTGTACGGGACGAGCGGTTCTCGGGTCTCGCGGTTGCGGACCAGCTCCAGCGCCCAGAACGCGCCGAGGCCGCGCACCTCGCCGACCGACGGGTGGCGTTCGGCGAGTTCGCGCAGTCCGGGTCCGAGGACGGTCTCGCCGATGTGGGCCGCGTTCTCGACGACCTTCTCGTCCTCCATGACGCCGATGGTGGCGACGGCGGCGGCGCAGGCGAGCGGGTGGCCGGAGTAGGTGAGGCCGCCGGGGTAGAGGCGGGTCTCGAAGGTGGCGGCGATCTCGGCGCTGATGGCGACGCCGCCGAGCGGTACGTAACCGGAGTTGACGCCCTTCGCGAAGGTCAGCAGGTCCGGCACGACGTCGAAGTGGTCGGCGGCGAACCAGGCGCCGGTGCGGCCGAATCCGGCCATCACCTCGTCGAGCACGAAGACGATCCCGTACCGGTCGCAGATCTCGCGGACGCCCGCGAGGTAGCCGGGCGGCGGGGTCATGATCCCGGCCGTGCCCGGGATGGTCTCCAGGATGACTGCGGCGATGGTGGACGGCCCTTCGAAGGCGAGGGTGTCCTCCAGGTGCTGGAGCGCGCGGGCGCACTCCTCGGCCTCGGTCTGCGCGTAGAACGGCGAGCGGTAGAGGAACGGCGCCCAGAAACGTACGACACCGGCCGAGCCGTTGTCGGAGGGCCAGCGGCGCGGGTCGCCGGTGAGGTTGATCGCGGTGGAGGTGGCGCCGTGGTACGAGCGGTAGGCGGAGAGCACCTTCGTACGGCCGGTGTGCAGCCGGGCCATGCGGATGGCGTTCTCGACGGCCTCGGCCCCGCCGTTGGTGAAGAAGATCTTGTCCAGGTCACCCGGCGTGCGCTCGGCGATGAGGCGTGCGGCCTCGGAGCGCGACTCGACGGCGAACGCGGGCGCGAAGGTGGCGAGCTTGCCCGCCTGCTCCTGGATCGCGGCGACGACGGTGGGGTGCTGGTAGCCGATGTTGGTGTAGACGAGCCCGCTGGTGAAGTCGAGGTAGCGGTTGCCGTCGTAGTCCCAGAAGTAGGACCCCTCGGCGCCGGCGACGGCGAGCGGGTCGATGAGGCCCTGGGCGGACCAGGAGTGGAACACGTGCGCGCGGTCCGCGGCCTTCACGGCCGCACCGGCCGCGGGGTCGGCGTACGGGGCATGAGGGGCATGAGGGGTCATGCGGGGAGCGTAGGTGCTGGTGGGAGGGCGGTTCCATGGCCATGTTGTACGGCGTGGGGCGCGCGGTTCGGCAGGGTGTCGGGTCCGGGTGCCCGAGGTTCGACGCACAGCGTGTCGCCACGTGCAATTGACAGCATGTTGTCATTATGACAGTCTTCTGTCATCTACTTCGGGAGGCTGCCATGACCGGCACCAGCTCTGTGGTCCATCTCGCCGTGTACGACACGCTCGCCGACTGGGAGACCGGGTACACCACCGCGTTCCTCGCGCAGAACGGCTACACCGTGCGGACCGTGGGGCCGGACCGGGAGGCGGTCAGCACCATGGGCGGGCTCCGCATCCAGCCCGATCTGGCCCTCGCCGAGCTGCGGCCCGAGGACAGCGCGCTGCTGATCCTGCCCGGGGCCGGGCTCTGGGACGCGGGCGACGACCTGGCCCCGTTCGCGCGTGCGGCGCGGGCCTTCCTCGACGCGGAGGTGCCGGTCGCGGCGATCTGCGGGGCGACGGCCGGGCTGGCCCGCGAGGGGCTGCTCGACGACCGGGCGCACACGAGCGCGGTCTCCTTCTACCTGGCGGCGACGGGGTACGGAGGTGGCGCGCGGTACGTGGACGCGGACGCGGTGACGGACGGCGGGCTGATCACGGCCGGGCCGACGGAGCCGGTGGCGCTGGCGCGGGAGGTGTTCGGGCTGCTGGGGGTGTACGGGCCGGAGAAGCTGGGGGCTTGGTACCGGCTGTTCCATGACTCGGACCCGAGTGCGTACGAGGTGCTGGAGGGTGAGTGAGCGTATGGGGGGCGTGGGGGAAGTCCCGTCCCGGCAGGAGTTGTTGAGCCGGGCCGCGCTGACGGTGTTCCGGCTGAACGGGCAGTTCCTGGGCGTGGCGGACGAGTTGGCCAGGCCGGGTGGGCTGACGGCGGCCTGGTGGCAGGTGCTGGGGGCGGTGCTGCCGGGGCCGTTGCCGGTGGCGGGGATCGCGCGGGAGATGGGGATCACCCGGCAGAGCGTGCAGCGGGTCGCGGATCTGCTGGTGGGGCGGGGGCTCGCGGAGTACGCCGAGAACCCGGCCCACCGGCGGGCGAAGCTGTTGCGGGTGACGGCTGCGGGGCGGGAGGCGGTGTCCCGGATCGACCCGCCCCACGCGGAGTTCGCCGCGCGGCTGGCGGAGGAGCTGGGGGAGGAGGGGTTCGCGGAGGCGGTGCGGGTGCTGGAGCGGTTGGCGGGGGCGGTGGAGGCGGTGACGGGGGGCGGTTCCAGCCCGTCGGGGGGCCACCCCAGCCCGTCGGGGGGCCACCCCAGCCCGTCCGGCGTTTGAGGACGGAACCCTCGCCTTGTTGGGGGCGCACCCTCAATACTCCGCTCCCCCGGAGCACCGCTCTACCCTGCGCGCCGAGCCCGTGCAATCCCCGGTTCCGTCCTCAAACGCCGGACGGGCTGGGGGGTGCGGGCGGACGGGCTGGGAATGCACGCCGGACGGGCTGGGGGGAGGCGGAACCAAGGGGCGCGGGGGCATGTCGTAGAGGGCGGCGGCAGTCCCCACGGCCGCGGGGCTATTCTCGTGCGGGCCGCAGGGGAGGAAGCGCACATGGACAAGCTCGGACCCGACGACCCGCACCGCATAGGCGCCTACCGCCTCCTCGCCCGCCTGGGCGAAGGCGGTATGGGCCAGGTCTTCCTCGCCCGCTCCGAGAGAGGCCGCACCGTCGCCCTCAAGCTCGTCCGCCGCGAGCTCGCCGAACAGCCCGAGTTCCGCGCCCGGTTCCGCCAGGAGGTCCGCGCCGCACACCAGGTCGGCGGCGCCTGGACCGCCCCGGTCCTGGACTCCGACACCGAGGCCCCGGTCCCCTGGGTCGCCACCGGCTACGTCGCCGGCCCCTCCCTCCACCGCATCGTCTCCGGCCGCCCCGGCGCCCCGGTCGCGGACTCGGGCGCGTACGGACCGCTGCCACTCCGCTCCGTCCAGCTCCTCGGCTCCGGCCTCGCCCACGCCCTCCAGCACATCCACCGCGCCGGGCTCATCCACCGCGACCTGAAGCCCTCCAACGTCCTGCTCACCATCGACGGCCCCCGGGTCATCGACTTCGGCATCGCCCGCGCCCTGGAGTCCCTGGCCGACGGCGACCTGACCCGCACCGGAGCGATGATCGGCTCGCCCGGGTTCATGGCCCCGGAGCAGGTGCGGGGCGAGCGCGTGACGACGGCGTGCGATGTGTTCTGCCTGGGCTCGGTGCTCGCCTACGCGGCGACCGGCCGGCTCCCGTTCGGCGCGGCCGAGAGCGGTGGGGTGCACGCCCTGATGTTCCGGATCACCCAGGAGGACCCGGACCTGACCGGCGTTCCGGCGGAGCTGGCCGACGTCGTACGGGAGTGCCTGGCCAAGGACCCGGCCGCCCGGCCCTCCACCGACGAGCTCCTGGCCCGGCTGGGCGAGCCGCAGGCCGACGAGCCCTGGCTCCCCGCCACCCTCATCGCCCAACTGGGCCGCCATGCGGTGGGGTTGCTCGACGCGGAAGACCCGGAGGCGCCGGCGGTCCCGGCCGCCACATCCCCCGCCCCCACACCCCCCGCCCCCGTCCACGCCCTGCCCACGCAGGCGGCGACTCCCCCGCCGGCCCCGACGCCACCCCCGTACGTCCACCAGCCCCCAGCCCCGTACAACCAGGGCTACCACCCCGGCCCGACGTACAACACCCCGCTCCCGCCTGCCTACTTCACGCCGCCGCCGGCCCCGGCACCCACCCCCGCGCGCCGGTCCGCCGGAGCGACCGTCGCTCTCGTCGCCGTGGCGCTGGTCGTGGCGATAGGCGCCGGCGGATCCGTGTACGCGTTCATGAACAACAAGGGCGGCGACACGCCCACCCCCGGCCCGTCCGCCTCGGCCTCCGCCTCCGGCGACCCGGCGGGGACCGGCGACGAGGGCGCCGTACCGGGTGACTACCTCGGCACCTGGACCGCCGCCATCCCCGGCGACCGGGGCGGGTCCACCCGGAAGCTGACCATCCGGCAGGGCGACGTCGGCGACCAGGTCCTCTCGCTCACCGCCGAAGGCCCCCTGGCGCTCGGCGCCACGTACCACTGCGAGTTCATCGCGCCCCTGGCCGCCCGCCCCGGCGACGGCGAACCGGTCCTCATCGGCCCCTCCACCGTCTCCGTGGGCCGCCCGGCCGCCTCCTGCTCCCCCGGCAAGCCCACCGAGCTGACCCTCCTCCCGGACGGCAGCCTGCGCCGGGCGACGACCGGTTCGGGCGAGAGCCTGATCTACACCAGGTC
Source organism: Streptomyces sp. CA-146814 (assembly GCF_050942385.1). Classification (NCBI taxonomy): domain Bacteria; kingdom Bacillati; phylum Actinomycetota; class Actinomycetes; order Kitasatosporales; family Streptomycetaceae; genus Streptomyces; species Streptomyces sp. CA-146814. The sequence goes on from NZ_CP192068.1 coordinate 3,563,553, forward strand.
GGAGTGAGGCGCGGGCACTTCGGCCACCGGGGAAGCGGTCCGCCTACACAGCGCCCCGGTGATCAGCGCCGCCCCGGCCAGCAGCACCAGCACCACGATCATCGCCGACCGCAGCCCCACGTGGTCGGCCAGGAAACCCAGCGAGGGTGGGCCGACCAGGAACGCCGCGTAGCCGGCCGTCGAGACCGCCGCGACCCGGGCCGTAGCCTCCCGGGCCCCCGCGCCCTCCCCGGCCGCCGAGACCGTGACCGGGAACCCCAGCGAGGCGCCGAGCCCCCACAGCACGACCGCCGCACCGGCGAGCAGCGCGCTGGACGAGAACACCACCAGCGCCACGCCCGCCGCCGCCACGACCGCGCTGGCCCGCACCACGGCCGCGGGCCCGTACCGCACCAGCAGCGGCCCGCCCGTGAACCGGCCCGTCGTCATCGCCCCGGCGAACAGCAGGAACGTCAGCGAACCGGCCGTCGCGCTCGTCCCGTGGCCGTCCACCATCAGCAGCGGCAGCCAGTCGTTGGCCGAGCCCTCCGCGAACGCCATGGCCAGCACGATCAGCCCGATCAGCACCAGCCGCCGGTCCCGCCAGACCTCCAGCTGCGCCCGCCACCCACCGGACGCGGCCGGCTCGCCACCGGATCCGGCACGCTCACCACCGGACCCGGCCCGCTCGCCATCGCCGGACTCGCCGGACTCCCGGCCCGTGCCCGGCGGAACCGCCCGTACGGTCCACACCGCGGCCGCCGCGACCGCCACGGACACCGCCGCCAGGTGCCAGCCGACCGGGAACCGTAGCGCCGTCAGCCCCATCCCCAGCAGCGCGCCGACCACCGTGCCGAGGCTGAAGCAGCCGTGCAGCACCGGCAGGACCGGGCGGCCCACGGTCCGCTCCACGGCGGCGCCCTCGATGTTGAACGCCACCTCCGCGAGCCCCATCCCGGCCCCGAACAGCGCCAGCCCGCCGAAGACCCCGCCGGACACCTCCAGCGCCGCGCCTCCGGCGACGCCCAGCAGCCCGGTGACGATGAGCCCGGCGCCGAGCGCGATCACCGGCCGCCCGCCGTGCTTGCGCACGAGCCCGCCGGAGACCAGCACACCGGCCATCGAGCCGATCGAGAGCCCGAAGAGGACGAGCCCCATCGCCCCGGTGGACACGTCCAGCGCGTCGCGTACGCCGGGCGTCCTGGCCACCCAGGACGCCATGCTCACGCCGATGGCGAGCATGAAGAGGAAGAGCGCGGCGCGCCAGCGGCGGGTGCGGGCGTCGATGACCGGCGTGACCTTCATGGGGCGGTTCCTCGGCAGACGGAGAGGTGGAGCGTACGATCGTACGCCTGAAGCGTACGTTCGTACACACTCCACCTCACCTCGCCGGCCCATCTTTGGGCCGTCGGCCGCTGACCCGGGAGGCCGGGAGGCGCCCGGCCTACCGGGCGACGGCGGTCATGCGCCGAGGCCCTGGCCGAACCCGCCGTCCACGGGCAGTTCCACGCCGGTGGTGAAGGTGGCCTCGGCAGCCAGGTACAGCGCTGCGGCGGCGACCTCCTCCACGGTGCCGCCACGGCCCATCGGCGTGGAGGCGTTGCCCTGTTCGATGAACTCGGCCCGCTGCTCCTCGGTCAGCTCGGCGACGCCCATGGTGGGGGTGAGGATGAAGCCCGGGGCGATCGCGTTGACGCGGATCCCGCGGGGCAGCAGCTCGGCGGCGAGCACCTTCATGAAGGCGGCGACGGCCTCCTTCGCCGCCGAGTAGGCGCTGAGGCCGGGGAAGATCTGGTCGTTGGAGACGGTGGTGAACACGATCGACCCCCCTTCGGACATCAGCGGCACCAGCCGCTGGACGGTGAAGAAGGCGCCTTTGGTGTTCACGTCGAAGATGCGGTCCCACGCTTCTTCCGTGACCTCTTCGAGCGTCTGGAACTCGGCGATGCCCTGGTTGATGAACAGGTGGTCGATGGAGCCGAGACGGTCGGCGACCTGATCGCGGAGGGCGGCGACGGCATCGGCGTCAGTGGCGTCGGAACGCACCGGATGGGCCAGCAGGGTGGCGAGCGCCGACTGGGCCTCGGCGAGTCGCCGGTCGCTGCGCCCGGTGTACACCACCTCGGCGCCCCGGTCGGTCAGGGCTTGGACGATGGCTCGGCCCATGCCGATGGTGCCGCCGGTGACGACCGCCTTCTTCCCTGCCAGGGCCTTCGGATCGATGGTTGAGCGCTGCTGGGTGCTGCGGTTCGTTGTCATGCCGGCCAAGCTAGACTTTCACGTCAATGTCAGAGTCAAGGTCGGTGACGGGGGTCACATGTTCATCGGAGAGCTGGCGAAGCGGGCCGGCATCAGTACCAGGAGCCTGCGGTACTACGAGCAGCAAGGGTTGCTGCGACCGCAGCGGCGGGCCAGTGGCTACCGCGAGTTCGCGGAGGCCGATGTGGCTGTCGTGCGCAGGATCCGGATCCTGCTCGCGGCCGGACTGAACACCGACCTGATCCGGGAGGTGCTGCCCTGCATGGCCGAAGAGGGAGCCATCCTGGCGCCGACCTGCGAGGAGATGGCCCAGGACCTCAAGGACGAACGCGAGCGCATGCGCCACTCCATCGAACAGCTCCAGTCCGCCCACACCATGCTCAGCTCGATCATCCACGCAGGCGAAGCGATCACGGCCGGCGTCGGCCGCAGCGGATAGGTACGCGCGTACCGAAGCGGTTCAGCGACGTCCGGGACGGCTCGGCGTCATCGCCCGCACCGACCCGGCCCGGCCTGGTCCGGCCCGGCAGACGAATGATCCCGCCCCGCCCCGCGCTCTATGCTGCGAGAGGCGAGGAGAGACCAGGCCGAACGAGGAGGTGCCGGGTGGCGACAGGGCGCACCGACCCCGACCGGCGGGACCGCATCATCGACGCGGCCCTCGACCTCATCGCCGACGCGGGCGTGGCGGGCATGTCGCACCGGAAGGTGGCCGCCCGTGCCGGGGTTCCGCTCGGGTCGATGACGTACCACTTCACGAGCATGGACGAGCTGCTCCACGAGGCGTTCACCCGCTTCTCCGGCACGATCGTCGCCGTCTTCGAGGAGCGCCTCGGTGCCGCCACCACCCCCGGCGAAGCCCGCGAGGCCGTCGCCGACCTGGTTCACCACCTCTCCAGCGGCAACCAGCGCGAGCTGGTCCTCACCCACGAGCTCTACACGCTCGCCGCCCGCAAACCCGCCTACCGCGAGCTCACCCGCACCTGGATGAGCCGCAGCCGCCGCGCCCTGGAATGGCACTTCGACCCCGCCACCGCCCGCCAGCTGGACGCGCTCATCGAGGGGCTCTCCATCCACCGGGCCCTGGAGACCGAGCCGCACGACCGCGCCCTGACGGTCGAGGCGATCGCCCGGATCACCACCGCGCCACAGGACAACCTCCGGAAGTAGTCCACGTGGTGGAGGAACGCCGTCTCCGTCCGCTCGCCCATGCCCTTGAGCGCCGCCCGCCGCACACATCAAGCGGGCGGCCGCCCGGGGCCGTCACCGAGTGCCGCCCCTGAGGAGGTCGTCGAGTTCGTCTTGGCAATCCAAGCCGACGGGCATGAACGTCACGATTCCGGCCCTATCCGAGCCGTCCCACGTGGCACTGGCGAGTTGACCCTCGATCTCCGCGATGCACTCGCGGCACTCAGCCTTGACGGGTCGCTCGGGCCGCGCCTCCGGCGGCGATGCGGCGGCCTGTAGCCAAGTGGTGGCGGCGAGGCCGGCCACGCAGAGAACCGCCCATGTGAGCACCCAGGCGCGACGGCTCATCCGTCGTGGATTCGGCATTCAGGCACCCTACGAGCACGGCGCCCTCCACCACCAGGAGGTACCGGCCGTCCACCTCTCCCTGGTCACCGGCAACACCGTCGCCCGCGCCTTCTACGACCGCGTCGGCTTCCACGAGATCGCCGTCCCGGATGCCGGGCCCGTCACCTGTCTCGGCCGGAGTACAGCAGCGACTCCACCGCGTTGATCAGGATCAGCGTGTGGACGAAGCGGCCCGGAACCGTCGGCGGGTACCGCCACGACAGCGGCCAGGTGTGGCCCTCCAGCGCCGGGACGGGTACGTAACTCACGCGGTTCCTCGTCGCGTTCAGGATCGTCACCTCGCGCGGCCAGCACCGGTGCGCCGTCGAACCCGGCGGTACGAAGAAGTAGACCCCGCGCCGGCCGTTCGCCTCGGTCACCACCGGGCCGGGCTCTCCGCCGACCAACTCCTCCATCAGGTCGGCCAGCCGCCGCCCCGCCTCACCGTCCACGCGGACCGCGTCGAATTGCACGCCCGCCTTGCGGAGTTGGAATCCGGAGTCCGGGACCCAACCGATATTTCGCTCACCATTCAGTGCATTCACAGGGCGATTGTGACCCTGATCACCTAGCGTTCTCTACGACTGGCGAGGCTCGTCGCACACCCGTTGACCTGCACGAACTTCGCTGTTGGGCAGTTGATTTCAGCCACATCGCGTAGTGACCGGTTGAGTTCGGTTGAGTCGAAAAGAGATCACCTCATGGCAAGTGCGGAGAACAAGGAGACGGCCAGTCCGGCGGCGAAGCTGGTGGCCAAAGTGACGCGCATGCTGCGTGTCCAGAGGGACTGGTCGCAGGACCGGCTGGGGGACGAGCTCGGCTACTCGGCCGCTGCGGTGAGTGCCATGGAGACGTGCGCGCAGCCCGCCAGTGACGCGATGCTGGTGGCGCTGAAGCGGGTCCTGAGCGAGGGCAGCGATGTCTTCGAGACCGCACGGCTGTACATGCGGATGGAGCGGCTGCCCGAGCAGTTCCAGGACTACTCGCTGCTGGAGCAGGCCGCGATCAGCCTCCAGCTGTTCGCCGCGAACGTCATTCACGGGCTCTTCCAGACGGAGGCGTACGCCCGGGCGCTCATCGGTGGCGGATATCCACCGCTCTCCGACGAGCGCGTGGAAGAGCTGGTCCAGCTGCGGATGGCACGCGCAGCCCTCTTCGACCGCGACCCGCTCCCGATGATCGAGATCATCATCGACGAGTCCGTCCTGCGCCGCGTCATCGGCAGCGAGGAGATCATGCGCGAGCAGCTGCTCCATCTCGTGGAGTGCGCCCGTCGGCGGAATGTAACGCTGCTCGTGCTGCCGCTGGATGCCGGTAAGTATGGGGAGTACGCGGGTGATCGCGGAGAGATGGACCTGCTGGAGACCTCGGCGCATGAGCATCTCGTCTATCTGGAGCCGCAGGACGAGAGCCTGCTGATCAGTGACCCGGTAAAGGTGAGCGTCTACGCTCGGCGCTATGCGAAGATCCGGTCACAGGCCCTGGGTCCTCGTGAGTCGCTGGCCCTCATCATGCAGTTGGCGGGAGTGAAGGAATGAGCAGTACCCTCCGGTGGTTCACGTCGAGCTACAGCAGCTCCAGCGGCGGTAACTGCATCGAAGTCGCCTTCGACTGGCGTACGTCCTCTTACAGCAGTGACAGCGGCGGCAACTGTGTCGAGGTGTCCGCCGCCTGGCGGAAGTCCTCCCACAGCAGCGGCAGCGGCGGCGAGTGCGTCGAGGTCGCCGCCTGCCCGCACTCCGTCCACGTCCGTGACTCCAAGGTCCAGGACGGGCCCGCCTTCGCCGTCGCCCCCGACGCCTGGTCCACCTTCGTCACCTGGGCGGAGTGACGTACTCGCCCGCGTAGTACGACATGATCAGCCACTCGTGAAGCTCCTGGTGGCGGAACTGGTACGCCGGTCCCGCCGCCCGCAGCAGCCCCGCCCCGTGCGCCCACCTCACGAAGCGGCCCAGCCGGAACGGCAGTCGGCCGCGAAGGAAGAGGAGCGCGAGGAGGTAGCGGCGGGAGGCGGGCATGCTCAGCAGGGCGAGTGGGACGGTGAGGGCGGCGCCGGTGACGGCCAGCGAGGTCGGCGTGACGGTGAAGAGGTCGACGGCCGGTGGCTCGAGGGTCAGTGCCCAGCAATTGACGGCGGCGATGCTGAGCGAAGCGCCCGTGGCGCGCACCACCTCGCCGAACATGCCGCCGCGAGGGCTGTGCTGCCGCGTCGCCCAGACGTCGGGTTCCGCGCGCCTTGCGCGCTGGAAGACGAACCAGCTGATGGCCGGTACGAGCGCGATCGCGCCGACGCCCAGCATCACGTCAGTGGCGCGTACGTCCAGCGGTCCGAGCACCACACCGATCGAGCCGCCCAAGAACACCAGCAGAAGACCGGGGAGCAGCACCACGGTACGGAGGAAGGGCTGCATCGACCGGAGTGCCCCCCACGGCACCAGCAGGGCGCAGGAGACCGTGCCCGCCACCCCGCAGGCGACCGCTGCGACCGTGTCGGAGGCGCCCAGCGCGGACGCGGACGCGTCGGCCAGGACGATCAGGCCAGGTGCCGCGAGGAGGCGCAGCAGGAGGAGCCCAGCAGGAGGAGCAGCTGACGGCCTCTGCGCCCGCGCCATAGGTTTCTCGCGTCGAGGCGTAGGAGTGCCTGCGGCTCCTGGTTGTACAACAACCAGGCCACCAGCGTGCCGACCAGCACGGCCCAGAGCGCCGGGTGTCCGTACCAGGCGGATTCTGCGGACGGCCATCCGCGCAGCACGACCAGGATGGAGAAGCAGCTGATCAGCGCGGTGGAGCCGCCGATCAGCGCATCCAGCCGACGGATGCGGAGAGGCCCCGCCATGGACCAGACCTGCGCGAGCGTGACGTCGTTGAGGACGTGGCCGTCCGAGGTCAGCATCTGCTGGAAATCAGCGCTGCTCCGCCGTCTCTCGGCGTCCATCGCGGCCATCTCCGCATCCAGGGAGGCGACTTCCCGCCGCAGCCGTTCGAGCTCGGGATGGATCACGTCGTACGCCTCAAGGCTCTGCCGCAACTCTTCGGCGGACGCGCGGACGGCCGCCCTGAGCTCGTGCCTCCGCGCGAGTGTCTGCCGGAGGCGCTGCGCATCGGCGGCGTACTCGTCCGACTCCGGGCCGTTCAGGCCGAAGTGCCAGGCGAGTTCGCTGAGCCAGCGCCGTACGTCCTCCTCCGCGTATCCCCTCTCGTCCTCCTCGGCGAAGTGCAGGCGGACGGTGGCCGGGATGTAGCGGGACAGCATGTGCTCGTACAGGTCTCCGGCGGCCGCCCGCTCGACCATGTCGGCCGGGTCGCGCGCGTAGGCCGCCACGGCGAGGGTGAGGCGCCAGGGGGAGGAGAGGCTGTGGGCCAGCGGGCCGTCGGGGGCGGTCCGGAGTTCGGCCAGGACCGGTTCCCAGCGTTCGGCGTTGGGCCGGACGCGGGGGTGGTCGGCCAGGAAGGAGACGGCCTGGGTGCTGGTGAGGGGTTCGACGGCGAGGTGGTGGGCGTTGGTGAGGGGGTGTTCCTCGCGGAGGCGCTCGTACGGTTCGCTGCGGCAGGTGAGGATCACCGGGCGCTGGTCCATGTTCCGGCGGTCCGAGCTGAGCTGGTCGAGCAGGGCCGCCGCGTGGCTGCCGCTCATCTCGTCCACGCCGTCGAGGACAGGCAGCACGTGGTGCCCGGTGACGAGTTCCCGCGTCTCCGCCGCGCTGAGCGCGTACAGCCGGGATATCTGCTCGGCGAACCACACCTCGAACGGGCGCCCCGGCTCCCAGGCCGTGGCGGGGATCCGGACCGGGACCGGTGCGCCCGGTTCGCGGGGTTCGAGCAGCGCCAGCATCAGATGGACCGCCAGCATGGTCTTTCCGGCGCCCGGCTCGCCCGTGATCACGACGCGTCGGGGACGTAGCGTACGGAAGTGGCCGACGGCCCCGGTACGCGGCTGGCCGGGCTCGCCCGGGACCCGGAAGCGCGTGTCAATGCCCGGGGTGCCGTTGCCCAGGAGTTGGGCCACCGAAGCCCGTTCCAGGTCCCGTACGAGTCCGGCCAGCCGGGTCGCGGTCGCCTCCGCCTCCGGGCGGCGCTTCAGGATCGCCACGGCGGCCAGCCATGCGGCGAGCGCCGCCAGCGGTACGGCGACGACCCCGGCCGTGTCGCCCGGTTCCAGCCCGCCCTTGGCCAGCGTCCGCACCGTCCACAGCAGGCCGCCCACCGCGACCACGGCCAGCAGCGGGTTCAGGTACCGCGCAGGACCGTGTGGATGCGCTGTTCCCGTTTCGCGTCCATGCCGCCGATCTTCCCCGAACGGCCGCGCCGAAAGCGGGGGTTCGGGTATGGCTGAGGCCGCGCGTTCCGGAACCGGGGGGTCCGGCGGGCAGGATGGGGTCATGACCCCGCCCACGCCACCCGCGTCCACATCCGTACCCGCGCCCGTCCTCGTCTACGACGGTGACTGCGCCTTCTGCACGTCGTCGGTGAACTTCCTGACCCGGTGGGTGCGGCCGCGCTGCCCCGTCACGCCGTGGCAGTTCGCCGACCTGGAGGCCCTCGGCATCACCCAGGAGCGGGCCGAGCGCGAGGTGCTGTGGGTCTCGCCGCTCGAGACGGTGTACGGCGGTGCGCAGGCGGTCGCCAAGCTCCTGCTGAGCGCCGGTGGCGGCTGGGCCTGGCTCGGCGGGCTGCTGACGCTGCCGCCGGTGCGGTGGATCGCCCACGGCGTCTACCGGCTCGTCGCCGCCAACCGCACCCGGCTGCCGGGCGGTTCACCGGCCTGCGCACTGCCGGCGGACCGCAGGCCGGGCGCGAAGGCCTAGGGCGTTGTCCTAGCGGGGGCCCTGCTTCCAGTCCTGGACGAGCAGGCCGAGCGTCACCTCGTCCAGGAACTCGCCCATGACCCAGGCCGACGAGCGCAGGACCCCTTCGCGGACGAAGCCGTTGCGTTCGGCGGCGCGCAGCATCGCGGGGTTGTCCGCCAGCGTCTCGATCTGGAGCCGGTGCAGGCTGCGTACGACGAACGCGTACTGGCACAGGGCCGCGACGGCATCGGTTCCGCACCCCTGGCCGCGCGCGGAGGGCAGCAGCGCGAGGCCGATGTGCGCCGACCGGTTGTGGGTGTCGATGCCCCAGAGCGTCGCGAGGCCGATGAGCGTGGAGCCGCTCAGCTCCACCACCGAGAACCGGACGGTCTCCTCCTCGCCGCCCGTCGCGGGGCTCGCGCGCTTCGCGTCCGGTGGCATCGGCCGCCACGGTCCGCTCTCGAACCGCGCGGAGTGGTCCACGTCGTTGAAGAGCTCGGTCCGCAGGACCGGTATGTCGTCATCGTGGCGAGCCCGGAGCCCGACCTTTCCGCCTCTCAGCATGCGCTCTTCCTAGCCGACGGGGCTCGGCGGCGGCAATCGGTTAAGTGCCCGCCCGCCGTGGGGAGCTTGAGGGCGCACAGGGAGCGCGCGGGGAGCGTGCAGGCGGCGCGAAAAGCGGCGCTCGCTTGTCGGTGGCATGCCTTATTCTGCGATCCTGGCCGCGCCCCACCTCTTCTTTCTCTCATCTCGGGCGACGCGCGGCCCCTTTCATACCGTGGGGGTATCAGTAACTGTGCGTACGCGCAGAATTTCGACCGCGACGGCGTTCGCGGTCCTCTTCAGCTCCGTGGTGCTCGTCGGCGGTACGGCGAGCCCGGCGGCCGCCGACAGCCGGGTCCACGTTCCGGTCACCTGGCTGTCGGACTCCGTACTGGACGGGGTCAACCAGCGGCTGTTCCTCAGCGACCGCTCCTCGGGCAAGATCGTCGCCACCGACTTCACCGGGCGGACACTCGCCACCATCACGGGCGTGCCGGGCGTGACGGACCTCGCCCTCAGCCCGGACACGAACACGCTGTACGCGGCCGTGCCGTATGCCGACAAGATCGTGGCCGTCGACGCCTCCGAGCTGCGGGTGACGGCCGAGTACCCGACCGGGGAGGGCACCAGGCCGTCCACCGTCGCCTACGCCGACGGCCGGATCTGGTTCGGGCACGGCGAGAACTGGGACTCGGCTCTCGGCTCCGTGGACCTGACCGGCGCCGAGCCGGTGGTGGCACTCGACCAGGGAGCGGGCTTCAACTGGTCGACGCCGCCCACGCTTTACACCGATCCGCTGGCCGCCGGGACGCTCGTCGCCGTGGACAGCGGGATCAGCAACGGCCCGGTCGTGGTCTACGACATCGCCACCGGCGTTCCCGCCATCCGCGTGCACGAGAACACCGACGGCTTCATCAGGGACGTCGACTTCACCCCTGACGGCCAGAACATCGTCGTGGCGGGCCGCCGCGGGCCGTCCGTCGCGGAGTACCGGCTCAGCGACCTCGCGGAGCAGCGGGTCTTCCGCGGCCCGAAGGAGGGCGCCAGCATCGCGGTGGCTCCCGACGGTACGGTCGCGACCGGCACGGCCGACTGGTTCGAGGACCCGGACCTGTACGTGTACACGCGCGGCGCGGGCCAGAACGGCAGCACGCGCAACCTGCACGACACCACCGGCCTCGCCGCGCGCGGCCTCCACTGGTCGCCCGACGGCCGCAAGCTGTTCGCCCTGCACGACACCCACACCGGCCCGACGACGCCGATGACGATTCTCACGGCGCCCCGCTCGTACGTCACCACGACCACGGCGAGCGCCCCGGCCAAGGCGACCCGCGGCAAGGCCCTGACGGTCAGCGGCAGCACCAGCGCGAGCCTGCCGCTGCCCGCGGGCACGCAGCTGGCCGTGGTCCGGACGGACATGGAGTCGCCCAAGGGCCGGGCGATCGGTTCCGCCAAGGTCGACGCCAGGGGCAAGTACACCTTCAAGGACGCCCCGCCGGCCGGCGGCAGGGTGACGTACAAGGTGACGTTCGCGGGCAACGCCTCGCACACCAGGTCCGCCGCGTCCGCCTCCGTCGCCGTCTCCCGGGCCGCGACCTCGCTGAAGCTGAACCGGAACAAGTCGGTCCACGCCTACAACAAGAACGTCTCCTTCACCGCGACCCTCGGCAAGACGTACAAGAACCGCGTCGTCGAGATCTGGGCCGACCCCTTCGGCGCCGACAAGCCGAAGAAGCTGGTCAGGAAGGCGAAGGTCAACTCCAAGGGCAACCTGTCCGTCACCGTCAACATGAAGCGCGACACGACGGTCACCGCCGTGTTCGCCGGTGACGCCCGGTACGCGCCGAAGACCGTGAAGTCGACCGCGTACGCCAAGGTCAACGCCTCCGTGAAGCTGTCCAAGCACTACAAGACGGCGAAGATCGGGAAGACCTCCTACGCGTACTACAGCAAGAAGAAGAACCCCGTCTTCACCACGAGCATGGCCTACCACAAGGGCCGTGCCCAGCGGTTGACCTTCCAGCTGTACTACCAGGGCACGTGGTACGAGGCGGGCCAGGAGTACTTCCCGCTCGGCTCCAACGGCAAGTCGGTCGTGACGCTCCCCGGACCGCACGAGACCGGCTACAAGCTGCGCGTACGGGCCTCGTACATCAACGGGTCCTCCGGTGACAGCGTCAACTACACGACGCACTCGGCCTGGAAGTACTTCATCTTCACGAAGTAGCCGCCGCCGTCTCGCGGGCTCTGAGCGCCAGCCACAGGTCGTAGCGGGCGCTCGGGGGCCGGAGCAGTGAGCGCTGGAGCACGGACTCCAGCCGGGTGAGGCGCTTGCGGGCGCCGGGGACGGAGATGCCGAGCTCGGCGGCTGTCGGGCCGAGGCGGCCTTCGCAGCCCAGCCAGGCGCGCAGGGTCGCCTCGGCGGCCCCGGACACCGGCTCCAGCTGGCGGGCGGCCCACTCCTGGACGGCGGGGCGGCGCAGGACCTCATCGAGGCCGTGCGCCGCCCCGCCGTCGCGCTGTGCGGACGCTTCGTTGCTGTCGCGCTGTCCGGACGTTTCGTTGCTGTCGCGCTGTGCGGGCGTTTCCTCGCCGTCCGTCTCCGGTGTGCAGACCGGGGTCGGCGTGGCGCGGATGCGGAGGGCCAGGTCGAGCGCCGCCTGGTCGGCCAGCCGGTGGAGGTCCAGGCCGAGCAGCTCGCCGATGAGCTTGAGGCGGGCGGCGAGCGTGTTGCGGTGGACCTTGAGGTGGTCGGTCGCGTGCGAGGCGAACGCCAGCCAGGAGGCGGCGGTGGCGGCCAGCTCCTGGCTCCCGGGGTCCTGGGCGCGGCGCGGCACATGGGTCAGGAGCGGGGTGAGCAGGGCCTCGGCCCACCGGCGTCCGGCCGGGCCGACGACGAGCGCCGGTTCCGGTGCGGCGCCGAACCGGACGTGCCGGCCGGGCACTTCGCGGGCCACGGCCAAGGCGTGGAAGGCCTGGCGGTAGCCGGTGGCGGTGTCGGCCAGCGGCAGCCGCTCGCTGACCCCGACCACGCACTCCGCCACCAGCGCGGCCACCGTCTCGTCGGTTGCCGTGGTGGCCGCCTCCTCATACGCCGCCGGCATCACCAGGATCAGGTGGCGGGCGTAGACCGGGCACCGCACGACCCAGGACCGGCCGCCGTCCGCCTCCGCGCAGACCCGCGCCACCTCGTCCCGGCTGTCACCGGGACACTCCACGACACAGACCCGTACGGGATCGGGCAGGCGCGGACGCAGCGCGCCGGCCACCTGGTGCGCGATGGAGAGCTGGCCCGTCATCAGCAGGTGCAGCACCGCCTCCCGGCCGCGCGACTCGGCCAGCTCCACCCGCCGCCGCTTGCGCGCGACCGCCTCGGCCTCCCGGCACAGCGCGAGCGGCATCAGCGCGTCGGCCAGCAGCGTGGCGAGCCCGGCGGCCACGGGCCGGGGCGTGACGACGGCTAGCAGGGGCGCGGTGTTGCGCGGGTCGTCCGTGTGCGGCGCGGGGAGCGGGAAGAGCAGGGTGGTGTGCGCTCCGGTGTCGTGCGAGTACGCCAGGGCTCCGCGCTCGGTCAGCGCGCGTACGCCTTCGGCTACGAGAGCGGTCACGTCGGGGGCGACGGGCGCTTCCGGGGGGTCCGGGGCTTTCGGGGCTCCTGCGGCTTCCAGGGCCTCCAGGGCTTCCGGGCGGGGTGCGCGGATCGGCACCGTCCCGGACGCGCTCAGCAACGTACCGTCGGAGCCCGCGATTCCGGCCCAGCCGTCGGCGCGTCCCGCCAGCCAGCGCAGCAGCTCGGCCGTTCCGCCGTTCCTGGCCAGCCGCTGCATCCGCAGCAGGTCGTCGGCCCGTTGACGTGCTCGCACATGATCCCCCGATCATCACTGTGCGTCCCTGTGCATCACGTGCATCACGTGCATCACGTGCATCACGTGCATCACGTGCATCACTGTGCGGAGTGTTACCCGCGCTCGCGACCCACTGGGCGCATTGAACCTCCCCGTGCCCCTACCCACCGGTCTATGGTCCGAACGTGGTGTTCCGGTACCGGTGGCAGCGGCTCACGGGGGTGGTCGCTGCCACCGGGGCCGGGGCGTCCCCTCTCCTGGGACCTCTCCTGGGGCCTCGGGCCCGGCCGATTGTCAGTGGTGGCCTCTAACGTCGTTCTTGACCGGACGACTTGTGAGAGAGGCACCACCGTGGAGTTCCGCATCGAACGCAGTGCCCTGGCCGAGGCCGTCGCCTGGGCCGCCCGCGTGCTGCCGGTCCGCTCGCCCGTTCCCGTACTCGGCGGGCTGCTGCTGGACACGGAGGACGGGCGGCTGCGCGTGAGCGGGCTCGACTACGAGGCGTCCGCGCGCATCGACGTGGAGGCCGCCGAGGTGGTGCGTCCCGGCAAGGTGCTCGTCATGGGGCGGCGCCTGCACGACATCTGCAAGGTGCTGCCGGAGGGGCCGGTGGAGTGCGCGGTGGAGGGGTCGCGGTTCACCGTCTCGGTGGACGGCGCGCGCTTCGGGCTCTCCGTGCTGCCGCTGGACGACTACCCGGCGCTGCCGTCGCTGCCGCAGGTGCGGGGCGCGGTGGAGGCGGCCGCGTTCGCGTCGGCCGTCGCGGATGTGGCGGTGGCGGCGGGGCGGGACGACACCCTGCCGGCGCTCACCGGGATCCGGCTGGGGCTCGACGTGGAGGCCGGGACGATGACGCTCGCGGCGACCGACCGGTACCGGTTCGCGGTGCGGACGCTGCCGTGGAAGGCGGCCGATTCGGGGGGCGAGAGCGCCGATGTGCTCCTCTCCGCCCGGCGGTTGACCGAGATCGCGCGCTCGCTCGGGCGGTCCGGGCTGGTGAGTGTGGCGCTGGACGCCGGTTCGGCGGGGTTCGAGCACGCGGGGATGCGGACCACGGTGCGGCTGCTGGAAGGGCGGCTCCCGCGCCACGACAAGCTCTTCGCGATGGAGGGCCCGGCGGTGGCGGTGGTGGACCGGGCGCGGCTGGTGGAGGCCGTCAAGCGGGTCTCGGTGGTGGCCGACGGCGACAGCCCGGTGCAGATGGCGTTCTCGGCCGCCGACAACTCCGTACATCTGCAAGCCGGTTACGAAGACGACGTGGCATCCCAGCGGCTGCCGGCGACGCTCGAAGGCGCCCGGGAGATCACCGTGGCGTTCAACCCCGGCTATCTGGCGGACGCCTTGGCCTCTTTCGAGGAGCCGTCGCTGCGGCTGCTGCTGATGGGGGCGGGGCAGCGGGCCCTGATCACGGGCGGCGGAGAAGGGCCGGAGTCAGAGGCCCACCGGCACCTGCTGATGTCGGTGAAGCCGCAGTTGGCGTGAGCCTCCGTTGGTGTGAGGCGCAGTTGGCGTGAGCCGCCGCCGTCATGTGGCCGGGGCGGGCCGGGCTCCCCGTCCGTGCGGAGTCCGGCCCGCCGCTTCCGTACGCCTTAGTCCTGCGGCCGTACGCCCGCCTCGTCCACCACGGCCCGCTTGACCACGGCGTCGGCGCTGAGCAGCGCGCCCTTCTTGCCGTACGCGGTGTCGGCGGTCAGGAAGCTGCGCGAGCCCAGGTAGACCAGCGTCTCCGGGTCGAAGACCCACTCCGAGCGCCAGGAGTTGAGGGTGTCCACGCGGGCGATGCCGACGCCCTTGCGGCCGACCGCGTCCACCGCGTTCGGGGCCTCGGTGACGCCGGGGATCAGGGCCGCGGCCTTGTAGAGCGCGGCGGCCGTCTCCGGCGGCATCATCTTGAAGCCGACCAGGTGGCCGATCTCGTCGAACACGGCCTGGGCGTGCTCCTGGTCCTCCGGCTTCGGGGTCAGCGCGGTGATGTGGTCGAGCAGCTTCCGCGGGTCGGTCGGCAGGGCCGCCAGCCAGCGGTAGGTGGGCCGGCCGATGCCCGGCGCCGTGCCCTCGGTGTCGCCGAGCTGGGCGTTGATGGGCAGGGTCGTCTCGCCGCCCTCGCGGCTGAGGCCGAGCTGCATCTGCGGGCCGGGCTTCTGCGAGTACCAGTCCTCCCGCTCCGCCAGCGGGGTCGTCACCAGCGTGCCGCTGGTGAGGTCGCCGTACTGGATCTGGCTGCGGACGTAGACGAACTGGTCGTCGCGGACCGGGCCCGCCTCGCTCCTCGCCGCCGCGTCCGAGATCCGGTTGAGCACGAGCGCCACCGGCTGCGCGTCCCCGGCCCGCTCCGAGGCCGACGACGTCCCGCCACCCGCCCGTACGGAGCCCTCACCGCCGCTCTGCGCGGTGTAACCGGCCACCAGCGCGCCGGCCAGCGCGAGCGCGGTGACCGGGGCGAGGAAGGACGGGCGCAGGAGGCGCGGACGGGCCGGAGCGCGGTCCCTTCCGGAGGCAGCGGCGGTGTCGTGGTCGATCTGGTTCATCAGGCGTTCCCTGTGGTGCTCGTGGCGGCCCGGCGGAAGGTCGAATCCGGTGGCGGGCGGCAGCAGCCGCGCCAGCTCGGCGCGGTCATCGCCGCTCCGGCCGTCGCGGTCGCTCCCGCTGCTCCGGCCGTCGCGGCCGTCGTGACCGTTTCGGCCGATACGAACGATCCGGCCGTCGCGGCCATGGCGGCCGTCGTCGTCACGCGTCGTCGCGGTCATCGCGATCCCCCTTCGCCGGGCAGGACGACGAATGCCGCCCTGCCTCCTCCCTCTCCGCGGCCCCGGCGGGGTTCCCGCCCGGACTCCTCCCGTTCCCGCTCCAGATGCTCGCCCGCCAGTCCGCGCAGCCGCGTACGGGCCCGGGAGAGCCGCGACCGTACGGTGCCGACGGGCACGCCGAGCGCGTCCGCCGCCTGCGCGTAGTCCAGCCCGGCCCAGACGCAGAGCGCCAGCACCTCGCGCTCGGGCTGCCGCAGGCGGTCCAGGACCGCCCGTACGGCGGCCAGTTCGCGCTGGTGGTCCAGCCGCTCGGCGGAGGCCTCCGCGAAGTCCTCGGTCTCCTTCGGCTTCGGCTGCCGGGCCAGGAACGCGAGCCGGCGGCCGACGCCGCGCCGGTGGTTGCGCGCCTTGTTGGTGGCGATGCCGAGGAGCCAGGGCCGCAGCGAGCCGCCTTCCGGGTCGATCTGCTCGCGGGTGCGCCAGGCGGCGAGGAAGGTCTCCGACATCACGTCCTCGGCGGCGGAGAGGTCGCCGGTGAGGCGGCAGGCGTGGCTGTGGACGGACTTCGCGTACCGGTCGTAGAGGCCGCCGAAGGCCTCCCGGTCGCCCGCGCGGATCCGCTCCCGTACGCGTACGTCGTCGTCCCGGCCGTGACGGTCGTCGCTGTCGTCGCGGCCATCGCTGTCGTCGCGGCCGTCGCTTTCCGGGCTGCCGTCGGGCGGGGGTGCCGGGCGGGTCGGCTGTTCGTTGTGCTCCACGCCCCGTACCTCTCCGCGGCGGCCACCGGGTTCCCGTGGCCCGTGTCACAGGAGACGTACGCCCGTGCGCACCCCGATCCTGCCAACCGGCCCCGGAACGCGGGAACGGGGGGCCCGCCCGGCCGGAGCCGGACGCACCCCCCGTACCGGGGTGGTTCACACGCGCAGGATCAGCAGCTCAGGTTCGAGCCGGTGGTGGTGCCGAGGATCTGGGTGAACTGCGTGAACTTGTTGATGCGGCTCTGGACCTGTGCCGGGTTGCCGCCGTTGCACTCGATGGCGCCGTTGATGGAGCGGATCGTCTCACCGAAGCCGGGGCCGTTGACGATGGCGTTGTGGCCCGTGATGGTGCCGGGGCCGGTCTGCGTGTTCCAGTACCAGAGGCCGGTCCGCCAGGCGATGGAGGCGTTCTGCTCGACCAGGTAGGGGTTGTTCAGGAGGTCGATGCCGAGCGCGTCACCGGCGGCCTTGTAGTTGAAGTTCCAGCTGAGCTGGATGGGGCCCTTGCCGTAGTACGCGGACTGGCCGGCCGGGCAGCCGTAGGGCTGGTTCCGGTCGCAGTAGTGCGGGTAGTTGGCCTCGTTGATCTCCTTGATGTACACCAGCCCGCCGGTCTCGTGGCTGACGTTGGCGAGGAAGGCCGCGGCCTCGCGCTTCTTGATCTCGGTGCTGCCGGTGTTGGCGAACGCCGGGTAGGAGCTGAGGGCGGCGGTCAGGCCGCTGTAGGTGTAGAAGGAGTTCCGGTTCGGGAACATCTGGTTGAACTGGGCCTCACTGACGACGAAGCCGGTGCCCGGCTGCTCGCCGCCGCCACCGGTGCCGCAGGCGCCGTTGTCGGCCCAGACGTCGGAGGAGCCCGGCCGCTCGTTCTGGGTCCACCACTTGGCGGTGTAGTTGCGGCCGTTGTAGGAGGCGGTCTGGCCGCCGGTGTAGACGGACGAGGAGTTCCAGGCGCTGAAGCAGTTGGCGGCCTGGGCGGTGGCCGCGGGGAGGACGACGAACGCCGCGACGACCGCGGCGAGCGCGACCAGCAGGCTGAGGGCACGTCTGATCACGTGAACACACTCCTTAGACGCGGCGCGGCGTCCGGCCGTGCGCCGCCGTGGGGGTGCCGACACTCAAGCGATACTGGTCTGGACCTGTCAAGGTCTAGACCAGCCTTCGCGAATATGCCGCGCACCGCGCGTGGGCCGCGTACCGCCGGTGACAACGATGCCATCAGGCCGCTCAACTGCCCTGATTCCGGAGCCGGTCGATCCGGATCACGCCGCGAACAGGGCCTTGGCCGCAGGTAAAAGATTCGGGCGCGTCCAGCATGCGGGACGGTATCGGCCGCCTGACGGGCCGCAGGTTTGAAAGACGCCGATCACTCGTTGGTGAGTTCTCCCGGCACCGGCGCCCACCCCCGGGCGAGACTCGGCAGCGCGGCACGAGACGGCGCCGACCGGGCCGACAGCGGCTTCGGACAGACTGCGGCTGGGGGATGGCGTGGAACGAGCGACGGGCACCCGCGAGGGCGTCGGCGGACCGGGCGAGCAGGCGGTACTGCTGGCGGCGGGCCTCACGGACCTGGCCGTGACCACGGTGGGCGCGGCCCTCACCTCCGTACGTGCGCTGCTGCGGCGGTCCGACACCGCCGAGCTGGCGGCCGAGGCCGAGCAGGACCTGATCGCGCGCGGCCGCCTGGCGCTCGACCGGTACGCGGCGGCGCCCCCGGCCCACCTGGAGGTGCTGGCCCGCCATGTGATCGCCCAGCGTGACGGCGAACGTGTCTGAGGGGTGGGAACCGGGCGCCTTCAAGGCCCGGGTGGACCAGGTGCTCCACCGCTTCGCCGCCGAGGAGGCCGACCACCTCACCGCGATCGACGGCTCCCTGGGCCCGGTGGCCGACGCGGTGGAGACGGCCGTGGCAGACGGCAAACGGCTGCGGGCGGCGTTCTGCTACTGGGGCTGGCGCGCGGCCGGACAGCCCGACAGCGAGGCCCTGGTGCGGGCGGCGGCCTCCATGGAGCTGGTGCACGCGGCGGCCGTGGTCCACGACGACCTGATCGACGACAGCCCGCTGCGGCACGGACGGCCCACCGCCCACCTGGCCCTGCGCAAGGCGGTGCGAGGTCACCCCGAACCAGGCCTGGCCGCACGCTCGTTGGCGATGTTGGCCGGAGACCTGCTGATGTCGATGGCGGGGCAGCTCTTCGTCACCAGCGGCCTGCCCGCCGCCTACCTGGGCCGGGCCCGTCCGCTCTGGGCCCTGCTGGCAAGGGAGTTGGTGGCGGGCGAGTGCCTGGAGATCCTGCACACCGGGGCCGCCGTGCCCGATACGGCGACCTCGCTCAAGGTCGTCCGGTACAAGACCGCCAAGTACACCGTGGAGCAGCCCCTGTTGATCGGGGTGCTCCTGGGCGGGGCCGGTGAACGGCTGCGCGCGGGGTGTTCGGCGTACGGGCTGCCGCTGGGCGAGGCGTTCCAGCTGCGGGACGACCTGCTGGGCCTGTTCGGGGACCCCGCCCTCACCGGCAAGGACGGCTCCGACGACGTACGCGGCCATCGGCCGACCGCCCTGCTCGCGGAGACCTGGCGGCTGGCCGGGGAGGAGGACCGGGACCGCCTCCGCGCCCTGCTCGCGCCGGACACCGCGACCTCCACGGCGGACGCAGCCGACGCCGTACGCGAAGTGATGCGCCGCCTGCAGGCCCCCGACCGCGTCGAGGCCATGATCGCCGCCCGGGTCGAGGAGGCGCTGCGCGCACTCGACGAGCTGGACCTGCCCGGCCCCGCCGCCACCGCACTCACCAGGCTGGCGCACTCGGCGGCCGTCCGCCGTTCCTGACCGCCGACGCCTTCGCCGCGAACCCACCAGAAAGGCTGTTCCCCGCCATGACCTACACCCGGACATCGCTGGACGCCCTCCGCCACAGCGGCGACGAACTCGCCGACGCCACGGTCGCCACCCTCTTCGAACGCGGCGAGGTCGGCACGTTCAACACACTGATGCGGTACGTCTCCACCGCCGGAGCCCCGCTCCCCGACGGCCTGCCGGACGTGGCCCGGGAGTACCTGAACGTCACGGCCGCGCCGCCGTCCTGGGTGGACTGGGGCGAGATGGAGAAGGCCCGGCTGTTCTTCATCGACAACAACGTGCACATCTCCACGGCCCTCTCCTTCGCCTCCATGCCCGCCTGTTACGTCGTCCCGCACGTGGCGAAGCTGCTCTCGGCGACGCACGGGCTGAACTACCCGTCCAAACGGATGGCGGAGACAGGCCAGTTCACCGTCCACCTGATGCGGCCCGACGCCTTCGAGGCCGGCAGCCGCTTCATCCCGGCGGCGCAGAAGGTCCGTCTCCTGCACGCCTCCATCCGCCACCACCTGCGGCGCGAGGACGCCTGGGACATGGAGAGCGCGGGGGTGCCGATCTGCCAGGAGGACATGATCGGCGGGCAGATGTTCTTCTCGATGCTGGTGCTGGACAGCCTGCACCGACTCGGCATCCATATGTCCGAGGAGGGCGCGGACGCCTACTACTACGCGTGGCGGGTGGTCGGCGCGATGCTGGGCGTCGACCAGGAGGCCGTACCCAAGTCCCTCACGGAGGCACGGGAGTTCCTCGACCTGTACATGATCCGGCACATGGGTCCCTCGCCTGAGGGCGCGCTGCTGACCCGGCAGCTCATCGACCTCTACGAGGAGGTCGTCCCCGGCACCTTCTTCGACCCGATCGTCTCCGCCCTCATCCGCCACCTCGTCGGCGATACCTGCGCGGACTGGCTGGAGGTGCCCCGTACCGCCTGGGACACCGTCGCGAAGGCCGTCCCGCACCTGCTCGGCGTCCTGGAGACCATCGAGGACCGCTCCCCGCTCGGCGCCTGGGCCCTGGACCGGATCGGCCACCTCACCACCGTCCTGGAGCTGTCCTCGCTGACCCGGGGCCGCGTCATGCACTACGCGATCCCCGAGCACCTGAAGAAGGAGTACGGCGTCCCGTCCGGGCCCGGCCGCACCGGCCGCTGGAGCCCTCCGGCGGTGACGGTGCCGGGACCTCGGTAGACCGGCGGAACGACAGCGGGGCCCCGGATCGACACGGATCCGGGGCCCTGCGGTCGTTCGGGAAGCAGGTGCTCCTCAGGTGCTCCTCAGGTGCTCCTACAGGAACGAGTTGATCTGGATCGTCTCGGTCCGGCCGGGGCCGACGCCGATCGCGGAGATCGGCGCGCCCGACATCTCCTCCAGCGCCTTCACGTACGCCTGCGCGTTCTTCGGCAGGTCGTCGAAGGTCTGCGCCTGCGTGATGTCCTCGGACCAGCCCGGCAGGTTCTCGTAGATCGGCTTCGCGTGGTGGAAGTCGGTCTGGTTGTACGGGAGTTCCTCGACGCGCTTGCCGTCGATCTCGTACGCCACGCAGACCGGGATCTGCTCCCAGCCGGTGAGGACGTCCAGCTTGGTGAGGAAGAAGTCGGTCAGGCCGTTGACCCGGGTCGCGTACCGCGCGATCGGGGCGTCGAACCAGCCGCAGCGGCGGTCACGGCCGGTGGTCACACCGCGCTCGCCGCCGATGCGCCGCAGCGCCTCGCCGTCCTCGTCGTGCAGCTCCGTCGGGAACGGACCGGCGCCGACACGCGTCGTATAGGCCTTGAGGATGCCGATGACGCGGCTGATCTTCGTCGGGCCGACACCGGCACCGGTGCAGGCGCCGCCGGCCGTCGGGTTCGACGAGGTGACGAAGGGATACGTGCCGTGGTCGACGTCGAGCAGGGTGCCCTGGCCGCCCTCGAAGAGCACGACCTTGCCCTCGTCGATGGCATCGTTCAGGATCAGGGTCGTGTCGGCGACGAACGGCTTGATCTGCTCCGCGTACTGGAGCATGTCCTCGACGACCTTGCCGGCCTCGATCGCGCGGCGGTTGAAGACCTTGGCCAGGAGCTGGTTCTTCTGCTCCAGGGCCGCCTCCACCTTCTGCTCCAGGATCGACTCGTCGTAGAGGTCCTGGACGCGGATCCCCACCCGGTTGATCTTGTCGGCGTACGTCGGGCCGATGCCCCGGCCCGTCGTGCCGATCTTGCGCTTCCCGAGGAAGCGCTCGGTCACCTTGTCGAGCGTGACGTTGTACGGAGTGATCAAATGAGCGTTGCCGCTGATCAGAAGCTTGGACGTGTCGACGCCTCGCTCGTTCAGACCGCTCAGCTCGGAGAGCAGGACCGCCGGGTCGACCACGACACCGTTCCCGATGACCGGGGTACAGCCCGGCGACAGGATTCCGGAGGGGAGGAGATGCAGTGCGTACTTCTGGTCGCCCACGACGACCGTGTGACCGGCGTTGTTACCGCCTTGGTATCGCACGACATAGTCCACGGATCCACCGAGGAGATCGGTGGCCTTCCCCTTGCCCTCGTCACCCCACTGAGCACCGAGCAGCACAAGTGCGGGCACAGGCGTACACCCCTTCCGGGCGGGGCATGTCCAAGGTCAGGGGGCGTACGTAAAGGTCGTACCTGCCGCACGACGATGTACGGCAAAGCCTGAGCCGTCGAACCGGGTGCCCCGGAATAGACGAAGCCCCTGGCGCAATAGCGCAAGGGGCTCTTGCACCAAGATGCTACCCGAGGAAGGACCGAGGTGTCGGCTGCAGAGCCCCCCGGCGACGGCGGCGACCAGCTTCTGGTGGTCATCGACCCGGCCGCCCGCCGGACCGACGGCGAGTCCGTCCGGATCGCGAAGGACGTGCTGAGCGCCGGTTCGCACGCCAAGATCTGCCTTCCGGACACCCCGGAGGAGTTCGCCCGCGCCCTGTCCCGGCGGGGTGCGCGGCGCCCGGTGGTGGTCGGCGACGACCACGCGCTGCTGCGTGCCGTGGCCCAGCTCCACCGGGAACGCGAGCTGGCCCGGGGCGTCCTCTCGCTGATCCCGGTGGGCGCCACGCACGCCCTGGAGGTGGCCCACGCCCTCGGTGTGCCCCGGAGCGCTGTGGCGGCCGCGCGGACGGCGCTGGACGGCGTGGTGCGGCGCCTGGACCTGCTGGTGGACGACAGCGACGGTGTGGTGCTCGGCCGGCTCTGCATCCCCGCCCCCACGCCGGTGCCCGGTACGGGGGCCCCGCACACGGGCGTCACGGCCGTCTGGGACACCTGCCGCTCCCTGGTGACGTCCCTGGTCCGCCCGGCGGCCCCGGGCGCCGCCACCGCGCCCCCGGGGACGTACCGGCTGCGGGTCGAGGCGGACGGGGTGCTGCTGAGCGACCTGGACGCGCCGGTGCGCGGCGTCTCGGTGCTCTCCCAGGGCGACGGGGGCCTCGCCGACGTGGTCGTCCGCACCTCGGCCGGCGAGGACGTCACGGCGGAGGCCAAGGCCGTCACCGTCTCCGGCGCGGACTTCCGCTACCGCGCCGACATACAGACCGGCGGCCCGGTCCGCACCCGGACCTGGACCGTACGGGCGGGCGCCTGGGGCCTGATGCTGCCGCTCCCGGCGAGCGCGGACGGCGCTGCGGGAGGACGCTAGAAGGGTACGTACGGGATACGTACGGGATATCTACGAGAAGACGCACGGCAATCGGCCGCGGAGGTGACCGTCATGACCAGCACCACCATGCCCCGAGTCGCTGTCGGCTGGCACATCGACCTCGAATTCGAGGAGGACTCGCACCGCACCCGCGCGGCGGCCCTCGTCCGCCTCTCCGACGGAACCGAGGTACGCGCCCACGGCTACGCCAGCCGCCACCCCTCGGACGAGGACCAGCAGCGGGTCGGCGAGGAGATCGCGGGGGCGCGAGCCCTCAACGAACTGGCGATGAAGCTGCTGACCAAGGCCCACGACGAGATCGACGAGGCCTCGGGCCGGACGTCGTACCCGCTGACGTAGGACCATCTCCAGCCCTTTCCGGGCGCCCCTTCCAGCCCCTTCCGGGCGCCCCTTCCAGCCCTTCCGGCGTTTGAGGAGCGGGGGTCCGGAGCAGGGCCCGCATTTTCAGCCCCTCCGGCGTTTGAGGAGCGGGGGTGCGGGGGCAGCGCCCCCGAGACGCGGAACCGCGCCATCGCGGCCTGGCTCCCCCTGCTGAGAAGGCCGCGCTACACCTCCACCACCAGCTCCTTCAGCCCCCGGATCACATACCCCGGCTGCCACTCCGGCTCCGCCACCATCCGCATCGCGGGCGCCTTCCGCAACAACTCCTCGAAGGAAGAAGCCAGTTCGAGCCGCGCCAGCGGAGCGCCCAGGCAGTAGTGGATGCCCGCGCCGAGCGACACATGCTGGTTGTCCGGCCGGGTCAGGTCCAGCCTCTCCGGGTCCGCGAACCGCTCCGGGTCCCGGTTGGCCGAGCCGAACAGCAGCGCCACCTCCGAACCGCGCCCTATGACCTGCCCGTCGACCTCGATGTCGTCCAGCACCCACCGCTCGAACAGCTGCAACGGCGTGTCGTAGCGCAGGAGTTCCTCCACAGCCGTCGGCAGCGACGCGGGCGCGGCCCGGAGCGCGGCGAGCTGCTCCGGGTGGTGGAAGAGCGTCCGCCACCCGTTGACCGTGGTGTTCACCGTCGCCTCGTGGCCCGCGTTCAGCAGCAGCACACACGTGGAGACCATCTCCTGCTCGGTCAGCCGCTCGCCCTCGTCGTGGGCGGCGATGAGCGCCGAGATCAGGTCGTCGCCGGGGGCGGTCCGCCGCTCGGCGATCAGCCCGCGCAGGTACGCCGAGAACTCCTCCGACGCCCGCACGGCCGCCGTCGCCGTCTTCTCCGACGGGTTCAGCTCGTACATCCCGCAGATCGCCGCCGACCAGGGCCGCAGCGGCCCCCGGTCCTCCTCCGGCACGCCCAGCATCTCCGCGATCACCGCGACCGGCAGCGGCTCGGCGACCTCCGCCAGCAGGTCCCCGCCGCCCTTGGCCACGAACGCGTCGACCAGCCCGGCCGCCAGCCGCCGTACGGTCGGCGCCAGGTTCTCGACCGTACGCGGCGTGAACGCCTTGGAGACGAGCCGCCGGATCCGGGGGTGGTCGGGCGCCTCCAGGTCGAGCAGCCCCTGCCCGTTGAGCGTGGTGAACGGCTCGTGCGCGGCGGGCGGCGGCGTGCGGCCGAACTCCTCGTGGGTGAAGCGGTGCAGATACGTCCGGCCAAGACGCCGGTCGCGCAGCAGGGCCGATACGTCGGAGTGGTGCGGGATCAGCCACTGCCCGGTCGGCTCGAACCAGTGCGCCCGGCCGGCGGCCCGCAGGGCGGCGTAAGCGGGGTAGGGATCGGCGACGAACGCGGGCGACCAGGGGTCGAAGGACACATGCATGACCCGACGCTACCCGCGCCCGCCACCACCGCAAGGGGGCCGACGAAGGCCCGAGGTCACCCCGGCGTGACCAGCCGTGCCTCGTACGCGAACACCGCCGCCTGCGTCCGGTCGCGCAGCCCCAGCTTCACCAGGATCCGGCTCACATGGGTCTTGATCGTGGACTCGGCGACGATCAGGTGCGAGGCGATCTCCGCGTTGGAGAGCCCCTGCGCGATCAGGACGAGCACCTCCGTCTCACGCTCCGTGAGGTCCCCGATCCGGGCGAGCGCGGGCGGTCTCGGGGCCTCCGCGAGCTTGGAGAACTCGGTGATCAGCCGCCGGGTCACGGTCGGCGCGAGCAGCGCCTCGCCCGAGGCCACCACCCGTACGCCGTCCGCGAGCTGCCGGGCCGAGGCGTCCTTCAGGAGGAAGCCCGAGGCTCCGGCCCGCAGCGCCTGGTACACGTACTCGTCCAGGTCGAAGGTGGTCAGGACCAGCACCTTGGCGTCCGCGTCCTGCGCGACGATCTCGCGGGTGGCCTCGATGCCGTTCATCTCGGGCATCCGGATGTCCATCAGGACGACGTCCGGGCGCAGGGCGGTGACCTGGGAGACGGCCTGCCGGCCGTCCACCGCCTCCCCGATCACCGTGATCCCGGGCATCGCGTTGAGCAGGACGGAGAAGCCCTCGCGGACCATCATCTGGTCGTCGACGATCAGGACGCGGATGTCGGTGCCCGCCCCCGCGGTGGTGCCGGTGCCGCTCATGCGCTGCCGTCCCGTTCGATGGTGACGGTCTCGGCGTTCGGCACCGCGTTCCGCTCCTCCGGCTCGCTCTCCGCCGGCGGTACGGGCAGGAACACCGCGACCTCGTACCCGCCGTCCTCCGTCGCCGCCGCCGTCATCACACCGTCCAGCATCGCGACCCGCTCCCGCATCCCGGTGATCCCGTGCCCGGCCCCCGGCGACGGCTTGACCAGGCCCCTCGGGGGCCCGTTGACGATCCGCAGGCCTATCCCGCCGAGCACGTACGAGATCTCGACCCTGGCCGTGGCGCCCGGCGCGTGGCGCAGCGTGTTGCTGAGGGCCTCCTGGATGATCCGGTACGCCGACAGCTCCACGCCCTGGGGCAGCTCGCGGACGGCCCCGGTGATCACCTTCTCCGTCTCCAGACCCGTCTCGCGGACGTTGTCCAGGAGCCCGTCCAGGACGGCGAGGGTGGGCTGCGGGGCGTCCGGAGCCTCGTAGTCCTCGGCGCGGACGACTCCGAGGACGCGGCGCAGCTCGGTGAGGGCGGCCACCGCGTTCTCCCGGATGGTGACGAAGGCCTGCTCCAGCTCGGGCGGCGGGTTCTCCACCCGGTAGGGCGCGGCCTCGGCCTGGATCGCGACGACCGACATGTGGTGGGCGACCACGTCGTGCAGCTCCCGGGCGATGGTGGTGCGCTCCTCCAGCAGTGTGCGCCGGTCGCGCTCGACGGCGGTGACGGTGCGCTGCACGGTCACCTCGCGCTCGGCGTCACGGACCTCCTGCTCGGCGTCGCGCCGGACCTGGTAGATGGCGACGACGAGCAGCGCGAAGGCCGAGAGGACGGCCATGGGCGCGGTGATGGACGGGTCCCCGCCCTCCAGCACCACTCCGAGCAGCAGGGTCAGCAGCCACATCCAGACCGCCGTACGGGGCCGGGTCCGGGCCGCCACGACCACCAGGACCACCACCTGCGCGATGAAGGCGCTGGGGCCCCACAGCCCCTCGCTGCCCAGGAGCGCGCAGAAGAGGGTCGCGACCCAGGACGCCCAGAACGCGGCGACCGGCCGGACCAGCGTCATCGCGACCGCGATCGCGGGCACCAGCCCCATGAAGATGCGGAAGTGCCAGTTGGCGAACCCGGCCATCATCACGATGAAGGCCGCGAACAGCACCAGCGCGTGCGGCGTCCAGACGACGGCCCGCTTCAGCCCCTCGGGCAGCCGGCGTATGAACCGCCCCTCCGGCGAGAGGGGCGGCAGCGGGCGGTAGGCGAACACATGGCGGAAGAGGTCTTCCCGCAGGCCGTCCATCGCGCCGGCGGCCGCCCGGATCTCCGGGCTACTGGTCTTCGTCTGGGTCTCGGTCACGTTTCCACGGTAGGCGGCGGCCGCGTGCAGGTCGTCCCTACAGATGGTGATTCCGGACCGTCCCCCTCAAGGACTACATACCCCCTACCGGTGGCCCCACCGGGCCTCTCGCGCCCCGGCGCACCGCGCGCACCGGAGTCACGGGCGGAAGAACTCCGCGTGCTCACCGGCCCACTCCGCGAACGTCCGCGCCGGCCGCCCGGTCACCTTCTCCACGGTGTCGATCACCGTCTTCCCCTCCGGCGGGGTGTCCCGGTAGACCTCGATGAGGAACGCGATGACATCCTCCGGCATCCCGTTCGCCCGCCAGCCGGCGAGCGCCTCCTCCTCGGTCAGCTCGACCAGCTCGACCGCCTCGCCCCGCGCCGCCGCGATCGCCGCCACCTTGTCGCCGACGGTCAGCGCCTGCGGGCCGGTGATCAGGTACACCTGGCCGCCGTGGCCGTCCTCGGTGAGCGCCGTCGCCGCGACCGAGCCGATGTCGGACTCGTGGACCATCGCGCTCAGCCGGCCGACGAAGGGCTCGCGGACCACACCGTCCGCCTTGATGCCGGGCGCCCACTCCAGCGCGTTCGCCATGAACTCGACCGGCATGACGACCGTCCACGCCAGCCCGCTCGCGCGCACCGCGCTCTCCATCGGCGTGTCCCCGCCGCCGTTGAGCACGGTCACCCGCCGCACCCCGGCCGCGCGGGCCCGCTCCATGATCTGCTCACCGGTCGCCAGCGGGGCGAAGAGGCCGCCGTCGAAGGTGATCAGGTGCAGCCCGGTCACGCCTTCCAGCGCGCTCTCCAGCGACGCCGGATCGGCGAGGTCACCGCGGACGACGTCGACGCCCGCCGGGAACTCCGCACGCGCCGGATCGCGGGTGACGGCCCGGACGTGCTCGCCGCGCTCCAGCAGCTGCTCGACCACTCGACGGCCGACCGTTCCCGTGGCTCCGGTCACCAGGATCGTCATGGCGGATCTCCTTCGTTCGGTTCGACGTCGACCGGCTGCGGTTCGACATCGACCAACCTAGGGACCCTTGCGGTCAGCTTCTGTCCGCAACGGAGGGGCGCATCCGGGGGGGCTCACCACGCCAGCTGCGTGATCTCCTCCGCCACGATCGCGCAGGCGTCGGCGCCCGGATCGATCAGCGGGAAGTGCCCGACGTCGCCGAGCAGCGTGAGCCCGACCATCTCGCCGGACTTCGCCGCCGCGTCGACGTACGACTCCGACACCGCCGACGGGACGACGATGTCCTCCTCGCCGTGGACGATCGCGGTGGCGATCCCGGTGGGCAGCAGGACGGCCGGGTCGGCCTGGGCCGTACGGTCGTCGAACTCCTCTCCACCGCTGAGGAGTTGCGTGACCGCTCCGCCGCACACCCCCAGCTTCACCGCCGTCCGGAAGTCCGCGATCGGGGCCAGCGCGACGACCCCGCGCAGCGGCGGCGGGGCGGGCAGGTGCCACGGCGACGCCTCGGGCAGCACGTGCCGTGCCGCCGCCCAGAGCGCGAGGTGCCCGCCGGCGGAGTGGCCGGTGACCACGATCCGGCGTACGTCGGCCTCCGGCAGCTCGCGCGCGGCCAGGGCCGGTACGGCGTCGAGCGCGGCGGCCACGTCGTCGAAGGTCTCCGGCCAGCGCCCCGCGACCGGGTCGGCGCCGGGCAGCGCCTCGCCCTCGCCGCCGCGCCGGTACTCCACGCTCGCCACGGCGAACCCCCGCCGGGCCAGGAAGCCCGCGAGCGGGGAGACGTGCGCCCGGTCGTAGGGGGCCCGCCAGGCGCCGCCGTGCAGCAGGACGACGAGCGGGGCGGCGGTGCGGCCGCCGTGCGGGGCGTAGAAGTCGATGACCTGGTCGGGGTGGTCGCCGTAGGCGGCGGTCCGGTCGGGGGCGACGGCGGGATGAGCGAACGCCGACGCGCTCTCGGCCTCGTCCCGTTCCCGCGCGACAGAGTCCGGGAGACCCGGGGAATCCGACATGCTGCTCAACCGTCCTATGCCTGTGTCCTGCGCCAGGGTCCTGTGCCGGTGCCAGGTGCCCAACTGGGTTGACCTGCGGGGACGGTACCAGTGATCGGCACCGCCCCCGCCCGGCCGCACAGGATTGACGGCCCGTCAGCGCGCCGGTGTCTCCTCCAGCACCCCGGCCAGGACCCGCGCCGCCCGTTCCGCGTCGGCGAACCCGACGTACAGCGGGGTGAATCCGAACCGCAGCACGTCGGGCCGCCGCAGATCGCCGACGACCCCACGCTCGATGAGGCGACGCATCACCGGCTCGGCCTCGGCGCAGCGCAGGGCGACCTGGCTGCCGCGTTCGGCGTGCGCGGCCGGGGTGACGGAGACGACCCGGCCCGCCGGTGCGTACGCCGCGACGCACTCCAGGAAGAAGTCCGTCAGCGCCAGCGACTTGGCCCGCACCGCGTCCACCGAGACGCCGTCCCACACGTCCAGCGCCGCCTCCAGCGTGAGCATGGAGACGATGTCGGGCGTGCCGACCCGGCCCCGTACGGAACCGTCCGCCGGGGCGTAGTCGGGGGTCATGCCGAACGGGTCGGCGTGCGAGTTCCAGCCCGGCAGCGGGGAGTCGAAGGCGGCCTGGTGGCGCTCGGCGACGTACAGGTACGCGGGCGAACCGGGGCCGCCGTTCAGGTACTTGTAGGTGCAGCCGACCGCCAGGTCCACGCCGTGCTCGTCCAGCCCGACCGGCAGGGCGCCCGCGCTGTGGCAGAGGTCCCAGACGGCGATCGCGCCCGCCGCGTGGACGGCAGCGGTCAGCCCGGGCAGGTCGTGCAGCCGTCCCGTACGGAAGTCCACCTGGTTGAGGAGGACGGCGGCCGTACGCTCCCCGAGCGCGGACGGTACGTCGTCGGGTGCGACCGGCACGATGCGGTGGCCGGTGAGCCGGGCGGCGGAGGCGGCGATGTACCCGTCCGTGGGAAACGTCGTCGCGTCAACCAGGATCTCGTCGCGTCCCCCGCCCGCGAGACCGGCGAGGCGGGTGGCGGCGACGACGGCCTTGAAGACGTTCACGCTGGTCGAGTCACCGACGACGATCTGCCCGGCGGCGGCCCCGACGAGCGGCGCGATCCGGTCGCCGATCCGCTCGGGCGCGGTCCACCAGCCGCTCTCGTCCCAGGACCGGATGCGCAGCTCGCCCCACTGGCGGGTGAGGACGTCCTGCACGCGGGCCGGGACGTGGACGGGGAGCGCGCCGAGCGAGTTGCCGTCGAGGTAGACGCCGTCGTCGAGCGCGAAGAGCTTGCGGCGGTCGGCCAGCGGGTCGGCGGCGTCGAGGGCGAGTGCCCGCTGACGAAACGTCTCAGACATGGCTGCGCGCCGTCCACAGCTCCGGGAACACGTTCTTCGTGGCGCGCTTCTCCAGCCAGGCCACCCCGGCGGAACCGCCGGTACCGGTCTTGGAGCCCATCGCGCGGCGGGTGGCGACGAGGTGGTCGTTACGCCATCGCCAGACGAGCTCGCCGACGTCGGTGAGCAGCTCGCCGAGGCGGACCAGCTCGTCGTTCTGGTCGTCGGAGGCGTAGATCTCCGCCCACACCGCCTCGACCTCGGGCGACGGCTCGTACCGCTTGGTCAGGTCGCGGCCGGTGACGGACTCCGGGATGGCGTACCCGCGCCGGGCCAGCAGCGCCAGCGTCTCGTCGTACAGGCTGGGCTCTCCGAGCGCCTTCTCCAGCTCGGCGTGGACACGGGGCGCGCCCCGGTGCGGCACCAGCATGGAGGCGGACTTGTCGCCGAGCAGGAACTCCATGCGCCGGTACATCGCCGACTGGAATCCGGAGCCCTCGCCGAGCGAGCCACGGTAGGAGTTGAACTGGGCGGGGGTGAGTCCGGCGAGCGGCCGCCAGGACTCGTTGAGCGCCTCCAGCTCGCGCAGCGAACGCTTCAGGGCGTCGCGCGCGACAGGTATGCGGTCCTCGCGCAGCGCGCGGGTGGCGGTCTCCCACTCATGGACGATGACCGTGAACCACAGCTCCATGACCTGGGTGGTGACCAGGAAGACCATCTCGCCGGGGTCGTCCGAGCGGAGGTGCTGGAGGTGGGTCAGGACATCCGCCTGGACATAGTCCTCGTACGGAGTCGTTCCCGCGAAGTCCAGGTACGGGGTGTCCGCACCGGTGGCTTCGGGGTCGGGGTGATTGGTCGACATCGCTGTCTCCTCGACACGAGCTTCCGGGTAGCGGTCCGCCCCTTCCGTGAGGTGATGGAGCTCCGGTCCCCTGCTCGCATACTAAGCGCCTCCCCGCCCGACGTGCTTGGGCGGGGAGCGCTCAGGAAGTCAGCTGAGGATGTCGGCGGCGGTCGGCGAGGAGTCGCGCAGGAACGTCGAGCAGCGCTCGTGCTCCTCGGTCTCCCCGATGGACCCGGCGGCCCGGGCGAGGGCGTGCAGGGCGCGGAGGAAGCCGCGGTTCGGCTCGTGCTCGAACGGTACGGGGCCGTGGCCCTTCCAGCCGGCCCGGCGCAGGGAGTCGAGGCCGCGGTGGTAGCCGGTACGGGCGTACGCGTACGACTCGATGACCCGGCCGCCCTCGAACGCCTCGTCGGCGAGCTGCGCCCAGGCGAGCGAGGAGGTGGGGTACTTCGCGGCGACCTCGGCGGGCGGGGTGCCGGCGGCGAGCAGCTCGCGCGGCTCGGGGTCGTCGGGCAGATGGGTCGGGGCGGGGCCCCCGAGCAGGTTCTCGTGGATGGACATGGATCAAGTGTGCCTGGACCGGGCCGCCGGGGACACCGCACCGGCCGCCCTACTGCCCGGTTTCGCGCGCCGGCTGCGGTGGCCGGAAGACGGCTCACGGCGCCCGCTCCGGACACCTGGGGCCGGGCCCCTCACCGCCCGGCTTCCCGCGCCCGCTCCGGCTCCAGCGGCGGGGCCACGATCCCGCAGTGGACAGTGCACTCGGGCCGCTCCTCCGCCCGTTCCGGCTCGGCGGCGGTGACCGGCGGGGTGCGGACGGTCCAGCAGGCGATGACCGCGCCCAGCACCAGCAACCCGGCGCACATCGGCATCGCCCGCCGGAAGGTCGCCGCGAACTCGCCCGCGTCCCGGTACGCCTCCGGGCCCATCCCGGCGAGCAGCGGCAGCGCGGCCACCGCGATCAGGCCGGCGGCCCGGGCGGCCGCGTTGTTGATCCCGCTGGCCAGCCCGGCGCGCCCGGTGTCCACGGCGGCCAGGACGGTCGCGGTGAGCGGGGCCACGACCACGACGAGCCCGGCGCCGAGCACCAGGACGGCGGGCAGCACCTCACCGACGTACCCGCCGAAGGACGCACTGCCCGGCCCCACCCGCAGCATCAGCAGCATCCCGGCGGCGGCCAGCAGCGGCCCCACCGTGAGCGGGATACGCGGCCCGATCCGGCGGCCCAGCTCGCCGGACCAGGCGGAGAACAGCAGCATCAGGATGGTCGTCGGCAGCAGCGCGGTACCGGCACCGAGCGCCGAATATCCGGCGACCACCTGGAGCTGGATCGCGGAGAGGAAGAAGAAGCCGCCGAGCGCCGCGTACACGCAGAACGTCACCAGGTTGACCGAGGTGAAGAGGCGCGAGCGGAAGATCGACGGCGGCAGCATCGGATCCGCCCGCCGCCGCTCCACCAGCACGAACGCCACGCCGAGCAGCACCCCGCCGAGCGCCGCCCCGATGACGAGCGGCGAGGCGCCCTGCTGCGGCGCCTCGATCAGCGCGTACGTCACCCCGGCCAGCGCGAACGCCCCGAGCGCGGCCCCCAGCACGTCGAACCGGCCGTGCGCCGCCGGATCGCGCGACTCCGGTACGTGGCGGAGGGCGACGGGCACGCAGATCGCGGCGAGCGGCAGGTTGAGCAGGAAGACCCACCGCCAGCCGGGCCCGTCGACCAGCCACCCGCCCACGAACGGCCCCACGGCCGCCCCGACCCCGCCGAACCCGGACCAGAGCCCCACGGCCCGCGCCCGGTCGTCGGGATGGAAGCTGGCCTGGATGAGCGCGAGGGACCCCGGGGTGAGCAGCGCCCCGCCGACCCCCTGAAGGGCGCGGGCGGCGATGAGCACCTCCGCGTTCGGGGCGATCCCGCAGAGCAGCGAGGCGACGGCGAACCACACCACCCCCACCACGAACACCCGCCGCCGCCCGTACCGGTCGCCGAGCGCCCCGCCGAGCAGGATCAGCCCGGCGAGGGTCAGCATGTACGCGTTGACGGTCCACTGGAGCGCGGCCAGATCGGTGTCGAGGTCGGCGCCGATGCGGGGCAGGGCGACGTTGATGACGGTCGAGTCGAGCATCGCCATGCCGGAGCCGAGCACGGTGGTGAGCACGACCCACCGCCCGACGGGGGAGGCGACCCGGATCTCCCCGGGAGCGGAGCCAGCAGCAGCCATGGGGCCAGCGTGCCTCAATTAAGCCCCTCCGGCGATTGAGGAGCCCCGGAGAGCCCGCACGGGGCAGGGGCCCACCCTTCAAGCCCCTCCGGCGTTTGAGGAGCGGGGGCCGGGGCAGAGCCCCCGAAACCAGCGACTACCGCGCGGCCTCCACGCGCCGCACCCCTGGGCACCGTCACAGGGGCGCCGCCCCCGTACCCCCGCTCCTCAAACGCCGGAGGGGCTGGAGTGTGCGGCCCCCACGGCCTTCACCGCCCGCACCAGCGCCTCCACCCCCCGCTCCACCTTCGCCCGAGGGCACCCCACGTTCAGCCGCACGAACCCCGGCGCCCCGTAAACGGAACCCCCCATGATCGCCACGCGCTCCCGCTCCACCAGCACCCGCTGCAACTCCGCGTCGTCCACCCCCGCCGCCCGCAGGTCGATCCACGCCAGGTACCCGGCCTGCGGCGGCTCCCACCCCAGCTCGGGCAGGTCGGCGGAGAGCCGCTCCGCGACGTGACCCAGGTTCCCCGCCACATACGCCCGCACCGCGTCCAGCCACGCCGCCCCCTCCCGGTACGCCGCGATGTGCGCGGTCAGCGACAGCACCGCCGGGGAGGCGAGCCCCTCCGCCGTCTCCATGCGCCGCAGGTACTCCGCCCGGTCCGCCGGATCGCCGATGAGCCCGTACGAACCGGTCAGCGCCGGAAAGTTGAAGGCCTTCGACCCGGAGGTGATGAGCGCCCAGCGGCCCTCACCGGCCACCCGCGTCCACGGCACATGGACGTGCCCGTCGTGCACGAAGTCCGCGTGGATCTCGTCGCTGACCACCGCGACCCCGTGCCGTTCCGCCAGCTCCGCCATCCGGGTCAGCTCGGCGGCCGTCCAGACCCGCCCGGTCGGGTTGTGCGGCGAGCACAGCACCAGGACCTTGGCGTCCGGCCGCGCCAGCTCCCGTACCAACGCCTCCTCGTCCCCGACCGGCACCCCGCGCAGCTCCCGCCCGAGCCCGGTGATCGCCTTGCGGAAGCCGTCGTACGTGGGGGTGTGGACGACGACCCCGTCCCCCTCGGCCGTCCACATCTGGAGGAGCTGGGAGAGCTGGCTGAGCACGGACGGGCCGTACACGAGCTGCCCGGTGTCGATCTCGGTGCCGTACCGGGTGGCGTACCAGTGCGCGACGGCCGAGCGGAAGTCGTCCTGCCACCAGGTGGTGTAGCCGAAGACGCCGTGGTCCAGCCGGGCCCGTAGTGCGGCGAGCACCTCGGGCGCGGTGGTGAAGTCCATGTCGGAGATGGTGAACGGGAGCAGCCCGTCGACCCCGAACCGGTCGGCGACCCCGTCCCACTGGACGCACCAGGTGCCCCGGCGGTCGACGGCGGTGTCGAAGTCGTACAGCTCGGCCATGACGGGCCCTCCCTCTGTGAACGGTCTCGGCACGGCAACGGGCCCGGCCCTCCGGGGAGGAGGACCGGGCCCGACGCCGTACATCCGTACTCGTCTACTGCTTACTTCAGCTTCGTGCCGGTGGAGCGCAGGTTCGCGCACGCCTCGGTGACGCGCACGGCCATGCCCGCCTCGGCGGCCTTGCCCCAGGTGCGGGGGTCGTAGGTCTTCTTGTTGCCGACCTCGCCGTCGACCTTCAGGACGCCGTCGTAGTTGCGGAACATGTGGTCCGCGACCGGACGGGTGAAGGCGTACTGGGTGTCGGTGTCGAGGTTCATCTTCACGACGCCGTTCTCCAGAGCGGTGGCGATCTCCTCGGCGGTGGAGCCCGAGCCGCCGTGGAAGACGAAGTCGAACGGCTGGCTGCCGGCCGGCTTGCCGTACTTCTCGGAGACGCCCGACTGGAGGTCCTTCAGCAGCTCGGGGCGGAGCACGACGTTGCCCGGCTTGTAGACGCCGTGGACGTTGCCGAAGGAGGCGGCCAGCAGGTAGCGGCCCTTCTCGCCCAGGCCGAGCGCCTCGGCGGTGCGCAGCGCGTCGTCGACGGTCGTGTACAGCTCGTCGTTGATCTCGTGCGTGACGCCGTCCTCCTCGCCACCGGTCGGGGTGATCTCGACCTCAAGGATGATCTTGGCGGCGGCGGCCTGGGCCAGCAGCTCCTGGCCGATGGCCAGGTTGTCGGCGAGGGTCTCGGCCGAGCCATCCCACATGTGGGACTGGAACAGCGGGTTCAGACCCTTGGCGACGCGCTCGGCGGAGACGGCGAGCAGCGGACGTACGTAACCGTCCAGCTTGTCCTTGGGGCAGTGGTCGGTGTGGAGCGCGACGGTGACGTCGTACTTGGCCGCGACGATGTGCGCGAACTCGGCCAGCGCGACCGCGCCCGTGACCATGTCCTTGTTGTACTGGCCGCCCAGGAACTCCGCACCGCCCGTGGAGATCTGGACGATGCCGTCGCTCTCGGCCTCCGCGAAGCCGCGCAGGGCCGCGTGCAGCGTCTGCGTCGAGGTGACGTTGATGGCCGGGTAGGCGAACTTGCCCGCCTTGGCCCGGTCGAGCATCTCGGCGTAAGCCTCGGGGGTTGCGATGGGCATCTGACCGCTCCTTGGGATGTGCGGGTGTACAGGCGTGTAAGTCCCTGACCTGGGGGCGACGTCATCGTCGCCCCCATCTTCCCAGACTCCTCATCCGGCTCCACCCGGCGGACCCTGTTTCACGTGAAACAGTCCGTGAGGTCCGAAATGGCTCAGGTGAGGCCGAGGTCGGCCACCGAGTAGACCTGGATGTACGGCAGACCGGCCTCCGCGATGGCCGGAGCGGCACCGCGCTCCACGATCACGGCGACGGCGACGACCTCGCCGCCCGCCTCCCGTACGGCCTCGACGGCGGTCAGCGGCGAGCCGCCGGTGGTGGAGGTGTCGTCGACGACCAGGCAGCGGCGGCCCTTCACGTCGGTGCCCTCGATCCGGCGCTGCATCCCGTGCGCCTTCTGCGCCTTGCGGACGACGAACGCGTCCAGGCTCTTCCCGCGTGCGGCGGAGGCGTGCAGCATCGACGTGGCGACCGGGTCGGCGCCGAGCGTCAGCCCGCCGACGCAGTCGAAGTCCAGCGCGGCGGTGGCGTCGAGCATGGCCTGGCCGACCAGCGGCGCGGCCTTGCCGTCCAGCGTGATCCGGCGCAGGTCGATGTACCAGTCGGCTTCCAGCCCCGAGGAGAGGGTCACCTTGCCGTGCACCACGGCCTTGTCCTTGATCTGCTGGAGCAGGTCAGCGTGTACGTCAGTCATGTCCACGAGGGTATGCGCATGCCGAAACCCCCGGAGCACGCCCCGCTCCGGAGCACGCCCCGCCTCAGAGCCGCGCCCAGCTCCAGGTCGTCGTGATCTCCAGCGGGTCGATCGGCGTGACCAGGCGAGGTGTGGTGTTCAGGCCGTTCGGCGGACCGGACTGCGGCTCGACGCAGATCGCCTCGTCCTGCTCGTCGTAGATGACCCCCCACTCGCTGCGGCTCTTCACCGTCAGCTCCAGCTGCTCCGGCCAGGTGAGCTTCACGTCCACGCCGTCGGGCATCCCGAAGCAGTCGTCCCACGGTCCCGGTACGGGGTCGATGCGGCGGCCGGTCGGCAGGTGGTCCTCGCCGCGCTCCTCCTGCCAGGTCGCGTCGAAGGAGAGCTCAGCGGGCCGGCCGTCTTCGAGGCTGCGGTGGAACCAGGGGTGCCAGCCGGCCTGGGCCGGGAAGGAGGTGCCGTACGTCTCCACGGCGAGGCCGAGGGTCAGCCCGTCCTCGGTCAGCTCGAAGGTCTGGGTCACCCGGCCCTCGTACGGCCAGGGCTCGGCGAGGTCGTAGTAGAAGGCGGCCTGCGCCTTGTCCACGTGGGCGGTCTGCCAGGCGGTGTCCCGGCCGGTGCCGTGGATGGCGTGCGGCGGTGAGTTGAGGGGCAGTTGGTGGGCGGCGTCGCCGTTGCGGAACTTCCCGTATCCGGTACGGCCGCACCAGGGCACCATCGGGAAGCAGCCGTACCGCTCGCCCTGGCGCAGCAGTTCGGTGGAGCCGATCCGCAGGCTGCTGATCCGGCAGCCGTGGGCGGGCTCGACGGTCAACTCGGCGTCGCCGACGCGGAGCCTGACGCTCTCTTCGTTCTCTGCGTTCCGGTTCTCTGCGTTCTGCGTGGTCTCTTCGCTGCTGCTCACCCGACGACCCTACTGGCGGTCTCCTGGCGGTGCCTCACCTGCGGCGCCGCAACGCCCGGCTCAGCACCACGGCGGAGGCGAGCGCGAGAGCGGCGGCCGGTGCGACCCAGCGCAGAGTGGTTCCGGGCCCGCCCGCGTCCGGCGAGGGCACGGGGGCGTACCGGCCGCGCGGAGGCGCGTGGTCGACCTCCTCCGCGCTGCGGCCGATCATGGTGCGGCGGGCGTGCGCGGCCTCGGCGGGCGGCTCGTCGGGGACGGTGAACTCCACTCCGGCGACGGGGTCGAGGGCGGGCGGTGGGACGGGCGATTCGAATACGGAGGCGGGTTCGGCGGGTTCTTCGGGCCCACCGGCGGGCTCTTCGGGTCCACCGGCAGGCCCGGCGGGTTCGTCGGGTCCACCGGCAGGCCCAGCGGGTACGTCGGGTCCACTCGCAGGCTCGGAGGGCTTCGGGAGGTCAGCGGGCTCGGAGGGCTCGACGTCTCCCTCAAGCCCTTCGGCCGATACGTCCTCCGCGCCGTCGTCCCCGCCGTCCCCCTCCCGTACGGCCAGCGTCTCCGTCACCAGCTGCTGGGTGAAGCGGTCCAGGAGGCGCTGGGCGGCGGCGAACGCGGCGCCCTCCTCCAGCTCGGCCAGCCGGCCGTCGCCGCTCGCCGTACCGCTGTACGTGAGAGTCGTGCCGCCCTCCGTGCTCGTCCCCGCCGCCGTCCCCGTCTCCGTGAGGGCGAGGGTCAGGGCCAGCTTCACCGCGCCCGTCCCCCGGGCCTCCACGCCCTCCCCGGTCACCGAGAAGCGGTCGCCCTCGGGCCCGGAGAGCTTCAGCTCGCCCCGGTACGTGATGGTGTGGCCGCCGGCCCGGAACTTCCACCGGCCCGCCAGCGGCGACGCCGACGCGTCGGCGTCGCGCTGGAAGCCCGGTACGCAGCGGGCGACCCGGGCGGGGTCGCCCAGCGTGCGCCGCAGGGCCGGGACCGGGACCGGAACGAACACCTGATGCTCCATACGACCGAGCCTAATCGCCCCCGGCCCGCCCGTCAGGGCTTCCACCCGCCCGGCCCTCGTGCCCGGCGCCACCGCACGAGGCCCCCGGGAGCCCCTCACGCCTCCTCCCGGTACCGCGGGTGGACCAGCGTGGACGGCGCCTGCCCCGGCAGCCGCAGCCGGTCCGCCGCCCGGGCCCCCTCCCGTAGTTCCGCCTCCCCGAGCGAGCGCGGTACCGGCGCACCGGCGCCGAGCCCCGGCTCCCCCACCGCTTCCGCCGCCGCGAGCAGGAAGCCCCAGTCCTCCGCGGACCGGCCTCCGGAGGCGGGCCGGTCGGGGCTCGCGGTGGAGCCGGACGGGTGACCGGAGGGGCGGGCCGGGATGCGGTACGGGCGGGTGGCGAGGCCTCCGGCCCGTACCGAGGCCTCCACCGTCCAGAAGGTCCGCGGCCGGACCACCGGCGGGCCCGCGTGCACCACGAGCCGGCCGCGCGGGGCCAGGGCCTCGGCGATCAGGCCGTAGAACTCGGCGGAGTACAGCTTCGTACTGGCCGTGATCCCCGGGTCCGGCAGGTCGGAGATCACCACGTCGTAGCGGCGGTGGTCGGCGCGCAGCCAGGTGAAGGCGTCCGCGCCGACGGCGGTGAGGCGGGGGTCGCGGTAGGCGTGGCCGTTGAGCTCGGAGAGGGCCGGGTCGGTGCGGGCCAGCCGGGTGACGGCGGGGTCGATCTCGACGACGGTGACCGAGCGGACGTCCGCGTACCGGAGCACCTCGCGGGCGGCGAGCCCGTCGCCGCCGCCGAGGACGAGGACGCGGGCGCGGGGCCCGTCCATCGCCGGGTGGACCAGCGCCTCGTGGTAGCGGTACGCGTCGCGGGCGCTGACCCGGAGCCGGCCGTCCAGGTAGAGGCCGAGGGAGTCGCGGTCGGTGCCGGTCAGGACGACCTCCTGCACCCCGGTCTGCACGGCCACCCGCACCTGGTCCCCGTAGACCGCCCGCCGCGCCGCCCGCTCGAAGTCGTCGACCAGGAACGTGGCGGTGGCCAGGACGGCGATCACCGAGAAGTTGACCAGGAAGAGGAGGCGGCGGGAGCGGGGCGTGAGGTCGCGGCGGAACACCCACAGGACCAGCGCCCCGCCGGCGGCCGCGTTCACCGCGCCCGTCAGGAGCGCGCCGGTGAGCTGGCCGAGCATCGGCAGCAGGAGGAACGGAAAGGCCAGCCCGCCGACGAGCGCGCCCACGTAGTCGGCGGCGAAGAGATCGGCCACGGCCCCGCCCGCGTCCTGCCGGTCGACGCGCTGGATCAGCGTCATCAGCAGCGGGATCTCCGCGCCGATCAGCACCCCGATCGCCAGCGAGAACCCGACCACGGCGTACCGCGACTCACCGAGCCAGGCGAACGACGCGTACAGCACGAGCGCCGAGGAGCCGCCGATGAGCGCGAGGGCCGCCTCGATCAGCCCGAAACCGACGGCGGCGTGGCAGCGTAAACGTTTCGCGAGGAGCGAGCCGATGCCCATCGCGAAGACCATCGTGGAGAGCACGACGGAGGCCTGGGTGACCGAGTCACCGATCAAGTAGGAGGCGAGCGCGACCAGTTCCAGCTCGTAGACGAGACCGCAGGCCGCGCAGACGAAGACGGCGGCCAGCACGAGGAACCGGCCGGTCCTCGGCCGTACGGGAAGCCGCGCCGCGCCCCCTCGCAGCGACACCTGCTGGTCGATCATGCTGCGAACGCTACGTCACCGCCCGGTCGCCGCCTGTCACCCACAAGGGTGCAAGTAACCACAGGAGTTCTAGTGACGCGGCCGGGAGGCACCAGGCCCCCGGCCGCGCGGCCCTCAGAGCGCGGGCGCCGGGATGCGCACCCCCACCCGGGTCCGGGTGACCACCAACTGCCCTTCCTGCGGGTACGCGTGCCAGGTCCGCCACCGCACCTGGCCCTCGATGCGCTGGGCGAGCATCGCGGTGAAGGCGTACGGGGAGCCGGGGAAGGTGCCCGCCAGGCCGTGCGGGTGGTCGCTCACGAGCGCGAGCAGCTCCTGCGCCCGTCCCGCGAACTGGCCCTGCGTCAGGGTCTCGACGCGGGCCGCGAACTCGTACTCCCAGTCCCCGAGCCGCTCGGCGACACCGAGAGGGAGCGGAGTGCTGCTGCCCGGGATGCAGGCGACGGTCTCGGAACAGACACCGCGGTCCTCCTGGAGGAGCACCTGGTGGGAGGCGCCGAGGAGCCTCAACTGCAGTTCGGCACCGCCGAGCTGGAGGTCGAGGACGGCGAGGGCCGGGAGCGGCTCCCGCCCCAGGGTCCAGGCCAGGTCGGCGGCGCGGGTATCGGAATAGGCCGTCTGGAGGGTGGTGAGCATGGGTCGGCTCCGCAAACACACATGGACGCATGGACAGCGGGCTTCCCCCGAGCGTGCGCGTGGGAGGAGGGGAGCGCCCGATCTGGTCCAACTGGGGTCCGAGGGCTGAATGTTCTCTTCGAGAAGGGAATCACGAAGTACGCCGCACTCGCAGCGTTTTTACCCAACTTGACGTGGTTTCCATCCCCCCGGGGGCAGCCCGGTTCAACTGTTCAGCCGTTTTCGTCTGCGTGGCTCAACGACAGGGCGCCCGGAGGGAGTTCACCCTCCGGGCGCCCGGCCCTGGAGTCACTGTCGGTGACGGCGACGGCCTCCCGGCCCGCTCAGCTGCCTCCGCCGCAACCACCGCCGCCGCCGCCGCACGACGACCCACCGCCGCACGAGTGGCCGCCGGAGGAGGAGCCGCAGGACGAGGAGCCGCCTCCGTCACCGCCTCCGCCGACCCACCAGCCACCGCCGCCCGCCGCCGAACCGCTCGCGGCGGACCGCCGCCGGGCCCGCCCGGACGGTCCGCTCCCGACCCGGGTCGCCCGTGCCAGGGCCACCAGCAGGCCGACGAGAATCCCCACACCGATCAGCACCGTGACGAGGACAGTCATGCCCCTCACCCGCCTTTCTCTCCCCCGAAGCGAGC
This sequence comes from Streptomyces sp. CA-146814, assembly GCF_050942385.1. Taxonomy (NCBI): domain Bacteria; kingdom Bacillati; phylum Actinomycetota; class Actinomycetes; order Kitasatosporales; family Streptomycetaceae; genus Streptomyces; species Streptomyces sp. CA-146814. The sequence goes on from NZ_CP192068.1 coordinate 3,604,861, forward strand.
GGTTCCCCCGTCGCTTCCCGGATCTCTCCGGTTTCCCGGTCTTCCTTCGTGACAGGGGGATCCCCCTGTCACGAACGCGCCAAAGCAGACTTGAGCAACTCCAGAGCTTGAGCGCAGGATGGCGCCCATGACACAGGGACACGGGCAGGACCAGGCACACCAGGGGCACGGACCCGAGGGACGACGACCGCTGCTCAACCGCAGCCTGGCCGGGTTCGGGACGACGATCTTCGCCGAGATGTCCGCGCTGGCCGCGCGGACCGGCTCGATCAACCTCGGCCAGGGCTTCCCCGACACCGACGGCCCCGAGGAGATCAGGGAGGCGGCGGTCCGGGCGCTGCGCTCCGGCCACGGCAACCAGTACCCGCCAGGCCCCGGCGTCCCGGAGCTGCGGACCGCCGTCGCCGACCACCAGAAGCGGTTCTACGGCCTGACCTGGTCCCCCGACACCGAAGTCCTGATCACCACCGGGGCCACCGAGGCGATCGCCGCCGCGCTGCTGGCGCTGGTGGAGCCGGGCGACGAGGTCATCGCGTTCGAGCCGTACTACGACTCGTACGCCGCGTGCATCGCGATGGCCGGCGGCGTCCGCGTCCCGCTCACCCTCCGCGCCCCCGCCTTCCGCCCGGACCTCGACGAGCTGCGCTCCCTGATCACCCCGCGCACCCGCCTCCTGCTGCTCAACTCACCGCACAACCCGACCGGCACGGTCCTCACCCCCGAGGAGCTGAGCGGCATCGCGGCCCTGGCGGTCGAACACGACCTCCTGGTGGTCACCGACGAGGTGTACGAGCACCTCGTCTTCGCCGGCTCCCACCACCCGATCGCCGCCCTGCCCGGGATGCGCGAGCGGACGGTCTCCATCTCGTCGGCCGGCAAGACGTACTCGTACACCGGCTGGAAGATCGGCTGGGTGACGGCCGCCGCGCCGCTGGTGACGGCGGTGCGCTCGGCGAAGCAGTACCTCACGTTCGTGAGCGGCGGCCCGTTCCAGTACGCGATCGCGGAGGCGCTCCGGCTGCCGGACGCGTTCTTCACGGAGTTCCGCGAGGGGATGCGCCGCAGGCGCGACCTGCTGGCGGAGGGCCTGCGGAGCGCGGGCTTCCGGGTCTACGAGCCGGAGGGGACGTACTTCGTCACCACCGACATCTCCCCGTTCGGCGAGGAGGACGCGTACGCCTTCTGCCGGGCCCTCCCGGAGCGCTGCGGGGTGGCCGCCGTCCCGGTCTCGGTCTTCTACGACGACCCGGAGGCGGGCCGCAGCCAGGTCCGGTTCACGTTCTGCAAGCGGGAGGACGTGCTGGAGGAGGCGGTGGAGCGGCTGGGGCGGCTGGGGTGAGGACGGAACGGCCCGGGAGGCGGTCGTGGTGACCGCCACCCGGGCCGCTGTCGTGGTGCGAGGCGTCAGGCGCCCGCGGACTCCGTGCCCTCGCCGTCCGTCTTCTCCTCGGCCGGCGCGAGGCCGAGGCGCTCGACGAGCCACTTGTCGAACTCGATCGAGGCGCGCACCCAGCTCACCGTCGAGGAGACGAAGTGCTCCAGGCTGACGCCGGTGCCGATGAGCATCTGCGCCTCACCGATCAGCCGGACGGAGCCCGCCTCACCCTCCTCGCCCTCGTGGGCGTGGGTGTAGACCTTGGGCCACAGGGTGCGGCGGTTCCAGTCGTCGATGGCGTCCAGGAGGACCGGACGCAGGTCGAGCGCGTGCGGGCGGTCGTAGAACGTACGGACCGAGAAGACCTGCTGCTCGTCCTCGCCCCGGAACATGAAGTACGTCCGGAACTCTTCCCACGGCGCGGCGAGGTCGCCCTCGTCGTCGACGACGTACTTGAGCTCCATCTGGTCGAGGAGCTGCTTGACGAGGCCCTGGTCAGGGACGACGGGGCCCTCCGGTCCTGCCGCCTGCGGTTCGGGCTGGCCCCCGAAATTAGGAATCGAGGACGGATCGATGCTCACCGTTATTTCCCTTCGTGCGGTTGGCGGCCATCCTCTCCCATGGCGGGCGGGGCATGGCAAGCCCGCACGGCCCCTATCCGCCACAAGCTGACACGCCGCGGCTTCGGGGAGGGGCGGGCGGGGCTGGTTCTCAGGCACCGGGCCGGCGGCTCACGCGGCCGGCCCGGCGCCTTCAGCGGCTCTACGCGGCCGGGCCGACGGTCAGGCCGTCCGCGTCCGCCTCCCCGGCGCGGTCCACGCGTACGGTGTCGCCGTCCCGGATCTCGCCGGAGAGGATCTCCTTGGCGAGCCGGTCGCCGATGGCCGTCTGGATGAGGCGGCGCAGCGGGCGTGCCCCGTACGCCGGGTCGTTGCCCTCCTGGGCGAGCCAGGCGAGCGCCTCCGGCGTGACGTCCAGGGTGAGCCGCCGGTCCGCGAGCCGCTTCGCCAGCCGGTCGATCTGGAGCCCGGCGATGTGCGCCAGCTCGTCGCCGGAGAGCGCCGAGAAGACCACCAGGTCGTCCAGCCGGTTGATGAACTCCGGCTTGAAGGAGGCCCGCACCACCTCCAGCACCTGCTGCTTCTTGACCTCGGGCTTGACCAGGGGGTCCATCAGGAACTGGCTGCCGAGGTTGGAGGTGAGGATGAGGATGGTGTTGCGGAAGTCCACCGTGCGGCCCTGGCCGTCGGTGAGCCGGCCGTCGTCGAGGACCTGGAGCAGGATGTCGAAGACCTCGGGGTGGGCCTTCTCGACCTCGTCCAGGAGGACGACGCTGTACGGGCGGCGGCGGACGGCCTCGGTGAGCTGGCCGCCCTCCTCGTAGCCGACGTAGCCGGGCGGGGCGCCGACCAGGCGGGCGACGCTGTGCTTCTCGCCGTACTCGCTCATGTCGATGCGGATCATGGCCCGCTCGTCGTCGAAGAGGAAGTCCGCGAGCGCCTTCGCCAGCTCGGTCTTGCCGACGCCGGTGGGGCCGAGGAAGAGGAAGGAGCCGGTGGGCCGGTCGGGGTCGGCGATCCCGGCGCGCGTACGGCGTACGGCGTCGGAGACGGCTTGCACGGCCTCGCTCTGGCCGATCAGCCGCTTGCCCAGCTCGCTCTCCATCCGCAGCAGCTTCTGCGTCTCGCCCTCCAGCAGCCGCCCGGCCGGGATGCCGGTCCAGGCGCCGACGACGTCCGCGATGTCGTCCGGCCCGACCTCCTCCTTGACCATGGTGTCCTTGGAGGCTTCCTGCTCCGCCTCGGCGGCCTCCTCCAACTCGCGCTCCAGGCCCGGGATCTCCCCGTACAGCAGCTTGGAGGCGGCGTCGAAGTCACCGTCGCGTTGCGCTCGTTCGGCCTGGCCGCGCAGCTCGTCCAGGCGCTCCTTCAGCTCACCGACCCGGTTGAGGCCCTGCTTCTCCTTCTCCCAGCGGGCGTTGAGGCCGCGCAGCTCCTCCTCCTTGTCGGCGAGGTCGCGGCGCAGCTTCTCCAGGCGCTGCTTGGAGGCGGCGTCGGACTCGTTCTTCAGCGCCAGTTCCTCCATCCTCAACCGGTCGACGGAGCGCTGGAGTTCGTCGATCTCCAGCGGTGAGGAGTCGATCTCCATACGGAGCCGGGAGGCGGCCTCGTCGACCAGGTCGATGGCCTTGTCGGGGAGGAAGCGGGAGGTGATGTAGCGGTCGGAGAGCGTGGCCGCGGCGACCAGCGCCGAGTCCGCGATCTGGACCTTGTGGTGGGCCTCGTAACGGCCCTTGAGGCCGCGGAGGATGGCGATGGTGTCCTCGACGGACGGCTCGGCCACCAGGACCTGCTGGAAGCGGCGCTCCAGGGCCGGGTCCTTCTCGATGCGCTCGCGGTACTCGTCGAGCGTGGTCGCGCCGACCATGCGCAGCTCACCGCGGGCCAGCATCGGCTTGAGCATGTTGCCCGCGTCCATGGCGGAGTCGCCGCCCGCGCCGGCGCCCACGACGGTGTGCAGCTCGTCGATGAAGGTGATGATCTGGCCGTCGCTCTCCTTGATCTCGGAGAGGACGGTCTTCAGGCGCTCCTCGAACTCGCCGCGGTACTTCGCGCCCGCGACCATCGCGCCGAGGTCGAGCGAGACCAGCCGCTTGTTCTTCAGGCTCTCCGGGACGTCACCCTTGACGATGCGCTGGGCGAGCCCTTCGACGACGGCGGTCTTGCCGACGCCGGGCTCGCCGATGAGCACCGGGTTGTTCTTGGTCCGGCGGGACAGGACCTGCACGACACGGCGGATCTCCTGGTCACGGCCGATGACCGGGTCCAGCTTGCCGTCGCGCGCGGCGGCCGTGAAGTCGGTGCCGAACTTCTCCAGGGCCTTGTACTGGCCCTCCGGGTCGGGTGTGGTCACGCGGCGGCCGCCCCTGCTCGTCTCGAATGCGGCCAGCAGCTTCTTCGCACCGGCCCCTTGTCCGTCGAGGATCTCACCGGCGCGCCCGCCCTTCGCGGCGATCCCGATCAGCAGGTGCTCGGTGGAGAGGTACTCGTCACCGAGCTCCTTCGCCCGCTGCGCCGCGTCCTGGATGACGGCCAGCAGCTCACGGTTGGGCTGCGGCGGGGCCACGGTGGAGCCGGTGACGCTGGGCAGGGTCCCGAGCAGCCGCTCGGTCTCGCCGCGCACGACGGCCTGGTCGGCCTCGACGGCGGCGAGCAGGTCGGTGATGTTCTCGTTGTCCTCGCCGCCCAGCAGCGCGAGCAGCAGGTGTGCGGGGGTGAGGTCGGGGTGCCCGTCCTTCACGGCCCGGTCGGTGGCCGCGTTGATGGCGTCCCGGCTCTTGTTGGTCAGCTCGGCGTCCACGGGTCCTTGCTCCTCCTCGCAGCTGGGGGTTCCTTGATGATTCCGACGTACACAAAGTTGAGTCTATTCCACTCAAGGCAAGAATACGGCACCCCGGCCCCGCCCGTCCTGAGTGAACCGGCCACCGGGGCCACCCGCCACCGCACCGCCGCCTACGCTTCCCCCATGGCAGACGTACGGAACCCCACCCCCGAGTACCTCGCGTTCTGGCGCGAGCGGCATGTGTGCACGCTGACGACGCTCCGCCCGGACGGCACACCGCACGTGGTGCCGGTGGGCGTGACGTACGACCCGGAGGCCGGAGTGGCCCGGGTGATCACCGGCAGGAACACCCGCAAGGTCGCCAACATCCTGGCCGCGGGACCGGAGGGGGCACGGGTCGCCGTCTGCCAGATGCACCAGGCCCGGTGGGCGACGCTGGAGGGCCGCGCGACCATCCGTACGGAACCGGAGGCCGTCGCGGACGCGGAGAGCCGCTACGCGGAGCGGTACGAGCGCACGCCGAGGGAGAACCCGGAGCGCATCGTGATCGAGATCGCCCTGGACCGGGCGCTCGGCAACGCCTGACCGCCCCTTCCCGTACGGGGACAGCACAACGGCGCCACCGTGTTCAGGTCACGGTGGCGCCGCTGTGTGGGGGAAGCGCCTGGAGCGACAGGTGACGACGGGGGAATCGCTCAGGCACTGCGGGGGGTGGCGGAAAGGGGTTCTGACGCGATCAGCTCGTGGTCCCGCTGATCGAGGTTCACAAAGATCATCCCGTACCTGACGGCGCAGCGGACGGGCTGCGGCGCGCCACGGGGGCGTCGGAGACAGCGATAGGCGCGGACGTCCTCGTCCTCTTCCATCACGACGACGATCGGCTCTCCGAACAGGGTGACCATCAACGAGTCGCCACGGCGGGGGAGGGCCGTGAGCAGATCGATGAAATGCCACCCTGAGCGATAGGCGGTTGCCATCTCGCGCCGGAAGGTGCGGTCGTCCGGCGGCGGGGGGGTCATGCCCGGTCCTTCGCGGTCGGGGCGAAGTCCCACCCCATGTCAGGCCCTTGCTCGACGGCCGTGGATGCTCCCGCAAGCTTCGCGGGCGCCGCGTCCCAGGCCAGGTCGGCGGGCGGCCGGGCTTGGGACTGCACGGCGACCGTGCCGTCCGTACCTGCCGCCTCGGTACCCAGAGCACCGAGAGCCACGGACACGAGCCCGGCGGAGAAGGCCACGGCAAGCACCGAGCGAAGCGATTTCTTACTCATAGTGGGCTTCGTCCTCACTTCCAAGGTTTCCTCTCCCCCGCATCACAAGACGATGGCTCATCAAGGCACGTCAAACCACAGAAACGATGCATCATGTTCCTGCTGATGCATGTTCCTGGGGGGTGGAGAATTGACCACAGATAGAGCCAAAGCGACACATCCCCACTCTGTCACCACTTTGTGCGACGAGGGGGCGCGGCTCTACACGAGCGCGCTGAGCATGGGGAAGATAGCCCGCGCCGAGGCGGAAGCGGCTCCGTGCCTGCTGGAGTTCGCCCTGCTGCATCCCGATCCGGACGACCCCGCCTGGCTACGGCCGGTGCCGGCGTTCGCGGCGCTCACGCAGCGGCTTCACCCCATCGAGCGGGAGATCCAGGAGCGGCGGCGGCTCTCGGTGGAGCTGGCCGAGGCGTTCGAGCCCTTCATGGCCGTCAGCAGCCAGGCTCCGCCCACCACCCACTCGATCACGGTCGTCGAGGGCATCAGCCGCATCAACGCCTCCATCGAGCTCGCCCTCTCCGAGTGCCAGTCGGAGGTGCTCACCATCCAGCCCGGGGGCGGTCGCAGCGAGGTCGCGCTCAACATCGCCATGGAGCGCGGAAACACGCTCATGCAACGCGGTGTCGCCATGCGCACGCTGTATCAGCACACGGTCCGGCACAGTCAGGGCACGCTAAATTACGTGGCCCGCATGGCCGAGAGCAAGATGGAGATACGGACGCTCGAGGAACTCGTCGAGCGTCTCATGATCTTCGACCACACGGTCGCCTTCATCCCCGCCACGGAAGACCGGACCGTCGCTCTCGAACTCCGGCATCCGGTCATCGTGAAATACCTCGTCAAGGTCTTCGAGCAGTTCTGGCACCGCGGCACTCCGTTGCAGGAGCAGATCCCTTACGACCCCGGTCCGGAAGGGATTTCCGGAGTACGCCATTCCATCGCCAAACTGTTGGTCGAGGGCCATGTGGACGAGGCCATCGCCCGCCGCCTCGGCATGAACGTACGCACCTGCCGCTCCCACATCGCCAAGCTCAGTGTCGCGCTCGGCAGCAACAGCCGCGCACAACTCGGATATCTCATCGCACGGTCAGGAATCCTGGAATCGGACTCCTGACCGCGCGATCGATCCCCCCGTACGGGAACCCGGGCGTGACTGCGCAATGGGGGAGAGCACAGCCGACGCCCAGGTCGCGCCGAGGGAGTTCCCGGCTCCCCCGGCATCTCCACACTCCCCTCGGAACTACGCTGGCACCACCGTCAACTTGTTGCACTGCATAAAGCAGGGGGATCCCAAATGGGAAGCAATGAAGCCAGATTGGGACATCATCCGCACGCGCCTACCGAGTTGTGCGATCCAGCGCTCCGCCTGTACGAGAAAGCCCTGCGCGCCGGACGAATAGCCCGCCCCGATCTCGCCGAAGCCCCCTGCCTGACGGACCTCGCCCTGCTGCATCCCGACCCGTGGGACGACACCTGGATGCGGCCCGTGTCGCCGTCGGCCGCTCTGGCCAACCTCCTGCAACCGGTCTCCCGGGAGATCGACGAGCGCCTGCGCCTCGCGGCCGCGCTGAGCCGGTCCCTGTTCCCGCTGACCGCCGTGGCCCACGACGACCCCAACCTCGCCATCACCGTGCTGGAGGGGGTCCCGGCCATCCAGGCGTCCCTCAACGAGGCCACCGCCACCGCCACGGACGAGATCCTCACGGCCCAGCCCGGCAGCGACCGCCCGGCCAGCACCCTGCGGGAGGCCCTGGCCAACGCCCATACGGCCATCCGGCGGGGAGCCCGGATCCGGCACATCTACCAGCATCCGGCGCGCTACAGCAGCACCGTCCGGGACTACCTGTCCCAGGTCCCGGCCCAGCACCTGCAGGTACGCACCACCGAGCTGACCGTCGAACGGCTGATCATCATCGACCGCGCGGTGGCCTACATCCCCGGTTCCGCCGACCGCAACACCGCGCTGCGGATCAGCCATCCGGCTCTGGTCTCCTACCTGATCCAGGTCTACGAGGTCCTCTGGGCCCAGGCCGTCCCGCTGGCCGAGAACCACCAGGCGACCGCACCGAACGCCCCGGTCACCGCCGTCCAGCTCAGCATCGCCCGCCTCCTCACCGAAGGCCACGTCGACGACGTGGTGGCCCGCAAGATGGGCATCAGCGTCCGCACCTGCCGCTCGCACATCGCCAAGCTCATGCAGACCTTGGGCGCCACCAGCCGCACCCATCTCGGCGCGCTGCTCGTCGAGTCGGGCATCGTCGAGGCGACGGGCACCGAGCGGCCGTTACGTGCGGCTCCGGCGCGTCCGGAGGACGGCAACTAAGGGCTGTCCCGTAAATGATCTTCGTGTCGCCTTGGGCATGGTCGGTTGCCGTTCGGCCCGTCGGCTTATCCGGCGAGGGCGAGGTTGTGCATGCGGGCGATGCCGAGCATGGCGTGGTGGACGCCGTCGCCCTTGAGGCGGCAGTCGCGGAGGATCCTCCAGGTCTTCATGCGGGCGAAGACGTGCTCGACGCGGGCCCGGACCTGTTTGTGGGATTTGTTGTGCTCTTCTTTCCAGTCCGGGAGTTTGGTCTGGCCTCTCTTACGGCGGTGCGGGATGACGAGTCCGGTGCCCGGATAGCCGCCGTCGGCGATCGTGAGGGTCTTGCCGACGGCGGCTTTGGCTCCGGATTCCTCCCATGCCTTGCAGTCGTTGCGGTTCCCGGCGAGCGGCCGGCCGACCACGACGACCAGGCGGGTGTCGGCGTCGATGACGACCTGATGGTTGGTGGAGTACCGGTAGTTCTTCGACCGCTCCGCGATCGTGTGATCCCGGGTGGGGACCAGGGTGCCGTCCACGATGAGCACGGCGTCCTTCGCGAACCGCTTGCGGGGCTGGAGCGCGAGCATCGGCCCGAGGTGGTCGATGATCCGGTCCGCCGCCGACTTCGAGACCCCGAACAGCGGCGCGAGCTGCCGCATCGTCAGGTTCGTCCGCCAGTACGCCGCAACCAGCAGGACCCGGTCCTCCAGCGGAAGACTCCACGGCCGGCCCCGGCGGACCGCGTCCGCACCCTCGCGACGCAGCACCGCCACCAGCTTCCCGAAGGCGCGCGGGCTCAGCCCGGAGAACGGGGCTATCCAGGACGGCTCCGACGCCGTGATCACACCAGCCACACCAAGATCATCCCAGGCCGGTTAGGGTGCCTTCTTCGAGCCGACGGACTGGAGACGGATGATGGAGCAGGACGAGGCCCTGCAACTCGCGGTGACGTTTCTTGCGCAGAGCCAGCGCGAGGACGAGCCGCCTCTCGCCATCGACGCAGAGCGGGTCTGTGAGAGCAACGGGCTCCTGATCGTGCCCTACAACTCCGTGCAGTACCTCGCCTCGCGTGATGCGAGAGAGCAACTGCTCGACTGCTGGCCCATCCTCGTCGACCTTGCCCGCGGAGACGTGCGATTCGGGAGCCTGGACGAGCGACATCTGTGGAGGAACCCGAGCGCCTGACAGCTGTCCGCACCACAGATACGGGACAGCCCTTAGCCTCGTCCAGGGGCATACCGAAACCTACGGGGGGCCGAGGCATGTGCACGACGGCGGAGAGCACGGACAGAGCGGGGGCCGTCCACGGTCTCTGCGAGCCCGCCATGAGCCTCTACGCGACGGCTCTGCGCGAAGGCCGCCTGCCCCGGACGGACTTCGCCGAGGCATCCTGCCTGTTCGAGCGCGGCCTGGTCCACCCGGACCCGGACGACGAGCGGTGGGTACGCCCCGTACCGGCGTCGGCCGCGCTCACGCGGCTGCTCAGACCCTTCGCGCAGGAGGTCTTCGAACGCCTCGACACCACGGCCGCGCTCGTCGACGCCCTCCTGCCGCTGACCGCGATCGCCGACCGGGAACCGCGCCCGGCGATCACCGTCATCGAAGGGCGGGAGCGCGTCATGGCAGCCCTGGGCGAGGCCTCCCGGGCCGCCCGGGACGAGGTCCTCACCGCACAGCCGGGCGGCAACCGCCTCGCCCACAGCATGCGGCAGGGCCTCACGAACGCCCGGGCCGTCATCGCGGCCGGCGGCCGGATGCGCCACCTCTACCAGCACCCCGTGCGCTACAACACGCGTTTCACGGAGTACCTGGACCAACTCCCCCCGGGCCACCTCGAAGTCCGCACCATGGAACAGGCCATCGACCGCCTGATCGTCTTCGACCGCACGGTCGCCTACGTCCCCGCCGCCCCCGGCAACGACACCGCCCTGGAGATCCGCCACCCGGCCCTGGTCCGCTACCTGGTCCACGTCTACGAGGTCCTCTGGGCCCAGGCCACCCCGTACGACGACCCCCTCCCGACCGCACTCCCCGGCACCCCCCTCACCGCCGTCCAGCTCAGCATCGCCCGCCTCCTCACCGAAGGCCACGTCGACGAGGTCGTCGCCCGGAAGATGGGCATCAGCGTCCGCACCTGCCGCTCCCACATCGCCAGACTCATGCACACCCTCGGCGCCACCAGCCGCACCCACCTCGGCGCCCTGCTCGCCCACTCCGGCATCGCGAGAGCCGGCCACGGCGGCACCTGAAACGCACGGCGGGGCCGGAAGAGCATCCGCTCCTCCGGCCCCGCCGCGCAAAGCCGCGTGCAACCGCACAAGACGTGCGCGACACACAAGGCGTGCGCCGCTCCTACTCCCCCGTCGCCCTCTTCGGCTTGGGCCGCCACACCACCAGCGCGCTGGTCTGCTGCACGTCCTGGTACGGCACGAGGTCGCGGCGGTACGAGGCGTGCACCTGGGCCTCGCGCTGCTGCATGGCGACCGCCGCGCCGTCCACCGCCGCCGAGAGTTCGGCGACGCGCTGCTGGAGCGCGGCCACCTGGTTCTCCAGCTCGATGATGCGCTTGATGCCCGCCAGGTTGATGCCCTCGTCCTGCGACAGCTGCTGCACGGTGCGCAGCAGCTCGATGTCGCGGGCCGAGTAGCGGCGGCCGCGGCCGGCCGTGCGGTCCGGGGAGACCAGGCCGAGACGGTCGTACTGGCGCAGCGTCTGCGGGTGCAGGCCCGAGAGCTGGGCCGCGATCGAGATCACGTACACCGGTGATTCATCGGTCAGCTGGTACGGATTGCGTCGACGGCCGTCCATCTCAAGCTCCCTTCGCGGCCTGGAACAGTTCCGCCCGCGGATCCTCGTCCGCGGTCGCCTTGCGGTAGGCCTCCAGTGCGTCCCGGCCTTCCTGGCCGAGGTCCGTGGGGACCGCGACCTCCACGGTGACCAGCAGGTCGCCGCGGGTGCCGTCCTTGCGGACCGCACCCTTGCCCCGGGCGCGCATCGTACGCCCGTTCGGGGTGCCGGCGGGCAGTTTCAGGGTGACCGGGGGTCCGCCGAGGGTGGGGACCTTCACCTCGCCGCCGAGCGTCGCCTCCGGGAAGGTGACGGGCACGGTGACCGTGAGGTTGTCGCCCTTGCGCCCGAAGACCGGGTGGGCGCCGACGTGGACGACGACGTACAGATCGCCGGCCGGACCGCCGCGCTCGCCCGGTCCGCCCTTGCCGCGCAGCCGGATCCGCTGGCCGTCCGAGACGCCCGCCGGGATCCTGACCTGCATCGTGCGGGCCGACTTGGCCCGGCCGCTGCCGTGGCAGACCTCGCACGGGTCCTGGGCGATGAGGCCCCGGCCCTTGCAGTCCACGCACGGGTCGGTGAGCGAGAAGCCGCCGCCGGTGCCGCGCGAGACCTGGCCGGTGCCGACGCAGGTCGGGCAGACCCTGGGGGTGCCGTTCTTGTCGCCGGTGCCGGAACACGCCTTGCAGGGCGCCTGGCTGGACATCCGCAGCGGGACCGTGGCCCCGTCGACCGCCTCGGTGAAGCTGAGCGTCACCTCGGACTCGATGTCCTGGCCGCGCCGCGGCTGGACCCGGGTGCCGGTACCGCCGCGGTTGAACAGCCCGCCGAAGACGTCGCCGAGACCGCCTCCTCCGCCGCCGCCGAACCCGCCGCCCGCACCGCCCTGTCCGCCGCCCGGGGCGCCTCCGCCGAAGAGGTCGCCCAGGTCGAAGTTGAAGTTGCCGCCCGCACCACCGGGGCCGGCGCGGAAGCCACCGTTGCCGAAGAGGGCGCGCGCCTCGTCGTACTCCTTGCGCCGCTTGGTGTCGCCGAGGACGTCGTTCGCCTCGGAGATCTCCTTGAAGCGCTCCTCCGCCTTGGCGTCACCCTTGTTGGCGTCCGGGTGGAACTCGCGGGCGAGCTTGCGGTACGCCTTCTTGATCTCGGCGTCGGTGGCGTCCTTGGGGACGCCGAGGACCTTGTAGTAGTCCTTCTCGACGAAGTCCTTCGTGCTCATCGACGTCCCTCCTTCCGGACGATCGGCGCGGCGGCCGACCCGTGGGCCGGCCGCCGGACCGGTCGGTGTGCACCGCGGTGGTCGGACGTGGTGTCGTCAGACCTCCTCGGTGCCACCGCTCTCCTCGTCGTCTGTCTTCTCTTCCTTGGCCGCCGCGGGCGTGGCGCCCGGCTGCGGCTCGGCGACGGCCACCCGCGCGGGGCGGATGGTGCGCTCGCCGATGCGATACCCCGGCTGGAGGATCGCCACGCAGGTCGTCTCGGTGACGTCCGGCGCGTAGCTGTGCATCAGGGCCTCGTGGATCGTCGGGTCGAAGGGCTCGCCCTCCTTGCCGAACTGCTGGAGGCCCAACTTCGCGACGACCGTCTCCAGCGATTCGGCGACCGACTTGAAGCCGCCGAGCAGCTCGCCGTGCTCCCGTGCGCGGCCGACGTCGTCGAGTACGGGAAGGAGCTCGGACAGGAGGTTCGCGACGGCGATCTCCTTGACCGTGACCCGGTCCCGCTCCACGCGGCGACGGTAGTTCTGGTATTCGGCCTGGAGCCGCTGGAGGTCCGCGGTGCGCTCGCCGAGCGCCGTACGAACCTGGTCCAGCTGGGCCGTCAGGCCGGCGGTCTTGTCGGTGTCCCCGGCCGGGGCCGCCGCCTCCTCCTCGGAGGGGTCGGCAGCCTTCGGCTCGGCGTCATCAGGGGTGGCGCCGGAGGGGACGTCGGGCTTCTCCTCGAAGCCCGGGGTCTCCTCGGTCACGCCGCACCGCCCTTGGTGTCCTTCTCGTCGTCCACGATCTCGGCGTCGACGACATCGTCATCGGCCTTGCCCTGGGCGTCGCCCGGAGCCTCGGCACCCGGCGTCGCGCCTTCGGCCTGGGCGTTGGCGTACATCGCCTGGCCCAGCTTCTGGGAGACGGCGGCGACCTTCTCGGTGGCCGTACGGATCTCGGCGGTGTCCTCGCCCTTGAGCTTCTCCTTCAGCTCGCCGACAGCGGTCTCCACCTCCGTCTTGACGTCCGCGGGGACCTTGTCCTCGTTGTCCTTGAGGAACTTCTCCGTCTGGTAGACGAGCTGCTCGCCCTGGTTGCGCGACTCGGCGGCCTCGCGGCGGGCGTGGTCCTCCTCCGCGTACTTCTCGGCCTCTTCGCGCATCCGGTTGACCTCGTCCTTCGGCAGCGAGGAGCCGCCGGTGACGGTCATCTTCTGCTCCTTGCCGGTGCCGAGGTCCTTGGCGGCGACGTGCATGATGCCGTTGGCGTCGATGTCGAAGGCGACCTCGATCTGCGGCACACCGCGCGGGGCCGGCGGCAGACCGGTCAGCTCGAACATCCCGAGCTTCTTGTTGTACGCCGCGATCTCGCGCTCGCCCTGGTAGACCTGGATCTGCACGGACGGCTGGTTGTCCTCGGCCGTCGTGAAGATCTCGGAACGCTTGGTCGGGATCGTGGTGTTGCGCTCGATGAGCTTGGTCATGATCCCTCCCTTGGTCTCGATGCCGAGGGAGAGCGGGGTGACGTCGAGGAGCAGGACGTCCTTGACCTCGCCCTTGAGGACACCGGCCTGGAGCGAGGCGCCGATGGCGACGACCTCGTCCGGGTTCACACCCTTGTTGGCGTCCTGGCCACCGGTCAGCTCCTTGACGAGCTCGGCGACGGCCGGCATACGGGTGGAGCCACCGACGAGAACGACGTGGTCGATCTCGGAGAGCTGGATGCCCGCGTCCTTGATGACGTTGTGGAACGGGGTCTTGCAGCGGTCCAGGAGGTCCGAGGTCAGCTGCTGGAACTGCGAGCGCGTGAGCTTCTCGTCCAGGTGCAGCGGGCCCTCGGCGGACGCCGTGATGTAGGGCAGGTTGATCGTGGTCTCGGTCGAGGACGAGAGCTCGATCTTCGCCTTCTCCGCGGCCTCGCGGAGACGCTGGAGAGCCATCTTGTCCTTGGACAGGTCCACGCCGTGCCCGTTGGCGAACTGCTTCACCAGGTAGTCGACGACGCGCTGGTCCCAGTCGTCACCACCGAGGTGGTTGTCACCGTTGGTGGCCTTCACCTCGACGACGCCGTCACCGATCTCCAGGAGCGACACGTCGAAGGTGCCGCCACCGAGGTCGAAGACGAGGATCGTCTGGTCGTCCTTGTCCAGGCCGTACGCCAGCGCGGCGGCGGTCGGCTCGTTGACGATGCGCAGGACGTTGAGGCCCGCGATCTCACCGGCCTCCTTGGTCGCCTGACGCTCGGAGTCGTTGAAGTACGCCGGGACGGTGATGACCGCGTCGGTCACCTTCTCGCCCAGGTACGACTCGGCGTCGCGCTTCAGCTTCTGCAGGATGAAGGCGCTCATCTGCTGCGGGTTGAAGCTCTTGCCGTCGAGGTCGATCTTCCAGTCCGTGCCCATGTGGCGCTTGACGGAGCGGATGGTCCTGTCGACGTTGGTGACCGCCTGGCGCTTGGCCACCTCGCCGACGAGCACCTCGCCGTTCTTGGCGAAGGCGACGACGGACGGCGTGGTCCTGGCGCCTTCGGCGTTGGTGATGACGGTGGGCTCGCCGCCTTCGAGAACGCTGACGACGGAGTTAGTCGTGCCCAGGTCGATGCCGACCGCACGTGCCATTTCAATTCCTCCAACTGACTACTTGAGTGGATCTGACTCAAGAATGCACGACACCGGCGCAGGAGTCAACAGACCTGAGTCGACCCCACTCAACTTAAGTGCCGATGTACGTCACCATCGCGCCGCTCCCCCGCCCCACCATCCCACCGTGGGATCGTTCTGTCACAAAATGCCGCGAGACGGGCGCAACCGTCATCGATCGGCTGGTACGGGCACACCATCAGGCACTCCATCAGGCACTCCATAGGCACTCCATCGGACTCCGAACCCCGGGCGGGCGCGATGCGGAACGCGAGACAGCGGCGCGTGCGACAGAAGAACCAGAGGAAGAAGCAGCGGCAGAGGCAGCAGGGGCGGCACGAACAGCACATCCGGAGGGAGCAGCCCCAGCCCCGGACCGAAGCCGTGGCCGCCCCCCGGACGCCCCCGCCCGCTCCGCCACCGCCCCCGCCCTCGCCCCCGTACGCCACCGAGCCCCCCGCCCCCCGAAGGCACGCCCCGCACCCCACCGGCACCGCCCGAGGCCACTTCCCCTCCCGGCCCGCCGCACACCTGGCCGGCCTCACCGACCGGGCCGGCCACCTCGCGGACCGCCTCGCCCTCCGCGCATCGCCCAAAAGGGTGCTGGACCTGACGCTCGGCACCGCCCTCCTGATCGCGACCGCCCCGGCCGTCGCCCTGGGAGCCCTCGCCCTCGCACTCCGCCGGGGCCCCGGGAACGTATGGGAGCGCAGTTCCCGTACGGGGCTCGGCGGCCGGGTCTTCACGCTGCGCACCCTGCGGACCCGCCGGTTCCGGCTCGGCCTGCTCTCCCGGCTGCCGCACGTCGTCCGAGGCGACCTCTCCCTCGTAGGACCGGCTCCGCTGACCCCGGACGACCCGCGCGCGGCGTGGCCCGGGGCCCGGCAGTGGCGGCAGGAGCTGCGGCCGGGACTGACCGGACCGGCACAGGTACGGGCCCGCTCCGGCATGCCGTGGGACGACCCCGCCCTGCTGGACCAGCACTACGCAGAGCACCATGGAGTGGTACTCGACCTGGCGATCCTCGCGGAAGCCGTACGCACCACCCTGCGGACGACGCCGGGGAGAGCACGGTCAACCAAGGCACACCTGAGCGACACAGATCACCGCCCGCCCGGCTACAGCCGGGTGGACTAAGTGGATAGTGTCAGCACAGACTAATTAAGTTACTGCTTAGTAGTAGTGGGCAGTCGTAACTGGATCCCGCTCTCGCAGGCCCGAGGAGCCCCGAAATGCAACTCGCCGCGATCATCGTGTCGCTGGTGCTGACGGTCGTCGGCGTTGCGCTCATCACCCGAGCCGTCGCGCAGATCTACCGCTTCGTCCGTCTCGGACAGCCGGTACCAGCAGGCAGCCGCACCGACGACCCCAAGGCCCGCACGATCACGCTGGTCAAGGAGTTCCTCGGCCACACCCGGATGAACCGGTGGGGCATCGTCGGCTTCGCCCACTGGTTCGTCGCGATCGGCTTCCTGACGCTGCCGCCGACGCTGCTCCAGGCGTACGGTCAGCTCTTCCAGGCGGACTGGGTGCTGCCGATCATCGGCACGTTCCTGCCGTTCGAGATGTACATCGAGTTCATCGGCCTGATGACGGTCGTCGGCATCGTCGCGCTGATGGTGATCCGGCTGCTGAACCTGCCGTCCCGGGCCGGCCGCAAGTCGCGCTTCACCGGCTCGAAGGCCTGGCAGGCGTACTTCGTCGAGTACATCATCCTGATCATCGGCCTCGCGATCCTCACGCTGCGCGGCCTTGAGGGCGCGATCCACCACGTCGACAGCTACGGCGCCGCGTACTTCGTGTCGTACCCGCTGGTCCTCGCCTTCAAGGGGCTGAGCATCGGCACGCTCCAGACGCTCATCTACTTCACCGCGATGATCAAGATCGGCACCTCGCTGATCTGGATGATCACGGTCTCGCTCAACACCAACATGGGTGTCGCCTGGCACCGCTTCCTCGGCTTCCCGAACATCTGGTTCAAGCGGAACGCCGACGGCGAGGTCGCGCTCGGCGCGCTCCAGCCGATGACGTCGGGCGGCAAGGAGATCGACTTCGAGGACCCGGGCGACGACGACACCTTCGGTGTCTCCCAGGTCGAGCAGTTCACCTGGAAGGGCATCCTCGACTTCTCCACCTGCACCGAGTGCGGCCGCTGCCAGTCGCAGTGCCCCGCGTGGAACACCGGCAAGCCGCTCTCGCCGAAGCTCCTGATCATGTCGCTGCGCGACCACGCGCACGCCAAGGCGCCGTACCTGCTGGCCGGCGGCGGCAAGGACATGGAGGGCAACGAGAAGGCCACCGAGGAGCAGCTCAAGGACGTCCCCGCCTCCGCCCTCGCCGAGGCCGAGCGCCCGCTGATCGGCACCGCCGAGGAGAACGGCGTCATCGACCCGGACGTGCTGTGGTCCTGCACCACCTGCGGCGCCTGCGTCGAGCAGTGCCCGGTCGACATCGAGCACATCGACCACATCGTCGACATGCGCCGCTACCAGGTGATGATCGAGTCCGCGTTCCCGTCCGAGGCGGGCACGATGCTCAAGAACCTGGAGAAGAAGGGCAACCCCTGGGGGCTGGCCAAGAAGCAGCGCGTGGAGTGGACCAAGGAGGTCGACTTCGAGGTCCCGATCGTCGGCAAGGACGTCGAGGACCTCACCGAGGTCGACTACCTGTACTGGGTCGGCTGCGCGGGCGCCCTGGAGGACCGGGCCAAGAAGACCACCAAGGCCTTCGCGGAGCTGCTGCACATCGCGGGCGTCAAGTTCGCGATCATGGGCGGCGACGAGAAGTGCACCGGTGACTCCGCCCGCCGCCTGGGCAACGAGCCGCTCTTCCAGCAGCTCGGCCAAGAGAACGTCGCGATGCTGAACATGGCGTACGGCGAGTCCTTCGACGAAGAGGGCAACGTCGAGCCGGAGACGAAGAAGCCCAAGTCGTCGAAGAAGATCGTCGCGACCTGCCCGCACTGCTTCAACACGATCGCCAACGAGTACCCGCAGCTCGGCGGCGAGTACGAGGTCATCCACCACACGCAGCTGCTCCAGCACCTCATCGACGAGGGCAAGCTGATCCCGGTGACCCCGGTCGAGGGCCTGATCACGTACCACGACCCGTGCTACCTGGGCCGTCACAACAAGATCTACACCCCGCCGCGCGAGATCATCGCGAAGGTCCCCGGTCTGCGGAACGAGGAGATGCACCGCCACAAGGAGCGCGGCTTCTGCTGCGGCGCCGGTGGTGCCCGGATGTGGATGGAGGAGCGGATCGGCAAGCGCGTCAACAACGAGCGCGTCGACGAGGCCCTCGCCCTCAACCCGGACATCGTCTCGACGGCCTGCCCGTTCTGCCTCGTCATGCTGACCGACTCGGTCAACGGCAAGAAGAACGACGGCCAGGCCAAGGAGTCCATCCAGGTCGTGGACGTCTCGCAGCTCCTCCTGGAGTCCGTGAAGACGCCCGTCGACCCGACCGGCGACCCGGAGCAGGTGGACGCACCGGAGCCCGAACCGGCAAAGTGACGTAACGCATCGGCGTGATGAGCGGCCGGACCTGCCTCGGGGGCAGGACCGGCCGCTCTTTCCGTGCCGGGGGCCGCGGGCGGAGCGTGTGATCCCGGACCTGTACGCGCGGACGAGTCTGGAGCATGCGGACGCATCTGGAGCATCATGTGGCGGTGCCGGGACCGGCCCCGCGCCCGGACGGCAGCCGCACCACGAACACGTACGACGAACGGACGAGGGCCCGTGCGCACACGCATCCCGCACCCGAAGGCAGCGGCGACGGCCACCACCAAGGCCGCGGCCGCCCTCGCCGGTCTGCTGCTCGTACTCACGGCCTGCGACAGCTCCTCGGCCGCCGACCCCTGCACGGCGACGACGCGGGCCAAGGCATCGTGTACGGCACCGAGGACAGCCCCCTGGCCCCGGCCGCCCGCCGGCTGCTGAACGCCCGCGCCAACGCGGCGAAGTCCGGCGACACGCTGCCCGCCGCGTTCGACGCCGAGGCCGCCTGCGACCTGGACCGGGACGGCTTCACGGACCTGATCGTCTCCACCGACCCCCCGTACAACGGCGTCGGCGCCCCGCCCGTCCCGCTCCAGATCCTCTTCGGCTCACCGGACGGCCTGGCCGGCAGGGCGGTCACCGGACGCATCCCGGCGGAGGACCTCCCGGAGGCCCCGCTCCGTACGAAGGGCACCAAGGGCACCACCCGCACCACGCTCCTGGCCCGCGGCGACTTCGACGGCGACAAGAAGGCGACCGACACGGTGGTACGGACGTACCGAGGCGAACGCGAGGACCTGATCGCGCTGTACGCGGCGGGCAGCACGGACGACCCGGTCCTGACGTTCTCCACGACGCTGTTCCTCCCCTGAGCCGCCCGGGAGCCGCCTTCCGCAGACCCCTGAACTCACCCTCCTACGCCCCCTAGGGGATGTCACAGCTCGGCCGCAATGGCACACGGGTTCGCCGGGCCACACCCCCTGCCACCGGGGACCAGGTACGTTCGATGGGTGGCTGGATTCAGGATCGGACGCGGCCGGGACAACCGCACCCCGCAACAACCGCAGCAGCAGCGGCAGCAGCCGTACGGAGGGCAGGCACCACAGCCGCCGTACGGAGCTCAGCCGTGGCCGACGGCAGGAGGCGCGGCGCCCCCGCAGTACGGAGGAGCGCCGCAGGGCACCCCGTACAACAACGGCGGCGGCCATCCGGGCGGCGGGCACGGGCAGGGCGGGCACGGCGGGCACGGGCAGGGCGGTTACGGCGGGCACGGGCAGGGCCACAACGGGACGCGCGGCGGGCACGGCGAGCCGGAGTACTTCGGCGACCCCTACGCCGGCGGCCCCGCGCCCCACGACCCGTACGCCAACAACCCGGGTCACACGCAGGCGTTCAGCATCGACGACCCGTACGGCGACGGCAACACCTACCGCGCCGGCTCCGCCCCCGCCCAGCCCGCCGGCCCGCGGCTGCCGTGGAAGGCGCTGCTGACCGGCATCGTGACGCGCCCCGGCCCGACGTTCTGGCAGATGCGGGACTACGCGGTCTGGGGCCCGGCGCTGATCGTCACGTTCCTCTACGGCCTGCTCGCGCTGTTCGGCTTCGACCAGGCACGCGACGAGGCGATCAACGCGACGATCTCGACGGCGATCCCGTACGTCCTCTTCACCGGCGTCGGCTTCGTCATCGGCGGCCTGGTCCTCGGCGCGGTGACCAACGCCCTGGCCCGCCAGCTCGGCGGCACGGGCTCGTGGCAGCCGACGGTGGGCCTGTCGATGCTGATCATGTCGATCACGGACGCCCCGAGGCTGGTCTTCGCCGTCTTCCTGGGCGGCGAGAACTCCCTGGTCCAGATCATGGGCTGGCTGACCTGGCTGGCGGCCGGCGCACTGTTCACGTCGATGGTGAGCAAGTCGCACGACCTGCCGTGGCCGAAGGCGCTGGGCGCGTCGGCGATCCAGCTGCTGGCGCTGCTGTCGATCATCAAGCTGGGCACGATCTGAGGCGCTGAGCGTTGGGAAGGCCCCCGCGAGCGCGTCCTGCGCTCGCGGGGGCCTTCTCATCTAAGGGCGCACTCCCCACGAGGAGGAATCACGCGTCCAGAACCTGCCCGTCCCGCCGAACAACAGGCTTCTCGACGCTCCAGGGGAAGTTGATCCACTGGTCGGTCTTCTTCCACACGTACTCGCACTTCACGAGGGAGTGGGACTTCTCGTAGATGACGGCGCTGCGGACCTCGGCGACGTGGTCGACGCAGAAGTCATGGACGAGCTTGAGGGTCTTGCCGGTGTCGGCGACGTCGTCCGCGATCAGGACCTTCTTCTGCGAGAAGTCGATCGCGTTGGGGACGGGCGCCAGCATGACGGGCATCTCCAGGGTGGTGCCGACCCCGGTGTAGAACTCCACGTTGACGAGGTGGATGTTCTTGCAGTCGAGGGCGTAGGCGAGCCCGCCGGCGACGAACACACCGCCGCGAGCGATGCTCAGCACCACGTCAGGCTCATAGCCGTCGTCGGCGACGGCCTGCGCCAACTCGCGCACGGCCCGCCCGAAGCCCTCGTAGGTAAGGTTTTCCCGCACGTCACTGGCCACGATTGATCACACCTGCGTCCGATGGAAGTTCTGGAACGACCGTGAGGCCGTGGGCCCCCGCTGCCCCTGGTACCGCGACTCGTACCGCTCGGAGCCGTAGGGGAACTCGGCGGACGAGGTCAGCTTGAACAGACACAGCTGCCCGATCTTCATCCCCGGCCAGAGCTTTATGGGGAGGGTCGCGAGGTTCGACAGCTCCAAGGTCACGTGCCCGGAGAACCCGGGGTCGATGAACCCGGCGGTCGAGTGCGTCACCAGACCGAGCCGCCCGAGCGAACTCTTCCCCTCCAGCCGCGAGGCCAGGTCGTCGGGGAGAGAGATCACCTCGTACGTGGACGCCAGCACGAACTCGCCGGGGTGCAGGATGAACGCCTCATCGCCCTCGGGCTCGACGGTGCGCGTGAGGTCGGGCTGTTCGACGGCCGGGTCGATGTGCGGGTACCGGTGGTTCTCGAACACCCGGAAGTAGCGGTCCAGCCGCACGTCGATGCTCGACGGCTGCACCATCGAAGGGTCGTACGGATCGATACGGACTCGCCCGGCGTCGATCTCGGCCCGGATGTCCTTGTCTGAGAGAAGCACGCCCCGAGGATACGCAGAAGCCACGAGCCCGCCCCAACCGGACCGGCGCCCGTGCCTTCCGCCCTTACCCCTACCGCTTCTCGAACCCCACAGGCACGGCCTGCCGCAACCGGGCGCACCGGGGACACCGGATCAACCGCCCCGGCCCGATCCGGTCGGCCCCGAGCTGCTGCATCGGGAACGACGAGGTAGCGAAAACATGCCCTTCGGCACAGCGGACGACGGTGCGCTCCATCGACTCCATCAAGTCCCTTCCCCAACCACACATGGACGAGAAAGCCACATTAGGGGATGAACAGGACGCCACCACAAGCGGCACTCCGCCCACTCACGCTACGCCCTCAACTCCCGCCCACCACAACCGCGTCCACCCCACCCACACCCTGACCCCCGACGCAGTCAGGCCCCACGGCTCATCCACCGGGGGCCTGGCATGGGGTACAGTGTGTGACGATGCAGCGCGGATCGTCAGCGCGCTTCGCGGGTGTAGTTTAATGGTAGAACATGAGCTTCCCAAGCTCAGAGCGCGAGTTCGATTCTCGTCACCCGCTCCACATGAAAGCCCCAGGCCAGCGGCCGGGGCTTCTTCGTTGCCACGAGCCCGATCAGGCACCCCGCGCCCACTCTGCTCCCGACGTGCCCGTTGGTTTCTTCCAGCCGTCGCACCCCACGGGCACGTATGTCAACTATGATAGTTGCTATATGCTTCAGCATATGGAGACGAAGACGTACACAACCATCGACCTGCGCAAGGGGATGGGCGAGATCCTGGACCGGACCCGGATCGCCGGCGAGGCCGCTGCCATCACCCGCAAGGGAAAGACGGTCGCCTACCTGGTGCCGGCCGAGTGGTTCGAGCAGATGGCCCGCGGGCGCCAGCCACACGAGGACCGACACGAGGCGGCCTGACCCACCCCCACACCAAGGAGCACCAACCATGCCCGCCCACGCACTCCACTTCGATGGGTACGAGGGGGAACCCCTGCGGTTGCCGCCCATGCCCGAACGCACGCCTCAAGCACTTCGGTTGGCCATTCAGGAGCACACTCCGCACCTCCTCCCGGACTTTGAGGCGCACTGGAAGCGCGTCATCGGCGACGCCTTCAGCATCACGCCCGTGCCCGCCTTCATGCGCCTGTGGTGGACGCAGTACGCCATCGCCCGGAATCCTGTCCTCGACTCACACCTTCGCGACCTCGAAGCCCGCGCCGCCAAGTCCGAGGACCCCGAGGAGTCCCTTCGGCTCCTGGAGGAGTACAGCCGCCTCCGGCACGAGGCCGCCGAAAGGAAGCCCGGAGAGTGATCGACGGACCACCCCGGCCGCCTTGGCAAATGGACTGGACGAAGCAGGCGCAGCACGACTTCCAGAACATGCCCGCCGAAGGCAGTGACCTGATCATGAGTGCCCGTGCGGAACTGATCACGGCCGAAGACCCGTACTTCCGAGGAATCGACGCCGATGCCTCGCTCCCGCACTGGATGACCGTCCGACCTCTGGCCTCCACAAGCCCCGGCGGCCCCCACATCGTGGACCTGGCCGGCGGACGCGGCTGGCTCATCTACACCTTCATGCGGCGCCACGCCGATCCCCAGATCGTCGTCACCGAAGCCTTTTGGGCCTGACACCTGCGCCACTGGTGCGTCTGCAGCACAGGTGGCTCCCGTTCCGTTTCCGTCACCCGCTCCAGCACAGAACCTCAGACTGATGCCCCACAGTCGACGTGCCGCATCCGTGCCCAGCAGAGCGGACAACAGCGGTCACATACGGCTCTCAGAGACAGGGTCCTATCCACCTGCCCGCCAAAAAACACCAGTCCAGGGTCCCTCTGGCAGCCCAAGCACCGCTGATTCCCAAGCTCAGAGCGCGAGTTCGATTCTCGTCACCCGCCCCACGAAAAAGCCCCAGGCCAGCCGCCCGGGGCTTTCTTGTTGACCCGGAGCGGAATGCGGATGTCGCCGACCGGCTTCCTCGCACAGACCGTCCGTCCTCCGCCACCTTCTCAGCCGGGGTGTACATCAGCTCAAGAAGGGCCTGCCGCGCCGCCCCCGGACGTGCTTGTACCAGCGACCTGCTCACGACACTGTCCCGTTCGATGCCGTGCGGTCCACCGGGGGACGTGCAACCGAGAAAAGGGGCGCGCACCCTGTGCGGGTGGCGGGCTGGGCCGAGAGCGCCCGGCTGGCCCTTCGTCCATCGGGGGGCATCCATCATTCAATACAGCAGGCACTGTGTAATCAGAGCGTTCAGCGCTGTGCTTCCCTTCTCCGTGCCGTCTGCGGAGCAGTCGAGGAGCGAACCGGCGGCGCAGCCGTACAGAGTGCTGCTCCATCCGGTCTTCCTGAAGTCATAGTCCCGCCTCGTCGCCCTTCTCATCCGCTGTGGGCTTGTCGTAGAAGCCGGAGAGAAGCTCCCACTCAGTTGCTGCCCGGCGTGCGCTCACCAAGCTGTAGGACCCGGGCAGCAGGGAATTCCACTGCCCGAGTAGGCCCGTCGTGTCGCAGCAGCGACATCACCAAGGGCATGAGGTGCGGCCGGGAGTCAGGCGGCGACGAGGTCCTGCTCGCGGTCCGGTGCTCCGACCTTGGGCCGCTTGTTCGGCAGTGCGAGCCGGAAGACCTTGTGCCACGCGGAGAACACCTGCTTGGGCAGCGGGCCGGTGACGTACTCCAGCTCGTACTTCTCGAACAGCGCGCGCACCTTCACCGCGACCTCGGCGTACCGGTTGCTCGGCAGGTCCGGGAAGAGGTGGTGCTCGATCTGGTGCGAGAGGTTGCCGGTCATGAAGTGCATGGCCTTGCTGCCGCTGATGTTCGCCGAGCCCATCATCTGGCGCAGGTACCACTGGCCGCGCGTCTCGCCCGTGATCGACCGGCGCTCGAAGACCTGTACGCCCTCGGGGAAGTGCCCGCACATGATCACCGAGTGGGTCCAGAGGTTGCGGACCAGGTTCGCGGTGAACGTGGCGGCGAGTGTGGTGAGGAACGAGGGGCCCGACAGCAGGGGGTGGATCACGTAGTCCTTGAGCACCTGCTTGCGGATCTTGCGGCCCACCGCCTTGGCCCGCGCGCGGAACTCCGGGTTCTTGCGGCGGCGCTTGTGGAGGTTCTTGCCGAGCTCCAGGTCGTACGCGGCGATGCCGTACTCGAAGAAACAGGCGTTGAGGAAGTTCCACAGCGGCTGGCCGAGGTGGAAGGGGTGCCACTTCTGGTCCTCGTCGACGCGCATGATGCCGTAGCCGAGGTCGTTGTCCTTGCCGATCACGTTGGTGTACGTGTGGTGCAGCTCGTTGTGCGAGTGCTTCCACTGATCGGACGGCGAGACGTGATCCCACTCCCAGGTGGTGGAGTGGATCTTCGGGTCCCGCATCCAGTCCCACTGGCCGTGCAGGACGTTGTGGCCGATCTCCATGTTGTCCATGATCTTCGCCACGGACAGCCCGGCGGTGCCGATCAGCCACGCGGGCGGGAAGATCGAGAACAGCAGCACACCTCTGCTGACCAGCTCCAGCTTGCGCTGCGCCGAGATGACCTTACGGATGTAGGCGGCGTCCTTCTCGCCGCGGTCGGCGATCACCTCGTCGCGGATGGCGTCCAGCTCGCGGCCCAGTTCCTCGATCTGCTCCGCGGTCAGGTGGGCGGTGGGGTCGATGGCGGTCAAGGTGCTCCTACCGTTCGATGTCGCAGGGGCCCGCCGCGGCGGACACACAGGTCTGGATGAGGACGCCCGGCTCGGCCTCGGTGATCTCGCCGGTGCGCAGGTCGCGGACAGCGCCGGCCTTGAGCGGCGTGACGCAGCCGAAGCAGATGCCCATACGGCACCCGGAGGGCATGAGCACGCCGACCTCCTCGCCGATGTCGAGCAACGGCGTGGCGCCGTCCGCGTCGATGGTCTTGCCGGTGGCGCTGAACGTGACCTCGCCGCCTTCGCCGGCGACGATGATGCCCGCGCGGAACCGTTCGGTGTGCAGGCGTTCCTGGACGCCCTGCTCGGTCCAGTGCTCTTCGGCGGCGTCGAGCAGACCTGCGGGCCCGCAGGCCCAGGTCTCGCGCTCGGCCCAGTCGGGTACGAGTTCCTGGAGACGGGCGATGTCGAGCTTGCCGTCGGTGTCGGTGTGCACCTCGGTGAGCCGAAGCTTCTTGTCCGCGACCAGGCTGTGCAGTTCCTCGCGGAAGATCACGTCCTGAGGCTGTGGCGCGCAGTGGACCATGACGACGTCGTCGAGTTCGGTGTCGCGCAGCATGCCCATCACGGGCGTGATGCCGCTGCCGGCCGTCAGGTAGAGCACCTTGGCGGGCCTGGCCCGCGGCAGGACGAAGTCACCGGTCGCCTGGTCGAGCTGGATCAGCGTGCCCGGTTTCGCCCCGCGGACCAGGTGGTTGCTGACCTTGCCGTCCGGGATCACCTTCACGGTGATCGTGATGCGGCCGTCCCGGCGGTTCGTCGGCGAGGTGATGGAGTAGGCACGCCACAGGCGCACTCCGTCGACGTCGACCCCGATCCTCACGTACTGGCCGGCTGTGTGGCCGCGCCACGCCCGTCCCGGCCTGATCACGACCGTCGCGGCGTCACGCGTCTCGGGGTGCACGGCCTCGATGCGCCCCCGCAGGTCAGCGCCGGTACGGAGCGGGCTGACCAGGTCGAGATAGTCCGACGGCAGGAGCGGTGTCGTGACCATCTCCAGCAGTTTCCACGCCCTGCCGCGGAGGGCTGTACTCGTCATGACTCCAGCTTGCTGCGCCTCCAGGCGTAAAGTCCTGACCACAGGACGTAAATCTGGTCGACTGAATTGTTCGCAGGGAACAAAAAAATGAGCTATGCAATCCGGAGGGCCAGCGAACTGACCCTGGATGAGGCGACGGTCACCGCCCTTCGGGCCGCACTGAAGACCACCGCCGACGAAGTCGTCCAGGCGATCATGGACGAGGTTCCTTCCTACGCCCATGCCTTGTCGGGCCGCATGGGCGCCACCATCCGCAGAGCCGTCCGCACCGCCCTGGGGCACTACCTGGACCTTGCGAGCGGGCATGCCACAGGCGGCGACGCCGGGGACGCCGCCTACGAGCTGGGCCGCGGCGAGGTGCGCGACGGCCGTTCGATGGACGCCCTGCTCAGCGCCTACCGCGTCGGCGCCCGGGTCGCCTGGCGATGTCTGGCAGCGGGTGCCGTACCCGCGGGTCTGCCCGCCGCCGAGGTCGCGAAGTTCGCCGAGCTGACCTTCGCCTACATCGACGAGCTCTCCGCCGCGAGCGCCGCGGGCCACGCCGACGAACTGGCCGCCCGGGGCAGAGCCCACGAGCGCCACCTGGAACACCTGGCCCGCGACCTCCTCGCCGGCGCCAGCCCGGACGTGCTGCTGGCCTCCGGTCAGCGGGCCGGGTGGCAGCCTCCGGTTTCGCTGACCGCCGTCCTGCTGCCCGCCGCCCAGGCCCGGCCTGCCTACCGGACACTCGACCCGAGCACCCTCGTACTCGACGATCTGCCGGATGCCACCGGTGTGCTCCTCGTCCCCGATGCCGACCGATCACGTCTCCTGCGGCAGCTGACCGACCGCGCCGCCGTGGTCGGCCCGGCCCGGCCGTGGACCCACGCGTCCGCCTCGTACGCACGCGCCCTACGCGCGCGCTCCCTTTCCTCCGACATTCGCGACACCGAGGACCACCTGCCCGACCTGGTGCTCAGCGCCGACGTGGACGCGTACGCAGACCTGCGAGCCCGGGCCCTCGCACCGTTGCAGACCCTGCCTGCCGCAACCGCACGACGGCTGGAGGAGACGTTGCGAGCGTGGCTGCTGCACCAGGGCAGGCGGGACGAGGTCGCGGCGGCGTTGTTCGTCCATCCCCAGACGGTCCGATACCGGATGTCGCAGCTGCGGGAGCTGTTTCCCGATCTCGCATCACCACACCGGGTCCTTGAACTGACGCTGGCGGTCGGTCTCCGGTCGTCGTGACACGGCGTCGGGCCGCTCGCCCCAGGGGCCACCGCCGTCCTGCGGCGGCCCGTACACCTGCCTCCCTCCCTGCAGTCGGCCGGACGACCGGCCGGAGCCGACCTGGCACACCACGCAAGGGATGATGGGATGGAGTACGAAACGTGAGGTCAGGAGCTCCCATGAAAAAGCTGGTTCACCGACCTCGTGAGGACGCGGAGTTCAGTTTCATCCTCGGGAGAAGCGAGGTTCCGGTTCTCGCGTACTTCACCGGGGCATGGCCCAAGGCAATCGAGCCCTGTCGGGTGATGGATGTCGTCGTGGGCGACATCGCCGCCGCCTACACGGGCCGCCTGACGGTCGTCCGCACCGACATCACGCGTTGCCCGGCGGCAACCGAGCGGTACGGGATCACTGGAGCCCCGTCCTGCCTCCTGCTGAAGGAGGGAGCGGCGGTGGCGCACAGCACGGGACCTATGACCATCGACGAGGTACGGACGTTCCTCGACGTTCACCTCTGAGCGGCCGCTGAGGCACCCGGGCCGCCGCTTCTCGTCGCGTTCGAAACGGACGCGGGCGGTGGCAGCCCATCTCCCGCCTCACCACCGCAGAGCGGTTCGAGGTCGTGCGCATTGACCCGGGCCGATGCGTGCATGCCCCGCCGCCCGAAGCGACGCAATATCGCTTGGCCGTACAACTCCAGGGCACTCTCATGAATCTTCCATCCCGTACGACTGCCTGCGGGGCGGTCAGGTGTCCAAAAGGGGACTCAGTGAGCAGTGTTGGAGGATTTCGTCCGGCTATCGCCACCGTGGTGGTGGTCACGCTGACGGGCGGTCTGGTCGCGAGCCTCACCTCGCCGACGTCGGCAGCGGCGCCGTGCGCGACAAACACCTACACCAGGCAGTTCTTCCCGAATACCAATTTCTCGGGCACACCGAAGCATACGAACTGTGACATAGCGGTGAGCGAGAACTGGGGCACCAAATCGCCCGGTGTCTCCGGCGTCGGCAAGGACAACTTCGGGGTCCGATGGAGCATGAAGCGCGACTTCGGCTCCGGCGGCCCTTTTACGTTCACCGCCTCAGGCCAGGACGGCATCCGCGTCTATCTCGATGGCGCACGCAAGATCAACCTGTGGAAGAACGGCACCACCACCGTCAAGAAGACGGTCAACCTCACCATTCCCAAGGGAACCCACACCCTCCGCATCGACTACGCCAACTGGACCGGCACCGCCGCCGTCAAGTTCATCTACACACCGCGCACCGGGGCGACCGTGGACCGCGTCGCGCCACTGGCACCCACCGGACTGTCGATCGCACGGAACGCCGACGCCAAGCGGAACGTCCTGCGCTGGTCGGCGAACAAGGAGATGGACACAGCCGGTTACCGCGTCTACCGCCGTACCCCCGGCCAGGCCTCCTTCGGCAGCCCCATCGCCAAGGTCACCGGCACGACCTTCACCGACACCACCGCCGGTACGACCACCCACCTCTACGAGGTCCGCGCCGTCGACAAGTCGGGCAACACCTCCACGGGAACCGCCGATGTCTCGGTCACCGGCAACCCGGCCTTCCTGCGCCAGTACTTCGCCACGACCAACTTCGCCGGCACCCCCAAGCGCACCGACACCGACACCGCGATCAACGAGAACTGGGGCACCAACTCGCCCGGCGTCTCCGGCGTCGGCAAGGACAACTTCGGTGTCCGATGGCAGATCACCCGCGACTTCGGCTCCGGCGGCCCCTTCACCTTCACCGCCTCAGGCCAGGACGGCATCCGCGTCTACCTCGACGGCACACGCAAGATCGACCTCTGGAAGAACGGCACCACCACCGTCACCAAGACCGTCAACCTCACCATCCCCAAGGGAACCCACACCCTCCGCATCGACTACGCCAACTGGACCGGCACCGCCGCCGTCAAGTTCGCCTACACACCCCGCACCGGCACCACCGTGGACCGCGTCGCGCCACTGGCACCCACCGGGGCGAAGGTGGTGTACGACAAGCGCACCGACTCCGCCACCCTCTCCTGGGCGCCCAACAGGGAGATGGACCTCGCCAACTACTGGGTCTGGCGGGAGCACGCAGCGGGTGGCTGGGTCCCCATGTTCGTCACCGACAAGACCACCCGGACCGATACCGGACTGCCCCGCAACGGCAGGCCCATCCGTTACTACATCAGCGTCACCGACCGCGCCGGAAACGAGTCCGAGGGCACACCCTTCCTGACCGTCAACCCGGTCGACACCGTCGTCCCGTCCGCACCCGCCATCTCGGTGTCCCACATGGCCGACACCCCGAGTTCCCTGAAGATCCAATGGGACGTGCGGACCCAGGAGGAGATGAAGATCGGCGGCACCATCAGCGTCTACCGCTCCACGGGTGACACCCTCGGCGCCAGCCCCCAACTCATCGGCAGAATGTCGCAGGAGTCGTCGCCCACGTCGGTCTACAGGTACATCGACAAACTGCCGGCGTTCGACGGCACCACCTACACCTATGCCGCCATGGTGACCGACGCCGCCGGCAACGCGTCGCCGATGTCCAGGCCGGATTCAGTGACCCCCGACACCGTTCCCCCGCCCGCGCTCACCGGCCTGACCGCGACTCCGCGCGCGGACGGCACCGTACTGAGCTGGGACGCCCCCGCCGAGAGTGGCCTGCACTATGCCGCCGCCCGCGTCGTACGACGGCCGGACGGCAGCATCAGCTATGACAGCGACGGGTGCTCCGACGCCGTCTCCTCGGACAAGCTCGCCCAGCCGAACGCGATGCTGTGCGCCGGACCGGCTGTTGGCCAGACGGTCACCTTCCTCGTCACGGCGATCGACGAGTGGGGCAACCACATCGACCTCGGTCTGGCCCCCACCGTCACCACCACCGAACTCGACAGCAGGCCCGAGGACGCGCTCGGCGGAAACTCCGGGGCGCTCACCGTCTTCGAACCCGACGACGTGTCCATGACCGGCGCCATGGAGTGGGTCTGCACCGGCGAGGCTGCCTGCTCCGACATCACCGACTACCGGGTCGAGCGTTGGAACACAGCCACCAGGACGTACGAACCGGTCGCCTCCATGGCGGTGGCCCCGGGCCGCCGCTACCGCGCCGTTGCGCGCCTGCCGCTCGGCGAGACATCGCACTTCCGGATCACCGGAACCCTCGCCGACGGCACACCGGGCGCCGTTGCACACTACTCGTTGGCCAGGGGCTCCTACGTGTGAGCCCGGAACCCTTGCCGCCTGCTTCGCAAGTCGGCGGGGAGGCAGAGGCATGCATCAGGGCCGCAGCTGTCGCGGAGGTCTCGTCGGAGGACTGTGCGGCGCGGTGGTAGGTCTTCACCCGCCGCCGGCGAGGTCGCAGGTGGCGGTCGTCGACGCGTCGTCGTTGCCCGTCAGTCTGACGGTGATCCGGCCGTCGGGCGCCCGGCTGTAGGCGATCGTGCAGGTCAGTTGGCGTAGGGCCGTGGGGGTCAGGGCCTTCAGGGGCAGGGGGAGGGTGGTCGTGAGGCTGTTGTCGGTGGCTGCTTCCACCGTGACGGTCTGGCCGTCGTGGGCGCGGGGAAGGGCTGTGGTCAGGCCTGCGGCGGTGTCCTGTTCCTGGGGGCCGGCCAGGAGGGCCAGGACGGTCTTCTCCGTCGGGGGCGGCCCCGGGGTCGTGTCGGGCGCGTCCGGGTCCACGGAGGACGAGCCGAACTCCGTCGACGGTGTTCTGACCGTCCGGATCACCGGGGTCAGGTCTCCGTCAGCGGTGTGGAAGAAGAGCAGCATGTCGTCTTCGCGGTTGTAGAAGGCCTCGACGGTCGCGGGGCCGCCCGCCTCGATGACGTCCGTCTCCTGGATGCCGCAGCCGGCCAGCAGCGGTATGGCGGCCGCGACGGTCAGCGCCGCCGCACACGTGCGGCTCATGTGGTGGCCTCCTCGGCGTGGAGCGGGATCTCCACCGTGAAGACCGCGCCGCCGTCGGGCCGGTTCCCCGCGCGGATCGTTCCGCGGTGCAGGTGGACGTTCTCCTGCGTGATGGCCAGGCCCAGCCCGCTGCCCGCCGAGCGGGTACGGGCCGCGTCGGCCTTGTAGAAGCGGTCGAAGATGTACGGGATCGACTCGGGGCGGATGCCGGGGCCCCGGTCCGTGACCTCCGTTATCAGTACGGGTGTCCCCTTCGGGCGTTCGCCGGTCCGCAGGCCCACCGTGACCGGCGCGCCGCCGTGCCGCAGGGCGTTGCCGACCAGGTTGGCGATCACCACGTCGAAGCGGCGCGGGTCGAGGCGGGCCCGGATGCCGGCGGGGAGTTCGGTGCGGACGCGGTCGTCCTCGTGCCAGTGCCGGTTCTGGAGGGTCTTGCGGATGGCCTCGGCCACGTCGACCTCGTCGGCGTTCAGCTCGGCCGCGCGGGCGTCGAAGCGGGAGATCTCCATCAGGTCCTCGACGAGTACGGCGAGCTTCCCGGTCTCGGTGCTGACCAGCCGGACCGCACGGGCCGTGTCGGGGTCCAGGCGGTCCGCGTCCTCGTCGAGCACCTCGGTGACGGCGAGCATTCCGGCGAGCGGGGTGCGCAGTTCGTGCGAGACGTCGGAGGCGAAGCGGCGGGCGCGCGCCTCCGCCTCGCGCAATTCGTGGACCGAGTCCTCCAGTTGAGCCGCCGATTCGTTGAACGTGCTGGCCAGGTCTGCCAGTTCGTCGTTGCCTCGTATCGCTATCCGGGTGTCCAGCTTTCCGCTGCCCATGTTCCTGGCCGCCCGGCGCAGCTCCCGTACCGGGCGGAGCACACTGCGTGCGGCGAACAGGCCGGGTACCAGCGCGATGGCGAGGCCCGGCAGGGCGCCGTCGCGGGCGGCGCGGAGGAGGGCCTCGACGTTGACCTGCTCGTCGGTCATCCGCATGACGGCGTACAGGACGAGCCCGCTGCGGAGCGTGCTGTACGGGCCGGTCCGGAAGACCGTGGGCATCGCGATCGTCAGGTACGGGACGCCGTCCTTCACGACCCGCTCGAAACTGCCGTACGGGTCGGCCAGCGCGGCCCGGCGCAGTCCTGGGGTGATGACGGTGGAGACGGGGTTCTCGCCGGAGGAGGCGCGGACCGACCCGTACTCGGCGAACACCACCCAAGGGCGCGGTTTGCCCTTGCGGGCGAGGTCGCGCAGGACCTCCTCCAGGCCCTCGCCCTGGACCGGCAGGCCGTAGCCCGTCTGCTGGACCTGCTCGCGGAACGTCGAGACCGCCGTGTCCTGCGCGGTCTTCAGCAGCGCGTTGCGGGCCTCGCGGTAGGTCAGCGCGGACGTCGTGCCCGCGCTGACGACCGCGACCAGGAGGAAGGCGGCCAGGAGGCGGGTGCGGAGGCCGAACGCCCGGATGCGCGTGCGCTCGTGCTCCGTGGGCCCGGGTGGTGGTCCGCTGCCGCGCCGGCGGAAGGGCCTGGTCACAGCGGGCCGAAGCGGTAGCCGAAGCCCCGCAGCGTCTGGACGTAGCGGGGGCTGCCGACCTCGTGCTCGATCTTGCCGCGCAGCCGGGCGACGCAGGCGTCGACCAGCCGGGCATCGGCGTGGAACGTGTGCTCCCAGACGTTCTCCAGGAGTTGCTGTCTGCTGAACACCTGCTCCGGCGCGGCGGACAGGTGCAGCAGGAGCCTCAGCTCGGAAGGGGCCAGTGACAGGGGCCGGCCCGCCTTGGTGACCGTCAACCCGACCCGGTCGATAGTGAGTTCGCCGTACACCTCGATCGCCGGACGGCCCGGGCCGCTGTCGTCCATGCGGCGCAGTACGGCACGGATCCGGGCCTCGATCACCTCGGGGCGGGCGGGCTTGACAATGTAGTCGTCGGCGCCGGCCTCCAGGCCGATGACCACGTCGAAGTCGTCGCCGCGCGCGGTGAGCATGATGATCGGCAGCTGGCTGTGCTCACGGACCTGCCGGCAGACCTGTACGCCGTTCATGCCGGGCAGCATCAGGTCGAGGAGCAGCAGATCGGGTCGGAACTCGGCCAGTGCGGCGAGACCAGCCTCGCCGGTTCCGGCCGTCCGTACGTCGTGGCCGCGGCGGCGCAGACCGAGCTCGACCCCCTCGCGCACGGCGGGATCGTCCTCGACGAGGAGCACGCGGGGCATGGGCGGGTCTCCCTGGGTGATGGGACGGGGTTGCGGTGGTGGAGCCCGCGGTGGGTCAGGAGGCGTGGACTCGTCGGCGTACACGCAGGAGGCGGCCGGTTGGTTCGCCGAGCCGTGGCCGGCGGGCACCGGTCGCTTCAGCGGTGCTTCAGGTACGCCTGGAAGGCGCGGTGCAGCGCGTGGTTGGCGCTGCCGCCCAGCGGTCTCTCCCACTCCCCCAAGGTCTCGACGACCTGCCCGCCGGTGCCGAGCTTCCACCGCAGCAATCCGTACGCGCGTTCGCCCGGATCGAGAGTGGAGGGTACCCCGCGCATGTCGTAGACGTCCGCGCCGAGCGCGTGGGCGTCCAGCAGCATCCGCCACTGCAGGGCGTTGGAGGGCCGGACCTCACGGCGGTGGTCGGCCGAGGCGCCGGTCTGGTACCAGGCCCGGCGGCCCACCGTGATCATCGTGTGGGCGGCCAGGATCTCGCCCTGGTGGCGGGCCAGGTACAGCTTCATCCGGCCCGGTTCCTCGGCGTTGAGCGCGGCGTACTGGCGCTCGTAGTAGGCGAGCGAGCGGCCGAGGCGGAAGCCGTCGCGCCGCTCGGTGAGCGCGAGCAGCCGGCAGAACTCGGGCAGGTCCGCCGCGCTGCCCACCACCACCTCCACGCCCTCCTTCCGGGCCCGGCGCACATTGCGGCGCCACTCCTGGTTGAGCCCGGACCACAGGTCCTCGGTCGTGCGTCCGGCGAGCGGCACCTGGAAGACGTGCCGGGGCTGGGCGTCACCGGTCCCCGTCCCGGCCCCGGCGGTCCCGCCCCCGCCGTCGTTCTCGCCGGTCGCGTCGCCGCAGCGGCGCCAGCCCCGGGCCCGCAGCCGCTCGGCGACGGCGGTCCCGAGCGGGTCCACCTCGGTGGCCAGGACGTCGGCCAGACGGCGGCCCGGGCCGGTGAGCTGCTTGAGCCGGGCCGCGCTCCAGCGGCGGTACGCCGGCGACGGGCCGATGCGTACGGCGAAGACGCCGGTGCGGCGCAGGTGCTCCAGCAGCGGGACGAGCCAGGCGTCGATGCCGGGGTCGCTCCAGTCGGCGACGGGGCCTTCGGGGAGGTACGCGAAGTACTTACGGGTGCCGGGGAACTGCCGCAGCAACACCAGTGCCACGCCGGTCAGTTCACCCGCCTCCGGGTCCGGCCCCCAGCCGAGCAGCTGGGCGCGCCAGCCCTCCTTGACCGCGGCCCAGGACGGGCACTGGAGGAAGCCGGCGCCGAGAGCCTCGCCGGCGGGGGACGCGAGGAAGGCGCGGTACGTCCCGGTGGTGATGGTCCGCAGGGCCGCGTCCCGGTGACGGGGTGCGGTTCGCGGGGCCGCATCCCGGTTCCGGGGCCGGCGCGCGGGGCTGGACGACGACGGCACGAGCAGTGCTGACACGGTCTGGCCTCTCCTTCTCCCGGAACCTGTCGGCCGGGACGGGCCCCGGGGTCTTCCCGGGGATGCGGAGGATGCTCACAGCGGTTGATGACCGCACCGCGCGGCGCATGTGACCGGACCATGACCGTTTCCCACCAGTCGCCGTCACACTGGTCCGGCGCGTCCGACCTGAGGTTTTCCGGCTCCGCGGTCACGGCATCGCTGACTCGTCCCGCATACGTACCGCCGTCGTGCGGCTCGCCGGCAAGGTCGCCGCCGACGGCCGGTCCGGAGCGCACCGCACTAAGGGCCGCGCCTGCCGCCGCCGGTCCGGTCAGGGCGGCGTGTCGCCGCGTTCCGATGTCTCCTCCAGCAGCTCCCGCAGGTCCTTGAGCCGGTCCAGGCCCTTCACCGCGCGGGCCGTGCGGTGGTTGGCGGCGAGGCGGGTGCGGTGGCGGTGGAGGAAGGACCAGTAGCCGGCGGTGTACGGGCAGGCCTGGTCGCCGGTGCGGTCGGTGGGACGGTAGGCGCACGGGGCGCAGAAGTCGCTCATCTTGTTGATGTAGGCGCCGCCCGAGGTGTACGGCTTGGTCGTCATCCGGCCGCCGTCCGCGTACTGGGACATGCCGACCACGTTCGGCAGCATCACCCAGTCGTAGCCGTCGACGAAGCAGCGGTGGAACCAGTCGGTGACGGCCGCCGGGTCCCAGCCGTCCTGGAGCGCGCGGCTGCCGAGCACCATCAGGCGCGGGATGTGGTGGGTCCAGCCGGTGTCCCGTACCTGGGCCAGGACCGTGGAGAGGCAGTTGGCGGTGACCGCGTCGGCGTCCAGGTCCAGGAACCAGTCCGGCAGCGCAGCGGTGTGGCGCAGCGCGTTGCGGTGGCGGTACTCCTCGCCGAAGTGCCAGTACAGGTGCCAGACGTACTCGCGCCAGCCCGCGATCTGTCGTACGAAGCCCTCGACGCTGTTGAGCGGCGCTTCGCCCTCCCGGTACGCCTGTTCCGCCGGCTCCACGCACTCCGCCGGGTCCAGGAGGCCGAGGTTCAGGGGTACGGAGAGGAGGCTGTGGCTCAGCACCGGGTCGGCGGCCAGCATCGCGTCCTCGTGGCGGCCGAAGCCGGACAGGCGGTGGGCGACGAAGTGGCGGAGCGCGGTACGGGCCTCGCGCCGGGTGGCCGGGAAGCCGCGCGGGCCGTCCCGGCCGACGAAGGAGACCTCGCCGTCGCGCTCCCAGCGGTCCAGGTCGCGGCGGACCTCGTCGTCGATCTCGTCCTCGCTCGGCCGCCAGGGCCCCCGCACATCAAGGGTCTCCTGGCAGCGCGGCGGCGGTTCGCGGTTGTCGTGGTCCAGGTTCCACCGCCCGCCG
The DNA here is from genome assembly GCF_050942385.1 of Streptomyces sp. CA-146814. Lineage (NCBI taxonomy): Bacteria > Bacillati > Actinomycetota > Actinomycetes > Kitasatosporales > Streptomycetaceae > Streptomyces > Streptomyces sp. CA-146814. The sequence goes on from NZ_CP192068.1 coordinate 3,641,237, forward strand.
GCCGGGCCGTCGCCGTCCATCAGCAGGTCGTGCCGCTCGCGCACCCAGTGGTAGAAGCCCTCCAGCCGCAGGGACTGCCCGCTGCCCTTCCCCTTGTCTCTCCCCACCCACTCCGCGAAGTCGTCGTGGCTCACCAGGAAGCCCTTCGCGGGGAGGACCTCCACGTCCTCCAGGCCGTTCACGAACTCCAGCGCCCGGCGTGAGGTGGGGTGGCGGACGGTCAAGGGGTCCGGTGCACGCCGTCCTCGTACCTTCTCCAGGCCCTCCGTGTACGTCTCGGCCCGGACGTAGGTGACCCGGTCGCCGAGCTCGGCCGCGCGGTGCCGCATCGCCGAGAGGACCAGGTGCGCCTTGGCGCGGTGGAAGCGGCGCCGGCGCAGCACCGAACGCGCCTCGATCATGATCACCGGAGCCTTGTCGTCCGGGCCGCCGTGGCGCGGGTCGAGGAAGTGCGGGCCCAACTGGTCCCCGAACAGCCAGTGGGGGCGTGGTGCCATGGGGAGGGCCGCCTCTCAGCTCCGGTGGTCGGCCCCGACGATGCTGGCAGCCTCCGCCCGTATGCGGAGGCCGACACTCCGTCGCGAGCCCGTCGCGTCCCTCCCCTCGGCCACCGCCGTAGGGTCGAGCCCGTGAACCAGCCTTCCGGAGAGCCCGAGCAGCAGGCGCTCTTCGGCTGGGAGGAGGCGGTACCCGCCGACCCGCCGAACCGTGACCGCGGGTTCCGGGACAGCGCGCGGGCCCGGCGGATGCTCGACGTACGGGAGGTCTACGCGGAGCCCGCCGCGCTCGACTCGCCGCGCGGCCGGCAGATCCTGGCGCGGCTGCCCGGCGTCCCCGTCACCGAGGTGCCCGGCCACTGGCGCATCCCCTCCCTCCACGGCAACGAGGGCAACATCGGCCGCTGGACCCGGATCAAGACCGAGACCCTGGTCCTCGGCGTCCGGCAGTCCCTCACCACCCGGCCCAACGGCAGGTCGGCCGACTGGATCGCGCCCGGCGCCTCCAACGGCTGCGCCATGGCGTGCGCGTACTGCTACGTCCCGCGCCGCAAGGGGTACGCCAACCCGATCACGCTCTTCACCAACATCGAGGCGATCACCGCCCACGTACGGCGTCATGTACGGGCACAGGGGCCCAAGCCGGAGCCCAACCAGTGCGATCCGCACGCCTGGGTGTACGACATCGGCGAGAACGGCGACTGTTCGGTCGACGACCTGATCTGCGACAACACCGCCGACCTCATCGCCGCGTTCCGCGAACTGCCCACCGCCAAGGCCTCGTTCGCGACGAAGTTCGTCAACCCGGATCTGCTGGCGCTGGATCCGCGCGGCCGCACCCGGGTGCGGTTCTCGGTGATGCCGCCCCAGGACGCCCGGCTGCTGGACCTCCGTACCAGCCCGGTCGCGGAACGCATCGCGGCCGCCGCCGACTTCCTGGACGCGGGGTACGAGGTCCACTTCAACCTCTCACCCGTGGTGCTGCGGCCCGGCTGGCAGCGGGACTGGGCCGGGCTGCTGGAGCACCTGGACGATGTCCTGCCCGGCCGGGTGAAGGCGCAGGCGGCCGCCGAGATCATCATGCTGACCCACAACCAGCAGCTCCACGAGGTCAACCTCGGCTGGCACCCCCGGGCCGAGGAGGTGCTGTGGCAGCCGGCCGCGCAGGAGGCGAAACGCTCGGAGAACGGCGCCGTCAATGTGCGCTACGCCCGCGAGGTCAAGCGCGACGCCCTCGCGCGGCTGCGGGAGCTGATCGGCGAGCACGCGCCGTGGCTGCGGATCCGGTACGCGTTCTGAGCGCCGGACACGTTCGAGCGTGCGTGCCAGGCGTCGCGCGGCAGGCGGCAGTTTGACGACAGGCCCTAGTGGTCGTCGGCCTCCGCGAGGGTGTGGGCGACGAGGGCGTTGGCGTGGCCGTGGCCCAGGGCGTGTTCGGTCTTGAGCCAGTTGACCAGCTCCATGTGCTTGGTCAGCGGCGAGGAGCGGATCAGCTCCTTCCACTCGGCGACCGGGCGACCGTACTTCTTCTCGATGGCGGGGAAGTAGCTGGCAGGGCCCTTCACGGCGGCGCTCATGGGGTGTGTCCCGTCTGTTCGGTTCGGAGGATCGGTGCGTGTCTGTCTGACGGGTATGACTGGTGGCGGACGGAGAAGTCATCGGTCCCGCCGCACTGAGAATTCTGACAGCCCGACCACCGGTCACCGACGTGCGGCCGTGGCCGATATAGGGAGCAACCCCCTTACCGGCCACGGCCTTTGATCGGTCAGCTACGCCGTTGGTCCGTTACGGGACGAGCCGGAGCAGCTTGTTCGGGGAGCCCGAACCGATGCCGGTCAGGACGTTGTCGGTCGCGCCGTTCACGAGGGCGGTGCCCACGGCGGCCGGGGAGGCGCCGGGGTGGTTGGTCAGGTAGACCGCGGCCGCGCCGGCGACGTGCGGCGCCGCGAAGGAGGTGCCGTTGCCGGTGTAGGTGGCGGTGTCCGAGGTCGCCCAGCCGGCCGTGATGTCGGAGCCGGGCGCGAAGAGGTCCACGCGGGGCCCGTAGTTGGAGTAGCTCGCCCGCGCGTCGGTCCGGGTCGTGGCGCCGACGGTGAGGGCGGTGTCCACCCGGGCGGGCGAGTAGCTGGACGCGGGGGCGTTGGAGTTGCCCGCCGCGATCGCGTACGTCACTCCGGCCGCGATCGACCGGCGTACCGCGTCGTCCAGGGCGGTGCTGGCCCCGCCGCCGAGCGAGACGTTGGCGACGGAGGACGCCGTACGGTTGGCGGTGATCCAGTCCACGCCCGCGATGACGCCGGCGGTGGTGCCGGAGCCGCTGTTGTTGAGGACGCGCACGGCGACGATCTTCGCCTTCTTGGCGACGCCGTAGGTGGTGCCGGCGGCGGTCGTGGCGACGTGCGTGCCGTGGCCGTTGCCGTCCTGGGCGGTGGCGTCGTTGTCGACGAAGTCCCAGCCGTACGAGGCCCGCCCGGCGATGTCCTGGTGGGTGATGCGGACACCGGTGTCCAGGACGAAGACGGTGGTGTCGCCGCCGCCGGAGTCCGGGTAGGTGAACGTGCGGTTCAGCGGCAGGTTCGGCTGGTCGATCCGGTCGAGGCCCCAGGGCGCGTTGGTCTGGGTGGCGGTCGAGTGGACCCGTCGGTCCTGCTCGACCGAGGCGACCGCCGGGTCGGCGGCGAGCCGCTCGGCCTGCGCGCCGCTGAGCTTGGCGGCGTAGCCGTTCAGCGCGGAGGTGTAGGTGCGCTCGATCTGCCCGCCGTAGCCCGCTATCAGCTTCCGGCCCTTCGCCGCGGCCGCACCGAACCCGGCCGTCTCCTTCAGCGTGACGATGTAGCTCCCGGGGACCGCGTCGGCCGCGCCGGCGTGCAGGACTCTGCCCTCGGACGCCGGGGCGGGAGCCGCCTGCGCCGGTAAGGCCGCACCTGCTCCGACGGCGAGCGCCAGTGTGGTGGCCGCGGCGATCGCTCCGGCGGCCCTTCGCCCGGTGGTGCGCACTGCTGCCTTGAATGCCATGAAGAAGTCTCCTCGAACGGTGGCGCGCCAGGGGTTCTCGCGCCGGGGATGCGGCGTACGGGGTTTCGTCCGCCGCGTCCGACGATGGCGGCGGGCGATCGGGCGGGGCAAGGACGGTCGAGCAGATGTCATGACCGCGCCATACAGGTGACCGTGCGTCAACTCGCCCGACACACACGGCAATACGGCCGTTGCGTGCGGTGCATGACATCGGGTCGGCCGTCCTCGTTCGCCGGACAGCCGCCACCCGCCCGGCCGCTCTCGCTACGATCTTCAGCTCCCGAGCATTGGAGTGCCGCCATGAGTGAACGCCCCGTCCACACGGTGGAAGTGCCCCTGGGCGACGGCAGCGACGAGACCGTCCGGGTCCAGATCCGGGAGGTGGACGAGGCCCTCGTCCGCGTCGGGCGCGGCGGCCGTACGGTGGCGCGGGCCGAGCGGACGCTCGGGCAGATGCTGGACACCGTACGGCCCGTGGCGGAGAGCTTCGTGGGGCGGTTCTCCGGCATGGCCCAGGCGCCGGACGAGATCACCCTGGAGTTCGGGGTGTCGCTGTCGGCCGAGGCGGACGTCGTCATCGCCAGCACCGCGACCGCGGCCAACTTCTCCGTGAGTCTGACCTGGAACAGGCGCGACACCCCGGCCGCCGACGCCGATACTGGGGCCGTACAGGGCAGTTGATACGGGTGGGGGCCCAGTGACAGACATACCGCAGGGCAGCGGCGGGGCCGACCGGCAGCGGACTCCCGGGCCGCCCCGGGATTCCGGGCCGCCGCGGACTGCTGAGCCGCCGAGGGACGCCGATCCCGGGTACGGCCCCGAAGCCGCCCTCGCCGCCGCCGTCGTCCGCGTCAAGGGCCGGGACGGCGTCGTCGCGGGCGCGGGCTTCCTGGTCGCCGACGATCTCGTCCTGACCTGCGCCCATGTGGTCTCCGACGCCCTCGACCGGCCCCGGGAGGAGGTCGTGGCGGCCGGGACCGAGGTGGCCGTCGATCTGCCGCTGGCCGGGGACGCCGGTGGCGCGTACGACGGTGGTGACCGTACCGCCGAGGTGCGGCGCTGGATCCCCGTCCAGCCCGACCGGACCGGCGACATGGCCCTCCTGCGGCTCCGGGACCCGGTACCCGGCGCCCGGCCGCTGCCCCTGGTCGACCCACCGCAGGGCGTCTGGCACCACGCCGCCCGGGCCCTCGGCTTCCCCGACGACCATCCCGGCGGCGTCTGGCACAGCGGTACGTTCCGGGGGCCGACCGGGGAGGGGTGGGTGCAGCTCTCGCGGAACGACGGCGAGGGCATGTACGTCAAGCGGGGCTTCAGCGGCAGCCCGGTCTGGGACGACGAACTCGGCGCGGCCGTCGGGATGATGGTGGCCGCCGAGCCCGTACGCGAGGCCCAGCAGGCGTTCGCCCTGCGGACCCGGACACTGGTGCGGGAGCTGCACGAGCTCGACGCCCTCGTCTCCCCGCCCAGCCCCTTCCGCGGCCTCGACCCCTTCCGGGAGGCGGACGCCGACGTCTTCTTCGGGCGGGACGCCGACGTCAGGAGAGTCGTCGACGAGCTGCGGGGCGACCGGCCGGCCGTCACCCTGTACGGGCCCTCCGGCTGCGGCAAGTCCTCGCTGGCGCTGGCCGGGGTGGTACCGGTCATGCGGGAGGCCGGGTATGTGGTCCTGGTCGTCAACGCGGGGCACATCTCCTCCGTCCGCTCCGCGCTCGCCACCGAGCTGTACAAGCTGGCGCGAGCGAGTGAGGCCGAGGAGCCGGGCGGGCAGCCAGGCCAGGAACATCACCTGCGGAACGCCGGGGAAGTGGCCTCCGCGCTGGGGAAGATGGGGCTCGCCGACACCCTCCACCGCACCCTGGGACGTACGGCCGGCCGGGTCCTCATCGTCCTCGACCAGGCCGAAGCCCTCCTGGACCGCCGCAAGGGCGAGGTGGCCGACGCCGCCCGCCTGCTCCTGTCGGAGGGGATGCCGGACGGCGTCCGCGTACTGCTCACCCTCCGCGCCGACTTCGTGGACGCGGCGCTCAGCCACCCGGACCTGGGCAAGGCGTTGAAGGGCGGGTCCACCGTCCCGCTCACCCCGATGTCCCCGGATCAGCTCAGGCAGGTGATCCGCGAGCCGATCGCGCGCCTTCGGGCCGTCTCGTACGACCCCGGGCTCGAAAAGCGCATCCTGGACGACGCCGGGAACGAGCCCGGCGTCCTGCCCCTGCTCGGCTTCGTCCTCTCCCAGCTGTGGGAGCGGCAGGTCTCGGGTCGGCTCCGCCTCGCCACGTACGACGAGATCGGCGGGGTCTCCGGTGCCCTGGCGCGCCACGCGGAACAGGCGTGGCGGGAGTCCGTACGGCCGGAGGACGAGGCCGACGCGCTGCGGCTGCTCACCGGACTCGTCCGCGTCCTGCCCGGCAGCGAGGTCCCCATGCGCCGCATGATCGCCTACGGCGAGGCGGGCGAGGCCCGGTGGCGGATCGCCCGGTCACTGGCGACGCGGCGGCTGCTGGTGCTGCACGGGGACGAGAACGCGCCGCAGACGGCCGAGCTCGCGCACGAGGCGCTCATCAGCGCCTGGCCGACGCTCGCCGAACAGGTGCGGACCGACAGCGACCTGCTGGCGGCCCGTGCGGAGCTGCGTCACGACCTCGACCGGTGGGAGAAGGCGGGGCGCCCGGCCGACCTGCTGCCCGGAGCCCTCCAGCTGATCTCCCTGAGCCGGCGGTTGCGGTCCAGGGAAGCCGAACTGTCCTCACAGGAAAGCGAGTTCATCGACCTCGCCGCAAAGCGCCATCGGGCCCGCCGGGCCGGCGTGCGGGCCGCGTGGGTCGCCGCCGCGCTCGCCCTCGCGCTCGTCGCCGGGCTCGGCACCTTCCTGATCCAGGAGTCCCGGGTCAGCGCCGTACGGGAGGCGGAGGGGCGGTCGCGGTCGCTGGCGACCCTCTCGGACGAGCTGGCGAAGCGGGACCCGGGCGGAGCGGCCCTGATCGCCATGGCGGCCCATGACCTAGCCCCGACCCAGGAGGCGAGCAACGCGCTGCTGCGGCGCTACGACCACTTCGTACAGGACCGGTGGGCGCTGTCCGGGACCGACGCCCGGATGGACCAGGTGGCGACGAGTACGGACGGCCGGGTGGTCCTGGTGACGACCAAGGCCGGAGGTTCGACCAGCTCGGACGGGGGTGCCATGCTCTTCGTCCGGAGCGCCGACGCCCGGGTCGTACGCGCCCGCCTCCCCCTGGCCGAACAGGCCTTCTTCCCGATGGTGAGCAGGGACGGCCGCAGGGTCGCCTACCTGTCGACGAAGGACGGCGGTGCCCTGGTCTGGCACGACGTGGACCCGGCGGGCACCGACGAGGCGGCGGTGCTGGGCCGGGAGCAGAAGATCCTCGGCAAGGAGTTCGGCGATCCGGGGACGACGTTGTACCAGCGCCTCGGCCTCGCGGACTTCTCTCCCGACGGGCGCGAGGTCGTCACCGCGGCCGGCGGAAAGGTACGGATCCGGGAACTGGCGACCCATCGGACGCGCGAGCTGCCCGGGTGGCTGCCGGCCATCGACCGGGTGTGGTTCGGGCCGGACGCGGACACCCTCGTGGCTCAGCGGCCGCCCGCAGCCGGGCAGGATTCCGGGACAGGTCCACTGATGGCGGTCGACACCGGCACGGGACGGGCGCGGCCGCTGACGGCCGACGTCGGCACGTCCACGATCCGCAACGTCGCCCTGTCCGGCAACGGCGCGCTGCTGGCCGTCTGCCGACAGGGACGTACGGGGGCCAGCACCAGGTACGAGGCGGTGCGTGTGGCGGACGGGCAGGTGCTCCGGCGACACCGGACCGGACAGTCGTCCAGCTCGTGCGAGGGCGTGGCGACCGACGGAACGGGAGACCACTTCGCCATGCAGGCCGGGGGGTCCACCTGGCACGTCGTCGGCACGCGCCCGGGAGGCACGGTGCGGGAGGCCAAAGGACCGAGCGGGATGCCCCGGCTCGAAGAGGACGACATGTCCCTCGTGGGAGATCCGGACGAGCCCGTGCTGATCGTGCCGGACGAGACCGCGGTGACCGGCCGTCCCCTGGCCTGGGACGCCGTCGAGGCCGACAGTCCTCCCGCGCTGATCGGCGGCGCGGCCCGGGGCGAGGGCGTCGAGACGGTGGTCCGCCTCGGGAAGGACGGCGACAGGATGGGCATCGTGCGCCTGGACGCGGAGGGATCGACCGTCGTCAAGGAGGTGAAACGGCCGTCCAGAAGGGCATGGTCGGAGTACCTCCAGGGTCCGCCGCAGGTGAATCGCGCCCGGAGAGCGACCCTGGCCGCCGATCACATCGAGGCGAACAAGGTCCGGGTCTGGGAGCTCCCCTCCCTGCGGACGGCCACCGACATCGTCGCCCGGCCGGTTGCCGAGGACGACATGATACGGATCCTCTTCGGCCCGGGCGACGAGTTGCTGACCGTCTCCGGCTCCATCGTCGAGCACTGGAACGCCCGGGACGGCCGGCGGCTGTCGAAGCCGTTCGACGTCCGCGGCCTGGGTTCCGCGGCGAAGGAGGGCGTGGATTTCGCCGCCTCCTTCCACCCCGAGCCGGGACACGTACAGGTCCTGGTCGCCGGTGAACCGGTCATCCGTGCCGTCTCGCTGCGCACGGGCAAGGAGAACACGAAGCTGAGGGTGGAGCTGGGGCCCGACGTCAGCGCCGCCGTGCTCGACCGGAGCGGGGATTTCGCCGCCGTGCAGACCAAGGGGTCCATGCTGGAAGTGTGGTCGGTGCGGGAGGCCGGGCAGGCCGCGCGGCGGGTGCTCGGTCCGGTCGGGCCGCTGGACCAGTTCGGCGGGTTCCAGCACGGCTTCCAAGAAGACAGCTCGAAGTACTTCCTGGCCAACGGGAACTCCATACGGTTCCAGGACCTGGCGGACCCCGACGATCGCGGCGAGTCCTATGTGTTCGCCGAGGAGCAGGATTTCCTGGCGGCGTCGCGCGACGGCAGGACGCTGCTCCGGCAAACCGACAAATTCGACTACGAGGCGGTGAACATCCTCCGCCTCGACCCGGAGCTCTGGAAGAGAGAACTCTGCGACACTCTCGGCCGCGACCTCTCCGAGGACGAACGCCGGGGCTTCCCCGCCTGGCTGCCGGAACGGATCTGCCCGCCCGGCGGCCGCTAGGGGGCGTCCTGCCGGTCAGCCTTCCCCGGCCTCCCCGGCTTCCCCGGCTCCCCCGGCGGTACGGGTCACCCGGACCGCCTCCTCCGGATCCAGGCGGGTGCCCTTCTCGTACGCCTCCGAGAACGCCGCCGGGCCCAGCGTGGTCCGAGCCGCCGCGGTGATGCGGTCGACGTCGGCGCGTTCGGCGGGGGGCAGCGGGGCTCCGGCGCGGCGGCGGGCGGATGCTGCCGCGCCCAGGAGGAGGGCCGCTCGGGTGGCGGCGGAGGTGTGGGCGGGCAGGGCGGCCGCGCCGGCCAGGCCTTCCAGGGAGAGGGCGAGGGCTCGGGGCTCGGCCAGGGCGCGGGCGGTCTCCAGGCCGGCCAGGTGGTGGGCCTCGGCCGTGTGTGCGTCGCCGCGCAGCTCGGCGACGAAGCCGAGTTCGGCCAGGAGGAGGTGGTCGCCCGCCTGGGAGGAGACGTCCGCGTAGCCGTCGCGGAGGTGCAGCAGGTGGGCCTCGGCGGCGTCGAGGTCGCCCGAGCGGCGGGCGCCGAGGGCCAGGCCCATCTCGGAGTGGATCTCGCCGTACTTGTAGCCCTGTTCGGCGGCGATCCGGCGCGCCTGCTCGTGGAGGTCGCGGGCGCGGTCGAAGTCGCGGGCGAGCAGGGCGAGCCGGCCGAGGCCGGAGAGCCGCGCCGACACCTCCGCCTCCAGGCCCAACTCCCTCGCCATGAGCAGCCCTTCGTGCTGGCGGCGCTCGGCGTCCTCGTACGCGCCCTTGATCTCCGCGAGTGCGGCCAGCGGTGAGATCGTCTGCAACTCGCCCCAGCGGTCGCCCAGTTCGTGGAAGATCCGGGCGCTGCGGCTGCCGTCCCGGCCGAGGCCCGCCAGGTCGCCGCTGACCAGTGCGAGCGTCGCGCGCAGGCCGAGTGCGGCGGCGCTGCCCCACGGGTCGCCGGCGGTGGTGAACAGGGTGAGGGCGCGGGTGTTCAGCTCGCCGCTGCCGGCCGCGTCGCCCGCGCTGAACAGGCCGTACGCGCAGAGCCAGAGCGCACGGGCCCGACGTACGGGGTCGGGGATGGCCTCGGATGCGGGGGCGGGGCCGTCGCCGTCCGCCGTGGTGGCGGCCGCCGCTCCTGGGTCGCCGGTGAGGAGCGCGAACGCGGCCTGCAGGAGGACGAGTTCGGGTGGTCCGACCGTCACCGCCAGCACCGCGGCCAGGCTGCGGCGGGCCTCGGTCAGGCGGCCGCGCAGCAGCCACCACCAGGCCAGCGCGGTGGCCAGCCGGACCGCCTCCTCCGGCTCGCCCGCGCCCGCCCGGCGCACCGCCTCGTCGAGCGCGGTCCGCAGGTTGCCGGCCTCCGCGTCCAGCCGTGCCAGCCAGGGGCGCTGCCCGGCGCCGCGCAGCTGTGGCTCGGCTTCTTCGGCCAGGGCCCGGTAGTGGAGGAGATGGCGGTCCCGTACGGCGGTGAGGTCCTCCATCTCGTGGAGCCGTTCGGTCGCGTACGCGGCGACGGACTCCAGGAGGCGGTAGCGGGGGCCGGTCGGGCCCGCCGCCACGACCACCAGGGACCGGTCCACCAGCCGGGTGACCAGGTCGAGCACCTCGTCCCGGGCCACGCCGTCCCCCGCGCAGACCGCCTCGGCGCCCGCCAGGTCGCAGCCGTCGCTGTGGGCGGCGAGGCGGCGCAGGACGATGCGTTCGGGTGCGCTGAGCAGTTCCCAGCTCCAGTCGATCATCGCCCGCAGCGTCTGCTGGCGGGCCGGTGCGCCGCGCTGCCCGAAGGTCAGGACCCGGAAGCGGTCGTTGAGCCGCGCCGCCAACTCCCGTACCCCCAAGGCCCGTACGCGGGTGGCGGCGAGCTCCAGCGCGAGCGGGATGCCGTCGAGGCGGCGGCAGATCTCGGCGACCGCCCGGCGGTCGGGCTCCTCCGGCGCGTCCGGGTCGCGCGGGAAGCCGGGGGCGGCCGCGGCGGCGCGGTCCATGAACAGCCTTACCGCGTCGGCGGGTTGCAGCGGTTCGACGAGGAACATCGCCTCGCCCGCGAGGCCGAGCGGCTCCTGGCCGGTGGCGAGGACCCGCAGGCCGGGGGCGGTGCGCAGGAGGAGTTCGGTGAGTTCGGCGGCGGCGTCGACGACGTGCTCGCAGTTGTCCAGGACGAGCAGGGTGCGCCGGTCGCGCAGGGCGGCGGCGAGGCGGTGCGGGAGGGAGGGCGTGGAGCTGCCGGTGCCGGGGGGTGCGCGCGGGGCGTCGTCGCGGATGCCGAGGGTGGCGGCGACGACCTGGGCGAGGTCGGCGGGGGTGCCGGAGCGGATGCCGGAGAACTCCACCAGCCAGGCACCGTCGGCCAGTTCGCCCGCCTGCGCGCCGTCCCGCTCGGCGGTGGCCGCCGCCACGGCGAGGCGGGTCTTGCCGACGCCTCCGGGGCCGGTGAGGGTCACCAGCCGTGCCTCGGAGAGGAGTCGGGTCAGGTGGGTGAGGGCCTCGCTACGGCCTACGAGGGGGGTCAGGGGGGCGGGGAGGTTGGAGTGGAGCGGTGAGGGGGTGGGGGTGGGGACGGGGGTGAGCGGCGCTGGGTCCGTGGAGCCGTGCGCCGGCGTCCGCAGGCCGTCCCCCGCCTCGTACGCCCCCGCGCTCAGCTCCGGCTCCTGGCGCAGCACCGCCCCGTGCAGCGCGGCCAGTTCAGGGCTCGGGTCGACCCCCAGCTCCTCCGCCAGGCGGGTGCGCAGGGACTCGTACGACGCCAAGGCCTCGCTCTGGCGGCCCGTCGCGTACAGGGCTTTCATGCGGAGGGCGTGCAGGCGCTCCCGTAGCGGGTGGAGTGCGACGAGGCCGGCCAGTTCCCCGGCCAGGAGCGCGTGGTCGCCCGTCTCCAGGCGGGCCTGGGCCTGGTCCTCCAGCGCGGAGAGCCGCTGCTCCGCCAGGCGCTGGGCCGCCGGCCGGACGAAGAGGGCGTCGGCGAAGTCCGCGTACGCCGGTCCTCGCCACAGCTCCAGGGCCTCCGTCAGCAGCTCCGCCCGGGTGCGCGGGTCCTGGACGGGGCGGGCCCGGGCCACCAGGGCCCTGAAGCGTACGGCGTCCACCTCGTCGGCCGACTCGTCGAACCGCAGCCGGTAGCCGGGAGGCTGGCGCACCACGCGGTCGCGGCCGATGACCCGGCGCAGCTGCGAGACCTTGGCCTGGAGAGCGCCCGCCGGGTTGGCCGGAGGCGCGTCGGCCCACAGGTCGTGGATGAGTTGGTCGGCGGAGACCGGTCCTCCGCCGTTCGCGAGCAGATCCGCCAGCAGGGCCCGGACCTTGGCCTCCGGGACCTTGACCTGCCGCCCCTCGCCGTCCCACACCACCAGTGGCCCGAGCACCCCAAACCGCATAGGCGCCACCGTACAGGCCCGGGGAACCGGCCCCGGGGCGCCGGGCACCACCGCTCCGGACGCCGGGCGGCCCGAAGGTTTCCCGAAGGTTCTCCGAAGCGGCCGGGCGCAGAGTCGTTCCGAAGAGGAGCGGGAGGGGACCGGGAGGAGCGGCAGACCATGACCAAGTACGCGCGCCGGAAGGCCCTGGTCGTCGGTGAGGCCACCGGTATCGGCCTGGCCATCGCCAAGCGGCTCGTGGAGGGCGGTGCGAGCGTCCTGCTGACCGCCCGTACCGAGGAGGAGCGTGCCCGGGCGGTCGGTGAACTCGGTTCCGCCGCCCGCGTCGTCCCCCCGTCCTCGGTCGTGGGTCTGCTCGAAGGAGAGGCGGGTGTCCGAGATGTCGATCTTCTTTTCGCGGATTCCCTCCCTACCGCCCGGCCCCTGCTGCCGCACCTCCGCGACGGCGGCGCGGTCGTGCTGACCGCGCCCGCCCCGTGTCCGGACGCCGTACGGGCGCTCGCCGCCGAGCTGGCCGTCCGTGGCGTCCGCGTCAACGCCGTGGCCCCGGGCTGTATCGAGGCGCCGGGCTCCGGCGCCGTGCCCCTGCCTCCGCTGGGACGTCTCGGCGCCGCCGAGGAGGTGGCCCGCGCCGCGCTCTTCCTGGCCACGGAGGCGACGTTCACCACCGGCGCCCGGCTCCCCGTCGACGGCGGCCTCGGCCGCCCGTGAACGGTCCCGACGCCGCCCGTGAGCGGTCCCGGCACCGTCCGAGAAGCGTTCCCGGCGCCGCTCGTAAGCGGTCCCGGCCGTCCGAGAAGCGTTCACCGTCCCCGCGCACCATCACCCCTTCCCATCAGGAAACCTGGAGCACACCCCATGAGCACCGCACCCGACACGGCGTCCGCCTCCGCCGCGGCACCGGACCCCAAGGGCGGCGGCGAGGAAGCGCGGAAGCTCCCGCTCTTCGCCCTGCTGGCCCTCGCCACCGCCGTCTTCATCACCAGCCTCACCGAGACCCTCCCCGCCGGTCTGCTGCCGTCGATGAGCCAGGACCTGGGGGTCAGCGAGTCCGCCACCGGCCAGACGGTCACGGTCTACGCGATCGGCACCGCCCTCACCGCGATCCCGCTCACCGCCGCCACCGCGGGCTGGCAGCGTAAGAAGCTGCTGCTCACGGCCATGGCCGGGTTCGCCATCGCCAACACCGTGACCGCCGTGTCGTCCGTCTACGAGCTGACGATGGTCGCCCGGTTCGTCGCCGGTGTCGCGGCCGGTCTCGCCTGGGCCCTGCTCGCCGGGTACGCCCGCCGCCTCGCCCCCGTACACCTCCAGGGCAAGGCGATGGCCATCGCCATGGCCGGTATCCCTGTCGCGCTCTCCCTCGGCGTGCCCGCCGGTACGTTCCTCGGCGAGTGGCTCGGCTGGCGCGCGGCGTTCCTGTCGATGACCGGGCTCACGGTCGCGCTGCTGGTGTGGATCTTCGCCGGCGTACCGGACTTCCCCGGCCAGGCCCGCGGCGAGCGGCCGAAGCTGCTGCGCACGCTGACCATCCCGGGCGTCTCGCCGGTCCTCTTCGTCACGCTGGTCTTCGTGCTGGCGCACACCATCCTGTACGCGTACATCGCCACGTACCTCAAGGACCTCGGGCTCGGCGGGCACACCGGCCTGATCCTGCTGGTCTTCGGCGCCGCCTCGCTGGCCAGCATCTGGATCGTCGGCGCGCAGATCAACCGCCGGCTGCGCGGTCTCACCGCGGGCGGCGCGCTGCTGGTCGCCGTCGCCTCGCTGCTCCTGGCCGTCCTCTCCGACACGACCGCGCTCGTCTATGTGGCCGCCGTGCTGTGGGGTCTGGGCTGGGGCGGTGTGCCCACGCTGCTGCAGACCGCCGTCGGTGACGCGGGCGGCGAGTCGGCGGACGCGGCGCAGGCGATGCTCGTGACACTCTGGAACGTCGCGATGGCCGGCGGCGGCATCGTCGGCGGCATCCTGCTGGACACCCTCGGCAGCGAGTCCTTCCCGTGGACGGTCGTGCTGCTCCTGCTGCCGGTGATCGCGGTGGTGCTCTACGCCCGGAAGGCCGGATTCCCCGCCCACCGGCCGTCCGAGGAGAAGGCGGCGGAGGCGGAGGCGGGGACGGAGACCGAGGCCAAGGCCGGAGTTCCCGCGGTCTGACCACCCGACGGCCCGACCGCCGGAGGCCACCCCTCCCCCGTCCTCCGGCGGTCGTCCGTCTCCTGCGAAGCCCCGCCCCCGGCCGTACGGCAGTCCCCTCACCGGGACACCGTCTCCGAACTCCGTGCACAGCACCGTGCCGGTGCCATGTTCATGATTTGTTGACACTTCGCCGGACGGCCCGGCGGCACCGCTCCACCACTGGTGGAGCCCGGTCCTCCCCCTCCGCACGCCCCTCGCAGACACGCTGCCGAGGGGCGTTTTCGCAGGTCAGGCCCCGAACTTGCAAAATAGACGGCCGACCCGGGCAAACTCCGGCCCGGGCGGTACTTTCACCTCGTACTGATGTGCCATGTATCCACTCGGGTGCGACCGGTGACGAGTATCGAGGGGGCGTAGCGTTACATGTCGTCAAGTGAGGTGCGCGCGGCGGTGCCGGGCGACGGCGCGTACATGCGGACGTTCATGGACGAGATCTTCCCGGCGTTCCGGCGGCCGGAGCAGCGCCGCTGGGCCCAGACGTACCTCTGGGCCCTGCTCCATGTGTCGGGCAAGAAGACACCGCGCCGGATGGCCCTGGCGAAGCCCTTGCCCTCGGCCGCGGCACACGGTCTCCACCAGTTCATCAACGCCAGCCCGTGGGACTGGAATCCGGTACGCCGACGGCTCGCCCGACGGGTCGCCGCGCGGACGACCCCGCACGCCTGGACCGTCGCCGAACTCATCATCCCCAAGCGCGGCGAGCACTCGGTCGGTGTGCACCGGCGCGTCGATCCCGCCACCGGACGGACCGTCAACTGCCAGCGGGCGCTGGTCTTCTTCCTCGCCTCGGGCGCTCAGTGCTATCCGGTGGACTGGAGCCTCGTGCTCGGCGGCGCGTGGGACTCGGACCGGGAGCGCAGGCGCCGTGCGCGCATCCCCGGGTCCGAGGCCGGGCGCACGCCCGCCGACCATGTGATCGGGTACGCCGCCGGGGCCGCCGCGCAGCCACGGCTCGCGGGGCTGCCGTGGGTGCTGGACCTGACCCGGTGCGACAACGCGGCGGGGGTCCTCGCGGGGCTCGGGCGGCTGCGCGCCGACGTGGTGTGCGAGGTGCCGCCGGACCATCCGGTGCTCCTCACCGGGCAGCACACGCCCGTCGTGATCACGGTGAGCGCGCTCATGGAGGTACGGCACGCCCGGCAGACCCACGTCCTGCTCCGGCAGACGCCCGACGGCCGCGTCCGACCGGTACCCGTCCACGCGTACGCGGGCACGGTGGAAGCACCGCGGCCGGGCGGGGGCGACGACGTGGGCGTACGCCCGTACCGCATCCTGGAGAGACCCGATCCGGACGGGCGGCAGCCGGCCCGGTACTGGCTCACCACCCTCACCGACCTGCGCGTGGAGGACGTCCTCCGGCTGGCGCGCAGCCACGCGGCGGCCCTCTCGGCCGTGACGACGCTCGGCCGGCGGTTCGGCGTCCTCGACTTCGAGGGCCGCTCCTTCCCCGGCTGGCACCACCACATGACCATGGCCTCGGCCGCCTACGTCTTCCAGCGCCTCTCCGGAGCCCCGGCCGCCGTGCTCGCCGGCGCTCCGCACCGACCCGTGCGGGCGCTCCCGACCGACGTGACGGCCAAGGAAGAGGCAGGGGTGGGACACATGAGACGGGTACTCGTGGTGGAGCAGGACGCCTCCGCCGCAGCGGCCATGGTGAGCGATCTGCGGCGGCAGGGATTCACCGCCGGCAGCGTCTCCACGGGAGAACGCGCGCTCCGCGTCCACGGCGACGCGGATCTGGTGCTGTTCTCCCTGGAACTGCCGGATATCGACGGACTGGAATTGTGCCGGTCCCTGCGCAACGACGGCGATACGGCCCTGATCGCGGTCACCGAAGCCGATGCCGAACTGGAGCGGGTTCTCGTCCTGCACGCCGGGGCCGACGACTGTGTGGTGAAAAGCTGGGGATTCCGGGAAGTGGGCGCCCGGATCGAGGCGGTACTACGCCGCGTTCAGCCCCGGCAGACGCTTCCCGCCGCCATTTCCCTGCGCGATCTCCATATCGATCCGCGGCGGCAGGAAGTCCGCCTCGGCGGGCGGCTCATCGGCGTCACATCGAAGGAATTCGAGCTGCTCTACGCGCTGGTCGCCACGCCGGAGACGGTGGTGACGCGGAAGGAGCTGATGGCCCGGGTCTGGGGCAGCAACTGGGGCCACACCAGCCGCACCATCGACACGCATGTGAGCAGCCTGCGGGCGAAACTCGGCTCCGGCGGCTGGATCATCACGGTCCGTGGCGTCGGGTACCGCATGGGGTACGCCTGGCAGATGCCGGAGACGACCGCGGGCTGAGCGGACCCGACGGCGGCACGGTCGGGAGGGCGCGCCTCACACCGCCGCCCCCTCCAGCCGCCGCAGCAGCGGATGGCCCGCCCGCCCCGTCCCGCCCACCGCCCGCCGCGCCCACCACGCCGAGGCGAGGTTCGACGTCAGCAGCGTGCGGGCCGGGTCGGTGAGGGCGGCGAGCGTGCCCATGCCCGTGCCCGTGAAGAGCAGCGCTGTGTCGGCGGGCAGCTCCCGCTCGCGTATCCGCCGCAGGATGGCCCCGGTCGTCACCTCGTACGGGTCGAAGTGCGCGGTCCCGTCCGGGCCCGCGGCCTCCTTGGCCGGGACGCGCACCACGCCGTCGACGGTGAGCCCGGCCCGCTCCCAGAAGGCGCGGGAGGTGTCGGTCAGCCACGGTTCGTACGGGGAGACGAGCGTCAGGCGCTGTATCCCGAGCGCCTCGCAGACCGCCAGGATCGCCTGCGTGGAGGACTGCACCGGCGAGCCGGCGCGCTCGGACAGCTCGTCGCAGAGGGCCCGGTCGCCGGCCGGCTCCAGCAGGTAGTGCGAGGCGCTGCACGCCACCACGGTCGCGTCCAGGCGCAGCGCGCCGAAGCTGCCGAGCAGGGCCGGGAGCACCTCGTTGTACGTCTCCAGCATCGCCCGCAGTCCGGCGCCCGGCGTCACCGGGAAACGGGAGGTGTACACATTCATTCCGGCGTCGAGCAGCTGGTTGAACTCGGGTTCCGCCGTGGGATTTTCCGGCGGCACGACGACCCCTAGCCGGGGCAGCGAGAAGAGATCCATGCGCAGCACCGTAGGGCGTACGTCACAACAACGGGTGCATTGCGTCCGCTATTTGGCCCGCCCGCACACCACTCTTGCACTCCCTTTCCTTCCTGACATTCCTTGACACTCCGCCACACAACCCTGACACGGCGGATATTGCCCCTTCCGGCCAGGCGCCGAAAGATATGAGTCACCGCAATACAGCCCCGGAAGAGGAGCGGATCACATGGCAGCAGAAGGCCCCGAGAAACTGGAGAGGCCACCCCGGATATCGGACGCGACCCTGCGGGACTCCGCCCATATGGCAGGCGTCGAATTCGGCCCCGAGGACGCCGCCGCCATCGCGGACCTGCTGGTGCGGACGGGCGTCGAGCTCGTCGAGGTGGGCATGGTCTCCGGACCGGACTCCAAGGACGCCGATCTCGTCCTCGCCACGCACGAGGCGGTCACCCCCGAGCGCAGCATGACGCTCGTCGTCGTCCGCGACCGCCGCCAGGTGGTCCGCGCCCTGGACGAGGCCGAGCGGCTCGGCGTACGGCACATCATGTACTCCATCCCGACCTCCGAGCAGCACGCACAGCTGAAGCTGGACTCGGCCAGTCCCAAGTTCCTTCAGGCGCTGGCGCGTTCGGCGATCCAGCAGGCGAAGGAGCGCGGCTTCCACGTCACGTTCAGCGGCGAGGACGGCGCCCGTACGCCCCGGGAGCGGCTCGTGCCGTATGTGGAGGCGGGGTTCGCGGCGGGGGCCGACCGGTTCCGGCTGGCGGAGACCGTCGCGTACCTCTCGCCGTGGCAGATGGAAGAGGTCGTCGCGGACCTCACCGCGATCGACGGCTCCGAGATCGAGATCCACTCGCACAACATGCTCGGCATGGCCGTCGCCAACTCCCTCGCCGCCGTGCGGGCGGGCGCCCAGTGGATCTCCGCGACCGTCGGCGGCATCGGTGAGCGCGGCGGCAACGCGCCGCTGGCCGAGCTGCTCACCTCGCTGCGCGTCATCCACGGCGACACCCGCTTCGACCTGACCCACCTCACCGAACTGTCCCGGATCGCACTGCGCGGCGCCGGTCTCGGGGACGCCTTCCAGTCCGGGCCGACCACGCCGCACGCCTTCGCGTACGAGCTGCCGGGCCAGCTGAGCCACCCGCACGCGTACGAGACGCTGCCCGCCGAACTCGTCGGCAACCGGCGCGAGTTGCGCGTCCGCTCGCGTCTCACCACCGCGCTGGTCCGCTGGGCCCTGGCCGATTCCGGCCTGGAAGTCGACGTCGACGCCTTCACGCCGTGGCTGGCCGAGCGGCAGGAGCGGGACGGCCGCCCGCTGCTGGACCGGGACACGATCCGCAAGGCCGCCATCGACTTCCGTCCCGTACCCGCGTAACCCACCCCACCTCTCTGCGGAGTTCACGATGTCCACCGCCACCCTGACCGGCGTATGCCCCGAGTGCGAGACCGACCTGACCGTCCCCCCGGTGACCCTCGGCGAGACGCTCTCCTGCCCCGAGTGCATCCTGACCCTCCGCGTCGAGGCCGTCGAGGACGGCCGGCTGACGCTGGAGATGGTCGAGGTGCAGCTGCGCGACTGGGGCCAGTGAGATGGGCGCACCTCGCCCCGGCGCGCCCGTCGCCTCCGTCGCCCTCGTCGCGGACCGGATCGCCTGGGAGGAACGGCTGCTCATCGAGGCGGCCCCCGCCTTCGGCCTCCGTATCGACTGGGTCAACGACGAGGCCCTCTCGCTCGGCCACCCGGGCGCCCCGGCCATCAAGGGGTACGACACGCTCCTCATCCGGAGCCGCAGCTACACGCGCGGCGGCCTCATCGCCAGCCTCGCCGAGGCGGCCGGCGTCCCCACGCTGAACACCGCCCGGGCCATCCACGCCTGCGAGAACAAAGCCGTACTGCGCGCCCTGCTCCACACGGCGGGCGTGCCGGTCCCCGACCACCGGCTCGTCCTCTCCCGCAAGGACTTCGACAAGGCGCTCGCGGACCTGCCGCTGCCGCTCGTCCTCAAGCCGGTCTTCGGCGGGATGGGCAAGCGGGTCACGCTGATCCGGCACGCCGACACCGCGCACTCCGTGTACGACTACATCGAGGACCTGGCCCACGCCTTCGAGCAGGCCAGCGTGGTGGAGCCGTACCTCGGCGGCAGCTCGGTGCGGTGCCTGGTCGTCGGGCGGGAGCTGATCGGGGCGGCGGAGTTCGAGAGCGGCGGCAGCGACTGGCGCAACAACGCGGCGCTCGGCAACAAGAACCGCGCCATCGCCCACGACCCCGACGTCGTGAAGATCGTCGACGGTGTGGTGGACGTGCTCGGCCCCGGCATCTACGGCGTCGACCTCTTCGCCACCCCGGACGGCTACGTCGTCAACGAGGTCAACCACGCCCCCGGCTTCCGGGCCGTGGCCTCCGCCACCGGAGCCGACATCCCCTCGGCCATCGCCCGTCATGTGCAGGAGCTACTCGCATGATCCGTGCAGGAGTCGTCGGCGCCTCCGGGCTCGCCGGCGGCGAACTCATCCGCCTCATCACCCAGCACCCCGACCTCGAACTCACCTTCCTCGGCGGCTCCTCCAACATCGGCCGCCGCCCCTCCGAACTCCACCCCGGCCTCCGCAACGACCAGGGCCTGACCATCCAGCCGGTCACCGAAGAGGTCGCGGACCAGGTCGACGTGCTCTTCCTCGCCACCCCGGCGCCGGTCTCGGCCGAGCTGGCCTCGCTGCTCGCGGACCGCGTCCCGGCGATCGTCGACCTCAGCGGCGCGTTCCGCATCCGTACGCCGGAACTGCACGACCGCTGGTACCCGAAGGTCAAGCGCCGCACCGACCTGGCCGACCGATTCGTCTACGGCGTACCGGAGTTGATCGGTGACCAGCTGGCGGACGCCGCCCTCATCTCGCTGCCCGGCTGCTACGCCACCGCGATCACCCTGGGCCTGGCGCCGCTCACGCTCGGCCTCGGGCTCGACCTGAAGACGGTGGTGGTGGACGGCAAGAGCGGGTCCAGCGGCGGCGGTGTCCAGCTGCGCACCTCGGACCTGCACCCGTTCCGGGCCGGTGCCATCGCGCCGTACTCCCCGACCGGCCACCGGCACGCCGCCGAGGTCGGTGACTTCCTGGAGCGGAGCAAGCCCGGCACCATCGGGAACCTGACCATGTCGGCGTACGGCGTCCCCAACGTACGCGGCTTGCTGACCAGTTCGTACGTGTTCACCGACGAGCAGGTCGACCAGCGCGAGCTGAACCGGGCCTACCTGCGCTTCTACAAGGGGCGCCCCTTCGTCCGGGTGCGGCGGCACAACGAGACGCTGATCCCGGTGCCCGACCCGCAGGTGGTGCTGGGCTCCAACTACGCCGACGTGACCGTCCTGCTGGACGAGGACGGCGGCCGGATCGTCGTGCTCGCCGCGCTCGACAACCTGGTCAAGGGGGCGGCGGGACAGGCCGTGCAGGTGACGAACCTGCGGTTCGGGCTGCCGGAGGAGACGGGGCTGACGCAGCAGCCGGTGATGCCGGCATGAGCGCATCCCCTGCCGTTCCCACGGTGGTCAAGCTCGGCGGCAGCTGCCTGGACGGCCTCGACTCCACCTGGTGGGACGACCTGGCCCGGCACGGCCGGGAGCGGACGCTGGTCCTCGTGCACGGCTGGTCCAAGCCGCTGAAGCAGCTCGACCCGCGCTACAGCGAACCGTCGGCGATCCTGCGCGACCGGTACGGCAACCAGAGCCGGTGGACGACGCCCGAGGTCATCGACGACATCAAGACGGTCAGCGCCGTCCTGGCCGAGGACGTCCTCGCCCGGCTGGAGGACCGGGGCATTACCGCCGAGCGGCTGCTCGGCAGCGACGGCCTGGTCAGCGCGGGCGACGGCGAACGCTGGTGGTGGCGGGAGAAGCAGCTCGTCGAGCTGGAGAACCTCGTCGGCCCGATCACCGGCGTCGACCCGGCCCCGCTCAAGAACCTCCAGCCCGGCCACGCCTACCTGGTCACGCCGCTCGCCCGGAACGCGGCCGGCCAGGAGGTCAACACCGACGCCGACCGGGCCGCCGCCGCGATAGCCGGGGCCACCGGCGCGTCCGACCTGGTCCTGGTCACCGACGTCGGCCATCTGCTCATCGACGGCCGGCCGGTCCGCCGGATCAGCGCCGAGGACGCCGCCGCCTTCCGCGACAAGGGCGCGAAGGGCGGGATGCGCAAGAAGCTGCGCGCGGCCGGCGAGGCCCTGGAGCGCGGAGTGGACCGGGTCGTCATCGGCAGCGCCGCCGTCACGGAGCTGCTGGACGGCACGACGGGCACGCTGATCACCGACGTACAGGCCTCCGGGGAAGGAGCGGGCGCATGAGCAGATCCCGCGTACTGGTCGTCAACAACGGCACGCTCTCGCTGAAACAACTACGCGCCCGATTCGAGGAGTTGGGCTCGGATACGGAGGCGGTCGACGCCTCCTCCGTACCGGCCCGGGTCGACGGCCGCTACCAGGCCATCGTGCTGAGCGGCACCAAGGTGCGCGCGTACGACAGTGAGTTCTACAAGCCCCTGATCGACCTGGTGACGACAGCGGACGTACCGGTCTTCGGTATCTGCGGCGGCATGCAGATCCTCGCCGTCGCGGCCGGCGGCGAACTCGCCGAGGGTCCGCAGCGGGTCGGCGGATACGAGGTGCAGGTGGACACCGAGGAACCGCTCTTCAGCTACGTGAAGCCCACGGTCACCGTCTTCCACCGGCACACGCTCTACCTCCGGGCGGCCCCGGCGGGCTACCGCTCGATCGGCCGCTCCGAGCACGCGCCCGTGGAGTTCCTGCGCTCGGACGACGGCCGGATCCACGGCGCCCAGGCCCACCTGGAGTTCCGCAAGGACGGCCTGGAGATCCTGCGCGGCTTCGCGCAGCTCTACCAGTGACCGTGGCCGTCACCGGGCCCGCAACCGACCCCTTCGTACAGAACGAGGACTTCACCATGAGCGCAGCAGGAACAGCAGGAACAGCAGGAACAGCAGTACCGGAAGAACCGCAGGACCCCGCCCTCACCGTCCACCTCAACGGCAGCGGCGGCGCCATCAAGGGCTGGGTGGTCATCGACACGCTCGTCGACGGCCTGGCGATGGGCGGCACCCGGATGACCGCCGGCGTGAGCGAGGAGGAAGTCGCGGGCCTGGCCCGGGACATGACCGAGAAGTTCACGCTGGCCGGCCTCCGCATCGGCGGCGCCAAGGCCGGGATCGTGGCCGACGGGACGAACTCCGGGGGTGCGGCGCGCGAGGAGACCTTCCGCACCTTCGGCCGTACGGTGAAGCCGCTCCTGCACGGCGGCATCCACCTCGGCATCGACATGGGCGTCACGCCGGCCGACCGGGCGGTCTTCTTCGCGGAGGCGGCGTACGACCCGCGCTACCGGCTCGGCGCCCCGGACATGCCGATCGACTGGCGTACGTACTACGAGCCCCTGATCGACGCCACCGGTCACGGCGTCGGCGTCGCGGCGGTCACCGCGCTGGAGGCGAGCGGCCGCACCGAGCCGGCCAGGGTCGTGGTGCAGGGCTTCGGCGCGGTGGGCCGGGCGGTGGCGCGGTTCCTGGAGGACCGGGGCCACATCGTCGTCGGCATCGCGGACATCCAGGGCACGATCAGCGCGGACCGGCTGCCGGTGGCCGAACTGGTCGCCATCACCGATCAGTTCGGCGCCATCGACCGGACCCGGCTGCCGCAGGACGTGAAGCTCTCCGGCGAACCGGACGCCTGGCTCGACGTGGACGCGGACATCCTGATCCTGGCCGCGCAGAAGTACGCGATCAACGCCGAGAACGCCCACCGTCTGCGGGCCGGTCTGGTGGTGGAGGGCGCCAACCTCGCCTCCAGCGCAGCCGCCAAGGAGAAGGTGGCCGCCTCCGGGGCCGGGCTGGCGCCGGGGGTGATCGCCAGCATCGGCGGCGCCGCGTCCGCCGCCCTGGCCGTGACCCGGGTCGTCCCGTTCGACCTGGAGGCGCAGGCCCGTAAGGCGTGGGTCTTCGACTGGGTCGGCGACCGGGTCCGGCAGAACACCCGGAACCTGCTGGAGATCGCGGCCTCCCGCGCGGGCGACCCGCTGCCGGAGCTGCTCGCGGTCCGCCGCAAGGAGCGCGGATGAGTACGGCGGCGAAGCAGCGGCCGGCGCCTGTGGGGGCGGCTGTCGCGGAGGAGCGCGCCGCCGAGTACCGCCGCCGGGGCTGGTGGCGGCCGGAGACCTTCCTCGACGACCTGCACCGCCAGGCGCGCGAGCGGCCGCACCGGCTCGCCATCGCGGGCCGGCGGGTTGCGGAGTCCCGTACGGACACCCTCACCTACGCCGAACTGGACCGGCTGACCGACCGGTTCGCCCTGGCGCTGCTCGAACTCGGCGTCGAGCCCGGTGACTTCGTCGCCGTACAGCTGCCCAACCGGTGGGAGATGGTGCCGCTGATCTTCGCCTCGATCCGGGTCGGCGCGGTCATCATCCCGATCTCGCCCATCTGCACGGAGGTCGAGCTGCGCCACCGCCTCTCCCTCACGGAGGCCCGGGTGTGCATCACGCTCCCGGAGTGGTCGGGCACCCCGCTGGCGGAGATCGCCACATGCCTGCTGGAGGAACTCCCCTCCTTGAAGCACGTGTTGGTGGTGGACGGGCCACGGCTGCCCGAAGGCGCGCGTCCGTTCCACGAGCACTTCGTGGCCGAGGCACGGGAGGAGCGGGACGGCGCGGCGGCCCGGTTGGAGGGCTTGGCACTCGGTGCGGACGACCCGTTCGTGGTGCTGTTCACCTCCGGTACGACCGGACTGTCCAAAGGCGTGCTGCACAGCCAGAACACGGTCCACTCGGCCGTACGCGGATACGTCGACGCGTTCGGCGCCGCCGATGGTGAGGGCCAGGAGTGGGTGGCGGCCGTCTCCACGCCGCTGGTGCACTACTCGGGCTTCGCCCAAGGGGTGTTGGCCGGCGTCCTGCTCGGCGGGACCGTCGCCTTCCAGGACGTACGCAGTAACGAGGCCCTGCTCGACCTGGTCGAGCGGTACGGCGCGACCCTGCTCTACGGGCCGCCCGCCACCCTCGCCGACGTGGCCGCGTCCCAGCGCGCCGAGCGGCGGGACACCAGCACGCTGCGCCATGTGGTGATCGGCTCGGCGCCGGTGCTGCGGGAGCTGGCCGACGAGGTCCACGAGACGCTCGGCGCCCGCGCCCACTCGCTCTGGGGCATGTCGGAGAACGGCCCGGTGACCACCACGCGGCCCGAGGACCCGGAGGGCTGGTCGGCGCGGAGCAACGGCCGCGCGATCGACGCGATGGAGACCCGGATCGAGGTGTCGGAGGCGTACGGCGGTTCGGCGGTTTCGGCGGACTCCGTCGGCCGGCTCAAGGTGCGCGGCGCGTCGCTCGCGCTCGGGTACCACCGGCGGCCGGAGGCGTTCGCGGCCGAGCTGGACGAGGACGGCTGGTTCGACACCGGCGACCTGGCCCGGGACGACGGCCGGGGCGGCATCCGGATCATCGGCCGGGCGCGGGACGCGATCCTGCGGGACGGGCGGGTGGCGCCGATGACGGAGCTGGAGGCGGTGATCGGCAGCCACCCGAGGGCCGAGGAGGCCGCGCTGGTGGGCCTGGAACCCTCCGGCGGGCCGGACGGGGTGATCGTCGCCGTGGTCGTGCCGCGCGGCGGCCGGGGACCGACGCTGGACGAGGTACGGGCCCGGGTCACGGCGGCGGGCCACGACACCCGCTTCCTGCCGGACCGGCTGGAGCTCGTCCCCGCACTCCCGAAGACCCTCACCGGCAAGGTCCGCAAGGCCGAGCTACGCGAGCGGTACGCGCCGGACGCCTCCGCCTGACCCGTACTCGTCCACCCATTCACGTACTGGAGCTGCTCTCATGCCCGAACCCCCACCCGCCTCGCCCGTCGCCATGTCCGCGACCCTCGCCGCCGACGAGGCCCTGGCCCGTCGGCGCGCGGCCGGGGAGCGGGTGCTGTCGATGGCGAGCGGCGAGATCGGCCTGCCCGTGCTGCCTGCCCTCAGGGACCGGCTCGCGGCGGCGGCCGGCGAGAACGCGTACGGCTCCGTCGCCGGCAGCCCGGCCCTGCGCACCGCCGTCGCCGGGTACTGGGAGCGGCGCCGTCTGGCCGTCGACCCGGGGCTCGTCGTGGCGGGTCCGGGCAGCAAGTCGCTGCTCTTCGCGCTGCTCCTGGCCATCGGCGGGGACGTCGTCGTGCCGGTCCCGAGCTGGGTGAGTTACGCGGCCCAGGCCCGGCTGGCCGGGGCGCGCCCCCTGCCCGTACCGATCCTGCCGGGACAGGGCGGGGTGCCGGATCCGGCGCGGCTGCGCGAGGCGGTGGCCGACGCGCGGGCGGCCGGGCAGAACCCGCGCGCGGTGGTCGTGACCGTGCCGGACAACCCCACCGGGACGGTCGCATCGGTCTCCACCGTACGGGAGTTGGCGGCGGCGGCCCGCGAACTCGACCTGGTCGTCGTCTCCGACGAGATCTACGGCGACCTGGTCTACGACAGCTCCGAACCGGCCGTCTCCCCCGCTCTCCACGCTCCCGAGCGCACCGTCGTGACGACCGGGCTCACCAAGAACCTGGCGCTCGGCGGCTGGCGTACGGGCGTGGCCCGGCTGCCCGACAACGAGCTGGGTCGGGCCCTGCACACCCGGCTGGTGGCGGTCGCCAGCCAGATCTGGTCGAGCCCGCCCGCGCCGGTACAGACGGCGGCCGCGTACGCGTTCGGCGAGCCGCCGGAGGTCGTCGCGCGGATCGCGGCGAGCCGGTGGCTGCACGAGAAGGTGGTGCGCGCGGTCGCCGCCCGCTTCACCGCCGTCGGCGCGGAGCTCTCGCCCGTCGCCGCCACCTGCTACCTCTACCCGGACTTCGAGCCGCTCCGGGACCACCTGGCGGCGGGGCACGGCGTGCATGACGGCGACGGTCTGGCCGCGCTGTTCTCGGAGCGGTACGGGGTCGGCGTGCTGCCCGCCACCGCGTTCGGCGAGCCCGGCCACCCGCTGCGCATCCGCGCGGCGACCAGCCACTTCTACGGCGCAACGGACGAGCAGCGCACGGCGGCCCTGGAGTCGGCGGAGGCGGCCGATCCGCTCGCCCTGCCGTGGATACGGGAGTCCGTCGACCGGGTCGGCGAGGTCCTGGCCGACCTCGCGGCCGCGCCGGCCGCCGCTCTCGCCCCGCACGTCTGATGTCACCCGCCTCACCTACGTACACCTGCTGAAGGAGCCACCGATGCCCCACTCCCACCTCCCCGTTCTCTTCGAGGCCCTCCACCACGGCGAACGCCATGTCGGCTTCGGCCGTCCCGAGGAGGGCGCCGAGCAGACCCTGTACCGGGTGGAGGACGGTCAGGTCGCCGCCGCCTTCATCGCCACCGACGGCTCCGAGGAGGCGCTGCGGGCCGCGCTCACCGAGGGCGCGGCGGCGGTCACGGTGACCGCCGGTGACCCGGAGCTGCGCCTGCTGCCGCCGCTGCTGCCGCAGGCCACCGGCAACGCCCTGCTGAGCGGTTTCATGGGCACGCACAAGAAGAAGTGGGGCGGCGAAACGGCCCCGGAGGACGGTGAGTTCACCCCGCCGAAGTGGTTCTTCAAGGGGTTCGGCGACTGGGTCCGGCTGCCCGGCGAGGACCTGAACGTGCCGGCGCGGCCGGTCGCCCTCATCGAGGAGCCGGAGGTGGCGCTCGTCTACGTGAACGACGCCGACGGCACCCCGCACTACGCCGGCTACACCTTCGGCAACGACCTGTGCGACATCGGCCTGCACCGCCAGGACCCGGGCTACAACCCGTACTGCAAGCTGTGCGACACCGCCCTCACGCCGTGGCTCTTCCTCGGCCCGCCGCCGCGCACGGTGACCGGCCGGGTCACCATCGTCCGGGACGGCGCGACGGCCTGGGAGGGCCCGTTCGACTGCGGCGACGACGCGCTCTACTACCGGATCCAGGACATGGCGGACCACCTGTTCACCTTCCCGGCGGTACGGCGGCCCGGCCTCGTCAACTACGTCCTGCTCGGCGCCGACGAGGCGAGCTTCCACGACGGGTTCCGGATCGCCGACGGCGACCGGATCGCCATCGACGTGAAGAGCCACGGGGTCGCCTTCGAGAACCGCGTGCGGTACGTCGCGCCGGCCCCGTCCACCACTCCGGCCGCCGCACCGGCTCCTGTCGCGACGGCATGAACAGCTCGTGAAGTAGGGCCGGCCGACCTGTGCAGAGGGCACAGGTCGCAGGCACGCTCTGAGAGCCACCACCTCAACTCGCCTCACCGCCGCCGGACTTCGCAGGACGACGCAGGACTACGCAGAACTTCGCAGGACTTCGCAGGAGGAGACCGCACCGTGCCCGCCACCGCCAAGAAACAGGTGCATCTCGCAGCGCAGCTGCCCGGCATCCACAATGTGACCGTCTGGTCGGACCCGCGCTCCGAGAGCCAGATAGCCATCGACTCCTTCATCCGGCTCGCGCAGACCGTCGAACGCGGCAAGTTCGACTTCTTCTTCCTCGCCGAAGGGCTGCGGCTCCGCGAGCACAAGGGGCAGGTCTACGACCTGGACATCGCGGGGCGTCCGGAGAACCTGACCGTGCTCAGCGCCCTGGCCGCCGTCACCACGCACCTGGGCCTGGCCGCCACGGTGAACGCGACGTTCAACGAGCCGTACGAGGTGGCGCGCCGGTTCGCCACCCTGGACCGGCTCAGCGGCGGGCGGGCCGCCTGGAACGTGGTGACCAGCTACGACGCGTTCACCGGCGAGAACTTCCGCCGGGGCGGCTTCCTCCCGGAGGCCGACCGCTACACCCGGGCCGCCGAATTCCTCACCACGGCGAGGGAGTTGTGGGACAGCTGGTCCGGTGGAGACCTCCGGGCGGACGCGGCGTCGGGCGAGTTCGTCGCCGCCGGCGCCGGCCGCTTCGCCCATCGGGGCCGGCACTTCGACATCTCCGGCCGGTTCACCACTCCGCCGGGTCCGCAGGGCCATCCGGTGATCATCCAGTCCGGCGAGTCCGACGCGGGCCGGGAGTTCGCCGCCTCCGACGCCGAGGTCATCTTCAGCAAGCACAACCGGATCGACGTGGCCCGGGAGTTCTACCGGGACGTGAAGCGGCGCCTGGCCACGTACGGCCGGAGCCCTGACGATCTGCTGATCCTTCCCACCGCCAACGCGGTCGTCGCGGACACCGACGAGGAGGCGGCGGCCTACGCGGAGGAGATCAGCCGTGAGCTGGTCAGCCCGCAGACCGCGATCGCCCACCTGGAGGCGGTCTGGGGCCGTGACCTGTCCGCGTACGACCCGGACGGGCCGCTGCCCGACATCGAGCCCGAGGACGACGCCCACTTCCTGAAGGGGCACTCCGTCTTCCGCAAGGGCCGGGCGGAGACGGCCCGGCAGTGGCGCAAGCTCGCCGAGGAGCGGAACTTCTCCATCCGGGAGCTGGTCATCGAGGTGGGCGGCCGCCAGACCTTCGTCGGCAGCCCGCGGACGGTCGCCGACGCCATCGACGACTACGTGCAGACCGAGGGCGCCGACGGCTTCGTCCTCGTCCCGCACCTCACACCGGGCGGCCTGGACGACTTCGTGGACCGGGTGGTGCCGATCCTCCAGGAGAAGGGCGTCCACCGCGACGACTACACCGGCACCACGCTCCGGGACCACCTTGGCCTGACCACCGCACCCCGCCCGGCCGACTGGGGCGGCCCCGGCCAACCCCTGCGTACCGGACGCGACACCGAGGAGACCTCCGCATGACCGGCACGTCGGGCGCCTCCGCCACCCCCCTCCACCTGGCCGTCGCGCTCGACGGTGCCGGGTGGCATCCGGCCGCCTGGCGTGAGGAGGGTGCCCGGCCCGGGGAGCTGCTCGACGCCGCGTACTGGGCCGACCTGGTCGCCGAGGCCGAGCGCGGCCTGCTCGACTTCGTCACCTTCGAGGACGCGCTCGGCCTCCAGTCCGCCGCCTTCCACCTCCCCGACGACCGCACCGACCAGGTCAGAGGCAGCATCGACGCGGTGCTGCTCGCGGCCCACCTCGCCCCGCTCACCACGCACATCGGCCTGGTCCCGACCACCAACGTCACCCACACCGAACCGTTCCACCTCGCCATCGGCATCGCCACGCTCGACCACGCGAGCCGGGGCCGGGCCGGCTGGCGCCCGCAGATAGCGTCCCGGGCCGCCGACGCCGCGCACTTCGGCCGCCGCACCACCCCCCAGCTCACCGAGGACGACGTGACCGACTCGGAGTCGATCTCCCAGCCGCTGCGCGCGCTCTTCGCGGAGGGCGCCGAGGTGGTGGAGGCAGCCCGGCAGCTCTGGGACAGCTGGGAGGACGGAGCCGAGATACGGGACGCGGCGACGGGCCGCTTCCTCGACCGCGAGAAGGTCCACCACATCGACTTCGAGGGCAGCGGCTTCAGCGTGAAGGGCCCGTCCATCACCCCGCGCCCCCCTCAGGGCCAGCCGCTGGTGGTGAGCCTCGCGCACGCCACCACGCCGTACGAGTTCGCCGCGCTCAGCTCCGACGTCGTCGCCATCACCCCGCACGACCGGGCGGGCACCGCGTCGGTCCTCGCCCAGGTCGCCGAGGCGGTGGAGCGCACCGGCCGGGACGTGGGCGAGCGGCCCCTGCGGACCTTCGCGGACCTCGTCATCCTCCTGGACGATGAACCGGGCGCCGCCGCCCGCCGCAAGGCCCGCCTGGACGAGGCGGCCGGAGCCGAACTCGCCTCGGACGCCGAGATCTTCACCGGCACCCCCGCCGAACTGGCCGACCTCCTCCTCGACCGGCACTCCACCGGCCTGGACGGCTTCCGCCTCCGCCCGGCCACGCTGCCGCACGACCTCACGGCGATCACCCGGGGCCTGGTCCCGGAACTGCAGCGGCGCGGAGTGTTCCGTACGGAGTACGCGTCCACCACCCTGCGCGGCCACCTCGGCCTGGCCCGCCCCACCAGCCGCTACGCGCAGGCGGGTTGAGCCTGCGGCGCCGAAGTCCCGGGGGCCCGGCCGCTCGCGGTCAGGCCCCCGTGGTCAGGCCCCCGTCGTCGACCCCGGGCGGACGATCATCAGCACGACGACCGTCGCCCAGAGCAGGTTGAATATCCCGGTGGTCATGGCGAGCCGGGCCGCCGCCGAGCGCCGCTCGGCCACCGTGAGAGTGCCCGCGCCCGCCCCCGCTCCCGCCCCGGCAAGATCCTCCCCCTTACCGGCGGGTGCCTCCCCCGCTCCCGTACCGGCGGGTCCCTCTCCCTCCCCCTCCTCCAGCAGCTCGCGCTGCCCGGGCAGGACCATGGCCATCAGCAGAGCGGCGGCGATCGTCGTCAGCACGATCGACGCCACCAGCCAGGCATCGCCCAGCACCCCCATCTGCGCCCCGGTGGCGAAGCCGAGCACGGGAACGGCGATGCCGACCACCGCGTACCCCCGGCAGATCTTGTGCAGGAAGGCGGCCGTCCGGAGGTCATGGTCGTGCGGTCCGCCGTCGCCGGGCGCGGGCGGCTTGGCGTAGCGGGGAAACATCGAGGCGGCGACCGTGATCGGCCCGACCGCCAGGATGGACGCCAGAACGTGCAGCGAGAGCAGGAACTTGGTCACGGAGGGGCCCCTTCGGGTGAGTATTGCGTTGGCTGCCAATGCATGGGCGACCGCCCCAGGAATAGCACGGCTCAGGCCTCCATGGGTAGGCGGCCTACTTATTCGACTGGACCACTGGCCTTCCCGCCCTCCCATCTGTAGCCTGCCTACGCATGAGGCAGGATGCGGTACGCGGACATCTGGACGGTCTCCTCCTGGCGGTTCTCGAACCGGCCCCGCTGCACGGATACGCGATCATCACCGCGGTCCAGCAGCGCAGCGGCGGCGCGCTCGAACTGCGGACCGGCACCATCTACCCGGCGCTGAACCGGCTGGAGCGGCTCGGCCTGCTGCGCAGCACCTGGGAGTCGGAGGACGGGCGCAAACGCCGGTGTTACGCGTTGACGGAGGCGGGAGCCCGCTTCCTGGCGGACGAACGCACGGCCTGGCAGGACTTCACCGCCGCGATCGGATCGGTCCTCAACCCGGTCGCCCCGCACCCGCACCCGCACGGGCAGGGCGCATGACGACCGGCGGCCCGCCGCGCGATGGCCGTGACGGTGGCGTTGAGCGTGGTGGTGAGCGCGGGGACGGCGGCGATGGCCGTGACCGTGGCGGTGAGCGCGGGGACGGCCGCGACGGCCGTGGCGGTGAGCGCGGGGGCGACGGCGACGATGACCGCGGCCGCGACCTCGTGGAGGCGTACGTCAGCGAGCTGGACGGCCTCCTGCGCGGACCCGCCCGGGCCAAGTCCCGTCTGATCGAGGAGGCGCGCGACGGGCTCACGGAGACCGTGGCGGCCTGTGCACGCGAAGGCGAGCCGTACGAGCGGGCGGTCCGCCGGGCGGTGGCGGAGTTCGGATCGGCCCGGGAGCTGGCCGAGAGCTTCCAGCGCGAACTGACCATCGCCCAGGCCCGGCACACCGCCCGCGCCGTCGCCCTCAGTGCCCCCTTCCTCCTGGCGTGCTGGTTCCTGGTGCAGCGCGTCGGCGGGCCGCAGGATGCGGCCGTGCCCCGTGCCGCGCACCTGCTCGCGACCAACCTGGCCACGGTCGCCGGCGCGGCGGTCCTCCTGGCCGCGGCCACCCTGGCCGCCACCGGCACCCTGGCCCGGCACCTCCCGGTCCCGCACCGGCTGCCGCTCACGATCGCCTGGACGGGCACCACCGCGAGCGTCTCCATGGCCGTGGCCACCCTGGCCCTCGCCACCGCGTCGGTCCTCGCCGAGAACTGGCCGCTGACGGCGGCGGCCTGCGCGCTGGCCGCCGCCTCCCACGCCGTCGTCGCCGGTTCGGCCCGCGCCTGCCGCCGGTGCGCACGGCTGCCGTCGGGAGAGCCCGCCACCTTGTAGGACCCGCGCCGGGAGGGCCGGCCCGTCGCGCGTGCCCCGTGACAGCGAGGATCAGCCGGGCCCCGCAACGTCAAGGATCGGGATCCGTGAGGGTCGGGAACCGTGAGAGTCGGGAACCGTAAGGATCCGGAACCGTAAGGATCGGGAGATCAGCCGGTCGTGGCGCTCCGGTGCAGGCCGTCCAGAAGCTTCAGCTCGTCCTCGGAGAGCCGCAGGGCTCCGGCGGCCACATTGGCGGCGAGGTGACCGAGGTCGCCGGTGCCGGGGATGGCCAGCACATGCGGGCCCTGGTGCAGGGTCCACGCCAGCCGAACCTGCGCCGGGCTGACCCCGCGCGCCTCCGCCACGGCCAGCACCTCGGCCGGCTCGGCCCCGGTCGCGCCGCCCTCCCCGCCGGCCGCGGCTATCGCGTAGAACGGCACGAACGCGATCCCCTGCTCCCCGCACTCCCGTACGAACGCGTCGTCCTCGGGCCGCACCCCGATCCCGTACCGGTTCTGGACACAGACGACCGGCGCGATGGCCCGGGCCTCGGCAAGGTGGGCCGGGGTGACGTTGGAGAGGCCCAGGTGGCGGATGAGGCCGGCCTGGCGCAGCTCGGCCAGAGCACCGAAGCGCTCGGCTATCGAATCCTGGCCGACGATCCTCAGGTTCACCACGTCCAGGTGGTCGCGGCCGAGCTGGCGGAGGTTCTCCTCGACCTGGCCGCGCAGCGCCTCGGGCGTGCGGGCATGGGCCGCCCACGCGCCTGTCCGGTCACGGTCCGGGCCGACCTTGGTGGTGATCACGAGGTCGTCCGCGTACGGCGCGAGGGCGCTGTTGATCAGCTCGTTGGCCGAGCGCAGCCGGGAGAAGTAGAAGGCGGCGGTGTCGATGTGGTTCACACCGAGCTCGACGGCCCGGCGCAGGACGGCCAGGGCCGCATCGCGGTCGCGGGGAACGGCGTCGGCCACGAGCGCCCCGCCGGTCTGCGGCAACCGCATCGTGCCGAAGCCGATGCGGTTGACCGGCAGATCGCCGAGGGTCCAACGGCCGGACGCGGCCGCGGTGATCGGGGCTGTGGTGCTGCTCGCGGAGCTCGTGGAGGTCATGACTGAATGATCTCCGCTCGGCGTTCCTCCGGACCATGGGGTTATCCCGCCGATCCGCCCTGGGGCCCGCCGAACCCCCTGAGCTGAGGAGCCCCCCCCGGGGCCCGTCGGTCCGTAATTTCCTCAGGCCCGTCGGGCCAGGTCAGTCCGTCAGCGTGAGCGGACCGTACGCGTCCGGGCGGCGCGTGGTCAGGAACGGGAACAGCTCCAGCCAGTCGCGGCGGGCGTCGAGGTCGAGATCCGCGACCAGGACGGCGGGCTCGTCGCGCGGAGCCTGGGCCAGGACGCGGCCGTATGGGTCGACGATGAAGGAGCTGCCGTAGAAGGTGAGGCCGTTCTCGGCGCCGATCCGGTTGGGCACGACCATGAACGTGGCGTTGGCGATCGCGTTGCCGGTGATCACCTTCTGCCAGAGCGGCTGGGAGTCGAAGCCGGGGAAACCGGGCTCGGAGCCGATGGCGGTCGGGTAGACGAGGACGTCGGCACCGGCCAGCGAGTAGGCGCGGGCCAGCTCCGGGAACCACTGGTCCCAGCAGGTCGGCAGGCCGAAGCGGGCCTCGTCGACCGTGACCAGCGGAAACGCGTCGTCGCCCGCCGGTCCGGCCCGGAACCAGTCGTCCTCGTAATACCCCTCCGTGACCGGGATGTGGGTCTTGCGGGTGCGCTGGGCGAGGGTGCCGTCGGGGGCGACGAGGATCGCGGTGTTGTAGCCGAGGCCGTCGTCCTGGCCGTCGGGCGCCGGGGCCTTCTCGTACAGGGAGGCGTGGACGTGGAGGCCGTGCTCGCGGGCGGCCTCGGCGGCGAAGGTGAAGGTGGGGCCGGTCAGCAGCTCCTCCGGCTCGGCGGGCGCGGGGTGGTCGGCGCGGCGGACGACCGCGAAGTACGGCGAGAGCGTCAGCTCCTGGAGGCAGACCACCCGCGCGCCCTCGGCCGCGGCGAGGCGGACGCCCTCCAGCAGGGCGGCGCGGTGCTCGGCGGGGTCGCGGTGCCACCGCTGCTGGACGGCCGCGACGCGCAGCGGGGCGCGGTCGGCGGGGCGGGTCCGGGTCGGGGAGGCGGGCGGGTTGTACGCGGTGATCAGACGCATGACCAGTTCCAGGGGCGTGGGGCGGGTGCGGCGGCTCGGGTCGGGCGCCGCACGGTACGGAGACGGGTTGCCGGAACGTTCCGGCACGGACCGAATCTAACCGTGCCGGAACGTTCCGGCAACCCTTCACCTCGTACGATCACGACCGTCTAGACTTCACCTCCGTGACCTCCCGGAACGTGACCCTGCTCGACGTGGCCCGCGCCGCCGGGGTCTCCAAGAGCACCGTCTCCGACGCCCTCCAGGGCTCGGGCCGCGTCGCGGAGGCGACCAGGGACCGGGTCCGCGCGGTGGCGGAGGAGCTCGGTTACCGGCCCAACAGCGCCGCCCGGCGGCTCCGCCGCTCCAGCACCGGGGCCATCGGTCTGCATCTGCCGCAGACCGCGACCCGGCTGGACTACTACATGAACCTCGCGTTCGGGGCCGTCGCGCGCGCCCAGGAGGAAGGGCTCGACGTCGTCCTGCTGGCCCCGGCGAGCGTCGCAGGCGGAGCGGGCGCGGCGAGCGGGCCGGTCGCCTCGCGGGTCGACGGGCTGCTGGTGATCGACCCGGAGGTGGACGACAGCGCGGTCCCGGGCCTGCTGGACGCGGGCGTTCCGGTGGTGACCGGGGAGCGCTACCTCGGCCCCGCCGCCGCTCCCACCGGTGCCGTGGTCTGCGACAACGCCGCGTCGCTCACCGCACTCCTGGACCATGTGACCGAGCGCGGCGCCCGTCGCCCCGCCGTCCTGGCCCCCGGGGGCACCTCCGCCTGGGCCACCGCGCTACGGGCCACCGCCGCCTCCTGGGGCCGGGAGCGCGGGGTGGACGTGGCGCTGCGGACCGTACCGTTCGCCGCGACTCCGGCCGAGGCCGAGGAGACCACGCTCGCGCTGCTGCGGACGGACCCGGCGGTGGACGCGGTGATCTGCGCCCCGGACGGCGCGGCTCCGGGCGTCCTCCGGGCAGCGGCGACTCTGGGCCGTACGGTCGAGCCAGGCGCACTGCCGCCAGCGGCGGCTCCCGGCGGCACGGAAACCCACACCGCCACCGATACGGGAAGCCGCGCGGCCACCGGCGCGGGCAGCCGCACGGCCACCGACACGGAAACCCACACCGCCACCGGCACGGGAAGCCACACGGCCACCGGCACGGACAGCCGCACACCCCC
The DNA here is from genome assembly GCF_050942385.1 of Streptomyces sp. CA-146814. Taxonomy (NCBI): domain Bacteria; kingdom Bacillati; phylum Actinomycetota; class Actinomycetes; order Kitasatosporales; family Streptomycetaceae; genus Streptomyces; species Streptomyces sp. CA-146814. The sequence continues at coordinate 3,676,758 of NZ_CP192068.1, forward strand.
CGGCACGGAAACCCACACCGCCACAGACCCCCGCACCCACCCCCGTACGCCTCTCCTCGTCGCCTCCTGTGTGGACGGCACCGCCACCCGCTCCGCCGAGCCGCCCGTCACCGCGGTCGACCTGCGCCCCGCCGCGTACGGGCGCGCCTGCGCCGAGCTGCTCTGCGACATCCTCGCGGGCCGCACCGCCCCGGACACGGTCCGCCGCCACGCCTGGGCGCTGGAGACGAGGGCGTCCACGACCGCCGGGCCCACCTGAACAGGGCACAACTCACCTTCACCCTCAGCCCGTTGTGACGGGGTGGCGCCACCGGAAGTCATGTGATCTCGCGCCACGAGGACACGTTCGCCATCTTCCGCACCGACCTGACCACCACGACGGCCTTCTCGGCAGCCGCCGACCCCCTCGCCCGTATACGGCTGAGCGGGGTCCGAAGCCCGCCCCCCCCCGGCGCCCCAACCCCCCACCCCCCAAAGGGAATCCGTCCCGGACCCCCTCCTCCACGTCTCCGCAATGTGAACGTTCTGCGTCGAGTGGCAACTGGCGTGGCGAGCTTGACATTTCGGCGGGCGGCCGGTGATAAGATCATCTTACTTCCAGTGGGCTGATGGCATATGGGGGCATTCCGGGAGGGATGAATTCCTCGGCCCCACCTTCGGAGGGGCACCTCCCGAAGCGGCGCACGGTCGTGGCGAACGAGCCCTGGTCGCGTGTCGCCTGACGGGGTGTCAAGCCGTTTCCAGCCATGGCACTTGAAGTGAGTCTCATGACATTTCCACAGGGCCCCGTCATCTGGGCGCTGGTTGTCGTAGCACTGGTCGCCGTGGGTGCCGTCCTGCGGGCTCGCGCGACCAACATCAAACTGCGCAGACGCACCGCCGAGCTGAGCGCGGAGCGCGACACGCTCCTGCGGCAGCGGGACGAGCTCCATGTCGTCCACAACGGGCTCCTCCAGCGGCAGGCCTCCGAGCTCGCCGAGGTCCGCAAGGATGCCGAGGAGGAGACCAAGGCGGTCCTCAAGGCGGCCGTCCGCACCCTTCAGGGCCTCGCCGACGAGCAGCAGGTCGTGATCGAGAAGGCCCAGCGCAAGTACGGCGACGACCCCGGGATCCTCGCCGACCTGATGGCCATGGACCACGCCAACAGCCAGTTCGGGCGGCGCGCCCAGGGCATCGCGGTGCTCTGCGGCGGCTGGCTCGGCCGGCGCGAGACCGTGGCCTCCGTCTTCGACGTGGCCCGCAGCGCCCAGGGCCGTATCCGCCACTTCGACCGGGTCCGGGTCAACGGCCAGGTGAACTTCTCGGTCGTCAGCCGGGCCGTCGAACCGGTCGCGGTGGTCCTCGCCGAGCTGCTCGCCAACGCCACCAACTACTCCGCCCCCGGCACCCCGGTGGAGATCAACATCCAGGCCGTGCCGACCGGTGTCTGCCTCATCGTCGACGACGCCGGCCTCGGCATGGGCCAGGAGGAGAAGGACCGTGCCGCGGCCCTCCTCACCCCCCAGGCCGCGATCAGCGTCTCCAGCCTGGGCATCCCGCCGCAGTTCGGGTTCGCCGTCTCCGGGATGCTCGCCGCCCGCTACGGGTTCCGGGTCTCGGTGGACTCTGTTTCCCCCTATGGAGGCGTACGCGCGGTGGTACTGATCCCCGACGAGCTGCTCACCACGGAGGTCCCGCAGCCCGCCCCGGCCGCCGCCGAGGTCCCGCAGGCCCCGGAGGCGTACGGAATCCGGCACCAGCCGCAGGCCGCCCCGCAGCCCGAGCAGTGGCAGCAGGCCCCCGCCCCCACCCCGCTCTTCCCGCCGGCCGCCCAGCACCGCCACGACGCCCCGGGCGCGCAGCACCGCCAGGACACCCCGGGCGCACAGCACCACCACGACGCCGCGGCCGCCCAGCACCGCCAGGACGCCGCCCAGCAGCACCCGGACACCGCCACCCAGCAGCTGGCCCAGATCACCACCACCGCCGGCGGGCTGCCCAAGCGTCGTCGCAAGAGCCCGGTCTCCGCGGTGCCCCCGGCCGACCCGCAGCCGGTCCGCAGCAACGAGGAGACCGCCTCCCGCCTGGGCGCGTTCCAGCGCGGCACCCGCTCCGGGCGGACCACGACGACGACCACGGAAGGATCCGAGATCCAGTGAACCCCGATCTGTCCTGGGTACTCAACGATGTGCTCCAGGTACCCGGAGCCCGGCACGCGATCCTCGTGTCCGCCGACGGGCTGCTGCTCGCCAACTCCAGCGAGATCGGCCGGGACGACGCGGAGACCGTCGCCGCCGCCATGAGCTCCATGCAGTCCCTCAGCCGTGCCGTCGCCCCCTTCATCGGCACCCGCAGCCCGGGCCGCTGGCGGCAGACGCTCCTGGAGTACGAGGACGGCTGGATCTTCCTCATCGCCGCCGGCACCGGCGCCTACCTCGCCGCCACCGCCGCCGCCGATGTGGACATGGAGGCGATGTCCTTCCGTATGCAGCAGCAGGTCACCGCGCTGGGGAAGGCGATGACCACGCCGCCCCGCCAGAACGCAGGCAGCGAGATATGACGGCACCGGGCGAGGAGTCCAGCGTCAGCAGCGGGTTCGTCCGGTCCTACGTCATCACCGGTGGCCGGGGGCTCCCCGACGCGGACGAGCTCTCCCTCGTCACCCTCGTCACCCTCGCCCCCGACCGCCAGCCGCCGCCCAGCCCCAGCCCCGAGATCAAGGCGATCTGGGAGCTGTGTTCCGGCGGCTACCTCTCGGTGGCCGAGGTCGCCGGCCACCTCGGCCTGCCGGTCGGTGTGGCCCGGCTGCTGCTCCAGGACTTAAACCAGCAGGGACATCTGCTGCGCCGCAAGGCGCCGCCGCCCGCCCAGCTCGTCGACAGAAAGATCCTCGAAGAGGTGTTGCATGGACTTCAAGTCCGGTTCGGCTGAGAGCATCTATGTGCCGGACGCGGTCCAGCGCGCGGCGAAGATCCTCGTCGTCGGCCACTTCGCCGTGGGCAAGACGACCCTGATCGGCACGCTCTCCGAGATCACCCCGCTGCGCACCGAGGAGCGGATGACCCAGGCCGCCGCCCAGGTCGATGATCTGCGCGGCGCGCCCGACAAGAAGACCACCACGGTCGCCCTGGACTTCGGCCGCCTCACCCTCAGCGACGAGCTGGTCCTCTACCTCTTCGGTACGCCGGGACAGCAGCGGTTCGTCGAGCTGTGGGAGGACATGGCGCGCGGCTCGCTCGGCGCGCTGCTGCTCGTCGACCCGGCGCGGCTGGCCGACACGTTCCCGGTGATCGACCTGGTCGAGACGTACGGGCTGGAGTACGCGGTCGCCGTCAACAGCTTCGACCCGTACTCCCAGCACGCCGAGGAGGAGCTGCGCGAGGCGCTCGACCTGCTGCCGGACACCCCGGTCGTCTACTGCGACGCCCGGGACCAGAAGTCCTCCGCGCAGGCCCTGATCACCCTCGTACGCCACCTCCTCGCGCACGCGGCCTGAGCCCGCTCTCCCCCGCACACCCCCAACCGAAGCCGGGGCGACCGTCCCCGCGATCACACCGAGGAAGCCGAACATGGACCCGTCGCCGGGAGCCACCCCGTACAGCGCCCCCGCCGGGTGCCCGATGAGCCGGCAGCAGACCTCGCTGTACGGTCCGGAGTTCGCCGCCGACCCGCACCACGTGTACGAGGCGTTCCGGGCGCACGGGCCCGCGGCGCCGATCGAGCTGGCGCCCGGCGTGGACGCCACGCTGATCGTGCAGCACGAGGCGGCGCTGCGGGTGCTGCAGAACCCGGCGCTCTTCGCCCGGGACTCGCGGCGCTGGGCGGCGCTGCGCGAGGGCGCGATCCCGATGGACAGCCCGGTGCTGCCGATGATGATGTACCGGCCCAACTGCCTGTTCACCGACGGCGCCGAGCACCTGCGGCTGCGCAAGGCGGTCACCGAGTCGCTGGCACGGCTCAACAGCAGCCGGCTGAGCCGGGACGTCGAGCGGATCGCCGACTACCTGATCGACCAGTTCATCGAGCGCGGCACCGCCGACCTGCTCAACGAGTACGCCAAGCTGCTGCCGCTGCTGCTGTTCAACCAGCTCTTCGGCTGCCCCGGCGACATCGGTGACCGGCTGACCCGGTCGATGTCGGCCATCTTCGACGGCGAGGACGTGCTGCGCGCCAACGCGGAGCTGACCGAGTGCCTGATGGAGCTGGTCGCGCTGAAGCGGCGCCAGCCCGGTGAGGACATCACCTCCTGGCTCATCCAGCACCCGGCGGGGCTGCGGGACGAGGAGCTGAAGGACCAGCTGGTGATGCTGATGGGCGCCGGCGTGGAGCCGGAGCGCAACCTCATCGCCAACGCGCTGCTGCTGATGCTCGCCGGTGACCAGCCGGGCGGGCCCGACCGCCGAGGCGGCGGACACGAGCGGCGCGGTTCGGGGATGCTCGTGGAGGACGCGCTGGACGACGTCCTGTGGAACAACCCGCCGATCGCCAACTACGCCACGCACTACCCGGTCCGGGACATCGAGCTGGACGGGGTGGTGCTCAAGGCGGAGACCCCGGTGCTCATCAGCTTCGCCGCCGCGAACAGCGACCCGTCCCTCACCGACGCCCGCCAGACCCTGAGCAAGGGCGCCCACCTGGCCTGGGGCGCGGGCCCGCACGTCTGCCCGGCCAAGTCGCCCGCCACGCTCATCGCGCTGACCGCGATCGAGAAGATCCTCAACACCGTGCCCGACCTCTCGCTGGCCGTCCCGGCCTCGGGCGTCGGCTGGCGTCCCGGCCCCTTCCACCGGGCCCTGATCGCCCTGCCCGTACGGTTCACGCCGACCGCGGCCCGCCGCACCGCGACCGGCACCCAGCCGCCGGCGGCGACCTCGGCACAGCTGCCCGACCCGTACCGGAACGCGGCGCCCCAGTCTCCACCCGCCGGTCGTCACGCTGCGGAGCCGGCGAAGAAGAACAAGGGGTGGTGGAGCTCGTTCCTGGACGTCTTCCGGGTCTGACGGGCCGTCGGCCGCGTATGGCCCACAGGCTGACAATTCGCATATGACAACGGGCATTTGTGACGATTGCATGTGACGGGGGCAACAGAGAACGATGCTTGGCGCAGCTATCCGGAAGGGTAGGTTCTGGTCGGTAACCATGGGCCTAGGTCAAGGGACTCTGCGTGAGCATCACTGGCGGTACCACCAGGACCCCCGACGGACGGCGCGCGGTCATCGGTCTGCTCCGACGGCTCAGTACACCCGAAGGACAGGCCGAACCCTACGGAATACTCGCGGAGCTGCGGACGATGGGTGACGTCGTCCGCGCTCCGTGGAACGGTTACTTCGTCACCGGCTTCGACACCTGCAGCAAGGTGCTGCGCGGACGCACCTGGCTCGCCCCCGACTTCGCCTGGCAGGAGCGGCAGGACGACTCCAAGCAGTGGGACGCGATCGCGACCCGGGAGATGACCGGCACGCTCGCCCGGCTGAACGCCCCCGAACACACCTGCCAGCGCCGCTCCTTGGGCAATCTCTTCGACCGCTCCACCATCGAACGCCTCACCCCCGACGTCGAGCGCGACGCCGACCGGCTCCTGGACGAGCTGGCCGACAAGCTCCGCTGGGGTGAGGCGGACTTCGTCTCCACGGTCGGTGAACAGCTGCCGATCCACACGGTGGGCTCCTGGCTCGGCCTGCCGCCCGAGGACTACCCCCACCTCCTGGAGATCACCCACAACCAGGTGTACGCCCAGGAGTTGCTGCCCACCAGGAGCCAGCTGGCGATCTCCGCCGAGGCGACCGTGCAGCTGCGCGCGTACTTCACCGCCCTGGTCGCCCGCCGCCGCGCCGAGCCCCGCCACGACGTGCTGACCGGCTGGATCCACACCTGGGACGCGATGGAGCCGGACCGGGAGCGGGCGGACGAGATCCTCTACCGGCTCACCATGTTCGTCACCATCGCCTCGCTGGAGACCACGGCGACGCTGCTCACGTCGATGACCTCCTTGCTGCTGGCCGACCCCGGCCGCTGGCAGTGGCTGCGGGACCACCCCGAGCACATCGACGCGGCCGTCGACGAGGTGCTGCGCTACGACCCGCCCATCCACATCAATACCCGGATCGCCGCCGAGGACACCGTCCTGGCCGGCGTCCCGATCAAGAAGGACAGCATGGTCCACGTCCTGTACGGCGCCGCCAACCACGACCCGCGCCGCAACCCCGATCCCGGCGCCTTCGACATCCTGCGCGGCGGCAGCCACCTCACCTTCGGCGGCGGGGTGCACTACTGCCTGGGCGCGGCGCTGGCCAAGCTGGAGGCGCGGACGCTGCTGGCCCGCATGCTGGACCGCTTCCCCACCCTCCGGATCACCTCGCCACCCGCGTACGCGCCCCGGATGGTCTTCAGGCGTATCACGTCGATGGGCGTGGCGCTGTGAAGCTCTCGCTGCCGGACTTCCTGAGCTCGTCCTCCTCCTCGTCCTCCTCCTCGTACGAGGAGCCCGGGACCTCCTACGAGGAGCCCGGGACCTCCTACGAGGAGCCCGCGACGGTACGCGGCCGGCGCGAGGGCCCCGTCCTGTACGTGGAGCTGAACGCCCCCGATACCGGCAACGCGGTCACCGAGGCGATGCTGGACGAGCTGCTGGACCTCGTCGCCGCTCCGGACCCCGGGGTGCGGGTGCTGGTGCTCAGCGGTGCCGGGGACGACTTCTGCCTGGGCGGCGACCGGACCGAGTTCGCCGGCTGGCTGGAGGAGGACCCGGACGGCCGGGGCATCCGGGTCGCCGGGGAGAAGGCGCGCCGGGTCTGCGAGGCGCTCTCCGGCAACCGGGCCGTCACCATCGCCCGGGTCCAGGGCAAGGCCATCGGCGCGGGGTTCGCGCTCGCGCTCGCCTGCGATCTGCGGGTGGGCGCGGAGAACGCCTCCTTCCGGCTGCCGGAGCTGGCGCTCGGGCTGCCCACCGCGTGGGGCGGGCTGCTGCCCCGGCTGATCCATGAGGTCGGCGCGGCCCGGGTCCGCGAACTGATTCTGACCGGGAGGGCGTTCGACGCCACCGAGGCGCAAGCGCTCTCCGTCCTCCAGCGGGTCGTTCCGGAAAATGAATTGGATCAGGCTGTCGAGGCCTGGGCGAAGCCCGTCGTACGCCGCCCCGAAGCGGCCCTCCGGGTGACGAAAGCCCTGCTCAGCTCCTATGCGGCCGCCACCCGGATGGCCGATCCCTCGTTCCTGGACGCGGAGCTGATGGCCTCGGTCGCGGCAGCCGGTCGGCGCACACCCCCTCGCACTCCTGGGCCCGACCAGTCACACTCGTAACAATCAACAGGGGAGGTCCCGGGCGTGGATGTACCGTTCTGGCTCTGGGCAGCGTTCGCCGTAACGGTGGTCGTCTCGCTCGCAGTCGACCTGCTGGCCCACCGCAACGCGCATGTCATCGGGTTCAAGGAAGCAGCCTGGTGGAGTGCGCTCTGGGTGAGCCTCGCGCTCATCTTCGGCGTGGTCGTCTTCTTCGTACTCGGCACGACCGCCGGTACGGAATACACAACGGCATGGCTGCTGGAGAAGAGCCTGTCCGTCGACAACTTGTTCGTCTTCGCGCTGATCTTCGCCTATTTCAAGGTTCCGCGCGAATATCAGCACCGCGTGCTGTTCTACGGTGTCATCGGCGCTCTGGTGTTCCGCGCCATCTTCCTGACAGCCGGCGTCGCGGTGGTGAACCGCTTCACCTTCGTCCTCTTCCTCTTCGCCGCGATCCTTTTCTGGAGCGCCTGGAAGATCCTCAAGGACGAGGAGGACAGCTTCGATCCGGGGCAGAGTTTCGCGGTGCGGATGCTGCGGAAGATCATGCCGGTCCGGGACGAATACGCGGGAACGCACTTCATCATCAAGGAGGAGGGGAAGCGGGTCGCCACACCGCTGCTCGCGGTGGTCGCCGCGATCGAGGCGGCCGACCTGCTCTTCGCCGTCGACAGCGTGCCCGCCGTGCTGGCGGTCAGCGACGACGCGTTCATCGTCTACACCAGCAACGCGTTCGCCATCCTCGGACTGCGAGCGCTCTACTTCCTGCTGGCGGGACTGCTGGACCGCTTCCACTACCTGAGCACGGGCCTCGCGATCATTCTGGCCTTCATCGCGGTCAAGCTCGTTCTCCAGGCATCGCACAAGATGATCAGCACCTCCATTCCGGAGATTCCCTCGCCGATCAGCCTGGCGGTGATCGTGGTCATCCTGACGGCTTCGGTCATTCTCAGCATCCGGCGCCCACCGCCGGACAAGGAATCCGAGGAGACCGCGGTGAAGTCATCTGACGATAAGCCGTCGGAGTAACCCACAGGGTAATGGCCGGGCAAAGCGAAGGGAAAGAAACTCCCTCTCGCGATGCCCGGCCTTTTGCCGTCGAAGGACCGGCCGAAAGCAGAAGAACCGTAGGCGGTCCTCGCCGCGCGGACCCGCGCACGGCTGACTAGCGTGGCTGGTGGAAGCGGTGGGGGACCAGGAGCGGAAGAGGGTCACTGCCATGGCCGTACAACCCGAGGGAACCCCCTGTTGGGCGGACGCCGCGTTCGCCGACCTGAAGGGCGCGAAGAGCTTCTACGGTGAGGTGCTCGGCTGGACGTTCGGCGAGAGTTCGCCGGAGTTCGGCGACTACACGACGGCGTACGCGGACGGCAGGCGGGCGGCCGCCGTGGTCCCGCCGATGCCGGGCAACGAGGAGGGCCCGTCCGCGTGGTGCCTGTACCTGGCCTCGCCGGACGCCGCCGCCACCGGCGAGAAGGTCCGCGCGGCCGGTGGCCAGGTGCTCATGGAGCCCATGCAGGTCGGCGCGTTCGGCACGATGGCGCTGGCCGGAGACCCCGGCGGCGCGGTCTTCGGCGTGTGGCAGGCCGACACCCACGACGGGTTCGAGACGGAGATGGGCGCACCCGGCGGCTACTGCTGGAGCGAGGTCTTCACCCGCGACGCGAAGGCGGCGGACACCTTCTTCCCGGCCGTGTTCCCGTACGCGGTCCGGAAGCTCGAGGACCCGTCGATGGACTTCGGGATGTACGACGTCCAGGGCGAGTCGGTGCTCGGCCGGATGGCGATGGGCGAGGACTTCCCGCCCGACATGGGCTCCTTCGTGATGGTGTACTTCACCGTCCCGGACTGCGACGCGGCGGTGGCGAAGGCGACCGGGCGCGGCGCGCAGCTGCAGTTCGGCCCGATGGACAGCCCCTTCGGCCGGTTCGCGGCGATCACCGACCCGCAGGGCGCCACGTTCTCCGTGATCGACGTGACGAAGACCGAGGGCGAGATGCCGACGACGCGCCTGACGGCCTGACGGCCTGGGCCCTTGGGGCCTCGGGGACCCGGGCTCCCAGGGCTCCGTACGATTCTCCGAGAAGCTCGCATCTGCGATGGGCAATCGTCCGGAGAATGGTAAATGCGAGGCAGATTGGCCTAGCGTGTCGCGCATGCAGTCCTACACAATCGGTCAGGCAGCACGCCTCCTCGGAGTCAGCCCCGACACCGCCCGACGCTGGGCGGACGCCGGACGGGTCGCGACCCATCGCGACGAGACCGGCCGCCGGTTGATCGACGGCCGTGCGCTGGCCGCCTTCTCGATCGAGGTCGGCCAGGGCACCGCCGGCGACGAGGAGACCCCGTACACCTCGGCGCGCAACGCCTTCCCGGGCATCGTCACCGCGGTGAAGCTCGGCGATGTCGCGGCCCAGGTCGAGATCCAGGCGGGCCCGCACCGGCTCGTCTCGCTCCTGACCCGGGAAGCGGTCGAGGAGCTGGGTCTGGAGGTCGGCATGCAGGCGACCGCCCGTGTGAAGTCGACCAGCGTGCACATCGACCGCACCTGAAGCCCGGCCGACGCCGTCGTCGGCCGGGCGTCCCGTGCTGCCCGCACCACCTGTTCCGCGCGAACTCGTCCCTGCCCGGACGGCATCCAGCCGACCGGGCTCGCAGCCAAGGAGTCCCACCCTCATGTCCCTCCTGCTCACCCGCCGCCGCACCGCCGCCGCCGTCCTGACCGCCGCGCTCCTCGTCCCGCTCGCCGCCTGCGGCAACGACTCGGGCACCGACAAGGACAGCGCCTCCAGTGCGAAGCCGTCCGACTCCGCGTCGGGCACCCCGGCCGCGCAGCTGACCGTGCTGGCCGCCGCCTCGCTCACCGACGTCTTCGAGGAGGCGGGAGCGGCGTACGAGAAGGAGAACCCCGGCACGAAGGTCACGTTCTCCTTCGCCGGCTCCCAGGAGCTGGCCGCCCAGGTCAAGCAGGGCGCGCCCGCCGACGCGCTGATCACCGCCGACACCAAGACGATGGACGGCCTCTCCGGCGAGACCGGCACGCCGACGGTCATCGCCAAGAACCGCCTGGTCATCGCCGTCGGCGAGGGCAACCCGGAGAAGGTCGAGAACCTCAAGGACCTCTCGGACACCCAGCTGAAGGTCGTCCTGGCCGCCCCCGAGGTGCCGGTGGGCCGCTACAGCAAGCAGATCCTGGACGCGCAGAAGATCGCGGTGAAGCCGGTCTCCCAGGAGCCCAACGTGCGCGCGGTCCTCAGCAAGGTCGAGCTGGGCGAGGCGGACGCCGGGCTGGTCTACAAGACGGACGCCGAGACCGCCCCCGACAAGGTCGACGCGATCGACATCCCGGACGCGGAGAACGCCGTCGCCTCCTACCCGGCCGCCACGCTGAAGGGGTCGAAGCACAGCGAGGCCGCCGCCGCGTTCGTCGCCTGGCTCTCCACGCCCGCCGCGCAGAAGATCCTCCAGGGCGCGGGCTTCCAGCAGCCGTAACCGCACCGCCGCACCCGCCGCGGGGCCCGTACCGTCCTGCGGGCCCCTCACCTCCAGCAGCCGAGGTCCCCATGAAACGACCGGCACTCCGCCGTACGCCCGGCGCGCGCGCCCCGCTCCTGCTGACGGTGCCCGCGCTGCTGGCCGTGGCGTTCCTGATGCTGCCGCTCGTCGGCATCCTGGCCCGTACCTCCTGGGGCGACCTCTCCACGCACCTCACCGCCGAGCCGACCACGCAGGCGCTCCGCCTCTCGCTGCTCGTCTCGCTCTGGTCGCTCGGCCTCTCGCTGCTGTTCGGCGTGCCGCTGGCCTGGCTGCTGGCCCGGGTGCCGTTCCCGGGCAAGGCGTTCGTACGCTCGCTGGTGCTGCTGCCGATGGTGCTGCCGCCGACGGTCGGCGGAGTGGCGCTGCTGCTGGCGTTCGGGCGGCGCGGGCTGCTCGGGCCGTGGCTGGAGGACACGTTCGGGATCACGCTGCCGTTCCACACCTCGGGGGCGGTGCTGGCGGCGACGTTCGTGGCGATGCCGTTCCTGGTCATCTCGCTGGAGGGCGCGCTCGGCGGTCTGCGCCCCCGGTACGAGGAGACCGCCGCGTCCCTCGGAGCCTCTCCGGTACGGGTGTTCCTCACCGTGACCCTGCCGATGGTGGCCCCCGGGCTGATCGCCGGAGCGGCCCTCACCTGGGCGCGGGCGCTCGGCGAGTTCGGCGCCACCATCACCTTCGCCGGCAACCTTCCGGGCACCACCCAGACCCTGCCGCTCCAGGTCTATCTGCTGCTCCAGGAGTCGCCGGAGGCGGCCACCTCGGTGTCGCTGCTGCTCCTGGCCATCGCCATGATCGTGCTGATCGCCCTGCGCGGCCGCTGGACCGGCACACCGGGCGACCACCACCGCGAGCGATACGCACCGCGGCCCGAGGAGCCGACGGGTACGGACATCCTGCCCGAACCACCTTCGTACGTACGGGAGAAGGCCGCCGCGTACGTGACGGAGCCGGCCCCCCAGGAGCGCTGGCCCCTGCGGGCCGACGTCACCGGCTTCACCCGCCTCACCCTGGACGCGGCCCCCGGCACCACCCTCGCCGTCGTCGGCCCCAACGGTGCCGGCAAGACCACCCTCCTGCGCGCCCTCCTCGGCCTCACTCCCCGCGCCCACGCGGAACTGCGCCTGGGCGAGAGCGATGTGACGGCCCTTCCGCCGCACCGCCGGGGCGTCGCCTGGGTCCCGCAGGACGGCGCGCTCTTCCCGCACCTGAGCGCCCTGTCCAACACGGCGTACGGGCTCCGCACCCATGGCGTCCCGCGTGCGGAGGCCCGGCGGGAGGCGCAGTCCTGGCTGGACCGGCTCGGCGTCGGCCACCTGGCCCACCGCAAGCCCGGCCAGCTCTCCGGGGGCCAGGCCCAACGGGTCGCCCTGGCCCGCGCGCTGGCGGCCCGCCCGCGCCTCCTGCTGCTGGACGAACCGCTCGCCGCGCTCGACCAGACGACCCGGGCCCACGTCCGGCACACCCTGCGCCGGCACCTCGCCGACTTCGGCGGAGTCTGCCTGATCGTCACGCACGACCCGGTCGAGGCGGTCTCGCTGGCCGACCGGGTCCTGGTCCTGGACGACGGCCGGGTCCTCCAGGACGAGCCGCCCGCCGAGGTGACCCGCCACCCGCGCTCGCCCTGGGTAGCCCGGATGCTCGGCCGCAACGCCTGGCCCGGCACCGCCACCGCCGACGGCCTGGACCTCGCGGACGGCGGCCACCTCATCGTCGCCGAACCCCTCGCCCCGGGCACGGAGGCCCTCGCGGTCATCGCGCCGGAAGCCGTCTCCGTACACCGCGAGAAGCCCACCGGCTCCCCCCGCAACGTCTGGCCCGGGACGGTCCGCGAGATCACCTCGGGCGGCAGCCGGCTCCGCCTCCTCATCACCTCCGACCGGGCACCGGACCTGGTCGCGGAGATCACCCCGCAGGCGGCGGCCGAGCTGCGCATCGCGGACGGCACCGAGGTCTGGACGGGCGTGAAGGCGACCGAGGTGACGGTGGTCCCGCTCTGAGACCGGCCGGGTTCCCGAATCCGTCCCAGCTCACCCGAAAGCATGGCACCGGCCCCGGCGGGAACCAGAACAACTGCCGTACACGTACTCATGTACGACAGGTCCGAGCGATCCGAGAGACGGGGCACCATGGCACTGTTCGGCAACGCGCACACCATCAACCCGGCCACCGCCCAGCAGGACTACGAGCGCCTCCTCGGCCAGGGCGAGCAGGTGCACGCCGCCTTCCTGCTGATCCGCGACACGATCCTGTTCACCGACCGCCGGCTGATCCTCGTCGACAAGCAGGGCATCACCGGCAAGAAGACCGAGTACCACTCCGTGCCGTACCGCAGCATCACGCACTTCGCGGTGGAGACGGCCGGGACGTTCGACCTGGACGCGGAGTTGAAGATCTGGATATCCGGCAGCCCCACGCCGCTCCAGAAGACGTTCACCAAGGGCGTCGACATCTACGAGGTGCAGGCGATACTGACGCAGTTCGTGGCGCGCTGACCCGGCAGCGGAGGCTCAGAAGTACGGGCGCTGAATCGGCAGCGGCGGCTCAGAAGTACGGGCGCAGCCTCGGGGCCGCCGCGCTGCCCGGGGCGGTGTCCCGCAGCCGGGCCACCCGCTCGCGCAGCTCCGGCAGCAGCCCGTACAGCACATCGCCCGGGCAGCGCGTCTCGTAGCTGTCGCGGTGGCCGGAGATGACGTTGAGCCGGGCCACCTGGCCCTCGTCGAAGCGGCTCTCCGCGTTGGTGGAGACCAGCTCGACGGTGGCGAGCGGGTCGACGCCGGGCGCCAGTTTCCAGGCGGCGATCTCCACCAGCGCGTCCATCATCGGCTTCGGCACCTCGGTGCCCTCGCCGAAGGTGCCGATCGCGGCGATGCCGACGGTGTCCGCGTTGAACCCCTTGGTGTGGGCGCCGAGCACGGAGCGGCCGACGCCGCCGGCCCGGCCCTCGTAGATGGTGCCGCAGCGGTCGACGAGGAAGTTGTAGCCGATGTCGTCCCAGCCGTCCTTCTCCACGTGGTCGCTCTGGACGGCCTGGATCAGCTCCGGGGCCTCCGCGCAGTCGTAGTCGTTGGGGTTGCCGGTGTGGTGGACGAAGACCGCCTTCGCCGCGCCGGTGTACTGCGGGCGCTCCCGGACCAGGCCCTCGTCCGCGTGCCACTCCTGGCGGCTGACGACGGCGGGCTGCGGGAGGCCACGGGGCGGCCTCGGTCCGGTGGCCGTGTCCCGCCGCTGCTCGTGGGACGCCGGGCCGTCCTGGAACACCAGGAGGACCATCAGCGGCAGCAGGGTGCCCAGGGTGATTCGGCGGGACCACATGGACTCCACCCTGCGCCCTGACCTGGGGGGTGTCGCAGAGGAGCCGACCAACCGGGTGACCCTCGCCCGACAGGGGCTTTCGCCCGGGATGCGCACCCGGACGGCTGTTCTTACGATGAGATCCGGATCATCCGCCGCGCCCCGCGGCGGGCCCGGCCGGATCGAGGAGCCATGGCCCACGACGCTGTGCAGGACGGGGAAGGCGGGCGGCGGAACGGGGACGGCGGGCAGCCGAGCGGGGAGGACGGTCGGCAGGACGGCTCGGCGGTCAGCCTGAAGCCGAACGCCATCGGCTTCGTCGACGCCCTGGTCATCGGCCTCAACGCGACCTCCCCGGCCTATTCGCTGGCCGCCGTGATCGGCCCGATCGTGGCCCTGGTCGGCATCTACGCGCCGGGCGTCATGTTCGCCTCCTTCGTCCCGATGCTGCTGATCGCCTCGGCGTTCTACTACCTCAACAAGGTCGACCAGGACTGCGGTACGACGTTCTCCTGGGTGACCCGGGCGATGGGGCCGTGGGCCGGGTGGCTCGGCGGCTGGGCGATCACCATGACCGGGGTGCTGGTGGTCGGTTCGCTGGCCGATGTGGCGGTGAGCTTCACCCTGCTGGCGGTGGGCCTGGACGGCTGGGTCGAGAACGACTTCGCGCGCCAGTTCCTCACCGTGCTGCTGATCATCGTGATGACCGGACTCTGCGTCATCGGCACCGAGCTGTCGGCCAAGGTGCAGAACGTCCTGATCCTCCTCCAGATCGCGTTCCTGCTGGTCTTCGTCGTGGTGGCGCTCTACCGGGTGTACGCGGGCACCACCGGCTTCGACTCCATCGAACCGTCCGTCGGCTGGCTGGACCCGTTCGGCGCCGGTGGCGCCGCGCTGACCGGCGGGCTGCTGCTCGGCGTGTTCATCTACTGGGGCTGGGAGTCGGCGGTCAACCTCACCGAGGAGACCGAGGACTCGGCGAGCGCGCCCGGCAAGGCGGGGCTCTGGTCCACGGTGGTGCTCCTGGTGACCTACCTGTCGGTCGCCGTCGCGGTCGTCGCCTTCGCGGGGACGGCGTTCCTGGCGGAGAACGCGGGCGAGGAGGAGTTCATCTTCGCCCAGCTCGCCGGGGACGTGCTGGGCGGCTGGGACTGGATCCTGCTGCTGGCCGTCGCCACCTCCGCGATCGCCTCCACCCAGACCACGATCATCCCGGCGTCCAGGACCGCGTTGTCGATGGCCCGGCGTCAGGCGCTGCCGCGCCACTTCGGGCACATCAGCCCCCGGTTCCGTACGCCGGACGTCAGTACGTGGTGGGTCGCCGCGATCGCCATCGCCTGGTACCTGGTGGTCAACCAGATCTCCACGAACGCCCTCTTCGACTCCCTCACCGCGCTCTCCCTCCTGATCGCCTTCTACTACGCGCTCACCGGTGTGGCGTGCGCCGTCTACTACCGGCGCCATCTGACCGAGAGCGTGCGCAACTTCGTCCTGATCGGCCTCGGCCCGGTGGTCGGTGCCGGGCTGCTGGCCTGGCTGCTGGTGCGGTCGGTGATGGACATGTCCGACCCGGCCAACTCCTACAGCGGCACCTCCTGGTTCGGGCTCGGCCCACCGCTGGTCATCGGCATCGTGATCTCGCTGATCGGCGTGGTCCTCATGGTGGTGTGGCGGCTGCGCGACGCGGTGTTCTGGCAGGAGCGGCCCGGCGTCGCCGACCCGGACCTCGTACACGCCCCGAGCCGGAAGTCCGCCGACCGGAAGGAGCGCTGAGATGTCGGTCGTCCTCGGTTACGACGAGTCCCCCGGCGCCGCCCGCGCCCTGCGCATCGCGATCGAGGTGGCGGCGGCGTACGGCGAGGAGCTGGTCCTCGTCTACGGCGCGGCCGCACCGGGCCTGCGCGACGGGGCCGAGTACCGCAGCCACTACGACGCCATCCGGCAGGCCGGCCGCACCGGCCTGGAGCACGCGCTGACGTCCGCCGAGGAGGCCGGCGTACCGGCGAGCGTGGAGGTGCTGGACGAGAGCCCGGCGCAGGCCCTCCTGGACGCGGCCGAACGGCACGGCGCCCGGGTCATCGTGGTCGGCACCTGGGGCGAGAGCCCGATGCGCGGGGCCCTCCTCGGCTCGACCCCGCACAAGCTGCTGCACATGTCCCCGATCCCGGTGCTCTGCGTCCCGACGGAGGAGGGCACACCCTAGCGGGCCCTCACCACGCCTCCCCGCTCTCCGCCGCCCGGCTCGGGGCGCCCCGTCCCGTACCGCCCTCGCCCTTCCCCAGCACCCGGAACGCCAGCAGCGGGAACGTCAGCACCGACACCATCGCCGCCGCCACCAGCGCCGCGGCCTCCCCCGCGCCGATCACCTTCTCGTCCAGGCCGATCGCGGTGATCGCGACCACCAGCGGCAGACACGTGGCGGAGAACAGCGCCAGCGCGGACCGGGGAGCGCGCCCGGCCAGGTCGCGCGGGGCCAGGAGGTACGCCGGTACGCCCCGCACCAGCAGGAACAGCAGCAGGAAGACCGGCAGGAGCAGCAGCGGGCGGCCGCCGTCCAGGAGCGCCGCGAGGTCGAAGTCGATGCCCGTGACGACGTAGAAGAACGGGACCAGGAAACCGAACCCGATGGCCTCGATCCTCCCCAGGATCTCGCCGCTGCGCTCCGGCACCGCACCCTGGAGGACCAGCCGGGTCAGCATCCCGGCGGCGAACGCGCCGAGCAGCGTGTCCAGACCGAAGACATGCGCCAGCCCCAGCATCCCGGCGAGCAGCAGCATCACGAAGCGGACCGCGAACTGGCCGCTGCTGTGCAGGGTCATGGCGATGATCCGGGCGAACCACGGCGGCCTCGGCCGCATCGCCCAGAACACCGCGGCCACCGTGACGACCGCGAACACCGCCAGCACCGCGCTCGCCGCGCCCGGACTCCGCCCGCTGAACAGCAGGGCCATCGCCACGATCGGCCCGAACTCGCCGACCGACCCGAACGCCATCACCACCGACCCGAACCGCCCCTCCAGCCGCCCCGAGTCCCGCAGGATCGGCAGCACCGCGCCCAGCGCCGTACTGGTGAGCGCGGTGCCGATCACCAGGCTCTTCGCCACATCCGCGCCGCTGAGCAGCAGCGCGATACCGAGCCCGGCGGCGAAGGAGAGGACCCAGGCCCCGCCGGCCCGCCGCAGCGTGGAGCCACGGACCTCGGCGAACCGGATCTCGTACCCCGCGAGGAAGATCATCATCGAGAGCCCGAGGTCGGAGAGGGCGTCGATGACCTGGTCGTGGTGGGCCCAGCCGAGCACATCGGGCCCGACCAGGATGCCGAGCACGATCTCGAAGATGACGACGGGGACCGACAGCCACCGCCCGGTCGCATAGCCGAGCAGCGGCGCGAAAACCGCCAGGGCCATGATCAGGACGAGGGTCCCGGGGTGCTCCATCGCTCGTGTATAGCAAGGAACGCCCCGGAATCAGCCGCTATGACACCCCGTCGGCGTCACCCGTTCCCCCGCCCCGGAGTGCCGCAGGACGAGGCGAGCCGTTGAATGCGGAACAGGGCAGCACCGGGCCTTCCGGGAACGGTCGAGCACCGGGCCCTCCCGCAACGGTCCAGCGCCGGCGCCGGGCCCTCCCGGAACAGGGCGGCGCCGGGCCCTCCGGGAACGGTCCAGCACAGGACAAGGAGCCCCATGCCGTCGTCGCAGGCCCGTACGGACCGGGAGGGCGCGCCGCGCCGCGACCGGGGTGCGCTGCGGCGTACCGGTGAGTGGTGCGCCCGGCACTTCGTGACCGTCCTCGTGCTCTGGGTCGCCGCGCTCGCCGGGCTCCAGCTCCTCCAGCACGCCTACGGCGGCGACTACTCCGACGACTTCTCGCTCCCCGGCACCCAGTCGCAGGAGGGCCTCGACGTCCTCAAGGCGCACGCGCCGCAGGCCGGCGGCTACAGCGCCCAAGTCGTCCTGCACGACGCCGACAAGCCGCTCACCTCGGTCTCCGACCAGGTCGCCACCGCGGTCACCGACCTCCAGAAGCTGCCCGACGTACTCTCCGCGCAGAACCCGCTGCCGTCCTCCGGTTCCACCCCGCCTCCACCGCCCGATCCCAACACCGGGCCGCTCTCCACCGACCAGAAGACCGCCTACATCACCGTCCGCTTCAGCGTGCAGCCCGCCACCCTGGATCCGTCCTACCTGGACGGGGTCGACGCGGCGGTGCAGCCGCTGCGGTCGGCCGGAGTGGACGTGGAGTACGGCGGTCCGCTCGGCGAGCTGGCCCGGCCCGAACCGAGCGACCGCACCAGCGAGGCGATCGGCTTCGGCGTGGCGATCGTGGTCCTGCTGATCGGCTTCGGCAGCCTGCTCGCCGCCGTACTGCCGCTGGTCACCGCGTTGATCTGCGCGCTGTGCGGGCTCGCGCTGCTCGGCCTGTTCGCCGCCGCCGCGACCTTCGCGACCGTCTCCCCGACGCTCGCCACGATGATCGGGATCGGCGTCGGCATCGACTACGCGCTCTTCCTGGTCACCCGGCACCGGCAGAACCTGATCGACGGCCGGAACCCGGTCACCGCCGCCGGAAACGCCGCCGCCACCAGCGGCCACGCGGTGCTGCTCTCCGGCTGCACGGTGATCATCGCGCTCTCGGGGCTCTGGGTCTCCGGGATCGGGTTCATCGGCAAACTCGGCCTGGCCGCGGCGGTCACCGTGGTCACGGCGGTGCTCGGCGCCCTCACCCTCGTACCGGCGATCCTCGGTCTCATCGGCCGCCGTATCGACCGGGTGCGCGTACGGAGACCGGTGGCCGAGACCGTACCGGCGCCGGAAGGTCCGGAGGGTACGGAAGGTGCGGAAGGTGCGGAGGCGGGCGGCTGGCACCGGTACGCGCAGCGGGTGGAGCGGCGGCCGTGGTGGTTCCTGGCCGGCGGGGTGGTGCTGCTGGCCGTGCTCTCCTTCCCGGTCTTCTTCATCCAGCTGGGCCACATCGGCGACGGCGCCGACCCGAAGTCGTTCACCGACCGGCGCGCCTTCGACCTGATGTCGAGCGCCTTCGGCCCCGGCTCCAACGGCCCGCTGACCCTCGTCATCGACCAGAGCAAGGTGGACTCCTCCGACCGCTCCGCCTTGGCCGACCAGGCGCAGAAGGCCCTCACGAACGTCCCGGACGCGGCCGTGATCACGCCGCTCACCGCCACCTCGGACGGCGACGTGCTGACCGCCACCGCCTACTCGGTGGCCGCCCCGCAGGACGAGCGGACCACCTCGCTGGTCAACCGCCTCACCGACGACGTACTCCCGCAGGCCGTCTCCGGCACCGACGCGGCCACCTACGTCACCGGCACCACCGCCGCGCAGGTCGACTTCCTGGACATCGTCTCCAGCCGGCTGCCGCTGATCATCGCGGTGGTCGTGGCCCTGGCGTTCCTGGTGATCCTGGCCGTCTTCCGGGGCCTGCTCGTCGCGGTGAAGGCCGCCGTGCTCAACGTCCTGTCGATCGCCGCCTCGTACGGGGTGGTGGTGGCGGTCTTCCAGTGGGGCTGGGGCGGTCCGGCGCTCGGCGTGTCGGGGAAGGTGCCGATCGAGAGCTACGTGCCGATGATGATGTTCGCCATCGTCTTCGGCCTCAGCATGGACTACGAGATCTTCCTGCTCTCCCGCATCCACGAGGCCTGGGTACGCACCGGCGACGCGAAGGCGAGCGTGGCGCACGCGCTGGAGATCACCGCCCGGGTCATCACCTGCGCGGCGCTGATCATGGTGAGCGTCTTCGCCGCGTTCGTCATCAGCGACAACATCGTGGTGAAGATGCTGGGCCTGGGGCTCGCCGCCAGCGTGCTCATCGACGCCACCGTCGTACGGCTGCTGCTCGTCCCGGCGGTGATGACCCTGCTGGGCCGGTCCGCGTGGTGGGTCCCGGGCCCGCTGGACCGGATCCTGCCGCACCTGGACGCGGAGGGAGGCGCTCAGGTGTCCGAGCGGTCACCGGTGGGAGTGAAGGACGTGGCGGGCGGAGGGAGCCGCTCCTAGGGGGTGTCTTGCCGATCAGGGTCGGTCAGGCCGCGGCGTCTGGTGCGGTGCATCGCAAGGCGCTGGAACGTCCTCATCGCGGAGCGATTCGGGCGTTTCGGCAACGCCGCGAGGTGCCGTGCCAGACGTCGTGGACCCGATCCGGATCGGCAAGACACCCCCTAGGGTGTCGGGATGCCTTCCCCCCTCACCTCCGAGCAGCCGCGCCCCACCGCCGCCGCCGGAACCCCGGAGACCGGCAAGCCGCCCGGCGAAGGCCGCGACCACTTCTTCGACAACGCGAAATACCTGGCGATCGTGCTGGTGGCGGTCGGGCACGCGTGGGAGCCGCTGCCGAGCGGGCGGCTGGTGGAAGCCGCGTACACGCTGATCTACACCTTCCACATGCCGGTGTTCATCCTGATCGCGGGCTACTTCTCGCGCGGTTTCGAGCTGCGGCCGGACCGGGTGTGGAAGCTGATCACCAGTCTGCTGGTGCCGTATCTGATCTTCGAGCTGCTCTACACGGCCTTCCAC
The DNA here is from genome assembly GCF_050942385.1 of Streptomyces sp. CA-146814. NCBI lineage: Bacteria > Bacillati > Actinomycetota > Actinomycetes > Kitasatosporales > Streptomycetaceae > Streptomyces > Streptomyces sp. CA-146814. The sequence continues at coordinate 3,697,379 of NZ_CP192068.1, forward strand.
CGCCTGACCCGCGACCCGGAGCTCCCGCTCTCGCTGCTGGAGCCCTACTGGCTGCTGTGGTTCCTGCCGGCGCTGTTCTTCTGGCGGCTCTCCACCCCCATCTGGCAGGCGGTCCGCGCACCGGTGCTGGTCTCGCTCGCCGTCGCCGCCGTGGCGACCGTGTCCCCCGCCGCCGACGGCAACCTGCCGCTCCAGCGCATCCTGCAGTTCCTGCCGTTCTACGTGCTGGGCCTGCGGCTGCGGCCGGAGCACTTCGCGTTCCTGCGGCGTACGTGGGTACGCGTCGTCTCCGTACCGGTCTTCGCGCTCGGGCTGCTGGTCGCGTACTGGCTGGTGCCCCGGACGTCGACCTCGTGGTTCTTCCGGAAGAACAGCGCCCGCGAGATGGACACCGCCGAGTGGACCGGGCCGACGGCCACGCTCCTGCTGTTCGTGGCGGCCGTCGTGCTCGGCGCGTGCTTCCTGGCCTGGGTGCCGAAGGGCCGCAGCTGGATGACGGCGCTCGGCACCTGCACGCTGTACGGGTACCTGCTGCACGGCTTCGTCATCCGGGCCCTGCGCTACGGCGGCTTCTACGAGCGGCCGTTCTTCGACACGACCCTCGGCACGGTCGCCGTCACGGCGGGCGCGGCGGTCATGGTGACCCTGCTCTGCACCCCGTACGTACGGAGTCTGCTGCGGCCGCTGCTGGAGCCCCGCCTGGAGTGGGCCAGGCAGCGGCCGGCCGCTCCCGGGTGAGACCGCCCAAGGGCCTGGGCGGTCTCACGTGCGGGGGGCCGGTCGTCCGCCGGAGCGGGCTACGCGGCGCGGTTGGACCGGCGCTGCGCGGCGGCCGCACGCGCCTCCGGCGTCGGCACGGCCGGACCACGGCCGCGACGGGCCGGGGCCCCGCCGCCGCGCTTGGTGCCGCGCCCCATGAACGCGCCGCCACCGCCGCGGCCGGAGCGCTCCTTGGGCGGGGCGGTGATGATCACGGGGACGCCGGAGGGCGCCTGCGCACCGGTGATCCGGCTCAGCTCGGCCTCGCCGGAGCGGACCTGGGCGATCTGCGGGGTGATCCCGGCGTCCGCCATCAGCCGGGTCATCTCGCGGCGCTGGTTGGGCAGGACGAGCGTGACGACGCTGCCGGACTCGCCGGCCCTGGCGGTACGGCCGCCGCGGTGCAGGTAGTCCTTGTGGTCGCTCGGCGGGTCGACGTTGACGACGAGGTCCAGGTTGTCGACGTGGATGCCGCGCGCGGCGACGTTCGTGGCGACGAGGACCGTGACGTGCCCGGTCTTGAACCGCTCCAGGGTGCGGGTGCGCTGCGGCTGGGACTTGCCGCCGTGCAGCGCGGCCGCCCGAACGCCGCTGTGCAGCAGGTGGTCGGTGAGCTTGTCGACCGCGTGCTTGGTGTCCAGGAACATGATCACGCGCCCGTCGCGGGCCGCGATCTCCGTGGTGGTGGCGTACTTGTCGGCGCCCTGGACGTAGAGCACGTGGTGCTCCATCGTCGTGACGGCACCGGCGGCCGGGTCGACGGAGTGGACGACCGGGTCGTTGAGGTAGCGCTTGACGAGCAGGTCGACGTTGCGGTCGAGCGTCGCGGAGAAGAGCATCCGCTGCCCGTCCGGGTTCACCTGGTCGAGCAGCTCGGTGACCTGCGGCATGAAGCCCATGTCGGCCATCTGGTCGGCCTCGTCGAGGACGGTGATGGTGACCCGGTCCAGCTTGCAGTCGCCGCGCTCGATGAGGTCCTTGAGCCGGCCCGGCGTGGCGACGACGACCTCGGCACCGCCGCGCAGCGCGCTCGCCTGACGGCCGATGGACATGCCGCCCACGACGGTGGCGAGGCGCAGCTTGAGCGACCGGGCGTACGGGGTGAGCGCGTCGGTGACCTGCTGGGCCAGCTCGCGCGTCGGTACGAGCACCAGGGCGAGCGGGCGCCTGGCGTCGGCGCGGCGGCCCTCGGTACGGGCCAGCAGCGCCAGGCCGAAGGCGAGAGTCTTGCCCGAGCCGGTGCGGCCCCGGCCGAGCACGTCACGGCCGGCCAGCGAGTTCGGCAGGGTCGCCGCCTGGATCGGGAACGGGACGGTCATGCCCTCGGCGGTGAGCGCCGCCTTGAGCGTGGCGGGCATCTCCAGCTCGCCGAAGGTCTCGGCGGCGGGCAGCGCCGGGGTGATGGTCACCGGCAGGGCGAACTCGCCCTTGAGCGCGGAGCTGCGACGACTGGAGCCACCGGAGCGCTTGGGTCCGCCGCCGAACCCGGCGGCGCGGCGCTCGCCGCCGCCGGAGTAGCGCGGGGCGCCGCCGCTGCGGCCGCCGGCGGGGCCGCCGGAGCGGCCGCGGCCGAATCGGTCGTTGGAGCGGGGGGTACGTTCGCGGTTCATGCAGAACCTTTCCTCGATGGGCACGTATCGAGGGATTCTTTTTCGGGAAGCGACCGTGAACGGCACCCAGAATCGCAAGAACGAGCCGATGAAATGACAAAGGGAGAAAGCGAAGCGCGGCCGCCGGGAATGCGTGCACCGGACGGGGCTTCGGCAGGGGGCGCGCTCGGCGGGCCCCGGAAACAGCAACGAGCTGGGGCCCGCACCCCAAGGTGCGGGCCCCAGCTGCGCAGTACTGCCTGAGTGATCAGGCGGGGGTGATGTTCTCGGCCTGCGGGCCCTTCTGGCCCTGCGTGACGTCGAAGTTCACCTTCTGGCCCTCCTGCAGCTCACGGAAGCCGGAGGCGGCGATGTTGGAGTAGTGGGCGAAGACGTCGGCGCCGCCGCCGTCCTGCTCGATGAAGCCGAAGCCCTTTTCCGCGTTGAACCACTTCACGGTGCCAGTAGCCATGTCATATCTCCTTAGGGGAGGGGCAGTGCCCGCGGGCCCACACTCTGCGGACCCCACGTCGCCGCGATGATTACCCCGTCCGGAAGAGCACCGGAAAACTTGAAAGTTTTTGGGAACCACAACTGCAACTGAGATCAACAGTAGCACGGTGGATCCGGGAGAGGCCGGATGAAATATCACTCCGAACGGGGGAACAAAACAGCGGGCAAAAAGCCTCACCGCACATTGAGTGAAATTCTGTGGTGCCGAATGCAGATATGTTCGCGGGCTGCGCACGTTCGCCGCAGGGCGCGCTCAGCGCTCGGTGGAGCCGCGCAGCTCCTCGTTGAGGCGCAGCGCCTCTTCGAGCTGGTCCTCCAGGATGACGATGCGGCAGGCGGCCTCGACGGGCGTGCCGGCGTCGACCAGTTCGCGGGCGCGGGCGGCGATGCGCAACTGATAGCGGGAGTAGCGGCGGTGGCCGCCCTCGGACCGCAGCGGCGTGATCAGCCGGGCCTCACCGATCGCCCGCAGGAAACCCGGCGTCGCCCCGATCATCTCGGCGGCGCGCCCCATCGTGTAGGCGGGGTAGTCGTCGTCGTCGAGACGGTCCACGGCGTGCGAGGGGGTCTCCGGGGGCAAGCTGCACCTCTTCTGTCACGCATGACCGAGGGCCCGGGGCGCCGTACGCCTGCGGGATGCCGCTCTGCTGCGTACCGCTGTTTCACCTGACTGCACAAGAAACCCTAATCGCCCGGGAAGGTCATGTCTATCGCGGTCGGGACAGGTTTCGGCCACCGGCGGCGGGGCGTCGGCCGAGATGCGGGTGGAACTGACCGACTGGTCAGTTGTCGTCGGGCGGACCGCGGGGCCATAATGCACGCGTAGCCCTTCACGCATCCCCCGTCGTGAAGGGCTACACCCCTGTCCGGAACCGGTTCCGGCCCGCCCGGAGCGACTTCAGGCCCGCACCGGAGCCCGTTCGGCGCGGCGGTCATCACGGGCAAGGGACTCCCCTCGTGGTCCCCTGCCCGTGTTTTTTCGAGTTAACAGTGACGTAGAGTGTTTGCGCAAGCTCAGTTCCGACTCCGAGGTGAGCGTGGAGGCCCGGATGGCCATGGTCGACGGCGACGAACCCGGTACGGAACGGAACGAACCACCCGAGCCGGCCGGAGCGCCTCCGCTGAACTCGCTGCGGGAAAAAGTCGAGTACATGGTCGAGAAGACCTTCCCCGGCCAGAAGATCTCGGGCCGGGTCTTCGCGGAGCTGGTGCGCGAGCGCGGCGGCTCCCTCTCGCACAGCTACTTCTCCAACATCCTCGCCGGCAAGGTCACCCAGCCCTCCGAGGAGATCCTCAAGGCCCTCGGCCTGGGGTTCGGCGTCGACTGGCGGTTCTTCAAGGAGGAGTCCGAGGTCGTCGACGACGTCGTCGCGGGGCTCCAGTTCCTGGCCAAGCGGCGGACCGGCGAGATCAGCGGAGTGGCGGGCCGGGGGCTGGACGACGAGGGGCTGTCGCCGGAGCTGCTGCGGTTCGCGCTCTCGCTGCTGGAGGACGCGGCGCGGGAGAACCCGGAGGAGCCCTCACGGGGGACATCGCGGGAGCCCTCGCGGAACCGCCCTCAGGGCACGTAGCGTCGGTGACATGTCCCTGCGGAAGCTGCGCAAAGAGTGCGAGGCACAGCTCGCCGACCTGCCCATCCCGGCCCCCTTCTCGCTGACCGGCCTGGTCGCCAACATGGAGGCGGCGCGCGGCCGCACCATCCGGCTGCACGAGATGCCGGACCGCCTCGCCCGCGTCAACGCCGCCTGCGGGCTGCGCCTGAAGGCCGGTTCCACCAGCCTCGTCCTCTACCGCCGCAGGCCGACCGCGTACCAGACCGAGCACGTCATCCTGCACGAGCTGTGCCACGAGTGGTTCGACCACGGCACGACCCTCGACGCCGGGCAACTGCGCACACTGCTCCCGGTCTTCGACACCTCGCTGATCGCCCGCATGATCTCGCCCGAGGCCGCCGCGTCCTTCGCCGCCGGCGGCTCCACCGTGCAGGCCCGCGCGCAGTACGCCACCCACGACGAACGCATGGCCGAATTCGGTGCCTCCCTGATCCCCCGGATGGCGCGCGACCTGTCCACCGATGACATGGTGGGGCGGCTGACCGACTCCCTGTCCCGCCCGGTGGCCCACCGCCGGCGCGGGCTGTTCCCCCGACGGGGGTCCTCCGGCGACGCGTGAACCGTCACCTGACACGTGCCACCACCCCGATCGCGCCCCACCGCGCCCCTGACCCCCGAGGACGAAGACCGCTGTGACCCCCCTCGATCTCGCCGGATACCTGATAGCCGGCCTGATGACGGCCGTTGCCCTGTGGCGTATGCCCGCTGCCCTGTGGGGAGACGAGGAGGACCGCAGACGGCGGGCGCTCTGGGGCTGCTACGCCGGATTCGCCATCGCGCTGTGGACCAAGACCGAGGCCGTGCGCACCGCGCTCAACAACAGCGCCGTCACCGACCTCGCCGTCCTCATCAAGCACTACACCGCGACGGTGGCGATTCTGGCCATCCTCAGCTACATCGTCGCCATCTACGGCTGCTATCCGGAAGCGGGCGCCGTCCCGCGCCACGTACGGTTCGCGCGGTTCGTCCAGCGGGTCGCGGCGAAGGCCTCCGTGGCGACGCTGATCCTGCTGACCGTCCTCTTCTTCACCGTCGTCGACCGCTCCGTCCCCTCGGACCGCTTCGTCTCCGACCACGCCGGCGAGTGGGGCGCCACGCTCTACATGAGCGTCTTCTACCTCTACCTCGGCGCCGCCTCCGCCGTCTGCGCCTTCCAGTGGGCGCTGGCCACCGCCGACGCGCAGCGCCGCCATCTGCGCGTCGGGCTCGGGATGATGACGTTCGCGATGTTCATCGGCGTCGGCTACACCGTCAGCCGGACCCTCTTCCTCTGGATCAGCGTGGTGGACGAGCCGAGCGAGGCGTTCGCGCTCCGCTTCGACCAGGTGACCGAGGCCGCGCAGTTGGTCCTCTTCGCGTTCTTCGCGCTCGGCGCGTCCGTCCCCGCCTTCAGCACCGGCGCACGCCGGGTCAGGCTGTGGCGGGCCCAGGTCCGGCTGCACGCCCTCTGGTCCGAGCTGATGGCGTCCTTCCCCGACCAGCCCTTCGACCCGCCCGCCTCGCTCGCCCGCGAGCTGACCCGGTTCAACGCCCCGGCCGACCTGCGGATCGACCGGTGGGCCGCCGACATCGCGGACGCGGTGGAGAAGCTGCGCCATTACGTCCCCGACGAGCTGGTCGCCGTATCCGGGGAGGCCGCCGCACGGGAGACGGGCGATGCGCACCGGGCCGGGGCGCTCGGCGACGCGTACTGGATCCGGGCCGCCCTGCTGGCCAAGGAGTCCGGAGCCCCGGCGGGCCCGGCCGCGGCGGTGGCGGCCCAGCAGGCGGCCGACCAGGACGGCGAGGTGGCCCGGCTGGAGCGGGTCGCCGCCGCGTACCGGACGGTCACGGTGGACCGCGCCCGCGAGGTGCTCAGGGCGGCGACCGACCGTACATCGGCGACCGCCCGTACATCGGAGACCACGGAGCAGACCTCATGAGCACCACCGCCACAGCCGCTGGGGAAGCCACCCTCGCGCGGACCGTCACCGACGTCCTCCAGCCCCGCAACGCCCTGCTGGCCGGCATGCTCGGCATCGGACTCGCGGCGGCCGGTGACTGGACCGGCCTGCTCTGGGGGTTTCTCGGGGCGCTCTGCGCGGGGCTGATCCCGGCCGGGTACATCGAGTGGGAACGCGGGCGCGGCACCTGGGGCGACCGCCATGTCGTGGACCGTACGAAGCGGGCCCCGATCTTCTTCGTCATCCTCGGCTCCCTCGGGGCCGGTTCGGTGGTGATGGCCCTCGGGAACGCGCCGGGCGGCATCCTCGTCGCGATGCTCGCGCTCTGGGTGATGACGGTCGGGCTGCTGGCCGTCAACACGGTGTGGAAGATCTCGGTCGACTCGGCGGTGGCCTCGGCGGTCGTGTCCCTGCTCGCCGTCGTGCACTCCCCGTGGTGGCTCGCCGCGTACACGCTGACCGTGGCCGTCTGCTGGTCGCGGGTGGCGCTCGGCTACCACACGGTGGCGCAGACCGTGGCGGGTGCGGCGCTGGGGGCGGCGACGACGGTGGCGTACGCGTTCGGAGGCTGACGGTCCGTCGGTGGCGACGGTGGCGTACGCGTTCGGCTGAGCGTTCCCCGCCCGTACGACCGTGCGCACGCGCACTTCTCACGGTCCCGTGACACAGGTGCGCCGCACACCGCCCGGCGGCCGCCGGGCCCCTAGCGTGGCCGCCATGCGCGTACTGGTCACCGGCGGAGCCGGGTTCATCGGGTCACATGTCGTCGCCGCGCTCACCGCGGCCGGGCACGAGAGCGTGGTGCTCGACGCCCTGCTCCCCTCGGCCCACCCCGGCGCGCCGGGCCCCGGTGCGGCGGCTCCGCGGGTCCCCGGCGGCCGGGTGGTCGTCGGGGACCTCCGGGACCGGGACACGGTGGCGGAGGCGCTCGACGGGGTCGACGCGGTCTGTCACCAGGCGGCGATGGTGGGGCTGGGCAAGGAGTTCGCGGACGCGCCGCTGTACGTGGGGTGCAACGACCTCGGTACGGCGGTGCTGCTGGCCGAGATGGCCGCCGCCGGGGTGCGGGACCTGGTGCTGGCCGGGTCGATGGTGGTCTACGGCGAGGGCCGCTACGACTGCCCGCGCCACGGCACCGTCCGGCCCGGCCCGCGCCCGGAGGCCGCGCTGCGGGCGGGGAGCTTCGAGCCCCACTGCCCGGACTGCGGTACGGAGTTGGCGCCGGGCCTGGTCTCCGAGGACGCGCCCGCCGACCCGCGCAACGTGTACGCCGCCACCAAACTCGCCCAGGAGCACCTGGCCGCCGCGTGGGCCCGGGCGACGGGCGGCCGGGCGGTGTCGCTGCGCTACCACAACGTGTACGGGCCGGGGATGCCGCGCGACACCCCGTACGCCGGAGTCGCCTCGTTCTTCCGCTCGGCCCTGGCGCGCGGCGAGGCGCCCCGGGTCTACGAGGACGGGCGCCAGCGCCGGGACTTCGTGCACGTCCACGATGTCGCGGCGGCGAACGCGGTGGCCCTGGAGGCGGTCCGGGAGCACAGGCCCGCCTCCTTCTCCGCGTACAACTGCGGCAGCGGCGATCCGCACACGATCGGTGAGATGGCCACCGCGCTGGCCGCCGCGCACGGCGGTCCCGAGCCGGTGGTGACCGGTGAGTACCGCCTCGGCGACGTACGCCATGTCACGGCGGACTCGCGGCGGCTGCGGGAGGAGCTGGGGTGGCGCCCGGAGGTCGGTTTCGCGGAGGGGATGGTGGAGTTCGCGCGGGCCGGGCTGCGCGGGGCCGAGGCCGCACAGGTCGCACAGGCCGCCGGGGCGCCTCAGCCGGTGGGGGCTGAGGCGCCGTGAACGTACGCCGGCGCGGGTCTCACACTCCGGCGTACGGGAAGGCGTCGCGCGGGCTCACACTCCGGCGCACTGACCCGTGCGCGGGCCGTCGACCTCGTTGGCCCGCTGGGTGTTGTCCGGCGCCGGAGCGTTGGCGGAGCACGCCACCGGGCCGGTGACCTTGTTGGCGGCGAACAGGACGCCTCCGGTGTTGCCGGTCAGGACGACGGCTCCGGTGACCGTGTTGGCGGTGCACCCCGGGCCGCCGAGCCGGACGGGTCCGGTCGTACGGCTGACGGCCAGCGGCCCGGTGACGCCCGATCCGCACACGTGGATCGCGGCGGCGCGGTCGGACTGGAGCGGGCCCTGGAGCGTGGAGCCGGTCAGGACGAGGGCGGCTCCGGCGCGCACGGTGACCGGGCCGCGCAGAGTGGCGCGGTCGGCGCAGGTGACGCCGTCCGTGACGGTCAGCGGACCGTTGCGTACGCCGGTGACGGTCGCGGTGCACGCCGGCGCGCGCACCACCCGCGCCTTGTAGTCCAGCGCCTCGGCGAGCTTGCCCGGCTTGGCGTCCGTCAGCGGCTTGCCCAGCTTGGCGAACTCGCCGCCGGTCTCCTTCTTGCCGCCGTTCCACTCCGCGATCCGGCCGAGCTGACCGGCGGTCTTCCCGTCGTCGACGACCGCGTCCGGAGCGAGCGCGGCCATCGACTTCGAGGCGCTCTTGACGAGGTCGAGGTACGGGCCCGGCGAGGTCAGGTCGTACGCTGCCGTGTCGTGCTTCCCACGCAGCCACGAGCCCCAGGAGAACTCCAGGAACTCCGTTGCGCCGTCCGGGACTTCGTAGCCGATATCCCGCGTGAAGTAGACGAGGCTGCGGTACGGGTCGTCGCGGAAGTCGGTGATCCCGAGGCGGTCCGGCAGCTGGTCCACGGACAAGGGCCTGTTGTTCTCGTCGCGCAGCCAGACCTTCTTCCCGGCGGTCATGCGCTGCCAGAAGGCGGTGGTGGAGAGGGAGCTGAAGTTGTCGGTGACGCGGAGGCGGATCGGCAGCCGGGTGGAGCCGTCGGGGCCTTCCAGGAACGACGTCAGCGTGTGGTGCCCGTCGGTGAGGTAGAGCTTTCCGCCGGGGCCGATCACGGCCGTCTTCATCGGCGCGACCGACTCCGCGGTCTCCTGGCCGAGCGGCACGGTGCAGGTGAAGCTCGCCGGGTCGTCCAGGCGTGCGCCGGAGCGCACCGAGGCCGCCTCGCCCTGGCCGTTGGTCTCGCACCAGTCGTCGAACCGCTTGTTGAAGCCGCCCGCCGCCTCGTCGCGGTCGCTGCCGTAGCGGCCGAGCTTGTAGAAGACCTGGTCGAAGCCGAGTACGGCTTGGGTCGGGTGGAGTTCGCCGAGGGTGACGTCGATCAGGTCGCCCGGCTGGGCGCAGGCGCGCGGCAGCGGCCCGCTCCCGGCGCACGCCCCCGACCCGCCCGCGCTGCCGGGTCCCGCCGCGACCGCGCCGGTGGACGCTCCGACGACCACCGTGCCCGCGGCCAGCACTCCGGCCAGCAGCCGGGCCCCGCGCCGCGGCAGGCCGGTACTCGCTCTGTTCATGACGCCCTCTCCCCACACCCGTACGCGTTCCTTCGGTCGAAAGATCGCAAGGTGCGGCGACGCCCGTACGGACGGGGCGTGAACGGCCGGTGACGCTGTCATGCCACGGCGGGACCGGCCGTGCGGGACGCCTGACGCGGGGGCGGGGCGGGCGCGGGGCAGGCTCGGGCTCGGGGGCGGGGCAGGCTCGTGGGCGGGGCGGCCCCGGGGCACACCCACCCCGCCGCCATCCGGCCGACGCTGATGACCCGAAGGAACCTATAGGCCGAAATGCCGGAGTTGTCTCCGTAGGGTGAGGCGGGTGACCGATTCCTCTGCCCTTCACCCGGAAGCCGCCCCTCCGCAATCAGCCCTTCCGAGAGCCGACATCGTCCTGCCCTGCCTCGACGAGGCGGCCGCCCTGCCCTGGGTGCTCGGCCGGATTCCCGCAGGCTGGCGCGCGATCGTCGTCGACAACGGGTCGACCGACGGTTCCGCCGAGCTGGCCCGCTCCCTCGGTGCGTACGTCGTCACGGAGGAGCGGCGCGGGTTCGGCGCGGCCTGCCATGCCGGACTGCTCGCCGCCGAGGCCGAGTTCGTCTGCTTCTGCGACTGCGACGGTTCGCTGGACCCCGCGCTGCTGGCCGGGTTCGTCCGGCGGATCGCGGACGGCGAGTGCGATCTGCTGCTCGGCCGCCGGCGCCCCGAGGGCCGGGGCGCCTGGCCGCCGCACGCGCGCGCCGGGAACCTGGCGCTCGCCCGCATGCTCCGTCGCCGTACCGGTCTGCGCCTGCACGATCTCGGCCCCCTGCGGGCGGCCCGCCGCGCCGACCTGCTGGCCCTGGACCTCACCGACCGGCGCAGCGGCTACCCGCTCCAGATGGTGGTCCGGGCCTCGGACACCGGACTGCGGGTCGCTGAGACCGATGTCCCGTACCGGCCGCGTACGGGAAAGTCGAAGGTGACCGGCACCTGGCGCGGCACCTGGCACGCGGTACGCGACATGCGCGGCGTCCTGCGCGAGCCACCGGCGGACCGCGCGCCGGCGCACGCCCTGACGACCGGGACGGGGGCCGGCCGATGAGCGCGTACGGACCCCCGGCGTACGGACCCCCGTCACACGGAGCCCCCGCGTACGAACCCGCCGGCACCACCCCGTACGGCCCCACCGGCCCCACGGAGCTGCTCGTCATCGCGAAGGAGCCGGTGCCCGGGCGGGTCAAGACCCGGCTCTGTCCGCCCTTCACCCCCGCCGAGGCCGCCGAACTCGCCGCCGCCGCGCTCGCGGACACGTTGGAGACCGTGCTCGCCCTCCCCGCCCGCCGACGCGTGCTCGTCCTCGACGGCCGGCCGGGCGCCTGGGTGCCGCCGGGCGTCGAGGTGGTCCCGCAGAGCGCGGGCGGGCTGGACGAGCGGCTCGCGGCGGCCTTCGGGAGGTGTACCGGGCCGGCCCTCCTGGTCGGCATGGACACCCCGCAGATCACCCCGGCCCTCCTCGCCCCCGCGCTCGCCCCGGACGCCTGGGAGCGGTGCGACGCGTGGTTCGGCCCCGCCGAGGACGGCGGCTTCTGGGCGCTGGGCCTCGCGCACCCCGACCCCGCCCTGCTGCGCGGGGTGCCGATGTCCGTCCCGGAGACCGGTGCGGTGCAGCGGCACCGGCTGGTGGAGGCCGGTCTGGCGGTACGGGACCTGCCGGTCCTGCTCGACGTGGACACCGCGCCCGACGCCCACCGGGTCGCGGCCGGCGCGCCGGAGGGCCGCTTCGCGGCGGTGCTCGGCCGGTTGACCGACGCGGGAGCGCGGGTGGGGACGCGATGAGCACGATGCTGCCACCGTCATCGTCCGGGACGGGCACAGCCACAGGCACGGGCACGGCCACGGCCACCCAGGAGCCCCGAGGGACCGCCGGCACTCCGGAAGGCCGTACCGACGCCGACGCCGCCATCGCCGGGGCGCGCGCGGAAGCCGAACCGCGCACAGAACCGCGCACAGAACCTCGCACAGAACCGCGCTCCGAGCCGCGCGCCGGAGCCGACCCCCGCAGCGCCGAATCCCGCGGCGCCGACCCCCGCGGCGCCGAATCCCGTACCGCCCCCTGGTCCACCGACCCGTACGCCAACGCCCTGCGCAACGGGCGCGGCCCGCTCTTCCTCCGGCGCAGCGACGGCTGGCTGCTGCCGCTGGAGGTCGAGCGCTGGTGCTCCGACGCGGGCGCCGCCGACCTCTCCGCGCTGCACCGGTGCGAGGGCCCGGTGCTGGACATCGGCTGCGGTCCCGGGCGGCTGGTGGCGGAGCTGACCGCGCTGGGCCACCGGGCGCTCGGCATCGACGTGAGCGAGGCGGCCGTCGCCCGCACCCGGCGCATCGGCGGCTCGGCCCTGCTCCGCAGCGTCTTCGACCCGCTGCCGGGAGAGGGCCGTTGGGGCACTCTGCTGCTGGTCGACGGCAACATCGGCATCGGCGGCGACCCGGCCGCCCTGCTCGACCGGGCCGCCGACCTCCTCTCCACCGGCGGGCTCCTGATCGCGGAGACCTCGCCGCTCGACATCGACGAACGCTTCCAGGTCCGCCTGGACGACGGCCTGCGCACACCGGCCGAGAGGGCCGGCCCGGCGGACCGGCCGTTCCCATGGGCGCGGATCGGTACGCCGGCGCTGCTGCGGTACGCCGGCGCGTGCGGCTGGCGCCCGGCCGATCAGTGGAGCGCGGAGGGCCGCGCCTTCGTCGCGCTGCGCCGCCCGCGCCTTCCGCTGCGGAAGCGGAGCGCGCGGACGAGCAGCCAGAGCGCGGAGAGCGCGAACAGCGCACCGGTGATGAGCAGCCAGTTGGAGAGGTAGACGTCCGGGGTGGTGCCGGAGGCGGCCACGTACCGCCGTTCGGTCCGCCGGGTGATCAGCGGGAACCAGACCAGCAGGAGCAGCCCGGAGAGGAACACCGGTACGCGGACGAAGTTGACCAGGTCCCGCCGCGGACCGAGCGCCGCGCGCAGGGCCCGGTCGGCGCCCGCGTACACCGGGAGCAGCACCAGGTCGTGCAGCAGCGCCGATCCGGCGAACCAGAGCAGGACGCCGAGGGTGTCGCCGTCCAGGAGGCGTACGCCCGCGTATCCGGCCAGGCAGAAGGTGGCCGCCAGCAGGAGGAGGTGCAGGGGTCCTTCGCCGTACCACCGGCGTAGGGAGAACCGGGACGCGCGGGGCGCGCCGGGCCGGTGCGGCGGGGGCACCGCTCGCGTGGACATCACAGCTCTCCGAACGTCAGGGTCTCGACCCACTTGGTGTTCAGTACGCCGGGCGCGGCGGGCACGATGATCCGCGCCGGGTAGCCGTGGTCGGGCGACAGCGGGGCGCCGTTGACCTCCAGCGCGAGCAGCGAGCGCCCGTCGCGGACCTGGTTGTCGCGGAGCGCGGCCTTGCGGAACGAGCCGCTGCGCTGCAACGACTCCACGAACACCGCCGGTGGCCGGTCCGGATATCCGGCGAGCGCGGCCAGGTCCCGCAGCCGCACTCCGCGCCAGAGCTGGTCCGAGGTCGACCAGCCCTCGACACACGCGATCGGGAGCGCCGCACTGTGCAGCTCCATCGCCAGCAACTCCTCCCGTGAGAAGCGGAGTTCGCCGACCAGCCCCCGTACCGTCAGTCGCCAGCCCTCGCCGGTGTCGGCCGGAGTGATCCGGACGGCGGCGGCCGTCTTGTTGACCTGGAAGGCGTTCGGGCCCGGCCCCTCGTCCGTACCGCCGCGCGGGGTGAGCAGCGCGATGCGGCGCAGCGGCCCGTCGAAGCTCCGCCCGGCCGAGGTGACCAGCAGGAGCAGGGACCCGGCCCCGACCGTCGCGAAGGCCCCGCGCCGGGAGAGGGTCGGCGGCAGCGGATCGGGGGAGACCAGCCCGTCGGCTTCGCCGCTTGGCAGACCGCGCCTCAACACCCGTACCGCACGCGGAAGTTTGAGCGCCGTATGCGCGACGAACCCGGCGAGGAACACCCACGCCCCGTAGAAGTGCAGCCGGTAGAAGGAGCCCGGGAACAGATAGTCCAGCTGGATGTTGAGCAGCCCGGTGAGGAACTGGAACAGCGCCCCGCCCACCAGGAGCAGCAGCGAGAGCCGCTCCAGGGCGTGCGCCACGGACCGTACGGGCGGCAGCGCGAAGAGCCGCGGGATCACCGACCACAGCTTCGCCAGCAGCACGGGGACGAGCACGATGCCGACCGTGACGTGCAGCCCCTGCGTCAGCCGGTAGAGCCAGTGCGGCCCGGTCGGCCAGGCGAACAGGTAGAAGCCGAGCCACCCCTTGTCCGGGGTCTTGTCGTTGACCGGGTCCAGGTCCGGGTTGTAGGCGGCGTACGAGAGCAGCCCGGTACCGGCCACCACGGTCAGCCCGACGAGCAGGACGAGCCCCAGCACCGCCGTGAACCGCGCCCCGCGCACCGGGCTGCGCCAGAAGGCGGGGTCGGCGGGCGTACGCGGGCGCTTGCCGGGCGGGCGGCGGAGGTCGGGCAGGGGCATGACCCCGACGCTAAGCGCCGGAGCGCGTAGGGGAGCGGCCGCGCCCCCGGCCTCGCGCCCGCGCCGCCCGTACGGCCCAGCGGCCGGGCGCGGGCCCTGTCGTACCGCCGGAACGCGGCCGGGCGTGCATAGCGTGCCAGCGTGAAGACCGAGGACACCACAGAGGAAACCGAGAGCACCGAGCCCGACGCGCATACGGGCCCCCCGGACACGGCCGGAAGCCCCCCGCCCCCTCCGGAGGACGCCCGCGCCCACCGCCACGACCTCACCGCCGCCGCCCTCGCGGTCCTGCTCGTCGCCGCCGCCATCCTCATCGGCCGGTACGTCCAGAACCGGACCGGCACGCTCCAGGTCCAGTGGCCGCCGCTCCTGGCCTCCTGGGACCCGCACCTGGGCCCCGGCACACCCGCCGCGCTGACCCTGGCCGTGCTGGTGATCGCGTACGGCCCGCCGCTCGCCGCCCGGCTGCCGTGGCGCGGGCTGCTCGCGGCGGCCTGGGCCGGGTCGACGGCCTGGGTCCTCTCGATGGCACTGATCGACGGCTGGTACCGGGGCGTGGAGCGGCGCCTGACCACCAAGCACGAGTACCTGCGGGTCATCGACCGCTTCGACGACATCCCCGCCACCCTGCGCGACTTCACCAACCACATCGTCATCGGCGAGCCCGGCAACTGGCCCGCCCATGTCGCCGGCCACCCGCCGGGCGCCACGCTGACCTTCGTCTGGCTGGACCGGATCGGCCTCGGCGGCGGTGCGTGGGCCGCCGTCTGGTGTGTGGTCGTGGGCAGTTCGGCGGTGCTGGCCGCGCTGATCACCGTACGCGTCCTGGCCGACGAGCGGCTGGCCCGGCGGGCGGCGCCGTTCCTGGTCCTCGCGCCGGCGGCCGTCTGGGCGGGCGTCTCCGCCGACGGGTACTTCGCCGCCGTCGCCGCCTGGTCGGTGGCGCTGCTCGCGCTGGCGGCGACGCGCCGGGTCCGCTTCCCGGTGGCGGCGGCGGTGGGCGGGGGCCTGCTGTTCGGGTGGACCTGCTACCTGAGTTACGGGCTGGGGCTGATGGCGGCGGTCCTGCTCGCGGTCCTGCTGCTCACGCGGACGGCCCGCCCGGTGGTCCCGTTCCTGCTCGGCGCGCTGGTGGTCCCGGTGGCCTTCACGCTGGCCGGCTTCAACTGGTGGACGGCGTACCACCTGCTGGTCGAGCGGTACTACCAGGGCGCGGGGGGCGTACGCCCGTACGCGTACTGGGTCTGGGCCAACCTCGCCTGCGCCGTCCTCGCGACGGGCCTGGCGGCGGTCGCCGGAGTGCGCCGGAGCACGTCGTACGCCCTCGGGGCCGTACGGGAGCTCCGTACCGGCACGACGACCCCCGCCCAGCGGCTGGCGCTGCTCGTGGTCGCCGCGCTGGTGGCGCTGCTCGCCGCCGACCTCTCCGGGATGAGCAAGGCGGAGACCGAGCGCATCTGGCAGCCGTTCCTGCTCTGGCTGCTGCCCGCCGCCGCCCTGCTGCCCGCCCGGACCGCCCGGTACTGGCTGGTCGCGTCGGTGGTCCCGGCGCTCCTGATCAACCACCTGCTCTGGACGGGGTGGTGAGCGGACTGGTGAACGGGTCCGTTTGCGGGGGCCGGTCCGTTTGCGGGGGCGCGGCGGACCCGGTTACGTGGAACGGGTGAGTCCGGAACACCCCGCACCGCACCACGTGGAGGTACCTCCGATGGCGAAGAAGAACCGTTCCGCGCCCGCCAAGGGCCTGCGGGCCAGCAAGGCGGGGCTCGCGCTGAGCCTGGGCAGCAGCGCGCTCGCCGTCCTCAGGGCCTCGAAGCAGGTACGCCGGGCCAAGAGCTCGCACGACAAGCTGAACACCGCCGACGCGGTGGCCGGGATGCTGCCGCTGATCACCTCGGCCGCCCTGGTCCTGCGGCAGCTGCGCGGCCGGAAGCGGGAGAACGAGCCGGAGACGGCGTGAGCGCCGGGCATCACCCGTACGGGGCAACGAACGACCGCTGAAAGGGCCGGTGCCCACGTCGGGCACCGGCCCTCTCACGTCCGGCACCGGCCCTCTCACGTCGGGTCGGGCCTCCGCAGGACCGGCGGCCCTTCCCTGATCCGGGAGGCCAGCACCGCGATGTCGTCCTCCGCGTCCCCGCCGAACCGGTCCAGCACCTGGTCCAGCAGCACGTCGAGGCTGCCGCCGGCCGGCAGGGTCAGCGAGGCCAGCCGCGCCACGGACACGTCGATGTCCTCGTCCCGCCGCTCCACCAGGCCGTCCGTGTACATGAACAGCACCGTCCCCGGCCCGCACGGCACGGTGGTGGTCCGGTAGCCGCCGAAGCCGGTGCCGAGCGGAGGCCCGGACTCCACCGGAATGATGTGGGCCCGGGACGCACCCGGGTCGATGAAGACCGGCGGCAGATGGCCCGCGCTGGCCACCTCGCACACCCCGCCGAACCGGTCCACGACGGCGAGCAGACACGTCGCCGCCCGGTCCAGGCCCGACCGCTCCACCATCTCGTCCAGCCGCTCCAGGATCCGGTGCGGCGGCAGGTCCTCGGCCGCCAGCAGCCGCAGCAGCGAGCGATAGTGGCTCATCGCCACGGCCGCCTCCACGCCGTGGCCCATCACATCGCCCATGGCCTTGAGGTGGCGGCCGTCCTGGAGCGGTACGACGTCGAACCAGTCGCCCCCCACCAGGACGCCGCGCTCCGCCGGGAGGTAGCGGGTGGCGATCTCCACGTGCGGGTGCGGGCCGCGGGGTTCGGAGAGCAGGGAGCCCTGGAGTTCGAGGGCGATGCTGTGCTCGCGGTCGTAGCGGCGGGCGTGGTCGAGGTCGACGGCGGCCCGTCCTGCCAGCTCCCGGGCGACGACCACGTCCTGGTCGCTGAAGGCCGGCGAGCCCTCCGCCCGGACCAGGCTGAGCGTGCCGATCTGGCTGCCGCGGGCGATGAGCGGGACGACGAGCGCCTCACGCAGACCGAGCGCCTGGGAGGCGGTGATCCGCTCCGAGGTGAAGGCGGAGCGGCCGCGCCGGTGGTCCTCCCAGTCGTCGAGGACCGGCTCGTTCTCGGCCAGGCAGCGGGTCACGGCGGAGTCGGCCGCGAAGTCGACGTACTCCCCCGGGTGTCCGAACAGCTGCACCTGCTCGTCCAGCGGGCCGCGCCCCCGGAGCGCGGCCCGCCGCAGCCGCAGGACACCGGGCTCGGCACGGCGTACGGGATGTCCCACCTCGGGCGGGAAGACGTCGACGGCCGCCACGTCGGCGAAGGCGGGCACCACGAACTCCGCGAGCTCCCGGCAGGTGGTGTCCATGTCGAGCGTGGTGCCGATCCGGACGGCGGCCGTGGAGAGCAGGGCCACATGGCCGCGCGCCTCCTCCAGCTCGGCCCGCTGCCGGGTGACGTCGCTGATCTCGACGACGATCACCATCAGCCCGCACACGTCCCCGCCCGCCTCCAGCCGGTGGTAGGTGGCGCGCCAGAACCGGGGGTCGTCGGCGGCCGCGGCCCAGGTGCGTCCCCTGATCGTCTGTTCGCGCGGTTCGCCGTCGCGCAGGACGCCGCGCAGGACGGCGGCCTGGCCGCGGAGCTCGGGCAGCACCTCGGTGAAGGTGTGGCCGATGTGGGATCCGGCGGGCAGGCCGTTGAGCCGTTCGAGGGCGGGGTTGACGTAGGTGTAGCGGAGGTTCGCGTCGAGTACGGCCACTCCGGCGGGGTTGCCGTCGAGCAGCGCGGCCACGGTCGGGGGGTCGAAGGACGACGGCATGCCGTCGCCGCACGCTTCGGCCTGCAAGGGGGTCTCCTCCGCCGTCGATCGGCCTCCGGACCTCCATGGTGTGCGGCGCTCCCCGGCACCGCATCCGCAGCGCCCCCGGAGACGTACGGGCTCAGGAACCTCGATCCGCGGCGCCCCCGGAGACGTACGGGCTCAGGAACTCGGCAGGAGTCCGGCCGGTCCCCGCTCCGCGCGCAGCCGGTCGAGGTCGAGCGTGCCCTCGGTCGGCTCGGCGGTCGGCGGCAGGCTCAGAGCGGCGATGACGGGCCCCGGCAGACTGCCGGTACCCAGCAGTCCGGTGACCAGCGTGGTGGTGAGCCGGTGCCAGGCCGGAGCGCGGCGGATCATCGCGTGGTCGCCGCCGCGGACGGTGACCATGCAGGTACGGGCGCCGGCGCGGCGGGCCCGCGCGGTGAGCGACTGGGTGGCCTGGGGGCTGGTGATCCGGTCCCGGCTGCTGTGGACGAGGACGATGTCCCGCCCGGCGAGCTGGGTCACCGGGTCGCCCGGCGGGCACCAGGGGGCGAGGCCGACGACTCCGCGTACGAGCGGATGCCCGGCGGCGCGCAGGGCGGCGCGGGCGCCCATGGAGTGGCCGAGGAGGACCACCGGCACGTCTCCGGCCTCCTCGCCGAGGGCGTCGAGCGCGGACAGGGCGTCGCGGAGGGCGTCGGCACGGTGGCCGTTCCAGCCCCGGTGCTCGTACCGCACCTGCCGTACGAGCACCTCCGTACCGCCGTCGTCGGACCGGGGCGTGCGGGTGGCCCGGCGCAGAGCCCGGACGAAGGGGCGCATGCGGACGCCGGGGAGGTTGAGGGGGCCCCAGGGCGGCGGTTCGGTGCCGCTCTCGTGCCCCCCGTGCAGGACGAGAACCGCTGCCGTCGGCGGTCGTCGGTCCACGCGTACCTCCAGATCCGGGTGCGGAGCCGGTGAGCCCGCTGCTGACTACGTATTCGGAGCGGATGCCGGTCCGGATGGGCCGAACGTGTCAACGGCCGGAAAGTGCCGTTCACTGTACGGGCACGCCCTCACCCTTGTACGTACCACCTTGTACGTACCACGAACGCAGCAGAAGGAGTCGTCATGGCGGCAGGACCTCCCCTCGGCACCCCGGCACCGGACTTCACGCTCCCGGGCGGTGTCCTGTCCGGCCCGTCCGTGCCCGGGGACACCTTCGAGCGCGGCGACTACACGCTCTCCGCCGCTCGCGGCCGGGCCCTGGTACTGGCCTTCTACCCCGGCGACAACACGAGCGTCTGCACGAAGCAGCTCTGCTCGTACTCCTCGGGCATGGAGACCTTCGAAGGGCTCGACGCGGAGGTCTGGGGCATCAGTCCACAGGGTGTGGACAGCCACGAGTCGTTCGCCCGCACCTACGGGCTCCGCATGCCGCTGCTGGCCGACGAGGGCCGGGAGATCGCCAAGGCGTACGGGGTCGCCGCGCCCGGCATCGGCGTACGGCGGGCGGTCTTCCTCATCGGCCCGGACGGCGTCCTGCGCTGGAAGCACGTTGCTCTGCTGGGCGCCACCTTCCAGTCACTTTCCACCCTCGCCGATCAGTTGTCCGGCATCAAAACCGCGTAAAGATTGCCGGGTTCCGGCAGTGCCAGGAACCGGCCGTCCATGGGATCATCCAGCCAGATCGACGGAAATACCTCGGGGGAAGCAGAAAAGCAGGGGAGTGATCACGTGACCTTCTTTCTCGGTCTCGGCATTGCGGGAATCGTCCTGCTGGCCCTTTCCCTGATCTTCGGCGGCGTCCTCGAAGGGATGCTCGACGGCGTGCTCGACGGGCTCTTCGACGGACTGCTCTCGCTCCCGGTGATCGCCGGCTTCATCTCGATGCTCGGTTTCGGCGGCGCGATCGTGCTCGGCACAACGGGTGCCGGGCCGTTCGTGGCCACGGTCGCGGGCGTCGGGGCCGGTGTGGTCGCGGGCTGGCTGACCTGGAAGTTCAGCAAGGCCCTGATGGCGGACCAGACCTCCTCCACACCGCGCGGCGGCGACCTCGTCGGTACGTCCGGGATGGTCGTGACGGCCATCCCGGCCGACGGCTACGGCGAGGTGATGCTGCGGCTGGCGGGCCAGCCCGTCAAGTACGCGGCCAAGTCGCCGGAGCCGGTGGTGCGGGGCACCGAGATCTGGGTGGAGGCGGAGCTGTCGACGACGTCGGTGGCGGTCCGCCCGGTGGAGCGCTGACCACGCGCCACGGCCACCAACCCTTCCACCGGCTCACTCACCTCCGTACGCACGCACTCACCCACACACCGACCACCCGCCACCGACCACCCACACCCCACCAGCACCTGGCACCACAACAATCTGCCGTCCCCCATCCGGGAGGCAGGGGGGACACCTCTCATGAGTCCAGTAGCTCTCGCCGTCATCGGCATCGTCGTACTTCTCGTCCTGCTCGGCCTGGTCGTCATCACGCGGTACAAGGTCGCCGGGCCCAGCGAGGCCTTCATCATCACCGGCCGCCGCGGCAAGAAGTCGACCGATCCGGTCACCGGCCTCACCAGCATCGACAACAGCGGCCAGAAGGTCGTCGTCGGTGGCGGCGTCTTCGTCGTGCCGTTCGTCCAGCAGAAGTTCACGCTGGACCTCTCCAGCCGGCACATCCCGATCGCCGTCCGCGGCGCGGTCACGCTGCGCGGTGTGAAGTCGAACCTCGAAGGCGTCGCGATCGTCAAGGTCGGAGGCGGCGAGGACGCGATCCGCGCGGCCGCGCAGCGCTTCCTCCAGCAGCAGGACGGCATCGTCGGCTTCACGCAGGAAGTGCTCTCCGGCGCGCTCCGCGCGATCGTCGGCCGCATGTCGGTCGAGGACATCATCCGCGACCGGGCCGCGTTCGCCGGCCAGGTGGCGGAGGAGGCCGAGACCAGCCTCTCCGGCCAGGGCCTGATCCTGGACGCCTTCCAGATCCAGGACATCACCACCGAGGGCTCCTACCTGGAGGACCTCGGCCGTCCGGAGGCCGCCCGCGCCAAGCAGGAGGCGGACATCGCCGAGGCGATCGCCAAGCGCGCCTCGGAGCAGGCCCGGCTGAAGGCGGCCGAGGAGATCGCCATCGCCGAGCGGACGTACTACCTGAAGCAGGCCGAGATCAAGGCCGAGACGGAAGCGGCGGCCGCCAAGGCCAACGCCGCCGGTCCGCTCGCCGAGGCCGCCCGCCAGCAGGAAGTGCTCACCGAGCAGGAGAAGGTGGCCGAGCGCCAGGCGGCGCTGACCGACCGCGAGCTGGACACCAAGGTCCGTAAGCCCGCCGACGCCGCCCGCTACCAGGCCGAGCAGGAGGCGGAGGCCCGCCGCATCGCCCAGGTCAAGGAGGCCGAGGCGGACGCGGAGCGCTCGCGCCTGACCGGTCAGGGTGAGAAGCTCCACCGTTCGGCGCTGGCCGACGCGGTGCGCATCGAGGGTGAGGCCGAGGCCGCGTCGATCGCCGCGAAGGGTGCGGCGGAGGCGGAGGCCATGCAGAAGAAGGCCGACGCGTTCGCGCAGTACGGCGACGCGGCCGTCCTGCAGATGCTGGTCGAGGTGCTCCCGCAGGTCGTCGCGAAGGCCTCCGAGCCGCTGAGCGCGATCGACAAGATGACGGTGATCTCGACGGACGGCGCCAGCCAGCTGGCCCGTACGGTCACCGACAACGTCGCGCAGGGCGTGGAGCTGCTGAGCTCGACGACGGGCGTGGACGTGGCGCAGCTCCTGGAGAACCTGAAGAACCGCACGACGAGCACCGTTCCTCAGAACGGGAACACGTCCGGGAACAGGTCCTCGGGGAACAAGTCCGAAGACAAGATCGAGATCACGGACTGAAGCGCACCCACATCAGCGCTCCTTACTTGGGCCTGCGCCTGTGCCCGTGCCCGGCGAACGACAAACATCGCCGGGCACGGCCGCGTTCATGAAGGACGTTACGGAAATCGGCCAACTCTGCGAACCAGGGCCCGCACGGCCTACGTCCCGTCGGTAACCCCGGTCTCGGAGGCAGTGCCGGTACCGGCGGCGGCAGCGGCGAGCCTCCCCCGCCACCCGTCCGGATCCCGCCCGGCCTCCACGGCAGCCGCAGCGTCCTCGGCGAGATCGATCCCCAGATCGGCGGCCCGCCGCTCGGCCCACCGCGCCCAGGCGGCGGCCTGCTGACAGTCGGCGCACTCGGTGGCCCCGCCGTAGGACCGGAAGACATGCTCGTTCCCGGGCCCCTGACAGGTGACGAGCGGAGCGACGACGGGAGGCGGCTTCGGTGCAGGCTCGGGGACGGGGTCAGGCTCAGGTACGGGAGCGGACTCCGGTGCGGGCTCGGGCTCGGGGGCTTCGGGCATCTTCTGTACGAGCCGATGCCGCAGGAACCCGACAGCCGACCGCACCCGACCCGGCGGCAGCCCACTGCTCAGCACCTGCCGAAGCTCCGCACCGGACACCCCACGCCGCAACCACTCCACAGCCAGCGCCACCAGCGAACGCGCCTCGGCAACACCGAGCCGCAGATCCCGCCGACACTCTCGAAGAGACAACAACACCCGCTCCACCTGCGCCTCTTCACCCGAAAGGGCCGCCAACTCAACTTCATTGTCAGCCGCTTGGGTGGGTGGGTGGAAAGAGTTCTCCCCCAGTTCTTCGTCTACCGGTAGTTGATGACCGACGCTCCGAGCCCCCGGCGAACCGACGGCCGGAGACTGCGCACTCGGAGCCGTATCAACTCCCACACCGACCTCGCGCCAGAGTGCACGAGCATCGGCATCACTCAACGGCACGTTGGAGAAGAGCTGATGGGTAGCCCACAACCCCCGCGCGCCAGGCACCTTCCGCTCATGCACGAACCCGTTCACGACCAACTGCTCCTTGGCCGTCTGATACCGCCGCCCCTTGATGCCCACCTCGCGAGCATGCTCGGACAGAGCACGGTCGACTTGCCCATCGGGCAACCCCTGAACGTAAGCGATCAAGACCTTCGCGTCACTGTTCAGACGCGGATGACGCATGACGTCATGAGAGACCTTCGTGTAGCGCCGGACGGGCGCGATAGCATGCCAAAGCATCCCGGTGGACCTCTTGCTTCCACTAGTTGGGTGAAGGCCCTCGGCTAGGTGCTGTAACACCACCGGGGGCCGCCCCATGCGTACGCACAGAGCGTGATGACACGATCACCGTACAGCAGGCAGGGGCAGGCTGGCGCCCAAACCGCCCCGAGACAGCCTCAAGTCCCCCCACAGGGGCACAAGATCACCCCACCCAGGCCTGTCTGTTGAACGGTCAATTTGACGAAATCTCGACGCCGCCCAACACCCCGGCTGAGACGCTGCTCTCCATGACCACGCCACTGACCGCCCGCCAACGCCTCTCAGAGCTCCACCGCTATGCGGCCGTCAGCGGCGAGGACTTCACCGCCCAGAACCTCGCATCCACCCGAACCAACCAACTCCGCTTCGCCCGCTGCTCGTTCGCCGGAGCGGACCTCCGCTACGCAACCCTGGAAGGCTGCTGGTTCAAGTTCTGCGACTTCACCGGCGCAGACCTCCGAGGAGCCTCCCTACGCGGCGCGGTCCTGGCCGGCTGCAACCTCCGGGACGCCGACCTCCGCGACACGGACCTGACGGGCGCCAGACTGAGCAGCGTCAACACAGGCATCCCCCGCCTGGGCCCCACAGACATCACAGGAGCCCGCTTCGAGGGCACATCCCTACGCAACGTCCAGGCCGACGCGGTGGTCGGCTGGCCGCCGGGCCCGGTATGGAGCGAGTAGCCCGGACACGTGGCCATTGTTGAGAAGCCGCCCCCACTGCCCACCCGACTACAGGGAAAGTACCTCCCTCCTCACCGAAGGCCCCCTCTCCGCCCAGAGCGAGACCCTCGGCCCCTGGCTGACAACGCTGGCAGCCCAGTTCGACCTGGCCTGGCCAACTCCCCCACGTCAACGACACTGCTGGCTCCACAGAACCGGCGGTCGGCGTCACGGAGCAGATGGCCGAGGAACTGCTGCGCTGGAGGTCGTCCCTGCGGGTCACTCACCCCGCTGAGCGCAGACCTAGTCACTAGGAGACGACCCGACCATCGCTCCCGGTCGAACCCAGGGCACCTACAGCCCTCGAGCCTTGAGCCTGGGAATCACTAGCCTCACGCCTATCGAAGGTGGCACTGACCAGCCCCAACAGCCCCTAGCAGCCCCTGCATCCCCTTCTATAGGACGCAATGTCGACTGCGGCTTACCGTCCGACCTGGCAGGCATCTGACACGTCGACAGCCGCTGCAAGCTGCATATGTCCCCGACGTGACCCCCTCAGCGGGGCACCGAACCAGAGGGAGGGAGCGTCTTGCTTGGCGAAGCCCAACAGCCGATATGGATCTTGAAGCTGCGAGAATAAGGCATTTCACCTCATTGGTAACTCATCTGCCCGGCTCATGATCTCTCTGTGCCGATGGATGTATATGCGTACCTGACGCGGTGTAATCTTCCGACTGGCGCACTTGGTCGGTATCGGGCTGGATTCACCATCAGGGGGGATGGGTGAGGGAAGAGCTACATCCTCGCAACCACAAGGACAAAGCCGTCCGCGAGGCCCTGAAAAAGATCATGGCGTCAGGGGAGTGGATGCTGCACGCGGGTGGGCACTGGGGCCTCCTGACATGCTCGGTTGGGTGTCACCGCATCTCCGTCGATGGCACGCCTCGGGTGGCTGAGCGACATGCTCGCGACCTCGCGCGTGAGGCCAGGACATGCCCTCTGCCGGACGGTGATCCCCGCAGCGTGAAGCGCCCGTCAGAGTGACAAGCGCTTGACGCGGCACCCATTGGGTACCGTACTGTTGACGAGTGTCAACAGGTTACATCGCGGAGCTGGCTGGGGGATCGACGATGAAGACCTATGTCCTGAAGTTTGAAGCACCACTGCCGAGCGACATGACGTCCATAGAGTCTACCTTTTACGACCACTTTGACGGCTTGCTGGCAGAGTCCTTCGGGCGGCTCCTTCTGACTGTTTACATGGAAGGCCATCTAAATGGCGCCATGGCTGCGAAGTGCGCCGCCTTTGAGATCGAAAAGCATCTAAACGTGATGGTAACTCGCGTTGACCGCGATTTGGTCGATGCAGCGGAGATTGCCCGCCGAATAGATCGCAGTCGCGAAAGCATTCGCCAGCTAGTTCAGGGTGAGCGCCGAAAGGGCCAGTCGTTCCCCACGCCTATCGGTTCTCCCAATGGCAAAAAGATCTGGGAATGGGCTGCCGTCAATGAGTGGCTTCGCCACAACGTTCCCGAGGTCGCGGATCCGGAGTTTGGCCTATCGCGCGAAGAAATGGCGATCGTCGATAACTGGCTGCTACGTTGGGCGAATCTATCGCGCGAGCAGCACGTCGGCCTCGAATTCTATGAGATCACCGCTCCCGCTGGCCTACAGTCAGAACTTCACACTCGTTCAGGTCGAGTGACGGAAGCATGGGTCAACTCTTGGAATCGGGGCTCCCAAGTTGTGAGAAGCGGGCCGCTATCTACTACGCAAAGCCATTAGGGGTGTGTCGGTGGCCTTCACAATCAGGAAGTCTGCTGAGCTAAACCTGCAGGCTGGCCCCGTCATCGCCCATGCTCAACTGATTGATGTGCGAGCCTTCCTCCTGCACGCCGAAGTCCTGGACATCGAGGCATCGGGCGAGCTTCAGCAGATCAAATCGCTGGAGACTACGATGGGCATAGGCAGAGAAAAGGGTAACCTTACCTACCACTTTGAGCACGAGATTGTACTAAAAGGCGACCAGGGGAAAGATGCAGTTAAGCTGCAGGTTCACTTGGGTGCTCTTTTCGAATTCCCGGCCGACGGCGAGCCGGGCGGAGACGTGACAGAGGACAACCTTGTCGCGTTTGGTCAAACCTCAGCACAACTCGCAGTCCATCCGTATCTGCGAGTCGCTGTATCTGATCTCACTGCTCGTCTGGGATGCCCTCCTGTGACCCTTGCACTGTTGAAGCGCTAGCTCTCTCGGGGTGTCAGGGACTCATCGGGTCACGAAGGTCGAGGTCGGTGGAGCGGGTTTGGCCAGTGTCCTGCCCGGTTTGAGGCCGAGCATGATCAGGGGGCCGTTCGCGCGACCGGCGTAGCCGGGGAGCGCGCGGCGAGCGGAGCGAGCCGCCTGGATGAAGTAGGGAAAGTTCTGCCGTGCTGGGAGCAGGTGCTTGCCGTCGTGGCTCCGGACGTGTGGGCCTGCCTCAGCGAGGGCGTCCAGCAGGCGGATCGCGTAGACCTCGGACATACGCTCGGCGATCTGTTCCGGGGTGAGCCACTCGACTGCGGTCGACTCGTCGGACGTACGCTCCGTGCCCCCGCAAGGCTTGCACCGGAAAACCATGGCGCCGACACCGCGGCTGGTGTTCTTGTAGACGCCCGTGACCTGGTCGACCTCGACGTGGATACCGGTCTCTTCCCAGAGCTCCCGGCACGCCCCCTGCTCCCGGGGCCAGCTCCGGCCTACCAGTCGGCGGCTCTCACGTCCTCCTGTCCTAAAGATCGCCAGGAGTCGGCCGTCCTCACCTACCGATTGATCTTGCGACGACCTAGGCCCAGGACACCTCCATCTGCGGCGACCACCACCGCCAGGTATGGGCTAACTCCTGTTCTGTGCCTGCGCAATGACTCGCTGGGCCTCAGTACCGAAGACTGCTGATTCACGCAGCAGATTCCACGTGCGCTGGTAGACCGCGATGCTGTCCGTGTCATCGATCCAGAGTTCGGCGTGCCAGTCCTCAGCGATGACCAGTCGGTCGTCGTAGATCCAGAATCCGTTCGCCGGGTGGATCTTCAACGGTGCGGCGAAGGGCACGATGCCCAGCTCCACGGTGTCCAGGCCGGTCAGGCTGGCGAGCCGATCGAGTTGAGCGGTCAGCACTGCTGGCGAACACACAAGGGCCCGCAGCGCCCCTTCCCACATGAGGATCCGGTGCCGCTTGCGGGAGTCGTACAGCGCTTCTTGGCGCCGCACTCTGGCCCGTACGGCCTCCTCAGTGTCCTTCGGGGAGCGCATCAGCTGGGCGTGCCGGGTGAATACCGCACGAGCGTAGTCCGGAGTCTGCACCATCCCCGGTATGAGGCTGTTCTCCCAGATGCACAAGGTGGCCGTCCGGGCGTGCTCCACGGTGATCGCGTCCTGCACCGGGCGGTGTCCTGCCGCGAGCTGTCGCCGCCAGGAGCGTACGTGCGACTCAAGCCCGCTGAGCCGCGAGTGCAGTTCAGGTGTGGCGTCCGGTTGGCCCGTGGCTTCCGCCCATGCCTGGAGATCGGCAGCGGTTGCGGTCTGCTGGCCGTTCTCCAGTTTGTAGATCTTGGAGTGGGGCCAGCCGAGTCGTTCGGCCAGTTGTGGACCGGTGAGCCGCCCTGCGGGACCCGCCGTGCGAAGCTCCCGGAGTCGCGCTCCGAGGGCGTCCCGCGCCTTTTGAAAGTCTGTGCTCACCGGTCACACGCTAACTGTTCAGCAGGGTCAGAGGTTCGCCGCGAAGGCGTCGTATCGGATTGCGAAGTGCCAGGCCGCATCCCGCGCTTGTGCGTACCGGTTCACTGCGGCCGGCTCGGTGATCAGCTCCACGTCGACAAGCCGGTCATCCGCATCGAAGTTGAGAAGGGCTACGAGTCGAGAGTCGAAGATCCAGAAGTCTTCGGAGGGAAGCCGCAGCCGCTCGGCATCAGTGCGCCACAGGTTTCGGATGTCCTCGCCGACAGCGCAGTTGCGACGCGCGTTGTCGAGGAGGTACAGCTGCCCAGGCGTCGGTGGGCTGTCGACGACCCTTACCCGCTCGAACCGCTTTCCCAGGGCGGTTTGCGCCCTGACGTTCCGGCACCAGTCGTCCTCGTAATCCCACTCGACGGGGTGCCCCGCCAGAAACTGAGCGTAGGTGTCGGTGGCCTCGTCGGACGCGAACCTGCGGCGCGTCTCCAGTCGCCAGGCAGTGTGCTCGAACGTAGCGAACAGCTTCCCGAATGCGTCCAGGTCGACGATGCGAGGGGTCCGCCTCTTGGGCGCGAAGTCCACCAGCAGATCACGCGGCACCACGATGGGCACCTCGCCCTCGTTCAGATGCTGGAGCTGGGCGATGTCTTCAGGATCGGTGAGCGGTGGGCCGTGAACGACCACCTCGCCACTGTCCAAGTCCTCGTGCACGGAGGGGCATCCGCCCCCGCCTGACCCTGTTCCGTTGAAGCGAAGGTTCCGAGCCATCGTCCCCACGTCCCTTTCCCCGAGCCGCATGCTGCTGTCGGTAAGCAGCATGACCGGAGACCCCCTCTCTCAGTGCAGATTCTCGACATCACAGGAGAACACTCAGGAACACTCCACCAATGTGCGAGAACATTCGAGAACATGACACCTAGTCTCTCCCGTCCGGTTTCTAGCGTGGCTGACCATGGACGATGCAAAGACGACGATGGCTCCACCGGTGTATGTGGTGGACCCTCCGCTACCGCCAGAGCCCTTCCGGGACTGCGACGTGTGCGACGCGCTGGCCAGGCAACGGACCGAGGCAACCGCGATCGGGGACTGGTCGAAGGTCACGGACACCAACGTGGAAATCGGACGCCATCACAACCTGAGCCACCACGGACGCGCATCGAGGGGAACGCTGTGAAGCCGGGCGGAACGATCGACATCGCCGGGAAGACCGTCTCCCGCCTCGGTCTCGGCACTCTGCGCTTGGCCGGGCCCGGCGGCTGGGGCGGTCCGGAGGATCGCGCTCAGGCCGTCGGTCTACTCCGGGAAGCCGTCCACCAGGCTCTGCACCCTTACCCAGACGAGTTGTTGATCGCCACGAAGGTCGGCCTGGTGCGGCCCGCGCCCGACGTCTGGACGCCCTTCGGCCACCCCGCCTACCTCCGCGCCTCCGTCGAAGGGAGCCTCCGCCGGCTGGGCGTCGAGCGGCTGGAGCTGTGCTACCTGCACCGCATCGACTGGGAGGTGCCCGTAGAAGACCAGATCGGCACGCTCGAAGCTCTCAGGGAGGAGGGGAAAGTCGGGCACATCGGGCTGTCGAAGATCACCGCCGAGGACTTCCACCGCTGGCACGGGGAGATCGGCCTCGCGGCCGTGCAGAACGTGCTCAACATCCACGACCGCCACGACCCGGTGCAGGAACTCTGCCGCGACCACGGTGTCCCATACGTTCCCTACCGACCGCTCGCCGCCGGAAGCGCCACCCACGAGGGGGACGTCTACACCCCGCTCTCCTGGCTGCTCGGCCTCGGACCGCACGTCGCTCCCATCCCCGGAACGGGCAACCCGAGCCACCTCGCGAACATCGTGCGTGCGGTCATGCTCGGCGGGTGGGAGTGAAGGTGGTTTGCGTAGAGAGGTCATCCATGTTCTCGGAGCCTGACGACCCGGTCACCGTCGACCGGATGCGGGCGGCCTTCGTCAAAGCGTGTGCTGCGCTTGAGGCCGCCTCCGGCGGCACGCGTGAAGCGTGGGGGTGGCGGGGGCGCACTCTCGGTGGTCCCGTCATCGGTCCGTACGGGCGCGGTTGGCTGCGGGTCGTCCACAGTCCGGTGGAGAAGGCGGGTGGCAAGCTGTGGACCGGGCCGGAGGAGGCCGAGTGGCTGGTGGGCCGGCAGGTGCCGCGTCCTCGTCTCGATCTCGTACGGGAGTGGGCGGAAGGCGAAGACGCCTACCGGGCGGAGCTCTACGAGTTGGTTGGCGACGGCGCTGTCTCGGCCGGCCCGGTGCTCAGCGAGGTGCCCCGGCTGACGGCGACCTGGTGGAGCGGTCTGCGTACGGCTCTCGGCCGTCTCTCCACCGTACGTACCGAGCGCACGGCCGTACGCCAGGCGTATCTGGACCGGGCTATGCCGAAGTACCTCGCCTTCCTCGGTGAACCGGTGCACACGGTGCCGCCCGCTTGGTCCACCGCGCACGGCGACCTGCACTGGGCGAACCTCACCGGGCCGGGCCTCAGCATCCTGGACTGGGAAGGGTGGGGCGTGGCGCCGGCCGGTTACGACGCCGCACTGCTGCACGCGTACAGCCTCGCGGTACCGGAGGTTTCGGAGCGCGTACGGACGGAGCTGTCCGCCGTCCTGTCGAGCGACGCCGGGCGCTTCGCGGAGCTGGTCGTCATCACCGAACTCCTGCAGAGTGCCGAGCGGGGGGACAATCTGGAACTCGTACCCGCGTTGCGGCAGCGGGCCGAGGAGGTAGGGCGCGGATGACGAGTGATGTGGCTCCATCCGTCGATCGCTGTGGTTCCTCCAGTCTCCACGTTCACCTGCAGGGGCGCCGGAAACGACGTCCACCACCGCACACCGCCGGAGGCAGCCAGTGATCACCGTGACCGTCCTCCATCCTGGAACTATGGGCGCGGCGATCACCGCCGCGCTCGTCGCCGGTGGCCATGAGGCGCTGACGGTGACGAGGGGCCGCAGTGAGAACACATTGCTTCGGGGGAGGGAAGCCGGTGCCACGGCGTACGACTCGCTCGCGGAGGCGCTGTCCCGAAGTGAGGTCGTTCTCTCGGTCTGCCCACCACAGGCGGCGGAGGACGTCGCGGCGGCGGTGGCCGCGCACGGCTTCGCGGGGGTGTACGCCGATGTCAACGCCATCAGCCCTCAACGCGTACGGCGCATCGCCGAGGAGATCCGGCCCGGCTCCGCAGTCGTCGACGGTGCCGTGTTCGGTCAGCCGCCAGGCAAGGGGCGTGCCACACGGCTCTATCTCGCAGGGGCCGACTCTGCCGTCGAGCTGGTGGCGTCGCTGTTCACGGACTCTGCGCTACACGTGTGCCGCGTCGGGGACACACCCGGTTCCGCTTCCGCTCTGAAGATGGCCTTCTCCAGCTACCAGAAGGCCGCCCGCACCCTCGCCGGCGTCGCTCACGCGCTCGCCGACGCCCATGGAGTCGGCGATCAGCTCACAGCCGAAGCCGAGGTCATGATCTCCGCGATCCTCTCCGATCCGGAGTACCTGCCGAGTGTCGCAGCCCGAGCCTGGCGCTGGGCACCCGAGATGGAAGAGATCGCCGACACTCTCCGCGCGGCTGACCTGCCGACGGACATGGCCGAGGCCACGGCTCGGGTGCTCGCTCACTGGGAGCAGGACAAGGACCAGGACGACCTCACGGTCCTTCATGTCCTCTCCCAGCTCCGGGCGAAAGGCGACAGTTGAAGCGTTCCCATGGAGGGCTCGCGGCATCTAAGACCTGTCCGGTAAACGATCTCTGACCGGTGCGGACGTGGATGGTGACCAGTCCGACCGCTCGCCGATGCCGTCGGACGCTCGCTTGCCGGTCTATGCTTCCCCGTTTTTGAGGGGAGGGACTGTCGTGATCCGCTCGATCGCGGGCTTGAGAAAGGTGAGTGTGAGCTCGGCTCGGCGGGCGGTCCATTGCTCCGTGGCTCGACTTTGGTCCCCGTAGCGGCGTTGCCTGATGTCGTCCACGACCTCCTGCGGAGCTCCCATTTCGGTGAGGACGTCGAGAGCCTCGGCCTTGGTGATCAGTCTGCCGTCCTGCAACGTCACCGTTGCTCTGGCCAGGGTCAGCAGGCCGAGGTCGACCCAGATGTCGCGGGTCCAGTACTCGGGGTGGTCGAGGGACGGTCGCCAGAAGGTTGCCAGGTCGCTGAGGATGAAGTCCGCGACTTGTGCGTCGGTTACCGGTGGCAGGAGGGCTGCCGGCGGTTGGCCGTACAACGTGAGCCCGAAGTCGTGCAGTTCACGCCTGGTGACCGGTGTAACTGCCCGGTGCATGAGTTCCTCGTGGGCCCAGGTGAGGTGCGAGCGTGCTGGATCATCCAGCTCCGTGATTGCGGGGTAGCTGCAATGCAGCTTCGACGCGAGGGGGCCGGCACTCCCCAGGCTCTCGTGCACTTCCGCGAGCTGTTGTTCCTCCAGTGGTGTGCATGGTCGGTCGATGACGGCGATCAGGTCGAGGTCGCTGCGGCCCGGCTGGTAGTCGCCTCCGGCGAGTGACCCGTGCGCCCACACCGAAACCAGAGGTAACACCGGCCGGACGAGGCTGACGAAGTGGTCGAGGAGCCGGCCCGTGGATTCATCCGTCATAGGGACAGCCTGTGTCGCATGGTAAGGAAAGGCCGTGATTTCAGAGGGTGTTGATCAGCATGGTCACCGAAGCCACGAGGACCACCGCCCCTACGGCACGGCTCATCATGTATCCGGCGTGCGTGGGTTCGGTCGCGTCGTAGTCCTTCACGAACGGCTTCTGCAGCGGACGGTTGATCTTCCAGAGCAACTGCGGTTTCACGACCTGGACGAGCGCCATCACGATGAAAAAGCACAGGATCGCTACCATCATTGCCGACCTCTCGATCATGCGGGCGACGCCGCAGGTGCTGAAAAGGACACACGCTTCTGGTGCCGGGCCCACCGGCTCGGTTCGTGCCGTTCCATGTGCCCTCGGCTCCACGGAAGAGTCCAGTCCGCTTGCGATGGAGCCCGAGATCGGATCCTCCGGCGAGGTGGGCGGGGTGCGGGTGCGGGTGCGGGTGCATGCGCTGGTGCGGAAGGCAGAGGGCCTTACCCGCCAGGTCGCCCAGGACGTGTGAAGGCGGTCGCGAGATGGAGTGCCATCTCATTGGCTCACCCG
Organism: Streptomyces sp. CA-146814; assembly: GCF_050942385.1. Taxonomy (NCBI): domain Bacteria; kingdom Bacillati; phylum Actinomycetota; class Actinomycetes; order Kitasatosporales; family Streptomycetaceae; genus Streptomyces; species Streptomyces sp. CA-146814. The sequence continues at coordinate 3,730,024 of NZ_CP192068.1, forward strand.
CCGCCGGAATGACCGGAGTTGGCATGGTCGGTACGGCGCGCACCAGCTCCGGTTCTTCACAGTTTCCGCGCCTTCTGGATCGCGTGACATGGCACCGTAGATCCACTGATAATTCGGACGGCTGAGCGTCCGGGTGTAGGGGGATCCTCATGCGCTTTCGTACGGTCGCGGCCTCGGCCGCACTCGCCTTACTCGCCGCGACCGGCGCGGCCGCCTGCTCGTCTCCGTCCGGCGCCGCGGAGACCTCCCGGCCCGCCACCACCCCGGCCTCGGTGAAGTCCGCTCCGGTGGAGGGCATGGCCGGTCGTGTCGAGACCGGTGAGCGGCAGGTGGGCGGGCCCACCGTGGACGGGCAGAGTGCGACCGGGGACTCGAAGTGTGCGGTGGCTGTCGGGGAGATTCCGGCCGAGTGCGCTCTCGACCTCTCGTTCTCCCGGAGCAGCGACGGGGAGCCGGCCGCCGGAGCGCCCGACGCTCGGTAGGTCGTCTCGAAACACACGCAGAGGAGGGGCAGGCACCGGACCGGTGCCTGCCCCTCCTCTGCGTTCCGGCCGGACGTAACTTTCCCCGCGCTCGGCGATCCCTTAGCCTCACATCCTGTTCACATTCGGCCATGGATGACTTCTCAGCAGGAGTCAGGTGCGGGGGTAGTGAAAAATGCGTGAAAACTGGCGCATAAAGCTGAGTGTTCTCGCGGGTGTGTCAGCACTCGCGTTCTCGGCTCTCACCGTGGTGCCTGCCGTGGCCGAGGAGTCGGCGGGAGGTCTCCAGGAGGTGGGGATACCCGCGGGCGTCAGGATCGTGGAAGGTTCCGCCCCGGCGGACGGGGTCGATATTCCCTCTCTGGAGCCCGAAGCCGAGGCCGAGCCCGGCAAGACCGGTGCCTTCTCAGTGGCCGCCAAGGCCGCCCCCGCCGCCAACACCTGCCTCGGGTCCACCGCCGCCTACGGCGTCAAGGGGTGCTTCCAGCACAACGGTGACATCGTCTGGTCCGGCGACACCCGGAAGGACGGTATGTCCTCCGCCGTCGGCGTCTACACCGACTACGGGCGAGCAGCCGAGGTCTGCGTCAACAAGCTCGGCGTGAACACGTGGGCCACCTGCGACAAGGACTACCGCGAGACCGGGAACGTACGCCTGCGGGTGCTGCGTTACGACGGTGACACCGGGAAGTTCTACCAGCCCGAGTCGTGGTCCGGCTGGATTCCGGTCGACGGAAAGTACTGATGCCGTCGCGGCAGGGCGAGCTGGCGGATCGGCTCGCGCGCGCCGCCGGTGACGGGGACGTTGCTGCGGTGGCGCGGTTGTTGAGCGACGGTACCGAGGTGGACGGTCTCGGTGGAGACGGGCGTTCCGCGCTGGACCTCGCGGTGCATGCGGGGCACGTGGACGCGGTCCGGGTGCTCCTTGAGGCCGGTGCGGACCCGCGGCAGAGGGCGGGCGCGTACGGCGAGGTGACGCCGCTGGGTCTGGCGGCGATGTACGGGTACGTCGCCGTGGCGGAGCTCCTGCTCGATGCCGGAGCCACCACCGGCGCGCAGGGCCGGCTGAACTCTCCGCCGCTGGTGCTGGCGGCGACCTCCACCGAGCACGGGCATCCGCAGATGGTGGATCTGCTCCTGCGGCGTGGAGCGGACATCGGCGAGGTGAAGAAGGGGCGGACCTCCCTGGAGTGGGCCGCCGCCTTCGGGAACGTACGCATGGTGCACCACTTCCTCGCCCGGGGCGCGACGCCGACCGTGAAGGCGGTGAGTGAGGCCCGCGCGGGCGCCGAGCGGTTCGCGAAGGCCGTGCAGGACGAGCAGCGGCGGCAGGAGAAGCAGGAGGCGTACGTGCTCGTCTTCGCCGCTCTGCGTGCTGCCGGGGTCGTGGGCTGAGCCCCGTTCCCCGTCCCCTGCCGGGAGCCTTGGAGAGTCGTCGAACGAACGTCCAGGCGCCCGTTTGCGTACGGTGGACGGTTTCCAGCCTGCCGATAAGGTATGGGCCGGATAAAGAGATCACCAGGTGCGCCGGGACACGACGCACGTCTCGGGAGGCAGTCATGGGAACCCGTCGCACGTCCTTGCCCGGTGTGGGTGCTCAGTACGACTTCACCACCGAGACCGGGCAGCACATCTCCGTCGTCGTCCACCACGACGGCCGGCGGTTCATCGGGTTCTACGAACAGGACGACCCTGATTCGTGCCGGTTGTCCGTGCCCCTGACGACCACCGAAGCGACCGCACTGGCCCACCTCATCGACCCCGCGCCCATCGACGCCGTACGGACCGAAGGCATCGACCTCGTCACCGAGCACATTCCGCTCGGGTCCCGATCCCCTTACGGCGGGCGGCTGTTGGGCGAGACGCGGGCGCGGACCCGGACCGGGGCGTCCATCGTGGCGGTGCTGCGTACGCACAGCGCACACCCCTCGCCGGAGCCGGACTTTCGACTCGCCATCGGAGACACGCTCGTCGCCGTCGGTACGCGTGAGGGCGTCGACGCGCTCTCCGAGATCATTGCGGAGGGCTGACCGTGCACGACACGACTGCACTGCTGGTGGAGCTGGGCGCCGTCATCCTCGGGCTCGGGCTCATCGGGCGGGTCGCCGGGCGGATAGGGCTCTCACCGATCCCGCTGTACCTGCTCGCGGGGCTCGCTTTCGGCCACGGCGGGCTCATCCCGCTGGACGCCAGCGAAGAGTTCACCATGGTCGGCGCCGAGATCGGCGTCATCCTGCTGCTGCTCCTCCTGGGGTTGGAGTACAGCGCCTCGGAGCTGGTGACCAGCCTCAAGACGCAGTATCCGTCCGGGGCCGTCGACTTCGTGCTCAATGCGACGCCCGGTGCAGTGGCTGCCCTGATTCTCGGCTGGGGGCCCGTCGGCGCCGTCGCGCTCGCCGGGGTCACCTGGATCTCGTCGTCCGGCGTGATCGCGAAGGTGATGACCGACCTCGGGCGGCTCGGCAACCGCGAGACCCCCGTCATCCTCGGCGTCCTCGTCATGGAGGACCTGGCGATGGCGGTCTACCTGCCGCTGCTCACCGCCCTGCTCGCCGGGGTCAGTCTGGCCGGTGGCAGCCTCGCCCTCGTCATCGCGCTCGGGACCGTCGGGTTCGTGCTATACCTCGCCCTGCGCCACGGCCGCCTCATCAGCCGCGCGGTCTCCTCCGACAACCCGGAGATGCTGCTCCTGGTCGTCCTCGGCCTCACCGTGCTCGTCGCCGGTGTCGCCCAGCAGCTCCAAGTCTCCGCCGCCGTCGGCGCGTTCCTCGTCGGCATCGCGCTCTCCGGTGAGGTCGCGGAAGGGGCTCGTAAGCTGCTCACGCCGCTGCGCGACCTGTTCGCCGCCGTGTTCTTCGTCTTCTTCGGGCTCTCCACCGACCCGGCCGACATCCCGCCGGTGCTGCTGCCCGCCGCCATCCTGGCCGTCGTCACGGTCCTCACCAAGATCGCCACCGGCTGGTACGCGGCCCGCCGCGCCGGCATCGGTCCGCGCGGGCGGTGGCGGGCGGGCGGCACGCTCGTGGCGCGCGGGGAGTTCTCCATCGTCATCGCCGGTCTCGCCGTGGCCACCGAGCCCCGCATCGGGCCGCTGGCCACCGCGTACGTCCTGATCCTCGTCATCGCCGGTCCGCTCACCGCCCGTTGGACCGAGCCCGCCGCCGCGAAGATCCAGGCTCTGCGGGGCGTGAAGTCCGGTGGCGCGGTGGCGGAAGCGCCGCCGAAGGCCGCTCCCGAGCGCCGGCTCGGCGACCACGACGAGCTCACTCCGGAGCCCGCCGGCGAGGCGCGCGGCGACTGACCGACCCGTACGAACCGCTCCGGCCGGTTCGGGCCGCCGTCACCACGGCTGCCTGGACCGGCCGTTGTGCTGTCCGGTGCGGTGTGCGGTGTCCTGTGCGCTGTGCGGTGCGCGGTGCGGTGCGCTGTCCGGTGTGCTGTGCGCTGTGCTGTGCTGTCCGGAAATCGTCCTCGCGCGTTGAGCCCACCCCGTGAACCCGGGGCGGGGGGCCGCCCTCCCTGCTAGCTTCTACACGTCTGTAGAGTTTTCTTTTGTTCCGGCATTGCACCGCAACGTATGGAGATGTCATGGCCCTGTGGGATCGGATCAAGGAATCCGCTTCGTCTATGCAGACGCAGCTGGAGGCGAAGAAGAACGACCTGAAGTCGGGGGCGTTCCGGGACGCGAGCATGGCCATGTGCGCTCTGGTCGCCGCCGCCGACGGCTCCATCGACCCGTCCGAGCGCCAGCGTGTCGCCGCGCTCATCGCGAGCAACGACGTCCTGCAGAACTTCCCCGCGGACGACCTGCAGCGGCGTTTCAACGACTACGTCAACAAGCTCACCGCCGACTTCGCCTTCGGCAAGGTCAGCGTGCTCCAGGAGATCGCCAAGGCGAAGAAGAAGCCCGCCGAGGCGCGTGCCGTCATCCAGATCGGCATCATCATCGGCGGCGCCGACGGCGACTTCGACAAGACCGAGCAGGCCGTCGTGCGCGAGGCGTGCTTCGCCCTCGACCTGCCGCCGCACGAGTTCGACCTGTAGGGATACGAACTTTCGGGCCGGCCGGGGGCTCACAGCTCCTTGGCCGGCCAGTCCAGCAGGCGCGCGCCGATCACCGCCGTCTGCAGGCTGTAACGGTGCATCGGGTCCGCCGGGTCGGAGCCGGTGAGCTGGTGGATGCGTTCCAGGCGGTACGTCAGCGCCCGTACGCTCAGCGCCAGGCGGCGGGCCGTCTCGGCCGCCACGCAGCCCGCGTCGAAGTAGACCGCCAGCGTCTTCAGCAGCGGCTCCGCGCCGCCCCGCGCCTTCTGCAGCGGGCCCAGCTCGCTGCGTACGAGATCCGCCATCGCCTGCCGGTCCCGGGTCAGCACCGGGTAGACCAGGAGGTCCGAGGCGTAGAGCACGGGGTCGTCCATGCCCATCCGGTCCGCCAGGTCCAGCGCCTCCAGTGCCTCGTCGTAACTGTGGACCACGCCGCCGGGGCCCTTGTGCGGGCGGCCGATCGCGACCTGGCCGCCGTCCGTCGCCGCGTGCGACTGCTTGGCGAAGTGGCGCAGGACGTCGGGCTGGCTGCCGGGCGCGATGCAGACGATCCGGCCGTCCTTCGTCGTCAGCAGGATCTTGCGGCCGCTGAACCGGGTCAGCAGCGCCGCCTCCACACTCCGCGGCACCGCGTCCGTCTCCGTGTACGCCTCCGGGCCCGTCGCCACCGCGACCGCGTGCGCCCGCGAAAGCCGCAGGCCGAAGCGGGTGGCGCGCTCCGCGAGATGCACCAAGTCGCTCCGGCCGTACAGCAGATCGTCGATGAACTCGCGGCGCGCCGCCTCCTCCCGACGCACCGTCAGCCGCTGCGCGCGCTCGAACCCTTCGGCGAACGCGTCCACCGCCTGCTCCACCGCGGCCAGCACCGCGTCCGTCACGGCAGGGCTGTTTCCGGCAGCCGCCTTGGGCCAGGCCTCTCGTGTCTGGGCCAGATGCATCGTCACCAGCGCGCGGAGCTGATGGCCAGCGTCGGCCGCTTCCCGGCCCAACGCCCGGCGCATCTCCAGTTCGTTACGCGTCAGACGGCGTCCTGTTGTGGCGACTTCACCCAGAATCTGAGCATAATTTCCCAGCATTTCCTCAGGGATCCTTGGCTCTGCCACGCACACTCCTTCAGCCTTGCAACAGTCCTGTCATTTCCCCAACGCACACCGGGCGGTGCCGGTGCCCGGCATCAGGAAAGCGTAAAGATTGCCGGAATCCGGCAATGCGGTGGGTGGGGGTCCGATGACAGGATCAGGTCAGCAACACAACGGGGGAACACACGGGGAACACGGGGGACGGGGATACGGGGGATACGGGGAAAAGCAGGCGGCCCGCCGGAACGGTTCACGGGGGATCCACGGGGATTCGGGATTCGACGGCGGGCGCCTGGGGGGACGACCCGGTGGCTGCGGCACGGTTCGTAGTGCCGTAGCGCCGGGCCCCGCCGCCGACCACCGAACCGAACCGAACCCTGGGTGCCGAACGTGGTGAACGTCGCGACCCGGTGAGCTGTCACCACTCTCCCGTACCGGCAGAAGACCGCGCACCGCCATCCGGCCGGCGCGCAGAATCGCAAAGGGGGCGGGACCGATGGACGAGTTCCTGAACGCGGCACTCGGCTTCCCCGCCGTCATCTTCGGCGCGGCGCTCGTGGTGGTCGTCTGCTTCTGGCTGCTCGTGCTCGCCGGCGCCGCCGACCAGCACTCCTTCGACGCGGACCTCGACTCCGGCGCGGTCGGCTTCGGGGGCGTACCCGTCACCGTCTCCGTATCGCTGCTCGTCGTCATCGGCTGGTTCGGCAGCCTGACCGGCACCGTCCTGGTCCACCAGCTCCCGGCCACCGGCGCCACCCGCGCGGTGCTCGCCGTCGCCGTACTCGCCGGATCGCTGTTCCTCGCCTGGGGCACCGTCCGCCTTCTCGCACACCTCTTCCGCCGGTACTTCCCGGCGGAACCTCCGCCATCGCGCCGGGACTTCGTCGGGCGCGTGTGCACCATCCGCACCGGCTCCGTCAGCGCCGCCTTCGGCCAGGCCGAGGTCGCCGCGGCCGACGGCTCGACGGCCATCGTCCAGGTCCGCCAGGCCCCCCGCGTCGCGCACCTCGCCGAGCTGCACGCCGAGGAGCGCCTCGTCTCGGGCAGCACGGGACTCCTCTACGCGTACGACGAAGAGGGCGAGTTCTTCTGGGTGTCGCCGTACGACGCGGCCCTCGACCCGGGCCCGCGGGCGAAACCGGGCGGGGCGGCGGGGCTGCCGGAGGTCACGGGCGGCTGACGCCGGTCGGCGGGTGCCGGTGTGCGGTGCGGGTGCCGGGTGCCGATCTGCGGTGCGGGTGCTGGGTGCGGTGCGGGTGTGCGGTGCGGGTGTGGTGTCTGCTCCGGTTCGGGCGGTCGCAGGGCTGACGGCGCGCGTCCTTCCTTCTTCTCCTTCGTCTTCTTTGTTCTTCGCCTGTCTTCGAACTCCCAAGGACTCTTATGGATGCCATCTCCTTGGGCATCGGCGTGCTGATCGCCGTTGTCCTGCTCATCGTCGTCGCCATCGCCTTCGTCATCACCCGGCTGTTCCGCAAGGTCGAGCAGGGCAAGGCGCTGATCATCTCCAAGACCAAGAAGGTCGACGTGACCTTCACCGGTGCCGTCGTCCTGCCCGTGCTCCACAAGGCCGAGACGATGGACATCTCGGTGAAGACGATCGAGATCCGCCGTGCCGGGCGGGAAGGCCTGATCTGCCAGGACAACATTCGCGCCGACATCCAGATCACCTTCTTCGTCCGGGTCAACAAGACCGTCGAGGACGTCATCAAGGTCGCGCAGTCCATCGGTACGCAGCGCGCCAGCGACAAGGTCGCCATCCAGGAGTTCTTCGCGGCGAAGTTCTCCGAGGCCCTCAAGACCGTCGGCAAGCAGCTCGACTTCGTCGACCTGTACACCAAGCGCGAGGAGTTCCGGGACCGGATCATCCAGGTCATCGGGACCGACCTGAACGGCTACCACCTCGACGACGCCGCGATCGACTTCCTTGAGCAGACCCCGATGTCGCAGCTCGACGGCGCCAACATCCTCGACGCCCAGGGCATCCGGAAGATCACCGAACTGACCGCGATCGAGCACGTGCGCACCAACGAGTTCCAGCGCACCGAGCAGAAGGAGATCACCCGGCAGGACGTCGACGCCCGCGAGACGATCCTGGAGCTGGAGCGCCGGCAGGCCGAGGCCGAGATCAAGCAGCGCCGCGAGGTCGAGACCCTGCGGGCCCGCGAGGAGGCGGCCACCGCGCGGGTGCAGGAGGAGGAGCGGCTCGGTTCGCAGAGCGCGTTCATCAGGACCGAGGAGCAGCTCGGCATCCAGCGCGAGAACCAGGCGCGGGAGATCGCCGTCGCGCAGAAGAACCGTGAGCGCGTCATCGCCGTCGAGAGCGAGCGCATCGAGAAGGACCGGATGCTGGAGGTCATCGGGCGCGAGCGCGAGACCGAGCTGAACCGGATCGCCGCCACGAAGGAGGTCGAGGCCGAGCGCCGCGAGGTCGCCGACGTCATCCGGGAGCGGATCGCGGTGGACCGTACGGTCGCCGAGCAGGAGGAGTCGATCCTGACCCTGCGGGCCGTCGAGGACGCGGAGCGGGCCCGTAAGTCGGTCATCATCGCGGCCGAGGCGGAGGCCCAGGAGAAGCTGGTCAAGGACATCAAGGCGGCCGAGGCGGCGGAGGCGGCCTCCGCGCACCTGGCGGCCGAGCAGCTCACGCTCGCCGAGGCGCGGCTGAAGACCGCCGAGCTGGACGCGCAGGCCAAGCTGCGGCTGGCGGAGGGGGTGCAGGCCGAGTCGGCCGCGCCCGGGCTCGCCGCGGTGCAGGTCCGCGACGCGGAGGCCGAGGTCATCGAGAAGGCCGGTCTCGCGGAGGCCGAGGCCACGGCGGCCCGGCTCAAGGCCGAGGCGGAGGGCGCGCGGCTGAAGGCGCTGGCCACGGCGGAGGGTACGCAGGCCCAGGCGTCGGCGGACGCGGCCGTCATCGGCGAGAAGCTGAAGGCGGAGGCCGCGGGGCTCACGGAGAAGGCGGCCGCGATGGCGGCGCTGGACGAGGCGTCCCGTACGCACGAGGAGTACCGCCTGCGGCTCGACGCGGAGAAGGAGATCCGGCTGGCCGGTCTCGACGTGCAGCGGCAGGTGGCCGAGGCGCAGGCGACGGTGCTGGCGACCGGGCTGGAGAACGCCGACATCGACATCGTCGGCGGCGAGTCCGTCTTCTTCGACCGGCTCGTCTCGTCGATCTCGCTCGGCAAGGCGGTGGACGGGTTCGTGGACAACTCGCAGACGGCGCAGGCGTTGGCGGGGCCGTGGCTGGACGGGTCGTCGTCCTTCACGGACGACCTGAGCCGGGTGCTGGGGTCGGTCTCCACGGGTGATGTGCAGAACCTGACGGTGTCGGCGCTGCTGATGCGGCTGATGGGGTCGTCGGGGGCGGCGTCGGGGCAGGTGGAGCAGTTGCTGGCGGCGGCGAAGGAGCTGGGGCTGGCGGATCTGCCGGTGTCTTCGGTGGGGGGCGGCGGCGGTACGAAGGTTGCTCCCGCGGGGGGTGTGGTGGCCCGGAACGGGGCCGGGGTGGTGGCGTAGTTCCGGCGCCTGCGGGCCGTGCGGTGCTTGAGGGCGGAGCCGGCGGCCAGCCGCAGCCCGTGCGGTGCATGGGGGCGGAACCGGCGGCCGGCCCCAGCCCGTCCGGCGTTTGAGGACGGAACCCTCTGCCGGAGGGGTCGCGCCGGACGAGTGGGGTGCCCCACGGGGGTGGGCGCCTCACCGGTCGGGTCACCGGGGCCTGGCCCGCACGCCAGGGGCTGGGCCACCGGGCCCGAGGTTCCGTCCTCAAACGCCGGACGGGCTGGGAAGGGTCCCTGGCCCAACACGCCGGAAGCGGGGCCACCAGCCCCAGGGTTCCGTCCTCAAACGCCGGACGGGCTGGGTAGGGCCCCGGGCGGGCTGGATAGCACCCCGGGCGGGCTGAACAGGGACCCGGAGAGGCTGGGGATAGGGCGCCCCCGGTCGGATACGACGAAGACACGCAAGGAGAGCCGTACGCATGGACAGCGACATCACCACCGCCGCCACCAGCACCGCCACCGCCCCGCAGGACAGGCAGGGTGCGGGAGGCGATGTGGATGCCGGTGCCTACGAGGTGTTGCGGCGGCGGCTCTCCGCGCAGGCCGGGGAGCTCGTGCGGCGGGCCGAGGCGCTCAACGTACGGCGTACCGAGGAGTTCGGGTCGACCGAGCTGCGGCTCCTCGCCACCGAGCAGGTCCGCACCGGGCACCCCGCCGTCCCGCGCGACCTCGTCGGCGTCGGCGGACAGCTGCTGTTCGGCTTCGAGCGAGGCCCCGGCGCCCGGGGCGAGGCCGGGGTCGACGACGTACTCCTCGTACGGGGTGCCCATGAGGACGACGACACCGCCCCGCAGCCGGACGCCACCCTCCTCGACGACAACGCCTTCCGCCGCGAGTTCGGCTCCCTCCACCGCTACTTCCGCGACGCCCGACTCCTCCGACTGCGCCGCGTCAACGGCAAGCTGCTCGCCGTCTTCCGTACCGGCAAGGACGCCGAGGACATCCGCGTCCTGCGCTGGGCGCTCGGGGCCGACGGCTCGCCCGGGGCCTTCCTCGACGCGCAGGGCGAGCGGGACCATGTGTTCCCCGCATCCCACGACTTCGAGTGGACCGCCGCCGGGCGCGAGGCCCACATCACCGGGCGCCATCCGCACATCGCCATCGGCAAGGGCGGCGGGCTCTTCGTCGACACGGTCGGCGGGAAGCTCACCGTCAAGGTCACCGACGACACCGAGTCGCCGGACGGGATCTACGAGGAGCCCGTCGACGAGCCGTTGCAGTCGCTGGCGGACGCGGACGTCGAGTACGCCGAGGTCGGGCCGCTGGTGCTGCTCCGCGTGCGACCGTACAAGGAGACCCGCCGGCGGTACCTCGTCTTCAACTCGCTGCTCTCCACCGTCCAGCGGCTCGACTCCATCGGACCCGCCTGCCACCGGCTCCCCGAGGACCAGGGGATCATCTTCCCCGGCGGCTACTACCTCACCACCGGCACCGCCAAGACCTTCGACACCGCCGAGGAGCTGACCGAGCCGGTCTTCGAAGGTGCGGTCCGCTCGCCCAACGGCGAGGACGTGCTGTACGTCTTCCGCTCCCGCGACGGCCTCCGCAGCCTCCTCCTCCCCTACAACCTGATCCGCCAGGAGGTCGCCACCCCGCTCACCGGACGTGGCCACGCGCTGCTGGACGACGGCACGTTGATCCTGCTCCGCGACAACCCGGACGGCCCGGACGTTCCGGCGCGCGTGCACCCGTTGCAGCGGTGGCAGACGCCGTACGTCTCCGACACCTACGCCGCCGCCCGCCCGGCCGGGACCGGGCCGCTCGCGCGGACCGGCAACGCCGATCTCGTACGCGGGATTTCGGACTGTCTGGCGCTCGCGCACGGCGTACGGGACATGACGCCGACGACCGCCGTGTACGGGCAGCTCGCCGCCGACTGCGCACGGGCACAGGACCGGTACCACTGGCTCTCCGATCCCGAACTGGGCTTCCTGGGTGAGCCGTTGGCGGACCTGCGGGGGACGGCACAGCAGGTGCTGGCCGAGTTCACCGCCGTACAGGAGCTGACGCGGCGGGCCGCCGACGCGCTGGAGGAGACCACCGGCCGCATCACCGCGCTGGTGCGGCGCGTGCGCGGCGAGGTGCCGGGGTCGGCCGCCGCATGGGTCGAGCGGCTGACCGAACTGCGGCAGGCCCACGGCCACTTGGCGACGATCGGCGAGATGCGGTACGCCGATGTCGAGCGGATCGCGGAGCTGTCGGCCCGGACCGAGGACGACATCGCGTCGGCGGCTCAGCGGGCCGTGTCGTTCCTCGCCCGCGAGGACGCCTTCGACGGGTACCACGAGGAGATCACCGGACTCGTCGAGGACGCCGGCGCGCTGGCGACCGTACGGGACGCGGCGGCCGTGTCCGACCAGCTGTCCACGATGACGGACGGGCTCGCCACCGTCACGGACGTGGTGGCCGGGCTGGAGATCGGTGACGCCACCGTCCGTACGTCGATCCTGGAGCGGATCGCGGAGGTGCTGGGCGGCGCCAACCGGGCCCGCGCGACGCTGGACGCGCGGCGGCGGGAGCTGCTGTCGAAGGAGGGGCGGGCGGAGTTCGCGGCCGAGTTCGCGCTGCTCGGGCAGGCGGTGACCGGGGCGCTGGCCGCGGCCGATACGCCGGAGACGTGCGACGACCAACTCGCGCGGCTACTCCTCCAGTTGGAGAACCTGGAGTCGCGGTTCGCGGAGTTCGACGACTTCCTCGCCGAGCTGGCCGAGCGCCGGAGCGAGGTGTACGAGGCGTTCTCGGCCCGTAAGCAGACGCTCCAGGACGAGCGGGCGCGGCGGGCCGAGCGGCTGGCCGGGTCGGCGCAGCGCGTGCTGGAGACCATCGGCCGGCGGGTGGCCGCGCTCGCGGACCTGGACGCCGTTCACACGTACTTCGCCTCCGATCCGATGGTCGCCAAGGTGCGGCGGACCGCCGACGAACTGCGCGAACTCGGCGATCCCGTACGGGCCGAGGAGCTGGACGGGCGGCTGAAGGCGGCCCGGCAGGAAGCCGGACGAGCGCTGCGCGACCGGAGCGAGCTGTACGCGGACGGCGGGTCGGTGATCAAGCTGGGGCGGCACCGGTTCGCCGTCAACACCCAGCCGTTCGACCTGACGCTGGTGCCCTCAGGCGACCGGCTCGCCTTCGCGCTGACCGGGACCGACTACCGGGCGCCGGTCACCGACCCGGCCTTCGAGGCGACCCGGCCGTACTGGGAGCAGCTGCTGCCCTCGGAGTCGGCCGCCGTCTACCGCGGCGAGTATCTGGCGGCCCGGCTGCTGGAGGAGCACGGCGCCGCGCATCTCGCCGCGCTGGGTGATGCCGAACTCGCCTCGCTGGTAAGAGAGTCCGCCGCCGAGGCGTACGACGAGGGGTACACGCGGGGCGTCCACGACGAGGACGCCACCGCCATCCTGCGCGCCCTGCTGCGCCTGCACGGGGCAGCGGGACTGCTGCGCCACGAGCCCGCCGTCCGCGCGGCCGCCCAGCTCTTCTGGGCGCACGGGACGCAGGAGGCGCAACGTGTCTCGTGGACCCGGCGGGCCGGATCGCTGGCCCGCGCCCGCGACACGTTCGGGCTGGCTCCGGCCATCGCGGTGCTCCAGGAGGAATGGGCGGCGGAGATAAGTGAGTTCGACGGTCAGGCCCGGGCCGCTGCCGTCGCCGCCTACCTCTTCGAGGAGGTGACGAGCGGGCCCGGCGGGTTCGTCGTGGGCGCCACGGTCATGACGTTCCTGGACGCCTTCCACCGGGCCGCCGGGCCCGACGCGTACGCGGACGACCTCGCCGCTCTCGGCGGTGACCTGGCCGCCCGCAAGCAGCTCGTCGAGGGCTGGCTCATCCCGTACGCGGAGGCCTCCGGCGCCGCTCCCACCGACGGCGACCTCGCGGAGGCCGTGGCGGTGGAGCTGTGTCCGGAGCTGGAGCGGTACGGGTGTGACGCGCCGCTCACCGAGCGGGTGGAGGGCCTCCTCGGGGACCACCCGCGCATCGGGAGCGGCGGGAGCCTCACCGTACGGATCGATGAACTCCTGTCCCGGACCGGCGAGTTCAGGACGCGGACCGTGCCCGGCTTCCGTGCCTACCAGCGGCTGCGGACCTCGCTGGTGGACGCCGAGCGCGGGCGGCTGCGGCTGGACGACCACCGGCCGCGCGTGATGTCGGCGTTCGTCCGCAACCGGCTGCTGGACGAGGTGTACCTGCCGCTGATCGGTGACAGCCTGGCCAAGCAGCTCGGCACCGCCGACGCCGACCGGCGTACCGACTCGCAGGGCCTGCTGCTGCTCGTCTCGCCGCCCGGCTACGGCAAGACGACGCTGATGGAGTACGTCGCGGACCGGCTCGGGATGGTCCTCGTCAAGATCAGCGGGCCGAACCTGGGCCATGACGTGACCTCGCTCGATCCGGCGCAGGCGCCGAGCGCGACCGCGCGGCAGGAGATCGAGAAGATCAACTTCGCGCTGGAGGCGGGCAACAACACGCTGCTGTATCTGGACGACATCCAGCACACCTCGCCCGAACTCCTGCAGAAGTTCATCCCGTTGTGCGATGCCACCCGCCGGATCGAAGGCGTACGGGACGGTGAGCCGCGCAGCTACGACCTGCGCGGGAAGCGGTTCGCGGTCTGCATGGCGGGCAACCCGTACACCGAGTCCGGCGAGCAGTTCCGGATCCCGGACATGCTCGCCAACCGGGCCGACGTGTGGAACCTCGGTGAGGTGTTGAGCGGGCGCGAGGACGTCTTCGCGCTGAGCTTCGTGGAGAACGCGCTGACCGCCAACCCGGTCCTCGCTCCGCTCGCCGCGCGCTCCCGCGACGATCTGGCGCTGCTGGTGCGGCTGGCCGGCGGGACGGATCCGGCGGCTCGCGCCGAGCACCTGGAACACCCCTACTCCGCCGTGGAGTTGGACGCCGTACTGGCAGTGCTGCGGCATCTGCTCACCGCCCGGGACACCGTCCTCGCGGTCAACGCGGCGTACATCGCCTCGGCCGCGCAGACGGACGCCACGCGCACCGAGCCGCCGTTCCGGCTCCAGGGGTCGTACCGCAACATGAACAGGATCGCGGAGCGGATCGTGCCCGTCATGAACGGTGCCGAGCTGTCCGCCGTCGTCGACGACCACTACGCGGGCGAGGCCCAGACGCTCACCACGGGCGCCGAGGCCAACCTGCTGAAGCTGGCGGTCCTGCGGGGCACGCTCAGCGCCGCGCAGGCCGAGCGGTGGGCGGCGATCACCGCCTCCTACGTCCGTACGCAGGCGCTCGGCGGGCCGGACGGCGACCCTTCCCCAAGCTCTCAACTGCGTTCGAGCAGGGGAGACCCCATCTCCCGGGCCGTGGCGGCGCTCGGGCTCCTCGCGGACCGGATCGCGGCGGTGGAGACGGCGATCCAGCGGGCGGCGGATCCCCGTCACCTCCTGGCGGGACCGGCGAACCACCAGGGGGCCGTGAACCAGCCCCCCGGGGAACAGAACCGGCCAGGGCTTCAGAACCACCATGCGAAGATCACCAACATTCCACAGTGACCGGGAAGACCTAGCCGGAAGGATCACGGCATGCTGGGTTTCGTGCCCCCACTTCCTCAGCAGCCAGGACGTCCGCCGGCAGGGCGCCCGCAGCCAGGACGTCCGCAGCCAGGACAGCCGCCGTCCGCCGGTCACATGATCGTCTGCGGCGACGACGCGCTCGCGCGCCGGCTCGCCGTGGAGCTGCGGTTCGTCTACGGGGAACGGGTCACGCTGCTCCTGCCGCCCGGCCGCGACGCCAACAGCCCGGAGACGCCGCTGACCCAACGCGGGCGCGCGGCGGCCCTGTTCGGCCGGATGTCGGCGGCGATGAACCGCACCGCCGCCAACGGGAGCGGCTCCACGGGCGGCAGCAACGACACCAACGCCGGGGTCGAGGCCGTCCGGATCATGGAGGCGCCCGAGCCCTCCGACGACGTGCTGGAGGAGGCGGGCGTCGACCGGGCCGCCGCCCTCGCGCTCGTCTACGACGACGACGAGCGCAACATCCGTGCCGCGCTCACCGCCCGCCGCCTCAACCCCCGTCTGCGGCTGGTGATCCGGCTCTACAACCGCAAGCTCGGCCAGCATCTGGAGGAGCTGCTCGACCAAGCGGCTGCCGTCGCCATGCCCGGCATCGACCCGGCGCTGCTCGACGCCTCCACCACCGTCCTCTCCGACGCCGACACGGCCGCTCCCGCGCTCGCCGCCACCGCGCTCACCGGCAGCAGCAAGGTCATCCAGGCCGAGGGGCTGCTCCTGCGCGCCGCCGAACGCCCGCCGCCGCGAACCGGCGAGAGTCTCGATCCGGGGCTGTGCACACTGGCGTTGCTCTCCTCCACCACCAACAACCCTGCGGGGTCGGAGGGTTCGGACAGCAGTGGCGCCGAAGGGCCCCAACTCCTGCCGGACGAGCAGACAGTGGCCGCCGCCCAAGGTCGCGGGACCGTCGTCCTGGAGGCGATCAGCTGCGCCGACCCGGACCGCCCCGCGACCAGGATGGGCGGCAGAGGCGCGCCGCTCGCCCAGGTCTTCTCCCGCCGGCTGCGCTGGTCGGCGCTCGGCGTCGCGGTCGCGGCCCTCGCGCTGGTGATCGCCTCGGTGCTGACCACCGGGGACAGCGCGATCCACTCCACGTACCTCACGGTGCTCGACCTGCTCGGCATGAACGACCCGGCCGAGGACGCGCCGCCCGCCCGCCAGATCATCCAGCTCCTCTCCGGCGTCGCCGGCCTGCTTCTGCTGCCGCTGCTGATCGCCGCCGTCCTGGAGGCGTTCGGCACCCTGCGCACCGCCTCCTCGCTGCGCCGCCCGCCGCGCGGTCTGTCGGGGCACGTGGTGCTGCTGGGGCTCGGCAAGATCGGTACGCGTGTCCTCGTACGCCTCCGTGAGCTGGACATCCCCGTGGTCGTCGTCGAGGAGGACCCGGACGCGCGCGGCATCCCGCTGGCCCGTTCCATGCACGTGCCGACCGTCCTCGGCGACGTCACGCAGGAAGGCGTCCTGGAAGCCGCCAAGATCCGCCGCGCCCACGCCCTCCTCGCGCTCACCAGCATCGACACGACGAACCTGGAGGCGACGCTGTACGCGCGGTCGGTGAAGCCGGACCTGAGGGTGGCGCTGCGGCTGTACGACGACGAGTTCGCCACCGCCGTCTACCGCACCCTGCGCACCGCGCACCCCCAGGCCCTGACCCGCTCCCGGTCCGTCTCCCACCTGGCCGCGCCGTCCTTCGCGGTCGCCATGATGGGCCGCCAGATCCTCGGGGCGGTCCCGGTCGAGCGGAAGGTGATGCTCTTCGCGGCCCTGGAGGTGGCGGGCCATCCGCAGCTGGAGGGCCGCACGGTGGAGCAGGCGTTCCAGGCCAGCTCCTGGCGGGTCCTGGCCATCGACGCGACCCCGCCCGCCGACCGCAACCCGGACCTGGCCGCGCTCCCGCCGTACCCTCCGGAAGGCCCGCCGACGCCCTCCGGCCTGGTCTGGGACCTGCCCCCGGGGTACGTGCTGCGCGCCCAGGACCGGGTGGTGATCGCGGCCACCCGGCGCGGTCTGGCGGAGCTGCTGCGGCGGCAGCGGACGGTGCTGCCGCGGCAGTAGTCCGTTTCTGTACGTACAGGGCTACCGGAACGTGCCCATCGCCTCCCGGACCTCCTCCAGGGTCCGCTCCGCGAGCGCGCCGGCCCGCTCGTTGCCCGTGCGGAGCACCGACCGTACGTACGTGAGGTCCGTCGCGTACTCCGCCCGCCGGGCCCGGAAGGGTGCCAGGTGGCTGTTGACCGCGTCGGTGACCGTCCGCTTGAGAGCGGCGGCCCCGCCGCCGCCGATCTCCGCCGCGACCTCGTGCGGGTCCCGCTCCAGGCAGAGCGCGGCCAGCAGGACGAGCGAGGAGACGTTCGGGCGGTTCTCGGGGTCGTAGGTGATGTGCCGGTCGGCGTCCGTGGTCGCGCCCTTGATCAGGCGGGCCGTCTCGTCGGCGGTGGCGCCGAGCGGGACGGAGTTGGCGCGGCTCTTGCTCATCTTGGTGCCGTCGGTGCCGAGGAGGAGGGGCGCGGCGGAGAGCAGGGCGTCGGGTTCCGGGAAGAGGTTCCCGTACCGCTCGTTGAAGCGGCGGGCGATCGTCCGGGTGAGTTCGAGGTGCGGCAGCTGGTCGAGGCCGACCGGGACCACGTTGCCCTTGCAGGAGAGGATGTCGGCCGCCTGGTGGACCGGATAGGTGAGCATCAGCCCGCTGACCGCCGACTGCCGGGAGTGCGCGATCTCGTCCTTGACCGTGGGGTTGCGGCTCAGCTCCGCGACGGAGACGAGGCTGAGGAAGGGCAGCAGGAGCTGGTTGAGCGCGGGGACGGCGCTGTGGTTGAAGACGGTGGACCGGGCGGGGTCGATGCCGAGGGCCAGGTAGTCCAGGAGCAGCCCGTCGGTGTACTCCCCCAGCCGCTCGGCGGTGTCCCGGTCGGTGAGGACCTGGTAGTCCGGGATGAGGATCATGACGTCCACGCCGAGGTCCTGGAGGCGGACCCGGTTGCGCAGGGTGCCGAAGTAGTGGCCGAGGTGGAGGGGGCCGGTGGGGCGGTCGCCGGTGAGGACCCGGAAGCGGGCGGGGTCCTGGGCGATGCGGTGCTCCAGCTCGGCGCTGCGGAGCTCGGCGGGGGCTGGGGCGGGGGCGGTGCTGGCGGTAGCTGTGGTGGTGGCGGTCATGGTCATGGTCGGGGCTCCTCGCGGTGGTGGTGGATGCGCGGAGGACGGCCCGAGGGAGGGAGAAGAAGGCAACGAAAAAAGGGCCGTCCGTGGTGAACGGCCCTGAGTTCCGTGCAGACAGATGCTGCGGCCGCTCCTTAGGAGGAGCGCCACCAGTTTCGGCACGGTACGGAGGTCATGCGGTCAGTGTATCCACCATGGGCGTGTCCAGCAGGGGCGTTTTCAGCATGGGCGTTTCCAGCAGGGGGTTGCGCGGCAGCTGTGTGCCGGCGTGGGACGTGGCCGACGTAAGGGAATAGGTCGCCGGGGCGTCCCGTTGTAGGGTGTAGTTCAACGTTCAACCAAATGTGGTTCAACGACTTCTGGATCACCCCGCGACCCTCAGGAGGCGGACGCCATGCAGTTCGGGATCTTCACCGTCGGAGACGTCACCACCGACCCGACCACCGGCCGGACGCCGACCGAGAACGAGCGGATCAAGGCGACCCTGGCCATCGCGCAGAAGGCCGAGGAGGTCGGCCTGGACGTCTTCGCGACCGGCGAGCACCACAACCCGCCGTTCGTCCCGTCCTCCCCGACGACGACCCTCGGCTACATCGCGGCCCGCACCGAGAACCTGATCCTGTCCACCTCCACCACGCTGATCACCACCAACGACCCGGTGAAGATCGCCGAGGACTACGCCACCCTCCAGCACCTCGCCGACGGCCGCGTCGACCTGATGATGGGCCGGGGCAACACCGGACCGGTCTACCCGTGGTTCGGCAAGGACATCCGCCAGGGCATCCCGATGGCCATCGAGAACTACGCCCTGCTGCACCGGCTGTGGCGCGAGGACGTCGTGGACTGGGAAGGCAAGTTCCGTACGCCGCTGCAGTCCTTCACCGCGACCCCGCGCCCGCTCGACGGCGTCCCGCCGTTCGTCTGGCACGGCTCCATCCGCTCGCCGGAGATCGCGGAACAGGCCGCCTATTACGGTGACGGGTTCTTCCACAACAACATCTTCTGGCCGATGGAGCACACGAAGAAAATGGTGGCCCTTTATAGGCGCCGTTACGCCCACTACGGTCACGGCACCGAGGAACAGGCCATCGTCGGGCTCGGCGGCCAGGTGTTCATGCGGAAGAACTCGCAGGACGCGGTACGGGAGTTCCGCCCGTACTTCGACAACGCGCCGGTCTACGGCCACGGCCCGTCCCTGGAGGACTTCACCCGCGAGACCCCGCTGACCGTGGGATCGCCGCAGGAGGTCATCGAGCGGACGCTGACGTTCCGGGACGCGGTCGGCGACTACCAGCGGCAGCTGTTCCTGATGGACCACGCGGGGCTCCCGCTGAAGACGGTCCTGGAGCAGCTCGACATCCTCGGCGAGGAGGTCGTGCCGGTGCTGCGCAAGGAGTTCGCCAACCTGCGGCCGACCGGAGTGCCGGAGTCCGCGCCCGTCCACCCGGCGGTCACCGCCGCCCGTACCGCCCGTGCCGCTCAGAAGGAGGCCTGACCAGCATGTTCGCCACCGCACCCCTGCGTGTCGTCGCCGTCTCGGCCGGGCTGAGCCAGCCGTCCTCCACCCGGCTGCTGGCCGACCGGCTGGCCGCCGCCACCCGTGAGCGCCTCGCGGCCGAGCAGGACCGAGACGGCAGGGATGTCGAGGTTCGCGTCATCGAGCTGCGCGACCTCGCCGTGGACATCGCGAACCACCTGGTCAGCGGGTTCCCGCCAGCCGCGCTGCGGGCGGCGATCGACTCGGTGACGGAGGCGGACGGGCTGATCGCCGTGACGCCGGTGTTCACCGCCTCGTACAGCGGTCTGTTCAAGTCGTTCTTCGACCTGATCGACCACACCGCGCTGACCGGCAAGCCCGTCGTGATCGCCGCGACGGGCGGCACGGCCCGCCACTCGCTGGTCCTGGAGCACGCGCTGCGGCCGCTCTTCGCCTATCTGCGGGCCGTCACCGTACCGACCTCCGTCTACGCCGCGTCCGAGGACTGGGGCTCCTCCGGCGACGAGTACACAGAGGGCCTGCCGTCCCGGATCCGGCGCGCCGGTGGCGAGCTGGCCTCGGCGGTCCTGGGCCGCACGGTCTCCGGCGCCTCCCGTTCGCCGGGCCTGGACGACGGCGCGGACGCCGTCGTTCCGTTCGAGCAGCAACTCGCGGACCTGCGGCTGGACTGAAAGAGCGTTTTATCCTACCGGGAGTGTTTGGTAATGCACCCTGCATCGGCCGCGACGGGTCTGGTAGAACACGTGTGTGGTCTACAGATTCATTGCGAACATCGCCTATGGGTGGCAGGACAAGCGTCCGCCGGACAGTTACGTTCCCACTGCCGGAGTTGCTGAGTCGAAGGACGAGGAAAGTTTCGCGCTCGAGTTCCAGTGTGGCTTCGGGGAACCCGACGAACAGGACATCCGCAACGGCTGCGATTCTTACTGCGTCGTCACTCCCGACCAGAACACCGCGTACGGATGCGTGCGCACCGTGGAGCTGGAAGGCAACCTCCTGCGCGTCACCTTCAACCCCGCGTACCTGCACGATCTGTGCTTGGACGATCCAGTGGTCGAGGCACTCCTGCGGGCGCCGGATGAAGACGTTACTCGTATGCGAGAGGCACTCACGCGCATCCTCACCTACGGTCGCCCTGACGCACTACCGACCTTGATTGCTGTCTGAATCTGCCGACACGGACGTCGTCAGGATCTCGCCGGTATCTTTCGGCGAGGCTCATAGTGCGGACGGGCTGGGGGTGGGCGTGGCTTGACGCCTATGAGTTCTTCCAGTTGGGGGTCGATTCTCGGGTGAGTCTGCGGCTCATGAGGTCGATCATCGCCAGTTGGATCATGGCTTCGGAGCGGTGGGGGTGGGTTTCGTAGTCGCGGGCGAGGCGGCGGTGGTGCATGAGCCAGCCGAAGGTCCGCTCGACGACCCAGCGCCGCGGGATCACCTTGAAGCCCTTCTGGGCGGGGTCGCGGCGGGTGACTTCGACGTCGATGCCCAGGCGGGCGCCGTGGTCGATGGCCTTGGTGCGGTAGCCACTGTCGGCCCACGCCTTCGTGACGCGGGGGTGACCTTCGGCGATGTTCGAGAGCAGGTGGATTCCGCCGGCGTTGTCGGAGACGCTGGCGGCGGTGACCAGCACGGCCAGGAGGAGCCCGGCGGTGTCGACGCCGATGTGGCGTTTGCGGCCCGCGATCTTCTTGCCTGCGTCGATGCCCTGGCCGGCCGAGGGCACGTTGGCAGAGGTCTTGATGCTCTGGGCGTCGAGGATGCAGGCGCTGGGCTCGGCGTCTCGGCCCTCGGCCTTCCGGACAAGCCGTCGCAGGAGTCCGTTGAGCTGGTCGAAGACGCCGTCCTTCTGCCAGGCGGCGAAGTATCCGTAGACGGTTTCCCACGGGGCGAAGTCGTGTGGGAGGTAGCGCCAGGGGATCCCGGTCCGGTCGACGTAGAGGATGGCGTCCATGATCCGGCGCAGGTCGTGTTCGGGCGGCCGCCCGATGTCCAGGCCCTTCCCTCTGCGTTCTGCTCGCCAGGCTGTCAGGGTTGGCTCAAGCAGTTCCCAACGGGCATCGGACAGGTCACTGGGGTACGGCCGTTGTCGGCGAGGCATGTTTCCGTAGTACCGATGGCTACCGTCCGACCACAGGGCGCAAACAGGCGCGACCGGGGGCGTGTTGGGATCAGACAGGAGCGAAGGGACCGAAACGGGCCCTCGAAGGCTGTCACCCGCCCCATCTGCCACAACAAGCGGCTGCCGCCTCAGCCGGCCCGAAGCGGCCTGCCACCTGAACTGCAACTAAGCTCCCCTATCAGGACAAAACGCTCTTTGAGCCGGCCCGATTGTCCGTTTGATTACAGTGAGACCGGATGCTGGAACGCATCTGTTCCGAGCCGGACCGAGCTGGAGGCAGATATGGGCAGGATCGTCGTGGGTGTGGACGGGTCCGATCCCTCGATCAAGGCACTGCACTGGGCCGTACGCCAGGCCGAGCTGACCGGTGACACCGTGGAGGCCGTGAACAGCTGGGAGTATCCCGCGACCAGCTGGGCCTCGATGATGCCGGGCCTGCCGCAGGACTTCGACCCGCAGGCGCTGGCCCTGGTCTCGCTGAACGAGGCGCTGGAGGAGGCCCTCGGCGCCGAAGGAGCCGCCGCGATCAGCAAGATCGTGGTCATCGGCAACCCCGCCCAGTCCCTGCTGGACCGGGCCAACGGCGCCAACCTGCTCGTCGTGGGCGCCCGTGGCCGCAGCGGCCTCAAGGCGACGCTGCTCGGCTCGGTCAGCCTGCACGTCACGCAGCACGCGCCGTGCCCGGTGACGGTCGTACGCGACTGAGTCCCGGACGACGGGCGGGGAAGCCCGCCAGGCCGGTCGACGGTCGCCCGTCGCCCGCCGACCGTCGCTCCTCCGGTGGCCCTCCTTTGACCAGGTCGGAGGAGGGCCACCGGCCTGCGTTCGGCCTGCTGGGAGGCTGTCCACCGTCCTGCCGCCGGTAAACGAGGGGCCGTTGTCAGTGGGTCCTCCTATCGTGTGGTCATGACCCCTGCTCTGTTCGGGCGCGACCATCCCGCAGGCATCCTCCGCTCGGAGATCGTCCGGGCCACGGACAGCCACGGCGGTCTCGTGCTGGTCACGGGCGAGGCCGGGATCGGGAAGACCACGCTCGTCACCGACGCCGCGCACGAGGCGCGGCGGCGCGGGGCGCTGGTGGTCGGCGGCTCCTGCTGGGACTCCGACAGCACTCCGGGCTACTGGCCGTGGGTGCAGATCCTGCGCGGCCTGCGCCGCTCCGCCACGGCGGCGGAGTGGGCGGCGGCCCAGGAGTCGGCGGACGGGCGGCTCGGCATCCTCCTCGGTGATCCGGGAAGCGAGGGCCCGGCGGGGGCGGGAGACGCCGACGGGGACGGCGGCGCGGGCGGCTCTTCTTCGGGTGGCGCGGGCGGCTCGGGCGGTGCCTCTTCGGACGGCGTTTCGTCGGGCGGGGCCTCGTCGGACGGGGCCGAGGCCTTCGGGCTGTACGACGCGGTGACCACGGCCCTCGTCACCGTCTCCCAGAGCCGCCCTCTGGTCGTGGTCCTGGACGACCTCCACAGCGCCGACCCGGCCTCGCTCCGGCTGCTCGAATTCGCCGCCCAGCACGCCTGGTTCGAGCGCCTGCTGCTCATCGGCACCTACCGGGACGTCGAGGTGGAGGCCCACGGCCACCCGCTCCAGCAGCTGATCCTGCCCCTCGTCTCGCGCGCCTCGGCCACCCTCACGCTGACCGGCCTCGGCCGCGACGAGGTGGGCGCGCTGATGGCCGTGACCACCGGCCGCGAGCCCGCGCCGCAGCTGGTCGACGAGGTCCACCGGCGCACCGGCGGCAACCCGTTCTTCGTCGAGCAGACGGCCCGGCTCTGGCACAGCGGCAGCCCCGTCTCCACCATCCCGCCCGGCGTGCGGGAGGCGGTCCGGCAGCGGCTGAGCCTGCTGCCGGAGGCGGTCGTCTCGCTGCTGACCGCTGCCGCCGTGCTCGGCCGCGAGTTCCGCCGGCAGGTGCTGGCCGTGGTCCACGGCTCGCCGGTCCCCCAGGTGGAGCGGCTGCTGGAGTCGGCGATCGTCGCCCGGGTCGTCGTCCCGTACCCCTCCGGGAGTTACGCCTTCGCGCACGACCTGCTCCGCGAGACGCTGTACGCCTCCCTCGGCGACGCGGAGGCCCGCCGCCGCCACGCCGCCGTCGTCCGGGCGCTGGACGCGCACGGCGGCCTCCACGACGCGGTGCGGCCCGGGGACCTCGCCCGCCACGCCCACCTCGCCGGAGGGGAGCTGGAGCGCGACCGCAGGATCGACCTGCTGCTCGCCGCCGCCCGGGACGCCTCGGGCCGCCTCGCAGACGAGGAGGCCATCGGCCACTACCGCCGGGCCCTCGCGGTGGCGTCGGGCGAGGCGGGCGGTGAGGGCGGCGGTGAGGCCGGTGGCGGGCCAGGCGCGGGGCCGTCGGGTGCGGCGCAGGCTCCCGACCGGCGCCGGACCGCGCTCATCTGCCTCGACCTCGGCGAACAGCTGCGGCACGCCGGAGAGAGCGCTGAAGGGGACCGCCTGCTGGACCGGGCGGTCGACCTGGCACGGGAGGTGGACGACCCCGAGCTGCTGGCCCGGGTCGCGATCACCCTGTACCGCCGGGGCACCCTGGGCGGCGGTGAGGCGTTCATGGTGACGTTCCTGATCGAGGCCCACCGCAAGGTCACCGGCAAGGACGGGCAGGACAGCCTCTCCGCCGACCGGCTCGCGCAGGAGCTGGCCATCCACATCATGGCTCTGGCCCGCGACGGCTCGGACGACGAGGCCCTCGCCTTCTCCCTCTGGGCGCGCCACGACTCCGTATGGGGTCTCGGCTCGGCGGTGGAGCGGCTCGGGCTGACCGACGAGATGGCCGTCGTCGGACGGCGCACGCAGAACCTGGACATGGAGCTGCACGCCACCTCCATGCGGTGGGTGGCGCTGCTGGAGCTCGGCGATCCGGCCTTCATCGACCAGTACCGCACGTTCATCCGGGCCGCCGAGCGCTCGGAGCTGCCCCGGTTCGCCCTGGCCATCGCCGTCGACGGCAGCCTGATCGCCTCCCTCCAGGGCCGGTTCGCCGAGGCGGCCGACGGGCTCAGCGGTGAGGAGCTCGGCCTGGAGGGCGAGGACCACGAGGCGTTCGGCTTCATGGGCTGCCATCTGCAGTGGTCCCTGCACCTGCTCCGGGGGCAGTTCGCGGAGGCCGGGAAGGTGCTCGCCGCGCTCCCGGGCGCCCGGTATCCGTACCCCGGGCTGCTGGAGGCGCTCACCGCGGTCGAGCAGGGCGACGCGGCCCCGGCCCTCCGCCTGATCGCCGAGCAGTCGGACCGCCCGGCCCCCTACCCTCGGGCCTTCATGCCCCTCTGGCTCCGGCTGCTGGCCCAGACGGCCGCCACCACCGGCGACCGGCGCCTGATCACCCGCGCCGAGGACGAGCTGACTCCTTACACGGGCCAGTGGGTCGTCTCGCTGTACGGGTGCGACATCGGCGGCCCCGTCGACCTCTGGCTCGGGATGCTCGCCGCCGCCCGGGACGACCGGGACGCGGCGGTGGCCGCACTCACCGAGGCCGCCGCCTCAGCGGACCGCCTCGGCGCCCGCCCCTGGGCCGTACGCGCCCGGCTGCACCTGGCCCGCGCCCTCCTCACCCGCGCCGAGCCGGGCGACACCGGGCGGGCCCGCGCGCTCCTCGCCGAAGTGGAACGGGAGGCGCGCGAGTTGGGCCTGCACCACCTGGCCGCCGAAGCCCCGTCGCTCCGCACGCTCCCACCGGCCACCGGCCACCACACCGCCGGACCGGGCCACCAGGCCACCGACCCCGACCCCGGTCGGCAGACAGCCGCCCCCGCCCCCACTCCGGCCCAGGCCCCCGACCCGGCACCGCCGCCACCCGCCGCCGAGTTCCGCCGCGACGGTTCCGTCTGGCAGCTGTGCTGGGACGGGCGGACCGTGCACGTCCCCGACGCCAAGGGGCTGCGGGACCTGCACAGCCTGCTGGGTCTCCCCGGTGCCGACGTCCCGGCCGTGCAGCTGCTCGCACCCGAAGGCGGCGCCGTCGTGGCCGCCGCCGGGCGGATGGGCGGCGACCCGGTGCTCGACGAGGAGGCCAAGCGCCGGTACAAGGAGCACCTGGACCGGCTCGACGCCGAGATAGACCGCGCGGCCGCACGGGACGACACCCGGCAGGTGGAGGCGTACGACCGGGAGCGGCAGGCCCTCCTCGACCAGCTGCGCACCGCGGCCGGGCTCGGTGGCCGGAGCCGCCGCCTGGGCGACCAGACCGAGCGGGCCCGCAAGACGGTCACCGCCCGGATCCGCGACACCCTGCGCAAGCTGGACTCGCTCCACCCCGAACTGGCGGCACACCTGCGGGAGTCCGTGACCACGGGAACCACCTGCGCCTACCGCCCGGGCCGGACGACCGACTGGCGGCTGTGACCCCCGTCCGGTGGCCCCCGTCCGGTGGCCCGTCCGGTGCCCCCCTCCGGTGTCTGCGGCCCCAACGGCGGCTGTGACCCGGCACCGATCCGGTGCCGGGTCACAGCCGCCAACCCCTCACGGTCACTTCCGGTTGTAGAGCCGCATCGTCACGGATCCGAAGACCACCATGATCACTCCGGCCCATCCCAGCGACCAGGCCAGCTCGGAGACCGGCCAGTTGCCCGCCATCAACTCGCGTACCGCCGTGGCCAGGTGGGTGATGGGGCTGTTGTTCACGAAGGCCTGCAGCCAGCCCGGCATCGTCTGCGGGTCGACGAAGACGTTGCTGAGGAAGGTGAGCGGGAAGATCACCATCATGCTGACGCCCATCACGGACTTCTCCGTCCGCAGCAGCAGCCCGAACATGGTCCAGATCCACGAGAAGGCGAACGCGAAGACCAGCAGCAGGGCCACCCCGGCCAGCATCCCGATCACTCCGCCGTCCGGACGGAAGCCGATGATCATGCCGACGGTGAGCATCACCACCGAGGCCAGCACATAGCGCAGGACGTCCCCGAGCAGATAGCCGACCATCGGCGCGGGCCGCCAGATCGGCAGCGTACGGAACCGGTCGAAGACGCCCTTGGTGATGTCGGTGTTGACCGAGACGCCCGTGTACATCGTGATCATCACGACGCTCATCACCAGGATGCCGGGCAGCAGGAACTGGATGTACTCCTGCGTGGAGCCGGCCAGCGCGCCCCCGAAGAGGTACGTGTACATCAGGACGAGCATGATCGGGAAGGCCGTCACATCGAAGAGCTGCTCCGGCACATGCTTGATCTTCAGCATGGCGCGCCAGCCGAAGGTGAGGGAGGCCGAGAGCGCGCTAGGCCTCGGCGGCCGGTCCAGGCCGACCAGGAGGGCCGAGAGGCGCTCCTGGTCCGGCGCGGCGAGCTCGACGTCTTCCAGCTCCGTCTTGGTGGTCGCGGTGCTCATGCCGCCACTCCCTTCTTGTCCGTGAGGGCGAGGAAGACCTCGTCGAGGCTGGGCTGTCCCAGCGAGAAGTTGTCGACCGTGATGCCGGACCGGGCCAGCTCGGCCAGGGCCCGGGCCGCCTGCTCCGCCGCGCCCCGGTCGGAGCCGTGCGCGTCGATCCGGGCGGTCAGCGCCACCGGGTCCGCGTCCAGCTGGACCGTGGCGTCGAGCGCCAGCGACAGCACCCGCTCGGCCTCGGGACGCTGGGCGGCGTCGCGCAGCCGCAGGTGGACGGTGCCGGAGCCGACGGAGGCCTTGAGCTCGCCCTTGGTGCCCTCGGCGATCACCCGGCCGTGGTCGATCACGGCGATCCGGGAGGCCAGCTGGTCGGCCTCGTCCAGATACTGCGTGGTCAGCAGGACCGTGGTGCCGTGCGCGACGACGGCGCGCACGATGTCCCAGACCTGGTTGCGGCTGCGCGGGTCGAGTCCGGTGGTCGGCTCGTCCAGGAAGAGCAGGTCCGGGGTGTTGAGGATGGACGCGGCGATGTCGATGCGGCGCCGCATGCCTCCCGAGTAGTTCTTCACCTGCTTGCCGGCGGCCTCGGTCAGCCCGAACCCTTCGAGCAGCTGGGCCGCCCGGTCGCGGGCCGCGGGCTTGGAGTGGCCGAGGAGGCGGGCGAGCAGGATCAGGTTCTCGCTGCCGGTCAGGTCTTCGTCGACCGAGGCGTACTGCCCGGTGAGACTGACCCGGCTGCGGACCGCGTCGGCTTCCTTCACCACGTCCTTGCCGAACACCCGGGCCGATCCGCCGTCCGGGCGCAGCAGCGTCGCGAGCATCCGTACGGTGGTGGTCTTCCCGGCGCCGTTGGGTCCGAGGACCCCGTAGACGGTGCCGGTCGGGACGGCGAGGTCGACGCCGTCCACCGCGCGGTTCTCACCGAAGACCTTCACCAGCCCCGTGGTCTCGATGGCCAGTTCAGTACTCATGAATCCATTCCTTGTGCGTCGTCGTCGAAGTTCGGGGTGGGGGTGGGGGTGGTGTCAGGAGACGTAGGGGCGGACCGCCCGTGCCTCGCGCAGGGCCCGGCCCCACCAGCCGAGCTGGCCGAGCATCAGCCCCACCGCCCGGTCCCGCGCGCAGGCTCCGGCGCGGTCCTCCAGCGGTGTGCGGAGGAAGTCGAGGGCGACCCCGTTGCGCAGGGTCACCGTGTGCAGCTCCGTGAAGACCGAGCGCAGCTGCTCCACCGCGTACAGTCCGGTGGAGCCGTGGCCGTAGCTCACGAAGCCGACCGGCTTGGTCTGCCACTCCTCGTACGCGAAGTCGATGGCCTGCTTGAGGGAGGCCGGGAAGGAGCGGTTGTACTCCGGGGTGACCACGACGAAGGCCTCGGCCTTCCCGATCGCACCGGCGAACTCCGTCATCTGCTCCGTCGCCCGCTCCGGGTAGTGCACGGGGAAGTCGAACTCCGCGAGGTCCAGCACGACGAGGTCGAGCTCGCCCCGTACCCGAGCCCGCTCCACGAACCAGCGGCCCACCGCGTCGCCGATGCGCCCTTCGCGCGTACTGCCGATGATCACCGCGACCCGCAGCGGGTCGCCGCCGTCACCGTCACCGGTCTCCTCGGCCTGCCCGCCGGTCCTGCCGTCGTCCGACATCGCGTCTTCCTCCTCCCGCTCCCTCTCCGGCTTCCTCACCCCTGGGGCGCCAGATGTGGCGGCGCGGCCGCCAGATGCGATCTGGCGGCCGCGCCCCCGGTCGGTGTCCACGGCTGGAACGGACCTGGCGGGAGGCGCCGGCGGTCAGGGCTCCCGCGAGTAGAAGAGATAGAACGTGGCCAGGAAGACGCCCACACCGACCACCAGCCCCAGCACGGCCGACCGCAGCACGCTGGTATCCGTGAGGCTGACCAGGAAGCCGACCGCGCAGGCGGTGGAAGCGCCGTACGCGAGCGCGCGCGGTCCGTGCGGAAGCGTCCGCTGGATCCGGCCCAGCGCGAAGCAGAGGGCCGCCACCGCCGCACCGGCAACGAGGCCCAGGACGACCTGCCCGCCGGTGCTGGGTCCGCCGTCGCGGCGGATGAACGCGGCGTAGAACCCGTAGATGATGCCGAGCGCCAGCGGCACCGCCACGGCGTACGGAGTGAGACTGCGGGGCCGCGCGTGGGCGCGGGCCCCCTTCCGGCCGGGCACGGCTGCGTGTGTGGCCATCGCGGACAGCTCCTTCCCTCGCCCCCGTCGCACGCCCCCGTTCCTCCAGAGCACACCCGCCCACGCGGCCCGGCAACTCGAACGGCGTACGGCCCTGAGCGGTCCGGCTCCGTACGGGATTCCCTGGAGGGGTGCGGACCTCTCCTTCGGCGACTTCGGCGAACCCGGCGAACCCGGCGGCCTCCAGGGACGCGGGGATCTCGACGGTCTCGGCGGCCCTCTCGGCCGTCCTGATCGTCCTGCTCGCCGTCCTGGTGCCGTTCAGCGCGCTCTCCGCCTGGGTCGACCTGGAGATCGACGACACCGACCGTTACGTCGCCGCCGTCTCGCCGCTCTCCTCCGACCCGGCGGTACAGAGCACCGTCACGGACCTGATCACCGACGAGGCGATGCGGCAGATCGACCTCGGCCCGCTCCAGGACACGGTCCGGGACCTCCTGCGCGAGACCGTACGGTCCTTCACCACCACCGAGGCCTTCGCCAACGCCTGGGACACCGCGAACCGCACCGCCCACCAGGCCGTAACCGCCGCGCTGGACGGCGACAGCGGCGAGGCGGTCACCATCGACCTGGGCCCGGTGATCGGGCAGGTCAAGCAGGATCTGGTGAACCAGGGCGTGCCGTTCGCGGACCAGATCCCGGTCCAGCGGACGGAGATCACGGTGATCGGCGCGGACCGCGCGGACAGCCTCAGGGACTCGTTCCACTGGCTGCGCTACTGCAGCATCTGGCCGGCCATCGCCACGCTGGTCCTGCTGGTGCTGGTGGTGGGCATAGCGACGGTACGAGGAGGGCTCCGGGCCGCCCTGACCGCGACGGCGGCCGTCGGCGCCGGCTTCGTCCTCGGAGCGATCGTGCTGCGGATCCTGATGGCGGTCGGCCGGAGCCGGGCGCTGGACGAGGTGCCGGGCAGCGACCGGGACGCGGCGGCCGCGGTGGTCGACGCCCTCACCGCCTCGCTGCGGACCACGGTGTGGGTCGTGCTGGTGGCCGGTGCGGTCCTGCTGGTGGGAGCGGTGGTGGCCCGGGTACTGCTGGGACGCCGGAGGGCCAGGCAGGCGTGACCCCGGCGTGACCCCGGCGTCCCGACGTTTCACGTGAAACACCCGTACGGACGTTTCACGTGAAACAACGGGACAGAACCCGCACGAGGGACCGCCGGTCGGCTCAGAGCTCCGGCGGGCGTCCCTGGAGCCGGTCCATCTCGCGGCGGTCGCGCTTGGTCGGGCGGCCCGCGCCCCGGTCCCGTACCGGAACCTGGATCGCGAGCTCGCGCGGCGGCGGAGGCGGGCTGTTGTCGACGAAGCACTCGGTGGCCACCGGCGGGCCGACCCGCTTCTTCACGATCTTCGAGACGGTGACCACCCGGTCCCGCCCGGCGTGCCGGAGACGCACCTCGTCGCCCACCCGGACGGCCTGAGCGGGCTTGGCCCGCTCGCCGCCGACCTTCACATGCCCGGCCCGGCAGGCGGCGGCCGCCTGAGCACGGGTCTTCGTCAGCCGGACCGACCAGATCCACACGTCGACCCGGACGCTTCCCTCCGCCTGCGGCACGTCACCGGAAACCATGCGTCGACTCTAGTGGCCTTTCGTCCGGGAGCGTCAGGGACCGAAGTCAGGGACCGAAGTCGCCGATCACCTCCGCCATGTCGTAGCTGTACAGCTCCCGCTTGCACCCGGGGCAGGAGGAGCTGGGAGCGTGCTCGCTCAGCGACCACAGCTGCGGCGCGAAGCCGTCGCCGCGCCCGTGGGCCAGGTAGAGGTCCTCGGGGCCGTACGAGGACTGGAGGAGCTTGGCGTTGCCGACGAGTTGCGTGGCGCCGTCGACCGTCCTCGGGGTGGCCTGGAGCAGGCGGCCGTTGCTGTAGGCGTTGGAGCGGTGGAAGTACCACGTGCCCTCGTAGCGCAGGGCTCCCTGGATCTTGTGCCACCGCGTCTCACCGTTGAACGTGCCGTCGGTCGGCAGGCCGAAGGCGGCGTCGGCGGAGGCGGCGGTGCCCTCCTTGCCCTCGACGGCGGCGGTGATCGCGGACATCGGATACGTACCGACGCGTCCGTTGCTGGTGCCGCCGTTGTTCTTGTTGCAGTACTCGCCGAGGATCAGGTGGTCGGTGCCCGTCCGGTCCAGGGAGAGGAACGAGGCCTTCGGGCGGCCGGTGGCGTAGCACTGGTTCCCGGCGGTGGTGCCGCCGTTCTTGGCAGTGGTGAACTTCAGCGTGGCGATCTGCGGCATGACGTACCGGTAGCCGAAGGAGTACCAGACGTTGTTCTGCCGCCCGATCCGCTTCTTGTCCTTGACGTCGCTCTCCAGGCCGTCCGGCGTCGGGTCGTTCCGGTCGGCGTCGTTGTCCGGGTTGAGGTCCATGATCTTGCGGAGGTCGAAGACCCGCATGCCGTTGGCGGTGTCGGCGACGTAGAGGTAGTTGCCGTACCAGACCATGCCGCCCGCGTGGATGCCGTTCTGCGCCTTGCAGGACGGCGTCACGGTGCCGGTGCACTTTCCTTCGCTCGCGTGGAGCGCGTCGAAGGAGATGTTGTTCTTGGAGTTCACGTACGGCCAGGCCAGCAGGACATGGCGGTACTTCTGGGTGGCCTGGTTGAAGAAGCTGACCCGGACGCCCTTCTCGTTGCAGGCGTCGGACACGGAGGGCTTGACGCAGTTGTCACGGCCCGACGCCTGGTCGCTGCGGCCCGGGTTCTCGGCGTCGTACGAGGCCACCGCGATCGGCTCGGAGTTCGACGTCCCCCAGTCCTCGTCCTCCTGGGCATCGGAGACGCCGGTGATGGCCTGCGGGACCCACTCGCTGGAGGCGAGGTCGTCGCCGTCCGAGCAGACCCGGTGGTCGACCGCCAGATCGGGGCCGTAGATGGAGGTCTTTCCGCAGGCGTCCTCCCAGCCCGAGGGCCGGTTGGCCTGCTCCATCAGCTCGGTGAGCCCCTGCTTGGGGAGGGCGGCGTCCAGTCTGCCGACGAGCCCGGAGAGGTCGCTGCCCGCGGCGAGCCTGAAGTCGGCGGCGCGGCCCGGGACCGGTGCGGCCCGCGTCCCGGGAGCCCGGCCCTCGGGCACACCGCCGGGGCCGACGAGGTCGTCCTGCTCGCCCTCGTGCTCGTCGTCGAACCCGTCGTCCGGCATGTCGTCGGGCGGGGCCGGATCATCGGCGGCGGCCCGCGCCGCGGTCCCGGCCGGTGCGGCGGCGGCGCCGGACGCCGGTACGAGGCCGGTCAGCAGCGCACCCGCCGCCAGGCCACAGGCCGCGAGGTGGATCGTGCGGGAGCGGAGTCCCATGCGGTCCTTCCGGGTCGACGTGGACGCGTGCGGAGTCGACGTGGACGCGTGCGGGGCTGAGGCGCTGGGGCATCGGCGCCGCCGCTGCACACATCAGCCGCACCGGCCGCTCACCGTAGGCATCCGGTGACGTTGCCCAGGAGCGCTTTCGACGGATGCACATCAGGCCCGCACCGGATGGGCACAGGCCTGATGGTCGGTCAGCCCCTTCGGAAAGGCGGGGCAGTCGGGGCGGCCCCGGGGAGGACGGGGCGGGCGGGGTCACACGCCGATGTCGCGTCCGTCCTTGCGCCAGACCGCGACGACCGAGGGGCGGACGATCTTGCCGGGTCCGTCGGGCCAGGTGCTCGCCGGCTTCTCGACCGAGGCGCCGTCGACCTCGCCCGGGTGCTGGACGGCGACCAGGACGCGGCGGTCCTGGATGACCGGGCCGCAGGTCTCCGCACCGGCCGGGACGGTCAGGAACTGCTTCAGCTCACCGCGCCGGTCACCGTGGGTCGCGACGCCGAAGAGGCCGTCGTGCGAGCCGAGCTGGTTGCCGTCCGTGGAGATCCACAGGTTGCCGTGGTCGTCGAACGCCACGTTGTCCGGGCAGGAGATGGGGCTGACGCGGTCCTTGGGGAAGCCGGCGAAGTACGTCGACGGGTCGTTCGGGTCGCCCGCGACGAGGAAGAGCCGCCAGGCGAACCCGTCGCTCGTCGGGTCGTCCCAGTTCTCCGCCAGCTCCAGGATCTGCCCGTGCTTGTTGGCGTTGCGCGGGTTGGCCTCGTCCGCCGGGGCCTTGCCCTCCTTGCCGCGGTCGGTGTTGTTGGTGAGCACCACGTAGACCCGGCCGGTGCGCGGCGAGGGCTCGACGTCCTCGGGCCGGTCCATCTTGGTGGCGCCGACCTTGTCACCGGCCAGCCGCGTGTAGACGTACACCTCGTCGGCGGTCATACCGGGCACGTGCGAGGTGGTGCCGGTGGCCAGCGGGATCCAGACACCGCTGCCGTCGAACTCGCCGTCGTTCGGGAGCTTTCCACTGCCGTCGATCTCGGCGGCCGGGGAGTCGCCGGTCAACTTCGCGACGTACAGCGTGCCCTCGTCCAGCAGCGTCAGGTTGTGCTCGCGGGCGGCGCGCGAGGTGCCCTTCTTCATCCGCTTGCTGGAGACGAACTTGTAGAGGTAGTCGAACCGCTCGTCGTCGCCCATGTAGACGACCGGGCGGCCGTCGGTCGTCAGCCGGGGCTCGGCCGCCTCGTGCTTGAACCGGCCCAGCGCGGTCCGCTTGCGCGGGGTGGAGTCGGGGTCGTACGGGTCGAGTTCGACGACCCAGCCGAAGCGGTTGGCCTCGTTGGGCTCATGCGCCAGGTCGAACCGCCGGTCGAACCGCTCCCACTTGCGCTCGGTGGCGCCGGTGGAGATCCCGTACCGCTTGTGCATGGCGGTGGTGCCGTTGGCGAAGTACTGGTTGAAGTTCTCCTCGCCGTGCAGCGTGGTGCCCCACGGAGTCGTGCCGCCCGCGCAGTTGTTGAGCGTGCCGAGCACCCTGCTGCCGGTGCGGTCGGCGGACGTACGGAGCAGATCGCTGCCCGCGGCCGGTCCGGTGACCCGGAATTCACTCGTGGCGGTGAGCCGGCGGTTCAGCGGGTGACGGCTGACCGCACCCAGCTTTCCGGTGCGGTTCTCCTCCTGGACGACGACCACGGAGAGTCCGTGCGCGGCCCAGGCGATCTCCACCTGCTCGCGCGTGGGGTTGGCCGGATCGTAACCGCGGAACATGAGGTTCTCGTCCGTGTACTCGTGGTTGGCGACCAGGACCTGACGGCCGCGCTCACCACGGAGCGGGAGAAGGGAGAGGAAGTCGTTGTTGTAACCGAACTGGCCCGCCTGCGCCTTGGCGGTCTGCTTCTCCGGGTTGAAGGCGGGCGCCCCGCGCAGGATCGGCTCGCCCCAGCGGATCACCACGTTCTGGCCATAGCCGTCGGGGACGGTGACCTTGTCGTTCTTGTTGGGCGCGACCGGCGAGAACCGCAGGCCACGGGCGCCGGACGGGGCCGGTTTGTGGGGCGGGACCGGTTTGTGGCCGTGGCCGGCGAGCTCGACGGCCTCCGCCTGCGGGGCGCCCGGGCCGGTCAGCGCGGCCGTACCGGCAGCGGCGGCGACCGTCACGACGGCGGCTGCGCGCATCATCGAGCGGCGGGAGACGGCACGGGCGATGATGTCGCCGGCGTACTCGTTGTCGCTGGTGTTCGGGACCTCCTGGAAGCAGGCGTCCCCGCAGCGGTAGCGGCAGGTCAGCGCGGAACGCCCGCCCGGGTGGGAGCTGTGGGAGCTGATGAGCGGCAGCAGATTACGCACGTGGATTCCCTCCGTCGGTGTGTCGTGCGTGACGGTAGGGGCGGCCCCACGCGGTCCGTGGGACTCCCGGTGAACGACGGGTGAAGTCCGGGACACCGCTGTTCCCTTGACCGCGTACGGGAACACCGCGCCGGACACCGCCTCGGACTCGGTCCGGGATCGGTTTCGGCTCGGTTGGCACAGGGGTGGGCCGGACCGGCGAACGGCCGGATCCGGCCGCTAACCTTACGTATCCGTCCTGGCCAGGGTTGAAATCACCCAGGTCGGACATTCCCCGCACCCAACTCATGCGAAAGGCCTCGCCCATGGGCATTCGGAGCTTGCTGCGTAAGGTGTTCGGCCGCACGGAGCAGGACGAGCCGACCACGGCCACCGTCCCGCCCCAGGCCGAGCGCACCCCGTCCACGGAGCCGGAGGCCGCTTCGGCGGATACCGCTTCACCGGCCGGTCCTGAGGTGTCCGGGCCGAAGGCGTCGGAGCCCAAGGCCTCGATCCCGGCGCCCTCTTCGCCCGTTGCGGAGACCACCGACGGTGACGCCGGTGCGGCGGACCTGGTGGCCGCGGCCTTCGACAAGGCGGCCACGCCGAAGCCGACGCCTTCGCCTTCCTCCGCCGCCTCGCCGACGGTCCCGGCGCAGGGGACGGGACCGGACGCGGAGCCGGTTGCGGAGGCTGCGGCGGAGCCGGTTGCGGAGCCGGTCGTTGAGCCGACGGCGGAGGCTGCTGCTGGGGCCGTCGTCGAGCCTGTGGCCGAGCCGAAGGCGGAGGCGGTCGCGGAGCCGGTTGCTGAGCCGGTCGTTGAGCCGACGGCGGAGACCGCTGCTGAGCCGGTCGCGGAGACCGTCGCCGAGCCGGTTGCCGAGCCGAAGGTGGGGCCGGTTGCCGAGCCCGCCGCTGAGGCTGCCGCCGAGCCGAAGACGGAGGCCGTCCCCGAGCCCGTCGTCGAGCCGGTCACGGTGGAGGAGCCCGCCGCCGAAGCGGCCGAGCCCGTCGTCGAGCCCGTCGAGGCCGAGGAGCCCGTACCCGCCGCGCTGCCGGACCCGATCACGATCGACCTCGACCTCGATCTCACCCCGGAGCCGTCCGAGGAGCCGACCCCCGCGCCCGCACCAGTAGCGGAAGCCGCGCCGGAAGCCGAGCCGGAAGCGGAAGCCGAGCCGGCCCGTGCGACCGAGGCCGAGCCCGCCGCCCCCGCCGCCACCCCGGAGGCAACCCCCGAGCCCGCAGCCGAGGAAACCCCCGCAGCGGCAACGACGGAACCGGAAGCCGCCCCGAAGGCCCCCACCCAGGTCAACGAAGCAGCAGCCGAGCCCTCCACGGCAACCGCAGCGCCCATCGGGACCCCCAAGGCAACCCCCGCCCCCAAGCCCGCCACCCCCCTCGCCCGCGTCACCTCGCGCGCGCCCCAGCTCGTCGCCCCGTACAAGGCGGCGCAGGCGGCGCTCAAGGCTCACGGGCTGACCGGGCTGCGCGCCCGCGTCTACCTGGTGCTCGACCGCTCCGGCTCCATGCGGCCGTTCTACAGGGACGGCAGCGCCCAGCATCTCGGCGACCGCGCCGTCGCGCTCGCCGCCCACCTGGACGCCGACGCCACCGTGCCCGTCGTCTTCTTCTCGACCGACATCGACGGCACCGGCACGATCGAGCTGGCCGCCCACGAGGGCCGCGTCGACCAGCTGAACGCCGGTCTCGGCCGCCTCGGCCGGACGAACTACCACCGCGCGATCGAGGAGATCGTGGCGCACCACGAGAAGGCGCAGGACGACAGCCCCGCTCTGGTGATCTTCCAGACGGACGGCCCGCCGGACGCCAAGCAGCTCGCCCGCCAGGCGCTGGCGGACGCGGCGCGGCTGCCGCTGTTCTTCCAGTTCGTCGGGTTCGGCGAGCAGGACGGGAAGGGCTTCGACTTCCTGCGGAAGCTGGGCGCGCCCAACGCCGCCTTCTTCCACGCCGGTCCGGCCCCGCGCGAGATCGCGGACGCCGAGCTCTACCGCGAGATCCTCGCCGGGCTCCCGGCCTGGCTCGCGGCGCGCGAAGAGCGCTCCGAGGGCTGAGCGACGGGCTGGTCGACGGGCTGATCGACCGGCAGCCGTACGGTCACGGCGAGACCGCCGCCCTCCGGGCCCGGTAGCGCCGTGACCGTGCCGCCGTGGGCCACCGCGATCGACCGCACGATCGACAGCCCGAGCCCGGACCCCGGCCCCATCCGGTCGCGGCCCTCGCCCCGCCGGAACGGCTCGAAGAACCCCGCGATGTCGGCCTCGGAGACCACCGGCCCGGTGTTACGCACCACCAGGGCGCCGTCACCGGTCAGCGAGACGTCCACCGAACCGCCCGGCACGTTGTACGTGACCGCGTTGGCGAGCAGGTTCGACACCAGCTGGGACAGCAGCATCCGGTTGCCGCGCACCGGACAGGCCGCCACCTGGACGCTCACCGGAGGACGGCCTTCCGCCCCGGGCCGCCGGGCCGTCTCCTCCGCCACCACCCGGTCGAACCGGACGTCCTCGCGCTCGTCGGCGGCCAGCCCCCGTTCGCTGCGGGCCAGCACGAGCAGCCCCTCGATGAGCCGCTCGCTGCGCCGGTTGGTGTCCAGGAGCGTCTGGCGGGTGCGTACGAGGTCGTCGGGCGTCGGGTCGTCCAGGCCGATCTGGATCGCCGCGCGCTGGGTGGCGAGCGGGGTCCGCAGCTCGTGCGAGGCGTTGGCGATGAACCGGCGCTGGCTGTCGAACGCCTTCTCCAGCCGGGCCAGCAGCGCGTCCAGCGTCTCGCCCAGCTCCTTCAGCTCGTCGTCGGGCCCGCTGGAGGCGATCCGCTCGTGCAGCGTCCGCTCCGAGAGCCGGCGGGCCTTCGCCGTCATCGCGTGCACGGGCCGGAGCACCCGTCCGGCGATCCACCAGCCGACGCCGACCGCGCCCGCCGTCATCACCAGGAGCGCGGCGATCGACCAGTACATGTGCTGCTTGCTCGCCGCGTCGCTGACGTGGTCGGTGAGTTCGTACGCGGTGGGCGCGCCGAGCGAGCTGGGGGCGATGAACGGGCCGTTGACGGTGTACCCGGGCGGCACGACCACGGCGGCGGAGGCGATGGCGCGCGCCTCGGAGTCCGTACCGGCGCGGGAGGCCACGTTGACGGTGGCGAGCAGCGCCGTGCCGAGAACGAGGAAGACCCCGCCGTACACGAGGGCGATGCGCGTCCTGATCGTCGAGTGGGGCAGCGACGACGCCTCCACCAGCCGCCGCAACCGGAACCGACCCGGGCCCCTCACAGGGCGTACCCGACGCCTTGGACGGTGCGGATCAGCGCGGGCTCGCCGAGCTTGGCGCGGAGTTTGCTCATGCAGACGCGTACGGCGCCGGTGAACGGATCGGCGTTGGCGTCCCAGGCCCGCTCCAGCAGCTCCTCGGCGCTGACCGTGCCGCCGTCCGCCTCCAGGAGCAGCTGCAGCACGGTGAACTCCTTCGGTGAGAGGTCCAGATCCCGCCCGTCTCGGAGTGCGGAGCGCCGTACGGCGTCGAGCCGGATGCCGTGCCGCTCCAGCTGGGGCGGTACGGGTCTGGCGCTGCGGCGGCGCAGGGCGCGGACCCGGGAGACCAGCTCCGGGAACTCGAACGGTTTGCTGACGTAATCGTCGGCGCCGAGGTCGAGCCCGGCGACCCGGTCCTCCATGGTGCCGGAGGCGGTCAGCATGAGGATCCGGGTGCGGGAACCGGAGGCGACCAGCCGGCGGGCCACGTCGTCGCCGTGGACGCGCGGGAGGTCGCGGTCGAGGACGACGACGTCGTAGTCGTGCAGCCCGAGGTAGGCGAGGGCCGCGTCCCCGCTGTAGACGGTGTCGACCGCGAAGCCGGCCCGGCGCAGCCCGGTCGCGACCAGTTCCGCGAGGATCTCCTCGTCCTCGGCGACCAGTACCCGCATGGTGATGTCCCCTGCCTCGTGCACGCTTGTCCGCTCCCTCCCAGGATGCGACTTTCCTGGGGGAACCATTACGGGAAGGGATGTTTCGCAAAGCTCTCCACCGGAGGGCGCCGCTCCGCCTGCGCGCACAGCCCCGTTTATCGATGTGAGTGGATCTTCAACCGACCGTTAGGATTTCGACCATGGCGGCCACTGGATCCGAGAAGCAGGGGGCGACGGCGTACTACGTCTCGACCCCCATCTACTACGTCAACGACGCTCCTCACCTGGGCCACGCCTACACGACCGTCGCAGGCGACGTGCTCACGCGCTGGCACCGCCAGCGCGGCGAGAAGGTGTGGTACCTCACCGGCACGGACGAGCACGGTCAGAAGATCATGCGCACGGCCGAGGCGAACAACGTGACTCCCCAGGCCTGGGCGGACAAGCTCGTCGAGGAGGCGTGGAAGCCCCTCTGGGAGCATCTGAACATCGCGAACGACGACTTCATCCGGACGACGGAGAAGCGGCACACCGACCGGGTGCAGGAGTTCGTGCAGGACCTGTACGACAAGGACGAGATCTACAAGGGCGGGTACGAAGGCCCGTACTGCGTGGGCTGCGAGGAGTACAAGCTCCCGGGCGACCTGCTCGACGGCGAGGGCGACTTCGCCGGACAGAAGCTCTGCCCGATCCACAAGAAGCCGGTGGAGCTCCTCAAGGAGGAGAACTACTTCTTCAAGCTCAGCGCGTACGGCCCGAAGCTGCTGGAGTTCTACGCGGCGAACCCGGACTTCATCCAGCCCGAGTCGGCGCGCAACGAGATCGTGAACTTCGTCGAGCAGGGCCTGCAGGACCTGTCGATCTCGCGCTCCACCTTCGACTGGGGCGTCCCGGTCCCGTGGGACGACAAGCACGTCATCTACGTGTGGATCGACGCGCTCCTCAACTACGCGACGGCCGTGGGCTACGGCGCCAACCAGGAGAAGTTCGACGGTACGTTCCCGGCGAACGTGCACCTGATCGGCAAGGACATCCTCCGCTTCCACACGGTGATCTGGCCCGCGATGCTGATGGCGCAGGGTCTGCCGCTCCCCGGCAAGGTCGTCGCCAACGGCTGGCTGATGGTCGGCGGCGAGAAGATGTCGAAGTCGAACCTGACCGGCATCAAGCCGCAGGACCTGACCTCGCACTTCGGCGTGGACGCGTACCGCTGGTACTTCCTGCGGGCCATCGCGTACGGCAGCGACGGCTCGTTCTCCTGGGAGGACTTCTCCGCCCGCTACACCTCCGAGCTGGCCAACGACTACGGCAACCTCGCCTCGCGCGTGGCGGCGATGGTCGGCAAGTACTTCGGCGGCGCGCTGCCGGAGGCCACGGCCGCCGGTGACGCCGAGCGGGCCGTGCAGGAGGGCCTGGGGAAGGCCGTCGCCACGGCCGACCGGAAGATCGGTGAGGAGCTGGACTTCCAGTCCGGCATCCTGGCGATCTTCGACTTCGTGAAGCAGGTCAACGGCTACATCACGGAGCAGGAGCCGTGGAAGGTGGCCAAGGACACCACCCCCGAGGGCCAGGCCCGCCTGGCGACCATCCTCTACACGGCCGCCGAGTCGCTGCGCGGTGTCGCGGTCCTGCTCAACGCCGTGATGCCGGAGACCTCGCAGAGCCTGTGGGAGTCCCTGGGCGCCGAGGAGTCCCTGGGCGCCCTGGCCGACCAGAAGGTCCAGGACGCGGGCGTCTGGGGCACGCTCCCGGCCGGCGCGACGGTGACAAAGGGCGCGGTGCTGTTCCCGCGCCTGGAGGAGAAGCCGGCGTAACCGCTGACGTACGTACGTGAGGAGCCCGGGACCATGAACAGTGGTCCCGGGCTCCTCACGTACGGCGTCGGCTCACCGCTCCAGCGATTCCGCGTCCGCCATCACGATCACCGGGTTCATCGCCGGGTCCAAGGCGCGCAGCAGCTCCTCCATGTGCTCCTCCGGGATGGAGACGCAGCCCTGGGTGGGGCCGCCGTGGTCGACGTGGATCCAGATGCCGCCGCCGCGTTCGAGGCCGAGAGGGCGGGTGCGGTTGAGAGGGGTGACACCCTCCGTGCGGTTGTAGTTGATCGCGACGACGTAGTCGAAGGAGCCTTCCAGCGGCTCACCGAAGAAACCCACGCCGTCCACCGCGAACCGTGGGTGCTCGTCGTACGGGAGGAGCGCGCCCGGGTCCGGGAGGCGGCCGCCCGCGTCGGTGAGCGTGTAGACGCCCCTGGGGGACCTCAGGTCGCCGGCCACGTGGTGGTCGGTCCAGCCCTCCATGCCGTTGTGCGCGTCCCACGGCCCGGCGACCGGCGCCCACCCCTCAGCCGGGTCCTCGCGGCTGTAGAGCACCGCGCTGGACCGGTTGGCGTTCTCGTCCTCCCCGGTGACCACGAACGCCTGCCGGGCCTCCTCCGGGATCTCCGCACGCGTCTGCGGCCCGAGGCCCGGGATCTCCGCGGGGCTCGGCGCCTCCTCCACGGAGGGCGATGAGCGGCGTACGGAGGCGGCGTCGGACTCCGGGCCCGCGGCGCCCTGCCCGGGAGCGCCCACGGGGGCCTTCGTGGAGCCGGGGCCGGAGGTGCAGCCGGTGAGGAGCAGGGCCAGGACGAGGAGCGGCGCGGCGAGCAGGGCGGGCGGGCGGAGCGGGACGGACACGGTGGCGGGCTCCTCGGGTGACGGCGAACGGCGTGACGGGGTGGCACGCGGCGCGAGAGGGATGTCTCGGTACGAGAGAGGTGTCTCGGTGCCAGTCCTTGCCGCACCCGGCGCGGCCGAATCCGAACCGGGGCCATCCGGCTGTACCGCGTCGCCCGCCCGTCACCGGCTCGCGCGCTCCCCCAACGAAACAGCCCCCGATCGGGTGATCGGGGGCTGTTTCACGTGAAACATCCGCAGAGCGGGACCGTACGGACCCTACTTGTCGGCGGGCTTCTCCTGAGCGGGCTTCTCCTGAGCGGGCTTCTCCGACGCGCCCGCACCCTTCGCCGCGACCGGCTTCCGCAGCTGGATGTTCAGCTCGCGCAGGCGGGACTCGTCCAGCTCGGTCGGTGCGCCCATCATCAGGTCCTGGGCGTTGCCGTTGAGCGGGAAGGCGATCGTCTCGCGGATGTTGGGCTCGTCGGCCAGCAGCATCACGATGCGGTCGACGCCCGGCGCGATGCCACCGTGCGGCGGAGCGCCGAGGCGGAACGCGCGGAGCATGCCCGCGAACTCGTGCTCGACGGTCTCGCGGTCGTACCCGGCGATCTCGAAGGCCTTGAGCATCAGCTCGGGCTCGTGGTTACGGATGGCGCCCGAGGACAGCTCGATGCCGTTGCAGACGATGTCGTACTGCCAGGCGAGGATGGACAGCGGGTCCTTCTCCTCCAGGTCGGCGAGGCCGCCCTGGGGCATGGAGAAGGGGTTGTGCGAGAAGTCGATCTTGCCGGTCTCCTCGTCCTTCTCGTACATCGGGAAGTCGACGATCCAGCAGAACCGGAAGACGCCCTCCTCGAAGTGGCCGGCGCGCTTGGCGGCCTCGACCCGGACGGCCGACATGATCTTGGAGACCTCGTCGAACTCGCCGGCGCCGAAGAAGACCGCGTGGCCCGGGACCAGCGAGAGGCGCTCGGTGAGCGTCTTGACGTCGGTCTCGGTGAGGAACTTGGCGATCGGACCGGCCAGCGTGCCGTCCTCGCCCACCCGCACCCAGGCCAGGCCCTTGGCGCCGTGCTCGACGGCGTACTCACCGAGGCCGTCGAAGAACTTGCGGGACTGGCCCGCGGTGTCCGGGACGGGCAGCGCGCGGACGTGCTTGCCGGCGAAGGCCTTGAACCCGGAGTCGGCGAAGACGTCCGAGATGTCGACGAGCTCCAGCTTGGCGCGCAGGTCCGGCTTGTCGTTGCCGTACTTCAGCATCGACTCGCGGAACGGGATGCGCGGGAACGGCGAGGTGACCTCGCGGCCGTTGCCGAACTCGGTGAAGAGCTCGGTCATCAGCTTCTCGATCGGCTGGAAGACGTCCTCCTGCTCGACGAACGACATCTCCACGTCGAGCTGGTAGAACTCGCCCGGCGAGCGGTCCGCGCGCGCGTCCTCGTCGCGGAAGCAGGGCGCGATCTGGAAGTAGCGGTCGAAGCCCGAGATCATCAGCAGCTGCTTGAACTGCTGCGGGGCCTGCGGCAGCGCGTAGAACTTGCCGGGGTTCAGCCGGGACGGGACGACGAAGTCACGGGCGCCCTCGGGGGAGGTCGCGGTGAGGATCGGGGTCGCCATCTCGTTGAAGCCGAGCGCCACCATCTTGGAGCGGATGGAGGCGATCACGGCCGAGCGCAGCAGGATGTTGCGGTGCATGCGCTCGCGGCGCAGGTCGAGGAAGCGGTACTCCAGCCGCCGCTCCTCGTTGACGCCGTCCTCGGTGTTGATCGTGAAGGGCAGCGGGCCGGCCTCGCCGAGCACCTCGACCTCGGTGACCTCGATCTCGATCTCACCGGTCGGCAGCTCCGGGTTGACGTTCTCGGCACCGCGCGCGGAGACCTTGCCGTCGATCCGGACGACGGTCTCCTTGGTCAGCTTCGCCAGGGCCTCGTTGCCGGGCGTGCCGGGGCGGGCGACGAGCTGCACCAGACCGTAGTGGTCGCGCAGATCGATGAAGAGGATGCCGCCCAGGTCTCGGCGATTGTGCAGCCAGCCGCTCAGCCGGACGTCGGTGCCGACGTCAGAGGCGCGGAGCTCGCCGCAGGTGTGGGACCTGTACCGATGCATCGTCGTTCATCCAGTCTTCGCGGTTGGGGGTCGAATGAGCCACCCCAGGCTACCGCCCGGCGCCGCACCTCTTCATTTCCCTTTGCCACCCGCTCCCGGCCCGGGCCCGCACTCGGCTGCCTCTCGGTGGCGTGCGGAGAGCACATCTTCCTAAAGTGGGGCAATGCGCACCGAGGAAGTCCTGGCCGCGATCGCGACGGGCCTGTGGCGCTGGGACAACGCAGCCGGCACGGTCACGCTCGACGCGGAGGCGGCCCGGCTGCTCGGCCTGCCCGCCGAGCCCGGCAGCTACCGGGAGGCGGCGGTGCGCTCCCGTTTCCACCCGGTGGACTGGAACGAGATCTACGGGGTCGTGAACCTGGCCGTCGCCGAGGGCACCCTGGCCGAGGCCCGGCTGCGGATCGTGGACGAACGCGGGAAGGTGCTGCGTACCGTACGCAGTCGCTCCAAGCCGGTCGTCGCGGCGGGCGGGGAGCGGGAGAACTACGTGCTCATCGGCACCCTCCAGGAGGTGGCCGAGCCGCAGCTGGGCTCCACCGACGCCGCCCACACGCCGATCACCGGCGACTGGCGCAGGTCCCGGGAGGCGTTCCTGCTGGACGCCGGGCGGGCGCTGGCGGAGGCCCGGTCCACGGAGGAGGTGCTGCGGGTCGCGGCCTCCCTCTCCATGCCCGGCTTCTCCCCGGACGGCCTTGCGGTCTTCGGCTCGGCCGGGGAGCGGCTGACGATCATCGGCCACCACGGGCAGAGCGCGGGCGAGGAGGACCCGTTCACCGACATGCCCCTGGACACCGACTACCCGGCCGCCGAGGTCGTCCGTACGGGCCGCGCCATCTACCTCCCCTCCCCCGAGGAGTACCGCCGCCGCTACCCGGCCACCTGGCCGCTCGCCCGCCGCTTCGGCCGGCAGTCCTGGGCCTACCTGCCGCTGGTCTCCTCCGGCCGCACGATGGGCGCCTGGATGGCCGGGTTCCAGCACCCGGTGGGGTTCTCGCCGGACGAGCGCGCGGTGCTCACGACGGTCGCCCGGATGCTCGCGCAGGCGCTGGCGCGGGCCGGGGTCGCGGAGACCGAACGGGAGCTGTCGCTCGGGCTCCAGCGGTCGATGATGCCGACGCTGGGGCCGGACATCCCCGGCATGACGGTGGCGGCGCGGTACGTGCCGACCGGCGGCGGGCTCCAGGTGGGCGGCGACTGGTACGACATGATCCCGCTGCCCAACGGCCGGATCGCGCTGGTCATCGGTGACGTCCAGGGCCATGACGTACGGGCCGCCGGGCTGATGGGCCAGCTCCGCATCGCCCTGCGCGCGTACGCCTCCGAGGGCCACCGTCCGGACGCCGTGCTCGCGAGGGCCTCGCGCTTCCTCACCGGCCTGACCGACGCGTACGAGGGGGTGGCCGGCGACGACGAGCCCTCCGCGCCGCGCTTCGCGACCTGCCTGTACGCGGAGGTGGACCCGGACGCCGGAACGCTGGACATCGCCCGGGCGGGCCACCCGGACCCGGTGGTGGTGAGCGCGGACGGCACGGCGGTGATCCGGCAGACGGCGGGCGGGCTGCCGCTGGGCATCGAGACGGACTCCGACTACCCGACGACCCGGGTCGTCCTGGAGCCCGGCGAAACGATCATGCTCTGCACGGACG
Organism: Streptomyces sp. CA-146814; assembly: GCF_050942385.1. NCBI lineage: Bacteria > Bacillati > Actinomycetota > Actinomycetes > Kitasatosporales > Streptomycetaceae > Streptomyces > Streptomyces sp. CA-146814. The sequence continues at coordinate 3,774,945 of NZ_CP192068.1, forward strand.
GGCTCATCGAGACCGGCGGCCACGACATGGCCACCGGCTGGGGCAGGCTCCGCCCGGTCCTGGAGGAGCCCACCGAGGACCTGGAGGAGATGGCGGACGCCCTGGTCCAGGCCGTGCACGGGCCGACCTCGCACTACACGACCGGGCCGCTGGCGGACCGCCGCGAGGACGACATCGCGGTGCTGGTGCTGCGGCGGGAGAGCGTACGGGCGCCGGAGACGCCGGCCCGGCGCAGCGTCCTGACGATCGCGCAGGCCGAGCCGGAGCGGATCTCGGTGGGCCGCCAGCTCGTACGGGAGCTGCTGCACGACTGGAAGGACCCGGAGCAGGTCGACTCGGCGGTCCTGATGGTCTCGGAGATGGCCACCAATGTGCTGGTCCACACGGACGGGGACGCGCTGATGGCGGCGGAGGTCTCCGGGGACCGGGGTGAGCGGCGGCTGCGGGTGGAGGTGGCCGACGCGAGCGACGAGCTGCCGCACAAGCGGCGGCCGGGGGAGATGGCGTCCAGTGGGCGGGGGCTGGTGCTGATGGAGATGCTGGCGGACGCGTGGGGGGTGGATCCCCGGGGGGAGGGGAAGTCGATCTGGTTCGAGCTGTACGAGTCGGCGGAGCCGGGGGAGTTGGGGGCGCTGTGAGGGGGCCGGGGCCCTGATGGCTGCGGGGCCTCCCCCGCGAGGGTTCCGTCCTCAAACGCCGGACGGGCTGGGATTGCTGCCCCCGGACGGGCTGGGGTTGCCCCCCGAACGGCGGCGCAGCTCGCCCAGGACGCCGAACGCCGCCGCGCACATCGGGACCGCCAGCAGCATGCCCATCAGGCCGGCCACGCTCGCGCCCGCCGTCAGCGCGATCATGATCATCGCCGGGTGCATCTGCACCGTACGGCTCTGGATCATCGGCTGGAGCACATGGCCCTCCAGCACCTGGACCGCGAGCACCACCCCCAGCGCCCACAGCGCGATCACGAACCCCCGGTCGGCCAGTGCGACCAGCACGGAGACGGCGCCGGAGAGGAAGGCGCCGAGGTACGGGATGTAGGCGCCGACGAAAACCAGCGCGCCCAGCCCCACCGCTCCCGGCACATCCAGGATCAGCAGGCCCACCGTGATGCACACGGCGTCGATCAGCGCGATGAACGTGGTGCCGCGCATGAACCCCTCGACGGCCTCGAACGCCCGGCGCCCCATCGCCTCCACCAGGTCACCGGTGCCGCGCGGGGCCACCGCGTGCGCGAGGTCCACCGCCCGGTCGGAGTCGCGGAGGAAGAAGAAGGTCAGCAGCAGCGCCAGCACGCTGGTCGCCACCAGCGTGCCGACCAGGCTGATCCCGCTGAGCAGGCCCCCCGCCGCGCTCGCGCCGAACTTCTCGACCAGGTTCCTGGCGTTCTCGGCGAGGCTGTCGACGTCGGTGTTGCCGCCGATGTCCAGGTGGTCGACGACCCACTGTCCGGCGTCCTTCAGGGAGCAGACGATCTGGTCGCCGGAGTCGACGAGGGCGGTGACCACGATGTACCCGGCGCCGCCCACCACCGCGACGAGCGCCGCGCAGGTGAGTCCGGCGGCCAGCGACCGGTTGAGGCGGCGGGCGATGAGCCAGCGGTGTACGGGGCCGAGCAGCGCGGTGCCGAGGAGGGCCAGCAGCACCGGCGTGACCGCCGTCTTGAGGGCGACGACCAGCCAGACCCCGACGGCGGCGACGCCCACGACCAGCAGGACGACACCGCACCAGGCGGCCGTGCGGCGGGCGCCGTCGGGCAGGAGGGGCTTGGAAGCAGGCACCCTCCCACCCGATCACGGTGTACGTCGGCGGGCCCGCCCGCCGCCACCGTATGGGTGACGGGGCGTCATAAAGGACGCCGGGCGGACCGTACGCCGCGATGTCACATGCCGTGGACCGCCGGGACCGTGCCGAGGCGGCCCGCCTGGAAGTCCTCGAAGGCCTGCTTCAGCTCGGCCTGACTGTTCATCACGAACGGCCCGTAGTGCGCCATCGGCTCCCGGATCGGGCGGCCGCCGAGGAGGACGACCTCCAGGTCCGGGGTGTTCCCGTCCTGCTTCTCGTCCGCGCGCACGGTCAGCGAACCGCCGCTGCCGAACACCGCGGTCTGCCCGAGGCGGATCGGCCGGCGCTCCTGGCCGACCGTGCCGCGCCCGGCCAGGACGTACGCGAGGCCGTTGAAGTCCTCGCGCCAGGGCAGGGTCACCTCGGCGCCGGGCCGGACGGTGGCGTGGATCATCGTGATCGGGGTGTGGGTGATGCCGGGGCCCTGGTGCCCGTCGAGCTCACCGGCGATGACCCGGAGCAGGGCGCCGCCGTCCGGGGAGGCGAGGAGCTGGACCTCGCCGCCGCGGATGTCCTGGTAGCGCGGGTTCATCATCTTGTCGGCCTTGGGCAGGTTCACCCAGAGCTGGAGGCCGTGGAAGAGCCCGCCGGACATCACCAGCGACTCCGGCGGCGCCTCGATGTGCAGCAGCCCCGACCCGGCGGTCATCCACTGGGTGTCGCCGTTCTCGATGGTGCCGCCGCCACCGTTGGAGTCCTGGTGGATGAAGGTGCCGTCGATCAGGTACGTGACGGTCTCGAAGCCGCGGTGCGGGTGCCAGGGCGTGCCTTTCGGCTCACCGGCGGCGTACTCCACCTCACCCATCTGGTCCATCATGATGAACGGGTCGAGGTGCTGGTAGTTGATCCCCGCGAACGCGCGGCGGACCGGGAAGCCCTCACCTTCGAACCCGGTCGGCGCCGTGGTGACGGCGAGCACGGTACGGGCCACGGCGTCACCCGAAGCGGCCACCTTGGGCAGGGTCAGCGGGTTGTCGACGGTCACTGCGGGCATGGGAGCCACCTCCGGGCGAGTCTGCTGCAATGAATTTAGTTGAATGGTGAACATCCTGCAAGGCGTGCGGCATTCCCGAGGCACCCCCGGGGCGCTCCCGGCAACACAAAGGGCCCGCGCCACTCCTGGCGCGGACCCTGGTCCGAACGATGAACCCGCAGGTCAGCGACCCACGACCTCGGAACTCCTACCCGTACATCCGCCGCATCGCGAAGTCGACCATCTGTTCGACCGCCTTGGCGTCGAAGACCATCCGGTGGTCGCCCTCCATGTCCAGGACGAAGCCGTATCCCGTGGGCAGCAGGTCGATCACCTCGGCGCCGGTGATCACGAAGTACTTGGACTCCTTGCCCGCGTAGAGCCGCAGCTCCTTGAGCGTGGTGAACATCGGGATCACCGGCTGCTGCGTGTTGTGCAGCGCCAGGAAGCCGGGGTTGTCGCCGCGCGGGCAGTAGACCTTCGACGTGGCGAAGATCTGCTGGAAGTCCTCGGCGGAGAGGGAGCCGGTGGTGAAGGCCCGTACCGCGTCGGCCAGGGAGGGCGGGGAGGGCTCGGGGTACAGCGGCTGCTCGCCGTAGCCGCCGCCCATCTGCCCCATCTGGCCCATCTGACCCATCTGCTGCTGAGCACCAGGGTTCTGGTCGTAGCCGTACATGCTGCAAAGAGTAATCGGACACATCTACGGCTTGAGGGGTTGCGCCTTATTACTGACGGGTAGCATCATCGTAGAGGTCAGCTGATACACCCGCGTCTGTCTGTACCGAACGCTGTACCGCCGCCTGCCTGTCGCCCGACCCGCATCACTCCCCGGGGCGCTGCGCGCCACTGCTATTGATTACGGAGCCTTCCCATGGGGCACTACAAGTCGAATCTCCGCGACATCGAGTTCAACCTCTTCGAGGTGCTCGGGCGCGACAAGCTGTACGGCACCGGTCCGTTCGCGGAGATGGACGTCGACACCGCGAAGAGCATCCTGGAGGAGATCGCCCGCCTCGCGGAGAACGAGCTCGCCGACTCCTTCGCCGACGCCGACCGCAACCCGCCGGTCTTCGACCCGGAGACCAACACCGCGCCGGTCCCGGAGAGCTTCAGGAAGTCGTACCAGTCCTTCATGGACTCGGAGTACTGGCGCCTGGGCCTGCCCGAGGAGATCGGCGGCACCACCGCGCCCCGCTCCCTGATCTGGGGCTACGCGGAGCTGCTGCTCGGCGCCAACCCGGCCGTGTGGATGTACTCCTCCGGTCCGGCCTTCGCGGGCATCCTCTTCGAGGAGGGCACCGAGGAGCAGAAGAAGGTCGCGGAGATCGCCGTCGAGAAGCAGTGGGGCTCGACGATGGTGCTGACCGAGCCGGACGCCGGCTCCGACGTCGGCGCCGGCCGCTCGAAGGCCGTGCAGCAGGAGGACGGCTCCTGGCACATCGAGGGTGTGAAGCGCTTCATCACCTCGGGCGAGCACGACATGTCCGAGAACATCCTCCACTACGTGCTGGCCCGCCCCGAGGGCGCCGGCCCCGGCACCAAGGGCCTCTCGCTCTTCCTGGTCCCGAAGTACCACTTCGACTGGACCACCGGTGAGCTGGGCGAGCGCAACGGCGTGTACGCGACGAACGTCGAGCACAAGATGGGCCTCAAGGCCTCCAACACCTGCGAGATGACCTTCGGCGACCGCCACCCCGCCAAGGGCTGGCTCATCGGCGACAAGCACGACGGCATCCGCCAGATGTTCCGCATCATCGAGTTCGCCCGGATGATGGTCGGCACGAAGGCCATCGCCACCCTCTCCACGGGCTACCTGAACGCGCTGGAGTACGCCAAGGAGCGCGTCCAGGGAACGGACCTGTCGCAGTTCATGGACAAGACGGCGCCCAAGGTCACCATCACGCACCACCCCGACGTGCGCCGCTCGCTCATGACGCAGAAGGCGTACGCCGAGGGCATGCGCTCCCTCGTGCTGTACACGGCCACCGTCCAGGACGCGATCCAGGAGAAGGAGGCCGCGGGCGAGGACGCCAAGGCGCTCAACGGCCTCAACGACCTGCTGCTCCCGATCGTGAAGGGGTACGGCTCCGAGAAGTCCTACGAGCAGCTGGCGCAGTCGCTCCAGACGTTCGGCGGCTCGGGCTACCTCCAGGAGTACCCGGTCGAGCAGTACATCCGGGACGCCAAGATCGACACCCTCTACGAGGGCACGACGGCGATCCAGGGCCAGGACTTCTTCTTCCGGAAGATCGTCCGCGACCAGGGCGTCTCGCTCAACACGCTCTCCGAGGAGATCAAGAAGTTCCTCGCGGGCGCCCAGGGCAACGAGGAGCTGGCCCCCGCGCTGGACTCGCTCGCCAAGGCGGCCGTGGACCTGGAGGCGATCGTCGGCACGATGATCACCGACCTCACCGCGACCGGCGAGGACGTCAAGAACATCTACAAGGTCGGCCTCAACACGACCCGCCTCCTGATGGCCTCCGGCGACGTCGTCGTCGGCTACCTGCTCCTCAAGGGCGCGACCGTGGCCGCCGAGAGGCTGCCGACCGCCTCCGCCAAGGACGTGGCCTTCTACCAGGGCAAGATCGCCGCCGCGAAGTTCTTCGCCGCGAACATCCTGCCGGGCGTCTCGGCCGAGCGCGCGCTCGCCGAGACCGTCGACAACTCGCTGATGGAGCTGGACGAGGCGTCCTTCTAGGACCTCGCCCGACTCCTCGGTACGTCAAGAGCGCCGCCACCCGGAATTCGTTCGGGTGGCGGCGCTGTCGTATCAGCTGGGTACGCTGAGTGCACGGGCCAGGATCCCTTCCATGGGAGGAACCATGACCGCCGAGGCACAGTCCGAAGCGTCGCAGCTGCGGCGCGCCAACCCCGGGTGGCCGGTCCCGCCACCGGACGGCTACACCGTGGACGATTTCTTCACGCTTGATGACCTCCCGCCGCACACAGAGCTGATCGACGGGAGCCTGGTTTTCGTGAGTCCGCAGCGGAAGTTCCACACGCTGGCCATGTATCTGTTGGAGCAAGGGCTGCGGCAGCATGTCCCCAACGACCTGCGCGTGCGTCGCGAGATGGCCGTCGTGCTCGGCAAGCGCAACGCCCCGGAGCCCGACCTCCTCGTGGTGACCGCAGCCGCCGACGGCGACCAGCGGACCACCCGCTATCAGGCCGCCGACGTCCTCCTCGCCGTAGAGGTCGTCTCCCCCGACTCCGAGGACCGCGACCGGGACACTAAGCCGCACAAGTACGCGACGGCGGGCATCAAGCACTTCTGGCTCGTCGAGATGACCGGCGAGAACGACCGCCCCATGGTCATCACCTACGAACTGGATCCGGTCAACAAGACGTACGTCTCCACGGGCGTCCACCACGACCGCCTCAAGCTCTCCGCGCCGTACGACATCGACATCGACCTGACCGCGATCGACGAGCTGTAGCCCCCGGGGCACCACCCCACCGGTCACCGGATTCCGGACCTGGCTGTCTCGATACAGTGAAGACCATGAGTTCTCGCCACCGGTTCGACCGTGCGCACACCGATGATCTGATGACCTTCCTGGCGGCGAGCCCGTCCCCGTACCACGCCGTGGCCAACGCGGCCGCCCGGCTGGAAGTGGCCGGATTCCGTCAGGTCGAGGAGACCGACGCCTGGGACGCGAGCACCGGCGGGAAGTACGTGCTCCGCGGCGGGGCGATCATCGCCTGGTACGTGCCGGATGGCGCGGCCGCGCACACCCCGTTCCGGATCGTCGGCGCGCACACCGACTCCCCGAACCTGCGGGTCAAGCCGCTGCCCGACACCGAGTCGCACGGCTGGCGGCAGGTCGCCGTCGAGGTCTACGGCGGCACGCTGCTGAACACCTGGCTCGACCGGGACCTGGGCCTGGCCGGCCGGATCTCGCTGCGGGACGGCACCGACCGGCTCGTCAACATCGACCGGGCGCTGCTGCGGGTGCCGCAGCTGGCCGTGCACCTGGACCGGTCGGCCAACACCGACGGCCTCAAGCTCGACCGGCAGCGCCACATGCAGCCGATCTGGGGTCTCGGCGAGGTGGCCGAGGGTGACCTGATCCGCTTCGTCGCCGAGGAAACGGGCGTCGACTCGGAGGACGTCACCGGCTGGGACCTCATGCCGCACCCCGTCGAGCCGCCGTCCTACCTCGGCCGGGACCGCGAGCTGGTCGCCGGGCCACGGATGGACAACCTCCTCTCCGTGCACGCCGCGACCGCCGCCCTGGCCGCCGTCGCCCAACTGCCCGACGGCGAACTCCCGTACATCCCCGTGCTTGCCGCCTTCGACCACGAGGAGAACGGCTCCCAGTCCGACACCGGCGCCGACGGGCCGCTGCTGGGCACGGTGCTGGAGCGCTCGGTCTTCGCCCGGGGCGGTACGTACGAGGACCGCGCCCGCGCCTTCGCCGGGACGGTCTGCCTCTCCTCCGACACCGGCCACGCCGTGCACCCCAACTACGCCGAGCGGCACGACCCGACGCACCACCCGGTCGCCAACGGCGGGCCGATCCTCAAGGTCAACGTCAACATGCGGTACGCCACCGACGGCAGCGGCCGCGCGGTGTTCGCCGCCGCCTGCGAGAAGGCGGGCGTGCCGTGGCAGACGTTCGTCTCCAACAACTCGATGCCGTGCGGCACGACGATTGGCCCGATCACCGCCGCCCGGCACGGCATCATGACCGTGGACATCGGGGTCGCGATCCTCTCCATGCACAGTGCGCGGGAACTGTGCGGCGCCGACGACCCGTATCTGCTGGCCAACGCGCTCACGGCGTTCCTGACGGACTGACACCAGCGTTCAACGTCCGCCTCGCACATGGTTGTTGCCGGGCCGGGTACCCGACCCGTACACCGGTCCGGATACACCGGATCGTCGAGGAGGCGGGAATCATGGGACTCGGAGGATGCATTCTTCTGATCGGTGGTGGCGCGATCCTGGCGTTCGCGACCGACTGGAAGGTGGACACCGTCAATGTCGACCTGGTCGGCTGGATCATGATGCTCGTCGGCCTCATCGGGGTCTTCGTCTACATGAGCATCGCGCGCCGTCGGCGCATGGTCGTGCCGCCGACCACCACGGTCGTGCAGGACGACCAGACCCGCTACCACTGACCGAGGCGGGCAAGGACGGGTCCTTGCCCGCCCGGCCGTCGGCGTGCGGCCTCAGCCCTGCTCGTCCATCCCTGCCAGCACCAGCGGCAGCCGGGGCGTTCCCTCAGCGGTCACGCGGACGGGGACGCCCCAGTCCTGCTGGTGGACGTGGCAGGCCGGGTACTCGTTGGCCGGGTCGTCGTCGCAGGACGCCGCCATCGCGGAGACGTGCAGCACGCCTTCGGTGACCCCGTCCGCGAGGACCAGGTCGCGCCCGAGGTCCGTGCCCGCGCCGGAGCCCTCGGCGAGCAGCTCGGGCGGGGTGGCGGAGACCAGCAGCCGGGTGGAGGGGCCGTATCGGGTGTCCAGCTTCTGGCCCGCGGGCGCCTGGAAGACCACGTCGAGGCGGAGCGTGCCCGGCGCGATCTCGGTGGCGGCGCGCTGGGTGCGGTGCGCCTGCTCGGCGACGCGTACGGCCTCCTCCGGCAGCCGGAGGCGGGTGAGGCGGTGGCGGGCCGACTCGACGACGACCAGGTCGCCGTCGACCAGCACCGCGTCACTGGGCTCGCGGACGTCGGTGGCGAGCGTGGTGACCTCGTCGGTGGCGGGGTCGTACCGGCGCAGCGCGTGGTTGTACGTGTCCGAGACCGCCACGGACCCGTCGGGCAGCGCGGTCACGCCGATCGGGTGCTGGAGGAGCGCCTGGGCGGCGGCGCCGTCACGGTGGCCGAAGTCGAAGAGACCGGTGCCGACGGCGGTGTGCACATGCTCGTCCCGGTCGACCCAGCGCAGCGCGGAGGTCTCGGAGTCCGCGACCCAGAGCCGCTCCCCGTCGGCGGAGACCGCGAGCCCGGACGGCTGCGCGAACCAGGCCTCGGCGGCGGGCCCGTCGACCAGGCCCTCGTTGGTGGTCCCGGCGGCGACCCGTACGGTCCCGGCCTCGGGGTCGTACGTCCACAGCTGGTGCACGCCCGCCATGGCGATCCACAGCCGGTCACCGAACCAGGCCAGGTCCCACGGCGAGGAGAGGTCCACCTCGCGCGCCGGCCCGCTGGTCGGGTTCCCCTGCCACCACTGGCGGCCGGTCCCGGCGAGGGTCATGACCACGCCGGTCGTGAGGTCCAGGGCGCGGATCGCGTGGTTGACGGTGTCCGCGACGGCGATACGGCCGTCGGGCAGCACGGCCAGCCCCTGCGGTTCGCTGAACCGGGCCTCGTCCGGGCCGCCGTCGCTCAGCCCGCGCTCACCGGTGCCGAAGTGGCGCCGTACCGTCTCGCCGTCCGCGTCCAGCTCGACCAGGCGGTGCCGGGTGGTGTCGGAGACCAGGAAGCCGCCGTCGGGCAGGAGCAGCGCCTTGCCCGGGAAGCGGAGGTGTGTGGCGACGGGCTCGGGCGCCACGTACGGGCCGTCGCCGCGGCGGAGCGTCCCCTTGGCCGCGTGCTCGGCCTCCAGCTCCGCGACCAGCTTCTCGATGGCGTGCGCATGGCCCTCGCCGGCGTGCTGGGCGACGACATAACCCTCGGGATCGATGACGACGAGCGTCGGCCAGGCCCGTACGGCGTACTGCTTCCAGGTGGCCAGCTCGGGGTCGTCGAGCACCGGGTGGTGGACCTCGTACCGCTCGACGGCGTCGACGACGGCCTGGTGCTCGGCCTCGTGGACGAACTTCGGCGAGTGGACGCCGATGATCACCACGGTGTCGCGGTGCTTCTCCTCCAGCTCCCGCAGCTCATCGAGGACATGCAGGCAGTTCACACAGCAGAAGGTCCAGAAATCGAGGATGACGATGCGTCCTCGCAGTTCGGAGAGGGTGTACTGCCGGTCGCCTGTGTTGAGCCAGCCGCCCTTGCCGATGAGTTCGGGAGCGCGGACGCGTGCACGTGTTGCCATGCCACCAGTCAACACCGCCACCGCCTGCGCGCATTCCGCCGGGGGCCGGGGGAACCTGTGTCGCATGAGACTTCTCGTACGTGAGCGCCTGTTCTCCATCGGTGACGACTACTGGATCGAGGACGACGAGGGCCGCAAGGTCTTCCTGGTCGACGGCAAGGCCATGCGGCTCCGCGACACCTTCGAGCTGAAGGACGCCGACGGCCGGGTCCTCGTCGAGCTGCGCCAGAAGCTGGTCAGCCTGCGCGACACCATGCTCATCGAGCGCGGCGGTGAAGAGCTGGCCAAGGTCAAGCGCAAGCGGCTCTCGCTGCTCCGCAACCACTACCGGGTGACCCTGGTGGACGGTACGGAGATGGACGTCAGCGGCAAGATCCTGGACCGCGAGTTCGCCATCGAGTACGACGGTGAGCTGCTGGCCCAGATCTCGCGGCGCTGGCTGACGCTCCGGGACACGTACGGCATCGATGTGGTCCGGGAGGACGCGGATGTCTCGCTGCTGATCGCCGTGGCGATGTGCGTGATTGTGCTGGCGGACAAGGAGAGCGGGGGCTGATCGCCTTGTCGGGTGCGGGAGTTCGTTGTTTCACGTGAAACAGGGCGTTTCACGTGAAACATGGCCGACCCTGGGTCAGGTGCGTGCCGCCGCCCGCCGGTCCGCCTGGACGAAGGCGGCCGCGGAGAGGACGACGGTGGCCGCGAAGGACACCGCGAGCGTGGGGTTGAGCCAGGGCGGGACGCCACCGGTGAACTCCCGGCCGTCGGTGGTGCGGCACCGGACGCGCGGCGGCATGAACTGCACCTGTTGCGCGTCCACCCGAGCGCCTTCCGGCACGTCGCGGCACAGGTGCATGGGCGTGGAGTCCGCTCCCGATCCGACCTGGCCGGCCGCCAGGCCGACGAGCAGGACGCCGAAGAGGTAGAGGACCACCGTGACCACGGCGGCGAAGATCGCCGTGCCACGGAGGAGCGTCGATTCGGCACCGCGCGGTTCAGCCATGGCGCTCACCGTAAGCAAGCGCCCCAACCCCGTATAGGGCAGCCCTCAGACCGGCGGCGCGAGCCCCAGCCTGCGGTCCTTCAGCGCCGGGAACTGCTCCCGCGTCGCGCCGACCTTCGACGGGTCGAACTCCACGGTCAGGATCTCCTCGTCCGCGCCGGCCTCGGCGAGCACCTCGCCCCAGGGGTCGACGACGATGCTGTGACCGGCCTGCGGGACGTCGGCGTGCGTGCCCGAGGTGCCGAGAGCGAGGACGTACGCCTGGTTCTCGACGGCACGGGCCTGCGCGAGGAGCGTCCAGTGGGAGCGGCGGCGCTCGGGCCAGCCCGCCGACACGACGAGCGTCTCGGCGCCCGCGTCGACGAGCCCGCGGAACTGCTCCGGGAAGCGCAGGTCGTAGCAGGTGGCCAGGCCCAGCATGGTCTGCGGCAGAGCCACGGTCACCAGCTCCTCGCCGGCACCCATCATGACCGCTTCGCCCTTGTCGAAGCCGAAGCGGTGGATCTTGCGGTAGACGGCCGCGCGCTCGCCGTCGGGCGAGAAGACGAGGGCGGTGTTGTAGAGGGTGCCGCCCGCCGCGCGCTCCACGAACGATCCCGCGTGCAGCCAGACCCCGGCCTCGGCGGCCGCCTTCGCCATCACCTCGTGGGTCGGTCCCTGGAGCGGCTCGGCCTCCTGCTCGAAGACGGTGTAGGCGAACGCGCCGACCGGCCAGAGCTCGGGCAGGACCACCAGGTCGGAGCCGCGCTGGCCGACCACCAGAGAGGCCACCCGCTCGCGGCGGGACTCGACGGATTCGTCCGGGTCTACTGCGATCTGGATGAGGGAGGCGCGCACACTACCACCGTCCTGGCATTCAAGCCGTCAACACGGGCCTACGATCGTCACACGAAAGCACTGCCGGGGTGCCTGCTCGCAGCGTAACTTAGGCGACTGAACCTCCACGTAGCCCGCAGCCCGCAGCCCGCAGCCCGCAGCCCACGACAGCGTCGTCCGTGCCGGCCCGCCAGCCGGCACACCCTGCTCTCCAGCCCATGCACCGAAGAACCGCCGAGGGGTCCCGTGACCGTCCATCCCAGCCTCCAGACCTACGCCGACTCCGCGACCCACTCCATCGAAGCGATAGCCGACCTGGTCAAGCCGCTCGCGGAGGGGGAGTGGAACCGCCGCACGCCGTGCCCGGGATGGTCGGTGCGGGACATCGTGTCGCACGTCATCGGCATGGAGTGCGAGATGCTCGGCGACCCGCGGCCCATCCACACGCTGCCGCGCGACCTGTACCACGTACAGAGTGACTTCGCCCGCTACATGGAGATGCAGGTCGACGTCCGGCGCCACCACACCGCGCCCGAGATGACGTCCGAGCTGGAGTACGTCCTCATCCGCCGCGCCCGGCAGCTCCGCAACGAGTCCCGCGCCCCCGAGACGACGGTCCGCGCACCGCTCGGCGCCGAGCAGACCCTCGAAGTGGCGTACAACATGCGGGCCTTCGACGTCTGGGTGCACGAGCAGGATCTGCGGACGACGCTCGGCCAGCCGGGCAACCTCGACTCCCCCGGCGCGCACATCACCCGGGACGTCCTGCTCACCGCGCTGCCGAAGGTGGTCGCCAAGGACGCGGGCGCGCCGGCCAACTCGGCCGTGGTGCTGGACGTGCACGGCCCGATGGAGTTCCTGCGGACGGTACGGGTCGACGCGGAGGGCCGCGGCTCGATAGACGGTTCGCCGTCGCTGGGCCCGGCCGTGACGCTCTCGATGGACTGGGAGACGTACGTACGCCTCGCCTGCGGCCGGGTCCGTCCGGCGGCCGTGGCCGACCGGATCAAGGCCGAGGGGGACCAGGAGCTGGCCACGGCGATCCTGGACCACTTCGCCGTCACCCCGTAGTTCCCCCGTCTCGGCGGCGCCCGCCCCGGATCTCACGGACGGACGGGCGGGCGCGCCGCCGCCGGGCGCACGGCCGCGTGGATCACGCGGGCACGTGCACGGCCTCCACCCGGCTGACCACATGGTGGTCGCGTTCCCTGAGCGCCGCACGGCGGCGCAGCCGCAGGATCTGGGCGACGCCGAGCGCCTCCAGGACGAAGACCGAGGCGAAGGCGATCCGGTAGTTGCCGCCCGTGGTGTCCAGCAGCACACCCACGGCGAACAGCGTCGTCATGGAGGCGATGAACCCGCCCATGTTGACGATCCCCGACGCGGTCCCCTGACGCTCCGGCGGATTGGCCGGCCGGGCGAAGTCGAAGCCGACCATCGAGGCGGGACCGCAGGTGCCGAGCACCACGCACAGGACGGTCAGCAGCCAGAGCGGGGTGTGATCGGCCGGATAGAAGATCGCGCACGCCCAGAGCAGGGCGGTCGTCGCGACCGTGCCGAGCGCGATGGGCGCCCGCGCCTCGTTGTGGCGGGCGATGATCTGCCCGTAGACGAGCCCCACCACCATGTTGGAGAGCACCACCAGCGTGAGCAGCGTGCCGGCCGTCCCCCTGCTCAGCCCCTGCGCCTCCACCAGGAACGGCATCCCCCAGAGCAGCAGGAACACCATCGCCGGGAACTGCGTGGTGAAGTGCACCCACATCCCGAGCCGTGTGCCCGGCTCCCGCCAGGCGGCCGCGATCTGCTTGCGTACGTACGCACCGCCCGCGTGCTCGGCGGGCGGCGGCTCGTGGCCCTCGGGGTGGTCCTTGAGGAACAGGAGCAGCGGGACGAGCACGACGACCCCCGCCAGCGCACTGCCGACGAAGGTCGTCGTCCAGCCGAAGCTGTGCAGCGCCCGCGCGATGAAGAGGGTCGAGACGAGGTTGCCCGCCATCCCGAACAGCGCGGCGACCTGGCCGATCAGCGGGCCGCGCCGGGCCGGGAACCAGCGGCTGCCGAGCCGCAGCACGCTGATGAACGTCATCGCGTCACCGCAGCCGAGCAGGGCGCGGGCGGCGAGCGCCATCCCGTACGACGGCGAGAGCGCGAACCCGAGCTGTCCGACCGTGAAGAGGACGGCGCCGATGGTGAGGACCCGCTTGGTGCCGAGCCGGTCGACCATCAGCCCCACGGGTATCTGCATGCCCGCGTAGACGAGGAGCTGGAGGATGGAGAAGGTCGACAGAGCCGAGGCGTTGACGTCGAACCGGTCGGCGGCGTCGAGACCGGCCACGCCCAGGCTCGTACGGAAGATGATGGCGACGAAGTAGACGGCGACGCCGATGCCCCACACCCAGGCGGCGCGCCGGCCCCCGGCTGGATCGCCGGGCAGGGAGAGCGTGGGGGCTGCGGCCGAACTCACCGGTCCTCACCCCGCACCAGCACCCGTACGCGGCTGACGTGGCGCCGCACGACCTGCGCGGCCTCCTCGGCGTTCCCGCCCCGGATCGCCTCCAGCAGCTCGCTGTGCTCGGTGATGTTGGCCTCGATCCTGCCCGGATGCGCCTCCATCACCGCGACACCCATCCGCAGCTGGCGGTCGCGCAACTGGTCGTAGAGACGCGAAAGAATCTCGTTCCCCGCGTTCTTGACGATCTCGGCATGGAAACAGCGGTCCTTGACGGCCACCTCCGCCAGATCTCCGACCTCGGCCAGCTGCCGCTGCTCCTCCAGAAGCTGTTCGAGCCGCGCGATCAACTGAGGTGACGCGGGAACAGCTTTACGCGCCGCGAACTCCTCCACCAGCAGCCGGGTCTCCACCACGTCCTTGATCTCCTGTGCGGAGACGGCCAGCACGAGGGCGCCCTTCTTGGGATAGAGCTTGATCAGCCCCTCGACCTCCAGCCGCAGCAAGGCCTCCCGCACCGGCGTCCGCGACACCCCTACGGCGTCCGCGAGCCCGCCTTCGGTGAGCAGCGTCCCGCCCTCGTAGCGACGGTCCAGCACCGCCTCCTTGATGTGCGCGTAGACACGCTCGGCGGCGGGCGCCTGCTTGAGGGAGGTGGTCGTCGGCTGTACGGGGGCGGTGGCTGCGGCAGGCATGCGCACAGCATAGATACAACATGCACGCATGGAGGAGGGGCGTCCGGATTCTGGACCGGCCCGGAGCGGCAGCCTCCAGGGACGCGCGGAAGACGGCGTTCGGAGCCGGGTACATGAACGCGCATCAGTTTCCCCGGGGTAAGGTCCGGAGGCTTCATACGGCCAAGGTCAAGGCTGCGCAAATTCACCCGTTCGGTAACGCATCCATTGGCCCGCCCCAGGAGTCTCACCACCGAGCGGCACCCATATGTGGCCGCACATCAGGGGCATTTGGAGCGTTCAGTTGAAAATCGGGATCAAGCGCATCAATCGCGTGACCATCACGAGCACCGTGGCTCTCACCGCGGGTGCGGTGCTGGCGAGCGGCGCCTTCGCTTCGACGGCGCAGGCTGCCACCGCGCCGCCGGTTCCGACGATCGTCGCCAAGGGCGGCTTCGTGATGAACAGCGCCACCGGCGCGTCGCTCTACGGCAAGGCCGCGGACACCCGCCGCTCCACCGGATCCACCACGAAGATCATGACCGCGCTCGTGGTGCTCCAGCAGAAGAATGTGAACCTCAACACCAAGGTCACGGTCCAGAAGGCGTACAGCGACTACATCGTCTCGAAGAACGCCTCGTCCGCCCGGCTCATCGTCGGCGACAAGGTCACCGTCCGCCAGCTCCTCTACGGCCTGATGCTCCCGTCCGGCTGCGACGCCGCGTACGCGCTGGCCGACAAGTTCGGCACCGGCTCCACGCGTGCGGCCCGCGTGAAGTCGTTCATCGGCAAGATGAACACCACGGCCAAGAGCCTCAAGCTGAAGAACACCAACTTCGACTCCTTCGACGGCATAAGCAGTGGGAAGAACTACTCGACCCCCCGCGACCTGACGCTCATCGCCCGCCAGGCGATGAAGAACGCCACGTTCCGCGCGCTCGTCAAGACCAAGTCGACGAAGCAGAAGGTCACCACGAAGAGCGGTGGCTACCGCTACATGTCGTGGACCAACACCAACAAGATGCTCAGCAGCTACAGCGGCGCGCTCGGCGTGAAGACGGGTTCCGGCCCTACCGCGAAGTACTGCCTGGTCTTCGCCGCGACGCGCAACGGCAAGACGGTCATCGGTACGGTGCTCACGTCGACCAGCGAGACGACGCGCACGGCCGACGCGAAGAAGCTCATGGACTACGGGTTCAAGAAGTAGCCCGCAGGCGTTGTACGGCAAGGGGCCCGGCCCGCACGGTGTGTGCGGGCCGGGCCCCTTGCCGTTCGTACGGCGTACGGGCCTACGGCTGCTGTCGGCGCAGGTCGGCCGTGAAGGCGCCCCAGGCGGCGGGCGCGAGGGTGACGACGGGGCCGTGGGGGGCGCTTGGAGTCGCGGACGGCGACGGTGCGGGGGAGGTTGCGGGCGACCTCGACGCACTCACCGTTGCCGCTGCTGTAGCTGGACTTGACGAACTCGAAGCGGTGCACGACTACAACTCCTTGCGAATACGCCCTATCAGAGCGATGGAATCGCGGGGAGCGAGTCCGTTTCAAGCAGCCCCGGAATGAAGGCCCCTTGCCAGGTCCTGACCCCCGTCGCGATGTCTTCGAGCGCAACGTACTCGACGAGCGAACGCAGCTCCGGGTACTGGTTCCGCCAACCCTCATCGTCAGCGAGTTGGCCACCAACGCCCTGCTCCACGGCGCCATCCGAGGACGTCTCTTCCGGGTCCACCTCACGCTCACCGAGTTCGTCCTCCGCGTCGCCGTCAGGGATCCGCGGGGCGAGCGGCTGCCCTGCCTCCGGCAGCCCGACGGTGACGACCGCTACGGGCGCGGGCTCCTGATCGTCGCTCAGCTCGCCGACCGGTGGGGCGTCGAGCCCCGTACCGTCGGCAAATCCGTGTTCGCCGAGCTCTCCGTACGGTGAGCAGGCCGTGGACATGGCGGTGGGCCCGTACGTTCGGGAAACGTACGGGCCCACCGGCGAATCGCTACGCCCAGGTGATCAGGCGCTTCGGCTGTTCCAGGATCGCCGCCACATCGGCCAGCACCTTGGAGCCGAGCTCGCCGTCGACCAGGCGGTGGTCGAACGACAGGGCCAGCGTAGTGACCTGACGCGGCTTCACCTTGCCCTTGTGCACCCACGGCTGGAGCTTGATCGCGCCGACCGCCAGGATCGCGGACTCGCCCGGGTTCAGGATCGGGGTGCCGGTGTCGACGCCGAAGACGCCGACGTTGGTGATCGTCACCGTGCCGCCCGCCATCGCCGCCGGGGACGTCTTGCCGTCCCGCGCCGTGGTGACCAGCTCGCCCAGGGCCTCCGCCAGCTGCGGCAGCGTCTTGTCGTGCGCGTCCTTGATGTTCGGCACGATCAGACCGCGCGGGGTGGCCGCCGCGATGCCCAGGTTGACGTAGTGCTTCTGCACGATCTCCTGGTTGGCCTCGTCCCAGGCCGCGTTGACCTCGGGATTCCGCTTGATCGCGACCAGGAGGGCCTTGGCGATGACCAGGAGCGGGTTGACCCGCACCCCCGCCATCTCCTTGTCTTCCTTCAGCTCCGCGACCAGCTTCATCGTGCGCGTCACGTCGACCGTCACGAACTCGGTGACGTGCGGCGCGGTGAAGGCCGAGCCGACCATCGCCTGCGCGATCGCCTTGCGGACCCCCTTGACCGGGATGCGGGTCTCGCGAGCCGAAGCCGACGCGGCCGAAGCCGTCGCGGCCGGGGCCTCGGCGACCACAGGAGCCGGAGCCGTAGGAGCCACAGCCTCAGCAGCCGCCGGACCCGCCGGAGCCGCCGCCGCGTGGACGTCCTCGCGGGTGATGATGCCGTCCTTGCCGGTCGGCACCACCGTCGCCAGGTCGATCCCCAGGTCCTTCGCCAGCTTCCGTACCGGCGGCTTCGCCAGCGGACGGGTGACCGGAGTTTCCGGAGCAGCCGACGCACCGTGGCCGTTCAGCTCCGCCTGCACCGCCGCCGCCACCGCAGCCGTCTCCGGAGCAGCCGCACCCTTGCGCGGGCGGCGCTTCGTGGAGGACTCCGCGACCCCGTAACCGACCAGGACCGGCGTACGGCCCTTCGGTTCCTCGGCCGGGGCGGCAGGCTCGTCCACCGGTTCCTGCACCGGTGCCGGAGCGGGGGCCGCGTCGTCGCTCCCCGGCGCCACGTCCACCGTGATGATCACCTGGCCGACATCGACCGTCGTGCCCTCGCCGAAGCGCAGCTCGTGCACCACGCCGTCGAACGGGATCGGCAGCTCCACCGCCGCCTTCGCCGTCTCGACCTCGCACACGACCTGGCCGTCGGTGACCGTGTCACCGGGCTGGACGAACCACTTGAGGATCTCGGCCTCGGTGAGCCCCTCGCCCACGTCGGGCATCTTGAACTCGCGGAAGCGAGCGGACGTCTGTGTCATCGTCGTCACGATCCCTGTCCCTCAGTACGCGAGCGAGCGGTCGACGGCGTCGAGCACCCGGTCCAGGCCCGGCAGATACTCGTCCTCCAGCCGGGCCGGCGGGTAAGGCACGTGGTAGCCGCCGACCCTGAGCACCGGCGCCTCCAGGTGGTAGAAGCTGCGCTCGGTGATGCGGGCGGCGATCTCCGCGCCGGAGCCGTAGAAGACGGGCGCCTCGTGGACGACGACGAGCCGGCCGGTCTTCTCCACCGCCGTCTGGATGGCGTCGAAGTCGATCGGGGACATCGAGCGCAGGTCCAGGACCTCCACCGACTTGCCCTCCTCCTGCGCGGCCGCGGCCGCTTCCAGGCAGACCTTGACCATCGGGCCGTACGCGACGAGCGTCAGGTCGCTGCCCTCGCGGACGGTGACGGCCTTGTGGAGCGGGCCGGGAATGGACTCGGTGTCGACCTCGCCCTTGTCCCAGTAACGCCGCTTCGGCTCGAAGAAGATGATCGGGTCATCGCTCTGCACGGCCTGCTGCATCATCCAGTAGGCGTCGCTCGCGTTGGACGGCGAGACCACCTTCAGGCCTGCCACGTGCGCGAAGAGCGCCTCGGGCGACTCGGAGTGGTGCTCGACCGCGCCGATGCCACCGCCGTACGGGATGCGGACGACGACCGGCAGCTTGATCTTGCCGAGCGCGCGGGCGTGCATCTTCGCGAGCTGCGTGACGATCTGGTCGTACGCGGGGAAGACGAAGCCGTCGAACTGGATCTCCACGATCGGGCGGTAGCCGCGCAGGGCCAGGCCGATCGCGGTGCCGACGATGCCGGACTCGGCGAGCGGGGTGTCGATCACCCGGTCCTCGCCGAAGTCCTTCTGGAGACCGTCGGTGATCCGGAAGACACCGCCGAGCTTTCCGACGTCCTCACCCATGATGAGGACCTTGGGGTCGGTGTCGAGAGCGTGGCGCAGCGACTCGTTGAGCGCTTTCGCGATGGACATCTTTTCCACGGCCATGGCTACTTGCCCTCCTCGGCAGAGTCGGCGAACGATGCCTGGTAGGCGGCGAACTGGGCGCGCTCCTCGTCGACGAGGGAGCTGCCGTCGGCGTAGCCGTGCTCGAAGAGGGACAGCGGCTCCGGGTCGGGCATCGCCCGCACCACCTCGCGTACGCGCTTGCCGAGGGTCTCGCTCTCCGTCTCCAGCTCGGTGAAGAACGCCTCGTCGGCGTGGCCGGAGTTCTCCAGGTACGTGCGCAGGCGCAGGATCGGGTCCTTGGCCTCCCACGCGGCGCGCTCGTCGTCGGCCCGGTACTTCGTCGGGTCGTCGGAGGTGGTGTGGGCGCCCATGCGGTACGTGAACGCCTCGACCAGGGTGGGGCCTTCGCCGCGGCGGGCGCGCTCCAGCGCGGAGCGGGTGACGGCGAGGCACGCGAGGACGTCGTTGCCGTCGACCCGGACGCCCGGGAAGCCGTACCCCTGCGCGCGCTGGTAGAGCGGCACGCGGGTCTGGCGCTCGGTGGGCTCGGAGATGGCCCACTGGTTGTTCTGGCAGAAGAACACGACCGGGGCGTTGTAGACGGCGGAGAAGGTGAACGACTCCGCGACATCGCCCTGGCTGGAGGCACCGTCACCGAAGTACGCGATCACGGCCGAGTCCGCGCCGTCCTTGGCGACGCCCATGGCGTAGCCGGTGGCGTGCAGGGTCTGCGAGCCGATGACGATCGTGTACAGGTGGAAGTTGTTGGCCGTCGGGTCCCAGCCACCGTGGTTCACTCCGCGGAACATGCCGAGGAGGTTGGTGGGGTCGACGCCGCGGCACCAGGCCACACCGTGCTCACGGTAGGTCGGGAAGACGTAGTCGTCGTCGCGCAGTGCCCGGCCGCTGCCGATCTGCGCGGCCTCCTGGCCCAGCAGCGAGGCCCACAGGCCCAGCTCGCCCTGCCGCTGCAGCGCGGTCGCCTCGGCGTCGAAGCGGCGGGTGAGGACCATGTCCCGGTACAGGCCGCGCAGCTCTTCGGCGCTCAGGTCGATGCTGTAGTCCGGGTGCTCGACGCGTTCGCCCTCGGGCGTCAGCAGCTGCACGAGCTGGGGCTCGGAACTCTGCGGCTTCTTCGCGGCGCTGGTCCGCTTACTGGCGCGTCGCGGTTTACGCGCGGCGGCAGTGCTCTCCACGGTCACGTGCGTGCTCCTCCGTCGGTCCGGCCCCCGGGGTCTGCCGGGAGACCAGTGCGGCTCGCCTGTGTCCGGACCCGTGCACGGGGTGGGTGCCGCTCGGCCGGGATACAGGCGTGACAGGTGCCCCGGCGAACGCCCTGTCATAGGCACGTTACCCAGTGCGTCGCATAACTGCGAAACCCTATCTGACCTGCGATTTTGCTTGGATTTCCAAGTAAATCGAAGAAATCGGGAAGGTCTGCTGGTCACAGCACTGGTAACAGCCTCGCAGGCCGCCGGAACAACGGCACGTTATCCCGCGGATCAGCGGCTGGGAAGAGCGGAGAGGGGGCGAGTATGTGAGACTGCGACCGTGCGCGAAGATGGAAAAATCACGGTATTTCTGCTCGACGATCACGAGGTCGTCCGGCGTGGCGTCCATGAGCTGCTCTCCGTCGAGTCCGACATCGAGGTGGTCGGCGAGGCGGGTACGGCCGCCGACGCCCTGGTCAGGATCCCGGCGACGCGCCCCGATGTGGCGGTGCTCGACGTGCGGCTGCCCGACGGCAGCGGCGTGGAGGTGTGCCGGGAGGTCCGTTCGCTGGACGAGAACATCAAATGCCTGATGCTCACCTCGTACGCCGATGACGAGGCCCTTTTCGACGCGATCATGGCCGGCGCGTCGGGTTATGTGCTCAAGGCGATCCGCGGCGATGAACTGCTTAATGCGGTACGGGATGTCGCCGCCGGGAAATCGCTGCTGGATCCCGTCGCCACCGCCCGGGTGCTGGAGCGGCTCCGCGACGGCGGCACCGCCAAGGGTGATGAGCGGCTGGCCAACCTGACCGAGCAGGAGCGCAAGATCCTGGACCTGATCGGGGAGGGGCTGACCAACCGGGTCATCGGGGAGCGGCTGCACCTCGCCGAGAAGACGATCAAGAACTACGTCTCCAGCCTGCTGTCCAAGCTCGGCATGGAGCGCCGCTCGCAGGCGGCCGCGTACGTGGCCCGGATGCAGGCCGAGCGCCGCTGAGCCACGGCGGGCCCGAGGGACTTTGGTCCCGCGCCACCCGGGGCCGGGGACTCTTACCCGGCCCCTACGTGTGCCGGAGAGTGGACCGTATGCCCTCCGACGAACACCGTGCGCCCGCCCCGGCGGCCGCGATCGAGCTGCTCCGCCGGGTCCCGTACGGCCGCCTCGCCACCAGCATGCGCGCCCTGCCGTTCCTGGCGGTGGCCCGGCACGTGGTGTGCGACGGCCGCATCCTGCTGCGGATGCACAGCGGCTTCGGCTACCACGAGGCGTGCGACGGCAGCGTCGTCGCCTACGGGGCCGACAACTACAACGCGGACGCGTCGGGCGAGGGCGGAGACCTGTGGTCCGTGCAGTTCACCGGGCCCGCCGAGATCGTCCATCCCTGCCCTGAGCAGCAAGAACTCTTCGGTTCCGCACCCGCCCGCGCCAACGGCGAACCCTTCGCTCCGGCCTACCTCCGGGTCGACCCGCACTTCGTCACGGAGCACACTCTTGACTTCGGCGCAAGTCCGCTTGTCCGCCACGCAGCGTGATCTACCATTTGGTAAGTGCCGCGCTCATATGTAACCCGCCCGCCAGTTCCGCCGGTCGGCGAGGTGCTGCGCCGCTACCCGGACGTCGGTGAACCGCTCGCCTGCGAGCCGATCACCAAGGGCCTGCTCAACCACGGATACCGCGTGTCCACCACCCGCGGCTCCTACTTCCTCAAGCACCACCTCGACAAGAAGCACATCGACGACGCCACCGGTGAGCGCGCCACGATCGTGCGCCAGCACCACGCCACCCAGCGGCTGGCCTCCCTCGGCGTGCCCGTCGTCCCGCCGCTGACCGATGCGGACGGCACCACCGTCACCGTGATCGGCGACCGCTGCTACGCCCTGCACCCCTGGGTCGACGGCCTGCACCGGGTCGGATCCCAGCTCACCCCCCACCAGTCCCGGCGGCTCGGGACGCTCCTCGGAGCCGTACACACCGCTCTTGAGCAGGTCATGCCGACGGAGGGTGAACCCGGGCCGTCCGAGGGGCCGTTACCCGCCGGGTACGGGAGTCCGCACGCCGCCGACACCTTCGCGCTGATCGACGAACTGCTCGCCGTCGCCCGGGGGCAGCGGCCCCGGGACACCCCGCGTGACGCCTTCGACGAGCTGGCCGTGCACCGGCTCGTGGAGCGCCGGGCGCTGCTGGAGCTCCACTCACACCGCCGGCCGCCGACGCCGGACGGGCCCGCCACCGGGTGGGTGCACGGGGACTTCCATCCGCTCAACCTGCTCTACCGGGGCGCCGATCCGGTCGCGATCGTGGACTGGGACCGGCTCGGTGTGCAGCCGCGCGCGGAGGAGGCGGTCCGGGCGGCGGCCATCTTCTTCGTGCAGCCGGGCGGCGAGCTGGACCTGCCCAAGGTACGGGCGTACGCCCGCGCTTACCGGCGTGCGGCGGGCGCGGGCGCCGCCGAACTGGCCGCCGCCGTGCACCGGGTGTGGTGGGAGCGGCTCAACGACTTCTGGATACTCCGCTGGCGCTACCGCCTGGACGACCGAAGGGCCGACCCGCAGTTCCCCGCGGTGTCGGCCCTGGCGGTGTGGTGGACCCGTGAGTACGAGGCGGTGTGCGCGGCGTTCACGGAGTGAGCGGCCCTGGAACGAGGCCCTATAAGGAGCGCGCGTGCGCCTATAGGTGAACGCGCGCTGTACGGGCCGCGCGGTCCCTAAGGCGTCGTGCCTCCCGCTGCCGGGCCGGCCGTGTCGCCCGTGCCGCTGTTGCCGGCGTTGCCCGCGCTGCCGCCGGCGTTCGCGCCTTCGGAGCCGCCGGGCTCGCCGCCGTTGCCGCCCGGGGTGCCCGGGTCGGTGGTCGGGTCGGTCGGGTCGACGCTCGGCTCGCCCGTGGTGCCCTCGTTGGTGTTGCCGTCCGTCGTCCCGGCGTCCGTGTTGTCGGACGGGGTCGGCGACGGGGTGAACGAGGGCTGGGACGGGGTCGGCGGCGGGGTGTACGGCGGCGGCTCGGGCTCCGTCTGACCGCCGGTGGAGTTGTCCGGCTGCTCCGGCTCCTCCTCCGACGGCTCCTCCTCGGGCGGGTCCTCCGACGGCTGCTCCTCGGAGGAGCTCACCGAGGTGGACGGCGTGACCGGCGTCTTCTTGTTGCCGTCGTCGTCCTTCGAGGCGTTGATGGCGAAGGCGACCCCGGCACCGATCGCGACCAGCGCGAGCAGCACGAAGAGCCACATCTTGTTGCGCCGGCCACCGCCGCGCTGACCGCCGTCGTAGCCGCCGTCGTCCGGGTTCATCGGCGGCAGGATCGGACCCTGCGAGGTGTCCCCGTGCATCGGGTGGCCCATGGCCCGGGTCGAGCCCGTCATCCCGTGCGGCGGGGTCTGACCGCCCTCGCCCAGCACGACCGGACCGGTGTTCCACGTGCCGGTGTGGCCGCCCTGCACCTGGAGCATCTGCAGGCTGTACTGGACCAGCCCGCGCATCTCCTCGGCGCTCTGGAACCGGTCGTCCGGGTCCTTCGCCAGCGAGCGCATCACCAGCCCGTCCAGCTCCGGCGGCACCACGTCCGAAACCTCGGACGGCTGCACCGGGGTGTCCTGGACGTGCTGGTAGACCACCGAGAGCGGCGTCTCGCCGGTGAACGGAGGCCGCAGCGCCAGCAGTTCGTAGAGCAGGCAGCCGGTGGCGTACAGGTCGGAGCGGTGGTCGACGGCCTTGCCGAGCGCCTGCTCGGGGGACAGGTACTGCGGCGTGCCCATGACCATGCCGGTCTGGGTCATCGTCGACTGCGCGCCGTGCAGCGCCCGCGCGATGCCGAAGTCCATCACCTTGACCGCGCCGGAGTCCGTGATGATCACGTTGGCGGGCTTGATGTCCCGGTGCACGATGCCGTGCTGGTGCGAGTAGGCCAGCGCCTCCAGCACCCCGGAGACGATGATCAGCGCCTGCTCGGGCGGCGGCGCCTCGGCGGTCAGCAGCAGGTCGCGGATGGTGCGGCCCTCGACCAGCTCCATCACGATGTACGGGACGGTCTGGCCGCCCACGGTGTCCTCGCCGGAGTCGTACACGGCGACGATCGCGTGGTGGTTGAGGCCGGCGACGGACTGCGCCTCGCGCGTGAAGCGGGCCTTGGAGACCGGGTCCTCGGCCAGGTCGGAGCGGAGGAGCTTGACCGCGACCGTACGTCCGAGCCGGACGTCCTCCGCCGCGTACACCTCCGCCATGCCGCCCCGGCCGAGCCGGTAGGTCATCCGGTAGCGTCCGTCACCGACGACGCCACCGACACCCCAGGCGTCGGAGCCATCCGAAACTCCGCCGCCGTTTGCTTCGGAATCGGGTGCCATCAGTCCTCGCCGTCGTTTCTGTCCGCGCGTCCGCGGGTTCTCACGGTGCCTTGCTGCATTGCCACGTCACGCTACAGCCTCCGCCGGACACCCAGGTTCCGCACCGGACCGATCATCCGATCGCCCGGCGCGCCTCACACCACGATCCCCTCTTTTTCCTGTAACGCTTCCGAGACGCTTCCTGTGCTCAGGGTCACGGAACGGGCACCCGGCTTGACGTGTCGGACCCCTCGGGCAGACTTGGCGCGTAATCGCGTCGTACGGAACCGGATCGCATGCATCCGCGTCCTACAAAAACATCGCGTGTGCACGACAGCGCGTGCCAGGGCCCGCGCCGCCGAGGGGGAAAGCAAGTCATGAGCCAGGACGGCGCACAGGGCCGCTACGCGGGCGGAGCGGTGGCGGGCGGCCGCTACCAGCTGCGCGACCTGCTCGGCGAAGGCGGGATGGCCTCCGTCTACCTTGCCTACGACTCCGCGCTGGACCGCCAGGTCGCGATCAAGACCCTCCACACCGAGCTCGGGCGCGAGCAGTCGTTCCGCGAGCGGTTCCGGCGCGAGGCGCAGGCCGTCGCCAAGCTCCAGCACACCAACATCGTCTCGGTCTTCGACACCGGCGAGGACGAGCTCGGCGGCGCGCTGATGCCGTACATCGTCATGGAGTACGTCGAGGGGCAGCCGCTCGGTTCGGTGCTGGCCGCCGACATCCGGCAGTACGGCGCGATGCCCGCCGACAAGGCGCTCAAAGTGACGGCCGACGTGCTGGCCGCGCTGGAGACCAGCCACGAGATGGGCCTGGTCCACCGCGACATCAAGCCCGGCAACGTGATGATGACCAAGCGCGGCGTCGTGAAGGTCATGGACTTCGGCATCGCCCGCGCCATGCAGTCCGGTGTCACCTCGATGACGCAGACCGGCATGGTCGTCGGCACCCCGCAGTACCTCTCCCCCGAGCAGGCCCTCGGCCGCGGTGTGGACGCCCGCTCCGACCTGTACTCGGTCGGCATCATGCTCTTCCAGCTGCTCACCGGCCGGATCCCGTTCGACGCGGACTCGCCGCTCGCCATCGCGTACGCGCATGTGCAGGAGGAGCCGGTCGCGCCCTCCAGCATCAACCGGTCGGTCACCCCGGCGATGGACGCGCTGGTGGCCCGCGCCCTGAAGAAGAACCCGAACGAGCGCTTCCCGAGCGCCGCCGCGATGCGGGACGAGATCGCGCGGGTGCTGAACGCCTCGGGCGGCCAGACCGGCGCCCCGGTGATCGTGGCCGGCGGCGGTCCCGCCAACAGCGGCTCCGGCGTCGGCTCGGCGGTGTTCCCGCCCGTCGACCAGTCCACCCCGGCTCCGGCCCCGCAGAGCGTCCAGACGCCGTACCAGCCGCACCAGTCGCACCCGCAGCAGCCGTACCCGTCGGGCCCTTCGGGTCCGTACAACCAGCCGGCCCCGACGCCCGCGCCGGGCTACGGCTACCCGCAGGCGGCCCAGGGCTACCCGACCCCGGGCCCGCTCGCCCACCAGACCCCGCCGCCGTACACGATCAACCCGCAGCACCAGACGGCCGTCGGGACCACCGGAGGCGGCTCCTCCAAGCGGAACATGCCGGTCATCGTCGGCTCGATCGTCGTCGCGCTCCTCGCCGTCGGCGGCCTGATCACCGCGCTCTCCCTCCAGGACAAGGGCAAGGACGACGAGGCGGGCAAGGGCGGCGACCCCGGCACCAGCGAGACCTCCACCGAGGAGGGCTACCGGCCGCCGGAGCGCAACCGGACGATGAAGACGACGGCCTGCACGGACGCCATGGAGGACTCCGACGACCCGAAGAAGGTCCAGGCGCCCAACTTCGTCTACAAGGACATCCTCTCGGCGAAGGAGTGCGCGGCGGCCGCCGGCTGGACGATCA
The DNA here is from genome assembly GCF_050942385.1 of Streptomyces sp. CA-146814. Taxonomy (NCBI): domain Bacteria; kingdom Bacillati; phylum Actinomycetota; class Actinomycetes; order Kitasatosporales; family Streptomycetaceae; genus Streptomyces; species Streptomyces sp. CA-146814. The sequence continues at coordinate 3,801,506 of NZ_CP192068.1, forward strand.
AGGAGATCGAAGAGCCCGGCAACACGTACGCGGAGGGCCAGATCGTGGGTCAGTTCCCCTCCTCCGGAACGGCGGTCTCCGAGAAGGGCGCCCACTTCGAGCTGAAGATCTCGACGGGCCAGCCTTCCTGATCGATCCTGTTCATCGGGTGATCACTGCGGGCGTTGGACGTCCGTTCCGGCTCTGTTTCGCGGTGCCGATCGACGTCTAACGGCCGGTTATCTCCTCCTGGGCCGTCCGGGATGCCGGATGGAAGAGCCCGTGTGACGCTGATCTCATGGCTCCAGGACGTCCGGCCGTGTGGTCGTCGAGGTGCGCGGTCTGTCTGCTGGTGACGGCCGGCGCGGTGCTGGGGCCGTGGGGTGCTCCGGTCGGGGCTGCTCACGGGTCGCCGGTGACCGCTCATGGGGCGTCGACCGCGCATGGGGCATCGACCGCTCATGGGGCATCGGTGACCGACGGGCCTTCCGGGCGGGCCGTGCCTCCGGGGGCGTCGAGCCCTGCTGCCACGCCGTCTTCCTCGGGCGCTCCCTCCGGTGCTCCTCCTGGTGTTTCCCGTGGCACGCCGACGCCGGCCGCCGGTACCGCGTCGCGAGGTACGTCATCCTCCCCGGCGCTCCCCTCGGCTCTGCCGCTGCCCTTGCCGCCGTCGTCGTCCGGATTGCTCGGTTCCGGCTCCGGCAGTCCCTCTGCGGACACCGAGGCCGTGGAGGGTGCCGAGGCTCCCGCAGGCCCCGCCTCGCCGTCTCCCAGCCGTTCCGCTTCCGTCGAGGTGTCGGGGTCGACCGCGCCGATGGCCGGGCGGGAGGCCGGGGCCGGGAAGGCTCGTCCCGGGCGTTCGCTGAGCCCGTGGGAGCTGGCGCGGGCCGACGCTCCGGACGGGCCGGAGCCGTCGGACGAGCCCGAGGCGACCGCCGCCGACCTGCTCGTCTTCACCCCGCCGCCCGAGGCGTTCAACGATCCGGGACCGGCGGCCACACGCGCCTTGGACGCCGCCGCCGTCCGGCAGGTCCAGCAGGTCTCGCTCGGTACGGGCATCGCCATGGTCGGGCTCGGACTCGCCTTCCTCGCCTTCCGCTTGCGCCGCGTGAACTGACGGCTCCACCCCGTGGCCGTACCGCTCGGGAGCTTGCCAGGACTAACATACTCGGTATACATACTCAGTATGTCGATCCGTCATGGGCTGCTGGCCCTCCTGGAGCGGGGCCCTCGGTACGGCTCCCAGCTCCGCACCGAGTTCGAGTCGCGCACCGGCTCCACCTGGCCGCTCAACGTCGGCCAGGTCTATACGACGCTCAGCCGCCTGGAGCGTGACGGCATGGTCGTGCAGGAGGGGGCCGACGAGGCCGGGCACGACCTCTACGCGATCACCGACAGCGGCCGGGCCGAGCTGCGCAGCTGGTTCGAGACCCCGGTGGACCGCACCAACCCGCCCCGCGACGAACTGGCCATCAAGCTGGCCATGGCCGTGGGGGCCCCGGACGTCGACATCCGCGATGTCATCCAGTCCCAGCGCCACCACACCCTCAAGGCCATGCAGGACTACACCCGGCTCAAGGCCCAGGCCCTGGCCGACGTCCCGGCCAACCGGGACGAGGTCGCCTGGCTCCTCGTGGTGGAGCAGCTGATCTTCCAGGCGGAGGCCGAGGCCCGCTGGCTCGACCACTGCGAGTCGCGCCTCGTCCGCCTCGCGGAAGCCGCCGCCACCGAGCCCTCGCCGGAACCCGGCCCGACGGCCACCCGGGGCCCGGCCCGCGCCTTGGCCGGGCGCACGAAGAACCGGCGCTGAGCCCTCACGTTCCTGTTCGACCCGCCATGACCAGCGCGTCTCCATGTCTCGCACTCCATGACATGTCTCGCGCTCCACGACCTGTCTCGCACTCCACGACCAGCGCGTTCTTTCTAGGGGGAACCACCCACCATGTCCTCGCCCGCCGCCACACCGCCGCCGCCGTCCTCCGGGACGCCCGCAGGCGACCCCGTACTCGAACTGCGGGCGCTGACCCGCACCCACGGCTCCGGGATCGCCGAGGTGCACGCCCTGCGCGGGATCAGCCTCTCCGTGTATCCGGGTGAGCTGGTCGCCGTGATGGGGCCCTCCGGCTCCGGCAAGTCGACCCTGCTGACCCTGGCCGGCGGGCTCGACAACGCCACCAGCGGCCAGGTGATCATCGAGGGCCAGGACATCGCCTCGCTCGGCCGCAAGGGCGTCGCCGCACTGCGCCGCCGTAGCGTCGGATACGTCTTCCAGGACTACAACCTCATCCCGGCCCTCACCGCCGCCGAGAACATCGCCCTGCCGCGCGAACTCGACGGCGTCTCCGTGCGCAAGGCCCGCAAGGAAGCCCTCGCCGCACTGGCCGAGATGAAGCTGACCGAGATAGCCGACCGCTTCCCGGACGAGATGTCCGGCGGCCAGCAGCAGCGCGTCGCCATCGCCCGCGCCCTCGTCGGCGACCGGCGCCTCGTCCTCGCCGACGAGCCGACCGGAGCGCTCGACTCCGAGACCGGCGAGGCGGTCCTCGCCCTGCTGCGCACCCGCTGCGACCAGGGAGCGGCCGGGGTGATGGTGACCCACGAGCCCCGGTACGCGGCCTGGGCGGACCGGGTCGTCTTCCTCCGCGACGGTTCGATCGTCGACCAGACGCTGACCACCGGCGCCGACTCGCTGCTCACAGCGGGAGCAGCGGGAGCGGCAGGCGCGGCAGGTGCAACAGGTGCGGCAGGAACCTCCGGATCCGCCGAGGGCGCCAAGTGAGCCTCTTCTCCGGATGGCGCGCCGCCTTCCGCATAGCCAGGCGCGACGCGGCGCGAGCCAAGGCCCGCAGCGCGCTCGTCGTCGCGATGATCGCCCTGCCGGTCCTCGGTGTGACCGCCGCCGACCTGACGTACCGCAGCGCCCTGCCCACCGTCGCCGAGGACCTGACGGCGGATTTGGGAGCGGCCGACGCCCTGTTCAAGGGCCAGGGGATGGGCCCGGTCCGGCTGGAGCAGATGCCCGACGGCATCATGTGGCAGACGCCGGAGGACGCCCCGGAGATGCTTCCTGGGGACAAGCCTGAGCCCGTCGACGTACCCGCGACCTTCCCGAAGGGCTCGCGGTACCTCACCGAGCAGTCCGTGCCCGCCTCCGTGACGACCCGCCACGGCATCGCCGACACCGAGATCACCGAACTGGCCGTCGCGGACCCGTTGCTGCGCGGCCGGGTCGAACTCACCGAAGGCGCCTACCCGCAGGCCAGGAACGAGATCGCGGCGACCGAAGCCTTCCTCGACGCGTCCGGCCTCTCCGTCGGCGACCGCGTCACCGTGCGCGGCCCCCAGCTGGTCTACACGCTCACCGGCGCGGTGGAACTCCCCGCCGAGCTGAAGACCGAGTCCCTCTTCGCCGTCCCCGGCGCGGTCATCGCGCCGTGGCAGAAGACCGCCGACCGTGACAAGGAGATCCTCCCGCCGCAGGCCGGCGACCTGAAGTGGCTGGTCCAGGGCCCGCTCGGGGCCGGCGTGACCTGGCCGGACGTGCTCGCCGCCAACGAGAAGGGCGTGGTGGTACGCGCCCGCCAGGTCGCCCTGAATCCGCCGCCGGACTCCGAGGTCCCCATGGCCGCGCAAATGCAGAGCTGGGAGAGCGGCGACGCCGAGATGACCGCGGCCGCTCTCACCGTGGCCGCCATGGCCGTCCTGGAGATCGTGCTGCTGGCCGGACCGGCGTTCGCCGTGGGCGCCCGCCGTTCGCGCCGGCAGCTGGGCCTGGTCGGCTCGTGCGGCGGGACCCGCAGCCAGGTCCGGGCCGTGGTGCTCGCGGGCGGTGCGGTGCTCGGCGGGGTCGGCGCGGTCGCCGGCGTCGGCGCCGGGTTCGGGCTCACCGCCCTGTTCCGGCCGGTGATCGAGGAGTTCACCGGCCGCCGCTTCGGCGAACTGACCGTCCGGCCCTGGGAGATCCTCGCCATCGCCGCACTCGGCCTGGTCACCGGTGTCCTCGCCGCGCTCGCCCCGGCGATCGTGGCGGGCCGCCAGTCCGTCCTGGAGTCGCTCACCGGACGCCGCGGCTCCCGCCGCAGCTCCCGCGTCCTGCCGCTCGTCGGCTCCCTCGTGCTGGCGGGCGGTGTCGCCCTCGCCGTGTACGGAGGCGTCAGCGGCAGCGTCAAGCTGGTCGCGGGCGGTTCGGTCCTCGCCGAGCTGGGCCTCCTCGGCTGCATCCCGGTCATCGTCGGCTTCCTCGGCCGGCTCGGCCGTCGGCTCCCGCTGACGCCCCGCATCGCCCTGCGCGACGCGGCCCGCAACCGGGGCCGTACCGCGCCCGCCGTCGCCGCCGTCATGGCCGCCGTCGCGGGCAGCGTCGCCATCGCCACGTACACCAGCAGCAGCGCCGCCGAGCAGGCCTACGACCACCAGCCCGACCTGACCGCGGGCACCGCCGCGGTGATGGCCTTCGACACCTCCCAGAAGGCCAACCTGCCCCGCGCACGGGCCGCCGTCGAGCAGAACTACCCCGTCAACGGCGGGCGCGCCGACGTCGGAAGGGTCTGGGCCGGCAGCGACTGCTCGGTGTACTACGAGGAGGAGGACGGCTGCGGAACCATCGAGCTCGTCAAGCCCACCGGAGAGGGCCACTCCTGCCCGCTGAGCGGCAAGGGCGCCAAGGAACTCGCCCTGCGGATCTCGGCGGACGAGCACAAGCGGCTGATGAACTCCCCCGCCTGTGTGGACGAGCGGTGGACCATGGTCTCCCTCGGCAACGACGACAGCAAGGTCGTCATCGGTGACGCCGGACTGCTCACCTCGTACGTGAAGCTCGACGACCCGGCGGCGGCGAAGGCCCTCGCCGCGGGCACACCCGTCCTGCTCAACTCGGCGTACGCGAAGAACGGCGAGGTCACCCTCAAGGCCGTCCACACCTACAACGACCGGGACGAGAAGAACCGGGCCCTGCACCCCGGCAAGGCCCGCACCACCACGGACCGGCTGAAGGTGTACGTCGCTCCCGACCGGTACGCGGCGACTCCTGGCATCCGGATGATCCTGCCGCAGCGGACCGCCGCCGAGCTCGGCCTGCACACCGAGGAGCACGCCAGCATCTACACGCTGAGCCGCGAGCCGAACGACGCCGAGCGGCAGGCGGCCGACGCGGCGATCGAGCAGGCCGGAAACCGCGCGTACGTGATGACCGCGAGCGCCGCGCAGCAGGGAGAGGACGAAGCGATCCTGCTGATCCTGGCCATCTTCGCCGGGGTCGTGACCCTGGGTGCGGCGGCCATCACCACCGGGCTCTCCAAGGCCGACGCGGAGGCCGACCTCACCACGCTCAGCGCGGTGGGCGCGCCGCCGGGCGTACGGCGCTCGCTCTCCGGCTTCCAGTGCCTGGTCGTCGCCCTGACCGGGGTGCTGCTGGGGACGGCGGCGGGGATCGTGCCCGCGGTCGCGCTGCGTCTGACCGACCTGCGCGCGGCGGTGGCGGAGATGCGGGCGGATCCGATGGAGTCGGCGTACACACCGATCGTGATGCCGTGGCCGACCATCGCGCTCCTGGCCCTGGCCGTCCCGGTGCTGGCCGGGCTGCTCGCCGCCGGCCTCACCAGCTCCCGGCTGAAGCTGGCCCGCCGCGCGGGCTGACCGGCACTTTGCTGCCCCCGGAGACGGTGGATCATCCGTTTCCGGGGGCACCACCGTGGAGTACGGCATGTGTGGGAGACAATGGCGGCATGGAAATGCCGAGGAATGACCGGTCGCAGGAGCATCCGCAGGTCCTTGTCGTGGGCCAGGACGGAATGGCTATCGGCGGCGGTGCCAGTGACGACGAGTCGCGCGAGGTCCCGGTGACGGAAATGGTCGAACAGCCCGCGAAAGTCATGCGCATCGGCAGCATGATCAAGCAGCTTCTGGAGGAGGTCAGGGCGGCTCCTCTCGACGAGGCGAGCCGGGTCCGGCTCAAGGAGATCCACGCCAGCTCCGTGAAGGAGCTGGAGGACGGTCTCGCGCCGGAGCTGGTGGAGGAGCTGGAGCGGCTCTCGCTGCCGTTCACCGAGGAGTCGGTGCCCTCCGAGGCCGAGCTGCGGATCGCGCAGGCGCAGCTGGTGGGCTGGCTGGAGGGCCTCTTCCACGGCATCCAGACCGCGCTGTTCGCCCAGCAGATGGCGGCCCGCGCGCAGCTGGAGCAGATGCGCCGCGCGCTGCCGCCCGGGATGGCCCACGAGGACGAGGAAGGCGGCGGCGCGGACCCGCACGGTCCGATCCGCTCAGGACCGTATCTGTAGACCGCGTAGAGCACACGGCAGGGGCCCGGCGCACACGGTGTGTGCCGGGCCCCTGCCGTGTTCTACGTGCCCGGCGTTCTACGCGCCCGGCACGGCCAGGAGCACCTTGCCGATGTGGGTGCTGGATTCGAGCACCCGGTGCGCCTCGGCGGCGTCCTGCATCGGCACCGTACGGTCCACCACCGGCCGGACCACGCCGTCGGCGATCAGCGGCCAGACATGCTCGCGTACGGCGGCGATGATGGCGGCCTTCTCGGCGAGCGGGCGGCCCCGCAGCGAGGTCGCGGTGACGGCGGCCCGCTTGGTGAGCAGCACGCCGAGGTTCAGCTCGCCCTTCGCGCCGCCCTGGAGGCCGATGATGGCCAGGCGGCCGTTGACGGCGAGCGCCTTCACGTTCCGCTCCAGGTACTTGGCGCCGACGATGTCCAGGATGACGTCCGCCCCCGCCCCGTCGGTCGCTTTCGCCAGCTCCTCGACGAAGTCCTGCTCGCGGTAGTCGATGAGGATGTCGGCGCCGAGCGCGGCGCACTCGGCGAGCTTCTGCGGACTGCCCGCCGTGACCGCGACGCGGGCGCCGACCGCCTTCGCCAGCTGGATCGCCATCGTGCCGATCCCGCTGGAGCCGCCGTGGACGAGGAGGGTCTCGCCGGGGCGCAGGTGGGCCACGAGAAACACGTTCGACCAGACCGTTGCGGTGACCTCGGGCAGTGCGGCCGCCGTCGTCAGGTCCACCCCGTCCGGTACGGGAAGGAGCTGGCCCACCGGTACGGCGACCTTCTCCGCGTAGCCGCCGCCCGACAGCAGCGCGCACACCTCGTCGCCGACCGCCCAGCCGGTCACCCCGGGGCCGAGCGCCCCGATACGGCCGGAGCACTCCAGGCCGGGGTACGGAGAGGCGCCGGGCGGCGGGTTGTAGAAGCCCTGCCGCTGGAGCACATCGGCACGGTTGACGGCACCGGCGACGACCTCGACGAGGACCTCGCCTTCGCCGGGTACGGGATCGGGCACCTCGGCCCAGACGAGCGCCTCGGGGCCACCGGGTTCGGGGATCGTGATCGCATGCATGGCCGCGAGGCTACTCCCGCCGCCGACCGCCTGCCACGATTCCCAGCGCCAGGAGCGGTGCGGTTTCCTCGCGGTCAGGACGGGTGCGGATTCCCAAGTCAGGAGCGGTGTGGCGGCATCGGCAGGTGGGGCAGGGAGGGGCCGGACGGGCCGGAGCCGGGCGGCGCGGTGACGCGCACGATGGTGATGACCCGGTCCGTCAACTGCAAGGGGCTGGCCGCCGGGTCGTCGTAACCGAGCAGCCGGTGGCCCCGCAGCACACTGACGATCAGGTCGTCGGTCTCCCGGACGCTCTTGCCCACCTCGGCCTTTATCACCGGCCGCTCGACGAGATCGAGGCCGCTGCCCTGCTGAATCAGATCCTCCATCACCGTGCCCGCGCTCGGGCTGAGTACGGAGAGGCCGAGCAGCCGACCGGCGGCGCTGGCGCTGGTGATCACCGCGTCGGCCCCGGACTGCCGCAGCAGGGGGGCATTCTCCTCCTCGCGGACCGCCGCCACGATCTTGGCGCCGCGGTTCAGCTGACGCGCGGTCAGGGTGACGAGGACGGCGGTGTCGTCCCGCTGGGTGGCGATGATGATCTGACGCGCCTTCTGAAGTTCTGCGCGCAGCAGCACGTCGCTGCGGGTGGCATCACCGACCACACCGGTGTAGCCCTCGGCATTGGCGGCGTCGATCACCTTGGAGGCCGGATCGACGATGACGATCTGCTCCTTCGCCAGGCCGGTGGCGCGAAGCGTCTGAATCGCCGAACGGCCCTTGGTACCGAACCCGACGACGACGGTGTGGTCACGCAAGTTGGATCTCCAACGCTTGAGCCTGAAGTCCTCGCGGGTCCGTTCCGTGAGGACCTCGAGGGTGGTGCCGACCAGGATGATGAGGAACACCACGCGCAACGGAGTCACGAGCACCACGTTGAGCAACCGGGCGCCCTCACTCTGCGGGACGATGTCGCCGTAACCGGTGGTGGAAAGGGTGACCGTCGCGTAGTAGACGGCGTCGAGCAGGTTCACCCTGCCATCGGCGTTGTCCGTATAGCCGTCGCGATCGAGCCAGACGATCATCACCGTCGTGGCCAGCACGAGCAGCGCCATCAGCAAGCGCTTGGCGACCTGACGTCCCGGACGGTCGACGATCCTGCGGGGCAGCAGGACCCGCGTGGGGACGACCTGTTCATCTGCCCGCCTGGCCATCGCGTCCTGGCCGGGAAGTTTCACGTGAAACACCCTTCCGTCCACGGCGTCGCCGGGGCCCATGGGAGATCCAGAATCTCCACCTCGGTGCCGGACCGTACCCCGCCGGCGGGTACGACGGCCAACCCGTCCGCCGCGGCGATCCCGCGCAGCATGGCCGGACCGTTGTACCGCAGCGGTGCCACATGGTCCCGGCCGCCCGCCCGGCCCGCGCGGTGGACGACCGGGACGAGGCGGGTGTCCTGCGGATGACCGGGCACATCGGCGTGGACGAGCGCCCGGTACGCGTCCTGGGCCGGGCGGCCCGCGAGCCCCGCCAGGAGCGGTTCGGCGAGGGTCAGCAGCCCTGATACGGCCGCGAGCGGATTGCCGGGCAGCCCGACCAGGTACGGCCCGTCCGGGGCGAGGAGCGCCAGCAGCATCGGGTGGCCGGGGCGCACGGCGACGCCGTCCACGAGCAACTCGGCGCCGATGGCGGCCAGGACCGGATGCACATGGTCGACCGGCCCGGAGGCGGTGCCGCCGGTGGTGATGATCACATCGGCGTCGGATGAGGTGAGGGCCGTACGCAGGGCCTCGGCGTCGTCGCCGAGGCGGCGGGGCGCGGAGACCTCGGCGCCCAGGGCCCGCAGCCAGGGCGCGAGCATGGGGCCGAGGGCGTCGCGGATGAGGCCGTCGTGCGGGAGGCCCGCGGCCAGAAGTTCGTCACCGAGGACGAGGACGTCGACGCGGGGGCGGGGGACGGCCGGCAGCGCGTCGTACCCGGCGGCGGCGGCGAGCCCGAGCACCGCCGGGGTGACCACGGTGCCGGTCGGCACCAACTGGTCGCCCGCGCGGCACTCCTGGCCCCGGGGGCGGATGTCCTGGCCGGTGACGACGGGCCGCCGGGTGGAGAGCAGCCGCCGGGCCTCGTCGACGTGGGCGTGCTCGCTGCGGATGACCGCGGTGGTGTCGGCGGGGGTACGGGCGCCGGTGGCGATGCGTACGGCGGTGCCGTCGGGCAGGGGCGCGGTGGCGGAGCCGTCGCCTGCCCGCACTCCGGTGCCCTCCTCGTACGTCCAGGGGCCGGGTCCGGCGACGGCCCAGCCGTCCATGGCCGAGGTGTCGAAGGACGGCAGGTCGGTGAGTGCGGCGAGCGGCTCGGCGAGGACGTGCCCCAGGGCCCGGTCCAGCGACAGCCGCACCACGGCGGGCGGTCCGCCGCGCCCTGCCCGCGCGGCGACGGCCCGGGCACGGTCCCAGGGGAGAGCGGGAGAGCTGGGGCGGTTGGCGTACGGGGAGGAGCGCGGGCCGGTGGGGTCGCCGGGGTTCTGGTCGCGCGTCACCCGGTCGCCCGGCCGGCCGGTCACCGGGTTGCGCGGCTGGTGGCCGGCTCGGTCAGGCACCCGGCCGTTCGCACCGTCGTCAGCTCGGTCGCGCGCATGGTCGCCGGCGGGGTTGCGCGGCTGGTCACCCGGCCGGTCGTCGGCTCGGTCGCGCGGCTGACCGTCCGCCTGGTTACGCGCCTGGCCGTCCGCCTGGTTATGCGCCTGGTTACGCGTCCGGTTCCGGCCGCCGACCAGCGCCAGGGCCTGTTCGACGGCCAGCTCTTCGGCGTCGGCCGTGGCGCGCTCTACGGCGCTGTCGGCCGTGCCGGACCGTCCGGGCAGGTCGCCGCCGGTCATGGCGTTCCGGCCTGTTCGCCGCTCGCCTCCGGCGGGGCCGTCTTCTCCGCTCCGCCGGCCCCCGCCGCCTCCGCCTCCGCCTCCGCCTCCCAGCGCAGGGCCAGGGCGGTGGCCTTGCGGGCGGCCTCGGCGACCGCCGCCGCGGCTTCCTCCGGGCCCGCGCCGGCGCTCGCCCGGGCCGCCGCGTACCCGACCAGGAAGGTCGTGAGCGGTGCGGCGGGCCGCGCGACCCCGTGCGCGGCGTCGCGGGCGAGGTCGAGCAGGACGTCGGTGTCGACGTCGAGTTCGATTCCCATTTCGTTCTTGACCGAGGTCATCCATTCGTCCAGCACGGCCCCATGCTCCCTGATCCGCGCGCGGGCGGCGGCGATGTCGTCCCAAGTGTCGCAGTCGAAGGCGGCGTGCGGCCCGGCGTCGACCCGGGCCAGATCCAGCTCGCCGGTCAGCAACCGGAGCGGCAGCCCGGCGAGGGAGCCGTGCTCGGTGGCGACCAGGGCCAGCTCGCGGCGGAGCGCCTCGGCGCGGTAGACGGCGACGAGCGGCTGGTCGCGGCCGTCGGGATCGGTGCAGAGCGCGCCGTCCCGGCCGTCCTCACCGGCGGCGGCGAGCAGCGCGTCGACCGTGGCGGGGCCGAGGAACGGCAGGTCGGCGGAGAGGACGAGCACCCGCTCCGCCGCCGTCAGCCGCACCCCGGCACCGAGCGCCGCCAACGGACCGCCGCCCTCCGGGACTTCGCGGGTCCAGGTGACCGGCCGGGAGGTGGGCCTGCGGCCGCCCACCACGACGGTGGCACCCGCGCCGGAGCAGGCCGCCAGCACCCGGTCGAGCAGCGCGCGGCCGCCGACCCGTACGGCCGGCTTGTCGGCGCCGCCGAGCCGCTTCGCGGCCCCGCCGGCCAGGACGATCACGTCGTAGGCGGTCATACGTCGAGTATGGGCACCACCTGGCGCCGACGCCCCCTCCGGGGTGGCCGCACGGGCCGGGTCCGGAGCGGGCGTGCACGTAACGGCGGGCCCTACAAGGTGCGCAGGAGCACCGCGGGCTGCTCCACGCAGTCGGCCACGTACCGGAGGAAGCCCCCGGCCGTTCCGCCGTCGCACACCCGGTGGTCGAAGGTGAGCGAGAGCTGGACGACCTGACGTACGGCCAGCTCACCGTTGTGGACCCAGGGCTTGGGCATGATCCGGCCGACGCCGAGCATCGCCGCTTCGGGGTGGTTGATGATCGGCGTGGAACCGTCGACCCCGAACACCCCGTAGTTGTTCAGCGTGAAGGTGCCGCCGGTCAGCTGGGCCGGGCTGAGCTTCCCGGTCCGCGCCAGCTCGGTCAGCCGGGCGATCTCGGCCCCGATCGACTCGGCGTTGCGGGTGTGCGCGTCCCGGACGACCGGGACGACGAGGCCCCGCTCGGTCTGCGCCGCGAACCCGAGGTGCACGCCGGGCAGGCGCACGATCTCCCGGGCGGCCGTGTCCACGGTGGAGTTGAGCTCCGGATACCGGGCGAGCGCCGCCGTACAGATCCGCGCCAGCAGCGCCAGGACCGACGCCTTGGGCCCGCCGGACGGGCCCGACGCGGCGTTCATCGCGGCGCGGGCGGCCATCAGCTCGGTGGCGTCCGCGTCCACCCAGCAGGTGGCGTCCGGGATCTCGCTCCGGCTGCGCGACAGCTTGTCCGCGACCGCTCCCCGTACCCCGCGCAGCGGAATCCGCTCGGCGGTCGCCGGTGCGGCCGTGCTCGCGACGGCCGTGTTCGCTACGGCGGCCGTGGGCGCCTCCGCCACGGCGGGCTCGGCAGCCGGACGGGCCGCCGTCTCCGTGGCCTCATCCGCCCCCCGCCGGATCGCGGAATCCACGTCGGCCCGCAGGATCAGCCCGTCGGGCCCCGATCCCGTCAGCCGCCGCAGGTCGATCTCGTGCTGCCGGGCCAGCCGGCGTACGAGCGGGGACACCACGGCCACGGGCCCCTGCCGGCCGTTCACCTCACCGGCCGCGGCGGGCACGGACACCGGCTCGACCACCGGCACGGGAGCGGGCGCAGGAGCGGGAGCCGCAGGGGCACCGGCCCGCTCCGGCCGGATACGCCGCCGCCTAGCGGCCGGGGCGCCGGTCCCGTACCCGACGAGCACGTTCCCCGACCCTGACCCCGACCCGGACTCCGCCCCGTCGGAAGACTCCTCGTCCGCCGAGGACGCCGAGGACGCGGAAGGCGCGGAAGGCTCCGGAGAAACCGAGGAGGCCTCCGTCGCACCCACCGCGACCGTCAGCAGCGGTGCGCCGACCGGCAGTTCGGCACCCTCCTCACCGAACCGGGCCGTCACCACGCCCCCGTACGGACACGGCACCTCCACCATCGCCTTGGCCGTCTCGACCTCCACGACGGGCTGGTCGATGGCGACGACATCGCCGACCTCCACCAGCCAGCGCACGATCTCCGCCTCGGTCAGCCCTTCACCGAGGTCCGGCAGCTTGAATTCGAGGACCTGGGCCATCAGCTGTCCGCCTCCCACTGCAACCGGGCCACCGCGTCGAGCACCCGGTCCACTCCCGGCAGATGGTGCCGCTCCAGCATGGGCGGCGGATACGGGATGTCGAAGCCGGCCACCCGCAGCACCGGGGCCTCCAGGTGGTGGAAGCACCGCTCGGTGATCCGGGCCGCGATCTCGCCGCCGGGGCCGCCGAAGCCGGGCGACTCGTGGACGACGACCGCCCGCCCGGTGCGCCGCACCGAGGCCGCGACCGTCTCGTCGTCGAACGGCACCAGCGAGCGCAGATCCACCACTTCGAGGTCCCAGCCCTCCGCGACCGCCGCCTCGGCGGCCTCCATGCAGACCGGCAGCGACGGCCCGTACGTGATCAGCGTGGCGCTGCGCCCGGTCCGCCGGACGACCGCCTTGCCGATCGGCTCGACGGCGGCCGGAGCCTCCGGCGACCAGTCGGCCTTGGACCAGTAGAGCCGCTTGGGCTCCAGGAAGACCACCGGGTCGTCCGAGGCGATGGAGGCGCGCAGCAGGCCGTAGGCGTCGTCCACCGTGGCCGGCGTGACGACGTGGAGGCCCGGCGTGGCCATGTAGTACGCCTCGGAGGAGTCGCTGTGGTGCTCGACGCCGCCGATCCCACCGCCGTACGGCACGCGCACGGTGATCGGGAGCGGCATGGCGCCGCCGGTGCGGTTGCGCATCTTGGCGACATGGCTCATCAGCTGCTCGAACGCCGGATAGGCGAACGCGTCGAACTGCATCTCCACCACGGGCCGCAGCCCGTACATCGCCATGCCGACGGCCGCGCCGAGGATGCCCGCCTCGGCCAGCGGCGTGTCGGTGCACCGGTCGTCGCCGAACTCCTTGGCCAGCCCGTCGGTGATCCGGAAGACCCCGCCCAGGGTGCCGACGTCCTCACCGAGCACGTGCACGGTCGGGTCCTCGGCCATCGAGTCGCGCAGCGCCCGCCCGAGGGCCTGCGCCATCGTGGCCGGTTTCGCCTTCGCCGTACGTCCGCCGGCTTTCGTCGCCGCCGTGGTCATCGGCCTGCCTCCGCGCTGTGCTCGTGGTCCTGCTCGGCGTCCAGCTCGGCCCGCAGGGCGGCGGCCTGCTCGCGGAGCTGGCTGGTCTGTTCCGCGTACACGTGGGTGAAGAGGTCCATCGGGGTCAGCTCCGGATCGGCGTTCATCCGGTCGCGGAGCGCGGCGGCCATGCGCTCGGCGGCCTCCTTCGCCTGCGCGATGCCCTCGTCGTCCAGGAGCCCGCGGCCGGTCAGCTCGCGCTCCAGGAGCTGGACCGGGTCGTGCGCCCGCCAGGCCTCGACCTCGCTGTCCACCCGGTAGCGCGTGGCGTCGTCGGCGTTGGTGTGGGCCTCCATGCGGTAGGTGACGGCCTCGATCAGCGTCGGCCCTCCGCCCCGCCGGGCCCGGGCCACGGCCTCGCTGAGCACCTGGTGCACGGCCGCCGCGTCGTTGCCGTCGACCAGCCGGCCCGGCATCCCGTATCCCACGGCCTTGTGCGCGAGGGAGGGAGCGGCGGTCTGCTTGGCCAGCGGTACGGAGATGGCGAAGCCGTTGTTCTGCACGAGAAAGACCACCGGGGCCTTCCAGACGGCCGCGAAGTTCAGCGCCTCGTGGAAGTCGCCCTCGCTGGTGCCGCCGTCACCGACCATGGCGAGCGCCACCACGTCGTCGCCCTTGAGCCGGGCCGCGTGCGCCAGGCCCACCGCGTGCGGCAGCTGGGTGGCGAGCGGGGTGCAGAGCGGGGCGATGCGGTGGACCCGCGGGTCGTAGCCGGTGTGCCGGTCGCCGCGCAGCAGGGTCAGCGCCTCGACCGGGTCGAGCCCGCGCGCCACGGCCGCCAGCGTGTCCCGGTAGCTGGGGAAGAGCCAGTCGCGCTCCTCCAGCACCAGGGCCGCGGCGATCTCGCACGCCTCCTGGCCGGTGCTGGACGGATAGACCGCCAGCCGGCCCTGCTTGGTCAGCGCGGTGGCCTGCGTGTTGTACCGGCGGCCTCGGACCAGCTCCGCGTGGAGCCGGAGCAGCAGCTCGGGGTCGACATCGGCGACCGCGTCCGTACCGAGCACCCGGTAGGGCTCCGGGTCCGGGAGCAGCGGGGCGGGGTCGGTGATCGGCTTCCAGGCCGGGGGCGGCGTGGGCCGGTAGGTGGCCGCGCCGGGCAGCTCTTGGACCGTCATGGAAGGCACCTCCGGGCATCGATGGAGATCAGGGTGGCGATCGGGCGATCGAGAAGGATCGAGGGTCTCGATATGCAGGGGAATGGCAGGAGATGTCGCGAGGGTGTCGCGGGGCGTGCGAGGCACCGGTGTGGTGTGCCTCACCTACCGATTGTTCGGTCGCGAGCGCATTTTGGCTACAGGCACCTTCAGCCTGTGGACAAACGGTTCTCCACAGCTTGGGATGGAGGCAGGTCGTCCACAACAGGGAGGCGCGGGCAGATGGCAGCTGAACAAATGGCCGGAACGGGCGAGGACCCCGGCCGCGCCGCGCCCCCGGCCACGCCACCACCGCTCACCCCACCGGCCACGGCGCCGCCGCTCACCCCGCCGGGCCCGGAGTCGGCCGCACCCCCGCCCGCGCGCCCCCTGGACGCCATCGACCGCGACATCCTGCGCATCCTCCAGACCGACGGCCGGGCCTCCATACGGTCGGTGGCCGAACGGGTCCATGTCTCGCGCGCCAACGCCTACGCCCGGATCAACCGGCTCGTCGAGGACGGCGTGATCCGCGGATTCGGCGCCCGGGTCGACCACGAGCGGGCCGGGCAGGGCGCCTCGGCGTACATCACGCTCAAGATCGTGCAGAACTCCTGGCGCACCGTGCGCGAGCAGCTCCAGGCGCTGCCCGGGGCCACGCACATCGCGCTGGTGAGCGGCGATTTCGATGTCCTGCTGCTGGTGCACACGCCGGACAACCGGGCGCTGCGGGAGCTGGTCCTGACCCGGATCCAGTCGATTCCCGAGGTGCTGTCGACGCGGACGCTGCTGGTCTTCGAGGAGACGGACCTCGGCCCGCGCCCGGACCGCCCGGCGGAGCTGGCCTGACCACGCCGGACCGGTTCAGCGGCCGGTCGCCCGCATCCCCTCGAAGGCGAGCTGGACCACCGTGTCGGCGAGCTGCTCCTCCCCCGGGAAGCCGCCCGGCTGCGGCCGGTACCACTCGACCAGCGAGTTGACCATGCCGAAGAGCAGCCGGGTGGCCAGCCGTATGTCCACATCGGCCCGGAGGTCCCCGTCGGCCACCGCGGCCTTCAGCAGCTCCGCCACCCGGTGGTCGAACTCGCGCCGCCGCTCCAGCGCCCACCGCTCGGTCGTGGTGTTGCCGCGCACCCGCAGCAGCAGCGTGACGTACGGAACCTCCGCCATCAGCACTTCCACGGTCCGGCGCGTGACGTACTCGACGCGCTCGATCGCGCGCCCGCGCACCGCCCCCGGCTCGTCCAGGACGGCGAAGAGCCCGTCGAGCGCCCGGCTCACGGCCCGGCGCAGCAGCTCCTCCTTGCCCGCCACATGGTGGTAGATGGAGGACTTGGAGATACCCGCCGCCTTGGACAGGTGCTCCATGGAGGTGCCGTCGTAACCGCGCTCGTTGAAGACACGGACGGCGACGGTGAGCAGAGTCTCCGGGGTGTACGTGTCCCGCTTGGCCGTGGTCATGTCCGCGATCCTCCCCCATGAGGGGCCTTCCCCGCGCAGGCGGGGACCGTCGAAGTTGTCCACAGGTTCGCCGGGACCCCTTGTCCCGACCGATCGTTCGGTTACTCTAACTCCGTCCGTACGTCCCCGCCCGGCTCGATGAGGAGTTGGTCCGCCATGGCCGCCGCGCTCACCCCCCAGCAGCTGTCCGAGACCCACCGGCCCACGCTCGACCAGGCCCTCGACACGATCGGTACCCGCGCGTACTGGTCCCCGCACCCCGAGCACCCGAAGGCGTACGGCGAGGGCGGCGCGCCGGGCAGTCTCGGGGCGGCCGAGGGCAAGGCCGCGTTCGACGCGGTACTGAACACCCGGCTCGACCTGGACCAGCCCGGCACCGACGGCTGGACGGGCGGGGAGACCTCGCCGTACGGACCGGAGCTCGGCGTCGAGTATCCGCACGCCGACCTCGACGTCCTGCTCCCGGCGATGAAGGCCGGCACCTCCGCTTGGCGGGCGGCGGGTCCTGAGACCCGGGCCCTGGTCTGTCTGGAGATCCTGGCGCGGATCAGCGCCCGCACCCACGAGCTGGCCCACGCCGTGATGCACACCAGCGGCCAGGCCTTCATGATGGCGTTCCAGGCGGGCGGCCCGCACGCGCAGGACCGTGGCCTGGAGGCCGTCGCGTACGCCTATCAGGAGCAGGTCCGCACGCCGGAGCGGGCCGACTGGTCCAAGCCGCAGGGCAAGCGCGACCCGCTGAAGCTGACGAAGACGTTCACCACGGCCGGGCGCGGGATCGCGCTGGTCATCGGCTGCAACACCTTCCCCACGTGGAACGGCTACCCGGGCCTGTTCGCCTCGCTCGCCACGGGCAACCCGGTGCTGGTGAAGCCGCACCCCAGGGCCGTGCTGCCGCTCGCGCTCACCGTCAAGATCGCCCGTGAGGTGCTGGCCGAGGCGGGCTTCGACGCCAACCTGGTCGCGCTCGCCGCCGAGCGGCCGGGCGAGGGCATCGCCAAGACCCTCGCGGTCCGCCCCGAGATCCGGATCATCGACTACACCGGATCCACCGCCTTCGGCGACTGGCTGGAGGCCAACGCCCGCCAGGCGCAGGTCTACACCGAGAAGGCCGGCGTCAACACGATCGTCGTCGACTCCACCGACGACTACCGGGGCATGCTCGCCAACGTGGCGTTCTCCCTCTCGCTCTACAGCGGCCAGATGTGCACCACTCCGCAGAACCTGCTGATCCCGAGGGACGGCATCACCACGGACGACGGTCCCAAGTCGTACGACGAGGTGACCGCCGACATCGCGGCGGCCGTCACCCAGCTCCTCGGCGACGACGCCCGCGCGGCGGCCCTGCTCGGCGCGCTGGTCAACCCGGACGTCAAGGCCCGGGTCGAGGCGGCCGGTGAGCTGGGCGAGGTGGCCCTGGCCTCGCGTACGGTCGCCAACGCCGAATTCCCGGACGCCGTCGTCCGTACGCCGGTCGTCGTCAAGCTCGACGGGACGAAGAGCGACGAGGACGCGGCGTACCTCTCGGAGTGCTTCGGTCCGGTCTCCTTCGCCGTGGCGGTCGAGTCGACGGACGCGGCCCTGGAGCTGCTGCGCCGCACGATCCGGGAGAAGGGCGCGATGACCGTCGGCGCCTACACCACCTCCGCCGAGGCGGAGCGGGCGATCGAGGACGTCTGCCTGGACGAGTCGGCCCAGCTCTCGCTGAACCTGACCGGCGGGGTCTACGTCAACCAGACGGCGGCCTTCTCCGACTTCCACGGCTCCGGCGGCAACCCGGCGGCCAACGCGGCCCTCTGCGACGCGGCCTTCGTCGCCAACCGCTTCCGGGTGGTGGAGGTCCGCCGCCAGGCCTAGAAGGCGTCCCGGGGGTCGGGGACATCGGCGTAGCGCTGCACCCACGCGTGCATCGCGATCGCCGCCGCGGCCCCCGCGTTGATGGACCGGGTCGAGCCGAACTGCGCGATCGAGCACACCATCGCGGCGTGCTTCCGCGCCTCCTCGGTCAGGCCCGGCCCCTCCTGCCCGAACAGCAGCACGCACCGGCGCGGCAGCTCGGTCCGCTCCAGCGGTACGGCGCCGGGGAGGTTGTCGATCCCGATGATCGGCAGGTCCTCGGCCGCCGCCCAGGCGGTCAGGTCCGCGGTGTCCGGGTGGTGGCGCACGTGTTGGTAGCGGTCGGTGACCATGGCGCCGCGCCGGTTCCAGCGCCGCCGGCCCACGATGTGGATCTCCTTCGCCAGGAAGGCGTTGGCGGTCCGGACCACCGAGCCGATGTTGAAGTCGTGGCCCCAGTTCTCCACGGCCACATGGAAGTCGTGGCGCCGCAGGTCGAGGTCGGCGACGATCGCCTCGCGCGTCCAGTAGCGGTAGGCGTCACCGACGTTGCGCCGGTCGCCGTGGGCCAGCAACTCGGGGTCGTACCGCTCGTCCTCGGGCCACGGCAGCGGGTGCGGCCCGACGCCGATGGCCTGGCCGTAGCCGTCGTCGTACTGGAGGGGCTCCGCCGGGACGGGGTCCACGGGCGCGGGCTCTGGGGTGCCGCCGGTGCTGTCGGTCTCGCTGCTCACCCGACGAGCGTATGGCCCCCGCCACCGCCGTGCGGCGGGGCCTCCCCCGTACCCCCGCGTTCCTCCGGCACCGGGCGGGCGGCGGGCACCTCCTGCGGGCCGCCGGTCTCCGGGGAGCGCGACCGCCGCGGCAGCCACCCGAGCAGCCGCCGCCGGCCCAGCGCGGCCCGCCCGCCCAGCCAGACGAGGAAGACCGTCGGCAGGAACACCGCGTCGGC
This sequence comes from Streptomyces sp. CA-146814, assembly GCF_050942385.1. Taxonomy (NCBI): domain Bacteria; kingdom Bacillati; phylum Actinomycetota; class Actinomycetes; order Kitasatosporales; family Streptomycetaceae; genus Streptomyces; species Streptomyces sp. CA-146814. The sequence continues at coordinate 3,820,622 of NZ_CP192068.1, forward strand.
CGCGATCATCGCCATCGAGAAGAACGGCAGCCCGAGCAGCACGGCGATCCCGGCGTGCTCGGCGATCATGATGACCAGCAGGACGTTCTTGAGCCGCCGGTTGAACAGGGTGAACGGGAACGCGACCTGGACGATGACCGTCGCGTACGTCAGCACCATGACCATCAGCCCGCTGGAGGCGAGCACGTCCGAGAGGGCGGGCCACGGCGAGAAGTAGTCGAGCTTGAGCGGGTAGTAGAGCGCGGTGCCGTCCTGCCAGCGCGAGCCCTGGATCTTGTACCAGCCGGCCGTCGCGTAGATCAGGCAGACCTCGATCATGATCACGACGAGCGTGGCGTTGTGGGCGAGGTTGGCCAGCACGTCGAGCAGGGCGCGCTGCTGTCCGTGCGGCGCGTAGCGGTTCGCGGCCCACCAGGCGGCGGCGGAGAGCCAGAGGATCCACAGCAGGACCGGCAGCCACCAGGTCCCGCCGAGGCCGTCCATCAGCGTGGCCCCCAGCAGGACCGGGCCGAGGACCGCCCAGAGCACCGGGCCCGTGACGTCCCGCCGGGGCGGCAGGCCGAGCGCGCCGCGCTCGGCCTCGCGGGCCGTGCGGCGGGCGTCCAGCGACCAGACCTGGGCGCAGCGCGTCAGGACGAGGTAGATCGCCATCAGGTGGATGACGTTGTCGCCGCCGTCGCCCATGAAGACGCTGCGGTTCTGCACGGAGAGCACGCCGACCATGAAGAGGACCGACATCGTCCGGGTGCGCCAGCCCAGCAGCAGACCGGCGGCGGACAGGACGGTGAGCGCGTACACCACCTCGAACCAGAGCGCGCTGTCCGACCAGAGGAGGACGGAGAAGGCGTCGTTGCCCGCCGTGAGCTGCCGGGCCAGGTCCCAGTGCCACGGGCTGTCGGGGCCGTACAGCTCGTGGCGGTGCGGCAGCTCGCGGACCAGGAAGAACAGGTAGGTGGCGGCGAAGCCGATCCGGATGACGGCGCTCTGGTACGGGCCGAGGGCCGAGGCGGTGATCCGCTGGAGGGCCCGGGCGAGGGCGGTGCCGGCGGCGGTGATCCGGTCGGGCCTGGCGCCGGGAGCCGGAGCGGAAGCCGGTGGAGCGGGCCGGCCGGACGGCGGTGCGGTGGGCGGGGTGGTGGTCACTCGGTCCCCTCCTCGGCGCGCGCCGCGTCACGCGGTGCGGACAGGTCGTCGGGGGTCACGGGCCACCAGGGAAGTTCGCGGTAGCTCGGTTCGGTGTTGGCCTTCTCGGTGGACCACGGGGGCGGGGAGATCGTGCTGCTCGCCGACCTCATCTGGATCCGCTCGACCGTGCCGCCCAGGTCGCGCTCGCTCAGCCGCAGCATCGCGATGCGCCGGATGTAGCGCTCGGAGAGGTCGCCGCGCAGCCCGTTGGACTTGTTCCGGTCGTCGTGCGAGTTCACGTAGAAGTCCCAGCCCCGGCGGAGCTCGTTCTGGTGCACATGGCTGGGGAAGAGGCTGCCGCGTATCGCGTCGCCGTCCTCCTGGGTGAGGCTGATCCAGCCGGTGGTGCGGCGCCCTTCCGCCCCGGACACCTCGGCCCGGACGTGGACGGCGATGTTCTGCTGGAGCGGGTTGGGAGCGAAGAGCTTCCAGTTCTGTTCGAACTCCGGGTAGATCCAGTCGTCGACCGTCTTGCCGTGCTGCTTGGTCAGCGTGTTGGACGGGGCGACGTGCAGGAAGACCATGGCCACCTGTGCGCAGGCCAGGAGCCCGATGAGGGAGAGGGAGAGGGCGGCGACGAGCTGGTAGCCGAAGGAGAGACCGGCTATGCCGACGCCGGTTCCGGGTGGGTTCGGAGCGGAGACCGGAGCTTCCGTTTCCGGGGCCGGGGAGTCCGGTCCGGATGCCGGGGAGTCCGGTTCGGGTGCCGGAGCGTCCGGTCCGGAAGAGGTCCGGCTCACGGCCTGCGGCCGGACGCCCTCGTGCGCGCTGCCGGAATCCCCGCTGCCGGAGCTCCCGTCGTGGTCCGCATCCATCCCGCCCCGCTCACCATCGATCACCACTCGGTTATCCACAGGGTTGACACCCTACGGGCCTCCGACCGACCATTGAAGTCAATGAACCGAACGATCGGTCGGTAGGGAGCCCGGGATGGCGGCAGTGACTGCGGACCAGAAGACGCAGAGCACCTCAGGCACGGCGAAAGCGGCAGGAAGGGCGCCCGGCACGGCCGAGGACCCGGCGGACGCGGCACGGCTCGCGGTCTTCGACGCGGCGGTGGCCGCCGACGACCGGATCGAGCCGCGCGACTGGATGCCCGAGGCCTATCGCGCCACGCTGGTCCGCCAGATGGCGCAGCACGCCCACTCGGAAATCATCGGCATGCAGCCCGAGGCCAACTGGATCACGCGCGCACCCTCGCTGCGCCGCAAGGCGATCCTGATGGCCAAGGTCCAGGACGAGGCCGGGCACGGCCTGTATCTCTACAGCGCGGCCGAGACGCTGGGCACCAGCCGCGAGGAGCTGCTCGACAAGCTCCACGCCGGCCGCCAGCGCTATTCGTCGATCTTCAACTACCCGACCCTGACCTGGGCCGACGTCGGCGCGATCGGCTGGCTGGTGGACGGCGCGGCCATCACCAACCAGGTGCCGCTCTGCCGCTGCTCCTACGGCCCGTACGCCCGCGCGATGGTCCGCATCTGCAAGGAGGAGTCCTTCCACCAGCGCCAGGGGTACGAGCTGCTCCTCGCCCTCAGCCGTGGCACCGAGGCCCAGCACGCGATGGCGCAGGACGCGGTGGACCGCTGGTGGTGGCCGTCGCTGATGATGTTCGGCCCACCGGACGACGCCTCGGCCCACTCCGAGCAGTCGATGGCCTGGAAGATCAAGCGGCACTCCAACGACGAGCTGCGGCAGCGCTTCGTGGACATCTGCGTGCCGCAGGCGCAGGCGCTGGGCCTGACCCTGCCGGACCCGGACATCCGGTGGAACGAGGAGCGCGGACAGCACGACTTCGGCGCGATCGACTGGACGGAGTTCCAGGAGGTCCTCAAGGGCAACGGCCCGTGCAACGAAGAGCGGATCACCCAGCGGCGCAGGGCCCACGAAGAGGGCGCCTGGGTCCGGGACGCGGCCGCGGCGTACGCCGCCAAGCACACCACCCCGTCCGCCCGGACGGCACAGCCCGCACAGCACGTGGAGGAGACGGCATGAGCAGCTCGACCGACTGGCCGCTGTGGGAGGTGTTCGTGCGCTCGCGGCGCGGGCTCTCCCACACCCACGCGGGCAGCCTCCACGCGCCCGACGCCGAGATGGCCCTGCGCAACGCGCGCGATCTCTACACCCGCCGCTCCGAAGGCGTCTCGATCTGGGTCGTCCCGTCCACGGAGATCACCGCCTCCTCGCCCGACGAGAAGGACTCCTTCTTCGAGCCCGCCGGCGACAAGCCCTACCGCCACCCGACCTTCTACGAGATCCCGGACGGGGTGAAGCACCTGTGAGCGCCGCCCTCGCCCTCGGCGACGACGCGCTGGTGCTCTCGCACCGGCTGGGGGAGTGGGCGGGCCACGCCCCCGTCCTGGAGGAGGAGGTGGCGCTCGCCAACATCGCCCTGGACCTGCTGGGCCAGGCGCGGGTGCTGCTCTCGCTCGTCGGTGACGAGGACGAGCTGGCCTACCTCCGCGAGGAGCGGGCCTTCCGCAACCTCCAGCTGGTCGAGCAGCCCAACGGGGACTTCGCCCACACCATCGCCCGGCAGCTCTACTTCTCGGTCTACCAGCACCTGCTGTACGAGCGGCTGGCGGCCGGGGACAGCGCGTTCGCGGACCTGGCGGCGAAGGCCGTCAAGGAGGTCGCCTACCACCGGGACCACGCCGAGCAGTGGGTCCTGCGGCTCGGCGACGGCACCGCCGAGAGCCATGAGCGGATGCAGGCGGGCCTGGAGGCGCTCTGGCGCTTCACCGGCGAGATGTTCCAGCCGGTGGAGGGCCTGGACGCCACGGGCGCTACGGCCGCTGCGGACACCACCGGCTCCGGCGTCGACTGGCAGGAGCTGGAGAGCGCCTGGCTCTCCGCCGTCACCGCCACCGTGGAGCGGGCCACCCTGACGCTGCCGGCCGGGCCGCGGACCGGGGCCTGGGCGGCAGGTGCGGGGCGGCAGGGCCTGCACACCGAGCCGTTCGGCCGGATGCTCGCCGAGATGCAGCACCTGCACCGCAGCCACCCGGGGGCGTCATGGTGACCGACACCCCGCTGGAGGCCGAGCTGCGCTCCCTCGCCGGCTCCGTCCCCGACCCCGAGCTTCCGGTGCTGACCCTGGCCGAGCTCGGCGTCCTGCGCGGCGTGGACGTGGAGGGCCCGGGCCGGGTGACGGTGCGGCTCACCCCGACGTACACCGGCTGCCCGGCGATCGAGGCGATGTCCGCCGACATCGAGCGAGTGCTCCACGAGAACGGTGTGCCCGAGGTCTCCGTGGTCACGGTGCTCGCACCGGCCTGGTCGACCGACGACATCAGCGCCGAAGGCCGCCGCAAGCTCGCCGAGTTCGGCATAGCGCCCCCGCGCGCCCACAGCGCCGACGGCGGCCCGGTGCCGCTGACGCTCTCGGTGCGCTGCCCGCACTGCGGCTCCACGGAGACGGAGCTGCTCAGCCGGTTCTCCTCCACGGCGTGCAAGGCCCTGCGCCGCTGCGTCGCCTGCCGCGAACCGTTCGACCACTTCAAGGAGTTGTAGATGTTCCATCCGCTCCGGGTCAGCGCGATCGAACGGATCACGGAAGATGCGGTGGCCGTGACCTTCGCCGTGCCGGCCGAGCTGCGCGAGACCTTCCGCCACCAGCCGGGCCAGCATCTGAACGTGCGCTTCACGGTGGACGGCAAGGAGATCCGCCGTTCGTACTCGATCTGCGCACCGGCCACCGAGCAGCCCGCCGAGCCCGTGGTCCGGGTCGGCATCCGCGGGGTCGAGAGCGGCGCGTTCTCCACCTACGCCCTGAAGGAGCTGTCCGTCGGGGACCAGGTGGAGGCCATGCCTCCGATGGGCCGCTTCGTGCTGGAGCCGCGTCCCGGCCTCTTCGCGGCGGTGGTCGGGGGCAGCGGGATCACGCCGGTGCTGTCGATGGCGGCCACGCTGCTGGCGCGGGAGGAGAAGGCGCGGTTCTGTCTGATCCGCAGCGACCGCACGGCGGCCTCCACGATGTTCCTGGACGAGGTGGCCGACCTCAAGGACCGCTATCCGGACCGCTTCCAGCTGATCACGGCCCTCTCGCGGGAGGAGCAGTCGGCCGGGCTGCCCTCCGGCCGCCTGGACACCGAGCGGCTCACCGCACTGCTGCCGGCGGTGCTGCCGGTGGCGGAGGTGGACGGCTGGTTCCTGTGCGGGCCGCTCGGTCTCGTACGCGGGGCGGAGAAGGCGCTGCGCGGGCTGGACGTCGACCGGACCCGGATCCACCAGGAGATCTTCCACGTCGACGACGGCCCGTCCGATGTCACGGTCGTCAAGGTCGCCGCCCCCTCCGACGCCACGCTGACGGCCACCCTGCACGGCCGCTCCGGCAGCTGGCCCGTGCAGGACGCGGAGTCGCTGCTGGAGACGGTGTTGCGGAGCCGCTCGGATGCTCCGTACGCCTGCAAGGGCGGGGTGTGCGGGACCTGCCGGGCGTTCCTCGTCTCGGGCGAGGTGCGGATGGAGCGGAACTTCGCGCTGGAGCCTGAGGAGACGGACGCGGGCTTCGTGCTGGCCTGCCAGTCGCATCCGCTCACCCCGGAGGTGGAGCTGGACTTCGACCGCTGACCCGGCGCCCTCGCCCCCGCTCCCGCCTCCGCTTACCTTCCCTTCTCCTAGAACCTGTTCTATCTTGACGGGCCGTCAGGGAGCGCCAACGGGAGGCCGGGACAGTGGACTTCACCTTCACCGAGGAACAGCAGGCAGCCGTGGAGGCGGCCCGGGCGGTCTTCTCCGGGGTCGCGCCCGACAGCGTGCCCAGCCCGGCCCTGACGCCGGGCGCCGTGGCCGAGGACATCGACCGGCGACTCTGGGGCGAGCTGGCGGGGTCGGATCTGCTCGGCCTGACGCTCGCCGAGGAGTACGGCGGCGCCGGGCTCGACCCGGTCGCGCTCTGCCTGGTCCTGCGGGAGTCGGCCAAGGTCCTGGCCCGGGTCCCGCTGCTGGAGAGCTGCGCGGTCGCGATGGCCGTCGAGCGGTACGGGGAGCGCGCCCTCGCCGCCGAGCTGCTGCCCCGGGCCGCGCGCGGCGAGCTGGTCCTGACCGCCGCGGCCAACGGACGCACCGGCCACGACCCGGCCGAACGCGCCGTCACCGTACGGCCGGAGGGTTCCGCGGCCGCCCCTTCCGGCTGGGTGCTGGACGGCGTGCAGTCGGCGGTCCCCCGGGCGCAGGCGGCCGACCGGATTGCCGTCCCCGCCCACACCGGCGACGGCCGGTCCGTCCTGGCGCTCGTGGACCCCGCCCGCGCGGGTGTCACGCTCGCGGACCAGTTCTCCACCAGCGGCGAACGGCTGGCGGAGGTCCGGCTCGACTCCGTACGCGTAGCGGCGCACGAGCTGATCGACGCACCCGGGGCCTGGGAGTGGCTGCGGAACCTGCTCACCACGGGGACCTGCGCGCTGGCGCTCGGTCTGGGCGAGCGGGTGCTCGCGATGACGGCCGAATACACCGGCAAACGTGAGCAGTTCGGGTTCCCCGTCGCCACGTTCCAGGCGGTGGCGGTGCAGGCCGCCGACCGGTACATCGACCTGCGGGCGATGGAGGTGACGCTCTGGCAGGCCGCCTGGCGGATCTCCACCGGTGCCGGCGGCCCGCTGCCCGCCGAGGGCGACATCGCCGTGGCGAAGATCTGGGCCTCGGACGGGGTGCGGCGCATCGTGCAGACCGCGCAGCACCTGCACGGCGGCTTCGGCGCGGACACCGACTACCCGCTGCACCGCTTCCACGCCTGGGCGAAGCAGATCGAGCTCTCCCTGGGCCCGGCGGCCGCCCACGAGGAGGTACTGGGCGACCTGCTGGCCGCCCATCCCCTGGCCTGAAGCGGAGAGCCCATAAAAATGATCAGAGGACGAAGGCCGAGGCCCCGTTGTCCGTGACCATCGGGCGCCCGGCCCCGTCCCAGGCGAGCATCCCGCCGTCGATGTTCACGGCATCGATCCCCTGCTGGACCAGATACTGCGTGACCTGCGCGGACCGGCCGCCGACCCGGCACATCACATGGACGCGCCGGCCGTCCTCGGCGGCCTCCGTCAGCTCACCGAACCGGCCCACGAAGTCGCTCATCGGAATGTGCAGCGCACCCTCGACATGACCGGCCGCCCACTCGTCGTTCTCGCGGACGTCCAGAACCAGGCCGTCCGACGGCACCGCAGCGACGTCCACCGAGGGCAGCGGGGCGAAATTCATGGGTCATGCCTTCTCTCGTACGTACGTGGCCACGTCACCCGGAACGCTACTGCACCATCTCCGCGAGCTCGGCCTCCCGCCGGGACACCTCGCCGAGCAGCTGCTCCCCGATGTCCTCCAGCAGCTGGTCCGGGTCGTCCGGGGCCATCTTGAGCATCGAGCCGATCGCGCTCTCCTCCAGCTCGCCCGCGAGCACCGTGAGCAGCTCCTTGCGCCTGCTGAGCCACTCCAGGCGGGCGTAGAGCTCCTCGCTCTCGCTCAGCGGCGTGAGCGGCTCGGCCGGGCCCGCCGCCCACTCCGCCGCCAGCTCCTTGAGCAGCTCGACGTCTCCACGCCCGTACGCGGCGTTGACGCGGGTGATGAACTCGTCCCGGCGCTCCCGCTCCGGCTCGTCCTGGGCCAGGTCCGGGTGGGCCTTGCGGGCCAGCTCGCGGTAGAGCTTGCGGGCCTCCTCGCTCGGCCTGACCCGCTTCGGCGGCCGTACCGGCTGCTCGGTGAGCATGGCGGACGCCTCGGGGGAGAGGCCGTCGGAGTCCATCCAGTCGTGGAAGAGCTCGTCGACGCCGGGCATCGGCATGACGATGTCCCGCGCCTCCTTGGCCTTGCGCAGGTCCTCGGGGTCACCGGACTTCGCGGCCCGCGCCTCGGCGATCTGCGCGTCCAGCTCGTCGAGGCGGGCGTACATCGGGCCGAGCTTCTGGTGGTGCAGCCGGGAGAAGTTCTCGACCTCCACCCGGAAGGTCTCCACCGCGATCTCGAACTCGATCAGCGCCTGCTCGGCCACCTGCACGGCCTTGGCCAGCCGTGCCTCGGGGCGCGGCGCGGCGTCCTGCGGTCCACCGGCGCCCTGGACGCCATGGGCTTCCGGTGCGGGCTGCGGCTCGGCGGGCCGGTCGTCGTCCTGCCGGTCATCATCGTTCCGGGTGGGAGGCACCCCGGCTGCTTCGTGGGTCACCCGTCCAGCGTATGGCCCCCGCCGCACACCCCGTACCGCACGGTCCCGGCCCCGCGCGCCCCGCCGTCCTCAGACACCATGGCCAGCCGTCCTCAGACACCGCGCCCGGCCGTCCTCAGACACCATGACCGGCCGTCCTCAGACACCGCGCTCGGCGGCCATCCGACCGGCCTTGATCGCCCGCTCCAGCTCCGCGTGGTCCGCCTCCGTACGGTCGGCGTAGGCCACCGCGAAGTCGGCGATCGCCGCGTCGAGTTCGTCGTTCTTGCCGCAGTAGCCGGCGAGCAGCCGGGGGTCGGCGCTGTGGGAGTGGGCGCGGGCGAGTAGGGCCCCGGTCATCCGGCCGTAGTCGTCGACCTGTTCGACGGTGAGCGCGGCCGGGTCCACGCTGCCCTTGCGGTTGCGGAACTGGCGTACCTGGTAGGGCCTGCCGTCCACCTCCGTCCAGCCGAGCAGGATGTCACTGACGACCTGCATCCGCTTCTGGCCGAGCACCACCCGGCGGCCCTCGTGGTCCTCCTGCGGCGCGTCGAAGCCGACGGCCGGCAGGTAGGGCGCCAGCACCGATCGACGCGCCTCCTTCACCTGGAGGACCAGCGGCTCCCCGCGGTGGTCCAGCAGCAGGACGACGTACGAACGGGTGCCGACGCTGCCGGTGCCGACCACCCGGAACGCCACGTCGTGGATCGCGTACCGCGCCAGCAGTGGCACCCGGTCCTCGGCGACCGTGGACAGATAGCCGCCGAGCCCGGCCGCCACCGCCGCGGCCTCCGCGTCCGGCACCCGGCGCAGCACCGGCAGCGCGTCGACGAAGCGCCGGCCGCCGTCGAGGCAGTCCTCCGTGGAGCGGGCGGCGAACCGGGCGCTGGTGTTCCTGCGGGCCTTCTCCGAGACCTTCTCCAGCGTGCCGACCAGGTCGCGGGCGTCGGTGTGCGAGACGAGCTCCTCGTCCGCGATGGCGTTCCAGGCGTCGAGCGCGGGCAGCCGGGCCAGCAGCCGCAGGGTGCGGCGGTAGGCGCCGACGGTGTCGTACGCGCCCTTGCGGCAGGTGTCCTCGTCCGCGCCGACGGCCCGGCCCGCCAGGACCAGCGAGGTGGCGAGCCGCTTGAGGTCCCATTCCCAGGGGCCGAAGACGGTCTCGTCGAAGTCGTTGAGGTCGATGACCAGGTTGCCCCGGGCGTCGCCGTAGAGGCCGAAGTTGGCCGCGTGGGCGTCACCGCAGAGCTGCGCGCCCACACCGGTGACCGGGGTGCCCATCAGGTCGTGGGCCATCAGCCCGGCCGAGCCGCGCAGAAAGGCGAAGGGGGAGGCGGCCATCCGGCCCACCCGGATCGGCGTGAGCCCCGGGACCCGGCCCCGGTTGGACTCCTCGACGGCTTGCACGGCGTCGGGCCGCCCCGACGGCAGGACCAGCGACGCGTGCGCCGAGCGCGGTACCCGGCCGCGCAGCGCCTTGCCCACGGCCCTCGGTGATCCGGCCTCTCCGCGCCGCGCGAACCCGGCCACTACCGGAATACGGGCGTCCGCCCCCGGGACCCGCGTCTCCGGAGCCGACCCTTCGCCGACGCCCGCCCCCTCGTCCACGCCCTCACCAACACCTGCGATGCCGCCCATGGAGCGTCGCCTCCCCCGCCTCGTCAGCTCTCCGACCGCCCTGACCGTACCGCCGTTCCCCCACGGCCGTCAGTACCGGTCGGCGGCGCTCAGCAGCCGGTGCCGGGTTCCGGTTCCGCGAGGTACGTGTCCGCCCACTGCCCGAGCTCCTTGAGCGCCGGTTCCATCGCGGCGCCGGCTTCGGTAAGGCGGTACGCGACGCGCAGCGGCGGCCCCTCGTCGACCTCGCGGATCACCAGGCCGGCCGCTCCGAGCTCGGCCAGCCGGTCCGAGAGCATGCGCTCGCTGATCCCGGGGATGGCGCGGCGCAGCTCGGCGAAGTGCACCGGCCGCTGCAGCAGCACCGAGACGATCGGCCCGGTCCAGCGCTTGCCGAAGAGCTCGAAGACACGGCTGATGCCCACGTCGACCCGCCGACAGCTCTGCTCACCGTGATCTGCCATGCCCCTAGGGTACTGCGCCACCGTAGGGTGCTTATGAAAAGTAAGGGACTATGCTAAAAGTAGTTACGTACGGAAAGGCGCGGCGTGCGGACATCCGCCGCCGCCCCGCCCCCTTCGCTCTCTGTGGAGACCCCATGGCCACGCTGCTGCACCTCGACTCCGCCGTCCTTCCCCAGGGCTCCGCGTCCCGCGACGTCACCGCCGCGTTCGTCGCGGCCTGGCTCGACCAGAACCCGGACGGCACCGTCGTCCACCGCGATCTCGCCGCCGACCCGGTGCCCCACCTGGCCGCGGCGGCGGTGATCGCGGGCGCCGACGATCCGCTGCGCCGGGAGCTGGCCGAGGAGCTGGCGGCGGCGGACGCCGTCCTGATCGGCGCTCCGATGTACAACTTCACGATCCCGTCGACCCTCAAGGCCTGGCTGGACCAGGTGATCATCGTCGGGCACAACGCGGGGCCTGACTCCCCCATCGCCGGGACCCCGGTCACCGTCGTCGCCAGCCGCGGCGGCTCGTACGCTCCGGGCACCCCGCGCGAGGATTTCGAATTTGTCCAGAATTACTTGGAGAAGCTGCTCACGAGCATGTTCTCCGTCGAGGTGGACTTCATCGTTCCGGAGCTGACCCTCGCCCACTCGCAGCCGTCGATGGCCGAGCTGATCCCGCTCGCCGAGGCTTCGCGCGCCAAGGCGTTCGAGGAAGCCCGGCAGAAGGCCAAGGCCCTCGCAGCCCGCCTCGCCGCCTGACCCGGCGAAAAGCCCAACCCGGCGAAGCCCGACCCGGCGAAGCCCAACCCGGCAAAGCCCGCCCCGGCGAAAGACCAGGGCCGACGAAAGACCAGGGCCGGCGAAAAGGCAGGGCCGCGGAACTCGATCGAGTTCCGCGGCCCTGCGCTGTCGTTCATCCGGTCATCGATTCACTGGCCATCGGCCTTGTTCATCAACCGGACGTTTCACGTGAAACACAGCACGGCCCGTCCGCGCTCAGATCCGCCCGCCGGCCGAAGCCCCGGCAGGCTCATCGGCGCCTTCGCCCCCGAGCTGCCCCCGCGTACCCCGCGCGGCGCTCCCGCCGCTCCGGCCGGCCGTGGCGGCGCCACGGGCCGCCTCCGCCGCCGCGGCGATCTCCTGGGCCTCCCGCTCGGCCTGCTCGGCCTTCTCCCGCGCCTGCGCCGCGAGATCCACGCGGCCCTCGGGCTTGATGTGCGCGATAACCCCGGGGTGGGCGATCGACGGAAGGATATGGCGCCACATCTCGGCCACCTGCTCGCGCAGATCGGCGCGGCCGGTGTCGGCTTCCGATATCAGCTGGATACCGGTGAACGACGCCACGATGATCTTGGCCGACACCATCGGATCGACATGCGGCAGCACCTCGCCCCGCTCCTTGCCGAGCTCCAGCATCCCGGCCGTCGCGTCGATCCAGTCGCCCCACGGGTGCGGCCCGCCGAGGAAGACGCCTTCGATGGAGAGACGCGTCCCGGCGCGCGCCATCGCGTTGTGGCGCAGGGCGTACGCGAACTGCTGGCCGCCGTCCACCAGCGACTGGAGCGGCGATCCCTCCTGGGCGAAGTCGACGGTGGAGGTCTGCTCGTCCATGATCGCCTGGGCGATGGCCTCCTTGGACGCGAAGTGGAAGTACAACGCCCCCTTGGTCACCTTGGCGCGGCGGAGGATCTCCGAGATGGCGGCACGCTCGTAGCCGTAGTCGTCGAAGACACTCGCCGCGGCGTCCACGATCGACCGCCACGTCTGCATCGCGCGAGCCTGCTTCGCCATTCCTGCCTCCGGGACGTTCTGTGCGCTCAGCCCTTCACTGCCGAGCGGCCGTCGATCCAGCCTGTGCAGCCAGCGTATGCATGTATGCCACCTCATAGACCGTCGGGCTGTCCGGAAACCGCTCCAGTGACCGCCCCGGAGAGCCCCGCAGCCCGCCTGGGCCACCGCCGGGCCCCTCCCGACCGCCCTGCCTGTTTACCCCACCACTCCCGCGCCGACACAGCCGACGGACCAGCCAGAATCCGGCTCCGGCTCTCGGCCATCCGCTCAGACGGCGACCACGCAGTTGTCGGAGCTGTGGGTGCCGAGGACCGTGACGACCCCGGCCGTGCCGTCGCCGAAGAAGCGGGCCAGCATGCCCGCAGGACGGCCGCCGAAGAGCAGCGGGCCGAGGACCGGAGCGATGTCGGCGTCGTACGGCGCGTCCGCTCCGTCGGCGGCCAGCGAGAGGCGGCAGGTGCGCGGGGAGACGAAGTCCTGGACGACGCTGGTGCCGCTCCGGGCGGCCGAGACCACCGCCTCCTCCCACGCCGCCGGGTCCGTCTCGCGCCCGATGGCGACCTGCTTGCCGCTCATCCCGATGCCCGCCTTCAGCACCAGCGTCTCCCGGTTCTCCACGGCGTACGGAACGAGGTCCAGCTTGCGGTCGCCCCGGTGCGTGAACCGGTGCGACAGCACCCGCGTCCACGGCAGGTACCGGTCGACCAGGGCCTGCTCGGCGGCGCTCATCCACGGGCGGCCCTCCGACAGCAGGCCCAGCGTGAGCTTGCTGGAGAGGAAGGTGGAGGTCTGCGTGCCCACGAGCAGGCAGCCGTGGTCCAGCGCGTCCTGGACGGGCGCGGTGTCGATGCCGAGTTCGGCCCAGTCCGGGATGGTGAAGTCCCGCAGGCCCACGCCGTACCGCAGGTGCGGCGGGCAGTCCCAGGCCTCGTGGAGGTCCTCGGGCTCGAAGAAGCGCGCGGTCAGCCCCTGGCTCGCGAAGTACTCGGTCTGCAGGTCGAAGTACCGGGTCGCGCCGCCCTGGTCGCGCGCGCTGCCCAGCACCGCCACGCGGGGTGCCACGTTCAGCTCGGCGCACAGGTCGTGGAACATCCTGGCGCGTACGGCGAAGGGGTGCTGGCTGCTGAACGGCAGCCGGCCCTGCTCGTCGGCGTACAGTTCGCGCCAGACCGCCAGCCGGGAGCGCACCTCCACCGGACCGCCGAGCGCCCCGCTGACGTTGAACTCCAGGAACTGCGGGCCGTTCGCGCCGATCACGATGTCGGGCCGCGTCACGCAGTCCGCGTACCGCTCCTCGGTGAGCTGGTCGGCCACGAAGAGCTGGTTCTCGCTCTCCGGCATGCCGTACGCCGCGAGCCGGCCCTCCGTCGTCGGCGCCGTCTCCAGCGCCGTACGCCGCACCAGGTCGAGCAGCGCCGCGGTCACCCGGAACAGCTCCGCGTACGCCGTGCGCGGGAGCGCGATCGGTGCGGCGGGCAGCAGCCGCTGGTACGGCCAGCCGGTGTCCCGTATCTCGTGGTCCAGCATCCGGCGGATCGTCGCCGGCGGGACGGGCGGCGGTGCGATGCGCCGGTCGCCGAACCACGGATGGCCCGACGCCGCCGGTGGACCGGCCTCCACGAGCGCACTCTCCGGCTTCATCGTGAGCCTTTCGGTAGGGATGGCGTACGGTCGCACCGCACGGCAACTGCCTGTCGCAGGAGGGGGAACGGCACATGACGCTGCGCCGCGTCGGGGACAACGAGTACGTCGAGGAACACGGCGGGGACTACGAGGACTTCACGGACGGGATGCTGATCCGGCACTGGCCGGGCCGGACCATCACCGAGACCGACAACACCTGGCTGACCCTGCTCACCATGAACCAGCACCCGCTGCACTTCGACCGCGCCTACGGGGAGGGGGCGGAGTACGGGCGGGTCCTCGTCAACAGCGGGATCACCCTCTGCCTGGTCGGCGGCATGACCGTGCAGGCCCTCTCCGCGCGGGCGGTGGCCAACCTGGGCTGGGACAAGGTCCGCCTGAAGGACCCGGTGTACGTCGGCGACACGCTGTACGCCGAGAGCCGGATCCTCCACAAGCGGCTGTCCCGGTCCCGCCCCGGGCAGGGCATCGTCACGGTGGAGACGACGGGCAGGAAGTCGACCGGAGAGCCCGTCATCGTGTTCGAGCGCTCCTTCATGGTCCGCTGCCGCGAGACGCGGGACGAGGCACCTCAACCGCCCACGGCCCCGTAGAGCGCCGCGGCGGCGGCCGTGTCCTCGATGGCCATGCCGACGCCGCGGAACACCGAGATCCGGCCGTCCGCCGCGCCTCCCCGGCCCTCCGCCGCGCCTTCCCGGCCTTCCACCGCACCTCCGCGGCCCCCGGCGGCCGGCCCGGCGACCAGCGCGCCCAGTTCGACCAGCTGATGCTCACCGATCAGCCCGGCGGCAAGCGCGGCCCGCACCTCGGCTGCCTCCTCGACCGCCGCCGCGCGCTCCTCCACAACGACGAGCGCGTCCGCGAGCAGCTCCGGCGCGACCTCGATCGCGTGCTCGTCGGTGCCGCCGATCACGTTGACGTGCGCCCCGGGTGCCACCCACTCGGCCGCCACCAGTGGCACCGGGTCGCTGGTGGAGGTGGTCGTGCAGACGATCTCGGCGCCCACCACGGCGTCCTTCGCCGTGCCGCACACCGTGACCTCCACCGCCGGGCCCGAGGTCTCCCTGACCCACCGCGCGAACTCCTCGGTACGGGCAGGGGTGCGGGAGAACACCCGCACCGAGCGGACCGGCCGCACCGCCGACACCGCCCGCACCAGGGCCCGCGCCTGCACCCCGGCGCCGATGACCGCGAGGTCCCCGGCGTCCTCGGGCGCGCACAGCCGGGTCGCGAGCGCGGCGACCGCACCGGTGCGTACGGCGGTCAGTTCGGCGCCCTCCAGCAGCGCCGTGATCCGGCCGGTCTCCAGGTCCGTCAGGACCACCGTGCCGTGGATCAGCGGGAGGCCGCGGTCCGGGTTGTCCGGTGTGAGCGTGGTGATCTTGACGCTGCCCACCCCGCGCCGCTCCCAGACCGCCGCCGCCGCCAGCAGCTCCCGCCGCGGGCCGTGCTGGACGACGGTCCGCGACGGCGAGGAGGTCCGGCCCGCCGAGAGGTCGGCGAACGCCTCGGCCAGCGCCTCGACCACGGCGAGCAGACGCTCCTCACCGGCCATGTCCGCGGCGGAGATCATGCGTGGCTCCGTCATGCGACCACACCCTTCCTGCCGTTCCCGCCGTTCCTGCCGCTTCCGCCGCTTCCGCGCGTGCTCAGCTCGGCGACGACGTCGACGATCAGGTCCTCCTGCCCGGCGATGGCCTGCCGCCTGCCGAGCTCGAAGAACACATCACGCGGATCGACCCCGCCCCGGGCCGCGTGGTCGAGCACCTGATGCTTGAACCCGGAGAAGACCCCGGCCAGACCGCTGACGATGCTCAGCGAGCCGATGACCGGCGGTGCCGGCATCAGTTCCCGCTCCGCGAACTCGGCCGCGTCGAGCAGCGCGTAGAGGTCGATCCCGGTGCGGAACCCGGTCCGCTCCAGGACCGGTACGAGGGCCTCCAGCTGGGTGTTGCCCGCTCCGGCGCCGAAGCCGCGTGCGCAGCCGTCGATGATGGTGGCGCCCGCGCCGGCGGCGGCCACCGAGTTGGCGACGGCCATGCCGAGGTTGTTGTGCCCGTGGAAGATGACGGGCACGTCGACGGCTCCGGCGATCGCGCCGATCCGCACGGTGACGTCCTCGGGCAGGAAGTGGCCGGCGGAGTCCATGATCCCGACGGCCTGCGCTCCGTACCCCACCGCGTTCGCCGCGTGCTCGGCCAGCTCGGCGGGGGTGGCCATGTGGCTCATCATCAGCACGCAGTGGGCCTCGGCGCCCTCCGCGCGCAGGAACTCCAGGTGGCGTTCGGCCAGCGACGTCTCGGTGCAGTGCACCCCGATACGGAGGATGTCCGCGCCGTGCCCGACCGCCTTGCGCAGGTCGGCGGAGGTGCCCCAGCCGGGCAGCATGAAGACGCCCATCCGGCTGGTGGTCAGCGCCTCCCGTACGGTCGACAGCATCGCGTCGTCGCTCACCGCGGCCCGCCCGACCTGGAGCGAGGAGGCGCCGAGCCCGTTGCCGTGGCCCACCTCCACCACGGGGATCCCGGCGGCGTTCGCGGCGCGCGCGTAACCGCCGATCGCGGCGGCGCCGAGCTGGTGCCGGACCGCGTGCTGGCCGTCGCGCAGCGTCGGGTCGTAAATCGTCACGGCGTTCATCGGCCCGCCCTCGTCCGGGCGGCCGGGAAGAGCCGGGCCGCGTGCTGCTCGGCGACCATGATGGCCGCCGCGTCGATGATGTCCAGGTTCCCGGCGTACGGCGGCAGCACATCGCTGTCCGCCACCACCTCCACGGAGACGGTGATCCGGTCGCCGCTCACCGTGCACGCGACGACCTCGTAGCCGGGCTGGACGGCGCGGACCCGGTCGGCCGCCTCGGCGACCACGGCCCGTACCGCCTCGGCGCCGGCCCCCGGGGCGATCGCGTGCACGGCCGTCCGGAAGGGCGCCGGAGGGACGGCGGGGCTGATGTTGAGGACCGCCTTGGTGTCGCGTACGCCGGAGAAGGCGGTGACGGCGTGCGCGGTCGTCGCCACGTACTCGTCCAGGTTCAGCCGGGTCGCGCGGCCCGCGATGGTCGAGGCCACGGTGGAGACGACCTCGATGTACTCCACGGCGAACCGGCCGGCGAGCGCGTGCGCGATCGGGACCGACGCCTGCCCGCCGCAGCTGATCAGGTTGACGTTGCGCACCGCCGGCGGCTGCATGCCGGTGACGGTGGGGACCACCATCTGTCCGACCTTGCTCGGCGTCATGTCGATCACCAGCGGGCCCAGCGGTTCGAGCAGCCGCCAGTGCTCGACGTGTGCCATGGCGCTGGTGGCGTCGAGGACGATGTCGACCGCCGGCGAGGCGGCGAGGACCGCGTCGATGCCGTCCGCCGATGTGGGACAGCCGAGCTCGGCGGCGTGCCGGAGCCCGGCGGAGGCGGGGTTGCGTCCGGCCACCAGCACGCACTCCAGGAGCTCGGAGCGGAGCACCTTGCCGACCAGGTCGCGGCCGATCGCGCCGGTGCCGATCACGGCGACGGACGCACGGCGCGCGGTCCCGGGCGGGACGCCGGTGAGGTCGTCAACGACGCTCATGGGCCGCCTCCTCACCGTCGCGCCGGGCGCCTGGGGCGCGGTCGCCGAAACGTTCCTCCCAGGCCTCGCCCAGCGCCACCGTCGTCCGGGCCAGGCGGGCGAACGGCGGGCCGACCATGTTCCCGTCCAGCAGCGCGATCCCATCGCCTGCCGCCCGTACGGCCTCGACGACCCGGCGGGCCTGGCGCAGCCGCTCCGGGTCGGGCCGCAGGGCGCTGTTGATCGCGGCCAGTTCGGCCGGGTGCACGGTCGCCTTGCCGTGGAAGCCGAGCTCCTGGACGCGGGCGATCTCCTCGGCCAGCGCACCGGGCTCGGCGAGCCGGTAGTTGGCGGTGTCGATACAGGCCGCGCCGTGCCGGGCGCAGGCCATGGCCATCGCCTGGCGGGCCGGGAGCATGTTGGCCCAGCCGATCTCGACGCCCAGGGTGGCGGCCAGGTCCGCCGAGCCGAAGACCAGCCCGTCGGCTGCCTCCGCGATCGCGTCGACACCGGCGACGGCGGCCGGCGTCTCCAGGGTCACGTAGATCTGCGGCCGCAGGCCGGCCGAGGCGAGCGTGTCCCGCATCAGGGCCACCTCGACGGCGGAGTCGACCATGGTCATCAGGACGAAGCCGGGCGCGACCGCGCACTCGGTGAGCATCACCAGGTCGTGCACGGCCTCGATGGTGCCCAGTTCGTTGACCCGCACGGCGATGTTCTCCGGCGCCGGGGACCTCTCCAGCGCCGTACGGCACACCTTCCGCGCCGCGTCCTTCTCCGGTCGCGGAACCGAGTCCTCCAGGTCGATGAGGTGGAGGTCCGCGTCGTACGTCCAGGCCTTGACGACCCGGTCGAGCGAGAGCGCCGGTGTGTACAGGACGCTGCGCGGAACGGCTCTGGCGGCGCCCGTCACCGGTCCGCCCCGTCCGTGACCGGTACGGCGGCCCGCGCGCCCACCTCGACCAGGACCTTGCCCAGGTCGCGGATCTGCCGCTCGGTCTGGCCCGAGCGCATCATGACCCGCAGCCCCGCCGTACCGCGCGCGACGATCGGGAAGAAGACCGGGGAGACGTAGAAACCGGCCTCGATGACGCGGCGGCCCGCCTCGATCACGGTCTCGTCGCTCATCGGCACCAGCCGGATCGGGAAGGTGCTGCCGGCCTGGTCGGTGTGGACCAGCGAGTCGAAGAGCGCGATGTTTCCGTAGAGCTGGTTCTGGCGGGTGGTCAGTTCGGCGGTCCGGTGGATCTCCGCCGAGGCGAGCCCGGCGCCGACCGAGGCGGTGTCCAGGAGCTGGGAGTAGTTCAGGGCGCCGCCGAACCGCTCGATGACGCGCAGCGTCTCCTTGGACTGCCCGTCGAGGACGACCGCCGCCCCGCTGGTGCCGAACGCCTTGTTGAGGGTGACCACCGTGATGGTGCGCTCGTCCCGGATCGGGTTGTGCGTACGGACGTAGCCGATGCCCCGCTCGCCGTACGCCGACAGGGAGTGCGAGTCGTCGTAGTAGACGAGCATGCCGTACCGGTCCTGGAGCGCGGAGAGTTCCTTCACCGGCGCGTAGCCGCCGAGGCTGTCACTGCCGTCGCAGACGTAGGCGACCCGCTCGTACTTCTTGCACATGTCCTCGATGAAGTCGAGGTCGTGGTGGCGGGAGGTGACGACCTCGGTCTCGTCCGCGCAGACCGGCTTGACGTTGGCCATCGACACATGCGCGTTCTTGTCGAAGATCATCAACGGCCGTACGCCGTTGCCCAGATGGCCGGAGGCGATGAGCGGGAGCAGACCGAAGGTCGCGGTGCTGGCGGCGATGGAGGCGACGACCTGGCCCTCGAAGAGTTCGCCGAGCGAGGTCTCCAGCTCCTGCATGGCGGGTATCTGGACCCGGCTGCGGGCGATGCAGTGGTCGAGCACGCCGTAGCGGCGCAGCGCGGCGATGCCGCCTTCGATCACGTCGGGATGCGAGTCGAGATCCAGGTACGAACAGCAGCTGAAGTTGACGAACTCATGGCCGTCGGGGATGAACTCGTGGCCCTCGGTGGCCCGCAGGAGGCCTGTCCCGGCGTCGTAGTCGGCCACGATCCCGGCCAGGCCGTGCCGCTCCGACAGGTCCCAGAACGCGTTGCCGATGCCGATCAGCTTGTCGTTGTTCCGGTACCGGTGGGCAGGGGTGATGCTCTGGCGCTCGGTCATGAGGTGGTACCCGCCGGTTCGTAGTTGTAGACGCCCTTGAGCTTCCGGTAGACCGCGGTGTAGATCGCCACGCCGAGCACGTAGGGGCGGCGGAAGATCTTCGGGTCGCGCAGCCAGAAGTTCATGTTGATGTTCATCTCGTCCAGCGACTCGGCCTGGTGCCACCAGCCGAGCGGGAGGTAGAGCATCTCGCCCGGTTCCAGGACCAGTTCACGGCGCTGGACGAGCTTGGCGGCGAGCTTCGGATAGCGCGCCCAGTCCACGTCGTCGAAGTCGAAGACCTGCGACTTGTCGCCGAACCCGTGCCGCAGGGACCTCGGGTAGTACTCCCAGAAGCCCGGCGGAGCCAGGACGAACCGCTTGCGGCCCTCCAGGCAGATGTTGAAGTTCTCCAGCTCGTCGAAGTGACTCTGGGTGAAAACGCCCTGGTGGCTGATCCAGAGGTTCGCGGCGTTCATGGGGCCGCGGTAGTCGAAGAGCTTCCCGGCGTCGAAGCCGAGGATCGCGTTGACGTCGGCCGGGCTGTTGCGGAAGTTCGAGACGATCCGATTCCAGGTACCGGGATCGTCCATGTACCGGTCGTCCTCGAAGAACTCGCGGAGTCGGATCTCCTTGGTGGTCCACCGCTCCGAGTTCTGCTTGTCGCCCGGCTCGGTGAACAGGGTGACCATCATGTCGCCGAGGCGCTCCGCGACACCGTCGCGGCCCAGCCCCTGGGTGCCTTTCGGCAGGGTGATGACCACGGGCACATCGGCTCGGATGAGAGCCTCCCGCCCGAAAGCCATGAATTCGTCGAAGGATATCCGGGGAACCGGTAGGCCCCCGATGCCGTCCCGACCGGACACGGAATGCGATGTGTTCATCATTCTGCCCTCGCTGTTGTTCACTGTTCTGCCGTTGTCAATTCAGGATTCACCGCCGAGACCGGCCTCCCCTTCCGCAGCACCGGCTGTCCGACGAGGCTGACCACCAGGGCGACCAGCCCGCCGACGGCTCCCGCCCAGGCGGCGTGCGCCGAGGTGCCCTGCTCGCCCAGGTGTCCGCCGACGGCGATGCCCGACGCGATACCGAGGGCGCCGCAGCTGTTGAGCCAGGAGAACGCCTCGGACAGGGAGCCCTTGGGGGCCACCGATTCGAGGAGGGTGCTCCCGGCGATCAGGGCCGGCGAGATCGCGATGCCCGCGAGGACCGCGCAGAGGGCCATCACCGGGAAGGTGTCCGCGAAGGCCAGCGGAATCGCGCTGAGCGTCAGCACACAGGAGGTGACCACGAGCAGCGCGGACTGCGGCACACGCCAGTCGACGGCGCCGTACGCCAGTCCGGCGACGAGGCTGCCGACCGCGATCAGCGCCAGCAGCACACCGCCCAGCCCGGGCTCCGACCGCTCCTGCGCGAACGCGATCATCGAGACGTCGACCGCGCCGAACAGGAAGCCCATGCCCGCGTAGGCCGCCATCAGCACCCAGACGCCCGGCACCGCGATCGCCCGCTGCGGGCTGCCGCCCGGCTCGCGGGCGCGCATCGGCTCGGAGCTCCGGTGCAGCGCCACCACGATCGATCCGGTCACGGTCAGGACCGCGCAGGCGATCAGTCCGCCGGCCGGGAAGGCCGCCGGGCTCAACACCGTGACCAGCAGCGGCCCCAGGAGGAAGATCGTGTCGTCGAGGATCGACTCCATGGCGTACGCGGTACGCAGCGAACCCTGGTCGACGAACGCCGCCCAGCGCGCCCGCATGAAGCCGGTGAACGACACCGAGGTGCATCCGGTGACGAGGGCCGCCGCGAGCATCGCCCAGAGCGGGAGCTCCAGGCCGATCGCCGTCAACAGCAGGGCCATCCCGACGGCATGGCCCGCACAGGTGGTCAGCAGGACCTTGCGCTGGCTGTGCCGGTCGGCGAGACGTCCGAGGAACGGCGCCGCCACACCCTGGGAGATGAGCATGGCCGCAGCCACCACACCGGCCTCGCCCAGCGATCCGGTGACGGCCGAGATCAGCATCAGACAGCCGATGGAACGCATGGCGATCGGAAAGCGTCCGACCATGCCCCAGAAAGCCAGCGTGCCCGCGCCGGGTGATCTCAGCAATCGCAGATAGGAACCGAGCCCGGAATTCGACGACGGCGCACTCTCGGACACCATTCTCCTGTCGGCGCAGAAACGAATGAATCGAATAGTCTCGTGGTCCCGAGGTCGGGAAAACCCGGCCAACCGCACGTTCGGAAACTTTTGTGCCGTGTGTGCCGGCGATCCGAACTGCCTTGCCGCACTCCCCATGTGGCGGATCGTCATGCTATGCAGGCCACCACGGGGTGTCAATAGCTCGAATGTCGACGAAAAAGCTACCGACCAGGCAGTTCACCGCCGCCGTCGACCGTACGGAGACCTGTACAGGAATCCACTCGGCGCGCCGCACGACGACCGACTCACCGTCGGCCAAAGTGGCCCACTCGGCATGATCCGAATATTCCGGGCGGAGTAATATTCGTGCTTTCCCATACGATGGCGGCAGACCGTATGTGCCGGAGCCAGTCATGAGCGGCAATCAGGAGGCAGCGTGACCGAGGTCAAGGTCGAGATCCAGGAGACCGACCAGGAGATCGGCCGGCAAGCCCTCGCCCCGGAGACCCCGGTGGACGAGGAGAGCGAAGCCACGAAGCAGCGGAAGAACGGCCTGGACCGGGGCGTGAGCGACGAGCTCGCCGCGAACATGAAGGGCGGCTGGGCGGACACCGAGCGGCATGACCTGCTGCCGATCCCCCAGGCCGGGCACACCGCCCGCCGCCGCGCCGGCCTCTCCGCCCGCTTCCCGGGCGAGCGTCTGGTGATCCCGGCGGGCAATCTGAAGGTCCGCGCCAACGACACCTTCTACCGGTTCCGCCCGTCGTCCGACTACACGTATCTGACGGGCGACCAGACCGAGGACGCCGTACTGGTCCTGGAGCCCGCGGCGGACGGCGGCCACGAGGCGACCGCGTACCTGCTGCCCCGGTCCGACCGGGAGAACGGCGAGTTCTGGCTCTCCGGCCAGGGCGAGCTGTGGGACGGCCGGCGCAACAGCCTCACCGAGAACGAGCGGCTCCTCGGACTGCCCTGCCAGGACGTCCGGGCGCTCGCCGAAGCGCTCGGGGCGGGCACCGGACCGGTCCGCCTGCTGCGCGGCTACGACGCGGGCATCGAGGAGGCCCTCGCCGACAAGGTCACCGCGGAGCGGGACGAGGAGTTCCGCGTCTTCCTCTCCGAAATGCGCCGGATCAAGGACGCGTTCGAGATCGCCGACCTCCGCTTCGCCTGCGAGGCCACCGCCCGTGGCTTCGAGGACGTCGTCCGCTCGCTCGACCGGGCGCAGGAGACGTCGGAGCGGTACATCGAAGGCACGTTCTTCCTCCGCGCGCGGGTGGAGGGCAACGACGTCGGCTACAGCACGATCGCCGCCGCGGGACCGCACGCCACCACCATCCACTGGGTCCGCAACGACGGCGCGGTCCGCGACGGCGAACTGCTGCTGCTCGACGCCGGCGTCGAGACCCGCAACCTCTACACCGCCGACGTGACCCGCACTCTGCCGGTCAACGGCCGGTTCACACCGCTCCAGCGCAAGATCTACGACGCGGTGTACGAGGCCCAGTCGGCCGGCATCGCGGCGGTGAAGCCGGGCGCTCCGTACCGCGACTTCCACCGGGCCGCACAGCGCGTGCTGGCCACCAGGCTCGTCGAGTGGGGCCTGTTCGACGACGACCTGGATGTGGAGAAGGTCCTGGAGCTCGGCCTGCAGCGCCGCTGGACCATGCACGGCACCGGCCACATGCTCGGCCTGGACGTGCACGACTGCGCCGCGGCCCGGACCGAGAGTTACGTCGAGGGCCCGCTGGAGCCGGGCATGTGCCTGACCGTGGAGCCGGGCCTCTACTTCCAGGAGGACGACCTGACGGTGCCCGAGGAGTACCGGGGCATCGGCGTACGCATCGAGGACGACATCCTCGTCACCGAGGACGGCAACGAGAACCTCTCGGCCGGCCTGCCCCGGGAGGCCGACGAGATCGAGGCATGGATGGCCCGCCTCAAGGCGTGATCACCGGTGGTGCCGCTCCGGCGTCGGGGCGGCACCACCGCGAGGCGCTTCACCGTGAGACGTGAGGACAAACACGGATCACTCCGCCACGAGGCCACAACAGACACGAGGACACAACAGAACGGTCGGCACCGTGATCACGATGCCGACCGTTCGTCGTTTCCCGCAGGACACTTTTCGGTGTCCTACTTTGTGCGCGAGGGGGGATTTGAACCCCCACGTCCCTAAGGACACTGGCACCTGAAGCCAGCGCGTCTGCCGTTCCGCCACTCGCGCAAGAGTGGTGTTTCCAGACTCTCTCTCACCTGTGTGGTGCGAGCGCCTGGCGACATCCGGAAGATTAGCACGGTGGACAGGGTGGATTCACATCCGTTGTTTCACCGGCCCCGGGACGGGAAACGGGAACGCGGAGCCGCCGCCCCCACTCCTTCAGAGAGCACCGCGTGTGCGGGACACTGTGAGGAGGCCACCTCTACGATCCGTGTGAGGGGTGACACTCATCCACAGGGCAGAGAAGGGGAACCAGCCGATTTCCCGACGCGTGGATACGATCAGTAAGCAGTACAGGGACGATGACACCGGAGGAGGTGCCCCATGGGGGTCATGAAGCGTTTCGAGCAGCGCCTCGAAGGGCTGGTCAACGGCACCTTCGCCAAGGTCTTCAAGTCCGAGGTGCAGCCGGTCGAGATCGCCGGTGCGCTCCAGCGGGAGTGCGACAACAACGCGACGATCTGGAACCGCGAGCGGACCGTCGTCCCCAACGACTTCATCGTCGAGCTCAGCACACCCGACTACGAGCGACTCAGCCCGTACTCGGGCCAGCTGGGCGACGAGCTGTCGGGCCTGGTGCGCGACTACGCCAAGCAGCAGCGCTACACGTTCATGGGGCCGATCAAGGTCCACCTGGAGAAGGCCGACGACCTCGACACCGGTCTCTACCGGGTGCGCAGCCGCACCCTGGCGTCGAGTTCGTCACAGCAGGACCCGTCCGACCAGCCCCAGCGGCCCGCTCCCGGGCGGCCCGCCGCCCCGCAGGCCCCCGGTGGCTACGGCTACCCGCCGGCCGCCGCTCCGCCGATGCCCGCGGCCCCGCCGCCCGGCGGTGGACGGCCCTCGGCGCCCGTGGGCGACCGGCGCCCGCCGGCCGGGCCCGGCGCGCTGCCGGACGCCCAGGTGCGACGCTGGATCGAGATCAACGGCACACGCCATCAGATTTCCCGCCCGACGTTGGTGATGGGACGATCCACCGACGCCGACGTGCGGATCGACGACCCCGGCGTATCGCGCCGGCACTGTGAGATCCGGACCGGAACGCCCTCGACGATCCAGGATCTCGGGTCCACCAACGGCATCGTGGTGGACGGGCAGCACACCACCCGCGCTACGCTCCGCGACGGCTCGCGGATCGTCGTGGGCAGCACCACCATCGTTTACCGGCAAGCCGAAGGGTGAAGCGGGGGCAATGTCAGAGCTGACCCTGACGGTCATGCGGCTAGGTTTCCTGGCTGTTCTGTGGCTGTTCGTGATCGTGGCCGTCCAGGTCATCCGCAGCGACCTGTTCGGAACGCGCGTCACGCAGCGCGGCTCACGCCGCACTGCCGCCGACGCGCGCCCGCAGCAGGGCCGCCAACAACAACAAGCGGCGCCGCCCCAGCAGCGCCAGCAGCCCGGGCGCCAGCGCCGCGGGGCACCCACCAAGCTGGTCGTGTCCGAAGGCACCCTCACGGGCACCACGGTCGCGCTCCAGGGCCAGACCATCACGCTGGGCCGGGCCCACGATTCGACGATCGTGCTGGACGACGACTACGCGTCCAGCAGGCATGCCAGGATCTACCCCGACCGGGACGGCCAGTGGATCGTGGAGGATCTCGGGTCCACCAACGGCACGTATCTGGAACGGACCCGGCTCACCACCCCGACGCCCGTTCCGCTGGGCGCGCCGATCCGTATCGGCAAGACCGTCATCGAGCTGCGGAAGTAGTACGACAATGAGCGAGCGGAGCGAGCGAGCCGCGGCGGCCCGGACGACGGACGCGGCCCGGTTCCCGACCGGAGGGTGGGCAGTGTGGCTCGAGACAGGCTGTACCCCGACGGAGCGTCGACCGGGCAGGTGCGCATGAGTCTGTCCCTGCGCTTCGCCGCCGGATCGCACAAGGGCATGATCCGGGAGGGGAACGAGGACTCCGGCTACGCCGGCCCGCGTCTCCTCGCCATCGCCGACGGCATGGGCGGCCAGGCGGCCGGTGAGGTCGCCAGCTCCGAGGTGATCTCCACGCTCGTCCAGCTCGACGACGACGTCCCGGGCTCGGACATCCTGACCTCGCTGGCCACGGCGGTGCAGCAGGCCAACGACCAGCTGCGCGTCATGGTCGAGGAGGACCCGCAGCTGGAGGGCATGGGCACCACGCTCACCGCCCTCCTCTGGACCGGCCAGCGGCTCGGCCTGGTGCACGTCGGCGACTCCCGCGCGTACCTGCTGCGCGACGGCGTCCTGACCCAGATCACCCAGGACCACACCTGGGTGCAGCGCCTGGTCGACGAGGGCCGCATCACCGAGGAAGAGGCCACCACCCACCCGCAGCGCTCGCTGCTGATGCGGGCGCTGGGCAGCGGCGACCACGTCGAACCGGACCTCTCCATCCGCGAGGTCCGCGCCGGCGACCGCTATCTGATCTGCTCCGACGGCCTCTCCGGCGTGGTCTCGCACCAGACCATGGAAGAGACCCTGGCCAGCTACCAGGGCCCGCAGGAGACCATCCAGGAGCTCATCCAGCTCGCTCTGCGCGGCGGCGGCCCCGACAACATCACCTGCATCGTGGCCGACGTCCTGGACGTCGACAACAACGACACCCTGGCCGGCCGGCTCAACGAGACCCCGGTCGTCGTCGGAGCGGTCGCCGAGAACCAGGCGGTGCTGAACGACGGCGGGGCCATGCAGACCCCGGCCGGCCGCGCGGCCGGTCTCGGCCGCCAGGTCCCGCCCCCTGCGGGCGGCTTCGGCCCGCCCGGCAGCGGCGACTCCGGCTACGGCTCGATGCCGGACGGCTCGTACGACGCGTACGCCGACGACGACCTCGACAAGCCGCGCGGCGGCCGTAAGTGGCTCAAGCGGTCCTTCTTCACCGTGCTGGCGCTGGCCGTGATCGGCGGCGGCCTCTACGGCGGCTACCGCTGGACGCAGACCCAGTTCTACGTGGGCGCGCAGAACGAGAACGTGGCGCTGTTCCGCGGCATCAGCCAGGACCTCGCCTGGATCTCGCTCTCCGAGGTCGAGAAGAACCACCCCGAGATCGAGCTCAAGTACCTGCCGCCGTACCAGCGCAAGCAGGTCGAGGCCACGATCGCCGAGGGCAGCATCACCGACGCCCGCAAGAAGGTCGACGAACTCGCCGCCCAGGCATCCGCCTGCAAGAAGGACGCGCAGCGCCGCGCCGCCGAGGCCGAGGCCGAGAATTCCGCCACTCCCCCCACCACGGGGACCAAGCCGAACACCGCGACTCCCACTCCCGGCCCCAGCCTCTCGGAGGAAGAGAAGAAGCTGGTCCCGCAGTGCGGTAAGCAGTAAGCCGTAGGGGGCCTTCAGCACCATGAGCGTTGTCACCAACACGACCACCATCGGCGCGATCGACGCACCGAGCCGCCGCAACACCGAGCTGGCGCTCGTCATCTTCGCCGTCGCCATCTCGGTGTTCGCCTACGCCAACGTGGGCCTCGCCCTCAACGGCGAACTCCCCTCGGGCATGCTCGGTTACGGAGCGGGGCTCGCCCTGCTCGGCGGCGTCGCCCACCTCGCGGTGCGCCGGTTCGCCAAGTACGCCGATCCGCTGCTGCTGCCCCTCGCCGTACTCCTGAACGGCCTCGGCCTGGCGATCATCTGGCGCCTGGACCAGTCCGAACGGTTCCAGGCCCTGAAGACCTTCGCCCCCGCCGCTTCGAAGCAGCTGCTGTTCTCCGCGATCGGCGTGGGCATGCTCGTCGCGGTCCTGGCCATCCTGAAGGACCACCGCATCCTCCAGCGCTACACGTACATCTCCATGCTCGTGGCGCTGTTCCTGCTGATCCTGCCGATGTTCTTCCCGGCGGTGAACGGCGCCAAGATCTGGATCAAGATCCCCGGCGTCGGTACGCTCCAGCCCGGTGAGTTCGCCAAGATCATCATCGCGGTGTTCTTCGCGGGCTACCTGATGGTCAAGCGGGACGCACTGGCGCTGGCCAGCCGCCGGTTCATGGGCCTCTACCTGCCTCGCGGCCGCGACCTGGGCCCGATCCTGATGGTCTGGGCCTTCTCGATCCTGATCCTGGTCTTCGAGACCGACCTCGGCTCCTCGCTGCTCTTCTTCGGCATGTTCGTCGTGATGCTGTACGTCGCCACCGAGCGCACCAGCTGGATCGTCTTCGGTCTGCTGATGTCCGCGATCGGCGCTGTCGGTGTCGCCTCGTTCGAACCGCACGTCCAGCAGCGCGTCACCGCGTGGCTCGACCCGTTCGCGGGCTGGGGTGTGGAGCCGGCGAGCGAGCAGATGGCCAAGTCCCTGATGGCCTTCGGCTCCGGAGGCACCCTCGGGACCGGTCTCGGACAGGGCCACTCCGACCTGATCGGCTTCGCCGCCAACTCCGACTTCATCCTCGCCACCGTCGGCGAGGAGCTGGGGCTCGCCGGGATGATGGGGGTGCTCCTGGTCTACGGCCTGATCGTGGAGCGCGGGGTGCGCACCGCGCTGGCGGCCCGCGACCCGTTCGGCAAGCTCCTCGCGATCGGCCTCTCGGGATCGTTCGCCATCCAGGTGTTCGTCGTCGCCGGCGGTGTGATGGGTCTCATCCCGCTCACCGGTATGACGATGCCGTTCCTGGCGGCGGGCGGTTCCTCCGTACTGGCCAACTGGGCCCTGATCGCCATCCTGATCCGGATCAGCGACACCGCACGCCGCCCCGCCCCGGCACCGGCACCTTCGACCGACGCAGAGATGACGCAGGTGGTACGACCGTGAACAAGCCACTGCGCCGGATCGCGATCTTCTGCGGAATCCTCGTGCTGGCCCTCCTGATCCGGGACAACTGGCTCCAGTACGTCCGTGCGGACGAGCTGAACAGCCACAAGTACAACCGCCGCGTCCAGATCGAGCGCTACGCCCACGAGCGCGGCGACATCATCGTCGACGGCAAGGCCATCACCGGCTCCGTCGAGACCGAGGACGGCGACTTCACGTACAAGCGGGTCTGGAAGGACGGGCCTCTCTGGGCCCCCGTGACCGGCTACTCCTCGCAGGCTTTCGACTCCTCGCAACTGGAGAACCTGGAGGACGGCATCCTCACCGGCAACAGCGACCAGCTGTTCTTCGACCGGACGATGTCGATGTTCACCGGCGAGAAGAAGCAGGGCGGCAACGTCGTCACCACCCTCAACGGGGCCGCCCAGAAGGCCGCGTTCAAGGGGCTCGGCGAGAAGAAGGGCGCCGTCGTCGCCCTGGACCCGCAGACCGGTGCCATCCTCGCGCTCGCGAGCACGCCGTCGTACGACCCCTCGGTCTTCGCCGGGAACTCGCTCAAGGACTCGGACGCCCGGCAGCAGCTCCTGAAGGACGAGGACAAGCCGATGCTCAACCGGGCGCTGCGCGAGACCTACCCGCCCGGTTCCACCTTCAAGGTCGTCACCGCCGCCGCCGCCCTGGAGAACGGGCTCTACGACGACATCGACGCCAAAACGGAGTCCCCGCTGCCCTGGACGCTGCCGCAGACGCAGATCCCGCTCCAGAACGAGGGCGACATCCCCTGCGAGGACGCCTCGCTGCGCGAAGCCCTGCGGGTCTCGTGCAACTCCGTCTTCGGGAAGATCAGCGACGACCTCGGCAACAAGAAGATGATCGAGCAGACGGACAAGTTCGGCTTCAACAAGGAAGTCTTCACGCCCGTCCGCGCCGACGCGAGCATCTACCCCGAGGACAACCGGCCGCAGAACGCGATGGCCGGCATCGGCCAGGCGTCCAACCGGACGACGCCGCTCCAGATGGCCATGGTGGCCTCCGCCATCGCCAACGACGGCAAGCTGATGCAGCCGTACATGGTCGCCAAGCGCCAGGCGCCCAACCTGGACGACATCTACACCGCCGAGCCCGAGGAGCTCAGCCGGGCGCTGTCCGGCGAGAACGCCCAGAAGGTCCAGCAGATGATGGAGACCGTCGTCGAGAAGGGCACGGGAACCAACGCACAGGTCCCCGGCGTCACAGTGGGCGGCAAGACCGGTACCGCCCAGCACGGTCTGAACAACAGCGAGAAGCCGTACGCCTGGTTCATCTCGTACGCGAAGACCGACAACGGCTCCCCGGTCGCCGTCGCCGTCGTGGTCGAGGACGGCAACGCCAACCGGGACGACATCTCCGGTGGCGGACTGGCCGCCCCGATCGCGCGCGACGTGATGAAGGCGGTCGTCGACAGCAAGCAGTGAGGCCCGTCACGGCGGACGCCCGCCCATACCGGACATCGGATACCGGTCGGATATCGGCTGACGGGTGCGGGCTGATCACGTACCGCGTGCCCGGTAGCGTATGCGCGAACAGCGCACCGCCGGACCACACACACGGGTGCGGTCAGGACTGACGGAGAGGGCTGGAACAGTTATGGAAGAGCCGCGTCGCCTCGGCGGCCGGTACGAGCTGGGCTCGGTGCTCGGCCGTGGTGGCATGGCCGAGGTCTACCTCGCCCACGACACCCGGCTCGGCCGCACCGTAGCTGTGAAGACGCTCCGGGCCGACCTGGCCCGCGACCCGTCCTTCCAGGCCCGGTTCCGCCGTGAGGCCCAGTCGGCCGCCTCGCTCAACCACCCCGCGATCGTCGCCGTCTACGACACCGGCGAGGACTACGTCGACGGGGTCTCCATCCCGTACATCGTGATGGAGTACGTCGACGGGTCGACCCTGCGGGAGCTCCTGCACTCCGGCCGCCGGCTGCTGCCCGAGCGCACGCTGGAGATGACGGTCGGCATCCTCCAGGCCCTGGAGTACTCGCACCGCGCCCAGATCGTCCACCGCGACATCAAGCCGGCCAACGTCATGCTGACGCGCACCGGCCAGGTCAAGGTCATGGACTTCGGCATCGCCCGGGCCATGGGCGACTCCGGCATGACCATGACGCAGACCGCCGCGGTCATCGGCACCGCCCAGTACCTCTCCCCGGAGCAGGCCAAGGGCGAGCAGGTCGACGCACGGTCCGACCTGTACTCCACCGGCTGCCTGCTCTACGAGCTCCTCGCGGTCCGGCCCCCGTTCGTCGGGGACTCGCCCGTCGCCGTGGCCTACCAGCACGTGCGCGAGGAGCCGCAGCCGCCGAGCAACTTCGACCCCGAGATCACGCCCGAGATGGACGCGATCGTGCTGAAGGCGCTCACCAAGGACCCGGACTACCGCTACCAGTCCGCCGACGAGATGCGGGCCGACATCGAGGCCTGCCTCGACGGCCGGCCGGTCGCGGCCGCGGCGGCGATGGGCGCCGTGGGGTACGGAGGCTACGACGGCTACAACGCCGACCAGCCCACCACCGCCCTGCGCCCGACCGACCCGAACAACGCCCCGACGTCGATGCTGCCGCCGGTCAACCCGGACGACGGCGGCTACGGCTACGACGACCGCGCGGGCCGCCGGCGCCAGCAGCCGAAGAAGAGCAACACCTCGACGATCCTGCTGGTCGTCGCCGGCATCCTGGTGCTCATCGGCGCCATCCTGATCGGCCGGGCCGTCTTCAGCGACAGCGGCAACGACGGCAAGGTGCCCGTACCGAACATGGTCGGCTCCACCGTCAAGGAGGCGGAACAGCTCGCCGAAAGGGCCGGGGTCGTCCTGAAGGTCGCCGGCGAGGAGCCGTGCGAACAGCAGGACAAGGGCGACATCTGCTCGCAGTCCCCGAAGGACGGCGAGATGGACGAGAACGGGACCGTCGAGGTCATGGTCTCCTCCGGCGCCCCGAAGATCGAGGTCCCCGACGTCCTGGAGAAGTCCGAGGACGGCGCCCGCAAGGCCCTGGAGGACAAGGGCTTCACGGTCAACGTGACCGCGGTCGAGTCCGACAAGACCGAGGGCACGGTGATCAAGCAGAAGCCCGACGGCGGCGCCCAGGCGGAGGACGGCTCCGAGGTGACCATCACGGTCGCCAAGAAGGAGACCCTGGACCTGCCCGACATGCGCACCCGCACCTTCGCGGCCGCCGAACAGCAGCTGCGGGACATCGGCTTCAGCAACATCTCGCGGTCCGACGTCGACTCGGAGGAGCCGAAGGACACCGTCGTCGAGCAGACCCCGCAGCCCGGCAAGCACGCCAAGGACGCGCAGATCGTCCTCAAGGTCTCCAAGGGCCCGCCGGAGCCGCCGGAGCCGGAGAAGACCCAGGTCCCGCAGATCCAGGGCATGCCGCTCGGCGAGGCCAAGGCGAAGCTCCAGGAGGCGGGCCTCCAGGTCGGCAACATCCAGGGGTCGCAGGAGGACAACGCCATCGTGGCCGTCGTGCAGCCGGGGGTCGGCGAGACCGTGGACAAGAACTCGGCGGTCAACATCTTCGCCACCCCGGGCGGCGGCGGGGACCAGGGCGGCGGCGGCATCTTCGGAGGCCCGTCGGGCGAGTAGCGCCCGCGTAGCCGTACGTACGGGAAAGGGCCCCGGTCACCGTGGATGGTGACCGGGGCCCTTCGCCGTACTCCTGGAGACTCCTAGAGCAGTTCCACCGGCTTCGTACGGTCCTTGTCGACCTTCTCCGTACGCTCCAGCTCGCCCCAGACGATGTACCGGTACTTCGACGTGTAGACCGGGGTGCACGTCGTCAGCGTGATGTATCGGCCGGGCTTCTTGACGCCCGACTCCTCCGGGACCGGCTCGATCACCTCGACGTTGAACTTCGAGGTCTCGGGGAGCGACTTGTAGACCTTGTAGACGTACCAGGTGTCCTTGGTCTCGAAGACGATCGCGTCGCCGTTCTTCAGCTTGTCGATGTTGTGGAACTTGGCGCCATGCCCGTCCCGGTGCGCGGCCAGCGTGAAGTTGCCCTTGTCGTCCCAGGGCAGGGCGGAGGGGACCGGGTCGGTGTAGTAGCCCGCGATGCCGTTGTTCAGGGTCTTGGGGTCGGTGCCCTTCTTGACCAGCACCTCGCCGTTCTTCATGGCGGGTACGTGCAGGAAGCCGACGCCGTCCTTGGTGTCCAGGGCGCCCGGCCCGTCCGCCCACTTGCTGCGGACCGTGTCGCCCTGCTTGCCGGCTTCGAGGTCGGCGAGCACGTTGGTCCACCACAGCGAGTACGCGACGAAGAGCGCGAGCACCAGGCCCGCGGTGATCAGCAGCTCCCCGAAGACGCTGACGGCCGTGGCGATGGGGTGCCTGCTGGGCCGGGGCGCGGGGGGCGCGGACACGTCGGTCCGCTCGTCGTGCTCGGTCCTCGCTGCCACCGCACCGCCCCTGTCGTGATGATGTTCAGCCCACGAGCGCCTTGGGCTTCCCCTCGCCGCGCGGCCGTTCGTCGACCATCTTGCCCCAGACGATCAGCCGGTAGGTACTCGTGAACTCCGGGGTACAGGTCGTCAGCGTGATGTAGCGGCCCGGCTCGGTGAACCCGGATCCGACCGGGATCGGTTCGATCACCGAGATGTTCGACGGCGAGGTCTGCGGCAGGATGCTGGTCATCTCGTACGTGTAGTACGCGTCCCTCGTCTCGACCACGATCGGGTCGCCGGGGCTGAGCTTGTTGACGTAGCGGAACGGTTCACCGTGGGTGTTGCGGTGGCCCGCCACGGCGAAGTTGCCCTGCTCGTCCTCGGGCATCGCCGTCTTCAGCTTGCCTTCGCCGTAGTGGCCGAGCATGCCCCGGTCGAGGACCTTCTCCTTGTTGATCCCCTCGGCGATCGGGACGACCACGTCGAGCTTGGGGATGTGCATGATGGCGAAGCCCTGGCCCGGCGCGAACACCCCGGGCTTGCCCGCCCCGGTGGCCCACTCCTCCTGGATCTTGTCCGTCTCCCTGCCGGCGATCTGCTCGGCCCGGACGTTGGTCCACCAGAGCTGGTAGGTGACGAACAGCAGCATCAGGACGCCCAGCGAGATGAAGATCTCGCCGACGGCCCGGCTGGCGACCACGGCGGGACTGTCCTTGGCCGCCTTTGCCGCCCGCCGCGCCTCCATCCGGGACATGGGTGCGGCGGGCGCGCCGGGACTCGCGGCCGCCGGGACGGGACGGCGGCCGCCACGGCCCTTGGCCGCCCGCCGCCGCTCGGCCCGCCCTCCGGTGACCGGTTCGGCCGGTTTGGCCGGAGCGGAGCGTTCAGCCGGCTCGTACGACGCGTACGGCTCGGGCCCTTCGGACGGCTCCGCGACTATTCGCCGGGTGTCCGCGGTCCGCAGCCCCAGCGTCTCGCCGGCCGGAGGCACCACGGGAGCAGGCCCAGGAGAGTGGCCGGGAGAAGGGCTGGGAGAGGGCGCAGGGGCCTGCTGGGAGCCGTACCAGTCCCGCTGGTATCCCTCGGGGTCGTACCACTCGCCCGGGGCCCCCTGAGGCTCCTGAGGCCCCGCGTACGCCTGCGGCTCCCCCTGCGCGCTCTCGCTCCGGAACCACGGGGAGGCGTGCTGCCCCGGCAGCGGGTCCTTGAGCGGGTCCGGCAGCGGGTCGTTGAGCGGGTCGGCGAGCCCGTCCACCGCCGCGACGAACGCCCCGTCGGCCCCGTAAGCCCCACGCGCGTACGGGCCCTGGAGCCCGGTGCCGTCCTCGGGGCGGGGTGCGGTCACGCCGCGGCCTTGCCCACCACCGGCGCGAGACCCGCCGACCGCGCCACGGCCCCCTGGTCGCCGCACTGCTCCAGCCAGTTGGCGAGCATCAGGTGGCCGTGCTCGGTGAGCACCGACTCGGGGTGGAACTGCACGCCCTCCACCGCCCGGTCCCGGTGGCGCAGCCCCATGATGATGCCGTCCGCCGTACGCGCGGTGACCTCCAACTCCGGAGGCAGCGCGGCCGGTTCGGCGGCAAGCGAGTGGTAGCGGGTGGCGGTGAAGGGGGACGGCAGTCCGGCGAAGACGCCCTTGCCCTCGTGGTCCACCGGCGAGGTCTTGCCGTGCAGCAGCTCAGGAGCACGGTCGACGACCCCGCCGTACGCGACGGCCATCGACTGCATCCCCAGGCAGACACCGAAGACCGGAACGCCGGTGTCCGCGCAGTGGCGCACCATCTCGACGCAGACCCCGGCCTGCTCGGGGGTGCCGGGGCCGGGGGAGAGCAGGACGCCGTCGAAGCCGTCCTGGGCGTGGGCGGTGGTCACCTCGTCGTTGCGCAGCACCTCGCACTCGGCACCGAGCTGGTAGAGGTACTGGACGAGGTTGAAGACGAAGCTGTCGTAGTTGTCCACGACGAGGATGCGTGCGCTCACTGCCCGGCCCCTGCCCCACCGGCGCTGTCGCCGTCGACGGTCACATCACCGAACGGGAGCAGCGGCTCCGCCCACGGGAACACGTACTGGAACAGCGCGTAGACGACCGCGAGAACCAGCACGAGCGCGATGATGCTCCGCACCCATGCGTTGCCCGGCAGATGCCGCCAGATCCAGCCGTACATGCTGACCCCTCCGTTCGGTACTCGCACCAGATTAGAGTGCCGCGGCCGGAGAGTGGGTCAGCCTGTGGAAAACCCCGGCCGGTCCCGGCTCAGCCGGTGAGGTCCGGCGGCCGTCCCTCGCTCACCGGCCGGGTCGCGTCCAGGTGCGCCCAGGCGATCAGCCGGTGGCTGCTGCCCCACTCGGGCTCGCAGGTGGTGAGCGTCAGATAGCGGCCGGGGCCCTCGAAGCCGGAGCGGCGGGGGACGGGGTCGACGACGGCGGTGTCGGTGGGCACGGTCCGGTAGGGCTCCCTGGCGATGCGGTACGTGAACCAGGTCGTGCCGTCGTTGACGATCACCGCGTCCCCGGGGCGCAGCCGGGGGAAGTCCTTGAAGGGGTCTCCGTACGTCCGGCGGTGCCCGGCCACCGCGAAGTTCCCGCGCTCTCCGGGCCGGGCGGTGCCGCTGTAGTGGCCGAGGCCCTTCTGCAAGGTCCTGGCCTCGGTGTTCTCCAGGACGGGCCACTCCCAGTCGGCGCCGAAGCGGGGGATGTGCAGCGTCGCGAACGGTTTTCCGTCGCGGTACGGGGCCGGGGCGGAGGCGGCGGTTCCCGATGGAGCGGCCACGGGTTCCTGGGCCCAGCGGCCGCGGAGCGTCTCGATCTCGCCCTCGGCCGCGTCGGCGGCCTTGACGCCCGTCCACAGCAGGACGTAGGCGACGAACAGGACGATCAGGGCGCCGACGGTGATGCACAGTTCGCTGAAGGTCCGGACGACGAGGCGTACCGATCGCACCGACGGTCGTGACGACACCGGACGGCCTCCCCGGGGATCAGCTCGGGCTCACTCCACAGGCTTCGCGTGCTGGAGATCCACTGTGCCCGAGTAACCGGGAAGAGTCACCGCGTCGTCCTCGTCGACTTTCCAGCCCAGCCCGTACGCCTTCACGTACAGCTGGTAGTTCTGGATCGCCGTGGAGTCGTCGAGCGCCCGCTTGAGCTTGCCGGGGTCGCCCACGGCGGTGACCTTGTACGGCGGGGAGTAGACGCGGCCCTGCAGGATCAGGGTGTTGCCGACGCAGCGGACCGCGCTGGTGGAGATCAGCCGCTGGTCCATCACCTGGATCCCGC
The DNA here is from genome assembly GCF_050942385.1 of Streptomyces sp. CA-146814. NCBI lineage: Bacteria > Bacillati > Actinomycetota > Actinomycetes > Kitasatosporales > Streptomycetaceae > Streptomyces > Streptomyces sp. CA-146814. The sequence continues at coordinate 3,856,911 of NZ_CP192068.1, forward strand.
GCGCCCCGCCCTGCCAGAGGGCGTTCACCACGGCCTGGAGGTCCTGCTGGTGGATGACCAGGTCGTTGGGCTGCGGCTCGGGGTAGCCGGGGTTGGCGGTGGCGTCCGGCGGGGCGTCGTTGAGGGTGACGCTGACGGCGTCGCCGGTGATCTTCGTGGTGCCGGCCGCCTTCTCCAGGGCCTTGAGCTTGGCGTCCTCGGCCTCGGTGGATCCGTCGTCGCGCTGGGCGAGGGCGTCGATGTCCGCCCGCGCGGAGGCGACCGAATCGTTCAGCTCGGCGTTGTGCTCGCTGCGTTCCTTGATCAGGTCGGAGAGCTTGAGCAAGGAGGAGTCGCTGCGCAGATTGGTGCCCTTGGCCGTGTTGGCACTGGTGACGAAGATCAGCCCGGCCAGGGCGAAGACGGCAGCGGTGAGTCCCCGGGCCGCCCACGTGGAGGTGTGCCGGACCGGCTCTTCGGGAGAGTCGGCAGAATTGCTCAACGTACCCTTATCTCATCGGGCGCCATGGAAGCACTACGCTAACGGACGCCCGGGGGAGCCAGCATGCCCCCTCTGGCCATCCCCGCCCCGGCGCCCGCCACAGATCCCTGCGCGGTCACGCAGCGCATCGACAGGAGAGTCCCTCGTGCCGAAGTCACGTATCCGCAAGAAGGCCGACTTCACGCCGCCCGCGACGAAGCAGGCAACGGCCATTAAGCTGACCAACCGCAGTTGGGTCGCTCCGGTGATGCTCGCCCTGTTCCTCCTCGGACTGGCCTGGATCGTGGTGTTCTACGTGACCGAGGGCGATCTGCCGATCGACGCCCTGGGCAACTGGAACATCGTCGTGGGCTTCGGCTTCATCGCCGGTGGCTTCGCCGTCTCCACGCAGTGGAAGTAGCGCGTCCCTAAAACACACAGCATGGCCCGAGCGCAAGCCCTGCCCTGAGTTACCCACAGAGTTATCCACAGCTGGGGGAAAAGGTCAGACGATCTGTGGATAACCTCCACTCAAGTTGACGCCGGTGTGACTGCAGCCTCCCTCGTCGAGGGGGGGCTGCATCTCGTATTTCAGCGGGAAAGACCCAGCTCAGCGATGGTGGGCACAGATGTTCCCCTTGCCATGCACAAGGCCGGGCACTCACTGTGGACAACTAAGGTCTGTCCTGGGGGCGGAGCCCCCTTCGGAGCGGCTCAGCTCAGGGACATGAGCCGCTCAGCTCGGGGACATCAGCCGGCTCAGCTCAGGGACATCGTGCGGGCGACGATGATCGCCACCGACGCCAGCAGCACCAGCGCACAGGTCCCGGCCTGCACCGCCGTACGGCGCTCGCGCGGCGCGTGCACCAGCCCTATGGCGATCAGCACGCCCGCGACGAGACCGCCCACATGGGCCTCCCACGCGATGCCGCCCATGGTGAAGGTGAAGACCAGGTTCAGCGCCAGCAGGATCAGCACCGGCCGCATGTCGTAGTTCATCCGGCGCATCAGCACCGCGGTGGCGCCCAGCAGGCCGAAGATCGCGCCGGAGGCGCCCAGCGACGGCTGGTTCGGCGCGGCGATCAGATAGGTCAGGGCACTGCCGGCCAGCCCGGAGAGCAGATAGAGCGCGAGATAGCGGACGCGGCCGAGCGCGGCCTCCAGCGGTCCGCCGAGCCACCACAGACCCAGCATGTTGAACCCGATGTGCCACACCTCCTGGTGCAGGAACATCGAGGTCACCAGGCGGTACCACTGGCCCTCGGCGATGCCTTCGACCGAGCCCGGCGGCGGCGTCGGGTCCCAGGCGCGGCCGAGCAGCACCAGATCGTTGAGCAGCGACTCCGGAGCGGCCCACACCAGGACGAAGACCGCGAGGTTGATCCCGAGCAGGATCTTGGTGATCAGCCGCGGATCGGCGGCCATCGTGCCGCCGGCCAGTGTGCGGGGCCTGCTCGCGGCGGGGTGGTGGCCGGTGCCCGAGCCCTGGCGTACGCAGTCGGGGCACTGGAAGCCGACGGAGGCGCTGACCATGCAATCGGTGCAGATCGGCCGCTCGCAGCGCGTGCAGCTGATCCCGGTCTCCCGATCGGGGTGGCGGTAGCAGGTCGGCACGGCCTGGCCGTTCTCCGGTGCGCCCCGGTCCGCCGGCGGCTGCTGGTCCATCGGTCCTGGCCTGCCTCTCGGTCTCACCCCGGGCGCCGCTACACACGGCCGCCCCGCTGGTCCGCTATGTAACAGTACGGACGGGCGGGGCGGTTGGTTCCCGGCGAGCGGGACGTCAGCGGGTCTCGACGGCGACCGACTCGATCACGACGTCCTGGAGCGGGCGGTCGGTACGCGGGTTGGTCCCGGTGGCCGCGATGGCGTCGACGACCTTGCGGCTCGCGTCGTCCGCGACCTCGCCGAAGATGGTGTGCTTGTTGGTCAGCCAGGCGGTGGGCGCGACGGTCAGGAAGAACTGCGAACCGTTGGTCCCGGGGCCCGCGTTGGCCATGGCCAGCAGATACGGCTTGGTGAAGGCCAGGTCCGGGTGGAACTCGTCGGGGAACTTGTAGCCCGGGCCACCGGTGCCGTTGCCCAGCGGGTCGCCGCCCTGGATCATGAACCCGCTGATGACCCGGTGGAAGACCGTCCCGTCGTACAGCGGGTTCGTGGACTTCTCGCCGGTCGCGGGGTTGGTCCACTCGCGCTGCCCGGTGGCCAGCTCGACGAAGTTCTTCACCGTCTTGGGGGCGTGGTTCGGCAGCAGCCGGATCTCGATGTCGCCCCGGTTGGTCTTCAAGGTGGCGTAAAGCTGCTCGGCCACGGTCTGCCTTCCCTCATCCTTCGCTGACGTCCGCCGATCCTCCCACGGACCGGGAAACGTACGGCCGGATGCCTGGTGGAACGGCGCGTTCACCGCCGAACCGTGGCATTGTCGTCGGCAGACTTCACGTGCACCTTTTTACTGGCTTGAACCGTTATGACATAAAAAGCGATCATGACCCGGATGCCCGTCCCGAGTGCCGGTCATGGCCGCGACAGGCATGATTTCGAATTGGGCGGAAAGGCGGAGTACCTACCCGCCACCAAGGAGGAGGATCCCGTGACCCGCATCGACAGCGTGCGCGCCGCAACCGACTCGGCCAGGGACAGCGCGCAGCACGCCGCGGAAGTGGTGGCGCCGTACGCCGACACGGCCAAGAAGCAGGCTGCACTGTACGCGCACGAGGCCCGTGTCCAGCTCGCGCCCAAGGTGACGAAGGCCGCCAAGCAGGCCCGTGTCCAGTACGAGTCCCACCTCGCACCGCGCCTCGAACAGGCTTTGGCCCATGTGCCGCCGAAGGTCGACGAGGCCGCACAGCGTGCGGCGCACTCGACCCGGAAGGCCGCCAGGACCGCAGCCGACTACACCGCGCCGCGCGTCGAGCACGCCAAGGCGGTGGCCGTGCCGGTCGCCGAGCAGGCGACCGCCCGGAGCGCCGCCGCGCTGGCCGCGCTGCGGAGCAACGTCACGGCCAAGGAGATCCAGAAGCTGGCCCGCAAGCACGAGCGGCGGGCCAGGGCCGGCCGGGCGACCAGGGGCCTCCTGGTACTGGGTGTCCTCGCCGGTGGCGCCTACGCCGCCTGGCGCTGGTGGGACAAGCAGGCCAACCCGGACTGGCTGGTCGAGCCGCCGGTCGCCACCGAGGTGGGCGACGAGGGTTCGCCGCTGAGCTCGGTGGACGGCAGCGGCCAGGCCGTGCTCGACCCGGAGGTCAAGGCCAAGCAGGCCGAGGCCGAGGCCAACGGCGACACCCCGGGCCTCGACGACCGCCCCTGAGGCCGTCGGTCCCGTAAGCGCACACAGAAGAAGAGAACGCCGGTTCCCCCAAGCCCTCACGGGCCCAGGGGGAACCGGCGTTCTCTTCTTTCCGCGCGTGCGGCACTATCCGCGCGTGCGGCTCTTTCCACGAGGGCAGCTCTTTCGGCGCGTACGGCCCTTTTACGGCTGCCGCCCTCGCCCGCGGTCGACCGCCGTCCGGGTGACACACTGATCCACGAGCGGTCGGCGTGAGCGCGGACCGCCCCCGTCCTCACGAAAGGTCCTTCCTGTGGTGCGCATCCCCCGGCCGCGCAGGGCCGTCGTCGCGGCGGCGGCCTGTGCCCTGACCGCCGGAGTCCTGGTCTCATGCGGCGCGGACTCCCCGGGCGAAGGCGTCACCGCCGCACCGCACGCCGGCGACGCGGCCTGCGAGCAGCTCGCCGACCGCTACCCGGACCGCCTCGGCGGCCAGGACCTGACCTTCACCGACCGCCCCGGGGTCGCGGTCTGGGGCGAGAACGCGATCGTGCTGCGCTGCGGCGTCGAGCTGCCCGTCCCGACCCCCGACCCGTGCGCGACCGTCGACGGCGTGGACTGGGTCTTCCGCGAGGACCGCTCGGAGGACGACGGGAAGATGGTCGTCACCTACGGCCGCGACCCGGCCGTGGAGGCCGTGGTCTCCGATGACGTCGCCGCCGTGGACGACGTCCTGGTCGACCTGTCCGTGCTGGTCAAGCCCGTGAAGACGTACACGAAGTGCATCAGCCTGGACGACGTGGAGCCTCCGGCACCCTCCGGATGACGCCGCGGCGGGCCGCTTTGCTTGTGCTCAGCGCCGAGCGTCAGGCCACCCCGGGGCCCGCGCCCGAGATGCGGAACCCGGAAACACAGAACACCCTCCGCCCTACATCGCGTAGGTCGGAGGGTGTTCGTCGATGTGGAGCCTAGGAGATTCGAACTCCTGACATCTGCCTTGCAAAGGCAGCGCTCTACCAACTGAGCTAAGGCCCCGAAACACAGCAAACAAGGACATCGCCGAGCACGTCCGTGCTACGGCAACCGTCGCAGACCAGAGTACCGGGTGCTCCGCCCAATCTTGCAAAAGGATAGGACTCCCGGTGGACGACCACGCTCCGTAAGATGCTCGACGAGGTTCGCAGCAGCGAAGCCGCAGCGAAGGGGAGACGCAATGGACGCAGCGCAGCAAGAGGCGACGGCAAGAGCCAGGGAGCTTCAGCGCAGTTGGTACGGGGAGCCGCTGGGGGCGCTCTTCCGTCGGCTGATCGACGATCTCGGCCTGAACCAGGCACGGCTCGCCGCGGTTCTCGGGCTCTCCGCCCCGATGCTTTCGCAGCTGATGAGCGGCCAGCGCGCCAAGATCGGGAACCCGGCGGTCGTCCAGCGCGTCCAGGCACTTCAGGAGCTGGCGAGCCAGGTGGCGGACGGCAGCGTCAGCGCGGGCGAGGCCACCGACCGGATGGAGGAGATCAAGAAGTCGCAGGGCGGGTCCGTCCTGACCGGCACCGGCCAGACCACCTCGACCGGCGGCGCCCCCACCGTCCGCCGTGTGGTGCGCGAGATCCAGTCGCTCCTCAGGTCGGTCTCGGCGGCCGGCGACATCATCGATGCCGCCGACGCCCTCGCCCCGACCCACCCCGAACTGGCAGAGTTCCTCCGGGTGTACGGAGCCGGCCGCACCGCGGACGCGGTCGCGCACTACGAGGGACACCAGAGCTAGCGGTTCGGGAGCACGACGGAGCCAGGGCCTCGCACGGCCGGGGTCCCTGGTCCCCGCAGGATCGCGGGCGATGAACATGAACTGGGAGCGGGCACAGCGCAATGGGTGAGGTCTTCGCCGGTCGGTACGAGCTGATCGATCCGATCGGACGTGGTGGGGTCGGCGCCGTCTGGCGGGCCTGGGACCACCGGCGCCGCAGGTACGTCGCGGCCAAGGTCCTGCAGCAGAGCGACGCGCACACGCTGCTGCGCTTCGTCCGCGAGCAGGCGCTGCGCATCGAGCACCCGCACGTCCTGGCCCCGGCGAGCTGGGCCGCCGACGACGACAAGGTCCTGTTCACCATGGACCTGGTGAGCGGTGGTTCGCTCGCCCATGTCATAGGCGACTACGGTCCGTTGCCGCCGCGCTTCGTCTGCCTGCTCCTGGACCAGCTGCTCTCCGGGCTCTCCACGGTGCACGCCGAAGGGGTGGTGCACCGCGACATCAAGCCGGCCAACATCCTGATGGAGGCCACCGGAACGGGCCGCCCGCATCTGCGCCTCTCCGACTTCGGCATCTCGATGCGCAAGGGCGAGCCGCGGCTGACCGAGACCAACTACGTGGTCGGCACGCCCGGTTACTTCGCTCCCGAGCAGATGATGGGCGCCGAGCCCGACTTCCCGGCGGACCTCTTCGCGGTCGGCCTGGTCGCCCTCTACCTCCTCCAGGGCCGGAAGCCCGACTCCCAGGCGCTGGTCGAGCACTTCGCCGCCCACGGCACCCCGGGCGCCCCCGACGGCATCCCCGAGCCGCTCTGGCAGGTGCTGGCCGGGCTGCTGCAGCCGGACCCGCAGGCCCGGTTCCGTACGGCGACGGGGGCGCGCAAGGCCCTCACCGCGGCGGTCGAGATGCTGCCCGAGCCCGGCCCCGACGACGAGCCGGTGGAGGTCTTCGACCAGATCGGGCCGCTGCCCGCGGGGTTCGGCCCCGACGGCCCCGTAAAGGCCGCCCAGCCGTCGCCCCAGGCGTCCCAGGAGCCTCAGCTCTCCCAGGAGCCTCAGCCCTCCCAAGAGCCTCAGCCCTCCCAGACGCCTCAGCCGCCCGCCTCGCCCCCGCCGCCCGTCTCCATGTCGGAGACCGGCAGCTTCCACCTGGCGCCCCCGCCGCAGCGGCAACAGGCCCAGCCGCAGCCCCAGTTCCCCCAGCCCACGCCCGTCCAAGCGCCCGTCACACCACCCCCGTACGCCGTCGGCGCCCCGGACCCCTCCCAGGCGCCGACCTCCGGCGTACCGCACGACGCCTCCGCGACCCGCCCGTACACCGCCCAGCAGCAACACCAGCCGCCACCACACTCCTTCGCCGCCCACGCTCCGGCGCACGCCCCTGCTCCCGCACCCGCTCCCGTACGGCAGACGCGGCCGGGACCGCCCCCGAAGGTGGCGGTCCCGGTGCTGGTGGTGGCGCTGATCTGCTTCGCGGTCGGCGTCTGGGCGCTGACCCAGATGTAACGACGGCCCGCTACCAGCCCTGCTGCGGCGGTCCACCGAACGGCGGTTGCTGCTGGTGGACCTGACCGGGACCGCCGGCGGCGGCCGCGCGGCGGCGGGCCAGCAGGGTCCAGGCGCCGAGGCCGAGCACCAGCACGGCGCCCGTCCCGAGCGCTCCCGCCGCGACGACCTGCATCGTCGCGCTCTTCGCCGCCTTCGGAGCGCTGTCGCCGCTCTGCGCCAGCTCCTTGTCCTTCTCGGTCACCGCGAAGATCCCGGGGTCACCGTCGTACGGCGACGGGCCGGCCTGGTTCTTCACCTGGACCGACATCGTCAGCGCGATCGGGTCCTTGCCGTAGCTCTCGGCGACCTTCGGGCTGAGCGTCACCGACAGGTAGTACCAGCCGGCGAAGCGCAGGGTGCTGACCTGCGAGCTGTAGTCGTACCGGTTGCGGTACGCCACCGGCGGCAGCGGCTTCAGCGCCGTGCTCGCGGACTTGCCGGAGTACGAGAGGGAGGTGTCGGTGATGTGCCCCTGGGCCGGGTTGTCCAACGACAGGGTGAGCGCGTTGCCGATGAACTCCGTGGAGTCGACCGTGGTGTTGCTGAGCACGGCGGAGGCGTAGATCTGCTGCCCCCAGTCCAACGGCACCCGGTAGAAGCGGGTCTGGCCGGGCGCGATCTCGTCGATCCACTCACCGGTCTTGAGGCTGGTGGCGTCGTAGTAACTGCTGCCGCCCGTACGCTTCTGCGCCTCCACGTCCAGCGGTGCGGGCGTGGCGGAGGGCCAGTCCTTCGGCGCGGTGGTCTCCGTCGGCCCGCCGCTCCCCAACGCGGGCTCCTCGACGAAGCGGAGCTCCAGATTCCAGGCCTCGGGGCTGGATTCGGGCTCGCTCTCGCGCTCGACGAGGACGTCGTACGTCCCGGCCTCCTTGCAGGTGGTGCTCGACCCCTTGCCGATGGTCCGGTGGGCATACGCGGCGATCGGCCGCGGTGTCTCGCCCGAGCCGAAGGTGGTCTGGTTGGAGCTGCACCGCGAGTCGTTGAGGTCCCGGATGCTGACGGTGATCCCGTCGCCGTACTCCACCGAGCCGCCGCTCTTCGGCACCGCGACCGCCGAGACATAGGCGTCGGTGAGGCTGTCGAGCTTCACCCGGTAGTAGAGCTGCTCGCCCGGCGAGATGGAGCTGCGGTACACGGCGCCCGGCTGCAGGACCGAGGCTTCGGCGTTGCGCTCCGCACCCTGCACGTTCTTCGCGCCGGGATCGAAGGCGTACGCCGGTGGGCCGTCCGCGTACGCCTGCCCGGGCAGCGCCGCCACGGCGCACATCGCGGCGAGTGCCGCCAGCATCGCCCGCCCCCTGTTGCGCTGCCTCTTCACGCGCTCCCCCTCGTCGTCGCCATGGCCGCAATGCCGGTCCATCCTGCCCCGGCCGCACCACTGCTGTCTCCGGCCGGAGCCGGATTGCCGGGCTTATCCAGGTATCAGCCGCGACTGCCACCCTCCGGGGGGCCGCTCAGTGCATTTGCTCCAGCAAGCTACTGATTTGCTCAGGTGAACTCAAGACAGCTGCCGTCACGGTCCCGCAACAGCACCCCCGCGCGCACGGACATCCCCACGGCCGCCCCCACCCGCCCCCGGACAGCACGAAGCCCCGGCCGCTCAGCGACCGGGGCCCGTAACAGACTGTGCCGTCTCACACACCCGAACCTGCGGGCACGGAGTCGGTCGCCTCCGTCCACAGATCCTGCTCGGCGCGATCCGCCTGGATCTGGCGGTACACGAGGAGCCCGCCGATGGCAGCCAGTGCGACCAGGAGAAGCTTCTTCACCGCGCGACCTCGTCTTTCCTTGGAATAGGGGCCTTCTGTCGCCGACTATACACACCGGCCGATACCGATCGGTGACCTGCCTGGAACCCAAATGCGGCCCGGCCCCGGCGCCTCGGCAGGGCCCGCGACGACCCCCGTAACGCGTTCCGGACGGTCCGTCAGCCCCGGTTGCACCATACGAGTGGTGTTAATCCGAAGATCGGCGCAGCGCGGGCGTCGCTCCCCGAAAACGCGGCCCGGATCCACATGATCGGAGAAGTCAGCAACCGGACCACCCGAAAGCGAGGGGCCATGAGCACCTTCCAGCCCAAGAGCATCTGGACCGCCTTCATCACCGCCTTCTTCGCCCTGCTGGCGTCGCTGGGCCTCGCCACCGCCACCGCGAACGCCGCGAACGCCACGAACGCCGCCGCGCAGCCGAGCGCCACGACCCACGAGCACACGGGTGCCACCGCGGCAACCCCGCTCGCCCCCTCGGTGCGATGGACCCTTCCGCGTGACCGGGCCCTGCCGCCCACGATGAAGCAGCGCATCCGGGCCGAGGCCCACGGCTCCTCCCCGGCCACCCGCCACCTCGCGGCCGACCCGGCGTCCGCGACCCGCACCACCGCCGCCTCCCACCACACGGCCCCGGAAAGCGACACCCCGGCCCCGCCCCCCTGACCCCGCCGGCCCACCGCACTCCGGGGCCCCTGGCCGGTTCACACCGGCCGGGGGCCCTTTCCGTGCGCCCGGAACCGCCGACGAGCGGCACACGACGAACGGCATACGACGGGCCGGACGACCGTGGAAGGGCCCTGTGCCCCGCCGGGCGCGGAGATCCTGGGCAGGCTGAGGGTGGGGGAGCCGTTCAAGCCGACCATCGACTACGCGAACACAGCCGGGCCGGACGAGTGCGAGGTGACCGTCGACGAGGTCCGGTGCGGAGAGCCGCTGGACCCCGCAAGCCGACCACCAGGCCACCGCCACGCGAAAGACCCCCCACCGTCTCCGGTGAGGGGTCTTCGTGCTGGTGGGGCTAACAGGATTTGAACCTGTGGCCTCATCCTTATCAGGGATGCGCTCTAACCAACTGAGCTATAGCCCCGCCGCGCTGTGCTGCTCCGCGCTGACTTCTGAAGATTAGCGCACGTCGGGGCCAGTCCCAAAATCGATACCCGGCGCGCTACTCGTCCTCGGCCAGCGTGAGCTCGACGCCGCCCACGAAGCCCGCCGACAGGTTGTAGATGAAGGCGCCCAGCGTCGCCAGCGCGGTGGCCAGCACCACGTCGATCACGGCGATGACCGAGGTGAAGATGAGCACGCGCGGCAGCGAGAGGAACGACTGCAGGTCGAAGCCGTTGCTCTCGTTCGAGCCGGTCGCCTCGCTGATCGTGCCGCCCACCGTGGTGAAGACGCCCATCGCGTCCATCACCATCCACAGGATCGCCGCCGCCACCACCGTGCAGATGCCCAGCGCGATCGACAGCAGGAAGCTGACCTTCATCACCGACCACGGGTCGGCCTTGGCCACCCGCAGCCGGGCCTTGCGGGTACGCGGAGTGGTCCGCGCCCCCGTGCGCGGCTTGCGCGTCGCCTGCGCGCCGCCCAGTGTGCCCCCGCCGCCCTGCCCGGGGCGCTGCTGGCCGCCCTGGGTGCCACCGCCGGGCGCCTGGTACGCCTGAGGCGGGTGGTACGGCCCCGACGGCCCCGGTGCGGACTCACGCTCGCCGGGCAGCGGCCCGGTCGCGTAACCCTCGTACTGGGGCTGAGGCCCTCGTGTGTCTGTCACAGTGCCCCCTTGGGAGTCCGTGGCAGGGCCACGGGCACCGTTCGCTCCTGCTCCGGAAGCGGCCGAACCGGCGCCCGTGGCTCCACTCACGCTCTACTCCTCGTGCTCCCCGGTCGAAGGCTCCGTGCCCTCGACAGTGCCCTCTACCACGCTCTCGGCGTGGACCTCGGCCGTCTCGCCCTCGGCATCATCGGCCCCATCGACCTCTTCCGCCTCACGACCGGCCTCGGCATTGCGCGCGATGCCGACGACGGCATCCCGCTTGCCCAGATTGATCAGTTGGACGCCCATGGTGTCACGGCCCGTCTCCCTGACTTCATTGACTCGCGTACGAATCACACCACCGCCGAGCGTGATGGCGAGGATCTCGTCCGTCTCCTCGACCACCAGCGCACCGACGAGCGAGCCCCGGTCCTCGACGATCTTGGCAGCCTTGATGCCGAGGCCGCCGCGGCCCTGGACGCGGTACTCGTCGACGGGGGTGCGCTTGGCGTACCCGCCGTCGGTAGCGGTGAAGACGAACGTACCGGGCCGGACGACATTCATCGAGAGCAGTTCGTCTCCCTCGCGGAAACTCATGCCCTTGACACCTGAGGTGGCACGGCCCATCGGCCGCAGCGCGTCGTCCGTCGCGGTGAACCTGATCGACTGCGCCTTCTTGCTGATGAGCAGCAGATCGTCCTCCGCCGACACCAGCTCGGCGCCGATCAGCTCGTCGTCGCCGCCCTCCGGCATCTCGCGCAGGTTGATCGCGATGACGCCGCCCGAGCGTGGTGAGTCGTAGTCCTTGAGCGCGGTCTTCTTCACCAGACCGCCCTTCGTCGCGAGGATCAGGTACGGCACGGCCTCGTAGTCGCGGATCGCCAGGATCTGCGCGATCTTCTCGTCCGGCTGGAAGGCCAGCAGGTTGGCGACGTGCTGGCCGCGCGCGTCCCGGCCGGCGTCCGGGAGCTCGTACGCCTTGGCCCGGTAGACCCGGCCCTTGTTGGTGAAGAACAGCAGCCAGTGGTGCGTCGTCGAGACGAAGAAGTGGTCGACGATGTCGTCTTCCTTGAGCTTCGTCCCGCGCACGCCCTTGCCGCCGCGCTTCTGCGAGCGGTAGTCGTCCGTCTTCGTGCGCTTCACGTAGCCGCCGCGGGAGATCGTGACGACGATGTCCTCCTCGGCGATCAGGTCCTCGATGGACATGTCACCGTCGAAGGGCACCAGCTTGGAGCGCCGGTCGTCGCCGAACTTCTCGACGATCGCGGCCAGTTCCTCGCTGACGATCTGGCGCTGCTTGGCCGGCGAGGCCAGGATCTCGTTGTACTCGTTGATCTTCGCCTGGAGCTCGTCGTGCTCGGCGGTGATCTTCTGGTGCTCCAGCGCGGCCAGTCGGCGCAGCTGCATCTCCAGGATCGCGTTCGCCTGGAGCTCGTCGATCTCCAGCAGGCCCATCAGGCCCTCACGCGCGATCTCCACGGTGTTGGAGCGCCGGATGAGGGCGATGACCTCGTCGATGGCGTTCAGGGCCTTCAGGAGGCCGCGCAGGATGTGCGCCCGCTCCTCGGCCTTGCGCAGCCGGAACTTCGTACGCCGGACGATGACCTCGATCTGGTGCGTCACCCAGTGGCGGATGAACGCGTCGATCGAGAGCGTGCGCGGGACCCCGTCGACGAGCGCCAGCATGTTGGCGCCGAAGTTCGTCTGGAGGTCGGTGTGCTTGTACAGGTTGTTCAGGACGACCTTGGCGACCGCGTCCCGCTTCAGGACGACGACCAGGCGCTGTCCCGTACGCGAGGAGGTCTCGTCGCGGACGTCCGCGATGCCGCCGACCTTGCCGTCCTTGACCAGGTCGGCGATCTTCTGCGCGAGGTTGTCGGGGTTGGTCTGGAACGGCAGCTCGGTGACGACCAGGCACTGGCGGCCCTGGATCTCCTCGACCGCGACGACCGCGCGCATCGTGATGGAGCCGCGCCCGGTGCGGTACGCCTCCTCGATGCCCTTGCGGCCCACGACCAGCGCGCCGGTCGGGAAGTCGGGGCCCTTGATGCGCTCGATCAGCGCGTCCAGCAGCTCCTCGTGCGAGGCCTCGGGGTGCTCCAGATACCACTGGGCACCGGCGGCGACCTCGCGCAGGTTGTGCGGCGGGATGTTGGTCGCCATACCGACCGCGATCCCGGCGGAGCCGTTGACCAGCAGGTTCGGGAAGCGCGCCGGCAGGACCGTCGGCTCCTGGTTGCGGCCGTCGTAGTTGTCCTGGAAGTCGACGGTCTCCTCGTCGATGTCCCGGACCATCTCCATGGACAGCGGCATCATCTTGCACTCGGTGTACCGCATGGCGGCGGCCGGGTCGTTGCCCGGGGAACCGAAGTTGCCGTTGGAGTCCACCAGCGGCATCCGCAGCGACCACGGCTGCGCGAGGCGCACCAGGGCGTCGTAGATGGAGGAGTCGCCGTGCGGGTGGTACGTACCCATGACGTCACCGACGACGCGGGCGCACTTGTAGAACCCCTTCTCGGGGCGGTAGCCGCCGTCGTACATCGCGTACAGCACTCGGCGGTGGACGGGCTTGAGGCCGTCCCGTACGTCGGGCAGCGCACGCGAGACGATGACGGACATCGCGTAGTCGAGGTAGGAGCGCTGCATCTCCGTCTCGAGCCCGACGGGCTCGACACGCATGCCCACACCGGGGACGGTGACTTCCTCGGGCGTCGCGGGTTCAGGTGTCACAGGGGTGTTCTCGTCGGCCATTGCTGGTCAAAGTCCTTTCGAGCTGCGGCGTGGCGGGTACGGCCGACTCAGATGTCGAGGAAGCGGACGTCCTTGGCGTTACGCTGGATGAACGAGCGCCGTGCCTCGACGTCCTCACCCATGAGCACCGAGAACAGGTCGTCGGCCTGCGCCGCGTCGTCCAGCGTGACCTGGCCGAGGACCCGGTGGTCGACGTCCATGGTGGTGACGCGCAGCTCTTCGGCGTTCATCTCGCCGAGGCCCTTGAAGCGCTGGATCGAGTCTTCCTTGATCCGCTTGCCGTTCTGCTTGCCGAGCGCCACGAGCGCGTCGCGCTCCCGGTCCGAGTACGCGTACTCGAAGTCGTCCCGGCCCCACTTGATCTTGTAGAGCGGCGGGCGCGAGAGGTAGACGTTGCCCTGCTCGACCAGCGGCCGCATGAAGCGGAAGAGGAACGTCAGCAGCAGGGTGTTGATGTGCTGGCCGTCGACGTCGGCGTCCGCCATCAAGATGATCTTGTGATAGCGGAGCTTCTCGATGTCGAAGTCCTCGTGGACCCCGGTGCCGAAGGCCGAGATCAGCGCCTGGACCTCGGTGTTCTGCAGGATCTTGTCGATCCGGGCCTTCTCGACGTTCAGGATCTTGCCGCGGATGGGCAGGATCGCCTGGTACATCGGGTTGCGGCCGGACTTCGCCGAGCCGCCGGCGGAGTCACCCTCGACGATGAAGATCTCGCACTTGGTGGGGTCGTTCGACTGGCAGTCGCTGAGCTTGCCGGGCAGCGAGGCGCTCTCCAGGAGCCCCTTGCGCCGCGTCAGGTCACGCGCCTTACGGGCCGCCACGCGGGCGGTCGAGGCGGCGATGCCCTTGCGGATGATGTCGGCGGCCTCGTTGGGGTTGCGGTCGAACCAGTCCGTCAGCTGCTCGTGGACGACCTTCTGCACGAAGGTCTTGGCCTCCGTGTTGCCCAGCTTGGTCTTCGTCTGGCCCTCGAACTGCGGCTCGCCCAGCTTCACCGAGATGATCGCGGTGAGACCCTCGCGTACGTCCTCGCCGGTGAGGTTGTCGTCCTTCTCGCGCAGCAGCTTCTTCTCGCGCGCGTACCGGTTGACCAGGGAGGTCAGCGCGGCGCGGAAACCCTCCTCGTGGGTACCGCCCTCGTGCGTGTGGATCGCGTTGGCGAAGGAGTAGACGCCTTCGGTGTACTGCGTGTTCCACTGCATGGCGATCTCGGCCGAGAGGAGACGGTCCTTGTCCTCGGCCTCGATGTCGATCACCGACTGGTGGATGACGTCGCCCTTGCGGGAGTTGAGGTACTTGACGAAGTCGACGATGCCGTTCTCGTAGTGGTACGTGACGGTGCGGGTCGTCTCCTCCTCGGGCACCTCGACGGCCTCGGCGCTGTCGGCGCCCGCCGTGGCCTTCGCCGACTCACGCTCGTCGGTCAGCTTGAGGGTGAGGCCCTTGTTGAGGAACGCCATCTCCTGGAAGCGGCGCGAGAGGGTCTCGAAGCTGTACTCGGTGGTCTCGAAGATGTCCCCGTCGGCCCAGAAGGTGACCGTCGTGCCGGACTCGTCGGTGGCCTCGTGCTTGGCCAGCGGGGCCGTCGGAACGCCGAGCTTGTAGTCCTGGGTCCAGCGGTACCCGTCGCGCCTGACCTCCACCGCGACGCGCGTGGACAGCGCGTTGACGACGGAGACACCGACGCCGTGCAGACCGCCGGAGACGGCGTACCCGCCGCCGCCGAACTTGCCGCCCGCGTGCAGCACGGTGAGGACGACCTCGACGGCCGGCTTGCCTTCGGACGGCACGATGTCGACCGGGATGCCCCGGCCGTTGTCGATCACGCGCACGCCGCCGTCGGCGAGGATCGTGACGTCGATCGTGTCCGCGTGGCCGGCCATGGCCTCGTCGACCGAGTTGTCGACGACCTCCTGCACGAGGTGGTGCAGGCCGCGCTCACCGGTCGAGCCGATGTACATGCCAGGCCGCTTGCGGACCGCGTCCAGCCCTTCCAGCACGGTGATCGCGCTGGCGTCGTAGGCGGCGGCGGTGACCTCGCCCGACTCCTCGGCTGTGGACGGAATGTTCTCGTTGGGGTTGCCGGAATCGGCCACGAAGCGCCCTTTCTGGCACAGCACAGGCCGTCTTCCGGACAGGCGGGAGCGGCTGCGTCGTTCGGCTTGTATCGACGACTCCCGCCTCAGCGGCGGGATTACTCACCAGTCTACCGGTAGCACTGACATGAATGGGGGTTTGCCGGTACCTGAGTACGCATGTGCCGCCCTGAATCAGCGGTTGACGACTCCCCATATTCAGGGAGGGGCCCCAAGAGGCCCTGACGGGCATTGAGCGCTTCGGCCTGTCAACCTCCCGCTACGGTGAGGGACGCTCCGCCCGCACCTCTCGGTTTCCGCCGGTACGAACCGTGGTGAACCGGCGTCGCCGGACCGCTCCGAGCCCTGCGCGCAGGCATCAGGAACACGACAAGTTTCAGCCAAAAGTGCAGCTCAGAGCTTGGAAGCAGCCCATACGATCAACAGCCGGACGCTCACCCGTAGGTGTCGCCGGGCCCCTTGCTGCCGGGCGCCCGCAGCGGCCCGAACCGGCGCTCCGGGCCACCGGGACCGACCACCTTGATCATCCGTACGGTGCCCTGGCCCAGATCCGCGTTGAGCCGGGCCACCAGCTGCGGGGCCAGCAGCCGCAGCTGGGTCGCCCACGCCGTGGAGTCGCAGCTCACAGTGAGCACCCGGGCGGCCGGATCCTCGTCGTACCGCAGCGGCACGCAGTGGTTGGCCAGATCGTCGCCCACGATCTGCGGCCACCGCCCCATCACACCGCCCACCGCCGCCGGCGTCTCCCAGCCGCGCTCGGTGATCAGCCGGTTGATGGCCGAGCCCAGCGGCTGCGGATCGCGGCCGTCCGAACGGGCCCCGGACCGCAGCCCGCCGCCACGCCTGGCCTGCTTCTTCTGCTGGGCCGCCGCGCCGCGCGCCTTGGCCTGCTCCTTCGCCGCCCGCAGTGCGACCCGGGCGAGGTCGACGCCGGAGACCTCGGGCGGCTTGGGGCTCCCGGCGTCCGCCGGCGTACCACCGGATCCGCCGTCACCACGGGCCGCGGGCCCCGTACCGCTCGCAGTCCCGTCCGCGCCCCCCGTACCACCGGAAGCGCCCCCGGGCTCCTCGCCGCGGCCGGTCATACCCGCTCCACCTCGCCCGCCGTCACCGCGTACCGCGCGCCCGCCAGCACGGCCGGGACGTCCTCCGCCACCGCGGCCGTCACCAGCACCTGCTCGCCCGACGCCACCAGCTCCGCCAGCCGCTCGCGGCGGCGGGCGTCCAGCTCGGCGAAGACGTCGTCCAGGACGAGAACCGGCTCGTTGCCCTCGGCGCGCAGCAGCTCGTAACTGGCCAGCCGCAGCGCCAGCGCGTAGCTCCAGGACTCGCCGTGGCTCGCGTACCCCTTCGCGGGCATCGACCGCAGGCCGAGCAGCAGGTCGTCCCGGTGCGGCCCCACCAGCGTCACGCCACGCTCGATCTCCTGCTTGCGGACCCCGGCGAGCGCCGCGATCAGCTGCTCGTACAGCTCCTCGCGGGTCCGGCCCGCCGCCACGTCCTCGCCGACCGAGCTGCGGTACTCCAGCGTCACCGGTCCGCCGCCCGGCGCCACGTCCCCGTACGCCTTGTCGGCCAGCGGCTGGAGCGTGGCGATCAGGTCGAGGCGCTGCGCGAGCAGCTCGGCGCCGACCCGGCCCAGGTGCTGGTCCCAGACGTCGAGGGTGGACAGGTCCATGGAGCGGCCGCCGTGGCGACGGGCCATGGCGGCGGACTTCAGCAGGGTGTTGCGCTGCTTCAGGACGCGCTCGTAGTCGGAGCGGACCCCGGCCATCCGGGGCGAGCGGGCGGTGACCAGCTCGTCCAAGAACCGCCGCCGCTCCCCGGGGTCGCCCTTGACCAGGGCCAGATCCTCCGGCGCGAACAGCACCGTCCGTACGATCCCGAGCACATCACGCGGTCTGACCTGCGAGGACCGGTTGATACGGGCCCGGTTGGCGCGGCCGGGATTCAGCTCCAGCTCGATCAGCTGCGAGCGCTCGCCCTGCGTCACCGCCGCCCGGACCACGGCCCGCTCGGCGCCCATCCGCACCAGCGGCGCGTCCGAGGAGACGCGGTGGCTGCCGAGGGTGGCGAGATAGCCGATCGCCTCGACGAGGTTGGTCTTGCCCTGCCCGTTGGGGCCCACGAACGCGGTGACGCCCGGGTCGAGAGGGACCTCGACCCGGGCGTACGAACGGAAGTCGGCCAGCGAGAGATGGGTGACGTGCATGGTGGCCGACCTCTCCCGACGGGCTTCCCGGTGGTCGCGGCGCCGGCGCGTGGCCGGCGGCGCGATCAGTTCTCGTTCTTGGACTCGACCGCGTGGCCGCCGAACTGGTTGCGCAGCGCGGCGATCATCTTCATCTGCGGCGAGTCGTCCTGGCGCGAGGCGAACCGCGCGAACAGGGACGCCGTGATCGCGGGCAGCGGCACCGCGTTGTCGATCGCGGCCTCCACCGTCCAGCGGCCCTCACCGGAGTCGGCGGCGAAGCCCCGGAGCTTCTCCAGGTGCTCGTCGTCGTCCAGGGCGTTGACCGCGAGGTCGAGCAGCCAGGAACGGATGACCGTGCCCTCCTGCCAGGAGCGGAAGACCTCGCGTACGTCGGTGACGGAGTCGACCTTCTCCAGGAGCTCCCAGCCCTCGGCGTAGGCCTGCATCATGGCGTACTCGATGCCGTTGTGGACCATCTTCGCGAAGTGGCCGGCGCCGACCTTGCCCGCGTGGACGGAGCCGAAGTCGCCCTCGGGCTTGAGCGCGTCGAAGATCGGCTGGACCTTCGCCACGTTCTCCTCGGTGCCGCCGTACATCAGGGCGTAGCCGTTCTCCAGGCCCCAGACGCCGCCGGAGACGCCGCAGTCGACGAAGCCGATCTCCTTGAGGCCCAGCTCGACGGCGTGCTTCTCGTCGTCGGTCCAGCGCGAGTTCCCGCCGTCGACGACGACGTCGCCGGGCGAGAGCAGCTCGGCGAGCTCGTCGATCGTGGACTGGGTCGCGGCACCGGCCGGGACCATGACCCAGACGACCCGCGGGCCCTTCAGCTTGCCCACAAGCTCTTCGAGACTGTGGACATCGGCGACATCCGGGTTGCGGTCGTAACCGATGACGGTGTGGCCTGCGCGGCGGATGCGCTCGCGCATGTTGCCGCCCATCTTGCCGAGGCCGACGAGACCGAGCTCCATCAGAGATTTCCTTAAGCGTCGTGGCGATAGCGTCGGGGCGGGTGCCGCCCAGGACCGAGCCTACGCCCGGCGGGGCGGCGCACGGCCGGGACAGCGCGGTGGGCCCGCTCCGCGCCGGACGGGCCCACCGGTGACAACTCGATCAGCCGGAGAGACGCACCGGCATGATCAGGTACTTGTACGCGTCGTCCGCCTCGGCGTCCACGGCCGGGCGCCCGCTGAGCAGGGCGGGCTTGGTGGACGTGGTGAAGGAGAGCTGGGCGACCGGGGAGTCGATCGCGCTCAGGCCGTCCAGCAGGAACGTCGGGTTGAAGGCGATCGAGATGTCGTCGCCCTCCAGCACCGCGTCGACGCGCTCCACAGCCTGTGCGTCGTCGCTGGAACCGGCCTCCAGGATCAGCACGCCCTGCTCGAAGCTGAGCCGGACCGGGGTGTTGCGCTCGGCGACCAGGGCCACACGCTTGACGGCCTCGACGAAGGGGGCCGTCTCGATGACCGCGACCGAGTTGAACTCGGTGGGGAAGAGCGTGCGGTACTTCGGCAGGTCGCCTTCGAGCAGCCGGGTGGTCGTCGTGCGTCCCGCGCCCTCGAAACCGATCAGCCCCTCACCGGCGCCGGAGCCGGAGAGCGCCAGGGTGACCGTGTCACCGCTGGTGAGCGCCTTGGCGGTGTCCAGGAGCGTCTTGGCGGGCACCAGGGCGACCGCGGAGGCCTCCGGGTCCTCCGGCTTCCAGAGGAACTCGCGGACCGCGAAGCGGTAGCGGTCGGTGGAGGCGAGGGTGACGGTGTCGCCCTCGATCTCGATGCGGACACCGGTCAGCACGGGCAGCGTGTCGTCGCGGCCCGCGGCGATGGCGACCTGGGCGGCGGCCGAGGCGAAGACCTCACCGGGGACGGTGCCCGTGGCGGTCGGCATCTGCGGCAGCGCCGGGTACTCCTCCACAGGCAGTGTGTGGAGGGTGAAGCGCGAGGAGCCGCAGACCACCGTGGCCCGTACACCGTCTGTGGAGATCTCCACCGGGCGGTTGGGGAGGGCGCGGCAGATATCGGCGAGCAACCGGCCGGAGACGAGCACCGTGCCGTCCTCGTCGACCTCCGCGTCCACGGAGACCTTGGCCGAGACCTCGTAGTCGAAGCTGGAGAAGGAGAGGGCTCCGTCCTCGGCCTTCAGCAGAAGGCCCGCGAGAACGGGCGCCGGCGGACGGGCCGGGAGGCTGCGGGCCACCCAGGCCACCGCCTCCGCGAGTACATCGCGCTCCACCCGGATCTTCACCGGAACCGCCTCCTGCTGTTGCTCGCTCGCCCTGCTGGCCTTCGTCGTCTGGACCGGAGCTCCCTGCCGACGGCCGGGGTGGCTCCGGGGTCCAGTCTGACGCACGGCACCGACAGTCGTTGCTGCTCGGGGTCAAGTCGAGCAGAACGCGGCGAGGCGGTCGCCGGTCGAGTTGTACACAGGCCCCACTTCGAAGCGGATTCCTGGCTAACTCTGAGTGGTAGTAGTAGTAGGCCCTGTGGAAACCGTGGATAACGTCGTTTGCGCAGGTCAGCATCGGTTTTTTGTCCACCGGTCCTGTGGGCGGAACCCGTGGACAACCGGGGCTTTCTGTGGACGGGCGGAAGTTCTGCACACCCGATGCACAGGAGGGGGTCACTTCTCCCCAGGCCTGTCCCCAGCTTTACCCCGGTTCCCCACAGCCCAATCAGGCAGCTTGGTGTGACGCCTTTCACTCCGGGCGGTGAGAGCGGGTGTTGTGTTGCCGAACAGTGGACGAAGGTGTGGAGAAGCCGGTCCGAGCTGGGGACAACACCGTCCAGCCTGTGGGCCGACGGTGGACAACCTGGAACGCCCCCTGTGGACGAAGATTCTGTCCACAGGCTGTGGATCACGGTTGGCCACAAATCCCCAGCCATGTGACCTGGCCTGATGGAGTATCGGCAGCCGTCCCTGTGGACGCAACATGGACAACTTCCCGGTCCCCAGGCTGTGGACGGAAGAAAGTTCGCACATCTGTGGAGAAGGGCCTCTGAGCAGCCCGTATTCGAACAGTGGCGGGGCGGCGGAGGCCGCCGCGGCGACCCCTGGTCCTCCCCAGGAACGACGAAAGGCGCCTCGCGCGGACCGTGGGAGGTCGTCGCGAGGCGCCTTATGAGGCGGTGAGGAGCCTTCGTCAGCCGTTCTTGATGCGGTTGGTGAGCTCGGTGACCTGGTTGTAGATGGAGCGGCGCTCCGCCATCAGCGCCCGGATCTTCCGGTCCGCGTGCATCACCGTCGTATGGTCGCGGCCGCCGAACTGCGCGCCGATCTTCGGCAGCGAGAGATCGGTGAGCTCCCGGCACAGGTACATCGCGATCTGGCGCGCCGTCACCAGGACCCGGCTGCGCGAGGATCCGCAGAGGTCCTCCACGGTGAGGCCGAAGTAGTCCGCGGTGGCCGCCATGATGGCCGGCGCGGTGATCTCCGGCGCCGACTCCTCGCCGCCGGGGATCAGGTCCTTCAGCACGATCTCGGTCAGCCCGAGGTCCACAGGCTGCCGGTTGAGCGAGGCGAAGGCCGTCACCCGGATCAGGGCGCCCTCCAGCTCACGGATGTTGCGCGAGATCCGCGAGGCGATGAACTCCAGGACCTCCGGCGGCGCGTTCAGCTGCTCCTGCACCGCCTTCTTACGGAGGATGGCGATCCGGGTCTCCAGCTCGGGCGGCTGGACGTCGGTGGTCAGACCCCACTCGAAGCGGTTGCGCAGCCGGTCCTCCAGCGTCACCAGCTGCTTGGGCGGCCGGTCCGAGGAGAGCACGATCTGCTTGTTCGCGTTGTGCAGCGTATTGAAGGTGTGGAAGAACTCCTCCTGCGTCGACTCCTTGCTCGCCAGGAACTGGATGTCGTCGACGAGGAGGATGTCGACATCGCGGTACCGCTTGCGGAAGGTGTCGCCCTTGCCGTCGCGGATCGAGTTGATGAACTCGTTGGTGAACTCCTCCGAGCTCACGTACCGCACCCGGGTGCCTGGGTAGAGGCTCCGCGCGTAGTGGCCGATCGCGTGCAGCAGGTGGGTCTTGCCGAGCCCTGACTCCCCGTAGATGAAGAGGGGGTTGTACGCCTTGGCGGGTGCCTCGGCCACGGCCACGGCGGCGGCGTGCGCGAACCGGTTGGAGGCGCCGATGACGAAGGTGTCGAAGAGGTACTTCGGGTTCAGCCGGGCGTGCGGCTCACCGGGTCCCGGCGCGGGTGCCGGCTGGGCGCCCATCGGGCCGGGGACCGAGCCGCCGGTGCGCCCGGGGCCGGTGGGGCGGTGCTGCTGGTCGTGCCGGTCGCGCTGCTGCTCGTACCCCTGGCGCTCGGGCGGCTGCGAGCGGTAGTCGTGCTGCGGCTGCTGGGGCCGGCCGGTGCCGTACGGCTCGCGCCACTGCTCGGAGGGCTGGTCGCGGTACGACTCGGTCTCGCGGTAGGAGTCGGAGGCGGGCTGCTCGCGGTCCTGGTAGCCGCCGTGGCGCGGCTGCTGCCAGGAGAGGTCCTCCTGGGTACGCGGCCAGGCGCCCGGCTCGGGGCGCTGCTGCTGGTAGTCGGGGTAGGCCGGGCGGGCCGTCGGCATGCCGTCGTCGGAGGGGCGGTGGCCGTAGCCGTCGTACCCGTCGTCGCGGCCGTCGTCGCGGGGCTGGCCCTGGTAGCGGTGGCCCTGCTGGCTCTGGTGGGACTGGTGCATGGGGGGCGCCGGCGGGGAGGGCGGTTCGCCCGCGGAGTCGTCGACGGTGATCGCGATCCGGATCGGACGGCCGCACTCGCGGGTCAGCGTCTCGCTGATGAGCGGTGCGAGGCGGCCTTCGAGGACGCGCTTGCCCCATTCATTGGGGACGGCCAGGAGTGCGGTGTCGGCGACGAGTGCCAGCGGCTGGCAGCGCTCGATCCACTGCTTGTCCTTCGGCTCGATGCCCTGCTGGCCCTCCCCGAGGAGTTGTTCCAGCACTCGTGGCCACACTGCGGCAAGATCGGCAGGTACGTCAGCCACAAGGCACGCTCTCTCGCATGTCCCACGAATGTGTGGTTCTCGGGACGGGGTGGGTCGGGATGGGTGAGGCCCGGCAGTCGGGAAGGAAAAGAACCGGAGTTCAGCCACGGTAGTCAGGCCGGGCCGCACGGTTCAAGTTGTTGTCCACAGGCTGTGCACAATGGGGGGTCGCGCGGGGCCGGTTTGACCGGATGGCGTAGCCGCGCGTACCGTGACCAGGTCGAGTTGTCGATGGCTGCTGCCGCCTGCCTCCGATGGGCAAAGATCACGATCTGTGATTGTGAAGCGGTGCACTAAGGCGTTTACGCGAGTTCCTCGTGGGCGCACGGTGACAGCCAGGCGATGTCCCGCCAAGACACGAATCATTTCTGGAGCCCCCGAGTGAGCAAGCGCACCTTCCAGCCGAACAACCGCCGTCGCGCCAAGACCCACGGCTTCCGTCTGCGCATGCGTACCCGTGCCGGCCGTGCGATCCTCGCGAACCGCCGCGGCAAGGGCCGCAGCAGCCTGTCCGCCTGATCGCTCACAGGTCCATGACGTGCTGCCTACCGAGAATCGGCTGAGGCGGCGCGAGGACTTCGCGACCGCGGTACGACGAGGACGTCGAGCCGGACGTCCACTGCTCGTCGTCCATCTACGCAGCGGTGAAACGGACCCGCACGTGACGGGGGAGACTCTCCCCGCGCCGCGTGCGGGTTTCGTTGTCAGCAAAGCGGTGGGAGGAGCGGTCGTCCGCACCGCGGTGAAGCGCAGGCTTCGCCATCTGGTCCGCGACCGGCTGGCACTGCTGCCCCCCGGTAGCCTTGTTGTCGTACGAGCGCTGCCCGGTGCGGGCGACGCCGACCATGCACAGCTGGCCCGAGACCTGGATGCCGCCCTTCAGCGGTTGCTGGGAGGGGGCGCGAGATGAAGTACCCGCTGCTTGCCCTCATCAAGCTGTACCAGTGGACGATCAGCCCACTCCTCGGGCCTGTCTGCCGTTACTACCCGTCGTGTTCCCACTATGGATATACGGCTATCGACCGGCACGGTGCGATCAAGGGAACAGCGCTGACCGCCTGGCGCATCCTGCGATGCAATCCGTGGTCACCCGGCGGTGTGGACCATGTCCCGCAGCGCAAGCGTCCGCGGTGGCACGAGCTGCTGCGCAACGGCCTGCGCCGCGGCAAGGGCGGGGAGCCCGCCGCTGATGTGCCGTCCGGGGGGTCGGTCTCCGAACCTCCGAGCCCGGCCACAGAGACCTCGCCCAATGCTCAAGGAGCCTGATTAGTGGACACGATCGCCAGTCTGTTCAGCTTTATCACCACGCCCGTCTCGTGGGTCATCGTCCAGTTCCACAAGGTCTACGGAGCGCTCTTCGGTGATGACTCCGGGTGGGCCTGGGGCCTGTCCATCGTGTCCCTGGTGGTGCTGATCCGGATCTGCCTGATCCCGCTCTTCGTGAAGCAGATCAAGTCGACCCGCAACATGCAGGTGCTCCAGCCGAAGATGAAGGCGATCCAGGAGCGCTACAAGAACGACAAGCAGCGTCAGTCCGAAGAGATGATGAAGCTGTACAAGGAGACGGGCACCAACCCGCTCTCCTCGTGCCTGCCGATCCTGGCGCAGTCGCCGTTCTTCTTCGCCCTGTACCACGTGCTGTCGTCCATCGCCTCGGGCAAGAAGATCGGCGCGATCAACCAGGACCTGCTGGACAGCGCCCGTCAGGCGCACATCTTCGGTGCGCCGCTGGCCGCGAAGTTCACCGACAGCGTCGAGAAGCTCCAGTCGCTCGACGCCACGCTGCTGGACGTCCGCGTCGTCACCGCCGTCATGATCGTGCTGATGTCGGCCTCGCAGTTCTTCACCCAGCGCCAGCTGATGACGAAGAACGTCGACCTGACGGTGAAGACGCCGTACATGCAGCAGCAGAAGATGCTGATGTACATCTTCCCGGTCATCTTCGCCGTGATGGGCGTCAACTTCCCCGTCGGTGTCCTCGTCTACTGGCTGACCACGAACGTCTGGACCATGGGTCAGCAGATGTACGTGATCAACCAGAACCCGACGCCGGGCAGTAAGGCGCAGGACGCCTACCTCCAGCGGGTGCTCAAGACCGTGACCTCTCGTGGCCAGGTCCGCGGCCGGACACAGCGCAGGACCGTCAAGGCGATCGTCGCCAAGGGCCCCGACCGCAACGACATCGAGCGCAAGTTCATCACCGGACTGAGCAAGATGAGCCTCGTCGCGCAGGAGGACGGCACGGTCAAGAAGGGCGAGGTCCTTCCCGAGGGGGAGGGTGCCGCGTCCAAGCGCCAGCAGCCCAAGCGCCAGACCAAGGCGAAGCGCCAGACGCATGTCGCCGCCGGAGCCAAGGACGAGGCCGCGGCCGACTCCAAGACCTCGCTCCAGAAGCAGGACGCACCGCAGGACGACAAGCCGACGTCGGCGGGCAAGTCCGCCTCCGGCTCCTCACGCCAAGCCAAGTCCGGACAGCGCAAGGGCCCGCAGCGGCCCAAGCACCCGTCCAAGAAGTAAGAAGGAGTCCACCCGTGACGGAAGGCACCACCTCCAAGGCCGCCGCCGAGGGGAGCGACACTCTGACCCGCCTGGAGCAGGAGGGGGAGATCGCAGCCGACTACCTCGAAGGCCTGCTCGACATCGCCGACCTCGACGGCGACATCGACATGGACGTCGAGGCGGACCGGGCCGCGGTTTCGATCATCAGCGACTCCCCGCGTGAGCTCCAGAAGCTCGTGGGGCGCGACGGTGAGGTGCTGGAGGCGCTCCAGGAGCTGACCCGGCTGGCAGTCCACCGGGAGACCGGCGACCGCAGCCGTCTGATGCTGGACATCGGCGGTTTCCGGGCCAAGAAGCGCGAGATTCTCGCCGAGCTGGGTGCCAAGGCCGCCAACGACGTGAAGACCTCGGGCCAGCCGGTCAAGCTGGACCCGATGACGCCGTTCGAGCGGAAGGTCGTGCACGACGCGATCGCCGCAGCCGGTCTCCGGAGCGAGTCGGAGGGCGAGGAGCCGCAGCGCTTCGTCGTCGTTCTCCCGGCCTGACCGGATCCTTGTACTGTCGGCCCCGTCTGTTCGCAGGCGGGGCCGATCTTTGTCAGCCTGATAGTCAGCCACCCACAGTGCGCTAGTGCGGTACGGAAGGACGGTCCCCGTGACGGACGCTGCAGAGCTCCCCCAGGCACCTGAAGAGGCGCAGGCGGTATTCGGAGAGCTCTTCCCGGAAGCTGTCCGGTACGCGGAGCTCCTCGCCGATGCCGGGGTGAAGCGGGGCCTGATCGGACCGCGCGAGGTGCCGCGGCTGTGGGAGCGGCACCTGCTGAACTGCGCGGTGCTCTCCGAGGTGGTGCCGGAAGGCGTCACGGTCTGCGATGTGGGCTCGGGCGCCGGCCTGCCCGGTATCCCGCTGGCCCTGGTCCGCCCCGACCTCAAGATCACGTTGCTGGAGCCGCTGCTCCGGCGGACGAACTTCCTCCAGGAGGTCGTCGAACTGCTCGGCCTGGACCATGTGACGGTGGTGCGAGGGAGGGCCGAGGAGGTCCTCGGGACGCTCCAGCCCGTCCATGTGGTGACCGCGCGCGCCGTGGCTCCGCTGGACCGGCTGGCCGGCTGGGGCGTGCCCCTGCTGCGTCCGTACGGCGAGATGCTCGCATTGAAGGGCGACACCGCCGAGGAGGAGATCAACGGTGCCAGGGCGGCTCTGAGCAAGCTCGGTGTGGTGGAGACCGAGGTGCTCCAGGTCGGTGAAGGCGTGGTCGATCCGCTGTCCACGGTGGTGCGTGTGGTGGTGGGCGAGAGCCCGGGCGGTGTGAGGTTCGCCGCAAAGAGGGCCAAGGCCGCGCGGGTGGGACGCACCCGGCGACGCCGCTGAGGGCTGTCCGCCGACGTACGTGCGGGCCAGCCGAGGAGCGGTCCGGGATGGCCCCTTGCAGGCGATCTCTGTCGGCTAGCAGGGAAATGCCGGGAAAGCGGCCATCCGTACCCCCTGCGGAGTGTCGTGGCCTGGTAGTTGCGATGCGGGGGCATCGTGTTTCACGTGAAACGTCGCTCTCTGCTGCAGGGAATCATCGGCCGCGGTCGTGCGGCTGCCACACCGCGCGACCGGAAGCCCGTACGGGTTACCGAGTTGTCCACACGCCCGGATTCATCCACAGATCAGCGGGCCTCGCTGGTTCACGACCCCGAAAGCATGGCAGGCTCTGCTCATTGCGAGCCTGAAGTCGAGGAGAGTGAACCGTTGCGGTCCGACGCCAACATCGCGGGACCGATGACCGATCCGGTCCCCGGTCCCCGAAGCGAGTCTGCGGGGGAGGATGTTTCACGTGAAACACCGCCGCCGATGGACGACACACCCATCGGTCGCGCCGCCCAGCTGGCCGTCGAGGCCCTCGGCCGCGCCGGTGAGGGGCTGCCTCGCCCGGACCGTACGCGCGTCATCGTGGTGGCCAACCAGAAGGGCGGGGTCGGCAAGACGACCACGACGGTCAACCTCGCTGCCTCGCTGGCCCTGCACGGTGCGCGTGTCCTGGTGGTCGATCTCGACCCCCAGGGCAATGCCTCCACGGCGCTGGGGATCGATCACCACTCCGATGTCCCCTCGATCTATGACGTCCTGGTGGAGAGCCGCCCGCTCTCCGAGGTGGTTCAGCCCGTTCCGGACGTCGAGGGTCTCTTCTGCGCCCCCGCCACGATCGATCTCGCCGGTGCGGAGATCGAGCTCGTGTCGCTGGTGGCGCGGGAGAGCCGGCTGCAGCGGGCCATCCAGGCGTACGAGCAGCCGCTGGACTACATCCTCATCGACTGCCCTCCCTCCCTCGGCCTGCTCACGGTGAACGCGATGGTGGCCGGTGCGGAGGTGCTGATCCCGATCCAGTGCGAGTACTACGCGCTGGAAGGGCTGGGCCAGTTGCTGCGCAACGTCGACCTGGTGCGGGGCCACCTGAACCCCGATCTCCATGTGTCCACGATCCTGTTGACCATGTACGACGGCCGGACCAGGCTCGCCTCCCAGGTCGCCGAGGAGGTCCGTACCCACTTCGGCAAGGAAGTGCTGCGGACGAGCATCCCGCGGTCCGTACGTATCTCCGAGGCGCCGAGTTACGGGCAGACCGTGCTGACCTACGACCCGGGGTCCAGCGGCTCGCTCTCCTATCTCGAAGCCGCCCGGGAAATCGCTCTGCGGGGTGTCGGGGTGCACTACGAGGCCCAGCACACCCATGCCAGCATTCAGAACAGCCAGCAGAACGTTTCGGAGGGCATCCAGTGAGTGAGCGACGTAGAGGGCTGGGACGTGGGCTCGGTGCGCTGATCCCCGCCGCTCCCCAGGAGAAGCAGGTACCCGGGCCCGGAAGCGGTTCCGGCTCCGGTGGGGGACCGGTTCTGACGGCGGAGCGGGGGGTGGCGGCCGCGAAGGTGACCGCGCTGCCCTCGTCCCCGGTGGTGCCGGAGCCGGCGTCCGCGCCGGAGCAGGAGTCGACGTCCGGAGCGTACTTCGCCGAGCTGCCCATCGGCGCGATCACGCCGAACCCCCGCCAGCCCCGTGAGGTCTTCGACGAGGACGCGCTGGCCGAGCTGGTCACCTCCATCAAGGAGGTGGGTCTTCTCCAGCCGGTCGTCGTACGCAAGGTGGGGACGGACCGCTACGAGCTCATCATGGGCGAGCGCCGTCTGCGGGCCTCCCGTGAGGCCGGTCTGGAGCGGATTCCGACCATCGTCCGGGACACGGACGACGAGAAGCTGCTCCTGGACGCGCTGCTGGAGAACCTTCACCGGGCCCAGCTGAACCCGCTGGAGGAGGCTGCCGCGTACGACCAGCTCCTCAAGGACTTCAAGTGCACCCATGACCAGCTGGCCGACCGGATCGGGCGGTCCCGGCCCCAGGTGTCCAACACGCTGCGGCTCCTGCGGCTCTCGCCGCCGGTGCAGCGGCGGGTGGCCGCGGGCGTTCTCTCGGCCGGCCATGCCCGGGCCCTGCTGTCGGTGGACGACTCCGAGGAGCAGGACCGGCTGGCCCACCGCATCGTGGCGGAGGGGCTCTCGGTCCGCGCGGTCGAGGAGATCGTGACGCTCATGGGGTCGCGTCCCACGAGCTCGCCGAAGCCGAAGGGCCCCCGGGCCGGTGCGCGGCTCTCCCCCGCGCTGACGGACCTGGCGACCCGGCTCTCCGACCGCTTCGAGACCCGGGTGAAGGTCGACCTGGGCCAGAAGAAGGGGAAGATCACCGTCGAGTTCGCCTCGATGGAGGATCTGGACCGGATTCTCGGCTCTCTCGCTCCGGGCGAGGGGAAGGTGCTGGAGCGCCGTATTGCCGACGAGGACGACGAGAGCTGAGCCCTGGGGCTTGTCGGGCGTCCGCTCGTCCGTAGGACCGCGTGAAGGGCGGGCCGTGTTCCGGCAGTCACCGGAACACGGCCCGCCCTTTGCCCTTTCTCGGTATCCGCATCACCTCTGGGTGGATACGATGCGATCTGGGATGGCGCATCCACGGTGATCGACCTCGGAGGAGGGCGGGGACCTTGCGAACAGTGAGCCGCAGCCGGCTGGTGACGGTCGGGCTGGGCCTGGGAGCCGTCGGGGGATTCGTCGGCAGCCTGTTCCATGAACGGAACGCGCTGGCGGCCGCACGTGATGCGGCGGGCGAGAGAAGTGAGGATTCGCCGCCATGGGGCGTCGGCTTGTACCGCTCACCTTGGACAACCTTCAGGATCTCCCCGAGCGCTGCCGCGCGTGCGTCTTCTGGGAGCTTGACCCGGTCAGCGGGGAAGCCGCAGTAAAGGCGGGCGAGCCGGAGCTGGAGAAGGAGGCCTGGATCTCCGCGGTTCTCCTGGAGTGGGGCTCCTGCGGCCGGGTGGTCTATGTGGACGATGTCCCGGCGGGGTTCGTGCTCTACGCGCCGCCCGCCTATGTCCCGCGCTCGACGGCCTTTCCCACCAGCCCGGTCTCCCCCGACGCCGTTCAGCTCATCACCGGTCTGATCGTTCCGGGGTATCAGGGCCAGGGGCTCGGCCGCATCATGGTGCAGACGGTGGCCAAGGACGTGCTCCGCCGGGGCTTCAAGGCGATCGAGGCGTTCGGTGACGCGCGGGCGGAGCAGTTCGGCTGTGTGCTCCCGGCGGATCACCTGCTGGCGGTCGGCTTCAAGACCGTACGGCCCCATCCCCGGTATCCGCGGCTGAGGCTGGAGCTGCGGACGACACTCTCCTGGAAGGAGGACGTCGAGATGGCGCTCGACCGGCTCCTGGGGGCGGTGCAGAAGGAACCGGTACTGCGACCGCTCTGATCGGACGCGGCATACGCGAACGGGCCCACCTCCGATGCGAGGTGGGCCCGTTTCACGTGAAACATCGCGCCGAAGCGCGC
This sequence comes from Streptomyces sp. CA-146814, assembly GCF_050942385.1. NCBI lineage: Bacteria > Bacillati > Actinomycetota > Actinomycetes > Kitasatosporales > Streptomycetaceae > Streptomyces > Streptomyces sp. CA-146814. The sequence goes on from NZ_CP192068.1 coordinate 3,886,814, forward strand.
GCGGCTACTTGGCGGTGATGAAGCCTTCGAGGTCGCGGAGGATCGCGGCCTTCGGCTTGGCGCCGACGATGGTCTTGGCGACCTCGCCGCCCTGGTAGACGTTGAGCGTCGGGATGGACATCACGCCGTACTTGGCGGCGGTGGCCGGGTTCTCGTCGATGTTGAGCTTGACGATCTCGATCTGGTCGCCGTGCTCCTTCGAGATCGCCTCCAAGGAGGGGGCGATCTGGCGGCACGGACCGCACCAGGCAGCCCAGAAGTCCACCAGGACGGGCTTCTCGCTCTTCAGGACGACATCGTCGAAGGTGTCGTCGGTAACGTGCTTCAGGTCGCCGGCCACGGCGGTCTCCTCGGTCTCTCGGGGTGGGCGTGCGGTGGGGAAGTTCAGACGGCCGGGGTCTTCTCCGGCTCGGCGGGCTCCGCGTCGGCCAGCGCGGCGAGGAAGCGCTCGGCGTCCAGCGCCGCGGAGCAGCCGGTGCCGGCGGCGGTGATGGCCTGCCGGTAGGTGTGGTCGACCACGTCACCGGCGCCGAAGACACCGGTGAGGTTGGTGCGGGTGGAGGGCGCCTCGACCTTCAGGTACCCCTCGTCGTCGAGTTCGAGCTGGCCCTTGAAGAGCTCGGTGCGCGGGTCGTGACCGACGGCGATGAAGAGGCCGGTCACGGGGAGCTCGGAGAGTTCGCCGGTCTTGGTGTTCCGCAGGGTCAGGCCCGAGAGCTTCTGCTCACCCTTGACCTCGGCGACCTCGCTGTCCCAGGCGAACTTGATCTTCGGGTCGGCGAAGGCCCGGTCCTGCATCGCCTTGGAGGCGCGCAGGGTGTCGCGGCGGTGGACGATCGTGACGGACTTGGCGAAGCGGGAGAGGAAGGTCGCCTCCTCCATCGCCGTGTCGCCGCCGCCGACCACGGCGATGTCGTGGTCCTTGAAGAAGAAGCCGTCGCAGGTGGCGCACCAGGAGACACCGCGGCCGGAGAGCGCGTCCTCGTTGGGCAGGCCGAGCTTGCGGTGCTGGGAGCCGGTGGTGACGATGACGGCCTTGGCGCGGTGAACGGTGCCCGCCGTGTCGGTGACCGTCTTGATGTCACCGGTGAGGTCGACGGCGACGACATCGTCGGGAACCAGCTCGGCGCCGAAGCGCTCGGCCTGGGCGCGCATGTTGTCCATGAGCTCGGGGCCCATGATGCCGTCCTGGAAGCCGGGGAAGTTCTCCACGTCGGTGGTGTTCATCAGCGCGCCGCCGGCGGTGACCGCGCCCTCGAAGACCAGCGGGCTCAGTGAGGCACGGGCGGTGTAGAGCGCGGCGGTGTACCCAGCCGGTCCGGAGCCGATGATGATCACATTACGGACGTCGCTCACGGGTTTCTTCCTCGTCTCTGCAGACTGCCTACTGCCTACGGGGTCGGTTCAACGACTCTCACCCCACCCAACGGATCCTACGGGTGATGCATTCCCGACGTGGCGTAGCGGTCCTCAGGGGCGGTCGTACGCCTCCGTCAGCAGCAGCCGACCGGTCGACCCGGGAGCGGTGTCCACGCAGGAGGAGGCGACGACATAGGCCTGCACGCGGGCCGGGTCGCTTGGGTGCGGAAGGACGACGAGGAAGGCGTCCGTCCCCTGATATATGCCTTCGTCGAGGGCGAGGGCCGGTGTGGTGCGGCCGGTGGCCTGCTGCACGCACGGCGGAACCACGACCGCAGGGGCGAGCAGCGGGCTCCTGGAGGCCTTGGTGCCGGGCGACTCCGCTTCCGGCTCCACCTGCTCGTCCGCGCTCGGCGACCGCTTCTGCCCGGTGAAGTCCTCCGCCCCCACTCCGCCGGCCAGGAGGTCCTGGACCTTGGTCTCCAGCGTGTCCTGGGAGTAGGCGTGTGCCCCGCTCTCGGATGCGCTGACGGTCTGGTCGGCCGACGCACCCGAGGAGTCGGAGGAGGACGACAGGTTCTGGAGGAGGAAGACGCTCATGCCGATGATCGCGGCACCGCATGCGGTGCCCAGGAACACCGCACGCCGACGGCGTCGGGCACGGCTGCGCCCGGGCCCCGTGGAGCCCTGGGGGTGGCCCGCCGGTCGGGCCGGGGAGGAACCGGTGCGGGGCGTCAGCGGGGACGGTCCACCGGTCTCCGCGCTCTCTGTTTCACGTGAAACATCGTCTTCGCGTGAAACAGCGGCGGCTCGGGAGGCATCGGCTGCCTCACCGGCGGGGGCGTCGGCCGTACGGGCCTCGGCGGCGAGCGCCGCGTCGATGCGCGCGGCGATGTCGTCGGGCATCGGCTCGGGTTCAGGCAGGGCGCCCAGCAGCCCGCGGACCTCCTCCAGGGAGTCCCGTACCTCGGCGCACAGCTCGCACTCCGCGAGGTGGTCGCGGATCTCCTCCGCGCGGGAAGGCGGGAGCAGCCCCTCGGTGAGATCGGAGATCTCGGAGACCTCCGGGTGCTGAGCCGTGTCGGTCGTGGATGTCACGGGCGTCCACCTCCTCCCTTCGCAGCGGCCGGGTCGTTCGCTTCCGTGTCCTTCGGTCCTGACGCAGGTGGGACGGATGGACCGGGCGTCCGGTTCCTTCCGGTGACGCGGGTCTCCCCGTCGGGGTCCTCGGCTTCGGTCTCGCCGCGCAGATGCCGGACCAGAGGGGCCAGTCTCGCCCGGCCCCGGGCACACCGGCTCTTCACGGTGCCGGTCGGTACGTCCAGGACGGTGGCGGCCTCGGCCACCGGGTAGCCCTGCATATCGACCAGGACGAGGGCCGCGCGCTGTTCGGCGGGGAGGGTGGCCAGGGCGGCGAAGAGCTGGCGGTGCAGATCCTGCCGCTCGGCGGGGGCCTCGGCCGACTCGTGCGGTTCCAGCAGCTGGTCGAGCCGGTCCGCGTCGTCCACCGGTGACGTCTTGCGGGAAGCGGCCTTGCGGACCCGGTCGAGGCAGGCGTTGACGGTGATGCGGTGCAGCCAGGTCGTGACGGCGGACTGGCCGCGGAAGGTGTGGGCGGCCCGGAAGGCGGAGACGAGGGCGTCCTGGACGGCGTCGGCCGCCTCTTCCCTGTCCCCGAGCGTGCGCAGCGCGACGGCCCACAGCCGGTCGCGGTGGCGGCGTACGAGCTCACCGAAGGCGTCGGGGTCGCCCGCCACATGGAGGGCGAGCAGGTCCGAGTCGCTCGGTGCCTCTGGTGGAACGGAATCCACCGTGCTCCCCCTCCGAACCGGATCCGATGTCGTGTGCCACATTAACGGGCCGCGCGCCGGATGATCAGGGCCGGTGCGGAGTCTCCACACCAGCTCCTGATCAGCCGCTCCCGGTCAGCCGCTTCCGGTCAGCCGAGGACGGAGATGTCCGCGACCCCGCCGCGGTAGCCGCCGGTGCCGTCCTCGGGCAGCTCCGTGACGTGGATCAGGATGTAGCGCGTCCGGACGGGCTTCTCCAGCTCTTCCTTGAGCGTCTTGCCCGCGACCTGCTTCTCGGCGATCCGCTGCGGGAAGTCCGCCGAGGAGGACGGTGACGAGGCGTCCGGCCCCGCGCCGAACACCGCCGTCGTCTGGCCGGTGCGGTACATGTCCACCTCGATGGAGCGGACGTCCTGGACCTTCCCGAGGTCGACGATGATCCCGCTGCCCTGCTGGCGCTGGGGCAGGTTGCCGAAGTTGGCGAAGCCCCGGTAGCGAGGGGTGACCCAGGCCGTGGACGAGTCGTCGTCGATGGCGTTCGGTACGTCGCCCGGCTGGATCCCCGAACCGTCGGGCATGAACTCGGTGGCGTCCGCGATGGTCAGCGGCTTGGGCGGGGCGGGGGCCGGCTTCTCGTCGTCGGTCGGCTGGGTGACGCCGGTGTCGTCGGAGCCCTTGCGCTGGTCGAGCAGGATCTCCGCGAGCTGCCAGCTGCCGAGGCCGAGCGCGGCGATGAGCAGTGCCGAGACGCTCCACTTGAGTACCCGTCCGGTACGGCTCTGGAGCGGCGCCGGGGGTGCTGCCAGCACCGGCTGGGCCACGGACGGGGGATGGCTGGACGGCCGTCCGTACGTGCCCTGCTGATAGGTCGTCTGGTAGACGGGCTGCTGGTAGACGGGCTGGGCGGCGAACGTGGGCTCCGGCGGCCGGACGCGCGGCATCGCCGCGACGGCCTTGGCCAGCTCGTCCGGGGTGGTGCAGGGCGGTTCCTGCCGGGATGCGGTGGCCCCGTCGTTGGCCAGCGCGCGCATGGCGAGTTCGGAGAGGCCCCGGTGGACGCCGGCGCGGACCTGGTCCGGAGCGATGAGCCCCATGCCCTTGGGCAGCCCGGAGAGACCGTACGCGTCGCTCTCGTACGGCCAGCGCTTGGTCAGTGCCGCGTACAGGAGTGCGCCGATCGCCTCGGTGTCCTGGCGCAGGGGGCGCTCGGAGGTGATGCCGCGCAGGGCGGCGTTCACCGCGAGGCCGCGGATCCGGTACTGGCCGGTGGAGCTGCGCAGGACGGCGCCGGGGGTGAGCCGAAGGTGCGTCAGACCTTCGCGGTGGGCGGCGGCCATCGCGTGGGAGAGCTGGCTGACGAGCTGGTAGGCGTCGTGGGCCTCCATCGGTCCGGCGGCCAGCAGGGCGGTGAGCTCGACGGCGTCCGGGAGCCATTCGTGGACGACGTAGACGAGGTCGTCCTCCTCGACGGCGTCCAGGACCTGGACGAAGCGGGGGTCTCCGAGCAGGGCGGACGAGCGGGCCGCTGCCAGCACGGAGCGGGCCCGCGGGTGGCCGGCGGGCAGCAGGTGCACGCCGACCGCGCGGCGCAGTTTCTCGTCGACCGCCCGCCAGCTGCTGAAGCCGTCCAGACGGGTGACGCACTCCTCCAGCCGGTAGCGCTCGGCCAGTTTGTGGCCGCTGTGTACGTCCGGGGTCGCCGGAACGGCCTCGGAGCGGGCCCGCCCGCCGTCCTGGCCCCCGGGCTTCTCGGGGGTCGTGCCCCCGGTCTCCTCGGCCTGCGTCGTTCCGTCGTTCGTCGCCTCGTCCGCCTTGGCGGCCGACGGCTCGTCGCCGCCGTTGTCGGCCACGTCGACGGCAGCCGTGCTACGTTCCGCCACCGTCGTTCCTGCCTCCCCATCCGTTGCGCGAAGCCGGCCAGCTCGCCACAGTCACGCCAATTGTGCCCACACTCCGGCGCTATCCACGACACGCGGAGTCCGACGATGGTTGTGCGGCCGTGCGTTCATTCAGCGACCGAGCCGTCCACGGACCATGCCGACCAGGCCGTTGACCTCTTCGATACGCATCTTCTTCGCCGCGACGAAGAAGATGCCCATGAGGACGATGCCGCCACAGATCAGCGCGGCCAGCGATCCGAGAGCGCTCGTGCCGAGCAGTTCGAGGATCGCGAAGCCGATGCCGCCGCCGATGACGGCCGCGGGTACCGCCGCCATGCAGAGCCGGGCGTAGGTCCGCACGATGTGCGCCCCGTCCAGGTCGCCGCCGAGCCGGGTGCGCAGCCGGCGCCAGGCGACACCGACACCGACCGCGTAGGCCAGACCGTAGGAGAAGGCCATGCCGACGACGGCCCAGCGGGCGGGCAGGACGACGTAGCAGAGCGCGGAGGCGGCGGCGTTGACGGCCGCCACGATGACCGTGTTGTAGAAGGGCGTGCGGGTGTCCTCGTACGCGTAGAAGCCGCGGAGCACGACGTACTGCACGGAGTACGGGATCAGGCCGAGCGCGAACGCCATCAGGATGAAGCCCATGGAGCGGGCGGCCTCGGCGCCGCTGGAGGCGTACAGCAGGGTGCACATCGGCAGGCCGAGCGCGAGGAAGGTGAAGGCGACCGGGACGATGGCGACGGCGGAGTTGCGCAGCCCCTGCGAGATGTCGTCGCGGACCGCGCCCGGGTCGTTGTCGTGGGCGGCCCGGGAGATGCGGGGCAGCAGCGCGGCCATGACGGAGACGGTGATGATGGCCTGCGGCATGCCCCAGATCAGCTGGGCGTTGGAGTAGGCCAGGAAGCCGGTGCCGTCCTTGTCGGAGAGCTTGCCCGCCGCGGTGGCGAGTTGGGTGACGACCAGGACGCCTGCCTGGTTGGCCAGGACGAACAGCACGGTCCACTTGGCCAGCTTGACCGTCTTGCCGAGCCCGTGGCCCCGCCAGTCGAAGCGGGGACGGAAGCGGAAGCCCGCCTCGCGCAGGTACGGGATCATCGCCAGCGCCTGGACGACCAGCCCGAGAAGGGTGCCGATGCCCAGCAGCCGGACGCCCTCCGGCGGGATGGTGTCCACGCCCATCCGGGACTCGGCGGAGGTGCCGTAGACCCAGATGAAGAGGCCGAACGTGATGATCATGACGATGTTGTTGAGGACCGGGGTCCACATCATCGCGCCGAACTTGCCCCGGGCGTTCAGGATCTGACCCATCACCACGTGCACACCCATGAAGAAGATGGTGGGCAGGCAGTACCGGGCGAAGGTGACGGCGACGCTGTTGGCGGCGACGTCGTCGGCGATGGTGTTCGACATCAGCTGGATCAGCACCGGCGCGACGAGGACGGCGATGGCCACGATCAGGCCGAGCGCGACCATCACCAGGGTCAGCAGCCGGTTGGCGAAGGCCTCGCCGCCGTCCTCGTCGTCCTTCATGGCGCGGACGAGCTGCGGGACGAAGACCGAGTTGAGACCACCGCCGACGGTGAGGATGTAGATCATGGTCGGCAGCGTGTACGCGATGGTGAAGCTGTCACCGAGCAGCGCGGCGCCGAGCGCCGCGGTGATCACCAGCGAGCGGATGAAGCCGGTGAGCCGGGAGACGAGGGTGCCGGCCGCCATCAGCGCGCTGGACTTCAGCACTCCGGAGAACTTGCCGCCGCCGGACTTCGGCGGGACGGGAGCGGGCAGCGGTTCCGGCTGGGCCGGGACCGGAGGCTTCCCGGACCCTTCCTGGTCCCGGAAGAGGTGGGCGAAGGCGTCGGGCTCCTGCCGGTCGCCGGAGGCCTGGGTGACCAGGTCGTCGACGCCGACGAACTGCGTGGTCGCCGGCCGGTCGCCGTACGGGAGGTGGCGTGAGGGCCCCGAGGGCTCGGGCGGCGGTGTCTGGGCCCAGATGCGCGGGTCGGGGGCGTACGGGGCGGCGGGCGGCTGCTGGTAGAGGGCCTGCGGCTCCTGGTAGGTGCCGGGAGGCGGCGGCGGGTGGGACGCGCGGTCGTAGAGCGCCTCGCCCACCGGGTCCTGGGCCGCGAGGTCCCGCGCCCGGTAGGGGTCGTCCTCGTAGGCGTGCTGGAGGTACGGGTCGGGCGGCACCTGGCCGTCCTGACCCGGGCCCGGAGGGACCGGGGGGCCGGCCGGAGACCCCGCTCCGCCGGCGCCCTCGCCGCGGTCACCGTCGTACGGCGCGTTCATCGAAACCCCTACCTCATCGTCCCCGGCCGACCGGCCACGCCAGACATCGCTCAACGGTCCACTTTCTCACCCGTTCCCGACGAGGCCCCGCTTTCCGGTCCGGTGTCCGGGGTCGGGTCACTCGGCTGCTCGGGTTCGCCGCCGTCGCCGTTCGCCGTGTCGCTTGCCACGGCGCGCTTACGGTGGCTGTACATCCTGACGCCTGCCAGCACCAGGAGGAGCAGCCCGCCGGCGATGACGAGCAGGACGGTGGGGGTGACCTCGGAGACCTTCACGGTGAAGGTCATCTCCTCGCCGTACGGTGTGCCGTCCTCGGTGAAGAGCCGGGCGGTGACCTGGGCGCGTCCGTTGGCGCTGGTCGCCGTGTCGAACTTCACCGACTGGCTGTGCCCGCCCGCGATCCGGACCGGCAGCTCGGCCATCGTCCCGCCGTCGTTGAACTTCAGGCGGATGTTGTCCGAGGTCAGCCTGAGGACGAGCCGGTCGACGCCCTGCACCAGCTTGTTCTGCACGGTCACCGGGATCGTCGCGCTGCGGCCGGAGAGCGTGACGTCCGACTTGTCGATCAGCTGGACCTCGCCGGTGAGGTCCTTCAGGTGCTTGAGCACATCGCCCCGGTAGGTCCGCGCCTCCTCGGGGCGGCCTCGCCAGGACGTCGACATCGAGCGGTTCACCGCGTTGCCGAAGGGGGTCACCACGCGCTCGGGCAGCGTGAGGATGGTCTCGAAGCTGTCGATGGAGCCCTGGGTGGTCCGGATCTCCTGGAACGCCTGGGTGGGCAGCTCCTGGCTGCGGAGCTTCTTCGGGTACGCGGAGGCCCTCGGCACCTTCGTGGTCGCCTGCGGGTCCGGCTTCGCCTCGGCGGCGGCGACCAGGTCCTGCGGCTGCGTCCAGCGGTCGCCCGACAGGGCTTCCAGCGCGCGCGCCATCGACTGCGCCTGAGTGGTCGTGGGCATCCGCTGAGGTGCCACGACGATGGAGCGCTCGTTGTCCGGCGCCTGCTCGTTCAGGGCGAGGGTCTGCGCCAGGAACTTCTGGACCGCGAGGGTCGAGGCGCCTGCCCGGAGCAGGTTGCCGTCGAAGGCGGTCGACAGCCGGGAGTCGGCGACGACGGCGGTGGTGCCCCCGCCGATCGGCCGGGCCGCCGTCGGGGTGTACGGCAGGCCGCCGGTCTCCTGGAAGCTGTCGCTGCGGGCGATCACATGGTGGGCGCCGGCGGAGGTCGCCACATCCACGATGCCCGAATCGACCGCGCCGTTCACGGGCCAGGCGAAGTCGGTGGACGGCTTCACGTGGAGGATGGTCTCCACCGTGGAGGCGCCCACCGTGGAGGCGTTCTGCAGATGGCTGAGCGTGCCGGAGACGCTCTTGCCACGGTGCGCGATGGAGGCCAGGTCCGGGTCGGCGAACGGCAGCGCGATCACCTTGCCGTCCTCGACGACCTTCTGCAGGGCGGTGATCCACTGTCCGGCGACGGCCCCGTTCCTGCCCGGGACGGTCGTGTCACCGGACTTCACCTCGTATCCGCCGGCCATCGCGGCGACGCTCGCCAGGAGGTCCGGGTCGATGACCCAGGTGACGGGGAGGCGGCTGCCCAGGGCCACCATCTGCTCCAGCCGCCCGCCCGGCGCCAGCTCCTCGGCCAGCTTGTCGTCGGCGAACACCGGCGTCTGCTGTTCGTCCGAGCGCGTCTCGGCGGTGACGTGCGGGGAGGCGATCAGCGGCCAGAGGAAGGTGAGCTTGGTCCTCTTGTCGCTCTTCTCGGTCTGCCACGGGAGGTACGAGCGCTCGATGCCCAGCACCTGCTCGTACGGGGCGGCCGCCGTGCGGCCGGAGACCGAGACGCCCAACTGGTAGACGCCCGACGCGTCGAGGTCCAGCTTGTCCACGGGAACGGCGAGCGTGAAGTTCTGGCTGATCCCCTTGGCGAGCTTGGGGATCTTCACCGTGTACTTGCCGTCGATCGGCTCCGGGTCGGCGCCTGGGGTGTAACCCTTGCGCTTGGCGGCGTCGTCGACCTCTCCGCGGCCGGAGAGCCGGGGTCCCACCCGCAGGTCGACCTCGGCGTCGTCGATCGTCTCCTTGCCCTTGTTGGTGAGCGTCCCGGAGACGGTCAGGGTGTCGCCCTCCACAGGGGCGGCGGGGGAGAGCGTGTCCAGGGACACATCCACCGTGCTGGATCCGGTGGGGGCCTTCACCGGTTCGGCGGCGCCCGCGCTCCCGGCGGCCGGAAGAGCCAGCAGTCCGGCCAGCAGAGGAGCTCCGAGAACCGCCGAGGCGGTGCGCCGCAGCCACCGGCGGGCAGGAGAGGGACGCATCCCCTGGTTGTCTGCCGCCTGGGCCACGCGCCTACCCGTCCCTCGTCGTCATCGGAGTCTGTCGATCGTTGTCGGTCCTGCGTCCCCGCATGGTAACGAGGTGCGGAGGACCGAAGTGCTGGGGTCCGGTTCACATGATCGCGGGAGGCCCGCAGGGTCCGGATAAACGATGACGCCGCGGCCGGTCGGTGCACGTACCCTTTTCTGTTGTGCCGAACGCCAACGAAGAGAACGCCAGTGCCCTGAACCAGGTGCAGCATCGCGCGGTGAGTGAGCTGCTGCGCGTGTCCCCGGTCGCCGACGACCTCGCCCGCCGATTCCGCCAGGCCGGATTCGGCCTCGCGCTGGTCGGCGGCTCGGTCCGCGACGCGCTGCTCGGCAGGCTCGGGAACGACCTGGACTTCACCACCGACGCCCGCCCGGAGGACGTGCTGGCCATCGTCCGCCCCTGGGCCGACGCGGTGTGGGAGGTCGGGATCGCCTTCGGCACCGTCGGCTCCCAGAAGGACGGCTACCAGATCGAGGTCACGACCTACCGGTCGGAGGCGTACGACAGGACCTCGCGCAAGCCGGAGGTGTCCTACGGCGACTCCATCGAGGAAGACCTCGTGCGCCGGGACTTCACCGTCAACGCGATGGCCGTCGCACTGCCGGAGAAGGAGTTCATCGACCCGCACGGCGGCCTGAAGGACCTGGCCGAGCGCGTGCTGCGCACCCCGGGAACGCCCGAGGCGTCCTTCTCGGACGACCCGCTGCGCATGCTGCGTGCTGCCCGGTTCGCCGCGCAGCTCGACTTCGAGGTCGCCCCCGAGGTCGTCACCGCGATGACGGAGATGGCCGGCCGGATCGAGATCGTCTCCGCCGAGCGGGTCCGCGAGGAGCTCAACAAGCTCCTTCTCTCCGCCCACCCGCGCAAGGGCCTGGGGCTTCTCGTCGACACCGGGCTGGCCGGCCATGTGCTGCCCGAGCTCCCGGCGCTGCGGCTGGAGAGTGACGAGCATCACCGCCACAAGGACGTCTACGAGCACTCGCTGACCGTCCTGGAGCAGGCCATCGACCTGGAGGAGGACGGCCCCGACCTCGTCCTGCGTCTGGCGGCGCTGCTCCACGACATCGGCAAGCCGAGGACGCGGCGGTTCGAGAAGGACGGCCGCGTCTCCTTCCACCACCACGAGGTGGTGGGCGCCAAGATGACCAAGAAGCGCATGACCGAGCTGAAGTACTCCAACGACCTGGTCAAGGACGTCGCGAAGCTGGTCGAGCTCCATCTGCGCTTCCACGGGTACGGCGACGGCGAGTGGACCGACTCCGCCGTCCGCCGGTATGTGCGCGACGCCGGGCCGCTCCTCGAACGCCTCCACAAGCTGACCCGGTCGGACTGCACGACCCGGAACAAGCGCAAGGCGAACGCCCTCTCCCGGACGTACGACGGTCTGGAGGAGCGGATCGCCCTGCTCCAGGAGCAGGAGGAGCTCGACTCCATCCGCCCGGATCTGGATGGCAACGACATCATGCAGATCCTCGGTGTGGGCCCCGGGCCGGTGATCGGCAAGGCGTACGCGTTCCTGCTGGAGCTGCGGCTGGAGCACGGCCCTATGGAGCGCGACGCGGCGGTGGCGGCGCTCAAGGAGTGGTGGGCGGAGCAGAGCTGAGTCGGCGCGGGCGTTGTTTCACGTGAAACATCACCCGCACCGGGCGTGGGGAGGGGCGTTGTTTCACGTGAAACAACGCCCCTCCCCGCATCCGGGACCGGCTACCCGCCGCTGCTCGTGCGGCGCCGGCGGAACATCGCCACCGCGACGGCCGCGTACAGCACGGACACTCCGGCCACCACGGTCACGGACCTGCCGTCCGGCGGGAGCAGCAGCGCCGCGACCCCTGCCGCGCTGACGAACGCGACGTTGAACAGCACGTCGTAGAGCGAGAAGACGCGGCCGCGGAAGGAGTCGTCCACCGAGGTCTGGACGACCGTGTCCGTCGCGATCTTCGCTCCTTGGGTCACGACACCGAGCACGAAGGCGGCGAGCAGCATCGGTACGGGAGCGAAGGAGAGGCCCAGCGCCGGTACCAGGACAGCCGCGGATCCGGCACAGGCGACGATCCATCCGTACCGGCCGAGCCGTCCCACGGTCCAGGGGGTCACCACGGCGGCGACGAAGAAGCCCGCGCCGGAGGCTCCGACCGCCAGGCCGAGCAGGGCCAGCCCGTCGGAGCCCTCGCCCGACCAGGCGTAGCGGCAGAGCATGAGCACCATCACGGTGAGCGCGCCGTAGCAGAAGCGGAGCACCGTCATCGCGGCCAGCGCCCGCGCCGCATGGGTCCGCTCTCCCAGGTGGCGCAACCCGGCGACGAGCCCGTGGGCCGTGACGGCCAGTGCGGCCCGCAGCCGGAGAGGCGTTCCGTCGGGGTCGGGTCCCAGCAGGGTGCGCGGCAGGCTCAGCGACGCCAGCGCGGAGAGCAGATAGAGCAGGGCGCCCAGCAGGACGACGGCCGCGTCGGACTCGTCGGCCACCAGCCGTACGACGAAGGCGAGTCCGCCGCCCGCGGTGGCCGCGAGGGTGCCGGCCGTCGGGGAGAGCGAGTTGGCGATGACGAGCCGGTCGTCGTCGACCACCCGTGGCAGCGCGGCGGAGAGCCCGGCCAGCACGAAGCGGTTGACGGCGGTGACGCAGAGGGCCGAGGCGTAGAAGAGCCAGTCCGGTACGGAGGCCAGGATCAGCAGGGCTGTGCAGCAGGCCAGGGAGGCGCGCAGGAGGTTCCCGTACAGGAAGACCTGGCGGCGGGGCCAGCGGTCCAGCAGCACGCCGGCGAAGGGGCCGATCAGTGAGTACGGGAGGAGGAGGACCGCCATGGCCGAGGCGATGGCGGCCGCCGAGGTCTGCTTCTCCGGGGAGAAGACGACGTACGCGGCGAGGGCGACCTGGTAGACGCCGTCGGCGGACTGGGAGAGGAGCCGCACGGTGAGCAGGCGGCGGAAGTTCCGCAGGCGCAGCAGGGTGCCCAGATCACGCGCGACAGACATGGGAGCAAGCGTCACACACGTCGGGGGTCCGCGGGCGGATTGCCCGGGGACCCCCGACGTGCGGCAGGAGGAGGTGAGCGTCGCCGCTCAGTTCTCCGGTGATGCGGTCGGACGTGAGAGCCGGTTCAGCGCTCGGTCTCGCCCTTGATGAACTTCTCGACGTTCTCGCGCGCCTCGTCGTCGAAGTACTGGACGGGCGGCGACTTCATGAAGTAGCTCGAAGCCGAGAGGATCGGGCCGCCGATGCCGCGGTCCTTGGCGATCTTCGCCGCACGGACGGCGTCGATGATGACACCGGCCGAGTTCGGGGAGTCCCACACCTCGAGCTTGTACTCCAAGTTGAGCGGGACGTCACCGAAGGCGCGGCCCTCGAGGCGCACGTACGCCCACTTGCGGTCGTCCAGCCAGGCCACGTAGTCCGAGGGGCCGATGTGGACGTTGTCCTCGCCGAGCTCACGGTCACGGATCTGCGAGGTGACGGCCTGCGTCTTCGAGATCTTCTTGGACTCCAGGCGCTCGCGCTCGAGCATGTTCTTGAAGTCCATGTTGCCGCCGACGTTCAGCTGCATCGTGCGGTCCAGGATGACACCGCGGTCCTCGAAGAGCTTCGCCATCACGCGGTGCGTGATGGTGGCGCCCACCTGGGACTTGATGTCGTCGCCGACGATCGGGACACCGGCCTCGGTGAACTTGTCCGCCCACTCCTTGGTGCCGGCGATGAAGACCGGGAGGGCGTTGACGAAGGCGACCTTGGCGTCGATGGCGCACTGCGCGTAGAACTTCGCGGCGACCTCGGAACCGACGGGGAGGTAGCAGACGAGAACGTCGACCTGCTGGTCCTTGAGGACCTGGACGACGTCGACCGGGGCGTCCGCAGACTCCTCGATCGTCTCGCGGTAGTACTTGCCCAGACCGTCGTGGGTGTGGCCGCGCTGGACGGTGACGCCCGTGTTCGGCACGTCCGCGATCTTGATGGTGTTGTTCTCGCTGGCGCCGATGGCGTCCGCGAGGTCGAGGCCGACCTTCTTCGCGTCGACGTCGAAGGCGGCGACGAACTCGACGTCGCTGACGTGGTAATCGCCGAACTGGACGTGCATCAGGCCGGGCACCTTGCCGGCCGGATCTGCGTCCTTGTAGTACTCGACGCCCTGCACCAGCGAGGCGGCGCAGTTGCCCACGCCTACGATGGCTACGCGAACCGAACCCATTCCGGTTGCTCCCTGTGTGATCGGTGTTTCCGATGAAGTCCCCGCGGAGTGCGGTGACTTCACTTGGCGGTGTCGTCGGACGGATCCGGCGGGGTGTCACCCCGGCGCCGGGGCAGGCCGCCCGTCTCTCCTGATGTGTCCTGCTGAGCAGAGCCCTCGGGCGAGGACCGTCTCCGGTCCCGTCCCGACCGCTCGCTCTCGATGAGCTCGTTCAGCCAGCGCACTTCGCGCTCCACGGACTCCATGCCGTGCCGCTGCAGCTCAAGTGTGTAGTCGTCGAGTCGTTCACGCGTGCGGGCGAGGGAGGCGCGCATCTTCTCCAGACGCTCCTCCAGCCTGCTGCGCCGGCCTTCGAGCACCCGCATCCGCACCTCGCGTTCGGTCTGCCCGAAGAAGGCGAAGCGTGCCGCGAAGTGCTCGTCCTCCCAGGCGTCCGGACCGGTGTGCGAGAGCAGCTCCTCGAAGTGCTCCTTACCTTCCGCCGTCAGCCGGTAGACGATCTTGGCCCGGCGTCCCGTGAGGGAGGAGGCGGGCGTGGTGTCCGCCGGGTCGCTCGCGGGCTCCTCGATCAACCAGCCGCTGGCCACCAGCGTCTTGAGGCACGGGTAGAGCGTCCCGTAGCTGAACGCACGGAAGATCCCCAGCGAGGTGTTGAGGCGTTTGCGCAGCTCGTAGCCGTGCATCGGAGACTCGCGGAGCAGTCCGAGAACGGCGAACTCGAGGATGCCGGAGCGTCGGCTCACGGGCTCCTCCTCCTTCTGCCGCTGGTTCCGCGGGAACCGTCTGCCGGATCCACTGGCGTACTTATGCCGTGCTGATGTATCGACTCGATACATCAGCACGATAGATCGCACCGGCGGGTTCGACAAGGGTGACCTTCGTGAGCGGCGTCACATCACCAATTCGTAGGTATCGACTTGCGTTGTTTGGGGTGAAGTTCGGCCCTAGGAGGGTTTTGACCGTGCGTAGTCTGTGCGGCATGCAGACCACCGGGAACCGTGAGGCGCCGTTGTGCGTCAGTTATCGCGGACTGCCGGATGTACTGCGGATGAGCCTTCCGCAGGGCTGGTCCGTAATTCGGGGGGACCGGATCTCAACTGCCGCTTCCAGGCGCTCTCGCCTGCCCGAGGAGTAGTCGTTCCATGAGCGAGCACCGTCGCAAATCGTCCCAGCCGCAAGGTGGCGGGCGGGCCGCGGCCAGACGAGCCGCCCAGCAGCCGGCAGGACGTCGGGCAGCGCCGTCACGCAGAGCCACATCCGTGTCACATGCCGAGTCGCAGGGCGAGTCGCAGGGCGAGGAGCGCCAGTACGGCAGCCGTGCCGAGGCCCGCCGTGCGGCTCAGCGCGGCGGGGGCCGGCGCCGGGGCGGCGGCGAGGCCGGGCCTCCCGGCAAGAAGCGCGTCATCGACTACCCGCGCCACGGGCGGTACGGGTTCCGTCGCTGGCTGCCGTCGTGGAAGCTCGTCTCGGGTCTCTGCGTGGGCTTCCTCGGCCTGCTGATGGGTGTCGCCGGTGTCTCGTACGCCCTGGTGAGCACGCCGAACATCCAGGACGCGGCCACAGCGCAGAACAACGTCTACTACTGGGCCAACGGCAACCAGATGGTGGCGACCGGCGGTGTCGTCAACCGCCAGGAGATCAGCTACGAGCAGATCCCCGTGGCGATGCGCAACGCCGTGGTCGCGGCAGAGAACAAGAGCTTCTGGACGGACAAGGGCATCGACCCCAAGGGCATCGGCCGGGCGGTGTTCAACATGGCCACGGGCGGTCAGACCCAGGGCGGTTCGACCATCACCCAGCAGTACGTGAAGAACTCGCGGCTGAACCAGGACCAGACGTTCACGCGGAAGTTCAAGGAGCTCTTCATCACCCTGAAGGTCGCCGGCGAGGAGAAGAAGGAGGACGTCATGGCCGGCTACCTCAACGTCTCCTACTACGGCCGTGGCGCATCCGGCATCCAGGCCGCGGCTCGTACGTACTACGACAAGGACGCCACGGACCTGGATCCGAGCGAGTGCGCCTTCCTCGCGACACTGCTGAAGGGTGCGAGCTACTACGACCCGGCCGGTGCCACCGACATCGACAAGAACGCGACGCCGGAGAAGAACCTCGACCGCGCCGAGAAGCGCTGGCGGTGGATCCTCGACGAGCAGGTCAAGGACGGCAAGATGTCGGCCGAGGAGCGGGCGACGTACAAAGAGTTCCCCATGCCCGAGAAGCCGAAGAAGAACGCCAAGCTGGGCGGTCAGACCGGCTATCTGGTGGAGCTGGCGCGTAAGTACTTCCTCGCCAACAACGACCGGAACATCAAGGCCAAGGACATGGAGCTCGGCGGCTTCGAGATCCACACCACCTTCGACGAGACGAAGGTGAAGCAGCTCGCCAAGGCGGTGGACAAGGTCTACAAGGCCAAGATCCGCCCCGAGGAGCGTCCGAAGACGGACACCCATGTGGAGTTCGGCGGTGCCTCGGTGGACGCCAGGACGGGCGCCATCCTCGCCACGTACGGCGGCCAGGACGCCACGAAGCACTTCACCAACAACGCCGACGCGACCGGCGCCCAGGTCGGCTCGACCTGGAAGCCCTTCGTGCTGGCGGCGGCGATGCAGTACGGCGTACGCGACCCGAAGCTCGGGCCCGACCAGGACCTCTCGCAGCGCACCATCGTCTCGCCCAAGAGCATCTACAACGGCGACAACAAGCTGGAGATCAAGAACTACGACGGGGAGGTCTGGAAGGGCAAGGACGACAAGGGGTGGCTCCAGACCAACGACGGCGACTACGACCACGGTGAGATCGACCTGCGGCACGCCATGGAGCAATCGGCCAACTCCCCCTTCGTCCAGCTCGGTATGGACGTCGGGACGGACAAGGTCAAGGATGCCGCCGTCGCCGCCGGTCTGAAGGACGACGACATGATGGCGGACGCCACCGTTCCGTCGTTCTCCATCGGTACGTCCTCGCCCAGCGCCATCCGGATGGCGGGCGCCTACGCCACCTTCGCCACGAGCGGCCAGCAGAACCCCACGTACTCGGTCACCGAGGTGAAGCAGAACGGCAGCGTCGTCTTCCAGCACAAGAAGCAGTCCAAGCGCGCCTTCACCCCGCGCATTGCGGACAACATCACGGACGTGCTGAAGAACGTGGTGGAGAACGGTACGGGCCAGCCCGCGCGGCTGGAGGGACGTGAGGCGGCGGGGAAGACGGGTACCACGGACGGCAACAAGTCCGCCTGGTTCGTCGGCTACACCCCGCAGCTCTCGACGGCGATCAGCATGTTCCGGTTGGACGACGACGAGACCAACAAGGACCGCGAGTTCGAGAAGATGTTCGGCACCGGTGGCGAGAAGAAGATCCACGGAAACTCGTTCCCGGCGTCCATCTGGCACGACTACATGACCGCGGCGATGAAGGGGAAGAAGGTCCTCTCGTTCCCGAAGCCGGAGCCCATCGGCGAGGAGGTCTGGGGCGGTGGCGCGGTCAGCCCGAGCCCGACGCCCAGCCCGACACCCTCTCCGACGCCCACCACCGAGGAGCCGGAGCCGCCGTCGCCTTCCCCGACGCCGACCCCGACCACTCCCTCCCCGACGCCGTCGCCGAGCAAGACGTGTGAGATCTGGGACTGGGAGTGCCAGAACCCCAACGGCGGTGGTGCGAACGCCGGAGCGGACGGCGGCGCGAACGCGGGAGCGGATGGTGGCGCCAACGCCGGAGCGGATGGTGGCGCCAACGCGGGAACGGACGGTGGCGCCAACGCGGGAGCCGACGGCGGAGCCAACAGCGGGACCACCGAAGGTGCCAACGCCGGGAACGCCGGAGCCAACGGCGGCCTATGGAGCGGTGCCAACGGCGGATAGCCGCACCGCAGCAGGGCCCGCGCAGGGCCCTGGACGCCTACAGGACGAGGGCCGCCGCACCGGACACCGGGTGCGGCGGCCCTCGCCGCGTTCCGGACCGCCGAAGGGCCCTCCTCCCGTGTCCGTGCCCGGGCCACAGCCCCGTACGGCAGGATGTGCGGCATGCCAAGCCCCAGCGCAGAGGACACGAGCGTGCAGCAGCAGGAGCGGCCCGTCGTGCGGCCCACCGATCAGGACGAGGTCGCGGCGGCCGGCAGTGAGCTGTTCGGCGGGCGGGTGGGGCGCTGGGCGCGGCTCGGCGACGGTCCGCTGACGCCCGTACGCGTCGTCGCCCTGACCATGATCGGGATGTTCGCGCTCGGCATGGTCCAGAAGATCCCCTGCTACGAGTGGGCCTGGTTCCGCGGAGCCACCTCGCAGTACACGCACGCCTGCTACTCCGACATCCCGCACCTCTTCCTGGGACGCGGTTTCGCCGACGGGCTGGTGCCGTACTTCGACCGGCTGAGCGGCGACATGCAGTACCTGGAGTACCCCGTACTGACCGGGGTGTTCATGCAGATCGCCTCCTGGCTGACGCTGACACCGGACAGCGACCCCATCCAGCAGCGCGAGCAGATGTACTGGATGGTCAACGCGGGCATGCTGATGATCTGCGCGGTCGTCATCGCCGTGTGCACCGTACGCACGCACCGTCGGCGCCCCTGGGACGGCCTGCTGGTCGCGCTGGCGCCCGCGTTCGCCCTCACCGCCACGATCAACTGGGACCTGCTGGCCGTCGCGCTGACGGCCGCGGCGATGCTCATGTGGTCGCGGGGCCGGGTCCTCGCGTTCGGCATCCTCATCGGCCTCGCGACGGCCGCCAAGCTCTATCCCGTCCTGCTGCTCGGCCCGCTCCTGGTGCTCTGCTGGCGGGCGGGCAGGTGGCGCGAGTACGGCACGGCGCTGCTCGGCGCCGGAGCGGCCTGGCTCGTGGTGAACCTGCCGGTGATGCTCTACGCCCCCGAGGGGTGGCGGAAGTTCTACACGTTCAGCCAGGAGCGGCCCATCGACTTCGGCTCCTTCTGGCTGATCATCACGCAGCGCACCGGGAAGCCGATCGACGTCGAGACGGTGAACACCGCATCCGTCGTCCTGATGGTGGTGTTCTGCGCGGGCATCGCGGGGCTGGCGCTCACCGCCGCGCGCCGGCCGCGCTTCGCCCAACTGGCGTTCCTGGTGGTGGCCGCGTTCATCCTGACGAACAAGGTCTACTCACCGCAGTACGTGCTCTGGCTGATCCCGCTCGCCGTGCTGGCCCGGCCGCGCTGGCGCGACTTCCTCATCTGGCAGGCCTGCGAGGTCATGTACTTCCTGGGGATCTGGTTCTACCTCGCGTACACGAGCGGCGGCGACAAGCACCAGGGGCTGCCGCAGGAGGGGTACCAGCTCGCGATCGCGCTGCATCTGCTGGGCACGCTGTACCTGTGCGCCCTGGTCGTCCGGGACATCCTGCTGCCCGACAAGGACCCGGTGCGCCGGGACGGCTCCGACGACCCGTCGGGCGGGGTGCTCGACGGGGCGCCGGACGCGTTCGTGCTGGCACCCGATCCCCGTACGCCGGGGCACACGGCCCCGGCGGTCACGGGACCTCAGGTGGAGTGGGGCACGGCCCGGGAGCGGTGACCCGGGCGGCTCGCTCAGTGGTCGACGAGCCGGTCGTACTGCGTGGTCGTGTGGCGCAGATGGGCTACCAGCTCGTCACCGACCCGCGGTTCCTGCGCGTCCGACGGCACGAACAGGATCGACACCTGCATGTGCGGCGGTTCGGCGAACCAGCGCTGCTTGCCCGCCCAGACGAACGGCGACAGGTTGCGGTTGACCGTGGCCAGACCCGCGCGCGCGACGCCCTTGGCCCGCGGCATCACCCCGTGCAGCGCCTTGGGCGCCTCCAGGCCGACCCCGTGCGACGTACCGCCCGCGACGACGACCAGCCAGCCGTCGGAGGCGGCCTTCTGCTGGCGGTAGCCGAACCGGTCGCCCTTGGTGACGGGCGTGACGTCCAGGACGGCACCCCGGTACTCCGTGGCCTCGTGGTCACCCAGCCAGAGCCGGGTGCCGATGCGGGCGCGGAAGCGGGTCTGCGGGAACTGCTGTTGGAGCCGGGCCAGCTCCTCGGCGCGCAGGTGGCTGACGAACATGGTGTGCAGCGGCAGCCGGGCGGCGCGCAGCCGGTCCATCCACCCTATGACCTCCTCGACGGCGTCCGAGCCGTCGGTGCGGTCCAGCGGCAGGTGCAGCGCGAACCCTTCGAGCCGTACGTCCTCGATCGCCGCGTGCAGCAGCCCGAGCTCCTCCTCCTTGACCCCGTGGCGCTTCATCGAGCTCATGCACTCGATGACGACCCGGGCGCCCACCAGGGCGTGCACCCCGTCGACGGAGGAGACGGACCGGATGACGCGGTCCGGCAGCGGTACGGGCTCCTCACCGCGCCGGAACGGGGTCAGCACGAGCAGGTCGCCGCTGAACCAGTCCTTGATCGTGGCGGCCTCGTACGTCGTGCCGACGGCGAGGGTGTCGGAGCCGAAGCGGATCGTCTCGTCGGCGAGCCGCTCGTGGCCGAAGCCGTACCCGTTGCCCTTGCAGACCGGTACGAGGCCGGGGAACTGGTCGATCACGGACTTCTGGTGCGCCCGCCAGCGCGCGGTGTCGACGTAGAGGGAGAGCGCCATGGCCGGCCCGGAACCTTTCTGGTGGCTGTGGATGCGGTGGGTTGGTGCTGTGGTGAAGCGCGTGCTGTATTGAGGCGCGTCAGCGGCGCGACATGTAGATGTCGAGCGCCTTGTGGAGCACCTTGTTCAGCGGGAAGTCCCACTCGCCGACGTACTCCACGGCCTCGCCACCGGTGCCGACCTTGAACTGGATCAGGCCGAAGAGGTGGTCGTTCTCGTCCAGCGAGTCGCTGATGCCGCGCAGGTCGTAGACGGTGGCGCCCATCGCGTAGCTGTCGCGGAGCATCCGCCACTGCATGGCGTTCGACGGCCGGACCTCGCGCCCGATGTTGTCGGAAGCACCGTAGGAGTACCAGACGTGCCCGCCCACGACGAGCATCGTGGCGGCGGAGAGGTTCACGCCGTTGTGGCGGGCGAAGTAGAGCCGCATCCGGTTGGGGTCCTCGGAGTTGAGGACGGTCCACATGCGCTGGAAGTACGAGAGCGGGCGCGGGCGGAAGTGGTCGCGCACGGCCGTGATCTCGTAGAGCCGCTGCCACTCGGCCAGGTCCTCGTAACCGCCCTGGACCACCTCGACACCGGCCTTGTCGGCCTTCTTGATGTTGCGGCGCCACAGCTGGTTGAAGCCCTTGAGGACATCCTCCAGGGAGCGGTTGGCGAGCGGCACCTGGAAGACGTAACGCGGCTGTACGTCACCGAATCCGGCGCCGCCGTCCTCGCCCTGCTGCCAGCCCATCTTCCGCAGCCGGTCCGCCACCTCGAAGGCGCGCGGCTCGATGTGGGTGGCCTCGACGTCGCGCAGGCGCTTCACGTCCGGGTCCTGGATGCCGGACTTGATGGCCGCCGAGTCCCAGCGCCGGATGACGACCGGCGGGCCCATCTTCACGGAGAACGCGCCCTGCTGCTTGAGGTGGGCGAGCATCGGCTGGAGCCAGTCGGCCAGGTTGGGCGCGTACCAGTTGATGACCGGGCCCTCGGGCAGGTACGCCAGGTAGCGCTTGATCTTCGGCAGCTGGCGGTACAGGACGAGGCCGGCGCCGACGATCTGGCCGTCCCGGTCGAACCAGCCCAGGCTCTCCGAGCGCCATTCCGTCTTCACATCAGCCCACGCCGGGACCTGGCAGTGACTGGCCGAGGGCAGGCTCTGGATGTACGCCAGATGCTGCTCTCGGCTGATGGTCCTCAGGGTCAGGCTCATGCGGGGCGCTCCTCGGCAGGTGTGTCCCCATCGGTCAGGGGCTCCGGCTCTCGCGCCGAAGCCTACTGTGACCGAGGGGCACCCGGCCTGGCCGCGTAGGCCCGGATCGCCCGCGACGGACCGGCGCGGCCGGGTCGACGGCCGCGCCGGGTCCTGCGCCGGTCAGGTGATGACGCCGCCGAAGAGGCCGCCGTGCGCCATGCCGAGGTAGAAGCCCACCGCCGAGGCGCCGATCCCCATGATCAGGCCGAACCTCTCCCAGGTGGTCTTCGAGATGTACTGGCCGTAGAGGCCGGTCAGGATGCCGACCAGCCCCGCCCAGGAGCTGATCAGGTGCAGATGGTGGAACATCGCCGTCACGAAGGCGAGGACGCCGAGCACCCCGGTCACCACCATCAGGACGTCCTGGACGGGGTGGGGCCTGCCGTCCGTCGCGAAGAGCGAGCCGGTGGCGGGGCGGCCGGTCGTGGACCGGGAGCCAGCGGGACGAATGGTCTGTGCCATGGATGACCTCCTGGCCGGACGGGCGGTGGAATGTAGCGCCTCTCACACCGCATCTGTCTCGATTGTGCCCCTGCGGCTCGGGATCCGCCCTCCGGAAAGCGGCCCGCATGTGCCCCCTGACCTCCGGATTTCAACCGGAGGTCGGTCTGCGGGTAGTCTGTACGGTCTGCACCGGTGTCTGCCCAGGCCAGCACGGCGAGCCCCTCCCCCAGGAATCTTCCCGGGAGCGGATTGTCAGTGCCGGGTGTTCTCCTCGACGGACACCGTTGCGCTACGCATCACGACCCTCCTGCCACGGAACGACCGTGGCCGCTGAGTCCAAAGGAGGTGGGTTCCACATGCGTCACTACGAGGTGATGGTCATCCTCGACCCCGATCTCGAGGAGCGAGCAGTCTCCCCGCTGATCGAGAACTTCCTCTCCGTCGTCCGTGAGGGCAACGGAAAGGTGGAGAAGGTCGACACCTGGGGCCGTCGTCGGCTCGCTTACGAGATCAAGAAGAAGCCCGAGGGCATCTACTCGGTCATCGACCTGCAGGCCGAGCCTGCGGTCGTCAAGGAGCTCGACCGCCAGATGAACCTGAACGAGTCGGTCCTCCGGACCAAGGTCCTCCGTCCCGAGATCCACTGAGCGTCTAGCTCAGCGGTTTTCGGGTCCGAGTAGCAGCAAGCAGCCAGAAGCAATCCCCGCCGAGAGGTTCACCCATGGCAGGCGAGACCGTCATCACGGTCGTCGGCAATCTCGTCGACGACCCCGAGCTGCGCTTCACCCCGTCCGGTGCGGCGGTCGCGAAGTTCCGTGTCGCGTCCACTCCCCGCATCTTCGACCGGCAGACCAATGAGTGGAAGGACGGCGAAGGCCTGTTCCTCACCTGCTCGGTCTGGCGTCAGGCGGCGGAGAACGTCGCGGAATCGCTCCAGCGAGGCATGCGCGTCGTCGTGCAGGGCCGGCTGAAGCAGCGGTCCTACGAGGACCGTGAGGGCGTCAAGCGCACGGTCTACGAGCTGGATGTCGAGGAAGTCGGCCCCAGCCTCAAGAACGCCACGGCCAAGGTCACCAAGACCACCGGTCGCGGCGGTCAGGGCGGCCAGGGCGGATACGGCGGCGGTGGCGGCCAGCAGGGTGGCGGCAACTGGGGCGGCGGTCCCGGTGGCGGTGGCCAGCAGGGCGGCGGCGGTGCTCCCGCCGACGACCCGTGGGCGACCGGCGCGCCGTCAGGCGGCCAGCAGGGCGGGGGCCAGCAGGGCGGCGGGAGCGGCTGGGGCGGAAGCCCCGGTGGTTCCGGCGGCTCCGGCGGCGGCTACTCGGACGAGCCCCCCTTCTAGGGCGGCTCGTACCCCCACTTCTTGATCACACAGGAGAAACACCATGGCGAAGCCGCCTGTGCGCAAGCCTAAGAAGAAGGTCTGCGCGTTCTGCAAGGACAAGACCCAGTACGTGGACTACAAGGACACGAACATGCTGCGGAAGTTCATTTCCGACCGCGGCAAGATCCGTGCCCGCCGCGTCACCGGCAACTGCACGCAGCACCAGCGTGACGTCGCCACGGCTGTCAAGAACAGCCGTGAGATGGCGCTGCTGCCCTACACGTCCACCGCGCGATAAGGGAAGGGTGACAACAGCATGAAGATCATCCTCACCCACGAGGTCTCCGGCCTCGGCACCGCTGGCGACGTCGTCGACGTCAAGGACGGGTACGCCCGCAACTACCTGGTTCCGCGTGGCTTCGCCATCCGCTGGACCAAGGGCGGCGAGAAGGACGTGGCGCAGATCCGCCGCGCCCGCAAGATCCACGAGATCGCGACGATCGAGCAGGCCAACGAGATCAAGGCCAAGCTCGAGGGCGTGAAGGTCCGTCTGGCCGTTCGCTCCGGTGACGCCGGCCGGCTCTTCGGCTCGGTCACCCCGGCCGACGTCGCTTCGGCGATCAAGGCCGCCGGTGGTCCGGACGTCGACAAGCGTCGTGTGGAGCTCGGTTCGCCGATCAAGACGCTCGGCGGGCACCAGGTGTCCGTGCGTCTGCACCCCGAGGTCGCTGCGAAGCTGGCCGTCGAGGTCATTGCTGCCTAAGGGCAGAGCTCAGCAGAGCAGGTGAAGGGCCGCATCCCGTCGGGGATGCGGCCCTTTGCTGTGTGCCGGGGGAGTGTTTCACGTGAAACAGCGTCGTCGAAGCGGTCGGCGAGGCCGTAGCGTTTCACGTGAAACACTCCCGTCGAGCCCGCGCCTCAGCGGGTCGCTCCGGTGACGATCCACCGGCCGGAGCGCGTACGCACCCAGAGGGTGGCCAGCCGGACGGCCATCATCAGCGTCATCGCCCACCAGAGCGCGGTGAGGTCACCGCCGAGAGCAGGCACCAGAAGCGCGAC
This sequence comes from Streptomyces sp. CA-146814, assembly GCF_050942385.1. Taxonomy (NCBI): domain Bacteria; kingdom Bacillati; phylum Actinomycetota; class Actinomycetes; order Kitasatosporales; family Streptomycetaceae; genus Streptomyces; species Streptomyces sp. CA-146814. The sequence continues at coordinate 3,911,318 of NZ_CP192068.1, forward strand.
CGGAGCGAAGACGGCCAGCGTCGCCAGCATGGCCCAGGCGAGGTAGCGTCCGTCGCCCGCTCCCATCAGCACGCCGTCCAGGACGAAGACCACTCCGGCGATCGGCTGCGAGACCGCCACGACCAGGAGTGCGGGGAGCAGGGTCTCCTTCACCGCCGGATCGCTGGTGAAGAGCGGGATGAAGAGCGGCCGGGCGAGCATGATCAGTACGCCGAGCGCGATGCCGCAGCCGATGCCCCACTCGACCATGCGACGGCAGGCCTCCCGCGCGCCCTTCTCGTCGCTGGCCCCCAGATAGCGGCCGATGATCGCCTGGCCCGCGATGGCGATGGCGTCGAGTGCGAAGGCGGTCAGGCTCCAGAGGGAGAGGATGATCTGGTGCGCGGCGATGTCGACGTCCCCGAGCCGCGCGGCCACAGCGGTGGCGATCATGAGGACGGCCCGGAGCGAGAGCGTACGGACCAGGAGCGGCACGCCCGCCCGGGCGCTGGCCCTGATGCCGGCGGCGTCGGGGCGCAGGGAGGCGCCGTGTCTGCGGGCTCCGCGTACGACCACGACGAGATAGGCGACGGCCATGCCCACCTGGGCGATCACCGTGCCCCAGGCGGATCCGGCGATGCCGAGCCCGGCACCGTAGACGAGGACCACGTTGAGGATGCCGTTCGCCGTGAAGCCGCCGATGGCGACGTACAGCGGGGTCCGGGTGTCCTGGAGGCCGCGGAGCACACCGGTGGCGGCGAGGACGACCAGCATGGCCGGGATACCGAAGCTGGAGATCCGCAGATACGTGATGGCGTACGGGGCGGCGGTGTCGGAGGCGCCGAACACATCGACGAGCCAGGGGGCCGAGGGGATGGCGAGCGCCACGACGACGGCACCGAGCAGCAGGGCGAGCCAGATGCCGTCCATGCCCTGGCGGATCGCCGCGGGCAGATCGCCCGCCCCGACCCGTCGGGCGACGGCGGCCGTGGTGGCGTAGGCGAGGAAGACGAAGATGCTCACGGCGGTCATCAGCAGGGCGGCGGCGATCCCGAGACCGGCCAGTTGCGGAGTGCCGAGGTGGCCGACGATGGCGCTGTCGACCATCACGAACAGGGGCTCGGCGACCAGCGCGCCGAACGCCGGTACGGCGAGGGCGATGATCTCGCGGTCGTGCCGTCGGCGGCCTGTTCGCGGGGTGGTGGGGGCCGGGGTCATGGGGGTCAATCTAATCTTCCACAGGTAAGAGATGCAATGGGCTAGTGTCCCTTACTCGATCTCCCGTGGGGCGCCCGTCCGTGCGCCGTTTGCAGTGATCTTGAAATCAGGGCGAAAGTTTTTCTCCCCCACAGTCAGTGGACGGAGAACATGCAGCTCAGGCGGGTGATGGTGATCCTGCTATGAGTTTGTCCACAGTGCTGTCCCCCGTTCCGTGCACAGGTTCCGAGGAGTTCTCCACAGCATCTGGTCCGTCATCCACATGCCCTGTGGATAACCAGATTGGCTGACGGTGGAGACAGGCCTACCGTGGTCCGGCGCCCGCACTCCGTTCCGGCACCGGAATCAGCAGAACCAGACGCGCCGGAAGCGGAGTCGGGCGACTTGTTTGTCAGCGCCGTGCCGTAAGAAAGAGTGGCACGGCTAGGTCCGCGATGCGGACGGGAGGAGGTGGGCCCGGTGAGCATTCCCGAGCCTTTGGACGACCCCTGGACCGAGGCCGGTCCCGGCGACCGTCTGCCTGTCTCCCGCCCGCGCCGCGGGGAGCGCAAGGGCAACCGCGAGGACCGGCACGACCGGGGCTCCGACGAGGGATGGGACGGCGGCGGCCCGTCCGGCTTCGAGCGGGTGCCACCGCAGGACCTGGACGCGGAGCAGTCGGTGCTCGGCGGCATGCTCCTGTCCAAGGACGCCATCGCCGATGTCGTGGAGATCATCAAGGGCCACGACTTCTACCGCCCGGCACACGAGACCGTCTACACGGCCATTCTCGACCTGTACGCCAAGGGCGAGCCGGCCGACCCGATCACGGTCGCCGCCGAGCTGGTCAAGCGCGGAGAGATCACCAAGGTCGGCGGAGCGCCGTATCTGCATACCCTGGTCCAGTCCGTCCCGACCGCGGCCAACGCCTCGTACTACGCGGAGATCGTCCACGAGCGGGCCGTCCTCCGACGGCTCGTCGAGGCCGGCACGAAGATCACGCAGATGGGATACGCGGCCGACGGGGACGTCGACGAGATCGTCAACTCCGCGCAGGCCGAGATCTACGCGGTCACCGAGCAGCGCACCAGCGAGGACTACCTCCCCCTCGGCGACATCATGGAGGGCGCGCTCGACGAGATCGAGGCCATCGGGTCGCGCAGCGGCGAGATGACCGGTGTCCCGACGGGCTTCACGGACCTGGACGCTCTGACGAACGGCATGCACCCCGGCCAGATGATCGTCATCGCGGCCCGTCCCGCCATGGGCAAGTCCACGCTGGCCCTGGACTTCGCGCGCGCCGCGTCGATCAAGAACAACCTGCCCAGCGTCATCTTCTCCCTCGAAATGGGGCGCAACGAGATCGCGATGCGTCTGCTGTCCGCCGAGGCGCGGGTGGCCCTGCACCACATGCGGTCCGGCACGATGACGGACGAGGACTGGACGCGGCTCGCGCGCCGGATGCCCGAGGTCTCGGCCGCCCCGCTCTACATCGACGACTCCCCCAACCTGTCGATGATGGAGATCCGCGCGAAGTGCCGCCGGCTCAAGCAGCGCAACGACATCAAGCTCGTGATCATCGACTATCTGCAGCTGATGCAGGCCGGCGGATCGAAGCGTTCCGAGAGCCGTCAGCAGGAGGTCTCGGACATGTCCCGAAACCTGAAGCTGCTGGCCAAGGAGCTGGAGGTCCCGGTCATCGCGCTCTCGCAGCTGAACCGTGGCCCCGAGCAGCGCACGGACAAGAAGCCGATGGTCTCCGACCTGCGTGAGTCCGGCTCCATCGAGCAGGACGCCGACATGGTCATCCTGCTCCATCGCGAGGACGCGTACGAGAAGGAGTCACCGCGCGCGGGCGAGGCCGACATCATCGTCGGCAAGCACCGTAACGGCCCGACGGCCACCATCACCGTGGCCTTCCAGGGCCACTACTCGCGCTTCGTGGACATGGCGCAGACCTGAGGGACGGTCTGTAGGTTCGCGTTTCCGGTGTCCCTTCCTCATTGACCTCTGCCCTTGTCCGGCCCTCACGCAGACGTCGCCCTGCGCCTGCCGACCGACCATCCGGTCGTGGCCGCGCAGAACCTCATCATGGACATCATCGAGAGCGGGCACCGCTACCTTCGGTGTCTACGCCCTCATGCCGCAGCCGGCTCCTGGCGCGCTGGGCGACATCCGCGCCCTGAGCGGGCGCGTGCCGTCCGCCCTCCCCGCCGAGGATCTCACCCGGTGCGCCCCGTACGACATCACCGGCGCCCACCTCCGTCCCGATCCAGGTCCACGTTGATCAGAAAGATCAGCGAGCTCGAGCGGGACCTGGGCTTCGAGGCCCAGGCCGACGTCCCCACGGAGAAGTTGGTGTGACGCGTAAGGGGCCGAACACCATCTTCGCGGCCGGCCGCTCGCCATCTCCGAGCCAGGCCGAGGAGGCACGAGCAACGCTCCCACCTGTGGTTTTACACAAAGCTACAAAACCTCGCTCGCTTCTTCGTATGTTCGTCGTATAGCCTGCACGCGCATTCGATCATGGGTCCATCCGATCGCCCCGGACGCCCATCCCGCACCATGGCAGGGCAAAACGGAAATGCCGTCGCACACTGCACACCCGGAAAGTCATGACTGAAACACTCGCTGTGCCGGACCCGCAGGTCGGCCGCGGCGCTTCTCGCCTGCTCTCCTGCCCCTCGGAGTACGCTCCCGACGGTGTCTACATCGACCTCTCCGCACTCTTTGGCCGACATGTCCACGTGAAGTGTGAGGGGCTCAACCTCGCCGGTTCTGTGAAGATCAAGGCAGCGGCCGAAATGGTCGACGCAGCCGAGCGCACAGGGATCCTCAAGCCCGGTGGAAAGTTCATCGAGTCATCCTCCGGGAGCCTCGGAGTCGCGCTCGCGATGATCGCCGCTCACCGCGGCTACGAGTTCATCTGCGTTACCGACAGCCGCTGCAACGAGCGCAATCTGCGGCTCATGAAGGTCTACGGCGCCCAAGTCGTCGTCATCGACACCCCGGATCCGGTCACCGGGCTGCTTGGTGCCCGGATCCAGCACGTCCGAGACGTCTGTGCGGCTGACCCGGACATCTTCTGGATCAACCAGTACGCCAACAAGAACAACTGGCTGTCCCACTACAAGAGCACCGGACCCGCCATCGCCGCCGAGTACCCGGATGCCGACATGGTCTTCATCGGGGCCGGCACGACTGGCACACTCACCGGCTGTGCGCGCTATCTGAAGGAAGTCGGGCACCCCGCGCGGATCATCGCCGTCGACAGCGTCGGATCCGTCACGTTCGGCGGCCCGGCAGGGGTCCGTCACATTCCGGGCCTTGGTACCGGAAAGCGTCCGGAGATCGTCGACGAAAGCGTCATCGACGAAATCATCATGGTGCCAGAAGTCGACACGGTGCGTATGTGTAGAAAGCTTGCAGCCCGAGGCTTTCTGTTCGGCGGTTCGACCGGCACCGTACTCGCCGGGATGGCTGGTCGCATCGCCGACGAGAGTCCCAGGACGAAGGTCGTCGCCATTTCGCCCGATCTCGGTGAGCGGTACCTCGATTCCATCTACGATGACGAGTGGGTCCGCGGACGATTCGACCTCTCCGAGACGGGAGCCATCTGATGGCGCGGCCGCAGAGTCTTCAGGAACGGTTCGAGCAGCAGGCGCACGCGACACCGGACCGCACCGCACTGGTCTTCGGCGAGGAGCGGCTGACCTACCGGGAACTGCGGGCCGAGGCCCACCGGGTGGCCTGGCAGCTGCGGGACCTCGGCGTCCGCCGGGAGACTCTCGTCGCCATGGCGTTCCCCCGGTCTGCGGATGCCGTCGTGTGCCTGCTGGGCATCGTTCTGGCGGGCGGCGCGTATCTGCCCGTCAACCCGGACTTCCCCGCCGAACGTCTGACCAGCATCCTCGGCGACTCGCAGACACCGCTGGCCGTCTGCGACCCGCAGGCAGCGCCGACCCTTGAGGCGGCGCTTCCCGAAGGGGCGGTGCTGCACCGGTTCGACGACCTGCTCCGCGCCGCGCCCCAGGACGAGCATCGCGCCCCGCTCCCGCAGGAGGCGTCGCCCGACTCGCTCGCCTATGTGATGTACACGTCGGGCAGCACCGGCCGCCCCAAGGGCGTCATGGTCGAGCACCAGGGCGTGGTGCGCCTCGTCAAGGACACCGACTACTTCGCCTTCTCCGCGGACGAGCGCTTTCTGCTCACAGGCGCCCTGGAGTTCGACGCCTCGACCTTCGAGATCTGGGGTGCGCTCCTGAACGGGGCGACGCTGCACATCGTCGAGCAGGAGACGCTCGTCGTCCCGGAGCGTCTCAAGCGGGCGCTGCGCGACGCCGACGCGACGGTGCTGTGGCTGACCGCACCGCTGTTCCACCAGCTCGTCGATGAAGACGTCACCCTCTTCGAGAGGCTCGGCACGCTCCTCGTCGGCGGCGACACCTTGTCCTGCCCTCACGTGAACAAGGTCCTCGGTGCCTGGCCGGGGCTGCGACTGCTCAACTGCTACGGCCCCACCGAGAACACGACGTTCACCACGGTCTTCCCCGTGGCGACGCTCCACGACACCGCCGTGCCCATTGGCCGGCCGATCACGGGAACCACGGTGCGTGTCCTGGACGACGCCCTGCGGCCGGTCGCACCAGGCCAGATCGGGGAGCTGTTCACCGCGGGCCTCGGGCTCGCCCGTGGCTACCTCCACAACCCGGCGGCGACGGCGGCGAGCTTCGTCGACGTCGACGGCGAGCGGCACTACCGCACCGGCGACCTCGTGAGCGTGGACGCCACCGGGGTCCTGTCCTTCCACGGCCGCACCGACGACCAGGTGAAGATCCGCGGTCACCGTGTCGAGGTGAAGGAGGTCAACAGCGCCCTGCTCGACGTGCCGGGCGTGCGGGACGCGTACACCGCCGTACGCGATCCCGGCAACGGCAAGCGCCTGATCGCCTATGCGGTCCTGGACACCGGGCATGACGCCCACACCGTTCTGGCCGAACTGCGACGCAGGCTGCCCGCGTACATGTGCCCCGACCGTGTCATGGCGCTGCCCCGCCTGCCACTCAACGCCAACGGCAAGGTCGACGCCGCCCAGCTGCCCGCACCGGCGGCAGCGCAGCCGCGCACCGAGCGGCTCAGCGCCGAGGAGACGCAGCTCGCCCGACTCTGGGCCGACGTACTCGCTACGGACGCCGAACTCATCGGCCCCGACAGCGACTTCTTCGAGCTCGGTGGTACTTCCATCACCGCCGGCGCGCTCATCGGCCGGATCGCCCGTGGCACCGGCGGAGTCCTCAGCTTCCAGGATCTGTTCGCCACCCGGACCCTGCGTACGATGGCCCGCGCGGTCGCGGCTGGCGGTGCTGATGCGTTCACGGCGATTCCGGCCGCTCCGGGCGAAGGTCCGCTGCCGCTGCACCCGCAGCAGCGCGGCCTCTACGCCCTGTGGCAGTCCGACGAGGAGTCGCTCGCGTACAACATCCCGGTGCGCCTGGACATCAGCGGACACCTGGAGCCCGCCCGGCTACGGTCAGCGCTGGCCTCTCTCACACAGCGCCATGAGGCCCTGCGCACCCGCTTCTTCGCCGAACTCGACACCGTCCAACAGGTCGTCGAGAGCACCGTCGAGGTTCCGCTGGACATCGCGGTGAACGCCGACGTGCCCACGGACGAGGCGGCCGTCGAACGCCTTGTGCGCCCGTTCGACCTCGCGCGAGCCCCGCTGCTGCGGGCCTTGTTCGTCCCTCAGGAGCACGGTGACGACCGTCTGTATCTCGACGTCCACCACATTGTCTTCGACGGGGTCTCCCTCGCGCTGCTCGTCGACGAACTGCTCGACCTTTACGTCGGTGTCACCCCCGAGCAGCCGGCCACGACCTACGCGGCGGCCGCCGGGTGGCTGACACGCGAGCTCGGCGCGGGCGGCCGGTTCGCCACCGACGGCCCGTACTGGCAGGAGCGGTTCCGGGATGTTCCGGAACCCCTCAATCTGCCGACGGACCACCCTCGCGCCGCGATCCGTAGCAGTCAAGGAGCCGTGGTCCGGCGGGATCTGGGCCAGGTGGTCCAGCAGAAGGTGGCCCACTGCGCCGCTGCACACGCGGTCACCGACTTCTCCGTACTGCTCGTTGCTTATGCCACCGTGCTGGCCCGGCTCAGCGGGCAGCAGGACCTGGTCGTGGGGTGCCCGGTCAGCGGGCGGGTCCATCCTGACCTCGACGGGGTGATCGGCATGTTCGTCAACACACTGCCACTGCGGCTGCGGATCGACGACACCACCACGATCACCGAGCTGTTGGGACAGTCCGGGCAGGAGCATCGCACCGCCCTTACCCATCAGGCATACCCCTTCGAGCAGTTGGTGCGGCAGCTCATGCCACGCCGTGACCTGAGCCGCAACGCCCTGTTCGACGCCTTCTTCGCGCTGCAGAACATCGACTTCTACACGTTCCGCAAGCACGGCCGCCGCGTCAGGCTCACGCTGCCGCACCCCGGCACCGCCCGCTTCGACCTGAACCTCCAGGCCTACCAGCGGCCCGAAGGGCTATGCCTCGAACTCGAGTACTCCACAGCTCTGTTCACCCGGCAGTCCGCCGCGACGCTCCTCGATCAGATCGTGGCCGTCATGGATGAGGTGCTGCACTCACCCGACCGCCTGGTCCTCGCGCCGGTACCTGCTGCGGCGCCCGCTCCCGTCGTACCCGCGGCCGACTTCGCCTTCTAGGAACCCCTTCATGAGTAACGTCATCGCTCTTCAGCAGGCCCTGCGTGCCTACCCCCAGCAGGCCGCGTACTGGCAGGAACAGCGGCATACCTGGGCCGAACCGACCGTCCTGGTCCGCGACCACCTGCGCCCGCGCTCCGAGGGCGGCACGCACGTCCGCACCACCCTGGCCACTGATGCCTGTGCCGCGGCCGACCGGCTGACCTCCGGCGATCCGACGCTGCGCCGGGTCCTCGCGGGCTCCGTGCTCGCGCTGGTGGCCGCCCGTGCCACCGATCGCCAGGGCCTGACCGTCTTCCTGCCGACCGATGCCGGACCGACCCCGGTCCCGCTCACCGTCACGGGCGACCTCACGGGCCGCGCGCTGCTCACCGGGCTGCGCACCGCCTACCTGACCGCCGTGCAGCATCTCGACATCCCCGTACAGGCTCTGCTCGACCGGGACGAAGACCGACCCAGCGACCTCCTGCTGTCCTTGGACGGGCAGTTCGCCCTGGCCGATGCGGAGCGTGCGGGCTGCCCGCTGCTGTTCGACGTACACGACGACTCCGTAACCGTCCACTTCGACGGGCGGCTGTTCACCGCGACCACCGCTCAACGGCTCGCCGACGCCTACGCCGGCCTGTTCGCCGCGCTGGCCATGGACCCGACCACGCCCGTGGCCGGTCACCTCGCGGCAGACGCGGAAGAGCTGCGTCTGATGTCAGGAGAGTTCAACGCGACCGGCGCGGAGTTCCCCGAGACGCGGACGCTGCACGGCTTCCTGGAGGAACGGGCGGCCACCACCCCGGACACCGTCGCCATCGTCGACGACGCCACGACTTACGGCGAGCTCAATGCCGCCGCCAACCGGCTGGCCCGGGTGCTGCAGGCGCGCGGCGTCGGCGCGGACAGCGTCGTCGGCGTGTGCGTCCCCCGCTCCACGCCGATGCTCGTAGCGATCTACGCCGCCCTGAAGGCGGGCGGCGCGTATCTGCCCGTCGACCCGACGCTGCCGCGTGAACGCGTGGACTACATCCTCGGCCACAGCCGAACCACGCTCGTCGTCACCACCGAGGAGACCCGTGACGTCGTCGCCGGACACGAGGTCCTCGACATCAGCGCGGGCGACACCGAGAGCGACGGGGGCGACCTGGAGCCGGTGAGCGGCCCCGGAAACCTCGCGTACGTGATCTACACCTCCGGCTCCACCGGCAAGCCCAAGGGCGTCATGGTCGAGCACCGTGCCATCGTGAACCGGCTGTGGTGGATGCAGCGGGCGTATCCGCTGGGCGGCGACGACGTGATCCTGCACAAGACGCCCTTCACCTTCGACGTGTCCGTCTGGGAGATCTTCTGGTGGTCGTTCGCGGGCGCGGCCGTAGCCACACTGCCCAACGGCGACGAGAAGAACCCGGAGCGGATTGCCGAGCGGATCGCGACGGCGGGCGTCACCACCCTGCACTTCGTCCCGCCGATGCTCCACGCGTTCCTGCAGTATCTGCGTGCCACCGGTAGTGCAGCCCAACTTGCCACGGTGCGCAGGGTGTTCGCCAGCGGCGAGGCGCTCGCCGTGGCGCACGCCGAGCTGTTCCAGGAGACGCTCAACGCTGACCTGGTCAATCTGTACGGGCCGACCGAGGCGGCCGTAGACGTCACCTGGCAGCCGTGCACGACGGTCGACCCGACCCGGTCGATCCCGATCGGGCGGCCCATCGACAACATCCGCCTGTACATCCGCACCACCGCGGGGGCCCAGGCTCCGATCGGCACCCCCGGCGAACTCTGCATCGCGGGCGTGGGTCTGGCCCGCGGATATCTCAACGCGCCGGAGCTGACCGACGAGCGGTTCGTGCCGAACCCGTTCGAGCCGTCCGGCCGCATCTACCGCACCGGCGATCTCGCGCGCTGGCTGCCGAACGGCACGATCGAGTACCTCGGCCGCATCGACTCCCAGGTCAAGGTGCGCGGCTACCGCATCGAGCTCGGCGAGATCGAACACGTCGCGGGCAGCTGCCCCGGCGTCGCCGACTGCGCCGTGACCGCCGTCGAGGATGCCGGCGGCGACCGGTCTCTCGCCGCGTACGTCGTCGCGGGCGACGGTTTCAACGCCGAAACCCTGCGTACGTATCTCGCCGCTCGCCTGCCCTCGTACATGGTTCCGCAGCACGTCATCGAGGTCGACGCGATCCCGACCAACCACAACGGCAAGCGCGACCTCAAGGCGCTGCCGCGGCCGGCGCCGGCGGACGTCGACGACATCGTGGAGCCGAGCGTGGCTCCGCGCACGCCCGTCGAGCAGCGACTCGCTGACATCTGGGCGGAGGTGCTCGGCCTGGACCGAGTCGGTGTCCATGACAGCTTTTTCGCGCTCGGCGGCGACTCCATCAAGTTCATCGGCGTACTGGCCAGGGCCCGTGCAGCCGGTCTGCGGTTCACCTTCCAGGCGCTCTTCGCGCACCCCACCGTGGCGCAGCTGGCCACCGTCGTTGAGACCGGTGAGCCCACGGACGCCGACGGCGCCGGGCGGCTCGCTCCGTTCGCGCTGCTCGACGCCGCCGACCGCGACCGTGTCCCCCCGGGCGTCAGCGACGCGTACCCGATGTCACAGCTCCAGGTCGGTCTGATCTACGAGGCCACCCGCAGCAGCGTCGAGGGTCTGTACCACGACATCCTCAGCTACGGCATCGACGAGCGGGTGGACGTTGACCTGTTCCGTCAGGCTGTTGACCATGTCGCCCGCCGGCACGCGGTGTTCCGCACCTCCTTCCACCTCGACGGGTTCAGCACGCCGGTCCAGCTGGTACACGCCGAGGCGCCGACGCCGCTGACGGTGCACGATCTGCGCGCGCTGCCGAGCGCCGAGCAGGCCGCGGCCCTGGAGGAGTTCTCCCGGAAGGAGCTGCGGGCCGGTTTCGCGTACGGCACCGCCGATCTGGTGCGTGTCCATCTGCATCTGCTGGGCCCCGAGCGGTTCCAGTACTCGCTCAGCTACCACGACGCCGCGCTGGACGGCTGGAGCGTCAACACCATCCACCGCGACATCTTTGCCGCGTACTTCGCCCTGCTCGATGGGGAGCAGCCCGAGGCGTCCGCGTACGACGTGGCGTACCGGGACTTTATCGCCCTGGAGCGCGAGGCCCTCGGTTCCGAGGAGCAGCGCGCCTACTGGGGCACGGTGATGGCGGACGCGGAGCGGACCCAGCTGCCGCGCCTGACCGCTGAGTCGGATGCCACGGCGGATCTGCCGCCGGTGGTGCTGCACGACGTGACCCTGCCCGAGGGCCTGTCCACCGGGCTGATCCGGCGAGCACATGCCTTGCGGATCCCGGTCAAGTCGCTGCTGCTGGCGGCGCACACCGCGGTACTCGGGTTCGTGGCGGGAACCGACGACGTGCTCACCGGCTACGAGCACTCGGGGCGACCCGAGGCCGAGGGCGGCGAGAGCGTCCCCGGGCTGTTCCTGAACACCGTGCCGTTCCGGCTGGCGATGACGCCCGGGCAGTCCTGGGCGGACCTGGCCCGGGCCGTGTACGAGACGGAGAGCGGCATGCTGCCGCACCGCCGCTATCCGATGGCCGAGATCAAGCGGGCCGTCGGCAGCCGTGACACGCTCTTCGAGACGATCTTCAACTTCACCCACTTCCACGTCCTGAAGAGCCTGGGCGAACGCGACGGCTTCGCCCTGGTGCGCTCGGTGGTCAACGCGCAGACGGAGTTCCCGTTCCGCGCGGAGTTCTCGCAGGACGCCGTCTCCGACGAGGTGCTGCTCAGCCTCCACTACCACCCGGACGTCTTCGGCCCCGCCCAGATCGCGCGCATCGGGGCGTACTACGCCCGGGCCCTGACGCTGCTCGCGACCGATCCGGAGCGGCCGGTGCATGGGGCGTCCCTGATGGAGGAGGCCGAGCTGACCGCGCTCGGTGACTTCGCGGGGCCCCGGCTGACGCTGCCGCAGGGCACGTTCGTCGACTCGTTCGCCGAGTCCGTCGCGAAGGCCCCCGACGCGGTGGCGGTGCAGCATGGCGACGAGCGCCTCACCTATGCAGAGCTCGACCGGGAGTCCGACCGGTTCGCCGCCTTCCTCGCCGGGCAGGGCGTGCGCGCGGGCGACGTCGTGACGACGATGCTGCCGCGCGGCATCGGCTGGTCGGTGACAGTCCTCGCCCTGCTCAAGAGCGGCGCCGTCTATCTCCCGCAGGACCGCGACTACCCCGCCGACCGTGTCGCCTCGGTGCTGCGCCGCAGTGCCTGCCGGTACGTCGTCGCGGACCGGCTGGACACCGCGCGCCTCCAGGAGGTGCTCGGCGAGCGGGTGGCACCGCTGCGCGTGCTGGCATACGAGGATGCCGAGACGGCAGAGGCGCGCCCGCTGTCCGTGCGGCCCGGGCCCGACGACTGCGCGTACATCATCTTCACCTCGGGCTCCACGGGCGAGCCCAAGGGCGCCGCCATCCGGCACTCCGGCATGCTCAACCACCTGCTGGCCAAGGAGATCGACCTCAAGCTCACCGGCGCCGACCGGGTGGCACAGATCGCGACGCAGTGCTTCGACATCTCCGTATGGCAGCTGCTCGTCGCGTGGCTGCGCGGCGGCCGGACCGTGATCTACGGGCAGGACGAGATCGTCGAGGCGGGCTCCTTCCTGGCATCGCTGCGCACCGACCGCGTCACGATCCTGGAGGTCGTCCCGTCCTACCTGGACGCCCTGCTGACCGAGGTCGCCGTGCGCCCCGTCGACCTGCCCGACCTGCGCTTCAACATGGTCACCGGGGAGCCCCTGCCGCCGGCCCTCACCCGCCGCTGGTTCGCCCACTACGGCGCACCACTCGTGAACGCCTACGGGCCCACCGAGGCCTCCGACGACGTCACGCACCACATCATCGAACACCCCGTGGAGGAGGTGCGCACCCCCGTCGGACGGCCCGTCATCAACACCGGCATCCATGTGGTCGGACCCGATGACTCCTCCCGTCCGATCGGCAGTTACGGTGAAATCTGCGTGACCGGAGCCGGTGTCGGCATCGGCTACGTCAACGACCCGGAGCGCACCGCGGCCGTCTTCGTGCCGAACACGCTCGACGACCTGTCGCCGGTCATGTACCGCACCGGCGACGTGGGCCGCTGGCTGCCGGACGGGTCGCTGGACTGCGCGGGCCGCGTCGACCACCAGGTCAAGGTGCGCGGACACCGTATCGAGCTCTCCGAGATCGACGTCGCGCTGGAGCGGCTGCCCGAGGTCGACGGCGCCGTCACACTGACCCGCGAGCTTCACGGCGACAAGCGCCTGGTCGCGTTCTACACCGGTGCGGCCGAGCCCGACGCGGCCGTCTTCCACACCCTGCTCGCCGCTTCACTCCCGGCATACATGCACCCCGAGATCGTGGTGCGCCTGGACGCGTTCCCGCTCACCGGCAACGGGAAGGTCGACCGCAAGGCACTGGCCCGTCACGAACTCGCCGCCACGCAGCGTACGGATGCCGTGCCGCCCGCTGACGCGCAGGAGCGGCTGGTACGCGATCTGTTCGCGCAGGTACTGAACCTGGCACCGGAGGCGGTCGGCGTGACCGACAACTTCTTCGAGATCGGCGGGCACTCACTGGCCGCCATGAAGGTCACCGCCGCCTCCCAGGGCCGCATCGTCCTGCGCGACCTGCTGGCCCGTCCGACAGCACGCCAACTGGCCATCGGTATCCGGGAGACGGCATCCACCTCCCGAGACCTGCTCGTGGATCTCACGGCGGCAGCGGGCGCCACCTGTGCGCAGCCCGCAGCGACCGTGGTGTGCGTTCCGTTCGCGGGCGGCAGCGCCGTCAGTTACGTCGCCCTTGCCAGGGAGCTCGCCGCCGCAGGCGCCCCGGTTAGGGTGCTCGGCGTCGAACTGCCGGGCCGCGACGCGGGCGACACCCTCGCTCAGGTCCCCGTCGAGGAGCTTGCCCAGCACCTCGCGGACGAGGTCGCGGACGCCGTGGACGGTCCCGTCGCGCTGCTCGGCCACTGTGCCGGGGCCGCGCTCGGCCTGGTGACGGTGCCCGCGCTGCGCCGCGCCGGAGTCGATGTGCGGACGCTGCTGGTGGTCGCCAAGCTGCTCAAGTCGGTGGACCCGGCGGACCACGCCGCGAACGAGGTCGTCGACATGTCTGATCAGCAGATTCTCGACTGGCTGGTGGACCACACGGGGTTCGACGAGATCGCGGGCCTCGGTCGCCAGGAGCGCGCCGATCTGGCCGGTGCCTTCCAGTACGACACCGCACAGGCCACCCGTGCCTTCCACCAGGCGCTGACCGCTCACCCCGCGAGCCGGCTCGACTGTGCGTTGACGGTGCTGATCGCCGACGACGACCCGCTGGCGCAGGGCCACGAGGACACGGCACACAACTGGGAGCTGTTCGCGGATACGGTGCGGATCGAGGTCGCCGCCGACGGCGGTCACTACCTCAACGCCACCCGCCCCGAGCAGATCGCTGCCGCCCTCCGTACCGACCTGGGAGTCTGACCGATGACCACCGTCACGATCGTGCTCATGGGCGCGGTCACCTTCGCCCTACGGGCCTGCTTCTTCGGCCCGCTCAAGACGGAGCGGCTGCCCGGCGGCGTCGAACGGGCGCTGCCCTATGTGATGCCCGCCGTCCTGATGGCGATCATCGTCCCATCCGTGGTGCTCGCCAAGTCGCCCGACAACAGTCTCGGACCGTTGTCGCCCTATCTGATCGGCGCGCTGGTCGGCTTCGCCGTCGGCGTCTTCAAGAAGGACAACTTCTTCCTGGTGTTCGCCTCCTCCATCGCCGCGTTCGCCGTGGCCAAGATCCTGCTGTGACGGAGAGTCCACCCTTGACTACGCATTCGTCTCCGATGCCCGCCCCGCTGCTGAGCCGCCGCCAGGAGAGCCGCGCCGGGCTGCGCGATGCGCTGCCGCTGGCGCTCGGCGCGCTGCCCTTCGGCCTGTTGTTCGGCGCTGTCGCGCAGCAGTCGGGGCTGAGCCTGCCGGACGCCATGCTGATGAGCGCTCTGGTCAACGGCGGCTCCGCGCAGATGATCGGCATCGGCCTGATGTCGTCGGGTACCGCTTGGTTCCTGGTCGTGGCGACCTGTCTGGTCGTGAACATGCGCCATGTCTTCTACTCGGCGGCGTTGTCGGCACAGGTGCGGCATCTGTCGCCGGTGTGGCGCGCGGTGCTCGCCTTCGGGATGATCGACGCCGTCTACGCGCTCGCTGCCAAGCGATACGACGGGGCGGTCGGCGAGCGAACCGGTCAGCGGCACTGGTACGTCCTGGCCACCGCCGTCGTGATGTACGTCGGCTGGCTCTCCAGCACTTTGGTCGGCTATCTGTTCGGCCAAGACGTCACGCGAATCGACGGACTCGGTCTGGACTTCGCGATCTACGCCACCTACATCGGCCTGGTCGTCTCCTGCTTCACAAGCAGGCGCGCGGTCGCAGCGGGCCTGCTGGGCGGCGGACTCGCTCTGGCCCTGCACCAACTTCCGTACCAAAGCGGTCTTTTTCTGGCGACATTGGCGGCAACGGTGGGCGTCGCCGTGTGGGAGGGGCGCCTCAGGACTGCGGACTCCCGGGCCACGGACGCCTGAAGCCACCACCTTTCCCCCTGGATCCACATCTACTCCGCCTCTGGAGGCAGTTCATGTCGAACACCCCGCAGTTCTCCGTCATCAGCGGAGCCACCGTCCACGACGTGCTCGCCGGCCGCGAGCAGGAGATCGTCGACTTGGTCTCCCGCGCCTACACCGCCCACGGCGAGCAGCAGAGCGTCAACCCGCCCAGCTACTTCCTGCGCTTCCCCGACAAGCCCGACGCGCGCATCATCGCGCTTCCCGCCTCCCTGGGAGCGGAGTTCAGCGTTGACGGCATCAAGTGGATCTCCAGCTTCCCGGCCAACATAGCCTCGGGCATGCCGCGCGCCTCGGCCGTCTTGATCCTGAACGACCACGAGACGGGCTATCCGTTCGCGTGCCTGGAGAGCTCCATCATCAGTGCTACGCGCACCGCCGCCTCGGCAGCTCTCGCCGCCGACCGGCTGCACTCCGACCGACCCCGGCCGCGGCGTATCACGTTCTTCGGCACGGGACTGATCGCCCGCTACATCCACAGGTACCTGATCGGCACCGGCTGGAACTTCGACGCCGTCAGTGTGTACGACCACAGTCCTGAGTACGCCACGCGGTTCGCCGAGTACGTGTCCGGGACGGGCACTGCGGACACGGTGCGGGTCATGCCCGACGCCGAGACTGCCATTCGCGACTCCGACCTTGTCGTCTTCGCCACGACGGCAGGGGAGCCGCATGTGCACGAAGCGGCCTGGTTCGACCACAACCCGACCGTCCTGCACATCTCCCTGCGCGATCTGGCCCCGGAGATCATCCTTGGCTCGACGAACATCGTGGACGATGTCGAGCACTGCCTGAAGGCGCGTACGTCGCCGCACCTGGCCGAACTGGCCTCTGGGAACCGGTCGTTCATCGACGGCACGCTTCATGACGTGCTGGAGAAGAAGGTCGAGCTCCCCACGGACCGCCCTGTGGTGTTCTCGCCGTTCGGACTCGGCGTCCTGGATCTGGCCGTGGGCACGCACATCTACGCCGAGGCCACCCGTAGGGGTCTCGCGGCGCCTGTCGAGGGCTTCTTCCACGATATGAACCGCTACGCCTGACCGACCCCCACCCAAGGAAAGCTCCCACTGTGCCTCAGCCGGTCATCCTCGTCGCCGATCCGCTCGACGAGGGCGTCTCCGCCGATCTGGCGACTGACTTCGACGTACGCCACTGCGACGGAGCAGACCGCTCCGCCCTGCTGAATGCCATCCCGCAGGCGGCCGCGCTGATCGTCCGCAGCGCCACACAGGTCGACCGAGAGGTCATTGACGCCGCTCCGGCGCTGCGCGTCGTCGCCCGTGCCGGGGTCGGCCTCGACAACGTCGACGTCCCCGCGGCGACTCAGGCCGGCGTTGAGGTCGTCAACGCGCCTGAATCGAATGTCGTCAGCGTCGCCGAACTCGCCGTCGGCCTGATCCTCTCCTCCCTGCGGCACATCCCTGCGGCGAGCGCGTCCGTGCGCCGTGGCGAATGGCGGCGCAGCGCCTTCCAGGGCGAGGAACTGTGCGGCAAGACGGTCGGTGTCCTCGGCTTCGGCCGTATCGGCAGGCTCGTTGCTGCGCGGCTCGCCCCGTTCGGCGTCGAGTTGCTCGCCCACGACCCGCACGTACCAGACTCTTTCATGGGCGAACTGGGCGTGACCGGAGTCCCGTTCGAGACCCTGATGCTTCGCTCGGACATCCTGACCGTCCATCTGCCGCGTACCCCGGAGACGATGGGCATCGTGAGCCACGAAGCACTTCGGCTGGCCAGGCCGACGCTCCGCGTGGTCAACACGTCCCGCGGCGGCATTGTCGATGAGAGTGCCCTGGAGGCCGCTCTCAAGGAGGGCCGTATCGCCGGTGCCGCTCTCGACGTCTTCGCCATGGAACCCCCGGCTGCCGACTCCCCGCTCCTCGGCGATGCTGCTGTGCTCCCCACACCGCACATCGGCGCCGGCACCCGCCAGGCCCAGCTGCGTGCCGCGAGCGAAGTCGCCACGGCGGTGCGCCGCATCCTGCTCCCGTCGTCAATGGCGAGGGTGGCCTCGGAAGGACAAGATCGTGAGGTGGAAGTCACCCCGTCACCGGACCGGAATGATCCGCTCCACGACCGTGTCCACCAAGGTGCCGAGGGCGATGTCGCCGAGCATCTCGGGCAGGGTGAAGTGCTCCAGGAGCACGCCGGTCATGGCCAGGTAGAGCACGAGGAACGCGGAGTGGTCGCCGGGGAGGTCCGTGTCGCGGTGGAAGGCGGCGCTCTCCTCGAAGGCCGTGCGGACGGTCCGGGTCAGCTGCGTACGTAGCTCCGGGCGGCGGGTCGCCTCCAGGCGGAGTTCCAGCAGGGCCAGGTAGCCGGTGCGGTCGTCGGTCATCCGCCGGACCAGCCAGTGCATCAGCTCGGCGACCAGTTCACGGGAGGGCGCGGGGCGCAGCGCCTGTTCGACCTGGACCGGGTCCGGGGTCATCCGGTCGTGGATGCGGGCGCCCGTCTGCATGAACAGGTCGTCACGGCTGCTGAAGTAGTTCGACGCGGTGCCCACCGGCACGCCGGCCCGGGCGTCCACAGCGCGGAAGGTGAGCCCGCGGGCCCCCTCCTGCGCCAGGACCTCGACCGCCGCGTCCGTGAGCGCCACCCTGCGCTCGGGGTTCTTCGCCATGCGTCCTTCTCCCTGCTCGTCGTCCTCCGGGAAGAGGTTGCGCGACCACTACACCTGAAGCACTATAAGTGTCGTGGTTGCGGCTCGTCACCCCGGTGACACGGTCGCGGCCTCGTCCTGGGCCGTCGGGCCCGTGCCGGCACGTCGAACGGGGAACACATGCGCAAGCTCACCTACTTCATCGCCTGTTCGATCGACGGCTTCATCGGTGACCCGCACGGTGATGCCGAGACGATGATGGCCTTCGTCGACGAGGAGTTCATCGCCTTCCTCAAGGAGGAGTACCCGGAGACGATCTCGGCTCCGGGCCGCAAGGCCCTGGGAATCGAGCACCTGGAGAACCGGCGGTTCGACACCGTGATCCAGGGGCGGGCCAGCTACCAGGTGGGCCTGGACGCGGGGTTGACGAGCCCTTACGGCCATATGCGCGAGTTCGTCGCCTCCCGGACGCTCACCGAGTCACCGGATCCGAACGTGGAGCTGATCGCGGAGGACGTGGTCGGCAGGATCAGGAAGCTGAAGGCGGAGGAGAGCGGGCTGGACATCTGGCTCTGCGGCGGATCCCAGCTGGCGGGGCAGTTGGCCGACGAGGTCGACGAGCTCGTGATCAAGACCTATCCGCTGGTGTACGGCTCCGGGATGCCGATGTTCGGGTCCGGGTTCGCGGCCCAGGAGTTCACGCTGGAGCAGGTGCGGGCCTTCGCGAACGGGGTTCTGGTGCGGACGTACAGCCGGAAGCGCTGAGGCCTGCTCCCCAGGACTTTCGCCGCGAGGTAATCCCCTCGTCAGGCGGCGGCCCGTCGGGTATGGGTTGACCATGACCTCTCCGCGTGAAGAACTGCTTCCCAGTACCCGGCGCTCCCTTCTCCACCGCGTCGCCACGGCCCAGCGGGAGGGCCGGGCACCCTCACTGGTGGCCGCCGTGCAGCGGGAGGGCCGGATCGCGTGGAGCGGGGGCCGTACGGGCCTGGAGGGGCAGGCGCCGGACGCCGATACGCAGTACCGGATCGGCTCGCTCACCAAGACGTTCACCGCGGTGCTGGTCCTGCGGCTGCGCGACGAAGGCCTGATCGACCTGGACGACCAGCTGGAGAAGCACCTCCCGGGCACCGGAGCGGGCAGTGCCACCGTCTTCCAACTGCTCGGCCACAGCGCGGGCCTGGGTGCCGAGACTCCCGCTCCGTGGTGGGAGCGGACCCCGGGAAGCCTGCGGCCCGAGCTCGCCGATGTGCTCGGCGAGCGGCCGCAGACGCACCCGGCGGGCCACCGCTTCCACTACTCCAACCCGGGCTACACGCTGCTCGGTTCGCTGGTCGAAGCGGTGCGCGGGGTCTCCTGGGAGGAGGCGCTGCGCAGAGAGATCCTGGAGCCGCTGGGCCTGCACCGCACGACCTACGGGCCGGTCGCCCCGTACGCGGAGGGCTGGGCCGTGCATCCCTGGGCCGATGCCGTGGTGAGCGAGCCCGCCGAGGACCTCGGGCTGATGGCGCCCGCCGGCCAGCTCTGGTCGACCGCTGCCGACCTGCTGCGCTTCGCCGGCTTCCTGGCCGAGGGCGACGACCGGGTCCTGTCGGCCGCCTCCGTACGGGAGATGAGGACGCCCGCCGCGGCCGCCGCCGAGGCCGGTGGCAGCGGATACGGCCTCGGGCTGCAGATCGTGAAGACCGACAGCCGCGTCCTCTGCGGGCACGCGGGTTCGCTGCCCGGGTTCGTCGCCGGTCTCTGGTTCAGCGAGGAGGACGACGTGGCCGCGGTCGCCCTCGCCAACGCCACCTCCGGGCTGCCCGCCGCCACGGTGGCCGCCGAACTCCTGACCGTCGTCGCGGACGCCGAGCCGCGGATCCCGGAGCCCTGGCGCCCGCTGCCCGAGGTCGACCAGGAGCTGCTGGCCCTGACCGGGATCTGGCACTGGGGGACGCACACGTTCACGCTGCGGCTCACCGGGGGCCGGGGGCTTGAGCTCAGGCCGCTGGGCGGTACGGGGCGCGGAGCGGCCTTCGTACGCCGGCCGGACGGCACGTGGACGGGCCTGGACGACTACTACGCGGGAGAGACCCTGCGCGTCGTACGCCGGGACGACGGCTCGGTCGACCACCTCGACCTCGGATCGTTCGCCTTCACCCGGGAGCCGTACGAGACGGGCGCCGACGTTCCGGGCGGGCTGGACCCGGCGGGATGGCGGGGGCTCGGCGGCTGACGGCTGAACGGCAACGGCCGGTGGGTCGGTGTTTCACGTGAAACACCGACCCGCCGGCCGTTGCCGTTCGAGAGCGAGACCTTCGGAGAGCGAGACCTTCAGAGGGCCAGCTTGAAGCCCACATGGCTGGCCGTGAACCCGAGCCGCTCGTAGAAGCGGTGCGCGTCCTCGCGAGTGGCATCCGAGGTCAGCTGCACCAACTGGCAGCCCTGGCGGCGGGATTCGTCGACCGCCCACTGGATCAGCTGCGTACCGAGCCCGCTGCCGCGCTCGTCGGCGTGGATGCGGACGGCCTCGATGATCGAGCGGGTGGCGCCGCGCCGGGAGAGACCGGGGATCACCGACAGCTGGAGGGTCCCGACCACACGGTCCTCGCGGACGGCGACGACGACGTGCTGGTTCGGGTCGTCGGCCAGCCGCCGGAGCGCCGCGCGGTACGGGGTGAGGTCGTCCGGCGACTCGCGCTGCGCGCCGAGCGGGTCGTCGGCCAGCATGGCCACCACGGCGTCGAGGTCGGGCTCGGCAACGGGGCGTATCTCAAGATCGCTCATGATCGGCAGCGTACGCGCTCCACAGCCGTCAGGCCGCGACCTTCAGCTCCTCGACCGCCCGGACCAGCGGCGCCAGTTCGGGGTTCTCCGCGGCCTCGTCCAGCGCCGCCCGCAGGGCGCTGTCGTTGGTCGGCCGGGCCTCCGCGAGGAGGGTGAGACCGGCCTCCGTGACATCGGTATAGATGCCGCGCCGATCGGTGTCGCACAGATACCGGGTCAGCAGTCCGCGGTCCTCCAGCCGCGTGACCAGACGGGTGGTGGCGCTCTGGCTGAGGACCACGGCGTCGGCGACCTGCTTCATCTGGAGATGGCCGCCGGGGCCGCTGTGCTGCCGGCTCAACACGTCGAGCAGCGAGTACTCCCGCGCGCTGAGCCCGTGGCCCGACTGCAGGGCGCGCTCGATGCGGGCCTCGATCTTCCCGTGGAGCAAGGAGAGGGCGCACCATCCCTGGGCGAGGGCGGTCAGGGCCGGGTCGGTCGCGGTCATGGTCTCTCCTCCGTGCGGGAGCTGCGTGGTTCCAGGATAGGGGACGCCTGCAATAGCCCGCGCTTGCAATTAGCTAGCGTCTGCAATTATTGTGGACGCTCGTAAGGCGCAGACGCAATCTTCAGAGAAGGTGGAACCCATGCCGCTCGCGCTCCTGGCCCTGGCCATCGGGGCATTCGGGATCGGAACGACCGAATTCGTGATCATGGGGTTGCTCCCCGAGGTCGCCGCGGACTTCCAGGTCTCGATCCCGACCGCAGGCTTCCTGGTGACCGGCTACGCGCTGGGGGTCGTCCTCGGTGCTCCGCTGATGACGCTCCTGGGCACCCGGGTCACCCGTAAACGGATGCTGATGCTCCTGATGGGCCTCTTCATCGTGGGCAACCTCGTATCCGCCCTCGCCCCCGTCTTCGGCGTCATGCTCGCCGGCCGGGTCGTCGCCTCCCTCGCGCACGGTGCCTTCTTCGGTATCGGCTCGGTGGTCGCGGCCGATCTCGTCGCCCCGCAGAAGAAGGCCGGCGCCATCGCCATGATGTTCACCGGGCTCACGGTCGCCAATGTCGTCGGCGTCCCGCTCGGCACCTACATCGGACAGTCCGCGGGCTGGCGGACCACCTTCGTCATCGTGGCGCTCCTCGGCGTGATCGGGCTCCTCGGAGTGGCGAAGCTCGTCCCCGAGCAGCCCAAGGCCGAAGGCGTACGCATCCGCCACGAACTGGCCGCGTTCCGCAACGTCCAGGTCCTCCTCGCGATGGCCATGACCGTCCTGGGCTTCGGCGGAGTCTTCGCCGCGATCACCTACATCACCCCGATGATGACCGAGATCGCCGGCTACTCGGCCTCCTCCGTCACCTGGCTGCTGGTCCTCTTCGGCCTCGGCATGGTGGGCGGCAACCTGGTCGGCGGACGGTTCGCCGACCGCCACCTGATGCCGATGCTGTACGTCTCGCTCGGCGCGCTCGCCCTGGTCCTCGGCCTCTTCACCGTGACCGCCCACAACAAGGCCGCCGCGGCCGTCACCATCGTCCTCATCGGTGCCCTCGGCTTCGCGACCGTGCCCCCGCTGCAGAAGCGGGTCCTCGACCAGGCGGCGGGCGCCCCCACCCTGGCCTCCGCGGTCAACATCGGCGCCTTCAACCTCGGCAACGCCCTCGCCGCCTGGCTCGGCGGCCTCGTGATCGCCGCTGGCCTCGGCTACACCGCCCCCAACTGGGTCGGCGCCGCCCTCGCCGCCTCCGCCCTGGTGCTGGCCGTGGTCTCCAGCGTGCTGGAGCGCCGTACCGCCGGAACCGGAGGCCGGATCGTCGCCGGGAGCAGCCTCGAACCCGTCACCGCCCCGGCAAGGCACTGAGCCCCGCCCCAGACCCCTCCGCACCGCACCGCACAACGATCAGGAGCAGTTCCATGAGCACCATCCCCGCTGTCACCCCGCTGACCATCCAGGACGCCGAGGCTCTCGTCACCGCCGCCCGCAGCACCGCCGAGGCGGCCGGGGTCGCCGTCGCCGTGAGCGTCGTGGACGCGGGCGGCCACCTCCTGGCCTTCCGGCGTGACGACCGGGCGGTCCTCATCGCCGGGGAGACCAGCACCCGCAAGGCGTTCACCACGCTGCAGCTCGACGCCCCGACCGCGGACCTGGTCGACGCGGTCCAGCCCGGCGGGCTCTTCCACACCCTGCCGACCGCGCTGGACCGCCCGCTGCTCTTCATCGCCGGAGGCATCCCCCTGCACCGCGGCGGCCGGCTGATCGGCGCCATCGGCGTCGGCGGGGGAGCGCCGGAGCAGGACCACGGATTCGCGTCCGCCGCCGCGGACTCCCTCGGCTGAGGCCGAGCACCCGGAACAGGGGCGTCAGCCCGTCGCGATGGTGAGCGGGGCGAACCTGCGGGTCGCGTCGCCCGGGAGGTCCGCGATGCCGTACGTCATCACCGAGGTACGGGAACCCGGTTCGAGGCCGCGCTCCACCAGCCAGCCGAGCAGCTCCTCGTGGCGCGCGTCGACATCGGCCCGCAGCGGCCGGTCCGTCGTGGCGGCCAGCGCGGTGACGAGGGCCTCGGCGGTCGCCGTGTCGCGCGCGATGAGCGGGCCGACGGCATGGACGTCGCCGCTCGGCCAGAGCGCCGCGTAACCGGTCAGCTCGCCGTTCTCCTCCGCGACCTGGAGCCGGTCGGAGAAGGCCGGGAGCCGGGCGATGATGTGCGTACGGTCGACCCCGAAGGCCGGCAGGTCGAGGCGGACCATCGCCTGGAGATCGTCCGCTGCGGCCGCGCGCGTGGTGACGGCCGACGGCCCGTCCTCCGCCCGGAACCGGCCGAGCACCCGCTCGCTCCGGCCGACGTGGGTGAAGCCGAGCTCCTCGTAGAGCCGCTCTCCCTGGGGTGTGGCGTACAGCGCGAGCGGAGTGGACCCGGTCTCCTCCATGACATGGCGCATGAGGCGCCGGGCGATCCCCTGGCGGGTGTGGCGTCCGGCGACGAGCAGCATCCCGACGGCGGCCAGGCGGGGCCCGTACGACGTCACCACACAGGCCGCGACCAGGCCCTTCCCGTCCGGCTCCGCGATCCCGTACCCGGTGCCCGCGGAGAGCAGCAGCCCCCATCGGTGTTCGTCGCGCGGCCAGCCGCGTTCCTCGGAGAGGTCGGCGCAGGCGACCAGATCTCCCCGGGTGAGGCGGCGTACGGGCAGGTCGACGAGGGGCGGGGGTGATGGGCTGTGCATGGGGCCAGGCTGTCCGACGTGATGATCGCCCGTCCAGCGGTTTCCCGGAACTGGCCGAGAACCGAAGCGTCCGCCGTCATGTTTCACGTGAAACATGACGGCGGACGCGTGTGGAGGCCAGGGGCCGTCAGCTGAGGTCAGGCGCGTGCATCGCCCGTACGCCTTCGATGTTGCCGTCCAGATAGTGGCGCAGCGAGAGCGGTACGAGGTGGACGGCGGCGATCCCGACCCGGCTGAACGGCACCCTGACGATCTCGTACTCCCCGCAGGGCTCGTCGATCTCCGGGCCGTGCCGCCGGCTCACGTCCATCGACGCGAGCCGGCAGACGAAGAAGTGCTGGACCTTCACGCCCGTGACCCCGCCGTCCGCGATGTGCTCGACGGTGTCGACGAAGCAGGGCACCACATCGGTGATCTTGGCGCCGAGCTCCTCGTCGACCTCGCGGTGCAGGGCCTCGACGACGGTGGCGTCCTCCGGCTCGACCCCGCCGCCGGGCGTGAGCCAGTACGGATCGACCCCCGGCTTCGTGCGCTTGATCAGGACGAGGTCGTCGCCGTCGACCAGGATGGCGCGTGCGGTGCGCTTGACCACAGGACGTTCGGTCATGGCAAGAGAGTGGCCCGTGCGGACCCGTCTGAAACTCCCCCGGCCTACCGGGCCGCCTCGTCCAGCGCCCGCGCCACGTCCGCCAGCAGGTCCTCCGGGTCCTCCGCGCCGACCGAGAAGCGGATGAACCCCTCCGGCACCGCGTCGCCGCCCCAGCGGCCCCGGCGCTCGGCGGTGGACCGTACGCCCCCGAAACTCGTCGCGTCGTCGACCAGCCGCAGCGCGGAGAGGAAGCGCTCCGCTGTCTCCCGGTCGGCCAGTTCGAACGACACCACCGAACCGAAGCGCCGCATCTGGCGCACGGCGATCCCGTACGACGGGTCCGTCGGCAACCCCGGATACCGCAGCCCCGTGACCTCGGCCCGCTGGGACAGCGCCTCGGCGAGGGCCAGCGCCGTGGTGCACTGCCGCTCGATGCGCAGCTGGAGCGTGGAGAGCGAGCGGTGGGCGAGCCAGGCCTCCATCGGGCCGGGGATCGCGCCGACGACCTTGCGCCAGCGCCGTACATCGGCGGTCAGGCCGGGATCACGGCAGGTGACATGGCCCAGCAGGATGTCGCCGTGCCCGGTCATGCCCTTGGTGTCGCTGGCGACCGAGAAGTCCGCCCCGAGCTCCAGCGGACGCTGGCCGATCGGCGTGGCCAGGGTGTTGTCGACGGCGACCAGCGCACCCGCCTCGTGCGCGGCGGCCACGAGCCGGCGGATGTCGCAGACGTCCAGGCCCGGGTTGGACGGGCTCTCGATCCACAGCAGCTTCGCGCCCTCCAGCAGCGCCAGCTGGGCATCGCCGCCGGTCGGCGCGGTCCTGACCTCGACACCGAAGGCCGTCAGCTGCTCCCGTACGAGCGGCAGCGCCTGGTAGCCGTCGTCCGGCAGCACCACGGTGTCGCCGGTGCGCACCTGCGAGAGCAGCACCGCGGTGATCGCCGCCATGCCGGAGGCGAACACCGTCGTGCTCACGTCCTCGCCGGGCGCCTCCAGCTCGCCGATGGCCCGCTCCAGACGGGTCCACGTCGGATTGGTGTCCCGGCCGTAGGTGTAGGGGCCCACCGGCTCGCCGGAGAGATGGAAGTGCGCGGCGAAGACCGGCCCGGGCAGGGTCGGCTCGTACTGCTCCGGTTCGGGAAGTCCGGCGCGTACCGCGCGCGTTCCGTCGCCCATGCTGTTCATGCTGCTCCGTAGTCAAGTGGTCGGGCGGCCCCGGAGGGCCGGGAAGTCAGTCCTCGTCCGGCAGGACCATGTTGAGGGCCCAGGAGACGACCGAGATGATCAGGGCGCCGAGGACCGCGGTCCAGAAGCCCTCGACATGGAAGCTGAGATCGAAGACCCCGGCCAGCCAGGAGGTCAGCAGCAGCATCAGGGCGTTGACCACCAGGGTGATCAGCCCGAGCGTCAGGATGAACAGGGGGAAGGTCAGCAGCTGGACCACCGGCTTGACCAGGAAGTTCACCAGACCGAAGAGCAGCGCGACCAGGATCAGGGTGAGGACCTTGCGGCCGGTGGAGCCGCCCTCCAGCGTGATGTCCCCGATCAGCCAGATGGCCACGGCCAGCGCACCCGCGTTGGCGATCGTCTTGACTACGAAATTCTTCATGTGTCTGATCGTGGCAGACATGATCGGTGGTGGACACCGACAGCGCAGGCGGAACCGACGGCACAGGTCACCAGGGCCGACGGCACAGGTCACAAGGGGCGGACAGGCCATGAAGGCATTCAGACTGGACGAGCTGGAGGCGGAACGGGCCGCCAACGACGGCGCGTACCTGCAGTTCGTGCGGGAGCGGAACATGTCCGTCGGCCTGTACGCCCTGGACGCGGGCGAACTCGATCCGCAGCAGCCGCACCAGCAGGACGAGGTGTACTTCGTCGTCAGCGGCCGTGCGTCGATCACGGTCGGGACGGAGACGACCCAGGTCGGCCGGGGGAGCGTCGTCTATGTGCCGGCCGGGGTGGCCCACAAGTTCCACCACATCACCGAGGACCTGCGGGTGATGGTCGTCTTCTCGCCGCCGGAGGGCTGAGACCCCCGGTCGGAGGTCTCCGGAGCCCCGGGTTCCCTAAGGGTTCGATCAGGGGTCTTCAAGGGCTGTGGAGCCCCCGACGGGGTCCCCCGCGCGCTTAGCATCGAGGCAGGAACCCAGAGAGACGAGGTAGATGGCGATGGCCGTGCGGGAGATATTCGCGGGGATGCCCTGGTGGGTGAAGTGGATCGCGGTGCCCGTCATCGCGATCTTCGTGTTCGGCGGTCTGATCGCCAGTGTGATCGGCTTCGTGATCGGCCTGCTCTTCAAGGTGCTGGTCTTCGTCGTGCTGGTCGGCGGTCTGGTCTTCGTCGTACGCAAGTTCATGTCCTCCTCGTCCTCGCGTGGTGACTGGTAGGAAGGCTGCCGCGGGCCCGTGCGGGATCGGGGGTGCGCACAGGCCTGCGGATTAGCCCAGCTGAGCTAAGTCCCGGAGGAAAACTCCTCCCTTCAGAGGGCGGCCGATACAGTGACGTAACGCTGCCGCCGCCATCTGGAATGTGACCTTCTGTCACCGAACCGACCGAGTGACCAGTGGTTTGAACGACAGTCCGGTCGTAGGTGCGGCAGGCCCGTGGGGGCGGCCCCCACGGGAGGGCCGACGGCCCGTCACCATGCCTGGGGGTGACCTTTGACCACGGCATCGAGCACCGCTGTCCCGACGTTGATCGGTTCGGTTCAGCGGGCGTTGAGGCTGCTGGAGGCTGTGGGCACCCATCGGGACGGGGCGCCCGCCAAGCAACTCGCGCGGGAGGCCGGGCTACCGCTGCCGACGGCGTACCACCTGCTGCGCACGCTGACCCATGAGGGCTATCTCCGCCGGGAGAACGGCGTCTTCCTCTTCGGCGCGGCCGCCGAGAACCTGACCGCGGCCCGGGGCTCCAGGAGCCGGCCCGCCTCCGTCACCGACTCCCTCGCGCACTGGCGGGACGCCATCGGGGTCCCGGTGTACTGCGCGGTCTACCGCGACGGTGAGATCGAGCTCATCGCGGTCGCGGACGCCCCCGACGCCCCGGCGGTCGACGAGTGGGCCTCCTTCCGGGAGACCGGGCACGCGCACGCGATCGGGCAGTGTCTTCTCGGCCAGCTCGACGAGAAGGACCGCGAGGACCACCTCGACCGGCACCCCGTACGGCCCCTTACTCGTTACTCAGTGCGAGATCGCGCGGCACTTCTGGAACGCCTCCGGACGCTGCGCCGGGGTGAACCGGTCATCGAACGCCAGGAGTACGCACTGGGGACCGTCTGCGCCGCCATTCCCGTCACAGCCGGTGCCACCATTGCGGCGATGGCCATTTCCGTACCCCTGGACCGTGAGGAACGGTTGCTGCCCGCAGTCGAACAGCTACGTGGCGAAGTGGCGAGCCTCTTGCGTTCGTTCGTGTTCTCTATCAGTATCTGAAAAATCACTCCTTGTGATCTGCTATCGCGTGCACCACGATGGCGTCAATAGGGCCATAGGGGATCATTCCTGGCCAGTTTCATCTACTGCGGGGTTGAACGATGCGCGAGTCGGTTCAAGCAGAGGTCATGATGAGCTTCCTCGTCTCCGAGGAGCTCTCGTTCCGTATTCCGGTGGAGCTCCGGTACGAGGTGGCTGATCCCTATGCCATCCGGATGACGTTCCATCTGCCCGGCGATGCCCCGGTGACCTGGGCGTTCGGCCGTGAGCTGCTGCTGGACGGGCTCAACAGCCCGAGCGGCGACGGCGATGTGCACATCGGGCCGACCGAACCCGAGGGTCTCGGCGATGTGCACATCCGCCTCCAGGTCGGCGCGGACCGCGCGCTGTTCCGGGCCGGTACGGCACCGCTCGTCGCCTTCCTCGACAGAACCGACAAACTGGTTCCCCTCGGTCAGGAGCACACGCTGGGTGACTTCGACGGGAACCTGGAGGAGGCGCTCGGCCGCATCCTCGCCGAGGAGCAGAACGCCGGCTGAGCCGCACCGCACGTACCTCCCCGCCTCATCTTCCTCACGCCTTGCGGCGGCGGCCCCTGCCGGTCCGTGCGGGGGCGGCGGCCGTCGACGAGGAGGGGGAGGCGCCCGGGCGGTCAGCCGAGACCACCAGTGCGGCGAGCACCGTCGTCACCGGCACCGAGGCGACCAGACCGATCGAGCCGACCAGCGTCCGCACGATCTCCTCGGCGACCAGCTCGCTGTTGGCCACCGTGCCCACGCTGCTCTGGGCGATGGAGAAGAGCAGCAGCAACGGCAGCGCCGCGCCCGCGTACGCCAGCACCAGGGTGTTCACGACCGAGGCGATGTGGTCCCGTCCGATCCGGATACCTGCCCGGTACAGCCCGCGCCAACCCATCCGCGGGTCCGCCTGGTGCAGTTCCCAGACGGCGGAGGTCTGGGTGACCGTCACATCGTCGAGCACACCGAGCGATCCGATGATGACACCGGCCAGCAGCAGACCGCTCATGTCGATGTCCGGGTAGAGGCCGTGGATGAGGCCGGTGTTGTCGTCGGTGTTGCCGCTCAGATCCGCCCAGCCGATGAAGAGGGACCCGAGCAGGCCGATCAGCAGCAGGGAGATCAGCGTGCCGACGACAGCGACGGAGGTCCGGGCCGTCACCCCGTGGCACATGTAGAGCGCCGCCAGCATGATGGCGCTGGCCCCGATCACCGCCACCACCAGCGGATTCGAGCCCTGGAGGATCGCCGGCAGGATGAACAGGGTCAGTACGGCGAACGAGACGGCCAGCGCCACCAGCGCCATCACCCCGCGCAGCCGGCCCACCGCGACCACCGCCAGCGCGAAGATCGCGGCCAGCAGCGTCATGGGGATCTTCCGGTTCACATCGGTGACGCTGTACTGGAGGTCGCGCGGCGCGTCGGGGGCGTACGCCACCACCACGCCCTGGCCCTCGCGCAGTTGACGCGGCGCGTCCGGTTGGACCACCTCGACGAACCTGCGGCCCTTGTCGTCGCCGCTGGTCACCTCGACAGTCGCCTTCGCGCACTCCCCCTCCTGCTCGGCGACCGCCTCGCGGCCCGAGGGCGTGGAGGTGTCACCGGTCGGCGGGACCTGTGCGGCGTTGACGTCGGCGCAGTCGACCTGGACGACCTGGACGACCTTGCCGTCCTGGGTCTGCCGGTCGAAGCCGACGCCGGTGCGCTCGTGGTCGGGGACGCCGCCGGGCCAGAACGCGATCAGGCCGACGACGACCGCCGTGGCGAACGGGATCAGGACGGCCGCGATGACCTTGCGCAGGTGCTTGGAGACCGGTGCGGCGGGTCCGTGGCTGTGCGTGTGGCCGTGGCTGTGGCCCTGGGGCGGCGGCTGGGGTGCGGGGTCGCTTTGGGGGGAGGTCACGGGGCGATCATCGCAAGAACAGGAGGGCCCTCTGGTCAGCTCGCCGGAAAGGACGCTAGCGTGGAGGCACCTTTGCACACGCGGGAGCTCGGAGCACCGGGCTGAGAGGGCGCTGACCGCCGTACATCCGTACGGGACACGCTGCGCCGACCGCCGAACCTGTTACCGGGTAATGCCGGCGTAGGGAGTAGGTCTCATGACCACAGCGGACGCACGCACGCCTGCCTCGAAACAGAACGACGGAACGCCGGACGGCGCTCCGGACGGCGAGGCCGGGAAGTCCATCGGCTGGCACAAGGGGTACGTCCAGGGCTCGCGCCCGGACCTCCGGGTGCCGGTCCGGCAGGTGCACCTCACCAACGGCAAGGACGTGACGCTGTACGACACGTCGGGGCCGTACACCGATCCCGGGATCGACACCGACGTCCGCCGGGGCCTCGCGCCCCTGCGGGAGAACTGGATCATCGCCCGCGGCGACACCGAGGAGTACGCGGGCCGCCCGGTCCGCCCCGAGGACGACGGGCTCAAGCACACCTCGCCGCGCGGCGGACTGCGCAACCTGGACGCGGTCTTCCCCGGCCGCCCGCGCCAGCCGCGCCGCAGCCGCGACGGACGGCCCGTCACCCAGCTCGCGTACGCCCGGCGCGGGGAGATCACGCCGGAGATGGAGTACGTCGCGATCCGGGAGAACGTCGAGGCCGAGGTCGTACGCGAGGAGATCGCGGCGGGCCGGGCGGTGCTGCCGGCCAACGTCAACCACCCGGAGATCGAGCCGATGATCATCGGCAAGCGGTTCCTGGTGAAGGTCAACGCCAACATCGGCAACTCGGCCGTCACCTCCTCCATCGAGGAGGAGGTGGACAAGATGACCTGGGCGACCAAGTGGGGCGCCGACACGGTCATGGACCTGTCCACCGGCCGCAACATCCACACCACCCGCGAGTGGGTGCTGCGCAACTCCCCCGTACCGATCGGAACGGTGCCGCTCTACCAGGCGTTGGAGAAGGTGGACGGCCGAGCCGAGGAGCTGACGTGGGAGATCTACAAGGACACGGTCATCGAACAGGCCGAGCAGGGCGTGGACTACATGACGGTGCACGCCGGAGTGCGGCTGCCGTACGTCCCGCTGACGGCCCGCCGTAAGACCGGCATCGTCTCGCGCGGCGGCTCGATCATGGCGGCCTGGTGCCTGGCGCACCACAAGGAGTCGTTCCTCTACGAGCACTTCGAGGAGCTCTGCGAGATCCTCGCGACGTACGACGTCACCTACTCCCTCGGTGACGGACTGCGCCCCGGGTCGATCGCGGACGCCAACGACGAGGCGCAGTTCGCCGAACTGCGCACGCTGGGCGAGCTGAACACCATCGCCAAGCGGCACGGCGTGCAGACGATGATCGAGGGCCCCGGGCACGTCCCGATGCACAAGATCAAGGAGAACATCGACCTTCAGCAGGAGATCTGCGAGGAGGCGCCGTTCTACACGCTCGGCCCGCTGACCACGGATGTCGCGCCCGCCTACGACCACATCACCTCGGGCATCGGCGCCGCGATGATCGCCTGGTGGGGCACCGCGATGCTCTGTTACGTCACGCCCAAGGAGCACCTGGGCCTGCCGAACCGGGACGACGTGAAGACCGGCGTCATCACCTACAAGATCGCCGCCCACGCGGCCGACCTCGCCAAGGGCCACCCGGGCGCGCAGGAGTGGGACGACGCGCTCTCCGACGCGCGGTTCGAGTTCCGGTGGGAGGACCAGTTCAACCTGGCCCTCGACCCGGACACGGCCCGGGAGTTCCACGACGAGACGCTGCCGGCCGAGCCGGCGAAGACGGCGCACTTCTGCTCGATGTGCGGGCCGAAGTTCTGCTCGATGAAGATCTCCCAGGATATCCGGCGTCAGCACGGCGGTTCGCAGGAGGAGATCGAGGAGGGCATGGCCGAGAAGTCGAAGGAGTTCGCGGCCGCCGGCAACCGGGTCTACCTGCCGATCGCCGACTAGGACACGCCCTGGGACCGTGGTCCGCCTCTCCGTCCCCGACGCCCCGTCCGGCGTCGGGGACGGCTTGCGTACGGGCCGGGTGACCGGTGATGTGATGCCAAGGCCCCTCCCCTATGGGCTACTTGTCGCCTTGGCCACCATCTGGCGTGATAGCGGTGCATGTTAAGCGACAGTATGGACACAGTCGTGTGGCAGCTGGATGTACGTTTCGCAGCTGCGTCAACTGGGCTTGACCCGTTCCTTATCTGTGGCTTATTTTCCGGCTTGCTTGGCTGAAATTTGGTGGCCCTCGCACGGGGGCCTGGGGAGGGAATCACAGTGAACTGGTACGTCGACGTACTCAAGAACTACGCAGGCTTCAGCGGGCGCGCGCGCCGCAAGGAGTTCTGGATGTTCTCGCTCATCCACCTGGTCGTCGCGGCCGTCCTGTTCGGTCTCGGCCTCGCGATCGACACGACGATCCCGTACTTCCTCTACGTCCTCGCGACGTTCGTCCCGTCGCTCGCCGTGCTGGTGCGCCGTCTGCACGACACCGGCCGCTCCGGCTGGTGGTTCCTGATCTCGTTCGTCCCGCTGGTCGGCGGCATCATTCTGCTGGTCTTTGTCGCCTCGGAGGGCAAGCCGGAGCAGAACGAGCACGGCGCCAACCCGAAGCTGGCTCCGCAGACCGTCTGATCCACCGCTCCGGTCGACCCGGAGCACCGCACAGGCCGGGCGCGGCACTCGCCGCCCCGGCCTGTGGCGTTTCTCGTGACCCGTGGGTCCTACTCCGGCCGGTGGTCCGGTCCGCCGAAGTCCGGGCTGGTGAAGTCGGGGCTCGTGAAGGTCGGCCGGGGTCCGGCCGACGGGCCGTCCTCCGGACCGGAGAAGTCCGGCCTGCTGTAGCCGACCTTCGGGATCCGGTTCGGTGAGCGGTGCGGGGTCCGCGCGGCGGGGCCCGCGGTCGGGTCGGCCAGGGCGTCCCGCAGGAACGGCAGGATGCCGCGCTCCAGCAGCGCGTGGCGCCAGGCCTCCCGGGCCCGGGCGACCTCTTCCGACAGCTCGTCCTCCTCGTCTTCGGCGGCGAGCGAGGTCGAACCGTTGCGCAGGGCCGTGACGAGCAGCCCCACGGCGGCGACCAGGATGGCCGCGGCGGCGAGGGCCGCGAAGGACCACCCGGCCGCGACCATGGTGTTGCCGAAGCCGACGGACGGGCTGAGGGCCCTCATCAGATAGCCGACGAGCAGGAAGATCACGGCGGCGGTGCCCGCCAGGATCGGCGTCAGGACCGTGAGGACCGCTCCTATGCCGGCGCCCGGCCCGGTGGCCGACGAGGCGTCTCCGTACGGCTCACCCTCCGGCACGGTCGCGCTCGCCGCGCGCAGCTCGGCCCGGGCCTTCACGTAGTGCTCGTACTCGGTGGCCGCGGCCGCGGTGATCAGCGCCGTGGCGTTGAGTGCCATCGTGCGCAGCTGCTCGGTGTTGAGCCGGTCGCCGACGCCTTCCAGGTCCGGGCGTTCGTGGGCGTGGCGCAGCGCGTCGCCGAGAATCCGGGCGTACTCGGGACCGTCCTCGGCTTGCAGGTGCGGAGCGCTTGTCATCTGCATCCCCCGATGCTCCGTCGGGCCCGGCAGCCCGCGTTGGCCGGGCGGTCGGGCGGAAACGGAGGAGAGCCTGCTACTGATGAGCCGATGGTAGAGCGCTCACGGCGCGCGGTGACAGGGTGTTTCCGGAAATAGGCCCGATGATCGGCGCGGTCCGATCCAGGGCCGTCTTCCCCGTCAGGGCTCAGTCATGCAGGGGGAGTTGGACGACCAGGAGCTTTCCGGCCATGGTCACTCCGCCGTCCATGGCGATGGCGAGCCCGTCCGCGTAGACGTGCGGACCGTTCACCACCGGCCCCGAACCGTCCTCGCCGTCCTCCGTGCCGACCTCGCCCAGGAGGTACGGGATCGGGCTGTGACCGTGGACGACGCGCTGTCCGCCGTACGTCGTCAGCAGTTCGCGTACCGCTTCGGCGCCGCCCTCGTCGCGGAAGGCGAACCGCTTGGTGAGCTTGCGGAAGAGGTCCCAGCACTCGTCGGCGTCGTTGCGCGTGAGGATGTCGGTGATGGTGTCGTTGACGGCGTCGATGGTGGTGCCGTAGTCGAGGTAGGCCGTCGTGTCGGAGTGCATCAGCAGATGTCCGTCCTCCTCGACGACCGCGTCGAGCCGGGACATCCACTGCAGGTGCACATCCTGGAGGCGGTCCATGTCGCTCTTCTGGCCGCCGTTGAGCAGCCAGGCGGCCTGGAAGGTGGCGGTGCCCGCACCGGAGTTGACGGGGGTGTCGGAGAACCGCTTGGCGCCGATCAGCAGCAGCTCGTGATTGCCCATCAGGGCCTTGCAGTAGCCGCCGGCCGCCGCCGCCTCGGCGGAGAGCCGCATGACGAGGTCGATGACGCCGATGCCGTCGGGGCCCCGGTCGGTGAAGTCGCCCAGGAACCAGAGCCGGGCGTTGCCCGCGGCCCAGTTGCCGTCGGCGTCGATGAGGCCCTGTGCGGCGAGGGCGGCCACCAGCTCGTCGAGGTAGCCGTGGACGTCGCCGACGACGAAGAGCGGGCCGCGCCCTTCCTCGGTGACCGGTCGGGGCTCGGTGACGGTGTCCATCTTGACGGTGTCGCCGCGGTTGATGACGGGGAGGTCGCGCTCGGTGGGGGTGTACCCCTCCGGCGGCTCGTCGCCGACGGCGGCGTTGCCCGGATGCGGCAGGTGGGGCGGTGCCGGGGCGTGCGGAGGCACGGAGGAGTGCGGCGCGGGCGCGGGCGGCGCCGGCGCGTGCGGGGGCACGGACGGGTGCGGCGCCGCGCCGGGCGCCGCCGGTGGTACGGGTGTCTGCGCGTACGGCGGAACTCTGAAGTCACGCAACGTCGCCGTCCGCACCACGGGTTCCTGACCGGCCCCCTGAGTCATCGACCCCTCCACCACCGTCGCGCCGCCGTACACCTGACGGGCCCTGCCTGGTAGAGGTGGTCCGCGGTGTCGTGCGCCCATCATAGGAATGCGGATCGATCTGTGTGACGCACCAGGGGTGGTGAATCCGGGCGCACGTACGGTTCACCGGCCGATTGGTCCGAAAAAAGACGATCAGTCCCTGCTCAAGAGACGATCAGTCCCTGCTCGGAGAGCGGGGCGCGCTGACCGTGGTGCGCGGCGGACGGCGTTGCGAGGAGGTCCGGACGATGAGCTCCGTCGGTATCACCTGCTCCACCGGCCCGTCGTGCTCCACGCCTTCGATGGCGTCGATGAGGAGCTGGACGACGGCCGTGCCGATGCGCCGGGGCTTCAGCGAGAGCGTCGTGATGGGCGGTTCGGTGGCCGCGTACACGGTGGACTCGCTGCAGCAGACCAGCAGCAGGTCCTCGGGGACCCGCAGTCCGTAGCGGCGGGCGGCCGCGAGGAGGTCGGTGCCGTTGGGGTCGAAGAGCCCGTAGACGGCGTCGGGCCGGTCCGGCCGCGCGAGCAGCCGGTCGGCGGCGACCGCGCCCGCGCAGGGGTCGTGCGCCGGGTAGGACTCGTAGACGGGATCCTGGCCGACCCGCTCGCACCAGTGGAGGTACGCGGTGGTGGAGAGCCGGGTGTACGTGTCGGTGGTGGTGCCGGTCAGCAGGCCGATGCGGCGCGCTCCGGCGGCGGCGAGGTGGTCGAGGAGGTCGAGCACGGCGGCCCGGTGGTCGTTGTCGACCCAGGCGGTGACGGGGAGCGTGCCGGCCGGGCGGCCGTCCGAGACGACGGGCAGCCCCTGGCGGACGAGTTCGGTGACGACCGGGTCCTGGTCGGAGGGGTCGATGACGACGGTCCCGTCGAGCGCGACGTTCGACCAGACGTCGTGCCGGGAGGTGGCGGGGAGGATGACCAGGGCGTAGCCCCGGGCGAGCGCCGCCGAGGTCGCGGCTCTCGCCATCTCCGCGAAGTACGCGAATTCGGTGAAGGTGAAAGGTTCATCCCCGTACGTGGTCACGGTCAGGCCGATCAGCCCCGACTTGCCGGTACGGAGGGTTCGGGCCGCTGCGGAGGGGCGGTAGCCCAAGCGCTCTGCGACCTCGCGGACATGGCTGCGGGTGGCGTCCGGGAGCCTGCCCTTGCCGTTGAGCGCGTCGGAGACGGTCGTGATCGAGACTCCGGCCGCGGCGGCCACGTCACGGATCCCCGCCCGTCCTGGCCGGCCGCTGCGCCGGGGGGTCTCCGTCCGGCTCACCTGGTGCTTCCCTGCTGCTGTCATGGCGAGCCGATAGTAGGGCTCCGAGGGGTGGTCGGTCCGGTCGCATATGCACCCATTGACAGGCACGTTTTTGCATGATCGTTAGCCATCAAATGCCTTGTAAAAAAAGGGCGTTGGTGGATATGACTTTAGTGTGTCAGGTGTTGGCGGTCGGCGGCCTGCTGAATGGTCGATGTCTCGAAGAGGTCTCAACTCACCACTTCGGGGGACGCGCGCCACGGCGTGAGACACGGGCGCGCGCCGGAACCCGAAACGCTCCCCCTGAGGAAGCCTCCGGACGCGGACCATTCCCGGCACTGCGGGAGATTCCGCGCCCGGGCCATTCGCAGCGGCGCCCAATCCTCATAAGGTGAGCAGTATTGATGTGTACGACGGTATGGATGTGTACGACGGTCGAGGAGGACCTGCGGTGAGCGAGACGAGCCCCAAGCTGCGCGCCGAGCTGGACGGCGTTCCCGCCTATGTGCCGGGCAAGCCCGCCGCGGCCGGCGGACCGGTCGCGTACAAGCTGTCCTCGAACGAGAACCCCTACCCGCCGCTGCCGGGGGTCCTGGAGTCGGCGCTCGCCGCGGCGGGCAGCTTCAACCGCTACCCGGACATGGCGTGCACCGGGCTGATGAACGAGTTGTCGGACCGGTTCGGTGTGCCGCTCTCGCACCTGGCGACCGGCACCGGATCGGTCGGGGTGGCGCAGCAGCTGCTCCAGGCCACCTCGGGCCCGGGCGACGAGGTCATCTACGCCTGGCGGTCCTTCGAGGCGTACCCGATCATCACGCAGGTGAGCGGCGCGACCTCGGTGAAGGTCCCGCTGACCAGCGGTGAGGTGCACGACCTCGACGCGATGGCCGCGGCGATCACCGACCGGACCCGGCTGATCTTCGTCTGCAACCCGAACAACCCGACCGGGACCGTGGTGCGCCGGGCCGAGCTGGAGCGGTTCCTGGACCGGGTGCCGAGCGATGTGCTGGTGGTGCTCGACGAGGCGTACAAGGAGTTCATCCGCGACGCCGATGTGCCCGACGGCATCGAGATCTACCGGGACCGGCCCAATGTGGCGGTGCTGCGGACCTTCTCCAAGGCGTACGGCCTCGCGGGGCTGCGGGTCGGGTTCGCCGTCGCCCATGAGCCGGTGGCCGCCGCGCTGCGGAAGACCGCCGTCCCCTTCGGCGTCAGCCAGCTCGCCCAGGACGCGGCGGTCGCCTCGCTGCGCGCCGAGGACGAGCTGCTGGGCCGGGTCGGTTCGCTGGTCTCCGAGCGGAGCCGGGTGAGCGAGGAGCTGGTGCGGCAGGGCTGGACCGTGCCGGAGTCGCACGCCAACTTCGTCTGGCTGCGGCTCGGCGAGCGGACCCTCGACTTCGCCGCCGCCTGTGAGCGGGCCGGTGTGGTGGTGCGCCCGTTCAAGGGGGAGGGCGTACGGGTCTCGATCGGGGAGAGCGAGGGCAACGACCTCTTCCTGAAGGCGGCGGAGGCGTTCCGCGCGGAGCTCTAGCGATCCGGCGCTTCGGCGCCGGTACGGCCTGGTGGCCCCTGACCTCGTTCGGCGAGGTCAGGGGCCTTTTGCGTACGTCCAGGGGCGCGTGTGGTCGAAAGGGGTACCCCCGGCGAACGGCCCGAAAGTGTGTGCGCCATAATTGCTTGTGAATGTGAACGCGTTCACAAGCGTGCCCCGTTTGGTCCTGTGATCGGTGGGATTAAAGGGGCGGAGTGCCCGGTGTGGCCACGGCGACGTGGCGTCACCACGGCGACGTAAGGAGAAAGACGACGTGGACCTCGCTCTGGCGCCGGAGACCCTGGCGCGCTGGCAGTTCGGCATCACCACCGTCTACCACTTCCTCTTCGTTCCGCTGACGATCTCGCTCGCCGCGCTCACCGCCGGCCTGCAGACCGCCTGGGTGCGGACGAACAACGAGAAGTACCTCAGGGCCACCAAGTTCTGGGGCAAGCTGTTCCTGATCAACATCGCCATGGGTGTCGTGACGGGCATCGTCCAGGAGTTCCAGTTCGGCATGAACTGGTCCGACTACTCGCGCTTCGTCGGTGACGTCTTCGGCGCTCCGCTCGCCTTCGAGGCGCTGATCGCCTTCTTCTTCGAGTCCACCTTCATCGGACTGTGGATCTTCGGCTGGGACCGGCTGCCGAAGAAGATCCACCTCGCCTGCATGTGGATGGTCTCCCTCGGCACGATCCTCTCCGCCTACTTCATCCTGGCGGCCAACTCCTGGATGCAGCACCCGGTCGGCTACCGCATCAACGAGGAGCGCGGCCGCGCCGAGCTCACCGACTTCTGGAAGGTGCTCACCCAGGACACCGCGGTGACGCAGTTCTTCCACACCATCACGGCGGCCTTCCTGGTCGGCGGGGCCTTCATGGTCGGCATCGCCGCCTTCCACCTCGCGCGCAAGAAGCACATCCCGGTGATGCGGACCTCGCTGCGGCTGGGTCTGGTCACGGTCGTCATCGCCGGACTGCTCACCGCCGTCAGCGGCGACCAGCTGGCCAAGGTGATGTTCCGCCAGCAGCCGATGAAGATGGCCGCCGCCGAGGCGCTCTGGGACGGCCAGAACGGCGCGCCCTTCTCGATCTTCGCGTACGGGGATGTCAGCGAGGGCCACAACTCCGTCGAGATCTCGCTGCCCGGCGTGCTCTCCTTCCTCGCCGACAACGACCCGAACTCCTACGTCCCCGGCATCAACGACATCAACAAGACGCTGGAGGAGAAGTACGGCCCCGGCGACTACCGGCCCAACATCCCGGTCGCCTTCTGGAGCTTCCGCTGGATGATCGGCTTCGGAATGGCCTCCTTCGGCCTCGGCGTCCTGGGGCTCTGGCTGACCCGGCGGAAGCTCCTGCTGCCACCGGCGCTGCGGACCGGTGAGGACGAGGTCCCGAACCTGGTCCTCTTCCGGAACAAGGCGCTCAGCCCGAAGTTCACCAAGCTCTACTGGCTCACCGCGCTCTGGACCCTGCTCTTCCCGCTCATCGCCAACTCCTGGGGCTGGATCTTCACCGAGATGGGCCGTCAGCCGTGGGTGGTCTACGGGGTCCTCCAGACCCGCGACGGCGTCTCCCCCGGCGTATCGCAGGGCGAGATCCTCACCTCGATGATCCTCTTCACCCTCCTCTACGCCGTGCTCGCGGTCGTCGAGGTCAAGCTGCTCGTGAAGTACATCAAGGCCGGGCCGCCGGAGCTCACCGAGTCCGACCTCAACCCGCCCACCCGGATCAACGGCCACGACGACGAAGACGCCGACCGGCCCATGGCCTTCTCGTACTGAGAGCACAGGAGCTGAGAGATGGAACTCCACGACATCTGGTTCGTGCTCATCGCCGTCCTCTGGATCGGCTACTTCTTCCTGGAGGGATTCGACTTCGGCATCGGGGTCCTCACCAAGCTGCTCGCCCGCGACCGCAAGGAGCGGCGGGTCCTCATCAACACGATCGGGCCCGTCTGGGACGGCAACGAGGTCTGGCTGCTCAGTGCGGGCGGCGCGACCTTCGCCGCCTTCCCCGAGTGGTACGCCACCCTGTTCTCCGGCTTCTACCTGCCGCTGCTGATCATCCTGCTCTGCCTGATCGTGCGCGGCGTCGCCTTCGAGTACCGGGCCAAGCGGACCGGGGAGCGGTGGCAGACGAACTGGGAGAACGCCATCTTCTGGACCTCGCTGATCCCGGCGGTGCTGTGGGGCGTGGCCTTCGGGAACATCGTGCGCGGGGTGAAGATCGATGCCGACATGGAGTACGTCGGCACCTTCGTCGACCTGCTGAACCCGTACGCGATCCTCGGCGGGCTCGTCACGCTCTTCCTCTTCACCTTCCATGGCGCGGTGTTCGCCGCGCTCAAGACGGCCGGCGACATCCGGGTACGGGCGCGCTCGCTGGCGCTGAAGCTGGGCCTGGCCACGGCGGTGCTGGCGCTGGGCTTCCTGCTCTGGACCCAGGCTGCGAGCGGTGACCGCTGGAGTCTGGTAGCGCTGATCGTGGCGGTGGTGGCGCTGGTGGCGGCGATCGGGGCCATCGCCAAGGGCCGCGAGGGCTGGTCGTTCGCGTTCTCGGGGCTGACGATCGTGGCGGCGGTGGGGATGCTGTTCCTGACGCTCTTCCCGAACGTCATGCCGTCCTCGCTGAACGAGGCCTGGAACCTCACGGTCACCAACGCCTCCTCCACGCCGTACACGCTGAAGATCATGACCTGGTGCGCCGGCATCGCCACACCGATGGTGCTGCTGTACCAGAGCTGGACGTACTGGGTGTTCCGCAAGCGGATCGGCACCCAGCACATCGCGGACGCGCACTGATCCGTACCGGCCCCGCCGGGCGGTGTTTCACGTGAAACACCGCCCGGCTCGCTCCGTCGACCCTGCTGGGGGATGTTTCACGTGAAACCGATCGACCCGCGTCTGGTGCGGTACGCCCGGGCCACCCGCTTCTTCCTGGCGGCCGTGGTGGGTCTCGGCCTGGTCGGCGCCGCGCTGGTGATCGCCCAGGCGATGCTCATCGCGGAGATCGTGGTGGGCGGATTCGAGGACGGACTGACCGTCACCCAGCTCCGTACGCCGCTGCTCCTGCTCGCGGCGGTCGCCGTCGGCCGCACCCTGGTCGCCTGGCTCACCGAGCTGGCGGCCCACCGGGCGAGCGCGGCGGTCAAGTCCGAGCTGCGCGGCCGGCTCCTGGAGCGGGCCGCGCGCCTGGGGCCCGGCTGGCTGAGCGGTCAGCGCACCGGCTCGCTGGTGGCGCTGGCGACCCGTGGCGTGGACGCGCTCGACGACTACTTCGCGCGCTATCTGCCGCAGCTCGGACTCGCGGTCGTCGTGCCGGTGGCGGTGCTGGCCCGGATCGTCACCGAGGACTGGGTCTCGGCGGCGATCATCGTGGTCACGCTGCCGCTCATCCCGCTCTTCATGATCCTGATCGGCTGGGCCACCCAGTCCCGGATGGACCGGCAGTGGCAGCTGCTCTCCCGGCTCTCCGGCCACTTCCTGGACGTCGTAGCCGGGCTGCCGACGCTCAAGGTCTTCGGCCGCGCCAAGGCGCAGGCGGAGTCGATCCGCACCATAACCTCCGACTACCGCCGGGCCACCCTGCGCACCCTGCGGATCGCCTTCCTCTCCTCGTTCGCCCTGGAGCTGCTCGCGACCCTGTCCGTCGCGCTCGTCGCCGTCACCATCGGGATGCGGCTGGTGCACGGGGAACTCGACCTCTACACCGGTCTGGTGGTCCTGATCCTGGCCCCGGAGGCGTATCTGCCGATCCGGCAGGTCGGGGCGCAGTACCACGCGGCGGCGGAGGGGCTCTCGGCCGCCGAGGAGATCTTCGCGGTTCTGGAGACCGAGCCCCGGGCCGGCGGCACCGAGGACGTCCCGGACTCGACGCGCCTGGAGCTGGAGGGCGTGACCGTACGCCACGAGGGCCGCACCGACCCGTCGCTGGACGCCGCCTCGCTCACCGTCGAGCCGGGGGAGGCCGTCGCCCTGGTCGGCCCGAGCGGCGTCGGCAAGTCGACCCTGCTGAACGTGGTCCTGGGGTTCGCCGTACCCGACGAGGGACACGTCCGGGTCGGCGGCCGGGACCTCGCGGAGCTGGACCCGGAGCGCTGGCGGAGCCGGATCGCCTGGGTCCCGCAGCGGCCGCACCTCTTCGCGGGCACGATCGCGGAGAACGTCCGCCTCGCCCGGCCCGACGCCGACGACGAGGCGGTGATGGCGGCGCTGCGCGAGGCGGGTGCGTACGACTTCGTCGCGGAGCTGCCCGACCGGGAGCGGACCCTGCTCGGCGAGGACGGGGCCGGGCTCTCCGCCGGTCAGCGCCAGCGCCTCGCCCTGGCCCGCGCGTTCCTGGCCGACCGGCCGCTGCTGCTCCTGGACGAGCCGACCGCGAGCCTGGACGGCGAGACGGAGGCGGGGATCGTCGAGGCGGTACGGAGGCTGGCGGCGGGCCGGACCGTGCTCCTGGTCGTCCACCGCCCGGCGCTGCTCGCGGTGGCGGACCGGGTCGTGACGCTGGAGCCGCGCGCGGTGGACGCCTCCGTGCCTGCCACGACCGATGCGCCCGGCCTGCCCGTTCCGCAGCCCCTCGCGGGCGGTGAGCCGCTGGACGCGCGGCGCCCCGGGGACGTGCTGGAGGCGGCGGACCTGCTGGAGCCCGGAGACGTACGGAAGACCGCGACCGAGGTGCTGCGGGAGACCGACGCGCGCTCCGGACGGGTCCTCGCCCGGGTCCGGGAGGCGGCGGGCGCACAGCGCGGGCAGCTGGCCCTGGCGCTGCTGCTCGGCAGCCTCGCCGTCGGGTCGGCCGTGGGGCTCATGGCCGTCTCCGGCTGGCTGATCTCCCGCGCCTCCGAACAGCCGCCGGTGCTCTACCTGATGATGGCCGTCACCGCCACGCGCGCCTTCGGTATCGGCCGGGCGGTCTTCCGGTATGCGGAGCGCCTCGTCTCCCACGACGCCGTGCTCAAGCTGCTCGCCGAACTGCGGGTGGCTGTCTACCGGGGCCTCGAACGCGTCGCCCCCGCCGGACTGCGCACGGTCCGCCGGGGCGACCTGCTCTCCCGGCTCGTCGCCGACGTGGACGCGCTCCAGGACTACTGGCTGCGCTGGCTGCTGCCGGCCGGGACCGCGCTCACCGTCTCCGTGGCCGCCGCCGGGTTCACCGGCTGGCTGCTGCCCGAGGCGGGCGTGGTCCTGGCGGCCGGGCTGCTGGTCGCCGGGGTCGGCGTGCCGCTGGTCAGCGGTGGAGTCGCCCGCCGTACCGAACGTCAGCTGGCGCCCGCGCGCGCCGCCCTGGCCACCCGGGTCACCGACCTCCTCGGCGGAACGGCCGAGCTGACCGTCGCCGGGGCGCTCCCGGCCCGGCAGGCCCACATGCGGTCCGCCGACACCCTGCTGACCCGGATCGCCTCCCGCGCGGCCACCGCCACGGCCCTCGGCAGCGGGCTCTCGGCGCTGGTCTGCGGGCTGACGGTGGTGGCCGCCGCGTCCGTCGCCGTCCCCGCCGTGAACGACGGCCGGCTCTCCGGCGTCGCGCTCGCGGTGGTGGTGCTCACCCCGCTCGCCGCCTTCGAGGCCGTCGCCGGGATGCCGCTCGCGGTCCAGTACCGCCAGCGGGTGCTGCGGAGCGCCGAGCGCGTGTACGAGGTGCTCGACGCCCCCGTCCCCGTACGGGAGCCCGCGGCTCCGGCCGATGCGCCCGCCTCGCCGTTCCCGCTGGAGGTGCGGGGTCTCTCGGCCCGCTACCCGGGGGCCGACCGCGACGCCCTGGAGTCGCTCGACCTCACCCTGGTGCCCGGCCGCCGGATCGCGGTCGTCGGTCCTTCCGGTTCCGGCAAGACCACGCTCGCGCAGGTCCTTCTCCGCTTCCTGGACGCCTCCTCGGGGACGTACCGCATCGGCGGTGTGGAGGCGGCCGGCCTGGACGGCGACACCGTACGGCGCTCCGTCGGCCTGTGTGCCCAGGACGCCCACGTCTTCGACAGCTCCATCCGGGAGAACCTGCGCCTCGCCCGTACCGGCGCGACCGACGCCGAGCTGGACGACGCGCTCTCCCGGGCCCGGCTGCTGGAGTGGGTCCGCTCGCTCCCGGAAGGGCTCGACACCCCGGTGGGCGAGCACGGCGCCCGGCTCTCCGGCGGCCAGCGTCAGCGCCTCGCCCTGGCCCGGGCGCTGCTGGCCGACTTCCCGGTCCTCGTCCTGGACGAGCCGGCCGAGCACCTCGACCTGGCGACCGCCGACGCGCTCACCGCCGACCTGCTGGCGGCGACCGAGGGCCGGACGACCGTCCTGATCACCCACCGGCTGGCCGGGGTCGAGGCGGTCGACGAGGTGCTGGTGCTGGACGCGGGCCGGGTGGCGCAGCGCGGACCGTACGCGGAGCTGGCGGCCGGGGAAGGGCCGCTGCGCCGGATGCTGGAGCGGGAGAAGGAGACGGTGGAGGTGGCCGCGTGAGCCTCCGTGGGCGCCTGTGGAGGGGAAACCCGACTTTCCTCCCCAATCGCCACTAACTAGGCTCAGTCCATGGCAGAGCCGGAGCCGGACCCGCAGGACTCACTCGATGCCGCCACGCAGGCCACCCGCAGCCTGCAAGGCCTCTCCACCGAGCTGACCGCCCGGGTCCCGCAGCTCCTGGAGGCGATGCGTTCGGTCGGCACGGGGCTGGAGCTGCACTCCACCCTCGACCGGATCTGCGCGACCGCCGCCGAGCTCGCCCATGCCCGGTACGCCGCCATCGGCGTCGTCGACGAGACGGGCGAGGGGCTCTCCGACTTCGTCACCCACGGCGTCCCCGACGAGGTCGCGCGGGCGATCGGGCGCAGACCCGACGGCCACCGGGGCCTGCTGGGTGCGCTGATCCACGACCCCGAACCCGTACGTCTGGCCGACCTCACCGGTGATCCGCGCTCGGCCGGATTCCCGCCGGGCCATCCCCGGATGCGGAGCTTCCTCGGCGTACCGATCCGGGTCCAGGGTGAGGTCTTCGGCAACCTCTACCTGACCGAGAAGCAGGACGGCGGCGAGTTCAGCGACTCCGACCTGCACATGGTGCGGGTGCTCGCCACCGAGGCCGGGATCGCCATCGGCAACGCCCGGCTGTACGAGGCGGCGCGCCAGCGGGAGCGCTGGATCGACGGTTCGGTGGCGGTGACCACCGCTCTCCTCTCGGGCGGGGACGCCGACGACGCGCTCTCCGTGGTCGCCGAACAGGCCCGCCAC
The DNA here is from genome assembly GCF_050942385.1 of Streptomyces sp. CA-146814. Lineage (NCBI taxonomy): Bacteria > Bacillati > Actinomycetota > Actinomycetes > Kitasatosporales > Streptomycetaceae > Streptomyces > Streptomyces sp. CA-146814. The sequence continues at coordinate 3,956,289 of NZ_CP192068.1, forward strand.
CTCGCCGATTCCGCCGCCGGGATCGTGCTGCTGCCCACCGGGGACGGCGGGCTGGAGATCGTCGCCGTCTCCGCCGACGACCCCTCGTCCTCGCTCGGGGTGATCATCCCGGCCCGCTCCGCGGTGGTGGCGAAACTGCTGGCGGGCGAGGCGGTCTTCATCGACGACTCGGCCGCCGACAGCCGGATGGTCACCAGGCTGGCCGGACTCTACGGGCCCAGCATGCTGCTGCCGCTGCAGAGCGGCGGCCGGGTGCTCGGCGCCCTGGCGACGCCCCGGGCGCGAGGAGCGCGTCCGTTCAGCCGGACCGAGCGGACGCTGGCCACCCAGTTCGCCTCGCAGGCGGCCCTCGCGCTGATGATGGCCGAGGCGCAGCGCGACCGGGAGCGGCTCGCGGTCTACGAGGACCGCGACCGGATCGCCCGCGACCTCCACGACCTCGTCATCCAGCGGCTGTTCGCCACCGGGATGATGCTGGAGAGCGCCCAGCGCCGGTCGGTGGTCCCGGAGGTGCGGACCGGGGTGGGCCGGGCGGTCGACGAGCTGGACGTGACCATCCAGGAGATCCGTACGGCCATCTTCGCGCTCCAGCAGGAACCGGCCGAGGCTCCTTCGGGGCTCCGCACCCGCGTCCTGCGGGAGATCAACATGGCGGCCGTTCCGCTCGGCTTCAAGCCCTCGCACCGCTTCCTGGGCGCGGTGGACGCGCTCGTCGGCGAGCTGACCGGCAAGAACCTGGTCGCCGCGTTGCGCGAGGCGCTGTCCAACGCCTTCCGGCACGCCGGGGCCTCGGTGATCGACGTGGTCGTCGACGCCACGGCGACCCTGCCGGACGGGCGGGGCGCGGTGCGTCTGTCGGTGGCCGACGACGGGGTCGGCATCCCGGAGGGCGGGCGCCGCAGCGGTCTGCGGAACCTGGCCCGCCGGGCGGAGTCGCTGGGCGGGGCGAGCTGGTTCGGGCCGGGGATCGGGGAGGACGGGGGCGGGACGACGGTGGTGTGGGAGGCGCCGCTCTGAGGCGGCCGACGCGTGCGGTCAGCGGGTGGCGAGGATCCGCTCGATGACCACGGCCACGCCGTCCTCCTCGTTGGTGAGGGTCTGCCCGGAGGCGGCGGCCAGCGCGGCGGGGTGGGCGTTGCCCATCGCGTACGAGGCTCCGGCCCAGCCGAGCATCTCGACGTCGTTCGGCATGTCCCCGAAGGCGACCACCTCGGTGGACGCGATGCCGCGCTCCTCGCAACAGGCGGCGAGCGTACTGGCCTTGGAGACGCCGAGCCCGCTGACCTCCAGGAGCGCGGAGGGGCTGGACCGGGTGATGGAGGCCCGCTCGCCGGCCGCCGTACGGGCCAGGGTGAGGAAGGCGTCCGGCGGCATCTCGGTGTGGTGGGCGAGGAGCTTGAGTACGGGAGCGCCGCCCCCCGGCACGTCCTCGTGCAGCAGCTTCTCCGCGACGGCCACGGTGGCGCCCGGGTCCAGGTGGAAGGGCGGGTAGGCCGGCTCGTAGTGGATGCCGGTGGTCAGCTCGACGGCGAAGGAGGTGCCGGGGGCGACATCGCGCAGCGTGTGCACGACGTGCAGGGCGGCCTCGCGCTCCAGCGCGCGTACGGTGAGCAGCTCGCGGTCCGCCCGCAGATCGGTGACCACGGCGCCGTTCGCGCAGATCGCCAGCCCATGGCCCTGCACATGGTCGCTGACGACGCCCATCCAGCGGGCCGGCCTGCCGGTGACGAAGAAGACCTCGATCCCGGCCTCCTCGGCCGCCGCGAGCGCGGCGACGGTACGCGCGGAGAGCGTCTTGTCGTCGCGCAGCAGGGTGCCGTCCAGGTCGGTCGCGATCAGCCGGGTCACGGCAGGCAGAGGCGCATCGGTAGCTGAGGTCACCTCGCCATTCTCGCCCACCGGAGTGCACGTGCGTGCGGAGGGGCGCACATTTGAGTGGGCGCGCCCTTGAGCTGCGGAACATTCCTAGGGTATATGCCGAGAGGTTTCAGGCGGACCCGACGGGCGGACTCCACCGGTCCGATGGGAAGGCGGGCGGAGGCGGTGCGGAGGCGGCGGAGGCGGTGCGGAGGCGGTGCGCCACCTCCTGGGCCTCTCGTAGGGTCGTCCTCATGCGACTGAGCACTGTGATCCTGCCGATCGACCGCTGGCACGAAGGGGGCCGCGACGCGTGGGTGCGCGCCGAGGAACTGGGCTTCCACACCGCCTACACCTACGACCACCTGTCCTGGCGGAGCTTCCGCGACCGTACGTGGTTCGGCGCGCTCCCCACGCTCACCGCCGCCGCGACGGCCACGAGCCGGCTGCGCCTCGGCACGCTGGTCACCTCGCCGAACTTTCGCCACCCCGTGACCCTGGCCAAGGAGCTGATCTCGCTGGACGACATCTCCGGTGGCCGGATCACGCTCGGCATCGGCGCAGGTGGCAGCGGGTTCGACGCCACGGCGCTGGGGCAGGAGGCGTGGACCCCGAAGGAGCGTGCCGACCGGTTCGGCGAGTTCGTCCCGCTCCTGGACCGACTGCTCACCGAGGACGCGGTGACGAAGCACGGAACGCACTACTCCGCCGTCGAGGCCCGCAACATCCCGGGCTGCGTCCAGCGCCCTCGGCTGCCCTTCGCGGTCGCCGCGACCGGCCCGCGCGGGCTGCGGCTGGCCGCTCGCCACGGGCAGGCGTGGGTCACCACCGGCGACCCGAAGCTGTACGAGAGCGGCACCCCCGAGCAGTCGGTGGAGGCGCTCCGTGAGCAGGGCGAGAAGCTCGCCGCCGCCTGTGAGGAGACCGGCCGGGACGCCTCGGAGCTGGACCGGATCCTGCTCACCGGCTTCACCCCCGACCGCAACACCCCGCTGGAGTCGGTGGACGCCTTCGTCGACTTCGCCGGCCGCCACGCGGAGCTCGGGTTCACCGAGATCGCCGTCCACGCCCCGATCCTGGACTCCGACTTCGACACCGACCCGGCCGTCTACGAGCGCATCGCGACGGAGGCGCTTACCCAACTGGGCTGACGGGCCAGGAGGGTTCACTCGCGGAGCAGCAGGAACTCCGGCGGTACGGCGTCGGCGAGCCAGACCCCGTTGGCGCTGACCCGGAACACCTGGCCGGCGCGGTGCATGGCGCCCGCGTCGACCGTGAGGACCAAGGGGCGGCCGCGCCGGGCGCCGACCCGGGTGGCCGTCTCGCGGTCGGGGGAGAGGTGGACGTGGTGGCGGGCCATGGGGCGCAGGCCCTCGGCCCGGATCGCGTCCAGCGCCTGGGCCACCGTGCCGTGGTAGAGGTACGCCGGCGGCTCCGCGGGCGGCAGGTCCAGGTCGACGGTGACGGTGTGGCCCTGGTTGGCGCGGATGCGGTCGCCGTCCACGGCGAAGCGCCGCTTGTCGTTGACCGTGACGACGTGGTCGAGCTCGGCCCGGCTGATGGCGAAGCCGTGGAGGGCCGCCGCGCTCAGCAGCGTCTCGACGCCCACCCAGCCGTTGTCGTCGAGGGTGATGCCGATGCGCTCCGGCTGGTGCCGCAGATGTTTCGAGAGGTACTTGGACACCTTGACGGTGCGTCGTTCGTCCATCCCGCCAGAGTGCCCGTGCGCGGTTCATCGGTGCATCCGGATTTCCTACAGGCTTCTTTTCGTCTTTCTTCGCACCGATGTTTGATCCACAGCCAACTCGACTTATCCACAGGCTATTTGGCGACTCTGTGGACAACTGGCGGGCAATTTAACCCTTTTCATCAACTTTGTTGGCTGATGAGTGAGATGAGGCGAGCGCGTCCAAGGCGCGTGCCTGTACCTCGCGTTCGGCGGCTGCCGCGATGAAGGCCGCGACCTGCTCGACACCAACCAGGTCCTGTACGGCCTGCGTTGTCCGGGCCGGCAGGAGCACCGGACGGCTTTCGCTCCCCGTGATGGCGCTCTCCTGGGTCCCGAGGTGGTGATGCAGATGCCGGGTAGCGAACATCCGCATCGCACGGGCCAGTTCGGCGTCCACCGTCTGCTGTGCCAGCGGCCGCAGCCGGCGCACCATCGACGCCGCCTCCGCCGCGTCGGAGTCGGTGGGCGGCCGGTGCCCCAGATAGCGGGCGAAGACGTGCTCGGTGGTGAACTCCAGGAAACGGGAGGCTATGTGCTCGACCTGGCCGCGAAGTTCCTTGAGGTGGGAGGAGACCGCGAGCAGCGGGACACCGGCCGTGTGCAACTCGACGGCCACCGCCAGCTCTTGCGGGCTCGGTACGAGGAACTCGTCGGCCTTGCCCGGGACGCGCTCCAGCACACCGAGCGCCACCGCCTCCGCGATCGCCTCGTCGTCCTGCGTGCCGCCGAACCTCGCGTCCAGCTCCGTCCGGGTGATCCGGTCCGCCTCCTCGTCGGTCCAGGGTCCGTGCACCTCGGCGACCAGGCCGAGCACGCCGCCCAGCCCGCGCCCCGCGTCCCACGCCTCCAGCAACTCCTTGATGCTGGCCAGGGTGTAGCCGCGCTCCAGCAGGTCCGCGATCTGGAGCAGCCGGGCCAGGTGTGCCTCCCCGTACACATTGGCCCGCCCGCGCCGCTCGGGCGTCGGCAGCAGCCCCCGGTCCTGGTACCCCCTGATCGTGCGCACCGTGGCCCCGCTGGCATGGGCCAGATCCTCGATCCGGTACTCGGCGGCGCCGCCGCTGCCCGCCGTGGCGCCTCCCGCCTCCCGCCCGCTCACAGCGGCGGCTTCACTCGGGCGAGCCGCCGCAGCACCCCGGGGCTGACCCGCGAGAGCAGCCGGGCGCCGCGCGCCTCCGGGGTCACCGGCACCACGGCGCGGTTGCGGACGACCGCGTCCAGGATCGCTTCGGCGACCTTCTCGGGCGGGTAGTTGCGGCGGCCGTAGAGCCGGGTGGCCTTCTTCTGCCGCCGCTGCTCCTCCGCCGCGTCGGTCCCGGCGAACCGGGTGGTGGCGGTGATGTTGGTGTTGACGATGCCGGGGCATATGGCGCTCACCCCGATCGACTTCTCCGCCAGCTCGGCCCGCAGGCACTCGCTCAGCATCAGCACGGCCGCCTTCGACGTGCTGTACGCGGGCAGGGCCCGGGAGGGCTGAAAGGCGGCGGCCGAGGCGGTGTTGACGATATGGCCGCCCTGGCCCCGGTCGGCCATCTGCCCGCCGAAGATCCGGCAGCCGTGGATGACGCCCCAGAGATTGACGTCGAGGACCCTCTTCCACTCCTCGCCCGTGGTCTCCAGGAAGGAGCCGGAGAGGCCGATCCCGGCGTTGTTTACCAGGACGTCCACGGTGCCGTACTCGGTGGCGACCTTCTCGGCGAGCTTCTCCATCGCCGCCTCGTCGCTGACGTCGACCGCCTCGCCCCAGGCCGCCGGCGCCCCGACCAGCCGGGCCAGCTCCGCCGTCCTGGCGGCCCCTTCCGCGTCGAGGTCGACGGCCACCACCCGGGCGCCCGCCTCGGCGAACGCGAACGCCGTGGCCCGCCCGATCCCGGAGGCGGCACCCGTCACCAGCACCAGCTGACCGCCGAACCGCTCCGCGTACGGCCCCTTCGCCGCAGGCTGCTGCGCGGTCAAACCCTCCTGGCCGCCCGCCTCGTTGGCCGCGGCGAACTCGCCGATCCACGCCGCCAGCTGGTCGGGCCGGGTCCGCGGCACCCAGTGCTTGGCCGGCAGCGACCGGCGTACCAGACGGGGGACCCACTGCTCCAGGCCGTCGTAGAGCCGCTCGGAGAGGAAGGAGTCGCCGGTCGGTGTGATGAGCTGGACCGGTGCGTGGGCGTAGGCGTCGGCGCGCGGCCTGGACAGCCGGGCGCGGACGTTGTCCCGGTAGAGCCAGGCACCGTGGGCCGCGTCGTCCGGCAGGGAGGCGGTCGGGTAGTCGCCGGCGGGCACCTTCTCCAGCCGCTGGAGGATGCCGGGCCACCGCTTGCCGAGCGGCCCGCGCCAGGCCAGCTCCGGCAGCACCGGCGTATGGAGCATGTACACATACCAGGACTTGGCGCTCTGGCCCAGCAGTTGGCCGACCCGGCGCGGGGTCGGCCGTGCCATCCGCTGCTTGATCCAGTGGCCGAAGTGGTCCAGGGACGGGCCGGACATCGAGGTGAAGGAGGCGATCCGCCCCTCGGTCCGCCCGACCGTGACGAACTCCCAGGACTGCACGGACCCCCAGTCGTGCCCCACCACATGGACCGGCCGGTCCGGGCTGACGGCGTCGATCACCGCGAGGAAGTCGTCGGTCAGCTTCTCCAGCGTGAAGCCACCGCGCAGCGGCTTGGGCGCCGTCGACCTGCCGTGGCCCCGGACGTCGTACAGCACGACATGCCAATCCTCGGCCAGCCGCCCGGCGACCTCGGACCAGACCTCCTTGCTGTCCGGGTATCCGTGGACCAGCACCACCGTCGGCCGGTCCCCGTCCCCCAGTTCGGCGACGCACAGCTCGACGCCACCCGTACGTACCCTGCGCTCGCGCGCTCCCGGCAGATTCACGCCGCCACCCTCTCCTCGGCCCAGCGCCGCACATGCGGCAGATCGTCGTCCAGCCAGAAGGCGCTCTGCTCGGGGTCCTCGGAGTCGGTGACGACCAGGATCTCCTCGAACTTCGCGCCCGTACCCCGGAATCCGAGGTGCGGTTCGACCGCCCACAGCCCGGGCCGCGGTGGATGGTCGGAGAAGCGGTACGGGCTCCACAACGGCGACCAGCCGTCCCGGTGGCCGTGCACCGCGTCGCTCACCAGCCCCTTGAGCGATTGCGTACCGAACCCGAAAACGCTCGGGGACCAACGCCGTTCGGTGACGCGGTCCACCTTGTGGGCGATCACGCCGAAGGGGTAGGCGCGGTGCCGGTTGGCGTATCCCTGCGTGGTCATGAGGCGTTCGACGTCCTCGTAGATCTCGCGGAGCGAACGGCGCTCGCGCACCTGGCGCAGGATCAGTTCGCGGTGCGCCTCCAGGTCGGCGAGGAGCTTGTCGTGGAGCGGATTGAGGCCGAGGCAGCCGGAGTACCCGATGTCCGCGGTGCAGCCCTTGTACACCGGGGCCATGTCGAGGATGAACGGCATGCCCGGCTCCAGCTTCCGGTCCGTCGGGAAGAACTGGAGCGGCACCTTGAACCCGGCGAACGCCGTCCGGTCGCCGAACCAGGCGAACGGCAGGTGGAACCAGTCCCGTACGCCCCGCTCGCGCAGCCACACCCGCTGCATCCGGGCCGCCTCGCGCTCGGTCACTCCCGGTCTGAGCTGACCGGCGACCGCCTCCGCGCAGGCGTAGGCGAGGCGCTGCACCTCCCGGAACCCGCGCAGCTCCGAGGCAGTGGACCCCGGCAGTACCCGGGCCCTCAACCCCCGTACTTCCGGGGCGTTTTCGTCCTGCGCTGCCGCGACCATGCCACCGTCCGTTCCCTGCCGTGTGCGGTACGTGCCCGTAACGTGACACTGATGAATGTGACAATGTCTGGCGGCTACGTCAAGGGGTGTGCACGGGCCTGTGGACAACTCCCGCCGGGACCGTACGCGGAGGCCGTAAGCGGAGGCCGTACGCAGAGGCCGGAACTCCTCCTTCGCGGGGTCCCCCTACGGGGCCGTACGCCTGGAGTCTGATGCCGATCCAGCCGTCAGGGCTGACGATCCCTGTGGCCCGCGCCACTACCGTCGTATCCGTGAATGCCGTCATCGCTACCGAAGCCCTGAGCAAGCGGTTCCCCCGGGTGACCGCGCTCGACCGGCTCACGTTGGACATCGGACCAGGTGTGACCGGTCTGGTGGGTTCCAACGGAGCCGGCAAGTCCACGCTGATCAAGATCCTTCTTGGTCTCTCCCCCGCCACCGAAGGCCGGGCCGCGGTGCTCGGGCTCGACGTGGCGACCAGCGGCGCCGCCATCCGCGAGCGGGTGGGGTACATGCCGGAGCACGACTGCCTGCCGCCCGATGTGTCGGCCACCGAGTTCGTCGTGCACATGGCGCGCATGTCCGGGCTGCCGCCGACCGCGGCCCGTGAGCGCACCGCCGACACCCTGCGCCACGTCGGCCTCTACGAGGAGCGCTACCGCCCCATCGGCGGCTACTCGACCGGTATGAAGCAGCGGGTGAAGCTGGCCCAGGCCCTGGTCCACGACCCGCAGCTGGTCCTCCTGGACGAGCCGACCAACGGCCTGGACCCGGTCGGCCGCGACGAGATGCTCGGCCTGATCCGCCGCATCCACACCGACTTCGGCATCTCCGTCCTGGTCACCTCGCACCTCCTGGGCGAGCTGGAACGCACCTGCGACCACGTCGTCGTCATCGACGGCGGAGCCCTCCTGCGCTCCAGCTCCACCAGCGACTTCACCCAGATCACCACCACCCTCGCGGTCGAGGTGACCGACAGCGACACCCACCCCGACGGCACCGACGCCCTGCGCCAGGCCCTCACCAAGGCCGGCGTCGCGCTGGTCGGCCAGGACGGGCTCGACGCGGAAGGCCTGCCGGGCGCGGGCCACATCCTGCTGGTCGAGGCCACCGGCGAGGAGACGTACGACCTGGTCCGCGACAGCGTCGCCGGGCTCGGTCTCGGCCTGATCCGCATGGAGCAGCGCCGCCACCACATCGCCGAGGTCTTCCGTACGGAACAGGGTGCCGCGCGCACCGTCCCGGCCCCCGCCGCGGGTGCCGTACACCAGGCCGCCGCACCGGGGCCGTACCAGAAGGAAGGGGAGCGGTCGCGATGAGCACCGAGACCAAGGCCGCGGCCGGGCGCGACACCTCCCGGATCCACAACATCGGCTACCGCTCCTACGACGGCAGGCGGCTCGGCCGGGCCTACGCCCGCCGCTCGCTCTACTCCCAGACCCTGCGCGGCTCCTTCGGACTCGGCCGTTCCGCCAAGTCCAAGGTGCTGCCGATGCTGCTGTTCGGCGTGATGGCGCTGGTCGCGGCGATCCTGGTGGCCGTCTCCATGGCCGCGCCGGACTCCACCAAGCTCGTCATCAAGTACACGTCGTACGCGATCTATCTGCAGGCGGTCATCGGCCTCTTCATCGCCGCACAGGCCCCGCAGGCGGTCTCCAGGGACCTCCGTTTCAAGAGCGTGCCCCTGTACTTCTCGCGACCGATCGAACGCGCCGACTACGTCGTCGCGAAACTCGCCGCCATGGCGACCGCGCTCCTCATCCTCACCGGGGCGCCGCTGCTCATCCTCTATGTGGGTTCTCTGCTCGCGAAGTTCGACTTCGTCGACCAGACCAAGTGGTTCGGCCAGGGGTTGGTGTCGGTGGCACTGCTGTCCGTGCTCTTCGCCGGGCTCGGCCTGGTGATGGCCGCCCTGACCCCGCGCCGGGGCTTCGGCGTCGCCGCGGTGATCGCGGTGCTGACCATCTCCTACGGTGCCGTCTCCACGGTCCAGGCGATCGCCTGGGAGACCGGTTCGCCCGGCGCCGTGGAATGGCTCGGCCTCTTCTCGCCGATCACGCTGATCGACGGCGTACAGACCGCGTTCCTCGGCGCCACCTCCGCCTTCCCCGGAGGGGAAGGCCCGGGGGCCGGTACGGGCGTGGTCTACCTGTTCGTTGTCCTCGCGCTCGTCGCCGGCTCGTACGCCGTCCTGATGCGCCGCTACCGGAGGGTCGGGCTGTGACCACCATCGAGATCGACCACACCTCGCGCTGGTTCGGCAATGTGGTCGCCGTCAACGACGTCTCCATGACGGTGGGCCCCGGCGTCACCGGGCTGCTCGGCCCGAACGGCGCCGGAAAGTCCACGCTCATCAACATGATGGGCGGATTCCTGGCCCCGTCGACGGGGAAGGTCACGCTCGACGGGCAGCCGATCTGGCGCAACGAGAGCGTCTACACGAAGATCGGCATCGTTCCGGAGCGGGAAGGGATGTACGACTTCCTGACCGGCAAGGAGTTCGTCGTCGCCAACGCCGAACTCCAGGGCCTGGGCGGGGCGGAGGCGCAGCGGGCGCTGGCCACGGTCCAGATGGAGTACGCGCAGGACCGCAAGATCTCCACGTATAGCAAGGGCATGCGGCAGCGCGTGAAGATGGCGTCCGCGCTGGTCCACGAGCCCTCGGTGCTGCTGCTCGACGAGCCGTTCAACGGGATGGACCCGCGGCAGCGGATGCAGCTGATGGAGCTGCTGCGGCGGATGGGTGCGGAGGGCCGTACGGTCCTGTTCTCCTCGCACATCCTGGAGGAGGTCGAGCAGTTGGCCTCGCACATCGAGGTGATCGTGGCGGGCCGGCACGCCGCCTCCGGCGACTTCCGGAAGATCCGCCGGCTGATGACGGACCGGCCGCACCGCTACCTGGTCCGCTCCAGCGACGACCGGGCACTGGCCGCCGCGCTCATCGCCGACCCGTCGACGGCCGGCATCGAGGTCGACCTGACCGAGAAGGCGCTGCTCATCCAGGCCGTCGACTTCGGACGGTTCACCGAACTGCTGCCGAAGGTCGCCCGCGAACAGGGCATCCGGCTGCTGACCGTCTCCCCGTCCGACGAGTCCCTCGAATCGGTCTTTTCCTACCTCGTAGCGGCCTGAGTAGTGGCCTGAAAGGAGCTGTGCACCGTCATGTACGACCCCACAGTCGCCCGGCTCACCTACCGGGCCCTGCTCGGCCGGCGCCGGGCCGCCATCCTCTTCGTCCTTCCCGCGCTGCTGCTGCTCCTCGCGGCGGCGGTCCGCATGTTCGCCGGGGCCGACGACCAGATCGCCGCCAACGTCCTCGGCGGGTTCGCCATCGCCACGATGGTGCCGCTGATCGGGGTGATCGCCGGAACCGGGGCGATCGGTCCCGAGATCGACGACGGCTCGATCGTCTACCTGCTGGCCAAGCCGGTGAAGCGCCCCACGATCATCTTCACCAAGCTCATCGTCGCCATCGCGGTGACCATGGTCTTCTCCGCCCTGCCGACCCTGCTCGCGGGGCTGATCCTGAACGGCAACGGGCAGCAGATCGCCATCGCCTACACGATCGCGGCGCTGGTCGCCTCGATCGCGTACAGCGCGCTGTTCCTGCTGCTGGGCACCGTCAGCCGCCACGCGGTGGTCATCGGCCTGGTGTACGCGCTGGTCTGGGAGGCCCTCTTCGGCAGCCTGGTGCCGGGTGCGCGGACGCTCAGCGTCCAGCAGTGGTCCCTCGCCGTCGCGGAGAAGGTGGCCGGTCAGGGCATGGTCACCTCGGACGTGGGGCTGCCGCTCGCGACGGTCCTGCTGGCCGCCGTCACCGTGGCCGCCACCTGGTACGCGGGCCAGAAGCTGCGCGCGCTGAAGCTGGCCGGGGAGGAGTGAGCCCGGCCTGATCCCGTACGCCTCTCACGCAGCCCCCGCCCTCCGGTTCCTTCGGGCGGGGGTTGTCGTATGACCGGGACAGTCGTACGAGCGGGACAGATGTGCGCGTAACCGTACGTTTATCGGGTCGTTGGTCAAGGTGCGTGGAGGCAACTGGAATCCGTGGCGTCGTAGCGTTCGTGAAATCGGGGAGTGCCGGATCCGGGTGAGGCCGAAGCCCACCGGTCCGGTCATCGAGTGAGTGGCAACCGTGAGCGTCCTCCACCCCTGCAGCCCGGGGTAGGGGCCGTCCCTTGTCATTCCCTCGTACGGAAGGCATGCCCATGCCCACGGAAGTCGCCCTGCTCGAATCGCGCGCGCTGCGCGTCGAGCAGATGGGGCGTGTCGATGTCCTGGACAAGGTGAAGAGCCTTGTCATGCTCCCGGACGGAATTCACGTTCGCACAGAGGACGTCGCACGTTACTTCGAAGTATCCACAGCCTCGGTCAGGAGGCTTACCGATCGCCATCAGGAGGAGTTCGCCGAGAACGGGCTGCGCGTGCTGCGCGGCTCTGACCTGCAGTCCTTCCATAGCGACATGATGTCGCTATGGAAGGGGGCGGGGGTGGAAAGTTATCCACAGGCGGCCACGCAGCTACGTCTCTACACCCGCCGAACCGTCCTCAACGTCGCCATGCTTCTTCGCGACAGCGACATCGCCCGCTGCGTCCGTACGTACCTCCTCGACGCCGAGGAGACCGTGCGGGCCCAGTACGACGCACTCGATGTGCGGGTCACCCGGATCGAGAGCTGCCTCGCCGATGTCGGCAGTGCGCTCCAGGAGCTCGGGCCGGTGCTCTGCCGGATGTCGGAACGGCTGGACAGCCTGGACCGGAAGGTGGAGGTGACGCAGCAGCTGGTCGGCGCGATGAGCGTGCGGCTCTCCGACCTGTCGCAGGACGTCGTACGGATGGACGCCCGCTTCGACGCGCGGATGGAGGCCTTCGCGTACCAGCTGAAGGATCTGCGGCGGCGCACCGGGCGGCGCTGAGCCGTGAAAGGCCCTGCCCGCCGCCGCTGGAGTTCAGCGGCGGCGGGCAGGGCCGACAGCAGGGTTACGTCAGTGCGGCGCGGCGGCGATGGAGCCCGTGCGGAGCAGCTCCTCCAGGACCACCGCGATGCCGTCGTGCTCGTTGGACGCGGTGATCTCGTGCGCCACGGCCTTCAGCGTGTCGTGGGCGTTGGCCATGGCCACGCCGTGCCGCGCCCAGCCGAACATCGGGATGTCGTTCGGCATGTCGCCGAAGGCGATGGTGTCGGCGGCCTTCACCCCCAGCCGGCGGGCGGCCAGCGAGAGGCCGGTCGCCTTGCTCAGCCCGAGCGGGAGGATCTCCACCACGCCGGGGCCCGCCATGACCACGTCGACCAGATTGCCGACAGCCGCGCGGGCGGCGGTGGCCAGGGCGTCGTCGTCGAGCTCCGGGTGCTGGAGGTAGACCTTGTTCAGCGGGGCGGTCCACATCTCCGTGTGGTCGTCCACGAAGACGTACGGCAGCGGCCCCTCCTGCACCCGGTAGCCCGGGCCGACCAGCACCTCGCCCTCCAGGCCGTCGCGACTGGCGGCCAGTGCGAGCGGGCCGACCTCCGCCTCGATCTTGGAGAGCGCGAGCCCGGCGAGCTGCCGGTCCAGGGTCAGCGAGGTCAGCAGCCGGTGCTCACCCGCGTGGTAGACCTGCGCGCCCTGGCCGCAGACGGCGAGGCCGTCGTAGCCCAGGTCGTCCAGGATGTGCCGGGTCCAGGGGACCGAGCGCCCGGTGACGATGATGTGCGCCGCACCGGCCGCCGTGGCGGCGCCCAGGGCATCCCGGGTGCGCTCGGAGACCGTGTCGTCGCCGCGCAGCAGCGTGCCGTCGAGGTCGGTCGCGACGAGCTTGAAGGGGAAGGTCACTTGGCGACCGGTTCCAGGACCTCGCGCCCGCCCAGGTACGGACGGAGCATCTCGGGCACCCGGACCGAACCGTCGGGCAGCTGGTGGTTCTCCAGGAGCGCCACGATCGTGCGCGGTACGGCGCAGAGCGTGCCGTTCAGCGTGGCCAGCGGCTGGACCTTCTTGCCCTCGCGCATCCGGACGGAGAGGCGGCGGGCCTGGAAGCTGTCGCAGTTCGACGCGGAGGTCAGCTCGCGGTACTTGCCCTGGGTCGGGATCCACGCCTCGCAGTCGAACTTGCGCGAGGCCGAGGCGCCGAGGTCACCGGTGGCGACGTCGATGACCTGGAAGGGCAGTTCGAGGCCGGTGAGCCACTGCTTCTCCCACTCCAGGAGCCTGCGGTGCTCGGCCTCGGCGTCCGCCGGGTCGACGTACGAGAACATCTCGACCTTGTCGAACTGGTGGACGCGGAAGATGCCGCGGGTGTCCTTGCCGTACGTCCCGGCCTCGCGGCGGAAGCAGGGGGAGAACCCGGCGTAGCGCAGGGGCAGCTTGTCCGCCTCCACGATCTCGTCCATGTGGTAGGCCGCGAGCGGGACCTCCGACGTACCGACCAGGTAGTAGTCGTCCTTCTCCAGGTGGTACACGTTCTCCGCGGCCTGGCCGAGGAAGCCGGTGCCCTCCATGGCGCGCGGGCGGACCAGCGCGGGGGTCAGCATCGGGATGAAGCCGGCCTCGGTGGCCTGGGCGATCGCCGCGTTGACGAGGGCCAGCTCCAGGAGGGCGCCGACGCCCGTCAGGTAGTAGAACCGCGATCCGGAGACCTTGGCCCCGCGCTCCATGTCGATGGCGCCGAGCGCCTCGCCGAGCTCCAGGTGGTCCTTGGGCTCGAAGCCCTCGGCGCCGAAGTCGCGGATGGTGCCGTGCGTCTCCAGGACGACGAAGTCCTCCTCGCCGCCGACCGGCACGTCCTCGTGGACGAGGTTGCCGAGCTGGAGGAGCAGCCGCTTGGCCTCGGCGTCGGCCTCGTCCTGGGCGGCGTCGGCCGCCTTGACGTCGGCCTTGAGCTGCTCGGCCTTCTTGAGCAGCTCGGTGCGCTCCTCGGGGGTGGCCTTGGGGATCAGCTTGCCGAGCTGCTTCTGCTCGTTGCGGAGTTCGTCGAAGCGGACGCCGGACGACCTGCGCAGCTCGTCGGCGGAGAGCAGGGCGTCGACGAGCGCGACGTCCTCTCCACGGGCGCGCTGGGAGGCGCGAACACGGTCGGGGTCCTCACGGAGCAGGCGAAGGTCAATCACCCCTCCAGGCTACCGGTGCGCGGATCTCGCACTCGAACCGATATTGCCGAGCGTGTCACTTTGACCGAATTGCCGCAATTGGTATTTCTGGTGGTGAATCGCGAGGCGTGCACGCGGGTGGTGCGTCAATAACGGTGGTTAACTCCCCTGAACAGGGCAGAAGGTGCGGGCTCTCTTGACGTACGAGCCTTGGGTGGAGGGGGAGTTGGGGGCGGCCTCGCTCGCGTTGTCCACAGGAGGGTGCGTTCCGGAATGGTTATCCACAGGCTGTGAAGAAGTTCTGTGGATGTCGGAACGGAATGTTCCGAGGCGTGGACGAAGGCGGCTCGCTCCCCCGGTCTCCGTCGCCGAAACCTGTCCCGCACGCTCATTCGGGTGGCAATTCGTCGCTCTGGTGAGTTGATCAAGGGAATTCGCGCGACTCGGGAGGGCTCATGGCGAGTCGGGCCTCTGTGGAGACATCCAGGTCCACTGCGTTGATTTGTCGATGATGTCGCATTGAGGTGTCGACTTGTCCCCAGGTCGAGAAGCGAGCCTGTGGATAACTCTGTGGGCGGATGACTATGTGTAGGTAGGACCACAGCGCAGTGCGCTCGGTAGGGCCACGGCGCAGCGCGGTCGGTAGCACCACGGCGCAGCGCGGTCGACCGCCCGCAGAGCCGACGGGAGCGGAGCGGGGCCGGTCAGATCCGCCCGTCCTGGCTGCGCGCCAGCCAGTCGGAGGCCTCGGTGAAGGCGCTGTCCGAGGTGCCCGCCCGCAGCGGCCGGACCTCGTCCGCCGAGACGCCCGCCCGCGGGTACGAGCCGAGGAACCGCACCTTCGGGCAGATCCGCTTCAGCCCCATCAGCGCCTCCCCGACCCGCCGGTCCGCGATGTGGCCCTCGGCGTCCACGGCGAAGCAGTAGTTGCCGATCCCCTCGCCGGTCGGGCGGGACTGGATCAGCATCAGGTTGACGCCGCGCACCGCGAACTCCTGGAGCAGCTCCAGCAGCGCACCGGGGTGGTCGTCGCCCAGCCAGATCACCACGGACGTCTTGTCGGCCCCGGTCGGCGCGGACGGCCGGGCCGGGCGGCCCACCAGGACGAAGCGGGTCTGCGCGTTCTCGGCGTCGTGGATCTCCGTGACCAGCGGTTCGAGACCGTAGGTGGCGGCGGCGAACTCACCGGCGAACGCGGCGTCGTAGCGCCCCTCCTGGACCAGCCGGGCGCCGTCCGCGTTGGACGCCGCCGACTCCCACACCGCCTGCGGGAGGTGGGCCGCCATCCAGTTGCGGACCTGCGGCTGGGCGGCCGGGTGCGCGGTGACCGTCTTGACGTCCGACAGCTTGGTGCCCGGCCGCACGAGCAGCGCGAAGGTGATGGAGAGCAGCACCTCGCGGTAGATCATCAGCGGCTCGCCGCTGGTCAGCTCGTCGAGCGTGGCCGTGATGCCGCCCTCGACGGAGTTCTCGATCGGTACGAGGGCCGCCGCCGCCTCCCCGTTGCGTACGGCGTCCAGGGCCGCCGGCACCGAGACCATCGGGACGAGCTCGCGGGTGGCGGCTTCCGGGAGCGTGCGGAGGGCGACCTCGGTGAAGGTGCCTTCGGGACCGAGATAGGCGTAGCGCGTGGCTGACATACGCTCACCCTATTGCGCCGTACGGCAGGGGCACCGCCGTCTCAGAATCCGGTCGCAGCCGATCGTGCAACCCCTCTGAGGCACCCCCCTCACGACTCCAGCAGCCGCTGCCCCACGTACTCACCCTCCGCCGCCCCGCCCGGCACCGCGAACAGCCCGCTCGCCTCGTGCCGGATGAACGGCGACAGCGCGTCGCCCCGGTCGAGCTTCCGCTGCACCGGCACGAACCCCTTGAACGGGTCCGCCTGCCAGCAGACGAAGAGCAGCCCGGCGTCCGGAGTGCCGTCCTCCGCGATCCCGTCGTGGTATGAGAACGGGCGCCGCAGCATGGCGGCCCCGCCGTTCTTCTCGGGCGAGGAGATCCGGGCGTGCGCGTCGTCGGGGATCAGGAGCCGGCCGTCCGGGCCCGCCTTGTCGAGGTCCATCTCCGTGGTCTCGCTCCCGCCGCTCAGCGGTGCCCCGTCCGCTTTGCGCCGCCCGATGACCCGCTCCTGCCGGTCCACCGGAAGCTTCTCCCAGTCGTCCAGCAGCATCCGGATCCGGCGGACGACGGCGTACGAGCCGCCCTCCAGCCACTCATGCGGGGTGCCGGGGGAGGCGGGCACGAACACCCGCTGCCCGAAGTCCTCGTCGGCCGGCTTCGGATTGCCGGTCCCGTCGATCTGGCCCATCAGGTTGCGGGCGGTCATCGGCCGGGCCGTGGCCCCAGGGGCGCGGTTGAAGCCGTTCATCTGCCAGCGCACCTTTACTGTTCCCGCGCTCTCCTTCTGTACGGCCCGCAGCGCGTGGAAGGCGACCAGGGCGTCATCGGCGCCGATCTGCACCCACAGGTCGCCGTCGGAGCGCCTGGCGTCCAGCTGGTCGGAGGAGAACGCGGGCAGCGGGTCGAGCCCGGCGGGCAGCCGCGAGGTGAGACCCGTACGCGCGAAGAACGTACGGCCGAAGCCGAAGGTGACGGTGAGGGAGGAAGGCCCCGCGTCCAGCGCGATGCCGGTGTCGTGGCCGGGCCCGTCCGCCGAGCCTCCCGCCGGACGGCCCGCCATCAGCTCGCGGGCCACCGCCGACCAGCGCCGCATCAGGGCCACGGCCTCCTTGCGGCCCGCGCCCGTCACCAGGTCGAAGGCGACGAGGTGGCCCCGGGCCTGAAGCGGAGTGGTGATCCCCGGTTGATGTTTCCCGTGAAACATCGCCTCGGTGGAGCCGACGGTGGCCAGAGCGGTCGGCGGATCGGAACGGGTCGCGGCGTACCCGGCGGCCCCGCCGCCCGCGCCGAGCACCAGCCCGGCGGCGCCCGCCGCGCCCACACCGCTCAGCAGCCGCCGCCGCGAGACACCGGCGGACGGGGAGTCCGGCGCGGAGTCCGGGCCCTGGCCAGGGTCCCGGTCCTGGTCCTGCTTCCTGGTCGTGCTCACGTACCTCAGCCGATCTTCACGTTCTTGTCGATGGTGACCTGGTCGATGTCGGACGTCCGTACCGTCACGTCGACCTTCCACTCCCCCGCCAGCGGGATCTGGACATTGCTCGCCGACCAGTGCCCCGCGGCGAGCCGGTCCGGCGCGACCGGCAGCGGGCCGATCTCCTGCGCCTCCAGGGTGAGGGCGACCTTGAGCTCGGGGACGTCCATCGGCTTGCCGTCGGTGCCGTCGACCCACACGTGCAGCTCGTTGGCGCCGGAGCGCCCGGGGTCGATGTCGATCCGGACGGTTCCCTTGCCGTTCCGGCCGCCGGTGTCGAAGGGCATGGTCAGGTTGACGGGGCCCGCCGCCGGGGCCGCCGCGGCGGTGGAGGCGCCCAGGGCCTCCTCCTCCGTACGGCCCGGCTCGGTCGACGTCAGCATCGTGGTGACGGCCAGCAGGACCACGGCGATCGCCGCCTCGGCCAGGACCGAGCGGCGCAGCCCGGAACGCTCCGGGTCGGCGTCCCGTATCCGCTTCTTCTTCGTGGCGGTCAGGACGGCCTGCTGCCGGGCCAGTTGGGCGGCGCGCTCGGGGTCGACACCGTCCGCGACCTCGGCATCCGGTTCCGTGGCGGCTTCCGGCTCCACCGAAGCGGGTACCGCCGTATCCGTCAGCCGCCCCGTCCACCGCCGCGAGAACCACGCCACGGCGAGCAGGACCGCGATGAGCGCGACCTTGATGATCAGCAGCTGCCCGTACCGCGTCCCGGTCAGCGCCGACCAGGAGCCGACCTGCCGCCACGACTGGTAGATCCCGGTCGCCGCCAGGACGAGCACGCTGCCGAACGCGACCCGGGAGAACCGCCGTACGGCACCGCTTCCGATGTCCGGCGTCCGGTACAGCGCCACCAGCAGGGAGACCAGACCGCCCAGCCAGGCGGCCACCGCCAGCAGGTGCAACACGTCCACCGGCATGGCGATCCCCGCCTGGATGCCGGTCGACGCGTGCTCGGACATGGCCCAGGTGGCGGCGATGCCCGCCGCGACGACCCCGCCGCCGACCGCGAGGCCGAAGGTGAGGTCCTTCTTCTCGACGGCGTCCTCGCGCCGGGCGTACGTACCGAACAGCACGGCGATGAAGAGCGCGGCCGCGCCGAGCAGCAGCAGCCGCGAGACGAGGGCGGCGCCCGGCTTGGTGTCCAGGACGGCCTGGAGCCCGTCCAGATCGAAGGCGTCCGCGAACTTCCCGCTGCCCGTGTACGGGTTGCGCAGCACCAGCATGACCAGCGTCGCCGCGGTCAGGGTGACCCAGCCGCGCACCACGAGCCGCTGCATCGGCCGCGCGCTCGCGCCTCGCGGCCAGCAGCCCAGGACGAAGGCCGCGCCGCCCACGAGCAGGACGAACCCGGCGTACGCGACGTACCGCGCGATGCCGTAGACGACACCGACCGGGCCGCCGCCGACCTCCTCGGAGGGCAGGGCCACGGTGGTCTCGGAGGGGGCGCCGATGGAGAAGGTGAAGGCGCCGGAGATGGGGTGGCTGTCGGCGGAGATCGCCTGCCAGGCCACGGTGTAGGTGCCCTCGGGAAGGCCGGAGTGGAGCTCGACGCCGTACCGGACGGTGGAGCCGTCGGACAGGTCCTTCGGCTCGGCGCCGGTGTCGACGCGCTTGCTGCTGGGGTCCAGGACCCGGATCGACCCGTCGCCGACGGCGATCGCCTCGGAGAAGGTGAGGGTGACCTCCTTCGGCGCGGTGGCCACCACCGCCCCGTCCCGCGGGTCGCTCCCGGTGAGGGCGGCGTGCGCGGACGCCGGCCCGGCACCGGCCAGCAGCAGCCCGAACACCAGGCTGAGCAGGGCGGCGACGAGCGCGGCGGCGGTGAGCGGCCGCGGTATCGGGGACGTTCCGGGGCGCGGGGCGGTGGCAGTCGTCACGGTCGGACCCTCACTGCTTCTTCGGGTTGTGGGTGGTTTCCTTCACCGGCAGGTCGACCGTGATGGGGTCGGCCTTCTCGAAGCGCAGCTCGACGGAGACCTTCTCGCCCTGCTTGGGCATCTGCTTGAGCTTCATGAACATGATGTGGTTGCCGCCGCGTTCGAGATCCAGCTCGCCGCCCGCCGGCACCTCGAACGATTCGACCTCGCGCATCTGCTGGTTCTTCGTCTCGTGGATCGTGACGTCGTCGGAGAGCGGGCTGGTCACCGAGGTGAGCCGGTCGGCGGTGGACCCGCTGTTCTGTACGACGAGGAAGCCGGCGGCCATGTCGCTGACGGGCTGCGGCATGAAGGCGCCGATGACCTTCAGTTCGGGCTCGCCGCTGTCCGTGGAGCACCCCGCCAGCGTCAGCCCCGTGGTGAGGGCGAGGACGGCGGCGAGGGTGGTGCGGCGGTTCACGGGTTCTCCCCCTTGATCAGCTTGGGGAGGTCCTTGGCGTACTCCTCGGCGGTGGTGTCCTCGCCGTACAGCACGTATCCGCCGTCCGTCTTCGGCGAGAAGGCGACGACCTGCGCCCCGTGCATCGAGACGGGCTTGCCGTCCTTGTCCTTCGTCGCCGGCTCGATGCCGATGCCGATCTGCCGCGCGCCCGCCTGGATGGTGGGGAAGTCGCCGGTGAGGCCGGTGAAGGTGGGGTCCTGGGCCTTGAGCCACTTGCCGAGCGAGGCCGGTGTGTCGCGCTCGGGGTCGGTGGTGACGAAGACGACCTGGAGCTTCTCCTGGTCGGCCTTGGGCAGGTCCCGCTTGGCGATGGAGATGTTGCTCATGGTCAGCGGGCAGACGTCGGGGCAGTTGGTGTAGCCGAAGTAGATGAGCGTCGGCTTGCCCTTGGTCACCTCGCGGAAGTCGTACTCCTTGCCGTTCGTGTCGGTGAGGACGAGGTTCGGCTTGGTGAACGGCTGGTCGAGCACGGTCGCGGCCTTGGTCTTCGGTGAGGCCTCGACATCGGCGATCGACGAGGACTCCGTCGTGCTGTCGCCGGTACCGCAGGCCGAGAGGGCCAGTGCGGCCGCCGCGACGAACGCCACGGCCGTCACTGCTTTTCTGTTGCGCATGAAGGGGTGTCCTGAACGTGGTGCGGGTGGTGGGGCCGGCGGTCCGGGCCGTACGCGTACGCCGTACGGCCCGGACCGGGTGGATCAGGCCGTACGGCGGCGGCCGGCGAGCACGCCGAAGGCGACGCCCGCGATGCCGACGAGGATGCCGATGATGCCCAGCGTGCGGGCCGTGGTGTCGCTGGAGGAGGAGGACGCGGCGTGCGTCTCCTTCGTGTCACCCTCGGCCGAGGCGGCCTTGTCGTCGGCCGCGTGGTCGTCACCGGCCTCGTCGGCCGCGCCGCCGCCGTGGTGGTCGTCGGTCGCGGCGGACAGGGCCAGGACCGGTGCCGGGCTGTCGGGCTCCTCGCCGCCGGCCTTCGGCTCCTCGATCCAGCGGACGACTTCCTTGTTGTCGTACGTCTGGATGGCCTTGAAGACCAGCTGGTCGGCGTCCTCGGGAAGCTGGCCGACGGAGACCGGGAACTGCTGGAAGTAGCCGGGCGCGATCTTGGAGCCGTCGGCGGTCCAGGTCACCTTGGTGACGGCCTCGGTGATCTTCCGGCCGTGCACCTCGAGGGGCTTGTCGAGCTTGCCCTTGGTGATCTGGATCTTCCAGCCCGGCACGGCCTCCGGGGTGACGGAGGAGAGCGGGTGCTCGGCCGGGAAGTTCACTTCGAGCTTGACCGTGGAGGCCTGGTCCCGCTCGTTGGGGACCTTGAAGTTGAGGGTGGCGTAACCGCCCTTGGCGGCCTCGCCCTGCGGCTGGACGCTGACGTGCGCGGCGGCGGGACCGGCGAGCAGCAGGACGGAGGAGGCGGCGACGCCGGCGGCGATGGCGGTACGGGAAAGGTTCATGGCGGAATCACTCCACGGAGGAAGAGGGATACGGGACGGGGAACACGCTGGTCCGGCGCGCGGGTGCGACGGCGGCACGACACCTCGTCCGGTCCGTGAGGGATCCGGCCATGCCCGCGTGAGCCGTCCCTGAGGGACCGCCCGGTGGGGACGGTCGGCGTTCGGGTACGGCGGTGGGCGCAGGTGTCGCGTCAGGCTGCGAGGGCGTACGGGGCCGGAGGCCCGCGCCTGATCACCAGGTGGTCCAGCGGACCTTCGGTGGCCGGTACCGGGTCGTCGTCGGCCGTACGCAGAGGGCGCGGGCCGCTCGCGAGCTGCTCACGCGCTCCGGCGCGCAGGGCGCGTACGAGCGCGAGCGCGGCGCGCAGGGAGCGCAGCCGGGCGCCGGCCGCGAGCGCCTGGGCGCCGTGCGCGGAGAGACGGGCCACCCGGAAGAGGGCGGCCTCGCCGCGCCGCAGCAGCCAGCCGGCGGCGAGCGCGGCCAGCAGGTGGGCCAGGAACATCGGCAGACCCGGCAGCAGCGCGACCACCGAGGCGTACGCCGACACCAGGCCCGGCCCGCCGTCCGGCGCCGCCGCGGTGGCGCCCGAGGCGAGGTGGCCGTGGCCCGCGACCGTGGAGGGGTCGATGCCCGCCGTGGTGACGATGCGGTGGGCGTCGGCGGCGTCCAACTGCCCCGGCCCGCCACCGCACACCAGCCCGGCGGCGAAGCGGATCAGCGGATTCTCACCGCTGCCCCGGGGCGCGGCGGCGACGGCCTGCGCGCTGCCATGGCTGCCGTAGGCGAAGAGGACGTGCAGAGCGAGCTGGCCGCCCGCCAGCGCACCCGCGATCGACGGCAGGGAGCGTTCCCGTCCGGCGAGGACGGAGGCCACGGCGAGGACGCCGAGGAATCCGGCGAGCAGGGTCCAGGCGGGCACCGGCGCACCGGCCGCGAACGCGTGTCCCGCCGCGGACAGCACGACACAGACCGCGGTGAAGACCGCGGCCCTCATGAGCCGCAGACCGGCTCCGGCGTGTGCGACAGGCGTGGACATGGCCGGAACATCATCGCACTGGACACCCCTGGGCGGTACGGCAGGTCCCAAACATCAGCCTCCGTCCGCAAGCGCGCTTGTTGCGGCTGTTAGCGGGGGATGTACGGAGTGTGGACGATCTTCTTCCGGAACCTGCCCGGCTTCCGTGGTGGAGGCCATACACCGGTGCGCGGAATATCCGCATCCGCCGAATGAGGGCTCTCACAGCCGATCCGTGCTTACGAAGTGCCTTGTGCGGCAATACGTATCGGTACGTCGAGCCGCAGCCAGGAGGCTGGAGCATGAGCATCTGGTGGTCACTCCATTTGCGGCGCGAAGCTGCGAGCGTTCCGCTCGCCCGTCGTTTTCTGCTCGGCACCATGGAAACCGCGGGGGTGGATCCGGACATCTCCTTCGACCTGTCGGTCGCGCTCAGCGAGGCCTGTGCCAACGCCGTCGAACACGGCGGCGACCGGTCGGGCCTCGATGAGCAAGGGGATCACGGACCCGGAAAGCCTCCGGAGGACTCCGGGCAGTACCGGGTCACGGCCTATCTGGACGGCGAGAAATGCCGTATCGAGGTGGCCGACTCGGGGCCGGGCTTCCCCGCCCGGCGCGCGCTTCGCCCCGCCGCGCACACCGAACACGCGGAGCACATCGAGAAGACCCGGGGCGCCGAGCCCGTCGGCGCCCAGCCCACGTTCGCCCCGTACATCCCGTGCGTCGCCGAGAGCGGCCGCGGACTGGACCTCATCGAGCAGCTCGCCGACCACGTCCAGTTCGGCAACCGGCCGGGCCGGGGCGCGGTGGTCAGCTTCGACAAGGTCCTGAAATGGCGGGAGGGCGCGCTGCTCATGGTGTGAGCGGCGCGCCCTCCGACGCCGTACGTACGGTCGTGGGTCAGCCCTTCAGCTGGGCCATCCACGCCTCGACCTCGTCGGCCCGGCGCGGCAGCTTGTCGGAGAGGTTCCGGTTGCCGTCCTCGGTGACCAGGATGTCGTCCTCGATCCGGACGCCGATGCCGCGGTACTCCTCGGGCACGGTCAGGTCGTCGGCCTGGAAGTACAGGCCCGGCTCCACGGTCAGGCAGACGCCCGGCTCCAGGACGCCGTCGACGTACGCCTCGGTGCGCGCGACGGCGCAGTCGTGGACGTCCATGCCGAGCATGTGGCCGGTGCCGTGCAGGGTCCAGCGGCGCTGGAGGCCGAGTTCCAGGACCTTGTCCACGGACAGGTCGCCGAGCAGGCCCCACTCCACGAGCTTCTCCGCGAGCACACGCTGCGAGGCGTCGTGGAAGTCGCGGAAGGAGGCACCGGGCTTCACGGCGGCGATGCCCGCCTCCTGGGCCTCGTACACCGCGTCGTAGATCGTGCGCTGGAGGGGCGAGAACGTGCCGTTGATCGGCAGGGTGCGCGTCACGTCGGCGGTGTAGAGGTCGTTCGTCTCCACGCCGGCGTCCAGGAGCAGCAGCTCGCCGGCGCGGACGGCGCCGTCGTTGCGGACCCAGTGGAGGGTGGTGGCGTGCGGTCCGGCGGCGCAGATCGAGCCGTAGCCGATGTCGTTGCCCTCGATGCGGGCGCGGAGGAAGAACGTTCCCTCGATGAAGCGCTCGCTGGTCGCCTCGGCCTTGTCCAGGCTCCTGACGACGTCCTCGAAGCCGCGCGCGGTGGCGTCGCAGGCCTTCTGCAGCTCGGCGATCTCGAAGGCGTCCTTCACGAGGCGGGCCTCGGAGAGGTAGACGCGCAGCTCCTCGTCGCGCTCGGCGGTCACCTTGTCGGTGAGCGCGGCCTCGATGGCGGCGTCGTGGCCGCGGACGTTGCGGACCGGGCCGGAGGCCTCGGCCAGCGCGGCGGCGATCTCGCGGACGTCCTTCGCGGGGATGCCCAGCAGCTGCTCGGCCTCGGCGAGGGAGTGGCGGCGGCCGACCCACAGCTCGCCCTGGCCGTCCAGCCAGAACTCGCCGTTCTCCCGGTTCGAGCGCGGCAGCAGGTAGATCGTGGCCCGGTGGCCGCTGTCGCCGGCCGGCTCCAGGACGAGGACGCCGTCCTGGGTCTGGTCACCCGTGAGGTACGCGTACTCGGTGGAGGCGCGGAAGGCGTACTCGGTGTCGTTGGAGCGGGTCTTCAGGTTGCCCGCGGGGATCACGAGACGCTCGCCGGGGAAGCGCGCGGAGAGCGCGGCGCGGCGGGCGGCGGTGTGCGCGGCCTGGGCGATCGGTTCGAGCCCGTGCAGCTCGGTGTCGGCCCAGCCCGACTTCATGTTCTCGGCAAGCTCGTCGGAGACACCCGGGTACAGGCCGTTCTTCCGCTGCTTGATCGGCTCCGCCGCTTCGTTCTCCTCGGTCTCCTGCTCCGGGGTCTCCGGGATGAGCTCCTCAGACACGATTTGTCTCTCCTTGTTACGACACTGGACCATCACCCATCGTACGGGCGTACGAAAGGGGTCCCAGGGCCGAAAGACCTGTTACCGAGGAGGTCATTCGAAGTGCGCGGCGAGGAGGACCACGTCCTCGGTGGAGCCGCTCCGGTCGAGCCCGTCGGGCAGCACCGTGCGCAGGACGTGGTCGGCGACGGCCTCCGGATCGTGCCGGCTCGCCTTCGGTACGGAGGCGGCGGCGGAGTGCAGCCGGGCGAAGGCGCGGTCCATCGCGTCGCCGGTGCGGCGCAGCAGCCCGTCGGTGTAGAGAAGCACCGTTTCTCCGGGCGCCGGCGAGAACTCCACGCTCGGCGCCTCCCAGCAGGCGAGCATCCCCAGCGGCGCGGAGAGCGTGGTCTCGACGTACTCGCAGCGCCGCTCGCCGAGCACCAGCGGCGGGGTGTGCCCGGCCCCGGCGAGCACGACCTTGCGGGCGGCGGGCTCGCAGTAGGCGAACAGGGCGGTGGCGGTCCGCGCGGGCTCGGTCAGCCGGAGCAGGAGTTCCAGATCGGAGAGTACGGCGACGGGGTCCTCGCCCTCCATCACGGCGTACGCCCGCAGGCTCGCGCGCAGTCGGCCCATGGCGGCCATGGCGCTCGGCCCCGATCCGCCGACCGAGCCGACCGCGAGGCCGAGCGCGTGGTCCGGGAGCGGCAGCGCGTCGTACCAGTCGCCGCCGCCCTGGGGGCCGGTCCGGTGCCGGGCCGCGAGCTGGACGCCGGGGATGCGGGGCAGCCGGCTGGGCAGCAGCTCCTCGGCGACGGTCGCGATGTCGGCGCGGGCGCGCTCCAGCTCGATCAGGCGGGCCAGGTGCTCGGTGGCGTACCGCGCGTACAGGCCGACGAGGCGGCGCTGCTTCTCCGAGGGCTCGCCGGGTTCGTCGTAGAGCCAGAGGGCCGCGCCGAGCCGTCCGGCGGCCTCGGAGGCGAGCGGCAGGGCGTAGCCGGCGGCGTAGCCGAGGCGGGTGGCGACCTCGCGGTGGCGGGGGTCCAGGTCGGGGTCGCCGAGCAGGTCGGGGGTGGCGATGCCGTCCGCGGTGCCGGGCCGCCCGTCGAGGACGCGGCCCAGGGCGGTGGCGTCGCGTTCCACGGTCTCGATGTGCCCGAGGTCCGCGTGGCTGAGGCCGAGGCCGAGGGTGGTGGACGGCATCGCGTGGTCGCCCGCCGGTTCCAGGACGAGGAGGCCGCGACGGGCGCCGACGAGGGCGGCTCCGGCGTGCAGCAGCTCGTTCAGGGCGGCGTCCAGGGTGGTGGTGGAGGCCAGCCGCTCGGTGAGTTCGTGGAGGGTCGTGAGATCGGAGACCCAGCCCGCGAGCCGGTCCTGGATGAAGGCCCCGGGCGCTGCCGGGACCTCTCTCAGCGGAGCGGCAGTCTGCGTTGAAACCGGAACTTCTGGATCGATTCCAGCCACTTTCGGCAGGTGTGGGGCGCTCATGGCAGCCAGCTTTCCGGCCGGTGCGATTCGTCGAATAGCATCGCAAACCCCCATGTGATTCTGCGCCACTATCAAGGCATCCACATGTACACGCACAAGTAACCCGATGTCCAGCATTGTCCCCTGGAGCCTCGCCGGATTCGCTCCTCTCCAGTGTCAGTCAAGTTGGCTGAAAAATGCACCCTCCGGCGGCTATTTGCGATCGACTGGGGCCGTTCAGCAAGGCTCCACCAGGGGTGCCCCGGGGACGAAATCCCAGGGGCGGCGTCAGTCCGGGCAGGCTGGGTACGTAATCGACGATGCTCGGGGCAGACGCCCACGGGCGGATGTGATCGCTCAGGAACCTGACAGCGGGTCCGGACGTCCTTACCCGTGACTGTCGCGATCAAGTGACGGTCACGCCTCCGCCCCACGCGGCGGGGGTTCGGGCCCGGCCGGCAGTCACGCGGCACCCGTGGCGGGCGCCCCCGGCTCCACGCAGCTCGGCACCACCCCAGATCGGTTCCACTCGGATCGGTTCCACTCGGCTCGGCTCGGCTCACGCTCGGTACCGAAGGCACGCCCGTACCCCGTACCACAGCCTGATGAGCACGTACGCACAGCGAAGAGACGCACGCGATGTCCCACCCGCGTGGCGTCATGTGGACTCGGCGTTCAACGGAAAGGAACGAGCGCTCATGCGCGAGATCCTCGGAAGGCGACGCAGGCTCCGGCTCCGGCGCAAGGAGGGTGCCGCCCGGCTCGACGCGGCCCTGACCTTCGCCACCGCATGGCAGTGGCCCGTGCTCCCCGGAGCCGGGACCGCGCCGGCCGCCCTGCGCGACGGGCGTGGCCTCGGCTGCGCCTGCCCCGACCCCGACTGCGCCGTTCCCGGCGCGCACCCCTTCGAACCTGGACTGCTGGCGGCCACCACGGACGAGCGCATGGTGCGCTGGTGGTGGACCAACCGCCCGGCCGCCCCGGTGATGCTGGCGACCGGCGGCCGGGCGCCGTGCGCGGTGAGCCTGCCCGCGCTGGCCGGTGCGAGAGCTCTGGTCGCGCTGGACCGCATGGGCATGCGGCTGGGCCCCGTCGTGGCGACGCCGACCCGGTGGTCGCTGCTGGTGGCTCCGTACACGCTGGAGCGGCTCGGCGAGCTGCTGTACAGCAAGGACTGGGTGCCCAGCTCGCTCCGGTTCCACGGTGAGGGCGGCTATCTCGTGCTGCCGCCCTCCGAGATCGGCACGGGCCAGGTGCGCTGGGAGCGGCCCCCCGCACCCTCGGCGGCCGTCCCTTCGCCTCCGGTCTTCCGCCGGGCCCCGAAGGGCGGCGGCGCTCCTGAGGCCGCGCCCTGGCTCCCGGACGTCGAGGCGGTCCTGGACGCGCTGGTCGTGGCGAGCACCAGCGCCCCGGACGGCGGCAGCCGGCTGGCGTACTAGCCGGTGTGACCGCGTGCGGGCCGGTGTCACGGGCCCGGCTCTCACTCGTACGGGTGTGAGCCGGGCCCGTATGCGCGGTGAACGGGAGCCGGACGGCCCGGCCGCGCGCCCCGCGTCGATATCGTCGCCTCCTGATGCGTACCTGCTTATGCGCGATATCCGCGGTGGTGCGCGCGGTCGGCAAGGGGGCCACCATGAATCTCCGCATGATCGGTCTCACGGCGGCCGTCGCGTTCGCGTGCCTCATTCCGATCGTTGCTTCCGCAGATCCTGGAGGCTCCTCGGACGGGGTTTCGGCAGGCGGGGAATCGGCGGACAGTTCATCAGAAAGCCGTGAAAAGAAGCTTTCTGATGAACTGTCCGCCGACAAAACCGGTTCCTCTTCTCCGCCGCTGTCGGCATCACCATCGAAAAGGGGTGTCGAGAACGCGGCCCGGTGCGGTCCTGAGGTGGTCGCGCCGGAGGGCGTCGAGGCGCAGACCTGTGTCATGACCGGGGGCGGTGAGACCTGGGCGCGCGCCTACCACCGCAACACCTCCGGCGGAGAGCTCCGTTCCGTACTCACCCTGATGGGACCGGGCGGGCGGACCGTGGAGCTGCACTGCGTCCTCGCGGCCGACGACGAGCCGGGCAGCTGCGAGACTCCGCGAAGCGCCTCGGCGGGTGATCCGGACGACTATGCGGCGGTGGCGGAGTACGCCGGCGCGGGGCCGGTGGAGGAGGCGCCGCTGCTGCTCCGCGCCGGATCGCATCGTGCGCCGGGCGCATCGGGGTGAGCCGGAGTGAGTCCGGCGGCGCGTCCCGAAGCGGCCGGCCGGAGCGGTCCGAGGCCGGAAACGCAGACGCCCGGTCGCTGGCGACGGGGGATGCACCAGCGACCGGGCTTCTAGAACGGTAACAAGAGATCTGCCGTTCGCAAATTCGATCTGGCCTACAGGGGCGCCGATTTACTTGTGAGTACGGCGAGTTGTGACACGGGTCACCGGCTCGGAGCGGGCGTCGCCGGGGCTCCGGCAGGACCCCGGCACAGCGTCCGCAAGGTCAGCTGAGCGTCACCTGGCGGTTGGTGAGACCGCCGCGGGCCCGGCGCTCCTCGGCGGTGAGCGGGGCGTCGGAGGCGAGCGCCGTCGCCAGCCGCTCGGCGAACGCGACGGCGGGCTTCTCGCATGCCTCGGCCCCCATCGAGGTCGGCAGGTCCCAGACGGGAACGACCAGACCGTGCGCCCGGAACGAGCCGACCAGCCGGGTGTCCTCGCCCAGCGAGGAGGTGCCGGCGGCGTGCAGCCGGGCGAGCGCGTCGAGGAGCTGCTCCTCGGGGTGCGGCATGACCCAGCGCAGGTGGTTCTTGTCCGGGGTCTCGCACCAGTACGCGGCGTCGACGCCGGAGAGCAGCACCGTCGGGATCGCGGCGGCGTTCGCGCGCTCCAGGGAGGCGGCCACCTCGGGGGTGGCGTTCTCCGCGTCCGGCACCCAGAACTCGAAGCCGGTGTGGACGACCGGCTCGAACGCGGCCTCCGGGTCGAGCAGATCCTGCAGCCGAGGCCCGTCGGCTGGTACGCGGCGGGCGGTGACCGGGGTGCCGGGCTCGACCTCCAGCGCACGCTGGAGCGTGTCCGCGAGGTCGCGGCTGAGGTCGCCGGAGGAGGTGTCGTTCTGCAGGGCGAGGAGGACGGAGCCGTCGTCGCGGCGCAGCGCGGGCCAGGCCATCGGCAGGACGGTCGCGAGCGTCACCGACGGAACGCCCTCGGGCAGCCCGCCCTTCAGCGTCAGCTCGACCGTGGCGGCGGGCACCAGCTCGCGCAGGGCGACCCAGTCGCTCTCGCCCGCGAGTCCCTCGAACGGGCGGTGCACCAGCTCGGTCACGGCCTGGGCGGCGGCGCGTCCGTGACACGCCTTGTATCGGCGGCCCGAACCGCACGGGCAGGGCTCACGGGCCCCGACGACCGGGATCTCACCGTCCTTGAGCTGCTGCTTCCCGGCCTTGGTCTGAGGGCGCTTCTTGGCCATGGTGGGCATTCTCCCGATTGCGACAGTGCGGTCTCGGCGCGAGCCTAGCGGCCCGCGAGACCCTCGCCGGACACCCGCCCACCGCGGCCCTCGCCGCCGGAGGTGGCCGGCTGAGCCCGCCTCAGCTCAAGGAGTCAGCTCTGCGGCCCGCGTCACCTCACGGCATCGACTCCACGGCCCGGGTCAGCTCGCGTCGTCGAGGATGTCGGAGAAGTCGAGCCCTTCGAACCCGGTGAGTCCGCCGACCGCGCCGAGCTCGGGCGGCTTGGGGCAGGGGACGTGGGCCCAGACGGTGACCTCGCCGGACGAGTCGTCCCGTACGCCCCACTCCTGCGCCAGCGCGCTGATGATGTTGAGCCCGCGCCCGCCGCGTGCGGTCACCGAAGGGGTGGCGGGAACGGGACGGGTCGGACCGCCGCCGTCCGTGACCTCCACGGTCAGACCGCCACCTGTGTCCACGCGCCACGCGGCCCGGATGTCGCCGTCACCGACATCCGTGTGCCGCCCCAGCGGCCTGCCGTGCCGGCAGGCGTTGCTGAGCAGTTCGGAAAGAATGAGAACGGCGTCGTCCACGACCGCGTCCGACACCCCGTTGCCGCGCAACTGCTCACGCATCCGGTGCCGTGCCTGCCCCACGCCGGCAGGGCCATGGGGAACGGCCATGCTCGACGACGCAGGCACCTCTTGTGCCACCACCAACGCCACCCCCGAGACCTCCTTTGCCCCACGCCACGGGTTGGATGCCCCACTGAGCTGCGCCGGAAACCGGCCAAGGCACTGCTGGTGGCGCACTCGCGACGACCGAACGCGCAGCGAATGCGCCGGTGTACTCCCCGTCACGAGGGTGCGCGGGTGTTCCGCGTGCCTGTTATGTGGCTGATGGGTACTAAATGCGGCCCAGTT
This sequence comes from Streptomyces sp. CA-146814, assembly GCF_050942385.1. Classification (NCBI taxonomy): domain Bacteria; kingdom Bacillati; phylum Actinomycetota; class Actinomycetes; order Kitasatosporales; family Streptomycetaceae; genus Streptomyces; species Streptomyces sp. CA-146814. Next base: position 3,986,819 of record NZ_CP192068.1, read on the forward strand.
GGGACAGCACCTGCTTCGGCCGGTTGGTGATGATGGCTTCGACACCGAGTTCGGCGCAGAGCTCCACGTCCACCGGTTCGTTCACCGTCCACACGTGCACCTGGTGGCCCGCCCGGTGCAGCCGCTCGACGTATCCGGGGTGGCTGCGCACGATCCGCATGCCGGGTCCGGCGATCCGGGAACCGGCGGGCAGCCGTCCGTCGCGCAGCCGGGGCGAGACGAACTGCATCAGGTAGACCGTCGGCAGCGCGGGTGCGGCGGCCTGGACGCGGTGCAGGGAGCGGCCGGAGAAGCTCATGATCCGGATGGGGGAGGGCTCGTCGGGCGGCGGCGTGGCCAGCTCGAAGCGGTTCAGCAGGTTCAGGAGCCGCTCCTCGACCTGTCCGGCCCAACGGGTGGGGTGCTTGGTCTCGATGGCCAGCTGGAGCGGCCGCCCGGCGGCCCGTACCTCGGTGAAGAGCTCCAGGAGCCGTTCCAGCGTGAGTACGGAGGTGAGCTCGCCCGGCACCGGATCCCAGTCCGGCGACTCCTCACGGTCCTTCCAGGAGCCGAAGTCCAGGGCGGCGAGGTCGGCGAGCTCCAGGGCGGAGACGGCGCCGCGCCCGTTCGACGTACGGTTCACGCGGCGGTCGTGCACGCAGACGAGGTGGCCGTCGGCGGTCAGCCGGACGTCGCACTCCAGGGCGTCGGCGCCGTCCTCGATCGCCTTGCGGTAGGCGGCCAGGGTGTGTTCGGGAGCGTCGTCGGACGCCCCGCGGTGGGCGACGACCTGGATGGAGGCGTGCGGGCTGCGCTGCCGTGCGTGGGTCACCCGGGCCATGGTGTCACCGCTGAGGGGGTAGGCGAACCATGTCACCGTGGGAGGACCGTTTTGTCTGATGTAAAGATTGGTGTGCGGATGCACAGGTCCTGCTTACAGTGGCCCGACGCGCTGTGGGAAAAGCTGACCGCAGACACGTGCACAGCGGATTTCTTGCCGAATGCCGACCGGATGCCGAGTGGAACCGAGGAGTAGAGAGCTGTGAGCACCGAGAACGAGGGCACCGAGGGCAACGCGGTACCGGCCGTGCCGTCCGTTCCGCCCGCACCTCCCGTGCCGGCCACCACTCCCGAGCCGAAGACCGCTCCGACCGCTTCCGAGCCGACGACCGCTCCGACGGCGGACGGCGTACGCGGCGAGGCCGAGGACGGCGCCGGTACGGAGACGACCTCGCCGGCAACCCCACCGGCGGCCCCCACGACGCCTCCCGCACCGTCCACCCCGGCGCACACGGACGCCCCGCGCCACACGCCCACGGCCCAGGGCACCCCGGCGCACTCGCCCACGCACCAGGCCCCTCCGGCGCACCAGCCCACGCACCAGACCGCTCCGGCGCACCAGGCCACCCCGCAGGACGCCGCGCCGCACTCCGGCGGGCACCAGGCCGCTCCGGCGTACGCGGGCGGGCCCACGCACCACCAGCCCGAACCCCACACCCCTCAGCACCCCCACCAGCCCCCGCACGCCCCGTACGCGGCGGCGCCCGAGCCCCCCGCGGGCGCCTCCTCCTGGCCCCCGCCTCCGCCCGCGGTCCCGTCGTACGCGAGCGGCGGCGCGGCCCACACGCCCGGCGGCGGCATCGGCAACGGCGGTGGCAACGGCCCGGTCTGGGGCGCCCCGCAGCCCGGCCACGACCCCTCCCACAGCAACGGCACCGGAAAGCGCCGGGGCGCGGGTGGTCTGGTCGCGGCGGTCGCGGTGGCGGCCCTGGTCGCGGGCGGGATCGGCGGCGCACTCGGCTTCTGGGCCGCCGACCGCAACGACAACGGCTCCTCCGGCAGTTCGACCACCGTCTCCGCGTCGGACAGCCCGAGGGACCTCAAGCGCCCGGCGGGCACGGTGGCCGGCGTCGCGGCGAAGGCGCTCCCGAGCGTGGTCACGATCGACGCGCAGGGCGGCGACGGCGAGGGCGGCACGGGTACGGGCTTCGTGTACGACAAGGAGGGCCACATCCTCACCAACAACCACGTGGTGGCCTCCGCGGCGGAGTCCGGCGAGCTGTCGGCGACGTTCTCCGACGGCAAGAAGTACGCGGCCGAGGTGGTCGGCCGGGCCCAGGGCTACGACGTGGCCGTACTGAAGCTGAAGAACCCGCCGGCGGGCCTGGCACCGCTCCCGCTCGGCAACTCCGAGAGCGTGGCGGTCGGCGACTCCACGATCGCGATCGGCGCCCCGTTCGGCCTCTCCAACACGGTCACGACGGGCATCATCAGCGCGAAGAACCGCCCGGTCGCCTCCGGGGACGGCTCCAGCAACAAGAACTCGTACATGAGCGCCCTGCAGACCGACGCCTCGATCAACCCGGGCAACTCCGGCGGCCCGCTCCTGGACGCCACGGGCGCGGTGATCGGCATCAACTCCGCGATCCAGTCGACGGGCGGCGGCCTCGGCCAGTCCCAGGCCGGCTCGATCGGCCTCGGCTTCGCGATCCCGATCAACCAGGCGAAGAACGTCGCCGAACAGCTGATCAAGACGGGCAAGCCGGTCTACCCGGTGATCGGCGCGACGGTCTCCATGGAGGAGAAGACGGGCGGCGCCGAGATCTCCCCCGAGGGCGCCGGCAGCACCCCCTCCGTCACCCCGAACGGCCCGGCGGCCAAGGCGGGCCTCAAGGCGGGCGACGTGATCACCAAGTTCAACGACACCGTGATCGACAGCGGCCCCACCCTCATCGGCGAGATCTGGACCCGCAAGCCCGGCGAGAAGGTGACCCTGACGTACGAACGCGACGGCAAGTCGTCCACCGCCGAAGTCACCCTGGGCCAGCGCGAGGGCGACAGCTGACCGGCTAGGCTGTCCTACGCGTCGCACCGGCCCTTCGGGACCCTGACGGCCCATCGGCCATCACGGCCCGGGCCGCCGACGCGGGGTGGGTTGCCCGAGCGGCCTAAGGGAACGGTCTTGAAAACCGTCGTGGCAGCGATGTCACCGTGGGTTCAAATCCCACACCCACCGCAGCAGGTCAGAGAAGCTGCTGACCAGAAGGGGTGCCCCGACCAGGGGCACCCCTTTGTCGTGGGGTCCTGCTCTCACTCTGAACCGCCTGTGTGCCGTTTTGGATCATGGTGTGTGGACCAGGCGTGGACCACGAACAGCCCCTCCTTCCCCCTGCTGGGCCAGCGGTGACGTGTTGTCCGTTTTCGCAGCTGCTGTCAGTTGCCGTCCCTACGATGAAGGGCGCTAACCGACGGCGGAGAGGGATGGCGATGGCCAGGGTGCTGCCCACGAAGAAGACTGAGCGTGCGGGAGTGAATGAATTTCGCGCGCTTATGGAATCTGCTGGCCATATCGTCGAAGAGATTGATGGCGGAAACGACTATGGGGAGGACTGCTACCTGAGCTTTACGCAGAATGGGGAGAGGACCGGCGACATCGTCGCGGTTCAGGTGAAGAGCGGCACGACGTACCGCCGGTCAGGCGGCTACGGAATTTCATGTCGAGAGCACGTGCAGGATTGGACTCGGAGCCGTATCCCCGTGATTGGCGTTGTGTACGACCCGGATCTCAAGAAACTCTTCTGGGTCAATCTTACGGGGTTTCTGCTCCGTGAAGTGGAGCAGGGGAAGAAGCCGAAGAGTGTTCCGGTTGCCGAGACGGCAATGCTGGATATTGACACAGTGGAATCCGCGGTGCTGCGTATCCGTAGTTTCATTTCCAAGAATGATCGGGTGAGGTCGATCGAGCTCGGGTTTTTGCAAAGTGTCAGTCGCAAAATAAGTCGGCTGAAGAATCGCAACTTCAATGATATAGATCGAACGCCTGTCGGTGGCATTCCGTACGAGATGGCCAGCGACTCGGTCGACTTTCGCGAGCGGCATCCCGGGTTCCACCCTGCTCTGGTGAAGTGGCTGTCCGTAAGTGCAATCGTGGTTCTCTTGGCCATGATGGCGCCCAGTCTGTTCGAGGTTGTCGAAAGTGATGGTCACGTCTCATGGCTGTGGAACGGATGGATGTGGCTAGTTTGCTACTACGGAACTCTGGCATATCTCCTGGCGGTGAGCGGAAAAGATCCACACAAGAGGCGGGCAAGAATTCTACGATGGGGGGCGTTTTCTCTGATCTGCTCTGGCTGGTACGTGGGTCTGGCGCATCAGACTTCTGCATGGTCGGCGAATCCGGTATTCGAATGGATCTTCGTGCATCAGATGCCCGTGGTTGCGAAAGCTGTACTCCTGTATCTGACCAGCTTCTATGTGAGGCTGGAGATTGATAGAAGGCGAAGGCTTAAGCTGGCCTATCCTCAAGGTGTTCCCGAGGAAGGATGACGTGTTGCTGCCCGGTGCCAAAGGGGATGTCGAGCGACTCGGATCCCTTCTTGACCGTAGGTCGGAACGGTGGCTCATCAGCTGCGCGTCTGATTCGTATAGACAGCTCATTGTTCCCGTCCTCAATCTTGTCGGCGAACTTCAGGTGTTCGCCGTGCGGGATTCCCCAGATTGGCTCTTTCGAGAAATTATATTCGAGTCCGCTACTCTCGATAAACTTGGCGACACTCCTGAAGTCATGCCATTCCTTCGCCGCACTCTTCAGGATTTTCGTTCGGTCGCTCATTTGTTCGCGCCCTGTGAAATGATGAAATATCTTGATCACGTCTGCAGCCTGATGTCCGGCCCCTGCGAAACTCCAAAAGTTGATCGGTGTCGTTGGAGAGCTGGCGAAGCGTAAATGCTCCACAGTGCGGGCAATAGTTGGTGCCGGGCGAGCTTTTGCGACGCTATTCAAGTAGATGTTGACGAGTTCGCCAATTCTCACCCTCCGTGGGCCGGCTGCGACGGCAGGCGAAGCTATGGCGCCATGTACACGTGCTGCTTGGGCTAGGAAGGAGCCCAACGTGCGATTGTGATCAGTGACCGCCCACGGGTTGGGAGGAGGCTCCCAAAGGCTGTGCTCTTCTGGCGGGGAGGCTCGGTGCAGGGCGCCGGTGATCTGGATGAAGCATGGCAAAAACGGCTCATCCCTTTAGTCGAAGCAGCCGAAGGGGTGAGCTGTCCAAAATTTTCTCTACTGGATCAACGCGGTCCGCGGGCCGCGCGGCGGCCCTAGGCAGTGTCTTCAAATGATCACCGCTGGTGGATCATGGTGTCGTGATACGTCGCCATGAACTGTCGGATGCCGAGTGGGAGTTCGTCCGGCCGCTGCTGCCCGCGTCGTTGCGGGGACGCAAGCGGTTGGACGATCGCAGGGTCCTGAACGGGATCGTGTGGAAGTTCCGGACCGGGACGGCCTGGCGGGACGTGCCCGAGCGCTATGGCCCGTGGGCCACGCTGCATACGCGTTTCCGCAGGTGGGCGGCGGACGGGACGTTCGACCGGATGCTCCGCGCCGCCCAGGCGAAAGCGGATGCGGCGGGCGACGTCGACTGGCTGGTGTCCGTCGACTCGACGATCGTCCGCGCTCACCAGCACGCGGCCGGGGCCCGAAAAGGGGCTCCGCGACCCGGCCCTCGGCCGGTCAAGAGGCGGTCTGACCAGCAAAATCCACCTGGCCTGTGACGGGCGGGGCCGACCCCTGGCATTCGTGGTCACGGGTGGAAACACCAACGACTGCACCCGGTTCACCGCCGTGATGGAAGCGATCCGCGTGCCCCGGATCGGACCCGGCCGTCCCCGGGTCCGGCCCGATCACGTCCTGGGCGACAAGGGCTACAGCTCGAAGGCGATCCGCGCCTGGCTCCGTCGCAGGGGCATCGCCCACACGATTCCCGAACGGGCCGACCAGGCCCGCAACCGGGCCCGGCGAGGCAGCCGCGGAGGCCGCCCGCCGGCCTTCGACCGCGAGGTCTACAAGCACCGCAACGTCGTGGAACGGTGCTTCAACCGCCTGAAGCAGTGGCGCGGGATCGCCACCCGGTACGACAAGACTGCCGAGTCCTACGAAGCAGCTGTCACGCTCGCGTCACTCCTGATGTGGGCGTGACATTTGACGACAGGCCCTAGGCCGCCGACGGCTCCATGTCTCCGCTACCGCCCGCGACGGCCCCGGCCCGCTCGCGCCGCAAAAGCGCGAGAAGCGGGCAGCCAAACCCGTGAAGAACCTCGCCAGCCGCCCCACGACGAGCACGGCCAGCAGGAGCCGGATGCATGCCAAGTTCGCACCATTCACCGCGGATTGCCGTTCAACCAGCCGTAAGCCGGGCAGCCGGCCCCTGCCTATTCGTCCGGCGAGGCCGGAGGCAGTGCTCAGGCCGGGACAGGGGCGAGGTCGTGACGGATTGGGGAAGCGTGGCTGGGGTCGGTGGGTGGTTGCTGGAGACACACGTGGCGGGTGCTCGATCGGCGCACCCGTCGTCGTGGCTGGCTTTCTGTGGCTGAGGTCGCCACCGGCACGGGTCAGCTGACCAGGGAAGGCGGCGCGATCGTTCGTGCGCGGTCGTAGAGGTCCCGCGCAGTGGCGTTCTTCAGATGCGGCCGGAGTAGGCCGAACATGGTTCTGACCCGGTCGTCGGCTCGGCCGGACTGCACCATGGGGTAGTCGTCGAGCGCCTGATGCCAGGTGTCGCAGGCCGCTTCCAGGTGGCCGACCTCCAGTTGCCGTTCGGCCAGCATGGCGCGGTGGCGGACGCGGGCACGGCGAAAGACGCTGTAGCGCACCTTGTCGGACTGCTGCATGGCTTCGATGGCGCCGGAGACGTCGCCGAGTTCGTAACGCACCTGGCTGATGTGGTAGTTGAGCGAGGCCGGGTCGTACGATCCGAATGCCTTGCCGCGTGACTCGGCGCGGTCCATGGCGGTCTCGGCCTCCCGGATGTACCGCAGCGCCCGAGTCCGGTCGCCGGTCTGTGCGGAGGCGTGTGCTTGCTGGCCAGCGAGGAAGGCCAGCATGCGAGGTCCTGCTTTGGGGGAGGCGGCGGCTGCGGCGTCTGCCAGTTCCATGGCCTTGCCCCCGTGGCGGAGGTCGATGGCCTGGACGCTCATGCCGCGAAGAGTGGTGCAGTAGGTCAGGTGGTCCTCGGCGGTGCCCGCCAGTTCCAGTGCTTTGACGTAGTAGCGCTGCGCGAGGCCGTGCAGCCCCTCGTCCACGGCCATGTAACCGGTCAGGTACAGCAGGTCCGAAGCCGCGGACAGCATGGCCTTCCGTACGTCGGCAGGGGCATCGGCGCGCAGATAGGACGCCACAGTGTTCACCATGAACGAGGCGGCCATGGGGCGTGCGTGGCGACCACCGAACTGGTCGTCGAGTTCCGAGACGCGCTCGGTCATGGCGGTGACCATGTCCACTTCGTTCATGCCGATCCGGCGGGCGCGGCCGGACTGGACCGCTTCGGCACGGCCGATGACATCCGGCCACCCGGGAATCGTGAGGGCGACGGAGAACAGGCCGGCCCCCAGGACACTGCGGCGCGATGGGTCCATGTCCTGCCTCCCGAGGTCGATCAGCCCCTCCACGGTATCCGCGGCTGTCGGGGAGTGATCGCGGGGAACGGGCAGACCGGCCTCAGCGTGCGTTACGGGCCGCCCCAGACGCCGTGAGAGGGCTTCCAGGACGCACACCCGCACGGCTCCGCGAGGTACGGTGCCACCCAGCCAGTGGCTCACTGCCGACTCGTCGTATCGCAGGGGCGTGCCCATCTCGGTGCCCACGCGGTTCACCGCCCGCGCGAACTGGCGATAAGTCCAGCGGCTCTCGGCGAGCAGGCGCCCGAGCGCCCCGTTCGGTTCACGCGTGGCCATGCCCTCAACTCCCCGTGCCCTTGCGGACTTTCAAGGCTTTCAAGTCCCGGCGCTGCTGCAACGGTACCGCTGTGCGTGGCCACGCGGTTGCGTAGAGGCAGCAGGGAACGGCGAGACCTCGCCGCAGCCATCGTCTGAGGGGCTGAGGGATGAAAAGCGAAGCGCGGGCCCGACTGGCCCAGTTGACCGAAGAGCGGGGCGTGGACGGGGTGCTGAGGATCGACACCTACGAGGGCGCGGACCCGCCGCCGGGCTCGAACCTGTTCCCGCCGTGTGAGTGCCCGCAGCACAGCCGTCCCGAGCCTCAGGACGCCGCGGCCGAGATGAGCGCCGCCGTGCGCAGGGCGAACGAGCACAGTCGCGGCGAGCGGCTGTGAGGCGGTTAGCCGTAGTCGTCTGCCGCTACGCCGGAGCGCTGCTGATCATCACCATCTCCGCATCGGTCGGCTTCGTCCTGGGCGTGGCCGCCGCCTCCACCCCCACCTGACTTCTCGCTGCCACATCCAACCCCACGTGTGGCGAGGGAGGGCCCACCGCCGGAAGTGGTGGGTACCCGTCCGGCCGCCTTCTTCGTAAGGGCCGGCAGCCGGACGGGATCAACTCCGCAGCATCAGCTGCGGGGTCCGTTTCAACCGTAAGAGGAGAACGCGATGAACGTGGACGAGCTGTTCACCGGCGACCTGATCACCGGCGTCCCGGCTGTCGAGGCCACGCTGCTCGACAAGATGCCCGGCGGTGGCGACAACAACGGCGACCACTGCTCCAAGTGATCCAGGGCTGACGCCAGGCGGGGCGGGGTCGTTCGCGGCCCCGCCCCGCCGCATGACTTCGGAAAGGGACGACATGCTGTCGATGCGTCTGCGCCTGGCCGATCTCCAGGAGCCCCGATGGAGGCCGGAAGGAGGTCGCTGGGTCAACGGCGAAAGCTGGATCGAGCCTGCGAACGTGTCCACGCTGGTCATGGAGGTCCGCGACGACCAGGCGCCATGTGTGCGGATGAGGGTGAAGGAGTGCAAGCGGGGCGACGCCGACTTCGTCGAGGTCGTCATGACGGCCGGGGAAGCCCGTCTCACGGCGGGTGTCTTCGGCACGGCCCCGCTGTACCTGCTGGAGAAGGCCGGCGAGCTGCACGCGTCATGGGACGTGGCAGCACTGGCGCCGCATCTGTCGACTGACCGCCTGGTGCCGCGTGTCGTGGCGCGGACGCTGACCAGGCAGCATCGCTACACGTCCGAGACGTTGTTCAAGGGTGTCTACCGCCTCACTGAACGGGCGTCGGCCACGTTCACCGCTGCCGGACTCGGCATCCACTACCCGGAGCCCGCCGAACACGTCCTGGAGCCGCGCACGCTGCGGCCCGGTGTCGATCCACTCGCCATGCTCGACGAGTTGCTGACCGACGTGATCAGCGAAGCGCCGAGCGCTACGGGGTGCGTGGGCGTCGAACTGTCTGGCGGCGCAGACTCCGGGAACGTCGCCCTGGCCGTCAAAGCGGCGCGCTTTCCGCAGGTACACAGCTTCGGCTTACTGGTCGGGGGAAGCACCGGCAGGCAGCAGAGTGAGCGCCGTCAGGCGTACGCGGATCACTGCGGCTTCCGAGACGTGGCCATTCCCGCCATGCAGCACCCGCCGTTCTGCCCCGGTGGCGTGCGCGCTCTGCGCCGGCCGCATGATCCGGCCGGGGCGTTCTACCAGGAAGCCTTCGACGTCGTACGTGCCCAGCAGCCGCCCAGCGGTGCGAGGTCATGTTCACCGGCAGTGGAGGGGACGAGGTCAACGCCCACCACTCCAGGACGGATGCGGAACTGCCGACGCCGGAAGCCGTTCCGTGGCTCGGGCCGAAGGCGGTTCGGGCCCTGGGCGAGGTGAACGAGCACCTGGCGCCCACCCCCGTCCTGCCGGTGCCGACCCTGATGGCGTTCGGGATGCACAATCCCGGCTTTCTGCGGGCCGGAGTCTGGCCGGTGAGCCCGCTCGTACACCCGCGGATCGTCCGGTTCATGGAGCAGCTGCCTCACGAGTACAAGCGAGGCAAGACGCTGTTCCGTGAGCGGATCAGGCGGGCGGGACTGCCGGAGCCGGTGGCGTCGCCGGCCGAACCGGAGAACTTCCTGGCTGTCCTGGAGAAGGGGCTGCGCTCGTACGGCTTGCCCGTGCTGGACGACATGCTGAAGGAGTCCGTCCTGGTCGATCTCGGCTACGTTGACGGCCAGGCACTCGCTCAGGCCCGCAAGGGCGCCGAAGCCGCCCCGACCGTCCCTGATTTGCTGTGCGATGCCCTTGCCCTTGAGGTCGGACTGCGGAGCCTCATGTGACCAGCCACCACACGGAAGCGGAACCAGTGGAAGCGACGAACCTCCTCTACCGGGACCCGGCCCTGTACGACGTGATCCAGTCCGACAGCACCGGTGCCGGGATGTGTCAGACCCTGATCGAGACGCACCAGCCGGACGCCCGGACGCTGGTCGACTTCGGATGCGGCACCGGAAGGGATCTGGAGATCCTGGCCGAGCGCTTCGAGTGCATCGGCTTGGACCTCCAGCCCGGCATGGTCGACTACGCCCGCCAGGCCCGGCCGGAGCTGGACATCCGGATCGGAGACATGCGCACCGCACGACTCCGGCGGTGCATGGACGTGGTGACCTGCATGGGCAACAGCCTCGCCTACGTCCACGACAACAACGAGATCACCCAGGTCTTCGCCACCTTCGCGGCCCACGCCCACAGGGGCAGCCTGCTCATCCTGTGCTCCCCCGTCGCACCCATCACGGGGACCGATTCGATGACTGCCACGGTCGACACCCCGCGCGGCCCGGCGACCGTCACGATCCGCCATGAGTGGGACTTGCGGACCCAGATCAATACCATGCACCGGCATTGGGTACTCCCCTCCGGGGACGAGGCCCAAGACGAGATCCGCAGACGGGTGCTCTTCCCGCGCGAGCTCGAACAGTACGCGGGACGCGTCGGCTTCGAGATCCTGGACATGACCGACAGCTCCGGAGGCACGCTTACGCGGCCGACCGCATACACGGTGGCCCGGTACATCTGGTCATGATCGGCGACGAGGAGCTGACCGGCCCGCCACGGAGGGCGGCCGATTATTTGCGGCCCTTCTCGACCAGCCTCCCAGGACCTCAGACCAGTACGGCGAGAGGGATCTATTCGAGAGCTTTTCGTGTCAGTATGACGAAATCCTGCTACTGGTCGGCAACGCCATGTGGGTGTCCTGCCAAACGGTTGGGGTCCAATTGGCCTCAGGTCCAGCACTCTTCGCGCCGCTGAGACAGTTTGCTCGATGGCGGCTCACGGGGAGGCCCCATCATGCTTGTACGGTACCGGCGGTGCATGCGGGAGGAAGGGGAGGCGCATGTCTGAAGTGAGCCCGGAGGGGGCCGAGCCCGTAGCGAGTCCAGAGGGTTTCATGCTCGAAGGGAGGCGCCATGACTGGAAGATGGGGAGGATGCCTGCATCTGACCAGGACTGGGTCACTGAGTATCGGCTCCTACTCAAGCATGCAGACGGCCTACTGAATGTGTACGGGCGTCGGAGCGATGAGGTGGAAAGCCTCACGCAACAGGTATCTGTCCTTACGGACGAGGCACAGCAGTTGAGGGCTGCACGCGAGCAGCCCGCATTTCATCTCGGCAAGCGCCCAGAGACGCCCGAGGAGATCGACGCCGAAGTTCGACTTCGCGAGACCGAGCGGCGATGGGCAGTGGAACTTGAGGACCGCAAACACCGGGCTGATCTTGCCTTTCAGCAATCGGGGCTCGTTCGGCGCGCGGAAGGTGTTCGCGGCTGGGCCCTTGTTGCCGTGGTCTTTTCGATCATCGCCTCACCGTGGGTCGCCATGATCGCTGGGATCGCAGCGAAGGATTTCAGTCTCTACGTCACTCCGGTCACAGGGATCGCCGGGGCCATCATCGGGTACTGGTTCGGCCAAGGCCAGCAGAATGAACTACGCCCACCGACGATCGCCAACTCTCCGACTGCCCCAGGGAACTGAGCTCACGGAGACCGGTTCAAGTGACGGCAACGACGGCACGCAAGAGCCGTTGATCATGGTCGTCAGCGATCACCGTTGAAGAGGGCGAGGCCACCGCCCAACAGGCCGCCCTATCCTACGGTTCAAGAGGTTAGTTGTCGGGCCCGAGTGGCAAGCAGGGAGCTGAGCCGACCCAGTGGACCAGGTGTGGACCGCCGGTGGCGGCGCGGGGCCCGGATCGTACGGAACGACCAGGTCAGACACATACGGCAGGCTTCCCGCAGCACCCTCTTGAAAACCGTCGTGGCAGCGATGTCACCGTGGGTTCAAATCCCACACCCACCGCAGCGGGCCGGCGTCTGTGCCGGTCACAAGAGGCGCTTCGATTTCGGAGCGCCTCTTTTCGTTGTCCGCTGTTCGTCGTCTCAGTCGTCGCGCCCGCGCCCCCACGTCAGCCGCTCCGCCGAGGCGATCGCCGCACGCGCCTCCTGTTCCGTGAGGCCCGTGCGGATCGCTGCGGCGGTGAGGGCGTCGGCCAGGGCGTCGCCGAAGCCGTGTTCGTAGGCGCGGCAGGCGGCCCAGAACAGGCGGGTGTTGCGCTGGCCCTCGTGGGCTGCCAGGACGAACTGGATCAGGCCCTCGCCCCGGCGACCCGGGGGCGTTTCCTTACCGGGATGGCCGGGATGGCCGGGTTCGCGGCGTGGCGGGGTGAGGAGGCGGAGGAGCGCGCGGGGGCAGGGGGCCGGGGTGAGGTGGGCGGTGCCGGGGGCCAGGCGGTAGCGGCCGTGGGTGGTGACCGAGCCGGGGCCGACCAGGTAGCCGCCGCTGCCGCGGACGTCGATGCCGGGGGCCAGGCGGCCGGCCGAGTTGGGGACCGTGGTGTCGGCGGGGCCGGTGAGCCAGAGGTGGCGGCCGCCGCTCGGGGTGAGCACGGTGACCGTCGGCGGGATGGTGAACAGGTGCTGGAGTGCCAGCTGCTGAAGGGCGCCCACCGAGTCGTTGCCGTGTGCGGTGTCGATGTCCAGGTCGACGCCGATGAGCCGGTGCGGGGCGCGGCCGCAGGCGATGCCGTAGCCGGTGGCCCGGGGCGCGGCGGCGAAGAGGGCCCGGACGGCCGCGGGGTCCGTCGTCGCGTCGTGCACCCCGTGACCGGGCAGCCCGCACTCGCCCCGGCAGTGGACCGGCGGCCGCTCGCCGTGGTGCGGGGAGCGCAGCGCGGGGAGCTTGGTGGCGGACAGGGGGAAGACAGGGAGCCCGCGCCCGGCGGCGGAGAGCGCGTGGGCGAGGGCCAGGGTGGCGGTCTGCCGGTCGATGGTGGCCATGGTTTTAGTTTCGTACAAGAGTTCGAATAAGGGAAGTGGGGGTGAGCGTTGCCGGAACGGGCTGCGTAGCCTTGGTCGTAGTGAGCAAGGAAGGAGTTCCGCATGACTCCCCAGCAGCCCACGACCGAGCTCGACGCCCGCTACAGCTCAGCGCTCAACCCGCGGCCCGGTGCGGAGGACGTCACCGCCACCGACTGGGCCGAGGCGCAGAGGCGGCTGCGTGACGCCGAGGTCTTCTGGATCACCACCGTCCGGCCCGACGGCCGGTTGCACGTCACACCGCTGATGGCCGCCTGGCACGACGGGACGCTGTACTTCAGCACCGGCCCGGGCGGGCAGAAGGCGAGGAACCTGGCCGGCAACGCCCACTGCGCACTCACCACCGGGCACGGCTCACTCGCGGGAGGCCTCGACATCGTGGTCGAGGGCACGGCGGAGCAGGTGGCGGATCCGGCGCGGCAGGACGAGGCCATCGCCGCGTTCGAGGCGCAGTACGGCGACCACATCACCTCGCCGGAGGGCGCCTTCTTCGGCTTCGGCGACAGCATCCGCGAGGGCCGGGACCTGCTGTTCGCGGTGGCGCCCATCACGGCGTACGGCTTCGGGCACGACGGCCAGGTGTTCAGTCACACCCGGTACACCTTCTAGCGGGCCTCTGTTCGAAGGTGCCGGGGAAAGGCCTCGCCTTCGTTGTTCCGGAGGTCCGGAGGTCCGGAGGTCCGGAGGGGTTTATCGCCTCTTCTTCATGCTTGCGAGGGAATGGGGCGGCACAGCATGGTTCGCCGGGGATGTGCTGGGCAACTCTGGTTTCGCGACGTCGTGACCAGCACCGGGGTGGTCGGCCGACTTCCCCGGAACCAGCCGCACATGAACCAACTGAAGCCGGATTTCCGGTTCCTGGAGGAACTCACATGGCAAGCATCCGCACCGCTCGTGCTCTCGCCGCAGTCGCCGCGCTGCCCCTGACCGTCGCGCTCTGCGGCGGTGTGGCCCTGGCGGACAACGGCTCCTTCGCGAACGACGGATCGAACGCGGCTGTGGCGACGGTCGGCGGCAGTGGCGTCGGCGGCAGCAACTCGGGCAACTCGTCCACCACGCAGCAGCAGGCCGTCGGTGCCGGGGCGTCGAACCAGAACACCTCGGCCCAGGTCAGCGGCTCGGACTTCACCGCCATCGACCAGTCGGACCACAGCGTCGCCGTCAACTTCACCCCGTTCTTCTGGTGATGGGCCCGGCGGTCACGCCCTCTCGGTGATCGGGCGTCCGGGACCTTCCGGGGGGTGGGTTCCGGACGGCTGAACAGCAGCCCGTGCGGCGGTACTTCGGTACCGCGTACGGGCTGCTGCCGTTTCCCTTGACGCGATGAGCGGATCTGACGGATAGTCAGAAACCGTTACTCCGAAAGGATCCGCGTCCCCCGGAGGTCCCGCCGTGCACCTCGCCCCGACGGAGCGCCAGCAGCAGCTGCGTACCGAACTGCGCACGTACTTCGCGGCCGTGCTGCCCGAGGGCGGAGGCTGGCGCGACGACCCTGCTGAGCAGCGGCGGTTGCTGCGCAGGATCGGCGCCGACGGCATGCTCGGCCTCGGCTGGCCCGTCGCGTACGGCGGTCAAGGGCGCGGCGCCGACGAGCAGTTCGTCTTCTTCGACGAGGCGTACCGGGCCGGCGCCCCCGTCTCCATGGTCACCCTCAACACCGTCGGCCCGACCCTGATGAAGTACGGCACCGAGGAGCAGAAGGCGTACTTCCTGCCCCGGATCCTCAGCGGCGACCTCGTCTTCGCCATCGGCTACAGCGAACCCGAAGCCGGTACGGACCTGGCGGCGCTGCGGACCCGCGCTGTGCGCGACGGCGACGACTGGGTGGTCCACGGCCAGAAGATCTTCACCAGCAACGCCCAGCAGGCCGACTGGGTCTGGCTCGCCTGCCGCACGGACCCCGACGCGCCCAAGCACCGTGGCATCTCGATCATCCTCGTGCCGACCGACGACCCCGGTTTCTCCTGGACGCCGATCGAGACCGTGGGCGGGCTGACGACCACCGCCACCTACTACGACGGCGTACGCGTCCCCGCATCGAACCTCGTAGGCGCGGTGAACGACGGGTGGGGGCTCATCACCAACCAGCTCAACCACGAACGCGTCGCCCTCGCCGCCATCGGCATGCAGGCCGAGGACTTCTACGAGGAGGCCCTCGCCCACGCCCGTACCCCCGACCCCGCCACGGGGCGCCGCCGGATCGACGAGCCGTGGGTGCGCGCCCGGCTCGCGGAGGCGTACGCCCGGCTCGCGGCGACCCGGCTGCTGAACTGGCGGCTCGTCGGTGCCGTGGGGGCGGGCGCGCTGGCGCCCGGGGAGGCGAGCGGCGTGAAGTTCGCGGGGACCGAGAGCGCCGTGGAGGTGTATCGGATGTGCCAGGAGGTGGTGGGGGACGTCGGGCTGCTGCGGGGCGGGTCGGCCGGCTGCCTGGGCGGGAGCGGTGCCGACGGCGAGCTGGAGCGGATGAACCGGGCCGCGCAGATCAACACCTTCGGCGGCGGTGTGAGTGAAGTGCAGCGCGAGATCGTCGCGACCATGCGGCTCGGGATGACCCGGAGCAAGCGGTGAACCCGGGGGCCCCGGATGGTCCGGGCGACCCGAGAGACCCGGGTGGCCTGAGTAGCCTGAGCAACCCGGGTGACCGGAGAGATCTGAGCGGCCCGAGTCGCCCGGGTGGCCTGAGTGGCCTGAGCGGCCCGGGCGCCCCGGAGGCCCCGGGCGCCCCGACGGTGCAGGCCCGGGCCGGTACGCCCGACGACCCCCTGTACGAGCAGCTCGCCGCCTACGCCGGCCGTCCCGCCGCCACCGCCGCCACTGGCAAGGACCCCGTCAACGCGCCGATGATCCGCCACTGGTGCGAGGCCATGGGCGACACCTCGCCCGCCTACCGTGGCCCCGACGCCGTCGCCCCGCCCACCATGCTCCAGGCCTGGACGATGCGCGGGCTCACCGGAGAACCGGAGTCCGGCGACGCAACCGACGCCCGCTCGACCGCGTACGACGAACTCCTCCGCCTCCTCGACGGCGCCGGCTACACCTCCGTCGTCGCCACCGACTGTGAGCAGGAGTACCTGCGGCCGCTCCGCCCCGGCGACCTGATCACCTTCGACGCCGTCATCGAGTCCGTCTCCCCGCGCAAGACGACCAAGCTCGGCACCGGCTACTTCGTCACCACCCGGATGGACGTCCGCGCCGACGGCGAACTCGCCGGGACGCACCGCTTCCGCATCCTCAAGTACCGCCCGACACACCGCGCGAAGGACCTCCGCCCCCGCCCCGTCATCAACCGCGACAACGCCGGATTCTGGGCCGGGGTCGCCGAGCACCGCCTCCTCATCCAGCGCTGCGTGGACTGCGCCACCCTCCGCTTCCCCTGGCTCCCCGGCTGCAACGCCTGCGCCGGCCAGGAGTGGGACACGGTCGCGGCGAGCGGCGAGGGCACGGTCTTCAGCCATGTCGTGATGCACCACCCGTCCTTCCCGGCCTTCGACCCGTCGGGCGAGGGCGGCCCGTACGCCGTCGCGCTGATCGAGCTCTCCGAGGGCGTACGGATCGTCGGAAACGTGGTCGGTGTGCCGTACGACAAGGTCCGCGTCGGCCTGCCCGTACGGCTGGAGTTTCTGCGTACGGACCCCGAGCTGGAACTCCCGGTCTTCCGGGCGAGCGAAGGCGGTTGAGATGGACTTCACCCCGAACGAGGAGCAGTCAGCCGCACAAGGGCTGGCCGCGCGGATCTTCGGCGACCTGGCCACGCACGAGCGGCTGGCGGCGGCCGGGACGGGTACGGACGCCGAGCTGTGGAAGGAGCTGTGCGCGGCCGGGCTGCCGGGTGCGGTGGAGGACATCGGGCTGCTCGGCCTCGTACTCCTCCTGGAGGAGCAGGGCCGGACCACCGCCCAGGTCCCGCTGGCCGCGACCTGTGTGTACGGGCTCCTCGCGGTCGCCGGGCACGGTACGGCCGAGGAGCGGGAGCGCCTGCTGCCCGCGCTGCGTGACGGTACGGCGGTGGCGACGGGAGCCTTGCCGGTGCGCGGTGAAGTGAGGTCGGTGGAGGGGGCGTTGTCCGGGGTGGTGCCCTGGGTGCCGTGGTTGCGCGACGCCACCCATGTGCTGGTCGCCGACGCGGAGCGGGAGCTGTGGATCGTCGATGCGCGGGCGGCGGGCGTGAGCGTGGTGCCGGTGGAGACGACCGCACCCTGGTCGGCGGGGCGGCTCGGCCTTGACGGCGTACGGGGAGAATCCCTCGGTACGGGCCCGGAGGCGTACGCATCGGTCCTCGCCGCAGGCCGGACCGCCTTCGCCGGGCTCCAGGCGGGCGTCTGCGCGGGCTCACTCGCGCGCGCCGTCCAGCACACCACCACCCGCGAGCAGTTCGGCCGCCCGCTCTCCACCAACCAAGGAGTCCTGCTCCGCGCCGCCGACGCCCATATGGACACCGAGGCCATCCGGGTCACGGTGTACGAGGCGGCCTGGCGGTATGACCGGCAAAGGGATTACGCGGCACAGGCGTTGACCGCCGCCTGGTGGGGATCCGAGGCGGGGCGGCGGGTCGTGCACGCGGGACAGCACCTGCACGGCGGCACCGGGGCCGACCTCGACCACCCGGTCCACCGGCACTTCCTCTGGGGCCGCCAGTTGGACGCGTACCTCGGCTGCGGCGCCGAAATCCTGCAGGAACTGGGCCTGCTGATAGCGGGAGGCAGGCCGTGAAGGACGTGTACCGCGTCGGCGCCGAACTGCCGCCCCTGGAGATCCCCGTCACCCGCACCCTGATCGTCGCCGGCGCCATCGCGTCCCGCGACTACCAGGACGTGCACCACGATGCCGAACGGGCCCGGGAGAAGGGCTCACCGGACATCTTCATGAACATCCTCACCACCAACGGGCTCGTCGGCCGCTACATCACCGACCACTTCGGACCGACGGCCGTCCTCCGGAAGGTCGCGATCCGCCTCGGGGCTCCCACCTACCCGGGGGATGTCCTGCGGTTGTCCGGCCGCGTCGTCGCCTCGGAAAACATGGCCCTGGAAGGCGAGAACGACGCCCTTATAGAGAACGACGCCCTTATAGAGATCGCGGTGACCGGCGACAACCGTAGAGGGCGACACGTCACCGGAAAGGTCACCGTCGCCCTGCCCCAGGAGGCGCGGTCCCTATGAGCATCCGCAGGCCCGACTCCCTCGGCGGAAAAGCGGCCATCGTCGGCATCGGGGCCACCGAGTTCTCCAAGAACTCCGGCCGCAGCGAACTGAGGCTCGCCGTCGAAGCCGTCTCCGCCGCCCTCGACGACGCGGGCCTCACCCCCGCCGACGTCGACGGCCTCGTCACCTTCACCATGGACACCAGCCCCGAGATCACCGTGGCCCAGGCGGCCGGTATCGGGGAGCTGTCGTTCTTCTCCCGCGTCCACTACGGCGGCGGCGCGGCCTGCGCCACCGTCCAGCAGGCCGCCCTCGCGGTGGCGAGCGGGGTGGCCGACGTCGTCGTCTGCTACCGGGCGTTCAACGAGCGCTCCGGCCGCCGCTTCGGCTCCGGCGTCCAGCGGCGCGAGCCCACCGCCGAGGGCGCGGCGCTCGGCTGGAACCTGCCGTCCGGGCTGCTCACGCCCGCCTCCTGGGTGGCGATGGCGGCCCAGCGCTACCTGTACGCGTACGGGCTGGACCCCGAGGTCTTCGGACATGTGGCGGTGGCCGACCGGAGGCATGCGGCCCGGAACCCGGCGGCGTACTTCTTCGAGAAGCCGATCACGCTCGCCGACCACGCCGCCTCCCGCTGGATCGTGGAGCCGCTGCGGCTGCTCGACTGCTGCCAGGAGACCGACGGCGGCCAGGCACTCGTCGTGACCAGCGTCGAGCGCGCCCGCGACCTGCCCCGTCCGCCGGCCGTCGTCGTCGCGGCGGCCCAGGGCGCGGGCCGGTCGCAGGAGCAGATGACGAGCTTCTACCGGGACGGGCTGACCGGCCTGCCGGAGACCGCCGTCGTGGCCCGGCAGCTCTGGCGCAGCTCGGGGCTGGGTCCGGCCGACATCGACGTGGCGATCCTCTACGACCACTTCACGCCGTTCGTCCTGATGCAGCTGGAGGAGTTCGGTTTCTGCGGTCCCGGGGAGGGCGGTGCGTTCGTCGCGGCGGACGCGCTGCCCCTGAACACGCATGGGGGTCAGCTGGGGGAGGCGTACCTCCACGGGATGAACGGCATCGCGGAGGCCGTCCGGCAGCTGCGCTCCACCTCGGTGAACCAGGTGGCGGGGGCGGCGAGATCGCTGGTCACGGCCGGTACGGGGGTGCCGACGTCCGGGCTGATCCTCGGCGTGGACGGCTGAACGACCCCGGACGGTCCCGGGGGCGGACCCTTACGGCGGGGTGGTGGGACCCCTAAGGCCGGACGAGGGCCCGTCCACCTTCAGGAGGTGGAGGGTGAGCCGCCCCTACAACCTGAGGCGGACGGGCCTTCGGGACCTGGGGCCGATCCCCTCGGCGGGCCCCGCTCCTAGGTTGAGTACATGACCACGCCAGTCTGCACGGGCGCCTCCAGAGCGGCCTCCGCCACCGCCGCCGGCCACCACGCGCACACGCCGTACGCGTCGTTCTCCTCGTACGTCCGGGCCCGTGGCCCGGTCCTGCTGCGCACCGCGCGCTCGCTCACCGCGAACCCGTGCGACGCGGAGGACCTGCTGCAGACCGCGCTGGCCAAGACGTACGTGGCGTGGGAGCGGATCGAGGACCACCGGGCGCTCGACGGCTACGTCCGCCGGGCGCTGCTGAACACCCGGACCTCGCAGTGGCGCAAGCGCAAGGTCGACGAGTTCGCCTGCGAGGAGCTGCCCGAGCAGGGAGGCATCCCGGCGCCGGATCCGGCCGAGCAGCAGTCGCTGCACGACGCGATGTGGCGCGCGGTGCTCAAGCTCCCGGACCGCCAGCGCGCGATGGTCGTCCTGAGGTACTACGAGGACCTCAGCGAGGCGCAGACGGCCGAGGTGCTCGGGGTGTCGGTCGGTACGGTGAAGAGCGCCGTCTCCCGCGCCCTCGGCAAGCTCCGCGAGGACCCGGAGCTGACGCCGGTGCGCTGAGGACCACACAGCCCCCGCACCCCCCCGCCCACGTGCCCCGGACAGGCCCGCCCACGTGCCCCGGACAGGAATTTTCTCCCGCGAGTAGTGACATACCGCGTGGTATGTGCGCAGAATCAGCGCAACCCTACTGCCGCGTAGCGCCCACCGGGAGGACGCCGTGCTGAGCACCATGCAGGACGTACCGCTGACTGTCACCCGCATCCTGCACCACGGGATGACGATTCACGGGAAGTCGCAGGTCACGACCTGGACCGGCGAACCCGAGCCGCACCGACGCACCTTCGCCGAGATCGGCACCCGCGCGACCCAGCTGGCCAACGCGCTCCGCGACGAGCTGGGCGTCGACGGCGACCAGAGGGTGGCGACCCTCATGTGGAACAACTCGGCGCATATCGAGGCATACCTCGCGATTCCTTCCATGGGAGCCGTACTCCACACCCTCAACCTCCGGCTGCCGCCGGAGCAGCTCGCGTGGATCGTCAACCACGCGGACGACAAGGTCGTCATCGCGGACGGCACGCTGCTGCCGCTCCTCGTACCGCTCCTGCCCCACCTGCCGAGCATCGAGCACGTGGTGGTCTCCGGACCCGGCGACCGCTCGGCGCTGGCCGGGGTGGCGCCGCGCGTGCACGAGTACGAGGAGCTGATCGCGGGCCGCCCGACCACGTACGACTGGCCGGAGCTGGACGAACGCCAGGCCGCCGCCATGTGTTACACCT
Organism: Streptomyces sp. CA-146814; assembly: GCF_050942385.1. Taxonomy (NCBI): domain Bacteria; kingdom Bacillati; phylum Actinomycetota; class Actinomycetes; order Kitasatosporales; family Streptomycetaceae; genus Streptomyces; species Streptomyces sp. CA-146814. Next base: position 4,007,669 of record NZ_CP192068.1, read on the forward strand.
CCGGCACCACCGGCGACCCCAAGGGCGTCGTCTACTCCCACCGCTCCATCTACCTGCACTCCATGCAGGTCAACATGTCGGAGTCGATGGGGCTGACCGACAAGGACACCACGCTCGTCGTGGTCCCGCAGTTCCACGTGAACGCGTGGGGCCTGCCGCACGCCACGTTCATGAGCGGCGTCAACATGCTCATGCCGGACCGCTTCCTCCAGCCGGGCCCGCTCGCCGAGATGATCGAGCGCGAGCGCCCGACGCACGCCGCCGCGGTGCCCACCATCTGGCAGGGCCTCCTCGCCGAGGTCACCGCCAACCCGCGCGACCTCTCCTCCATGGCCAACGTGACCATCGGCGGCGCGGCCTGCCCGCCGTCGCTGATGGAGGCGTACGACAAGCTCGGCGTCCGGCTCTGCCACGCCTGGGGCATGACGGAGACCTCGCCGCTGGGCACCATGGCCCACCCGCCCGCCGGGCTGACCGCCGAGGAGGAGTGGCCGTACCGCATCACCCAGGGCCGCTTCCCGGCCGGTGTGGAGGCGCGGCTGGTCGGCCCGGCGGGCGAGCACCTGCCGTGGGACGGCGAGTCGGCCGGTGAGCTGGAGGTCCGGGGGCCCTGGATCGCGGCCGCGTACTACGGCGGGGCCGACGGCGAGCACCTGCGGCCCGAGGACAAGTTCAGCGAGGACGGCTGGCTGAAGACCGGCGACGTCGGCGTGATCAGCACCGACGGCTACCTCACCCTGACCGACCGGGCCAAGGACGTCATCAAGTCGGGCGGCGAGTGGATCTCCAGCGTCGAGCTGGAGAACGCGCTGATGGCCCACCCGGACGTCGCGGAGGCGGCCGTCGTCGCCGTACCGGACGAGAAGTGGGGCGAGCGGCCGCTGGCGACGGTGGTCCTCAAGGAAGGTGCCGCCGATGTCGACTACGAGGCGCTGAAGGCGTTCCTCGCCGAGTCGGGCATCGCCAGGTGGCAGCTGCCGGAGCGGTGGTCGGTGATCCCGGCCGTACCGAAGACGAGTGTCGGCAAGTTCGACAAGAAGGTGATCCGGAAGCAGTACGCGGCCGGGGAGCTGGACGTCACCCAGCTCTGAGGCGTCGGTTCCGGCCTTGGTTTCACGTGAAACAGGGCGGGGGCGGTACGGGAGTTCCCGTACCGCCCCCGCCTCTGTGCGTGGTCAGTTGGTGCCTATCTTCGCCAGCAGGTCGACGATCCGGGACTGCACCTCGTCGCTGGTGGACCGCTCCGCCAGGAAGAGAACGGTTTCCCCGGAAGCCAGCCGCGGCAGCTCCGAAGGGTCCATTCCGGCCGAGGTGTAGACGACCAGCGGCGTGCGGTTGAGCTGGCCGTTGGCGCGCAGCCAGTCGATGATCCCGGCGCGGCGGCGGCGTACCTGCATGAGGTCCATGACCACCAGGTTCGGCCGCATCCGGCCCGCCAGATCGACGGCCTCGCTGTCGGTCGCCGCGCGGGCGACCTGCATCGCGCGCCGCTCCAGGGTCTGCCCCAGCGCCGCCGCGATCTCCTCGTGCTCCTCGATCAGGAGGACGCGCGGCGGGTGCTGCTCGCTGTCGCGAGGTGCCAGCGCCTTGAGGAGGACGGCCGGGTCGGCCCCGTACGCGGCCTCCCGGGTCGCCTGCCCCAGACCGGCCGTGACCAGCACCGGAACCTCGGCGGCGACGGCGGCCTGGCGCAGCGACTGCAACGCCGTACGGGTGATGGGCCCGGTCAGCGGGTCGACGAAGAGCGCGGCGGGGAACGCGGCGATCTGGGCGTCGACCTCCTCACGGGAGTTGACGATCACCGGACGGTAGCCGCGATCGCTGAGCGCCTGCTGGGTCGGTACGTCGGGAGCGGGCCAGACGAGCAGCCGGCGCGGGTTGTCCAGCGGTTCGGGCGGCAGCTCGTCGTCGAGCGGGCGGGGCTGCGGCCGGTTGGCGACCTCGACGGCACCGCCGGGCCCGTCCAGCGGCTCCGGACCCTCGGCACCCTCGTCAGGCGCCCCTATGGCGTACGCACGCCCCTCGGCCACCGGAGGCGCCAGCAGCTGACCGGAGCCGGGGTGGGGGGCGGAAGGCCCTTGAGCCTCCTGGGGCTGTGCCTGAGGTGCCTGAGGTGCCTGGGGCTGCGCCGGAGCGGTCGGAGTGGTCGGACCGGCGGCGGGGCCCGTTCCGGTAGCGGGATCCGTTCCGGTGGCGGGCTGCTGGGCTGACGGGCGCTCACCCTCCGGCGGGGCGGCGAGCTTGCGCCGCCGGCCGGCACCGCCGAGGCTCTGCTGCTGGTTCGCCGGAGCGGGCTGGGCAGGCTGGCCGGGCTGGGCGGGCTGGCCGGGCTGGGCGGGCTGGTTCTGCTGGTGGGTGAGGTGCTGCGCGAACGGCACCCCCTGGCCCAGCGTCCGCACGCTGAACGCCCGCCCCTGCGTGGAGTCCGGGTTGACGCCCGCCGTCGGCTCCTCGGCCGGCAGCGGCTGCCGCCACGCGTCCGGTGTGGCGGGGGGCGCGCCGGAGTCGGCCGGGTGCGCCGCCGGAACGGCCCCGGTGCCGGTGGCGTGGGCGGTCTGCCCGTTGCCGCCCCAGGACCGGTCGTCCGGTGCGGGCCGGGAGGAGGCGTTCGGAGCGTTCGGGGCGTGCGGTGCGGCGGCCCAGGGCTGCTCGTCGGGCGCGGGGAGCGGCGTGTCCTGGTCCGAGGCGCCGGACCGATCGGCGGGAGGCGTCACGGGGTGGGCCTGCGGAGGCGTGTGACCGGCCTCGGGTGCGGTGCGCCCGTGGTGGCTCTCGTCGCCGGGAGGGGGTGCGGGGGTGGGGCCGGGGACCGGCACGTCCGGTGCCTGTACGGGGGCGGGTCCGGGCGCCTGTACAGGAGCGGGGCCGGGCGCCTGCACGGACGCGGCCGGGGCCCGGTCGGCGTCGGCGGGCGGCAGGGCGAAGGCGGTACGCGGACCGGCGTCGGCGGCGGTGCGCTCCTGGGCGGCGGCCAGCGCGCGGCGGGCCCGCCGCCCACCGGGCTGCTGCGCCGGGGCCTGGCTGAGCGCGAGGGCCTCCTCCTGAGGCTGGTGGCGCCCGTTCTGGCCGCTCGGGGCCTGCTCCGGGTCCGTACCGCCGCTTCCGCCACTACCGCCACTACCGCCGCTTCCTGCCGCGAGGGCGGGGAGCGCGGGGCGGTGTTCGCCCTCGCGCCGGGCCCGCCGGCCGGCGGGCGGTACCGGCTGCTGCGGGTCGGCCGGTACGCCCTGCGGCGGCACGGTCTGGCCACGCTGGGGCCGTCCGGCGCCCTGCGCACCTTCGGCCGCGGTGACGACGGACCCCTCGGAGGGCGCGGAGGACGCGGCGGACGTCAGCGCGAGGGCATGCCGCTGGGGCTGCTGAGGCTGGGCCTGCTGATCACGCTGCTGAGGCGGTTCGAGCTGGGCCGGGCCGCTCTCCGCCGTACCGTTTCCGGCCGCCGCCGCGCTCTCCGCCGGACTGGGCCGTCCGCGCCGGCGCCCCGACCCCTCGCCCTGCTGGGCCGGGATCAGCTCGGGAGCCGTCTCCTCGGCCGCCGCGGCCCCACGGCGCGCCCGGCGCCGCCCGGTCGGCTCGGCGACAGGACCGTCCGCCGGGCCGTCCGCGGCCTCGGCCTCGGGCGCGCCACCGGGACTGTCCAGGAACGCGTCGGTCGACGACCGGCGCGCGCGCCGGCGCCCGCCACTGGTGACGCCCGGCGCCCCGAGACCCTCGGCAGGCGCGGCCGGGGAGGGCGCGGGATCGAGTGCGGGCTCCACCGGCACGTCCGGCGGCACGATGGTGCCCGAGCCGGCGCCGATCGGGATGTCGAGAACGTACGCACTGCCGCTCATGCCCGGCATCTCGTGCGTCTGGAGCACACCGCCGTGCGCCTGGACGATGCCGCGCACGATCGGCTGGTGCACCGGGTCGCCGCCGGCGAACGGCCCGCGCACCTCGATCCGTACGACGTCACCGCGCTGGGCGGCGGCCACGACCACGGTCGAGTCGACGTATCCGCCGCCGGGGACGGCCCGGGCCTTGCCGGTGGAGTCGACGCCGCAGACGTCCGCGACGAGGTGGGCGAGGGCGGTCGCGAGCTGACGGGCGTCGACCTCGGCCTCGATGGGCGGGGCGTGCACGGCGAACTGCGCGCGCCCGGGGCCGATCAGCTCGACCGCTCCGTCGATCCCGCCCGTCACGATCCCGTCGACCATCGCGGGACCCTTGTGCAGCCCGTCCACGCCCGCGTCGAGGCGCTGGTAGCCGAGCACGTTGTCGACGAGCGTGGTCATCCGGGCGTACCCGGCGGCGAGGTGGTGCAGGATCTGGTTGGCCTCGGGCCACAGCTGCCCGGCCGGGTCGGCGGCGAGCGTGGACAGCTCACCGCGCAGCTCCTCCAGCGGCCCGCGCAGCGAACCGCCGAGCACGGCCGTCAGCTGCGAGTGCTGGGCGCCGAGGGAGGCGAGCAGCTCGGCCTGACCCTCGATCTCGGCGGCGTACCGCTCGGTCCGGTCGGCCAGCTCGGCCGCGTGCGCCTCCTTGAGCGCCTCCAGCTCGGCTGCGTGCGCTTCCTTCAGCGCGGTGACCTCGTCGGAGTGGCTGGTGGTCAGCTCGGCGACGACGTTCTTGTGCTGGGCGGAGAGCTCCTCGTACGGCCTGCGATCGGTGAAGGTCATCACCGCGCCGACGAGCTGGTCGCCGTCCCGTACGGGCGCGGTCGTCAGGTCCACGGGCACCTGGGCGCCGCTCTTGGACCAGAGCACCTGGCCGCGCACGCGGTGCTTGCGCCCGGACTTGAGCGTGTCGGCGAGCGGCGACTCCTCGTACGGGAACGGCTCGCCCTCCGCCCGCGAGTGCAGGATCAGCGGGTGCAGCTCCTGGCCGCCGAGGTCGCTGGCCCGGAAGCCGAGGATCTGGGCGGCGGCGGGGTTGACGAGGACGACGCGCCCGTCCGTATCCGTGCCGACGACGCCCTCGGAGGCGGCGCGCAGGATCATCTCGGTCTGGCGCTGCGAACGGGCCAGCTCGGCCTCGGTGTCGACCGTGCCGGAGAGGTCCCGTACGACGAGCATGAGCAGCTCGTCGCCGGTGTAGCTGGAGTGGATGTCGTTGTACGCGGCCTGGCCGCTGTCCAGGCTGGCGCTGGTGACCTCGACCGGGTACTCGTGCCGGTCGGTGCGGCGCGCGATCATGCGCGTCGGCTTGGTCCTGCCCTGCTCGTCCGCAGCCTCGGGTCGGCGCATCGATCCCGGGATCAGCGTGGAGTCGAACTCCGGCAGCAGATCCAGCAGTCCGCGACCGACGAGCGCGGTGCCCGGGGTCTCGAACATTTCGAGGGCGATGGCGTTGGCGTTGACGACCGTGCCGTTGCAATTGACGAGCAGGAGCCCGTCCGGAAGGGCATCGAGTATGGCTGCGAGGCGAGCAGTGCCTCGGGATGGCCTGCTGCTCACGACGACGCTTCCTCCCTGATTACCGCACCTTGCCGACAGCGGGCCCCATCTTGCCCCTCGGGCCGCAGACTGTCACTGGAGGAGTCTAAGGCCAGGCGAGGGCCCGGGGGCGGCGGATGAGGGGGAGCTCTCACCAAGGTTCTGTGCACGGCGTGTACGCCGGTGGCCTGTGACGTGAGCGTCCGCGCACCGTGTGACGTGCGCGGACGCCTGGCGGAACGGGCCCTGCCGAAGCCCTACCGAAGATCGGGGAGCACCGGAACGAGGTTGTTCCAGCGCGCGATCTCGCAGCCGTCGCCCCGGGTCACGGTGGTGTCCACGGGCCGGCCCTCCCAGGTCCCGACGATGCGGGCGGAGGCGTCGCCGCCGTAGATCATGGTGCACATGGTGCCCTCGGGCGCCGCCCGGAACAGCTCCGGCCCCGTCCGCGTCGCCCCGACCTCCGCGAGCCGGTCGCAGGCGCCCTGCCGCTCCGGGTGGGTGCCTCCGGTGGGCCCGCAGGTCAGCTCGAACGTCCCGTCGGCGCCGGCGACCCCGGAACGCTCCACGGTGACGGTGAGCCGGGTTCGCGCGGCGGGCTTCTCCTGGCCCACACCGCTGCCGCCGTCCAGGAACGAGGGCAGTGGCGGAAGCGGCACGGGCAGCGGCCCGAGCGCCGGGAAGGCCGAGGAGAGGGGTCCGGCGGTGGGCACGGCGGACGGCACCGGACCGGTGGCGGTCGCGGAAGCGGTCGCCGCGGGCGCGGTGACGGACAGCGCGGCGAGCGTGACGACGGCGGTGAGGGCGAGACGGCGCAACATGCGGGCTCCTGTATCTCCGCACCACGGTCACGGACGACCGGGGACGCGGCGGATGACGAGGCGGGCGGTGGGGTGGTTCGCGGCGGGCCGACCGCTCCCGGCCGCCCCCGACCGACGGAGGCCGAAACCTCCACGCCTCTCTAACGCCTCTGCGGCCCGGACGTTGCGCCACCACGCCGAAGTGCTTTGCCCTGGCCCCCGCCCGGCTAGTAACGTGAGCGGCGATTGGTGACACGACGTTCGACTGTGTCATCATCTGCACGCACCACTCGCGTCCGCGCGAGGTGTGTGGAGGAGGCGTCGCCTAGTCCGGTCTATGGCGCCGCACTGCTAATGCGGTTTGGGTCTTAAAGCCCATCGAGGGTTCAAATCCCTCCGCCTCCGCTCCACCCCGAAGCCCCGTGCCCCTGGCACGGGGCTTCGGCCGTTCCCGACCGGATCCCGTGTGCGGCCGTGGTCAAGGGGGTGGCCGAGATCGGCCCCAGAAGGGTGTTTCCGCAGCTCAGAGGTGGTGCGGACAATGGATTTCGCGTCACGGCGCAGGTCATGTAATGTTGTTCCCGCAACGCCGACCAGGCAGAAAAGCCCGGAACGCCAAGCACTCGTAGCTTAACGGATAGAGCATCTGACTACGGATCAGAAGGTTGCAGGTTCGAATCCTGCCGAGTGCACAGCAGGTCAGAGGCCCCCAGGAGAGATCCTGGGGGCCTCTCGCGTTATGCGGCGTTCGCGGTGGTCGGGTGCTGCGCGGGAGTCTGCTGTTGTACGACGCCGCGGCGCCGGGTCGGCTTGCCCAGGGTGGGGTTGGCGACGGCCCAGGCCGCGCCCTTGCAGACCACTTCCTTGTAGAGGGCGGCCAGGCGGCCGGTGAGGGCGGTGGGGCGGGACCGGTCGTCGGCGGTGACGTACTGGATCAGGCCCTCCTTGCGGCCCAGGGAGATGCACTGGTTGAAGTAGCGGAGCGGGATGGTCGGGGACGTGGTGCCGGTCAGGCGGGCCGCGATGGCGTCGGCGGCCTGCCAGGCGGTCGGGCCGCCCGTGGCGCAGGCCATGCGCAGGGGCTTGTCGTTGGGGCCCATCACCAGGGCCGCGTCGCCGATGGCGTACACGTCCGGGTGGGAGAGCGAGCGCATGGTGGCGTCCACCTCGATCCGGCCCATGGCGTCGATCTTCAGCGTGGTCGCCTGGGCGATCGGGTGGACCGCGAAGCCGGTTGTCCAGATCGTGACCGTTGCGGGGATGTCGCCCGCAGTGGTGGTGACGTGGTCCGCTTCCACGGCGGTGACCGTCGTGTGTTCGTGGACCGTGATGGCCAGCTTGACGCAGACCTTGCGCAGGTGGCGGCGGCCCTTGGGGGAGAGCCAGTCGCCCAGAGCGCCCCGGGCGGCGAGGGCCACGTTCAGGTCGGGGCGGGCCTCGGCGATCTCGGTGGCCGCCTCCAGGCCGGTGAGGCCGCCGCCGACGACGACCACGGGCTCCCCTGCGGCCAGGGCGGCCAGGCGTTCGCGTAGTCGGAGGGCGCCGGGGCGGCCGGCGATGTCGTGGGCGTGTTCGGCCGTGCCGGGGACGCCGTGGGTGTTCCAGGTGCTGCCGAGGGCGTACACGAGGGTGTCGTAGGGGAGTTCCTCGGTGGCCTGCTCGTCCGTGACGGTGATCGTCCTGCGGTCCGCGTCCACGGCCGTCACCCTGGCGAGCCGCAGCCGGACCCCCGTACCCGCGAACATCTCGCTGAACGGGCGAGGCCTCAGCTCCTGGCCGACCGCCAGCTGGTGCAACCTCACCCGCTCGACGAAGTCCGGCTCCGCGTTGACGAGGGTGATGGCGACGTCCTCGCTCCGCAGCCGCCTGGCGAGGCGACCGGCGGCGATGGCTCCGGCGTATCCGGCTCCTACGACGATGACGCGGTGCTGCCCGTGGGATCCGTGCTGTCCGTCCTGCATGACCTGTCTCCTGTCTCGCGCGGGTTCGCCCCTTGAACCGGGCAGCCCGTCGTTTCCTGACAGGTGGGTGATGTGACCTGCGTCACGTGGTCGTCAGAAGGCGTTGAACAGGGGGTCGCCGTGGTCGGTGGCCGACCACTGCCTCGTCGCGCGTTCGAGCTTGTCGGGGTTGGCCTGGCTGCGGAACGCGGCGATGCCCTCCGCGGTGATCTCCACACACAGGACGCCGATGACCCGGCCGTCGAGGACGACCACGATGGCCGGGGCGCCGTTGGCGGATGTGAGGTGAACCTCGGGGGAGCCGCCGACCAGATTGCGCTTGGCCTTGCTGGGCTTGAACAGCCCCCGCATGAACTTCGCGACCGCGAGCGCGCCCTGGAACGGCGTGGTGCGCGCCGGGACCTTCCCGCCGCCGTCGCCGATCGCGATGACGTCCGACGTGAGGAGCCGGACGAGCGGCTCGGTCCGCCCGCTGGTGGCCGCGGTGAGGAACTCCTCGACGATCCGCCGGGCGGCGGCCTCGTCGATCTCCGTACGGGCCTTGCCCTGCGCGACGTGCTTCTTGGCGCGGTGGAAGATCTGCTGGCAGGCGGCCTCGGTGATGTCCAGGATCTCCGCGATCCGCCGGTGCGGGTAGTCGAACGCCTCCCGCAGCACGTACACCACCCGTTCGTTCGGCGAGAGGCGCTCCATGAGGGCGAGCACGGCGTACGAGACCGACTCGCGCTGCTCGGCGGTCTCGGCCGGGCCGAGCATCGGGTCCCCGGCGAGCAGCGGTTCGGGCAGCCACTGGCCGACGTACGACTCGCGGCGGGCGCGGGCCGAGGTGAGCTGGTTGAGGCAGAGGTTGGTGAGGACCTTGGTCAGCCAGGCCTCAGGCACCTCGATGCGGTCGATGTCGGCGGCCTGCCACCGCAGGAACGTGTCCTGTACGGCGTCCTCGGCATCGCTCGCCGAGCCGAGCAGCCGGTAGGCGATGGCCTCCAGGCGGGGCATGGAGGCCTCGAACCGGTCCATGTGGGTCCGCGTCAGAGCCATGGGCCGGATCCTACGCTCGCGGGTGCGTGAAGCCCGCGTGTGCGTGAAGCCCGTCGGTGCGCGGAGCCCGCCGGTGCGTGAAGCCTTCGGGGCGCCGCCGACCCCCTGTACCGTCGGGGGCGAAGGCGCCGGCGTCCTCGCCTCACGCGGGGACGGTACGGCTCCATGTCGGTCGGGGGGCGACTGAAGTGATGAACCGTTATGCCAGGACGGGCCGTTGGGCAGCTCTGCTGTCTCTTTCCGTAGTTACGTTGTTGGGCGCGGGGGCCTGCAGTGGGGGTGGGGAGGCCGGTGCGACGCCGCCGTCCTCGCCCTCGTCCCGGGACGGTGAGCCGGTCGGCGTGACGCCCGGCGCGACGACCGTCGCCGACGAGGCCAAGGCCGTCCTGGAGGGGCTTCTCGTCGAGCGGGAGTCCCTCGGCGGAGGGAGCGGCGAGCTGGCACCGCAGTTCGGCAACACCCACCCCGCCGTCCCCGACGGCGTGGTGAGCGTGACCTTCGTCTTCACCTGCACCGGCGGTGGCGAGGTGAAGCTGCGGAACGAGGCCGGAGGCAAGGACGTGCCGTCGGCCGCCGGGACGCAGACGTGCGACGGCTCGCTCTTCCAGACGCGTGTGGACGTGCCCGAGCCTGATGCGTCCATCGGCTTCACCGCCACACCGGTGGAGGAGTCCGCGGACGGCGGGTACGCCTACGCCTATTACGTGGAGAAGGAGAACCTCCCGTAGCCGGGCGGGACTCCGCGCACCGCGTGTGAGGGCTTTCCGACCAAGATCGAGGGGCGGGTGCCTCCGGTCGGGAGGAAGCTGGAAGGAGAACACTCCTCTCGGGGCTTCTCGGCGAGGTGATGGGTGTGAGCGGGCTTTTTCGGTCGGGCGTGCGGAGCGCGGGATGCGCTGTGGTCGTGGGAGCCGTCGGGATCGTCGGTGCCGGGGCGTGCGCCGGGGGCGGCGGGACCGACGGGGGTGCCGCCCCCGTCTCGACCTCCGTGGCCGCACCCGCCTCCACCTCTCCCGCCTCCTCGGCTCCGGCCGAGGTGACCGCCACGGTGACCAGTACCGTCACCGCCTCTCCGGAGAACACCGCGTCCTCTCCGGAGAGGAGCGCGCCGCCTCCGGCGCCGTCCACGTCGAGCACCCTGAGCGCGGAGGCGACCGTGGTCGCCTACTTCGACGCCATCAACTCCCGCGATTACCGGGAAGCTTGGGAGCTGGGCGGCAAGAACCTCGGCGGCGAGTACGGAGCCTTCGTCGACGGTCTCGCCGGGACGGAGCGGGACACCGTCCGGATCCTCGGCGTGGAGGGCAGCACGGTCCGGGTTGAGCTGGAGGCGCTCCAGACCGACGGCAGCGTGAAGGTGTTCGAAGGGGCCTATGCGGTTCGGTCGGGCGTGATCACCGATGCCGATGTGCGGGAAGTGACCGAGCCGGAGGACGGAACCGCCCCGCCGGGCGAGGAGACCGGGGACGTGTACTACGAGAACTGCGACGCCGCCCGGGACGCCGGAGCCGCGCCCTTGCGGCCGGGCGATCCCGGGTACGGGGACCACCTGGACCGCGACAGCGACAGGACCGCCTGCGAGCCGTATGTCCCCCTCCCCTGAGGGCGCTCGTGCGTCGGTGGAACGTTACGGGGTAACCGGATTCGCACGGGGCGTGATGGGCGCGCCCGGGCGCGGAGGTTACCCATGGGGTCGCAACGGCACGGCCAGGTGCAGCGGTGGCAGGACCGGTGGTGGGCGGTGGCGCTGCTGGTGCTGGTGGTGTGGGTCGCTATCCGGCTGGCCTTCGACGGGTGGTCGGGGTGGCCCGGGATTCTGGTCGGCGGGTTCGCCTACGCCGGGTTCATGACGTGGTACGTGATGCGGCGCCGTCGTCGTGACGCCCGGGCGGTCGGGACCGACGCGGCGCGGGTGCCGGAGCTGGAGCGGCGGATTGCGAGGAACGGTGAGCTGCCCGAGGACCCGGCCGAGCAGGCTGCCATGGTCCGGCTGATCCGGCGCCGGGAGGAGAAGCTGCGGCGCAACCGGTGGTGGGCCTTCCCGTTGCTCGCGCTGATCTTCTTCGGGACGCCGGTGCTCTGGTTCGCCGCCGGGAACGTGGCGGCGGGCCTGTGGGGGCTCGCGTTCGGTGCCGCGTTCCTCGGGTGGATGGTCTGGTTCAACCGGCGCTTCGTCCGCCGGATGGCCGGGATGCGGCAGCGGATCGAGGGCGTGGGTGGCGGTGCGGCCGGTGGGCCGGTCGGTGGCCCGTCCGCCGCCCCTGCCGCAGGCCCGCCTCCCGGTCCGGTCGGTGGGCCGCCTCCCGGTCCGGTCGGTGGGCCGCCTCCCGGTCCGGTCGGTGGGCCGGGAGGGCTTGCTCCCGGCGCCCGTTAGCCTTCGCGTTCGGGGTGTGGGGCCCCGGCGGGACGGAGAGAGCGGAGTTCGGGTGGCCTTCGGGTGGCGGTGTACCGGGGTCGCGTGGCCGGGCGACGGGCCGCAGCTGGGGTGGAGCAGGGGCGCCGAGCGGCGGGTGAGCACGTTGGCGTACGGGGGTCGGCTCGGGTTTCGGGCCGTGGGGGAGCGGCACTGTGTGGGGGCGCGGGGCAACGTGTGTCCTCTGGGGGCCGTGGTGGCCGGGCGCTCCACCGGGGGCCGGTGCCCGGAGTGCGCGCGGCTGGACCGGGCCCACTCGGTGGCCGCCGACACGATGGTGGACGACCCGCGAACGTACCGCGTCTATCTCGCCTGGTTCGGGCCCGGTCTGGTCAAGGTCGGGATCACCCGGGAGGAGCGGGGCGGGGCGCGGTTGCGGGAGCAGGGGGCCGTGGCGTACACCTGGCTCGGGCGCGGGCCCCTGATGGCCGTCCGGCGGACCGAGGAGGTGCTGCGGGCCGCCCTCGGCGTGCCGGACCGGATTCCGTACGCCCGGAAGCGGACCGTACGAGGCCAACTGCCGGACGAGCAGCAGCGGTTCGACGAGGTGGTGGAGCTGTACGGGCGGGCCGTGGCGCTTCAAGGGCGCGGTTGGCCCGAGTCGTTGGAGCCGGTCCCGGTCGAAGTCGTCGATCACGCGGGGATCTTCGGGCTGGACCGCTCGGGCGCCGCCACGCGGTCGGTGGGTGAGCTGGTCGACGGGGGTGTGGTCGCGGGGCGGCTCGTGGCTGCGGCCGGGCCCGATCTGCACCTCGCCGTGGGCGGTGAAGGTGGCGCGGTCGTGCTCGATACGCGGTTGATCACCGGGTGGGAGCTGGAGGCGTTTCAGCCTGCGGGCGAGGGTGACGTACGTGTTCCTCTCATCGACATCACGGGTGGTGGCGTGCAGGGTGGGTTGTTCTGACCTTGCCCCATGAGGAGCTGTGAGGAGTTGCGGGTGGAAGACGACGGCCTTGACGTGGTGCGGTTCTGGGAGCGGCTCGGGCTGCCCGGCATCATCGACGTCCACACCCACTTCATGCCCGAGCAGGTCCTGCGCAAGGTGTGGGCCTACTTCGACTCCGCCGGGCCGCTGACCGGGCTGGAGTGGCCGATCACCTATCGGTACGAGGAAGAGCAACGGCTGTCCGTACTCAGGTCGTTCGGGGTGCTCCGCTTCACCTCCATGCTCTACCCGCACAAGCCCGGCATGGCTCGCTGGCTGAACGGCTGGGCCGCCGGCTTCGCCGCTCGGACGCCCGACTGCCTGCACACGGCGACCCTCTTCCCTGAGGACGGCGTGGAGTTGTACGTGAAGGAGGCCGTCGAGAGCGGGGCGCGGGTCTTCAAATCGCACCTCCAGGTCGGGGGTTATGACGCCAACGAGCCGTTGCTGGATGGGGCTTGGGGGCTGCTCGCCGAGGCCGGGGTGCCGGTCGTGATGCACTGCGGGTCCGGGCCCGCGCCGGGTCGGTTCACCGGGCCCGAGCCGATCGGGCGGCTCCTCGCGCGCCATCCCCAACTGCGGCTGATCGTGGCGCACATGGGGATGCCGGAGTACGCGGAGTTCCTGGCGCTGGCGGAGGCGTACCCGGAGGTGCGGCTCGATACGACGATGGCGTTCACCGACTTCAGCGAGCGGCTCTCCCCGTTTCCGGCCGGCCGGCGGGGGCTGCTCGCCGATCTCGGGGACCGGATCCTGCTCGGGACGGACTTCCCGAATATTCCATATCCGTACGTCCACCAGCTGGAGGCCTTGGAGCGGCTGGAGCTCGGGGAGGAGTGGCTGCGGGCCGTCTGCTTCCGGAACGCGGAGGCGTTGTTCGGGAGCCCCGCATAGAAACCGACCGCTTTCTCAGGCAATTCACAGAAACGGGTCAGGCTTCTCTCACGGGCGGCTCACAGGCTGGTGCCCATGACGACGACGACCGCGCCCCAGGGGCGTACCGAACTGCTCAGGCCGGACCGTACGCCCGTGCGCGTCCTGGTCGTGGACGACGAGGCTCCGCTCGCCGAGCTGCTCTCGATGGCCCTGCGGTACGAGGGGTGGGAGGTGCGCAGCGCCGGTGACGGGGCCGGGGCCGTGCGCGCGGCCCGCGAGTTCCGCCCGGACGCCGTGGTGCTCGACGTGATGCTCCCGGACATGGACGGGCTCTCCGTGCTGGGCCGGCTCCGGCGCGACCACTCCGACGTGCCGGTCCTCTTCCTCACCGCCCGGGACGCCGTGGAGGACCGGATAGCCGGGCTCACGGCCGGCGGCGACGACTACGTGACCAAGCCGTTCAGCCTGGAGGAGGTCGTGGCCCGGCTGCGCGGGCTGATCCGCCGCTCGGGCACGGCGCTCGCGGCCGAGCGGAGCCAGTCGACGCTCACCGTCGGCGACCTGGTGCTCGACGAGGACAGCCATGAGGTGAGCCGGGGCGGGGACGCGATCCACCTGACCGCCACCGAGTTCGAGCTGCTGCGGTTCCTGATGCGCAACCCGCGCCGGGTGCTCAGCAAGGCGCAGATCCTGGACCGGGTCTGGAACTACGACTTCGGCGGCCAGGCCAACGTCGTCGAGCTCTACATCTCGTACCTCCGCAAGAAGATCGACGCCGGACGGACGCCGATGATCCATACCCGGCGTGGGGCGGGGTATCTGATCAAGCCCGGTGAGTAGGCGCCCCCAGGGCCTGGGTGTGCTGCGGCGGCCGTGGACCCTGCGGACGCGGCTCGTCGTCTCCGCCGTGTCCCTGATCGCCGTCGTCGCGGCCGTCATCGGGTCCGTCACCGCCATCGCCTTCCACAGCTATATGTACGGCAAGCTCGACGACCAGCTCCACTCCGTCGCCGTACGCGCGGAGCGGCCGCCCGGACCCGCGCCGGAAGCCCTCCGGGACGCCGGTCCGCTCGGTTTCGTCGGCGGCGGGGGGCAGCCGCTCGGCACGTTCGGCGCGCTCGTCGACGGCGGGGACGTCACCGCGTCGAAGGTCGTCGAGGACAGCGGGCTGCGCTCCCAGGAGAGCGCGAAGCCGCTGACGGAGGGGCAGCGGCGGGCGCTGGAGGCGGCGGCTCCGGCGGTCGGCGACGACGCCCGGAGCATCGAGCTGCCCGGCCTCGGCGGCTACCGCGTCGAGGCCGCCACCACCACCGAAGGCCACACCGTCCTCGTCGGCATCCCGACCGCCGAGGTGAGCGGCGCGCTCACGACCCTGATCGTCGTCGAGGTCTGCGTCACCGCCGCCGGGCTCATCGCCGCGTCGCTCGCGGGCACCGTCCTCGTCGGCGTCGCGCTGCGTCCGCTGCGCCGGGTCGCCGCCACCGCCACCCGGGTCGCCGAACTCCCGCTCCACAGCGGTGAGGTGGCGCTCCTGGAACGCGTCCCGGACGCCGAGGCCGATCCCCGTACCGAGGTCGGACAGGTCGGCGCCGCGCTCAACCGGATGCTCGGGCACGTCGGTTCGGCGCTGGTGGTCCGGCAGGAGAGCGAGACGCGGGTACGGCAGTTCGTCGCCGACGCCAGCCATGAGCTGCGCACCCCGCTGGCCTCGATCCGCGGATACGCCGAGCTGACCCGGCGCGCCACCCGTCGGGAGCACGCGGACCCCGTAACCCGGCACGCGCTCGGGCGGATCGAGTCGGAGGCGGACCGGATGACCGGCCTGGTGGAGGACCTGCTGCTGCTCGCCCGGCTCGATGCCGGACGCCCGCTCTCGTACGAGAGCACTGATCTGCTGCCGTTGGTCGTGGACGCGGTGAGCGACGCCCGGGCCGCCGACACCGCCACCGGCGCCGGCGCACTCCACCACTGGCGGCTGGAGCTGCCCGGCGAACCCGTGACCGTACGCGCCGATCCCGCCCGGCTCCAGCAGGTACTGGTCAACCTGCTGGCCAACGCCCGCACCCACACCCCGCCGGGCACCACCGTGACGGTCTCCGTGAAGCCGTCCGCGTCCGTACGCGCCGATGGGCCGGTCACGCTGGAGGTACGGGACGACGGGCCCGGCATCCCCGCCGAGCTCCTGCCGCACGTCTTCGAGCGGTTCGCGCGCGGTGACGCCTCGCGCACCCGTGGCCCCGCCGGCGAGCGGACCGGCGGCGAGAAGACCGGCGGCTCCACCGGCCTCGGTCTCGCCATCGTGCAGGCCGTCGTCTCGGCGCACGGCGGGCGCGTACGGGTCGACTCGGCGCCCGGCCGGACGGTCTTCGCGGTCGAGCTGCCGGCGGAAGCAGACCCGTACGACCTGCCCGCCGGAACGGCCGCACGCCAGGGTTCACAGGGCAGGGACAGGCTCACCACACCGGTGTGACAGCGCGGTTGGCGAACGTCGGAGCCATGACCACCACCGACAGCCTCCGGAGCGGCCCCGACGCCGACGGCCGCAGCAACAGGGGTGGGGACCACGCCCACCTGCCGGGCCGGGAGCACCTCCCGGCCCGGCAGACGGCTCCCGCCGCCTCCCGCGTCCCCGTGCTCGACGTCGTCGTCCCCGTGTACAACGAGGAGAAGGACCTCCGCCCCTGCGTCCTGCGCCTCCACGACCACCTCGCGCGCACCTTCCCGTACGCCTTCCGCGTCACCGTCGCCGACAACGCCTCCACCGACTCCACCCCGGCCGTGGCGGCCGCGCTCGCGGCGGAGCTGGCCGGGGTGCGCAGCGTACGGCTGGAGGAGAAGGGGCGCGGGCGGGCGCTGCGTACGGTCTGGTCGGACTCCGACGCACCCGTCCTCGCCTACATGGACGTCGACCTCTCCACCGACCTCAACGCCCTCCTCCCGCTGGTCGCGCCGCTGATCTCCGGCCACTCCGACCTGGCCATCGGCTCGCGGCTGGCCCGGAGTGCGCGGGTGGTGCGCGGGTCGAAGCGGGAGTTCATCTCGCGCGCCTACAACCTCATCCTGCGCTCCTCGCTCGCCGCCGGCTTCAGCGACGCCCAGTGCGGGTTCAAGGCGATCCGGAGCGAGGTGGCCGAACGGCTGCTGCCGATGGTGGAGGACAGCGGCTGGTTCTTCGACACCGAGCTGCTGGTCCTCGCGGAGCGGGCCGGGCTGCGCATCCACGAGGTGCCCGTCGACTGGATCGACGACCCCGACTCGACCGTCCACATCGTGCGGACGGCCACTGAGGACCTGAAAGGTGTGTGGCGGGTGGGGCGTGCGCTCGCCGTCGGCGCGCTGCCGCTGGACCGGCTGGCCCGGCCCTTCGGCGACGACCCGCGCGACCGGGCGCTGACCGGGGTGGAGCGTGGACTGGTCAGGCAGTTGGTCGGGTTCTGTGTGGTCGGGGCCCTGTCCACCCTCTTCTATCTGGCTCTCTACTCCCTCTTCCGGCTCGGCGTCGGCCCGCAGCTCGCCAACGGCGGCGCGCTCCTCGTCTCCGCCGTCGCCAACACCGCCGCGAACCGGAGGCTCACCTTCGGCGTACGCGGCCGGAGCGGGGCCGTACGCCATCAGGCCCAGGGCCTCGTCGTCTTCGCGATCGGCCTCGCTCTCACCAGCGGTTCGCTCGCGGCGCTCGGCGCGGCCTCCGGATCTCCGTCCCACAGTGCCGAGGTGGCCGTCCTGATCACCGCCAACCTCGCCGCCACCGTGCTCCGCTTTCTGCTTCTGCGCGCCTGGGTCTTCCCGGCCCGCGCCTGCCCTGACTCCGAGGACCTCCGATGACCGCGACCATCACTTCACCGTCGGCGCCGCCCGAACGCGCCGCCGGCCCCCGCTGGGCACGTCCCGCGCTGTACGGGCTCCTCCTGGCCGTCGGACTCGCCTACCTCTACAACCTCAGCGCCTCCGGTTACGCCAACTCCTTCTACTCCGCCGCCGTCCAGGCCGGCAGCCAGAGCTGGAAGGCGCTCTTCTTCGGCTCGCTGGACTCCGCCAACGCCATCACCGTCGACAAGCCGCCCGCCGCGCTCTGGCCGATGGCCCTCTCCGTACGGCTCTTCGGCCTCAACTCCTGGGCGATCCTGGCCCCGCAGGTCCTGATGGGGGTGGCCACGGCGGCCGTGCTCAACACCGCCGTACGCCGTCGCTTCGGGCCGGTCGCCGGGCTGATCGCGGTCGGTGTGTTCGCGCTGACACCGGTCGCCGCGCTGATGTTCCGCTTCAACAACCCGGACGCGCTGCTCGCGCTGCTGATGACCG
The DNA here is from genome assembly GCF_050942385.1 of Streptomyces sp. CA-146814. Classification (NCBI taxonomy): domain Bacteria; kingdom Bacillati; phylum Actinomycetota; class Actinomycetes; order Kitasatosporales; family Streptomycetaceae; genus Streptomyces; species Streptomyces sp. CA-146814. The sequence continues at coordinate 4,025,398 of NZ_CP192068.1, forward strand.
TCACCGTGTGGTGCGTGCTGCGGGCGCTGGAGGACGGGCGGACGAAGTGGCTGCTGTGGGCGGGGGCGGCGGTGGGGCTGGCGTTCCTGGCGAAGACCTTGCAGGCGTTCCTGATCCTGCCGCCGCTGGCGGTGCTGTACGCGGTGTGCGCGCCGGTTCCGGTTCGGAAGCGGCTCGGCCAACTCGCCCTGTCCGCAGTGACGATGGTCGTCGCCGGTGGCTGGTGGGTGGCGATCGTGGAGCTGATGCCCGCGTCGTCGCGGCCGTACGTCGGCGGCTCGCAGAACAACTCGTTCCTGGAGCTGACCTTCGGCTACAACGGGCTCGGCCGGCTCAACGGGGAGGAGACCGGGAGCGTCGGTGGGGGCGGTGGCGGCCGTGGCGGCGGTGGCTGGGGTGAGACCGGGATCGGGCGGATGTTCAACTCCGAGGTCGGCGGCCAGATCGCCTGGCTGCTGCCCGCCGCGCTGATCCTGCTGGTGGCCGGGCTCTGGCTGACCCGGAAGGCCGGACGGACCGATTCCGCGCGGGCCGCGTTCCTGGCGTGGGGCGGGGCGCTGGTGATGACCGGTGCGGTGTTCAGCTTCATGGCCGGGATCTTCCACCAGTACTACACGGTGGCCCTCGCTCCGTACGTCGCGGCGCTCGTCGCCATGGGGGTGGCCGTGCTCTGGGAGGAGCGGGCCGCCTGGTGGCCGAGGGTGGTGCTCGCGGGGACGGTTGTCACGACGGTGGTGTGGGCGTACGTGTTGCTGGGCCGGACTCCGGAGTACCTGCCGTGGCTGCGGTGGGCGGTGCTCGTGGGCGGGCTGGTGGGGGCCGTGGGGCTGCTGGTCGCGGGGCGGGCCGGCGGACGGGGGCTGGCGCTCGTGGCGGTGGGCCTGAGCTTCGCGGCGTCGCTGGCGGGGCCGGCCGCGTACACCGTCAGTACGTTGAACTCCGGTCACCAGGGGTCGATCGTGACCGCCGGGCCTTCGGGGGCCGGCTTCGGGATGGGCGGGCCTGGCGGTGGCGGTGACGGTGGCGGCCGGGGTGGTGTCGGTGGGCCCGGTGGTGCTGTTGGTGTCGGTGGGCCTGGTGGGCTCGGTGGCGGGGACGGCGGGGACGGTGGGCAGCGCGGCGGCATGCAACAGCCGCCCGGAGGAGCGCCCACCATGCCCGGCGGGGCGGCCCCCGGATCCACCCGCGAGGGCGGTGGCGGCATGGGCGGTCTGCTCAACGGCCCGTCCGTCTCCGCCGAGGCGAAGGCACTCCTGGAGAAGGACGCGGACGCCTACACCTGGGCCGCCGCAGCCGTCGGCGCACAGAACGCGGCCGGCTACCAACTCGCCACCGGCCAAACGGTGATGGCCATCGGCGGCTTCAACGGCAGCGACCCCGCCCCGACGCTCGCGCAGTTCAAGAAGTACGTGGAGGAGGGCCGGATCCACTACTTCGTCCCGGGCGGCGCCATGGGAGGCGGCGGCATGGGAGGCGGCGGAGAGGGAGGAGGAGGCATGGGCGGGAGCGCCGGGACCTCGTCGCAGATCTCCTCCTGGGTGACGGAGAACTTCACCGAGATCACCGTCGGCAGCGCCACCTTCTACGACCTGACGCAGCCGGTGAGTTGACGGCCTACCGCGTACGTGGCCGGGGCCGGGGTCAGATTCCGGCCCGGCCCCCGGCCTCGGCCGCGTACGTCCAGAAGTCCCGCATCATCTGCGGCGCGGCGGGTCCGGCCAGCTCCGTCTGCGTGAGCAGGACGGCGACCGTGCCGGTGGACGGGATGACGTGGGCCGTGGTGCCGGTGCCGCCGATCCAGCCGTAGCGGCCCGGCACGTTGTACGGGGCGGTGATCTCGACGTCCACCGAGCCGCCGAACCCCCAGCCCTGGCCCTCAGTGAAGAGCCCGCTGGCCGCGCGCTGGTCCGGAGTGAGCTGGTCGGTGATCATCTGGCGTACCGACTCGCCGGCCAGGACCCGCCGCCCGTCGTCCGCCAGGCCGTCGGCGAGCAGCATCCGGCCGAAGGCGTACCAGTCGTCGACGGTCGAGACCAGGCCGCCGGCGCCGGACGGGAAGGCGGGCGGGGTGCTCCACTGCCCGTCCGGCGCGTCGACCAGCTCCGGATCTCCGCCCTCCCCGGCCCGGTAGTAGCCGGTGAACCGGTCCAGCGCGGCGGGCGGGACGGCGAACCCGGTGTCCGTCATGCCGAGGGGCTCGAAGATCCGCTCCGCCAGGTACGCGTCCAGCGGGCGGTCCGCGACCCGGGCGATCAGGACGCCGAGGATGTCGGCGCACGTGTTGTAGAGCCAGCCGTCGCCCGGCTGGTGGAGCAGCGGGATCCGGGAGAGCGCGGCCATCCAGGCGTCCGGCGCCGGCACGGCCTGCGGCTGGGGCGGGCCCTGTTTCAGCTCGGTGAGGAGCGGGGCGACGGCCGGGAGCGAGAAGTCGGACGGGAATCCGTACCCGGCCCGGAAGGTCAGCAGGTCCAGGAGCGTGATCGGGCGGACCGCCGACACCACGTCGTCGACCGGGCTCTGCGGAGTACGGACGACCAGCGGCGAGGCCAGTTCGGGCAGCCAGGCGGCGACCGGGTCGGCGGGCGCGATCAGGCCGTCCTCGACCAGCGTCATGGCGGCCGCCGCGACGACCGGCTTGGTGATCGAGGCGAGGCGGAAGACGGAGTTCCGCCGCATGGGCGTGCTCCCGGCGAGCGTGGCCGAACCGGCCACCGCCACCTCCACGCGATCACCCCGGTCGCTCCAGTCACCTCGGCCACCCCGGTCACTCCGGCCACCCCGGTCACTCCGGCCACCCCGGTCACTCCGGCCACCCCGGTCGCTCCGATCGCCTCGGGCCACCAGTGCCACCGCTCCCGGCGCCGATCCGCGGGCGATGTGGGTGTCCAGCAGGTCCTGCAGTCCGTGCGGGGTGCTCATGGGCGGGCCTTTCTCCGGTACCGCGTGCTCTGGCATGAGTCCGCCCTCCTTGGTGCGTCCCCCCGTGGGCAGCGGTCCGTGAGCGGTGCTCGGACTGTAAGACGCCATCGGTGGCCGAAAGAAAGCGGCACGACCGTAAAAAGATGAGACTCCGCGCTCATGGGCCACGACGTCCGGGCTCATGGCAGGTCCAGGTCCGCCACCACCGCCCGGTGGTCCGAGGCGCCGGCGCCGCTCTCCGGCACCCACGCCCGCCGCACCCGTGCCGTCTCCTTCGACACCGCCACGTAGTCGATCCGCTTGACCGGGTCCTTCGCCGGGAACGTCGGCGCTCCCGGGTCCGCGTCCGTCAGCTCCTTCCAGAGCGGGGCCAGCTCCGGAGCGCCGGGCTCCGCGTTGAAGTCGCCGAGCAGGATCCGCGTACGGCCCCGGTCCTCGGCCATGATCCGCCGGGTGTCGGCGACCTGGGCGGTGCGTACGGCGGGGTCCGGGCGGAAGTCGAGGTGCGTCACGTACACGTGCACCGGCCGCCCCTTCACCCCTACGACAGCCTCACCGAACCCCGGAGCGGGCGCGGGGACCGGGTTCGGGTCCTGGGTCGAGAGGCGGGTGATCTCGTGGTTCTCGGCGCTCACGATCCGGTACCGGGACAGCACCGCCACCCCGTACTCCGCCCGTGGCCCGCCCGGTTCGGCCGGATCCAGGCTGTAGATCGGGGCGAAGAACACGTACATGCCCAGCCGCTCGGCCAGCTCACCCGCGAGATCGCGCCACTCACTGCGTGGGCCCCAGTGCCGGTCGGCCTCCTGGAGCCCGATGACATCCGCCCGCAGCGAGCGCAGCTCGGCCGTCTGCCGGTCCAGATCGAAGACGTTGTCCAGGCCCGCACCGGCATACATGTTGTACGTGGCGACGCGCAGCGGCACGGTACGGGAGCCGGCGGCAGCGGCAGGCGGCGATCCGAGTAACGCGCCCAACAGCGCTGTGGTGAGGAGGAGTTGAGGGAGGTGGATGCGGCGGCGCAGTGACATGACTCTCCCAAGGGTGGCGGGGGCGGCGTACCGGCCGTAATCGAGTTGTACGCCGTACGGGAAGTGTCCTACGGTGTACAACGGTCGCGTCCTATACGCCGTAGAACACGGGCCCCGCACACCGTAGGGGCCCGCACGACCTCCGCACCGTAGGACTCACCGCACCGTGATACTCACCGAACCGTAGAACTCACCGCACCGTAGAACTCGCCGAACCGCCGGGGCACCAGCCGCGCCGGAGACCCAGGAGCCCGCATGACGGCGCCCGCCGCACCGCGACCCGATCTCGCCCCTCAGCCGCACCCGCAGCGCTGGCTGATTCTCGGCGTCATCTGCCTCGCCCAGCTCGTCGTGCTGCTCGACAACACCGTCCTCAATGTCGCGATCCCGTCCCTCACCACGGAGCTGAACGCCTCCACCGCCGATGTGCAGTGGATGATCAACGCGTACTCGCTCGTCCAGTCCGGCCTGCTGCTCACCGCCGGCAGCTCCGCCGACCGGTACGGGCGGAAGAAGATGCTGGTCGTGGGCCTCGCGCTGTTCGGCATCGGTTCGCTGGCGGCCGGGCTCGCGCAGTCCTCCGGCCAGCTCATCGCGGCCCGCGCCGGCATGGGCGTCGGAGGCGCGCTGCTGATCACCACGACGCTCGCCGTCGTCGTGCAGATCTTCGACGACTCCGAGCGGGTCAAGGCGATCGGCCTCTGGTCGACCGTCAACTCGCTCGGCTTCGCGGCCGGTCCGCTCGTCGGCGGCGTGGTGTTGAACCACTTCTGGTGGGGCGCGATCTTCCTCATCAACATCCCGGTGGCGCTGATCGGCCTGGTCGCCGTCGTCCGGCTCGTACCGGAGTTCAAGAATCCGCGCGGTGAGCAGCCCGATCTGCTCGGCGCGCTGCTCTCCACGGTCGGGATGACGGCGGTCGTCTTCGCGATCATCTCCGGGCCCGAGCACGGCTGGACGTCGGCCCGGGTGCTGCTGACGGCGTTCACCGGGATCCTGGTCCTCGCCGGGTTCGTCGTGTGGGAGCTGCGCATTCCGCATCCGATGCTCGACATGCACTTCTTCCGGAACCAGAAGTTCATCGGCGCGGTGGCGGGCGCGATCCTGGTCGCCTTCGGGATGGGCGGTTCCCTCTTTCTGCTCACGCAGCACCTTCAGTTCGTTCTCGGGTACGGGCCGTTGGAGGCGGGACTGCGTACGGCGCCGATGGCGCTCACCGTGGTCGCTCTCAACCTGACCGGCCTCGGGGCGCGGCTCGTCCCGAGGATGGGGACGCCCGCCACGATCGCGGTGGGGATGAGCGCGCTGGCGGCCGGTCTCGCGGCGATCGCGGTGCTCGGCCGCGACGGGTACACCGGGATGCTGCTCGGCCTGGTCGTGATGGGCGCCGGGATCGCCCTCGCGATGCCCGCGATGGCCAACGCCATCATGAGCGCCATCCCGCCGGAGAAGGCCGGGGTCGGCGCGGGCGTCAACGGCACGCTCGCGGAGTTCGGCACCGGGCTCGGGGTGGCGGTGCTCGGCGCGGTCCTGAACATCCGGTTCGCCGCGCTCGTACCGGCGGCCGTCGGCGCCGCCTCCCTGCCGGCCGCGCTGGCCGCCGCCGACGGCGCCGGTGAGCGCGCGGCCATCAAGGACGCCTTCGCCATCGGCCTGGAGACCAGCCAGCTGGCCGGCGCGGTCGCGGTACTGGCGGGCGGTCTGCTGGCGGCGCTGCTGCTGCGCCGGGCCGAACGGACGGAGGCGGCCGGAGGACGGGCCGAGGCGGCGGGACCGGCGGCATAGCATCGGAGGAGGCAGGACGGGCAGTACGGGTCAGCCAGGACGGGTCAGTACAGGGCGGGGCCGGGCCGGCCCCGCGAGACGAGGAGAGTGCGCCATGGTGTCCGCGTCCGACCGCGTGACGAACCCCGGGAAGGACTCCGGGACGGCCCCCGCGCGGACCAGCGTGTGGCTCGACCGACGGACCCCTTCGCGGAGCCGCAAGGCGGCCGAGTCCCCGGCGGGCCTGGACCGCAACCGGATCACCGAGGCGTCGGTACGGCTGCTGGACGCCGAAGGGCTCGCCAAGTTCTCCATGCGCCGGCTCGCCGCCGAACTGGACGTCACCGCGATGTCCCTCTACTGGTACGTCGACACCAAGGACGACCTCCTGGAGCTGGCGCTCGACTCGGTCTACGCGGAGATCGCGCCACCGCGCGAGGACGCCGACTGGCGGGACCGCCTGCGCGAGCTGGCCCGCAGCTACCGCGAACTGATCGTCCGCCACATCTGGATCTCGCCGCTCGCCGGGACCTACCTCAACATCGGCCCGAACTCGGTGCTGTTCTCGTCCGCCATCATGGACGTCCTCCGTTCCACCGGCCTGCCGCTGGAACGGCAGACGGGCGCGCTCGCGGCGGTCTTCCAGTTCGTGTACGGATTCGGCACCGTCGAGGGCCACTTCAAGGTGCGGTGCGATGCGACCGGGCTCACCCAGGACGCGTACCACCGGCACGCGATGGGCACGATCCGGGCCCAGCCGCACCTGCGGGCGCTCGTCGAGTCCTCCGACGACCTGATGGCGGCCCGGGGCGGCGACACGGTGGAGGAGATGCGCGAGCGGGACTTCGTCTTCGCGCTGGACCTGCTGATCGCGGGCATCGAGGCGAAGTGCGGCCGTACGGACTCCGCGACGGGCTGACGGACCCCGCGACGGACCGACAGACTCCGCGACGGACTGACAGACCCCGCGACGCGGACCGACGGACTCCGCGACGACCGCCGCTCAGTAGCCGCGCCCCACGTCCACCGCCAACTCGGGACGGCGGCCCGCCCGCACGGCCTCCCAGCAGGCGGCGAAGTCCTGGGCCACGTCCTCGTCGGCGGTGATCCCCGCGGAGTGCGAGGTGATCACCGTACGAGGCAGCCGCCAGACCGGGGCGTCGGGCGCGGCCGGCTCCTGCGCCAGCACGTCCAGCACCGCGCGCCGCACCCCACCGCCCCGCAGCGCGCCCTCCAGCGCCGCCAGATCCACCGTCGCGCCCCGCCCCACGTTGACGAACGTCGCACCCCGCACCGCCGCGAACCGGCCCGCCCCGAAGAACCCCTCCGTCGCCCCGGTCAACGGCAGCGCACCGACCACCCATCGCGCCCCCGCCAACTCCTCGGCCTCGGCCTCGGCCTCCGCGTCCGCGTCCACGCCGATCACCCGGTCGAAGCCCGACGGCATCCGGTCGAAGCCCACCGGAGGCGTCCCGCTCCACGCCGTCCGGCCCACCCCCACCGTCCGCACCCCACAACTCCGCAGCAACCCGGCCACGGCCCCGCCGATGCGCCCGGTCCCGTAGACGAGCGCGGTCTGCCCGGCGACCAGCTCCGTCGGGAGCCGACGCCACTCGGCGCGGGCGTGCTGGGCGGCGTACTCCGGGACGGCCTGGCACTCCGCGAGCACCCAGCCCACCACGTACTGCGCGATCCGCTCGCCCATCCGCCCCACGGTCCGGGTCAGCAGCGCTCCGGCCGGCCAAGGCCCTGCGGCGAGCAGCGGATCCGTACCGGCGTTGACGCTGTGGAACCACATCAGCCGATCCGCCGCCCGCACAGGGCCCGGCAGCGCGGCCCCCACACAGAGCAGCGGGCCGTCACCCGGCACCTCGTCCGCCAACGGCTCCGCGTCCCGCCCGGTGATCCGCTCCACCTCCCGTACGAGAGAAGCGCTCAGCTCGGGCGCGACGAGCAGCCGGGCCCGCGCGAGAAGCTCCGGTCCGGGCACCACGCCCATCACTTCACCTGCCCGGCGCGAGGTGGGCCGGGAAACCGCCGGTCGCGACAGGCCCCCACCGCTCCGGCGTGACCCGGATGATCGACTTGCCCTGCTTCACCATGGCGGCCCGGTACTCGTCCCAGTCCGGATGCTCGCCGGAGATGTTCCGGAAGTACTCCACGAGCGGCTCGACCGACTCCGGGACGTCGAGCACCTCCGCCACCCCGTCGACCTGCACCCACGGCCCGTCCCACTCGTCGGAGAGGACGATCACGCTGACCCGCTCGTCGCGCTTGGCGTTCCGGGTCTTCGCGCGCTCCGGGTACGTCGACATGACGATCCGGCCCGCGTCGTCGACCCCGCAGGTCAGCGGGGAGCCCTGGGGGCGGCCGTCGGCCCGGGTGGTCAGCAGGACCGCCCGGTGCCGGGGCCGGACGAACGCCAGCAACTCGTCCAGGTCGACGGCGGTGTTGGTCGCGATGTTGGGAGCCATGGCGACCACCCTACGACCGGCCACGATCCCACCGGCGGCAGCGAACCACTCCATCCCCATCCAGTCATCCGGGCATCCGGGCATCCGGGCACCCAGTCCTCCGGGCATCCAGTCCTCCGGGCACCCAGTCATCCGGGCATCCAGTCCTCCGGTCATCCGGGCAGCGCGTCGCCCTGTACGGCCTGGATGTCCAGCTCCACGCGCAGGGTCGTCCCGATGGCGGAGATGCCGGCCTGGACGACCTGGTTGTAGTTCATCGCGAAGTCGTCGCGGCGCAGCTCGGCCGTGGCGTGGAAGGCGGCCCGGACCCCGCCCCACGGGTCGGGCCCGGTGCCGAGGTAGGTCAGGTCCAGGTCGACGGGCCGGTTGACGCCGTGCATGGACAGCTCGCCGTGGACGGTCCAGCGGTCGGGGCCCGCCGGGGCGAGGCCGGTGGAGCGGTAGGTGATCTCCGGGTAGCGGTCCACGTCCAGGAAGTCGGGCGAGCGCAGGTGTTTGTCCCGCATGCCGTTGCCGGTGTCGATGCTGCCCGCGCCGATCACCGCGTCGACCCGGGAGCGGGCCACGTCGTCGCCGATCTCGATCCGGCCGCCGAAGTCGGTGAACCGGCCGCGGACGCTGGAGATCCCGAGGTGCTGGGCGACCGCGCCGACCGAGGAGTGGACCGGGTCGAGCGACCAGGCGCCCGGCGGCGGCAGCTGCACCCCGCCCTGGCGGGCCAGCACGATCTGTCCGCCTTCGATCCGGCCGCTCGCCGTGACGAGGGCGGTGGAGGCGGCGGGCGCGTACCCGACCGCCGTGACGATGACCGTGTACGCGCCGGCCGGCAGGGACCCGTCCGCGCGGACGGCCCCGTCCTCGTCGGCCGCGGCCCGCAGCACCTGGGTGCCGGTCATGTCGGTGACCGTCACGACGGCGTGCTGGACCGCCCAGCCGTCCCGCGTCCGTACGTGTGCGCGAAGTCCCATGCGTATCTCTCTCCTAGCTCCATGACCCGGGGGCCACATGAGTCGGGCCCCGGGGCGGGCACGGCAGGCCGTCCCCTGCCTGCCGTACCCACCTCCGGGGTCCATTTCCACCCGGCCGCGACAGCCTCTCCGCAAGAAGTGCTGCCCGACCAGGGGTCTTTGCGATCCCTTCACGTGTTGACGCGCATCCTTATAGGCGCACGCGTGCACATAAGGGGGATCAATCACTCACCGGGATGGGCGAGTTCGATGTCGTGTCCGTCAAATCCCGTACCGGTCACCGTCACGGCGCAGGCCACCGGCGGGTAGCCGGTCGCGATGACCGAGTACTCGCCCGCGTCCAGGTCGGTGAAGGCGTACGCGCCGTCCTCACCGGTCGTCGCGGTGGCGACCACGTTGCCGGCCGCGTCGATCAGCGTGACCCGGGCGTCGGCCAGCGGGCTCCGGCCGGACCCGGCCCGTACGACACCCCGGACCAGCGCCCCGGCCCGCAGCGCCGCCTCGATACGGGTCACACCCTGGCCGCCGACCTCCACCGGCAGCGCCAGCGGCCGGAACCCGGCCGCGTTCACGGCGACGGTCACGGAGCCCGGGACCAGCTCGCCGAAGGCGAACTCGCCGGTCGGGCCGGACGTACCGGTGGCCAGGACGTCGCCGCGTACGTCGGTCACGATGACCATCGCGCCGTCCACCGGCGCACCGGACTCGGCGGCCCGTACGGCACCGGCCAGTCCGCTCGTACCGGAGAGCAGGATGTCGAAGGCCAGCGGCTCCTCGCCGACGACCACCGTGGACGCCTGCGGCTGGAAACCGTCGGCGGAGGCGATCAGGACGTAGCTGCCGGAGCCCGGCGCGTCCAAGGTGTAGCCGCCGTCGGCCCGGGCGACGGAACGCCCCAGCTGACGGCCGCCCAGCGAGATCAGGGTGAGCGCCGCACGGGCGACCGGAACCCCTTCGGCACCGCGCACCACACCGCGTACGGGCGTTCCCTGCACGGTCTCGTTCTCGTACGACGTGTCCTGCACGGTCCCGTTCCCGTACGAGGCGGCCTGGACGTTCTCGTTCTCGTACGAGGAAACGGCGCCGACGGTGGCGGGCACGGGAGCCTCCACCACAGGAGTCTCCAGGGTGTCCGGGGTCGCCGGGGCGTCGTTGGCGGCGCTGGTCTTCAGCGCGACCTCCTTGATGAAGAGCGTCACGATGAAGGCGATCAGCGCGCACGGAGCGGCGTACAGGAAGACGTCGCCGACGCCGTGCCCGTACGCGGCCTCCATGACCAGCCGGAACGGCTCGGGCAGCTTGTCCAGGTCGGGGATGCCTCCGCCGCCCGTACCGCCGTGGCCGAAGGCGGCGCCCTCGGGACCGAGGTCGGCGAGGCCGTCCTTCACGTAGTGGGTGACGCGGTTGCCGAGGACGGCACCGAGCGCCGAGACGCCGATCGCGCCGCCGAGGGAGCGGAAGAAGGTGACGACGGAGCTCGCGGAGCCGAGGTCCTCGGGAGCCACCTGGTTCTGGGTCGCGAGGACCAGGTTCTGCATCATCATGCCGATACCGAGACCCATGACGAACATGTAGACGGCGACGTGCCAGTACTCGGTGTCGTACCGGATCGTGCCGAGCAGTCCGAGCCCGGCCGTGACCAGGAAGCCGCCGGTGACCAGCCAGGCCTTCCAGCGCCCGGTCTTGGTGATGACCTGGCCGGAGACGGTGGAGGAGAGGAAGAGGCCCGCGATCATGGGGATGGTCATGACGCCGGACATCGTCGGCGACTTGTCGCGCGCGAGCTGGAAGTACTGGCTGAAGAAGACCGTGCCCGCGAACATCGCGATACCGACGAAGAGCGAGGCGATGGAGGCGAGGGTGATGGTCCGGTTGCGGAAGAGGCGCAGCGGAATGATCGGTTCCTTGGCCCGCGACTCGGTGAAGACGAAGATCAGGCCCAGCAGGACCGATCCGCCGACCATCACGTACGTCTGCCACGACAGCCAGTCGTACTTGTCACCCGCGAAGGTGACCCAGACCAGCAGCAGCGAGACGGCGGCGCTGATGAAGAACGCGCCGGTCCAGTCGACCTTGACGCCTTCGCGCTTGACGACCGGGAGCTTCAGGGTCTTCTGGAGCACGACGAGCGCGATGATCGCGAACGGCACACCGACGTAGAAGCACCAGCGCCAGCCCATCCAGCTGGTGTCGGTGATGACACCGCCGAGCAGCGGGCCGCCGACGGTGGCGACGGCGAAGACCGCGCCCAGGTAGCCGCTGTAGCGGCCGCGCTCGCGCGGGGCGATCATCGCGGCCATCACGATCTGCGCGAGGGCGGAGAGGCCGCCGACGCCGATGCCCTGGACGACACGGCAGGCGATGAGCATGCCGCTGCTGGTCGACAGGCCGGCGACGACCGATCCCAGGACGTAGATGATCAGCGCTATCTGGACCAGCAGCTTCTTGCTGAACAGGTCCGAGAGCTTGCCCCAGAGCGGGGTGGTGGCGGTCATGGCCAGCAGCGAGGCCGTGACGACCCAGGTGTAGGCGCTCTGGCCGCCGCCGAGGTCGGAGATGATCTCGGGCAGGGCGTTGGAGACGACCGTCGACGACAGGATCGCGACGAACATGCCGAGCAGCAGCCCGGTCAGCGCCTCCATGATCTGGCGGTGCGTCATGGGTGTGCCGTCGGAGGCGCCGGAGCCGCTGTGGCCTCCGTGGCCTCCATGACCTCCGTGCTTGGCGTGGCCGCCCCGCACACCGGTCGGTGTGGTCGTAGCCATGGGGTTCCTTATCCGTGCGTATTTGCTTCTGTTACACAGGTGTACGGGTGTGCGCGTCGTCGCCGAGCCCGTTCCGGCACTCGCCGGAGTGGCTTCCGGGGGCACAGCCACCGGGTCCGCGACAGGCGAAGCTGTCACGCAGCCGGGACAGCAGCGCGTTGAGCCGGCCGACGTCCTCGTCGGACCAGTCCTGGAGGTTGCGGGCGAACATCTCGGTGGTCCGCCGCGTCAGCTCGTCGAGCTGCGCGTGGCCGCCGGGCGTCAGCCGCAGGATGCGGGACCGCTTGTCCGCCGGGTCCGGGGACCGCTCGATCCAGCCGTGCTCGGCCACATGGGCCACGTGGCGACTGGTCACCGAGAGGTCCACGGCCATCAGCTCGGCGAGCCTGCTGATCCGCATCTCACCGTGCCGGTCGAGGAGCGTCAGCACGGCGGCGGAACCGCCGGGACACTCGGGAGGCAGTGCGCGGGCGAGGCCCCGCTTGACGGCGCCGACGGCGCTGAGCTGCCGGGCCAGTTCCTCGTACCGACTCCGTGCGGCCACCAGGACCCCCCAACGCACTGACTGATTCACGCTGTCCATGTTGTTGCTTAGGGCAACCATAGGAGCCGTTGGTTGCTACAGGCAAATGAAAACGGCCTTGCAGAAGTAAAGGAACGCCAAAGCCTCCGTAGGCTCCCGGTCAAGCCAGGTCACCGCGCGCTGCGCCCCGTTTTCCGCGTGCTCCACCGCTGGTCGGACGGGGCGCCGGGCGGCCCGGGGGTTGGGCGGAAGGCCCGAGTTCGCTAGGGTCCTGCCCCATGGCACACAACCCCCACGCCCCTCAGCCGGGCCCCGAGGGCACCCCTGATCCGGCGGGCAGCACGCAGATGTTCCGCGCCTTCGTCGACGAGGGCGAGCCGCAGCGCCGGGCGCAGCCGGCCGCGACCTCGTCCGGGCCGAGAGTCGGGGTGATCGCGGCGGTCGTCGCGGTCGTCGTCGTCCTCGGCGCGGTGGCGTGGCTCGCACTGAGCTGACGCACCGAACCACGACCGAGACGCCTGTGGGGCGGGCCGCGGCCCGCCCCACAGGCGTTTCCGTCGGTCATGGCCGAGGCTCACTCCCACACGGCGGAGACGTCCTGGGTCTCGACGCGCATCCCGAGCGGAACGCGCCAGGACTCCACGCACACGGTGTACGTCTCCGAGCGCGTGGCCCCGGCCGCGATGGGCGCGGGCAGCGACTGGCTGGACCGGATGGTGGCCCAGTCGACGCCGAGGGCCCCGATGATGTGCGTGGCGAAGGTGACGGTCCCCGAACGGGCCGCCGAGCCGCCGGTGTTGCGGAACTCCACGGTCACCTTCTCGCACCACCGCTTGTCGGCCGGCGCGCGTTGGGGGGTGCTGAGGGTGAGGGCGGGGGGTGAGGGGGGAAGCGCGGGCTTGCCGGGCTTGGAGGGTTTCGGCGCCGGCTTAGGAGCCGGCTTCGGGCTCGGGTTCGAGGGCTTGGCGGCCCCGGCCCCGTCGGGTGTCTCCGTACGAGCTCCGCTCCCGCTCCCACCACGGCTGCCCGCCCCGGAACCGGTGGCCGGCACCGCGAGACCTCCCGCGGGCCCATGGGCGGCGCCGGGCTCGCCGGCAGACGGACCACCGCCAGACGGACCACCGCCAGACGGACCACCGCCAGACGGACCACCGCCAGACGGACCACCGGCAGGAGGCTCACCGGCGGACGGGCCACCGGCAGGAGGCTTACCGGCGGAGGGGAAGGGGAGTACGGGACTCCGCCGCCCGGCTCCGTCCTCACCGCCACCCGTACGGTCGTCACCGTCCAACGGAACCAGCGTCACCTTGCCGGAGGGACTGGAAGACCCGGCAGCCCCGGACCGCTCAGCTCCGCTTCCGACCGCGCCCACCGCCGCGTACCCGTCCTCGCCCGGCCCGCCCCCGCAACCGGTCAGAAGCCCAACGCTCAGACACAGCGAGACCGCCGAGGCGACGACCAAGACGCCCCGGCGGCCGTACGGACCGAACGTGTGGCGGGTCTGCCGTATCCGACGTCGCATCGCGCCAGTGTGTCTGACGCTCCGTCAAATCAGAACCCTCCTGCACGGCTCAGTCGGAGATGAGCCCTTCCCTCAGCTGGGCGAGGGTGCGGGTGAGCAGGCGGGAGACGTGCATCTGGGAGATGCCGACCTCCTCGCCGATCTGCGACTGGGTCATGTTGGCGAAGAACCGCAGCATGATGATCTGGCGCTCGCGCGGGGCGAGCTTGGCCAGCAGGGGCTTCAGCGACTCGCGGTACTCGACGCCCTCCAGGGCCGCGTCCTCGTACCCGAGGCGGTCGGCGAGGGAACCCTCGCCGCCGTCGTCCTCGGGGGAGGGGGAGTCGAGCGAGGAGGCGGTGTACGCGTTGCCGACGGCGAGACCGTCGACCACGTCCTCCTCGGAGACCCCGAGCGCCTTGGCGAGCTCCGGGACGGTCGGCGAGCGGTCGAGCTTCTGGGCCAGCTCGTCGCTGGTCTTGGTCAGCGCGAGCCGCAGCTCCTGGAGGCGCCGGGGGACCCGGACGGACCAGGAGGTGTCGCGGAAGAAGCGTTTGATCTCGCCGACGACGGTCGGCATCGCGAACGTCGGGAACTCCACGCCGCGTTCGCAGTCGAACCGGTCGATCGCCTTGATCAGGCCGATCGTGCCGACCTGGACGATGTCCTCCATCGGTTCGTTACGGCTCCGGAACCGCGCCGCGGCGTAACGCACCAGCGGGAGGTTGAGCTCGATGAGTGTGTCCCGCACATAGGTCCGCTCCGGACTGTCCGTTCCCTCGGGACCCGAAGCGGGGCCGAGCGCGGCGAGCCGCAGGAACAGGGAGCGGGACAGAGTGCGGGTGTCGATGGCTTCCGGCGAGCTGGTGAGCACGGCGGGTGCCGGCACGCTCTTCGTGAGCGTGAGCACCTTCGAGCTGCCCTGTTCTGCGGACATGCCACCCCCTTGAGGTCGCGGACGGTCGCGGTGGCCGCGACCATCGGAGGAACGCAGCCTCCACCTGAATACCGGAGGTGGGGCTGCGGCAAACGCGCTTCCAGCAGAATGTCACATGTCGGCAACACGCTGTAGTGACATGTCGACAAGTCAGCGGTGAATCCGCCCTGGAAACAGGGGGTGTAGGGCATTTATGCCGTCAGAACCGGTCCCTGGAGGGTCTACCCGTTCCGGTTACGCTTCGATCCTGTTTGCGGACCTCAGTCGGGCGAAACTTCTGGCCAGGAGCCTTGACACATGCATCTGGGAGACGCCTAGTTCGGCGCTGATCTGAGACTGAGTCAAGTTGCTGTAGTAGCGCAGGAGAAGGATGCGCTGCTCGCGCTCGGGGAGCTGGACGAGGAGATGGCGTACGAGGTCGCGGTGCTCGACACCGGCGAGCGCGGGGTCCTCGTAGCCGAGCCGGTCGAGCAGTCCGGGCAGCCCGTCGCCCTCCTGGGCCGCCTCCAGGGAGGTTGCGTGGTACGAGCGCCCGGCCTCGATGCAGGCGAGCACCTCGTCCTCGGAGATCTTCAGCCGCTCGGCGATCTCGGCGGTGGTGGGGGAGCGGCCGTGAGCGGTCGTCAGGTCCTCGGTGGCGCCGGTGACCTGGACCCAGAGCTCGTGCAGCCGGCGGGGGACGTGGACGGTGCGGACGTTGTCGCGGAAGTAGCGCTTGATCTCGCCGACGACGGTGGGCATCGCGAAGGTGGGGAACTGGACGCCGCGTTCCGGGTCGAAGCGGTCGATGGCGTTGATCAGGCCGATGGTGCCGACCTGGACGACGTCCTCCATCGGCTCGTTACGGCTCCGGAAGCGGGCGGCGGCGTACCGGACGAGCGGGAGGTTCGCCTCGATGAGGGCGGTCCGGACGCGGCCGTGTTCCGGGGTGCCGGGCTCCAGGTTCTTGAGCTGCCCGAAGAGGACCTGGGTGAGGGCCCTGGTGTCCGCCCCGCGGGTTCTGGCGGGCGGGGTGGTGGGGTCGGGGGTCTCGGTCTGGATCTCGTCGGCGGGGGCGGCCTGAGGGCCCTGCGAGGAGCTCGGCAGAGGCCCTCGTGGACTCTGGGCGGCGGCCGGGGGCGACGGCTGAACGGACTGGGGAGGCACTTGAGGCGCTGTACTGGCCGGCACGGTGACGCCACCCCTTCACGTTCGCGGTCAACTACGGTCAACTCATCCGTCAAAAGCGGTCATAGCATCACAAGACATGTCCACTGTGTGCAAGCACCGCAAAGCGCCGTGTTGAGTACATAAATCCTCAAAAGGGACAGCAAAACCCCTCGCCGGGACGGCGAGGGGTCGGTCGGAGCGGGTCCCGCGTCCGCGCGCGGGAGGGATCAGAAGGGATAGTCCGCGATCACCCAAGTGGCGAATTCGCGCCACTGGCCGGCGGCGGCCTGGTGGGCGGGGTGCTCGATGTAGCGCTTGAGGGCGGCCTCGTCGGCGACGGCGGAGTTGATGGCGTAGTCGTACGCGATCGGCCGGTCGGTGATGTTCCAGGCGCACTCCCAGAACTCCAGCTCGGGTACCTGCCCCGCCAGCTCCCGGAAGGCACGGTCCCCGGCGACGACCCGCGGATCGTCCCGCTCGACGCCCTCGTTGAGCTTGAAAAGAACAAGGTGGCGGATCATCGATACCCCTACTGCTTCGCTACTTAACCAGTTCGGTCATGAAGTCGCCGACGCTCTGAGCAGCGCTGGAGACGCCTTCGAACCCCACCCCCACGAGCTCGGCGGACCGCTTGGGCGAGGTGATGATCGAGTACAGCACGAAAACGACCACTATGTAGAGCGCGATCTTCCTGGCCTGCGCCACTGCCGTTGCCTCCCCGTAGACCCGCCGGACCCGCGTGCGCCCTACCCAGGGCCGCCTGGTCCGCTCGTGCGATCGGCAGATTGTATCCGCACGTATGGCCGTATCCGGTGGCCGCTCTCGATCACTGATGCGCCCTTTAAGGCCCTAGGACCCGCCTATAGGGGCCTTTCGCCCGCGGCCGAGCCGGTCAGCACCCCGGCAGGATGGACCTAGGCTCTCCGACCCTGGCAGGACCCGGAGAGCCCGGAACAGGCCTCCCTGCGGGGCCACCGCCGCGCGACTTCCCCCCTGACCGCGACGGCCGGCCTGGAGGCCCTGTTCTCCCCGGGGGAAGCGGCCTGTCCCCCCGACGCCGCTTCCCCCGACCTGCTCTTCCTGGGGAGGGCCCGTACTCAGCACACCTGCGTGGTTTGACGACCCGGCCCGCCTCTTCCACGCCCAGCAGTGTCGGGCTAGGAACCATCACTGCCTTGATGAGACAGCGCATGGCCTGGCGTACGTCAACTGGTAGATCTTCAGGAACCCATCCTTGAACCGGTGCGGCAGCGCTGCGGAAGTTCGCAGCCCCTCGGCAGAGCTGTACCAGATTCCCGGGGCCCGGACTTGTGCGGCGTAGTGAGGAGACGCGAATCCTGAGGGTCAAGGCGGACAGAAGGACGGCTGCGGCCTGCGCCAGGTCACCCCGCACAACGTTACGACGGCAGGTGGGGGGCCGTGAGTTGAACGTATGCATACAGACTGGGGCGGGTGTCGGGCAGGCCGACAGTGCGCAGGTAGTTCTCGACCGGGGTTTCGTGCTCGCCCCAGGGACCGCGTGCAGCGACACACCGCAGGATGTGCTGGGTGCTTTCGCCGAGGTCGATGAAGGGTGTCCCGGGCTGTTCTGCACCAGGGAGGGCGTTCTGTAGTGCGGCTGTAACGGCCTCGGCGGCAGCGGCGGTGTTCGCGCCGAGGGCGTCCATGATCAAGGGTAGGACGGGACGGGGAGCGTGGACGGCGAGTGGGGCAAGTGAGCGGGCGGCGTACCCGCCAAGGTCCCCGTCGTTGAAAACGGCTTCGGGCACACCTGACGCTGTGGGGGGCGTGGTGATCGCCTGCGTTAGCTCCTCGATCACCATAGCCACGACTCCCTCGTCGCCGGCACTGGGGCGGCGGCCGGTCGTCAGCAGACGGGCGAGCGCGATGGCGGCACCCCACCGCACCAGCGGATCCGGCGCAATGAGGTAGGGCCGGAAGTGCGGAACCAGGGAGCGGTCGCCGACCAGCCCTGCGGCCACCAATGCCGTTGCCGCTACCTGAGTGTGCGACTCTCGGTCGAGCTGTGCCAGGAGCTTGGGGACCGTGCAGGAGCCTTCCTCGGGGAACCAGGCGAGGAGGTAGGCCGTACGGACACGGATTTCGGGATCTGCGTCATCCAGGAGCGGGCAGAGAGCGGTCAGTTCGGCGCGGACGGCGTCGTACGACGGCAGCGTGCTTGCGGCAGCGTCGGGCGTTCCCCCCTCCAGGCAGAAACCCCGCGCCTCTTCGTAGAAGCGGCGCCGGTCGGGGTCGTCCTCGGCGTCACGCTGTTCCTGATACCAGGCCGCCATCTTCTCCGGTGTGTTCTCGGCCGCCGCAGCGCGCCAGGTGGCGGTGTCGATGCCTGCCGGCAGGGTGTACTCGTCGTGCCAGTCGATCGCCAGTCGGGTCAGCATCTCCAAGGCGGTGGGGCGTGCGTGCCCGGGCCCGGCTATCGCGATCCGGGCGAAGAACGGTACGGCCGCGGCCGACGAGGTATAGCGCGAGCCTTGGTGGAAGATCGTGTTGAAGAGATGAAGCCAGGCACTCTTGCGCTTCTCCTCGTTGTCTCCGCACACCAGACGTAGCTGGTCGGGAATGTCGTAGGCGCTGCCGTACGCGTGGTGGAGCCGTTCCCAGTCGATATCGTCCAGCCCGGCCAACGGGCAATGGTCATGTTCCGTGAGCATGAACGGAGACTGCCACGTCCCACTGACAGCTCCCGTCAAGGGGTACACCGGCGGCTCGTCCTTGCCTGAAAGTGGGCATGTCAGGAGTGATTCTGCTCGTCAGTGATCTTCGGGGACGCCACATTCCGCAAGGAAGGTCGTCCAGCGCCTGCCCAGCAGTCGGCGAAGGTGAAGGGCTGCTGTGTCAGTGCCCCGCTACGTGGCCGCTGCTGTTGGCCTCTGGTGGCTGTGTGGCGTGAGCTGGCCTTGTGGGCTGTCAGCCTCAGACGGTTTTGAGCAGGTCGCGGAGGTTGGTCATGTGGGTTGTGATGTCGGCGGCTTCGTCGCCTTCGGCGGGGTGGCCCGGGGCTTCGGCGTTTCCTGGGTTGTGGGTTGTGCGGCAGGGGCGGCAGAGGCCGTCGGGGAGGGCTTCTGGCCTCCCGGGGCGGCCGCAGTCGGTGCATTCCATCAGGACGCGGCGGGCCGGGGCTGGGGTGTCGGGTGCGGTGTTCTCGGCCGGGAGACGGGGTGGCATTTTGTCGGTGAGGCGGCGGCGGATGAGGCCGGCGGGGTAGCCGATCTCGGCGGGGAGTCCTGCGGTGAGTGCGCTGGTGAGGTGGTCGACGCTCACGCCCCGGGCCAGCCACTCGGCAGCCTGTGGCTCCAGGGCGGCGCAGTCGTCGGCGGAGAGCGTCAGGCGGTGGTCGATCCGACCCAGCCGGGCCAGGGCTAGGTAGGCGGGAGACGGGCCCGTCCCGGGTACCTGAGGTGCTGCCGGGGTCGTGTCCGTCGCGGGAGGCTCGGGTTCTGCGTCCGGAGCCTGGGCTGGGGTGCGTTGTTGCGGTACGGCGGTGGATTTCGGGTCCTGTTGTGGGCCGGGGTCTTCCGGTGGGGGCGGGGGTTCCTCGTCCGGGACCCACGGCGGCGGGGGAGCCGACTCTGGCGCGGGGCCCGCCGCCTGGGCGGTGAGGTAGGTGGTCCACCATTCGTTGTCGCGGGCGGTGCGGGACCAGAACGTGCGGGAGACCCACCTGGTCTCGTCGCCCGCGCTGACCGGGCACCGTACGCGCCGCAGGTGGCCGGCCACCGACAGGGCCGTCAGCGCGGAGGAGATCGCCTGCTGGCCGTAGAGCGGCATCTGCTTGGCGAGCTGCTTCACGCTCATCGCCGCGCCGTCGGGGAGGTGGTCGACGAACCTGGCGACGTACCGCTCACGTACCGGCAGGAGCGCGAAGTCCTGGGGCGTGCGGGGGCGTTGGTCGGGTGCGGAGCGTTTGCCGTAGCCGGGGTTGGCCATCGGGTACGCGGCGGGAAGTGCGGGGGACTGCAGGGCAGGACTAGGGTGCTGGGTAGCCACGGGATCGTCTTTCTAGGGTTGCGATCTTGCGGTCAGACCCCGGCCTGGTGTGGCAACACCTCGTCGGGGTCGATTGGTTCTCGAACCGTAAGCACTCGTGACGCTCCGCCGCAAGCTGTCACGATTAGTCATACTTGCTCGCCGTGACAGGTCAGGGAGGTAGGGGCGGTTTTCCCAACCCCCCGCATCTACCCGCCGGTTAAAGAAGGCGCTCGAACCTCGAAGCTCGCATCCCGAGGCCCGAATCCCGGGACCCGAGCTTCGGGCCGGGACCCCACCTCCGTACCCCCGCAAGAGTGAGCCGACCGGTCCCGACGCTCGGAACCCGGCGCTTGGGACCCGAGCTTCGGGCCGTCAGCCGTATTGCCACCCCATCCGGCACATCCTGATCTCCTGCCCAGTGCGGGCGGAGGGCGCCACGAGCCCTCTGGTTCAGGTCAGGGCGTCGATCGCCTTCACGATCAGGGCGCGAGCCGCGGCGCCGTACACGGCGGCCTTCCGTAGCTCCTCGAACGCCCTTGTGTACAGCGCGATTTCGCTGGGTTGAGTGATGCGGACCCGGGCCGAGACCAGCTCGACCGAGACGAGTGAGTTGTCGTAGACGTGGAACGTCTCGCGAGGCCACTGCTCGCGGTGCGCGGTCGCCGGGATGACACCCAGCGACACGGCGGGCAAGGCGCCGGCGGTGAGGAGGTAGCCGAGCTGAGCGGCCATCGCGTCGGCATCGCCGATCCGGTAGTGCAGTACGGACTCCTCGATGAGGAGGACGAAGCGGTGGCCCCGCTCGTGGATGACGCGGGAACGGTCGACCCGGGCGCGGGCGGCTTCGGCACTGTCGTCGACCGGCAGATCACGGAAGCGGGCGCTCATACCGAGGACGGCGGCAGCGTACCCCTCGGTTTGCAGGAGGCCGGGAACGAGCGAGGACGAGTAGACGCGGAACAGTTCGGTCTGCCGGAAGAAGGCGATGGAGCTGTTCTGGAGCTGTTTGAGCCCGTGACGGATTTGGTGGCGCCACTCGGTGTACATCGACTCGGCGTGCAGCGACTGGGCAATGAGATCCTCGGCCAGGGCCTCCGCATCGACGGCCCGGCACCAACGGCGGATGTCCCCTGCGGACGGGGCGGTGCGGGCGTTCTCGATGCGGGAGGTCTTGGCGTGGTGCCAGCCGCACCCCGAGGCCAGCTCGGTGACCGTGAGCCCGGCTCCCTTGCGGAGGTCGCGCAGTCGCCCTGCTACGACCTCGCGCGCAGCCTGGGCCGAGGAGGAGGGGGATGCGGTCATGTGCCGGCCTGTCCGGGTGCAGCTGTCAGCGGATTTCGTACTGGTCGTGCGGTACGCCCCGGTCCCACACGGCCTCGAAGGCGTCAGCGCACAGCTTCGCCGCAGATGGATCGGTGGTGTGCTCCGGGCCTTGGGATGAGCCATCGCCTGCGAAGTGGTTCCACCGGACGAGACGGTCGTCGAAGAGCCAGAAGTCGTTGCCGGGCAAGGCGATGTCGGATGCGCGGCGGCGGGGCAGCCACCGCACCTGCTCCCCTGCGGCGATGTTCGTGAAGGTGCAGGAGTGCTCGTACCGGATGTATTCGCTGGCGGGTTCGGACACGATGCGGGCCCGGCGCATGACGACGCCTCGCCCGACGGCCTCGGCTACGAGATCGAGCCATGGCCGCCACCAAGAGGCTCGGTCCGCCGGGTCGTGACGGATCCCGGCCCGCCACTCGGCGAACGGGCCCGTCTCGTTGTCGACGGCGTAGACGTCCCGCATTTCGAGGTGGACGGCGGACCGTTGGCACTGAGCTAGCAGATCAGCGAACCTGGTCGGCGCTGTCGAGGACATCGCACGCCTTCCTGATCATGTCCACCATCCGGGCGGGGATGCGGACTACGGCTTCGGTGTCCGGGATTCCCACAGCGTGCCCGGGGAGTTCGAGTGCGGCGCATTCGGCTTCGAGTTCGGGGCCCGCTTTCCATCCCTGGAAGACGAGTTCACCTTTCTCCTGGTCTACCCACACAGTGGGACTTTCGTCGTCTCCGGTCTGTGGGTCGATTCCGATGAACTGTAACGACATGCTGCTACCTCCGTCTGAGTGGAGTGCAGTTGTGTGCAACACCGTTGGACATCAAGGGGCTTGGGTCAAGAGGGCATGGCTTCGTGAGCCTGGGAAGAGAGGCTGTGTGCACAGATCTGCACATAGCTGGAATGCGTGCACGATAGGTCCCTACGGTCTGGCGTATCTCACGAACTGTGACGGGAGCCTTACCCGTGATGACGATCAAGGTGTACGCGGTGAATCCCGAAGGGGATGTTCGCGTCCTGCGTGAACGGACCGAAGTGGTTCCGCTCGACGAACCGGACACCTCGCAACAGCTCCCCTCTTGCGGGTGCCTCAGGTGTACGGAGACGGAGCCGGTGCAGTGAGGGCCGTGGAGCGGGTGGCTCGGCCGGACGTGGCGTACCGCATGTTCCTTGGCCACACCGTGGTCTGTGCCGACTGCCGGTCGGCCCGCCGCCCCTGCCCGAAGGCCGTGGAGCTGGGCCGTGCGTGGCGGGAGGTCCGCCGTGGTGTGTGACCGCTGCGATGAGCCGGTTCCTCCCGGGCAGGCGGAGGAGGTCGTGGTCGACGGGGCGTCCGGTGCGGGGGGCACGCTCGTGATGCACCGGGTTCCGTGCCGGGTACCGGCTCGCGTTCGGCCTGCGTTCTACCCGGTGGAGGGCAGGTGACCGTCTCGACCTCTTCCCGCTGACCGGATGGAGGTAGGCGTAATTGGTCCGCGGGGATGTCAGCGCGCCCCTTAGGGTGCTCTGATGTTCGATCGCTTGGAGATCAAGGTTCTGCAGCCGGGGCCTCGCTACCCTGCCCAGGTGCGGTTCTGGGTCAATGGTGAGGACGTGGTCGAGGAAGCAGTCGGCGAAGGCGGCCGCGGAACGTACGCGGCCGATGCACTGCCGTCCGACTCTCCCAGCCCTCTTCGGGCGACCGGCGAAGCGCGGCGCCTGGAGCTGGGTGAGCCTGACTGCACCGGTGGCTGCTGCGGATATCTGGCAGTGGTCGTCCAGCGCTTCGGAGAGATTGTGCAGTGGTCGGACTGGGAGGTTCCGTGGGCTGCGCACGCCGCCATGCCCCACCCCCCGCCGGAGCTTCGCTTCGACGCGCGTCAGTACGATGCCGAAGTGGCTCGCGCTGAGTCGGAGCGCGGTTGGCAGGTGCGGCCGTAGCCCGTCACGTCGCCGGTGAACCTGTGCGCTCACCGGGCCCTCCGCCTCCTGGGCCAGCAGGGAGTTTCCAGTCGACCAAGGTGCTGGCGTCTCCGCGCGCCGTCGGCGCCGTAAACGCAGAACGCCCCCTTGACCGCGTTTCCACGGTCAAGGGGGCGTCAGAAGCGGTAGCGGTGGGATTTGAACCCACGGTGACGGGTTACGCCACACTCGCTTTCGAGGCGAGCTCCTTCGGCCGCTCGGACACGCTACCGAGAGAGAGCTTAGACCATCCCGGGGCGTGCACAGAAATCGGTTCCCGGAGGCGGGGCCGTACGCCGTCAGAGCGTGCGGAAGAACGCCGTCAGCTGGGTCGCGCACTCCGTCTCCAGCACGCCCGCGATGACCTCCGGGCGGTGGTTCAGGCGGCGGTCGCGGATCACGTCCCAGAGCGAGCCGGCCGCGCCCGCCTTCTCGTCGCGGGCGCCGTAGACGACCCGGGCCACCCGGGACTGGACCAGGGCGCCCGCGCACATCGTGCAGGGCTCCAGGGTGACCACCAGCGTGCAGTCGGTCAGGCGCCACTCGCCCACCGCCTCGGCCGCCCGGCGCAGGGCCAGGATCTCGGCGTGGGCCGTCGGGTCGCCGGTGGCCTCGCGCTCGTTGTGGGCGGCGGCCAGTTCGGTGCCGTCGGGGCCGAGCACGACGCCGCCGACCGGTACGTCACCGGCCGACGCCGCCCGCTCGGCCTCGGCCAGAGCACGGCGCATCGGGGCCTGCCACGGATCGCGTACGGGGTCGGGGCCGGGCACAGGCACGCGTACGGGATCCGGGGTGGGCCGGGGGGAAGGGGAGGGGTTCGGCGGGCTCGCGGTCACCCGCGGACCCTAACGGACGGGCAGGGGGAGGAGAGGGGAGGGAGAGCGTCCCGGCCATCAGGCCCCGACCACCCCTAGCGCACCGCCTCCAGGACCTCGGCCGCTCCCAGCGCGTCGGCGATCTCCGTCAGCGCGTCCGTTCGCAGCGTCAGCAGGTCCTTCTCCGAGACCCCGAAGTCGGCGAGGATGCCCAGCTCGCCGATCGGGCCCGCCGGCACGGAGTCGGCGTCGGAGTCGGAGTGGGGATCGGGATCGGGATCGGAGTCCGTGTCCGCGTCCCGGGCGGAGGCGGTGGTCCGGTCGGTGGTCGTTGAGGAGGCTGAGGCCGCCGGGCCGTCCGGTTCGCCGTCCTCCGTGCCGTCGAGGTCGACGAGCTCCTCCAGCGCGGCGATCTCGTCCTCGGCCCCTGGTTCGCGGCCGAGCAGTTCGTCGGTGAGCAGGATCTCCCCGTACGAGGAGCGGGCGGCGGCGGACGCGTCCGAGACGTAGATACGGGGGTCCTCCTCACCGTCCACCCGGAGGATGCCGAACCAGGCGTCCTCCTGCTCGATGTAGACCAGGACCGTGTCCTCGTCCACCGAGGCCTCCTGGGCCAGATCCATCAGGTCGGACAGGGTCTCCACATCGTCGAGCTCTGTATCGCTCGCTTCCCACCCGTCTTCGGTGCGCGCGAGCAGTGCGGCGAAGTACACCGTGACTCTCCCACTGGTCATAGGTGAATCGGTCCGACGGGAGGGCAGACGGGAAAGTCCGTCTGCCTGAGCCCCGCCCAATCGGCATCGTGGCAGAAACAAGCGCCGAGCGAGACCTCTTCGGCCGTTGCGTCGGCCATCAGTTCCAGGAGTGCCTGGTCGGGCGCCTCCCTGACGTGACCGGCCGATGACCCGATCGGCGGGGGTAGTGCGCCGGTGGTACGGGCCGCCTTCACCAGCGGAACGTACGCATCCGCATCTGTTGCCGCATACGGGCCGCACGGGCCCGGCGCGGCTGCACGCGGTCGCGCAGCTGCTTCGCCTCGTGGAGTTCGCGGAGGAACTGGGCGCGGCGCCGACGCCGCGCCGCGTCACTCTCCTGCGCGTCCGTGACGTCACCTGTCGTGTCGCGCGCCGGCTCGCGTGTCGCGTCGCGCGGCTCGCGCGCGTCGCTCACTCCGCGTGAGACCGCGTTCCGCCGCTGTTCCCCGTCCGCCATCGACACACCACCCCAACCCTGGGTCCGTATGCCCCCACCTTCCCCCCGAACAGGTGGTTGATGCCAGCGCAGAGTGCCGGAGGGCGCGGTTACTGTTGACGCATGCGGATCCACGTCGTCGACCACCCGCTGGTGGCGCACAAACTGACCACGCTGCGCGACAAGCGCACCGACTCCCCGACCTTCCGGCGCCTCGCCGACGAGCTGGTCACCCTCCTCGCCTACGAGGCCACCCGGGATGTCCGGACCGAGCAGGTCGACATCGAGACGCCGGTGACCCCCACGACGGGCGTCAAGCTCTCGCACCCCCGGCCGCTCGTCGTCCCCATCCTGCGCGCCGGCCTCGGCATGCTGGACGGCATGGTGCGGCTGCTGCCCACCGCCGAGGTGGGCTTCCTCGGCATGATCCGCAACGAGGAGACGCTCCAGGCGGAGACGTACGCGACCCGGATGCCCGAGGACCTCTCCGGCCGCCAGGTCTACGTCCTCGACCCGATGCTGGCCACCGGCGGCACCCTCGTCGCGGCCATCCGCGAGCTGATCAAGCGCGGCGCCGACGACGTCACCGCCGTCGTCCTCCTCGCCGCGCCCGAGGGCGTCGAGGTCATGGAGCGCGAGCTGGCGGGCACCCCCGTCACCGTCGTCACCGCCTCCGTCGACGAGCGGCTCAACGAGCACGGCTACATCGTGCCGGGCCTCGGCGACGCCGGTGACCGGATGTACGGGACGGCGGAGTAGCCACCCCGTCAGAGCCCCACGGCCCGATAGCTCGATGGCCCGACAGCTCGACGGTAGAACAGCACGGTGCCCCTTCCACGTACGTGGAAGGGGCACCGGTGTGTCCGCCTGTGTGTGCTGCTCAGCCGCTCTTCGTCGTCGGAGTCGTCGCGCAGGACGCCGACGGCGCCGGGGACGGCTTCGTGAGGGCCGTCATGGCGGCCGTGGCCTCCGCCGGGGTGCTGAGCGCCTTGAACTTCGCGCCGAGGATCAGGTCGACCTCCGCCGTCTTGCGCTGGTCCGTCTTCTGCACCGTGCCCGGCAGCTGCGTGCCCAGCACGGTGAAGCTGCCGCCCGCCGCCGCGGTCGGGGCGCCGAGCAGCACACCGGTGCCGGGGACCTTCTTGTCGTACGCCTTCGGGGCGTTGCCCACCTCGCCGACGGTGAAGCCGCGCTTCTTCAGCTCGTCCGCGGCGGCCTTGGCGAGCCCGCTGGTGGTCGTCGCGTTGTAGACGTTGACCTTGATGGCGGCCGGCTTCGGGAGCGCCTTCACCGGGGCCACGGGCTTCGGGGTGGGGCAGTCCCGCTGGTGGCCGGCGGCGCTGGCGCTCTGGTCGCCGCCGGTGAAGACGTCGATGAGCTGCAGTGTTCCCCAGCCGGCCAGGCCGAGGGCCACCACGGCCGAGACGCCCACGAGGACGATCCTGCGGCGGTTCCGGGGGCGGCGCATGCGGGGGTAGGTGTCGCCCGTGATGCGGTACTTTCCGCCCATGCCGGGGGGAGTGAGCATGCTCATGGAGGCAGCGTAGTGCGACCCGGTGATGCTGCGTACTAAATGATCTACGTATGGCACCCGGATGAGCGCGAAAGCACCCGAAAGGCCCGAATTCGGGTGCGGCCGTCAGGCGGCTGTTATGAGGGTGATACGTACGGATGCGCGGCGGGCGCGGGAGAGCGCGGCGGCGTCAGCCCAGGTCGAGGACGCGGGCGTGCAGTACCTGCCGCTGCTGGAGCGCGGCCCGGACCGCCCGGTGCAGCCCGTCCTCCAGGTACAGGTCGCCCTGCCACTTCACGACGTGGGCGAAGAGGTCGCCGTAGAACGTGGAGTCCTCGGCGAGGAGGGTCTCCAGGTCCAGCTGGCCCTTGGTGGTCACGAGCTGGTCCAGGCGAACCGGACGCGGCGCGACATCCGCCCACTGTCGGGTGCTTTCCCGGCCGTGGTCGGGGTATGGCTTCCCATTTCCGATGCGCTTGAAGATCACACGGAAAGCCTACCGGTCAAGGGGCGCCGGGCGCAGCCACGGAACCCCGCAGCGGCCACGGAACCCCACAGCGGCGGCCGCCAAAGGGTGTGCGGCGCCGCATACCGCTGGATACCGGGACAGGCGTTTCCGCTCGTACGGGTGGAGCGTGCCGCAGAGCGTGCCGAGGTCGGACGGCGTGCGTCGCGGGCGGAGGCGGTACGTCGCGGGCGGAGGCGGGCGCTGAGGCCCGGCTCCGCCCGCGACGGGCGGTACTCGGCGTGCGTACGGGCCCGACTCCGCCCGCTACGGGCGGTGCTCGGCGTGCGTACGGGCCGTTACTCCGTGACCTCGTGACCGTGGCCGTCGTGCAGGCCGCCGCCGCTGCCCGGCGTGCCGGTGCTCGGGACCGGCTTGACCGGACGGGTCAGCGAGCGCAGGTCGTGGGCGTACGTGCCGACCGCGTTGGCGATCACGTCGATGTTGACGTCGAAGTGGCGCATGCTGATGTTGCTCAGGTCGTCGCAGGCGGCGTGGTAGCACGCGTCGTAGGCGACGCCCGCCTGCCCGCCGTAGGCCTTGGCCTGGGCCTCCGTCTTGATGCCCTCGGCGCCCGTGAACGTACCGCCGGAGGGGATGCCGATCTCGATGAACGGGCCGTAGTCCGAGCGGCCGGTGAAGTCCGTGCCCTCGTGCTTCTTGCCCTTGCTGTCGAGGAACTTGTTGATGTCGCGCTCCAGTTGGGCGGAGCCCTCCGGGCCGGGGCCCGCGCCGACGCCGTCGGAGTCGTCGCCGTCGTAGACGAACTGGACGCCGTTGGGCGAGGCGATCATGTCGAAGTTCAGGTAGAGCTTGATCTGCTGGCGCTGCTTCTCGGAGAGCCCCGCGACGTACGCCTCCGAGCCGAGCAGGCCGTTCTCCTCGGCCGACCACCAGGCGAACCGGACCTTGTTGGCGGGCTTGCTCTTCGACTTGGCGAGTTCCAGGGCGACTTCGAGGAGGCCGGCGGAGCCGGAGCCGTTGTCGTTGATGCCGGGGCCGTCGGTGACGGAGTCGAGGTGGGCGCCGAGCACCACGGTGTTCGCCGCCTTGCCGCCGCGCGTCTCCGCGACGACGTTGCGGGTGGTGCGCACCTCCTGGAGCTGGCGGACCTCGAAGGAGACGGTGACCTCGCCGGCGGCCAGGTCGGCGGCGAGCTGTTCGCCTTCCGCCTGGCTGATGCCGCCGGTCGGGATGCGGCCCGCCGCGGCGTCGCCGAGCGTGCCGGAGAGGAGGCCCTCGGTGTTGTTGTAGATGACCGCACCGGCCGCACCGGCCTCCGCTGCCGCCGCCTGCTTGTCGGCGAAGGGGCAGCCGCCACGCTTGATCAGCGCGATCTTGCCGGTGAAGTTGGCGGAGGCGTAGTCGGACGCCTCGCAGCCGGAGGTGTCGTCGACGGGCACGTTGACGAGTCCCGCCGTCAGACCGCCGACCGGGGTCGACGGGGTGTACGTCATCGCCGTGATCGTCACCTGGCGGGGCGTCGGCGACACCACGGCGAGCTTTTCGGCCAGCGTCTCCGTGTACGGGAAACGGAAGGTCTGGTACGAGACCTGGTACCCGGCGCGCTGGAGCTTCCGGTAGACGTACGCCGCCGAGGCGTCGTGGCCGAGCGATCCCGCCGCGCGGTGACCGTCGGCCGAGTCGGCTATCGCCTGGAACTCCTGGAGGTGGCGGTAGGCGTCACGTGCGGACGCCTTCTTCACCAGCTCCCGGGACAGCTTGACCGCCTCTTTCGAGGGGCTCTTCCCATGACCTGCTCCGGGCTTCGAGTGGCTGTGTCCGTGCGAGGGCCCGTGGTACGGGGCTGCGCCCAGGAGGAGCGGCGTGGCCAGGGCGGTGGCGGCCACAACTGCCATGGCTCTGCGACGTGTTGCGTGCACAAGAGTCCTTCCGGTCGAGACGTGTCGAGACGTTACGGAGGTGCGCTTGGATGTGCGCTTGGATGTGCGAACGAACGTGCTGCGAAAGCTGTTGCGAAAGCTAGCGAGTGGGGCGGCCCCTGGGAACAGCAGTGGCCGATTTTGATCGTTTCCGCCGGGTGTTCTGTCCGGCTGCGTGCTGAACTGTGCAATCCGGTCACCCCTTGGCTTTGGGCGAGCCTTTCGCCGTATTCGCCGCCTTCGCTGCCGTCTCCGCCTTCCCTGCCTTCGCTGCCTTGGCCGCCGCTTTGGCCTCCTGCTTGTACGCGCGCACCTCCGCCAGCGACTCCGGCCCGGTGATGTCGGCGACCGAGCGGCGCGAACCGTCCTCCCCGTACGCCCCCGCCGCCGTCCGCCACCCCGCAGGACGTACGCCGAACTGCTTGCCGAGCAGCGCCAGGAAGATCTGGGCCTTCTGGGTGCCGAAGCCCGGCAGCTCGTTCAGCCGGCGCAGCAGCTCCTCGCCGGTGTCCGCGTCCCGCCACACCGCGCTCGCGTCCCCCTCGTACTCCGCCACCAGGTACTGACACAGCTGCTGCACCCGCTGGGCCATCGAGCCGGGGTAGCGGTGGAGGGCCGGTTTGGTGGTGAAGAGGGCGGTGAAGGCCTCGGGGTCGTACGCGGCGATCTCCGCCGCGTCGAGGTCGTCCGAGCCCATCCGCTCCGCCAGCGTGTACGGGCCCGTGAACGCCCACTCCATCGGCACCTGTTGGTCCAGCAGCATGCCGACGAGGGCGGCCAGCGGGCTACGGGCGAGGAGCTCGTCGGCCTCCGGCCGCTGGGCGATCCGCAGGGTGATGTCCTTGCCGCTGTCACTCTTGGTCATACATTCGATGATCCCGACGCCGGGCGCCGACGGCGACTCCAGCGGCGCCGATGGGCCCGTCTGGCCGTGTCCGCCGCGGCCCGGGCGGGTTCGGGCGGGTTCGGCCGGGGTCCGGCGGGTTCGGCCGGTGCTGCGCCTTCCGGCGCAGGGGGTACGCGAGGGTGCTCGTGCCGTCGCCGTACGTGTTCGGGTACGGGCGCTACGGCCCCGACCGCTCCGCGCGCATCCGCAGGTAGCGGGCCTCGGGTTCGCTGAGGGTGGCGTCGGCGGCCGCGCGGTAGGCGGACCGGGCCGCGTCCAACTCACCGGCACGCTCCAGGAGATGGGCGCGTACGGCGTCGAGACGGTAGTGGCCGCCCGACGCCTTCGCCACCGCGTCGACCGCCGCGAGGCCCGCCCGGGGCCCGTGCACCATGGCCACCGCGACGGCCCGGCCCAGCGCGGCGGCGGGGTCCGGGGTGCGGTGCACGAGGAGCTCGTACAGGGCGAGGATCTGCGGCCAGTCGGTGTCCTCGGCGCGCTCGGCCTCGTCGTGCAGCGCGGCGATCGCGGCCTGGAGCTGGTAGTCGCCCGCCGGGCCCTGGGAGAGCGCCTCCTCGGCCAGTGCGGTGCCTTCCGCGATGGCCGTGCGGTCCCAGAGGGAGCGGTCCTGCTCGTCGAGCGGGACCAGCTCACCGTCGCGCCCGGTGCGCGCCGGCGTGCGCGCCTCCGTGAGGACCATCAGCGCCAGGAGCCCGGTCACGCGTCCTTCGTGCGGGAGGAGCCGGCGTACGGCACGGGTCAGCCGGATCGCCTCGCGCGCCAGGTCGGTGCGGTGGAGGTCGGGCCCGGCGGTGGCGGTGTAGCCCTCGTTGAAGATCAGGTAGAGGACCTGGAGGACCGCCGAGAGCCGCCGGTCCCGGTCCGCCGGCTCCGGCCGCCGGAACTCCGCACCCCGCACCGCCCGCTTCGCCCGGCTGATCCGCTGCGCCATCGTCGCCTCCTCCACCAGATGGGCGCGGGCGATCTCGGCCGTGGTGAGGCCGCCGACCGCGCGGAGGGTGAGCGCGATCTGGGCGGCGGGGGAGAGGGCGGGGTGGCAGCAGAGGAAGAGCAGGGTGAGGGTGTCGTCCTCGGACGGCGCCCGGCCGCCCGGCCCGGCGGGGCCTTCTCCGGGCGGCGGCGCGACGAACGCGTCGGCCGGGGTCAGGGCCGCCACGGTCTCCTCGCGCCGCCGCCGGGCCTCGTCGCTGCGCAGCCGGTCGGTGAGGCGGCGCGAGGCGACCCGGATCAGCCAGCCGCGCGGGTTCTCCGGCACGCCGTCCTTGGGCCACTGCCCGGCGGCCGCGATCAGGGCCTCCTGGACGGCGTCCTCGGCCGGGTCGAAGTGCCCGTACCGGCGGACGAGCGCGCCGAGGACCTGCGGCGCGTGGCGGCGCAGCAGGTCCTCGATGCGGTGGTCGTCGTCCGTACGATCCGCCCTCAGTGGTCGCTCTTGGTCGGAGTCTGTTCCTGGTCGAGCTAGTCGATCCCGCCGCCGATGGTGCGGATGAGCACCGGGTACTCGGGCGCCCCGGCCGGCTGCGGACAGCGTGCCACGCGGGCGGCGATCTCGGTCACCCGCTCCAGGCTCTCGCATTCGAGGATCCAGAACCCGGCGAGCAGCTCCTTGGTCTCGCTGTAGGGGCCGTCCGACACCACGGGCCGCCCCTCGGCGTCGAGGCTGACGGCCCGCCCCTGCGCGGGCTCCGTGAGCCCGTACGCGGTCACCAGCTCACCCGACTCGGCGAGGTCGTCGTTGATGCTGCCCATGTGGGCGAACATCTCCTGCACGGCCTTCTCGTCCCAGGCCGGACTGTCCGCCGACCCCTTGCCGGCCTGCGCGTCGTAGTCCGCCTGGCTGCCCTGGACCATCACCAGATACTTCATGACCAGCCGCCTCCTAAAAGCTCGCTCTTCGTACTCTTCTTCTCCGCTTACACAGGGGACGTCGGGGCCGGGGCGGGGTTCTCGACACGACGCGCGGATTCCTTTCGGGATTC
The DNA here is from genome assembly GCF_050942385.1 of Streptomyces sp. CA-146814. Lineage (NCBI taxonomy): Bacteria > Bacillati > Actinomycetota > Actinomycetes > Kitasatosporales > Streptomycetaceae > Streptomyces > Streptomyces sp. CA-146814. The sequence continues at coordinate 4,057,471 of NZ_CP192068.1, forward strand.
ACCCGCTGGAGGGGTCGGAACGGCACGTTCAGTAAAGTTCGCCAACGTTGCGCCCGCCCCCACCCGTCCCCCCTCGAACGAGGTCCCCCGACTGTGTCTGCCGCCCTTCCTCCGGACGTCCCTCCCTCTCCCGTCTCGGTCGTGGGGATCGGCGCGGACGGCTGGTCCGGGCTGTCCGGCGGGGCGCGCGCGGCGTTGCGGGAGGCGGAGGTGGTGATCGGCGGGGCGCGCCAGCTGGAGCTGCTTCCGCCGGAGTGCGCGGGCGTACGGGTGGCGTGGCCGTCGCCGCTGCGCCCCGCCGTACCCCGGCTCCTGGCCGAGCACCGGGAGCGCCGGATCGCGGTGCTGGCGAGCGGGGACCCGATGTTCTACGGGATCGGGCGCGCGCTGGCGGAGGAGCTGGGCCCGGAGGCGCTGCGGGTCCTCCCGCACCCGTCCTCGGTCTCGTATGCCTGCGCGCGGCTCGGCTGGCCGCTGGAGGACACGGAGGTCGTGACGCTGGTGGGCCGTCCGGCGGCACGGCTGGCCGCCTCGCTCCACGAGGGCCGGAGGCTGCTGGTCCTGAGCGCGGACGCGTCGACGCCGGCCACGGTGGCGGCCCTGCTCGCGGCCCATGGGTTCGGCCCGAGCCGGCTGCGCGTCCTGGAACAGCTGGGCAGCGAGGCGGAGGCGTACGCGGACGGCACCGCGGAGACGTGGACGCACGCGCCGGGCGACCGCCTGAACGTCATCGCGATCGAGTGCCGCGCCTCGGCGGACGCGCTGCGGCTCGGCACGGTCCCGGGCCTGCCGGACGAGGCGTACGAACACGACGGCCAGCTCACCAAGCGCCACATCCGGGCCGCCACGCTCGCGACCCTGGCCCCCGCGCCGGGCGAGCTGCTGTGGGACGTGGGCGGCGGCTCGGGCTCGATCGCGATCGAGTGGATGCGGGCGCACGGTTCCTGCCGGGCGGTGAGCGTGGAGCGGGACCCGGCGAGGGCGGAGCGGATCACGCGGAACGCGGACCGCCTGGGAGTGCCGGGGCTGCGGGTCGTCACAGGCCGGGCCCCTGCCGCCCTGGCCGAACTGGACGTGCCCGACGCGGTGTTCATCGGCGGCGGCCTGACGGCACCGGGCCTGCTGGACGCGTGCTGGGAGGCGCTGCGGCCCGGTGGCCGGCTGGTGGCGAACACGGTGACGCTGGAGTCGGAGGCGCTGCTGGGGGAGTGGTACCGGTCGTACGGCGGGGAGTTGACCCGGCTGGCGGTGGCGCACGCGGTCCCGGTGGGCGGATTCACGGGCTGGCGGCAGGCGATGCCGGTGACGCAGTGGTCCGTACGCAAACCCTCAATCCCCGTCCCAGTCCCAGGAGATCGAACATGACGGTGTACTTCATCGGCGCGGGCCCCGGCGCGGCCGACCTGATCACGGTGCGCGGCGCGCGCCTGCTCGCCGCCAGCCCGGTCTGCCTGTACGCGGGCAGCCTGGTCCCGGTGGAGCTGCTGGCGGAATGCCCGCCCGACGCCCGCCTGATCGACACGGCGAACCTGGACATCGAGCAGATCACCGAGGAGCTCGTACGGGCCCACGCGGACGGCCACGACGTGGCGCGGCTGCACTCGGGCGACCCGTCGGTGTTCAGCGCGGTGAACGAGCAGATGAAGCGCCTGGACGAGGCGGACATCCCGTACGAGGTGGTCCCCGGCGTCCCCGCGTTCGCGGCGGCGGCCGCGTCCCTGAAGCGCGAGCTGACGGTCCCGACGGTCGGCCAGACGGTGATCCTGACCCGCATCGCGCAACGAGCCACGGCCATGCCGGAGGGCGAGGACCTGGCCACCCTGGGCCGCAGCGGCGCCCTCATCGTCCTCCACCTGGCGGCCCGCTACGTGGACCGGGTGGTGGAGGAGCTGCTCCCGCACTACGGCGCGGACTGCCCGACCGCGGTGGTCGCGATGGCGTCCCGCCCGGACGAGATCATCCTGCGCGGGCCGCTGAACTCGATCGCGGAGCAGGTGAAGGCGGCGGGCGTGATCAGGACGGCGGTCATTATGGTGGGGCGCACGCTGGGGGCCGAGCAGTTCCGGGACAGCCACCTGTATGCGGTGGGGCGGGAGCGGGGCGGGTGCTGAGGGGGCGGTGTCCAGGAGCCGGGCAGAGCTGTCAGGTGGAGCGCGGAACTGCTGCTTTCGCCAGCTCCTGCATGCCCGTGGTCCGGGGGTGACGCGAATGGATCTCGGTGACCATCTGCCGGATGGCCGGGCGATCGCGTACCTCACCCGGTGAGACACGCACTGCCGACAGAAGCTCGGCGGTGGTCTGTTCCGGCTTGCCCCACTGCCACCAGGCCCGCGCGAGGTCGGTGTGCATGCGGCTACGGCGCTCAGCTGTCCTGAACTGCCCGGCGCGCAGGCCCCGTCCGGCTTCGAGCGCCGCACCGGCGTCACCGAGTGCCCAGTGGACGCTCACGGCGCCGCCGCGTACCTCCTGGACCACCCGGCCGGTCTCGATGTCGCCTACGGCATCGTCGGCGCACTCGACTTCAGCGACCCGCAGACCTTGCTCCCGGCAGCCGCAGTCGGGCTCCGACCAGGCGGCACTCTGGTGTTCTCGACGCTGGCCCACTACCGAACGGGCACGCCACCCGAGACCGAATGCCGCCCCGCCGACATCCCGACCCGCATGCCTGACGGCAGCCCCGGCACCCTGCAGCGATGGGTCCTGGAACCGACGGTATGGACAAAGCTGCTGGACGAGCACGGGTTCGACCTGGTTGATTCCGACACCGTGCACGACCCGGGGCCGGGGTCTGAGAGCCGTGACGAGGCCTTGTACCTGCTCGACGTGACCGTGGGCTACGGCTACCGGCCGTGGATGCCCGATGTCTGGCTCCTCGCGTTGCCCCTGCTGGGCTCGGAAGAGCTAGCGTCCACCTCCGTACCGCCCCACCACCACCCCCGCCCGGTCGATGCAGATCACGTCCACCTCCACCGGGGCGCCCCGCAGCACCGACAGTGCCTCGTCGCGTGCCCGTGAAGCCACCAGGTCGCCCAGCCGCACCCCTGCCGCCTCGCTCAGCCGCAGCGCCTCCAGGCCCGTGTTGGCCGTGGCGATCCGGGACGCCAGCTCCTCGTTCGCGCCGCCCTCGCGGGCCAGGTCCGCGAGGAAGGGCTTGTCCACCTGGGAGCGGGCCGAGTGGAGGTCCAGGTGGCCCGCCGCCAGCTTCGAGAGCTTGGCGAAGCCGCCGCAGATCGTGAGGCGGTCGATGGGGTGGCGGCGTACGTACTTCAGGACCGCGCCCGCGAAGTCGCCCATGTCCAGGAGGGCTATGTCCGGGAGGTTGTACTCCCCGACCACCGTCTTCTCCGACGTCGAACCCGTGCAGCCCGCCACATGCGTCAGGCCCGCCGCCCGCGCCACGTCCACGCCCCGGCGGATCGAGTCGATCCACGCCGAGCAGGAGTACGGGACGACCACGCCCGTCGTGCCGAGGATCGACAGGCCGCCCAGGATGCCGAGCCGGCCGTTCCACGTCGAGCGCGCGATCTCCTCGCCGTGGTCCACCGACACCGTCACCTCCACGTCCCCCGCCTCCCCGTACTCCGCCGCCACCCGCTCCACGTGCTCGCGCATCAGCCGGCGCGGCACCGGGTTCACCGCGGGCTCCCCGACGTCCAGCGGCAGGCCGGGGAGGGTGACCGTACCGACGCCGGAGCCCGCCCGGAACACCACCCCGGAACCCGGCGGCAGCCTCCGTACCGTCGCCCTCACCAGCGCCCCGTGCGTCACATCCGGGTCGTCCCCGGCGTCCTTCACCACCCCGGCGCTCGCCCGCCCGGGCCCCAGCTCCTCCACCGCCAGCGCGAACTCCGGGGTCTGGCCCCTCGGCAGCGTGATCCTCACCGGGTCCGGGAAGTCGCCGGTCAGCAGGGCCATGTACGCGGCCGTCGTCGCCGCCGTCGCGCACGCACCGGTCGTCCAGCCGGGGCGGAGACCCGTGTGCTTGAGTTGGGCACTGCGACCGCCCCGTGCCTCAGCGGTCATGGGAAGCGTTCATGAGAAGAGTCCGTTCGATGCATGTTCTCGTTCTGGGAGGGACCACCGAGGCGCGTCGGCTTGCCGAGAGTCTCGCCGCCGAGGCCCCGGAAGTCCGCGTCACCACCTCGCTCGCCGGTCGCGTCGCCGCTCCCCGGTTTCCGCCCGGTGACGTGCGCGTCGGGGGGTTCGGGGGGCCCGACGGGCTCGCGGAGTGGGTACGGGAGCACCGCGTCGACGCTCTTGTCGATGCCACCCACCCCTTCGCCGCCACCATGAGCCGGAACGCCGCCGAGGCCGCCGCGCAGGCCCATGTTCCCCTCCTCGCCCTTCGCCGGCCCGGCTGGGTCGCCCAGGACGGCGACCGCTGGCACTCCGTCGCCTCGCTCGCCGAGGCCGCGCACCTGCTGCCGACACTCGGGAAGCGGGTCTTCCTCACCACCGGGCGGATGGGGCTCGCCGCCTTCGCGGGAGCGGGGCTCGACGCGTTGTGGTTCCTCGTACGGTCCGTGGATGCGCCGGAGCCGCCCTGCCCGCGGCAGATGGACGTGCTGCTCGATCGGGGGCCGTTCAGCCTCGACGGTGAGCGGGAGATCCTCCGGCGCCACCGTATCGACGTGCTCGTCACCAAGGACAGCGGCGGCGACGCCACCGCCCCCAAGCTCACCGCCGCCCGCGAGGCCGGGATCCCCGTCGTCGTGGTGCGGCGGCCACCGGTTCCGGAAGGGGTGCCGGTGGCCGCCACGCCCGACGAGGCCGGGGAGTGGGTCGTACGGAAGCTCTACGCCTCCGGGTAGCGCCTCGGCGTCCACACGACGGACCCGCCCGACTCGCCCCGCCGCACCCAGCGCGTCTGCGACGAGCCCACGATCAGCAGCGTCCGCATGTCCACCTCCGCCGGGTCGACATCGGCCAGCCGTACCGTACGGACGCTCTCCGTCGGGCCCCCGACGTCCCGTGCCAGAACGACCGGGGTGTCCGGAGCGCGGTGCTCCAGGAGGAGGTCGCGGGCCTTGGCGACCTGCCAGGTACGGGACTTGGAGCCCGGGTTGTAGAGGGCGAGGACCAGGTCGGCGGAGGCCGCGGCGCGGAGCCGTTCCGCGATGACCTCCCACGGTTTGAGGCGGTCCGAGAGGGAGATCGTGGCGTAGTCGTGGCCGAGCGGTGCGCCGGCGCGCGCCGCCGCCGCGTTGGCCGCGGTGACGCCGGGCAGGACCCGTACGGAGATGTCCGCGTACTCCTCCTGCGCGGCCACCTCCAGCACCGCCGTCGCCATCGCGAAGACGCCGGGGTCGCCGCCCGAGACGACCGCGACGCGGTGGCCGCGCCGGGCCAGGTCCAGTGCGAACTCCGCCCGCTCCGACTCCACCTTGTTGTCCGAGCCGTGCCGCGCCTGGCCGGGGCGGACCGGGACGCGGTCCAGGTAGGTGGTGTAGCCGACCAGCGCGTCCGCCGCCGCCAGCACGCCGCGCGTCTCCGGCGTCAGCCACAGCGGGCCCGCCGGGCCGGTGCCCACGACGACCACTTCGCCGTCCGCAGTTCCCGATGGCCTGACCGCGTCCACCCGGCTCGGCAGGACCGCCACCGAGAAGTACGGGACCGACGCCGGGTCGATGTCGGCGAGGTCGCCCGTACGCTCCCCGGCCATCGTCGCCCGCTCCACGTACCGCGCCTCCGCCAGCCGGCCCGACGCCTCGAACGCGCCGCGCACCGCCGGGAACGTACGGCCCAGCTTCATCACCACCGCCGTGTCCGTGGCGGCGAGACGGGCCGTCAGCTCCTCCTCCGGGAGGGTGCCGGGGAGGATCGTGAGGATCTCCTCGCCCTCGACCAAGGGGGTGCCGAGACGGGCCGCCGCCGCGCTCACGGACGTCACGCCGGGGATGACCTCGGTGGCGTACCGGTCGGCCAGGCGCTTGTGCATGTGCATGTACGAGCCGTAGAACATCGGGTCGCCCTCGGCGAGGACCGCCACCGTCCGGCCCGCGTCCAGGTGCGCCGCGAGCCGGGCCGCGGCCTTCTCGTAGAACTCCTCCAGCGCGCCCCGGTAGCCGCCCGGATGGTCCGTGGTCTCGGTCGTGACCGGGTAGACCAGCGGCTCCTCGATGTGGTCCGGGCGCAGGTGCGCGGCGGCGATGGACCTGGCGATCGAGCGGCCGTGGCGGGCGCTGTGGTACGCGATCACGTCGGCCTCGCCGATGGCCTGGACGGCCCGGAGCGTCATCAGGTTCGGGTCGCCTGGGCCGAGCCCGACGCCGTACAGCCTGCCGCCACCCGTGTTGATGTCGGTCACTACTCTTCCTCGCTCGCGATGGCGTTGAGCGCCGCCGCCGCTATCGCGCTGCCGCCGCGCCTGCCGCGCACGATCAGGTGCTCCAGGCCCGACGCGTGCTCGGCCAGCGCCTCCTTGGACTCCATCGCGCCGACGAAGCCGACCGGGACGCCGATGACGGCGGCCGGGCGCGGGGCGCCTTCCTCGATCATCTCCAGCAGCCGGAACAGGGCCGTCGGCGCGTTGCCGACCGCGACCACCGCACCCTCCATCCGGTCCCGCCACAGCTCCAGCGCCGCCGCGCTCCGGGTCGTCCCCATCTTCGCGGCCAGCTCGGGCACGGACGGGTCGGAGAGCGTGCACACCACGTCGTTGTTCGCGGGGAGCCGCTTGCGGGTGACCCCGCTGGCCACCATCGCCACATCGCAGAGGATCGGTGCGCCGGCGCGCAGAGCGGCGCGGGCGTCGGCCACGGCGTTCGGCGAGAAGGCGAGGTCCGTCACGAGGTCGACCATGCCGCACGCGTGGATCATCCGGACGGCGACCTGGCTGACGTCGGCGGGCAGCCCGGCCAGATCCGCCTCCGCGCGGATGGTGGCGAAGGACTGGCGGTAGATCGCCGGTCCGTCCTTCTCGTACTGGTGCACAGTGCTGTCGCTTTCTTCTGCCGTGAGCTGATCAAGGAGGGGTGTTCAGGCGCGGGCCCCGGCCACCGCTGCCGCCAGCCGCGCCGGGTCGTTCCGTACGGTCGTCGGTGCGTCCCGCCGCTCACCCCGGACGTGCGAGATCCGGTGCCCGTCCGGCGTGGCGACCACGTCGATCCACTCCCCGTGGGGGTGGCCGCAGCGGCGTTCGCACCCGGACCAGTACACAGGTAGCCGCCCGGGCGCCCCGACAGCGGCCCCCGCTTCGGCCCGTACGTCGGAGAGCGACTTCGCGCAGCCCGGGTGGCCGATGCAGGCGCCCACGCCGGTCCACGGGGAGTCGGGGGCGGTGATCAGGCCGGATGCGGAGAGCCTGCGGAGTGCGTCCGCCGCTTCGGCCTCGCCGGCTCCGAAGGGGATGACGACTCCGCGCCACGGGGTGAGCCGCAGTTCGCCGCCGGAGTGCCTGGTGGTGTCGGTGCCGGAGTGCCTGGCGGCGTCGGTGCCGTAGCGCCTGGCCGTGTCGGTGAGCAGCCGCCACTGGGCCGGGGTGAGGCGGCCCAGAGGTACGTCGATGCCGAGCGCGGCCGTGGAGCCGAGCGGGCCGGGGACGGGGGGCGTTGCCGTACGGGGGCGGGGGCGGCGCTCGGCCGGACCCGCCGCCGAGCCGATGGCCCGGACCAGTTCGACCCGTACGTCGTCGGGCAGGTCCTTCACGCGCCAGGCGCCGGAACCGGAGGCCGCGCGGAGGAACGCCTCGGTCCCCCGGAGCGCGGCGCGCGGGGCCTCGGCGGCCGGGATCCGGAACACCTCGTCCTCCGCGCCGATCCGCAGCAGAGCGGCCGAGCTGCCTTCGGCGATGACCGTCACGTCCGCTCCCAGCGCGTCCACGTCACCGCGGCCGTCGTCCAGCGCGAAGAGGAAGCGGCCGGAGAGCGCGGCGGCGGCGGGCGAACCGCACACCAGCCGGTCCAGCTCCCTCAGCCAGACCGTCAGCGACGGCGAACCGTCCAGGCCCGCCGACGGCGAGGCCACGATGTTGCGGGCCCGCTCGTGCGCGGCGGACGGCAGAAGGCCGGCGTCCGTGAGCAGCGCCGCCAGCGCGCCGCCGCACTCCGTACCGAGGCCGCGCAGCTGTACGTTGCCGCGCGAGGTGAGATGCAGGTCACCGTCGCCGAACCGCTCGGCCGCCGCCAGGAGCGCGTCCGCCTGGCCGGGGGCGAGAACGCCGCCGGGTATGCGTACACGGGCCAGCGCACCGTCGTCCGCCCGGTGCAGCCGCAGCGTTCCCGGGCAGGCGTCGCCGCCGGCGCGGGAGGGGACGCCGCCCACGGAAAGGGGCGAGGGGGCGGAATCGGGCATGGCGGCGAGCATACCGACCGGGCCGGTCCCGACGGCCGGGTCGGAGCTGTGACCTGCGGGACAGCCCCCCGTGTCCTGCCGGACAGCCCCACCGTGTCCTGCGGGACAGCCCCACCGTGTCCTGCGGGACAGCCCCACCGTGTCCTGCGGGACAGCCCCACCACGTCCTGCCGGACAGCCCCACCACGTCCTGCGGGACAGCCCCACCACGTCCTGCCGGACAGCCCCACCACGTCCCGCCGGACAGCCGCCGCCTCGCACGTGCCCCATCCCCCGAACAGTGATCACCACCGCACCCCCGCCCCCTGCCCCGCCCCCACCCCCGCCGCTTAGGATGCAGGCGGTGGTCCGTTCAGGCCGCCATCGCCAGACGGCGACAGGGGAGGAAGCCCGGTGAGATTCCGGCGCGGTCCCGCCACTGTGAGCCCGGCCGCCACCACCGGCCGGGCGAGTCAGGAACTCCCTTCTCCGAGTGCCCGGTCATCGCCGGGCCGACCGGGGAGACCCTCCGACACCGCCCGGGGCGTGGACACCCCGAGGAAGGCCTGACGCAGCATGATCCTGCTCCTGTCGACGTCCGACACCGACCTCCTGAGCGCCCGCGCTTCCGAGGGGCCGGTCAGCTACCGGTACGCCAACCCCTCCCGCGTCGACCTGGCCGGGCTCCCGGCGCTGCTGGACGGCGTCGACCTCGTCGTCGTACGCCTCCTCGGCGGCGTACGCGCGTGGCAGGAAGGGCTCGACGCGGTGCTGGCCACCGGGCGGCCGGTCGTCGTGCTGACCGGTGAGCAGGCTCCGGACGCGCAGCTGATGGCCGCCTCCACCGTGCCGATCGGGATAGCCGCCGAGGCGCACGCCTACCTCGCGCACGGCGGGCCCGCCAACCTGGAGCAGCTGGCCCGGTTCCTCTCCGACACCGTGCTGCTGACCGGCCACGGCTTCGAGCCGCCCGCCCCGGCCCCGGCGTGGGGAGCGCTGGAGCGGGAGGCCCGTGCGGTGGACGCGGGGGCGCCGACGGTCGCCGTCCTCTACTACCGCGCGCACCACATGAGCGGGAACACCGCGTTCGTGGAGGCGCTGTGCACGGCGGTGGAGGACGCCGGGGCCCGGCCGCTTCCGCTGTACGTCGCGTCTCTCCGTACGCCGGAGAGCGAGCTGATCGACCAGCTCCGCGCCGCCGACGCCATCGTCACCACCGTCCTCGCGGCGGGCGGCACCAAGCCCGCCGAGGCCTCGGCCGGAGGCGACGACGAGTCGTGGGACGCGGGCGCGCTGACCCAGCTCGACGTGCCGATCCTCCAGGCGCTCTGCCTCACCAGCCCGCGCGCCGCGTGGGAGGAGAACGACGAGGGCGTCTCGCCGCTGGACGCGGCCACCCAGATCGCGGTGCCGGAGTTCGACGGCCGCCTGATCACCGTCCCCTTCTCCTTCAAGGAGATCGACGAGGACGGGCTCCCGGCGTACGTCGCCGACGCCGAGCGCGCGGCCCGCGTCGCCGGGATCGCCGTACGGCACGCGAAGCTGCGCTCGATCCCCAACGCGGAGAAGCGCATCGCGCTGGTCCTCTCCGCCTACCCGACCAAGCACTCCCGCATCGGCAACGCGGTCGGCCTGGACACGCCCGCCAGTGCCGTGGCGCTGCTGCGGCGGCTGCGCGCCGAGGGGTACGACTTCGGGCCCGAGACCGACATCCCGGGGCTGGTCTCCGGCGACGGCGACGAGCTGATCTACGCGCTGATCGAGGCGGGCGGCCACGACCAGGAGTGGCTGACCGAGGAGCAGCTGGCGAAGAACCCGGTCCGGATCCCGGCCGCCGACTACCGCCGCTGGTTCGCCCAACTCCCGCAGGAACTGAGGGAGTCGGTGGAGGAGCACTGGGGCCCGGCGCCCGGCGAGATGTTCGTGGACCGGTCCGCCAACCCGGAGGGCGACATCGTCCTGGCCGCTCTGCGGCGCGGCAACCTCCTCATCCTCATCCAGCCGCCGCGCGGCTTCGGCGAGAACCCGATCGCGATCTACCACGACCCCGATCTCCCGCCGTCCCACCACTACTTGGCCGCCTACCGCTGGATCGCCGCCTCCGCCGAGGACAACGGCTTCGGCGCGGACGCGATGATCCACCTCGGCAAGCACGGCAACCTGGAGTGGCTGCCCGGCAAGAACGCGGGCCTGTCGGCCGCGTGCGGCCCCGACGCGGCCCTCGGTGATCTGCCGCTCGTCTACCCGTTCCTGGTGAACGACCCGGGCGAGGGTACGCAGGCCAAGCGCCGCGTCCACGCCACGCTGATCGACCACCTGGTCCCGCCGATGGCCCGCGCCGACAGCTACGGCGACATCGCGCGCCTGGAGCAACTCCTCGACGAGCACGCCCAGATCGCCGCGATGGACCCGTCCAAGCTGCCCGCGATCCGCGCGCAGATCTGGACGCTGATCCAGGCCGCGAAGCTCGACCACGACCTCGGTGTGGCGGACCGCCCGGAGGACGAGGGCTTCGACGACTTCATCATGCATCTGGACGGCTGGCTCTGCGAGATCAAGGACGTCCAGATCCGCGACGGCCTGCACGTCCTCGGCAACCCGCCCGCCGGGAACGACCGGGTCAACCTGGTGCTCGCCGTCCTGCGCGCCCGCCAGATCTGGGGCGGTACGGCATCCCTCCCCGGCCTCCGCGAAGCGCTCGGGCTCGACGAGTCGGCCGCCACCCGCACCGACGCGGACGCGATCGAGGAGCAGGCGCGCGCCCTGGTCCAGGCGATGGACGACGCGGACTGGGACCCGGCCGCAGTGGCTGGGGCCGCCGCAGGCCTGCCGGACGCGGTAGCCGACATCCTCACCTTCGCGGCCACCGAGGTGGTCCCGCGCATGGCGGCGACGACCGACGAACTCACGCACGCCGTCCACGCGTTGAACGGCGGCTTCGTCCCCGCAGGCCCCTCCGGATCCCCGCTCCGCGGCCTGGTCAACGTCCTCCCGACCGGCCGCAACTTCTACTCGGTCGACCCGAAGGCGGTCCCCTCCAAGCTGGCGTGGGAGACCGGCCAGGCCTTGGCGGACTCGCTCCTGACCCGCTACCGCACCGACAACGGCGACTGGCCCACCTCCGTCGGCCTCTCGCTCTGGGGCACCAGCGCGATGCGCACGGCGGGCGACGACATCGCGGAGGCCTTCGCGCTGCTCGGCATCCGGCCCGTCTGGGACGACGCCTCGCGCCGCGTGACGGGCCTGGAGCCCATCCCGTACGCCGAGTTGGGCCGTCCGCGCATCGACGTGACGCTCCGCATCTCCGGCTTCTTCCGGGACGCGTTCCCGCACACGATCGGGCTGCTCGACGACGCCGTACGGCTGGCCGCCTCGCTCGACGAACCGGCCGAGCAGAACTACGTACGGGCCCACGCCCAGGCCGACCTGGCCGAGCACGGCGACGAACGCCGGGCCACCACAAGGATCTTCGGCTCGCGCCCCGGCACGTACGGCGCCGGCCTCCTCCAGCTCATCGACTCCCGCGACTGGCGCACCGACGCCGACCTCGCCGAGGTCTACACGGTCTGGGGCGGTTACGCCTACGGCCGCGAGCTCGACGGCCGCCCGGCCCGCGAGGAGATGGAGACGGCGTACAAGCGCATCGAGGTCGCCGCGAAGAACACCGACACCCGCGAGCACGACATCGCGGACTCGGACGACTACTTCCAGTACCACGGCGGCATGGTGGCCACCGTGCGCGCGCTCAAGGGCAAGGCCCCGGAGGCGTACATCGGGGACTCCACCCGCCCCGAGACCGTCCGCACGCGCACGCTCGTCGAGGAGACCTCCCGCGTCTTCCGTGCCCGGGTCGTCAACCCGAAGTGGATCGAGGCGATGCGCCGCCACGGCTACAAGGGCGCGTTCGAGCTGGCGGCCACCGTCGACTACCTCTTCGGCTACGACGCCACGACCGGCGTCGTCGCGGACTGGATGTACGACAAGCTCACCGAGACGTACGTGCTCGACCCGGAGAACAAGCAGTTCCTCCAGGAGGCCAACCCCTGGGCTCTGCACGGCATCGCGGAGCGCCTGCTGGAGGCCGAGTCGCGCGGCATGTGGGCCAAGCCGGACCCGGCGGTGCTGGAGGCGCTGCGCCAGGTGTACCTGGAGACCGAGGGCAACCTGGAGGGCGAGGACTGACACCCACTCCTCCCGTTCTTCTTCCGGCCCCTGCCCCGTTGTCCTCCCGACCGGCACAATCACGGTCGTGGGGACGACGGGGCAGGGGCCGGGTTCGGATGAGATCAACGAGCTTTCTCAGGAGGCCCGTTCGGGCGTGAGCCGGATCCTCGCCGCTCTGCGGCTGACGGTCCTCTCCGGCGTGACCGGTGCGGCGCTCGCCGCTCTCGCCGTCGGCGTGATCCTCAAGGACGTGCCCGTCCTCGCCACCGGGGGCGGGGTCCTGGCCCTCCTGATCCTGCTCGCCTTCCTCGGCGGGCGGCGGAGCGCGGGGCCCGACGAGCCACCGGCCCGCAGGACCGCCCTGGCCCGGATCGAGGATCTGCGGGCCACGGGCGGCGAAACGGCCGACGTGCCGGTGACGTTCCGGCTGACCGTGGCACCGGAGCCGGAGGACGGCCGGCCGGCGTACCGCGTGAAGATCAGCCAGTCCGTCAACCTGGTCGACATCCCCGCCTACCGGCCGCGCGGGATCGCAGTCGTGGAGTACCACCCGGAGAAGCCCTGGGACGTGCGGATCGTCACCCGGCCGACCCCGGAGTGGAGCCGCCGGGCCGAGGAGGCGGAGATCGACTCCGTGCCCGAGTCCACCCTGGTGAGGGACCCGGACGGGGGCGCGGGGGCGTGGTGCCTGCTGGTGGTGGTCGGGTTGCTGGCGGGGGCCGGGCTGGTGGTGCTGCTCTTCCGGGGGGAGTTGTTCGCGTCGGAGGGTCCGGCGGAGCGATCCTCCTCGTCCTCCTCCGTCTCCCGTACGTTCTCCACCTCCACCACCGTCCCCGGGCCCTCCTCCTCGCTGCTCACCTTCGGGCGGATGCGGGTGACCGCGATGGAGCTGGAGGCCCGGGTGGGCAGCGCGTACGTCACCGCACTCACCATCGAGGACCACCGCATGGCGGTACGCGGCGACTCCGCCCTCCCGCCCGCCGAGACGGTGCACCTCGCGTCCCTCCCGTACGAACTCTTCCCCGGCCTGGTCCGCGACGCCCGCACCACCCTGGGCGTCCGCGACCCCGAGAGCTGGCGCATCGACGTGGTGCCGGCAGCGGGTACGGCGGTCGGGCCCCGGGTCCGGGTCACGGTGAGCGGCACGGAGGGGACGGCCCACCTGGACGCGGACGCGACGGGGCGGATCACGGAGCGGCGGGCGGCGGGGGAGGCGGGCTGAACGGCTCGTGCCGTCGGCCCCGGGGACAGGCTCCGGGGCCGACGGCACGAGCGAGGTGTCAGGCAGCCCCGTGACGCGAGGCCGGGACGGCGGTGATCAATTGGCGTTCACCAGATGATGGGCGGGAACCTTCACGGTCCGGGCGCCCTTCTTCCCGCCGAGGACGACCTTCCGCAGCGCGCTGTTGTTCTTGTGGTTGGTCTCCTTGAGCCGGTTCTCCGGGTTGGCGAGGACCTGGATGTAGTACGTGCCGTTCGGCAGGTTGGTGATGTCGAAGGACTGGCCGGGCAGGTCCTGGGTGTAGGTGTCACCGGAGCCGACGTCGAGCACCTCGCGGACGGAGATCGAGTTCTCCTCGCCGCACGCCGTGGACAGGTCGGTGTTCTCCGGGTGCCAGTTGGCGTTCTTGACCGTGTAGTCGACGGCGTCGGTGTTGGCCAGGCAGAACGCCTCCTTGCCGCTGCGCACGGTCTCCTTCTTGTCGGCCTTCAGCAGCCGGTAGCTGGCGAAGTCCGTGAAGTGCCAGTGCTCGTGGCCGGGGCGCGGGTCCCACTCCATGGTGCCGGTCGGGGTGTAGCCGACCTGCTTGCCCTTGGCGTCGTAGAAGTACTGGTAGGCGTCCATCAGCTCCTTGCCCGGCGACCGGAACCCGTCGACGACGAGCTTGGCCGGCCCGGCGTTCCACACGTTGGCGCTGAAGGCGAGGTAGTCCTTGCCGGGCACGTCCTCGTAACCGTCGCTGACGGTGATCCCGTACGCGGGCAGCGAGCGCAGGTCGGGCTTGGGCACGTTGGGCACGGAGGCCTTGCCGGTGGGCCGCTTGGCGTTGGGCTGCACGGCGGGAGCCTGCCGCGACCCGTCGGTCTGCCCGGCCCGGTCCCCGACGCGAGCGGCGGAGAAGCCCTGGCGCTCGGCGGTCTGCTTCTTGAGCGCCCAGGGGAGGGCGGGCGGCGCGGGCGGGTAGGGCCCGTGACCGACGTTGTACGTGGCTCCGGCACCGCTAGTCGGGCCGGCGGGGGCGTCGGTACGGGCGGGGGCGCCGTGTCCTGCGTGGGCGGAGGGGGCGGAGGATGCGGGTGCGTGCCCGGAGTGCCCGGAGTGCCCGGAGTGCCCGGAGTGCAGGGAGCTGGAGGCGACCTTGGCGGCGGCACCACCACCACCACCACCTTCCTCCCCGTCCCAACTGCGCTCGCGCACAGTGACCTTGACGCTCTGCGGCTTGTCGGCGATCCCGAAGAGGTCGCGGTACTTCTTGGTCACGGAGACCTTGGCGGTGTACTTCCCGGCGGCCAGCTGGACCGGCGCGGAGTAGTACCCGGCATAGGTGTTGGCCGCCCACCCGTTCTCCACGCCCCAGACGGAGCCGAGGGTGAAGGGGTTGGCGGGACAGCTCTGCGGATACTTCGACTTGGCGGGAGCGCCGGGCCGCACGCGTCCGGAGGCGTTGTTGGGACAGAAGGGCTCGGTCTTCTTCAGCACCGCTTTCCCGGCCGTGTCGACGACGTTGACCTGCAGGAAGCCGGGCAGCCCGGTGAAGTCCTTCACCAGCCCCGCGGGGAGCGCCTTCGTGGTGGTCTTCTTCCCGTTCCGGATGATCTGCGAGGCGACGACCGGATCCTTGTAGGACTTACGGGTCACCTTGAGCTCGAAGGCCCCGTTCTCGGAGGTGAGGTAGGTCCCGAGATCGAGGTAGACCCCGGGATCGTCCTTCCACGAGTCGAGCGTCACCGAGGTGGAGGCGGCGATCAGGCTGAGCTTCGGCCCCGGCTGCGCGGTCTTGGCGTCGGGCGCGGCGGCGACGACACCCGCCGTCACGGCGATGGCCGCGGCGACGGCGATGGAGGGGCGGGTGAGGCGGTTGGTGCGGCCCTGCTGGAATCTGGTCATCATTCCTCGTACTTCCGGCTTCCGGGTGCGTAACGGAACGTGGACGAGCAGCACGGCCCCAACTCACCTGTGGCGACGCTGTGTCCGGACTGTGAGAGGTCGCACGGGCCCACCGGGTTGTCTCCGGACACCCGAGTGGCGCAGTGTGTCCGAAAAGTGACGACTGTTCGGAGACCGCATCGGGCAGCGCCGCGTGGTGCGCGGGGATCCGGGCCGACGCCGGTCCGGTCCCGGTCGTCATTCCGGAAATACGGTGACGAGGCACGCTGACCGGCAGGCGTGAGGCGGTCCGACGTGGTCGGCCTCCGGGAAGCCGTTCGGTTCGCGGCCGCCTTCGGGGTCCTACGGCCGGCCGGTGCCGCGTATGCGGTCAGGGCCCGTTCGGGCACTCGGCCGAACCGCTTTCGCGGGTCCGACGGCTTACCCTTCGTGTCGGCCGAAGCAGACCGTCAGGTGATACGGCCGAGTGCCATCTTGCCGCCTGATACGGGGCCCTGATGAGATGGCTGTGCGAAGACTCATCTGGACGGCAGGAACGCGGAGCATCGGCTATGCGTGGGTGGTGGCGGAAGCCGCTCCATGGCCGCTGGAGGAGGAAGCATCATGGACGAGGTCGCGGAGACACACAGAGTGCAGTTCCGAATTCTGGGCTCGTTCGAATGCTGGGACGGGACCGACCGAATCCGGGTCGGCGGACCTGTGCACGAAAAGGTTCTCGTCACGCTTCTGCTGGAGCCTCAGCGTGTACTCCCCGTCTTCCGCCTGGTGGAAGCCGCCTGGGACGAGAACGCACCCGCCACTGCCGCCCATCAGGTGCGCAAGGCCGTCGCGGAGCTACGACAGCGCATTCCGGGCGGACGGGATCTGATCGTCACGGAGGGGCCGGGCTACCGAGCCCTCACCACGCCCGCGCAGGTGGACCTCGGCAGATTCACCGAAGGATTGAACCAGGCCAGAACAGCCACTGTCGCCGGACAGAGCGCCTATGCCATGACGACCCTTCGCGAGGCCCTGGCCCTATGGCGGGGCCCATTGCTCGCCGGCACCGGTGGATCGGTTCTGTCCGCGGCCTCCGCCGCGTTGGAGGAACGCCGTCTCACAGCCGTGGAGCAGCTTTTCGACCTCAGGCTCGCCACCGGTGAGGACAGCGAACTCATCGGTGAATTGCGGGAATTCATCGATGCGCATCCGTTGCGTGAAACTCTGCGTGGCCAGCTCATGCTCGCCCTCTTCCGTTCCGGACGACAGGCGGACGCGCTGGAGGAGTACGCCAAGGTCCGGGACTTCCTGATCGACGAACTCGGCATCGGTCCCGGCGACGCACTGTCGGAGCTGCACAACGCCGTCCTCCGTAACAGTCCGGAACTCGCCGCTCCGCAAGTGCCCGTCGCTGTCCCTTTCACTCCGGAGAGCAAGCCGTCCACCCTTCCTTACGATCTGCGCGACTTCACGGGACGGGAGGAGGAGGTCAGCGATCTGCTCGGATTCGTGGAGGAGGCCCCGGGCTCCGGGCCGTTGATCGTCGCGATCGACGGCATGGGCGGAAGCGGCAAGACCTCGCTGGCCGTGCGCGCGGCGCATCAGCTGGCGGAGAGCTACCCCGACGCCCAGCTCTACATCGATCTCCGCGGGTTCACTCCTGACGGCCGGCCGCTGAGCGCCGGTGCGGCGGCTGAGGCTCTCCTGCGCATGCTCGGGGTGCCCGGAGACCGGATCCCGGACGACGCGGACGGCCGCATCGCGCTCTGGCGGCGCACGATGAGCACGCATCGGATGCTTCTGCTGCTCGACAACGTCGTCGACGATTCGCAGGTCAGACCGCTTCTCACCTCCCCCACCGAAACGCTCGTCCTCGTCACGAGCCGCTCGTTGCTCGTGGACCTCGACGCAGCTCATACCGTGTCCCTGGGGGTCATGCCGCCGAGCGACAGCGTCGCCCTCGTCGAGGGCGTACTCGGCCGGACGCGCGCGGAGAACGAGCCGGAGGCCGTTGCCCAGCTCGCGGAGCTCTGCGGTCACCTTCCGCTCGCCCTGCGCATCGCGGCCGCCCGGTTGCGCAAGCGGCCCCGCTGGACCGTCCGTTACCTGGTCGACCGGCTCCGGGACGACGCCCACCGGCTGGCGGAACTCAACTCGGGTGAGCGCAGCGTCGAAGTGACGCTACGGCTCTCCTACGAGGGCCTGGCCTCCGAGACCCGTGAGGCGTTCCGGTTCCTCGGCCAGTACCCGGGAGACGAGATCAACACCTACGCCGCCGGAGCCCTGCTGGGAATCAGCGCGCGGGAGGCGGAAGAGATCCTGGAGTACCTCCTCGACATGCACTTGCTCCAGCAGCACGAGAGCGGTCGCTACGCCTTTCACGACCTGGTCCGGAGCTTCGCGCAGAACCTCTCGCGCGGCGGCGCCCGTAGGCCATCGCGGGCCGATGAGGAGCAGCGCCCCGCGGCCGACGGAGACGACCAGATCAGGCACGCCGTGGGCCGACTGCTCGACTTCGCGCTTGCCGCGACCGACGTGGCCTGTGACCTGCTGTTCCCCGGGCGGGCCGGGATAGACCGTTCCGAACACCCGACGTCATCCGCCGAACTCCCGGCGCTGGACACCGTCGAGCAGGCCCGCGACTGGCTGGAGCGCGAACAGGACTCGCTGCTGGCCGCCGTATCGCTGGCCGACCGCTGGGGGATGGACCGGCACGTGGGGCTGTTGGCTGCCAACGTCGTCTTCCCTCTCGACCTGCGCGGTCGGCTGGAGGAGTTCAGGGAGTTGGCCCGTGTCGCGGTCGCCGCCTCCCGTCGGCTGGGCGACGACGCTCTGCTGCGGCTCAGCCTCTCCAATCTCGCGGTGGCCTGCTGGAAGCTCGGGCGCCTCACCGAGGGCATCGAGATGTCGGAGGAGGCGTTGGCCCTGGCCATCCGTCTCGACGACCGGCGCGGCGAAGCGAAGGACACCGGCGTCCTCGGGCTCCTGCTCAGCACCTTGGGACGGTACGACGAGGCGCTGCCGCGACTACGGCAGTCCATCGAGATCAAGCGGCAGCTGGGTGCGGAACGTGCCGAGGCCGAATCCCTGACCAACCTCAGCAGCCTGTACGCCGAATGGGGGCGGTACCCGGAGGCGGTGGAGGCAGCCACCCGTTCCGTCGCCCTTTCCCGCTCCATCGGTTCGGTCGACAAGGAGGTCGAAGGGCTGACCGACCTGGCCGTGGCGAGGATCGGTCTGGGCGAGATCGCCGAAGCCGCGGAGCTCCTGGCCCGGGCCCGCAAACTGGCCGGGGACGTCATGTCGCCCGCCGACCTGTCGCTGGTCCTCGCTCTCTCCGCCGAAGCCGCCGACCGACTCGGCGAGAGTGCCCAGGCCGCAGCGTGGGTGGAGGCGGCCCTGAGCCTCGGTGATGTCAGTGGTGTCCCCATGCGTGAGGCCGCTGTCGGCAACGTCATCGGCCGGTTCCACACGCGTAACGGCCGGTATTCAGCGGCCCTGGAACTCCACGCGCGGGCTCATGACGCCGCCTCGCGCATCGGCTACCGCGCCGAGGAGGCCCGCGCGCTGGCCGGTATGGCCGACGCCCTGGAGCATCTGGGGGAGCGGGGAGCGGCTTCGGCCCACCGGGAGTCGGCCCGCCGGGCCTTCGACGCCATGGGAGTCCCGACGTCCCAGGCCGCGTGAGGGCCGTCCCGCCGGCAGCAGAACGCTCCCGCGCCGTGGGCGACGGGAGCGGGAGCCAGGCGGATCAGACCGTGATGAGCGGGAAGGCGTCACGGAGCGGGACAACGGACGTCGCGTTCGGCCCTTCGCCGGTGCCGGGCTGTGCGGGGGTGGTGTTGGGGCCTTCGCCGGTGCCGTCGGAGGCGGGGGTGAGGTTGGGGCCTTCGCCCGTGCCGTCGGAGGCGGGGGTGGCGTTGGGGCCCTCGCCGGTGCCGTCCCAGGCGAGAGTGGTGTTGGGGCCTTCGCCGGTGCCGTCCGAGGCGGGGGTGAGGTTGGGGCCCTCGCCGGTGCCGTCCGAGGCGAGAGTGGTGTTGGGGCCTTCGCCGGTGCCGTCCGAGGCGAGGGTGGCGTTGGGGCCTTCGCCGGTGCCGGGCTGTGCCGGCGTGGTGTTGGGGCCTTCACCGCTGTCCGATCCACCGTGCACCGCGGAGCGTGCGGTGGCCGACAGGGCGGAAAGGCCGTTGTCCGCCGCCACCGCCGAAGCAGCGGCGCCTCCGCTCAGGAGAACGGCGGCCGTAAGGATTCCCACCATCGTCGACACCGAGTTCCGCATGGTCTACCGCCTTCTGGAGTGGTCTTGCCGGGGCGTTCCTGCTGATGGGAATGACTTTCGCGGGCACCGCTCCCAGAGCGTTCCACTTCCGCTACCAACCGTCACACACCGACCGGGAACGTGACGGGAATCCCTGCACACGGGCGAAGGAGGCGAGTGCCGGGGCGTCGCGGCGGGGGACACGTACGCGAAAGGGCCCACCGATGACACCGGTGGGCCCTTCCATCGAGCGAGGTACGGATCAGGCGGGACAGCCGCGCACGGCCGCCGTGCGGGCGGCGAGTTCGGCGGGGGTGAGTGCGGTCAGGAGGACGTACCCGTCCCGCGCCTCCCGTACATCCGTGGGTGCCGTGATCCGCCCGGGTGCTCCGGGCGGATCGGACAGCGGAAGAGCGGCCGCACACCCCACCGGCATCGCTGCCTTCAGGGGCTTGCCCGACAGGGCACGGATCAGTTCCCGCTCCGCGACCAGTCCCGTGGTCAGTTCGATCAGCCGGGAGACGGGCCAACTCGCCTGCCGGGGCACCGCGTCCATGAGGCGTAGTCCTTGTTCGGTGCGGGCGACGCGGATGAACGCGTACCCGAACTCGTAACCGACCAGGTCGAGGAGGCCTGTGGCCAGAGCTCTGATCTCCGCTTCCTCCGCGGCGGTGATCGGGGCGGGGAAGGTGTGGACGGCCAGGTCTGCGCCCAGCGTCGTCGCACTGCCGTCTCCGAAGCGGAATTCCACGATGCCGGTGACCCGGTGCATCCCCTCGACCGTGAGGGTCTCCACCCCGTACCCGACATCGCGCAGCGGCGGCCTCTTCTCCGTCTCGTCCGGCAGCGCCAGTGCCTGCCAAGCAGGGCCGCTGCGGTTCAACAGGTTCCTGACCTCGGCGGCATCCGCGAGCAGCCGTGAGGCGGAGGCGGGATTCGGCGACACCCCCAGCTCCTCGGCCGTCTCCAGAACGGCGGGATGGGTGCTCGCCTCTCCGCAGGCGACCAGCCTGTCCACCTGGTGGGTGAGCACGGTGTTCCTGAGGTGGGCGCGGAGATCCTCGTCCGTGAATCCGGCCGTGTCGGCGACCGTGACGACACGGAAGCCGGCCTCCGTCGCCGCAGCCGCCAGCCGGGGCGACGGAGCGACGAGGAGAAGACACCGGGGATCGGCGGCGCCGGATCCGGCTGACGCCGTCATGGCTGCTGTCCTCCGGTGTCCTGCGGGCCGGGCCGGGAGGACGAGCCCACGACGAGAGCGTCGGCGAGCACGCCGCCCTTTCCCCAGTGGTCGGTCTCCACATCCCGCACGATGACGGTGACGGCCTCCTCCGGGCATCCGGCTATCCGGGACACGCATGCGGTCAGTTCCTCGACCAGCTCCTGGCGCTGTGCACGATCGTTCCCTTTCCACCAGTCAACGGAAATCACAGGCACGGGAAACTCCTTCTGTTCGGGGCGGTGTGGGAAGCGACGCGGGACCTCGGTGTCCGTCGGCGCGGAAACGGGCCGGCTGTCCGACGGACGGACACGTGGCGCTCCGGCGAGTGTGCGCCGGGACGTTCCTGAATGTTTCCCGCGCTGTTCCCCCCTTGTTCCGCACCGGCCCGAGACGCTCCCGCCGGGTGGGAACGCGGCGGGACTCCAGCGGGAAGGCCACCGGGCACGCTCTGCTCCAGTCATGAGGCCCACCCCGCCCCTGGAGCCACGATGAGCCTGCTCAGTCCGACGAAACCGGAATCGAATCCGGCCCTCGGCCCCGCACCCGGCGCCGCCTCCGCGCGCACTGGTGAGTCCGAGGAGCCGGCGGCCACCCCGGCGTCCACCACTCCCCGCCTGTTCGCGGTGCTGCGCGAGGACCTTGCCGTCGTCGTGACCCGCGACCCCTCCGTACGGGGCCGGAAGGAAGCGATCCTCCACCCCGCGCTCACCGCACTGTGGGCGCACCGCATCGCTCACCGTATGCACGGTCGCGGCATGCGCATCCCGGCCAGGCTGCTGGCCCGGTGGGCCCGCCGGGTGACAGCCGTGGAGATCCACCCCGGGGCCGTGCTCGGCCGCAGGGTCTTCATCGACCACGGCGCCGGGGTCGTGGTCGGGGAGACCGCCGTCGTCGGCGACGACGTGACCATGTATCACCAGGTCACCCTGGGCGCGGTCGGCTGGTGGAGCGACAACAAGCGCCCCGAGGGCGACCGCCGCCACCCCGTCGTCGGCAGCGGCGTCATCCTCGGCGCCAACGCCACCGTCCTCGGGCCGGTGACGGTGGGGGACCGGGCGGTCATCGGCGCCCAGGCCCTGGTCAACAAGAACGTCCCGGGCGGCGCCCGAGTGCTCGCGCCCACCGCCGTCATCAAGGAGCCCGGCCGGCGGCCGGAGCTCATGGAGGACGTCTTCACCGTCATCGCCTCCGCCGGTTCCTGGTGACCCGCCTCCGCCGGTTCCCGGCGACCCCCAGGACCTCCCGCCCCCGACTTCCCCGATTGCGAGAGATGCAGCCATGACCACCACCGCGCACGCCCCGCTCACCTCGGTCGCCCCCGCCCGCCCCGCCGTCGCCTCACGCATCGAGGACCTCGTCGGTTCCACACCGCTGCTGGAACTGCGACTGCGCGATCTGGCGCCGGGCGCCCGGGTCCTGGCGAAGCTGGAGTCCGCCAACCCGATGTCCTCCAGCAAGGACCGCGCCGCCCTGTACATGCTGCGTGCCGCCGAGGGACGCGGCGCGCTCCGGCCCGGCGGCACGGTCATCGAGGCGACCTCCGGGAACACCGGAATCTCCCTGGCCGCGTTCGCCGCCTCCCGCGGCTACCGCTGCGTGATCGTGCTGCCGGACAACGCCACGGCCGAGCGGGTCAGGCTGCTGCGCGCGTTCGGGGCCGAGATCGTCCAGACGCCGAGTTCGCTCGGCTACCCGGGCGCGATCGCCGAGGCCGAGCGGCTGCACGCGGCCACTCCGGGCTCCTGGTTCCCCTGCCAGCACGAGAACCTCGACAACGTACGGGCCCACTACGAGACCACGGGGCCGGAGATCCAGGCAGCCGTGTCCTCCCTCGGCCGCCGCATCGCGGCGTTCGTGTGCGGGGTGGGCACCGGCGGCACCCTCACCGGCGTCGCCCGCGTTCTCAAGGAGCACGACCCCGACGTACGCGTGATAGCCGTCGAGCCGGAGAAGTCGCCCATCCTCTCCCAGGGATACGCGGGCCAGCACCGCATCCCCGGGCTCAACGGCGGCTTCGTCGCCGAAACGACCGACGTCTCCCTCATCGACGAGGTCGTGACGGTCTCCGACGAGGACGCACTGCTCACCGCGCGCCGGCTGGCGACCGGTCAGGGCCTCTTCACCGGCGTCTCGTCCGGTGCCGCCGCGTACGCCAGTGAGCGCGTCGCCAGCAGGCCGGAGCTCTCCGACGGCATCGTGGTGACCCTCCTGCCGGACACCGGCGAGCGCTACCTGAGCATGTGGGAGGACCAGGCATGAGCCACGCGATGTTCCGGGCCTACGCCGACGCGGTGAAGGCCGAGATCGGGACCGCCACGACCACCCGCTTCATAGCCCTCGCGGAAACCACCAACGGGCGCTTCGGGCTCTTCCACCACTCGATGCTGCCGGGGGCCGGCGGGGCGGACCCGCACTACCACTCCAAGATCTCCGAGTCCTTCTACGTCCTCACGGGCGAGGTCCGGCTGCACGACGGCACCGGCTGGCGCACCGCCCGGGCCGGGGACTTCCTGCACGTTCCGGAGAACGCGGTGCACGGCTTCCGCAACGAGAGCGACTCGCTCGTGGAGATGCTGATCATCTTCACACCGGCCGAACACCGTGAGGGCTACTTCGAGGGCCTGGCCGCCCTGCTCGCCAACGGCAACC
Source organism: Streptomyces sp. CA-146814 (assembly GCF_050942385.1). Lineage (NCBI taxonomy): Bacteria > Bacillati > Actinomycetota > Actinomycetes > Kitasatosporales > Streptomycetaceae > Streptomyces > Streptomyces sp. CA-146814. Next base: position 4,081,123 of record NZ_CP192068.1, read on the forward strand.
GCCCCTCCCGCGAGGAGATGGTCGCGCTGATGGAGAAGTACGACCAGTTCGAGGTCGACGCCCCGGACACGGACCACGACCACCCGCACCGGCACACCCACGGCGACGGCCCCGGCCACGATCACCACCACGGCCCCGACCACCATCACCACCACGGTCCCGCCGACGCACACTCCGCCCCGCACCACCACCACTGAACGCCGGGGCGCACCTGCCCGCCCGTCCCCCCCCCAACCTCTCCATCTCTTCCGAGGAGATCAACCGCATGAACGTCGCCAACTGGGGCCGCTTCGGTCTGCTGGCCGCCCTGTGGGGCTGCAGCTTCGCCTTCATCAAGATGTCACTGGAGGCGTTCGCGCCCCTTCAGCTCGCCTCCGGCCGCCTGGTCGTCGGCGCACTCGTCGTCTTCGCCATCCTCGCCCTGAAGCGCCTTCGCCTGCCGGGGCGCCCGCTCTGGGGGCACATCGCCGTGGCCTCCGTCTTCGGCAACGTCATCCCCTTCACGCTCTTCGCCATCGGCGAGCAGCACACCACCGCGACCATCGCCGGCGTGATCCAGGGAGCCACCCCGCTCATCACCATGGGCGTCGCCGCGCTCGCGCTCTCCGAGGAGAAGCCGACGCGCCGTAAGGTGGCCGGCATCGTCGGCGGGTTCGTCGGACTGATCGTCGTGGTGGGGCCGTGGAACACCGACGGCTTCGGCTCGATCGGCGGCCAGCTCGCCTGCGTCGGGGCCGCCGCGAGTTACGCCGTCAGCTTCGTGTACATCCGCCGCTTCATCGGTCCCCACAAGCTGCCCGCGCTCTCCGTGACCGCGGCTCAGCTGGGCGCGGCCTCCGTCATCACGGTGGTGCTCACCACCTTCGTGACCGGCTGGAGCCTGCACGGGGATCTCACCGCCAAGCCGCTGCTCTCCCTCCTGGTCCTCGGAGCGGCCTCCACCGGTATCGCCTTCGCGCTGCTCAACCGCCTGATCGCGGACGCCGGTCCGACCACCGCTTCCGGCGTGAACTACCTCGTACCGGTGTTCTCCGTGGTCGTCGGCGTGCTCGCCCTGGGCGAACCGCTGACCTGGAACGTACCGGTGGGCGGGGTCCTCGTCATCGCCGCGCTCGCCTTGGCGGAAGGCCGGATCTCGTCCCTGTCCCGGTCCGGGAAGCCCAAGCCGACGTCACCGGTCGCACCCGACCGTGTCCCGGAGAAGAGCCGCCCGTAGTACCGCCGTACAACGGAACGGCACCGCCAGGGCCGGAACAGCACAGCCACAGCCACAGCACAGCACAGCACAGCAGCCACAGTCACGGCACAGCACAGCACCGCCACAGCGCGGCCAGGTCTCAACGAGCCGGGGCCGGCGCGGACACCCTTTCCAGGGGCCGCGCCGGCCCCGGCTCGTTGCGTCATGGCGCGACGAGCCGCCGTGGAGCCTGCTGACCGTTCCCGGAGGTGGCCGGATTACGGATCGGTTCCCGGCCACCTCCCGGGGCCCGGTAGCGAGGCGGGAGAGCGACGGGACCGGTCGACGCGAGCCTTTCACCACAAGGCGCCATCAGGACCCGCCCGCCTCACCCGCCCCAGGCGTCTGCCCTCCCTCCTCAAGGAGCACCTCGTATGACGCGCACCACCGCCTCGCCGTCTCCCACCGCTCCCTCCCTCGGGGACGCACGGATCATCCCCACCGGAGACTTCGTCTTCACCCCGCTGGCCGGCCGGCTCACCGAAGTCGCCACCCCGGTGAGCCCCGCCGTCGGCTCCACCCACGTCACGCTGCACGTCGTCCGGATCGCCCCGGGCGAGTCCTTCAGCCCCGAGTCGAGCATCGAGGAGGAGAACACCGCGGTCGTCTTCGACGGCCGGGGGACGGCCACGGTCGGCTCCCGCGACCGCCGCGTCGAACGGTCCCACGCCGCGTACGCCCCCACGGGCCAGGCCCTGAGCCTCACGGCCGACCAGGACGGACTCACCGTCTACATCTGGCGCACCCGCCTCACGGCAGGGCGCCGGCCCGGCACCGACCCCGAGCCGTTCTCCACGCTGTGGGACGAGACCACCCAGCTGCGCGGGTTCGGCGGCACCGGCCAGATAGCCCCCGACACCGACCGCGCCACCATGAACTTCGTCTTCTGGCCCGGCAACGGCAGCAGCCAGCTCTGCCTGCACTGCGGCATCCAGCAGCCGGGCCAGACCTTCAACGTCCACCTGCACCCCGACAGCGGCGAGGCGTTCATCGCCTTCGAGGGCATCGGCCAGATGTACCTGCGCGACCGCTGGATCGATGTCGCCGCCGGGGACGTCCTGTACGCCGCGCCGGGTGTTCTGCACGGCGCCCGAAACCCCCACACCGGGCCCGACGCCCGGCGCTTCGTGACCTGCGGGGGCCCCAGCCCGTTCGATCCGGCGCTCTACTCGGCCGCCGGCCTCTCCTCCGACGTCAGGTGATCTGAGCCATGTGCCGTATCCACGGATCCTTCCACGCCCGCACCACCGACGACGAGATGCGCCGGGTCGCCGCCCTCCAGCACCACGGCGGCCCCGACGCCCAGTCCTTCGCCCGGCAGTCCGGCTGGGCCCTCGGCAACAACCGACTCTCGATCATCGACCCCGAAGGCGGGGACCAGCCCTACCGCCTGGGCGACATCACCGTCGTCTTCAACGGCGAGATCTACAACCACGACCGGTTGCGCACCGAACTCCTCCGCCAGGGCTTCCACTTCGAGGACCGCTGCGACGGATCGATTCTCCCCGCGCTCTACCTCACGTACGGCGACCGCTTCGCCGAGCACCTCGACGGCATGTTCTCCGTGGCCGTGATGGACCTGCGCCGGGAACCGCGTCTGGTGATCGCCACCGACGCCTCCGGCATGAAGCCGCTCTACTACCACTGGGAGGAGCGCAGCGGCCGGTTCCACTTCGCCTCGGAGCTGCCCGCCCTCCTCGGCTTCGACGCCGTGCGTCCCTACGAGGACGAACTGGGCCTGCACACCTACCTGTCCGCCAAGACCCCCTTCGGCCAGCGGACCATGTTCGAGGGCATCGACGTCCTGCCGCCCGCCACCACCGCGGTCGTCAGCCGCGAGGGCGGTCTGCGCCTCGCCTCCCGGCGCATGGGGTACGAGTCGGCTCCTCCGGTCGACGAGGAGCGAAGCCTGTCCCGGGCGGGCGAGTCGCTGCGGGAGCTGCTGTCCCGCGAGGTCTCCCGGCTGCTCATCGCCGACGCGCCGGTCGCCGCCATCACCTCCGGCGGCCTCGACTCCAGTCTGGTCACCGCGCTCGCGGCCCGCATCCTGTTCGACCGCGGCTCCAGCGAGGCGCTGCACACGTTCAACATCGCCTACACGGGCAACTGGCCGGGCGACGAGAGGGCCTTCGCCTCGGAGGTGTCCCGGCACACCGGCACGGTGCACCACCAGGTGGAGATCGATCCGGCCACCTTCCCCGACCTGATGGGCGACGTCGTACGCCACCTCGGCCAGCCCAACGCCGACCCGATCACGCTCTCCACCTTCTCGCTGTTCCGGGCGGTCCGGGACGCCGGGTTCAAGGTGGCCCTCACCGGGGACGCGGCCGACGAACTCTTCGGCGGCTACAGCCGCATGACCCAGGCGCTCGCCGCACCCGAGGGGGCCGACTGGGCGGGCCCCTACCTCGACCACCTGGCCGCGGTGCCGGACTCCCTGCGCCGGCAGCTGTACACCTCCGAGTACGCCGCCCGGGTCCACGCCCCCGGCGCGTCCCCGCTGCCGCCCGGTCTCACCGACGTCCTCGCCCACGGCGAGGGCAGCCGGCTCCAGCGCATCACCAGCATCGAACAGCGGTACCGGCTGCCCGCATACCACCTCCGCCGCGTCGATCACCTCTCGATGGCCAGCTCGGTGGAGGCCCGGCTCCCGTTCTGCCAGCCCAGCGTGGTGCGCTTCGCGGCGTCCCTGCCCGACCAGCACCGCACCGTTCCCGGCGTCGGCGTCAAGCGCGCGCTGTACCGGGCGGCCGAGGGGCTCCTGCCGGACAGCGTCCTGAACCGGCCCAAGCAGCCCTTCACCCTGCCGATCACGGCGATGCTGGCCCCGGGGCAGCGGCTGTGGGCGATGGCCCGCGACGTCCTGTCCGCGCAGGCCCTGCGCGCTGACGGGCGGCTGCGGTACGAGGTGGTCGACGCCTTGTTCGCCGAGCAGGAGGCCCGGCCGTCGGACGGCACTTCGCTGGCCCTGTGGGCCCTGATGTCGCATCAGATGTGGCGCAGCGAGTTCTTCGGCACGTCCGCCGGGGCGACCCGGCAGACCCGCGAGCTGGCGGTGATGGCCGGATGATCGCCTCCCTGGTCAAGGCGGCCGGAGCGCCCTGCCCCACCGTGGTGCTGGACGGCCGCGACCTCCCGGAGTCCGATCCCCAGCTGCTGAGCGCACTGGCCGACCTGCGGGCCGACCTGACCCGGCAGGGCTCGGCCGACGTGCTCAAGAACGCCATCGTGAGCCCCTCCCGGCACCCGCTCTTCGACCTGGACTACCGGTTCGTCCAGTCCCTGCCGCAGAGCCACGACAGCTTCGACCTCCGCGGCTCCTGCGGCCACTCGATCCTGGCCGCCGTCGAGGCGGCCGCCCGCACCGGCATGATCCAGCCGCTGGTGCCGGGGTGCCGGGTCCGGGTCAACGTCCTCAACAACGGCGACAACGTGGTGTGCGAGGCCGAGGAGACCTCCGGCGGCGGCACCCGGTTCACGGCGCACTTCCTCTGCTCACCGCCGCTGGAGCTGCCCGAGCTCCTGATGACGGGAGAGCCGGTGACGTACGTCCCCTTCGAGGGCCGGTCCGTGCCCGTCTCCCTGGTGTCGATGGGCAATCCGTACGCCTTCGTCGACGCCTCGCACCTCGGTGTCGACGGGCCGGACGCCCTCTTCGGCGACACGCCCGGCCTGTTCGACACCATGACCCGGCTGCGGATCGCGGTCTGCACCTCGCAGGGCTGGGATACCTTCGGCGCCTTCCCCAAGATCGCGGCCGTGCTCCCGCAGGAGGGCGGCGGCCTGTACGTACGCGCCGTCTCGGTCCCCTCCTGGCATCCCACGGTCGCGCTGACCGGTGCGATCTGCCTGGGCGCCGCCGCCGGCATCACCGGCACCGTGCCGTGGTCGCTGGCCGGGAGCTCGGCCCGCGACCCCGACGCCCTGCTGCAGATCCGCACCCCGGGCGGCTGCGTCCGGGTGGCCGCCCACTCGACGTCCGGCCCCGACGGACGGCGCGAGCTCGCCTGGGTGTCGGTCGCCGAGAAGCAGGTCGAGTACCGGGGACCGCTGGCGCGCCCCCGGTCCACGAACGCCCCGCGTCCCCCCGCCGCCCCCCTATCCGAGGAGAACCCGTGGGTTCCGCTGACAGCCTGACCGCCGTACGCGACGACATCGGCCGCGGGGTGACGCCCGACCCCTTCGCCCTGGATGTGTTCCACGGCGACCACCGCCGATCTGCCCGCGACGTCACCACGCGCCCCGCTCCCGTACTTCCCACGCCGCCGACCCTGGAACGACTGGCGGCCTGCGCCGAGGCGGCCGACGCCACCGGGGAGCCGGACCGCGAAGCCGTCGCGGTGCTCCGCGAGAGCGGGCTGCTGGCCCTGGTCGTACCGAAGTGCTACGGCGGTGCGGGCGCCGACGCGGTGGCGCTCAACACCTGTGTGGAGCAGGTCGCGTCGGTGAACGCGTCAGCGGCGATCATGTTGTTCCAGCACTGCGCCGTGACCAGCCGCATCGTCGAGAACGGCTCGCCCGCCCAGCACCGGGAGGTGCTGCCCAGGCTGGCCGACGGCCGGTGGCTGGCCGCGTCCGCCTGGTCGGAGAGCGGGGCCGGCGCCGACAAGAAGAACCTCGCGACCCGGGCACACCGCACCCCCGAGGGGGACTGGCTCCTGGACGGCGCCAAGTCCTTCACCACCAGCGCGGGCCTGGCGGACGTCTACCTCGTCCTGGCCCAGACGCCGGACGAGGCCCCGGCAGCGGCCTCCTCGCGGGACACCGGGTACGGGTCCGCCGGGCAGACGTTCTTCCTGGTCCCGGGCGAACACCCGGGGCTCGTGCCCGACACCTCGATGCGGCTGACCGGGATGCGCGGCTCCGCCACCGGGTTCGTCTCGGTACGGGAGTGCGTCGTGCCGGACTCCGCCCGCCTCGGCGCGACGGGCGTCGCGGCGTCGATCATCGCCCGGGTCCGCGACAGCGGCGCCTCGCTCGGGGCCGTCGCCGTGGGCATCGCGCAGGCCGCGCTCGACGCTGCCCACGCCCATGCCGGCCGCCGGGGGCTCTACGCCCACCAGGCGGTACGCCACCGACTGGTGGACCTGGCCACCGAGGTCGAGACCGCCCGCGCGGTGGTGGAGCGGGCCGCCCGCCGCAGCTCCGCCGACCCCGGCATGACCACGCTCCACTCCAAGCTGGCCGCTTCCCAGGCGGCGGAGCGGGTGGTGGCCGACGTGGCCCGCTTCCTGGGATCGGCCGGCTACGTGGAGACGCATCCGATCAACCGGTTCGGGCGCGACGCCCGGGCCGTCGCCCTGATGGGACCGACCAACGACCTCTGCAAGGAACTGGTGAGCCTGCCGTGGACCCGATGACCTCCCCCTCCCCCATATCCCCCGACTCCTCCCCGGCCGACCTGGTGGTGGAAGGAGGCCGCCTGGTCACTCCCGAGGGAGTGATCGAAGGCAGCGTCGTCGTCCGCGACGGCCGGGTCGCCGCGATCGTCGCACCGGGCGCTCCGCTGCCGGCCGGGCCCCGTCTGCCCGCCGCGGGCCGGTACGTCCTGCCGGGCCTCATCGACTCCCATGTGCACTTCCGCACGCCTGGTCTGGAACACAAGGAGACCTGGGAGAACGGCAGTCGGGCCGCGCTCGCCGGCGGCGTGACGACGGTGATGGACATGCCCAACACGCGCCCGCCGTCGCTCGACGCGGCGACCCTGCGGGCGAAGGCGGCGCAGATCGCGGGCCGCTCCTACGTGGACCACCGCTTCCACATGGGAGCCGACCCCGACCACCCGGAGGTGCTCGCCGACCTTGCCCCGGAGGTGGCGACCTCCGCCAAGGCGTTCATGGCGGGCCACCACACCGCACCCGTGGTGTTCCGTGAGGCGCACCAGCTGGAGGCGGCCTTCGCCGCCGCCGCGCGGGGCGGGGTGCGCCTCGTGCTGCACGCCGAGGACCAGCACGTCTTCGACCTGCTCGACTCCCGCGCCGGTGATCCCGAGTCGTACGACGCCTATGAGCCCCACCGGCCGCGCTCCGGAGCGATCGTCGCGGTCGCCAAGGTCGTCCAGCTGGTCCGCACGTACGGCACGAAGACGCACATCCTGCACGTGTCGTCCGCCGAGGAGACCGACCTGCTCGTCGCCGCCGCGGCCGAGGGGCTGCCGATCAGCTTCGAGGTCACCGGACACCACCTCGCGTTCACCGACCACGACACCGCCCTGCGCGGTCCCCGAACCCGGCTCTCTCCGGCGATCCGCGCTCCCCGGGACCGGGACCGGCTCTGGCAGGCCGTGCTCGGCGGCGAGGCCTCCACGATCGGCAGTGATCACGCCCCGCACACCGTCGAGGAGAAGAACCGGCCTCCGGCCGAGGCGCCTCCCGGCCTCCCCGGCGTCCAGGAACTGGCCGTGTCGGTCTGGACGGGCATGCTCGCGCGAGGCATCGCCCCCGACGCCGCCGCCGTCCACCTGGCCCGGCTGATGGGAACGGGTCCGGCGGACCTGTTCGGCCTGGCCGGGAAGGGCCGGCTGACGGTCGGCTCCGACGCGGACCTGGCCCTCCTGGACCCGGCCGCCCGCTGGCAGCTCTCGGCGTCCCACGTCGAGTCGCTGTGCGGCTGGTCGGCGTACGAGGGCTGGATGTTCACCGGCCGGTTCACCACCGTCGTACGCGGCGGGCACGTCGCCTGGGACCTGGAGCGGGGCACACTCGGCGAGCCCTCGGGCCGCTGGCTGACCGGCCCGCCCGCGCCCGACCTCCCCGCGGAGGAGGCCCCGGCCCCCGAACCGGTCCGGGAACTGGAAGGAGCGACCCGATGAACGCCACCTCCCTGCTGACCGCGTCCGCCGGCACCCGGTCGGCCCGGCTCGGCCCCACGACACGGAGCGGTTCACCGGCGGAGGGGCCCGCGGTCCCGGGCCCGCCGGCGTCCGGCGACATAGCGGCCGACGAGTTCCGCTCCGCCATGGCCTCCCTCGCGGCCCCTGTCACGGTGGTGACCTGCTACGACGCGACGGGCACCCCCCGGGGCCTCACGGCCAGCGCGGTCTCCTCACTCTCCCTGGACCCACCGCTGCTGCTGGTCTGCCTGGACCGGAACTCCCGCACCCACGACGTGCTCGTCTCGGCGGACGCCTTCACCCTCCATCTGCTCGGCCCGGAGAACGAGGCACTGGCGAAGCGGTTCGCGGGCCCGACCGACCAGCGCTTCGAGAACGTTCCCCTCGCCTCCGGCCCGACCTCACACCAAGCGCCGCAACTGGCCGACTGCGCTCTGCGGTTGACCTGCACCCGCTACGACGTCATCGAGGCGGGCGACCACTCGATCCTGGTGGGCCGAGTCACCGCGTCCGACTGCCTGGGCCGCCCGGCCGGAGGCCTGGTCTGGCACCACCGAGGCTTCGCCCACGCGAAGCCGGCGGAGACCACCGCCTGATCGCGGCAACTTCCGTACCCGTCAACCGCGAAGGCCCCCGCAGCGAGCTGCGGGGGCCTTCGACGTATTGCCCGGTGAGAGCAATGGCGGAGGATACGAGATTCGAACTCGTGAGGGGTTGCCCCCAACACGCTTTCCAAATGTTCGTACGGAGGTCCGGCGGGGGTCGCACCCGTCCTGACCTGGTGCGGAGCGTTCAGGATGGCCCCGTCCGGACGGGGCCGGACGGCGGCGAATGAGACCAGAACTGAGACCACGAAGCTGGGTCGTCTGCCAGATCGGCAGCCTGATTCTGTAGCTGGTCACGGGCCCGCGACGGCCAGATCGACGGTACTCGGCTCGCACATGGTTTCGTACTGACAGTGAGGCGTTGGTGAACCTCTCCAGGGCATAGGGGCATGTGATGGGGCTGTGCCCCACGATGTTCCGGAGGGGGAGGACGTGTCGAAAGCCGAGTTTGGGGCGCTCATCTTCGCCGCTTGGACAATGTCGATATGGGCCCTGACTATGACGGCAACGTCGCAGCGCCGACGTAACAGAACGCTCCTGGAACGGATCTGCTGGGCTCACGCGCGGACACGCGCGAGACGGCGCCGCGCTCACCTGGTGCGCCAGGTCCGCGACAGCTCCTTGGCGACGCGTCCAGACCGTCCGACGCTGGACTACTTGCAGCGCGAAGACGTCCTGTATCAGGCGTCCCGGAGGGCACTCGCCCTCAAGATGGTCGTCCCCGTCGCGATGTCCGTCTCAGCGGGTGGCGCCCTTGCCGCAGCCATCCAACGCACAAGCTGGCACGTCTGGCGCGACGCCGTTGCCTTGGGGGTCTTGGTGACGCCCATGTTGATCACTGCTGTGATCGCCTCGCTTGTCGCGAACCAAGGCATGCAACGGTGGACAACCGAGGCCATGACGGTCACGGTGCGTAGGGCCTATGAGGCACTTCTCCAGCCTCTGGAGGTAACGGGGAAGGAGCCTCCGACGGCATCGCCCTTCAACTCTCCGCACGTTGCGGCAGTGCAAGCGTTGGAAGACTTCGCCATCGCGCTGGAGAGGTATGCCGTGCAACGTGCGCTTCCTGACGGCCGTAACCCCATGCCCCAGGTCGTGGCTCGGTTCGCAGCAGCCGCTGCCCTCGTGCGTGAGCTTCGGGACGGGGTTGAGCTTGATCGGATCGATGGTGCGAAGCGTGCTCTGCTCGAAGTGGAGCGAATCCTGAAAGTGCTCTCCAGCGGCCAGCTGCAAGATCTCGCACCTGGGGACGTATCCGCCGACGGGCTGTTGCACAGTCACCGCGAGCGCAGAGCATGGCGGCAGCAGGTGCTGCGGGGATCTGCGTTCACCTTGTGTCTCGCCGGCATCGTCTTTGCCCTGGCTTCGTCAGCTATGGGCGTCGCCCTGGCCACGGCCGCCGCGGCGGGGCTAGTGGTCACCTGGGACAAGATCCTTCGTCTCTCTACCAGCTCGGACGCGAATAGGCCAGCGAGCACCTGACCGCTGATGGTCAACTCGGATCGGGGGGAAAGCCGGCCTGAGCGCTCACTTCGCTGCTGTCACTCGGCGCGATGAACGGCCTGGGGAATCTGCTGGTTTTGGCAATCGCCGGGCAGGTGGATCAACAGACCTGGCTCAATGGACCCATGGAGATGGGTGAGCACTGGGCCTACCGAGCGAGGCCGAAGGAACTGGGCGGCTCGGTTCGTCGGGTCGAGGTCGTACGGGTAGGCGGTCGTGGCCGGGCTGATTGGCTCCACGTGCGGTTCCTCGACGGTGACGACGCCGGACTGCAGGAGTGGGTCGACGTGGCTTCCCTCGTGGCGCGCTGGGAGGACGTCGAGGCATTCCATGCGGACGACGTGAGCGAGCTCGCTCTGGCCGAGGCGTCGCGGCACGTGCGGGGGAGTGCCGACTTCGAGGCCGCGCGGTTGATCCTCGGGTTCGTCCGTCCGAAGAGCAAGCTGCGGCTGCGGCGCAGTGTCGCGGACGCGGGGATTCTGGAGATGGGCAGTCTCGACGGCAGCGCTCCCCTTGCCGGGATGGATCCCGCGGAGCTGCGAGGCGATCCGATGATCTACGAGAACCGACACGGCAGGTGTCTGGCCGGGTGGCCGGTCACCGAGCGCATCGCGCGCCTCGTGGCCGGCCGTCTTGCCGAGGACATCATTCCGGAGGTGGACCGCAGGCAGCAGGCCATCGATCAGGAGCGCACTCAGTCCTCCTGGTACTCCTACAGCCGCCGGGACGACCGCAAGCTGGACGCGGAAGCGGCCGTCCTGCGGACCGTCCGGGAGTGGTGTGGTCAGGACAAGGCCGAGCGTTACGACGAGCTGGTCGCCCTGCGGGAGGAGGTCGTCCGGCTCGGGAAGCTCGTGGAGAAGTCGGTGAAGGCCCTACGTGACCGCGGGCACGGCGTCATCGCCTCCACCATTGAGCGCGACCTTGGGGTCCATATCTCCAGCCTTGGTCCAGACGTTCGTCGGTGAAGCCGCGCCACCGCTCCGGCTCCGGCTTGGGCGGTTCGGCCTCCGCCTTGGGTTCTTCCTGCTTTGGTGGCTTCTCTTTCTCTGGCCGCTGCGGGTGCCATCCGTCGAGGAAGGGCCGTAGCTGGTCGTCCGTGGGTTCCGCGTGGAGGCTGTGGCCGGTCAGGCTCCTGCCGGCCACGGTCGGGTCGAGCCGGTCAGCCTCCGCCTTCCCCCACGCTGACCACTCGCGAAGCCGCTCGTCTTCGTGGGCGTCGTCCGAGGTGGAGGCAGCCTCGTCGAGCGCGGAGCAGAAGGCCCGCATCTCCCCTGCGGCCCGCCACTGCGCCAGGGCGGTGCCTAACCGGTCGACCCGTACAGCGTCCACTGCCTTGATCGTCGCGACGCTGATCGCCGCTTCCCACTCCCGCCGCGTGCGCTCCTTCTTCCCCGCCTTCCGCCGGCGGTGCTCCTCTTCTTCCTGGGCCTCTCGCAGGCGGCGTTCCTCCTCCTGCCGTTCCCGCTCCTCGCGCTGACGCTGCTGTTCCGCCTCCCGCGTCAGCCGGGCCTGCTCCTCTTCCTCCGCGCGGGCCTTCAGCGCTCGGAGGACGGCGTCGATCTGGTCCTCCAACGGCTTCTTGGCGGTGTCGGACCACTCCTTCGTCCAGCCGTAGCGATAGCCGTAGCTGTACCCCGATTGCTGGGCCACCTGCAGCTCCAGCTCGCCGGACGGTTCGAGCCGGTGGGCCGGGGTGACCCGCTGCCATTCGTACGTCCGCCGGCCCGGCTGCGTGGGCACGTACCGGACCTGCTTCTGCCGTTCCTTGAAGCTGATCTCGTACGTCCTGCCGTGGACCGTGAGCAGCGGCCGTACCTGCCTACGCTTCTTCGACACCGCGATATCGCCGTGCCGCGCGAGGGCCTGCTCGGCGAGGAGTCGAAGGAGAGAAAACACCCGTGGGAGGACCTCGTCCGAGATCTCGAAGGCGCTGTGATCCGCTGTGACCGCCGCGATCACGTCCTCGACGTCGGTGATCACGCGGCTGCGTGCCAGGCGGATCCTGTTCCATTCGGTGTCGTCTTCACCCGTCACTCGCAGCAGGCCGAGGAAGAAGTCTCCCTTCGCCCGGCCGCTGTACTTCAGGTGGTAGCCCTCTGGTGCACACTGCCGCGCGGCGTCGAACGCCCGGCGATAGCGGGCCCGCTCCTCGTTGCTCGGGTCCGGGATCCGAAGGAACCGACCGGCCTTCTGCACCTCCGCGATCAAAGCCGCGCCGATTTCCGCCGGCGACTGCCGTGGCGGCTTCGCCGGGCGTGCTGGCGCTGGCTTCGCCTCGGGCGGGGGCGTCGCCCGCCGACGGGGAGGTGCCGCAGCCTCCGGTGTCGGCTCGGCGGTTGCCGATCGTTGCTTGCGCGGGGCTGGCTCGGGCCGGTCCGGGTGGTGGCCGTGTTCCAGGTAGAAGTGACCGTCGTCGGTGATCTCCGCCCGCCACTTCCCACCATGCCTGGGCATGGTGATGAGGCCCCGGCCCTGGAGTGCACGGGCGGTGTGGGCAAGTTCCGGGCTCGCCGAGGTGATGGGATCCGTTCTCTCTCCGATGCGGGTGAGCAAGGCCAGCTGTCGATCGTTGAGCGGCGACCATCGGTACATGGTGACCGTCGTACCGGTCACGCCGAGGGCCTACAAGCAGAATGGCGATGTTCCCGCCTTCGCCAGCCGAGCAAATCCACGACGTGAACTTCCGACTGCGCCTTCTGGGGGAGCCGGACCCGCTGTCGGCCAGAATGCAGGAGCCGACACGCCCTCGTGGGTTAGACCGCTGCTCTGGTGTTTTGAGCCATGGCCGCCGTGTTGTCGTCGCGCACTCGGGGGCTGGGGGATCACCGGCCGCTCGGAGGCTTCGGCCACGCGGTGCCCTCCTTCGCGGCGGTGAGGATGTCGCCCAGGCGCAGCCAGGCAGTCGGCCCGGAGTAGGAGGCAGGGCTGGTGGCGAAACGCGCCCAGGCTTCCTCGTCTTCGCCGAGCGCGGCCGTGACGACTGACGCCACCGCGGCGTGAGCCGTGCCGTGTTCGGGACCACCGACGGTCAATGCGGCCCAAGCGGGCAGCGCGCAGATGAGTTTCGTATCGCACTCGGGGAGTCTGAGCACTTGCCGAACCCACGCCTCGCGGAGGTGAGGGCCGCCCCCGAGGCGCTTACGCAGGCCAGCGGTGACCTGGAGCAGCGCCTCCTGTGGTGAAGAGTGCCGTCCCAGCACGTCGGAGAAACCGAGCTTCGGCCGGTAGCTGTCGCGACTGACGAACGACAGCAGCGCAGTCTCGACGAGCTCATCGATTCCGGCGTGGCGGGAGAGATAGTCGTCCAGCACTTCGTCGGAAGCGGTTGCCAGATCTCGTACGGTGACCTGCTGTGGATCGCCGAGCGCCGAACTGCGGGCAGCTGTCGTCGGGTCCCCGAGGATCCGGTCGATGGCAGTGCGAAGATCGGCAAACTCGCGATCGTGCTGATCTGTGGCGAGGTCAGTGACCTCCCAGCTTCGACGAGGCTGTGGTCTCGCATGCCGTAGGACAGCACGAGCCTTGTCCTTCACCTCGTTCGTCACATGAGGGAGGTGAAGGAGCATGGAATGCAGCCATCGCAAATCGCGGGGAGTCCGTCGGCCGGGGTCAGGGTCGGTTTCCCAGAGATCCAGAGCCTCTTCGGCTACTGTCGCGAAACGCTCTCCGAGCGTCACCAGCAGTTCCTGCAGCGCGCGCCAGGTGTGCGCGCGGCCGAATCGGTCCTTGGCGTCGGACGGGGTGAGGATGTGGCGCCAGGAGGTGTCGGCCCTGGACTCCACCCAAAGGACTGCGGCCCGCAGCCCCGCGGAGCGGACTTCAGGGGACTCGTCGAAGAACTCCTCGACGTGGCGGCGCTCCTTCGGGGACAGGGATGCGAACTCACCGGCAAACCGCGAGCGCACATCCGCCTCCGAGGCGCCATCACGGAGTAGCCGACTGATGCGCGTGATCAGGGAGGCGCGAGGGAAGTCCGCAAGGTCGCGAACGGCGATCTCTTCGAGGAGGGAGCCCTCGACATCCCAAGGGATGGTGCCGAGCAAGTGCTTCCGGATGTAGTGGCTCGCTCGCGTGCCCTGCGCCCACTCGATCAACTGACGATGACGGTCGATATGGACTCGCGTGATCGCCTCCCACATCGAGCTGCCCGCGTCCAAGGTGGCCATGTACGCGTCGAATCGGGCAATGACATCGCCGTCCCCCTCGTCCAGCCGTGGGGAGGAGGGAAGTACTGGCAGCAGGCCAAGAGCGGCGGCGAAGACCGAGTCGTCGAGCTTCGGCTCACGGAGGATGACTTGTGCCGTGCCGGGATCTTCAAGCAGCGCCGGCGTCATCGGCTGGCCGTGCGGTCCACGCCGGCGCAGCTCGGTGACAACCGCCGCCGTCAGTGTCGCCCCGCGGTCCCGTCGGCCGAGTGCGCCGAGTTGGGCTACGGAGCAGCGGCGCAGCGTCTCCGCGCGCAGTTCGTCCGGGCATGAAGGATGGCCGAGCGCCGCGGCGGACAGAAGCATCGAATAGCTCGCGTAGGAGGCGGCCTCCTGTCGAAGGTCACTGTCGATCGCGGCGCTGAGCATCCATTCAGGAGCGGAGGCACTGAGCGCCCCAAGAAGAAGCGCGAGCAGGAGGTCGTCGCGCGCGCTTCCCTCAGGTAGCTCGTGTGCTCGGGCCACCGCCATGCCGACGGGCGGTGAATCCGGCCCGGACTGCGCGGCGATGGCACGCAGGAACTCGATGGGCAGCCCTGAACGTGGCTCTTCGACGATCACGGTTCTTCCCCCACGTTGATCACAGCACGTCCACCCATGGTGAGCCATACCACGGACACCGCGGGCGATATGACCTGATCAGGTCAGGGACGGGGTGGATATTCAGCCGCGGTCCGACAGGGCTGTCTACTCCAGGTGCTGCACCGTCTAACCTGCGGAGCATGATTCGTGCGGTGGTGTTCGACGTGGGTGAGTGTCTTGTCGACGAGACCCGGGAGTACGGGACCTGGGCGGACTGGCTGGAGGTGCCGCGGCATACCTTCGCGGCTATGTTCGGGGCGGTCATCGCGCAGGGGCGCGACTACCGCGAGACGTTCCAGGAGTTCCGCCCGGGGTTCGACCTGACCGAAGAGCGCGAGAAGCGCGCGGCGGCCGGGAAGCCGGAATGGTTCGGCGAGGACGACCTCTACTCCGATGTGCGCCCCACGCTGGCTGCGCTGCGAGAGGCCGGCCTGTGGGTGGGCATCGCCGGGAACCAGACCGTGCGTGCGGGCGGCCTGCTCCGCGGGCTGGACCTTCCGTCCGACCTGATCGCCACCAGTGATGACTGGGGGGCGTCGAAGCCGGACGTGGAGTTCTTCGACCACGTCATCGAGGCGACGCCTGCCGAGCCGGGCGAGATCCTGTACGTCGGGGACCGGCTCGACAACGACATCCGTCCGGCCGTGCAGGCCGGGCTTCTGACAGCTCTGATTCGGCGTGGGCCCTGGGGCACGATTCAGCAACGTGACCCGGATGCGGACTCGATCACCACGATGCGCATCGACTCGCTCGCGGAGCTGCCTGAGAAGATCGCCAAGTTCAACGCTGGAGAGCGCTGACAGTCGTTCCCCAGTCGTAGAGACGATCGTCGAGGTCTCGGACGCACTGCTCGTTCTGCCATGGGGCGAGCGTGCGTCGGACCTCGCGGATACGCTCCATGCCCGTGGCGTACCAAGTGATGGCGAGCTGGTCGAGGGCTTGTACGGCGTACCGGCATGCCGCCTCCGGGTGGCCGTCCGCGGCTTCGACTGCGGCGAGATCACCGAGGACGACCGTGCGCTGCTTGTCCGACTCGGGCGGCAGGTCGTCGAGAACCTCCTGAAGAGTCTGGCGGGCTTGTGGCATGTGGCCGGCCTTCAGCTGCGTGTTCCCTTTGAACGCGGACAGGCGCACTGGGCTGAACCAGTCCAGCCACTCAGGGGTGGGGTGCTCGGAGCCCGCGGAAAGGGCGTCCTCGGCGTGTCCGATCAGGCGGAGCGCAGCGCGAGGGTCGCCGCATCGGGTCTCGCATTCCGCCTCGACTGCATCCAGCCATGCCCAGTGCTCCGCGGAGGCGTCTCCGCGTCGAGCGTAGGTGCGGGCGGCCATCATGCGCTCGATCGCCGCTTCCCGGTCATCGGTCCAGCCGGGGATAAAGGCCATGTGCGCGAGGATGGCCGATCCCAGGACGGGGTCGTCGGCTTCGCCCGCCGCTTGCAGGGCACGCAAGAGGGTTTCCGAGGCTTGGTCGGGCTGGCGTAGGTCGAAGAACTCGATGCGTCCGGCCAGTAGATAGGACTCGGCAAGGGCGCCGGCCAGGGTCTGGCGAGCAGGGTTCGCCGTCTCCGGTAGGAGAGCGCATCCCAGACGGGCGTGCTCCAGCACTGCGGGGTGCAGTACGGCGGGCGCTACGGACCAGTAGAGGTGCCGGTGAGAACGAGTGACGGCCTCGAAGTCCTTGCCCACTGTGACTGGCTGCGTCGCGAGCCCGGCCTGGGCGGGGACGTTAGCCAGCCGCGCTCCCTTCAGAGGCGCATGAGGGGTGTTGCGGACCGTCGAGCCCGCGTGGCGGCTCTCATTTCCCCAGGGTGGGGTGAATCCCAAGTCCTCCATGCTCTGGCCCAGGAGGTGGGTCAGAACTCGGTGGACGTCAGGCTGAGGCCAGGGCGGTGTGGCGGACTCCCAGCGTCGGATCTGACGCACGCCAACAGCGAGCCCCCTGATGCCCAGCTTGGGTGCCGTCTTGGTGATGGCATCGGCCAGAGCCTGTTGTGAGTTGTATCCGGCCGCCAGACGGGCGGACTTGAGTCGGGTGTTGCCAGCGGGACGGGACATGGATCTCCTCCGGGGACGAGTTCTCGTCAGAGCGTGACATGCGATGTCCCCGCCGCGGCGCAAAATCATCCACGGACGCCCAACAAAGCCCTATGGAAGTCCTCTTGATGACCTGTCAGAGCCCTCGAATAGGACCTGGAGGGCCGGGAAGATGGCATCCACGGACCGAGGACATCGACCTCGTCACCACACACGGCACTGACCGCTCGTCCAGGCGTTCTGCGCCTGCGCTCATCCCCTTCTGTCCACCCTGAACGGGAGTTCGTGATGCTTCGCACGAGCACGACCCTCGACAACAGCTACCTCGTCATCGAGACGGGCGGGCCCGCCCCGGACGCCACGACCATCGTGGAGCGCAAGGGCCTCGGCCATCCGGACACCCTCGCCGATCAGCTGGCCGAGCGACTGTCCCGCGCGTACAGCGCCTACACCGTGCAGCGCTTCGGCGCGGTCCTGCACCACAACTTCGACAAGCTCGCCCTCTTGGGCGGAGCGAGCGAGGTCCGGTACGGCGCCGGCCGCATGACCGCCCCGGTCCGGGTACTCGTCAACGGCCGTGCCGCGCCCATGTGTGGCGGTGAGCGGATCCCCGTCGAGGAGATCGTGGAGGCCGAGGTGCGGGCGTTCTTCGCCCGCCGGCTCCCGGAGGTCTCCGACCACCTCGACATCACCTTCAACATCACCAGCAACTCCAGTCCCGGTGCCGTCCTCACGGGCGACGAGGTGCCCGACCGGACGCGATGGTTCAACCCGCGGTCGATCGACGACCTGCGGGAGCGGCGGGTGCGGCTCTCCAACGACACGTCGCTGGGCACCGGCTGGGCGCCGGAGAACGTCTTCGAGTCCTTCGTGCGGGATCTGGTCGACCACTTCTCCGGGGAGAGCGACTTCACCCTCTCCCACGCCTGGTGTGGGTCGGACGTGAAGCTCATGGGCTACTGGGACGGGGAGCGGGCGGATGTCGTGCTCTGTGTGCCGCAGAAGTCCCGGCTCGTCGCGAGCCGTGCGGAGTACGTCCAGAACACCGAGAGCGTCCTGGCCGAGTGCTACCGGCTCGCCGGCCTCCACCTGCCCGGCGCCGAGGCGAGCTTCCGGCTCAACGCGCGCGACGTGCCGGAGAAGGACGAGCTGTACCTCACCTACACCGGGAGCTCGATCGAGTCCGGTGACGAGGGCGTCGTCGGCCGCGGCAACCGTGTCAACGGCCTCATCACGCCCCTGCGGCCGATGAACCTGGAGGGCGCCAACGGCAAGAACCCCGTCTACCACGTGGGCAAGCTCTACAACATCGCCGCACGACGGCTCGCCCAGCGGCTCCACGAGGCGACGGGAGGGCACGCCGAGGTCCACCTCGTGAGCACCACCGGGCAGCGCCTCGACCAGCCGTGGCGAGTCCTCGTCCGTCTGTCGTCTCTGGACGCCGAGGTGGACAAGGTGCAGGCGCTGGTGACGGAGGCGCTGGGCGAGTTCCCGGCGCTCACCGACGAGCTGGTCTCCGACGGGATCGTGCTGAGCTGATGAAGAAGCGGACGCTCGGAGAGGTCTCCCCGGAATGTCGGCGCCGGCTGATCACGCACTACGGCCTCGAAGTCTCCGGGTGGCTCGATGCTGTGCCCACCTTGATGGAGGAGGCTGCGGAGCGCTGGAAGCTCACGCTCGGGGCGTACCACGACGCCGGGCATGCCTCCGTGGTCGTCACGGCCGGAACCCTCGAAGGTCGTCCGCTGCTTCTCAAGGCGTGGGCCGATCCCACCCGGTTCCGCAACGAGGTCACCGCTTTACGCCTGTGGGCGGGCGGGCCGACGGCAGGGGTCGTCGAGGCGGCGGACGACCTGGCCGTGGCGGCCCTGGAGATGGTCGGGGGCCGCTCCGGCGGCTGCGAGCTGCCGCCCCGGGAGCTGCAGACCGTGGCCGCCGCCCTCCAGGGCCTCCACACCATCGGCCGGCGCCAGCGCCGTCCGCGTGAGCTTCCTGCCCTGACCTCGTACCTGCATCAGGAGGTACGTCCGAGGGTGCGCCGCCGTCTGGAATCGGTCGATTCCGGCCAGTGGCAGGAGCATGTCGACGCGGCTCTCCCGGCCCTCGTGACCCTGGAGGAGGACGGCGGTCGGGCGACGGTCCTGCACGCGGATCTCTACCGCGAGAACGTGCTCTTCGACTGGTTGGGCCACCCTCGCCTGATCGACCCCCTCCCGATGGTGGGCGACGCGGTCTTCGACTGGGCCTTCTGGACCGTGTACTACGACCTTGGACACGGCACGGACGCCCGCTTGGCCACTGCCGCCCGGATCTCCCGTATCCCCGTACCCGTCCTGGCGCCGTGGTGTCGAGCCCTGGCCCTGGATGGCCTGCTCTTCTACCTCGAATCCGGTGATCCGCGCGCAGCGAGGATGGCCGACGTCCTCGCATGGCTATCGGCGCCAACCCCAAGGAACCGATCATGACGACCTACGTCCTCCGTCACGGGCAGACGAATTACAGCCGGCGCTACCTCGTCAACGGCGACCCGACCAAGCCCATCCGCTTGAGCGAGGACGGCCGTCGGTCGCTGAGCAAGGGCTGGAGCAGCGTTCCCCTCCACAGCGTGAAGACGTGGCTGGCCAGCGAGTTTCCCCGCGCCCAGCAGACCGCCAACCTACTGATGGGAGTCCCCGGACCGGAACTGATCACCGATGCGCGGCTGAACGAACTCGACTACGGGGAATTCGAGGGAAACCCATTCCTGGAATACGCCGTCTGGCTCGACGGGCACGGGGCCCACGAGCGTCCGCCCGGTGGCAGTGAGTCGCAACGCGAGGGCATCCGCAGGACGCTCACCGGGGTGCTCGCCGCCCTGGAGCACCCCGGCCCCCGCGTCCTGGTGGCCCACGGCCTGCTGGTCTCCGTGCTCCTGTGGCAACGCGAACGGACTCCTGGCGGGGCCATGCCCCTCTTCTTCCCGGAAGCCCCGTACATCGAGCCCGTCGCCATCCCCGATGACGAGTTGCCGGAATTCATCGGGGCCCTGATGAACGATCTTGAAACTGGCGTTCTCGATCGCGCGGTCGGCTCCTGTGACAGGGAGGTAATGCGGATCGGCGAAGGGGCCGCGGTTGCTACCGTCGATCCCGTATCCCACCACTCGCCGGAACAGAAGGATCTTCCTCATGCATGATGCCCGCGCCCTGATTGAAATGGGTGCCGAAGCGGTTCGTCGGCTCGCTCGTCGCGGTTACTCCCTGGACCTGTCCGAGCTGGAGTCCCTCCAGTCTCGTCGCAACCAGAACATCCGCTCGGCCGATGAGCTGCGGGCCGAGTCCAAGCGGGTGGCGAGTGAGGTTCAGCAGACGGCCAAGCAGGGCGGCGACATCACCAAGCTGAAGGAGCGCGCCCGCGAGATCAAGGAGCAGGTCCGCGACATCGAAGCAGGGCAGGAAGAGATCCAGGCCCAGCTCCGTGATCTGCTCCTGAGCATCCCGAACCTGCCGGACGACTCCGCGCCTGATGGCGACTCCGAGGAGTTCGCCATCGAGATCCGGCGCGTCGGCACGCCTCCCGCGTTTTCGTTCGAGCCGAAGGACCACGTTGATCTCGGAGAGGCCACGGGCATCCTCGACTTCGGCCGTGCGACGAAGCTGTCCGGCCCGCGCTTCGCGGTCTCCCGCGGCGCCGGTGCCGCTCTGGAGCGGGCCCTGGCCACGCTCTTCCTCGACATCCACACCCGTCGTCACGGGTACACCGAGTACGCGGTCCCCTACCTGGTCACCCGCAAGACCATGACCGGCACCGGCCAGCTTCCGAAGTTCGAGGAGGACCTGTTCAAGACCGGTGTCGCCGACCGCGAGCTCTTCCTCATCCCGACGGCCGAGGTCCCGCTGACCAACCTCTACGCCGACGAGATCATCCCGCCCGCCGAGCTGCCGCTCGCGTTCACCGCGCACACCCCGTGCTTCCGGTCTGAAGCCGGCTCGTACGGGCGTGACACCCGCGGTCTGATCCGCCAGCACCAGTTCGCCAAGGTCGAGATGGTCAAGATCGTCGACCCGGAGACGGCGGACGCCGAGCTGGAGACGTTGGTCGGCCACGCTGAGGCGTGCCTCAAGGAGCTCGGCCTCGCCTACCGGGTCATCAAGCTGCCCGCCGGCGACACGGGCTTCTCCGCCCAGCTCACGTACGACATTGAGGTCTGGATCCCGAGCCAGAACACGTACCGCGAGATCTCCTCGGTCTCCAACTTCGGCACCTTCCAGGCCCGCCGGGCGAACATCCGAACCCGAGGCGAGGACGGCAAGCCTAAGCTCGTCGCCACCCTCAACGGTTCCGGCCTGCCCATCGGCCGCACCCTGGCTGCGCTCCTGGAGCAGTGCCAGCAGCAGGACGGCTCGATCGTCCTTCCCGAATCTCTCTTCCCGTACCTCGGCTTCCGCCGGATCTCGGCGGACGGAACACCGGAGGCATAACGTGCTCGTCGGCGTCTGCGACTTCCCTGGTAGCTACGCCTTTCCGCCCGCCGGTTACGGCGGGATCGAACGATGGCTGTGGGCGGTCGCCGTAGGCGCCCGTGCCGTAGGCGCCGACGTACACCTCCTCGGGCCGGGCTGGCTCACGGACCTGGAACACGACTGGGTCCGCAAGCCGGTCCGCCTGGAGGACATCTCCACCGGATCGCTCGCCGAGCGCGAGCTGCGCGATACGGGGTACGACCTCCTGGTCGTCGGCCACGAGTACCCGTCGCTTCCCGCGTGGACGCGCACCTGGAACGAGCTGGACTGCGACGTTGCCACCTTCCAGCACTCGCCCGTCTTCCAGCACACCGCCACCGCCTTCGACGGTCAGCGGTCGCGGCTCTACTGCTACTCGCCCGAGATGATCGAACGGTACGCCGATCACCGGCCGATCCCTGAGCTCGCCGTCCATCTCGGCCTCGACGAGGAGGAGCCGCCGGCCACCGCGGGCACCGATCTCGTCTGGCTCGGCCGGATCGACGAGGAGAAGGCACCGCACATCGCCGTGCGGGCGGCCCAGATCCTTGGGCGCCGCATTCGGATCGTCGGCCCCGTCTTCGACGAGGCGTACGTGCGACGCCACGAACGGCTCTTCAGCGCCGACCACGTGAAGTGGATCGGCGAACTCGGCGGTCCCGCCAAGGCCGCTGCCATCGCCGACGCCTCGGTCTTCGTCTACACGTACGCCCGCACGTACGTGGAAGCCGGTGCCGCGGTCTTCGGCGAATCCCTCCGCGCCGGCACCCCCATGGCCGCCCTGACCTGGCGCGAAGGAACCTGCGCCCACGCCGCCCTGTGCGACGAGACGGGCGCGGTTGCGGTCGTCGACCCCAGGGAGGAGGACGAGACCGCGGCACGAAGGCTCGCCGAGGCGATCGAGCAGGCGGAAAGCCTCGACCACCAGCGCGTCCAGGCGATCGGAATGCAGCGCTTCGACCCGGCGCGCCACTTCCAGGTGATGTCGGCCCGATCGTGCTGACCCGCTCTGCCGGCACCGTCGGAGACGACCTGGCCCAGCGGATACCCGGCGTACTGAGCGCCACGTTAGGCCCCCACTGGGAGTTCACCGCCGACGGCCCCCACATCGAGATTCTTCACCCGCACCGGAGAAGCCCCTACCAGCCGCCACGCAGATCACCCACGTGGAGGGAGATCCTCGACTCCCTGGAAGCCGGCTTCGCGCGGGACGGCGCCCCACGTGACGCCTGCCTCCCACTCCGGTGGGGCAGGGAGACCGAACTGACGATCTCCGCTGTCCAGGCGCTGGACCCGGTCCTCAAGGACGGCCAACCCCGCACGTATCGAAGCGGATTCATCCCGCAGCCGGTCGTCCGCTTCACCGGGCAACGGGACGCGGAAGGCCAGTTGATGGAAGGCTTCCTGACCTCCTTCGTCAACGTCTCCCGAGTCCAACCCATAGGCGGCCTCGACGAGTACGGCGCCATCCTCGACGGCTGGCTGACCGTCCTCTCCCAACTCGGCTTCCACGCACGGCACTTGAGCATCTACGGAACGCTCGCCCCGTGGCGCCGACGGCAGGTCGAAGGCATCACACTGCGCTTCCGCCACCTGGACCTCACCCTCGGCGACATCGTCCTCCTGTGGAACACGGATCACCCGGAAGGGATGGCCGTTGACCTCGGCACTGGGCTGGAACGCCTGGCCTGGGCGCGCACCAGGGCGAGCTGGCGCCCCCTGATCTTTGGGCGCTTCGCACAGATGGCGACACCACCGACGCTGGATGCCATCCGTACCGCCACACTCCTCCTCGGCCACGGGATCGCCCCCGCAGCCCGGGGTGCCGGCGGAATCACACGGCGCGTCATAGGCGCCATCGATCCCGAAGCCACCCGCCTCGGCGTCAGCGCCATGGTTCGAGCCGCCTACGACTACTGGTCGCTCTTCGGTGCCTTGCGCGCTCCATGGCCGGAGATCGCTCGCCTCATCGAGGGAGAGGGGGAGGCGACGCGCTCGGCACTGGCGGCATAGCAGTTGCGTGCAGCGATCGTTCTCGACCCAAGCCTCGAAACGGCTGAAGCTGGTAGGTCGAGCCGTAAACGCACAGGTCGAACGACGAGCGAGGGACGGGGTGCGGGGTTCTTCTGACCGAAAACCCATCACTCCCGGTGATCGACTTCTTACATGCTGTCGGTGGTGCGTGCTGTCATACGACCGGCGCGGGGATGCACCAACGGCCGTGGACAGAGGGGGAATTCCTTCATGGCGGTTCAGCTTGCGGACGACGTTCGGGGTGACGTTCCGGCGTGGGCGCAGTCACGGTGGCATGCGGGATCAGCTGCGGCAGACGGTGCCGCGTTAACGGCGCACCTGTCCGCATCCTCCACCTCGGCGCAGTTGGGCGGGACTCGATGAGCCGCCGCCCGATACGGCGCTCTGCCCGACGCCGACCGGTCCGCCGATCCAAGAAGCAGGACGAGCAGGTCGCCCTGGTCGTGGGTGTGGTCGTGGCGGTCGGCCTGGTCGCCGCCGTCGTGCAGTGGCTGCTCATGCACTGGTGGGTCCTCGTCATCGTCGCCGTGGCCGCTTCGGCTGCGGGTGGCCTCTGGTACCAGAAGGTGCAGCAGCGGGCAGCGTGGGCACGCGTACGCGCCCAAGCCTTGCGGCTGCGGATTGCCGAGCTCGACGCACTGGATCACCGCGCGTTCGAGTTCGCCGTACGGGACCTGATGCGCCGCGATGGCTGCAAGGCCGAGCAGCTCGGCGGTGCTGGCGACAACGCTTGCGATGTACGCGCCATCGACCCCGCCGGTCGCGTCTGGGCGATCCAGTGCAAGCACCGCCGGGATGGGGACCGCGGTTCTGCTGTCGGCGTTGGGGTGCTGCAACAGGTCAACGGCACCGCACGGCAGATCCACGGAGCGGACATCGCGGTCGTCCTCACCAACGGCCGCTTCTCCTCCAAAGCGATCCCCTGGGGTAAGCAGCACCGAATTCACCTCGTCGACCGACGGGTGCTCGGCGACTGGGCCGCAGGATCCCGCCCCTTGTGGGACCTGCTCGACCGCATCCCACCGCCACGCCGGCCGACTGCCCTGTCCTGACTCGTGGGATGCGGGGATGCACCTGCCCGATGGCCTGACAGGTGCCGGGCAAATCAAGCCCAGGGTGGGCGTTTTGTTGCCAACTACTCGTAACCGAACCATTTCCTCGACCAGCTCCGACCATGCAGGAAGGCTGGGATGCCCGATGTGTTGCCTGACAGGAGGGCTGGCAGGGTGATTCTGACCATCAACGTGGCGGTCCTACTGGCTGTCATCATCGTCCTGCGACTACGTCGACGCACCCAGGCCCGAAGCCGGTCAGACGAGAAGCTGACCGTGATCGTGGTGCTGGTGTTCGGCGTGCTGATCGCTCCGACCAGCTTCGGGCAGGGCGTTTTGAACGTCGTGGGTCAACTCGCTCGGAGCGTCACGCAGTCCGGAAGTCCGTGAACGCCTCAAGTTGACTGCTCGGTTCGAAGGATCCGGTTCTCCTGCTTGTGCGTGGAGCCGGATGAGTGTGGAGCTGGCCGAGGGCGGTCGAGGATCGAGGTCGCGCTGTGGCAGGCAGACCAGACGACGGGGTGCGGCCGGTGGCGGGAGGCTCTCCCGACCACCGGCTGCCGGTGCTTGTAGCTGGTGCCGTGCCTGTGTGCTCAGTCCTTGTGCGGGCGGAGAGGCCCGGCACCCGCAGCGATGATGCTGTCCAACCGGCCGTACTCGAGCATGTCCTCGTGGGTCATGAAGGGGATGAGGGCTTCACCGTGCGGGAGGACGTACTTGAACAGAAGCTCAGCCATGTGGTGCGCGGCGGCCTTGGCCTTAGCTCCGGCCTCGGAGTTGTGGACGTGGACGCCGGCGGCCTGGAGTTCTTCGAGGGTGGCGTCATCGGCGAGGGCCTGCTCCTCCTCGGTGAAGGGGCGTCCGTCGAGGTGGCGGAAGGCGCGGGTACCCGACGGTCGGTTGAAGTCCGTGTCGAACAGCAGGGCCATGACGTGGGGGCGAGGGGCGGATGCAGACATAAGGGATCTCCTTAGTGGGGCGGGGTGGCTGCCGTGGGCTTTCTGTGCTGTCAGCGCCTTCGGTGGCGTTGCTCGGTGGCGGTCGCGGGTGCCGTGGTGGGCTGGGGGTTTCGGACCTGCTGTCCGCTGGGCGCGAGGCCCAGGGTCGAGCGGCGGCGGGCTGCTTCGGCGCGGCGGTTGGGTGCGGGGTTGCGGCTGGTGTGCTGGATGCGGGTGATCAGGACGCGGGCCGGTTGGCGGGTTGTGGTCAGTTCACGTTGGGCTGCTGCTTCCTTGAGGAGCTGGTGGGGTTTGTGGCCGCTGGCTTCGGCGTTGGCGAGGACGGTGGCGAGGGCGGGCCAGCCCGCGTCGGCGAGGATCCGCTCGGCGTGTTCGGGGATGGCTGCGCGTACGTCGTTGGCAAGAGTGCGGCGGGTCCCTTGACTGGGGCGCCGGGCTTCGAGTGCGGTGAGCGTCGGAGCGAGCGCGGCGTCGGCTGCCGACTGGAGGTGTTGGACGGCTTGGCGGGCAGCGTCGGCCTGGTGTGCGTGGCCCTTGGCCTCGTGCCAGCGTGCAGCGAGGATGGCAGCCCAGAGCAGTGCAGCGGTCAGGGCTGCGAGAGCGCTGCCGTCGGGGCCGGTGGCGGTGTGCGCGATGTCGCGGGCCGCGGTCCGCAGGGTGTGGGCGGCACGGTCCTCGGCCCGGATCTGTGACCGCTGTGCCCGGGCGAATGCCGCACTTGCTGCGCACAGTTGAGCACGGTGGTCGGCGGGTGCTGCTTGGGCGGTGGCTTCGAGCAGTTCGCCCAGAGCGCTGATGTTCGCCTGTGTCCGCGCGTCCTCGTCGGCGCTCGCGTTGGTGGTGTCGGTGTGGAGGGTGTCGAGGGCTTCGGTGGCCTGATGCCAGGGGGTGGTGGGTCGGTCGCGGCGGGCTGTGGGGTGTTCCTCGGGTGCGCTGGTTTCCAGGCGGGCCTTGAGCTTGGGCAGGGTGAGGTCGGGGGCGATCTTCCCGCCGGGGTGGTAGATCTGTTCGCCGTCCTTGTTGAGGTCGCCGGGGCGGCCGACGGCGTAGCCGAGGAGGTCTCCGGAGGGGCCGCGGCGGGGCTTGATCAGGATGTTGTCGGCTTCGAGGTAGGCGAGGAGTTCCTCTGCGCTGGTGGCGTGGGGGATGGCGGCGCGGATGCGGTCCTGGAGCCACTGGCGGCTGGTCTGCTCCCAGCCGAGGCGTTCGGCCTTGTGCATCTCGGCCTGGGTGGGGCGCCGGGCGGCGGTGCGGTCGCCCTTCTTCAGGCGGCGCAGCCCGTAGTCCTTCTCTATCTGGCGGCATGCGTCGCCGACGCGGATGCCGCTGTCGTGGAGTTTGGGGCGTCGGCCGTCTTCGCGGACGGTGGTGGCGAGGATGTGGATGTGGTCGTCGGCGTGGCGTACGGCGATCCAGCGGCAGGCCAGATCGTCACCTTCGGGGGCGATGCCGGCGGCCTGGACGATGCGCTGGGCGATCTCGCCCCACTCGGTGTCGGAGAGATGGTGGTCTTCGGGTGCGGCGCGGACGGGGCAGTGCCAGACGTGGTCGGTGACGGGCTTGCCGAACTCGCTGTTCCGTAGGTGTACGGGCTCGTCGAGGTGACGGCCGAGTTCGGTGAGGGTGGAGTTCTCGTCGCGTCCGGGGTCGGGCATGCCGAGCATGGCGAATCCGGTCACCAGGTGCGGGTCGAGGTGTTCGTCGTGCCGGCCGGGGCCGTAGAGGTAGGCGAGCAGGCCGCGGGTGTTGGATCCGGTCGGTTTGATGGCGGCGATCATCCGGTCAGACCTCCGTCGGGTCAGTGGGCCGGCGCAGGGCCTCGGCGATCAGGGCGAGCAGGTGGTGCAGCTCGTCAAGACGGTGACGTATGTCGGGCGGGGTGAAGTCGCTCTTGAGGGCGCGGGCGATCTGGTTGACGTTGACGCCGATGCGGTTGAGCTCGCGCAGCACCTGGGCGCGGAACATGTGGGTGCGGCGGCGGTCCTCGGACAGGGGAAGGTTCGCGGTGAAGCGGCCGTCGACGAAGGCGAGGACGATGTCGGCGGCGAAGCCGGATTCGCCCTTGTAGCCGTGCTCGGCGGCGGCCTCCTGGAGGGCGGCGTGCTCGTCGTCGGTGAAGCGCAGCGGGCCGACGCGGACGGTTCGCTTGGTGCCGGTGAAGCGGCGGATTGCCGACTGGACGCTCTGCACATCGCGCTCGGCGGTGGGCGTGGGGTGGAGGATCTGCTGCTGGACGGTACGGAGCACGTCCTGGTCGGGGCCGCCCTCGGCCCCGACCTCCCGGCCCGGCGCCCCCTGGCGCTGGGCTGTCTCCGCCACCCCCGGGGCGGAGATCCCCGAAGAACGGCCATGAGTCGGACTCGGGGTACTACTGGCTCCGCCAGGAGCCGTCCGTCCGAACGCCCGCCGCAAACGTTCAGTCAGCGTAGGCGACTTCGTCAGTGTCGGCGGCCCATCGATCGAGCCGTCAGTGTGGTTCGGGTCGTGGGTCACGGATAGCTCTCCGGAAGGTGTGGGCCGGGTGGTGGCGTGCGGAGGCCACGGCTACGACTGCGGGGGTGTGGATGAGTGACGGCGGCGGAGAGGCGGGGACCGCTTGGCCGGTGGGCGTAGGAGTTCCGGCCACCGGGATGGCGGCCGATCAGCCGACGTTCCGACCGAAGCCGGGTTCCGACCGGAGAACTTCCATGACTTCGGTCAGCCTCTGGCCGCCGACCGTATGTCCCTTGGTACGTATGGCCTGTTGCACGATGTCCCGTGTGAGCTTGCGCTTCTCGGCCGCGGCGATCCGTCCGATCTCAACCAGTTCTTCGACCGTCGCGCTGACCGGACGCCCACCACGCGGCTGGCCTTCTGAAATCCGGGGCGGCGGCGTTCGGCTGGAGTCGGTTGCCTGCGGATTGGCGATGCGTTCGGATGGTGTGGCCCGCGGTTCCGGTGCCTCGGCGGAATTGAGTGCCGGACGGTCGAGGGGCCGGTCGACCAGCTGGTGGATCTGCCGCATCAGCACGCCGAAGGCCAGCAGGGCTGCGGTCGGGGGAACCGCCGCGACCACGTAGTCGAGCAAGGGCACGACGCTCGCGTTCCCCGTGCCGCTGACACCGGCCACGTTGAGCGCAATGGATCCGACCGACCCGGTAGCGGTCAGGGTGACCGCCCACCAGTCGGTCACTCGGCGGAGGCCGGCGCGGAGCATGAGCAGTTCGCCCGCGACGATGAAGGCGTCCAGGGTCGCGGGCCAGGCCCATTGCCGGGCAGGGGAGCTTCCCAGGCCATGCTGCCCGGCGACTTGGGCGAGGTGTGCGTAGGAGAGCCAGAAGCCGCCGGCGGTGAGGGCGATGATGACGGTTCCGGCTGCGGCGAGGGCGTACCGCTCGGCCGCATGGTGGGCCGTTGCTTGTGGCTTCACGTCCTGGACGTGCTCGGCGTGGGGCATCGCGTTGCCCTGCTGGGTGGTGTCATGAGGCGTGGCGGGTGTGGTCATGCGGGTTCTCCGGGGTGGTTCTGCGGAGGCGATCACGGCGTTCACGCAAGGGGGCGTACACGCGAGCCCCCTTCTAAAGGGGGGCTCACGCGTGAACGCTGGTGTGCGTGTACGGCGTGAACGATCGCGTGATCGTCTGACCTGGGGTTTCGTTCTTGGCGTGTACGCCTGCGGCGAGGCGTGGGCCGGTGCGCGGGGGAGGGGTGCGTGTACGCCCTCGTGTACGGTCCCGGCGTTCGGCGATCAGGTCAGGAGACGGCGCCGATATGGCGGACTGAGGCGCGGTAGCGGGCTTGCTGGCCGCCTCCGGTGCCGCCTGCGGTGCCTTCGGCCTTGCCTGCGAGTCCGGCCCTGACGAGTCGGTCCAGGGTGCGCCTGGCTTTCTCGGTGGCCGAGCGCTCGGGGTTGTTCTGGCCGCTTTGGATCATGGCGAGTTCGCGCACGGTCAGGCCGTCGGGGCGCTGTCGCAGGATGGCGACCGGGTCGAGGGCGGGGTCGAGCGTCGAGATGCCGCGTTCGTGGTCGTGGATGACCTGGAGGGGGCCGATCTCGCCGGTGGGGGTTTTGAGGTGGTGCAGGGTGACGGCGAGGTCGCCGGCCTCCCCGGCGATGAAGAGGACGCTGCCTGCGCCGGAGGTGATCCACGTGGAGCCGTAGACGCGGTCCAGGGTGGGCTTCTGGGCGCGTGGAGCGCCCTCGGTGGCCTTGCGCTGATGGTGGAGTTCCATGATCTCGACGCCGTTGCGGATAGCTCGCTGGCGGGCGTTGTTGTAGGCGACGCCGAGGGCGTCGTCGACCAAGGTGCTTACCGCGTCCTTGAGGCTGTCGATCACGATGGTGTCGGCCTGGTGGGCTGCGGCGAGGTCGGCGAGGAGGTCGGGCTCCTTGTCCAGACTGGCGGGCAGGGGGCCCTGCCAGACGGCGAGCCCGTCGCGCAAGCGCTGCTCATGCTCGGGCCCGACGCTGCGGGCCATGGCGCGGGCGATCTGCTTGTACCGGTCCAGTGCGAGGTAGAGCACTCGCCGGCTCGGTGCGACCGGCATGTCCAGGACGCTGTCCGACAGGCCCAGACGAGCGAGGATCACCTGGTGGGCCAGCGTGGTCTTCCCGACTCCCGGCGCTCCGACGATCATCAGGCTCTCTCCCGACGACCAGGCCGTCTGCTCCCGAGTGCCCCAGAGAGGTTCGGTGTCAGTGCCGGTCTCGGTGACGAACCGCCATCCGTCGGTGATGAACCGGGAGAGTCGGCCCTGTCCCGAGGCCAGCGCACGCTCGCGCTCCGCCTGGACCTCTGCCTCCACCTCGCTGCGGATGGCATCCGGATCGGCGCCCGGCTCCATCGCCTGCTGAGCGGTCCGGATGCCGGAGGCGCGCAGACGCCTGAGGTCGGCCATCGTGCGCACGATGCCCGCGTAGTAGGCGGCGCTGCTGGCGGATGGCACGGCGTCGGCGAGCTGGTGGACGTACACCACACCGCCGACCCGTTCCAGGTCGTCCTGGGTGCGCAGCTGGTGCGACAGGACGATGGGGTCGGTCGGCTTGTCCTCGCTGTGCAGGGCGAGGATTGCACGCCAGACCGTCTCGTGCGCGGGGCGGTAGAAATCGGCTGCGTCGAGCAGCAGGCGTACTTCGTCGATCACCGCGCCCTTGTGCATGCAGGCCCCCAGCACGGCGGCCTCGGCGTCGACGTCGTGCGGCGGAACCGCGGTGAGGTCGCCGGCCGTGGGCTGGCGGCCGGTTCCCGCGAGGTGTGGCGCGGTCGGCCGGGGTTCGTCCATACTGGACATTGAGCTCCTCAACTTGCGGGCCGTACGGGACGGCGAATCCCAGGCCACGCGGGTCAATCGTTCAGGGATGGGCGGCTACGAGAGTTCGTGCTCGGCCCCCGACGTTCGTAGCGTCGGGGGCTTTTTGCGTTCACCGCCGTTCGAGGGCGGACGTCTACAGTACCTGACGTTTTCGGAAGCGCAACGGTTGCATTTGGCTCCGGAATGGTGTTTAGTTTTCACCATCGCCCCGGCTGTCCGTCGGGCCCCAGCAAGGAGGTGCAGTGATGAGCAGTGACGAAGGCGCCTCCCGAGCGGGGCCGGACCGGCCGCCGGCCGAGGAGCATGTCGCGGAGCGCATCAAGCTCGAACGCGAGGCACGCGGGTGGAGCACTGTCACGCTCGCCGAGCGGATGGCTGATGCCGGCCACCCGGTCAACCAGTCCGCGATCTGGCGCATCGAGAGCGGCAAGCCCCGCCGCCGGGTCAACCTCGATGAGGCGCTCGGCTTCTGCAAGGTCTTCGACCTGACCTTCGACGAGCTGACCAGCCCCCCCGGCCAGCTAGCCAACCCGCTGGTCCGTCGTCTCGTCGGCGACTACGTCGCGAGATGGAAGGAATGGCGGACCCTGGGCAAGGACATGCGCCGGATCCAGGACGAACTCGCGGCGTACACGGACGCCAATCCCAACCAGGAAGACATGGTCAAGGCTCTGCTGACCCACGAGCTGACCATCGCCTCGAACGGCGAGTTCCATCACCACCTCGGAGCGCCAACTCGGCTTCGCAGCTATCTCGGCGAGCGCATGGACGCGCCGTCCGAACAGAGCTGACTCGGCCCCTCGCTGCTACGAACAGCGAGGGCCTGCCGTCTCCGGTTCCTTCTCTTCACGCCCATCCCTGAACGACTTGTCGGCCTACCGGGATTCGCCGTCCCGTGGCCTGCCAGGAGAGGACCCTCCCTTGCACCGAAGCGAACTTCCGCTTGCCCTGATAGCCGACCTGCTGGACGTCCCCGAGGACGACCTGCGGAACCTGATCTCCGAACGTAGGCCCGCCCAAGACGAAACCACCCTTGTCGCCCTCACCGTCGCCGAGGCCGCGCGACGGATCGGCATCGGCCGCACGAAGCTGTACGAGTACGTCACCTCCGGCGAGATCGCCTCGGTCAAGATCGGCAGCTTGCGCCGCATCCCAGCAGAGGCGGTGAACGACTTCCTGGCTCGGCGCCTCACGGCCAGCGACTTCGGGACCGCAGCATGACGCGGGGCGCGACGGCGAATAGCCGTCAGCCCAACGGAGCCTCCAGCATCTATCTCGGCAAGGACGGGCGCTGGCACGGCCGTGTCACCGTCGGCGTGAAGGACGACGGCAAGCCCGACCGCCGTCACGTCAGCCGCAAGACCCGAGCCGAGGTCACCAAGGTCGTACGGGAGCTGGAGCGGCAACGAGACAAGGGTTCGGTCCGCAAGGCCGGACAGAGCTGGACGCTGGAGACCTGGCTTACCCACTGGGCCGAGAACATTGCCGCGCCGAACGTCTCCGAGAACACCATCGACGGCTACCGCGTCGCGGTGAATCACCACCTCGTCCCCGGCCTGGGTGCCCACCGCCTTGAGAAGCTGGAGCCGGAACACCTGGAGCGCTTCTACAAGAAGATGCAGGAGACCGGCAGCGCCGCAGGCACCGCCCACCAGGTACACCGCACCCTCCGTACCGCTCTCAACGAGGCCGTGCGCCGTGGCCATCTCACCCGCAACCCGGCCACGATCGCGAAGGCCCCACGGCTCGAAGAGGACGAAGTCGAGCCGTATTCGGTCGAGGAGGTCCAGCGCCTCTTGGCGGAGGCGGGAAAGCACCGCAATACGGCCCGCTGGGTCATTGCCTTGGCACTCGGCCTCCGTCAGGGCGAGGTCCTCGGCATGCAGTGGACCGACGTCGACTTCGAACTCGGAGTCATCCGCGTCCGCCGAGGCCGCCTGCGGCCCCGCTACGAGCACGGATGTGGGAACCGCTGCGGTCGCAAGCCCGGCTTCTGCCCGCAGAAGATCAACGTCCGGCGCGAGACCAAGAACGTGAAGTCACGGGCCGGCCAGCGGCCAATCGGCGTTCCTGACGAGCTGATGACCCTGCTCCGCCGGCACAAGGAGGGGCAGGGCCGAGAGCGCGCTCTCGCTCGTGACCTCTGGACGGAGAAGGAGTACGTCTTCACCTCGCCGGTCGGCGAACCCCTGAACCCGAACACCGACTTCCACCGGTGGAAGGACCTGCTGAAGGCTGCGGGGGTTCGCGACGGCCGCCTTCACGACGCCCGCCACACGGCGGCCACGGTCCTGCTCATCCTCGGGATCTCCGACGCCGTCGTCGACAGCATCATGGGCTGGGAGCCCGGCAAGTCCGCACGGATGCGCCGCCGCTACCAGCACATGACCGGCCCCGTCCTGCAGCAGACTGCTGCCAAGGTCGGAGCCCTGCTCTGGGCCGTGCCTGCGGACGCCGCGGAGGAGGTTGGCTCCCGTGCCGCCGTGCGCTGCGGCCCTGCCTCGGTCGACTCAGCTGTCTACCTCGCTGACCTTGGCGGCCGACGCCTGGCCTTCGCCGCCCGCGAGCACGCGGAGCAAGTGATTGCCCAGTGGAGCGAGGACCGGCCAGGCCAGGCGGCACAGGTCGAGGAGATGGGGCGGGAACACTGGGAGGCCGAGGCGGGAGGTGGAGCCCAGCTCATCCGCCATGAGGTTCCCGACCGCCGAATGGTGCACCACGCTCGTGCCGTGTTCCTGACGGGAGGTGAACGGCTCAACGTCGGGAGTCCTGCCCGATGGTCAACATGGGCCTGGGACTTCGAGCCCGATCTGTACACGGACCTGCCAGTCCGCTGGCACACTTCTCGTCGGCCAGGCCAGGAGATCGAGGCCCACGTGCGTGGCACGGACGAGAACGCGGTCTCGTCGGCCTACGGGGAGGCGTGCGCACAGGCTGTGGACCGGGCGCGTAATCCCGCCACGCACGGCGATGGGCAGAGTTAGCGGCCCGCAGCGCGGAAGAACGCGCTGCGAAGGAGAGCGATGGAGGCCCCACGGCATGAAGTACAAGAACGAAGCCGAGATCATGCGCGCGCTCGGGATCGACACCTGGAGGCATCTCTCCAAGGAGAAAGCGGTCAAGTTCGCGGCCATGATGCCTGACATGGACACCGAAGTGGCCATGAAGATCGTCGAACAGTTCCCCGAGTTCAGGAAGTTCGCCACGGATGCCTTCGGAGCCATCGAGAAGGCCCACGAGGCCACTCTCGCGGACGGCAGGCATAGCCTGGATCAGGTCTACCAGGCCCTCCGGGAGAACCGGGTGATCTTCGAGCGAGAACTCCACAGAGGCGACCTGACCTGGGAACAGAGGAAGCACCTCCTCGAACTCATCCAGGAAACGGGAAGACTTGCTTCTCAGAAGGACTCTGAGCACAAGCGCCACGTGGACGGTCTACTGAAGAAGGTCATGGTCGGTGTCGGTTCCGGGCTGGCTCTGGCTGTGGTCTTCGTCGGAGGCCGGATCCTGACCCAGGGCAAGGAAGAACCCGATGACTCTGGGGAGTCGTGAGACCTGGCGGTGCCGGTGCTTGACCTCGGTGACCGTCTTATCGACCGAGCCGCGCTGGGCTGTGACTCCCGCTCAGAACGGGGGCGTTGTCAGTGGCGTGCGTCAGACTTGGAGCACGGTACACACCCGTGCCGGCTGTCTGTCCACGCACCGCACCTCCGCCCGCAAGGAACGGTCATGGCACATCTGCACAATCAGTTCGACGACCTGCTCACTCTGATCAACGTAGATCCCGACGTCCTCGCGGCGACGCGCGAACGTCTGGTGCTAGCGCGCAGGTTGGCCGAGCAGCACCCCGAGGGCCGTACGTCGTACAGCTCGGGTTCGATCCCCGTTCGCACCCACATTCAGCCGCACGCGGGAGCCGTCAGCGATGGGGACGGCGGGATCATCCTGGACCGTGTCCAGCACCCGGAGCTTGGTCCTGACGGAGAAGGGGAGGCTCCACACACCATCACCGACGAACTTGTCGCGTTCATCGGCCCGAAGCTCCGCGACCCAGAGCGCACCCCGTTCTACCCCAAGGCGCGGGTGTGCACGTCCCGGCGGGGCCTCAAGATTCACTTCGGCGCCCCGGTCAACGGCACGGATGTCACGGTCGATCTCATCGTGGCGCTGCGCCGCCGTGATAGGCGCGGGCTGTGGATCCCCGACCTGGAGCAGGCCCCGGGCTCCGCAAAGGCATGGAGTGCGAGCGACCCTCAGGGCCACGTAGAGCTGCTGACGTCCGGCGCCGACGCCCTGCGGCGCACCCGACGCCGCGCCATCCGCATCCTCAAGGCGTGGAATGCTCAGGCCGCGAAGCCGGGCTTCTCCTCACACCAACTCTCCGTCTGGGCTTACGAGTTCGTTGAGCCGAGAATGGGCCTCGTCAGCGCCGTCCACACGGTGCTGCTGGAGGCCGCCCTGCGTCTCCAGCGCGGCGAGCCGACCATGGATCCGCGCTCCGTCTCGCCAGACCTCAAGCCGCTGATCCCCGAAGCGGACGCCGAGCGGCGGCTGCGGGTCGCCGCCGACAAGCTCGCGAAGGCCATAGCTGACCCCGACGACATCGACACGGTGGCGGAGGTCTTGGAGCAGCTCTTCCCCAAGACGATGCGTGAACGCGAACGCGCCTTCTCCGCCGCCTCTACTCCCCTGAGCACCACCGCCAGCCTCGGTCTCGCCGGCGCGAGCCTGCTCCTCCCGAAGACGCGTTCGTGGGGGGAGGGCGCGGCCGTTGAGCGGTGACCGGCGTCCCGCGCGCCGTACTTGGTTCGCCCGTCCCATGGCCCGCGCCAAGCTGTTGACCGGGATGCGCTCAACGGGGCTCGACGTGCGCGAGGTGGACAGGCCCGCCGACTTCGCGTCCGGTTTCACCGTCCAGGTCTACCCGCACGTGCAGATCCTGCCCTCACACAGTCTCCGCATTGTCTTCGCTCCCGGCGATCCGGAATTCCCCCGCGTCCACGCACGCGGACCCGACTGCCCCGCCCACCGCAACCCCGACGGTTCCCTTTGCCTCTGGTACCCGAAGGACGCCCCCTCGCGCCGCTGGTCGACCGGTGACGGCGGGCGGCTCCTCATCGCAATCATCGTCCGCCATCTCCGCTGGGAGTCCGCCTATCGCGCCACTAGCATCTGGCCGGGCTTCGAAGCACCCCACGGCCACGGTTCGCCGGGGCTCGACGAACAGGACCAGATCATTGGCTGACGCGATCAAGGCATTCGGCCCCTACGCCGCCGTTCTCGCCGCACTCGTGACCGGCCTCGTCCTCGGCGTCCAGGCGTGGATCATCCGCCGCGCCCAGCTGCGTGAGCGGAAGCAGGAACTGTTCGCGAGCGCGTATGAAGTGAGCATCCAGTACGCGGAGATGGCCTACGCCGTGCGTCGCCGCCGCGCGGACGCCGCCGCCGAGGAGCGGGTCCGTCTGTCGGAGCAGCTGCGGGAGATCCAGTCCAGGCTGACCTGGCACGAGGCGTGGGTCCGTTTCGAGACTCCGGAGGTTGGCGCCGCGTATGACGAACTCGTCGCCCGTACGCGAACGGTGGCCGGGCAGAGCATGAAGGATGCTTGGCGCTCGGCCCCGGCGGCGGATGACACGGCGATGGTGATCCCGACGTCGGTCATCGACCTGCGGGCGCTGGCGGATGTCCGCGAGCGATACATGGCCGCCGTGGAAGCGCACCTTCGCCCCCGAGGCCGCGCCCGCCGCCTCCTCCCGCGCCCGCGCCGCGCCATGCCACCCCCACCCGTGCCCGCTCCCCCGGCCGGAGGGACGGCCCCCGGTGCTCCCGGCGGCCCCGTCGGCGGCTCGCCGTGAGACGAAGTGCACGCACACCCCCGTCCCCCGTTAGGACTGGCTCTGGACCCCCGTGATTACCGACGCCCTCGAACGGCTCGCACTCCTACCGAGCCCCGGGTGACCAGAAGGTCTCCCCGTTCCCACGAGAGCCCCTCACCACCCCGGAGCAGTGGAACCCTGCGCCACCCCGAGAGGATATTTGGGCCCCCGACCTGCCCACCCTCTACCCACCACACGAAAACGGCCGACCGGCTCCGCGGCGGACCGTCACGCAAGATCGAGGGTGGGGGCCGAATGCGGTGCCTCGACCAGATCGGTCGGGGCACCGCTCGTCTTTCCTAGCAGGGAAGCCCGAGCTCCTTCAGATACGTGAGGCGGGCGTTTATGGCAGCCGAGAAGTGCCGCCAGTCAAGGCTGTTCACCAGTTCGACGGGCTTGGGGTCCTCGGCTGAGGATGTGACATAGCAAGCGGCGTCGTACAGCTGCTCGGCCACAAGGCGCTCACAGAAGATCCCGAATCGGCCTTGATACGAAGTGCCGTGCCAGATTGAATCGGCAGGCAGCGCGCCCTCCGCGATGCTGACCGGCCTCCGCGATCCGCTGCCGTCCTCCATGATGAAGAAGTAACCGAGCCAGGGCTTCTCCTTCGGATACAGCTCAGCCAAGGCGGCCCGTCGCAGATCCACCGCGCTGCCGAGCGCTTCCTCAACCCGGTTGTTGTAGTTATTTCCGAACGACGGCCCGCCGAGTGCCTTCAGCTCGCACGCCGCAACCAGCACACCCTCGTGAACCACTACGAGGTCCCACTGCTTCTGGGGGCGGTAGTAACCAGGGAGTTCCAGACCTTGCTTCTTGGTGACCCGGATGCTCTCGGGCGGGTAGCCCGCTTCGAGGAAGAACTTGGACAGGAGGATCGCGATCGCATCAAAGTGTTTGCCACCGCGTACGGATCCGGCTGTGCCGGCGCCGACCGCAGCCTTGATCGCGGACTGCTCCCGCTGCAACTGCTTGGCGCCCCAGTAGGTCGCTATCGCGTCCTCGAAGTCCTGGCGGGTGACCGTCAAGATCTGTTCTCCTAGTCAGGAAGCTCGGCAAGTCCGTAGACGCGCAGGGCGGCCTCCGTGGCAGCCCTCACGTCTCGCTTGTCGAAAGCTGCCGACAGGGCTTCTCGGTCCCGCTCGCTGATCGCTGCAGGGTCAGGTACGCGGATCTTGCGGAGGTACTGAGCCTGGAAGCGGAGGGTCCCCCCTCGCATCTTGACTGCGTACGCCTCCACGAAGGCTTCTGCGACTTTGGAGAGCAGCAGACCACCCAGTACGCGCATGTCCCAGACATCCGAGACGATGAAGTACAGGTTGTGGTGAGGGTACAGTCCGCCCTCGTCGAGTACCGGATGGATCGTCAGCTTCATGTCCGGGAGCAGCAGCTTGGGCCGCCGAGTCAGCGCGTGGTCGACCTTGTCGATGGTCTTGTACCAGCGGTGTGGCTGCTTGACCGCCACGTAGCGCTTGCGCAACGCGGCTCCGTGTTCGTCGAGATACTTGGCAAGCCGGGGATACGCGGCGAGGTCGACCAGATCGCCGTTGGCCGTCCAGGGGTTGACCAGGTAGGTGCCGTTCCAGTTGAGCGTGCCGCTCGTGGTGTCGCGGACCATGGCCATCGGCAGGAGCCGGTCGTCTTCGATCAACGTGCCGTCGTCGGTGAGGAAGACCTTGTCCGCTCCCGTGGCGATGCCGATGCCGACTCGGGTACCGGACTTCTTGCTCTCAAGCAGGTCGAAGCGCTCTGTCAGTTCCTCGAGGACTGCCAGTCGTGCAGGTGAAGCACTCGGCCAGGAGTCCTCGTCCGGGAACCAGTGCGGCATCCGAGCGGCCTGGAACGCTGGTGTCGTGACCGACTCTGTCTGGTCAGTCGCGTACCAGCGTGCGAAGGCGGTGGCCTCAGGAGCACCGAAGGCTCGCGTGGTGTCCGCTGCCACAGCGGTGCCCTGGGGCCGCTTGCTGATCAGCGTGATGGCGGGGTAGGCGGAGACCTGGTCGTCGAAGGCGTCCGCATCGTGCATGACCAGAGCCAGGTCCATGCTGAAGCTCTTGGTCACCAGATGGCGCAACTGCCGGCCGTACTGATTGCGCATCCAACGGTCCGCGCAGATGAAACCCAGCTGTCCGCCTGCCCCGAGACTTCGAAGGGCGACTTCGAAGAAGCCGACGTAGATGTCTGCGCGGCCGCCCATGGTGGGACACGCGTGACGATAGACAGCCATCCTGTCCGCCGGGACGTCCTCCAGGCGGATGTAGGGCGGGTTGCCGACCACGTAGTCCGCGTGCTGGGTCCCTTCGGGCTGGAGTAGGTAGTCACCCTGCTCGACCCAAGCCGCCGCCACCTGCTGGGCATCTGTGGGGTTCCAGCCATCGTCGACCAAGTGCTGCTCGACGACTTCGCGGCTCCTGCGGACGTTGCGCTCCAGCAGATCGAGCGCACGCACGGCATGGCTTGCGTCACTGATGGGACGGTTCTGCTCGCGGCAGGATGCGCTGATCCGCGAAGCCACGGCTCCTAGAAAGGCTCCTGACCCGCAGGCCGGCTCCACGAGCTTCAGGTCGCAGAGGGCTTTGTCAGAGGTGTATCCCACGAGGTCGAGGATCAGATCGACGACCCAACGCCGGGTGAACACCTCGCCGTGCTCCACGGCCTCCTCGGGGACTGAGGGGAGGGTGCGGAGGGCGGTGTCGAAGAACAGGGGAGTGGCCACGTCTTGACACTACTAGGGAGGATTTCGGCCACGAGAGTTATCCACAGGGTCGCTCGCGCTCAACGGAGTGATCTGTTTCGTCTGCGGAGCATGAGGCTCGTGGACCTCGCGGGATCGGCATCCACTCGTACCCATGATCAACGAGAGCGAGCTCTGGCTCGTCGGCCTTGAGGGGGTGCACGGCGGAGGAGAGCGGACCAGCAACCGAGCCGATGCGTCACCTCGCAGCAACTGAGACCAAAACTGAGACCACCAACGTCGAAGGGCCCCGCAGCAAGCTGCGGGGCCCTTCAACGTATTGCCCGGTGAGAGCAATGGCGGAGGATACGAGATTCGAAC
Organism: Streptomyces sp. CA-146814; assembly: GCF_050942385.1. Taxonomy (NCBI): domain Bacteria; kingdom Bacillati; phylum Actinomycetota; class Actinomycetes; order Kitasatosporales; family Streptomycetaceae; genus Streptomyces; species Streptomyces sp. CA-146814. The sequence continues at coordinate 4,120,870 of NZ_CP192068.1, forward strand.
TCGTGAGGGGTTGCCCCCAACACGCTTTCCAAGCGTGCGCCCTAGGCCACTAGGCGAATCCTCCGCCGCAAACAATACAAGACGTTGGAGGGTGCTCGCGAACACGTTCGCCGAAGATCGTCCGGAAGGGCCGTGCAGGTCGTCCGGCGGGGCGGGTGGGTGGACGGGTGGGTGGACCGGAGGGGGTGGGGATCCGCTAAGGTGGGCGTCAGCCCCTCACGTGGCGCTATCTGACTGAACTCCCCCAGGGCCGGAAGGCAGCAAGGGTAGGTCGGCTCTGGCGGGTGCGTGGGGGGCCCTTGCGTTCCGTGGGCCCGTGGGATCTGCCGGGTACGGAGTCCCGGCCGGAGCCCGCGTTCGGGCCGTGTGGGATCGGTTGTCGGTGCGCCCCGATAACCTCGTAGATGTGTCGTCCCTTGCGCTGTACCGCCGCTACCGCCCCGAGTCGTTCGCCGAGGTCATCGGTCAGGAGCATGTCACTGACCCGCTCCAGCAGGCCCTGCGGAACAACCGGGTCAATCACGCGTACCTGTTCAGCGGGCCGCGCGGCTGTGGAAAGACGACCAGTGCGCGCATCCTCGCCCGCTGTCTGAACTGCGAGCAGGGGCCCACGCCGACCCCGTGCGGGGAGTGCCAGTCCTGCCAGGACCTCGCGCGGAACGGGCCGGGGTCCATCGATGTCATCGAGATCGACGCCGCCTCCCACGGTGGTGTGGACGACGCCCGTGATCTGCGCGAGAAGGCGTTCTTCGGGCCCGCCTCCAGTCGTTACAAGATCTACATCATCGACGAGGCCCACATGGTCACCCCGGCGGGGTTCAACGCCCTGCTGAAGGTGGTCGAGGAGCCGCCGGAGCACCTCAAGTTCATCTTCGCGACCACCGAGCCCGAGAAGGTCATCGGGACGATCCGGTCGCGTACGCACCACTACCCGTTCCGGCTCGTTCCTCCGGGGACCCTGCGCAGCTATCTCGCCGATGTCTGTGGGAGGGAGAACAGCGCCGTCGCGGACGGGGTCCTGCCGCTCGTCGTGCGCGCCGGGGCCGGGTCCGTGCGTGACTCCATGTCCGTCATGGACCAGCTGCTGGCCGGTGCGGGCGACGACGGTGTGACATACGCCATGGCCACCTCGCTCCTCGGGTACACCGACGGCTCGCTGCTCGACTCGATCATCGACGCCTTCGCCGCCGGTGACGGCGCCGCCGCCTTCGAGGTCGTGGACCGGGTCATCGAGGGCGGCAACGACCCCCGGCGGTTCGTGGCCGATCTGCTGGAGCGGCTGCGCGACCTGGTGATCCTCGCCGCCGTGCCCGACGCCGGGGAGAAGGGGCTCATCGACGCCCCCGCCGATGTCGTCGAGCGCATGCAGGACCAGGCCTCCGTCTTCGGTGCCGCCGAGCTGAGCCGCGCCGCCGACCTGGTCAACGACGGGCTCACCGAGATGCGCGGTGCCACCTCGCCGCGCCTTCAGGTGGAGCTGATCTGCGCCCGGGTCCTGCTTCCGGCCGCCTTCGACGACGAGCGGTCGATGCAGGCGCGGCTCGACCGGCTGGAGCGCGGTGCGTCCGCCGCCGCTGCCGCCTCGTTCGCGGCGCCGCCCGCCGCCACGATGCCGATGGGGTACGTCCCCGGGCCCGACGCCCACGTCCCGCAGGCCGCACCCGTGGCCCCCGCCGGTCCGGACGCCGCCCGTGCCGCCGTACGAGGCGAGGCGCCGGCCCCCGCGCCCGCCGCCTACGCACCACCCGCCGCCCCCGAACCCGCCGCCCCGCAGCCCCCCGCCGAAGCTCCCGCCCCGCGGCCCGGGTCCTGGCCCACCGCCGCCGGTGGCGAGCAGGCCCGGCGCCCCGGCGGCTGGCCCACCGCGTCCGCCCCCGGTAGCGGCCCCGCCACCCCGCCGCCCGCCGCACCCGCACCGGCCGCGCCCACCCCGGCGGCCCCCTCCGCGCCCGCCGCCCCGCAGCCGGGCGGCCAGGGCATGGCCCAAGGCGCCGGCCAGGTCCAGAGCATGTGGCCCGACATCCTGGAGGCGGTCAAGAACAAGCGCCGCTTCACCTGGATCCTGCTCAGCCAGAACGCCCAGGTGAGCGGGTTCGACGGGACCACCCTCCAGCTCGGCTTCATCAACGCCGGAGCCCGGGACAACTTCGCCAGCAGCGGCAGCGAGGAAGTCCTCAAGCAGGCGCTCGCCGAGCGGTTCAACGCCCAGTGGCGGGTCGAAGCGGTCGTCGACACCTCCGGCGGCGGCGCGGCCCTCCCGCCCCCCGGCGCCGGACGCCCCGCCCCGCAGTACACGCCCGCCCCGACGCCCTCACCCTCCGCCCCGACCCCGACGGCGTACGAAGGCACCCCGGCGCACGCCCCCCAGCAGCACCAGTCCCCGCAGCCCGCCGCCCCGTCCTCGCCACAGCAGCCGCAACAGCAGCACCAGCCCCAGCACGCCCCGCCCGCCCGGAGCGCCGCTCCCTCCGCCCCCGAGCCCTCCCGCGGCGGGTACGCCTCCGAGCCGCCGCGCTCCGTCGCACCCGAGGACGACTTCGCGGAGGCCGACGATCCGGATCTCGTCGACTCCGCCCTCTCCGGCCATGAGCTGATCGTCCGCGAGCTGGGCGCCACCGTGGTGGAGGAGTTCACCAACGAGCAGTGAGGCAACGAGCAGGGAGGCGGCGAGGAGTGAGGCGGGGAGGAGTGAGGCGGGGAGCAGGAAGGCGGCGGCCCGGCTTCCCCGTGCGGGCGAGGCCGTCCACGGACCGGCGGCCGTCCGGGCCCCCCGGCCCCGGCGGCTAGGCTGCACCCCGTGAAGGTCCTCGTCATCGGCGGCGGCGCCCGCGAACACGCCCTGTGCCGCTCTCTGTCCCTCGACCCCGATGTCACCGCTCTGTACTGCGCCCCCGGCAACGCCGGCATCGCAGAGGTGGCCGAACTGCACCCGGTCGACGCGCTCGACGGTGACGCCGTCGCGCGCCTCGCGACCGAGCTGGGCGCCGGGCTGGTGGTCGTCGGCCCGGAGGCGCCGCTCGTCGCCGGGGTCGCCGACGCCGTGCGCGCGGCCGGCATCCCGTGCTTCGGCCCCTCCGGCGAAGCCGCCCAGCTGGAAGGCTCCAAGGCGTTCGCCAAGGACGTCATGGCCGGGGCCGGTGTCCCCACCGCCCGCAGCTACGTCTGCACCACGCCCGCGGAGATCGACGAGGCCCTCGACGCCTTCGGAGCTCCGTACGTCGTCAAGGACGACGGCCTCGCGGCGGGCAAGGGCGTCGTGGTCACCGACGACCTCGCCGCCGCCCGCGACCACGCGCTCTCCTGCGACCGCGTGGTCATCGAGGAGTTCCTCGACGGCCCCGAGGTCAGCCTCTTCGCCATCACCGACGGCACCACCGTGCTGCCGCTCCAGCCCGCCCAGGACTTCAAGCGCGCGCTCGACGGCGACGCGGGCCCGAACACCGGCGGCATGGGCGCCTACTCCCCGCTCCCGTGGGCCGACCCCAAGCTGGTCGACGAGGTCCTCGAAACCGTCCTCCAGCCGACCGTCGACGAGCTCCGCCGCCGGGGCACGCCCTTCTCCGGGCTGCTCTACGCGGGCCTCGCGATCACCTCGCGCGGCGTGCGGGTCATCGAGTTCAACGCCCGCTTCGGCGACCCGGAGACCCAGGTGGTCCTGGCCCGGCTCCGTACGCCGCTGGCCGGTGTCCTGCTCGCCTCCGCCAACGGCACCCTGGACGTCCTCCCGCCGCTCACCTGGCACGACGACGCGGCCGTCACCGTCGTGATCGCCTCGCACAACTACCCGGACACCCCGCGCACCGGCGACCCGATCGACGGGCTCGCGGAGGTCGCGGCGCAGGATGCGCCGGATGCGTACGTCCTGCACGCCGGGACCCGCGCGGAAGGCGGCGCGGTCGTGAGCGCGGGCGGCCGGGTCCTCTCGGTGACCGCGACCGGCAAGGACCTCGCAGCGGCCCGTGAGCGCGCCTACACCGCCCTCGGCCGCATCCGCCTCGACGGCTCCCAGCACCGGACGGACATCGCCCTGAAGGCCGCCGGAGGCTGACTCCGCCGGTCCGCCCGCTCCACCCGGCCCCTCGCGCCGCCCCCGAACGCCACCGACGTACGCGGGGCAGGCGCGAGGGGCCGTCCCGTGCGGGGGAGAGAGCAGCAGCCCTGCCCTATGGACGAGGACACGTCAGCAGCTTTGCCCAAAGCCATTCCATCGGGTGACGACTGGGCCAGACGGATGACGCCCGCCGGGACCCCAACTAGGGTGCGGCGCAAGCGTTCCGGCACTTGGCCCACCGGCATTGCGATGTCAGTGACGGGTGCCACAGTGGGGGAGTGAGCAACCGTCGCGGGGCAGAGGGGGTGACATCCGGCCGTGTCCGGTATCGACGTGGGTGAGGAGCTGGGTGCACGGGCCGCACAGGCCCGGGCGCTCGCCCTGCTGCGGATCCGCAGCAGAACACTGGCCGTGGTGATCACGCCTGCGGCCGTGGCGGTCGTGCTGTTCGCCGCGGGCGCCCAAGGGCACCTCGGCGGGCCCGTCTGGGACGGGGTGCGCTGGGCGGTGCTCGGTGTCGCCGTCGTGGTGCTGCTGGCGGCCGCCGCCGTCGCGGTCTCCGTCGCACGGGCCCGGCCCGCCGTGAGCCCGACCGTCCCCGTGCCGGAGGAAGGGGCTCCGGACCTCTACCGGCTGGTCCGCGACCTGGCCGACCGGCTCGGCGTCCCCGCGCCCTCCGCCATAGCGCTGACCCCGGACTGCGACAGCTGGCTGGAGGACCGCACCCACCGCGCCCACCGAAGCACCGGCAGCACCACCGGCAGCAGAAGCGACAGCACCGGCAGCAGCAGTGACAGCACCGGCAGCAGCATCAGCGGAGAAGCGACGCCGGAGGCCGGGAACGAGGCCAGGAACACCGCTCCCGTCCTCGTGATCGGCTCCCCCTTCCTCTGGTGGATGCGGGTCGCCGAGCTCCGCGCCGTCCTCGCCCCCGTCGTGGCGGGCACCGACGCGTCCGCCCACCCCGACATAGCCGCCGCCCGCCGCTTCGTCCGCGGTCTGGACGCCGCGGTGGCCGACGGAGCCGCCCCCGGCCGAGGAGCCTTCCGCGCCGTCCCGGCCGCCTTCACCGGCTGGGTCGCCCGGCTGCTGCTGCGCGCCTGCCGGGAGCACGCCGCCGAGATGGAGCGGTGCGTGGCCGTCACGGCCTCCATGCGCGCTCAGGACGTCGACTACGCTCTCCGCATCGCCGCCCAGGAGCAGGTCGGCCTCGCCTATGCCGGCTGGGACCGGCTGCTGACCCGGGTCGCGCTGCCCGCCTGGCGGATGGGCCGCTGGCCCTCCCGGCTGGACGCCGGCGTGGTCTCCGCCCTCACCGAGCTCTCCCGCCGGGACCGGCTGGCCGACGGCTTCACCTCGCGCCTCGGCGAGCGGCCCGCCTGCGACCTGCTGGAGGAGCCCGGCGTCGCCGACGAGGCCACATCGCTGCTCGCCGCCCGCCTCTTCCACGGCGGCCCGGCGGAGAGCGGTCCGGACTGGGCGCCGGTGGACTGGCAGCAGTATCCGGACGAGGTCGTCGACCGGAAGTGGCGTACGGAGGCGGCCCGGCTGCACCGGGTGCTCGACGCCATGGGCGTACCGCCGGCCTCCACGGCCGATCCGGCGGTGCCGACGCTGGCCCGCGTCATGGAACATCTGGCCGGTCCCGGCGGACCCGGCGAGGAGCTCGCGGCCGGTATCGGGGCGGCGGTCGCCCGCGATGACGCCCAGGCCCCGGCGCCAGGACCGGCCCAGCAGCCGGCCTCCGGCACCGGCGCGGACCCGCTCGACCTCTGGGGCCCCGACCCGCTGCCCCTCTTCCCGCTCCAGCCGCCGCGTACGGGCACGGAGCTGCTCGCCGACCACGTCGCCGCCATGGTCTGCTGCGCGGCCGTGGACACGGCGGGCGCGGCCCCCGGCCTCGACTGGCTGGACGGCCCCGCGCTCCTCGTCGACGGTGAACGCCGGGCGGACCTCGCCGTGCCGGTCCTCAGCCTCGTCGAGGACGGGGACCCGGACCCACTGCGCTCCTGGCTGGCCGATGTGGGCGTCCGCTCCGACAAGCCCGTACGCCTGGTGTGATCCCTGGGACGACCAGCGGACAGCGGCCGGAAGGAAAGGTTCCGTTCACGTCAATTCGCGACGAAGGGTGACGGAGTGCGTGCGTTATGTGATGTGCTGGGGATCGGCGCTGACATCGTGCGCGCCGGAGTTGTCCGGGGGACCTGAGGGAGGGGCGCGGCATGGGGGCGGAGCAGATTCGCCGGTGGGAGTCGGGCGCCCTTGCGCACGCGGTGAGCGACCCCTTCGGACAGGGCCCGCTGCCCTGGCTGCGCGGCAGTGAGAACTACTTCGACGACACCGGCCAGGTCGTCCCCTGGTACGCGGATCTCGGCCGCTCCACCGGCGGCGGAACCCGCCCGGCCGACGACGTGCACCGCCAGATCAAGGGCTTCGTCTCGCCCGGGGCGGCGGCCCCCGGCGAGGCCGTCGACTTCCACATCACCGTCGACCCGCCGCAGCAGTTCTCCGTGGACGTCTACCGGATCGGTCACTACGGCGGCGACGGCGCGGCCAAGATCACCACCAGCCCGCGCCTTTCCGGCATCGTCCAGCCGCCGCCGCTCGCAGCCGACCGGACCGTCTCCTGCCACCACTGGTGGATGTCCTGGCGGCTCCAGATCCCGAGCTACTGGTCGGTCGGCGCGTATGTGGCGGTCCTGACGACCGCCGACGGATACCGCTCGCACATCCCGTTCACCGTCCGCCACGACCACCCCGCCGACCTGCTGCTCCTGCTCCCGGACATCACCTGGCAGGCGTACAACCTCTATCCGGAGGACGGCCGCACCGGCGCCAGCCTCTACCACGCGTGGGACGAGAAGGGCCGGCTGCTCGGCGAGGAGGACGCCGCCGTCACGATCTCCTTCGACCGCCCGTACGCCGGAGCGGGCCTGCCGCTGCACGTGGGACACGCGTACGACTTCATCCGCTGGGCCGAGCGGTACGGCTACGACCTCGCCTACGCCGACGCCCGCGACCTGCACGCCGGCCGCATCGACCCCAGCCGCTACCGGGGCCTGGTCTTCCCCGGCCACGACGAGTACTGGTCGCTGCCCATGCGCCGGGCCGCCGAGCGCGCCCGTGACGTGGGCACCTCGCTCGTCTTCCTCTCCGCCAACACCATGTACTGGCAGGTGGGCCTCGCCCCCTCCGCCTCCGGCATCCCCGACCGCCTGCTGACCTGCCGCAAGCGCCGAGGCCCGGGCAAGTCCGCGCTCTGGCGCGAGGTGGACCGGCCCGAGCAGCAGCTGCTGGGCATCCAGTACGCGGGCCGCGTCCCCGAGGCCGGCCCGCTGGTCGTGCGCAACGCCGAGCACTGGCTCTGGGACGCCACGGACGCGGCTGACGGCGACGAGATCCCGGGCCTGGTCGCCGGTGAGGCCGACCGCTACTTCCCCCGGACGAGCCTGCCGGAGCACGACAACCGGATCCTGCTCGCCCACTCGCCGTACCAGGACTCCGAAGGCGCCACCCGCCACCAGGAGACCTCGCTCTACCAGGCCCCCTCCGGCGCGCTGGTCTTCGCCTCCGGCACCTTCGCCTGGTCCCCGGCCCTGGACCGCCCGGGCCACACCGACTCCCGGATCCAGCAGGCGACGGCCAACCTCCTCGACCGGATCTGCAAGCGCGACTGACCGGGTCCGTCCAGGGCGGAAAACACCGGGCCGGGCCCCGCGCGCGCTCCGGCCTCTCCGTACGGGACAATCGGAACCGCTCCTGGATCAATCTACGCGGAGGCACCGTGTCCGGTTTTGTAGAAAAGCCCGAGCCCGTGCAGGTTCCGGGCCTCACCCACCTGCACACCGGCAAGGTGCGTGACCTGTACCGGAACGAGGCGGGCGACCTCGTCATGGTCGCCAGCGACCGCATCTCCGCGTTCGACTGGGTCCTGCCCTCCGAGATCCCCGACAAGGGCCGCGTCCTCACCAAGCTCTCGCTCTGGTGGTTCGACCAGCTCGCCGACCTGGTGCCCAACCACGTCCTCTCCACCGAGCTGCCGCCCGGCGCCCCGGCGGACTGGGAAGGCCGCACGCTCATCTGCACGTCGCTGCGCATGGTCCAGGTCGAGTGCGTGGCCCGCGGCTATCTGACCGGCTCCGGGCTCGTCGAGTACAACGACTCCCGTACGGTCTGCGGCATCGGCCTTCCCGAGGGCCTGGTCGACGGCTCCGAGCTGCCCGGCCCGATCTTCACCCCGGCCACCAAGGCGGCCGTCGGCGACCACGACGAGAACGTCAGCTACGAGGAGATCGCCCGCGAGGTCGGCGTGGAGACCGCCGCCGAGCTGCGGCGGACCACGCTCGACCTCTACCGGCGGGCCCGGGACATCGCGCACCAGCGCGGGATCGTCCTCGCCGACACGAAGTTCGAGTTCGGCTTTGAGACCACCGAGGATGGGACCGAGCGGCTGATCATCGCCGACGAGGTGCTGACGCCCGACTCCTCGCGCTTCTGGCCCGCCGCCACCTGGAAGCCGGGCCGCGCGCAGCCCTCGTACGACAAGCAGTTCGTCCGGGACTGGCTGACCTCGCCGGCCTCCGGCTGGGACCGCGCGAGCGAGCAGCCGCCGCCGGCGCTGCCGCAGGAGATCGTGGACGCGACCCGCGCCAGGTACATCGAGGCGTACGAGGTCCTGACCGGCTCCAACTGGTCGTAGGAAGCAGGCAGTAGGCGATACGCAGAAGGCCCCGGTCGCTACCGACCGGGGCCTTCTGATCATCTGGAGCGGACGACCAGGTTCGAACTGGCGACCTCAACCTTGGCAAGGTTGCGCTCTACCAACTGAGCTACGTCCGCGCTGCGCCGAAGCGCGATGCTCACTATACCCAACCCCGCTCCCGCGCGAGACGCACCGCCGTGTGCCGGTTCTCCGCACCGATCTTGGAGGCGGCCGAGGAGAGGTAGTTGCGGACCGTCCCCTGCGAGAGCGAGGCCCGCTCCGCGATCTCCGCGACCGGCGCCCCGTCCGCCGCCAGTTCGAGGACCTCGGCCTCCCGGACGGTCAGCGGCGAGTCTCCGGCGGAGATCGCGTCGGCCGCCAACTCCGGGTCCACATATCGGTTTCCGGCGTGGACGGTACGGATGATCTCGGCGAGCCGGCGGGCGCTGACGGTCTTCGGCACGAACCCGCGTACGCCGGCGGCCAGCGCGCGCTTCAGATGGCCCGGCCGGCCGTGGCTGGTCACGATCATGGTGCGGCAGGCGGGCAGTTCGCTGCGGAGCGATGTGGCGACCTTCACACCGTCCGCGCCCGGCATCTGGAGGTCCAGGACGGCGACATCGGGCCGGTGTGCGAGGGCCATCGCGAGCGCCTCGGGACCGCTCGCCGCCTCCGCGACCACCACCAGGTCGTCCTCCAGCGCGAGCAGCGCGGCCAGTGCACCCCGGATCAGGTGCTCGTCGTCGGCGAGCAGCACCCGCAGGGGCCGGCCGGCGGAGTCCTCGGTGGTCATCGCGGAGCCTTCGGTGGTCATGTTCCCCTCGGTGGTCATCGTTCGTCCGAAGAAGCGGAGCGTTCGTCCGAAGCAGCGGCCTCGGAGCGGTTACGGGGAGCCGTCAGCGGGACCGTCGCCGTGACCCGGAACAGGCCGTCCCCGGCCGCCCCGGCCTCCAGCGACCCGCCCAGCGCCGCCAGCCGCTCCCGCAGCCCGGCCAGCCCCGAGCCGCCCTCACCCGGAGCGGCCGCGCCCGCCCCGTCGTTCTCGACCTCCAGCACCACCGAACCCGCCACCGTCCGGAGCCGGATCACGCAGACCCGGGGATCACCGTGGCGCAGGACGTTGGTCGCGGCCTCACGGACCACCCAGCCGAGGGCCGCCTGGACGGCCGGGGGCGCCCCGATCCCCGCCGGCCCTTCGGCGCCCTCCACCGTGCAGGTGATCCCGGCGGCCTCCAGCACGCCCTTGGCGCCGAGCAGTTCGGTGGGCAGGTCGGCCTCGCGGTAGCCCCGTACGACATCACGTACCTCCTGCTGGGAGGCGCGGGCGATCCGCTGCACCTCGACCATCTGGTCCACGGCGCTCGCGTTCCCGCGCTGGGCCAGTTCCACGGCCAGCTCGCTCTTCAGCGCGATCACCGCCAGGTTCCGGCCCAGCACGTCGTGCATGTCCCGGCCGAACCGCAGCCGCTCCTCCGCCACCGCGAGGCGGGCCTGCATGTCCCGGGCCTCCTCCGCCTGCCACATCACGGACAGGCTCCAGGCGCTCGGCCGGGTCGAGATGAGCACCAGCAGGGTGCCGACGAGCAGCGAGACGGCCGACCCGAACAGCGTGCGGCCGGGTACCCCGACGGCCCCCAGCAGCGCCACCACCGCCACCGCGCAGACCGCGCAGCGGAGCAGGTACGTCCGGACCGGGACGAGGAGCACGTACGGCGTCACGAACGCCAGGGGCAGGTCCAGCACCAGCAGGCTCAGCCCCGCGTCCTCGACACCGCCCACCGCCGCGAGGGCCACCAGCAGGCCGGTCAGCACCGCCAGCAGCGCCCCGGGGAGCCGCAGCCGCCGCAGCGGGAACGGCTCCACGCCCCGGTAGTGGGCGAAGGCGGGGCCCACGTTCCGGTTGCTCAGCACGCACTGGGCGGCGTTCACCGCGAGGAACGCCGCCGCCAGGGAGGCCGGCAGCGGGCCCTGGCCGAAGGCCTTGCCGAGCGGGAGCAGGCCCCAGGTCACGAGGAAGACCCACGGCAGCGCGCAGAGCGTGAGGCGGGTGTAGAGGTCGATGCGCTGGAGCTTGGTCCGCTCGTTCCAGCCGCGCCGCAAGCCCCGTACTCGACCGATCACCTCGTCCAGCCCCTTCATGTCGTCCCCGTGGCCCTGACCGCCGGCGTCGTCAGCCGCGCGGGTCCCAGCGGAACCACCGCTGCACAGCAAACACCGCGAACCCGGTCCAGGCCAGCGCCGCCACGGTGGCCGTGAGCAGGTCGCCGCCTTCGACACCGCCGAGCCAGCCGTGCCGGATGAGCGTCATCACACCGGTCAGCGGCAGCAGTTCGAACGCCGAGGCCAGACCGTCCGGGAAGACGTCCAGCGGGACGAAGATCCCGGAGCCGAAGAGCGAGACGAAGAACAGCGGCAACGTGGTGAGCTGCGAGGTCTGGACCGTCCGGGTCATCGCGGAGGTCGCGGCGGCCAGTCCGGACATCATCACCAGGCCCACCACCAGCCCCACCAGGAACAGCTCGGGCCGCTCCGGCGCGCTCAGGTCGAAGGCGATCGCGCCGGCGGCGACCAGCAGCACGCACTGGAGGAGCGCCAGCGCGACGGAGGGCAGAGCGGTGGCGGTGAGGATCTCGCGGTCGGTGATCTCGCCGGTGCGCAGCCGCTTGAGGACGAGTTCCTCGCGGCGGGTGACGTAACCGGTGACGAGGTTCATGTAGACGACCTGGACCAGCACGATGCCGATGCCGCCGGTGAGGGCGGCGCCCGCGATGGAGAGGCCGGTGCCGGCGAGGTCGATCTGCTGGAGCGAGGCCCGGATCGAGAAGATCATCACGACCGGCAGCACCAGGGCCAGGAAGATCGCGGACCGGTTGCGGATCAGCAGCACCAGCTCGGCGCGGGCGAGTGCGGTGAGCCGCCGTGCCGAGGCGGAGGCCTTGGAGGGGGAGCGGCCGGGGGCCGTCAGGGCGGTGGGCGTGGTCATGCCGTCACCTTCTTCGTCGTGTCGTCCGTGGGCTTGGTCCCCGCCCGGCGCGGATCGTCGGCGCGGGAGCGGAGCTGCGTGTTCGCGATCTGGAGGAACGCCTCCTCCAGCGAGGCGGAGCGCGCGTCGAGCCCGAGCAGCTGGACGCCCGACTCCCGGGCCCAGCCGAGGAGTTCGTGCAGCGACTCCTGGAGCCCGGAGGTACGGATCTCGATGCGCTGCCCCTCCGCCGCCGCCCGCAGCGAGAGCGGAAGGTGCCCTGCCGGTACGCCGTCGGGCAGCGTGAACCGGATCCTGGCCGGCTGCGACGCGGTGACCTCGGCGGTCGTCCCGGCCGTCACGATCTGCCCCTGGTGCATGATCGCCAACCGGTCCGCGAGCGCCTCGGCCTCCTCCAGGTAGTGCGTGGTCAGGAGTACGGTCGTGCCGCCGTCCCGGAGCGCCCGGATGAGGTCCCAGGTGTCCCGCCGCCCCTCCGCGTCCAGCCCCGTCGTCGGCTCGTCCAGGAAGAGCACCTCGGGCCGCGAGGTCAGGGCCAGCGCCAGGTCCAGGCGGCGCTTCTCCCCGCCGGACAGCTGCTTGACCCGCACCCCGGCGCGGCTCGTGAGGCCGACCATCTCCAGGGCCTCGGTGGCGGGCCGCGCGCCGGTGGTGCAGGCCGACCACATCCGCGCGGTCTCCAGGACGGTGAGGTCGGAGGGGAAGCCGCCCTCCTGGAGCATCACACCGGTCCGGGGCCGGACGGCGGCGCGTTCGCGGTACGGGTCGTGGCCGAGGACCTTGATGGTCCCGGAGGTCGGGAGCGCCAGGCCTTCGAGGAGCTCCACGGTGGAGGTCTTGCCCGCGCCGTTCGTCCCGAGCAGGGCGAACAGCTCGCCGCGGGCCACGGAGAAGGAGACGCCGGAGACGGCCTCGAAGCCGTCCTTGTAGCTGCGGCGGACGCCGTCCGCCGCGATCACCGTCTCCGCGTCTGCCGGGCCACCTGTCGTTCGGTCGCTGAGAAAGTCTTGGCTGGTCATGCTTCAAGCTTTCCGCCGGAGCGGGCCCGCGAGCCGTGTGCGCTGTCACCACTGCGCATGACAAACGTCATGGGCGCGGAGACGGACACGACAAAGGCCCTGATCGATTTCGATCAGGGCCTTTGTTTCCGGAGCGGACGACCAGGTTCGAACTGGCGACCTCAACCTTGGCAAGGTTGCGCTCTACCAACTGAGCTACGTCCGCAGTGCAGCCACTCGGCTTTCACCGGTGGAGCGAGCACTACTCTACCTGATCCAACAGAGTGGTCCGAAGAGTCGTGCAGAGCGGGTGACAGGAATTGCACACTGCGCCTTCCCCCTGGAAGGGGGATGTTCTACTACTGAACTACACCCGCACGCGGCTCGGGATCCGGCCTTCCGGCCTCGCCCCTCGGCGTGCTCCAGACTCTAGCCGACCTGCGGGGGTGTCGCGCAAGTCGGCTCCCGGCGGGTCTCCCGGACCGGGGGGCCGGCCGGCTCCCCGGGGCCCGGCTCCGCCCCTGCGCACCCCGCCCGCAACCCGCCTGACGGAGCGTCCGCCGAGCGGCGACGGACGCTCACGCCCCCGGCTCAGCCCGCCGCGTCGAACGCCTCGTACACCTTCTTCGGGATCCGGCCGCGGGCCGGCACCTCCATCCGGTGCGAGCGGGCCCAGGCGCGGACGGCCGCGGGGTCCGGGGCGAGGGAGGTGTGGTGGTACGACGCGGGGGTCCTGCCGTGCTTGCCAGCATTTGTCTGCTTTCGGCCGGCAGCCATGTAAGGGGCCAGGGCCTTGCGCAGTTTCTTCGCGTTGGCGGGATTGAGGTCGATCTCGTACGTCTTCCCGTCCAGGGCGAAGGTGACCGTTTCCGCCGCTGTTCCCCCGTCGATGTCGTCGGAGAGCGTAACCACTACGCGCTGAGCCACGGATATCGGTCCTTTCCTACGGCGTCGGCGCGTCGTGCGTGCGCCGATGCGCCGGCCTTCCGGCTGTCAGGCGGATGCGGATACGGATCGACTGATGTCGACTGTTCCGGTGTATTCCGGGTTGTTCCGGTCGTTCGGTGTTCCGGAGCAATGCTGCTTTCCCCGGTAATCATTTGTACAGCGGTCGGTACCGCATTGTGAAGCCCAGCCAATTACTTCCGCGTGTCCGCACGCAATCCGGGCATGATTTTTTCCCAGGACTTTTCCCGCATGTTGTCGCGGCCGATATCGCGGTGTGATCTGCGCCGAGACGGCGGCGTCCGCGCCCGCCATCCGTTTCCACCCGATATCTACCCGCGTAGAATTTTCGGCCAGGTACGCTGAGTGGACCCGCGGGGGTCTGGGGAACCCCCCGGAGAGACAGCCGCACCACACCACCACACCGGGAGTGCCAGTGGCACGCGTCGTAGTCGACGTCATGCTCAAGCCGGAGATCCTCGACCCGCAGGGACAGGCGGTGCAGCGTGCGCTGCCGCGTCTGGGCTTTGAGGGAATCGCGGACGTTCGTCAGGGAAAGCGTTTCGAGCTGGAGGTCGCGGGGCCGGTGGACGACGCCGCCCTCGCCCGTATTCACGAGATGGCCGAGACCTTCCTCGCCAACACCGTCATCGAGGACTTCGTCGTGAAGGTGGAGGAGGAGAAGTGACCACCCGTATCGGCGTCGTCACTTTTCCCGGCACCCTGGACGATCAGGACGCGCTGCGGGCCGTGCGGATCGCGGGCGCGGAGCCCGTATCGCTGTGGCACCGCGACAAGGACCTGCACCAGGTCGACGCGGTCGTCCTGGCCGGCGGTTTCTCCTACGGGGACTACCTCCGGGCCGGTGCGATCTCGCGGTTCTCGCCGGTGATGGAGCCGCTCATCGAGCAGGCGAAGGCCGGTATGCCGGTCCTGGGCATCTGCAACGGCTTCCAGATCCTGACCGAGGCGCACCTGCTGCCCGGTGCGATGCTGCGCAACAACCACCTCCACTTCATCTGCCGTGACCAGAAGCTGCGGGTGGAGAACGCGGAGACCGCCTGGACCTCGGACTACAGCGCCGGCCAGGAGATCCAGGTCCCGCTCAAGAACATGGACGGCCGGTACACCGCCGACGAGCACACGCTCGACGAGCTGGAGGCCGAGGGTCGGGTCGCCTTCCGCTACCTGGACGGCAACCCCAACGGCTCGCTCCGTGACATCGCGGGCATCACCAACGCGGCGGGCAACATCGTCGGTCTGATGCCGCACCCGGAGCACGCCGTCGAGCCGCTCGTCGGCACCGGCCGCACCGACGGCCTCGGTTTCTTCACCTCGATCATCAAGAAGCTGGTCAACGCATGAGCCTGGATACGGTCAAGCACGCGGCCGAGACCCCGGACGCCGGGCAGCCCTGGAAGGAACTGGGCCTCAAGGAGGACGAGTACGCCCGGATCCGGGAGATCCTGGGCCGTCGTCCCACCGGCGCCGAGCTCGCCATGTACTCGGTGATGTGGTCGGAGCACTGCTCGTACAAGAGCAGCAAGGTCCACCTCAAGCAGTTCAGCGAGAAGGTCCCGGTCAACGACGCGATGCTCGTCGGCATCGGTGAGAACGCCGGCGTCGTGGACGTCGGCCAGGGGTACGCGGTCACCTTCAAGGTCGAGTCCCACAACCACCCCTCGTACATCGAGCCCTACCAGGGCGCGGCCACCGGTATCGGTGGCATCGTCCGCGACATCCTCGCGATGGGCGCCCGCCCGGTCGCGGTCGTGGACCCGCTGCGCTTCGGCGCCGCCGACCACCCCGACACCAAGCGTGTCCTGCCGGGCGTCGTCGCGGGGATCGGCGGTTACGGCAACTGCCTGGGCCTGCCGAACATCGGCGGCGAGGTCGTCTTCGACGCCTGCTACCAGGGCAACCCGCTGGTCAACGCAGGCTGTATCGGCGTGATGAAGCACGAGGACATCCACCTCGCGAAGGCGTCCGGCCCCGGGAACAAGGTCATCCTGTACGGCGCCCGTACCGGCGGCGACGGCATCGGCGGCGTCTCCGTGCTGGCGAGCGAGACTTTCGAGTCGACCGGCCCGGCCAAGCGCCCGGCGGTCCAGGTCGGCGACCCGTTCCAGGAGAAGCTCCTCATCGAGTGCACCCTGGAGATCTTCAAGGAGAAGCTCGTCGCGGGCATCCAGGACCTCGGCGGCGCCGGGCTCTCCTGCGCCACCAGCGAGCTGGCCTCGGCCGGTTCCGGCGGGATGCGCGTCGAGCTGGACACCGTGCCGCTGCGCGACTCCTCGCTCTCGCCCGAGGAGATCCTCATGAGCGAGTCGCAGGAGCGCATGTGCGCGATCGTCGAGCCGCGGTACGTGGACCGCTTCCTGGAGATCTGCGAGAAGTGGGACGTCATCGCCACCGTCATCGGTGAGGTGACCGACGGCTCCCAGCTGGAGATCTTCTGGCACGGCGAGCAGATCGTCGACGTACCCCCGCGCTCGGTCGCCCACGACGGCCCGGTCTACCACCGCCCGTTCGCCCGCCCGTCCTGGCAGGACGCGCTCCAGGCGGACGACGCGGGCAAGCTGGCCCGTCCGGCGAACGCGGCCGAGCTGCGTGAGCAGGTCCTGAAGCTGGTCGCCTCGCCGAACCAGGCCTCCAAGGCGTGGATCACCGACCAGTACGACCGCTTCGTGCAGGGCAACACCGTGCTGGCGATGCCCGAGGACGCCGGCATGGTCCGCATCGACGCCGACTCCAACCTCGGGGTGGCGATGGCGACCGACGGCAACGGCCGGTACGCCAAGCTCGACCCGTACACCGGCGCGCAGCTCGCGCTCGCGGAGTCCTACCGCAACGTCGCCGCCTCCGGCGCCAAGCCGCTGGCCATCTCCAACTGCCTCAACTTCGGCTCCCCCGAGGACCCGGACGTCATGTGGCAGTTCGCCGAGGCCACGCGCGGTCTCGCGGACGGCTGCCTGGAGCTGGGCACCCCGGTCACCGGCGGCAACGTCTCGCTCTACAACCAGACCGGCGAGACCGCGATCCACCCGACGCCGGTCGTGGCCGTGCTCGGCGTGATCGACGACGTGAACCGGCGTACGCCCGTCGCGTTCGCGGAAGAGGGCCAGCTCCTCTACCTGCTCGGCGACACGGCTGAGGAGTTCGGCGGCTCGGCCTGGTCCGAGGTCGTCCACAACCACCTCGGCGGCCTGCCGCCCAAGGTGGACCTCGGCCGCGAGAAGCTGCTCGCGGAGATCCTCATCTCCGCCTCGCGCGACGGCATGATCGACGCCGCGCACGACCTGTCCGACGGCGGCCTGATCCAGGCCGTCACCGAGTCCTGCCTGCGCGGCGGGAAGGGTGCCCGGCTGGTCGTGCCGGACGGCCTGGACGCCTTCACGTTCCTCTTCTCCGAGTCGGCCGGCCGCGCGGTCGTCGCCGTGCCGCGCAGCGAGGAGCTCCGCTTCACCGACATGTGCGGCGCACGCGGTCTGCCCGTCGCCCGCATCGGTGTCGTCGACGGCGAAAAGATCGAGATCCAGGGCGAGTTCAGCATCCCGCTGAGCGAGCTCCGTACGGCCCACGAGGCGACGATCCCGGCGCTGCTCGCCTGAGCCCGCGTGTCGTTCGAGCCCCCGTCCGGGTCATCCGGGCGGGGGCTTCGGCTTTCCCGCACGCACCCCTTGATGGAAATTACGTAATTACGTAAGGTTGGTGTCATGGAGCAGGACCTGGAGCAGCGGGTCGCCGAGCTGGAGCGGCGGCTCACCGCGCTGGAGCGGCAGGACCATGAGTCGCCGCGCCTCGGCGACGGCGACTTCTGGGCGCTGGACGGGCTGAAACAGCAGCTCGCGGGTGTCGGAGAGGCCGGAGCCGACGGCGGGGTGCTCTTCACCGGAGCGGTCCGGCTGCCGACCGGCGAGCGTTACGAGTGGCAGTACGGAGCCCTCACCGGTGCCCTCCTCGAAGAGGAGGGCGAGGACGGTGACGGCGGAGCGGCCACGGCGGACTCACTCGCCGCGCTCGGCCATCCGGTACGGCTGCGCCTGCTCCGCGAGATCCTCGGCGGCCGCCGTACCGCCGCCGAACTGGCCGCGCTCGACGGCGTCGGCACCACCGGCCAGATCTACCACCACCTGCGCCAGCTGACCGGCACGGGCTGGCTGCACACGACCGGCCGCGGCCGGTACGAGGTGCCGGCCGCGCGGGTGGTGCCGCTGCTGGTGGTGCTGACGGCGGCGCGGCCGTAGAGCCGACGCCCACGGGAACGAACAGCCACCAACAGGGGGAAACATGTCCGTCCGCACTGTCCTCGCGATCGCCCTGCGGCTGTCCTGGGTGGTCCTGATCGCGCTGGTGATCGCCGACTTCCTCACGGATCTGCCCGGACCCGGGTGGACGACCACGTTCCTGCCCGCGGCCGTCGTGGCCGTGCTCATGCTGACGACCAGCGCCCTCCAGACCCGCGCCGCCGCACCCCGGGGCGAGCCGCGCGACCCGGTGGAGGTCGTCCCGCCGGTGACCGGCCGCTGGACGGCCCTGAACAGCCCGGCCGACAAGGTGCCGAGCCATGGGACGCACGTCTACGGGCAGACGTACGCGATCGACATCGTGGCCGAGCCCGGGACCGGTGACGAGCTCACGGACCGCCCGCTGTTCCGCTGGGTCTGGCCGGTCTTCCGCCGCAACCGCGCCTTCCCGGCCTTCGGCGTCCCGCTGCTCGCGGTGGCCGACGCCACGGTCGTCCGGGCGAGCGACGGCCAGCGCGACCACCTGAGCCGCAACTCGCTGCCCGCCCTCGCCTATCTGATGCTCGTCGAAGGCGCCATCCGCTCGATCCTCGGCGTGCACCGCGTCTTCGGCAACCACGTGATCCTGGACCTCGGCGACGGTACGTACGCGGCCTACGCCCACGTCCGGCGCGGCTCGCTCCTCGTGAAGGCCGGCGACACCGTCCGGGCCGGGCAGGAGATCGGGCGCGTGGGGAACTCCGGGAACAGCTCCGAACCGCACCTCCACCTCCAGCTGATGGACGGCCCGGACCTCGACGCCGCCCGGGGTGTCCCGTTCACCTGGCGAGGCGTCGGAGTCCCGGCAGGCGGCGAGACCTTCACCGTCGGCGCCGATGTCGGTGCGGCCGGTTAATCTCGGCCCCATGCCTCCGGCCAAGAAGCGTCCGCGCGCCTACGACCACCTCAGGACCCGGACCGCGGTCCTCGCCCAGTTCGCCCATGTCCACGACGCCGTCCGTCAGTTGACGCCCGAGCAACTCGCCCGTCCGACCCGGCTCGGCGACTGGACGGTGCGGGAGCTCGCCGCGCACATGGCGATGGTCCTCGGCAGCGTGAGCCGGTCCCTGGCCCTGCCGGAGCCGCCCGGACCCAAGCCCGCGCTCACGCTCCTCCAGTGGCCGCCCGCCACCGCCGCGTACGCCGCCCGGATCGCCGAGGACGTCGAGGAGCTGGCGACCGGCCGCCCCGACCTCGCCGCGCTGTACGAGGAGGTGGAGGCGGCCTACCGCGCGGACGTCCCGGCCTCCGGCACCGGCGACCGGCTGCTGCCGACCCGGGTCGGCTCCATGCGGCTGGCCGACTTCCTGGTCACCCGGGCCGTCGAGCTGACCGTCCACACGGACGACCTGAACGAGGCGCTCGGCCTGGAGATCCCGTACGACCGGCAGGCGCTGGCCGCCTGCGTCCGGCTGCTGGCGGACGCGCTCGCGGACCGTGCGCCCGGCGGTTCGGTCGAGGTGCGCGTCCCGCCGTTCGCGGTGGTCCAGTGCATCGGCGGCCCCAAGCACACCCGCGGCACTCCGCCCAACGTCGTGGAGACCGGCGCGCTGACCTGGATCCGGCTCGCCACCGGCCGTACGGAGTGGGCGCGGGCCCTGGCGGACGCCGAGGTCAGCGCGAGTGGCGAGCGCGCCGACCTGGCGGAGCTGCTGCCGCTGATGGGCTGAGCCGCCTCGTAGCGCACGCGACGGAACCGGAGGCGACAGAACCGGAGGCGACGGAACCGGATCGGGGGGCCGTTCCGTCCCATCGCCATGCACACACAACGTATGGCAGTCAGCGTCAGCGTCCTGGCCCTCCTCACCCTCGCAGCCTGCGGTACGGAACCGGGTTCCGGTTCCGGCGGCGGTGGCGGGGACGGCGGGGACACCGTGCAGAGCGATGTGCCGGTCACCGGGGTCGCGTGGAACGTGGAGTCCCTGACCGTCGACGGGAAGAGGACCGGGGCCCCGGATGGCTCCCGGCTGGAGATCGACCCGAAGGGCCGGGTCAAAGCCGACTTCGGCTGCAACCGCATCGGCGGCGAGGCCCGCGTGGAGGGCGACCGGATCACCGTGAGCCGGACCGTCTCCACGACGATGGCCTGCGGGGAGGGCGTCGACAGGTTCGAGAAGGCCGCCGTCGCCGCCCTCGAGGGCGAGCTCACCGCGAAGCTCAGCGGCGAGAAGCTGACCCTCACCACCGAGGGCGGCGACACGATCGCGCTCAGCGAGGAGAAGCCGGCCGAGCTGGTCGGCACGCGGTGGGCGGTGAACACCCTGCTCAGCGGCGAGACGGCGATGTCCGTGCCCGCCGACCTCCCGAAGGAGCGGGTGCCGTACCTGACCTTCGGCGAGGACGGCACCGTCCACGGCAACTCCGGCTGCAACTCCTTCCACGGCAAGGCGACGGTCAAGGGCTCCACGATCACCTTCAGCCCGCCGGCCGGTACCCGGAAGATGTGTCCGGAGGCGGAGATGGCGACGGAGCGCGCGGTCCTCGCGGCCCTGGACGGCCCGGCGACGTACACGATCAAGGGCTCCACGCTCACCATCACGGCCGACGACGGCAAGGGCCTCGGCGCGACGGCCGCTCCGGCGAAGGGCGAGGGGTGACCGGGGGCAGCAGAGGGAAGGCGACCAGGAGCAGCCTGGCTGAATCCCGGCCGCTGGTGTGAGTCTCACCACGAAACGAGCGTTCGGCCGACGGCCGTGGCGGGTTCGGGCCGGGTTCACCGAGCGCCACGGCCGGCCGGCCGTGGCCGGGCCGTTCCGTACGGCCATTACCGGCCGGTAACCGCCCTCGCGACCCGGCAGTGAGCCTTCGGGCCGGCCCTCGGTCCCCGCCGGCCCCACCCGTACGTCACACAGCGTCACCGCTCGAAGTCCCGCGAATCACCCGCCCGCCGCGGTGGCCGCAGCCGTTCCCCGTGTTCCGTGCCGCCTCCGCCCACCGGTCCCCAATTCGGACCAGTGGTCGATCTCGCCTACACTCGGTGCCGTGCCCCGTGGTGATGGACGACTCAACCACGACCTGCTCCCCGGAGAGAAAGGCCCCCAGGACGCTTGTGGCGTCTTCGGTGTCTGGGCTCCGGGTGAAGAGGTCGCCAAGCTCACCTATTTCGGACTGTATGCCCTGCAGCACCGCGGACAGGAATCCGCGGGCATCGCAGTGAGCAACGGGTCCCAGATCCTGGTCTTCAAGGACATGGGACTGGTCTCGCAGGTCTTCGACGAAACGTCTCTGGGTTCCCTCCAGGGCCATATCGCGGTCGGTCATGCCCGCTACTCCACCACCGGTGCCTCGGTGTGGGAGAACGCGCAGCCGACGTTCCGTGCCACCGCGCACGGCTCGATCGCCCTCGGTCACAACGGGAACCTGGTCAACACGGCCCAGCTCGCGGAGATGGTCGCCGACCTCCCGCGCAAGGACGGCCGCGCCACCCAGGTCGCCGCGACCAACGACACCGACCTGGTGACCGCGCTGCTCGCCGGGCAGCGCGACGAGGACGACAAGCCGCTGACCATCGAGGAAGCCGCCGCCAAGGTGCTCCCCGACGTCAAGGGCGCGTTCTCGCTCGTCTTCATGGACGAGCACACCCTCTACGCCGCCCGTGACCCGCAGGGCATCCGCCCGCTGGTGCTCGGCCGCCTGGAGCGCGGCTGGGTGGTCGCCTCGGAGTCCGCCGCGCTCGACATCTGCGGTGCCAGCTACGTACGCGAGATCGAGCCGGGTGAGCTCGTCGCCATCGACGAGAACGGCCTGCGCACCTCCCGATTCGCAGAAGCGAAGCCCAAGGGCTGTGTCTTCGAGTACGTCTACCTGGCCCGTCCCGACACCGACATCGCCGGGCGGAACGTGTACCTCTCCCGGGTGGAGATGGGCCGCAAGCTGGCCGCCGAGGCGCCCGTCGAGGCGGATCTGGTCATAGCGACCCCGGAATCCGGCACTCCCGCCGCGATCGGGTACGCGGAGGCCAGCGGGATCCCGTTCGGCGCCGGACTGGTGAAGAACGCCTACGTCGGCCGGACCTTCATCCAGCCCTCGCAGACCATCCGCCAGCTCGGTATCCGGCTCAAGCTGAACCCGCTGAAGGAAGTCATCAAGGGCAAGCGCCTGGTGGTCGTCGACGACTCGATCGTCCGCGGCAACACCCAGCGCGCGCTGGTCCGGATGCTCCGCGAGGCCGGGGCCGCCGAGATCCACATCCGGATCTCCTCGCCGCCGGTGAAGTGGCCCTGCTTCTTCGGCATCGACTTCGCGACCCGCGCCGAGCTGATCGCCAACGGCATGACCGTGGACGAGATCTGCACGTCGATGGGGGCCGACTCGCTGTCGTACATCTCGATCGACTCCATGATCGAGGCGACCACGATCGACAAGCCCAACCTGTGCCGCGCCTGCTTCGACGGTGAGTACCCGATGGAGCTCCCGGACCCGGAGCTGCTCGGCAAGCAGCTGCTGGAGACCGAGCTGGCGGCAGGGCCCGCAGCCACCGCCGCGGCCGACGCGCTGCGCCGTCCGTGACCCGGACGCGCCGCCGCCTCTCCCACCAGCCCCGTTTCTCCACACGAAAGATCCCAGGCCATGTCTGAGACAACAGGTGCTTCCTACGCGGCCGCCGGCGTCGACATCGAAGCCGGTGACCGCGCCGTCGAGCTGATGAAGGAGTGGGTGAAGAAGACCCAGCGTCCCGAGGTCGCCGGACTCGGCGGGCTCGGCGGCTTCGCCGGCCTCTTCGACGCCTCGGCGCTCAAGAGGTACGAGCGTCCGCTCCTCGCCTCGGCCACCGACGGCGTCGGCACCAAGGTGGACCTGGCGCGTCAGATGGGCGTGTACGACACCATCGGCCACGACCTCGTCGGCATGGTCGTGGACGACCTCGTGGTCTGCGGTGCCGAGCCGCTCTTCATGACCGACTACATCTGCGTCGGCAAGGTGCACCCCGAGCGTGTCGCGGCGATCGTGAAGGGCATCGCCGAGGGCTGTGTGCTCGCGGGCTGCGCGCTGGTCGGCGGCGAGACCGCCGAGCACCCGGGCCTGCTCGGCCCGGACGACTTCGACGTCGCCGGCGCCGGTACGGGCGTGGTGGAGGCGGACCGGCTGCTCGGCCCGGACCGGATCCGCGAGGGCGACGCCGTGATCGCGATGGCGTCCTCCGGTCTTCACTCGAACGGGTACTCGCTCGTCCGCCACGTGGTCTTCGACCGGGCCGGCTGGACCCTGGACCGCGAGATCGCGGAGTTCGGCCGGACGCTCGGCGAGGAGCTCCTGGAGCCGACCCGGATCTACTCGCTGGACTGCCTGGCGCTCACCCGCACCACCGAGGTCCACGGCTTCAGCCACGTCACCGGCGGCGGCCTCGCGAACAACCTGGCCCGGGTCATCCCGGACGGGCTGCACGCCACCGTGGACCGCTCCACCTGGACGCCGGGCGCGGTCTTCGACCTCGTCGGCAAGGCCGGTCAGGTCGAGCAGCTGGAGCTGGAGAAGACGCTGAACATGGGCGTCGGCATGATCGCGATCGTCCCGGCCGACTCGGTGGACGCCGCGCTGACGACCCTGGCCGACCGTGGCGTCGACTCCTGGGTCGCGGGTGAGATCACCGGCCGCGGTGACCACACCACGGGCGCCGAGCTGACCGGCAGCTACGCACGCTGAACCGTACGTACGGTGAGTGCGCCGGTCTCCCCGCCCGGCGCACCGCACATCGGGGCCGACCGTCAGGACACACCCGCGTGTGTCCTGATCCGGGTCAGGACACACAGAACCCGGCTCGGGGCAGGCCCGGACCGGGTTGATGTGTCAGCGCGAGGTCAAGCGCCGCGGCGCTGTGACGACGGACCGGACTGATCGTCCTGATCCTCGTCATCGTCCTGGTTGTAGCGATCCGCGTACTGTGCGTACGGGTCATCTTCCTCGTCGTCGTCCTCGAACGGCTCGGCGTTCGGTGGCTGACTCGAAGGCGATGCGCCCAGCTCATTGGCCAGACGCGACAGGTCCGTCCCGCCGCTGCTGTACTTCAGCTGGCGGGCGACCTTGGTCTGCTTGGCCTTTGCCCGGCCGCGCCCCATGGCTCGACCCCCTCGGTGACGGGGCTCGACGGCCCCAGAGTCTTGACACGCGTTCATGTTTCAGGACGGACTCTCGACAGAGAGACCGCGCCCGTAGGGCTTTAACGGTACCTGCTTCCGTGGCCATACGGTACGCCGCCCGCGTCTTGCGCCCCGGTGCAGACCAGTGGGGAGCCCCGTCCCCGCTGGTCAACTGCGATTTTAACCTCTTCTGCGCGCACGACCCGCCGGCCGGCGTGAGTCTTGTCTCCCGCCGGTGTTCCGAGGGTCTCCCGTCGGCGCCTCGCGGGTCTCCGCCTACCGCCGGGCCGTGCGCGGGCGCGTCAGCGGGTGCGCGCCTCGGCCATCCGCTGCTCGGCGATCCGGTCGGCCGCCGCGGCCGGCGGAATGCCGTCAGCCTTCGCACGTGCGAATATTTCCAGCGTGGTGTCGAAGATCTTCGTGGCCTTCGCCTTGCACCGGTCGAAGTCGAACCCGTGCAGCTCGTCGGCGACCTGGATCACGCCACCGGCGTTGACCACGTAGTCGGGGGCGTAGAGAACCGACCGGTCGGCCAGGTCCTTCTCGACGCCCGGGTGAGCCAGCTGGTTGTTGGCCGCGCCGCAGACCACCTTCGCCGTGAGTACCGGCACGGTCGCGTCGTTCAGCGCGCCGCCGAGCGCGCAGGGCGCGTAGACGTCGAGGCCCTCGGTGCGGATCAGGGTCTCGGTGTCGGCCACCACGGTGACCTCGGGGTGCAGATCGGTGATGCGGCGCACCGACTCCTCGCGGACATCGGTGATCAGGACCTCGGCCCCGTCGGAGAGCAGGTGCTCGACCAGGTGGTGGCCCACCTTGCCGACCCCGGCGACGCCGACCTTGCGGCCGCGCAGCGTCGGGTCGCCCCACAGGTGCTGGGCCGAGGCCCGCATGCCCTGGAAGACGCCGAACGCGGTGAGGACGGAGGAGTCGCCGGCGCCGCCGTTCTCCGGGGAGCGGCCGGTGGTCCAGCGGCACTCCCGGGCCACGACGTCCATGTCGGCGACATAGGTGCCGACATCGCAGGCCGTGACGTACCGGCCGCCGAGCGAGTCGACGAACCGGCCGTAGGCCAGGAGGAGTTCCTCGGTCTTGATCTTCTCGGGGTCGCCGATGATGACGGCCTTGCCGCCGCCGTGGTCGAGCCCGGCGAGGGCGTTCTTGTACGACATCCCGCGCGACAGGTTCAGCGCGTCGGCGACGGCCTCGGCCTCGGTCGCGTACGGGTAGAAGCGGGTGCCGCCGAGGCCGGGGCCGAGGGCGGTGTTGTGGAGGGCGATGACGGCCTTGAGGCCGGTGGCACGGTCCTGGCAGATCACGACTTGCTCGTGGCCCCCCTGATCCGAGTGGAACAGGGTGTGCAGGACGCCGTTAGTCACATCGGTCACTGTGGTGACTCCCAAGTACGAAGCGGCGGGAGGCCCTCCTAGGGGTGGGGAGAGCCCCGGGACCTGTCGTCGGACAGGCCACGGTCCGGCCGGCACGGCCGGTCCGATGGGCAAGAGCGTAAGTCCTCCGGCGGCGCGGATCTGCCCCCGTGCCGAGGATCACCCCAAGGGGGTGTACGCGCGTGGCACGATGCGCTGCATGTCGGTGGTGTCTTCGGTGTTCGTCCCTTACACGTCCTACCTCCGGGTGTACGAGCCGCTCGCCGCCTTCGCGGAGCCCGAGCGCAGTCACTGGGCCCGTTACGCGGAGCGCCCGGTGCTCCCGACCGCCCAGGACGAACTGCGCCGCGCGTTGGCCGACTTGGTGCCGACGCCGCCGGTCGGGGTGCCGGTGCACGAGAGCGGTGACGCGTTCGTGGCGGAGGTGGACGGGGTGGTGTGCGTCTGCCCGTGGCGGACCCGGCTGCGCGGGTGGCTGGCGCTGGAGGAGCTGGAGGGGGCGGGCGCGCGGGAGGGGATGTTTCCGGCCAACGTGCTGGAGGCGCTGCTGCCCGAGGTGGTGCGGGGTCAGGCGCGGGCGGACCACGAGCGCTGGCTGCGCCGGAACCCGGACGCGCGGCCGTGGATCCGGACGACGGTGTGGCAGGTGCCGGTGCGGTGGTTCGTCCTCTTCCGGGACGAGGAGCGGGAGTACGTGGCGGCGGACGGCGCGGGCGGGGAGCCGGTGCTGCGCTACCGGACGCCGATGGTGGAGGCCCGGCGCCGGCTGGCGCGGGGGCTGCGGACGCTGCGGGAGAACGTCGCCGACGGGCCGCTCACCGAGGGGCTGGTGGAGGTGGGGCGCTGGCTGGAGGAGTTCCACCCGCGCTCGCTCGTGGAGCTGGACTACGGGGGCCTGGTGCACGCGCTCCCGGCCGGGCAGCTCGCGGCGGACCGGTCGGCGGCGGATGTGGCGGAAGGGCTCGCCGCGCTCGGGAACGGTGACGCCGAGGGTGCCGGGGAGGCGTACGCGCGGCTTGCGGAGCGGTGGCGGGCCGTGCGTGATCGCCAGTTCACCAATTGACGTGAAAAGACCCACAGCGGCATCAACGGGATGGAACCGGGGCATCCTTCATCCAGGACGGACCGGAGGGCCGGATGGACCGGCGGAAGGACGGCCGGACCGGGCGGAGTGCGGGAAGGAGGAGGGAGTTGACGGGCCGTGAACCTGCGTCCCGTGGGACACGTGTGGTGGGTAGGGCGGAGGAGTACGCCTCTCGACCCAGGACCTACGTCCCGAACCGGGCCTTTGCCTCAAGCGTGATGGATAGCACTAACGGGGCCCTTGCGTCCATCCCTACTCCTCGTGCCAAAATAGGACAAGGAGTCCGGGGAGGGCTCCTTCCGTCCAAGTAAGGGCGGAATACTCAGCATTGCACTCTATGGGGGGTCTGACGACTCCTGATCGCTCTGTGACTGATCGTCACGGTGGTGTGACTGTCCGCTATGGCATGGTCCATCGGCTTCCGTCGCTGATGAACACCTGGGAGGGCAATTCCATCGGTTTGGCCGACGCGGCTGGACGGATGGTGTAGTTGTAGTGCCGAGGACAAGCCGTTCGTCCTATAACCGACTCGGCCCGCGTCCGCCATTTCGGGCAACGCGGGTCAAGGTGCAGAATTTAGAGGAAAGAACCGAGAAGGTTCGGTTCTCCCGAGGAGGCCGCTCATGACCGCTCGCACCCCTGATGCCGAGCCGCTGCTGACCCCGGCTGAGGTTGCCACGATGTTCCGCGTGGACCCGAAGACGGTCACCCGTTGGGCCAAGGCTGGCAAGCTCACGTCCATCCGCACGCTCGGTGGACACCGCCGGTACCGCGAGGCAGAGGTCCGCGCACTGCTTGCGGGTATTCCGCAGCAGCGCAGCGAGGCCTGACACACCCCTGCCCCGCAGCTCAACGCAGTAGCAGCACCGCATCACAACAGGGCAGCCGCCAGGTCCCCCAACCCCAGGCCGCCCCGATACAGCTCCACTCGACGGACGCCTGCCCCAACGGGCGTCATACCTATGTACGGGACGCCTGTACGGGTACGTCGTCATCGATCGCGCTGGACTCCGCCGGGTCCAGCGCGATCTTTTTTATGCCCGGAACCCCTGGGCCGGCATCGCACCACCGAGGCCTCTCGTGCCCCCGTACGCCCCTTCCACACCCCGCGGGTGACCCGGCAACGGGTGGGCGATAACCGGGTGGTCGGTCGGCTTCCGGGCCTTCCGCGGCCCGCCCGGCCGGCCTCGCGCCGTCCGTCCCCGCGCCGTTCGTGGGTCTGTGAGCGGGTCTGTGCGGGAGTGTGGGTGAGCGTCCCGGACGCGGTGGGACAGCCCCGGACGGAACGGTCCGGCCGAAGGGTCGGGGCAGTGCAATTGCACATATTAAATTCGCCAGTTGTAGGGGAGGCGTAAACTACCCCGGTCTGAAAACTCTTTCGGTGACACCCGTCACACCGCCTGATGCTTGCCAACTCCGAGCGTGCCACTGTCCGGACGCGGAATCATCCGGCCGATGGTCATGGAGTGGAGGGCCTTTCGGCCCCATCGGCGTCCCCGGCCCGGGCCTCGTTCGCGTCCTCGCGCCCGTCCTCGTATCTCTCCGGCGGTACGGAGGTGCTCTCCGGCGGTACGGCGGCGCTCTCCGCGGTCGTGGGGCCGCCGGACCGGCTCCGGGGCTCCTGAGGCTCGTACGGAGGTTCCGGAGCCGCACTGCCGGGCTTCCGGGTCCCTTCGCCGCCTTCGCCGCCCTCTCCCGGCTCCATGGCGAGGCGCAGCAGCCGGTGGCAGACCGGGCAGTGGCGGGTGAGGTGCCCGTAGCCGTAGGCGGCCGCCAGATGGGCGCGGAGCAGTGCGCGGGTCTCGTGTCGTGCCGTGGACGCGGACATGCGAGCCACCTCCCGGTGGACCCGGCCGCCCCTCGCCGAGGGAAACAGGGGCAGCCTCGTCTCTACGGGGTACCGGCGGCGGAAGGCGCCGTCAAGACGCGCGAAAGCCCGGATCGAAACGATCCGGGCTTTCGTCACTGCGGTCCTGACGGGATTTGAACCCGCGGCCTCCACCTTGACAGGGTGGCGAGCACTCCAAACTGCTCCACAGGACCAGGTTTTCGCCGCTTGCCTTGCGGCTTGCTGCGAAACCAGACTGTACAGGAGGTGGGAGGTCCAGGTCGACTTCACTCCTGGTGGTGACACCGTCACCGCCTCCCGGGCCGCTTCCTCAGGGCGCGAGGGCGTCGATCGCCTTCACGATCCGCTTGTCCGAGACCGGGAACGCGGTGCCCAGCGCGTGCGCGAAGTAGCTCACCCGCAGCTCCTCGATCATCCAGCGGACGTCCAGCACCTCCTGGCCCACCGGCCGTCCCTGCGGGAGCTGTTCGAGCAGCCACGCGTACTCGTCCTGCATCTCGTGGACCTTCGCCATCCGGGTGGTGTCCCGCTGGACGGCCGTCGGCATCTGCTGGAGCCGGCGGTCCGCCGCCACCAGGTACCGCATCAGGTCGGGCAGCCGCCGCAGTCCGGTGGCCGTGACGAAGCCGGGCGGTACGAGCCGGGCCAGCTGCTCCCGTACGTCGGTGACGTTGGCGACCAGCGTCAGGCTGTTCGTCGACTTCAGCCGCCGCTCGCAGGCCTGCCAGGCGGCCAGGATCTGCTGCACCTGGTCGATCGTCCGGACGGTCAGGTCCACCAGGTCCGCGCGCACCTTGTCGTACAGCGTCCGGAACGCCTTCTCGTCCCACGCCGGGCCCCCGTACGCGGCGATCAGCCGGTCGGCGGCGGCGGTGGCGCAGTCCTGGAAGAGGGCCTGCACCGAGCCGTGCGGATTGCGGGACAGCGCCAGCTTCTGCTGATTGCTCAGCCGGTCCGATGCGAACTTCGCCGGGTTCACCGGGATGTTCAGCATGATCAGCTTCCGGGTGCCGCGCCACATCGCCTGCTGCTGCTCGGCCTCGGTGTCGAAGAGGCGTACGGCGACGGTGTCGCCCTGGTCGACGAGGGCGGGGTACGCCTTCACCGGCTGCCCGGCCCGCCTGGTCTCGAAGACCTTGTTCAGCGTGCCGATCGTCCAGTCCGTGAGCCCCGAGCGCTCGATGGACTCGCCGGACGGTCCCGCGGTCGCCGCGGCGGCCTTGGAGAGCGCCTGGCGGGCCTTCGGACGCAGCTGGAGCTTGAGCGCCTCCAGGTCCTTGTCCTCGGCCACCTTGCGGCGCCGCTCGTCGACGATCCGGAACGTGATCTTCAGGTGGTCCGGGACCCGGGAGAGGTCGAAGTCGTCGGCCGTGACCGGGACGCCGACCATCCGCTGGAGCTCACGGGCCAGCGTGAACGGCAGCGGCTCCTGGAGCGGGACCGCCCGGTCCAGGAACTTGTCGGCGTAGTTCGGCGCCGGGACGTAGTGCCGGCGGATCGGCTTCGGCAGCGAGCGGATCAGCTCGGTGACGACCTCCTCGCGCAGCCCCGGGATCTGCCAGTCGAAGCCCTCGGACGTGACCTGGTTGAGCACCTGGAGCGGGATGTGGACGGTCACGCCGTCCGCGTCCGCCCCGGGCTCGAACTGGTACGTCACCTTGAACTTGAGCTTCCCCTGCCGCCAGGAGTCCGGGTAGTCGTCCTTGGTGACGGCCCCGGCCTTCTCGTTGATCAGCATGGAGCGCTCGAAGTCGAGCGCGTCCGGCTCCTCGCGCTTCTTGTTCTTCCACCACGAGTCGAAGTGCGCCCCGGAGACGATGTGCTCCGGAATGCGCTGGTCGTAGAAGTCGAAGAGCGTCTCGTCGTCCACCAGGATGTCCCGGCGCCGCGCGCGGTGCTCCAACTCCTCGACCTCACCGAGGAGTTTGCGGTTGTCGTGGAAGAACTGGTGGTGCGTACGCCAGTCGCCCTCGACCAGCGCGTTGCGGATGAACAGGTCCCGCGAGGCCTCCTGGTCGATACGGCCGAAATTGACCTTGCGCTGGGCGATGATCGGCACGCCATAGAGCGTGACCCGCTCGTACGCCATCACCGCGGCCTGGTCCTTCTCCCAGTGCGGCTCGCTGTAGGTGCGCTTCAGCAGGTGCTGCGCCAGCGGCTCGATCCACTCGGGCTCGACCTTGGCGTTGACCCGCGCCCAGAGCCGCGAGGTCTCCACCAGCTCCGCCGACATCACGAACCGCGGCTGCTTCTTGAACAGCGCCGAGCCCGGGAAGATCGCGAACTTGGCGCTGCGCGCGCCGAGGTACTCGTTCTTCTCGGTGTCCTTCAGCCCGATGTGCGACAGCAGCCCGGCCAGCAGCGAGGTGTGCACCGCCTGCTCGGGAATCGACGCCTCGTCCTTGGGCTCCTCGACGGTGATGCCCATCTGCTTGGCGACCGTACGCAGCTGCGCGTAGATGTCCTGCCATTCGCGGATGCGCAGGAAGTTCAGATACTCCTGCTTGCACATCCGGCGGAACGAGGACGAGCCACGCTCCTTCTGCTGCTCGCGGACGTAGCGCCAGAGGTTCAGGTACGCCAGGAAGTCGGAGGTCTCGTCCTTGAAGCGCGCGTGCTGCTGGTCGGCCTGCGTCTGCTTCTCCGAGGGCCGCTCGCGCGGGTCCTGGATGGAGAGCGCGGCGGCGATGACCATGACCTCTCGCGCGCAGCCGTTCCGGTCGGCCTCGATGACCATACGGGCCAGCCGCGGGTCGACCGGCAGCTGCGAGAGCTTGCGGCCGAGCGGGGTCAGCCGCTTCTTCGGATCCTTCTCCGCCGGGTCGAGGGCTCCCAGCTCCTGGAGCAGCTGCACGCCGTCGCGGATGTTGCGGTGGTCCGGCGGGTCGATGAACGGGAACTTCTCGATGTCGCCGAGCCCGGCGGCGGTCATCTGGAGGATCACGGAGGCGAGGTTGGTCCGCAGGATCTCCGGATCGGTGAACTCCGGCCGGGTGACGAAGTCGTCCTCGGAGTACAGCCGGATGCAGATGCCGTCCGACGTACGGCCGCAGCGGCCCTTGCGCTGGTTGGCGCTGGCCTGGGAGATCCGCTCGATCGGCAGCCGCTGGACCTTGGTGCGGTGGCTGTAGCGGGAGATCCGGGCGTTGCCCGGGTCGATCACGTACTTGATGCCGGGAACGGTCAGCGAGGTCTCGGCGACGTTCGTCGCCAGCACGATGCGGCGGCCCGTATGGCGCTGGAAGACGCGGTGCTGCTCGGCGTGCGAGAGGCGCGCGTAGAGGGGGAGGATCTCGGTGTGTCTGAGGTTCCGCTTGTTCAGCGCGTCCGCCGTGTCCCGGATCTCGCGCTCGCCGGAGAGGAAGACGAGGACGTCACCGGGGGCCTCGTGGCTGAGCTCGTCGACGGCGTCGCAGATCGCGGTGGTCTGGTCGCGGTCGGAGTCCGCTGTGTCTTCGTCGGCCCCTTCGAGTAGCGGCCGGTAGCGCACCTCCACCGGATACGTCCGCCCGCTGACCTCCACGATCGGCGCCTCGCCGAAGTGGCGTGCGAACCGCTCCGGGTCGATGGTCGCCGAGGTGATGACGACCTTCAGATCCGGTCGCTTCGGCAGCAGCCGGGCCAGATAGCCGAGCAGGAAGTCGATGTTCAGCGACCGCTCGTGGGCCTCGTCGATGATGATCGTGTCGTACGCCAGCAGCTCGCGGTCCGTCTGGATCTCGGCGAGCAGGATGCCGTCCGTCATCAGCTTCAGATACGTCGACTCCGGGTTCACCTGGTCGGTGAAGCGGACCTTCCAGCCGACGGTCTCGCCGAGCGGTGTCTTCAGCTCGTCCGCGACGCGCTCCGCGACCGTGCGCGCGGCGATCCTGCGCGGCTGGGTGTGCCCGATCATGCCCCGTACGCCGCGTCCCAGCTCCATACAGATCTTGGGGATCTGCGTGGTCTTCCCGGACCCGGTCTCACCGGCGACGATCACGACCTGGTGGTCGCGTATCGCCTCCAGGATCTCGTCCTTCTTCTGGGAGACCGGCAGCTCTTCCGGGTACGACAGGGCCGGCAGCCGGGCCGCGCGCGTGGCGAGCCGTTCGGCCGCCTTGCCCGCCTCGGCCGCGATCTCGTCCAGCACGGACTGGCGGGCCTCGGGCTTGCGGATGCGGCGCGCTCCTTCGAGGCGCCGGCCGAGCCGGTTCGCGTCACGGAGCGAGAGCTGTCCGAGCTGGGACTGGAGATCGGCGAAGGAAGTAGACATACGGATCCCAGGATCTCACCCGGGCCTGAGGAGTGGCGACCGCATTTCGGGCGGACTGCGTCACGTGCCACGTACCATTTCGGGCAGTCGAACGCTCAGCCCCGACTCCCGCCTCCCGCACGAAAGGTGCCGGTCCCGTGTCCCGTACGCAGTGGTGCTGCCTGACGGCGCTGCTCGCGATCGTGCTGGGGCTGCTGTGCGGACCGGTGGGCGCGGCTCCTTCTTATGCTGACGCGTCACCCTCTGAGAGCGTCGCGGTCGCTGCAGGGGCAGCCGCTCCGGCCCTCGCGGCTCCGGCTCCCACGGCTCCGGCTCCCGCGGCTCCGGCTCCCGCCGTGAAGGCTGTCGACGCGGGCACGCCGGCCACCGCCGTACGGGCGGCCGCCGCCCCCGACCCCGGCGTCCCCGGCTGCGGGAAGCCCGGCGACCACGACAGCGAGCCCGCCGTCCCGGCCCGGGCCCGGGGAGCGTACGACCAGGCTCCTGGCCTCGCCCCGTGGGGCCTGCCCGCCGCGACGGGCGCGCTGCCCGCCGAGGAGCCGCCGGGGATACGGGTCCGGGCCCCGGTCCCCGCCACTCCGACCCCCGTCGAGCTCTCCGTGCTGAGGGTGTAGGCCGGCCCGCCGCCTGACCCGCACCTTCTCTCTCGCTCACCTTTCGCACGGAGTCCCGCATGCCCACGCCCAAGAAGTCCACCGCCGGATCGAAGAAGCCTCTCGTCTACGGCGCGGTGATCGTCACCGCCGCCGCGCTCCTCGGCTTCGCCTCCTACAAGGCCACCGCTCCCGACAGCCCCGCGACGCAGACCGCTCCCGCCGCCGAGGTCTCCGCCGACCCGCAGGCGGGCGTCTACCCGGAGCTCGCGAAGCTGGCCCGCCGCGACGCCGGCGACAAGCTGGCGGTCGGCCGCGCGGACGCGCCGGTCGTGCTGATCGAGTACGCCGACTTCAAGTGCGGCTACTGCGGCAAGTTCGCCCGCGACACCGAGCCCGAACTGATCAAGGAGTACGTGGAGGACGGCACGCTGCGCATCGAGTGGCGCAACTTCCCGATCTTCGGCGAGGAGTCCGAGAACGCCGCGCGCGGGTCCTGGGCGGCGGGTCAGCAGGGCCGCTTCTGGGAGTTCCACGCGGCCGCCTACGCCGAAGGGGCGAAGGAGAAGGGGTTCTCCAAAGACCGGGTCAAGGCGCTCGCGCAGGAGGCCGGGGTCAAGGACCTGGCCCGGTTCATGAAGGACCTGGACGGCGAGGCCGCCCGCGCCGCCGTCGCGAAGGACCAGGAGCAGGCGTACGGGATCGGCGCCACGTCCACGCCGTCGTTCCTGGTCAACGGCCGCCCGATCGCTGGAGCGCAGCCGAAGGAGACGTTCACGCGCGCGATCGAGGCGGCGGCGGAGCAGGCGAGGACCACCGCAGGGGCAGGAGCCACCGAGGACCCGGCAACGGGCTCCGAGGACTCCGCGAAGTGACCCCGGACATCGGCTACTTCGCGGCCTTCCTCGGCGGCCTGCTTGCCCTGGTCAGCCCGTGCAGCGCGCTGCTGCTCCCGGCCTTCTTCGCGTACTCCATCGACTCCACCTCGCGCCTGCTGGCCCGTACCGGCATCTTCTACGCCGGTCTCGCCACCACCCTCGTCCCGCTCGGCGCCGCCGGTTCGTACGCGGGCCGGCTCTTCTACGGCCACCGCGACGCGCTGGTCACCGGCGCGGGCTGGCTGATCATCGCGCTCGGCGTCGCGCAGATCGTCGGCCTGGGCTTCGCGTCGAAGCGGATGGCGGAGATCAGCGGCCGCATCCGCCCCACCACCGCGTTCTCCGTCTACGCGCTGGGCGCGGTCTACGGCCTCGCGGGCTTCTGCGCGGGCCCGATCCTCGGCAGCGTCCTCACCGTGGCGGCGGTCAGCGGCAGCCCGGTCTACGGCGGCCTGCTGCTGGCGGTCTACGCGCTCGGGATGGCCGTACCGCTCTTCGTCCTCGCTCTGCTCTGGGAGCGGTTCGACCTGGGCCGCCGCACCTGGCTGCGCGGCCGGACCGTCCAGCTCGGCGGCCGGTTCCAGCTGCACACCACGTCGCTGCTCTCGGGCCTGTTCTTCATCGGCCTGGGCGCGCTCTTCCTCGTCTACGACGGGACGACCGCGCTCCCCGGCCTGCTCGGGGTCGACAGCTCGTTCGCGGTGGAGCAGTGGGCGCAGAAGCTCGGCGAGCGCGTCCCGGACGCGGTGCTGCTGGGGGCCGTGGTGCTGGTGGTGCTGCTGGTTCTCGGCGTACGGGCCTGGCGGCGGCGCGAGCCGGCGGTGAAGGAGGCCGGGGAGGCCCGGGAGGGGTGAGAACGGCGAAGGCCCCGTCCAGCGGACGGGGCCTTCGAGAGGTGGCTGGGGCCGGGATCGAACCGGCGACCTATCGCTTTTCAGGCGATCGCTCGTACCAACTGAGCTACCCAGCCACGCAGCCACAGAGACTGCAGCGGTCCTGACGGGATTTGAACCCGCGGCCTCCACCTTGACAGGGTGGCGAGCACTCCAAACTGCTCCACAGGACCAAGCAATGTGCGAAACAAGTCTCGCACACGGTGAAACGTGCCCCCAACGGGATTCGAACCCGTGCTACCGCCTTGAAAGGGCGGCGTCCTGGGCCACTAGACGATGAGGGCTATTGGCCCGCCGGTTCGCTTTGCAGCGCGTCGGGGACGTGAGAAGCATATGGGATGGGTGGAGCTATCGCCAAAACGGTTTACGGCGAGGGCGTCGGCCGCCCCGGAGAGCCGGTCGGGGAGGGCGTGGGGGAGGGGGAGCCGGGGGTGTCCTCCTTCAGGTTCTCCTCCGGGAGATGGCGGCTGACCTCGGCCGTCGTCAGTCCGAGGCCGCCGAGCGTGATCTCGTCCCAGGCCTGGAGGCGGCGGCTCTCGCGGTCCAGGTAGAGCACCGAGGCGCGTACCTTCTCGGGCTTGTCGTTCTGCACCGCGCGCAGCCCGCCGCCGCCCGTGGAGCCCTCGACCTTGAGCCGCGTACCGAGCTTCAGCTGCTTGTTGATCCGGTTGTGGAGGTGGCCCGCGAGGACCAGCGGGACGGTGCCGTCGGTCTGCCGGGCGGTGGCCGGGTCGTGGGCGACCGCGATGTCGACCGGGGTGCCGGCCTGCTCCTGGTCGCGGAGCGAGGTCGCCAGGCGCGCGCCCTCCAGCTCGGCGGCCGCCTTGCCGCCGACCGGCCGGGTGCGGTCCGGGGTGAAGGAGACGTCGCCGGTGCCGGCGATGCGGAGTCCGGCCACGTTCACGGCCCGGCCGTTGTCCAGGACGCGCACGTTCCGGAACTTCTCCAGGTACGCCTGCGTGACCTTGGAGTCGTGGTTGCCGCGCACCCAGACGTACGGCGCGCCGAGGTCCCGGATCGGGTCCAGGAAGCCGTTCTCCGCCGCCGAGCCGTGGTCCATGGTGTCGCCGGAGTCGATGATCACGTCGATCTCGTACTGCTCGACGAGCGAGGCGATGATGTGCCAGGCCGCCGGGTTCAGGTGGATGTCGGAGACGTGCAGGGCGCGGATGGTGCCGGGGTCCGGCTGGTAGACGGGGAGCGTGGAGGTGGCGTCGTACAGCCGGGTGACGTTGGTGACCAGGCGGGCCAGCTCCTGCTGGTAGATGTCGAACTCGGTGACGATCGAGCGCGCGTCGCCGACGAGGGACGGGGCGCTGGAGAGCAGGCCGGAGAACTTGGGCTCCAGGACGGACTTCGGGTTCCAGGTGGCGTACGCGCTGACGCCCGACGCGGCCAGCAGGGTGAGCGCCAGCCCGCCGGCGGCCAGGGCGCGGCGCGGGCGGCGGTAGACGACGAGGCCGAGCGCGGTCGCGCCGGAGATCACGGCGACACAGGAACGTACGGCCAGCTCCCGGGTGCCGGCGGCGACGTCCCGGGTGACCTCGTCCTGGAGGCCGGAGAACCGTTCCGGCTGGTCCACCAGGGCCTGCGAGCGCACCGGGTCGAGGCGGTCCACGTCCACGTCGAGGCGGAGCGGCGCGATGTGCGAGTCCAGCTCCAGCGCGCCGAGCGGCGACACGTTGATCTTGCTGCCGCCGGTGAGGGATGGCCGCAGGGTCATGTTGGTGTCCATGGGGCCGACCGGCGTACGGATGGACCCGACGGCGAGCAGCCCGAGCCACGCCCCGAGCACGACGACGGCGAGCATCGAGAGGGCGCGTACGTACGGCTTGGGATGGCCGGATTCCGTCAGGTCGCCGGGGGCGGGCTTGCGTGACGCGGGCTTCGGGCGGGTGGACGGGCTGAGGAGGTGCCGGACGCGGTCGGCTGCGGCACGGAACGGGGCGCGGACCATTGGGCGCGTATGCCCCGGTCAGGGCCCGGCCATGCGGAGAGCCGGGCGCGGTCCACCGCCACCTGCCCGTGGCGGGCCCCGGTACGTGACAATGGCGGTGTGCTGGAGATGACGCGGGAGCAGTTCGAAGAGCTGGTGAGCCAGGCACTTGACCGGATTCCGCCGGAGCTGATGCGGCTGATGGACAACGTGGCGGTCTTCGTCGAGGACGAGCCGGAGCCCGGCGACCCGGACCTGCTCGGGCTCTACGAGGGCACGCCGCTCACCGACCGCGGCGAGTGGTACGCCGGGGTGCTGCCGGACCGGATCACCATCTACCGCGGCCCGACCCTGCGCATGTGCGAGACGCACGAGGACGTGGTGGCCGAGACCGAGATCACCGTGGTCCACGAGATCGCGCACCACTTCGGCATCGACGACGAGCGGCTGCACGCCCTGGGTTACGGGTGAGCGAGCAGGCGCCGGAGGAACTTCCGGAGCCCGGACCGCCCGCCGCCGCGCAGCCCCTGGTGCTGGGAGCGGTCGCGGCGGGCGGCGCGCTCGGGGCGCTCGCGCGGTACGGGGCGCTGGTCCTCTGGCCGGTGGCAGGCGGCCGCTTCCCGTGGACGGTGTTCGTCGTCAACGTGACCGGCTGCGCCCTGATCGGCGTCCTGATGGTGCTGACCGTGGAGCGCGGCCGGGTGACGCATCCGCTGGTCCGGCCGTTCCTCGGGGTCGGCGTACTCGGCGGGTTCACGACCTTCTCGACGTACGCGGCCGATGTCTCGGGCCTGCTGGTCCGTCAGGAGCGGGTGGCGGCGGTGGCGTACATGGCCGGGACGGCGGTGTCGGCGCTGGCGGCGGTGTGGGTGGCGGCGGTGGCGACGAGGCGGCTGCTGGACCGGGGCGCTCCGGGCGTACGGGACGGGGGTCCGGTCGCGTGAACTGGCTGCTGGTGGTGGCCGGCGGGGCGGTCGGCGCGCCGCTGCGCTACCTGACGGACCGGGCGGTCCAGGCGCACCAGGGCCGGGGCGTCGCGTACGCCTTCCCGTGGGGCACGTTCACGGCCAACGCGGCGGGCAGCCTGCTGCTCGGCATCCTGACCGGGGCCGCGGTCTCCTCGCCGGTGCACGCGCTGCTGGCGACGGGGCTGTGCGGGGCGCTGACGACGTACTCGACGTTCTCGTACGAGACCCTGCGCCTGGCCGAGACGGGCCGGGCTTTCCTGGCCGTGGCCAATGTGGTGGCGTCGTTGCTGGTGGCGTTGGGGGCGGTGTTTCTGGGGGCTGAGCTGGTGGGGGGCTGGGCGGGGTAGGGCCAGGCGTCGCGCGGCAGGCGGCAGTTTGACGACAGGCCCTAGGGAGGCCGGCCCTGTGGCGCCGGGGCTTCGGGCTTCCGGGTTCGGTCCGAGGCGCTGCGGGCGTGTCTCCGGCGGGGTCCGGGGAGTTGGGCACGACAACCGCCACCGCGTACGGGGAGTTGGGCACGGAAACCGCCACCGCGTACGGGGTGCGTGCTCCGCACTCCCGTACTCCGTGCCGTACGGCTCCCCCCGCCCAGCCCCTTTCTCCGCCCCCGCTCCCCTCGCCCCGGAGGTGCCACCCGTGCGCAAGTTGTCCGTTCCTGCCCGCTGGGCAGCCGTCACCGCGTTGACGATCGCCGCGTCCACCGGCTGTATGAGCGTCGGCGACGGCGGCGCCGATCCAGGACCCTCCGGCTCGGGCTCCTCCGGCTCGAAGGGCCGGGCCGTCGAGCCGGACGGTGGGACGGTGGCCGGATCCGGCGGCGCCGGCCACCGCGGCGGTGACGCCCACACCCACTCCGACTCCGACACCGCCGGGGCCGCCGACGCCGACCCGAAGAACCCCAAGGGCACGCCGAGCCCGAAGGCGTCCGGCGCCGCGCCGTCGGCCTCGCCGAAGAGCGGCGGCCCGCGCCCCGAGCCCGGCGCCCCGCAGCCCTCCCGCCCCGGCCGCCCGACGGCCCCGACGCCGTCCGCGCCGGGCCCGGGTGAGCCGCCGCCGGTCGTTCCGGAGCCGCCCGCTCCGCCGCCTGCGCCCGACCCGGACCCGGAACCCGAACCACCCGCGCCCACCGAACCTGCCGAGCCGCCGCCTTCCGCCTCGCCCGCCGCGCAGCTGCGGACGCAGTCGATGGGCGGTGCGGAGGAGAGCCGGCCGTTGCGGACGCCGGAGGCGTCTCCGCAGGTGAGGCCGGTGTAGCGGAGGCGGCGAGGGGGCCGAGTTGCGCAAGGTGGGTGAGAGTGCGTATGGTAGTAGATCGTTTGATCCCATTGCCCGGCGCCGACACAGAAGAGCGCCGTGTGGCGCGTACTCTCCCTTGCCGTGGCTGGACCGCATTGAGGCGGTCGAAATTGCGAATCACGGAGTTATGGGCGCGTGCCGAGACTCCGGAAGGTTTCGCATTTCGCATGTCAATTTCCAGTTCTGACCGCACCGTCATGCCCGAGAACATCGACAACGCCGAGCTCACCGAGCTCGTCGAGTCCGCTGTGACCGAGGCCCCGGCGGGTGCGGCCGCCGCCGCAGCCGAGCAGGCTCCGGTGGCAGAGAAGGCGGCCGAGAAGTCCGTCGCCGACTTCATCACCGAGGACAACAAGCCGGCGG
Source organism: Streptomyces sp. CA-146814 (assembly GCF_050942385.1). Taxonomy (NCBI): domain Bacteria; kingdom Bacillati; phylum Actinomycetota; class Actinomycetes; order Kitasatosporales; family Streptomycetaceae; genus Streptomyces; species Streptomyces sp. CA-146814. Next base: position 4,160,409 of record NZ_CP192068.1, read on the forward strand.
ACTCGGACGAGGCCGACACGGCCCCCGAGGCCGAGGCCGACACCGCCCCCGAGGCTGACGCGGCCCCCGAGGTTGACGCGGCCCCCGAGGCCGACGCCGAGCCGACCGTCACCTTCGGCGACCTGGGCCTGCCGGACGGCATCGTCCGCAAGCTCGCGCAGAACGGCGTCACCACCCCGTTCCCGATCCAGGCCGCGACCATCCCGGACGCCCTGGCCGGCAAGGACATCCTCGGCCGTGGCCGTACGGGCTCCGGCAAGACGCTCTCCTTCGGTCTGCCGACCCTGGCCGCGCTGGCCGGTGGCCGCACCGAGAAGAAGAAGCCCCGCGCGGTCATCCTGACCCCGACCCGTGAGCTCGCGATGCAGGTCGCGGACGCCCTCCAGCCGTACGGCGACGTGCTCGGCCTCAAGATGAAGGTCGTCTGCGGCGGTACGTCGATGGGCAACCAGATCTACGCCCTGGAGCGCGGTGTCGACGTCCTCGTCGCCACCCCGGGCCGACTGCGCGACATCATCAACCGCGGCGCCTGCTCGCTGGAGGACGTCCAGGTGGCCGTCCTCGACGAGGCCGACCAGATGTCCGACCTGGGCTTCCTGCCCGAGGTCACCGAGCTGCTCGACCAGGTCCCGGCCGGCGGTCAGCGGATGCTCTTCTCCGCCACCATGGAGAACGAGATCGGCACGCTGGTCAAGCGCTACCTCTCCAACCCGGTGACGCACGAGGTCGACAGCGCCCAGGGCAACGTCACGACCATGTCGCACCACGTCCTCGTCGTGAAGCCGAAGGACAAGGCGCCGGTCACGGCCGCCATCGCCGCCCGCAAGGGCCGCACCATCATCTTCGTCCGCACCCAGCTGGGCGCCGACCGCATCGCCGAGCAGCTCATCGAGTCCGGCGTGAAGGCCGACGCGCTGCACGGCGGCATGACCCAGGGCGCCCGTACGCGGGTCCTGGAGGACTTCAAGAAGGGTTACGTCAACGCGCTCGTCGCGACCGACGTGGCCGCGCGCGGTATCCACGTGGACGGCATCGACCTGGTCCTGAACGTGGACCCGGCCGGCGACCACAAGGACTACCTGCACCGCTCGGGCCGTACCGCGCGTGCCGGCCGGTCCGGTGTCGTCGTCTCGCTGGCGCTGCCGCACCAGCGCCGCCAGATCTTCCGGCTGATGGAGGACGCGGGCGTCGACGCCTCGCGCCACATCGTCCAGGGCGCGGGCGTCTTCGAGCCGGAGGTCGCCGAGATCACCGGCGCCCGTTCGCTCACCGAGGTCCAGGCCGACTCCGCGAACAACGCCGCCAAGCAGGCCGAGCGCGAGGCCGCCGACCTGACGAAGCAGCTGGAGCGCGTCCAGCGCCGCGCCGTCGAGCTCCGCGAGGAGGCCGACCGCCTGGTCGCCCGTGCCGCGCGCGAGCGGGGCGAGGACCCGGAGGCGGCGGTGGCCGAGGTCACCGCCGAGGCGGAGGCCGCTCTGGTGGCCGCCATCTCCGTGCCCGAGCAGCCGGCCGCCCGTGAGGAGCAGCGCCGCGACGAGCGGGGCAACTACGAGCGCCGCGACAACCGCGGTGGCGACCGTGGCGGCTACCGCGGCAACAGCGACCGCCGTGACGACCGCCCGTCCGGTGGTTTCCGCTCCGGTGGCGACCGTCGTGACGACCGTGGTGGCCGTCCGTTCGAGCGCCGGGACAACGACCGCCCGTCGTTCCGCCGTGACGACCGCCCCTCGGGTGGTTTCCGCTCCGGTGGCGACCGTCGTGACGACCGTGGTGGCCGTCCGTTCGAGCGCCGTGACAACGACCGTCCGTCGTTCAACCGCGACCGCCGTGACGAGCGCCCCTCCGGTGGCTTCCGCTCCGGCGGCGGCGACCGCCCCTCGGGTGGTTTCCGCTCCGGTGGCGACCGTCGTGACGACCGTGGTGGCCGTCCGTTCGAGCGCCGTGACAACGACCGTCCGTCGTTCAACCGCGACCGTCGTGACGAGCGCCCCTCAGGTGGCTTCCGCTCCGGCGGCAGCGACCGCCCGTTCAACCGTGACCGTCGCGACGACCGCCCCGCGGGCGGCTTCCGCTCGGGCGGCAGCGACCGCCCGACCGGCCGTCGTGACGACCACCGCGGCGCCAACACCGGCACCAACACCGGCACCTTCGGCCGCCGCGACGACAAGCCGCGCTGGAAGCGCAACGGCTGACCCCGCCCCGGCCGACTCCCGGCCGGGCAGGTCCGCCTGACAGACCGGCAGGGCCCGTACGCCACCGAACCGACTCGGTGACGTACGGGCCCTGTTGCTGTTCCCCTTGCGCCTCCCCTGCTGCCTTCCGGAGCGTGAACCGGCGCGAAACGGACAGGACGGGGGCGCGACAGGGCCCGACACCGATACCGGATCGGCTGCCGGGATCGGGCGGGCTATGCTCGGGGGTGATGTTGCAGGGGCCGTTAGCTCAATTGGTCAGAGCAGCGGACTTTTAATCCGTTGGTTGTGGGTTCGAGTCCCACACGGCCTACTGACAGCAGGGGAGGGGCGACCCTCGGACCTGCGGTGGAGTGCCCCTCCGGCCTTGGCCGGAGGGGCACTCCGTCGTCCACCAGGCTCGGGACAGCTGCCCCGAGCCTGCTCACGCCGCTGCCCCTGCTCGTGGCGTAGGCGACTTCGCCCAGGCGTCTCTCCTCCCGGTGACTCTTCTGGCAGCGGGCTCGCGCAGGCCGACACCGCGAAGGATCTCGGTCGCCGCGCAGACGAGGCAGTGGCGACCAGATTCTTGGTCCCGTAGGGCGGTTGACCCGCTCTGTTCCGAGGGTCTGCTCTACCGGTCCTCAGGCGTGACAGGGCTGTGCAGCCTCATGAGGTCGAGCCTCCAGTCGGTCGACGCTCTCTGGCTTCCCGCATGGCGGGAAGCTGGAGAGGAGTCGGCGTCCTGTGTTCCGAGGGACCGCTCCGCGTTGTCGATCAACTCTTTGTAGGTCAGGACTTCGACCCGGCTCATGTGGCTGTTGAACGTTCTCAGCGCTTCGTTGATCTGCGGCTCCGGGACGTCGGGCTGTACGCCGGGATGGCCGATCAGAACGACCGCGCTTGCGCGGCGGGTCTCGATGCCCAGGTCCCGATGGAGCGTCTGACGATTCTCGTCGAGGCCGACGAGGTAGTTGATTGCCTGGCCAACGGCATCGTGTACCGCCGCGACGGGAACCCAGGCGCCGCGATGCTTCTTGACCAGTGGTCCACGCAGACTCATGGCTCGCTTCAGCTCCACGACGTGCAGGCTGCCATCGCCGCGGACAAGGGGAATGTCGATCTCGTCGCCGGGTACCAGCCTCCGCTGCGCAGCCTCTCCCACGAAGCGGCCGCCGAAGATCCAGTGCTGGCCCTCCAGCGCGGCCTGGAGGTCGTGCTCGGTCGAAGCTCGATCCTCCGCCACTGCTCGGAGCCGATCCAGGCCGGCGGCGCGGCGTTGGAGTTCCGCCGCCCTGAAGATCATCTGCCCGTCGGCGTCGGCTGCCAGAAGTGCCAGTGCTTCGGGCGAGGTGACGATCCGCTGAGCTTCGGCCGCGGCATCGTCGACATCGATGCGCTCCCGCCTGATGACCTGTTCGAGCCAGAGGGCCATCTCGGATCGGCCGCGAGGAATTCGATAACGCCCGGGGCGGTCCGGCGGTGCTTCCAGGAAGAGGGAGTCCTGCCCCAGCGACAGCAGATGGGCCAGCAGGTCAGCTGCGCCGGCATCAGGAGTGCTGTCGAGGAACTCCTTGCCCTTGCTGCTGAGAAATCTGCTGCCCGCCCATATGGTCGTCGACACATAGTCACGAAGGATGTCGTTCCGTTGCTGACCATCCTGGAAGAGCCGGTACCTCTCCTCGAATTCAGGCTTGAGGATCCGCCCTTCCGCGTAGTCGAGTGAATCCTGAAGAAGCCGTACGGTCTGCCATTGCTCAGCCCGCGCTGCGATCGACCGAGCCTCTTCCAGCAGAGATATGAGCCGTTTGCCCCCTCTACGGTTCCCTGACCCGAAACCCCCCGTATGGGTGAGGGCTGCGTCGATGGCGTTCGCTACTTCCGGGACGGTGGCTTGGTTTCTCGCAGCTTCGAGCTGCAACTCCAAAGCCCAGTCTGATCTGGTGGCCATGAGGAGAGTCTCGTCGGTGGGTATGACAGCGGCCCTCCGCCGATGAACCCAAGCTGAGCCGCGGGCGGTGTGGTCGGGGCGGCCGCTCCGATGGCGTAGAGTTGTGTTCACCGACGCGGGGTGGAGCAGCTCGGTAGCTCGCTGGGCTCATAACCCAGAGGTCGCAGGTTCAAATCCTGTCCCCGCTACTGAAGATCCAGGCCCGGTACGCAGATCACTGATCGCGTACCGGGCCTGAGTCGTTTCCGGAGCCCGGCCCCTTCCGGGATTGACCTTGACGTTACGTAAAGATCTAGCGTCTCCGGCATGGAGTGGTCCATCCAGGAAATCGCCAGAAAGGCCGGCACCACCAGCCGGACGCTCCGGCACTACGGGGACCTCGGTCTCCTCGTGCCGAGCCGGCTCGGGAGCAACGGCTACCGCTACTACGACCAGGACGCCCTCGTCCGGCTGCAGCGCATCCTGCTGCTGCGGGAGCTCGGGCTGTCGCTGCCCGCGATCAAGGACGTGCTCGAAGGGCAGCAGGACACTTGTGTGGCGTTGCGGGCGCATCTGCGGCTGCTCGAACAGGAGCAGGCGCGCATCGGGCGGCAGATCGCCTCGGTGCGGACCACTCTCCACAAGACGGAGGAGGGGACGGAACTCATGGCCGAGGAAGTGTTCGACGGGTTCGACCACACCGCTCATGAGCGGGAGGTGACCGAGCGCTGGGGGCGCGCGGCGTACGAGGAGGGCGACCGGTGGTGGCGTGGGCTCGGCGAGGAGGGGCGTAAGGCCTTCCTCGCCGAGCACGAAGCCATCGCGCGGGACTGGGGACGGGCCCGGGAGGCCGGGGCCGATGCCGGTGGTGAGCAGGCTCAGGAGATCGCCCGGCGGCACTGTGCGTGGCTGTCGTCGTCCACGGCGGCGAGCGACGCGTCGGGCGGCGGGCCGGGCCGGGCGGCGGGACGAGCGGCGGGCCGGGCGGCGGACAAGGAGCCCGGTCGCTCCTACGTCATCGGGCTCGGCGAGATGTATGTCGCCGATCCCCGCTTCGGAAAGAACTACGATCGCTACGGGGACGGCACCGCCGCCTTCGTACGGGATGCACTGACGATCTACGCCGAACGCCGGCTCTCCGACTGACCACGGAGGGCCTCGGCACCAGGCCCGCTTCCCCCTATTCGGCCGATGACGGGTCGCCGCACGGCGCGGCTCCGGGAAGCCTGGGCGGGGCGCGGTACCGTCCGCAGCCGTGGCCGGACCGGGCAGCAGGAGTGCACAGGTGGTGGGGATGGCGGATAAGGGGCGCGGGCTCGTGAAGGCGAGCCTCGGGATCCCCGGGCGGGCCGCGCCCGGCTCGACGGGGCGCGGGAAGCCGGTGGTGGCGCGGAGCGCCGGGACGCGGCGGTTCGTGCGGCTGCTGCCGGTGCTGCTGATCGGCGGCGGGCTCCTCTTCGACTCGCTCGCGCCGCCCAACTTCACCGCCGTACCGCTGTTCGTGGCCGCGCCGCTGATCGCCGCGCCGTTCTTCTCGCTCGCCAGCACCATCCGTACGGGAGTGGCCTCGGTCCTCTCCGTCATCGCGATGCGGATCTCCGACGGCACGTCCACGCAGGTCGTCCCGGTCATCGAGATGATCACGGTCCTCACCGCCGCGGCCCTGGCCCTCGTCATCAACGGGGTCGTGCGCCGCAGCAACGAGCAGCTGGCCTCGGCACGGGTCATCGCGGAGACCGCCATGCGGGCCGTACTGCCGACGCCGGCGGAGCGGATCGGCGGGCTCCAGGTGGCGGCGCGGTACGAGGCGGCGCAGGCGGACGAGTTCGTCGGCGGGGACCTGTTCGCGGTGGCGGACACTCCGTACGGTGTACGCCTGGTCGTCGGCGACGTGCGCGGCAAGGGACTGGACGCCGTGGAGGCGGTGGCGGTGATCATCGGCGCGTTCCGGGAGGCCGCCGAGCAGGAGCGGTCCCTGGAGGGCGTGGCGCAGCGGCTGGAGCGGGCGCTCGCGCGGGAGGGGACGCGGCGGTACGGGCTGGATGCCATGGAGGGGTTCATCACCGCCGTCCTGGCCGAGATCCCGCCCGGCTCGGCCTCCCTGCGCCTCGTCAACCGCGGCCATCCCGAGCCGATCCTGCTGCACGCGGACGGGGCCCTGGAAGTCCTGGCCCCGAGCGTGCCCGCGCTGCCGCTGGGGATGGACCTCGGCGTGTGGCCGGACCGGTCCGACGAGTGGGAGCTGCCCGCCGGTTCGACGCTGCTCGCCTTCACGGACGGCCTCTCCGAGGCGCGCGACGCGAACGGCGTCTTCTACGACCCGGCGGCCCGGCTGCGCGGCCGCATCTTCCCCGGCCCCGAGGAGCTGCTCTCGGCGCTCACCGACGACGTACGGCTGCACACCGGCGGCCGGTCGACGGACGACATGGCGCTGCTCGCGGTCAGCCGGCCGGCGGAGGGCCAGGCGCCGCGGCGGACGACGGTGAAGATCGTCGGCCGGGGTGATGACACGGTGCGTAATCGATGAGCACCGCTCCGCATAACAGTTGACACACCATCAGAAAAAGAGGTGTGGGCGAGGGGTCGTCAAGCCGTCCGATTCGGGCGGCTTGTGGGTGGTAAGTCCCCGTCGAAGCCGTTAATGATCAACAGGAACAGCTTGGAATCGGGCCCGTCTGTCTATTAACGTTCGATAACGCAGCGCGGTCGTCCCAGCCGTCGTCAGAGACGGCGCCGTGCGCGAGCGCCGAATTCCGCAAGGGAACCGGGGAACCACCTACATGGGGTGAATCGGACGCCTGTGTCTCCATCGTGAGGCAGAGGGGCCCGTAGGAGACCTTCCTGCTCCGAACCCGTCAGCTAACCCGGTAGGCGAGAAGGAAGGAAAGGAGCGCGCCCACGTGGCGTCCAATCACCCTGCCCCTGAGGCCCCGTCACCCTTCACTGCCGATGGCCTCGGTGGCCCGGAGCGGACGTGGGAGGAGTGGAACCCCACCGCGGAGTCCATCCGTCCCGTGCGCGGCAAGCACCGCGTGTCCAAGCAGCGGGGTCTCGCCCGTAGCTCCACCGTCCTCGGGGTCGGCGTCATAGCGGCAGTCGGTGCGGGTGGCATGGCCACCGCCCAGAGCAAGCCGCCGGTCTCCATCTCTCTTCCCGATTCCATCGCGGACAACCTCCCCGACGCCAAGTCCCTTCCCGGCGTCGGGGCGTTCATGTCCGACGACGCCGAGGACGCACCGGTCCTCGCCGCCGCTCCGCTCACCTCCGCCGGCATCACGACCGCCGAGGCCGAGCAGGGCACCACCGACGCCGGCGAGGCCCTGCGCGCCCGGATCCTCCAGCAGGCCGAGCAGCAGCAGGCCAACGCCGACGCCGAGGCCAAGGCCGCCGAGGAGAAGGCCGCGGCCGAGAAGGCCGCCGCCGAGGCGAAGAAGCAGCAGGACGAGGCCGAGGCCAAGGTCAAGGCCAAGATCGCCGCCGAGAAGAAGGCGGCCGAGGAGGCCGCGGCGAAGAAGGCCGAGGAGGAGCGCCTCGCCAAGCTCCGCGCCAGCTACACGCTGCCGGCCTCCTCGTACACGATCACCTCGACCTACGGCCAGTCGGGCGCCATGTGGTCCTCCGGCCAGCACACCGGCCTGGACTTCGCCGGAGCGGCCGGTTCGCCGCTCAAGGCCGTGCACAGCGGCACCATCACGGAGGCCGGCTGGTCCGGTTCGTACGGCTACCGCACGGTCCTCCAGCTGGAGGACGGCACGGAGATCTGGTACGCGCACCAGTCCTCGATCGACGTCTCGGTCGGCCAGCAGGTCAGCACCGGCGAGACCATCGGCCGCATGGGCGCGACCGGCAACGTGACCGGTGTCCACCTCCACCTGGAGGTCCACACCGCGGGCGGCTCGGCGATGAACCCGGTCGCATGGCTGAACAGCAAGGGTCTCTCCGTCTGAGGCACTCGCGCCCGTAGGACCCGAAACCCCGGCAGCCCTGACGCTCACCCCCCGACGTCAGGGCTGCCGGTCCGTCCGGCGGCCGGTCCGTCCGGCGGGTCGGCGGGTCCAGGGGTGGAACATGGGGCTCCGGCGTGCGGAATGCGCGGCTCCGGCGCGCGGGATGCGCCGCTCCGGAATGGAATGCGCCGCTCCGGAATGGAATGCGCCGCTCAGGCACGGAATGCGCGGCTCCGCGATGGAATACGAGGCTCCGGCACGTAATGCGCGGCCCCGGCACGGAATACACCGCTCCGCCGCTGCCGTTGAACCCCGACATGACTTCTCTGCGCACGCTCGGCAGCTCCGACCTCCAGGTCTTCCCCCTCGCCCTCGGCGGCAACGTCTTCGGCTGGACCGCCGACGAGGACCGGTCCTTCGCCGTCCTGGACGCGTACGCCGCGGCCGGCGGCAACTTCGTCGACACCGCCGACGCCTACTCCGCCTGGGCCGAGGGCAACCGGGGCGGTGAGTCGGAGACCGTCATCGGCGCCTGGCTCGCCTCCCGCGCCAACCGTTCCGACATCGTCGTGGCCACCAAGGTCGGCGCCCACCCCGATTTCCAGGGGCTCTCCGCCGCCACCATCAAGGGCGCGGCCGAGCAGTCGCTGCGCCGCCTCGGCACCGACCACATCGACCTCTACTACACGCACTTCGACGACGAGACCGTCCCGGTGGAGGAGATCATCACCGCCCTCGACCAGCTGGTGAGGGACGGCAAGGTGCGCCACATCGCCGCCTCCAACATCAGCCCGGAGCGCCTCCAGGAGTCGCTGGACTTCTCCGAGCGCGAGGGCCTGGCCCGGTACGTCGCGCTCCAGCCGCACTACAACCTGGTCTCCCGCGCCACCTATGAGGGCCCGCTCCAGGAGACCGCCGCCCGCGCCGGCCTCGCCGCCGTCCCGTACTACGCGCTGGCCTCGGGCTTCCTCACCGGCAAGTACCGCCCCGGCGCCACCGTGGAGAGCGCCCGCTCCGCGAAGGCGGGCGAGCACCTGGAGTCGGAGCGCGGCCGCACGGTGCTGGCCGCCCTCGACCAGGTGGCCACGGAGCGGGGTGCCGAGATCGCGACGGTGGCCCTCGCCTGGCTCGCCGCCCGTCCGACGGTCGCGGCCCCGATCGCCTCGGCCCGCACGGTCGAACAGCTCCCCGCGCTGCTGGCCGTCGCGGACCTGGAGCTGACGGAGGCGGAGCTGGCGGCCCTGACGGAGGCGTCGGCCTGAACCGCCTTACGGGGGAGGCGGGGTGGAGCCGTACGGGCTCTGTCGGCCGTACGGGTACGGCTGCTGCGGGGGCGGGCTGCCGTACGCGGTTCCGTGCCCCTGCCCGTAGCCGTAGCCGTAGCCCTGCCCGTGCCCGTAACTCTGCCCCTGCGCCTGCGCCTGCCCCTGCCCGTATCCGTGTTCCTGTCGCTGTCCGTACGGCGCCGGCTGTCGGTACGGGTGTGGGCGCGGGCCGGTGCCGGTCATCTGGGCCGCGTGGGTGAGGGCCGGGGCGGCGATGGCGCGGCGTTGCCAGAGGTGGTGCAGCAGCTCCCGCTCCCGGACGGCGAAGTCCGGGCCCACCGCGTCATGGCGGGCGCGGCGGCGCAGGCCGGCCAGGGTCGTCGCGAACGACTCGTACTCCGCCACCGCGCGCGCCGCCGCCCGGCCCCGCGACCGGTCCTGCTTCCCGTGCCAGTGGCGGGCCAGATCGCGCGCCACGCCCCGGGTCCGCATCGAGGAGAGGGCCAGCGGCTCGGCCGGGGTCAGCCAGCCGGCCGTGGCGTACGCGGGCAGTTCGGCGGCGAGCGTCCGCAGCTCACGCCGGCGCCACCAGATCGCCAGCCAGGTCACCAGCGCGAAGACCGGGACCATCACCATCCCGTACATCGCCCAGAAGCCGTACGGGCCGAAGGCCGAAGAGCCGTTCCACAGGGCGTGCAGGCCCATCGCCAGCAGCAGGCCGAGCACGGGCAGGGCGATCCGGCGGACCCGGTGGTGGCGGGCGCTGATGGCCGCGAAGCCGAAGCCGAGACCGGTGAGCACCGTGAACAGCGGATGCGCGAACGGCGACATCACGATCCGTACGAAGAACGTCCCGGCGGTCACCGAGGCGATCCCGGAACTGCCGAGCTGCTGATCCTCGTCGAACGCGTTGCCCAGGTAGAGGATGTTCTCGGTGAAGGCGAAGCCCGTCGCGGTGAAGCCCGCGACCACGATGCCGTCGACCACGCCCCGGAACTCCCGCCTTTGGAAGATGAAGATCAGCAGGATCGAGACGGCCTTGGCGCTCTCCTCCACGACCGGGGCGATCACCGTCGCGCCCAGCGTGTCGGCGCTCGCCGGGTCGGCCGTCGCGGTGGCTATCCACCGCATGGCGAACGAGTTGGCGATGATCGCGACGAGTGCTGCGGCGCACGCGCCCCAGGCGAAGCAGAAGATCAGGTTCCGCCAGGGGCCCGGCTCGACCCGGTCCAGCCAGCGGAAGGCGGCCATCAGGAGCGGTACCGGCAGCAGCGCCAGGCCGAGGCCGACGAGGAACCCCTCCGGGCCCGTCTGCTCGCGGACCAGGGCGAGGATCACCAGCCCGCACAGCGCGAGCGCCACGATCACGGTCCCCAGGCGGAACACCTTGCTGCGCCAGACCAGGGAGACGCGGCGCGGCCGGTACTGCCAACGGCCGCGCTCCGGCACGGCGCCCAACACCTCCTCGGGCCGCTGCTCGTGGAGGACCGGGACCGCCGGCTGCCGCTGCTGGTACTGCACGGAACCGTCGGACACCCCTCGACCCTAACGAGGAGCACTGACACCCGGCGACGGTGCATCCGGCCAGGACGGCTCGCTGTTCGGCCAGGACGGTTCAGTGCTCGGCCAGGGTGGTTCGGTGTTCGACCGGGACGCGCCTCACCCGGCGGCGGTCTGCCCGGGCGGTGTGTCAGATCCGGGCGAACAGCAGGTCGTGCACGACGTGGCCCTTGTCCAGGCCCTGGCCCTCGAACCGGGTGAGCGGCCGGAACGCCGGACGCGGCGCGTATCCGCCGTCCGCCGCCGTGTTGGCGAAGCGGGGGTGCGCGGTCAGCACCTCCAGCATCTGCTCCGCGTACGGCTCCCAGTCGGTCGCGCAGTGCACGATCGCGCCGGGCTTGAGCACCGGGGCCACCAGGTCCAGGAACTCGGGCTGGATCAGGCGCCGCTTGTGGTGGCGGGCCTTGGGCCACGGGTCCGGGAAGTAGACCCGCAGGCCGTCGAGCGACTCGGGGGCCAGCATCTCGCGGAGCAGGATCACCGCGTCGCCGTTGGCCACCCGTACGTTGGTCGAGCCCGCCTTGTCCGCCAGGCCCAGCAGGTTGCCCTGGCCCGGGGTGTGGACGTCGACGGCGAGGATGCCGGTGCCCGGGTCCTCGGCCGCCATCTGCGCGGTGGCCTCGCCCATGCCGAACCCGATCTCCAGGACGACCGGCAGCCCGTCGAACAGCTCGGCCAGATCCAGGACCCGCTTGCCGTCGATGTCCAGGCCCCACTTCGGCCACAGCCGCTCCAGGGCCTCCTGCTGGCCGGTGGTGACCCGGCTGCGGCGCGGCTGGAAGCTGCGGATCCGGCGCTCGTGGTGCGAGCCGGCCGGGTCGGCGGCGGGGCCACCGGGGAAGCGGGGCTCCTGGCGCAGCCGACGCGCCCGCTCGAAGGAGGCGGCCCGCAGCGCGGCGGCCTCCTCAGGGGTGACGTCGGCGGCGGTGGACCCGGTCGCGGACCCGGTCACAGGGGTCGCCGCCGCCGGCTCGGGAGTCGCGGCGGGGGCTGAGCCGGTCACGGTGGCCTCGGCTGCCTCTTCCGGGGCCGGGGCCGGGGCCGGGGCGGGGGTGGGGTTCAAGGGCTGCTCAGACACAATGACCCGATTCTACGGCGGGCGGCCTCCACCCCGTCTCCCGAGCCCGGCGCAGCGCCCGCCGCGCCACCTCGCGCCCGATCGGCAGGCACGCCGTCGCGGCGGGCGACGGGGCGTTCAGCACATGCACGGTGTGCGGGGCCTCGCGGATCAGGAAGTCGTCGACCAGCGTGCCGTCCTTCAGCACCGCCTGGGCCCGGACCCCGGCGGGCGACGGGCGCAGATCCTCCTCCCGCACGGCAGGCAGCAGCCGTTGGACGGCCTCGGTGAAGGCGGACTTCGAGAGCGAGCGGTGCACCTCGCCCGCCCCGTACCGCCAGTGTCTGCGGGCGATCCGCCAGGTGCCCGGCCAGCTCAGCGTGGACAGCAGTTCGGCGGGGCGCACCACCGGCCAGGCGTATCCCTCGCGGGCCAGGGCGGGGACCGCGTTCGGGCCGACGTGGACCGTGCCGTCGAAGCCCCGGGTCAGGTGGACGCCGAGGAACGGGAAGGCCGGGTCCGGCACCGGGTAGACCAGGCCGCGCACCAGCTCGGGGCGGGCCAGCTCGTAGTACTCGCCCCGGAACGGCACGATCCGCACCTCCGGGTCGTCACCCGCCAGCCGGGCCACCCGGTCGCAGTGCAGTCCCGCGCAGTTGACCAGCGTCCGGGCGCGGACCACCAGACCGTCCGCCGTCCGCACCGCCACGCCCCAGGCGCGCCGGTCTATCGCCACGACCTCCGCCCCGTACCGCACGATGCCGCCGGCGGCCGTGACCTCGGTCGCGAAGCGGGTGGCGACGGCGGTGAAGTCGCAGACGCCGGTCGTGCCGACCCGGATCGCCGCGAGGCCCCGGACCTCGGGCTCGTACTCCGCGATCTGCGCCGGGCCCAGCTCCCGCACCGGCAGTCCGTGCTCGCGGCCGCGCTGGACCAGGCTGTGCAGCCGGGGCAGCTCGGAGCGGTCGGTGGCGACGATCAGCTTGCCGGTGGTGGCGTGGGCGATCCCGTGCTCGGCGCAGAAGTCGGCCAGCTCGGCGGAGCCGCGCAGCGCGTACCGCGCCTTGAGCGAACCGGGGCGGTAGTAGATCCCGCTGTGGATCACTCCGCTGTTGCGGCCGGTCTGGTGGCGGGCCGGGCCGTGCTCCTTCTCCAGGACCGTGACCCGGGTGCCCGGCGCGGACCGCTGCAGCGCATACGCGGTCGACAGACCGACGATCCCGCCGCCGATCACCAGCACATCGCAGTCGTACGCCGCGTGCGTCATCATCACGCCACCTCCCACCCCGATAGTGCACTGACCCACTGACAACGGGCTCAAACCCGATCCGGGCGGGGCGTGGCGCACATTCGGTCAGGAGCTGGCGCACACCCGGGCGGGCCGTGGCGCACCTCGGGTACGCCCCGGCTCCGGACGTCCGGCTCAGGCCTGGGTCACCAGCAGCGGGCGGGCCCGCTCCCGCAGCTCGGCGACGCGCGGCTCGTCCCCGTACGGCTCCAGGCGGTGGAGCAGGTCGCGTACGTACTCAGTGGTGCGTGCCGAGGAGATCCGGCCGGCCACCTCGACCGCCCGGGTGCCCGCCGCGCAGGCCGCGTCCAGGTTGCCCGACTCCAGCTCGGCGACGGCCGAGACGACGAGCCGCAGTCCGTGGCTGCGGACGAACTCGTCGGTCGGCCGGGAGAGCGCCTGCTCGGTGAAGCGCCGCACCTGGCGCGGGGCCTTCAGGTCGCGGTAGCACTCGGCGGCGTCGGCGGCGAACCGGTCGTAGCTGTAGAACCCGAGCCAGGGCGGGTCGGCGTCGCCCGACCGGGACCGCTCCAGCCAGCTCTCGGCGCCCTTGAGCGCGGCCCCCGCGGCCGGTGCGTCGCCGGCCTTGGCATGGGCGCGGGCCTCCACCAGCCGGAAGAAGCTCATGGTGCGGGCGGTCGCCAGGCCCCGGTTGCGCTCCACGGCGGCCTGCGCGAGATCGACGCCCTCGTCGGCGAAGCCGCGGTAGGTCGCCTGGAGGGACATGGAGGCGAGAACATAGCCGCCGAGGGGTACGTCTGCGGCGGCGCGGGCCAGCCGCAGAGCCTGGATGTAGTAGCGCTGGGCGGCCTCCTGCTGGCCGGTGTCGAACGCCATCCAGCCCGCCAGCCGGGTCAGCTCCGCCGACGCGCCGAACAGCGCGCGGCCCACCTCGTCGGTGTACGAGCCGAGGAGCAGAGGTGCGGCGTCGACGCGTAAGCACTCCGGGACCATGGAGGAACGCCAGTCGCCACCGCCGTACTTGGAGTCCCAGCGGCGGGCGTCCTGGGCCGCCTCGCGCAGCTTCATGACGTCGCTGTGGCCCACGCGCAGCGGCGAGGCGTCCGCGACGGACTCCGGGCCGGGCTGCACGGGCACGGAACCGGAACCGGAGCTGGAACCGGAGCCCGTGCCTGCGCCGGAGCCAGGGCCTGCGCCGGAGCCGCCCGGCGCGCCCGGGGATGTGTGCGGGTTGTGTGCGCCGCGGCCGTCCGGCGCGCCCTGCGGTCCGCGCGGACCGGGTGCGGCTGAAGAGTCCTGGCCGCCGCTGCGGGCGCCGAGGATCGCCGCCTGTGCCGCCGTCGGGTCGCGGGCGACCGACGGATCGGCGGGGGTTATCAGCCAGCGGGACGCGGGGGTCGCGTACGCGCTCACCGCGAACGAACCGGCCAGCGACTGCCAGATCCCGCCGCCGCCCCTGCGCCCGGCCAGATCCAGCCGGTACAGCTCGGTCGCCGACCTGACCGCCTCGCCCACGTCCCGGGGGAAGGCGAGGCCGACCTCCGGCGCGGGGTCCGCGTCGGCGAGACCGATCTCGTGCAGCGGGACCGGCCGGCCGAGCTTGGCCCCGATCGCCGCCGCGATCAGATGAGGCGCCGCACCCTGCGGCACCATCCCCTTGGCGACCCACCGGGCCACCGAGGTCTTGTCGTAGCGAAGTGTCAGACCGCGCTGTGCTCCGAGGTCGTTGACCCGCCGGGCGAGCCCGGCGTTACTGATTCCCGCGAGGGCGAGAACCGTGCCGAGCTTCTCGTTCGGCCCGCGTTGCTCCCTGGACATGCGCCACCCCTCGACACACAGACAGCCGCCGCGTCACCGAGGACGGCGCGCGGCATTCGTACCGATGCTCCCCAGGTTCGAACCCCCGTACTCCGCCTGCACACGCATGTGGCCGAGCCCCGAGGAATATGCCCCCCTGCTGAGAACACCAGCAAACACAGCGTAGTTCTCCCCATCCCTACCGTTAAGGGGCAGACGTCCGTATGGCGGGATTGTTGTCCGTGCGGGCGGCGGCGTCCGCGCTCCGGGGGTGCGCGTGCCGGAGCGGGCCGTGCCCCTGGCGTGTGGCCGTGCGCCCGGCCGTGCGCTCTGGCCCGGCCCGTACGGAAGCGGCTTGGCTGGGTACCGCGTGGGTCGGCTCACTGCACTGGACTCAGTGGGCTGGGGGATACCGCCGCTCCATTCCCCGCGGGCGGCGGACCGGTCCGGGAGGTGAGGCCCACCTCCCGGACTGTGCGTGGAAGGGTCCGCCGCGGGGGCGCGGACGGGTGTGCGCGGGCGGCGGAACCTGACGAGAATGGCTGAATAACGACCGTCCGGTGACGGTCTGGCCAACGGTCCGACTATGGCCGGATTTCAACCGCTCTCCCCGTGCGGTGGCTTCGGCGGCGATGGTGGAGTCCGATGCGTATGCCGCGCCACCGGCGACCGCGCCCGTGGCGTTAACTCCCGGAATCAGCAGTTCCGTTGCCGGGGATGCGGTGAAGGCGACGGCGAGCCGGGTGTCCGGCCTTTGCCAGGGGCGCATGCTCATCCGGCGTGCGCTGCCCGTACCCCCTCTCCTGCGGCCCTGTCGTGGCAGCATGTCCCGCAGCGGCGATGCGATCAGCACAGTGCGCCGCTTGTCCACAGCCTGTGGAGGCGGCGATGCGTTGGTTGGTGGGATGGAGCAGTATCGCCGCGAGCTTCGGCACCGTCGGGGCCGTCGGCAACGGCGGTGAGGGGCGCACGGTCCATCCGGTGGGCTCTCAACTCCTGTGGGGCGACCCGGATCCGCTCTGGGCGGTCGGCGACTGGCGCCCCGACGAGATCCGGATCATCGGCGTCGCCACGCCCGAAGGCGCCCCCACCGCGCGCCTCGCCGTCCTCGGCTGCTGCGGGGCCACCGACGAACAGCTGCGCGTCGGACTGCTCGCCGCGCGCGGCGGCGCGATGCGCCACCTCACCGCCTGGCCGGGCAGCTACACCGCCGTCGTCCAGATCGGCCGCCGCATCACCGTCGCCGGCGACCTGGCCGGCGCCCGGCCCGTCTTCCACACCCCGTGGGCCAACGGCACCGCCTACGCCACCGCCGCCCTGCCGCTCGCCGACCTGATCGAGGCCCAGCTCGACATCGGCCACCTCGCCGCCCTGCTCGCCTGCCCGGAGAGCCCGGAGGCGCTCGGCGACGGCACGCCGTACCTGGGGGTGAAGCGGGTCCCGCCGGGCCACGCGCTGATCCTGCGGGAGGGTTCGCGGGAGATCACCGGGTACGAGGCCGTCGCCTCCCTCGCCGTCGCCGCGCCCCAGGCCGACCCGGTGCACGCGGTGGAAGGCGTACGGGACGCGCTCGTCGAAGCCGTACGCGCCCGGCTCACCGCGCCCCGCCACGCCCCCGAGACCGTGCCGCAGGACCCGGGGCCCGTCCCCGGCATGGGCCCCGCCGACCGGCGTGCGGCCCGGGGCGCGCCGGTGGCCGGAATCGGTGCCGACCTCTCCGGCGGCAGCGCCTCCGCCACCCTCGCCCTGCTCGCCGCCGGACTGCCCGGACTGCCCGGCACCCTCCTCGGCCACGGCACGGGGGCGGGGGAGCGCCTGCTCGCGGTCACCTTCAACGACCTCACCACCCGCGGCCACGAGGACGAGCTGGAGCGCGCCCGCGCCATCGCCGCCAACCCGCGCCTGCACCACGTGGTCGTCGCGGCGGGCGAAGAGGCCCTCCCGTACGCCTCGTTGGGGACCGGACCGCTCACCGACGAACCGGGCCCCTCGCTCGTCGTCGCCGAACGCCACCGCCGCCGCCTCGCCGCGGGCAGCGCCGACCACCTGGTGGGCCACGGCGCCCGGCAGGTCCTCGACGCCCACCCGGCCCGCCTCGCCGACCTCCTGATGGACCGGCGCAGACGCCACCTCCTGCGCCCGGTCGCCGCGCTCACCAAGGCCGAAGGCCCCTCGGCGCACTCGCTGTTCGTCCCGCTGACGGTCTACCGCGCCGCCCGAAGACTGGCCCGTACGTCGTACCGCACCGGCCTGGAGACCGCCGCCGGACTCCTCCCCGACGCCAATCGGTACGCCCCCGACCTCGCCACCCCCGCCGACGCCTCGCTCGCCGCCCTCGCCTGGTCGCGCCCGGGCCCTGCGGCCCGCTGGCTGACCGGAGAGGCGCTCGCCGAAGTATCGGTTCGCCTCCAGGAAGCGGCGATCCGGCCCACCTCCGTCCAGCGCCCCGGCGAGGCCCGCGCCCGCGCCACCCTCGCCCGCGCCGCCGCCGACCACCGCATCCTGGAGCAGGCGGCCGAGATCCGCAGCCAGCGCCTGCACGCCCCGTTCCTGGACAACCAGGTCGTCCGGGCCGCCCGCGCGCTTCCCGAATCCCTCCGCGTCCAGCCCGGCGCCCGCGCCGCGATCCTGCGCCGGGTGCTGGGCGGAGCCGGCATCCACGACCTGCCGCCCGGCTGGGGCACCCCGTCCCAGGCCACCTCCACCGCCGTCACCCGCACCGGCCTGCGCACCGCGCTGCCTGACCTGATGGCCCTCTTCGACGCACCGCTCCTCGCCGACGCGGGCCTGGTCGAGGCCCGCCTCGTCCGCAAGGCCCTGCGCGCCGCCTCCGAAGGCGAGCCGCTCCCGCTGGACGGCCTGGCGGAACTGGCCTCCACCGAGCTGTGGCTGCGCCGGCTGCTGGCCCGCCGGGGCACCTGCTGGACGGGCACGGCGGCGCCGCGCCAGCGCGCGGTGGCGGGCGGCGTGGTCCCGTCCCGCCGCACGCTCCAGCCCTGACGCACCACCGGGCCCGCGACAGCCGTGACGCGCCACCGGGTCCGCGAGACCGGGCTCAGACGCCACGGTCACGGCACCGGGCACCGGCACCACGGCACCGGGCTCAGGCGCAGCTGATACGGGACTCCGCCCAGTCGGCCAGCGCCACCCCGCCGAGCGGCCCTTCGGGCTCCACCACGAGCCGGATCGACGACTGCCCGGCGATCCCGACGCTGACCGGGACGGCAGGCGCCCCGCCCGCCATCACCGGCGAGCGCCACAGCCGCGCCCCGTCGCCGTTGTAGACGGAGAACCGGACCGCGCCGAGCCCCATCGTCAGGTCGTCCACGCCGACCATCGCCTCGTAGCGGGTGCACGGGCGGTTCAGCTGGATGGTGACCGAGGACCGGGCGTGCACAGTGACCCCGTGCGCGTACCGCTTCTCGGCGATCGACACGTTCGACCGCTGCCAGATCCAGCTGCTCCGCCCCGTCACCACCTCCGGCTCGGTGTGGTCGCCGAGCAGGGAGTGCGGGAGCTCGCTGACCTGGTAGACGGTCGGCGCGGGCGGCGGCGGAGGAGGCGGTGGCTCCGGCCGGGGATCGGGCTCCGGGGGCGGCGTCGGGCTCGGCGCGGGCGGCTCGGGCTCCGGCGGCTCCGGGGAGGGCGTGGGCTCGGCGGGCGGCGGAGTCGGCTCGGGCTCCGGGGCCGGGGCCGGAGGTTCAGGTTCCGGCTCCGGTGCGGGGTCCGGCTCGGGGGCTGCCGCAGGCGGTACGGGGTCGGGCGCGGGCGCGACCGGAGGTTCGGGCTCCGGTGCGGGCGGCTCCGGCGACGGAACCTCGGGCGCCACCGCCGGCGGCTTCGCGACCGGCTGGGGATCCGGCTTCGGCTGGTCGTCGCCGACCAGCGCCCACACCAGCCCGGCGGCGGCCGCCACGGCGACGGCGGCCGCGATCCCGGCCTTGGCGGGCGCACCGAGCCCTTCCGACGCGGCACCCCCGGCGGCTCCGGAGGAGGACCCTCCCGCTGCACCACCGGCGGCAGCGCCGGTCGTGCCCGATCCGGTGGCCGCGGCGGCGGCTCCCGCTCCGGCCGCCCCGGCGGCACCGCCCGCCACGACACCCGCCGCCTTGAGCGAGTAACCGGCGGCGAACCAGCCGATGACCGCGATCGGCAGCAGCGCCGGGATCCCGGCGTTGACGTGCTCCAACTCGCCTGCCGCCACCCGGCACTTCGCGCACTCGTCCAGATGCTTGCGCAGACCGCGTTCGGCCCGCATCCGCAGCCCGCCGCGCGCGTAGGCGCCGAGCCGGTCCGCGTACTGCGCGCAGTCGCCGCCGGTGGTGAGCGCCTGGCTCACATGGGCCTGGAGATACGCCTGCTTGAGCCCTTCGCGGGCCCGGCTGGCCAGGACGGCGGTGGCGTTGGCGGTCAGCCCGAAGAGCGGGGCGATCTCGCTGGGCGACTCCTCCTCCACCGTGGTGTGCCAGAGCACCGCCTGCCAGCGCTCGGGCAGGCTCCGGAACGCCTCCATCGCCATCGACTGCTCGGCCTCGTGCATCGCCAGCACATCGGCACCGAGGTCGAGGGTGTCGTCGTCGATGCGCTCCGACGTACGGGAGGCCTGCGCGGCGAACACCGCGAAGTCGTCGACCAGCTGCTCCCGCTTGGCGCTCTTCGTCCAGGCGGCGGCGACATGGCGGACGGCGGTCATCAGATAGGCCCGGACCGCCTCCTGCGGCCCCTTGCCGCCCCGTACGGCCTGGAGGGTGCGGGCGAACACCTCGGCGGTCAGGTCGTCGGCGGTGTGCCCGTCCCGGCAGCAGGTGCGGGCGTACCGGTGGACCGCGCCCGAGTGGCGCCGGAACAGCTCCTCGTAGGCGAGGTTGTCCCCCTCGCGCATGCCCTCGATCAACTGGGCGTCGGACAGCCCGGTGTCGGGCGACCCGACGCGCCCCTCGCGCTGCGAAGGCACCGCGTACACACCGGGGACGCCGTCCCCGCCACCGGCCTCGACGACAGCCGGCCACGGCCCGGGCAGAACGGTGCCGCCCTGCTCCTCACCGCCAGAACCGCCAGAACCGCCGCCCGAACCAGTCGGACTGCCGCCCGAACCGTCCGACGCTCCACGTCCCGCCTGGACCGGGACGTGCCCGGAGGACATCCCGTCGGCCTTCGTATCCCCGCCCGCCGCAGCGATCTCGTCGAGCGGCTCTTCCTGCTGCTCGTTACCGCTCATCGCGGAAGCCCCCGTATACACCCTCGGACCCGAATACCGGCCAAGACTGCCACATGGCTCAATCGCGATGGAGCCTCAGTCCTGGCAACCACTCATCCGGGGCGTTTTCTCGAATGCGAGTGCTAGAGAGCCTTCTTTCAGGGAATGCATCCGGGTTGTTCTCCGAACAGCCGCCACCCGGCCGCCCGCACCACGCACGGGCGGTCGAGCGGTCAGGCTGACCGAACGGGCTTCGACCGGACTCCGTCCGGCCTCCGAGCGCGCCCCGGACGGTGACGTCAGACCGACGGCCGCGACCGCAGCCCCTCCAGCAGGATGTCCAGCAACCGGGCCGAGGCCGCCGCCTGCTGGGCGGCGTCCGGCAGGGACGGGGCAGCGGTGGCGATGACCAGCAGCACGTCCGCCACCGTCACATCGCCGCGCAGCTCGCCCGACTCCCGCGCCCGGTCCACCAGCCGGCCCACGACCTCCAGCAGCTCGCCCGCGCCCGAATCCTCAACCAGGCCGTCGAGCTCGTCCCCGGCACCGGCACGCCGGCCGACGACACGGAAGTCGGCCTGGGCCACGCCCTGCCGCTGCTGCGGAACACGGGTCTCGTCGCCCGCGTCCGCCGCCACCGGCGCGCCCGCCTCCTCCGCGTCGACCCCGACCCGCAGCACCTGCGGCGGCAGCAGCCGGCCCGCGCCCGATGCCACCGAGGTCCGCAGGAAGCGGGAGAGCGCCGACCAGGGCTCCTCCTCCTGCCCCAGAGCCGTACGCGCCTGCTCGGTCAGCCGGGAGGTCTCCTCCTCGGCTATCCGCCGCACCAGCACGTCCTTGCTCGGGAACCGCCGGTAGACGGTGCCGACGCCGACCCGGGCGCGGCGTGCCACGTCCTCCATCGGAGCCCCGTACCCCAGCTCGCCGAACACCTCACGCGCGGCCCGCAGCACATGCTCCAGATTGCGCTGCGCGTCCACCCGCAGCGGCGCCGAACGCGTCGAGCCCGCAGGTGGGTTGGGCGCCGGCCCGCTCGCGGCGGGCCCGGCCGGAACCGTTCCCGCCGTGACCGCACCGATCGCCGCCGCGCTCATCGCCGCGGCGGAGCGCACCGCGTCGGCCGAGCTCATGACGCCGAGCGCGCCGACGGAGCCCAGCCGTCCGTGGTCCTTGGCCGTGTGCGAGCGCGCGGACTGCCCATGCGAATCCTGAATCTGCATAACTTCCCCCGGTTTATGACGTCTCCCCCCGGAGACTTCCCCGCCATGTAGGTCGGGGAGCGAGCACAACGAAATCCGCACCCGACTCCCGACGGGTAACGAACATAGTTGAGCCCGCGTCAATTCAGAAGGGGGTAGTTCCGCATGGCGAGCCCCCCGATCGGAGCAGAAGCGCCCCGACCCCCTTCCCGCACCCGCCCGTTCGCCCTCCGCGCAGCGCCTGACCTGCACCGCTTCCTCATCGCCCGGCCGACCGGCCGGGACCGCCCCGCAGAACCCTCCGGTCACACAATTTGCCGGGCCTGTGGACAAACCACCGACTCCGTTGCGTCATGGGGTGGTGATGGCTCCAGATTCCCGGGGGACGACCCCCGGCACCCGGCCAGGTGTGCGCATTCTCGTCGTCGGCGGCGGCTACGTCGGGATGTACACGGCGCTGCGTCTCCAACGGAAGCTGAAGCAGAGACTCCGGAGCGGCGACGCCGAGATCGTGGTCGTCACGCCCGAGCCGTACATGACGTACCAGCCGTTCCTCCCCGAGGCGGCCGCCGGCTCGATCTCGCCGCGCCACGTCGTCGTACCGTTGCGCCGCGTCCTGAACCACTGCACCATCGTCATCGGCGAGGCCGACCGCATCGACCACGCCAAACGCACGGCCACCGTCACCACGCTCGCCACCGCGGAGGACGGCACCGGCGCCCTGGAGATCGCGTACGACGAGATCGTCATCGCCCCGGGATCCGTCTCGCGCACCCTGCCGGTCCCCGGCCTCGCGGACTTCGGCATCGGGTTCAAGACGGTCGAGGAGGCCATCGGGCTGCGCAACCACGTCATCGAACAGATGGACATCGCCTCCGCCACCCGCGACCCCGCGATCCGCGACTCCGCGCTCACCTTCGTCTTCGTCGGCGGCGGCTACGCGGGCGTGGAGGCGCTCGCGGAGCTGGAGGACATGGCCCGCTACACCGCGCGGTACTACCACAACATCAAGCCCACGGACCTGAGATGGATCCTGGTCGAGGCCTCCGACCGCATCCTCCCCGAGGTAGGCGAGGCCATGAGCCGGTACGCCGTCGGCGAGCTGCGCGGCCGCGGCGTCGACGTACGCCTCGAAACCCGCCTGGACACCTGTGAGGACCGTGTCGCCGTCCTGAGCGACGGTTCCCGCCTCCCGACCCGCACGCTCGTCTGGACCGCGGGAGTCAAACCGGCCCCGCTCCTGGCCGCTACCGACCTCCCCCTCACCGAACGCGGCCGGCTCCGCTGCACCGCCACCCTCTCCGTCGCGGACATGCCGCACGCCTGGGCCGCGGGCGACGCCGCCGCCGTCCCCGACCTCACCGCCGCCGAACCGGGCAGGGAGACCGCCCCCAACGCCCAGCACGCCGTCCGCCAGGCCAAGGTCCTCGCCGACAACGTCCTTGCGACGCTGGAGGGCCGCCCGCCCGCCGAATACCGCCACAGGTACGCGGGATCCGTCGCCTCCCTGGGCCTGCACAAAGGCGTCGCCCACGTCTACGGTCGCAAGCTCAAGGGCTACCCCGCCTGGCTGATGCACCGTACGTACCACCTCAGCCGGGTGCCGACGTTCAACCGGAAGGCGCGCGTCCTTGCCGAATGGACCCTGGCCGGACTCTTCAAACGGGAGATCGTCTCCCTCGGCTCGCTCGAACACCCCCGGGCCGAGTTCGAACTCGCGGCCGGCGGCGGCTCGGTGGCCCCCCAGCGGCCCGGAACCCTGCCCCGCCCCGACACCGACGGGACCCCGGAGGACCCGCCGGGCGGCCTGCCGCCCCGCCCTCCGCGCTGACCAGCGGCGCGACCGCGACCGCACCGCCCGCGCACACCCTTCGGACGCCGTCCGGACCGCGGCCGTACGGCAACCGGACGGCGTCCGGACGGCGACTGTCAGTACGGTCGGTCACACTGGACGTGTGACCATAGGTGGGCCCACACCTGCACAGAGTGACCCGGCCGGCAGTGACCGACAGTGACCAGCAGCGACGCACCGAACCGACACACGAGGCCAGAAATTCCGTGAACTTCACGCGTTGGAGCGCCCGCCTTCCCGGAACGCAGCGTCGAGCCGCCGCGCGGGACGACCGCAGTCCCGTGCCCGCCGCCCGGGCCGAGTACGCCCAGGCGCAGGCCGCGGCCGCCCTCCCGGACGGCACGCTTCCGGAACCTCCCGACACCGCCGCCGCACCGGCCGTCCCCGGGCCCGCCCTGGACGGCCTCCCGTCCCGCGAGATCCTCGGCCGCCTCCCCGCCGCCGTCGCGCTGCTGCACGGCCCGGACCACCGCGTCGCGTACGTCAACGAGGCGTACGAGACCGCGTTCGGCCCCCGTCCCTCCGGCATCCCCGCCGCCGAGGCCCTGCCGGAGCTCGCCGAGCTGAGCGTGCTGCCGCTGCTCGACCAGGTCCTGCGCAGCGGCACCGCCCGTACGGTCAAGTCCCGCCGGACGGCCGAGGGCGGCTCGTACACCGTGACCTGCACGCCCGTCGCGGCCTGGACCGGCACGGAGGAAACCGAGGGCGACGACGAGAAGAACAGGGCCGAGAGCGGCGTCCTCGTCTACGCGGCCGACGTCACCGACCACGCCGAGGCCGCCGAGCGCCTGCGCACCAGCGAACGCCGCCACCGCGAGACGGCCGTCACCCTCCAGCGCTCCCTGCTCCCGCAGGAGCTGGAGCAGCCCGACGACCTCCGCATCGCCGCCACCTACCAGCCCGGCGGCACCGACGCGGCCGTCGGCGGCGACTGGTACGACGTGATCACCCTCGGCGCCGGCCGCACCGCCCTGGTGATCGGCGACGTCATGGGCCGCGGGGTCCGCGCCGCCGCCGTGATGGGCCAGCTCCGCACCGCCGTCCGCGCCTACGCCCGGCTCGACCTCCCGCCGCACGAGGTGATCCAGCTGCTGGACGGCCTCGCCTCGGAGATCGACGCGACCCAGATCGCCACCTGCGTCTACGCCGTCCACGACCCGAACGAGGGACAGCTCGTCTACGCCTCCGCCGGCCACCTCCCGATGCTCGTCCGCGACGAGGACGGCACGGTCAGCCGGGCCGCCGATCCCACCGGACCGCCGCTCGGTACCGGCGGCTGGGTCCACACCTCGGGCACCATCGCGCTGCCGCCCGGCTCCACCGCGGTCCTCTACACCGACGGCCTGGTCGAGCGTCGCAGCGAGGACATCGACGAGGGCGTCGCCTCCCTCGCCCGCGCGCTCTCCGGCGCCAAGGGATCACCGCAGGTCGTCTGCGACCGGCTGATCCGCTCGCTGGGGGTGACCGCCGAGCACGACGACGACGTGGCGGTCCTGGTCGTCCAGCACCCCGCCCGTACGGGACCGAACGCGGAGCTGTTCCACAACGCCGCGCTCGACCTCCTCGGCGGCATCGAGGCCACGCCGCGCGCCCGCTCCTTCGCCACCGGCGTCCTGACCTCCTGGCGCTTCCCGGCCGAGCTCCGCGACCTCGGCGTCCTCGCCGCCAGCGAGCTGGTCGCCAACTCGCTCCAGCACGGCACCCCGCCGATGCGCCTGGGCCTGCGCCGCACCGACCGGCGGCTGATCATCGAGGTGACCGACGGGGACGACCACCTGCCGCGCCGCCGCCAGGCCGAACCGGCCGACGAGGCGGGACGCGGCATCGAGATCATCGCGTCGATCGCCACCTCCTGGGGCAGCCGCCGCACCCCGGGCGGCGGCAAGGCGGTCTGGTGCGAGTTCGCCCTGCCCCGCTGAGGTCCCGCCGCCGGCTCAGCGACCGGCCGTGGCAGTGGCGGCAGCGGCCGTGGTGGCCGCGGCCGTCGGCGCCGTGACCGACACGGCCCGATCGGCCGCCTCGGCAGAGCTCTCCCCACCCTCGGGCAGCGACACCGCCACCACACGCGAGGGCGCGGGGGCCAGCGACGGCTGATCCTGTACGGGGGTGAGCCGGCGCCCCAGCCGCAGCGCGAGCACCGTGATCCCGAGCGAGAACAGCACGAACGTCACGATGTACGGCCCGTGCAGCGAAGCCCCCATCGGACCGCCGACCGCGGGACCGACCGCGAGCGCGAGCTGCTTGCACAGCGCGAACGCCGAGTTGTACTGCCCGACCATCGACTCCGGCGCCAGGTCCGCGACCAGCGGCGCCACGGTCGGCGACAGCATCGCCTCACCCAGCCCGAACAGCGCGTACGTCGAGATGAACGCGGCCGTCGCCATGGTCTGGCTGCCGTGCCCGAGCCCCGCGTACCCCGCCACGATCCAGGCGAAGGCCCAGATGAGCCCGACGGCCGCGATGACCCGGCTGCGCCGCCGCCGCTCCACGAGCCGCAGCACGACGAACTGCGCGATGACGATGACCGCGGTGTTGGCGGCCAGCGCGAGGCCGAGCGTGGACGGCTGGATCCCGGCGGCCTCGGTGCCGTACGCGGCGAGACCGGACTCGAACTGCCCGTAGCAGGCGAAGAAGAGCACGAACCCGAGCACGCACAGCTGGACCATGGCCCGGTGCGAGAGCAGCGCCCGCATCCCGCCCTTGGCGGAACCGTCGGTCGGCCGGGCTCCGCCGATGGAAGCGGTACGCGGCATCTTCACGGTCGCCGCGACCGCACCGAGGACCACGAACATCCCGGCCTCGATCAGGAACAGCATGGTGAAGCTCGCCGGACGGCTCACGTCCACGAGCTGCCCGCCGACCAGCCCGCCGAGCCCGAGGCCCAGGTTCTGCAGGAAGAACTGCATGGCGAAGGCGCGCGTACGGGTGGCGGTGCTGGAGCACCAGACGAGCATCGTGGCCAGGGCGGGCTGCATCACGGCGGTACCGGCACCGAGGACCGCGGCCGACAGCACGGCGGCCGGAACGCTGCTCGCGTACCCCAGAGCGGCGGCGCCGACGGAGGCGAGACCGGCGGCCACCACCAGCACGGGCAGCGGCCCGCGCCGGTCGATGGCCCGCCCGGTGAACGGCAGAACGGCCAGCGCCGCCATCGCGAAGACCGCCAACACGACTCCCGCCGTACCGGCGCCCAGATCCCGCACCTGCGCCACGTAGACGTACAGATACGGAACGGTGAACCCGAGCCCGAACGCGCTCAGCGCGCTGCCCAGCTGGATCCGCCGCAGCGCTGCGCCCATCTCCCTGGTCACACTCACCTACCTCAAGATCTTGAAGGACTCAAAGGCCCCGAACGAATCAGACTCGAAGACTTTAGCACTAAACTTAGAAGGTGAAAACTACAGCCTGAAGGACTTCAAGGGTGGTGAGGGCGTGCCATACTGCCCGCCATGTCTGAGAGCACCGAGGAGCCAGGCCCCAGCGAGCCGACCCTCGACGAACAGATCGCCGCCTACCAGCGCGAGTTCCGCGACCTCGACCCCCAGGTCGAACAGGTCGTCTCCGCGCTGGGCCGCCTGAACCGCCGGATGAACGTCGCGTACGGGAGGCAGGTGGCCGCCCTCGGCATCAGCAGCGCCGAGTGGGAGGTCCTCAAGACCCTCGTCCTGTCGGGCGCCCCGTACCGTCTGGGCCCTGGCGAGCTGGCGAAGCGCCTCGGCCTCACCCCGGCCGCCATGACCCACCGCATCGACCGTATGGCCGGCGAGGGCCTGGTCACCCGGGACCGCGACGAGAACAACCGGGTCCGCGTCATCGTCGAGCTGACCGATGAAGGCCGTACGAAGTGGCTGGAGGCGATGCGCATGGC